>NZ_JBSSFM010000001.1:7500-4807500 GCF_054062655.1 Mesorhizobium sp. USDA 4775
CATGGCCGAAGCGATCGCCAAGCTGTTGAACGCGCCGACGCTGAAAGCCGGAACCGTGCTGCGCGTCGGTCTCGAAGTCCATGGCGACGCCGCCAAGGTCGTGCGCACCAGCGTCTACGACAGGACCACCCATATCGTTACCATCGCACTCGATGACCGCGGCCAGTATGTGCCGGCGCAGGAGCCGGATCCCAACCCCGAATTGTTGACGGCATTTGACGATTCGTCGGCACCGGTGGTGGTGCGCGGCAACCTGCCCACTGTCTATGACGGTATCTACCGCACCGCCTATTCCTACGGCATGTCGAAGAAAATGACCCAGCGGCTGATCAAGCTGCTGGCATCTGGCGTCGACTTCCAGTCGCGACTCAATCCGTCCGATCGCCTCGAAGTGCTGTTCTCGCAGCCGGACGGGGATGACCAGACCTCCGACGATTCGGAGCTCCTCTATGTCTCGGCGACCTTCGGCGGCACAACGCGCAACTTCTATCGCTTCCAGATGCAAGACGGCAGCAGCGACTATTTCGACGAAGATGGATCGAGCGCCCAGCAGTTCCTGCTGCGCAACCCGCTGCCCAACGGAAGATTCACCTCCGGCTTTGGTGCGCGCAAGCATCCTATCCTCGGGTATGTCCGTATGCACACGGGCACCGACTGGGCCGCCCCGATCGGATCGCCGATCATCGCCGCCGGCAATGGCGTCGTCGAGAAGGCCGGTTGGGCTGGCGGCTATGGCAAGCAGATCATCCTGCGCCATGCCAATGGCTACGAGACCTCCTACAATCACCAGAGCGCCTTTGCAAAAGGCATCGCGCCGGGCGTTCGGGTTCGCCAGGGCCAGGTCATTGGCTATCTCGGCCAGACCGGTCTTTCCACCGGTCCGCATCTCCACTACGAGCTGATCGTCAACGGCACCAAAGTCGATTCGATGCGTGTTCGGCTGCCGGTCGGCAAGGTGCTGAAGGGCGACGACCTCGTCGCCTTCAAGCGCGAGCGCGAGCGCATCGATGACCTGCTGAAGCAGGAAGAAGGCAATTCGCTTAAGGTCGCGAGCGCCAAGATCGACGGCTAGAGCGATTTCACCGCTTCCCGGAAACGGCGAACCTCTCTAACTCTTTGTTTTGACGCAATCCCGAGGGAAAGCGCTACGCGCTTACCCAGGAAAACCGCTCACACTTTTCCAGGAATTGCTCTGAACCTTGGCCAATCCGGCATCGGCGAATCAGTTTCGCGACGAATCAGTTGACGATTCATCGGCGCGGCGCGGCCAGGGCAGCGCCTGACCCGAAACGGTCATCCAGGCGATGATCGCGGCAAGCAGGCAGAGTACGGCCGTCGTCAAGGATATGGCTGAAAAGGCCATGTCGCTGGCAGCAAGGCGTGTTGCTTCAAGTTCGGGCGGCAAGCCTGTCGATACCGGTTCGCCAAAACCTGGAATGCCCGGCCTGACCCTGGTGTCGAGCATCGTTGAATAGACCCAGGTGGCAAGCGAGCCCATTGCCCGCCACCGCGATCAGGCCGCCAATGCGCGAGACGGCATTGTTGATGCCGGAGGCAGCCCCCGTATCCTTGTCTTCCACCGCCGTCATGATCGCGGTGGACAGTGGTGAGACGACCAGCGCCATGCCGAGGCCCATCAGCGCCATCAGCGGAAATATTCCGGTCCAGAAATGGTGGATGCCGGCACGGCTGAGCAAGGCAAGTCCGGCGAAGGCGAGAGCCACGATCAGGCTGCCGCAGGCGATCGGGAAACGCGGTCCGATCCGGTCCGACAACTGGCCGACGGGTCCCGACAGAAGGGCGATCGATGCCGACAACGGCAGGAAGATGAAGCCGACCTCGGCCGTGCTCAGTCCCCAGCCGGCGATCAGCAGCATCGGCAGATAGAAAAGATTGGCCGACAGTGCGAAATAGAGGAAGAAGGTCGCCACATTGGCACCGGCAAAAGCGCCGATGCGAAACAGGCTGAGGTCTATCATCGGCTCGCGCTGGCGTAGTTCGAACAGGATGAAGACGACAAGCAGCACCGCGCCGGCGGCAATGCTCGGCCCCGCCATATGGCCCTCGCCGCTCGAACTCATCGAGGTCAGCCCATAGGCGAGTGCGCCGAACGCCAATGTCGCGAGCGCGCCACCGCCGAGGTCGAGGCTGCGTTTTTCCGTCGCCGCATCGGCCGGAATCTTGACGAGCAGCAGGTAGATCGAGATCAGGCCGAGCGGCAGGTTGACGGCGAAGATCGCCCGCCAGATGCCGTCGCCGAAAGCCGACAGCACAAGGCCGCCGAGCACCGGCCCAAGGGCTGTGGTCAGCGCCGAGGCGGCCGCCCAGATGCCGATTGCACGGCCCCGCTCCTTTTTCGGATAGGCCTTGGCGATGATGGCGAGGCTCCCCGGCACCATGATCGCAGCACCAATACCCTGGACAGCGCGAAACGCGATCAGCACGACGGCATTCGGCGCCAGCGCACAGGCGAGCGAGGCAACGATGAACAGCGCGATGCCGGCCACGAAGGCACGGCGCAGCCCGAACCGGTCGCCGGCGGCGCCGCCGGCAAGGATCAGCGCCGAAAGCGTCAATGCATAGGCATTGGAGATCCACTGCGCCTCGGCAAGGCTGGCGCCGAGGTTGACACGGATCGCCGGCATGGCGATGGCCAGGATAGAGCCGTCGATGAAGCCAAGCGCGGAGGCCAGGATCGCCGCGATCAAGACGAATCGCCGTTGTGATTGCGGACAAAACGTTCCGTTTGTGACCGGGCTGGTCAGCGGGGCGGCGGCAGCTTCATTTGGCGAATGCATGGCACCTTGCTTAGACCCCGAGCGTACCGGCAACAACCGGCCAGCAGCTTGCAGTCCTTGAAACCAGCCAATTGGCCAGGATGCGTCCTGTATCGATGCAAACGCCGGCAGTCATGCTAAGTTTTCCGGAAGACGGCAGCCGGGGTGCGGATTCCGACGTGAAGCCGGCCGCCATTCCGATCAAACACCGGCCACCATTCCGGTATGAAGCCGGCCACCATTCCAACCAAAGACCGGCCGGTTTTCGGCACTGAAGATTACCTCCTGGGTCAGCAACTTTGGCATCAATTACCTCGCGATGAACGAGGACATTTTGATGCCGGCAAAGAGAAGGCTGACCATGAGACAGTTGAGACAAATGCTTCGGCTTGCCGGAAGCGGGACCAGCTCCCGCGAGATTGCGGTCGTGCTGGGAATAGCACGCAGTACGGTGCAGGATAATCTGCGGCGCGCAGCGGCAATCGGGTTGAGCTGGCCCCTGCCAGGCGAGCTGACCGATGACGCGCTTGAGAACAAACTCTTCGCTCGCAATGGCGTCAAGCAGGGCACGCGGCGGCGCACAGAGCCGAACTGGGCCCATCTTGCCGTCGAGCTCAAGAAGCCGGGCGTCACGCTCCTCATCTTGTGGGAGGAGTATCGAGGAAGTCATCCCGACGGATATGGCTACAGCCGGTTCTGCGAGCTCTTTCGCAGCTTCGAACAGCGGCTTTCGCCGACGATGCGCCAGGAACACGCCGCCGGCGACAAGGTCTTCGTCGACTATTCCGGCAAGAAGATCCCGATCGTTGATCGAGACACCGGCGAGATCCGTGAGGCGGAGATCTTCGTGGCAGTGCTGGGTGCGTCCAGCTTGACCTATGCCGAAGCGACCTGGACCCAGACACTGCCGGATTGGATTGGTTCACACGTCAGGATGTTTCGTTTCTTTGATGGCGTTCCCCGCCTGATCGTCCCCGACAATCTGAAGTCGGGCGTCAGCCGCGCCAGCTTCTACGATCCCGAGATCAATCGCAGCTACGGCATGATGGCATCCCATTATGGCGTCGGCGTTCTTCCGGCACGGCCGCGACGGCCGAAGGACAAATCGAAAGTCGAGAACGGCGTGCGTTTCGCCCAGTCATGCATTCTGGGGCGGCTGCGCAACCAGACCTTCTTCTCGCTGGCCGAGGCCAATGCCGCAATTCGCCAGGCACTCAATCGCATCAATGATCACGTCATGCGTCGGCTGGGCGTCAGTCGCCGGCAACTGTTTGAGAGCGTCGAGCGTGCTGCGCTGGCAAGCCTTCCGAGCGAAGACTACGAATTCGCCGAGTGGCGTTTGGCCCGCGTCTCGACGGATTACCACGTCGAGTTCAAGACCTTCTTCTATTCCGTACCGCACAACCTCATTCGTCAGCAAGTCGATCTGAGGGCAACGGCACGCACCATCGAGATCTTCCACCGCGGCAAGCGCATTGCCGTCCATCAGCGCCGCTATGGCGGCCCTCGTCATGGGACGGATCCGGATCATATGCCCAGCTCCCACCGGCGATATGCCGAGTGGACGCCGGATCGTTTCCGTCGCTGGGCCGCATCCGTCGGGCCCGAGACGGAAGGCTTGGTTGTCGCAATCCTCGCCAGCCGCCCACATCCTGAACAAGGCTTTCGAACATGCCTGGGTGTCCTTCGCCTGTTTCGCGATGTCACACGCGATCGCGCCGAAGCCGTCTCAGCCCGCGCTGTCGAGATCGGTGGGCTGAACTGCAAGAGCATCGCCTCGCTCATCGCCAATCACAAGGCCGCAAGGCATTCCACCGAACCGACCGCCATCGTCGATCACGCCAATCTGCGTGGCCCTGATTACTTCCATTGAGGAGACATACCAATGCTCATCCATCCGACCATCAACATGCTGCGCGAACTCGGCCTTCATGGCATGGCCACTGCCTTCCAGGAACTCGACGCACAATCCGAAGCACGCGGCCTCGAGCATGGCGAATGGCTTGCCATGCTGCTCGAGCGCGAGGCTACCATGCGCCGCCAGAAGCGTTTCGAAGCCCGCGCCAGAGCTGCAAAACTTCGCCATGACGCACAGATCGAGAATGCCGACTTTCGTGCCGCACGCGGTCTTGATCGCAATCTGTTCATGGCGCTCGCCGGCTGCGACTGGATCAGAAAGCATCACAGTCTTCTCATCACCGGGCCGGCCGGCGTCGGCAAGAGCTGGCTGGCCTGTGCGCTTGGCCACAAAGCTTGCCGAGAGGATTTCTCCGTCGCCTATCACCGCGTTCCCCGGCTGTTTGCAACGCTTGCCCTCGCGAGAGGCGACGGACGTTATGGCCGGATCCTCAAGCAACTCGCCAAAACCGACCTTCTCATTCTCGATGACTGGGGACCGGAAAAACTCAATGATGACCAGCGGCGTGATGTGCTTGAGATCATTGAAGACCGCTACGAACGCCGATCGACAATCGTCACCAGTCAGCTGCCCCTGGATCGCTGGTACGAGATCATTGCAAACCCAACCCTGGCCGATGCCATCCTGGACCGCCTCGTTCACAACGCCTATCGCATCGATCTCACCGGTGAAAGCATGCGAAAACAGCGCTCGCCGAGAGCGTCCGAAACAGCGCACGCTTGACCTGAAACGAAACCCAATCCAAACATCAACGAGACCCAGGATCAGTCCGAAAAATGGCCGGCTTCAAATCGGAACACCGGCCGGAATGAAATCGGAATGACTGGCCGGCTTCAAATCGGAATCGATGGCCGGCTTCGTCGGAATACGCAGCCGGGGAAAATTGATGAAACGACCACTTGAAGCGTCGGCGGAGGGACGCGGCCGCATTGTCGGCATCACCGACGGCGTCTTTGCCATCGCGCTCACGCTCATCGTGCTCGAGATCAGGGTGCCGGCGCATGAGACCGTGCATTCCGAGCACGATCTGCTGGTCGCCATTGCCGCACTGGCACCGCGCTTCCTGACTTATGCCTTGAGCTTCCTGACGCTGACCATCTTCTGGTTCGGCCAGCAGGCTCAGCACGGGCTGATAGCCAAATCCGACAGGCGGCTTGCCACGCTGAATCTCTGCTTTCTCGCCTTCATTGCGCTCTTGCCGTTCTCGACCGACCTTCTGGCGGACTTCCTCGAATTCAGGACCGCGGTGCTGGTCTACTGGCTCAACCTGCTGATGCTCGGCGTCACGCTGTTCGCCAGCTGGCGCTACGCGGAAAAGAACGGCTTTGTCGCCGAAGACGTCGATGCCGAAACGAAGCGCACGGTCTATCTGCGCATCGTCAAGGCACAGATCCTGTGGGCGATCGGTGCGCTACTCTGCCTGGTCACGCCATTGCTCAGCGTCGGCTTCATCCTGGTGGTGCAGCTGATCTATGCCACCGCGCTGCGCGGCTCATTGCTGCGCAAAGTCATCGGCTGAAGGTCCGCCGACAAACTCCACAGTGACGCCTGGCGACACCAGCTTGGCGAGTTCGCGCGCGTCCCAGTTGGTCAGGCGAACGCAGCCATGGCTTTCGGTCTTGCCGATCTTCGACGGCTCGGGCGTTCCGTGGATGCCGTAAGTCGGCTTGTCCAGGGCGATCCACACGGAGCCGACGGGGCCGTTGGGGCCTGGCGGAATGGTCAGGATCTTGTCGTTCTGGCCCTGCTTGAAGTTGATGTTCGGATTGTAGGTGTAGTTCGGGTCGAGCGCGATGCGCGACACGGCGTGGATGCCGGTGGGCGACGGCGTGTCGGCAGAGCCGATGGTCGCGGGATAGGCAGCGACCAGCTTGCCGCCGGCATCATAGGCGTACACTTCCTTCTTGGTCTTGTCGGCGACGATGCGCGCCACTGGCGTTGACACCAACTTGCCGAAATTGGCGACCTTGATGATCGTGCCGGGGCGATTGAAGTCGAGACCCTTGTTGATCGACTTGAGATAGTTCTCGTCCATGTGGAAGCGCTCCGCCAGCGCCTCCGTGACGGAGGTGTAGCACATGCAGTTGAGCTGTGCCTTCTGGCCGTAATCTTCCGGGATCGAGGCGACATAGGGGCCAGCAGCATCTTCCGCTGTGATGGTGTAGCTGGCGAAAGCATCGCCGCCCGATTGCGTGAGCGCCGCCTGGATGCCGACTGTGTCCGTCGATTTCAGATTGCTGCCGGTGATCTGGTTATAGGCGGCCAGGGCCTTATCGACATTCGAGCCAAAACGCCCGTCGATCACGCCCGGCGAAGCGCCGCCGCGGTCGAGCAGCACCTGCAGCGCCGCCACGTCCTGGCGCACGCCGAGCGACAGCGACGGATCGACGGCGGCCTTGCCGCCAGTATCCGGCGGCAGGGAAGCCTGCGTATCCGGATTGACCTGCTCTACGTCGGGCTGCGCAGGGTCTATCGCTGCCTCGTTCAGCGGCTGGCGCTTGATGGTGCCCGGCCTTGCCGGTGCATCGGGATAGCTGTTGTCGTAATTGCCGTCGTCCTGCGGCGCCGGCGGATAGGCTTCGACCGAATTGTCGCCATTGGGGTCGTATTCATCCGCCGGCGGCGGGATGACCCGGCCTTCCTCTTCCAACTGCTTGCGGCGGAAGCGGGCCATGTCCTCGGGATCATCGAGATAGTAGCGATCATCATCGGCAGGGGCACGGCCCAATTCGCGCAGCCTTGTCTCGCGGCGCAGCGCGCGCCGGTCAAGCCGTGTCTGCGGCGGCTGGATGGCGATGACCTTGCCGGTGTCGGCATCGACGATGACGCGGTTGCCACGCGCGTCGTAGTAGATGTCCAGATTTCCGTCCTGGGCCACAAGAATGCCGCCATCATTGGCGGCGCGGGCAACCCTTGGTGCACTGTCCTGCGTCGGCGCGGCGAGCGCACCGAAAGTCACAAGCCCGGTGGCGAGGGCCGAAAGGGCAAAGATCGTGCGGAACATCGTGGCCAACTCTCCGGTCCGTAATTGCCGCCGCCCGGCATTGTTCACTGGGCGAACCCCTTCGCCAGCAAACCAGTTACCCCACCCTATGGTTCCAATATGAACCGGGCATGAAGATGGCGGTTTTCCGGCGTACCAACGAATACTCGCTAGCTCGCGAGCCCCAATTCCTTGCGCGCCTGCTTGGTCAGCTTCAGGGCGACAAGGCGATGGCTCTCGCGCAAATAGTCCTTCAGCGCGGCATCATCCATGCTCTGGCTTGTCCGACGCTGGATCCACTTCATGCCGCGCGAGGCAAGGTAGGGCGCGGGCCGCAAGCCCGGCTGCTCCTTCAGCACATCATAGGCGATGTCGGAGCATTTGAAGGTGACGAAGAGCTGCTGGCCTTGATCCCAGCCGCCGATCGCAAACACCTTGGCCCCGACCTTCCAGACATGGGCGCCGCCCCACTGGATGACGTGGTTTGCCGCGGGCAATGAGGCGCAGAAGCCGTTGTAGTCGTCCAGCGTCATCCGCCCCCCACCCTCAATATGAAAACGCCGCTCGTCCAGGGTGGACGCGCGGCGTTGAAATCAGGCCGCCGCTTCGGTCGCGACGACCGTCGGCTTCGAGCGGAAGTTCAGGCGGTCGGAACCGGACGTGACCTTGACGGTCGAACCGTCGAGAATCTCGCCGAGCAGGATCTTCTCCGCCAGCGGATCCTGGAGTTCCTTCTGCATCACCCGCTTCAGCGGCCGCGCGCCATAGGCCGGATCGTAGCCCTTGGCCGCCAGCCACTCGATCGCCTCGTGATCCAGCGACAGCGTGATCTTGCGATCGACGAGCAGGCTTTCCAGCCGCTTGAGCTGGATCTCGACGATGCGGTCCATGTCCTTGCGGCGCAGCCGGTGGAACAGGATCACCTCGTCGACGCGGTTGAGGAATTCCGGCCGGAACGATGCCCTGACCACGCCCATCACCTCGTCGCGCACGGCGTCGACATCCTGGTCCTCGCCGAGATTGACCAGGTATTCGGCGCCGAGGTTCGACGTCATGATGATCAGCGTGTTGCGGAAATCGACCGTGCGGCCCTGCCCGTCGGTGAGCCGGCCGTCGTCGAGCACCTGCAAGAGCACGTTGAACACATCGGGATGCGCCTTCTCGATCTCGTCGAACAGCACGACCTGATAGGGCCGGCGCCGCACCGCTTCGGTCAGCGCGCCGCCTTCCTCATAGCCGACATAGCCGGGAGGTGCGCCGATCAGCCGGGCGACCGAGTGCTTCTCCATGAACTCCGACATGTCGATGCGCACCATGGCGCTGTCGTCATCGAACAGGAAGCTTGCCAGCGCCTTGGTCAGTTCGGTCTTGCCGACGCCCGTCGGTCCCAGGAAGATGAACGAGCCGATCGGCCGGTTCGGATCCTGCAGCCCGGCACGGGCGCGCCGCACCGCCTTGGAAACGGCTTGCACCGCCTCGCCCTGGCCGACGACCCGCTTGCCGATCTCGTCTTCCATGCGCAGCAGCTTGTCACGTTCGCCCTGCAGCATCTTGTCGACCGGAATGCCGGTCCAGCGCGAGACGATATGGGCGACGTGGTCGGGGGTGACCACTTCCTCGACCATGCCGGCCTTGCCGTCCTGGGCTTCGGCTTCCTTCAGCTTCTTCTCGAGTTCCGGGATCTTGCCATAGGCTAGCTCGCCGGCGCGCTGGAACTCGCCCTTGCGCTGGGCAATGGCAAGCTCGTTGCGTGCCTCGTCGAGCTGCTTCTTCAAGTCGGCCGCAAGCCCGAGTTTCTGTTTCTCGGCCTGCCACTTGGTTGTGATCTCGGTCGATTCCTCCTCGAGGCCGACAAGCTCCTTCTCCAGGCGGGCAAGCCGGTCCTTCGAGGCATCGTCCGTCTCGACCTTCAGCGCCTCGCGCTCGATCTTGAGCTGCATGATGCGGCGGTCGATCTCGTCCAGCGCCTCGGGCTTGGAATCGACCTGCATCCTCAGCCGCGAAGCGGCTTCGTCGACCAGATCGATCGCCTTGTCCGGCAGGAAGCGGTCGGCGATATAGCGGTTGGACAACGTCGCCGCCGCCACCAGCGCCGAGTCCGAGATACGCACCTTATGGTGCTGCTCGTATTTTTCCTTCAGGCCACGCAGGATCGAGACGGTATCCTCCACCGTCGGCTCGTCGACAAAGACCGGCTGGAAACGGCGGGCGAGGGCGGGATCCTTCTCGACATGTTTTCTGTATTCATCGAGCGTGGTCGCGCCGACGCAGTGCAACTCACCGCGCGCCAGCGCCGGCTTCAACAGGTTCGACGCATCCATCGCGCCATCCGCCTTGCCGGCACCGACCAGCGTATGCATCTCGTCGATGAACAGGATGATCCCGCCTGCGGCAGAGGTGACTTCGGAAAGCACGGCCTTCAGCCGCTCCTCGAACTCGCCGCGATATTTGGCGCCGGCGATGAGTGCGCCCATGTCGAGCGCCATCAG
The DNA here is from genome assembly GCF_054062655.1 of Mesorhizobium sp. USDA 4775. Classification (NCBI taxonomy): domain Bacteria; kingdom Pseudomonadati; phylum Pseudomonadota; class Alphaproteobacteria; order Hyphomicrobiales; family Phyllobacteriaceae; genus Mesorhizobium; species Mesorhizobium sp. USDA 4775. Next base: position 17,668 of record NZ_JBSSFM010000001.1, read on the forward strand.
CTGCTTGTCCTTCAGCGATTCCGGCACATCGCCATTGACGATGCGCAGCGCCAAGCCTTCGGCGATCGCCGTCTTGCCGACGCCCGGCTCGCCGATCAGCACAGGATTGTTCTTGGTGCGGCGCGACAGCACCTGGATGGTGCGGCGAATCTCGTCGTCACGGCCAATCACTGGGTCGAGCTTGCCCGCGCGGGCATCCGCCGTTAGGTCGCGCGCGTATTTCTTCAGCGCGTCATAGCCTTGCTCTGCACTCGCCGAATCGGCGGTGCGGCCCTTGCGGACATCGTTGATGACCTGGTTAAGCGCCTGCGCGGTGACGCCGGCCTTTGCCAGTATGTCGGCGGTCTTGGACGACTTTTCCATGGTGAGCGCCTGCAGCAGCCGCTCGACCGTGACGAAGCTGTCGCCGGCCTTCTTGGCCAGTTCTTCCGCCGTCGAGAACACCTTGGCCAGCGGCTGCGCCAGATAGAGCTGGCCGTTGCCGCCTTCGACCTTCGGCATCGCCTCGAGCGCCGTCTCGACGCCGAGCTTGACGTCGCGGACATTGCCGCCGGCGCGCTCGATCAGCGACGCGGCCAGGCCCTCGTCATCGTCGACGAGCACCTTCAAAATGTGTTCGGGGGTGAATTGCTGGTGATTGCGGGAGAGCGCCATGGTCTGCGCGGACTGGATGAAGCCGCGCACGCGCTCGGAGTACTTCTCAAGGTTCATATCTGTCTCCTTCCATCACCGGCCCGCTTTGCGGCACCGGATCAGATTGCGGTGACGGACCCGCCCATTCGAGCCGGATCCCGTTCAGCCGAGATATGGTGCATAGGCCATGCCGTCTCAAGACGCCTTGATGTCGGTCAATGCATAATATTCCACGTCAGCCGAAACGAAAACGGCGGAGATTTCTCTCCGCCGTTCAACGCCTTGAAATGCCGTTCGATCAGTTGTCGATGTCGACGATCACCGGCTCGGCATTGCCGCTTTCGGCCGGGGCCGCGGCCGCCTCGCCGGCATCCGCATTGTCGCCACCGCCGTCGACCTGCTCGGCATTGGTGCGCGGACGGCGCGGACGGCGCGGGCGACGGGCAGCGCCGCTCTCGGCGGCAGCCTCGTTGAGCTCGGCCTGGGCGGCAAGAGCCGCCGGCGAAAAACTCTCGAACAGCGGAGCCTGCTCGGCAGCCGCAACGGCCTCGACCAGCGAACCGGGCTCAACCTGCACCTCCGCCTGTGCCGGCGCCTCGTTGCGCTGCTGCTGGCCGCCTTGCTCGGTCGACGAGGCATAATCGCGCTGGCCATTCTGGCCATAGCCGCCATTGGGGCGGCGATCGCGGTGACGCCCGCCATTGTTGTCGCGGCCGCCATTGTTGCGCCCGTTATTATCGCGCCCGCTATTGTCACGATTGTCGCGGCCGTCACGGTTCAGTGCGACCTCGGCCGGCATGCCCTCGATCACTGGCTGGGGACCGGCGCCATGGTTGATGACAGGAATTTGCGGATCGGAACCTGTGTTGCCGCCATTGCCGGCGCCATTGTTGCCGGCATTGTCGAAATCGTCGCGATCTTCATCGCCGTCATCGTCGAAATCGTCGCGGTTCTGCTGGACGTTCTGGATCGGCATCTGCGCCTGCGCGGCGGCAATGATGCGATTGTAGTGTTCGGCGTGCTGGAGATAGTTCTCCGCCATGACCCGGTCGCCGGAGCTTTGCGCGTCACGGGCCAGGGTAGCGTATTTCTCGGCGATCTGCTGAGCCGATCCACGGATCTTCACATCCGGGCCGTTGCTCTCGTAGTTGCGCGTCAGGGGATTAGGGCCCTTGCGGTTGTTGTTGTTATTGTTGTTGCCACCGCCGCCGCCATTGTTGTTGCGACCGCGCATGCGCCTGTTCTGCTGTTGTGGCCTCATTCGACTCTCTTCATCTTGAAATTTTCGAAAACTCGTTACGAACGGAGGCGCTCATGCAGCCAGCCGTTTCGTTTCTTCACCGGCGTTCGCCCGCATCAATTGCGTTGGCGCCACGTGCCATCCTGTTCCGGTTACATCACTTGCCGGACGATTCCCGCACGAAGCTGGGCGTCGTTTGCGCAAGAAGGCAGCTATTTCCAAGGAGGACCGAATCGCTAAGAGCACTGCCTGCTTCGTCTCATCCGGTTGAGGCGACCCTAGCCGCATTCCCCGGTATTGCCAAGCGGTTTTTTCGCGCTGCGTCAAGGCTTATCCCCATTGAAAGACAAGAACCCTGTCGTTTCCGCCGAGATCACGTAAGGCAGCAGCCAATGCATAACCAGCCGCCTTGAATATATCCGTAACCTCGTTGCGTTGCGTATGGCCGATCTCGACCGCAATCCTGCTTTCGGCTTCTAGAAACCGGGCCGCCTCGGCGGCGATGATCCTGTAGGGGTTCAGCCCATCCACGCCGCCATCCAAGGCTAGGTGTGGGTCGAAATCGCGGACCTCGTCCTGCAGATTTCCAATGTCTCGTAAAGGTATATAGGGAGGGTTTGCGGCAATTACATGGTATCGGCCGGAAACTTTTTCGAACCAGTCCGACTGCACCGTCGTGAACCGGCGGCCAAGCCCGAGTTCCCCGGCGTTGCGGGCTGCCGTCGCCAGCGCGCCGGCGGAAATGTCGACACCGGTGGCGGTCGCGGCCGGCACGGCACTCAGCAGCGCCAGCGCGATGGCTCCCGTCCCGGTACCGAGATCAAGGATGCGGCAGGTCCCTTCGCGCGCGGCCGTCGCTTCGACAAAAGGCAGCACCGCCTCGACCAGCGTTTCTGTATCCGGCCTCGGCTCGAGCGTTTCCGGCGACAGCGACAGCCGCAAACCGTAGAATTCGCGGTAGCCGAGGATGCGATGCACCGGTTCACCACCAGCCCGGCGCCTTAAGGCGGCTTCGATCGCGGCGATGGCATTGCCGTCCATCGAGCGTTCAGGGTCGGCAATGGCCTGCGTGCGCGTCGTGCCGGAAAAATGTTCGACGATCAGCCGCGCATCGAGCGCCGGATCATCGACCCCGGCCATGGCAAGTCTGGCCCGCGCTTCCCACAGCAGCGGCCCCAGCGCCTCGGGCAGAGGGTCAGCCATCGAGGCCGATATCGGCCAGCAGCTTCGACTGGTAATCGGCGATCAGCGCGTCGACGATTTCGTCGAGCTCGCCCATCATCACCCGGTCGAGCTTGTAGAGCGTCAGGTTGATGCGATGGTCGGTGACGCGGCCCTGCGGGAAATTATAGGTGCGGATGCGCTCCGAACGGTCACCGGAGCCGACCTGCGATTTACGCGATTCCGAGCGTTCCTCGTCCGCCTTGCTGCGCTCCAGATCATAGAGCCGGGCACGCAGGATCTGCATGGCCTTTGCCCGGTTCTGATGCTGCGATTTCTCCGCCTGCACCACCATGATGCCCGTCGGCAAATGGGTGATGCGCACCGCCGAATCGGTGGTGTTGACATGCTGGCCACCGGAGCCCGAAGCGCGCATCGTATCGATGCGGATATCTTCGGCGCGGATTTCGATGTCGACCTCTTCCGCTTCCGGCAGCACGGCGACGGTCGCCGCCGAGGTGTGAATGCGCCCACTTGCCTCGGTCGCCGGCACGCGTTGCACGCGATGCACGCCGGATTCGAATTTCAGATGGGCAAACACGCCCTTGCCCGAAACGGTGGCGATGATTTCCTTGAACCCGCCTGCATCGCCGTCGCTGGCAGACACCGTCTCGAACCGCCAGCCGCGTTCGGCGGCATAGCGCTCATACATGCGAAACAGGTCGCCGGCGAAGAGCGCAGCCTCGTCACCGCCGGTACCGGCACGGATTTCGAGGATGGCATTCTTGTCGTCGGCGGCGTCCTTGGGCAGAAGCAGGATCTGGATATCCTTCTGCAGCGTTTCGATACGCTCCTCCACGCCGGGCAGGTCCGCCTCGGCGAGCGCCCGCATCTCGGCGTCGGTGCCCTTGTCGGCAAGCATTGCCTCAAGGTCGGCCTGCTCATGCTCGGCCGAGCGCAATTGCCTGACCTTGGCCACCATGTCCTGCAGCTCGGCATATTCCGATGCCATCTTCACATAGGCGTCCGGCGCCGGGCCGGCCGACATCTGCGCTTCGAGCATCTCGAAACGCTTGACGACTTGATCCATACGATCGCGGGGCAGATTGACCATGATGGGGCGCTACAACGGAATCGAGCGGTCGTCGGCGAAGGCCTGCAGCAGCGCCCGCATCGGCAACCCCTGCGCCGGCGCCATCAGATTGTCGTCGAAGAACGCCGTCAGCTCATCCAGCGGCAGTTCCGTCAGCATCGCCTTGACCGGGCCGATCGAGGCCGGCGACATCGAGATCGAACGGAAGCCCAGACCGATCAGCGCCATCGCCGAGATCGGCTTGCCGGCGAGTTCGCCGCACAGCGTCACCGGCGTGTGGTTGCGGATGCCGGCATCGGCGATCTGCTTGAGCACGCGCAGGAACGGCGCCGACAGCGTGTCGAAGCGGTTGGCCAGTTGCGTGTTGCCGCGGTCGACCGCCATGACGAACTGGAACAGATCGTTCGAGCCGACCGAGACGAAATCGACGGCCTTCATCAATTCGTCGAGCTGGAACAGCAGCGACGGCACTTCCAGCATCGCGCCCAGCTTGAGGCTGGTCGGCAGATGATGGGCGAAACGCGACAGATGCCGCACCTCGCGGTCGATGATCTCGCGCGCCTGGGCGATCTCGCCAAGCTCGGTCACCATCGGCAGCATCAGCTTGAGCTCGCGCCCGCCGCTGGCCTTCAGCAGGGCGCGGATCTGGGTGCGCAGCAACCCGGGCCGGTCGAGCGTTAGCCGGATCGCCCGCCAGCCGAGCGCCGGGTTTTCTTCCTGGATGGCGCCCTTGAAGTACGGCAGCACCTTATCGCCGCCGATGTCGATGGTGCGGAAGGTGACAGGTTTGCCGCGCGCGGCCTCGAGCACGTCGCGATAGAGCTTCTCCTGCGCCTCGGCGCGCGGAAAGGTCGAGGCGACCATGAATTGCAGTTCGGTGCGGAACAGGCCAATGCCGGCAGCGCCCGACTCGGCCAGTTGCGGCAGGTCGACGGCAAGCCCGGCATTCATCAGGAGGTCGACCTGCACGCCGTCCCTGGTCGTCGACGGCTTCTTGCGCAGTTCGCGATAGACCTCTTGCCGGCGCGCGCGAAACCGCACCTTTTCGGCATAGGCGGCTTCGAGATCGGACTGCGGCCGCAGATGGATCGTGCCTTCCTCGCCGTCGACGATGATGGCATCGCCGTTTTCCGCCATGGAAACGGCACCCTTCATCTGGCCGGCGACCGGGATGCCCATGGCGCGCGCGACGATGACGACATGGCTGGTGGCGGCACCATCCTCGAGCACCAGCCCGCGCATTTTTTCCCTGGGATAGTCCAGCAGCTCGGCCGCGCCCATCGAGCGGGCGACGATGATGGCGTCCTTCGGCAGCGAGGCCGCGACGTCTTCCGGTCCGCGGCCCATCAGCTGGCGCAAGAGCCGGTTGGCGAGGTCGTCGAAATCGCTCATCCGCTCGCGCAGATAGGGATCGGTCATGTGCAGCATGCGGGCGCGCATGTCGCTCTGCACCTTTTCCACGGCCGCTTCGGCCGTCAGGCCGTTGCGGATGGCCTCTTCCAGCCGGCGCACCCAGCCACGGTCATTGGCGAACATGCGGTAGGCTTCCAGCACCTGGCGATGCTCGCCCTCGAAGGCGACGTCGCGGCGCTCCAGCATGTCGTCGATGGAGAGCCGCAGCGAGCCGAGCGAGCTTTCCAGCCGCCGGACCTCTTCCTCGCTGTCCTCGTTGAACAGATTGGTGACGACGATGCGCGGCTCGTGCAGCACGACATGGCCAAGCCCGACGCCGTCGTTGAAGGACAGGCCGGTGAAACTGACCGGCCGGCGCAGATCGAGTTCGAGGCCCGGCCGCGTCAGCCGCGCCAGATCGCCGGTGGCGATCATCTCGGCGATGACCATGGCGGTGGTTTCCAGCGCCTCGACCTCGTCGTCGCGATAGTGGCGCATGGTCTTGTTCTGCACGACCAGGACGCCCAACGTGCGCCCTGCCCTGAGCACCGGCACGCCGAGGAAGGAATTGTAGATCTCTTCACCGGTCTCCGGCAGGTAGGCGAAGGCCGGATGCTCCTGCGCATTGGAAAGATTGAGCGGCCGCGCACTGGCGGCGATGGTGCCGACAAGGCCTTGCCCGAGCCGCAACTGCGCCAGGTGGACGGCGTTCGGGTTCAGACCCTCGGTGGCGTAGAGCTCAAGCACCGAATCGGCGCGCAGCACATAGAGCGAGCAGACTTCCGCAACCATGTTGGAAGCGATGTCGCGCACGATCCGGTCAAGCCGCTCCTGCGGCTCCAGCGGCTCTTGCATGAGCTCGCGGAGCCGTTTCAGCAAAACGCGCGGGCCACTGGCCTGGTCACGCATCGCGGCTTTTTCTCCAATGAAACACTTGCCGGCGCAGTTTCCGCCGCTGCCGGCATGCGCGCAACAACTGATTCAGTCTTGCTACTGCTTATCCAGACCGTAGACGGAATGCAAAGTGCGAACCGCAAGTTCGGTGTACGGACCGTCGATCAGTATCGAAATCTTGATCTCGGAGGTGGTGATGGCGCGGATATTGATCGCCTTCTCGGCCAGCGCCTTGAAAGCGGTGGCGGCGACACCGGCGTGGCTCCTCATGCCGATGCCGATGACCGAAACCTTCGACATGCCGGCTTCCGACTGCACGACATCGTAGCCGACCTCGGCCTTCAGCCGGTCGAGCACGGCCAGCGCCTTGTCGAGGTCACCCGAAGGCACGGTGAAGGTCATGTCGGTGAACTTGCCGTCCTCAGAAATGTTCTGGACGATCATGTCGACATTGATGTTGGCCTCGGCCAGCGGCCCGAAAATGCCGGCGGCGACGCCAGGGCGGTCGCCGACGCGGCGCAGCGAAATCTGGGCCTCGTCCTTGGCGTAGGCAATTCCGGTGACGACCTGCTGTTCCACGATCTCTTCCTCGTCGCAAATGAGCGTTCCCGGAGGATTGAGCAAATCCCCCATTCCGGGCGCATCGGGATCGTCGAAGGACGACCGCACGAAGGTACGCACCCTGTGCACCATGGCAAGCTCGACCGAACGCACCTGCAGAACCTTGGCGCCGAGCGAGGCCATTTCAAGCATTTCCTCGAACGAGATCTTGGCCAGCCGCCGCGCCTTGGGCTCGATGCGCGGGTCGGTGGTGTAGACCCCGTCGACATCGGTGTAGATGTCGCAGCGGTCGGCCTTGACCGCAGCGGCGATGGCGACCGCGCTGGTGTCGGAACCGCCACGGCCGAGGGTCGCGATGCGGTTGTCCGGCCCGATGCCCTGGAAGCCGGCGATGACGGCCACCTGGCCCTCGCCGAAGCGCTTGATCAGGAAGGCGCCGTCAATGTCGAGGATGCGCGCCGCGCCATGCGCGTTGTCGGTCTTGATCGGGATCTGCCAGCCCTGCCAGGAACGGGCGTGCACGCCCATGTTCTGCAAGGTGATGGCCAGCAGACCCGCGGTGACTTGCTCGCCGGAAGCGACGACCGCGTCATATTCGCGTGCGTCGTGCATCGGCGAGGCCTCGCGCGTCCAGCCGACCAGTTCATTGGTCTTGCCGGCCATTGCCGAGACGACCACCGCCACCTCATGGCCGGCGTCGACCTCGCGTTTGACGTGACGCGCCACATTGCGGATGCGGGCGATGTCGGCGACGGAGGTTCCGCCGAATTTCATCACGATACGCGCCATGGAAGCGAAATGCCTTTGACTGAAGCCGGCCTGGAGCCGAAAACGAAGGAAAGCGCCCGGCTGGCGCCGGCCGCTGAATGCGCGGCCTCCTTAGCCAAATGCTTTGGGTTTCGCAAGGCTGGCAGCGGAATGCCGGCTTCAACAAGACGGCATATTGCCATCCGGGTCCGCGCCGCTTACCAAATGCTGCCCGCGGGGAATTCCTTTTGGTTCGGCATAACAGATGATTGCTCGTCTTCGGCGCGCCATGCGGTTGCAATCGCTGCCGCTTGTCGCCGGCTTCGCCGTGCTGGCATTGATCGTCGGCACCCGTGCCCTGCTGGTCGAGGGACAAAGGGCCAATCGTGCCGCCGCGCGCGAGACAATTGAATACCAGCAGCAGCTTTCAGGGCTGCTTTCATTGGCGCAGGATGCCGAGGCCGGCCAGCGCGGCTATCTGCTGACCGGCGAGAAATCCTATCTCGAACCGTACCAGAAGGCTGTCGATGCCATCCCGGGGCAACTTGCCCGCATCGATGCCATGACATCATCCAACGATCAGCTCGCCCCGCAGATCAGCCACATCAAGGACGCGCTGGCGCAAAAACAGGCTGAACTGTCCGAGACGATCGCCCTCTACGACAAGGGCGATGCGTCGAAGGCGCTGGAACTCGTCCGCGGCGGCCAGGGCAAGGCCGCCATGGACGAGATCCGCGCCAGCATGGACACCATCCGGCGCATCGGCGCCGCCGACATCGCAGCGCGCGACGAGCACACGGACCAGGTCGAGGCCTGGCTGCGTGTCGGTTCGCTTGCGGCCCTCGTCGCGATCTTCCTGCTCGGTGCCTACACGATCCGCCAATCCGCCGCCGCTTCCGCGAGGTCGCCACCGCCCAGGAAGAGCTGATGCGCAAGAACATCGAGCTCGGCAACGAGATCAACACGCGCGAGAAGGCCGAATCCCAGATCCGCCAGATGCAGAAGATGGAGGCGGTCGGCCAACTGACAGGCGGCATCGCCCACGATTTCAACAACATGCTGGCGGTCATCCTCAGCGCCATGAACCTTGCCCAGCGCAAGCTGAAGCGTGGCGAGAATGACATCGAGAAATTCGTCGAGGCTGCGACGGATGCAGCCGGCCGTGCCGCCAATTTGACCTCCCGGCTGCTCGCCTTCTCGCGCTTGCAGCCGCTTGCGCCGCAGGTGGTCGATACCAACCGGCTGGTGACCGGCATGTCCGACCTTCTCCACCGTGCGCTGGGCGAGGGCATACGCGTCGAAACCGTGCTGGCGGCCGGCCTGTGGAAAACCCACGCCGACCCCAGCCAGATCGAGAACGCCATCCTCAACCTTGCCGTCAACGCCCGTGACGCCATGGACAATGACGGCAAGTTGACCATCGAGACCGCCAACAGCCACCTCGACGACGCCTATGCCGCGACACATGCCGAAGTCACGCCAGGCCAATATGTGATGATCGCGGTCACCGACACCGGCACCGGCATGTCGCCCGAGGTCATCGCCAAGGCCTTCGAACCCTTCTTCACGACCAAGCCGGTCAACAAGGGCACGGGACTTGGGCTGAGCCAGGTGTTCGGCTTCGTCAAGCAGTCGGGCGGCCACGTCAAGATCTACTCCGAACCGGGCCAAGGCACGACGATAAGGATCTATCTGCCCCGGTTTTTCGGACCGGAGGAGCCGGCGGCACCCGCCGGGCGCGGCAAGAGCACCGTCAAGGTCACCGAGACGATCCTCGTCGTCGAGGACGACGCCCGCGTGCGGGCCGCCACGACAGACGCCATGCGCGAACTCGGCTATACGGTCATCCACGTTGGAAGTGGCCAGGAGGCCCTTCAGAAGCTGGCGGCGACATCGGGCATCGCCCTGCTTTTCACGGATATCGTCATGCCTGCGATGAACGGCCGCAAGCTCGCCGAGGAGGCGGTCGCACGCCAACCCGGCCTGAAGGTCATCTTCACCACCGGTTTCACCAGGAATGCCGTCGTCCATAACGGCGTGCTCGACCATGACGTTCACTTCCTGGCCAAGCCGTTCACCATCGAGCAACTCGAAGCCAAGCTGCGCGACGTGCTGGACGCGAAATAGGCCGCGCCGGGACTTCCTTCAGCCTGAGGCAGCCACGTTTGTCCACAGGCCGGGATAGTCGACGACGAAGCCGTGCGGCGAGACACCAAGGATCTCTTCATAACCGAACATGGGCGCGGTGTAGGCGTAGCGGGTCTCGTCGAGACGCCGATAGCTTTGCTCGAGAAGCACCATCTCGAATGTTGGAAAGCTCAGATAGGCGGCTGGAGCGGGCGTCGTCTCGCCGACACCGAGGTCGAACCGCCGGATCGCCAACAGGTTCGATGCCGGCGTGAAGCCGAGGTCGACATCGACAAGGCCGGTGACGTCCCGCTGTGGCTCGCCGTTCAGCGTCCACTCGCCGTCGGCACGTCGTTCAATGGCACAGTGCAGCTTGCGAATGCCGAGAAACCCGGCGACCCGCGCCCACCGCGTGCGCCAGCCGGCGTCGCAAATCACCTCATAGGCAAGGCAGCATGGCTTGCCGTCCTGGACGAAGATGGCTTGTCCCTGGAGGCTGTGCCCGCCATCGCCTTGCGACAGCAGGCAGGCGTCGTGGCCTTCCACATCCAGCCTGCGCCAAAGGATCGAAGCCGTCATGACCTTCATCGTGCACTCCTTCGAATCCAAACGATGCCCTTCATTCGCCCGCCGGGCCAATTGTGTTTCACCGCCGTACGCGACAGCTGACATGCCCTGACAGGATGCTCCGCCCTGTCGGCAGAGGAAAATTGTTGCCTTGACTTTCCCGCCTCCACGCCCGACTTCCTAGCGTTCGAGGAGACCAACCAATGCCAGAACCCCGACGATCGACGATCGATGCCGGAGAAGTGGAACGCTTTTCCGCCCTTGCCGCCGAATGGTGGAACCCGAACGGCAAGTTTCGTCCGCTGCACAAATTCAATCCGGTCCGGCTTTCCTATATCCGCGACCAGATAGCGACGCGCTTCGGCCGTGACCCGCGTGCCGCGCGGCCGTTCGAGGGGCTGCGCATCCTCGATATCGGCTGCGGCGGCGGTCTTTTGTGCGAGCCGATGGCGCGGCTTGGCGCCGAGGTCGTGGGAGCGGACGCCTCCGAGACAAACATCGAAGTGGCGAAACTGCACGCAGCCGAAGGCAATGTGATCGTCGACTACCGAGCCACGACGGCCGAGGATCTTGCCGACGCCGGCGAGACATTCGACGTCATCCTCAACATGGAAGTGGTCGAGCACGTCGCCGACATCGATCTGTTCGTCGCCAAATGCGGGCAGATGGTCCGGCCCGGCGGCATCATGTTCGTGGCCACCATCAACCGCACGCTGAAGGCGCTGGGTCTCGCCATCATCGGTGCTGAATATGTGCTGCGCTGGCTGCCGCGCGGCACCCACCAGTTCGGCAAGCTGGTGCGCCCGGAAGAACTGGAGAAGGCGCTCGGCGGCGCCGGCCTGACCATCATCGACCGCACCGGCGTCACCTACAATCCGCTTGCCGACCGCTGGGCGCGATCGAAGGACATGGACGTCAACTACATGGTGCTGGCGGAGAAGGGATCCGTCTGATCCGCTCTTACGCTATTCAGTGCTGAGGGGTCGGTAGCCGCCCCGCCAATAGATCAGCGCCTGGCCGGCATCGCGGGTGCGCACCGCCTCGACCGAGCCGATCACGATGGAATGCGTGCCGCGGTCGATCATCTCGTCGAGGCTGCAGTCGAAGGCGGCCACGGCGTCATAAAGCAGCGCGGCTCCGGTCTTAAGCGTCACCCATTCGGCGCCGTCATAGCGGTCCTTGCCCTTGATGCCGCCAAAGCCGGAGAAACGCTCCGCCACGGCTTGATGCTGAGGCCCCAGCGAATTGACGCCGAAATGCCGGTAGCGCTCGATAACCGGCCAGGTCGATGACGATCGGTTGACGCAAGCGATCACCTTGGGCGGTTCGGCCGACAGCGAGACCACCGAAATGACGACAAGGCCGGACCGGTCGTCGCCGGCACCGGCGGTGATGACGCTGACATTGCCGACGATGAGCCGCATGGCGGCGCGGAAGTCGGCGACGCTGACCGGAGCTTCTGTCATGGACATTGCCTCGTCGCTTCTTTGCTAAGCCGCCGACCGCATCGCGGCCGGTGCGATGCGAATGCCTCTCTCTTCGAGAATGGGTAGCACGGTGTCGCGAAAATAGGGGAATTCCTCGACATAATCGACGAAGGACAATGTCGAGCCGCGAAAGCCTGCCGCATGCAAGGCGGTGATCCCGTCGGCGACCTGCTCGGGCGTGCCGGTGAGCGGGAAGCCGCCATGGCCGGCCGCCATGCGGTCGCGAATGAGCGCCAGGAGATCATGCGGGAACGACTGCGCATGGGCGAATTGCAGCCGGACCAGATTGTCGACCGCCGCCCAGTCGGCATTGGCGCGGCCGAAATGTTCGAGATAGTCCGTGGCCTCCTTTTCGGTCGGGCGGCAGACGACATGGGCAAAGGTCAGCACGTCGACATCGCTGCCGGCGGCCCTCGCCTGCTCCTTCAGCGCAATGATCTCGTCCTTGGAGCGCGCCAGGTCGATCGCCGGCGTAAACAGGAAATCGGCGTTGCGGACCGCGAATTTGCGGCCCTCCTCCGACCCGGCGGCATTGAGGATCGGCGGCCGTGACGACGGACGCGGGTCCCCAAGCACATTCCTGAGTTTGAACCAGGTGCCGTCCCAGTCGAAGGCTTCCGTGCGCTCCCACAGCGCCTGGACAATATCGAACCATTCCTGGGCATAGCCGTAGCGCGTGACATGGTCATCGGGCAGCGTCAGCCCAAGTGCCTCATATTCCGGCTTGTTCCAGCCGGCGACGATGTTGAGTCCGATGCGGCCGCGGCTGATCTGGTCGATGGTCGCCAGTTGCTTGGCAACGACCACGGGATGGTTGGCCGCGGTATGGGTGGTGGCGAAAACCGTGATGTTGCGGGTGAGCGCCAGAAGCCCGGCCGCCCAGGTGATCGTCTCCAGCACGTTGCCGTGGAAATTGGTCTCGCCGCCATAACCGATCCAGCGTGCGATCGGCAGCATGAAGTCGATGCCGGCCTCGTCGAGCAGATGCGCCAGCCGCAGATTGTTGTCCCAAGAACTGGCCCAGCGCTCGGGAACCTTGGTGACGGTCATGCCGCCGGAACAATTGGACGCGAAAGTGCCGAGAAAGAAGGGCTGCGCGTGAGGCGCGGTCTTGTCGAGCATGCTCATTGGCGGTGTTCTCCTCATTTTTTGCTTATAATTTATAATAGAAAGTCTATCATAAATTCATGTGGACGCAATCACCGGGATCAGCGCATGCTGATGGCAGGGGACAGGCAGATGAACGAACGGCGCAAATCTTTGGAAACACAGGCCGAGTTGCTGGATCGCGGCTGGCATCTGGCGCGCACGCCGCTGGAGATCGACGTCACCGAAGTCGAATACGCGCTGATGCGCTCCTACGAGGCATTCGGCCATTGGCAGGCTGAATGCCTCGCCACGGTGATCGAGTTTTCCGCCAGCGGACCCGAGAACGCACTGCTCCACATCATCCGCATGAACGACCGCCAGAAAAGCGTGCGCGATCTTGCCCAGATGACCAACCGCGACGACATCCCCAACATCCAGTACAGCCTGCGCAAACTGCTGAAGGGCGGTTTGATCACCCGCACCGGCAGCGGCAGGGCAGGCGTCACCTACGAAGTGACGCCGCTCGGGCATCGCGTGACCGAGCGCTATGCCGACATCCGCTCCGTCCTGCTTATCGACGCCGTGACGCGCATTCCCGAAATGGCCGACAAGCTCGAAGACGTCGCGCGTACGCTCGAGCTGATGACCGGCATCTACGAACAGGCGGCGCGGGCCGCCGCCACGCACCGCCGCCGGCATCCAAGGCCGGAGCCCGGCGGCGACGCCGACGGCGGCGGAAAACTTTGACGACGTTTACGCAGGCTGCGGCTTCGCGACGGCCTGGCTCTGCGCCTTCGTGGTGATGAAGACGCCGGCGGTGATGATGGCGGCGCCGGCCCAGGTCAGCAGCTGATAGTGCTCGCCAAGGAAGATCGTGCCGGCAAGCAGGCCGACCGCGGCCGCCACATAGCCGATCTGGCTGAGATAGACCGGGCCGCCGACCGCCTGCAGCCGGAAGAAGAAGGCAAACATCGCCGACGCCGACGCAACCTGCGCGATGACGACCAGCGGAACGCCGCCGAGCGGCGCGAAGGCCTTGATGCCGAACAGAGCGAGAATGCCGGCGAGCAGCAGCGTCGCCGCCGCCAGATGGCTGCCGACGGCAAGCTCGATCGGGCCGGTGCCTTCCGGCCAGTCGACGGTGCGGTAGATATTGCCGGCTGCAAGGCTGACCGGGATCAGCAGCCCCACCACCACCCAGAACATATCGGCCGGCTGGCCGGCCTCGCCGCGCGTCGCCGCGACCATCACGGCGCCGACGAAACCGACGGCGATGCCTGATATGCCCAGCATGTTCGGGCGCCGGACGCGCAGCAGGATCGAGAACATCAGCGTGACGACGGGCGACAACGTGAACATGATGCCGGTATAGCCGGCGCCCAGATGCGGTATGGCCGAGAACATCAAGAGATTGGGGAGGGCATAGGACACTGCCGCCGTGACGAAGAAATAGCGCAGCTTGTGCGCGGTGAGCCAGATGCGCTGGCCGCGCAGCAAAAGCACGCACAAAAGCACGCCGCCGGCGCCGAGCGAGATGACGAAGGCCCAGACCATGGCCGGCACGCCGGCCGCCGTGGCGAGCTTGCCGAAGGGCAGTGTCAGGCCGAGCAGGCCGCCGGTGACGACCAGGAGGCCGAGCGCCGAATCCCAGAGAAATTTCATCGGATGGTCCCGTCACTCAATCGTGAAATTTGGCACTTGCGGCGCTTGGCCGGTGCTGTACCTTGAGATAAGATAACACAAAGATTCTTAACATCACGATATTTAGCGGTGAGACAGATGGATCGCGCGGCAAAGGCGATCGAACAGTGGAAACGGGAGCGGCCGGACCTTGATGTCTCGCCGATGGGCGTGCTCGGGCGATTGAACGAAGCCTCGTCGTTGATCGCGCGTGATCGCCTGGCGCCGCTGTTTGCCCGTTTCGGGTTGCAAGCCGGCGAGTTCGACGTGCTGGCAACGCTGCGCCGCTCAGGCTCACCTTACGCACTGACGCCGACAGATCTCTATGAAGCGACCATGGTGACATCCGGGGCCATGACCAATCGGCTCGACCGGTTGGAAAAAGCCGGATTGATCCTGCGCGGCCCGCACCCCAACGACCGGCGCGGCATCGTCGTGCAGCTTACCGAGAAGGGTCTCGCCTTGATCGACGAGGCCCTGACCGCTCATGTCGCCAACGAGCACGAGATTCTTGCGGGCCTGACGCCAGCGGAACGGGAAACGCTCTCGCACCTGCTTGAGAAATTGATAGGCAGCGTGAGCTGAACGTTCAGTTGCGGTCGTCGGGAAACACCGGGATCGGCATGAAATCGACGCCATCCTCGGCCAGCCCCTTGGCCTCTTCCAACGTCGCCTCGCCATAGATGCCGCGCGGGTCGGTCTCGCCGAAATGGATTTTTCGCGCTTCCTCGGCGAACTTGTCGCCGACATAGTCGGCATTCTCGCGCACCTTCTCGGCCATCGCCTTGAGTTGCGCCAGGGCCTGCTTCTGCGCCTCACCCATGGCGAGCGCTATGGTCTCCTGCTTGCGGGCCGTGGAAACGGCGGGCGCCATCAGGGCCTTCTCTACCTTGTGCGAGCCGCAGCTCGGGCAATCGACAAAGCCGCGCTTCTTCTGGGTGTCGAAATCGTCATTGCTGCGGAACCAGCCCTCGAACTCGTGCTCGTTTTCGCAGATCAGGGAAAAGCGGATCAAGAGGCAGCACCCCTGAGACGCGGCGCGTCCACCGCGCCGGCATTGATGGTGAAATCCCGCGCATTCTTCAAATTGGGGATCTTCTTGCGCGCCGCAAGCGACTGCGCCGGGTCGATCTCGGCGACGATCACCGCAGGCTCGTCATGCGCGGCTTCGGCGATGATGCGGCCCCACGGGTCGACGATCAACGAATGGCCATAGGTTTCGCGGCCGTCCTCATGCAGGCCGCCTTGTGCGGCGGCGACGACAAAGGCGCCGTTCTCGATGGCACGGGCCCTGAGCAGCACATGCCAGTGCGCCTCGCCGGTCTGTCGGGTGAAGGCGGCGGGCACGGTCAAAACATCGGCGCCGGCCACCGCCTCCGTGCGGAACAGCTGCGGGAAACGCAGGTCGTAGCAGACCGCAAAACCAAGCTTGGCGCCCGCAACCTCGGTCACTACGGCTTCGGTGCCGGGTTCGTAGGCGGCGGATTCGCGCCAGCTTTCGCCATTGTCGAGATCGACGTCGAACATGTGGATCTTGTCATAGGTGGCGAGCGTCGCGCCGTCCGGACCAAACAACAGCGCCCGGTTGGCGAGCTTGCCGTCGGGGCGCAGGATGGCGGTGGAGCCGATATGCAGGAAGACGCCGAGTTCGCGCGCCAATCCACGTGCGGTCGCAACGATGATGTCCCTGTCTTCGGAGGTGAAGGAGGCGGCACGCGCCTCCTTGTCGCGGATCAGCGCCCCGGTCATTTCCGGCGTCTGGATATAGGTCGCGCCCTGCCCGACCGCTTCACGCACCAGCCGTTCGAGATCGACCGCATTGCGCTCGGGGCTTTCGCCGGAACGCATCTGGACCGCCGCAGCCTTGAAAACACCCATCATCATACCCTCAAATCGTCGCGCCGTTGGCGAGCAGCCTGTCCAGCCGGCCTTCGGCCTCCAGCTCGTGGAGGTCGTCGCAGCCGCCGACATGCGTGTTGCCGATGAAAATCTGCGGAAAGGTCGTGCGGCCGTGCGCGCGCGAGATCATCTCCTGACGCAATTCGGGCGAAAACGAAGCGTCATGCTCGGTATAGGCGACGCCCTTGCGCTCCAGCAGCCGCTTGGCCGCCGTGCAGTAGCCGCACATCATACGCGTATAGATCGTGACATCGACCATGATGAATTCCGCTTTCGTTGCCGACTTATATAGTCACGGACTCGTCCGCCCGGAAGTCCCCCGGCAACACGCGCGCGAAGGTCAGCACGTCAACGGTGGCGGCACCGCCCCTTTTCAGCGCCTTGGTGGCCGCGCGCACGGTGGCGCCCGTGGTGTAGACGTCATCGATCAGAAGCACCCTGCGGCCGGCGATCTGGATCTCCGCCTCGGCCGGCACGCGGAAAGCGGCCCGCACATTCTCCTCGCGCTCCTGCCGCTCGAGCCCGACCTGCTGGCGAGTGAGTTTCACCCGCCGCATGGCGGAAGGCGCGAAAGACAGGCCGCTGAGCTCGCAGACCGCGCGCGCCAGTTCCGCCGACTGGTTGAAGCGCCGCCGGAAGAAACGCCGCCAGTGCAGCGGCACCGGCACCACCACATCGGCTTCCGCGATGAGATCGGCGCCGGCGCGCACCATCCAGCGCGCCATCCAAGGTGCCAGATCGGTGCGATCCTGGTATTTCAGCCCTTGCACCATCTGGCGGGCGACACCGGAATAGGCGACGGCTGCCCGCGCCCGCTCGAAGGGTGGTGGATCCGCGATCGCCTCGGCCGACAGAAAACCCTCGCCCATATGGTTGGTGAACGGCGTGCCCATAACCGGGCACCAGGGCCGTTCCAAGAGCCGCAGCTTCGGCCAGCAGGCGCCGCACAGCACGCCCGGCTGCGAGACATGCCGGCGGCAGCCGGCACAGACCGGCGGAAACAGCATGCGCGCCGGCCAGCCGAAGGCCGATCGGGCGAGGTTCCTGATCCCGATGGACTTGATCTCTGGCGTCGGATCGGCCACGTGGTTGGTTCTCCGCACCGAGTGTACCAAGTATATCAGGGCGTGGACAAACAAGGATCCACCCGTTTGCAGCCTATTATGGATACCTCTTTGTGGCTGGCGCACAAGCGGCGCGCGCTAAGCCATCCGGTCGACGGTGCCGATTTCCTGATGAACCGCGCCGCCGAGGACCTTGCCGACCGGCTGGGCGCCGTCGAGCGCCGGTTCGACAAGGCGGCGGTGCTGTTCTGCCAGACGTCGGCCGCGGCCGGTGTGCTCGCCGCGAGCGGCAAGGTGGCGGATATCGTCCGCGTCGAGACGGACACGGTTTTCCTGACGGGTGCCGCCGGCATGGTCGCACCACTGGAAACCGTGCCCTTCGAACCGGCAAGCCTCGATCTGGCGGTGTCGCTTCTGTCGCTGCAGGCGATGAACGACATTCCCGGCATGCTGATCCAGATCCGCCGCGCGCTTCGGCCGGACGGGCTCTTTCTTGGCGCCTTCGCCGGCGCCGGCACGCTCGGCGAGCTGCGCGAGAGCCTGCTTGCGGCCGAGACCGAGCTTTACGGCGGCGCCAGCCCCCGCGTCATCCCCTTCACCGACGTGCGCGACGCCGGTGCGCTGCTGCAGCGCGCCGGTCTTGCCCTGCCGGTCGCCGATGTCGAGACCGTGACGGTGCGCTATGCCAATCTGTTTGCTTTGATGGCCGATCTGCGCGCCATGGGCGAAACCAGCGCCCTCACCGATCGCAGCCGGCGGCCGAGCACACGCAGACTGTTTGCGCGTGCCGCGGAAATCTATGCCGAGCGGTTTTCCGACGCCGACGGCCGGATCCGGGCAAGTTTCTCGATGGTCTGGATGTCCGGCTGGGCGCCCGATGCATCGCAGCAGAAACCGCTGAAACCGGGTTCAGCCAAAGTCTCGCTGAAGACGATACTTTAGGCTCCCGACGGGCAATGATCGGGTCGGCCGTGGACAGCCCGATCAGGGTGCGAACGCGTTCGCAAGCCGGCTGCTATTGTTGCTGAACAGCCAGGTGATGGAGTTGAACACCTGACTGATGCCGGCGACGATGGTCAGCGACAACACAGCTATGATCAAGCCATATTCGACCGCCGTGGCGCCGGTTTCGTCTTTCAGAAAATGCAGCAGCACTGGTTTCATCACCTCGATCCCCTCGCCAAGGACCTTACCGCCGACCTGTTAAGAAAGGTTAACGGCAAAGCCTTAACAGGCGGTGAAACCGCCACCCTCTTGCAAATTCCAACCATGTCAGCAGTCGCCGCTGGTTCTGCCATCGGAGCCGATGATGCAGACCGAACCGGGCTGCGCCTGCAACACGCTGCGGCGCACCGTATAGGTGGTTCGATGGCTGATCGAGCCGGTGGCCGTCATGTCGAGACCACCGGGAAAATCATCGCGCGCCGATTGCGAGCGCGTCTGGCTGTCGAGGAAAGGGGTCGCGATCAGCGCCAGCGCCACCGCGGCCGAGCCGAACAGCAGTGTCACGCGCAGGATGCCCATGCCCGCATCTGCGGCACGAAAGCCGCGGTCGGGCCGGATCGAATCCCAATCCCTGTCCAGGCTCATCCTATCGCTCCCCAGCCAATCCGCGACGCGGCCGCGACGACACGGCCATGCATCAATTTTTCATGATGAGATAAATCTTCTATTAACGCTGGCTGATATGGGCCGTGGCCGCTCCTCAGAGCAATTCCAGGAAAAATGTGAAGCGGCTTTCCCGGGACGCGGAGCGCTTTCCCTTGGGAATTGCGTCAAAACAAATCCTCAGAGCAGATCGATCAGGAACGGAATCAGCGGCGCGTCGGCCGGCGGCATCGGATAGTCACGCATCTCTCTTGGCCGCACCCATTTCAGCGCCTGCCCTTCCCGGGGCTGGGCGATGCCACGGAAGCGGCGGCAGACAAACAGCGGCATCAACAGATGGAAGTCGTCATAGGAATGGCTGGCGAAGGTAAGCGGCGCCAGGCACGGGATTTCGGTCTCGATGCCGATCTCCTCATGCAATTCACGGATGATGCATTGTTCCGGCGTCTCGCCGGGCTCGACCTTGCCGCCGGGAAATTCCCACAGGCCAGCAAGCTGCTTGCCCTCGGGCCGCTGCGCAAGCAGCACGCGGCCGTCGGTATCGACCAGCGCGCAGGCCGCGACCAGGAGCAGGCGCTTGCCGGTATTGGCCGGATCATTCATGCCCGACGTCACTCATGCCCGGGCGGCCGGCGATAATGGTAGCGATAGACTTCCTCGAAGCCGAGCGACCGATAGAGCGCCAGCGCCGGCACATTGCCGGCCTCGACCTGCAGCCAGGCCTCCCGCGCGCCGCGCAGCCGCGCCCATTTCAGCGCCGACCGGATCAGGTTGCGGCCATGGCCCTTGTTGCGCGCCGCCTTGTCGGTGGCGACTTCGAACAGGCCGGCGAGATCGCCGTCATGCACGCAAATCAGGGTCGCCAGCGCCTCTGCCCCATCTTCCAGTGCGAACAGCCCGGCCTCTGGCTGGATGGCGCCGATGATCTCCGACAGGCCGGGCCGCAGCGAAACATCCGATCCGCTGACCTTGAGCGACGCGCCGATGAAGCGGCTGATGTCCTTGAGCGGAATCTGGTCCATGGCGGCATCGAGCTGGGCGTCGGCCAGCGGCAGCCGCATGACCAGCGATTCGTCGAATCGGCTCCAGCCCTCCTTGTCGAGATGGCCGGCAAGATCGGGACCCGACAGCGGCGACATGCGGAACGTCAGCGGCCTTCCATAGGCGTCGAAACGGCGGCTGGCGCGGCCGATGCGGTCGGCTATGTGCTGGATGTCGCCGGGATCGAGCGGGTTGACCGAATTCAGCCGCTTGGCCGGATGGCCGGCGGTGAGCCGCACCACCCAGGTGCCGTCATAGTGGACGGCGGCCGCCGGCCAGGCGCGAAAGCCGGCCGCCTCGTAGCGGCGCACGATCGCAAGCATGCTTGCCGGATGCCTGGAAGCCAAAACCGTCAGCTCCGATAATCGCCGTTGATGGTGACATATTCCTTGGTGAGGTCGCAGGTCCACACCGTCGCCTTGCCGCGGCCGATGCCGATATCGGCGCGGATGCGGATATCGTCACGCTTCATGTAGGCCGAGGTCTTTTCTTCCGAATAGGCCGGATCGCGCTCGCCTTCATGCGCCAGCCGGTTGTCGCCGAACCAGATCGACAGCCGGTCGCGGTCGGCGGGTTCGCCGGCCTTCCCGACGGCCATGACCACACGGCCCCAATTGGCGTCCTCGCCGGCGACCGCCGTCTTGACCAGCGGCGAATTGGCGATCGACAGCGCGATGCGCTTGGCCGAGCGGGCCGATTTCGCGCCGGTGACGGTGACTTCGACCTGCTTGCGGGCGCCCTCGCCGTCGCGCACCACCTGCAGCGCCAGCGACTTCAGCACCTTGCCGAGCGCCCGGCGGAACTGGCCGAGCCGGGCATCTCTGGGGTCGGTGATCTCGGGCGCGCCGCGCTTGGCGGCCTTGCCGGTGGCGAAGATCAGCAGCGTGTCGCTGGTCGAGGTGTCGCTGTCGACGGTCACCGCGTTGAAGGTCTTGGCCGTGCCGCGCGATAGCAGATCCTGCAGCACGGGGGCCGCGATCGGCGCATCGGTGGCGATGAAGGACAGCATCGTCGCCATGTCGGGGGCGATCATGCCGGCGCCCTTGGAGATGCCGTTGATGGTGACATCGGTATCGCCAAGCTTGACCGTCTGCGTCGCCACTTTCGGATAGGTGTCCGTGGTCATGATGGCCTTCGCCGCCTCGGTCCACAGGTCGGGCTTGCCATCGCTGACCAGCCCGGCGAGCAGATGGCTGAACTTGGTCGTGTCGAGCGGCTCGCCGATGACGCCGGTCGAGGCCAGGAAGACCTCGCCTGCCGTGCAGCCGGCAGCCTTGGCCGCCGCCTCGCCGGTCAGAGCGGTGGATTCGCGGCCCTTCTTGCCGGTGAAGGCGTTGGCATTGCCGGAATTGACGACCAGCACCCGCGCCTTGCCGGCGGCAAGGTTCTGACGGCAGAAATCGACCGGCGCCGAGGGGCATTTCGACCTGGTGAACACGCCGGCGACCGCGGTGCCGGCATCGAACACCATGGCCAGCAGGTCGGTTCGGTTCTTGTACTTTATCCCCGCTTCGGCGGTGGCGATGCGCACCCCTTCAATGACAGGCATCTTGGGGTACTTCTTCGGCGCGAGCGGCGAAATCGTCGTGGACATGGGGACCTCGGGCGGGAAAATCGCAAGGGAAGGCCGGTTTGCCCGATACGGCGCGCGGGCGCAAGGGCGTTTTCGCCGCGCCTGCCGGGGCGGCGGACCACGCTGGATTAAGCCTGCATTTCAAATCTGTTGGCGTCGCCGGGGCCTGTGGCGCTATGATTGCGCCCATGGGCAGGCTTGCGATCCTCGCATGGGCATTTCTGGGACTATTGCTGCTGAGCGCCGACGCTGAGCCGGCGCGTCGCGTGGCGCTTGTCATCGGCAACGGCACCTATGCCGAGGCCGGCACGCTGGCCAATCCGGTCAACGACGCCCTCGACATCGCCGACAAGCTGCGCTCCATCGGTTTCGAGGTCATCGAAGGCAACGACCTCGGCAAGCGCGAGCTCGAACGCAGCATCGGCGAATTCTCCGATGCGCTCGAAGGCGCCGGCGTCGGGCTTTTCTACTATGCCGGCCACGGCCTGCAGGTCGACGGGCGCAACTACATCGTGCCGGTCGACGCCAGGCTCGACATGCCGGTGAAACTGCAGCTCGAAGCCGTGCCGATCGACGAAGTCCTCGACATCATGGAACAGCAGACCAAGGTCAGTCTGGTGTTTCTCGATGCCTGCCGTAACAACCCGTTCGCCCGCAGCCTCAGCCGCACCGCCACCACGCGCTCGGCGACGGCGCTCGCCGGCTTGGCGCAGTTCGATTCGACGCGCGGCTCCTTCATTGCCTTCTCGACGGCGCCCGGCGCGGTCGCCATGGACGGCACCGGGCGCAACTCGCCCTTTGCATCAGCCCTTTTGCGGCACATTGGCGAGCCCGGCCAGAGCATCAACGACATGATGATCGCGGTGCGCCGCGACGTCGTTTCGCAAACCCGCGAAGGCCAGCGCCCCTGGGAGCAGGGCTCGCTGCTCGAACGCTTCGAATTCGTCCCGGGTGAAGGGCCTGCCCCGAAGCCGAAGCCGGCGGCGGAGCCGGCGCCGGCCACGGCCCCACAGGTCGCGGCGCTGGAGCGTTCCGTGGGCGACGACAAGGCTTCGATCGAACAATTCCTGCGCCGGAACTATCTGACACCGGACACCAGGACGATGGCCGAAACGGTCAAGCGGATCTACGGCGCGTCGGCCACCATTTTCGGCACACGCTACGACGCCGATGCCATCGTCAAGGTGAAGACCGACTGGTTCGCGCAATGGACTTCGTGGTCGCTCGGGCTGGAACCAGGCAGCCTGGAGATCACGCCGCATGGCGAGGACCGCACTGAGGCCACCTTTGCCATGCACTACGACTATGTGCCGAAGGACAAGTCGGCGGCACGGCTGACCGGCAAGGCGCGCGTTACGCTCGGGCTGGTCAAGGCCGAAGAGGGATGGCGCATCGAATCCGAAACCTCGCAGGCGATGCAATGATGCGCTAACCTGGGCGCGAATTCACGCCCTTTGGCGCGACATGAATTCGGTGGCGAAACAGAGCAGTGCCGCAACTGGCAGCGCCAGGCCGATCCAGGACACCAGTGGCCAGCCGCCTTGGGCATACGCCCAACCGCCGACGCCCGAGCCGACTGCGCCGGCGATAAAGAACGTCGCCATGTAGAGCCCGTTCAGGCGGCTGCGATGCGCGGCGCCGAGCGCGAACAGATCCCGATAGCCGAGCACAAGGTTGGTCTGCACGCCGAAGTCGAGCACGATAGCGGCGGCGACCAGCAGCGCCAACGAAAGTGTCGAGCCGCTGGGAGCGATATGGGTTACAAGAAACGCAACGGCGACGCACAGCATGGCAAAGGCTGTCGCCGGGCGGCTCCAGCCGCGGTCGGCGACCCTTCCGGCGAGCGGCGCGGCGATTGCACCGGCGACGCCGGCCAAAGCGAACAGGCCGATGCCGCGCTGCGTCAAGCCAAAATCGGGTCCGGCCAGCAGCAGCGGCGTCGTCGTCCAGAACAGGCTGAAGGCTGCGAACAGGAAGGCCTGATAGAGAGCCCGCCGCCGCAGCACCGGCGTCGAGCGCGCAATATGCACCATGGACGCCAAAAGCGCACCGTAGCTCAGACGCGCCGTCGGCATGCGTCTGGGCAGCGCGAACCGCAGCACCACGGTCAGCACGATCATGACAATGCAAGAGGTGAAGTAGACCACATGCCAGGACGACAGCGCCGTGATGAAGGAGGAAAACGGCCGTGACAGCATTATACCCAGCAACAACCCCACTGAGACATTGCCGACCACGCGGCCACGCCTGGCTTCCGGCGCCAGGTGCGCCGCATAGGGGATAAGGGTCTGCACAGCGACCGAGCCAAGACCGACAAACAGCATCGCGGCCAGAAAAGCCGCCGGCTGCGTTGATATCGCCGCACCCAGCAAGGCAAGCGTCGCAACGACGAGTATGCCAAGCACGAGCTTGCGGTTCTCGACGAGGTCGCCAAGCGGCACGATGAACAGCAGGCCCACCCCGTAGCCGATCTGCGCCATCGTAACGATCAGGCCCGCCGCATGCGGCGGCAGGCCAAGTTCAGCGCCGATCGGGCCAATCAATGGCTGCGCGTAGTAGATATTGGCGACAATCAGCCCGCAGGCGGCAGCCAGCAAGAAGGTCATCCAACTCGAAATTGTCGTCTCGGCGGGTGCGGTGCCGGATGCGATAATGGTCGTCATGGGCGATGTCCATCGGAACGAAACGTTTCGTTGAATAGAACGAACCGTTCCGTTTCGTCAAGCGATGATGTATGAGCATCTCTTGGCATCAGCGTATTTTGCGGCCAAATGGCTTCATTTGGCGTCCGCACGAACGCTGCAAGGAAAACGAAGGCTTTGCTCCGGATGGCAGGCATCCGGCTGGCAAAAATACGGGGCGAGGCAACAGTTGCCGGCGGGTTGTCGTTTCGGCCGGCACGCAACCGCTTCAGGAGGAACGGCTCATGGGCGAAATCGCCGATCCGGCACGCAAATCGATTGGTGCCAGGCGCAATCCGGACAGCGCCGAAGCCATTCTGGAGGCCGCCGAAGCCGTGCTGATCGAGGCCGGCTATGCCGGCTTCTCGATCGAGGCGGTGGCGCGGCGCGCCCGTGCCGGCAAGCCGACCATCTATCGCTGGTGGCCGAGCAAGGCGGCACTGCTGCTCGAGGTCTACCAGCGCCAGAAGCGCGTCGACATTCCTGATACGGGAAGCCTGGAGGAGGATCTCGTCGGCTTCCTGATCAATCTATTCACGCACTGGCTCGAGACATCGTCGGGCAGTGTTTTCAAGTCGCTGATCGCCGAGGCGCAGTCGGATGAAACCGCGGCGACGGCCCTGGCCGGCTATGCCGGAGCGCGCCGCACCCATACCGGCCAGATCATCGAACGCGCCAAGGCGCGGGGCGAGATCGCCGGCGATATCGATGCGGGTGTCGTTGCCGATCTCATCGCTTCCTACGCCTGGCGGCATCTCCTGACCAACCGGCTCGACGAGCCCGAGGCGACGATACGCAAGATGATCCGCTATCTCCTGCAAGGCATAGCGGCATCAGGCAGATAGCGGCGGCCAACAAAAAAGGGCGCGGCAACCCTTGGCTGCCGCGCCCCTTTGAAGAAATCGTTCAGGCTTACTTGCCGGCTTCCATCGTATCGACGGCCTGCTTCAGCTTGGCGTCGGGGATCTCGACCTTGGCGCCGGCGCGCAGCGACTTGACCAGCGCGAAATACTTGTCGCGGATGACCGCCTGCTTGGCCTGGTCTTTGACGTCGTCGAAGGCCGGCGGCTGCTTGGCGCGCTTGTCCTCGAGCTTGATGACATGCCAGCCGAACTGCGTCTGCACCGGCTCCTTGGTGTATTTGCCGACATCGAGCGCGAAGGCCGCCTTGTCGAACTCCGGCACCATCTGCCCAGGCCCGAACCAGCCGAGATCGCCGCCATTGGACTTGCCCGAGGGATCGCTGGTGTGCTCGTTGGCGAGCTTCTGGAAATCGCCGCCGCCGTCGAGCTGCTTGATGATCGCCTCGGCCTCTTCCTTGGTCTTCACGAGGATGTGACGGGCATGCACCTCGTTGACCGGCGGCGTGTTGGCGATTTCCTGGTCGTAGCGGGCGCGGATCTCGGCGTCGGTGACCTTGTCGACGACGCCTTTCTCGACCATCTCGCCATGCAGCGCGCGCTGCTGCAGGAAGGCCATGCGGCGCTGGAAGTCGGGATCCTTGTCGAGGCCGTCGGTAACGGCCTTGGCGGCCATGACGCGGATCTCGATGGCGGCCGAAAGGGCAGCCGCGCGGCGCTGTTCGGGCGGCAACTGCGCGAATTGCTGCGACAGCTCGCCTTCGGCAAGCACTAGGTCGGCTTCGGTCAGGGGCTGGCCGTTGACCGTTGCGACAACGGCATTCGGGTCGACCGGCGCCGCAGCGGGTGCGGCCGGGGCAGCAGGAGCGGCCTCCTGCGCCATGACGGGCGACAGGCAAAGAGCCGACAGGCCGAAGGCCAGGCCAAGGCTGGCGAGCGACGCACGGCGGAACAACAAGGGCATAAGGATGACTCCGGTGAAGGATTGTAAGGAGGGGTGGCTTCCAGATCAGCCAGATTGTGGCGGAATTTGGCACGACCGGCAGGGCCAGCGCGGCGTTGACATCAGTTGAGCCCCCTCTTATCTGTCCAACGACTTTGCGTCCAGAACCGTTTTCCGGGCGCTTTTTGTGTTTGCCCGTATTCAGGCGGTGCGATCACGCGGATTTGATGGGGCCGGCCGGCGCCCATCTCAAGATTGAGAATTCTATCGAAAGGACCATTGGATGGTCAGTCTCGGCGGTCTCGCCCGTAAGGTTTTCGGTTCCTCCAACGACCGTCGGGTCAAATCGACCCGGCCCCGTGTCGAGGCGATCAACGCCATGGAAAACGAGATGCGAGCGCTCTCCGACGCCGAACTCGCGGGGCGTACGCAAAAATTCCGCCAGGACATCGCCAATGGCGCCAGCCTTGACGACCTTCTGGTCCCGGCCTTCGCCACCGCGCGCGAGGCGGCACGCCGCGTGCTCGGCATGCGCCCCTTCGACGTCCAGCTGATCGGCGGCATGGTGCTGCACAATGGCGGCATCGCCGAGATGCGCACCGGCGAGGGCAAGACCCTGGTCGCGACACTGCCGGTCTACCTCAACGCGCTGGCCGGCAACGGCGTCCATGTCGTCACCGTCAACGACTATCTCGCCACCCGCGACTCCGAATGGATGGGCCGCGTCTACAAATTCCTCGGCCTCTCGGTCGGCGTCATCGTCCATGGCCTGTCCGACGAGGAGCGCCGCGTCGCCTACGCGTCCGACGTCACCTACGCCACCAACAACGAG
Source organism: Mesorhizobium sp. USDA 4775 (assembly GCF_054062655.1). NCBI lineage: Bacteria > Pseudomonadati > Pseudomonadota > Alphaproteobacteria > Hyphomicrobiales > Phyllobacteriaceae > Mesorhizobium > Mesorhizobium sp. USDA 4775. The sequence continues at coordinate 44,840 of NZ_JBSSFM010000001.1, forward strand.
CTCGGCTTCGACTATCTGCGCGACAACATGAAGTACGAGCGCGCCCAGATGGTGCAGCGCGGCCACAATTACGCGATCGTCGACGAAGTCGATTCCATCCTGGTCGACGAGGCGCGCACGCCGCTGATCATTTCCGGTCCGCTCGAGGACCGCTCGGAAATGTACAACACCATCGACACCTTCATCATCCAGCTGCAGCCGCAGGATTATGAAATCGACGAGAAGCAGAAGACCTCGATCTTCACCGAGGAAGGCACCGAGAAGCTGGAGAACCTGCTGCGCGATGCCGGCCTGCTGAAGGGCGAGTCGCTCTATGACGTCGAGAACGTCGCCATCGTCCATCATGTCAACAACGCGCTGAAGGCGCACCGGCTGTTCCAGCGCGACAAGGACTACATCGTGCGCAACGGCGAGATCGTCATCATCGACGAGTTCACCGGCCGCATGATGCCCGGCCGCCGCTATTCGGAAGGCCTGCACCAGGCACTGGAAGCCAAGGAGCATGTGGCGATCCAGCCGGAGAACCAGACGCTCGCCTCCGTCACCTTCCAGAACTATTTCCGCCTCTACAAGAAGCTGTCCGGCATGACCGGCACGGCGCTGACCGAGGCCGAGGAATTCGGCAACATCTACGGGCTCGAAGTCACCGAGATCCCGACCAATCTGCCGGTCATCCGCAAGGACGAGGACGACGAGGTCTACCGGACGGTCGAGGAGAAGTACAAGGCGATCGTCAAGGAGATCCGCGAAGCCAGCGCCAAGGGCCAGCCGACGCTGGTCGGCACCACCTCGATCGAGAAGTCCGAGCAGCTGGCCGACCGCCTGCGCAAGGAAGGTTTCAAGGATTTCGAGGTGCTGAACGCCCGCCACCACGAGCGCGAGGCGGCGATCGTCGCCCAGGCCGGCAAGCCCGGCGCCATCACCATCGCCACCAACATGGCCGGCCGCGGCACCGACATCAAACTCGGCGGCAATGCCGAAATGCGCATTGCCGACGAACTGGGCGACATGCCTGAGGGCCCGGAGCGCGAGGCGCGCGAAAAGGAAATCAACGCCGACGTCGAGCGCCTGAAGGAAAAGGCGCTGGCCGCCGGCGGCCTCTACGTTCTCGCCACCGAGCGCCATGAATCGCGCCGCATCGACAACCAGTTGCGCGGCCGTTCCGGCCGCCAGGGCGACCCCGGCCGTTCGAAATTCTTCCTGTCGCTGCAGGACGATTTGATGCGCATCTTCGGCTCCGAGCGCATGGACGGCATGCTGCAGAAGCTCGGCCTCAAGGAAGACGAGGCGATCATCCATCCCTGGATCAACAAGGCGCTGGAGAAGGCGCAGAAGAAGGTCGAGGCGCGCAACTTCGACATCCGCAAGAACCTGTTGAAATATGACGACGTCTCCAACGACCAGCGCAAGGTGGTGTTCGAACAACGCATCGAGCTGATGGACGGCGAAGGCCTGTCGGAAACCATTGCCGAGATGCGCGAGGGCGTCATCGACGAGATCGTCGCCAAGGCCATCCCCGAAAACGCCTATGCGGAGCAATGGGATGTCGCCGGCCTCAAGGCCGAGGTCGCCGAATTCCTCAATCTCGACCTGCCGGTCGAGGACTGGGCCAAGGAAGAAGGCATCGCCGAGGACGACATCCGCGAGCGCATCACTGCCGCCGCCGATGCCGCCGCCAAGGAGCGCGCCGAGCGCTTCGGCCCCGAAGTAATGAACTATGTCGAGCGCTCCGTGGTGCTGCAGACGCTCGACCATCTGTGGCGCGAGCACATCGTCAATCTCGACCATCTGCGCTCGGTCGTCGGCTTCCGCGGCTACGCGCAGCGCGATCCGCTGCAGGAGTACAAGGGCGAGGCCTTCGAACTGTTCCAGGCGATGCTGGGCAATCTGCGCCAGGCCGTCACCGCGCAGCTGATGCGCGTCGAACTGGTCCGCCAGGCCGCCGAAGCCCCGCCCCCGGAAGCGCCCGACATGTTCGGCACGCATATTGACGGCACCACCGGCGAGAACGATTTCGAAGGCGGCGAGACAGCCCTCCTGGTGCGCCAGGAGCAGAGCGCCGTCGTCGCCCCCGAAGACCGCGACCCGAACAATCAGGCGACCTGGGGCAAGGTCGGCCGCAACGAAGCCTGCCCCTGCGGCTCCGGCAAGAAATACAAGCACTGCCACGGGGCCTTTGCTTAAGGACGCGCTCTTTCCTTCTCCCCGTGAACGGGGCGAAGGAAGCTCACCCAACCGTTTCTTAATGTGTCTCCGCTACACCAACGCCTGAAAAAGAGGCGGAAAACGGAGAGAGATCGGGGTGCGCTTTTCCGCGGCCACGACTGCCGGGCGGTTCTTGCCGCAGCGTTTGGCGCTGCGTGTCGGGCCGTTGCTTGGCCGCATCGACGCCGTGCTGTTCACCGCCGATGAGCGTGGCGAGGCCGGCCGCATGTCCGTCATCGCCTTCTCCATCCGCATCGTCAGCGCCGTCATCGCCTTCATCAGCCAGGTGCTGATGGCGCGCTGGATGGGCTCGTTCGAATACGGCATCTTCGTGCTGGTCTGGGTGACGATGGTCATCGTCGGCAACCTCGCCTGCCTCGGCTTCCACACCTCGGTCATCCGCTTCATTCCCGAATACCGCGAGCGCGGCCTGATGGACGAACTGCGCGGCATCGTCGTGGCCAGCCGCCTGTTCGTGCTGATCGCCTCCACCATCATCGCCGGGCTTGGCGCGCTCGGTGTCTGGCTGTCGGCGCCGTGGATCGAAAACTATTACGTGATCCCGTTCATCCTCGGCGTCATCTGCCTGCCGATGATCGCGCTGTCGGACCTGTTGCAGGGCCAGGCCAGGGCGAACAGCTGGGCGCTTTTCGCCCTGTCGCCGACCTATCTGATACGGCCGGTGCTGATCCTGCTGTTCATGGCGCTGATGCTTCTTGCCGGCTACGCCGCCGATGCCAGGACGGCGATCTTCGCCTCGATCGCCGCCACCTATGTCACCACCCTCGCCCAGTTGATCGGCGTCACGCACCGCATGGAAAGGCAGATCCCGGCCGGACCGATGAAGGTGCATTTCGCGCAATGGTTCATCGTCTCGCTGCCGATCTTCCTGGTCGAAAGCTTCTTCTTCCTGCTCACCAATGCCGACGTGCTGATGGTCGGCGCCTATATGGATCCCAACGACGTCGCCGTCTATTTCGCCACGGTCAAGACGCTGGCGCTGGTGCATTTCGTCTATTTCGCCGTCAAGGCCGGTGTCGCCCAGCGCTATGCGCAGTTCACCCATGGCGAGCCGGCGAGGCTTGCCGCCTTTGCCCGCGAGACGGTGTCCTGGACCTTCTGGCCTTCGCTGCTGATGGCGCTGCTGGTGCTGGCACTGGGCAAACCCATGCTGGTGCTGTTCGGCCCCGAATTCACGTCGGGCTATCCGCTGCTGTTCCTGCTCGTCTTCGGCGTCGTGGCGCGCGCCGCCGTCGGTCCCTGCGAAAGCCTGCTCACCATGAGCGGCAACCAGAACATCTGCGCCGCCGTCTATGCCATGACACTGGCCTTCAACATCGGCCTCAACGTGGTGCTGATCCCGCATTTCGGCCTGTGGGGCGCCGCCATGGCCACCGCCTTCGCCATGATCTTCGAGGCCAGCGCGCTGTCTTTCACGGTCTGGCGCAAGCTTGGCATCGTCATGGCCATCTTCGTGCCTGCCAAAGGAGCCGCCTGATGGCCGCCATCCCGTTGCTCGAGGAAACCAGCGGCGGCACCGCCGGCGCCATGGTGTCCGGCCTTGCCGGGCTGGCGCGCGATCCCGATCCCGCCCATATCGAAATCCTCGCCAACAACCGGCCGGAACGCAAGCTTGCCATCTACCCGGCGTCCGCCGGCTTCGACCTGGTCGAGGAACTGGATTATTTGTGCGCCCGCACGATCGAGCCGAACGTCTTCTTCAACCCGCGCTTCCTGGCGCCGGCCATGCCCCGGCTGGAGGATCGCGAGGTGCGCCTGGCGGTGATCCGCGACGGCGACGAATACCGCAACCGGCTGCGCCTGCTGGTGCCGATCTCGGTGGAACGCCCGGTGGTGCCGCTCGGCGTGCCGGTGATGCGCACCTGGTCGAGCCCGTTCGGTCCGCTCGGCACGCCGCTGATCGACCGCGACGATCCGGTCGGCGTCGTCGAGGATTTCTTCTCGATGCTGTCGCGCCCACACCTCAAGCTGCCGAAAGTCTTCGTGCTGCCCGACATCAGGCTCGATGGTCCCGTGGCGAGCCTGCTCGACACCGTGGCCGAGACGCGCGGCCTGACGCTGGTCACGACCGGCCAGACCCCGCGCCCCGTGCTGGAGAGCGGGCTCGACGGCGATGACTATCTGAAGGCTTCGCTGCGCCCGCACCATTATCGCGAGTTCCGCCGCCTGAAACGGCGCCTTGCCGACCTCGGCAGGCTGGAGCATGTGGTGGCGCGCGGCCCCGAGGAGATCCGCCACGCCATCGAGGGCTTCCTGACGCTGGAAGCCTCCGGCTGGAAGGGCCGCGAGCGCACCGCCATGGCGATCGACCGCTTCCGCGCCGCCTTTGCCCGCGAGGCCGTCCACCGGCTCGCCGAGCAGGACATGTGCCGCATCCATTCGCTGACGCTCGACGGCCGCACCATCGCTTGCCTGATCGTCTTCGTCGAGGCCGGCGTCGCCTATACCTGGAAGACGGCCTATGACGAGACGCTGGCCGCCTATTCTCCCGGCACGCTGCTGATGATCGAGGTCACCCGGCAGCATCTCGACGATCCCAACATCATGATGACCGATTCCTGCGCGGTGCCGGATCATCCGGTGATGAGCCGGCTGTGGGCCGAGCGCAAGCCGATCGGCACGCTGGTGATCGGGCTGACGCCGGACGCCGACCGCCTCGCCCGCCAGGCCGCCTCGCAGCTGCATCTCTACCGCGAGACCCGCAACATGGCCCGCCTGCTGCGCAACCGCATGAAGAGCCTGCTGAGACGGCGGTAGCCCATGATCCCGAATCCTCGCGGCCGCCGGCGCCTTGCCGAGACCACCGCCCCCGAACTAACTGCAGGAAATCGGCGGACATCCGGTCCGGTGCAACGCATCGCCCAGAGGCTGATCGCACGGCACCGTTTCACGCGCGCGGGCATTGTCGTTGGCCTTTGGCTTCTGTCGGGTCTTGCCTCGGGGGCCCATGCTGCCAATGCATCGGTCTTCCTCGAAGACCAGACCTGGACCGAACTGCGCGATCGGATCAGCGCCGGGACGACGACGATCATCGTCCCGATAGGCGGCACAGAGCAAAGCGGTCCTGCCATGGCCTTGGGCAAGCACAATGTGCGGGTCAAGTTCCTGGCCGAGAAGATTGCCGGTCAACTCGGCAACGCCTTGGTCGCCCCGGTGATCTCCTATGTCCCGGAAGGGACCATCGACCCGCCGAGCGCCCATATGCGGTTTCCCGGAACGATTACCATCAGCGACAAGATTTTCGAGCAATTGCTCGAATCCGCGGCGCGCAGCTTCAAGCTGCACGGCTTCAAGACCATCGTGCTGATCGGCGACCATGGCGGCTATCAAGTCGACGAGCGTCATGTGGCCGATCGTCTGAATGCCGAATGGAGCAAAGGCCCGGTCCGGGTCTTTGCGGCGCTGCAATACTATCAGATCACCCAGGGCCCCTATGTCGACAAGCTCCTGTCGGCCGGCGCGAGGCAGTCCGAGATCGGAACCCACGCCGGATTGGCCGACACATCGCTGATGCTCGCCATCGACCCTTCCATGGTGCGCAAGGATCGCCTCGCGGCGGCTCCGAAGCTCGGCGCCGGCGACGGCGTCTATGGTGGCGACCCGACACGATCATCGGCCGAGTTCGGTCAACTCGGCGTCGACCTGATCGTCAGCGGTACGACCGAAGCGATCCGCGAATTCACAAGACAGCAGCCCAAATGATCAAGCCATATCGACGGTTCACGCGCTTTCGCGCCTTGCTCGTTTTGTTGCTTGCCCTATCGCCGGCATCGGCTTGGGCCGACTCGTGCCCGGAGGATTGCAGCGAGCCGCCGCCTGCCCGCTCTCCGGTCAATATCTACGACCAGACAACCTCTGATCATTTGAGCCCGGCCACGATAGGCGCGCTGCCGCGCGTCTATGTTCCGAACCGCTCGTCCAACAGCGTATCGGTCATCGATACCGCGACGCTCAAGGAGGTCGACAGGTTCCCTGTCGGGCGCAAGCCGCAGCACGTCGTTCCGTCCTGGGATCTGAGCACGCTCTGGGTCGCCAACAACGCCAGCGGCACCAGCAAGGGCAGCGTGACGCCGATCGATCCCAAGACCGCCAGGCCGGGTCACGAAATCCCGGTCGATGACCCCTACAACATGTACTTCATGCCGGATGGAAGTTCGGCCGTCGTCGTCGACGAGGCCTTTCAGCGCCTTGATCTGCGCGATCCGCAGACCATGGCGCTGAAATCGACGATACCGACGCCGACCTGCCCCGGCATCAACCATGCCGATTTCTCCGCCGACAATGCCTACGCCATATTCACCTGCGAATATGGCGATGGGGGACTGTTGAAGGTGGACCTGAAAAACCAGAAGGTGCTCGGCCACCTCGCTCTGTCGAAGATGGGCATGCCGCAGGACATCCGGCTTTCGCCCGACGGCAAGGTCTTCTATGTCGCCGACATGATGAACGACGGCGTGTTCCTGATCGACGGAGACAGCTTTTCCGAGATCGGCTTCATCGCCACCGGCATCGGAACGCACGGCTTTGTCGTGAGCCGCGACGGGACAAAACTCTACGTTTCAAATCGCGGCTCGCACAAGATGGAGCAAGGCCGCGCAAAGGGGCCGGGCAGCGTGACGGTCATCGACTTTGCTTCCCGTTCGGTGGTCGCGCAATGGCCCATACCCGGTGGCGGCAGCCCCGATATGGGCAATGTCAGCGCCGACGGCAGGCAATTGTGGTTGTCCGGCCGCTTCGACAGCGAGGTCTACATGATCGACACCACCTCGGGCGCCGTGACGAAAATCCGCGTCGGCGTCGAGCCTCATGGCCTGACGGTTTGGCCGCAGCCCGGCAGATATTCGCAGGGCCATACCGGCAATATGCGATAGCCATCTCGACCGCGCAGACGCGCGACACAGCCGTCTGGTGCACCTGCTTCGTCCAAGGCAAGAAAACCGTTCTCGTCGAAGAGTTGTTGCCACCCCCGCCTCGCGGGTGTGACCAAACTGCACCGCCGGTTTCCAGTCGAGGGCCGTCTGGGCGAAGCCGCCCACACGAATGGCACATCGTCACATAACTGTAATGGCACGCGCCTAGCTAATCCTCGCCACATCCCAACGCGCCGCTCCGTCCCCGATGCGCCGCCACATCTCGAGGAAAGACCATGCTTTTGCGCGCCATCATCGCCCCATTGGGCGTCTGCTTGTCCATGGCCACATCGGCCTTTGCCGCCGACCTGGTCGAAGCCCCGCCACCGGCAGCGCCGACCTGGACGATCGCAATCGAGGGGGACCCGGAATTCTACGCCATCGACAATGGCAGCAACACCGCCCGGTCGCTTGCCGACACCTACTTCAAGCTCAGCGTCTCGCACAATTTCGACAATAATTTCGTCGGCGGGATCTTCATCCAGCCAACCTTCAAGACCGGCGGAAAGTCGCAGTACTATGCCGAAGCAAGCCTCGGCTACAAAATCAAGATCACGGATGCCTTCACCCTGACCCCCAGCCTGGGGCTCGGCTACACCTGGCACGATACTGGCATCATCAAGGATGCCGATGCCAACGCGAATGTTCCCTACTATGCCCTCTATCTCGCGGGCGATTGGAAGCTGTCCAAGCAATGGACCTGGAACGTCTTCAACTTCCGCTACCGCAACGCCTTCAGCACCACCTGGGAAACGCCCAAACTGGCCACCGGCGTGACCTACAACATCGACTCCACCAACGCGGTCTATGCCAGCGTCGGCTATTCCTGGAAGAAGACCGATACGACCTCGGCGCCCTACAACGATCTCGCCGGCGACAAATGGAACATCGGGATCGGCTACAAGCACTCGCTCTGATTGGATCGGAGAAGGCACAGGCTGTCGCTGTAGCGCCAGCCTGTGCCCTGAATCATCTCGGCCGCGTCCGATGCAACCGACCCTCTCCGTGGCTTATCGACCTTGCCCCAGGCCATGGGCGGGCAAGCAACATGGATCCTGAAAAAAGGAATGGTGCCCCTAGCCGGGATCGAACCAGCACTCCTTGCGGAACTCGATTTTGAGTCGAGCGCGTCTACCAATTCCGCCATAGGGGCTCAGGCCGGGCGGCCTGGATGGGCGCGGACTATACGGTCGGAGGCCTGTTCGTCAACTGGCCAAATCTCGAGATCACCGGGATGCGACCAATCTTCCCCTTTTGATTTCGTGACCGCGCTGCCATTGTGCGGCGCGGAAAATCTTTCTAGACAGGCGGCGCATCAAAGCGAGGCGCGTCCCAGCGGATGGATGGCGCGCTTTGGGTCTTTGTTTTGTGCATGCCATTGCCCCGAAACCGCAGCGCACCGTTTGGGCGACACGCATAGGAGTGCCGATGCTTCGCGGACTTTACGACTGGACCTTGTCGCTGGCGGCCAGGAAATCCGCGGAATGGTGGCTTGCCATCATCGCCTTCATTGAAAGCTCGTTCTTCTTCGTGCCGGCCGATGTACTCTATCTGCCGATGGCGTTGGCACGCCCCGACCGCGCCTACCGCTATGCGCTGACCGCCACGGTCGCCTCGGTGCTTGGCGGCATCGCCGGCTGGATGATCGGCTATTTCGCCTACGACACTATCGCCCGTCCGATCCTGGAGCATTTCGGCGGCCTGGAGACCTTCGAGCGCTGGCAGAATTCTGGCATCGGCCTGATGCTGGTGCTGCTCGTTACCTCCGGTCTCGCGCACCTGCCGCCGATCAAGGTCGTCACCATCCTTGCGGGCGCCCTGCACGTCAATTTGTTGATCTTCATCATCTCGGCCATCGTCGCTCGCGGCGCGCGCTTCCTGCTCTTGGCGTGGCTGCTGCGCCGCTATGGCGAATCGATCCGCGAATTCATCGAAAAGCGCCTCGGGCTGATCGCCGGCGCCGCGGCCGCTGCCCTGATTTTGCTCTATATCGTCGTCAAATACGCGTTCTAGTCCATGTCGCCCAAAAAGTGCCCCGCGGTTTTGGGACAACGACATGGATAAAAAGTCGAACGGCCGGCGAACTCAACGGACAAAAACCCCATGACAGCGACCATGAATGCCGACACCAGACACCAGCGGACGCGGACCGCCCTGTTTCTCGCCGTCGCCATGGCCGCGACCGTCGGGTCGGCGCTCGGCTTCCAGTACATTGGCGGCTACATCCCTTGCCATCTCTGCCTGGAGCAGCGCACCCCCTATTATATCGGCGCGCCGCTGATGGTGCTGGCGGTGATCGCCTCGATGCTGCGCGCGCCGGCCTGGCTGACGCGCGGCCTGCTGGGCATTGGCGGCTTGCTGATGCTCTATGGCCTCTATCTCGGCGTCTATCACTCCGGCGTCGAGTGGCAGTGGTGGGCCGGCCCGACCGATTGCACGGCGGGCGCCGGCCCGGTCGACACCGGCGGCAAGGGCGTGCTCGACGCGCTCGACAAATTCGTGCCGCCCTCCTGCGACAAGGCGGCACTGCGCATCCTGGGCCTGTCCCTGGCCGGCTGGAACGCCATCGCCAGCCTTATCCTGGGCGCCGTCGCCTTCCGTGGCGCGTTTGCCAAGGACTGATCTGGCGCGGCGCGAGATCGTTCAAGAATTCGGCAGGCTGAGTCGGATGAAGTGATTTTCGAGAACCGGAGCGGAGCGCACTAAAGTACGTGAGTACCGGAAGCGCAGACAATCGCTTCAGGCGGCCAGCCTCCCGAATTCTCGAACGATCTCAAGGTTCGAGTTCGACGTCCCAGTAGAGATAATCCATCCAGCTTTCGTGCAGATGGTTCGGCGGGAACAGGCGGCCGTTGTTGTGCAGATCATGCACGGTCGGCTGATAGGGCTTCTGCAGCGGCCACATCTTGGCATGCGCCGGCATCATGCCGCCCTTCCTCAGATTGCAGGGCGAGCAGGCCGCGACGACATTCTCCCAGGTCGTCGCACCGCCGCGATGGCGGGGGATGACGTGGTCGAAGGTGAGGTCGTCGGGCGTGCCGCAATACTGGCACTGGAAGCGGTCGCGCAGGAAGACGTTGAAGCGGGTGAAGGCCGGGTGCCTGGACGGCTTCACATAGGCCTTCAGGCTGACCACGCTCGGCAGCTTCATCGAGAAGGTCGGCGAGGACACCGCATGCTCATATTCGGCGACGATGTTCACCCGGTCGAGGAACACCGCCTTGATGGCGTCCTGCCAGGACCAGAGCGACAAGGGGTAGTAGCTGAGCGGACGGTAATCCGCATTCAGCACCAGTGCTGGAAGCCCATCCGGAGATACGGCAACCGTCACGTGTTTACCTCCTTGGTTCTAGACCCGAACGGCGCGGATACTGTAAGCCCGACATGACAGGGATGTGAAGCGGATTGTCGCTTGCCCAAGGCGTCAAAAAACCCCGATTTTTATGCTTTTTTGTAGATTCAGGACGGCGGCGCTGCGTCCCGCCCCCTGGTTTCGCGATAATAGGACCAGAAAAGCCGCGATGCGACACCTCGCCACGGGCTCCATGATTCGGCCAATGCGATCAGTGTTTTCTCCGGCGGACGCGGGTCGATGCCGAGCGCGTGACCGACCGCGCTCTGCAGCGCAACGTCACGCGCGGGGAAAATGTCGGGGTGCCCGGCGGCGAATAGAAGGTACACTTCGGCCGTCCACGGGCCGATGCCAGGCACCGTCGTCATCGTCGTGATCGCCTCCTGAGCATCCAGCGAACAGAGGTGATGGAGGTCGAGCCCGTCCGCCACGGCCTGGGCAACCGCGATCAGGCCGCGCTGCTTGGGCCGCGACAGGCCGGCCTCGCGAAACATGTCCTCGCCGGCGGCCAGGATCGCCTGCGGCGTCAGCGGATCGACCAGCTTCGTCAGCCGCCCGAAGATCGCATCGGCGCTGGCCCGCGACACCTGCTGCGAGACGATGATCGACGCCAGGCTCCTGAATCCCGGCTCGGAAAGCCTGAGCGGCACCTCGCCGGCCATGCCGCGCACCTTTTCCAGGCGCGGGTCGATAATGCAAAGCGCATCGAGCCCGCGGGCAATGTCGTTCAGTGTCGCGATTCGTTGCATGGTATCCTTGCCCACCAATGTGCAGCAAAGTAGCAACCGCCAAAAGCACAGCACAACCCGATTGCCGCCTCAGACATGACGCTCCTGACATTCCGCTTCGCGCCCAGCCCCAACGGCGAACTGCATCTCGGCCATGCCTATTCGGCGCTGCTCAACCAGACGCTCGCAGAGGCCCGCGACGGCCGCCTGCTGCTGCGCATCGAGGACATCGACACCACGCGCTGCACGCCGCAATTCGAGGCCGGCGTGCTTGCCGACCTGAAATGGCTGGGCCTTGGCTGGGAAGAGCCGGTACGCCGCCAGTCCGAGCATTTCGCCGAGTATCAGGCGGTGCTCGACCGGCTGATCCGCGAGGACCTCGTCTACCCCGCCTTCATGAGCCGTGGCGAGATCAGGGCCTTCATAGCCGACAGCGAAAAGCGCGGGCGCGACTGGCCGCGCGATCCCGATGGCGTGCCGCTCTATCCCCCCGTCGACAAGGCGCTGCCGGTGAAAGAACGCAAACGGCGTATCGCTGAAAACGAACCCTTCGCCTGGCGGCTTGATGTCGATGCCGCTGTTGTACGTGTAGGCAGGGACCTCGCATGGACCGAATTCAGCGATGATACGCTATCGGCGACGCGCTCGGTCGAAGCCCGCCCGCAGGACTGGGGCGACGTGATCGTGGCGCGCCGCGACATCCCGACCAGCTACCACCTGGCCGTCATTGTCGACGACGCGCTGCAAGGGGTCAGCCATGTCGTGCGTGGGCAGGACCTGTTTTCTGCCACCGGCGTACAGCGCCTTCTGCAGGAATTGCTCGAGCTGCCGCAACCGGCCTATTTCCACCATCGGCTCATCCTCGGGCGGGACGGGCGAAAACTGTCGAAGAGCCTTGGCGACACCGGCCTTGCCAAGCTGCGGGAGGCCGGCGCATCGCCGGACGATATCAGGCGGATGGCCGGCCTCTGAGCGTGGCAAAAAGCTCTGGCAAAAGCGCGCCGCACGCACTGCCGATTGAATTCCCGTGATGCATGGATCAATCGTTTCGTTTTGCGCCTCGGGTTGAACGGGATTAGAGCAGCGCCACGGTCAGTTTCTCACCAGCGTAGCGGTCTCCGGAAAATGCAAAGCATCAAGCGGTTCATCCCCGCCACATTCGTCGTCCTGTGGGCGACCGGCTTCATCGGCGCGCGCTATGCCATGCCATGGGCGGAGCCGTTCACCTTCCTCGCCGCCCGTTTCGTCATAGCGGCCATCCTGCTGGCAGCCCTGATGCCCGTTCTGGGTTCGAAGCGAGCTACCCGCAAGGAGGCGCTGCACGCCACCGGCGCCGGCGTGCTGATGCATGGCGTCTATCTCGGCGCCGTCTTCTGGGCCATCCACAGGGGCATGCCGGCCGGGTTTTCGGCCCTGATCGTCGGCCTGCAACCACTGATCACCGCCGTGCTTGCCGGCAAGTTCCTGGGCGAGGCCATCCTGCCGCGCCACTGGCTTGGCCTTGGCATCGGCCTGATCGGCATCGTCATCGTGCTGTGGCCAAAGCTTGGCGCGCTCGGCGGCGGCGTGACCGCGGCGACGCTGACCGCCTCGCTGGTCTCGGTGCTCGGCATGAGCGCCGGCACCATCTGGCAGAAGCGTTTTGCTTCCGGCGGCGACCTCGTCGCAGCAACCATGTGGCAATATGTCGGCGGCGCCTCGCTGATGATCCTGGCCGCGCTCGCCTTCGAAACGCACACCGTCATCATCAATGGCGAACTGATCTTCGCCATGGCCTGGCTGGTGCTGGTGCTGTCGCTCGGCGCCATCTTCCTGCTGATGGTGATGATCCGCGACGGCGAAATGTCGAAAGTCGCCTCGCTGTTCTACCTGGTGCCGGCGGTGACGGCGATCATCGCCTGGGCGCTTTTCGACGAACAGCTCAACGCGCTGCAGATCGTCGGCATGGCGATCACCACCTTCGGCGTCGGCCTGGCAACGGCGCGGCAGACCAAGGGAAGAATTGAGGGATTGAAAAGAACTGAGGAATTGAGGAATTGAGGAATTGAGGAATTGAGGAAGAAGCACACGGCGCCAGATATGGCCGCCTTTTTCCTCAGTTCTTCATTTCTCCAATTCCCCAATTCTCCAGTTCTTCATTTCCTCAATTCGGCACCGCCTCATCCGACCCGGGCACGCGCCTCGAGATAGCGGCTGATCGCGGCGTTGAGCTCGCCGCCGAGGATGAAGATCGCCGAGACGATGTAGAGGAAGACCACCGCGATCATGATCGAGGCCAACCCGGCGTAAGTCGTAACATAGGACGAGAAATGGTCGAGATATGTGGCGAACATCGTCGAGCCGATGAGCCATGCGGCCAGTGTGAAGACGATGCCCGGCACCAGCGAGACGAAGCGGCGCTTGCCGGCCGGCAGCCAGTAGTGCACGGCAAACAACCCGCCGATGATGACGGCCGAGGCGATGACGTAGCGCCACAGCGTGATCGTGCCGGTATAGGGCTTTATCCATTCGAAATGCGCTTCCGCCAGCCGCGCCAGCAGGGGTGCGAACACCAGAAGCACGCTGATCGCCAGGAAGCCGGCCGTCGCGATCAGCACGAAGAAGATGCTCTGCACCCGGCGGTAGATGATGCCGCGCGTCTCGGTGACACGATAGGCGCGGTTGAGCGAGGTGCGCAGCGCCTCTATGCCGTTCGACGCGAAATAGGCGGCAAGCAGCACGCCATAGGTCAACAGGTCGGTGCGCCGGACGGTCAGCACGTTCAGCACCTCATGCGCGATCGGCTTGGCGATCTGATCCGGCCAGGTGTCGAAGACCAGGTGCACGGCCGTGTCGGCAAAGGCCTGGGCGCCGAGGAAGCTGCCCAGCGTCGTGGCGAAGATCAGGAAAGGAAACAGCGCCATCAGCGAGGTGATCGCCAGATGGCTGGCCATCGCCCAGCCGTCATCGGTGTTGAAATGGCCGAGCGCGTCGTAGAGCACGCGGCGCAGGGCGACAATATTCCGCAACAAGAACCCGCGTTCCCTTCGATTGTCTCGACGCCGCGAATATGGGAAGTGAATGCGGCAAATGGCAACCCTTGGCGAAACCACGAGTCCGACGGCGCAGGAATTGCGCACCATCATCGTCACCGGCGCCTCGTCCGGCATAGGTGCATATTGCGCCCGGGCACTCAAGGCGCAAGGCTGGCGGGTCTTTGCAACAGCCCGAAAACCCGAGGACATCGCCGCGCTCGAAAGTGACGGCATCGAGGCTTTCTACCTCGACTACAGCGAACCGGGCTCCATTGCCGCCCTGGTGACGGCGGTGTTCGAGCGCACCGGCGGCCGGCTCGATGCCCTGTTCAACAACGGCGCATACGCCCAGGCCGGCGCGGTCGAGGATCTGTCGGTGGCCGCGCTCAAGCAGCAGTTCGAGGTCAATTTCTTCGGCTGGCATGATCTGACCAGCCGTCTCGTGCCGGTGATGCGCCGCCAGGGTCACGGCCGTCTCGTCCATTGCTCGTCGATCCTCGGTCTGGTGCCGGTGCGCTTTCGCGGCGCCTATTCGGCATCCAAACATGCGCTCGAGGCGCTGATGCTCTGCCAGCGTCAGGAACTGGACGGCAGCGGCGTCCATGTTTCGCTGATCGAACCGGGGCCGGTGAAATCGAAGATCGCCAGCAACGGCCTCCCCTGGTTCCTGAAGAACATCGACATCGAGAATTCCGTGCACCGCGCGGACTATGCCGCGCAGCTGGAGCGGCTGCGCGCCGGCGGCAGCCAATCGGCGTTGAAGCCCGGGCCGGAAGTAGTCCACAAGGTTCTGCGTCATGCCCTTCTGTCGCGGCGCCCGCGTCCGCACTATGTGGTAACGGTGCCGGCTAAAATCTGCGCGGCGCTCAAACGTATCCTGCCGGCTTCGATGCTCTACCGCCTGATGGCCAAACGCGCCTGAACGCGAAACAACTGGAAACGCAACAATGGCAACCGTCTTCAATATCCTCGCCATTCTGGTCATGGCCGCCGTGGCGATCGTGCTGATCCGAGGCCTCATCAACATGATGCGCGGCGGTTCCGGCGTCACCTCCAACAAGCTGATGCAGGCACGCGTCATGCTGCAGGCCGTGGCGCTGGCGCTGATCCTGCTGGCCGTGTATTTCACCCGCAAGTGAGGCCGTTCGGGAGGCGATGTGGTCAAGCTCAACAAGATCTACACCCGCACCGGCGATGACGGCACGACGGGTCTCGGCACCGGTGAGCGGCGGCTGAAATCCGATCTGCGGGTGGACGCCTACGGCACGGTCGACGAAGCCAATGCCTGCATCGGTATCGCCCGCGTGCACACGGCAGCCAACCACCCGGCGATCGATGCCATGCTGTCGCGCATCCAGAACGATCTGTTCGACCTCGGCGCCGATCTCGCCGTGCCCGATGACGGCAAGCCGCTTGGCTACGAGCCGCTGCGTATCGTTGCCGCGCAGACCGACCGCGTCGAAAAGGACATCGACCTCCTCAACAAGGATCTGCAGCCACTCAAATCCTTCGTGCTCAACGGTGGCACGCCGGCGGCGGCAGCGCTGCATCTGGCCCGCACGGTGGCGCGGCGAGCCGAACGGCTAATGGTGGCGCTGGCTCAAGACCCGGGCGAGCACGTCAACCGCGACGGGTTGAAATACATCAACCGCGTCTCCGATTTCCTGTTTGTCGCCGCCCGGGCGGTCAATGACAATGGAAATGGCGACGTGCTATGGGTTCCCGGCAAGAACCGCTGAACGGATCGAAAAGCGGAGGGGACCAGGCACGCATGTTCATCCCGCTTTACGACACCAACAGGCTGCGCCACATCCGCCTGCAATATGTGACGATCGGCCTGATCGTGGTCAACGCGCTGGTCTATTGCGCCACGGCACTCGGCGGCGAGAACTTCACCAATGCCGCCGTGCTCGGCCTCGGCTTTATTCCGTCCGTTGTCCACAACACGGCCGAGCTTGACCCCCGGTTCATCATCATTCCGGAAAGCCTGAGCTACCTCACCTATTCCTTTCTGCATGCCGACATCTTCCACCTTGGTGGCAACATGCTGTTCCTGTGGGTGTTCGGCGACAACGTCGAGGACGCGCTCGGCCACATCCGCTACCTGATCTTCTATCTCCTGTGCGCCATCGCCGGCGCCGCCTTCCAGGGGCTTATCGCCTGGGATTCGCAAGTGCCGCTGATCGGTGCCTCAGGCGCCATCGCCGGCGTGGTCGTCGCCTATCTGATCCTCTATCCCAGGGTTAAGGTCTGGGTCCTGGCCTTTGCTCGCATCCCGCTGCGCATTCCGGCCTTCATCCCGCTTATCCTGTGGGTGCTGTTCCAAGTCTTCATGTTCGCCACCGGCGGCGAGGACCAGATTTCCTGGGCCTGTCATATCGGCGGCATCATTGCAGGCGCGGTGCTTGTTCTGGTCCTGCGCAGCCGCGGCGTGCCGCTTTTTGCCGGCGCAGATGAGGATGCCGTGGTTCCCACATCAGACCAGCCGCCGGTTGCCGCCGAACCAGCGGCGCCTGAACCGCAGGCCACCACGACGCGCTGGGGCCGGGGAAACCCGTCTGGCCCAAACTGAACCGATTTGAGCCGCTTTCAGCGTATTGACGGCAGGGGTTGCCCCAACTACGGAAACGTCTCCGTCCGAGCGCCAGGGCTGTTAAGGAGCAGTCCAAGACGGGCAAAGACCAGAATTTCCATCCGGCCAGAATTCCGTCTGGCCGGAATTCAGTCAGGAATGTCGGCTTTCGACAACTCAGAAGGGGCGCAAGCTGTTATAGCGCGCCCAACTAGCGTGAAGAGGTGACAGGCAATGAAGATCCTTGTGCCCGTGAAGCGGGTTGTGGATGCGAACGTCAAGGTTCGCGTGAAGGCCGACGGTTCGGCGGTGGAACTGGCCAACGTCAAGATGGCGATGAACCCGTTCGACGAGATCGCGGTGGAAGAGGCGATCCGGCTCAAGGAAGCCGGCAAGGCCGAAGAAATCATCGTCGTCTCTATCGGCCCGCAGCAGGCGCAGGAAACCTTGCGCACCGCGCTTGCCATGGGCGCCGACCGCGCCATCCTGGTCAAGACCGACGAGCAGACCGAGCCGCTCGGCGTCGCCAAGGTGCTGAAGGGTGTGGTCGATGCCGAACAGCCCGGCCTCGTCATCCTCGGCAAGCAGGCGATCGACGACGATTCGAACCAGACCGGCCAGATGCTGGCGGCCCTGCTCGGCTGGGCGCAAGGCACCTTCGCTTCCAAGGTGGTGCTCGACGGCGACAAGGCCAAGGTGACGCGCGAAGTCGACGGCGGCCTGCAGACGGTGGAACTGAAGATGCCGGCGATCGTCACCGCGGACCTTCGTCTCAACCAGCCGCGCTATGCCTCGCTGCCCAACATCATGAAGGCCAAGAAGAAGCAGCTCGACGAAAGGACCCCGGCCGACTACGGCGCCGACGTCAAGCCGCGCCTCAAGGTCATCAAGACCGAGGAGCCGGGCGGCCGCAAGGCGGGCGTCAAGGTCAAGAGCGTCGCCGAACTGGTCGACAAGCTCAAGAACGAAGCCGGCGTTTTGTAAGCGATCGGGAAAGGAACAGATAAATGGCAATTCTCCTCATCGCCGAACACGACAACGCCAGCCTCTCCGACCAGACCGCCAAGGCGCTTTCGGCGGCCCTGCAGATCGGCTCGGACGTGCATGTGCTGGTGGCCGGCAAGGGCGCCAAGGGTGCTGCGGACGCCGCGGCCAAGCTCAAGGGCGTCAGCAAAGTGCTGCTCGCCGAAGCCGACGAACTCGCCGAGCGTCTCGCCGAACCGACGGCAGCCCTCGTCGTGTCGCTCGCCGGCGGTTACGACACCATCATCGCGCCAGCGACCTCGTCGGGCAAGAACGTCGCGCCGCGCGTCGCCGCCCTGCTCGATGTCGCGCAGGTGTCCGAGATCATCGAAGTGGTCTCACCGGATACGTTCAAGCGGCCGATCTATGCCGGCAACGCCATCCAGACCGTGCAGTCGACCGACGCCAAGAAGGTCATCACCGTGCGCACCGCCTCCTTCCAGGCAGCGCCCGAGGGTGGCTCGGCCGCGGTTGAGACTGTCAAGGCAGCGGCCAATCCCGGCCTGTCCACCTTCGTCGAGAACAAGCTGTCGGAGACCGACCGTCCGGAACTGACCTCGGCCAAGATCATCATCTCCGGCGGCCGCGCGCTCGGCTCCTCGGAGAAGTTCCAGGAGGTCATCCTGCCGGTCGCCGACAAGCTCGGTGCGGCGGTCGGCGCTTCGCGCGCCGCGGTCGATGCCGGCTATGCGCCGAACGACTGGCAGGTCGGCCAGACCGGCAAGGTGGTCGCTCCGGACCTCTACATCGCCGTCGGCATTTCCGGCGCCATCCAGCATCTCGCCGGCATGAAGGATTCCAAGGTCATCGTCGCCATCAACAAGGACGAGGAGGCCCCCGATCTTCCAGGTTGCCGACTACGGCCTCGTCGGCGATCTCTTCGTCATTCTGCCGGAGTTGCAGAAGGCGCTTTGACGCTCTCTGGCAAAGCGTATTAAATGCTTGGGGTGGGGTAGACGAAGTCGCCCCGCCCTTTTAGTTTGCACCGCACAAAAAGCAGGCTGCAAAAGCCTTTGGACGGGATCGGTGTAATGAGCAAGATCGAGACGATCGGCATCATCGGCGCAGGCCAGATGGGTGGGGGTATCGCCCATGTCTCCGCGCTATCGGGCTACAAGGTGCTGATCTACGATATTTCGCCCGACCGCATTGAAAAGGGCATCGCCACCATCAGCGGCAACATGGCCCGCCAGGTAGGCTCGGGCAAGCTCGACGAGAAGCTGCGCAACCAGGCGATGGCGCGCATTGCCTCCGCGCCGACGATGGCCGATCTCGCCGGCGCCGATCTGGTGATCGAGGCGGCGACAGAGGACGAGACGGTCAAGCGCAAGATCTACGCGCAGCTCTGCCCGCAGCTCAATCCCGAAGCCATACTGGCGACCAACACCTCGTCAATCTCGATCACGCGGCTCGCCGCACAGACCGACCGGCCCGAGCGCTTCATCGGCATACATTTCATGAACCCGGTGCCGCTGATGAAGCTGGTCGAGCTGGTGCGCGGCATCGCCACCGAGGACCAGACCTTCGAGGCGGCCAAGACCTATGTGAAGCAGCTCGACAAGACGATCACGGTCTCGGAGGATTTCCCGGCCTTCATCGTCAACCGCATCCTGCTGCCGATGATCAACGAGGCGATCTACACGCTCTATGAGGGTGTCGGCTCGGTCGACGCCATCGACACGGCCATGCGGCTTGGCGCCAACCATCCGATGGGACCGCTGCAGCTGGCCGATTTCATCGGCCTCGACACCTGCCTGTCGATCATGCAGGTGCTGCATGACGGCCTGTCGGATTCGAAGTATCGCCCCTGCCCGCTGCTGGTCAAATATGTCGAAGCCGGCTGGCTAGGCCGCAAGACCGGGCGCGGTTTCTACGATTATCGCGGCGAGCACCCCGTTCCGACGCGCTGACGCGTGCGTTCACGACGCCGCGGCAAGCGGCGCGGCCGGCTCCGACTTGTCGCCGGCGACCGTGCTGTCGGGCGCCATGCGAACGCATCCGCGGCCGGCCGCCTTGGCCGCGTAGCAGGCAGCGTCGGCCCTTGCGATGATCTCGTCGGCCTCACCGCAATTGGCGTTGACTGCAGCCACACCTATGCTGGCGCCGATGGCATGCGGCCGGCCATCCCAGGTGAAGTTCAAGCCCGTTATCGCATCGATGATGGAGCGCGCCGCGATCCTGGCGCCGGCGGTCGAGCCCGATTTCAGGACGACCGCGAATTCGTCGCCGCCGAGGCGCGCGACGATGTCTTCAGGCCCCAGTACGCCACGCACGGCCTGTGCGACCCGCTTCAGCAAGGCGTCTCCGGCGGCGTGACCTCCGGTGTCGTTGACCAGCTTGAAATGGTCGAGGTCGATGAACATGAACTGATGGCGGCTGCTGCCAGCCCCGGCGGCATCCTTGCGGGCCTGATCGACCAGCTCCTCCATGGTGCGGATGAAGCTCGAGCGATTGGCAAGGCCGGTCAGCGCATCATGCGCGGCGGCGTGGGCAAGCTGGCGCTGCAGGGCGCGTGCATCGGTAAAATCCTGGAAGACGATGACCAGCCCGCAGAATTCGTTGCGCTCGTTCATGATCGGCGACACGACCTGACGGATACTGCAGCGTGTGTCGTCGCGGCGGACCAGCACGGCGCGGCTGTTGTGGTCGGAGGGCGTCTCCGCACCGATCGCCGGCCGTGTCACGCCGATCCTTTGTCCCGTCTCCTCGTCCACCGCCCAATAGACATGACCGAGCGTCTTGCCGAGAGCCGCCTCCCCCGAGACGCCGGTCAGCTTCTCGGCAACCGGATTCATGAAGGTGACGCGGTTCGCCGCATCGGTACAGATGACGGCATCGCCGATCGACTGCAGCGTCACCCGGAGCCGCTCCTTCTCGTCGGCCAGCATTGCCGCCGATACCGTCAGGCGCTCTTCGGCCTCCTTGCGCCGGGTGATGTCGGTCAGGCTGCCGATGGCCCTGATCAGACGCCCCTCCCCGTCGCGCTCTATGGCCTTGCCGCGGTCGAGTATCCAGATCCAGCGGCCGTCCTTGTGACGCATCCTGAACTCGGCCTCGAAGAACTCTGTCTGGCCATCGAGATGGGCGCGATCCGCCTCGGCGACGGTTTCGCGGTCGTCGGGATGGATCATCGTCAGCCAACGATCGGGGTCGCCATCGAGTTCGCCATCCGCATAACCCAGCATCTTGACCCAGGTCGCGGAGTAGGTCGTGCCGCCTTTGCGGATGTCGAGATCCCAGACGCCCTGGCCGGCGCCGGCAAGCGCGAAATTCCAGCGCGTTTCGGCCTCGGCGATGCGCGCCTCGGCCTGTTTGCGCGCGTCGATGTCCTCGATCTGTGAAACGAGATAGAGCGGGCGGCCGCTCTTCTCCTCTCGAATGACGGAGCCGGCGAGATGGCCCCAGACGGGTGTGCCGTCCTTCTTGAGGTAACGCTTCTCGAACTGGAAGGCGTTGACCGTGCCAGCCTTGATGCCTTCCATGGTTTCCCGCCCGACATGCAGGTCGTCGGGGTGCGTGATCTGGAAAAAGGTCAGCGCCTCGATCTCTTCGCGGCTGTAGCCGAGCATCGAGGCGAACGCCGGATTGGTCTGCACAATGCGCCCATCGAGGCTGACGACGGCGATGCCGATTGCCGAGTCCTCCATCGCCCGGCGGAAGCGCTGCTCGCTCTCCGCGATCTGCCGCCGATCTTTCGAGATGCGGCCGATGAAAAGACAGGCGAAGAAAAGCGCGCCGATTGTCAACGCGACCGACACTTGAAGGCAAAATCTGAGCGCTTCAGCGCCAAGGTCCAGCCTCGACAGCAGGGCCGAGGCCGAGGCGACGCCGGCCACGAGCAACGCCGGCGTTGCATGTTTGTCGAGCCTGATCGGTCCTCGTAGTATCACGATCCGTGCCACCCCCGTGGGCACTCGCTTTTTCCCGTTAAAACCCTGGAGGATCGATTTTAAGGAAAGGTTGCGTAGGGGGACCGCGATATGCTCAACCGGCAAACAATCGCCGGCATGATTAAGGATCGGTGTGCACGGGATGTGGCCGCTTCTATCCTGCTACCAGCGCACGAAAAACCGACCGCCGAGCGCGCCGAGCAAGGCGAGAATCGCGATCGCGATCGTGTACCAGGTAGCGACGAAAAGCGGCGAATCGTCGAAACAGTGCGCGGCATAGAAGGTCGCCGCCAGCCCGCCGGCGAGCAGCCCGGCCACCGCGCCGGCAAGCACCGGCCGCGTCGGCGCGCCATAGCGCAGCATCCACAGGAAGATGGCCAGCGGGCCGATGCCCATCAGCGGGATGAAGCCCATGCAGATCATCATGTTGGAGCCGATCATCCTGGTGCCCCACAACGCCTCCGGCACCATGAGGAGTTCCAGAACCACCGCCACGGCCACCAGCAGAGGGGCCGCGGCCATCCAGGCCACGGCCCTGGCCGTTGAGGCGCCCGGTGTCGACAGCGCCCGTATCAGGCCGAAGGCGGTGACGGCAAGCACGATGGTGAAGACGAATTTGGACAAGAAGCGCATCGTGTGCGCGGCCACCATGAAGTCGGGGCGCGGGCCGATCGTCAGCAGGAAAACGACTGCCGCGATGACAATGGCCGCGCCAGCCGCCAGCCACCAGGCCGAGCGCAGCGGCATCGCCTTGCTGCTTGCATCGGCGTCGAGCGCCTTGATGAGATCCTCGGTCCTCATGTCATTCCCGCCCGAATCGCCCCTGCCCGAATCGCTTGGCTATGGCGGCTAGCCCGCGATGCAGCGACACACGCACCGCCGTCTCGCTGATGCCGAACTTCGCCGCCGTCTCGCCGATCGAGCGGCCTTCCACGGATACGGCCGAAACCACCGAACGCTGTGCCGGCGGCAGCCCGTCCAGGGCCCTGTTGATGTCGCGCTCGCTGACGGTTTCGGTTTCCGGTTCGGCGAAGGTCTCGGCGATTTCGTCGACATCGATTTCGATGCGCCGACCGCGCCGCCGGAACGCATCGATCAGCTTGAAGCGGGCGATCGCATAGATCCACGGCAGCACCGGCGCGTCCTGGCGCCAGGTATGCCGTTTCACATGAATGGCCAGCAAGGTTTCCTGCACGACATCCTCGGGATCGACTCCGCCCTGCACGATCTTGCGCCGGACAAAGCCGCGCACCAGCGCGGCAATCCGGTGCAGAAAGTCGGCATAGGCCTTTTCATCTCCGGCGATCGCGGCCCGCAACAGCCGGGAAAGCTCGGCCTCGTCCTTGCCGCTCACAAGAGTTCACTCCCCCGATTTTCGTGCCTCGGCACTGATTTGTTACGTGGCCGGCGAAATAATGTCCAAGCCAAACTACGGGCAAATCACGAAAGTTTGCAGGCCCTGGAGGCTCAGCCCAGACCGGACGACCTGATGGGCCTTGCTCATACGTCTTGCGAAAACCGTCGGTCCGGGATGCCATCACATGGATTGTCCGCCTCGCGCCGCTCTTTGTGCCTCAGCGACCGATTGAAGCAGACCAAAAATGTTGACTATTCGTGTCATGTATCGATAGGTGCAGCATGCCAAGACCAACGAAAGCAAGGATGACGCCATGAGATACACCCTTTCCGCCCTTGTCAGCGCCGCCGCACTTGCAATCGGCCTGGCCGCCGGTCCGGCGACGGCCGAGGATGCCGGCATCATCGTCTACAACGCCCAGCACGAGAGCCTGGCCAAGGAATGGGCCGAAGGTTTCACCAAGGAGACCGGCATCAAGGTCACGCTGCGCAATGGCGGCGACAGCGACTTCTCCAACCAGATCGTAGCCGAGGGGGCCGCCTCGCCCGCCGACGTGTTCCTGACGGAGAATTCGCCCGCCATGGTGCTGGTCGAGAATGCCGGTCTGTTCGCGCCCGTCGATGCCGACACGCTGGCACAGGTGCCGCAGGACTATCAGGCGACCAGCGGCAAATGGGTGGGCGTGGCCGCGCGCAGCACCGTCTTTGCCTACAACACGACCAAGCTCAAGGCCGAGCAGATGCCGAAGTCGCTGCTCGACCTCGCCGATCCGAGCTGGAAGGGCCGCTGGGCGGCCTCGCCCTCGGGGGCCGATTTCCAGGCCATCGTCAGCGCGCTGCTGCAACTCAAGGGCGAGGCCGCCACGGCGGACTGGCTGAAGGCGATGAAGGAGAATTTCACCGCCTACAAGGGCAACAGCACGGTGATGAAGGCGGTCAACGCCGGCGAGATCGACGGCGGGGTGATCTACCACTATTACTACTTCGGCGATCAGGCCAAGACCGGCGAGAACAGCAAGAACGTCGCGCTGCACTATTTCAAGAACCAGGATCCGGGCGCTTTCGTCTCGGTCTCGGGTGGCGGCGTGCTCGCCTCGAGCAAGCATCAGAAGGAAGCCCAGGCCTTCCTGAAATGGGTGACCGGCAAGGGCGGCCAGGATGTGCTGAAGAACGGAAACTCCTTCGAATACGCTGTCGGCAAGGGTGCCGAGTCCAGCCCGAAGCTCGTTCCGCTGGCCGACCTGCAGGCACCTAAGGTCGACGCCACGACGCTGAACTCCAAGAAGGTCTCCGACCTGATGACGGCAGCCGGCTTGCTTTAGTTGTCGTTCGTCCTAATAAGGACTAACCGACCGTGCTCCCGTGGGAATCCACCTTCCGCGGGAGCGTTTTGTTTTCGAGATGGCATTCGTCGATGACGACACGCTGCGTTCCTGACCTCCGAGAGTGGTCCCTCGATTGCCGGCATACCGCCGCAACCGTGGGGCGTCCGAGCTGATGCAGTCCGCCGTCGATCTCGGGCGCGCCGGCCTGCCGTCGAAGATGCGCCGGATGTCGCAGCGGCGGGCGCCCCCTTGGCTTGTCACCGCCGCCGTTCTCGTCGCGCTGTTCGCCCTTTTGCCGCTCGCCTTCATCATCTGGATCGCGGTGCAGACTGGCTGGGAGACTGTGTCGGCGCTGGTCTTCCGGCCGCGCGTCGGGGAACTGCTGGTCAACACCACGCTGCTGGTGCTGCTGACCGTGCCGATCGCCATCATACTGTCTGTGGCGCTGGCCTGGCTGACCGAGCGCAGCGACTTGCCAGGCGCAAGGCTGTGGGCCTGGCTGTGCGTGGCGCCGCTCGCCATCCCCGCTTTCGTGCACTCCTATGCCTGGATCACCATGGTGCCCGGCCTGCATGGCCTGTGGGCCGGCGTGCTGGTGTCGGTGATCGCCTATTTTCCCTTCCTCTATCTGCCCATATCGGCAGCGCTGCGCCGTCTCGATCCAGCCCTGGAGGACGCGGCCGCCGCCCTTGGCCTTGGGCCCTGGCGCATCTTCTGGCGAGTCGTGATGCCGCAGCTCAGGCTCGCCATCTGCGGCGGCTCGCTGCTGGTCGGACTGCATCTGCTGGCCGAATACGGCCTCTATGTCTTCATCCGCTTCGACACCTTCACCACGGCGATCGTCGACCAGTTCCAATCGACCTTCAACGGACCGGCCGCCAACATGTTGGCCGGCGTGCTGGTGACCTGCTGCTTCGTGCTTCTGGGCCTCGAAGTGCTGGTGCGCGGCGAAGAGCGTTATGCCCGTGTCGGTTCCGGCGCGGCGCGTTCCCAGCAGCGCACGAACCTCGGCCGCGCCACCATCCCAAGCCTGGCCTTGCTGGTGGTCACCACGCTGCTGGCGCTCGGCGTGCCGTTCGTCACCATCGGCCGCTGGCTCATCGCCGGCGGCGCCGAGGTCTGGCGTCTCGACGAGATTGGCCTGGCGCTCGGCCAGACGCTGTTCCTGGCGCTTGCCGGGGCACTGCTTGCCACTGTCGCCGCCATGCCGATGGCCTGGATCTCGATCCGCGCGCCGGGACCGCTGCAGCGCCTGCTGGAGGGTTGCAACTACATCGTCGGCTCGCTACCGGGTGTCGTCATCGCGCTGGCGCTGGTCACCATCACCGTGCGCATTGCGCTTCCGCTCTATCAGACGCTGTTCACCATCCTGGTCGCCTATGCCCTCATGTTCCTGCCGCGTGCCCTGGTCAGCCTGCGCGCCTCGATCGCCCAGGCGCCGGTCGAGCTCGAGCGCGCCGCGTCCAGCCTCGGCAGGCGGCCGCTCAACGCGCTGTGGTCGACGACCATCCGCCTGTCGGCGCCAGGTGCGGCGGCCGGCATGGCGCTGGTGGCGCTCGGCATCATGAACGAACTGACAGCGACCCAGATGCTGGCGCCGAACGGCACGCGCACGCTGGCGATGGCGTTCTGGTCCTACAGCGGCGAGATCGACTACGCCTCGGCGGCCCCTTACGCCTTCATCATGGTGGCGATGTCGCTGCCGCTGACCTGGGTGCTCTATGTCCAGTCGAAACGGATGGCCGGACGATGAGCTTTCTCGAAATCAAAGGCTTGCACAAGCATTACGGCCCGGTCGCCGCACTGGCCGGCGTCGACCTCGATGTCGCCAGCGGCAGCCGCACCGCGATCGTCGGCCCCTCCGGCTGCGGCAAGACCACCTTGCTGCGGCTGATCGCCGGTTTCGAGGCACCGGACCAGGGCCGCATCGTGCTCGACGGCGAGGTGCTGGCCAATGGCGGCGCCGCCATCCCGGCGCATCGCCGCGGCATCGGCGTGGTGGCGCAGGACGGCGCCCTGTTCCCGCATCTGACCATCAGCGACAATATCGGTTTCGGCATGGGCCGCGGCGATGACAAACGCGCCGAGCGCATCGTCGAGTTGGCCTACATCGTCGGGCTGGACAAGGCGATCCTCAAGCGCCGCCCGCACGAACTTTCCGGCGGCCAGCAGCAGCGCGTGGCGCTCGCCCGCGCCATGGCGATGAAGCCGCGGCTGATGCTGCTCGACGAGCCGTTCTCGGCGCTCGACACCGCCCTGCGCGCCTCGATGCGCAAGGCGGTGGCCGAACTTCTGGAGGCGGCCGGCATCACCACCATCCTGGTGACCCACGACCAGGCCGAAGCACTGTCCTTCGCTGCCCAGGTGGCGGTGATGCGCGACGGCAAATTCTCGCAGGTCGGCACGCCGCGCGATCTCTATCTCAAGCCGAAGGACAGGATGATCGCCGAATTCCTCGGCGACGCCATCATCCTGCCGGCGAGCATCTCGGGCGGCTTCGCCAACTCGCCGCTCGGCCGCATCGCCGTCGACACAAATGACAGCCGCGATGTCGCCCGCATCATGCTGCGGCCGGAGCAGATCGGGCTGAAGCGCACGTCGCGCGAAGGCATGTCGGGCACCCCCGACATGCTGTTTGGCGAGGTGACAGAATCGGAATTCGCCGGCTCGACATGCACGATCGCGGTGCGGCTCCTGAACAATTTCGATCCACCGGACGCCGCCGCTATCGGCAACACGCCGCTGATCCTGCGCAAATCCGGCATGGACGCACCAGCAGTCGGCGAGATCGTCCGGCTGACCGTGTCGGGAAAGGCGCATGTCTTCGTCTAGGCGACCGAGGGCCGGCGTCCGGCGCGCAGTTCACGCTGTGATGCGTTCGCCGGTTTCGGCTGAATAGATCGGCCAGCGCTCGAGAAAATCACAGCCATGCACGACCACCCGCTCATTGGCGCTGTCGACAAGGATGACGGCGTAGGAGGGCGGCGCCTGCTCGACAATTTCACTCGACCGGTCAAGCGCAAGTTCGAAGCGGGCATGCAGGCCGCGCTGCGCCGAGAACGGAATCCCGGCGACGGTGCCGGCGATGTCGCGATGAACGTGGCCGAAGAAGATATGGCGGACGTTGCCGTGGCGCCTCAGCAGACTGAGCAACCGCTCGGGCTGTTCAAGCGCCAACGGATCGAGCTGCGGCAGGCCGAGCGCGACCGGCGGATGGTGCAGGAAGACGTAGGCGGCCCTGCCGGCTGATTGGTCCAGCCGGGCTTCGAGCCAGGCAAGCCGCCTTTCGCACAATTCGCCTTCGATGCGCCCTTCCGCCAGGCAATCGAGGAACAGCAACACTTCGTTGCCGGTGTCATGGACCGACTGCACAAAGCCGTTCTCGTCGACCGGATTTTCCGGGAACGCCGCGACGAGATTGGCCCGCCCGTCATGGTTGCCGGGCAGCAGCCTGTACGGTATCGACAGCGCGCTCAGCGCCGCGCGCAGATCGGCATAGCTCTGCGGCGCGCCGGTCTCGGTCAGGTCCCCGGTGAACACACAAAGGGCGCCGTCGGCGTGATGCGCATTGATATGCGCGATGCAGGATGCCAGCCTTTGATGCAGGTCCGCGCCATAGCGGCGCTCGCCTTGCCGGCCAAGATGCACGTCGGTGACCTGGATGATCTTCATCATGCTTTCAGAGCGCCGGCTCGGGCACGGACGCCTTGAAGACATCAAGGCGGGCTCCCGTCTCCGACGAGAAGAAATGCATGTCGTCCGGCGAAATCTTCAGGCCGACCTGGCTGCCGGGCTCGGGGTGGACGGCCTCCGACGTCATCACTGAAAACGGTGCGCCGTCGAGATCGACATAGATGACCCGGCCCGCCCCCAGTTCCTCGACGAGATCGACGGTGGCGTAGAGCGCGCCGGCCGTGCCGGGCGCCACCAGCCGGACGGCCTCGGGCCGGATGCCCATCGCGACCTTGGTGCCGACCGGCAGGCCGGTGCGTGCCATGGCCAGGCGCCGGCTGCCGCCGAGCAGCGACAGCCCATCGAGCTCGACTGTGCCTTCCAGAATGTTCATGGCCGGCGCGCCGACGAAGGTGGCGACGAAGCGGCTGGCCGGGCGGGTATAGATTTCACCCGGCGTGCCGACCTGCTCGACGCGTCCGCCATTCATCACCACCAGCCGGTCGGCCAGCGTCATCGCCTCGACCTGGTCGTGGGTGACGAAGACCGAAGTGGCGTTCAGCCGGCGATGCAGCTTGCGGATTTCCGAGCGCATCTGCACGCGCAGCTTGGCATCGAGGTTGGACAGCGGCTCGTCGAACAAGAACACCTTCGGTTCGCGGATCATGGCGCGGCCCATAGCGACGCGCTGCCTCTGGCCGCCGGAAAGCGCCATCGGCTTGCGGTCGAGCAGGTGTTCGAGCTCCAGCGTGCGGGCGACCGCCTGGATGCGCTGCTGGCGCTCGGCCGAGGGAACGCCGGCGACCTTGAGCGAATAGCCGATGTTCTGCGAAACACTCATGTGCGGATAGAGCGCGTAGTTCTGGAACACCATGGCGCAGCCGCGCTCGCGGGGTTCGAGTTTGTTGACCACCGTGCCGTCGATCGCGATCTCGCCGTCGGAAATCTCCTCCAGCCCGGCGATCATCCTGAGCAGCGTGGACTTGCCGCAGCCGGACGGTCCCAGGATGACGACGAATTCGCCCGAGGCGAAGTCGAGGTCGACGCCGTGCACGACCTGCGTCTTGGCATAGTTCTTCTTGACGCTGCGTATTGTGATGGAGGCCATTTTTGTCTCCTTATTTCTCGGTGGCGATCAGGCCGCGCACGAACCAGCGCTGCATCAGCACCACGACGATCAGAGGCGGCAGCATGACGATCAGCGTCCCGGCCATGGCAATGTGCCATTCGGGCGCGCCGCCGACATTTGGGATGAGCTGCTTGAGCTCAGTTACCGCTGTGGCATGCGACTGGTCGGTGGTGATCAGCAGCGGCCACAGATACTGGTTCCACGCCCACAGGAACATGATGGTGCCGAGCGCAGCCATGTTGTTGCGCGACAGCGGCAGCAGGATATCGATGAAGAAGCGCAGCGCCCCAGCGCCGTCCATGCGCGCGGCCTCGGTCAGCTCGTCGGGAACGGTCAGGAAGAACTGCCGGTAGAGGAAGGTGCCGGTGGCGGTGGCGATCAGCGGCAGGATCAGGCCGGGATAGGAATTGAGCATCCCCAGGTTGAGCGCGACATGCACGCCCGAAACCTTCTCGATCAGCCAGGATAGGCCGGCCAGATCCAAGATCGTCTGGTAGGGTTCGAGCACGTTGGCGACGACCGCATAGGTCGGCACGATGCGCACTTCGAGCGGCAGCATCAGCGTGATGAAGATCAGCCAGAAGATGAAGGTGCGGCCGGGATAGCGGAAGTAGACGATCGAGAAGGCGGTGAGCGCCGAGATGATCACTTTGCCGGCGGCGACGCCGGTCGCCATGATGAAGCTGTTGAGCAGCTTGGGACCGAGATCGGCGGTCGTCCAGGCGGTCTTGATGTTGACCCAGAAGTCGCTGCCCGGCAGCAGCGACATCGGCACATCATTGACATCCTTGAGGTTGTGCGATGCCGCGATCGCTACGACCACGAACGGCGCGATGCAAAAGACGAAGCCGATGAGCAGGATCAGATGCGTGAAGAAATTGAGGACCGGGGTGCGCTCGACCATATCCATTTCACCTGTAGTGTACGCGCCGCTCGATGAAGCGGAACTGGAAGATGGTGAGCACGACGATGAGCAGCATCAGGATGATGCTCTGCGCGGCGGCGCCTGAATAATCGAGGCCTTTGAAGCCGTCGGAATAGATCTTGTAGACCATCAGATTGGTGGCGTTGGCCGGACCGCCTGATGTCATGATGTCGACGATGCCGAAGGAGTCCTGAAAACTCTCGGTGATGTTGATGACCAGCAGGAAGAAGATGGTCGGCGTGATCAGCGGGAACTGTATGTCCCAGAAACGCCTGATGACGCCGGAACCGTCCATCGCAGCGGCCTCGATCAGCGAGCGCGGGATGGCCTGGAACGCGGCAAGGAAGAAGATGAAGTTGTAGCCGACATATTTCCAGGAAAAGGCGACGATGATCGAAGCCATGGCGTCGGCGCCGTCGAGGCCGGGGTCCCAGAAGCCCGGCCAGATCTGGTTGACCACGGCCATGAACCCTGCCTCCGGCGCCAGGATGAAGCGGAACGCCAGCGCCAGCGCGGGCGCTGCGATGCCGTAGGGCCAGATCAGCACCACGCGATAGAGGCGTGAGCCGGCGAGCTGCCGGTCGGTCAAGGCGGCGAGCACCAGCGCGATGAACATTGCAAGACCGGTGCTGACGCCGGCAAAGACAAGGCTGGCGTTGATCGAGTTCCAGTAGTCGGCGTTGGACAGGATCGAGCGGAAATTGTCGAGCCCGACCCAGATGTTGCCGCCGCCCCAAGGCTGCTGCAGCGTCAGCGACCAGTACACGGCCTGGCCGGCCGGCCAGTAGAAGAACGTGAAGATCAGGAGGAGCTGCGGCACCGCGAAAAGGATGCCGATCGTCCATTTGCCGAAAGTGACGCGTTTTTCCATCGATCCGCCGATGCCGTTGAACCGTCAGCCCGCCTTCTCAGCGGGAGACTAAATATGAAATAGCCGCCCGTCGAATCCCGACGGGCGGCCGTTCCGCAATCGGAGATCAGGGCAGGGTCTTGCCCGGATAGGTCTGCTGGAAGCGGTCGAGGATGGCGTCGCCATTCTTGACCAGCGTGTCGAGGCCTTCCTGGACGCTGACCTTGTTGGCGAAGATCGCTTGCATCTGCGTGCCGAACTCGGCGCGGATCTGCGTGAAATTGCCCAGCCGGATGCCGCGGGTGACTTCGGTCGGCTCCGACGCGGTCAGGCTGGCGATGGCGACTTCACGGCCCTTGTAGGGCGCCTTGTCGTAGAAGCCCTGGCCCTTCATGTAGTCGAAGCCCGACTTCGTCACCGGGATGTAGCCGGTGTTGGTCGACCAGAACAGCGCGGTCTTGGGATCATGGATGAAATTCAGGAAGGCGGCAGCGCCCTTGTATTCGGCATCCGACTTGCCGGAGAGCACCCACAGCGAAGCGCCGCCGACCAGCGAATTCTTGCGCTCGGTGCCGGCATAGACCGGCAGTTCGGCGACATCCCACTTCATGCCTTCCTTCTGGGTCCTGCCGACCGTGCCGTGGTCGCCGACCGAGGTCAGGATGACCTGGCAGGTACCCGAAGCGAAGGCCTGCACCATGTCCTGGCCGAGATCCTTGGACTTGATCTTGATCAGGCCGGCGTCATACCACTTCTTGAGGTCGGTGACGTATTGGACGAACTTGGTCTTGTTGACTTCGAGACGCGCGTCGAGACCGTCATAACCATTGTTCTTGGTGGCGATCGGCTGGTTGTGAAGCGCCGAGAACTGCTCCATCAGCTGCCAGCTTTCATTGGCCGAGATGTTGATCGCCATCGGGCACTCGTAGCCCGCGTCCTTCAACGCCTTAAGGTCGGTGCCGACATCTTCCCAGGTCTTGGGCGCTTCGGTCTTGCCGATCTTGGCGAAGGCGTCCTTGTTCCAGTACATCAGCGGGGTCGAGGAATTGAACGGGAAGGACAGCATCTCGCCCTTCGACGTGGCGTAGTAGCGCGCAATGCCGGGGAAATAGTCGGCGTAGTCGATCTTGTAGCCGTTTTCTTCCATCAGCTTGTCGGCGGGCTTGTAGGCGCCCGACAGCATCATGGTGGCGGTGCCGACATCGTAGACCTGGACGACAGCCGGCTGCTTGCCGGCGCGGAAGGCCGCGATGGTGTTCTGCAGCGTGGCGTCGTAATTGCCCTGGCTGGTGCAGACGACTTCATAGCCCTTCTGCGAGGCGTTGAAGTTCTTGCACAGCGTGTCGACGACACGGGCAAGGTCGCCCGACAGGCCGAACCAGAAGTCGAATTTTACCGGTTCTGCAGAAGCAGGCATCGCCAGCGCGGTGCTGAGCGCACCAGCGGCAAGGGCAGCAAAGCCCCGCTTGATCATGGTCATGGTTTTCCCTCTCGAGTGGCTGGTGACAAGGGTCTTGCGCAAGTCCTTGCCCGCTCTCTTAGAGAAGGTATGTGACAGTTCTGTTGTGGCTCCCCGGCCTTTACACAGCTGCCCGTTCCTCTCCCTCGGCGGCTTGGCCGGCATCGAAACGCACCGGCATTTTTGTAGCTAGGGCGACTGTCGACGAGGTAAAGACCACATCGGCCGTTATGATTATCCGGCTAAAGGGACGATGGAATGCAGATGCGGCAACGGCACGAATGCGCCGGGGCCGGGACAGCACGCGCCGAAGGCAGGGCCACGATGGGCTGTTCTTCCGGCGGCGCTGCCCGATGGCAGGCACTCGTCGTGACGGTTCGCACGGCGCGACGATAAAACCGACGACGGCCAGCCTGCCTCAGCTGCCCAGCGCCGTCTCGACCAGCCGCCTGGCGTCAGGCCCCGACCATTCGGCCGGGCCGTTCATATGCGCGATCAGGCAGCCTTCGCCGTCGATCAGCATGGTGACGGGAAGGCCGAGCGCCAGGCCGCGCGCCTTGAGGTCGTTGAACAGCGCCACCGTCGAATCCCTGTAGTAGCCGAGCGCCTCGACGCCTGTTTCCTTGAGAAACTTCTTCGGCTTCACATCGTCGCCGGCATCGACATTGACGGCGACCACCTGAAAGCTGTCGCTGCCCTTCTCCTTCTGCAGCGCATCGAGCGCCGGCATTTCGGCGCGGCACGGCGCGCACCATGTCGCCCAGAGGTTGAGCAGCACCGTCTTGCCGGCATGATCGGCGATGGTCATCGGCTTGCCGTCGGGGCCATTGAAGGCAAGGCTTTTCATCGACTGCGGCGGATCGGCGGGCAACAGGGCGGCAACCTCGCCGGTGGCGGCAGCGGCGATCTTCTTGGCGCGGCCGCTCTTGGCGGCGCAGGCGACGTCATCCTTGCCGCCGCCGACCGCTACCTGCGCCGGTGCATTGCCAGACCGGCTCTCGCTGACATATACCGCGACCGCGCCGGCCAGCGCTCCCGCCACCAAAGCGGCGAGGATCAGGCGCGGGGCCGGGAAAAATCTGTTTCCGTCTGCCATTTTCTCAAAACTGCTCCCAAGCACGGGTTTTATAGCGATGAGCGACAAGAAGACCAGCAACCAGATGTGGGGCGGACGATTTGCCTCGGGTCCGGCCGCGATCATGGAAGCGATCAACGCGTCGATCTCGTTCGACCGCAAACTCTATGCGCAGGACATACGCGGCTCGATCGCCCATAGCGAGATGCTGGCGCAAACGGGCATTATTTCGGCGGCCGATCAAGAAAAAATCGCTCACGGCCTGAACACGATCCTGAAAGAGATCGAGGCCGGCAGCTTCGAGTTTTCGACGAAGCTCGAAGACATCCACATGAATGTCGAGGCCCGCCTCGCCGACCTGATCGGCCCGGCCGCCGGCCGCCTGCACACCGCGCGCTCACGCAACGACCAGGTGGCGGTGGATCTGAGGCTCTGGGTCAAGGACGAGTGCTTCCGCGTCGCCGAGGCGCTGAAGGGCCTGATCACGGCGCTGCTGGCGCGGGCCGAGGAGCACGCGGCGACCGTGATGCCGGGCTTCACCCATATGCAGGCGGCGCAGCCGGTGACCTTCGGCCATCACTGCATGGCCTATGTCGAGATGTTTGCCCGCGACCTGTCGCGCGTGCGCAACGCGATCGAGCGCATGGACGAAAGCCCGCTCGGGGCCGCCGCCCTAGCCGGCACCAGCTTCCCCATCGACCGCCACCGGACCGCCAAGGCGCTCGGCTTCCGCGAACCGATGCGCAATTCGCTGGACAGTGTTTCCGATCGCGATTTCGCGCTGGACTTCCTCGCCATGGCGGCGATCTGCGCCACGCATCTGTCGCGGCTGGCCGAGGAGATCATCATCTGGTCGACGCCGCAATTCGGCTTCATCAGGCTGTCGGACTCGTTTTCCACCGGCTCCTCGATCATGCCGCAGAAGAAGAACCCCGACGCCGCCGAACTGGTGCGTGGCAAGACCGGCCGCGTCAACGGCCATCTGATCGGCCTGCTGACGGTGATGAAGGGCATGCCTTTGACCTATGGCAAGGACATGCAGGAAGACAAGGAATCGGTGTTCGACGCCGCCGAGACGCTCGACCTGATGCTGGCTGCGATGACCGGCATGGTCTCGGACATGACGGTCAACGCGGCCGCGATGAAGAAGGCCGCCGGCTCCGGCCACGCGACCGCGACCGACCTCGCCGACTGGCTGGTGCGCACGCTCGGCCTGCCGTTCCGTGAGGCGCATCACGTCACCGGCCGCGCGGTGGCGCTGGCCGAGGAGAAGAAGGTAAGCCTGGAGAGGCTTTCGCTGGAGGACCTGCAGTCGATCAACCCCGGCATCACATCGGATATCTTCTCGGTGCTGGCGGTGCAGAATTCGGTCAAGAGTCGCACCAGCTTCGGTGGCACCGCGCCGTCGGAAGTGAGGAAGCAGATCCGCTATTGGAAAAAGCGGCTGGCCAAAGCCTGAAGCTGGATATTGCGACGGCAATATCCGGGGTGCAATGCGCCGAGAACTCGGCTAAAAGC
The DNA here is from genome assembly GCF_054062655.1 of Mesorhizobium sp. USDA 4775. Lineage (NCBI taxonomy): Bacteria > Pseudomonadati > Pseudomonadota > Alphaproteobacteria > Hyphomicrobiales > Phyllobacteriaceae > Mesorhizobium > Mesorhizobium sp. USDA 4775. The sequence continues at coordinate 79,864 of NZ_JBSSFM010000001.1, forward strand.
GGCGGCTGACAAAACGTTTCGGACGGATGGATCGATGACCGGAAGCAGGATTTTGGTGACGCTGACGCTGCTGGCTGCGATGGCCGCCGTGACCGCCTGCGGCCGCAAGGCCGGTCTCGACACGCCCTATGAGGCGGCCGTGCAAGCGCGCAAGGATGCCGAAAAGGCCAAGCAGCCGTTGCCGCCGGAGCCGGAAAAACCGGTCAAGGACAAGAAGTTCATCCTCGACCCGCTGATCTAGAACCGATCAGACCGGGTTTGGCCTCCAAACCCGATCTTATCGTGCTCCAACCTCCGGAATCACTCTCGTGAACCATTTCGACTACCGTGACGGCGTGCTGCATGCCGAGGACGTGGCTATCCCTGATATCGCCGCTCAGGTCGGCACACCTTTCTACTGCTATTCGACCGCCACGCTGACCAGGCACTACCGCGTCTTTGCCCAGGCTTTTGCCGGCCTCGACGCGCTGGTCTGCTACGCCATGAAGGCCAACTCCAACCAGGCCGTGCTGCGCACCCTGGCCAGGCTTGGCGCCGGCGCCGACGTTGTCTCGGAAGGCGAGTTGCGCCGGGCGCTGGCTGCCGGCATCCCGGCAAGCAAGATCCTGTTTTCCGGCGTCGGCAAGACCGCGCGCGAAATGGACCTTGCGCTCGAAGCCGGCATCCTTTGCTTCAACGTCGAATCCGAGCCTGAACTCGACCTGTTGTCGGCGCGCGCCACGGCACTCGGCAAGGTGGCGCCGGTCTCGCTGCGCATCAATCCCAATGTCGACGCCAAGACCCACAAGAAGATCTCCACCGGCAAGGCCGAGAACAAGTTCGGCATCGCCTGGCAGCGCGCGCGGCAGGTCTATGCCCGCGCGGCGACGCTTCCGGGTGTCAAGGTCACCGGCATCGACACCCATATCGGCAGTCAGATCACCGAGTTGCAGCCCTTCGACGACGCCTTCGCCCTGCTGGTCGATCTGGTCGGCGCGTTGCGCGCCGATGGCCACGCCATCGAGCATGTCGATCTCGGCGGCGGGCTGGGTATCCCCTACCGCGTCGACAACAACCCGCCGCCCCTGCCCGATGCCTATGCCCAGATCGTCAGGAAGCATGTCACCAAGCTCGGTTTGAAGGTGATGTTCGAGCCGGGACGGCTGATCGTCGGCAATGCCGGCATCCTCGTCTCGGAAGTGATCTTCGTGAAGGAAGGTGACGCCAAGAATTTCCTGATCGTCGACGCCGCTATGAACGATCTGATCCGGCCGACGCTCTACGACGCCTTCCACGACATCAGGCCGGTCGTGCAGCCGCCGGCCGACACGCCGCGCATGATGGTCGACGTGGTCGGCCAGGTCTGCGAGACCGGTGACTATCTCGGCCTCGACCGCGACTTGCCCAGGCTGAAGGCCGGCGATCTCATTGCCGTTTCCACCGCCGGTGCCTACGGCGCCGTGCAGGCAGGCACCTACAACACCCGCCTGCTGGTGCCGGAGGTGCTGGTCGACGGCGATCGTTTCCACATCGTGCGTCCACGCCTGACCTATGACGACTTGATCGGGTTGGATTCGGTGCCTGGCTGGCTGGCATAGAAGCCACAGCCGGCAGCGCTACAGCCGGTTCTGCAGGAGCGTCCTTGTCTCGGCGATCCTGTCTTCGTCACGGCGGTAAAACGTCCATTGCCTGATGCGCTTGGGCCGCAGCAGGCCGGCCTGGGTGAGCACGCGCATATGCTCGGAGAGCGTCGCCTGCGTGATGCCGAGCTTCTCGGCGATCAGCAGCGCGCAAACGCCGTCCTCGACCAGATCGCCGTCGGCCTGGGCCGGGAAATGTGAGCGCGGATCCTTTAGCCAGTCGAGGATCTGCAGCCTGCGTTCGTTGGCGATCGCCTTGAAGACATCAACCTCTTGCATTTAGCTATTTTGCCAAGTTACTAATTACTGTCAATCCCGAGGAGATCGTCATGGCGCAGGGCAACACCGTCACCCGCGAGCGCATTGCCGCGATGGAACCGCGCATCCGCCCCTATATCAGGCACACGCCGGTGCTGCGCGTCGACATGGCCGACTTCGACCGGCCGTCGCTGGCGGTCGACCTCAAGCTCGAATGCCTGCAGCATTCCGGTTCGTTCAAGGCGCGCGGCGCTTTCACCAATCTTTTGGAAAGGCCGGTTCCCAAGGCCGGTGTCGTCGCCGCATCGGGCGGCAACCATGGCGCCGCCGTCGCCTACGCCGCCATGCGTCTCGGCCACAAGGCGACCATCTTCGTTCCCGAAGTAAGCCCGCAGGCCAAGCTGGACCGCATTCGTTCCTATGGCGCCGACCTGGTGGTTGGTGGTGCCCGTTACGCCGAGGCGTTGGCCGCCAGCGAACGTTTCGCGCAGGAGACCGGCGCCTCGCAGATCCACGCCTTCAACCAGGAGGAAACGCTGGTAGGCCAGGGCACGCTTGGGCTTGAGATCGAGAACGACCTTCCCGAGATCGACACGCTGCTGGTCGCCGTCGGCGGTGGCGGCCTTATCGGCGGCATCGCCGCCTGGTATGCCGGCCGCATCCGCATCATCGCCATCGAGCCCGAGGGCGCGCCGACGCTTCATCGCGCCTTCGAGGCCGGCCATCCCGTCGACGCGCCGGCGGAAGGCATCGCCGCCGATTCGCTGGCGCCGAAACGCGTCGGCGAAATGATGTTCCCGATCGCCGAAGCCTTCGTCGAGCGCTCCATCCTGGTGAGTGATGACGACATCATCGCCGCGCAGAAGGCACTGTGGAACCGGGTGCGCATCATCTCCGAACCGGGTGGGGCTGCCGCCTTCGCCGCGATCCTGTCCGGCCGCTACACGCCGGCACCGGCCGAACGCGTCGCCGTGCTGGTCTGTGGCGCCAACGCAAACCCCGCCAATTTCTGATTGCAACCATTTCGGCGGGCTTCACGTTTTTTGAAAGCGCCTCGCCTTTGCCGTGTTTGCTGGTATTCTTCGAGTCGTGAGGATCGGGCTATCCTGCCTGATTCCAGGAAGGGCCGATGACGCAACGACCCACCTCTAGCGATCGCGGTCTCGCCGGGCGCCTTGCGCTCAGCCGGCTGGCGACGCGGGTCTCGATGATGGTCGAGCGCGGCTGGCCGCTGCTGCTGCCTTTGATCATTGTCGCCTGCCTGTTCCTGAGCATCTCCTGGTTCGGCGTTTTCTCCCGGCTGCCGGATGTCGCACGTATCGGCCTTGTCGCCGCATTCGGCCTGGCAGGGCTGGCGGCGCTCTATCCGCTGCGCTTTTTCCGCTTGCCTGGCGCCGCCGAGGTCGACCGCCGCATCGAGGCCGCCAACGAATTGCTGCACAGCCCCGTGCTGGTGCAGTCCGACCGGCCAAGCGGCCACGAAAGCAGCTTCTCGCAGGCGCTGTGGCGTGAACACCAGAAGCGCATGGCCGCCAGGCTCGACAGCCTTGGCGCCGATCTGCCGCGCACCCGGGTGCCGGAGCGCGATCCTTGGGGGCTGCGCGCCGTGGCGGCGCTGCTGCTCGTCACCGCCTTTGCCTTCTCCTTCGGGCCGACAGGCGGCAGGATAGAAGACGGCTTCAGCACCCACGGCGCGCACGATGCCGTGCCGCCACGCATCGATGCCTGGGTGACGCCGCCCGCCTATACCGGCAAGCCGCCGATTTTCCTGACCGCCGACGCCAACCAGGCAACGCCGACGTTTCATGTGCCTGAGGGCAGCGACGTCTCCTTGCGCGTCACCGGAGGCTCGGGCGAGGAAACGCTGGCCTATGCCGACAAGGATGGCAATGTGCGCACCATCGACCCTGCCGGACCACAGGCGGCCAGCGTCAAGCCAGCCGCGAGCCCGGCGGCGCCGCCCCCCGCATCCCCGTCCAAGGTGCGCCAGTTCACCGGCAAGCTGACCGGCGACGGCACGCTGACGCTGAAATCGGGCGAGGATCAGCTCGGCCGCTGGGCCTTCGCCGTGATCGCGGACAAACCGCCACAGATCCGCTTCGTCGGCGAGCCCAAGCGCGCCGCCAACGGCGCCTTCGAACTCAACTACCAGATCGACGACGATTATGGCGCCGCCACCGCCAAGGCGGTCTTCGCGCTGGCCGACCCGCAGGCGCCTGGCGCGCATCCGCTCTACGGCCCGCCCGAAATGCCGTTGGCGCTGCCGCGCCGCGGCGGCAAGTCCAATGCCGCCAAGACCACCAAGGACCTGACCGAGCATGTCTGGGCCGGCAGCAGCATCAAGCTGACGCTGGTCGCCACCGACGACGCCGGCCACACCGCGTCGAGCGAGACCAAGACGCTGGTGATGCCGGAGCGGCCTTTCGTCAACCCGCTGGCGCGGGCGGTGATCGAACAGCGCCGCCTGCTTGCGCTCGACGCCAATGCCAAGCCGCGCGTGCTCGACCTGATCGACGCCATCACGCTGCGGCCGGAAGACACGTTCGACAACATGTCCCACTACCTCGCCATCATGAGCGCGCGCAGCCGGCTGAAACTGGCCGGCAACGACGATCAGCTGCGCGGCGAGGTCGCCTATCTCTGGGAAATCGCGCTCGGCATCGAGGAGGGCAACCTCTCGGCGGCCGAGAAGCGGCTACGCCAGGCGCAGCAGGCGCTGCAGGACGCCATCAAGAACGGCGCCAGCGACCAGGAAATCGAGAAGGCGATGAAGGAACTGCGCGAGGCGATGAACCAGTTCCTGCAGGAATTCGCCGAACGCGCCAAGCAGAACCCGAATGCGCCGCAAATGCAGCAGAACGGCCAGGAACTGCGGCAGAGCGACATCGACCGGATGATGGACCAGATCGAGAACCTGGCGAAGTCGGGCGATCGCGACAAGGCGCAGCAATTGCTGTCGCAGTTGCAGGACATGATGAACAATCTCCAGGCCGGCCGTCAGCAACAGGGCGGCGAGCAGGACAGCCAGATGCGCCAGCAGATGGACAAGCTCGGTGAGATCCTGCGCCGCCAGCAGGAGATGATGAACGACACTTTCCGCATGGACCAGATGCAGCGCGGCGAGCGCCAGCGCGGACAGAACCGCGACGAGCAGCTCGGCCAGGGCGGTGGCGAGGACCAGGACAAGCCAGGCGTCGGCGAGGACCGCGATCCGCTCGCCAGGCAAAAGCCGATGACGCCGCAGGAATTCGCCGATGCGCTGAAGCAGCTGCAGGAAGGCCAGGGCCAGTTGAAGAACGACCTCGAGAAGCTGAAGAAGAGCCTCGAAGGCATGGGCATGGAGCCCAATGAAGGATTTGGCGAGGCCGGCAAGTCGATGGGCAGCGCCGAGCAGGCGCTTGGCGAGGGCCAGGGCGACGAGGCCGTCGGCCACCAGGGCCGGGCACTCGAGGCGCTGCGCAAGGGCGCCAAGGACATGATGAAGCAGATGCAGGCCATGCAGGGCGACCAGGGCGGCAGCCAGGAAGGCGGGCGTCAGCAGAATGCCGACCGCGACCCGCTCGGCCGGCCGCGCGCCAGCCAGGGTCCCGATTTCGGCGATTCGGTGAAAGTCCCCGACGAGATCGACGTCCAGCGCGCCCGCCAGATCCTGGAAGCGATCCGCAAACGGCTCGGCAACGCGCTCAGTCCCGATATCGAGCGCAGCTATCTCGAACGGCTGCTCGAGCTGAAATAGGGACCGCCCCCACACCCCGCCACGCCCCTCGAACGGTTGCAACACTATGCCGAAGCTCGGTACTGTCACGCCCATCCTGCGCATCTTCGATGTTGCCAAGGCGCATGAATTCTACATCGGGTTTCTCGGTTTCGAAGTGCAGTTCGAACACCGCTTCGAAGACACCGCGCCGCTCTACACAGGCGTTTCACGCGACGGCTGCGTCTTGCATCTGAGCGAACATCATGGCGACGGCACGCCGGGCTCTCACATCCGGATCGAGACGACCGACATTGCGGGGCTCCACCACGAATTGACCGAAAGAAAGTACCGCTTTGCCAGGCCGGGGTTGGAGGAGACGCCCTGGAAGACGAAAGAGGTCACGGTCGACGATCCGTTCGGCAACCGCCTGACCTTCTATGGGGATGTCTGACTCTAACGATTGACGAACGCCTCGCGGATCGCCTCCTGCATGCCGTCGATCGCCTCGCCAGACGCGTTCGGGTTGCGATGCATCACCACATTGGAGGAATCGATGTCGCCGAACCCGTCGGCCGACGTCAGTTCGCGGCAGCCGTCCGGGATGTTGCTGCGCGAGATCGGCGCGATTGCCAGCCCTGAGGTGACCGCGAGCTTCAGGCCGCCGGTCGTGTCGCTGGTATAGGCGACACGATAGGCAAGCCCGCGCTGCTCCAGCGACTTGATGGCGAAGTCCTTGCACCAGCTGACCCGGTTGTAGAGCGCGATCGGCACCGGCCGTTCCTCGTGCATGTGATGCAGGGTCGACGTCACCCAGACCGTCGGGTCGTGCATCAGCACTTCGCCGCCGGCCGGATCCTGCCATTCGAACACCACGCACAGATCGAGTTCGCCGGCGGCGAGCGCCGCCAGCTGCGCCTCCGAATGCGCGTAGCGCACGGTGACCTCGACCTTGGTGTGGCGTTTCGAGAATGCGCCAAGCGCGCGCGACAGGATGGCGTGGCCATATTCCTCCGGAATGCCGATGCGCACCGGTCCGCCGAGCGGCGCCGCCGCCATCGACGCCGCCGTTTCGTCGAGCAGCGAGACGATGCGGCGGGCATTGACGATCAGTTCGCCGCCGCGCCGCGTCAGCGCGACGCCGCGCGAGCCGCGCTCGAACAGGCTGTCGCCAACCAGTTCCTCGAGCTTCTTCATCTGCATCGACACGGCTGACTGGGTGCGGCCGGCCTGTTCGGCCGCCCGGGTGAAATTGCCGGCCTCGGCGATGGCGACGAAGGTGCGCAGGAGATCGCTGTCGAGGGTTGGACGCATGCTATCCATCATAAGCAGATTTGATTGCAGGCATCATTCCAATTCGTTTGCAACATGTCAAACGCCGGACGATAGTTGCCCTACCCATTGGATATGCGGCTGCGAAATCGGCTGCGGACCAATCTAAGAGTCCTCACTCGTACCCGCTGCCCGAAACGGTGGCGGGTTCTTTTTGATCTGGAGGCGGGCTGCTTCGGATCGTACGCGCAGGAGCCGGAGAGCAGATGCAGAATAGGATGGTGCGCGGCATCCTGAGCCTGTGCCTGGGCGTGCTGGTGTTCTCGCTGCAGGACCCGCTCGTCAAGGCCGTGTCGAGCGGCTATCCGGTGACCGAGGTGATGGCGATCCGGTCGATCGTCGCCCTGCCGATCCTGATCATTCTCGTCCATGCCGATGTCGGGCTACGGGCAATCCTGTCGAAGCGGTTCGGCTTGCTGACGATCCGCGCCTTCATCCAGTTCACCTCCTACACGGTCTATTATCTGGCCATCGCCGCGCTGCCGCTGGCCGACGCGGTGGCGCTTTATTTCATGGCGCCGCTGTTCATCGTGGCACTGGCCGGCCCCTATCTTGGCGAACGCGTCTCCTGGCGCACGCTGGCGACGGTGCTGATCGGGCTGCTTGGCGTCATCGTGATGGTGCGCCCCGGCGCCGGCCTGTTCGACTGGGCGGCGCTGCTGTCGCTGGGCTCGGCCGCGCTCTACGGCTTCTCGCAATTGATGGCGCGCAAGATCGGCGATACCGAATCGTCCACGGTGATGGCTTTCTATCAGAACGGCGCCTATCTCGTCGGCGCAGCCGTGGTTGCCGGCACATTCCATCTGGCCGGCATATCCCACGCCGTCCACCCCAGCGTCGAATTCCTGGTGCGGCCCTGGATATGGCCGACGCTGTCCGATTTTCTCAAGATGGCCGCCTGCGGTTTCGTCGCCTCCGCCGGTATGATCCTCCTGTCGCAGGGCTACAGGCTGGCGCCGGCCAATCGGGTAGCGACCTTCGAATACACCGGCATTCTGTGGTCGCCGCTCTGGGGTTTCCTGTTCTTCGCCGAGGTGCCGCGGTCGACGACCGTGATCGGCGCGGCGCTGATCATCGGCGCCGGCCTGCTCGCGCTCAACACTGGGCGGCTCAAGAGCGCAGCGCCCGTGCTTGCCGCCGCCGATCCGGTCTGATCAGGCGAAGCAAATCAGCGCGCGCTCGACGCGCGAGCGGATTTCAGCCAGCGTGAACGGCTTCTGCACGACATCGAGGATGATGCCGTTCAACTCCTCGGCGCGCTCGCGCTGGTCGGCATAGCCGGTCATCAGCATGATCTTCATCGCCGGAAAAAGGACGGCCGCCGCGATCGCCATCTCGATGCCGTCCATCTCGGGCATGCGGATGTCGGAGACCACGAGATCGTAACCACCATGCGCGGCGCGTATCAGCGCCAGGCCTTGGGCGCCGTCGGCGGCGATATCGATTGCGTGGCCTGCGCGTTCTAGCGCGCGGGCAGCGAGGGTGCGGACGGACTCATCGTCCTCGACGATCAAAAGCTTTGCCATGGCCGGCAATTTGGCCGCGAAAAGTTGACTTTTCCTGAAAGGACCCAACCCCTGACAGGGCTATTTTTTCCGGCGCCGTTAAGGCCTTTTTCAGAACTTGTCAGCGCAAGCAGTGGCCTCACGCATCACCTTTCACGATGCCCACGAACGGCAATTCACGGAAGGCGTGCGCGACATCCATGCCGTAGCCAACGACGAAATAATCGGGGCAGTCGAAGCCGACATAGTCGGCGACGAGCGCGGTCTGGCGGCGCATGCGCTTGTCGAGCAGCACGGCGATGGAACAGCTTTTCGCGCCGCGCGACAGCATCAGGTCGCGGGTGAAGGTCAGTGTCTTGCCCGATTCCAGAATGTCGTCGATCAGCAGCACGTCGCGGCCGGCGACCTCATTGTCGATGTCGCGCAGCACCCTCACCTCGCCGCTGGTGGTGCCGGCGCCATAGCTGGAAATGAAGATGAACTCGACCTCCGGCGACAGGCCGACATCGTGCATGGCGCGGATCAGGTCGGCGGCGAAGATGAACGAGCCTTTCAGCACCGAAATCACCAGCAGATCGTGATAGTCGTGCTCGGCGATCTCCTTGGCGAGCTCGAGATTGCGCCGCGCGATCGCCGATGCCGAAAACAGGACTTCGATGTCCTTGTCGCGTACGATTGGCATTTTTCGCCCCCTCAAGTTTTTTACCCAAACGCCTCCACACCGAGCGTGTGTTGAGATTCAGGTCAGGCCGAGCCGAAAACGGTGGTTTTCCGAGAACCGGAGCGGAGCGTACTTAAGTACGTGAGCACCGGAAGCGCAGGGAACCGCCGTTTGCTGGCCGGCCTCACCTGAATATCGACACACGCTATTCGGCGAAAGTAACCAAAACGGTCCTCACGCCGTTCTTAGGCACGTCGAGCCGGCTGGCAAAGCCGAATCTTTCGCCCGATGCCAGCGAATGGCCGGATGTCCCCAACGTATAGCGGGTTGTACGTCCGTCATTGCCGGTCACGCGGATTTCGAGCGGCGGCATTGTCGCCGGCCCCGCCCCGTCATTGGCGGCCTCGCCATCGACGAACAGCACCGGATTGGCTCCCGAGGCGTCGACGTGCGAGGTGACGCCTGAAATGGTCAGCGCCGAGGCTTGCGCGCCGGTCAGGAGCGGCGCCTGGCGCACCAGCGCATGCCCGCCGGAGACCCAGAAGGCGGCCAAGGCGGCGCCGATGCCGGCGATCCAGAAGATCGGCCCGCCGCGCGCGGCCGGCGGCCGTTCCGCCGGCGCTTCCGGCTTGCGCAGCATGTCCATGCCCTCGATGGACGGCGTGACAATCAGGCGCGGCGGCGGTGAAACGCTTTCCACGGTAGGGACAAGGCGCGGCATCACTTCATAGTCGGCATCGACGATATAAGCCGCCGGGCCGCGCACGATCCGCTCCGCCGCGACAATTGCCGGGGGATCGGTCATGATTTCGCCGGAAACCGGGCGCGCGGTTCGTTCGTCAGCCATCATGGCCCCGTTATTGCGCGTGTTCGCTTTTCGTTTCTTTTGCGTAAACAAAAATGGTTAACGCTTCCCCACCGGAGCCCTCGTGACGCGCCGAAACAAGCCAGAAATTAACCGCCGGTTAACCATGCCGGCCGATGCTCTTTTCGCAGAACAGGCAGGCTTGGCGCTGCCCGACGCGGATTCGGATTTCAGGTCGAATCGACCCGAAATCCGAATCCGTGTCCAAACTAAAGAGATAGAGCATGATGTCGTCCGAAAACCGCTTCACACTTTTCGGCATCATGCTCTAGAAATTTCAGGTCGTCGAAATTGATTCGCTTCGAAAATGTCGGCCTCCGCTATGGCATGGGTCCGGAAATCCTCCGCGACATCTCCCTGCACATCCCGGAGCGCTCCTTCCAGTTCCTGAGCGGACCCTCGGGCGCCGGCAAGACGACGTTGCTGCGGCTTCTGTTCATGTCGCTGAAGCCGACGCGTGGGCTGATCACCATTTTCGGCAAGGACCGTTCGCGCATTTCGCGTACCGAACTGCCGCATTTGCGGCGCCGCATCGGCGTGGTGTTCCAGGATTTTCGCCTGCTCGACCACATGACCACCTATGAGAATGTCGCGCTGCCGCTGCGCGTTCGCGGGCGCGAGGAAGCGAGCTACCGCACCGATGTCACCGAACTGCTGAAATGGGTGGGGCTGGGCGAGCGCATGCATGTGCTTCCGCCGGTCCTGTCGGGCGGCGAGAAGCAGCGCGCCGCCATCGCGCGCGCCCTGATCGAGCAGCCCGAGATCTTGCTCGCCGACGAGCCGACCGGCAATGTCGATCCGCCGCTCGCGCGACGGCTGCTGCGGCTCTTCATCGAGCTCAATCGTCTCGGCACCGCTGTGGTGATCGCCACCCACGACCTTGGCCTGATGGAACAGGTCGACGCGCGCCGCATGATCCTGGCCGGCGGAAGGCTGGACATCTATGACTGATCTGTCCGCCGAACACCTCCAAGAGCATGAGCAGGACGCCGAGGCGGCCGAAGCAAGACCGCGCGCCCAGCGCCGTATGGCGCCGATCGTTCCGGCGCAGAACATCGCCGGTCGGGCGCTCGTCCTGGTCATCGCCATCATGACCTTCCTGTCGTGCCTGACCTTCGGCGCGGTGACGCTGGTGCGCGACACCGCCTCGGTCTGGGAGAACCAGATCTCGCGCGAGGCGACGATCCAGATCAAACCGGCCGACGGCCTCGATATGGAGGCCGCCCTTGCCCAAGCCTCAAAAATCGCCGGCGAATTCCCCGGCGTGAAGTCGACAAAGATCATCGACCGCGATGCGACCGCGAGGCTGCTGGAGCCATGGCTGGGTTCAGGCCTCAACATCGACGAGTTGCCGGTGCCACGCCTGATCATCGTCACCATCGATGAGAACAGCCCGCCCGACTTCGCCGCCATGCGCGCCGCCATCACGCCGAAACTGCCGAGCGCGTCGCTCGACGATCACCGCACCTGGGTCGACCGGCTGGTGGCGATGGCCCGCACCACGGTGACCATCGGCATTGCCGTGCTGGCGCTGATGCTGTCGGCGACAGTGCTGACCGTGGTGTTCGCGACCCGTGGCGCCATGGCCGGCAACGGCCATATCATCGAAGTGCTGCATTTCGTCGGCGCCGAGGCGGCCTTCATCGCGCGCGAATTCCGCCGGCATTTCCTGGTCACCGGCATGAAGGGCGCGGCCGCCGGCGGGGCGGCGGCGGTGCTGGTCTTCATCGTCTTTTCCTGGTGGTCGTCGCGCAACATGGCGACGCCGCAAGCCGATCAGGCGACTGCCCTGTTCGGCAATTTCGCCATCGGCTCTGCGGGCTATCTCGGCGTCGTCCTGATGGTGCTGGTGATCGGCGCGCTGACGGCGGCAACCTCGCACGCCACCGTCGTCGCCTATCTCAGCGACATCGATGTTCGACAACCCGACGCTTGAAAGGGAACCTGCGCTGATGGGGATGGAGGCTGGCTGATCACGGATGGAGAAACGGCGTAACGCAAAGTGCGTCTTTTACCTACCCAAGGCCGCATTTCAGGATTAACCATATGGTCATGGACGTGCGGGATTCGACCGGGACGGCTGGACAGATGCCAGTGGTGGTTGCTCGTTTGCACGACCGCGGCGGGTTTAGCCGTTTAAGAACCGCACTGCGGATATCCGCGCTCTCCCTCCTCGTCCTTGCTGTCTTGTTTGCCGGCGGCTTCGGCTGGTTCGCCAACAAGGTCGCGCATCTGACCACGCCCGCCAATCCGGAGAAGGCCGATGCCATCATCGTGCTCACCGGCGGCCAGTCCCGCCTCGACGCGGCGATGGATCTGCTGGCGTCCGGCAAGGGCGAGCGGCTGTTGATCAGCGGCGTGCATCCTTCGGCCAGCCGGCGCCAGCTCCAGGCAGCCACCGGCGGCGATAAGAACCTGTTTTCCTGCTGCGTCGACATCGACCGCGCCGCGCTCGACACGATCGGCAATGCCGAGGAAAGCGCCAAATGGGTCGAGAGCCATGCCTATGGCACGGTGATCCTGGTCACCAACAATTACCACATGCCGCGCAGCTTGCTGGAAATGGGCCGCCTGCTGCATGGCGCCAAGCTGGAACCCTATCCAGTGGTCAATTCCAATCTCGACAATGGCGGCTGGCTGACCAAGCCGCGGGCGTTGCGCGTGCTGTTCACTGAATACACCAAATATCTGCTGGCGCTGGCGCGAGGCATCGTGCCGGTGAAACCGACCGCGGACGGCATTGCGCTGGCTGAGACCGCCGCCGGCGGCTGAGCCCCCGGCGCTCCATCATCGTTCCTTGTCTGTCCCCTTTGACGCGGCCTTCAGGCGGCTGACCTCCTGCTCGAGCTGTTGAATGCGCCTGTCCCGCTCGCCAAGCGCGCCCGCCACATCAGCCGCCTCGAAGCGTTGCGGGATGTGCTGCGGGCAATTCGCATCCCAGGCCGAGACGGTGAACAGGATGACCTGTTCGGGCCGCGCCTTGTAGTCCTGCGGCATCAGCCTCGCCATCAGCTCGGCATCGTTCTCGACGACGCGCGCCGTGCCCCAGATCTTGATGCGCTGGCGCAGCATGTAATCGATCAGAAACAGGAAGGCGCGTGGATTGTCCGCCAGATTGCCCTGCGTGATGAACTGCCTGTTGCCGGAAAAATCCGCGAAGCCGATCGTCTTTTCGTCCAGCACCTTGAGAAAGCCGGCCGGGCCGCCGCGATGCTGGATATAGGGCTGGCCGTCGCCATTGGCGGTCGACAGGAAGACGCTGGTCTGCATCTCGATGAAGGCGGCAAGGTCCGGCGTGATGACGGCCTGCCAGCCACCACGCTCCTCGACGCGGGCGTAGGACTGGCGCGAACCCTTGCGCGCCTGGATCGCCTTGACGGTCGGCGTGAAGGCGACATCGCTGGTGAAAGCATGCGCGTCCATCGAAACCTCCTTGCCCGGAACCGGGTGCAGCCGACGCTCTAAAGCCCGAGCGCCGACAATGTCGGATGGTCGTCCGGGCGGCGCCCCAACGGCCAATGGTACTTGCGGTCGGCCTCGCTGATCGGCAGGTCGTTGATGCTGGCGATGCGCAGGCGCATCAGCCCGTGCTCGTCAAATTCCCAGTTCTCATTGCCATAGCTGCGGAACCAGGAGCCGCTGTCGTCGTGCCATTCATAGGCGAAGCGCACGGCGATGCGGTTGCCGTGGAAGGCCCAGACCTCCTTGATCAGCCGGTAGTCGAGCTCGCGGCTCCATTTGCGCGTCAGGAAGGCCTGGATGGCTTCGCGGCCCTGTAGGAATTCGGCACGGTTGCGCCAGCGGCTGTCGGTCGTATAGGCGAGCGCGACCCGTGCCGGATCGCGCGAATTCCACGCATCCTCGGCCATACGGGCCTTTTGCGCCGCGGTCTCGACGGTGAAGGGCGGAAGGGGTGGGCGACTTTCAGACATGAGAACTCCATTGCGCGGCTGCGAACCCGATATATAACCCCTTCCATTCCTGAAATGCAGATGGCATATCTGCAATCATTCCTTCCATTTTCTGGAAGAAGTGATGGATCGTCTCGAAGCCATGTCGCTCTTTGTCGCGGCGGTGGAGGCCGGCAGCCTTTCCGCCGCGGCCCGCCGTTTCGGCATTCCGCTGGCGACCGTCAGCCGCAAGGTTTCCGATCTCGAACGCCATCTCAACACCCGCCTGCTGAACCGTTCGACGCGCCGGCTGACGCCGACCGATGCCGGCGAGGCCTATCTTGCGGCCTGCCGCCGCATCCTCGATGACGTTGGCGAGGCTGAACGCGCCGCGGCCGGCGAGTACAGCGCACCGACCGGCGAGCTGGCCATCACCGCGCCAGTCGTGTTTGGCCGTCTCCATGTGTTGCCGGTGGTCACCGGCTTTCTCTCGGCCTATCCCGACGTGGATATCCGCCTGACCCTGGCGGACCGCATAACCCAGCTGGTCGAGGACCATTTCGACCTCGCGCTGCGCATCGGCCAGTTGCCGGATTCGAGCCTGGTCGCCATTGGCGTCGGCTCGATTCGCCGCGTTGTCTGCGCCAGCCCGGCCTATTTGGCTGAACACGGCACACCCACGATCCCGGAAGGTCTCGGCACCCACGATTGCATCACCTTCGAGGGACTTTCCTCCGCCGCCCCGTGGAGCTTCGCCAAAGGCAAGACGGACGTCACGGTCCAGGTCCGCTCGCGCCTGCAGGTCAACACCGCCGAGGCGGCGGTCGATGCCGCGATTGCCGGCGTCGGGCTGACGAAAGTGCTTTCCTATCAGGTCGATGCCGCCGTGCGGTCCGGCATGCTGCGCATCGTGCTGCAAGAGTTCGAGCCGGAACCGTGGCCGGTGAGCTTGGTGCATGCGGGCCACGGCCTGCTGCCGGTCAAGCTGCGCGCCTTCCTTGACTTTGCCGCACCGCGTCTGAAGGAGCGGCTGGCGCGATTGGGCTAGCATGCCTGCGCTGGCGTGAGCCATGCTTCACATCAGTCGGGACACGCCTGCGCCATTTCCTTTTTCCCCGCGCTTGGTGTAACCAACGCACACTTCCTCACCGGACCTCCCCCATGCTCTATGTCAGATCGCTGGCGTTCAATTTCGTCTTCTACGTCAATCTGATCGTCCAGATGATCCTCTGGACCCCCTATTATTTCCTGTCGCCCCGCCACCGCGCCTGGTTCGTGCCGAAATTCTGGTCGCGCAGCTGCATGTGGCTCTACGACAAGATCGCCGGAACCAAGAACGACATCACCGGACAGGAAAACCTGCCCGAAGGCTCCTTCATCCTGGCGCCCAAGCACCAGTCGTTCTGGGACGCGATCGCCTTCTTCCCCTTCCTCCAGGACCCGCTCTACATCCTCAAGCGCGAGCTGACCTGGATCCCGTTTTTCGGCTGGTACATCATGAAGATGCGCATGATCCCGGTCGATCGCGGCAGCCGCTCCAAGGCCTTGAAGGCGGTGGTCGCGGCAACCAAGGAAGAGATGGCGCGCAACCCGCGCCAGCTGATCATCTATCCCGAGGGCACGCGCCGGGCGCCGGGCGACGAGCCGGCCTACAAATACGGCATCGTCGAAATCTACACGCAGCTTGGTGTTCCGGTGGTGCCGGTCGCCCATGTCGCCGGCCTCTATTGGCCGCGACGCAAATTCCTGCGCTATCCCGGCACCATCAAGGCGCGTTTCCTGCCGCCGATCCCACCGGGCCTCGGCAAGGACGAGTTCATGGCGCGCCTGATCGGCGAGACGGAAGCGGCTTGTGACCAGATGCTCGTCGAAGCGTCCCGCGCGGCCAACCCGCCCGCCTTCCCGCCGACGGCGTTGAAGCGGCTGCGGGAGCTCGGCGCGAAGGTCTGAAGACCTCCAGCCAGGCAATCAGCCGTAGACAGCCAGCACGGTGGTCAGCACCAGCGTCGCGGCAAAGATCAGGTTGATGATCCGCGAAGCGACAGGCCTCCGCAGGAAGCGCGCGAACGCCGCGCCGGCAAGCAGCCACACGGCGTGGATGACAACGATCATCCCGGCCAGAACCGTCAGCTTCAGCCATAGGCCGAGTTCCGCACCGCCTTGGTTCGACGAGGTGCCGGCGAATACGGCGGCGATCGCCACATAGGCTTTCGGGTTGGCGACCGCCAGCAGAAACCCGGCCAGCCAGGTCGGGCGCGCAGCCTCGGCCGTGCGTGCTGCCAGCGGCGGCGCCGTGGCGATCCTGAAGGCGAGATAGAGGATGTAGGCCGCCGACGCGACAACCAGCACCGGTGCCAGCTTCGGCATCGACCCAAGCACCGCCAGGATCCCGGTCGCCACCACCAGCAGCACGGCGACCGTGCCGAGAACGATCCCCCAGGTGTAGCGCACAGAATCGCGCAGGCCGAAGGCGGCGCCGACAGCGGTGACGCTTATCGTTGCCGGCCCTGGGCTGCCCATGACCACCGTGGCGGCCAGCACCAGGGCGAGCAGAGGTCGCCAAAGCTGCGGCTGCAAAAGAAGCGGCTCGGTCATTGCACCCTCTGTCTTGCCAATAGCGGAGGACACTATGGCAAGGCAGGAGGGTGGTCTTGGACGTTCGTGCGGATGGAACAATTCCAGGAAAAGCGTGAAGCGGTTTTCCCGGGAAAAGCGCGTAGCGTTTTCCCTTGGGATTTGGGGCAAGAGGAAGAGATAGAGCGGTTCGCCGTTTCCATGAAACGGCGAGCTGCTCTAATCGCGGCCGAAGCCTCAGTCGCTCGCTTTGTCGAGCTCGGCCATGTCGTCGGCGGTCAATTTCAACGACGCCGCCTTGATCAGGCTGTCCATCTGGCTGGCCTTAGTGGCGCTGGCGATCGGTGCGGTGACGCCTGGCCGCGCGATCGCCCAAGCAAGAGCGACTTCCGCCTGTTTCGCCGAATGCTTGGCGGATATGGCATCGAGAGCGGCCAGAATGCGCATGCCGCGCGCGTTGAGATAGCTGCTGACGCCCTCGCCGCGTTCGCTTTGGCCAAGATCGGCCTCGCTGCGGTATTTGCCGCTCAGGAAGCCCTTGGCCAGGCTGAAATAGGTGATCACGCCGATATCCTCGGCCACGCACAGATCGCGCAACGGCCCATCGAATGAGGAGCGGTCGTAGAGATTGTATTCCGGCTGCAGCACCTCGTAGCGCGGCAGGCTTCGCAGGCTCGCCACGTCGAGCGCGGCGCGCAACTGGCCGGCGTCGAGGTTCGAGCAGCCGATGTGCCGGACCTTGCCCTTGGCAAGCAGCTTCTCATAGGCGCCAAGCGTTTCCTCATAGGGCGTGGCCGGGTCCGGCCAGTGCGACAGATAGAGGTCGATGACATCGGTCCGCAGCCGCTTCAGCGAGGCCTCGACGGCCTTTTCGATATAGGCGGCGGACAGGTCCTTGTGCCCCTGCCCCATATCCGAGCCGACCTTGGTGATCACCACGACCTTGTCCCGGTTGCCACGGTCCTTCATCCAGTTGCCGATGATGGTTTCCGATTCGCCGCCCTTGTTACCGGGCACCCAGCGCGAATAGGCATCGGCCGTATCGATGGCGTTCAGTCCGCCCGCCACAAAGCGGTCGAGCAGGTCGAACGAGGTTTTCTCGTCGGCGGTCCAGCCGAAGACATTGCCGCCCAGAACCAGCGGCGCGATGGAAAGGTCGGTGCGACCGAGACGGCGTTTCTGCAAGATGGTTCTCCGTGATGATTGGGATGGGGCGCATGCAGCCCGCTGGCTGGGTTCGGAGCCTAAGCTAGGTCGTGCCGCTTCGAGGTCAAAGGCCTGATCCCCTCTTTCCGCAGAGCCAGCCATTCACGATGGCGCTATCCCCCGTGCCACATCCTCCAGCCAGTGGTCGCGGATGCCCAATGCTTCCAGATGCTTCAACGTGCTGAGCACATAATCCTCGTTGTTGCCGGATTGGCCGACAGCGCCGCGCACCACCGCGGCCGCATGCGCGGCATCCAGCGCGCCGGCATATTGCTCATGCTTGCGGTCGACGATGTAGGCGACCGCTTCGACCGTGCCGTCACCCTCGAGACGGACCTTGAGCGTGCGTTCGAGATAGACTGATGTGACGAGTTCGCGCTCGCGCAGATAGGCGATGACCTCGTCGCGCAACTCGCCGGGCACGCGGAAAGCCAGGCCGACGCAGGAGCCGCCATGGTCGAGGCCAAGCACCAGCCCGGGCCGCTGGCGCGTGCCGCGATGCACGAAGGAATAGACACAGAGCGAGCGGCGGTAGCCGTGCAGATGGGCGCGCCGTGTCTCGACATGTGCGAAACCCGGCCGCCAGATCAGCGAACCGTAGCCAAACACCCAAAAATCGCCCATATCGCCGTGCCTGATTGCAAAAAGAATGGCCACACCGCACCGGAAACCGGTGTTTTTTCCGCCCGTCCCCGGCTACCTATCCGTCAATGTCTACCTGGTTGTTGGAATCGAAGGTTCGTCCACCAACACCGTGGGTTAATGAGAGCCAAAGCATGACGTCAAGTGACGAACGCCAACCAAAGTCCCGCCGCGGCCTGTTCTGGCTTGTGGCGTTCATCGTTGTGTTGTTCGCCATCTACAGCGGCGGCTGGTTCTATCTGGCCAACAGGGTCAGGGTCGAGGCCGACAAGGCGGTCGCCACGCTCAACAAGAGCGGCATCAATGCCGGCTGCGCCAATCTCCAGGTCAGCGGCTATCCCCTGAGCTTTACCGTCTCCTGCGACAATCTGGCGTATGAGGACGATGCCAAGAACATCGCAGCCTCGGCCGGCTCCTTCAATGCCGTCGCCCAGATCATCCAGCCCTTGTCGCCGGTCGCCGATCTGCGCGGTCCGCTCAGGACCTCCGTCCCCGGCATGGTGCCGCTGTGGATCGACTGGGACAATCTGCAGGCCAAGGTCAAGCTTTCATGGCCGCTGCCGCAGCGCGTTGCGCTGCAGGCGGAAGGCCTGTCGGGCCAGACGGACCCGGCCGACGACACCGACCCGGTGGAACTGTTCAGCGCCGGCAGGGCGGCCGGCCAGCTGCAGCCGAACGGTCAGGACGTCGATTATGCCGGCAGCTTCACCGATCTGGAGATCGACCCGGATGCGATCGGCGGCCGCGTGCTGCCGGCGCTCGATGCCAGCGGCGACGCCACGCTGAAGAATGGTGTCGCGCTGATCGGAACGCAGGTGACGAGCCTTCGCGGCCAAAGGGTAGAGATCCGCAACCTCGATTTGTCGTCGGGCACGGCGCGGGTCACCGTTTCCGGGCCGCTGTCGGTCGACGCCGAAGGCCTGGTCGACGCCGATCTGATGATCAGGATCAAGGATCCGAAGGCCGTGGCGGCCATCCTTGCCGGCGCCATACCCGAGCAGAAGAATGCGATCGAACAGGGATTTGCCGCGCTCGCCATGCTCGGCAGCGAACCGTCGATGCCGCTGAAAGTGGTCAAGGGCAAAGCCTCGCTCGGCTTCATCCCGCTCGGCAAGATCAAGCCGGTGCAATAGCGCGACCATGGCAAGCCCCCCGAGGCTCCTCAGCGTCGGCGCGCTGACGCTGGACACCATCCTGCGTGTCGAGACGCTGCCCACGCACCAGGGCAAGTTCATCGCCGCCGACGGTGTGCAGATCGCCTCGGGCATGGCCACCAGTGCCGCCTGCGCCGCGCATCGCCTGGGCGCCGAGGTGTCGCTATGGGCGAGCGCCGGCGACGACCTCATTGGCGATCAGCTGATCGCCGGGATCGAGGCCGAGGGTGTCGACTGCGGCTATGTCCGCCGCGTCGGCAGCGCCCGCTCGGCATTGGCCTCGATCCTGGTCGACGCGCATGGCGAGCGCATCATCGTGCCTTTCTATGACAGCCTGGCCCAGGCCGATCCAGAGGCATTGCCTTTCGCCGACATCACGGCATTCGATGCCGTGCTGGTGGACGTGCGCTGGCCGGGTGCCGCGGCGCTTGCCCTCAAGGCAGCGCGCGCGGCAGGCCGGCCGGCAATCCTCGATGCCGACACAGCCCCGCTGGCGGTGTTGGAGCAACTGTTGCCGCTGGCTTCGCACATCGTCGCCTCGGAGCCCGCCGTCCGCATCATCTGCGGCCAGGCGCTGGATCTGGCGAGCGCTTGCACCGACATGGCTTCCCGCACCGATGCGTTCGTCGCCGTCACCGGCGGCGCGGCAGGCACCTGGTGGTTCGATCGCGCGGCGGGATCATCCCGTCATGTCGCGGCACCGAAGATCAAGGCGGTTGACACGCTCGCCGCCGGCGACGTCTTTCACGGCGCCCTTGCTGTCGGACTGGCGGAGGCCATGCCGATCGAGCAGGCCTTGCGCTTTGCAAGTGCCGCCGCCGCGCTCAAATGCCTGCGCTTTGGCGGCAGGCTCGGCGCGCCGGACCGGGCCGAGACGCTGGCCATGGTCGCGGCGACCTGGCCCGAAACAGCCTAGTTCTTCGACGGGTGCTCGAACGCCTGGCGGCCGAAATCCGGCACGTCGATATCCTGGCCGGCCTCGATGATTGAGCGGCGTACCGCCCGAGTGCGGGTGAACAGGTCGAACAATTTGTCGCCATCGCCCCAGCGGATCGCCCGCTGCAGGAATGCCAGATCTTCCGAGAACCGCGCCAGCATTTCGAGAATGGCGTCCTTGTTGTGCAGGCAGACGTCCCGCCACATGGTCGGGTCGGAGGCGGCCAGACGCGTGAAGTCGCGAAAGCCGGAGGCGGAATATTTGATGACTTCCGTCTTGGTCACCGATTCCAGATCGTCGGCGGTGCCGACGATGTTGTAGGCGATGATGTGCGGCAGATGCGAGACGATGGCGAGCGTCATATCGTGATGCTGGGGATCCATCGTGTCGATGTTGGCGCCGCAACGGCGCCAGAATTCCGACAGCCTCTCAAGCGCGTCTGGATCGGTGCCTGGCAACGGCGTGAAGATGCACCAGCGATTGTCGAACAGATCGGCGAAACCGGCATCCGGTCCGGATTTTTCCGTGCCCGCCAGCGGATGGCCGGGAATGAAATGAACGCCATCAGGCACATGCGGCTGCATCTGGGCGATGACCGACGCCTTGGTCGAGCCGACATCGGTGAGGATGGCGCCCTTCTTCAACGCCGGTGCGATCTCCTCAGCCACCGCACCGGACGAGCCGACCGGCACCGAGACGATGACCAGGTCGGCATTGCGGACCGCTTCCTTCGCGTCGGTCGTGTAGGAATCGCCCAGTCCAAGCTCTTCCGCCCGCTTCAGCGTCGCGGCGCTGCGGGTCGAGATGGCAACGTGGCCGGCAAGACCCTCGCGTCGGATGACGCGGGCCAGCGACGAGCCGATCAGGCCGATGCCGACCAGCGCGATCTTTTCAAACATCGGTGATGTCATGGTGTTCCTGCTTTTCGGGCGTTCTAGCTTTTCAGGAATGTCGTGAGCGCGGCGACGACGCCGCGATTGGCCTCTTCCGTGCCGACGGTCATGCGCAGCGCGTTGGGGAAGCCGTAGCCGGAAACGCGCCGCAATATATAGCCGCGCGCGGTCAGATAGTCGTCCGCCGCGGCCGCCGAATGCTTTTGATCATCGGGAAAGTGAATGAGCAGGAAATTGCCGACGCTGGGCGTCACCCGCAGCCCGAGCCCAGTCATCTCCTGGCTCAGCCAGGTCAGCCAGGTCTCGTTATGCGCCACGCTGCGCTCGACATGGGCGCGGTCGCGGATTGCCGCGATGCCGGCCTCGATCGCCGTCGCATTGACGTTGAAGGGACCGCGCACGCGGTTGATCGCATCGACGATGTGCATGGGCGCATACATCCAGCCGATCCGCGCGCCACCGAGGCCGATCTTGGAGAAGGTGCGGGTCATGACCACGTTCTCGGCGCTGCCAACCAGTTCGATGCCGGCCTCATAGTCGTTGCGGCGGACATATTCGGCATATGCCGCGTCGAGCACCAGCAGCACATGTCTGGGCAGGCCGGCATGCAGGCGGCGCACCTCCTGGAACGGCACATAGGTGCCGGTAGGATTGTTGGGATTGGCAAGGAACACGATCTTGGTTCGCAGCGTGACGGCCGCCAGTATCGCATCGATGTCGGCCCGCTCATCGGTCTCCTTGACCGCGATCGGCGCAGCCCCGGCCGACTGGATGTAGATCTTGTAGACCATGAAGGCGTGTTCGGTGAATATCGCCTCGTCGCCGGGCGCCAGATAGGTCTGCGCCAGCAGGCCAAGGATCTCGTCGGAGCCGTTGGAGCAGATGATGTTCTGCGCGTTGAGGCCATGCACTTCCGCGATCGCCTCGCGTAGCCGCCTGGCGGTACCGTCGGGATAGATGTCGAGCCTGGCGGCGACTTCACGCGCGGCTTCGATCGCCTTCGGCGACGGGCCAAGCGGGTTCTCGTTGGACGATAGCTTGTAGACCTTGGCGACACCGGCGGGTGCGGCGCTCTTGCCCGGCACATAGGCGTCGATGTCCATGATACCCGCGCGCGGGGTTGGACGTGCCTGATCCGGTGTCTGGTTCATTTTTGCAAAATCCATCGAAAATGCCTCGATCCGGAGGCCGCAGCGGAAATACAAGCCGTGGCCGATAATGTCGAGAGGTGGCAGTGATGCCAGCAGCCGGCCCAGATGTCGGCCCAGATGTCGGCATTGACGGCAGCGCGGGCGAGTTCTAGAAGGGCAGCAAGAGTTCCGTGGTGATTTGGCCGGTCGGCTTGCAGCCACGTTAAACAATTCGCTAAAGGGCCGTTTGCGTGACGTAACCGGCTTTGCGAAGGCAATGCCGGTTTTTTATTGTCCGCGGCCGGCCGGATGGACGCATCGACGGCGATTTTTCGCCTGATATGATGCAGCAGGTGAGACAAGAATGGCCGCTCTGCGCGCAGGAAAGACCAACAACGAAGCCGACCAGCCGTCGAGCCCGGTGTTGCGCTTCGGGGCGGACAAGCCGCTCAAGCTCGACGCCGGCACGCTGCTATCGCCGTTCCAGATCGCCTACCAGACCTACGGCACGCTGAACGATGCCCGCTCCAATGCCATCCTCGTCTGCCATGCTCTGACCGGCGACCAGCATGTCGCCAACACCAATCCGGTGACCGGCAAGCCGGGCTGGTGGGAAGTGCTGATCGGCCCCGGCAAGATCATCGACACCAACCGTTTCTTCGTCATCTGCTCCAACGTCATCGGAGGCTGCCTGGGTTCAACCGGCCCGGCATCGACCAACCCCGCCACCGGCAAGCCCTATGGGCTCGACCTGCCGGTCATCACCATCCGCGACATGGTGCGGGCGCAGCAGATGCTGATCGACCATTTCGGCATCGAGAAACTGTTCTGCGTGCTCGGCGGCTCGATGGGCGGTATGCAGGTGCTGGAATGGGCGTCAAGCTATCCGGAGCGTGTCTTTTCGGCGCTGCCGATCGCCACCGGTGCGCGCCATTCCTCGCAGAACATTGCCTTCCATGAGGTCGGCCGGCAGGCCGTGATGGCCGATCCGGACTGGCACGGCGGCAAATATTTCGAAAACGGCAAACGCCCGGAAAAGGGGTTGGCGGTAGCGCGCATGGCCGCCCACATAACCTATCTGTCGGAAGCCGCCCTGCACCGGAAATTCGGCCGCAATCTGCAGGATCGCGAGGCGCTGACCTTCGGCTTCGACGCCGACTTCCAGATCGAAAGCTATCTGCGCCACCAAGGCATGACCTTCGTCGACCGCTTCGACGCCAATTCCTATCTCTACATGACGCGGTCAATGGACTATTTCGATCTCGCCGCAGATCATGGCGGGCGGCTGGCGGATGCTTTTGCCGGCACCAAAACCCGCTTCTGCCTGGTGTCCTTCACCTCGGATTGGTTGTTTCCGACCGAAGAGAGCCGCTCGATCGTGCACGCGCTCAACGCGGCCGGCGCGTCCGTGTCCTTCGTCGAGATCGAGACCGACCGTGGCCACGATGCCTTCCTGCTCGACGAGCCGGAACTGTTCGCCGCCATCAACGGCTTCATCGGCTCCGCAGCACGGGCGAGAGGGCTAAGCGCATGACCCCGGAAAGTTGCAGACTTTCGGGATCGGGATCATGCGCCGCAAAGGAGACGACATCATGAGCGTCAACGGCAGCCAGCGCGTCGACCTCGAGGTCGTCGCCAATCTGATCCCACCGCAGTCCCGCGTGCTCGATGTTGGTTCGGGCGACGGCTCGCTGCTTGAATTGCTGCAGGACACCAAGCAGGTCGACGGCCGCGGACTGGAACTGTCGCAGCGCGGCGTCAACGAATGCGTGGCGCGCGGCCTCTCCGTCATCCAGGGCGATGCCGACAAGGATCTCGAATTCTATCCCGACAAGGGTTTTGACTTCGTCGTCCTGTCGCAGACCTTGCAGGCGACGCGCAACCCGAAGCTGGTGCTCGACGAGTTGCTCCGCATCGGCAACCGGGCGATCGTCTCCTTCCCCAATTTCGGCCATTGGCGGGTGCGTCTGTCGCTGTTCGTCAAGGGCCGCATGCCGGTGACCCAGGACCTGCCCTATTCCTGGTACGACACCCCCAACATCCACTTCTGCACCATCCGCGACTTCGTTAATTTGTGCGAAGAGCTTGGCGCGACGGTGGAAAAGGCAACCGCGCTCGACGCCGCCGGCCAGAAGATCGGCCTGTCCATGCCCTGGTGGTTCTGGAACTTCTTTGGCCAGCAGGCGGTGTTCCTGCTGAAACGATAAGGCACGTCTAGCCCAGGACATCCGTCGCCTTGTGCGGATGTTCGACGCCGTCGGCAAACACCACATCGGATTGGGAGTTCTCCGTGCGCAAGGCCAATATTGCCTGATAGGCGGGCGAAGCATACCACTCGCGCACATGCTGCCGGTCGGGAAATTCGATGATGATGAGGTTGCCCGGCCAGTCGTTCTCGATCACCTCCACATCGCCGCCATGCACCAGGAAACGGCCTCCAAACGGTTCCAGCGTGGCATCGATCTTGTGCAGATACTCGACGATCTGCGGCCCCATCGTGACTTGGCGCATATGGGCGATGGCGTAAGCGGTCATGACGTAACTCCCTTTGCATCGAGACCGACCAACCGGCCTCGCAAGGCCAAATCTGCCGGAATGCCTGACGCAAAGCGATTACGCCAGAGGTAATGGAATCGGTGCCTTCGACGGCCGGCCGCAGGTGCTCTTGCGCAATTTCACCGGTCGAGTTCCGGAAAATACGGATCCGACAGGAACCGCCTGTCGCGTTCGCCTTGCAGGCAGTCGATCGGCGCGTCCGCATCGACAGGGATGATGCTGGCCTTGTGCTGAATGCCGCTCACCTCGAGGATCAGCTTGCGCCGGATGGCGGTGGAAAATTCGGCAGCCGAGTAGATGGGCAGCACGAATGAGCCGGGTCCGCCGGTCACGCACTGCGCATAATACTGGTCGAGATGCTTGAAGGTGGGCGATGGATTGATCAGGATCGGCAGGCCGTTGATGATGATGCCTTTTGCGGTTGCCGCATCGCGCGTCGCGGTGACCGGCGGCCCGATATTGTTGGGGCCATCGCCCGACATGTCGATGACGCTGCGCTCACCGGCGAAATTCGTCCTGCCGAACAGCTCTGTGCCGAAGGCAATTGCCGTGGAAATCGAGGTACCGCGAAAACTCCGGAACGGGCGCGCCGCCACCTTGTCGGCAAAGCTGTTGGCGCTTTGCGCGCCATCGATGATCTGCCAATCGATGACCGCGTCGTCGCGCACCGTGCCGGCCCATTCGAAATAGGCAATCGCGATGCGGCCGGTATTGCCGGACCGGACGGCCTGGATGAAGTCGGGATGGCGCAGCGCCTCGACATAGCCGGCGCGTTGCAGGGCGAATTCCTTCTCGTCCATCGACAGGGATATATCGACCGCCAACACCAATTCGACGTCAACAGCCAGCGCACTTGATGGCGAGGCAACGGGCGTTGGCTGGACACAGGCAAGACAGGCAAGCAGGCGCAGAGCATCAAGCATCGCCACCGCCAAGTTTTGTTTCTCGGGGAAATCTTCCTTCGCGATCGCGGCGAAATAAAGCTTGCTGCGAGAGTGCGGGAAAGCGGTCCTATTTCTTGCGGCGGACCGCGACCGGCGGTGGATCG
This sequence comes from Mesorhizobium sp. USDA 4775, assembly GCF_054062655.1. Classification (NCBI taxonomy): domain Bacteria; kingdom Pseudomonadati; phylum Pseudomonadota; class Alphaproteobacteria; order Hyphomicrobiales; family Phyllobacteriaceae; genus Mesorhizobium; species Mesorhizobium sp. USDA 4775. The sequence goes on from NZ_JBSSFM010000001.1 coordinate 105,828, forward strand.
ATGGCGCCGGCCCTGACGTGGGCGGGCTTCAGCGCTGGCGCACCGGAATCCTTGACGATCGTCAGGCCGCGCGGAAAGAACTGAATATTGTGCTGGCCGCGCCCGATGTTGATGATCGTGGCGCCCTTCAGATGCTTTTCCAGCATCGCGAGCACACGTCGCAGCGAGGGGCCGTCGAATGCATCCATGGCTTCGTCGATGATCACCCATTTCGGCTGCCGCAAGGCGAGCCTGGCCACGCCCAGCAAGCGCTGTTCGTCATCGCCCAATTCATGGTCCCAGCGCCCGACGCGGTCGAGCGAGGACGACAGCCGTTCCAGACCAATTTCGGCCAGTACCGCCACAATCTCGGCGTCACTCGCGGGCGCATGCCCGTTGGCGTGATTGAGCACCTCGCGCAACGTGCCGGCCGGCAAATACGGCACGCGCGGCACGAAGATGAGGGTTTCTCCGGCCGGCAGGCCGATTTTTCCGCTGCCCCAGGGCCAAAGCCCGGCAATGGCGCGGAAGAACAGCGTCTTGCCGGCGCCGGGTTCGCCGGTGATCATCACGCGATCGCCGGCGCGGATTTCGACATGCTGGTCGGAGAGTTTCGTGCAGCCCTCCGGCGAGGCCACCTGCAGCTTCTCGAACGTCAGGCTGCCATTGGCGTTCTGATCGAAGGTGATACGCCTTTCGGTGTCGTGCAGCACGTCGGTTTCATCGAGCGCGATGCGGAAGTCGGCGACACGCATCAGCGTGGCGCGCCAATCGGCGATGCTGCCGATATTGTTGATGAACCAGCGCAACGAGGAATGGACCTGGTTGAAGGCACCGACCGCCATCATCAGCCCGCCAAAGCTGATATCGCCCGAGAAATAGACGGGCGAGGCAACCAGGATCGGCGCCACGACGGTAATCCAGCCATAGGTATCGGTCACCCAGGACAGGTTGATCTGCGCGGTATAGATGCGCCGCATGGCGCCCAGCACCGTGCCGAGGTCGAGTTCGAGCCGCTGCTTGGCGTCGGCCTCGCCATGGTACAGCGCGATGGCATCGACATTCTCGTTGACGCGCACCATCGAGGAGCGCAGCTCCGCCTCCCGTGTGTAGCGGTCGCTGTTCAGCTTGATGAGCGGCCGCCCGACCAGCCAGCTCAGCCAGGAGGCGGTGCCGGCATAGAGGAACGCCGCCCAGACCATGTAGCCCGGTATGGCCAGCGACCAGCCATTGATGTGGAAGACGAAGCCCGAAGACAGTTCCCACAGCACGCCGACGAAGGACACGAGCAGGATGAGCGACTGCAAAAGCCCGACGCCGAGATCGGTCGACAGGTCGGACAGATGCGCCGCATCCTGCTGCATGCGCTGGTCGGGATTGACGCCGATGGCGCCGGCATTGGCCAGCCGGAAGGCGCGCACCGGCCGCATCCACTGGTCGATCAGGTCGAGCGTCAGCGCCTCGCGCAACTTCAGCCGGATCATCTGGTTGAGCCACGTCTGGCCGATATTGAGCACCAGCAGCCCGCCGGCGATCATCGCAAAGACAAGGAGCTGGTGCAGGAAAGCCGCCATGTCGCGGCGCGCCAGCGCATCGTAGAAGGGCTGGTTCCAGCGGTTGAGCAGGACCTGGCCGATCGAGGTCGCGATGATGACGGCCATGATGCCGACCGACGTCCACAGCAGCCATTTGCGAACCGGCGACACCACCAGCGCCCGTCTGATCGTCGCAACCTGATCACGCAGGCTGCTGGCTTCGACGGCGACCGGCTGAACGGTGGCCTGATTGTCAAGTTGATCAGCCATGTCAGAGGTCCTTGCGTTCAGGTGCGATGCTGAAACCGGATGATGACGGCATCCGCATATCAGGCAGGCTGCGAGTTCACCACGACAGATAGGTCGAGGAAGGACGCGCCGCGCGCGTTTCTAGCACGATCACGAAGGTTTCACCTGGCGAGACGGCATGGCCGCGCCGGCCGCCTCGGCCCGGCGGCCGAGTCGCGTCGCGCCGTGTGGCGACAGCACCGGCACGAAGACGCGGCGCGAGGCGCGCTGGGCGACCGGCACGCCCTGATAGAGCCGCTTCTGCGCCTCGACGACGATGACGCCGGAAAAGATCGGCCACAGCCGCCGGCCGGCGCGCTCCAGCACATTGTGGAAGCGCATCATGAAGCGCCGCCGCGATGGCGGGAAGAACAGCGCATCGGACCAGGCGGCGGGCGTGAAATTCGCCTCGCGCAGCAGTTCCGTCAGCTGGCCGCGCGAGAACGGCCGGCCATTGCCGAACGGTGTGTGCTCGAAGCGCGCCCAGACACCGCGCCGGTTGGGCACGACGATGACGACGCGCCCCGCGGGCGACAGCACCCGCCAGATCTCGTTGAGCGTCTCGCGCGGATTTTCGACATGTTCGAGCGAATGGACGAGCAGCATGCGGTCGATGCAGGAATCGACCAGCGGCAGTTCCTCATCAAAGACCAAAGCGGTCGCCGTCGGCCCCGTCGCGGGCCACACCACGGCGCCCTGCGTTGCCGGCATGAAGGCGAAGACCCGCTCCGCATCGGAGCCGAAACGCTCCAGCCACGGCAAGGTATAGCCAAGGCCCACCAGCCGTTCATTGGGGACAGCGGCCCATATCGACGACAGCGCCATGGTGATCGAACGCTCGGCGAACCGGCCAAGCGTTGTCGAATAGAAGGAGCGAAGGTCGACGATGTCGGAATGCATGTCAGGGATGTAGCCGTGATATCGGCCGGTTTCAACAAAAGGCCCTGAGGCGGTCGACACATTGCGATGGTATTTGTCCTCCCCGGGAATGACATTCTGTCATCCCGTAGATGACATCCGCCCTCCGGCGCCCTATGTCTGCGGCGACAAAAGGAGAGACGCGATGGCGGTCGAAATCGAACAATTCATGTGCCGCACGGACAATTTCGGCGTGCTGGTGCATGACCCCAAAAGCGGGCAGACGGCGATCATCGACGCGCCCGAGGAAGCGCCGATCCTGGCCGCGATCAAGCGCACCGGCTGGACGCCGACGATGATCCTGACCACGCATCATCATATGGACCACGTCGAGGCCAATCTGGCGCTGAAGGAACGCTTCAAGCTGCGCATCGTCGGCCCGGAGGCGGAAAAGGCCAAGATTCCCGGCATCGACGAAACCGTCGAGGGCGGCTCCGTGCTACATCTCGGCGACGAGCGCATCGAGGTGATCGCCACACCCGGCCATACCGCCGGCCATGTCTCCTATCATCTGCCGGCATCGCAGGTGGCGTTCACCGCCGACACGCTGTTCGCGCTCGGCTGTGGGCGGCTGTTCGAATGCAAGCCGCCGGTGATGTATGAATCGCTGAAGAAACTCGCAGCCCTTCCCGCCGCGACGACGATCTATTGCGGCCATGAATACACGCTTGCCAACGCCCGTTTCGCGCTGACCGTCGACCCGACCAATTCGGCATTGAAGGAGCGCGCCGCCAGGATCGAGGCACTGCGGGTCGACAACAAGCCGACACTGCCGACGACGATCGGCGAGGAACTGTCGACCAATCCTTTCCTGCGCTGGCACGATCCGGCAATCCGCAAGCATCTCGGTATGGAAAAGGCCGGGGATGCCGAGGTGTTCGCCGAAATCCGCAAGCGCAAGGACAATTTCTGAGTGCCTGCGACCGATGACCAGCGCAGCAGAAATCATCGCGACACTCGGACTGAAGCCGCATCCGGAAGGCGGCTGGTACGCGGAAACCTTTCGTGACGAGGCCGGCGGAGCGCGCGGCCATTCGACCGCCATCTATTTCCTGCTGGAACAGCACCAGCTTTCGGCCTGGCATCGGGTCAAGGATGCAGCCGAGGTCTGGCATTTCCATGCCGGCGCGCCGCTGGCGCTGTCGATGTGGGAAGAAGGCGGTCCAAAGGGCAGCCAGGTCATTGAGCAGGTGCTCGGCATCGAACTCGCGGCCGGCGAACGGCCACAGATCGTCGTGCCGGCGGGCTGGTGGCAATCGGCGCGCAGCCTGGGCGAATGGACGCTGGTCGGCTGTACCGTCGCGCCGGGCTTTGATTTTGCCGCCTTCGAACTGGCTGAGCCGGGCTGGAATCCTAACCCAGCAGGAAGCCAAGCGTAATCGCAAGCTGGGCCGCGTAATACAGCACCCAGACGGCCAAACGCATCCAGGCGCGATGCGGCGAGATGGCCGCCACCAGGAATTTCTCGGTGGCCAGCAGTCCGTCCGATGCCATGAACAGCACCGCGCCGCCGATGACCCAGGCGCTGTTGGTGGTCAGCGCCGCCATGCCCATCGCCAGGATCGCCACGACATAGATGGCGATCGGCGCACGCAGGCCGGGGCCGACACGACGCCAGAGCGCGGCCAGCATGACGATGGCGAACACCGCCAGTGCCAGCGCGATCGCCCCGCGCCAGGGCTCGGCGCCAAGCAGCCCCAACCCGCCGCCGCTGCGCAGGAACAGCGCGATGTAGACGATGTGGGAGACAAGGAAGCTTGCGAGCCCACCGAGAAATGCCTTTTCGCCGTCGCGCGACAGGAACGCGTCTCCCACCGCGCTGAGCGCAAGCGCCGCGACCAACAACAGCGGGCCGCCTTGCAGCGCCGAAAGCACGGCCAGCATCGCGACTGCGAGCGCCTTAGCCGCGGAGCGGGCAAGGCTCGGCGGCATGCCCAGCGTGAAGGCGTAGATCACCGCCGCCACCAGCGAGAAGATCAGCGTCGCATTGGCATTGGCGTCGATGCCGCCGGCAAACGGCATGGTCATGCCGCGGCTCCGCTTTCGGATGCCGTGGCTTCGGTCTCGGCGGCGGCCGGCTTGCGCAGGAACAGCGACTTCGCCGCCAAGGCCGCGCCGCCGGTGATGAGCACGCAAGCGGCGAGGATGCGCAGCGACGGCTCGGCGACGCCGGCCACAATCAGCACCAGCGTCGAGAGCAGCGGCGCCGCGTAGCTTGCGGCGCCCAGCACCTGAATGTTGCCGCGCTTGACGCCGATGTCCCAGGCATAGAAGGCCGCACCCACCGGCATCAGGCCAAGCCCGAGCACGGCCAGCCACTGGCCTGCACCATTTGGCAACACTGTCTGTTCCAGCGCCAGATGGCAGGCGAGGGACAGCACGGCGGTCGCCGCGCAGAACCAGGTGACGATGCTGGTCGGCACCGAAGGAAAGCGCCGCGACAAAAGCGAATAGGACGACCAGAGCAGGGCGCAAACGGCAGCCATGGCGTAACCGAAGGTGTAGCGCGCATCGAAGGCCAGCCCGCCGCCCTTGGTGACGATCAGCACCGTGCCGGCCAGACCGAGCAACGCGCCGACGACATGGTTCCACGCCAGTTTTTCGCCCGGCATCAGCGCGGAGCCGAGCACGATCAGCAGGGGCCACAGATAGGCGATCAAGCTCGCCTCCACCGCCGGCGCGTTGCGTAGCGCGGTGAAATAGAAAAAGTGGTAGCCGAACAGGCCGGCGATACCGATCACCCAGACCTGCGGCGGTATTTTCGGGCTCTTCTCGGCGGCCGGCATGAACAGCCGCGCGACAAGGCCGACGCCGGTGCCGATCGAGAAGGTGATCGCCGACAAAAGGAACGGCGGCACCTTGCCGGAGGCATCGGTGAGCAGCGCCAGAAGCGCCCACATGGCGACCGCTGAAAAGCCGATCAGTGTTGCGCGCCCCATTCCTGCCCCCGACGGCGCACTGCGGCGCCCACCACAATCTCTGGAAACCGCGTGGTGGTGGTCGTCCCGAAATTGCGTAAGATTACTCGACTGCTTCGAACCGTCTCGCGCTTATGGTCAGCGGACCGATCTGGGTCCCTACCGTAGCGTGGATCGGCGCATATACGCCGGTTTGGCCGAGCGGTGCAAACGTCACCATCATCCGGCTTCTGTTCTTCAGGAACTCCAGCGCCTTGCGGCCCTTGCGATAGCCGGCCACCGGCTCGAAGCCCATCCGGCAGGTGATGGTGTCACCCTTGTAGCCAGGCACCGAGATCGTGCCTTTCGAAGCGTAGGTCAGCGTCAGGTTGGCGCGCATCTCGCCGTCATAGAATTTCACCGTGCGGCCGCAGACCTGGTCGAGGCTGTCGGCATGGATGACGGTCGCCGCCATCGGATCGAGCACCGATGCCAGGTCGCCGGCACCGATCGGCACCCAGTCGTTGGGGTCGCGCTGGCCCGGCGCCGGGATGACCTGCGTCGAGGTGACGGCGCCATTGGCAAAGCGAATGTCGATCGCCGACACCTTCTTGCCCGAGGTATAATCGGCGCGGAACGCCTGGGGCACCATTTTCTTGCCGGAAATCGTGCCCTTGGATGAGATCGTGCCGCGCGTGTCGTCGAACAGTTTGGCCAGTCCGGCGGCGCTGACAGTGCCGTCGATCGCATAAGCGCCGTTCTCATAGTGGCTTGAGAAGGTCGATCTCGCGATCGAGAGACCAAGAAATGACACCGTGTACTCGCCCTTGAAAGACTGCGGCGAGGCAGCCGACGCGGCGGACGGCAAGGCGACGGCAAGCGCGGCAACAAGCGCGTGAGACAAACAAAGCATGCGGGATCGGATCCTTGATTTTCGGCCGGAGGCGGGCGACCCCGGTCTGGCGTGTCCCTATGAGATCGCTTATAGGATGAAATCCGGCCTTAATATGAAATGCCGGGCGCTTCCGTGGCGAAGCCGGAGCTTGACGCCCCGCTGAAATGCAACTATGGAACGCCAACTTTTTCCATAAGGCCGCCTGACCAGAACCGCGCGCCACCCGGCGTGGGCACAAAGGTTTGGCAGGTCCCGAGAGAATTGAAGGTTAGAATTATGTCCCGCACCTGCGAACTCACTGCCAAGGCAGTCCAGACCGGCAACAATGTGAGCCACGCCAACAACAAGACCAAGCGTCGCTTCCTGCCGAATCTCGTCAATGTGACGCTGATCTCGGAAGCGCTGAATCAGAATGTGCGCCTGCGCATTTCGGCCAACGCGCTGCGTTCGGTGGAACATCGCGGCGGCCTCGACGCCTTCCTGGCCAAGGCCGACGTCAAGGAACTGTCGCAGCGCGCGCGCCTGCTGAAGAAGCAGATCGCCAAGAAGCTGGCCGAACAGGTCGCTGCCTAACATCGGATAAAGGCGGGGGACCGCCCAGGCCAACTTGTTGGCCTGGAGCATCGGATGGATCCGCAAGGGTTCGACAATCCGGTGCTCGACTACGAAGCGAGCACGGCCCCGATGGGCATGATGCTCCGCTGGTTCCATTACCCAGGATAAAAAAATGACTTCCTTCTCGCGATATCTGCCCTTCGTGGCCGCCATGGCGCTTGTTGTCGTGGCGTCGAACATCCTCGTGCAGTTCCCGATGCAGGGGCAGATCGGCGGCCTGTCTCTGGCCGACCTGCTCACCTGGGGCGCTTTCACTTATCCCTTCTCCTTCCTGGTCACCGACCTCGCCAACCGCCGCTATGGCCCTGCCGTGGCGCGCCGGATCGTCTTTGTCGGCTTCATGACGGCGGTGGTCTGCTCGATCCTCGTCCCGCCCTTCCTGTTCCGCCATGACCTGATCGAATTCGAAACGGCGGCCGACCGGCTGGTACGCATCGCTGCCGCTTCAGGCGCGGCGTTCCTGTGCGCGCAACTGCTCGACGTCACCGTGTTCAACCGGCTGCGCCGGCAGAGCTGGTGGCGGGCGCCGATCGTCGGCACGCTGGTCGGATCGGTCTTCGACACCATGGTGTTCTTCACCGTCGCTTTCTCGGCCGCTTTCGCTTTTGCAGGCCCCAACGACCGTTTCGCGCTCGAGACGGCGCCGCTGATGGGCGTCTTCCATGTCGAGGCCATGCGCTGGGTTTCTTGGGCGCTGGGCGATCTCGCGGTGAAGCTGATCATCGCGGTGGTCGCGCTCATCCCCTACCGGCTGCTCGCCGCTCGCTGGAGCCAGCCGGCGCTGGCCGTCTAAACCATGATCCCCTGGGTCCATCTCGATTCGGCAAAGACCGGGGATGGCGCCCAGGAACTTCGCCTCAAGCGGCGCGGCAGCGAATTCTCGATCATGCTCGGCACCAACGAGCTGATGAACAGCCGCCTCAGCGGCTCCGAGCAAGCGCTGGCGAAACTGTCCTGCCAAAGGATTGCGGGCCATCGCCAGCCGAGGATCCTGATCGGCGGCCTCGGCATGGGATTCACGCTGCGCGCCGCTCTGGCCGAACTCGGCGAGGATGCCGGCATCGTTGTTGCGGAACTGGTGCCGGCGGTCGTCGCCTGGGCACGCGGCCCGATGGCGGAGGTGTTTGGCGGCTGTCTCGACGACCCCCGCGTCGCCATCCAGGAGACCGATGTCGGGCAATTGATCCGGTCTGGGTCCGCGGCCTGGGACGCCATCCTGCTCGACGTCGACAACGGCCCCGAAGGCATCGTCCACAAGGGCAATGACGCTCTCTACAGCCTCGCGGGCCTCGGCGCCGCACGCACCGCCCTTAAGCCGGGCGGCGTGCTGGCGGTGTGGTCGCAAGGGCCGGACAGCGGCTTCACGCGGCGGCTGAAACAGGCGGGCTTCGCCGTCCAGGAGGTCAACACGCGCGCCAACGGCAAGCGCGGCGCGCGCCATGTCATCTGGATCGCCACCAACGGCGTCTGACCGAAGCCGTCGTCGGGCAGTGTTAGGCTTTTGACCTCTGGAGTTCCGCGGCAAGCGCCTCCAGCAGCCCGCGCGTCCCCTCCTCCCGCCCTTTGGCGGAATCGACACCATCGAAGAAGGCGCCCTGCTCGGTATAGGTCAGCCTTGTGCCATCACCCGATTGTGTCAGCTCAACCGTGGTCAGCGATGCCGACATTGGCTGCGGCCCGATTGCCATCCGGTAGGAAAACACGATGCGCTGATCGGGAACGATGTCCTGGAACTGCGCGTCGAGCCTGATCTCCGGGCCGCCGCCATAGCTGAAGCGTGAAACCTCGCCACCGCCGACACGGAAATCGAAGCTGAATTCGGCGACGGCATGGAAGACGCGATCTGGCGATTGCGGGTACGTGCGCTCGATGGTGAATGTGGAATGGATGACGGAATGCTCGTCTTTCACAGGGGCGATCTGGTTCATGTCTGCTCGTCCTTTTCCTGATCTTGAACTTTCGGGGATGGTTGGTCAGTCTCGGCCAGAATCTCTCCAAGTCGGTCGAGGTGGCGTTCCGCCGGTATGCGGCGTTCGGTGATCCAGTCGGCGAGCGGAGCGAGCCCGCCCGGTTCGATCCGGCAGGTTCGCACCCGCCCGATCTTTTCGCTGCGGATCAGCCCGCAGGCCTCCAGCACCTGCAGATGCTGCAAGACGGCGGCGAAGGTCATGCCGAAAGGCTCCGCCAGTTGGCTGACGGTGGCCGGTCCGCGGCTCAACCGTTCCAGGATCTGGCGACGCGTTGGCTCGACAAGAGCGCGGAGGATGCTGTCGATCTCGGAATAGTTAAGCATGGACTTGAGTATTGTGGCGGAGGCGACAATTGTCAAGTCTGGACTAAAGTATTTTGGCGAACGTAGATCGAGGGATGGGTCGACCCCCACTCCGTCGCTGCTTCGCAGCGCCACCTCTCCCCCGATCGACGGGGTAGAGGAGAGGCGCGAGCGTGCACAGGCTGGCTCCCCACCTCTCCCTCCAGAGGAGGGAGAGGTGGCTCGGCGAAGCCGAGACGGAGTGGGGGAAGGCGCCCGACCAGATCGAACCCGCCGTTGGGTTCGCGGCTGAAGCGTCAATCAATCCTGGTGCAGGACGAATTCCAAATAGAGGTTGCGCTGCAGGATCGAGTGGTTGTCGTCGGAGATCAGCGACACCATCACCGCGCCGTCGTCGCGCGTCCAGACGTCGAGCCCTTCCATATTGTCGATCTGGTAGCCCATGTCGGCGTCCAGCAGCACCGGCCCGTCGGCGACGGCGCCCTTCTCGACACTCTCGCCGTAGATGCGCCGCAGCCGCATCTTGAGCCCGCCCGCCATGGTGAAACTGCGCTCCAGCAGCAAAAGGTCGCCGTCCGGCAGGAAGGCGCCGTCGGTGATGTCGAAATCGCCGTTACGCTTGACGGTGAAGACGCCCTTGTGCGGCCCTTCGATGATGGCGGCATAGATGTTGCCTGATTTGTCGAGGCTTTTCTCCGACACCACGACCAGACCGCCCTGATGCTGGCCGTTGGCATTGGCATGGGTGACGGTCTCGAAGCCGCGATTCTGGCGCAGCTCGCGCGCCGGCACCAGGAAATCCAGCTGCCGGTACGGCGCCTTCATATTCTCCGGGTCGATCCTGAACTGGGCAACGCGGTGATTGCGTTCGAAACCGACCGTGGCGATGCCATCCTTGACCGCGAGTCCTTCGGCATCGACCTCCCATTTCTCGTCGATCGGCTGGCCGCTCTGGTCGACCATCTGCTGCATGCGGAAGTTCTGGATGCCCACCGGCCGCCTGTCGGCGTCGCGGGCCACCGTGCCGAAGAACCAGTAGCCGGTGTCGGCCACGCCGATGAAATCGCTGCCCGCTTTCAGAAAGCGGAAGGCCGACAGCGCGCCGAAATCGCGCGATTTCGAGGTCATTTCCAGCCCGCCGAGGAATTCGAGTGAACCGAACTGCGTGTCGGTCCGGCCAATGCGGAATTCGGTGATCGGGCGGGACGAAACCTCGATGGGATAAACCGGCGCCGAGCCGGCCGAACGAACTGGCGCGGACGCCACGCCGGCGAACAGGGCGATGGCGGCGAAGAGCGTTTGCCGAACCCCCCCGCGCGAAAAGATCATCCGGCGCGCCGCATGCCGCCGCGCCGCGTGTCGCGTGCGCTTTCCTCGGCAAACAGCGAGGCCAGTTGCTCGGTCATGGCGCCGGCCAGTTCCTCGGCATCGACGATGGTGACGGCGCGCCTGTAGTAGCGCGTGACGTCATGGCCGATGCCGATGGCCAGCAGTTCCACCGGCGAGCGCGTCTCGATCAGCTCGATGACGGCGCGCAAATGGCGTTCGAGATAATTGCCCGGATTGACCGAAAGCGTTGAGTCGTCGACCGGCGCGCCATCCGAAATCATCATCAGGATCTTGCGCTGTTCGGGCCGGGCGATCAGGCGGTTGTGCGCCCACAGCAGCGCCTCGCCGTCGATGTTCTCCTTGAGCAGGCCTTCGCGCATCATCAGGCCGAGATTGCGCCGTGCCCGCCGCCACGGGTGGTCGGCGGATTTGTAGATGATGTGGCGCAGATCGTTGAGCCGGCCGGGGTTCGGCGGCTTGCCGTCCTTCAGCCATTTTTCGCGCGCTTGCCCGCCTTTCCAGGCCCGCGTGGTGAAGCCGAGGATCTCGACCGAGACGCCGCAGCGCTCCAGCGTGCGTGCGAGGATGTCGGCGCAGGTGGCGGCGACCGTGATCGGCCGGCCGCGCATCGAGCCCGAATTGTCGAGCACCAGCGTCACCACCGTGTCGCGGAATTTGGTGTCGCGTTCCTGCTTGAAGGACAGCGGCTGCATCGGGTCGATGACGACGCGCACCAGCCGCGCCGGGTCGAGGTAACCCTCTTCCAGGTCGAAATCCCAGGACCGGTTCTGCTGCGCCATCAGCCGGCGCTGCAGCCGGTTGGCCAATCGCCCGACCACGCCCGACAGATTGGCCAGTTGCTTGTCGAGGAAGGCGCGCAGCCGGTCGAGTTCTTCCTCCTCGCACAGCTCTTCGGCACCGACCGTCTCGTCGAAAGCAGTGGTGAAGACCTTGTAGTCGATTTCCTTCGGCAGATTGGTGAAGGGATTGTCGTTGCGGCGAGCCTCGCCGGGCGTCTCGGCATCGGCGTCGTCGTCATCGGACAGATCGTCGGCGGTGGCGTCGGACGCCTCCGTTTCGGACGACTGCTCGTCATCAGCCGAAGCCTCGGCGTCCTCGGACTGCGACTGCTCGGAGCCGGAATCCTCTTCCCCGCCCTCCTCGCTCTGCTCCTCGCCTTGCGGCTGGTTGTCGTCATTGTCCTCGGAATCTTCCGTCTCCTGGTCGTCGCCGAGTTCCTCGGCCATCTCCATGGAGGCGAGCATTTCGCGCACGACGCGGGCAAAGGCCTGCTGGTCGTCAAGCTTGGCCGACAGGCCGTCGAGATCGGCCTTGGCCTTTTCCTCGACCCAGGGCCGCCAGAGCTCGACCAGCCGCTCGCCGCTCTTGGGGACCGCCCGGCCGGTCAGCTTCTCGCGCACCATCAGCGCCAGCGCTTCCTCGATCGGCGCGTCGGCCTTGTCCTTGACGTCGACAAGATTGGCCTTGGCGTATTTGTCCTCCAGCATCGAGCCGATATTGTCGGCGACGCCCTGCATGGCGCGGCTACCGATCGCCTCGACGCGGGCCTGCTCGACCGCGTCATAGATGGCGCGCGCCGCCTTGCCTTCCGGCGCCAGCTTGGTGTGGATGCGCGCATCATGGCAGGCGCGCTTCAGCGCCATGGAATCGCCGAGGCCGCGAGTAATCGCAATATCGGTCTTGGAGGCCTTCTTCGGCAGTTCGGGCAAGCGCGCCCGGCTGCCGGCGAGCGCCGGCCTGTCCTTGGCGAAGCCGACTTCCATGTCCTTGTCGCCGGCAATGGCGCGCATGCAGACGGTGACGGCGCGCTTGAAGCTGTCGGCTTCAGACCCCGTCTTCGACTTGTTGCGCGTGTTGTCGCCCGGACCCGCCATCGAGGCTCTGCTTAGCCCAGCACCACGTTGGCGGCGCTCTCGGGCAGATCCTCGCCAAAGGCGCGCTGGTAGAATTCGGCCACCACCGAACGCTCCAGCTCGTCGCATTTGTTGAGGAAGGTCAGCCGGAACGCCATGCCGATATTGCCGAAGATCTCGGCATTTTCCGCCCAGGTGATGACGGTACGCGGGCTCATCACGGTCGACAGATCGCCATTGATGAAGGCCGAACGCGTCATGTCGGCGACGCGCACCATCTTGTTGACGATGTCCTTGCCCTTGTTGTCGCGATAGTGCTTGGCCTTGGCCAGCACGATGTTCACTTCATTGTCGTGCGGCAGATAGTTCAGCGTGGTGACGATCGACCAGCGGTCCATCTGCGCCTGGTTGATCTGCTGCGTGCCGTGGTAGAGGCCGGTCGTGTCGCCGAGGCCGACCGTGTTAGCGGTCGAGAACAGCCGGAACGCCGGATGCGGACGGATGACCCGGCTCTGGTCGAGCAGCGTCAGCCGGCCCGACGATTCCAGCACGCGCTGGATGACGAACATCACGTCCGGACGGCCGGCATCGTATTCGTCGAAGCAGAGCGCGACATTGTGCTGGTAGGCCCAGGGCAGGATGCCGTCGCGGAATTCGGTGATCTGCAGCCCGTCCTTGACGACGATCGCGTCTTTGCCGACGAGGTCGATACGGCTGACATGGCTGTCGAGATTGACGCGCACGCAGGGCCAATTGAGACGGGCGGCGACCTGTTCGATATGCGTCGACTTGCCGGTGCCGTGATAGCCCGACACCATGACGCGGCGGTTGTAGGCAAAGCCCGCCAGGATCGCCAGCGTCGTTGCCTTGTCGAACAGATAGTCCGGATCGACGTCAGGCACATGTTCCGATGTCACCGAATAGGCCGGCACCACCATCTTGGAGTCGAAGCCGAATTTGTCCTTCACCGACACCGTCGTATCGGGCAGGTTGGCGATGTCGCGATCGACCTTGTTCATATCTCTCAACGTCTCCACGGGCGAAACGTCCCGTTTCGCCGGCAATCGATTTTGTTCGGGGGCGGTCTTAGAGCCTTTTCCAACCTTATGAAAGTTGGAAAGCGACACAAACCGTAGGGTCGCTCAGCACAGGCCCGCCTGTTTGAGCACGCGATAGGCCTGCAGCACATCGCGGAACCGGTCTTCCGAACCTCTGTCGCCACCATTCGCATCCGGATGGTGACGTTTCACCAGTTCCTTATAGCGCGCCTTGATATCCTTGCCAGTCGCCTTTGTATCAAGGCCAAGCGTTTCCAGCGCCTTGGCCTCAAGCGGCTTGGCCTTGCGCTCGCGCGCCTCGCGCGGATCCTTCGGCCCTTTGAACAGGTCGAACGGGTCGCGCATGCGGTTGTAATAGCCGGCGCGGCCGGAGCGCATCTGCGCCATATCGGGCGACGAACGTGTCGAGGCGCCATTGACGCCCATCTTCCAGGTCGGCCGGTGGCCGGTCATGGCTTCCTTCTGGAAGCGCGCGACCTCGGTGTCCGGCACGCCGGAGAAGTAGTTGAAGCCCTTGTTGTACTCGCGCACATGGTCGAAGCAGAAGCGGAAATACTCACCCTCCTTCATGCGCCCGACCGGCGCGCGATGGGTGCCCGGCTCCTTGCAGCCATCCCACTGGCAGATCGGCGAGTGCGACTTCAGCTCCGCATCCTTTTCAGGGCGGATGCGAATCTTCTCGAAATATTTGGGATACGGCTTCATCTCACCCATTTATGGGGCGTTCGCAAATGCGAAACAAGAATTGACATTTTCGCGATCATCGCCCTAACCGCTGAATCGCGGCATAAAGCGGGCGAATGGCGGATTTAGTTGCGCAATAGCGGCCCCCGGGGCTAGCGCGCCAGCCATATGTGGTGAACGGAGACTGCAATGTCCATACAGGCGACCATGGAAGACAAGCTCAATAAGGCATTTTCGCCGGAGCGGCTGGTCATCATCAACGAGAGCCATCTCCACGCGGGCCACCATCACCACGGCTCGGACCATCATGGCGCTTATGACGGCACCGGCGAGACGCATTTTCGCGTCCGCGTCGTGTCGTCCGCCTTTGCCGGCATGAGCCGCATCGACCGCCACCGCGCCGTCAACGAACTGCTTGCCGACGAACTGAAGGCCGGCGTTCATGCTCTGGCGATCGAACCGGCGGCGCCCGGCGAAAAGACCCGCTGGTAGATCAGTCCGCCGTGGCCCTCCGGCGCGGTCAGATCACCGCTTCGATCAGGAACGGCCCGCGCCGAGACAGGGCACTGTCCAGCAGCGCGTTGAAGCGCTCGCAGGTGTCGGCGCGCGCCGCCTCCACGCCCATGCCCTTGGCCAGCGACACCCAGTCCAGTGCGGGATGGTCGAGGTCGAGCATGCGCCTGGCGTTCTCGCCGATCGCGTTGACGCCGACATTCTTCATCTCGCCATGCAGGATCGCGTAGGTGCGGTTGGAAAACACGATCGTCACCACGTCGAGATTTTCCCGCGCCTGCGTCCACAGGCCCTGCACCGTGTACATGCCGCTGCCATCGGCCTCCAGATTGATCACCTTGCGGTCTGGACAGGCGATGGCCGCTCCAGTCGCCATCGGGATGCCGCCGCCGATCGATCCGCCCGTGCCCATCATGTAGTCGTGCGGCGCGGCAAAGGCCGACAGCGCGAAGAAGCGCCTGGCCGAGGTGACCGCCTCGTCGCAGACGATCGCATTGTCCGGCAGCTTGCGCGCCACCGACAGCGCGATGGCATCTTCCGTCAGCCCGCCGCTCGGCGCAGCCTCATCGGGAAAAGCGGTTGCGAAGTCAACCTGTTGCGATGGTTTGACGCCGAGTTCGTCGCGAAGTGCTTCCAGCGCCGCATGCAGATCATCGCCATGAGCAGCAAGCGTCCGCACCTGGCAGTCGTCGCGCACCAGCCGTCCCGGTTTTCCCGGATAGGCGAAGAAGGCAACCGGCTCCTTGCCGCCGACCAGCACCAGTACGTCGATATCCGCCAGCAGCGCCGTCGCCGCATCGATCGGATAGGGGATGCGCGTCGGCGCGACGCGCCCGCGCCCGCGTTGCATGCGCGCGATCAGGACCTCGCTGAACAGGCGCACATCGCAGGCCGTCGAGATCTGGCCGGCGATCTCGAGCGCATCGGCGCGCGCCGCTCGCCCGCGAACGATCATCCCGACACGGCCCGGAGCCGCACGGATCGCCTCGGCGGTCGCGCGCACAGCGTCCCTATCGACGGCCGGCGGCGGCGAAAGGACGACCTTGCCCGGCGAGGCCGGGGCAGCATCGCCCCAGGCCGCATCAGCCGGCAGGATCAGCGTGGTGACGCCCGGCGGGGTCAGCGAGGCGCGGAAGGCCGCCTCCGTGGCCGGCTGGACATCGGCCGGCCCGGCGATGCGGCGAACCCAGTTGGACATCGGCGCCGCAAGGCCTTCGATGTCGCTGGTGAGCGGCGCGTCGAGCGGCAGATGATAAGAGGCGTGGTCGCCGACGATGTTGATCATCGGGCTGAACGCACGCCGGGCGTTGTGCATGTTGGCCAGTCCATTGGCCAGGCCCGGACCGGTATGCAGCAAAGTCGCGGCCGGGCGGTCGGTCATGCGCGCATAGCCGTCGGCCGCACCCGTCACCACGCCTTCGAACAGACCGAGCACGCAGCGCATCTCGGGCTTACGGTCGAGCGCGGCAACGAAATGCATTTCGGAGGTGCCGGGATTGGCGAAGCAGACCGTCACATCATTGGCCAGCAGCACGTCGCACAGGGCATCGGCGCCATTCATGCAATTTTTCTCCAAGTCATGAGAACCAATTGCACCTAGGGATGTCCGCACGGCAATATCCCGCCGCCGCTTTTGGCATGATCCAGCTGCAGTAGTGGCGAGCGAACTGGACCGCGATCAGCCGACAGTCGATCTCAGAAACGTCAGCGCGGCAGCGGTCAACGCGTCGCCACCCCTGCCGAAATCGCGGTTGATCGACATATGCGTATAGGCGCTGCCGTCGAACAGCGTGACCTCGGTGCCCGTGGCGCGCAAGCGCTCGGCGAAGGCTTTCGACTCCTCGCCACGGCCCGACGCCCCCGAGTATGCGATGAAGCTCGGCGGATGCTTGCGGCCATCGACATAGCTGGCGGGCGAAAGTGCCGCCCACTGCGAAGGGTCGGAAAAGACCCGCGCATAGGCCCGCTCCATGCCGCCGTTCTTCTCGAGCGCTGCAAGATCATAGGCCCTGGTATCGTCGAGCAGAAGACCGGCGACACCGGGCAGCCCGCCGCGCATGCCGGTCAGCGCGATCAGATGGCAACCGGCCGAATGGCCCATGCCGACAATGCGCGTGGGGTCGCCGCCATGCCCGGCGACGTTGGCCATGACATAGGCATAGGCCTTTTCCACGTCATTGGCCTGGGTGGCGACATCGGCCTCGGGCAACATGCGATAGTCGATCGAGACGAAGCAGAAGCCGTTGGCGAGCAGGAAGGCCGGCTTGGCGCCCACCTGGTTGCGCTTGCCGAACTCCCAAGCCCCGCCATGGACGAAGAAGACCACGGGCAACCCGCTTGCGGCATCGGGCGCATAGATGTCGAGCTTGGCCGGTCCGTAGTCGAAGGTTTTGGGAGATGGTGAGGATTGGCACGCAAACGTCGTGGCCGGCACAAAAGCCGCCATCGAAGCCAGAAGCAGGGTTCGCCGATCGACCATCATCTTCTCCTGACCGCCCGGCGCAAAATGCACAGGGACGCCGCGAAGTTCCAGTGAAAGATCGGTAACGTGCCGGGACGTTCCCTGGTGTTGAGGTTAAGGTCCAGCCGAGGTGCCGTCATCCTGCATTGATAAATCGATTGTGATACGGGCCGGATTTACAGATCGTTGTGGATATGAATCGATAGGGACTGTAAGTCCGACGACTTGCCTGCCCACAAAGTCCAAGGCGCGCCGGCAAGAAAGCTCCAAAGCTATAAATGACAACGACGATCGTCCATGCTGGCTTTCACAAGACCGGAACCACATCGATCCAGGAGTTCCTGGCAGCTCGTCGCGAGTGGCTGGCGGCACAGAACGTCTTCTATGAACCCGATGGCACAGGGAGCCTGACTGGGCATCACCGGCTGGCGTGCTGGCTCAGCACGCATCGTATATCTCCCGGCCCAAACGACCTTTTTACCCCCGAGCGCGAACGTTATTCGAGCATGCTCCAAGCTCGTTCCCTAAAGGCAGAGAATTTCAGTTATCCATTTTCAACCACAAACCCCATCCGTCTGATTTCTTCTGAGATCTTCAATACTTTCGACCTGGCCGAGCTTATCAAGATGAAATCCTTTCTTGGCTCGATCGACCGATTCATACTCTACGTCCGCAACGGCATCGGTTTTATATATTCCTGTTGGGCGTCGAAAGTTCGCTGGGGGCATATCGGCTCGTTCGACGCGTTTCTCAAAGAAACTCTGGGCTTCGCACCGAACACACCGCTGAGCGGCGCCCTTCAGTTTGTCGATGTCCTCAGCAATCTGTTCGGGCCAGAGCGCATCTCGATTCGAAATTTCAATACCGCTCTGCAACACAAGCGTGGAATTGTCGGTGACTTTGTTGAAGGTGAATTGGGTCTGGCGGCACCAGCCAAAGTGGACAAAGAGCGCATATCGAACAGGACGATCTCCTGGATTGCAACAGAGGTGCAAAGAGCGCTGAACCTGTGGAACAAGGACAAGGGCTTTGATGCCGCCGCTGCAGCGCGCGGCAGACTCAACGAGGCGCTCCACAGCCCCGACGGAGAAGCCCTCATGGATGAATTCAGGCAAAAGCTCGAAACGAGAACGAAACTGATCACCATAAGGGACATGCATCCGACCAAGATTGGAATGGACGGCATCGCCTTTCGCGGCAGTGCATCGTTTCGCGGCGCTTGCGAATGGCACTTTCCTTTCGACGAGCCCGCATCATTTGTTCCGACGCACCATCTCGTCGAGGTGCTGGCCGCTCTGCCGGGATTCAAACGCCTGGCGCAAACCGACCCGCTCTAATGCATATCGCCCAAAAGCGGCCCCGGTGAGGGGCAACGACATGCGCAAAACAAGGACCTAAAGTCCGTCGCAGGAATGCGCTCAAAACGCGACGCTTTAGGCGTCGCCCGCCGGCCTGATCCTCAACCTGGCAATGCGGTTCTTGTCCCGCTTCATGACGATGAAGCGCTTGCCGTGGAAGGTGAAAGCCTGCTTCTCCTCGGGGATTGACTGCGCCTCGTGGATGACGAGGCCGGCAATCGTCGTCGCTTCCTCGTCCGGCAGGTTCCAGTCGAGCGCCCGGTTCAGGTCGCGGATCGGTACATTGCCGTCGACGACGACGGAGCCGTCGGCCTCCTGCTTGACGCCCTGGATGTCGACATCGTGCTCGTCGGCGATCTCGCCGACGATCTCCTCGATGATGTCCTCCAGCGTCACCAGCCCTTCGACCTCGCCATATTCGTCGACGACGACGGCGAAATGCGCCTTACGGCGCAGGAAGGCGTTGAGCTGTTCCTGCAAGGTCGTGGTGTCGGGCACGAACCAGGGTTTCGAGGCGATCTTCATCACGTCGATCTTGGAAAAGTCGTTACCGACTTCGTTCAGTGCGCGCAGCAGATCCTTGGCATGCAGCACGCCGACAATGTTGTCGAGCGAGCCCTTCCACAGCGGCATGCGGGTGTGCGGGCTCTGCAGGATCTCGCGCACCACCGCTTCCGGTGCATTATCGGCATTGACCGAGCGCATATTGGTGCGGTGGACCATGATATCGGAGACTTCGAGCTCTTCGAGATCGAACAGGCCGCCGATGCGGTCGCGGTCCTCGCGCACCACCTGGCCGTCGCGGCGGAAATCGTCGACCGCGCCGCGCAGCTCGTCCTGGCTCGAGCGCTGCGGCTCGATGCGCGACAGCTCATAGCCGAACATGGCAAGCAGGCGCGTGCGCACGGCAACGACCAGCAGGATGAGGATGGCAAGAACGGCGACGACGATCCAGCCATTATCCATTTCAGCCGGCTTTCCGGCTGGCTGGATGGTTTTCCCTCAGGAACGACAGCACTTCGGAAGCCGGAACGTCCTTGGCGATAAAAGCCTGGCCGATCCCGCGCGTCAGGATGAAGGTCAGCGCGCCGCGCGACACCTTCTTGTCCTGGGTGATGAAGGAAAGCAGTGCCTCGGCATCCGGCAATTCGCCCGGAATATCGGACATCCGCCACGGCAGGCCGACGGCGCGCAGATGCGTTTCGACGCGTGCCGCGTCGTCGGGGCTTGCCAGATTGAGCCGCGAGGAGAAGCGATGCGCCAGCGCCATGCCGATCGCGACCCCCTCGCCATGGACGAGCCGGGCACCGTCATACTGCGTGGCCGCTTCGAGTGCGTGGCCGAATGTGTGGCCGAGATTGAGCAGTGCCCGGTCGCCGGTCTCGAACTCGTCGCGCGCGACGACATCGGCCTTGGCGCGACAGGCTTCGGCAATCGCCTGCGCCCGCTCCGGCCCGCCGGCGAACACCTTCTGCCAGTTCACTTCCAGCCAGGCGAAAAGTTCCGGCCGGTCGATCAGCCCGTATTTGGCGAGTTCGGCGTAGCCAGCGCGGAATTCGCGGATCGGCAGCGTGTCGAGCACTCCGGTGTCGGCCAGCACCAGCCTGGGCTGCAGGAAGACGCCGACAAGGTTCTTGCCGCGCGGGCTGTTGATGCCGGTCTTGCCGCCGACCGAGGAATCGACCTGCGCCAGCAGCGAGGTCGGGACCTGCACGAAATTCATGCCGCGCCGCACGATGCCGGCGGCAAAACCGGTGAGATCGCCGATGACGCCGCCGCCCAGCGCGACGACGACGTCGCCACGCTCCAGCCTTGCGGCCAGAATCCCATCAACCACCTCTTCGAGATGGGCAAAGCTCTTGGTCTTCTCGCCCGGCGGCATCGTGATGACGGTGGGCTGGATGCCACCCTTCTCGAGCCCTGCCTTCAGCGTATCGAGATGCGCGGCGGCGACATTCTCGTCGGTAACGACAGCCGCGCGCGTACCCGGTAGCCGGCGTGAAATCTCCTCGCCGGCGCGCGACAAAAGGCCGGAGCCGATCAATATGTCGTAGGCCCGGTCGCCAAGGCCGACTTCGACGGTGACTGACTGGTCCACGCTCACGATTCGATCTCGCCCGTCGCTGCAATTTCATCGATGCCGAAATGCCGGCACAGCGCGTCCAGCACCTCGGCGGCGATAACCTCCTTGCGGTCGTCGCGGGTCGGCACGGTGACATCTGATGTCGCGTAGACCGGATAGCGCTCGCCCATCAGCCGCTCCAGCACGGCGCGGGGATCGGCGCTTTTCAACAGCGGCCGGTTCTGCTTCTTCGAAACCCGGTCCATCAGAAGATCGAGTTCCGCCTTTAGCCACACCGAGACGCCATGCGCGGCGATGGCTTCGCGCGTCTGCGCGTTCATGAAGGCGCCGCCGCCGGTCGAAAGCACCTGCGGGCCATTTTCAAGCACGCGCAGGATGACACGCTGCTCCAGGGCCCTGAACTCGGTCCTCCCCATAGCGCTCGAACAGCTCCGGCACGGTCATGCGCGAGACGCTTTCGATCTCCTGGTCGCTGTCGATGAAGGGCAGCGAAAGCATCGTCGCCACCTTGCGGCCGATCGCCGTCTTGCCGGCGCCCATCAGGCCGACAAACACGATGGACCGGCTGCCCAGCCGGCCAAGCAGCGCGGCGAGGCTCTCGCCTGGAGGATTTGCCTGGTGCGCGTTCATCAGCTGTTTCTTGGGCCCTCTTTGCCGGCGTATCGACATGAAAAGCCGGTTTGCGTCAAGCGTGCCGAGCACAGGCAAGCCTATATCGGGCGGAGGATGCCTGCATCAGAAGTTGCTGACAGGCCTCCGCTTCTTCCTTGAATTGGCCGGATAGGCGTCCCATAAGGGCACAGGGTTTGGAAACGCAGAACAAGAAGACGGGCGAAAATTGATGCCGACACTGTTTCGCTTTGTCGTGATCCTCGCGATTCTGGCCGGCATTGCCTATGGTACGATGTTCGCGTTGGTGATGTTCGTCGAGCCCAAAAAAGCCGAGATGAGCGTGCGCATCCCGCCGGAAAAGCTGAATCCCAAGAAAAACTGACCCCGAAGAAAACTGATCCCCGAGGATGAACAGCGCCGCCCGCATCGAGGCCTTCCTGGAAATGATGAGCGCCGAGCGCGGCGCCGCCGAAAACACGCTGTCCTCCTACCGACGTGACCTCGAAGACGCTTCGAGCGGGATCGATGGCGGGCTTGCCGGTGCAGCCGCCGCCGATATCCGTGCCTATCTCGACGACATCGCAGCTCGCGGCTTCGCGCCGACCTCGCAGGCGCGCAAACTGTCGGCGATCCGCCAGTTCTTCAAATTCCTCTACGCCGAGGGCCTGCGCACCGATGACCCGACCGGCACACTGGACAGCCCGAAAAAAGGCCGTCCGCTGCCCAAGACGATGAGCGAGGCCGAAACCGGCCGGCTGATCGACCGCGCCGCGGTGGAAGCCGGCGACGCCGGGCTCGGCTACAGTGACAGGCTGGCCGCGCTACGCCTGCACGCGTTGGTCGAGGTGCTCTACGCCACCGGCCTGCGCGTTTCCGAGCTGGTCGGCCTGCCTGTGACGGTTGCGCAGCGCGACGACCGTTTCTTTATGGTGCGCGGCAAGGGTGACAAGGAACGCATGGTGCCGCTCTCGGCCAAGGCGCGGGTGGCGATGCGCGCCTGGCTTGCCGCCCGGGCCGGAGTGCCCGCTTTCGCCGACAGCCCGTTCCTGTTTCCGGCGGCGTCCGACAGCGGCTATCTCTCGCGCCAGGTCTTTGCCCGCGACCTGAAAGGGCTGGCGGCGCGGGCCGGCATCGCCTCGGCCAAGATATCGCCGCATGTGCTGCGCCATGCTTTCGCCAGCCATCTCCTGCAGAACGGCGCCGATCTCAGGGCGGTGCAGCAGTTGCTCGGCCATGCCGACATATCGACGACACAGATTTACACCCATGTGCTGGAGGAGCGGCTGGTGCGGCTGGTCAACGATCATCATCCGCTTGCCGACTAGGCCTCATATCGCTATGTGAGGACGACATTTCACCGCCGGGAGCCTTGGTTTCAAGGGTTCCGCAGTCCTTGCCTTCCGACGTATCGGTCCGCCCAAGCATGTATAATTATCTCGATTTCGAAAAGCCGGTGCAGGATCTCGAGCTCAAGATCCTCGAGCTCAAGAAGCTTGCCGAGAATGGCGAAGCGGTCGATGTCGCCGATGAGATCACCCGGCTGGAGAAGCGTTCGCGCGACGCGCTGCGCGATCTCTACAAGGCGCTGACGCCCTGGCAGAAGGTGCAGGTTGCCCGCCATTCCGACAGGCCGCACTGCGTCGACTACATCAAGGGCCTGTTCAGCGACTTCACGCCGCTCGCCGGCGACCGCAATTTCGGCGAGGACCAGGCGATCGTCGGCGGTTTTGCCCGTTTCCGCGGCGAACCTGTCGCGATCATCGGCCAGGAAAAGGGCTCGGACACGACCAGCCGCCTGAGGCACAATTTTGGTTCGGTGCGTCCGGAAGGATACCGCAAGGCGGTGCGGCTGATGGAACTGGCCGACCGCTTCAAGATCCCGCTGTTGACGCTGGTCGACACAGCAGGCGCCTATCCCGGCGTCGGCGCCGAGGAGCGTGGCCAGGCCGAAGCCATCGCCCGCTCGACCTCGGCCTGCCTTGCACTAAAAGTGCCGTCGATCTCGGTGGTCATCGGCGAAGGCGGTTCGGGCGGCGCCATCGCGATCGCCACCGCCAACCGCGTCTACATGCTCGAACACGCCATTTATTCGGTGATTTCGCCGGAAGGGGCGGCCTCGATCCTGTGGCGCGACACCACGCGCTCCAAGGACGCGGCGACCAACATGAAGATCACCGCGCAGGATCTTCTGGAACTGAAGATCATCGACGCCATCATCCCCGAGCCGATGGGCGGCGCCCAGCGCGCGCCCGAAACGGTGATTGCCGCGACCGGCGACCTCATTGCCAAGACGATGAAGGAATTTGCCGGCGCCAACACCGATTTCCGCGAACAGCGCCGCGAGAAATATCTGGCGATGGGCCGCAGTCTCTGACGGCACCTGCCGGCGGACAAGGCCATCGGAAGCCCCGCGCGCGCGGCAATGTGGCGGCAATGTGCAATTTCGCCACAAAAATGCCGCCGGATTCGGGTCAATGAAATTGCCGTGAGGGGTTGGTCGAAGCTTGCGGTAAGGAATTTTCAAGGTTAACGGGCTTACGGTCCGTCGGTGTTCAGCATACGGGCTCGGCAGTTCGCAGCCATTGGCCCGAGGGAAAAGACATAGTCGTATCCATGTTTGCCAAGCTCGCCCGCACCGGAGTCCTCGCCGCCTCGATAGCCATCGCCGGCTGCAATGATTCGTCGATGAAGGACTTTGCCCCGGAAGCCAACAAGCCGCTGCCGGACAAGATCCTTGCCGACATGAGGGCCAAGGGCATGGTGCGCACCTCCTCGGTGATGGCGCGCATCTTCAAGGAAGAGGGCAAGCTCGAGATCTGGAAAGCCAAGACCAACGGCCGCTACGACATGGTGGCGAGCTACGACATCTGCAAATGGTCGGGCAAGCTCGGCCCCAAATACACCGAAGGCGACCGCCAGGCGCCTGAAGGGTTCTACACGGTCCGCCCGTCGCAGATGAATCCGCGCTCCAACTACCATCTGTCCTTCAACATCGGCTTTCCCAACGCCTATGACCGCGCCAATGGGCGCACCGGCCAAAACCTGATGGTGCATGGCGCCTGTTCGTCCTCGGGCTGCTATTCGATGACCGACGCGCAGATCGAGCAGATCTATGCCTTCGGCCGCGACGCTTTCCAGGGCGGCCAGACCGAGTTCCAGGTCCAGGCCTTCCCATTCCGTATGACCGCCGCCAACATGGCGCGCTACCGCAACGACCCGAACTACGAGTTCTGGAAGATGCTGAAGGTCGGCTACGACAATTTCGAGGTCACCAAGGTGCCGCCGAAGGTCGATGTCTGCGAGAAGCGCTACGTCTTCAACCAGGTCGCCGCCGATGGCCAGACATTCGATCCGACCGGACCATGCCCGGCAACCACGCAGCCGGATTCGCTGAAGAGCGCCTACAACGCTTATCAGAGCACCTATGACGCGGCCTTCAACAGCGCGCTCAAGGCAAGCGTGCCTCCGCCGAAGCCGACCATCGCCGGCATCAAGGAAGCTAGCATCGTCTCCGACTGGTCGAAGCGCCGGGCGCGCGGCGAGCGCGTGCCGATCGATCCGCCTTCGCTCAACAATGACGGCACGGTGAGCGAAACGGCGCGCATGGGCCGCATCGATTCGCCCGCCGGCCGCAAGATGGCGGCACTGGACGCCGAGAAAGCCGCCAAGCAGAAGGCCGAGGAGCAGAGGCTGGCCGCGATAGAGGCCGCCAAGCAGGCCAAGGAGGCCGCAAAGGCGCAGGCGCTGGCCGAAAAGGAAGCGGCCAAGGCGCAAGCCGTGGCGGCAAAGGAAGCGGCAAAGGCCGCCAAGGAAGCCCCGGTCGCCACCGCCACCATAGCCGCCCCGACGGAGGCCGCGCCGGAAGCCGAAACGCAGGCAGCGAGCGCCGATGAAAGCCGGGTGACCAAGCTGAAGAACAAGCTGCTCGGCATGTTCGGCGGCTGAGCCTGGTCTT
This sequence comes from Mesorhizobium sp. USDA 4775, assembly GCF_054062655.1. NCBI lineage: Bacteria > Pseudomonadati > Pseudomonadota > Alphaproteobacteria > Hyphomicrobiales > Phyllobacteriaceae > Mesorhizobium > Mesorhizobium sp. USDA 4775. The sequence continues at coordinate 131,154 of NZ_JBSSFM010000001.1, forward strand.
GGCCGAGGATACCGCTGTCTACGACCTGAAAGGGCTGAACTGCCCGCTTCCCGTGCTCAAGGCGAAGAAACGCCTCGCGGGAATGCAGCCGGGCAGCCGGCTCTGGCTCGAGACCACCGATCCGCTCGCCGTCATCGATATTCCCGCCTTTTGCTCGGATGCCGGCCACCAGCTGATTGAAACAGCGGCGGTATCAGGCGGCCATAGGTTCCTGGTCGAGCGCGGCGAGACCGTCTGAATTTCGATGCAAAACGCTATCTTCCGGCGATCGCCAGCGGATTGTTTTCCAGTGCCGCGCGGTCGGGTGTGTCGATCGACGGCCGGTTGGTGAAGGCGGCGAACAGCCTGCGCACATAGTCTTCCGGCATGTCGAGCGTGATCAGCACCAGCCGCGTGCCGCGCTGGGCGTCCGGCCACGCCGGCAGCCTCGCCGGCGGATGCAGGATCTTCTGCACGCCGTGGATGACCAGCGGACGTGACGGATCTTCGCTGAGTTCGATCACGCCCTTCATGCGCAGCAGCTTCTCGCCATGCGTCGAACGCAACAGGTCGAGGAACATTTCTATCGCTGAAAACGGCACCGGACCGTCATGGACGAGCGAATAGGAGCGCACGCGCGAATCGTGGCTATGGCCATGATCATGACTGTGATCGTGGTCATGCCCGTGGGCATGATCGTCATGGTGATGGTCGTGAGCATGGTCGTGCGCCGCTTCCTCGCCCAGCCAGCGGCGCACATCGGCTGATTTGGTGGCGGGATTGTAGAGGCCGCAATCAAACAGCGCCGCCACGCCGGTTGTTGAATGACCGGCATCAAGCAGTTCGGCGCCCGGATTGATCTGCCGCAGGCGCGCCCGCAGCGTGTCGAGATCGCCGGCATCGGTCACCAGGTCGACCTTGCTCAGCACGATGCGATCGGCGACGGCGACCTGCTTGACCGCCTCGACATGGGCGTCGAGCGTGGCATTGCCATTGACCGCGTCGACCAGCGTGATGACGCCGTCGAGCCGGAAAGCCTGGACGAGCGCCGGATGCGCCATGATCGACTGCAGCACCGGCGCCGGGTCGGCCAGCCCCGTGGTCTCGACGATGACGCGGGCAAGCCGGGCGATACGGCCGGTCTGCAGCCGATCGACCAAATCGGCCAGCGTGTCGACCAGTTCGCCGCGCACGGTGCAGCACAGGCAGCCGTCGGAAAGCTGGATGATGCCGTCGGAGGCCTGCTCGACCAGCAAATGGTCGATCGCCACCTCGCCATACTCGTTGATGATGACCGCCGTGTCGGCCAGCGCCGGATCCTTCAGCAGCCGGTTGAGCAGCGTCGTCTTGCCGGCGCCGAGGAAGCCGGTCAGCACCGAGACGGGGATCGGAAACCCATTCATCGGGATCTGTCTCTTTGTTTGAGCATGATCTTTTCCGAAAACCGGATTCCAAGTTTCGCTGACGCGGACCTTCGGTTCGGGATCATGCTCTAGTTCGCGACCTTGACCGGCTGGTCGCCCTGTGCGGCGGAACCAGCAACGGCCGGACCGCCGCCGGTCGGCACCGGCCGATCGGGCCGCCAGCTCGGGATCGGCACGTCGGCATATTCCTGGCCGCCCTGGTCGAGCATCGCCTTCGGCGCCGGACCGGTGGCGCCGCCGAGGCCGACGGCAACCAGCGTCGGCACATGGTCGAGCTTTTCCTGATAGGGCGATTTCGGCGCGTCCTTGGCGGCAACAGCGGGCGGCGCCTCGGACTGCTCCTCCGACGTCTTCTTCTTGCAGACCTCGTCTTGCATGTCGTTGGGCGAGACCGTGTCGCCATAGGGCGCCAGCGTCGCGACGGTGGCCGAACCGGCCGTGGGCGTGTCAAACCCCTGGTCGAGCAGTTTTGCCGCGGTCTCGGCACGACTGATCGCCGACTTCTCGCCAAGCACGACCGCGACCAGCGTGCGGCCGTTGCGCGTCGCCGAACCGATCATGTTGAAGCCGGAAGGGCAGACGAAGCCCGTCTTCATGCCATCGGCGCCGGGGTAACGGCCGATCAGGAGATTGTAGTTCGGAATGGCCTTCTTGCCAACCGCAAGGCCTTCGATCGAGAACCACGGCGCATATTGCGGGAACTCGCGGCGGATCGCCATAACCAGGACCGAAAGGTCGCGCGCCGTCGTGTACTGGTCTGGCGAGTAGAGGCCGTTCGGATTGACGAAATGGGTGCCGTTCATGCCGAGCCGAGCCGCTTCGGCATTCATCCTTTCGGCGAAGGCGGCCTGCGAGCCGCCGACATTCTCGCCGACAGCCATGGCGATGTCATTGGCCGATTTGACCAGCATCATCTTCAGCGCATTGTCGAGCCGCATCACCGAGCCCGGCTTGAAACCCATCTTGCTTGGCGGCTCACCGGCGGAGTGCTTGGTCACCTTGATCGGTGAATCGAGCTGGACCTCGCCGGCCGCGATCGCCCGGAAGGTCACATAGGCGGTCATCAGCTTGCTCAGCGAGGCCGGATACCAGCGTTTGAAGGCATCCTGGTGCTGCAGGATCTGGCCGTTCTTCAAATCGAAGACAACCACCGGATTGGCCAGCGCCGGCCCGGCCAGGACCGACAGCATGATTGCGCCAGCCGAGAATAGTTTGAGGAAATGCCTGTGCCGCATGATCTAATCCGAAATCGCCTCTTGCCCTGATTGCCCCTGGCTCCGTAAGATTTCGTTACGCGACCGCCAGCACAATGAGTCCGACCCTCAAAAACGGACCGCATCGGTGCGGTGCTATTTACCCTATGTGACGCCAACATGGCAAAGTGCCTGACAATCACAATTCCAAAACCCCGCGCACAATTGCAAAACCCCGGGTACAATTGCAAAACACAGGCTGAAGCCGGCTGCACCAACAACGAATGGAACCATCATGCCAATCCTGAACCGCGCCGCTGAAATGCAGGACGAAGTCGCCGGCTGGCGCCGGCATCTGCACCAGACGCCGGAGCTGAACTTCGATGTCTTCAAGACGGCGGCTTTCGTCACAGAGAAGCTAAAGGAGTTCGGTTGCGATGATGTGGTCACCGGCCTCGGCAAGACCGGCGTCGTCGGCGTCATCCGCGGCCGCCAGGGCGAAGGCGCCACCATCGGCCTGCGCGCCGACATGGATGCGCTGCCGCTCAATGAAATCACCGGCAAGCCCTACGCCTCGACCGTTCCCGGCAAGATGCACGCCTGCGGCCACGACGGTCACACCGCGATGCTTTTGGGTGCCGCCAAATACCTTGCCGAGACGCGCAATTTCGCCGGCTCCGTGGCGGTGATCTTCCAGCCGGCGGAGGAAGGCGGCGGCGGCGGCAACGAGATGGTCAAGGACGGCATGATGGAGCGCTTCGACATCTCCAAAGTGTTCGGCATGCACAACATGCCGGGCTTGCCCGTCGGCCAGTTCGCCATCCGTCCGGGCCCGATCATGGCGGCGACGGCCGAATTCACCATCACCGTGAAAGGCAGGGGCGGTCACGCCGCGATGCCGCACGGCACGATTGATCCGATCGTCATCACCAGCCAGCTGGTCGGCGCGCTGCAGACGATCGCCTCGCGCAGCACCGATCCGGTCGAGGCCGTGGTGGTGTCGGTGACCAAGTTCCATGCCGGCGACGCCTACAACATCATCCCGGAATCGGCCGAGATCGCCGGCACCGTTCGCACCTTGCGCAAGGAGATCGCCAAGAAATCCGAAGAGCGCATCCGCACCATCTGCGACGGCCTGGCGACCGCCTTCGGCGCCAGGATCGAGGTCGACTACCAGGCAAATTACCCCGTGACCTTCAATCACGCCGAAGAGACGATGTTTGCTAGCGATATCGCCGCCAATGTCGCCGGAGACGCCCAGGTCCACCGCGGCATCCAGCCGGTGATGGGCGGCGAGGATTTCTCCTACATGCTGGAAGCCCGCCCCGGCGCCTTCATCTTCATCGGCAATGGCGACACTGCCGGTCTTCACAACCCGGCCTATGATTTCAACGACGAGGCCATCCCGCACGGCATGAGCTACTGGGTGAAGCTGGCGGAAACCGCCCTGGCCGCCTGAAGCTCATTGCCCAGAAGGTCGGCCGATTGCATGCGGCCGGCCTCTTGGCGAAACGGTCCGAAGCGGCTATGTGTCGGGCCGCGTGGTCCCGTAGCTCAGTAGGATAGAGCGGCAGATTCCTAATCTGTAGGTCACAGGTTCGATTCCTGTCGGGATCACCATGCATTTTCAAGCGCTTGGCGAAGAAGCATTGTACCTCTTTGCGCAATCAGGTCCGTTGAAGAGGACGAAGACATCACGCCCTCATGCGCACCCTTGAAAAACGGCGGGCCGCGAAGGTGAGCGGGAAACCTCGCTTGCATTGGCATTTCGGCATTCGTCTGCTGCATTGGCTGACCGTGGCGGCGCTCGCGGCGCAAATCGCCATTGCCTTCGGGCCGATGCGGGGGCCGGGCATGACGATGATGAACTGGCTGCCGCTTCACATGTCGATCGGCGTGACGATCCTGACCATCGTCGTCCTCAGGCTTTGCTGGCGCAGCTTCACGCAGGCCCCCGTCAGGCCAACCTCACGATTCCTGCGGTTTGCGACGGCTTTCTTCCACGTGCTTCTCTATGTCACGATCCTCGCCGTCCTGATAACGGGATGGCTAGGCTATCGGCCAATGCCTTTCATGCCCCCTGCACGGCTTTTCGGAACCTGGCCCGTGCCGCTGGCGCCCTCCGTAGGGGCGCTGTCGGCAAGGGGTTTCGCCTTCGTGCATCAGAAGCTGGTCTGGATAATGCTTGGACTTATCGGCGTTCACGTCCTGGCTGCCATGGTGCATTTGGGGCTGTTGCGCGATGGCGTCATGCGAAGCATGGTCTTCGGCCGGCCGGAAACGGCCTCACGCGAATAAGCATGCCGCTCGCGGTCGACAATGCGGACGATGACTCACGCCGTCGCCCACAACCCTCCCGCGACGATCACCGCATAGCGTGCAGCCTTGCCGGTTGCGACAAGAGCGACGAACACGCCGAGGTTCACGCGTGCAGCGCCCGCGGCAAGGGTGAGAGCATCTCCCACGACCGGCAGCCAGGTAAACAACAGTGTCCATTCGCCAAAGCGCCGGAACGTTCGGCATGCCTGCTCATAGCGATCCGTGGCGACTGGAAACCAGCGCCTGTTGTGCAGCCCGTCGATGCCACGCCCCAGAACCCAGTTCACCACGGAGCCGAGCGTGTTGCCGATCGTCGCCACCACAAGGAGCAGCCAAGGGTCACCGCGACCCGAGACGATCAGGCCGGCGAGCACCACCTCCGACGAAACCGGCAGGACGGTTGCGGCGAGGAAGGCGCTGAGGAACATTGCGCCATAGAGCGCCGCCACGCCGGACTATGCCTGCACGTCGACGACGCCCATCATGCCGAGCTGCTCATGCTCGAGGATGTGGCAGTGATACATCCTCGGCCCCGGCCGGTCCTGCCGCAGCAGCAGCCGCACCGTCTCTCCGCGCGCGACATTGACGGTGTCTTTCCAGGCGCGATAGGCCGGCTTTGACATGGTGCCGCCGCGTTCGTGCTCGACCACCTGGAACTGCGTCCCATGCACATGGAATGGATGATCCATGTCCGCCTCGTTGACGATCTCCCAGAGTTCGACCTGACCAGCCTTGGCGACGACGTCGATGCGCTGCATGTCGAAGGCGGCGCCATTGATCAGAAAGCCCATCTCCATGCCGCCGGCGTTCATGGCCATGGTTTCGGTGAAGACAAAGCGGCGGCTGACCGCCGGAGCGCCGAGTTGCGCGATCGGCCGCAGCCTGTCGGGCAGTGGCGGGACAGGCCCGGTCGGCGTCTCCGAGACATTGACCGTCAGCAGCGTCAGCCCGGCATCGGCAGGGCGCCCGGGACCCATCCAGCCGCGGTCATAGTCCAGCGTGGCAAGCGCGGCCGCGCCGGGCTTGTCGAAAGACACGACCAGTTCAAGCCGTTCCGCCGGGCTGAGCAGGATGTCGCCGGCAGCCACCGGGGCCTCCAGCAGACCGCCATCCGTTCCGATGATCGTCATCGCCGCGCCGTCGAAGGAAAGCCGCAGAAAGCGCGCGTTGGTCGCATTGTAGAGCCGGAAGCGCCGTTTCGCGCCAAAGGGCACCGCCAGTGTGGGATTCTTCTGCCCGTTGACCAACACATGGTCGCCGACGCGCCCGTTCATCAGGTCCGTCATCGTGTTGTCGGGCAAGGTGCCATCGGCCGCAAGGCGCAGGTCGGTGAAAACCAGCACGGTATCGCCATAGGCGGCCGGGATCGGATCGGCCTTCGGCTTGACCACGAACACGCCGGCAAGGCCGCGATAGACCTGCTCGGCGGTCTTGCCGTGCGGATGCGGGTGATACCAATAAGAGCCGGCGCTGCCTTCCGGCAGATCGAAACTGTAGGTGCGATCGGTGCCGGTGGCGACCTGGTCCATCGGATTGCCGTCCTGATCGGCCGGCACCGGCATGCCGTGCCAGTGGATGGTGCTTGCCTCGTTCGCGATCCGGTTGGCGAAGGTGATCTCGACGCGGTCGCCCTCCACGGCCTCGATCAGAGGCCCGGGGCTGGTGCCGTTGTAAGCGAGGATCGGCGTGTCCAGTCCTTCGGCAAAACGCGCCGTGGCGGACCCGGCCGTCAGCGTCGCCTTGAACAGACCCGGCCTGCCGGCTTCGTTCGCCAGCAGGGGCAATTCGCGCAACGCCTCGCCCTCGGGCAGAACCACCGTGCCTTGCGGCGCGGTGCCCATGTCATGGCCCGCGTGACCGCCCATATTCATGCCCGGCATGTCGTCCATCTTCATCTGCGCAGCGGCACGCTCGCCCACAAAAATCGTCGCAAGACCTGCTGCCAGAAAACCTCGCCGATGCATCTGTCGTTTCCTCGACCAGTCGTTGAACACCAAGGGCGACCCTAAGAGACTGCCGATGCCTGGCCAGGTCAATGCGGCGTTTGGGCCGCCTGATCGGCTCGGCGCCCTTAGTTCCTTGACATCGGGTATTTATCCGAAATTATGTAGGAAAGAAGGGATCGCAAGCATGACGGGAATCGCGCTTTCGGGCGTATCGAAGCACTTTGGCTCAGTCGAAGTGATCCGCGACGTGAGCCTGGACATCGAGCCGGGAGAACTGGTCGTGTTTCTCGGTCCGTCCGGTTCCGGCAAGACGACGCTGCTGCGCATGATCGCCGGCCTCGAAAGCATAGACCAGGGCACGCTGACGATCGACGGAGTGCGCTCGGAGAACCTTGCGCCGGGCAGGCGCAACGTTGCGATGGTCTTCCAGAACTACGCGCTTTACCCGCATATGACAGTCGCGGAGAACATGGCCTTCGGGCTGAGGAACATCCGGGTCGCGCCGGATGTCATACGCCAACGCATCGCCGAGGCTGCGCGTATCCTGGAGATCGAAGCGCTGCTCCAGCGGCGGCCGTCGCAGCTCTCCGGCGGGCAGCGCCAGCGCGTCGCCATCGGGCGAGCGATCGTCAAGGAGCCCAAGGCATTCCTGTTCGACGAGCCACTCTCCAATCTGGACGCAGCACTTCGAGCCCGTACACGCGTCGAGCTTGCCGAACTGCATCAGCGTTTGAAGTCGACGATGATCTACGTCACCCACGACCAGGTGGAAGCGATGACGCTCGCCGACCGTATTGTGATCCTCAACAATTGCCGGATAGAGCAGATGGGCAGACCCGTCGATGTCTATGCGCGTCCGGCGTCGCGATTCGTCGCGACCTTCGTCGGGTCACCCGCGATGAACATTCTGCCCGTTACGGTTTCGGGCTCGGGTGACAGGCTCAATGCGCGCTTGACCGACGGATCGCTGGTCGAACTTCCCGGCGCGCCGGTCAACAGGGATTGGCGCGAACTCGGCGTGCGGCCGGAATCGCTGACGGTCGTCGCGGAGGGCAATGAAACATCCGCCACGGCCACCGTTGTCGAGCGCCTTGGCGAGCGAACGCTCGTCTACGCACGGCTCGCGGATGGGACGCAGGTTACGGCACAGGATCGCGGGCTTTCGAGCGTCAAACCGGGCGACGCCGTTCGGCTGAAGTTCGACACCACGGCCCTGCATCTCTTCGCCGCGGACGGATCGGCCTGGCACGCGGGCGCTGACGGGGCCTGAACCTGCCCAGCGGCGATCGTGCCCTCCGGCATTGCGGTGCACTTGCCGGCGCTTTAGCCCTTGATACCTGCCGAGAGCGTTATCGCTTCGGTTACCCGGCGCTGGAAGCAGAGGTAGGCCAGTGCCACCGGCAGGCCGGCCAGTACGGCTGCCGACAGCTGGCGCGCGTAGTAGACACCGAAGGCGTCGTTGACCTGCGTGATGCCGACGGTGATCGTCATCATCTCGGTGCGGGTCACCGAGAGGAACGGCCACAAGAACGCGTTCCACGTCCAGATGAAGCAGACGATCGACAGCGCCGTCGTTACCCCCCAGTTCATCGGCATGTAGATCTTGAAGAGGATCCCGAATTCAGACGCATTGTCCATGACCGCGGCCTCGCGGAAATCCTTCGGGACCTGATCGAAGAACTGCTTGTACACGATGATGATGACGGGGTGGATAAGCTGCGGCAACATGATCCCGGCCCAGCTGTTGAGCAGGCCAAGGTTGGCGACCAGCACGAAATGATTGATGATCAATGCCGAAGTCGGAACCATGAAGGAGGCGAGGATCAGCCACCACAGCGCGATGCGCCCCGGGAACCGCAACTGCGAGATCGCGTAGCCGCACAGCATCGAGATGAAGATGGTGATGACCGTTACGCCGACCGCGACCGCCACCGAATTAACGTACCAGGCGCCGATCTGTGTGGTGGTCACGGCGCTAATGTAGTTCTCCAGCGTCGGCGTCTCGGGCCAGAGTTCGATGTAAGGCCGGACGACCTCGTCGTCCGGTTTGAGCGATGAGATCACCCCCCAATAGAGCGGGAATGCCCATAGGATGGCCCAGACGAGCGTCAGTGCCGTGATGATCCCGCCCCAGAAATTCCAGCGTTGCGCAGCCATGGCGTTCATCGGCGCCGCCTTTCGGCGAACCGGAGCAGTTGGAATTGCAGGACCGAGACGACCACCACGAGCACGAAGAGGGTAACGGCGACAGCCGCCGCCCTGCCTCCCTGGTTCTGCTGGAAGGCCTTTTGGAAGATGTAATAGACGAGGACCATATTGTCGTTCGGCCGGCCGCCGAACGAGAACAGATAGACCTGGTCGAAGATCTTGAGCTGCAGGATGAGCTGGATGGTCAACACCAGCGAGGTAACCGGCCATAGCAGTGGCCAGGTGATACGCCGGAACGTGGTCCATCGCGTCGAGTTGTCGAGTGCGGCGGCTTCGTAGATCTCCACTGGTATGGACCTCAGTCCGGCGAGGAAGAGGAGGATCGAGAAGCCCGCGGTCCACCAGATCGTCACCCCGGCCACCGCCGGCAAGAACCAGACGCGCGACTTGAAGACCGGTACGCGCGGGATTCCCAGCCAGTCCAGCACATGCATCGCGATCCCGAACTGGAAATTCAGCGTCCAGTCCCAGATCAGATAGACGACCGACACCGGCAAAATGTAGGGCAGGAAAAACAGCGCCAGCACGATCGACTGGAACCGACCCTTGAGGCGCGACACGCCAAGCGCGATCAAAAGGGCGATGAGCGTCCCGGGGACGACCGTCATCAGCACGAAGTAAGCGGTGTTCCAGACCGCGCGCCGGAACATCGGGTCGTTGTCGAGCCGCAGATAGTTGTCGAGGCCAACCCACCGACCCGCGCCGATCAGCGGCGCATCGGTGAAGGAGATGCGGAACATCTGGACCGTCGGATAGACGAACGCCAGCAGGTAGATCGCCAGGAAGGGAGCGACCAGCACCAGCGCGACAAGACGTTCAGTGCGGGAGTTGCGAAGCATGGCTCTTCCTCGAACACGGCTGGGGCCGCCCTGGGCGGGCGGTCCCAGCCTTTGAGCCCTACATGCTGTTCAGCTCTTCCTTGATGGATTTCACCGCCTCGCCTGGGTCCATCTCGCCGTTGAGGGTCGGCACGAAATAATTGGACATGATGTCGAAGATCGGCCCGGCGACACCGGCCTTGGTCGACTTCGGATCGAAGATCATGTTGGCCGTCAGCGTCGAGTAGGTCGCATTGGGCTGCATTGCCTTGTATTCGGCCGACTCGGTGACTGGCTTGTATGCCGGGATGTGGCCTGCCGTCGCCCAGAACAGCGAGTGCTTGTCGATCCATGAGATCACCTCGAGAACGGCGCCACGCTTTTCCGGGCTGAGCTCCTTGCCCTTGTTCTTCGGGATTGCGAACGAATGGCTGTCCGCATAGGTGCACGGTTTGTCGAAGATCACCGGGATCTCGACGGCGCCCCAGTCGAACAGCTTGCCTTGCTTGGCGAGGTCGGTCATCGTGGGAACTTCCCAGACGCCGTTGATCATCATAGCGGCCTTGCCCGAGGTGAACAGGGCGACGGTTGCGGGATAGTCCGTATAGGTCGACTGCAGCCCGGCCTTCGTCCACCCTTGCAGAACCGCCAACGCGTTCGCCAGCTTCTTGCCGTTGTCGCCTGCGAGGAATTCGTTGCCCGTCAGAAGCTCGCCGCCTTGCTGGCACACCAGCGAATAGATGGTGCGGTACATGAAGTTGCCGTCGGCGGTGACGCTGCCCAGCGGGAACTCGACGCCGGCATCCTTCAACTTCTGCAGTGTCGCGGTGAATTCCTCCTTGTTTTTCATGCCCACGGGACGGCCGTCGTCGCCGAGCACGCCTGCCTTCTTCAGGAGGACGCGATTGTAGTACAGGACGATCGGATGGGTATCGAGCGGCACTGCGTATTGCTTGCCGTCGACCGTCACGGCGCCCATCGTCGTCTGGGCGAAGTCCGAGGCCGAGAGGCCCATCTTGCTCATGTCGTCGGCGGTGATTTCTTCGAGAATGTCCTGGCTCACCGCCAGGGGGATACGGCTGGCATGATAGGTCATGACGTCTGGCGCCTCACCGACCGCGGCGGAGGTCTGCACCTTCGAGTAGAAGGGCGTGCCCCACTCCAGCGTCGTGGCGTCGATCTTGATCTTGCCGGTGTGGGCGGCGTTGAAGTCGGCGATCATCTGCTTCATGCGCACACCGTCGCCGCCGCCGAGGAAATCCCACCACATGACGGTTTCTTCGGCCTGGGCCGCGACGGCCCAGATTCCTCCGGCCGCAACCACCGCTATGGCCATCATCCTGCGAAAGTTCATCTCAGCTTCCTCCCGAGTACGGCGGTTAGATCCGCCTTGAACGTTTCAATGCTACACCAAACCGATCCGCCCGCAACGGATTTTACGATATGTATCCGATATCAGGATATTAACTCAAAGCGTCACACGCACCATCGAGTAGGAGTGCGGCGGCAAGTTCAGCGTCATTCCCTTGCTGTTGAGCGTTGCCCCGTTGCCTTTGACCGGTGCTACGTTGTCCGGCGCGTCCTTGGTGTTGCAGGCCTCAAGATCGTCATGACGGATGATCGTGTGCTCGATGGACTTGGCGGCGAACCGCTCGAGGGCGATTTCGGCCTCTATCGTCTCGGACCCATGCCGATTGATTGCGAAGAAGGTCAGCGTGCCGGCGTTCGAATTGTGCACGCCTGCAATGTCGAGCCACGGCACCTTGTCGGCTACGGCCGCGTCATAGGTAGGCACCTCGACCGCGAGTTGCAGCGCGGTGCCGCGGCCGTACCTGGAGGCCAGCATAAAAGGCCAGTAGATCGTTTGCCGCCAGGCGCTGCCGCCGGGGTCGGTCATGATCGGCGCGATTACGTTCACCAGCTGCGCAATGCAGGCGATGCGAACAACATCCGACCGGCGGATGAAGGTGTTGAGGATGCAGCCGACCTGCAGCACGTCCTCGAAATTGTAGATGTCTTCCAAAAGCCTGGGCGCTTCCGGCCAGTCCCAGCCGCGCATGCGCTCGGCGTCCTGCTTGCGCTGATGGTACCAGACGTTCCACTCGTCGAAGGAGATCTTCACGTCCCGCTTCGAGCGGGTCTTGGCCTTCACGTAGTCGATGATGCCCGCGACGGTGCCGATGTAGCGGTCGAGCTTGGCCGGAAGAGCGAGATATTCGGCCGTATTCTTCTCGTAATTCTCGAAATACATGTGGAGAGAGATGTAGTCGACCTGCTCGTAGGTCGCTTCCAGCACGGTCGCTTCCCACTGCGGATAAGTCGGCATATTGGAATGCGACGAGCCGCAGACGACCAGTTCCACCGTCGGGTCGAGGCCGCGCAACGCCTTGGCGGTCTCGTTGGCGAGATGCCCGTATTCGCTCGCCGACTTGTGGCCGACCTGCCAGGGGCCGTCCATTTCATTGCCGAGACACCAGAGGCGGCAGTTCCAGGGTTGCGCGCGTCCGTTCTTGGCCCTGATATCTGACCAGTAGCTGCCGCCCGGGTGATTGACGTATTCGACGAAGGCCCGCGCCTCGTCGAGGCCGCGGGAGCCGAGATTGACGGCAAGCATCATCTCGGTGCCGGCTTTTTCGGCCCAGTCGGCGAATTCGTGGATCCCAACCAGGTTCGGCTCCGTGGTGCGCCATGCAAGATCGAGCCGCCGCGGGCGGTTCTCCTTTGGGCCTATGCCATCTTCCCAATTGTAGGCGGACACGAAGTTGCCACCGGGGTAGCGGCAGATCGGCGTGTCGAGCGCACGTACCAGCTCGATCACGTCCTTGCGCATTCCCTGTGCGTCCGCTTGCGGATGTCCGGGCTCGTAGATGCCCGTGTAGACCGCCCGACCAAGATGCTCGAGAAACGAGCCATAGAGACGCTTGTCGATATCCGCGACGGTATAGGCCGCGTTCGCCGTGACTCTGGCCTTCATGATCCCTCCCACTGCGGATTATCAATCCGACTTTCCGATCTATATCCGGATCGTGGGTCAGTTAAGGGCGGAGTTGGTTCGGCCGTCAAGGGCCAAATATGCCCTAGGCCTTCAGCAGGCGCAGAACGATGTCGTTGCTGTAATTGCCGAAGCCGCTGCCGAAGATGTTTATGCCGCCGGGGTGACGCGCATCTTCCTTCACGCCGATACGTATCCGGATCGAGCGGTGCCGCTCGAGCTCCAGATCAGCCAGCGAGCATTTGGAAACCTTGTCGTTGTTGCGATAGGTGCCGTTGTTGGTGACGCGCCAGTGTGCGAGGTCGCCATACTGCGATCCGGCCAGCTTCCACCAGCCGGGCGTGTGCTTGCCGCGCTTGTCGCCATAGTCGGCCGGCGCCGTCCAGGTATCTATCTCGTGTCCGTTGATCGCGACCGTGATGTCCGACGGCCAATCCTTCGATGTGCCCGGCACCTCGGACGAAAGCTCCATCGCCAGTTCCAGCCCGCCGACTTTGGCATTGGCAAGCGTCGCATTGTTGGGAAACTGATATTCGACGAAGCCGCGCGTGAACCACAGCAGCCCGGCCCGCATACGGTCAGGATCGAGGAAGGTATCGGGCACATCGAGAAGTCCGATGACGCCGTCCTTTGAACACAGGCCGCAGGGAGCGGAAACTTCGCATCTTGTGTAGAGACCAAGCGGCATCGCCACTTCTATGACGCCGAGATCCTGCGCCGGGGTGCGGTCCTTGAAGACGACAACCAGCTCCGAGAAGGTCGAATAACAGACCTTCTGGCTTCCCTTGCGCGCCTTCTGTGATTTCGTCTCGATCAGACCGACATCGACAAGAACCTGGATGTTTGCCGAAATTGTCGATTGCGGAAGACCCAGTTCTTCGGCCACCTGATTGACGTTTTTCGGCCCCTTGCGGTGCAGCAGGTCGAGAATCCGGACCCGAACCTCGCTCGCGAGGCTCTTCAACAGGTCGAGCCGCTCAAGCGGATCGACGACCATGATTTCATTCGACATATGGCCCCGCACTGGTCGCACGGGGTTATGTATCAGCAGATCAGATACAAATAAAGACGGTGGCGTTGCGAATTGAACTGCGTGGTCCGCGCCACTTGCAGGTCGGCGCATTGCCGACCTGCCTGCTCCTGCTGTTGAGACGGCTGGTTCAGGCCACCCGGACGACGAAATGCTTGGTCACCGGCTCGACGATCTTCCAGGTTCCCTTGAAATCGGCTTCCACCACGAAAGCGTCGCCCGGGCCGACTTCGACAGGTGTGCCGCCGTCGGGCGTGATGATGATGCGGCCGGCGATCATGTGCACGAATTCATAGTCGGTGTAGGTCGCATGATAGGTGCCGGGCGACGCCCGCCACGTGCCCGACATCACCTTGCCGTCTTCCGTCGTGTGCTGGACGGCGGTTTGCATGGTCGGGTGGCCCTCGACCACGATCCAGCCAGGCAGGTCGCCGGCTTCCGCGTGTTCGATCGCGCCGAATTTGAGGATCGTCTTATTGGTCATGCCGGGTTTCCTTCTGCTTCATGTATCGCAGCGGTCGGATAGCCGATGCATGGGACGGCGGCAATGCATGCGCGACGACAACGAGCGGCGTTTACGTGCCTGGGCGTCTTGGGAAGTCCGCGACCGCCCTACGGCTTGTGACGGGCAGAGACCAGTTCCGCCTTGCGCCGCGCCGTCTCGAGCCCAAGGCCGATGAAGGCGCGCGCGTGCTTGGCGAGCGCCATATTGTCGGCCCACAGATTGCGCCAGATGGCGGTCTTCTTCGACAGGTTCTCGTCGACGATCTCCGAGGAGAAGGATTCGAAGCTGAGATCGTCGGCATAGCCGATGGCCGTCAGCGCATCGAAAATCGCCGCGAAGTCGATATTGCCGGTGCCGAGGAAACCGCGATGGCTCTCGCCGATATGGACATAGCCGATCTTGCCCGCGGCGTGGCGGATGGCCAGCCCGACATCGGCCTCCTCGATGTTCATGTGGAACGTGTCGAGGTGCAGGAAGATGTTGTCCGAGCCGGTATCCTCGATGAAGGCGAGACCTTGCGCGGCGGTGTTGAGCAGATTGCTTTCGAAGCGGTTGACGATTTCGAGATTGAGCGTGACGCCGGCCGCCTTCGCCGTCTCGGCGACTTTCGCCAGCGCAGCAGTGCTGCGGTTCCATTGATCGCGCGTCGGCGCTTCGATCTGCAGGCCATGGCCGGCCGACAGGATGCCGGCGACCTTGCGGCCGCCAAGATCGCGCGTCAGCGCGATGGTCTGGTTGAGGATCTCGACGCCGCGCGCGGCGACCGCCTTGTCGGCGCTCGATATGTCGCCGTCACCAGGCAATCCGATGCTGATCGCCACGCCGAGGCCGAGATCGGCGATGCGTTTGGCAAGCCCGCCAATGTCGACATCGGCCGGGTTGAGATAGGAGAATTCGATCAGGTCGAAGCCGGCCTCCCTGGTGTTGGCCAGTGTGCGTTCAAGCTCGCTCTGTGCCGAGCTTGCCGACCAGACGAAAGAATGGATTCCGATGCGCGCCATGATCGTCTCCGGTTTGCTGCGATGAGAATGGGCGCGGCCGGACAAATCCGGCCGCGCCTGTTGGAGTGATCAGCGGGCCGCGGTCCAGCCCTTGTAGTCCTTCAAATTCTCGGCGGTGATCAGCTTCGGATCGAGCAGCACGGTGGCCTCGGCCGGCTTCTTGCCGGCGAGCAGCTCGGCCGCCATCGTCAGCGACTGGCCGGCCATCACATAGGGATCCTGCGAGGCCGAGGCCTTGATCATCGAGGTGCCGGAAGACAGCTCCTTTTCGATATCGGGCGCGCCGTCGACCGCGGTGAAGATGAACTCGGAGCGGTTGAGCTGCTTGGCGGCAAGCTGGGCGCCGATCGCCGTCGGGTCGTTGATGGCGAACACCGCGTCGATCTTGTCGAAGCGGGTGAGCAGCGACTGGAACACTTTCAGGCCGCCGTCGCGCGAACCTTCGGCGTTCTGGTCGTCGGACAGGATCTTGATATCGGCATGCTGCGAAAGCACGTTCTTGCAGCCCTTGACCCGCTCCAGGATCGACGAGGATGCCGGGCCGTTGAGGATGACGTAGTCGCCCTTGCCGCCGGTATGATCGACCAGATACTGGCAGGCCTCCTCGCCGGCCTTGACGTTGTTGGTCATCACGGTGACGTCGGCGCCCGGCGCCGAGACGTCGAAGGCGGCGACGATGATGCCGGCGGCCTGTGCCTTCTTCACCGCCGGCGCGATCGCCTTGGCGTCGACCGCGTTGAGCATGATCACGTCGACGCCCGCGGCGATGAAGGAATCGACCTGCGAGACCTGCTTGTTGAGGTCATAGTCGGCCGATACCGACGTCACCTCGACCTTCGGATTGATCTTCTTGGCCGCGTCCTCGATGCCCTTGATGGTGGCGACGAAGAAGGGGTTGCCGAGCAGGCCGACCGAGATGCCGACCTTGTTGAGGTCCTTGGCCGATGCCGGCGCGATGGCGACGGCCGCGAACGCGGCGCCGCAGAGCAGTTTGGCGATGGTCTTCATTACGCTTACTTCCTCCTGATGCCCCGCGCCTCTCACGGTGCGTTACACAAGCCGGTCTTTGATGCCGGCGACTAGGTCACTCACGTTCTCGCCCCTGCCTGGAGCCGGTAGCGGTCGAGGGCGACCGCCACGATGATGACCAATCCCTTGATGATGTACTGCCAGATGTCCGAGACACCGGCCAAGATGAGCCCGTTGGAGAGCACCGCGATGATCAGGCCGCCGATCAGCGTGCCCCAGATCGAGCCGACGCCGCCGACGAAGCTGGTGCCGCCGAGGATGACGGCGGCGATGGCGTCGAGCTCGTAGGACTGGCCGAGTTGCAGGCCGTTGGCGGCATAAAGCCTTGCCGCCGACATGGCGCCGCCGAGGCCGGCGAGCAGGCCGGACACGCCATAGACAGAACAGCAGCACCAGCGGCACCTTGATGCCGGTCAGCCGCGCTGCCTCGGCATTGCCGCCGACGGCATAGATCCAGGTGCCGAGCACGGTGCGCTTGAGCACCAGCCAGGACAGCACCACGACCGACAGCGCGATGACGACCAGCCAGGGGATGCCGAACAGCGAGCCATTGCCGATGAAGTCGAACGGCAGGTCCGAATTGAACACCGTCGTGTCCTGCCCGAGCAGGCGGGCGATGCCGCGCACGGCCGTCAGCGAACCCAGCGTGACGATGAAGGGCGGCAGCCTGATATAGGCGACGAGCAGCCCGTTCACGAGCCCAAAGCCGAGGCCGACGAGGATGGCCGCCGGCACGCCGAGCAGGCCCCAGTCCGGCACCAAGGACACCAGCACCGCCACCATTGCCGACGCGGCAAGGATGGAGCCGACCGACAGGTCGATGCCGCCGGTCAGGATGACGAAGGTCATGCCGGCCGCGAGCACGATGTTGATCGACGATTGCTGCGTGACGATGAGCAGATTGGTCTCGGTGAGGAAACGCGGATTGATGAACTGGAAGCCCGCCGCCAGCAGCACCAGCACCGGCAGCATGCCGAGCGCCGCGAAGGCCGTGCGCAGCCGCCGGCTCCTGACCGCCGCCTGATCCACGCTCGTCGTCGTTCTGTCGGTCATTCCTGGGCCGCTCCCGTCGCAAGTTCCATGATTGCCTCCTGACGCAGCGGCTCGCCTCCGGATGTCGTCACCTCGCCTGCTATGGCGCCGTCGCGCATCACCAGCACGCGGTCGGCGACGCCGATCACCTCGGGCAATTCGCTGGAGATCATCAGGATGGCGATGCCCCGGTTGGCGAGGTTGTCGATCAGCCGGTAGATTTCCGACTTGGCGCCGACATCGACGCCGCGCGTCGGCTCGTCGAGGATGACGACTTTCGGCTCGGTCTCCAGCAGCCGGGCGAGCAGCACCTTCTGCTGGTTGCCGCCCGACAGCGAGCCGGCATTGGCCTGCGCCGAGCGGGTGCGGATCGACAGGTCCGCAATGGCTTTCGCCGCGCGCCTTTCGGCGGCGCTGAAGTCGCGCAATCCGCCGGTCAGCGCGTCCCTGGCCAGCACGCCCATGCTGATGTTGTCGGAAATCGACATGTCGAGGAACAGGCCGAGTTCCTTGCGGTCCTCGGTGAGGTAGGCGATGCCGGCGTCGAGCGCTTCGCGCGGCGAGCCAACGGAGATCGGTTTGCCGTCGAGTTCCAGCGTGCCGGCGCTGCGCTTGTCGGCGCCGAAGATCAGCCGGGCGAGTTCGGTGCGGCCGGAGCCGACAAGACCTGCCAGAGCCAGAACCTCGCCTTTGTGCAGGTCGAACGAGCAGTTCTTCAACAGGCGCCCGTCGGACATGCCGCGCACCGAGAGTGCGATGGCGCGCTTCGCGTCCGGAGGGCGATGATCCTTCTTGTAGAAGGCGGAGAGATCGCGGCCGACCATCATCGAGACCAGCCGCGAAGCGTTGAGGTCGGCGCGCTCCAGCGTGCCGACATAGCCGCTGTCGCGCAGCACGCTGACGCGGTCGGCGAGCTGGTAGACCTCTTCCATGCGATGGCTGATGTAGATGATGGCGATGCCTTGCGCCTTCAGCGTCGCGATCACTTCGAAGAGGCTGTCGGTCTCGCGCGACGTCAGCGACGTGGTCGGCTCGTCCATGACGATGATGCGCGCATTGGTCGACAGGGCACGGGCGATCTCGACCAGCTGGCGCTCGCCGAGCGACAGGCTGGAGACCAGCGCACGCGCCGAGAAGGAGACGCCAAGCCGGGCGATGATTTCGTTCGCCCGCCGGCTGCATTGATCGCGGTCGACAATGCCGAAGCGCCGCGGCTCGTTGCCGAGGAAGATGTTCTGCGCCACCGTCAGATTGGGCGCCAGCGACAGTTCCTGATAGATCACCGCGATACCGGCGGCGCGCGCCTTGATCGGATCGCCGGTCGCGGCGGGCACACCGTCGATCAGGATCTCGCCGCCGGCATCCGGCCGATAGGCGCCCGACAGCACCTTCATCAGCGTCGACTTGCCGGCGCCGTTCTCGCCCATCAGCGCATGCAGCTCGCCGGCATGGACGGTGAGCGAAACATCCTGCAAGGCGCGGATCGCACCGAATGTCTTGGAGATGTGAAGCATCTCCAGCACAGGATGGCTGCTTGCCTGTTTCTGCGCCGTCGCGCTCATCGTGCACCACCCGCGGCCTTGATGGCGGCGGCCTGCCCGCCGACGTGATCGCGCCAGGCGTCGCGATAGCCGGTTAAGCCTCCGAAGCGCGTCGCATGCACCGGCTCCGGCGCCTCGGCGGCGAAGTCGCGCCCGACGCTCTCGAAGGCAAGCGCCGCCGCGCCCGTGGCGCTGCCCTCCAGCGTGGCGCCCTGCAGGAAGGCCTGGCCGGGACGCAGCTCAGCCAACAGCCCGGCAAGCAGGCCGCCAGCGTTCAGCCCGCCATCGACGATGACGGTGTTTTGGGAATGGATGAGGTCGAGGCAGAGATCGACCATCAGCGCCACATAGAGCAGAGCCGCCGCGGCGCGTTCTGCGGCATCGGGCGCGCGCCCGACCAGCCGGCCGGGACGGTCCGGCATCGGCCCGCCCGGCGCGAAGCTCGGCAGCGCCATGATGCCGGCGTCGATCGCTTGCTGGACCGCGCCATGCTGGATCGCGCCTTGCCAGCCGCCGCTGATGGCGGCGAATTCGCGTCCGCCCATGAAGCGGATGGTCGGCACCGGGCCGCCGTCGACATCGACATTGACCAGCATGTCGCGGTCACGGTCGAGCACGTCCAGCGGGCAGTCGGGATTGAGCACGACGACCCAGGTGCCGGTCGACACCACGGTCAGCGGGCCAAGCTCCTGGCGGCGATAGGCATGGAGCGCCGCATTCGAGTCGTGGACGCCATTGTGGATGGCGATCGGCTGTGCCGCTCCGCCAAGGCGCCGTTCGCCGATGACCGCGCCGGCGCGCGCGAAGCCCGGCATCTGGCCGCGCCACCCCTCGGCATCGACCAACGATGAAAAGTCCTGGCTGCGCGGCGCCCACAAATGCGAATGACAGCCGAGGTAGGATACTTCCGAGACCGCTCGGCCACCGAGGCGCCAGCTCCAGTATTGGGGGTAGCCGAGAATCGACTTCGCCGCAGCGAACGCGTCGGGATCGACCTCCTGCAGCCACAGCATGTGTCGGCCGTAGTTGAAGCCGAGCGGCAGGCGGGGCGAGAACGTCTCGGCAAAATTCGGGATGCGACGATCGATCCGGGCAGCGATTTCGGCCGGCGGCTCCTGCTCGTAGTCGAGGATCGGATGCGTCAGCGCCGCGTCGTCCACGAGAGCGAAGGTGCAGCCATGGCCCGACACCATCACCCCTTGCACGCCATGGTTTTCGACCGCGTCCGTGACAGCACCGAGCGCCCAGTCGTGGAGGGTGGCCTCGTCGAGCACGCTGAAGCCGTCCTGGCGCGTCCATTTTGGCTGGGTCCGACGCTCGTCGAGGATGCGTCCGTCCTGGCCGAAGACGAACAGCTTCGAATTGGTCTTGCCGAAATCGAGCACCGCCACTTTCACGGCACGGCTCCCGAGGTGGACGCGATCCGCAACATGACGCCGGCATCCTCCAGCATGCGCGCATCGGCATCCGACAGGCCGTCATCGGTGATCAGCGTGCCGATGCGCGATAGCGGCAGCGCGACATTGCGCGCGTGGATCGACAGTTTGCGGCTGTCGGCCAGCACCACGATCTGGTCGGCGCAGAGGCTGAGATCGACAATGGAGCGCACCAGCAGCGGATGCGATTCCAGCACGCCTTCCTGGTTGAGGCCTTGCGCGCCGAGAAAGAATTTCGAGGCGTAGAAGGGCGTTGCCTGAGTCAGCGAATGGATGATGCCGGGTTCGCGATGCAGCTCGCCGCCGGCAACCGTCAGGCTGCAATGGCCATGGTCGCTGAGATAGGCCGCGAGCGGCATCGAATTGGTGTAGAGGCGAATGTTGCGCTCGGCGAGCTTGACGCCGAGATGGAAGCAGGTCGAGCCGCCATGGACGATGACCGCGTCGCCGTCGCGCACCATGGTCGCCGCGATGGCCGCGATCTGCCGCTTGGCCTCGACCGCGAGGTCACGGTTCTCGTCATAGGGCCGGGCATAGGCGACGCCCGCATGCGATGCGCCGTCGAGCGCCGAGATGCCGCCATAGACCTTGCGCGCCTCGCCGGCCTCGTCGATCCGGTCTATGTCGCGCCTGACCGTCGCCGCCGAAACGCCAAGCCGCTCCTGCAGCTCGCGCACCGAGGCGAACGGGCGGTCCCGCAGCAATTCGACGATCTGACGCTGGCGGCCGGAGTCGCTCAACTCTTTCCTCCCAAGTGCCATTTTCCATGGCAATTGGTGCAACTTACTCAACAATAGTCAGATTGCAAGCTGGTTTTGATGATAGTAGATCACTGTTGACGTAAGTCGCTCGCATCTGCGATATCAGCGCCAACACCGGCCCCAGCGGCGGGATCCCGGGCAAGCGTTGAAGGAAAGGCGCCATGGCAACCCAAGCTGACGCGCAGGAACTGGCGGCCTTGCGGGCGCTTTCGGCCAGCATCGGGCTCAACCCGCATATGACCCAGGCGGCAGGCGGCAATACCTCGCTCAAGGCCGGCGACACGCTGTGGATCAAGGCCTCCGGCACCTGGCTGAAGGATGCGCTCAGCGACGACATCATGGTGCCGGTGGCAATGGCGCCGCTGCTCGAGGCGGTCGAAGAGCGCGATCCCGCCGCCGACAAGCCGCAGGCCTTCGCCATCGAGGAACTCAACACGCGCGGCCTGCGCCCGTCGATCGAAACCACGGTGCACGCCTTGATGCCGCAACGCGTGGTTTTGCATGTCCACTGCGTCGACACGATTTCGCTTGCCGTGCAGGCTGATGGCGAGGCCGAGGTCGCCAGGCGGCTCGGCAGCATCGAATGGGCCTATGTGCCCTATTGCCGGCCGGGCCTGCCGCTCGCCCGTGGCATTTCCGAGAAACTGCGGCCTGGTGTCGATGTCCTGATCCTTGGCAATCATGGGCTGGTCGTCGCCGCCGAAACCGTCGCCGAGGCGCAGAGGCTGCTCCATCGCGTCCGCGCGCTGTTGGCACGGCCGGCGCGTGCGACTGCAGCGCCCGACGTCAGGGCTCTGACAGCGC
The DNA here is from genome assembly GCF_054062655.1 of Mesorhizobium sp. USDA 4775. Taxonomy (NCBI): domain Bacteria; kingdom Pseudomonadati; phylum Pseudomonadota; class Alphaproteobacteria; order Hyphomicrobiales; family Phyllobacteriaceae; genus Mesorhizobium; species Mesorhizobium sp. USDA 4775. The sequence goes on from NZ_JBSSFM010000001.1 coordinate 153,172, forward strand.
TTGCGGCAGACAGCGTCTACCGATTGCCGGCGGATCTGGAAGCTCATGCGGTCGCGCTCGATCCGCAAAGCCGCCGCATGGCGGAGGCCGGCAGCCTCTATCCGGATCATGTCATCTTCCTCGGCCAGGGCTCGATCGTAGCGAGGTCGGGCGAGAATGCGGCGGGGGTCGCCGCGCGCCTCGGCACGGCACCCATGGCGATCCTGTTCCCCGGCGCCGGCGTGCTGATGCGCCGCGACGCCAGCGCCGGCGCCGACGCCATGCAGCGCTGCCTCGCCGACGTGGCCGCGCGCGTCGATGTCGCGGCGCGGTTGAATTATCTCACCGCTGCCGAGAACGACGAACTGGTCAATTGGGACGCCGAGCAGTATCGCCAGAAGCTCAATGCCACAGGCGGCTAACAAAGGACTGAAGACATGATGCCCCTTGTCATCGGCATCGACATCGGCACGTCGGGCGCGCGCGCCGTCGCCATGCGCCCGGATTTTTCCATTGCCGGCCAGTCCGCCGTTCGGCTCGACAGATTCGGCCAAAATCCCCGCGACCCCTCGGCATGGTGGCAAGCGGTCCAGGCGGCTCTGACGGAACTGCTTTCGGGCATCGACCGCGCTGCTGTCCGCACTATCGCCGTCGATGGCACGTCGGGCACGCTGCTGCCGGTCGACGCCGTCGGGCGGCCGCTGACTGAGCCGCTGATGTACAACGACAAGGTCGACGACGCCGACATCTTGGCAGCCGTCGCCCGCGAGGCGCCGGACGCGAGCGCCGCGCACGGCGCGACTTCCGGCCTTGCCAAGGCGTTACTGTTCCAGCATCTGCCCGGCATCGCGGCCGTGCTGCACCAGGCCGACTGGATCGCCGCAAACTTCTCCGGCCGCTTCGACGTCAGCGACGAGAACAATGCACTGAAGACAGGCTATGACGTCGAGGCGCGCCGCTGGCCGGACTGGATCGCGGCCACCGGCATGCGCGTGGACTTGCTGCCTCATGTCGTCGAGCCGGGTGCCGTCACCGGCACGCTCACCGCGGCCGCCGCGGAACTGTTTGGACTGCCGCGCGATGTGGTCGTGCTCGCCGGCACCACGGATGGCTGTGCCTCGTTCCTGGCGACGGGCGCCACGACGGCTGGCGACGGCGTCACGGCGCTGGGATCTTCGCTCACCATCAAGATCCTCTCCGACCGGCCGATCTCGGCGCCGCGCTTCGGCATCTACAGCCATCGCCTCGGCGACACCTGGCTGGCCGGCGGCGCGTCGAATTCCGGCGGCAAGGTGCTGGCGCAGTATTTTCCGCTGGCGCGGATCATCGAACTCAGCGCGGCAATCGACCCCACGACGCAAACCGGGCTCGACTATTATCCGCTCGGCGCATCGGGCGAGCGCTTTCCGATCGCCGATCCCACCTTGCCGCCGCGTCTTTCGCCGCGACCAGCTGATGATGCTGACTATCTCAAAGCGATGTTCGAAGGCATGGCCGCGATCGAGGCGCTCGGCTACCGCAGGCTGGCCGAGCTCGGCGCGCCGGCGCTGACCTCTGTCAGGAGCGTCGGCGGCGGCGCCGCAAATCCGGCCTGGACTGATATCCGGCGGCGCAAGCTCGGCGTCGATTTCCTGCCGACACTTTCCGATGAGGCGGCCGCCGGCACGGCGCGGCTGGCGCTGAAGGGCGCAAACAAGGCAGGACTGGCATGAGTGCGAAGAAGATCGAACGCCTCGACGGTATCGGGCCGCTGGCCGAGCGCTACCAGGTGTTCCTGCTCGACCAATTCGGCGTGCTGCATGACGGCCAGGCTCCTTATCCAGGCTCGGTAAAGGCATTGTTGGCGCTGAAGCGCGCCGGCAAGACGGTGGTGCTGATCTCCAATTCCGGCAAGCGCGCCAAGCCCAATGAGGACCGCCTGCTGAAACTCGGCTTCGCCGCCGGCAGTTGGGATCATTTTGTCTCCTCCGGCGAGGTGGCGTGGCGATCCTTCAACGACATGGCGGCGTCGGGAAAGCTGCGTCCGGGGACAAAATGCCTGCTGATCAGCCGCGACAACGACCGCACGGCGATCGAGGGCCTGCCCTTTGTGCTGACCGAGGCCGGTGAGGACGCCGAACTGGTGCTGATCTCCGCCAGCGAAGGCGACCGCCACGACCTCGACCATTACCGCCAACTGCTCGCCCCGGCGGCAGCGCGAAAGGTGCCGTGCTTCTGCACCAACCCGGACAGGATCATGCTGACGGCGGCAGGGCCGCGCTTCGGCGCCGGCGAGATCGCCGATCTCTACGAAAGCCTGGGCGGCAGCGTCACCCGCATCGGCAAACCCTATCGCGCGATCTTCGCTGCGGCCCTGGCGCTGGCCGGTGAGCCTGAGCGCGGCAGCGTCGTCTGCGTCGGCGACAGCGTCGAGCACGACATTGCTGGCGGCAAAGGTGTCGGCGTCGCCACGGCCCTGGTGCTCGGCGGCATATTGGCGGACACACCGGATCTCGCCGCCGTCTTCGACGAGCAGCAGGCCTGGCCCGATTACATCACGGCATCCTTCAGCTTGGGCTGACCGCCTCGAGCATGCGCTTGGCGCTTTCCTCGTCGGTGATCAGGATCGTCGGCGCGATCAGGTTCATCGCACCGAGCAGCGCCTCGGTCTTCTCCTCGCCGCCGGAGGTGAGGATGCGGATTGGCGCCGCGCGCAGACGGTCGACTTCCACCGACATCACGTGGCTGTTGACGGGATGGTCGACCAGGTCGCCATTGCGGTCGAAGAAATGGAACAGAAGGTCGCCGACGGCGCCACGCTCGAGCAGGGCCTCGCGGTCCGCTTCCCTGAGAAAGCCGCCGCGGGAGAAGGTGGTGGCCGAGGCGATGCCGCCGACGCTCAGCAGAACCGCATCGAGCACGTTGGCCATTTCAAAGACCTCCTGCAGGCCGCAGCGCTCGACCAGCGCGATCTTGGTCTCGACACTATCGACGACGGCCGGCGTCGGGATCAGATAGCCGTCGCCCTGGAATATCTGGGCGAAGCGCCAGGCGAACTCGGCCGGGTTGTAGCGCCGCACGACGCCGACACCACCCAGCAGCGAAATGACCTTGAAATCGGTGAGCGACTTGGCGCTGATGAAGGGCAGGCTGGAGAACAGCGTCCGGCCCCAGCCGACGCCGACGCGCATACCGGATTTCATCGTGTCGGACAGGAAAGCCCCGGTCTTGGCGCTGATTGCCGGGATCGGATCGGCATTCGGCGCGGTGAGCGGGGCGACCAGCGCCTGCTGCAGGCCGAAGGTCCGCTCCAGCGCGCGCTCCAGCCGCACGATCTCCGACAATTCGCTCTCGATGGTGATCTTCACCTCGTTGCGCGAACGCGCCTCGGCCAGCATGCGCACGATGGTGACGCGGCCGACGCCAAGCACGTCGGCGATCTCGTTCTGCGTCATCTGCTCGACGAAATACATCCAGGCGGCGCGAATCCTGAGGCGGTCCGTCCGGCTTTCACTGGCCACCTGCTCGGTCGCCTCTGCTCCTGCCCGCCCTTCTTCCGTCTGTCGTCGCCTGGCCAATCATCCCTCCCCCGCGGCGACGGAAGAGCGCGCCGTCGCCGATTCTGCATGCTGGTCTAGTATCGCCTATTGATCTACCAATCGATAGGAACAATGTAGAGTCGGTGGCTGGCCCCTCGCCGGCCGCCCTGCAAGACACTTTCGAGGCAGACCGCGATGCTCCGACAAATCTCCGAAGACGTCCGCGTCAATTTGAAGGACCGGTTGCGGGAGGTCCGCGACATCATCCGGCAAAGCCGCCATGACGGCACCGGCGACGCCAGCTTGTTGCGCGAAGCGACCAGCCATCTGCCGCCGTTTCCGGGCAAGGGCATCGAAGGCCTGCTCAGCCATGCCGCCAGCGCCGTCGACGAGGCGCTGTCGATCGCTGAATCCTTTGTCCCGCACGAGCGCCCGATCAAGGTGGACGGCACGACCGTGAAAGGCCTCGGCACCTATTTTCCGGCCGGAAACGAAGAGCGGCAGTTGAGCGCCGAGCGCCTGTTCCGGCGCGACATGTACTATTTGACGAAGGCGGTGCTCGCCGGGCTGAAGATCGACAATGCCCGCATCCACGAAGCCGATTTCGCCGCCGCGCATGCCACGATCCGCAAGCGCCATGGTGATCTGCTGGCCGCGTTGACCGCGCCGGGCGCGGGACTGCAGGCAATCGCGGCCACTTGCGCGGCGTTGCTGGTCGAGTTGCTCAGCCAGCGTCCGGTGCGCTTTGGCGAAGCCGCGCCGGAAACGGCCGGGGAGCGCGCGCTCGACATAAGCTGCCTGGCGCCGGTGGTTCTGGCCTGCGGCCTGGCGACAACTGGCCGCGACGGCGCGCCTGAGCCCGACATGCTGGAGATCGCGATCCTGGCTGCCGATATCCGTCACGACCGCATCGCGCAGGCCTGCGCCAAGGCAAGCCCGGTCGAGGAACTGACACCAGTCTTTGCCACCTTGCTTGCGCATTTGCCGTAAGCTCCAGCAGCGCTTCCGGAAATCTAGTCCCCGGCCGTCATGGCCGTGATCGTTTTCTTGGCGCGCTGGATCGAGGCCGGGCTCATCGAAAGCTCGGTCAGACCCATCTCGATGAAGGCCGGGATCAGATCCGGGCGTCCGGCGGCCTCGCCGCACATGCCCACCATGATGCCGGCGGCGACGCCGGCTTTGGCCGTCAGCTCGATCGCCGACATGACCGCCGGATTGGTGACGTCGTTGAGCTTGGCGACGGTCGGGTTGAGCCGGTCGGCGGCCATGATGTATTGGGTGAGGTCATTGGTGCCGATCGAGAAGAAGGCCACTTCCTTGGCCAGCGCCGGGGCGATCAGCACGGCGGCCGGGGTCTCGATCATCACGCCGAGATCGAATGTCGCATGCGGCACGCCTTCGGCTTTGAGTTCGGCGGCGCATTCATCGACCAGTGCGCGGGTGCGCGTCACTTCGGAAATATCGGACACCATCGGCAGCATCACCTTGATGTTGCCGTGCACGGCCGCCCGCAGCAGCGCCCTGAGCTGGCGTTTGAAGATATCGGGCCGGTCGAGGCACATTCGAATGCCGCGCCAGCCGAGAAAGGGGTTCTCCTCATCGGGGAACTCGATGCCGGCGATAGGCTTGTCGCCGCCGATGTCGAGCGTGCGCACGATGACCGGATAGGGCGCGAAGGCCTTGGCCAGTGCCGCATAGGTCTCGGCCTGCATGTCCTCCGAGGGGAGGTGCATATGACGCATGAACAGGAGTTCGGTGCGGAACAGGCCGACGCCCATGGCGCCCGCTTCCTGCGCCGCCTCGATCTCCTCCAGCGAGCCGATATTGGCCGCGACCTCGATCACCTTGCCGTCGGCACGTTTCGGCGTCACCATCTTGAAGACGGTCAGGCCGGCGCGCTCCTTCGCCGCCGCTTCGACACGGCCGGCATAGTCGGCCCGCGTCGCCTCGTCCGGATCGATGATCACATGGCCGGTGTTGCCGTCGAGCGCCACGTCGCGCGCGATGCGCAAGGCATTGACCTGGTCGCCGAGGCCCAGCACCGCCGGAATGCCGTGCGAGCGCGCGATGATGGCGATGTGCGAGGTGGCGCCGCCATGGCCGCAAATCACCCCGCCAATGCGCTTCAGCGGCGCCCGAGCCAGATCCCAGGCGCCGATGTCGTCGGCGATCAGAATGGCGCCTTCGGGAATGCTTTCGAGGCTGACGTCGTCCTGGCCGAGCAGCACCAGACAGATCTGCCGCCCGACGGCGTGGACATCGTCGGCCCGCGCATTGAGGTAGTGATCGTCGACCGCGCTGAAATCGGCGGCGATCGTGGAGGCTGCGGTGATGACGGCCGAGACCGCGTCGTTGCCGCCCCTGATCGCCTTTTCGGCCTCGCCGGTCAGGCTGTCGTCGGCGGCGATATCCCTGAGTGCCGCGACGATGCCGCGGTCTGCGGCCGACAGGCCGTCCTGCGCCAAGGCCCGGTCCATGCGCGCCTGGACGGCGGCGACCGCGGCACGGAACCTGTCGATCTCGCCGGCGATCTCTTCGGCCTGCAGCATGCGGCCCTGTCCGGCGATCTCGGGCGGGAAATGTGCGAAGGCCGGCCCGATCGCGACGCCCTCGCTTGCCGCGACACCGCGCAAGCCGTTCGCTTCGCCTGCTGCAGCCGGCACGGATTGGGGTGCCGATGCGGATGCCGCCTGGCCGGCATCATTGGCCGGGCGCTGCGGCTCGGCTTCGTCGTCGAGACCCGCCTTGGGGTTTTCGAGATAGCCGATCAGCGCTTCGATCGCCTCGATGGCGTCGGCGCCGTTCGCCCGCACGGTGACTTCCTGGTTTTCCTTGACCGCCAGCAGCATCAGCTTGACGGAGCTCTTGGCGCTGACCGCCTTGCCGTCCTTGACCAACTCGACATCGGATTCGAAGCCCTTCGCGAGCTTGACGAACCGTGTGGCAGGACGGGCGTGCAAACCTTCATGCACTCTGACGATGGTCGAGCGTTCCATGGCAAATACTCTGCTTTTCCTAGAGCAATTCGTCCAGAAACGACGAATTGCTCTAACTCTTTGTTCTAACGCAATTCCGGGCGGAAGACCGTTTCACACTTTTCCTGGAATTGCTCTGGAGCCGAAACCAGATGCGTCGCGGCGCGAATGCTTCACGCGGCGATGGTGATGATCGCGTCCGTCTTCAGGGCGGCCACGAGCGCCTGGGCATCGACCTGCGATGCGCAGATCTCGCCGGGCCTTTCGGCCTCGGTGGCGCCATTGAACGAGATGACGACATGGCCCATCTCGAGCACCTTGCTCCATGCGCTGGAGCCGACGGCGGTTATGACGGCGGAAACCGGACCAAGGGTGATCGACGCGCCCTTTTGCGGCGCGCCGTCGCTGGGTCCAAGCTCCGTCTTGTGGAGCACCGAAACCTCGGCAAGCTCCGGCGGCGAGCCATCCGCAAACAGGATGAGCACGCCCCCTTCGGCAAGATCCGCCACTTCGGGCCCGATGGAAGTGACCCGTGTTCTCAGCAGAACCGACATGTGGCGAACCTCATTCTCTTATTTCCTTAGAACACGATCAGGCTGACGACCCATGCGATCAGCACGGATACGGGGCCCATGATCTGGCGGCTGATGAGCACCGCCGGCACGCCGATTTCGATCGTCTTCGGCTTGGCCTCACCGAGCGCCAGGCCGACGGGGACGAAGTCGCAGCCCACCTGGGTATTGTAGGCAAACAGCGCCGGGAGAGCCATCGCCGGCGAAATCGTGCCGTTGGCGATCTGCGGGCCGATGATGGCCACGCCGATGACCTGCGCGATGACGGCGCCCGGCCCCAGGATGGGCGACAGGAATGGCAGGCCGCAAATGGCCGAGATGATCAGCAGGCCGACAATGTTGTTGGCCAGCGGCCCCATCGGCTGGGCGAGCACATCACCGATGCCGGTGTAGAGGATCAGGCCGATGAGCATGGTCACGAAGGCCATGAACGGCAGCACGTTGCGCACCACCTGGTCGATCGTGCGGCGGCCGGAATTGAAGAAGATGCCGACCACTCGGCCCATGACGCGGCCGATCGAGCTGATCAGGCCGATCAGCCCGCCTTCGCTCGGCAGCGGCTGTGGCGCTGCGGCAGCAGTGTTATTGCTTGAACTCATCGATGCTGCTCCCCCCGCAGTGGTGACCGCCTCGGACCCGTCCGCCATTGTGACGTTGGCCGGCTTCACGCCCGAAACGTAGATGTCCTCGGTGATGAACTGGGCGAGCGGCCCAGCCTGGCCGACCGGCGTCAGATTGACGGTCGGGATGCGCTTGCGCGGATAGACGCCGCAGCGTGCGGTGCCGCCGCAATCGACGACGACCACCGCCATCTCGCCTTCGATTGGCGGCGCCTTGAAGCCATCGACGGCCGTGGCGCCGGTCATGTCGGCGATGAGTTGGGCGACGGGATGGATGCCGCCGCCGGTGACGGAGACGACCTTGTCGCGCTGCGCGGTCGGCTCGATGACGAGCGGGCCACCCCAGCCTGTGTTGCCCCGCGAGATCTTTACGGCTTTGAATGTCCTGTCCATGATGTCCTCCCCGCCCTTACAGCTCGACGCCCTGGCGGCGTGCCATGATGGTGGTGATGCGCTCGGTCAGCATGCCCTTGAGCAGGATGACGACGAGGCCGACAATGGCGTACCAGATCGCCACCTTGACGTGGTAACCGGCGACGACAACGCCCTTCTTCTCAAGCTCGAGCAGAGCCACGAGAATGCCGCCCCAGACGAAATATTCGCCCGGATTGATGTGCGGGAACAGGCCAAGCGGCGGATGCACGTAGGACACGGCCGCGTCATAGAAGGCCGGCTTGTGCTTTTCTTCCAGGAACGATCCGAACGTGTAGGCCATCGGATTGGTGAGGAAGAACACCGCCAGCAGAGGCAGCAGCGTATAGCGGGTCAAGGCAATCCTGCCGGCGCCGCGCGCCAGGCCATGCACGCGCTCTTCGCCGACCAGTTCGGTGACGGCGTAGAAGGCGGTCATCAGCACCACCAGCGTCGGAATGATGCCGGTGACGAAGCCGGCGAACACTTCGCCGCCCTTCTGGAAGATGCCGATGAAGTACTTGCCGATGGCGGTCAGCCAGCCGAGCTGCTCTTCCTGCTGGACTTCCTTCAGCTTTTCCTTGAACTGATCGACGGTTATGGGTCCGCTGTCTGCTTGCGCAAGGACAACGAGATGGTCGGAAGCATGCTCGACGGCGAGCTTGCCATGCAATGCAGCATCCGAGACCATGGCACCCGCGACATGCAGATTGTGCACGGCCATGTCGGCATGCTGCGCCAACAACGAAAATACAGACATTTCTCCTCCTTATGCCGCCCGCCGGTTATCCCAGTCGGTGCGCGGCGTCCTCTAAGCCCTAGCTATGTTCAAGCCGGCCAGGCCCGGCTTCTTCCCCGGCTCCGACCGTGCTTTGTCGATCTGTTCGATCGCCCGCTTCACGGCCTCGGCCACACCGGGTTCCCCCTCCCCCATGATCGCAGGGTTGGACCGGACTCGATCGAGGGGAACGCCCTCGAATTCTTCATGTCTTTTGAACTTGGTGAAGACGGACCGGCCGCTCATCACCATCAGGCGGCGCACGATCAGGTCGGGCGTTACCACGACGAGCGCGATGGTGCCCTTGGCCAGCCGGCCGCGAAAATTGCCGGCTCCGACGAAGCCATCCTTGTACTGGTCGGTGACGCCCCGGAAGACATCCGAATAGTGCCGCATCTGCAGCCAGACGCCGAGCGACTGCAGCGCCCACACAATAACCAGCAGAAGCAGTCCCCACTGCCAAATCGCCATTCGGTTCTCCTCCCGAAGCCTATGTTGAGCCGCACCTTGGACCGGCGCACGACAACAGCAAAGTGAGAACATTTGTTTCCGCAAATGTCAATATGTATGATATTGGCCTCCGCCACGCCATCCACAGAGCCCTCTGCCGATTTCGGCGGCGGCATGGCTGTGCTAGCCTGTCGTCAAACGGGATGCATGAAATGGAACTGCCCTTCAGGGATGAACTGGCCCTTATGCCCGACCTGCGCCACCGCTTGCGGCAGCTGCGCTGGTTTCGCGCCACTTTCCGCGGCAGCGCCAAGGTGGTCTCGGACACGTTCGGCGTGCGTTTCGAGATCGACGAGGCAAAGCTGACCCGAGCTTTTCTCGACTGGGTCGAGATCATGGAAGCGCAGAAGCGCTTCGCCGCGATCGACCGCGCCGACTTCATCGTCTTTGCCGCCGGCCTCGTGCTGCGCGAGCTGATCAAACAGGCGCCGGCCAGGGAAATCTCCGGCCTCGCGCAACTCATCGAAACGGATCACAATGCCGGCACGCTGGAAATCATCCGCTTTTGGCCGGAAGGTTTTCTCTACACCAATTACTGCGTCTCGGTGATTTCGGCGATCTATGAGCAGGAGTTCGGCAAGGCGCCCAGCATCGACAAATGCGCCGACGATCTGCGCACCTGGTGGTCCTATCGCGAAAACGTCACCGAGATGCCGGCCTATGCGGTGGCGTTCCTCGACCGCTTCCTGGGTGCGGAGCCGAACTGGATCACGCCGGACCGCGCTCAGTCCCGGCAAGCCATGCAACGGGCGCTCGGATCCGGCCGCGCAAGCGATGCGCTGCGCCAGCTTTGACTGCCCCGCCGTTTCAGCCCCAGAACGCGCTCAAGACATCGCACTATTGAACATTTGACTTTTTGCCGATAGCGATGTGCGAAATTTGACGTGAGGAGACAAGCGCGTGCCGCGACCAAGGCCTATCATTTTCGATTGCGACGGTGTTCTCGTCGACAGCGAGCCGCTGGCCGCCAGGGCCTACGAACGCGTCTATGAAAAGCACGGCATGCCCGGCGTCCATGGCGGCATCATTGCCCAATGCGTCGGCATGAAGCAGTCCGACATCATCGCCAGGATCAGGGAATTGACCGGCCATCAGTTTCCCGCTGCCGCCGACGGCGACATCTGGTCCGAGACCAAGATCCTGTTCACCGAGGAATTGAAGCCGACGCCAGGAATCGCGGCGTTTCTGGAAACGATCGAGGGCGACCGCTGCGTCGCCTCGTCATCCTCCATCGAGCGCATCAACCACAGCCTGGCCGTCACTGGGCTGGCGCAGTTCTTCGGCGAGGCGATCTACAGCTCCTCCATGGTCAAGAACGGCAAGCCGGCGCCCGACATCTTCCTGTTCGCCGCCGCCAGGATGGGCGCCGATCCGGCCGACTGCATCGTCATCGAGGATTCGCCATTCGGCATCCAGGGCGCGGTTGCCGCCGGCATGAAGGCGATCGGCTACACCGGCGGCGGCCACACCTATGCCGACCACGCCGCGCGGCTGACGGCGGCCGGTGCCGATTTCGTCTGCGCGGACTGGCAAGAAATTAGCCGGCAATTGTCCGGGCTCGGCGTGCCGGCCTGATCTAGAGAAATTCCAGAAAAGCGCGAGCGGTTTTCCGTCCGGAATTGCGTCAAAACAAAGAGTTAGAGAACTTCGCCGTTTCCATGAAGCGGTGAAACGCACTAGTAGGGACTGGGTAGTCTAAGACCGGCCCATTCGCTGGGCGGGATTAGTGCCCCCACGCGGAAGTTGAAGGATAGGACCCTCGTCGCATCGGTGTCGACCTCGCACCGAAAGCCCAGATGGTACCATGTGGTTGTCGTGCTGAAAGCGACATCCGGGGCGTCTAGAATATTGCCCACCTTCAACGGAATAGATGGTACCCATTTGGGAAAATAGGAAGCATCCAGCAATTCCTGCTGCAACGCGCTGGCGCAAAGTTTGGCCGCACGCTGACCGCGAGGCACCCCGCCCATCGCGGTCGTGGCCAGCGCATCGCCGGTAGCGCCCTGCGAGTAAAGCCTACGAACACCCGGAAGGCCCGAGTTGTTCCGAGATGCAGACTTCGAGGCCTTTGAAGGGCTGGGCTTCGGCGCATTTGCGGGTTTGGGCTTTGGTGCCTCGGCCGTTGTGGGAAGCTCGATCTCGCCGCCGCTATCGGCAGCCAAAGGCGCTGGTGCCGCGCCCTGTTGCTTGGCGGCGTCGAGCGCCGCCTGCTTGTCTGGCTGCTGTTTGGCTGCCTGTTGTTTATCCATCTCGGCGCTTGAAGCGGCCTGCTGCTCGGAGTCTGCCGGCGTGACAGGTTGGCTGTCTGCAGGCTTCGGCACGACAGGCGGCTTCGAATCGTCATCCTTGGCCGGAGACGGCGAACTGTCCTGAGCGCTGGCCCCGTCCAGGGATTTCCTCGGGCCGGTATCCTTGTCGCCGAACTGAAAAACAGGCTTCAGGACCTCGCCTGGCGGTGGCTTCTGAGACTGCTTCTCCGGCGGAGGTTGTTTTTCAACTTTCTGCTCAGGTGGCTTTTCAACCTTCGGTTCCGGTGGCTTTGGCGCCGGCGGAACGGGTTTCGGCTTTGGCTGATCGGGCGCAGGCACGATCGCGACATTGACTGGCTGCTCCTCGCGCGGCTGTTGGGGAGGCACGGGCAGGCCATACACAAGGAGTGCCGCGGCAAGCACGTGCAGGATCAGCGATGCGGAAATACCCCACAACAGATACCGACGCCGTTCTTCTGTCTCGCCCTTCATCCTGACCGATGTGGAATGAAATAGCGGCGGCTTCAAGCATAAGCACTGGATTTGCGCATATAGCCGCTGACAGCTTGTCGATTTGGATCACCACACCCAGGGCAGCCTGGCCAAGTCGCTGTGGCGGCTCAACAAGCGGCTGCGCACGATCCGATCCAGCAAGACCTGAGATCAGCCAGTTCGCCGCCGGGATGAGTGCCAATCCGGCCGGCTGCATCGTCATCGAGGATTGGTCCGTCGGCATCCAGGCCGCGGTTGCCGCCGGCATGACCCGACTTAAACACCGCCTGTGAGAATATGTCATTAAGTCAGCATGTTAGGCGCGCGCCGGCGCGTGTTACCACTACATTTTGGGGGGATCTCAGGCGAGTTGTTCGTCGAGGTTGTGTGGCAGAGCGATGCCAGCTGCCTTGAAGACGTTGCCCACTTGGCCGGTGACGTGAGTTCTGGTTGTGACGATGCGACCATCCTTTTCGATGGTGGCTTCCTGGAGGCGATCGAGATCGCGTAGGAGCGGCTGCCATTCGGGCGTCAGGCCTTTGGCCCGGCAGAGGCGGCGCAGTTCCTTGCTGAGCACGAGCGCCAGGAACGAGCAGAACACATGCCCGCGGATGGCGGCATCGGATTGGTGGAAGATCGGCCGGGTATTGAAGGTTGCCTTGGCGGCGCGGAACAGGCTCTCGACCTCGAGCAAATCGCGATACCGCAGCACGGCCTGGAGCGGGGTCACCTTCGCGTTGGTCCGCACCACGGTGATACCGTCGTAGCGGGCTTCCTCGGCAAGCTTGCCGACATCGATCTTGAAGTTCTTGCCGCCGGCCTTGAGGTAACGCCGGTAGGCCGAGTTGCCGACCAGTGCCTTGTCGCCCTTCTTGAGCTGTGCCTCGAGGCCGGCGATGATCGCCTGGCGGTCGGCCTTGTCCTTCTCGGCCTCGGCGTCATTGCGGCTGACGATGTAGCGGTCTTTACCGAACTTGACCTCTTTGACCCACAACTGAGTTTCACCGCGCTGGCGCTCGAGAACGAGCGGAACCATCGGCGCCGTGTCATTGAGCACGACGTTGTGGATCACGCTGCTCGAGCGTTCGCGGGCCCCCAGAATGTATTCCATGCCCAGCTTTTCGAGCGCGGCGATGGTATCGGCGCTGATCATGCCGCGATCGGCGACAACGCAGGCGCGTGTGACGCCGAAGCGCGTTCGCAGCCGATCGACCACCGGCAACAGGACGGTCACGTCAGCGGTGTTGCCAGGCACCATCTCGGTGCAGATCGGCCGGCCCTCGCCATCAACGACCAGCGCCAGGATCATTTGCGCCAGATCGGGGCGGAAGTCCTTGGAATGCCCGCGCTTGCCCAGCGTCTCGCCGCCCGCGCCGTAGAAGGATAACGAGGTTGTGTCCATGAACACAAGGCTGAGGTCGGTGAACAGGTCCTGCCGGCGCGCGAAGAGCTTTTCCTCGATCACGTCTTTCACGCAGCGCGCCACCAGCGCGCCTTGCGCCTTTTCGCCGCGTTCCTCGCCCAGCCACGCCATGGCCCGGTAAAAGTGATGGAGCGCCAGACCCTCGGCGCCCTCGATACCATAATCGGCCATCCAGTTCGCGCAGTCGCGGTCCGAGCCCGACACGAACAGCCGATGCAACGTGCCAATGAACACCGCCCGTTCCACCGCAAAGCCGAACTGGCGCCCTTCCAGCACCTCTTCCAGCACATCGCCAATCCCGAGCCGCTGCCACAGCCGCCCGAACAACAGCGGACCGCCAATGCGGCGAGAGGCAATCCGCCCCGCGTCAATGTCGGACAGGATGAGGCTGCGTTCGCCATGGCGCGCAATCGAGGCCGCCAATCTGTCAAGTTCGCCGCTGGCAACCAGCGCATCCTTGCGGCCCAGTGCCTTTATCGTGCGCTGGCGAACGGTTTTGCCGTCGCGGACACTTTCCACGAGGTAGAGATAGCGATGGCCGCGCGCGACTCTCTCAACGACAAACATGCCAGCGTTGTTAGTAAATAAATGCCGTCAAATCCAGACAAAACAGAGCAAACAGCACAAATGTTGTTACCACACATTTTCGCGCCCGAAATTCAAGGCAAATGAATTCAATGGCTTAACGGACAGTGTTCGCTATCCGTTCACGTCCAACTGTTCAAGTTGGGCATGACGGCGATCGGCGACACCGGCGGCGGCCACACCTATGCCGAGCACACCGCTGTGGCTGACGGCTGCCGGTGCCGATTTCGTCTGCGCCGACTGGCAAGAAATTAGCCGGCAATTGTCCCTGCTTGGCGTGCCGGCCTAATTCAGCGGATACTTGGTGAATCCACGGCTGGCCCATTCACCAGGCGGGACTAATGACCCCACACGGAAGTTGAAGGATAGGACCCTCGTCGCATCGGGGTCGACTTCACATCGGAAGTTTAGATTGTACCAAGTGTTTCTGGTGCTGAAGGCCGCTTGACCAGGGTTCAGAACATTGCCTTTGTCCAGCGTAATGGTTGGCACCCATTTGACCGAATAGTCGGCACTTTGCAGTTCCTGGCTCAGAACATTGCCGCAAAGGCTGGCCACACGCTGACCGCGCGGCACATTCTCCATGGAGCTTGTGGCGAAGGCATTGCCGGTTGCTCCCTGCGAGTAAAGCTTTCTGACGCCCGGAAGGCCGGAATAGATTGGCGATCCTGCAACATCGTTGTTGGTGGGATTTGACCTTCCAGCGTTCCCGATCGGCGCTTTGAAGGCTCTTGCGGGTTTGAACGTCAACGTCTTGGCAGGCTTTGCCTTTCCAGCTGAGGCTGGAGGCGCTGGCTTAGCACCAGTCTCAGCCGCCAATGGCTTTGGCGTCACAACCGCTTGCTTTTCGGCGGGTTGCGGTGCGAGCTCCTGTTTGTCCGGCTGCTGTTTGTCAGCGTCCTCGGTCGCCTGCTTCTCCTCGCTTTGCGCAGGTTTGGCGTCCGGCGCGGCGGCCTCCTGCTTTTCCTCGCCTTGCGCGGGCTTTTCGTCCGGCGCAATGGTGGCCGGCTTCTCGTCAGGCTTGCTGGGCTCTGCCTTCTGCTGTGGCGTTGCGGCCGGGGCGGGCTGGGTCGGCGCGGGTGTCGGTGTTATAGGCGGCTTCGCCGCCTCATCCTTGGCCGGTGACGGCGTGTTGGGTTTAGCGCTGCTTCCGTCGAGCGATTTCTCCGGCCCGGTATCTTTCTGGCCGTACTGGAAGACGCGCTTCAGAACATGGTCGTCTGGCAGTTTCGGGGGCTCCGGAGGCGGCTTTTGTTCAGGCGGCTTTTCAGCCTTCTTTTCGGGTGTCGGCTCCGCTGGCTTTGGGGCAGGTTTCGGCTTGGGCTTCTCGGGCGGCGGCACAATCGCGACATTGACGGGTTGTTCCTGCTGTTCCGTCTGCTGCTCGGATCTCGGCACGCCAAAGAACAAGAACGCTCCGGTCAAGGCATGCAGGATCAGCGATGCGGCCAAAGCCCATCGCCAATTGCGAAACCACTCTCGTATCTTGCCGTTCATTGCGCCCGATGTGGAATGAAATAGCGGCGGCTTCAAGCACAGGCATCGGATTGGCGCGGTTTAGCCGCTGACAGCTTGGTGATCGGGATGGTCGCACACAGGAAGATCAGTCCAGAATCCCGCCTACATACCGTTCGTCCAGCCGCGTTTCGCCAAACCAGTTCAGCCTGTTGATGCAGACGTATCCGGTATCGATCGCCTCGTTCTCGTCGCCCGGCTCGCTCGCATGAGCGCGCCCGCGCGGCACGGTGATGACGGTGCGATCGCCATCGCTTTCCACGATCTCGGCCGTGCGGCCGATCTTGTCACGGCCGATGCGTGGCTGCCGGATCTCGGCCGGCAGCGCGGTCGGCAGGTTGACGCTCAACCAATGGCCTTCTGTCGCCCAGCCGGCGCGCGACTGCCACAGCGAGGCGATCAGCGCGCCAAGCCATGGATCGTCCCTATCGGTGAACTCAGGATTCTTCACGCGCGAAAAGCCGATCGCCGGGACGCCCCAGAAGGTCGCCTCCCGGGCAATGCCGAGCGTCCCGGAATAGGCGAGATCCTCGGCGACGTTGCGGCCGTCATTGACACCCGCCAATAACAGGTCCGGTTTCCTCGCGTCGGCAAACAGCCACGTCATCGCGCTGACCACGCAATCGGCCGGCGTGCCGGAGCAGGAGTACCAGTTCGGCTTGACGCGCCGCATCGTCAGCGGCCTCGCGATCGTCAGCGACGAGCCGGCGGCGGTGCGCTTGCCATCGGGCGCGACGACCCAGACATCGTCGCTCAGCCCGCCGGCGGCGTTGACGAGACGGGCAAGTCCCGGCGCTTCGATGCCGTCATCGTTGCAGATCAGGATTCTCATTCTTTGCTTCCTTGCGGCACCGTGATGCGCTGGCCGGTACGGCATTGCGTGCGCAGCGACGGGATGTGGCTTTTGAGGTCATCGAGAAGATCGGCAACGCAGGAATGGCCGAGCGCTTCAGGCCGTCCTGCCTTCTCCCATATTTCGACATTGCCCGACAGCGTTGGATGGGTGGGCATGCGCACCCAATCCGCCCGACCGGCTCTGTGCAGCAGATCGCCAGGAGAACCTGCCGGCAAATGTCCGGTGAGCAGCACGGGAAACCCGGCATCGTCGGCACGCGGCAACAGCCGCGACGACGGGCCGGCCTCGCCCATGCCGTCATCGGCCAGCAACGGCAGCGACGGCAGGGGATCGGCATCGGTCCAGTCCGCAGCACTCGCCAAGCGGGCACGCAGGTGCTCGGAAACGCCCGGCAACAAAGCCGCTGTGGCCCCGATCTGCCCCGCCAGCGACGAACGCATGCCGGCATGGATGGCGAATGGGCCCGGCAGCGCCGCGATCAATTCCAGCGACCGCCCCGACAGCGGCGTCGGCAGCAGACATCCCCGCGGATGACGCGCTACCCATTCAGAAATTTCTTGCGCCCGCGCAGCCCCCGGCACGGGATCGGCGCCGTAGGAGGCATCGAAGACCAGAAGATCGCAATGCGGGATCGTGTCCATGACAAACACATTGCTGTCCGGCACGACATCGGCGGAATAGGCGGCGCGGCTTTTGCCATCATCGACGGCGAACCAGACGCCGCCCACGACATGCCCGGATCGCCCGGTCCCGATCGTGAGATTTCCACTCTTCAGCGTATCGCCGGGTTCGAAGAGCTCGATGCGATTGGCTGGAAACGGAAAGCGCTTGAAATCCCCCGGATCGGCATAGGCGGCAAGCGTGGCCGCAGCCTCATCGCGCGTCTCGGCCGTCATGAAGATCGGGCCGGCATAGCCGCGCGACAACAGCCAACTCAGCGCACCGATATGATCCTCATGGGCGTGCGAGACGAAGAGTGCATCGATGTCGTCGACCCGACCGTCGAGCGCCGGATAATATTCCGCGCCGGAGGCGCCGACCTTGACGCCGATATCGAGCAGGATGCGGTCGCCGCCGCTGCTGACGGCGAGGCTGGTGCGGCCCTTTTCCCCAAAGCCGCCAAGCAGATCGAGCATCATCACGAGGCCGTCCCCACCGGGATCAGCCAGCCGGATCTTATGCGCAGGCGTGCCTGGGCTCCACTCTCCAGCGTAACCGGGTCTGGCTGCTCGAAATGCAAGGTGAGGTCAGGCCCCGCGGCAGGGGTGAATTCGATGCGTGCGGCGCCACCCTGGTAGATCACCCGTTTGACGAGGCCATCGAAGCCTGGCCCATGCGGTGAGACGTCAAGGTCGGCCGACCGGCAGCAGATCTTGGCACCCGCACGCGGCCGCTCGCCGGGGCGGCAGCGGACCACCAGCTCGGTTCCCAGAGCCCTGACCTTGCAATGGCCGCCGTCTTCGCCCGTCAGGACATCCGCCGGCAGCAGGATGCCTTGCGAGATAAAGGAGGCGACCATCTCATTTGCCGGCTCATGATAGAGTTCACGCGGTGTCGCCAGTTGCGCCACGCGGCCATGGTCCATCACCGCGATGCGGTCGGCCAGCGCCATCGCCTCGGCCTGATCGTGGGTGATGTAGACGATGGTCGTGCCTGTGCGCTTGTGAAAGGCGGCGAACTCGTCCTCCATCGAGGCTCTCAGATGCACGTCGAGATTGGCGAGCGGCTCGTCGAACAGCACCAGCGACGGTGCGGCGACAAGACAGCGCGCCAGCGCCACGCGCTGGCGCTGACCGCCGGAAAGATTGGCCGGCCTGCGCTGGCCCAGTCCCTGCAAATTGACCAGAGCCAGCGCGTCCTCGACCTTCTGGCGCGCGACGGTCTTGTCGAGCTTCGCCACCTTCATCGAATAGCCGATATTCTCGGCCACCGTCATGTGCGGCCACAGAGCATAGTTCTGGAAGACGATGCCGACGCGCCGCTTTTCCGGCGCGACGCTGCCGACGCTGCTCGACACGACATCGCTGCCGATGCGGATCTCTCCCGAAGTCACTTTCTCGAATCCGGCGACGAGCCTGAGCAACGTCGTCTTGCCGCAGCCGGACGGTCCAAGCACGGCCAGGAACTCGCCATCGGCAACGTCGATCGAGACGTCCTTCACGGCGTCGAAGTTGGCGAAGCTCTTGGTCACATGGTCCAGGCTCAGTCGCGCCATGGCAGCACTCCGCTGGGAAGGTAGGGGGCAAGCAGATTGGTCACCAGCATCAGCACGAAGGTGACCGCGACCGTGATGACCGACATCGCCGCCGCGTAGTTGGAATCGCCGCCCTGTTCGAAGGAAAACATCACCACGCCGATCGTCTCCGAGCCTGACGACCACAGCAGCGCCGAGACGGTGAGTTCGCTGAGCGCCGTCATGAAGATCAGCAGACCACCGGCGATCGCTGCCGGCGCGACCAGTGGAAAGATGATGGTGCGCATGCGCGTGAACAGGCCAGCGCCCGCCACCTGCGCGGCCTCCTCCAGCGCCCGGTCGATCTGGTGATAGCCGCTGATGGTCGGCCGCAGCGCCAACACCAGGAAGCGGGCGAGGTAGGCGTAGAGGATGATCCAGACCGTGTTGTAGAGTTGGATGCCGGTCAGTGGGATCGGCCTGAGGAAGAGCAGCAGCGAGGCGATCGCCAGCACCACGCCGGGCAAGGCATAGGGCAGTTCGACCGCCAGATTGAGCAGCCGTACCCAGCGCTGCCTGCCCCAGGCGATGAGATAGCCGACCGGCACGGCGACCACGACCGCGAAGAATGCGGCCGCGATCGACAGCCAGAAACTGTTGAAGAAGGCGCGGTTGGCGGCGTCATGCTCGAACAGCACGAAACGATAATTGTCGAGCGTCACCGTCTTGGCGGTGAGCGCGATGCCATAGCCCGGTACCAATGAGGTCAGCACCAGCCCGAACAGCGGCAGGAACAGCACCAGCACGATCAGCAGCCACATGCAGGCCTGGACAATAGCCCGCCAGCGACCGAGTTCGTAGGGTTCGGCCGGCAACGATGTCAAAGAGATACGGTAGTCGCGGCGGCGGCTCATCACCTCCTGGGCGAGAATGCCGGCCATGGCGATAACGCCGATCAGAGCCGATAGGAACGCGGTCTCGCCGAGCACGGCCGGACCACCGCCGGCCAGCTTCTGATAGATAAGGGTCGGCAGCACCAGGTAGTTGGCGGGAATGCCGAGGAAAGCCGGAATGCCGAAATTGCCGACGCAGGACACGAAGGCGAGTGCCGCGGCCGCCATGATCGACGGCGTCATCAAGGGCAGAACGATGGTGACCAGCACGGTGAACCAGCCCGCGCCGCCGGCGCGCGCGGCCTCGACCAGTTCGCGCGGCAGCTTGCGCAGGCCGGCACGCACCAGCAGGAACACCAGCGGGCCATATTGGACGCCAAGCAGCAGAATGATGCCTGACGTCGAGTAAAGCGGGTTTTTCGTGCCGAGCGGCGGTGCCGCTCCGAACAGCTTGAGGAATGGGCTTGCCGGGCCGAACAGTTGCAGCCAGGCCAGCGCCGTGACCTGCGGCGCGATCATCAGCGGCATGACGTAGCAGAGTACCAGGGCGCTGCGGCCGCGTATGTCGGTCAGCGAGACCAGCACCGCCACCAGCGTTCCCGACAGCACCGCAAGCAAGGTGCCGCCGATGCCGACGACCAGCGTATGCCATGTCGCGATCCAGGTCGCCGGGTTTCTCAGCCCGGCCGCAATGGCCACGGTCGACAGCGTGCCGCCAGGTGCCACGATCTCCTTGATGAGGCGCAGCATGGGCAGCAGCGAAAGCAGCACGATGACGACGGCCACCGCCGCCGTCAGGACCATTTCCTGGCCCCGGCTTTCCCTGACGCGTGTTGGCATGGTTGTGTTTCCTGAGGTCCGGGATGCCGTCGAGACGACATCCCGCCACGATTGCCGGCTCAGCCGCCGAACAGTTCCTGGAACTTCGCCTTGTCGGCGTCGGTCTTGGCGACGATCGCCTTGGTGTCGAACGGCATCACCTTGACCTTGACGCCTTCCGGCAACCATTCGGGACGGCCGACCGAGGCACGCGCCGGCAGGTAGCCCATGGACAGCGCCAGCTTCTGGCCCTCATCCGACAGAATGAAGTCGACGAACTTCTTGGCGCCGTCGACATTCTTGGCGGTCTTCATGATGGCGACCGGCTCGGTCACCGCCGGCACGCCTTCGCTCGGGAACACGAACTCGACCGGCGAGCCCTTCTTCTTGGCGTTCATCGCCATGAAGTCGACGAGGATGCCATAGGGCTTCTCGCCTGATGCCACCGACTTCAGTACAGCACCGTTGCCGCGCACGCTGACGGTGTTGTTGGTCTTCAGCTTCTGGAAGAAATCCCAGCCTAAGTTGGTATCGCCGGCAAAGCCGGAAAGCAGATAGGCGGCCGCGCCCGAATAGAGCGGGCTCGGCATGACCAGGCCATCGGCATAGGCGGGCTTGGCAAGATCGGTCCAATGCTGCGGCTTTTCAGCAGCCGCGGTGTTGTAGACGATGCCGGTGGTGATCAGCTTGCTGCCGAAATAGGTCCTGTCGGCGTCATAGGCATCAGCCTCGATGCCATCGAGCTTGGCTTCGGGATAAGGCAGCAGCCGGTCGTCCTTCTTCAATAGCTCCATCGAGACCGCGTCGGCGATCAAAAGCACGTCCGGTTGCGGGCTGCCGGCGGCGAACTCGGCCGCCATCTTGCTGACGATGTCGCTGGTCCCAGAACGATAGATGGTCACGTCGATGCCGGGCTGCGCCTTCTTGAAGGCGTCCACGGTCTTGGCCGCGTCGGCTTCCGGCTGCGATGTGTAGAGCGTCAGTGTTTCGGCGTTTGCCACGCCGGCAAACAAAATTGCCGCGAGCGCCAACTGGCTGGCCAGCAGTTTGATGAGTAGCGTCTTCATGAGACCTCCTGTCTTGTCTGTGCATGACCGGTCCGGCCCCTGGCCGGCTCCCCGTCTCTTCCTCCCTGCACGGCGCATATGACTGGTGGATGACACTGCGCGTGAAACCCACAAAATATGTTCATTTGTACATTGTCAATTACAAATGATCAGAGATGTGCAACAATCGGCTTGGCTGAAACCGGCATCCGGTTGACATCCGGCCGGCGTTTCTCCGATGAGGACGACGCGGTCGGCCATGGCTGATGAGGGACGAGAACAGATGCCCACGGAAAAACCCACACCGGCCCGCCTGCCGATGGCGTCGTCCGATCTCAACGTCAAGACGGCCTGGCTCTACTATGTCGAGGGCTTCACGCAGGAACAGATCGCCGAGAAGCTCGATGTCTCCCGCGTGAAGGTCATGCGCACGCTGGCTGCCTGCACCGCCGAAGGCATCGTGGTCACCATGATCAACGCACCGACCGCCGGACAGGTTGCGCTCGAGCGGGAACTGGAAAAGCGCTGGGGCCTCGACGCAGCGGTGGTCATCCCGACACCCTCGGCGCATGAGCATCTGGAAAAGGCGATCGGCCATGCCGTGGCGGCCTATCTCGGCGAGCAGATGCACGACGGCATGACGCTGGCGATCGGCGGCGGCGCGACACTGCATGCAAGCCTGGGCTTCCTCGCCCGCCAGCAGCTGAGGCGCGCCTCGGTGGTGGCGCTCGTCGGCAGCCTGCCGCATTCGCAGTGGATCAACCCGTCGATCGTCGCCGCCAAGGTCGCCGATGTCTTCGAGGTCGACTCCTACCAGATCACCGCGCCGGTGATGGTTGACGATCCCGCGCTTCGCGACCTCCTGTGGGCGCAGCCGACCCTGCAGGACGTACGCCAGCGGGCGGCGGCCGCCGACATCGCACTGCTCACCGTCGGCGACATCTCCGCGGACGCCACCATCTTTCGCCACGGGATCGTGCCGTCATCGCTGATCGCGCCATTGAAGGCGAAAGGCGCGGTCGCCAACATGCTGTGCTACTTCGTCGATGCCGCCGGCCGGCTGGTCGACCATGAGGTCAACGGGCGCGTCATGGCCATCGGTCTCGATGTGGTGAGCCAGGTGCCGAATGTCGTGCTGGCCGCCGGCGGAAAGCGCAAGGTGGCGGCGATCCTGGCCGCGCTCAAGGCGGTCAGCACCAATGTGCTGATCACCGACAGCGACACGGCGACTGCACTGCTGGCCAAGGGCGGTTGAGGTCCTGCCATTTGCAGGCCGACCTCACCCGAATATAGATACACCTTAGATGAGGCCGCGTTCGCGCAAATAATCCTCGACGCCGACATGGGTCATGGATTCGAATTCGGCGATCGCCTCGGCCACCCGCTTGCGCTGGGCCGCCAAAAGGGTGAACACCTGTTTCATCTCACCGGAAACGCCAAAACGGCTCCAGCAGGCCGATATCAGCACAGAACGCATCGAGGCTGTCATAGCCCAGGTCAGCGACAAGCTGCCTGGTCTCCTCCGCCGACATGCGCGGCTCGAAGGCATGGTCGTGCAGGCGCTGCGCCACCAGCTTGATGTCGGACGGCGAGGCACCCATGACCTTGCCGAACAAGGTTTTGACGTCAGACGGGTCGAATGCAGGCATTTTGGCCTCCCTTGGTCGCGATCCACTGGGGAAGATGGGTCAAGGGTCGGCGCCTGACAAGTCGTTTTCTGTCGTAAGCCGGCGTAACGTTTGGCACCGGCTTACAACAAGAAGCTAGACCAGCATGCCCATCGGGTTCTCGATCAGCCGCTTGAAGGCGACCAGCAGTTCGGCGCCGAGCGCGCCATCGACAGCGCGATGGTCGGTCGACAAGGTCACCGACATCACGGTGGCGATTTTGATCTCGCCATTCTTGACCACAGCCCGCTCCTCACCCGCGCCGACCGCCAGGATCGTCGCATGCGGCGGGTTGATGACGGCGGCGAAGTCCTTGATGCCGAACATGCCAAGGTTGGAGACCGCCGTCGTGCCGCCCTGATACTCCTCCGGCTTCAGCTTGCGGCTGCGGGCGCGGCTCGCCAGATCCTTCATCTCGTTGGAGATGGTCGACAGCGTCTTTTCGTCCGCATGCCGAATGATCGGCGTGATCAGGCCGCCGGGGATCGAGACGGCAACGCCGACATCGGCATGCTTGTGCTTGACCATGGCACTTTCGGTCCACGAGGCATTGGCATCCGGCACAGCCATCAAGGCCATCGCCATCGCCTTGATGACCATATCGTTGACCGACAGCTTGTAGGCGGGAGCCTCACCCTTATCGGTTTTCTTCATCGGGGCGGCGGCATTGATCTGCGTGCGCAGCGCCAGCAATGCATCGAGTTCGCAGTCGAGCGTCAGGTAGAAATGCGGGATGGTGGATTTTGCTTCGACCAGGCGCCGCGCAATGGTCTTGCGCATATTGTCGTGCGGGACCAACTCGTAGGAGCCGGGTTCGAACAGCTTCAGCACTTGGTCATCCGACATCGCTTTCACTGCAGGGGCGGAAGCGGCGGCGGCGGGAGCGTAAGGAGCCACCGCTGGTGCTTCCTTGGCTCCGCCCTTGGCAACCGCCGCGTCAATGTCCGCCTTGACCACGCGGCCGTATGGGCCGGTGCCGATGATGCTGGCAAGGGCAAGGCCTGCCTCACGGGCCAGACGTCGGGCAAGCGGTGTCGCGCGTATGCCCGACGGCGATTGGCCGATCTCTCCCCTTGTGGGGGAGATGCCCGGCAGGGCAGAGGGGGGCGTGACAGAATGCGACGTTGGCGGGACAGCGCCCTCGTCTGTCAACTTCGCCGACATCTCCCCTCCGAGGGGGGAGATCGGAGCCGCGTCTTGCTTGGCCCCATAGGCCTCGCCATCGGCATAGATCCACGCAACCGGCGCGCCGACCGGAATGTCTACGCCTTCCTTGCCGGTGACGTCGCGCAGCACGCCGCTGGCCGGCGCGTCGATTTCCATGGCTGCCTTGTCGGTCTCGATCTCGAACAGCACGTCGCCCTTCTTGACCCGGGCGCCTTCCTCGGCGAACCAGCGCGAGATCTGTCCGGTCGCCATGTCCATGTCGACCTTGGGAAGAATGACTTCGGTCGGCATGTCTCAGCGAACCCCTTTGACGAGGTCGCGCGCGGCACTGATGATGTCGGGAACCTGCGGCACCGTGGCTTTTTCGAGCTCCGGATTGTAGGGGATCGGCGTCTCGGCGCCGCCCAGCCGCACGATCGGCGCATCGAGATAGTCGAACGCCTCGCTCTCGGCGATCATCGCGCTGACCTCGGCGCCGATGCCCAGCGTCTTGACCGCTTCGTAGACGCACATCAGCCGCGACGTCTTCTTGACGCTGTCGATGACGGTCTGCTTGTCCATCGGCCGGATGGTGCGGAGATCGACGACTTCGACGTCGATGCCTTCGGCTTCCAGCGTGGCGGCGGCGTCGAGCGCCTTCTGCACCATGATCGAGGTGGCGACGATGGTGAGGTCGCGGCCTTCGCGGCGGATGTCGGCCTTGCCGATCGGCACCGTGTAATAGCCTTCGGGCACCGGGCCCTTCATCTTGTAGAGCAGCTTGTGCTCGAAGATCATCACCGGATCGGGATCGGCGACCGCCGCCAAAAGCATGCCCTTGGCATCATAGGGCGTCGCCGGCTGGATGACCTTGAGCCCTGGCACGTGGCCGAGCCAGGCTTCCAGGCTCTGGCTGTGCTGGGCCGCCGCACCCGTGCCCGAGCCGGCGGGAAAGCGCATCACCACGGGAACCGAAACCTCGCCGCCCAGCATGAAGCGCATCTTGGCCGCCTGGTTGACGATCTGCTCCATGGCGAGCGTGGCGAAATCGGAAAACTGGAATTCGAAGATCGGCCGCATGCCGGTGAGCGCCGCACCCACCGCCACGCCCGCGCCGCCCAGTTCCGAGATCGGCGTGTCGATCACCCGCTCGGTACCATAGCGCTCGACCAGATCGCCGGTCACCTGGAAGGCGCCGCCATAGACGCCAATATCCTCCCCCATCAGGAAGACGCGTTCGTCCATGTCCATGGCGATCGCCATGGCTTCCTGGATCGCCTGGGCGTAGCTCAGTTCACGCACCATCGCGTCCATCACGCCTGCTCCGTATACACGTAATTTCCGGTCTCGCTGACGTCAGGCGACGGGCTCACCTTGGCGAACTCGATGCCGTCGGCGATCTCCTGCGCCACCCCACTGCGAATGGCCTCGATGCCCTCGTCGTCGATAAAGCCGAATTCGCGCAGCTCGTTCTCGAACAGCGTGATCGGGTCGCGGTTCGACATCCAGTCCTCGATCTCTTCCTTGGTGCGATAGCGGTTGCGGTCGCTCTTGGAATGGCCGCGATGGCGGTAGGTCTTGGATTCGATCAACGTCGGCCCCTCGCCGGCGCGGGCACGCTCGACGGCCTTGTAGGAGGCCTCGGCGACTTCCGAGAAGATGTTGCCGTTGACGATGACACCCGGCATCGAATAGGCGGCGGCGCGGTCGGCGATGTTCTTGACAGCGGTGGAACGGGCGGTCGACGTCGACATGCCGTAGCCATTGTTCTCGCAGACGAAAATGACCGGCAGCTTCCAGACCGCCGCCATGTTGAGCGCCTCGTGGAAGGCGCCTTCATTGTTGGCGCCGTCGCCGAAGAAGGAGACGACGACCTTGCCGGTCTTCATCATCTTGGAGGAGAGTGCGGCCCCGACGGCGATCGGAATGCCGCCGCCGACAATTCCGTTGGCGCCGAGATTGCCCTTGGCGACATCGGCGATGTGCATCGAGCCGCCACGGCCCTTGCAGTAGCCCGTGGTCTTGCCGAAGAACTCGGCGAACATGCGCTTGACCTCGGCGCCCTTGGCGATGCAGTGGCCATGGCCGCGATGCGTCGAGGTGATCTGGTCATCCTCGCCAAGCGGCATGCAGATGCCCATGGCGCTGGCTTCCTGGCCGATCGACAGGTGCATGGTGCCGTGGATCAGGCCGCGCATGTAGCTTTCCTCGGCGCCCTCTTCGAAGCGGCGGATGAGGTACATCTTGTAGAGCACCTGCTTGAGCTGCTGGGCGCTGTACTGGCGATAGACGAAAGGCAGGTTGGCGCGACTGTCCGCGACGGCTTTGCTGGCTCCGGCCATGATCAGGCTCCCACGGTTCCGTAGACGAGCTTGTCCTGGCGGGCGCGCAGTTCGGCGATCTTGGAGCCCGGAGCCGGGGCGGCATTGGCATAAGTGATGAGCTCGCCCTTCTTGATCGGCGCGGTGACCGAGCCGCCCTGCAGCAGGCCGCAAGGAATGGCCTTGGCGGCATGGGCTTCGGGCGCCGTCATGATCCAGGCGCGGTAGCAATATTCGCCGATCGCATCGAGCTTCTCGCCGGGCTGCATGTCCTTCTTGGCCACCGCGGCGACTTCGGCCACCGGCTTTGCCAGCGGCACCATGTCGGCCTTGCCGTAGAGCACGACGCGGGCGCAGGTCAGCGGCACTTCGAGCGAGGTCAGGTGATAGGGGCGGTGGAAGGTGAAATACGGGCCCTTGCCCATCTTCAAATCTTCCATGCGCTCCGAAATGCGAGGATGCGACATGTCGGCGACGACGAAGACCCCGGGCGCAACGCCCTTGCCGATCGAGTAGTCGACGACGCCGACCCTGGACAGCACGCCGCCGTCCTTTTCGGGCACCAGCACTTTCGAGAGCTCGCCGAGCGTCGCCGCCGGGCCGTGCATGCCGGCCTTGTCGGGCAACAGCCCGGTGGCATTGGCGATCGCCGCCATCTCGACCATGGTCTTCGAGCCATCGACGAATTCGACCAGCATGCGCACATTCATGTGCCGGCGCCTGGCCTCTTCCTCATAGGCGGGCGGCGTGGCGTCGATGTTGAGCGGATTGTTCTTGCCCTTGCCGGCGGCGACGATCGGATGGCCCATGGCCGAGACGAATTCGATCAGCTCCATGCAGGAGGACGGCTCGTCGCCGGCGCCCAGCGAATAGGTGACGCCGAGCCGGTCGGCCTCGCTCTTCAAATAGGCGCCGATGGTGACGTCGGCCTCGACATTCATCATCACCAGATGCTTGCCGTGTTCCATGGCGCGCAGGCCGATTTCGGCGCCGACGGCGGGAACGCCGGTCGCGTCGATGACCACGTCGATCAGATCATTGTTGATGACGAGGCTGGCGTCATTGGTGACCGCCACCTTGCCGGCCTCCATGGCAGCCGTCATCGCCGAAGCGTTCGACACTTCACGCGCATGGCCGGTTTCCTGGAAGGCGATGTCCACCGCCTTGCTGGCGGCCGGCAGGTTCAGTTCCGAGATCGCGCCGATCTCGATGCCGGACATATGGGCGACGCGGGTGACGATGTCGGTTCCCATCTCGCCGGAGCCGATCAGGCCGATGCGGATGGGCTTGCCCGACTTGCCGCGCTCATCGAGATCGCGGGCAAGGCCCGTCAACGAAATATTGGAAGCCATACCGCTCATTCCTCCCACATTGCAGGCTTGTTCATTCGCCTGACGGGTATTGAACATCTGTATTTCTGTCAAGACTAATGTCCAAAACTGTGTGCTTTTGGGAACTTTCCAGCACCTCCTTCCGGAGCCCTTTCCGGCGGCGAACCGGACCAGGACCTGTCGCCTCCGCGCAACTCCGTGCTTTCAGGGGATCAGCCGACCGGCGATGCGGCAGGGCTCTCGATCGACAGGGCTCACGAGGTTCTCGGCTGCGTGATGGAACGCGCGGGGGATCGTCATGCGGCGACATCGAACGCATCGCCGGGCCGGTCGCCCATGGCGGCGCTATATCATCGCATCCTGCTGGCGCTGCACGATCTTCTCCACGGCGTCGCCAGGCACGTTGAGTTCGGTCAGTGCCTTCCCCACAGCGCCCGGCCAGTCCGGAACCGGGCAGCTCTTCAAGCTGGCGAAATGATCCTTGCCGGTGAAGAAATTGCGGGTCGCGTGGAAGCCAAGTGCGCGATAGACCTCGAACTGTTCTTCGTTGAAGAACTGATCCAGGGTGGTTTGGTGCGGGAACTGCGGATACCGTCTTCGATAATCGCGGATCATGTCGCTCTCGTCGCCGCTCATGCAGGACTTGATGTAGATCAGGACACCGTGCTCGTTTCCGCCATAGTCGATACGACCGATCGCCACGTGCGGCCCCTGGAACCGCGCCTCGTCGGTCGAGGCGTTGACAAGACTGTCCTCGGTCGCCAGGGCATTGGAACGACGCAGTTCGGACCATGGCAGATCTATGAGGATGCCGAGATCAATTCGCGCGTAGCGTTCGACCCGGATAAGCGAGTTGAAGTCGAGCGTCGGGTCCGCTTCCGCGTCGGCAACGACGATGACCTTGCAGCGCCGTTTCAGCAGTTCATACAGGCCTAGATTGTCGAAATGACCGCCATCCGTCAGGTAGACGTTGCTCGTCAGTTCATCGACCCTGCCAATCGCCTCCTTGGCAAAGTACCAGGGTGCGATATTAGCCAGCAATCGCCGCAGGCCGGTACGACCGCGGAGAAATCGCGGATTTGGAAGCCAGTACCCCAGGCGGACATTCAGTGCGGCAAGGCTGAACGTCAGGATCCGGATCGTATTTGCGCCCATATTGGCCGACGCCGCCGCGCCGGAGATGGCCATTGCCGTGCCGAGATTGAGATTGCGGTCAGCGCGCTCGAGCGAGATCGTCGCGGCATAGCCAGTGGCCTGGCTGCCGGTGTAGATGGGACTGAAGACGAAGGAATCGGCGCTGCGACCACGGCGACCGAGATAGGGCGATCCCTCCAGATTGACCGCAGTGTTGATGAGCAGGTACGGCGAGAACCAGACGGAATCGGCCCACTTTCCCGGAGATCCGGGCTTGAGCGAAGTCAACTTGAACTGATCGACATCGGTTGACCGTTTCCGAGCCTGCCTGTCTTTCAGCCGCTTTCTCAAATCAGCAAGGATGTGGCTCTTTTCGGCAAGCTCGTTCCTGGCACTCTCTTTCAGCTTGTCCAGGCGCCAGAGAAACGCCCTGCTCAAGCGGTCCCGATAGTATCCGTGGAGGGAATTCGCGTTGGGTGTCACCAGCAACGACAGGACGATGAGCACACCGGCCAGAACCGCATAGGTCATCCTGGTGTTTCCAATGACCGTGTCTCCAGCGCCGATCCCCGCATAGGAAAGCCCCAGATAGATGCACCACAGCAATATCGGCACGACCATTGCCAGACAGTAGAGCAGTATCTTTGAGGCAAGATGCCTGGCCGTCCCGGTCCACGAATCGTCGCTCTTCGAGGCCGCCGCTACGGCAATCAGCTTGTTGCCGAAGGCAGCAAGGGCCGCCGACATGCCGGCAAGCACGGTCCAGAGCCCTTTGAGAGACGTAGGGGCGTGGATCAAGATGCAGCCGACCCAGTTGATCTCGGAACAATCGTCTGGCGCCTTGGCCGCATCGAAGAAGCCCGCCAGGACATAGGCTTGAAACTCGAAGAAGGCGATCAGCAGGCAGACGATGAAGAAGAGCGCCAAGATCCTGCTGGCCATTTGTCGCTCGACAAGTGTCGTCATGCGGTCGGTCCGGCTGGAAGGCCGAAAGGCAAATATCGAATAGCCGATCTGGACGAGTCCCAGGACCACTGCCATCAGGATCGACCAATAGAACACGTTCCCTGAATTCTGGGTCAGCTTGTGAAGAATGGGTAGCCGCAGCGACGTTTCGGTCGGATTGATCAGGATGGTCAACCAGGCGAGCGTCAACAGCGCGGCTAGGAAGATCATCGCATTGATCAGCAGCCCACGCACCACCACAACGAGGCCGACGACGACATCGATCATTCCCTTCGGCGCCAGATAGTTGGAGTAGTCCCGGATGTGCTGTGTCTCGAGGGTTTCAGGACCGCCGAGCGTGCTTGTGAACGGAAACTCGCCATTGGTCTGCATCAACCCGGCGACCAGCGACGTGCCGATGTAGCCGCCTCCGGAAACCGTCGACATATAGTCGATATTCTCGAACACTTTCGGCCGGTCCTTTTCTGTGATGGACTCCAGCGCCTGCAGCACCCCCATGCAAAATGCCGCCGAACGAATGCCACCGCCCGAGCACGCCAGACCAGTCAGGTCGCGATCCGTCTTGACCACGGGATAGAGGTTGCCGCGTTCGTCTTCTTTGTCCGCCCCTGCCACATTGACTTGGGTGGCTGACGGCTTGGCGGCAGGCCCGTTCACGGTCTTGATGTCCGGTGCGTGTCTGGCCGCAACCAGTTCCCGGCGCCGTGTAACAACCGACGCCTCGGCGGTCATAACCTCATAGAACGAGATCGGCGAAGCTTCCTCAGTGTCGCTGGGCATGGCACTCTCGATGCGCATGATTGCTCTACGGTTGCACAAGATGCTCCTAAAACACGAAGAAAGACATGGCGCGATGGCGCTATCGCGTCCTTGTCCCCCTCTGTTGGCGGCACATTATCCGGCGACGGGAAAATCGTGGAAATGCGCGATCACCCCCTCGGCATCGATGAAGATCACCGCATAGGCGGGCGGCTCGTGGCCCAGGCTCCAGCTCTGCGAAAAATCGAGCGCGGTCTGGTGGTTGGTGCTGCGCAGCGTGCTGACGGGAATGCCGCGCCAGCTGCCGGCGATCGGCCGATGGACGTGGCCGGCGAAAATGTGGCGGACATTGCCGTGGCGCGACACCACGTCATGGAAGGCATCGGCGTCGGCAAGCCTGACCTCATCGAGGCCAGGCATATGGATCCGGAACGGCGGGTGATGCATGAACAGGAAGACCGGCCGGTTGCCCGCCTCTTGCAGCCGTTCATCGAGCCATTCGAGCCGCGCGGCACACAGCCTGCCCTCGACATGGCCGCTGTCCAGCGTGTCGAGCAGGATCAGCCGGCCCTCTGTGCCATCGAACACGCTCTGCACGAACCCCTGCTCGGCGGCGGCATCGGGGAACATTTCGAGGAAAAGCGTCCGGTCGTCATGGTTGCCGAGCATGAGCCGGCAGGGCTGCGAAAATCGCGCCAGCCCGTCCCGCAACGCCGCATAGGCGGCGCGCTCGCCATCATTGGTCAGGTCGCCCGAGATCACCACCATTTCGGCATCGGCGTGGTTCTGGCCGATGTCAGCAAGGCAGGCGTCCAGCCTTGCCAGCGGATCGGAGCCGTAGAGCAGGCCACCCGGCGTCATCAGATGCGGATCGGAGAGCTGGATGATTTTCATGGACCTGACCGTACCCTTCCCGCCGGCGCCGCGTGGCGCCAACCAGAAAACGCAACGCCTCGATTGCCCCCTCTACTGCGCCGTCCAGCCGCCGTCCATCGGCAGGGTCGTGCCGGTGATCTGCCTGGCCGCATCCGAGCATAGGAACAGTGTCAACGCCGCAAGTTCCTCCACGGTGACGAATTCCTTCGTCGGCTGTGCGGCGAGCAGCACGTCATGCTTGACCTGTTCCTCGGTCATGCCGCGCGCCTTCATCGTGTCGGGGATCTGCTTCTCGACCAGCGGCGTCCAGACATAGCCGGGCGCGATGGCGTTGACCGTGATGCCGTCCTGCGCGACTTCCAGCGCCACCGTCTTGGTCAGCCCTGCAATGCCATGCTTGGCCGACACATAGGCCGACTTGAACGGCGAGGCGACCAGCGCGTGCGCCGAAGCCGTGTTGATGATGCGGCCCCATTTGCGCGCCTTCATGCCCGGCACCGCAGCCTTGATGGCATAGAAGGCCGCCAGAAGATTGATGCGGATGATGGCTTCCCATTTGTCGTCGGGAAACTCCTCGATCGGCGCGACGTGCTGGATGCCGGCATTGTTGACCAGGATATCGAGGCTGCCGAACGCCGCCTCGGCATCATGCACCATGGCGCTCACCGCCGCCCCATCCATCATGTTGGCGTCGGAGTAGCGGCATTTGACGCCGAAATCCCTCTCGATGCCCAAGCGCTCCTGCTCGATGGCCGCAGGGTCGCCAAGACCATTGATGGTGACGTTGGCGCCCTCGGCGGCGAAGGCGCGGGCAATGGCCAGGCCGATACCGCTGGTCGAGCCGGTGACGAGGGAATTCTTCGAAGACAGGGAACCCATGGTGATCTCGCGAGAGGAGGGAGGGAATGAGAGCATATAATTGTGCGTCGCAACATGACAATGACAGAGCCATATGTCGGTGCGGTTACAGCCAGACGGCAGCGCCGGCACGACCCCGTCCGCTGCGAAACCACGGTCGCTTGCCTGACACGGCACTGTCATGGTGCCGTGCAACATAATCGGCTGCGCATTCGCGCGGTCATTCCTGAACGAAATTCATCCGACAGAACCTTGGGGGTGCAGCTTGGAAATCGCCGATGTCGTGAAGCGCGCCTATGCGATGCCGCTGACCAACCCGTCCTTCCCGCCCGGTCCCTACCGTTTCTTCGACCGCGAATACATCATCATCACCTATCGCACGACACGCGAGGCGCTGGAGGCCGTGGTGCCGGCGCCCCTGGAAATCGACGAACCGCTGGTCAAGTATGAATTCATCCGCATGCCTGACTCCACCGGATTCGGCGACTACACCGAGACCGGCCAGGTCATTCCGGTGAAGTACAAGGGCCAGCATGGCGGTTACGTCCACTCGATGTATCTCGACGACGACGCGCCGATTGCCGGCGGCCGCGAGCTGTGGGGCTTTCCGAAGAAACTGGCCAATCCCAAGATCGTCCACGAAGGCGAGGTGATCGTCGGCACGCTGCATTATGGCAGCGTCCTGTGCGCCACCGGCACGATGGGCTACAAACACCGGGAAGCCGATCACGATTCCGTGCTCGCATCGCTCGCCGCGCCCAATTTCCTGATCAAGATCATCCCGCATGTCGACGGCACGCCGCGTATCTGCGAGCTGGTGCGCTATTATCTCACCGACATCATGCTGAAGGAGGCCTGGACGGCGCCGGCGGCACTGGACCTGCGGCCCCACGTCATGGCCGACGTGGCGAAGCTGCCGGTGCTCGACATCGTCTCCGCAGTCCACTTCAAGGCCGATTTGACGCTTGGGTTGGGCGAGGTCGTCCACGACTATCTCAGTGATCACAGCCGGCTCGCAACCAGCACAACCCAGCCGGAGAAAATTCGTGCTTGAACGCCACCGAAACAAGGAAGCCGCCGCCACGATCGCTGAGATTTCGGCGCAATATGACCGCATCGCTTTGGTGTTCCAGGGCGGCGGCGCGCTCGGCGCATACCAAGCCGGCGTCTATCAGGCGTTGGCCGATGCCGGCTGCGAGCCGAGCTGGCTGTCCGGCGTGTCGATCGGCGCCATCAATGCCGCGATCATCGCCGGCAATGAACCCAGCCGCCGCCTGCAGCGGCTCGAACAGTTCTGGCAAACGATCTCGGGCCGCAAGATCTGGAGCTACACGCCGGAAGGCGACATCTATCGCGACATCCGCAACCGTACCTCGTCCTGGATGACGATGACCATGGGCCAGCCCGGCTTCTTCAAGCCGCGCAACCCTAACCCATGGTTCGAGCCGCAGGGTGCCGAGGGCGCCACCAGCTTCTACGACACCGCCGAGCTGAAAGACACGCTGGAAAGCCTGATCGACTTCGATGTGCTGAACGACGGCAAGAAGCGGCTGAGCGTCGGCGCGGTCAATGTCCGCACCGGCAACTTCGTCTATTTCGATACCGACCAGGTCCGCATCGGACCCGAGCACATCATGGCCAGCGGCGCGCTGCCGCCGGCCTTTCCGTCGGTCCGCATCGAAGGCGAGTACTATTGGGACGGCGGCATCGTCTCCAACACGCCGCTGCAATATCTGCTCGACCAGGAAGAGGACCGTTCGTCGCTGGTGTTCCAGGTCGACCTGTTCAGCGCGCGCGGTGTGCTGCCGCGCAGCATGCCGGACGTGCTGTCGCGCCACAAGGACATCATGTATTCCAGCCGCACGCGCCAGAACACCGACAATTTCAAGCGCATCCATGGCCTGAAGATGCGCCTGCTCGATGCGCTCAAGCGCGTACCCAAGGAGCAGCTGACACCGGCGGAAGAAGCGCTGATCGCGGACTATTCGGATGCCGGCCTGGTCAACATCGTGCACCTGATCTACCAGCACAAGGGCTATGAAGGTCACGCCAAGGACTACGAGTTCTCCGGCACCTCGATGCGCGAGCATTGGGAGACCGGCCTGGAAGACACGCAGCGCACCTTGCGCCATCGCAAATGGCTGACCATGCCGGCCAATGCTGACGGCGTCACCATCCACGATCTGCATCGCGAAGACCCGACCTGAAATCGACAGGCCAGCGTAGAGGCCGGGACTTTTCCTCTATCCTCTGAGACCCCAAACGAAAACGGCGCCGCAAGTGGCGCCGTTTTTGCGTAGTGCACTGCGCTCCGCTCAGAACACCTGGCGGAAGACGATGAACAGCACGAAGGCAAGCGCGATCGAGCACGGCAGGGTCAACACCCAGGCCAGCAGCAGGTTGCGCACCGTCGACCACTGCAGGCCCGAGCCATTGGCGGCCATCGTTCCGGCGACGCCCGACGACAGCACATGGGTGGTCGAAACCGGCAGGCCGAGCCGGTCGGCCATGCCGATGGTCACCATGGCGACGAGTTCGGCCGCCGCACCCTGGCCATAGGTCAGGTGGCTCTTGCCGATCTTCTCGCCGACAGTGACGACGATGCGTTTCCAGCCGACCATGGTGCCGAGACCCAGCGCCAGCGCCACCGCGATCTTCACCCAGAGCGGGATGAACTTCGTCGCATTGTCGACGGCCTTGTGGTAGTCGGTCACCGCCTTGAGATCGGCGGCCTGCATCGGCAGCAGTTGCTTCTTGTCGATCAGCTTGAGCGCCTCGCCGATCAGATAGATGTCGTTGCGGGCGTTGCTGACCAGATCGGTCGGTACATTGTCGACCGACGCATAGGGCTGCAGTCCAGCCGTCGTGTTGTGGATATAGGTCTGCAAGGCGACCGTAGTCTTGTCGCTCCAGCTGCGGGTGCGCACGGCATCCTGGACGGCTGCCTTGGCATCCTTGGCATCCGTGACGGTGACACCAGGCTTCGCATATTTGCCCAGCGCCGTTTCAACATTGGCCGAAGCCGACTTGTAGGCTTCGAGATAGTTGATGTCGGGCGTGCGGTTCAGCGCATAGGCCGTCGGCACCACGCCGATCAGGATCAGCATGATCAGGCCCATGCCCTTCTGTCCGTCATTGGAGCCATGCGCGAAGCTGACGCCGGTGCAGGTGAAGATCAGCAGGCCGCGGATCCACCAAGGCGGCGGCGTGTTGCCCTTCGGTGCCTCGTAGAGCGCCGGATTGCGCACGAGCAGCTTCATCGCATAGAGCAGGACCGCGGCGGCGAAGAAGCCGATGATCGGCGACACCAGCAAGGTCACGCCGACATTGGTCGCCTGCGACCAGTCGACGCCGCTGGTGGCGCTGCCGGACGGCGCCATGAACTGGTTGGCGAGGCCGACGCCGATGATCGAGCCGACCATCGTGTGCGAGCTCGAAGCCGGCAGGCCGAGGAACCAGGTGCCGAGGTTCCACAGGATGGCGGCGACGAGCAGCGCGAACACCATGGCAAAGCCGGAGGAGGAGCCGACCTGCAGGATCAGCTCGACCGGCAGCAGAGACAGGATGCCGAAGGCGACCGCGCCGCTGGAGGTGAGAACGCCGAGGAAATTGAAGACGCCCGACCACATGACGGCGAATTCGGCCGGCAGGGAGCGCGTGTAGATGACGGTCGCCACCGCATTGGCCGTATCGTGGAAGCCGTTGACGAATTCGAAGCCGAGCGCGATCAGCAAGGCGATGCCGAGTAGGATCCACGGCACGGTCTTGGCCACCGCCAGGTCCTGGCTCAGCGCGTAGCCGACATAGACCACGCCGACCAGCACCAGCACGCCGAAGGCCGGCAGAAACCACGTCGCGCCGCCCGAACTGTGCAGCGGATGATCCGGTCTCGGAATGCCCGCCTCACTAGAAACTATGTCCACCATGTCCCACTCCTATTGCATTGCAGCAAAGAACTGGGAAAGACGCTATGTCCGCACGATGAACCCTGTGTGACGCCGAGACGCTTCGGCCTTGGGAGCTCCTATGCCGGAGCGGAACGCGTCTTCAGGATCGCCGAGAACAGCGGATCGAAGGCGCGGCTGATCGGCGCCGCGGCCGCACCGAGCGCGATCGACCAGGGGTCGGTGGTGCCGAGCTGCAGGCGCGGCAGGTTCCTTGCGGGCCGATCGGCGATCGACGGCAGCAGCGGGTGCATCGCCTCGACGAGCCGGCGCGCCAGCGCTTCCGGCGCACCGCTTGTCAGGATCACGGTCTTCGGATCGAAGATCGTCTCGATGAGATGCACGCTCCAGCGCAGATCATGCGCGGCCCCGTCGATCCAGGCCATCATCTTCGTATCCTCGGCCAGCACCAGGGCGTTCATCTGTTCGTAGATATCGCTGTCCGCCGGATTGAGGTCGAGATGCTGGTAGAGCGAGGCCAGCGAGGCGCGGTGCTCGAGCGGCGTCGAGCCTGGGCCAGCCGGCGCCAGCAGCGCCATGCCGATTTCGCCGGCATTGCCATGGCCGCCACTATAGAGTTCGCCATTGAGGATCAGCCCGGCGCCGATGCCGTAGCCGACATAGAGACAGACCGCGTGGTCGACGCCGTGCGCCGCGCCGACGATACGTTCGGCAGTGGCGCAGGCGGCGGCATCGTTCTGCAGGCCGACATTCAGCCCCGTGCCTTTGGCCAGCGTCTCCAGCAGCGGAAACTTCTGCCAGGCCGGCATCATCCATTTGTCGTCCGAATCCTTCAGTCCGAAAGGACCGGGCATGGCAACGCCGAGACCGACCAGCCGTTTTTCCGACTGCGCGGAAATGCCGGCCAGGTCACGGCGCACACCTGCAATCAGCTTCAGGATGATCTCAACGCCCTTCGACGGCTCATCGAAAGGCAGGTTCGCCTCGGCCCGCGCCAGCACGCTGCCCATCAGGTCGACGGCCACCGCCCGCGTCAGATGGCGGTCGATATGCAGGCCGATGGCGAAGGCGCCTTCGGGCACCAGCCTGTAAGGGGTAGACGGTTGCCCCCTGCCCTTGCGCACCGCGTCCAGCGCGACGACCAGGCCGTCGTTTTCGAGATCCTCGATGATGTTGGAGACCGCCTGCTTGGTGAGCTGAGTCGCCCGCGCCAGGTCGGCCCGCGACAGGGCGCCATTGAGGCGTAGCGCCTCGATCATGACCCGGCGGTTGTGTGCGCTGGTGCCTTCCTGGTTGGTGCCGCTTTTGGCGCGGATCGGGCTGATGTCATCCACCGGCTTTTCCCCTCTTGACTCCATTAGAATATTGATCGACTAATTAAGTCAAGCGAGTTGACTTAATGCAAACCGAATGTCCCAAAACAAGATGGCCAAGGCCTTCCGCCTGTCGCCACTGGTCGGCCGGGTAAGCATCAGGTCACGCGACATGGACCCGGGAAGGCGAAGCGAAACGCCCGCATCGCCGACCCGTCAACGCCGGAAATGGGAGAAGAAGATGCTTAAGACAATCACCAAAACACTGGTCGGCGCGGTCTTCGCCGGAGGACTGCTCGTCCCTCACGCTTTCGCCGAAACGACGCTCAATGCGCTGTTCATGGCGCAGGCCGCCTACAGCGAGGCCGATGTGCGCGCCATGACGGACGCCTTCACCAAGGCCAATCCGGACGTCAAGGTCAATCTCGAATTCGTTCCCTATGAAGGCCTGCACGACAAGACCGTGCTGGCCCAGGGGTCGGGCGGCGGCTACGACGTCGTGCTGTTCGACGTCATCTGGCCGGCCGAATACGCCACCAACAAGGTGCTGGTCGACGTCTCGTCGAAGATCACCGACGACATGAAGAAGGGTGTGCTGCCCGGCGCCTGGACCACGGTCCAGTACGACGGCAAATACTACGGCATGCCGTGGATCCTCGACACCAAATATCTGTTCTACAACAAGGACATCCTGGAGAAGGCCGGCATCAAGACACCGCCGAAGACCTGGGAAGAGCTTGGCGCACAGGCCAAGATCATCCAGGACAAGGGCCTGCTGAAGACGCCGATCGCCTGGAGCTGGTCGCAGGCCGAGGCCGCGATTTGCGACTACACCACGCTGGTCAGCGCCTATGGCGGCGACTTCCTCAAGGACGGCAAGCCGGACTTCCAGAATGGCGGCGGCCTCTCGGCGCTGAAATACATGGCCGACAGCTACAAGTCCGGCCTCACCAACCCGAATTCCAAGGAATTCCTGGAAGAAGACGTGCGCAAGGTCTTCGAAAACGGCGATGCCGCCTTCGCGCTGAACTGGACCTACATGTACAACATGGCCAACGATCCGAAGGACTCGAAGGTGGCGGGCAAGGTCGGCGTCGTGCCGGCACCGGGCGTCACCGGCATCAGCGAGGTGTCGGCCGTCAACGGTTCGATGGGCCTCGGCGTCACCGCGGTCTCGAAGCATCCGGACGAAGCCTGGAAATACATCGAATACATGACCTCGCAGGCGACGCAGAACCAGTATGCCAAGCTGTCGCTGCCGATCTGGGCCTCGTCCTATGACGACCCGGCCGTCACCAAGGGCCAGGAAGAGCTGATCGCCGCCGCCAAGCAGGGTCTTGCCGCCATGTATCCGCGTCCGACCACGCCGAAATACCAGGAACTGTCGACCGCGCTGCAGCAGGCGATCCAGGAATCGCTGCTCGGCCAGTCCTCGCCTGAGGATGCCTTGACCACGGCCGCGAAGAACAGCGGCCTCTAAGCACTTTTCTCCAGTTGCGGGCGGCACTACAGCGCCGCGCGTCCCTTGGACGCGCAAAGGACGCTGTAGCGCTTCTGATCTTGCGCATGATCCTTTCCGGAAGTCGGTTCCGACTTCCGGGGTCATGCGCGAGTGCCGCCCGTGCTATGTCTGAAACCAAGATCGCTAGGGAGAGGTTGCTCCGATGTCGAGCACCTGGATGACGACCCGTGCCTGGTTGCTGATGCTGCCGCTGCTCGTGGTCATGGTCGCCGTCATCGGCTGGCCGCTGGTCGATACGGTCGGTCTTTCCTTCACCGACGCCAAGCTGGTCGGCACCGGCGGCAATTACGTCGGCTTCGACAATTACACCAACATGCTGTCGAGCTCGAATTTTTCGCGCACGCTGGTCACCACGACGCTGTTCGCCGTCATTTCCGTTGCCGCCGAAATGGTGATCGGCGTTCTCGCCGCGTTGCTCCTCAATCAGCAGTTCCACGGTCGCGCCATCCTGCGCGCCTTGATGATCCTGCCCTGGGCATTGCCGACCGTGGTCAACGCCACGCTGTGGCGGCTGATCTACAATCCCGAATATGGCGCGCTGAACGCCGCCTTGACGCAACTCAATCTCATCGACGCCTACCGCTCCTGGCTGGGTGAGCCGGGAACGGCGCTGGTGGCCCTGATCGTCGCCGACTGCTGGAAGAACTTTCCGCTGGTGGCGTTGATCGCGCTCGCCGCCTTGCAGGCGGTGCCGCGCGACATCACCGCCGCCTCGCTTGTCGATGGCGCGGGACCGTTCAACCGCTTCCGCTTCGTCATCCTGCCCTATCTCGCCGGCCCGCTGATGGTGGCGCTGGTGCTGCGCACCATCGAGGCCTTCAAGGTCTTCGACATCATCTGGGTGATGACCCGCGGCGGCCCGGCAAACAGCACGCGCACGCTGTCGATCCTTGTCTACCAGGAGGCTTTCTCCTTCCAGCGCGCCGGCTCCGGCGCGTCGCTGGCGCTGATCGTCACCTTGCTCGTCACCGTGCTCGCCGTCGCCTATGCGGCGCTGGTCAGGAAGACCGCCGGGAGTGCCGCCTGATGGAACGCAAAAGCCCCGCCTTCACCATCTTCATCCATGCCTGCGCGCTGCTGCTCGCCGCCATCATCCTGGCGCCGATCGCCTGGCTGTTCATCATGAGCATTTCGCCGGCCGCCGATCTCGCCGCCAAGCCGCTGCGCTGGTGGCCGCTGGCCGCCGACTTCTCGCGCTACCAGACATTGCTGTCGACCGCCGAAAACAGCGCCGGCGCCGCCTTCACCTCGTCGCTGCGCAACAGCCTGGAGATCGCCGGCATGGCGACGCTGGCGGCGCTCGCTCTGGCCATCCCCGCCGGCTGGGCGGTCTCGCGCACGCCGGCGATCGGCTGGTCGCTGTCGATGGTCATTGCCACCTACATGCTGCCGCCGGTGGCGCTCGCTGTGCCGCTCTATATGGGCCTGTCGCATCTCGGCCTGCTCAACAATGTCTTCGGCCTGGCGCTGGTCTATTTGACCATATTGGCGCCCTTCACCACCTGGCTGATGAAATCCGGTTTTGACTCGATTCCGCGCGAGATCGAGGCGGCGGCGATGATCGACGGCGCCGGCCTGTTCCAGACCTTGCGCATCATCACGCTGCCGCTGGCGGCGCCAGTCATGGCGACATCGGCGCTGTTTGCCGTGCTGCTCGCCTGGGACGAATTCTTCTATGCGCTGCTGTTCACCTCCGACCAGCGCGCCAAGACCTTGACCGTCGCCATCGCCGATTTGGCCGGCGGCCGTGTTTCCGACTACGGGCTGATCGCCACCGCCGGCGTGCTGGCCGCTTTGCCGCCGGTGCTGATTGGCCTCGTCATGCAGCGGGCGCTGATCTCGGGCCTGACCAGCGGCGGTGTGAAAGGATGACGATGACTGCAACAAGAATTCGGCCGGCCGGACTGGTCGCCATCGACCGCGAAATGGCGCGCCAGCATGCGGATGCGCGTGCTTCGTTCGAACACAACACTGCCATGGCGGCAAACGTCGCCGCCTCGATCAGGAAGACCGGCCGGCTGCTGCTGCTCGGCATGGGCGGGTCGCATGCCGTCAGCCGCGCCGTCGAACCGCTTTATCGCGCGCTCGGCATCGATGCGCTGGCACTGCCGCTCTCGGAACAGCTCGGCCAGCCGGTGCCGCTGGACGGCAAGACGGTGCTCGTCACCTCGCAGTCCGGCGAGAGCGCGGAGGTCGTCAGGTGGTTTGCGGAAGCCGGAAGCACTACTGATATTTTCGGCCTGACGCTCGAGGGCGGCTCCTTTCTCGCCCGCGCCGCGCCTTGCCTGGTCGGCGCCGGCGGCACCGAACTGGCCTTCGCCGCGACCCGCAGCCTGACCGTGACCTTCGCCTTGCATCTGGCCATCCTGGCTGCGTTGGGCGAGGACCCGAGTGCCGCTCTTGGCGCGCTGGACCAGAAACAGGACAACGACATCACGCAAGCGCTCGCAGCGCTGGAGGAGGTAACGACCATCGTCACCTCCGGCCGCCGCCTGCAGGGCGTCGCCGAGGCGCTGGCGCTCGGCCTCACCGAACTGTCGCGGCTGCCCTGCTTCTCGCTCGAAGGCGGCCAGTTGCGGCACGGACCGATGGAGATGCTCGGCCCAAAAATCGGCATCATCCTGTTTCGCGGCAACGATCCGACAGCGGAACTGGTGACGGCGATGGCCCTTTCCGTGGTCGAGGCCGACGCGCCGCTGATCATCTTCGACGCTTCCGGGCAATCGCCGGTCGCGGGCGCCGTCACGCTCTCGTTCAAGCCGGCTTCGGGTCTCGCCGCGATCTTCGCCATGCTGCCGGTGGCACAGCGCCTGATGATCGCCTTCGCCGACAGTCGCGTCGACAATGCCGGTACGCCCGTGCGCTCGACCAAGATCACCAGGAGCGAGTGATGCGTCCGCTCGCGGTGATCGGCAATGTCAATGTCGACCTGATTGTCGGCCCGGTCGCGCCATGGCCGAAGGCAGGCACGGAAACCGTCGTCGATCACGACGATCTGCGCGTTGGCGGACAGGCCGGCAACACCGGGCTCGCCTGGCAGGCGTTGGGCATTGATTTCGAGATCGCCGCCAATGTCGGCGACGATCAGTTCGGCCGCTGGCTGCGCGAGGCGTTCGGCAGCCGCGCCGACAAATGGCCGGTGCGCCCGGAGAGCACGACGCTTTCGGTCGGCATGACCCATCCCGACGGCGAAAGGACGTTTTTCACCACGCGCGGCCACCTGCCCCGCTTCAGCCTTGCCGACGTATTTTCGGTGCTCGACGGCAAGCGCCTCGCCGGCGGCTATGCGTTGCTGTGCGGCTCCTTCCTCACCGATGACCTCACCCGCGACTACGAAGCGTTCTTCGACTGGGCGAACGGGCACGGTATCGCGGTAGCGCTGGACACCGGTTGGCCGATGGAGGGCTGGACCCCAGCGAACTGCAAGGCGGCGCGCACCTGGCTCGCGCGCTGCGACCTTGCTCTGTTCAACGAGGTGGAGACCGTGACCCTGGCCGGCCTGCCCGATCCGGTCGAGGCCGCGCGGCAAATCCAGTCCAGCATGAAGAAGGGCGCGACCGCCGTCGTCAAGCGCGGCCCCGAAGGGGCGATCGCCATCGGCCCGGGCGGAGCGCTGGTCACGGCGACCGCGCCCGACGTCAAGGTCGTCGACACCATCGGCGCCGGCGATGTTTTCAATGCGGCCTTCCTGGCCGCACTGGCGCAGGACCAGACACTGACCGCCTCGCTTGCAGCCGCGACGCAGGTGGCGTCGCGCGCCATATCAACCTTGCCCCGTAACTACGGCGAACCGATGCATCCAAGGAAAGCCACGCATGAGCGCGCTTGAAATCCGCAACGTCCGCAAGAATTACGGCAGCGTCGAAACGCTGAAAGGCATCGACATCGCTCTGCAGAGCGGCGAATTCCTGGTCCTGCTCGGCTCGTCGGGTTGCGGAAAGTCGACGCTTCTCAACATCATCGCCGGCCTCGCCGAAGCGACGGGCGGCGACGTGCTGATCGGCGGCCGCTCGATCCTTGGCGTTCACCCCAAGAACCGCGACATCGCCATGGTCTTCCAGTCCTACGCGCTCTATCCGAACCTGACCGTGCGCCGTAATATCGGCTTCGGGCTGGAAATGCGCGGCGTCGCCGCCGACGAGCGCGAAAAGGCGGTGGCCGAGGCGGCAAGACTGCTGCAGATCGAAGCCCTGCTCGACCGCAAGCCGAGCCAGCTTTCCGGCGGCCAGCGCCAGCGCGTCGCCATCGGCAGGGCACTGGTGCGCAAGCCGCAAGTGTTCCTGTTCGACGAACCCTTGTCCAATCTCGACGCCAAGCTGCGCCTGGAAATGCGCACCGAGCTGAAGCGCCTGCATCAGATGTTGCAGACCACCGTCGTCTACGTCACTCACGACCAGATCGAGGCAATGACGCTGGCGAGCCGCATCGCGGTGATGCGCGACGGCAGGATCGAGCAGCTCGGCACGCCCGAGGAGATCTACAACGAGCCGGCAACGCTCTATGTCGCCGGCTTTGTCGGCGCACCGTCGATGAACATGCTGCAGGCGACGGTTCAAGGGACCACGCTGGCCATCGATGGCGCCAAGGCGAGCCTGCCCTTGCCCGCCCGTTTCCGCGACGCGGTGCAGGACGGAGCGCGGGTTGTGGCCGGCATCAGGCCCGAAGCACTGCGGGTCGCGGCGGATGCGGCCGCGCCGTCAGTGCCGGTGGAAATTGAAGTCATCGAATTGACCGGTCCCGAACTGGTCACCACCGCACGGATCGGCACACAGCGGCTGACGGCCTGCCTGCCGCCGGCGTCCCGCGTCGCGAAAGGTCAGGCGGCAAGCTTCGCCTTCAGCGAGGACGCGCTGCGGCTCTTCGACCCTGACACCGGCAAGGCTTTTTGAGTCTGACCCGGAAAAACCGGTGCCTGCCGGCTGAAGGCTTTCAGGATTACGTCGCGGGGGCTTGCGCCGCATCGGGCGAACCGGCGATTTCCAGCAAGGACGCCACCAGCAGTTCCCGCTCGTCCTTCGACAGCACGTCGGAATCGAAAAGGTTCATGCTGCGCAGCCCCTCGATGGCGAGGTAACAGACCAGCAGCGATTTGAGGTCTGATGTTTCGCCCTTCAGCCGTTCGAAAAGCTGCCGCTTGAATGTCTTTATCGGCGTCATGAAATCGGGATCCTCGGCGATCGCCGAAAAGATCCACGAGGCCGAGGGGCGCTTTTCCTCGCAATCATCGGCCGACAGCCTGATGTAGACGGCGAGCGGATTTTTGCCATCGTCGTTGCTGTTGGCGGTCTCCAGCGCCTGCTCGAAGTCGCGCAGATAGCCTTCGACCAGCCCCTGCATCAATTTGGCCTTGGTCGGAAAATTGTAGAGCAACCCACCCTTCGACACGCCAGCGCGGCTGGCGACGGCATCCAGCGACAGGCTGCCGGGCCCGGATTCCCGGGCAACGTCAGCCGCCGCCGCGAGTATCTTCTCGCGCGAGTTCGGTCGTCGGGCTCTCATGGCGCCTCCCTTCGCAAGCTTAGGCCCAATTGACAAGACCGTCCAGACGGTACAGTAAAGCCGCCACTATTTGAAATCGGGACCCGCAGTCGATATGTGTCCCGATGTCCGCGCTTCGCGCCGGATTTCGACTGAGGGGACTTCCTTGTTCAAGCGCATACTCCGTTTCTTCGTCATCATTCTCGTTCTGGCCGTGCTGGTCGTTGTGGTCGGCGGCATCGTCGGCTTCAACTTCCTGCGCGACAACGGCATC
This sequence comes from Mesorhizobium sp. USDA 4775, assembly GCF_054062655.1. NCBI lineage: Bacteria > Pseudomonadati > Pseudomonadota > Alphaproteobacteria > Hyphomicrobiales > Phyllobacteriaceae > Mesorhizobium > Mesorhizobium sp. USDA 4775. The sequence continues at coordinate 198,136 of NZ_JBSSFM010000001.1, forward strand.
AAGCAGTATTTCGCCACGATGAAGCCGCCGGCTGCGACAGTGTCGACGACCATCGCCAAGCCGTCGAGCTGGACGCCGGGCGTCGAGGCGATCGGTACGGTGCGAGCCGTGCGCGGCGTCGACCTAACGGTCGAGACCACCGGCATCGTCAAGGACATCCTTTTCCATGCCAACCAGAAGGTGGCGGCCAATGCGGTGCTGCTGCAGCTCGACGATGCCGTCGAGCGCGCCGATCTCGACGCGCAGAAGGCGCAGGCCGCCCTCGATCAGGTATCGCTGACCCGCGCCATCGAACTGACCAGGCGTGGCGTCGGCTCCGACTCGACGCTGGACACCGCACGTGCGGCGGCTTCGGCTTCGGCGTCCCAGGTCACCAAGCTGCAGGCCGTGCTCGACCAGAAGCAGCTGACGGCGCCTTTCGGCGGCACGGTCGGTATTCCGAAGATCGATATCGGCCAGTATATGGCGCCCGGCACCGCCGTGGTGACACTGCAGGATCTCGACACGATGCGGGTCGATTTCTCGGTACCCGAACAGCAGCTCCCGCTGCTCAAGATCGGCCAGACGGTTCGGCTGGGCTTGAGCGGCGGGGACATGCCGTTTGCCGGCGAAATCCGCGGCATCGACCCCAAGATCGACCCGTCCAGCCGGCTGGTGAACATCCGGGCGGAAGTCGCCAATCCCGACGGCAAGCTAACCCCTGGCCAGTTCGTGCAGGTGCGTGTCGAACTGCCCGAGGAGCAGAACGTGCTGTCGCTGCCGCAGACGGCACTGACCACCAGCCTCTATGGCGATTACATCTTCGTGGTGCAGCCGGCCAAGCCCGCCGGCGCTGCGCCGGCGCAGCCCGCCAAGCCGGAAGAAAAGCCGGCCGCGGCGGCCACCGACAAGCCGGCGGATGCCAAGCCGGCGGACGCGATGAAACCAGCTGCCGATGCCATGAAGCCCGCTGCTGATGCCATGAAGCCTGCCGCCGATGCTGCAAAGCCGGCGGACAAGGCCGCTCCCGACGCCGCCAAACCGGCTGCCGACCCGGCCAAGCCGGCGGCGGAGGGCGACAAGCCCGCGCTGGTGCTGTCTCAGGTCTTCGTCAAGCCCGGCCGCCGCAATCAGGGCATGGTCGAGATCGTCGAAGGGCTGAAGGCCGGCGACGAGGTCGTCACCGCAGGTCAGAACCGCCTCTTCAACGGCATGTCCGTCAATGTCGACAACACCATCGACCCGACCAAATCGGCGAACAAGCAGGCCGACCAGCAATGAGCTTTTCCGATCTCTTCATTCGCCGGCCCGTCCTGTCGACGGTCCTTGCCTGCATGATCCTGCTCCTGGGTTTCCAGGGCATCTTCAACCTGTCGATCCGCCAGTATCCGAAGGTGGACGAAACCGCGATCACGATTACGACGGCCTATCCGGGCGCCAGCGCCGACCTGATCCAGGGCTTCATTTCCGCCCCGATCGCGCGCGCCGTCGCCTCGACCGAGAACATCGACTACGTCACTTCGTCCAGCCGTCCGTCCTCCAGCACCGTGACGGTGCAGATGAAGCTCGGCTCCAACCCCGACGTGGCGCTGACCGAAGTGCTGTCCAAGGTCCAGGGCGTGCGCGGCACCTTGCCGGACGCTTCCAAGGACCCTGTCATCGTCAAGGGCACCGGCCAGCAGTTCGCGATGATGTACATCTCGATGCAGAATCCGAACATGACGAAGGAGCAGCTGACGGAGTATATCGAGCGCGTCATCCGGCCCCGCATGTCGACGGTCGAAGGTGTCGCCGACGTCCAGATCTTCGGCGCCCAGCAATATTCGATGCGCGTCTGGATCGACCCTGTCCGGCTTGCCGCACGCGGTGTAACGGCGGCGGAAGTGCTGACGGCGATCAACAATTCCAACTTCCTGTCGGCGCCCGGCAACACCCAGAACGAATATGTCGTTTCTTCGATCACCGTGCGCTCGACGCTGCAGACGCCGGAAGCCTTCGCCGAACTGCCCCTGCGCTCGACCGACGGCAATGTGGTGCGGCTGCGCGACGTGGCCCGCGTCGAACTCGGCGCTGAAAATACCGACACCAGGGTCTCGTTCAACGGCAAGCCCGGCACCTTCCTCGCCATCTTCCCAACCCCTGCAGCCAACCCGCTGACCACCGCGGCAGCGCTCACCAAGCTTGTGCCGCAGATCCAGGAAACGCTGCCGAAAGGCATGACGATCGAGGTCGTCTACGACGCGACCGGGCAGATCAGCGCCTCGATCGAGGAGGTGTTCAAGACCATCGGCGAGGCTGTTGCCATCGTCGTCGTGGTCATCCTTCTGTTCCTCGGCTCGTTCCGTTCGGTGATGATGCCGATCATCACCATTCCGTTGTCGCTGATCGGCGTCTGCTTCCTGTTGTTTGCGGTGGGCTATTCGATCAACCTTCTGTCGCTGCTGGCCATGGTGCTGGCGATCGGTCTTGTCGTCGACGATGCCATCGTGGTGGTGGAGAACATCCACCGCCACATGGAAGAAGACCACATGACGCCGATGCAGGCGGCGTTCAGCGGCATGCGCGAGATCGCCTCGGCCATCGTCGCCATGACCATGACGCTGGCCGCCGTGTTCGCGCCGCTGGCCTTCACCGGCGGCCTGACCGGCGCGCTGTTCCGCGAGTTCGCGGTGACGCTCGCCGGCTCGGTGGTGCTGTCGGGCGTCATCGCCGTCACCATCACCCCGATGATGTCGGCGCGTCTCTTGAAGGCCGGCACGCCGGGCCGTTTCCAGCGCATTGTCGACGGCATTTTCGCGCGGGTCGAGCACGTCTATGAGCGTGCCGTCACCGGTTCGCTGAACTATCGTCCTTTGACGTTGATCATCGTGCTCGCGCTCGTCGGCGTGACCGGCTTCATGTTCACCAAGACCTCGAGCGAGCTGGCGCCCGAAGAGGATCAGGGCTTCCTGCTCTCGCTCGTGACCGCGCCGACCTATGCGACATCGGATTACACCGAAACCTATGTGAACCAGATGCTCGGACTGGTGAGGGATATTCCCGAAACGCGGGCGCAGTTCTCGGCGGTCGCCTTCGGTGGCACGACAAACAGCGCCTTTGTCGGCTTTGCCTTCAAGGATTGGGCGGAGCGCAAGCGCAATTCGAAGGAACTGCAGGCCGACATCACGGCTCGTATCGCGAAGGTGGCGGGCGTGCAGGCCTTCGTCTTCGCACCGCCGACGCTGCCGGGCTCCGGTGGCGGCCTGCCGATCGCCCTGGTCGTGCGCTCGACCGGCGATTCCGCGGAAGTGTACAAGGCCGCTGAGCAGATCAAGAACAAGGCACAGGCCTCCGGCCGTTTCATCGTCGTGCAGAACTCGATGTCTTACGATTCGCCGCAGGTGACGGTCACCATCGACCGCGACCGAGCCGCCGCGCTGAACCTGCCGATCGCCGATATCGGCCGGACGCTGACGCTGCTGGTCGGCGGTGCCGAAGTGGCGCAGTTCGACCGCGACTCCAACAGCTATGACATCATCCCCCAGGTGCCGCAGCAATTCCGCGACAACCCCGAAAAGCTCGGCGAATATTTCGTGCGCAGCGCAACGGGCGAGATGGTGCCGCTGTCGGCGGTGGTGAATATCTCCAACAATGCCTCGCCGGCGGCGATCGAACAGTTCAACCAGCTGAATTCGTCGACTATCTCGGCGCTGCCCCTGCCCGGCGTCACCACGGGCGACGGTTTGAAGGTCCTCGAGGACATTGCCAGGGAGAGCCTGCCCGACACCTTCTTCATCGACTATTCCGGCCAGTCCCGGCAGGAGAAGGAACAGGGCAACACCATCCTGATCGCTTTCGCAGCAGCCGTCATCGTCATCTACCTGGTGCTGGCGGCGCAGTTTGAAAGCTTCCGCGATCCGCTCATCATCATGATGGCGGTGCCGCTGTCGATCTTCGGCGCGATCGTGCCGCTCAATCTCGGTCTCGGCACGCTCAACATCTACACGCAGGTGGGTCTGATTACGCTGATCGGCCTGATCACCAAGCACGGCATCCTGCTGGTCGAATTCGCCAACCAGCAGCGCGAGGCGCATGGCCTGCGGCGGCGCGACGCCATCATCGCCTCGGCCAAAGTGCGCCTGCGGCCGATCCTGATGACGACGGCGGCTATGGCGCTAGGCGTCGTACCGCTGATCACGTCGAGCGGCGCCGGTGCTGCTGCCCGCTATTCGATGGGCCTGGTCATCTTCACCGGCATCCTAGTCGGCACCATGTTCACGCTCTTCGTCGTGCCGATGTTCTACACCTTCATCGCCAGCAAGGACCTGCCGCATCTTGCTGAAAAGCCGGATCCGAGGCTGATGCCGGCATTGCCGGACTGATAGAAGCCGAAGAACAAAAAAAGAGGCCGGAAAAATCCGGCCTCTTTTTTTGGCTGCGCTCAATACCGCCGGAATGGTCCGGCAGGAGTCCTGAACAGGCGCGGCAGTCCGCCGGCCTGCCCACAGCCTGCTACTTGACGATGACGATGCTGGTGTTGGCCGGCCCGAAGGTCTCGACCAGCTGATAGAAATCGGCCGCATTGTCCGGGTGCAGCCGCACGCAGCCATGCGAGGCCGGCTGGCCGAGGCGCTTGATGGCATAGGTGGCATGCACCGCGTAGCCGCCGCTGAAGAACACCGAATGCGGCATCGGCGCGTTGTCGTACTTCTTCGAGTACCACATCTCATGCATGCGCGTCGGCTTGAACGAGCCGGTCGGCGTCACATGCGTCCGGTCACCGGTGGAAACCTTCCAGGCGAAAGTCGGCCGGCCATCGACCGAGACCTCCATGATCTGCTGCGAAAGCGAGACCCGCGCCACGATCTTGTTGGCGGCATGGGCTGCGTTGGCGCCGAACAGAAGTGCTGCACCCGTGAGCGCGGCGGCGGTGATGTTGATGAGCTTGGCGGAAATGGTGGTGTGCATGATGTCCCCTCTCTCTGCCGGTCAGGCCGGCTCCAATTCGATGAGCGCGTTATCGTTGCGGCATGTTTCGGCGAGATTTCGCGAAATGCTCGTTTGTGTTTCGAATCTGTTTCCTCTGGTTAACAGGCCAAGCGGCCATAGCGACTACGATCGCATCCCGACGACGGCGGCGATGTGCAGCACATAGGTATTCCCCGCAAAACGAAAGTTCGAACTGCCTCTATATGAAAGATCGATGGGCAATCTCGAAACCAATCGGCAACAAAGCGCGGCTTCGGGCGGCATGATCCGGATACGGGCTGACCGCAAGGTTGACGCAACGAAAGCAGACGGCAACGACCATGGGAACGAAAACGAACACGCGATCCTGGCTCTTCAGGATCAGCATCGCAGCAGCAGTCATAGGCGGTGTCGGCACGGTTGCCGGCGGCTCCGAGGCAAGGCTGGCGGCGATGAGTTCGAGCGAGATTTCTACCCTGCACGTCGCCCTGTTTTCCGCCTCGGTCTGGATTGTTTCCAGCCTGCGCATCATCCGGCTCAAGGCCCTCTGGCGGGTTGGCCTTCGGTTGCTGGCATTGCGCGGCCCCTCCGGCAACTTGCTGCCGCGAGGACCGAAGGCCCGCGCCGCAGCGGGGGGCTCCGTGAGCGGCGCGGGCACTTCGGGAGTTTCCTGAAGCGACCCGCGACATACTCATTTTTGAAGAATTCTGGGGAGTTGGAACGATGAAGACGAAATTCGCCGCCTCTGTGCTTTCCGCACTGCTCTATGCGCAGGGCCTGCTTGGCTTTGCCGCCCTGGCCACCGTGCTCCTCAAGGAGCGAGCCCACGCAAACGGACTCGTCGTGAGCAGCGACATGCCATCGGGTCCGTCGCTGCTGGTGGTGCGCTGAACCGCGGGAGCATCGGCAGGAGGAAAATCCGATGCTCAGCCAGAAAGATAGCCCGCGTACGCTGCCCTCAGTCGGTGAATTGCTGCGGCGGATCGAACCGGTAGCCCGCGCCACGTATGGTGGTGATGGTCTCTGTGTCGAGCTTGCGGCGCAGCCGCACGATGCGCGAATCGATCGAACGATCGAAGGCGTCGGCATTCTCGGCCGGTGCCGCGGCGATGATGTCGTCACGCGTCAGCACCTTGCGGGGGCTCGCCAGGAACAGCCTGAGCAGCGCCACCTGGCCGGGCGAAAGCTGTTCCTCCGTACCGGACCGGTGCATGACGATGGCCGATCTCAGATCGACGGTCGCGTTCTCCAGCACGATCAGTTCCTGCGTGCCCCTGCCACGACGCGACAGCAGGCCGCCGACCCTGGCGGCAAGCTCCCTGACATTAAGCGGGCTTTCGACGACGTCGGCCGCACCCAGTTCGAGCGCCAGCACCTTGTCGACGAGATCGGACGGCCGGCAGATCAGGATGAAATCGGGTCCGTCCCGGCCGCCCTCGCCTTGGCCGCCATAACGCCTGAGCAGATCCCGCCCTTCCGCCTGGCTGAGACTGTCACCGACGACAACGACATCGATGCCTCCGCCCGCCAGCAGCGATTCCGCCTCCCAGGGCTGTCGCGCCTGCCGCACATCATGGCCACGCCGGTCGAGATGGTCGGCAAGTTCGGTCGCGACCACGTCGGCGACGGAAACAAGCGCAATAACCGCTCGTGCAGCCATGTTTTTCAACCGTTCCCTTGCAACCGGATATGAGTGCTGGACATGATGTTTATACCCAATCTACTTTCCACTGAAAGTGGGAGCGAGAGCATCGTGCGGGCAAGAATAGTGATCGTCGAGGACGAGCCCGACCTGAGGGACGCGGTTGCCGAGTATCTCGGCGCCGCCGGCTATGATGTGGCGACCGCTGAAACCGCAGCCGCCGCGCGCAGCCTGATCGAGACCCAAGCCTTTCATCTGGCCATTCTCGACATCGCCATGCCCGGCGAGGACGGGCTGTCGCTCGGCCGCTGGCTGCGCTCGAGAATGCCGATCGGCATCATCTACGCCACCGCCGCCGGCACGGCGCTCGACCGCATCGTCGGGCTGGAGCTCGGCGCCGACGACTATATCGTCAAGCCATACGAACTGCGCGAAGTGCTGGCGAGGGTGCGCAGCGTGCTGCGCCGCGTTCCGCAGCCGACGGAACTGCTCGACAGGAAGACCAGGACGGACCGCCGTTCCGTCGCCTTCGGCCCGTTCCAGGCCGATCTTGACGGCAGGCTAGTCACCGGCGCCAATGGCACAGTGATCGACATGGCCAAGAGCGAATTCGATGTGCTGGAGGTTTTCCTGACCCGCGCCAACCGGCTGCTGACCCGCGCCGCGATCTCGGAGGCAATCGGCTTCACCGAGGATCCGGAATCATCGCGCGCCGTCGACATTCGCATCATGCGCCTGCGCAAGAAGATCGAGGCGGATCCGGCCAACCCGAAATTTCTGCGCACGGTGCGCGGCGAAGGCTATATCTTCTCGCTGCCGACCGGCGACAGCAACTGAGCGCCAGGCCCAAAGGGTCTCAGGTTCACAGCCGTTGCTCGCCGATCGAATTGGGCCGATCGGATTGGCATACTTTAGAACAACGGCTGAAAATGACGGGCGAAGCAACAAGCAGTGATATGCAGGGTTTCAGGCAGGGCGCTGCGATGGCGGCCGTGCGCGTCGTTCGCCGGCTGCGCGAGGCCGGCGACTGGCAGCGCGAGATGGACGGCATACTGGAAACCCTTTGCCGGGCCATCGTATGCCAGCGCGGCATCCTGTTCCGCTTGCGCGAACTGCCGGGCCAGGGTTTTGCCCAGTCGGTTGCCGCCTACTGGATCGACCCCGACTTTGGCGGAGAACTGGCCTCGCCGACCGTGATCATGCAGTCGATCGTCAATTCGGACCCCCTGCTGGAGCGCGTCGCCGAGGACGAACGGCAGGGCAAGATCTTTGCCGGGCACACGCGCAATCTCGAAGGGTTCCTGAGAACCGATTTCGAAAAGCAGAACATCAAGTCGTTCCTGTCGGTGTCGGTCTTCGCCCATGGCCATCTGTGGGGCACGCTCGCCGTCAATGACTGCGTCGACGAGCGCGAGTGGACCGACGAGGAGGAGGCGACGCTGCACATCATCGCGCTCGCCATCGGCGACGCCATCGAGCACTCGCCCTCCGACGCCCATGCCAGCGAAGTGATCCGCCGCACCATGCTGCAGGCTTCGCTCGACGCCATCATCGTCATCGACGAGGCGGGCTCGATCATCGAATTCAATCCTGCCGCCGAAAAGATGTTCGGCTTCCAGCGCAGCGACATCCTCGGCAAGGACCTGCTCGACACCGTCGTGCCGGAATACTACCGCAAGGGCTATTCCTCGGGTGCCGACTACATGTCGGGCCGCGGCGCGCCGATGGTCGGCCAGCGGCTCGAGACCGTGACGCAGAATGCCGCCGGCGAGGTGTTTCCTATCGAGCTGACGGCGACCGAGATGCGCGTCGCCGACCGCCGCCTGATCTTCGGCTCGATCCGCGACCTGCGCGACAGGCTGCGTGCCGAGGAAGAGATCAACCGGCAGCGCGAGAAGCTGCACCAGAACGAGAAGATGGCGGCGATGGGCTCGCTGCTTGCCGGTGTTTCGCACGAGCTCAACAATCCACTGGCGGTGGTGGTCGCGCAATCGACGCTGTTGCACGAATTCGCCTCCGACCCGCAGACCAAGGTTCGTGCCGAGAAGGTGCGTGCCGCCGCCGAGCGCTGCGGCCGCATCGTCAAGAGCTTCCTGTCGATGGTCCGGCTGCATCCCGCGGCCCAGGCCGAGACCGATCTCAACCAGGTGATCCGCGCCGCTCTCGAGGTGACCGCCTATGGCGCACGCTCGAGCGGCATCATCATCGACACCGATTTCGCGCCGGGTCCGCTGCTGGCCATGGCGGACGCCGACCACGTGACGCAAGTGGCGGCCAATTTCCTCATCAACAGCCAGCACGCACTGGCCGGCATTGCCGGCGACCGGCTGATCAAGGTCCGCACCTTCCGCAGCGATCGCGACAATCCCTGCTTCTCGGTCGAGGACAACGGGCCCGGCATTCCCGAAGCGATCCGCAACCGCATCTTCGAATCCTACTTCACCACCAAGCCGGTCGGTGTTGGCACCGGCATCGGCTTGTCGATCTCGAAATCGATCATCGAGCGGCACAATGGCAGTGTCTGGTTCGAGGAAGTGCAGCCTCGAGGCGCGCGTTTCGTTGTCCAGTTGCCGGCCATTTCGGCGGGCATCGCCGCAGCCGGCGAGAGCCAGCCACGCTCAAGCGGCCTGCGTCATGCCTTGATCATCGACGACGAGCCTGATGTCGCGGGCTCCTTGTCCGACATTCTCGAATTGATGGGCATCAAGTCGCGCATCGCGCCGGTCTGGGAATCGGGTGCCGCCACCTTGAGCGGCCACATGCCGCCCGACATCGTCTTTTCGGACCTGCGCATGCCCGGCACATCTGGCATGGCCATCTACCGCGAACTGCTTGCCGAGCGGCCCGAACTGGCACGGCGTTTCGTGCTGGTCACCGGCGATCTGATCGGCGCCAAGGCGGAAATCGAAGCCTTGCCGGCGCAGCAGCGGCCGCAGATCCTGGAAAAGCCGTTCAGCACGCTGGACGTGCGCAGCGTGCTTTCATCCATCGCCGAGCAGGCCGCGTTGAAAGGCTAAAAAAGAAGCTCCCGGCCGACTGTGCGGCGGGAGCTGAATGGAGCGCTGGAGGAGCGCTCGGGGAGGTCAGAGCAGGATCCCGAAAGGGAACGGTTCCGGGATCACGCTTCGACGGAAATCAGAAAATGTTTGGCGTGTTGGTCAGCGGCGCGGCATTGGCGATCATGCGGATCGCGCGGGCCTTGTGCGTCCCGGACTGTTCGGCGATGGCGCGCAGGCAATCGACGCTCTCGGCACCCCATGCCTGCCCCTTGCAGGCGAAGTCGAGCGTCGGCATCGGCAGCCGAGCGGTCTTGATTGTCGTCGGCGCCCCGTCGACCACATTGGCCGGCGGATTCAGCGAGGCGAAGGCCGGCCCGACCGTCGGCGTGAGCGCCATGCCGATGACGGCGCAAGCAGCCAGCCCCATGAACATGGCCATGGGGTGGTCGCTGGCGCATTGGCGTAGCGCCAGTTTCGGGCGGCGATCAACGCGCTCTGGAGCCTGGAGGCGGTGTTCGCTGGTGACGATCTCGATTTTCGCATGCATTGCCTTCCCCTTCGCTGCGTTTCTTTTTGATGATGAAACGAACTTAACCGCACTTTGTAACAGCACAAAATTGGCGTAGCTCTGGCAATGTAACGGAATTGAAACAGCAGTTTCGGGCAAAACCGGGCAAAATCGGTCATTCCGCCTCACACTTAGCGAGCAAGGTAATCCCAGGTCGGCTGCCGCCAGGCAGTCCCAACCCAGGCGCCTGCCGCACAGCGATGGGCCAGAGCGCGGCGAACGTTTTTGCCACCGGCAAGGCGACCTGTTCTGCAGCCCGTGCGCTTTGCGAAGTCACGCTGAAATGGCATTTCGGAAACCGGGGCTAACACCCGGATTCTCCGCGATTTTCTCGCGCAGCAGCCGCATCGAATTCAGCGGAGGACGACGCCTGGACTTTGGCAAGAAATATTTCGGGTTTTCGCAAACCATTGCATTTCAATGCAAAATATGATTTTATTGAATGATTATTCAACAAAAAGAAGAGACGTTTTATGAACCCGCACCTCCGTGACGTGGCGATCCCCAACGATTGGGACCGGCGGGGACTACCGGGCTGGAGTTACCATTCCGATGCCCTTCTCGAGCTCGAGAAGGAGCATGTTTTCCGCAATCATTGGCAGATCGTCGGCCATGTCTGCGACATCCCGAACGCCGGCGACTATCTGACCATGGATGTGGTCGGCGAACGCGCCTTGATCGTGCGCGGCAAGGACGGCGTCGTGCGCGGCTTCAACAATATGTGCCGCCACCGCGGCAGCCGTGTTGTCGCCGACAGCCAGGGCAATTGCAAGAACGCGCTGGTGTGCCCATTCCATGGCTGGGTCTACAATCTCGACGGCACGCTACGCGGCGCCGCGCGCCCGCGCTCCTTCCCCGATCTCGACAAGACCGAGTTCGGCCTGATGCAGCTCGACCTCGAAGTCTGGATGGGTTTTATCTTCATCCGCTTCCGCAATGGCGGACCGCAGCCTTCGGTCGCTGAGCTGATGAAGCCGATCGAGCCCGAATTCGCGCATTACAAGGCCGCCGGCATGGTGCCGTCCTGGGGCATCTGGACCCAGAAGACGCCGGTCAACTGGAAGTCGGTGCGCGATGTCGACAATGAGGGCTATCACGTCGCCATGGCCCACCCTGCCCTGCAGGATCTTTATGGCGCGACCTATTTCGACGAGCCCTTCATCAATGGCGTGTCGCGCTCCTTCGCCACCTACAATCCGCATGCCGGCCGGCGCTGGAGCGTCAAGAACTACGTCAAGATCGCGCCGGAGCCGGCGCATCTGCCGGACTATCTGAAGAAGGCCTGGGTCTATTACGGCATCTTCCCCAACGCGGTCATTTCGGTGATGCCGGAATCCGTGCAGTTCTATCAGGAGTTTCCGCTGTCGACGGGCGAGACCCTGCTGCGCGGCGCCATCTACCGCTACCGCGACGAAAGCCGCGAGCAGGCCGCCGCCCGCTACCTCTCCTTCCGCATCGACCGCGACACCATGTCGGAAGATGTCCAGCTGTCGGTGTGGTCGAACGAATCCATGCTGTCCGAAGCCTTCGAGGGCTTTTATCTCTCCGACCTCGAATATGGCGTGCGCACGCACCACGATCATCTGCGCAAGATGCTGCCGGTGCTGGGCTTGGAGACGGCGCCGGAGGAGAAGGACATGTGGAATTTGAACGACGCGCTGAGGTCGCGGTCGTAGCTTCCTTCTCCCCGTGAACGGGGAGAAGGGATAACTTTACCCCCGCCACACGCCTTCTTTCCTCAGATCATCCATGGTCCGCGAAATGCCCTCGCGCAAGATGCCGACCATGTCGTCGATCTGTTCGCGCGTGATGATCAGCGGCGGCGACATCACGCACATGTTGATCAGCGGCCGCACCAGCAGGCCGAGCTCATGGCAGTGGGCGTCGATGCGTTGGCCGACATCCTTGTCGAGCTGCAGCGGGTCCTTGCTTTCGCGGTCGGCGACGCATTCGACGCAGCCCATCAGTCCGGCGCCGCGCACCTCGCCGACCAGCGGCAGCTCTTCCAGCGTCTTCAGCTGCGCCTGGAAATAGGGCGCGACGGCGCGCGTGTGCGAAAGCACGCTCTCTTCCAGCAGGTCGAGGTTTTTCAACGCCACGGCACAGCCGACGGGGTGGCTGGTATAGGTCAGGCCATGGCCGAACATCGCGTCGGGATGGTTCGAACGGCGCAACTCCTGCAGCAGCCGTTCCGAGATGATGACGCCGCCGAGCGGGAAATAGCCCGAGGTGACGCCCTTGGCGAAGGTGATCATGTCGGGATCGATGCCGAACACGTCGCCCGAGGCGAAGACATGGCCAAGCCGGCCGAAGCCCGTCACCACCTCGTCGGAGACATAGAGGATATCGTTGTCGCGGCAGATCTCGCGGATGCGCTTGAGATAGCCGTCCGGCGGGATCACGACACCCCCCGATGCCTGCACGGGCTCGCCGACGAACGCGCCGATCTTGTCGGCGCCGACACGGGCGACAGTGTCGCGGAACTGATCGACGAGGAAGTCGGTGAAGGCGGCAAGGCTCATGCCTTGCGGGCGGCGGAACGGATCGGGCGAGGACAGTTTGATCACCAGCTCGTCGGCGCCGTCCATCCAGTCGCGGTCGCGCGGGCGGCCATTGAGCGAGGCCGACAGATAGGTCGAGCCATGATAGGCGCCGCCGCGCGACAGGATCAGCTTCTTTTCCGGCCGGCCGCGCACATTGTTGTAGAACTGCATGAAGCGCAGCGCCGTCTCCACGGCCGACGAGCCGCCGGTCGTGTAGAAGACATGGCTGAGATCATCAGGCGCATGGCCAGCGATGCGCATGGCAAGTTCGGCCGACGGCGCGTTCATCGTGTACCAGGGCGTGTTGTAGGACAGCGCCATCGCCTGCTCGTACATCACCCTGGCCAGTTCCTCGCGGCGGTGGCCGACATTGACGCACCACATGCCGGCAGGCCCGTCGATCAGCCGCTTGCCGGTGCTGTCGGTGATGTAGATGCCGTCGCCCTCGCCGATCAGCGCGCGGGCTTCCGCACCGACGGAACCGGCATAAGGCCAGGGCTGGATGAGATGGCGCTTGCCCAGTTCAATGGCATCGTCGCCACCGGACGCCGCCATTTCGGTCGCCTTCAGGTCCCTCACTGCAGCCATTGTCGTCTCCACATCTCTGTCGATTTTTTCTTGAGCTTCAAACTCGGCGGCAAAGGCCGGAAATGGCGGCTTTCTTCACCTAATTTTGAATGTCCGTTCAATCAATATCTCAGAAATAGCGCTTGATTTCAATCCACGGATGCGCGCATGATGAAAGAAAGCCGGCAAGCTAGGAACGCGACCAGCAAAAGTGGTCACCGGTTTTGTTTTCGATCGCGTTCCAAGGATAAGTGGGAACAAACAGCCGGCGTCAGCACAATGGGATGCCGCATGGCGGAACAGTCCAGGCCAGCAACCGAGATCACGCCCGGAGCCCTGCTCCCCGGAGTCTGGCCGCCCGGAGTCTGGCAATGACGGCGGCTGTGGAAGGGTCGCCCCCGTTGCGCATGACGCGGGCCAGACGAAATGCCCTTCTGCAATCCGAACCCGTCCAGGGCTTTGCCCTGATCAGCCCGACCTTTCTCTACGCCCTCATCCTGCTGGTCCTGCCGATCCTGGTGGTCATCGCCCACTCCTTCTGGACGCAGCACTACCTGACCATCGACCGCACCTTCACGCTGGAAAACTACCGCGTGGCGCTGACCGAGCCGATCTACCGCGATCTGTTGTGGCGCTCGCTCTACATCTCGCTGACGGTCAGCCTGTTCACCGTCATCCTCGCCTACCCGATCGCCTATTTCATTTCCTTCCATGGCGGCCGCCACAAGAGCCTGTGGCTGTTCCTCATCACCATTCCGTTCTGGACCAGCTATCTCTTGCGCGTGATGTCGTGGAAGGTCATCCTCGGCTACAATGGCGTCTTGAATTCCGGCCTGATGGGCCTCGGCATCATCGACGAGCCGTCGACGGCGCTACTCTACAATTCGAGCGCCGTCATCATCACCCTCACCCACGCCTGGGCGGCCTTCGCCATCCTGCCGATCTTCGTCTCGCTGGAAAAAGTCGACCGCACGCTGGTCGAGGCAGCCACCGATCTCGGCGATGGTCCCTTGCGTTCATTCCTGCGCGTGACATTGCCGCTGTCGGCGCCGGGCGTCATCTCGGCGGCGCTGATCGTCATGATCCCGACCGTCGGCGACTATGTCACGCCGAAGCTGGTCGGCGGCAAGGACGGCGTCATGATCGCCAACGCCATCCAGGCGCAGTTCGGCAAGGCCGCCAACTGGCCGCTTGGGGCCGCCCTTTCCGTCACCACCATGCTGATCGTCACCCTGATGGCCGGCGCCACGGTGCTGATCATTCGCGCACTGCAGAGGCTGGCACGATGAGGGCGCGGGGCTTCCTGTCAGGCGGCTGGCTGTCCGTCTATGCGTTCCTCTATATCGTCTTCCTTTACCTGCCCGTCATCTTCCTGCCGATCTTCTCGATCAACACGGCGCCGACGCCGAAATTCCCGCTCACCGGCTTCACGCTGCAATGGTATGCGGACCTGCCGCACACACCGGCCCTGCTCGATGCCGCCTGGAACAGCCTGAAAGTCGGCGTCTGCGCCTCGGTTCTGGCCACCGTGCTCGGCATCCTCGCCGCCCGTTCGATCACCCGCTACCGCTATCCCGGGCGCCGCGCCATCAACGGCCTAATCATGGCGCCGCTGGTGCTGCCCGAGGTGATCGTCGCCATCTCGATGCTGCTGGTCATGCTGCAACTAGGCCTCAGCCTCTCCCTGTTCACCGTCGTGCTCGGCCATGTGCTGGTCTGCATTCCCTATTCGATGACGGTGCTGACCTCCGGATTCGAGGGTTTCGACCGCAGCCTGGAGGAAGCCTCCGCCGATCTCGGCGAAAGCGCCTTCGGCACCTTCCGCCGCGTGACGCTGCCGATGGTGGCGCCGGCCATCATCTCCAGCCTGCTCGTCTGCTTCACCATCTCGCTCGACGAGTTCATCATCGCCTTCTTCCTGACCGGCACCGAAGCGACGCTGCCGATCTACATCTGGGGCCAGTTGCGCTTCGCCTCGAAACTGCCCGGCGTGCTGGCGCTGGGCACGCTGCTTCTGGTTGCCTCCTTCCTGTTGATGACAATCGCCGAAATCCTGCGCCGCCGCGCGGCCAGACGCACCCGGAACGAGGGAGGCCTCTATGCCTGAACAGCCGCAGATCGAGCGCCCTCAATCCGATCGGGCCAAGTCTGACCGAGCCCAATCTGACCGAGCCATGATCGAGATCCGCAACGTCACCCGCAGCTATGGATCGTTCAAGGCGCTGGACGACGCGTCCCTGACCATAAGGGAGGGCGAATTCTTTTCGCTGCTCGGCCCGTCCGGCTGCGGCAAGACCACGCTTTTGCGCATGATCGCCGGCTTCGACAACCCAACCAGCGGATCGATCGCGGTCGGCGGCCAGCCGATGGAAGGCATCCCTGCCAACCGCCGGCCGACCAACATGGTGTTCCAGAGCTACGCGATCTTCCCGCACCTCAATGTCGAGCAGAACGTCGCCTATGGGCTGAAGCGGCTGAAGCTGCAGGGCGGCGAGGAGAAACGCCGCGTCGAGGAGGCGCTGGCGCAGGTCTCTCTGACCGGGCTCGGCAAGCGGCTGGCGACAGAACTGTCCGGCGGCCAGCGCCAGCGTGTGGCGCTCGCCCGCGCGCTGGTCATGCGGCCCAAGGTGCTGCTGCTCGACGAACCGCTGTCGGCGCTCGACAAGAAATTGCGCGAGCAGATGCAGGTCGAGTTGCGCCGCCTGCAGCAGGCCGTCGGCATCACCTTCGTGCTGGTCACCCATGACCAGTATGAGGCGCTCGCAATGTCCGACCGCATCGCGGTGATGTTCGGCGGTAGGATCGCGCAGGTCGCCTCGCCCAAGGAAATCTACCAGCGCCCGGTCAACCGCCAGGTCGCCGACTTCCTCGGCGGCATGAACTTCGTCAAGGCCGAGATCGTCGAGGAGAACGGCGCTTCGCTGATCGTCGACACTCTGGGATTCGGCCGAGTGAAAACCGACAAGCCGAAGGCCTTCGTGCGCAATGGCGGCGCGGCCACGCTGGGAATCCGCCCCGAGCGTCTGCGCGTGCTGTGGGACAATGCGACGGCTAAATTCGAGGTTGCCGGCAAGGTGGTCGAACGCCACTATTTCGGCGAAATCACCCATCTGATCGTCGAGATACCGGGGCTGGAAAAGCCGCTGTCGGTGACCGAGACCAACGATTTCGGCGCCGACGACATTCCCGTCGGCACCCCGATCCGCCTTGCCTACGATCCCGAGGCGCTGGTGGCGATGGGGGATTGAAGCTGCGCCAAGATCTTGCGCGCCGCGATACGCCCGGCGACGATCGCGCCCTCGACATAGCCGGGGAATGACGGCGACAGTTCCGAAGCGCCGAAATGCACCGGCGGCGCACCCGAAAGAATCGTTCGCTCGGCATCCCTCGCCGTCACGTCGACGATGAGGTCGCTATAGGCGCCGCCGCTCCAGCGATCCCCTATCCAGTCGCGTGAGCTGAAATCGACGGCATCGCCGGCATCCGGCCCGAGGGCCTTCTGCAATCGGGTGACCACTTCCACCCGCAGCGCCGCCTCGTCCAGCGCACGCCAGGCGAGCGCCAGCGGCCCGCCGACGAAGACGACGAGCGCGGCATGCTCCGCGTCCCTGCTGGCGTCGCAGGCAAACAGCCCCGGCAGATCGCGCCACATCACCATGCCGCTCAAACCCTGCTCGCGCCAGAATGGCTTGGGATAGCGCACCAGGATCTTGATCACCGCGCCGCTCTCCCAGACGCCAAGCGCCTTCGCGAGTGTCGCCGGCAGGGCCGGCGCGAAAACGAGCTTCGCGGCCGTCGCCGGCGGCAGGGCGACCAGCACCTGACGCGCTTGGATCACGCCATTGCCCGTGACGACACGAACGCCTTGCGACCCGTGCTCGACACGCGTGACCGGTTCGCCAAGCCGCACCCGGTCGCCGAGATCGCCAGCCAGATCCTCGGCCAGCGATTGCATGGTCTCGCGCAGGGAATACTGCAGCTCGGGCACCTCGTTGGTGATGCGCCGGTCATTGTCGATCAGGTGCCAGAGCGGCACCTTGTCCATTGGCAGGCACCACAGGCCTTCGATCATCGAGCGGAAAGCCGTCTTGGCATCGATGGGATCATGCTGTTGTTCCAGCCAGCCCGCGACACTCATGCCGGCAATCGACGGGTCGTCCGGCTCGATGCCGTTCATGCGCTCGCGGATCGCCATCGCGCCGTAATAGGTCTGCTTGGCGTCCTTGGGCTGCATCGACGGATGTGTGGTGAAGTCGCCCTCGACATAGGTTTCGACGAATGTCTTGTCGCGCGCCTTCGCCAGCGCCATCACTTCCGGCATGTCCTCGCACAGGAATTGGCCGCCGCTGTCGATGCGCTCGCCAAGTCCATTCCGAACGGCCTCCACCCGTCCGCCGACACGATCGCGCGCCTCGATCAGCACGAAATCGATGCCAGCCTGCTTCAGCTCAAGCGCCGCCGACAGGCCGGTGAAGCCGGCACCGACGATGACGACGTCGGTTCTTTCCAGTTCGTCCGTCAATAGCCGGCCTTGATCTTCTCGAATTCGTCGACCATGCGCTTCTTCAGTTCGGGCGCGATCGGCTGCTGGAACAGGGTCTTGTCGAGGAACTTGCCGATATCGTCGAAACCGCGCTCGGCCAGCACCTTGTGGTCGATCGCAGCCATGCCGGCGCTGTTGCCATGGCCGTAGCCGAATGTCGTGACCATGTATTTCGAAATGTCGGGCGCATTGACCGCGTTCAGGAAATCATAGGCCTGGTCAAGCTTGCCCGGCGCGTCCTTCATCAGCACGTAGCCGCACACCCAGGTGGACATGCCTTCCTTGGTGTCACGGTTCATGGCGATGGGAACACCTTGCCCGCTCATCGCGATCAGTGTCTGGCCCCAACCCCAGGCAAGGTCGACCTCATTGCCGGAAAAAGCCTGGTCGATATCGCTCGAGTCGGTCCAGTAGAGACGCACGTTCTTGTGCACCTGGCGCAGGAAATCGGACGCCTCCTTGAACTGCGCGTCGGTCATCTTGGTCCAGTCTTTCAGGCCGATGACCAGGCTCGCCAGCGCGTAGGCATCGTCGACATTGTCGCCGATGGTGACGCGACCCTTGAATTTCGGATCGGCCAGGATCCGCAGCGACTGCGCCTCATCGGCCGTTACATTGTCGGTGCGGTAGAGCAGTGCCGTGTTGCCCCAGTCGAACGGCATGAACCAGGCCTTGCCGTCGGGCGTGGTGGCGAGGTTCTTCATCGCCATGATGCCGGGATTGAGGTCTTTCCAGCCCGTGATCTTTGACGTGTCGAGCGGCTGCAGCAGGCCCGCGTCGCGCCACTTCGCCACGCTTTGCGAACAAGGATGCGCGATATCGGTCTCGAAGCCCGCCCGCATCTTCTCGAAGGCTTCGTCCTCGTCGCCGAAGAAGGCGAAGGTCGGCTCGGCGCCGTGTTTGGCGGTATAGGCGGGATGCAGCAGCGGGTCCTCGTAACCGGACCAGTCGAACACCACGAGATCGCCGCCGCCTTCCGCCCAGGCATAGGCCGCGCCGGCGCCGATCGCGCAGGCGGCGGCAAGCGCCAGGCGGCGTAGCATTGGCGTCATGGCGAAATTCCCCCGTTGAAGATTTCGCGCGAGGTTAAGAGAATTCGTGAGATTTGGCGAGCCTGCCAACGTCAGCGCCGCCCCTCATTGTCCTGCCGGACATCTCTCCCCGTACAGTGACGGGGAGAAAGGGGCTGACGGCAGCCTCGGTGCTATTCCTGCAACGCTGGAGATTGGCGAAACCATCGATGAGAGCGCCCCTCTCCCAGTCACTATACGGGGAGCGGATGCCGGCAGGCAGGTGAGGGGCGGCGCAAACGTCTCAAATGATGGGAAAATCGAGGTCTGCGCAGCACCTTTAACCACCGCTCAATACCCGGCTTTGATCTTCTCGAATTCGGCGATCATCTTCAGCTTGAGATCGGATGGCAACGGCGACTGGAACAGTGTCTTGTCGACGAATTTCTGCACGTCGTCATAGCCTTTTTCCTTGAGGATCACCTGATCGACGCCGGCCATGCCCTTGGCGTTGGCCTGGCCATAGCCCCAGTCCTTGACCAGCACCTTGGCGGTCTCCGGATCGTTGATGGCGTTCAGATAGTCATAGGCCTTGTCAATGTTGCCGGGCGCGTCCTTGAACAGCACATAGCCGCAGACCCAGGTCGAGATGCCTTCATTCGTATCCTTTACCGACTTGATCGGCACGCCCGCCTTGACGGACTGCACCGTGGCATCGTTCCAGGCCCAGGCGAGGTCGACCTCGCCGCCGCTCAACAGCTGCACGATATCGGTGGTATCGGTCCAGTAGGAGCGGACGTTCTTGTGCACCTGGCGAAGGAAGTCGGAAGCCTGCTTGAACTGGTCGTCCGTCATCTTGGTCCAGTCCCTCAGGCCGATGGCGAGGCTCGCCAGCGCATAGGCATCGTCGACATTGTCGCCGATCGACACCCGGCCCTTGAACTTCGGATCGGCAAACGCCTTCAGCGACTGGACCTCTTTGGCGTCGATCTTGGAGGCGTTGTAGGTGAGCTGCGTGTTGCCCCAGTCCCAAGGCATGAACCACGCCTTGCCGTCATCGGTGGTGGCGAGATTTTTCATCGCCATGATGCCGGGATTGAGGTCCTTCCAGCCCGTGATCTTCGACGTGTCGAGCGGCTGCAGGAGACCCGCCTCGCGCCACTTCGTCACGCTCTGCGAGCAGGGGTGGCCGAGATCGGCCTTGAAACCCGAGCGCACCTTCTCGAACGCCTCGTCTTCGTCGCCGAAGAAGGCGAAGGTCGGCGAATCGCCGTTCTTCTCGACATATTTCGGATGGAAGCTCGCATCCTCGTAGCCCGACCAGTCGAACACGATCAGGTCCTTGTCGGCGGCAACGGCAAACGCTGCCGCCGAAGCCGCAAGCGCGCCGCCCAGCGCCAATGTCAATGTCAGGCGTCGGCTAAGGTTCTTCATGCTGTTCCATCCTCTTTTGGTCTTGCCGGTCTTGGTGGCCGGCTGTTGCTAACCGTAATGCTTCGGGAAGGCAGCGGCCAAGAAAGCGTTGGCGGCCTGCAAGGCAGTTTCGCGCGTTGTGTCCTCTGTGCCCATCATCAGCCGCAGCCACAGCCCTTCCAGCATGGCCGACAGCGCCAGCGCCATCACCTGCGGCTCATAGGCATATGAGCCACTCTGCTTGAGCGTCGTGCACAGATCGATGAAGACCTGCTGGTAATAGGCATCGCGCGAACTGCTCAGCGCCTGATAGGTCGGACGCGACTTGGCCTCGCCCCAGAAGGCCAGCCAGGCAGCGAGCTTGCGCTTGTTGCAGATCGAGCGGTCGAAGTCGGCCCATACTAGCTGCTGCAGCTGCCGCGCCGGATCGTCGCCTGCCTTCTCAAGAGAGGCGCGCCAATGCGCCGAATACTCGTCATACATGTGCTGCAGCGTCGCGATCAGCAGCTTTTCCTTGCTCTCGAAATGGAAGTTGACGATGCCACGCGACAGGCCCGCGCCATCGGCGACATCAGCCATCGTCGTCTCGGCATAGCCGCGCTTGGCCAGCGAATCGATCGTCGCCTCGATCAGCTGCAGCTGACGGACCTCCTTCGAAGCCTTGCGTCCGCGCTTCTCGGTCTCGGTTTTCCCCGCCGGTTCAAGGAGGGCATCCTTGGCATCTGCCGTTTTCATGGGTGTGATCGTCTCCAGCATCGCCGGCTATCCAATCGCATCCGGCTTCCAACCGCGCAGATGAGTGGGACGGTGCTCGCCACTGTCAAGCACCTTCTGCATGGCCTCCCAGGTTCGGATGTTCTTGTCGACATAGGCAGCGCCGACCACGGCGGCAACCGGCGCATAGAGCGGTCCTTTCAGCCTTTCCAGCTCGCCGCGCGCCACCTCGCGGTACCAGGGGTTACGGTCCGTGACGGTGACGTCGGCAAAGCCGGCGCGCCGCATCGCTTGCGCATAGCGCGCCGGCGAGGCCATGGCGAAGGACAGCCCTTCCGCCGCGATATAGGCCTTCATCTGGGGTGAAGGTTCGCCGTCATGCCCGATCATCCAGTTGGAGGCGGCAAAGACGCCGCCCGGTTTCAGCACGCGGAAGATCTCGGCGAACAGGCCGTCCTTGTCAGGCACATGCAGCAGTGCGTCCTTGGAAAAGACGACATCGAAGGAGCGATCGGCGAAAGGCAGCGCTCCGGGTGGCGCCTGGACGAAGCTGGCGCGGTCCGAGAGCCCGTGCGCGGCGGCTCGCCGCCTGGCCGCCTCGATCACCGGCTGTTCAACATCGAAGCCGGTGGCGTGGGCGGCGCCATGGCGCTCGACCAGATGCAGCGTGATGCCACCGGAGCCGCAGCCAATGTCGAGCACCGTCTTGCCCTCGAACGAAAGCCCTTCGACGACCCGGTCGACCTCTTCAGGGCCGCCCGGCGACAGGTAGCCATCGCCCCACAGCGCCTCGAGGAAGCGGATGGTGGTATCGTCATACTCGGCATCTGCCGTTGCGATCATCAGCCCTCGATCCCCAATCGATGAATGCCCGTTTCGAACACCGCCAAAGCCTAGCGCATGCCGGGGAAAACGCAATATCATTTGTTGAACATTCATTCAGAATGACTGGACAGAATGCCCGATACCGTGCCAAATTCCGCGCATTCGGGAACAGATCACGCAAAAATGAACAGCGGGTCGCACAGAGCAATTCCAGGAACAATGTGGGCGGTTTTCGCTTGGGAATTGCTTGGAAACAAAGAGACTGGGCCACAATGAAAGCTTGGGACGCGATCGTCATCGGCGGCGGACACAATGGCCTGGTCAATGCCTGCTACCTGCAGCGCGCCGGGCTCGACGTGCTGGTGGTGGAGAAGAACGACTGGGTCGGGGGTGCGGCCACCAGCCGCGAGCTGACGCCGGGCTTCCTCTATTCCAACTGCTCCTATGTCTGCTCGCTGTTTCGCCCCGAGATCATGCGCGACCTCGAACTGCCGCGCTTCGGCCTGCAGGTCATTTCCTATGAAGGCGGCGCGGTGTTCACCCGCGACGGAGACTATCTCGCCAACTACCGCGACCATGATGTGCATCGGCGCGAATTCGCCCGCTTCTCCAGGCGCGATGCCGAAGCCTATGACCGCTACGCCCGCGACGTGACGCGGCAGTGCCGCTTCATCCAGCCGCTTTTGATGCGCACCGCGCCCGACCCGACCAGCCTCAAGCCGCGCGACCTTGGCGAGCTTCTTTATCTCGGCAAGAAATTCGCCGGCCTGTCGGCCGAAGAGATGGCGCTGACGCTGCGCTTCTGGACGATGTCGATCTCGGACTTCCTCGACGAGTATTTCGAGACCGATGTCATCAAGGCGAACTTCGCTCTGTCCGGCATCATCGGCACCGCGCTCGGGCCGATGTCGCCCGGCACGGCCTATGTGCTCTTGCACCACTATATGGGCGAGGTCGACGGCTCGGTCGGTGCCTGGGGCTATGCGCGCGGCGGCATGGGTGCCGTCACCAAGGCGCTCGCCGCGTCGTTCAAGGCCTCGGGCGGCACCATCCGCACCGGCGCCGAGGTCGACCATGTGCTGGTAAGCCGCGGCAAGGCCAAGGGCGTGGTGCTGGCCGGCGGTGAGGAAATCTACGGCAAGCTCGTCGTCTCCAATGCCGACGTGAAGCGCACCTTCCTGAAGCTCGTCGAGGAGAAGGAACTGCCCGATATTTTCCTGCGCCGGGTGAGGAACTTCAAGATCCGCGGCTCCTCCGGCAAGGTCAACATCGCGCTGGATTCCCTGCCGGAATTCCCCGCTTTGCCGAAGGAGTCACCGGTCTATCGCGGCGACATGCATTTCACAGATTCGATGGAGCGCATGGAGCGCGCCTATGACGACTGGAAGGCCGGGCGCTGGTCGGCGGACCCCTTCCTCGACATGGTCATCCCGACGACGCTCGACCCGACCATGGCTCCATCAGGCAAGCACTTCATGAGCTGCTTCGTGCAATACGCGCCGCCCAAGGTGAACGGCCGCGACTGGACCGATGCCGATCGCGACGGTTTCGCCGAGAGCGTGATTGCACAGATCGCCGAGTACTCGCCCGGCTTCCGTGACCGCATCGTCCATATGGAGGTGCGCACGCCGCGCGAAATCGAAGCGGAGGTCGGCTTGACCGAAGGCAATATTTTCCAGGGCGAACTGACCTTCGACCAGCTTCTGTTCAACCGCCCGGTGCCAGGCTACGCGCAGTACCGCTCGCCGGTCGGCGGCCTCTATATGTGCGGCTCCTCGACCCACCCGGGCGGCGGTGTCATGGGCGCGCCCGGCCGCAATTCAGCCGCCGAAATCCTGCGCGATCTCGCCAAATCGACCTCGCATATGAGCCCAGCCCATGACGTCATTTGATGCAATCGTCATTGGCGGCGGCCACAACGGCCTCGTCGCCGCAGCCACGCTGGCCAAAGCCGGCCGCAAGGTGCTGGTGCTGGAGGCTGGAAGCGAAGTCGGCGGCGCCGCGCGCACCGAGGAATTTGCCCCGGGCTTTCGCGTCTCGTCGGTCGCTCATCTGCTGAACCGGTTGCATCCCGATGTGGTGAAGACGCTGGACCTGGAGAGGCATGGGCTGCAATTCGCCCGCGCCGACTTCCTGCCGTCGGTGGCACTGTCGAAGGACGGCCCGGCGCTGATGCTGCATGGCGCCTATGGTGAGGTGCTGACGGGCACCAGTTCCTCCGAACAGTCGGCCTGGAAAGACTTGCGCGCGCAATTGCTGCGCTATGCCGGCATGCTGAAGCCCTTCCTGTCGCGCCGCCCGCCCGATCTCGCCGCCATGTCGTTGCTGGAGACCGCAGGGCTCGGCCAGACCGCCCTGGCGCTGAAAAAACTCGGCAAGGAAGACATGCGCGACTTCCTGCGCGTGCTCTTGATGAACGTCGCCGACCTGCTCGACGAGCAGCTCGAAGATGACAGGCTGAAAGGCCTGCTCGCCTTCGACGCGACGCTCGGCAGCCATCTCGGCTCGCGCTCGCCGGCCTCGTTGCTCGGCCTCTACTATCGCCTGGCCGGCGAGACCGGTGGAGCGGCCGGTGCGCAGGTCCTGCCGCAAGGCGGTATGGGCGCAGTCGTCGCCGCCATTCGGTCCGCGGCGGAGAAGGCTGGCGTCACCATCCGCACATCGGTTGCGGTGGCAAGAATCATCGTCGAGAAAGGCCGTGCCGTTGGCGTCGCGCTCGAGACGGGCGAGGAACTGCGCGCCAGGACCATTGTCTCGGCGATCAGTCCGGCAACCACTTTCCTAGACCTTGTCGGACCTCGCGAGATCGACACCGGTTTCGTGCGCAAGATGAAAAACATCCGCATGAAGGGCGATGCCGCCAAACTTCACCTGGCGCTCGACCGGCCGCCGCAATTCACCGGCGCCGATGCCGCCGCTCACAACGGGCGGCTTGTGATTGCGCCTTCGCCCGATCATGTCGAGCGCGCTTTCAACCCAAGCAAGTATGGCGAATTCTCGCCCGAACCGGTGATGGAAATCACGCTGCCCAGCCTCGCCGATCCATCGCACGCGCCTGATGGCGCCTGTGTGCTCTCAGCGGTGGTGCAATACGCGCCCTACGCGTTGAAGGAGGGCTGGGCTGCGGGCAAGCCGAAATTCCTCGAGGCCATCATGGCGCAGCTTGAGGCTTACGCGCCTGGCATCGGCGAGAGCGTTGTTCACGCCGAGCTTTTGACACCGGCCGATATCGAGGCGCGCTACCGCATGCCCGGCGGCCATTGGCACCACGGCGAGCTGCAGGCCGACCAGATGCTGATCTCGCGGCCCGTCTCCGGCTGGTCGGGCTACGACACGCCGCTCGAAGGGCTGTTCCTGGCCGGCGCCGGCTCGCATCCCGGTGGCGGCGTCTCCGGCGCCCCAGGCCTCAACGCCGCGCGACGCATCATTGCGATGAAGGGATAGGTCATGGCCCAGGCAACCAGGAAGAGGCCCGTTGCAAAGACAGAAGATGCGGCTGTCTCGGCCCGCATCGATGCGCAATCCCATTTCCGCACGCTGCGCCTCGGCACACCGTTCCAGCCGCGCCTCGACGCACTGGCCAAAACCCAGGACTGGTACAATTGGGCCGGCTATCGCGCGCCGCATTCGCTGTGGGACGAGGAACTCGAATACTTTGCCATCCGCAGCCAGGCGGCTTTGTTCGACATCTCGCCGATGACCAAATACCGGATCGAAGGGCCGGATGCCGAAGCCTTCCTCGACCGCGTCACCTTGCGCGACGTCACCAGGCTCAGGCCGGGCCGCGTCCACTACACGGCGTGGTGCGACGACGAGGGCTTCGTCCTCGACGACGGCACGCTGTTCCGGTTGTCGCCGACGCGGTTCCGGCTGTGCTCGCAGGAGCGGCATCTGCCCTGGCTGCTCGACAGCGCCATTGGCTTCGATGTCATGGTCGAAGAAGAGACCGAGGCGGTCGCTGGCCTCGCGCTGCAAGGGCCAACCTCCTTCGCCGTGCTGCGCGAGGCCGGCTTTGCCGGTGTCGAAAAACTCAAGGTCTTCGACCTTGCGGATTTCCCGCACGACGACGCAACCGTCACCATCTCGCGCACCGGCTTCACCGGCGATCTCGGCTACGAACTGTTCGTTTCGGCCGACAAGGCGCTGAGCCTTTGGGACCGGCTGATGACCGCGGGCGAGCTGCGCGGTATCAGGGCCATCGGCTACACCGCGCTCAACCGCGCGCGGCTCGAGGCCGGGCTGATCGTGGCCAATGCCGACTTCACCACCGCCGAGCACGCCATCCGCGCCGATCGCTTGCGCAGGCCCGACGAGATCGGTCTCGGCTTCATGATCGATCCGCAGAAAGCCCATTTCAACGGCCGCCGCGCCATCTTCGAGGCGCGCGCCAAACGCAAGCTGCGCCATGTGCTGGTCGGGCTGGAGATCGAGGGCAACATCCCGGCCGAACACGCCATCGTCTATCACAAGAAGAGCCAGGAGGTTGGCCTGGTCAGCGCCGCCATGTGGTCGCCGATGGCCAAGCGCAACATCGCCATCGCCTCGCTGGCGCGGCCCTATGGTGATACTGTCGTCGAAGACCTCTGGGTCGAGATCTACGCCATGCGAGAGCTGCAATATCAGAAGCTGATGAAACGGGCCAAGGTGGTGGCGCGGCCCTTCATCAAGCTCGACCGCCGCACCGCCAATCCGCCGGCGGATTTCTGATTATGGCCGACGAAGCAGAGCTGGAGGCGGCCGAGCAGTGGGAGCTGGTCAACACGCCGCTCGGCGAAAAATGGTCCGGCCGCACACGCTATGCCGCCGCCATGTTCTTCTACAAGCGCGGCGAGATGAGCGCCGAGACGCTCGAGGTCTACCGCATCTGCGCGCGGCTCGATTCGGAGAACCCGCTGCCGATCATCAGCGACCGAGGCGTCGGCAAGGATTGGCTCAAAAGGATCGGCTTCGAGTAGCGCCTGCGCGCTACCCAATGGTTCTTTCGAGCATGCTCAGCCAGTTGCGGTAAGCAATCTTCTCGATCAGGGCACGGCCAAAACCACGCGCCGCCAAGGCATCGATCAGCTTCGGCAGGCCGGCGACGTCGCCGATGACGGCCGGGATCATCGCCCCGTCGAAATCGGAGCCGAGGCCGACGCCGTCCTCGCCCAGCGCCTGCAGCAGGGAATCGACATGACGCACCATGATGTCGAGGCTGGTGTCGGCATTCATGCGGCCGTCCTCGCGCAGGAAGCCGGTGGCGAAGTTCAGCCCGACCATGCCGCCGGACTCGCGTATGGCGCCGAGCTGCCAGTCGGTGAGATTGCGCGAATGGGTGCAGAGCGCATGCACGTTGGAGTGGGTGGCGACCAGCGGCGCGTCGCTGAGACCGGCGACATCGCGAAAACCCTGCTCGTTGAGATGCGAAAGATCGATCATGATCTTCAGTTCGTTGCAGGCCTTGACCAGCGCCTTGCCGGCGTCGGTCAGCCCCGGGCCGGTATCTGGCGAGGACGGAAAGCGGAACGGCACGCCGTGGCCAAAGGCATTCGGCCGGCTCCAGACGATGCCGAGCGAGCGCAGGCCGGCGGCGTGCAACACGTCGAGCATGGTCAGTTCCGGATCGATCGCCTCGACGCCCTCGATGTGGAACACCGCGGCGATCGTGCCTTTGGCCATGGCGTTGCGCACATCGCCAGCAGTGCGGCAGACGGCCAGCGCCCCGGCCCGTTCCAGCCGAAACAGGATCGAGGCCATCGCGATCGTCGAGTTGAGCGCATCGGCGCGCGGCACCTCCGGCGGCAGCGGCTCGCTGTCGCTCGGCGCCAGGGGTACGGCGCTGCGCCTGGCTTTTTCGACCGGCGGCGGAAAGATCGCGAACATGCCGCCGGCGAAGCCGCCAGCCTTAGCGCGCGGCAGGTCGATATGGCCGCCCGACTTGCCTTCAACGAACAGTTTTTCGACGTCCCTGTCCTTCGATTGATACAGCCTGAGCAGCGTATCGTTGTGGCCGTCGAAGACGGGGACGAGGTCGGTTTCGGTCATCGGGGGATCATTCAGTTCGTTTGTCGGCACGGCGAGACATCATATCTAGGCAAGATATCTGGTCGCGGCAAATGACAAAGCCAACCGGCAGCGGGGACTGCCATTTTATCCCCTCGCGGCCTATCGATGACGTGCCTGCGCTTCCTAGAGCAATTCCAGGAAAAGTGTGAGCGGTTTTCCCGGGAAAAGCGCGTAGCGCTTTCCCTAGGGAATTGCGTCAAAACAAAGAGTTAGAGTGGTTCGCCGTTTCCATGAAACGGTGAAACGCTCTAGTGCTTCAGCACGTCGGCCCATTCCGCGTGGCGGCGGAACTGGGCGTTGGCGAACGGGCAAAGCGGGATGATCTTCTTGCCCGCCGCGCGCGCATCCTCAACGGCGCGGGTGACGAGCCTAAGCCCGGCACCCTGGCCGCGAAACGCGTCCGGCACCTCGGTGTGGTCGATGATGATCTGGTGTTCACCGATCTTGGTGAAGGTCATCTCGGCCTCGGCGCCTCCAGGACCACGCAGCACATAGCGCCCCTTGGAGCCGTGGTCTTCCAGTTCGATTTCAGGCAGTTGGTCGGGCATGTCTAAACTCCTTGAGCGACACCGGCAAAGAGCCGCCGGGCCGCTTCGATTTCATTTGGCCGCACCTCGTGCCCGCCTTCGTGCCATTCCACTGTGACATCGGCACCGTCGGCACGCAAATAGGCCTCGAGCCGCGTCGTCAGGTTCGGCGGGCAGATCGGATCGCGCTTGCCGGCGGTCAGCAGCATGTGACGGCCGGCGAGGCTGCCCTGGACCTGCGGTTCGAACGGGATCAGCGGATGCATCAGCACCGTGGCGTCGAACAGCTCGGGCTCGGCGAACACCACGGACGCCAATATGTTGGCGCCGTTGGAATAGCCGAGGCCAAGCACTATCGAGGGCCTCGCAGCCTCGACATGCGCCTTGACGAAGGCGGCCATCTTGTCGGTTGCCCGCGCCAGGTCGTCCATGTCGTAGACGCCTTCGCCGGTGCGGCGAAAGAAGCGCGCCGCGCCATATTCGGACACATCGCCGCGCGGCGAGATGATGGTGGCCTGGGGCACGAGATCGCGCCCCGGCGACAGAAGCTGGCTCTCGTCACCGCCGGTGCCGTGAAAGACGAAAAGCATGGGGCCGCCCGGCGAACCGGGCAGCACCTTATGGATGTAAGCGTCCTTGCTCATGGCTCAGCCTTCCAGCTTCTGCAGATGCTGTTCGAGATAGGGCCGCAAATGCTGGTGCTGCGTCGGCAGCTTCAGCGCTTCGCCCAGATGTGCGGTGTCCTCATCCCTGTCGAAGCCCGGCTCGTTGGTGGCGACTTCGAACAGAACGCCGCCCGGCGTGCGGAAATAGATCGCCCAGAAATAATCTCGGTCGATCACCGGCGTCACCCCGTAGCCCGTATCCATCAACGCCTTGCGCACTTCGAGCTGCTTGGCGCGGTTCTCGACGGCGAAGGCGACGTGATGCACCGAGCCGGCGCCAAGGTCGGCGAAGGCCGCGGTCGGCAGCGATTCGATGTCGACGACATCGGCGCCGTTGCCGTTCTTCACGGCAAGCCGTCTGACATTGCCTGATTTGTCGACTTCCTCGTAGCCCATGAATTTCAACAGCTCCTCGGTGGCGCCGCCATCCTTCAGCCTAAGCGAAACCGAGTGGAAGCCGCGGATCGCCTCATCGGTCGCAATGCCGCCTTTGTTCCACGGCGCCCTGCTGTCGGCCTTGTCCTCGACAAGCGCGAAACCGTCGCCATCGGGGCCGGCAAATCTGAGCCGCTTCTCACCAAAACTCTCCTCGCGGGAAACACCGTTCACGCCTTGGTCGGCGAAGCGTTTTTCCCAATAGGCGAGCGTGCCTTCCGGGACGGAGTAGACCGTGGTGCCGACTTCGCCGACGCCGGGACGGCCCTTGCCGATGTTGGGAAACGGAAAATAGGTCATAACCGAACCGGGCGTGCCAACCTCGTCGCCATAATAAAGATGGTAGACGTCGGGCGCGTCGAAATTGACCGTCTTCTTGACGCGGCGCAGGCCGAGCTTGTGGGTGAAGAAATCATTGTTCTGCCGGGCATCCCTCGCCATCGAGGTGACGTGATGCAGGCCCTTGATCTGGTCGAGCATTGTCTTGCTCCTTCCCTTGTTGTTTGTGCGGCCCTCGCCGCTGTCCACGCCAATATGAGGACACCACCGCTTGCGGCAAAGGCGGCAAACACAGAATGGACTGTGCTGTAAAAGTGAACAGTCGAAAGAGCCTTGTTCACCAAACGGCTAACACGGGCGGTCTTGCGCCCTTCCCGGAAATCGGTTCCATGAATGGCATTCGACCATGCAGCGAAAGGTATCGCGAGTGACAGGAAAAGCCAGGCGCCCGAACGTTCTCCTGATCACTTGCGACCAATGGCGCGGTGATTGCCTGTCGGCCGCCGGCCATCCCGTGGTGAGGACGCCGAATGCCGACGCGCTGGCCGCCGAGGGCGTGCTGTTCAAGCAGCACTTTGGCGGCGCGGCCCCTTGCTCGCCGGCGCGTGCCTGCCTTTACACCGGCCTCTACCAGATGAACAACCGCGTCTGCCGCAACGGCTCACCGCTGGACGCCCGTCATGGCAACATCGCGCAGCACGCGCGCAGCGTCGGCTACGATCCGACGCTGTTCGGCTATACCGACGTGTCGCTCGACCCGCGCCTGCTGAGTTCAGGTGATCCAAGGCTGAGAAGCTATGAAGGCGTGCTGCCGGGATTCACGGTACGACAGCTGCTGCCCGAGCATCAGAAGCAGTGGCTCTCCTGGCTGAAGCAGCAGGGTATTGATGCCAGTGCCGGATCTCCTGACATCCATCGTCCTGCAGGCGAGGAAGACGATGACACCGTGACCGAGGCGCCGCCAATCTATTCGAAGGACCATACGCCGACGGCCTTCCTTGCCGGTGAGTTCATCCGCTGGCTCGGCGAGCAGGAACAGGCCACGCCCTGGTTCGCGCATCTGTCCTTCATCAGTCCGCACCCGCCCTTCATCGTGCCGGAGCCCTACAACACGCTATACGATCCGGCCGACGGCCCGGCCTTTCACCGGGCGGAAAGCTGGCGGGCCGAAGCGCAGGGCCATCCCTATCTCGCTTATGATCTCAGCCGGCGGTATCGCGCGAATTTCCGCCCCGGCGCCGCTGGCAAGGTGCACGACTGGAGCGAGGATGATTTCCGCCGTATCCGGGCGATTTATTACGGCATGATCTCGGAGGTCGATACTCAGCTTGGCCTGATATGGCAAGCGCTCAAGCTTTCAGGCGCGTGGGACGACACCATCATTGTGCTGACCTCGGACCACGCCGAGATGATGGGTGACCATTACGCGCTGGGCAAGGGCGGCTACTTCGACGGCAGCTACCACATCCCGCTGATCATTCGCGACCCGCGGCATCGCAAGGCGGCCGGCAGCACGGTCGATCGCTTCACCGAAGCGGTAGACATCTTGCCCACGCTTATAGACCTGCTTGGCGAGCCCCCCGAACAGCATCTCGACGGATGCTCGCTGAAACCATTCCTGAGCGGCGGAAGCCCCGCCACCTGGCGTGACTCCGCGCATTGGGAGTTCGATTTCCGCTCGATCGCGGACGGCGACGCCGAAGCGCATTTCGGCATTGCCTCGCGCCAGTGCAACCTGGCGGTCATCCGCACCAAAAAATTCAAATACGTGCATTTTGGCGGCGGCTTGCCACCCCTGCTTTTCAACGTCGAGGCAGACCCTGGCGAACTGACCAACCTCGCCACCAGCCCTGCGCATCTGTCCACCCGCCTGCAATTCGCCGAGCGGCTTCTCGCCTGGCGGGCCGAGCATCTCGACCAGTCGCTGGCGCTGGCGGAGCTGACGGAAAATGGCGTGGTGGGACATGTCAGCAAGGGATTAGGCAGTAGGGAATAGGGCTTGCCTACTGCCCTACTGCCCTACTGCCCTACTGCCCTACTGCCCTACTGCCCTACTGCCCTACTTCACAATCAGGCGCTGCTGGTCACGCTTCTCGGCATAGCTGCCCTTGTCATAGGCAGGCTGCGCCTCGAGCTGTTCCTTGGTGAAGGTGGTGTAGAGATACTTCTTGCCGTTCTTGTCGGTCATGAACTTCAGATTATCCAGGCCGACCGCAACCTCCTTCTCACCGATGCCGAGGAAGCCGCCGACATTGACGATCACCGCATCCGTCTTCTTATCGGGCGTCAGCACAACATCGCCGATCTCGCCGACCTTGGCGTCATTGGCGCCATAGACCGTCGCGCCCTTCAGATCTTCACCTCTGATTTCGCCAATCGGCATCTCGGTCAGCGTCGACTTGTCGATGGCTGCGGTCTGTGTCTGGTCAGGTGCGCTGGCATCAGGGGCTGTAGCCGCCGGTGCTTCGGCCGTCTTGTCCGCAGTCGCGGCGGCAGGAGCCGTGGTCGCGGCTGGAGCTGTTGCCGCCGGCTCATTGGATGCCGTGGTTGCCGGCACCGGATCATAGGCCTTGCGGTTGAAATCCGGCTGCGCCTGCAGCTCTTCCTTGGTGGTCTGCGCCACCAGCCAGCGGTCGCCGTTCTTCTCCGCCCACTGGGCCTTGTTGAAATCATAGGTGACGTTCTTGGCGCCGAGGCCGAGGAAGCCGCCGACGCCGATCACCAGCGAATCGGCCTTGCCATCCTTGGACAGCACGATGTCGTTTACGCTGCCGATGTTCTGCGCGTCGTCGCCGGTGCCGTTGTAGACAGTCTCACCAATGATGTTGGTGGCGAGGTTGCCGTCGGCGCGCTTCATCGGCTCGGCCGGAGCGGCTGCAGGAGCCTGTGCGGTATCCGTCGTCGCAGGCGCTTTCGGTGCTGCCGCGTCGGTGGAAGTGGCAGGAGCCGGCGCAGGCCCGTAGGGCTTGCTGTCGAACTCCGGATGCGCCGTCAGTTCGTCCTTGCTTGTCTGGGCCACCAGCCAACGGTCGCCGTTCTTTTCGGCCCATTGCAGCTTGTCGTAGTCGAAGGCGACATTCTTCGCCCCGACGCCCAGAAAG
This sequence comes from Mesorhizobium sp. USDA 4775, assembly GCF_054062655.1. Classification (NCBI taxonomy): domain Bacteria; kingdom Pseudomonadati; phylum Pseudomonadota; class Alphaproteobacteria; order Hyphomicrobiales; family Phyllobacteriaceae; genus Mesorhizobium; species Mesorhizobium sp. USDA 4775. The sequence goes on from NZ_JBSSFM010000001.1 coordinate 230,938, forward strand.
CCTCCGACGCCGATGACGACGGATTTGGCCATGCCGTCCTTGTCGAAGACGACATCAGTGACCTTGCCGATGTTCTCGGCATCATCGCCGGTACCGTTGTAGACGGATTCGCCGATGATGTTGGTGACGATGCTGCCTTCAGCGCGCGGCACCGGAGCGGCCGCGGCCGGCTCCTGAACGGCAGGTGGGTTGGCTGGAGCAGGGGTCGTGCCGCTTTGCGCGAGCGCGCCCGTCGCGATCAACGTTGCGAGTGCGGTCGTGGCTAAAAGGGTGCGTATCATGGTAGTCTCTCCTGGTGCGTGATTTCATGCACGCCGCGCCCGATTGAACCGTCGCTGGGAAGATCGGGCGTGGCATCTCCACGGGTTCACAACGTCGTGACCATGCCGTTGTTCCGACAAAACTGGCGTGGATTTCGCACAGGAAAAACACGCAGCAGTTGCGCGGGCGCTGATGAACACGCGCTGAATTGCGCCGTTTCGAACGGAACCTTTCCTGCATCGCCACGTTTCAGCCTGCGGCTGGGTTCGTCCTGGCCCGTTTAGGACTGACATAACGGAGCGGGGCATGAAATTTGCAGCGGTGCTGAACCGGGATGGCGGCACCTTGCGCACCACCGACCTCGCCGCCTTCTCCGACAGGATGCGCCAGACGCTGGAAACGGCAGGCCATTCGCTGAGTATCGAAGTGGTTGCCGGCAAGGACGTCGTGGAGAGCCTCGACAGCGCCGCCTCGCGCCGCGCCGTCGATGTCGTGCTGGCGGGTGGCGGTGACGGAACCATTTCAGCGGCGGCCGCGAGACTGATGGGCAAGAAAAAGGCGCTTGCCATCTTGCCGGCCGGCACCATGAACTTGTTCGCGCGTGGCCTCGGCATTCCGCAGTCGCTCGATGCCGCGCTGAAATCCTTCGCCGACGGTGAGATCATCGCCGTCGACATGGCCACCGCCAATGGCCGTCCCTTCGTTCATCAATTCTCGATCGGCATGCATGCGAAGATGGTGCAACTGCGTCAGGGAATGGAATTCGGCTCGCGCCTGGGCAAGATCGGCGCTTCGGCCAAGGCGGCATGGGCGACAATCAAGAACCCGCCGGCGATGAACGTCACGCTCGCTATCGGCAAGGCCGAGATGACGGCGCGCATCTCAGGCATCGGCGTCACCAACAATCTGTTCGGTGAAGGCCATCTGCCCTATGCGGACAATCCTTCGGGCGGCGTGCTCGGCATCTACGTCACGGTGGCGCAACAGCGCGCCGAACTGATGAAATTCCTATTCAACGTGGCGCGCGGCAAATGGCGCGACAACGAACATGTCGAGATTCACCAGGCTGACCGCACCGTCCTGAAAATCCATTCCGGCAGCAGAAAGTTCCGCGCCGTCATGGATGGCGAACTGGTCAGGCTCGAGCGTGAGACGACGATCGAAATCCAGCCCGGCGCGCTGAATGTCCTGGTGCCGGCCAGCATCGCCGAGGCAAAGGCCGCCTGATGCAATCTCCAACCATGACGGCCGAAAATCTAGCCGCCCGGCGCGCTTCCTTGCTGCGTCGCCGGTGTCTTGACCACCTCACCATAGATTTCGGCGATGCCCCAGGCCGCAAAGGCCAGAAGCAGCCCGGCGATCAAGATGCGCAGGCCATGCCAGCCCCACCGCCCCTGCCGCGCTTTGTCCTCGGGAATGATCTTGGTCATGGCCGGTCCCTGTTTCGTTTTGCGCCCGTCGGCGCACTCGGCAAATCACGGTCGGGTAACGGTTCCTCGCTAGGATGGTTCCGGGAGGCAAGCTTGTCACGGGCCGGTGCGTCGGCAGGACGGCGAAGACCGGCATGGGCATTTGGGGTTTGGGGTGGATAACAAGGTAGAAATACGAGCGAGCCTGCCGGCCGAGGTGGCGCTGGCGGTCAATGCCGAAGACCGGCTGGCCGTGCTGCACGGGCTGGAGATGCTCGATACGGCGGCTGACCCGGATTTCGACCGCATCACCAGCCTTGCCGCGGCCGTGATGCAGGCGCCCACCGCCCTTGTCACACTCGTCGACATCGAGCGGCAATGGTTCAAGTCGTGTTTTGGCCTCGACGAGACCGAAACCGCGACCGGCATCTCTTTCTGCGCCCATGCCATCGCCGCCGGCGACGAGCCCATGGTGGTGACGGACGCAACGACGGACCCGCGCTTCAGAACCAACCCGCTGGTCACCGGCAAACATCATGTGCGCTTTTATGCCGGCGCGCCGATGGTGGTGGCAGGCGCCAGGATCGGCACGCTGTGCGTGCTCGACCGCAAACCGCACGCCTATCCTTCCGGGGCCAAGCTCGACCAGTTGAAGACGCTGGCCGGCCTCGCCGCCAGCCTGTTCACCTTGAAGGACGCCACCCGCAGCGGCGCCATTGCCGAAGCGGCCCTGGCGCGCGAGGAAAAGCGGCGCGCCATCGCGCTCGACGCGGCTTCGCTCGCCAGCTGGGCATGGGACATCCGCACCGACATGATCGAATGCGATGTCCGGCTATCGGAACTGTTCAACCTGCCGCGCTCCACCCGGCTGCGAGCGCGCGACATCCTGACCGCCATCGACCCGCGCGATGTCTACCAGACCGAAACCCGCTTTCGCGATGCCCTGTCCGGCAGCGACGACTATTTCGGCGAATACCGGGTGAAGGGCTTTCATCCGCCGCGCTGGGTGGCCACGCGCGGCCGCGTCATCGAGCGCGACGGCGATGGCAAGCCGACGCTGATCTTCGGCGTCAACTACGACATCTCCGAACGCAAGCTCGGCGAGGAGCGGCAGCGGCTTCTGCTGCGCGAGCTTAACCATCGCGTCAAGAACACGCTGGCGACCGTCCAGGCGCTGGCGACGCAGACCGTGCGTCATGCCCGCCAGCCCAGCGAATTCCTCGATGCCTTCGGCGCCCGGCTTCAGGCGCTGGGCATCGCCCACAACCTTTTGTCCGACCGCGAGTGGCGCGGCATCGGCATCCGCGAACTCGTCCAGATCGAGATCAGGCCGTTCGACACCGCCGACCAGCCGCGTATCACGGTCTCCGGCGCCGATCTCTTGCTGTCGCCGGACCAGGCCGTCGGGCTCGGGCTTATCCTGCACGAACTGGCCAACAACGCGCTGCAACATGGATCGCTGTCGATTGCATCGGGCAAGGTCGATCTCGGCTGGAAGACACAAGGCAGGAAGGGCAACCGCCGCCTGGTGCTGACTTGGCGCGAAAGCGGCGGCCCTGCAGTCGCCCCGCCGGAGCGCCACGGCTTCGGCTCGATCCTCATCCGCCGCAGCCTGGCCAAGGTCATTTCAAGCGAAGTGACCCATGAATTCCGGCCGGAAGGCGTGTTCGCCGAAATATCGATGCCGCTGGAAGATCTGTCCAAGTGACGGATCTTTGATCCCAGGCCGGGGCGTTATTTCCCCTCCCCATCATCCGGATCGTCGGGCTTCACGTTCTCGCGGTAGATGGCATAGGCGGCGAGCGCCAGGGCCGGCCCTAGAATGACACCGAGGCCACCTTTTCCCTTGAGCAAGGTCGGCAGCACGGCGAGGGCGGCCGTGATGCCGATCGCCTTCATGTCGGCACTGCGCCGCCTTGCCTCGCGGCGGGCACGGGCGCCCGACATCAAACGATGGACCAGGAGAACGAGCCCGGCGATCACCAGAAAACCGACACCGAAGCCAAGCGCGGCGGCGAACGATCCATAGCGGACGGCGGCCCAGATATAGCCTGCCCCGACCAGGAAGCCGAGACCGCACAATGCCGCCAAAGCGGCAATCGCATAGACGATGGCCGCCGTACGTGCGCGACGTATGGCGGCCACGGTTTCACCCGAGGCGAAACCCGAGAGCAGGGATGCCAACAGTCCCATTTGGGGAACTAGCGACGTGCGAGCAGCGCGAAGAGGAAGCCGACGCCGGCGGCGATCGCCAGCGACGTCACCGGCTTCTCGCGGACATTTGCCAGCAACTGCGCCTCGATGTCCTTGGCACTGCCGCGCAGGCTGTCGAAGGCCGCTTCGCCCTGCGCGCGCAATTGCTCAACGCCCTCGGTGGCCGCGCGGGCGGGCAGTGCCATAGCCGTGTTCGCCGGTTTTGGCCAACTGCTTGGTGAGCTTGTCGATATCCGCCTTCAACTGCCTGATGTCGGCTTCGAGGTCCGAATTCGCCCGCGCCTCGTTGGCGCTCTTTCCTGCGGCGGTTGCCATTGCTTAACTCCTTGTGATTGCTCGATTTCAAACGCGCCTTGCGCCTCAAGGTTCCGGCATTGGGACAAACTAGAGCAACTCTAGGAAAAGTGTGAAACGGTTTTCCGTCCGGAGTTGCGTCAAAACATAGAGATAGAGCAGTTCGCTATTTCCGTGAAACAGTGAACTGCTCTAGCCGAAAACGTGCGCATGCGCACCAATCGCCAATCCATGGCCAGAAACGCGTCTCAGATCAGCGGGCGACGCCCCTCGCCCAGCCCTTCCCAGCCGGCGAGTTGCTTGAGCCCTTCCGCATCGACCACCTCGCAACCACCATCGCGCCAGAGAATCAGCTTGCGATCCATCAGCTTGCGGATCGTCTTGTTGGTGTGAACCAGCGAAAGGCCGAGCGTGTCGGCGATATGTTGTTGCGTGATCGGAATTTGGATGGATTGCTTGCCGTTCAGCCCCACGACCTTGGCACGGCTGCCGATGAAGGCAATTAGATAGGCGGCGCGCTCGATCGCGCTGCGGCGGCCGACACTGAGCAGGTTCTCGTCCAGCATGCGTTCCTCGCGTGACGCGATCCAGGTGATGTCGTAGGCGAGACCAGGATGGTTGCGGTAGAGTTCATGCAGACTGTCGCGCTCGAAGACGCAAAGCAGCATTGGCGACAGGGCCTCGACGGAATGCTGCATTTCCCCCATGACGCTGCCTTGCAGGCCGATGAGATCGCCGGGCATGAGATAGTTGAGGATCTGCCGGCGACCGTCCGGCAACAGCTTGTAACGGAACGCCCAGCCGGTCAGTACCGTGTAGAGATGAGCGCTGTGGCTTCCTTCCACGATGACCGTGGCGCCCTTGTCGACCGCCAGTTCCCCTTTCTTGAAGGTACTGATGAAGGCCAACTCCTGCTTTTCGAACTCGCGGAAAACCGGCAATGGCCGCAAAGGGCACTTCTCGCAAGGATATTGTCGACTGGATAGGGAGCGCCCATTTTGGCCTGGCATTTCGACCCCTCTTCGAAAGCCTGCCGGTCAGCAGGTATGTCTAAAACGTTTTGCCAGGATCGGAGTTCCGCGCTAGGGCCATGTCTTTTTTAAATGACAGCGCGCCGAATTGCGATCATGACTCCCGGCGTTTCAAGGAGCCACTACCGTGCCCAATTTGCTTGACGGATTGCGAATTCTCGTCCTCGAGGACGAATTCCTCATCGCCATGGATGTCGAGCAGCTCTGCCGCGACCACGGCGCCGGCGAGGTGGTGGTTGCCCGCGACCTGGCCGAGATCGATGGCCGAAAGGTGGCAACGCAATTCGACGCGGCCATCGTCGATCTGATGCTGGGCGGCACCTCGACGCTCGAATTCGCCGCCGGCCTGCGTGAGACAGGCGTGCCTTTCGTGTTTGCCTCCGGCTATTCCGATGCGGACGAGATCAAGGCATCCTTTCCAGGGGTGAAGCTCGTCACCAAGCCTTATTCGGGCGAAGATCTCGTCGAAGCGGTGGCGCTGGCCTATGGACGCGGATCTCCGGGGTGAGATCGATCCGGGTCCGCTACCCGGATCTCACGTCAATGCGCCGCAGTCCCCGTGACCTGGGCCGAGATCGCATCGGGACCGTATTCGTCCTCGCCGGAAATCTTGAGAATCTCCTGCAGGCGCGTGCGCGCCCTGCTGACGCGGCTCTTGATCGTTCCGACCGCGCAACCGCAGATTTCAGCGGCCTCCTCATAAGAAAAGCCCGATGCGCCGATGAGGATGATGGCCTCGCGCTGATCTTCCGGCAACTGCTCGAGAGCGCCACGAAAGTCCTTGAGATCGAGTTGGCCGTGCTGGGCCGGATGCACCGCGAGCCTGGCCGTCATGATGCCGTCGCTGTCCTGCACTTCGCGGCCGCGTTTGCGCATTTGCGAATAGAATTCATTGCGCAGGATGGTGAAAAGCCATGCCTTGAGGTTGGTGCCGGGCTGGAAGCTCTCATGCTTGTCCCAGGCCTTGACCAGCGTTTCCTGAACGAGGTCGTCGGCCTTGTCGGCATTCTGCGTCAACGACACGGCAAAGGCCCGCAAGCTCGGGATTGCCCCAAGCAGATCGGTCTTGAAACCTTGGGAGACCGCTGGCATGGCTCAGTCCTTCTTCTGTGCGGGTTCGGCCTGTTCCAGCTGGCTGAGCAGCTGGGCAAAGCGATCCGGCACATCGTCAGAGACCAGCTCGTCATAATATTGTTTGAGTTTGCGCCCGATTTCGGAGTTGGCCCCGAGCGGGTCACCGACGCCGTTCCGGCGCCTGCCCTCGGCGCCAGCCAAAATATCTTTCGTCATATCCTTCATTTCGCCCTTATATTCCCAGCACTAGGCCGCTCATACTCAACTCGACACAAGGCAAGCGGCTCCCTCGTCTGGTTGCCCATCCCGACCGCAAAACGCCGTTATCGGCTTTTCGTTCCATATCGGCCGGAACTTTTTGAGAAAACCCGCGTTGTATTAGCGGGGCTTGCAATCAGCTTGACCTGCAATCCGGGCAATCGCGTCATACTGAGGGAGACGTCTTATCATGAGTTTATCCGCTACCATCGCACCGCACCTGCCGTTCCTGCGCCGCTTCTCGCGCGCCGTCTCGGGATCGCAAGAGAGCGGCGACGCGCTGGTCGCTGCGATGCTTGAGGCCATCATCGCCGATGTCGACATCTTCCCCGATGCATCGAGCGACCGTATCGCTCTGTACAAGGTCTTCGCCAAACTTTTCACGTCCGTCGCCATCCGCGTGCCGCAGGAGCAGGCCCAATCGGCGTGGGAACAGCGCGCCGCCGCCAATCTCAACGCCATCGCGCCCCTTCCGCGCCAGGCCTTCCTGCTGGTTGCCGTCGAGGGTTTCAGCGAGGACGAGGCAGCCGAGATCCTCGACGTCGGCGACCAGCAATTCTCCGAGCTGCTTGCCCAGGCAAGCAACGAGATTTCCCGCCAGGTGGCGACCGATGTGCTCATCATCGAGGACGAACCGCTGATCGCCATGGACATAGAGGAGATGGTCGAGAGCCTCGGCCATCGTGTCGTTGGAACCGCGCGCACGCACGCCGAAGCGGTGACGATGTTCGGCAAGACGCGGCCGAAGATGGTGCTGGCCGACATCCAGCTCGCCGACGGCAGTTCGGGCATCGAGGCGGTCAACGAGATCCTTTCGTCAACCTCTGTGCCGGTGATCTTCATCACTGCCTTTCCCGAACGCCTCCTGACCGGCGAACGCCCCGAACCGGCCTTCCTGGTGACCAAGCCGTTCAATCCCGACATGGTCAAGGCACTGATCAGCCAGGCGCTGTTCTTCGATCGTCAGGCGAAGGCCGCCGCATAAGTCGCTGCTTTCCAGCCGGGAAAGCCAAACCCAAAGGCCGCCCGATGCGAATGCGTCGGGCGGTTTTTTTGCCAAACCGGACCCATCCGTCGCGAATTTCGAGGCGCTTTGCCTCGAGCAGTTCACCGTGTCAGGGAAACGTCGAGCTGCTCTAAGTTGTTGTTTTGACGCAATTCCCAAGGGAACGCGCTACGCGCTTTCCCGGGAAAATCGTTCACACTTTTCCTGGAGTTGCTCTAACGGTTTGCAAGCATCGCCTTTTTCGGCAAAGGGTGGAACAAACCGCACCCACCCACGTTTTCCCTGCAGCATTCGGAAGGAGATGAACCATGCTTTACTGGGCGCTCGTATTTCTCGTTGTGGCGATTATCGCCGGCGCGCTTGGTTTCGGCGGCATCGCCGGTACATCCGCCGGCATAGCGCAGATATTGTTCTTCATCTTTCTCGCCTTCCTGGTCATTTCGCTCCTGGCCGGCCTGTTTAGACGGGCGTGAGGCGAACGCTTCTCCGAGCGAACACTGGAAGCCGCACCCCTCAAACGGTTTCCAGCCACCGCCGGGCGGTATCCTTCAAAGGAGACCGTCCGGCGGACCGTTTTTGGGGGGATGGCTCCTCGGAAACTTCATTTGGGAACCCATTTCATAGTGAGCCGTTCAGCGTGAGTTGGGTGGACAGATCGACCGATGCGTTCCAGGACTGCAGATAAGACGGAAGGCGCACGGAGCGACGAAGTCATTGCCATGCATCCGGCCGAAAGTGGCATGCAGCTTGGCCGGGCTCTTCTTCACGCACTGCACAATGCCGGCATTTCCGTCCTCTATCAGGATCGCGACATGAAAACCGTCTGGGCCCGCAACATGCGCGCGCCCTGGATTTCAGACAACTCCGACGGCAATGGCATCCTGCCGATGGCGCAGGCCGACCGCATCAGCACCGCCAAGCGCGAAGTGGTCGCCACCGGCAACCCGGAGCGCCTTGAGATCAGTGTTCCTGTCGAAAACGGCGTACGCTGGTTCCAGGTCTGGGTCGATGCCGACCGCGGCGACGCCGGCGACGTGCAAGGTGTCGTCACCACCATGGTCGAGACGACCGAGCAGAAGCGGCGCGAACAGACGCTGACGACGCTGCTGCGCGAGGTCAGCCACCGCTCGAAGAATCTGCTGGCGATCATCCAGAGCATCGCGACGCAGACCGGTCGCTATTCCGACGGCATCGGCGACTTCCTCACGCGCTTTCGCGGCCGGCTGCAGTCGCTCTCCTCCTCCCAGGATCTGGTGACATCTTCCAACTGGCGAGGTGCGGCGCTTCATGAATTGGTGACGAGCCAGGTCGGCCGCTATGGGACGAACACATCGCACAGCCTTCGCCTCCGGGGCGCCAACCCCTATCTCAATCCCAATGCCGCGCTGCATATCGGCCTGGCGATGCATGAGCTCGCCGTCAACTCGGTCAGCTACGGCGCCCTGTCCCGGCCGGATGGATTCGTCGAAGTGACCGCCAATCTCGACATCATCGCCCCTGGCGAGGTCACACTCTCGCTGACATGGGCCGAAGCGATAGGAACCAATGGCGGCCGAGGGAGCCAAAAGCGTTTCGGCAGCGTCGCGCTGGAGCGGGTGGTGCCGGCATCCCTGAGCGGAACCGCAAGCCTCGACATCGCGGACGGCCGCCTTGAATACCGTCTTGTCGTCCCACACAGCAATTTCGAGACGCAGTGAACGACTAGAGCGTGATGTCTGGACAAAGGGAGACCGTTTGCCCAGAGATCTTGCGCCATCTCTTTGATTTAGAGGCGGATTCAGATTTCAGGTCGATCCGACCAGAAATCATCCGGCTCTGGCCGCAATCAACGATCCTTAACCGGCTGTTCACCATAGGGGCGGATGCTGTCTTTCCCAGATGCCGCTGCAATCCGCTGGGTTGCGGCACGGTGTGGGAGGAATGCTTGGCGGTCGCCGACATGAACAGACTGAACAGGCTGCCCGTGTTTCGATGGGCGAATTCCAGGATCACGAAGCATCCGCGGAACCGCTTAGCTCGCCGCATCACACATTGCTGTGGGGCATCGTCCTGGCGGCGGCCTCGACAATTCTCCTGATCGCTATGTTCCAGCTGACCTGACCGAATCCCCTGCTGGCAACAGTGCGCGCTGTTAACCGGTTCAGCGCCGGCATTATTCGCATGTCACCCCGACCGCTCAGGAACTTTTGGCCGATACGGGCCGTTGTTGAGGCGAGAGGACATGTCGCCATGGAACACATCGCTGCATTGTTGCTTGTCATAGGCTGCAGCAATTCGATGACCGATTGTCGTGAGCTGCAGGTGCCGGTGAGCATTTTCGAAACCGCCGACGAATGCACCGCCGAACGCCCGTTTGCCATGGGCGACGTGCAGGGGCAGGCGCAGCACATCGTCGCCAGATGTCTCGCTGTCGATCCAGCACTTGAGGATGACTACGACCAGGTCGTCTGGAAGGTGCTTCCCGACGGCAGCCTCGACGCCTCTCTTGCCATTTCCAGCCTTGTCATGGCATCGAATGCGGCGCGCCCAGAAAAAGACTATCTTAGCCAAGAATAAATTCGCGCAGCAAAGGCCGTCATTTCATGCTAAATGGCTGCTGGAGCTTACCAAAGTGTGGACACAAAGTGAGGAGTGACTCTATGCGGAAGATGATTATTGCCATGGTTGCGGTTGCCGCTCTCAGCGGCTGCACCTCGACCGAGCAGGACGTGGTTGGCGGCGGCTTGATTGGCGCCGGTATCGGCGGTCTGGTCGGCGGCGGCAAGGGCGCGCTGATCGGTGCGGCTGTCGGTGCCGGTTCCGGCCTGCTGGTGCGCAACCTGCGCAATGGTTACTGCCAGTATCGCGATCATCGCGGCCGGATCTACACGGCCCGCTGCAACTGATTCGGCGATAGTCGAAACTTCGATCCGGAGGCCGGTTCGCCGGCCTCCGGATTTTGCACGTATGGGCGTGCCATTTGCTGTCGGCCTGAATATTCGTCTCAGCCTGTCAGCGGAATTTTGATTTCCACCTTCAGACCGTCGGCCTGAAAATCGCGCTTGATCGTGCCGCGCAGTTCACGCGTGACGTTGAGGTCGATCAGCTTGGTGCCGAATCCGGTCTCGGCCGGCGCCTCGACTTTTTTCTTCCCGGCCTCCCGCCAGTTCAGCGCCAGTGTCCGCTCCCGCCCGCGCCCTTCCACCGACCACTCGACTTTGAGCGCCCAGTCGCTCCTGAGCGAATTGGCGGAATTGCCGGCTTCGCCATATTTGAGCGCATTGGTCGCCAACTCATGGAAGGTCAGGCCAAGCGCCTGCGTCGTGGTCTCGTCGAGCAGCACCTCCGGCCCCGACAACAACCCCTCGGGGAGGTCCTTGCCGAACACCTGGCCAAGCTCGATGCGCAGGAGGTCTGCGAGATCGGCCTTCTGCCAGCGCGAGCGCGTCAGCATGTCCTGGGAGGCTGCCATCGCCTGCAGCCTGGCCGAAAAAGACGCCGAAAACTCGTTGACGTCGGTCGCCCGCGACGCCGTCTGCCGCGCGATCGCCAGCACCCGGGTGATCGAATTCTTGATGCGATGCTTCATCTCCTGCAGCATCAGGTCCTTTTCGAGCAGGCTCTTTTCGGTCGTCTCGTGCAGGCGCGAGGCCGCCTCATAGGCGCGCTCCTGATAGCGCGCCACCAGCGCGATGGCGCCCGCCGCGAGCAGGCCGAACAGCCCCAGCATCACAGGGATGGCGCGCGACGACGGCTGCGAGAAGGCGCTGGTCGGCCGAAACAGCACCGTCCACGGGCGGCCGGCTACCGTGAGCTTGCGGGTGACCAGCAGCCGGTCGCCAAAGGCGGAGGCCGGCGGGGTCTCCGACCGGAACAAGAGATTGTCGCCGCTCACCGCGCCGTCATAGATCTCGGTGTTGACCGGCAGCAGCGGCGCGCGACTGAGCGCGATCTGGAAAAGATCCCGCGCCCGGAAGGCCGCATAGAGAAAGCCCGCGGTCGAGGATCGCGATGCGTTGATGACCTCTGGCGCGGTTTCGACGTTGAGCCGCACGAAAACCAGGAAGCCGGGGAAGGTCTGTGTCGCGCCTGTGCCCTGGCCCAGTTGCACCAGCCCGCTCGCGTGCTGCTTGTCGTCGGCCATCGCCTGCTCGATCGCCGCGCGCCGCACTCGTTCGCTGAACATGTCGTAGCCGATGCCCGTCTGGTTGGACGGATCCAGCGGCTCGAAGAGCATGATGGGCGTGCGCCAGGGCCGCGTCGTCTCCGGATAGATCGGATGGCTGGCGCCGAAATCGTGCAGGATGTCGCGTTCGGCCGCCGCCTCGTCACCCGTCTTGACGAGCCTGAGGAATCCGATGCCCCGCAGGCCGGCGAAATTGTTGTCGATGTCCAGCGCGTTGAAAAACGCCTTGAACTCGCTGTGGGAGATATCTCCATTGCGGGCGTCGAACAGGGCCTGTGTCGACCGCAGCAGCGACAAATGCAGATCGATACGGCTCTCGATCCGGTTGAGCGCGTCGTCGGCCGCCGCTTCGAACTTGATGCGGGAGGCTTCCTGCGTCGCGAAATAGGCGAACCCCGCCATGGTCATGCTGATCAGCGCTACGGCGATGAACGCAACGATTGGAAAAAGTTTCTTCAACGGATGATGCGGTCCATGAGCAATACCGGACCTTTATGGGCAAGTCGTCAGGCCAACACAATGGCAAGGCCAAGCCATCGCGATCACTGGCATATCACGTGAGCGGCAACCGGCCATGCCGATCAGCGCATTTCGGGCGGTCGGCAGGCCTCAGGCGGCGATCTTCAGCGCGCCCGGCCCCGGGATGGCGCCCGGAGGACATTTGCCCAGGATGATCATGCCGAGCACTTCGTCCTGGGTTACATCGGTGGTGCGCGCGGTGCCGACGACCTGGCCGTTCTTCATCACGCAGACCCGGTCGGCCAGCTCGAAGACGTCGTGGATGTCATGGCTGATCAGGAAGATGCCGATACCATCGGATTTTAGCTGTTTGACCAGTTCGCCGACCTGCGCCGTCTCCTGCGGACCAAGGGCTGCCGTCGGCTCGTCCATGATCAGGATGCGGGCGTTGAACAGGATCGCGCGCGCGATCGCCACCGACTGGCGCTGGCCGCCCGACAGCTTGATCACCGGCTCCTTGAAGCGCTGGAAGCGCGGATTGAGCCGGCCCATCACCTTGCGGGCCTCGGCCTCCATGGCAACGTCGTCGAGCGTGCCCCAGCCGGTCATCAGCTCGCGGCCGAGGAACAGATTGGCGGCGGCGTCGACGTTGTCGGCCAAGGCGAGCGTCTGGTAGATGGTCTCGATGCCGTATTTCTTGGCGTCGCGCGGGTTGGAGATCGAAGCCTCCTCGCCATTGACGAAGATCTGGCCGGCATCGCGCTTGTAGGCGCCTGACAGGATCTTGATCAGCGTCGATTTGCCGGCGCCGTTATGGCCGAGCAGCGCCACGACCTCGCCGGGGAAAAGATCGATCGAGGCATCGTCGACGGCGCGGATGCCGCCAAAGGCGATCGAGATGTTGCGCATGTCGATCAGCGGCGTGCCAGGGGCCGCAGTTGTGGGGGCAGTTGCGGGAGCGATTTTGTCGGCCATGATCGTTTCTCCCCTAAACCCGCTTGCGATAGACGGTGTCGAGCCACACCGCGATGACCAGCACGGCGCCGACGACGATGCTCTGCAGCGGCGAGTCGATGCCGAGCAGCACCATGCCCGACTGCAATGACTGCATCAGAAGCGCGCCCAGCATGGCGCCCATCACGGTGCCGGAACCGCCGGCGAGCGACGTGCCGCCGATTACGGCGGCGGCGATGACCAGAAGCTCGTCCAGCGTGCCCAGCGCATTGGTCGACGCGTTGAGCCGGGCCGACGAGATCGCCGCGCTGACCGCCGCCAGCACGCCCATGATCATGAACACCTTCATGGTCACCCAGCGGGTGTTGATGCCGGCAAGTTCGGCCGCCTCCGGATTGCCGCCAATAGCGAAGACGTAGCGGCCGAAACGCGTGCGCTTGGTGATGAAGGTCATGATGATGCCCACGGCCACCGCCATCAGCACCGGTATGGCAATGCCATGCGCGATGTACAGCCCGCCTTCGGGAACGGTAATGCCGTTCTGCTGGGCATACTGGCGCACGATGCCGATCGGCCATGGATAGGAATTGGCGATCCAGACGGCGCCAAGGATAGCGGCGCAGGCAACCACGCCAAGCAAGGTCTCGGCCCAGACAGGGCGCAGCGGAAAGTGGAACCGCTTGCGCTGCGACCTGCCGTTGAGCAGCATGAAGGCGACCGCCACGCAGGCGACGACACCAACGATCCAGCTGGCGGTGGCGCCGATCGAGCCGCGTGGTCCGCCGCCCATCAGCTGGAAAGTCGTGTCGAGCGGCGCGACCGTGCGCCCGCTGGTGATCAGCCATGCCATGCCGCGCCAGACCAGCAGGCCGCCCAGCGTCACGATGAAGGCCGGAACCTCCATATAGGCGATGATGAAGCCCTGGAACGCGCCGATCAGGAGACCAAGCGCCACGCCAGCCGCCAGCGCGATGATCCAGAGCCAGGGGTTTCCAAGCTGGAAACCGACGACGCGGATGAGGAATTCAGCCTGCGCCACGCCCATGATCATGCCGATCACGCCTTCGACGGATCCAACCGAGAGGTCGATGTTGCGCATGACGATGACCAGCACCATGCCGGTCGCCATGATCGCGACCGACGAGGTCTGCACCGACAGGTTCCACAGATTGCGCGGTGTCAGGAAAAGCCCGCCCGACAGGATATGGATGCCGACCCAGATGACCAGCAGTGCACCGACCATGCCGAGCATGCGCGTATCGAGCTCGGTAGCCTTGAGGAACCGTCCGACGGCGCTGAGTTCGGATGCACGCGCCTTGTCCGCTGTAGTGCTGCCGACCGGTTGATTAGAGGTCGTGTCGGTCATGCTATCCTCCCACCGGTTTACCGTCTGGCGCGGGTACCGAACATGGATGCTATTTGCTTTCCGCGGTCATTTGAAGCGGGAAGCCCCTTGAGAAACGCCGCGGCTTTTGGGCCGCGGCGTCGATATCGAACGGTATTGCGCCGTTTTAGTTGCAGGCGGCGACGCTGCCGGCGGCGACACCCGCGCAGACTTCGTCCTTCTTGATCCAGCCGGCGTCGATGACGACGTTGAGATTGTCCTTGGTGATGGCCACCGGGGTCAGGAACAGCGACTTGACGGTGTTGCCGCCGGGCGTCGTGAAGTCCTTCACACCGGCGATGTCGGTCATCTTCTTGCCGTCGGCCAGCTGCGAGGCGATCTCGGCGGCGTTCTTGCCGAGTTCGCGCGCGTCCTTCCACACCGACACGGTCTGGGTGCCAAGCGCGATGCGGTTCAGCGCGGCATGGTCGCCGTCCTGACCCGAAACCGGCACGGTGCCGGCAAGACCCTGCGCCGTCAGCGCCGCGACGACGCCGCCGGCGGTGCCGTCATTGGCCGCGACGACCGCGTCGACCTTGTTGTCGTTGGCGGTCAGGAACTGCTCCATGTTCTTCTGGGCGTTGGCGGGGAGCCAGCCGTCTGTATAGGCCTCGCCGACATTCTTGATCTTGCCGCTGTCGATGGCAGCCTTGAGCACTTCCATCGAGCCCGCGAACAGGAAGTCGGCGTTCGGATCGGCGCCCGAGCCCTTGATGAAGACATAGTTGCCTTCCGGCTTGGCCTTGAACACCGCGCTGGCCTGCAAGCGGCCGACTTCCTTGTTGTCGAAGGTCAGGTAGAAGACGTCCTTGTTCTCGATCAGGCGGTCATAGCCGACGACCGGAATGCCTTCGTCCAGCGCCTTCTGCACGGCTGGGCCGATGGCCGAGGCATCCTGGGCCAGGATGATCAGCGAATTGGCGCCCTGCGAGATCAGGCTCTCGACATCGGTAAGCTGCTTGCCGGGATTGGATTGCGCATCGGCGGAAATATATTTGTCGCCGGCGGCCTCGATCGCCTTCTTCATGGCGGCCTCGTCGGTCTTCCAGCGCTCTTCCTGGAAGTTGGACCACGAAACGCCGATGACCTTGTCCTTCGCCTGCGCGACCGACGCAAGCGTCAGCGACATGGCGACACCCGCCAGGATGGCGGCTGTGAATCTCTTCATGATATTCCTCCCTGCGCCGCGTATGGCGCGACCAAACTGGCCCTAAGGCCGGCACAGAGGCCCTATTTTTTCGAGCCTCGAAAAAACACTGATCCAACACCGGAACGCTGTCAACAACGATTCTGATGGATTTAGATGTCCCTCTGAATTTTTTTCGAGCTTCGCAATAAATAAATGACAGCACAGGCCGCTTCTGCCAGTATTTGACCGTGTCGCCGGCAGCGTTCGAGGGAGGACCGGAAGAACCGCGGCGACCGGGAGGATGTGAAAAACATGTCGGTCGGAATCCGCCACGACGATCTGCGCCGGCGCAACCGCGCCATGGTGATCGCGGCCGTGCGCCGGGCCGGCCGGCCCTCGCGCACCGAGATCGCAGCGACCACCGGCCTCAGCCATTCGACCATATCGGCGATTTCCTCCGACCTGATCGGTGAAGGCATCCTGGCCGAGGGCAAGCCGAGCGAGGCCGGCGCGCTGAAACGCGGCAGGCCGCAGGTCGGCCTCGGCCTCAATCCGGAGGCCACGGCTGTAATGACCGTGGTGCTGTCGCTGAATTTCCTATCGGTTGCAGTCATCGACTATGCCGGCCAGGTGATATCGGAGGAACAGCGCCGGCTGGACACGCTGACCATGTCGCGCGAGGCGCTGATCGGCGAGTGCGTGGCCATAGTGCGGCGGCGCCTCGAGGATCCCGACATCGACGTACGCAGCGTCGCCCGCATCGCGCTGGCGATCCAGGGCATCACCGACACCGAGGCCCGGGCGATGCTGTGGTCGCCGATCACACCGCAGACCGACATCGCCTTCGCCGACATACTCGAAGCCGAGTTCGGTATCCCCGCCACCATGGAAAACGACTGCAACATGATGGCGGTGGCGCTGCGCTGGCGCGATCCCGAGCGCTACCGTGACGACTTCATCGCCATCCTGCTTTCGCACGGCATCGGCATGGGGCTGGTGCTGAAGGGCGAGCTGTTCACTGGCACCCATTCCTCAGGCGGCGAATTCGGCCACATGATCCACCGGCCGGGCGGCGCGCTCTGCCGCTGCGGGCGGCGCGGCTGTGTCGAGGCCTATGCCGGCAATTACGCCATCTGGCGCAACGCCAGGCAGCTCAGCGAGGACACCGAGCCGGTGGCCGATGTCAGCGACGCGCAGATGCGGGCGCTGGCCGCGACGGCACGGGAACGGGACGGGCCCGAGCGCGAAGCCTACCGCAAGGCCGGGGAGGCACTCGGCTACGGCCTCGGCAGCCTGTTTGCGCTGATCGATCCCGCGCCCGTCGCCATGGTCGGCGTCAGCGCCGCTGCCTTCGACCTGATCGAGCCGGCATTGCGCGAGGCCATCGCCCAGACCGCCGGCGGCCAGCACTCGAAATCGATCTCCTTCGACACCGAGCCGAACGAACTGCCGCTGATCCGCGAAGGCTGTGCCATGCGCGCGCTGACCTTCGTCGACCAGGAGATTTTCGCGCCCGGCGTGCAAACGAAAGCAGGCCCTGCCGCGAAGAAAAACGTCGCCTGAGTCAGGTCGTGCTCAATCCTCGCGGATCGCGTAGCCCGCCCCACGGATGGTGCGGATGACATCCGGCATGCGGCCATTGTTGACCGCCTTGCGCAACCGGCCGACATGCACGTCCACGGTGCGCTCGTCGATGTAGATCGTCTCGCCCCAGACATTGTCGAGCAGTTGGCTGCGCGAGAACACGCGCCCGGGGTGCCGCATCATGAATTCGAGCAGGCGGAATTCGGTCGGCCCGAGCCGGATCTCGCTCTTCTTGCGGTAGACCCGGTGCGATTCACGGTCGAGCACGATATCGCCGACCTTGAGCACGCTGGACAGCACTTCCGGCTTGGCGCGGCGCAGCAGCGCCTTGACGCGGGCCATGAATTCCGGCGTCGAGAACGGCTTGACCAGATAGTCGTCGGCGCCGGTGGAGAGCCCACGTACACGGTCGCTTTCCTCGCCCCGGGCGGTCAGCATGATGATCGGCAGCCGCTCGGTCTCGGGCCGCATTCGCAGGCGCCGGCAGAGTTCGATGCCGGACACCGCCGGCACCATCCAGTCGAGCACAAGGAGGTCGGGCACGTTCTCCTGCAGGCGGATTTCGGCTTCGTCGCCGCGGGTCACCACCTCGACCTGGTAACCCTCCGATTCCAGATTGTAGCGGAGGAGCACGCCGAGCGGCTCCTCGTCCTCCACCACCATGATGCGTGGTGCGATCATCGATTGATTACCCCTGCGCTCAGGCCGCCGGCGCCGACATCGCCGTCTCGTCCTGTTTTGGACGGTTGGCGGGCAGTTGCGTGCCGGTCAGGACATAGTACGCATTCTCGGCGATGTTGGTCACATGGTCGCCGATGCGTTCGAGATTCTTGGCGCAAAACAACAGATGCGTGCAAGCCGTGATGTTGCGCGGGTCTTCCATCATATAGGTCAGCAATTCGCGGAAGACGGAGGTGTATTTGACGTCGATGCGCTCGTCGTCGGCGCGCAGCTTCGCCAGTGCCGCGGCATCGCGCGCCGCATACTCCTCGATCACACCCTGCACCTGGATCAACACCAGCTGCGCCATGGCGTCGATGGAATGCGACAGGTCGCGCGGCGTGGCGCTGAGGCCGACAGTGCCGACGCGCTTGGCGATGTTCTTGGCAAGGTCGCCAATGCGTTCGAGGTCGCCGGCCATGCGGATCGAGCCGACGACATGGCGCAGGTCGTCGGCCATCGGCTGGCGCTTGGCGATCAGCGTGATGGCGCGGTCGTCGAGTTCGCGCTGGCGCGCATCCATGATGGCGTCGTCGGAGACGACGCGCTGAGCGAGAGCATTGTCGGAGTTCAGCAGTGCCTTGGTGGCGCCGCCGACCATCGAGCCGGCGAGGTCGCCCATGTCGCTGATCAGCCTGCTGATCTGTCCGAGATCCTCGTCGAAGGCTGCGACTGTGTGTTCGGCCATGATCCTGGTCCTCGTATGCGTGCGATCAGCCGAAGCGGCCGGTGATGTAGTCTTGCGTGCGCTTCTCGCGAGGCGACGTGAAGATCTTCTCGGTGCGGTCGAACTCGACCAGTTCGCCCAGATACATGAAGGCGGTCTGCTTCGAGACGCGCGCCGCCTGCTGCATGTTGTGGGTGACGATGACGATCGTGTAGTCGGCCTGCAGCTCGTCGATCAGCTCCTCGATCTTGGCGGTCGACAGCGGGTCAAGCGCCGAGGCCGGCTCGTCGAGCAGGATCACCTCCGGCTTCACCGCCACGGTGCGGGCGATGCACAGCCGCTGCTGCTGGCCGCCCGACAGGCTGAGGCCGCTGGCATTGAGCTTGTCCTTGACCTCGGTCCACAGCGCCGCGCGCTTGAGCGCCTGCTCGACACGGCCGTCCATCTCGGCCTTGCTGATCTTCTCGTAGAGCCTGACGCCGAAAGCGATGTTCTCGTAGATCGACATCGGGAACGGCGTCGGCTTCTGGAACACCATGCCGATCTTGGTGCGCAGCAGGTTGAGATCCTGCGAACGGTCGAGGATGTTCTGGCCGTCGAGCAGCACCTGGCCCTCGGCGGTCTGCTTGGGATAAAGCTCGTAGATGCGGTTGAAGACGCGCAGCAGCGTCGACTTTCCGCAACCCGACGGGCCGATGAAGGCGGTGACGCTGCGCTCGGGCAGCGACAGCGTGATATCCTTCAGCGCCTTCGACTGGCCGTAGTAGAAGTTGAGGTTCTTGACCTCGATCTTGGCCTTGGTCACCGCCTCGGCGGCGATCGTCATGTCTGGAGACAACATCTGGCTCATTTGTCCTCTCTGCGTCCGGTCAGGCTGCGCGCGAAGATGCTGAGCGCGAGAACCGTCAATGTGATTATGAGTGCACCGGTCCAGGCCAGCTGCTGCCATTCCTCATAGGGGCTGAGAGCGAACTGGAAGATGGTGACAGGCAGGCTGGCCATCGGCGCGTTGAGATTGCTCGACCAGAACTGGTTGTTCAGCGCCGTGAAAAGAAGCGGTGCGGTCTCGCCGGAGATGCGGGCGATGGCCAGCAATATGCCGGTGACGATGCCCGAAAGCGCGGCGCGATAGGCAACCGAGCGGATGACCACCCAGCGCGGCGCGCCGATCGCGGTGCCGGCTTCGCGCAAGGCGTTGGGCACCAGGTTGAGCATGTCCTCGGTGGTGCGCACGACGACGGGGATGACCAGGATGGCGAGTGCTACGGCACCGGCGATCGCCGAGAAATGGCCCATCGGCCGCACCATAAGCTCATAGACGAACAGGCCGATGATGATCGACGGCGCCGACAGCAGGATGTCGTTGATGAAGCGCACCACCGTGGTGAGCTTCGAGAAGCGGCCATATTCGGCCATATAGGTACCGGCCAGCACGCCGATCGGCGTGCCGACGATGATGCCGATGATGGTCATCACGATGCTGCCGTAGATGGCGTTGAGCAGGCCGCCGGCGTCGCCGGGCGGTGGCGTCATCTCCGTGAAGACCGAGAGGGAGACGCCGGCCAGGCCCTTGTAGAGCAAGGCGCCAAGGATCAGCGCCAGCCAGGCAAGGCCTATGCCGGCAGAGATGACGCACAGCGTCATCATCACGCCATTCTTGCGCTTGCGGCTTTGGTGAAGCGATGCGGCTGTCGACATCGGTCAGGCTCCCGTGCGGGCGTCGATGCGCATCAGCATGTAGCGGGCGATGGCAAGGATCAGGAAGGTGATAACGAACAGGATAAGGCCGAGCGCGACCAGCGAGGAGGTGTAGAGATCGCCGACCGCTTCGGTGAATTCGTTGGCGATGGTCGCCGAGATGGTCGTTGCCGGCGCAAACAGCGACGTCGAGATGCGGTGCGCGTTGCCGATGACGAAGGTCACCGCCATCGTTTCACCGAGCGCGCGGCCGAGAGCGAGCATGATGCCGCCCATGATGCCGATGCGAGTGTAGGGAATGACGACCCGGCGCGTGACCTCCCAGGTCGTGCAGCCGATGCCATAGGCCGATTCCTTGAGCACCGACGGCACCGTATCGAAGACGTCCTTGGTGATCGAGGTGATGAACGGCAGGATCATGATGGCCAGGATCATCGCCGAGGTCAGCAGGCCGATGCCATAAGGAGGGCCCGCGAACAGGCCGTTGAGGCCGGGAATGCCGTGGAACACGCTGATGATGAAGGGCTGCACCGTCGTCTGCAGGAACGGCGCCAGCACGAACAGGCCCCAGATGCCGTAGATGATCGAAGGGATGCCGGCCAGCAGTTCAACCGCCATGCCGATCGGACGCCGCAGCGGGCGTGGGCAAAGCTCGGTGAGGAAGATGGCAATGCCGATACCGAGCGGCACGGCGATCAGGATGGCGATGGCCGAGGTAATGATGGTGCCGTAGATCGGTGCCAGGGCGCCGAACTTCTCCGTCACCGGATTCCAGCTTTCGCTGGTCAGAAAGGAAAAGCCGAAGGTCGACAGGGCTTGCCAGGAACCGGCAAACAGCGAGATCGCAACGCCGCCGAGCAGAACCAGCACCAATATCGCGGCGGCGCGGGTTGTCGCATGGAAGATTGCGTCGGTCAGCGCGAACCGTCGAACGGTGGCATCGCGCGAACTTCTAACGGCTGGCAAGGCTTCCTGGACAGCGCTCATGTCAAGCTCGGCTCTTTCAGTTGAAGGAAAAGGAGCGCCGCGGGCGCGGCGCTCCTTTGGAGGATGTTACTCGCCAACGTAGACGGGCTTGCCGCCGGCCTGGATGTCGGCCTTCCACGAAGCCTTGATCAGGTCGACGACGCTGTCGGGGATCGAGACATAGTCGAGCGCCTTGGCGGTTTCCTTGCCGTCCTTGTAGGCCCAGGCAAAGAACTTCAGGGCTTCGCCAGTGGCAGCGGCATCATCCGGAGCCTTGTGGATCAGGACCCAGGTCGAGGCCGCGATCGGCCAGGTGGTGTCGCCGGGCTCGTTGGTGATGATGACGTTGAAGTTCTTGGCGCCCTTGAAGTCCGCATTCGAAGCGGCCGCGCCGAAGGATTCGAGCGACGGCTCGACGACCTTGCCGGCTGCATTCAGCATCTTGGAATAGGACAGGTTGTTCTGCTTGGCATAGGCATATTCGACGTAGCCGATGCCGCCGTCCGTCTGCTTGACGGTGTTGGCAACGCCTTCGCTGCCCTTGGCGCCGACGCCCGTCGGCCATTCGACGGCGGTGTCCGAACCGACCTTGTCCTTCCAGTCGGGCGAGAGCTTCACCAGATAGTTGGTGAAGTTGAAGGTGGTGCCCGAGCCGTCCGAACGATGCACGACGGCGATCGCGGTCGACGGCAGGGTGAGGCCGGGGTTCAGCGCCTTGATCGCGGCATCGTCCCAGGTGGTGATGGCGCCGAGATAGATCTGGGCGAGCGTCTTGCCGTCGAGGACGAGTTCGCCCGGCTTGACGCCGGTCAGGTTGACGATCGGCACGATGCCGCCCATCACCATCGGGAACTGCACGAGGCCGTTCTTTTCCAGATCGGCGTCGGACATCGGCTTGTCGGTGGCGCCGAAGGTCACGGTCTTGGCGATGACCTGCTTGATGCCGCCGCCCGAACCGATCGACTGATAGTTGAGGCCGATGCCGGTGTCCTTCTTGTAGGTGTCGGCCCACTTGGCGAACACCGGATAGATGAAGGTCGAACCAGCGCCGGAAAGGTCAGCTGCGACGGCTGCGGAAAGGGTGAAGGTAGACGCTGTAGCCATTGCGATCGCAACGGCCGCCGAGCGGATGAAATGTCTCATGTGGCCTGCTCCTGTTCGGAAGATGGTCTCTCGGCGCCACTGCTAACCAGCGCCCGCTGAGGCCAATAGCCTTGGATTATTACAGTCGCATGACAGTTTCGTGTCAGCCCGGTAACGCGTCGCCGGCACTGCAAAAAGCAGTCGCGTCGGATGGCCGTGGCCTGATCCGAGTTTGCGCCCGGAATCAGGGACTTGAGCCATCCACCGGCCGGAGCCGCCGCCGGATTCGACGGGGCTTTGTCGGATGAAGAAAATCCGGACGGGAGCGCGTTGCTCAAGGCCAGAGCGTGTCATGGCCGGGCCATCGCCAAAAACAGGTCCGTTGGGGTAGGTTGACGCTGTTTGTTGCCGGCGGTCGCTGCTCCCGCCCGTAACTGCAAGGGCGGAATTCGATTTTGCCATTGTCCCGGGTCGGCACTGCCTTTGGTATGGTGCGATCGCACCATAGGCATTGCACGCAGGGGTAGCAGCAGAATCCGCGATTGATTCCCTCGGCTTGGCTCTTGGAACCGGGCGACGCCCTGCTATCCCGCGTTGCGCTGGACCTGGCGCCCGGCGCCGAGCCAGCGCTCGACTTTCTCCAGCAGGGCCCTGGGGCTGATCGGCTTGGGCAGATAGTCGTCCATGCCCGCCTCCAGGCAGCGTTCGCGATCGCCCTTGAGCGCATGCGCGGTCACGCCAACGATCGGCACATGCATGCCTGTTTCCTGCTCCAGCTGGCGGATGGCGGCGGTCGCCTCGAGCCCGCTCATCTCCGGCATCGAGACATCCATCAGGATCATGCACGGATTGAGCTTGCCGAATGCGTCGAGCGCCTTACGGCCATTGCCGACGATCTCGAAACTATGGCCGGTCTCGCCAAGGATCTGGGTGAAGACCATCTGGTTCACCTCATTGTCCTCGGCCACCAGTATGTCCAGCCTGTGTCCATCACCGCCAGTGGCGGGCAGCCGGGGCCGAACCGGCGGCGGCTGCAATTGCGCGCGTTGTTCGGACAGCGCCAGCGGCTGCGGCTGGGGAGCATCAGGCCTTTCGGCTGCAAGCGGCTGGATGGCCTGGCTGTCCGTGGCGTGGCGATGGCGCTGGATGGTCGCCACCAGCGTCTCCAGGAGCACCGAGGAGCGTGCCGGCTTGATCAGCTGGGCATCGATGCCGAGATCGCGGTAGCTTGTGTTGGCGAGCGACTGGTCGACCGAGGTCAGCATGATGATGGGCGTGTCCGCGAGGCCTTCGGTGCTGCGCACGATGCGCGCCATTTCGGCGCCGCTCATCTCGGGCATCTGGTAGTCGAGCACGACGCAATCCACACGCACGCCATAGGCGGCGGCCGCGATCAGCACCTTGAGGCCCTCCGCGCCGCTTTCGGCCGCGCAGGAATCGAACGTCCAGGAAGTCATCTGCTCGGTCAGGATGGCCCGGTTGACGGCATTGTCGTCGACGATCAGCACGCGTGCGCCCGTCACGTCCACCGGCATGATGCGCTGCCCGCTCTGTCCGGCCCTGGGCAGCGTCACGGTGAACCAGAAGGTCGAGCCCTTGCCCTCGGCGCTCTCGACGCCGATGGTGCCGCCCATCAGTTCGACCAGCCGTGAGGTGATGGCAAGGCCAAGCCCGGTGCCCTCATGCCGCCGTGTCGAGGAGGTGTCGACCTGGCTGAATTTTTCGAACACCAGCTTCAGTTTTTCCTCGGGGATGCCGATCCCGGTGTCGGTGACCGAGATCGTCAGCCTGGTTCCGGTCGGAACCCTCTCACCGGTCACGTCGACCAGCACATGGCCTTCGTCGGTGAATTTCACCGCATTGCCGACCAGGTTGGTGACGATCTGCCGGATGCGGCCGACATCGCCGACGAACAGGTTTTCGAGCCTCGGCTCGACACGCACGATGAGTTCGAGATCCTTTTCCTTGGCGCGTGTCGACACCAGCGTCGCCACGTCCTCGATCGCCTCGGCAAGGTTGAAGGGCGCCGGATCGAGCACCATCTGGCCGGCATCGATCTTGGAAAAATCCAGGATGTCGTTGATGATGGTCAACAGCGCGTTGCCCGACTTGACGATGATGTCGGTGAACGTCTTCTGCTTGGGATCGAGATTGGATTTGGCCAGAAGTTCCGCCATGCCCAGCACACCGTTCATCGGCGTGCGGATCTCATGGCTCATATTGGCGAGGAATTCCGACTTGGCGCGGTCGGCGAGCACGGCACGCTGGCGCGCCTCGCTGAGCTCCGCCTCGCGCATCTTCAGTTCCGTGATGTCGGTGGTCGATCCGATCAGGTAGAGCGAACCGTCCGACGCGATCATTGCACCCTTGCGCGCGAACTGATGCCTGACGGTGCCGTCGGCAAGCCGCACCGTCTCCTCGACCTCCTGGGTGTCGCCGGTGCGCAGCACGGCCAGATCGCCGGCCACGAAAGCCTCGCCGTCCTCCCCGAAAATCTCGATGTCGGTCTTGCCGATCGCGTCTTCCCTGCTGAGGCCGGTCAGATCGCACCAGCCCTTGTTGACATAGAACTGCCTGAGATCGGAACGCTTGGCGTAGATCGACACCGGTACATTGTCGATCAGGCTGCGGAACACCTCGTTCTCGCGCATGCTCTCTTCCAGAGCCTTCTCGCGCGCCTTGACGTCGGTGATGTCGGTGCTGGAGCCGACCAGATGCACCGATCCGTCGGTCGCCACCAGGCGGCTCTTGCGCGTCATCAACTGTCGCACGGTGCCGTCACGATGGGTGACGGGCTCTTCGACCTCGAGGCCCTTGCCGGTTACGACGACCTCGGTGTCGTCATTGCTGTAGCTTTCCGCGTCTTGTGTGCCGAACAGCTCACGGTCGGTCCGGCCGATGACGTCTTCCTTGGCGATGCCTGTCAGCGCGCACCAGGCCTTGTTGACGAATTCGATGCTCAGGTCCTGCGCCTTGATGAAGGCGGCCACCGGCAACTCGTCCATGACGTGGCGGAAGAGATCGATCTGGCGCATCGAGTCGCGCAGCGCCGCCTCGCGGCTCTTGATGTCGGTGATGTCGACGCGCACGCCGATGAACGTCCCGTCATCGGTGCGCATGTCATAGACTTGGTACCAGCGCCCATCGGCATTGAGGCGCTCGTAGGAAGAATTCGGCAGGTGGTAGCGGGCCAGTATGCCGTCGAGCCAGCGTTCGGGTTCGACCCCGTACAGCTTGTCGATCTCGGCATCGCCGCTCGAGCGGAAATAGCCGATCGACTGGCCGAATTCCAACGCCTCGCGGAAGCTGCAGCCAGGCTGCCAGAAGGGCTTCAGCGCCGGCAGCGTGTCCTGCAGCTTGCGGTTGGCGAAGACGAACTTGTCGTCGCGGTCGTAGATGATGACGCCGGCCGGCAGCGATTCCAGCACGCTGGCGAGGTGCTTGCGCGCATCTTGTGCCTCGGTCTCGCGCCCCTTCATGTCGGTGACGTCGACATAGGAGATGAGCCGCTTGCCGCCGTGCAGCGGCGCCAGCGATGCGACAAGTGTGCGCCCGTCATTGTGCGGCAATTGTCTTGAGCCGGCGACACCGGCCCTGATTTCGGCTTCGCGCTCGGCGGTATGGCGTTGCCAGGCGACGTCATCGGCGCCGTAAGGATCAATGGCGCGGCTGGCTTCCATGAGTTCGCGAAAGGCCGAGCCGATCCCGGCGCGGCCTGGATCGATCCTCCAGAAGTCATAGAAGGCGCGATTGATGACTTCGGCGCGCATATCGGCATCCAGCACGAGAACACCGATCGGCATCTCATCGACCATGGTGCGGAGATTGACGAAGGTCTCGGCGATTTTGGCGTTGGCGCCTTCGATCTCGGCATCGCGACGCTTTAGTTCGGTGACCTCATAGTAGGTCAAGAGCCGCTTGCCGCCGGACAGCGCCGTCACCGAGAACATCATCGTCCTGCCGCTGGCATGGACAAATTCGCGAGGCGCGACGGAGCCGGCGCGAATCTCCTCGATACGGCTGGCGAGGTAGCGCTGCCACTGCTGTTCGTCGATATCGCCATAGATGCCGTTGCGGCGGTTCAGTTCCATCAACTGGCTGAACGGAGCGCCAACGGTCACAGCGCCGTCCGGAATGCTAGACAGGTCGCGATAGGCCTTGTTGACGATCAGCGTGTCGAGCTTGCCATCGAGCAGCACGACGCCCATGTGCATGGCGTCCATCGTCCGTTCGAGATCGGCAAGATGCCGGTCGGGATCGCTGCCCGACAACGGGTTTTGCTCCATGGTTTCGAAGGCGCCGGCCAGTGCGGTGACGTTGCGGCCTATGCCGCGGTAGCCGGCGAATTTTCCTTCGTTGTCGAACCGTGGGAAGCCTGACGTCAGCACCCAGCGGCAGTCGGCGCCGCCACCCTTCAGTTCATAGACGAAGTCGCGGAACGGCCGGCGCGCCTGCAGATCCTCCAGATGCGCCGCCGCGCTGTGATTACCCTTCAGGACCTGGTTGAGGAAATCGAAGCGGAACCGGCCCAGCACATCGGCCGGATCGATGCCTGTGGCCGCCTGGTAGCTGGGTGAGAGCCAGGAGAAGCGCAGTTCGGCGTCGGTCTCCCAGACCCAGTCCGAGCCTGCCTCGAGCAGTTGGCGAAGCGCGTCGCGCGAATCCATGTCCGCGCATGGCGGCGCGTCGCCGCGATGCACCGGCTTTTCAGGCCTACGCTTGCCGCGCGCGCCGGTTGCTTCGTCCGCTTCCGCCATCCTGTCCCCACCCGAAAATCAAGGCCGAACCCTCCCTCCGCGGTTCGTCGGCGGAATGTGCCCGAGAAGCATTAACGATCCGCTAACCTTAACGGCGCAACCGGCATGCTCTTTCTGCGTTAGTCCGTCGGGTTGTCGGGCGGGCCAAGCCCGCGTTATAAGCCGCGCAGGGGTGTTGCTAATGTATCGACGGATAGGGCCTTTCTTGCTGGTCGCAGCGCTGCTTTTCGGCAGCGGCTGTGCGCGCAGCTATGACGGCACGGTCATCATCCCGCGGCCGCTCGACGCCAGGCGCTTCTGGGACCGGCCGCCACCCAATGTCGACTACGTGCCGCCGGCCGACAACGGCGCCTTTCCGGCGTCGCCGCAGCCGCCCGGACAGTTTGCCGAACGCAGGGTTTCGAAACCTGCCGGGCACAGACGGCATCAGACGCGATATTCACCGCCGCCTCCCCCGCCGCCAGGCCCGGAAAAGCAACTGGCATGCAGGAACGTGAGCGCACCAGGCGAGCGCGTTCGCATGGTCTGCGAATAGGCTCAATTCGGGGAGAGCTCCCCGCAGCCTTACAGCGATGCCGCGCCCTTCTTCGGTTCCTTCGCGCCAAGCTTGTCGAGCGCAAGGCGAACCTGGCGCAGATCGTCCTGCCAGCCGTCATCATCACCCATGGAACTCTCCGACGCGGCTCGTTGCAGGCCGCGGGCCTCGGATTCGATCTCGCGCAGTTCCGCGACCTTCTCGTCACGGGTCAGGGAGCCGTTTTCGACGATCTCCAGAACCCGCATTTCCCTGAACGTAGCCATGGCGTTTCTCCCGGCTGTTGTCGATCACAACGCCGTGAGCGCCCCTCCGTTCCAGACGAGTCCCATAGCCGGCTTCATCATGACGGCACGCTGCAGGCGGTTATTCCAGAGAGGAGAGGTCATTCAGCCGGAAAGAAGGCCGGGCCGACCACACGCACCGGCCGCGTACCGGCTTCGATCGACTGCAACTGAGCGGCCCCAGAGGCCTCGGTGCCGGATTGCGGGATTGCCGCGACACTGTCGAAATCCGGCTTTGGCTGCGGCAACGGAATGATGGCATTGGTCATGTTTGTGGGCGTCACCGTCCTTGCCCTCAATTCGGCTACCCGCCGGTAATAGCGCTTGACGTCGCAGGCCTTGAAATTGGCATCGTCACGGTAGCGAAAAGCCGAAGGCAGTTCGATATAGGGTTTGCGCGTATCGAGCGCGACCATCTTTTCGGTTTCCAGACTGGCGTCGCTGAGCGTGTAGAGATCGACGGCCGGGTCATCGCAGATGTAACGGCACTGATCGGCCATGTCCCTGACATCGTCGCTGCCGGCGAATTGCGATTTGGGCGCGGGAAAAAAATATCCATCCGACAGGCGCACGCAAAACAGCATCGTATTGCCGGCATATGTTGGCCCCGCCGCTGCCTGCGCGGATTGGCTTTTCGGCGCCTGGCGCTGCTCCTTTGCCCCGCAGCCAAGCGCCGCGAGGCGTGCCTGCAGGCCTGAAAGGTCCCGGCCGGAATTGGACGCGGCGGCCATCCGGCGCTGCACTTCCGTCCGGTTTCTGCCAAGGTCGGCGCATGCATTGAAGAAGCCACCCGCGGCACTTTGCGCCGTGCACCGACGCTGCCTCTCCAGGCCCTGGATCGCCGCAAGCTGACGGCGCAACTGCGCCAGTTCGGGGCTCACGCCGCTGCTGCGGCCGCCAGAAAGCAACTGACTTCTGATCGCGCTGCAACTATCCGCGTAGGAAGACGTCGTGCCGAGCACAAGGGCGGCCACCGTCACCAGCGCGATCATCATGAGAAGCCAGAAACGGATCATCGGGACGACATGGTCCTTGCTGCTGATAGCCTGGAATCACATTCTTTCGACTTGGATAAGCTTCAGATAAATGAGTAATACCTAATAATTGAAGCTTTCATGATCGAAAAGACTTTCATTTAGTGTAGTAGAATGGCTCCTGTAAATTCGATATTACATTTTTATTTCAAGATTGAGACGAACCACAAAACCAAGCAGCCATGCCGGCGACTATCGGAATCACCGGGGCGTGGCTCTCGAGGCGAACGATCAATCCGACGTTACCGACGCTTGACGCTGAAACCTTTGCCTGACTGCCGCGTTGAAGGCATAGGGAGAACGCAGATGTCGATCCACTTCGCGGTGTCGGAACTGACAAGAAACCTTTTTCATTCTCTCGGGCTGGATCACGAGCGCGCGCCACGACCGCTCAATCCCGAGGAAAGCCTGTTGCTTGAGTGCTATCTGGCCGGGCACATCCCGGAATCGGCCTGGAGCGACTATGTCTTCGAGACCCCGGATCTGGCCCGGCATGCCAAGGCACGGCGCCTGAGCCACTGAGCAATTGGCTCCGAAGCGGCGGCGCCAGCCGCTATTTCTTTGGGGAAACCAGTTGCAACGTGAAGACGTTGCCACCAATGCCTTGCGCCAAAGCCGGTGACAAACTCAGAGGCGTGCAATTCTTGACGGCGGCGATGGCCGCGTCGATGAACGCCTTTCGCGCCTTGTCATCGCCGGCCACTTTGGCGGCGGTCGGCCGCGGCGGACCGATCAGCGAGCCGTCGCGCTTAAAGCTGAAACTCAAGGTTACGGTCGAATTTCCGGCATCCGCCGGCGGCGTCCAGCAGGCCTGGATCGCATCCCCGACATCATCCATCGTATTGAGCACTGCTGCCTCAGACGGGAGGAGCGTCCCGGCCAGCATTCCACCGGCGACCGTCAGCATTGCCACGCATTTCATCGCAAGCCCTCATCTCACTCCAGGCCGGCGTTCCAAGCCGGATCCGCTGAACGGAATGTTAGAGGCAACGTCGGCGATGACAATATCCCGACGCGAAAAGTTGATGCTCCGGCATTGCCTTGTCACCGTCGCGCGATGTCCCGGCATGGGGTCCGAAAAAGCAAAAAGGCCGGCACTGAGCCGACCTTTCCTTACACCGATATGCGCCAGTACATCCGTGGTCGCGCGGTGAATTCCCGCCAGTAGACAGGGCTTTGGTTAACGAATCCTTAAGCTGAAGCCTTCGCCTGCGACCGCACATAGGCGATATAGCCGCGCACGTCGCCGGCCGGCTCGGCATAGGCCTTGCCGAGCTTCTTCTCGATGGCCGCCATGTACTCCTGCGCCCATTTGGGCAGCGGATAGTCGATGACCGCCAGGAATTCGAGCGTCGCCGCCAGCCTTATGTCGGCGATCGACGGGTTCGCGCCGCCGATGAACGGCTTGCCGTCCCTGAAGAAGCTATGGAAGACCTCCAGCGGCTCGGCGATCGCCGCCATCGCGGCCTTCTGTGCTTCCGACTTCTTGTCGGGATGGGCATCGCTGTGGCCGACCTCGCCGGCATATTGCGGGAAACCCAGCGCCGGATAGGTGGCGCGCGCCACATAGGGGTAGAGCGTACCGATCAGATAGAACATGGCGCTGTCGATCATCGCCCGCTTGGCCGGCGCCTTGGGATAGAATTTCTCCAGCCCGTGCTTGTTGGCGAGATACTGCATGATGGCGCAGCTTTCCCAGAGCACGCCCCTGGGCAACCCCTTGTCCTCGATCATCGGCGTCAGATGCGCCGGATTGCGCGCCAGATATTCGGGCGAACGCGTGTGGCCCCAGGCGTCGGTCTCGGCGGCGTCGAACCCGGCCGCGCGAGCAAACACCCGCACTGTCATGTTGTTGACGCTCGGCTTCAGCATGCTGAGCTTCAACGCCGGCTTTTTCGCCGGCTTGGCCTTGGCGGTCTTGGGCGCCGGCTTTTGCGCCGCCGGTTTTGCTGCGGCTTTCGCGGCCACCTTCGGTGCGGCCTTTGCGGCTGCCTTCACTGCGGGCTTCGCGGCTGCTTTTGCCTTTGCCTTGGCAGCCGATTTCCCAGCACTCTTGGTCACTGTCTTTGCCATGTTTGTCCTCCCTTTGTTTTGTTGGCCGTCAGTATGGATTCTTCGGCGCCCGGTCGTCCGACAAGGTCGCACGGGAGCTCTCGACAAGCGCCTGGATCGCGTCCGCAAGATGCACCTCGGCGATGTTGTAGTCGCCGCGCCCGACACGCAGCCTGTGCGCCTGCATCAGCACATCGGCATGGGTGAAACCCGCCGGCGGCTCGAAGCGGTAGGAAGCGAGTTCGATCAGCAGGCCGAGTGGATCCTCGAAATAGATCGAATCCATGAAGCCGCGATCCTTGACGCCGCTGTGCTTGATGCCGCGCTCGTCGAGCCGGGCGACCGCCTGCAGGAAGGTGACCCGCGACACCGCGAACGCGATGTGGTGGACGCAGCCCGGGTCGGTCGGCGTGCGTCGCTTCTGCGGCACGCGGCTCTCATCGGTGAAGATGGTGATCAGCCGGCCGTCGCCCGGATCGAAATAGAGATGGCTCTCGCTGGCCTTGTCGAGGTTGGGCTGCTCGAAGATGAAAGGCATGCCGAGCACGCCTTCCCAGAAATCGATCGAGGTCTGGCGCCCGGCGCCGACCAGCGTGATGTGGTGGACGCCTTGCGCTTGCAGTTTCTGCATTGGCCTTCTCCCCGCGGCATCGATTGGTCGTCAGGATCTGCCTGGCACCCGGCGTTCTGCGCGCCGTTTGAACCGTGCCTCTAAGATCCATCACCTGATGCTAATGCAATCGGCCTCGCCGCGCCAGAAGCGGCAAGTCCCATCTTTGCAGGACGGTGAAACCGCTCCTGGTCGCAAAGCTGCGTCCTCGAATATTGTGCAGGCCATCTAATTCGTAGAAAGAATGGCCTTGAAATGTGGAAAGGGTTGTTTCCTTCATTTATTCGAGCGATGCGGCATCTCTTCGTGTGGACTACATTGAAGATGATCCTACGGATCAATGAGTAGTCCGAAGCTAGTCCCCTTTGCGGCTACTCCAAGGGCCCCGCTTGACTCCCGGTCGGCGGGGCTTTTCCGTGCAGTCGACACGACAACCTTACGGCGCATAGCCGATGGTCGACCGGCCCGGCATTGCGCCGATCAAAAATTGAAGACGTGCGAAGCGATCAGCCCGGCCAGCAGCACGCCCGCAAGGAGAGCGATGATCGAGGCGAGGAACCAGCGCAGCGTGACCTGATAGACCGGCTCGTCGTCGTCGCGCGGGAGCAGCGAACGCCACAGTGCGACGAGTTGGAGGACGATGGACAGCGCGAGCAGCAGCGTCGCCAGGATCGAGGCCGTCGTCCATCCGCCATCAGCTTCGAAATTCCAATACCGCAGGAAAAGAAGCGAAAACCCGAGCAACACGGTGATCGCGGAGATCACACCCTGTCGGTAGCCGACGGGCAAGGGAACTCTACGCGCCTCAATCGCCTGCAAACCCCGCTCGTTGGTCTCATCGGGGTCCTGACGCTTGGGTGTGTCGATCATGAAGGCAACATCTATTTTGACAGGCCCCTGGAAGTCGGCGCAGGTCTTGGTCGATCGATACGACTGGGCCTGCGGGCTGTCATCATCATCCCTGTACCTTCCTCGCGCAAGGTGAGCGATGCCATTGACAGTCAGCGTCCGGTCAGGCGCATGCTCGGCGGGAGCCGAGCCATAAAAGTTGCCAATGTAGCCAGAAGGAAGCTTGGTACGCCCAAGGGGAATCGAACCCCTGTTCCCGCCGTGAGAGGGCGGTGTCCTGACCGCTAGACGATGGGCGCGCTCAAGAACCGGCGATATAGGCTGACGGCTGGGAAAAAGCAACTGGGGTTGGCCAGCTTTACCACATCGAAGAAAAGCTGGCCGCAAGCCTAGCGTTTCGGTTCGATCAGGTCCCAGAGATTGCCGTGCAGATCGGCGAAAACCGCGACCGTGCCATAGGGTTCGAAACGCGGCGCCTCGCGGAATTCGACACCGTTGTCCAGCATCGCCGCATGGTCGCGCGCAAAGTCGTCGGTTTCGAGGAACAGGAAGACCCGGCCGCCTGTCTGGTTGCCGATACTTTTCCTTTGCGCCTCGTCGGACGCCTCCGCCAGCAGCAGCCTGGCGCCCTGCCCGTTGGCCGGCGCGACCGTGACCCAGCGCTTGCCGCCGCCGAGATCGACGTCCTCGAGGAGCAGGAAACCCAACCGCCCGACATACCAGGCGATCGCCTCGTCATAATTGGCGACGACCAGCGCCACGGTCGCGACACGACGATGTCCGGCGAAGCCTGTCATGACTGAGGCCTGTTCATTTCTGCGGCAAACTTGCTTGTTGCATTGCCGCCGGTCATTTGCTGCGAATTGCGAACTGCCCAATCAGGCGGCGCTCGGCGATATCATAGACGAAGATCGCACGGCCGCCGTCGGCAAGCTCGGCGTCGATGGAGATGCGATTGCCGGACAGCGACTGGCTGACCACTTTCGCCCCGACCGGCAGCACGATGTCGCCGCTGAGCGGCTCGTCGGCCGGCACCTGGATGTCACCGGCCAGCGGCGGGCTTGCCGGCGGTGCCTTGCGGGCTTTGTAGACAATCGCCGCGATCACCACCATAAGAGCCAGCAACAGCAGGCCGAGATTGATGGCCATGAAGCGGACGAGCTTGCCACGCATCTTTTCGACCTCGGGGTCGAGTGGCTTTTCCCCGCCTTTGGCAGCAAAAGAGTCTTCGTCGGCATCGGGCCGGGCCATGGCAAATATTCCGGAACGGTTTTCGATGAGCGCTCATAACGAAGAGGCCCCCGAATTGATAGAGGATCGATTCATCGCGGCCGAACCGACGGTGCTGGTGGTGGGCGCGGATGCGGCCGGCCAGCGCCTCGACCAATGGCTGGCGGCCAGCCTCGGCCCTGATATGTCGCGCAGCCGCGTGCAGATGCTGATCAGGCAAGGCGCTGTGAGCATCGACGGCAAGCCGGCCGACGAGACCAAGCGCAAGATGATCGCGGGCGAAAGCGTGTCGGTCGCCATGCCGGAACCGGAGCCGGCCGCGCCGCAGGGCGAGGCCATCGCGCTCGACGTGCTCTATGAGGACGACGCGCTGATCGTCATCAACAAGCCGGCGGGGCTGGTCGTGCACCCCGGCGCCGGCAACTGGACCGGCACGCTGGTCAACGCTCTGATCCATCACTGCGGCGACAGCCTGTCTGGCATTGGCGGGGTGCGCCGGCCGGGCATCGTCCACCGCCTCGACAAGGAGACCAGCGGCGTCATGGTGGTGGCCAAGACCGACCGCGCCCACAAGGCGCTGTCGGAGGCCTTCGCCGATCACGGCCGGACCGGCGATCTCGAACGCGCCTATCTGGCGCTGGTCTGGGGCATACCGCAGCGGCCGACCGGAACGGTCGACGCGCCGCTTGGCCGCGCCGCCGACCGGGTGCGCCGCGCCGTGGTGCCGGAAGGCCGCGACGATGCCCGCCATGCCGTCACCCACTTTGCCGTTCAGGAGCGTTTCGGCGAAAAACAGCAGGAATTCGCCACCGCCAGCCTGGTCGAATGCCGGCTGGAAACCGGCCGGACCCACCAGATCCGTGTCCATATGGCCCATATCGGCCACCCGGTCATCGGCGACCCCGACTACGGCCAGGCCTTCCGCACCAAGGCCAACCGGCTGCCGGAACCCCTGAAAAGTCAGGTCAACGCATTTTCACGGCAAGCTTTGCATGCCTGGCTCCTTGCATTTCGCCATCCCGATACCCATCTACTGGTGAGGTTCGAGGCGCCGATCCCGGGGGACATGGAGGAACTCGTCAGCGGCTTTCGCAATCTCTAAACCCCGCCTTCAACAAGCTCGAAACCAGCCATCAAAAAACCTGACTGGCATTGTTCACTTCAGCGTGACACACTGTTTCGTGTTGAACAAATGCCTGTCTTTTCTGGTTTTGTTCCTATATAAGACCTTATGCCGCGAGCGAGCCTTTTGGTGTTCGCGTCACATGCCCGCCGCGTTTCGGGGGCATCACTCCAATAGAGAGGGGGCGCTATCATGGCCCAGTCACTACCTAGTATTGTTTCCGGCGAAGGCGGCCTCAGCCGCTACCTGGAAGAAATCCGCCGCTTTCCCATGCTTCAGCCGCAGGAAGAGTACATGCTCGCCAAGCGTTATGCCGAGCATGAAGACACGTCCGCCGCGCACAAGCTCGTCACCAGCCATTTGCGGCTCGTCGCCAAGATCGCCATGGGCTATCGCGGCTACGGCCTGCCGATCGGCGAGGTGATCTCGGAAGGCAATGTCGGCCTGATGCAGGCCGTCAAGAAATTCGAACCCGAGCGCGGTTTCCGCCTCGCGACCTACGCCATGTGGTGGATCAAGGCCTCGATCCAGGAGTATATCCTGCGCTCGTGGAGCCTGGTCAAGATGGGCACGACCGCCAACCAGAAGCGTCTGTTCTTCAACCTGCGCAAGGTGAAGGGCAAGATCCAGGCGCTGGATGACGGTGACCTCAAGCCCGACCAGATCGCCGAGATCGCCACGCGGCTGAACGTTTCCGAAGCCGAGGTGGTGTCGATGAACCGCCGCCTGTCCGGTGATGCTTCGCTCAACGCGCCGATCCGGGCGACGGAAGGTGAGTCCGGCGAATGGCAGGACTGGCTGGTCGACGACCACGAAAGCCAGGAAGAGATGCTGATCGAGCAGGACGAACTGGAAAACCGGCGCGGCATGCTGTCGGGCGCTCTTGCCGTGCTCAACGAGCGCGAGCGGCGCATATTCGAGGCCCGTCGCCTCGCCGAGGAGCCGCTGACGCTGGAAGAGCTGTCGGCCGAGTTCGACATCAGCCGCGAGCGCGTGCGCCAGATCGAGGTGCGCGCCTTCGAGAAGGTGCAGGATGCCGTCAAGGCCGCCGCCAAGCGCCAGACCCAGGCACTGCGCACCATCGAGGCTCAGCCGGCGGCTTAAGCCCAGCTTCGGCGACAAAACATCAAGGCGGCGTCAGGAAACTGACGCCGTTTTTTGTGACGCCAGCGATTTGGCGAAACCGGCGCAGCCGACATTTCTCCCCGTCACTATACAGGGAGAAATGTCCGGCGGGACAATGAGGGGCAGCGCCGGGATTGCGGGTTTACAGCCACAGAGCCAGCGGCGCGATCATAACGGACGTTGGCGCCGCCCCTCATCCGGCTGCCGCCACCTTCTCCCCGTATAATGACGGGGAGAAGGGACTACCCGCGCGGCGCATCACTTTCACAGCGCATCCAGCGGAAACTTCAGATACCGTCGGCCATTGGCTTCCGGCTCCGGCAGCCGGCCGCCATTCATGTTGACCTGCAGCGCGTGCAGGATCAGCCGCGGCATCGGCAATGTTCTGTCGCGAGCCTCGCGCAGCGCCACGAATTCGGCCTCGCTGTGCGCGGCGACAAGATGGATGTTCTTGGCCTTCTGCAGGCCAACCGTGCTCTCCCACAAGGGCTCGCGGCCACCGGCCTGATAGTCATGGCCGACGAAGACGCGCGTCTCATCGGGCAGCGCCAGTATGTCCTGGATCGAGCGCCACAGCCGCGCGGCACTGCCGCCGGGGAAATCAGCTCGCGCCGTGCCGCTGTCGGGCATGAACAGCGTGTCGTGCACGAAGGCGGCGTCGCCAGCCACATAGGTGATCGAGGCCAGCGTATGTCCCGGCGAGAACAGCACATGGACCGGTAGGCTGCCGATCCGAAACGTCTCGCCTTCCCTGAACAGCCTGTCCCACTGCGAACCGTCGGCGGGAAAATCCGGCCAGTTGTAGATCGCCTTCCACAGGTTCTGGACGTCGACGATCCTGTTACCGATCGCCGTCCGCGCCCCGGTCTTGCGTTTCAGATAGTGCGCGGCCGAGAAATGATCGGCATGCGGATGGGTGTCGAGGATCCACTCGGGCTTCAGCCCGTTCTCCCCGACGAAATCGAGCAGGGCATCCGCGCTCTTCGTACCCGTCGCGCCGGATTTCTCGTCGAAGTCGAGGATCGGATCGATGATGGCGCATCGCCTTGTCGCCGGATCGGTGACGACATACTGAATGGCACCGGTCGGCTTGTCGTAAAAGCCCCTGACCTCAGGTTTTGCCAAAGCCAAGTCCAAACCGAACTCCCCAACCCAGCCAGCAGGAACGTTTTTCTCCGCCAGGCTCCAACAGGAGTATGGTTGTCCACCCTTGCGGGCCAGTCAAGCATGACTTGGCCCGCAAGGGCGGAAAAGGCAAAAACCGTTCCGGCGTCCGCTTCAGGCGGACGGCTGTTTGGTCTTCCTGAGATAAGGCAGGATGGTCTCAAAGGCGCCGAAACGCTTGATCGCATCTTCGTTGGAAACGGCAGCGGTGATGATGACGTCCTCACCCTGCTTCCAGTTTGCCGGCGTCGCCACCTGATGCTTGGCGGTGAGCTGCATGGAATCGACCGCGCGCAGGATCTCGTCGAAGTTGCGGCCCGTGGTCATCGGATAGGTCAGCACCAGCTTGATCTTCTTGTCCGGCCCGATGACATAGACCGAGCGCACGGTGGCGTTGTCGGCCGGCGTGCGGCCTTCGGAGGTCTCACCGGCGCCGGCGGGCAGCATGTCGTAGAGCTTGGCGACCTTGAGGTCCTTGTCGCCGATCAGCGGATAGTGCACCGTCTGGCCGGTCGCCGTCTTGATGTCGGCCTGCCATTTGTCGTGGCTCGCAACCGGATCGACGGAGATGCCGATGATCTTGACGTTGCGTTTCTTGAACTCGCCTTCCAGCCCGGCCATCGTGCCGAGCTCGGTGGTGCAGACCGGTGTGAAATTCTTCGGGTGGCTGAAGAGGATTGCCCAACCGTCACCGATCCAGTCGTGAAAGCTGATCGTCCCCTGCGTGGTCTCGGCCGTGAAATCCGGCGCGATGTCGTTGATACGAAGGCTCATGGTTCCTACCCCTGTGAATGCCGCTCGTTGGCGGGCGGCCACCCTTTTACCACTCCATCTGCGACCTTCAAAACGGTGCGGTCGCCGGCAGTGATGCAGGCCGCGAAAAATTTTCGCCATTTCTGGGGGAATATGGAAATTTCGCTGTCGGCGTCGCGAAAGTCTAGGATTTCACGGCCAGCGACGTGGCGAGGTCTTCCATCCGCTGCGCCAGCGCACCAAGCGCGTTGGTCAGCACGCTGTCGCTCTTGTCGGCCTTGGTCAGCGCCTCGTCGCGCGTCTTGCGCAAGGTCAGCACCTCGCTTTCCATGCCCTTGACGCGCTTCTGCAGTTCCGAGAGTTCGTCCATCACCATGATGCCGGCCATGACGGTCAGCCGCTGGTCGCCGATCTCGCCGAAAGAATCCTTCAGATGCGAGACATAACGGTCGAAGCGTTCGGCGAGGTCGATCAGATGATCTTCCTGGCCTTCGTCGCAGGCCATCCGATACTGTTTGCCGTCGATTGAAACCGTGACCTGTGCCATGGGCCAGCTCCTATCTGTCCAACACGGCGCGGATGGTTTCCATGGCGGTCACCAGCCGTCGCGATACTTCCTTGTTGGCGTCCTCCAGCCGTTCGGCGCGCGCTTCGGAATTGTCGAGTTCCTGCGCCAGCCTGGAGCGGTCGGCATTCATCCGCTGCACCTCGGCCTCGGCTTCCGAGTAATCGCGTTCATGCTCCAGCTTGGCCGCGACGGCGTTTTCCAGCCCCTCGATGGCCTTGCCCAGCCTGGCGATGACTTCCTTGAGTGTGGTTTCCCCGGTCATGGCCTTCGTCCTGTGCCCTGCCCATCACCGAATCGTTCGCGTTCAGAACGCGTTATCCCTGAAACATTAGGCACCGGGTGAAGGCAACGTCAACAAAGCTCTCGCGACTGTCCCCTGCTAACGCTAATGTAGGGCCACAGTCAGCATCACAAGACCGGCAAATCTGCGCCCGATTTGTTGACTAAAAGCCCGCGCCTGCTATGTGTCGCGCACCTTTTCAAGGGCGCTCCCAAGCCCCCAAACCCCCACCTTTGGAGGAACCATGACGTCGCGTGAACAACATGACCGGATGGCCAATGCGATCCGCTTTCTCTCCATGGATGCCGTCGAGAAGGCCAATTCCGGCCATCCCGGCCTGCCCATGGGCTGCGCCGACATTGCCACGGTGCTGTTCACCCGCTTCCTGAAATACGATCCCAAGGCCCCGCACTGGCCCGACCGCGACCGCTTCATCCTGTCGGCGGGCCATGGCTCGATGCTGCTCTATTCGCTGCTGCATCTGACCGGTTACGAGGACATGACCCTCGACCAGATCAAGCACTTCCGCCAACTCGGCTCCAAGACCGCCGGCCATCCCGAATACGGCCACGCCACCGGCATCGAGACGACGACCGGCCCGCTCGGCCAGGGCCTCGCCAATTCGGTCGGCTTCGCGCTCGGCGAGCGCATCATGAACGCTGCCTTCGGCAACGACCTGGTCAGCCATTACACCTATGTGCTGGCCGGCGACGGCTGCCTGATGGAAGGCGTTTCCCAGGAAGCCATCGCGTTGGCGGGGCATCTCAAGCTCAACAAGCTGATCGTCTTCTGGGACAACAATAACATCTCGATCGACGGCCCGGTTTCGCTCGCCGACAACACCGACCAGGTCGCTCGCTTCCAGGCCTCCGGCTGGAACGCCAGCCATATCGACGGCACCGATCCGGAAGCCATCGCCTATGCCATCGAGGCGGCCCGCCATTCCGACAAGCCGACGATGATCGCCTGCAAGACGACCATCGGCTTCGGCGCCCCGACCAAGGCCGGCACCAACAAGGCGCACGGCTCGCCGCTCGGTGCCGACGAGATCGCCGGCGCGCGCAAGTTCTTCAACTGGGAATCGCCGCCCTTCGAGATTCCGGCCGACATCCTCGATGCCTGGCGCGCCGCCGGCAAGGCCGGTGCCAAGCCGCGCGCCGACTGGGAAGGCCGTCTCGCCAAGGCAGAGCCGAAGCTGAAGGCCGAGTTCGAGCGCCGCCTCGCCGGCAAGCTGCCGTCCAATTTCGACGCCGTCATCGCCGACTACAAGAAGAAGCTCTCGGCCGACAAGCCGAAGGTCGCCACCCGCAAATCG
Source organism: Mesorhizobium sp. USDA 4775 (assembly GCF_054062655.1). Taxonomy (NCBI): domain Bacteria; kingdom Pseudomonadati; phylum Pseudomonadota; class Alphaproteobacteria; order Hyphomicrobiales; family Phyllobacteriaceae; genus Mesorhizobium; species Mesorhizobium sp. USDA 4775. The sequence continues at coordinate 270,973 of NZ_JBSSFM010000001.1, forward strand.
TCGGAAATGGCGCTTGAGGTCATCAACGGCGCCGTGCCGGAGACCATCGGCGGCTCCGCCGACCTGACCGGCTCCAACAACACCAAGACCAGCCAGACCAAAAACATCACGCCGGACGATTACGGCCAGCGCTATGTCCACTACGGCATCCGCGAGCACGGCATGGCGGCGGCCATCAACGGGCTGACGCTGCATGGCGGCCTCATCGCCTATGGCGGTACCTTCATGTGCTTCTCCGACTATGCCCGCCCCTCGATGCGGCTGTCCTCGCTGATGGGCATCCGCTCGATCTTCGTCATGACCCATGATTCCATTGGTCTGGGCGAAGACGGCCCGACCCACCAGCCGGTCGAGCACCTGGCGGCCCTGCGCGCCATTCCCAACCACAATGTCTTCCGCCCCGCCGACGCGGTGGAGACCGCGGAATGCTGGCAGATCGCGCTCGAATCCGAAAAGACGCCGTCGACGCTGGCGCTGACCCGACAGAACCTGCCGACCGTGCGCACCGAGCATTCGGCCAACAACCTCAGCAGCCAGGGCGCTTACGAACTGGCCGCGGCCAGCGGCGAGGCGGCGGTGACGATCTTCGCCACCGGCTCCGAGGTCGAGATCGCGCTCGGCGCCCGCGACCTGCTCGAGAAGCACGGCCACCCGACCCGCGTCGTGTCGGTGCCTTGCTTCGAACTGTTCGACAAGCAGAGCGACGACTACCGCAAGAAGACGATCGGCAACGCGCCGATCAAGATGGCGATCGAAGCCGGCATCCGCCAGGGCTGGGATCATCTCATCGGCTCGGACGGCATCTTCGTCGGCATGACCGGCTTCGGCGCCTCGGGCACGATCGAACAGCTTTACCCGCATTTCGGCATCACCGCCGAGGCGGCGGCCAAGGCGGCGGAAGCCCGCCTGCACGCCAAGTAAGGCCGTGCACGCCGCCCAAAATCGTGGTGCGGTTTTGGGGTAACGGCATGCACAAAACAAAAATGCCCCGGCGAAGCCGCGCAAAGCGATTTCGCCGGGGCTGGCCCAACCTAATCGATTTAAATCTGCGTCGCTTTGGCTGGATTCTTTGGCCGTCCGCCGCTATGAAGCTGCGGACCCATCGTCAGCCTTCCAGCTCCCAGGGAGAGAAAAATGACCGTCAGAGTTGCCATCAACGGATTCGGCCGCATCGGCCGCAACATCCTGCGCGCCATCCATGAATCCGGCCGCAAGGACATCGACGTCGTCGCCGTCAACGATCTCGGCCCAGTCGAGACCAATGCCCACCTGCTGCGCTACGACAGCGTGCACGGCCGTTTCCCGCATGAAGTGTCGGTGTCCGGCGATCAGATCACCGTCGGCAAGGAAAAGTTCAAGGTCACCGCCATCAAGGATCCGACGCAGCTGCCGTGGAAGGAGCTCGGCGTCGACATCGCGCTCGAATGCACCGGCATCTTCACCGCCCGCGACAAGGCCGCCGCGCACCTGACCGCCGGCGCCAAGCGCGTGCTGGTCTCCGCACCTGCCGATGGCGCCGACCTGACCGTGGTCTACGGCATCAACCACGACAAGCTGAGCAAGGACCATATCGTCATCTCGAACGCGTCCTGCACCACCAACTGCCTGGCGCCGCTGGCCGCCGTGCTGCACGAGACGGTCGGCATCGAAAAAGGCATGATGACGACCATCCATTCCTACACCGGCGACCAGCCGACGCTGGACACCATGCACAAGGATCTCTACCGCGCCCGTGCAGCGGCCCTGTCGCAGATTCCGACCTCGACCGGTGCGGCCAAGGCGATCGGCCTCGTGCTCCCCGACCTCAAGGGCAAGCTCGACGGCATCTCGATCCGCGTGCCGACCCCGAACGTTTCGGTCGTCGACTTCAAGTTCATCGCCAAGCGCGCCACCACGGTGCAGGAAATCAACGAAGCGGTCATCGCCGCCTCCAACGGCAAGCTGAAGGGCATTCTCGGCGTCACCCATCACCCGAATGTCTCGATCGACTTCAACCATGATCCGCGTTCCTCGATCATGGCGCTCGACCAGACGAAGGTGATGGACGGCAACTTCGTTTCGGTGCTGTCCTGGTACGACAATGAATGGGGCTTCTCCAACCGCATGGGCGACACCGCCGTCGCCTTCGGCAAGACCATCGCCTGATCGCGGACCCGTCTTCTCGACACCTGAAACGCCCGGCTTCGTCCGGGCGTTTTTCATTTGCCGGAGCAGCAACGCCGAACCACCGGAAAATCAACGGCTCGCCCCAAAAAACCACCCCCGCGCCTTGCACTGGCCATGCCTTCGCCCCACTCTCCCGTAAATCGATATAAAGAGGAATTCGAGGGGCAAATCACGGATGGAGCATGCGATCTATCTCGTCACGCTGGTCGGCACGGCGCTCGTTGTCGCCGCCGCGTTTTCGAGTCTGATCGCCTTCCGCTTCGGTGCCCCCCTCCTGCTGCTCTTTCTCTGCATCGGGCTCGCCACCGGAACCGACGGCCTCGGCATCGAATTCGACAATGCCCGCATCGCCTATTTTGCCGGCTCACTGGCGCTGGCGGTCATCCTGTTCGATTCCGGCTTCGGCACACCGCTCAACGCCTTGCGGCAGGCGGCCGGCCCGGCGCTGTCGCTGGCGACCTTCGGCGTGCTTCTCACCACCGGCCTGTTCGGAGCGGCGGCCTACTATCTGCTTGATCTCAGCTGGCTGGAATCCTTCCTGCTCGGCGCCGCCGTCGCCTCGACCGACGCCGCGGCGGTGTTCTTCCTGCTACGCGCCGGCGAGATCAATCTGCGTGAGCGCGTGCGCTCGACGCTCGAAGTGGAATCCGGCACCAACGACCCGATCGCCATCTTCCTGACCATCACCCTGGTCGAGGTCATCGCCGCCCATGCCAACCCCGAAACCAATGTCCTGGTCACCAGCCTGATCCTCGGCTTCCTCGTCAATATGGGCCTTGGCGCCGTCGTCGGCGCACTCGGCGGCCTTGCCATCGTGCGTCTCGTCGACCGGCTCAATCTCGACCACGGCCTGCTGCCGATCTTCGTGCTGACGCTGTCGCTGATGGTCTTCGCCGCCGCCGGCGCCATCGGCGGCTCCGGTTTCTTGGCGGTCTATATCGCCGGCCTCATTGCCGGTAATTCCGACATCCGCGCCGTCACCATCCTGAAGCGTTTCCAGGACGGCATGTCATGGCTGGCGCAGATCATCATGTTCCTGATCCTCGGCCTGTTCGCCACCCCTTCGCAATTTCCGGCGATCATGGTGCCGGCGATAGCGCTTGGCCTTTTCCTGATGTTTATCGCCCGCCCGATCGCTGTCTGGCTCTGCCTGATCCCTTTCCGCCTGCCGCGCCCCGAAGTCGCCTTCGTCTCCTGGGTCGGCCTGCGCGGCGCGGTTTCGATTTTGCTCGCCATCACCCCATTGCTCGGCGGGCTGGAAAACGGCCGCACCATTTTCAACGCCGCCTTCATCATCGTGCTGGTGTCGCTTGTCATCCAGGGCTGGACGGTCGGCCCGCTGGCGCGTCGCCTTGGCCTCATCGTGCCGGCCCGCCTTGGCCCACTCGACAAGGTCGAACTCGAACTCCCCGGCTCCGCCCACCACGAGCTCCTTGCCTATCGCGTGGCGCATGGCAGCCCGGTGGCGCGCGGCGAGCGCATTCCGCGCTGGGCGCGGCCCTCCCTGGTACTGCGCGACGGCCGCTCCATGCGTTTCCAGGACATGGGCCGGCTCGCCGCCGGCGACCAAGTCTACATTTTCGTGCCGGACCGCTATCCGCGCCTGCTCGACAAGCTGTTCGCCAGCCGCGCGGTGGTCGACCCGGAAGATGCCGATTTCTTCGGCGCCTTCGCCGTCGACCCGGCACGCTCCGGCGCCGAACTGGAAGCCGCCTACGCACCGGGCCTGACCGAGGCGGAGAAGAAGCTCACCGTCGGCGCTCTGGTCACGGCGCGGCTCGGCGGCCATGCCGAATATGCCGATCGCGTGCTGATCGGCTCGATCGAGCTGATCGTCAGGGATGTCGACGACAAGGGCAGGATCACGGGTCTCGGCCTTTCCTTCGAGCCGACCGCGCCGGTGGCGCGGGTGCCGGTGTTCCTAAGTGCCGGCGAGATGGGCGACCGCCTCGGCGCCTTCATCCGCAACTGGCGCAAGCCGACCGAGACGCAGGAAGCGGCGGCACAGGCCGAAGACGCCTCCAAGCCGCCGGTTGAAAAAGCCACGACCGGGAGCTGAGAAGGGCGATCGCTGGCCCTGCCCCGTCATCACCGGGCGATCTTCACGGACTATGTTCCCGCCCGCCTCAAAATTTCGCGCCGCATCGCGGCCAAAGCCTTGCATCGGCACCGATGCGGGGTATGGTCCCCGCGATTTTCCCGAGGAAAGGAACCCGCATGGCCGCCTTCAAGACCCTGGACGATATCGGCAACATCAGCGGCAAGCGCGTGCTGGTGCGCGTCGACCTCAACGTTCCCGTCGCCGACGGCAAGGTCACCGACGCCACCCGCATCGAACGCATCGCGCCGACCATCGCCGAACTGTCGGGCAAGGGCGCCAAGGTCATCCTGCTTGCCCATTTCGGCCGGCCTAAGGATGGGCCATCGCCGGAATTCTCGCTGGAGCCGATCGCCAGGGCAACCGCCGAGGTGCTCGGCCGCCCCGTCGGCTTTGCCTCGGATTGCGTCGGCGACACAGCGGGAAGTGCCGTCGCGGCCATGAACAAGGGCGACGTGCTGCTCTTCGAAAACACCCGCTTCTACAAGGCCGAGGAAAAGAACGACCCGGCCTTCAGCGAGCGGCTCGCGGCCAATGGCGACATTTTCGTCAACGACGCCTTTTCCGCGGCGCACCGCGCCCACTCTTCCACAGAAGGGCTGGCGCGTCTGTTGCCTTCCTTTGCTGGCCGCACCATGCAGGCCGAGCTCGAAGCGCTGGAGAAGGGTCTGGGCAACCCGGTCCGCCCGGTCGTCGCCATCGTCGGCGGCGCCAAGGTCTCGACCAAGATCGACCTTTTGATGAACCTGGTGAAGAAGGTCGACGCGCTGGTCATCGGCGGCGGCATGGCCAACACCTTCCTTGCCGCGCGCGGCACCAATGTCGGCAAGTCGCTGTGCGAGCATGACCTTGCCGCCACTGCCAAGCAGATCATGATCGAGGCTGCCGAAGCCGGCTGCGCCATCATCCTGCCGGTCGACGGTGTCGTCGCCAAGGAATTCAAGGCGGGCGCCGCCTGCGAGACCGTCGCCATCTCCGAAGTCCCGGCCGATGGCATGATCCTCGATGTCGGCGAGAAGACCGTGAAGACGATCGGCGAATGGATCGACCGCGCCGCGACGCTGGTCTGGAACGGCCCGCTCGGTGCCTTCGAGATCGAGCCGTTCGATCACGCCACGGTGGCGGCGGCAAAACACGCGGCCGCGCGCACCAAGGCCGGCAAGCTGGTCTCCGTCGCCGGCGGCGGCGATACGGTGGCGGCCCTCAACCACGCTGGCGTCGCCGACGACTTCACCTATGTCTCGACCGCCGGCGGCGCCTTCCTGGAGTGGATGGAAGGCAAGCCGCTGCCCGGCGTCGACGTGCTGAAGCGGTAAGCAGTTCCGGGAAAACTGTGAACGGTTTTCCCGGGAAAAGCGCGTAGCGCTTTCCCTTGGGAATTGCGTCAAGACTGAAGCGCATTTTGCAGCCAGGCGGAAACGCCTGGCGCCACAGAAATGCGGCTGGAACAAGCAAGGCAATCAACACAAAGAGGCGCCCGGGACTTTCAATCGATTCGAGCTTTCCGATGCCATTCCTTTGGCGGTAGACTTCCGCTAAGCGCGGAACGAACCCCTTTCAGGAGAAGCATAATGAGCGAACGTCTCGAAGACATAGCCGCCGCGATCGTGGCCAACGGCAAGGGCCTGCTGGCCGCCGACGAAAGTTCCGGCACCATCAAGAAGCGCTTCGATGTCATCGGCGTTGAATCGACAGCCGACAGTCGCCGCGACTATCGCGAGATGATGTTCCGCGCCAAGGACGCGATGACCAAATACATTTCCGGCGTCATCCTCTATGACGAAACCATCCGCCAGAAGGCCGCGGATGGCACGCCTCTGGTCGACATCATCAAGGCATCAGGCGCCATCCCCGGCATCAAGGTCGATGCCGGCGCCAAACCGCTGGCCGGCTTTCCCGGCGACACCGTCACCGAGGGCCTCGACGGCCTGCGTGAGCGCCTTGCCGACTACTACAAGCTCGGCGCCCGCTTCGCCAAATGGCGCGCGGTGATCGACATCGATACCGGCAAGGGCGTGCCTTCGACCAATTCGATCAGCGCGAATACCCATGCGCTCGCCCGCTATGCCGCCCTTTGCCAGGAAGCCGGCATCGTGCCGATCGTCGAGCCGGAAGTGCTGATGGACGGCGCCCACGACATCGGCACCTGCTACGAGGTCTCGAAGGCGACGCTGATCAAACTCTATGATGAACTCCATGCGGCGCGCGTCGTGCTGGAAGGCACGATCCTCAAGCCCAACATGGTGCTGTCGGGCAAGAAGTCGGGCACGGTGGACAGTCCCGAAAAAGTCGCCGAGATGACCATAAAACTGTTCCGCGAGACGGTGCCGGCGGCGGTCCCGGGCATCGCCTTCCTCTCCGGCGGCCAGGAGGACGAGGAGGCAACCGCCAACCTCAACGCCATCAATGCCATCGGGCCGCATCCGTGGAAGCTGACCTTCTCCTATGGCCGCGCGCTGCAGGCTGCCCCGCAGAAGGCATGGAGCGGCAAGGCGTCGAACGTCGCCGCCGGCCAGGCCGCCTTCACCCATCGCGCCCACATGAACTATCTGGCCGCACTCGGAAAATGGAAGGCGAGCCTCGAACAGGCCGCCTGAGCACACCGCTTCCGTCACCGTTCAAACCCGGGCCAACGCGCCCGGGTTTTCGTTGTCTGCGATTTGGGGGAAGACCTCCTCATCCTTATTTCCTCTGGGCGTTGCCGGCGATGTCGGTTTGCGCTCGTCCCGAACGTCCTTGGGATGAGAGACAGGGAGAGGTTCATGCATCGCAACAAGGTCGTTTCACGCGAGGACTGGTTCCAGGCGCACAAGGGGCATCTGGCGCGTGAAAAGGAACTGACGCGGTTGCGGGAACGTGTTGCGGCCGAGCGGCGGGAACTGCCCTGGCTGAAACTAAGGAAGGACTACGTCTTTGAGACGGAGCAAGGGCCGAAGAAACTGGCCGAGCTTTTCGCCAACCGCAGCCAGTTGATCGTCTACCACTTCGTGTTCGCGCCAGGTTCCACCCATCACTGCGAAAGCTGTGCCTTCGTCGCCGACCATATCGATGGCGCCAACCGGCATCTCAGGCATCATGACGTGTCGCTTGTCACCATATCGCGGGCGCCGCTGGCCGAGCTGCTGCCTTACAAGCAGCGCATGGGCTGGACATTCGACTGGGTGTCTTCCTATGCGTCCGACTTCAACTTCGATATGCAGGTGTCCTTCACCGACAAACAGATCGCATCCGGCGAAGCGGTCTACAATTTCGAAACACCGGTGCTGACGTCGAAGGACTTGCCCGGCACCACTGTCTTCTACAAGGGCGAAACCGGTGACATCTTCCTGACCTTCATGTCGCGCGCCCGCGGCAGCGAGCAGTTCATCGGCGCCTATCAGTATCTCGACATCGCTCCGAAAGGTCGTGACGAGACCGGTCCTTACGGGACCTTCATGGACTGGGTGCGGCTGCACGATGAATATGGGAACAGGTCCCAACAGGACGACATATACCCTTAGGGCACCGGCCGGCCATGCAAGGATCCGTTCACCTCGGCCCAAACATGCGCTAAGCCTGCCGCAGATCATTCCACGGTTCCGCCATGCGCTTCCCGGCCTCTCTCACCTGGCTCGCCTTCCCCGTCTATGTCTGGCAAGGGCTCGGCGTGCGCCGCCGCACCACGCGCATGCTGCCGGCACAGGGACCGGTCATGCACGAACTCGCTGGCAAGGCGCCTGATATCTCGCTTCTGGTGCTGGGCGACTCCTCGGCTGCCTCGGTCGGCATCGGCAATTCGGAGGACGGGCTTGCCGCGCAGCTCGCCATGCTGATTGCGCAGCGCACCGGCCGCGCCGTGCGCTGGCGCGCCGCCGGCTTCAATTCGGCGACATCGGGCCAGATCCGCGACCATGTCCTGCCCAACCTGTCGGCCGACCCATGGACGCATATCGTGCTGGCCATCGGCACCAACGACACCAAGAATTTTCATTCGGTGCCGCGCTTCAAGAAGGAGTTCGGCGGCTTGCTCTATGGCCTGCGCGCCAAATGGCCGGAGGCACGCGTCGTGTGGTCGCCGGTGCTGGAGTTCACGCGGGCGCCGGCCATGCCGCCGCTGCTCGGCAAGATCCTCGAAATCCGCGCCACCGCGATGAACCGGATGGGTGAACGGCTTTGCCTGGAGCGCGGCGCGGTGCCGGCCCCGCGCCTGCCGATCACCAATCCCGAACAGGGTTTCGCCTCGGACGGCTTCCACGCCTCGGAGGCGGGCTACCGCGCCTGGGCCGAGCATCTCGTCGGCCTGGTGCTCGCCAGCTGAACACCGACGGCCGATGCGGCCTGCAGACCTATGTCAAATGCCCGAGCACGGCCGCCAGCGAGATTGCGGCCATGGCCAGCAGCGCCAGCTTCCAGAAATCGCCGCGGCGCTTGAGCCCTGGCCAGCCGATCGGTTTGATCAGCTGGATCACCATGAAGCCGATGATGACAAGGGCGAGGAGTTTCGTCATGCCGCTTTTGATCAGCAACGTTGCCGGCTGTCAAAGCGCCTTGTTCGATCTCTGGGAAAGAACAGGGGCCGCGTCCCGAACCGGAAACGCGGCGCCCACCTTTCAGGCGGCGATCTACTTCAGCGGCTTAAGGCCGGCTTCGATCGAGGCGCGCTTCGGTTCGAGGAACGGCGGCAGGGCCAGGCTTTCGCCCAGCGTTTCCAGCGGCTCGTCGGCGGTGAAACCCGGCCCGTCTGTGGCGATCTCGAACAGGATGCCGTTGGGCTCACGGAAATAGAGTGAGCGGAAGTAATAGCGCTCGACCTCGCCGCTAGACGGCAGGCGGAATTCGGCCAGACGGGCGGTCCATTGATGCAGCGTCTCCTGGTCCGGCGCCCTGAAGGCGACATGGTGAACCGCACCGGCGCCTTGCCTTGCGGGAGCCTGCCCGGGCTGCACGGCGACATGAAGCTCCGCCGCCGGCCCGCCAGCGCCCATTTCGAAGACATGGACCTGGCCTTCGCCATCCGGCGAAGCATAGTCGCGGCCCTTGCGCATGTTCATCACCCTGGTCAGCACCGCCTCGGTGTTTGTGATGTCGGGGACGCTGATGACGATCGGCCCGAGCCCGCGGATCTGATAATCGGCCGGCACCGGGCTTTGCGCCCAGGGATGGCTGCCACCCTTGCCGCCATCGCTGACGAGCCGCAGGCGCTGGCCTTCGGGATCCTCGAAATCGAACGACGGATAGCCGCCGTTGTCGGCAATCTCTCCTGTCACGATGCCTTCGCCGGCCAGGTGCTGCTTCCACCAGGCCAGGCTCTCCGGGCTGCCGACCCTTAGGCTGGTCCGCGCGATGCTGTGGGTACCGCGCCGTTCGCGGCCAACCGGCCAGTCGAAGAAGGTCAGGTCGGTGCCTGGCGTCGCTTCGCCGTCGGCATAGAAAAGGTGATAGGCCGACGTGTCGTCCTGGTTCACCGTCTTCTTGACCAGCCGCAAGCCCAGCACCTTCGTATAGAAATGAAGATTGCCAGGAGCGTTGGCGGTGATGGCGGTCAGATGGTGGATTCCTGTCAGTTGCAGGCTCATGGTCGTCTCCCTGGTTTTGGGGAAGAATTTTCTCCCTTCATATCAGAACTCCGGTCACCTCGCTGAAGGTCGCCTATCCCGACAGTCCGTCGTCTCCAACTGAACAATGATGCTCCGTAGGCAGCCTCGCGGTGAACAATCCTCCATTCGCAACTGGGCCGAAGATCACGTGTTGTGGACAATTTCCACCAGCCGGAACGATCGCCGCGCGCCCTGCCACCCTCCTGACAGACTGCTGTCAGGAGGGGTGTGCGATACTGCCTCCAGTTAGAGAGAGGAGAATAGCCATGAACGGTTTTACCATCCTGCGCGGCATGCAGCACTATGTCGGCAAGGTTCGCACCATGCGCAACGAAATTCGCACGCAGCGTTTCATGAACGCGCTGCCCGCGGACATCCGCAAGGATATCGGCTGGCCCGATATGTATGCGGAACGTCGCTCCCGCGGCAATTGAGGCGAATTTTTCGACATCGATATTGGACATGGGGCGCGCCAATACCCAGATATCAATGCATGTCGCCCAAAAGTGGCCTCCGGTTTTGGGGGGTGCGACATGCATGAAAACAAAGACGCGGCGCGTTGGGGGACGGAGCGAGCTTATGCCTGATCAGAAGACAATCGGCTTCGTCTTCATCGAAGGTTTTGCCGACTGGGAATACGGCTTGCTGGCAGCCTCGGCGGTTGAGTGGTTCGGTGCTCGTGCCGTGTCATTGACCCCTGGAGGCAAGCCGGTGACCGGGATCAGCGGCTTTCGGCTGACGCCCGACCGTTCGGCCGGCGTCGACGAGAATGCCGATCTCGACGCAGTCGCCGTCATCGGTTCCGACCAATGGGCGGGCAAGACGCCGCCGGATGTCGCTCAACTGCTCAATGCCGTTGCAACGCGCGGCGGCGTCGTCGGCGGCATCTGCGCCGGTACGCTGGCACTGGCCCGGGCTGGCATGTTCGAACAAGCCAAACATACCAGCAATCGCCGCGACTGGATCAACGGACACGAAGCCGGTTATGCCGGCGACAGCAACTATCAGGACGTGCCGCATGCGGTCGCCGATGGCAAGATCGTGTCCGCGCCGGGTTCGGCGCCTGGCACCTTTGCCCTTGCCTTTCTGAAGACGCTCTATCCCGAACGAGGCGGCGATCTCGCGCAGATGCGGACGTTGTTTGCCAGGGAATATGCTGAACCCTCCTGACAGTATGCTGTCAGGAGAGACGTGCGATGGTGGGATAATGCGCATGGCCGGCCGAGAGAAAGATCGATGAAGAGCTGGAACGACAGGCTGAACACGCCTGGCATCCACGGCGTGAAACCGACGCCACGCACGGTGGGTGACGTGGTCGAAGGCCAGCCGATGTTGGTGCCTACCGCGCGCCAGGTCGACACTTTCATCCGTTCGATTCCGAAAGGCGTCGAGATGGATGTCCGCGCGTTGCGCACGGCCCTTGCCATCGAACACGGCGCCGAAGTGACATGTCCGGTGACTATTGGCTATCATCTGCGCACGGTTGCCGAGGCCGCCAAGGAAGACCTTGAGCGCGGCATGACGATGAGCGACATCGCGCCCTTCTGGCGCGTACTCGATGCGAAGACGCCGACAACGAAGAAACTGTCCTTTGGCGCGGAATTCGTCGCCGCGCAGCGCAAGCGCGAAGGACTGAAACCGTAATGAATGCCGTCTGGAAGCGGCTCCGGTCCAGGAGACGCTCCAGCAACAACACTGGGAAGCAAACGATGCGCCGCGCCGACAGGCTTTTTCAGATCGTGCAGCATCTGCGGGGTGGCCGTCTGGTCACCGCCCAGAAGCTCGGCACGTGGCTCGAGGTTTCCGAGCGAACGATCTATCGCGACATTGCCGACCTGCAGTCGACGGGAGTGCCGATCGACGGCGAGGCCGGCGTCGGCTACATGATGAGGGAGGGTTTCGATCTTCCGCCGCTGATGTTCACGCGTGACGAGATCGTGGCGCTGGTTGCCGGTGCGCGCATGGTGCGCGCCTTTGGCGGCGCCGCCATGGCACGGGCCGCCAACGAGGCGCTGGTCAAGATCGGCGCGGTGCTGCCCGATGCCGAGAAGGACCGCATCGCCCGTACCGAGATCCACACGCCGATGTGGGTGGTCAGCGACGCCGCCCGCGAGGCGATCGATCTGATCGAGCGTGCTGTCGAAAAGCGCCAGGTGCTGACCATCGACTATTGCGACGAGGCCGGGCGCGGCACCGCGCGCGACATCAGGCCGCTCGGCCTGTGGTTCTGGGGCAAGGTGTGGACGTTGGTCGCCTGGTGCGAGATGCGCGACGACTTCCGCGCCTTCCGCATCGACCGCATCGCCTCGGTGGTGATCGCCGGCCGCATCTTCAAGCCGGAGCGCGGCAAGCAGCTTGCCGACTTCTACCGGGCCGTGGAGCGCAGCGAGGATTACGGTATGGCGCCGGACCGCGTGGCGCGAAACTGAGATTGCATATGGAATAAAAAAGCCCGCTCGAAGCGGGCTTTTTTTTGGACTGTCGCAGACCTTACTCGTCGTCAGCGTCTTCGTTCTTCGACTTCAGCGCCGAGAGCTTGGCGAACACGGCGCTGGCGTCGAGTTCGGCATCCTCGTCCTTCGGCTTTTCGGGGGCCGGAACCAGCCGCTCGGTCAGGGCCGCCGGCAGCAGCGTGTCGCCGACCGGCTGCGCCTGTTCGCGGCCGCGCGAGGCGCGGTTGACTTCCATGTCGAGGTCGATCTGCGAGGCGAGACCCAGCGTCACAGGATCCATCGGCTGCAGATTGGCCGAATTCCAGTGCTTGCGTTCGCGGATCTGCTCGATCGTCGACTTGGTGGTGCCGACGAGACGCGAAATCTGCGCGTCCTTGAGTTCGGGATGATTGCGCACCAGCCACAGGATGGCGTTCGGCCGGTCCTGGCGCTTCGACAGCGGCGTGTAGCGCGGGCCTTTGCGCTTGGATTCCGGCACCCGCACCTTAGGGTCGGAAAGCTTCAGGCGCTGGTTCGGGTCCTTCTCGGCGCGCGCGATCTCGTCGCGAGTCAGCTGGCCGGTCATGATCGGGTCCATGCCCTTGATGCCTTGCGCCGATTCGCCGTCGGCGATCGCCTTGACCTCGAGCGGATGCAGCCCACAGAACTGCGCGATCTGCTCGAAGGAGAGCGCGGTGTTGTCGACCAGCCAGACGGCGGTCGCCTTGGGCATCAACAGCGTATTGGCCATTAGAAAAATCCTTCTCGTTCGCCCGCGTTCCCGCGCGGGCGGTGGTTTAGAGCCACCAAAATGGGAAATTCGCGGCCTGTATAACCGTTCCCTTGCCGTTTCGCAATGTTTTTGGAAGCGCGGCCGCTCCGATGGGTTCGGGAGCAGGCAAGCACGTTCGGATGGCTGGGCCGCCAGCGACATTAGCCAAGGGGACCCGCACTTTTGGGCAGGCCGCGCAAGTGCCGCGCGCGCTCCTGGAATCGCCAGGCAATTGCACTGGCCCCAAAAAGACAAAACCCGCTGGACAAGGTCCAGCGGGCTCGGAACCGGAAACGGGGAACGTCTGCGACGGCTCTACTTCTCAACATGAGCCCGGCCCTGCGGCCGGATCATGCTTGATATCAGATCGCCTGGCGGGCGATCCGTTCGATGTCGGCGCGGTTGATGCCGAGATCGCTGAGCTGACGGGCGTTGAGACGGTTCAGTTCGCGCACGGTCTCGTTGTACATGCGCCAGTTACGGTAAGCGCGGATCGGGTTCATGGTAGTCCTCCTGATGGGGTGTTCGTTTCGATGCTGCACAGATAGTGATCATCGATGAGGACTTGAACGGCCGATTTTGCATAGCAATGATGCAAATGCTGCATTGCACCATTAAGCCTCTGTTCATCTTGTAGGCAGGGGCGAAGGGCGCTGTCCCAGGACGTGTCGAGATTCCGGTCAGGCCGAGTCGAAAATGGTTGGTACCGAGAACCGGAGCGGAGCGTACTTTTCGTACGCGAGCACCGGAAGCGCAGGTATTAGCCATTTGCAGGCCGGCCTCACCGGAATATCGATACGTCCTAGCCGACGTCGAGCACGATCTTGCCGATATGCTCGCCCTCTTCCATCCGCTCATGCGCGCGCCAGGCATCGGTCAGCGGGTAGATCATGTCCATGACGGGTGCGACCTTGCGCGTGCCGAGCAGCGGCCACACCTGTGCCTCCAGTGCCGCCGCGATCGCCGCCTTAAACTCGACGGTGCGCGGCCTGAGCGTCGACCCCGTATGGGTCAGCCGCTTGACCATGATCTTGGAAAAATCGGCGCTGGCGACAGCACCCGCCTGCACGGCGATCTGGACGATGCGGCCCTCGACCGCCGCCGCCTCGTAGTTTCGCTGGACATAGTCGCCACCGACCATGTCGAGGATGACATTGGCGCCCTTGCCTTCCGTCGCCTCCTTGACCGCCGTGACGAAATCCTCCTCGCGGTAATTGATCGCCCGGTCGGCGCCGAGCTTCAGGCAGGCGTCGCATTTCTCCCTGGATCCGGCGGTGGTGATGACATAGGCGCCGAAGGCCGAGGCCAGTTGGATCGCCGTCGTGCCGATGCCCGACGAGCCGCCATGCACCAGCAGCGTCTCGCCCTTCGTCAGGCCGCCGCGTTCGAACACATTGTGCCAGACGGTGAAATAGTTTTCCGGCACGGCCGCTGCTTCCGTGTGGGTGAAACCGGCGGGCAGCGGCAGCACGCTGCCGGTATGAACCTTGACATATTCGGCATAGCCGCCGCCGGGGGTGAGCGCGCACACCCGGTCGCCGATGCGCCAGCGCGATATCTCGTCGCCAAGGGCAGCCACTTCGCCCGACACTTCGAGGCCCGGAAGGTCCGATGCGCCGGGCGGCGGTGGATAGGCGCCCTTGCGCTGCTGCACATCGGGCCGGTTGACGCCGGCGGCATGAACCTTGATCAGGATCTCGCCCGGGCCGGGCTGCGGCACATCGCGCGTTTCCGGTTTCAGCACCCGTGGGCCACCCGGTTCCGAGATCGCGATTGCCGTCATCCTTGCCGGAATTCTTTGTCCGCTCGCCATGAAGTTTCCCGTCTTTCCTCGCCGCATTCCTACCGGCTGTTTGCATCGACGCCCTTGCCCTATGTATGCTGATTGCCAAATCAGGCAAATGGCCAATCTGGTGTGGCGGAGGAGGAGCAACGATGGCGATCTTCGACGACGAACCCAAGAAGAAGGCGCGCCCGCACGAGATCGGGCAGGACCTGTCGCTGCTTTCCGTCGGTGAACTGTCGGAGCGCATCGGCATCCTTCGCGACGAAATCGCCAGGCTGGAGGCGGAGCTCAAGGCCAAGGACAACACCAAATCGGCCGCCGAGGCACTGTTCCGCCGCGGATAGGCAGACCGGTGGAACAGCCCCGCCGCCGAAAAGCCCGAATGCGACTGTCTTCAGACCTTGAGTCCCTCCAGAGTCCAGCCGGATCAATAAATGCTCGCATCCTACCGACCGATCCTCTCCCTGCTTCGCGGCACTGCCTTCCTGCTGGCGGCATCGGGTCTGCATGGGCTGCTGCTTCCCCTGCGCGGCCAGGTGGAAGGGTTCTCCACCGCATCGCTCGGCCTGATGGGCACGGCCTGGGCCGGCGGCTTCGTCACCGGCTGCTTCTTTGCCCCGCGCATCGTGCGCCGCGCCGGGCATGTGCGCGCCTTCGGCGCCTTCGCCGCGTCCGGCGCCATCGTGGCCCTCTGCTCACAGGCCTGATCATCGATGAATATGTCTGGATCCTGCTGCGTGCCTTTACCGGCTTCACCATGGCCGGCGCCTTCATGGTCATCGAAAGCTGGCTGAACGAGAAGGCCACCAACGAGAACCGCGGCACCGTCTTCGGCCTCTATATGATGGTCACCTATGCCTCGATCATGGGCGGCCAGATGATCGTCGCCGGCGGCGACGTGAAATCGGCGTCACTGTTCATGATCACCGGCATACTGTTCTGCCTGTCGCTGATCCCGACCGCGGTTTCGACGGCGTCGCACCCCAAGCCGCTGCAAGACGTCAAGCTCGACGTCAAGGGGCTCTACGCCAACTCGCCGGTATCGGCCATCGCCTGCGTTTTGATCGGCATCGCCAACGGTGCCTGGGGCACGCTGGGTGCGGTCTATGGCGCCCGCATCGGCATTTCCACCGCCGAGATCGCCTTGATGATGAGCCTTGTCGTCGTCGCCGGTGCCGCCATGCAGCTGCCGGCCGGACGTCTCTCCGACAAGACCGACCGGCGTTTCGTATTGGCCGGTGCTGCTTTCGGCGCGGCGCTGTTCGCGCTCCTGATCTTCCTGTTTCAACCGCGCTCCGGCATTTTCGTCATCGTCTCCACCGCCGCTTACGGCGCTTTCGCCTATACGCTCTATTCGATCGCCGTAGCGCATGCCAACGACCACGCCCGTGCCGAGGACTTCGTCAAGGTGTCCGGCGGACTGCTGCTGCTTTACGGCTTCGGTACCATGATCGGGCCCTTGCTGGCGGCGGCGCTGATGGGCTGGATGCGCCCGGAGGGCCTGTTCCTGGCGACCGCCTTCGCACATCTGTCATTGGCAGGCTACACGCTGCTGCGCATCAGCCGCCGCGCCCCGGTGCCGATCGGCGATCGCGACGCCTTCAAGACGCAGCCGGCCGACCGCTCGGTGACGCCGGAAGCATTGCGGCTTGATCCAAGAAGAAAAGCAGAAGCAGACAGTTGAGATTCGAAAAACTTTGCCTCGCAAATGAGGCATGATGTTTTCCGACGCCTTCATGGCGATCGCCGACCCCAATCGGCGCCACCTTCTGGAAGAACTTCGACGCGGTCCGAAGACCGTCAACGAGTTGGCGTCCGGACTTCCAGTCTCACGCCCGGCCGTGTCACAGCATCTGAAAGTGTTGCTCGACGCTGGACTGGTCAACGCCAAGGCTGAAGGCACGCGGCGCGTTTACACGGTAAGCAATGCCGGCTTCCTGAGACTCAACATCTGGCTCGATCAATTCTGGGAAGCCTGACCGTTTCTGGCGGGCGAGCGATCAGCCACTTTCAGGTCTTCTCGTTCAGAAAAGCGCCGAGCAAATCGAGCAACACTCCGGTCCCGTGCTCGCGCGACGACGATGTGTCGTGACCATCGAGGAAAGCGCCCTGCTCGGTCAGCACCAGCCGCGTGCCCTTGCCGTCGGCAAAAAGTTCGATCGTGGCCAGCGACACGGAGATGCGGGTTTCGCCGAACAGCATGTCATAGCTGTAGACGATGCGCTGGTCCGGCACGATGTCCTGATAGGTGGCTGTGTAGACGTGGATCGGGCCATCTTTCGGCCCGCCGGCATTGACCTCCTTGCCGCCGATGCGAAAGTCCATTTGAAAACGGCCCGGCATCGGATTGTCGGGATCGGTGAACCAGCGCCGCTTGGCGTCCGCGTTGCTGAGCGCGAAGAAGACTTTCGACGGCGCCGCCGGATAGAGACGCTCTATGATGAAGGTGGAATGGACGACGGATCGTTCGATCATGTCTGGGTCCTTGTTGGTAAACTGGTTTGCCGAAATAGGTCCTGCCGGCCCTTAGGCTTCAGGCATCAACCGGCTGATGCCGGAGTTCCACCGCCAGATTGTCCAGCGCAGCGCTAAACCCTGCCTGGCTGCCGGCGATCATGTCCTTGCCGCCAAAGGCCGCGATCTGGTCGGTCAGCACCAGCCGCGTTGACGTCCCCACTGGCTGAAGCTCGACCGTGACCAGCGAGACGGAAAGCCGGTTCCAACCCTCGCAAACGAGCTCGGTCGAAACGATGCGTTGCTCCGGCTCGATATCGATGTAGCGGGTCTCGACGCGGTAAATCAGGCTGCCGCGCGGCCCGCAGCGGCTGATATCCAGCCCGCCGACACGGAAATCGGCCTTGTCGTAGACCAGGTCGACATTTTTCGACGGCGTTCCCCAGCGGGCGCGCGCCTGTGGGTCGGCAAGGGCCTGGAACACCCGCGCCGGCGAGGCTTCGTAGATGCGCTCCAGCACGATTGTTGCGTGGGTCACCGATGGTTCGGTCATAATGGCCTCCTTCAGTTTTCGTCTTTGGTTTCCGCCAGAAAATCGCCGAGCCGATCCAGCCGGCGTTCCCAGGAGAGGCGCCGCTCGTTGATCCAGTGCTCGGCCGCCCTCAGCGCCTTGGGCTCGATCTGGCAAGTCCGCACCCGTCCAACCTTCTGCGTGCGCACCAGGCCGCTTGCTTCCAGAAGATTGAGATGCTGGACGACAGCCGACAGCGACATTGCCAGCGGCTCGGCCAGCTGGGTGACCGAGGCCGGACCGCGCGACAGCCGGTCGACCATTTGCCGCCGCGCCGGATCGGCAAGCGCCTGGAACATCAGGTCGAGCTGGGCGGGATCGTGCAGCATCGCGGTCAGCCGTCATTGTAGGGGAAGAACTTGAAGTAGGGCTGCGCCTCCTCGATCACCCTGGCAAAGGCAGGGCGCTGCAGCAGGCGGTCGTGATAGCACTTCACGGCGGGATATTTGTCACCGAACGGCTCGACCTTGTTGGCATAGAAGAGTGCCGGAGACGCCGCGCAATCGGCCAGGCTGAAGGCGTCGCCCACCGCCCAGGTCTTCGACTGCATCTCCTGCTCGACGATGGCGTAGGAATTGCGCAGCTGGCCGCGCGCCTGCTCGACGCCGAACGGATCGGTTTTGTCTTGCGGTCGCAACCGGTCGCCAACGATCTTCTGCATCGGCTCCTGCACATAGAAATCATAGAAGCGGTCGGCCTGGCGGACCGCCAGCGCCAGGTCAATGTCGGCGGGAACGAGTTCGACCGGCCCCGGATAGTGCGCGGCTAGATATTCCACGACGATGGTCGATTCCAGCACCGTGCGGCCGCGCGCATCGTCGCGCAGCGCCGGCATCTTGCCGCTCGGCGATATCTTCAGGAAAGCCGCTCGCGAGTGCTCGTCGCCGAGATCGACGATGACCGGGTTGAAGGCGGTGGCGTTCTCGTAGAGCGCGATCAGCGGCTTCCAGCAGAAAGAGGCCAGCGGATGGAAATGCAGCGTCAGGGACATTCTTTGCTCTTCTGTCTCGTGGTTCGTCGATCGGGAGATCAACACTGAAGCATTTACTTAACTATTGCGACATGCCTTGCCCGTCAAGACCGCCTGCGATGGTTCAGTTGGACCTGATATGGGCGACGATGGCGGCTTCTATGTCGGGCCAGTCTTGCGGATGAAGCTCATGGCCGCCGCCCGCGATACGAAGGAGTTTCGCGCCGGCGACCGTTTTGGCCAGCGCCTCGCCATGTTCGACCGGAAAGATCGGATCTGAAGTGCCATGGATGATCAGCAGTGGCACCGCCATCCCCGGCAACCGCCCCTTCCACGCATCGCCACCCTTGAGTGAAAAATGATTGGTTGCGCTCAGGAACCCGCCGGAGCGGTCGTAGTCCTGTTCGATGAAGGCTCTCATTCGGGCTTCGTCGAACGGATGTATGGTGCTGGCGATCGCCCGCGCATCCTTGACCACGAAATCGATCACCTGGCCGCAGTCCGACCAGTCGACATCGGC
The DNA here is from genome assembly GCF_054062655.1 of Mesorhizobium sp. USDA 4775. Lineage (NCBI taxonomy): Bacteria > Pseudomonadati > Pseudomonadota > Alphaproteobacteria > Hyphomicrobiales > Phyllobacteriaceae > Mesorhizobium > Mesorhizobium sp. USDA 4775. The sequence continues at coordinate 290,318 of NZ_JBSSFM010000001.1, forward strand.
GCCCGCGGCCGAGTGCTCGATATAGGCGTCGGTTGTCTGCGGCAGATGCGAAGTGTCCATCCCCACCGGCGAACTGCTGATCACCGTCAGCGACGCGACACGGGAGGGGTGCTTGAGCGCCACGAGTTGCGCGATCATGCCGCCCATCGACATGCCGGCGACATGGGCCTTCCCGATGCCGTGGCTGTCGAGCACACCAATCGCATCGTCCGCCATGTCGTCGAATGTGTAGGGCGGCTTGCCGGGCGGATATTTGGTCGAACGGCCGGTATCGCGATTGTCGTAGCGGATCACATACAAGCCGGCATCCGCCAGCTCCCGGCAAAACGCCTCCGGCCACCACAGCATCGAGGCCATCGCGCCCATGATCAAAAGCAGCGCGGGATTTTCGGGATCGCCGAAGACTTCGGATTTGATCTCGGGGCGATTGATCGTCGTCATCACTCAGTCTCCTAATCTGATTGCATTTTGCAATCGGTTGCACCATAATAAAACTGATACGATAATGCAACTGGTTTTGCGTGGAGAGAATCGAATGAGCCTCGATCGCCGGTCCGGCTGCCCGATCAACCTGTCGCTGGAAGTGTTCGGCGACCGCTGGAGCCTGATCATCCTTCGCGACATGATTTTTGGCGGCAGGCGGCATTTCCGCGAACTGCTCAACGGATCGATCGAAGGCATTGCCTCCAACATCCTTGCCGACCGGCTGAAGCGACTGATGGAGTTGGGCATGCTGACCAAGGCCGACGATCCCAGTCACAAGCAGAAGGCGATCTACAGCCTGACCGAGATGGCCATCACGCTGGTGCCGATCCTGGCCCATCTCGGCGCTTGGGGCCGCGTCTGGCTGCCAACCAGCGAGGAACTCTCGATCCGCGCCGAACTGCTGGAAAAGGGCGGACCGCCAATGTGGGAGAAATTCATGGACGAGTTGCGCCATGAGCATCTGGGTATGGCGCTCGACACGGCATCCGGTCCTTCTGTCCGTGCGACCCTGCAGGCCGCCTATCAAGCCGTGGTCGCCGGCAAGGCTCTCGGCGCCAGCCCGGCCGCCTAACCAACTATTTTCCCCCGTTTCGAGGCCGGCTCTGCTAGAAGAAGCAGAAACCACAATTCACGGGATTGGCTAAGGTCTTGGTTGAGAACTCTCGGGATGCCGCCCGCGCGCGCGCCGATCTGCGCTTCAAGAAGCAGGAAGAGGCGGCCACCGTCCGCCAGAAGGCGATGGCGGAATATGCCGCCGAGAGCGACGCCCGCAAGGCCAAGACCGACAAGCTGCGGGCTCTGCGGCTGGCCAAGGAAGCCGAAGACCTAGCCAACGCGCCGGCGGCGCCCGCCAAGAAGCCTGCCCGCGCCAAAAAGAAATAGCCGCACGGCCCTTCGGCAACCCGGCCTGACCCGCCGACACCGTTCGCCTGTCGATCCAGTCGCTCGCCGGCACCGCCCTGGCGGCAGCGGCCCCTCATCCCGCCGCTTCACAAGAAGCAATTTCAACCGAAACCGGGATTGCTTCGGCCGGCTGGCCGTCGATGATTGTCCCCTTCCCAACAGGAGATTGCCATGACCGCACTGCCGCTCGAAAAGGCCCGGCAAATCATCGATGCCGCCTTCGCCAAGGGCGCTGAACTCAAGCTCAAGCCGCTCGGCGTCTCAGTCCTTGACGCTGGCGGCCATCTGGTCGCCTTCGAGCGCCAGGACGGCGCCTCGTTCCTGCGCCCGCAAATGTCGGCGGGCAAGGCCTATGGCGCGCTGGCCATCGGCATGGGCTCGCGCAAGGTCGAGGCCTTCGCCAAGGAGCGCCCGCATCTGGTCGCCGGCATCTCGGACGTGTCGGGTGGACGTGTGCTGCCGGTTGTCGGCGGCGTGCTGATCCGTGACAAGGCCGGCACTATCATCGGCGCCGTTGGCATTTCGGGCGACACGTCGGACAATGACGAGGCCGCGGCCATCGCCGGCATCGAGGCCGCCGGTTTCACCGCGGATCCGGGCTGAAACTTCGTCATCCACGGGCGGAGCTGGAGCGAAGCTCCGTCGCGGAGACCCGAGGATCCATTCCGCGACCTTGCTGACGGGTACAACGGAGAAGAATTCTGGACCGTGGCGACGCTTCGGAGTCCCGGCATGGATCCTGGGGTCTGCGCTGCGTCGCTACGCTCCTTGCTACGCCCCAGGATGACGACCCGATGGACGTTTCCGCCGACTGTCAGCGCAAGCGCCAGCCAAACGTCTGCGCTGAGGACCTAATTCAAATTGATGTCGCGGCTCGCCGACCGCATCGACACCGCGAACCCGGCCATCACGTCGAACAGCGCGATGATCATCAGCGTGAAGAAGATCGAGTGCGCCGCGCCCTTGACCAGCAGGAATTCGACCAGGAAGGCGACGAAGACCAGCGTCGACAGGAGATGGTCCATGATCGAGGCGCTGGTCGTGCGCGCCGACTTCACCATTTCGAGGAACAGGAAGATCAGCGCGATCAGTATCATCAGGTCGCCGAGCGTCATCGAGAACACCCCGCCCGACATCATGCGGAACGAGAAGATCTCGCTCCCCCACGGGTCGTCGCCGCCGCCGAAAATTCCGAGCAGGCCAAGATTGTAGAGAATGAAAGGCACGATCAAGAGCGGGACGGCACCGAACATCTGGCGTCTCCATATGGGGGCACCTTCTGTAGAATGCGCCACAGCCACGCCGTCAAGATTTTTCGTGCGAAGCCGCAAACACGGTCGAAGACCGGATGCAACAACCATGTCAGCCGGTTGCCCGGTCGACATGGTGCAAGCTTGAGCCAGAGGCTCAGCGCTTGAAGTAACCGGCGCGCACGGCGGCCCCGATGACATTGAGGATGATATGGCCCGCCGTCATCGAGGTGATCTCGTTGACATCGCGCGCCGGCGCGATTTCGACGATATCCATGCCGACGAGACGGCCCTTGCCGACCAGCCCCTGGATCAGCTCGATCGTCTGGCGGTAGCTGATGCCGCCCGGCTGCGGCCCCTCAACCGCCGGCATAACCGCCGGGTCAAGTCCGTCTGCATCGATGGTGAGGTAGTAGCGGCCGCCGTCTGGAATGCGTTTGAGCAGCGCCGCTGTACCGATATCCTGCCATTCATTGGTGGTGATGATGTTGGCGCCGTAGGCGCGGGCCGCCTCAACCTCTTCGGTGCGTGCGCTGCCCCTGGCCACGAATGCCGACCTGAAAGATGTGCTTGATATGCGCCATCTCCGAGGCCCGGCGGATGGTGCTGGAATAACCCTCCTTAACGCCGTTGACATTGTCGCGCCAGTCGAGATGGGCGTCGAGCTGCACCAGCGTGATCGGGCCTTCGCCGTCGAACGCACGGAAGATCGGGATCGGAATGCCATGGTCGCCGCCAATGGTTATCGGCAGGGCGCCGGCGGCGCGGATCTTTCGGATCGCCGCCTCAGCTCTCTTGTAGTGCCCGACATGATCCGCGGCATTGCCGGGCACGTCGCCGACATCGACCACCTTGATGTCCTGGCCGGCGAAGACCGGCCCGCCAATGTCGAAATCATAGCGGTCGAGCCTCTGGCTGATGCGCTGCGAGGCGCGCCGCACCGCCGTCGGCGCGTTGGTCTGGTCGTTGATCAGCTCGTCGATCGTATAGGGATCGCCATAGGGCATGCCAATGATGGCTACATCGGCCTTCAGCGTGTCGAGATCCTCGACCAGCGGGAAGTTCAGGAATGTCTGGAAGACATCGCGAGGCGAGGTGGTGAGTTTGGACATGGGGTCTCCTCTGCATTGAAGGCTTTTGGATCAGGCGCCACGGCGGGCTGCGAGATGCGGCTGCAGCCTGTGCTCCAGGCTGCGAGAGACTGCCGCGACGAGGGCGGTCAAACCCCAGTACAGCAATGCGATGGCGGTGAAGATCTCCACCGGCGAGAAGGTGCGGCCGATGATGTTCTGGGCCATGTAGGTGAGTTCGGGAACCGTGATCGCCGACAGGATTGCCGATTCCTTGATCAGCGTGATGGTGAGATTGGTGGCGGCCGGCAGGATGTAGCCGAGCACCTGCGGTATCAGTATCTTGCGGAAGATGGTGAGGTAGCGCAGCCCCAGCGCATAGCCGGCTTCGACCTGGCCATAAGAGATGGACTGGATCGCGCCTCTGATGATCTCAGCGGAATAGGCGCTGGCATAGGCCGACAGCGCGCCGATCGAAACCACTACCGGCGAAAGCCGGATGCCGAACATCGGCAGGGCATAGAACAGGAGGAAGATCTGGATCAGGAACGGGATGTTGCGGAAGATTTCGACGTAGGCCGAGACGACGGCAGCCGGCAGTCGCCCGCCCCTCAACTTGACCAGCGCCAGCACGACCCCGAGCGCGAAGCCGAGCGGCAGCGACACGGTGCACATCAGCACCGTGGTGCCAAAGCCCTTGGCTAGGATCTGCCAATTGTCCGCGATGACGGAGAAGTCGAACGTCATGCGCGCGCTCCCTCCGCGTTGCGCTCCAGATGCCGGGTCAAAAGGCTGCAGGAGAACAGCACGATGAAATACAACACCGCCGCCACGCAGAACGCTTCGACCGGCCGATAGGTGACATTCATGATGTTTTGCGCGGTGCGGGTCAGCTCGACCACCGCGATCACCGACAGGATGGACGAGGCCTTCACCAGCATGGTGAACTCGTTGACCATCGGCGGAATGATGGCGCGGAACAGCTGCGGCATGATGATCTTGAACCAGGTCACGACAGGCTTCAGGCCGAGCGCCTTGGCCGCCTCATACTGGCCGGCGGGAATGCGGGTCAGCCCGGCACGCAGGATTTCGGCGACGAAGGCCGCGCTGTTGAAGCTGAGCGCCAGAACGCCCGCCAGAAGCGGCGGCAAGTCGATGCCGACCAGGCCCGGCAGCACGTAGTAGACGACGAAAATCTGCACGATCAGTGGCGTGCCACGGATGAAGCTGGTGTAGAGCGCGCCGATCCAGCGGACCGCCCGCCAGCGCGACCGGCCGCAGGCGAGCAGGCCGAAGCCGATCACTGTGCCGACGATGAACCCCAGCGCCGAGACGCCGAGCGTGATGCCGGCGCCGGTGAAGAATTGCGGCAGGAAGGTCAGCGTCTTTGAAAAATGAAGCATTTTTCAGCTCGAACGGAGGAGCACCGCCTGGCGCCGTCGATGGCCACGACAGCCCATCGCTTGCGCCGCGCCAGACAAGTTCAGGGGTCGCGAGAGCTCAGAGCGCGCCGGGCGGAAGATAGCCCTGGTCTGGCGTCTTCATTTCGAAGCCGAACCATTTCAGCTGCAGCTCCTTCAACTTGCCGCTGTCCTTCAGCTCGCCGATCTTGGCGTTGATGAATTCACGCAGGTCCTTGTCCTCCGGCCGTACCACCCAGGACAGGTAGGAGAACTCGCCGATCGAGCCAACCACCTTGTAGGTGTCCGGGACGTTCTTCATCAGCACCGCCGCCGAAGGCGAGGCGATGACGATTGCATCGACCTGGCCGGAGGCGAGAGCGACATGCGTCTCGGGGAAGGAGGTGAACAGCTTCAGCTCGCCGACCCCCTTGCCGCCCTTGTCCTTGAGCTCCTTGTCATAGGCCTCGATGACCGGCTGCACTGAAGAAGCAAGCTGCGTCGCCACCACCATGCCGTTCATGTCTTCGGGTTTCTTTATGCGCTCCTCGTCGGCACGAACGACGATGACGTTCTCGAACGAGCCCGTCGGCCTTGTGTAGGCGTATTTTGCCGCCCGCTCGGCGTTGATGCCGGTCGACGTCGCCATCAGGTCGAACTTCTTGGCCAGCAGGCCCGGCAGCAGGCCCTGGAAGGGCAGATTGAGCTGGTCGAGCTTCACGCCGAGCTGGCTGACGACGTAGTCAAGAATGTCCTTGTTGTAGCCGACGATCTGGCCGTCACGGACGAACTCGAACGGTTCGAATGCAGCCTCGGTGCCGACGACGATTGTGCCGCGCTGCTTGATCTGGTCGACCAGCCCATCGGCATGAGCGGCGGATGCGAAGGACAGGAAGAGCGGCGCGGCGGCAAGCAGAGACAGGACGCGGCGGCGCGATGCGGACAGGAACTCACCCATTGTTACCCTCTTTTTTTCTTCGGTTTTGCTGCGCTGGTAGGCCCGGCCTGAGTGCTTGAACACGCGGCCGATCATGTAGCTCTCGGAATCCTTGATTCCGGGAACGTTCGCCAGTTCGCTGACGAGGAAGTCGTGCAGGCTGGTCGTCGATGGCAAAGTGAGTTGGATGATGATGTCGAACGGCCCGGTCATGGCGTAGACGCTGTCGACGAACGAGTATTCCGACAGTTTCCGGGCGACGCTGATGATGTGCTCGCGGTCGACGTCGAACCCAACAATGGCAGCGATGCCGACATCGCTGCGCAAGGGGCGCACGACCGCCTGGATGCAGATGTCCGGATCCTCGAGGACGCGCGCCATCTTGCGCCGCACTGTCGCTTCGGTGACGCCGATGCGCTTAGCAATATCGACGCTCGACATCCGTCCATCGACCTTGAGCTGGGAAAGCACCGCCTGCTCGGTGTCGTCGAGATCACTCGTGCTGACGAAATCCCACATGTAATTCCCCATTGGTGTCGATTTCCGACTATTATTAAGAAAATTGCATAAGAAACCATCCATTACAATCCCACCCGCGTCGAAAAACAACGAGCCCAGGATTCAATGGTCGCAATGATGCTGGAAAGCTGAGTTTGATTTGGGGAAGTCGCGTCGATGGTCGTCAGGCAGAGAGGATCAAGCGGCGCGCCAATCCGACACGCTTGGCCACGCCGTTGGAGGCAGCTTCAAGCTGCCGATCAGGATCCTCGGGATGGAGGTCGTAGCCCGAGCCCGTTAAGGTTCGCCAAACGCAAAAAGACCGGCCAGAGGCCGGTCCTTTGTAACTCAATCCTTCAAAAAAGCTGGTTTCAGCCTTCCTTGGGGGTCAGCACCTGGCGACCGCGATACATGCCGGTCTTCAGGTCGATGTGATGCGGACGGCGCATTTCGCCGGAATTCTTGTCCTCGACATAGGTCGGGGCCTTGAGGGCGTCGGCCGAGCGGCGCATGCCGCGCTTGGACGGAGAGGTTTTGCGTTTCGGAACGGCCATGGATATGCTCCACTACATGGTCAAAAGCCCCGCCCGCCCTCGTGAAAGGGCCATGTCGGGGCCTAAATCTGAGAAAGTCGGGTGCCTATACACGCCTGACACCGTTTTGGCCAGCGCTGCCATGAATTTTTTTGAGTCGGCTAGGCTAGGGCGTGTTGAGGTTCAGGTCAGGCCGAGTCGAAAACGAGGATACCGAGAACCGGAGCGGAGCGTACTTGAAGTACGTGAGCACCGGAAGCGCAGGTGTCAGCCGTTTGCAGGCCGGCATCACCTGAACATCGACACGCCCTACTCCAGACAGCCGACATAGGCGCCGGAGCGGCCGGCGCGCCGCTCGATCAGATTGGCGAGCCGTCTGAGGCCCGGCCCGGGTTTGGCCGGATTGCGGGCGATCGGATTGGGCAAGGTGACGGCGAGAAGTGCGGCCTGCCGGCGCGACAGCTGTTTTGCCGGAATGCCGAAATGGTGCTGCGCCGCCGCCTCGATGCCGTAGATGCCCGGCCCCCATTCGGCGATGTTGAGATAGATCTCCATGATGCGGCGCTTCGACATCACCGCGTCGAAATAGACCGCCAGCGGCAGTTCGACGACCTTGCGCACCGAGCCCAGTGGGCGCGACCAGAGAAAAAGGTTCTTCACCGTCTGCATGGTGATGGTCGAGGCGCCGCGCGTCGCCTCGCCGGCCAGCGCATCGTCGACGACGCCGCGCAATTCGCCGAGATCGACGCCGCGGTGGAAGCAGAACTGCCCGTCCTCCGACATGATGACGGAATGGGCCAGAACCGGCGCGACATCGTCGATCGACACCCAGCGCCGGTCATAGCCGGAGAAAGTCGCTAGGTCCTTCAGCATCAGCGTCGATACCGGGTGCACGAAGGACGGTAGGTAAAGGAAGGTCAGCACTGTCGGGATGAGCGCCAGCACCGCGGCCACGACAAGGCCGCGCCGGACCCAGCGCCTGAGACCGCGGCGGTTCAAGCCGCGCGATCTCGTCGCCATGTCCAGCTTTTCGGTTTCATGATCGACGATCGGTTCCGCCAAGCCGCCCAACCCGTGCTTCTCCTCGCTCCGGCATAATGGCGCTTGCCTTCTTGCGCAACGTCTGAGTGTCGGCTACCGGTCCCGACCATGACGAATGACGACGAAATGGCGTTCGAAATGGCGCTCATCAGGCGGGCAGCGGCCGTCGAGGTGCTGCTGCGGCGCTTGCTCGACGATCGCCCGCTTTCGGGCGAGATCGCGCGGCCCGATCGCCTGATGGCGGCGATGCGCCATGGCGTGCTGAACGGCGGCAAGCGCCTGCGCCCCCTCCTGGTCATGGAAAGTGCTGCCCTTTTCTCCGCCGACGGCGAAGCAGCACTGCGCGTCGCGGCGGCACTCGAATGCGTGCATTGCTATTCGCTGATCCATGACGATTTGCCGGCGATGGATGACGATGATCTGCGCCGTGGCCAGCCGACAGTGCACAAGGCCTTCGACGAGGCAACCGCGATCCTGGCCGGCGACGCCTTGCTGACGCTGGCCTTCGACATCGTCGCCGGCGAGGCAACCGTGCTGCCGGCGGAGCGGCGGGCGGCCTTGGTGCTGGCGCTTGCCCGTGCGGCCGGAGCCGGCGGCATGGTCGGTGGCCAGAAGCTCGACCTCGAAGCCGAGCAGACGCCGCCCGACGAGGCAGGCATCATAACGCTGCAGGCGATGAAGACTGGCGCGCTGATCCGCTTCGCCTGCGAGGCCGGCGCCATCATCGCTGGCGCTGCGGCCGAGGACCGCGAAAGACTGGCCGAATTCGGCTCGGCCATCGGCCTTGCCTTCCAGCTTGCCGACGACCTGCTCGACCTGACCGCCGACGCCAGCCAGATGGGCAAGGCGACCGGCAAGGATGCCGCAGCCGGCAAGGGAACACTGGTGGCGCTGCATGGCGCGAACTGGGCGCGCAGCCAGTTGCACGGCCTTGTCGGGCAGGCGCACGCGCTGCTCGACCCCTTTGGCGACCAGGCGGCACTGCTGAAGCAGGCTGCGACCTTCATCGCGACGCGCAACAGCTGAGTGCCCGCCGATGTCGGTGCGGGTTGAGAGACAAACGGGAGATTAGCTTCGATGCCGGCCAATCTGTTCGATCTCAGCGGGCGCCGGGCGCTCGTAACCGGCTCGTCGCAAGGCATTGGGTTCGCTCTTGCCAAGGGCCTGGCGCAAGCCGGCGCGAACGTGATCCTCAACGGCCGCGACGCAGCCAAGCTCGGCGCCGCGGCGGCGCAGATCCCCGGGGCGCAAACACTTGTTTTCGACGCGACCGATCATGACGGTGTCCGTTCCGCAATCGACAATTTCGAGCTGTCCGGCGGCCCCATCGACATATTGGTCAACAATGCCGGCATGCAGTTCCGCACGCCGCTCGAGGATTTTCCCGCCGATGCTTTCGAGCGGCTGCTGCAGACCAATGTCGCCAGCGTCTTCCATGTCGGCCAGGCGGTCGCGCGCCACATGATCAGCCGCGGCCGCGGCAAGATCATCAACATCGCCTCCGTGCAGACCGCACTCGCCCGCCCCGGCATCGCCCCTTACACGGCGACGAAGGGCGCGGTCGGCAACCTGACCAAGGGCATGGCGACGGACTGGGCCAAACACGGCCTGCAATGCAACGCCATCGCCCCCGGCTATTTCGACACGCCGCTGAATGCCGCCCTTGTCGCCGATCCGGCTTTCAGCGGCTGGCTCGAAAAGCGCACCCCGGCCGGCCGCTGGGGCAAGGTGGAGGAACTGGTCGGAGCCTGCGTGTTCCTGGCCTCCGACGCCTCGTCCTTCGTCAACGGCCATATCCTCTATGTCGACGGCGGCATCACCGCGTCGATCTGATCGCCCCATCGCCGTACGAACGAGCAATCGCGGCGGTCGCGCGAACGAAATCTTAATGTAAATGAAGCGTAATCCCGGTCGTTAAAATAATGCGTATGTGTTGGGGTTGCGCATGCCGGAATATTCTTCCTTCATCCGGTTTGTCCGGATTCGCTATCTTTCAGGATTGCTGATTTTCGCACTGGCTTCCGCGGCCATCATGGTCGCGCTCAACCGTGTCAATTCCTTCCGTCATGAGGTTGACGCGCTGAGCAGCAACCTCGTCGTCTTCACCCGCGACCTGCGCAACGCCACCAGCTTCGCCGAGACCACCGGTTCCGCCTGGCGCAACGAAACGCGCGATGCGCTGACCGCTTCGGCCCGCGACCATTCCGAACGCCTGACCGGTGAGATCGACACGCTGACCGCCCAGTTCGCCGCGCTGCGCTCGCGCCTGTCGGCCAAGACCCTCAACGAACTCGAAACCGCGTCGGTCAACGGCGATTTGTTCTGGTCGGCGCATGACATGGTGCGCAACTTCAATCTCATGTCGGTGGCGCAGAAGGCCGATGAATGGAGCTATAGGGAAATCCGCAATCAGAACGACCTGTTCGTTCAGCCGATGCTGGTCCGCGTCCGCACCGCGATGGATGAAGAGCGCCATCTGGCCGACGCGTCCAGCGACCGGTTGCTGTTGTGGGCGAGCGGCCTGTTGTTCGGCGTCCTGGCCATCGTCGCCTTCTGGATCTTCCGGCCGATGGAGCAGGCGATCCGCCGCGCCTTTGCCCAGTCGGCTGAATCCCTGTTCAAGGCCGAGGCCGCCGATCGCGCCAAGTCGGAATTCCTTGCCAATATGAGCCACGAGATCCGCACACCGATGAACGGCGTGCTCGGCATGGCCGAACTGCTGGCCAAGACCGAACTGACCCCGCGCCAGAAGACCTTCACCGACGTCATCGTCAAATCCGGCAATGCGCTGCTCACCATCATCAACGACATCCTCGATTTCTCCAAGATCAACGCCGGAAAGCTCACCCTGGACCCTGCCCCTTTCCGTCTCACCGAAGCGGTCGAGGACGTAGCGACACTGGTCTCGGCACGCGTCGCCGAGAAGAACCTCGAACTGATCGTGCGCGTCGATCCGCGCCTGCCGGCCCATGTCGTCGGCGACGCCGGCCGCTTCCGGCAGATCGTCACCAATCTGGTCGGCAATGCGGTGAAGTTCACCGAGAAGGGCCACGTGCTGATCGATGTCGGCGGCGAAACCATCAACGATGTCGTCCAGCTCAGGCTGCGCGTCGAGGACACCGGCATCGGCATCCCGGCCGAGAAACTGCAGAACGTGTTCGAGAAATTCGCGCAGGTCGACGGCTCGTCGACCCGGCGTCACGAAGGCACCGGCCTTGGCCTTGCCATCGCCGCCCGCCTCGTCGACCTGATGGCCGGCAAGATCGGCGTCGAGAGCGAGATCGGGCGCGGCTCCGTCTTCTGGTTCGCGGTGCCGCTTCCCGTGCATCATGCCGAGGCGCGTGATGCGATCGTGCCGGTCGACGTCACCGGCGCGCGCGTGCTGGTCATCGACGACAATCCGGTCAACCGCGAAATCCTGCTCGAGCAGCTCAAAAGCTGGAGCTTCGACTGCGCTGCCGCCGAAAGCGGCGCGGTGGGGCTGGCCTTCCTCGATCGGGCCTGCCAGCTCGGCGCCAGCGTCGACTGCATCATCCTCGATTACCAAATGCCCGGCATGAATGGCGCCGATGTCGCCCGGGCCATCGCCGCCGACAGCCGGCTGTCAGCCATTCCGATCGTCATCCTGACCTCGGTCGATCAGGTCGATTTCGGCAAAATGATCATCGACTTCGGCATATCGGCGCATCTGACCAAGCCGGCGCGCTCGGCGGTCCTGCTCGGCACGGTCATCTCGGTCATCCAGAAGGCCCGCTCGCAGGTCGGCAAGGCGCAGTTCATCCGCGAACCGGTCCAGCCGAAGCCGGTCCCGCAGGCGGCACCTCCTGCCTTCACCGTCATCCGTGGCCCGGCCATGCCGGTCATGGCAGCGCCGGAATCGACCGCCACGCCGAACGGCCCGATCGACATCCTCATCGCCGAGGACAATGAGGTGAACCAGCTGGTGTTCGGCCAGATCCTCAACGGGCTCGGTCTGAGTTACCGCATCGCCGGCAACGGCCGTACAGCGGTCGAGATGTACCGGTCGCTGCATCCGAAACTGATCCTGATGGATGTCTCGATGCCCGAGATGAACGGCTACGAGGCAACCCGCGCCATCCGGGCGATCGAGACCTCGTCGGGCGGCCACATCCCGATCATCGGCGTCACCGCGCACGCGCTGAAGGGCGATCGCGACAAGTGCATCGATGCCGGCATGGACGACTATCTGCCGAAGCCGGTTTCGCCCGATCGTCTGGGGACGAAAATCGGCACCTGGCTCAGCGAGACGGTGGTGGCCAAGACGGCGTGAGATACATCCGGCCAGGCTGCCTGATCAGCGCAGCCGACCGATCGGGATGATTTCCGGCGAGGTGTCCGCATAGGGTTCGCCTTGCCAGTCGCCGAGCCATTGCTCCACCAGCAGGCCGGCGTCATCCAGCATCCCGGCAAGATCTTCCCTCTTCGGAAACGCTATTTTCGATTCCGCGCCCAGAATCGGCCTGCCGCCCGGAATTTCATAGAAGGTCGAATAGGTGACCACCGCACTGGCGGCATCCCAGTCGGCATCATACCAAGCCCTGACCGTGCCAAGGCTGGGATGCTCCACCATCCTTTCGGAGCGCCGCGGCGTCCATTCCAGCCACGCCTCCACGGCGGGATTTCGCGTGTCGAAGACGAAGCGCCCACCGGGACCGAGATGTTCGGCGATGGTACGCAGCACCGCCCGCTGATCCTCGTCGGTCAGGAAAACCTGGAAAACGTGACCGGTGAGCAGCACCAGATCGAACCGTCTCCCGAGCCGCACCGTTCGCGCGTCGGCGACAACCCAGTCGACCTTGTCACCGCCGGTCCTGCGTCGCGCGATATCGAGCATGGCCGATGCGGGATCGACACCGGTGACGTTGCGCCCTTGGGCCATCTCGGCGGCCAGTTGACCCGTGCCGCAACCAAGATCGAGAACCGATCCGCCATCCCGGGCAAGACCGACGCAATAGTCGAAATCGGCGCGGCCATCCTGATTCTCGATGTCGTAGAACTGAACGAAGTCGGGATCATTGTAGATCGGATCGGTCATGCCGCGGCCTATAGCCCAAATGCTTGCGATGCGCGACAGGCGCAATCCACGCCGCCGTCGAGGCTGCGGCCTTGCTCGGGCCCCATACTCAGCCGGCCGCGTCCTGACGATAGCGGCGCATCCAGTCGAGGCTTGTCTCGTCGGCGAGCTTTGCGACGCCCGGCCGGATGTTCCTGGCATTCGGCGGTTGAACGCCGAGGGCCTCGCAGATGGCCAGCAAGGTCGCCGCCGGATCGGCGGAGAGACGATCGTAGCCGATGCGCAGCGGCCTTATGACTTGCGCCGCGAACCAGATGTTCCACGCCGTGTCATAGGCTTCGAGTTTGGCGAGTTCCCCTTTGATCCGCTCGAAATCATAGTGGGGTTCTTGCGCCGGTGCGACCCTTTCGATCTCGGTGCCGTCGGGCGCAATGTGCCAAAGACCGGTCTGCTGTGCCTTGATCAGCGAGATCGCCTGCGCAAGCTTGTTCTCACGCGACAGATGTATGTAGAGAATGCGGCCAAAAGCTCTTCCGAAACGCGCCGCGTCCGACGCCAGCCCTGGGAAAATCCGGTCGAGGATCGCCGAAAGCTCATCCAGGTTTTCGCGCATCAGGCGCAGGCCGAAGATGCCTGTCCCGCCCTTGCCGGCGGTGATTGCCGCATCGAGATAGGCAACGTCGAATTCAAGCTCGCCCATCGTGTCGCGGGCTGGCAGTTTCCACTCCTCGGCCCATTCCGGCAGGTCCTGCCGCCGATAGAAGGAGTGCGGATCGCCCGATGTCCCGGTGGATGCCAGGAGCTTGCACAGCAAGGTGCTGCCGGTTCTCGGCGTGCCGCAGATAATGTAGGCGTCGAACATCCCGCTGCCCTCGTCGTTCATCGCAGGCAGGCAACCCCGGCCAGTTCACCGCCGCCTATAATTGAAATCGCTGCTGGATGCGACGGGCGCACTCCAACGGTGTAAGCAGGCTGGTGTCGACTTCGAGGTCGTAACTTATCCCCGCGTGCACGTGGGGATATTGCCAGCGCGCCAGCCCCGGCAGTCTGTCGGGTCGCCGGGCCTCGCGGGCTTCCAGAACCTGCAGCGGCGCCATCACGCCGACCAGATGGAGATCGAAGGCCGACAGCAGTTTGACATAGTCCGATAGTTCGCCGTTGCACAGCACATCGTCGACGATCAGGTCGTTGCCTTGCCCGGCCATGGCGGCAATGGCGTGGCGCATGCCGCGCAGGGTTTTTTCGCCCACCGGCCCGGCCCTGATCACGACCGCGGGTTTGCCGTCCTGTCGGACGGTTTCGTAGGAGAAGCCATCGGCATGGTTCTGCAAGGCCTCGGGCAGCATCTCGAGGAAACTGTCCATCTGGACATGCAGGAACGGCGCGGCGGTTATTGTCTGCAACGCCCTGGCAATCGAGCTTTTGCCGGCACTGCCGACGCCATTGAGCAGAACGATCCTGGCTGTCATCGTTAAACGCCTCTCTCGGACCAGCCTACCGGTTGCGCACCACCACGCACGCCCCGCCGACGCTCTGCAATTTCTGGCAGATGACATTGGCGGCGGCACGATCGTCGATCCCGATCCTGACCGCATAGATGCCGCGCCGGCCGATCGGCGTGCGCACCCGGCTCACCACCGGATCATGGCCGGCAAGCAGCGCCGGAAACCGGCTCCTGACCCTGAGCCACTGGCTGATAGCGGCACTGCGGCGGAAATTGCCGGCCACCTGGACGCCCCATGGTTTGACGTTGATCGAGGCCATCGCCACGGTCTGCGACATGATGACAGGCAGTTTGCGGCAAGCGACGGCAAAATCCGTCTTGGCATCGAGCGGCACGATTTTTCCGGCATAGGCGGGGTCGGTGAACTTGTCGACCGGCTCGCCCATGACGTCGAAGACATAGCTCTCGGTCTCCATCGGCAGGAAGCCGCCCGAGCCCAGCCAGCGCGACACCCGGCTTTCGCCGGCATTGTAAGCGGCCGCCGCAAGGCCAAGATTGCCGTAGCTGGTTTTCATTTCGGCGAGATATTTCGCCGACGCCGGGATCGCCTGGTTGATGTCGAAGGAGTTCTCGAGGCCCCGCATCTTGGCGGTGCCCGGCATGAATTGGGCGATGCCTTCGGCGCCGACGGGACTGACGGCATTGGGATCGAAACGGCTTTCCTTCCAGATCAGCCGGGCAAAGAAATCCCGGGGCAGGCCGTTCTGGTCGGCATGGGCCTGGATCAGGTTGCAGACCTTGTCGATCAGCCGCTGCTTGGCCGATTGCGGCGGATCGGCCTGAACGGATGTCGAGCAACCCAGGGCGCAAAGCAGAACCAGCGTCACCCTGAGGAAACGCTGCATTTCGTCTACTCCGCCGCGGCTTTGCCGCCGCGCCCAAACCTCTGCTCGATGTAGTCGGCGACCATTTTCTCGAAATCCGCCGCGATCGACGGTCCGCGCAGCGTCGCCGCCTTCTTGCCGTCGACGAAGACGGGCGCTGTCGGCGTCTCGCCGGTGCCCGGCAGCGAAATGCCGATATCGGCATGCTTGGATTCGCCCGGGCCGTTGACGATGCAGCCCATCACCGCGACCTTGAGGTTCTCGACGCCGGGATATTTTTCGCGCCACACCGGCATGTTCTTGCGCAGGTCGGCCTGGATGTTCTGCGCAAGCTCCTGGAACACGGTGGAGGTGGTGCGGCCGCAGCCGGGGCAAGCCGCGACGATCGGCACGAACTGGCGGAACCCCATGGTCTGCAAAAGTTCCTGCGACACCTGCACTTCGCGTGTGCGGTCGCCCTTCGGCTCCGGCGTCAGCGAGATGCGGATGGTGTCGCCGATGCCTTGCTGCAAGAGGATGCCCATGGCGGCGGACGAGGCGACGATGCCTTTCGAACCCATGCCGGCCTCGGTGAGGCCGAGATGCAGCGCATGGTCGGAGCGGGTCGCAAGCTCGGTGTAGACGGCAATCAGGTCCTGCACGCCGCTGACTTTGGCCGACAGGATGATCTTGTCGCGGCCAAGGCCGATCTCTTCGGCCATCTCGGCCGACAGGATAGCCGACTGCACGATCGCCTCGCGCATCACTTCCTGCGCCGTCAGCGGGAAACCCTTGTCCTGGTTGTCGTCCATCAGCCGGGTCAGAAGCTCCTGGTCGAGCGAGCCCCAATTGACGCCGATGCGCACCGGCTTGTCATGCTTGATCGCCATTTCGACGATATCCGTGAACTGCCGGTCCTTCTTGTCCTTGAAGCCGACATTGCCCGGATTGATGCGGTATTTGGCCAGTGCCTCGGCGCAGGCCGGATGGTCGGCTAGCAATTTGTGGCCGATATAGTGGAAGTCGCCGACCAGCGGCACATTGATCCCGAGGCGCAGCAAGCGTTCGTGAATGCGCGGCACGGCGGCGGCGCTCTCGTCACGGTCGACGGTGATGCGCACGATCTCGGAGCCGGCGCGGTGCAGTGCCGCGACCTGCGCGACGGTTTGATCGATGTCGGCCGTGTCGGTGTTGGTCATCGATTGCACCACGACAGGCGCGCCGCCGCCGACGGCCACGCCGCCGACATCGACGCCGACCGAGGTGCGGCGGGGGAAGGGAAAGGAAAAATATCCGGTCATGCCGGCAGCCTTTTGTCTCTGAAGCCCCGTGCGTCCACTCGGACGCACAAGCACTCCCCGGGGCCGATGCGCTGAGGTTCGGGCATGAGGTGGAGGAGCAAAGATGGCTTGTCAATGGCGACAGGTCGCCACTGGCAGCAATTGATCCCAGCCGGCGAGCTGGAACAGGACAAGACCCGGCTATGGCCAGGGGCAAAAAGGGGGATCGGAGGGATATTAGCTGCGGCTTATGACTTAGCGTTGAAAATCAAAACAACAGCACCGGCGGCGGTTGCCGCCGGCAAGGAGACCGCATAGTGGCGGCTATGTCAGTCGGGCATCAATGCGTGGTCGGTTGCGCTTTCAGTTTCTCAATCGCATCCTTGAGTGCCAGCTTGCGTCGCTTTAGATTCACGATTTCGAGGTCGTCCACCGACGGGTGGTTCATCGCGTCATCGATTTCGCGTTCGATGTCGCCGTGTTTCCGCTGCAACTCATCAAGATGGGATGCAAGAGACATGATTGGTTCTCCCTTTCATGGTTTTCCTCGATTGCAGCCGTCACGGGGCGTCCACCGCAGGTCGTTCTGTGACGGCACAATGACACTTTGCCACCTTCCGACTGCGATGTCGAATGCTGCGTGGTAGCATTCCACGACAAGGTGAAATGTGATATGGCCTGCGCGCCGGTGGCAGAAATTGCCACCCCCGCCCAATCAGGCCCAGTTTTTGGGCGCCGCAGACGTGCAGACGGTAGAGAATGTCCGATCAGGAACAGGCCGATATTCGCCTCGAATTTTCCCGGCTGAAGCAGGAACACGCCGATTTCGATGCGGCGATCAACGCGATGATCGCCACCAATTGCGACCCGCTGCAAATCCAGCGCATGAAGAAGAAGAAGCTGGCGCTCAAGGACCGGCTGATGAAGCTGGAAGACAAGATCATTCCAGACATCATCGCCTGAACGCTTTCCCTATCCGCCGATCGACAACCTGGCCGCGCGATCGCGCAGCAGGCCGATGAGACTGCCGGTCCGCTCGTCGGAGGTGTCGATGGGAACCACCAGGCACATCGTTGCCTCGACCTTGCCCGGCGCTGAAAAGACCGGCACGGCAAGACATTTCGTATAGGCATCGACCAGGCCCGAGGTGACGCAGTAGCCGGTCACCCCAGCTTTGGCGATGTCGTCGATGAAATCGTCGAGCCGCAGCTTGCGGCCGTCGGGCAGCACGAGATCGTCTTCCGACACCATGGCTTCGACCTCGGCCCGCTCCAGCCCCGCCAGAAGCAGCCGGCCAGACGCGGTCCACGGCAGCGGTATCTGCAGGCCGGTGGCGGAGCTGATGCGGAACGGCCTGGTGCCTGGGCTGGAGTGGACGATCGTATAGCGGCCGCTCTGCAGCATGCACAGTTCCGACGTCTCGCCGGTCTCGCGCGACAGATGGTCGACCTCCTGGCGCCCGCGACGCAGCAGGTCATTGCCGCGCACATAATCCATTCCATAGAGATAGAGCTTCTTGCCGAAATAGACGCGGTTGCCGTCGCCCGCCATTTCCAGCAGGCCGGCGTCGACCAGCGACCGCACCAGCGTGTAGGTCGTCGAGCGCGGTGCGTTCACCCCCTTGGCTAGGTCGCCGATGCCGATCGCCCGCTGCGTCGCGTGCAGGAAGTCCAGGATCTCGAGCACCCGGTTGAGGCCCTTCTCGCGGGAGGCGGTCGTCTTTTCGTCGGCCGAAACGGCCAAGGCATTGCCATCTTGCATTGTCGATTCCTGGTGTTAGTATCTGTCTTGTACAGGATACATGCGTCTCTTGTAAGAGACAATCGCTTTGAAATCATCGACGTGTGTCTTGCCTGTGCATGGGGAACACAACACGAAAGGAGGTCGCCGTGAACGACACATCCGGAAGACGTGATTTTCTGAAATTGGGAATGGCGGGACTGGCGACAGCCGGCGTGCTGGCAACCGTCGATGCGCAGAAGGCGGCCGCCCAGGCCGCATCCGACAGCCTGCTGCGCACCGTGCTCGACCGCGGCAAGCTTATCGTCGGCACCGGCAGCACCAACGCCCCCTGGCATTTCGAGAACGATGCCGGCGAACTGGTCGGCATGGACATCACCATGGGGCGCATCCTGGCCAAAGGACTGTTCGACGATCCGACCAAGGTCGAGTTCGTCATGCAGGACCCGGCGCAGCGCATCCCCAACGTCACCACCAACAAGGTCGACATCACCATCCAGTTCATGACGATGACGGCGCAGCGCTCGCAGCTGATCAACTTCAGCCGGCCGTACTACGTCGAAGGCGTCGCCTTGCTGACGCTGCCCACCGCCGAGAACAAGACCTTCGACAAGCTGCTTGCCGGCGGTTCGGCGACGCGCATCTCCATCCTGCAGAATGTCGATGCCGAAAGCTCCGTCCACTATGCCTTGCCGCAGGCACAAGTGCTGCAGATCGACACCCAGGCCAACGTGCTGCAAGCGCTGGAATCCAAGCGCGCCGACGCGGCCGCCGTCGATCTGTCCACCGTGCGCTGGCTCGCCTCGCGCAATCCGGACAAATACTTCGACGCCGGCAAGAGCTGGTATTCGATGCTCTACGGCGCGGCCTTGCGGCAGGGCGATCTCGACTGGCTGACCTACGTCAACCAGACCTTCACCATCGCCATGTTCGGCCATGAATCGGCGCTCTACGATGCCGCCTTCAAGGATTATTTCGGCCAGGAGCCGCCGGCACGCCACCCCGGCTTCCCGGTCATCTGATCCCGGATCGCGGAAGGGCGGCATTCCAGCCCTTCCGCAATCCACTCGACGGCCCTCACACCGAGGCGGACGCATGGGCTATGCCCTCAATTTCAACCTGATCTGGCGGCATTTCGACAAGCTGTGGGGCGGTCTGCTGCTCAGCCTCGAGCTTGCGGTGATCTCGATTGCGATCGGCACCGTCATCGGCCTGGTGCTCGCGGTCTGGTACGTCTCGGCCGGACGCGTCGTGCGCGCGATCATCGCCGCCTATGTCGAATTCATCCGCAACGTGCCGCTGATCCTGCTCGTCTATCTCGTCTTCTACGGTGTACCGACCGTGGTCGACCTGGCCTACAGCGCGCCGACCTCGTTCGTCCTGACGCTGTCTGTCTATAGCGGCGCCTATCTGGTCGAGGTGTTTCGCTCGGGCCTCGAGGCCGTCCCGCGCGGCCAGCTCGATGCCGGCAAGGCGATCGGCCTGACGCCCTGGCAAAGGCTCATCCATGTGCGCCTCCCGACCATGCTGCGCATCACGCTGCCCGCGCTGTCCAACACCTTCATCTCGCTGTTCAAGGACACCTCGATCGCCTCGGTCATCTCGGTACCGGAACTTACCTTCGGCGCCCAGTGGATCAACTTCAACACCTTCCGCATCGTCGAGGTCTATCTGGTGACGACGGCGATGTATCTGTTGACCGGCTACATCCTGCTTTTCGGGCTCAGGCTCGTCGAGCGCCGGTTCCGGGCGGCGCGCTGACATGGCGAGCCAGATCCTCTACGCCCTGCCCTTCCTCGCCAAGGGCTTCGCCGTGACCCTTTGGGTGTCGCTTCTGGTTGTCACCCTGTCGCTCGTCGCCGGCGTCCTGCTTGGCGTCGGCCTGGTCTATGGCCCCGCCCCGCTGCGCTGGGCGGTGCGCATCTTCTCCGACACCATCCGCGGCATTCCGATCCTGGTGCTGATGTTCTTCGTCTATTACGGCCTGCCCGCGATCGGGCTGCATCTGCCGTCCTTCTGGGCCGCCGTGCTGGCACTCACCCTGTTCAAGACGGCGCAGGTCATCGAATATCTCAGGGGCGCGGTCACCTCGATCCCGAAAGGCCAGTCCGAGGCCGCGATGGCGATCGGGCTGACCTTCCGCCAGCGGCTCACCTCCGTCATCTTCCCGCAGGCGTTCAGGCGCTTCCTGCCGCCCTGGATCAACGGCGTCACCGACGCGGTCAAGGGCAGCGCACTGGTCTCGCTGCTCGGCATCACCGATCTAATGCAGGCCATCAACCAGGTCATCGGCCGTACCTACGAGGCGATGCCGCTCTATATCCTCGGCGCGCTCATCTATTTCGCGGTCAACTACGCGCTCTCGCTCGCCAGCCGGCGGCTCGAGCGGCGCTTTGCCTTCATTCGGGAATAGCACGATGTCCGACGCCACAAACGCCAGTCCCGCGCTGCTCGACGTGCGCGATGTCTCCAAGGCCTTCGGCGCCGTCGAGGTGCTGCGTTCCGTCAGCCTTCAGGTGAAGCGCGGCGAAGTGGTCACCGTCATCGGCCCTTCCGGCAGCGGCAAGACCACGCTGCTGCGCTGTGTAAACTTCCTCGAAAGCTATGACTCAGGCTCGATCCGCATCGACGGCAAGGAGGTCGGCTATCGCGAGGCCGGAACGCGCCAGCGCCGCAGCGAACGCGACTTGGCCGCGATGCGCGCCGAGACCGGCATGGTGTTCCAGAGCTTCAACCTGTTTCCGCACCTCACCGCCGCCGGCAACATCATGCTTGGACTGACCAAGGTGCGGGGAAAGAGCCAGGCCGAGGCGCGCCAGATCGCCGAACACTGGCTCGGCCGCGTCGGCCTCACCCACAAGGCCGACAGCCTGCCGGCCGAGCTCTCCGGCGGCCAGCAGCAGCGCGTCGGCATCGCGCGCGCGGTGGCGATGGAGCCGAAAATCCTTTTGCTCGACGAGATCACCTCGGCGCTCGACCCTGAGCTGGTCGGCGAGGTGCTGGCCGTGGTGCGCAGCCTCGCCGAGGACGGCATGACCATGCTGATGGTGACGCATGAAATGGCCTTCGCCCGCGACGCTTCGAGCCGCATCGTCTTCATGGCCGATGGCGGCGTCAGCGCCGTCGGGCCGCCCAAGGAGATCCTGGCGGCGGAAACCAGCAATGAGCGCCTCCGCACCTTCCTGGCGCGCTTCCGCGCCTCGCATTTCTGACATTGGACGGCCGTTGCCGTCCCAAGGAGCCTGCTTCCATGACGCCTTACATCCGGCTCGCCGAACTCGGCCTGACGCTGCCCGAGCCGCCGACGCCCATCGCCAACTTCGTCACCCATGCCGAGAGCGGGCGATTGATCTTCCTGTCGGGCCAGGGGCCGCTGCGCGCCGACGGCACGCTCTGCACCGGCAAGGTCGGCGAGGACGTCACCGTCGAGCAGGCCTATGAGCACGCGCGCCTGACCGGGCTCAATCTGCTGGCCGTCATGCATGCCGCCGCCGGCGATCTCGGCCGCATCGTGCGCGTCGTCAAGCTGCTCGGCTTCGTCAACGCGACGCCGACTTTCAGCGACCACCCGAAAGTGGTCAATGGCTGTTCGGACCTGTTCGCCGATGTCTTCGACAAGATCGGCGGTCACGCCCGCTCGGCGATCGGCGTCGGCTCGCTGCCTGGAAACATCACTGTCGAAATCGAGGCGGTCGTCGAGATCGCCGCCTGACCTGCCACTCACGGGATCCGCTCACATGAAAACCTATTCCGACACCGGCTCCAACACCACCATCCGCGAACGGCTGGGCTTGCGGCCGATCATCAATGTCTCCGGCACCATGACCGCGCTCGGCGCATCGATCATCGTCCCGGAGGCGATCAGCGCCATGGCGGAAATGGCCTCGCAATGGGTGGAGATGGACGATCTGCAGCGCGCCGCGAGCACTGTGGTGGCGCGCCTCACCGGCGGCGAGGCCGGCTTCATCACCGCCTGCTGCGCCAGCGGCATCACCATGGCGATCGCCGGCGCGATGACGGGAACCAGCCTGCTCGCCATCGAGCGCCTGCCTGACGACACCGGCGACCTCAAATCGGAGGTCGTCATCCAGCTCGGCCACATCGTCAATTACGGCGCCCCGATCGACCAGTCGATCCGCGTCGCCGGCGCCAGGGTGGTGCCCGCCGGCACGGTCAGCGTCACCCAGGACTATCATGTGCGCGAAGCGATAAACGAGCGCACGGCGGCCGGCCTCTACGTCGTGGCCCACCACACGGTGCAGTACGGCATGCTGTCGCTGGAGGAATTCTGCGAGATCTGCCACGCCAAGGGCGTGCCGGTGATCGTCGATGCAGCGTCCGAATATGATCTGCGCGGTTTTCTCGCGCGCGGCGCCGACGTCGTCATCTACAGCGGCCACAAATTCCTCTCAGGCCCGACCAGCGGCATCGTCACCGGCCGCAAGGATCTGGTGCGGGCCGCCTATCTGCAGAACCGCGGCGTGGCGCGGGCCATGAAGGTCGGCAAGGAAAGCATCGCCGGCACCATGGCGGCACTCGAAGCCTGGGAGAAGCGCGATCACGCCGGCATCCGCCGGCGCGAGGAGGCGGCGCTCAACCTCTGGAAGGACGCTTTGCAGGGACTGCCGGGCATCTTTGCCAAGATCATCCCGGACCCGACTGCCAACCCGCTCGACCGGCTGCAGATATTCATCTCGCCGGAGAGCCGCTTCAGCGCCGCTGGCCTCGCCTCGGCGCTGGCGGCTGGCTCACCGCCGATCATCGTGCGCAACCACGAAGTCGAGCGCGGCCATTTCTTCCTCGACCCCTGCAATCTGCATCCCGGCGAGGCCGAGATCGTCGCCGAGCGGTTGCGTGCAGTGTTGACCGCGAAGGACCGTCCCGCCGATGCGATGAAGGCCGCCCGCAAGGATTCGTCCGGCGTCTTGCGCTGGCCGGATTGAGCGCTAGGCCAATCATCCCAAACCATCAGTGATCACGCGACTGTGAACAGCGGGATCGCGGGCTGTGGGAATAAATCGGCGCCGCGACAAGTCTCCTCGGCATACGCCACCACTGGCGTTGAGGAGACCGGCATGCCCCATCATTGCAAGGACAGCGAACACGGCGGCAGCCGTCGCGATGCGCTGGCAAGCAGGATGATCGTCAGGCTCTCCTTTGTGGCGCTTGACAGCGGTGACGCAGATGAATTCAGTTTCGGCAAGGCAGGCGGCTCTGCCTGCTTCCGGGGGCTTTGCCCCTGCGAGCAGGGCAAGGTCGCCGTCGCATCTTGAGGCGGCACGGCCTGGAGTATCGGATCATGGTGCCGCTTTGAGCGAGAGGGCCCTGGCAGAACGCTTCAACGAAGTGGTGCTGCCGCATCTCGGCGATGCGCTGGCGCTGGCCCGCTGGCTGACCGGCAATGCGGCCGATGCCGAGGATGTGGTGCAGGATGCCTGCATCAAGGCGCATGCCGGCATATCAGGCTACGCCGGCGGCAACGCCCGCGCCTGGCTGCTGACCATCGTGCGCAACACCTCATACACCTGGATGGCGCGCAACCGGCCGCGTGCCATGATGGCCGTCGGCGATCTGAGCGACCTCGATGACATGGCGGCGGCGCACGGCACCAGCATGCCCGACGAGGACGGCCCGGAGGCGAGCCTGATCGCCAAAGCCGATACTGCAGCACTGGAGGCGGCGATCGCGGCTCTGCCGCAGCCATTTCGCGAGACGCTGGTGCTGCGTGATATCAACGGCCTCAGCTATCGCGAGATATCGGCCATGCTTGCCGTGCCGATCGGCACGGTGATGTCCAGGCTGGCCCGCGCCCGTGGCCTGCTGGCGTCTAAATTGGGGAGAGCGTCATGACGCACGACGACGGGCTGCCCAACGATCCCGAAGGTATCAGACTGATGATCCATGCCCTTGTCGATGGCGAGCTTGATGCGGCAGCCGCTCTTGCCGTTGAGCGTCGCATCGCCGCCGACCCCAAGCTTGCCGCCGAGCATGCCCGCATTGTCGCATTGCAAGGCGCTGTCAGCCGCCTGCCGCGCCCCGATGTCAGCGACGCGTTTCGCGCCCGCATCGCGTCGATCGGCATGGCGGGCACCGAACGGCAGGCGCCGGTCGAGGCCGAGCCGCAGCGGGGCACGCCGTCGACGCTGCCGGGGTTGATTGCCGGCGCTGGCGGCGGCCAGCGGCGGGAAGCCGGGACACGTCCATCCCAGGCGCGGCCATCGCCGAGAGCGCGCCGCTTCGGCTCGTTCGACTGGCGCGCCATGGCCGCGTCGATCATGATCAGCGCGGTGCTGGCCAGCGGGGCGACACAATGGGTGATGCAGAGCGGCGTCGATGACGGCTTTGCCGCCGCGGTCGCCAGCGGCCATCGCCGCAGCCTGCTTGCCGCGAGCCCGATCGACATCGTCTCGTCCGACCGCCATACGGTCAAGCCCTGGCTCGACGCCCGCATTGGCGTCTCGCCGCCGGCGCCCGACCTTGCCCAGGACGGCTACGCGCTGATCGGCGGCCGGGTCGAGGTGATATCCGGCCGGCCGGTGCCGGCCCTGGTCTACCGCCACCGCGAACACTTGATCACGCTGGTCGCCGAACCGCAGCAGGGCGGCAAGACCACCCAGCCGGACGACCTTTCGTCCGGCGGCTTCTCGATGGTGCACTGGAGCGACGGCGCCTTCTCTTACTGGGCGATCTCCGACATGGAACGGCCCGAACTCGACGACTTCGTCGCCCGCTTCCGCAAAGCGGCGGTTTAGGCTGGATTATAGCCACCGGCCTTGCCGGTGGCCTGATATCCTTGCGGCCCCGCGCGAATTCCGCTAAGGCGCGCCTTTGTCGCCGGGGAGCAACAAGCTTGAACGATCAACGCGCCGACGTCGCCATCATCATGGGCAGCCAGTCCGACTGGGCGACGATGCGCCAGGCGGCCGAAACGCTGGAGGCGCTCGGCGTCCCGCACAAGCGCCTGATCATCTCGGCGCATCGCACGCCCGACCGGCTCTATGAATTCGCCAAGGGCGCCAAGGCCGCCGGCTACAAGGTCATCATCGCCGGCGCCGGCGGTGCCGCGCATCTGCCCGGCATGACGGCGGCGATGACGCCGCTGCCGGTGTTCGGCGTCCCGGTGGAATCCAAGGCGCTGTCGGGCCAGGATTCGCTGCTCTCCATCGTCCAGATGCCGGCCGGCATTCCTGTCGGGACACTGGCCATCGGCAAGGCCGGCGCGGCCAATGCGGCCCTGTTGGCAGCCGCCGTGCTGGCGCTCAACGACGACAAGCTTGCCCAGCGTCTCGATGCCTGGCGCGCCTCGCAGACCGCCAAGGTCGCCGACGAACCGACGGACACGCCGTGAGCTTGCCCGCCGGATCGACCATCGGCATCATCGGCGGCGGCCAGCTCGGCCGCATGCTGGCGATGGCCGCCGCCCGCCTCGGTTACCGCACCATCGTGCTGGAGCCGCAGCCGGATTGTCCGGCCGCCCAGGTCGCCAACCGGCAGGTCACGGCAGCCTATGACGACCCGGCCGCCCTTGCCGAGCTGGCGGCGGCAAGTGCCGTCGTCACCTACGAGTTCGAGAATGTTCCGGTCGCGGCGGCAGAAGCGCTTGCCGCCAAGGTTGCGGTCTATCCGCCGGCACGCGCGCTCGACGTGGCACAGGACCGGGTGAGCGAAAAGACATTCCTCAACGGCATCGGCATTGCCACCGCCGATTTTCGTCCGGTCGACACCGACGAGGAACTGACGGCGGCGCTGAGGACATTCGGCGGCAATGGCATATTGAAGACGCGGCGCATGGGCTATGACGGCAAGGGCCAGCGCGTCTTCCGCAACATGGAAGCGGGCGGCTTCGCCGGCACCTGCGAGGCGATGGGCAATGTGCCGTTGATCCTGGAAAGCTTCGTGCCCTTCGAGCGCGAGATCTCGGTGATCGCGGCGCGTGGCCTGGATGGCGCCGTGGCTGCCTACGACCCGGCCGAGAATGTCCACCGCCACGGCATTCTCCACACCTCGACTCTGCCGGCCGGCGTCAAACTTGAAACGGCTGAAGCGGCGCGAACGGCCGCGGCAAAAATCCTGTCGGCGCTAGATTATGTCGGCGTCATCGGCGTCGAGTTCTTCGTGCTTTCCGACGGTTCGCTGCTGGCCAATGAGATCGCGCCACGCGTCCACAATTCAGGCCATTGGACCGAGGCGGCCTGCATCGTTTCGCAGTTCGAGCAGCATATCCGCGCCGTCGCCGGCCTGCCGCTGGGCAGCCCGGGGCGCCACTCCGACTGCGTGATGGAAAATTTGATCGGCGACGACGTGCTGCGCGTGCCCACCCTGCTCGCCGAGCCCGATCTGATGCTGCATCTCTATGGCAAGGCCGAAGCACGGCCCGGCCGCAAGATGGGCCATTTCACCCGCATCAGCCGCCGTACTTAGCTCAAAACGAGCTATTGCACCTCGTCGCTGCCCTCGTTGGGGCTGGCGCAGCTGGCATCGCCTTCGCTGCAATTGGCCGAGGCCGCAAGCTGGTTGATGCGGTCATTGGTGAGCCTGGTCAGGCACTGCGAGACCTCCATCGCGTGGATGGAGCCGCCCACGCTGGCGGCTGTGCTATGCGCGCACTCGGCGTCGCGGAAGGTGATCCAAGCGCGTTGCGCCACCTGCAGCAATCTCTTGCCGTTGGCATCATCGGAGCTGATCAGGTCCTGATAGGCCGCATTGAGCTTGGCGTCGGCGGCCTGGTAGTCCTCGCCGGCGCAAATGTTCATCATCTGCTGGCTGTCGTCGGAGCGGTCGCATTCCTGTGCGCGCACGATCGACGTTCCCGCCAGGACGACAAGGCAGGCGGACAGCAATATTCGGCGCATGATCGACCCCAAATCACTTGAAATACACCGCATCATCCCAGCCCGCCCGGAACCGTGCAATGCCGAGCGGCTGATATGGCGGATATTTGATGATATGGAGGTGTGGAGCATGCTTGCGGTTGACATGGGCAAGGCTCCTCGTTTATGAGCCACCCACCGTTGAAAAGGCGCGTCTTCTGGCGCGCCTTAAAATTTCGACCCGGAACCGGGTCCACACCGACAGGCAAGACCATGAAGATCAAGAATTCGCTCAAGGCGCTGAAGGCGCGTCACCGCGACAACCAGCTGGTTCGCCGCAAGGGCCGCGTTTACATCATCAACAAGACCGCCCCGCGCTATAAGGCGCGCCAGGGCTGAGCTTTAGGCCGGAGGCTTTTCGCCTCCGCCCCTTGATGCTTGTCGGCCTGCCGACCTTCTCACGCTAAAATCACTTTGCTGTTCCGCCGCCCGGGACTAGAATCGGGCGATGCGGATTCTTTTTGCATTTTTGACAGCCCTGCTTGTTTCCGGCGCCACAAGCGTGCCGGCCAGGGCCGCGGACGACCAGCCGGCGGCGCCGGCTGCCCCGGAGGCTCCCGCCGCGCCGATGACCAAACAGGCCCGGCTCGACAAGCTGTTTTCCGACCTCAAGCGCGAACGCAACGAAAAGGCGGCCGAACGCATCGCCGGCAACATCTGGGGCGAATGGTTCCAGTCCGGCAGCGCCTCGATCGACCTGATGATGTTGTGGTCGCAAAAAGCGATGGACAATCAGAAATTCGACGTCGCGCTCGATTTGCTCGACCAGGTGGTGACCTTGCAGCCGACCTATGCCGAAGGCTGGAACCGGCGCGCCACGGTGCATTTCATGATGAAAAACTACGGCAAGTCGATGTCCGACATCGACCACACGCTGCAACTCGAGCCGCGCCATTTCGGCGCGCTGTCGGGCCTGGCGCAGATCATGGCGCTGACTGGCCACAAGCAGTCGGCGCTCGAGGCCTGGCAGAAGGTGCTGGCCATTTATCCGATGATGCGCAGCGCCCAGGACCAGGTCGCCACGCTTTCGGAAGAGCTTGCCGGCGAAGGAATTTAGTGCAGGGAATAGGGCGTAGGCAGTAGGGGAAAGATTGGGCGGCAAACACCAACCTACTGCCTACTGCCTACTGCCTACTGCCTACTGCCTACTCAAACTTATCCCACGCCACCCCCGTATCTCCCCACATGAACCTGATCTCCGCCGCGTTCGCCTTCCTTCTCGCGCTCGTCTTTGCCCTGGTCGGCGTGACCCGCGTCGGCTCGTGGCTGATCGAGCGCCGCGATCCACCCATTGGCGAATTCGCCGACATCGGCGGCGCCCGCATCCATTATGTCCACATTCCAGCCGCCGCCAATGCGGAGCTGCCGCCGATCGTCTTCATCCATGGCGCCAGCGCCAATCTCGGGGATCAGGTGCTGCCGCTTCGGCCGCTGCTCGAGGGCCGCGCCGAAATGCTGTTCTTCGACCGGCCGGGTCACGGCTGGTCGGGGCGCGGGTCCGGCAACAATGAGGATCCGTCGGCGCAGGCCAATACCCTCGCTGCCCTGATGGACCGCCTCGGCATCAGGGAGGCGATCATCGTCGGCCATTCCTTCGGTGGCGTGGTGACGGCGGCTTTCGGCCGCGAGCATGCCGACAGGACGCTCGGTCTCGTCTTTCTGGCGCCGGCGACCCATCCCTGGCCGGGCGGCGCGACATCCTGGTACTACGACCTGACCACCGTCCCGGTGATCGGCCGGCTCTTCTCCGAAACGCTCGCCTATCCCGCCGGCACATTTCAGATGGCCGATGCGACGACCTGCGTATTCTCGCCCAACAAGGTGCCGGACGACTATCTCGGCACGGCCGCGATCCCGCTGGTGCTGCGGCCTGCGGCCTTTCGCGCCAACGCCACCGACGTCGCCGGCCTCTATCGCTATACGCTTGGCGCCGCGCCGCACTACAAAGAGATCCGCGCGCCGACCGTGGTCATTTCGGGCGACCGAGACAAGGTCGTCTATGCCCATATCCATTCCGTCGGCCTGGCGCGCGATATACCGGGCGCGGAGCTCGTCTGGGTGCACAATCTCGGCCACAAGCCGGACTGGATCGCCTCGGACCTCGTCGTCGGCGCCATCGAGAAGGTAGCCGGCGGGGATGTCGACCTGGAGGCGATGGCCAGAACGGTCGAGGCGCGGATCGCCGGCGATGCCTATGGTGTGGGCAAGTGCGCCGACATCAAGGAGCCCCAGGCCGAACTCGCGCCGACCTGAGATGTATGTCCTCAAGCACGGCATCAAGAAAAACCCGGAAAAGCGATGGGCGCTGCCGGATCGCATCTTCTTCGGCTACGGCGCATGCCACATTCTTGCAGGCACTTTCCTCAAGCATCCCCCGCTTGAAGGATTTTATGCGGAGCGGATCATTCCGGCCGAGGGCTTTTCAGGAAACCATGTCTATGTGACGAACGGCGTCATCGCTTTCGACTACCACGGCTACTCCGACCGCGAGCGCCTTTTGGAGCACCATCGAAAGGGCTGGACCTCCCACAGTGCCGGTTGGCACTGCACGATCCAGAAGGTCGATTTCGACCTGCTCGACACGACCGAATTGAACCGGCGAAAGATGTTGGGTCCGGATCAGTATCTATATGACGCAGTTCTCCGTGCGCGTCGGTTTCTTCAGCGCAGGGACCACCCGGAGGCCGCGGCAAGATCGCTCAGGATCGCGACGGCCAGAGGCTAGATGAAGGCTGGGATCCTTGTCCCGCGCTTTGTATTCCAGCCACGGCGAGCCGCACGAAACCGCGCGACACGCTTCAGTCTCAAAATCAGCTGCTTAGCGGCTGCCCTGCTTTTCCGAGCCGACATAGGCGATGCGCAGCATGTTGGTCGAGCCGGGCGTCCTCAGCGGCACACCAGCGGTGATGATGACGCGGTCGCCCGGCTTGCCGAACTCTTCTTCCAGCGCAATGCGGCAGGCGCGGTTGACCATGTCGTCGAGATCGGTGGCATCGGGCGAGACGACGCAGTGCGTGCCCCACAGAAGCGACAGCCGCCGCGCGGTGTTGAGGATCGGCGACAGCGCGATGATCGGCACCTGGGGCCGTTCGCGCGCGGCGCGCAGCCCGGTGGTGCCGGATGCCGTGTAGGTGATGATCGCCGACAGTTTCAGCGTCTCGGCGATCTCGCGGGCGGCCAGTGAGATGGCGTCGGCGCCGGTCGCTTCCGGCTCGGAGCGCTGGGCGTTGATGATGCCGGCATAGGTCGGGTCGGTTTCGACCTTGGTCGCGATGCGGTTCATCATCGCTACCGCTTCGACGGGATAGGCACCCGCCGCCGATTCCGCCGACAGCATGATGGCGTCGGCGCCCTCGAAGACAGCGATCGAGACGTCGGAGACTTCGGCGCGGGTCGGCACCGGT
The DNA here is from genome assembly GCF_054062655.1 of Mesorhizobium sp. USDA 4775. Taxonomy (NCBI): domain Bacteria; kingdom Pseudomonadati; phylum Pseudomonadota; class Alphaproteobacteria; order Hyphomicrobiales; family Phyllobacteriaceae; genus Mesorhizobium; species Mesorhizobium sp. USDA 4775. The sequence goes on from NZ_JBSSFM010000001.1 coordinate 321,072, forward strand.
GCGGTGATCATCGATTCCAGCATCTGCGTGGCGACCACCACCGGCTTGCCGGCGCGGCGCGCGGCGCGCGTGATCTGCTTCTGGATGCCGGGCACGGCTTCCAGCGGCATCTCGACGCCGAGATCGCCGCGGGCGACCATCAGCGCGTCGGACAGTTCGATGATCTCAGCCAGCCGGGCGACGGCTTGCGGCTTTTCGATCTTGGCCATGATCAGGGCGCGGCCGCGCGCGATCTTGCGCGCTTCGGCCAGATCCTCGGGCCGCTGCACGAAGGACAGCGCAATCCAGTCGACGCCCGTGGCGAGCACCGCGTCGAGATCCTTGCGGTCCTTCTCGGTCAGCGCGCCGACCGGCAGGTCGGTATCGGGCAGGCTGACGCCCTTCTTATCGGAAATCGTCGTGCCGGCGACGACCGTGCAGACGATCGACTTGCCGTCACTCTTCACCGCCTTCAGCTCGAGCTTGCCGTCGTCGATCAAAAGACGGTGACCGGGCTCGACCGAACTCAGGATCTCCGGATGCGGCAGATAGACCCTGGTCGACGTGCCGGGCTCGGGATTGTCGTCGAGCGTGAAGGTCTGGCCTGGCGTCAGCACTTCCTTGCCATTGGCGAACTTGCCGACGCGCAGCTTGGGCCCTTGCAGGTCGGCGAGGATGCCGATCGGCCGACCGACCTTTTCCTCGACGGCGCGGATGCGGCCGACCAGCGTGCGCATCAGTTCGTGGTCGGTATGGCTCATATTGATGCGGAACACATCGGCGCCCGCTTCGAACAATTTCTGCAGCATCTCCTCGGAGGAGGATGCCGGACCGATTGTGGCTAGGATCTTGACCTTGCGGCTGCGTCTCATTGACTGTTGGTTCCCGGGGCGGCTGGTGCGCCTCCCGTTGCGGGTTCATCGGTCAGCTGGACCATCCAGCTTGCCTGTTCGCCCGTGTCATATTCCTGGAATCCGGCGCGCTGAAAGCCCCGGGCGACGCAGTCGTTTACGCCGGCGATCTTGAACTCTTTTTCAGCCACGCACATGTTGATCGGGCCGTCCCAGCGTCCACCGCGCTCGGCGTCTTCTGCATAAAGATAGTAAAACCTTGATGACAGCGGCCCTTCGATCAACGTCTTGCAGCTCGATCCTTCAATGTGCCACCAGCCTTCGGTGATCCAGCCGGCCTTGGCACGATAGCCAATGCCGACGCCGACCAGGTTCTGCGTGGCGTTGCAGACACGGAAATCGGCGCGCGCCGGCGAGGCCATGACCATCGCCGACAGGCCGACGGCCACGGTCAGGAACGGCATGGCAAAGGCAGAGCGCATGCGCTGCCTGCCAGCGGAACCCATCCGAAAACCCCTCAAGAACCACATCTGCATCTCTCTGCGCCCCTTTTCGGAAAAGTCCGGGCGCATGTCAACGCGCCGTTTTGATCAATTCCAATCGATTTAGGAAGGCTCCCGGCGCACTATCCGTCGCCCTTTGCCAGATTTCCCGATAAACCTTGGCCAAACAACGGCATTGCGCACGCGTCGTCTTCGTGGAATGACGATAGCACCCTCCCCGGAAGCCAGCGAACAGACCATTTCCCGCCAATGACCCGATCCACAGTTTTCGCGCCTTTCGACATTGTCGAGGGCGACCGCAAGCGGGGCATCGTGCTTCTGGCCGATCATGCCCGCCGCGACCTGCCCGACGACTATGGCAGCCTCGGCCTGCCCGCGGCGGAGTTCGACCGGCACATCGCCTATGACATTGGCGTCGAAGCGGTGACGCGCGAACTCGCCGGCTTGCTCGACGTGCCGGCGGTCATCGCCAATTTTTCGCGGCTGTTGATCGACCCCAATCGCGGCGAGGACGATCCGACGCTCATCCGCCAGCTCTATGACGGCACGGTGGTGCCGGGAAACTATCCCATCGCGCCGGAAGAGCGCGAAAGGCGGCTCGACCGCTTCTACCGGCCCTACCACGACGCCGTCGGCGCCATGATCGCCTCGGTCGCGCAGGCTTCCGGCCGGGCGCCCTTCATCTTCTCCGTGCATTCCTTCACGCCGGTGATGCAGGGCAGGCAACGTCCGTGGCATGTCGGCATCCTGTGGGATCTGGACGACCGGGTTGCGCGCCCGCTGATCGATATGCTGGCGCAGGACAAGAACCTGATCGTCGGCGACAACGAGCCCTATGACGGCGCGCTGCGTGGCGACACCATGTTCAGGCACGCCATCGTCAACGGCTATGCCCACGCGCTGATCGAGATCCGCCAGGACCTGATAGCGGACCAGCAAGGCGCGCTTGCCTGGGCCGAGCGCTTGGCGCCAATCGTTGACGCGATAGACCGCCGTCCCGATATACATGCGGTAAAAATATTCGGCTCGCGCACCGGGCCGCTATGACGGAGGTTCCGATGACCAAACTCAGCGACGAGCAGAAGCGCGATTTCGAAGCCGCCGCTTTTCGCCGGCTGGTCGAGCACCTCAGGGAACGCAGCGACGTGCAGAACATCGACCTGATGACCCTCGCCGGTTTCTGTCGCAATTGCCTGTCGAACTGGTATCGCGAGGCGGCCAATGCCGAAGGTGTCGATCTCTCCAAGGATCAGTCGCGCGAGATCGTCTACGGCATGCCCTATGCCGAGTGGCAGGCTCTCAACCAGACCGAAGCGTCGGACGCCAAGAAAGCCGAATTCGAGGCCAGACGGCCGAAAGATCACTAAGACACGGCTGGCGTCAAGAACTGGCTGGTCTAGCCGGCCTCGGCAGAACTGGTCAGGCGTGTTTGCCTGATCTTCTCCATAAGATCGCTTAGGACACGTCGATAAATTGCTGAATCGATAAAGCTCGTTTTGGGGGATTCCGAAATCCTGCGTTGCTTTGTAGACATGGGCGGTGATCGATGTCGCCGCTATAAAGCTCCGCTATGATGCGGTTAGCCCCGTGCTGGACGAGCGTGGTCGTCGCCGCTTTGCGGCGGCGGAAGCGCTCACCGCGGGCTGGGGCGGGATCGCGGCGGTGTCCGCGGCAACGGGGATCGCGCGTAGCACCATCGGATATGGATTGCGGGAACTGCGCGGCGCGGCGCCGGATTCAGCTCTTGGCGGCATCCGGCGCAAGGGTGCCGGACGCAAACCTTTGACGCAGACGGATCCGACACTTCTCAGCGACCTGGAAAGGCTTGTCGACCCCGCCACGCGTGGCGATCCGATGTCACCCTTGAAGTGGACATCGAAAAGCTTGCGGAACTTGGCGGCGGCGCTTTGCGCCATGGGCCATCGTGTCGGTCATGACGTCGTCGGTACTCTGTTGAAAACGCTTGGGTATTCTCTTCAGGGCAATCGAAAGACGCTGGAGGGATCGAGCCACGTCGATCGCGACGCACAGTTCCAGCACATCGCCAGGACGGTCAAGGACGCCATTACGGCCGGTCAACCTGCGATCTCCGTCGATACGAAGAAGAAAGAACTCGTCGGCGACTTCAAGAATGGCGGACGTGAATACCGACCGGCCGGAGCACCAGAGCCGGTCCGCGTCCATGATTTCGTCGACCCGAAGCTCGGTCGTGCCGCGCCCTACGGTATTTATGATATCGCCGATGACAAAGGGTGGGTCAGCGTCGGGATCGACCACGATACCGCTGCCTTCGCCGTCAACGCCATACGCTCCTGGTGGATCAGCATGGGGCGTGATCGCTACGCGCACGCTCATACCTTGACGATCACCGCCGACGGCGGCGGAAGCAACGGTTCGCGCGTGCGCCTGTGGAAAGTCGAACTCCAAAAGCTGGCCGACGAGTTGGGGTTGACCATCGCTGTCCTCCATCTCCCGCCCGGCACCAGCAAATGGAACAAGATCGAACACCGCCTCTTCTCGTTCATCTCGAGAAACTGGCGTGGACGACCGCTCACCGATTATCGCACCATCGTCGAACTCATCGGCGCCACAACCTCGACGGCGGGACTGACCGTTCGTTGCGAACTTGATGAAAACCGCTATCCCGCCGGGATCAAAGTCTCCGACGAGGACATGGCCAGCTTGAACATCATTCGCAACGAATTCCACGGTGAATGGAACTATACAATCAAGCCGCAATCCCAAAAATTAGCGCGATAAATTATCGACACGTCCTTAGCATGCCACGGGCTTCGGCCGATCCAACGTGATCAACGTAGTCTCGCGATTCTACAATCTCCCCATTTCGCACGCGCATGACGAAGATACAGGGATAGGAAACAGCCTGGCCGCTTTCGATCACGTGCCCCGCATAGCTGAATTCAGCCACGATGACCTCCGGATCGGCAGTCTCATGGACATGAATATTCGTCGGCTCCAATCTAATCGTCGGGGTGCCCTTCATTGCCCCAAAATGTCGCCGAAGTGCTTCGCGGCCGACAAGCTCAGGTCGTTTCAATGGGTCGAATGGGTGTACTACCGACGTGTTCTCCGCATACAATTCCGGCAGATCTGGGCTTGCTTCGCAAATCCCGCGCACCAATGCGAGGAATGTGTCTTTTGGTGTCCGTGTTGACGGCAATCGATACTCCTATAAGTCTTCAAATGGTGGTGCAACCACGCTTGATCGCCGTGCTTCGGCATGGCCGGGCAGCGTGCCACCGGCGGCGGCGCAGCACGGATCATCTCTCATCTGGCCGCTGGTCTCAAGAAAGCATGGATGCCGGCCTTCCTTGATGGCAGGACATGCGCAGCGGCACCGCACGAAGACGTGGCCAGCTGGCCCTCCGCTTGGCCCAGAACTTTGAGCAATGAGTGCTTGACTGAAAATTGAATCGATCTAATTTGCCGCGCAAAGCCATTTCTTGACCGGATTCGAGCCATGTATGCGCAAAACGCCATGCAGACTGCCATTCGCGGGCGATGGGCCGTGGCGGCCATTTTCCTCGCCAATGGCTTCCTGACCGGTAGCTGGGCGCCGCAGATCCCTGTGTTCCTGACCCGGCTCGACATTTCGAAATTCACGCTTGGCCTGCTGATCCTTTTGTTCGGCGCCGGTGCAGTCACCGCCATGACCTGGTGCGGCCACCTGATCTCGAAACATGGCTCGCGCACCGTGCTGCGCTGGTTCGGCCTGTGCGGCAGCCTCGGCCTGCTGGTCGTGGCGCTGGCGCCCAACGTGCCGCTGGCGGCCATCGCCATGTTCATTTTCGGCGGCTCGATCGGCGGCATGGATGTCGCCATGAACGCCAATGCGGTGGTGGTGGAGCGAAAGATGTCGCGCGCCATCATGTCCTCCTCGCACGGCTTCTGGAGCCTCGGCGGTTTCGCCGGCGGCGGCCTCGGCGGCTTTGCCATCCAGCACTATGGCCACCTCGCCCATGCCGCGGTCGTGACCGTGCTTGCCTTCGCGGCGATCGCGATGGCGGTCGGCTATCTCGTCGCCGAGGACAGGCCACAGGCGGCCGAGCATCACAAATTCACGCTGCCGGCAAACCCGCTGGTCTACCTGATCGGCCTGATGGCTCTGCTGACGATGATCTCCGAGGGCGCGGTGCTCGATTGGGCGGCGCTGTATCTGCGACAAGAACTCGGCGCCGACCTTGCCGTCGCCGGCCTTGCCTATGCCGCCTTTTCCGGCGTCATGGCGATCATGCGCTTCTTCGGCGATGGCGTGCGCAACCGCTTCGGCGCGGTGCCGACGCTGCGCGGCTCGGCTGTCGTCGCTGCCACCGGCATGCTGGTCGCCGGCCTGTCGCCCTCGCCCTGGCTCGCCATCGCGGCCTTTGCCCTTTGCGGCTCAGGCATCGCCAATATGGTGCCGATCATCTTTTCGGCGGGCGGCAACCAGGAAGGCATGTCGTCGGGCACCGGCATGAGCGTTGTCACCACCATGGGCTATTCCGGCATCTTGGTGGCGCCGTCGGCGATCGGCTTCGTCGCCGAGCATTCCAGCTTCGGACCGATCTTCATCGCCATGTCGGTGCTGCTGATCGTCGTCTTGCTGATGGCGGGCCTCGCTCACCGCGCCGAATTCGCCGCCGTGCCCGCCGAATAGCGCTTCAACTCCTCGTGGAGAAAATCCGCCACACGGCGGATGCGCACGCTGCTGCGCACATCGCGATGCATCGCCAGCCATACCGGCAGGCTTGGCAGCGGCAGGCCGGGCAGCACCTTCTCCACCAGCGGGTCGCGATCGGCCAGCGGCTCCTGGCCGAGGCCAATGCCGTTTCCCGCCCGCACCGCCTCCCACAGGACGACCTGGTTGTCCGCCCTGAAACGGAAACTGCTCCGGGTGACCGGGAGGCCGAATTGCGTAAAGCCCCGGATCATCTCGTCGCTGCGGTCGAAGCCGATCAAGGGGTGATCGGTAAGGTCGGCCGGCCCAAGCGGGCGGCCGCGCCGGTCGAGATAGGAAATGGCCGCGCAGGCGCAGAGCGGGATGTCGCAGACCTTGCGTGCCACCAGTTCGTTCTGCGCCGGCTTGACCATGCGGATGGCGATGTCGGCGTCCCGGCGCAGCAGGTTCTCGACCTGGTTCGAGGCGACGATCTCGACCTCGATGCCGGGTTCCTCGATGCCGAGCCGTGCGGTCATGTCGGGCAGCACATAGGCCGCCACCACTTCGCTGGCGGCGATGCGCACCGTGCCTTCGATTGCCTCGACCGAACCCAGCGCCAGGCGTGAAAACGCGCTCGCCTGCTCGCTGACCGTCTTGCCGCGTTCGAACAGCGTGGCGCCGGCTTCCGTCAGCGCATAGCCGCTACGCCCGCGCCTGAACAGCGTGACACCGAGCGCCTGCTCCAATTCGCCGATGTGACGGCCAAGCGTCGGCTGGCTGGCCGACAGCTTGCGCGCGGCAGCCGACAAGCTGCCGGTTTCCGCGACCGTGACGAAGCTCTTGATCAAGTTCCAGTCGATATCAGCCATTCAATAATGAATATCAGAACTGCATCCATGGTCAATTTCAATTCATCAGTGAGGCAATCATATTCGCCCTGCAAACACCGATACGGACTGCAACCACCAACCAGGAGAATTCAAAATGACCAAGATCGCTCTCACCGCCGCCGCCCTCCTTATCGCCGCCAGCACGGCTTTTGCCGGCAGCGACAAGTTCGGCTCGAACGACGCCAGCCAGCCTGTCGTCGCCAGCACCGACGCCACGACCACCACCTCGATCGAGAAATCCGAGATCACCGATCAGAAGCCCCAGGGCAGCAACCGCGACCTCTTCGGCAGCCGCTGAACGGCGGTCCGCGGAAGATCCAGAAAGCGGCGGGCGCGTCCCGCCGCCTCAAACCCCCGTTGCTTCAAATTAAACAAGGAGACGAACAATGACCAAGATCGCAATTCTCGGCGCCAATGGCCGGCTCGGCCGCGTGGTTGCCAAGGCCTTCATCGACGCCGGCTTCGACGTCCGCACCGTCACCCGCACCGGCAATGTGCCGGCCGAGCTCGAAGGCGCCACGGCGGTTGCCGGCGATGCGCTGGACCGTCAATCGCTGATCCGTGCCACCGAGGGCGTCGATATCATCTTCAACGGCCTCAACCCGATCTACACCGACTGGGGCAAATGCTTGCCGATGGCCGAGAACGTCATGGCCGCCTGCCATGCCAACAACGCGCTGCATCTGTTCCCCGGCACCGTCTACAATTACGGCTCGCCTATGCCGGCGGTGATCACGGAAGACACGCCGTTCCATCCGACCACCGATAAGGGCCGTATCCGCTGCGCCATGGAGGATCTGTTCCGCCACGAGGCAGAGGCCAGCCGGGTGCGCACCATTCTGCTGCGCGCCGGCGACTTCTTCGGCGGCACCGGCAGCGGCTCCTGGTTCGACCTGGTCGTCGCCGCCAAGATCAGCAAGGGCGTCTACACCGCGCCCGGTCCCGCCGACCTCGTGCATGAATGGGCTTATCTGCCGGACTTCGCCGTGGGCTTCGTCGCACTGGCCAAGAATCTCGACAAGCTCGGCTCCTATGAGGCGCTGAACTTTCCAGGCCATGCCGTCACCGATGTTGAGATCAAGGCCGCTGCAGAAAAGGCGCTTGACCGGCCGCTCAAGATGACCTCGATGCCCTGGTGGGTGCTGCGCGCCGGCAGCCCGTTCGTGGCGATGTGGCGCGAGATCGTCTCGATGTCCTACCTGCGCTTCGAGCCGCATCGGTTGGCCTCGACGCGGCTGGAAGGCATCATCGGCGAAGTCCCGCACACGCCGCTCGATCAGGCGGTCGCCCAAGCCCTCGAGGACATCGGCATCGCCACTGTGAAGAGCATGAAGGCTGCCTGAGTTAAGCCGTCGGGCCATGTCCGTCACGAACCGAAAAGGCGGCTCAGAGCCGCCCCATCAGCAGCAACACCAGGATCACCACCAGCACCACACCGACAATGCCAGAGGGTCCATAACCCCAGGAGCGCGAATGCGGCCAGGCTGGCACCGCGCCGATCAGGACAAGGATCAGGACTATGATGACAAGGGTGCTGATCGGCATGAGAAATTCCCTGCATTAAGTTTGCCCAAGGACGATGCTTTCGCATGACGCCGGGGGAACAATGCAAAAGGCCGCCCGGTTGTTCCGGGCGGCCTTTGCCTTTCAGATTGGCAAGCCTGCCTACTCGGCGGCTTTTGGAAAGGCGATCGCGGGTTCCGCGCCGGCGTCCGCCGTCGGCGCCTCCGACGAGATTTCGCCCTTGCCGCGCCGGAACAGCCGGCTGATCAGGCCGCGCCGTGCGCCTGGCTTGACCTTGGCGCGGGTGAACACCATCAGCATCGACGGCGTCACCACCAGCGTCAGCACCGTGGCGAAGGAGAGGCCGAAGACGATCGCCGAGGACAGCGAAATCCACCATTGCGTCGACGGCGCGTTGATCGTCGTCTCGTGATGGAAGATCTCCAGCCCGAGGCCGAAGGCGATCGGCAGCACGCCGAGGATGGCCGACACCGCCGTCAGCACCACCGGTCGCGCACGCTCGCGGCAGGTCTGCAGCACGGCATCCATCTTGTCCCAGCCCTCTTCGCGCAGCCGGTCATAGGTGTCGATCAGCACGATGTTGTTGTTCACCACCACGCCGGCCAGCGCGATGACGCCGATGCCCGACATGACGATGCCGAACGTCTCGCCTGTTATCAGCAGTCCCAGGAACACGCCGATCGTCGCCATGACCACGCAGGACAGCACCAGCCAGACGCTGGTGAACTTGTTGAACTGCGCCAAAAGCACCAGGAAGATCAGGAAGATCGCCGCACCGAAGGCCTTGCTGAGGAAGGCGCTGGCTTCGGCGCTGTCCTCGTTCGAGCCGGCCAGTTTCCAGCGGATGCCGCTGCCGAGATTCATGTCGGTGACGGCCTGGGTGACCTCCTGCTGCACGGCGGCGACCTGCTTGCCGGCGGCGACGTTGGCCTGCACCACAACGGTGCGGGCGCCGTCGATGCGGTTGAGGATGCCGACGCTTGGCTTGGCCTTGCGGACGACAAAGTTCGAAATCGGCACCGACCCTTGCGAGGTCTGCACCCTGAGCTCGTCGAGCGTCGACAGCGTGCGCCGGTCCTCCGGCAAGCGCAGCCGGATGTCGACCGCCTTGTCGGCGCCGGCAGGCCGGTATTCCGACAGCTTCAGGCCGTTGGTGACGAGCTGCACCACCGTCCCGACCGAGGTCGGGCTGATGCCGTACTGCGCAGCCTTGGCGCGGTCGACCTCGAGTGCCCAGTCGACGCCGGGCGGCGGCAGGCCGTCGGAAACGTCGATGACGCCGGGAACCTTGGCGATGCGCGCCGCAACCGCACGCGCCTTCTCGTCCAATCCCTTTGGGTCGATGGCCGAGAGCCTGATCTGGATCGGCTTGCCGGTCGGCGGACCGGCTTCCGGGACGCGGACCTCGACGTCGACGCCGGGAATGCCGGCCATGACGCCACGCAGATCGTTCAGGATCTGGTTCGCCGATTTGCGCTCGCGCCAGTCGATGAATTCGTACTGGATGACGCCGACGACATCCTCGGGCACATCCTGGCCACCGCCTTCGGACTTGCCGACGCGGGTATAGACCGACTTCAGGCCCGGCCAGCCGAGCAGCCGGTTTTCGGCGATCTTGGTCGCCGTGTCCATTTCGGCCAGCGAAAGGTTGCCGCGGGCATGCACATAGAGCAGGCCGTAGTCGGGCTCCACGCTCGGGAAGAACTCGACGCCGGCGCCGTACTTCGAATAGCCAACGAAGATGCCGGCCAGCAAGACGACGGTGAGCACCAGCACCGTGATGGGGAAGCGCACCGCCTGCTTGACGACCGCCATGTACCAGCCGTCGCGATTGTCGTCGGCGTGATGCTCCGGCGCCTTGGCGAAGATCGCGCCAAGCGTCGGCGCGAAGACCAGCGCATAGAGCATAGACGCCGACAGCGTGACGATCAGCGTGATCGGCATGTACTTCATGAAGTCGCCGATGATGCCCGGCCAGAACAGCAGCGGCGAGAAGGCGGCGATACGCGTCATCGTCGCCGCGATGACCGGTCCGGCCATGCGCTTGGCGGCAAGCGCGAAGGCTTCCTGCTTCGGCATGCCTTCGCTCATCCGCCGTTCGGCGAATTCGGTGACGATGATGGCGTCGTCCACCAGCATGCCGACCGCCAGGATAAGGCTGAACAGCACGATCATGTTGATCGTGTAGCCCATCATCGCCAATAGCAGGATGCCGATCAGGAAGGACGACGGGATGGCGAGGCCGATGAGCAGCGAGGCACGGCCGGACAGCGCGTAGAGGATGACGATGAACACCAGGATGACGGCGATCATCACGTGGTTCTGCAGATCACCCAGCAGCTGGTTGACGAAGACCGACTTGTCCTGCGTGTAGGTGACATGCATCCCCTCGGGCATGGTCTTGACGAAGGCGTCGGACACCGCCCTCACCTTGGTCAACGTATCGATCAGATTGGCGCCGATGCGCTTCTTGACCTCGATGGCGATGGCCGGCTTGCCGTTGAGGCGCGTGATCGTCGTGGCGTCGGCGAAGGTCGAGCGGATCGTCGCGATGTCCTTGGCCTGCACCACGGCATTGGGGCCGGCAACCACCGGCAGCGCCGCGACATCCTCCGGCGTCTCGATCAGCGACGGCACCTTGACGGCGTATTTGCCTTGCGAGCCCTCGATATTGCCGGCGGCGACCAGGCTGTTGGAGGCGCCGACGGCGCCGATCAGCTGGTCAAGTTGCAGCCCGTATGAAGACAGCTTCATCGGATCGATGACGACCTCGACGAGATCGTCGCGCGAGCCCTGCAGCGAGCCTTCGAGAACGCCGGGCACCTCCTCGATGCGATCACGCAGTTCGCGCGCCGCGGCGGCGAGCACGCGTTCGGGCAATTCGCCCGACAGTGTGACGACAAGCACCGGGAATTCGGAAATGTTGACCTCGGTGACGACAGGCTCCTCGGCCGCTTGCGGCAGATCGGCCTTGCCGTCCTGCACCTTGGAGCGTGTATCCTGCAGTGCCGTCGCCAGATTGGTCTGCGGCTGGAACTCGACCAGCACATAGCCGCCGCCCTGGAAGGCGGCCGAGCGCATTTCCTTGAGGCCCTTCAGGCTTTTCAGCTTGCTTTCCATCGGCCGCAGCAGCAGGCGCTCGGAATCCTCCGGCGAGATGCCTTGATAGATCAGGCTGACATACATCATCGGAATCGGAACGTCGGGTTCCGCTTCCTTCGGCGTCGACTGATAGGCGACCCAGCCTGCAATCAGCAGGAAGACCAGGACCGAGATGGTCAGCCGGGCATTGTTGATTGCGAGTCTGACGATATCCATGACTTATGCCTGTTGCTTTCGGGAGTGGCGAACGGACTGACATCGCCGGGCAGAGCCCGGCGCCGGCGTCGCTGCGCTACTGCGTCCCGGCGGTGGCTTCGCCGATCAGCTTGTTGATGGTCGCCTGGTCGGCCTCGACCGGCTTGACCTCATCGCCTTCCTTCACCAGTTCCTGGCCGGCGACGATGATGCGCGCATCGGCCGGGATGCCGCCAAGCACGAGGCCGGTCGGGGTGTCGTCGACCAGGTCGATCGGGAAGAACGCAACCTTGTTGTCCTTGCCGACGGCGCGGATGCCCAGATCGCCCTTGTCGCCCAGTGTCACCACCGAGCGTGGCAGCAGGACCGCGTCGGTTGGCAGCGCGCTGAGCTGGATTTCCGCCGTCATGCCGGCCGGCACCGAGCCGTCGGCATTGGGGATGGCGACCTCGACGCGGAAGGTACGGGTCGCCGACGACGCATCGCGGCTGATGTAGCGCACGGTGCCTTCGACGGTCTGGCCGCTGACCAGCCGGACGCCGGCCTTGTCGCCGATCTTGAGATAGCCGAGGTCGCGCTCGCTGATCTCGCCGCGGGCGATCACCGGATCGAGCTTGAGGATGGTCGCCACCTCGCCGCCCTGCATGACCGAACTGCCAAGCTCCACTGGCACCCGGTCGATGACGCCGTCGAACGGCGCCTTGACCTCGTTGCGGTCGAGTTCGGCCTGCGCGGTATCCAGCAGGGATTGCGCCTGGGTCAGATTGGAGCGGGCGGTGTCGAGCTGCAGCTTGGGCAGATTGCCGGTCCGGGCGAGCCGCTCGGCGGCATCGAGCTCGGCCTTGCGCTGCACCAGCAACTGCCTGGCGTTGTCGACGTTCGAGATCTTTTCTTCCGCCGCCAGCATCAGCACCAGGTCGCCGGTCTTGACATGATCGCCTTGCTTGACCGGCAGCTTGTCGATGACGCCGGCGACGCGGGTTGCCAGAACCGCGCGCTTGTCAGCCTCGGTTAGGCCGGAAATGCGGATGGCGCGCGCATAGGTCTTGCGCGGCGGCGTCACCACGGCAACGGTGCGCAACGGCGCCTTCGGTTCGGCTTCCGCCGTCTTTGGCTTGCTCGCGTCCGGCGCCTTGCCCTGCTCGACTTCGGCCGCCTTGGCCTTGTTGGCCGCTACGCTGCCGACCGATGAGAATTCGCCTGTCGCCATCCACGCCGCGAAACCAATGAGCACAACAATGGCTGCAAGCTTGTGAAACCTGATTTTAGGCATCGTCATTTTTCCACTGCGGGTTCAGCCAGCACCGCGCCTTCATGACGCGGGCGCGTCGCCGATATGGGTGCGCGCCTGACCGTGTTCAAATTGCCGTGATCGGCGAGCGCCGCTTCTACATCAAAGTTGCACTGCAATATAGCCTTAAAGTTGCAAGGCCATTACGGCATCGGGCAAGGTGAACCCGCCGCCATCCAGTTTTCGATCGCTTGATAGGTCGCTTCGGCAGAGCCCGGAGCCGGCTCACGATCCGAGCCCGGCGCCCAGCCCCAGGCGACAAGTTTATCGTCGCGGACATGCAGCGCGACATCGGTCAATTTGCGGTCGCCATTGCGCGCCGGATCCTTGATCTGGGCGCAGATTTCGGCCGAGGATTTACCGAGCCAGGCCATCTCGGCCGGCGCCAAATGCCAACCCTCGGCGCCGGGTGGTCCGTGCAATGCATTGGAATTACTGGAGAAATGGCAGGTTGTGCAGCGCAGGCCCGGATTGCCGAAGCCCGATCCGTCGGTGCCGCGCTGGACGTTGAAGGCGTGCACAGATGTGGCGCCGTAATGCGCACCCGACCAGCGCGGCCGGTCGTCCGCGACATGACAATCGGCGCAGCGCGGATGTGAGAACACCGCATAGATCTTGTCCCATTCGGACAGGCCCTTGGCCATGTCGACCGTCGGGCTCGGTGATGTCTGGCTCTCCTGTGCGGTTGCGAAAGGCGCCGCCGAAAACAAGATGGCAGCAGGCGTCAGCATGATGAGAAGCTTCTTCATGCGAAGGCCGCCATTGTCGACAGCGGCAACGTGCGGATGCGCTTGCCGGTGAGCGCGAAGATGGCATTGGCCAGCGCCGGTGCCGCCGGCGGTGTGCCAACCTCGCCGACGCCGCCCATCTTGTGGAAATTCTCCAGTATGGCGACTTCGAAGGTCGGGCACTGGAAGATCCGCATGGCGTCGAAATCGTGGAAGTTCGACTGTTCGACCATGCCGTCGGCGAAGGTGATCTGCTGTCCCATTGCCGCCGACAGGCCATAGACGGCGGCGGAGATCAGCTGCGCCTCGATGATGCCCGGATCGAGCGCGGTGCCGACATCGGCGGCGATCCATACCTTCTCGATGCGGATGCCGGTCGGTGTGTCCGCCACCTGGATGATCTCGCCGACCCAGCTTCCGAAGGACAGCATGAAGGCCATGCCCTTGGCCCTGCCGGCAGGCAGCACCTCGCCCCATTTCGCCATCGCCGCGACTTTCTCCACCACCTTCACCGCCGAGGGATAGGCGGCCATCAATCTCTTGCGCATCTCGACCGGATCGATTTTGCCGGCGGTGGCGATCTCGTCCATGAACCCTTCATGGAAGAAGCCGTTGATAGAACTGCCGACCGAGCGCCAGGCGCCGGCGGGAATCGAGACAGGGGCGGCGACACCGCTCACCCGATAGTTAGGGATGGTGTAGGGCTGGTCATAGGCGCCGTCGACGATGCTTTTGTCGGGTCCAATCGGCGATATAGAGGGGAACAGCCGGCGCAAGGTGCTGGCTATCATGGATGGCGAGGCGATCCTCATGTCGACGGCGACCGGCATGCCGTCGTCGCCGAGCCGCGCCTGGAACTTGCCCACCGCAGCTGGCCGGTAGGCATCGTGGCGCATGTCCTCCTCGCGCGTCCAGGTCACCTTGACCGGACGCCCGCCTGTCTCCTTCGCCATCAGCGCCGCGAACAGCGCGTAGTCCATCTCGACGCGGCGGCCGAAACCGCCGCCCATGAAGGTGGTGTGCACGGTGACCTTGTCTTGCCCGATGCCGACCGCGTTGGCGCAAAGGTGCCGCACCAGGGTCGGCGCCTGGTTGCCGCACCAGATGTCGAGCGCGCCATCGCTGAACCGCGCCGTGGCGTTCATCGGCTCCATCGTCGCATGCGCCAGATAGGGCACGGCATAGTCCGCCTCGACCATCCGTTCGCGCGGCGCGTCGGCGAAGGCGGTGTCGACATCGCCATTGTCACGCATTGCCGAACCCTTTGTGCCGAGGGCCTGTTTCAGCACGTCTGATATGGCGGCGCTGCCGAGCGGATATTCGGGGTCCGCCCATTGGACGTCGATGGCATCGGCCGCCCTGAAGGCCGCCCAGGTGTTTTGCGCGATGATGCCGAAGCCATGGCCGTAACTCGTCTCGAGCGGGACGATCTTGATCACGCCGGGCATTTTCTCGGCTTTGGCGAGGTCCGCCTTGATCGGCCTGGCCCAGAAGCGCGGGCTCATCTTGACCGTGCCGTAGAGCATGTCCGGCAGCCTGACATCGATGCCGAAGATTGGCGCCCCGGTGACCTTGGCCAGCATGTCGATGCGCTTCTGCGGCTTTCCCAACAGCTTCCAGTCGGCTCTGTCCTTGAGCCTAACTTCGGCTGGCGGCGCCGTTGCCGCGGCAGCCGCCGCAACCGCGCCATAGGTCAGCGACTTGCCGGACGCCGTGTGGACAATCGAGCCATTGGCCGTTTCCAGATCGGTGGCGGCAACGCCAAGTTTCTGCGCCGCCGCCGCGATCAGCAGATGCCGGGCTGCGGCGCCCGCCTGGCGCATCTTGTCGAAACCGTCACGCGCGGAAGCCGATCCGCCGGTGACCTGGAGAGCAAGGAACTTGCCGACCACGCCGAGGCCTGAGCGCACCGACTGCGCGGTCATGCTCTCGTCGAAGAAGGCGAACGGACCGCCCTCTTCGAGGATCGCCGTGTTGTAGTAGGCGTAGGAGGCCGGGCCGTGCTCGACCTTGATCTGGTCGAGACCGACATCGAGTTCTTCGGCGACCATGACGGCGAGCGTTGTCGAGATGCCTTGCCCCATCTCGGCACGCGGCGCGACGATGGTGATGGTGTTGTCGGCGCCGATCTTCACATAGGGGTTGAAGGTCGCCTCACCCTTGCCGAGATCGGCCTCGAGCGGGTTCGGAAACGGTTTGCGATAATAGTAGTAGCCGACGGCAACGCCGCCCGCGACAGCGGCCGCGCCGATCAGGAACGTGCGGCGGGCGATCTTTCCGACACTGGCCATGATCAGAGCCCCGCCGTCTTGAGCGCCGCGGCCTTCCTGATGGCCGAGCGGATCTTCGGATAGGTGCCGCAGCGGCAGAGATTGCCGCCCATGGCGTTGTCGATATCGGCGTCGCTCGGGTCGGCGATCTCGTCGAGCAGCGCCACCGCGCTCATGATCTGGCCGGCCTGGCAATAGCCGCATTGCGCGACCTGTTCCTCCAGCCATGCCTGCTGCACCGGATGCAGCCTGTCCGCCGTGCCGATGCCTTCGATGGTGGTGACAGCGCCGCTGACCTGGCCGAGCGGAAGCGAGCAGGAGCGCACCGGCTGACCATCGACATGCACCGTGCAGGCGCCGCAGGCGGCAATGCCGCAGCCGAACTTCGGTCCCGTCTTGCCGATGAGATCGCGCAGCGCCCACAGCAGCGGCATGGCCGGATCGGCGTCGATGTCGAATGACTGCCCGTCGACGGTGAGGCGCATGGGATGCCCTTTTGTTGTCGTCCACAGCCCTGGAGCGAAGCGTCCCTCTTGGGTCGCTTCGTCTCGATACAGATTGACAAATTCCGTCATTTTGTCAATTGAGATTTTGCAGGATAATGTCGCTCCATGAATCAGAACGAAGACATCGCCGCCATCGACCCCAAACGCGTCCGTATCCTGGATGGCGCAATGAAGGTGTTTTTGGCCTATGGCTTCTCCCGCACCACCATGGACGACATTGCCCGCGCCGCCGACATGTCGCGTCCGGCGCTTTATCTTCAGTTCAAGAACAAGACCGACATTTTCCGCGCTATCGCCATGATGGTGCTGTCGCGCTCGGTCGCTGCGGCAAAAATGGCTCTGGCCGGCGATGATGCTTTCACCGAGCGCATGATGCGAGCCATCGACGAAGCTTTCATCTCGATGATGAGCGCCGTCGTTGCCTCCCCTCATGGCGCCGAATTGCTGGACATGAAATCGAGCCTCGGCGATCTCGTCGGGTGCTGGCGCGGCGGCCTTGTCGAACATATCGCCGCCGCGATCCATGGCGAGGCGGCCAGGAACGGCGTCGACCTGGCGGCCAGGGGGCTGTCGACGCAACTGCTTGCCGACATGCTGCTCGATGGGCTGGAAGGCATGAAGGCGCGGATCAGCGATCCCGAGGGGCAGCGGCAGGCGGCCGCCGCCCTGGTCAAGGTGATCGACCTGGCGTTGAAAGCCTGATGAAGCCTAGGCGTGTCGGGGTTCCGCTCAGGCGCGGCGGCGCTCCGCTTCCGGGTTCTTGCGCACCGCGAGGAATTCCTTGACCCGCCGGCCGGGTGCGGGGCCGCGCACCGGCTTGAAACCGTCATCGAGTTCGCCGGAGAGATCGAGCGTCGGCCGCTTGCCGACGGCATCGTAGTTTTCTTCCAGCCAGTCGCTGGCGGCGGTGCGGCCGAGATCGCGCAGATAGGTCAGGAAGGCCCATTCGGCGTTGACCTTCGATGACGCCGACAGGTCCTTGAAAGCCTCGTCGGCATCGATGCGGTGCATGCGGATGTCGCGATACTCGCCATGCGGCAGCCGGCCGGCGGCGATCAGTTCCTTGACGAAGGCGATCGAGCGGAATTCGCGCAGCAGCCCGGCATTGAAAGTGATTTCGTCGATGCGGTTCTGGATCTCGTTGGCGCTCCTGGGCGTTCCTTCGCGCACCACCGGATTGATCTGCACCAGCAGCACATCCTCGGTCGCCGCCGTCTTGAAAAACGGATAGAGCGCCGGGTTGCCGCCATAGCCGCCATCCCAATAGGGCACGCCCTTGATCTCGACGGCGCGGAACAATTGCGGCAGGCAAGCCGAGGCCATAACCGTGTCGAGGTCGATCTCGCCATCGGAAAAGACCCGCAACTGCCCGGTCTCGACATTGGTGGCGGAGATGAACAGTTCCATCGACTTGCAGGCGCGCACATTGCTGAAATCGATCTCCTGCGCCACCACGTCGCGCAGCGGATTGAGCCCGAGCGGGTTGGCGACATAGGGCGAGAACACCCGCGACATGGTGTCGAAGAAGACATAGCCCGGCGTGTTCTCGATCGACCAATTGCCCCAGGCGACGTCCCACGGCATGCGCTGCACCGGGCTGAACCGGCCCTTCGCCGCCACCGCGCGCCAGAAATCGTCGAGTTTTTGCCGCGCACCGTCGACCCCGCCACGCACAAATCCATCGGCCAGCGCCACCGCGTTCATGGCGCCGGCGCTGGTGCCGGACACCGCCGATATCTCCAGCCTGCCGTCCTCCAGCAGCCGGTCGAGCACGCCCCAGGAGAATGCACCGTGCGAACCACCGCCCTGAAGTGCGATGTTGATCTTCTTGTTTTCCTCCGCCTTGCCGTTCTTCGTCATGGCGTTCCTGTCGTCCTTATGGGCCAGCCTGCCCCAACGCATGGAAGGAAGCAGCTATCGGCGGCCTATGTTGCAGTGCAGCATATAAGGACGGACCAAGGCAAGAACACGAACACGGTCGCGTGATCACATGAAATTTCGGTCATGAGAGAAAAGCCCCCTCCGCTCGAAGCGGAGAGGCTGTGTCCTTGGATCAGAGATGCCTAGGCGACCAGATCGGGCACCGGGCCGACATAGCGCGATTGCGGACGGATCAGCCGTCCGGTCGTCTGCTGCTCGCGCGCATGCGCGATCCAGCCGGCAACGCGACCGGCGGCGAACACATTGCTGAAGGCCTGTGGCGGGAACCCAGCCGCTTCCAGCACCAGTGCGGTGTAGAACTCGACATTGGTCTGCAGCGAGCGCTGCGGCTTGGCGATCCGCAACACCTCGAGCGCCGTCTTTTCGACCGCCTCGGCGAAAGCCAGCCGGCGGCCGGTCTCGCCCTCGCCGCCAAGCTGCCGCACGACTGCTTTCAGCACATCGGCGCGCGGATCGCGAACACGGTAGATGCGATGGCCGAACCCCATGATCCGCCTGCCATGCGCGATCTCGTTGCGCAGCCAGCCGGCCGCATCGCCATGCGCCTCGATCGCGTCGAGCATCTCGATCACCGGGCCGGGCGCACCTCCATGTAGCGGCCCCTTGAGCGCGCCGAGTCCGGCCAGTACCGACGAGGTCAGGCCAGCCAATGTCGAAGCAACGACGCGCGTGGCGAAGGTCGAGGCGTTGAGGCCGTGGTCGCAGACGGTCACCAGATAGGTGTCGAGCGCTTTTGCCAATGCCGGCGACGGAACGGAGCCCCGAAGCATGCGCAACATGTCGGCGGCATGGTCGGCCTTGCCATCCGGCGCGACCGGCTGCTCGCCGCGCTGCAGGCGCAGCAAGGCAGGCGTCAGCACGGCGGGCGCCGCGATCAGCCGCAGCGCGTCCGCCAGTGTTTCGCCGTCTGGCAGCAGAGCCATGCCGGCGCGCATGGCGCTGTAGATGTAGAGTGGCGCCAGCAGCGACAGCGAAGGCCGGGTCCGCTCGAACACCTCGACACGCGCCTCGCCCAGTTGCGCAGCCAGTTCGGTATCGCCGGGCAGATCCTCGAAGAAGCCGTCGAGCAACAGCCGGACGACCTGCGGAAAGCTCCAGCGTCCGGCCAGTTCCGCCAGCGAATGACCACGGATCGTCAGGCGGCCGCCCAGACCATCCACGTCGGACAACACGGTTTCGGCCGCCACCACATCATCGAGTCCATTCGCCATAGCCTTGTCTCCTTGAACCTTTTCCGGATCGGAGATAAGGCTGGTCAACCCAAGCATCAATCTTGATCAATAGAATCAATATCAGAGCCGAAAATGTCGGAATGGCTATCGCGGGAAGAGGCGCTGGAAAGGCTGCGGGTGCGGCCGCAGACGCTCTATGCCTATGTCAGCCGCGGGCGCATCGGCATGCGTCCCGACCGCGCCGATCCACGCCGCAGCCAGTATCGCGCCGACGACATCGCGGCGCTGGCAACACGCCGGGCGCGCGGACGCAGCCCCTCGGCCATCGCCGAAAGCGCGATTGCCTGGGGCGAGCCGTCGATCGCAACGGCGATTTCGACCGTCCGGCACGGTCACCTCATCTATCGGGGCCGGGACGCCGCCATGCTGTCCGACCATGCCTCGCTGGAAGAAACCGCCGCTGTGCTTTGGGCCTTGCCTGAACCGGTCCGTTTTGAAGCGCCGCTGCCGGATGCGCCACGCCAGCCCGGCCGAGCCTCGGCCTTTGCGCAACTTGCCTTGCTGGCCGGCCAGGCTCGGCCTTTGCTTGGACGCAGCGCCGCCTCGATATGTGCCGACGCCGCGCGCGCAATCGGCGTGCTGGCCGGCGCCCTCGGTGCCGAGGCGGGGGCCGATCCGGTGCACCGGCGATTGGCACGGGGCTGGTCGGTCGATGAGGGTGGCGCCGATGCGATCCGGCGCGCCCTTGTGCTGCTCGCCGATCACGAGCTGAATGCATCGACCTTCGCGGCCCGCGTCGCGGCCTCCACCGGCGCCTCGCCCGCCGCTTGCCTGCTGGCGGGTCTGGCAACACTCTCCGGTCCGCGCCATGGCGGTGCCGGCGAAGCAGTGATGCAGCTTGCTGAAGATGCGGCGCGGCATGGCGCCGACGCCGCGATCCGGCGCTGGCTCGGCCACGACAGGCCGCTGCCGGGGTTCGGCCACCAACTCTATCCCGAGGGTGATCCCCGGGCCACGGCACTCCTGGCAGCCATCGGCAACACCGATGAGACCTTGCGATTGCTGGAGATCGCCGCCATCGCAGCGACCGGCGCCCAGCCGAATATCGATTTTGCCCTGGCCGTGCTGACGCGCAGCCTCGGCCTGCCGCGCGATGCGCCGTTCCATCTGTTCGCGCTTGGGCGCAGCGTCGGCTGGGCAGCCCATATGGTCGAACAGATCATGAGCGGCAGCATCATCAGGCCACGCGGCCGCTATGAAGGGCTGTTGCCCTGACAGCTTTTTGCCTGATGCGGTTTCGCGCCCGGGCTCAACTTTGTCAGCCGTCAGGCGGAGTTGGCATTGGTCCCGAACCGCGCCCGGTACGCGGCGGGCGTCGTGGCGAATTGCCGGCGGAAATGATGCCGCAGCGTCGCCGCAGCGCCAAAGCCGGCGGTCTCGGCAATCCGCTCGATCGGCATGCTCGTGTCTTCCAGCAAAGTGCGCGCCCGCGAAAGTCGTTCTGAAAGCAGCCATCGCGCCGGCGTGACACCGGTCGCGGCCGCGAACCGGCGCAAAAATGTCCGCTCGCTCATCCCGGCAAGACCGGCCAGGGTGGCGACGGAATAGTCGTCGGCAATGTCAGCGCGCATTCTGTCGATCAACGGTCCAAGCCGGCCGCGTTCGTGCGGCTCGGGAACGGAACTCTCTACATACTGGGCCTGGCCGCCGTCGCGATGCGGCGGCACGACCAGGCGGCGTGCCACCATGTTGGCCGCCTTGGTGCCGAAGTCGCGCCGCACCAGATGCAGGCACAGGTCGATACCCGCCGCGCTGCCGGCCGATGTCAGCACGTTTCCCTCATCGATGTACAAAACGTCAGGGACCACGGTGATGTCGGGATACATCTCCCTCAGCCTGTCGCTGTAGCGCCAATGCGTGGTTGCCTTCTTGCCCGACAGCAGGCCAGCCGCGGCAAGCACGAAGACGCCCGAGCAGATGGACAGGATGCGCGCGCCCCGCTCACTGGCCTCGCGAAGCGCCTCGATAAGCAATGGCGGCACCGGACAGTCCACACCGCGCCATCCCGGCACGATCACGGTGCCGGCCTCGCCGATCAGATCGGGTCCGCCATCGGTGACGATGCGCACGCCGCCCATTGCACGCATTTCGCCGGCGTCGATGCCGGCGACGGCAAAGCGGTACCAATCCACGCCCATCTCCGGTCTGGGCAAGGCGAACATCTCGGCCGCCACGCCAAACTCGAACGTGCACAGCCCGTCATAGGCGACGGCAACGACCAGCGGGTTGGCAGGAGGCACATTTGGCATGATCTTGACGATATATGGCAAAGCTGCCAGCTGCAATCGCCCGGTCCGGTGCGCTACTCAACTCCATCAAAAGCGACGGAGGCCCATAATGAGCTATGTGACTGACATTCCACCAGCCTCGCCGGAGATTGCCCGCGACCATTTCCTGCGCCGGCTTTCCGTCGAGACCGATTGTTCGGACGTTGCTGCAGCACTGCGCGGCGGCGAGCCGGACTTCATGCTTCTGCATGTCGTCGGTTCGCCGGATGCGTATGAGCGCCGCCACGTGCCGGGTGCGCTGCACCTGCCGCACCGCGAGATATCGGCCGAGCGGATGGCTGAATGGCCGGCAGGCACGCTGTTCGTCGTCTATTGCGCCGGGCCGCATTGCAATGGCGCGGACCGGGCGGCCTTCAAACTGGCCAGCCTCGGCCTGCCGGTCAAGATCATGATCGGCGGCATTTCAGGCTGGCAGGACGAAGAGCTTCCTTTCGCCTCAGGCAGGGAGCCTGGCGCTCTGCGGGCATGATCCAGCCGGCGCGGCTGATATCGTCCGTCCGTTCGAGCGGCGGATGTCGGCACCTTGCGAAACGTGGGAATTGCGGCACCCGACCATTGACGGACAAGGCACAGCCGGATCTGGCCTAAGCCTTGCCGGCTGGCCGGTTCACGACATCGTGTCGAGCTTGCGCTGCATGGCCGCGATCTGGTCCTTCAACTGCTGCAGATCGTCGGATTTCTCCGGCGGCGCGTCCTTCCTGACCGGCTCAGTGGGGGCCGCGGCCGGCGCCGAGCCCGCGGGCGGGAAAGGCGTGAACAGCCGCATCGCGTTCTGGAACATTTCCATATTGCGGCGCGTCTGTTCTTCCAGCGCCTTGATCGGCGTCGCCATCTTCATCACATCGAGCGGCGACTTGCCGATGGCGCCCTTCATCTGCTCGCGAAAGCGCTCCTGTTCCTTGGAGAAGGCGATCATCGACTGTTCAAGGAAGCTCGGCACGATCATCTGCATCTGGTCGCCGTAGAAGGCGATCAGCTGGCGCAGGAACGGGATCGGCAGCATGTTCTGCCCATCCTTGTTCTCCAGCTCGAAAATGATCTGAGTCAGCACCGGATGCGTGATGTCGTCGCCGGTCTTGGCGTCCTGAACGGTGAATTCCTCGCCCTTCTTGACCATGTCGGCCAGATCCTCGAGCGTCACATAGGTGCTCGTCCCCGTATTATAGAGGCGGCGATTGGCGTATTTCTTGATAATGATCGGGTCGTCTTTTGCGGCCATCTGCATCCTCCCCGGACACCGGCACGCCTGAGTAAGCAGCCGGTAACGATTGCGCCCTTTTTGAGGATATGCGCAAAAGCCTCATAATTCCAAGCAGTTTGTGCAGTGCGGGATCATATAATGCTGCATAGCAGGCAAAATATGCTGCGCAGCAGCGGCCCGCCCGCCGGCATGGCGGCGCGCGACCTGCTTGGCGTGCATGGGCGCCATGCCGATTTCCGGTTTGACTTGGGTCATGGAAAGGGCAAGAAAAGTTGCCAACAATGCCTGAAAACACGACAGCTCGAAGTCTGGAGAAGAAAATGTCCTCTGCCAATTCCATCGTTGTCGCCAGTGCCGCGCGCACGGCCGTCGGCTCCTTCAACGGTGCTTTCGCGGCCACGCCGGCGCATGAACTCGGTGCTGTCGTCATCAAGGAGCTTTTGTCGCGAGCCGGTGTCGAGGCAGCCGAGGTCGACGAGGTCATTCTCGGCCAGGTGCTGACCGCGGCCCAGGGCCAGAACCCGGCCCGCCAGGCCTCGATCATTGCCGGCCTGCCCAAGGAGACCACTGCCTGGGGCCTCAACCAGGTTTGCGGCTCGGGCCTGCGCGCCATCGCGCTCGGCATGCAGCAGATCGCCACCGGCGACGCCAAGGTGATCGTTGCCGGCGGACAGGAATCGATGTCGCTGTCGCCGCACGCCGAGCACCTGCGCGCCGGCGTCAAGATGGGCGACTACAAGATGATCGACACCATGATCAAGGACGGCCTGTGGGACGCCTTCAACGGCTACCACATGGGCAACACCGCCGAAAACGTCGCACGCCAGTTCCAGATAACCCGTGACGATCAGGATCAGTTCGCGCTGGCCTCGCAGAACAAGGCCGAGGCCGCGCAGAAGGCCGGCAAATTCAAGGACGAAATCGTCGCCTTCACCATCAAGGGTAGGAAGGGCGACACCATTGTCGACCAGGACGAATACATCCGCCACGGCGCCACGCTCGACGCCATGACCAAGCTGAAGCCGGCCTTCGACAAGGACGGCTCGGTGACCGCCGCCAACGCCTCCGGCATCAATGACGGAGCCGCTGGCGCGCTGCTGATGAGCGAAGCGGAGGCCGCAAGGCGCGGCATCACCCCGCTGGTGCGCATTGCATCCTGGGCAACCGCCGGTGTCGATCCGGCGATCATGGGAACCGGCCCGATCCCCGCCTCGCGCAAGGCTTTGGAGAAGGCCGGCTGGTCGGTCGGCGATCTCGACCTGGTCGAGGCCAACGAGGCCTTTGCCGCGCAGGCCTGCGCCGTCAACAAGGGCATGGGCTGGGATCCCTCGATCGTCAACGTCAATGGCGGCGCCATCGCCATCGGCCATCCGATCGGTGCCTCGGGCGCCCGCGTCTTCAACACGCTGGTCTACGAGATGCGCCGCCGCGGCGCCAAGAAGGGCCTCGCCACGCTGTGCATCGGCGGCGGCATGGGCGTCGCCATGTGCGTTGAAGCGCTCTGAGAAAACGATGAGCGGGCGGCGCGAGCCGCCCGTTCAGAATCCAGTGCCTGCCAAGCCCGAAAACAGGGCGATATCAAAAAGGGGAAATGCATGACCAAGGTAGCAATCGTCACGGGCGGATCGCGCGGCATCGGCGCGGCGATCTCGATCGCCTTGAAGACCGCCGGCTATTCGGTTGCCGCGAACTACGCCGGCAACGACGAAGCGGCGGCGAAGTTCAAGGCCGAGACCGGCATCCCGGTCTACAAATGGTCGGGTCGCCGACTATGACGCTTGCGCCGCCGGCATCAAACAGGTCGAGGCCGACCTCGGCCCGGTCTCGGTGCTGGTCAACAATGCCGGCATCACCCGCGATGCCATGTTCCACAAGATCACCCGCGACCAGTGGAAAGAAGTCATCGACACCAATCTGTCCGGTGTCTTCAACATGACGCATCCGCTGTGGAACGGCATGCGCGATCGCAAGTTCGGCCGCGTCATCACCATCTCCTCGATCAACGGCCAGAAGGGCCAGGCCGGCCAGGTCAATTATTCCGCCGCCAAGGCCGGCGACATCGGTTTCTCGAAGGCGCTCGCCCAGGAGGGCGCCCGCGCGGGCATCACCGTCAACGTCATCTGCCCCGGCTACATCGCCACCGAAATGGTCAAGGCCATCGACGAGAAGGTGCTCAACGAGCGCATCCTGCCGCAGATCCCGGTCGGCCGCCTCGGCGAGCCGGAAGAGATCGCGCGCTGCGTCGTCTTCCTCGCTTCGCAGGATGCCGGCTTCATCACCGGCTCGACCATCACTGCCAATGGCGGCCAGTACTTCGTCTGAGACGTCCAACGGCTTCGGATTGTGACGAACGGACCGGGGAACCGGTCCGTTTCCCCTGACGCCTTGGAGGCCGGAAAAATACCCCGCCACGGCGCGATGCCCCAATCCGGCACGCAAAGGTTAATGGCGACAGCGCCGTCTGTGCGAACCCTGTGGACAAGCCTGTGAATCCTCGGTGGATAAACTGTTCGCAACACAAGATATTGAGGGAACAAAACGGGAAAATCCCGTTGGCGCTGATTTGTCGCCGATTCGTTCCGGCTTTGAGCGGAAGTTAACGTTAATGCCCCGGAATCAGCTGTTTTTCCTTAACGGCAAATTCAGAAAGATTAACAATTTCATAATCTTGAGCGATAGCCCCCGACCTGCTCCGTTCATTTGCCGGCAAAGGTTAAGGACAAGGCTCACCCAGCATAAAACGGGCCAGTTCGACGATTCAGCATGTGGTGAGACTCAGCATCACAAAATCCATATGTAGCCGTGAACAAAAGCTGAATCTGAGCGAGTCGCCGATTCGTAGCTGATTCGTTCCAGACTCGTTCCATCAGTTAAGCAGCAGCCAATTTAGCGCCAGACAGAGTTGCTTTCGAAGCTGCCGGTGGAACATTCCGCTTTCGCTTCGCGCCCGAAATCCCTATGTGTCGCCTGTCATACGCGCCAGTTGAGGCACGCTCCCGACAACCAGAGGCCAGAAAGCCTTATTTCCAGGTCGATGAACATCCAGCCGAAACACACTGAGCCGCTGATCTTGTCGGGCCGCGACGTGACCGCCGTGCTTGGCCCAACCAACACCGGCAAGACCCATCTCGCCATCGAGCGGATGGTGGCGCACGAAACCGGCGTCATCGGCCTGCCGCTCAGGCTGCTGGCCCGGGAAGTCTATGCGCGCGTCTGCGAAAAGGTCGGCGCCCACAAGGTCGCGCTGATCACCGGCGAGGAGAAGATCCAGCCGCCAGGCGCCAAATATTCGGTCTGCACCGTCGAGGCCATGCCGCGCGAGACCGACGCCGCCTTCGTCGCCATCGACGAGGTGCAGCTCGCCGGCGACCTCGAGCGCGGCCACATCTTCACCGACCGTATCCTGCATCTGCGCGGCCGCCAGGAAACGCTGCTGCTTGGTGCCGCCACCATGCATGGCATCCTGCAGCGCCTGCTGAAGGGCGTCTCGGTGGTGACGCGGCCAAGGCTGTCGCACCTGGCCTATGCCGGTTCGAAGAAACTGACCCGCCTGCCGCGCCGCACCGCGATCGTCGCCTTTTCCGCCGACGAGGTCTATGCCATCGCCGAGCTGATCCGCCGCCAGCAGGGCGGTGCCGCCGTCGTGCTCGGCGCGCTTTCGCCGCGCACCCGCAACGCCCAGGTGGCGCTGTTCCAGTCCGGTGATGTCGACTATCTCGTCGCCACCGACGCCATCGGCATGGGTCTCAACCTCGATCTCGACCATGTCGCCTTCGCCCAGAACCGCAAATTCGACGGCTACCAGTACCGTAATCTGACGGCGGCCGAACTCGGCCAGATCGCCGGCCGCGCCGGCCGGCATCTGCGCGACGGCACGTTCGGCGTCACCGGTCAGGTCGACCCGCTCGACGAAGACCTCGTCAAGAAGATCGAGGGCCACGACTTCGATCCGGTGAAGGTGCTGCAGTGGCGCACCGCGCATTTCGACTTCGCCAGTCTCGATGCGCTGAAGCGCTCGATCGAGACCAACGCGCCGGTCGAGGGCCTGACGCGCGCCCTGCCGGCGGTCGACGCACAGGCGCTCGAATATCTCTCCCGCGACGAGGACATCCGCGCGCTCGCCACCGATGCCAAGCGCGTGGCGCTGCTGTGGGAAGCCTGCGCGCTGCCCGACTACAGGAAGATCGCGCCTGCCCAGCATGCCGACCTCATCGCCTCCATCTACATGGACCTCGCCCGTCATGGCCATGTCGACGAGAACTACATGGCCGAGCAGGTGCGCCGCGCCGACACCACCGAGGGCGACATCGACACGCTGTCGCACCGTATTGCCCAAATCCGCACCTGGACATTCGTGTCGAACCGGCCCGGCTGGCTGGCCGATCAGGCACACTGGCAGGAAAAGACGCGCGAAATCGAAGACAGATTGTCGGATGCGCTGCATGAGCGGTTGACGAAACGCTTCGTAGACCGCAGGACTTCCGTCCTCATGCGGCGCCTTAGAGAAAATACCATGCCTGAAGCCGAAATCAGTCCTACCGGAACCGTCCTTGTCGAAGGCCACCATGTCGGCGAGTTGCAAGGGTTCCGCTTCACCGCCGACCAGACCGCCGGCGGCGAAGACGCCAAGGCCGTGCGCACGGCCGCGCAAAAGGCGCTTGCCGCCGAGTTCGAGGCGCGCGCCGAACGCTTCGGCGCCTGCGCCAATGGCGACCTGGCGCTAGGCTCGGACGGCACGCTACGCTGGATCGGCGCGCCGATCGGCACGCTGGTTTCGGGCGAAGACGCGCTGAAGCCGCGCCTTGTGCTTTTGGCCGACGAACAGCTGACCGGCCCGGCGCGCGACAAGGTCGCCGCGCGCGCCGAACGCTTCGTCAATTTCCAGATCGAAACGCTGCTGAAGCCGCTCGTCGACCTGAAGAACGCCGACCAGATTTCCGGCATCGGCCGCGGCATTGCCTTCCAGCTGGTCGAGAATTTCGGCCTCATCAACCGCCGCGATATCGCCGAGGAGATGAAGTCGCTCGACCAGGAGGGTCGCGCGGCCCTGCGCCGCCTTGGTGTGCGCTTCGGCGCCTACCACGTCTTCGTGCCCGCTTTGATCAAGCCGGCCCCCGCCGGGCTGGTGACCTTGCTGTGGGCGCTGCAGAACGACGGCAAGGACAAGCCTGGTTTCGGCGACGTCGTCCACGCGCTGGCGTCCGGCCGTACCTCCGTGGTCATCGATCCTGCCTTCGACAAGGCTTTCTACAAGCTTGCCGGCTATCGCAATCTCGGCCGCCGCGCCGTGCGCATAGACATATTGGAGCGGCTGGCGGACCTCATCCGTCCGGCGACCAACTGGAAGCCCGGCCTCGGCCAGCGTCCGGACGGCGCCTATGACGGCCATTCCTTCATGGTGACGCCGCCGATGATGTCGATCCTTGGTGCCACCGCCGACGACATGGAAGAGATTCTCAAGGGCCTCGGCTACCGCGCCGAGCCGAAGCCGGCGGCGGAGGTGAAGGCGCGGCTGGAGGCGCAGGACACCGCCGCGCGTGAAGCCGCTGCCGCGAAACTCGCGGCGGAAGAAGCCGCGCGCGCCGAGCAGGCCAAGGCAGCCGAAGCTGCCGCTACAGACGCGGCCGCGGAGGCGGCGGTCGAGGGTTCGGAACCGGCTGTTGCCGAGACCGCGCTCGAAACTCCCGCCGAAGTCATCGCGCAAACGACAGCGGAGCCGATCGCGGAAGCGCAACCGGAAGCTCCAGCCGAAGCCGTGGAAGAACCCGCTACAGAGATTGCTGTCGCCGAAGCGGTTGCTGAACCTGTTGCCGCGCCGGAAGCGGAAGCCGAGTCGATCGAGGCGGCGCCGGCGGAGCCAGTTTCCGAAGCTGCACCGGCGACGCAAGCGGTTTCGGACGAGCCTGCCGTGGTGGCCGAAGCGGCCACCGGCGAGCCCATCGCCGAAGCCGAAGCGCCCAAGCCGATCCTGCTGTGGCGCCAGGGCCGTTTCGAACAGCGCCCCCGCCATCACGAAGGTCGCAACAACCGCCAGCGCAATGGACAAGCGCGCGGCCGAAACAATGCACCCGCCGATGCCGCCGGCGCACCGGCCACGGCCGCGCCCGGAGAACGTCCCGCCCATGAGGGTCGGCGCGACGGCGCCGGCAAGCCGCGCTTCGACCGTTCGAAGTTCAAGCCCAAGCCGCAGGGTGAAGGCGAACAGCGCCGTGACGGCCGCCCGCAGGGCGAGCGTCCCGAGCGCCGCGAAGGCCGACCCGACTGGAAGGGTGGCCGGCCCGAGGGCAAGGGCGGTCCCGATCGCGGCAAGGGAGGCGCAAAGCCCGCTTTCCAGCCGAAGCCGCGCGAGGAACGTCCGGTGCGCTTCGATCCGGATTCGCCCTTCGCCAAGCTCGCCGCCTTGCGCGACCAGCTGAAGAAGTAGGCTCGGAAGGGTTCGATGGTTGCCGAAGGCCGCCAGCGCATCGACAAATGGCTGTTCTTCTCGCGCGCGGTGAAATCGCGCTCACTGGCGGCGAAGCTCGTCGTCGCCGGGCGCGTGCGCATCAATCGCGACAAAGCAGCGCAGGCCTCCGATCTGGTCAAGCCGGGTGACGTGCTGACCATCACGCTCGACCGGCGCATTTTCGTCTGGAAGGTGCTTGGCGCGGGTGTCCGGCGCGGCCCGGCGGAGGAAGCCCGCACCCTCTACGAGGACATGTCGCCGCCGCCCACACCGAAGGGGGAGGCGCTTCCCGACGCCATACCGGCGCTGCGCGAGGCCGGCAGCGGCCGCCCGACCAAAAGAGAGCGCCGCCAGACCGACCGCTTGCTTGGTGACGATTGAGGCTTGCCGGCCAGACCGCGGGCCGAAATCCCCGGGCAACGGCGGGCGCAGGACGGAACCGAGCCCGGCAAACAAGATGCTCCACAAGACATCAGCCGCCCTCGCCGTGCCTGCCGGCTGGAATTCCATTCCGCCAACGCCGAAGCGGTCGGGCATGGCAACCCTTGCAAGCGAGAGACAAAGGCGTTACCTCACGGAAAAAGCCCAAGAAAACTGGCCCATTAAGCTGGGACGTCCCGGAGCCGACCGATGACCTATGTCGTGACCGACAATTGCATCAAATGCAAATATATGGACTGCATCGAGGTCTGTCCGGTCGACTGTTTCTACGAAGGCGAGAACATGCTCGTCATCCATCCCGACGAGTGCATCGACTGCGGCGTCTGCGAGCCTGAATGCCCGGCCGACGCGATCAAGCCCGACACCGAGCCAGGCCTCGACAAATGGCTGCAGATCAACACCGAATATGCCGAGAAATGGCCCAACATCACCGCCAAGAAGGAGCCGCCGGCAGACGCCAAGACCTTCGATGGCGAGGCCGGCAAGTTCGAGAAATACTTCTCCGCCGAGCCTGGCGAAGGCGATTGACAATACAGCCGTAAAGGCTTGTATGACGCAGCGTAACAGGCACATCGGATTAACCGCCTTGACAGGCGGCGATTGGTTGTGGCCTTCGCTTACGCAGCAAAACCTTGATTCTTCCGACTTTTTGTGCTACATCAGCGAAACATGCCGGTGACACAACGTCGATTTATGGCGCAGACGCCCCAAATCACTGAAAGGTGAAAATCCCATTCCGGACCAGAGCGATCTGGGTCAGGCGGTCGCAGTTCGTGCGGTTTGCCGGTCCCGACCTTTCCGGTGGGTTCATCTGTTGTGCGGCTAACGATCGGTTTCCCCGGTCGCACGAGTTCAGCCGGCACCGCCGCCGGCCCATAACAAGGAGTTCAGGGCGTAATGGCAACGATCACCCCGCAGAAGAAGTCCACTGGTGCGCGTCACGGTTTCAAGACCGGCGAGTATATCGTCTACCCGGCGCATGGCGTTGGCCAGATCGTGTCGATCGACGAGCAGGAAGTGGCCGGCCATAAGCTGGAACTGTTCGTCATCGACTTCCAGAAGGACAAGATGCGCCTGAAGGTGCCGGTCGCCAAGGCGACCTCCATTGGCATGCGCAAGCTGTCGGAAGAGGATTATGTCGAGCGCGCGTTGAAGGTCGTGCAGGGCCGCGCCCGCGTCAAGCGCACCATGTGGTCGCGCCGCGCCCAGGAATATGATGCCAAGATCAATTCCGGCGACCTGATCTCGATCTCGGAAGTCGTGCGCGACCTCTACCGCGCCGACAACCAGCCGGAGCAGTCCTATTCCGAGCGCCAGCTCTATGAAGCGGCACTCGACCGCATGGCCCGCGAGATCGCGGCCGTCAACCGCATGTCGGAAACCGAAGCCGTGCGCCTGATCGAGGTCAACCTCAACAAGGGCCCTAAGCGCGGCGCCAAGGCCGACAATGAGGAAGCCGAGCAGGAAGAAGCTGCCTGAGCTCTTGAGCCTTTAAGTTCACGAAAAACCCGGCCTCGCGCCGGGTTTTTTGGTTCTCGGACAAGGCAATGGCTGGGCCTATGCTTGACCTCCGCCTTCCTTCTCCGCCTCCTGCTTCAGCGTCGCGATGAAGCGCTTGGTCCGTTCGCGCTCCGGATTGCCGAACAAGGTCGCCGACGGACCCTGCTCGACGATGACGCCGGCATCTAGGAACACCGCCTCCTGGGCGATCTTGGAGGCAAGCCGCAAATCATGCGTCGCCATCACCATGGTCGTGCCTTCGCTGGCGAGCTTGCCGAGCACGTCGACCACTTCTTGCGCCAGTTCCGGATCGAGCGCCGAAGTCGGTTCGTCGCATAGCAGCACCTTCGGCGACGGCGCCAAGGCGCGGGCGATCGCCACGCGCTGCTGCTGGCCGCCTGACAGCGTCGCCGGCCAGGCATCCGCCTTGTGCGCCATCCCGACCTTTTCCAGCAAGGCGAGCGCCCGCTCGCGCGCCTTCTCAGGCGACCATTTCAGCACCGTCACCAGCCCTTCCATGACGTTCTCGATGGCGGTGCGGTGCGGGAACAGCTGGAAATTCTGGAACACCATGCCGGTCTGCAGGCGCAGCCGCCTGATATCGGCGGCCGGCACCTTGATGCCCGGGCGAAACTCGAGCGTCTCGTCGCCGATGCGCACCGTGCCCGAAGTCGGGATTTCCAGGAGGTTGATGCAGCGCAACAGCGTGCTTTTCCCCCCGCCCGAGGGGCCGACAAGTGCCGTGACGCTGCCTTCGGCGATCGCGACCGTCACGCCCTTGAGCACAAGATTGTCGCCGAAGCGCTTTTCGATGTTGGTGAGGCCGATCATGAGCGTGCCTCCAGGAAGCCGCCATAGCGGTTGAGCCGCTCCTCCAGCCGCGTCTGAAGGGCCGACAGCACCGAACTCATCGCCAGATAGAGGATCGCCGCCTCGACATAGAGGATCAGCGGCTCATAGGTGGTGGCGACGATGCGCTGCGCCGCCTGGAACATCTCGGGCACGGTGATGGCGGCGGCCAGCGAGGTGTCCTTGACCAGCGAGATGAAGGTGTTGGAGAGCGGCGGCACCGCGACCCGGCCGGCCTGCGGCAGGATGGTGCGCCGCATCGCCTGACTCCAGGTCATGCCGATCGAATAGGCGGCTTCCCACTGGCCCTTCGGCACCGAGCCGATGGCCGCGCGGATGATCTCCGACGTGTAGGCGCCGATGTTGAGCGTGAAGCCGATCAGCGCTGCGGTAAAAGCATCGAGCAGGATGCCGACCGACGGCAGGCCGTAGAAGATCAGGAACAGCTGCACCAGCAGCGGCGTGCCGCGGAAGATCCAGACATAGAAGCGCACGAGCATGACCAGCGGCTTCGGCCCGAACAGCCGGCCGAGTGCTACCCCGAGGCCAACCGTCAGGCCCAGCACGAAGGACAACAGCGTCAGCGGTACAGTGAAGATCAAGGCGGCCCAGAGCAGCGAAGGCAGCGACTCCAGCATCAGTTGCAGCCAGTGCGGCACGAAAGACCCTCCAGAATGGTCGAGATGGCTTCATCGAGGCGCGAATGCGCCGGCCATATCACGACAAAAGCGGCGAGCCGTCAAAGACGGCCCGCCGCTGGATGCGTTGCAGGGGCGACGAACGGCCCCACTCAAAGTTACTTCGAAACGTCCTGGCCGAAATAGGTGTCGGCGATCTTCTTGTAGGTGCCGTCGGCCTTGATATCGGCCAGCGCCTTGTTGATGGCGGCAACCAGTTCCGGATCGCCCTTGCGTACGATGACGCCGGAATAGTCGGCGTTTTCCTCTTGCGCGGCGATCTTCACATTGGCGTCGGGCTTGTGCTTCTTGAAGTCGAGGAACGACAGGCTGTCATTGATGGTGGCGTCGGCGCGGCCGGTCAAAAGCAGCTGGATCGACTGGTCGAAGCCGTCGGTGCCGACCAGTTCGGCGCCGTTCGCCTCGGCCAGCTTGCCGAAGTTCGAGGTCAGCGACTGCGCCGACTTCTTGCCCTTGAGATCGGCGAAAGCCTTGATGTCGGTGTTGTCGCCGCGAACGATCAGCACCGCCTTGGAGGCGATATAGGGATCGGAGAAATCGTACTTGGCCTTGCGCGCGTCGGTGATGCCGACCTCGTTGATGACGGCGTCGTAGCGCTTGACGTCGAGGCCGGCGATCAGCCCGTCCCACTTCCCTTCCAGGAACTCGACCTTGACACCGAGCTTGTCGGCGATCGCCTTGGCGATCTCGACGTCGAAGCCGACCAGCGCGCCGGACGCGTCATGGTAGGTGAAGGGCGCGTAAGTGCCTTCCGTGCCGACCTTGATGATGCCGGCCTGTTTGATCTGATCGAGATTGGCGCCGGCATGGCCTGATGTGACCGCCAGGGCCTGCAGCGTTCCGGCGACGATAAGCGACTTGAGCCATTTCATATTTTTGTGATCCCGTCCTTGGTCTGATGTCTGGCCTGCTGTGAGGGCTGGAAAATGACAGATGCCAGCCGAAAGAATAAGGAACCAGATTTCAAAAACAAAGAATTCCTGAAACCAAATTCTCTAAATATGATCTCTTGCAGCGTCTGACCGCCCCCGGCAACCGCGTCGAAATCGCCCGGACAGCAACTCTCGCCCGCCCGCGCCGGCGGAACCTTTCTCGCGCATGGCAGTTTTGGCTGTTCTAGGGCGCGACGCCGCGATTTCAACCGGTGCCCTGCCAAGTTCGTAACGTCGGTTAGATCGCCGGAGCCAGGGAGCGCCTCATGATGGAAGACACGGCAGGACGGACCATGGTCCGCGCGGCAATGAAGGCTCCCTACCTCGAACGCGACGAAGAACATCGGCTGGCCTTGCTCTGGAAGCAAGACAACGACCAGAACGCATTGCACAGCATCACTGTTGCCCATATGCGGCTGGTCATTTCCATGGCCTCGAAATTCCGCCATTACGGCCTGCCGCTCGGCGACCTGATCCAGGAAGGTCATGTCGGCCTGCTCGAGGCCGCCGCCCGCTTCGAGCCCGAACGCGAAGTGCGGTTTTCGACCTATGCGACGTGGTGGATCCGCGCCTCGATGCAGGATTACATCCTGCGCAACTGGTCGATCGTGCGCGGCGGAACCAGTTCCGCGCAGAAAGCCCTGTTCTTCAACCTGCGCCGCCTGCGCGCCCGGCTGGCGAACGGCGCCGAGCCGCTTTCCAACACAACCCTCTACCGCGAAGTGTCGGTGGCGCTTGGCGTCTCCGAGGCTGACGTGGCGATGATGGATTCACGGCTTTCGGCGCCCGACTCCTCGCTCAACATGCCGCTTGCCGACGATGCGGGCGCGACCGAGCGGATGGACTTCCTGGTTTCCGACGATCCCCTGCCCGACGAGATCGTCGGCGACAAGATCGATATCGCGCGCCGTTCGCTTTGGCTGCGGGAGGCGCTTCATGCGCTGAACGCGCGTGAACTCAGGATCATCGAGGAACGCCGGCTGAACGACGAGGGCGCCACGCTCGAGGCTCTCGGCGAGACGCTCGGTATATCCAAGGAACGCGTCCGCCAGATCGAGGCCCGCGCCATGGAAAAGCTCAAAGTGGCGCTGGTGAAGCAGAACCCGGAATTTCTGGCGACGGCCGCCTAACTTTCAACGGCACGGCACAAGAGTGCGGTCAAAACTCGCTCCGCTGAGTCGAATGGCTTGGTTTTCGAGAACCGGAGCGGAGTGGTCTCTAAGTCCATGAGAACCGGAAGCACAGAAAGCCGCGGCAAGCGTCCAGCGAAGTGAGTTTGCTGCGTACTCTTATTTGTCGGTGACGATCTTGACCTTGTCGCCGGACGAAACCGCGGCGCCCGGCGACAGCGCGTTGAGCACCCGGAACAGATCGAGCTTGCGGTCGACGCCGACCATCTGCGCAGCGAGCGAGCCCATGGTCTGGCCCGGCTGCACGGTAAGCACGCGGATATGCAGCGGCTTCAAGGCCGCCTTTTCAGCGGCACTCAGGATACGGAACGACCCGCTGACAGAGCGTGCCACCGTCTCCAGCGAGGTGCTGGCCGAGGGTGCCGCGGTGAGCAGCCGGTAGACCTGGCCGCCGGCACGGATCACCGCGATGTCGAACTGCCAGCCTTCGGCACTGGCATGCGCCGTCGCGGCCTCGTTGCCGTTGATGGTTTCCTGCTTGACGCTGCTGTCGTCCAGACCGGCCACCCAGCCGCTTCTGATGTAGTCGGTCAAGGCGCGGTTCTTGTCGATCGAAACGCCGTCGAAGCGGATCGCTATGTCGCCAGGCCCGGTCGCCGTCACCGCCGCCGCCGAATTGTCGATGATGAAACCGTCCGGCACCGTGAAGGACACGCCGAGGCCCGGATGAAGGAAGGTCTCGCCACGCACATAGCCTTCCTCCGGCGTATCGCCATAGAGCAGGCCGTCTATGCCGGCGAGGAAGGAATCGCGGTCGCGCGTGCCGACACCGGGCGCGCCGAACTGGCGGGCATGGCGCTGCGCCAGGTCGATGCGCTGCGGCGTGTTGGGGTGCGTCGCCAGAAAGTCGAGGCTGGCGTCGGTGGCGCCGCTGATCGAGCGGAAATCGGTATAGGCCGACATCGACTGCAGGAAGCGGCCGGCGGCATAAGGGTCGTAGCCGGCTTCGCCGATCGACTTGATGCCGATGGCGTCGGCCTCCAGCTCCTGGTTGCGCGAGAACTGCGCCAGCCGGAGCTTGCCGCGGATCAAAGCCGCCTTGG
The DNA here is from genome assembly GCF_054062655.1 of Mesorhizobium sp. USDA 4775. NCBI lineage: Bacteria > Pseudomonadati > Pseudomonadota > Alphaproteobacteria > Hyphomicrobiales > Phyllobacteriaceae > Mesorhizobium > Mesorhizobium sp. USDA 4775. The sequence continues at coordinate 357,331 of NZ_JBSSFM010000001.1, forward strand.
CGGTCGGGCTGTCGCCGAGCACGTCGGAAACCACTTTGGTCGCCAGGCCTTCCTCGGCCTCCAGCTGCTGGCGCTGCAGGCCGTGATTGGCGGTGACGTGGCCCATCTCATGCGCGATGACGGCGGCGAGCTCGGACGAATCATTCGCCAGCGCCAGCAGACCGCGCGTGATGTAGAGATAGCCGCCCGGCAGTGCGAAGGCGTTGACGTTGGGCGAATTGAGGATGGTGATGCGGTAAGTTTGGGTCGGGTTCGCCGACACAACGGTCAGATTGCCGACGACCTTGGCGACCATGCGCTCAAGCTTGGGATCGGAATATTCGCCGCCATAGGTCGCCAGGATGCGCGGATGCTGCGCCTTGGCCAGTTCGGCGAGCTTGTTGTTGGCACTGACATTGTCGACCGTGATCGGCTTGTCGGACGGTTGGAAGCCGGATTCCTGGACTTCCGGAGGCGTGAACATCTGGCAGCTTGCGAGCGCCACGGCAAAGCCGGCCAGCGCCAGAAAGCGCGCTAGCGGGTTCATTCGTAGCTTGTCGACGCCGATCGCCAGAGCGGCTTCCTTTCAGGTCCCGGCGCATGACCACGAAAATCGGGGGCGATCTCCGGAACCTGTCATGCGCAAAAACAAATTTCTACGGTACTCGTCACACGTCCCTAGGGGGCGTGTGACGAGTACCGTAGGCAAATCACGGCTTGTGCCAAACCAATAGGGCGGACCTAGCCACACTACTTCTGCCATGGCAAGCAAGCGCCCCGTTGCCTGATGCCGGTTTGACCGTAAATTATGTCCGCTTCCGGGCAATATCTCGTGATACGGCATTGCCGGCACCTGCACCGACATAGCGCCGGAACGCCTCCGGACCAGCCCCAACAAAGAAATCCTCCGCACTGCCGGTGGCCGCGACGGCGCCATTGTCCAGAAACACCACATTGCGGCCAATGCGGCGGGCGTCCTGTGGCTGGTGCGTGACGAACAGCACCGTCATGCCGCGCTCCGCATGCACGCCGGCAACCAGGTCGAGCATATCGTCGCGTAAGGCGGGCCCGAGCGAAGCGAAGGGTTCGTCGAGCAGAAGCACCGGGCGATCGCGCACCAGCACGCGCGCCAGGGCGACACGCTGGCGCTCGCCGCCGGAGAGTTCGCGCGGCAGCCGCTTGTCCTTGCCGCCAAGGCCTGTGCGTTCCAACGCTTCGGCAATGGCGGTTCGATCGGCTTCGGTCAGCCGCAGCGATGGCGAGCGGCCGAGCCCGACATTCTGCTCGACGGAGAGATGCGCAAAAAGGTTGTTTTCCTGAAACACCATCGACACCGGCCGTGCGGCTGGCGGCGCTGCGCCGACATCGGCCCCGCCGATCAGCACGCGGCCCGACTGCGGCGTCTCGAAGCCGGCGACCAGATTGAGCAGCGTCGACTTGCCCGAACCGCTCGGCCCCATGATGGCGGTGATTTCCGCCGCCGCGAACGCGACATCGAAGGTGAGCGGCGCCTCGCCATAGCTGAACGAGACCTTGTCCAGCCGCACCGGAACACCCTTCCCTCTCATCGCTCCGTCAGACATTGCGGACCTTGTCTCTTCCCAGCCAGTCCGCCGCCAGCACCAAGGCGAGGCAGACGAGGCCAAGCAACAGTGCCAGGCCGGCGGCGTCCTGCGTGCGGTAGCTGCCCATGCGCGCCAGGAGAAGGTAAGGCAAGGTCTGCACGGAATCACTGCCGAACAGCGCGATAACGCCGAGATCGCCGAGCGACAGCGCCATGGCGAAGGCGAAGGCGGTGGCGAGCGGCCGCCGCAATGACGGCCAGTCGACCAGCCGCAGCCTGGCCCAGCCGGAAATGCCGAGCTGCGCGCAGAGCCGTTCGTGGCGCTCGCTCGCCGCGTCATAGGCGGGACGGACGGCGCGCAGCGCGAAAGGCATCGCCATGACAGAATTGACGGTGACGACCATGACCGGGGCGATGGCAAAGACATCGCCGGCATGGCGCAGCAGGAGGAACCAGCCGGCTCCGATGACGATCGGCGGCACGACCAGCACAAAACCGGCGCCGGTATCCGTGGCGTGTTCGAGCAGTGTCCTTCGACCGGCGCGGCGCCTCAACGCGAGTGCCCGTCGCGCCATGGTCAGCGCCAACGACAGCATCACTGAAAGCAGCGCCGACAGGAAAGCGAGCACCGCACTGGTCAGCGTCGCCTGCCGGACAGCGGCCTCGCCGGCGAGCCGGCCGAGATCGGCGCCCAAGCCTGCCGAGACGGTCGCGGCCATCGGTCCGATAACGAACAGCAGCGCCAGCACGATGAGCACGGCGTTGAGTGACGCCTCGGTCGTGTCGACGGAGAGATAACGGCGCGGCGCCACCGGCAGGTTGGTGTCGCCGACGACATTGGCGCCAAGCCGCGTCAGCGCCAGCACCACGATGAAGGTCAAGGCAATCTGCAGCAATGTCAGGGCGACCGCCCGCGCCGGATCGAAATCGAAGCGCAGCGCCTGGTAGATGCCGACCTCCAGCGTCGTTGCCGCCGGTCCGCCGCCAAGCGTCAAAACGATGGTGAAGGAGGTGATGCAGAGCATGAAGACCAGCCCGGCGACACCCGGCAGAGCGGCGCGCAGCGTCGGCCATTCGATCAGCCGGAAGGCCGGCCCCGCCGCCATGCCGAGCTGGCTTGCCAGCCGCCACTGGTCGGCGGGAATCGTCTGCAGCGCCTCGAGGAACAGGCGGGTCGCCAACGGCAGGTTGAAGAAGACGTGGGCGACGAGAATGCCGGACAAGCCATAGATGCCTGGCCAACCCTGGCTGCCGGCGGCGCTGAACAGGCCGGCGAAATAGCCGGCACGGCCGTACAGCGCCAGTATGCCAAGCGCCGCGACGATCGCCGGCAGCGCCAACGGCACGGCGAAGAGTTGCAGGATGAAGGCGCGGCCGAAGAAACGCGGATGCCGCGACAGGGCGCGCGCCACGAACAGCGCCGGGATCACCGAAAGCAGGGTCGAGAGGACTGCCTGCCAAAGCGTGAAGCGCACGACGCTCAGCAGGTAGGGATCGAAGGCCGCCCAGGCTCCCGAAAAATCATCGGCGCCTTCGACGAGCAGGCCCGCGAATGCGCCGCCGATCAGCAGCGTGATTGCGGCGAGCGCAATGATGCCGGCGCTGACGCGGGGATCAGCGCGTTCCACGCTCGACCGCCAGTCTCCGCATAGCGGCACTTATAGAGGGTTGCGTTCCTTGGCGCCCCCCTCCGTCCTGCCGGACATCTCCCCCACGAGGGGGGAGATTGGCTGTTTCAGCGCCTCGCTCATACCTATAGCGTCGGCGATTGGCGAAATCACCGATAGCATTCGATCTCCCCCCTTGTGGGAGAGATGTCCGGCAGGACAGAGGGGGGCGCCGTAGAGCACTCATCTTTCGATCATACGGCCAAACTATTTGCTCATCACCGCCAGCCATTCATCCACCCAGGCCTTGCGGTTGGCGGCAACCTCTTCGGGGCTGAACAGCAGGGTCTTGGTCGGCTTGACCAGCTTGTCGAAGGCCGGGTTGAGCGGCTTGTCGGTCTTTCCGGCCGGGAACATCCAGTTGGTCTCCGGGATCGCGTCCTGGAATTTCGGCCCGGTCATGAAGGCGATGAATTTTGCCGCCAGCGGGTTCTTGGCTCCGTTCGTGGTGATTCCCGCGACCTCGATCTGCAAATATTCGCCCTCCTCGAAAGAAGCGGCCTGGTAGCGCTGCGTGTTCTCGGCGACCATGTGATAGGCCGGCGAGGTCGTGTAGGACAACACCATCGGCGCCTCGCCCTTGGTGAACAGGCCATAGGCCTCGCTCCAGCCCGGCGTCACGGTCAGCACCTTCGTCTTGAGCTTGGCCCAGGCTTCCGGCGCCTTGTCGCCATAGACCGACTTCACCCACAACAGCAGGCCGAGGCCCGGCGTCGAGGTGCGCGGATCCTGGATGACGATCTTGTCGTCGGCACTGCCTTCGACCAGTTCCTTCAGGCTCTTCGGCGGCGTCTTCAGTTTTTCGGTGTCGTAGACGACGGCGAAATAGCCGTAGTCGAAGGGAACAAAAGTATCGTCGCTCCAGCCACCCGGCACGTTGACATCGGAGACCGCGCCATGCGGGGCAAACAACCCGCTAGCCTTGGCATCGGCGGTGAGATTGGTGTCGAGGCCAAGTACGATGTCGGCCTTGGTTGACGCGCCTTCTAGCTTGACGCGGTTGAGCAGGGCCACGCCATCGGCGACCGAGACGAACTCGACGTCGCAGCCGCATTCGGCCTCGAATTCCTTCTTCACCACCGGGCCTGGCCCCCAGTCGGCGGTGAAGCTTTCATAGGTGTAGACGGTGAGCTTGTCCTTGGCCAAGGCCGGCCCGGACAGCGCCACGACCATGGTCGAGACAAGAGCGTATAAAAGCGTGCGCATCGGCGCCTCCTTCGTTCGAATTGCAAGGAATTGAGGCGCCGGACTGTCCGAAACGTCTAATCCCTCCGCCGGTACAAACCGGATCAGGTTCAGCGGGTTGGCGAGACTGCCTCTCAGCCGGTCCGCGAAGATCGCGTCCGGCACCCCGTTAGAGCGTTTCGACACATAGGCCGGGCCGGGGAACCGCGCAAGTGGCAGTTTGCCGGCCTTCCGTTTCCGCTGCCGGGCTGGTACAGGCCACCGGATATGAGCACATTCACCATCCTGCTTGGCGGCGATCTCATCCGCACGCCCCGGCTCGACCGCCAGGTCGACGGCTCGCGCATCATTGCCGCCGACGCCGGCATCGGCCATGCCCGGCTGCTCGGCCTTGTGCCGGAACTATGGGTGGGTGATTTCGATTCGGTGCCGGCCGATCTCCCCGCCGATCTCGCCGCAGTGCCCCGCCGAACCTTCCCGGCGGAGAAGGACAAGACCGACGGCGAATTGGCGATTGCCGCAGCCCTCGAGCGTGGCGCGACTAGCCTGGTGCTGGCGGGCGCGTTCGGCGGCAAGCGCGCCGACCACGCTTTCCTGCATCTGGCGCTCGCCCTGCGCCTGGCCGAAGCCGGAACCGAGGTGCTGTTGACCAGCGGCGCCCAGGAAGGTGTCCCGTTGCTGTCGGGAACGGCCGGCTTCGACTATGCCGACGGCACGCTGTTTTCGATCCTCGGCTTTTCCGAACTTGCCGGCCTGACCGTCACCGGCGCCAAATGGCCGTTGAACCAGGTCGTAGTGGCGTTCGGCTCGTCGCTGACCATTTCCAACGAGGTCCGGGGCCGCCTCGACATCGCGCTCGGCCACGGCCGCGCGCTGCTGCTCGCGCATCCGTATCCACTACCTGAAAGCTGACATGGCCCCGCCTCTTCTCAATCTCGACGGGATAAGACTGACCTTCGGCGGCACACCGCTGCTCGACGGTGCTGCCTTGACGGCTTCGGCCGGTGACAAGATCGCGCTGGTCGGCCGCAACGGGTCCGGCAAGTCGACGCTGCTCAAGATCGCGGCCGGCCTGATCGAGCCGCAGGACGGTGAGGTGTTTCGCCAGCCCTCGGCAACCGTCCGCTATCTGCCGCAGATGCCCGACATGGAAGGTTTCGCCACCGTGCGTGCCTATGTCGAGGCGGGCCTCGGGCCAGCCGACGATCCCTACCGCGCCTCCTATCTGATGGAGCATCTTGGCCTCACCGGCGAGGAACGGCCGGGTGATCTCTCAGGTGGCGAGGCCAGGCGCGCAGCCCTGGCCCGTGTCATGGCGCCGGAACCCGACATCCTGCTGCTTGATGAGCCGACCAATCATCTTGACCTGTCGGTCATCGAATGGCTGGAAGAGGAGCTCGTGCGCACCTCCTCGGCACTCATCGTCATCTCGCACGACCGCCGCTTTCTGGAGCGCGTGTCGCGCGCCACCGTCTGGCTCGATCGTGGCCAGACCCGCAGGCTGGACAAGGGTTTTGGCCATTTCGAGGAATGGCGCGACCAGGTGTTGGAAGAGGAAGAGCGCGAGCAGCACAAGCTTGGCCGCCAGATCGTGCGTGAAGAACACTGGCTGCGTTATGGCGTGACGGCGCGGCGCAAGCGCAACATGCGCCGCCTCGGCGAGTTGCAGACCATGCGCCAGCGTTTCCGCGGCCATAGGGGCGCCGAAGGCACCGCGACCATGGTGGCGAGCGACGCCGCCGAATCCGGCAAGCTGGTGATCGAAGCGAAGAACATCGAGAAGAGCTTTGGCGACCTCACCGTGGTCAAGGGCTTCTCGACCCGCATCCAGCGCGGCGATCGCGTCGGCCTCGTCGGACCGAACGGCGCCGGCAAGACGACGCTTTTGAAGATGCTGACCGGCGAATTGGCGCCGGATGCTGGCTCGGTGCGGCTCGGCACCAATCTGGAAATCGCCACGCTCGACCAGAAGCGCGAGGCAGTCGACCCGCAGGAGACGCTGGCGCAATACCTCACCGACGGACGCGGCGAAAACCTCGTCATCAATGGCGAGCAGCGCCATGTCGTCTCCTACATGAAGGATTTCCTGTTCAAGCCGGAGCAGGCGCGCACGCCGGTGCGCGAACTGTCCGGCGGCGAGCGGGCGCGGCTGATCCTGGCGCGCGTGCTGGCACGACCGGCAAACCTGCTGGTGCTCGATGAGCCGACCAACGATCTCGACATGGAGACGCTGGAACTGCTGCAGGAACTGGTCGCCGGCTTTGCCGGCACCGTCATCCTGGTCAGCCACGACCGCGATTTCCTTGACCGCACCGTCACCAGCATCATCGCGCCGGATGGCGGCGGCCGTTGGGTCGAATATGCCGGCGGTTATTCCGACATGCTGGCGCAACGCGGCGGCACAAGGCTCGACGACCGCAAGGCGCGCGCCAGGGCCGAAGCCCCTGACGCACAGGCGCAAGGCAAGAGCGAGCCGGCGGCGCCAAAAGGGCCGGCGAAGAAACTGTCGTTCAAGCAGAAATTCGCCCTGGAATCGCTCCCCAAGAAGATCGAGGCGGTGACCGCGTCGATCTCGCGGCTGGAGAACAACATCGCCGACCCGGCCTATTACGAGCGCGATCCGGCCTCCTTCCAGAAAACCATCGCCGCCCTCGACAAGGAGCGCGCGACGCTGGCCGCGCTCGAGGAAGAGTGGCTGGAGCTGGAGATGCTGCGCGAGGAGATGGAAGGGTGAGGAGCGTTCGGCCGTAGGCCAATCGATCGACAACGATTTGTCGATTGAAGCGACGAACGGTGAAAGCCCGGTTCGCCTTCAGGCGAATCGAAAGATCCAGTGGACCTTTGGAACGGATTGAACGCCCGAAGGGCTGGGAGCCATAGCGGAGGGCCAGGCCCTCTCACCCGCAGCCAGAGCCACTCCATTATTGCCCCCGCATGAAGATGCGCATACATTATGCGCATGTTGCGGAGGCTATTATGCGCAAGATTGCCTTGAATGCGATCCGTCAGCCAGCCAATCTGTCGATCGACTCGAACCTCATGAGGGAAGCCAAGGGGCTTGACGTGAATGTCTCACGCGCCGCGGAAGCCGGCATCGCGGAGGCGGTTGCGGCGGAAAAAGCGCGGCTGTGGAAACTTGAGAACCGCGCGACCATGGATGCCTGGAACGATTACTTCGAGAAACACGGCATTCCGCTGGAAGAGTTCCTGCAGTTCTGATGCCTCGCTATGACGTCTTCGCTGGCCGCATCGAAGGCAACTATCTGCTCGACGTTCAATCCGACCTGCTCGACAATTTCAAGACGCGGGTGGTCGTCCCGCTTCTGCCCGTTGCAACAGTGCCGCCGCCGATGCGAAAGCTTCATCCGACCTTCGAGATCAACGGCCGAAAGCTGGTAATGGCCACGCACCTTATTGCCACCGTTCCAGCGAGCGAATTGGGTGAAAGTCGGCTGAACCTGACGAAGCACCACGACGACATCGTCGCCGCGCTCGACATGCTGTTACAAGGCTTCTGAACGAAGGCGGCCGTTACGCCGCCTTCTCAGCCTGCCGTCTTCGCCTGCCAGGCCTTGATCGCCTCGTCGAACACCTTCTCGCCGGGAATGCCTTTTTCCATGGTCAGCAGGGCCCGGCGCCCGGTCTTGTAGACGACCGGAACGTCGATCCAGTCCTGGCCGCGCAGCAAGGTCATGTTGGCGTCCTCGTCGGCCTTGGTGTCGTTGAGCGCGACGAGGAAGAATCCGTCGGCGATCTTGGCCGGTATACCGATCAGCGGGCTGCCGGCATCCTGCTCGGAACTCTTCATCGCGACGCGCAATATGTTGTCGACGCCGCCGCCCTCGAAACCGTCGGGCGTCAGGAAGATCATCTCGATGATGTGGCTGGCTGGCAGCGTCTGGTCGGTGTTGCGGCGGATGGTCATGCGCAACTGGATGTCCTTGCCGGGTATGGTCGCCTCGGCGCGGATCGCCGGCTCGGGCGGCAGGTCGCCACCGGGCGATTCCTGCACCAGCGACCAGACGATGCTGCCAGGCTCGGCCGAGCCCTGCGCGGTGCTGGTGCGCTCCTCATAGAAGATCGCCTTCTGGCCGACCGGCACCGAGGCCGCCGCCGCCGGGGCAGCCGGTGCCGTGGGCGTGGCGCCCGCTGGGGCGGGCGGCGTAGCGGCAGCATTGGCCGGGGCGGCGGGTGTAGTTCCGTTGGCAGGCGGGGTTGCGGCGGGCGCGGCGCCCGCCGCGGGTGCGGTCGCGGCAGGTGCTGCCGCGGCGGGCGCTGCCGCGGGCGCGGCTGCAGCCGGGGGCGGATTGGCCGGCGCATTCGTCGCCGATGGCGGTGTCGTCAGCGCGGCGACGGATTCACCCTCGCCTATACCGGTTTGGCCACCAGCCGGGCCGGGGTCGGTTTCGCCACCTTCGGGCGTCAGCCGCTGCGTGAATTTCGTCGCCTCGGCACCTGCCGCGGGCGCTGGTGCCGCCGGGGCGTCGGTCGCCGGCTTGGCCGGCGCCGGTTTCACCGGTTCGGTCTTGGCGACGACCTTGCTGCCGTCCAGGCCCAGCATCTTGCTGAAGGCGTCCTTGTTGAGCCAGATGCCATAGCCACCGCCGGCAACGACCAGCAAGGCCACGACGGCGGCGATCAGCCCGCCATAGCTGCGTTTGCGCTCGGCCGGACGCAGGCGGAAAGTGTCGGCTGCCGCCGGCTCTTCATCGTTCGGGAAGACATCGGCGCGGTCATCGTCCTGGTCCGCATCCATGCCCGGCAAGGCAGGATCGGCGAGATCGGGGGCCACCGGTTGCACCGGCGTGGGTTTCTGCCAGCTTGGCTCGGCCTTGGCTACGGGCGAAGGCGCGGACTGGTAAGGTTCCGGCGTGGCGGCAGGCGGCGGCGCGGGACGGTAAGGCTCGGCCTTGGCGGCGGGCGGTGCCGGCCACGCCGGCTCCGCCTTCACCGGCTGGCGCGTGTGGCTCGGCTGGTTCTTGTTGCGGTCGATCGAGGAAAAGATGTGCTCCAGCTCCGCGAGCGGGTCCGTTTCCGGCACGCTCTTGGCATACTCGCGCTCGACGCTCGTAATGGCGTTTTCCAGTGAGCGCTTTTGCGCGCTTATGGCTTCGGTGGCCAGCGGCGGCGAATATTCCGCGAGCTTCTTGGCCAGCATGGAACGAACGCTGTCATAGATGCGCGTACGCTTTTCGGGCGTCTCGTCACCGTGCTTGTCGAGCGCCTTTTTCAGAACAGCAACAAAATCTGCCATGCTTCAGTCGACCTGTATTTTGCTTCCGCGCCGGCCCCCGCAAATCAGCCGTGATGCCCGGAAAGGCTTCAGAAACTAGTCTTGAAACGGATCGGTCACAAGTATCGTATCGTCCCGTTCCGGGCTGGTGGAGAGGAGTGCCACCGGCGCGCCGATCAACTCCTCTATGTATCGGACATATTTGACGGCCTGGGCCGGAAGGTCGTTCCAGCTGCGCGCGCCGGCAGTGGTGCCTTTCCACCCTTCCAGCGTCTCGTAGACCGGTTCGACACGGGCCTGCGCGCCCTGGCTCGCAGGCAGGTAATCGATCATCTCGCCGTCGAGGCGATAGCCGGTGCAGACCTTGATCTCGTCCAGCCCGTCGAGCACGTCGAGCTTGGTCAGCGCGATGCCCTTGATGCCGTTGACGGCGACAGCCTGGCGCACCAGCACCGCGTCGAACCAGCCGCAACGGCGCTTGCGCCCGGTGACGACGCCGAACTCATGGCCGCGCGTGCCGAGGAATTCGCCGATCTCGTTCTTCTGTTCGGTCGGGAACGGACCTTCGCCGACGCGCGTCGTGTAGGCCTTGGTTATGCCGAGCACATAACCGATGGCGCCCGGACCGACGCCCGAGCCGGCGGCGGCCTGGCCGGCCACCGTGTTGGACGAGGTGACGAACGGATAGGTGCCGTGGTCGATGTCGAGCAGCGTGCCTTGCGCGCCCTCGAACAGGATTCGCTCGCCGGCGCGGCGCTTGTCGTCGAGTATCTTCCAGACACGGTCCATATAGGGCAGGATCTCGTCGGCGACCGACGTCAATTCGGCCATGATCGCGTCATGCGTGACTTCGCCATGGCCAAGCCCGCGGCGCAGCGCATTGTGATGCGTCAGCAGCCTGTCGACCTTCAGGGGCAGCGTTTCCAAATCCGCCAGATCCATCACCCGCACCGCGCGTCGACCCACCTTGTCTTCATAGGCCGGACCAATGCCCCGGCGGGTCGTGCCAATCTTCGTCCCGGAATTCGACGCGGCGTCCTCGCGGAATCCGTCCAGCTCCCGGTGCAGCGACAGGATAAGCGCTGTGTTTTCGGCTATTTTCAGGCGATCCGGCGTTACTTCGACGCCCTGCGCCTTGAGCTTCGCCACTTCGGCCACGAAAGCATGCGGGTCGAAGACCACGCCATTGCCGATGATGGACAGCTTGCCCTGCCGCACGACGCCCGACGGCAACAGCGACAGCTTGTAGACCTTGCCGTCGACGACCAGAGTGTGGCCGGCATTGTGGCCGCCCTGGAAACGCACCACGACATCGGCGCGCTCCGACAGCCAGTCGACGATCTTGCCCTTGCCTTCGTCACCCCACTGCGAGCCGACGACCACCACATTGGCCATGTTTCTTTTCCCTTGAGACGCCGCCGAGCGGCTTGGATATGGTTCGAAACGACAGGCCTCTATAGCGTCAAGACCTCGCGAGTGCGACCTTTCTTTGCCGCCGAAAATGCCCTGAGGCACAACAATTTTCGGCTTTGACATCATTTACTTGGGCTGAGAGGGGCAATAGGCCGGCAAACACCGCAACGCATCCGTCGCGGCCGGAATCCCGCGATGCATCGAAGCGCCTACTTATTCCTGCTGCTCACCACCTTGCTGTGGGGTGGCAATTCGGTGGCCGGCAAGCTGGCGGTCGACCACGTCTCGCCGATGATGCTGGTCTTCCTGCGCTGGGTGCTGGCGGTGGCGATCCTGCTGCCGATCGGCTGGCGCACGATCCAGGAGGACTGGCCTGTGGTGCGCCGGCACTGGCTCGTTCTGGCGGCACTCGGCGCCAGCGGCTTCACGTTGTTCAACGTGATCTTCTACACGGCACTCAACTACACGACGGCGATCAATGTCTCGATCGAACAGGCGGCGATGCCGATCCTGATCATGACGGCCAATTTCGTCTTCTTCCGGCTGCGCGTAAACTGGGCGCAGATCGCCGGCGTCGTGCTGACCATTGCCGGCGTGATCCTGACCGCTTGCCACGGCGATCCGCGCCGGCTGCTGACGCTGGAGCTCAATTTCGGCGACGCCATAATGCTGGTGGCGGTCGTCCTCTACAGCGGCTATTCGGTCGGCCTGCGGCTGAAGCCGGCGCTGCGCTGGCAAAGCCTGATGCTGGCCATGTCGATCGCCGCGCTCATCACCTCGCTGCCCTTCTTGCTGTGGGAGGTCGTCGCCGGCAAGGCCATCATGCCCGACGCACGCGGCTGGACGGTCATCGTCTACACCGCGATCGGCGCCTCGGTCGTCTCGCAGATAACCTACATCAGGGGTAACGAGCTGATCGGCGCCAACCGCGCCGGCCTGTTCATCAACCTGGTGCCGATCTTCGGCACGTTGCTTTCGGTGCTGATCGTCGGCGAGACGTTCCAGCTCTATCAGGCCTTGGCGCTTGTGCTCGTGCTGGGCGGCATCTGGCTTGCCGAACATAGCGGGCGCAAGAGCGCTATGACCCGGTCGGCCAAGGCGCGCTGAGCAGCAAGGCGCGACAAACGCCGCGCCTGCTAATCTTGGCGAAAAGCCTGGATCAGATGCCGCCGACGTCGAACTGCAGCCGCTTGGCCGAGTCGATCGACTTGTGCGCCCGCACCTGCTCCAGCACCTTTTCCGGGAACGGCGCGTCGAGATAGAGCAGCGCTATGGCGTCGCCGCCCGGCCGGTTGCGGCCAAGCTGGAAGTTGGCGATGTTGACGCCATTCTCGCCGCACACCGTGCCGAGCAGGCCGATGATGCCGGGGGCATCGGCATTGGTGGTGTAGAGCATGTGCTGGCCGACCTCGGCGTCGAGGTTGATGCCCTTGATCTGGATGAAGCGCGGCTTGCCGTCCGAAAAGCAGGTGCCGGCGATCGAGCGCGTCCTGTGCTCGGTCTTGACCGTCAGCTTGATGTAGCCGTCGAACACGCCTGACTTGTCGCGCTTGACCTCGGCGACGATGATGCCGCGCTCCTTCACCATGATCGGCGCCGAAACCATGTTGACGTCGGAGACCTGCGGCCGGATCAGCCCGGCCAGCGTCGCGCTGATCAGCGCGCGCGTGTTCATCGTCGCGGTTGAGCCGTCGAACAGGATCTCAACCTCCGTGATCGGATCCTCGGTAACCTGGCCGACAAAGGCGCCGAGCACTTCGGCGAGCTTGACGAAGGGCTTTAGCCGCGGCGCTTCTTCCGCCGTGATCGACGGCATGTTGATGGCGTTGGAGACCGCGCCCTTGATCAGATAGTCGGCCATCTGCTCGGCGACCTGCAGCGCGACATTCTCCTGCGCTTCCGCCGTCGAGGCGCCGAGATGCGGTGTCGCCACCACGTTTTCCATGCCGAACAGGGCGTTCTGCTCGGCCGGCTCCACCTCGAACACGTCGATGCCGGCGCCCGCCACCTTGCCGCTCTTCAACGCCGCGATCAGATCGGCCTCGACGATCAGCCCGCCGCGCGCGCAATTGATGATGCGCACGCCGTTCTTCATCTTGGCGATTGCCCCGGCGTCGATGATGTTGCGCGTCTTGTCGGTCAGCGGCGTGTGCAGCGTGATGAAGTCCGCGCGCGCGAACAGCTCGTCGAGCTCGACCTTGTCGACGCCGAGCTCCTCGGCACGCTTGTCCGACAGGAACGGGTCGAAGGCGATGACATGCATCTTCAAGCCGACGCCGCGTGTGGCGACGATCGAGCCAATATTGCCGCAGCCGATGACACCCAGCGTCTTGCCGGTGATCTCGACACCCATGAAACGGTTCTTCTCCCACTTGCCGGCATGGGTCGAGGCGTTGGCTTCCGGGATCTGGCGCGCCAGCGCGAAGATCATCGCCACGGCATGCTCGGCTGTCGTGATCGAATTGCCGAAGGGCGTGTTCATCACGATGATACCCTTGCGGCTCGCCGCCGGGATATCGACATTGTCGACGCCGATGCCGGCGCGGCCGATGACCTTGAGCCTGGTGGCGGCGTTGATCAGCTTTTCGGTGACCTTGGTCGCCGAGCGGATGGCAAGGCCGTCATACTGGCCGATCACCTCGAGCAGCTTTTCCTTGTCCTTGCCGAGGTCGGGCAGATAGTCGACCTCGACGCCGCGATCCTTAAAGATCTGCACGGCGGTGGGAGAGAGTTTGTCAGAGACGAGAACGCGGGGCGCCATGGCGGCCTCCTTGAAATGGGATTGATCCGGGAATGGGCGGCCCGCGGGCCGCCACGGAAAGTCTCAGGCCGCCGCTTTCAGCGAAGCCTTCTGCGCGGCGAAGGCCCAGTCGAGCCAGGGCAGCAGCGCCTCGAGATCGGATGTCTCGACCGTCGCACCACACCAGATACGCAGGCCGGGAGGCGCGTCGCGATAGGAGCCGATGTCATAGGCGACGCCTTCCTTGTCGAGCGCCGAGACCAGCCCCTTGGCGAAAGCCGCCTTACCGTCGGCGTCGAGCGCCGCCACATCGGCATCGGTGAAGGACAAGCAGACCGAGGTGTTCGACCGCGTCGCCGGCTGGACGGCGAGATGGCCGAGCCAGGAGGACTTGTCGACAAATCCGTCGAGCACGGCGGCATTGGCATCCGCCCTGGCGACCAGTGCATCGAGGCCGCCGATCGACTTCGCCCAGTGCAGCGCGTCGAGATAGTCCTCGACACACAGCATCGACGGCGTGTTGATGGTCTCGCCCTTGAAAATGCCCTCGATCAGCTTGCCGCCGGAGGTCAGGCGGAAGATTTTCGGCAGCGGCCATGAAGGCTTGTAGCCCTCCAGCCGTGCGACGGCGCGGGGCGACAGGATCAGCATGCCATGCGCGCCCTCGCCGCCCAGCACTTTCTGCCAGGAGAACGTGACGACATCGAGCTTTTCGAAATCGAGCTTTTGCGCGAAAGCCGCCGAAGTGGCGTCGCAGATGGTCAGACCCTTGCGATCCGCCGGGATGAAGTCACCATTCGGCACGCGCACGCCCGACGTGGTGCCGTTCCAGGTGAAGACCACGTCGCGGTCGAAATCGATCTTGGCCAGATCCGGCAATTCGCCATAGCCGGCCTCGAGCTTGCGCACGTCGGGCAGCTTCAGCTGCTTGACCACGTCGGTGACCCAGCCGGAGCCGAAGCTTTCCCAGGCGACCATGTCGACGGCGCGCTCGCCGAGCAGCGACCACAGCGCCATCTCGACGGCGCCTGTGTCCGACGCCGGTACGATGCCGATGCGGTAGTCGGCCGGAACCTGGAGGATTTCGCGCGTCAGCTCGATCGCCTGTTCGAGCTTGGTCTTGCCGATCTTGGCGCGATGAGAACGGCCGAGCGCGGCATTCTTGAGCGCCTCGACCGACCAGCCGGGGCGTTTTGCGCAAGGACCTGAGGAGAAATTGGGGTTTGCCGGACGGAGTCCGGGCTTCGTATGCGTCGTCATCGTGGTCTATCCTTCCAGATAGTGGCCCCTCGTTGGGGAGGGGTGGCCCACGGACGGCGATATGCGTTCAGGCCTCGGGCGTCAAGAGGAAAGTTTTTGTCGCTGCCGGGATACCGGCGCTCCCGCGATCAGGATCGCGTGATCTCAAACGCGAACGGCGGACCGCTGGGATCCGCCGCTAAAGTCTCGCCCGGTCCCTTGTCTACCAGAGATCGTAGCGCAGTCCGAGTTTGATCTGGTGATTGCTGATGCCCTTGTGGACCGGGAAGGAGGTCAGACTCGCGGCCGTGACATATTCGGCATCCGGGGCGGAGAAGTACTGATAGCCGAGGTCGACCGAAACGTTTTTCGACACCTGGTAGGCAAGGCCCGCATTCAGCGTATAGGCCAAGGAGTACTTCGTCTTGTCGTCTGTCTGGACGAAATCGTCGGTGGGGTCGCCATTGTTGGTGAAATAGTTGGCCGAGAGCTGGCGCGTGCTCTGTACGATACCAACGCCACCGCCCACATACGGGGTGATCCCGACATAAGTGCCAAGGTCGACATAGCCGTTGAGCATGAGCGAGTAGGCGTAATTCTTCAGGTTCGCCGATGCGACGGTAGAGGTTGCCGGCGGCACAACGCTCAGTGTATCGTCATAGCCAACGCCGATTTTGTTGCCTGGCAGATAGCCGAGATTGAGATCGGCGCGCAGATAGTCGTTGAAGTGATAGCCAAAGCCGATGCTGGCAAAGATCGGATCTTCTTTCTCGTCGAAGCTCGCCGGCGTGAAGGCGAAATCATCGTTCTTGAAGCTCTTCTGCACCAGATAAGAGACGTCGCCGCGCAGATACCAGCCGGAGCCGACCTCGACCGGCACATAGTCGGGCGCCTGATCGGTGTAGATCGGCGGATCGTAGTCGGCAGCGATTGCCGGCGTCAGTGGCAAGAGACCGAGTCCGGCAAGCGCCAGCACAATACGCAATGTGAGTGTCATAGTCCCGACTCCCGGATTTGACGACACCTGCGATCAACACGGCAGCCATCGTTTCAGGAAGCATTGTTAACCATAGTGGTTAAGTCACGGTTAAGGCTAATAGAGCGTTAGCGAATTCATTTCAGCTAATGCATGGCGCTCTAAATTGCCCTCCCTGTCCGGGCACTTCATTGGCGACAGCTCAAACGAAAACCGCCCGGTCAAGCCGGGCGGTTCGTGTATATTGGAGGCAGTAGATTTCTTACTTGGAGATTTCTTACTTGGTGTAGACCGGCTCAGGTTCGGGCTGGTAGGCCACCACCGGTGCCGCGCACCCATTGTTGCCACCGAACTGATAGCGCAGGCCGCCGCGCACCTCGTGGGTGTTGATGCCGCGGTCGAAACCCGGGCCGGCGCTGCTCGCATCCCATTCGAACATGCGGCCGCCCTGAATATGGGAGAAACGATAGCCCGCATCGAGGATGATCTTGTCGGTCAAGCAGTAGGAGGCACCGGCCATCAGAGCATAAGCGAAGCGCCAGTTGGATGCTCCGGGGTTGGTCTCGGTGGTGTTCGGATCGTAGACGGTATCCCACTTGACGCGCGCGCCGCCGATACCGGCGCCGACATAAGGCGTGATGCCGTGCCAGGTGCCGATATCGACATAGGCATTGGCCAAGAGCAACAGGGCGCTCATCTTCGACACTTCGGTCGACGTCGAGACGAGATCCGAGGTGCCGCCGTTGAAGTTCGACTTGAACCAGTAGTCGGCGGTCACGTCCGTGCGCAGGTGATCGTTGATCTTGTAGCCGACGCCGCCGCCGAGCGAGAAGCCGCCCTTGAGCTTGCCGTAATCAAAACTCTTGCCGCCCGGTATGACCGTACAATTACAGGGATCGATGCCGTAGGTCATGTAGTCGATGCCGCGCACATCGGACTTGTGATAGTCGATGTCGCCGCGGATATACCAGCCGCCGACGTCGACCGGCTGTTCGTAGACCGGTGGCGGTGCCTCTTCGACCTGCGGCTCAGGCAGGTCGGCTGCGAACACCGGCCAGGCCAGGCCCGCGAACAGCAACGCGAACAGGGCCTTTCTTGCTGTATTGAACATGCTTGTCACCCCTAGGAACCCTCGGAACGCGATCGCGGCCGAACGAGATTGGCTTTCAGGCGTGGATAATGAATTGGAAAAGTTAAAAGGCGTTTAACCCTGTCGATTAACCACGAATCTCTAAAATTCGAGGAATTGGGGAATGATTTCGACAAACAAGAAGACCGGTTCCGGCCAACAAAAAGCCCGCCTCAGGGGCGGGCTGGATGCGACGGCAGCGACGTAACGCCTGAGGGCACGGGGGAGGTCAGGCGGCGCTGCGGGTCTCCGAAATGACCTCGACAATGTCGTTGACGACGGCCTCCACCAGTTGCGGATCGTCGCCCTCGGCCATGACACGGATCAGCGGCTCGGTGCCGGACGGACGGATGACCAGACGCCCGGTCTTGCCGAGACGATTGCGCGCATCCTCGATCGCCGCCTTGACGGGAGCTTCCTCGAGCGGCTTGCCGCCGGCGATACGGACATTCTTCAAGAGTTGCGGCACCGGCTCGAACTTCTTCGACAGTTCGCTGACCGGGCGTCCCTGGCGCTTGATGCAGGCCAGCACCTGCAGCGCCGACACCAGGCCGTCGCCGGTGGTCGAGAAATCCGACAGCACGATGTGGCCGGACTGTTCGCCGCCGACATTGAGCCCATGCGCGCGCATATGCTCCACGACATAGCGGTCACCGACCTTGGTGCGGTGCAATTGCAGTTTCATGTCGCCGAGGAAGCGTTCGAGGCCGAGATTGGACATGACCGTCGAAACCACGCCGCCGCCGGCAAGCCGTCCGCTCTGGTGCCAGGACTCGGCGATCATCGCCATGATCTGGTCACCGTCAACGATCGCGCCATTCTCGTCGACGATGACGACCCGGTCTGCATCGCCATCGAGCGCGATGCCGATATCGGCGCGCACTTCATGCACTTTCTTCTGCAGGCCGGCCGGATGCGTCGAGCCGCATTCCTTGTTGATGTTGAAGCCGTTGGGTTCGACATTGATGGCCACGACCTCGGCGCCGAGCTCCCACAGCGCCTCGGGCGCCACCTTGTAGGCCGCGCCATTGGCGCAATCGACGACGATCCTGAGGCCCGAAAGCGACATCGAGCGCGGCAATGTACGCTTGGCGAACTCGATGTAGCGGTCATGCACGCCGTCGACACGCTTGGCGCGGCCAAGCCCGTCGGAATCGGCGAGTGTCAGTTCGATATCCTTGTCGAGCATGCTCTCGATGCGCTCTTCGATCTCGTCCGAAAGCTTGTAGCCATCCGGCCCGAACAGCTTGATGCCGTTGTCGTAATAGGGATTGTGCGAAGCCGAGATCATGACGCCG
This sequence comes from Mesorhizobium sp. USDA 4775, assembly GCF_054062655.1. Taxonomy (NCBI): domain Bacteria; kingdom Pseudomonadati; phylum Pseudomonadota; class Alphaproteobacteria; order Hyphomicrobiales; family Phyllobacteriaceae; genus Mesorhizobium; species Mesorhizobium sp. USDA 4775. The sequence continues at coordinate 375,754 of NZ_JBSSFM010000001.1, forward strand.
ATATCGGCGCGCAGTGAACGCACCAGCATGGCGACGGCCGGGGTCGGGATCGGGCCGAGCAGGAACACGTCCATGCCGGCGGCGCAGAGACCCGCCACCATCGCATTCTCGATCATGTAGCCGGAAAGCCTGGTGTCCTTGCCCAGAACGACGCGATGGCGGTGGCTGCCGCGCTGGAACGAAAGGCCGGCGGCCATGCCGACCCGCATGGCGATTTCCGCGGTCATCGGAAACTTGTTGGCGCGCCCGCGAATGCCGTCCGTGCCGAAGTAATTCCCTGCCATGCGAGTTCAATTCCTGAAGGTTCTTTGCCGGGCATTTTAATGCCATAATTGACCGGCGCGCCATGATCACATTGTGTGATTATATGTTACCAATCCTTAGAAAATCATTGTTGTGCGCTGCACACAACAAGGCAGCAGCCCAACATGAAGGCACCGCGGCGCTGCAATATACCAGTTCTGCGAGCTATACGCCGCAGCTGCACGCGGAAAATCTTGTTCTTGACCCGGCAAGGGGCAATGATTTCATCACCTTATCGGGAGGAGCAAGCTTTGGGCGATATATACGCCACTTAGCATCTGGCGCAACCGACCGTTGAGCGTTATTGATTCGCTGGGACGTATAATGGGCTGCTGCAACGGAGAAACGCTATGCTCATCCACCGACTTGCCACTTTGACCGGCCTCGCCGTAGTGACGTTGTTCCTGGCCGCGCCAGCCAACGCACTGACGATGGCCGAGTGCAGCACGAAGTATAACGCCGCCAAGGATGCGGGGACACTGGCCGGACAGACCTGGAACCAGTTCCGCAAGGCGCAATGCGGCACCGATGCCGCCGCCACCACGGACACCAAGCCGGCCGACACGAAGAAGGCAGCCGAAACCAAGCCGGCCAAGGCGGCCAAGGCAGCGGCCGCCGACGCGGGCGCCGCGAAAGGCCTGACGGCCAAGGAATGCAGCGCCAAGTACCAGGCGGCGAAGGCCGCCGGCACGCTGAACGGCATGAAGTGGAACGACTTCCGCAAGACCGAATGCGCCGCCGGCGCATCCGCCGCCACTGACACCACCAAGCCGGCAACCACCAAGGCAGCCGCGGCTCCCGCCGAAGGCAAGGGCCTGACCATGGCCGAGTGCAGCACCAAGTACCAGGCGGCGAAGACGGCGAACACGCTGAAGGGCCAGAAGTGGAACGACTTCCGCAAGGCCGAATGCGGCGCCGCCGCCTCCGATGACGACAGCGTGCCAGCTCCGAGCGAAGCAAATTACACCAAGGAGCCGGCGAAGCCGACGACGGCTGCGCCCAAGGGCGTCACCTTCCCGTCCGCGATCTCGCCGAAATATGCCAGCGAGACCCCCGGAAAGGGCCGCATGCACACCTGCCTCGACCAGTACTATGTCCTCAAGGACGCCAATGCGCTTGGCGGCCTGAAGTGGATCCAGAAGGGCGGCGGCTTCTACAGCCTGTGCAATGCCAAGCTGAAGGGCTAAGCTACGCATTCCCCCGGATCGATGAGGCATGAGCCGGTTGAGATCGAATTGAGTTAGACGGAAAGTCTGGCAAGGACAGGCAAAGGCCCGCGATGCATCTGCTTCGCGGGCCTTTTGTTGCTCGCGACGACACCCGGGCCTTGCTCGCACTTTCGCGGGAACTGTCGGCATCAATTCGCCCACACTGCCCACCGTCGGGCTTATCGCTAGCTCCCAAAAGATTCCAATTGAACATATAGGGAACAAACAGTATACAAAAGGATGTCTAACTTGTTATCAACCGGGAGGATCTTATGCCCAATTTGAAATTGGCGGTATTGGCTGTGACGGCATCGGTTGCTTGGAGCGTCGCCCCTGCAAGCGCACTGACGATGAAGGAATGCGGCGAGACCTATCGGACAGCGAAAGAAGGCGGCACTCTGAACGGCATGGACTGGGCCGCTTTCCGCAAGGAGAAATGCGCGATGCCCGCTGCGGAGAGTGTCAGCGGGGATACCGTCAAAACCGCGCCGCAGCCGAAAAAGGAAACCGACGCGGCGGTCGCCCCCACTGTAGCGCCGGCAGGCGTGACATTCCCAACCACCCTCGCCGCCGAGTTCAAGACCGAAAAGCCCGCGAAGGCGCGGATGAAGACCTGCCTGCAGGGTTACCACGGCAACAAGGAGGCGGGTACGTTGAACGGCCTTCGCTGGATCCAGAAGGGCGGCGGTTATTACAGCCTGTGCAATGCGCGGCTAAAAGCTGAATCATAAAAATCGAATACGGCGGATGAAGCGGTCACGCAGACGTTGAGCCGTGATCCTCGGGCTTGTTCCCGAGGATCTGCTGTCCGCCCTGGCTCAGCTCGACGGCTGTGGCTCCATGCCGCCTTCGGGCTCGGGGCCTTTCTTGCGGCGGCCGCCGGACTTCGGCACGGCCGAGCCGCGGCTGGGCGGCGTGTCGTCGCCGAGGTCGCGCGCGGGCTTCTCGCCGGCGATCAATTGCTTGATCTCGTCGCCCGACAGCGTCTCGTATTCGAGCAGCCCCTGCGCCAGCGCGATCCATTCCTTCTTCTTCTTGGTCAGGATGGACTTGGCCGTCGAATAGGCCTCGTCGATCAGGCGGCGCACTTCGGCGTCGATGATCTGCGCGGTCTCTTCCGAGATGTTCTGCGTGCGCGCCACCGAATGGCCGAGGAACACTTCCTCCTGGTTGTCGCCATAGGCGACATGGCCGAGCTTGTCGGAGAAGCCCCAGCGCGTGACCATAGCGCGCGCCAGCTTGGTCGCCTGCTCGATGTCGGAAGAGGCGCCCGAAGTGATGTTCTCCTTGCCGAATTTGAACTCCTCGGCAACGCGGCCGCCCATCATGATGGCAAGGCGCGAGATCATGTACTTGTAGCTCATCGAGTAACGGTCGCCTTCCGGCAACTGCATGACCATGCCGAGCGCACGGCCACGCGGGATGATGGTGGCCTTGTGCAGCGGGTCGGCCGACGGCACGTTGAGCGCCAATATGGCGTGGCCAGCCTCGTGATAGGCGGTCAGCTCCTTCTCGGCCTGGGTCATGGCCGACGAGCGGCGCTCGGCGCCCATCATGATCTTGTCCTTGGCGTCCTCGAACTCGGCCATGGTGACGAGGCGCTTGTTGCGCCGCGCCGCCATCAGCGCCGATTCGTTGACCAGGTTCATTAGGTCGGCGCCGGAGAAGCCCGGCGTGCCGCGCGCGACGACCTTGAGGTCGACATTGGGCGCCAGCGGCACGTTGCGCACATGCACCTTGAGGATCTTCTCGCGGCCGACGATGTCGGGGTTCGGCACCACCACCTGGCGGTCGAAACGGCCCGGACGCAGCAGCGCCGGATCAAGCACGTCGGGACGGTTGGTGGCGGCGATCAGGATGATGCTTTCGTTGGATTCGAAGCCGTCCATCTCGACCAGCAGCTGGTTCAGCGTCTGCTCGCGCTCGTCGTTGCCGCCGCCGAGGCCGGCGCCACGATGGCGCCCGACCGCGTCGATTTCGTCGATGAAGATGATGCAGGGCGCGTTCTTCTTGGCCTGGTCGAACATGTCGCGCACGCGGCTTGCACCGACACCGACGAACATCTCGACGAAGTCCGAACCCGAAATGGTGAAGAACGGCACATTGGCTTCGCCGGCGACCGAGCGGGCGAGCAGCGTCTTGCCGGTGCCGGGAGGGCCGACCAAAAGCACGCCGCGCGGAATCTTGCCGCCAAGGCGCTGGAACTTCTGCGGATCGCGCAGGAACTCGACGATCTCTTCCAGATCTTCCTTGGCTTCGTCGACGCCGGCGACGTCCTGGAAGGTGACGCGGCCATGCGCCTCCGTCAGAAGCTTGGCCTTCGACTTGCCAAAACCCATGGCGCGCCCGGATCCGGACTGCATCTGGCGCATGAAGAATATCCAGACGCCGAGGATCAGGATCATCGGCAGCCAGGAGATCAGGTAGCCGAACAGCGAATTGGAACCGTCGGTCTCTGGCCGCGCATTGATGGTGACGTTCTTGTCCTGCAACCGCGAGACCAGCTGGGGATCGCCGGGCGAATAGGTCTGGAAGCCGGTGGAATTGTCGGTGTAGGTGCCGGTGATGCGGGCGCCCGCAATGGTCACCGTCTTAACCCGGCCGGCCGCGACATCCTGCAAGAACTGCGAATAAGGCACATCGCTCGAAGCCCCGCGCGTCTGCGGCGTCTGGAACAGATTGAAGAGAGCGATGAGCAGGACCGCTATGATCGCCCAGAGCGCGAGGTTGCGATAGTTCGGATTCATCAATTGTCCCGTTGGCGTCCGCGCACGGACAGCATCATGAGAGGAAACTTGAGCCTAACATAGGGAGAGCGTCTCCCCTTGCCAAGCAGAACAGCATGTCTGGGTTAAGCTTTCGACCACCATCAATTGGCACCGTGGCCGCCCAATGGCGAAGCGGGAAGCGGTGACGCGCCGATCAGCTCGGCGACAGCCCGCGCCGGCGCCAGATCGAAGGACGGCAGAAAGCGGGAAAAAGGCGACACGACCGGTCGCGCAGCGAACGCTGGTGGCCTCGGCTGACGCGGCGGCAAACCAGGGTTTTCAAGGGCTTGCCGCGATGTCGGTTCCGCGGCCATTGCGGCGCGCATCAGGCTTGCCGGGGTTTCTCCCTCATCGATTGCCAGCCGCCTCGCTGCTGTCGCACCCAACGGTGCGATCAACAATGCGCCGGGCCTGTCGTTCAATGTGATGTGGCGGCGGCCGTCCCAGACGGTGTTGTCGACAGCGATTGCGGCGGGCGGCAAACCCCGCGCCTCGCGGCGCAGGAAGAGGCCGGCACGCCGGAAATCGACCACCGTCCGCGACAATGTGGCGCAAAGAAATCCGGTCTTCAGCCGGCCCAACAGCGCCTCGCTGCGCGCCTGGTCCGGCAGGAAGGCCACGCCTCCGGCTGTGGCCATCAGGATGCGCAACGCATAGACGGCCGCCCGGTCGTCTTCCGCGGTCAGCAGAGCGGGATCGAGCCAGATGAGGCCCGTGCTCGGCTGGCTGGCGAAGCGATGGATCAGACCGGCTGCGCTGACGCCAAGCTGCCTGCGCTCGACGGCGGCCTGGCCGGCGAGCAGCAGCGCATTTTCCATATAGCCGACACTTTCGCCGGCAAGTGCTGCGCGCACGCGCGGTCGCTCGAAGGCCTCGTCGATATTGGTCGGGTCATCGGCCCAGCCGACATGTTCATGCCGCAAGAAATCGCGAAGCGCCGAGCGCCGCATCCCCAGAAGCGGCCGAACGATCCACTCGCGCCAATCATAGAGGGTGGCCGGCGCCATGCCGGCAAGCCCACGACCTGCCATGTCGGCGAGCTCCCGGTCCCGTGCATGCCGCATCAGCACCGTCTCGGCCTGGTCGTCGGCGGTATGACCGGTGACGATCAGGCCGATGCCTTCCGCGCGCGCCGCCTCGGCCAGCAGATGGTAGCGCGCTTCCCGCGCCGCCGCCGGCAGACCGGTCGATGGCTTGCGCCCGGACCACGTCAGGGTGCGGTGGGCAATGCCGCGCTCGGCGCACAACTTCGCCACGGCTTGCGCCTCGGCTGCCGAACCCTGACGCAAGCCATGGTCGATGGTCACGGCCAGCAGTTTCGCGGGCGATGCGGTTCGGTCGAGATACTGTTTGAGAAGGAGAAGCAGGGCGGTCGAGTCGCTGCCGCCGGACACGGCCGCAATGGCGCCGCGGGTAAAATCGATAGGCGAAAAAAGTCTGGTCGAAAGATCAGGCTCGGTATCGAGCATCAACGCATGTCGTCCAAAAACGGTCCCGGTCCCGGGACCAGGACATGCCTGGGAAACATCAGCACGCAGCCAGGGCCTTCTCCTGCTTGACGCGTTCCTTGAGTGCATTGGAGATATCGGGGTAGCGCTTGCCGACTTCGCTGAAGGTGGCGCAGGCGACGTCGTGCTGCTTGAGGCCGACCAGTGACACGCCAAGCTTCAACAGCATGTCGGGCGCCTTCTTGGCCTTGGGGTAGTCCTTGCTGGCGGCGAGGAAGACCTCGGCCGCGTCGCGGTATTTCTGCTGGCCAAGCAGCGATTCACCCAGCCAGTAATGCGCGTCCGCCGCCTTCGCATCGCGCGGGAAGCGCGAGATATGATCGCGAAAACCCTGCTCGGCGGTGCCGTAGTCGCCCGACAGGATGAACTGATAGGAATTGCGGTAAAGCTCCTCCGGGTCGTTGGTGGAAGGCAGCGCCGCGACGATCGTTGCGTTGGACTTGCCGGCCTTGGCCGGGGCCTTGGTGGCCGGAGCAGCGTCTTGTGTCGGCGCGGTCGACTGGGTGTTGCCGCCGGCATCGATCACATTGCCGTTCTTGTCGACGGTAATGGAACCGAAGGTCTTTTCCGGGGCTCCCGTGCCGGGAATCACCTTGCCGGGGTCGCCATCGGGCGATTCGACGATGACGTCTTCGACCGTCTTGCCGCCCGCGGACTGATTGCCGCCGGGCGCGGCGCCGGCATCGGCCGGAGCCTGGGTTGCCGGGGCCGCCGCGACGTCGGTGTTGGTGTCGGTGGTGGCATCGGATTTCTTCTGCGCCGGAGGCTGTCCGCCTTGTGCGCCGCCTTCAAGCTGCTGGAAGCGGAATTCGTTGTCTTCCTGCTGCTTGCGCATCTGTTCCTGCATCTGCAGGATCTGGAAATTGAGCTCTTCGATCTTGCCGTTCATCTGGCGCAGCTGGTCCTCGAGCCCGGTGGCGCCGGCGCCGTTCGACTGCTGCGCGAGCTGGACCTGGTCGGGTTTCTTCTTGTCGCCGAAGAGGCTCGGCAACTCGAGGCTCGGCAGATGGAAGGAAAAGCCGCTGTCGGTTGACTGCCCTGGGCCGCTTGCCCCCGGACCGTTTGCCAGGGCGGTGAAGCCTGATAGGAGCAGCGCCGCAAGCGTGCCGCTCAGAACCGATCTCAAATGCATGTGCCTCTCGCGGTGTGTCGTTAGTCTGTTCGCGCCTTCCAATCAGGATGGGACCAGCCAGGCGCCCTCGGCTCATAGCAGGACGCGAGACTTCGGCCAAATTTTGTTTCGGTCACCCGGATATGAAAAAGGCGGCCCGAAGGCCGCCTTTCGCGAAGCTGTGTTGCATTTTTGCCAGCCGGCGCGATCGCGTCTCTCGACGCGCGGCCAACTCAGGAACCGGCGCCGCTGAGCGTGGTAACGGCGCGGCGATTCTGCGACCAGCAGGAGATGTCGTCGCACACCGCGACCGGACGTTCCTTGCCGTAGGAAATGGTCTTCAGGCGGCTGGAAGCGACACCCTTGGAAACGAGGAAGTCGCGGGCGGCGGCGGCGCGGCGGGCGCCGAGCGCCAGATTGTATTCGCGCGTGCCGCGTTCGTCGGCGTGACCTTCGACGACGATGGCGTACTGCTTGTACTGGTTCAGCCACTGCGCCTGGCGGGCGAGCGTCGTCTGTGCATCCGCGCGGATCGAGGACGAGTCTGTATCGAAGAAGATACGGTCGCCAATGTTGACGGTGAAGTCCTGCGCCGAGCCGGGTGTTGCGGCGCCGGCACCGTTGAGGCCAAGATCAGCGGCGCTGTTGGGCGTCTTCTTCGAAGCGCAACCGGCGATGGCGAGCATCGCCACCAGCGCGATCATGACCGGGTTTCTGGTAAGTGCTGCGATACGGCCCATGCCGCCTCTCCTTCGCATTTCGAGTGATTTCGTTGATCACCCAGTAACCACGTTTGGGTTAACCGGCATTCAAGAAACACGGTTAAAATTTGGTTTAGGCTGCCCGTCCGCAACCTTTAAGCCGGGGTCACAGTTGGCGCGGACCCTAGGCGGAAATGCGGCCAAAACGCGACGAAGGCATGGAAAAGGGGCCGAAACGGCCCCTTTTCAGCATGTGTGGCAATTCGGCCGACGCTATTCCAACAGCGGCGACCAGGCGGGATCCGACGCGAAATTCGCCGTCGGAATCGGCTGCTCGTTGCGGCCGGTGAGGTCGACCGAAACAAGTTTCGGGCCGCCATTGGAGTCGCGGAAGAACATCAAGACGCGGCCGTTTGGCGCCCAGGTCGGTCCTTCCTGCTGGAAACCGGACGACAGGATGCGCTCGCCGGAACCGTCGGTCTTCATGACGCCGATCTGGAATTCGCCGCCGGTCTGCTTGGTGAAGGCGATGAGATCGCCACGCGGCGACCACACCGGCGTCGAATAGACGCCGTCGCCGAAGGATATGCGGGTCTGGCCCGAGCCGTCGGCGCCCATGACATAGATCTGCGCGCGGCCGCCGCGGTCGGAGGTGAACACCACCTTGCTGCCGTCGGGCGAATAGGAAGGCGATGTGTCGATTGCCGTCGAATTGGTCAGCCGCGTCGTCGAGCGGCTGCGCAGGTCCATGGCGAAGATGTTGGAATTGCCGTCGTCGCGCAGAAGGCTCATGATCACCTTCTGGCCGTCGGGCGAGAAGCGCGGCGCAAAGGTCATGCCGGGGAAATTGCCGACCAGTTCGCGCTGCCCGGTCTCGATCTGCAGGAGATAGACGCGCGGCTGGCCGCTCTCATAGGACATGTAGGTGATTTCCTGCCGGTTCGGCGAGAAACGCGGCGTCAGCACGATCGAGCGGCCGTCCGAGAGATAGCGGACATTGGCGCCGTCCTGGTCCATGATGGCCAAACGCTTCTTGCGCGCGTTCTTGGCGCCGGATTCGTCGATGAATACTACACGCGTGTCGAAATAGCCCTTCTCGCCGGTCAGCCGCTCGTAGATGGCGTCGGCGATGATGTGGGCGACGCGCCGCTGGTTGGCGTCGTTGGCGAAGAACTGCTCACCCGACATCTGCTGTCCGGCGAAAGTGTCCCAAAGCCGGTACTGCGCGCGGATGCGCCCATCGGCCTCCTTGCTGACGCTGCCGGTGACCAGCGCCTGGGCGTTGATCACCTTCCAGTCGTCGAAGCGGGGTGCGGCATCCGGGTTCGAGATCTTCTCGATGAAGGCGCTCTTGTCGATCGGCGCGAACAGGCCGGAACGCTTCAGATCGGCGGTGACGATCTGGGAAATCTGCGCGCCAAGCGCGTCACCGCCCTGGAAATCCGTGATGGCGATCGGCAGCGGCTCGACATTGCCCTTGTTGACGTTGAGCTCGACGAGCGCCCATGCCGGCATGGGGACAATGGCGGTCATGCCCAGCGCCATGGCTGCAATCGTCAGGAGCGGCTTGAGGAAGGATCTCATATCTTCTCGCTTCTCTTCTTTTGATTGGTTGGGCGCCAGGCCTAGAGGCCGAGCATTTCCCTTGGATCGAAAGTGACCCGGATGTCGTTCCAGATGTCCTGCTTGCCGGCAGGAACCTGCAAGCCGGCCACGTCGCATTTCTGCACCGCGCGCACCGCGCTTTCATCGAACTGCCGGTTGCCGCTCGACTTTTCGACGGAGGGACGGCCATCGAGCTTGCCAGAGTTGTCGAGGTTGAAGCGCACGACGACGACGAAGTTCTCCGAGCCCTCGAGGCCAACCGGCAGCGTCCAGCACCCACCCAACTGGCTTTCCAGGGCGCCCTGCTCCGACTTCGACAGTTTCTGGCCCTGGTCCTTGTCGCCGCCGAGCGAGGCTTGCTGCGTAGAACGCTTGGCCCCGCCGCCGGAGGGCTTCTGCTTGTCGAGGAGCGCGGATATTTCGTTCGCGTTGAACTGCTTGTCGTCGGATTTCGGTTTCGACGACGCTTCCTTGACCGGCTTGTCGGCATCCTTGCGTTCAGGCGCCTTGGCGCTTTCGGCCTGTGCCGGCTGCGGCTTCGGCCGCGCTTCCGGCGCGGGCGCCGAGCTCGGCAATTGCGTCTCTTCGGTCGGCGGATCCTTGGCTATGGCCTCGGCGACGGCATCCGGCTTGACCTCGGGTGTCGGATCGATGGCTGCGGTCTTGTCCTGCGGCGGCGGGGTCGGCGCCGGCTTGGCCGGCGTCGGCTTCGGCTCGGTCTGCTTGACCGGCTCGGGCTTGACCTCTTCCTTGGGCGTCGGCGCGGGCGCCACTTCGGTCGCCGGAATGGGCTTCGGCTTTTCCTGCGGCTTCGGCACGTCCTCGGTCTTCGGCGTCTCTTTGGGAGTCGGCGCGGGCGGCGGGGCCGAGGTCATGTCGACGGGCTTCGGCTTGGCTTCCGGCGTTATCGGCTTGTCGGTATCGACGCTGTTTTCGCCGACCTTCTGCGACGCCGGCACGATATCCGGGCGCTGCGTCGGCAGTGGCGCCGGTTTTTCATGCATCACGGCCTTCTTGTCGCCCTGCAGCGTCTGCGCGATCGCCTCCATCGGCACGATATCGACCGCGACCGACTCGACATCGGCGGACGGGAGCGCGGCCGGCGCCGACAGGGTGAACAGGCCGAAGGCCAGCACCGCCGTGTGCAAGATCACCGATGTGGTGAGGCCGGTCTTCATCTTCTTGTCTACTGATCCTGTTCCTGCAGCGAAACCAGGCCGATATTTTTGTAACCGGCGGCCGAAATGCGGGCCATCACCTTCATCGCCGTGCCATAGTCGGTGGACTTGTCACCACGGATGAAGATGCGCTCCTCGTAACCGGTCTTCGAGATCGCCTGCAGCTTGGCCACCAGCTCTTCGATCGGGATCTCGGTTTCCTGGAGATAGATCTGGCCGGCGGCGTTGATCGAGACGGTGATCGGCTGCGTGTCGGCATTCATCGCCTTGGCCTGCGTGTCGGGCAGGTCGATCGGCACGCCGACGGTCAGCATGGGTGCGGCGACCATGAAGATGATCAGCAGCACCAGCATGACGTCGACCATCGGCGTGACGTTGATCTCCGACATCAGCCCATGGTGACGGCCGCGCCGCCTGTGGCCGCGCCCGCCGCGTCCCGCCATGCCTACGGACATACCCATCAGCTACTCCTCAGGCCTTCGGCGCGACTTTTTCATCGATTTGGCGCGAGAGTATGGCGGAGAACTCGTCGGAGAACCCTTCCATGCGCACCGCGAGCTTGCTCGCATCCGATGACAGCTTGTTGTAGGCGATGACCGCCGGGATGGCGGCGAGCAGGCCGATGGCCGTCGCCAGCAGCGCCTCGGCGATACCGGGTGCGACCACCGCGAGGCTGGTGTTCTTGGAGCCGGCAATGGCCTGGAACGACGTCATGATGCCGATGACCGTGCCGAACAGACCGATGAACGGGGCCGCCGAGCCGGTGGTAGCCAGGAAGCCGAGACGACCCTCAAGCTTCTCCATCTCGCGGGTCAGCGCCAGGTCCATCGCCTTGTCGATGCGGGTCTGCAGCCCGAGCGGCGTCTTGGCGCCCTTCTCAAAACTCTTCTTCCACTCGCGCATGGCGGCGACGAAAATGGCGCCCATGCCAGAGGTTTTGCGGTCGGCGAGCGTGCGGTAGAGCTCCTCCAGCGACTGTCCGGACCAGAAGACCTGCTCGAAGCGGTTCAGCGCCAGCCGCATGCGGCCATAGGCAACCAGCTTGTCGATGATGATCGCCCAGGTCCAGACCGAGGCGCAGAGCAGCCCGATCATGACCAGCTTGACCACCCAGCTGGCCTGCATGAACAGCGCCCAAATCGACAATTGCGCGCCCGGTTCGGCGAGTGCGATATTTTCCATCGTTACGTCCTTAAGATTTCCGGGCGAAGCTGGCGGCTGGCCCCTGGCATCCCTTGTGGTCGGTTCGCACGAAGCTACCGGACGCCCCAAACCGTGCCGTTAGCGGCCTTTTCAGGGCAAATATTGGTGAAAGGAAGGCGCTGGATAGCGCCAATCTTCACCAATCTCTTCATGAACCGTTATGGTTAAGGATGGGTTAGTGAATAAGGCGCGGCGCATTGCCGCGCCTGGTGGCGAGACCGATGCGCTTCCACTCCCTAGGAGTCCGTCTCATCCACGTGGTCGGTGGGGTAGTCCTGCCCGCCATAGAGGACGCGCAGGATCAGCACTTGCTGCCCGTCGACCCGGAACAGGATGGACGCACGCCGTTCAAAGCCGACAACCCGGATTCCGGATCCGATGGCATCGCGAACGGAGCCGCGTTCCGGGAACGTTGATAGCGCCATGCACGCGGCCTCGATGCGGTCGATATAGCCACCGGCGCGCGCGGCACCGCTTTCCTTTTCGATGTAATTGTAAATGGCAAAGAGGTCGGACTGCGCCGAAGGTCTGAAAACGACCCTATGCGTCACGCTTGGCGACCTTCAGGCGGTCTGCATGATGCTCGCGCAATGCCTTAAACACGTCCTCGGCCGGGATATCCGGGCGAGGATCGTCAAGAGCTTCCTGCACCTTGGCTCGCATGATGGCGGTGATGACCTGCTCCTCGCGGTCAAGGGCGCGAAGCGCGGCACGCATGACTTCGCTCGCGGAATCATAAGCTCCCGACGCCAAGCGGGCGTCCAGGCTGCTTTGCTGGCGGCCGAGCGTCACGCTTATGGGTTTGCTGGTTCTCATGGCGAATGTCTTCCCTGTCCTACCTTGTAGCACAATGTATGACACTGTCGTACCATTTTCAGGAGGCACACAAGCTCCGTTGTCGGGCCAACCGTTTAATCAGGCGAAACACGAAACTTGGGCATGAACGCCGCGACCCATTCCTTGGGAAAGCGCCGCGGTCGTCCATTCTCGCCGATGATCGCCGCCTCGACCTTGGCTTCGACCAGCACCTCGTCGCCGCGCTTGAGCTGCTGCGCCATGAAGATGCGCGCGCCGGAAATGGTGTCGGTGCGGGTGTCGACGGTCAGGATGTCGTCGATGCGGGCGGGGCTGCGGAAATCGATCTCCATGCGCCGCACCACCCAGACGATCTTCTCGCCATGCTTGCCGTCGGCGAGCTCCGTGTGATGCACGCCGCTGAGCCTGAGATAGTCGGAGCGGCCGCGCTCGAGGAATTCGAGATAGCGCGCATGGTAGACGACGCCGGAGAAATCGGTGTCGGCATAATAGACCCGCGCCATCAGCCGGTGGCCGAACGCCGTCAGCGCGCCGGAAAGCCCGGCCAGCAGCGTCGCCGATTCACCATGATCGTCCATTGCGCTTCCTTTTTAAGTCCCGACGAGGCACCTGTTCTCCGCGCGACAAAGCATCGGATGGCACCGTTGACGGCGATGATCAAGAGTTTGATGGCGGCGCTGCTGGTGCTCATGGCCTTGGTGCTGCCTGGCCAGGCAGCGACTTTCACGATGAAGCGCGGCCTCAATCTCGACCAGTGGGTCACCTGGCCCGGCGAGGATCAATGGGGCGACGCCAGGACCATACTGCCCTATCCGGAATGGCGCAAATTCCTTGGAGATGACGATCTCAGAGCGCTCAAGGAAGCAGGCTTCGATTTCCTGCGTATGCCGGTAGACCCGTCGCCTTTCCTGTCCGACCAGACAACGGCGCTGCGCCATGACCTCTATGCCAGCGTGCTGGACTCGGTGCGCATGATCAACCGTGCCGGCCTGAAGGTGATCGTCGACATGCACCTGATCCCGGCCGGCGGCAGCCGCAAGATCGGCATGGCGCAGGTGATGGATGATCCGCGGACCTTTGACCGCTACGTCGACATGGTGCGCAAGATGGCCCGCACCCTGGCCGGCGAAGATCCGGGCCAAGTCGCCTTCGAGCTTATGAACGAACCGATCGTCGACTGCGACAGCGACGGCACCAGCCTGTGGCCGGACCGCCAGCGCGAATTGTTCGCCGCGGCACGATCGTCGGCTGGGAAACTGACGCTGGTGCTGACCGGAGCCTGCTATTCCGCCGCCTCGTCCCTGGAGAAGATCGATCCCAAGGCGATCCCCGACGACAATATTGTCATCTGGACCTTCCACTCCTACGATCCGTTCCTGCTCACCCACCAGGGCGCGACCTGGGCCGGCGACTTTATCCCCTATGTGACCGGCCTGCCCTATCCGCTTGATGCCGTGCCGAATGCGCAGCTCGACGTGGCGCTCGACACCATCCGCGCCCGGATCAAGGCCGAGGCGCCGTGGACGCGGCAGAGCGGGCTGCTTGCCTATCTCGACGAACAGGTCGCCCGCATGGACAGCCCCGACAAGCTGCTCGGCCTGATGGACGCGCCGTTCAAAAGGGTCGAGGCATGGGCGAAGGCCAACGGCATCAAGCCCGAAAACATCACGCTGGGCGAGTTCGGCATGATCCGCCAGGAATACGGCAACGCCTATGTGATGCCGGCGCCGTACCGCGCCGCTTACGTCAAGGACATGATCGCCAGGGCCGAGGCGCATGGTTTCTCATGGTCGGTGTGGAGTTATGGCGGCGCCTTCGGCATCGTCGATGCCTTCAATAGTGACAAGGTCGAGCCGGATGTGATGGACGTGATCCGCTCGCTTCACTGAGAGCCGTTGTTCAGATCAGCCGAGGTCGATCTGCAGGATCTCCGGCCGCACGCCGAAGCGCACCGGCATGATGCTGAAGCCGAGCCCACCTGAGACGATCAAATTGCGGTCGTTCTCGACGACGTGGCCATAGGCGTAGCGGTTGCCGAAACGCGACGGCACGACAGGCGAATAGCCGAACAATCGCACCTGCCCGCCATGGGTGTGGCCCGACAAGGTCAGCGAAACCCGCGACGGGACGGTCGGAAAAATATCAGGCTCGTGGGCGAGCAGGATGATCGGCGCGGTGTCGCCAACCTTGGCCAGCGTGCCGTCGAGATCGTCGAGCCCCCTGAACCCGTCGCCCTTCCTGGCCGGCAGCAACGCCAGCTGATCGGCCAGGCCGGCGATCCAGACACCATGGCCATCCTTCTCCAGGCGAACGACATCGTTCTCCAGCACCGGGATGCCGACCTTTTCCAGCGCCTTGCGCGCAATGGTCGGGCCGGCTCCGGCGCGCTGCGCGAAACCATCGTTCCACCAATCGTGATTGCCGAGGATCGACAGCACGCCGAGCGGCGCCTTGAGGCCCGACAGCGCGGACGCCCATTGCGATGGCGTCACCGGCCCCGTCACCAGCGGCATGCCGGCAATATAGTCGCCCAGCAGCACGATGAGGTCCGGCTGCAGTGCATTGGCGTCTTCGGCGAGCGAAGCAATCCGTTCCTGCGTCATCCAGGGTCGGCAGGCATGGATATCGGCGAGCGCCACAACCCGCAGCTTCAGGCCATCAGGCCAGTGCGGCGGCGTCAGCGCGTAGCGCTTCACATGGGTCAAGAGCATCGGCTCGATGCCGACCGCATAGGCGCCGAGCGCGGCAGCCGTCAGGAACGACCCGCCGATGAAGCGCAGGAACCCGCGTCTGGTGATCATGGACTGGCTCCCGGCCCCTCGATCGCAGCGGTTGCCCGCACGCGTCCGATAAAATCCACGATTACGCCGGCAAATCGGCGAGGACGCGCAGATTTTGCGCAAGACGGGTCACATATCCTTGATCGATGGTCTGGGAACCCGCGCCTGAACGGTTGGGGGCTATTCTTCCTGGAACAGGTTGATCTGCTGCTGCGCCAAATCCTTCGGCGCATCGAGGCCGAGATGGCGCCAGGCATTGGCCGTCAGCATGCGGCCGCGCGGCGTGCGCTGGATGAAACCCTGCTGGATCAGATAGGGCTCGATGATGTCCTCGATGGCGTCGCGCGGCTCGGACAGGCCGGCGGCGATCGTCTCGATGCCGACCGGACCGCCACCGAAATTGCGGGCGATCATCGAGAGATAGCGGCGGTCGAGCGCATCGAGCCCGAGCGCGTCGACCTCCAGCCGGGTCAATGCCTCGTCGGCGATCAGGCGATCGACATGGCCGTCGCCGGCGACCGAGGCGAAGTCGCGCACGCGGCGCAACAGCCGCCCCGCGATGCGCGGTGTGCCGCGCGCGCGCCGCGCGATTTCCAGCGCGCCGTCGTCGCCGAGCGGCATTTGCAGGATGCGCGCGCCGCGCCGCACGATCTGCTCCAATTCCTCGACCGTATAGAAGTTGAGCCGCACCGGAATGCCGAACCGGTCGCGCAGCGGATTGGTGAGCAGGCCAAGCCGCGTGGTGGCGGCTACGAGCGTGAAACGGGCGAGGTCGATCTTGACCGAACGCGCCGCCGGCCCCTCCCCGATGATCAGGTCGAGTTGGAAATCCTCCATCGCCGGATAGAGGATTTCCTCCACCGCCGGGTTCAGCCGATGGATCTCGTCGATGAACAGCACGTCGCCTTCTTCGAGATTGGTCAGCAGTGCCGCGAGATCGCCGGCCTTGGCGATGACCGGTCCGGAGGTCGAGCGGAAATTGACGCCGAGTTCACGCGCCATGATCTGCGCCAGCGTCGTCTTGCCCAGCCCCGGCGGTCCGACGAACAGCACATGGTCGAGCGCCTCGTTGCGGCCCTTGGCGGCCTCGATGAAGACTTTGAGATTGGCCCGCACCGCCGCCTGGCCGACAAAGTCGGCGAGCGTCTGCGGCCGCAAGGTCTGATCGGCATCCTCGCCGCGTTTTTCCGGCGCAATGAGACGGGGCGACAGGCTCATACTGTCTTCCTTGCATATGGCAAGAGGAGGGACAAGCGAGCCCTCACCGCGCCAGTTCCTTCAGCCCGAAGCGGATCAGCTTCGAGGCATCCGCGTCCTCGCCTGCCGTCTTCAGTGCCGCGGCCACCGCATTGGCGGCGGTGTCGCGCGAATAGCCGAGATTGACCAGTGCCGAGACCGCGTCGGTGATCGGGGCCGGGGCGACACCTTCACCGAGTTCCTGCTTCAGGCCGATGGTGCCGGAGGCGGCGCCCGCATAGGCGGGCGCCTTGTTCTTCAATTCGGTGACGATGCGCTCGGCCACCTTCTTGCCGACGCCAGGCGCGCGGGAAACCATGGCGATGTCGCGCAGCGCGATCGCATTGGCGAGGTCGGCCGGGGCCAGCGTCGACAGGATGGCCAGCGCCACCTTGGCGCCGACACCCGGCACATTGTTCATCAGCAACCGAAACCACTCGCGCTCAAGCTGCGACTGGAAACCATAGAGGCGCAGCATATCCTCGCGCACATAGGTCTCGATGAACAGCACCACCGCTTCGCCGGGCGAAGGCAGCGCTGCCAGCGTGCGCGCCGAGCAATAGGCGACATAGCCGACGCCGTGGATGTCGACGAGGCAATGATCCTCGTCGATCTCGTCCAGCGTGCCCTTGAGCTTGCCTATCATGCCGGGTCTTTCATGGAAGATGGGCCCTCATGGGTGGGTTTCCGGAGAAATGATGTCGAGGTCGGGAAAGTAACTGCGATAACGTGCGGCGTCGCGGGTCAAAAGACGATGCCCGGCAACGGTTGCATGAGCGCCGATAAAGAAATCAGGCAAGGTCCTTTCCCTGATGCCACCGGCCCGGCGATAGCGGGAATGCGTGACGCCGGCAAGGAATGCCGCGTCCCAGGGCACAAGTTCGCGATCCATCTCCAGCATGGCGACGGCTTTTCGAAGTGCGGCCTCTGTCGCGATCAGCGGTGCTAACTCGGACCAGATGATCGAATTGACGACCAACGCACCGTCGCGGCGGCAGAAGGCGATCGCCGATGCCGACCATTCTTTCATCGGCCCGGCTGGTCCCCAAACGTCGATCAGGACATTTGTGTCAATCAACGTCGAGATCTTCACGCGGCCCCCTCGACCACTCCATGTATTGGTCGGTGGTCATGCCCCCCAGGTCCAACGTCCCCTCCATCCGGTCGAGGACATCTTGGAGCCTGCGCAATTTCTCCTCCTCGGAGAGGTTCTCCTTGACGGCAACCAGCTGAACGCCCCCGTCGGTGGCCACGAACTCCACCTCGGAACCCGGACCGATGCCCAGATGGTCCCTTATCGGCTTGGGGATTGTCACTTGCCCCTTGGTGGTGACGCGCATGGTAATACCTCCAAGGTATTACTTATCCGCTCAACGTGAACAAGTCAAGAACATCGCTAGCCGGCAAGCGCCATCCGGTAGGCGGCGCTCTGGCGGTGATGCGCGTGGCAAATCGCGATGGCCAGCGCGTCGGCGGCGTGTTCGGTATCGAAGGTCGCTTTCGGCAGCAGCACCTTCACCATCATGTGGATCTGCTTCTTGTCGCCATGGCCGACGCCGATGACCGCCTTCTTCACCGCATTGGGCGCGTATTCGGCGACGACAAGGCCGGCACGCGCCGGCACCAGCATGGCGATGCCGCGCGCCTGGCCGAGCTTCAGCGTCGCCACGGCATCCTTGTTGACGAAAGTCTGTTCGACGGCCGCCTCATGCGGCATTGCCGCATGCAGGACTTCGGCGAGCCCGTCATGCAATTGGCAGAGCCGCGTCGCCAGCGCCGCCTTGTCCTCGGAGCGCACGGTGCCGGACGCGACGAAGCGCAAGGAATTGCCGAGGCTCTCGACGATGCCCCAGCCGGTGCGTCTGAGCCCCGGATCAATGCCGATGATGCGAATCACGTCCCCCATCCGGTCACTTTACCTCCGGGGGACAGCGATGCCAGCGAAATGTGAACAAACCGGAAACGGAGGCCTGTCGAGCTGGAAATATTCCGAAGCCGCTCAGTTGCGGGCGAACGCCGTGTTGAGCAGGCTGATCTGGTCGGAAACCGGATTGGGCCGGCGGCCCATGGGCTGCATGTCGACTACCGCGCCGGCGCCGTAGATCTCGTCGTCCATGCGGCGCACCAATGCCTGCAGGCGAAGCGAGCGGTTGACCAGGTCGAGGAACTCCTCGGGCAGTTCGGCCCAGCCGGCGGCTTCGTCATGCGCGGAAGCGGTATCGAGGCGCACCTTGGACTTTTCCGAAGCGACCTGGTCGCGGGTCATCTCGCCGGAATTGGCCGCGCGCTGCAAAAGCAACCAGGAGGCAACCTGCATCAGCCTGGTCGTCAGCCGCATCGATTCGGCCGCGTAGAGCGTGGCCGCCAGGCGCGACAGCTTCTTGGCCTCGGCACGGCCCTTGCCGTCGAGATACTCGGCCGCCTGTTCGACCAGCCCCATGCCTTCCTGGTAGAGCGGTTTGAAGGAATGCGAAAAAACCCGGCGCTCCGCCAGTTTGACGGTTTTCGCACTGCCCTTCGAAGGCTCGTTCATTGATACGCCCCTGCACTTGCAACCGGCCGATTCGGTTCACTGCCGATACACCCGGCACCCTATCTGACTGAAGCTTGAAAATGCGCTTCGCCGGGGGTGAAGGCAAGCACATGTTTAACAGAAGGTTAACAGCGGACCGACACCCGGCGTGCCACCGGAATGCGGACAAAAAAAGAGCCGCGGATAAGGCGGCTCTCAGGAGTTTAACAGGGAGGCGTCAAACAAAGTGGCTCCAACCACTCGGTAAGAATCCAGATCACTGGATGCGCATAGTAAACGCCTGTAAAGCTTAATGAACCTTTAACGGCACCGATGTTTTTTGACCGAACGCCCCATTCCTGTGCCGTAACAGCACAGACCCGAAGCTCGCTTCAGGCTCAGGCTTTCTTCCAGACCACCGGCAAAGCGATGAAGGCAAACAGCAGCATGCCGGCATAGAAGCCGATCGAGGCTATCCCCAGCAGCGGTTCTATTGCGGGCGTGCCGGCAAGCAGAATGAAGAGGCCGATCATGAGCCCAATTCCGCTGATCGCGGTCAGCCAGAAGTGTACGACGGCGATCGTCTTTAGCCCGACCGTAGGAAACAGATGGTAGAAGAAGGCAAAGACCGCCGACATCAGCCAGCCTGCCACCATAATGTGAGCGTGAGTCGGCATCTGGCCATGGTCTTCGCTGATCGCCATATGGATGCCGAGCGCCATGCCGCACAGCGCATAGATGATGGCCAGCGTGAAGAAATTGCGTGCTACCCCTTGCATAATGTTCCCCCTCATTGCCTCTTCCCGTTGTGGGAATGGGTTGATCGTCCGGCGTCTGCTGTCGCCACCGGGCTCCCGGCCTCGGCGCACTAGCATCGGTACTGTTTCCAGACGATGTCGCGCTCCCCCTGACGCATCCGACAATAGCAGAAAATGAAGCCGCGCATCGGTGGTTGTCGAGAATCAGCGCTGATCGAAAACCGCCGAAACAAAAGCTGTTTTTCCGCGACATCGTGCCGAAACAGGCACTACGCTAAACGCCCGCTCCTCTGACGGCTGGTGCATATCCGCCCGGCTGCGAACAACAAGAAATGTCCCAGGAGCAAACAATGGACTGGTATTCCATCGTCAAATTCCTTCACGTCGTCTCAGCCATTTTGTGGGTCGGCGGCGGCTTCGTATTGTTCCTCCTCGGCGTGCTTGCCGAGCGCGCCGGCAACATCGAGGACAAGTTGCAGGCGATGCGCGCCAGCGGTCAGTTGGGTGGCCTTTTCTTCGCGCCGATGTCGATGCTGACCTTGCTCTTCGGCCTCATCATGTGCGGCTTCTGGGTCGGCTTCTCCGACCTGTGGATCATCATCGGCCTGGCAGGCTACGCCACGACCTTCTCGATCGGCATGCTCATCTTCAAGCCGACCGGCGAGCGCATGGGCGCGATGATCGCCAAGGAGGGCGTGACACCTTCCGTGCTTGCCATTGGCCAGCGCATGATGAGCGCGGCTCGCTTCGACTATGCGGTGATGCTGGTGATCGTCGCCGACATGGTGCTCAAGCCGACCACGCATGACATCGGCATCCTCGCCGGCATGGTACTGGTCCTGGTGGTCGGCGCCACGCTGGCCTTCGGCGGAAGCCGCCGGCTGGTGGAAAGCGCCGCCTGATCTCCCTGACGGTGAGAGCGGCCGAACAGCCGCCTCGCCTGTCTAAATCAGGCCGGCGAGGCCGTCCCACAAAAGCTTCAGTGCCACGACCGCCACGGTCGCGTAGGTGAAGGGATAAAAAATCTCCGGCCGCATGCGCCGCACCAGCCAGGCGCCGGCGATAGTCGAAAGCGGCGCCAGCGGCATCAGCACGGCCGACGCCGTCAGGTTGGCGGTGTCGAACTGGCCGAGCGCGAAATAGGGTATGAGCTTCAGCGCATTGGTCGCGGCAAAGAAGATCGCGGCCGTGCCCGACAGGACCTTGGGGTCGAGCCGGATCGGCAGCGCATAGACCTGGAAGGGCGGGCCGCCGACATGGGCGACGAAGCTGGTGAAGCCGGCGACCGTCCCCCAGATCGCGGCAGCCACGCGGTTGGGTTCGGCGGCGTGGTCGGCGCCATGGCGGAACTGCAGATAGAGCCAGCGCAGCACGAAGATGATGGCGACGGCACCGACGATCAGCCGCACCGCTTCCTCGGTGACCAAGGCCGCCGTCAACCAGCCAATGCCGATGCCGATGACGGCGCCCGGCATCATGTCGACCAGCATCTTGCGGTCATAGACGCCCCACCACGTCCAAACCGAGACGATGTCCATCAGGCACAGGATTGGCAGCAGGATGGCGGCCGCCTGCACCGGCGGCATGGTCAGCGCCATCAGCGGCACGCCGACGAAACCGACAGCGCCGCCAAACCCGCCCTTGGACAGGCCGACCAGAATGACCGCCGGAATGGCAGCCGCGTAGAACCACGGATCGAGAAGCAGGCCTGACATGGGGAGGGACTGGTCTGGAGGGAAGGCGTCATCGCCTGAATAGCCGAGAATTGCGCTTTGGGCGACTGTAAATGCGGGCCGGTTGCCGAACACCTGCCAATGTCCGGCTCGTGCCTTATCGCCGGGCCGAGACCAGCAGGAACATCGGCCGTTCCAGCTCTTCCGCGAGTTCCGGCTTGGCCATGATCTGCGCGTCTGTCGGACAGAACTCCTCGACATGCTCGATCGCGAAACCGGTCCGGATCAGCGCGTTCAGCGTCGTGCCGATGGTGCGATGATGTTTCACCACGCCCTTGGCCAGCCAGTCGGTCTTGCGCGGGCCCTCCACCAGATAGCGGTCGACAGGCCATGTCCTTCGGCCTTCGGCATCGACCGCCCAGCCCGGCCTGGTCGGAGCCATGTAGATCGGATGCTCCGTCGAAAAGACGAAATGGCCGCCGGCCGACAGCGCCTGATGCACCGTCCCGAACAGCCGCGCGACATCCTCGACATAATGCAGCGCAAGCGAGCTGTAGGCGAGACCGAAGCTGTCTTGCGGCAGGTCGAGCTTGTCGAGGTCGGCCCGTTCATAGGTGATGCCGGTGTCCGGGCCGGCGGCCCTCGCCCGGGCCAGCATCTTCTCCGACACGTCCAGCCCCAAGACATGGCTCGCCCCATGCTCGTGCGCCCAGCGGCAGAACCAGCCGAAACCGCAGCCGAGGTCGACGATCCGCAAGCCGCCCACTTGAGGCAGCATGGCGCACAGCGACGGCCATTCGGCGGCGCCTTCCAGGCCGTCGATCGACCGGCCAAGCTGGCTGTAGCCCGCGAAGAAATCCGGCTGGTCGTAGATATTCTGCGCCATGTCTACCTCGTCTCTCAGCCAATCATCCGGCGGGCTGACATTTAGTGGACTGGTCGCGCCTGTCCACCACAGCCATGTGGAGTCAAGACGACGGGGCCGACGGCGCCCCGAGCGGCGGCGGCCGCCGCCGGATCGGCTGCGCCTTGATGATGGCGGTGCTGGTCTCGGCCTTGTCGGCGATGCGGTCGAGAATGCCGTCGAGGTCGCCGATCGAGCGCACGAACAGCCGGGCGACGAAACAGTCGTCACCCGTCACCTTGTCGCATTCGCCGAACTCGGCGATCTCCTCGATCAGCTTCTGGACGATGTGCAGCCTGCCCGGCAAAGGCCGGATACGCACGATCGCCTGCAGCGTATAGCCGAGCGCCAGCGGATCGATTTCAACGGTGAACGCCCGGATGACGCCGCGCTCCTCGAGCCGCCGCAGCCGCTCCGAAACACTTGGCGACGACAGCCCGACCTGGGCGGCCAACTCCTTCAGCGAGGTCCGCGCATCCCTGACCAGGATTTCGAGGAGATTTCGGTCGAGATCGTCAAGCATTTCAGATTTCTCACAAATTCGTGGCAGGAACCTAATATAATTAGGTCAGGCCTCCATACAGCCTTTCCAATCAGATGGAAAGCGTCCAACCCGCATGAGATTATGCCGCCTCAAAATGGGCTCAGAGGTTATCATGAACGATACGGTACGTGGCACGGTCGAAATGTCGGCCGCAATGGCCATCCTCGGGACGATCGGATGGTTCGTCGTCATGTCCGGCCAGCCGATCATGGATGTGGTGTTCTGGCGCTGCGCGTTCGGCGCGGTGACGCTGCTGATCATCTGCGCCTGTCTGGGATTGTTGCGCGGCAGGCTGCCGCCGCGCGTCATCGGCCTCGCCGCGCTTGGCGGCGCGGCCATCGTCATCAACTGGCTGCTCCTGTTCAGCGCCTTCTCCCGCGCGTCGATCTCGATCGCCACCGCCGTCTACAACACCCAGCCCTTCATGCTGGTCGGCTTCGGTGCACTCTTCTTCGCCGAACGGCTGACGCTGACCAAGCTGACATGGCTGGCAATAGCCTTTGCCGGCATGGTGCTCATCGTCGAGGCCACACCTGATTCCGGCGATGTCGGCACCAACTATTTTGCCGGCATCCTCATGGCCCTGGCCGCGGCCTTCTTCTGGGCCGTCGCGGCCATCGTCACCAAGAAGCTCAAGGGCACGCCGCCGCATCTGATCGCGCTGATACAGGTCTGCGTCGGCGTCGTCATGCTGGCGCCCTTCGCCCATCTCTCGCGTCTTCCCGCCGACCCGTGGAGCTGGGCGATGCTGGCGACGCTCGGCATCGTCCACACCGGCCTGATGTACATATTGATGTACGGCGCGATCCAGAAGCTGCCGACGCATCTGCAGGGATCACTATCCTTCATCTATCCGGTGGTCGCCATCCTGGTCGATGTAGTGGCTTTCGGCCATCGGCTGCATCTCAGCCAGGTCGCCGGCGCCGGCGCCATCCTGGTGGCTGCCGCCGGCATGAACCTCGGCTGGTCCTTGTGGAAATCGAACCCGGTCACCGCGAGCCCTGGGCCGGCCAAGTAGGGCAGGCACGCCTGCCGCCCCGCGGCCAGGAAACGCGATCCCGACTGCCAGCCTGTTCAAAGCGGGCAGTTTGCTCTATGCCGCAATGCAACCATCTTCGCCCGGCATAGGCGAAATCCGGGATCGAAGAACCATGAACGACGCCACACCCCCAAATCGTTGCCGCATCGTGCTGATCGCGCCGCCCGGCGTGCCGGCCGCCCGCATCGCCACCGCATTCGACGGCGGCGACGTCGCTTCGCTGATCCTGCCCGAGAACGGCATGGACGAGGCCTCCTTCCAGGCCTTTGCCGAACAGATCGTGCCGACGGCACAGGCCGCGGGCGTGGCCGTGATCATCGCTGGCGACACCCGCATCGCCGGCCGTGTCCAGGCCGACGGCATCCATGTCGAGACATCCAAGGCCGAACTCGCCGAGACGATCGAACATTTCCAGGCGAAGATGATGGTCGGCGCCGGCGGTGCCAAGAAGCGCGACGACGCGCTCGAGCTTGGTGAGGTCAGGCCCGACTACATCTTCTTCGGCCGCTTCGGCTACGACAACAAGCCGGAGCCGCATCCGCGCAACCTGTCGCTGGGCGAGTGGTGGGCGCAGATGATCCAGATCCCCTGCATCGTCATGGCCGGATCCGATCTGGCTTCCGTCGAGGACGTGGCCGCCACCGGCGCCGAGTTCGTCGCGCTGTCGAGCGCGGTGTTCGCCGAGGGCGTCGATCCGAAAACCGCCGTGGCCCGTGCCAACGCATTGCTCGACGAAACCGCGCCGCGCTTCGAGGACTGATGTGGCTCCGGTAAGGTTTCCCCTTCAGGCCTTGCTTGCAGCGGTCATGATCCAGGCCGCCGCCGCCGAAACCGTACCCCAGCCGCAGCCCAAGCCTGAAAACGGCGTGCACACCGACAAGCCGATCGAAAAGCAGCTGCCGCAGCCCGCCACCACGGCGGAGCCGGCACCGCTGCCCTCGGTCGACAGCATCAATCCCGACCGCTTCGGCGCCAAGCCGGCGGACGCAGCCTATGGCGCTTTCCAGCGCGGGCTCTACAAAACGGCCTATAATCTGGCGCTGACTCGCGCCCAGAACGGCGACCCGGCGGCGCAGACATTGGTGGCCGAGATCCTGTCGCGCGGGCTCGGCGTGCCGCTGAATGCGGCGGAAGCCTCGAAATGGTATGCGCTTGCCGCCGAACAGGGTGTGCCTGAGGCGCAGTTCCAGTATGCGCTGATGCTGCTCGACGGCCGTTACGTCAAGAAGGATCCGAAAGAGGCCTACGCCCTGATGCAGGCCGCCGCCGAAGCCGGCAACCAGCTGGCGCAGTTCAATTTCGCGCAGATGCTGGTCCAGCAGGATCCCGGCGACGCGGGCCTGACCAAGGCGGTTTCCTATTATGAGCGCGCCGCCGCGACCGGCCTCGCCGACGCGCAATACGCCATGTCCCAGATCTATGCCAACGGCGTCGGCGGCAAGCCGCGCGACGACGCGCAGGCGAGACGCTTTCTCGCGCAGGCCGCGCGGCAGAACTACGACACCGCGCAGATCGATCTCGCCGCCTGGATGATCGAGGGCCGCGGCGGCGCCCGCGACCTGAAATCGGCTTTCGGCTGGACGAAGCAGGCAGCCGAGGGCGGCAACGTCGCGGCGCAGAACCGGCTGGCAAAACTCTACATGCAAGGCATCGGTACAGACCCGGACCTGGTGCTCGCCGGCGCCTGGTACGTCGTCGCCCGCCGCGCCGGTCTCATCGATCCCGACATGGACGATTTCCTGCAGGGCCTGAGCGACGACCAGACCAAGCAGGCCCTGCAGAAGGCAAACCGCCTGCCCTGATGGCGGCAGGTGCGATCGCCCGGCGCTGGGTCCATTGCTGCCCGCTCCCTTGCCTCTCCGGACGATTTGTGGTCTTGGGAGCCCCTAAATCGCTTGTCCCAGCGAAAATCTCATTCCGGATCCCATCATCATGGCCAAGATCAATGGCAACGAAATCCGTCCCGGCTACGTCATCGAGCATGATGGCGGCCTGTGGGTGGCGGTCAGGACCAACACCGTCAAGCCCGGCAAGGGCGGCGCCTACAACCAGGTCGAACTGAAGAATCTGATCAACGGCACCAAGCTCAACGAGCGCTTCCGCTCGGCCGAGACGGTCGAACAGATCCGCCTCGACCTGAAGGATTTCTCCTTCCTCTACGAACAGGACGACGCGCTGGTGTTCATGGACACCCAGAGCTACGAACAGCTCGAACTGAACAAGGATTTCGTCGGCGACCGCGCCGCCTTCCTGCAGGACGGCATGATGGTGACGGTCCAGCTCTATGAGGAGAGGCCGATCGGCATTTCGCTGCCCGACTATGTCACCCTCACCATTACCGAGGCCGACCCGGTGGTGAAGGGCCAGACGGCGGCATCCTCCTACAAGCCGGCGGTGCTGGAGAACGGCATCCGCGTGCTGGTGCCGCCCTTCATCGGCGCCGGCGAACGCATCATCGTCGACACCAACGAAATCACTTACGTGCGCCGCGCCGACTGACGCGCTGCAGCAGGAAGACATACGATGGCACGCTCAGCCCTTCTCAACGTCATGGTCCAGGCCGCAATGAAGGCCGGCCGCTCGCTGTCGCGCGACTTCGGCGAGGTCCAGAACCTGCAGGTCTCGCTGAAGGGACCCGGCGACTATGTCAGCCAGGCCGACCGCAAGGCCGAGGACATCATCTTTGCCGAATTGTCGAAGGCGCGTCCGGGCTACGGTTTCCTGATGGAAGAGCGTGGCGCGGTGGAAGGCGAAGACAGCCAGCACCGCTGGATCGTCGATCCGCTCGACGGCACCACCAATTTCCTGCACGGCATTCCGCTGTTCGCCGTCTCGATCGCGCTGGAGCGCCAGGGCCAGATCGTCGCCGGCGTCATCTACAATCCGGCCATGGACGAGCTCTACACGACCGAGCGCGGTGGCGGCGCCTTCATGAACGACCGCCGGCTGCGCGTGGCCGGCCGCATCAAGCTGGTCGACACGGTGATCGGCTGCGGCATGCCGCATCTGGGACGCGGCCACCACGGCAATTTCCTCGTGGAATTGCGCAACGTCATGGCCGAGGTCTCGGGCGTGCGCCGTCTCGGTTCCGCCGCGCTCGATCTCGCTTATGTCGCTGCCGGCCGCATGGACGGTTTCTGGGAAACCGGCCTGTCGGCCTGGGACATTGCCGCCGGCATGCTCCTGATCCGCGAAGCCGGCGGCTTCGTCTCGGACATGGATGGCGGGCAGGACATGCTGGACAACGGCTCCGTCGTTGCCGGCAACGAGGTCATCCAGCGTGCGCTGCTGAAGACGGTGAAAAAGCCCCTGGCATCCCGCTAAAGCCCTCCCGCCGCGCTGAACGGCCGCAGTCGCAAAACCGCCACCTAAGCTTGAAATACTGTCCGGCGGTTGCCCAGATATAGGGTGACGCAGGACGATCGATGACCAATATCCCGCCGCAACTCGAAATCCCCTTTGTCGGGCGCTGGCACTACTCCCGCGCGGAGATGATCGCCGACGGCATTGTCCATGCGGTCGGCATCGTGCTGGCGATCGCGGCCGGCTCGGCGTTGCTGGCGCTGGCGGCGTTTCGCGTCGGACCGGGCGAGTACATTGCCGCCGCCTTCTATGTCGTTTCGCTGCTGACCGTGCTCTCGGTGTCGCTGGCCTACAATCTGTGGCCGGTGACGTCACCGGCCAAATGGGTTCTGCGGCGCTTCGATCACGCCGCGATCTATCTTCTCATCGCCGCCACCTACACGCCTTTTCTGGCTCAGCTCGACGCTTCGCCGCTGGCCCGCTGGATGATCGTGCTGGTCTGGATCGCGGCGGCGACGGGCATCGCCATCAAGGTGTGCTTTCCCGGCCGTTTCGACCGGCTGGCGATCGTCTTCTATCTCGCCATCGGCTGGAGCGGCATCGTCCTGGTCAAGCCGCTCGTCGAGACGCTGCCGACGACGTCGATCGTGCTCATCGTCGCCGGTGGCGTCGTCTATTCCTGCGGCGTCATCTTCTTCGCCTGGAAGGGTCTGCGCTTCCACAACGCCCTGTGGCACGGCTTCGTCGTCACTGGCGCGGGCCTGCATCTGGCGGCCATGGTCGACTGCCTGGTGATAAACCGTTTCTGATCCGCCTGCGGCAATATTGCCAAGCGCCATTCAATTTGGTCACAATTCCGTTTAGAGTCGCGAACGACGTGATCGGCGGCAGCGGCAGCGAAAACGGGGCACGGATGGCTTTTCTCAGATCCTTCGGCATGGGCAGGCGCTCCGACGTACTGATCTACGATCCACATAAACTGTCGAGTCCGCAGGTGTTCCTGCTGACCATGGTCATCTTCCTGGCCATCGTCGCCTTCATTGCCGCCATCCTGACCCGCCAGATCTCGACGGCCTTCGTCACCAATCCCGGGCCTCAACGGCCTGATCATCGGCGTGCTCGCGGTCGGCATCCTGCTTGCCTTCGCCCAGGTTGGCCGGCTGTTTCGCGAGGTGCGCTGGCTCAACTCCTTCCGCGCCGGCTCGGAGACCACCGAGCCGGTGCTTTTGGCGCCGATGAAAGCCATGATCGGCCGCTCCTCGACCATGGCGTTCTCGACCTCCTCGATGCGCACCATGCTCGATTCCATCGCCACGCGCCTCGACGAAAGCCGCGACACCTCGCGCTACCTGGTCGGCCTCCTGGTGTTCCTCGGCCTGCTCGGCACCTTCTGGGGCCTGTTGAACACGATCGGCTCGATCCGCGAGACCATCGAATCGCTCGACCCCGGCACGGGTGACGCCGCGGCGGTGCTCGATTCCTTGAAACAGGGCCTGTCGGCGCCGCTGGCCGGCATGGGCACCGCCTTCTCGTCCTCGCTGTTCGGCCTGTCCGGCTCGCTCGTGCTCGGCTTCCTCGACCTGCAGGCGGGCCGCGCCCAGACGCGCTTCTACACCGAGCTTGAGAACTGGCTGTCCTCGGTCACCGATCTTTCCTCCGACATCGTCGTCTCCGATCCGGCCAAGAGCGAACCATCCGACGAGATCCGTCTGTTGTCGGAGCGGCTGCGCAGCATGCAGGAGAATGGCGGCGGCTCCAATCCGCGCGTCGCCACCGCGATGGCCAATCTCGCCGACGGCATTTCCGGCCTGGTCAAGAACATGCGCTCCGAGCAGCAGATCATGCGTGACTGGGTCGAGGCCCAGTCCGATGAGCAGAAGGCGATGCGCAACACGCTGGAAAAGATTGCCGACGCCCTGAAGAAGCCCGGGGTGCACTGACATGGCGCTTGCCAGGGGCCGGCGTACCGATCGCCGCATCGACTATTGGCCGGGCTTTGTCGATGCGCTGTCGACGCTGCTTTTGGCCATTATGTTCCTGCTCACCGTCTTCGTGCTGGCGCAGTTCCTGCTCGGCCGCGAGATTTCCGGCAAGGATACGGTGCTCGCCCGTCTCAACTCGCAAATCAACGAACTGACCCAGTTGCTGGCGCTGGAGCGCTCGACCGCCCAGGACAAGGACGATTCGCTGGCCAATCTGCAGGCGTCGCTGTCGGCGGCCGAGGCGGAGAAGAGCCGGCTCGAACAGTTGCTGGCGCAAGGCGCGGGCGCCGGCGACCAGGCCAACCAGCGCGCCGCGGCGCTTTCGGGTGAACTCGACAGCCAGCGCCAGATCAGCCAGCAGGCGCTGAGCCAGGTCGAGATCCTCAACCAGCAGATCGCCGCGCTGCGCAAGCAGATCGGCGCGCTTGAAGACGCCCTCAATGTGTCCGAAGCCCGCGACCGCGATTCCAACACCAAGATCGCCGATCTCGGCCGCCGGCTGAACGTCGCCCTGGCGCAGCGCGTGCAGGAATTGAACCGCTACCGCTCCGACTTCTTCGGACGCCTGCGCGAGATCCTCGCCGATCGCGAAAACATCCGCATCGTCGGCGACCGCTTCGTGTTCCAGTCGGAAGTGTTGTTTCCGACCGGCTCCGAGGTGATCAACGATGCCGGCAAGGTCGAGATGAAGAAGCTCGCCGACGCCATCATCGAGTTGCAGAAGGAAATCCCGCCCGAGATCAACTGGGTGCTGCGCGTCGACGGCCATACCGACAACAAGCCGCTCTCCGGCACCGGCCGCTACCGCGACAATTGGGAATTGTCGACGGCGCGGTCGACCTCGGTGGTCAAGTTCCTGATCGAGAACGGCGTGCCGGCCAACCGCCTGGTCGCCGCCGGCTTTGGTGAATTCCAGCCGCTCGACCCCGCCGACACCGACGAGGCGCGCAACAAGAACCGCCGCATTGAACTGAAGCTCACCGAACGTTGATTTCTCATCACGCGAACTCACGCGAATTTGTTCGCCGGCTCAACTCTAGGGCGCAGACCGGAGCCGGCAAGGCCTGAAAAGATTATCTTTTTTTAATTACACTTCGCGCCGGAGCGCTCCTAGCTTGCCGCCCAGGGCCGAGAACCGCCGGCGATGCCTCCCATCGCGACGCGACGGAACCCGACGGCCCGCGGCTGGAAGGTAGACGAAAGAACCGCTGCCTTCCTCTTCTGGAGGAGACGCGACGATGCGCTCTTTTAACCCTACGCTCAGAACTGCAGCATTGACCGCATTCTTTATCGCCATTCCGCTCGCCGGCGCCTATGCCGCGGGTCATCACAAGGGCGCTCTCGACGCGACGGACCCGACAGACATGACCGGCCCGCGCGTCGAGGCTCTCATCGAACAGGTCCAGGGTGTCCGCCACGGCATCGTCGACGCCAGGCAGGCCAACAACATCACTCCGGCGGTGGCGGAGCGCCTGGAGATGCGTACCGCCCGCATCAGCCAGGCGGCCGAGAAGATAGCCGCGTCGGATCACGGCAGGATTCCGGCCGCGCAGTATCATGACCTGCTGCGCCGTCTCGACAATGTCGACCAGCAGCTGCGGGTCGACACCGGCAGCGGTTTCCTGATGGGTGATGGCGCCGACGGCGGAACCTATCCGAACGGCTGAAGCCATCCGGCAAGGTCCAAGAGGAAGGGACCATCTGGCGCCTTCGGGACCCCAATCCCGCGGGCGTCCTTTTTCCTCACCAGCCCGGCTTGCCTACCAACCAAGCCAGATCGCGATCAGGGCGACCACCGCCGGCACGGTCTGGATGAACAGGATCTTGCGGCCGACCGTTGCCGCGCCGTAGAGGCCGGCAATGGCGACGCACAACAGGAAGAAGACCTTGACCTGAAAACCGGCGGCGCCGAGGTACAGCCCCCAGATCAGGCCGGCCGCGAGAAATCCGTTATAGAGGCCCTGATTGGCCGCGAGCACCTTCGATGCGTTAGCGAATTCGGGCGTCAGGCGAAATGTCTTGTGCCCGCGAGGCGTGTCCCAAAGCACCATCTCGAGATAGACGATGTAGACATGGATCAAGGCCACCAGCCCGACCAGGATGTTGCCGATCATTTGCTCCCCCTTCACGCGTTGCCGGCAGCATTTCATGTCTGGCATCGCTTGCGCAAGGTGCATCCGCCGGGCGGTATCTGAGCAATTCCAGGAAAAGTGTGAGGCGGTTTTCCCGGGAAAAGCGCGCAGCGCTTTCCCTTGGGAATTGCATCAAAACAAAGAGTTAGAGCGGCTTGCCGTTTCCATGGAACGGTGAACCGCTCTGAGGGTTGCCAACGCTTTTGCGTTGGTGTCTTTTCGCGCCGTCTCAATCACGGAAGCCGCCATGTCCTTTCAGAAACTCGATGACCTCGGCCACAAGCTCGAAGCGCTTGAGCATGCGCTGGCCATCCTCGGCGCCGACGAAGCCACGCATATGGCCGTCGGTGGCGGCGAGAAGCGCGCCGAGGCGATGGCGGCACTCGCCGGCATGTACCACACCAGGGCGACCGCCCCGGAAGTCGCCGATTGGATCGCCGCCGCCGAAGGCGAGGCGCTCGACGACGAGCAGCGTGCGGCGCTCGGCGAACTGCGGCGGCAATACACCAACCTGACCTGCCTGCCGGTCGAATTCGTCGAACGCCAGACGACGGCGCGCATGCGCTGCGAGCAGCTGTGGCGTGACCTGCGCGCCAAGAACGACTGGGCGGGCTTCCAGCCGGCGCTCGAAAGCGTGGTGGCGCTGGTGCGCGAAGAGGCGGCCCTGCGCTCCCACGTGCTCGGCCTTGCCCCTTACGATGCGCTGATGGAGCAATTCGACCCCGGCAACCGTACATCAGACATCACGCCCGTCTTCGCCGATTTGAAAGCCTTCCTCAAAGGCTTCGTCCCGGAGGCTCTGGCGATCCAGGAAGCGCGGCTGCGCAAGCATCCGCTGAAGCCGCTCTCCGGCACCTACGCGATCGACAAGCAGCGCGAACTTGGCCTTGCCATGATGGCAGCCGTCGGCTTCGACCTGACGCACGGCTCGCTGTCGGTGTCGCACCATCCCTTCTGCGGCGGCGTGCCCAGCGACGTGCGCATCACCACCCGTTACAAGACGTCGGATTTCCTGTCGGCACTGATGGGCGTGCTGCACGAGACCGGCCATGCGCTCTATGAACAGAACCTGCCGAAGGCGTGGTCGCACTGGCCGCTCGGTAAGGCGCGCGGCATGGCCGTGCATGAGAGCCAGAGCCTGTTCGTCGAAAAGCAGATCGGCCGCAACCCCGCCTTCTGGCGCTGGGCGCTGCCGGTGGTGGACAAACATCTCGGCGAGGCCTGGTCGCTCGACGATCTCCTGCCGCATGTGCATCGCGTCGAGCGCGGGCTGATCCGCGTCGACGCCGACGAGGTGACCTATCCCCTGCACGTTATCCTGCGCTACGAACTGGAGCAGGAACTGGTCTCGGGCAGGCTCGAGGTTGCCGATTTGCCCGAAGCCTGGGACGCCAAGATGCGCGACTATCTCGGCCTCTCCACGTTGGACAACCCGGCCGACGGGCCGATGCAGGACGTGCACTGGCCGGGTGCCGCCTTCGGCTACTTCCCGTCCTATACGCTGGGCGCGATGATGGCGGCGCAGCAATGGGCCGCGCTGACGCGCGAACATCCCTCAGCCGATGACGATCTCGCGAAAGGCAATTTCACCGCCATCAATGACTGGCGCCGCAAGAAGATATGGTCGCAGGGCTCGCGCTGGTCGACGTCGGACCTGCTCGAACGCGCCACCGGCGAAAAGCTCAACGCCGTGTATTTCGTCGATCACCTGCGCAAACGGTATGGAACCGCGTAAAGCGATCGAAGGAACCGACAGGACAGAAGCGCCTGTCTACTCCGCCGCGCCCCTGAAGGCGCTGGCGCCGGTCTCGAACTGCAGCTTGGCCAGCCTGGCATAGATGCCGCCCCTGGCGACCAGGCTCTGATGCGTGCCTTCCTCGACGATGCGGCCGCCATCCATGACCAGGATCCTGTCGGCCTTCAGCACCGTCGCCAGCCGGTGGGCGATGACGATGGTGGTGCGGCCTTGCATCAGCCGTTCCAGCGCTGTCTGCACCAGCGTCTCGCTTTCGGCATCCAGCGCCGAGGTGGCCTCGTCGAGCAGCAGGATCGGCGCGTCGCGCAGGATGGCGCGGGCGATCGCCACGCGCTGGCGCTGGCCGCCGGACAGCGTGACGCCGCGCTCGCCGACCTGGCTGTCATAGCCGTTCTCGAGCTTGAGGATGAATTCGTCGGCCAGCGCGTCCTTCGCCGCCGCCTCGATCTCGGCTTCGCTGGCACCCGGTCGGCCGAAGCCGATATTGTCGCGCGCGCTCGCCGCGAAGACGGTGACGTCCTGCGGCACGATGGCGATGCGCTCGCGCACCGAAACCGGATCGGCTTCGCGCACGTCGACGCCATCGATCAGGATCCGGCCGCTTTCGGGATCGTAGAAGCGCAGGATCAGCGAAAACACGGTGCTCTTGCCGGCTCCCGAGGGGCCGACAATGGCCACCGTCTCGCCGGGCATGACCTGGAAACTCAGGCCGTGGACGGCGGCACGGTCGGGTCGCGCCGGATAGGAGAAGGAGACGTTGTCGAAGACGATCGCGCCCTTGGCGACCGCCGGCAGCGGCTTCGGATCGGACGGCGC
This sequence comes from Mesorhizobium sp. USDA 4775, assembly GCF_054062655.1. Lineage (NCBI taxonomy): Bacteria > Pseudomonadati > Pseudomonadota > Alphaproteobacteria > Hyphomicrobiales > Phyllobacteriaceae > Mesorhizobium > Mesorhizobium sp. USDA 4775. The sequence goes on from NZ_JBSSFM010000001.1 coordinate 409,590, forward strand.
CTGGATCGCCGGCTTTTCGGCCAGGATCTCGGTCAGCCGCTCGGCCGCACCCGCCGCCTGGGAAAGTTCGCCCCAGACTTCCGACAGCGCGCCGAGCGCGCCGGCGGCGAACACCGAATAGAGCAGGAACTGGCCAAGCGTGCCCGGCGACAGCGTGCCTTCGAGCACGTCGCGCGAACCGAACCACAGCACCGCCACGACAGAGGAAAAGATCATGAAGATGGCGAAGAAAGTGAGGAACGAGCGTGCAAAGATCGAGGCGCGCGCCGCCTCGAAGGCAGCCTCCACGGCGGACGAAAAGCGACCGGTGACCAGTCTTTCATTGGTGAAGGCCTGCAGTGTACGCACCGCGCCGATCTGCTCGCTGGCATAGGCCGTCGCATTGGCCAACGTGTCTTGCGCCAGCCGCGATTTGCGACGCACCGAGCGCCCAAAGGCGACCAGCGGCAAGACGATGACGGGGATGGCGGCAATGACCAGGCCGGACAGCTTCGGGCTGGTGAAGACCATCATCGCCACGGCTCCGAGGCCGAGGATGACGTTGCGCAACGCGACCGAGGCGGTGGCGCCGACCGCCGATTTGACCTGCGTCGTATCGGCCGCAAGCCGCGATACGATCTCTCCCGACTGCGACGTATCGAAGAAGGATGGCGACAGGGTCGTCACATGGCTGAACACGTCGTTGCGTATGTCGGCAACAACACGTTCGCCGAGCGTGATGACGAAATAGTAGCGGCAGGCCGACGCCGCCGCCAGCACCGCGGCCATCACCACCAGCATGCCGAAATATTCGGCGATGAAGCTGGAATCCGATGCCGAAAAGCCGTGGTCGATCATGCGCCGCACCGCCAGCGGCAAGGCCAGCGTCGTCGCCGCCGCGACCGTCAGCGAGATCACCGCGCCGACCACCAGTTTCCGGTAGCGGCCAAGATAGGGGAACAGGCGCCTGAGCGGCTTGAGCGAGCGCCGACGCTCGTCCGCATCGCCACTGATGTCCGCCATGACCGTTTTCCTCTGGCCCTTTTCGTGCGCGCCATCAATATGCGGTTGACGCGGCCTTGTGATTCAATTTCGGCTGATGTATAGGCTCGCCGACCGTTTTAGAAGCCGTGGCTACTCAATAGCTACGGCTTCGAGTTTTAAAAAGAGGCGCATCGACGCAGGCTTATGCCCGTCAGCCGCGTCGACAAGCCAGGAACCGAACCATGAAGAGCGCTATCCATCCCGACTACCACACCATCAAGGTCGTCATGACCGACGGCACCGAATACACGACCCGTTCGACCTGGGGCAAGGAAGGCGATACGATGAACCTCGATATCGACCCGACCACCCACCCGGCCTGGACCGGCGGCCAGCAGACCCTGCTCGACCGCGGCGGCCGCCTCTCCAAGTTCAAGAAGCGTTTCGAAGGTTTCGGCCTCTAAGCCCACTTCGGCATTGTCGCAGATCAAAAACCCGCCTCTTGTGGCGGGTTTTTTTGTTGCGATGAGGTGACGCGACTCGAGCTGGCCCTCATCCCCCGAACTCCCCCTTGTAGTGAGGGGGACCGAGGGTCTGGGTGCGGGTCTGACGCCGCCCCTTCGCACACCGACTTGCCGGGGGCGGGGCGCGGGTTTCGCCCGTCCTTCGAACCCCCACGAGGGGGAGGATGGGGAGGCATTCTACCCGTCCAACAATTCCCGCAGCGCCATGCGCTTGTAGGCTGCCACCAGCCTGTCGCCCTCCTGCCGCTCGACCGAGATGGCCAGCCGCATCGCTGCCTCGCCCATTTGCCAGACGAGGAACGCCGTGGTCTCCAGCGAGACAGGGTCGGCGCCGGGACGCAATCGCCTCAGCACCGCCACCAGGAATTCGGCATTGGCCCGGCTGTCGGCGAGTTCGAGCTGACGCAGCGCCTGGTCTGCCTGCGTGCCCGACCAGATGTCGCGCATCACCGGTTCGGCCAGGAATAGCCCGTAATAGATATCGACCAACTCCGAGAAAGCCCGCCGCAGGCCTTCGGCGTCGCCGACATCCTTGAGCGCGGCCGAGATGCAGGCCTGGCTCTCGGCGGTGTAGCGCTCTGCCAGCGCCCAGATGATCGCCCGCTTGTCGGGAAAGAACTGGTAGAGCGAGCCGATCGACACCCCTGCCCGTTCGGCGACTTCGCCCATGCGCATGGCATCGCTGCCTTGCTCGGTAATCAGCGCCGAGGCGGCCGCCAGCATGCGCTCCACCCGCTCGCGGCTGCGCTGCTGGCTTGGCGCCCGTCGTGGCGAAGCGATCTGCTCGTTGGCCGGCTTGCCTTCCATGGACTGTCTCCAACAACGCATTCGGCACGAACGCCGAGGGAAATGGCTTGACTCGCAAAATACGAGGGTTTATCACGTTTTGCAAATATGAGGATTACTCATGTTCTGCGAAAAGGAAAACCACCATGACCGAAACCAAACCAATCCTGATCCTCGGCGGCACCGGCAAAACCGGCCGCCGTCTTGCCGAGCGGCTGACGGCGCGCGGCATTCCGGTACGGATCGGCTCCCGTTCCGGCACGCCGCGCTTCGACTGGGAGGTTCCCGCAAGCTGGGCTCCCGCACTCGAGGACGTCAGCGCGGTCTACATCAGCTACTATCCCGACATCGCCGTGCCGGGCGCCGCCGAAGTGATCGATGCCTTCACCCGCCTTGCCATGGAGCATGGCGTTCGCCGGCTGGTGCTGTTGTCGGGCCGCGGCGAGCATGAGGCGCAGCGCGCCGAAGAGATGCTGAAGGCTTCCGGGGCCGACTGGACGATCCTGCGCTGCGCATGGTTCTCGCAGAATTTCAGCGAAGGCTTCCTCGTCGAGCCGCTGCTGGCGGGCGAAGTGGCACTGCCGGTCGGACCTGTCGGCGAACCCTTTGTCGATGTCGACGACATCGCTGACGCCGCCGAAGCGGTGCTGACTGAGCCCGGTCATGTCGGCCAGCTCTATGAGCTTACCGGGCCGCGGCTGTTGAGCTTTGCCGACGCGGTCGCCGAGATTGCCAAGGCGGTCGGGCGCGACATCCGCTTCGTCAGAAATTCGCATGACGAGTTCACCGCCGCCGTCGCGTCGCATGAACTGCCACCCGAAATCGTCTGGCTGCTCGATGAGCTGTTCACCAAGGTGCTCGACGGCCGCAACGAATCGCTCACCGACGGCGTCCAACGCGTGCTCGGCCGCGCACCGAAAGACTTTTCCGCCTACGCAACCGAAACCGCCGCAACAGGCATCTGGAGTAACTGAGATGAGCAAGCTTGTTCCCGCCCTCACCATCATCGCCGCAATCGGCTCGGGCGTCGTCGGCGGCGTCTTCTTCGCCTTTTCCAACTTCGTCATGGCAGCACTTGCCCGGCTGCCCGTCCCGCAAGGCATCGCCGCGATGAATTCGATCAACATCACGGTGATCACGCCGACTTTCATGACGGCGCTTTTCGGCACCGGCCTGCTCTGTCTGGTGCTTATCGCGGCCGCCCTCATGGGCTGGAGCCAGTCCGGCTCGTACTGGCTGCTTGCCGGTGCGGTGCTCTACGTGATCGGCAACCCTATCGTGACCATGGTCTTCAACGTGCCGCTCAACGATGCGCTTGCCGCCATCGATCCGGCCAGCAGCAATGGCGCCGCCGTGTGGGCCAACCATCTGAGCCAATGGGTGATGTGGAACCACGTCCGCACCATCACCGCCATCGTGGCGATGGCCTGCTTTATCTTCGCATTGCTGTGAAGAGGCCTTGCGAAACACAAAGGGCCCCGCTGGGCCCCGCTCAGGCGGGGTCTTTTTGCGTGTGCCCCTTTGACGTGTGGCCCTTGCGGTCGGAATGACCGAGATCGCGATCGGGGTCGACCACGTCGCGCACCAGCTGCTTGAGTTTTGCCGCATCGGGAAAGCCGCCGTCGCGCTTGCGATCCCAGATGAAAACATCATTGCAGGAGATGGTGAAGACGCCGCCGGTGCCAGGCACAAGCGCCACTTCGCCGAGATCTGTGCCGAAGGTCGAGAGCAGTTCCTGCGCCATCCAGCCGGCACGCAGCAGCCACTGGCACTGCGTGCAATAGGTGATGCGGATGGCGGGCGACGGCGTCTCGCTCCTATCGGATTGAGCTTCGCTCATATCGATTGAGCCTTGGTCATCCCAACCGATCACGCCGCGCTGAGCTTGGCCAAGGTCTCGTCGTCGACTTCGAAGTTGGCGTAGACGCTTTGCACGTCATCGTCGTCCTCGAGCGTGGCGACCAGCTTCATCAGCGACTGTGCCCGTTCCTCGTCGACCGGAACATTGTTCTGCGGCCGCCAGATCAGCTTCACTGATTCAGCTTCGCCGAGCGCGGCTTCCAGTGCTTTCGACACCTCGCCGAGATTCTCGAAGGCGCAATAGATCGTGTGGCCTTCCTCGTCGCTTTCGACATCGTCGGCGCCGGCCTCGATCGCCGCTTCCATGACCTTGTCGGCGCTGCCGGCCGATGCCGGATAATAGATCTCGCCGACGCGGTCCCACATGAAGGACACCGAACCGGTTTCGCCCATCGCGCCGCCGGCCTTGGTGAAGGCCGCGCGCACATTCGACGCCGAGCGGTTGCGGTTGTCGGTCAACGCCTCGACGATGACGGCGACGCCTCCTGGGCCATAGCCCTCATAGCGCACGGCCTCGTAGTTTTCGGCATCGCCCATCGACGCCTTGTTGATGGCGCGCTGGATGTTGTCCTTCGGCATCGACACCGCCTTGGCGTTCTGGATCGCCAGCCGCAGGCGTGGGTTCATCGATGGGTCGGGCGTGCCGCTCTTGGCGGCCACGGTGATTTCGCGCGCCAGCTTGGAAAACATTTTCGACCGCACCGCGTCCTGACGGCCCTTGCGGTGCATGATGTTCTTGAACTGTGAATGGCCAGCCATGGCACCCCTGTCGTGTTCGGCTAGAGCATCTCGCAGCCAGGTGGATCACCTCGCCCTTGCAAAATGCTCGAATTCAAATTTCAGAGCGTCCCAGGTGCAACCCGTGGAAGCACGGCGTTCTCTGTCGGAATGGCCGGCTTATAGATAAATCGGCTCAATTCGTCCAGCCGCGCCGTGCTGCCAGCAGCCAACAAGGACGTCTACAGGCGCTCATGCCTCCAGATCGGACTTCAGCCGGTCGATGATGCTGAGCGCATGGCCGGCATACTGGCTGATCCAGCGGTCGTGGATCTGCTTGATCGGCAGCGCGTTGAGATGGTTCCAGCGCTCGCGTCCGTCGCGGCGCGCAACGATCAGCTCCGCCTCCTCCAGCACCTTGAGGTGCAGCATGACGGTGCAGCGGTCGATGTCGGGGAAGGCATCGCACAGCATACCGGTGGTCTTCGGTTCGTCCCTCAGCCGATCGAGCATTTCGCGCCGGCGCGGGTGCGCCAGCGCCTTGAAAACATTGTCATCCTGCGATCGACTTGACATGTTATGTTTATATAACATATCGTCGAACCGATCAAGGATGGAGCTGTGGATATGTCTCTTGGATTCCGCGTTTCCGGCCGCATCGGCAAACCGGTCGCCGAAGTCTTCGACGCCGTCATCAACCCCAGGAAGCTGAGCGGCTATTTCACCACCATCGGCGGCGCCAGCGCACCGCTCAAGACCGGCACCAGCGTCGTCTGGTGGGGCACGGTGCCGGTCGAGGTCGACGAGGTGGTCAGGGACAGCCGTATCGTGCTGCGCTGGGACGCCACCGACGCCGACGGCAAGCCGGCCTACAAGACCCGCATCGAGATGAATTTCGAACAGCTGGACGATGGCGGCACCTTTGTCACCATCGCCGAAAGCGGCTGGCAGGAAGGCGCGGTCGGCCTGAAGAAATCCTACCTCAACTGCGAGGGTTGGTCGCAGATGCTGGCCTGCATGAAGGCTTATGTCGAATACGGCATCAATCTGCGCGACGGCTATTACCGCAGCGAGATGAAGGGCGAACCCGCCAACGAGACCAATGTTTGAGCAGCGAAAACGGAGGCCAGCGATGACGAAAGTAACACCGTTCCTGATGTTCGAGGGCAAGGCCGAGGAGGCGTTGGCGCTTTATTGCGAGACCATTCCCGGCAGCAACATCCTCGACATCACCCGCTATGGCGCCGGTGAGGATGGCCCGGAAGGGACGCTGAAGCTGGCGCGCGCTTCGATCGCCGGCCTGGACGTCATGGTCTTCAACAGCCCCGTGCACCACGCCTTCGGCTTCACGCCGTCGGTCTCGTTCTATATCGACTGCTCCTCCTCGGAGGAACTGGACCGCATCGTCGACGCACTGGCGAAGGATGGCGGGTTCCTGATGCCACCCGACAATTACGGTTTCAGCCGCCGCTTTGCGTGGTTGAACGACAGGTTTGGTGTCTCCTGGCAAGTCAACCTGGCCTGACCGAACCTGGCCGAAACGATCACGAAGACACCCAAGCGCAGCGCAATGGAGACAGCAATGACGACGAAAATCACCGGCGGCATCAACATCGCCATGAAGGTGCCGCCGCATCAGTTTGAGGCGACGATCGCCTTCTACCGCGATATCGTCGGCCTGAAGCCATTCACCGCCAAGGCGCCGGCGATCGGCTTCGAGCTCGGGCCAAACCGCCTATGGATCGACGAGGCGCCGATGTTTAGCCAAGCCGAGGTCTGGCTGGAACTGTTCACCGAGGATTTCACGACCGCTGCCGCACACCTCGCCGAGGCCGGCGTCGTGCGTTGCGATGCCATCGAGCCCTTGGGCGAAGGCTTTCGCGGCGGCTGGATCACCAACCCGGCCAGCATCGTCCACATGCTGCGCGAGCCCGACGCCTGGTGAGCGCCAAGGCCAGAAAGGAGACCGCCATGGAGATCCGCGAAACCCCGACAGCCGAAGCCGGCATGCTGATCCGGCGGCCTGTCGCCGAAGTGTTCGAGGCCATCGTCGATCCAGCCGTCACCACCAAATTCTGGTTCACTCATGGCAGCGACCGGCTGGACAGCGGCAAGGAGGTCCGCTGGGAATGGCGCATGTATGGCGTCTCGACGACCGCCAAGGCCAGCGAGATCGTCAGGAACGAAAGGATCGTCATGCAATGGAGCGATCCGCCGACCACGGTGGTCTGGACCTTCAACGAAATGCCCGGGGATGCGACCTTTCTCGAGGTCCGTAACTTCGGTTTCGCCGGGACGGGCGACGAGCAGGTTAAGGAAGCGATCGGATCGACCGGTGGCTTCACGCTGGTGCTGGCCGGCGCCAAGGCCTGGCTGGAACAAGGCCTGACGCTCGGCCTGATTGGCGACCGCCACCCGAAGGGCGTGCCGGGGCGTTAGATGCCCCAGCACCCCGATGCTCAATGCCCGTCGCCGGGCTTCGCTTTCCTGCGCCGCCGCGCCAGCATGTTGAGCCCCTCGACCAGGGCCGAGAAACCCATCGCCGCGTAGATGTAGCCCTTGGGCACGTGGTAGCCCATGCCGTCGGCGATCAGCGTCATGCCGATCATCAACAGGAAGCCCAGGGCCAGCATGACGATGCTGGGGTTCTTGGCGATGAAGTTGGCCAGCGGACCCGCCGCCAGCATCATCACGCTGACGGCCACGATCACGGCGATGTACATGATGGCGATCTCGTCGGTCATGCCGACGGCGGTGATGATTGAATCGATCGAAAAGACGAGGTCGAGCAGCAGGATCTGGAAGATCGCGCCGGCAAGCGAGATCTTGAGCGTCTCACCCATCATCGTGTCCTTGTGGTCGTCGGGATCGACCGTGTGATGGATCTCCTTGGTCGCCTTCCACACCAGGAACAGGCCGCCGGCGATCAGGATCAGGTCGCGCCAGGAGAAGCCATGGCCGAAGGCGGTGAAGACCGGCGTCGTCAGCTGAACGATGATCGAGATGGTGGCCAGCAGCACCAGCCGCATGACCAGCGCCGCCGAAATGCCGAGCCGGCGGGGCGCGAGCCCGCTGCGCTTCCGGCAGCTTGTTGGTCAGGATCGAGATGAAGATCAGATTGTCGATGCCGAGCACAATCTCGAGCACCACCAGCGTCAGCAAGGCGACCCATGCGGTTGGATCGGAAACGAATTGAAAATGCGGCGCAAGAAATTCGATAAGCTGCATGGAGGTCGTTGTCCCCTCTTTTAACGATCTGAAGCAGATGTCGTCGGCAGTTAGGTACTGCGCGCGCCTATATCAATGTCATGACCAGAAGGATGGAGCCGTTTCTTCCAGTCTGGGCCCGCGACGAAACGGCGCGATCTTCTCGGTCAGTCCGGTACGATCGGAAATATTGACACCGACCCCACACAAGGTCGCCGGGCCGGTCGCTGCCTCGAAGCGCCCCTTCGGCACTTTCGACAGGAACCGGTTGAGCGGTTCCTCCTTGTCCATGCCGAGCGAGGAATCATAGTCGCCGCACATGCCGGCATCCGACAGATAGCCGGTGCCGCCATTGAGTATCTGGTGGTCTGCGGTCGGCTGGTGGGTGTGGGTGCCGACGACTAGGCTGGCGCGGCCGTCGACAAAATGCGCGAAGCACATCTTTTCCGAGGTTGCCTCGGCATGGAAGTCGATCACCACCGCATCCGCCTGCTCGCCCAGCGGGCAGGCGGCAAGCTCGCGTTCGCCGGCCTGGAACGGATCGTCGAGCTCGGGATGCATGAACACCCGGCCCATGATGTTGGCGACCAGCACGCGCGCGCCGCTTCTGGCGATGTAGACGCCGGAGCCGCGCCCGGGTGTGCCTTTGGGAAAATTCGACGGACGTAGGAAGCGTTCTTCGCGCGGCGCGAAGGCCAGCGCATCGCGCTGATCCCAGACATGATTGCCGGTGGTTACGACATCGGCGCCCGCCGCGATCGTCTCGCGAAAGATCTCCTCGGTGATGCCGAAGCCGCCGGCGGCATTCTCGCCATTGACGATGACAAAATCGAGTTTGAAGTCCGATATCAGGCCGGGCAGTTGTTCCCACACCGCCGTGCGTCCCGTTTTTCCGACCATGTCACCGAGGAAGAGAAGTCTCATATGATCCCGCACCGAAAGTCAGCGAAGCAAAAGCTGCATGACATCCGCGAAAAGATCATGCCTCCATTATCTACAATTTTGGCGTGAAGCGGCGCAACCCGCTCTCGGTGAGTATTTCCGGGATGATCACGTCATGGTTCTCGTCCGGAACCTGTGCCACCTCCTGGCAGTCGAAGGCGATGCCGATCAGCCGGGGCGTATGCCCCTTGTCGACGAGCTTCGCGATCGCGCGGTCGTAATAGCCGGCGCCATAGCCGATGCGGTGGCCGCGCGCGTCGAAGGCGGCGAGCGGCACCAGCATCACCTCGGGATCGAGCACCTCGGCCTCTTCATGGGGCCCGACCGTGCCGAAGCCCATGTCGACCATCGGCGCGCCGCGCACCAGTTCGCGAAAGACGATCGTGGTCTTGTCGAGAATGGCGGGCAGGCAAAGCCTCGCGCCCTGTTCACGCAAGGCAAACATCAAGGGCCTGACGTCGACTTCCGAACGCATCGGCCAGAAGCCGGAGACGATCTGGCCGGGCTCGATGGCGAGATGATCGCGCGCCGTCTCGGCCATTTCGAGCGCCATCTCCACCCGCCAGAATTCATCGAGCGCATCGCGGCGTCCAAGCGCCTGGAGTCGCAGCTGTTTTTTCTGGTCTTTGAGAGATGTCATGCGCGGACGATAGAAAAGGCCGGATTGGGATTGCGTGTTGGGAGCGACGTTTTCCACCGCATCATCCACCGAAATGCGTGGATACAGGGGCAAGAAGTGACGATCCACACAACCGGTGGAGAGAGCGATCCCGGGAACCTACAAAGTAGGTGGGCGCCGTGTGAGAAAACCCACGGGTCTTCCCAGGGACAGCTCCCTAAGGATCGTTAAGGCCCCGGGGAAAATGTTCTCCTGCCGGGAAGCACAGACCGTCCCGTCCAATATAGGCCGCTCATCGGTCGAGCGCCAGTGAGACCGGCAGTCTCGGCGGCTTTATTCGCCATCCGCGCCGCACCCTTGCACAGGCCGGGCGGCGTCCTTACGGTCACAGGGTGAACCAAGGAGCAAAAATGCGTTTCGAAGGCACGGCGGCCTATGTCGCCGACAAGGATCTGATGGTGGCCGTCAACGCGGCGATCGCGCTGGAGCGGCCCCTCCTGGTCAAGGGCGAGCCCGGCACTGGCAAGACCGAGCTTGCCCGTCAGGTGGCGGCGGCCCTCGGCCTCGATCTCATCGAATGGCACGTCAAATCGACGACGCGGGCGCAGCAAGGCCTTTACGAGTATGACGCCGTGTCGCGGCTGCGCGACAGCCAGCTCGGCGATGCCAGGTTCAACGACATCAAGAACTACATCAAGCGCGGCAAGCTCTGGGAGGCGTTCGCGGCGGGCAAGAAGGTTGTGCTCCTCATCGACGAGATCGACAAGGCCGACATCGAGTTCCCCAACGACCTTCTGCAGGAACTCGACCGGATGGAGTTCTTCGTCTACGAGACCGGCGAGACCATCCGCGCTGCTATCAGGCCGATCGTCATCATCACCTCCAACAATGAGAAGGAACTGCCGGACGCCTTCCTGCGCCGCTGCTTCTTCCACTACATCCGCTTTCCCGACGTCGACACGCTGCACAGGATCGTCGACGTCCATTATCCCGGTATCAAGCAGAATCTGGTGCGCGCGGCACTTACCCAGTTCTACGAGATCCGCGAGGTCCCCGGCCTGAAGAAGAAGCCGTCGACCTCCGAGGCGCTCGACTGGATCCGCCTGCTGGTCGCCGACGACATCGCGCCCGAGGATTTGCGCGCCGACCCGAAGAACGCATTGCCCAAACTGCATGGCGCGCTGTTGAAGAACGAACAGGACGTGCATCTGTTCGAGCGGCTGGCTTTCATGGCCAGACGACAGCAATAGCGCTTTCCCCGACCGTGGACCGTTGCCGCGGGCGGGACGGGACGGCAGCTTCGGCCAGAACCTTTCGGAGGAGATGAAATGTCTGAGACTATTGTCCGCCCGCTCGCACAGTCCGACCACGCCGACTGGAAGCGCCTGTGGACCGACTACCTTACCTTCTATGAAACCAGGCTGCCGGAAGAGGTCTATGCCGTCACCTGGAAGCGGCTGTTCACGGAAGGCGAATTTGAGCCGAAGGGTTTTATCGCCACGCTCGACGGCAAGGCGGTCGGCCTCACCCACTATCTCTACCATCGCTCAGGCTGGTCCGAGAAAAACAACTGCTACCTGCAGGACTTGTTCGCCGACCCGGACGTGCGCGGCAAGGGCATCGGTGCGGCGCTGATCAATGCCGTAAAGCAGGAAGCGGTAAAGATCGGCGTCAAGAATGTCTACTGGATGACGCACGAAACCAATGCCACGGCGCGCAAGCTCTACGACCACGTGGCGCGCCGCACCGGCTTCATCGAGTATGATCTGCTGTAGATAGACAATGTTCATCCCCTTCTTCCTCGAACTGAAGGCCGCACGTGTTCCCGTCTCGCTCCGGGAATATCTGTCACTGCTGGAAGGACTGGAAGCCGGGCTGGTCGACTATGACGTCGAGGGTTTTTATTACCTGGCCCGCGCCGCTCTGGTGAAGGACGAGCGCCACATCGACCGCTTCGACCAGGTGTTCGCGCATGTCTTCAAGGGCATTGAAGCGCTGGGCGGGCCGGATGCGGTCGATGTCGCCAACATCCCGGAAGAGTGGCTGCGCCGGCTTGCCGAAAAGCATTTGACCGAGGAGGAGAAAAAGCTGGTCGAGGCGCTCGGTGGCTTCGAAAAGCTGATGGAGACCTTGAAGCAAAGGCTGGAGGAGCAGAAAGGCCGCCATCAGGGCGGCTCGAAATGGATAGGCACTGGCGGCACCTCGCCCTTCGGCGCCTATGGCTACAATCCCGAAGGCGTGCGCATCGGCCAGCACGAAAGCCGCAACCGCCGCGCCGTGAAGGTCTGGGACAAGCGCGAGTTCCGCAATTTCGACGATGCCGTCGAGCTCGGCACCCGCAACATCAAGATCGCGCTGAAGCGGCTGCGCCGCTGGGTGCGCGAGGGCGCCGAGGAGGAATTCGACCTGCCCGGCACCATCCACGCCACCGCCGAACATGGCTATCTCGACGTGCAGACGCGGCCCGAGCGGCGCAACGCGGTGAAGCTTTTGATGTTCTTCGATGTCGGCGGCTCGATGGACGACCACATAAAAAGTGTTGAAGAGCTGTTTTCGGCGGCGCGTGCGGAATTCCGCCAGCTCGAATATTTTTACTTCCACAACTGCCTCTACGAGGGCGTGTGGAAGGACAATCGCCGCCGCCATGCCGAGGTGATCCCGACCTTCGATCTCCTCCACAAATACGGCCAGGACTACAAGGTGATCGTTGTCGGCGACGCCTCGATGAGCCCTTACGAGATCGCCCACCCCGGCGGCTCGGTCGAGCATTGGAACCCGGAGGCCGGCGCCGTCTGGCTCGGCCGCCTGCTGCAGCAATGGCCGAATGCGGTATGGCTGAACCCCGAAAGCGAAAAGAACTGGGGCTACACCCATTCGATCACCATGATCCGCGACATCTTCGGCGGCCGCATGTTCCCGCTGACGCTGGCCGGGCTCGAAAGCGCAACGAAGCAGCTTTCCAGAAAACACTGAGCAATTTCCGGAGCCACCATGACCTGCTTCCTCTGCCTGCAATGCGGCGTCCAGTTCGCGGCGACGGAGACACCGCCGCAACACTGCCCGATCTGCGAGGACGAGCGGCAGTTCGTACGCTGGGAGGGCCAGGCCTGGATCACACAGCAAGAGCTCTCTGCCGGGCATAGGCTTGTGATGAGGGACGATGCCGGCGTGCTCGCCTTCGGCATCGAGCCGCGCTTCGCCATCGGCCAGCGGGCGCAGCTTGTGCAGACGCGGCACGGCAATGTGCTGTGGGACTGCGTCTCGATGGTCAGCGACGAGGCGGTGGCCGAGATCAACCGGCGCGGCGGCCTGGCGGCCATCGCCATTTCGCACTGCCACTTCTACTCGGCGATGGCATGTTGGAGCGAAGCGTTTGGCGGCGTGCCGATCTATCTCCACGCCGACGACCGCCAATGGATCATGCGGCCGCATCCCTCGATCGTCAGTTGGCAAGGCGAGACGCTCGTCCTCAATCCGTCGCTCACGCTCGTCCGCTGCGGCGGCCATTTTGCCGGCAGCCAGGTGCTGCACTGGCAGCGCGAGGGCGGCAACGCCCTACTGACCGGCGACACGGTGCAGGTGACGCCAACGCGCCGCCATGTCAGCTTCATGTACAGCTATCCCAACCAGATACCGCTCAACGCGGCGGCCGTGCGCCGCATAGCGGCGGTATTGGAACCATTCGCCTTCGACGATATCCGCGGGGCATGGTGGGACCTGAACATCATCGGCGGTGGCAAGACGGCCCTGGCCACCTCTGTCGCGCGCTATCTGGCGGCGATAGGATGATGATCGCGAGCGTAAATGCGGGCAAACCTTGTAACAAATGCCTATTTGTTGCGAATATGAGGTTGCAACAAAGAACGAGCCGCCAAGGCTGAGGAGATCAAATGGACACCCACACTTACCCCGTCACCCGCACCGATGCCGAATGGCGCGCCCGGCTGACGCCGGAGCAATATGCGGTCATGCGCAATCACGGCACCGAGCGGCCGGGCAGCTGCGCTTTGCTCTACGAGAAGCGCGCCGGCACATTTTCCTGCGTCGGCTGCGACCAGCCGCTGTTCGAATCCACGCTGAAGTTCGAGAGCGGCACCGGCTGGCCGAGCTTCAACGACCCGGTGCCCGGCTCGATCGAGACCACCGTCGACCGCAGCTACGGCATGGTCCGCACCGAGTGCCATTGCTCGCGCTGCGGCAGCCATCTCGGCCACGTCTTCGAGGACGGCCCGCCGCCGACAGGTCTGCGCTATTGCATCAACGGCGTGGCGCTTAATTTCGAGCCGGCGGCCTGAAGGGCATTGCGCAGGCTTCCGGCAAAGGGCGGCTTCGGCCGCCCTTTTTCATGGTACGATCCGCCCGCTCAGACCACAACCGTGGCGATGAGCCAGAGCGCCGAGCCTAGCAGCATCAGGGAGGCCTTGGCGCCCGATTTCTCGGCCGTCCGCCAGACCGCTATGGTGAGGAAGATGTTGTAGGGCACCGGTGCGAAATGCACCGCCAGCACGAGCCCGAGCGGCATCTTCAGCCCAAGCAGGATCAGAGCGACCACGGACGAGGCAATGCTGATCCCCGTCCCGACCAGCAGCATGTCGCGCCAGAACAGCCGGTCGATCGGCACCTCGCCTTGCCAGCGCGAGCGGAAGAAGGATCCGGCACCTTCCGGGGACACCGGCGCCCTACCCCTGTCCGAGCACATCGACAACGGCGCGCTCGACGCGCGAGCATTCCGTCACCAGCCAGTCGGTCATGGCGGGCCAGTTGTCCTCGGCAAAGCAGTTGACCCGCCACATCGAATTGATGCCGAGGCCCTCGCAACTTTGTTCCGGCCTGAGGTTAAGCCTCTCTTCGATCGCCGGCTGGAACGGCTTCAACCGGGACCAGCTTTGCGTTGCGCCGAACTTTTCGTTGCGGCCGAAAAAGACGCCGACATGGTTCTGCGCCGGCGCGACATACATGGAAATGGCCAGGGCGAAATCAGGCAGCCCGCGCTGCCAGAACCAAGGCCCGCGCCGCGCCAGCCGGGCTCTTTCCTCCGGATGCCGTTCGGCGAACAGCGACCAGAAGCCACGATGGCGGAACTCCGAGGCGCGACGGCTGCCGAAATCGAATTCGCTCATGGTTCAAACCGTATCTCCGGTAACCGCATCGGGCACCGGGCGGTTAGTCTTACACCATGCCGAGCGCTGCCATGTACAGATCGAGGATGGCATCCTCTTCCTGGCGCTCTGCCTGATCCTTCTTGCGCAGCCGGATGATGGTGCGTATCGCCTTGGTGTCGAAACCCGTGCCCTTGGCCTCGGCGAACACTTCCTTGATGTCGTCTGCGATCGTCTTCTTTTCTTCCTCGAGCCGCTCGATGCGTTCGATGAGGGCACGCAGCTGGCCGGCGGCAACAGTCTGGCTGGTCTCGGTGATATCGTCGGCCATGTTTTTCTCCAAAATTGGTTCTGGGCCGCGACTCGGCGAAAGACGGCGGCAAATTTGAGCCGGTTCGATGCCCGACCGGCGGCGGCGGGTCAAGCTGTTATCGAACAAGGCATGAGGGCTGCCGACAGAAGCCGACAGCCTGCCCGCTCTTTGCCGGGTCTTAAGCGAAGGCGATCAGCAGATCCTTGGCATCGATCTGGTCGCCGGCCTTGACCAGCACCTCGGCGACGGTGCCGTCGCGCTCGGCATGCAGCGCCGTTTCCATCTTCATCGCCTCGATGGAGAGCAGCACGTCACCGGCCTTCACCGCCTGGCCGGTGGCGACCGAAAGGGCGGAGACCACGCCCGGCATCGGCGCGCCGACATGCGCCTCGTTGCCAGGCTCGGCCTTGCGGCGCGCCTTGGCGGCGGAGGCGCCATGCGCCCGGTCCGGCACCTTCACGCGCCGCGGCTGGCCGTTGAGCTCGAAGAACACGGTGACCATGCCCTTGTCGTCGACATCGCCGATGGCGAGGCACCGCACGACCAGCGTCTTGCCCTTCTCGATGTCGATGAAGATCTCGTCTTCGGATTTCATGCCGTAGAAATAGGTCGGCGTCGGCAGGACGCTGACCGGGCCGTAGGTCTCCTGCGCGCCGGCAAAGTCGGTGAACACCTTCGGATACATCAGCCAGGAGGCGAACTCGTATTCCGAGAGCTTGCGCTCGAGCTTCTCCTCGATCTCCTTGCGGCTGGCCTTGAGATCGGCGGGCTTCAAGAGCGAGCCGGGCCGCGCCGTGATCGGCTTGTCGCCCTTCAGCGCCTTCTTCTGCAGTGCCGCCGGCCAGCCGCCGGGCGACTGGCCGAGATCGCCTCGCAGCATCGAGACGACCGAGTCCGGGAAGGCGATGTCCCTGGCCGGGTTCTCGACATCGGCGACGGTCAAGTCCTGGCTCACCATCATCAGCGCCATGTCGCCGACGACCTTGGATGACGGCGTCACCTTGACGATGTCGCCGAACATCAGATTGACGTCGTGATAGGTCTGCGCCACCTCGTGCCAGCGCGTTTCCAGCCCGAGCGAGCGAGCCTGTTCCTTGAGGTTGGTGAACTGTCCGCCCGGCATTTCATGCAGATAGACTTCCGAGGCCGGCCCCTTGAGATCGCTTTCGAAGGCGGCGTACTGGTTGCGCACCGCTTCCCAGTAGAACGAGATCTTGCGGATCCATTGCGGATCGAGGCCGGGGTCGCGCTCGGTGCCCTTCAGCGCCTCGACGATCGAACCCAGGCAAGGTTGCGACGTGTTGCCGGAGAAGGCATCCATCGCCGCGTCGATGGCGTCGACGCCGCTCTCCACCGCCGCCAGCACGGTCGCCGCCGACAGGCCCGACGTGTCGTGGGTATGGAAATGGATCGGCAGGTCGGTCGCCTCGCGCAGCGCCTTGAACAGCACGCGGGCCGCCGCCGGCTTCAACAGGCCCGCCATGTCCTTGACGGCGATGATGTGGGCGCCGGCGGCCTGCAGTTCGCCGGCCAGGCCGACATAGTATTTCAGGTCGTACTTGGCCCGCGCCGGATCGAGAATGTCGCCGGTATAGCACATCGCCGCCTCGCACAGCTTGCCCTCGGCGCCGACCGCGTCCATGGCGACGCGCATGTTCTCGACCCAGTTCAGGCAGTCGAAGACGCGGAACAGATCGATGCCGCCGCTCGCCGCCTGCTTGACGAAATGCTGAACGACATTGTCGGGATAATTGGTGTAGCCGACGCCGTTGGCGCCGCGCAGCAGCATTTGCAGCAGCAGGTTGGGGGCCGCCTCGCGCACCAGCGACAGCCGCTCCCAAGGATCCTCGGTGAGAAAGCGCATGGCGACGTCAAAGGTCGCGCCGCCCCAGCATTCGAGCGACAGAAGCTGCGGCAGGGCGCGCGCATAGGTGCCGGCAATATTGGCAATGTCATGCGTGCGCATGCGTGTCGCCAGCAGCGACTGGTGGCCGTCGCGCATGGTCGTATCGGTGACCAGAACTTCCTTCTGCTCGCGCATCCAGCCGGCGAATTTCTCCGGACCGAGCACGTCCAGCTTCTGCTTGCTGCCGCCTGGCACATTGCCGTTGAGATAGGGCACGACAGGTGCGGCCGCATCGGCCTTCGGCATCGGCCGGCCGCGCGTCTCGGGGTGGCCGTTGACGCTGACATCGGCCAGATAGTTGAGCAGCTTGGTCGCGCGGTCCTGGCGCTTGACCTGCTGGAACAGCTCCGGCGTCGTGTCGATGAACTTGGTCGTATAGGAGTTGTCGGCGAAGCTCGGGTGGTTGATGATCGCTTCGAGGAAGGTGAGGTTGGTGGCGACGCCGCGGATGCGGAATTCGCGCAGCGCCCGGTTCATGCGGGCAATCGTCTCGGCCGGCGTCGGCGCCCAGGCCGTCACCTTCTCCAGCAGCGGATCGTAGAAGCGGGTGATGACGGCGCCGGAATAGGCGGTTCCGCCATCCAGCCGGATGCCGAAGCCGGTGGCGCCGCGATAGGCGGTGATGCGGCCATAGTCCGGGATGAAATTGTGCTCGGGATCTTCGGTGGTGATGCGGCACTGCAAGGCATGGCCGTTCAGCCTGATGTCCTTCTGCGCCGGCACGCCCGATTGCGGTGTGCCGATGGCGAAGCCGTCGAGGATGTGGATCTGCGCCTTGACGATGTCGATGCCGGTCACCTGCTCGGTGACGGTATGCTCGACCTGGATGCGCGGGTTGACCTCGATGAAATAGAATTTTCCGGTATCGGCATCCTGCAGGAACTCGACCGTGCCGGCGCCGATATAGCTCGTCTCGCGCGCGATCTTCAGCGCGTAGCCGCAAAGCTCCTCGCGCTGCGCCATTTCGAGATAGGGCGCGGGTGCCCGCTCGACGACCTTCTGGTTGCGGCGCTGGATCGAGCAGTCGCGCTCGAACAGGTGCACGGCATTGCCATGCGTGTCGCCAAGAACTTGCACCTCGACGTGGCGCGCGCGTTCGATCAGCTTTTCGAGATAGACCTCGTCCTTGCCGAAAGCGGCTTTCGCCTCGCGCTTGCCTTCCGTGACCTCGCGGGCGAGATCGGCCTCGGAACGGATGGCACGCATGCCGCGCCCGCCGCCGCCCCAGGAGGCCTTCAGCATCACCGGATAGCCGATCTCCTTGGCCAGTTTCTTGACCGCCTCCATATCGTCCGGCAACGGATCGGTGGCGGGAATGACAGGCACGCCGACTTCGATGGCGAGATTGCGCGCCGCGACCTTGTTGCCGAGACGGCGCATCGTGTCCGGCTTCGGTCCGATGAAGGTGATGCCCGCTTGCGCGCAGGCTTCGGCGAATTCGGGGCTTTCGGACAGAAGCCCGTAGCCGGGATGGATGGCATCGGCGCCCGAGAGCCTGGCGACGCGGATCACCTCCTCGATCGACAGATAGCTCTCGATCGGCCCCATATCCTTGATGAGATGCGGACCGCGCCCGACCTGGTAGCTCTCGTCGGCCTTGAAGCGGTGCAGCGAATATTTGTCTTCCTCGGCCCAGATCGCCACGGTTTTGAGGCCCAGTTCATTGGCCGCGCGAAAGACGCGGATGGCGATTTCTGACCGGTTGGCGACGAGGATCTTCGTGATGGCCAAGGACTGGGCTCCGCAGCGGAAGGGACGGGAAATCGGTGCAATGATTAGCGTGAAAATGCTGCAGTGCAAACAAAATCAGCGCCGGTTTAAACCGATTTAAATCAATTATCCGGCCAACACTCGCACGCCTTAGCCCCAACGGACGGAACAATGGCGACAATTTCGATCCTGGATGCGATCTCTCCGCCTGAGGGGAGCCGGCAAGAAAGATCATCGGCCGACCGAACGCGCCAAAAGAAAATGCCCGGCGCGTTGCGCCGGGCATCTTGGATTTCAGACCTGTCAGAGCAGCTTATTTCGGGAACCAGGAATACTTGCCGTCGTCCTTCTTCTTCCACTCGTACATGATGTAGCCCGGCAGCTTCGGGTCGCCCTTGGCGTCATAGGCAAGATCGCCCAGAACGGTCGGGAACGGGCCGTTTTCATGCATCGCCTTGGCAACGGCCTGCGGATCGTTCGTCTTGGCGGCAGCAGCCGCCTCGGCGACCACCTGCACGGCGGCGTAGGCGTAGAGCGTGTAGGCTTCCGGCTCGAAGCCCTGCGCACGGAACTTCTCGACGAGTTCCTTGTTGGCCGGGATCAGGCGCGGATCGGGTCCGAACGTGTTGAGCGTGCCGGCGACGGCGTCGCCCGCGATCGCCGCGAGTTCGTCCGTCACGATGCCGTCACCCGACATCATTGGTGCCTTGAGGCCCTGGTCCGCCGACTGGCGGATGATCAGGCCGGCTTCGGTGTGCAGGCCGCCCCAATAGATCAGGGTGACGCCGGCTTCCTTCATCTTGGCGATGAGCGCCGAGAAGTCCTTGTCGCCGACATTGACGCCTTCATACATCACTTCCTTGACGCCGGCGGCGTTCATCGCCTTCTTGGTTTCATCGGCGAGGCCCTGGCCATAAGGGGTCTTGTCGTGCACGACGGCGACCTTGGCATCCTTGAAGTTCGCGGCGATATAGGCGCCGGCGATGCTGCCCTGCTGATCGTCGCGTCCGCAGGTGCGGAACACGTTCCACAGACCGCGCTCGGTGAACTTCGGGTTGGTCGCGGCCGGGGTGATTTCGACGATGTTGTTTTCGGCGTAGACTTCCGAGGCCGGGATCGAGACGCCCGAGTTGAAGTGGCCGATCACGAACTTGACGCCGTCGCCGACGAACTTGTTGGCAACCGATATGCCTTGCTTCGGGTCGGAGACGTCGTCGCCGACTTCAAGCTTGATCTGCTCGCCGTTGATGCCGCCCTTGGCATTGATCGCAGCGACCGCCGCCTCTGCGCCCTTCTGCAGCTGTGCGCCGAAGGCCGCGTTCGGACCGGTGATCGGACCGGCAACGCCGAACATTACATCAGCCCACGCGTTGCCGCCGAACGCGACAAGCGCGGTCAGGGCGACGGCGGACAAAAGTGACTTTTTCATTTAAACGCTCCCATTAACGGAGTGGGCGTGGATGAAGCTTTCATGCGATGCCCACCCTTATCGCAGAAAGCATAGTTTGCCGATTTTCAGGCACTTGTCACGCCGATTCATCCCTGACCCGGCGTTAATGATGAACCTCAACCTTTCGGTTTCCAGCTCAAGATTGAAGCTCTTTCGTAGAGCCAATTATACTGTGTGACCATCTGGTTGGTTCGTGTGTATTGATAGCCGACGAAGCCCAATATCATCAGCACGATGGTGTCGACGATATAGTACTGCAGCGAGAACATCGTGCCGTCGAACAGCGCATGATGGATGAAGCGGATGCCGATGCCGAGACCCAGCAGATAGGCGAAAAGCTGGATGAAGGAGCGCCATGTCTGGGCGCTGGCCTTGCCGGTCATCCAGGCCGCCCAGCCGCCGAGCAGGCAAGTGACGAAGAAGAACTGCCAGATCGAGGGTTCCTCATAGAGAATGCCCTGCATGATGAAGTCTCCCTAGCACGATCCCGAAAAGTTGCAGACTTTTCGGACAAGGATCATGCGACAAACAAACAAGTTGGAGCGGGATACCGGATGCACATTCCGCTCCAAACTCAGTGATGTCCGCCTTCGAGATAGGCGGCGCGCACTTCCGGATTGGCGAGCAGTTCCTTGCCGGTGCCGCTCATCGTCACATTGCCGTTGACCATGACGTAGCCGCGCGTGGCGAGCTTCAACGCGCCGAACGCGTTCTGCTCGACCAGGAACACGGTCAGTCCTTGCGTGCGGTTCAGCTCGCGGATGGCATCGAAGATCTGCTTGACGATCAGCGGCGCCAGGCCCAGCGACGGCTCGTCGAGCAGAAGCAGCTTCGGCCGCGCCATCAGCGCGCGTCCGATCGACAGCATCTGCTGCTCGCCGCCCGACAGCGTGCCGCCGCGCTGCGCGATGCGCTCCTTGAGCCGCGGGAACAGCGTGAACACCTTCTCGACGTCCTCGTCATAGTGTTTGAGGTTGTCGAGGCTGGCGCCCATCTGCAGGTTTTCCATCACCGTCATGCGCGGAAAGATGCGCCGGCCTTCGGGTGACTGGGCGATGCGCATGCGCGCGATCTCGTGCGTCGGCAACTGGGTGATGTCGGTACCGGCGAAGGTGATGGTCCCTGTGCGGGCGCGCGGAGCGCCGAAAATGGTCATCATCAGCGTCGATTTGCCGGCGCCGTTGGCGCCGATCAGCGCCACGATCTCGCCCTCCTTGACGGTGACATCGACGCCGTTCAGCGCCCGGATGTTGCCGTAGTAGGTCTCCACGCCCTTGATATCGAGCAGCGTTGTCCCGGCCATTATTTGCCCCCTCCACGCTTGCCCGACACAGGCTTGGCCGCACCGGTAGTCTTTGCGGAAGCATGGCTGGTCGCCACCTTGCCGGCATCGACGCGGCGCGAGAATTCCGTGTCCTTGCCCCGACCGAGCAGCTTGGCCTGCTTGACCCATTCCTCGCGCGCAATGCGCCCGTCAAAGGCGAGATAGGCTTCGGCAGCCTCGACATCGGCCTTCTTCCAGGCGCCGATCTGGTCGAAGTGGAAGATGCCGTGCTCGTTGAGCTTCTTCTCGTTGACCGTGCCGATACCCTTGATGCGGGTCAGGTTGTCGGCCTTGCCGCCACGAGGGGCGGCGAGGCGGTTCGAAATGCCTTCGGCTTTTGCCGCGGGCACCTTGGCGGCCGTCTTCTTCGGTGCTGCTTTCGCCGCCGGCTTGGCCGGCGCGGCCGGTTTTGCGACGGGTTTGCTCACCACGGTTGCCGCGCGGGCATCGACCTGTGCCGCCTTCGAGGCGCCTTTCGACACCGTGACGCGCTCGCCATCGCTATGTCCGACAGTGTCGGTCACAGGTCCGGCCAGGTATGATGACGACGTACCCGGGCCATGCGCCGCATCCGGCCCAATGTCGAGCTGCTCGATGACGTCCTCGTCGCCGACCTCGGTCAGCACGGTCTCGACCTCCTCGTCGTCGACGCCGAGATAGGCGGCGATGACGCGCGGATCGGTGCGCACCGACTGCGGATTGCCGTCGGAGATCTTGCGGCCGTATTCCAGCACCACGACATGGTCGGAAATCTGCATGACCACCGACATGTCGTGCTCGATCAGCAGGATCGAGGTGCCGGTGTTGTGCTTAATGTCCATCAAGAGCTCGTTGAGCGCCGCCGATTCTTTCGGGTTGAGGCCCGCCGCCGGCTCGTCGAGACACAGAAGTTCCGGACCCGTGCACATGGCACGCGCGATCTCGAGGCGCCGCTGCGCGCCATAGGGCAGATCGCCGGCCGGATCATCGGCGCGATCGACGAGATCGGCCTTCTCCAGCCAATGCCTGGCCAGCTCCATCGACTCGGCTGACGCCTTGCGGTAACCGCTGAAGCCGAACAGGCCAAGCACCGTATAGCCCGAGGCCTTCATCAGCTTGTTGTGCTGGGCAACCAGAAGGTTCTCCAACAACGTCATGCCCGAGAACAGCCGGATGTTCTGGAAGGTGCGCGCCACCTTGGCGCGCGCCGGGATCTCATGGTTGGGCAGCCGCTCCAGCAGATAGGTCGAGCCGTCGGCCCGGTTGAGCGTGATCATGCCTTCGGACGGCTTGTAGAAGCCGGTGATGCAGTTGAACACGGTGGTCTTGCCGGCGCCGTTAGGCCCGATCAGCGCCGTGATCTCGCCGCGCCTGGCGGTGAAGGAGAGGTCGCCGATGGCGACCAGGCCGCCGAATTTCATCGACAGATGGTCGACCTGCAGGATGGCGTCGTTCATTTGCGTGGTCGCGTTCATCAGCCGTGGCCCTCCTTGGTGAAGGAGCTTGAGACAGCCCTTCGCTCCTTGAGGAAGGCGGTCGGTTCGCGACTGCCGACGAAGCCGCGCGGCTTCCACAGCATGAC
Source organism: Mesorhizobium sp. USDA 4775 (assembly GCF_054062655.1). Classification (NCBI taxonomy): domain Bacteria; kingdom Pseudomonadati; phylum Pseudomonadota; class Alphaproteobacteria; order Hyphomicrobiales; family Phyllobacteriaceae; genus Mesorhizobium; species Mesorhizobium sp. USDA 4775. Next base: position 432,571 of record NZ_JBSSFM010000001.1, read on the forward strand.
GATGACCATGGCCATGCCGAACAGAAGCATGCGGTAGAGTTCGGGGGTGAAGTCCGGCCCGAAGATCTGCTTGAGGAAGTCGAGTTCGCGCAGCGCCTCGGTGCCGCCGATCATCACCATCGCGGCAACCGCAATGCCGACCAGCGAGCCCATGCCGCCGAGAACGACGATGGCAAGGATGATGGCCGATTCCAGGAAAACGAAGGATTCCGGGCTGACGAAGCCTTGCCGCGCGGCGAAGAACGAGCCGGCGAAGCCACCGAACATGGCACCGGTTGCGAAGGCAGTCAGCTTGGTGGTGGTGGTGTTGATGCCGAGCGAGCGGCAGGCGATCTCGTCCTCACGCAAGGCTTCCCAGGCGCGGCCGACCGGCAGACGGCGCAGCCTGATGGTGACGAAGGCGGTAAGCAGGCACAGGCCCAGGATCAGATAGTAGAGGAAGATCTTGTAGTAGGCGCTCGAGGTCGCAATGTGCAGAACCTTGGCAATGTAGTTGGGGTCCGACACGTTGAAGGTCATCAGGCCGAAGAAGGAAACCTTGGGAATGCCGGAGATACCGGCCGACCCGTTGGTGACCTCGCGCCAGTTGATCAGCACCAGGCGGATGATCTCGCCGAAGGCGAGCGTCACGATCGCCAGATAATCGCCGCGCAGGCGCAGCACGGGGAAGCCGAGCAGCACCCCCCACAGAGCGGCCATGCAGCCCGCTGCCGGCAGCAGGATCCAGAACGACAGGCCGTATTGCGTGGCAAGAAGCGCATAGGCATAGGCGCCAAGTGCATAGAAGGCGACGTAGCCGAGATCGAGCAGGCCGGCGAGGCCAACGACGATGTTCAGCCCCCAGGCCAGCATCACATAGATCAGGATCTGGATGCCGAAATTGTCGACCCATTTCAGCGAGCCCTGCAGCCCTCCAGCAATCGACCAGGCGTTCAGCGACAGCACCGCGACCACGAGGATCGGGTATAGCACCAGCGCTGTGATGCCCAATTTGGTGAAGTTGGCATGGATGAAGGCGCGGAAGTAGTAGATCACGCAAGCCAGCACATAGATGACCGCCAGGGCGCGCAGGAATTGCAGATAGCCGGCAGGTTCCGCTCCCACCCATCCGGCGAGGGAGCCATTGAAGACGAACAGCAGCACCATCGCGACGACAGCCACGATGAACGCCGGCAGCGTGAAGAACCGTGACCCCACGCTGGCCGGCAACAGACCGGTGGCGACGTTGGCGATCTTCTGGTTGGCCATGAAGGGCTGGCCATAGGCGACATAGAGGAAACGGCCGACGGCCGTGGCGATCACCACGGCGGCGAGCAGGCCCCAACGCTGAGTCAGGACCAGTTCATTGGACATGTTCTGACCGGTCTTCAGACCGATGAACAGCACGAACAGGCCAAGCGCGATGGCACCGGCATAAAACGCTTCCTTAAGCGCGCGTTGGGTGGGGGTGGCGACGCTGTCGCTCTCACGAGATACGGTCACGGCCATGATCTCAGACCTTTTCGACTTCTGGCCGGCCCAATATGCCGGAAGGCAGGAAGATCAGCACGATCGCCAGGATCGAGAACGCCGCGACGTCCTTGTAGTCGATCGAGAAATAGGCCGACCACATGCTCTCGATGAAGCCGATCAGCAGCCCGCCGAGCACGGCGCCCGGCAACGAGCCGATGCCGCCAAGCACCGCCGCGGTGAATGCCTTCACACCCGGCACGAAACCGTCGGAGAAGGCCACCACGCCATAATACATCAGGAACAGCGTGCCGGCGACGGCGGCAAGCGAGGCGCCCATGATGAAGGTGATGGAGATGGTGCGGTCGACGTCGATGCCCAGAAGGGCCGCCATCTTGCGGTCCTGTTCGCAGGCGCGTTGCGCCCGGCCAAGCGAGGTCTTGTTGACCAGGTACCAGAACACCACCAGGAGCAGCGCGGTGACGATGACGATGATGATCTGCTTCAGCGACACGCTGACGCCGTTGATGTTGTAGACCTGGCTGACCATCGGCGGGATCGGCTTGTTGCGCGGACCTTGCGTCACCTGGACGAAGTTCGACAGCGCGATCGACATGCCGATGGCGGTGATCAGCGGCGCCAGCCGGAACGAACCGCGCAGCGGCCGATAGGCCACCTTCTCGATCGTCCAGTTGTAGAGGCTGGTGAGCAGCATCGCCACGATCATCATGACCAGCAGCGCGATGACCACGGGCACCGAATAGAACAGCGCGCCGAGGATGAGGAAGACGATCAGCGCCGTGAAGGCGCCCACCATGAAGATGTCGCCATGGGCGAAGTTGATCATGCCGATGATGCCGTAGACCATCGTGTAGCCGATTGCGATCAGCCCATAGATCGATCCCAGCGTCAGCCCGTTGATAAGCTGCTGGACAAAATACTGCATGTGTACATGGCTCCCCTGGAATGTCGCCCATGCAGACGCATTCCTTTTCGTATTTCCCCTAGTCGTAAAGTTTCGAGCCCGGATTGCAACGTGATTTTTTTGACCGCCCCGCGTGTTTCCGATTCACGTCGTTCCGACCGCCCGTTTTCTGCACCCGACCCCTGGACTATCGCGGACCCTATCATTGGCATAACGCAATGTCTTTGACGATTCGGCCGTATCATGCACCCCGTTTCGAAGAAATCGCCGTCAAAATTAGGTGATATGAGGATTCGTTGCGTTACTGACAGGGTTCGTCTTTTCGTCACACTCCTTTCCGCAAGGTCAGGATTCTCCTCACTTGACCACGAAACCATGCGCGAACGGATCGCGGTCGTCGATGAAGATCGTGTTCAGTCCGGTCATCCGCGCCCAGCCGCCGATCGAGGGGATGATCGCCGGTCTGCCCGCCACGGTGACCTCCTTTTCGACCTTGCCCTTGAACAGCGAACCGATGATCGATTCATGCACGAAGGCATCGCCTGCCGTGAGCTTGCCCTTGGCATGGAGCTGCGCCATGCGCGCCGAGGTACCCGTGCCGCACGGTGAGCGGTCGATCGCCTTGTCGCCGTAGAACACGGCATTGCGGGCATCAGCCCCTTTCACCGTCGGCTTTCCGGTCCACAGCATGTGCGACAGCCTATTGATGCCGGGGTTCTCCGGATGCACGAAGGAATATTTCTCGTTGAGCCGTTGCCGCACCACCGGGCTCCAGGCGATGAGGTCGCCGGCGGAATAATCCGCCATGTCGCGGTAGTTCTTCTGCGGCTCGACGATGGCGTAGAAATTGCCGCCATAGGCGACATCGACGGTGATCTCGCCGAGCCCGGGACATTCGACCGTCAGACCTTCGGCATGGAGGAAAGACGGCACATTGGTGATGCGCACTTCCTCGACATATTCGCCGACCTGTTTGTATTCGGCGATGACGAGCCCGGCCGGCGTATCGAGCCTCAGCACACCCGGCGTCTTCGGCTTGATCAGCCCGTGTTCGATGGCCATCGTCACCGTGCCGATGGTGCCATGGCCACACATCGGCAGGCAGCCGGAGGTTTCGATGAACAGGATGGCGATGTCGCAATCCTCGCGCGTCGGCGCATAGAGGATCGAACCTGACATCACATCATGGCCGCGCGGCTCGAACATCAGCCCGGTGCGGATCCAGTCATACTCGGCAAGGAAATGCGCGCGCCGTTCCATCATCGTCGAGCCCTCGAGCAGCGGGCCGCCGCCGGCGACCAGCCGCACCGGATTGCCGCATGTGTGGCCGTCGATGCAGAAGAAGGATTTCTTGGCCATGTCGTTCCTCGAAAAATTCAAAACCGTTGTGGACTGAAGGGGGCAAGATCAACAGACGCAACCTGCCCCAGGATGATTTCCCGGATCAACCGTGCGGTCGCCGCGGCCTGGGTCAGGCCCAGATGGCCGTGGCCGAAAGCATAGACCACCGGCCGGCTTCCCGAGGCCTTGCCGATGACAGGCACCGAATCCGGCAGCGAGGGCCGGAACCCCATCCATTCGCGCCCGCCCGAGGGATTGAGCCCGGGCAGGAACTGCTGCGCCTTCTGCAGGAGCGCCTTCGATCTGTTGAAATTGGGCGGCCGCTCGATGCCGCCGAGCTCGACGGCGCCGCCGACGCGCAGGCCCGTCTCCAGCGGCGTGATGACGAAGCCATGGCCGGAGAAGATCAGCTGTCGCTTCACGTCAAAGGCACTCCTGGGCAGCGTCGTGTTGTAGCCGCGCTCGGTCTCCAGCGGAATGCGGTCGCCAAGCTGCCGCGCCAGAAGATGCGACCAGGCGCCGGCAGCGACGATAAGGTGCCTTGCCTGCCTGGTCGTGCCATCGGCCAACGTCAGTGTCGCGCCATCCTGGTCCGCCGCGACCCGATCGATCCCAGCCCTCTCGAAGCGGGCACCCTTGGCCTCGGCGTAAGCCCACACCGCCTTGCCGAGCAGCTTTGGATCGGCCACCGTCTTCCAGCCCGGCACGAAGGTGCCCTTGATGAAGCGCGGGGAGAGGCCTGGCTGCAAACCCGCCAGGCCTTCGCCCTCGACATGGCGAAAGCCGATGCCGAAGCGCTCGCGCGCGGCCCAGCCGGACAGCGAGGCGCGGAACTCGGCTTCGCTCTCGTAGAGCTCCAGCGAGCCGTCCTCGCGCAGCATCGGCCGCGTGCCGGAGCGATCGAGCAGCCCCATCCATTCGGTTTCGGCGAGCTTCATCATGCCGGCCTGGGCGGCGAGGCTGGCTTCGTATTTCGCCGGCGCGCCGGCGCGCCAGAAGCGGATCAGCCAGGGCAGCAGCCGCGGCAGGTAGGCGGGCGGAATGCTGAGCGGGCCGAGCGGATCGGCCAGCCATTTCGGCAGGTGCTTGATCATGCCCTTGTGCGCCAGCGGCAGCACGTCTGAGAAGGCGAAGGCCGCCGCATTGCCGGAGCTCGTCTCCTCGCAGATGCCGGTGCGGTCGAAGATTGTTACGCTGCACCCCGCCTCGACAAGGAAGGCAGCGGCACAGATGCCGATGATGCCACCGCCGACAATGGCGATATCTTTCCCTTCTCCCCATTCACGGGGAGAAGGCGCCCCAGCGGCGGAACGCTGCTCCTGTTCCGGGGATTTGGAATTTTCTGGCACGTCGGTGCTGTCCCTTATTCGGCTGCCACCAGTCTGTCCGCCGATAGAGGAGACGTCTGGAGCGACGGCAGCTTCGGCCGCACCGCCAGCGCATCCCGTATGATCTTCTCGACTGCCTTGCGGCGCTCGCCCGACAGCGGCTGGCGCGGCATGCGCACGCGGTCATTGGTATCGATTGCCAGCACTTCGGCAAGCTTGATGTTCTGTACCAGATAGGTCGAGACGTCGAGGTCGAGCAGCGGCCGGAACCAGCGGTAGATGGCGAGCGCCTCCTCGCGGCGGCCCTGCTTCATCAGTTGGAAGATGGCGACGGTCTCGCGCGGGAAGGCGGTGACCAGGCCGGCTACCCAGCCGATGGCGCCGATCGACAGCGCCTCGAAGGCGAGATTGTCGACACCGGTGAACAGATCGTAGCGGTCACCAAGCCGGTTGATGATCTCGGTCGAGCGCCTGATGTCGTCGGAGGATTCCTTGATGGCGACGAAGCGCCTGTCCGACGCCAACTCCTCCATCTGGTCGACGGTGACGTCGACGCGATAGGCGAGCCGGTTGGAGTAGATCATGACCGGCAGGTCGCCGGCCTCGGCGACCGCGCGCAGCGCCGCGACGGTCTCTTCCGCATTGGTGTGGTAGATCGGGCTCGGCACCACCATCAGGCCATCGGCACCTTCGCTCGCGGCGCGCCTGGCAATAGCGGCGGCCTCCCGGGTGCCCGCCTCATTGACGGTCAGCAGCACCGGCTTCTTGCCGGCGACTTTCTGCGCGGTCTTCAGCACCTCGATCTTCTCGTCAGGCGACAGCATCGGCCCTTCGCCGAGCGAGCCGCAGACGATGATGCCGTCGCAACCGGCCTCCATCTGCAGGCCGAAGCAGCGCTCCATTTCGGCATGGTCGAGCCGGTCGTCGGCGGTGAATTTGGTCGTAACGGCGGGGAAAACTCCGGTCCACATAGTCGTGTCTCCATCTGATATATCAGACGTATATCTGTTAAGAAACCCACTGTCAATGCGGAATCCGTTATGATATATCCAAAATATATCAGGAGATCGCCTTTGATATCCATGGAAGCAACCATGACGTCCGAGCCGGCGGCGGCCAGGGCCTACCGCGTGCTCGAGCATATGATCGTCACGCTGGAACTGGCGCCGTCGAGCTTTGTCACCGAAGGAGCGCTTATCGAGAAGCTGGACCTCGGCCGCACGCCGGTGCGCGAGGCGATCCAGCGGCTGGCCTGGGAAGGGCTGCTGGATGTCAGGCCACGCGCCGGCATCGCGATCGCGCCGCTGCATCCCGGCGACTGGCTGCGCGTGCTCGACGCCCGGCGCGGCGTCGAGGTGGTGCTGGCCCGCTCGGCCGCCCGCTTCGTCACCCGCGAGGCCGCCGACCTGTTTCACGAGGCGGCGCTGGCCATGCAGAAGGCGGTCATCTCGGGCAATGTGCTTGCCTTCATCCAGGCCGACAAGGCGCTGGACGAGGCGCTGGCGATGGCCGCTGACAACCGCTTCGCCGCGCGGCTGGCCGCGCCGCTGCAGACCCACAGCCGCCGCTTCTGGTTCCGCTACAAGGCGGATACGGGCCTGGCCGAGTCAGCCGAGCATCATGTCGCGCTGATCCGCTCGATCCTCGACGGCGACGAGGAGGCAGCCGCCAAGGATGCCAAGCGGCTGATGGCACTGCTGCGCGGCCACGCCGAGGTCGCCGCGACGCGTTGAATGGGCGATCAGATTCCTTGCGCGGCGGCGATGGCGGTACTCTCCCATCCCTCACCGGTCGCGAAGATGCAGCTTCGGCCCTGCACGTCGGTCACCAGCATGGACCAGGTCCCGCTTGCCGAAACATAGATCTCGACAATGGCGGATTGCCCGACCACACCATAACCAAGCTGCTTTTGTTGAAAGGCCTGCGCCAGTCCCGCGACGAGGTCGTTGTGGCCGCCGCAGATAAATTGCGCCTGCGCCGATAGCGTCGACAGCGCCAGCGCGGCGCCGATCACGGCTATCCTGATCCATCGAAACGAAAATCTGTGTGCCATTTGGCACCTCCTTCGCCTCGACGTTCCGGCAAAGGGAGGCACATGGGGCAGCCTCAACGCACCGGAACGCTCCAGGCCGGGTTCGACGTCTTCATCACGTCACTCCTTCTGGTTTCCGGTCTGTCGTCAGGGAACCTTATCATTCCCTGGAATCGATATGGTGAGGCCCCGATCTGAAAACAAGCATCGCTTCGGAGCTTGCGGCGCGTTGCAGAGCAACGATCGGCGTCAGACTTCCGTCGGTTCGCGAAGTGCCGCCCATTTCAGCAAGGCGTCGAGGGCCGGGCACAGCGCCTGGCCCCAATCGGTCAGGCAGTACTCGACCTTCGGCGGCACCTGGTGGTGGACGATACGGCGAACGATGCCGTCGGCCTCCATCTGCCGCAGCTGTTGGATCAGCATCTTCTGCGAGATCGCCGGGATCGCCCGTTCGAGGTCGGAGAAGCGCAGCACCTTGCCGCCGAACAGGTGAAACAGGATCACCAGCTTCCAGCGGCCCTCGAGGATGCGCAGCACATTCTCGACGCCGCTCGCTGCCGACAACGGCGTCAACGTCTCGGGCTTACTCTCAGGTAAGTACCTTACTTTTTCGTCGGTTCTTGTCATTTCACCAGTATATCTCATTTTAGAAGCCGGACAAGCGCCGCCGGCCTCGATGGGCGGCGGCAACCCCGCACCGGAGACGACACCATGACCGCAAACCTTCCGCAGCCGCTGGCCGACTATTTTGCCGCCAAGAACCGGCACGACATCGACGCCATGCTCGTGCCTTTCTCGTCAGACGCCACGGTCAAGGACGAAGGCGAACCCCATCGAGGCTCAGTCGCCATCCGCGGCTGGATGGAGGCAACGACACGCAAATACCGGGTGTCCGTCGAGGTCGCCGACGTGACGGTCAACGGCGATAAATGGCGGATCGCCGGCATCGTGTCTGGAAATTTCCCCGGCAGCCCCGCGACACTCCACTACGTCTTCACACTGGCCGATGACCGGATCGCGCGGCTGGAGATCGGCGCATGACCTTCGTCCAGAAATTTGCGGTCGACGATCGGGAATTTGCCGGCAAGCGCGTTCTGGTCACCGGGGGCACAAAGGGTGCCGGCGAGGCCATCGTGCGTAGGCTTTCGGCGGCGGGAGCGATGGTTGCAACCACCGCTCGCTCGGCGACGGAAGCATGCCAGCCGAAGCTGTTCATGCGGGCCGACATCAGCACTCTGGCAGGCGTCGAAAAGGTCGCCGCGGGTGTCATGGAGCAGCTTGGTGGTGTCGACATCATCGTTCACAACGTCGGCGGTTCGAAGAGCCCAGGAGGAGGATTTGCCGGACTGTCGGAGCAGGCCTGGCAAGATGAACTGGACCTCAACCTGCTGGCGGCAGTGCGGCTCGATCGCCTGCTTGTCCCGCATATGATCGAGCAAGGTTCAGGCGTGATCGTTCACATGTCGTCGATCCAGCGCCGCCTGCCGCTGCACGAATCCACCATCGCCTATGCGGCGGCCAAGGCAGCCCTTTCAACCTACAGCAAGGCGCTGTCCAAGGAACTCGGCCCCAAAGGCATCCGCGTCAACACCGTGGCGCCGGGCTGGATCCACACCACTGCTTCGGAAGCCATGGTGAAGCGGCTGGCATCCCACTCGGGCTCGGATGAGGCAACCGCCCGCCAGGGCATCATGGATGCGCTGGGCGGCATCCCGATCGGCCGGCCGGCATGGCCGCAAGAGGTTGCGGAACTCGTGGCATTCCTTGTCTCGGACCGCGCCTCGGCGATCCACGGCGCCGAATACGTCATCGACGGTGGCACCATACCGACGGTCTGACGGAGGCAAGCGGCCGACAAAAAAGAAAGAGGCGGGATGAGCCGCCTCTTTCTTTTTTTGGAACGTTTCCCAATCAGTTCATCGTCGGGATGACGAACTCGGCGCCATCCTTGATGCCGGACGGCCAGCGCGACGTCACCGTCTTGGTCTTGGTGTAGAAGCGGAAGGCGTCCGGGCCGTGCTGGTTGAGGTCGCCGAAGGACGACGCCTTCCAGCCGCCGAACGTGTAATAGGCGATCGGCACCGGGATCGGCACGTTGACGCCGACCATGCCGACTTGGACACGGCTTGCGAAATCACGCGCGGCGTCGCCGTCGCGGGTGAAGATGGCGACGCCATTGCCCATTTCATGGTCGTTGGCGAGCTTGATCGCGCTCTCATAGGTCGGTGCACGTACCACCGAGAGCACCGGCCCGAAAATTTCTTCCTTGTAGATGCGCATGTCCGCCGTGACATTGTCGAACAGGCAGCCGCCCATATAGTAGCCGTTCTCATAGCCCTGCATCGTGAAGCCGCGGCCATCGACGACCAGCTTGGCGCCTTCCTTGACGCCGGTATCGACGTAACCCTTCACCCGCTCCAGCGCCTGCGCCGTCACCAGCGGGCCGAAATCGGCGGCCGAATCCGTCGACGGTCCGACCTTCAGGCTCTCGACGCGCGGGATCAGCTTTTCCATCAGCCGGTTGGCCGTGTCGTTGCCGACCGGCACAGCCACCGAGATCGCCATGCAGCGCTCGCCGGCGGAGCCGTAGCCGGCGCCGATCAGCGCGTCGACGGTCTGGTCCATATCGGCGTCAGGCATGATGATCATGTGGTTCTTGGCGCCGCCGAAGCACTGCACGCGCTTGCCCGCCGCGGTGCCGCGCGAATAGATGTAGTGGGCGATCGGCGTTGAGCCGACAAAGCCGACGGCCTTGATGTCGGGATCGTCGAGGATGGCGTCGACGACTTCCTTGTCGCCGTTGACGACGTTGAGGATGCCAGCCGGCAGGCCGGCCTCGAGGAACAGTTCGGCGATGCGGATCGGCACGCCCGGATCACGCTCCGACGGCTTCAGGATGAAGGCGTTGCCGCAGGCGATCGCCGGGGCGATCTTCCACAGCGGGATCATCGCCGGGAAGTTGAACGGGGTGATGCCGGCGACGACGCCGAGCGGCTGGCGCATCGAATAGACGTCGATGCCGGGGCCGGCGCCATCGGTGAACTCGCCCTTCATCATGTGCGGCGCACCGATGCAGACTTCGACCACTTCGAGGCCGCGCTGGATGTCGCCCTTGGCGTCGGCGATGGTCTTGCCGTGCTCGCGCGCCAGTATGTCGGCCAGTTCGTCATAGTCGCGGGCGACCAGTTCGAGGAATTTCATCAAGACGCGAACGCGGCGCTGCGGGTTGGTGGCGGCCCATTTCGGCTGCGCCGCCTTGGCATTCTCGACCGCCGCGCGCAGTTCCGCCTGCGAGGCCAGCGCCACCGTGCCGCGCACGGAGCCGTCCATCGGCTGCATGACGTCCTGCTTGCGGCCGCTGGTGCCGGCGACACGCTTGCCGCCGATGAAATGACCGTATTCGATCATGATATCTCTCCCTTGTTTGTGATGGACGCATTGTCCGCCTTTGCGATGGCGAAGGCAACGCGAGGAAGAACGCAACCGTTGTGCAGCAAATAGATAACGATTGACGGGCGCGCATCAATTCTCGCAAATGGAGGACCGCAAGATATCTCCTGGGGATTCCCATGAACTGGGATGACGTCCGCATCTTCCTCGCCGTGGCACGCGCCGGCCAGATCCTTGGCGCCGCCAAGCGGCTGGAGCTCAACCACGCCACCGTCTCGCGCCGCATTGCAGCGCTCGAAGACGCATTGCGCACAAAGCTCTTTCGCCGGCTGACCACCGGCAGCGAACTGACGCCGGCCGGCGAGCGCTTCCTCGACATTGCCGAGCGCATGGAGGGTGACATGATCGCCGCGCGCTCGATCATATCAGGCGAAGGCGACGATATCTCCGGCACCGTGCGCATCGGCGCGCCGGACGGGTTCGGCGTCGCCTTCCTGGCCAGGCGCCTCGGCGAACTGACCGCACTGCATCGCGAGCTGACGATCCAGCTCGTGCCGGTGCCGCGCTCCTTCTCGCTGTCCCGTCGCGAAGCCGACATCGCCATCACCGTCGAGCGGCCGACCGAGGGCCGGCTGGTAGCGGGTAAGCTGGTCGATTATTCGCTGGGCCTGTTTGCCTCGCGCGCCTATGCCGAGGCCAATGGCCTGCCCAAAACCGCGGCCGAACTCGGCCGACACACCCTCATCGGCTATGTGCCGGATCTCATCGTCAGCCCTTCGCTCGACTACGCGGCCGAATTCAGCGCGGACTGGCGCACCAGCTTCGCCATCTCCTCGGCACTCGGCCAGGCCGAAGCGGTGCGCTCGGGCGCCGGCATCGGCATCCTGCACACCTTCGTCGCGCGCTCGATGCCGGAGCTGGTGGCCGTCGATGTGGTGGCGCCCATCCGCCGTGCCTACTGGCTGGTCTATCATGAATCGGTGAGGCCGCTGCGCCGCATCCAGATCGTCGCCGGCTTCATCACCAAGGCGGTGGAGCGGGAAAAAAGTCTCTTCCTGTAAGGCGCTCACGGCCTATCGAGAACGAACGAACTCGCCACCCGTTCGGCCTCGTCGGCCAGTGGCGCCCACTTCTGCTTCATTTGCTCGAGGCTGTCGCCCGTGAGCCCGCAAGTCACCAGACCGAAGTGGCTGCCGCGCAGCGAAAGCACGACCTTGGCGTGACCGGGGAAGCTGGCGCTGCCGTCGCCGACCTGGAAATCCATATCGGCCATTCGTGCCGGATAGCCGTCGGGAAAGCGGATCAACTTTTCGTTGCTGAAGGCCGCCGAGGTAAAGGCGGCTCCCACCATCTCTTGCCAGGCCTGCGGCGACCAGCCCGTTTCGAGAAATGCCTTGGGATCGGCGGGGGAACCGGACGCCTGCGGATCATAGTGACCGACCGATATCCGGCAGGTCAGGCCCTGATCACCGGATTTTATCTTCAGCCGCATCGTCTTGCCGGAAGGCGCCTCGTTTCTCCACCCTTCCGGAAAGGTCAGGGAAAATCCGTTGTCCTTGTCGTGAACGGTCTTGGCGGCGGCATTGGCCGCCGAGATGCAGGACAGAAATACGACAGCTGTAACCGCAAAGCCGATACGCATCACTGGTGCTCGCGAAATGCCAGACGGGGTCGATGCGCCCGGCAGGTTGTATCGCTGCGGTAATAACACGGTCTGGTGATACACGCCGCCTTTTGCTTGCCACAAAACCGGCCAGTGTGGCATCAGGCATGCGGTCGCCGGCCATTGGCAGGGCCGCCGGTGGGAATCGTTCAGAAAGCTGGCGCGGAAAAAATGCGAGCCGTTCTTGCCATCCTGCCGCTGATTTTCGTTTCGGCCTGCGCCAACCCGTGGACAAAAGTGCCGGAAGCCGAATTGCCCAAGCCGATCCGTTACGCCATGGCGCGCCCCTCGCCTTTCGTCTTCGGCAATTATTGCGGCCCCGGCACCCGCACCGGCGATATGTCGGCCCGGCCGGTCGACCGCCTCGACGCGGCGTGTCAGACCCACGACGCCTGCTACATCGCACGCCACAATCATTGCGATTGCGACGGCGCGCTCGTCGCCTCCGCCCGGGCGATCCGTGATGACAAGACGGCGCCACGCAAGATGCGCGGCGAGGCGGAATTGCTGATCGCTACCTTCGCCATCCCCGTCTGCAAGGTGTTTCCCCAAGGCTTCATGCCGCCGCGCGACCCGGCTCAGTTGAGCGCCATGAAGGCCGGAGCCACCGGGTGAATCGCCACGCATTTATCATCCTTGCCCTGTTCGGGCTGACCGCCCTTGCCGGTTGTGCCGGCACAGGCCGCGATGCCTGCGATCTCCTGCCGGGACAGGCGGCCTGCGCGCGGCCGTCTCTGTCGGCCAGCACGCCTGGGCCGCAGGTCGCCGCGTCGCAGTTTTTTGGCGATGCCGGCGCCAGCGACTACGAAAGACGCTTCCTGGCGCTGCTCGCCCACAATCAGCTCGGCGCCATGGATCGCGCCAATGGTACCGGCCCGTACGGGCGCAACCGCCGCGATGTGCAGAACAGCGGCTTCCGGGCGACCTATTCGACGCTGCAGCAACTGGCCGAACCACTCGCCAGGACGCATCTGCCGTCGGCCAATGGCGGTAGCGGCGTGGGCCATTTCGACGGACGCTGGCGGGTGTCGCGGCAGACGCTCTACATCGATGCGGCGGCACGGCCCTCGTCACCCAAGAGTTTCGATTTCTCCGGCCTGCAGGCGCGAAGCACCGAGATCGTCGTGCGCCAGGCCGGAGAGCAGCCGGTCGAGATCGAGGCCACCTGCGACGGCGCGTTGGCGATCCGCGCCGCCGGAGCCTCGCGCACCATCGCCGCCGGCGCGGCATTTCGTTTTCGCCTGTCCGGCGAGGACGACACGGTCAGCCTGTTTCCCAGCGACAGCCTGAACCGCTGCACGGCAAGGATCCGCTCCAGCCTTGTCCCGGCCGGGGCGCCGCTCACCATCCGGCGCGAAGAGACCGCGGATCCGGCTCTCGCCAGCTTCGACAGCCGCTACGAGCGCTGCCCGGTCCCCGAAAGCGCCGGCCTCGACGCGCTCGAGCGCGCCTTCTATGCCAGCCGCTGGCTGTCGCAGACCTGCGCCCTACCCGTCGGCGAGCCCAGGCTGCTGCGCAAGTCGCGCGACGGCTTCAACGCCAAGGTCGAGGCGCTGATGGGCGCACCGCTGTCCGATGCGGCGATAGACAAAGGCGACCCGGAGCTGCCTCTCGATTTCTCCAGGGCGCCACGGCTGAAGCTGATCTATCTGTCGTCGCTGGAATTCAAGGCGGACTTCTCCGGCTGCATCATCGAGCGGCTGATCCGCCATCATGCCGCCCTTGGCACCAAGGTGCGCATACTGGTCACCGACGTGCTGGAGCGCGAAAAGGACGACGCCATGCTGCACCGGCTGGCCGCCGAATTCCCCAATGTCGAATTGCAGGAATACCGCTGGCGCGCCGATCATGGCGCGCCGATCGACGAGCAGATTTCACAGCTGCACAAGACCCATCATATCAAGATGCTGGCGACGCTGGCTGTGGACCCTGCGCGCTCGCGCGTCATCATCGGCGGCCGCAACATCCATGACGGCTTCCTGTTCCATAGTCCGATCGACCTGTCGCGCTATCCGGACCTGCAGCAATACGGCAAGACCGACGGCTTTTCGCTGAACTACTATTCGAACTGGAGCGACTTCGACATCGAGTTCGCCGACCGGGCGACGGTCGAGACGCTCGCCGCGCATCTATCGACGATATGGTTGCGCGACGCCGACACCAATCTGGCGCGCCCCTTCTCCATCCCGGTCCATGGAAATGGCCGCCCCCAGGGCAATGCCCGGCATTTCATCTCCGTGCCCTATGAGGACGACCATGCGCTGGAGGACTATTTCGTCGAGCTGGTCGATGCCGCCCGGCAGCATATCCAGATCGTCAATCCCTACCTCAATCTGACGCCGAGCCTCGCCCATGCTTTTGACCGGGCGCTCGCCCGCGGCGTCAAGATCGACATTGTCGGCCGCATCGATCTCAAGGGCGATATTGGCGGCAAGTTCCTCACCGCGCTCAACAAGCTGTTCGTCGAGAAATATGGCGACCGCATCAACATCCGCGAGTTCAAGGCGCCCGACGTGGTGCTGCATTCCAAGATCATGATGATCGACGAAAGGCTGGTCGCCATCTCCTCGGTCAACCTCAACAACCGCAGCTTCTTCCACGATTCAGAGAACGGCATGATGGTGCTCGATCCCGCCTTCTACGTCAGGATGAAGCCGATCTATGACGACTATCTCGCCCATTCGAATCCGGTTTCCAGCAACGTGACGATCCCGTGGATCTATCGGCTGCTGTTCGACGAAGCCTGGGTCAAGCAGGCGTTCTGATCTCCCGCGCCGCCTATTTCAGGTAGCGCTCCTGCGCCAGGGCACGGGCATCGATGTCAGGCACCTTGTTCGACATGATGTCGGCCAGCACCTTGGCCGAGCCGCAGGCCATGGTCCAGCCGAGCGTGCCATGGCCGGTATTGAGGAAGAGATTGGAAAGCTCGGTACGGCCGATCAGCGGCGGCCCATCCGGCGTCATCGGCCGCAGGCCGCACCAGAAGGTCGCCTCGCGCATGGCGCCGGAGCCCGGAAAGAGATCGCCGACCGAATGTTCGAGCGTGCGCCGCCGCGATTCGTGCAACCTGAGGTCAAAGCCTGAAATCTCGGCCGTGCCGCCGACGCGGATGCGGTCGCCCAGCCGGGTGATCGCCACCTTGTAGGTTTCGTCCATCACGGTCGACACCGGCGCCAGGGCGGCATCCTTGATCGGCACGGTGATCGAATAGCCCTTGACCGGATAGACAGGGATCGACCGCTTCATCCGGCGCATGAAGCCGGCCGAGTAGCTGCCCAGCGCCATCACATAGGCTTCGGAGGTCTTGAACCCCTTGCTGGTGCTGAGATTGGCAATGCGGTTGCGGCTGCGCAGGACGCGCCAGATCGTCGTGTCGTATTCGAACTTGACGCCCCGCGCCACGCAGAGCTCGGCCAGTTTCTCCGTGAACATCTTGCAGTCGCCGGTCTCGTCATGCGGCAGCCTCAGCCCGCCGACGAATTTCTCGCGCACGCCGGCCAGCGCCGGCTCCGCCGCGATGCAGCCGTCCTGGTCGAGGATCTCGTAGGGCACGCCATATTTCTTCAGCACATCGACATCGCCACCGGTACCGTCGAGCTGCTTTTGCGTGCGAAACAGCTGCAGCGTGCCCCGGCTGCGCTCGTCATAGGTGATGCCGGTCGCCTCGCGCAGCGCCTTCAGCGTGTCGCGGCTGTATTCGGCCAGCGGCACCATGCGCGACTTGTTGATGGCATAGCGCTCCGCGGTGCAGTTGCGCAGCATCTTGACCAGCCAGGTCCACATATGCGGATCGAAGGCCGGCCGCACCACCAGCGGGCCATGCTTCATCAACAGCCATTTGATCGCCTTGAGCGGAATGCCGGGGCCGGCCCAGGGCGAGGCATAGCCGGGCGAAATCTCGCCGGCATTGGCGAAACTGGTTTCCAGCGCCGGGCCTTTCTGGCGGTCGAGCACCGTCACCTCGTGGCCGGCCTCGGCAAGATAATAGGCCGTGGTCACCCCGATGACGCCGCCGCCCAGCACCATGATCTGCATCGTTCACTCCTTGCCGCGCCGCGCGTCCTCAGGACGCCCGTGGACGCGACCGCATTTCTCGATTTGCGCATGATCCCAAATGAAAATCGATGCCGATTTTCGAGAACCATGCGCTGTTGCCCATTCACGCCGCCGAGGGACCGGGGTCGTCGTCTTCTGTCTGCCGCATTCCGGGCGTCTCGCCAAGAGGCCGCCAATCGTCTGCGGCGCTGTAGACGAGAGTGAGCCCGTGCGGTCGCCGCCCGTCGGCCCGGTCCCTCTGCCTGACCGCGCGCCGGGCAGCCTCCGGCTGGTAGAGCACGGCCTTGATCAGGATCGACTCCCGCCGGCCGTCGGCGTGCTCGATCGAAGCCGCTTGGCCCTGCGCCATGCCAAGCATGCACAGCCCACGCCTGGTTGCCACCGACAGGCTGGAGCCCACCGGCCCGCGCCCCTCGTTCTGCACCAGGGTACGCGTCTCGGCGTGACCGGCATCGACGCTGAACACCACCCTGCTGTTCAGCGTGACGATATCGGGGCCGACCGAATCGATCGGCACGATATCGGCGCTTGAAAGCTTGTGTTCGAGCATGCGCACGATCGGATCCGCGAATGCCCGCCGGCGCTCCAGCATGACTTCGAGGACGGCGCGGTCCTTCGTCGTCAGGCAGCAATTCGTGTTCTTCATCACCGCCTCCTCGATCAGCGCCGCTGCGCGCCGGAGGCCGGCGTGTCGACGGCTTCGACGGTCACCGACAGTTCACGGCCGCCCCGACTGCTCCAGCACACCGCCTGCCCGGCCGCCGCCCCGATGAGCGCCGTTCCCATCGGCGTCAGCACCGAGATCCTGTTTTCGGCAATGTCGGCGTCGCCGGGATAGACCAGCATGATGCGCTGGGTCTCCCCGCCTTCGCCGCGGACCGTCACGATCGAACCCATACGCACCACGTCGGTCGGCATCGCCGCCGCGTCCGTGACGACGGCGCGGTCCATCTCGAAGAGCAGTTCCTCGGCCGTCTCGGGGGCACGGTCGAGCAAGGCTCT
Organism: Mesorhizobium sp. USDA 4775; assembly: GCF_054062655.1. Lineage (NCBI taxonomy): Bacteria > Pseudomonadati > Pseudomonadota > Alphaproteobacteria > Hyphomicrobiales > Phyllobacteriaceae > Mesorhizobium > Mesorhizobium sp. USDA 4775. The sequence continues at coordinate 449,757 of NZ_JBSSFM010000001.1, forward strand.
CGCCAGGCCGGTCAACCTGTCATGGTCGGTGTCGCTGATCACAATCCGACTCGATGGACGCGGTCCTGTTGCATGTTGCATGGCACACCTCTTGGATCGGCGCATCGAATGGATGCGCGCTTGCCGCCGCACTGATGGCGGCGTGATGAAAGCCGGCAGCCACGAAGGGCTGTACGGCTTGATGGCGGTTTGGATGTATGGATGCCCCGATACGGACGGATGCCAGAAGGCGGCCGCGCCGGGGCTACGATCCCGCGATCGGGCAGACCCTGAACAAGGTTCTGGTGTAAGCGAGGTTGCTCATGCCCCGAACCTTGCCGACAGGCGCCCGCTTGTCAAGCGCGGCCAAACCGCTTAACCGCCGACATAGTGGCGGTGAAAGCGCGGGCCGAGACTGGCCAGGATTTCATAACCGATGGTGCCGGCATGGCCGGCGGCATCGTCGACGCTCTGCGAGGGACCGAGCAGCTCGACCACATCGCCCTCGCGCAGCCTGCCGGGCGGCAGGGCCGATATGTCGAGAATGATCGAATCCATCGACACGCGCCCGAGGAAAGGCAAGCGCACGCCCCCGAACCAGGCCGCCGAAGCGGAGCGGCGCAGCCAGCCATCCGCATAGCCGAACGAAATCGTCGCCAGGCTCAGCGGAGCGTTCGCGTGATAGCTGTGGCCATAGCCGATGCCGGCGCCCTTTTCGACGCGGCGCGTCTGCGCCACCTTGGCCTGCAGCCGCACCACGGGCAGCATCGGATTGGCCTCACCAGGCGTCGGGTTGATGCCGTAGAGCGCCGCTCCCGGCCGAGCGAGATCGTGATGGTAGGACGGCCCGAGGAAGATGCCGGAGGAATTGGCGAGCGAGGCAGGCGCCTCGGGCAGCACGGCGCGCAGCCGTTCAAAGGCCAGCCGCTGCTGCTCGTTGGCCGGATGGTGCGGCTCGTCGGCGCAGGCCAGATGGCTCATCACATATTTGACGTCGATGCCGTCGAACGCACTGCTATCCCCGGCCAGCGCCTCGACTTCGGCCGGCGCCATGCCGAGCCGCGACATGCCGCTGTCGACCTGGATGGCAGCCGGCAGCCGGCGACCGGCAGCCGGCGCCGCCCCGCGCCAGGCCTTCAGCTGCGCGCCACTGTTGATGACCGCGCAAAGCCCAGCCGCCATCGCTTCCGGCTCGGAGCCAGGCGGCAGCCCGTTCAGCACATAGATATCCGGCCCGGTTCCGATCGCCTTGCGCAGCGCAATGCCTTCGGCCAGCAGAGCGACAAAGAAGATGTCGCAGCCTTCCCGGGTCAGTGCCGCCGCCACCTGGGCGGCGCCAAGCCCGTAGCCATTGGCCTTGACCACGCCCGCGCAGGCCACGCCGCCCAGCCGCGCCTTCAGCCGCCGGTAGTTTTCACGGATCGCGCCGAGATCGATCGTCAGGATCGCGCCGGCCGCCGCCTCGCTGACCGGCCACCCGGTGACGGTTTTCGCAGCGGACCGGTTGACGGCGTCGTTCATGGCGACCCTCATTGCATCGGCCATCAATACGACCCTCGCACCAACGCGGCAACCTCGACGCGCGATTACCGCGCCAGATGGCTGAACGCCGCCACCACCTCTTCATAGACCTTGCGCTTGAACGGCACGATCAGGTCGGGCAGATCCTGCATCGGCCGCCACGACCATTTGTCGAATTCGGCGGTGTGGCCGCCGGGCGGCGGATTGATGTGGATTTCGCTGCTCTCGCCATGGAAGCGGAAGGCGAACCATTTCTGCGTCTGGCCGCGATACCGGCCCTTGAAGGCAATGCCGACGAGATGATCCGGCAGGTCGTAATTGATCCAGTCCGGCGCCTCGGCGAGCAGCGAGACGCTGCGCATGCCGGTCTCCTCATAAAGCTCACGCTCGGCCGCCTGCAGCGGTTCCTCACCCTTGTCGATGCCGCCTTGCGGCATCTGCCACAGCTGCGTCGTGCCGGCGAATTCGCTGTCGGGCTCGGCAATGCGATGCCCGACCCAGACCAGGCCTTCGCCATTGAGGATCATCAGCCCGACACAGGGACGATAGGGCAGCGTTTCGCGGTCGACTATTTTCGTCTTCGGCATCAGTCAGTCTCTCCAGCCATCTTGCGATGGCTAACCCTTTTGCGGATCGATCGCCACCGCTGAAATCGGCACGATCTCGATGCCGCGCTTCCTGGCCTCGGCAATCCAGGACGACACGGTGTCGACCGTGAGATCGAAGGCCGAGCCGAGGCCGACGGCAGTGCCCTTGGCCCGCGCTGTGGCTTCGAGACTGTCGAGTTTCTTCAGGATTGCGCCGCGATCCTGCACGGCGTCGATCGCCGTATCGCCGGCGACGAAGGGCACGCCGTCCTTCAGCGCCAGGTCGGGCGCCAGGCTGCGCGCCGACGAACCGTCGTCTATATAGGCCAGACCCCGTTTGCCGAGTTCGGCCATGAACGGCCCCATTGCCGCCGGGTCGGCGGAGAAACGCGCGCCCATATAGTTCATGACGCCGGTGTAGTTCGTCGTCCGCGACAGCGCCCAGTGCAAACTCTTGAGGTTCTCCTCGGCGCTCGCCGCCACCGTCAGCGTGTTGCGGCCGGGGTTGACGTTGGGATAGTCGAACGGTTCGAGCGGCACCTGCATGACGATCTCGTGGCCGCCCTGCCGGGCGGCTTGCATCCAGCGGCCGATGCTGTTGCCTTGCGGCGCGAAGGCCAGTGTCACTTCCGCCGGCAGCTTGGCGATCGCAGCCTGGGTGCCGGTCTGCGAGACGGCCAGCCCGCCGATGACGATCGCCACCCGCGCCCCGCGCGCGCCGGACCACGGCCGTGCATAAACATCGAAAGGCCGCCTTCCATCGGCGGAGCGTATCGGCAGCGGTCCGGTGTCGCTGGCTTCGATCAGCGCCTTGTCGGGAAGATGCGCGATCTTCAGGTTCTGCCCAATGCTCGATGGATCACGGATGACGATGGCGGCTTGCGGAGGGCCATCGCCCTCCTCCTTCTGCACATGGATGATCTGAGGACCACCGGTTTTGGACGGCGTTTCAACCTTTGGCGCCGCCACCGGGGCCAGAGCGGATGGCGCGGCGGCCGGCTCGGCCGCAGCCGTCACTTTCGGCGTCGAAACGGCGACCTCTTGCGGCTTTCGAAACGGCTTTTCCCGGAGCGCGATCGCGGCCGAGACGCCGACCAGCGCCAGCACGACAACGGTCGACGCAACCACGCCAGTGCTGAACTTGCGGGCAGCGCGCGGCGCCCGGAGCGTCTGTCCAAGCGGGCGTTCGATGTCCTTGCCGATATCAGCCAAGCCCTGTCCCCGGGGCGCATGGTTGCGAAGGCGACCCCTTCGACGACATGCGCGAATTCATCAACCCTGGCGCCCCCTGGCGCCGCATCCGGAGGCCTGGTCTTGCCTCCCCGAATCAAACTGCCGGAACCTTTCGGTCCCGGCAGCATCGCATTGCTTCGTTCAGGCGGCCAGACCCGGCCGACCAAACCGTTACTGGTTGAGCACGGCCTTTTCCGGATTGGGCGGGAAGGCCGGATCGGTCTTCTCGCCGCGCAGCAGCTTCTCGGCAAAGATCAGCTGCAGATCGTCCTTGGGATCCGGCGGCACATAGGCGGCCGAGCCCGAGCCGGTCGCGCTCTCGTCGGCGCCCTTGATGTGGCCCTTGAGATCGGATTCGCCGCGCGTCAGGTCCCTGCCCTGCAGTTCCGGCGGCAGCGGCTGGTCGACCTTGATGTCGGGCGTGATGCCCTTGCCCTGGATCGACTTGCCCGATGGCGTGTAGTAGAGCGCCGTCGTCAGCCGCAGCGCGCCATTCTCGCCGAGCGGAATGATGGTCTGCACCGAACCCTTGCCGAAGGACTGCGTGCCCACCACCGTGACGCGGCGCAGATCCTGCAGCGCGCCGGCGACGATTTCGGACGCGCTGGCCGAGCCGCCATTGACGAGCACGATCATCGGCTTGCCGTTGATGTCGTCGGTCTGCTTCGGCTTGGCGTCGAAGCGGGTGACGTCCTTCGGATCACGGCCACGCGTCGAGACGATCTCGCCGCGCTTCAGGAAGGCGTCGGACACGCTCACCGCCTGGTCGAGCAGGCCACCCGGATTGAGGCGCAGGTCGAGCACATAGCCCTTGAGCTTGTCGTCCGGCACCTGCTTCTTGATGGTGTCGATGGCGTTCTCGAGATCGTCATAGGTCTTTTCGGTGAAGGAGGTGATCTTCATGTAGCCGATGTCGTTCTCGACCCGGAACTTGACCGCCTTGACCTTGATGATGTCGCGCACCACCGTCAGCTCGATCGGCTTGTCGGCGCCCTGGCGCAGGATGGTGAGCTTGATCGGCGTGTTGACCAGGCCACGCATCTTTTCGACCGCGTCGTTGAGCGTCAGGCCACGAACCTCTTCGCCGTCGATCTTGGCGATGTAGTCGCCGGCCAGCACGCCAGCCTTGGCGGCGGGCGTATCGTCGATAGGCGTGATCACCTTGACCAGGTCGTTCTCCATGGTGACCTCGATGCCGAGGCCGCCGAACTCGCCCTTGGTCTGCACGCGCATATCCTGCGCCTGTTCGGCATTCATGTAGGAGGAGTGCGGATCGAGAGAGGAAAGCATGCCGTTGATGGCGTTCTCGACCAGCGACTTGTCGTCGGGCGGCGTGACATATTGCGCCCGCACCCGCTCGAAGATGTCGCCGAAGATCGCCAGCTGCTTGTAGGTCTCCGATCCCGCAGCGTTCGCCGACGAGCCAGGAGCACCATAGACGAGGCTCATGGCGGATGCGCCCATCAGCGCACCGGCAAACAGAAGCGACAGTTTCCGCATCATTTCACGTCCTTCCAGAATAACGGTCCGCCCACCATGGGGTCGGATCGACGGGTTTTCCATCCTTGCGGAACTCGACGTAGAGTTCCGGCGTGGCATTTCCATTCTTCGAAACCGAGGTGCTTGCCACCCGGGCCTCTCCCATCGCACCGACCGGCTCTCCTGCGAGCACTGACTGGCCAGTCACGACGCTGATTCTGCTCATCCCCGCCAGAACGACATGATAACCGTCGCCAGCATTGAGGATCAAGAGTTGACCATAGGAGCGAAACGGCCCCGCATAAAGCACATTCCCATCCGCCGGAGCGGTGACGATGGCTCCCGATTGTGTCGCAAGCATGTCGCCAAGCATCACCGCGCCATTACCGTCGTCCGCGCCAAACCGGCGTTTGATGCGGCCGGTGACCGGCAGCGCGATCTGCCCCTGCAGCGCCGAAAAGGGGGCGGTCGCGGTGAGCCGGTTGCCTTCGGGAACCGGCAGCGACGCCAGCGATGCCGTTTTGTCGCCGCCATCGTTTCCATCACTGTTCGGAACGTCACCCGGCTGGCCCGCGGCGGCTGCCTTTGCGGCATCGGCGGCCTTGCGGGCCTTGTCGGCCTGCGCTTCGAGCGAGGCGATCAGGTCCTTCAGGCTGGAGGCCTTGGCCGCCAGCTGCTCGGAACGCTGCTGTTCGGCCGCCATTTGCGCCTGCGTGTCGGCCTCGAGCTTCTGCTTGGCTTCCAGCAGCATGCCGAGCCGCTTCTTTTCCGCCACCTGCTCGCCGACAGCGTCCGTCAACCGCGCCCGCTCGGCCTCGATCGAGGCCGTTACCCGGGTCTGCTCCTTGAGGTCGGCCAGCAGGCTGTCGGTCTGCTGGCGCAATTCCGGCACCACGGCGCCGAGCAGGATGGCGCTTCGCACCGACGACAGCGCGTCCTCCGGCTTGACCAGGATCGCCGGTGGCGGGTTGAGCCCCATGCGCTGCAGCGCGCCCAGCACCTCGGCCAGCACATCGCGTCGCGCCATGAGCGAGGCGCGGATTTTCTGTTGCCGGTCTTTCAGCCCTTCCAGCTTGGCGCCGATGTCCTCGATGTCCTGACCAAGCTTCTGCTCGGTCATCGCCGACTGGATCAGCGCGGCGGTGATCGAGGCATGGTCCTTCTTGACTGCGGCAATATCGGCGGCGAGCTTGGCAAGCCGTTCGGACGACAGCGTTATTTCCTTGGAAACCTGCTCGTACTCGGCGCGGCTCTGGTCCGGATCGGGCGCCATGTCGAGCGTGTTTTCAGCCCGCGCGCCATGGAACGACAAAAAGAGCGCCGCCACCGCGATGCCGCAGCGCGCGCGCCAGGAGCCCCCTGTCGGGCCCGTTGTCGATTTCCAGCCCTCAGACATTCGCGATCTATACTATCCGCGGCTTCGTTAACGAACCATCAACCATGTTCGACCAGCCCGTCCCCGAATGAATGTTGCCCAAAGTGGTCCCCATTTTGGGCAACGACATGCATTAAACCACAGATTCTGAATCTAGCTCGGCATTGGGGCGGAAATCCGGGCAATGGGCGACGAATCACCGCTGGCGCCAACTGTGCGGCAGGCTCATGCGCGATGATAGGGGTGGCCGGAAAGGATCGTCGCCACCCTGTAGAGCTGCTCCCCCAGCATCACCCGCACCAGTTGATGCGGCCAGGTCAGCGCACCGAACGACAGCACCAGATCCGCCTGGTCGCGCAGCGGCGGATCGTGGCCGTCGGCGCCGCCTATGGCCAGCACCAGCGCCTTGCGCCCACCGTCGCGCAACTGCCCGATGCGATTGGCTAAATCCTGCGAGGAAAGGCTCTTGCCGCGCTCATCGAGCACGATCAGCGCCGTGCCCGGCTGCAGCTGCGCCTGCAGTCGGGAGCCTTCGTCGCGCTGGCGCTCGACAGCGCTCTGCGACCGGCCCTCTGTGATCTCGGTTATCCCGGCGAATTCAAGCCCGACCGCCGGCCCGCTCTTGGCGAAGCGCTCGAAATAGCGGTCGGCCAACTCCCGCTCGGGGCCGGCTTTCATTCGGCCCACGGCATGAACTGAAATCTTCATCCTCGCCTCTATAAGCCGCTAATGCATGTCACCCAAAGTGGGAAGCGGTTTTGGGACAATGACATGCATCAAAACAAAGGCGGCTTAGTGGAGGGTCTCTTCCTCGAGATCCGGCGCCTGCCACATCTTTTCGAGATTGTAGAATTCGCGGACTTCGGGGCGGAAGACATGGACGATGATGTCGCCCGAATCGATCAGGACCCAGTCGGCGCCGGACAGCCCCTCGACGCGCGCCGTGCCGAGGCCGGCATCCTTGAGCGCCTTGAGGAGATGGTCGGCGACAGCCGAGACATGACGGTGCGATCGGCCCGACGCGACGACCATGTAGTCGCCGAGGCTCGATTTCCCCTGAATGTCGATTGAGACGATGTTTTCGGCCTTGGAGTCTTCCAGACTGGCAAGGACTGTGTTGATGGCGCGGGACACGGCGTCGTTTACGCTGATCCCGGCCGGCGAAGGCACGATGTCGGCCTTCTTCCGCAGTGCTGTTCTCAGTGTATTTCCTTTCGCAGCAAGAACAACCAAATCACCCCCAAAAGCAGGTGACGCCACTTAGATAGGCAGAGTTCCCTGACAGTTTCAAGACGCAGCCCCAACTCACGCGAACTCGCCGGTTGCCCGCTTGTTCCAGAGGGAGGCAAAAAAAAGCGGAACCCAGGCGTCTGGCATGGGTTATCGGCTGACCGACCAACCGGAATCCCGCCATGCCGATCGACCCGCAAAACACCCTTCTTACCGTCCAGGCCGGCCTGGCGCAGCTCAGTACGCTGATCGTTTCCTATTCCTTCTCGGCCATCGGCGCCATCATCCTGCTGGTGGTCGGCTACATCGTCGCCGGCCTCGCCGAGCGTTCGATCTTTGCCGGCCTCGGCCATATCCACGGTTTCGACGCGACGCTGCGGCATTTCTTTTCCAAGATCGTCCGGTACGCCATCCTGATCCTGGTCGTCATCATGGTGCTCGGCCAGTTCGGCGTGCAGACCGCCTCGATCATCGCCGCGATCGGCGCCATCGGCCTGGCCATCGGCCTGGCGCTGCAAGGCACGCTGCAGAACATCGCCGCCGGCATCATGCTTCTGGCGCTGCGGCCGTTCCGCATCGGCGAATCCGTCGAGGTCGGCGCCATTTCAGGTTCGATCGAGGAAATCGGCCTGTTCGCCACCAGGCTCAGGACCGCCGACGGCGTCTACATACTGGCGCCCAATTCGACGCTGTGGAACCAGCCGGTGCGCAATTTTTCGCGCAATGGGGTGCGCCGCAGCGACATCAGCTTGAGCATCGGTTCGTGGAACGACATCGACGGCGCCCAGAAGACATTGCTTGCCCTTGCCGGCGCCGACAAGCGCATCCGTCGTGAACCGGCGCCTATCGCCTTCGTGGCCAGCCTCGGCGATACGACCGTTTCGCTTACCTTGCGCTATTGGACTTCGGCGGCCGACTACTTCTCCACGAATATCGACATGACGAAGCGTGCAAAGCAGGCTTTCGACAGCGAGGGCATCTCCATCCCACTGCCGCCACCGGAAGCGCCGGCGCCGGAGGCCCGCAAACAATAGGCGATTGCGGGGCGCCCGGAGCGGTTTCCCTAAGGCCTTGCGAAGAGCAACAACCTTCAGTCCTTGGTCCGGCCTGCGATCTCGTCCGGCGCATAAGCGAGTTCGACCGGCAGCGGCGCCTGCGCCGTCATCGGTGCGAAGCTGCCGGTCTCGGTGGCAGGCACGGCCTGTGTGGTGAACACGCGCAACAGCACGAACAGGCAGAAGGCGCAGGCGATGACAACGGCCACATAGATGAAGGCCTGCGTGCCGAAGACGGCCGACAGCGCCGTCACGATGCCCGGCACCACGAACCCGGCCAGCGACCAGGCAAACAGGAGCGAGCTGGACAGCGCCACCATGTCGTCCTTGCCGGCGCGGTCGGCGGCATGCGCGCTGGACAGCGAATAGATCGATTCCGAGGCGCCGTCCCACAAGACATAGATCACCAGCAGCGCCGGCAGCGCGCCGCCGTCGAAACCGAGCGCGAACATGCCGGCCACCGCGGCCAGCGCGGATGCCCCGATCAGCACGTAGCGGCGATCGGTGCGGTCGGATATCCAGCCGAAGGGAAGCTGCAGGATCAGCGTGCCGAGCGGCATCACCGAAAGCAGCAATGCCACATCGGCCTGGCTATAGCCCTTGGCCGTGGCATGGATCGGCGCGAAACCGGAAATCGACATGGACAGGCCACCGACCGCCAGCATGCCGGCAACGCCGACCGGTGAAATCCGCCAGGCCCGGCCCAGCGCCACCGAGGCGGCCTGCGGCGCCGGCGGCTGCGCCAGCCGCGTCATGCCGACGGGCAGGATCGACAAGGCGGTGAAGGCAATGCCGATCAAGGGCGCGTCCGCGGTCTTGATGTCGACCAGCGCCAGCGTCGCATAGCCGACACCGAGCCCGGCGACATAGGCGACGTAGAAAAAGGCCATCACCCGGCCGCGTATGGCGTTGGCCACGGCATCGTTCAGCCAGCTCTGCGCGACGATGAACAGGCCGCATATGGCAAAGCCGTAGAGGGCGCGCGCGCCGATCCACAGCACGGGGTGCGGACCGGCACCGATGGCCGCGTTGGAAAGCGCGATCAGCGCCGACAGCACCATGAAGGCGCGGGCATGGCCGACCCTGCGCACCAGCGGCCCGGTCAGGATGCAGCCGGCAAGACCGCCGGCCGACAGGCCGGTGACGATCAGCCCGGCCCAGGTCGGATCGAAGCCCTCGACGCCGAGCCGCACCGGGATGTAGGCAAACATCAGCCCGTTGCCGATGGCGATCAGCGCCATCGACACGATGACACTGGCGATCGCGATCAGCGGCGTCGGCGCACTGCCATGCACCGGATCGATTTTGGTATTGTGCTTCACGGGAGTGGCCATGTTCAGACAAGATCGCCTATGCGGCAGCGAAAAGCCCCTGCAAAAACGACATCGGCGGTCTTCCCTTCTCCCCTGGGAGAAAGGAAGACCGTGCAGGTCCTACCCCTTCGCCATCTTGCGGATCGCGCTCGACGACAGCGACGAGCGCGGGCCGTGGATGAAGGTCCAGGCCGGCGCCTTCATGCGGGCGAGCAGCGGCGCGTCGCCTTCATCGATGCGGGCATAGTCGAAGGTCTTGGCGACGACCGACGACAGGAACGACAGCGTCGCGCCCGGCCGGTCGATGACCGCGATGGGGAACGTCAGCACGATCTCGCGCCAGCGCTGCCAGCGATGGAAATCGCGCAGACTGTCCGCGCCCATGATCCAGACGAAGTCGACACCCGGGTTGCGCGCCTTGACCAGCGCCAGCGTGTCGGCGGTATAGCGCACATGATGCGCCGCCTCGAAGGCGGTGACCTTGATCTTCGGGTTCTTGGCGATCTGCTCCGACAGTTGCAGCCGCTCGGCCAGCGGCGCCAATTCGCGCGTGCTCTTCAGCGGATTGCCCGGCGTCACCATCCACCAAAGCTGGTCGAGCGCCAGGCGCCTCAGCGCGATCTCGGCGACCAGGGCATGGCCGGCATGCGGCGGATTGAACGAGCCGCCGAACAGGCCGACGGCGAGACCTTTTTCGGCATGCGGCATCTTCAGGTAGGCGGAGGGGGCAGCCTGGGGGGAAGAGGATGGCATCGCGCTAGGCACCCCCCTCTGGCCTGCCGGCCATCTCCCCCGCAAGGGGGGAGATTAGCAGTTCGACTGCAGGAGCAAATCCTGCAACGCTGATGATTGGCGAAACCGGAAATTCCAGCCGATCTCCCCCCTTGCGGGGGAGATGTCCGGTAGGACAGAGGGGGGTGCCTGGGCGCAACGGTTCACGCTCTAGTGGCAAAATAAAATCAAGGCCTCACCTGTCCCGACCCGCGCACGCGATATTTGAACGAGGTCAGCTGCTCGACACCGACCGGCCCGCGCGCATGCATCTTGCCGGTGGCGATGCCGATCTCGGCGCCCATGCCGAACTCGCCGCCATCGGCGAACTGGGTCGAGGCATTGTGCAGCAGGATCGCCGAATCGATCTCGTTGAAGAACCGTTCCACGGCCTTCGCGTCCTCGGCGATGATCGCCTCTGTGTGATGCGAGGAGAAGGTCTCGATATGCTCGATCGCGCCACCGATGCCGTCGACCAGCTTCACCGCGATGATGGCGTCGAGATATTCGGTCACCCAGTCGGCATCGGTCGCCGGCTTGGCGTCGAAAAACACCTTCAGCACTTCTTGATCGGCATGGATCTCGCAGCCGGCGGCGCGCAGCGCATCGAGGATCGGTGCCAGATGCGTGGACGCCACAGCGCGGTCGACCAGCAGCGTTTCGGCGGCGCCGCAGACCCCGGTGCGCCGCATCTTAGCGTTGACGGCGATCCTGACGGCCATGTCGAGATCGGCGGAGCGGTCGATGTAGAGGTGACAGATGCCTTCGAGATGGGCGAAGACCGGCACCCGCGCCTCGCTCTGCACCCGCCCGACCAGGCTTTTGCCGCCGCGCGGGATGATGACGTCGAGCGCACCGCCTAGCCCCTTCAGCATCTCGCCGACAGCGGCGCGGTCGGTGGTCGGCACCAGTTGGATGGCGTCTTCCGGCAGGCCGGCGGCCTTCAGGCCCTCGACCAGGCAGGCATGGATGGCAGCGGACGAATTGAGCGAATCCGAACCGCCGCGCAGGATCACCGGATTGCCGGCCTTGAGGCAGAGCGCACCGGCATCCGCCGTCACGTTCGGGCGGCTCTCATAGATGACGCCGACGACGCCGAGCGGCGTGCGCACGCGCTCGATCCGCAGGCCGTTCGGCCGTTCCCAGGCGGCGATCACGTCACCGACCGGATCCTTGAGTTCGGCGATTTCGCGAATGCCGTCGGCCACCGCGCGGATGCGCGCGGGATTGAGTTTCAGCCGGTCCATGAAGGAGGCGGAAAGCCCTGACTCCTCACCATTCGAGATGTCGATGGCATTGGCGTCGAGAATGTCCTGCTCGCGCGCGACGATCGCGTCCGCCATGGCAAGCAGCGCGGCATTCTTGGCGGCGGTGGTGGCGATGGCCAGCGGTCGGGCGGCGGCACGGGCGCGGCGGCCGATATCGGCCATCAGCGCCACGGTGTCATCCCCGGATTTTTCATGCAGCTTCAGCATGGCTCATCCTCCGCTTATGTCGCCTCCCGCGTGACTCACCACGAGATCATCGCGGTGGATCATCGCCGAACGCGCTTCGTAGCCGAGCACGGTTTCGATCTCGGCCGTCTTCAGGCCTGCGATCCTTACGGCATCGGCGGCATCATAGGCAACCAGCCCGCGCGCGATCTCGCGGCCCTCTGGCGACAGGATCGCCACGGTATCGCCGCGCGAGAAATTGCCGCTGACCAGTTTGACGCCGGCCGGCAGCAGCGATTTGCCCGATGCGAGCGCACCGACGGCGCCGGCGTCGACCGTCAGCCGGCCGGCCGGTTCGAGCTGGCCGGCGATCCAGGTCTTGTAGCCCTTGACCGGATTGGCGCTCGGCCGGAAGAAGGTGGCGCGCTCGCCGCGCTCGATCGCCATCAGCGGCGACAGCCGCGTGCCCGAGGTGATGATCATCGCGGTGCCGGCGGCGGTGGCGATCTTGCCGGCATCGAGCTTGGTGCGCATGCCGCCGCGCGACAGTTCGGAGGCGGCAGCCCCCGCCATCGCCTCGATGTCCGGCGTGATACGGTCGACCACCGGAATGAACTTGGCTTGCGGATCGCGCGCCGGCGGTGCGGTGTAGAGCCCGTCAATGTCGGAGAGCAGCACCAGAAGGTCGGCGCCCATCATGGTGGCAACGCGCGCGGCCAGCCGGTCATTGTCGCCATAGCGGATTTCGGACGTGGCCACCGTGTCGTTCTCGTTGATGACCGGCACCGCCTTCATCTTGAGCAGCGTCGAGATCGTCGCGCGCGCATTGAGATAGCGGCGGCGCTCCTCGGTGTCGCCAAGGGTGAGAAGAATCTGGCCCGACTTCAGGGCGCCCCTGCCAAGCGCATCCGACCAGGCACCGGCGAGCGCGATCTGCCCGACGGCGGCGGCCGCCTGGCTCTCCTCAAGCTTCAGCGCGCGCTTGCCAAGGCCAAGGATGGTCCGGCCAAGCGCGATGGCGCCGGAGGAGACGACGAGGATTTCGGCGCCACCCTCAGCGAGCACCGCGATGTCGTCGGCGAGCGAGTCCAGCCAGTCGCGCTTCAGGCCGCTCGCGCGGTCGACGAGCAGCGCCGAGCCGATCTTGACGGTGATGCGCCGGTATTTTTTCAGCGACTGCATGGTCTTACTTTTCCCAGCGCGTCTCGACCACGGGCGCGGCCTCCGCGCGCGCCTCGGCAATCACTGTCATCAGCGCCCGCAGAACGGCCTCGACACCTTCGCCGGTGACGGCGGACAGAAGCAACGGCGCGCGGCCGGCGGCGCGCTTCAGCGAGGCGACCTTCTTCTTGCGTTCATCGGCATCGAGCGTGTCGACCTGGCTGAGCGCCAGGATCTCGACCTTTTCGGTCAGGCCGTGGCCATAGGCCTCGAGTTCGGCGCGCACGGTCTTGTAGGCCTTGCCCGGGTTTTCCTCCTGCGCCGAAACCAAATGCAGCAGCACGCGCGTGCGCTCGACATGGCCGAGGAAACGGTCGCCGATGCCGACGCCTTCATGCGCGCCCTCGATGAGGCCCGGAATGTCGGCGATGACGAATTCGCGCGCATCGATGCGGGCGACGCCGAGGCCGGGATGCAACGTCGTGAACGGATAATCGGCGATCTTCGGCTTGGCCGCGGTGACGGCGGCGAGAAAAGTCGACTTGCCGGCATTGGGCAGCCCGACCAGCCCGGCATCGGCGATCAGCTTCAACCGCAGCCAGATATTGAGCTCCTCGCCGGGAAGGCCGGGATTGGCGCGGCGCGGCGCCTGGTTGGTCGAGGTCTTGAAATGCTGGTTGCCGAAGCCGCCATTGCCGCCCTTGGCGAGCAGGAAGCGCTGGCCGACCACGGTGAGGTCGCAGATCAGCGTCTCATTGTCTTCCTCGAACACCTGCGTTCCCGCCGGCACCTTCAGCGTCACGTCGGCGCCCTTTGCGCCGGTCATGTTGCGGCCCATGCCGTGGACGCCGGTCTTGGCCTTGAAATGCTGCTGGTAGCGATAGTCGATCAGCGTGTTCAGGCCGTCGACCGCTTCCAGCCAGACATCGCCGCCGCGGCCGCCATCGCCGCCATCCGGCCCGCCGAACTCGATGAATTTCTCGCGCCGGAACGACACCGAACCGGCGCCCCCGTCACCCGAGCGGACATAGACCTTGGCTTGATCGAGAAATTTCATGGGATTGCAGTTTCTTTTATTGGCCTTGCGGCATTGCTCTAAACCTTGGGCCTTGCTCTAAACCAAGGCGCGGTCAAGGGCGAGACCGTTTTGTGACAATGGCCGCTTGGGGTCGGCCGGAGACATGTTGGCATGAAGCTTGTAACCTACAACATCCAGTACGGCATCGGCCTTGATGGGCAATACGATGTCGCGCGCATTGCCGACGCGGTGCGCGGCGCCGATGTGATCGCGCTGCAGGAGGTCACCCGCAACAATCCGAGGAACGGCGGGCGCGACATGGTCGCCGAGATCGGCGCGGCGCTGCCGGACTATTTCGCCGTCTACGGCAGCAATTTCGAGGCCAATATCGGCTCGCGCATCGACAACGGCCGCGCCATCACCACAACCTTCCAGCTCGGCAACATGATGCTGTCGAAGACGCCCATTCATCTGTCGCGCAACCTGCTTTTGCCGCGCAGCCGCAGCTTCGAGATGATGAACTTCCAGCGCGGCGCGCTGGAAGCGCTGATCGAGACGCCGCTTGGGTTCATCCGCTTCTATTCCATCCATCTCGATCACCGTAGCCCGGTCGAACGCGCGAGCCAGATCCAGTTCCTGCGCCGGCGCCTTTTGAACTACGCGCTCGAAGGCGGCGCGCTGTCCGGCGTCGCCGAGATCGGACTGCCGGAATTGCCGCACCCCGAGGCCTTTGTCGCCATGGGCGATTTCAACATGCTGGCAGGCTCGCCCGAATATGTCGAACTGGCCGGCCGGCCGGATCACCAGTTCGGTATGCCGCTGACCGCCGACTTCGCCGTCGACGCCGCCGTGCGCCTCAACGTCGCCGGCGACGATCTCGCCAGTTGGGTCGACCCCAAGGACCCGGCGAACACCAGCCGCCACAAGCGCATCGACTACGTCTTCACCAGCGCCTCGCTTGCCAGATCGCTGAAGCGCCTGTGGGTCGACCACCAGGCAACCGGTTCCGACCACCTGCCGGTGTGGGCCGAACTGGGCTGACGCACCTCATCCGGCTGCGTTTTCGCGTTCAACAATAGCCATCATGATCGTATCGCCGTAGTGCCCGTCGATACGGATAGCGTCGCGCTGCACGCCCTCCCTGACAAACCCCACCTTGTCGTAAAGGGCGATTGCACGGGCATTGTCGGCATGTACGGACAGCTCGACGCGGGCAAAGCCGACCTTGCGTGCCTGCGCCAGGGTGGCATTGATAAGCCGCAGTCCGAGGCCACGCCCGCGATGGGAGGCAACAATCCCCATTCCGAGGCTGCCACGATGCGCATGGATGAGCCGGTCATGGCGTGAGATATCGCACCAGCCGACCACCTCGCCGTGAACAACGGCGACGAAACCTGGATCGCCGGCCACGATACGGTCCAACACGAATTGCCGGGTTTGGTCGAGTGGCGGCGCCTCGAGGAAGGACAGGTACTTCCGCTCACGCGCAACGAGATCAAGCGCGCGATGAAAACTTTCGATGCAACCCGGCGTTATCGGCGCGATCGCGATCGTTTCAATATTGTTGCTGTCATCGGCCATTGGCTTGCCCGGCGCCATCCATCAAAGCGCCATCCATCAAAAATGCACCCAGTTGCGCAGGCTGATCCACGTCTTCCTGTCGAGCCTGTAGCGCTCGACCGGCACCTGGCCGGCGACGATCGAGTTCAGCATGCCCTGCCCGGCATACTGGAAGCCGCACTTGTGGATCACCCGGCGCGAGGCCGGATTGATGACCCGCGTCGAGGCATGCAGCACCTGGACCGATGTCTTCTGGAAGGCGAGGTCGACCAGCGCGTGGGCGGCTTCCGTCGCATAGCCGCGCTTCCAGTAGAGTTCGCCGATCCAGTAGCCGAGCTCCAGCCCGCGATCGGTGGTGTTGAGCCCCGCGCAGCCGACGAAGGTGTCGGTGCCGGCCAGCGTCAAGGCATAGGCGATGCCGGCGCGGCGCGACCGTGTCATGGCCAGGAAAGCGCGGGCCTCGGTCTCGCCATAGGGGTGCGGCATGCGCGCCAGCATTTCGGCGACATGACGGTTGTCGGCAAGCTCGACCAGTTGCGCGATGTCGCTCTCGCGCGGCGCCCGCATCACCAGCCGCTCGGTGACCAGCACCGGGCAGTCTATCGCGTAACTTTCGTCTTCTGAGTCTTCCGCTTCGGCAACCATTTTAGTCCTCCAGGCAAGAAAAAAGGGGAGATGGAAACCCATCTCCCCTGATCCTTTTCCTGGCGTTGCCAGACACCGGTTCCCGAGATGGGCGCCGGTGTTCTAGTGCGGAACCGGCTACTCCGCGGCTTTGGTAATCGGGTTGACCGATACGTAGGTTCGGCCGTTGGCTTTTTTGTTGAAGGTGACTGCGCCGGATTCGAGCGCAAAAAGGGTATGGTCCGTGCCCATGCCGACATTGACGCCGGGATGCCAGGTGGTGCCGCGTTGACGAATGATGATGTTGCCCGGGATGACGGCTTCGCCGCCGAACTTCTTCACGCCCAGACGCTTGGAATGCGAGTCGCGACCGTTGCGCGACGAGCCGCCAGCTTTCTTGTGTGCCATCTAACTAACTCCGTTGCGCCGCAAGGCGCCTAAAAGGCCTTATGAACGCGTTCGCGTTCCGTTTCAAGTCCGATCCGGCGGATGTTTCGCCGGAAAAATTACTTCTTCGCCAGTTCCTTGGCCTGTTCGCTCCAGTCCTTGATCTGGTCGGCGCTGAACGGCATGTGCTCGTCGATCTTGGCGACATCCTTGTCGGTCAGCTTGGCGAGCTGCGCGAAGGTGATGATGCCCTGCTCGTTGAGATCCTTGGCGGCGACCGGGCCGATGCCCTTGATCACGGTCAGGTCGTCCGGCTCGCCCTTCGGTGCCTTGAACAGCGGCGCGGCGGCGGTCTCGGCCGTCACGTCTGCCTTGGGGGCAGCTTCCTTCTTGGCCTTGGCCTCCTTCGGCGCAGCCTCGGCAGCAACCTCGGCCTTGGCTTCCGCCTTCACGGCGGCCTTCTTGGCGGGCTTCGCGCCACCCAGCAGGATCTCGGAGATCCGCACGGTGGTCAAAAGCTGGCGATGGCCGATCTTGCGGCGCGAATTCTGACGGCGGCGCTTCTTGAAAGCGATGACCGTGCGGTTCTTGCCCTGCTCGACGACTTCGGCGGTGACCAGAGCGCCATCGACGAACGGCGCGCCGAACGTCACATTCTCGCCCTCGCCATGCGCGAGCACGTGGCCGATCTCGACGATATCGCCGACATTGGCTTCGACTTTTTCGATCTTCAGGAGATCGTTGGCGGCAACGCGATACTGCTTACCGCCCGTTTTAATGACTGCGAACATTTTTTGCCTTTCGCTGTTCGGTCGGCCTCGATGAACCGCCTGAGGCGGTTCGGCCGTCTTTTTGTCAGTCTGCGGGTTCAAAAAACAAGCGGCGCGGAAGAACCCTCCACGCCGATTGCGCGCTGTCCCTAACCGAAGGTTGCGTGGGAGTCAAGGCAACAGCCGTTGCCGGGGAAGTCATTGGCCGGCAAAGACCAGGCATGTCGACTTGACCGCCCGGCGTTGCCTTCACCTGGCGGCGGGTATGCGTGGTTGGCCCGTGAAACCGCGTGGGTTCGACCGCAAAGACCTGCCCTGTTTCAGCTGCTTGCCCGGCAGGCCGGATGACAAGCCAAATATCGGTGGATTTGGCCTTGTAACCTGCCCGTTCAGCCGTTATCTAGTGCGCCGCGCCGGCAACGGCCGACCATGACCGCGGAGAGGTGGCAGAGTGGTCGAATGCACCGCACTCGAAATGCGGCATGGGTGCAAGCCCATCGGGGGTTCGAATCCCTCCCTCTCCGCCAGACAATTCCGATAACGTATTGATTTCGTTCATTTTTACGGATTCAATTCGAACCCGCTTGCACTTGCCCTTGCACCTTCGGCGTGCGGTTAACGTTGCATTCGAGCCCAAATCCTAATCTGCTTTCGCCGGCAGACCCACACGATTTCTGGCGGGCGCAGAACGGTTGCATAAGAGCATTGTCCGCACGCTGATCTCGACTAGCTGCGATAACTGCGCTCGCTCCACAGCGCTGCACCACCGGCAAGTAACCAGCATTCGTTAGATGGCGCGGGGCGAGTCCGGTGGATAAGGACCCCTGCCCACTAGCCTATTCATGATTCTTGATGACGTTTTCGACGAACAATGTCGCCAAAATCAACAATACCGCCGTTATGCCGCTCTTTAGAAATTGCCCAACTTCATCAGGCTTATCGATAAACGACGCTACCCATATCCATACTAGATAGACGAACCCGAAAGCGAAAATCGCAAGGGTGATGCATACCAAAATGAAAAGGAACCAGAAGAAGCAACGCTTGATTTTAGCGAGTGTGGCGCGGTTTAGAGCCCTCACCCCGCGCTTATCATTGTCCTCGTCTTCCGCCGTAAATCCCTCCGACGCCTTGACGGCCTCGCCTAGTTTGTCGGCAGGAGTTTCCTTTAGGCGCGCAAGAAGATCACGTTCGCCTTGCGGACTAAGAGGCGGCGTCGAGGTATCGCTTAATTCGGTTTTGATAGTGTTCCGCGATGTCCTTGTCACGAATCTGCGTATCCATCTCTTCAGGATTGTAGACTCGCGACCAAGGCGTATCGGCTTCATGAGTCTTAGCGCGAAGAGTCGACCCCGAGAAATGCTTATACACCGACCAGACCTTGTCTAGGATAAAATTAGATTCTTTATCCTCAGGATCAATGCGCGGCTCGACTGCGTCGAACGTGTCGAGATCAAACCTCATTGCCTTCTCATTGATTGGGTCTGAACGAAAGTGCTTAAATTCATGATACAAAGAAGGGATGACAGGGCCGTGTTTCCAAGCCTGAATCTTTTCCTGAAAAAGACGCTTTCCCGTAAGAGCAAGTACCCAGCCATAGGCAATATAAACAAGCTTTATCAGCTTCATTGGCGAGATCGTACGCCCTTCTTTCTTCGCCCTATCCAGAAAATAATTGGCGATATGCTGCGGTGTATACTCCATGAGCCTTGATTTCGATTGTTGGCCGCCGTTCCCCCATTGCGACTCAGTGCAGCTAACAACCTCCTCCTTCTTGTCAAGATAGTGATTCTCTCCCCTCTTGACAAAGGAAAACAACAGCCCGTAGCCGATTCTTGCCCATATGCTGACAAAACTCATAGCCGCAGCCGAGCGAAGGAGGCGACGATTGCGGCCCTCGGAACGCAGACCTCAAGGGCGCAAAGCTAGATTGAGTAACCACGTCTGCGAACATACAGGAAGGCAAACTGCGGCCTCGCGTACCGCAATCGCCAGCGCCTGCAGTGCCACATACGACGCGGATGCCCAATTCATCCTTGGTGGCATATCTCGGTCCAATGTGATGAAGGCTGCCCCCGACATCGCGGCCAGCTCTGGTCAGTCACTAGCGCCAAAACTAGCTTTCCCGCTTCAATTCGCTGACCCTATGACACTTTGTCTTCAGCCAACTGCTAGACTGGCCGCCGCGATTTTCGCTATCCCGACGCTTCGATACCATGCCTTCAAGTCCGGCTTAAAGAACAAGGTGACGGATCGGCCTTGCCCCGCCCGGTTGCGCTTGGCTGCACTGAATGCGCTCAGGCCTCGACCCGGCGCAATTGCCGCGCTGTGAGGTCTGGCCGCAAGGTGACAATACGCTTACAGGTGGCCAAAATCGACAAGCGCACTTCGCCTTGCTCTGGGTGGATAAACAAGCTCTCTGCAGGTATGTCAGCTCGCGCTGAACGGAATTGCCACGATCATCGGGCTGAGGAAAAAGGGGAATAGACTCGAATGCTGCTACAGAAGGACGAAGTGCTCGACGGGCTGGCAACTGTCGGCAATGTGGCACAGTTCGTCGCTCTTCGCCCAGATGCAGGAGCGCTCAGGCAATCCTACAGTCGCGTAGCTGGCGCCACGCCGAACCATCGCTTCGCTACTGTCAACGAAGCGATCGCCGAATTGCTTGCTCGAAGCGGCGAAGGCAAAGTGAATGTCCGTAGCTACCGCCCGCACGACCCTCGCAGCCGTGAGTTTGTTTATGGACTGGAATCGCTTGACGACGTACTCGCTCATGCAAACCGCTTAGCCGCCGACGGGCTTCACCTAATCGTCAACGAAACTATCGACATTCATGATGGCGGGGTATCGGGCGTTCTGCAGGGCCAGACTATTGAGTTTGCGCCGGACGACACGCCTCGATGCGTAGAGAAACCGGGCGTAGCTTCGCTGCCGTTTGGCCAAGCTATGGACGTTCTGTCGACTGTTTACGGATTCAAGCCGCAACTCAGCGCCGCGCTGGGTGAACGAATTGAATTTAGTATCCATCCGATAAAAAGGGGATGGCAGCAGGCGCATACCCTACTCTGGGAGCATGAGATTAACGTTCCCGGAGCCACTACAGCGGCACAACGTTGGCCCAATCATTTCAGCCGCTTTCTCGGTGACAAGACGTTCGGCCTTCTCATGGCCCAGACACTTGGAATGCCAGTGCCGCGCACCATGGTAATCAACAGGCGAGTGGCGCCGTTCGTCTTTGGTACACCGACAGGCTCCTCTGAAGTCTGGACGCGGACCTGTCCGGTGGAGCCACACCCCGGTCTCTACACCACCGTCAAGGGTTGGACAGATCCTTTTGCGCTGCTTGCAAATGAAGACCCTGAGGGGAAGGTCGTCGCCTCAGTGCTACGGCAGGATGCCGTTCCAGCCGGCCATTCTGGAGCGGCAATTGTCGATGCGGACGGCAACCTCATAATCGAAGGGCGATCCGGCGAGGGCGATCGGCTCATGCTCGGCATCGACCTCCCCGAGATGCTGCCTACAAACGTGACCGACGGCGTTCGATCAGTCTATGGGAAGCTCCGTGACACGCTTGGCCCAGTGAAGTTCGAATGGGTACACGACGGAGAGCGCGTGTGGGTAATCCAGTTGCACCGGGGGGCTACATCAAGCTCGGCAACGACCATTGTCCCCGGTGAGGCACGTACTTGGGCAGAATTTAGAGTCGACGAGGGTCTTGACCGTCTCCGCGTGTTTCTTGATCAACTACCACCCGACGCAGGTGTAACAGTCATCGGCGAGGTCGGGCTGACCAGCCACATTGCAGACGTGTTGCGACGGGCTGGTCTGCCAGCCAGACTGCCCGCACGGTAAGAACCGTACCGGCCATACCGCCAACACTAACCCGAGAGCGTCACGGCTTATCGCCCGGCCCGCTGTCGGGGCTGCGCCATATCTCGGAGAGGATTTGGTCATCCCGAACTTCATGTACAGCCAACACATAATCGGCCACGTCGGGGACCGAATGGTCGACTACCAGTTCGACGACATTATTCTCGGGGCGTCGCGTCTCAGCGCGCTGTTCGAAAGGGAAGTCAACGATCCTTCGGAACGTATCGAGGCCTCGTCTTTGTGGCTTAAACAGCGTCGCCCCGCTATTGATTGGGCTAAGCCAGATACGATCTCGATGCGCTGCCACAAGCCGGGCCGTATCAAGCGTCAGCACCGTCTGCGAGACATTGCGGTAGGCTCTGGCGCGGAGAAGCGTCCATATCCGCGAGCGGGAGAGCCAGAAGAAGGTGCGCGAATTCAATAGTTCATACCAGTCACGCGGGGTCAGTCCGTCGTCGAGGCAGCCTGCGAGCCGGCCATCGTCCATAGGCTTCTGGTCGCGAAGAACGGTCCCAGGCCGGCCTTTGGCTTCCAGCGGGACAGATTCCGGCCGTCTACAAGAACCCCATTGGTGACGACTTTCACCCTCGACACCGTAGTCGTCGAGCAAGGCGGCCGCGCTCATCAGGCCGTAGTCACGTATCGCCGGCCACGCGCCCGAATGCGCCATGTGCCAGAGCCGCGGATATTGCTGGACAAGATCCTCTTCAGTCACGTTTGAAACCCTTTTCAAGAACGCCATCCAACGCAAACTCTTTTGAAACGAGCGTGACCGGAGCGCCAGCTACGCGTTCGACGCGCTCGATAAACGTTCGCGTTTGCTCGTTCAACTCGTCAAATGAAGTTGCGGCCCGATTGTCTGTTCCCAGATAGTCAGCGAACGTGACAGCAACGTCCGTGGCACCATTCAGCACCGCCGAGCGCCGCAACTGTGCCCAGTCGAACTCGGCCATAC
This sequence comes from Mesorhizobium sp. USDA 4775, assembly GCF_054062655.1. Lineage (NCBI taxonomy): Bacteria > Pseudomonadati > Pseudomonadota > Alphaproteobacteria > Hyphomicrobiales > Phyllobacteriaceae > Mesorhizobium > Mesorhizobium sp. USDA 4775. Next base: position 472,078 of record NZ_JBSSFM010000001.1, read on the forward strand.
GGCGTTTGTTGCCTGAGATAGTCCCCTTCTCAACTCTCAAGAACTCGTCGATTGGAATGCCGGAACGCTGGGCGACGACCTCCATCTCTATTTCCCGCCCCATCCAACCTGAATTTCCGCCGACGCGGATTGGATACGTACGCAGAACCAGAATAACTCGACGCACCAGCGCTGGTGCGATGCCAGCATCTGAAAGACAACCAGCAGCGGATGTCTCGCGCGAGGTAACGCTAGGCCAGAAACCGTGATGGACGCTGAGCAGTGTTCCCTGCGTGCCTTCCAGCAGCACCCGTGTCCCGGCGGCGAAATGGCGGTCAAGTTCAGCGCGAACATCGCGAACGAACTTGGCAAGTTGAGGGACGTCACGCGCCAGCTTCACCGGCGGGCCAAAGACTGCGACCTTGCCCCGATTTACAATCTTACGTGCGGTGGCCGAGCCAACACCCTGCTTAGTGGATGCGATAGACGTCAACGCATCTTCAATCCGCCGGTCCTCATCGTCGATCACCATTGCCTGTGAGTCGATTGACAGACGGTCCGGCGTTAGCCCCTGCTCCATGATTTCGAGCATCAGCTGTGGCAGCCAAAGGGTTGAGCCCGCACCGATCAGGATGGCAGCCCCCTTGTTGGTACCGGTGCCGGAAGGCAGCTGGACGTATTTATAAGGCGGATCCTTCACTAGATGGCCGGCGTTAGGGCCACCTATGCGCATCAACACCCCGTAGCTATTAGCTAAATGTGCGCAGATGTTGCCCTTTCCTTCGCTGCCGTACTGGCCGCCTATAATGACATCGACAAGGCGTTGAGGTTGAGGAGCCGTCACGCCTCGGAAAGCCATCGCCGACACGGCCAAAGTGCGAGCGTCGGCATAATCAGCGTCCATAACCAGATCTGCGATCTCAGCAAGGCTACCAACAGCCGCCTCGGTGCCATTGGCCCGAACCTCGGCGTAGGTAGTAAACTCCTTGTGTGCGGGATCGCGTGCGAGATATCGCTGCTCCAGCAAGATATCCTCCGCGTGGAGATGAACGTGGAAGACACGATCGCCGAACCGCTCGCGAAGTTTTTCAACTTGGGCAGCAATTCGCGCTGAATCGACCAACAGTATGGCCTCATCGCCCATCGACGAGGCTTTCTCGGTAACCGCGTCGGCGACCCAAGCGCCGCCTGTCTCGATATCAAGGCTATCTCCCGCAGCTTGAAGCGCACCCCGCTCGCGTTCAACACCACGGTGCTCTACAATCCAATTGCTGGTTGAGACCCGCATTGCGCCAAACAAAGCCTGCAGCTGCTCGCCGAAGCATGACTTTCCGACCCCAATGGGACCGGAGAGAACTATCACCAGACGCATATATCCCCCCATATCGCGCAAAATGGCGCGCCAGTTAAAAAATGGTGATCGTCGCAGAAATTGCAAGCAAAACAAATACATGATTCGCCAGATGGTGCCATTCATCCTTCGAATGCCATATTTTTCAAGTTGTCCACCGCGCAATGTTGGCCCAACGCCCATATTGTGCGAAACAAGGTGATGAATATCATGCGCAGAGATGTCTTAGCCGTGAATGTCGCGCGCGGACCGACTATCACGCTATCCAGCGGCAGAATCTTTGATTTTCTTGATCCCCACGGAAGTAACTTTACCATCGAGGACGTAGCGCACGGCTTGGCGCACATCTGCCGCTACGCCGGGCAATGCCGCAACTTCTACTCAGTTGCTGAACATAGCCTGCTGGTGAGCGACGTCGCTGTTGATTACCCTTATGAGGCCCTTCTCCACGATGCGGCTGAAGCGTTCATTGGGGACGTAACCCGTCCGCTGAAGCAACTTCTACCCGAATACAAGGCCATCGAGGTAAACGTGGAGGACGCAATATCAAAGCGCTTCGGGCTAAGTAGTGGCTACCGTGATGCGGTTAAGGCTGCCGATTTGAGCGTATTGGCCGCCGAGCAGGCGCAAGTGATGGCGCCAGGCACCGATAGCTGGGCAAAGGAAGCAGGTGTCATTCCTGCAGACATCAAGATTCGTCATCTCAGTCCCCCCGATGCGCGTCGCGAGTTTCTGAAGCGCTTCGAGGCGCTTCGTCCGCGACAATGAGTGCCGGGCGGCTATCGCTGGACACAATTGCTGAGCTTGACCCTGATAACTGCCCGACAAAGAGAGGCCCTCCCGCGTACGGAAACCCCGTCAGCCAGAAGCTCGCCGGTTGCCATTGGGCACTGGCCAGACGTTTCGCTTCGCCGGCTTTCTCTGGCACGCAAGTGCCCGCCTTCAAATTTTGTGCATCAGCGTCTTGCGCGCTGCCTGCTCCGCAGGCATCAGAATGTATCCGAATTTGTACTACGGGCACCTGATCGTGCGTCAACTACCTGAGCCTCATCCGCTGGATTTTGATTGGAGGTATACGCCCGGCACAATCGCCACCCTTTCGAAGATCCTGCCCGTTGAAGGCTCTGTTCTCGCGGTCGGCACTCCCAACTTGGCTCGGCACCTATCGACTATCGGCCGGGACGTGATGCTCATCGACAGGCAGCCGATCCAACTGGTCTCCCAACATCTCGCAATCGATATCGATGAAAATACACCCATCGTGTCCGGCTACACGGCGGCAATCGTAGACCCGCCTTGGTATGTCGAACATGTCCTTTGCTGGCTGGCTTGGACGGCCAACTGCGTCGGTGTTGACGGTGAGATTTTGGCGACCATTTGGCCGGCGGGAACGCGGCCTAACGATGAAATAGAGTATCAATTCGTGTTGGAATGGTTGAGGCAATGGGCAACTGCCCAGCCTTCCTCATTCAGTCCGATCTATGAAACACCAATCTTCGAGCGCCAAGCCGATGTCGAACCGACGGGACGTGAGCTGTCGCACACTCCCCGTCGGGGCCGCCTACTTAGCATTAAAGTAAAAAAACTACCAAAAATTCCTTCCCTCGAAGATCGGCCTCAGCAGTGGTTGAGATTCACTCTAAATAACTATCAACTTGCTCTGAGAATGCATCCATACAACGGCGACCATTCCGTACAAACATACAATGGGGGCCCGGTTCAAATCGTACCGCATTCACGATCAGTGGGCTGGACGTGGCCATCCGTGAGCAAGCGAGCGTCAGGTCGCGGAGAAATTGATCTGTGGAGTTCACGGAACGAAGTGGCACTCGTTAAAGATCCTGCTGCTCTAGCCGGATTTCTTCGGAGATTGGCGTCGTTGGACAACTCTGTTTCTTTCGATACTCAGCTAAGTCAGCTTCCCCAGCTTGCAGATTGGGCCATTCCAAAGCCCCCATATTGGAGATTTCTCGAATGGTCTCACCGGCAATAGCGCTACGGTTTAGGGATACAACACCGGACATCGACACAATCCAGGCTCACCGCGAGATCATTACGCACGACGGAGCGGTCTGGTGGGGATGGTGGAAAAAGGACTTTGAGGACGACCACAGTGATTTCTTCAAGAGCTTGCCCGAGGGGCAGGAACTGGAAGTTCTGATATTGGATCGTTCAACTCAGCGGATGTTTCAGGCCATATCGATAGCTCAACAGATGGGAGAAGGTGCTAAACCTGACCTTGGACTTGTGCCTTCTTATTATCGGGCTAAAGCGCGCGACGTCTTCGGCTGGTTCTTGCTGGTTTCGCTCGAACAGATCGACTACGACGATAGGATTGGGAAGAGGTTCGGCGACGGCACTCTCGTCAACTTATCCGATGAGCAAGCAGAACCGACTCCAGTGGTTGTTGAGGACAACAGCAGGAGTAGAAAGTCGAGCGTCCTGCACCTTTCTGATCTGCATTTCGGGGCTCATTACGGTTTTCTTGTCCAAAACTCCAAACCAGAAGTTGGCGATACGAGGGGGACTCTAACTGACTGCATCCTTGCCGACTTGGCACGCATTGGGCTCGACGGCGACATCAGCGCTATTCTCGTCACAGGTGATTTCACGTCGAACGGCGACTGGAGCGATAAGCTCGTCGGCGATGTGGTGAATGAGCTTCACGCGTTGCAGAAAGCGCTGGGCGTTGACGCGACCCACATAATTGCACTGCCCGGAAATCACGATGTCCAAAGATATCCTGAAGGTGAAAAGATAAATGTTGCTGAGATTTCGGTCAACAATCAGATTTCATACCAGCATGAGAACCAGTATCGCTTATTCGTTGATAAATTAACCAATAGATCGTGGAAAGAACCCCTCGATTACATCCAGAGAATTAAGCTGGCTGAGACCGACGTGATCATTGCGGTCCTTAATTCGTGTCGAATTTTGGCGACAAAGTGGACGGAGTACGGATATGTCGGCCCAAGTGGCCTAGATATTATCAAGGCACTTGGAAACGAACCCGTTGAAATGCCGACGTTTCGACTCATGGCATTGCACCACCATTTGCTTCCTGTAACGGATGTCGAGACCCCGAACGAAAAGGGCGTTACATTGTCGCTTGACGCGGCCAAACTTCTTGACATGGCGCAAGAGGCAAAGGTCCATTTGGCGGTACACGGACACCAGCATGTACCTCGGTTGTCCCGCTACCAAACTATCCCATTGATGGGGGGAGCATTAAACCCGGCGATGACGATAATTTCTAATGGTAGTACTGGCGTTTCGGCGGATCGTCGCCCCGCAGCAGAACGAAACACCTACTGTGTTTTTTCCTTCACCAAAAACCAAGTCCTGTTGCGAATGAGAGAGCTGCGCCCTGACAAACGCACTGGCGCGGAACTCTACAGCGGTCCCTTGGAAGCGGAACCTGCTCTTCCCGCGTAGATACAAAGGAACCAATAGGACCGAGATACTCGGGATCATGCTGCCTTCTAAATCGCGGTGTGCATATCCAAGAGGCTCCACAAGCCACCCCCGCACCGCGCCTGCCAATAAACGGGGAGGGGGCTTGCAGCCCCTTCACGCTTCCGCTCCCTACGTGTCCAACATGTCCCACTCATCGCCCATTACCCAACGCAGTGCCGACAGTTTGCCATTTAGCATGCCCCATTCGAAGTTCGTCCACGGGCCGAGTTTGTCGGTACCGATCTCTTCTTCGGTCCTGCGTGCAGAATCTTGAGCAATGCGCCAAGTGCCGGCGGTCGTCATATTTTGGCGGTGGCGTGGCTCAGCTACCGACCACTCCTCATTCGTGACGATCTTCTCGTTGCCGCGCTCGATGCCGATGCGCAAGTTCTGATGGCGGTTATACCAAATCTGCCTTTCCAGCAGGCGTTCGGCCTCAAGGATTTCCGATAGACCACGCGGCGCATCGGTCCAATTGAATTCCGCGTCGATCTCTTCGAGCAAGCCCGGCTCGAACCCGTTCAGTGCGTCGACAAGTGATGTCCAATAGACGGACCTCCCACCGTCGAACAGGGGGGCGAGATCTGGGTGGGGCTTTCGACGGTCTCCTGCCTCCTCGCTGAAGTCCTTGGTGTTATGGGTTGCGTATTCCGACGAAGCCGGCCATCGATTCCGATTTGAAGCCGGCCAGTCATTCCGATTTCATTCCGGCCGGTGTTCCGATTTGAAGCCGGCCATTTTTCGGACTGATCCTGGGTCTCGTTGATGTTTGGATTGGGTTTCGTTTCAGGTCAAGCGTGCGCTGTTTCGGACGCTCTCGGCGAGCGCTGTTTTCGCATGCTTTCACCGGTGAGATCGATGCGATAGGCGTTGTGAACGAGGCGGTCCAGGATGGCATCGGCCAGGGTTGGGTTTGCAATGATCTCGTACCAGCGATCCAGGGGCAGCTGACTGGTGACGATTGTCGATCGGCGTTCGTAGCGGTCTTCAATGATCTCAAGCACATCACGCCGCTGGTCATCATTGAGTTTTTCCGGTCCCCAGTCATCGAGAATGAGAAGGTCGGTTTTGGCGAGTTGCTTGAGGATCCGGCCATAACGTCCGTCGCCTCTCGCGAGGGCAAGCGTTGCAAACAGCCGGGGAACGCGGTGATAGGCGACGGAGAAATCCTCTCGGCAAGCTTTGTGGCCAAGCGCACAGGCCAGCCAGCTCTTGCCGACGCCGGCCGGCCCGGTGATGAGAAGACTGTGATGCTTTCTGATCCAGTCGCAGCCGGCGAGCGCCATGAACAGATTGCGATCAAGACCGCGTGCGGCACGAAAGTCGGCATTCTCGATCTGTGCGTCATGGCGAAGTTTTGCAGCTCTGGCGCGGGCTTCGAAACGCTTCTGGCGGCGCATGGTAGCCTCGCGCTCGAGCAGCATGGCAAGCCATTCGCCATGCTCGAGGCCGCGTGCTTCGGATTGTGCGTCGAGTTCCTGGAAGGCAGTGGCCATGCCATGAAGGCCGAGTTCGCGCAGCATGTTGATGGTCGGATGGATGAGCATTGGTATGTCTCCTCAATGGAAGTAATCAGGGCCACGCAGATTGGCGTGATCGACGATGGCGGTCGGTTCGGTGGAATGCCTTGCGGCCTTGTGATTGGCGATGAGCGAGGCGATGCTCTTGCAGTTCAGCCCACCGATCTCGACAGCGCGGGCTGAGACGGCTTCGGCGCGATCGCGTGTGACATCGCGAAACAGGCGAAGGACACCCAGGCATGTTCGAAAGCCTTGTTCAGGATGTGGGCGGCTGGCGAGGATTGCGACAACCAAGCCTTCCGTCTCGGGCCCGACGGATGCGGCCCAGCGACGGAAACGATCCGGCGTCCACTCGGCATATCGCCGGTGGGAGCTGGGCATATGATCCGGATCCGTCCCATGACGAGGGCCGCCATAGCGGCGCTGATGGACGGCAATGCGCTTGCCGCGGTGGAAGATCTCGATGGTGCGTGCCGTTGCCCTCAGATCGACTTGCTGACGAATGAGGTTGTGCGGTACGGAATAGAAGAAGGTCTTGAACTCGACGTGGTAATCCGTCGAGACGCGGGCCAAACGCCACTCGGCGAATTCGTAGTCTTCGCTCGGAAGGCTTGCCAGCGCAGCACGCTCGACGCTCTCAAACAGTTGCCGGCGACTGACGCCCAGCCGACGCATGACGTGATCATTGATGCGATTGAGTGCCTGGCGAATTGCGGCATTGGCCTCGGCCAGCGAGAAGAAGGTCTGGTTGCGCAGCCGCCCCAGAATGCATGACTGGGCGAAACGCACGCCGTTCTCGACTTTCGATTTGTCCTTCGGCCGTCGCGGCCGTGCCGGAAGAACGCCGACGCCATAATGGGATGCCATCATGCCGTAGCTGCGATTGATCTCGGGATCGTAGAAGCTGGCGCGGCTGACGCCCGACTTCAGATTGTCGGGGACGATCAGGCGGGGAACGCCATCAAAGAAACGAAACATCCTGACGTGTGAACCAATCCAATCCGGCAGTGTCTGGGTCCAGGTCGCTTCGGCATAGGTCAAGCTGGACGCACCCAGCACTGCCACGAAGATCTCCGCCTCACGGATCTCGCCGGTGTCTCGATCAACGATCGGGATCTTCTTGCCGGAATAGTCGACGAAGACCTTGTCGCCGGCGGCGTGTTCCTGGCGCATCGTCGGCGAAAGCCGCTGTTCGAAGCTGCGAAAGAGCTCGCAGAACCGGCTGTAGCCATATCCGTCGGGATGACTTCCTCGATACTCCTCCCACAAGATGAGGAGCGTGACGCCCGGCTTCTTGAGCTCGACGGCAAGATGGGCCCAGTTCGGCTCTGTGCGCCGCCGCGTGCCCTGCTTGACGCCATTGCGAGCGAAGAGTTTGTTCTCAAGCGCGTCATCGGTCAGCTCGCCTGGCAGGGGCCAGCTCAACCCGATTGCCGCTGCGCGCCGCAGATTATCCTGCACCGTACTGCGTGCTATTCCCAGCACGACCGCAATCTCGCGGGAGCTGGTCCCGCTTCCGGCAAGCCGAAGCATTTGTCTCAACTGTCTCATGGTCAGCCTTCTCTTTGCCGGCATCAAAATGTCCTCGTTCATCGCGAGGTAATTGATGCCAAAGTTGCTGACCCAGGAGGTAATCTTCAGTGCCGAAAACCGGCCGGTCTTTGGTTGGAATGGTGGCCGGCTTCATACCGGAATGGTGGCCGGTGTTTGATCGGAATGGCGGCCGGCTTCACGTCGGAATCCGCATTATGGGTCACGAAATGGAACGTGTCATACTGACCACCCTTACGGACAACCTCTGCATAACATTCGAGGATAGCGGCGTCGCCGGCACTATTGCGCTGGCGATGGTATGGAGCGACCGCTGTTAGCGCTCTTTCTGCGACACGCTGTTTGATGGCGTTCGTGATCCGCATGCGGCGGCCTCCAGCGAGCAGAGTCTCGATCCACTTCACGGATCCCGTAACGGCCCCATTGGTGACGACGATCTTGTGGTCGACTTCGCTCAAATTTCTCAATGTGCCCACTTTGGTGGCATCGTCGCCGAATTTGTCGACGGCCTCGCGAACGAGCCGGAAATGGGTCTGTAAGCTGCGCCGCGCCTCAGCGGCCACGCGCTCCTTGTTGCGGGCGAACTCATCCCTGACGATGTCTGGCACGACCAGTTCGAGTCCGGGGCGGCGGGCACTTTCGCGCATCGCTCGGATAACCGCCTGCTGCCGCCAGTCCTTCGCGAGATCCAGCCATACCGAGGTGTCTACCAGAAGCCATAGCGTCATCGGAATCCTCCCTCCTGCCAGCAACCTAGACGCAGCTGCGCAGGAACGGAACCGGGCTATCAGGTGCGCCTAGCCCTCCGCCTTCCATAAGGCTGCGGCGGCCGTTAAGCTCAATCTAAGTGGGCTCGACCGCAACTGCATCATGGCGTATTCGCCGCCGCCCCCTCGGTTTCCATGATCACCTCTTCCACTAAGCGCGCTGCCTCTTCGAATGCACTGTCGATGCTGGCGTCCGGGAAGGATGCAAAACCCTTAAGGGTTAGTCCCACAAGTATCGAAAAACCCATTCCCGCTGGAGCCGGTTCAGCGGTTTTCCAAAACTCAAATTCTTCGGAAGTTTCGAAGTGAGCTTCGGGAATTTCCACAATAGTCTGTCTTGGAGCGCCGGGTAACGCCCACGCTATAGCGTTTGCCCGTGAGTGCGCCAGAGAGAGATTCCAGTGCTTATTGTCACGCGCCATCTCCCTCATTAGCGCCAAGTACGAATACCTGTTCGGATGAAACGGTCCTCTGTTCTGTGTCCGAAGTTTCGCGAAAAGATCCATGTAGAGGGCACCCACCAAGGGGCGAACTTCCCTTTCGAACTTCGCGAATTTTGCATCGTCATCTGCGAGGGGAAAGTAGAGGTTTTTGCTGCGGCCTGTGTTAGCAAAGCGGGCACATGCGGCTGCTACGTGATCAAGGCTGTGGACCAAATTATTCGCCGCGTCAGCCATGACGGGCTTCACTTCGCGTAGTTTGGCTCGATGGATTCGGAGGCTATAAACGAACTTACCGTGGGTGTCTTGGCGGCATTCAATTGACCAAACAGGCGCAGGAGACTGCCTCCCGAAAAGGTCCGTGATTTCCTGTATATGCTTCTTTGCGCGATTTAGAAGCAGCCGGGCATCATCAAGGTCGATATGCACGCAGCACCCACTCGTTTTTGATCAGGCCCGGATAATGGATGAACGGGCGCGCGACAAGCGGCAGGACATGGGAGATTCCGGACTGCGGACGATGGTCTCGGGCAGGCCCCACCGGGGCCCCACAAGTGGCCCCCTACCCCGCCACCGACAAACCCCGGTGGGGGTGCCGGGGGCTACCAGCGCGAGCCGAGCGGCGTCCGCAATATTGGCCCCGCACCGCGCGTCGGATCATTTTGCGGTTCAGCAGCGACCGGCGGGGGCGGATTAGATTTCAGACGAGCAATGCGATTGATGATGTCGGTGACCTGAACAGCCGTCCACGTTCCGCCGCGCGCTGTCGCCATGCCGCGCGCGTTGAGTGCCACCGCGATCTGCCTCAGGGATTTGACCCCGCTCGCTTGGATGTTGCGGATGATCGGGAGGATGTTGGCAGCGAAGGCGTCGGCCTGCGCCATGCGAACCTCCATCGATTTTTGCTGCGCTTCAGCAAGCTTCGGGCCGCCAAGCTTGACACCGCGCGCCTTTGCCGCTGCTAGGGCCTCCTTGGTACGCTGGGAGATCATCGTTCGTTCCCGCTCGGCAAAGGCCGCGTAAATGTGCAGCATGAACGGATCGACGCCCGCGCCCAATTCGGCGACGACAAACGGTATCTGCCGAGACATGAGGCTGGAGATGAAGCTGACATCTCTCGCCAACCTGTCGAGCTTGGCAACGACTACCGGGCAGCCCCCATTGCGCTTGGCTGCCGCCAGCGCTGCAGCAAGCTGTGGGCGCTTGGCAAGAGCATCTGAGCCCTTGCCGGTTTCGACCTCGACGAACTCGCCGATTATCTCAGAGCCTTCTGCCTCTACGAAACGGACGATGGCCTGACGCTGTGCTTCGAGGCCAAGCCCACTTTTACCCTGACGGTCGGTCGAGACGCGAACATAGGAAATAACGGATTTTATTGAGCGATTTTGCATCATGTAATGACTGTATACGCTCATTTACAATGTTTACAACTCGCAGTCTGTGGTGCGGTTCGAGCCAGCAATTTCGGTTGGGCGGTTCTTGAGAGGCAGCGCACGCCTAAGCGCGGTTTCAATCCATTCCCATAGTGGGTACCGGCTGAAGGTCCCACATCGTAGCGAATGAAATTGGCTTGGTTAAGCGTGCGAAACCGGCTCCCAAGTCCTTCTCATGGTTTACAATGTGGATTTCCGGGACAAGACCATGGCCTGCATGACTGACCCATTTAAACTCGGAGGTTCCTATGATCTGGTCCCACTCACTCAGTTCTTTCCACGATCTCGCCGTATACGAACCGGCAAGAACCCACGGAAATGCTCGAACAAGCCGATATTTCTCGCTGTACTGATCGGTTGCGTGGGAGCAAACCAATATTGCGTCATGGAGGTAATGCATCGACGCGACAAGCGCGTCAAATGGGCGGCTCTTAAGGTCACCTTCATCGGCCAGGCCATGCATTAGATCATTGCGAAGCGTATTTATGAGCTTCCAGTCGCCTTTGCGCTGTGGATCGGCATTCGCAGGGTCCAAGCTCTCCATGACGAAGGCGCGGACACCCACCAGTGTACTCTTTTTTCGTGTGTAATCTTTGCCGCAGTGCTCACAACTCCCTTTTACAAGTTCTGTCCCGGGCGCAAGACCAACCATCTTTGCTAATGGAGGTTCCATCGCCTCCAACCCTACGTAAGCCCCTTGGAAAGCAGCAATGTCATCTAGACGTCCTGCTGCCTCTCGGTATCGGCGCGCTGCGCGTCGAAGCCGGTTGCCGCTTTCCAACCCATCCCAATGAGCAAGCAAACCCCTCACTGTCTTGATCATCGGTTCGGATATTGCTTCATGCCAATGGCGGTTGGGGAGTTCCAAGAATTGCAGAAACTCGCAGTTCTCTTTCTTGGCGGTGCCAAGGCGGGCCACTTGGTCAAGTGTGCTCGGCCCAAAAGTTGAGCCAGATACCAACGCGACTGCAGACAGAAAATCTTCGATTAGCTCAAATCCGTCGCGGGCTGCAGCAATGAGATCTGTATCTTCCTCTCCTTCGAACTCGATAGCTAAAATTGATCCGCCGACCTCTTTTTGACGAGCCGGCTCTGAGTGCGCAGGCCTGATCGCGATGCTGCATGACACCCCCTGTATCGATAAGGCGACTTGTTTGACGGCAACGTCGATTGACAACGGCTGTCTTGCCAAGACACGATATGCAGCCTTCTTCGCGGCCTTCCGTCGCTTTGGTGTTTTGTTTTTTTTGCTCATTTCTCGTTCGTCACCCGCTTTGAATTGAGCGAGCAATATCAGGTATGACCTGACCATTGAACTACGAGAAGATGCAAACTCTTCGAGATGTCGCACGCGCCTAGGACGCCAGCCGCCTCGGCGCAAACTTAGCCGTCCACTCTTCAAGGCTCATCTGCTCTCGATCGCCGGGCATACGGAGGGGCTTTCGCAGCGTGGTGGCGACTTCGGCTTTGTCAACGATCAGCCCCAGCAGCTTCGCTTTGCCCATGATGGCCGTAACGCCCGCTGATGGATTTTTGGTCGCGCGCGCCAACTTGAGCATGTCATCGAGCTCTGCAATCAAATCGTCGACCGTGATCTCCGAACGCCTCGCAGCCTTCGTCTGCAACTCGGCAAGGCGGCGGACGACCTTAGGATTTCTTAGAAGCTGGGAAGCGCTTGCTTCAGCGGCATTGCCACGCGCAGCATAGCCAGCGTCAACATATGCGCGAGATTGCGGGAGGCCCTCAGCAAGGCTGAGGCAGAAACGTTCCTGCCGTGTGTTCAATTTTGCATTGCGCATTGTGGTGCCATAATACCCCATACTCTGGGATTGCGCTATAACTGATCGGTAGTCGATCTTCGGTTAGCGCCCTGAGATGGCATGACGCATGACGGGAAATGACGCGTTTTTCCATATCACCGCGCACGCGCGCAGGGCTAAGGGCGATACAGAAAAACGTGTCATGATGCGTCATGTGTCATGCGCGAATGTGTTGTAGGGCTTCAGCCGAACGCCTTCGAAGCCGCGCGCCTTCATGGTTCGACGTTGCCGCAAGCCGTGCCGACCCATAGCCTGAGTGAAGCTTTTGGCGGTTCCGGACGCCTCGCCGGACGCCTTGCAGTAACCGGCCCAACTCGCGAACAGCTTTGCAGTCGTTTCCCATTTGTAGGAATTGCCGGGCTCGCAATCGCATTCGTCGGCCAGCCATTGGGCGAACAGGTCCTGATCGGCGAAATAGCCGGCCGTTGCGTCGACGACTTTGGCGGGCCGTACAAGGCCGTTCGCCTGCCAGTCGAGGTAGCCATCGATCATCCAGCGCAGGATCGCCGCCCATTCGCCTTTGAGCTTCGTTACAAGCTCCTGATCCGGCACAGCGGGCTTGCGCGTGAACGGAACGATGTTGAAGCGTCGGCGCGCCGCTTCGTCGACGGTTCTAAGCTGTGGCTGATGGTTGCCGACGATCATGAGCTTGAACGTAGGCCTGTAGGTGAAGAAGTCGACGCGCATGAAGCGCGCGGTAATGGGGTCACCGCCCGTAAGGCTCTTGATGCGGCTTTCGGCCCACGGCTTCCCTTCCTCCGTTTCGGAAGCTGTCACCAGACGTGCGCCCCTGAGCATGGCGACGTCAGTCGGGTGCCGGTCGCCTATCGAAGCGGTGAATGTGTCCATTGGCGCAGTAGTGGCGTAGTCGGCCATGATGCCGGCGATGGTGTTCATAAACACGCTTTTGCCGTTGCCGCCGTCGCCATGCACGAACACAAGCGCATGTTCCCTGATATCACCGCTGAGGCAGTAGCCGCACCACTGCTGCAGGAAACGAACCATTCCAGCATCCTCACCGGTCGCGTCGCCGAGGAAGCGCAGCCACAGCGGGCATTCGGCCGTCGACGAAGGCGCAACCGCCGTGAGCTTCGAGATGTGGTCGGCAGGACGGGCCTCGAACAGCAAGCCGTCGCGAAGGTCGACGGTGCCGCCCGGCGTTCCAAGAAGCAACGGGTCCGCGTCCCAGATTTCGGACGTAACGGCGAAAAGCGGGTCGGCTTGCGCGAAGCGTTCGACGCCTGCCGCGAAGCTGGTCTTCCGCACGGCGGCCGCCTCCTTGTCGGAGATGCTTGTGGCCAATTCCCGCGCCAGTTCGCGCGTCCAGTGGAAGGCGGTTTTCGTCTTGATCGGCCGCCAGTGTGAGCCGCTCCACTCGTACCACATTCCGGCGTCATGGTCGTAGCGAAGTCTATCTGAAAAGTAGGTCGCGAAAGCGAGCGCAGCGCCGTCTTCCGTAATGGTCGAGATATCGTCGGTGGCTTTGCGGCGGCGCTTGTACGGGAGGGTGTCCATCAATAGCTCCTGCCGTGCTGTTGGCGATAGTCGACAGCGGCGCGGACGATGTGATCGGGAATGGATTTGGGTGTACGGCCGGCCCAGTCGGCGATAAGTCCGGCGCAGTCAGCGTAAAGGTCGCCTAGCGCCTCGCAGGCATATCCGGCTTCATCGAGCTTTAGCGTCGCCGCTTGTAGAGCATTGCGCGCCAAGCGCACCAGCCGGACGGATACCATCAGGTCGGAATTATCCGGCCTGAGATCCGGGCGAAGTTTTACGGGTAGCTGTGCAGGCATCGGCCCTCACATTGTAAGGTGCCGGGCAGTTGACCTAGACTGCAAACGGAGGGTAATTTTGGACCTTCTCACCAGCCCGAAAACAACCTTGACCCGCCGAGCTGGGAACCTGCCGGCGGGTTTAGGCTGCCTCGTAGCCACCTTGCTTCGGGATCAACGTTCTGCCGTGGCTGCGGATCGCTGGGAGGCTGCCGTCGGCGATGCGGCGTAGAACTGTCCGCTGGCTCAGGCCTGTCATGGCGGCGACCTCCTTGATCGAATAGGTAAGCCGGTTGTCAGGCATCGTCGAAAGAAGGTTCGCTATGGGATCGGTACGCTCAACCCCTGCAGTCGTGTTCATGGCTGGCAATCCTTGAGAGGTGTGGTCAGCCCATGACAGCACTAATGAAAGTGCGAGGCAAAACAACGATTTGGCTGTTTCATAACGATAAAGACGGTCAATCCGGCGCACTTTTCGTCATGACCATGTGATCACGTTGCCAAACAGGAGAAGTTCGTTGCAGTGCCCGTCGAAACAGTCTCGCACCACCTTCTCGCTTATGCCGAAGAAGAGAGCCGTGTCGGCGACGGCCTTCCCCAGCTTGCGCCGGCGCAGCGAGCGCCCGCGTTCATCCGCGTCGAAGATTGCTGCCAGCGCGAACATGGGAGGCCTGGGGTCGGGCCCAAGCCGAAGGAACACCGAAAGTGCAATCTCGTTGCGAGGAACCTCGCACGCCTTGCGCTCACCTGTCGGGGTCCTTATGCATTTGACCGAACCAGTCGGCCTACCGATCATCGCCTTTGCTGCTTCAGAGAATTGGCCCGTCCTGCAGTACCCGAGCAAGAGCTTGGCTGCCATGCGCTGCTCAGGGTCGTCGGACCTCCAGAGCATCCGAACGATATGGGCGAAGACGCCGGTCTCGTCGGCTTCGTCTGCCATCGCCTTCAAATAAGCGGCGCGGATGGCCTTCGCGCTGTCGGGCCTTTTGTCCATTGCGACTACTCTGCAGCCACCTTGCGCCGTCCGGCAAGCGGGATCACTTTGCCTTTGCCATCGGCGCTGGCCAGAAAGTCGGCCCAAGCTGTCATTAGCTTGCGACGACGCTCCAATGCCGTTCCGCGTCGATATGCCTGTTCGGCTTTGTCGCCGACGACATGCGCTAGCGCAGCCTCTGCCACCTCACGCGGAAAAGTGGTGCAATCGCCAGTCCAGTCGCGGAAACAGGACCTGAAACCATGGATTGTCGTTTGGTCCTTGAGTTCCCATCGGCGCAATAACATCTCCATCGAGGCGGCAGAGATCGATCTACCCTTGCGCAAGCCGGAGAAAACATGCGGGTTATCACTCCGCCTCGGCAGTGAGCGGAGAAGCGCTATGGCGCGAGGCGACAGTGGGACTTCGTGCTTGCGCCCGGCCTTCATGCGGTTTGCCGGGACCGTCCAGACCTTCTGTTCGAAATCAACCTCGTCCCATATCGCGTTGACGGTCTCGCCCGACCGTGCGGCGGTGAGTATCGTAAACTCAAGGACCTTCGCGTCCATGCCGCCGGCCTCGCGCAGTCGCCGTATCAATGCCGGCACGTTCTGATAGACCATCGCGCGATGATGGCCACGCCGCTTCAGCTTTTCAGGCTTTGGCAGGATGGCATCGAGATGACCACGCCACATGGCAGGGTTCTCGCCGGACCGCCAGCCACGCATCTTGGCAAAGCTGAGCACCCGTTCAATGCGACCGCGAAGTCGCGAGGCTGTCTCGGGCTTGGCTGACCAGATGGGCTTCAGAACCTTAAGTACGTCAGCGGTTTCGATTGCCGAAACCTTCATCTGGCCGAGGTATTTGCAATAGGCGTCGCCGAGCGTCATTTGCCACTGAGCCCGGTGCTTAGCATTCTTCCACGAAGCCATTCTGTCCTCGTCGAGAAAGGCCTCCGCAGCCTCGGCGAATGTCGGCTCGGCCTCCTCTCGTTCCGCCTCCTGACGAGCATGCAGCAGGGGATCGCGGCCAGCAGAGAGGTTTTTGCGAGCCGCCCCCGCCTTTTCCCGCGCATCAGCAAGGCCAACGGCAGGAAATGCTCCCAACCCCATCGCTGTGCGCTTGCCATCACGCTTCCACATGAAGACCCAAGATTTCGACCCGCTCGGCTCAACCTGCAGGTAGAGGCCGCCGCCATCGCCATGGCGTCCGGGTTTCGTTTCGGACTTCACTTCCAAAGCGGAGAGTTTGTTGATAGGGCGCGCCATATCTCTTGCACCTTTCCTTGCACCTCAAGGACGTCATCAGGTGGGAGTATATGTCAGTGCGCGGCTCGATGAAAATAGGCAAACGGCTGTAAATTATATGATTTTTCGCCAGTCTGGCGCGGCATGTCACCTCCTGACATCTCGACTACGGCGGTCTCCCTCTCCGCCACCAATGACAAATCGCATCGAGGATCGCGCACTCCGCGAGTGCTGATGACGCGATAAATTCGGCCAGTTGCCTGGGTTCCGTCGTCCGATTAGTCAATGGCGTCCTGTTTCAATTGATCTGTACGCCAAGCCGCTCGTTCTTCCTCCATCGCACCACGGCACGATATTCGACACCATCCGCAGGGACGTGCAGGACGAACCGCTCGGGAACAACCACGCCCGGCTCCACCCGTAGCTCCGCACCATGAGCGTGCTGATTTCTGACGGAGCAAGCGATCGTCGTATCCTCCGTGATAATGGTTCCATCCTTTAGAACGGCCGCCCGGGGAAGTGAGCGTCGTTCGATTGGTGGATCATCGGGTTTGCCGCTCACCTTTTCATTCCTCCCGAAATCTTGTGGCGAAACGCATAAACCTGGCCGCGACAATCGCGATTCAATTAGCATACACTAAAATGGTTCCGAAACTTTTATTGCGACGCGAGGTCGAGCGGTCGCGACGAAGGTATTTGGTCTCCCCGGCAACTGCACGGCGGCGACCTTCCTCGAAAAAGCAAGGGACGAGCTGAGGATGCGTTCTTGCCCGGCATCGAAATGCTGGCGCCCAATAGGCAAAAAGAGCCCGCCCGGAATGGGGACCAAGGGCGGGCCAAGAGGTGGCTAGGGATCATCCCAGCTTAGGTCAACGAGCGGCGGAGGGGTTGGTTGCTTTGCGCAAGCCGTCAAAGCATTCACTCTGGTTTGATTCCTTGTATTTTAGCTAACACGATGCTGGGCCGCTTTCTAACTAAAGTTCCAACACAAAATCCCGCCGCTCATTCACGGTAGCGGCGGGTTGATCTAGCTTTTTGGGCGCGATGTGCGGAAGGCGAATTGAGGGGCAAACGCCCGCCTGACCGTCGATGGCGTCGATCCAGATGTGACGATTGCTGCAGGATCTGGTTAGGGCTTTCAGACCGATCCTTCGGACCGGTGCGCGGCAATCGCCTTCAGAAAAATCTCCCCGAACTCCTTGAGCTTGGCCCCTCCCACGCCATTGACCTCGGCAAAGGCGTCGAGGTCGCGCGGGCGGCGTTCGGCCATGTCGATCAGCGTGCGGTCGGAAAACACCACATAGGCCGGCACCTGGCGTTCCTTGGCGAGGCGCAGCCGCAGGGATTTGAGCGTCGCCAGCAGCGAAGCATCGACGCCTTCGGCACCCGAACCCTCCGCGGCTCGCATCTTGCGCAAGGCGCGGCTGCGCATCTCGACACGATAGTGGAACGGGATCTCGCCACGGCCGAGCGCATGGCCTTTCTCGGCGATGGCGAGGCCGCCATGACCGCTCGGATCCGGCTCGAGGAAACCGCCGGCGACGAGCTGCCGGATCAGCGATTGCCAGAGATCCTTCTTGTGCGCCGCGCCGCTGCCGAAGCTGGCAAGCTTCTGGTGACCGCGGGCCACGATCTTCTCGGTCTCATGGCCGAGCAGGATATCGATGACATGGGCGGCGCCGAAGCGCTCGCCGCTCTGCGCGACCGCGGCCAGGATGATGCGTGCTTCCGCGCCGCCATCGGCGCGCGGCACCTGCTCGAGGCAGTTGTCACAATTGCCGCAGGGCTCGGCTTCTTCTCCGAAATAGCCAAGCAGCACCTGGCGGCGGCACTGCGCAGTCTCGCAATAGCCGATCAGGGTGTCGAGCCGGCGATGCGCGCGCTTCTTGTGCTCGACCGCAGCATCCTCGTCGTCGATGAACAGCCGCCGCATGCGGATGTCGCCAAGCCCATACAGCATATGCGCCTCGGCCTTGCGCCCGTCACGGCCGGCACGGCCGATCTCCTGATAATAGGCCTCCAGGCTGCCCGGCATGTCGGTGTGGAAGACATAGGCGACGTCGGGCTTGTCGATGCCCATGCCGAAGGCGATGGTTGCCACCATGACGACGCCGGACAGCGTCATGAAGGCGTTCTGATTGGCCTCGCGCGCGTCCTTGCTCATGCCGGCGTGATAGGCGAGCGCGGTGACGCCGTTCTTCTCGAGGAAGGCCGCCATCTCCTCCGTCTTCTTGCGCGAAAGGCAGTAGACGATGCCGCTCTTGCCCGGGTGACGCTCGATGAAACGCAGCAATTGCCGCTTGCTGTCCTGTTTGGATTCGATCGCGAGCTTGATGTTTGGCCGGTCGAAACCCAGCACCAGCGTTTCGACCCGCTCGGCGAACAGCCGCGCCTCGATATCGCTGCGCGTGCTCTCGTCCGCCGTCGCCGTCACCGCGATGATCGGCACGTTGGGGAAGATGTGGCGCAGGCGCGACAAATCCTCATACTCAGGCCGGAACGCCGGACCCCATTGCGAGATGCAATGCGCCTCGTCGATGGCGATCAGGCTGATTTCGAGCCTGGAAAGCGCCTCGAGCATGCGCTCGGTCATCAGCCGTTCCGGCGCCAGATAGAGCAGCCGCGTCTGGCCTGATGCCACGCGTCGCCAGGCGGCGACATTGGCCTCCCGGTCGAGCGAGGAATTGATCGTATCGGCGCCAACGCCCGCCAGCCGCAAGGCCGCGACCTGATCCTGCATCAGCGCCACCAGCGGCGACACGACCAGGGTGAGCCCACCCATGACCAGCGCCGGCACCTGGTAGCAGAGCGATTTGCCCGCACCCGTCGGCATGACGGCCAGCACATGGCGCCCGCCGAGCAGCGCGTCCATGACATCTGCCTGGCCGGGGCGGAAATCGTCGAAGCCGAACACGTCCTTCAGGACGCGCTGCTTGGGATCCTCCGCCCGAACACTCGCTGCCTGTGCCGACATCAGGCGGACACCGGACGGGAAGCGATTTTTCGGGGATGGGAGAGGATGTGGGAATCGATCAAGATGCTCTCCGCGAGACGCTTTGGAGTAGCGCAGCCGCCCTCGGGACACAACCGGAACAGTCATCCCATGTTGACGGCGGACTGATTGGCAGCGGCTGGCGAAGGCACACCTTCCCCTGCGACACCCGCACCCCTGCTGGATTCCTTTACGCGCCAGGATGTAAGCTTGGTCGGACGAGCCAGGGAGGGCGCGATGCTGCAGGTGAGACAGGATGTCCTGGGCGAACGGTTCCAGCTGCAACGCGCCGCCTTCGAAAAGCAGCCCTTTCCGGATCTAAGCGTTCGGAAAGACCGCCTGAAGCGCCTGTTGGCCCTGACCGAGCGGCATGAGGCCGACATTTGCGCCGCGATCGACGCCGACTTCGGCGGCCGCTCGGCGCATGAGACGCGCCTTGCGGAACTGTTTGTCGTGCGCGCCGGCATCCGCCACACACTGTCTCATCTGAGCGGCTGGATGCGCGAGCGTCGTGTCGCCACCACCTTGCCGTTCCTGCCGGGCCGCAATCGCCTCCTGCCGCAGCCGCTTGGTGTCGTCGGTATCGTCTCGCCGTGGAATTACCCCTTCCAGCTTGCCGTCGCGCCGGTCACGGCAGCGCTCGCCGCCGGCAACCGCGTGCTGGTCAAGCCGTCCGAACTGACGCCGGCCTTCTCGGCGCTGCTCGCCGGACTGGCCAGCGAACATTTTTCGCCCGACGAGTTGAGCGTCATCACCGGCGATGCCGAGATGGGCAAGGCTTTCGTCTCGATGCCGTTCGATCACCTGCTGTTCACCGGCTCGACCGCGGTCGGCCGACAGGTCGCGGTCGCCGCCGCCGCCAACCTGACCCCGGTCACGCTCGAACTCGGCGGCAAGTCGCCGGCGATCTTCGATCCCTCCTGCGATCTCGATGCGGCAACGGCCAGCATCGCCTATGGCAAGCTGCTCAATGCCGGGCAGACCTGCATCGCGCCGGACTATCTGCTGGTGCCCAAGGGACAGTCCGGCACGGTCGCCGCCAAGCTCGCTGCGGCGGTGGCGCGGCTCTATCCCACCTTGCGCGACAACCCCGACTACACCGCCATCATCAGCGACCGGCATTTTCAACGCCTGCGCGCCATGATCGCGGAAGCCCGCGATGCCGGTGCCGATGTCGTCGAAATCAACCCGGCCGGCGAAGACTTCGGCGCCACGAGCCGCAAGCTTTTGCCGACCCTGGTCAGCAATGCCGGCCCGGATTTGCGGCTGATGCGCGAGGAGATTTTCGGTCCGGTGCTGCCGATCGTCGAATACGCCGCCATCGACGAGGCGATCAGCCATGTGAACCAGGCCGACCGGCCGTTGGCGCTCTACTGGTTCGGCAAGGACAGCACCAACCGCCAGCGCATCCTGCGCGAGACCGCCGCCGGCGGCGTCACCATCAACGACTGCATGCTGCATCTGGTGCAGGAGAACCAGCCTTTCGGCGGCGTCGGCGCCAGCGGCATGGGCGCCTATCACGGCGAATGGGGGTTCCGCACCTTCAGCAAGGAGAAGCCGGTTTTCCTGCAGTCGCGCCTGAGCGCCGGCGCCCTGCTGCGCCCGCCCTACGGCAAGACGTTCGAGCGGCTTTTCGGCCTTCTCCGGCACATCACCTGACCCAGAGCAATTCCAGGAACCGCTCTGGGACAGCCATCGGTTGTACGGCGCATTAAGCTTATCTTCACCACGATGCGGCAGGCTTCACATCCTGCGGTCATGTCTTGAGTACCGCGGCGCCACAAGCGCCCAGGCAACAACCCGCGCCTCTTTTGGGGCGCGGGTCATTCGCCCGCACTCGATCGTCCAGTCTTGGCTAGGCAAATCATCGGCCAAAGCATGATGCCGAAAAGTGTGAAGCGGCTTCGGACGACATCACGGGCTATCTATTTGATTTATAGCAAGAAAATCGGCACGGTGCGGCGTAAAGCTATCGACCAGCCGTCCCGCTTCCAGCGCCTTGACGCCGTGCACCAGGCCTGACGGCACGATGAAGCTGCCGCCGGCTTCAAGGATCGCCGTCCTCCCGTCGATGGTCACCTCGAAACGGCCTTCGGCGACATAGCTTGACTGGACATGCGGGTGCGAATGCAAGGCGCCCACGCCGCCCTTGTCGAAGCCGAATTCGACCAGCATCAGCTCATCGGTGGAGAGGAGAACACGACGCCTGTTGCCGTCTGGCGTCGGAGTCCAGGCGCCCTCATCGGCATGCGCGAAGATCTTTGGCTTCGTCATCGTCCTCTCCTCATCGCGCCAGCCAGCCGCCATCCACCGGCACCGCCGCGCCGTGCATATAGTCGGAAGCCCGTGCCAGCAGGAAGACGGCGGCATCGCCAATGTCCGACGGCTCGCCCCACCGCCCCGCCGGAATGCGCCCGACAATGGCGGCACTGCGGTCGGGGTCCGCGCGCAGCGCCTGCGTGTTGTTGGTCTCGACATAGCCCGGCGCGATGGCGTTGACGTTGATGCCCTTGGCCGCCCATTCGCAGGCGAGCAACCGGGTGATGCCGAGCACGCCATGCTTGGAGGCGGTGTAGGAGGCGACGCGGATGCCGCCCTGGAAACTCAGCACCGAAGCGATGTTGACGATCTTGCCCCGGCGACCTTCGGCAAGCGCGCGCCTGGCGAAGGACTGGCAAAGCAGAAAGACCGTCTTCAAATTGACGTCCATGACGTCGTCCCAGTCGGTCTCGGCCAGATCGACGGCATCGGCGCGCCGGATGATCCCGGCATTGTTGACCAGCCCGTCGAGCGGCCCGCTTTCGTCCCACACCCGATCCAGCATCGGACCGGCGGTCGCCGTGTCGGCAAGGTCGGCGCTCACCGCCTCGAACCTGGCACCGATGGCCGCGACCTTGCTCGCCGTCTCGTCCATCGACGAACGACCGACGCCGACCACCGCGCCGCCGGCGCGCGCGATCGAGAGGACGATGCCTTGTCCGATGCCGGTGTTGGCGCCGGTGACCAGGATGCGCTTGCCGGCCAGGCTGAAGGCGGAGAGATCGATGCCGGTGCTGTTCATGTCAGCCTGTCACGCTGATCCAACCACCGGCGCCGTTGGGATATTGGGCCGCCGCCATCAAAGCCGGTACGCCTTCTTCGCCAGCGTATAGGCCAATTCCCGTGCCAGCTCATGCGCCTCGTCCTCGCGCAGCCGATGCTCGGCGACGAGGCGCGCGAGGAAAGCGCAGTCGACTCGCCGCGCCACGTCGTGGCGGGCCGGGATCGAGGGAAAGGCACGGGTGTCGTCGTTGAAGCCGACAGTGTTGTAGAAGCCGGCCGTTTCCGTCGTCATCTCGCGAAACCGGCGCATGCCTTCCGGACTGTCATGGAACCACCAGGCGGGGCCAAGCTTCAGCGCCGGGTAGACACCGGCCAGCGGCGCCAGCTCGCGCGCGTAACTGCTTTCGTCGAGCGTGAAGAGGACCACCGTCAGATCACGCTCCAGCCCGACGCAATCGAGCAGCGGCTTCAGCGCCGTCACATAGTCGGTCCGCATCGGGATATCGAAACCCTTGTCGCGGCCGAACCTCTGGAAGACAGAAGGCGAATGATTGCGCCAGGAACCGGGATGGATCTGCAGCACCAGCCCGTCATCCCGGCTCATCTTGGCCATCTCGGTCAGCATCTGGGCGCGGAACAGTTTGCGCTCGCGCTCATCCTGCGAGCCGCGGCGGATGCGGTTGAACAGCTCCTGCGCCGCCGCGTCGGAAAGATTGGCGGTCTCCGCCGTCGGGTGGCCATGATCCGACGAGGTCGCGCCATAATCCTTGAAGAAGGCGCGCCGCTGCCGATGCGCGTCGAGATAGCCGGCCCAGCTGCCGGTGTCGCAGCCGGTGATCTCGCCAAGCCGGTCGAGATTGGCCGAAAAGCCTTCGAAATCGGGGTCGATGACCGCGTCCGGCCGATAGGCGGTGACGACGCGGCCTTCCCAGCCGCTGTCGCGGATCATCTTATGCCATTTGAGATCGTCGAGCGCGCCTTCGGTCGTGGCGATGACCTCGATGTTGAAGCGCTCGAACAGGGCGCGCGGGCGGAAATTCTCCCACTGCAGCACCGTCGCGATCGTGTCGTAGTGGCGGTCGGCCGTCGTGGCATCCAGCGGCTCTTCAATGCCGAACAGATGCGCCAGCACATGGTCGAACCACAGCCGGGTCGGCGTGGCGCGAAACAGGTAATAGTGCTCGGCAAAGCGCCGCCAGATCGTCCTGCCGTCGGTCTCCACCGGCGCGCCATCCAGGCTGACCACGCCGAGATCCTCCAGCCGCACGCCCTGGCTGAACAGCATGCGGAAGATGTAGTGGTCGGGCACGATGAGCAGTTGCGCTGGATCCGGGAACGGCTCGTTCAGCGCATACCAGCGCGGATCGGTGTGGCCGTGCGGGCTGACGATGGGAAGGTCCTTGATGCCGGCGTAAAGGCCGCGGGCAAGCGAGCGCGAATGCGCTTCGGGCGGAAACAGCAGGTCCGGATCGGTCAGCGCGACCATGGGGAAAGCGGCTCCTCCAGTCTGGATACCGGTACGTTCGGGCCTAGGCGATGTCAATGTGCGTCGGCAAAGCGGCATCCTTGCGGCAGGCTCGAACAGGTGTTACCCCGCCTGTCATCCACAGCCCCCAGCCCCGGTATGCTGATGACCAGAAGCCATCTATCCGACGCCACGCTCCACAAGCTGCCCGCCGGGACCAAAATCCCTGCTTATGACCGCGGCCGCGTTGCTCCAGGCATCGTGCATCTCGGCGTCGGCGCCTTCCATCGCGCCCATCAGGCCGCCTATGTCGACGAGTGCCTGGCGGCGGGCGAAACGGGCTGGGGCATCGTCGGCGTCTCCTTGCGCAGCCCCGATACGCGCGACGCGCTGTCGCCGCAGGACGGGCTCTACACGCTGGCGATCCGCAGCAGTGGCGAGGAGGAGTTGCGCGTCATCGGCTCTATCCAGTCGATGCTGGTGGCGCCGGAAGATCCGGGCGCTGTGCTGGCCGCGCTGACCGATCCGCGCACCCGCATCGTCACGCTGACCATCACCGAAAAAGCCTATCTCAGGGCCGCGGGCGGCGGATTGGACACCGCCCATCCCGACATCATCCACGATCTGGCCAATCCGCAAATGCCGAGGACGGCGCATGGCTTCCTCGCCGAGGCGCTTACCCGCAGACTGGCCGCCGGCACCCCGCCCTTCACCGTGCTGTGCTGCGACAACCTGCCTGCCAACGGCGCCACGCTGCACCGGCTGCTGACCGAATTCGCTGCGTTGCGCGACGGCAGCCTCTCCGCAGCAGGCGACACCGGAATCGCCGACCATATCGCAAACCAGGTCGCCTTCCCGTCGAGCATGGTCGATCGCATCGTACCGGCAACCACCGACGCCGACCGGACACGCATTGCCGGCGAACTCGGTGTCGACGATGCTTGGCCGGTGATGACCGAGCCATTCCGCCAATGGGTGGTCGAAGACAATTTCTCCGCCGGCAGGCCGGACTGGGAAAAGTTCGGCGTCACCATGGTCGGCGATGTCGGCCCCTTCGAGGATATGAAGCTCAGGCTGCTCAACGGCGCGCATTCGGGCATCGCCTATCTCGGCCTGCTCAGCGGCCACGCCACCGTCGACCGCGCTTTCGCCGATCCGGCGATCCGGCGATTTGTCGACGGGCTCTGGGCCGAGGCCATCCCGACATTGCCTGAAGATGCCGGACTGGATACGGCGACCTACACAGCCGAGCTTGCCGAGCGTTTTTCAAACACCGCGCTCGCGCACCGCACGGCGCAGATCGCCAATGATGGCAGCCAGAAACTGCCGCAGCGCATCATCGCTTCCGCCATCGAGTGCCTCGAAGCCGGCACCGAGTTCGTGCATCTCACGCTGGTGGTGGCGGCCTGGATCGCCGCCTGCGCCGCGCGCGGAAAAACCTTGCCCGAAAACCATTTCACCGATCCGCTCGATGCGGCGCTGACGGCACTTTTGGACCAGCAAATGCCGGCGAACGAAACCGTAACGGCCGTGTTCGACCTGGCCGGCTTTGCCAGGGATCACGCCGAACGCCAGACGTTGATCGAGCTCACGGCGGTGCATCTGGTGCATTTGCGGCGGGACGGTCCGACGCTGGCCTTCGCCGCCTTGGGCATCTAAACGAAAAAGCGAGGCAAGGCCCCGCTTTTCATCAAGTCATCTGATGCGGATTTCAGGCCGGAAGAATCGCGCCTTCCAACGTGGTGAGCTGGCTGAGGAACTGCTCGGCCTTGCTGCGCGCCTGGTCGTCCTTGGCGTCGGCTGCATCTTCCTTGGCTTCCTGGATGCGGCGGGCGAGATCGGCGCGGTCGACATCCTTCACCGCGACAGCCGATTCCGCCAGCAGCGTGCAGCCGGCCGGAACGATGTCGGCGAAACCGCCGAACACGACGTAGCGTTCTTCGCCGCCCGAGGCGGCCTTCACCGTGACGACACCCGGCTTGATCGTGGTCATGACCGGCGCGTGATGCGCCATCACGGTCATCTCGCCTTCGGCGCCCGGAATGACGACGGATTCGACCTGCTCGGAAACCAGCAGGCGTTCCGGCGAGACCAGTTCGAATTTGAAAGCTTCAGCCATGTCAATTTAGTGAGTAGGGAATAGGAATTAGGCAGTAGTAAGTGGCCCTAACCGGGCCGCATCACGCAGCTGCTATTCCCTACCCACTACTGACTACTCCCTATTCCCTAAATTAAGCCGCTTCGGCCGCCAGGCGCTGTGCCTTCTCGACCGCTTCCTCGATGCCGCCGACCATGTAGAAGGCAGCTTCCGGCAGGTGATCGTAGTCGCCGTTGCAGAGGCCCTTGAAGCCCTTGATGGTGTCGGCGAGGTCGACGAGCTTGCCCGGCGCGCCGGTGAACACTTCGGCGACGAAGAAAGGCTGCGACAGGAAGCGCTCGATCTTGCGGGCGCGGGCCACGGTCTGTTTGTCCTCTTCCGACAGCTCGTCCATGCCCAGGATGGCGATGATGTCCTGCAGCGACTTGTAGCGCTGGAGGATCGACTGCACCTGGCGGGCAACCGCATAGTGCTCTTCGCCGACAACCATCGGGTCGAGCATGCGCGAGGTCGAATCCAGCGGATCGACCGCCGGATAGATGCCCTTTTCGGCGATGGCGCGGTTCAGCGTCGTCGTCGCGTCAAGGTGGGCGAACGAGGTCGCCGGCGCCGGGTCGGTCAAGTCGTCGGCGGGCACGTAGATGGCCTGCACCGAGGTGATCGAGCCCTTGGTGGTGGTGGTGATGCGTTCCTGCAGCGCGCCCATGTCGGTGGCGAGCGTCGGCTGATAGCCCACGGCCGACGGGATACGGCCGAGCAGAGCCGACACTTCCGAACCCGCCTGCGTGAAGCGGAAGATGTTGTCGACGAAGAACAGCACGTCCTGGCCCTGGTCGCGGAAATATTCAGCCACCGTCAGGCCGGTCAGGCCGACTCGGGCGCGCGCGCCCGGCGGCTCGTTCATCTGGCCATACACGAGGGCCGCCTTGGAGCCTTCGCCGCCGCCCTTCTTGTTGACGCCGGATTCGATGAACTCGTGATAGAGATCGTTGCCCTCGCGGGTGCGCTCGCCGACGCCGGCGAACACCGAATAGCCGCCATGCGCCTTGGCGATGTTGTTGATCAGTTCCTGGATCAGCACGGTCTTGCCGACGCCGGCGCCGCCGAACAGGCCGATCTTGCCGCCCTTGGCGTAGGGTGCCAGCAGATCGAGCACCTTGATGCCGGTGATCAGGATCTGCGCTTCCGTCGACTGCTCGACATAGGTCGGAGCCGGCTGGTGGATGGAGCGCATTTCGATCGCGTCGACCGGACCCTCTTCGTCGACCGGCTCGCCGATGACGTTGATGATGCGGCCGAGCATGCCCGGGCCGACCGGCACGGTGATCGGCGCACCGGTGTCACGCACTTCCTGGCCGCGCACCAGACCTTCGGTGGAGTCCATGGCGATGCAGCGAACGGTGTTTTCACCCAGATGCTGGGCAACTTCGAGCACCAGACGATTGCCGACATTGGTCGTCTCGAGCGCGTTCAGGATCGCCGGAAGGTGATCGCCGAACTGCACGTCGACGACGGCGCCGATGACCTGGCGGACCTTGCCGACAACGCCGGTTGCCTTGGCGGCCACGGCCGAAGTCTTGGCCGCCGCGGCCTTGGCCGGCGCTGCCGCCGTCTTTGCCGGAGCTGCCTTCGCGGCGGCTGCCGGAGCCTTGGCCGCCTTTGCGGGGGCTGCGGCCTTGGGGGCCGCCGTCTTGGGGGTCGCTGCTTTCGCCATCGTCTTTACCCTTTTTCGTCCTTTGTTTCTCACGCGGTCCGGTAGCGGGCCGATGGCCCGCGAACCGCGCCTAGAGCGCTTCGGCGCCCGAAATGATTTCGATCAGTTCCTTGGTGATCTGCGCCTGCCGCTGGCGGTTATAGGTGATCGACAGCTTGTTGATCATCTCGCCGGCGTTGCGCGTCGCATTGTCCATCGCGCTCATCTTGGCCCCCATTTCGCCGGCCGCATTTTCGAGCAGCGCCCGGAAAACCTGCACGGAAATGTTGCGCGGGATGAGGTCGGAGAGGATCTCGCCCGGCTCCGGCTCGTATTCGTAGACGGCATTGCCGCCATCCACCGCTGCGGCGGGAGCCGAAGCGACGCCGGCGGGAATGATCTGCTGCGCCGTCGGGACCTGGCTGATCACCGATTTGAACTGCGAATAGAACAGCGTGCAGATGTCGAAGGCGCCCTCGTTGAAGAGGTGGATGACCTTCTTGGCGATCGCGTCGGCATTGACGAAGCCGAGCGTCTTGACCTCGCGCAGGTCGACACGGTCGAGGATCATCGAGGCATAGTCGCGGCGCAGGATGTCGAAACCCTTCTTGCCGACGCAGATGATCTTGACCTGCTTGCCGTCGGCCAGAAGCCGCCGGATATGATCGCGGGCCAGGCGGGCGATCTGCGAATTGAAGCCGCCGCACAGGCCGCGCTCGGCCGTGCAGACGACGAGCAGATGCACGTTGTCCTTGCCGGTGCCGGTCATCAGCGCCGGGGCATCGCCGCCGCCGCCGATTGCCTGGGTGATGTTGGCCAGCACGGAACCCATGCGCTCCGAATAGGGGCGCGCCGCTTCCGCTGCCTCTTGCGCACGGCGCAGCTTCGCCGCGGCGACCATCTGCATCGCCTTGGTGATCTTCTGCGTCGCCTTGACCGAGGCGATACGGTTACGAAGGTCTTTTAATGAAGGCATGCTTCAAACCTGATCCCGTCTTGTCGCTTCGCTCAGGCGAAGGTCTTGGCGAAAGCGTCGATCTCTGCCTTCAGCTTGGCGCGCAGATCGTCCGACAGCGCCTTTTCCTTGCGGATGGCGTCGAGAACGTCCTTGCCCGCCGCACGCATGTGGCTGAGCAGGCCATGCTCGAACTTGCCGACCTGGTTGACCGGCAGCTTGTCGAGATAGCCGTTGACGCCGGCGAAGATCACCGCGACCTGCTCTTCCGTCTTCAGAGGCGAGAACTGCGGCTGCTTCAGGAGTTCGGTCAGGCGCGATCCGCGGTTGAGCAGGCGCTGCGTGGCGGCATCGAGATCCGAGCCGAACTGCGCGAAGGCCGCCATTTCGCGGTACTGCGCGAGCTCGCCCTTGATCGAGCCGGCAACCTGCTTCATCGCCTTGATCTGCGCCGAGGAGCCGACGCGCGACACCGACAGGCCGACGTTGACGGCCGGACGGATGCCCTGGAAGAACAGGTTGGTTTCGAGGAAGATCTGGCCGTCGGTGATCGAGATCACGTTGGTCGGGATGTAGGCCGACACGTCGTTGGCCTGGGTTTCGATGACCGGCAGAGCCGTCAGCGAGCCATTGCCCAGATCGTCATTGAGCTTGGCGGCGCGCTCGAGCAGGCGCGAGTGCAGATAGAAGACGTCGCCCGGATAGGCTTCGCGGCCCGGCGGGCGGCGCAGGAGCAGCGACATCTGGCGATAGGCGACGGCCTGCTTCGACAGATCGTCGTAGCTGATCAGCGCATGCATGCCATTGTCGCGGAAATACTCGCCCATGGTGCAGCCGGCGAACGGCGCCAGGAACTGCATCGGCGCCGGATCGGAAGCGGTGGCGGCGACGATGATCGAATATTCGAGCGCGCCGCGCTCTTCCAGCACCTTGACGAACTGCGCGACGGTCGAGCGCTTCTGGCCGACGGCGACATAGACGCAGTAGAGCTTTTCCTTCTCGGGGCCGTTGTCGTGCACCGACTTCTGGTTGAGCATCGTGTCGAGGATGATGGCGGTCTTGCCGGTCTGACGGTCGCCGATGACCAGCTCGCGCTGGCCACGGCCGACCGGGATCAGCGCATCGATGGCCTTGAGGCCGGTCGACATCGGCTCATGCACCGACTTGCGCGGGATGATGCCGGGCGCCTTGACGTCGACGCGCTTGCGTTCGGTCGCCTTGATCGGGCCCTTGCCGTCGATCGGATTGCCGAGCGCGTCGACGACGCGGCCGAGCAGACCCGGACCGACCGGAACGTCGACGATGGCGCCGGTGCGTTTGACGGTGTCGCCTTCCTTGATGTCGCGGTCGGCGCCGAAGATGACGACGCCGACATTGTCGGCTTCGAGGTTGAGCGCCATGCCGCGGATGCCGCCGGGGAATTCGACCATCTCACCGGCCTGGACATTGTCGAGGCCGTAGACGCGGGCGATACCGTCACCGACGGACAGCACCTGTCCAACTTCGGAGACCTCGGCCTCCTTGCCGAAATTCTTGATCTGGTCTTTCAGAATTGCGGAAATTTCCGCGGCGCGGATGTCCATCAGCCGACCTCTTTCAGTGCAAGCTTGAGCGAATTAAGTTTGGTTTTGAGCGACGTATCGATCTGGCGCGAGCCCATCTTGACCACCAGCCCGCCGAGCAGCGACGGATCGACGGTGACGGAAATGGCCACGTCCTTGCCGGCAACACTTTTCAGCGCCGCCTTGAGTTCGGTCTGCTGGGCAGCCGTCAGCTCATGAGCCGACGTCACTTCAGCGGCGGTCTCGCCACGATGCTCGGCGGCGATCTGGCGGAACGCCTTGATCATGCCGGGCACGGCGAACAGCCGGCGATTGCGGGCGACGACGCGCAGGAAATTACCGGTGAGGCCGGTGATCCCCGCTTTGTCGGCGATCGCCGCGATGGCCTTGGCCTGCTCCTCGCTGGAGAACACCGGGCTGTTGATCAGCCGGGTCAGGTCGGAACTGCCAGCCAGCATCGCCTCGAAACTGTTGAGGTCGGACTCGACCTTGGCCACGGAATTTGCCTGCAGGGCGAGTTCGAACAGCGAACCCGCGTAGCGTTCTGCGACACTTGAGATTGGCGATGACGATTGGGCCACGGACCGTCTTTTCTCTTGTCTGACAGGCCGCAGATTGTTGGCGCGAGCAAAAACTCTGGCTAAATCTTTGACCTTACTGCATTTTTTCAAGCACGGAGGCGCGGCTTCCGCTATCCCCGGCCGAAAGTCGATTGCCGTCTAGCACAGGCATTTTAAGACCGCAATGCGTCGTTCCGCATGCTTTTCAGGCACTATTGTCGCATCCGGCGAAAGACTCGCGCCTTATGCGCCGGAATACCCTTGGATTCACGGCACAAAGCCGAAGGCAAAGGCAAGCGGCAACGCCGCCAGGACCAATTCCACCACAATGGAAACCCAATTGAAAGGTGTGTTGGCGCCATCCGACATCATCGACAGCAGCCGGCCGAAGGCCGTGAACAGCCAAGAGAAGCCGAGCGCCATGTAAACCAGCGGCTGCGCCAAGAGGATGCAGCACAGGCCGACGCCGAGATAAAAGCCCGACATCCTGCCGCGCCCTTCGGCGATCGCCGCCGCTTTCTCCGGTTTCGCCTGCAGGCGCAGGATGCGGAAGGCCAGGCTGGGTGCCAGGAAAAACACAAGCCCGAGCAGAACGGTGAAGACGGCGCTCGACCAGGCCAGCCATTCGCCCTGGCTCGTCGGCCATGGAAGCGCAAAATCCATCTTGTCCCCTCAAAATGCCTGTTTTGAAATTGCCGGCATTCTAGCGAAGGAAAGAATGCGCGCCAGATGGCATCAGGCACTTTAGGAGAAACGCATCAAGCCAGAGCGAATTCCACCGCCGCCTCGGCATGGATGCGTGTCGTGTCGAATACCGGAATGTCGAAATCGTCCTGTCCGATCAGCATGGTGATCTCGGTGCAGCCCATGATGATGCTGTCGGCGGCCTCGTCGCGGCGCAGGCGTTCGGCCTCTTCGATATAAGCCGCCTTCGAGGCTTCGGTGACGATGCCCTGGCAGAGCTCGTCATAGATGACGCGATGCACCATGTCCCGCCCCGCCGCATCGGGCACGACCGGCGACAGCCCGTATTTGTCGGCGAGCCGGCCCTTGTAGAAATCCTGCTCCATGGTGAAGCGCGTCGCCAGCAGCGCCGGGCGCTGCATGCCGGTGCGTTTGATCGCCGCCGCCGTGGCGTCGGCGATATGGATCAAGGGGATCGACACCGCCGCCTGCACCTGGTCAGCCAGTCTGTGCATGGTGTTGGTGCACAGAACCAGACCCTCCGCGCCGCCCGCCCTCCAGCTTGCGCGCGGCATCAATCAGAAGCACGCCGGCGCCGTCCCATTCGCCATGATGCTGCCGCTCGGCGATCTCGGCGAAGTCGAACGACCAGAGCAGCAGCTTCGCCGAATGCAGCCCGCCAAGGCGATCGCGCACGATCTCGTTGAGCAGGCGATAGTAGATGGCGGTCGATTCCCAGCTCATGCCGCCGAGCAAGCCAAGGGTTTTCATGTGATCTTCCGTTTCTCGCTGGCCAGCAGCCTATCGCCGATATGGCGACCTTACAAAAAGCTCTGCGGGTCGATGTCGACCTGCACCCGGACCGAGCCGCGCTGCTTCGGCCCATTGGCCAGCATGGTGCGGATAAATCCTTGCATGTCGGCGCGCCGTTCGCCCTGGATCAGCAGGCGGAACCTATGGCGACCGCCGAGTAGGGAGAGCGGCGCTTCCGCCGGCCCCAGCACGAACAGGTCCGACGCCTCGGGCGCAGCGCGGCGCAGGCCGCGTGCATGCCCTTCCGCTTCCGCTCGCGTCACCGCGCTGACGATGACGCCGGCCAACCGGCCGAAGGGCGGCAGGGCCGCCCGCTCCCGCTCGGCGATCTCGCGCTCGTAAAAAGCCTCGGCATCGCCCGAGACGATCGCCCGCATCACCGGATGGTCGGGCTGGAAAGTCTGCAGCAGGCCGAGGCTCTTCTTGCCGGTGCGGCCGGCGCGGCCGGTCACCTGGCTGAGCAGTTGGAAGGTGCGCTCGGCGGCGCGCGGATCGCCATTGGCAAGACCGAGATCGGCATCGACGACGCCGACCAGCGTCATGTTGGGAAAATTGTGGCCCTTGGCCACGAGCTGCGTGCCGATGACGATATCGGCCTCGCCATCGGCGATCGCTTCCAGTTCCAGCCGCAGCCGCCGCACCCCGCCCATCAGGTCGGACGACAAGACGATGGTGCGCGCATCGGGGAAATGCGTGACGACCTCCTCGGCGATGCGCTCGACACCCGGGCCGCAGGCGACCAGATGGTCGAGCGTACCGCATTCCGGGCAGGCTTCGGGGCGGCGCTCATTGTGCCCGCAATGATGGCAGACCAGCTGGCCGCGAAAGCGATGCTCGACCAGCCAGGCCGAACAGACCGGGCAGCCGAAACGGTGGCCGCAGACGCGGCACAGCGTCAGCGGCGCATAGCCGCGCCGGTTGAGGAACAGGAGCGACTGTTCCTTCTTCTCCAGCGTCTTGCGCATATGGTCGATCAGCACCGGAGACAGGAAGCCGCCACGCGCCGGTGGCGCGCGCCGCATGTCGATCGACTTCAGCTGCGGCAGCGCCGCCTCGGCGAAGCGGGCGGAAAGGATGGCCCTGTTGTACTTGCCTTGGCTCGCATTGACGCGGCTCTCGACCGAAGGCGTCGCCGACGCCAGCACCACCGGAAAGCCGCCAATATGGCCGCGCACCACCGCCATGTCGCGCGCATTGTAGAAGACACGGTCCTCCTGCTTGTAGGCAGGGTCGTGCTCCTCGTCGACGACGATCAGGCCAAGCTCCTTGAACGGCAGGAACAGCGCCGAGCGCGCGCCGGCAACGACGCGCACCGTGCCTTCCGCCACCTGCCGCCAGACTTTTTCGCGCATCCTGGGCGGCAGGTCGGAATGCCATTCGCCCGGCTTGGCGCCGAAGCGCTGCTGGAAGCGTTCGAGGAAAGCGTGGGTCAGCGCAATTTCCGGCAAAAGGATCAGCACCTGCTTGCCCTGGTCGAGCGCCGCCGCCACCGCCTCGAAATAGACCTCCGTCTTGCCAGACCCGGTGACGCCGTCGAGCAGCGCGACGTTGAAGGCGCCGGCCGCGACATTGGCGCGCAGCATCGATGCGGCGTCGCTCTGGTCCGGCATCAATTCCGGCACGGCATAGCTCGGATCAGGTGCTGCCACGACCGGGCGCGGCGGGATCATCACCGTCTCGAACACGCCTTGCGCCTTCAGCCCCTCGATCACCGTCGACGACACACCCGCCGCATGCGCGAGGCCCGACCGCGTCCAGGCCAGCCCGCCTTCGGCCGTTTCCAGCACGCGCGCCCGCGCATCCGTCATCCGGTCGGGAACGATAAGCGTGCGTTGCAATCCCTCGATCCAGGGCTCCGGGTCAAAGGCCTCCGGCGCTCTGAGCAGCATGCGCGCCACCATGCCCGGCGCCGACAGCGTGTATTGCGCCACCCAGTCGACGAAACGGCGCATCGAACGGTCGATCGGCGGGCAGTCGAAGACCTGTTCGATCGCGCGCAGTTTTTTCGCGTCGACAGTCTCGACCGCGCCATCCCAGACGATGCCGGCAACCTGGCGCGGCCCGAGCGGCACGCGCACGATCGACCCTGGCACGACGCGCATGCCGACCGGCACGGCATAGGTGTAGGGGCGTTCGGCAGGCATCGGCACCAGCACCGGTGCGGCTGCGACAAAGGGCGAATCTTCGATCATGAGGCGTGACCTTGCCCCGACTTTGGTCTAGATCAAAGAGCAACGCTGAACGTGCCTTCCCAGGCACGACGAAATCGTCAG
Organism: Mesorhizobium sp. USDA 4775; assembly: GCF_054062655.1. Lineage (NCBI taxonomy): Bacteria > Pseudomonadati > Pseudomonadota > Alphaproteobacteria > Hyphomicrobiales > Phyllobacteriaceae > Mesorhizobium > Mesorhizobium sp. USDA 4775. The sequence continues at coordinate 506,524 of NZ_JBSSFM010000001.1, forward strand.
GAGACCCGCCATGAAATTTTTTGTCGACACCGCCGACATCAAGGATATCCGTGAGCTGAACGATCTGGGGCTGGTCGACGGCGTCACCACCAATCCGTCGCTGATTCTCAAATCCGGCGGCAAGATCGCCGACGTCACCAAGCAGATCTGCGATATCGTCGCCGGCCCGGTCTCGGCCGAAGTCGTGGCGACCGAATACAAGGACATGATGGCGGAGGCCGAGGTGCTGGCCAAGATCGCGCCCAATGTCTGCATCAAGGTGCCGCTGACGCTGGACGGCCTGAAGGCCTGCAAGACGATCCGCACCCAGATGAACCGCATGGTCAACGTCACGCTGTGCTTCTCGGCGAATCAGGCGCTGCTCGCCGCCAAGGCCGGCGCCTCGTTCATCTCGCCCTTCGTCGGCCGCATCGACGACACCGGCTCGGACGGCATGGAGCTGATCCAGGAGATCCGCCAGATCTACGACAATTACGACTTCCAGACCGAGATCCTGACCGCATCGGTGCGCACGGTGAACCACGTCAAGCAGGCGGCCCTGATCGGCGCCGATGTCATCACCGCGCCGCCGGCGACGCTGAAGGCGCTGGTCAAGCACCCGCTGACCGACAAGGGCCTGGAACAGTTCCTCGCAGATTGGGCCAAGACCGGCCAGAAGATCGGCTGAGATCGCACTGCTTCAATAGAAAAGGCCGGGCGACCGGCCTTTTTTATTACGCGTCGCAAGAAGCCCGATCGCCGAAAGGACCGCCGATCATTCCGTGCCGTCGTCGTCGGCCGCGGCTGCCTGCGGGCGCCGGCCCATGATGATTTCGCGCTTGCCGACATGGTTGGGCGCGCCGACCAGACCTTCCTTCTCCATGCGTTCGACCAGGGAGGCGGCGCGGTTGTAGCCAATGCCGAGCCGGCGCTGAATGTAGGACGTCGAACACTTCTTGTCGCGCACCACCACCTTGACCGCTTCGTCATAGCTGGAATCGCCGTCCTCGGCCGCGACCGATCCCTTGTCGAAGACCGCGCCCTGGTCGTCCTCGACCTCTTCCTCGTCCTCGTCGGCGGTCACGGTCTCCAGATATTCCGGGCGGCCCTGCGCCTTCAGATGCGCCACGACATGCTCGACCTCCGCGTCGGAGACGAATGGGCCGTGCACGCGTGATATCCGCCCGCCCCCCATCATGTGCAGCATGTCGCCCTGGCCGAGCAGTTGCTCGGCGCCCTGCTCGCCCAGGATGGTGCGGCTGTCGATCTTGGAGGTGACCTGGAAGGAAATTCGGGTCGGGAAGTTGGCCTTGATCGTGCCGGTGATGACATCGACCGAGGGGCGCTGCGTTGCCATGATCAGATGGATGCCGGCGGCGCGCGCCATCTGCGCCAGGCGCTGGATGGCGCCTTCGATCTCCTTGCCGGCGACCATCATCAGGTCGGCCATCTCGTCGACGATGACGACGATGTAAGGCATCGGCGCAAGATCGATTTCCTGCTGCTCGAACAGCGGCTCGCCGGTGCCCTTTTCGAAGCCGGTCTGCACCGTCATGATGACCGCCTCGCCCTTGTCGCGGGCTTGGGCGGCGCGCTCATTGTAGCCGTCGATGTTGCGCACGCCGAGCCGTGCCATCTTGCGATAGCGGTCCTCCATTTCGCGCACCGCCCATTTGAGTGCGGTGACGGCCTTCTTGGGATCGGTGACGACGGGCGTCAGAAGATGCGGGATGCCATCATAGACGGAGAGTTCCAGCATCTTCGGATCGACCATAATCAGCCGGCATTCTTCCGGCTTCAGCCGGTAGAGCAGCGACAGGATCATGGTGTTGATGGCGACAGACTTGCCGGAACCGGTGGTGCCGGCGACGAGCAGATGCGGCATCTTCGCCAGTTCGGCGATGACGGGCTCGCCGCCGATCGTCTTGCCGAGGCAAAGCGCCAGCTTGCAGCTGGTCTTGCGGAAGCCCTGCGATTCGATCAGTTCGCGGAAATAGACGGTCTCTCGCGTCTCGTTCGGCAGCTCGATGCCGATGACGTTGCGGCCGGGCACGACGGCGACGCGCGCCGAAATCGCCGACATGGAGCGGGCGATATCATCGGCAAGACCGATGACGCGGGACGATTTGACGCCCGGCGCCGGCTCGAACTCATAGAGAGTGACGACCGGACCTGGGCGAACGTGGATGATCTCGCCGCGCACGCCGAAATCCTCGAGCACGCTCTCCAGGAGATCGGCATTCTGCTCGAGCCGCTCCTGCGACATATAGAAACCCTGCCCTTCCGGCGGCTGCTGCAGCAGCTCTTCCGAGGGAAGTTCGTACGCCTCGCCTGTCGTGGCCGGCACGATCTTGCCGGCCAAAGGCAGCGGCGAAGAGGGGCGCGCGGCCGGAACCTGTACGGTCTCCTCGGCGCCTTGTGCGATTTGCACCGGAGCGGCATCACCCGCGACGGCAGGGGCTGCGACCCGCGCCTGGGCTCGCTTCGGCACACCACCCGCCGCCGGCTGAACCGCCGCTTCGTTGGAGTTGGCCGGCCGGACATCCGGCAAAGCGGCAGGAGCTTGCTGGCCTGGAAGCCAGTCGATGACGCGGAACGACGCGGTCGGGTCGGCCGAGGGCGCGGCGCGGACATCGATCCGACCGGCGGCAACTGGCGCGGCGGCGCGCGGGACCGGGACGGCTCGCGACGTCTGCGACGAACCTTCGATCATGTAGGGCGCCATGAGCTCGAAGAAGACGTGATCCGACAGATAGGGCCAGCGGACGGTTTCACGGCCAGTCGTCTTGACCGGCGCCACCGTTCCCTGGGCAGACGCGGCCGGTGCGGGTGCCCGTACCGGCGCAGCGGTCCTCGGACCGGCCGTCACAACCGTCCGCGCCTTTTCGTTGGCATGCCTTGGCGGAACGGAGGCCGGTGATCTTTCATGCATCACGGCTTTGTTGCCGGCGGGCGGCCGGGCGGCTTCCAGAGCGGCGTTCCGGCTTTTCATCGCCGCCGGCAATGACGGGGACGAGACCCCTGACGACGGCGCAGCCGCGGCAGGCTGTGCGACGGCTTGCCGCGCCGGCGGCGCCGGCGGTTCGCCTTGCTCGGAGGTGATCTGGCGCGGATGGCGCGGATTGGCTTCGTAGTCCGGCGTGCGGGTAAACCGCACATTGGGCGCCAGGAAGAAATACTCCTGCCAGGCGGGGCTTTCGTTGCCGACGAGATCGACAGGTGGCGGGAAATTGCCGCCCGTGGTCGCGCCGGGCGGCTGGCTTTCCACCTTGCCGCTCATGCCGCTGAAACGCTTTCCCTCGGGGTCATCGGGCGAAGCTGACTTCAATGAATTGACCCGAGGAAAACGCTTGGATTCCATTCTCAAGACTCACTCTGAAACGTCAGCTGAGCAATAGGGAGCGAGTGGTTAACAGTTGCTTCCCGTGAGCGCTTTTGGAGCGGCCGAAATGTATCTTTCGCGGCGATGGCGCACGAGCCGGATTCGAGCCGATGATCGTCACCCCACGATCGTCCACTCATGCACATGCTTCGAGTTAAAAAGAGAACCCTCGGCCATCGCGAAGCGGGCCGTGCATCAGGATCGAGGCAGCGTTTTCCGTGAAAAGAAGGTGGCGCTAGCTGGCCGCCTTGCCGTGCCGGACCAGATCCTGGGCGATGGACAGCTGCAGCGCCTCGGCCAGCTCGCGCGCGGCGCGGTTCTCGGCGTCGATCTGCGCCCTGTACGAGGCAAATTCCTGGCGCGGCCTGTCGAACGACGAGGTAATCGAGCGCTTGCCGACGGTGATGACTGCGCCGCTTTTCGCATCGGTCAGCGTATAGTTGGCGGTCAGCGTCACCGAGCCGGCGGTCGGCTCGTCCTCATCGGTGCCGACCTGCACGAGGGCGGAGGATTCAACAGCTTCGGTCACGCTGAGATTAAGCGAATAGAGCGGCGACGCCGGTTCGCCGGCACCCCGCCCGAAGCCGAAGATCAGATTGTTGCGCACCTGCTGGGCATAACGCGTCTTGACCGGCTTGATGGCGATCGACGCCAGCTCGGCATTGGCGCTCGAGCCCGTCGACAACGGCGCGTTGGAATAGAGCGGCCGCACCGTGCAGGCCGAAACCAGAGCCAGCGAGCCGACAAGGCCGGCGAGCGCGACGCGGCGCAGCAAGCGGCTCAGCTCTGTCTTTTCCCGATCAGGCAACGACATTGACGATCCTCTGCGGCACGATGATCACCTTGCGCGGAGCCTTCCCTTCGAGTGCTTTCTGCACGAAGTCGAGAGCCAGTACCGCTTTTTCGACCGCACCTTGGTCCGCGTCGCGGGCAATTGTCAAATCCCCCCGCTTCTTGCCGTTGACCTGCACCGGATAGGTCACTTCGTTGTCGACGACCAGCGCCGGGTCGAAGACCGGCCATGGCCGTTCGGCGACCAGATCGGTGCCGCCGAGCGTCTCCCAGCACTCTTCGGCCAGATGCGGCATGACAGGCGCGATCAGATGCACCAGGATCTCCACCGCCTCGCGGCAGGCACCCTGCAGTGCCGGATCGGCCTTGCCTTCCGCTACCTGGTTGAGCGGCGTTGTCAGCACATTGGCCAGTTCATAGATGCGGGCGATGGCACGGTTGAAGCCGAGCTTCTCGATGTCCTCGCCGACCGCCTTCAGGATCTTGTGCGCGGCTTTGGAGACCGCTGCAGCCTCGCCGGAATTGGCCGCCACGGGCTCGACGCCTGCCAGCGTTTCGGCTGCCGTAGACACCAGGCGCCAGATGCGCTGCATGAAGCGATGCGCGCCGGCGGCGCCATCGTCGGTCCACTCGACGTCGCCCTCGGGCGGCGAATCCGACAGCATGAGCCAGCGCGCGGTGTCGGCGCCGTAGCCGTCGGTGATGTCTTCCGGGCTGACCGTGTTCTTCTTCGACTTCGACATCTTTTCGAGCGAGCCGATCGCCGCCTCTTCGCCGGTGGCGATCTCGATGGCGCGGCGCTTGCCTTCGGCATCCTCGATCCTGACCTCAGCCGGCGACAGCCAGCGGCCATTGTTCGAGGCGCCACCGACGCGGTAGGTCTCGTGCACCACCATGCCTTGCGTGAACAGGCCCTTGAACGGCTCGGCAAGGTCGAGATGCCCGGTCGCGCGCATGGCGCGGGTGAAGAAGCGCGAATAGAGCAGGTGCAGGATCGCGTGCTCGATGCCGCCAATATACTGGTCGACCGCCAGCCAGTCGTCGGCGGCCTTGGGCTCGGTCGGCTCATTGGCCCAGGGCGCGGTGAAGCGGGCAAAATACCAGGACGAATCGACGAACGTGTCCATCGTGTCGGTCTCGCGCCGCGCATCCCTGCCGCATTGCGGGCACTTCACATGCCGCCAGGTCGGATGCCGGTCGAGCGGGTTGCCCGGCCGGTCGAAATCGACATCGTCGGGCAGCTTGACCGGCAGGTCGGCCTTCGGCACCGGCACCACGCCGCAATCCTCGCAATGGATCATCGGGATCGGGCAGCCCCAGTAGCGCTGACGCGAAATGCCCCAGTCGCGCAGGCGGAAATTCACCTTGCGCTCGGCCATAGGCCGGTTGCCGATCGTCTTCTGCTCCAGCAGCTTCGCCACTTCGTCGAAGGCGCGGTCCGGCGTCATGCCGTCGAGGAAGCGCGAATTGATCATCACGCCGTCGTCGACATACGCTTCTTCCGTGATCTGGAACGACTTCGCATCGCCGCCCTCCGGCATCACCACCGGGATCACCGGCAAGCCGTATTTGTTGGCGAAGTCGAGGTCGCGCTGGTCGCCGGACGGGCAGCCGAAGATGGCGCCGGTGCCGTATTCCATCAGCACGAAATTGGCGACGTAGACAGGCAGCGTCCAGCTGTCGTCGAAGGGATGGACGACACGGATGCCGGTGTCGAAGCCCTTCTTCTCGGCCGTCTCTAGTGCGGCCACCGAAGTGCCCATATGGCGGACTTCGTCGATGAACTTCGCCAGCGCCGGATTGGTCTCGGCGGCCTTCTTGGCCAGCGGATGATCGGCGGCGACAGCCATGAAGGAGGCGCCGAAAATGGTATCGGGCCGCGTCGTGTAGACTTCCAGCTCATGTTCGCCGGCAACGTCGGAGGCCAGAGGCCAGCGGATCAGCAGGCCTTCCGAACGGCCGATCCAGTTCTGCTGCATCAGCTTCACTTTTTCGGGCCATTCGTCGAGGCCTTCGAGCGAATCCAGCAGGTCCTGCGCAAAGTCGGTGATCTTGAAGAACCACTGCGTCAGCTCGCGCTGTTCGACCAGCGCGCCGGAGCGCCAGCCGCGACCGTCGATGACCTGCTCGTTGGCGAGCACGGTCATGTCCTCCGGGTCCCAGTTGACCTTCGAGGATTTGCGCGTCACCAGCCCCTTCTCGACGAAATCGAGGAACAGCATCTGCTGGCGGTGGTAGTAGTCGACGTCGCAGGTCGCGAATTCGCGCGCCCAGTCCAGCGACAGGCCCATGACCTTGAGCTGCTCGCGCATGGTGGCGATGTTCTGGTAGGTCCATTCCTTGGGGTGGACCTTGTTCTGCATCGCCGCGTTCTCGGCCGGCATGCCGAAAGCGTCCCAGCCCATCGGGTGCAGCACATTGAAACCCTTGGCCCGCTTGTAGCGCGCCACCACGTCGCCCATCGTGTAGTTGCGGGTGTGGCCGATGTGGATCTTCCCCGACGGATAGGGGAACATCTCGAGCACGTAGTATTTCGGGCGCGGATCGTCATTGTGCGCTTCGAACAGCTTCTTTTCGGCCCAGGCCTTCTGCCATTTGGGTTCTGACGCGCGCGGATTGTATCGTTCGGTTGCCATGGGACGTTTTTCACTTAAAAGCAGGCGCGAACCGCGGGCGACTGGCTCCGCGGTTCAGGGAATGTGGTCCGGGTGTTCACCATGGTTTGGCAAACCCGTCAACCATATGGGCTTCGCGGCGGCTAAAAACGCGGATCAAAACAGCGGGATTTGCATATGGGTGACACCGTTCAGCAGTTTTTCGCGGTCAAGGCGAAGATCGCCGCCGCCGAGCAGGAGGCCCGCCGCGAGGCCGGCGCGGTGACGCTGGTGGCCGTCTCCAAGACCTTTGACGCCGCCGACATCCGCCCCGTCATCGAGGCCGGCCAGCGCGTCTTCGGCGAGAACCGCGTGCAGGAAGCGCAGGGCAAATGGCCTGATCTGAAGCAGGCTTTTCCTGACATCGAGCTGCATCTCATCGGTCCGCTGCAATCGAACAAGGCCAAGGAGGCGGTGGCGCTGTTCGACGTCATCGAGACGGTCGATCGCGAGAAAATCGCCGCCGAACTCGCCAAGGAGATTACCCGGCAGGGACGCTCCCCAAAACTCTATGTCCAGGTCAACACCGGCTCCGAGCCACAGAAGGCCGGCATCGAGCCCCGCGCGGCGATCGCCTTCGTCGCCCGCTGTCGCGATGTCCACGGCCTCGCCATCGAAGGGTTTATGTGCATCCCGCCGGCCGACGAGAACCCCGGCCCGCATTTCGCCCTGCTGGAAAAGCTCGGTCGCGAGGCCGGCGTCGCCAAACTGTCTATGGGCATGTCCGGCGACTACGAGACGGCCATCGCCTTCGGCGCCACCAGCGTCAGGGTCGGCTCGGCGATTTTTGGTAGCCGCTGATACGCACGCCTTTGGGCCAGTTCGGCAAGCTGGCTGCGCCACGACTGGAAACGAAACGTACCGTTCCTATTTGTTTTGTGTCATCACAAATTTCTCCTGGAGCTTCGCCATGCGTTACAACCAGCTTGGAAATACGGGGATGTACGTCTCCGAACTGTGCCTCGGCACCATGACCTTCGGTGCCGCCGGCCAGAATGCCCAATGGGGGCTGATCGCCAGCCTCGACCAGAAGGGCGTCAACGAGATCGTTGGCCGCTCGATCGCCGCCGGCGTCAACTTCTTCGACACGGCCGACGTCTACTCCTTCGGTGAGTCCGAGCGCCTGCTCGGCCAGTCGCTCAGGGACCTCGGCGTCAAGCGTTCGGACGTCGTCATCGCCACTAAGGTGCATGGCGCAATGGGCCAGGGTCCGAACGAGCGCGGCTCCTCGCGCGGCCACATCATGGATTCGGTCGATGCCAGCCTCGAACGGCTGCAGCTCGACCATATCGATCTCTATCAGCTGCACGGCACCGACGCGGTGACGCCGATCGACGAGACGCTGCGGGCGCTGGACGACCTCGTTGCTAGTGGCAAGGTCCGCTATGTCGGCGTTTCTAACTGGGCGGCATGGCGCATCGCCAAGGCGCTCGGTATCGCCGACCGCAAGGGCTTCGCCCGCTTCGAGACCATCCAGTCCTACTATTCGATCGCCGGCCGCGACCTCGAGCGCGAGATCGTGCCGCTCATCAACGAGGAGAAGCTCGGCCTGATGGTGTGGTCGCCGATGGCGGGCGGCCTGCTTTCCGGCAAGTACGGTCCCGGTGCGCCCGGCAATGGCGAGGGCCGCCGTGCGTCCTTCAACTTCCCGCCGGTCAACGAGGATCGCGCCTGGGCGGCCGTCGCCGTCATGCGCGAGATCGCCAAGAAGCATGGTGTCAGCGTTGCCACGGTGGCGCTCGGCTATGTCCTGGCCAAGCCCTTCGTGATGAGCGTCATCATCGGCGCCAGCCGCATGGACCAGCTCGAACAGAACCTTGCCGCGACTGAAGTGAAGCTCGACGCGGACGATCTCGCCAGGCTCGACGAGGTCAGCGCGCTGCCGTCCGAATATCCCGGCTGGATGCTGGAGCGCCAGGCGGCCGGCCGTCGCCCGGCGCCATTCGTGCCGAAGGGGTAGTCCGTCTCCACCACGACGCGATTTTCTGCAAAGCCGCGCGTTCCTTCGGGCGCGCGGCTTTTTCGCGCTTCAAGCCGCACGGCCGCCTTGTACCGGACGCGATTGCGGCTACCGGAGCAGCATATGGGGATGTCTGGAGGTGACGATGGCACCATCCGCCGCGCAATTTCGGGACAGCATCGTTGCGATCCCGTGATGATGAGCGGACGGGGATTCCATATCCCGCCCCTGCCGGGTTGTCGAACGGACCTTGAAAACCTGCGTTTCCTCAGAGCCGTACAGTCTCGGCCAGAAAATCGAGAAAGGCCCGCACCCGCGCCGGCAGATGCCGGCCCTGGCCGACATAGACAGCATGGGTCGCCTCCTCGTCGCCCGGATTGAAATCCTCCAGCAGCGTCACCAGCCGACCGGCTGCGATATCGGCCGCGACATGCCAGCGCGCCAGCCGGGAGATGCCGGCTCCGGCCAGCGTCATCAGCCGCATCGCCTCGCCGTCACTGACCAGCGTGTCGCCGGTGATCGGGACCATGACCGCGTTGCCGGCAGCGTCGACAAACGGCCAGCCATCAATATGCCTTACGAAGCCGAAGCCCATGCGATTATGCCCATCGAGATCGGCCGGCGTCAGCGGTTTTCCCTGCGCTTCGAGATAGGACGGGGCCGCAACCACCACCACCGGGCTTTGCCCGAGCTTGCGCGCCACCAGCCGCGATTCGCCGAGCGGCCCGGCGCGGATGGCGACATCGGCGCGTTCGGCCATCAGGTCGATGACGCTGTCGGTCAGCACCAGATCGACCGAAATTTCGGGATAGCGCTCAAGGAAGCGCGGCAGGAGGGGGATCAGCCGGTGCACGCCGAAGGGCACGTAGGTGTTGACGCGCAGCCGCCCGCGCGGTGCGGCACCCGCCGCCGCCTCGCGCTCGGCCGCGGCCATATCGGACAGGATACGCAATCCGCTGTCGTAGAATGCCGTTCCCTCCGGCGTCAGCTGCAGCTTGCGTGTCGAGCGGCTGACCAGCCGCGCGCCGAGCCGGGCTTCCAGACGCGCGATCAGCTTGCTGACGGCTGATGGCGTCATGCGCAGCGCGCGCGCAGCCGCCGAGAAGCTACCGGCCTCGACAACGCGCACGAACACTTCGATCTCGCCGGAGCGGTTGATATCGGGTCTGGCCATTTGTGAATCTATTTCACAGTAAATGTGCCGAACACAAGTCTGGTTCACAGTGCATGGCGACACGATCTTTCGGCTCGGAGCGCGGTTTGGACAAGGCGCTCGTCGTCGCCAAAGTGGGAACCATCATGCCTCTTGCTCTCTACGCCCTCGCCGCCGGCGCCTTTGGCATCGGCGTCACCGAATTCGTCATCATGGGTCTGCTCATCGACGTCAGCAAGGATTTCGGCGTCTCGATCTCGACCGCCGGCCAGCTCATTTCGGGCTATGCGCTGGGCGTCGTCATCGGCGCACCGCTGCTCACCATCGCCACCGGCAACTGGCCGCGCAAGACCGTGCTGCTGGTGCTGATGGCGATCTTCACGCTGGGCAATCTCGCCTGTGCGCTGGCGCCCGATTATTGGACTCTGATGGGCTCGCGCATCGTCACCGCCTTTGCCCATGGCACCTTCTTCGGCGTCGGTTCTGTCGTCGCCACCGGCCTCGTCGCGCCCAACAAGAAGGCATCGGCGATCGCGCTGATGTTCACGGGGCTGACCATCGCCAACATCCTCGGCGTACCCTTCGGCACCTGGCTCGGCCAGGCCTTTGGCTGGCGCGCGACCTTCTGGGCGGTGACCTTGGTCGGCCTAGCGGCCTTTGCCGTCATCCTGGCCCTGGTGCCGCACAGCCAGGCAGCACCCGAAAAGAGCGACCTGCGCGCCGATCTCGCCGTGCTGCGCCGCACGCCGGTGCTGCTCGGCCTCGCCACCACCGTGCTTGGCTATGCCGGCGTCTTTGCCGTCTTCACCTACATTGCCCCGCTGCTGACCGAGATCAGCGGCTTCAAGGAAGCGGCAGTGTCGCCGATCCTGCTCGTCTTCGGCGGCGGCCTCATCGCCGGCAACCTCGCCGGCGGCAAGATCGCCGACCGCTGGCTGGTGCCGGCGGTGCTGGGCAGCCTCGTGGTGCTGGCCGTGGTGCTGGCCACCATGAGCTTCGCCATCCACAGCCAGGTCCTGGCCGTCATCTATGTCGGCCTGCTGGGGGCCGCCGCCTTCGGCACCGTGGCGCCGCTGCAGATGTGGGTGCTGGACAAGGCGCAAGGCGCCGGCCAGAGCCTCGCCTCCTCCTTCAACATCGCCGCCTTCAATCTCGGCAATGCCGCCGGCGCCTGGCTCGGCGGCGCGGTCATCGCCCATCGCCTTGGGCTGGGTTCGCTCACCTGGGTCGCCGCTTTGCTGCCGGTCGCGGCACTCGCCGTGGCGGGATTGGCGCTGCGCCTCGACAGACATGAAGAGCGGCTGATCCCGGCTGCTGCCGGCACCGCCTCCATGAAGTGATGGCAGCACCGATATCGACCCGTCGACAGACGCCCCGAAACGAGGCCCGAGAGGAGAGCCTATGACACTTCCGATCCACCGCACCACCGTCGCCCTTCTGGCAACGCGCCTGACACTCGGCGCGCTCGCGTTGGCGGCTTCGTCGATGGTCAGCCCGGCAATTGCCGGCGAGAAACAGGACTGGGTGGGCACCTGGACGGCCAGCCCTCAACCGACATGGGGGACCGATTTTGCCTTGCCGGTGAAAATGATGCCAAAGCTTGAGAACCAGACCATACGCCAGACGGTCAGGACCAGCGTTGGCGGCAGGCGGTTCCGCATCGTCCTGTCGAACGAGTATTCAAACGTGCCGATCCAGATCGGCGAAATACGTGCGGCGAGAGCTGGCGAGGACTCGAAAATCACCGCCGGCACCGATCGTGCCGTCACATTCGGCGGTCAGGCAAAGGCAACAGTTCCGGCAGGCGCGCCTTTGGTCAGCGATCCGGTGGAATTGCCCCTCGATGCCTTGAGCCGCCTTTCGATATCGGTCTATCTGCCGCAGCCCACACCAATCTCCACCTTCCATTGGGACGGTAAGCAGACCGCCTATATCGGCGACGGCAACCAGACGGCTTCCGAAACCATCGCAACCGCGCAGACCACCGACGCGCGTACCTTGGTCAGCGAGATCCTGGTCGATGCGCCGGCAAATGATGGCGCCGTGATCGCCATCGGCGATTCGATCACCGACGGCAACGGCGCCACGCTGGACGCCGACAACCGGTGGCCGGACGTCCTCGCCGAGCGTCTCGTCTCGAAACACGTGTCGGTGCTTAACGCAGGCATATCCGGAGCGCGGCTGCTGGATGATGCGATGGGCGTGAAGGCTTCGGCCCGCTTCGACCGTGACGTGCTGGCTCAGCCCGGCGTCAAGGCGGTCATCCTGCTCATCGGCATCAACGATATCAGCTGGCCCGGCACGCCATTCGCACCTGAGAAATCCCTGCCCTCTCTGGCGGCACTCACCACTGGATACCTGCAACTCGCAGCCCAGGCCCACGCCCATAATCTGATCATCATCGGCGGCACGTTGACGCCCTTTGAGGGCGCGCTGAGCGGCACGCCGCTCGATGCCTACTACACGCCTGAAAAAGAAGCGTTGCGCCAGAAGGTCAACAACTGGATCAGAACCAGCGGTGCCTTCGATGCGGTCGTCGACTTCGACCTGCTGCTCCGCGATCCCGTGCACCCGACACGCCTGCTGCCGGAGTTCGATTCCGGCGACCACCTCCATCCGGGCGACAAGGGAAACCGGGCCATGGCCGCGGCCATCGATCTCGGCCAACTGATCAAGAATTGAGCAGCCGGCAACTGACTTCATCCAGCAATTGAAAGGACAAAATCATGGACTATCGACGTCTCGGCGCGTCGGGCCTGAAAGTGCCCGCACTCTCCTTCGGCGCGGGAACCTTTGGCGGCTCCGGCCCGCTGTTCGGCGCCTGGGGCAACAGCGACGCCAAGGAAGCGCGGCGGCTGGTCGACATCTGCCTGGACGCCGGCGTCAATCTGTTCGACACCGCCGACGTCTATTCGAACGGCGCCTCGGAAGAGGTGCTCGGCGAAGCCATCAAGGGCCGGCGCGATGCCGTGCTGATCTCGACCAAGACGTCCTTGCCGATGGGCGACGGGCCGGCCGATTACGGCTCTTCGCGTTCGCGCCTGATCAAATCCGTGGACGCCGCGCTGAAGCGCCTCGGCACCGACTACATCGACCTGTTGCAACTGCATGCCTTCGACGCCGGCACGCCGATCGAGGAGGTGCTGTCGACGCTGGACGAGCTCGTGCGCGCCGGCAAGCTGCGCTATGTCGGCGTCTCCAACTTCTCCGGCTGGCAAGTGATGAAGTCGCTGGCGGAGGCCGATAAGCACGGTTATCCGCGCTATGTCGCGCACCAGGTCTACTATTCGCTGGTCGGCCGCGACTATGAGTGGGAACTGATGCCGCTCGGCCTCGACCAGGGCGTCGGCGCGCTGGTGTGGAGCCCGCTCGGCTGGGGGCGGCTGACCGGCAAGATTCGCCGTGGCCAGCCTCTGCCGGAAAAGAGCCGGCTGAATGACACCGCAAGCTTTGGCCCGCCGGTCGAGGACGAACATCTCTACCGGGTGATGGATGCGCTGGACGCGGTGGCGCAGGAAACCGGGAGGACCGTGCCGCAGATCGCCATCAACTGGCTGTTGCAGCGCCCGACCGTTTCCTCCGTCATCATCGGCGCCCGCAACGAGGAGCAACTGCGCCAGAACCTCGGCGCCGTCGGTTGGTCGCTGACGCCGGAGCAGGTGAAGAAACTCGACGCCGCAAGCGAAGTGACTGCGCCCTACCCGTATTTCCCCTATCGCCGCCAGGAAGGTTTCGCCAGGCTGAACCCGCCGGCCGTTTGAGCGCCGGCTGAGTCAGCGCAAGCGCTGGTAGTTGGCCACGGTCTCGGAGGTTCGTCATCCTAGGGCGAAGCAGGAGCGCAGCTCCGTCGCGGAGACCCTAGGATCCATGCCGCGACTTCAAGGCGTTGCAACGGTGCAGAATTCTGCTCCGTTGCACTCCACGGCAAAGGTCACGGCATGGATCCTCGGGTCAGGCCCGAGGATGACGAAACGATGGGCGCATTTCCGCTAACCACCAACGCATGCGATACATCACGCAAGCACTCCGTCAACACTTCTGCGCCTTAATGCAGTACGAACTCGCCATCCACCTTGCGCCATTCATTCGGCGCGATCAGCTTCTGGTGGGTGTAGACAACCGAGTGCAGCGGTCCATCCAGCTTGGCCTTCCAGAATTCGATGAATTTGATCAGCACCGGAAACGTCGGAGCGATGTCGTAGTCCTGCCAGATGAAGCTCTGCAGGAGATGCGGATGATCGGGGAAATGATAAAGAATCTTGGCCGTGGTCAGGCCATAGCCTTTGAGCATCAGGTCCATTTCGGCATGGTCGCGCATTGCTGCCCCCTTGGCGGTCCCTTGGTTGAATCTCCTTTCCTCCCAACGTCAGATTGTGCGCGCCGTTGCTTAACTGTCTATTGATTTTTCCTGATCGAAACAGGCTTTTCGACGCGAAAACATACAGTTAGCAGCGAGCTAACCTGAGTGCTGACAACGCGAGCCCGTGCCCCTGCGGCATCCCGCCACGCAAACCCAACGTCTAATATTGCCGGAACGCCGGAACTGGTAATAATGCCGCCGAATTCGCGGCCGCTTCGCCGCGATCCCGCCGGCGGTTCAAGCCGGCGTATGGTTTGGGAGGAAAGTCAGGAATGTCCGAGGTTCATGTCCATCGCGTCCAGCCGGCGTGGAAGAAGAATGCGCTGATCGACAACGACACTTACCTGAAATGGTATGCCGACAGCATCAAGAGCCCGGACAAGTTCTGGGGCAAGCACGGCAAGCGCATCGACTGGTTCAAGCCGTTCAGCAAGGTCAAGAACACCTCCTTCGACGGCAAGGTCTCGATCAAATGGTTCGAGGACGGGCTGACCAATGTTTCCTACAACTGCATCGACCGCCATCTGAAGAAGCGCGGCGACCAGACCGCCATCATCTGGGAAGGCGACAACCCCTACGACGACAAGAAGATCACCTATAACGAGCTCTACGAGCATGTCTGCCGGCTCGCCAATGTGATGAAGAAGCACGGCGTCAAGAAGGGCGACCGCGTCACCATCTACATGCCGATGATCCCGGAAGCCGCCTATGCGATGCTGGCCTGCACGCGTATCGGCGCCATCCATTCGATCGTCTTCGGGGGCTTCTCGCCCGATGCGCTGGCCGGCCGCATCGTCGACTGCGAATCGACCTTCGTCATTACGTCGGATGAAGGCCTGCGCGGCGGCAAGTCGATTCCGCTAAAGGAGAACACCGACAAGGCGATCGACATCGCCGCGAAGAACTTCGTCATGGTGAAGAACGTCCTCGTCGTGCGCCGCACCGGCGGCAAGATCGGCTGGGCGCCAGGCCGCGACCTCTGGCATCACGACGAGGTCGCGACGGTGAAAGCCGAGTGCAAGCCCGAGAAGATGAAGGCGGAAGACCCGCTGTTCATCCTTTACACCTCAGGCTCGACCGGCAAGCCGAAGGGCGTGCTGCACACCACCGCCGGCTATCTCGTCTATGCGTCGATGACCCACCAATATGTCTTCGACTACCATGACGGCGATATCTACTGGTGCACCGCCGATGTCGGCTGGGTCACCGGCCACAGCTACATCGTCTATGGCCCGCTCGCCAACGGCGCCACCACGCTGATGTTCGAGGGCGTGCCGAACTACCCGTCGCAGTCGCGTTTCTGGGAAGTCATCGACAAGCACAAGGTCAACATCTTCTACACCGCCCCGACCGCGCTGCGCGCGCTGATGGGCGCCGGCAACGACCCGGTGACGAAGACCTCGCGCAAATCGCTGCGCGTGCTCGGTTCGGTCGGCGAGCCGATCAACCCGGAAGCCTGGGAGTGGTATTTCAACGTCGTCGGCAACGGCAAGGTGCCGATCGTCGACACTTGGTGGCAGACCGAGACCGGCGGCATCCTGATCACGCCGCTGCCGGGCGCCACCGACCTCAAGGCAGGCTCCGCGACGCGGCCCTTCTTCGGCGTCAAGCCACAGCTGGTCGACGGAGAAGGCAAGGTGCTGGAAGGAGCCGCCGACGGCAATCTCTGCATCACCGATTCCTGGCCGGGCCAGATGCGCACCGTCTATGGCGACCATGACCGCTTCGTGCAGACCTATTTCTCCACCTACAAGGGCAAGTACTTCACCGGTGACGGCTGCCGCCGCGACGCCGACGGCTACTACTGGATCACCGGTCGCGTCGACGACGTCATCAACGTCTCCGGCCACCGCATGGGCACGGCCGAGGTCGAATCGGCGCTGGTCAGCCATGACAAGGTTTCGGAGGCCGCCGTCGTCGGCTATCCCCACGACATCAAGGGCCAGGGCATCTACAGCTATGTCACCTTGATGAAGGGGGTGGGGCCGACCGAGGAGTTGCGCAAGGAGCTCATCGCTCATGTCCGCAAGGAGATCGGCGCCATCGCTTCGCCCGACAAGATCCAGTTCGCCCCCGGCCTGCCCAAGACGCGTTCCGGCAAGATCATGCGCCGCATCCTGCGCAAGATCGCCGAGGACGATTTTGCCACCCTTGGCGACACCTCGACGCTCGCCGATCCGGCCGTCGTTGACGATCTCATCGCCAACCGGCAGAACAAGAAGGGCTGAAAACGACTGGTCGAAGGTCGCGGGAAGCCCGGCGAACGAGAGACCAACGCAATGAATGATATCGGCACTGTCGCGCAGCTCTGGCGCTATCCGGCAAGCTCGCTCGCCGGCGAGCGCCAGGACGCCATTCTGGTCGAACCGGCGGGCATGGCAGGCGACCGCATGTTCGGCCTCGTCGATGTCTCGGACAATGAGATCGCCAGGCCCGACCGCGAGGCGAAATGGCACAAGGTGCCGCGCATCCGCACCCGGCTGGCCAATGATCGCAACCTTGAGATCGCCGTCCCTGACGGCGACTGGCTGAGCGCCCCCGGGGTCGAATGCGACCGCGCAGTATCGGCCTATCTCGGCTTCGCCGCCTCGATCCGGCCGTTCGGCCGGGAGAATGCCCCGCCTGCCTATGCCGGTCCGGTCACCGCCGCCCGCTACAGCAAGGCGCCGATCCACCTCCTGACCACGGCGTCGCTGGCGCGGCTGAAGGCGCTGCATCCGGATGGCGCCGCCGACTCGCGCCGCTTCCGCCCCAACATCGTCGTCGATATGGCGGCGGTCGATGGCTCGTTTCCCGAAACGGAATGGATCGGCCGCAAGCTCGCCATCGGCGAATTGCTAGTGACCATCTCGGAGCCTTGCCGCCGCTGCGGTTTCACCATCATCGCCCAGGACGGCTTCGACGACGACCCGGCGATCCTGCGCAATCTGGTCCGCCACAACGCGCACAATCTCGGCGTCTACTGCACGGTGGATCGGCCGGCCGGTATCAAGGTCGGCGACGCGATGCGTTTTCTGTAGCTACCGATAAAGATCCGCTCGCGTCGCCGGCAGGCCGCTTGGCCCCCGCGCTCGCTTGGTGACGACTGTCTGGAAAATCTGCGCCGAGCCGCGATCGAAGGTGATCGAACAGCCGGTCAGATAAAGCAGCCACAGCCGTGCCTTGGGCTCGCCGACCTCGGCGATCGCCTCATCGAAACGCGCGTGCAGGCGCTCGGCCCACAGCCTGCAGGTGCGGGCATAGTGCTCGCGCAAATTCTCGACGTCGGCGACGAGGAACCCGTGCGCCTCGAGATTGCCGAGTGTCATGCCGATCGTGTCGACCTCGCCGCCGGGGAAGATGTATTTGATCAGCGCTTTGTATTCGGCGCCCTTGCGCAAGGTCTTGCGCGTGCCGCCCTTGCCGCGCCTCGTGATGGCATGGTGCAGGTAGATGCCGCCCGGCTTCAAGAGCCGGTGGACGGTCGAGAAATAGGTGGCGTGGTTGGCGAGGCCGACCGCCTCGAACATGCCGATCGACGAGATCTTGTCATAGCTGCCGTCGAGCTCGGTGTAGGATTTGATGTCGACGGTGATCCTGTCCTCCAGCCCCTCGGCACGAATGCGCTTGCGCGCCAGCCGGGTCTGTTCCTCCGACAGCGACACGCCATGGCCGATGGCGCCATAGTGCTTGGCGGCGTGGATCAGCATCGCGCCCCAGCCGCAGCCGATATCGAGCAGCCGGTCGCCCGGCTTCAGCCTGAGCTTGCGGCAGATATGGTCGAGCTTGTCCTTCTGCGCCTGGTCGATGCCGTTGGTGAAATCGGTGAAATAGGCGCAGGTGTAGACCATGCGCTCGTCGAGGAAGAGCCGGTAGAAGGCGTTCGAAATGTCGTAGTGATGCTCGATCGCCTGCTTGTTCGAGCCGCTGACGAAAGGGTTGCGCCCGGCAAGATCGGCCCGTTTCGTCATCTGCCGCCGCGAAAACAGTACGGCCGGCAGGTCGCGCAGGATCGCCAGTTTGGGCAGCGCCTTCAGCCTCAGCTTGCCCTGTGACGGCAGGGCATAGAGATCGAACAGCGAGCCGTCCTCGACATCGATCGTCTTGGAAATCCACATTTCGAGCAGCGTCGAGAAATTCGGCCGGCGGGCCAGTTGCCAGACGATGTCCTGGTCGTTGATGGCAAGCACCGGGCCGCCGGCTGGGCCGATCCGTTCCCCGGTCCACAGCCTGACGGCAAAACCCGGCTTCAGCGCCCCGATCACGGTTCGAACGATGCGCGCGGCTCTCTCGGTGGCGTCCATGGTCCCTCCCGTGACCGATAACGCCATGTTGTCTGTTTGGGCTGCGGATCGCAAGCCGAAGCACGCTGGCCCGACTGCGCCGCATTTTCCGGCGGGACGCCTTTTTCAGCCCGCCATCTTGTCATTTGCTGCGACGCACCCCATCATGAGGATGTGTTCAACAAATCGAAAGGAGGTGATCCGATGTCGAGTGATTTCGTTTTCCAGAACGTGGCCTCAGCGGATTGCACTTTCGGGAAGCAGTCTTCCCGTTAAGGCGCGAGATGCGCGGCAGGTAACCCGAAGGGTTGTCGCCACAGGCCGCGCCATGGACGGAAACACGGAAGGCCGCCGGCTTCGAAAGAAGCGGCGGCCTTTTCCTTTTGCGGATTACTGGGTCAGGGCGACCTTTTCGGTATTGCGGATGATTTCCTGGAAGGCGGCGTCCAATTCCACTCCGGTGGACACCTCAAAATAATGCCTGTCCGCGGCGGAGGCGTCTTTCGACGAACAGCCCTTCAGCACCGCCTTTGCCTGGTCCCGCTCGGTTGGTGACATGTCCTTGTCGTTCAGATCGAAGCCGATCGCGAAAATCTCGATGCCATCATTCTTCATGTTGCCGCACAGGGCTTCGGCGTTGCCACGTGCAAGGTTGCCCTGGCCGTTGTAGTTCCCCCCGGCTCCGGCGAAGGCCGTATTGAACTGGCCGTCGGTCATCAGGATCGCGACTTTGGCAATCTTCTTCGCATTGGCATCCGAGGCGCCGTTGCCGAGACCGGCATTCTTGATCGCAGCCCGCCATTGCGGTGACAGCATATAATAGGTCCACTGGATGGCGATCGCGCCGGCCGTATAACCATCGGCCCGGAAGGCACCAATCGAATCAAGCAAAGCGCCGGAATCGGCCGTCAGCGGGATCACTTCTGCGTCTGGGCATCTGTTCATGCTCCCGCCACCCAGATGATCATCCCTGTTGACCAGGGCATAGTAGTTCTTGCCGGTCTTGTCGGTGCGAACCGTGTCCGGGCCGTCATCACTCAAATCCGCATTGCCGTTCTTGTCCTTCCTCTCCGTCGCGCAATTGTCGGTCTTTGGCATTGCCGCGCCGACAATGGATTTGTAGTCGCCGAAGGACGGCAACGTCGTCTTTCCCGTCTTTGCGACGAGAAGCGAACTGCCGGCGACCGGCGGCAGATCAGAACTCGCCTGCTCCTCGGCGTAGACGTTCTCCGCCAGATTGCCGACGTTCACGCCGGATGCGTAAGGCACAATCGCGACGCGGATGCGGGGGTTCTTCGGGTCCTGGTTCTGGAGCATCGTCTGGACCGCGTTTTTCGCCGCCGCTTTCAGATCGCCGATCTTGTCGACGTTGCCTCTTTTCGCCATCGATCCCGTGATGTCGAGCATCATGGCGACCTCGACCTGCTTGTCCGAATAGAGTGCTTTGGTGGAAGCGCCGACGCGCCGCATGTCGCTGATGCCGAACAGCGGAAAATAAAGGCTGACATCGACATGGACATCCGCCTGCACGGTTCTGGCCGTCGGGTTGACGGTGAGCCTGTCCAGCACGACTTGGTCAGCCGTCAGGATGCCGGCCATGCTGTTGGCCACGAGAAAGTTCTGCACCGCCTTGTTGGCGTCGGCCTCATTGATGACCCCGGTCGTCAGGTCGCGCGCCGTCGATGTCACCGCGGCGTCGACCACGCCTTGCAGGCTCGATCTGGCGTTATAGAGCTGCGCGACGTTGACCGAGAAGCCGGCGGCTAGCACCAAGACCGAGGCAGCAAAGCTGAACAGGATTGCGAAATTTCCACCCCTGTGTCTGGCGAACCCGCCGACCGCGTGAACAAGACCCCCGTAATTTCGCATCCAACAGCCTCCGCTTGCCTCGGCCTCGTCGCCGCAATGATGGCAATGCAGGATTCCGGCCGGAAGTCGCCGGTCGAGCGCCGGAAACGCGCTGTGACGCGTCAACCTATTGTTTTTGTTGACTTTCGGCTGCTTCGAAGGTGAATGACTGGTAAACGGAAAGTCACGGATTCATCCGCGTTTACGGACTGCTTACCATGCTGGAATCGAAGCAATCGCGGACTGCTCCGCGACGTCCTGTTGCGGCACAGGCCTTCTGTGCCGAAGAGGAGCAGTTGTCCCGAGATAGCTGAGTAAGTTGGGGCGCGAACGGAACCAAGGTGTGTTGAGATTCAGGTCAGGCCGAGCCGAAAATGGTTGATGCCGAGAACCGGAGCGGAGCGTACTTTTCGTACGTGAGCACCGGAAGCGCAGGTATCAGCCATTTGCAGGCCGGCATCACCTGAATATCAACATGCCTTAGGCCAGCATTTGTGCGCTGACCGTCCTGTCGATACCGTGATGGGGCGGATTGAACAGATTGCCTTCCTGCTCATAGGTCCACACCTTGAACAGGCTGAGCCGGTGTGGACCAAAACTGTGCAGCAAGGGCACGTCGGTGGCGTCGCGGCCGCGTGCGATGACGACACGACCGGTCCTGGGCCGGTTGTGGCGTGGATCGAACGTGTACCATTTGCCGTCGAGGAACACTTCCATCCAGGCCGAGAAATCCATAGGCGCCGGATCGATCGGCACGCCGATATCGCCGAGATAGCCGTTCACATAGCGCGCTGGAATGTTCATGCAGCGGCAGAGCGTGATCGCCAGATGGGCGAAGTCGCGGCAGACGCCAACCCGCTCCTCATGCGCCTGCGCCGCCGTGCGGGTCGAACGCGCATAGCCATAGCCGAACGACAGCCGGTTGTGGACATAGTCGACGATCGCCTGCACCCGTGCCCAGCCGGAGGGAAGATGGCCGAACAGCTGCCAGGCGAGACTGCTGAGGTGATCGGTCTCGCAATAGCGGCTGCCCAGGAGATAGAAGAGCACCTCGTCGGGCAATTCGGCCACTGGCACTTCCCGGGCCAGCGTGTTGACCTCGTCCGTCTCGCCACTGTCTTCGATCACTGCGTCATAGAGGATGCGAAATGTGCCGGCTGGTGCGGTGAAGCGGCGGCAGCCATTGCCATGCAGGTCATGGTAGAGCTTGGTCGGCACCGAAGGCGATGTCAGCACCCGGGTCTGCCGCTTGATGTCGGCTTGCCTGTCCTTGTGGATCTCAAGCAGCGAAATCACCGGTGTGGCCTCTGCGCATTCAATGGCGATTTCGTAGCCGAGCCGGATCAGCATCGCAGGTCCCCTTCGATCGTCATGAAAAAGAATGCCGTTGAAACGTCGCGAGGTGGCTGTGGTTCCCTGGACCGCCACAAAATACGCCCTCATGCCTTTCCATGTCCGCGCCTTGACGTTACGGTTGCGCCCTCCCTCGACACGCCCCCCGGACTTCAAGGAAAATCATGCTTGCTGGCAGAAAATTCGCGGCCTTCCTTTTCGACATGGACGGCACGCTCATCAATTCCATCGCCTCGGCGGAACGGGTGTGGAGCGATTGGGCGCGCCGCCATGGCCTTGACGTCGCCGCCTTCCTGCCGACGATCCACGGCGTGCGGGCGATCGAGACCATCACCAACCTTGCCCTTCCAGGCGTCGACCCGGCGCATGAGGCCGACCTGCTGCTGAAGGCCGAGGCGGCCGATCTGGATGGCATTGTCCCGATCGCCGGCGCCGTGGCGTTTCTCAAGGCGCTGCCTGGCGAAAGCTGGGCGATCGTCACCTCGGCGCCGCGCTCCCTCGCGCTAGCGCGCATGGAGGCAGCCGGCATTCCTGTCCCCGCGGTCATCGTCGCGGCTGAAGACGTCTCCCGTGGCAAGCCGGCCCCCGACTGCTTCCGGCTTGGCGCACAACGGCTCGGCTTCGATGCGCGCGACTGCCTGGTGTTCGAGGATGCTCCGGCCGGCATCGCGGCGGCCGAGGCCGCGCAAGCCGCGGTCATGGTGATCAGCGCCACACATTCGCACCCGCTGCCGACGCCCCATGCCGCGATCGCGGGTTATGACAATGTCGGCATCACCATCGACGAGCGCGGTTGGCTGGCGCTCGAACCACAGCGCAACGCCGCTTGAGACCAATCCCTAAAAATCGCTGGTCAGGCCTTTGACTTCCCAGTCGCCGTAGCGGCCGGGTTCCTTGCCGCCACGGCCGCCGACTTCCTTCGGCAGGGCGGCTTCCTTTTCGCGATACGCGGTGCGCCGGGCCTCGGCCTCGGCCAATGCGCGCCGCGCGGCGGGCGACAGGTCTCTTGCCGGCACATCGTCATCCGGGCCGGCTGGCGTTTTACTGGTTTCGTCGGTCATGCGATATTCCACGCGGATTGAAACAGCGTCAGGTGTTTCCCATCATATAGCCATGAACCCACGCATGACCCCGAAAATCGGAATCGATTTTCGGAAAGGATCATGCGCAAATAAAACCTTACAGCGTCCTTTGCGCGTCCGAAAGGACGCGCGGCGCTGTCACGATCGACCCCTTTTTGCCATCACCACGACAGGAGCAGACGATGAACACACTTCGCACCGCCATGCTTCTTGCCGCGATGACGGCGCTGTTCATGGGCGTCGGCTTCCTGATCGGCGGTTCGGGCGGCATGATGATCGCCCTGCTCATCGCCGCCGGCACCAATCTGTTCAGCTACTGGAACGCCGACAAGATGGTGCTGTCGATGAACCGCGCCGTCGAGGTCGACGAGAAGAACGCGCCCGAATATTACGCCATCGTCCAGGCGCTGGCCAAGCAGGCCGGGCTGCCTATGCCCCGGACCTATCTGATCGACAATCCGCAGCCCAATGCCTTCGCCACCGGCCGCAACCCGCAGAACGCGGCGGTCGCCGCCTCAACCGGCCTGTTGCAGCGGCTGACCCATGAAGAGGTCGCGGCCGTCATGGCGCACGAGCTTGCGCACGTCCAGCACCGCGACACGCTGACCATGACCATCGTCGCCACCTTTGCCGGTGCCATCTCGATGCTCGGCAATTTCGCCTTCTTCCTCGGCGGCAACCGCGACAACAACAACCCGTTCGGTTTTGTCGGCGTGCTGGCGGCGATGATCGTGGCGCCTTTTGCCGCGATGATCGTGCAGATGGCGGTCAGCCGCACCCGCGAATACGAAGCCGACCGGCGCGGCGCCGAAATCTGTGGACACCCGCTGTGGCTGGCATCGGCGCTTGACAAGATCGCCCGCGGCGCCGAACGCATTCCCAACCCCGATGCGGAGCGCAATCCGGCGATGGCGCATCTCTTCATCATCAATCCTCTGCACGGCGAGCGTATGGACAATCTGTTCTCCACCCACCCCAGCACTGAGAACCGCATCGCCGCGTTGCAGGAAATGGCGCGGCAGATGGCGGGCGGCACCCAGGCCGCCCCGCGCCCCACGCCTCGGCACGCCGAAGAACAGCAGCCGTCCGGCCCGTGGGGCCAGGCCCCTCAAGCGGAACAGCCGGGGGTGCCGGAAAGGCCGAAGGCCAACCCATGGGGGCGCAACCCGACCGGGCCCAAGGGCCGATGGTCGTGAGCGTGGGAGCACCTCGACGCACAGGCTCACGCGATCAGGACCATAGAGACGGCGGCGAATTCGTCGCCGGTCTCGCCGCCCGCAAGGCGGCGGCGCGGCTGCTGGCCGCCGTCATAGACGCCAGGACACCGCTCGACGGACTGACCGACCACGAGAACGGCCACCCGCAATACAAGGCACTCGATTTGCGCGACCGTGGCTTGGTGCGGGCCATTCTGGTCACCGCGCTGCGCTTCCGCATGACCATCGTCGGGCTGCTGGCGCGACGCCTGGAAAAGCCGCTGCCGCCCAACGCCACGGCGCTGTCGCACATCTTGCATGTGGCGGCGGCACAGATCCTGTTCCTCGACATTCCCGACAGCGCCGCCGTCGACCTCGCGGTCACCCATGCCAAGTCCGATCCGCGCACCCAGCGCTTTTCCGGCCTGGTCAACGGCGTGCTGCGCACGCTGGCGCGTGCCAAGGAGACGGAACTGCCCGCCGCCCTTGCCGCCACCGACGAAGCGCCAAAATGGTTCTCCGACCGGCTGAAGGCCACCTATGGCGCCGACAAGGCGAAGCAGATCCTCGCCGCGCACCGCTACGAGGCGCCCGTCGACTTCTCGGTCAGGGCCGACCCCGAACTCTGGGCCGAAAAGCTTGGCGGCATCGTGCTGCCGACCGGCACGGTGCGCGTGGAAAATCTTGCCGGAGCCGTCACCGACCTACCCGGCTTCGCCGAAGGTGCCTGGTGGGTTCAGGATGCCGCTGCCAGCCTGCCGGCGCGGCTCTTCGGCGATGTCAGCGGATTGCGTGTCGCCGACCTCTGCGCCGCGCCCGGCGGCAAGACCGCCCAGTTGATCCTGGCCGGTGCCAGGGTCACGGCGGTCGACACATCGAAGAACCGGCTGGCCCGGCTGGCGCAGAATCTTGACCGTCTCGGCCTGTCAGCCGAGATCGTCCAGGCCGACTTGCTCAAATACGAGCCGGCGGAGCTGTTCGACGCGGTGCTGCTCGACGCCCCCTGCTCATCGACGGGCACGGTGCGACGGCATCCCGACGTGCCATGGACCAAGACGGCGGCCGATGTCGAAAAGCTCGCCGACCTGCAAAGGCGGTTGCTCACCCGCGCCGTCACGCTGGTCAGGCCCGGTGGCCGGATAGTCTTTTCCAATTGTTCGCTCGACCCGCTCGAAGGCGAAGATTTGCATCGTGCCTTTCTCAACGAAACAACCGCAGTCGACGATCCGCTGCGGCAAGGCGAGGTCGCCGGCATCGACCCTTTCTTGACGGCGCAAGGCACGCTGCGCACCACGCCCGCCGACCTTGATCTCGGCACGCCGGAGCGCTCGGGGCTGGACGGCTTCTTCGCTGCGCGCATGCGCCGCGCTCTTTAGAGCAATCTTTCACGACCGCGAAAACCGTTCGCCCAGCGAGTTTCGCCGCCGCCGCAAGTGGACATAAGTCGCGGCAGAGACGACTTTTTTAGGGACGATCCCGGCCATGGCCGCGTGAAGTGGGTCGGTTGGAAGAAATCCGCCTTCGCATAAGTTCTTGAATCATATAAGCTTGCGCCGGGATAGAGGACGGACCAGGAGGGCTTTTGGCACTGGCTGCCAGCAACACGACGCGTCTGTGGACGCTTGTCGCGAAGGAGTTCTGGCGCAAGACGCGCCGGCGCTTGCGCGCCGGGCCGGTCTATCGCTGGCGCTATTCCGGCCGCACGCCCGAACGCGTGCTGATTGCACCGCCGGACTTGCGGCTGGCCGACCCGCAGATCGCGCTCGAGATCTATTACGGCCGCTATCCCCTGTCGGGGCACCTGGTAGAGACCGGCGGCAAGTCGCCCTTCCAGATCAACGTGCCCAATCATGGCTGGCAGAAGACGCTGCATGGCTTTCGCTGGCTGCGCCACATGCGCGCCGCCGGCACCGAACTTGCCGCCGCCAATGCGCGTGCCCTGGTGTCCGACTGGATCGCCATGCACGGAAACAACATTGCCGGTATCGCCTGGGAGCCCGGGACGACGGCCAAACGCATCATCGCCTGGCTGCAGCATTCCTCCGTCGTGCTGCAGGGCGCCGAATTCCCCTTCTACCGTGCCTTCCTGAAGTCGCTGGCCGTCCAGATCCGCTACCTCAGGTCGATGGCGCGCGAGATGCCCGACGGCAAGGACCGGCTGCGTGCCCGCATAGCACTTGCCTTCGCCGCCCTTTCCCTGCCCGCGCCGGCTTCGGCGCTGCGCGGCGCCACCCGCAACCTCGCCGAGGAACTCAACCGCCAGATCCTCGCCGATGGCGGCCATATCTCACGCAATCCGATGTCGGTGCTGGAAATCCTCGCCGACCTTTTGCCGCTGCGCCAGACCTACGCCAACCAGGCGGAAACCCCGCCGCAGGCGCTGATCGGCGCCATCGACCGCATGCTGCCGGCGCTGCGCTTCTTCCGCCACCAGGATGGCAGCCTCGCCCGTTTCAACGGCATGGGCGCCACCATCCATGACCGCATCGCCACCATATTGCGGCATGACGACACCGCCGGCGCGCCGCTGCTGCACGCGCCGCATTCGGGCTATGAGCGGCTGTCGATGGGCGGGGTCACCGTCATCGCCGACACCGGCCTGCCGCCGCCGGTCGACGTGTCCAACGCGGCGCACGCCGGCTGCCTTGCCTTCGAGCTGTCGTCCGGCCGCCAGCATTACATCGTCAATGCCGGCATCGACACCTATGGCGCCGCCGAGTTCCGGCCGCTGGCGCGCGCCACCGCCGCGCACTCGACCGCCACCATCAACGACACCTCGTCGGCGCGCTTCAGCCATTCGCTGCGCGTCAACGGCCTGCTGGGCTCGCCGCTGATCGGCGGCCCGCAGCAGGTGCAGTGCAAGCGCATCGACCAGAAGGGCATCCAGGGCTTCATCGCCCGCCATGACGGCTACGTCGCGCGCTTCGGCTTCCTGCACGAGCGCGAGCTTAAGCTGTCGTCGAACGGCAATGTCCTGGCCGGCAGGGACCGGTTCCAGCGGCCCGGCAATGCCGCGATCCGCAACAATGGCCGCGACTTCATCACCGTGCGCTTCCATGTCCATCCCGACATCAACTTGCTGCAGGACGAACATGACCGGCTGGTGCTGACCGCCGACCAGGCCGACAGCTGGGTGTTCACCTCGGGCGAAGTGGTGCCGGAGGTCGAGGAATCGATCTATTTCGCGGGTCTCGGCGGCCCGCGCCGCAGCCGGCAGATCGTGCTTGCCTTCAAGGCCTCCGACGTGTCCGAAGTCCACTGGCAGCTGACGCGCACCAGCATCGCCGGCTATCCGGAAAACAACTGATTTTGCCGCGAGGGCTGCCAGCCCGCTCAAGCCTGCTGCTGGATACCGAAGGCGTCATAGGTGCTGAGCGTCGGCGGACCGGCGAAGGCGAAGCGGATCTTGTCGACCATCGCCGCCGCCTGGCCGCTGC
The DNA here is from genome assembly GCF_054062655.1 of Mesorhizobium sp. USDA 4775. NCBI lineage: Bacteria > Pseudomonadati > Pseudomonadota > Alphaproteobacteria > Hyphomicrobiales > Phyllobacteriaceae > Mesorhizobium > Mesorhizobium sp. USDA 4775. Next base: position 533,982 of record NZ_JBSSFM010000001.1, read on the forward strand.
GGTCGTAGCGAGCGGCGTCCTCGACGGTGCTCCAGACGGTGATTGCCATGAATGCGTCGCGTGCTTGATGCTGCTGCAACAGCACGGCGCTGATGTTGCCGTTTGCGGCGCGGATGGCGGGGATCGCCTCGGTTTCGTAGATCGCCCGCAACCGCTCCGTGGTGTCCGGCAACGCCGTGAACTGGCCAATACGGACAAATGCCATCAATGTTCCTCCATCGCGAGGACATCAGCCTATACCCGGGGCCGGCAAATTGCATATCAAACCGTCGAATGGTGCACGGCGCTTGATTTCCTGATGTCATGTGCTACGGCGCGGGCTTGCCCCTCCAGCCGTGAAAGGCCGCCAGCCCATGGCCGTCGCCGCCAAGAACATTCCCGCCCCGGACCTCGTTCCCGTACGCCGTGCCTTGCTTTCGGTGTTCGACAAGACCGGCCTCATCGACTTCGCCACGGCATTGGCCGCGGCCGGCGTCGAACTGGTCTCGACCGGCGGCACCGCCAAGGCGATCGCCGAGGCCGGCCTGGCGGTGCGCGATGTCTCCGAACTCACCGGCTTCCCCGAGATCATGGATGGCCGCGTCAAGACCTTGCACCCTTCCGTGCATGGCGCGCTGCTTGGCGTGCGCGACGACCCCGAGCATGCGGCGGCGATGCGCAAATACGGCATCCAGCCGATCGACCTCCTCGTCTCCAATCTCTATCCGTTCGAGGAAGTCCGCCGCTCCGGCGCCGACTATGCAGCAATCGTCGAGAACATCGACATTGGCGGCCCGGCGATGATCCGCGCCTCAGCCAAGAACCACGCCTATGTCGCCATCGTCACCGATCCAGGCGACTACGCCTCGGTGCTGAACGCACTGGAAATGAACATCGGCTCGCTGTCGCTGGATTTCCGCAAGAAGCTGGCGGCCAAGGCCTTTGCGCGCACCGCCAGCTATGACGCGGCGATTTCCAGCTGGTTCGCCGAGGCGCTGGAGATCGAGCACCCGACCTGGCGCGCCTTCGGCGGCAGGCTGACCGAAGTGATGCGCTATGGCGAAAACCCGCACCAGAGCGCCGGCTTCTACGTCAATGGCGACAAGCGCCCTGGCGTCGCCACGACGCGGCAGCTGCAGGGCAAGCAGCTCTCCTACAACAACATCAACGACACCGACGCCGCCTTCGAACTGGCCGGCGAGTTCGATCCCAGCCGCTCCGCCGCGGTCGCCATCATCAAGCACGCCAACCCGTGCGGCGTCGCCGAGGGCACATCGCTGAAATCGGCCTACGCCAAGGCGCTTGCGTGCGATCCGGTCTCGGCCTTCGGCGGCATCGTCGCAATGAATCGCACCCTCGACGCCGAAGCGGCGCAGGACATCGTGAAGACCTTCACCGAGGTGATCATCGCGCCCGATGCCACGGACGAGGCCGCGGCGATCGTTGCCGCGAAGAAAAACCTGCGCCTGCTGGTCACTGGTGGCTTGCCCGACCCGCGCTCGCCCGGCATGACCGTCAAATCCGTTGCCGGCGGCCTGCTCGTCCAGAGCCGGGACAACGCCGTGGTCGACGATCTCGAACTGAAAGTGGTGACCAAGCGCGCGCCGACGCCGGCGGAGATGGCCGATCTCAAATTCGCCTTCCGCGTCGCCAAGCACGTCAAGTCGAACGCCATCGTCTATGCAAAAGACGGCGCCACGGTCGGCATCGGCGCCGGCCAGATGAGCCGCGTCGATTCCTCCCGCATCGCCGCCCGCAAGGCGCTGGACGCGGCCGAGGCCGCTGGCATGGTCGAACCGCTGACCAAGGGCTCGGTCGTCGCCTCCGATGCCTTCTTCCCCTTCGCCGACGGCCTGCTTGCCGCGGTCGCCGCCGGAGCCACCGCCGTCATCCAGCCGGGCGGCTCGATGAACGACAAGGACGTCATTGCGGCGGCCGATGAACATGGCATCGCGATGGTGTTTACGGGCGTGAGGCATTTCCGGCACTGAGCACGTTTACCCTCCCCTTGATGGGGAGGGTCGGTGCGCTCGCTTGCGAGCGCGCCGGGGTGGGGTGATGGCGCTGACCCCCACCCCGCTCCGCTTCGCGGATCCACCCTCCCCACAAGGGGAGAGTAAGGCGCTATTCCGCCGGCCGATCCGCCGGATAGGGCGTCCTGACCAGGATCGCCATGCCGATGCCGAGGAACAGGATGATCACGGCCATGCCGAGCCGCGCCGAATCGCTGAGCGCGGTGATGGTCGCCACCAGGAACGGCGCCAGGAAGCTGGTCGCCCGCCCGGCCAGCGCATAGATGCCGAAATAGCGGCCGGATTCCGCCGCCGTGACGCTGCGCGCCATGTAGGAGCGTGACGACGCCTGCACCGGGCCGAAGGCAAGGCCAATCAGCAGGCCATACATGATGTAGGCCTTTTCGGCCGCCGTGCCGAACAGCCCGCCCGAATCGGTGGTCGGCAGCTGGATCAGGCCGAGCAACGTGAAGCCTGGGCCGGTCGAGACGACGCCGATGGTGGCGACCGACAGCATGACCAGTGCGATCATCACCACGGCCTTGGAGCCGAGCGCGGTGTCGAGGCGTGCCGCGATCCAACAGCCGAAGATGGCGACGACATTGAGGATGATGCCGAACATGCCGATCTCTGTGATCGACCAATGGAACATGCCAGCCGCGAACGTGCCGCCGAGCGCCAGCAGCGCGTTGACGCCGTCCTGGTAGATCATGCGGGCGACGAGGAAGCGGAAGATGCCGCCGCGCCTGCGCACCTCGGCCAGCGTGGATTTCAGTTCCAACAGGCCCTCGCGCACCGCCGGCCCGATCGGAATGCCCTTGATGGCGTCCGGCGTGAAGAAGAACATCGGCAGGATGAACAGGAAATACCAGCCGGCCGACAGCGGCCCGGTGGCGCGCGCATCCTCGCCAAGCTTCGGGTCGAGGCCGAACAGCGGGTCGATGCCGATGATCGTCTTGCCGGTCTCGGGCGAGCCGGCGAGGCAGGTGACGACGAAGATCAGCGCGATCATGCCGCCGAGATAGCCGAGCCCCCAGGCCGTGTTGGAGATGCGGCCGATCTCGCTCTTCGGCACCAGCCGCGGCATCATCGAATCGTTGAACACGGTGGAGAATTCCGCCGCCACCGAAGCCAGCGAAAACAGTGCAACGACCAGGAACAGGTTCGAGCCGGGTGCGGCAAACCAGAGCAGAGCGAGACTGGTGATCTTGATCGCGGCGAAGAAAGCGATCCACGGCTTGCGCGGCCCGGTCTGGTCGGCGATCGAACCGAGGATCGGGACAGCACGGCGATGACCAGCCCTGCCGCGGCGATCCCGTAGCCCCAGACCGCTTGGCCGATGTTGGGATCGCCAGCCATGCGCGAGACGAAATACGGACCGAAGATGAAGGTGGTGACGACCGTAAAGAACGGCTGCGCCGCCCAGTCGAAGAACATCCATCCCCAGATGCCGCGCCCGGACGCCCGCTGCATTGTCTCTACCGCCATGATGATTCCCTCGGCCCCACCCGCGTCGGGCGCCATGTCTGCATGTTTCTGATGCCCATGCAAATGACAAGCGCTGCGCCGCCCCTCATTGTCCTGCCGGACATTTCTCCCCGTATAGTGACGGGGAGAAAGACGCTGTCGCGAAGGCTTTCGCCAATTGTCGACGTCGCAGAATGGGCGCCGGCCTCGCGACCAGTTCCCTTCTCCCTGTCACTATACGGGAGGTGAGGAGTGGCTCGCGTAGCGGACGAAAAGCCAATTGCTTGGCTTTTCGAACAACGAACGGCGGCAGCCGGATGAGGGGCGGCGCGAACCTCCGCAAGAACCCTCACATCCCGGTCAGATCGCTCATCAGCCCAGACGCCACGGACAGCCGCGACACGGTGATCTCGCCGCCTTCGGTGAGCGCCTGCAGACGCTCGCGGATGCGCGCCACGCGGTCGCCGCCGGCTTCCAGCCAGGCCGCCACCGGATCCGCTGCCTTGGCATGGCCGGTGAGCGCCGCCACCGCAATGCCGCGACGCGCCGCGCCGATCGTGTCGGTGGCGCGCGATAGCGCCAACTGGTCGTAGTAGTCCGAAGGCGTGATCGAGCGCGCCGCGTCCTCGACACGCGGGATGCGGAAGGCATCGCTGACCGCGAAGAACGCTCGTGCCGCCGCGACGATGTCAGCACCGGCCGTGCGCGCCGTCAGCGCGATGTCGGGGATGAGTTCGGCCACCTCGCTCAGCGCCAGCTGCTCGGCCAGCTTTTCCGGCGCGCCAGCCTTGAACAGCCCGTGCCGCTTCTCCTCGATCCGCTCGCGCGAGAAAGCCGGCAGCAGCGAAACGAGCTTCGGCTCCAGCGCCTTGCGCGCATCCTGCAGCTCGGCGATGCGCTGGCCGAGCGGCGCCGTGCCGGCATCGTTCTTCAGATACCAGCCGCTGGTCACGTAGATCAGCCGGCTAACCATCTGGTAGAGATCGAGCTGCACCTGGCCGTCGATCTGACTGTCGAGCGCATCGATCTCGCTATAGAGCGCCGGCAGCGCAAAGCCGTCTCGCACCACGGCGAAGGTGCGCACCACGTCGGCGGCGGTGCGCCCGGTGGCTTCCTGCAGCCGGTTCACGAAGGACGGGCCGCCGCGATTGACCAGGTCGTTGGCGACGACGCGGGCGATGATCTCGCGGCGCAGCCTGTGGCCGTGGATTTCGGCGGCGTATTTCTTCGCCATCCGGTCAGGGAAATAGCCCATCAGGTCACGGTCGAAATGCGCATCGTCAGGCACATCGCTGGCGACGATGTCGGAAAACAGCACGATCTTGGCATAGGCGAGCAGCACGCCGAGTTCGGCCCTGGTCAGCGGCTCGCCGCGCGCCTCGCGCTCGGCAAGGGCAGCCGGCGACGGCAGCGTCTCCACGGCGCGGTCGAGCAGGCCGCGCGCTTCGAGCGCTGACATGAAGCGGGCCTGGTGCGCGATGTCGGCAAGGCCGCGCTTGCGGGCGATCGAAAGCGCCAGCGTCTGCTGGTAGTTGTTGGAGAGCACCAGCCCGCCGACCTCGCCGGTCATCTCGGCCAGCAGCTTGTTGCGGGCCGGGCGCGTCAGCGATCCCTTGCGCATGGCCGACGCCAGCGCGATCTTGATGTTGACCTCGACGTCGGAGCAGTTGACGCCGCCCGAATTGTCGATGGCGTCGGAATTGCAGCGACCGCCATTCATGCCGAACTCGATGCGGGCGCGCTGCGTGACGCCGAGATTGGCGCCCTCCCCGATCACCTTGGCGCGCACGTCGAGCGCGGTGATGCGGATGGCATCATTGGCGCGGTCGCCGACCTCGGCATTGCTTTCGGTGGAGGCCCTCAAGTAAGTGCCGATGCCGCCGAACCACAGGAGGTCGACCGGCGCCTTGAGGATGGCGGTCATGATCTCGGCCGGCGTGGCGGTGGTCTTGCTGAGGCCGATCGCCGCCGCGGCGGCCGCCGGCAAGGTGATCGACTTCTGGCTGCGCGAGACGATAACGCCGCCTTCCGACAGCTTGGTCTTGTCATAGTCCTGCCAGCTCGAACGCGGCAGCGCGAACATGCGCTCGCGCTCGGCCATCGAGGCCGTCATGTCGGGATCGGGATCGATGAAGATGTCGCGATGATCGAAGGCGGCGATCAGCCTTGTCTGCGGCGACAACAGCATGCCATTGCCGAAAACGTCGCCCGACATGTCGCCGACGCCGACGACGGTGAAGGGCGAGGTCTGGATGTCGCGGTTGATCTCGCGGAAATGCCGCTTGACCGCTTCCCAGGCGCCCTTGGCGGTAATGCCCATCTTCTTGTGGTCATAGCCGGCCGAGCCGCCGCTGGCGAAGGCATCGTCGAGCCAGAAGCCATGTTTCTCGGAGATGGCGTTGGCGGTGTCGGAGAAGGTCGCCGTGCCCTTGTCGGCGGCGACGACGAAATAGGGATCGTCCTGGTCGCGGCGCACGACCCCGGCCGGCGGAATGACACCGTCCAGCCCGATATTGTCGGTGATCGACAAAAGGCTTGAGACGAAATTCTTGTAGGCCGAGGTACCAGCCTCGAAGATCGCGTCGCGGCTGCCGCCCACCGGCAGGCGCTTGGGGAAGAAGCCGCCCTTGGCGCCGACCGGCACGATGACGGCGTTCTTGACCTGCTGCGCCTTGACCAGGCCGAGCACTTCGGTGCGGTAGTCCTGGGCGCGGTCCGACCAGCGCAGGCCGCCACGCGCCACCGGGCCGAAGCGCAGATGCAGGCCTTCGACCTCGGAACCGTAGACGAAGATCTCGCGCCACGGTCGTGGCGCCGGAAGACCCTCGACCGCCTGCGACTCGAGCTTGATCGCCAGCGACTGGCTCTTCTGCTTCGTATCGGCAACGAAATGATTGGTGCGCAGCGAGGCTTCGATCAGATTGAGGTAGCGCCGGATGATGGTGTCGTCATCGATGTTGGGCACATCTTCCAGCGCGTCCTTGATCTTGGCCTTGAGGTGCTTTGCCGCCACCACGCCCTCGGTTTCCGCCGTCGGGCCGAGCCGGGCAATGAACAGCGCGTGCAGGCCGCGCGCGATATCGGGATAGCGGTTGAGCGCCGCGGCGATGAAATCCTGGCTTTGCGGAATGCCGACCTGCTGCAGATAGCGGCCATAGGCGCGCAGAATGGTGATTTCACCGGACCACAGGCCGGCGGTCTGGGCGAGGCCATTGTAGCCGTCATTGTCGACATCGCCGCGCCACACCGACAGGAAGGCGTCCTCGAACAGCGCGCCGCCATCGGTAAGGTCGATCGGCTTGCCGTAGCTGTTCTCCAGTTCCATGTCGTGGATGAAGACCATGTCGGTCGCATCGTCGCCGACCTCGAAGGTGCGCTCGCTGATGACGCGGAAGCCGATGTTTTCCAGCACCGGCACGCGCCGCGACAGCGCCACCGGGCTGCCATGGTGATAGATCTTCAGCGCCGCCTGGTGCGGCTTCTGCTCGGCATGGCGATAGTAGTCGATGGCGATGGGATTATCGGCGCTAATCCTGGCGATGCGCCCGGCATCGGCCAGCGCCACCGCGGCGCTGAAGGAATCGCGGTAGCTTTCAGGCAGCCTTGCGGCGATGGCCTTCAACGCCTGGTCGCCGCCACCCGCATCCGCCGCGTCGGAAAGGGCATCCTCCCATGTCCGCACGATGTCGCGGATCGCCGCCTCGATCGTCGCCTGCTCGACCTTCGGCGTCTTGCCGCCGGAGCGGCCGATGATGAAATGCACGCGCGCCAGCCCGCCTTCGGGGAAGGCCGGGTAGTAGGCCGACAGCCGGCCTTCGAACACGTTTTTCAGATAGGCGCCGATCTTCTCGCGCACGACGCTGTCGTAGCGGTCGCGCGGCACGAAGACGAGGATCGAGACGAAGCGGTCGAACTGGTCGGCGCGCACCAGCGCCCGGACGCGCGGCCGCTCTATCAGGCCGAGAATGGCCGCGGCATGCTTGCGCAGGATCGGCACCGGCACCTGGAACAGTTCGTCGCGCGGATAGCTTTCCAGCACGTTGATCAGCGCCTTGCCGGAGTGGTCGTGCCGGTCGAAGCCGGACTTGGCGATGATGGTTTCGGCCTTGGACCTGAGATACGGGATCTTCATCACCGAGCGCGTGTAGGCGGTCGAGGTGAACAGGCCGACGATACGCAGTTCGCCGGCAAGCGTGCCCTTCGGGGTATAGGTCTTGACGCCGATGTAGTCGAGATAGATGCGCCGGTGCACGGAAGACTTGGCATTGGCCTTGGTGACGATCAGCGGCTCCGGCCCATGCAGGAAGGCTCGAATCTCAGGGGTCGTCGTCACCGCTTCGGTGCCGCGCCTGAGCACCAGCACATCGGGATCGGACAAAATGCCGAGGCCGGGCTTGTCGGCCCGCTCGAGATTGCCGCTTTCCTCGCCGCCGGAGTATTTGAACTCGCGCATGCCGAGGAAGGTGAAATTGTCGTCGCGCAGCCATTCCAGGAAGGCGATCGCCTCGGCGACGCTGTTCTTGTCGAGCGGTACCGCCGAATAGCGGAATTCCGAGATCGCCTGGTCGAGACGGGCGAGCATCGGCTTCCAGTCCTTGACGGCGGCATGGACCTGGCCAAGCATCTTGCGCAGCCGCTCGGTCAGGGCGTTTGCCGCTTCCACCGTCAGCCGCGGTATGTGGACATGGATGACGCTCAGCCGGTCGTGGCTGCCATCGTCCTTGGCGAAATTGCCGTCGCCGAGGATTTCCTCGACACCGCGTTTGCCATGGCGAACGGTGATGACCGGGTGGGTGACCAGGGTCGGCTCGCCGGATGTCTCGGTGATCTCGCCGAGGATGGAATCGAACAGGAACGGCATGTTGTCGTTGACGACGGTGATGACCGTGACCGGGCGGCCTTCGCGGACGACGCCCGAATCGGTCTCGACGGCAACCACGCACGCGCCCTTCTTGTGGCCGGCGACCGCTTGGCCCGCGAGGTCGGCGGCGCGTTCGAGATCGGCCGCCTCATAGGCGGCGATGTCTTCCGCCGGTGCCCGGGCGAGCAGGTAATCGGCAAGCCTGGCTGGCCTTTCCTCGGTCTTTGTCGCCGATGTGGCTTTTTTCTTCGGCTTCGCTGCGGATTTCACGCTGGCCATGACGCTATTCCCTCCCGTCGAATGCTTTTACGACTATCGTAGCAGATGACCGCTGTTTGGCGACAAAGGTTTGACGGCTTGCCATGAATTATCGGAATTCGATCACAAGACAGCGCCCGACGAGGAGAAGTGACCCATGACCGGCAAAATTTCAGCACTGGATCTGGCCTCGGGAGAGCTGAGCGAGCCGACAAAGGCCTATTTCGCCAAATGCCAGGAGAAGCTCGGCCTGGTTCCCAACGTGCTCAAGGCCTATGCCTTCGACGACAAGAAACTGCGCGCCTTCACCGACATGTACAACGACCTGATGCTGGGCGAGTCCGGCCTGTCGAAGCTGGAGCGCGAGATGATCGCCGTTGCCGTGTCCTCCATCAATCATTGCTACTACTGCCTGACCGCGCATGGCGCCGCGGTGCGACAGCTGTCGGGCGACCCGGCGCTCGGCGAGATGATGGTGATGAACTTCCGTGCCGCCGCGCTTTCCCCCAGGCAGACAGCGATGCTCGAATTCGCCGTCAAGCTGACCGAGGAGCCGGCCAAGATCGTCGAGGCCGACCGGGCAGCGCTGCGAAAGGTCGGCTTCGGCGACCGCGACATCTGGGACATCGCCTCGACCGCGGCCTTCTTCAATATGTCGAACCGGGTGGCGGCGGCAATCGACATGCGGCCGAACGACGAGTACCACGCCATGGCGCGTTGAGGCGGGCCCTAGCCGCGCCTTATATTAGCCACCCCTCATTTCCGTTGCGTGTTTGTCGGTTTGGTCCGATGATCGGCAGGCGGCATGACCGCATGCCGGTTCAATGCCGCTCATCAAGGGAGGAGAACATGGCGAAGTTTCTCTACGTCTATCACGGCTCCGGGAAGATGCCGACGAGCGAAGCCGAGCGAAAGGCGATGACCGACGCCTGGACAGGCTGGTTCGGAAAGCTTGGCTCGGCCGTTGTCGATCCAGGCAATCCAGTCGGCATGTCGAAGACCGTCCTGCCTGGCGGCAAGATAGAAAACAACGGCGGCAGCAACCCGACCGGCGGCTACTCGATCATCGAGGCCAAAGACATCGACGATGCCGCCGAAAAGGCCAAAGGCTGCCCGATGCTGGCCATGCCGAACTGCAACGTCGAGATCGCACCGATCATCAATATGATGGCCTGACGCCTCGCCTCAGGATCATGCTCAAGACCGCGCCGCGATCGCGGCAGCGGCGCCGGCCATCGTGGTGGCGCTGACGCGGTTGGCGATCTTCATGGCGCGCTTGCTCTTCAAGAGCTTGCGCGCCTGCGCCGCGGCGAGCACCCAGGCGAGATCGATGGCGATCAGCACCACCGCCATGGTCACCGTCAGCTCGACCCAGCCGACGATGCTGACCGAAGCGAGGTCGATGATGGTCGGCAGCAGCGCCAGGTAGAACATCATGATCTTGGGGTTGCCGAGCGTCACGGCCATGCCGGCGAAGAACAGCTTCACGGCTGAATCCTCGCGCGGCATCTCGCCTTCTTTCGCGTCGACGGGCGCCGTCCACATCTTCCAGGCAAGGTAAGCGAGATAGGCGACGCCTGCCCATTTCACGACAACAAAGGCAAAGTGAAAGGTCTGCGCCACGACGGCAAGTCCGAACACCGCCAGCGACAGCCAGATGCCCTCGCCGATCCACATGGCGAGAAGGAACGGGAACACGTCGCGAAAGCCCTTCGCGATGACGCGTGCGACCAGTGCCGCGATCGACGGACCGGGCGAGCCGGCGGCAACGAACAAGGCGGCGGCGAAGATCAGGAGCGAGGTGAGATGCATGGCACTGCCTTCCAAGCGGTTGAAGGGCGGACGATATCCGATCGACATCGCCGCTTGCAACGTCGGTGGCTTGCAGTCAGGTTGATCTTGCCGAGCAGGCGGGAGGAGGAGTTCTCGTGGCTGTGCAAAGTTGGCGCGCTGTCCTTCGACGGTTCTCCATGCCGGCTGTCCTGGTAGCCGTCATGACGCTGACCGGAGCGCCGCAGGCTGTAACATCGTCAAGGAAGCCGCCGAAATATGATCACGTCGTTGTCGTGATCATGGAAAACCACACCTTTGAGCAGATTTCTCTGGCGGGGCGAGGTGCTCCCTATTTGAACAGGCTGGCAAAAGGCGGCGCTCTGTTCGATCGGTCCTACGGGGTTGCTCACCCCAGCCAACCCGATTACTTCGCCCTGTTCAGCGGCTTGACACAAGGCGTCCATGACGATGGCATGCATAGCTTTGCAGCACCGAACCTGGCCGCTCGTCTTCGAGCTCACGGCAAGACGTTCACGGGCTACGTCGAAGCCAAATCGCCGCGAAAACACAATCCTTGGGAATCGTTTGCGGATTCAAAGGGATTTGAGAAGCCTTTGGCCCAGTTCCCTCGCGACTATGCGAAGCTACCATCCGTTAGCTTCGTAATCCCCAATCTCGAAAATGACATGCATGATGGCACAATAGAGACGGCGGATGCCTGGTTGAGAACTTACCTTGGAGGCTACGCGGCTTGGTCGAAGAAAAACAACAGCCTTTTTATCATAACATTCGATGAAGACGACTACCATACAGAGAATCATATATTTACTTTATTCTACGGATTTCGAGTTGAACCAGGGAGATACTCCGAAAAGATCGATCACTATTCCGTCTTGCGAACCATTGAAGACATAGAAAGCGTACCTCCCCTGGGCACCAGCGGCATCAGATCGGTGATCGCCAGTGCATGGAACCGACGGTAGTTTCCCGCCGGACGTCTCCGAATGCCCCGAATAAAGTCGGAAGCCATCATTCGTTGGCCTGCCTTGCCGTCCTCGTTGGCTACGGCTAGAAGACCTGCCACGAAACAATTTTGAGCTTCACTTTGCCTCAGTAACCGCCGGTCTCGTCAACTCCCCCAACACACTCGCATGGCGCCGCATCCGCGGTGCCTGTCTTATATTCATGTGTTCTTCTGGGCGGCGGTTCGAGACCGGTTTGGCACTGCTGAACCGCTGTCGCGCGCTTTCCGCCGGCGACACCTGACCATCCCCACAGCCTACCGCCACGCCGCGCCCGCATGGGCATCTCGATCGTGCCGACCTGATGAACTTCCCGACGGGAAGGGCTTACCGGCATGTTCGGCACTTTACGCATCCACTGGGCGATCGCGCCCCAAATCGCACCTCAACCGCTGATCAACTGCAATCGCTGCGGCGGCATGAAGGCCTATCGCTGCAGCGGAAAATTCCGCGTCAACGCCAACGGCAAGCGCATCGACGTGTGGCTGATCTACCGCTGCGTCGACTGCGATAATTCCTGGAATTTCGGCATTTTCGAACGCTGCAACCGCCGCGACATCGAACCGGCCCTGCTGCAGGCGTTCGAAAGCAACGACCCGGGACTGGCGCGGCGCCATGCCTTCGACATGGTCGCCTTGCGCAACCAGGTCGGGCGCGTCGAGGAGTTTCCCGATGTCGCCGTGCATAAGCGGTTGCTAGGCGGCGCCAGGGACCGCGCGGCGGCGCTGGAACTCCGCCTTGGGCTGGAAATGCCGACATCGCTGCGGCTTGATCGTCTGCTCGCCGGCGAACTTGGCATCTCGCGCTCGCGGCTTCAGGCGCTGGAGGAACGACGCCTGCTGATCGTCGATCCGGACGGCGACAAAGCCCTACGCAAGCCGGCCCGCCAGGGGATGACGATCCGGATCGACCTGGCCGGCGAGCCGGACCACGAAGCGATCATCTCCGCAGCCGGCGGGTAAAACGAGAAAGGGGCGGAGCACCTGGTGCCCCGCCCCTCTCGGAAATCGTCGGAAGAAGAAATTACGCCGCGCCGACCGCCTTGGACGACTTCTCGAAACGCTTGCGCTCGTTCGGGTCGAGATAGAGTTTGCGCAGCCGGATGGTCTTCGGCGTCACTTCGACCAGTTCGTCGTCCTGGATCCAGGCCAGCGCGCGTTCCAGCGTCATGCGGATCGGTGGGGTGAGCTTGACCGCCTCGTCCTTGCCGGCGGCGCGGATGTTGGTCAGCTTCTTACCCTTCAGCACGTTCACTTCGAGGTCGTTGTCGCGGGAGTGGATGCCGATGATCATGCCCTGATAGACCTTGACGCCCGGATCGATGACCATCGGGCCGCGGTCTTCCAGGTTCCACATGGCGTAGGCGACCGATTCGCCCTGCTCGTTGGAGATCAGCACGCCGTTGGTGCGGCCGGGCAGTTCGCCCTTGTAGGGCTCGTAGGCATGGAACAGCCGGTTCATCACGGCGGTGCCGCGCGTGTCGGTCAGAAGCTCCGACTGGTAGCCGATCAGGCCGCGCGTCGGCGCGTGGAAGACGATGCGCTGGCGGTTGCCGCCGGAAGGGCGCAGTTCGACCATCTCGGCCTTGCGCTCCGACATCTTCTGCACGACCACGCCGGCATGTTCCTCGTCGACATCGATGACGACTTCCTCGACCGGTTCCAGCAATTCGCCGTTCTCACCCTTCTGCATGACGACGCGCGGGCGCGACACGGCGATTTCAAAGCCTTCGCGGCGCATCGTCTCGATCAGCACGGCGAGCTGCAATTCGCCTCGGCCGGAGACGAAGAACGAATCCTTGTCGGGCGATTCCTCGATCTTCAGCGCGACATTGCCTTCGGCCTCGCGCAGCAGGCGGTCGCGGATGACGCGGCTGGTCACCTTGTCGCCTTCGGTACCGGCGAGCGGGCTGTCATTGACCAGGAAGGACATGGTCACGGTCGGCGGATCGATCGGCTGCGCATGCAGCGCCTCGGTAACCGCTAGGTCGCAGAACGTGTCGGCGACGGTACCCTTGGACAGGCCGGCGATGGCGACGATATCGCCCGCCTGGGCTTCCTCGATCGGCTGGCGCTCGAGGCCGCGGAAAGCCAGGATCTTCGAGATGCGGCCGGTTTCGATCTGGGTGCCGTCATGGTGCAGCACCTTGACCGCCTGGTTGGCCTTCAGCGTGCCGGATTCGATACGGCCGGTAATGATGCGGCCGAGGAAGGGGTTGGCTTCCAGGATGGTGCCGATCATCCGGAACGGACCGGGATGGACGGTCGGTGCCGGCACATGCTTGATGATGAGATCGAACAGCGGCCCAAGCTGCTGGTCCTTCGGGCCTTCCGGATTTTCCGAAACCCAGCCATCGCGGCCAGAACCGTAGAGAATCGGGAAGTCGAGCTGCTCGTCGGTGGCGTCGAGCGCGGCGAACAGGTCGAACACCTCGTTGACCACCTCGACATGGCGGGCGTCCGGGCGGTCGATCTTGTTGATGACGACGATCGGCTTCAGGCCGACCTTGAGCGCCTTGCCGACGACGAACTTGGTCTGCGGCATCGGGCCCTCGGCGGCGTCGACCAGCACGATGGCCGAATCCACCATCGACAGGATGCGCTCGACCTCGCCGCCGAAATCGGCGTGGCCGGGTGTGTCGACGATGTTGATGCGGGTGTCCTTCCAGTCGACCGAGGTCGCCTTGGCCAGGATGGTGATGCCGCGCTCCTTTTCCAGGTCGTTGGAATCCATGGCGCGCTCGGCGACGCGCTGATTGTCGCGGAAGGAGCCGGACTGCTTCAAAAGCTGGTCGACAAGGGTGGTCTTTCCATGGTCGACGTGCGCGATGATCGCGATATTACGGAGTTTCATGTTCTGGGTCTCGGAAGCGTTGCAGGCAGCAGGCCAAAGGCGCTGCCTCTTTCGGTTGCGCGGCTCATACAGGGTTTTTCGCAGTTGCGAAAGGGGAAGCGCGACACCAAATACTCATCAAATCTTAAGCATCTGCGTGTGAGATGATTTTGTTAACCAAGGCGGGAACCTTTCAGGGCCCGGGCAGTTCGACCGTCATGACCGATAAACTCAACAGATTTTGGCCGCTCATCGCTTCGGTGGCCTTTGCCTTGCTGCTGGCGGCCAACGCCGCGCAGTCGGCTGCCGCGACCCAGAAAGGCGCGCGCGCCGTTGCGCAGTCAGACACCCAGACCGCCGAACAGGCCTTTGCCGATGCGCCTGATGGCGTTGACCCGATGGTGACGGGACCGGTCAGCACCGCCTTCAAACAGAGGCAAGTCAGCGCCAACTGCGACAGCGCGGTGTGGCCGAACATTCCGATGGTCTGCTACCCGGATTGACCGCCCATAATTGCCGTCCCTGACAGCGGCAACCATTGACACGCCCTGGAACAGTCATGGCGATGTGACGGCCGTCAGATCGCCTTGATTGAATTTAGCCTTATCCCGCCTTAGGCGGCTTGCGGTTCCGGGTCGAACGCCGGCCGGCTGGTGTTGATCAGCAGCGCGATACAGGCCGCCGCGATGGCCGTCATGCCGGCGATGAGGAAAGCGAGCTCGTAATTGCCCTGCAGCTCGCGCATCGTGCCGCCGAAGGCGGCCGCAGTGGCCGCACCCACCTGATGGCCGGCGACGATCCAGCCGAACACGATCGGGCCGCTGCGGTCGCCGAACGCTTCATTGGCAAGCCGCAGTGTCGGCGGCACGGTGGCGATCCAGTCGAGGCCGTAGAGCACGGCGAAGATGATCAGGCTGGTCGCCGAGAAGCCGGAATAGGGCAGGTAGATCAGCGACAGGCCGCGGATGGCATAGTAGACGCCGAGCAGCTTGCGCGGATCGAAACGGTCGGTGAGCCAGCCCGACAGCGTTGTGCCGATCAGGTCGAAAATGCCCATCATCGACAAAAGGCCGGCGGCTTGCACCTCGCCGATGCCCATGTCACCGCAGAAGGCGATGAGATGCGTGCCGACCAGCCCGTTGGTGGTGAAGCCGCAGACGAAGAAGGTGGCGAACAGGTACCAGAACACCCGCGTGCCGGCGGCGCGGCGCAACGTATTGAGCGTATGCGCCAGGAAATTGCCTTGCGATGCCGGTGGCACCGGCGGCACGTCGTCGGCCTCGGCGCCATAGCGCACCATGCCGATCGAAGCCGGACGCTCCGGCACCAGCAGCCAGACCAGCGGCAGGAGACAGGCCGTGGCGACCGCGACGGCGATGGCGACCGGCCTCCAGCCGCCCGATTGCGCCAGCGAGGCGAGCAGCGGCAGGAACACCAGCAGGCCGGTGGCGCTGGAGGCCGACATCAATCCCATGACCAGGCCGCGATTGGTCTTGAACCACCGGTTGACGATGGTGGCGCCAAGCACGCTGGCAACAGCGCCGGAGCCGATGCCCGAGAAGACGCCCCAAGTGATGAAGAGATGCCAGGGCTTGGTCATCAGCAGGCTGAGAGCGGTCGAGCCCGACATCACCAGCAGCGATGCGATCAGCGTGCGCCGCAGCCCGATCCGCTCCATCAACGCGGCGGCGAACGGGCCCGTCAGACCATAGAGCAGGATGCCGACGCCTGCGGCCAGCGAGATGACATCGCGCCGCCAGCCGAAGCTGTTTTCCAGCGGCAGCATCATGACGGCGGGCGCCGAGCGCAACCCGGCGGCGATCAGCAGGCAAAGGAAGATGACACCGACCACCACGAAGGCGTAGCGCTGGCCAAACGGACGGGATTGAGCTATCATGTTACTGACCGGTACGTTGCAAGATGGGAGCACGTATACGTACCGATCGGTAACATTGTCAATCGAGTTCCATGATGCCAACTGACAAAAATATTGAACTGTCCATCAGCGACGATCATGCATCGGCGCCGCCGAAGGCGGCCAAGAAGATCCTCGACGTGGCGTATGACCTTTTCTACCGGCGCGGCATCAGGGCAATCGGCGTCGATGAGATCGTCAAACGCGCCGGCGTCACCAAACCCAGCCTCTACCGAAGTTTCCCGTCGAAGGACGAGCTGGCGGCGTCCTATCTGCGTCAGTATGACCACGAATTCTGGGAGCGTTTCGACGAGGCGGTCGACGCCCATCCCGGCGACCCGCGCGCGCAGATCGGCGCCTTTCTGACCCGCGTCGGCAAGCGCACGCAAAAGCCCGACTACCGCGGTTGCGGCATGACCAACGCGGCCGTGGAATATCCCGAGCGCGGCCATCCGGCGCGTGTCGTTAGCGAGGCCAACAAGCAGGAGCTGCGCCGCCGCTTGCGCGCCATGGCCGCCGCGATGGGCGCGCAGGACCCCGACACTCTGGGTGATGGGCTGCTGCTTTTGATCGAAGGCGCCTATATCAGCGGCCAGCTGTTTGGTCTCGGCGGCCCCGCTCAGTCGGTGGCGACGAACGCCGATCTGCTGATAGAAGCGAGCTTGAAGAAATAGCGTTTGGCGATACGTTGCTCCGGCCTAACTGGAGATTGTCGTCATGCGTGCCATTCTGATCCCGCTTGCGCTTGCCGGCCTGTGTCAGGAGGCTCGTGCCGGCGACATATCCAGCGCCTATACCGACCTCGATTCGAAGAAGGATTGCGTGACCTATGCGCAGGCCGCAGAAGGCGATGGCGACTGGGCCGATCTCGCCTGTTCGGGCTATCGCGGCTATCCCGTGCTCATCGCCTATGACGACGCCCGTGAATCGCTGTTCTACGGTTTTCCGCCCGGCGGCGACATGACGTCCGTCTGGGAGAGTTTTTCAGGCTTCAATTCGTCCGCGGCCAAGGTTGAATGGCGCATCGAAACCAATGGCGACAAGGCCGTGCCCTTCGCGGTCATCCACCGCCGCACGATCAGCAATGCCGAGGATCAGAACAAATCGACAAACGTGCTGCTTGTCGCCAAGGTCGGCCAGATGGATGCGCGGGAAAGCTGCACGGTCGGCCTTGTGCTGGCCACCGGCAACCCGCAAGCCAACGACCAGGCGCGAAAACTCGCCGACGAGAAGGCGCGAACCTTCGCCTGCGGCAAGGACCGGCACACCGTCATCGGCAATGTGCCGGCTTTCGGCCGGGTGGATAACTGACCGTTCGGACTCGGACTACTTGCTCTTCTTCGCCCGTTCGATCGCGTCGACGATCATCTTCTTGGCATATTTGGAATCGTGCCAGCCTTCGATCTTGACCCATTTGCCGGGCTCGAGATCCTTGTAGTGCTCGAAGAAGTGCTGCACCTGCTGCAGGGTGATGTCGGGCAGCTGCGTATACTCGGTAACGTTCTCGTAGCGCAGCGTCAGTTTGGGTGACGGCACGGCAATGACCTTCTCGTCCTGGCCGGCATTGTCTTCCATGATCAAGACGCCGATTGGCCGCACATTGATGACGCAGCCCGGCACCAGCGCGCGCGTGTTGCAGACCAGCACGTCGATCGGATCGCCGTCGCCCGACAGCGTGTGCGGCACGAAGCCGTAATTGCCGGGATAGCGCATCGAGGTGTGCAGGAAGCGGTCGACGAACAGCGTGCCGGCCTCCTTGTCCATCTCATACTTGATCGGTTCGCCTCCGATCGGCACTTCGATGATGACGTTGACGTCTTCGGGCGGATTCTTTCCGGTGGCTATGGCTTCAATGCGCATGGATTTGTCCCTCTCTCGGTCGGGAGGAGATAGCGGGCGGCGCCCAATGGCGCAATGCGGCGAATGGTGCTGGTGAACGTCAGGCGGGACGCGATGGCGTCACATGCGTTCAATCATCGCCACAAGATGTTTCAGCGTCGTGATTTCACGGGGATATGCACCACGTACGGCCTTGCTTTGCGCGATCGGCGGTCATTCCCAGACGAAGGCGACCTTCTTCAGCGCTTTCTGCTCGAAGATCTCGACGCCCTCGGCGACATCGCGGCCGCCGGCGCCGGCATAGAAAGCCAGCGCGTTCTGGTTGTCTTCCAGCGCCCACACCACCATGCCCTTCAGGCCATGGTCGGCAAGACGCGCCCTCGCCGCGGAAAACAGCCGCCGGCCGAGACCGATGCCCTGATATTCCGGGCGCAGGTACAATTCGTAGATCTCGCCCTGCTGCTTGAGTTCCCGGGCGCGGTTCTTGCCGATCGTCGCATAGCCGGCGATGGTGCCGCCGATTTCGACGACCAGAACGGTGGCGGCGCGGCGAATCGCATTGGCCCACCAGTCGGCGCCGCGGCGGTTGATCATCGACGTCAGCGTGCGGTGTGGAATAATGCCGGAATAGGCGCCGCGCCATGCTTCCAGATGCACTTCGGCAATGGCGCCTGCATCGCGCGGGTCGGCTTTCCGGATGTCGATCGTCAGCGTATTCATGATTTGTTAACCATAAACCCGCATCGGCCGATTGCAAGAGTCAGGGTGACCCGCCGGCCGCTTTCTCACAGCCGATCCTGACATTGCTGACATTGCGCAAAGCCTGTCCGCAAACAGGCCGGATCGGTAAAGTGGTGTCTACCAGCAGGCTCTCAAATTTCGACCAGATGGTCGTCCAGCTCGTTGGTATCGCCAGACGTGACCGGGAAATGCTCGGCCAGCACCGACACCACCTGCTCGATCGCCTTGACGAAGCCGTCGGCAAGCCGGTCGTCGCCGGCATGCGCCGTCAGGTCGCGCACCACGCCGTCCCAGACATGCTGGCCGACCTTGGCGTCGATGCCCGAATCGGCGACCACCTCGGCATAGCGTTCGGCGATCGAGACGAAGACCAGCACGCCGGTGCGCGCCGCGGTGCGATGGACGTTGCGGGCGAGGAACTGCTTGATCGCATTGGCGTGCGCCGCCTGATAGCGCAGTCGCCTTGGCACCATATGGATGCGCAGCCCGGGAACAGCCCACAACAGGGCAAGCACGCAGGCCAGCGCCAGCAATTGCGCGACGACGAAATGCGGCAGGCGGATGGTGAGCCACCATGCCTCCAGCCCATAGGCGACGGCGAGGCTGACGACCAGCATGCCGAGCGTCGCCATCATGGCGGCCGGAGCGAAATAGCCGTCGCTGGCATGCGCGACGACGCAGTAGATCTCGCCGTCGGTTTTGGTTTCCGCGGCGCGGATCGCATCGGCGATGCGCTCGTGATCCTGCGGGCTGATCGGTCGTGTTGCCATTGTCTCACCAGCTTCCTGAAGAACCGCCACCACCGGACGAGCCGCCGCCCCCCGAGAACCCGCCGCCGCTGCTGCTCGATCCTGACGACCAGCTGCTGCCGGAACTCCCCGACGACCAGCCGCCACCCGACGAACCCGTCGTCCAGCCGCTGCGGCCCGAGGATCCGCTCGGCCCCCTGCCGTAACGAAACGTCATGCCCAGCCATCTATACACGCCCGGCGACAGCTTGGTGCCGAACATCGGCGGCAGGAACGCCATCGCCAGGCCGCCGAAGAACATCGTCGCCCACAGGATCAGGAACACCGCGACGATCGGATCGATGGGGGTGCTTCTGTCGGCCGGATTGCGCTTGCCGCGCGCTTCCAGTTCCTCGGGATGACCTTCGAGCACCATGACCATGTCGTCGACGGCCTTGGAGATGCCGCCTGGGAAATCGCCGGCGCGGAACGCCGGCACCATGTCGTTCTCGATGATCAGCTTGGTGTGCAGGTCGGTCAGCGTGCCTTCCAGCCCATAGCCGACCTCGATGCGCATCTTGTGGTCGTTCTTGGCGACCAGCAGAAGCACGCCGTTGTTCTCGCCGGCCTGGCCGAGTTTCCAGAAGCGGAACAGCCGGTTGGCATAGGGCTCGATCTCCTCGCCGTCGAGGCTGGGAATGGTGGCGACGACGATCTGGTCGGAGCCCTTGGTCTCGAAGTCGGCGAGTTTTTGTGTCAGCGCCGCCTTGGTGCCGGCATCGATGATGCCGGCATTGTCGACGACGCGGCCGGTGAGCGCTGGCAATTCGGCGGCAGAACCCGCGAAACAGGACAACAGCAGCGCCAGAACAGCCAGGACAACGTGGATCGTCGGGTTGAAATAGCCGGGCCTCGGCAGGCGGCGTGTCGTCATGCCGTCACCAGCTTCCCGAGGAGCCGCCGCCGCCGGACGAACCGCCGCCGCCGGAAAAGCCACCACCGCCCGAAGACCAGCCGCCGCCGGAACTGCCGGAGGACCAGCCGCCGCTTGAGGAGCGCCGGCCGGGCTCGAACGTCATGCCGAGCCAGCGATAGCGGCCGGGTCCAAGCTTCTTGCCGAAGATCGGCGGCAGGATGGAGGCGGCGATGCTGCCGAAGAAGATGATCGCCCAGATGCTGATGAAAATGGCGAAGAACAGGTCGTCGGAATTGAACGGCGCCTGCTGGTTGCGCTTGCCGCGCGCTTCCAGTTCCTCGGGATGACCTTCCAGCACCATGACCATGTCGTCGACAGCCTTGGAGATGCCGCCTGGGAAATCGCCGGCGCGGAACGCCGGCACCATGTCGTTCTCGATGATCAGCTTGGTGTGCAGGTCGGTCAGCGTGCCTTCCAGCCCATAGCCGACCTCGATGCGCATCTTGTGGTCGTTCTTGGCGACCAGCAGAAGCACGCCGTTGTTCTCGCCGGCCTGGCCGAGTTTCCAGAAGCGGAACAGCCGGTTGGCATACGGCTCGATCTCCTCGCCGTCGAGGCTGGGAATGGTGGCGACGACGATCTGGTCGGAGCCCTTGGTCTCGAAGTCGGGCGAGTTTTTGTGTCAGCGCCGCCTTGGTGCCGACATCGATGATGCCGGCATTGTCGACGACGCGGCCGGTAAGCGCCGGGAGATCGGCGGCGAGGGCAGTTAGGGGGAGGAAGAAGACAATGAGGAAAAGCGGGCCAAGAAAATTGAGGGCGGCGTTCCTTCGCACCCCCCTCTGGCCTGCCGGCCATCTCCCCCGCAAGGGGGGAGATTGGCAGCTTTGCCGTCGGCCCAAACCTTCAAACGCCGAAAATTGGCGAAAGCCGAAACGACAGCTGATCTCCCCCCTTGCGGGGGAGATGTCCGGCAGGACAGAGGGGGGTGTGACGGAACTCAAGGTCAACAAGGACCAGACCCGCTAATTTGATCGTTCACCCGCCCTGCTTCGTGCCGAAATCGACCTTCGGCGGCTGCATCTTGTCTTCGTCGACGGTGAAGTTGGCGAAGGGCTCGTTGCCGCGGAACCAGAAGGTAGCCCACAGCACCGACGGGAAGGTCTTGAGCGTCAGATTATAGTCCCTGACCGCCTGGATGTAGTCGCGCCGCGACACCGCGATGCGGTTCTCGGTGCCCTCGAGCTGCGCCTGCAGCGCCAGAAAATTCTGGTTGGCCTTAAGGTCGGGATAGGCCTCCGACACCGCGATCAGCCGCGACAGCGCGCTGGTCAGCCCGGCCTGGGCATCCTGGAACTTCTTGAGGGCTTCGGGATCCTTCAGCGTTTCCGGCGTCACCGTGATCTGCGTCGCCTTGGCGCGCGCCTCGACCACCGCGTCCAGCGTGTCCTTTTCATGCGAGGCATAGCCTTTGACCGTCTCGACCAGATTGGGGATGAGGTCGGCGCGGCGCTGATACTGGTTCAGCACCTCGCTCCAGGCCGCCTTGGCGTTTTCCTCCGCCGTCGGGATCGTGTTGTAGCCGCAGCCGGCAAGCAGCGGCAGGACGATTGCCATCATCAGGAAGGCGGGCAGCGTGCGGAATGGCGATGGGCGAGCAAGGCGCTGGGCAAGCATGATGGGGTCCCTCGATAGAAGTTGCATGCGAAGCATTACCACAATCGGCGCGCAAGAAAACGGCCTCGGCCTCTGGACCAGCGACGGCATCCATCGCCTTGCCGCAAGGCCCTGTGATTGGCCGCGCGAACGCGATAAGGTCCGGTCAAAACGGGACATCATCATGGCGCAACGCCACGACAGCGACAGGGAATCGCGCCGCATCCTCGAGCGCGTCGCGCAGGAGACCGATCCGGCGGGCGCCTCCTTCGTGGCGCGGACGACGAAAGGCGTGCGCGACCATGTCGCCGCCGCCGACGCCGACCGCACCGACCCGATCGAGGTCTGGGGCACGCGCATTGGCAGGATACTCGGCCTGCTTCTGGCGCTGGGCCTGATGGTCTGGCTCGTGCTTTTCCTCACCCGGGGCAGCTAGGAATCAAAAGACAATGAGCGCCGAAAAACCCGACGCGCCGCGTGCGGTCATCGTCATTTCCAGCCATGTCGCCCGTGGTTCGGTCGGCAACCGCGCTGCCGTCTTTGCGCTCGAAACACTTGGCTTTCCAGTCTGGGCGGTTCCGACGATCATCCTGCCCTGGCATCCCGGTCATGGGCGCGCGACGCGCATCGTGCCGCCGCTCGACCAGTTCAAGGCGCTCATGGCCGACCTCGAGCGCGCGCCATGGCTGGGCGAGGTCGGCGCGGTTCTGTCGGGCTATCTCGGCGAGGCCGGCCAGGCCGAGGCTGTCGCCTCACTGGTCGCCGCGGTGAAGGCCAGGACGCCTGATGCCGTCTATATCTGCGATCCGGTGATGGGCGATTCCGGCGGGCTCTACGTGCCTGAGCCCACCGCCGCCGCCATGCGAGACCGGCTGATGCCGATCGCCGACATCGCCACGCCCAACCGCTATGAGTTGGAATGGATGGCCGGCGCGCCGCTGCCAGACCTCAAATCGGTGATCGCGGCAGCACTCCACGCCGGGCCGTCGACAATGCTGGTCACCTCGGCACAATCGATGATGATTGGCGGCACCGGCAATCTGCTTCTCGACGGCACCCAGGCGCTGCTGGCCGAACATCGCCTGATCGACAAGCCGCCGAACGGCCTGGGCGATCTGACGGCGGCCGTCTACCTCGCCCGCATCCTTTCCGGCCAACCACCGATCAAGGCGCTGCAATCGACCACCGCGGCGGTCTACGAGATCCTGGCGCGCACGGCAAAACGCGGCGGCGACGAGCTGCAGCTCGAAACCGATGCGCAGAGCCTGTCGCACCCGATGGCCATGGTGCAGCTGCGCCATCTCACGCATCCGGGGCGGGATCGCCGGGCGTGACTTCGGCCGGGGCCGTACTCGTCGGCGCCGACGGCTGCAAGGCCGGCTGGATCGCCGTGCGGCGCGAACTCGGTTCGATACGTCGTAACCCCGGTTCGACACCTCGTAACCCTGGTTCAGCGCCATCGGTTGAAATCTTCGCCAGTTTCGCGGCGCTGCTCGCGGCAACTCCCGACAATGCGGTTGTCGCCGTCGACATGCCGATCGGCCTGCCCGAATTGTCCAGCAAAGGCGGCCGCGGACCGGAAGCGCTGGTCAGGCCGCTGCTCGGCGCGCGCCAGTCCAGCGTGTTTTCGATCCCGTCCCGCGCCGCGCTCTATGCCGACACCAGCGATTTCACCACAATCGAAGCCTGGTATGCCGCGCATCGCAGGGCAAGCGCGGTGGCAAGGGCCACATCCGACCCGCCGCGCGGCGTTTCGATCCAGGCCTTCGGCATCTTTTCGAAGATCCGCGAGATCGACGCCCTGCTGATCGCGCGGCCCGATCTGCGCGGCCGCGTCTTCGAATCGCATCCCGAAGTCGCTTTCTGCCGCCTGAATGGCGACCAGGCCATGCAACTGCCCAAGAAGATCAAGGGCAGCGTCAATCCGGCCGGCATGGCGGAGCGCAAGGCGCTGCTGTGCCGGCACGGCTATGCCAAGGATTTCCTCGACCAGCCACCGCCGCGTGGCGCGGCCCGCCGACGATTTCCTCGATGCGGCGGTCATGATGCTGATCGCCGGCCGCATCGCCAGCGGCAGCGCGAAGCCATTTCCCAACCCGCCACTCGCTGACGGTTTTGGCATACCGGTCGCCATCTGGGCATGACGATGTCGGCGGACGTCCCGCCTATGTGCATGGCGTTTATGGCCAGACCCCACAATTCTGCATTGCTCGTGACAGGCTTTTGCCGCTAGAGGCTTTCTCGACCGCAACGAGCTGCCGCCTCCAACCCCGGAAAGGCCTTAGCCGCCCATGCCTCATCTTCCCGAACACCTCCTCGCCGGCTATCGCAATTTCATGAATGGCCGCTATCTCACCGAGAGCGGCCGCTATCGCGAGCTCGCCCGCGAGGGGCAGGCCCCGGAAACGATGATCGTCGCCTGCTGCGACTCGCGCGCGGCACCCGAAGCGATCTTCGACGCGGGGCCGGGCGAACTCTTCGTGCTGCGCAATGTCGGCAATCTGGTGCCGCCCTACGAACCGGACGGCGAGTTCCATTCGACCTCGGCGGCGCTCGAATTCGCGGTGCAGAGCCTCAAGGTCAAGAACATCGTCGTCATGGGCCATGGCCGCTGCGGCGGCATCCGCGCCGCGCTCGACCCCAATGCCGCGCCGCTGTCTCCCGGCGATTTCATCGGCAAATGGATGAGCCTGATCGCGCCCGCCGCCGAAACGGTCTCTTCCAGCTTCATGACGGCGGCCGAGCGCCAGACAGCGCTTGAACGCATCTCGATCCGCTATTCCATCGCCAACCTCCGGACCTTTCCCTGTGTCTCGATCCTCGAGGGCAAGGGGCGGCTGTCGCTGCACGGGGCCTGGTTCGACATTTCGACCGGCGAGCTCTGGGTGATGAACAAGGAGACCGGCGATTTCGAGCGGCCGGTGCTGGAATGAACGGTAAGGCGCGCCCGGTGAGGAACGTCCGGCCGGTCGTCTTCACCGCCGCCGCCCTGCTGATAGCGATCGTTGCCGCGCGCGCCGACGACGGCGCCATCATCAGCCGCTGGTATTCGGCGCTGCTGGTCGCCGACCGCACCGAACTCGCCGACCTGCTTGCCGACGACGTCCGCATCAAGCTCGAAGACCTCGGCGTCGTCCAGAGCAAGCAGGAATTCATCGCCGCGCTCGACGAATGGAAAGGCGCGGTTGCCGGTGCCGCGATCCGCCACCGCATCGAGAAGAGCGAAGGCGGCGTCACCACGGTGATCGCCTGCTACGACTTCCCCGACAATGACATGCTGATGCAGGAAACCTTCGCGGTGACCGACAACCGCATCACCGCCAGCTCGCAGGCGGCCATCGCCGAAAACTGCGAAGCCTATTGAGGCGGGTCGGTCAACTGCCATATTGCGGGCACGCGGACCGCGTCCTACATCGGTGACACCCTCCTCCTTGACGCCAGCGAAAGACCCTTCATGCCCTCCACGAAAACCGTCGACCTCGCCGCCCATCCGCTGACCGCGTGGCAGGGGCCGCTCGGCCTGCCCGATTTTGCCCATATCGGTGACGGCGATTTTTCCCCGGTCTTCGACGCGGCGTTGAAGGCGCATGAGGCGGAGATCGATGCGATGGCCGGCAACAAGGACGCGCCGACCATCGAGAACACGCTTGCCGCGCTGGAACTTGGCGGCGAGGCACTCGATCATGTCTCGTCGATCTTCTGGTGCCGCGCCGGCGCCTACACCAACGAGACGATCCAGGCGCTGGAGCGCGACATCTCGCCGAAGATGTCCAGGCATTTTTCGGCGATCTCGATGAACGAGAAGCTGTTTGCCCGCATCGACGACCTCTACCAGCGCCGCGAGCACCTCGGCCTCGACGCCGAGACCCTGCGGGTGCTGGAGAAGACCTGGAAGGGTTTCGTCCGCTCCGGCGCCAAGCTCGATGCCGAAGGCAAGAAGCGGCTTGCCAGGATCAATGAGGAGCTGTCTTCGCTCGGTACGGCTTTCGGCCAGAACGTGCTGGCCGACGAGCGCGACTGGGCGCTGTTCCTCGACGAGGCCGACCTTGCCGGCCTGCCGGATTTCCTGAAAAGCTCGATGGCAGAGGCGGCCGAGATGCGCGGCCAGAAGGGGCGTTACGCCGTCACTTTGTCGCGCTCGATCTACGAGCCGTTCACGACCTTCTCGGAACGCCGCGACCTGCGCGAGATCGCCTTCAAAGCCTTCACCATGCGCGGCCAGAATGGCGGCGCCAGCGACAACACCGAAGTGGTGCGCGACATGCTGAAGCTGCGCGCCGAAAAGGCCAGGCTGCTCGGCTACGCCTCCTTTGCCGCGCTGAAGCTCGACGACACCATGGCCAAGACGCCGAAGGCGGTGCACGACCTGCTCGATCCGGTCTGGGAAAAGGCGCTGGAAAAGGCCGCCGCCGACCAGAAGGAATTGGAGCGGCTGGCGGCGCAAGCCGGCAGCAACGAGAAATTCGCCGCCTGGGACTGGCGCTTCTACCAGGAGAAGCTGCGCGCGGAAAAATTCGCTTTCGATGAGGCGGAGCTGAAACCCTATCTGCAGCTCGACCGGGTGATCGACGCCTGCTTCGACGTCGCGACCAAACTGTTCGGCATCACCTTCGAGGAGAGAAAGGGCATCGCCGCCTGGCACCCGGATGCGCGCGTCTTCGTGGTGAAAAACGCCGATGGCAGCGAGCGCGCACTGTTCCTCGCCGATTATTTCGCGCGGCCCTCGAAGCGTTCCGGCGCCTGGATGAGCGCGCTGAAGTCCGGCTATAAACTCGGCCACGGCTCGAAGCCGGTGATCTACAACATCATGAACTTCGCCAAGCCACCGGCCGGCGAGCCGGCCCTGCTGTCGGTCGACGAGGCCAAGACGCTGTTCCACGAATTCGGCCACGCGCTGCACGGCATGCTGACCGACGTCACCTGGCCGTCGGTTGCGGGCACTTCGGTCAGCCGCGATTTCGTCGAACTGCCCTCGCAGCTCTACGAGCATTGGCTGACGGTGCCGGCGGTGCTTGAAAAGCACGCGCTGCACGTCAAGACCGGCAAGCCGATGCCGAAGGCGCTGCTCGACAAGATGCTGGCCACACGAACCTTCGGCGCCGGCTTCGCCACGGTGGAATTCACGTCTTCCGCCTTGATGGACATGGCCTATCACGCCCGGCCCGATGCTCCGCTCGAGCCGCTTCGTTTCGAAGCCGAAACGTTGGAAAAACTCGACATGCCCGACACCATCGCGATGCGCCACCGCACCCCGCATTTCGGCCATGTCTTCTCGGGCGACGGCTATTCGGCCGGCTACTATTCCTACATGTGGTCGGAAGTGCTGGACGCCGATGCCTTCGCCGCCTTCGAGGAAACCGGCGATCCCTTCAACCCGGCACTGGCCGAAAGGCTGCGCAAGAACATCTACGCCGCCGGCGGCTCGAAGGATCCGGAAGAGCTGTACAAGGCGTTTCGCGGCAAGATGCCTTCGCCGGAAGCGATGATGGTGAAGCGCGGGCTGGTGTAGCGCCGGCTTTTTCCTTCTCCCCCTGTGGGAGAAGGTGGATCGGCGCGCAGCGCCGAGACGGATGAGGGGTGTTCCAGGGAACGCTAACGCCTCACTCCGCTGGAGTACCCCTCATCCGTGCCTTCGGCTCCCCCTTCTCCCACAAAGGGAGAAGGGGGAGCCTCATCCCTCCACGGATCCGCCACCCTAGGCCATACAGGCCGCGTCAGCTTCCTGTAATCGGTCACCGCCGGATTGCTCGGATACGAACTCGGCGCCGTGACGTAGATGATCTCCGCCGCGATCGGCTCGAAGCCGGCATAGAAATGGTTGGTCGACTTGATCAGCAGCATATCCTTGGCCAGCGGATCGACG
The DNA here is from genome assembly GCF_054062655.1 of Mesorhizobium sp. USDA 4775. NCBI lineage: Bacteria > Pseudomonadati > Pseudomonadota > Alphaproteobacteria > Hyphomicrobiales > Phyllobacteriaceae > Mesorhizobium > Mesorhizobium sp. USDA 4775. The sequence continues at coordinate 561,844 of NZ_JBSSFM010000001.1, forward strand.
CCGATATTGGAAAAAATGTCCGGCTCGAAAGTTTGCGTGCGGTTGGTGTTGAGGATGATATCGACCTCGGTGCCTTCGATGCGGATCAGCGCGGTCGGCCCGAGCGTCACCCGGCTCGGCCCGAAACTCTGCCAGCCCTCGGTAACGGCCTTCAGCACCTTGACGCGGGCGTCGATCGGCTCACCCGCCTGCGGCCCGGCCTTGCCGCCGAAACGCAGGTCGATGACCGCGCCCTCGCCGGCCGCCAGGCAGAAGGTCACCGCGATCGGGTCCCAGATCGTCGCCACGCCGAATTTGTCGAGGCCGCACCCCAGCATCTGGCGCAGCACGAAGGTGCCGTCGCCGGGAACGCCGCCGCCGGGATTGTCCCAGATGTCGGCGATGACCACCGGCTTGCCGGGGTTCTCTGCACGCACCGCCAGCGCCCGGTCGATACCGTCGGCGGTATCGAGCATCGTCATCGCCGTCTTTTCGCGCAGTTCGTAGAGCTCGCGTCCCAGCCTCTCCGCCAGCGCGTCGCCCCTGGCCTTGTCATTGTCCGTGACGACAAGGATGCGCGTGCCCATTTCCGGCACGTCGGCGGCCATGAAGCCGTGGATGACGGAAACCGACAGCACGCCGTCCTTGCCGTGCAACGCCTTGATGCGGTCGACGAAGGAGCGCATCGGCTCGCGGCTGGTCGGCAGCACCTGGATCATCCTGCAGTCGAACGTCGAGATGACAGGCTTGATCTCGCCGCGCGCGGCCGCCAGCCCAAGCTCGACAACATGTTCGCCGCGCTCGTAGAAATCGGTGTGAGGGAATTCGAGGAAATAGGCCATGATATCGGACGCCGCCACGCGCTTAGGCGTCAGGTGGCTGTGCGGATCGAATTCCGAGGCGATCACCACGTCAGGCCCGACAATCCCGCGCACACGTTCCAGCAGGTCGCCTTCGCAATCGTCATAGCCTTGCGCCACCATGGCGCCGTGCAGCCCGAGAATGACCGCGTCGACCGGCAGTGCCGCCTTCAACTGGTCGAGGATCTCGTCGCGCAGCGCCTCGAAGGTCTGCCGCTGCACCAGGCCGCCGGGCTCGGCCCAGGTCGCGGTGCCTTCGATCACGGTCAGCCCTTCCTTGGCCGCACGCCGGCGCAAGGCGACGATCGGCGACGAGCACAGCGTCGGTGTCTCCGGATGCTTGCCCGGTCCGGCATAGAAGGCCATCTCGAACGAGGCCCGGTCCGTCGGCACCGGCGAAAAGGTGTTGGTTTCCGTCGCCAGCGAGGCGGTGAAGATGCGCATGAAAACTCCACGATATCAGGCTATTTGACGGCCCCGAGCGCCAGGCCCCGGACGAGGTAGCGCTGCAGCCAGATGAACAGGATCGCTACCGGCAATGTCGCCAGCAGTGTCGCCGCCATGACGTGATGCCACTCGATCGTGTAGCGACCGGCGACGAGAGAAAAGACCTGGATCGGCAGCGTATAGCTTTCCTGGCTGCGCAGCATGGTCAGCGCCACGACGAACTCGTTCCAGGCATTGATGAAGGTGAAGATGGCGGTGACCGCGATGGCCGGCAGGCAGAGCGGCAGGAACACTTTGCGCAAGGTCAGCCAGCGGCCGGCGCCTTCCATCCAGGCGGCCTCTTCGAGGTCGCGCGGAATGGTGTCGAAATAGCTCTGCAGCATCCACACGGTGAAGGCGACGTTGAAGGCCATGTAGATGAAGCCGAGCGCCGTCGTCGATTCCACCAGCCCCCATGCGGCCATCAGCCGGAACAGGCCGAGCACCAGCACGATCGGCGAGATCATCTGCGAGATCAGCAGGAACTGGCGGAAGGCGCCGTAGCCGGCAAAGCGAAAGCGCGACATCGCGTAGGCCGCGGGAACGGAGATAAGGATGGCGCCGACGGTGGCGATGACCGAGACATAGAGCGAATTGGCCAGTGCCTGGCCGAAGCCGGTCGCCACCCACATGTCGGCAAAATTCGACCAGCGGAACTCGCTCGGCCACCATGTCGGCGACAGCACCTCCTGGCGCGGCTTGACCGCGGTGAGGAACATCACCGCGAAGGGAAAGATCGTCACCACGATCAGCGGCGCCAAAAGCAGCCAGGCGATGACGGTGCGTTTGAGCTTGCCCGTCATGAGCTTGTTTGTCATGCGCGCTGCTCCCGCATCGCCAACCGCACATAGATCATGGTGAAGACCAGCAATATGGCGAACATCACCAGCGACACCGCCGAGGCCTCGCCCAGTTTGCCGATGCGGAAGGCGAGCTTGTAGAGGTGGGTGACCAGGATGTCGGTCGAGTTGGCCGGCCCGCCCTGCGTCATCACCCAGATGATCGGGAAGGAGTTGAAGACGTAGATGGTGTTCAGCACGATGGCGATGTTGATGAACGGCTTCAGCAGCGGAAAGGTGATCTCGCGGAACTGCTGCAGCGGCGTGGCGCCCTCGAGCGCCGCCGCCTCGTAGAGATCGTCCGGGATCGACGACAGGCCGCCGAGGAAGATCGTCGTGGTGAACGGCACCGTCACCAATATGCCGATCAGCACCTGCATCGGGAACGCCGTCTCGGCGCTGGCCAGCCACTGGATGTTGTGGTCGATCAGGCCAAGGCCAAGCAGCGCCGAATTCAGCATGCCGCTTTCGCCGCTGAGCGCCCAGCGCCAGACCACGGCCGTCATGGTCAGCGACACCGCCCAGGGCAGCATGATGATGACGCGGGCAAGGCCGCGGCCATAGAAATCGGTGTTGAGGATCATCGCCACCGGCACCGACAAAAGCAGCGCGCCGCCGACCACCAGCACGGTCCACACACCGGTGCGCCAGAGTGCCGCGACGAAATCGGGATCGGCGGCAAGCGACGCGAAATTGGCAAGGCCGCTGAACTCGCGCAACTGGCCGAAGCGATTGACGTCATGCGTCGATATCTGGATCAGGTCCCAGACCGGCCAGAAGATGACGACCGCCGCCAGGAACAGGCTGGGCAAGGTCAGGAGATAGGGCAGGAAACGATTTTGCATCGGCTGGCCTGGCTGGCGAATCCAAAATTCGCATCTGCAAGATGTGGCGCGCCCCGCCTGAGTCTGGGGCGCGCCACGGGGCGCAGGGAGATACGCCCTATTTCTTCAGCACTGCATTGGCCTTCGCCGCCGCGTCCTTCAAGCCTGCCTCCGGGTCGCCGCCGAGATAGATCTTCTGCATGGCATCCGAAGTGATCTGGGCAACCTCTTCCCAGCCCGGGATGACCGGCGCGAAGCGGGCGTCGGGCAGCAGCGCGGTGAAGGCGGCCAGATCGGCGTTGTTGACGTAATAATCCATCTTGGCCTCTTCCTTGTTCACCGGCAGGAAGCCTTCGCCTTGCGTGAACTTGGCGCGCTGTTCCGTGGTGAACAGGAAGTCCATCAGCTTCCAGGCCTCATCCTTGTTCTTGGAGTTCTTGAACATGATCATGGAATCGGTGACGCCATAGGTACCGCGCGCCCCGGTCGGGCCGGCCGGAATGGCGGCGACGCCGTATTTGAGCTTCGGCGCCTCGTCCTTGATCTGGTTGGACAGGAAGGGCGCGGTGATCATCATGCCGACCTTGCCCTGCTTGAACAGGTTCTGCACGTCCTCCCGGTTGTTGGAGGTCACACCTGGTTCGGTCAGCCCCTCGTCGATCATCGACTTGTAGAGCTTGGCGGCTTCGAGCGCGCCCGGCGTGCCGAGGCCCGACGTGCCGTCCTTGTTGAGGATTTCCGAGCCTTGCGACCACATCGCATAGTAGTAATAGACGTCGGTCTCGATCTCCTTGCCCTGCAGGCCGAACCCGAAGGCGCCGGATCCAAGCGCCTTGATCTTGCGGGCATCGTCCTGCAGCTCGGTCCAGGTCGCCGGCGGCTTGGCGATGCCGGCTTTCTCGAACAGTTCCTTGTTGTAATACATCGCGCGCGCCGAAGCGGCGATCGGCAAGCCGTAGGTCTTGCCGTCCATGATCGAGGGCGACAGGAAGGTGTCGATGAAGCGGCCCTTGAAGTCTGGCGTGATGTAGCTGTCTAGCGGTTCGGCGACGCCCTGCTGGACGAAGTCGATCAGCCAGCGCGTGCCGATGATCGACAGATCCGCATTGGTGCCGGCGGTGATGTCCGTAGTCAGCTTCTGCAGCAGCACATCCCACGGCACGACCTCGAACTTTATGGTGATGCCGGGGTTCTTGGCCTCGAACTCCTTCTTGACCTCTTCGAAATACGGACCGGTCTTGGCGCTGTATTCGGCGACGGTTACGCGTACTTCACCCGCATTCGCCTGCGCCGCGAAGGCCAGCATGCTCATTCCGGCCATCAGGCCGACAGTCCATTTGGCAAGGCTCATCTGATCTCTCCCATTGTTCCGCGCATTTGCGCTCCTTGTGCCGATACCAGGCACAAGATTTATGTGACTTTCCTACATTATCGAGGAATTCACGGCATGCAAGCGGATTATCATGTTGCTTAATTACATTCCTTTCGGTAGCCTGCCGACATCTGCCTGACCTGCGGGAGGAGCAAGCGCCGTGGTTTCGAAAGCCGAATTCGAAGGCCGCACTGTCGTCGTCACCGGTGCCGGCGGCGGCCTTGGCTCGGCGATCGTCGCATTGCTGGCCGGAAGGGGCGCCCGGGTGGTTGGCTGCGACCAGTCGCAGGAGGCGCTGGCAAGCCCGCACCTTGCCTCGCGCCATGTCTTCAACCTTCTCGACCGGGCTTCGATCGAGGCGGGGATCGCCGCCGTGCTGGATACTGACGGCGTGCCCGACATCCTGATCAACAATGCCGGCTGGACGCGCGCCGAGACGATTTCCGCGCTCGATGCCGACAGGATCGAGCACGAGCTCGACCTCAATCTGACCGGGGTGATGACTTTCGCCGACCCTATCGTCAAGGCAATGGCGGCGCGCAGGTCAGGCAGCGTCGTCTTCATCTCCTCCGTCAACGCCATCGCGCATTTCGGCAATCCGGCCTACGCCGCGGCCAAGGCCGGTATCAACGCCTATGCCAAATCGATCGCCGTCGAACTCGGCCGCAGCGGCGTGCGCGCCAATGTCGTCTGTCCCGGATCGATCCGCACCGCCGCCTGGGACCATCGCCTGGCCAAGGACCCGGAAATCCTGGGCAAGCTCAAGCGCCTCTACCCGCTCGGCCGCATCGTCAACGCCTCGGAAGTGGCTGAAGCCGTGGCTTTCCTTGCCTCTGACCGCGCATCGGGCGTAACAGGCGTGGTGATGCCCGTGGATGCCGGACTGACCGCCGGCTGCCTGCCATTCATCGACGACATATTGGGAGCGTGACCATGACCGACGTCCTGTTTCGCAACCTGTCGAAATCCTTTGGCCAGCACAAGATCCTCGAGGACATCAACCTCGACATCAGGAGCGGCGAGTTCGTGGTGCTGGTCGGCCCGTCCGGCTGCGGCAAGTCGACCTTGCTGCGCATGCTGGCCGGCCTGGAGACGATCAGTTCCGGCGACCTCATGATCGGCGGCACGCGCGCCAACGATCTGCCGCCGCAGCAGCGCAACATCGCCATGGTGTTCCAGTCCTATGCGCTGTTCCCGCATTTGAAGGCCTCCGACAATATCGGCTTCGGCCCGAAGATCCGTGGCGAGAGCCGCGCCGCCATCGACGACAAGGTCAAGAAGGCCTCCGCGGTGCTCAACCTCTTCTCCTATCTCGACCGCTACCCCCGCCAGCTCTCGGGCGGCCAGCGTCAGCGTGTCGCCATGGGCCGCGCCATCGTGCGCGAACCCTCGGTGTTCCTGTTCGACGAGCCGCTCAGCAATCTCGACGCGCAGTTGCGCGTCCAGATGCGCACCGAGATCAAGGCGCTGCACCAGCGGCTGAAATCGACCATCGTTTATGTCACCCACGACCAGATCGAAGCCATGACCATGGCCGACCGCATCGTCGTGATGGACCGCGGCCGGATCCAGCAGGTCGGCGCCCCGCTCGAACTCTATGACCGGCCGGCCAACAAGTTCGTCGCCGGCTTTCTTGGCTCGCCGTCGATGAGCTTTGTCTCCGGCGCCCTCAAGGCGACGCCCGAGAAAAGCTGGTTCGAATCGGCCGGCGGCGGACGGCTTGCGCTTGCCGGCAAGGCGGCACCGGCTGGCAATGCGGTGGAGGCCGGCATCCGGCCCGAGCACTTCATCATCGGTGAGGCCGCCGATGCCATGGCGCTCAAGGTGGATGTCGTCGAGCCGACGGGCTCCGAGACCCATGTCTATGGCGCCATCGGCACCGATACGGTGCGCGCCGTGTTCCGCGACAGGGTGCCGGTCAAGCCGGGTGACCTGCTGCCGGTCTCGGTCGATCCCGGCAACATCCATCTGTTCGACAAGGCGACGGGCCTGCCGCTATAAGGCCTGCCCCGAGGGCAACGGCATGAAGACGAAACAACAGACATGAAGACGCCGGCCGACATCATCACGCGGCTGCAGCTGATGTCGCAGGACGGCACCAAGTCGGATCGCCGGCTGGCCGGCCTTGTGCTGTCCGATCTCGATTTCGCTTCCAAGGCGGCCATCTCCGAGATTGCCGCGCGCGTTGGCGTCAGCGAACCGACGGTGACGCGCTTTTGCCGCAATCTCGGCTGCGAGGGCCTGCGCGACTTCAAATTCTACCTGGCGCAGGCCATCGCCATTGGCGGCCAGTATCTGTCGCCCGAACCGTTGAGTCGCGACGCGCGTGAGCAGCGCATCGCCTCGGCCATCACCGAAGCGGCGATCTCGGCCATCCAGCGCGCCAGCGAGAACCTGGACATGACGACGCTGGTCGCCGTCGCCGAGCGGCTTGCGACGTCAGGCAATGTGCTGTGCATCGGCTCTGGCGGCATCTCCTCGATGATGGCGACCGAGATGCAGAATCGGCTGTTCCGGCTTGGCCTGCCGGTGCTGGCGCAGATCGATGGGCAGTTGCAGCGCATGTACGCCGCCGTAGCCACGCCGGAAACCACGCTGGTCGCTTTTTCGGTGTCCGGCTATGCGCGCTCGGTCATCGAGGCGGTGCAGGTCGCCCAGCAATATGGCGCCACCACGGTCGCCATCACCGCGCCCGATTCGGCGCTGGCCAAGGCCGCCGACACGGTCATCCATTTGCAGCCGCTCGAGGACGGCAACATCTACAAGCCGACATCGTCACGCTATGCGCTGCTGGCGATCGTCGACATGATCGTGACATCGGTTGCCGAGACGCGCGGTCCGAAAGTGCTGGAGAATTTGCGCCGCATCAAGCAGAGCGTGAACACGCTGAAGGTCGACGATCCAAGGCTGCCATTGGGGGATTGAAGGCGTCCCCGGGGTGATCGCGCCGGGCGAAGCCCCTCACCCGGATTGCCAACCGAATTGCAAAAGACAATTCGGGGCAATCCGACCTCTCCCCAAGCGGAGAGGAGGTAGCCACCGCCGGCGCTTTCCTCGTCTCCCCTGGGGGGAGAAGGTGGCCGCGAAGCGGCCGGATGAGGGGGCACCGCCTAGCAGAACTAGGCTCTATGGGCCGAGCGCCTCAACGCGCTGCGCCAGCGCCTCCGGATCGCCCACGATGCGCACAGTCTTCAGCCGGCTCGTGCCGCCAGCGACAACCGAAACGGCCGATGCCGGCACGCCCAGCGTCTTGGCGACCAGTCTCTCCAGCGCGTGATTGGCGGCGCCGTTTTCCGGCACGGCGCGGACCCGCGCCTTCAAATGGCTTCGCCCGTCCGCCGCCGTTTCGACGCCTTCCAACCTGTCCATGGAAGATTTAGGTGTCAGCCGCACGAACAGGTCGATGCCGTTCTCACGGATGCGGAACGGCGCGCTCATGCGATCGTCGGGCTCAAAGCACCAGCGGTGCTACCGTGGTGAGAATGAACTGCCTGACGAAGAACAGGATCAAGAGCAGGATGATCGGCGAGATGTCGATGCCGCCAAGGTCCGGCATGAAGCGGCGGATCGGCCGCAGCGCCGGCTCGGTCAGCCGGTAGAGCATGTTGCCGATGCTGCCGACGAACTGGTTGCGCGAATTGACGACGTTGAAGGCATAGAGCCAGGAAAAGATCGCCGAGGCGATGATGATCCACCAGTAGAGGTCAAGCGCCATGACGATGGTTTGAATGAGGGCGAGCATGCCGGTCTCCAATTGTTGCCGACATGTAGCCATTGCACGCCAAACCGGCAAGGGCCGGCAACCGAAGCATCAGGCAACAGGGATTTTCGGCAAAACCCCGCCTTGACAGAAATCCGCCGTGCCAGATAAATGCGCCATCCGTTGGACGGGGCTGTAGCTCAGCTGGGAGAGCGCGTCGTTCGCAATGACGAGGTCAGGAGTTCGATCCTCCTCAGCTCCACCAGCGGAATAATTGGTTTTCTGCTTTTTCCGCCGCGCCGCCAGGGCGAATGGTCGTCCCATGCCTCGTCATGCGGCGCTGCGTGCCAATTCCACCCCAAAGAAAGCCGCACGCAATTTCGCGACCTCCGGGGCTAGGCAATTGTCAATTGGACTTATGGCGATGGCCGTTGCCGGATCGCCGCTATTTTTTTTGGAAGCCGCCCCATTAGAGTGGCGTTCTCAAATCGGTTTTTTCTGTGTGTTGTGACAAGGCGTTTCGGCGGGGCGACCGAAGGCGCTACAGGGATTCCGAGTTTGAAATGAAGAATTCGCCTGCGAAAGCAAAGACGTGTCCATTCGCGAGAACCTCGCTGCAAATCTCCGACGACTCTGCAAGGACCATGCCTCCGTTAGCGCGGTATGCCGTGAGTTGGGCATCAACCGCACGCAGTTTGAGCGATACCTGCAAGGGCAGACCGTTCCAAACAAAGCCACCGCCAAGCTGATCTGCGACTACTTCCGCATCGACGAGGCCGAACTCTACCAGGACCCTGGTACCCCCGAGCACAGGGCTCCCGGTCTGCCGCCGATTTCCGAAAGTCTGTTCAACCAGATGATCCGCCCTCCCGCCCCGTCGATCGCGGGCGGTACCTATTTCACCTACTTTTCCATCCCCGCCCGTCCCGACCTCCTGATGCGGTCGGTGACCTTCGTGCGTCGCGAGGCCGAACTGGTCACATTCCGCAGGGTCACCGGGTGGTCGGAGCGCCGTGGCTCGACATGGGCGCGGGCGCGCGGCAATCACTATGGCGTGGCCATCTCGCGCCTGAACTGGATCTATTTCAGCGGCGTCAACCGTCGTCAGACCGGCGAACCGTCGCTGATTTCCGTGCAGTGGGCTCCCATCTCCGAACCGGTGCTGACGGGCAAGGCCATGCTTCTAACAGAGGCCGGGCCGGCATTCGTATCGGTCATCATGCGGCAGGATATGTCCGGCATCCGGCCACGGCATGCGATCCGCATGGCGCATGTCGTCAGGCTCGACGATCCCGGCATCGATCAACTCGTCGCCAGCCTCGCCCGGGACGGACTGGCTTAGTCGCCAGGTTACGCTAAATAAGAATAAGGATATCCTGAAAAAGCGTATGGTAACGATTGCCTACTCCATATCTGAGTAAAATCGATATTTTAGACTTTATCGCCAAGAAAGATATTTTAGATAACACTGCCTTTACTACAATTTTAACAAACCATTAACTCTTTCGACCTTACCTTTCTTCACGCGGATCCCGCTGCCGGGGTCTTTCAACAGATCCCATTGGGGGTCGGGAAAGGGACAAAAATGGCCAAGAAAGTGAACAATGCCCCGAAGCTGACGGTCGCCGCGGGCACGCAGACCGTCTTCTTCTCGCAGGGCATGCACTACAACAAGCGCTGAAGCCGTTCGGCGCCGATGGGCGGTTCGCCTGTCGGCGCCTCGCATTCACAAAACGGCATTCAGCATCATGAAAATGCGCTCTTCAAAAACGCTCGTCCTCTATCCCGGGACCAACAAGGTCACGGCCTGCAATTTCCTGACCCGAAGCGTCTTCGAATGCAGCCCCGACGTGATCGGTCTCCTCGCATCCTGGGACGAATGGGCCTCTCCCGCGGAAATCTCGCGCGCTCACGGATGGTCGACGTCCGACCTGAGCGCCGTCGTCCCGCAATTGCTCGATTTTTCCGCCCTGGTCACCGCCGGCTCACCGCTGGCCGAACAGGAAACAAGATTCTCCGGACAGTGGAACTGGGGCATCCCGACCGCGCTGATGCACTTCTGCGTCCAGGACTCGGAGTTCATGACCATTGAACAGGCCGAGGCCCGCCAGATCGAACGCGCCGGCCATGTCGCACAGCCCGACCTCATGCTCAAGAATGCCGCCGGCGCCATTCGGCTGCCGAACGCACTCGACGACAACGAACTCCTGACCCTGATGGCGCGGCGCCGCACCAACCGCACCGCGGCCGCCCCCACCATCACCGCGCGGCAGCTTTCCGACTGCCTGTTCGCGGGCATGGGCATTACCGGCGAGACCAGCAACTGCGTCGGCGCCCTGCCGCTGGGCATGACCCCTTCGGGCGGCGCACGCAACCCTTACGAGGCCTATGTGGTTGCGCTTGGCGTCGAGGGCCTGGAGCCCGGCGTCTACCACTATTCCGCCGCCGATCACGACCTCGGCAGGATCTCGGCCAACCATCTGCCGAAGATTTCCGAACTGGTCGGCGGTCAGGAATGGGCTGATGCCATGCCTTGCCTGATCCTGCTTTGCGCCAGGCTCGACCGCACCATGTGGAAATATGAGGATGCCAACGCCTACCGCGTCGTGCTGATCGAGGCGGGCCATATCGGCCAGAACATGATGCTGGCGGCGACCAGGCATGGTCTGTCGGCCTGCCCCACAGCAGCGCTCAGCCATTCGGCGATCAAGCGTCTTCTCGGCCTCGACCGTCTCACTGATGCACCCATCTATGCGTTGACCCTTTCGACCCCGGAACCAAACCCGCATTCGGTGGGTCGGTCCGTTAATTAGCCGTCTTAGTATGTCCGTGTAGCCAATACGCGTTCCCTGAGTTCCATCCGATGACAGGAGAAGCACGTGGCCAATCAGTCCCTACGTCAGTCAGAGATCGATAGCCTTCAATATATCGCGACAATGAGCAATGAGCTCGTGCAGATGGCCGAAGCAAGCCGTTTTCCCATGATCTCCTACCTGCTCGGCATGGCCTATGCCGAGGCCTTCGACGTCCTGCGCGGCGCGCAGCCGGCAAGGCATGCGCAGCTCAGCGGCAACCCGATGCATACCAAGCCGAAGGACAACCACGCTCAGCAAAGGAGAGCGTAGCGGATGCAACACGCAGCCGTGTGCGCGCCGGCGCTGCGATCCCCGCCTTGATCGCCCGCGGCCCGCAAATGGACTTCATGCATAGAGATTCGAGGGGGACCCGCCAATGAACATGATCGCACCCATCAGGAGCGCCGACGCCAGGAACAGCATCTTCGGCCGGCTCCAGACCCTGATCGCCAGTCGGCCGGCATCGCCGGATGCCGCACGCGCCGAGGCCCGGCAACTGATTTCCCTGGCGATGGCCGACACCTGGCAGGCAGACGGCCTGTGGGGCGCGGCGGACGCCTTCCACGCCCATTTCGACTTCATGATGCAGACCATCGAGATCAACGGCGCCGACGATCCAAACCTCAGGACACTGCGCACGAAATGCCGCTTCTACCTGGATCAGGTCGAAGCGCTGTGCCAGTCGATGAGCCATTGACTGCGGTCCTCACAAAGATCGGACAGCACGGGTCGGGCCTCTGCTCTAATCCCGCAAATTGAACACGAACGGCGCCGTGCGGCTGACGCGGGAACCGAGCTCCGGCGGCGGTGCCGGCACCGTTGCGCCCTGCAGCACGGCGAGCGCGGCGCGGTCGAGGTCGGGATCGCCCGAAGAACGCGCCACGCGCGCCGACACCACCCTGCCGGATGCGTCCACCGCGAAGGCCACGTTCACATTGCCCTGCGCTCCCCTGGATTTCGCAGCACTTGGATAACGCTTGTGCCGATTGATCCATGCCGCCAGCCGGGATTCCCACTTGGCCGGGCTTATGCCCGAGAACCCTGCCGCCGCTTTCGGCGCGGCCGCCCTTGCCGCCGGCCTTGTCTGCGCGCTTGCGGTGGCAACCTTCCTTGCCGGCTCGGCCTTTTTCTTCCTTGGCCGCGGCTTGGGTTTCTCAGCCGGGTTTTTCGCCTTGGCCTGGACCAGCTTCTTTTCCTTGGCTTCTTCGACCGGCTTCGGCTGCGGCAACGGAACGACGACCTCGGGCGTGACGGCCTCGACGACATCGGGAATGACCTCGTCCGAGGGCGGCTGATCGGCCGGTTCGGGCTCGGCTGTCGTGGTCAGCTCGGTCTCGTCGGGCGGCACCATTTCCGGTTGCTCGGCTGTCGGCTCGGTCTGTTCGATCATCTTCTCGGGCTCGGCTTCGGCGACCCTCTCGGCCTCCTCGACTGGTTCGGCCTGGTCGGGCATCGCTGCTTCAAGCATCGCCGCCTGTTCGGGCACGGCCGGCATCACCGTCATCGGCACCATTTCGATCATCGGAGCCCGCAGCGGCCCGCCATCCGTCTCGATCGGACTGAAGCTCTGCACCGCATAGGCGACTGCGACATGGGCGCCAAGCACCAGCACCGCCGCACCCGTCCACAAGCCAAGATCGCGCCAGCCGAAGCGCGACAGGTAAGTCGTGGGCGGGGCCGCCGCCTGCGTCATGGCGCGGCCGTTCCCGCGGGAGCGGGTGCCGGCGCATTGGTCGCGGGCGCCGTCTCCAGGCCGACCAGCGCGATCTTCAGATAGCCGGCGCCGCGCAGCAGGTTCATGGTCTCCATCAGGTCGCCATAGGCGACCGCCTTGTCGGCGCGCAGGAAGATGCGCGTCTGCTTGTCGCCCCTGGTCCTGCTGTCCAACGTGGCCGCGAAGGCCGGGCGCGGCACGCTGTCGTTGTCGATAGCCAGCGTAAGATCATCCTTCAAGGTCAGGAACAACGGCGTTTCGGGTCGCGGCGCGGGCGTCGCCGTCGAGCCCGGCAGGTCGACATTGACGTCCACCGTCGCCAACGGGGCGGCGACCATGAAGATGATCAGCAGCACCAGGATGACGTCGATGAAGGGCGTGACGTTGATCTCGTGGCTCTCCTCGAGATCGTCGTCCAGGGTCTGGCGGATTCTGCTTCCCATGGCGTCGCTACTCCGCCGTCGGCGCCGTCGCCGGCGCGACCGTGCGGAAGTCCAGGTCGCGGCTGACCAGCCTCTCGACGCCCGCCGAGGCGTCGGCGAGGATCTGCCGGTAGCCGGCTATCGAGCGGGCGAAGACATTGTAGATCACCACTGCCGGAATTGCCGCGACGAGGCCCATCACCGTGGCTAGCAGCGCTTCGGCGATGCCCGGCGCGACCACTGCCAGATTGGTGGTCTGCGCCTGCGAAATGCCGATGAAGGCGTTCATGATGCCCCAGACGGTGCCGAACAGGCCGACGAAGGGCGCCGTTGACCCGATCGTCGCCAGCACGCCTGTGCCGCGCGACATGCGCCGCGACGCCGCCGCCTCGATGCGCGACAGGCGCGAGGCGACCCTTTCCTTCAGCCCGTCGCCGCCGGCATGGTCGAGCGCGCCGGCCGAGAGCGCGGTCTCATCTTCCGCTGCCTTGACCAGAAGCGTGCCGGGGCCGCCACTGCGGTCGAGCGCGCCGATCGCCTGCTTCAGCGTCGCGGCACCGCCGATCGCGCGGACGGCGCGGCGGATACGCAGTTTGCCGCCAAAAATTTCCAGCGATTTGGCCAGCCATATCGTCCAGGTGACTAAAGAAGCGAAGGCCAATCCGATCATCACCGCCTTCACGATGATGTCGGCGGCCATGAACATGCCCCATGGCGACAGATCGTGCGGCAGGTTCAGCTCCATTGGCTTTCTCCAATGCGGTCGCCGATTTCCCATTTCTGGCCTCGGCAGTCCGATGTCTGGGTTGATTATTAAACATGACTATGCAAGTCAACATTGAAGATGACTACAACAGTCAACAATTCGCCGGGACAGCCGATGACGTTCGCCTGCGGCAGCGCGATGCCCGCAACATCCTGCTTCTTCGCGTCAGAGCCGCGGCCTGAGTGGACGACTTGAGCTTCGCCAGTCAGGATGGCTCTCGCGATAGGCAAGGAGACACCCTCGGATGATCAAGGCAACGCCCTTCGACTTCCCGTATGACGGCAGGCTGGTGGCCAAAAACACGGCACTTGTCGTCATCGACCTGCAGCAGGATTTCCTGTCGACCACGGGCTATTTCGCCAGAAAAGGATATGACCCTTCGCCGCTGCGGGCGATCCTGCCCACGGTGAACCGGCTGATATCAGCCGCGCGCAAAGCCGGCGTCACGGTCATCCACACCAGGCAGGGCTATCGCGCCGACATGGCCGACATGACGCCCTATGAGAAATGGCGCCGCAAGCGCTCCGGTCTCGACGGCACCGACATACTGCTGCGCTCGGGCGCGGGGTTCCAGATCGTTCCGGAGATCGACGTCGCGCCGCAGGACATCATCGTCGACAAGACCTGCAACAGCGCCTTCACCTATACGGATTTCGAGCTTGTGCTGCGCGCGCAAGGCATCTCGCACCTGATGTTTTCCGGCTGCACGACCGACGTCTGCGTGCACACCACGCTGCGCGAGGCCTGCGACCGCAACTTTCAGTGCCTGACGATCTCGGACGCCTGCGCCAGCGGCGACCAGAGAGCTCACGAGGCGGCGCTTCACATGGTGACGGTCGAGGACGGCGTGTTCGGCGTCCTGGCCGATTCAGCCGCCGTCATCGATGGCCTGTCGCGGCTTGGCAACAGGCATCACGCAGACGATTGACGTCACCGTGCTGCAAGCGTCTCCAGCCCCGTGCGAGGCGCGTAGGCCCCCGGCTGGAAAACATCATGTTCGCGGCGCGCCAGCGAGTTGCGCAGCAGCGCGATCGTTTCCCGGCCGGCCGTCGCGATCTCGCGCGGCGTGTCGACGCCGACGATCATGAACTCATCGATCCCGAGCCCGGCATAGGCCAGCAGCGACAACGCGACCTGGGCGGGCGGCCCGGACAGGTCGACCGCCTTGTGGCCGGTAGCGGAAGCGCCCTGGTGGATCCGCACCGGAAGCGCGAAGCGCAGCTTGCCGGCCCGGCCATGTTCGGCGGCAGCGCCACGCACCCGCTCCATCAACTGCCTGACATCGTCGATCGAGCCCGGCGCCAGTTCGAAGACATCGGCATGCCGGCCGGCCACTTTCAGCGCCGTTCCCGATTGCCCGCCCATGCGGATGGTCAGGTCGGCGCCGTGCGGCCCTTTGCGCGGCACGTAGCCGCCCTTGATGCTGTAGAAGGCGCCTTCATGATCGAAGGGCCGGTCGTTCGACCACAGCCGTTTCAAAAGCACGAGATATTCGTCGATGCGCTGCCAGATGACGCCATGCCCGGCCGGCCGCGACTCGGCATCGTCATCGTTCAACGGCTCGCTGATCATCCGGAGCGCCAGCCGACCGCCGCTTTTTCGATCCATCGATGCCAATTGGCGCGCCGCCACGGTCGGCTCGACGACACCTGCCCAGTGGGTCAGCACGACCTCGAGCGAGGCGGTGCGGTCGAGGACCTGAGCGGCAAGATCCATATTGGTCAGCAGCCCGGCCGAATCGTCGACGACGATCTTCTGAAAGCCGCCATCCTCGATCAGTCCGAGCTTGGTTGCCGTCTCGGCAAAATCATAGAAAAACGGAATGGCGGCGTCGGCGGTCTTGCCGGGGACATGGGTGAATTCGATCGGCATTGTCATCTCCTCCATCGCTGGAATCATGGATGCGCTGAAATTCGAATCGCGGCCGCGCGCAAACGCACCGGGATCCGGTTCATTCAACTCCGATTGCCTGATACAGCGGGGCGGCTGGCCCCTGTCGATCCGGTGCCCTAGGGAATAAGGCCCAGAACGACGGCCCCGGTGAACACAAACGCAAGGGCAAAGACGAGATAGGCGAAAGCTCCGGCATAGGCCGGGCGAAAGGTCTGGGCATTGGCCAGCCTCTGGCCGGTGCTGTCAGTCTGAGCGTTCTGGATGTAGGACATATCGACCTCCGTCTCGCCGGTTAATCTATAAAACTTGTAGACTTTGTCGATTGCTATTTTTGGGCTGGAGGCAGAATATTTTTCTCTCCCCAGGGGTTAAGTTGGTTGTGAGTTGCTGGGATCGCTTGCCGGCGCGATTTGATCGGCAGGCATGAGCCTTGCTCTGGACGCGTCCGAATGGACCTATGGCCTTGTTCGCGCTGCACCCAATTCGTCCATTGGCCGCCTTGTGCGGGCGCGGTAGCATCGCGCGACAAACAAATGCGAACTGGGTCGAACAGGGGAACAAAAATGGGCGAAAGACTAACCGGCAAGGTTGCCATCATTTCGGGCGGCGCGACGGGAATGGGCGGCGCGGCTTCTGAGTTGTTCGCGGCCGAAGGCGCCAAGGTCGCGATCATCGATCGCAACGGCGAGGCAGCGGCCGCAACGGCAGCGGCGATCCGTGCGCGCGGCCATGTCGCCGAGCATTTTGTCGCCGACGTGTCCGACGAGGCGCAGGTTCAGGCGGCGGTGAAGGGCGCGACCGAAAAACTCGGGCCGGTCACGGTGCTGTTCAATCACGCCGGCACCATCGTGATAAAGCCGTTCCTGGAGACGACCGTGCAGGAATGGGACTGGCTGCATGCCGTCAATGTGCGTTCGATGTTCCTGATGACGCGTGCCGTGCTGCCCGGCATGATCGCGGCGGGCGGCGGCTCGATCGTCTGCACCTCGTCGATCTCGGCGGTAGCGGCCACACCGATGGAGGTGCTCTACGACACCACCAAGGGCGCCTGCCACATGTTCGCGCGCGCCATCGCGGTGGAGTTCCGCGACCGCAACATCCGCTGCAATGCCGTCTGCCCCGGCTTTATCAGGACGCCGCACGGCCTGCGCGAGGTCGCCGACCTCGGCAAGCTCGGCGTCGATGTTTCGGATGCGGCGCTGGCGGCGCAGCAGGGGCGCATCGGTGAGCCGGAGGAGGTGGCGAAGGCCGCACTGTATTTGGCCAGCGACGAGTCGAGCTTCGTCAACGGCGCGCATCTGTTCGTGGACAATGGTTTTACGGCGATGTGAGGCTTTCAGAATCTAGGTTCCTCGCCCCCACGCGAGTGGGCGAGAGGTGGCTCGGCGAAGCCGAGACGGAGAGGGGGAATGGCTCGACTTTCCTTGGACTCGTAAACAATTCACCAGCGTCGCAGGCCCCCTCTCCGACCGCTTCGCGGCCACCTCTCCCCGCTTTTGCGGGGGCGAGGAACCCAAGCCTTGCTAACGCTCTTCCCTGCGAAACGGCTTCAACAACGCCGAGGGCGCCACCGCATTGCGCGACATCACAGCCATGGCGACGATGGTGAAGATGAACGGCAGCATCAGGAACGCTTCGTAGGGGATATGCCCCAAGCCGCTGGCCTGCATGCGCAGTTGCAACGCATCGACGAAGGCAAACAGCAGTGCCGCGCCCGCCGAACGCCACGGGTCCCAGCGGCCGAACACCACCAGCGCGATCGCCACCCAGCCGCGCCCCGACACGACGCCGAAGGTGAAGGCGTTGAACTGCGCCATCGACAGGAAGGCGCCGGCCAGCCCCATCAGCGCGCCGCCGAGGATGACGGCCTGGAAGCGCGTGGCAATGACGCTGACGCCAGCGGAGTCCGCTGCGCGCGGGTTCTCGCCGACCATGCGGACCGACAGGCCCCAGGGTGTGCGGTAAAGCACGAAGGCGGCGAGCGGTATGGCAACGATCGCCATGTAGACCAGTGCGAACTGGTTGAACACCGCCGGTCCGAGCACCGGAATGTCCGACAGAACCGGGATCGGCAGCGTCTGAAAACCCTTGATGGCAGGCGGCACCGATTGCTGGCCGAAGATCAGCCGGTAGAGGAAATAGGCAAGGCCTGACGAGAACAAAGTCACGCCAATGCCGCAGACATGCTGGCTGAGGCCCAGCATCACGGTGAACAGCGCATGCAGCGCGCCCATCAGCATGCCGGTCAGCACTGCCACCAGGACGCCGAGCCACAGGCTGCCGCTGAGGCTGGTGGCGGTGAAGCCGGTCATGGCGCAGAGCAGCATGATGCCTTCGATGCCGAGATTGAGCACGCCGGCCCGCTCGGAGAACATTTCGCCGAGCGTGGCGAAAGCCAAAGGCGTGGCGATGCGGATGATGGCGGCCAGGAAGCCGACCTGGAAAATCTGTTCCAGCACCACGCTCATGTGGCGACTCCAACGCGGCGGATGCGATAGGCGGTAAACAGCAGCGCCACCAGCATGGCCAGCAAGGCAGTGCCCTGGATGACGTCGCTGAGGAAGGCCGGCACGCCTGTCGCGCGCGACATCGCCTCGGCGCCGGTCATCACGGCGGCGAGGAAGATCGCCGCTGGCACGACGCCCAGCGGATTGAGCCGCGCCAACATGGCAACGACGATGCCGGAATAGCCGTAGCCCGGCGAGATGTCGCTCATCACCTGGAAATGCACGCCGCCGACTTCGCCGACGCCGGCGAGCCCCGCCAGCGCGCCGGACAGCAACGCGGTCGAGAGCAGCACCCGCTCGACATGGATGCCGCCATAGCGGGCGGCTTCCGGGTTCTCGCCGGTGACCCTGATGCGGAAACCAAGCGTCGTGCGCGCGATGAGGAACCAGATCAGCGGTGCTGCGATCAGCGCCACGATGACGCCCAGATGCAGCCGCGTGCCTTCGATCAGCACTGGGAAATTGGCCGAATCCTCGATCGGCGGCGAGATCGGATAGCCGCTGAAACTGTCCTTCCACGGTCCTTCGATCAGCGCCATCAGCGCGTAGTAGATGACCGAGTTGAGCAACAGCGAGCTGACGACATCGTCGACCTTGAATTTGACCCGCAGCGTCGCGGGCACCAGCGCGACGGCCGCACCGGCGG
This sequence comes from Mesorhizobium sp. USDA 4775, assembly GCF_054062655.1. NCBI lineage: Bacteria > Pseudomonadati > Pseudomonadota > Alphaproteobacteria > Hyphomicrobiales > Phyllobacteriaceae > Mesorhizobium > Mesorhizobium sp. USDA 4775. The sequence goes on from NZ_JBSSFM010000001.1 coordinate 580,707, forward strand.
CGGCGCCGGCGATTGCCATCAACAGCATGGCGAGCGCTCCCGGCATCGGGATGGCGCCGACAAAGCAGCTGGCGACGGCACCGGCCAGCAACTGCCCCTCGGCGCCGATGTTCCAGAATTTGGCGCGGAAGGCGACGGCGACCGCCAGCCCGGTGAAGATCATCGGTGCGGCGCGCACCAGCGTTTCGGTGATGGCGTAGCTGTCGCCGAGCGAGGCGGTGAACATCACGCCGTAGGATTCCAGAATGCCGGCGCCGGCCAGCGCGATCAGGCCGCTGCACAGGACAAGCGTTGCCGCGATCGCCAGCAACGGCAGCGCGAGATTGAACCAGGTCGGCGTCGAGGTGCGAACTTCCAGGCGAAACATCAGCTGTGGCCCTCCGCACTCGGCGCAGCAGCCCAACCGACGGATCCGGCGTTGGCGCTGCCCCTCATCCCCCTGCCGGCACCTTCTCCCCGTATAGGGACGGGGAGAAGGGAACTGCCCGCGACCTCGGCACTTTTCTTGCAACGTCGGTGGTTGGCGAAAGCAGCGATGAGAGCGCCCCTCTCCCCGTCTCTATACGGGGAGAGGATGCCGGCAGGCAGGTGAGGGGCGGCGCCGACATTCAAAGTCAGCCAAAAGCGGGCGATATCCTTTGAGGTCCGTGCGAAGAGCCGCGGCGGAAAATCCATGCTATGCCCTCCCCTCCGCTCCGGTCATCAGCAGGCCGAGCCGCGCGATCGTCGCATCAGCACTGTCGAGCGTACCGACGATGCGGCCCTCATACATCACCGCGATGCGGTCGCAGAGCACCAGGAGTTCTTCCAGATCCTCGCCGATGACGATGATGCCGCAGCCCTTGGCCCGCATGTCGAGGAATTTTTCGTGGATGAAGCGGGCCGCCCCAATGTCGAGGCCGCGCGTCGGCTGCGAGACGATCAGAACCTTCGGATCGAAAGCGAGTTCGCGCGCCAACAGCGCCTTCTGCAGATTGCCGCCCGACAGCGCCCCGGCACGTGTCATCGGCCCGGGGCACCTGATATCGTAGGCCTTGATCTGTTCTTCGGCGAAGGTGCGGATCGCATCCGGCTTGAGCAGGCCTTTGCTGCTGAACGCGGCGGTACCGATGCGTGGCAGCACCATCGAATCGGCAAGCGGCAGATTGGTGACCAGACCCGTGGTCATGCGGTCCTCCGGGATGCGGCCGAGGCCGAGCGCCTGCACCTCGCGCGGCGAGAACCGCGAGACCGTCTGGCCGGCGATCGTCATCCGGCCGGCATCGGGCGCGCGCACGCCCGAAATCACCTCCGCCAGCGCCCGCTGGCCATTGCCGGACACGCCGGCAATGCCGAGGATTTCGCCGGAGCGGACGGCAAGCGACACACCGCGCAGCACTGTGCCTGCATGGTTCGAGGTGGAAATGCCATCGAGCGTCAGCACCGCTTCGCCCGGCGTTGATGGCCCCCTGGCCGGCGGCACGATCTCGTGGCCACACATCAGCTGCGCCATGGCGGCGGATGTCGTGTTGGCCGGATCGTCGACGCGACCGGCGACGCGGCCATGCCGCAGCACCGTGCAGCGATGGGTGAGCGCCCGCACCTCATTGAGCTTGTGCGAGATGAAGATGATGCCGAGGCCTTGCGCCGCCATCGAGCGCAGCGCCGAAAACAGCCCGTCGACCTCGCTCGGCGCCAGCACCGCCGTCGGCTCGTCGAGGATCAGAAGCCTCGCGCCGCGAAACAATGCCTTGACGATCTCGAGCCGCTGCTGTTCGCCGACCGACAGCGCCGAGACCGGCAGGTCGGGATCGAGCGTCAGTCCATGCTGGCGGCCGATTTCGGCCAGCCGCGCCAGCCCGCCGGCGCGGTCGATCCGCCCGCCTTTGCCCGGAATGCCGATCAAGAGGTTCTCCAGCACCGTCAACCGTGGCGCGAGGTGAAAATGCTGATGCACCATGCCGATGCCGGCGGCCAGCGCATCGGCTGAACTGGTGATCCTCACTGGCTCACCCTGGATGAGAATCTCGCCGGCGTCCGGCGCGTAGGCGCCGAACAGCACGTTCATCAGCGTCGTCTTGCCGGCGCCGTTCTCGCCCAGCAGGCCGAGGATTTCACCGGGCGCGACGCTGAGGTCGACAGCCTCGTTCGCCTTGACGGCGCCGAAGCTCTTGGTGATGCCGCGCATTTCGATGAGTGGGGCGGACAAGGGTCAGAATGCTCCGATGAGATGGCGCGGCTCCTCACCCTCCCCCTTGTGGGGAGGGTCGGCTTACGATCGCAGCGAAGCGGAGATCGTGAGCCGGGGGTGGGGGTGCGGCGCTGAAGACCCCCACCCCGCTCCGCTTCGCGGATCGACCCTCCCCACAAGGGGAGGGTGAGCAAGGCTCAATCCGAAACCGGCGTATTTTCATCCACGTCGACGCGGAAATTGCCCTCAAGAATCTCGGCCTTCTTCTTCTCGACCAGATCCTTGACCTCGGCCGGCAGCGTCTTGTCGAACTTGTGGTAGGGGGCGAGATAGGAACCGCCCTTGGCCATGCGCGAGAAGTCGCCATAGTCCTGCGCGGTGTAGACGCCGGCCTTGACCAGTTTGATCGCCTGTTCGACCGTCGGATACATGTCCCACACCGGGCCGGTGATGACCGTGTCGGGGCCGAGGCTCGACTGGTCCGACATGTTGGAGATGGCGAGGATCTTCTTCTCGACCGCCGCCTCGATGACGCCGAAGCGCTCGGCATAGATGACGTCGACGCCGGCATCGATCTGCGCGACCGCGGCTTCCTTGGCCTTGGGCGGATCGAAGAAGGAACCGATGAAGGCGACCTTCTTCTTGACGTTCGGGTTGACCTCCTTGGCGCCGGCGAAGAAGGCGTTGACCAGCCGGTTCACTTCCGGAATGCCCATCGCCGCGACGGCGCCGACCGTGCCCGACTTCGACATCTTGCCGGCGATCATGCCCGAGAGATAGGCGGGCTCGTGGATCCAGTTGTCGAAGACGCCGAAATTGGGTTCGGCCGGGCCGGCACCAGAGCCGAACAGCCAGGCGGTCTTCGGGAACTGTTTTGCGGTGCGGCGCGATTCACGTTCGGCGGCGAAGGCGTCGCCCAGCACCAGCTGGTAGCCGCCTTGCGCATATTCGCGCATGACGCGGCTGAAGTCGGCGGTCTGGACTTTTTCGGACCATTTGTATTCGATGCCGAGTTCCTTCTCCGCCTTCTGCAGGGCGACATGGATCTGGTTGTCCCACGGCTCCTCGATCGGCGTGGCGAAGATCGCCGCCACCTTCAGTTTCTTGTCCTTGGCGAAAGCCGCGCCCGGCAGCATGGCCGCTGCCAGGCCAAGCGCGCCGAGCTCCAGCACATTGCGTCGCGAGAGACCTTCGCGTGTCGACGAAAACTTGTTCTTCCGGTTTTCCATTGCAGTCCCCTCTGTTTGACAGCCGTGTCGAGCCGGCCGTTCTAAAAATCAGACGGGGAACTATGGAACGGGTCCGGACTTTTGTCCACATGGTCAAATTTGGCGACACGCCGAATCCAACCCTGATTCTCGCTGGCCAAAGGGAAGGCGGCGGTCAGGCCCGTTCGAGCGCGATGGCGATGCCCTGGCCGACGCCGATGCACATCGTCGCGAGAGCATAGCGGCCGCCGCGTTCGCGCAGTTCCAGCGCCGCCGTGCCGGAGATGCGCGCGCCCGACATGCCCAAGGGATGGCCGAGCGCGATGGCACCGCCATTCGGATTGACATGCTCGGCATCCTCGGCGATTCCGAGCTGGCGCAGCACGGCGATGCCTTGCGAGGCAAAGGCCTCGTTGAGCTCGATGACATCGAATTGCTTTGGCGTCAGGCCAAGTCGCGCGCACAGCTTCTGCGTCGCCGGCGCCGGGCCAATGCCCATGATGCGCGGCGCAACGCCGGCGGCAGCCCCACCGAGAATGCGGGCGATCGGCGTCAGGCCGAATTTCTTTATCGCAGCCTCCGAGGCAACGATCAGCGCCGCCGCGCCGTCATTGACGCCGGAGGCATTACCGGCGGTCACCGTGCCGCCCTGGCGGAACGGCGTCGGCAGCTTGGCCAGCGCCTCGACCGTCGTGCCGGCGCGGGGATGCTCGTCCTTCGACACGACGACCGGATCGCCCTTGCGCTGCGGGATCGTCACCGCGGTGATCTCCTTGGCCAGCCTTCCATTGCCCTGCGCCGCGACCGCCTTGTCCTGGCTGCGCACGGCAAAGGCGTCCTGGGCCGCGCGCGAGACGCCAAAATCCTCGGCGACGTTCTCGCCGGTCTCCGGCATCGAATCGACGCCATATTGCTTCTTCATCAGCGGGTTGACGAAGCGCCAGCCGATCGTGGTGTCGTAGATCTCGGCATTGCGCGAAAACGCCGTATCGGCCTTGGGCATGACGAAGGGCGCCCGGCTCATCGATTCCACACCGCCTGATATCATCAGTTCCGCCTCGCCGGCCTTGATGGCCCGCGCGGCGATGGTCAGCGCATCCATGCCGGACCCGCACAGGCGATTGACGGTCGAACCCGGGATTTCCTTGGGCAGGCCGGCCAGCAGCAGCGCCATGCGCGCCACGTTGCGGTTGTCCTCGCCGGCCTGGTTGGCGCAGCCATAGACGACGTCGTCCACCGCCTGCCAGTCGATGCCGGCATTGCGCTCGGTCAAAGCCTTCAGCGGAATGGCGCCGAGGTCGTCTGATCGCACCGAGGACAGCGACCCGCCAAAGCGGCCGATCGGCGTGCGGATGTAGTCGCAGATATAGGCCTCGGCCATGTCATGCAGCCTTTGCTTTTCCGGTTCCCTCATGCGCCGCCTTGGTGCGGGCCTGCAGGTCACGCAATGTATTGAGTTCGAGTTCGCTTGGCGCCGGTGTTTCGTCAAGCGCCTCGGCGAACTTTACGATCCAGCCACAGCTCTCCTGCACCTGCTGGCGGGTGACGCCGGGATGCAGTGACACGACCGTGAATTCCTTGGTCAGCGGATCCGGCTTCCAGATGGCGAGATCGGTGATCAGCAGCGTCGGCCCGGCGGTGTCGATCCCAAGCCGCTTGCGGTGATCGCCGCCCTCGCCATGGCCGAAGGAGGTGAAGAAGTCGATCTTCTCGACCATGCCGCGCTTGCTCTGCGCCATGGTGATGTAGATCTCCTTCGACGAGGTCGCGATCTCCGGCGCGCCGCCGCCGCCGGGCAGCCTGGTCTTGGGATGGACATAGTCGCCGATGACGGTGGTGTTGATGTTGCCGAACTTGTCGAGCTGTGCGGCACCGAGGAAGCCGATCGAAATGCGGCCGCCCTGCAGCCAGTAGCGGAACATTTCCGGCACCGCGACGGTGGTGACGGCGGTCTCACACAATTCGCCGTCGCCGATCGACAGCGGCAGCACATCAGGCGCGGTGCCGATCGTGCCGCTCTCGTAGATCAAGGTGATGTCGGGCGCGTGCGTCAACCGCGCCACATTGCAGGCGGCGGACGGCGCACCGATGCCGACGAAACAGACATCGTCATTCCGCAGCGCGCGGCTGGCGGCAATCGTCATCATCTCGTTGGGGGTGAAGCCCGGATTGTCGCTCATGCCGCTTTCCTCAGATGGTCGACGCGGCCGGCGAAATCGTCGGCGCTCTTCTCGATGACGTTCGCTTGCATCCAGGCCTGGAATTTCTCGCGGTCGGCGGCGATCTCGTCCCATTCGAGATAGGCGGCGTTGTCGCGCGCATAATAGCCATGCGCGTAGGACGGGTGCGAGCCGCCAGGCACGACGGATATCGCCGCGATCGTCCACCGGGGTAGCACGGTCAGGTTGGGGTGCAGATCGTCGAAATTGTCGACCACCTCCTCCACCGTCACCACAGCGCGCTTGGCCGCCAGGACGGCCTCCTTCTGGATGCCGATGATGCCCTCGACCAGCACATTGCCTTTTTTGTCGGCCTTCTGCGCATGGATGAAGGTCACGTCAGGCCGGATCGAGGGAACGGCCGCCAGCACCTCGCCGGTGAACGGACAAGTGACCGACTTGATGTTCGGGTTGACCGCAGCAAGGCCTGCGCCGCGATAGCCGCGGAACACCGCGCAGGGCAGGCCGGCCGCGCCCGCCTCATAGGCGTTGGCCATGCCGGCATGGCTGTGCTCCTCGACCTCGATCGTCCGGGGAAAACCGTTCTCGATGGAATCGCGGGCGCGCCGCAGCAGGCCGACGCCGGGATTGCCGACATAGGAGAAGATTAGTCTTTTCGCCATGCCCATGCCGATCATCTGGTCGTAGATCAGGTCCGGCGTCATGCGGATCAGGGTCAAATCTCGAAATCCCTGACGGATCGCCTCATGCGCTGCGGCTGTCGGGATCAGATGGGTGAAGCCCTCGAAGGCGACGGAATCGCCATCGTTCAAATTCTCGGCCACGGCCTGTTTGAGCGGCAGGAACTTGACCATCGATCGGCTCCGGATTCAAAAAGTTCGTATTGCGAACTTTTGTTTTGTATGCGAAACTTTCTACGCCGAGTGAGGTCGTGGAGTCAATCCTGGCGGCGATGCCGTTTGGCGGAGGTGAGATGGACGAAGAGGCCGCTTCCCGTGATCATGTCGGCTCGCTTGAGCGCGGCCTTGCCGTCATGGAGATCCTCGCCCGCCACCCCTCTGGCATGACGCTGACCGAGATGGCCGAGGAAGCCGGCCTGACCCGTGCTGGCGCCCGCCGTTTCCTGCTGACGCTTGTCGCCACGGGCTATGCCACCCAGGACGGCCGTGTGTTCTCGCTGTCGCCGCGCCTGCTGGCCGTTGCCCGCACATGGCTGGGCGGCGGCTCGCTGTGGAGCTTCGCCGCGCCGATCATGCGCGCGGTCGCCGCGCAACTGAACGAGGCCTGCTCGGCCGCGATCCTGTCGGGCCAGGATGTCGTCTATGTCGCCCGCATTCCCGGCCGACGCATCCTCAGCGTGTCGCTCGATGTCGGCACCAGGCTGCCCGCCTATTGCACCTCGATGGGGCGCATTCTGCTCGCCGGCCTGGCGCCTGAGGAACTCGACGAGTTTCTGCACCAGGCGACCATCGAGAGACGGACGCCGAAGACGATCACCGACATCAGGCTGCTGGCCGAGGCCATCGGCAAGGCGAAAGCCGACGGCTTTGCCATCGTCGACGAGGAGCTGGAGCTCGGCCTGCGCTCCATCGCCGTGCCGATCCGCGACCGCGCTGGCGGCACGGTCGCGGCGATCAATGTCTCGACGCAGTCGGCGCGATTTTCGGTCGCCGAGATGGAGCGGGAAATCCTGCCGGCGCTGCTTGAGGCCAGGGAGCGGATCGAAGATTTCTTCGTCGTCTAATCAAATCGCCAAAGCTTTCAACGCCAGCGCCGCCCCTCATTGCCCTGCCGGGCATTTCTCCCGTATAGAGACGGGGAGAAAGTGGCTGGCCTCAACGCCATCTTGGCGAAATCGCCAATGGTAGCGCCCCTCTCCCCGTCACTATACGGGGAGAGGATGCCGGCAGGCAGGTGAGGGGCAGCGCAAACTTCGATGCGTAACTGCGCCAACCTTCAATGCTTGATGCGATCCCGCATCGCGTACCACAGCATGCCCAGCACATAGAGCGGCCCACGCAGCGTCGTGCCGCCGGGGAACGGCATTGGAGTCAGCGTGGAGAACAAATCGAGCCGCGAGGCGTCGCCTGTAATCGCCTCGGCCAAAAGTTTGCCCGACAGCGTCGACAGGATGACGCCCTTGCCGGAATAGCCATGCGCGAAATAGACCTCGCCATAGTGCCCGACATGCGGCAGCCTGGATGTCGTCACAGAGACCAGCCCGCCCCAGGCATGATCGATGCGGCAGCCCTTGAGCTGCGGGAAGGTGCCTTCCATGTGCGGCCGCACGAAGCCGGCAATGTCGGCCGGCGGCGACGGCGTGTAGCGCTCGCCGCCGCCGAACAGCAAGCGTCCATCCGCCGACATGCGGTAGTAATTGACGACGAAGCGCGTGTCGGACACCGCGACATTGGCCGGGATGACGTTGCGCTTGCCCTCCAGCGGCTCGGTGGCGACGATGTAGTTGCCGACCGGCATGATGCGGCTGTTGACGCGCGGCTCCAGCCCATTGAGCAGCGCATCGCCCGCCAGCACGACATGTTTTGCGCGCACCGAGCCCTTCGATGTCGAGACCCGGATCGAAGGCTCGCGCTCCAGTTTCACCGCCACCGAATTCTCGTGGATGACGACGCCGGCGGCCACGGCTGCGCGGGCAAGGCCGAGCGTATAGTTCAGCGGATGCATGTGGCCGCCGAGCGGCTCGTACATCGCGCCATGATATGAGGTGTCGACCTTGGCGCGTGCATCCGCCGCCGAGAGGATCTCGACGTCGCGGAACTTCATCACGCTGTCGAGGCACTTGGCCTCTTCCTCCAAATCCTTGAGATCGGAACCGTTGACCGCACCGACCATATGGCCGGTGAGCCTCAGATCGCAGTCGATGGCGTGGCGCTCGATGATATCGAGCACTAGGCCGCGTGCTTCGAAGGCAAGGTCGAATAGCACCTTCGCCCGCTCCGGCCCGTAAAGCTTGACCAGGCCCTTGGCGCCCTTGCGCAGGCCGGGGATCATCTGCCCGCCATTGCGCCCCGATGCGCCCCAGCCGATCTTGCCGCCTTCGAGCAGCACCACCTTCAGGCCGCGCTCGGCGGCGTGAAGGGCAGCCGACAGGCCGGTGCAGCCGCCTCCGACAACGACCAGATCGGCTTCGACATCGCCGACAAGCGCCGGATGGTCCTGCGCCGGATTGGCGGTGGCGACATAGTAGGATTTGCCGATATCGAGACCGGAATTGAAACCTGTTGAAGATGCCATGATCACACCTTCAGCAGCAGGTGATCGCGTTCCCAGCTCGTCACCACGCTCTGGAACAGGTCAAGCTCGATGCTCTTGACGCGCAGATAGGTCTGGAAGAAATCCTCGCCGAGGAGTCTGCGCACCGGCTCGCAGGCGGTGAAGCGGTCGAGCGCCTCCTCCATGGTCTTCGGCAGCGTGCTCTTGATCTTGTAGGCATTGCCCGTGGCTTCCGCCGAGCGCGCCAGCTTCTGCTCGACGCCGAGATAGCCGGCGAGCAGCGAGCCGGCGATGGCCAGATAGGGATTACAATCGGCGCCCGGCAAACGGTTCTCCACCCGCCGCGCCGAGCGGCCACCGGCCGGTACGCGCAGGCCGCAGGAGCGGTTGTCGTGCGACCATTCGATGTTGGCCGGAGCGCTGTGGTTCGGCCTTATGCGGCGGAACGAATTCACGTTCGGCGCGAACAGCGGCATGATTTCCGGCACATATTTCTGCAGGCCGCCGATGAAATGGCCGAACATCTCGGTGTCGGCATCATCGTCGCTGGCAAACAGTGCAGTGCCCGTCTTCTCGTCGATGACGGACATGTGCAGATGCATCGAGCTGCCCGCCTGGGCCGCGATCGGCTTGGCCATGAAGGTGGCGTGCATGCCGCATTGCTGCGCGGCCTGGCGCGTCAGCCGCTTGAACAAAAGCACCTGGTCGGCGAGCGGCAGCGCGTCGCCATGCAGGAGATTGATCTCCAGTTGCGCCGTGCCCGATTCATGGATCAGCGTATCGAGCGGCAGGCCGGCCGCCGCGGCATAATCATAGACGCGCCGGATCACCGGCTCGAATTCTTCCAGTGCCACCATGTCGTAGGGATGCTGCACAGTTTCCGCGCGGCCATTGCTGCCGACCGGCGCGGTCAGCGGCCTGTCCGGATCGGGGTTGGGCGCGGTCAGATAGAATTCGACCTCCGGCGCCACCACCGCGCGCCAGCCGCGCTGGCGGGTAGAGATCGAGCACGGCGCGCAGCACATGGCGCGGCGAGGCCATCCATGGCCGGCCGTCCATGTGGAAGGCGTCGGCGAAGACATAGGCTTTGCCGGCCCCGGCACCCGGCGCCAGGCACAGCGTCGAAACGTCAGGCACCATGCGCATATCCGGATCCGAATAGGCAAAGCCCTCGTCGATCGAGCCGGAATAGCGGCCGTCGATGCTGACCAGGAAGGCGCTGCTCGGCAGATAGAGCGCGCGGTCTTCCAGCGCCTTGAGGAATTTCACCGTCGGCAGCGCCTTGCCGCGCAGCACGCCGTTCATGTCGGGCACCAGGCATTCGACCTCGGTGATGCCGTGCTGGGCCAGCCAGGCCTTGGGATCGTTGCCGCTGGAGAGAGAGGTCTTGGTGTTTTTATCAAGCATGTCGTTCAAGTCCGTATCAGAGAGAGTATGGCTTGCGCGGCCACGTCCGTTCCGGGTTTCAGCGCCATCTGGGCTGCATTGTCCCTCAGGCGGGCGCGCATGGCGTCGTCGGCCAGCAGGCCGAGAATGGCTCTCTCCAATACTCCTTCGGTCCAGCCGTCACGGCCGATATGGTCGCCGGTGCCGGTCTCTTCGGCGCGGCGTGCATTGTCGTGTCCGTCCCAGCAATAGGGCATGATCAGCGACGGCACGCCGAAGCGCAGCGCCTCGCAAAAGCTGTTGTTGCCGCCGTGATGGATGAACAGGTCCGACTTCGCCACCACCGAAGGCTGCGGAAACCAGGCGTCGAGATAGACATTGTCCGGCACCGCGCGATAGGCGTCGCGCAGGCCGCCGACATTGACGATGAAGCGCGCCGGCAGCCTGTCGAAGACTGCGAGCATGCGCTCGATCAGCCCGACATCCATGGCGCCGAGACTGCCGAAGCTGACATAGACCAGCGGCCCGCCATTGCGCGGAAACACCGGCACCTCGAACGGCCCTTCCGAGCGCACGCAGCCTTCGAGATAGACGAAGCGGGCCGGATCGAGCGGTTCGGCCCGCTCGCGCCGCACGATCGCTGGCGTCAGCAGCAGATTGAGATCGGGCGAGCTTTCCAGGAACAGGCCCTTCGGCAACGGTCCCAGGCCAGCATCGGCACGAAAGCGGTTGAAGCGGTCATGTGCCGGCGCCGAAGCCGAGAGATAGCGCGCCTCGAACGCTGCGCGTTGCGGGTCATCGGCAGCCATCCCGGAAAGGTAGGGTGGCACCTCGGCGTCCGGCAGCTCGGTCTCGGCGCAGGAGACGACGCGCACCCAGGGGCAGCCGGCGGCGGCGATCGCCGGAAACATGATGACATTGTCGAGCACCACCGCGTCCGGCTTCAGCCGCGCCAGCAATTGCCGCAGCGGCGCCTCGGCATTGACCGCAGTGTCGACGATCGCTTGCCAGGTCGGTGCGACATAGGTTTCGAGTTGGTCGATCGGGCTCAGCCGGAAATGCGGCAGGTGCCGGCGCACGAAGGCCTGCCAGTAGCTCTGGCGCTCGCTGTCGCTCAGCGGCTCGTCGGTGGGCAGTTGATATTCCTGGAAACCATAGTCGGCAAAGACACCGGAGAAACCAGCATGGCAGATGAAGACGGGCCGGGCGCCCCGCGCTCGCAAGGCCTGCGCGATGCCGACGCAATTCAACGCGGCGCCGAAGCTGGCTTCGGGAAACAGCGCGATGGTCGGGCTGGCTTTGCGCGTCAATTAATCCTCTTCATTCCGGCCGGCTGATCATGCCGAACAGGGCGGGCGCCCCGCGGCTGGCCGCTTGCGGTCGCTGGTTGCGGGAGAGCCTCAGGTGGATGCGAAGCAGATCGGCAGCCACCTCATACTGCCGGCTTTCGAGATGGTCGAGTATGTTCAGGTGTTCCAGCAAGGATTGCCGCAGCCGGAAGACGTTGACCCCGGCATAGATGCCCGGCAGCCGGCGCAGGCGGAGATGATCGGCCAGCGCGTCGGCGATGAAGCGGTTGGCGCAGCCCTCGGCGATCATGCCGTGGAAATCCATGTCCAGACGCTGGAACTCGCGCGTGTCGAACGCGGCATCCGGCAGCGCCGACAAGGCGTCCATGCCCTGGCGCAACGCCGCCGCGCGCGCGCCGTCCAGCCGGAAGCCCGGTGTCAGGATCGCCGCCGGCTCGAGCAGCAGCCGGAACTCGTAGCTTTCGCCTTGCGCCTCCGGATCGTCGGGCGTGCGCCGGAAAAGCCAGGACTGGCCGGGCGCGCGGTCCAGCAGATTCTCTTCCGTCAGTTTATTAAGCGCTTTTAGTACCGTCTTTCGATCAGCGCTGTAGCGTCGCATCAGCGCCGCGGCGGTCACCGTCTGGTCCAGCCGCCGCGCCGAGCGGTCGCGCAGGATCGCCTCGGCCAGCTCGTCTTCCTCCGCGCTGGGAAGCTCGGCTGATATGGCCGGCTGCGCGGCGAGGTCGACCGCCAGGTGATAACCGGTATCGGCTTCCCAGCGCACGACGCCCCGCTCAGCCAAAAGGCTGAGTGCCGCTCGCACCGGCGTGCGCGAGACATTACACAAAGAGGCGATCTGCTGTTCGGGCAGGCGCGCGCCGGGCTCGAAGCCGCGCTGGCGCGCCACATCGAGGATGCGCTGCGCCAGGTCGAGATGGTTGGTTCGAGGTCGTCGGGCTGCGGCTTGCATGACTTGTCTCGGCGGACGGATGTGACCGCATTGGTTTGGCTGATCGCCGGAGCAAGCGCAATCGGCCAGATTCCTCGGTCGGTTGGCAAATTATGGATTGACGTACTTTTTTCTGCAATAGTACTGTCCTGGCAATCGGCGACAAAAAAGACCGAGGGAACAGGATCGAAGGCAGCGGCATGGGTCGCGTCCGGTCCAGCACAGAATTCGACGATCAACCGGAATGGGAGTCTGCCATGACCGCTACCAGCCCGGAGCGCCGTGCGCTCAAGGTCTCTTCAATCGCTCTCGGCCTTGCCCTGGCGCTGTCGGCGCCGGCAATGGCCGCCGACCTCGTCATCTCCAACTGGGACGGCTACATGGCGCCCGACGCCATGACCGCCTTCAAGACCGCCACCGGCGTCTCCGGCGAAGTGGTGGTGCACGCCACCAATGAAGAGATCATGGGCAAGCTGATCGCCGCCGGCGGCAAGGGCTATGACGTGGTCTTCGTCTCTTCGCCCTTTGCCGAAGTGCTGAACAAGCTCGGTCTGACCGAGCCGATGGACCACGCCAAGATCCCCAATCTCGCCAACCTCTATCCGGAAGCGACCAAGCTGCCGCACGATGTCGGCAACGCGTTCTCCGTGCCCTACACCTGGGGCACGACCGGCCTCTGCTACCGCTCGGACCTGGTCAAGACGGCGCCGACGAGCTGGAGCGATCTGCTCGCGCCTTCAGATGCGCTGAAGGGCAAGACCACCATGCTGGCGACCGACCGCTGGCTGCTGGCCGCGGGCCAGCTCGACAAGGGTTTTTCCGTCAACGAGACCGATCCGGCCAAGATGGCCGAGGTCAAGGACCTCTTGATCTCGGCCAAGAGGACCCTGCTCGCCTATGACGACACCACCTTCTATTCCAAACTGGTTTCCGGCGAGGCGCTGATGGTGCAGGCCTGGGACGGCTGGTGCAATTACGGCATCGCCGAAAAGCCGGAGATCAAATACGTCATTCCGAAGGAAGGCTCGGACCTCTGGGTCGACACGATGGTGGTGATGAAGGCCTCCGAGCACAAGGACGACGCCTTCAAGTTCATCAACTTCATGCTCGACGCCAAGAACCACGCCTGGGCGGCGCAGAACATCGACTACAAGGTGCCGAACAAGCCGGCGATGGAAAGCCTGCCCGCCGATTTCCTGGCGAAATTCCCCAACATGGCGATGCCGGTGGCCGATCTCGTCAAGTTCGAGCAGCTGCGGGATGTCGGCGAAGCCCAGCGCGACTATTCCAAGATCGTCAGCGAGATCAAGGCCGCGCAGTAAGCGGCACGGATATCACGGCCGGCAGTGCTTTGGCTGCCGGCCCTGAGCGGTACCTTAAATTGTCCCAGACCCGACTTCGCTCCTCCCTGCTGATGGCCCCGGCGCTGGTCTGGCTGACCGTGCTGATGGTGGTGCCGTGCGCGCTGGTGCTGGCGCTCGCCTTCTTCCGGCGCGGCATCTATGGCGGCATCGACTACACCTTCACGCTGGAGAATTTCGGGCTGGTCTTCGACCCGCTCTATGCCGGCATTTTCCTGAAGTCAGCGCGCATCGCCGGCACTGCCACGCTGATCGCGGTGGTGATCGGCTATGCCGCCGCCTACGCCATCTCCGCTGCCCCGCGCCGCTGGCAGCCTGTGTTCCTGTTCTTCGCCGTGCTGCCGTTCTGGTCCAACTATTTGATCCGCACCTATGCCTGGATCGTGCTGCTCAACCGCGAAGGCCTGATCACCCAGCTCCTGCGCTGGTTGGGCTATACCGGCGAACCGCCATCGATGCTCTATACCGAAGGCGCGGTCATCGCCGGCCTCGTCTACAATTATCTGCCCTTCGTCATCCTCGCCTGCTACGCACCGCTGTCGCGGCTCAACCCCGAACTCGCCGAAGCCTCGCGCGACCTCGGCGCTTCGGCCGCCACCACATTCCGCCGTGTCATCCTGCCGCTGACCGTGCCCGGCATCGCCGCCGGCGCGGTCTTCGTCTTCGTGCTGTCTATCGGCAATTTCGTCACCCCGGCCCTGCTCGGCGGCGGCCGTTTCCAGATGATCGGCAATCTCGTCTACGACCAGTTCCTCACCGCCAATGACTGGCCCTTCGGCGCTGCCCTCGCCATGGCGCTGATCGCCATCATGCTTTTGGTGCTGATGGTCCAGGCGCTCGCCGCCGACCGCGCCTCGGGGCGGGCAGCGCAGACCAAAGGTGACGCCGATGGCTGAGCGTTCCCCTGTGACGCGGCGTACGCTGTGGCTTGTGCTGAGCCTCGTCTTCGCCTTCCTCTACATCCCGATCGCCGTACTGGTGGCGCTCTCCTTCAACGAAGGCGGGTTGCCGACCGCATGGTCCGGCTTCTCGCTGAAATGGTATGCCTCGCTAGCCAACAATTCCGCGATCCTGTCCGCCGCGCTCAACACGCTGATCGTGGCGCTGGTCTCGACAGCCATCGCCACCTTGCTCGGCACGCTGCTGGCGATCGGCGTCGAGATGCGCCGGCAATATGGCAAGGGGCTGGAAGCCCTGATCTTTGCGCCGATGATCATCCCCGACATCGTGCTGGCGATTGCACTGCTGTCGTTCTTTTCCATGCTCAATTTGACCATGGGCCTGCACACCATCATCCTCGCCCATGTCGTCTTCAACCTTGCCTTCGTCTGCTCGGTGGTGCGCGCCCGGCTGAAGAGCTTCGACTGGTCGATCGTCGAGGCATCCGCCGACCTCGGCGCCTCCGCGCTCACCACCTTCCGGCGCGTGACCTTGCCGGTCATCGCGCCGGCGGTGATCGCCGGCGCGCTGCTTGCCTTCACCCTGTCGGTCGACGAGTTCATCATCGCCTTCTTCACCGCCGGCGCCGGCCGCGCCTCGACCACGCTGCCGATGCAGATCTACGCCATGATCCGCTTCGGCATCACGCCTGAGATCAACGCGCTGGCGACCATCGTCATGGCCGTAAGCATCACCGCGCTGACCCTGTCGCAGCGGCTCAATCGAGGAATCATCGGCCAATGAGCGAACCGCGCACGCTGCTGGCCATCGACCATGTGTCGAAGAATTTCGGCCGGGTCACCGCCGTCGACGGCATCTCGCTCGACATCCGCGAGAACGAGTTCTTCGCGCTGCTCGGCCCATCGGGCTGCGGCAAGACCACGCTCTTGCGCATGCTGGCCGGTTTCGAGATGCCGAGCGACGGCCGCATCCTGCTCGACGGCAAGGACATCGCCAGGACCCCGCCCAACAAGCGGCCGGTCAACCTGATGTTCCAGTCTTACGCGCTGTTCCCGCATATGAGCGTGCGCGCCAACGTATCCTATGGGCTGGAGATGGAGCGCTTGCCGGCGAAAGAGATCCGGTCCCGCGTCGACGCCATCCTGGCGACCACCGAGCTCGTCCCCTTCGCCGACCGCAAGCCGGAGCAATTGTCGGGCGGTCAGAAGCAGCGCGTCGCGCTCGCCCGCGCCCTGGTCAAGCGGCCCCGGCTGCTGCTGCTCGACGAGCCGCTCGGCGCGCTCGACAAGAAGCTGCGCGGCGCCATGCAACTGGAATTGAAGCGCCTGCAGCACGAGGTCGGCATCACCTTCGTCATCGTCACCCATGACCAGGAAGAATCGCTTGTCATGGCCGATCGCATGGCGGTGCTGAAAGACGGCAGGCTGCTGCAATGCGACACGCCGCACGCGATCTACGAGCATCCCGCCGACCGTTTCGTCGCCGACTTCATCGGCGTGATGAATTTTATCCCGGGCAAGACCTCAGCCGATGGCGTGGTCGCCGCGAACGGTGCGCGCATAGCTGGCAAGGTCCCTGCAGCGCTCACCCCGGGCGCATCGGCGGTTGCCTCGGTGCGGCCCGAGCGCATCCGATTGTTCCCGTCAGCCGAGACCGCTAACCGTACGACCGGCACGGTCGAGGCGCTGGCCTATCACGGGCTCGACCTGCAGCTGCATATCCGCACGCCGCTGTCGCCAAAACCGTTCCTGGTGCGCGTCACCGCGGATGCGGCTGACCGCAGGCCTGTCGCATCCGGCGACCAGGTCGAACTCGGCTGGGACGCCGCCGATGTCAGAATTTTCGCAGAATAGGAGAAGCTTGATGGCGCAGAAGACGATCGCCTTTTTTCCGGAAGCCGCCTACGGCCCGGCGCTCAATTCCGTCGGCATCGCGCAAGCCGTCGAGGCGCGTGGCCACAAGGCCGTGTTCCTGTCCGACCCCGGCTTTGTCGAGGTTTACAGGGGCTACGGCTTCGAGGCGCATACGGTGAACCTGTCCGAACCGATGCCGCCCGAGCAGATGGCGAAATTCTGGGAGGATTTCATCAACGGCCACATCCCGAATTTCCGCAAATCGCCCTACGACCAGGTCGACAACTATGTGAAGGATTGCTGGACGGCGATCGTCGACAGCGCCAAATGGGCGCAGAAGGATCTGCCGCGCGTGCTGGCCGCTATCAAGCCGGACGTCATCTGCGTCGACAACGTCATCCTGTTCCCGGCGATCAAACAGTTCGGCAAGCCTTGGGTGCGCGTCATCTCCTGCTCGGAAAACGAGATCGAGGACGAGGACATCCCGCCGCATCTCTCCGGTTGCGGCGAGAACGACCATGCCGGCCACCAGCGCTATCGCGATCACTTCAACGCGGTGATCAAGCCGATCCATGACGACTTCAATGCCTTCCTGAAGGCCAACAACGAGGCGGCCTACCCGGTCGGCCAATTCTTCGAGTCCTCGCCATATCTCAATTTGCTGCTCTATCCCGAAGCGGCGAAATTCAAGCGCCGTCATCCGCTCGACCCCCGACAATTCCAGTATCTCGAAGGCTGCGTGCGGCAGGAGAAACCTTACGCCGTGCCGACCTTCGGTGAGAATAATGACGGGCCGCTGCTCTATGTCTCCTTCGGCAGCCTTGGCGCCGGCGATGTCGAACTCTTGAAGCGCATCATCGCCACGCTGGGCAAGACGCGCTACCGCGCGCTGGTCAATGTCGGCGGCTACAAGGACCAATATAAGGACGTGCCCGGCAACGTCATCGTCGAGAGCTGGTTTCCGCAGCCTTCGGTCATCCCGCAGGTCGATGCCGTCATCCACCATGGCGGCAACAACTCGTTCACCGAGTGCCTCTTTTTCGGCAAACCGGCCATCATCATGCCCTATGTCTGGGATGGCCACGACAACGCCACCCGCGTCGAGGAAACCGGCCACGGCTTCGGCATGCCGCGCTATCACTGGAACGACGCCGAGCTGGTCGCGAAGATCGAGGCCTGCCTGACCGATCCCAGGATGAAGGCCAAGCTGGCGAGGACCTCGGCGCAGATGCATGCGCAGAACGGGCCGGAAAAGGCTGCCGGCTTGCTGGAGGCGCTGCTGTGAGCACGATGTTTGAGATGCATCTGATCTCCCCCCTCGCGGGGGAGATGGCCGGCAGGCCAGAGGGGGGTGCCTGGGCGCAACATGTCGACATTAGGCATCCCGCCATCGGAGCACGTCCATGACCTCCTCCGCTCCGCACCTCTATCAAGCCTCCACCCGCACCGATCTCGTCGACTGGGGCGCCCAGCCCGACGCATTGGACGGCGCCTCGCACTCCACCGGCAGGCTGGTGCACAAGGGCCCCAACAACCAGCCGGAATCCGGCATCTGGGTGTGCACGCCGGGCCGCTGGCGACTCTCGATCCCGCGCGACGAATTGTGCCACTTCGTCGCCGGCCGTGCGACCTACCGCTCGGATGTCGGCGAAGTGATAGAAGTATCGGCTGGGACCGTGGTCATGTTCCCCTCCGGCTGGACGGGCGAGTGCACGGTGCACGAGACCATGCGCAACGTCTACATGCTGGCCTGAGAAGCATGATCCCGAAAAGTGGGAACCGGTTTTCGGACAAGATCATGCTTAGCAAGAATCGGAGCAAGACATGTCGACACCGCATTGGCCGCAGGCTTCGGCCGTGGAACTGGAAGATTGGGGCGCGGGCAGCAACACGCTTGCCGGCGCACCGCGCGCCTCCGGCAAGATCCTGTCGCAAAACCCGGACGGGTCGAGCGAATGCGGCCTGTGGTCGTGCACGCCGGGCACCCGCAAGGTCACCTTCGCCGCCGACGAGTTCTGCCATTTCCTGTCGGGTCAAGGCAGCTATGTCCATGAGAATGGCGAGGAGATTCCGATCGCGGCCGGCACGCTGGTGTTCTTTCCCGCCGGCTGGACCGGCATTTCCATCATCACGCAAACGCTGACCAAGGCCTTCATGTGCCGGTGAGCATCATTTCAAGGAATTCGATATGACCACGCCAATCATGCAATCGCCGCTCGCCGTCACCGACCTCATCGACTGGGGCGTCATCCCGACGATGATCGAGGGGCAGTCCCACACCTCGGGCAAGCTGCTCCACAAGGGACCGGAAGGCCGTTCCGAATGCGGCCTATGGGTCTGCACGCCGGGCAAATGGCACTGCCACGTCACCCGCGACGAGTTCTGCCACTTTCTCGAAGGCCGCTGCACCTATGTGCACGAATCGGGCGAAGTGATCGAAATCGAGCCGGACACGGCGGCTTTCTTTCCGCAGGACTGGAAAGGCGTCTGCACCGTCCACGAGACCATCAAGAAGGTCTACATGATCCGCTGAGCGGATTCGAGAGGATGTCCATGCCCTTCTCCCCCGACCGGCCGACCTACTTCGTCAATCCGGACTACCGGCCGATGGCCGGTGCAAACAAGGCAGTGATCGACCCGGCCACGCTGCAGACGGTCGGCGCCATCTCCACGGCCAGCGAGGGCGAGATCGACGCCGCGCTCACCGCCGCGACCAGGGCGCAAGTCGCCTGGAAAAGGCTCGATGCCAAGAGCCGGGCGAAACATCTGCATGCCGTCGCCAATGCCATCGAGGCCGCCGACTTCACCCGTTGCGCCGAGCTGATGGTGCGGGAGATGGGCAAGCCCTACCCGGAAGCCATCGGTGAGATCGCCAATTGCGCGCCGATCTTCCGCTACTATGCCGAGATGGCGCGCGACGATGCCGGCAAGGTGGCCGGCACGACGCAGGCCGGTTCGTTCCAATATGCGCGCTACGAGCCCTATGGCGTCTCCGTCCACATCATGCCTTACAATTTTCCGATCCTGTTGATGTGCTGGACCGTCGCGGCATCGCTTGCCGCGGGCAATGCCTGCATCATCAAGCCTGCCGAGGCGACGACGCTGTCGACGCTGGACTACATGGCGGTGTTCCGCTCGCTGCCGGAAGGCCTGGTCTCTTGCCTGCCCGGCGGCGCGGCAACGGCGCAGGCGCTGATCACTTCGGACCGCACCCATGCGGTTGCCTTCACCGGCTCGGTCGCCGCCGGCAAGGCGGTGGCGGTTGCCTGCGCCGAACGCATGAAGCCTTGCGTCATCGAGGCCGGCGGCAGCGATCCGCTGATCATCAGCAAGCACGCGCCATTGGAGGTCGCCGCGGCCGGCAGCGTCACCGCCGCCTTCCACCTCACCGGCCAGGTCTGCACGTCGGCCGAACGCTTCTTCGTCGTCGATGCCGTGCATGACCGCTTCGTCGACCTGTTCGCCGAAAGGACACGCGCGCTGCGCATCGGCAACGGCATGGACAAGAGCGAGATCGGTCCGCTGGTCAGCGAGGCGGCTCGCGTCAAGGTCATGCGGTTGGTCGACGATGCTATTGCCAATGGCGCCAAAGCCGTCACCGGCGGCCGCATCCCGCCGGCGCACAACACCGGCTGGTTTTACGAACCGACGATCCTGACCGGCGTCACCCCCGACATGGCGATCGTGCGCGAAGAGTGTTTTGGCCCGGTCGCCGCCATCTGCCGCGTGAAGGATTTCGATGAGGCGATCCGGCTTGCCAATGACAGCCCGTTCGGGCTCGGCGCCTCGGTGTTCACCACGGATCTCGCCGAAGCGCATGAGGCGGCCGAACGGCTGGAGGCCGGCATGGTCTGGGTCAACAATCCGCTGATCGACAATGACGCCCTGCCCTTCGGCGGCTGGAAAGCTTCAGGTCTCGGCCGCGAACTGGGACGGCAGGGGCTCGATGCCTTCCGCCGTTCCAAGATGGTCATCATCGACCACAGACCGGCGATCCAGGACTGGTGGTATCCCTATCCCGACAGCTGGTTCCGCGAGACCGGCGGACGCAAGCACGTCTGAGGGAATGTCGCGGCAACACCGCGCGGCTCGATGATCGCCGCCGCCTTCGGCGGTCATCTGGTCAGGCTGTCGCGTCGGTCTCCCAGGAACCGGTCTCGGCCATTTGCCTGAGGAGCGGAGCCACCTCGAAAACCTGCTTGCCGGTCCGCTGATGCCAGTGGTCGAGCCGTTCGACGATCCTGGCCGCCCCTTCGAGACCGGCCCAGAACATCGGGCCACCCTTGCCGATGGGAAAACCGTAGCCATTGGCCCAGACGACATCGATGTCGGAGGCACGGGCCGCGATCTTCTCCTCGAGGATCTTCGCCCCCTCATTGACCAGGGGGTAGAGCGTGCGATCGATGATCTCTTCCGCACTGATCGCACGCGGCGCGATGCCACGCTCGGCGGCCTTTTCGCGGATCAGCGCCTCAACCTCTGGATCTGGAACGCCTGCCCGGGCGCCGGCCTCGTACAGATAGAAGCCCCGGCCGGTCTTCTGCCCGAAGCGCCCCTGCTCGCACAGCGTATCGGCGATCACGGCCGTCAGGCCACGGGCCTTGCGGTTGCGCCACCCAATGTCGAGCCCGGCGAGATCGCCCATCTGGAACGGCCCCATCGGCCAGCCGAAATCGGTGAAGGCCTTGTCGATCTGGCTGGGTGTCGCGCCCTCGAGCAGCAGCGCTTCCGATTCCGAACCGCGCGCGGCCAGCATGCGGTTGCCGACAAAGCCGTGGCAGACGCCGACGACGACCGCCACCTTGCCGATCCGCCGCGCGAGGTCGACCACCGTCGCCAGCGCATCCGGCGCGGTCTTGTCTGCCCGCACGATCTCCAGCAGCTTCATGACATTGGCCGGCGAGAAGAAATGCAGGCCGAGCACATCCTGTGGCCGCGAGATCGAGCCGGCGATCTCATTGATGTCGAGATAGGAAGTGTTGGTGGCAAGGATGGCGCCCGGCTTGGCGATGGCATCCAGCTTGCCGAAGACCTCCTTCTTCACCGCCATGTCCTCGAACACCGCCTCGATGATCAGGTCACACTCGGTGAGATCGGCATAGTCGGTCGAGCCCTTGAACTGGGCGAGCCGTTGACGCTTGGCGTCTTCGGCCAGGGAACCGCGCGAAACGGAAACAGCGTAGTTCTTCTCGATCATGCCCAGCCCGCGCTGCAGCGCTTCCACGCTGGTTTCCAGCAAGGTGACCGGAAAGCCGCCATTGGCGAAGGCCATGGCGATGCCGCCGCCCATCGTGCCGGCGCCGATGATACCGACGCGGGCGAACCTGCGCTTGGACGTGTCCTTGCCGGGAAGCTTTGCCGCCTCACGTTCGGCGAAGAACAGATGGCGCTGCGCCCGCGACTGGTCGCTGGCGACCAGTTTCACGAATAGCGCCCGCTCCGCCGCCAGCGCTTCGTCAAAGGGTAGTGTGACGGCGTTGCGCACCGCTTGCGCACAGGCGACCGGCGCTTCAAGCCCGCGCGCCTTTTTGGCGAGCTCCGCCGCCTCGGCATCGAAAGCCGCAAGGTCGGTCTCCCCAAGCCCGTCTTTGCGATCGCGCACAGGTGTGAATGGACCACCCTTGCGGGCGATTTCCCCTGCGAAGTTCGTGGCATGCGTGACCAGATCGCCCTCGAAAACGGCATCGACGAGACCGGCTTCATGCGCCTCGTCGGCACCGACCGGCGAACCCGAGACAATCATCTTCAGCGCCTTCACCGCCCCGACAAGACGCGGCAGCCGCACCGTGCCGCCGCCGCCCGGCAGCAGGCCAAGTTTCACTTCCGGCAGGCCGAGCTTGGCGCCGGCATCGGCAACGCGAAAATGACAGCCGAGCGCCAGTTCCAGCCCGCCGCCGAGCGCGGTGCCGTGGATGGCGGCGACCGTCGGTTTGGCGATGGTTTCCAGCATCGCGACGATGGCGCGCAGATCGGGCTGCTGCACCGGCTTGCCGAATTCGGTGATGTCGGCGCCGGCGACAAAGGTCCGTCCGGCGCAGGCGATGACTATTGCCGTGACCGAAGCATCGTCGCGCAAGTCGACCAGCGCCTGCATCAGCGGCTCGCGGACATGGAAACTCAGCGCGTTGACCGGCGGGTTGTCGATGGTGACGATGGCGACGCCATTGTCGTTCATGACGCTGACAGAATTGGACAAGCAGAGCCCTCCCGGGACCGACTGGGATCGCGGAAGGGTTTACTAGGCCGCGCCGCGAATGGGAACCCGCTGTTGGGCTGGCCCAACATTTGGCGGCACGACGGGCTGCCCCGGGAGATTGCGGTCGATGGTCGCCAGACGCTTCGGAACGGCGATCACCGCACCGCCTTCTCCCCACCCGCCGCCGTGATCACCCCGACGATGATCAGCCCGGTCAGCAGCAGCCGCACGCCGGCGCTGACGCCGAACGTGTTGAGCATGGTCAAGAGCAGCACCAGAAACAGCGCCGCGCCCCAGACCCCGGGCACATTGGCCTTGCCGCCGGCGACCGACGTGCCGCCGATGACAACGACGGCGATCGAGGCGAGCAGATATTCATTGCCGATATCGACATTGGCGCCCCTGAAATAGCCGGCGAGCAGGGCGCCGTCGATGCCGCCAAGCGCGCCCGACAGCGTGTAGGTGAGGAAGCGGATGCGGCCGACATTGACGCCGGCGAGCCAGGCGGCGCGGATGTTCTGACCGATCGCCAGCACCGAGCGGCCATAGATCATGCGCTGCAAGGCGATGGCCGCGCCGATGGTGAACAGCACGGTCAGCACCGCCAGCACGGGAATACCCAGCACCTGCCAGTTGGTGAAATCGGCAAAGCCAGGCGGTGGCTTGATCTGCAGCCCACGCCCGTAGCTGATGTCGATCGACTGGATGATGAAGCTCGCCGACAAGGTGGCGATGATCGGCGGAATGCGCAGCGCCCAGATCAGCAGATAGTTGATCGCGCCGATCGCCGCGCCGCAGGCGAGCGCCGCCAGCAGCCCGACGACGATCATGGAATCGCTGCCGGCCATCACCTTCATGGCGACCGCGCTGGCCAAGCCGATGTTGGCCGGCAGCGACAGGTCGACATTGCCGGGGCCGAGCGTGATGACGAACATCTGGCCGACGCCGACGATCACCGTGAAGACGGCAAGTGACAACGCCGCCGTGACCATGCCGCCGGCGCCATATCCGCCGGTGAAGGCGATCGTCGCCAGCCACACGACCAGCGCGCCGAGGAACGACCATACCCAGGGTTTGCCGGCCAGCGATCTAACCAATGACATCGCTCACCTCTCCCTGCGGCTGATCAGCACCCGCGCCGCCAGCACGATGATCAGGATGGCGCCGTTGGCGGCCACCTGCCAGTCCGGCGGAATGTGCATGAAGGTGAGCAGCGGCGAAGCGGCCAGCGCCAGCGTCAGCGCGCCGATCACCGCGCCGATCGGCGACACCCGGCCGCCGACGAATTCGCCACCGCCGAGGATGACGCCAGCGATCGAAAGCAGCGTGTAGCCATTGCCGATATTGGCGTCGGCCGAGGTGGTGATGCCGATCAGCGCCATGCCGGACAGCACGCCGAACAGGCCGGCCAGCGCAAACAGCACGATCTTGGTTCTGAGCAGCGACCAGCCTGCGCGCTTGAGCGCGGCCGGATTGCCGCCGGAGCCGCGCAGGATCACACCATAGGAGGTGCGCATCAGGCCGAAATGGACGACGAGGCCGATCAGCAGCGCCGCGATGATCGGGAAGGGGATAAGAGGCGGCTTGAAGGACATGATCGCCAGCAGCCAGTCCGGCGCCTTGCCGCCGGGCTTGGGCAGGACGAGGATGGCCAGCCCCTGCCAGACGAAACTCATGCCGAGCGTCACCACGATCGACGGCAGATTGCGCAGATGGATCAGCGCGCCGAGCAGCGCATAGACGCCGATCGAGCCAAGCAGGATGGCAACGCCGATAAGCGGCGCGTCCTTCAGCCAGGTCGCGGTGACGCAGCCGACGAAACCGACGAAGGTGCCGATCGACAGGTCGAGCTCATTGCCTGAAATGACGAACATCTGCGCGATCGTCGCCAGCGCGATCGGGATCGCCAGGTTCAGCATCAGGCTGAAGCCGAAATAGCTGATGGCGCGCGGGTTGAGCCAGGCGATGGCGGCGAGCACCAATGCCAGCGACAGCGCCGGCAGCAGCCCGCGCAGCAGGCGGGCACGGGCCAGCGCGCCACGCTCGGCGGAACTCCTGGCGGTGGCGTCGAGGCTGGCGGCAGTCATCTCAGGCCGCATCGCCGAAGGAGGACTGGATAATCTTCTCTTCGGTCAATTCGTCGCGACCCAGATTGGCGACGATGCGGCCGTTCTTGAAGACATAGACATGGTCGCAATTGTCGAGTTCCTCTGTTTCCGTGGTGTACCAGAGAAAGGTGCGGCCGCGGCCAGCCTCCTCGCGCACCAGGTCGTAGACTTCCAGCTTGGTGCCGATATCGACGCCGCGCATCGGATCGTCCATCAGCACGATCTGGGCATCCGAGCCGAGCGCGCGGGCAAACAGCGCCTTCTGCTGGTTGCCGCCCGACAGCGAGAAGATGTTGTTGTTCATGTCGGGCGTGCGGATGCCGATCTTCTTCTGCCAGAACTGGGCCAACTCGGCCTCGCGCCGCGGCGAAATCAGCAGCCCGTTGCGCAACCGCGCCAGCGAGCGGATGCCGATGTTCTCGGCAATCGACCATTGCGGGAAAATCCCATCCGACTGGCGGTCGCCAGCGACCAGCGCTACCGGCTCGGTCACTTCGATGCCGGTTCTGGCGCGGGAAGCAGCAGCGAAAATCGCCAGCAACAGGTCGGTTTGGCCGTGTCCCGCCAGCCCGGCAAGGCCGATGATCTCGCCGGCGCGGGCGACAAGGTCGGCGCCGTCCTTCTGCGCGGCGGGACGCGCCCGCACCCGCAACGGACCGGCAGCTGGCCTCGCGGCGGCAATTTCAGCGGCGATCTTCTGGCGCGCCTCGGCCCCGCCCATCGCCGTCACCAGCCGGTCGCGGTCGAAGGCATTCGCCGCATCGGCGACCACCACCTTGCCGTCGCGCATCACCACGATGCGGTCGGCATTCCTGAGCACCTCGCCCAGCACATGCGAGATCAGGATGCAGCTTTTGCCGCTGGCGATGAAACGGCGCACGAAGGCCAGCAATTGGCCAGCCGTGTGCGCATCCAGCGACGATGTCGGCTCGTCGAGGATGACGAGGTCGAGCCGGTCCTGCGTCACCGTGAAGGCGCGCGCCACCTCGACCATCTGGCGCCGGCCGATCGACAGGTCGCCGACGATGTCCCAGGCCGAAATGCCATGATCCGGAAAGATCTCGTCAAGCTTGGCGGTGATCAGCGCGGCCGCCTTGCGCCGCCAGCCGAGGCCCGAGAGCGAGGCATGGTTGATGCGCGTGTTTTCGGCGACGCTGAGATTGGGGCACAGCGACAGTTCCTGGAACACGCAACGTATGCCGAGCTTTTGCGCCCGCGACACCGAGTAGTTGTCCTCGACGCCGCCATGCACGCCGATCTTGCCGCTGTCGGGTGTGAGCGTGCCCGCCACCATGTGCATCAGCGTCGATTTGCCGGCGCCATTGTGGCCGACCAGGCCGACGCATTCGCCGGGCCGGACATGGAAGTCCACGCCGCCCAGCGCACGAACGGCGCCGAAATGTTTTTCGGCGCCGTTCAGTCTGATGATGTCAGCGTTCCCTTCAGGCATGCTCAACACTATCCGCGCGATGGTACGAAGGGCAACGCAAGCGCGACATTCACTTGATGTTGGCCTTGATCGCCGCGAGGGCGTCTTCCTGCGTGTATTCGTGGGTGGCGACGCCGCCTTCCTTGATCTTCGGCAGGGCTGCCTCGAAGTCGTCCTGGGTGAAGGCCAGATACGGCACCAGCAGGTCGTGCGGAATATCCTTGCGGCCATCGAGCACCTGCTGCGCCACCCAGAAGGCGAGCGACGACACGCCAGGCGCGATCGAAGCCGACCAGGTCTTGTAGCCGTCCTTGTCCTTCTGTTCCTTCCACCACTTCAGCTCGTCCTGCCGGTTGCCCATGATGATGGTCGGGCGCGGCTTGCCGGCGGCGGCGAAAGCCTGTGCGGCGCCATAGCCGTCACCACCCTGGTCGACGATGCCGACGACGTCAGGCAGCGACGGCAGGATGGTCGCGACGGCTTTCTGCGCCGTGGTCTGGTCCCAGTCGCCGGTCACCGAACCGACAATCTTGAACTCGGGATGGGCGGCAACGCCTTCGAGGATGCCGGCATGGATGGCATCGTCGATCGAGGTGCCAGCCAAGCCACGGATTTCCAACAGGTTCCCGCCCTTGGGCTGGAACTTGGCCATCTGCTCGACTTCCTGCTTGCCCATGTCCTTGAAGTCGACGACGACGCGATAGGCGCAGGGCTCCGTGACGGTGCCGTCAAAGGAGACGACGGTGATACCGGCATCGCAGGCCTGCTTGATGGCGCCGTTGAGCGCGTCCGGCGAGGCGGCGTTGATGACGATGGCGTCATAGCCCTGCAGGATCAGGTTCTGCACCTGGGCCGCCTGCGTCGGCACTTCCTTGTCGGCGGTGGTGAAGATGTCGGCCGCGCCGACGATCTTGTCGGCGACCGCCTTCTTGGTGACGATGCCGTAGCTGTCGAGCATCGCCTGCCGCCACGAATTGCCGGCGTAATTGTTGGAGAATGCGATCTTTTTGCCGCTGGTATCGGCAAGCGCCGTCCCCGATGCGAGCATCGCGGCAAGAGCGCTCAAGGCTAACAGTTTCTTCATGTCATACTCCTCCCAAGAGTTGCTGGTCGTGTAGATTCTAGATGGAAAATCGAGCCTGTGTTCCTGTTTTTTATCGATTGTCAGACAAATGCAGATGGCGCGGCAGCCTGTCAACTGCAATCCGCAAAGCCCGCCGATCAACTTGCGGTGCGCCAATTGAAATGGTCTGGCTGGATGGGTAAGCCATGCGCACAGGAGGCCCAACAGAGATGGCAGTGACGCCGATCGTTCCCCCGGGCGCACCGGGCATTCCGGCGCGCTGGACGTCGAGCGCCAAGAGCGGCGTCGGCACCGCGTTTTCAGCCAAGAGCCCGCTCTGGTTCACCATCAGCCACGGCATCTTGAACGAGATCTACTATCCGCGTCTCGACAGCGCCTGCACGCGCGACATGGAGCTGATCGTCACCGGCCCCGGTGGCTATTTCTCGGAAGAGAAGCGCGACGCCGCGCACGCAGTAGCGCCTTTCGAGGACGGCGTACCCGGCTACAGGCTGACCAACACCGCGGCAGACGGCGCCTACCGTATCGAAAAGCGCATCATTACGGATCCGAAACGGCCTGTCCTGCTGCAGGAGATTGCATTCGTACCGCTGAAAAATTCGGCGGCCGACTACAAGATCTACGCGCTGCTTGCGCCGCACCTCGTCAACGCCGGCATGGGCAACACTGCCTGGGTCGGCGAACACAAGGGCCAGCGCATGCTCTTCGCCACGGGGCGCGGCGTATCCCTTGCGCTGGTCTCCTCACTGCCCTGGAATACCTGTTCGGCCGGCTATGTCGGTTTCTCCGACGGATGGCAGCAATTGCAGAACGGCGGTGCGCTCGATCCCTCCTGCCAGCGGGCGGAAGACGGCAATGTCGCTCTGACCGGCGATATCGGCTTTTCCGCCGGCAAGACCACGGCCTTGCTGGCGCTTGGCTTCGGCGCGACGCCGGAAGCCGCCGCCGACCTGGCGCTGGCCAGTCTCAAGCAGGGTTTCGACGCCGCCGCCGAAACCTATGTCGAAAACTGGCGGACATTTCAGACCAGGCTTGAGAAGCTCGACCGCCACACTGCCTCCGGGCTGAACACCTATCGTGTGAGCACAGCGGTTCTGGCCTCGCATCTCTCGGTCGCGAGACCCGGCGCCGCTGTTGCCAGCCTGTCGATCCCATGGGGCTTCAACAAGGGCGACGACGATCTCGGCGGCTACCATCTGGTCTGGCCGCGCGACCTGGTCGAGACCGCTGGCGGTTTCCTCGCCGCCGGCGACGGCAAGCAGGCGCTGCAGATCCTGACCTATCTGCACTCGATTCAGCAACCGGACGGTCACTGGCCGCAGAATGTCTGGTCGGACGGCACCGCCTATTGGCCCGGCATCCAGATGGATGAATGCGCCTTTCCGCTGCTGCTGGCCGACGCCTTGCGCCGAGCGGGCCACCTGCCGCGTGCCAGGCTCGCCGATTTCCTGGCCATGATCGAAGCCGCCTCCTCCTATGTCGTGCGCAACGGCCCCGTCACCGGCGAGGACCGCTGGGAGGAAGACGCCGGGTACAGCCCGTTCACGCTGGCCGTCGAGATCGCCGCGCTGCTTGCCGCCGCCGATATGCTGGATATCCTGGGAAAGAGTGAGCCGGCAAACAACCTGCGTGAAACCGCTGATTGCTGGAACGATCAGGTCGAACGCTGGACCTACGTCACGGGCACCCAGCTCTGCATCGAGGCCGGCATCACAGGCTACTATGTCCGCATCGCGCCGCCGGACGATGCGGGCGCCGCATCGCCGAAGGACGGCTTCGTGCCGATCAAGAACCGTCCGCCGGCCGACACTGACAAACCGGCAGAAGCCATAATCAGCCCCGACGCCCTGGCCCTGGTTCGCTTTGGCCTCAGGGCAGCCGACGATCCGCGCATCGTCGGTACCGTCAAGGCCGTCGACACCCTTTTGCGATGCGATCTGCCGCAAGGCCCGGTCTGGTACCGCTACACCGATGACGGCTATGGCGAGCACGAGGATGGCACGCCTTTCGACGGCACAGGCCGGGGACGCGCCTGGCCCCTGCTCACCGGCGAGCGGGCGCATTACGAGCTTGCCGCCGGCCGCAAGGAGAAAGCCGCGCAGCTTCTGGAGACCTTCGAGCGTTCGGCTGGCATGGGCGGGCTGCTGCCGGAACAGGTCTGGGACAGCCCGGATGTGCCGGGCCGCGAGCTGTGGGAGGGCAAACCGTCCGGCAGCGCCATGCCATTGGTCTGGGCGCATGCCGAGCACATAAAGCTGTTGCGTTCGTTGCGCGACGGCGTGGTCTTCGACACGCCGCCGCAAGGCGTCGAGCGCTACATCAAGGGCAAGACAAGCTCGCCGCTCAGGATATGGCGCTTCAACAACAAAATCCGCTCCATCCCGGCCGGCAAGGCTTTACGCGTAGAGCTTTCAGCGCCCGGCGTCGTCCATTGGAGCAGCGACAACTGGCTGACGATCCAGGACCACAAGACCAGGGAAACCGCTTTTGGCGTCCATCTGGCCGACCTGCCGGTCGCCGGATTGACGTCGGGAAGCACCATCGTCTTCACTTTTTTCTGGCCCGATGCGATGCGTTGGGAGAATGTCGACTTCAGCGTCGGCATCGACGCATCGTGGTAAAAGCGGCCGGGCCGATAGATTTTCTCTCTCCTCAAGCAATCGGGACGAAACCATGCAGATCGGAATGATGGGACTGGGCCGGATGGGCGCCAACATGGTGCGGCGCCTGATGCGCGACGGCCATGAATGCGTCGTCTACGACATCAACCCGGCAAGCGTCGCCGCCCTGGTCAGCGACGGCGCGCTGGGCGCGGCATCCCTGACGGAATTCGTCGGCAAGCTCGCCAAGCCGCGCTGTGTCTGGCTGATGCTGCCGGCGGCGATCACCGGCAAGATCATCGATCAGGTCTCAGCCCTGATGGAGCCCGGCGACATCGTCATCGACGGCGGCAATTCCTACTATCACGACGCCGTCGACCAGGCCGCGAAACTGACCACCAAGGGTATCCATCTTGTCGATGTCGGCACCAGCGGCGGTGTCTGGGGCCTCGAGCGCGGCTACTGCCTGATGATCGGCGGCCCCGACGTGGCGGTGCAGCACCTCGATTCGGTCTTCGCCACGCTGGCGCCCGGCGCCGATGCCGGCGCGCCGGCTCCCGACAAGGCTGCCGGCACCGCGCCCTTCGGCTATCTGCATTGCGGGCCGAGCGGCGCCGGCCACTTCGTCAAGATGGTGCACAACGGCATCGAATATGGCGTCATGGCCGCCTATGCCGAAGGCATGAACATCCTGAAGTCGGCCAATGCCGGCAAGCGGCAACGCACGGCCGACGCCGAGACCAGCCCGCTGGAAAACCCGCAATATTATCAGTTCGACATCGACCTCCCGCAGGTGGCCGAGGTCTGGCGGCATGGCAGCGTCATCGGCTCCTGGCTGCTCGATCTCACCGCCGGCGCGCTGAAGGGCGATCCGGGCCTGGCGCAGTTCGGCGGCCGCGTCTCGGATTCGGGCGAAGGACGCTGGACGCTGAAGGCGGCGATCGACACCGGCGTGCCGGCGCCGGTGCTGTCCTCGGCGCTGTTCGACCGCTTCTCCTCGCAAGGCGAATCCGAATTTGCCGACAAGCTGTTGTCCGCCATGCGCTATGCCTTCGGCGGCCATGTCGAAAAGCCGAAGGCCGGCAAGTGACGCCACAGCAGGAGACGCACGCATGAGCCAGGAACGGTCCGACACGCTGGTGCTCTTCGGCGCCACCGGCGACCTCGCCCACAAGAAGATATTTCCGGCCCTTTACCAGATGGTCGCCAAGGGCACGCTCACCGAACCGGTGATCGGCGTCGCCTTCGACGCCTGGGACATCAAGCAGTTGCAGGCCCGCGCTCGCGACGGCATCGTCAATGCGCTGGGCAAGATCGACGAGAAGGTGTTCGCCAAATTCGCCTCGCTGCTGCGCTATGTCAGCGGCGACTACCGCGATCCGGCCACCTTCGAGAAGCTGAAGACCGCACTCGGCACCGCCCAGCGGCCGCTGCACTACATGGCGGTGCCGCCGACCATGTTCGAGACTGTCGTGCAGGGGTTGGAGCAGTCGGGCACCGCGCGTGGCGCGCGGCTGATGGTGGAAAAGCCGTTCGGCCATGATCTGCAGTCGGCGCGCTGGCTGAACCGCGTGCTGCATCTGGTGTTCGACGAGCAGTCGATCTTCCGCATCGACCACTATCTCGGCAAGGAAGCGATCCAGAACCTGCTCTATTTCCGCTTCGCCAATTCCTTTCTCGAGCCGATCTGGAATCGCAATTTCGTCGAGAGCGTGCAGATCACCATGGCCGAGGATTTCGGCGTCGAGGGGCGCGGCCGCTTCTATGACGATGTGGGCTGCATAAGGGATGTCATCGAGAACCATCTGCTCAACATCCTCCTGCTGCTGGCCATGGAGCCGCCGGTCGGCCGCTCCGCCGACGATTTGATCGACGAGAAGGTCCAGGTGCTCAGGGCGATTCGGACGCTGGCGAAAGACGATGTCGTGCGCGGCCAGTTCACCGGCTACCTCGCCGAGCCCGGCGTGGCGCCGAACTCGCCGGTCGAGACCTTCGCGGCGGTGCGCTTCTTCGTCGACACCTGGCGCTGGCAGGACGTGCCTTTCTTCATCCGCGCCGGCAAGAACATGCCGGTGCATGTCACCGAGGTGGTGGTGCGGCTGAAGCGGCCGCCGCTCGACGTCTTCGACCCGATCAAGCCCGCCGACCAGAACTACGTGCGCTTCCGCATCGACCCGCAAGTGGTGATCGCCATCGGCGCCCAGCGCAAGGCGCCAGGCGACGACATGGTCGGCGAGCAGGTGGAACTGACGGCGCTCGACGACAGCAAGGCCGACATGCCGCCCTATGAAAGGCTGATCGGCGACGCCATGAACGGCAACGGCCAGCTCTTCACCCGCCAGGACGCGGCCGAGCTTGCCTGGCGCATCGTCGGGCCGGTGCTCGGCGACACCACGCCGCCGCATCTCTACGAGCCGAAGACATGGGGACCGACGGACGCCATGGCCGGCTTCGGACCGCCCAATGGCTGGATCGACCCGGTGGCATGATCGGAGAAGACACGATGGCCAAGGCGATGAAGCAACCGGCACCCGACACCGAGAAGATCGTTCTGGCGATCGACATTGGCGGCTCGCACGTCAAGATCCTGACCAGCGCCGGCGGCGCCGAGCGCCGGGACGATTCTGGCCCGGGCCTGACGCCGCAGCAGATGATCGACAAGGTGAAGAAGCTCGCCGAGGGCCTGTCCTACGACGTCATCTCGATGGGCTATCCCGGCCCGGTGCGTCACAACAAGCCGGTGCTCGATCCGAAGAATCTTGGCAAGGGCTGGGCTGGCTTCGATTTCGCCGCCCAATTCGGCAAGCCGGTCAAGGTGGTCAATGATGCGCTGATGCAGGCCATCGGCAGCTACGAAGGCGGGCGCATGCTGTTCCTCGGGCTGGGAACCGGCCTCGGCGCGGCGATGGTCTTCGACAATGTCGGCCAGCCGATGGAACTCGCCCATCTTCCCTACAGGAAAGGCCGGAGTTTCGAGGACTATGTCGGCGAGCGCGGCCTGGAAAAGCACGGCAAGAAGAAGTGGCGCAAATACGTCTTCGACGTCGTCACTCGCCTGCGCGCCGCCCTGCAGCCAGACTATGTCGTCATTGGCGGCGGCAATGTCGACAAGCTCGACGCGTTACCGGCCGAGACCAGGCGCGGTGACAACACACGCGCCTTCGAAGGCGGATTTCGTCTGTGGCGAGACAAGGCTCTGATCGTCTGATATTATTACAGTTTAGTATAGTTGTTCAAAATAACGTGTGGCGCCGCGCTTAATCATTGCGTTGTGCAGATTTGCCGACTAGGAATTTTGCGCGCTGCCCCCGCGCGGTCCACTGGATACGCCAGAAATGGATACGCCAGAAACGCTTCAGCATTTTTGATTTTGTGCCTCGTCCTTTCGAAAACGAACCCCATTTTCGAGGCCGTGCACCATAGACGGAGGAAACATTGACCGACGATAGCAACGACGCTCGCATCGACCTTCTCGAGCTGACCGCCCACATCGTATCCGCCTACGTTGAGAAGAACCGCCTGCCCGCCTCCGGCCTGGCCGACCTCATCGCCAGCGTCGCCACCTCGATCGGCGGGCTCGGCAAGCCGGCGGTGCCGGTGGCCGCACCGCTGGTCCCCGCGGTCAACCCGAAAAAGTCGGTGACGCCGGATTTCATCATCTGCCTCGAAGACGGCAAGAAGTTCAAATCGCTGAAGCGCCATCTCGGCGTGCATTTCGGCCTGACGCCGGACGCCTACCGCGCAAAATGGGGCCTGCCGTCGGACTATCCGATGGTTGCTCCCAACTATGCGGCCTCGCGCTCGCAACTGGCGAAGTCCATCGGACTCGGCCGCAAGGCCGTTGAGGTGGCGCCCGTCAAGGCCAAGGGCCGCAAGGCCAAGGTTTCAGCCTGAGCAATTCAGTCCTGAGCCAATATTTAGGACGACTGGAACAGAAGCCTGCCGGCGAAACCGCCTTGGCAGGCTTCCTGTTTTTGTGGCTTGGATAAACCAGACAAGGGGATCTGGGGGAAGCCATGAACTACACCAGGATGGTGATCGAGAAGGAAGCGCCGGAGGAGTACGGCTACGACCGCATCCGCTTCAACCTCTCCGAGAGCTCGATCGCCGACCAGAAGCTCTCCGACATCGGCCTGTCGCTGCCGGACCTCACGCTGTTCTATGGCGAGCATCGCGGCGACAAGGACTTGCGCGCGCTGATCGCGGCACAGGACGCCGGCGTCTCGCCTGACGATGTGCTGGTCACCGCCGGTGCCGCCGGCGCGCTGTTCATCATCTCGACATCGCTTCTGTCGGCGAGCGACCATCTCGTCGTCATCCGGCCCAATTACGCCACCAACATCGAAACCCCAAGGGCGATCGGCTGCGCCATCAGCTTCGTCGACCTCGCCTTCGAGGACGGCTTTGCCATCGATGTCAAGGCCGTCAGGGCGGCGATGCGACCGAACACGAAACTGATCAGCGTTACGTGCCCGCACAACCCGACCGGCACGATGATGGGCCAGACCGATCTCGACGCGCTGGTGGCGCTCGCGGAGACCAGCGGATGCCATTTGCTGGTCGACGAGACCTATCGCGACCTTTCCTATGGCCGGCGCCTGCCGTCGGCGGCCTCGCTGAGCACGAAGGCGATCAGCGTCGCGTCGCTGTCGAAGGCCTTCGGCATTCCAGGCATCCGCATTGGCTGGCTGATCACCAGAGATCCAGCACTACAGGAGACGTTCCTTGCCGCCAAGGAACAGATCGGCATCTGCGGCAGCGTCATCGACGAAGGCATTGCGCGCGGCATGCTCGAACGCCGGGACGCCTTCCTGGGAGCGCTGCTGCCCGAAATGGCCAAGCGCCGCGACATCGTCCAGGCCTGGATCGACCGCGAACCGCTGGTCGACTGGGTGCGGCCCGAAGGCGGTGTCGTCGGCTTCCCGCGCCTCAATGTCGAACCCGGCTTCGATCTCGACCGCTTCTATGTGAACCTGCTGGAAAACCATGGCACCTATGTCGGGCCCGGCCACTGGTTCGAGATGGAAAAGCGCTTCTTCCGCGTCGGCTTCGGCTGGCCGACGGAGGCCGAGTTGCGAGGCGGGCTCGACGCCATTTCGGCAGCACTTCGGCAGTAATTTCCTTGTGCGATGGGCGCAACAGGCTGAAAATCCCTTGATCCAGTGCTGATTTTCGCACGCATCGCGCATCGAACTTTGCTAGACGTTCCATTGGTCGGACCAGCGCCCAACCTTGGGAAGTGCCCCGCCGGCATCGCATCGGCCCGAAAGTCCACTCCGATTTTCGGAAAGCACGATGCGAAACTAAACAGTGTTGGAGCGCACTTTGTGCGTCCAATTGGACGCACGTCGCTCCAATGCCATCGCAACGGGGCCTTTATTCATGACATCCCTACAAACTTCACCTGAGCAGCGTTACGCTGCCTTCCGGCACAAAGCCTTCCTCAGCTACTGGACGGCGCGCTTCCTCACCACCTTCGCGACCATGATCGTCTCCGTCGCCGTCGGCTGGCAGATCTATGATCTGACGCGCGATCCTTTCGACCTCGGCATTGTCGGCATCGTCCAGTTCCTGCCATCGCTGCTTTTGGTGCTGGTCACCGGCGTCGTCGCCGACCGCTTCGGACGCCGGCTGATCATGGCGCTGTCGACGGTGATCGAGGGCATATGCGCCCTCACTCTGCTGGTCCTGACGCTGCGCGGTCTTGTCAGCCCGCTGCCGATCTTCGCCGTGCTCGCGATGTTCGGCACGGCGCGGGCCTTTTACGGCCCGGCTTCGTCCTCGCTGTTCGCCAATCTGGTGCCGCCGGAGGATTTCGGCAATGCGATTGCCTGGAACTCGTCCGCCTGGCAGACGGCGACCATCGTTGGACCGGTTGCCGGCGGCCTGCTCTACGGCGTTTCTCCGGAAGTCGCATACGCCATCGCCGCCATGCTGATGCTGGCCGCCGCCCTTTTGATTTTCACCATTCCCAGGCCCGCCCAGCGGACCGCCACCGACAAGCCGACCATGGAGACGCTGTTTGCCGGCTTCCGCTACATCTGGAGCGAGAAGATCGTGCTTGGCGCCATCTCGCTCGACCTGTTCGCGGTGCTTCTCTCCGGCGCCTCGGCATTGCTGCCGGTCTATGCGCGCGACATCCTGCAGCTCGGCCCGTGGGGCCTCGGCCTGCTGCGCTCGGCGCCCGGCATCGGCGCCATCTGCGTGGCGGTGTGGCTCGCCGGGCACCCGATCCGCAACCATGCCGGTGTGATCATGCTCGGTTTCGTCGCGGCATTCGGCGCCTCCACGGTGCTGTTTGGACTGTCCACCCTCACCTGGCTGTCGATCGTCGCATTGGCCCTCCTCGGCGCCACCGACATGTTCAGCGTCTACATCAGGGAGACGCTGATCCAGCTGTGGACGCCGGACGAGGTGCGCGGCCGCGTCAACGCCGTCAACCAGGTTTTCGTCGGCGCCTCCAACGAAGTCGGCGAATTCCGTGCCGGCACCATGGCGGCGCTGATCGGCACCGTGCCGGCGGTGGTGATCGGCGGCGTCGGCGCCATCGCGGTAGCAGGCCTGTGGGCCTGGCTGTTTCCGCAATTGCGCAGGGTTCGCCACCTCAACGGGCGCAACTGACGCTCGCCGATGGTCGGCAAGATACATCACCCCCGTCACAGGAAATCCCATGATCACCTGCTGCCTGAAATATGTCATCGACCCCTACAAGCTTGCCGAGTTTGAAGAATATGGCCGTCGCTGGATCGGTCTGGTCAATCGCCTCGGCGGAAACCATCATGGCTATTTCCTGCCGAGCGAAGGAGCGAACAATATCGCCTATGCCATGTTCAGCTTTCCGAGCCTTGCCGACTATGAGGACTATCGCAAGCGGATGGCAGCCGACCCGGAATGCCAGGATGTGTTTGAAGCGGAAAAGCGCAATCGCAGCATTCTAAGCTATGAGCGCAGCTTCATGCGGCCGGTGCTCGAACCCTAGCTAAAGAATTGCTCCAAGAGATTGGAGCTACCGCACCGCCGGCGTCCCAAACACCATGCGCAAAAACTCGTCCAGCCAGCGCTTCAGATGCATGTCCCAGATCAGCCTGCCGCCGAGGTGATCGCGGCCGGGCTGGGCGCCGGGCAATTCGAAGCGATGCGCGCCGCGCACCACCCAGCGCTGCATCATCACCCGGGTCAACTCACCATGGAACTGGATGCCCCAGGCATTGTCGCCATAGCGGAAGGCCTGGTTGGGATAGGTCTCCGCCGTCGCCAGCAGCGTCGCGTCGCGGGGCAAGGAAAAGCCCTCGCGGTGGAACTGGTAGACCATGTCGGGCCAGTGCATCAGCTTCCTGCCGGCCTCGGTCGCCTTGAGCGGATACCAGCCGATCTCGACCAGCCCTTCGCCGTGCCCCTCGACCTTGCCGCCGAGATGGTTGACCAGCATCTGCGCGCCGAGGCAGATGCCCAGGCACGGCCGGTTCTCCCTGAGCGGGATTTCCAGCCAGTTGGTCTCGCGGCGAACGAACTCGTCCTCGTCATTGGCGCTCATCGGTCCGCCGAACACCACCGTGCCGGCATGGCCGTCCAGCGTCCGGCAAGGCGTCGCCGAGCGGCGGCCGGCGGACGTCGAGCTCGAAACCCTCTTCGATGAGCATGTGGCCGACGCGTCCGGGGCTCGAATTCTCCTGATGCAGCACGATCAGGATTTTTGGCTTCGAGCTCGTTGCGCGCGGCATCGTCAGGCGAGACCCCGTCTATTCGTCGCTGGATGTTCCGCGGGCACCCGGCGCCTGCGCCGCCGCCTTGCGGCGCGCCTCGACCCGGTCGTGGCGCTCGACGCCGATCAGTTCGGCGACCCGCCACACCGTATTGTCCTCTAGCTCATGCAGCTCGCCATCGGCATAGACGATCTCCCACATCAGGCCGATGAAGGCCTTGCGCCCGTCCGCGTCGAGATGGCGCTTGAGCACGCTGGTGAAGGCGTAGAGGTCGATCGCCTCATTGTCGGCGCGCTCGCCCGCGGCGGCCAGCGCTTCGAGTTCGGCGCCGCTGATCGAGTAGCTCTCGGAGAGCACAGCCTTGAACCGCTCCCATTCGACGTCCTGGCGCACGCCGTCGGCGTTCATCACATGGTAGAGCAGCGCCGAGGCGGCGACGCGCGGGTCGTCCGTGCTGGTTTGCGCGCCGGCGCCGGCCGGCAAATCCCTGAGAAACGACAGAACGCGTTCGAACATCAATCCATTCCCAAACGGCCCAAGGGCCAAGTCAATCACCCGAAGGCCAAAAATTAAAACAGCCGGAAGCGGCGCGGCGATTTTTCCGCTTCCTCGTCCGGATCGACGCCCGGATCGTCCGGCAGCCGCGCCAGTTCTTCCGCCGGCTCGACGGCCTCGGCATCGGCTGGTACCGCCGCGAACGCAGCCGCCGTGACCGGCGTGACGTGGTCTTCGCTTCTATCGATTCCCTTGCTTGTTGTCTCGCTGCTCGCCGTGGCAGGCTCGATCGCGTCGATCGGCTTCTCGCTGGCCGGCTTCGCCAACGCCTCGATCACCGGCACCGTGGTCTCAGGCGCATCGTCACGGCTGTCGATCAACTGGCCAAGCCGCTCCATCGGCGCGCGCCATTCGAAGGCATCGAGCCGACCGGTGACAGGCGATACCGGCGCCCAGCGTTCCGAAACCACGCCATCGGCGACCCAGGCCGGATCGCGCGGCGCCCGCACCGCCTTGGACAGCAGCTGCCGCACCTTGCCCTGGTCGCCGGTCTCGGCCTCCTCGATGTCGGCCAGCAGCAGATAGGCGCCCTCGCGGCGGTCCATCCGGATCGCGGCCTCGGCCTCGGTGCGAGCGGTAGCGAAATCCTGTGCGTCGAGCGCGGCACGCGCCACCGTCATCGACGATTCGGCGTGGTTCTTCTTCATCTCCTGCAGCTTCTTCGCCCGGTTGAGACGGTCGAGCACGGCGTCACCCGGCCTGGCATGGGTGTAGAGCTCGGCAATCTCGGGATGCGGCTCGGCCCTCCAGGCGGTCTCCAGGATTTTCGAGCCCTTGCGCACATCGTTCTGCCTGAACAGCGCGGCGGCGGCGGCAACGGCGGCGGGGGCGAAATCCGGCTGCAGCTTGTTGGCCTCGAGTGCGGCCGCCCTGGCGGTGGTGGGATCGCTGTCGGCGAGCGACTGCGCCTTGGCGGTCAACAGCACGGCGCGACGGCGATTAGCGGCATCGCGCTCGATCTGCCGCGTCGCCTTCTGCGCGTCGACCAGTTTCAAGGCGCCGTCCCAATCGCCGCGCGCGGTCAGCTCCTCCAGTGTCGATTCGGCCGCCCAGGCCAGTTGCGGCGCAACGGCGGCGGCGCGGCCGGCATAGTGGCGGGCGGCATTGCGGTCACCCAGCCGTTCGGCTTCGAGATAAAGCCCGCGCAGGCCGAGCAGCCGCATTTCGGGATCGTCGAGCATGCTCTCGAACTTCTGCCGCGCCCCTTCATGGTCGCCTTCGAGCAGCGAAGCCTGCGCCTCGAGCAGATGGATCAGCGGTTCCTGGTCGGAACGGATCAGCTTGGCCGCTTCCTTGGTCTTCTTGCGGGCCAGCGCACCGTCGCCGGCGCCGGCGGCGATCATGCCGGTCGACAGCGCCTGGTAGCCGCGGTCGCGGCCGCGCACGCGGAAATAGCGCGAGATGGTATAGGGGCTGTTCCACAGCGACCTGATCAGCCACCACAGGATCATTACCGCGGCGACGACAGCGACGATGGCCACCGCCGCCACCATCAGGCTGACCTGATACTGGTAGCCGCTGAAGGTAACGACCATGTCGCCCGGCCGGTCGGCCAGCCAAGCAAAGCCGAGACCGAGCGCGAAGACGACGATGAGGAAGGCGAGCAGGCGGATCATCGTTTTGCCCTCATGCCTTCATCGCGCCGGAGATCAGCGCGTCGACCTGGGTTTCGACCTCGATGCGCGCCTTCAGTTTGCCGGCAAAGTCGGCACCGGCGGCCTTCACGGCCTCAGGCAGCGAATTGTATTCGCCGAGCGCCTTGGCATAGTCGCCCTGTGTGACGGCCACCTCCATGCGCGCAACGGTTTCCGGCGCGCCAGGCCCCTCGACGGCGCCGATCGGCCGGACCTTGACCAGCGATTCGGCACTCGACATCAGGTTCTGCAGGAAGCCGGCATTCTGGTCGACCGGCGTGGCGGCGGCGACCATGGCATTGGCTGCGGCATCCATTTGCGAGGCGATCTCGGTGCGGGTGGGCACGCCCTTTTCGGCATAGGGCCGTAGTGTCGCGAGCTCAGGCGCGTTGGGCGAAATCGCCGCCAGCGTATCGAGTTCAGCCGAGAACGGCGCACCGCGTTCGAGCGCCGACTTCAAAGCCGACGCGGCAATGGCGAGCGCGATCTTCGGCTGTCCTGCCGCCGCCTCGACCTTGCCGGAAAGCTGCGACACCGACTGTTCCAACGCGGCGAGGCGGCTGTCCTGGGCCTTCGCAGCTTCGCCCGTCGATTTCACCAGCGCGTCGAGGCTCGCCAGTTTTTCGTTGAGCGGGCCGAGATCGACCGGCGCCGCGCTGCCGGCCTTGCCGAGGGCGGCGACCGCGGTTTCGATCTGCTTGACCTTGTCGCCGAGCGCCGCAAGCCCGGCATTGTCGCCAGCACCGCCCTGTTCGACCGCCGATTTCAGCGCCGCGACATCGGCCTTTACCTGCTCCAGCCCCGAGGAAAGTCCAACCACCTTGGCCGCTGCGTCATTATTGCCGCCGCCGTCCTTCAGCCCGGCAATTTCGGTTTTCAGCGAAGCGATCTCGCCATTGACGCCGTCGAGCGAGACGCCGGCGCCGGAACCCGGCGCGCCAAGCAGGCGCGGCAAATTGCAAGCCGCCGGCGCCGGCGAGCGCGATGACGCCACCGATGATGCCGGCAGCGATGCCGTTCAGGCCGCCACGCTTTGCCGCGGCCGGTATCGGCGCCATCTTTTCGTCCCGGGTCTGGGTTTTTGCCTTTCTGTCATCGCTACGCTTGGCCGACGCATCCTCGAAATTATAGTCGGAGGCGGCAGTGCGATGGGCTGGCGCATCCGAGCCGGGATAGGGCATCTCCGGCTCAACGGCCTTGGCCTCCGCGGACGGCTCGGTCCCGGCCTGCCCCACGCCATCGGCATGCTCCCAGGGTTCGAGATCGGTCTGGTCGGCATGCACCGGCTCTTCGGGAGCCTCCGGCTGCGAGGCATCAGCGGCTTCCTCAGCCTTGGCCTCGTCTGTCTTGGCCGCTGCCCTGGCAGCATCCTCATCGACGACGCGGGAAACGGCACCGGGCTCGAGATCGATGGTCACCGGCTCGCGGCGGCTTTTCGAGTGTCGCATCTTCGGCGTCTTGACCATGCCTGGGCTCCGCAAAATTCGCTTCGTCTCAACGCCTGGCGGCGCGTGATGGTTCAGAAAGGGTCTAGCACATCACCAAGCGGTGAAAAGGGGCGGTGTGATGACGCGGCTCAGGGCAGCACCCGCAAAAGCGCCAGCAGCGCCTCCTCGTCGGGTCGCGCGGCGATGCGGATTGTTTTGCCGGCGTCGTCGCCGAAGGCAGCGGCTATTCGGGCGGAAAGAGCGAAAACCTGTATCTTTTCAAAGGCCTCTTGCAAGGCAGGCCGTTTGCTCAAAGCCTGCATCGCGACGGCCGCCTTGGCCGAGTAGAGCAGCACCGCATCGACCGACTGGCCGGAAAGCAGCGCGAGGATGGTCTCGTCGGAATATGGCACCGGGAGCGTGTCATACGTCTCCACGGCGCGAACCCGGACTCCAGCCGCTTCCAGCCGTTGTTCGAACATCGGAAACCGCACGCGCCCGCAGAGATAGGTGATTGCCTTGCCGGGCAACGCCGCCGCGATGGCGTCGGCCAGCGCCTCGGCATCGCCCGAGCCTTCAATGACGGATGAGAACCCCATCTTGCGCGCCGCTTCGGCGGTCCTGGCGCCCACGGCATGGCAAGGAAGAGCAGCAAGCGCCGCGATGACCTCGTTTGCGGTATGGCGCACGGCATTGGCGCTGGTAACGGCAACGGCAACGGCATCACCGGTGACGAACCCCGCATCGCCAGGCAAAGCCACCGTTTCGGTCAAGGGCAGAACGACCGGTTGAAAGCCCCTCTCCTGAAGCTGCCGCGCCGTGCGCGAGGCGCCCGGTTCCGGTCTGGTCACCAGGACGCGAAGCATCGTCAGAGCCAGCCGTCGAAGAACTTTTCGCCGGCCCGGGCCCGCACCGTCCGGGCGGCCTCATCGCCGATGCGGTCGGCATCCTGTGCCGGTCCCTGCAATTCGACCGTGTGCGACTGCGTGCCGTCGGGTGAGATGATCAGGCCGGCGAAAGAGAGAGTTCCGGCCTCGATCGTCGCATGGCCGGCGATCGGGGTGCGGCAGGAGCCGTCGAGCGCCGCCAGGAAGGCGCGCTCGCAGGCCAGCGCCTGCCCCGTCCGAACATCATGGATCCCCGTCAGCATCTTTTCGACGTCGCGGTCGCCGATACGGCTCTCTATGCCGATCGCACCCTGTCCGGGTGCGGGCGGAAAAATGTCGAGCGGCATCAAATCGGTGGCGACATGCTCAAGACCGAGCCGCTTCAGCCCGGCATAGGCGAGGATGGTGCCGGCGGCGACGCCTTCGTCGAGCTTGCGCAGCCGCGTCTGCACATTGCCGCGGAACATCACCACGTCGAGATCCGGCCGTATGCGGCGGATCAGCGCCTGCCGCCTGAGCGACGACGAGCCGACCTTGGCGCCGCGCGGCAGCTCAGCGATGGCCTTTGCCGCCTTGCCGACAAAGGCATCGCGCGCATCCTCGCGCGGCAGGAATGCGCTGAGTTCCAGACCGTCCGGCAATCGCGTCGGCATGTCCTTCGACGAATGAACGGCGATGTCGATCGCGCCGGCAAGCAGCGCTTCCTCGATTTCCTTGGTAAACAGGCCCTTGCCGCCGGCTTCCGACAGCGGCCGGTCCTGGATGCGGTCGCCGCTGGTCGAGATGACGGCGACCTCGAAGGCTTCCGCCGGCAGGCCATGCGCGGCCATCAGCCGCGCCTGTGTTTCATGCGCCTGTGCCAGCGCCAGCGGGCTGCCGCGTGTTCCGATTTTCAAGATTGTTTGCATGGCGCGCGGTCCGTGATAACCCCCCGGCTGGCTTTGCGTTTCCGGCATTCTCCCTAAAGGGGAACGCCTGGCTACACAATCTCTTGGGATAGCGACGAATTGATCCGCGTTCTGGGCATTGAGACGAGTTGTGACGAGACCGCCGCCAGCGTCGTGGCGCTGGAAGGCGATGCCGCGCCGCAAATCCTGTCCAACGTCGTGCTTTCGCAGATCGAGGAACATGCCGCCTTCGGCGGTGTCGTGCCCGAGATCGCCGCCCGCGCCCATGTCGAGGCGCTGGACGGCATCATCGAGGCGGCGCTGGCCGATTCGGGCACAACCCTTGCCGATATCGATGCCATCGCCGCCACCGCCGGCCCCGGCCTAGTCGGCGGCCTGATCGTCGGGCTGATGACGGCCAAGGCGATCGCCGCCGCCGCAGGCAAGCCGCTGATCGCCGTCAACCACCTCGAAGGACACGCGTTGACGGCGCGGCTGACCGATGGGCTCGAATTTCCCTATTTGCTGCTGCTGGTCTCCGGCGGTCACACGCAGATCCTGGCGGTGCGCGGTGT
Source organism: Mesorhizobium sp. USDA 4775 (assembly GCF_054062655.1). Classification (NCBI taxonomy): domain Bacteria; kingdom Pseudomonadati; phylum Pseudomonadota; class Alphaproteobacteria; order Hyphomicrobiales; family Phyllobacteriaceae; genus Mesorhizobium; species Mesorhizobium sp. USDA 4775. The sequence continues at coordinate 624,322 of NZ_JBSSFM010000001.1, forward strand.
CGGCGACTATCAGCGCTGGGCCACCACCATCGACGACGCGCTCGGCGAAGCCTTCGACAAGACCGCCAAGATGCTCGGCCTGCCCTATCCAGGCGGACCGAACGTCGAGACGGCGGCTCTATCAGGTGACGCCTCGCGCTTTGCCTTCCCTCGGCCGATGAAGGGTTCGGCGCAGCCCGACTTCTCCTTCTCCGGCCTGAAGACCGCCGTGCGCCAGGCGGCGACCGCGATCGAGCCGCTGAGCGACCAGGACGTCGCCGACATCTGCGCCTCGTTCCAGGCAGCGGTCGCCGATGCGCTGGCCGACCGCGTTTCGCGCGCGCTGGCGCGATTCAGCCAGACATTTCCCGACACGAAAAACCCTGCGCTGGTGGTTGCCGGCGGCGTCGCCGCCAACCGCACCATCAAGGCAGCGCTGGAACGGTTGTGCGCCGAGGCCGGTTTCACCTTCGTCGCGCCACCGCTCAAGCTTTGCACCGACAATGCCGCGATGATCGCCTGGGCCGGCATCGAACGGCTGCGGGAAGGCATGGCGCAGGAGAACGGCTTCGATTTCGTGCCGCGCTCGCGCTGGCCGCTGGACAGCATCTCGGCGCCGATGGTCGGTTCCGGCCGGCGCGGAGCCAAGGCATGACTGGTCCAAGCGAGAACAGTCAGGGTATGGCCCGTCCCGGTAAAGGCGGCTGGCAGGTCGCCGTGCTGGGCGGCGGCGCCTGGGGCACGGCGCTGGCGCTGGCCATGCTGCGCGCCGGCCATAAGGTGCGGCTGTTCGCGCGCGATCCGGAAACCGTGGCGGCGATCGGCCAAGGCCAGAATCCGCGCTATCTGCCCGGCATCGCCATTGCGCCCGGCATCGAGGCGACATCGGACATTGCGGCAGCGCTCTCGGGCGCCGATTGCGTGCTGGCGGTGACGCCGGCGCAATCGCTGCGGGCGACGCTGACGGCCGCGAAGGACCATATACCGGGTGGCATCCCGCTTGTTCTCTGCGCCAAGGGCATCGAGCGCGACACCGGCGCCTTGCTGTCGGCAATTGTCGAGGAAATCCTGCCGCGAAATCCGGTTGCCGCACTGTCGGGCCCGAGCTTCGCCACCGATGTCGCCCGCGGCCTGCCGACGGCGGTGGTGGTCGCCGCCCGTGACGAGGCGCTGGCGGTTGACCTTGCCGCCCGCTTTTCCGCCGAAAACCTGCGTTGCTATTCGAGCGACGACCTGATCGGCGTCGAGATCGGCGGCGCCTTGAAGAATGTCTTTGCCATTGCCGCCGGCGCGATCACCGGCGCCGGGCTTGGCGCCAGCGCCCAGGCCGCCATGGTGACGCGCGGCTTCGTCGAACTGCGCCGCATCGGTGCCGCCTTCGGCGCCAGGCCCGAGACCTTGATGGGGCTTTCCGGCCTTGGCGACCTGCTGCTGACCTGCTCATCCGCCCAATCGCGCAACTTCGCCTACGGGCTGGCGCTCGGGCAAGGCAAGACACTTGCCGGCCTGCCGCTGGCCGAGGGCGTGCCGACGGCGGCGATCGCCGCCCGCATCGCCGCCGAGCGCGGCATCGACGCGCCGATCATCGCCGCCGTGGCGGCCATACTGGACGGCGCCATCACCATCCGCCAGGCTGTGACGGCCTTGATGACCCGGCCGCTGAAGACCGAAACCAACCATTGATCCCCCCAAATTCAATCCCAAGACCAGGAGAAAGACCATGCTGTTTGCTTTTGTTTGCAAGGATAAGCCCGGAAGCCTGCAGGTGCGCCTCGACACGCGGCCCGAGCATGTCGCCTTTCTCGAAGGGCTGAATGCGCAGAAGAAACTGGCCTTCGCCGGTCCGTTCCTCGATGCCGACGGCAAGCCCAACGGCAGTCTCGTGGTCGTCGAGGCGCCGGATCTGGCCGTGGCGCAGGCCTTGTCGGCCGCCGACCCCTATGCCAAGGCGGGCCTGTTCGAAAGCGTCGAAATTCGCCAGTGGAACTGGACGTTCAACAAGCCGGCGGTTAGTTAATTCCGGTTGCCGGCACCTGGATCGCACGGAGGAGAAACATGAACTACTGGCTGTTCAAATCCGAACCCTCCGTTTTCTCCTTCGAGGCGTTGAAGGCCAAAGGCAAGGCAGGCACGCAATGGGACGGCGTGCGCAACTACGCCGCCCGCAACAACATGAAGGCCATGCAGATCGGCGATCTCGGCTTCTTCTACCATTCCAATGAGGGGCTCAACATCGTCGGCATCGCCGAAGTCTGCGCGCTGGCCCACCCCGACACCACTTCGGATGATCCGCGCTGGGAATGCGTGGACATCCGCGCGGTTCGCGATGTGCCGAACCCGCCGACGCTGGAACAGGTAAAAGCCAATCCGAAGCTTGCCGACATGGCGCTGGTGCGGCTCGGCCGGCTTTCCGTGCAGCCGGTGACCCCGGCCGAATGGAAGGAAGTCTGCCGCATGGGCGGCCTGACGCCCACTCCGTGACGGCGCTGACCCCGCACGGCGCGAAGCAATTCATCCTCGACAACACGGCGCTGATGGCGCCGCCGCATGTGCCCGAGATTCTGCTGCGCCTCGCCGATGAAGCGCACGATCTGTGGCAGCGGACCGAGGACGAACTGGTCGAGATCGGCCTGCCGCCGCCCTTCTGGGCCTTTGCCTGGGCAGGCGGCCAGGGCCTTGCCCGCTATGTCCTCGACAATCCCGACACGGTGCGGGGCAAGCGCGTGCTCGACTTCGCCTCGGGCTCCGGCCTTGTCGCCATCGCCGCCGCCAAGGCGGGCGCCGCCGAAGTGATCGCCGCCGACATCGACCCGTTCTGCGCCACCGCGATCCGCCTCAACGGCGAGGCCAATGGCGTCGGGATCGGCTTCCTCGGCACGGATTGCATCGGCACCGATGCGGGCTGGGACGTGGTGCTGGCCGGTGACGTTTTCTACGACAAATCCTTCGCCGACCGCCTGATGCCATGGTTTGCGACACTCAAGGCGCGCGGAGCCGAGATCTTCGTCGGCGATCCCGGCCGGTCGTATCTGCCGAAATCGGGGTTGGAGCCGCTTGCAGTCTATGAGGTGGAAGTCACGCGGGCGCTGGAGGATTCCCTAGTCAAGCGCACCACCGTCTGGCGCTTTGCTTGACGCCATCGCCGAAGCGCCTGATACAGAATGCATGCATGTCGCATGGCTTGCATCTGGAGGGGGAAGCTCATGGATTTTTCAGCAGTGAACTGGCTGGCGGTCATTGCCGCCGCCGTCTTGGCCTGGCTGTTCGGCGCCGCCTGGTACATGGCGTTGAGCAAGCCGTGGCTGAAGGCCGCCAAGCTCGATCCGGCGACGATGAAGAAATCGCCGCTGCCTTTCGTAATCAGCTTCGTCGCCGAACTGGTCATGGCCTACATCATGGCCCTGATTGTCGCCGCGATGACCGGCGGTGAGCCGACATTGCTCGCCGGGCTTGTCTTCGGCTTCGTGCTTTGGCTGGGGTTCATCGCCACGACGCTGTCGGTCAACCATCGCTACGAGAATTTCGGCTGGGACCTGACCCTTATAGACGGCGGCCATTGGCTGGGTGTCTTGCTGATCGTCGGCGCGGTGATCGGCTGGTTCGGCGCCACGGCAAGCTAAGCCGGCGCATTGTCGATGGCGGACGAGTCCGGATTTCCACGCGACCAGGTGTTCACCCGGATCTGCCACGTCAAGCAAGGCTATGACGACCGGCGCCGCCACATCGTCCGCGAATTCGAGCGGCGCGGCGTGCCGGTCTATTTTTACACGGACTGGGACCAGGCAGACATCACGCCGGAAATCCGAAACGAGCTGGTCGCGCCCGCCCTTACCCACCTGGCGACCGTCTCGCTGGCGCTGAAACATGTCGGCATCTGGCGCGATTTCCTCGAGACCGACCAGCCCTACTGCCTGGTTTTCGAGGACGACGTCTTCCTCGCCCGCGACTTCGTCGCCAAGTTCCGGCAGGGGCTGGCTGAACTCGGCGGCTCAACGCGCAAGGCCGTCATCTATCTCGGCAATGGCAGCAACTACTACACGCCGAGTTGGAAATTGCGGAAGGGCCAGAAGCTTTATCCGGCTCTCCATGCAAGATGCGCCGATTCCTACCTTATCACCCGCCCGGTTGCCGAGGCCCGCTGCGCCTGGATCGCGCAAAACAAGATATCGACGGCGATCGACCACCAGATTGAGCAGATGGACGAGAGGCTCGGGGTTGAGATGCTTTGGTTCGAGCGGCCGATTGCCGAGCAGGGCAGCGAGAACGGCTCATTTCACACCTCCGTCGCCAGCAAAAAGCAGCCGCTTTTCTACAAAAAGCTGAAATGGACCCTGAAGAAGTTCCGACGCATGATCTTCGGCTACAACGCCCGGTCGTGACCGAAAGACAGGCCCGGCAGCCGCCTACACCTTCTCCGTGCCGTGCGTCTTTGCCGCTTCCTCCAGCAGCCACTCACGAAACGCTGCGATGCGGGCGTCGTCCTTCACGGTTTCCGGATAGACCAGGAAATAGGCGAATTCCGGCGCGACCTTGATGCCGAGCTCGAAGGGGCGCACGAGACGCCCCTGCGACAAATCATTGGCGACCATGGCGAAGTCGGCCAGCGCCACGGCATTGCCGTCGAGTGCCGCCTGCGTGGCATCGGTCGAGGAACCGAAGACGAGCGTGCGGCTGTCGTCGAAATCGTCGACGCCGGCCGCCTGCATCCACATGCTCCAATTCGGCCAGGTGACGCCTTGCCGCGACCAATCGATATGCGCGAGCGTATGCCGGAAGAGATCGCGCGGTTCGTTGAGCGGCGGCCCGGAAGCCAGCAGCGCCGGGCTGCACACCGGGATGATGATGTTGTCGAACAGCCGGTGCGCGCAAAGCCCGGCATATCTGCCGGTGCCGAACCGGATGCCGATATCGACGTCGTCGCGCTCGAAGTCCCTGACATCGTAGGTGATGTCGAAACGCAACTCGATGCCCGGCCTCTGACCGCGGAAATCGTCGATGCGCCGCATCAGCCATTTCGTCGCGAACTGCGCGTCGAGCGTCACCTTCAAGAGCGCCGTGCCGCGCGTCATCTTGTGGGCGCGCGACACCGCCCGGTTGAGCAGGTCGAGCGCATCGATCGACGCCTCGTGAAGCACGTTTCCCGCTTCCGTCAACCGCATGGTGCGGCTGGTGCGGGTGAACAGCACCAGATCAAGCTGATCCTCGATTTCCTTGACCTGATGGCTGACCGCGGCCGGCGTCAGCCCAAGCTCGTCGGCGGCGCGGGTGAAATTGAGGTGACGCGCCGCCGCCTCGAAGGTCCTCAGCGCGCGCGTTCCGGGCAGGAGGCGAGACATCTGATCTCCAAATAAAACTTGATGATCTGAAAAGAACTACTCGTTTCCCGTTTGTTTTTCAATCCGGCATGATCTCGACATCGAGATACCTTCAAACCGGATTTGATATCCGGAGAAACCGGATAAAGCCATGACCGACATCGCTCTGAAGTCCCATACCGCCCTGAAATCATCTCTCCCGCAGTGGCTGCGCGCCACGTTCGACTGGCTGCGCCAGGCCAACGTCGCCGCCAGGCTTCCCTTGGAATCGGTCGACGACCTTTCCGACCGTGAACTGCGCGATATCGGCGGCGAACGCCGCGACATCGCCAGGGCGATGGACCGGGAACTCCGTGAAATCGGACTGCTGGGCACGGGTTGGCAGAAGCGATAGAAAAGGAAGTGGGCAGTAGGGGATAGACGTAGAAAGAGATCCCTACTGCCTACTGCCTACTGCCCATTCCCTACCGCACCACCTTCACCACTGTCCTACCCGACAGCAGCGGCAGCAGCCGGGCCATCGTGCGCGCGGTCACCGCCACGCAACCTTGCGTCGGCGTGAAATCCGGTCGCGCCAGGTGGAAGAAGATGGCGCTGCCGCGCCCGCGGCGGCGCGGCGCGATGTTCCAGTCGAGCACCAGGCAGGCGTCGTAGAGCCGGTCGTCGCGCCGCATGCGCTCATGGCTGGCGCCATAGGGGATCTTGACAGGCCTGTTGTAGTTGCGGTCGTCTGATACCTCGCACCAGCCGAGGTCGGGCCCGATCGGCGTCATCGCCAGCCGCGTCCGGCGGCCACCGGCAAACTGATCTCCCCGGAAATAACCCGACAGGATCCGCATCGAGCCGAGCGGCGTGGCGCCATCGCCCTCGCGCTTGTCGGCCGAGATGCCGCCACGCCCGAGCGCGCAGGCAAACACGGTTTTTCCGGCCTGCAGCAGGCCCTGGCTGGGGTGGCCGGGCCTTGCCCGCACGGTCAGCACACGCAGCCGTTTCGGCAAAATTGCGCCGGCTGCATTGCGATCGCGTTTTTTCTTGTATGATCGTGCCACGGAACAAATCACTGTGATCGGCTATTGTGTCGGCCAGCTTCCGCATAAATACGCAGCGGTCAACTGAATTTCATTTTCAAAACAACGGATTGATCCATGACTTCACGCACCATCCTAATCGTCGACGACGACGACGACCTGCGCGGCACACTGGTCGAGCAACTCGCCCTCTACGAGGAATTCGACGTGCTGCAGGAAGCGACTGCGGCAAAAGGCGTCACGGCGGCACGCGGCGGCCTCATCGACCTGCTCATCATGGATGTCGGCCTGCCCGACATGGACGGCCGCGAGGCCGTCAAAATCCTGCGCAAGGGCGGCTATAAGGCGCCCATCATCATGCTGACCGGCCACGACACCGATTCGGACACGATTCTGGGTCTCGAGGCCGGCGCCAACGATTATGTGACGAAGCCGTTCCGCTTCGCGGTGCTGCTGGCGCGCATCCGTGCCCAGCTGCGCCAGCACGAGCAGAGCGAGGACGCCACCTTCTCGGTCGGCCCCTACACCTTCAAACCCAGCCAGAAGCTGCTCATCGACCCGCGTGGCGGCAAGGTGCGGCTGACGGAGAAGGAAGCCTCGATCATCAAATATCTCTACCGCGCCGACCAGAAGGTGGTGACGCGCGACGTGCTGTTGGAGGAAGTCTGGGGCTACAATTCCGGCGTCACCACGCACACGCTGGAAACCCATGTCTACCGGCTGCGCCAGAAGATCGAGCGCGATCCTTCCAATGCGGAAATTCTTGTGACAGAAAGCGGTGGCTACAAGCTGGTTCCTTAAACATTTCATTATCCAATAAGCGGTCTGGGCGGGACCGCTTTCGGGTGCGATCCTGTTGGAGGGGATTAAGGATCGACTCGTGAAGGAGGGATTGGACTGACCGTTCGGGGACGCAGCTAGAGATGGCGTTGGATGACGACATCCGCATTCTGTCCGCCGTGAGGCTCTTCCAGGGTTTCACGCAGGAACAGCTGCGCCTGCTCGCCTTCGGCGCCGAGACCACCCTGCTGCAGGCCAACCACAAGCTCTACCGCGAGGACGACGAGGCCGATTCGGCCTATGTCGTGGTCAGCGGACGCATCGTGCTCTATCGCGAGCAGAGTGGCGAGCGTATCCCGATCGGCACCGCCGGCCCCGGCACCATGCTCAGCGAACTGGCATTGATCGCCGACACCAATCGGCTGACCAGCGCGTCGGCCGAAATCGATTCGGAAGTGATCCGGCTCAGCCGCAAGATGTTCCGCCGCATCCTCGAGGAATATCCGGAACTGGCGGTGAAGCTGCACCAGCGCATCTCCGAGGAATTCCAGGACATGATCCGCCGCATCGAGGAACTGGCGCCACGGTTTTCGGGTAGGTGAGAGCCGCGAATGGACTTCCGGCTTGTTCGAGCCACCGAAAATGACCTGCCCTTCATCATGGCCACCGAACGGCGCGCAGGCTACGTTGCCTTTGTCGGACGCTGGGATGAGCCATGTCATCGCCAAGCCTTTGCCGACGGCACCCACGCCTATTTCGTAGGGATCGAAGGCTCGGCGCCGATCGGCTTCGTGATCTTGCGCGGTTGGGCTTCTGCCGAACGTGTGACACTGGTCAAGCGCATTGCCGTTGTCGCGCCGGGCCAAGGCCAGGGCCGGATGCTGCTGGCGGCAGCGATTGACCGGGCCTTTGTCGAAACCGACGCCTATCGGCTATGCATCGGCCTCTTTCCGGACAACCATCGCGCGCGGCGCGCCTACGAGGCTGTTGGATTCACAGCCGAAGGTATTGCGCGAGGAAGCGCGTTTTTCAATGGCGTGCACCGCGACGAACTGGTCATGGCGCAGCTGCGGCCGGAATGGGAAAAACGCCGGTTGGGATAATCAGTCCAGATCGAAGCGTGCGATGACAGGAACATGGTCCGACGGCCGCTCCCAGCCGCGCGCCGCGCGCAGTATTTCGTAGCCGGCGAAATCAGGCACCAGATTGGGCGACGACCAGACATGGTCGAGCCGCCGGCCCCGGTTCGATGCTTCCCAGTCCTGCGCGCGATAACTCCACCAAGTGTAGAGCTTCTGGTCTAGTGGCACGTTGTGCCGCATCAGGTCGACCCAATTGCCGGCGAGCCGCATCGCCTCGAAGTTTTCGGTCTCGACCGGCGTGTGGCTGACCACATTGAGCAATTGCTTGTGCGACCAGACGTCGTGCTCGAGCGGCGCGATGTTGAGATCGCCGACCAGCACCGAGGCGGACACCTCTGTGTGCTCGGCGCGAATAGCGTTCATCTCGGCGACGAAATCGAGCTTGTGCTTGAATTTCTTGTTGATTTCGGGATCGGGCTCGTCGCCGCCCGCCGGAACGTAGAAATTGTGCAGCAGGATCGTCTTGCCGCCGGCGCGCACCGTCACCGACAGATGCCGGCTGTCCTCGATCTCGCAGAAGCGGCGCTTTTCGACCACCTCGATCGGCCGCCGCGCCACCGTGGCGACGCCGTGATAGCCCTTCTGGCCATGGAAGGCGATGTGCTGGTAGCCGAGCCTGCGGAATGCCTTTTCCGGGAACAGCTCGTCGGGAACCTTGGTTTCCTGCAGGCAAAGCACGTCGGGCGCGTACTCGTCGAGCAGTCGCTCCACGATCGGCATGCGCAGACGAACCGAATTGATGTTCCAAGTGGCGACGGAAAAGGGCATTTGGCAATCCGGACAGCGTGCAGCCAGCCAGGATCGATAGGCCCTGACGGAGAAGACGCCTTTTGAGGGAGTCAGTCCGGAAACTGCCAGCCGCGGGCAGCAAAGACAAGCCGGGCGCCAGTTATTGATCTCGGCGCCCCTCATTGGCCTGCCGGGCATTTCTCCCCGCAAACGGGGAGAAAGAAACTGGTTTCAGCGCCGCCGCCGCAAACTTGCCGTAGCGACGGGAGCTATCTTGTCTTGGTGTTCAGCTCGCGGTTCGCCGTATAGTCGATGGCAAAGGTGTCGGGCGCGAAGCTGACGCCTTCCTTGGTGTTGAAGATCATCACCGTGGTGTCCTTGCCTTGCGCGTCGGTGATCGTCCACTGGCGCAGATCATAGGTTTTCGGATCGAACATCATGGTGATGCGCGCATTGCCGAACACCGACTTGTCGGAAAGCTGGATGGTGGTGAGATCGTCTTCTTCCTTGACGCTCTTGACGCGGTCGCCGGAGAGGTCGATCCGGTCATCGAGCAGCAGCTTCAGCGGCGTCTTCGACAGCGGATAAAGGTCCGATGTGTTCATTTTCTTGTTGAGTATGACCACCGACTTGCCGTCGGAAATCACCTTGAAATTCGACGCTCCATCATAGTTGAAGCGGATCTTGCCCGGCCGCTCGAGGAAGAATTTGCCGCCGGTCTGCTCGCCCTTGGGGCCAAACTGCACGAATTCGCCGCTCATCGATTTGACCGAGGAAAAATGGTCGGCGATCTTCTGCGCGGCGGCGGGCACGGCCGCCTGCGCCGAAGCCAGCAGCTCGAACCCGGGCACCACGTTGAAGGCGGCTGCACCCGTAGCGACAAGGCCGAAGCCGAGGAGCTGGCGGCGGGTCGGGGCAAAATCGCTGAGCTTGGAAAGATCGTTTTTCATGTCGGTCACTCTCGTGGTGATTCCTGTATCTGTCGCTGTCCTGAACCCCCAGTTGGGCTGAAGTTTGGCGGGGCGAACGCTGCTTAGTTGCTGAACGCGCCAGAGGGTTCAAAGTTGCCGTGAGCTCCCCGCCATCAGAACTTGTCGTCCTCGGTCGGCACCAGGATTTCGCGTTTTCCGGCATGGTTGGCCGGGCCGACGATGCCTTCCTTTTCCATCTTCTCGATGATCGAGGCGGCGCGGTTATAGCCAATGCCGAGCCGGCGCTGGATGTAGCTGGTCGACGCCTTGCCGTCGCGCAGCACCACCGCCACCGCCTGGTCGTAGGGGTCGTCGGAATCCTCGAAATTGCCGCCGCCACCGCCGCCGGAGCCACCACCCTTGCCGGACGGCTCGTCCTCATCCTCGTCATCATCCTCGGTGATGGCGTCGAGATATTCGGGCACGCCCTGCAGCTTCAGGTGCCCGACGATCTTCTCGACCTCGTCGTCGGAGACGAAGGGGCCATGCACGCGCTGGATGCGGCCGCCGCCGGCCATGTAGAGCATGTCGCCCATGCCGAGCAGCTGCTCGGCGCCCTGCTCGCCCAGAATGGTGCGGCTGTCGATCTTCGATGTCACCTGGAAGGAGATGCGGGTTGGGAAGTTGGCCTTGATGGTGCCGGTGATGACGTCGACCGACGGACGCTGCGTCGCCATGATGACATGGATGCCGGCGGCGCGCGCCATTTGCGCCAGGCGCTGCACCGCGCCCTCGATGTCCTTGCCGGCGACCATCATCAGGTCGGCCATCTCGTCGATGATGACGACGATGTAGGGCATCGGCTCGAGATTGAGGTCCTCCGTCTCGTAGATCGCCTCGCCGGTCTGGCGGTCGAAGCCGGTCTGCACGGTGCGCGAGATTTTTTCGCCCTTTTTCTCAGCCAGCTGGACCCGTGCGTTGAACCCGTCGATGTTGCGCACGCCGACCTTCGACATCTTGCGGTAGCGGTCCTCCATCTCGCGCACGGTCCATTTCAACGCCACCACCGCCTTCTTCGGATCGGTGACGACCGGCGTGAGCAGATGCGGGATGCCGTCATAGACGGAGAGTTCCAGCATCTTCGGATCGATCATGATCAGCCGGCATTCCTGCGGTGTCAGCCGGTAGAGCAGCGACAGGATCATGGTGTTGATGGCGACCGACTTGCCGGAGCCGGTGGTGCCGGCGACCAGCACGTGCGGCATCTTGGCGATGTCGACGATGACGGCCTCGCCATTGATGGTTTTGCCCAGCGCCAGCGCGAGCTTTGCCTTGGTCGTCTCGAAATCGCGGCTCGCCATGATCTCGCGCAGATACACCGTCTCGCGCTTGGCGTTCGGCAATTCGATGCCGATGGCGTTGCGGCCGGGCACCACGGCGACGCGGCAGGCGATCGCGCTCATCGAGCGGGCGATGTCGTCGGAGAGGCCGATGACCCGCGACGATTTGATGCCGGGCGCGGGTTCCAGCTCATAGAGGGTGACGACGGGACCCGGGCGCACGGCGATGATCTCGCCCTTGACGCCGAAATCCTCCAGCACGCCTTCAAGCAGGCGCGCATTCTGTTCCAGCGCATCCTTCGACAGGCTCGGGTCACGCGCGACGTTCTTCGGTTCGGACAGGAAATGCAGCGACGGCATCTCGAACTTGTCCGAGCCGATCAGCGAGGTCTGCGCCTCGCGCTGGACGCGTGCGCCAGGCGCCGGCCGCGGCGCCGGCGCCTCGACGCGGGTGGCGGCATCCGAACGGAACTGCTGCACCTTGGCCGTTGGCGCCGCACGGCGCTGGGTGACGGGCTCCTCGTCGAAATCCATGTCCTCGTCGTCGCGGTCGAAGATGTCGTCATCGTCCGGATCGACGGATACGCTGCGGTCATTGACCATGGCGGCGAAGAATTCCGGCTCGACGCGGGCGCGGCCATCCGGGCTCATCCGTTGCTCGGCGAATTCGGCCGATTCGACGCGCTCGGCGGCACGCCGCCAGGCGCTGGGGCGCGGCTCCATCTCCGGCTCGTACTCGTCGCGTTCCTGCCTGCGGCGCACCGCGCGGCGATGCATCCACGCGCGCAACGACAGCCACCAATGGGTGATGGCGCCGAGCGCCAATATGCCCTCGTCGCCCTCATCCTCTTCATTGTCGAACAGAAGATCGTCCTCGCGCGGGTCCGCGGCCGCCGGCTCTTCCATCACGGCGAAGCCGTTCTTGCGCCCGATCAGCGCCGAGCCATAGGCGAACAGCCAGAGCGCCGGCACGGCCAGCAGCACGGCGAGCACGCTGGCGATCAGCCCGGTCGGATAGCCGCCGATCAGCACGCCGGGAATCTTGAGCACCATGTCGCCAAACACGCCGCCGAGGCCGGTGGGCAGCGGCCAGGTCTTGGGCGGAACGATGCAGCCGGCGATGGCGGCGGCGAGCAGCGCGAAGCCGAACCAGAACAGCCCGCGCTTGGGCAGCCTGTCGACGCCGCGCGCCGAAAACAAGAGATACCCCCAGATGACAGCCGGAACCAGCGCCGCAACCGCGGCAAGGCCAAAGAACTGCATGGCGAGGTCGGAGAAAACCGCGCCGGCATAGCCCATGGCGTTGGTGACGGTGTTGTTGGTGGCGTGCGAGAAGCTTGGATCGGCAACGTTCCAAGTGGCGAGGCTGGCAACCCCGAAGGCCACAGCCAGAAACATGCCGGCGCCGACCAGCCGGCCGACCTGGCGCCGCGCGAAAGCCTGGATGCCGTGCCCCGTATCGGTCATCGCGAGCGGTGCTGAAGCCCCTGAACGCATGCTCTTCCCCGTCAGTGATTGCCTGGCCCTAGCGCATGACGCACTCCGGCAGATTCGGATGCCAGACTATCGGTGGGAAGGTTAAGGGGGCATTAACTATAAGAGGTTGAGATCATCAAACTCGTCACTTCAGGTTGCAGCGGAAGCGGGCGGGATGTGCAATGTCGCCGTGCGGCCACCGGGGTGGATAGAGGCATGCGGTCTATCTTCCTTCGCGGGGCGGCCCTGGCCTGGGCAGGGCTTGGTCTCCTGCTTGCTGCGCACTGGTTTATCGAACTCGGGATGGTGGGCTTTCCGGATGGTCACGTGACGCCCTTTGCCAGGGCGACCGGCCCGCTCCTGCACCTGCTCGCCTCCGCCTGCCTGATACAGGGCCTGTATTTTCTGTACAGGGCTCTCTTCGGCAAGGCATTTGGGGTGCCGGGTCTAGGCCTGCAAATTCTGATTGCGGCCGTACTGACGGTGGCGCCGACGTTGATTGTCCGCAATTGCCCCCGTTCCCAGATGTGCAGCAGTGCCTATGAGGCGCTGACAAACACCATGATGGACGACGGCACCGGCGGATAGACTCCGCCATCGGACGGGCATCGGGAACGCCTGCGGTCTCCGCCAAGGCGTACCGGCAAACGAAACAATGGCGGGCACCTGGACCCGCCATCGTTTCGCTCGACAACAAAAGGATCGGGCCTCTGCCCGATCCCGCGCGATCACTTGTGACCGGCGTACATCATCAGGTTGGCGCAGAATTCGGCGTGAGGCTTGCTCATCGCTGCGTCCTGGCACTCCTTCATCATCTGGTCCTGCTTGTCCTTGGCCGTCGAGGCCCAGGCTGCCTTGAAATCCGCCTCGGACTTCATGGTCTTCATGCCGGCATCGGTGAAGAACGGCGCCATATTGTCAGGCTCGTCGAGCGCGCCAGCAAGCGCAACGCCGCCGACCATCGACAGAGCCAGTGCTCCCAGGAAGATGTTCTTGATGTTCATCAGTTGGTTCCTTCCCTGTTGGTAGCGAGCACCAGAACGGCGCTCGCACCTCCAGTACGGAGCCGGGAGGCTCTATGTTTCTCCTCGTTGGCTGATCACGCGAACGTGATCGCATCGAAAAACGATTCGTCCTTCTTCTTTTCGAAGCGTTCGATTTTCCAAAAAAAGAGGCCCGAATTGCTTCGGGCCTCAATGCGTGAGCCTCTTTCGAGAACGTCACGACGGGATCTCTGGAGTAGCTCCGGGAAAGCCGAATTGCAGGTTTTCCCGGGATTGCGTGAAAATATGGGGCCGGCGGGAGGAGGATCCGCCGGCCCCTTGGCGAAGCTTGCCTTACGGCACCACTTCGCCATGCTGGGAGATGTCGAGGCCTTCGACCTCTTCCTGGGTCGTCGGACGCAGGCCGACCAGCGCCTTGACGATGTAGAGGATCACGAAGGTGGCGATCGCCGTCCACAGGATGGTGAAGACGATGCCGTAGAGCTGCTTGCCGATGGAAGCGTCTTTGCCGAGTGCATTGATCGCCGGATCGGCGAGCACGCCGGTCAGCAACGCACCGACCACGCCGCCGACGCCATGGACGCCGAAGGCATCGAGCGAGTCGTCATAGCCGAACATGTGCTTCACCTTGACCGCCGAGATGTAGCAGACCACGCCGGCGACGATGCCGACGATGAAGGCGCCGGTCGGGTTGACGAAGCCGGAAGCCGGCGTCACCGCGACGAGACCGGCGACGGCGCCCGAGATGATGCCGAGCACCGAGGGCTTCTTGGCGACGATCCATTCGGCGAACATCCAGGCGAGAGCCGCCGCGGCGGTGGCGACCTGGGTGTTGAGCATGGCGGCACCGGCAAGGCCGTCGGCTGCCAGTTCCGAACCGGCGTTGAAGCCGAACCAGCCGACCCACAGCAGCGAAGCGCCGATCACCGAATAGACAAGGTTGTGCGGCGCCATGTTGGTGGTGCCGTAGCCTTCGCGCTTGCCCAGGACCAGCGCGCAGACCAGGCCCGCGACACCGGCGTTGATATGGACGACCGTGCCGCCGGCGAAGTCGAGCACGCCGGCCGCGCCAAGGAAGCCGCCACCCCAGACCCAATGCGCGATCGGCGCATAGACGACCAGCAGCCACAGGGCCATGAAGATCAGCAGCGCCGAGAACTTCATGCGCTCGGCGAAGGCACCGGCGATGAGGGCAGGCGTGATGATGGCGAAGGTCATCTGGAACATCGAGAAGACGAACTCAGGAATGTTCGCGACCCCTGGCAGCCACAGCGTCGAGACGGTGATGCCGTGATGGAAGAATCTCGAGAAGCCGCCGATGTAGCTGTTCATGCTGGCGGATTCATTGGTGGTGAAGGCCAGCGAATAGCCGAACATGAACCACAGCACCGTTACCAGGCAGGTGATGGCGAAGCTCTGCATGATGGTGGCGAGCACGTTCTTCTTGCGCACCATGCCGCCGTAGAACAGCGCCAGGCCCGGAATGGTCATCATCAGCACCAGGGCCGTCGAGGTCAGCATCCAGGCGGTGTTGCCGGTGTCGAGCACCGGGGTGGGCGCGGCAGCCGGTGCGGCGGCGGCAGCGGCCGGAGCGGCTTCCTGCGCAAAGGCGGCGACGCTGCCCAATGCTGCCAGAGCAAGCGAGCCCAGAAGGGCCGCCCGTCCCGTCGTCTTCAAGGTGGAAGAAATATTCATTGAACTCTCCATTGGAATACGTGTTCGCCGCTCAGAGCGCGTCGGTGTCTGTTTCGCCGGTGCGGATGCGCACCGCCTGATCGATGCCGAAAACGAAGATCTTGCCGTCGCCGATCTGGCCGGTCTTGGCCGCGGCGGTGATGGCTTCGACGGCCTTGTCGACCATGTCGGCACTGACAGCGACCTCGATCTTGATCTTCGGCAGGAAACTGACCGCGTATTCCGCTCCGCGATAGATTTCCGTATGTCCCTTCTGACGCCCGTAGCCTTTGACTTCGGTGACGGTCAGGCCCTGGATGCCGACGGCGGTAAGCGCTTCGCGTACCTCGTCCAGCTTGAACGGCTTGATGATTGCCATCACGATTTTCATAAGGTTTCACCCTTTGCTGTTGCGGTCCCCCGCGTTTGCACGACTTCACCGATCCCAAAGAGCCGGAGAGTGCACACAAGGATTCAAGCTCCGTGCCAAGTGCCGAAGCAGCATGTTAACCTGTTGTAAATACAGGGAATGAGGCGATGGGAGGCAGCGGGTGCCAATGCCTGCGGCACGCCACATGCTCAAAAAATATGCAATTTTTCGAATTTGCCTAATTTGCCGGCTTTGGGCATGATCCCGAAAAGTCGAGCCCGGTTTTCCCGGACAAACGGTTTTCGTTTGCCCAGTGATCCTGCTCAAACAAGACTCGCAATGCTCAACGCTTGAGCCGGATCAACCCTTCCTGGGCCATCGAGGCGATCAGCGTGCCGTCGCGCGCATAGAGCGTGCCGCGGCTGAAGCCGCGCGACCCCGAACTCGACGGGCTGTCCTGCGCATAGAGCAGCCAGCCGTCGAGCGAATGCGGCCGATGGAACCACATCGAATGGTCGAGGCTCGCCGCCTGGATATCGGGATCGAACAGGCCGCGCCCATGTGCGAAGGTCGAGGTGTCCAATAGCGTCATGTCGGAGAGATAGGCCAGCAGCACCGATTGCAGCGCGCGGTCATCGGGAACCGGGCCGCCAAGGCGGATCCAGACGTTCTGCCGGGGCGGCAGCTTGTCGCGGCTTTCATAGTGCTGGAGATTGACCGGCCTGAGTTCCAGCGGCCGTTCGCGCGCCCAGAAGCGGCGCACCGCCTCCGGCACACGCTCGGCTCTTTCGAGCAGCTGGCGCTGCGTCAGCAGCCCTTCCGGCGGCGGCACGTCGTCGGGCAGCGCGAACTGGTGCTCCAGCCCCTTCTCGTCGACCTGGAACGAGGCTTCCAGCGAAAAGATCGCCTGTCCGTGCTGGATCGCCAGCACGCGTCGAGTGGTGAAGGAGCCGCCGTCGCGGATGCGGTCGACCTCGTAGACGATCGGCACCCTGATGTCGCCCGGCCGCATGAAATAGCCGTGCAGCGAATGCACGAAGCGGTCCGGCTCCACCGTCCGCTGCGCCGCTACCAGCGCCTGGGCGATGGTCTGGCCGCCGAACACGCGCTGCCACTCCACCTGGGGGCTGCGACCACGATACAGATTGTGTTCCAGCCTCTCGAGGTCGAGAATGCTCAGAAGCTCGTCGATCGCCGCCGTCATGTTTTGTGACCTCGCCGCAAAATTGCTATGGCGGTTTCCGACAGGAAGAACGAGCCGTCAAGGGCGCGAGCCCGGGCCGACGCGCAAGGAGCCAAGGCATGGAACGCAAGGCGGACGCCAAGACCAGATCCGGGCTCGATGTCCTCGTCGCCGGAGCAGGCTATGTCGGCCTGGCCACCGCCGTCTCGCTGAAACAGGCGCGACCGCATCTGGCCGTGGCGCTGGTCGATGCCGCGCCCGCCGGCGCCTGGCAACGCGACGGCCGCGCCTCGGCCATTGCCGCTGCCGCCTGCCGCATGCTCGAACAGCTCGGCGTCTGGGCCGAGATCGCGCCGCAGGCGCAGGCGATCACCGAGATGATCATTACCGATTCGCGCAGCGCCGATCCTGTGCGCCCGGTCTTCCTGACCTTTGGCGGCGAAGTGGCGCCGGGCGAGCCCTTCGCCCATATGGTCGCCAACAAGTCGCTCAACGGCGCCTTGCGCGCCAGGGCCGAAAAGCTCGGCATCGACATCATCGAAGGCGTCGCGGTGCAGGGTTTCGAGACCAATGGCGCCGGTATCACCGTGCATCTGGCCGACGGCGCCGCGCTGACGGCACGGCTGCTGGTCGCCGCCGACGGCGTCAATTCGAAGCTGCGCGACATGGCCGGCATCAAGACGGTGAAGTGGGACTATGGCCAGTCCGGCATCGTCTGCACCGTGGCGCATGAACGCCCGCATAATGGCCGCGCCGAAGAGCACTTCTTGCCCGCCGGCCCCTTCGCCACGCTGCCGCTGAAACCCGACGAAGACGGCACCAACCGCTCGTCGATCGTCTGGGTCGAACGCACGGAGGATGCCAAAACGCTGGTGGAAGGCGACGACCTCGTCTTCGAGCATGAACTGGAACAGCGTTTCAGCCTGAAGCTCGGCGAGATCCGCGTTGCCGACAAGCCGCGCGCCTGGCCGCTCGGCCTCACCATCGCGCGCGCCTTCGTCGCCCCGCGCGTGGCCCTTGCCGGCGACGCCGCCCACGGCATCCATCCGATCGCCGGCCAGGGCCTCAATCTCGGCTTCAAGGATGTGGCCGCACTTGCCGAAGTGATCGTCGAGGCCGACCGGCTCGGCCAGGACATCGGCGCGCTCGACGTGCTCGAACGCTACCAGCAATGGCGCCGTTTCGACACGGTGCAGATGGGCGTCACGACGGATGTGCTTAACCGGCTGTTTTCCAACGACATCACCCCGCTGCGCACCGTGCGCGACATCGGCCTCGGCCTCGTCGAGCGCATGCCCAGGCTGAAGGCGTTTTTCATCCGGCAGGCATCGGGATTGTCCGCAGGCACGCCGCGGCTGCTGAAAGGCGAGGCGATCTAGCCTTTCGTATAGTCAGGCCCAAAACGTGTCGGCAGGCCGTCGGCGAGTTTCAGCCAGGGGAGCTTCTCCTCAAAAGCGACATGCAGCGTTGGTGCAAATTTTTCCGGGTCCTCCATCGCCGCGGCAAAAAAATGCATGACACCGGACATGTTCTTTGAGCGGAAAGACAGTGGCGAGCCACAGTGATCGCAAAATGTTCTTTCCACACCGGGAGAAGAGTTGAAGACCTTCGGAGGCTTGCTCATCCATCGCCATTGGTGGTCCAAGACGCCAATATAGGTGGTCATCGGCGCAGAACATTGCCGCCGACAACTTTCACAATGACAGCTCACGCATGCTTGTGCCGGACCATCGACCTCAAAACGCAATGGCGCCACATAAACAATGACCGCGCATGCGAATTCTCCTTGAGCCAATCGACTGACCGATAATTTATACCGGTCGTAGTGGGGGAGCCGCCATGAAATGCGCTGAGCTCGAGCCCAATTCCGACATTCGAAGCAAGCGATTGTGCATGATCTTGGCGGCCATCAGACTGTCGCTGCGCCTTTGTGAGTCCGCAGCCGAGAGCGCCTCGCCAATACGCCGGCGAATATCGCCACAGCCTAGTTCACTTCAAAACCAAGCTTCTGCCGCAGCCGCAGCATGCGTTGGTCGGCGATCTCGAGGCGCATCTCGCCACCCTGGGCGGCGCGGTTGACCATCTGCAGCAGATCGTTGCGCTCGGCGACGTCGAGACGTTCGCGCAGGAACGGCGCCAGCTTGTCGATGACGATCGTGGTGTCGTCGATCTGCGCCGCCGCCCATTTGGCGTAAATCACCGCCTCGTCGGTTTTCTTCTTGTCGGCGATCTCGGAGATTACAGCGCGGATGACGGCCTCGCGCTGCGGCAGCACGGGGCCGTTCTCGGAAACGATCGCGGTAATCAGCGTCGCGGCGGCCACCACCGGATCGTCGATCGCCGTGAGCGGCGACAGGGCCGCCTGCTTGCGCAGTTTCTTGCGCCTGATGTTGCCTTGCACGCGCCCGACGACATCGGCGACCTCGCGCGCGGCATCGTTCATGGCCTTCATCCGGTACCACCAGAACGCCGCCGCACCCAGCACGCCAAGGACAGCAATCAGGAAAGGCATGTCGAAATCCCCCGGAAATCCGACGATAAGAGAACTGTCGCGCCGCTTCAACACGCGAGAGTTGCTTGCGGCGAAGAAACTTCAATTGCGGCTGGTGAAACTTAGGCGATTAAACAGCCGGTTTGTAGCCTCAGCCGCCAAGGCCAGGCACCACCTAAGACCCCGGTATAGTGTAGATCGCCCGGACCTCGACCGTGCCGAGTTCGGCCAGCGGAATACCGGCGGCGATGTCCAGCGCTTCGTCGAGAGTGTCGGCCTCGACCATGACGAAGCCGAGCAGTTGCTCCTTGGTTTCGGCGAAAGGGCCGTCGGTGACGAGGCGCTTGCCCTCGCGCCGGCGCACCGACTTCGACGTTCTCACCGATTGCAGCGCCTGCGCGATGATCAGCTTGCCCTCCTGGTCCAGGGACCTGTCATAGGCCAGTGAATCCGCGTCGAGCTTGGCCCCGCGCTCCACGGTCAATGCGTAGAGATCCTCTTCCTCACCATAAACCAGGCAGACATATTTCATCGCGAGCTCTCCTGCTGAGACGAACCATAGGATGCGACGACGAGCGTGTCAGCCTTGCCGTCGATGGCCGCCGCATGGTCGAGAAGGCATGTCGCGACCCCGATGATGGCGACCGCCGCCAGCAGCCTGGCGAAGACGGGCGCCGGCGGATCCAGCCAGAAGTCTTCCTGTCGCTCAGGCCCATGGCCCGGGCTCTTCCACAGTGCGAAAAACAGATTGTCCATGTGAACCTCCATCAGGCCACAAATCCCATGGCCGCCCACAGGACGGACGGGCTGGATGGAAGTCGACATTTTTGCGCGACTATTTTTTTCCGGGCTGCCCGGATTTTTCCGAAGGCAAATGCGCCGTCATCGTGCCGTGGTCCAAACAGTGCAGTGGTCTTCGCGCCGACCCGCGCTATAGTTGACCGGACGCCGGGCTTCACCCGGACCAAGTTCACGACAACCCCAAGTTCACGGCAACCAAGGAGGACTTCATGGACCGCACCGCAACCGCCGTCTGGAAAGGCAATCTGAAAGAAGGCAAAGGCACGCTCGACAGCCAGAGCGGGACGCTCAAGGGCACGCCCTATTCGTTCAAGGCGCGCTTCGAGGATGAAAGCGGCAAATCCGGCACCAACCCGGAAGAGCTGATCGCGGCGGCACATGCCGGCTGCTACGCCATGCAGCTTTCGCACTTCCTGGCCGAGAACGGCACGCCCGCCGCCGAACTCGACGCCAAGGCGGTGGTGACGCTGGTTCCAGGCACCGGCATCACCGGCAGCGCGATCACGCTGGTCGGCAAAGTGCCCGGCATCGATGCGGCGAAATTCAAGGAATTGGCCGAGAAGGCCAAGGCCGAATGCCCGGTCTCCAAGGCGCTCGGCGCCATAAAGGTGTCGCTCGACGCCAGGCTCGGCTGAGCGGGGTAACCAGAAGCGACAAACGCCGGCCTGAGAGCCGGCGTTTTCATTCGAGCAACTCCAGGTGGCCTCAGCCGCCCAGCGCGTCAAGCCGGGCGCGAAGGGCCGCGACTTCCTGCTCCAGCGCTTCCACCCTCGCTTCGAGGTCGGAGTGAGGCATGGCCGGCGCGCTACGCTGGGCCGACAGGGCTGCAACGTCCACCGGGCCGGCGAGAAGATGCACGTAGCGATCCTCGCGCTGGCCTGGTCCGCGCGGGATTTCCTGGACCAGCGGCGGCCGCCGGCCGATCAGCATGTCGAGTTCAGCGCGCAGATCCTCGATCGATGAAAATCGCGCCATGCGCTCGGCTCGAGCCAGGAGTTCATGCGCCGTCTGCGGTCCGCGCAGCAGGAGCAGGCCGATCAAGGCGGTCTGTGGCGTGGTCAGCGAGAAGCGCTGCGCCATCTGATGCTCGTAGCGCTCGACGCGCGAACCGAACATCTGCCGCACCAGCCCCTTCTGCTCGAGCAGCTTCAGCGCCCGGTGCACCTCCGTCTGCTCCAGCGCCATGACCGGGTCACGCGCCGTCTTCTGGTTGGCGGCGGCAAGGGCTGCGTTGAGCGTCAGCGGATAGACGTCAGGCGTCAGCTCCTTCTTCTCGATCAGGCAGCCGAGCATGCGCGCTTCGATGGGGGAGAGGATGGGAAGGTCTTCGCTCATGGATTTCTATACCCAAAGCTTCCGATACCATGACCGTCCGCGAAACGTCTCCCATTTTCGATCGACGAATGCGCTACGAAGCGTCACACTTTTCAGCCTTTTCTCGCATCAGGGCGCTATCTGGCATCGGACATTTGCACCGGCGCGGTTCGGCACTAGAGGGCATTAGTCCTAGGCGTCTCGGCCTTCCGCTCAGGTTTCGGCTGCCAGAATGATCTGACGAGGATATCCTCGGCATAGACCGCGTCATCGAGCAGGTCCTGTCCAAGTTCCTGGGCCAGCGTCGGCCGATCCCCGAGCAGCGAGACGCCAAAGGCGGCCTGGCCATTGGGGGGTGGCACGTCCAGCGCGTCGAGGATGGTGGGGAATATGTCGATCGTGCCCGAAAGTCCGGTATATGTCTTGGACGGAATGCCATCCCCCGAGAGGGAGAAAAAGTTGCGTCGTTCATACTTGTCCAGGCGGTCCGTCACCGCGCTAGGTGCACTGAGATGGTCGCTTTGCAGCACCAGAACGGTGTTCGCCATCAGACCGTCGGCTTCGGCTTTGTGAATGAAGTCGGCAACGAGCATGTTGGTGCATTTCACGGCGTGGAGAATATTGGGGGCTTGCGGGGAAAGTCCCGTCTTGCCGATACATTTGTCGGTCAGGTAGCCATCCATCGCGTGCCCACCGCTGACGGCGATCGTCAAGGAGAACGGTTTGCCGCCGCGCTGCGCACGCCGCAAAATGTCGAAGCTCAAATCCAGGACTTCAGCGTCGTCGGCGCCGAAACTGTTGCCGCGCCCGGCGACCGCAGCCACCACTTCGGGGCCCCCGAAAAGCGATGAGTAGCCATGGGTGGAATAGAATGTCCCCTGACCGGTGAAGCTGAGTGGCCAACCGGTAACAAAGTTCTGCTGATAACCCCGTGCCTTCAGAACATCGCCCAGGCAGGTCAGGCCAGGCAGGAATTGCGAATGCTCCTCCAGGTATTGGCGCGATGTGAAGAACGTTATCAGCAGCGGCGTTCCACAATTCGCAGCGACCATCCCTGAGATGGAGTTGTTGGTGTAGGCAAGCTGCACCATGTTGCTCGCCGAAACGCCACGCCTATCGAATTCGAGCAGCGGTCCCATGACGTCACCGAACTCCGCCTCGTTCATGTAGGAGCGCTCGGCGCTTTCGATGAAAATATGAACGAGGTTGCTGGGCGCGACGGCCACGGATGCTGCTGCAACCTCCGGCTCTGCCAAAGCGGCAATATCGACGAACCGCTTGGACAGGAAATCATGCAGGGGATTGGGATGAATCGCTGCCGCGATCGGACGTGTCAGCATCGGGTTCGCCGCCAGGAAGAACGCCATCAAGGCGACATCCAATCCTCTCGTCAGCGTACCGCGCGCCTTCAGTGCGCCGAGACCGAGAAGAACGACCAGAATAACCAGCATCGTGCTTCCGGTATTCCACAAATACTCAAAGACGACACCGGGCGTCAGCATCCCGGCGCCGGCATGCATGAACATCGCACCCCAGTCAAAATAGCCGAAGACGCTTTCCAGATAGACATAGACAAGGAATAGAAGGCAGGGGAAGAGCGAGAAATAGGGCCTGAACCACCGGCTTCTCTGCCGATCCGCCTTCTTGTCCCGGAACCCGTCAAGCCAGAGAAGCGCGATCAAAACCCCCAAACCGAGAGCCGCAAGCAGCCCCTTCTCCTGAAAATAGATCAGCGACACAAGCCAGGTGAGCGAGCCGACTGTTGCGGCGCTGATCAATGGCCCAGATACTGAATACCCATTCACGATGAAGCCGCGCACTGATTTGCACTCGAACCGCGATCTCGAAAGTGAATATCGACGACGGCTTAAAACTATACTAAGGCAATACCAGTAATCGTGCGCATACAGCAATCAATTACTTAAGTTGCTGCTAATATTAGCCGCAAGGACTCCCTTGGCGTCCCAGACTTGTAAGCGACATGTTTGAAACGGGATCGGTCGCGGACGGCCCATCTGGCTGGACACAGCGCAGCCAGCAAGAACTGCCGGTCCATCTGAACTGACGGCGTTCGACACGAGAGCCGGGCAGCCACATCGGCCCTTCTGCTCAAGTCGCTTGCGCGGTTCGACGGTTGCTTATTTCAATCAGGCAACCGAGCACACGGACTTCGATGCGGGAGAGGTCCTGGCGCAACTGCCGCTTTCAGTGGCGAACAGGATTTTAACACCCGGGCTTCGCACAAGATCGAGGCGAGCGCGGAGTGCCGCTATGGCGGCGAGAGAGAAAGCGGCAGGTAATTTCGGCGTCAGACTCGGCGCTCCACCATCATCTTCTTGATCTCGGCGATCGCCTTGGCCGGGTTGAGGCCCTTGGGGCAGGTCTGCGCGCAGTTCATGATGGTGTGGCAGCGATAGAGCCGGAACGGGTCCTCGAGATTGTCGAGCCGCTCGCCCTTGGCCTCGTCGCGGCTGTCGATCAGCCAGCGATAGGCCTGCAAGAGGGTTGCCGGGCCGAGATAGCGATCGCCGTTCCACCAGTAGCTCGGGCACGAGGTCGAGCAACAGGCGCACAATATGCATTCGTAGAGCCCGTCGAGCTTCTCGCGGTCCTCATGGCTCTGCAGCCATTCCTTGGCCGGCTGCGGCGACACCGTCTTCAGCCACGGCTCGATCGAGGCGTGCTGGGCGTAGAAATTGGTGAGGTCGGGCACCAGATCCTTCACCACCTGCATATGCGGCAGCGGATAGACTTTGACGGCGCCGGAAATGTCGTCGCAGCCCTTGGTACAGGCCAGCGTGTTGGAGCCGTCGATGTTCATGGCGCAGGAGCCGCAAATGCCTTCGCGGCAGGAGCGGCGCAAGGTCAGCGTCGGGTCGATCTTGTTCTTGATCCAGAGCAGCGCGTCGAGCACCATCGGCCCGCAATCGTCCATGTCGACGAAATAGGTGTCGATGCGCGGGTTCTCGTCATCGTCCGGCGACCAGCGGTAGATGCGGTATTCCCGCAGATTGGTGGCACCCTCCGGCTTCGGCCAGGTCTTGCCCTGCTGGATCTTCGAATTCTTGGGGAGCGTCAGTTCGACCATTACCTCAGGTCCTTTCGGATGACGAGCTTCAGCCCGGACCAGACTTCATTCACGGCGGCGACCTTGACGTCGACAAGGTCGCGCTTCAGCGCTTCGGTGCGGACGACACCCTCGGTGACGTCGGTCGGCACTTTCGATGCCTTCTTCGGCCACGACACCCAGACCATGCCGTCACGCTTGATCGCCGCCTCGACATCGCCGAGGCGATCCTCGATCTCGGCGCGTTGTTTGGTGAAGGCGTGCACGGCGTCGTATCTTTGATGGCTGCCCGAAATGTCGGACCATTCGGCCAGCCGGTCGACCTCGGCGAAATCGACGGCGCCGGCCAGTTCGTCGAGCTCCGGCGGCAGCGCGATGAAGGCGGCAATCATGCCGTCCTTCAGGCCGAGCTTGGCCGGAAGGGGCTTGCTGGAATATCCCGTGCCAGCCAGCGCCATCGTCAGTACACCCTGGCCTTGGGCGCGATCTTGGCGAGGCTGATGCCGCCGTCCTTTTCGGCCAGCAGCGGCTCGGTGTGCACAGGCCGGTAGCTGAGCGTCACCTTGCCGTCTTCGCTCACCCTGGCCAGCGTGTGCTTGCGCCAGG
Organism: Mesorhizobium sp. USDA 4775; assembly: GCF_054062655.1. Classification (NCBI taxonomy): domain Bacteria; kingdom Pseudomonadati; phylum Pseudomonadota; class Alphaproteobacteria; order Hyphomicrobiales; family Phyllobacteriaceae; genus Mesorhizobium; species Mesorhizobium sp. USDA 4775. The sequence continues at coordinate 649,532 of NZ_JBSSFM010000001.1, forward strand.
TGGCGTCGTCGCGCGCCGAAAAGTCTTCACGGGCATGCGCGCCGCGGCTCTCCTTGCGCGCCTCGGCGCTGTAGACGGTGGTGATGGCGTTGGCCATCAGGTTTTCCAGCTCCAGCGTCTCGACCAGGTCGGAATTCCAGATCATCGAGCGGTCGAACACTTTGATGTCCTTGAGCTCGCCCCAGATCTGCGAAATGCGCTTGCAGCCTTTCTCCAGCGATTCCTGCGTGCGGAACACGGCGGCGTCTTCCTGCATCGCCTTCTGCATCTTCTCGCGCAGCACGGCCGTCGGCGTCGAGCCATTGGCGTGGCGCAGCCCGTCGAAGCGGTCCATGATCTTCTCGACCGAGGCTTCGTTGGGTGACGGGATCGCCGACTTGCGGTCGATGACCTGGCCGGCGCGGATCGCCGCGGCGCGGCCGAACACCACCAGGTCGATCAGCGAGTTCGAGCCCAGCCGGTTGGCGCCGTGCACCGAGGCGCAGCCGGCCTCGCCGACCGCCATCAGTCCGGGCGACACCTTGTCGGGGCTGCGCGTCGTCGGGTTCAGCACCTCGCCCCAGTAGTTGGTCGGCACGCCGCCCATATTGTAGTGCACCGTCGGCAGCACCGGGATCGGCTCCTTGGTCAGGTCGACGCCGGCGAAGATCTTGGCCGATTCCGAAATACCGGGCAGCCGCTCATGCAGCACGGCCGGATCGAGGTGGTCGAGATGCAGGAAGATGTGGTCCTTGTTCTTGCCGACGCCACGGCCCTCGCGGATCTCCAGCGTCATGCAGCGTGAGACGACGTCGCGCGAGGCAAGGTCCTTGGCGGACGGCGCGTAGCGCTCCATGAAGCGCTCGCCCTCGGAATTGACGAGATAGCCGCCCTCGCCGCGCGCGCCTTCGGTGATCAGGCAGCCGGCGCCGTAGATGCCGGTCGGGTGGAACTGCACGAATTCCATGTCCTGCAGCGGGAAGCCGGCCCGCGACGCCATGCCGCCGCCGTCGCCGGTGCAGGTGTGGGCCGAGGTGGCCGAGAAATAGGCGCGGCCATAGCCGCCGGTCGCCAGCACCACCATCTTGGCCGAGAAGCGGTGGATGGTGCCGTCATCGAGGTTCCAGGCAACGACGCCGGTGCAGGTGCCGTCCGGCTCCATGATCAGGTCGAGCGCGAAATACTCGATGAAGAACTGCGCGTTGTTCTTCAGCGACTGGCCGTAGAGCGTGTGCAGGATGGCGTGGCCGGTGCGGTCGGCGGCGGCGCAGGTGCGCTGCACCGGCGGGCCTTCGCCGTAATTCATCATGTGGCCGCCGAACGGCCGCTGGTAGATCTTGCCCTCTTCGGTGCGCGAGAATGGTACGCCATAGTGTTCGAGCTCGTAGACCGCGGCCGGCGCTTCGCGCACCAGATATTCCATGGCGTCGACATCGCCGAGCCAGTCCGACCCCTTGACGGTGTCGTACATGTGCCACTGCCAGGAATCGGGGCCCATATTGGACAGCGAAGCGGCAATGCCGCCTTGCGCGGCCACCGTGTGCGAGCGCGTCGGGAACACTTTGGTGATGCAGGCGGTGCGCAGGCCCTGTTCGGCCATGCCAAGCGTGGCGCGCAGGCCCGCGCCCCCGGCGCCGACCACCACCACGTCGAATTTGTGGTCGACAAAATTATAGCCTGCCATTTTGGCTGATTTCGCGTCCTTGGCCAACTCAGCCTCCGAATGCCAGCTTGAGCAGGGCGAAGATCGAGGCGACGCCGACCGCTACGGTGAAAAATGTGTTGAGCGCGATCGTCGCCAGCTTCAGGCCTTCGCTGGTGATGTAATCCTCGATGATCACCTGCATGCCGAGCCGCATATGGATGAGCCCGGAGATCAGCACCAGGGCCAGCATCAGCGCCACGAACGGATTGGCGAGCGCCGCGCGCACTTCCGCATAGCCGGCGCCGTTGAGCGCGATCAGGAACCCGACGAAGAAAAGCGTCAGCGGGATGTTGGCGATTGCGGTCAGGCGCTGGCGCCAGAAATGACCGGTGCCCTCGCGGGCGGAGCCGAGACCGCGGACTTTCGCCAGCGGCGTGCGCATATCGGTATTGTTCTTGCCGCTCATGATCAGGCTCCTCGCGCCATGTAGCCGGCGATCCAGATCAGCAAGGTGAGCAGGACCGAGCCGACAAGCGTCGCCCAGGCGATCTTCGAGGCCGTATGCTTTTCCAGCCCGGCGCCCGTATCCCAGACCAGGTGGCGCACGCCGCCCAGCATGTGGTGCATCAGCGCCCAGGTGTAGCCGAACAGGATCAGCCGGCCGAGCCAGGTGCCGAAGGCCCAGTTGACCCAGTCGAAGGTCGCCTGCGAGCTTGCCGCCGCCATCAGCCAGACCGCGACCAGCAGCGTGCCGAAATAAAGCGCCCCGCCGGTGATGCGATGGATGATCGACATCGTCATGGTGATCGGCGGCCGGTAGATCGTCAGGTGCGGCGAAAGCGGCCGTTCTCGTCTGGCGAATTCGCGGGTGGCTGGTGATTTGCTCATGGCTCCCCCAGGTTCGGCGTCTTCGTGCATGTCGCCCAAAAGTGACCTCGGTTTTGGGAGGACGGCATGCACTAAACAAGAATCCGAAGCGCGTCGCATGAATCCGTTTCGGCGCGACGCGCTTTTAGCCTCAGGTGGAAATACGGCATTGCCGCTTCCGGTTGCGACTTCGGACAGCCGGTTTCTAATGCTCTTTTTGCACCGCGTCAAAGCCAGAAAATCGTTTTGGAAACGTCATTTAGTCTGACAAAAAGGCTGGCTCGGGCTTCAATCGATTAGGGGCGGAGGACCCAAAGCCGGCTCGATATCGCTGCAGTGCAGCATAAGCGACTTCCTGGCCGTGCGGCCTAGCGCCTGCAGGTCTGCGGCGTCGAGCCCCTCTTCATCACCAGCGCCTCACGCCCGTCGATCACGATTGCGTTATGCGTGGCGGCTTCCTGGTAGCGGCTGGACTGGTTGGCGGGCGACGCCGCAAACTCTTCGGTCGTGCCATTCGGCTCGATCACACGCAACAACGAGCCGAGATTCTGAATGGTGATCGTGCTGCCATTGCCGCATCCATAGGTTGCCGTACCCACTGTGGATCGCGGCGCGGTGAGATCGGTGGTGATCTTGGTTGCCGGTGCCGGAGGCGCGGATGCCGGGCGAGCCGCGGCTGCGATGGACTGCTGTGCCGGCGCGGGCGAGACGACATTGGCCGCTTTCGGCGCGCCATCCTGCGGCACACAGGCCGCAACGACGGCAAGCAACGGGAAAACGGACACCCAAACCGTCCGGCGTAGCGCCATATGCTGTCCTCCCGCGCGGCAGACTAGCCACGATGTTGCACCAAGATCAAGGTTGCCCCGAGGCTGCCTTTGGGTCCATTCGATGCCGGCCGCGATGGTGCCGCCAAGCATGGCCGAATGATGGCTATCGGGTTTTCCCTCCAGTCGGAAATTAACCATGTTTGACGAGACATCGCCGCGCAACGCGCCGGCCTCTTAACAAAGGTTAAGAAAAGGTTAATTTCTGATTCGAGGAGCCATGCATGTCGCCCAAAAGTGCGTCAGCGGTTTTGGGGCAACGACATGCATCCAGACAAGAAATCAAAAAGCGCGTCTCGACGCGCTTTGGCCTCTAACCATCAGGAAGACGCCATGCGTTCGAACTCAAGCAGATCACGCCTCTCGGCGCTTATGGTAGCGGTTTCGCTCGCCAGCCTGGCGACGCCCACGCTGGCCAATGGGCGCCACCAGGATCGCGTCTACGCCGATTCCTTCGGCAATCTCGTCATCGACAGCGCCGCCGGCTACAAGCGCATCATCGTCGGCGAAGGCAAGCTGGCCAAGAAGCTGGCCGACTACACCAGCGCCGGCCAGCCCAAGGTGATCTACCAGAATGAATCCGACGAGATTTCAGGCTATAGCGATTGCTACCGGCCGCCGGTCTTCGTCAAAGGCCGCAGCTACATGTACGGGCTTTCCGAAGGCGAGATGCCGGAACTCAGCCCCTGCCGCTAGAGCGTTTCACCGTTTCACGGAAACGGCGAAGAGGTGGATCAGGATGACGATTCGACCAACGTCATGCTGATCTGGAATTGATGACGATTGCGCTGGACGACCACTCGCCTCCCGGCCCGGCCGAGACACGGACGCAGTCGCGCCCCGCATTCTTCGCCAGGTAGAGCGCCTCGTCGGCGCGCCGCATGAGATCGGCGGTGGTTTCACCGGGATGAAGTTCGGCAACCCCGAAACTCGCCGTGCAGCTGATGTCCGCGGGCAGCCCGTCGATGCGCAGCGCGCCGAACGCGCTGCGCGTGCCCTCGGCGAACAGCCGGGCGGCGGCCAGATTGGTTCCCGGCAGGATGATGGCGAATTCCTCCCCGCCGATGCGGCCCGCGACATGGTACCCGGCGGCGGCTTCGCGCAGGGAACCGGCAAAGGTCTCGATCACCCGGTCGCCGGAGGCATGGCCGAAATTGTCGTTGATGCTCTTGAAATGATCGAGATCGGCGATGACCAGCGCGACCGGCACGCCTTGCCGCATAGCGCCAAGCACGGCCTGCTCGGCCTGGCGCGTGAAGGCACCGCGATTGAGCAGTCGCGAAAGCGTATCGGTCTCCGATCTCGACGTCACTTCGGCCAGCACATCGCGGACCAGGATGGCCAGCGTCAGCAGCGCCATGGCCAGGGCAAAGACGGTGCCGAGCGATTGCGACACCAGCGCGTAGCTGCTTTGCAGATAGGCCTGCGGATTGGCGCCCCAGCCGCCAAGCGCATGCGCGATGAACGGCTTTGAGGCGAACTGCACAGCGCTGGCGGCGAGCACCGCCATCAGGATGCGATCGAGCCGGCCGCGCCTTTGCCTGGACGACCAGACGATGGCCAATCCGACGAATTGCATGACGGCATAGGGGAGCTGGTAGGCCATCATGCGGACCAGCGACTGGCGCGGCAGGTCTTGTACGAAATAGACGACGATGGTGGCGGCGACCAGGAAGAACAGCATCGGCGACCATGGCGGCGCGACGCCGTATTTGCGGGCCAGTCCGACGTTGAAGGCTATTGTTGCGCCCAGGAAAACCGCGAAGGCGGTGACCACCGGCAGCCGGGCATCGGTGAAGGCGGGAATGCTGAATTCGATCGCCGAGTAGACCATGCCCAGCACATAGCCAGAAGCAAACCAGCGCGCCGGAGCGCGGCCGACATCATGAAACGCGACCGCCATGAAGGATGCTGCCAGCAGGCCGGCAACCGACAGATTGATCAACAGGATGAAGTTCGCGCCGCTCATCTCTTTCGCACCCCGTGTGTCACCTAACACCGACGGGCGAAAAAGACGTTAACGTGTGCTGGGACGTACGGCTTCAGCCGGCCTTGGACGGCTCCGGCACGAACAGCGTTTCGGGCCGTTCGTACGACAGGCGCACGCTGTCGCGGCCGTTTTTCTTGGCCTTGTAGAGCGCCTCGTCGGCACGCCGCATCAACGGCTCCAGCGCTTCCTCGCCGCTGCGGGCCGCCACGCCGAAACTGGCGGTGACCTTGGTGCCGGCGGGAAGCCCGTCGACGCCGCCTGCCGAGTAGAGCGTGCGCACAGCCTCGGCGAACAGCCGCGCGGCGGCGAGATCGCTGAGCGGCAGAAGCACGGCGAATTCCTCGCCGCCGATGCGCCCGGCAGCGCCGCGCGCGCCGGTGGCCGACCGGAGCTTGGCGGCGAAATCGGCGATCACCCGATCGCCGGCGGCATGCCCGTGCACATCGTTGAGCGCCTTGAAATGATCGAGGTCGGCCAGCACCAGCGCCACCGGGAACCTGGCCATTGCGCAGTGTCGCAGAAGCTGGGCCGCGCGCTCCTCGAAGCCGCGCCGGTTGAGCAGGCCCGAAAGCGGATCGGTATGCGTCTCGGCCTTCAGCGCCTTCATCACGTCGAGGGCCGCAGCGGTGAACAGGCAAAGCGCGATCAGCAGCGACAGCAGCGCATGCGACAGCAGCGCCGTCGTCCAGTAGGACGAGTTGTAGAATCCGTCATAGCTGGTGAACGGCCCGTGCGCGATGACGACGACGAGGGTTCGCACGAAGAAGTTGAGGCCCGACAGCAGCGACAGCACGAACAGGATCTTCTCGGTCGGGCCATTGTTGCGCACCGGCCTGAGTTCGGCGGCGACCAGAAGGCTGAGGCCGCCGAAGGCGAAATTCATCGCCAGGATACGCCAGGTGAGATCAGGCGCGACGAAGAGGAACCAGCAGAACGAGGCCAGCCCACCACCGGCCAGCACGCCGATCGCCACATAGGGCACCTTGCGGCCATAACGGGCGACGATGGCGCTCGACAGGCAGCAGCCGGCGATGGCGAAGCAGATGTTGGACACCAGCTTGGTCAGCACCATGCCGATGGGCAAGGTGAAATACTGGAACAGAAAGCCGGGCGCCGAAACACAATAGCTGAGCGCCAGCACGGCCAGATAGGGCCGGTGACGCTGATAGGCCCATAGCACGAGGAAGGCCGCGCCGAGGGCCAGCGCGATCGTCGGATTGAGCAGCGCTATCAACAGGCCGGTGTCCAAAGGACGGTGACTTCCCCTCGCGTGACGTGAGGGAAGACCATAGGGCGCAAGCCCAAACAAGCGGTTAAGCCCGGACGAATATGCGGACCGCGCGAATGAAAAAAGACCCCGGAACCGCATTGCGGTTCCGGGGTCCGGCAATCATCGGAATGTGTGGACCGGAGGTTATTTCCAGTCGCGGATGTCGACGAAGTGGCCGGCGATCGCCGCCGCCGCCGCCATGGCCGGCGACACCAGATGGGTGCGGCCCTTGAAGCCTTGCCTTCCCTCGAAATTGCGGTTCGAGGTCGAGGCGCAGCGTTCATGCGGCTTCAGCCGGTCGTCGTTCATGGCAAGGCACATCGAGCAACCCGGCTCGCGCCAGTCGAAACCGGCGGCGCGGAAGATCTTGTCCAGACCCTCGGCTTCCGCCTGTTCCTTGACCAGGCCGGAGCCCGGCACGATCATGGCGTTGACGCGCGGATTCACGGTCTTGCCCTCGATCACCTTGGCGGCGGCGCGCAGATCCTCGATGCGGCCATTGGTGCAGGAACCGATGAAGACGCGGTCGAGCGCGATGTCGGTGATCTTGGTGCCCGGCGTGAGGCCCATATAGTCGAGCGCCCGCTGCTTGGAGGTGCGCTTGTTCTCGTCGGCGATATCGTCCGGGTTCGGCACGATGCCTTGCACGGAAACGACATCCTCGGGCGAGGAGCCCCAGGAGACGATCGGCGGCAGCTTGGCCGCGTCGAGCACGATCACCTTGTCGAAATGCGCGCCTTCGTCGGACTGCAGCGTCTTCCAGTAGGCGAGCGCGGCGTCCCAGGCCGCGCCCTTCGGCGCACGCGGCTTGTCCTTGACATAGGCGAAGGTCGTCTCGTCGGCAGCGATCAGGCCGGCGCGCGCGCCGCCCTCGATCGACATGTTGCAGATCGTCATGCGGCCTTCCATCGACAGCGAGCGGATCGCCTCGCCGGCATATTCGATGACATAGCCGGTGCCGCCGGCGGTGCCGATCTCGCCGATGATGGCGAGGATGATGTCCTTGGCGGTAACGCCTTCCGGCAGCTGGCCGTCGACGCGCACCAGCATGTTCTTGGCCTTGCGCTGGATCAGCGTCTGCGTCGCCAGCACATGCTCGACTTCCGACGTGCCGATGCCGTGCGCCAGCGCGCCGAACGCGCCATGCGTCGAGGTATGGCTGTCGCCGCAGACGATGGTCATGCCGGGCAGCGTAAAGCCCTGCTCGGGGCCGATGATGTGGACGATGCCCTGGCGGATATCGTTCTCGGAATAATATTCGACGCCAAAGTCCTTGGCGTTCTTGGCCAGCGCCTCGACCTGGATGCGGCTTTCCTCGTTCTTGATGCCGAACTTGCGCTCGGGCGAGGTCGAGACATTGTGATCGACCACGGCCAGCGTCTTTTCCGGATGCCGGACTTTTCTGCCGCTCAGGCGCAGGCCTTCGAAGGCCTGCGGGCTGGTCACTTCATGGACGAGGTGCCGGTCGATATAGAGCAGGCAAGTGCCGTCGTCCTGGCGGTCGACGACGTGGTCGTCGAAAATCTTGTCGTAGAGGGTGCGCGGTGCGCTCATGTGCGTAAATCCGTCGATATGAGAAGGGGAAGAGTGTAACGCCGCAAGCCTTGGCCCGGCGAAAGCAGTCTAGCTAAGTCGGCTGGTCAGGGCGCCGCAGACGCGCGCGGAGAAGCGCGACGGCAGGCGTTTTCTGTCCTGCAGCACGAACCCCTTGTAGGCCGGATCGCCAAAAAGCTCTTCCATGGCGTGGCTCATACCAATGTTTTGGCTCTTCGGCAATTGCGGCGTGGCGGTGCGACTTTCCCTACCCCCTCTGGGGGAGGTGGCACCACTCACATCACCTCGAAGACAAACGTCTTCACCAGCGCATCGGGCTCGGCGATGGCATAGCAACGGAACCATGGGCTTTGCTCGACCAGCCGCCATTTCTTCGCCTGCGTGAGTTCATCGAACACCGCCTGAAAACCGCCGCTCTCGACCACCTGGTCGCGCACGGTGAAGATGGCGTGGCCGCCCTTCTTGGTGATGCGCACCAATTCGTGCAGGCCCGATGCCGGCGCGTGGCTGATGGTGAACACGCCGGTGGAGAAGAAGGCGCGGAAATGCCCGTCCGGCCAGGGCAGCGGTCCGCCCAGCATCGCCTGTCTCAGCTCGCCATAGGCGTTGCGGCTGCCGGCGATCTTGAGCATGTCGTCCGAGAGATCCAGCCCGGCAATGTCGCCATAGCCCAGCGCCTTCAGCGACGGCCCCGACAGGCCGGTGCCGCAGCCGGCGTCGAGCAGCGGCCCTTCGCCAGCCGGAACATGGCGTGCCACCCAGGCGGTGATGAGGAACGGCAGGAGATAGCCGAGCGAGGCGGTCTCGCTGTCATAGGTCGCGGCCCAGGCGGCATAGGCCTGCGCCAGCGTTTCAGGCGTGTCGGCGCCATAGACGGAATCCAGCGCCGCATTGGCCTTGTCGGCAATCATGAGACCTCCCTCGATGTCGACAGGATCGTAACCCTGTCTCGGCCCAAAGACTATTCCTCGTGCTGGCGGCGCAGGCGCCGCTCCAGCGCCCTGAGCGCCAGCGACAGGCCAACGGTGAGGATGAGATAGATATAGGCCACGATCGAATAGGTCTCGAAGAAGCGGAACGAGCCGGCGGCATAGATCTTGCCCATCTGGGTGATGTCGGCGACGCCGAGCACCGATACCAGCGAGGAATCCTTGACCAAAGCGACGAAATCATTGCCGAGCGGCGGCAAGATGGTGCGGATCGCCTGCGGAAAGACGATCAGCCGGAAGCGTTGCGCACGGCTCAGCCCAAGCGCCTTGGCCGCCTCGATCTGGCCCTTCTCGACTGCCTGGATGCCGGCGCGGAAGACCTCCGAGATGAAGGCGGAGTAGCCGATGGTCAGCGCCATGATGGCGCGCCACAACAGCGACACGTCGCGCACCAGGAGCTCACCGAGATAGCCGGCACTTTGCAGCGGCGCGGTCAACGCGTTCCAGGCCGCGACGAAGGCCGGCGCGCCGGCAAAGGCGATCCAGAACAACAGCACCAGGATCGGCACGCCGCGGATGATCTCGACATAGAAGCGGGCGATCTGCCGAAGCCAAGGCGAGCCCGACAAGCCCATCAGCGCAACCCCGAGACCGATGATCGACGCCATGGCGAAGGCGATTACGGTGACGAAGACGGTGATGCCGATGCCCTTGGCGACCGTGGCGAAGACCTGGGCATAGAGATCGCTGGCCGCGATGAACAGGGCCGCCGCAAGTGCAAGCACGGCGGCAGCGGCAAGCCACCAGGGGAATTCGGACTTGGCGGAGGAGGACGGCACCATTCAGGCGAGCGTGGCAGCGCAAGGATTGTCGGAGGATCGCGGCAAGCCACCCCCCTCTGCCCTGCCGGGCATCTCCCCCTCAAAGGGGGAGATTGGATATTCTCTCGACTTTCGCCAATCCCCGACGTCGTAAAACTGCTGCCGGCGCTGAAGCTGCTGATCTCCCCCCTTGAGGGGGAGATGTCCGGCAGGACAGAGAGGGGTGCCCTGGCGCAGGGTCAGCGCGATTTGCGGCGCACCATCGTCAGCAAGCACGCGCGCCAACGACTACTGCCCCATCTTGTAGTCGAGAAACCACTTCTTGTTCAGCGCATCGAGCGTGCCGTCCGCCTTCAACGCCGCGATCGCGGCGTTGACCGGCTTCACCAGGTCCGATCCCTTCGGGAAGATGAAGCCAAAGTCCTCGGTGCCGAGCGGGCCGCCGATCAGCTTGAGCTTGCCTTCGGAAGCATCGACATAGCCCTTGCCGGCGGTGCCGTCGGTCAGCACGACATCGACGTCGCCCGATTTCAGCGCCTGCACCGTGGCGCCAAAAGTCTCGAACAGTTTGATGCGCGGGTTCTGCTCATTGCCGTCGAGCACACTGTAGACGGCGGTGTAGAAGGGCGTGGTGCCGGGTTGCGCACCGATCAGCCCGTCCTTGAAAGCGCCGAAGGTCTTGGCGTCGGTGAAGCGGCTTTCATCGCCGCGCACCAGCATGAACTGCTCCGAGCGCATATACGGATCGGAGAAGTCGACCTTCTCCTTGCGGTCATCCTTGATGGTGATGCCGGTCATGCCGATGTTGTACTGCTTGTCGGAAACCGCCTGGATCATCGCGTCCCAGGAGGTGTTCTGGTACTCGACCTTGAAATTGAGCCGCTTGGCGATTTCGTTCATCGCGTCATATTCCCAGCCGATCTGCTTGCCCGTCTTGGGATCGATGAACTGCAGCGGCGGATAGGCGTTTTCGGTCACCACCACCACTTGTCTGCCGCCGAGATCGGGCAACGCCTGCGCGAAGGCGGCAACGGGCGCCAGCACGAGGGCCAGCAGGCCGGCCAGCAGCAGTTTCGATTTGGTCATGACACACTCCCGGAAAATTGAAGGCGCCCGGATGGGCTTACAGGAAATCCGGGCCGACTTTAACTTTCCGCTTGCGTCATGCAAGACGGACCGCTGCTTCAGCGCGCGCGAAAAGGGATTCGGATGCCCTCAATTCAGGGATTTCGGGATAATCTGGCTATCTCGAACCGGAAACCAGCGCCTCCGCATCCGCCGAGGCGTCTTCCGCTACGGCGTTGCGCAAGTCGGCAACGAGATGGGTGAGCGTCGCATGCAGCGCTTTCGCTTCACCAGGCTGGAGCGGCACGCTGCAGGCAAGCGCCGCGGACACATCCTGCGCTCGCGCACTCAGAGCCTGGCCCTTGGCCGTCGGCTCGACCAGCACGCGGCGCTCATCGGCGGCATCGCGCCGGCGGGTGACGAGCCCGCCCGCCTCCATCCGCTTGAGCAGCGGCGTCAGCGTCGCGGAATCGAGGCCCAGCGCCTCGCCAAGCGCGCCCACAGTGCTCGGCGCGTGCTCCCATAGCGCCAGCATGACCAGATATTGCGGATAAGTCAGGCCGAGCGGATCGAGCAACGGCCGATAGAGCTTGGTCATCAGCCCGCTCGCCGAATAGAGCGCGAAGCAGAGTTGCTGATCGAGTCGCGGAACCCCCACTGTCCCGGCGGCCGCCGCCGGGACGTCTCTGGGGCTATTTATGGTCTTTCCCGTCATGCCGCCTTTACCGAAAGCGCCACCTCGACATTGCCCCGGATGGCGTTCGAATAAAGGCAGATATTGTGCGCTTCCGATACAAGCGCTTCCGCGGCCGCCTGATCAAGGCCTTTCGTCTGCGCCGCGAGCGCGACACCGAGCTTGAAGCCCTCGCCATTGGGAAGCAGGCTGACGGTGGAGGTTACCCCGGCATCCGTGAGCGGCAGCTTCTGTTTGCGCGCGATGAAGCGGATGGCGCTTTCGAAGCAGGCGGCGTAGCCGACGGCGAAAAGCTGCTCGGGATTGGTCGCGCCACCCGGCCCGCCGAGTTCCTTGGGCATCGCCAGATCGACCTTGAGCAGGCCGTCGCTGGTCTCGCCATGGCCGGCGCGGCCGCCGGTGACGTGAGCCTGTGTGGTGTAGAGTGCCATTTCAAATCTCCAATTATCTTGTGCACGATTATTTAATACACAAGATAATATTCCGTCAACAGCCTGATCCTGTTTCGAGGGCCGGAAGCGCTCACAGTCTGGTGAAACGAAAAAAGGCGGCCGAAGCCGCCTTTTTTGAATGGGATTTCCGAAAGCCTTATTCGGCCGGGGTCGCCTCGGCGGCCTTGGCTGCCTCAGCCTCGGCGGCGGCCTTCCTCTCGGCGGCTTCCTTGGCGGCCGTCTCGGCGGCCAGCGCCTGGGCGGCGGCGACCTTCTCGGCCTCGATGCGGGCCTTCTCAGCGTTCAGCGCGTCGCGCTCCTCATCGTTGAGCTTGCGGGCGCGCACGCCGGTGTTTTCCGAGATACGGGCCGACTTGCCGCGACGGTCGCGCAGGTAATAGAGCTTGGCGCGACGCACCTTGCCGCGGCGAACGATCTCGACGCCCTCGACCATCGGCGAGAACACCGGGAAAACGCGCTCGACGCCTTCGCCATAGGAGATCTTGCGGACGGTGAAATTTTCCTGGAAGCCGGAACCGGCGCGGGCGATGACGACGCCTTCATAGGCCTGGACGCGGGTGCGGGTGCCTTCGGTCACGCGGACCTGGACGCGCACGGTGTCGCCGGGCTGGAATTCGGGGAGCTTGCGCTTGGCTTCGATCTTGGCGGCCTGCTCGGCCTCAAGCTGACGGATGAGATCCATCTCAATAATCCACTTCTTGTTCTTCCGACAGTCAGAGCGTCCGACACTCGCCTTGCAGTTCCATTGACCGCTCGGCTATGTCCTTTGCCTCCGAGACATTCGTCTGCAAGACATCGGACAGGGGCGACTACACCGTCATTGTTGACGGGTCCGGCAGATTCTTCTTCCGGTTCGGCGGCGACATACAGCTATTTCGGCGCTTTGTCACGCCCGCGCACGAGTCTTTTTTGCCGGCATGGCACCATCGTAATCGCTTCGTGCCGGGTTGCGCCGGCCCTCAGGCCTTTCTAAGCCTGACATAACAGAGTTTTCCGCGGCGGCATTCCATGTCTGTCTTCGACGCCATCCTGCTGTTCCTGGCGGGCTTCCTGTCCGGCACCGCCAATGCGGTCGCCGGCGGCGGCACCTTCATCACCTTCGGCGCCATGACACTGGTCGGCGTGCCGCCGATCGTCGCCAACGCCACCTCCTCGGTCACGCAGTTCCCGGGCTACATCACCTCGACGCTCGCCTACTGGACCGATATCAGGCACTTCTGGCGCGGTGCCCTGGTGCTTTGCCTGATCTCGGCGGCCGGTGCGCTGGCCGGCGCCTTCATCCTTCTGGCACTGTCCAACCCTTCCTTCCGCGTCATGGTGCCGTGGTTGCTCTTGGGCGCAACCGCCCTGTTTGCCGCCGGGCCGTGGCTGAAGCCAACGCCAAAACCCGGCCATGAGGCGGCGGTCGGCTCGCTCGCCGGTTCGCTGGCGCAGTTCGTCACCGCCATCTATGGCGGCTTCTTCGGCGCCGGCATGGGCGTGATGATGCTGGCGACGCTCGGCCTGACGCAGGCCGGCGACTACCACCGGCTGAACGCGCTGAAGAACATGCTGGCCGTGGTCGTTGCCGCGGTGGCGATCATCGTCTTCGTCTCGGGTGGCGTCGTTGCCTGGCCGCAGGCGATCGTCATGATCCCGGGCGGTGCGCTCGGCGGCTATGCCGGCGTGTGGATCGCCAAGCGCGTGCCGCAGAACGTGGTGCGCGGCATCGTCGTCGCCGTCGGCCTGTTTCTGGCGTTTTATTATTTTACCAAGGGGTGAGCGCCGAGAAGGTCCGGCCGCCTCTCGCTGGTCAGCCGCTCGGACTCCGCCCGCCGCCATGCAGCGATCTTCTTGTGATTGCCGGAGATCAGCACTTCGGGAATCGCGCGCCCCTCGAACTCCTGCGGCCTTGTGTAGTGCGGATGTTCGAGCAGGCCGTTTTCAAAACTCTCTTCCTCGCCGGACACCGCATTGCCCATCACGCCGGGCAGCAGCCGCACCACCGCGTCGAGCAGCACGAGCGTCGCCGGCTCGCCGCCGGAGAGGATAAAATCGCCGATCGACACCTCTTCCAGGCCGCGCGCGTCGATCAGCCGCTGGTCGACGCCCTCGAAGCGGCCGCACAGGATGACGGCGCCCGGCCCGGCGGCAAGCTCGCGCACCCGCGCCTGGGTCAGCGGTTTGCCGCGCGGGCTCATCAAAAGGCGCGGACGCGCATCGCCCGGCGGCGAGGCATGGTCGATCGCCTTGGCCAAGACATCGGCGCGCATCACCATGCCGGCGCCACCCCCGGCCGGCGTGTCGTCGACGGTGCGGTGCTTGTCGGTGGCGAAGTCGCGGATCTGGATCGCCTCCAGCGACCAGGTGCCGGCCTCGAGCGCGCGGCCCGCCAGCGACAGGCCAAGCGCGCCCGGGAACATCTCGGGGTAGAGCGTCAGCACCGAGGCCTTGAATGTCACCGGTTGCCCCCGGCGTCGCGCGGTCCGCGCGGCCTGCCCTTCGGGTCGAAGTCTTCCTCGCGCGGCGCATCGTCATCCTCGTCCTCGACCAGCCCGGCCGCCACCGGGTCGACGCGGACAAAGCCCTCGGCGATCGACACATCAGGCACGGCGGCCTGGGTGAATGGGATCAGCACGCCCTTGCGGCCGGCGAGCGTCACGTCGAGAATGTCGCCGCCGCCGAAATTATGCACGGCAACCACCTTGCCAAGCGCAGTGCCGGTGTCGTCGCGAACCTCCAGTCCAACCAGGTCGGCATGGTAGAATTCATCCTCCTCGCCATCGTCCGGCAGCACAGAGCGGTCGACGAAAAGCTCCGTACCGGCGAGCGCTTCGGCGGCATTGCGGTCGCTGATGCCCTTGAAACGCACCACGACGACGGTGTTGGCCGGCCTTATGTCTGTGATCTGGAAGGCGCGGCCGTCCCTGGCATAGAGCGGCCCATAATCGGCCAGCGCCATCGGATCGCCGGTGAAGGTCTTCACCCTGAGTTCGCCCTTGATGCCATGGGCGGCGCCGATCACGGCCATCTGGACAGGGTTTTGCGGCTTGCTCATCGCGAATATCCTTTGGCCTGCTCTAACCCCACGCGGCTGTCATTTCAATGACGGGCTCTTCACCGCTTCCTAACCCGGATGCAGGAAAATGCCGCCATGCAGGAATTCCTCATCCCGGCGAAACCCGATCTCCAGGCGGCGCGTGAAAGCTGGCTGAAGATGCTCGCGCGTGAACGTCGGCTGTCGCCCGAGACAGTGGAAGCCTATGAGCGCGACACGCGCCAGTTCCTGCATTTCCTGACCGGCCATTGTGGTGGCTCGCCCGGCATCTCGGACATCGCCAATCTGCGCCCGGCCGACCTGCGCGGCTTTCTCGCCGCCCGCCGCAACGCCGGCGCCGGCGCCCGCACGCTGGGCCGAGGCCTGGCCGGCATCCGCTCGCTGCTGCGTTTCCTCGAACGCCGTGGCCTGGTCAACGCCGCCGGCGCCGCCGCGCTGCGCGCGCCGCGCCAGCCCAAATCGCTGCCAAAACCGCTGACCGCGAGCGACGCCAAACAGGTCGTGTCGGTCGAAGGCCAGCTGGCCGAAGAGCCCTGGATCGCCGCCCGCAACGCCGCCGTGCTGACGCTGCTCTACGGCTCGGGGCTGCGCATTTCCGAAGCGCTCGGCCTCGCCGGCGCCGATCTGGCGTCCGAGGCCGACACAGTGCTGCGCGTCACCGGCAAGGGCGGCAAGACGCGGCTGGTACCGGTGCTGCCGGTGGCGCTCAGAGCAATCGCCGAATACCGCCGGCTCTGCCCCTATCATCTCGATCCCAAAGGCCTGTTGTTTCGCGGCGCGCGCGGCGGCCCGCTCAATCCGGCCATCATCCAGCGCGACATGGCCAAACTGCGTTCGGCGCTCAACCTGCCCGACACCGCGACGCCGCACGCGCTGCGCCACTCCTTCGCCACCCATCTGCTTGGCCGCGGCGGCGATCTGCGCACCATCCAGGAGCTGCTTGGCCATGCGAGCCTGTCGACGACGCAGATCTACACCGGCGTCGACACCGCAAGGCTGCTTGAAATCTACGAATCGGCCCATCCAAGGGCGTGAACCCTTCAATTTCGACCTACCAATTAACCGTTTTGCCGCTTTTCCCCCTTAGAAAGGGGCCATGAAACGCGTCATTGCCATCGCCGACCGTGCAGCTTCCATCTCGCTGAAGCTGCTTGTCGCACTCAACGTGCTGTTTTTCCTGTCCTTCCTTGCCATGCTGCTGTTCGCGGCCGGCAGGGCGCATGCGGACGTCCCGACCTGCAGCGGTGCCGACATGCTGTCGGCCCTGCAGAAGAGCAGCCCTGCCACCTACAGCAAGATCGAGGCGGAAGCCGCCGCCACGCTGAATGGCAAGGGCCTGCTGTGGAAGCTTGAGAAATCGGGAGAACAGCCATCCTATCTGTTCGGCACCATGCACATGACCGACCGGCGCGTCACAACGTTGCCGCCGGAAGCACAGAGGGCCTTTGACGCCGCCGGCACCCTCATCATCGAAACCACCGACGTGCTCGACAAGCAGAAGATGATGACGGCGATGCTGAAGGAGCCGGACCTGATGATGTTCACCGACTCCACGACGCTGTCATCCTTGCTGAAGCCGGACGAAGCGGCGGCGATGAACGCAGCACTCGACGCGCGCGGCATCCCGCCGGCAACCGTCGCCAAGATGAAGCCGTGGATGCTGTCGGCGATGATGGCGCTGCCGGCCTGCGAACTCGCCCGCCAGTCCGGCGGAGCACCGGTGCTCGACGTCAAGCTGGCCGAGAGCGCCAAGGCGGCCGGCAAGCCGGTGGAAGGTCTGGAAACGGCCGAGAGCCAGCTACGCGCCATGGCCTCGCTGCCGCTTGCCTTCCACATGAAGGGCCTGGTCGACACGCTGAAGCTCGGCGACAAGGTCAATGACATCAACGAGACCATGATCGTGCTCTACCAGCGCGGCGACACCGGCATGTTCTGGCCATTGTTCCGCGCCGCCATGCCGGACGAGCAGAACGACCCCTCGGGCTATGCCGCCTTCGAGGAAACCATGATCACCAGCCGCAACAAGGTGATGGTCGATCATGCCGGACCGATCCTGGCCAGGGGCAATGCCTTCATGGCGGTCGGCGCGCTCCACCTGCCCGGTCCCGAGGGACTGGTCGAGGATTTCCGCAA
Source organism: Mesorhizobium sp. USDA 4775 (assembly GCF_054062655.1). Classification (NCBI taxonomy): domain Bacteria; kingdom Pseudomonadati; phylum Pseudomonadota; class Alphaproteobacteria; order Hyphomicrobiales; family Phyllobacteriaceae; genus Mesorhizobium; species Mesorhizobium sp. USDA 4775. The sequence goes on from NZ_JBSSFM010000001.1 coordinate 666,795, forward strand.
AGCCGGCTATACTGTCACCGCCGTCAATTGAGTCGGATGGCAGTGGGAGGCCAAACGCCGCGTTTTCGGCGCTTTCCTTCCCTAGCGTGAAACCCATTCAACGGTTGCACGTTGATGGCTGTTGATTGATCATTTTCATCCACGGAGGACACTTTTATGGCGAATCCATCCAACGACAGGCCAAGCGGCGGTGGCGGCGGCAGCCCCTGGCTGATTGCTCTGGTCGTCGTTATCCTGGCGATTGTCGCGTATTACGTTTTCGGCAGAAGCGGCGAGCATCCGGCACCCGCCGAAGCGCCAGCGGCCAGCACACCGGCTCCTGCGCCAGCTCCGGCCCCAGCGCCAGCTCCGGCTCCGGCTCCCGCGCCAGCTCCGGCACCGGCTCCTGCGCCCGCTCCGGCGCCTGCGCCTGCGCCAGCACCCGCTCCGGCACCGGCCAACTGATCGGCTAGACATCAAGATACGAACGGCCCGTCGAAAGGCGGGCCGTTTTGTTTGTTTCGCGCGGTCGAAGGGTCGGGCGCCTTAGATATGGATCGGCTTGAAGAAGGTGGCCAGCGCCGCCTCCTTCACCGCTTCCGACATTGTCGGATGCGCGTGGCAGGTGCGGGCGAGATCTTCCGACGAGCCGCCGAACTCCATCAGCACAGCCGCTTCGTGGATCATCTCGCCGGCGCCGAAGCCGACAATGTGCACGCCGAGCACGCGGTCGCTGGCCTTGTCGGCGAGGATCTTCACGAAGCCGTCCGTGTGCAGCATGGCGCGTGCGCGGCCATTGGCGCTGAACGGGAATTTGCCGACCTTGTAGTCGATGCCGGCCTTCTTCAGTTCTTCCTCGGTCTTGCCGACCGAGGCGATTTCCGGGCTGGTGTAGACGACGCTCGGAATGACCTCGTAGTTCACATGGCCGGCCTGGCCGGCGATGGTTTCGGCCACCGCGACACCCTCGTCCTCGGCCTTGTGCGCCAGCATCGGCCCGGCGATGACGTCGCCGATGGCATAGATGCCCGGCACGTTGGTCCGCAGGTGCCCGTCGGTCTTGACGCGGCCGCGCTCGTCGACCTCGACCCCCGCCTCTTTCAGCCCAAGACTGTCGGCATAGGCGCGGCGCCCGGTGGCGATCAGCACGACATCGGCCGCGACGGTCTCGGCGGCGCCGCCTTTGGCCGGCTCGAAGGTGACGGTTGCGCCTTTCTTCGCCTTGGCGACGCCGGTGACCTTGGCGCCGAGCTTGAACTCGAAGCCTTGCTTGGACAGCAGCCGCTGGAACTGTTTGGAGACCTCGCCGTCCATGCCGCCGAGGATCGTGTCGAGGAACTCGACCACGGTGACCTTGGCGCCGAGCCGCGCCCAGACCGAGCCGAGCTCGAGGCCGATGACGCCGCCACCGACCACCACGAGGTGGCCGGGAACCTTGTCCAGCGACAGCGCGCCGGTCGACGACACGATGATTTTCTCGTCGAAATCAACCTTGACGCCGGGAATGCCGGCGACATCGGAACCGGTGGCGATGACGATGTTCTTGGTCTCGACCTCCTCGACCTTGCCGTCCTCGCCCGTCACCGACACCTTGCCTGCCGCGACCACCTTGCCGGTGCCGCGGAAACTGTCGATCTTGTTTTTCTTGAACAGGAAGGCGACGCCGTTGACGTTGGACGACACCGTCGCATCCTTGTGCGCCATCATCTTCTTCAGGTTGAGCTTCGGTGCTGGTATCTCGACACCCAGCGTGTCGAAGGAATGGCCGGCCTCGGCGAACATTTCGGAGGCATGAAGCAGCGCCTTGGACGGGATGCAGCCGATGTTGAGGCAGGTGCCGCCGAAGGTGGCGTTCTTCTCGACCACCGCCACCTTCAGACCGAGCTGCGCCGCCTTGATGGCGCAGACATAGCCGCCGGGTCCCGATCCGATGATAACGACGTCATAAGCCATGTTTGTTTCCCTTTGCTTGGCGCTCAGCGGCCGCCGCTAACGTTCAGGATCGCGCCCGTCGTATAGGACGCGGCATCGGATAGAAGATAGAGAACCGCACCCGCGACTTCATCGGCGGTGCCGGCTCTTTTCATCGGCAGCGTGTCCCGGATCAGCGCCACCCGGTCCGGCTGTCCGCCGGAAGCATGGATGTCGGTGTCGATGATGCCCGGCCGCACCGCGTTGACGCGGATGCCTTCCAGCGCCACCTCGCGGGCGAGCCCGATGGTGAACGTGTCGATGGCGCCCTTGGAGGCGGCATAGTCGACATAATTGTCCGGCGCGCCCAGCACCGCCGCCGCCGATGAGATGTTGACGATCGCTCCGCCCTTGCCGCCATGGCGCGTCGACATGCGCTTGACCGCCTCACGGGCGCACAGGATCGAACCGACGACATTGATGCGCATCATGCGCTCGAGCCGTGCCGCGCTCATTTCGTCGACGCGCGCCTTGGCGTCGACGATGCCGGCATTGTTGACGAAGGCGTCGAGCCGGCCATGGGTGCGGTCGACGGCCTCGAAGATCGAGAGGATATCGGCCTCGCTGCCGACATCGCCCTTGACCGCGAAAGCATCACCGCCGGCAGCCTTGATGTCGCTGACCAGCGCGTCGGCGGCAGCCTTGTTGGAGGCATAGTTGACCGCGACGCGATAGCCGGCCTTCGCGCCAAGCCGGCAGATGGCGGCGCCGATGCCACGGCTGCCGCCGGTGACCAGCAGCACCTTCTGCGCTTCGCTCATTCCTGGCATCCCTTCAACGTAAAAACGTCCGACGGCACTTTCGAGAAGCCGTTGCCGCCATAGGCCGAGGACTGACGCAGCATCGGACCGAGATCCGGCAGGATCAGCGTCTTCGGCGCCTCGACGCCTTCTGCCGGCAAGAGCCCGATGCTGCCCTTGTCGTCAGACGTGTAGATGACGCCGTGCCAGGGGGTACAGGCGGCGAGCTCGGCGCCGGTGGTGTCGCCCTCCGGGCATTTGAACATCAGCGCGCCGTTCGGCCGTGCCACGCCTTCGTTCCACATGACGATGCCGTTCAGCACCACATTGTTGTCGAGGATCATGCGGAACGTGTTGGTGACGGTGGCGGAGGTGCCGGTCGGGGTAAAATCGATCTCGCTGCCGCTTTGCGCATCGCCGTAGACGGCGAGTTCGATCGGGCAGGCGGCATCGGCGGTTGCGGGAGCCAGCGCCATGCCGGCCATAAGCACAGCCAGTTTGGCAGACCCAAGCAAACGGGCCATCATTGGCCGCCTCTGCCGCGAGCTGCCATCCGACCGCCTCAGAGATCGAGCACCAGCCGTTCCGGATCCTCCAGGCTTTCCTTGACGCGCACCAGGAAGGTGACCGCTTCCTTGCCGTCGACGATGCGGTGATCGTAGCTCAGCGCCAGATACATCATCGGCCGGATTACGATCTGGCCGCCGACCACGACAGGCCGGTCCTGGATCTTGTGCATGCCCAGAATGCCCGACTGCGGCGCGTTGAGGATCGGCGTCGACATCAGCGAACCATAGACGCCGCCATTGGAGATGGTGAACGTGCCGCCCTGCATGTCGGCGACCGACAGCTTGCCATCGCGCGCGGCGATGCCGAGCCGGCCGATTTCCTTCTCGATCTCGGCGATCGACATTTGGTCGGCGTCGCGCACGACCGGCACGACGAGGCCCTTCTCGGTGCCGACGGCGACGCCGACATGGGCAAAGTTCTTGTAGATGATGTCGGTGCCGTCGATCTCGGCATTGACCGCCGGGATTTCCTTGAGCGCATGGGTGACGGCCTTGGTGAAGAAGCCCATGAAGCCCAGCTTCACGCCGTGCTTCTTCTCGAACACGTCCTTGTACTTGGTCCGCAGCGCCATCACCGCCGACATGTCGACCTCGTTGAAGGTGGTCAGCATCGCCGCGGTCGACTGCGCTTCCTTGAGCCGGCGCGCGATGGTCTGGCGCAATTTGGTCATGCGCACGCGCTCTTCGCGCGAGGCATCGTCACCGGAAGATGGCGCACGCACGGCAATCGGTGCCGGCGCCGCCCTGGGCGTCTCGGCCGGCTGCGACGGCGCGCCCTTGGCGATGGCGTCGAGCACGTCGCCCTTCAGCACCTGGCCGCGCTTGCCCGAACCGGACAGCTGGTCGACCGACAGATTGTTCTCGGCGATCAGTTTTGCGGCTGCCGGCGCCGGCGGCATGCTGCGCGGCTCGACCGCGCCGCCATCGCCGGCGATCTTGGCGGTCTCGGCCGCGGCCTGCTTGCTGGTCGACGCCGCATCCGGCGACGAGGCCTGCGAAACCGCCTGCGGCTTGGTCGCCGGCGCGGCGGCGCCGCCTGCCGAGATCGAACCCAACAAAGCGCCGACACCCACCGTCTCGCCTTCCTTGGCGACGATTTCGCCCAGCGTGCCGGCGGCGGCCGCCGGAACTTCCACCGTCACCTTGTCGGTTTCAAGCTCGACCAGCGGCTCGTCGACGGCAATGGCATCGCCGACCTTCTTGAACCATTTGCCGATGGTCGCCTCGGTGACGGATTCGCCGAGAGTGGGAACGCGGATTTCGGTAGCCATTGTGCCTGTCCGTTCTTGTCGGTTCTGTTCTATTCGCCTGCTTTATTCGCCGAGCGCGTCTTCGAGCAAGGCGGCGAGCTGGGCAAGGTGCTTGGACATCAATCCCGTCGCCGGCGACGCGGCCGCCGGCCGGCCGGTGTAGCGAACGCGCTGATGCTTGGCGTCGATATGCGCCAGCACCCATTCCAGATACGGGTCGATGAACGACCAGGCGCCCATGTTCTTGGGCTCCTCCTGGCACCACACCATCTCGGCGTTGCGGAAACGCGACAGTTCGGTGATCAGCGCCTTGGCCGGGAATGGATAGAGCTGTTCGACGCGCAGCAGGTAGATGTCGTTGATGCCGCGCTTCTCGCGCTCCTCGTAGAGGTCGTAGTAGACCTTGCCCGAGCACAGCACGACGCGGCGGATCTTGCTGTCCTTGGTGAGCTTGACCGGCTGGTTGGGCAACAACTGCGCGTCGTCCCACAGCAGCCGGTGGAACGAGCTTTCGCCCGAGATTTCCGGCAGCGTCGACACCGCCCGCTTGTGGCGCAGCAGCGACTTCGGCGTCATCAGGATCAGCGGCTTGCGGAAATCGCGCTTCAGCTGCCGGCGCAGGATGTGGAAGTAGTTGGCCGGCGTGGTGCAGTTGGCGACTTGCATATTGTCTTCGGCGCAAAGCTGCAGGAAGCGCTCCAGCCGGGCCGAGGAATGCTCCGGACCCTGGCCCTCATAGCCATGCGGCAACAGGCAGACGAGGCCCGACATTCTGAGCCACTTGCGCTCACCGCTAGAGATGAACTGGTCGAACACCACCTGGGCACCGTTGGCGAAGTCGCCGAACTGCGCTTCCCACAAGGTCAGCGCCTTCGGCTCGGCCAGGCTGTAGCCATATTCGAAGCCCAGCACCGCCTCTTCCGACAGCATCGAGTTGATGACTTCGTAGCCGGCCTGCGCCGCCGACAGATTGTTGAGCGGGATGTAGCGGGTCTCGTCGCGCTGGTCGTAGAGCACGGAATGGCGCTGCGAGAAGGTGCCACGCTCGGAATCCTGCCCCGACAGGCGGATCGGATTGCCGTCGAGCAGGATGGCGCCGAAAGCCAGCGCCTCCGCCGTCGACCAGTCGATGCCTTCGCCGGATTCGATCGCCTCGCGGCGGTTTTCGAGGAAGCGGATGATGGTCTTGTGCGCCTCGAAACCCTTCGGCACCTCGGTCAGCTTCTTGCCGATTTCCTTCAGCGTCTTGACCGGCACCGCGGTCTTGCCGCGCCTTTGTTCGTCCTGATTGTCGGCCGTGCGCAGGCCAGACCAGGCGCCATCCAGCCAGTCGGCCTTGTTGGGCTTGTAATGCTGGCCGACTTCCCACTCGGATTCCAGATGCGCGCGCCAGTCGGCCTTCATCTGGTCGAGCTCGGCCTGGGTGATGTGGCCCTCGGCGATCAGCCGGTCGCCATAGATCTGCACCGTCGTCTTGTGGGTGCGGATGTTGCGGTACATGATCGGCTGGGTGAAGGCCGGTTCGTCGCCCTCATTGTGGCCGAAGCGGCGGTAGCAGAACATGTCCACGACCACCGGCTTGTGGAACTTCATGCGGAATTCGATCGCCACCTTGGTGGCGTGCACCACGGCTTCCGGATCGTCGCCATTGACGTGGAAGATCGGCGCCTCGATCATCTTGGCGACGTCGGACGGATAGGGCGACGAGCGCGAGAAGCGCGGATTGGTGGTGAAGCCAATCTGGTTGTTGATGATGAAATGCAGCGTGCCGGCGACGCGGTGGCCGCGCAGGCCCGACAGGCCGAGGATTTCGGCGATCACGCCCTGGCCGGCGAAAGCGGCATCGCCATGCAGGAGCAGCGGCAGCACCTTGGCGCGCTCTTCCAGCGGCACGATCTCCTCGCGGCCGCGGCCGAACAGATAGTCCTGCTTGGCGCGCGCCTTGCCCATCACCACGGGATCGACGATTTCCAAATGCGAGGGATTGGCGGTCAGCGACAAATGCACCTTGTTGCCGTCGAACTCGCGGTCCGACGAGGCGCCGAGATGGTACTTCACATCGCCCGAGCCCTCGACCTCGTCGGGGGCTGCCGAGCCGCCCTTGAACTCGTGGAAAATGGCGCGGTGCGGCTTCGCCATCACTTGGGACAGCACGTTCAGGCGGCCGCGATGCGCCATGCCGAGCACGATCTCCTTCATGCCGAGCTGGCCGCCGCGCTTGACGATCTGCTCCAGCGCCGGGATCAGCGCCTCGCCGCCGTCGAGGCCGAAGCGCTTGGTGCCCTTGTACTTGACGTCGATGAATTGTTCGAAGCCTTCGGCCTCGACCAGCTTTTGCAGGATCGCCTTCTTGCCGGTCGTGGTGAAGGAGATTTCCTTGTCGGCGCCTTCGATGCGCGCCTGGATCCAGGCCTTCTCCTCAGGGTCCGAGATATGCATGAACTCGACGCCCAGCGTCGAGCAGTAGGTGCGGGTCAGGATCTCCAGCATCTGCCGGATGGTGCCGAATTCGAGCCCCAGCACATTGTCGAGGAAGATCGGCCGGTCGTAATCGGCTGCGGTGAAGCCGTAATTCTCCGGCGACAGTTCGTTGTAGTCCTCGAGCGGCTTGGCGATGCCGAGCGGGTCGAGATTGGCGTGCAGATGGCCGCGCATGCGGTAGGCGCGGATCATCATGATGGCGCGCACCGAATCGCGCGTCGCCTGGTGCACGTCGGCGTCTGAGAGCACGATGCCGTTGGTGACCGCCTTGTCCTTGACCTTCTTTTCCAGATGCTTCTCGACGATGCCCCAATTGCCGTCGAGCGCCGACACCAATTCGCCATTGGCCTGCAGCGGCCAGGACGGCTTGGCCCAGGAAGCGCCCTTGGCGTTCCTGCGCACATCGCCGGCATCGTCCTTCAGCCCGGCGAAGAACTCCTGCCATTCGGGATTGACCGAGGCGGGATCGTCTTCATAGGCGGCATAGAGCGCGTCGATGTAATCGGCGTTGCCGCCGTAGAGGAACGAGGTGAGCGAGAATTGGTCGTTGGCCTGATCTTGTCTTGCCATGTCGTTTCAGCGGAGCCTGGCTCCGTCTCCTTACGTTTGCGGCAGCGCCGCGATAGTGGGCGATTCACCCGCCCTTCTTGTCCCCTCAAAGCCAACGAACCGCCGTCGGCTCTCATTCCACTGCCGGCGCCGACGCTCAGCCCTTGATGGCTTCAACCAACGTCGTGCCAAGCCGCGCCGGCGATGGCGAGACCTTGATGCCGGCCGATTCCATCGCCGCGATCTTGTCCTCGGCGCCGCCCTTGCCGCCGGAGATGACCGCGCCGGCATGGCCCATGGTGCGGCCGGCCGGCGCCGTGCGTCCGGCGATGAAGCCGGCCATCGGCTTCTTGCGGCCACGCTTGGCTTCGTCCTTGAGGAACTGCGCGGCGTCTTCCTCGGCCGAACCGCCGATCTCGCCGATCATGATGATCGACTTGGTCTCGTCGTCGGCGAGGAACATCTCGAGCACGTCGATGAACTCGGTGCCCTTGACCGGGTCGCCACCGATGCCGACGGCCGTGGTCTGGCCGAGGCCGACATTGGTGGTCTGGAACACGGCCTCATAGGTAAGTGTTCCCGAGCGCGAAACAACGCCGACCGAGCCCTTGCGGAAGATGTTTCCGGGCATGATGCCGATCTTGCATTCGTCAGGGGTGAGTACGCCCGGGCAGTTCGGCCCGATCAGCCGCGAGGTCGAGCGGTCGAGCCGCGCCTTGACCTTGACCATGTCCATCACCGGAATGCCTTCGGTGATGCAGATGATCAGCGGGATTTCCGCCTCGATCGCTTCCAGGATCGCTTCGGCGGCACCCGCCGGCGGTACGTAGACGACGGAGGCATTGGCCCCGGTCTTTGCCTTGCCTTCGGCGACGGTGGCGAAGATCGGCAGGCTCTCGCCCTTCGACCCGGTCCAGGTCTCGCCGCCCTTCTTGGGATGGATGCCGCCCACCATCTTGGTGCCGTGATAGGCCAGCGCCTGTTCGGTGTGGAACGTACCGGTCTTGCCGGTCAGGCCCTGAACCAGCACCTTGGTGTTCTTGTCGACGAGAATGGACATCGGAGCCCTTTTCTAAAGACTGTTGATCGAGGAAGGCGAGACGCGCCGGTAGACGCCACTCACCATGTCTTGCCAGCCATCGCTGCCGGCGGGTTTGAAATGCAGTCGCATGCGATAGGTGTCGGCATCGTCGAAAATATACGTCACCCGCGCCGCGCCGCGCGGCGACGACCGCTCCAGATTGAGCTCGCTGCCATTCCACGTGCCCGTCGCCGGCGAGGCCGGGACAAAGCCGATTGAATCGAACTGGTGCATGGTGACGAGGCGGTTCGGCTGGTCGAAGCCGAACACATTGTGCGAACCGAAGGAAATCGTGCCGTCGCGGCGCTGGCGATAGCGCTGCACCACGAACAGGCCGCCGAACTGCGCCTCCGCCAGCACTTCGGACGTCGCCGTGCCGGCATCGGTCCATTGCGTGGCCGCGACCTCTTCCTCGCCGCGCCACGCGCCGACCAGCGCCTGCAGGCGCTGGTGATCGGCGGAAAGCGAGGAGAAGGAGGCAGCGTTCATCGGTCAGAGCCGCTTCAGATCGGTGACGGTGAGGTCGCTCTTGGCGTTGCCGGTGTTGAGCGTCGTCGCCGGCTCGAACATCAGCACCACGGGCTCGGCGGTGAGCGAACGCGGCCGGTGCTCGACGCCGCGCGGCACGACGATGAAATCACCCTCGCCGAGCTCGACCGGTCCGTCGCGAAAATCGATGGCGATCCTGCCCCGCAGCACGAGGAAGGCTTCGTCCTCATGCTCATGCGCGTGCCAGTCGAAGGTCGCGCCGAACTTGGCGACCTTGGCCTGGCTGTCATTGACGTCGCCGGCGATATGCGGATCGAAGACCTTGCTGATCTTTTGATCCGCCGCCTCGACCAGGTTTATCTTGCGTGGAGGCACAGGCTCAGCCCTTCACCGCCGCCACGATCTTCTTGGCTGCGTCGTCCAGATCATCGGCCGACACGACGTTGAGGCCGCTGTCGTTGATGATCTTCTTGCCGAGTTCGGCATTGGTGCCTTCCAGGCGCACCACCAGCGGCACTTCCAGCCCGACTTCCTTGACCGCGGCGATCACGCCCTCGGCGATGATGTCGCACTTCATGATGCCGCCGAAGATGTTGATCAGTATGCCTTTGACCGCCGGATCCTTGGTGATGATCTTGAACGCCGCCGTCACCTTCTCCTTGGACGCGCCGCCGCCGACATCGAGGAAGTTGGCGGGTTCGGCGCCATAAAGCTTGATGATGTCCATCGTCGCCATGGCAAGCCCTGCGCCGTTGACCATGCAGCCGATATTACCGTCGAGCGCGACATAGGCGAGGTCGTATTTCGACGCCTCGATCTCCTTCTCGTCCTCTTCGGTGGTGTCGCGCAATTCAAGCACGTCCGGATGGCGGAACAGCGCGTTGTTGTCGAACGACACCTTTGCGTCGAGCACGCGTAGCCGGCCGTTCTTCATGACGATCAGCGGATTGACCTCGAGCAGGCTCATGTCCTTCTCGACAAAGGCCTTGTAGAGGATCGGGAACAGCGTGCCGCCGTCCTTGGCCGCGTCGCCGTCGAGCTTGAGGGCTGTGTTGAGCGCCTTCACGTCATCCGCCGTGACGCCCTTTTCCGGATCGATGGCGACGGTGATGATCTTTTCCGGCGTGTCGTGGGCGACCGCCTCGATGTCCATGCCGCCTTCGGTCGAGACGACGAAGGCGATGCGGCCGACCGAACGGTCGACCAGGATCGACAGATAAAGCTCGCGCTCGATGTCGGCGCCGTCCTCGATATAGAGGCGGTTGACCTGCTTGCCGGCCGGGCCGGTCTGCTTGGTCACCAGCGTGTGGCCGAGCATCTCGTTGGCGTTGGCGACGACGTCGGCGACCGACTTCGCCAGCCGCACGCCGCCCTTGGCGTCGGTCGACAGTTCCTTGAACTTGCCCTTGCCGCGGCCACCGGCGTGGATCTGGCTCTTCACCACATAGAGCGGGCCGGGCAGCGCGCGTGCCGCGGCTTCCGCCTCGCTTGCCTTGAACACCGGCACGCCTTCGGCCACCGGCGCGCCAAAGCTCTTCAGCAGCGCCTTGCCTTGATATTCATGGATGTTCATCGGGAACTATCTCCAGGTCGTTTTGCCGGGGTCGACGTTTTGGTGGGATTCACTTCGAGGCGAGCTGCGGCGCGATCTTGACGCAGGCCTCGGTCAGGCCCTGCACCGTCGCCACCGAACTGTCGAACATCTTCTGCTCGCTCTTGTTGAGGTCGATCTCGATGATGCGCTCGACGCCGCCGGCGCCGATCACCACGGGAACGCCGACATAGGTGCCCTTGACGCCATACTGGCCGGAGAGGTGGGCCGCACAGGGCAGCACGCGCTTCTTGTCCTTGAGATAGGCTTCGGCCATGGAAATCGCCGAGGCCGCCGGCGCGTAATAGGCCGAGCCGGTCTTGAGCAGGCCGACGATCTCGGCGCCGCCGTCACGGGTGCGCTGCACGATCTGGTCGAGCTTCTCCTTCGAGGTCCAGCCCATCTTGACGAGGTCGGGCAGCGGAATGCCCGACACCGTCGAGTAGCGGATCATCGGCACCATGGAATCGCCGTGGCCGCCGAGCACGAAGGCGGTGACGTCCTCGACCGAAACCTTGAATTCCTCGGCCAGGAAATAGCGGAAGCGCGCGCTGTCGAGGACGCCGGCCATGCCGACGACATGGGTCTTGGGCAGGCCGGAAAACTTCTGCAGCGCCCATACCATGGCGTCGAGCGGGTTGGTGATGCAGATGACGAAGGCCTTGGGCGCGTACTTCTTCAGACCGGCGCCGACCTGTTCCATGACCTTTAGGTTGATGCCCAGCAGATCGTCGCGGCTCATGCCCGGCTTGCGCGGCACGCCGGCGGTGACGATGCAGACATCGGCGCCCTCGATGCCGGCATAGTCGTTGACGCCGGTCAGCCGGGAGTCGAAACCATCGACCGGCGACGATTGCGCGATATCGAGCCCCTTGCCTTGCGGAATACCCTCGGCAATATCGAACAGCACCACGTCGCCGAGGTCCTTGAGGCCGATCATGTGGGCCAGCGTGCCGCCGATCATGCCCGAGCCGATAAGCGCTATCTTGTTGCGTGCCATGTGAGGATGTTTTCCCTTTGTCTGTGACTGCGCCCAAATCTTTGACGACTTGATGACGGCGTCGAGGAAGAGGCCGGAATGCTGAGGAAACCCGCGAGATTTCGCCGCACCCAATAGCCCCGGTGCAAGATAAATTCAAACGATTATTTTGGAGTGAACATTTTCAATCGGTTAGATGGATTGGGATTTACGTAAACGTCAAAGTTTGTAAGCCGACTTGGGAGAAGTTACACAATGAAGATGGAGATCGTAAGGCTTGAAGCCGGCGATGACGCCCTTGTGATGCGGATCGCCGAGGATGTGTTCGACGAACCGGTCAGGCCGGATCGATTGGCAGCCTATCTCAGCCAACCCGGCCATTTCATGGTCGTAGCCCTGGCTGACGGCGCGGTTGTCGGTCAATGTGCGGCGGTGATCCACCGCCATCCTGACAAGGTTGCGGAACTCTACATCGACGAGGTCGGCGTATCGCCCGCCTTCCAGCGCCAGGGTATCGCGCGCAAAATGCTCGACGCGATGTTCGCGATCGGCAGGGAGAATGGCTGCGAGGAGGCCTGGGTTGGCACCGAACCCGGCAACCTCCCGGCCCGGGCACTTTATGAGTCGCGCAAGGAGCCGCATGGGGAAGCGGAGAGTTTCGTCATGTATGCGTACAGGCTTTAGTGACCAGGGTCTTCGCTCTGCTTTGGGTCCATCTGCTTAGGACGACGAAGGCAGGGCTTGAGCCCGCGGTGCCGCAGCCGGCGGCGCCCTTTCTTTTCGCCGCTCAGCCCAGTCCTCCAGCCAGTCGCGGCTCTGCATCTCGATCAGGCGAGAGGCCGTGCGCTCGAACTCGAACACCTCGACGCCGCGTTTTGCCACGTAAAGCTCTTGTGGCGGCGCCTCGGCGCTCACCACCAGCCGCACATGATGATCGTAAAGCGTGTCGATCAACAGGATGAAGCGCTTGGCCTCGTTGCGCTTGCCTTCGCCCAGCACCGGGACATGGTCGATGAAGATGGTCGAGAACCGTCCGGCGATGGCCAGGAAATCACGCGCGCCAAGCGGTTTTTCGCACAGATCTGCGAAGGAGAACCGCGCCGCGTCGCCGGCGGCGGCCGGCACCAGAACCTGCCGGCCCTTCAGCGTCAGCGAGGTCGCGGCTGTCGGCGCGCCGCGCGTCATCGTCCGCCAGGCCTCGTCCAGCGTCCGGTCGGCCGTGTCGTCGGCTGGCGTGACATAGACCGGCGTGCGGGCGAGCTTTTCCAGCCGGTAATCCTTGTCGCTGTCGAGCGACAGCACCTGCGCGTGTCGTTCCAATATGCCGATGAACGGCAGGAACAGCTGGCGGTTGAGCCCATCACGGTAGAGATCTTGCGGCGCCACGTTCGAAGTAGCGATCAACACGACGCCATTGGCGAACAGCGCCGAAAACAGCCTGGACAGGATCATCGCGTCAGCGATGTCGGTGACCGAGAATTCGTCGAAGCACAGCACCCAGGCCTGCTCAGCCAGCGCCTTGGCCACGGGCGGGATCGGATCGTCTTCTTTGACGTCGCCGTTCTTGCGCGCCTGCCGGTGCTTCTGGATGCGGTCCTGCACATCGGCCATGAAGTCGTTGAAATGCACGCGGCGCTTGCGCCGTACCGGCAGCAGCTCGAAGAACATGTCCATCAGCATGGTCTTACCACGGCCGACGCCGCCATGGATGTAGAGGCCTTTGACGGCCTCATGCGTCTCGCGCTTGCGGGCAAACAGCCAGCCCAGCGCGCTGGACTTGTGCGCCAGCCGCTTGGCCGAGATCTCGTCGGTCAGCCGGTCGAGCGCCGCGGCGATCAGCTCCTGCGCCGGATCGCGTCCGATCGCGCCGGTTTCCACCAGGTGGTCGTAGCGCTGCCTGACGGTCGCATGGGTCTGGAGGCCGTCACGCAGATGCATCGGTCACGTCGTTTTTCTCATGCACGTCGTTGCCCCAAAACCGGAGCCCCAGTTTGGGCGACATGCACTGGGGAGATCGGGCTACCTAGTAAGCGAAATCGGCTGACCGTTGGAAGTCTGGCCGTCGAATTTCGAGCCGCCCGAGGAATAGAGCCGCGCCAGCGAGCCGCCATTCTCATCGTAAAGTGTCAGCTGCTTGCCGGCGACGTTCCACGACTTGATGCCGTCGATCGGAGCCGGGCAATGCAGCGGCCCGGCGCGGAAGCCGGCGCCGAACTTGGTCTGCGGCGTCGCGATCTTGCAGCTCTGCCCGGAAACGCTGGCATTCCAGACGCCGGCGACGGCTGCCGCGCTGAGATCCGAGGCCCCGGCGGGCGCCTGGCCGTCCGGCGGCAAGGACGCAACCTGCGTGTTCGCCGGAGCGGTCGGGAACTTCGACGGGTCGGTGGTGCCGGGCGAGGCAGGCGGCGGCAACTGGTTGGAAGTCACCTGGCCGGCCGGCGCCGGCTGCAGCGGCGCCGGTTGCTGGTCGTCCATGGACGAGAAGCGCGAGGTCGAGCAACCGCTCGCAACGAGCGCCGCCAGCGATGCGGCCACAAGACCGCTTTTCGAAAAATTCATTACAACCTCCGTCGGATCCGGCTGGGGGGAAGCCGTCCGCGCAATATCACCCTCCACCAAGATGGAGAAGGTGGCGAAATTTCAACCCGATATGGTTAAAATAGGGTTTGCGGCAAGATTGTTGCAAATTTATCGCAATCTCGACCTGCCATGTTCGCCCCGTCGCTCAAATCCGTGGAGTTCGGCCGCGACCGCGCATTCGCCCTGCAAATGCTTGCGCCAACCGGCGTAACGCCTATGTCTAGGAGCCGAAACCCGCTGGAGCATGCCTTGGCCGCGAGAAAGAAAGCCGCCAACCGCTATTACAGCGGTCCGCCCAGCGACCATTTCGATGGCACCTTGTTCTTCAATCCCGGTGGCCGGATGCCCGGACGCTTCACCGATCTGCTGAAATGGCAGCTCAACGGCCAACGCGCGAAATGGCCGGCGACCAGCCCGAGTCCCTTTCCGCAGGCGAGGCCGTCCGCGAGGGTCGAAGGCACCGACCTGACCGTCACCATGGTCGGCCATTCGACCTTGCTGATCCAGACGGCCGGCCTGAACATCCTCACCGATCCGGTCTGGTCGCAACGCACCTCGCCGTTCTCATTCGCCGGGCCAAAACGCGTCAATGCACCGGGCATCGCCTTCGACGACCTGCCGCCGATCGACCTCGTGCTGGTCAGCCACAACCATTATGACCATCTCGACCTCGTCACGCTGAGGCGACTGAAGGAAAGAGACGATCCGCTGGTGGTGACGCCGCTCGGCAACGATGTGCTGATCGGCGAGGCGGTTCCCGGCATGCGGCTGGCGGCGCATGACTGGGGCGACAGGATCGACATCGGTGACCGCGCCGCCATCCACATCGAGCCGGCGCATCACTGGTCGGCGCGCGGTGCCCGTGACCGGCGCATGGCACTGTGGGCCGGCTTCGTCATCGAGACGCCGGGCGGCAAACTCTATTTCGCCGGCGATACCGGCTTCCACGACGGCATCAACTACCGGCTGATGGCGGACAAACATGGCGGCTTCCGCTTCGCCATCCTGCCGATCGGCGCGTATGAGCCACGCTGGTTCATGGCGCCGCAGCACCAGAACCCGGAGGAAGCGGTGCAAGGCATGAAGCTGTGCAAGGCCGCCTTCGCCGCCGGCTGCCACTGGGGCACATTCCAGCTCACCGACGAACCGATGGACGAACCGGTCCGCAAACTGGCCGAGGCGCGTGAGGCGGAGGGCGTGCCGCCGGAGCGCTTTCGCGCCTTGCAACCCGGCGAGGTCTGGGACGTGCCGGAGATCGGGCACGGCTGAAGTCTGCATTGGCCATTTACGGCACCGTCATTTTCGCCGATGGTCCGCCCAGCAGAAAAGGGGGATGCGGATGAAATCTATGCTTGCAGCGCTGATGGTGCTGGCAATCTCGGTGCCGGCGGCTTTCGCGGGCGAAATCACTGATCGCGCCGCCGAGGCCGAAAAGGCGCTGCAGGCCGGTGACGGAGCCGGCGCGCTGGAGAAATTCCGCGGCGCCGAGGCGGCCTTGTGGCAAGCGATGCCGCTCGCCGTGCAGAATGTCAAACAGGTCGATTCGGCCGGCGGCTTCGGCATCTACAGCGAGCGTGCCAATCATATCTACAAGCCAGGCGAGAAGGTCGTGCTCTATATGGAGCCGGTCGGCTACGGCTATGGGTCGGACGGCCTCGGCAACAGCCAGATCGCGCTTTCCGTCGACCTCACCGTGCTTTCCGACTCGGGCGAAGCTTTGGGCACCTTCGAGAAAATCGGAAGCGTTCAGGTCGCTTCCCGCTCGCACAACCGCGAACTCTTCTTCAAACTCGACCTGTCCCTCGATGGATTGCCGGCCGGGAAATACAAGTGCAACTTCCTCATGCATGACCAGAACTCGACGAAGACGGCGCCGTTCAGCACCGATATCGAGATCGCCGGCTAATGCATGTCGCCCAAAAGTGATCTCGGTTTTTGGGAGAACGACATGCATAAAAGCAGAGACCTAAAGCGCGTCGCATGAATCCGTTTCAACGCGACGCGCTTTGGTTTTTCCCACTGACATCGCCTTGCAGTCGGCGGGAACCCAAGCGCGACAGAAGCGTTTTCATGCGGTTTTGAAATCTGTCGTTTTGCGAGGCATTCCCATGATCAAATGGATCATCATCCTGCTCATCGTCGCCGCGGCGGCGAGCCTGCTCGGCATGCCGGCGCTGGCCGGAGCCGCGGCCACCGGCGCGCGCATCCTCATCGGCATCGTTCTCGTCATCTTCCTGCTGGTGGTGCTGGGCATCTTCGCGGTGACCTAAGTCCGGCGCCTTCGCCGTGACTAAGTCCGGCGCCTTCGCCGTGACTAAGTCCGGCGCCTTCGCGGTGACCAGTCCGGCGTCTTCGCCGTGACGGAACACGCCTGCGCACTGGTAATTCCCGCCCGTTTCCGCCATATAGCGCCAAACGGACACGGAATTTCGCGGAGCAATGGCAAGCACTGCCCCTTTCGCCAAGATGAACGGCATCGGCAACGAGATCATCGTCGCCGATATGCGCGGCCGTGCCGATCAGGTGACGGCGGCGGCGGCCCTTGCGCTGAACGCCGATGCCGCGACCCGCTTCGACCAGATCATGGCGATCCATGATGCGAAGACGCCGGGCACCGCCTACTATGTCGACATCCTGAATTCCGATGGCACCAGTGCGCAGGCCTGCGGCAACGGCATGCGCTGCGTCGTCCAGGCGCTCGCCGCCGAGACCGGCCAGAAGACCTTCACCTTCGAGACCCGCGCCGGCATTCTCAACGCCAGGGAACATGCCGACGGCACGATCTCGGTCGACATGGGCATGCCGCATTTCGGCTGGCAGGAAATTCCGCTCGCCGAGGAGTTCCGCGACACCCGCATGATCGAATTGCAGATCGGCCCGATCGACGCTCCGGTGCTGCATTCGCCCTCCGCCGTCTCGATGGGCAACCCGCACGCCATCTTCTGGGTCGACCGCGATGTCTGGTCCTATGAGCTCGAGCGTTTCGGCCCGCTGCTCGAAAACCACCCGATCTTTCCCGAGCGCGCCAACATCACCATTGCCCAGGTGACCTCACCGGAGAGCATGATCATCCGTACCTGGGAACGCGGCGCCGGCCTGACCAAGGCCTGCGGCTCCGCCGCCTGCGCATCGGTGGTGGCCGCGGCCCGCACGAGGCGCACCGGCCGCAGCGTCAGCCTTTTGACCCCCGGCGGTGGCACGCTGCATGTCGAATGGCGCGAGGACGACCACGTCATCCTGACCGGTGCAGCCGAGTGGGAATTTTCCGGCAGCTTCGATCCCTCGACCGGCACCTGGGCCCGCGACACCGAAAGCGCGGCCTGATGTCGGTTGCTCTGTCCAGGAGCCCGGATTTCGACGGCTCCCTTTCCGAGGCCCCCAGCCGCATTGACGTGGTGACCTTCGGCTGCCGGCTGAACACCTATGAATCCGAAGTGATGCGGCGCGAGGCCGAAAGCGCCGGTCTCGGCACGCTGCAAGGCGGCGCGGTGATCTTCAACACCTGCGCCGTCACCGGCGAGGCGGTCCGCCAGGCCAAACAGGCGATCCGCAAGGCGCGCCGCGACAATCCGCAGGCGCGCATCATCGTCACCGGCTGCGCCGCGCAGACCGAGCCTGAAAAATTCGCCGCCATGGACGAGGTCGATCTCGTGCTTGGCAATGAAGAGAAGCTGAAGGCAAACTCGTACCGCGCGCTGCCGGATTTCGGCGTCAACGACACCGAGAAGGCCCGCGTCAACGACATCTTCTCGGTGCGCGAGACCGCCGGCCACATGGTCGATGCCATAGAAGGCCGCGCCCGCGCTTTCGTCCAGGTGCAGAATGGCTGCGACCATCGCTGCACCTTCTGCATCATTCCCTATGGCCGCGGCAATTCCCGCTCGGTGCCGATGGGCGCCGTGGTCGAGCAGGTCAAGCGTCTCGCCGGCAATGGTTATGCCGAGATCGTGCTGACCGGCGTCGACATGACCAGTTTCGGCGCCGATCTGCCGGGGGCGCCCAAGCTCGGCAAACTGGTGAAGACCATTTTGAAGCAGGTGCCCGACGTGAAGCGCCTGCGGCTATCCTCGATCGATTCCATCGAGGCCGACGACGATTTGCTCGATGCCATCGCCACCGAACCCAGGCTGATGCCGCATCTGCATCTGTCGCTGCAGTCCGGAGACGACATGATCCTGAAGCGCATGAAGCGAAGGCATCTGCGCGACCAGTCGATCCGTTTCTGCGAGGATGTGCGCAAATTGCGCCCTGCGATCGTCTTCGGCGCCGACATCATCGCCGGCTTCCCGACCGAGACCGACGCCATGTTCGAGAACTCGATAAAAATCGTCGAGGAATGTGGCCTGACCCATCTCCATGTCTTCCCGTTTTCACCGCGCGAGGGCACGCCCGCCGCGCGCATGCCGCAGGTCCGCCGCGAACTGGTCAAGCAGCGTGCCGCCCGTTTGCGCGCCGCCGGCGAAGCCGCCTATCGGCGCCATCTGTCCTCGCTGCCTGGAACCCGTCAGTCGATCCTGATCGAGCGCGATGGCCTCGGCCGCACCGAAGGATTTACCCTCGCCGCACTCGGCACCGGCGCGCCGGGCGAGATCGTCGAAGCGACAATTACTGGCCACGATGGCGCCCGGCTCAACGCAGTGCCGCTTGCCGCACGCGCCGCCTGAGAAACGCAAAGCATGGCTGGTTTTTTCAAGAAGATATTTTCGTTCGGCAAGAAAGAGGTTGTCGAGGAGCGCGTCGACGAGACCGCCCCGCTGCCCCCGATCAAATGGGACCAGCTCGATGCGCTGAAGCCGGCTGCCGAACAGGTCGTTCCGGAATTTCTGAAGCGCGAGGAACTGGAACCGGCGCCCCACCCTCCCCTCGATGGGGAGGGTCTCCACGAAGTAGCGGGGAGGGGCAACAGCGCCGACGCCAGCGCCGATCACCCCCACCCCCAAGCTGCGCTTGGGACCTCCCCCATCGAGGGGGAGGTAAAGGACGCGCCTCAGCCGTCGCCTGTCGAGGAGCCGGCACCCGAGCCCGCTCCGACCATCCCGCCCACGCCGGAGCCGGCGATTCCAGCTGAGCCGGAACCCCTGCCGCAGCCCGCGCCGCAAGAGGAACCCGCACCCGCGCCTGAGCCGCCGGCGCCCGAGGAAATTCCGCTTCCTCCCGCCGCTCCGGAGCCCGCTCCCGAGCCGCAGCCGCAAGAAGTCCCCGCTCCGGCACCTGCCGAGCCGGAGATTGTGCCGCCGCGCCCGGAAAGGCAGCCCGAACCGGCACCGATCGAAGTGCCAGCGCCGCCTGCGGAGATCCCGGTCGAGACACCAGCACCGATCGAGGTGCCTCCACCGGCGGCCCCGTCCGCACAGCCGACTTTAGAAGCTGGCGCCGCCCCTCATCCGCCTGCCGGCACCTTCTCCCCGTATAGAGACGGGGAGAAGGAAGCTGCCAGTGACGCCACGCCTTCTCTCGCAAACATTGAAGAAGAAGCCTCGACGCCGACGCCCCCCTCTCCCCGTACTTCACGGGGAGAGGGTAAGGGTGAGGGGCAGCGCGAGCGCACGCAAGATTTGGCACCTGCTGCCGAACTCGCGCCAGCGACTGCCGCGCCTCAGGCCCCGGCGGCGGAAATCGCGCCTCCCATTCGTCAGCCGGCACCAATCGAGACGCAGCCCGTCCTTGCCGAGATCGCGCCCGAGCCGCAGCCCGTCCCACAGCCGAAGCCGGAACCGAAACCCGCTCCCGGCAAGGTGACCGTCGCCAAGAAGGTCGAGCAGAAGGCCGAGCCGGTGAAGGCGCCGGAGCCGGCGCCGCGGCGCTCCTGGTTCCAGCGCATGCGGGACGGGCTTGCCCGTTCCTCGCGCGAGCTCACCGGCAACATTGCCGGCGTCTTCACCAGGCGCAAGCTGGACGAGGACACGCTGCAGGACCTGGAAGACGTGCTGATCCGCGCCGATCTCGGCATGGAGACGGCGCTGCGCGTTACCGATGCGCTGGCTTCCAGCCGCTACGGCAAGGATGTCTCCGACACCGAAGTGCGCGCCATCATGGCGGCCGAGGTGGAGAAGGTGCTGACCCCTGTCGCCATGCCGCTGGAACTCGACCTCTCGCACAAGCCGCATGTCATCCTGGTGGTCGGCGTCAACGGCACCGGCAAGACCACCACCATCGGCAAGCTGGCGGCAAAACTGACCGATGGCGGCCTGTCGGTGATGCTCGCCGCCGGCGACACCTTCCGCGCCGCCGCGATCGAACAGCTGAAGATCTGGGGCGAACGGACGAAATCGCCCGTCATCGCCTCCAAGCTCGGCGCCGATGCCGCCGGCCTCGCCTATGACGCCTTCGAGAGGGCCAAGGAAGCCGGCTCCGACGTGCTGATCATCGACACCGCCGGACGCCTGCAGAACAAGACTGAACTGATGGCCGAGCTCGAGAAGATCGTGCGCGTGCTCGGCAAGCTCGACCCGGAAGCGCCACACACCGTGCTGCAGACGGTCGACGCCACCACCGGCCAGAACGCGCTCAACCAGGTCGAGATCTTCCGCAACATCGCCGGCGTCAACGGCCTGGTGATGACCAAGCTGGACGGCACGGCGCGCGGCGGTATTCTGGTGGCGATCGCGGCAAAGCACAAATTGCCGGTCTATTTCATCGGCGTCGGCGAACAGGTCGACGACCTCGAACCTTTCTCCGCGAGCGAATTCGCCAGGGCGATCGCTGGAGTGGCGTAACGGCATGATCCCTTTTCAACGGGATCGTGCGTAAGAAGGAAGATCATGAACCCACCCATTCTCGAACGCGATCCGTCCGACCCGCAGAAAGAGAAGAAGGAAGGCGTCAATCCCGTGCTCAAGCTGGTGCTGGAGCTTGGGCCGCTGTTGGTGTTCTTCTTCGCCAATGCGCGCGGCGAGTGGCTGGTGCAGAAGTTCCCTGTTCTGGGCGAATTCGGCGGCCCGATCTTCGTCGCCACCGGCCTGTTCATGGCCGCAACGGCAATCGCGCTGATCGCCTCGTGGCTGCTGACGCGCACGCTGCCGATCATGCCGATGGTGTCGGGCGTCGTCGTCTTCATCTTCGGCGCGCTGACGCTCTATCTGCAGGATGACATCTTCATCAAGATGAAGCCGACCATCGTCAACACGCTGTTCGGCGGCGTGCTGCTCGGCGGCCTGTTCTTCGGCAGGTCGCTGCTCGGCTATGTCTTCGATTCTGCCTTCAAGCTCGATGCCGAAGGCTGGCGCAAGCTCACCTTCCGCTGGGGCCTGTTCTTCCTGTTCCTGGCCATCGTCAATGAAGTGGTGTGGCGCAATTTTTCCACCGATGCCTGGGTTACCTTCAAGGTCTGGGGCATCATGCCGATCACGCTTCTGTTCACCTTCAGCCAGATGCCGCTGATCCTGCGCCATTCGCTGGACGACAAGGCAAGCGGGGAAGAAAAGGCCGGCAAGTAGAGCAATTCCAGGAATAGTGTGAAGCGGTTTTCCGTCCGGAATTGCGTCCAAACAACTGAGGAGAGGGCCATGGAATTCGTCACCACGCACGAAGAATTGCGGACGATCTACAAGACGCCACGGCCGACCGACGGTTCCATTCGCAAGGAGCTCAAGGCGCTCGACGGCCATTGCCGCTCCTTCATCGGCAAGAGCCCCTTCGTGCTGATCGGCTCGTCCGATGGTGCCGGCAATGCCGACGTGACGCCGAAGGGCGACAAGCCCGGCTTCGCCGCCATTCTCGACGACAGGACCATCGCCATCCCCGACCGGCCCGGCAACAACCGGCTGGACACGCTGGAGAATATACTGCGCAATCCCTCGGTCGGGCTGCTCTTCCTCATCCCCGGCATGAACGAGACACTGCGCGTCAATGGCGATGCCCGCATCACCGTCGACGCCGGTTTGCGCAAGCGCCTCGCCGTCGACGGCAAGGAGCCGCAAAGCGTCATCGTGGTCACGGTCAAGGCGGCCTACATGCATTGCGCCAAGGCCTTCATGCGCTCCGATCTGTGGAAGCCCGACACCTGGTACGACCGCGCGACGCTGCCGACGCTCGGCCAGATCCTGCGCGACCAGCTGGTGGTCGCCGATTCGGCCGAGGCGACGGACCGCTGGCTCGACGAAGAATACAAGCAGACGATGTGGTAGGCGCCGGACCGATCTCACGCTGTGCTGAACCTTCTCGCCATCTCCGGCAGCTTGCGGGCCGCCTCCACCAATTCCGCCCTGGTCGCGGCACTGGCGCGCAACGCGCCGGCGGGCTGCCGCGTCACCATCTATGGCGGGCTCGGCCGTCTGCCGATCTTCAATCCCGATGACGAGGGCGAGCGCACGCCGCGCGAAGCGGCCGAGCTGATCGACGCCGTCACCGGCGCCGACGGCATCATCGTCTCCTGTCCCGAATATGCCCATGGCGTGCCTGGCGGGCTGAAGAACGCGCTCGACTGGCTGGTCTCGCGCGACGCCGCCATCGCCAAGCCCGCCATGCTGGCCCACGCCTCGCAGCGCTCGCTGTTCGCCCGCGCCGCTTTGGCCGAGGTCATGCGGACTATGTCCTTCGCGCTTTGTGAGGGCGGGATCGAGGTTGCATTGCTGGGGAAGAAGCCGCCGGAGGTGGATGGCATCCTGGCGGAGCCGGTGAGCGTGCTGGCAATGCGCAATGGGCTCACGGCCTTCGCGGAGTTTATCCGCTCGCGCTGATCTGTTGGCGGCCAACCATACGACTTCGTCATTCTAGAGCGGAGCAAGGAGCGCAGCGACGCGGCGCAGACCCCTGGAGCTGCTCAGCAGCCCAAGGAATCCATGCCGTTACACTAAGGCGCTGCAATCCTTACAGAATTCTGCACCGCAGCACTCCGAGTCGGAAGTCACGGCATGGATCCTCGGGTCAAGCCCGAAATTGACGAAGGAAAGGTGCACCCGCAGTCGAGCGTCGCCACCCTACCCCTTCCGCAGCGTCTCGACGTCGGTCCTGCCGACATACCAGTCGCGGGCATTGATCTCCTCGAAAACCACCCAGACATCGTCATTGCCAAGTCCGGTGGCGTCCATGATGGCCGCCGTGACTTTCTTGGCGATGTCAGCCTTCTTGCCTGCCGGATCGGCGGCGATCACTTCCTTGACGATGCGGATGTTGACGAATGGCATGACGCTCTCCCCTTGAATTGTGTCTGATACCGGCAAGAGACTGCTTCGAGATCCTTTCCGGAGAACTGAATGGCGGCAGCTCCGGTAGCCGAGGCGCAACTGGCGCCACGGGTATGCGCAGCAACGCCATCAAAACCCGCCAGAGAAGCGTGTCGAGCAGCCTCAAAAAGTCTTGGCCCCGTTCACCATCAGCCGCACCGAATAGAGCGAGGTGGTGCCGGCGATGTAGAGGCAGTTCAGCTTGGCGCCGCCGAACACGCAATTGGCGGTCACCTCCGGCACCTTGACCTTGCCGATCAGCGTGCCATCCGGATCGTAGCAGTGGATGCCGTCGGCAGCGCTGGTCCAGATGCGTCCGTCGGCGTCGAGCCGGAAGCCGTCGAACAGGCCGGCGGTGCAGTCGGCGAAGACCTTGCCACCCGACACCTTCTTGCCGTGCTTGCCGACGTTGAACACCCGCATATGCGCCGGGTTCTCAGCGCCGTGCGTACGGCCGGTGTCGACGACATAGAGCAGGCTTTCGTCGAGCGAGAAGGCGAGCCCGTTGGGCCGCACCATGTCGGTGATGACGGCCTCGATCTCGCCGCTGTCGGGATCGACCCGGTAGACGTAGCAGGCGCCGATCTCGCTCTCGGCCTTGTCGCCCTCATAGTCGGTGTCGATGCCGTAGGTCGGGTCGGTGAACCAGATCGAGCCGTCGGACTTCACCACCACGTCGTTGGGCGAGTTCAGCCGCTTGCCCTTCCATTTGGCGGCAATGGTGGTGACCGAGCCGTCATGCTCGGTGCGGCTGACGCGGCGGCCCGAATGCTCGCAGGTCACCAGCCGGCCCTGCCGGTCGACGGTGTTGCCGTTGGAATTGCCCGAGGGCTGGCGGAAGACGCTGACGCTGCCATCCGTCTCGTCATAGCGCAGCATGCGGTTGTTCGGGATATCGGACCAGACGACATAGCGCCCGGCGGCGAACCAGGCCGGCCCTTCCGCCCAGCGGCATCCGGTGAACAGCTTCTCCACCTGCGCATTGCCGTTGAACAGGCGCGCGAAGCGCGGATCGAGAATTTCGTAATAGTCTGCGGCCGCCATGCATTTCCTCCCGGCATCACGTGATACCGGATCAAGCCAGCCCGCGATCGATCTGGCAAGACGCGGCCTTCGCAATTTGTATGACAAAACAGAGAGGAAGCCGCCGCCCAGGCAGTTCTGGCCCCGATCGTCCAACCAGGACGCCTTAGGACTCGATTAACCGGCTATGCGCTGCGTGCAATGGTGCATTGCAACATCTTCTTTTTGCAATGCACCAATCCTATGTCATGTTTCGTATTGACCAAGGGAGGAAGAAACCGCCGCCAGAATGCGGCACAGAAGGACCCTTGCTATGATCTTCAACGATCTCATGACCCGCGCTCGCAACAACATCGCCAAGCGCAAGCACTACAACCGCCTCGTCGCCGAAATCGACAGCTTCTCCAGCCGCGATCTGGCCGACATGCGCGCCGACCGCTCGGAAATGCTCTACCAGATCCACAAGCAGATCTACGGCTGAGTATTCGGTCGACCTATCACGTTCGTCATCCTTGGGCGTAGCGACGCGAAGCGGAGCGAAGACCCCTGGAGCTGCTCAGCAGCCCGAGGGATCCATGCCGTGATCTTCGAGCGCCGCGGCGGTGCTCTTCGAGCGCCGCGGCGGTGCAGAATTTCTGTCTACCGCTGTACGCAACGCCTATTCTGATCCGAAGTATCCTTGACCAACGTCCCGGCATGGATTCCTTGGGCTGCTGAGCAGCTCCAGGGTCTGCGCCGCGTCGCTTCGCTCCTTGCTTCGCCCTAGAATGACGAAGCGCGAGAACGCCATCAGTTCGGTGCTGCTAATGCCTTGTCGATCTGCGGCAGCAAGAGATCCCGCGCGGCTTCCGCCGTCAGCGGGCCGACATGCTTGTAGGCAATTCTGCCGTCCTTGCCGATGACGAAGGTTTCCGGCACGCCGTAGACGCCCCAGTCGATCGCCGTGCGGCCGGCTTCGTCGACGCCGATGGCTTGGAACGGATTGCCGAGATCGCCGAGGAACCGGCGGGCGTTTTCCGGCCGGTCCTTGTAATTCAGCGCCGCCATGGTGAACCGCTTGTCCTGCGACAGCGCCAGCAGCACCGGATGCTCTTCGCGGCACGGCGCGCACCATGACGCAAACACATTGACCAGCGTGACCTTGCCGGCGAACACCCTGGAATCAAGCCCCGGCAGGTTTGACCCCTCCAGTGCCGGCAGATTGGTCTGCGGCGCCGGCAGCCCGATCAGCGCCGATGGCACTTCCGAGACATCGCGTCCTGACAATAGCTGCCACAGGAACAGGCCCGCCAGGCCGAGAAAGATCAGCAGCGGCAACAGCACGAACAGGCGGCGGCCACGCGTCGGCGTTTCGGTTTCGCTGCTCACGACTTTTCTGCCTCCGCCTTGTCGGAACGCCGCCGCACGCCGGCTGCTTCCAGTTCGGCAAGATCGCGCTTGCGGCCCTTTTGGTCGAGCAGGATCCAGCCGATCAGCCCGGCCAGAACAACCGCCGTGATGCCGTAGGCGGCCGTGACATAGAGTGCGTGCGCACTCATGCCTGCCGCTCCATCGGCGCGCCTCTTTCCAGCCGTCTGCCTCGTTCGATCATGCTTTCCCTTAGCGACATGCCCATGGCTGCGCAACGCGCCGTGGTTTCAAACCTACATGGCCGCCGCGCCGCCGCCCTTGATGTCGCGCAAACCATGCCAAACCTCGCTCAATCGGTTCCGTGGCGCAGCGCCAGCGCTGCCGAGGCCGGCCCCAGCACGCCAAGAAACAGCGTCAGCGCGGCAAGAATGAGGAAGGGTTGCAGGAAAGGATCGGGATCGGCCGTCGCGCCGTAGCTCGCCGAAACGCCGAAGATCAGCACCGGAATAGTCAGCGGCAGCACCAGCACCGAGATCAGCAGCCCGCCGCGCGGCAGCGCCACCGCCACCGCGGCACCAGCGGCGCCAATGAAGGTGATGGCCGGCGTGCCGACCAGCAGCGTCAGCGCGGTCGCGCCGATGCCGAGCGGCTCCATGTTCATGAACAGGCCGAGCAAGGGGGCGGCGACGACCAGCGGCAGCACGCTGCCCGCCCAATGCGCCAGGCATTTCACCAGCACGGTCAGCGCCAGCATGTGCCGGTCGTTGCCCAGCACCAGCAGATCGAGCGAGCCATCCTCGCGGTCGGCCTGGAACAGCCGGTCGAGCCCGAGCAGGCAGGCGAGCAGCGCGCCGATCCACAGGATCGCCGGGCCGATGCGGGAAAGCAGCTTCAGGTCCGGCCCGACGCCGAACGGGATGGTGGCGATGACGGCGAGGAAGAAAATGACGCCGGTCAACGCGCCTCCGCCGGCACGGATGTTGAGGCGGATGTCACGGGCGAAGAGGGACCACATTACGATATGATCCCTTGTTGAGGCAGGCGCTCTGTGGCTTCCCCCATCCTCAACTCCGTCGCCTCGATCCCCAGCGGCAGATGCGTCGCCGCGACAATCATCCCGCCAGCCACGCAATGCTTCATCATCAGTCCCGCGAACCGCGCCTCCGAAGCCTTGTCCAAACCCGCCGTCGGCTCGTCGAGCAGCCACAGCGGCCGATGGCTGGCCAAGAGCTTGGCGATCGCCGCGCGCCGCCTTTGCCCGGTCGAGAGATAGCCGAACGGCAGATGGCCGATGCCGCCGAGCCCGACGGTCTCCAGCGCCTCGTCGACACTCGAATCGCCACTTCCATTGAAATCACGCCAAAAGCGCAGGTTTTCCACGACACTCAGCGCCGTCTTCATCGCGTTCTGATGCCCGAGATAATGACAGGCCGAGGCGATCGACGGAAAGTCATCGCCGCCACCTTCGATCAGCAGCCGGCCTTCGGCCTTCGGCAGCAGTCCGGCGATGATCCGGAGCAAAGTCGATTTGCCCGATCCGTTCGGCCCGGTGACGACCAGCGCCTGGCCCTGATCGAGCGCAAAGCCGACGCCGGAAAAAACCCCCTCGCCGCCGCGTTCGCCGCCCAGATTTTCGGCGATAAGCCGCATCCCTCGCCTGCCCCGAAAACAATGTTCCGCGGTCGCTGCCGCATCGCACAAATTTGCTTTTTGACTGTCTAGAACTATTCCAGAAAATTCTCTATATGCGGTGCATCCGTGCCAGCGGCCGGCTCGGGAACAGAATTAGCGCCGAACCAGCGCACGCGCCGCCTTGAACGGCTCGGGTTGCTTGGGAACGGACAGCGGAAATGGCCGTACCCGCACCTTTGCGCGTGATTGCATGCCATCGGCGTCCGTTCCCTTTCAGGCTGAACAGACAAGGACGGATCGCACGTGTCAAAATCCCTCGATAGTTTCAATTGCCGTCGCACGCTGACCGCGGGCGGCACCGAATATGCCTATTTCGACCTCGTCGAGGCCGAGAAGAACGGCCTCACCGGCATCGCCCAGCTGCCCTATTCGATGAAGGTGCTGCTGGAGAACCTGCTGCGCAATGAGGACGGCCGCTCCGTCACCAAGGAATCGATCCAGGCGGTGGCCGGCTGGCTGACCGACAAGGGCACCGCCGGCGTCGAGATCGCCTATCGCCCGGCCCGCGTGCTGATGCAGGATTTCACCGGCGTTCCGGCCGTGGTCGACCTGGCCGCCATGCGCGACGCCATGGCTTCGCTCGGCGGCGACCCGCAGAAGATCAATCCGCTGGTGCCGGTCGACCTCGTCATCGACCATTCCGTCATCGTCGACGAATTCGGCACGCCGATGGCCTTCGCCCGCAATGTCGAGCTCGAATACGAGCGCAACGAGGAACGCTACAAGTTCCTGAAATGGGGCCAGCAGGCGTTCCGCAACTTCCGCGTCGTGCCGCCCGGCACCGGCATCTGCCACCAGGTCAACCTCGAATATCTCGGCCAGGTGGTGTGGACCAACACCGAGGACGGCGAAACCACGGCCTATCCCGACACCTGCGTCGGCACCGATTCGCACACCACGATGATCAACGGCCTTGGCGTTCTCGGCTGGGGCGTCGGCGGCATCGAGGCCGAGGCGGCCATGCTCGGCCAGCCGGTCTCCATGCTTCTGCCCGAGGTGATCGGCTTCCGCCTCACCGGCAAGCTCAAAGAAGGCGTCACCGCCACCGACCTGGTGCTCACCGTCACCCAGATGCTGCGCAAGAAGGGCGTCGTCGGCAAGTTCGTCGAGTTCTTCGGCCCGGGCCTGTCCAACATGACGCTGGCCGACCGCGCCACCATCGGCAACATGGCGCCGGAATATGGCGCCACCTGCGGCTTCTTCCCGGTCGATTCGGAAACCATCCGCTACCTGACGATGTCCGGCCGCGAGGAAAGCCGCATCGCGCTGGTCGAAGCCTATTCCAAGGCGCAAGGCATGTGGCGCGAGGCCGGCTCCGCCGATCCGGTCTTCACCGACCTGCTCGAACTCGAGCTGAGCAGCGTCGTACCGTCGATGGCCGGCCCCAAGCGCCCCGAGGGCCGCGTCGCGCTGGAAGGCATTCCGGCCGGCTTCGCCAAGGCGATGGACACCGAATACAAGAAGGCGGCGGAGATTTCCAAGCGCTACGCCGTCGAAGGCACCGACCACGATCTCGGCCATGGCGACGTCGTCATCGCCGCCATCACGTCGTGCACCAACACCTCGAACCCGAGCGTGCTGATCGGCGCCGGCCTTCTGGCCCGCAACGCCAACCGCCTCGGCCTCAAGCAGAAGCCGTGGGTGAAGACCTCGCTCGCCCCCGGCAGCCAGGTGGTCGCCGAATATCTGGAAAAGTCCGGCCTGCAGAAGGAGCTCGACCAGATCGGCTTCAACCTGGTCGGCTTCGGCTGCACCACCTGCATCGGCAATTCCGGCCCGCTGCCGGCGCCGATCTCCAAGACCATCAACGACAAAGGTCTGATTGCCGCCGCGGTCTTGTCAGGCAACCGCAACTTCGAAGGCCGCGTCTCGCCCGACGTGCAGGCCAACTACCTGGCGTCACCGCCGCTGGTCGTGGCGCACGCGCTGGCCGGCACCGTCACCAAGGACCTGACGACCGAGCCGCTCGGCGAGGACAAGAACGGCAATCCGGTCTACCTCAAGGAAATCTGGCCGAGCTCGGCCGAGATCCAGGAGTTCATCGAGAAGAACGTCACCCGCGAGCTGTTCGCCCGCAAATATGCCGACGTCTTCAAGGGCGACGAGCACTGGCAGAAGGTTCAGGCACCGGAAGGTCAGACCTATGCCTGGGACGACAATTCGACCTATGTGCAGAACCCGCCCTATTTCGCCGGCATGACATCAGGTTTCGGCAAGATCGGCGACATCAAGGGCGCGCGCGTGCTCGGCCTGTTCGGCGACAAGATCACCACCGACCACATCTCGCCGGCGGGTTCGATCAAGGCCGCCTCGCCGGCCGGCAAATACCTCACCGACCATGGCGTCGGCGTCGCCGACTTCAACCAGTACGGCACGCGGCGCGGCAATCATGAGGTGATGATGCGCGGCACCTTCGCCAACATCCGCATCCGCAACCACATGCTGGGCGAGAACGGCCGCGAGGGCGGCTACACCATCCACTACCCGTCGAAGGAAGAGGAATCGATCTACGACGCGGCGATGGAGTACAAGAATGAAGGCGTGCCGCTGGTGATATTCGCCGGTGTCGAATACGGCAACGGCTCTTCGCGCGACTGGGCCGCCAAAGGAACGAATCTCCTTGGTGTCCGCGCGGTCATCGCCCAGTCCTTCGAGCGCATCCATCGCTCGAACCTGGTCGGCATGGGCGTCATCCCCTTCGTCTTCGAGGAAGGCACGTCCTGGGCTTCGCTCAACCTCAAGGGCGACGAACTGGTCGAGATCGACGGATTGAGCACGATCAAGCCGCGCCAGACGATGACCGCCAAGATCACCTATGGCGACGGCACGGTGAAGAACGTGCCGATCATCTGCCGCATCGATACGCTGGACGAGCTCGACTACTTCAAGAACGGCGGCATCTTGCAGTACGTGCTGCGCGATTTGGCTGCGTAGCCGCAGCCAGGGAATAGGGCTTGGGCAGTAGGGAATAAGACCCCTACTGCCTACTGCCTACTGCCTACTGCCTACTCCTTCGGCGCTCCAAACCGCGCCACCGCCGCCAACAGCACCCCCAGCATCAGCCCGTTGAGGAGGTGCCACAGGAAGTGCGTGCCAAGCGGAAAGCTGGCGCAGACGATCGGGTCGATCATCCGGCAGATGGCGGACACCACGAAGATCGCCGACCCCGCCAGATTGTACCAGCCGGCCCGGTTGCCGCTTGCCGTCACCCAGATACCGAAGAAGGCGAGCGCCAGGAACGGCGGCAGGTAGCTCGTCGTGCCGTTCGATGCCTGGCGCAGCCAATCCGGCACGGCGAAACTTATCGCGCCGGCCACCGCATAGAAAACGACGAAGACCGCGATCGCCTTGCCACATTCCATGCCGAGGAAGCGGCGCAGGTTAAACAGCGTATACGCGAGCGTGAAGCTGGCAATCGGCAGGATATCGGCCCAGATCGTGCCCTTGGTGGCAAAGGTATGGAAGATGGTCGAACCGATGCCGATCGCCACCACCCACCAAGCCAGCACCTCGGCGATAGTGCCGGCCTTGCATCGGCGTACTTCCCGCACACCCCATAGTCCCGCTGCAATGAAAGCAAGGTTGGTCAAAGCATTGGCGGGTTCGACCCAAAGTCCAGGCCCGGTCCGCTCGCAATAGAGATCGACAGGGGTCAGGAGAGTTTGCCACATGATGGTGATGCCACTCCCTAATCGAACCACGTCGTGAAATGCAGTGTCGGTCCTGTTGCGGCCTTACCTGCGGCGGCAACGGCAAAAATTTCACCGCAACGTGACTTCCCGTTGACTTCCGCTTCTGCCACATATTTCAGACAATCAGAACAAAGCCGGCGCCACCGGCGGGAATTGGAATGATCATGGCCTGGCGAAGATCACTTTGGCTGGCAGCCTTCGCGCTGGCCTTCTCGGCGGTTGCCGGTGCCGGCCATGCCGGCGAGACCGAAAGAATCCAGGCCGAAAAACCCTCGCCCGACAAGCCGCTCGGCGTGGTCGAACTGTTCACCAGCCAAGGCTGCAGCTCCTGCCCGCCGGCCGATGCCTTCTTCGCCGAACTTGCCACCAAGGATGACATTGTCGCGCTCTCCTATCACGTCGACTATTGGGACTATCTCGGCTGGAAGGACACGCTGAGCCGCAAGGAAAACACCGAGCGGCAATATGACTACATGCGCGCCTTCGGCAGTCGCTCCGTCTATACGCCGCAGGCGGTGCTCAATGGCCGCGCGCATGTCAACGGCGCCAATCGCGGCGAGGTCGACGGCGCGCTCGCCCGCATGGCGAGATCCGGCGAAGGCATGCGTGTGCCCGTCAAGGTCAGCCGCACCAGCGACCGCGTGATCATCGATGCCGGCGATGCCGGCGCCGGTCCGAGCGACGCCCATGTCGTCATCGTCTATTTCGAGCCGCCGCAGACGGTCAAGATCGCCCAGGGCGAGAACTCCGGCCGCAAGATGACTTATTGGAACGCCGTCACCAGCATCCAGACCGCCGGCATGTGGCACGGCAAGGCGCAGCGCTATGAGTTGCCGATGAGCGAGATCACCAAGAAGGGCGGCTGCGCCGTGCTTTTGCAGTCGGTCGGCAAGGACGGCATGCCGGGGCCTATTCTCGGCGCTGCCTTCATCCACAAGCCCCTGAACAAGGCCCAGGACTTATAACCATCTCCGGCGAGCCGGATAACCTCACCATGTCCCGGCGAATGCCGTGCAAGCCAGCAGCACGCCGGTCAAAATGTTGGACAGGAAAAGCCTGAAATTCAGCTCCGGGCGCTGAAGGTCAATACGCCGGGCCTGCCAGGCCAGATGAGCGGCGATCACCGCCATTCCGGCGGCGTATGGCAGGGACATGCATGATAGCCAGCCGCCCAGCGACCACAATGCGACCGTGAGAGCGTAGAACAGGCCGAACAGGATTGCTGTCGGCTTCAAACCGAGGCGAGTGTCGTCTTTGACATCCACGTTGACGGTATCGGATCGCGCCGACCTACATGACACCAGCAGGTACCTGCCCGGTCACCTCGCAAGCGCCGGCTAGGTCTACGCTGATCTGGACCTTCAGGCATGAAAAAACCGACGTCAGCTTGCTTCTGACGCCGGTCATTTAGGTTTTGGGATCGTCGCACCCGATTTTTCCAAGGAAAAACCGAGGTTGGTTCGATCCGACGCAGACCCGTGGGCGGGGGGCTTGGGGTTTACGAGCCGGTGCCGGACCGAACCGTCTCAGGCAACGCCGGTAAATTCGTCGGAGATTGGGGCATGAGCGCGGATAAAAAAAGGCAGAAATGTGGCGAAGCATCACCAATTCCAACATGCGGTTTGCAAACGTGACTGGACGTGACCGAAAAGGCGCATCGCCACGACCGCTTCGCCGGCTCTTGCAATTGCCGCGCGAAGGGGCCAATTTTGGTTGGCAAAGATTCATTTTGAAGGATCGAGGCATGACTGACGACAGCGGCGGGACGGGGGATGGTGACGCATCCGCAATATTGATCCCGCTGCACGAGGTGCGCAGCGCACGCCTCGACCAGCCGGTACGCTTCGACCGGCGTGAACTGGACCAGATCCTCAGGCTGTACGGACGCATGGTCGCCGCCAATGAATGGCGCGACTACGCCATCGATCATCTCACCGACAGGGCGGTGTTTTCCGTCTTCCGCCGCGCCAGCGAAGTGCCGCTGTTCCAGATCGTCAAGGATCCGAAGCTGGCCCGCAAGCAGGGCGCCTTCGCCGTCATCGCCGCCGGCGGCCGCATCCTCAAACGCGGCCAGGAGCTCGGCCGCGTGCTTGGCGTCTTCGACAGCAAGCTGAGAGTGGTCGAGGCGTGAGCCGGGAATAGGATTGAGGAATTGAGGAATTGAGGAATTGAGGAATTGAGAATTGAGAATTGAGAATTGAGAATTGAGAATTGAGAATTGAGAATTGAGAATTGAGAATTGAGAATTGAGGAAAAGGCACTTACCTGACGTAAGCGCCATCTTCTTTGTTCTTCAATTCTCCCAATTCTTCAGTTCTTCTTTGTCCCCCGAAACCTCCGCTCCGGCAGCGAGGCCGGATCGGGCGGCAGCGAAGCGCCGCCATTCAACGACAGCTGCATGAACACCGTGTCCAGCCAGCGCCCGTGCTTGTAGCCGGAGCCTTCGAGGCGGCCTGAATGGCGAAAGCCGAGCTTTTCGTGCAGCCTGACCGAGGCGCTGTCGGCATGGCCGTCGCCGATCACCGCGATTATCTGGCGAAAACCCGCCGCCTCGGCCGCCGCGATCAGGCTCCGCATCAGCTTGAGACCAATGCCCTGCCCCTTGGCGTCAGGCGCGACATAGACCGAATCCTCGACGATGAAGCGATAGGCCGGGCGCGGCCGGAAGGCGCCGGCATAGGCATAGCCGAGCACGGCGCCGTCCTTCTCCGCCACCAGATAAGGAAAGCCGCCGGCGGTGAGCGTGGCGAATCGCGTGCCCATCTAGGCGCGGCTGGGCGGCTCCAGCTCGTAGCTCGCCGTGCCGTGAGTCACCGCGTCGGCGTAGATTTCAGTGATGGTGTCGAGGTCGGCGGCGCTGGCCGCTCGAATCACGATATTGCTCATTCTTTATGCAAGCCTTCTGTCTGGCTCTGATAACAGCAAACGCCGGCGCAAAAGAAAAGGGCGGCCGTTGGGCCGCCCTTTCCAAACTCGATGGTCCAGTCAGACCTGATGCGAAGCCTTAGAGCAACCCCAGGAAAAAGTGTGAAACGGTTTTCCCGGGAAAAGCGTGTAGCGCTTTCCCTCCGGAATTGCGCCAAACAAAAATTTCGAGCGGTTCGCCGTTTCCTTGAAACGGCGAGCTGCTCTAGCGGCGGTCGCCCATGAACTGCAGCAGGAACATGAACAGGTTGATGAAGTCGAGATAGAGCCTCAGCGCGCCCATGATGGCCTTGCGGCCGGCGATATCGGAAGCATCGCCCTCGAAATACATCTCCTTGATCTTCTGCGTGTCGTAAGCGGTGAGGCCGGCGAAGACCAGCACGCCAATCGCCGAAACGGCGAAGGACAGCGCCGACGACTGCAGGAAGATATTGATCACCATCGCGATGATGATGCCGAACACGCCCATGATCAGGAACGAGCCCATCGCCGTCAGGTCGCGCTTGGTCGTGTAGCCGTAGAGCGACAGCGCGCCGAAGGCGGCGGCGGTGGCGAAGAAGGTCTGCGAGATGCTGGCCGTGGTGTAGACCAGGAAGATCGACGACAGCGACAGGCCGACGAGGCCGGCATAGACCCAGAACGTCGTCTGCGCGGCAGCGACGCTCATCGACTGAATCCTGAACGACAGGAAGAACACGGCGGCCAGCGGCGCCAGCATCACCACCCAGCGCAGCGGCGACCCGAAGATCGCATAGCCGAAGGACGTCAGCATCTCGCCGCTCGGCAGCGTTGCGACAGCCGAGGCCGGATCGGTGGTGGTGGCCAGCATGATTGTGCCTACCGCGGCAAGACCGGTGATGAGGAGGCCAAGCCCCATCAGATTGTAAACCTTGATCATATAGGCGCGCAGACCCTGATCGATGTCGGCGCGGACGCCGGGCACCGCCGACGTCTGATAGTTGCGAATGGGATCAGCCATTGGAATCCTCTATTGCTTCTGCCCCGTCCGGTGTCGGGCCTCTTACGGACCCAGGCGCCGCTGGCAGGGCTCCAGCATGCCTATGGCGAAATATGATGGTTATTCGCGTCAAGAACAAGACCGTAACCGGATGTAACGGTTCGTGAGAGGCCGAAAGGCCGATTCCCGGGCTTTCCGACCGGCATCCTTACCAAGATTTAATCCGGGATGGTCGCTCCGGCCGCGAAATTACAGCTCGCGCAGTACTGGTGCTGCCTTGTGGCCGAGCACCCGCCAGGTGCCGGCGAGGCCGATTCCGACGGTGATCACCAGCGCAAAGACGATGGTCGCCACCGCCACCTCCGGCATGAAATGCGACGGCAGGGTCATGATGCGGGCGACAATATACCAGGCCGCGATGCCGCCGGCCGCCAGCGCGAAGATGGCCGTGGCCAATCCGATCAGCATGTATTCGAGGGAAAACGCCGTGATCAGCGTTCTCCTTGTGGCGCCGAGCGTCTTCAGCACCACCGCGTCATGGATGCGCGCACGGTTGCCGGCGGCGAGCGCGCCCGCCAGCACCAGCACCGAAGCGATCAGCGCCACGCCGGCCGCCGCGCGGATCGCCGTGCCGAGCTGCCCGACCAACCGGTTGACGACATCGAGCGCGTCCTTGACCCGCACCGTCGTCACCGCGGGAAAGGCGCGGGTGACGGCGTTGAGGACGCGCGCGTCGTCGGCCGTGGTGGCACTCCTTTCGGTCAGTGTCGCCATCCAGCCATGCGGGGCGCCAGCGAATGTGTTGGGCGAGAACACCATGACGAAGTTGATGCCCATCGTTTCCCATTGGACCTGGCGGAAATTGGCGATCCTCGCCGTCACATTGCGGCCGAGCACATTGACGGTGACGGTGTCGCCGAGCTTCAGTCCGATCTCCTTGCCTTCCACAGCCGAGAAGGAAACCAGCGGCTCGCCGGCGTAATTGTCCGGCCACCATTTGCCCTCGGTCAGCGTCGCGTTTTCCGGTCGCCTGGCGTCGTAGGTCAGGCCGCGATCGCCTTTCAGCACCCAAGCGCCTTCGGCCGGCACCTTGACCTTGTCGACATCGACGCCGTTGAGCGCCATCACCCGGCCGCGCAGCATCGGCACCTTCGCCAGCGTCCCCTTTGGCGCCTCCTTGCCGATCAGCGCGGAGAATGCATCGACATCGCTGCCCTGGATGTCGACGAAGAAGAAGTTCGGCGCCCGCTCCGGCAGGCTGCCGGAGATCTGCTGCCGCAGATTGCCGTCGATCAGCGCCAGCGTCACCAGAAGCGTCAGCCCGAGCCCCAGCGACAACACCACCGATGGCGTCAGGGCGCCCGGCCGGTGGATGTTGCCGAGGGCGAGCCTGAGCGCCACGAAGCGCACGCGCGGGCTTTTTCTCGCCGCCCATTGCACCAGTGCGCCGACCAGGCGCAGCACCAGGAAGGCGAAGATGGTGGCGCCGACGAAGATCGAGGCGATGCGCTGATCGCCGGAGAACAGGATCGCCAGCGCCGCCAGCAGCAGCGCGATGCCGAGCGCCGAAGCGACATAGACGGGGCGAGGCTGGCCGCGGCCTTCGAGCCCCATCTCGCGAAACAGTGCCGTCGCCGGCACGTCGCGGGCGCGGCCAAGCGGCAGCAGCGCGAAGGCCAGCGTCACCAGCAGGCCGAACAGCGCCGCCATGGCGAGCGCGCCGGGATAGAAGCCACCCTCCGCCGGTACCGGAATGACCGATTGGAGGGCGGCACTTGCCACGAACGGCATCAGCGCGCCGAGCACGAGACCGAGCACGATGCCAAGGGCGGCGATGATCAGGATCTGCACGAGATAGACGGCAAAGACGAAGCCGCCGGAAGCGCCGAGGCTCTTGAAGGTGGCGATGACGCCGCGCTTGCCGTCGAGATAGGCACGCACCGCATTGGCGACGCCGACGCCGCCGACCACCAGCGCCGTCAGCCCGACCAGCGTCAGGAATTGCGAGAAGCGTTCGATGTTGGACGACAGCGCCGGCGCCGCATTGTCGCGCGTGCGGATCGACCAGCCGGCCTCGGGAAAGTCTTTCGCCGCCTTATCCTGAATGGCCTTGAGCCGCGCCGCGCCGGCGTTGGCGGGCAGCCGGATCTTGTAGGCGTTTTCGACCAGGCTGCCCGGCTGCACCAGCCCGGTGGCGGCCAGGCCTTCCATCGAGATCATCAGCCTCGGCGCGAAGCCGAAACCGTCGGACACGGCATCCGGCTCGGTGATCAGTCTGGCGCGCAGTTCGAAGGTGGCGGTGCCGAGCTTCAGCCGGTCGCCGGGCTTGAGGTGCAGCCGTTCGAACAGCAGATCAGGGGCGGCCGCGCCAAAGACGCCGAATTCTTCGCCGAACAGCTCCTGCCTCGACAGCTTCGGTTCGGTTTCCAGCGCGCCATAGAGCGGATAGGCGTCGTCGACCGCCTTGGCCTCGACCAGCGCCTGGTCCGAGCCGTCGGCCAGCCGCGCCATCGAGCGCATGCTGGCGGTGCGCGAAACGGTGCCAAGCCCGTCGAGGAAGCCGCGCTCGGCCTGGCTGGCGTCGCGTTGGTTGATCTGGAAGCGAAGGTCGCCGCCGAGCAGCGTCTGGCCCTGATCGGCGACGCCGGCGCTGATCGAGCGCGCAACCGAATTGACGCCGCCGATCGCCGCGACGCCGAGCGCGATGCAGGCAAGGAAGATCAGGAAGCCGGACAGGCCGCCGCGCATTTCGCGCAGCGAGAAGCGGACCGCGAGCTTCAGCGTCTGTGCCAGCGGCATCAGGCTGTGACCTTCAGGGGCGCCGGTGTTTCAATCCGGCCCGAACGCATCGAAACCTGGCGCGAGCAGCGCGCCGCAAGCGCCGGATCGTGGGTGACCAGCACCAGCGTCATGCCGCGCTCGGCCGCCTTAGCGAACAAAAGGTCGGCGACCTGCCGCCCCGTCGCCTGGTCGAGATTGCCGGTCGGCTCGTCGGCGATGAGGATGCGCGGCGACGGCGCCAGGGCGCGGGCGATCGCCACGCGCTGCTGCTCGCCGCCGGAGAGTTCGCCGGGATAATGGGTGACGCGGTCGCTCAGGCCCACCGCCCCCAGTTCGCGCGCCGCCACCGAAAACGGATCGGCATGGCCGGCCAGTTCCAGCGGCACCGCGACATTCTCGAGCGCCGTCATATTGGGGATGAGGTGGAAGGACTGGAAGACGATGCCAATGTTTCGGCCACGAAACGAAGCAATCTGGTCCTCGCTTTTGCCGTTGAGCAGCTCGCCGGCGATTCGTACCGTACCCGAATCGACCCTTTCCAGGCCTGCCAGCACCATCAGCAGTGTCGACTTGCCGGACCCCGAAGGGCCGACGATGCCGGTCGCCTCGCCGCGCGCCACCTCGAGGCTGACGCCCTTGAGCACATGGACCGACGAAGCGCCCTCGCCGAGCGTCAGGGATACGTCTTTCAGCGCGATGACGGCTTCTGTCAAAATGAAAGTGTCCTATATGGAGCGTGAAGGCTCTGTTTGCCGGAAGCCGTCGCCCGGAAGAATCCTTTGGTCATATGGGGCCTGCCTTATGTCTTTCAAACGCCAGATAGCCGCAGGCTTGATCCTTTTCCTCGCTCTTTGCGGCGCCATTTCGTCGGCGCGGGCGGAGCCCTTCAAGATCGTCGGCTTCGGTGACAGCCTGATGGCGGGTTACGGTCTCGGGCCCGGCGAGGGTTTTACCGACAAGCTCCAGGCCGCCCTGCGCGCCAAGGGCCGTGACGTGGCCGTCGCCAATGCCGGTGTTTCCGGCGACACCACCAGCGGTGGCCTGGCGCGGCTCGACTGGTCGGTGCCGGACGGAACCCAGCTGGTCATCCTCGAACTCGGCGCCAACGACATGCTGCGCGGCGTTTTGCCCGATATTCCCAGGAAGAACCTCGACGAGATGCTGGCCAAGCTCAAGCAGCGCAAGATCGCCGTGCTTCTGGCCGGCATGCGCGCCGCGCCCAATCTCGGCGCCGACTATCAGACCGCCTTCGACGCCATCTTTCCGGAGCTGGCGAAAAAATACGATGTCCCGCTCTACCCGTTCTTCCTCGACGGCGTCGCCGGGCAGCCCGGCATGCAGCTCGAGGATGGCCTGCATCCGAGCGCCAAGGGGGTCGACCTGATGGTCGAGCGCATCCTCCCGACGGTCGAGAAAGCCATTGCCGCGGTGCCCGGAGGCGCGTGAGGCCGGCCGGAACCGCTTTCCGTTAGGGAAATTTTTAGCAAAGACTGTGACCAATAAACCTCTTGCTCCGTTCGACTATCGATGATTCGCTATGGGTGACAGTTCGATTCGAGGAAGGGAGGCTCTTCATGCCGCGTCTTTTCACCGCCCTCGAAATTCCGCGTGATGCTGCCCTGTCGCTGTCCCTGCTCCGGGGCGGCCTGCCCGGGGCCCGCTGGATCGATGTCGAAAACTACCATTTGACGCTGCGCTTCATCGGCGATGTCGAAGGCCATGTCGCCGACGAGATCGCCAACGCGCTGGACCGCGTCCACCGCCCCTCCTTCTCGCTGACCCTGTCCGGTGTCGGCGCTTTCGGCCAGAAAAAGCCGCATGCGGTATGGGCCGGGGCGTCCGCCTCGCCCGATCTGGCCGCGCTTCAGGGCGAGATCGAGCGCATCTGCCAGCGGCTCGGCATCCCCGCCGATCCGCGCAAGTTCATGCCGCACGTCACACTGGCGCGGCTGCGCAATTCGAGCCCGCTGGATGTCGCGCAATACCTGTCGGCACGCGGCAATTTCTCGACGCTACCCTTCCGCATCGGCCGCTTCGTCCTGATGTCGTCGCGCGATTCGGTCGGCGGCGGCCCCTATATCGTCGAGGAAGCCTGGCCGCTGTCCGGCAACGATGCCCGCGCCGCCAGCCGCGTCGCCAGCGCCTCCGACGCTTCGCGGATCATGCGGTAGACTTCGGTAAAGGCCTCCGGCCCGTCATAATAGGGATCGGGCACGTCACGCGCCTGTCCGTGCGCGAACTCCAAAAACAGGTGCACCCGGTCCCGCGCGGGCGCCAGCGCCTTGAGATCGGCGACATTCGAGCGGTCCATGCCGAGGATCAGGTCGAAACGGGAGAAATCCTCACGCCGGACCTTGCGTGCCCTCTGTCCGGAAATGTCGATGCCGTGACGCATCGCGACCGCGATCGAGCGTGGATCGGGGGCCGAGCCGACCTCCCAGCCGCTGGTGGCGGCCGAATCGAGCAGCATGTCGCGGCCCCGGCCACGCTCGGCCCAGACGGCGCGAAAGACGCCCTCGGCCAGTGGCGAACGGCAGATGTTGCCGAGGCAGACGAACAGAATGGAATTTATCGGCTTTAAGCTCATTCGATATGCGCCGTTTGTGCATTTGGAACCCCAAAACCGCGAAGCACTCCGGGGCAACTTGCACTATGGTGAGGGTCAAATTCGAAATAGCACGGGAAAACATCATGACGAGAGAAAAACTCAGCAAGGACGCTATCACCGCTGCCCTTGCCGAACTCGGCGACTGGTCGCTGGCCCCGGACGGCGGCTCGATCAAGCGCAGCTTCGTTTTCAGGAATTTTTCCGAAGCCTTCGCCTTCATGACCCGCGTCGCGCTGGCTGCCGAGAAGATGGACCATCACC
This sequence comes from Mesorhizobium sp. USDA 4775, assembly GCF_054062655.1. Taxonomy (NCBI): domain Bacteria; kingdom Pseudomonadati; phylum Pseudomonadota; class Alphaproteobacteria; order Hyphomicrobiales; family Phyllobacteriaceae; genus Mesorhizobium; species Mesorhizobium sp. USDA 4775. The sequence continues at coordinate 707,508 of NZ_JBSSFM010000001.1, forward strand.
CCGACTGGTCGAATGTCTACAAGACCGTCGACGTGACGCTGAACACCCATGACGCCGGCGGCGTCACGGCGCTCGACATCGCGCTGGCCAAGAAGATGAACCACTATTTCGGCGGCTGAATGCACGCTTGGCCGTGAGCGGCGAGCCCAAATCGGCGCCGGCATCTTGCAGCCGGGTCCGGCTTTCACCACATTTTCCCCCGCGAGGCATGCGCCAGGACGCGCATGAGCCCGCAAGGAGTGATTGATGGCGCGAGAATCCGGTTTTGATTTCTTCGGCTTTGGCGACAGGCTGGGCGGCGAGGGCGAAGTGCGCGAGAAATTCTGGCGCACGGCCAAGAAGGCCGCGCGGCAGATCCCGTTCATGGAAGAGGTCGTTGCCGCCTATTACTGCGCCATGGACAAGAACACGCCGCTGCGCGCCAAGGGCATATTGGTGGCCGCGCTCGGTTACTTCGTCCTGCCGGTGGACCTCATCCCCGACTTCGTCGTCGGCCTCGGTTTCACCGACGACATCGCCGTGCTGACCGCCGCGATCACCGCCGTCAGCGCCCACATCACGCCGGCACATCGCCAGGCCGCCAAGGACGCCATCGCCGACAGGAGCTGAGCACCTTCACGTGGCGCGCGCCCTGTGGACAGAGGCGTTTGGAGGCCTGCTGAAAAGTCAAACTCTTGCCGCTTTCGTGGCCTCCAAGTCGCCGAAGGGACGTCGCGCCGGCCGCTGACAAGGCGGCGGCGCGGGAATGGCGGCGGTTTCCTGGGGTGAGCGTCCTTTTCTTGAGGGAAATTCACCGTTTGGTAACCCAGATTAAATCAAAATGAAGCGACGGCAGGACGCCATGCGGCCCGCCCCCGCACCATTTGGAATACGGGAAAGACGATGCGCGGATTGATAGCACTAGTTTCGAGTCTGGTCCTGGTGGCCTCGGCAGCGCCCGTTCTGGCGCAGCAGGCGACCAAGATCGGCCAGCACAATGCCTGGGGCACCTACAGCTACCAGGCATCGGGCGGCAAGGTCTGCTACGTGCTCACCGTGCCGACCGACAAGCAGCCGCCGACGCTAGACCATGGCGACATGTTCTTCTTCGTCAGCCAGCGTCCCGGCCAGCAGGTGTCCTACGAGCCGCAATTCATCGCCGGCTACAATTTCCAGGAAGGCTCCAAGGCCACCGTCACCATCGACAAGAAGTCCTTCTCGATGTTCACGCGCGGCAAGTCGGCCTGGGTCGAGAACGCCGCCGAGGAGCCGGTGCTGATCGCCGCCATGAAGACCGGCACCGACATGAAGGTGACGGCGAAGTCCGGCCGCGGCAACCCCACCTCCTATGTCTTCTCGCTGAAGGGCATTTCGGCGGCGCTGTCGTCGATCGCCAAGTGCAAATAGGCTGCTGCCAACCCCGATGACAAATCGCGACATCGACGCCACGATTATGCAAATCGTCGTGGAGCGGTGGCAGAAGACCGCCATGATCATAGCTAAGTCAGAAGAAGCACTTCGCAAAGCCGGCGTGGAAGCGTCCTGGGAAGAAATCGCCGAGCGAATAGCCGTTCTTTCCTCCCAGGGCGACATCGAAAATCAGGGCGATCTTTCCCTGTGGCGCAACAGTGAGGTTCGCCTCCCGCAGGCACCTGAGGGCCCGCCATAGGGGTTCTCGTTCAGCCCTGACCTGGTTCCGGCACGCTCTCCGCCCGCCGCCGCCGGATCGCCTCGGCGATGAAGACGCGCGACAGCGCATGATAGAGCGGCTCGTGCGAGATCATGCGCGCCGTGCCGTAGCCCAACATCGAGGCCAGCATCAGCGCGATGACATTGTCGTGATTGCCGGTCATCTCCAGGATGATGACGAAGGCCGTCATCGGCGCCTGCACGACGCCGGCGAAATAGCCGGCCATGCCGAGCAGCGCGGCAGCCCCCGCGCTGGCGCCGAACAGCAGCCCAAGCGAACTGCCGATGCCGGCGCCGACCGCCAGAGACGGCGCGAAGATGCCGCCGGGAATGCCCGAGACCATCGACAGCAGCCCGGCCAGGAATTTTTCGGCAAAGAAGAACCATGGCAGCGGCGCGCCTTCGACAGCGCCGCGCGCCTGCGCGTAGCCGGTGCCGAAGGTCAGCCCGCCCGAGGCGATGCCGATCACCGCCACGCCGAGCCCGCAGACAGCCGCCACCAGCAAGGCGCGCCGCAAAGGCTGCTGCGTGTGCCAGCGGCGGATCCGCCGCGTGATCTTCAGCGCCAGCAGCGAGAACAGCGCGCCGAAGCCGCCGCCGATGATGCCGCAACCAAGCACCAGCGGCCAGTCGACGGCAAACGCGATCGTCTCCTTCGAGACGCCGAAATAGGTGTAATTGCCGAGCAGGCCGAGCGAGGCGAGGCCGGCCAGGATCACCGCCGTCAGCACCAGCCCGTTGGTGCGCGCCTCATAGGTGCGGCCCATCTCCTCGATGGCGAAGACGATGCCGGCCAGCGGCGTGTTGAAGGCGGCGGCAATGCCTGCGGCCGAGCCGGCCAGGATCAGGCCGCGCGCCTGCGCCATGCCGCCCCAGCGCGCCGCCTGCAGCATCAGCGACGCGCCGACCTGCACGGTCGGGCCCTCGCGGCCGATGGAAGCACCGCAGAACAGGCCGACGACGGTGAGCGCGATCTTGCCCGCCGCCAGCCGCAGCGACAGAAGGTGGTTGCGATCGTCGTCTTCACGCAAATGGCGCGCGGCGATCGCCTGTGGAATGCCGCTGCCTTGCGAACCCGGGAAGAAGGCGTGGGCGAGCCAGGCGCACAGGACAAAGCCGAGCGGCGTGATCGCAAGCGGCAGATAGAAGCGCCGGCCGCCACCATCGCCGATCATCATATGGAACAGCGCCTGCGCCTTGTCGGCCAACACCGCGAACAGCACGCTGATGACGCCGATCGAGACCGCGCCGGCCCAGAACACCAGCCGCGGCTGCCACACACGCCGCGAGCCCCACATCGCCAGCGAGCGCCGCAGCATGGGATGTTTTCGCGATGTTCCGGCCATGTCTGTCCTCGCGGTGAATGCCCAGCCCTAGCACAGGCATGAGGTCGATCAAGCCTGCGAGGTCAGGCCGCCGTCACACGCGAGGTAAATGACGGGGAGCGGGAAACGAAGTCCGGCGAAGTTGGGACTCGTATCATGACCCGCCGGCGTGTGCGCCGGCGAGTCTAGATCGTGACAGGTCCAGTCTTACATGGCCATTTTTTCACATTCGGCCTGAGCCTTCTTAGTCGACGTATCGATCATGAAGGCTTTGCCCTTGGCGTCGGTCATCATCATCATGCAGTGCTTGATCGGCTTTGCAATCTTCATCATCTCGGCACCCATCTTTGCATCCGGCATCATGGTGCCCATGTGCCCATCCGGCATGATCGCCATCACTTCTCCGCCCTTCATCATGGTCATCGTGCCCATTGCGTCTTCAGCAAATGCCTGCGAGGCGGAAAGGCCGACGAGGCCGGCAATGACGGCGAACTTGATAGAGTTCATTCTGCATACTCCCATTTTATAGAGGCATGGTTGCCCCATTCAGACTTCGAAGGCGCGATGGGAATCGTTACGCGAACACGACCATGTGATCTCTCCTTTGCAGCGGGAAGATAGGGCAAAGCTGTCAGATAGCCGGAGCGGGCTGTCAGCCGAAGTGCGTATGGTTGCGTTCGCTCCGCATGACTCTGCCCGCAACCTGTGCTATGCGCCGCGCTTCAGTTCCCGGCACGATGGATGAAATCGGCCGCAAACCGCTTATATCAGTGCGACCATGACCCTTTCCTTCGACCTCACCACTGAAGGTGCCCGTGACGCGTTGCGCGCCCGCGCCGCGCCCGAGAAGCCGTCGCTGATCGGCCTGACGCGCGCCGAGCTTGGCGAGGCGCTGGTCGCGTCCGGCATCGTGCCGGAGCGCCAGGCCAAGATGCGCGCCCAGCAGCTCTGGCACTGGATGTATGTGCGCGGCGTTTCCGACTTCGCCGGCATGTTCAACATCTCCAAGGACCTGCGCGCCGAGCTCGACAAGCATTTCACCGTCGCGCGTCCCGAGATTGTCGAGGAGCAGATTTCTTCCGACGGCACCCGCAAATGGCTGTTCCGTTTTCCGCCGCGCGGCGCCGGCCGGCCGGTCGAGATCGAGACCGTCTATATTCCCGAGGAAGGCCGTGGCACGCTCTGCATCTCCTCGCAGGTCGGCTGCACGCTGACCTGCTCCTTCTGCCACACCGGCACGCAGAAGCTGGTGCGCAATTTGACGGCGGAAGAGATTCTCGCCCAGTTGCTCACCGCGCGCGACCGCCTCGGCGACTTCCCCGACCGCGACACGCCGGACGGCGCCATCGTGCCGGCCGAGGGCCGCAAGGTGTCCAACATCGTCATGATGGGCATGGGCGAGCCGCTCTACAATTTCGAGGCGGTGAAGAAGGCGCTGCTGATCGCTTCCGACGGCGACGGGCTTTCCCTGTCGAAGCGCCGCATCACGCTGTCGACCTCCGGCGTCGTGCCCGAGATTTTCCGCACCGGCGAGGAGATCGGCGTCATGCTGGCGATCTCGCTGCATGCCACCAATGACGATCTGCGCGACCTCTTGGTGCCGATCAACAAGAAATATCCGCTGAAGGAACTGATCGCCGCCTGCCGCGCCTATCCCGGCCTGTCGAACGCCAAGCGCATCACCTTCGAATATGTGATGCTGAAGGACGTCAACGATTCCATCGAGGACGCCAAGGGCCTGATCAAGCTGCTCAAGGGCATTCCGGCCAAGATCAACCTGATCCCGTTCAACCCGTGGCCGGGCACCAACTACCAGTGCTCGGACTGGGAGACGATCGAGAAATTCGCCGACTACATCAACAATGCCGGCTATGCCTCGCCGATCCGCACGCCGCGCGGCCGCGACATCCTCGCCGCCTGCGGCCAGCTGAAATCGGAATCCGAGCGCATGCGAAAAGTGGACCGGCTGGCGCTGGAAGCCATGATGATCGCGGGGCATGGGGAGGCGTGAGCCGTCTCGTCGCCGGGCTCAAACGCATCGCCATCATAGCCGTCGGTTACATCGCCGGTGTGCTGACCTCGATCCTGGTGCCGGTGCTGCTGATCACGCTGCTGGAAGGCATCGAATATGGCAACTGGTCGCTGGTTTTCACCTTCGACTGGCTCGGGTCCTTCCCGCTCGCCGTGCTGACCGTGGCGGTCTGCGCTCTGCTGATCGTTGGCCCCGCGATCCTGGTCGCCGAATGGCTGTCGCTGCGGGGATGGTTCTATTTCGCGGTCACGGGCGCGATCACCTCCATCGCCTTTGGCGTTCTTGTCCCGGGCTCGGCCGGAGGCTTTGTCTTCAATCCGGGCTTTCTCGGCTTCCTGGCCACGGCCGGCACCGTCGCCGGTTCGGTCTACTGGCTCCTGGCCGGGCGCAGGTCCGGCCGTCTGATGCCGCGAGATCCCGGATGACCCGTCTCGTCGCCTATCTCGTTCGCTTTGCCATGATCCTGTTCGGCTATGCCGTCGCCTCGCTGGCGGCGAGCGCCTTCCTTAACGTTCTGTTCCTGGCCTCGCTCGGCTACACGCCTGACCACACGCACCCGACGGCGACGGCTTCGCTGTATTTCTCGATCCCCTTCGTCGCTCTGTTCGTCGCCTATTTCGCCTTCCTGCCGGCGGTGATCGTCATCCTGCTTGCCGAAATCCTCGGCCGGCGCGACTGGCTGTACTATGCGCTGGCGGGTGCGGTGGTGGCGGTCGTCTTCCTCGGCCTGGTCGACCACGCCCAAGAGTCCACCTTCGCGATCACCGACACCAGCGCCATCATGGCGGTGATCGGCGGCGGCATGGTCGGCGGCATCTTCTACTGGCTGAGCGCCGGGCGCTGGGCCGGAAGCTGGTGGAAGGACGACAACGTCTCTACTTCGCCTGGGCCGTCAGGATCTTGAGCGCGAAGGCCGAGAACACACCGGCGAAAAGATAATCGACCACCCGCGTGACGCGCGGGCTGGCCTTCATCGCCGCGGAAAATTTCTCCGCCGCCAGCACCATCGGCGCTGTCACCGGGATCGACAGTACGATGAACATCGAGGCCAGGAAGACGAGATAGCCGGCGCCAAAGATCTTCAGCACGAAAAAGGCCATCGGCGAGGCGACGATCAGCGCCGAGACGCCCACCACCACCAGCGTGGTGTGGATCAGCGTGCCGCACAGCGCGCCGGCCATCGAGGCAAAGCCGGTGGCGCGCCCCTGGCTCAGCGTGCGCGAGACGAACAGGGTCATGTCTGGCCCGGGCGTGATCGCCAGGATCACGGTGGCGATGGCGAACTGGATCAGTGTGGTGGTGTCGGGAATGAAGGACATGGCAGGCCCCAGGGAACGTGTAGGCCTATACAGGATGCGTCACGCCGGCGCCAGATAAAGCGTTGATCCAGCATGGCAATCGCTTCGGTAACTGCAGTTTCCAGCCTATGGCGGCGAGCGCCAGCCGGCGGCAGCCCGCATCCTGGCAGGCGCCTCGAAGGCGGGCGGGCCGTCCTGGCCATCAGGCCCGCCGATGAGCACGATCTGATCGATCGGCTTGGGGCGGCCGAGGAAATAGCCCTGCGCCTCGTTGCAGCCCTCGACCTGCAGGATGGTGAGCTGGACATGGGTCTCGACGCCTTCGGCAAGCACGGGAATGTCGAGGCTGCGCCCCAGCGTCAGCACGGCGCGGATGATCGCCTTTGCCTGCGGGCTGCGCTCGACATCGGCCATGAAGGAGCGGTCGAGCTTGATCTTGTCGAACGGGAACGAGCGCAGCGTGTCGAGCGAGGAATAGCCGGTGCCGAAATCGTCGATCGCGATCGTCACGCCAAGCGCCTTGATCTGGCGCAGCACGTGCAGCGTGCGCACCTTGTCGGCGACGATCGTCGATTCGGTCAGCTCGAGCTCGAGACGCTTCGGCGACAGGCCAGTCTCGACCAGGATCTGATGGACGAGCGTGGCGAGATTGGCATGGGCGAACTGCACCGGCGACAGATTGACCGCGATCTTGTGGCCATTGTCCCAGGAGGCTGCCTGGCGGCAAGCGGTGCGCAGCACCCATTCGCCGATCGACAGAATGGAACCGTTCTCCTCGGCGATCGGAATGAATTCGGCGGGCGGGACCATGCCGTGCACGGGGTGCGTCCAGCGCAGCAACGCCTCGTAGCCGCACGTGGCGCCGGTTTGCACCGAAGTCTGCACCTGATAGTGCAGCGAGAACTCGCCCCGGTCGATTGCCTGGCGAAGATCGGTGGCCAGCGCCCGGCGCGCCCGCGCCGTCTCGTCCATCGCCGATTCGTAGAAGCAGACGGCCCGCGTCACGTCGTTCTTGGCCCGGTACATGGCCAGATCCGCATTGCTGACCAGCCTCTCCCGGTCGGCCCCGTCGCGCGGATAGACGGCAACGCCGATGCTGGCGCCGGTGACGCTCTCGAAATCGTCGATCCGCAAGGGCTCGAACAGTGACTTCTCCAGCCGCGACACCAGGCCGAGCAGGTCGTTCTGGTCCTTGAAGCGCTTGATGGCGGCAAATTCGTCGCCGCCCAGCCGGGCGACGAACTCGCCGTCGCCGGCCAGCTTTGCCAGCCTGCGGGCAATGATCTTGAGCGCCTGGTCGCCGGCGGCGTGTCCCCGGAGGTCGTTGATTTCCTTGAACCGGTCGAGGTCGATGACGATGACGGCGGTCATCGTGCCCTGATCCTCGCGCGCCCGCTCGATCTCATGGTCGAGGCGGTCGTTGAAGGAGACCCGGTTGGCAAGGCCGGTGAGCGCATCGTTGAGGGCAAGATGCTGCAGCCGCTCGAAGCTTTCGAGCCGACCGCGTTCGTCGATCAGATAGCTGGCGAAGCCGGTTGCGGCGACGATCAGACCGACCACGGCGACCGCGACGGCCATCGCTTCCAGGATATCGGGATTGGTGCCCGTGGTGATGAAGGAAAGCGGCGTCACCGCCACCGCCGCCATCGCCGTGAAATGCAGGCCGACGATCGCCAGCACCAGAAGGCCGATGCCGACATAGTGCGACCAGCGGTACGGCCGGCGCATCGCATGGCCGACCGCCACGGAGGAGAATGCCATCGCGATCAGCACGGAAGCGATGACGTAGAAGGCGTCCCATTCGACGATGCCGGCCACGTGATAGGCCATCATGCCGGTATAGTGCATGGCCGAGATCGCCAGGCCGACGGCACACCCGCCCCATTCCGGCGCCAGGCCGCGGCCTTTGCCGAGCGCAAGACCGAAGCCCGCCCCGGTTCCGACCATGGCGATGACCAGGGAGATCATGGTGAGCGCCGGATCGAAGGTGATCGGCGCGCCGGGCTGATAGGCCAGCATGGCGATGAAATGCGTGCACCAGACCGAGGAACCGGCCGCGACCGCGGTCAGGAAGAGCCATCCCCGCATCTGCACGCCGACGGTTTTCCTGGCGCGGTCCAGGAGGCCGATCGTCACCCAGCAGCCGGTGACGCACATCAGCGCCGCCAGCAGGACGAGCCACAGATTATGCTCCGTGACGATGCATGATATGACGCGCATCAGGAATGGTCCAAGCCCGAGACACCCGCAATGAGCAGGCAAAAGCCGCTTCGCCACCCTTGCGTGGCCAGGGCAATTCTGTGTCGCTGGTTTAGCGGCAGGACGTGAAAACTTGCTTAAATCCCGGGCATAAATGCAGCCCATGATTGTAGCAGGTTGTTTTCCCAGGCGCTTTATCGCAAACTGGGGACCGCGCCAGCGAAAAGCCTGATGCCGTTCTATGCCCTCGCCGCGCGCTGGATCAGCAGTCTGGCGCCGCGCCTGCTTGCTCGCTTTGCCGTTCCTGCTAAAAGGCGCTCCGACAATGCGTGACGCCCTTGCCCAGGCGTCCGCCACCGACGGAGCAGAAATGTCCAAGACCAAAGACGTCAAGAAAGTCGTGCTCGCCTATTCCGGCGGCCTCGACACATCCATCATCCTGAAATGGCTGCAGACCGAACTCGGCGCCGAGGTCGTCACCTTCACCGCCGATCTCGGCCAGGGCGGCGAGCTGGAGCCGGCACGCAAGAAGGCCGAGATGATGGGCATCAAGGACATCCGCATCGTCGATGTGCGCGAGGAATTCGTCGCCGACTTCGTCTTCCCGATGTTCCGCGCCAACACCGTCTATGAAGGCACCTATCTGCTCGGCACCTCGATCGCGCGGCCGCTGATCTCCAAGCACCTTGTCGAGATCGCCAGGGAGACCGGCGCCGATGCGATCGCGCATGGCGCCACCGGCAAGGGCAATGACCAGGTTCGCTTCGAGCTGTCGGCCTACGCGCTGAACCCCGACATCAAGGTCATCGCGCCGTGGCGCGACTGGTCGTTCAAGTCGCGCACCGACCTGATCAACTTCGCCGAGCAGCACCAGATCCCGGTGGCCAAGGACAAAAGGGGCGAGGCGCCTTTCTCGGTCGACGCCAACCTGCTGCACTCCTCTTCCGAGGGCAAGGTGCTGGAAGATCCCTGGAGCGAGCCGCCGGAATTCGTCCACCAGCGCACCGTCTCGCCGATGGACGCGCCGGACAAGGTCACCGAGATCGAGATCGAATTCCTGAAGGGCGATCCCGTAGCGCTCAACGGCAAGAAGCTGTCGCCGGCGACCATGCTGGCCGCCCTCAACGATCTTGGCCGCGACAATGGCATCGGCCGGCTCGACCTGGTCGAGAACCGCTTCGTCGGCATGAAGTCGCGCGGCGTTTACGAGACGCCCGGCGGCGCCATCCTGATCGTGGCCCACCGCGCCATCGAATCGATCACGCTCGACCGTGGCGCCGCGCACCTCAAGGACGAGTTCATGCCGCGCTACGCCGAGCTCATCTACAACGGCTTCTGGTTCTCGCCCGAGCGCCTGATGCTGCAGGCGATGATCGACAAGAGCCAGGAAGACGTCGAAGGCACGGTGCGGCTGAAGCTCTACAAGGGCAATGTCATGGTCACCGGCCGCAAGTCGAAGAAGACGCTCTATTCCGACGCGCTGGTCACCTTCGAGGACGATCGCGGCGCCTACGACCAGAAGGACGCCGCCGGCTTCATCCGCCTCAATGCGCTCAGGCTGCGCACGCTTGCCGCACGCAACCGCAAGGGCTGATACCCAAACAACGGCCTGGCGCTATCAATCATGTCCAAGAAACCCGGCGGAGACGCCGGGTTTTTATTTTGTACCGCTAATATAACGAAAATGAAGCCACCTGCAGTCGGTTCTTGTTTGACCTTTTGACAGCTTCATCTAAGTTCATTTACGGGCTTTGGGGGTTTTGACCGTGAAAAAAAGCATTCCTCTTCTGCTTGGCGCGGTCGTCGTCTTGGCAGTATGCCAGCCCTCGCAGGCCAGCGCCAAGCGCGACCCGAAGGCGGGTGCGGCCGGGTGCATCGACGTCGTCCATTCATGGAACACCACCGCCAAACACGATATGGCTTCGTTCATGGGTGTGTCGCTCGAGCGCTTGCCGGCTTTGTTCTGCCAGCGTCTTTACGATGGTATCCACAGCGGCCGGATCAGCTATTCCGACATAAACCGCCTGCAGCTCGACCAGCCGACCGAAATCTGGATGGTCCTCAAGGGCAAGCCAAAGCCGGCTGCGCCCACGCGATCCCAAGCGCCGCGGTCATCCAACTTCCGCAACTGCAGCGGTGTCGACGGCGCCTTTCAGGTTCCCATTTCCCAGAAATGCCCGCTGAGCGGCTGGGCGCATTATTGAAAGTGATGCGCTCAGGCGCTCGGATCTTACTTTTTCTTACGGGGCTAGGGGAGGTTTTACAGTGAAAAACGGAATTTTTCTTCTGCTTGCAGTGGTCGCCGTCTTTGCCGGATGCCAATCAACGCAGGCGGCGCAGACATCCAAGTTCCGTACCTGCAAAAGTTTTGATGGTCCGTTTCAGATTCCCGCCTCCCAGCAATGCCCACTGAGCGGTTATGCGCAGGGTTCCGGAGTCCCGACGGTCATCGAGGGCAGGCCAAAGGCGGCGGCTCCGGCGCGGCGAAACCCCAATTTCCGTACCTGCAAAAGTTTCGACGGCCCCTTCCAGATTCCCGTTTCGCAGCCATGCCCGCTGAGCGGTTACGCGCAGGGTTCCGGCGTCCCGACGGTCATCGAGGGCAAGCGAAAGGCGGCTACCCCGGCCCGGCAGAACCGCTACTTCCGCAACTGCAACGGTATTGACGGCACTTTCCAGGTCCCCATCTCCCAGAAATGCCCGCTGAGCGGTTACGCGAACCATTGAGAGTGATGTGATCACGCGCCTTGCCACGCCTGGAACCGGTTTCCTGCTGGCCTTGGCTGTCCTGGCGAGTTTGGCTGTTGCCAAAACCGACGACTATGACCCCGCCTCTCTCGACCTCGCCGCGCTGATCGAATGCCGCGCCGACGTGTCCGCTTATACTGGCTACGCCCTTTGGCTGGCCGGTGACCCCGGCGCGGCGAGCACGCTCGGCTGGAAAGAGGTGCCGTCAGGCAATGCCTTCCTGCGGCAGTATCGACTGCCCGCCCCGACCCGTGTCTTCGGGCGCGAGACGGCGACAATCGTGTTTACCGCATCAGGGCCGATGGCTGTGCTTGACGGCATTGCAGCAGCGGATCTCGCTCGGCAGCGTCCCGGCAATGGTCTCGTCGCCGGACAAGTTCCTTGGCGAGAAGGTCGTTGCCGAAAGCACAGACAACACCGGCGGCGTCAGCCTTTCCACGCGCATCACGCTCAACGTCTCGACCGTCACTTCCCATCCCGGCAAGACACTGGCCGGCTGCTCCTACCTGCTTGATGTGGAATAGAAAATCCGGCGTTGCACGGAGTTCGATTGAGCCAAGTGAAATACGCCCCCGGCTCAGGGATTTGACCGGCGCATCGGCGACGACCCCGCTGCCGGGAACGCCATCGCTTCGTTATCCACGGGCGGAGCAAGGAGCGCAGCGACGCAGCGCAGACCCGAGGATGACGAAGTTGGATGCTTCGGCCATTCCCGGATCTCCGTGATCGTCCACGCAACAAAAAAGCCCGGCGCATGGCCGGGCTCTTGTCGGATAGGGACTTCAATCAGTCGCCGTCAATCGCCGTGGCGATGCGCACGATGGCCTGCTGGTAGACGTTGGCGTCATTCCAGCCGGCAATGGCGCCGATATTGTCCGCCGCGCTCGCGCCCCGCCGCCAGCCATGGGCTTTCAGGAAGTTGGCGGTGGAAGCCAGTGCGGTGGCCTTGTCGCGCAAATTGCCGCTGCCCACGCCATATTTCAGGACATTCCCGGGCAGGAACTGCGTATGGCCGATCTCGCCATGCGCGGCGCCGACCGACGAGGCGCTCAGGGCGCCGCGATCGACCAGCTTGAGCGCCGCAATGGCATGCGGGTGAAAGAATTCCGGACGGCGGCAATCATAGGCAAGCGTCAAAATGGCCGAGACCGTGTTCTGGTTGCCCATGGATGAACCGAAGCCGGTCTCCATGCCCCAGATGGCCAGCAGCACGCCGGGCGACACGCCGTAATTGCTTTCGATCTGGCTGAACAGCGCCGCGTTCGCCTTTTTCAGCGAACGGCCCTTGGAAATAATCGCCGCGCCGCCACGGCGCTTCATGAAGGCATCCACCGAGCCGCTGAACGCCTTGTGAATGCCCCGGTCGACAGAAATTGTCTTTGTCGCGTAAGTGGCGCCGGCCAATGCGGCCAGACCCTTGGCGCCGACCCCTTCGGACTTGGCCTCTGCGGCGAACCCCGGCTTCCAGGCATCGAAACCCGCACCGTTGCTGCCACAGCTGGCCGCCGCCTGTGCGCCCGTCGCCAGCCCAAGTACGGCCACCACCGCGGCCGCTAAAATCCTACCCTTGGCAAGAAATGCCATATTGTTCTCCTGGTTGCCTGATTCACGTCCCATCTGCGAATTTGCCAGCGAAACGAGCATTTGTCACCGTCCGCCGCACGATGCTGGCGAATGCCGGGGAATTTGCCTACGATCAAGTGATTATTGTGGCGGGGTCGAAATAGCCATGGAAGACGTTGATATCACGTCGGCGGCCGCGCCTGGACCAGCGCCCGGCATGTCGGTGTGCCTTTCGACATAGGCGGCGTGATCATCGGCGGCGCGGCGGGGCTTGCCGCGGCTGGCACCCTGCAGGCGATGGGCCGCATGCGGCGAAATAGCGTCGACACATGCGGAACGGCGGCCGGCGCTCGGCGTTGGGCACCTGCCGCCCGCTGGGCTCTGAGGTTTTGAGGCCGACATGAAACTGTTCGACTGCCCGCATTGCGGCCATCGTCTCTACTTCGAGAACGCGCAGTGCCTGAACTGTTCGAGCCTCGTGCTCTACGATCCCGAGCACGCCCGCTTCGCCTTGTCGGGCGCCGACGGCATCTTCCAGTGCACCAATGCCGATGAATGCGCCTGCAACTGGATGGCCGAACCGGGACAGGGGTTTTGCCGCGCCTGCGCGCTGAACCAGCTGATCCCCGATCTCTCCGTCGACGGCAACCGCCGCCGCTGGATCCGGGTCGAGGCGGCGAAGAAGCGCGCCATCTATTCGCTGCTCGCTTTCGACCTGCCGGTGGCGCCAAAACAGGCGCCCGCCGACGAGGTGGGCCTCGCCTTCGACTTCCTCGCCGATCCGATCGGCGGCGGGCCGGGCGGCGAACGCATCCTGACCGGCCATGACAATGGCCTGATCACGCTCAACGTCGCCGAGGCCGATTCAGCCGAGCGCGAGAAGCGCCGCGTCGAGATGGGTGAGAATTACCGGACGCTGCTCGGCCATTTCCGCCATGAACTCGGCCACTATTACTGGGACCGCCTGATCCGCGACGATGCGCAAAGGCTGGACGCTTTCCGCGCTTTGTTCGGCGACGATCGCGCCGATTACGAACAGGCGCTGAAAGCCTACTACGCCAATGGTGCCGCGCCCGACTGGCAGCAAAACCACATCTCGGCTTACGCCACCTCGCATCCCTGGGAGGACTGGGCCGAGACCTGGGCCCACCATCTGCACATCACCGACACGCTGGAGATGGTCCACGCGCTGAACTTCCCGCTCGGCCGGCTGGAGACGGTGGAGGCCAATGATCTGCCGCGCGGCGACACCGGCGGCGAACTGCAGGCGGCCCCTTCGGAACCTGCCAACGCGCCCGAGCCCTTCAAAAAGATCCTTGCCCGCTGGCTGGTGCTGTCGGAAGCCTCCAATTCGATCAACCGCTGCATGGGTCTGCCCGACCTCTATCCCTTCGTCATTTCGGACGTGACGGCGCGAAAACTGGCCTTTGTTCACGAGCTTTTGACCGGCCTGCCGAAAGACGCGGGAACAAATCGTGAGTTGGCGCGGGCGTTTTAGCCGGAACGCATGCGCCGCTGCCCCGTTTTCACCGCCGAGGGACCATGAAAACGGAGTGAGACCATGAAATCCGTCTTGTTGCCCGCAATCGCCGGGATGATGACCGTGATGTCGGGCGCTGCCTTTGCCGACACCGCCGTCTCGGCCGTCACCGATCTCAACGTGCGCGCCGGCCCCGGTCCGCAATATCCGGTCATCGGCGTTCTCGCGTCCGGCCAGTCGGCGACGCTCAATGGCTGCATCGAAAACAGCAAATGGTGCACCATCGCCGAAGCCGGCGGCCAGGGCTGGGTCTATTCCGACTATGTGACGGCCGATTTCAGCGGCAGCCGGGTGATCCTGACGCAGCGTCCGCACGGCTCCAGCGTCGCGATCGTCTCGCCGCCGGAAGACATCGGCAATTATTCGACCGACTATACCGGTGCCATCGTCGCCGGCCAGCCTGCCGAGGACGCCTTTCCGCCGCCTCCGGCCGAGGTCCGCACCTATGTCGATACGCATCGCCTCGACCCCGTCTATCTCGACGGTGAGGTTGTGACCGGCGCGACCCTGCCCGACACGGTCGAGCTGCGCGAAATTCCCGACTACAACTACCGCTATGTCTATGTGAACGGTCAGCCAGCGCTGATCGACCCGCAGACACGGCGCATCATGTACGTGGTGCGTTGACAGAAATCGGCGGTCGCCAAGGCGGCAACAGGTTGCCTGTATTGGGAAGCGCCACCCTTTGCGAAGGCGTCCTTCTCCCCGTCACTATACGGGGAGAAGATGCCGGCAGGCAGATGAGGGGCGGTGTCGAGCTTCCTGATGCCACGATCATGGCCCGGTCAGGACTTGGAGACTGTCGCCGCCCGGCCCTTGTCTTGACTCTTCGGCCGATTTCCTGTCTACACGCCTCGAATTCCGCGACGAGTATCCTCCGAGCAAGCCGACCAGGACGCCGAAGCCTCTATGAGGCCGTGCTGTAAATAGATCCTGGAGGCCAACACCCGGCAGCGCAATGCGCCCCCGGGTGCTTTTTGGTTTTGGGCTTTGCTTTTGCTTGGACAGTTGGCGCGAACGCATTACCTCTCGGGTCGAATGAACCGAGATCGAAGGACGCAAGATGTTTGAATCGCTGCAGGAGCGTCTTGGCTCCATCCTGAACGGCCTCACCGGCCGCGGCGCGCTTTCCGAGGCTGATGTCTCGGCGGCGCTGCGCGAGGTGCGCCGTGCGCTGCTCGAGGCCGACGTGGCGCTCGAAGTGGTGCGGTCCTTCACCGACAAGGTGCGCGAGAAGGCCGTCGGCGCCGCGGTGCTGAAGTCGATCAAGCCCGGACAGATGGTCGTCAAGATCGTCCATGACGAGCTGGTCGATATGCTGGGCGCCGAGGGCGTCGCCATCGACCTCAATGCGCCGGCCCCGGTCGTTATCATGATGGTCGGCCTGCAGGGCTCCGGCAAGACGACCACGTCGGCCAAGATCGCCAAGCGGCTGACCGAGCGCCAGAACAAGAAGGTTCTGATGGCCTCGCTCGACACGCGGCGGCCCGCCGCGCAGGAGCAGTTGCGCCAGCTCGGCGAGCAGACCAAGGTCGCGACGCTGCCGATCATTGCTGGCCAGAACCCGGTCGACATCGCCAAGCGCGCCGTGCAGGCGGCCAAGCTCGGCGGCCATGACGTCGTCATCCTCGACACCGCCGGCCGCACCCATATCGACGAGCCGCTGATGGTCGAGATGGCCGACATCAAGAAGGTGTCGAGCCCGCACGAGATCCTGCTGGTCGCGGATTCGCTGACCGGCCAGGACGCCGTCAACCTGGCCAAAAGCTTCGACGAGCGCGTCGGCATCACCGGCCTTGTGCTGACCCGCATGGACGGCGATGGCCGCGGCGGTGCCGCCCTTTCCATGCGCGCCGTCACCGGCAAGCCGATCAAGCTGATCGGCACCGGCGAAAAGATGGATGGGCTGGAGGAATTCCACCCCAAGCGCATCGCCGACCGCATCCTCGGCATGGGCGATATCGTCTCGCTGGTCGAGAAGGCCGCCGAGAACATCGACGCCGAGCAGGCGGCGGCGATGGCCAAGAAGATGCAGTCGGGCAAGTTCGACCTGAACGATCTCGCCCAGCAGCTTCAGCAGATGTCGAAAATGGGCGGCATGGGCGGCATCATGGGCATGATGCCCGGCATGGGCAAGATGAAGGACCAGATGGCCGCCGCCGGCCTCGACGACAAGATGTTCGGCCGCCAGCTCGCCATCATCTCCTCGATGACCAAGGCAGAGCGCGCCAATCCCGATATTCTGAAACACTCGCGCAAGAAGCGCATCGCCGCCGGCTCCGGCACCGACGCCGCCGAGATCAACAAGCTGTTGAAGATGCATCGCGGCATGGCCGACATGATGAAGGCGATGGGCGGCAAGGGCAAAGGCGGCGGCCTGATGCGCGGCATGATGGGCGGCCTTGCCTCCAAGATGGGTCTCGGCGGCATGATGCCCGGCGGCATGGGCGGCATGGGCGGCATGCCCGATTTGTCGAAGATGGACCCAAAGCAGCTCGAAGCCTTGCAGAAGCAGGCGCAGGCCGCCGGTCTCGGCGGCATGAAGGGCCTGCCCGCCCCCGGCGGCGGGCTGCCTGGCCTGCCCGGCGGCATGAAACTTCCGGGGCTTCCCGGCCTCGGCGGAGGCGGACTGCCGGGCCTTGGCAAGAAGAAGTGAGAATACGGATGAACGAAGAAAAGGACATGGCCGACGCCCGCACCATCCTGGCAGGCTACCGCGCTTCGATCGACAACATCGACGCCGCCCTCATCCACATGCTGGCCGAGCGCTTCCGCTGCACCAAGGCGGTCGGCGTGCTGAAGGCCGAGCATGGCCTGCCGCCGGCCGACCCGGCGCGCGAGCAACAGCAGATCGCCCGTCTGCGCCAGCTGGCCAAGGACGCGCATCTCGACCCCGATTTCGCGGAGAAATTCCTCAACTTCGTCGTCCGCGAAGTGATCCGCCACCACGAACAGATCGCCGCTGCCAACGGCGTGACGAAAACCGGCTGAAACCAAAGATTTAGCCGAAACCATATCAACGAAATCAGAGCTTTTAGGAGATAAGAAATGGCACTGAAGATCAGACTGGCCCGTGCGGGCTCGAAGAAGCGTCCTTACTACCACGTCGTCGTCGCCGACGCCCGTTCGCCGCGCGACGGCCGGTTCATCGAGTCGCTCGGCTCGTGGAACCCGCTGCTGCCGAAGGACGGGGAGCGCGTCAAGGTCGACGCCGACCGCGTCAAGCACTGGCTGTCGCACGGCGCCCAGCCGACCGACCGCGTGCTGCGCTTCCTCGACGAGGCCGGCCTTGCCAAGCGCGACGCCCGCTCCAACCCGAAGAAGGCCGAGCCGGGCAAGAAGGCGCAGGAACGCGCTGCCCTTTTGAAGAAGGCGCAGGAAGACGCTGCCGCTGCTGTCGCGGCCGCGTCCGCGGCACCGGCCGAGGCGGAAGCCGCCACCGCCGAATAAATATCGCTTCATCGCATCGACAAAACGGCGGGCCTGTGCCCGCCGTTTTGCTGTTTGGTCCTATCTCGCCCCGGCACCGCTGCGTCCCACTTGACGAAGCACCGCGACGTTGATTTTCTTCCGGCTTCAGAGAGGTGTGAGTCTTGAAATCAGTTCTGGTTCTGGCCATCGCGGCCCTGGCGGCGCTAACCCTTGACATGCCAGCCCAAGCGGCCGGTTTCGACAACATCGTCGTTTCAGCGACGAAGGGAGGCGAGGCCCAGAGCGAGTTCCCCGCGGACACACCGGTCGTCTATTTATCGGCTGACCTGGTGGACATCCCGGCCACGTCGACGATCACATTCTCCTGGATTTCGATCGATTCTCATGGCGTTGCGCCGGCCAACTACACGATCGACAAGGTTGACCTCAATGTCGGAGAGAACACCGAGGCGGATTCGCAACTCAGCAAGCCGACGGCGGGGTGGCCAGTTGGCACCTATCGCGTTGATCTGTCTATCGACGGTACGGTTGCGGACTCGGCGCCCTTCAGCATTCGATGATTTGGCTGGCCGTAGCACGGTTCTGTGCGAATAGGTCCCGGCCGACCACGCCTCGGTGAGGCGCCGACGGATCGGATGGACGAACGGCCAGTCACGGAAGAAATCATGTCCGGCGGCGTTGCCGGAACGCTGCTGCGATGCGCTGACGCCACGACGGGTGTCGTGGTG
The DNA here is from genome assembly GCF_054062655.1 of Mesorhizobium sp. USDA 4775. Classification (NCBI taxonomy): domain Bacteria; kingdom Pseudomonadati; phylum Pseudomonadota; class Alphaproteobacteria; order Hyphomicrobiales; family Phyllobacteriaceae; genus Mesorhizobium; species Mesorhizobium sp. USDA 4775. The sequence goes on from NZ_JBSSFM010000001.1 coordinate 726,041, forward strand.
CTGGGCGGATCCAGCGGCCGTGTCGACGTCGCCCGCGCACGGCTGTTTGCCGGCGAGGGCGCGTCCGCCCTGGCGCTCCGGTGGTTCGGCGGCGAAGGCCAGATTCCCGGCATCTGCGAAATCCCGCTCGAGACTTTTTTCGCCGCGACCGACCATCTTGTCGGACAGGGCTGCCGGCGCATCGTCTATGTCGGCACGTCCAAGGGCGCCGAGGCGGCCTTGCTCGCGGCGGTTCACGACCCACGCATCGATGCCGTGGCCGCGATCAGCCCGACATCGGTGGTCTGGGGCAATATCGGGCCGGGCGACGACGGCATCAGCTGGCCCGAGCTCCGCTCCCGTTCGTTCCGACCGAGCCGAACTGGCGCGCGAGCCATGTCGATGGCCTTGTGTCCTACAGGGGGCTGTTCGAGCATTGCCTGGCGAGCTTCGAGCAGGAGGCGGACAAGGCCGCCATTCGCGTCGAGGCTATCTCGGCGAAGCTTGTGCTGGTCGCGGGCGGCGACGACGCGCTGTGGCCATCCCTCGATTTTGCCCGGTCGATCGTTCGGCGTCGGGAGGATGCCGGAAAGGCCACCCGCCTCGTCTCAAACTCCGATGCCGGTCACCGCATTCTCTTGCCGGGTGAAACCACCCCACGGTCCGCATTGCAAGCCCATGGCGGCAATGACCGAGCCGATGCGCGTCTCGGTCAAGAAGCCTGGGAATTCATCAGGGACTTGTTGTAGGCGGTTTCAGACGAAAACGGCAGGCCAGTGCCCGCCGTTTTGCTGTCTTCAGTGCTGGTCGCTGCTCAATAGCCGCTGGGGCAGCGGTCGACATAGACACGACCATGACGGTCGCGGTAGCGGCACTGGCCACTTTCGCTGGCGTGGCCAATCAAGGCACCCGCCACGGCGCCAACCGCGCCTCCGACGACGGCGCCCTGGACCGGATCACCGGCCACGGCCGCGCCGACCGCGGCACCACCAAGGCCGCCTATTGCAGCGCCTTTTTCCGTCTGCGAGCACGCGCCCAACGCCATCGTCAGTACCAGAATGGTCATGATTTTCTTCATTTTAGTTCCTCTCACAGGGGGATCGCCATCGCTCCGCCAAGTGCTTAACTCGCAGACGGCTAATTTGATCCAAGAGAGAATGAAGATCGTGGTGCCGCTCGCCCGGGCGACTTCCCGCGAACGGCCGTGCCCGTTCGCATCATGCCTCGGCGTTGCGCTTCAGATTGGCGAGGCCGACCTCGAAATCCCGGCCGATCAGCGTGTCGAAATTCATGAACAGGCCCATCAACTTGGCGATGAAGGGCCGGCTGCCCCGCATCGCCCAGGAGACGGCGGTGGTTTCGCCCGATGGCGTCAAGGTGAAGTCGACGCTGTTGTTGGCGCGGAACGGCTTCTCGAAATCGAGCTTGAGCGCGACCTGCGACGACGGCACCGAATTGACGATCTCCATGCGTCCCTTGCCGGCCTTGCCATTGCCTTCCCAGGCATAGACGGCGCCCTTGCCGCTTGGCGCGCCGGAGAGCGTGCGCTTCATGTTCGGGTCGAGCTTCTCGTAGGGCGACCATGTCGGCCAGCGGCCGAAATCGTTGATCAGAGGGAAGATCGCCTCTGGCGGCGCCTTGATGCTGGCCGTGCGGGTGACGACGAAATCGTTCGGCCGTGTCGCGGCATAGATGAGGACCGCGGCGATGATGACGACCAGGATGATGAGGATGGTGCTGAACATTTTTCTCTCCCTGAAAAATACCTGAAAAACTATCGGCTGAACGGGATCAGTGCGCGCACCTTGGGGTCGCGCAGATAGAGGCCGCCCCACAGGATGACACCGAGGTAGACGCCGAACAGCGTGTGCGAGAACAGCGGATTGCCGATCCGGGCATTGGTGGCGATGGCGCCGCCCATATAGGCGGTGAGCAGGATGGCGCCGAGTACCGATGTGCGCGGCAGCGCGTAGAGCGCGGTCGCGATGAGGCCGATGACGCCGAGCAGGCGCGCGACGTTGGCGTCGGCCGGCCAGCCGAGCGGCACCATCGTCTGGGTGACGACATCGAGCGGCGGCAGCTTGATGGCGCCGTCAAAGATCATGAACAGGATGATGATGCCGCTGAGCACACGGCCGGCCCACAAGGCGCCGGACGAGACAGGCGCGGTTTCGGAAATGCTCATCGGTGTTCCCTCCTGATGGTTCGAACCCCTTTCGCCGGGGTCGAACCAAGGACGCGGCATGAGGCGGCGATCCTACAGGGGGCTGGGTTTTTTCGATCCGTCCTTTGGCCGGCAAGCAGGCCAGTCCAGATTCTACGAAAAATAGAACTTCTGGGCCGGCAGCAACTTCGGCGGCGCCTCCCCCAGCGCCTCGAAGACCGAGATCTCGCAAACGCGGCACAGGCCGTCGAGCGCGAGGTCGTTGGCTTCGGTGCCGAACGGGTCTTCGAGCTCCTCCGAAAGCGCATCGAGGCCGAAGAAGGTGTAGGCGATCAGCGCCGTGAACAGCGGCGTCGCCCAGCCGGTGGTCGAGATCAGCCCGATGGGCAGAAGCAGGCAGACGATATAGGCCGTGCGGTGCACGAGCAGTGTATAAGCGAAAGGCAAGGGCGTGCCGGCGATCCGCTCGCAGCCGGCCTGGATGGCCGTGATCGACGCCAGCCTCTCATCAAGAATGCGAAAGCCGATCGGATCGACGTCGCCCGCCCGGCGCTGCGCATTGGCGCGCCGTCCCATGCGCCGGACCATCTCGTCCGCCGGATTGGCGAAAGTCGCGACCGTATCCGCCTCGGCGTCGATGAAGGCGCGGGCATCCTTGATGCTGTCGATCTTGCGCAACTGGCCGCGCAGGAAATGGCAGAAGGCCAGCGCCTCCATCAGCAAGGCGCGCTGTTCGGCCGGATCGGGAATGAGGCTGGTCGTGGCCCGCGCCAGGTTGCGGATCTCGAAGACCAGCGTGCCCCACAGCTTGCGCGCTTCCCACCAGCGGTCATAGGCGGCGTTGTTGCGGAACGACAGATAGATGGACAGCGTCACGCCCACCAGCCCGAACGGCGTGATGTTGAAGACGCCGAGATCGAGCTCGAACCATCGCGCCAGGGCCAGGATGACCGCCGAATAGACGGCGAACCCAAAGATCTGCGGCAGGATGCGCGGCACCACGGAGCCGCGCATGATGAAGAACAGCTGCAGGAAGTTGGGGCGCGGGCGAACGATCATGGACGGCCTTTCACGGACCGGCATCGGCCCTCAGCTGCTCTATTGTGCGATGCGACAGATCCGCAAGCCCGGCCGCCAGCGACATCGCCATGTCGTGCGCGCGGACTATCGGCGTGTGCCGGTTGCCGATATTGAGAAGCCTATAACCGTTCCTTTTCAGGCGAGAGAAATGACCGGCGAGACCGACCTGAAGGCATTGTTGGCATCGATGACACCGGAACTGCTCGACGGCATCCATGTCTTCGCCATGCTGGCGCCTGGGGTTCCCCAGCCGGAGGACCTCGACCCGGTGATGGTGTTTCGCGAGCGCGAGGGCACGACGCTGATCGTGACCGAGGACGCGGCGAAGGCCGCCAGACTGAGCGCCTCGTTCCGCTGCCGGATGATCACGCTGAACATCCACTCATCGCTGGAAGCCGTCGGCTTCCTCGCCGCCATCACCACGCGGCTGGCTAGCGCCGGCATGGGCGTCAATCCGGTCTCGGCTTTCTATCACGACCATCTGTTCGTGCCGGCGGAACGGGCCGAGGAGGCAATGATCTTGCTGCGTGGACTAGAGAACGGACGGGTGGAGTAAGGCGTCAGCGCCTGCGGACATACAGAATATCCGGCAGGCCTTCCTCATTGGTCATGCCGTCGCCAAACGACTCGGCGCGGAACCCGTGGCGCTCGTAAAAACGCCGGGCACCGGTGTTGGCCTGGAAGCAATGGAGTTTGGTGACCGGCAGGGCAGCGGTGGCGTCCGTCAGCAACCGGCTGCCGATGCCTTGCCCCGTCCAGGCCGGGTCGAGGTAGAGCTGCTCCACCCAATCGCCGCTGACGGCAATGAAACCGGCAATCACCTTGCCGGCCTCAGCGACCGTCACCTGCTGCCGTGGCAGCACGATATCGCGGATGAAGAAAAGGTCTTCCTCCGGGGTATGCAGCACCGGCATCCAGTCGAAGGAGCTGAGCGCCGCCCGCATCATGGTCGCGATGGCGGCAGCGTCCGAGCCGATGGCCGGACGCAGGATGGTATCTACGGGCTGAGCGCTAGTCATGAAGGGAACCCCAACGTCTCACTCCGCTGGAACCCCCCATCCGGCGCTTCGCGCCGATCCACCTTCTCCCACAGGGGGAGAAGGAAGAAGCGCCCCGGCCGAAGGCCGAGCCCGCGACCGCGGGCCGCCGGTCGTCCGGCGCCCTCGCGGAGGGCCCGCCGCGGCAGCGGCGATAAGGCCCCTGAGCGGTAAACTACGCCGCCTTCTTCTTCGGCTGGATCAGGCCGCGCTCGACCAGAAGCTCGGCGATCTGCACCGCGTTGAGCGCGGCGCCCTTGCGCAGATTGTCGGAGACGATCCACATCGACAGGCCGTTGTCGACGGTCGAATCCTCGCGGATGCGCGAGATGAAGGTGGCGTCCTCGCCGGCCGATTCCAGCGGCGTGATGTAGCCGCCGTCCTCGCGCTTGTCCAAGACCTGGCAGCCGGGAGCATCACGCAGGATGTCGCGCGCCTCGTCGGCGGTGATCGGCTTCTCGAACTCGATGTTGACCGCTTCCGAATGGCCGATGAACACCGGCACGCGCACGCAGGTCGCCGTCAGCTTGATCTTGGGATCGAGCATCTTCTTGGTCTCGGCGACCATCTTCCACTCTTCCTTGGTGAAGCCGTCGTCGAGGAAGGCGTCGATATGCGGAATGACGTTGAAGGCGATGCGCTTGGTGAACTTCTTGACGTCGACCTGGTCGGCGACGAACACCGCGCGGGTCTGCGTGAACAGCTCGTCCATGCCTTCCTTGCCGGCGCCCGACACCGACTGGTAGGTGGCAACCACGACGCGCTTGATGGTGGCAAAATCGTGCAGCGGCTTCAGCGCCACGACCAGCTGCGCAGTCGAGCAATTCGGGTTGGCAATGATGTTCTTGCGCGTGAACAGCGAGATCGCGTCCGGGTTCACCTCCGGCACGATCAGCGGCACGTCCTGGTCATAGCGGAAGGCCGACGAATTATCGATGACGACGCAACCCTGCTTGCCGATCTTCGGCGACCATTCCTTGGAGACATTGCCGCCGGCCGACATGACGCAGATGTCGGTGTCGGAAAAATCATACTGGTCGAGCGCCTTGACCTTCAGCGTGCGGTCGCCGAACGACACTTCCGTGCCCTGGCTGCGCCGCGACGCCAGCGCCACCACTTCGCTTACCGGAAAGCCGCGCTCTTCCAGTATGTTGAGCATTTCCCGGCCCACATTGCCCGTGGCGCCGACGACTGCAACCTTGAAACTCATAAAGATCTCCTGTCCCTCTCCGCTTGGTTTTTGGAGAAAACCCGCCGGCCAATGCGGGTTCCGTCCCCCGGGCCGAACCCGGGAGAGGGTGGTTAGGCCAAGGGAATCACACCGTTTTGGTGGTGGTTTTGGCCGTGGTTTTGCTGGAACGAGGAGACGAGCCGAGGCGCCCGGCCCAATGGTTCGCATTGAGGCTGGGGGCATCGAATGCAAGAAGAGCCATCGAAAGGCCGCGCATCGAAAAACGATCCCGTTCGAAGCGGGCTTTTACGCGGTTTGCGGCAGGAGTCAATGCGCTGCGCGTCGCATGGCCTTCATGGCGCGCCCTGTACAAGAGCGGCGGCAGGAAGTACGAACGGCCAAGATTGTTTGGCTGGCGCGGCGCCGGCCCCGGCTCGTGCTCCATGATGAGCGCAGACCCCTGAATTCCGAAAGAGCGAGATGTCCAACTTTGAAGGTATCGTCCCGGCGCTGGCACAGGCGCTGGAAAAACGCGGCTATTCCGCACTGACACCGGTGCAGAAGGCGGTGCTGGAACTTGGGTCCGCCGATGCTCTGGTATCGGCGCAGACCGGCTCCGGCAAGACCGTGGCCTTCGGCCTTGCCATGGCGCCGACGCTTCTCGACGGCGCCGAGCGCTTTGGCCATGCGACAGCGCCACTGGCATTGGCGGTGGCGCCGACGCGCGAACTGGCGCTGCAGGTGACGCGTGAACTCGAATGGCTTTACGAGCCGACCGGCGCCACGGTGGCGTCCTGCGTCGGTGGCATGGACATGCGCACCGAGCGGCGCGCGCTGGAGCGCGGCGCCCATATCGTCGTCGGCACGCCCGGGCGGCTGCGCGACCACATCACACGGCAATCGCTCGACATGTCGGCGCTGAAAGCGGTGGTGCTCGACGAGGCCGACGAGATGCTCGATCTCGGTTTTCGCGAGGATCTCGAGTTCATACTCGACGCCGCGCCGGCCGAACGCCGCACGCTGATGTTCTCGGCCACCGTGCCGCGCTCGATCGCCACGCTGGCGCAAGGCTACCAGCGCGATGCCGTGCGCATCTCCGCCGCCGGCGAGGAAAAGCAGCATCTCGACATCGAATACCGCGCGCTCAACGTCGCCCAGGCCGACCGCGAGAACGCCATCATCAACGTGCTGCGTTTCTATGAGGCGAAGAACGCGCTGGTGTTCTGCAACACACGCGCCGCCGTCAATCATTTGACCGCGCGCTTCAACAACCGCAATTTTTCCGTCGTGGCACTTTCGGGCGAACTCAGCCAGAACGAGCGCAGCCATGCGCTGCAGGCGATGCGCGACGGCCGTGCGAAAGTCTGCATCGCCACCGATGTCGCGGCGCGCGGCATCGACCTGCCTAACCTCGAACTGGTCATCCACGCCGATCTGCCGACCAATCCCGAGACGCTGCTGCATCGCAGCGGCCGCACCGGCCGCGCCGGGCGCAAGGGCGTCAGCGCACTGATCGTGCCGGGCAGCGCCCGCAGGCGCACCGAGCGCCTGTTGCAGAACGCCGGCCTCAAGGCGACATGGGCGAGTCCGCCCTCCGCCGACGACGTGATCCGCCGCGACGACGAGCGCATCCTCTCCGATCCGGCCTTCGACGAGCCGGTGAAGGACGATGAGCGCGCTTTCATCGACGCGCTTCTCAGCCGGCATGGCGCCGAACAGGTGGCGGCCGCCTTCGTGCGCCAGTGCCGCGCCAGCCGCTCGGCGCCCGAGGATCTCTTGGACGTCGCACCCTTCACGCCTTCACGCGAAAGACCGGCCGGCGAAAAATTCGCGCAGCGCGACGAGGCGCCGAGCCGCCGCGACGATTTCGGCGCCAGCGTCTGGTTCTCGCTGTCGGTCGGCCGCCGGCAGAATGCCGAGCCGCGTTGGCTGATCCCGATGCTGTGCCGCACCGGCAGCATCTCCAAGCGCGAGATCGGCGCCATCAAGATGCAGCCGGAAGAAACCTTCGTGCAGATCGCCGTGGACTGGGCCGACCGTTTTCTCGCCGCCATCGGTCCCGACCGCAAATTGCAGGGCAACATCGTGGTCAAGCGGCTGGACGGCACGCCGGACCTGTCGCGGGCCGGCTATCAGCCACCCAGCCCCGACAAGAAGCCGCATCGCGGCAAGGCGCCATTCGACCCGAACGCGCCGAAGCGCAAATTCGAGAAGCGCGCGCCGGCTTCAGTCGATCAGCGCCCGGCAGCCGCGCATGAGGCAAAGCCATGGGCAAAAAAGCCGGGCAAGCCGAAATTCGACAATGCCAGCCCGCCAAAGCACAAGAAGCCGAAGAAGCGGCCTTCATAACCCTATAAACGCCGGGACGCGCTCTCCTGCAGCCCGGCCTTGATGGCCGACCAGCTAGCGGCCGCCGGCGTCGGCCGATGGTTTTGGGCGATGCGCTCCGCCAAAGAGGAGCGCCAGGCGTGATCCTCAGCCATCTTGCGGATGGCGGCGTACCAGCCGGCCTGGTCTTCGGAATCGATCGCCGGCATCAGCCCGCCGCTCGCCTCGATCAGCGACGGCGCCGTCGACACGATGACCGGAACGCCGAAATCGAGGCATTCCGAGGCGCCATAGCCCCAGCCCTCTATATGCGAGGGAAAAACGCCGAACGTGGCGCTGCGATAATAGCCGATGAGCTGCTCGTCGCTGACCAACCCGGTGAAAGTGACCGACTGGAGCAGTTCGGGATGCGCCTTGAGAAAAGCGCGCAGCGGTTCGATCATCCAGCCCCAGCGCCCGGCGCAGACAAGCCTTGGCAGCTTGACGCCCTCTTCGCGCGCCTGCTGCCAGATCCGCGCCAGCAATATGTGGTTTTTGCGCACTTCGATGGTCGAGCAATAGAACACGAACGGCTCGCCGGGCTCGATGCGCGAGGTGCTTCCCATGCGCGATGCCGTCTCGTGCAGGATGGAAGGCATCGGAAACCGGCACACCACCGGCGCGCCGATGCCGGCCTTGCGCATATATTCGGTCAGAGTCGCGCCGACCTCGTCGGAGGCGCAGAATGCCGGCGCACCGGCGCGCACGAGCTGCTCGAGATCGGAGCCGAAACGGCGCTCGCCGGCGCTCGAGCCGATCAGGTCGGGGCGCAATGCCGGGATGATATCGTGGCACAGGAAGGCAGGCCTGCCGGCGCCGCCCGAAACGGCGGACCGGTCTTCCTGGGTCAGGATGTGATGGCTGATCAGCACAAGGCCGGGCTCCGTCTCGGCCGGCCGGGCTGGGGCATCTTCTCGCAAGCCAAATCGAATCCGCGCCCGCTGGTACAGGCGATAAGCGCGGATCAACAGCCGCGTCGCCTGCCAGGCGATCCCCATGCCGCCATTGGTCACCGTCCTGGCCAGATGGCGGTCCGCGTCACGCTTGTCCCAGGGCTGTTGCCGCACCGCCTCGAAAGCCTGCGACAGCGCCATGCGTCTCCCCGGCCACCGCTTGACACGATGCGGTGAAATCTCGCCCGCCGCGACATGGTCCTGTTCGAAAGGCGCGAGCGGCCGGAACCGGCCTTCGCCTGGCCTGAACGCCACCACCTCCACGTCTGGGTCGGGATCCGCCAATGCAGCGTTGACGAGAAAGCTCTCCACCCGTGGAATGCCCGCCAGGCCCTTGCCCGGCGGCCAGAACATCAGGCCGGTGGCATCGATGGCCAGTGCAGGGGCATACCTCGGCGGCCTTGCGACCTGCCTACCCTCGGTCCCGGCTCTGGCATCGGAATGCTCGACTGTCATGATCTGCTTTGTCGAAGACGGCTGCACGTGAAGCCTTATGCTTGATTTGCCGCTAATATGGTAGCCATGCCGCACGGTGTTGCCCACGGGATCGGCCCTGTGCCACACCTTGGCGGGGACGCGGCGACAAGGGGGTGGGCGATGCGTGGCGAAGTGCTTCACTATGACGAAGACCAGGGTTTCGGCTTCATCACCGGAGCCGACGGCAACCGCTACACATTCACCCGCGAGAACCTTCGCCGGCAAACCGCGATGGCCAAGGGCACAACGGTGGAATTCCAGCCGAGCGGCGGCCAGGCGCGTGACGTTTTCTCGATCGCCGCCCAGGCGGCAAGCCCGGCCGCCGGCACCATTCCCGCACCGGCTCAAGCCGGTCCCGCACCTACTGCCGTCGCATCGCCGGCGCCGCATTTCGGCCGGACGTCCGAGCCCTCAGAGCCCACCGATCTCTGGTCCTATTTCTGGGGTGGCGTGACCCGGAACTACTTCAATTTCGCCGGCCGCGCCCGCCGCAAGGAATATTGGGGCTATTGCCTGTTCTGGACGATCGCGTTGCTGGTGATCGTCGGCATCGGCGTTTTCACCGATGCCGAGATCGGCAATTTCGACAACGCCGAGGTGCCGGCGATGACGGTGGGGCTTTTCGGCCTCTTCCTGCTGGCCACCTTCCTGCCCAGCCTCGGCATGATCGTGCGCCGCCTGCACGACCTCGGCCTGACCGGCTGGCTCTGCCTGCTCCTCCTGATCCCGACCTTCGGCAGCCTGATCATCCTGGTCTTCGCGCTCATCCCGACACAAGGGCGCGAAAACCAGTGGGGGCCTGTGCCGGCGGGGGTCAGGATCTAACCTAAACGTGCATCTTGCAACTACTTGCAACTTTAGGTAGAGTCCCCGCTCGGCATGACGGGGGCAAAGTATGCGTGGCACGGTCTATCACTTCGACCAGGATCAGGATTTCGGTTACATCAATGGGGTTGACGGCAAACGCTACATGTTTGCCCGTAGTGATCTAAGCCATGAGGTGGCTCTCGCCAGGGGTACGCTCGTCGAATTCCAGCCAGACGACGGTACGGCTCACAATATAGCCGCTGTGGCCTCAACCTCGCCGTCGTCAAGCACCGGCCGGCCATCGCAACCTAGCCAGCTTGCCGAAAAGCGGCTTGCCGCTTCCACAGGACTGTGGGCGTACTTCCTGTGCACGGTGAGCGTGAACTATTTCAATTTCCACGGACGCGGCCGCCGCAAGGAATTCTGGGCCTTTTGGCTATGCTTTATCCTTGTGCAGTTAGCACTTGTTGGCCTCGGGATACTCGTCAATCTGGCCATCAACGGTTTCGGCATCAACGCGGGCAAAAGCTCGATAGGGTTCCTACCCGCTGGTATCTTTACACTGGCATTCGGCTGGTCGTGGATCGCGCTTGTCGTGCGGCGTCTTCACGACATCGGCCTGAGTGGCTGGCTTGTGTTGATCTGCTTCATCCCGGCTATCGGCGGGGTGGCCGTGCTGGTCTTGGGGCTTGTGCCGTCTCAGGGGCGCGAAAACCAGTGGGGACCGGTGCCGGCGGGGGTCAGGGTTTAGCGACTTCGGCTGCATGCCGCTCGAAACTGCATAAAAGCAAGGAGTTGGCACCATCCAGGCGGAGCAGCAAGATTCCTCTTGCTATTTAATCTGTGCACAGATCGAATGATCGATCAGCCAGGATGAATGGAGCCGAGACAATGTGGAGCAATGAATACACCGCCATTTCCTCCCTTCCCGCAGCAGCCGTCTGGAACGCGCTGAAGGCTTTGCACGAGGGCCGCCTGACCTATGAAGGGTCCGACACTTTCGTGCTGCACGGCCCGTTCGCCAAGGGCACCCGTGTCTCGGTGACGCCGGTCGGGCAGGACACGTTTGAATCGACCATCGTCGATCTCGTCGATAATGTCACCTATGCCGACGAGACGTCGTTCGGTGACATCAAGCTGCTGTTCCGGCATACGCTGGTGCCAGTCGAAGGCGGCACGCAGGTGACGCACCGGCTGGAAATTTCCGGCCCCTCGGCAGCCGAGGTCGGACCCGAACTCGGCCCGCAGATCAGCGGCGATTTCGACGTGTCGATGGCTAAATTGTTCGAGCAGGCAAAGGAGTTTGCGACGGGTGGCTGATGGACAGGATTTGAAAACGCGCTTCAGCGGACCTTCGGAGAGCCCGGGCTTGTTGTTGTGGCGAACCACCATGCGCTGGCAGCGCGTCATGACGGCGGCGCTGGCGCCGCTCGACCTGACTCATGTCCAGTTCGTGCTCTTGGCCTCGGCCATGTGGCTCGGCCGCAATGGCGAGCCGCCCAACCAGGTGCAGCTCGCCGCCCAGGCCGGCACCGAGGTGAAGATGACGTCGGACGTCGTTGCCCGGCTCGAGGCCAAGGGTTTGATCGCGCGGGAAGCCGACCTCAGGGATTCGCGTGCCAAGGTGATCCGCGTCACCCCGGCCGGGGCGGCCGCCGCACAGCGCGCCATCGTTGCCGTGGAGACCGCCGACGCGGCCTTTTTCGAACCGGTGGACGAAGCACAGTTCGTCGGCCTGCTGCAGCAGCTGGCCGGCGAGATCCGCTAAACCGGGAGGTCCTGCGCCAAGGTGTGTCGAGATTCAGGTCAGGCCGAGCCGAGAATGGCGACTGCCGAGAACCGGAGCGGAGCGTACTTGAAGTACGCGAGCACCGGAAGCGCAGGCAGCCGTCATTCGCAGGCCGGCCTCACCTGAATATCGGCACGCCTTAGCCCAGGAACTTGGCGATGATCGCATCGCCCATCTCGACCGTGCCGACTTCGGTCATGCCCGGCGAGAAAATGTCCTTCGTCCGCAGGCCCTGATCGAGCACGGCGGCGATCGCGCCCTCCAGCCTGTCGGCTTCATCGACCATGCCGAAGGAATAGCGCAGGCACATGGCGAAGGAAGCGATCATGGCGATCGGGTTGGCGATGCCCTTGCCGGCAATGTCGGGTGCCGAGCCGTGCACGGGCTCGTAGAGCGCCTTGCGCTTCTTGGTCTTGACGTCGGGCGCGCCGAGCGAAGCCGACGGCAGCATGCCGATCGAGCCGGTCAGCATGGCGGCGATATCGGACAGCATGTCGCCGAACAGATTGTCGGTGACGATGACGTCGAACTGTTTTGGCCAGCGCACCAGCTGCATGCCGCCGGCATCCGCCAGCATGTGGTCGAGCTTGACGTCGGAATAGCGCGCCTTGTGCGTCTGGGTGACGACCTCGTTCCACAGCACGCCCGATTTCATGACGTTGCGCTTTTCCATCGAGGTGACGTGGTTCTTGCGGGTCCGAGCCAGTTCGAAGGCGACGCCCGAAATGCGCTCGATCTCGAACGTGTCGTAGACCTGCGTGTCGATGCCGCGCTTCTGGCCGTTGCCGAGATCGATGATCTGCTTGGGCTCGCCGAAATAGACGCCGCCGGTCAGCTCGCGCACGATGAGGATGTCGAGGCCTTCGACCACCTCCTGCTTGAGCGAGGAGGACGCCGCGAGCGCCGGATAGCAAATGGCGGGACGCAGATTGGCGAACAGCTCCATGTCCTTGCGCAGCCGCAGCAGGCCGGCCTCGGGGCGCACCTCGTAAGGCACGGCATCCCATTTCGGTCCGCCGACGGCGCCGAACAGCACCGCGTCCGCCGCCATCGCCTTGGCCATGTCGGCATCGGAGATCGCCGCGCCATGCGCGTCGTAGGCGCAGCCGCCGACCAGGCCCTCATCGGTGACGAAGCCGCTGCCGAGCTTTTCGTTCATGGCCGATATCAGCTTCTTGACCTCGGCCATGGCCTCGGGGCCGATGCCGTCGCCGGGGAGCAGGAAAAGATGCTTCGTTGCCATGGAGAAACCGTCCCAGAAAGAATTTGAACCGCGGCCTTGCTAAACGCCAAGCGCTTGCGGCGCAAGCCTGCGGTTCAGAACCACGATCACCGATGTGAGAGAATGTTGACCAGCCGGCCCAGGGGATCGCGCACATAGAAGCGCCGCACACCCCACGGTTCGTCGGCCGGACCGTATTCGATGGCGAAGCCGGCGGCCTTCATGCCTTGAAGTGCCGCCTCGAGATCGTCGACCTCGATCGACAGGTCCGGCACCGGCGTGCCGGAGCCGCCTTGCGCCATGGAAGGAGACCTGCACCTGCATCTTTTCCGCGGAGCCGTAGGTGACGATCCAGCCCTGATCCATCAGCATGTCGAGGCCAAGCACATCCTGGTAGAAGCGTTTCGCCGCCGCTGCATCCTGCGTCTCGATATTGGCCACGATGCGCCGGACCTTCATGGTCTCAGCGCCTCGGAGCCGAGCGCCGCAGCGCCGTGACTTCGATCTCGATCTTCATTTCCGGCTTGTTGAGCTGGCACACGATCATTGTCGCCGCCGGCCTGATGTCGCCGAATGTCTCGCCCAGGATCGGGAAGACCACATCAACGAAGGCCTGGTCGGTGATGTAGTAATGCGCCCGCACCACGTCTGATATCTCGAAGCCACCGTCGGCCAGCGCCTTGCCGATCGTCGCCAGGCAGTTGCGCGTCTGCGCCTCGACCGTTTCCGGCATCGTCATCGTCGCGTAATCATAGCCGGTCGTGCCGGAGACGAAGCACCAGTCGCCCTGCACCACCGCGCGCGAATAGCCGGCGGTCTTCTCGAAGGGCGAACCGGTGGAGATCAGTTTGCGCATGGAAGGCCTCCTTGGATTGTGGCCTGCGTCTAGCAGGCGGCGCGGCGCGGGTCGTGGGCCAAGCAGGGCGGACCATTGTCACGACGCGGCGAAGTGCTGCCTCGGAGATTAGTCGGGGTATCCCTCCCGTCGTCATCCTAGGGCGTAACAAGGAGCGAAGCGACGCGGCGCAGACTCTAGGATCCATGCCGGGACTCCGAAGCGTCGCCACGGTCCAGAATTCTGCTCCGCCGCACCCGTCGGCACGGTCGCGGCATGGATCCTCGGGTCTCCGCGACGCCGCTGCGCGGCTGCTCCGCCCGTGGATGACGAAGCTCTGTTGGCCGTCGCGCAACGCTAGTGCCCTAGTTCCCCGACGCCTGCGCGTCGTCGAGCGCCTTCTTGATATCGTCCGGCCAGTCCTTGAGCGGCGGCCAGGCCGCTGGCGCGCCATCGTCGCCACGCCGCGAGAAATAGACCGTGTGCTTGGCCGGATCGACCGCCATGAAGCCGTCATTGCCGCCGCAATCATGCGGCACGCAGCCGGTGGCGTAAAAGGCGCCGGAGGCCGTCTTTTCCGTGCCGCCACCGACCAGCAAGCTGGTCGCCATGTCGGGCATGGTGTCGCCGAGCAGCGCCTTGGCCGCCTTGTAGACCGCCTCGTTGTGGAAGGCATCGATGATGTTGTCGTATTTCGACGGATCGATATCCTTCCAGTCGGTGCCGGGTTCGGGCGTGTAAGCGAGGTTGCCGGAAGTCGTCAGGCCTTCGGTCGGCGACCATTGCAGGGCCGGCTTCTGATCGCCCGGCAGCAGATAGGGCACGAAATAGATGGCGCTGTCGGAGATCGCCGCCGGCGGCGCGCCGCATTCGTCCTGCTCGACCGTCGTGGTCTTGATCTCGCCGTCCTTCGGCTTCCAGACGATGACCTTGGCCGGGCCGCATTGATTGCCGCCGTCGCCGACATCGACCAGCGCCACGTTGACGTCGCCGATCTTCACGATCTTGTCGAAGAAGACATCGTAGTTGCTGGCCAGCTGCTTGCCGTCATAGGCGAGCACCTTCTCGCCGTCCTGCTCCGGCTGCGTGATGGTCAGCTGGCCGCCCTCGAACGCTATCGGCGCCTGCTTGTCGTCGTCGGCGGGCGCCGCGTCGCTGGTGTTGGACGATCCCTGGTCGGTCGCCGGCTGCTCGGCCGGTTTCTGGGCTGCCGCTGGCGTCTGTTGCGCCGCGGGCGTCTGTGTCTGGGCAAAGGCGCTCGCGGCGGGCACCACCACCAGCGCCAGCCCGCAAACGCCGGCAAGAAGCGAACGTGCCATGACTGTCCCTCCCTTCAGTCGCCACCAAACCCGGCCGGAACGCGGCCGGACCTATCGTCGGACGGTGCCGCTCAGGCCCAGGGACGCTGTTCGGCGTTCTTCTTCTCGAACGAGGCGATGGCGCCGGCCTTCTCCATGGTCAGGCCGATATCGTCGAGGCCGTTGAGCATGCAGTGCCGCTTGAAGTCGTCGAGGTCGAACTTGACGACGCCGCCATCGGGGCCGCGGATTTCCTTGGCTTCGAGATCGATCGACAAAAGTGGCGTTGGAGCCGCGCGAGGCGTCGTCCATCAGCTTCTCCAGATCTTCGGGGCTGACGGTGATCGGCAGCACGCCGTTCTTGAAGCAGTTGTTGTAGAAAATGTCGGCGAACGAGGTCGAGATGACGCAGCGAATGCCGAAGTCGAGCAGCGCCCACGGCGCGTGCTCGCGGCTCGAGCCGCAGCCGAAATTGTCGCCGGCGACCAGGATCTGCGCCTTGCGGTAGGCCGGTTTGTTGAGCACGAAATCCGGATTTTCCGAACCATCGTCATTGTAGCGCATTTCGGCGAACAGGCCGGTGCCGAGGCCGGTGCGCTTGATCGTCTTGAGATAATCCTTCGGGATGATCATGTCGGTGTCGACATTGACGATCGGCATCGGAGCGGCGACGCCGGTGAGCTTGGTGAATTTTTCCATGGCTTTGGCCCGTGTTTTCGTTGCGGGGGATTTGCTGACGCCCCGTTTACACAAAGCCGAGGGCAAATAAAAGGCAACTGTTCGTGCGCGCTGGCACAAGGGGCGTACCACAAAACGACTTCGAATTCGCGAGGCGATGATGCAGTCTGACCGGCATGGCTGAAAACTCCCATGTCCTCTACGCAAGCGAGTCCGCGCTCGACATCGCCGAATTCCGCCGCGTGCTGGTGGAATCCGGCCTCGGCGAGACGCGGCCTGTCGATGATCCCGCCAGGCTGCGGGCGATGCTGTCCGGTGCCAATCTTGTGCTGACCGCGCGTCTCGATATCGAAGGCAAGCCGCTGATCGGCGTGGCCCGTGCGGTCACCGACTTCTCCTGGGTTTGCTACATCTCGGAACTCGCCGTGTCCCGATCGGCGCAAGGGCTCGGCATCGGCAAGGGCCTGATGGACGAGGCGCGACGGCAGCTTGGGCCGTCGGTCGCCATCAGCCTGATTTCCATGCCCGACGCCGTCGGCTTCTACGAACGCATCGGCATGAAGCGCATGGCCGACGCCTTCTGGTTCTCCCGCAAGGGCTGACTTTTTTCTCCCGTGGCCGCGCCCAGCCGCCGACGGTGTGCGATCTTGTCGCTTGACATGCAACCAAATGGTTGCATATTAAAGCGATGAGCATGGATGCAGTCTTTCGCGCCCTGGCCGACCCGACACGCCGGCAATTGCTGGACAACCTCCATGCCCGGAACGGGCAGACGCTGAACGCGCTGTGCGCGGAGATGGACATGACACGCCAGGCGGTGACCAAGCATTTGGCGATCCTGGAGGAAGCCAACCTCGTCACCACGCTCCGCAAGGGACGCGAGAAGCAGCACTACCTCAATCCGGTCCCCATCAACGAGATCGCCGAGCGCTGGATCGGCAAGTTCGAGCGCCATCGGCTGGATGCATTGAGTGATCTGAAGAAACGCCTCGAAAGGGAAGACTGATGAGCAACAGCTTCGTTTACGTGACCTACATCCGCACCACGGCCGAAAAACTCTGGGAGGCGCTGACCGACCCGGAGTTCAACCGGCAGTTCTTCCTCTGCTCCTATCAGGAGAGCGAGTGGAAGGTCGGCTCCAGCTGGAAACTGATCTTCCCCGACGGCCGCGTCGCCGACTCGGGCGAGATCCTCGAGATCGACCCGCCGCGACGCCTGGTCATCAAATGGCGCAATGAATGGATGCCGGAGGTCAAGGAAGACGGCTACACGCGCTGCACCTTCACAATCGAACAGGACGGCGAGCTGATGAAGCTGGCCGTCACCCACGAGGCCGACGGCCCGCACCGGCTGATCCCGAATGTCAGCAAGGGCTGGCCGCTGGTGCTGGCGAGCCTCAAGAGCCTGCTCGAGACCGGCAAGGGTTTCGAGCGCCCGCCAACGAAAGGGTGAAGGGCTCGTTTCGATACCGAAACAAAACGGAGGCACCGATGATACACGTCCTCGGGGTACAGAGCATGACCAATGGCGAGACGATCATGGCGTCGGCCGAGATCGAAGCGCCCACGGAACGCATCTTTCGCGCGCTGGTCACGAGAGAAATCGAGCAATGGTGGGGGACCGCCGACAACTACCGGATGGCCGATTGGTCGGCCGACCTTCGCGTCGGCGGTCGCTGGACGGTCGTCGTCCGCACTGCCGACGGCAGGGAGCTGCCGGCCGGCGGCGAATTCCTCGAGATCGAAGCGCCGCGCCGTATCGTGCAGACGCGGGCCTATGCCTGGGACCATCCGACGCTTGGCCGGCGGCAAACCACGGTCGCCTGGCTGCTCGAGCCGACCGCCAAGGGCACGCGCCTCACCATCTGCCATGGCGGTTTTGCCGGCCTGAGCGATGCGGCGGCCGAGCATGCCGAGGGTTGGGGCCGGGTGCTGGCCTGGCTGCAGGCCTATGTCGGGGATGGAAGACTAGCGGCGGCCTGAGCAGCGGGTCGGTGGCAACGGCTCGTCGTTCATCTCGTCTTGACCCACACTTCATCTGGTCCACATCCCATGCATGGAAAAGCAGGGATGTTTCATCGGCACGGCCGGCTGGGGAATTCCAACCCGATATAAGGAGGACTTGCCAAAACCCGGTTCGCATCTCGAACGCTACGCCCGCCGATTTCCGATCGTCGAAATCGACACGTCCTTCCACAAGCCACACCGTCGCGAGACCTACGAGCGCTGGGCACGCTCCGTGCCGGAGCACTTCCGCTTTGCCGTCAAGACGCCCAAGGCAATGACCCATGAGCATCGTCTCGCGGATGGCGATGCGCTTGCCGAAATGTTCCTCCAGCAGGTCGAAGGTCTCGGCGAAAAACTGAGCGTGCTTTTGGTGCAGCTGCCGCCGAGCTTGCCGTTCGAGCCGGACATCGCCTGCGGTTTCTTTGACATGCTGGGCAGGCGGACAAAGGCAAGGCTGGCATGCGAACCACGCCACCCGAGCTGGTTCGAAGCGGAGGCGGAAGCGCTCCTTGCCGACCGGCGGATCGCGCGCGTTGCCGCCGATCCCGCTCTAGTGCCGCCTGCTGCGGTGCCGGGCGGTTGGGCCGGCCTTGCCTATTTCCGCTGGCACGGCGTGCCGCGTGTCTACTACTCGGACTACGACGCCGAAAGCCTCGACCGGATCGGCCGACAGCTGCAGGCAGCGGCTGCCTCGTGCGCGGAGGTCTGGGGCATCTTCGACAACACGGCCGCCGGCCACGCGCTCGGCAATGCTTTCGCTATCGATGCGACGGTTGACTAGGCGCTTCTCAAATCACATTCAATTCCCGGAACGCCCGCCCCTCGGCCACCCGCTCATAGCCGAACGCCGAGCAATCGATCGTCCGGTACCCGCCATGCACGATCAACTCAGCCAGCGCCTTGCCGACCGCCGGCGCCTGCTGCAGGCCGTGGCCGGAAAAACCGTTGGCGAAGAGGAAATTGCCGACCTCTGGATGCGGCCCGATCACCGCGTTCTGGTCGAGCGTGTTGTAGTCATAGTGCCCGGCCCAGGCGCGGGTCGCCTTGATCGCCTCGAAGGCGGGAATGCGGGTCGCCAGCACCGGCCAGATCACCTCTTCGAACAGCGGCCAGTCGACCTCGAAATCGGCGGGATCGGCCGGGCCGTCGCCCTCTTCCGGCTCGGCGCCGCCGGTGAGGTAGACCGAGCCTTCCGGCCGTACATAAATGCCGGAGGGATCGACCAGCAGCGGCATGTCGGCATATTTCTCGCGCGCCTCGAAGACGAAGACGTTGCGCTTGCGCGGCTCGACCGGCAGCGCCAGCCCGGCGAGAGCCGCGACCTTGCCGGCATTCGGCCCGGCGGCGTTGACGACGATACCGGCCTCCAAGGTCTGGCCATTTTCGAGGGAGACGCCGGTGACGCGGTTGCCGTTGCGCGTAATGCCGGTGGCCGAAGCGGCGATGAAATCGATCTTCTTGTCGCGCAGCGCCTTGCGGAACAGCGTCAGCATCGCATGCGCGTCGAACCAGCCTTCGCCGGTCCGGCCATAGGCGCCGGCGGAAATGCCTTCAGCCGACAGCCAGGCGAAGCGCCGCGTCAGCTGCTCGGCGTCCTCGAGCACGATGTCGGCGCCTTCGGCGACCTGTGCATCATGGTTTGCCTTGAGCACCGGCAGGCCGTTCTCGCCGGCCAGGATGAGATAGCCACCCTCGCGGAACCCGATATCGGCATCGGCGCCGAACGTCTCCTTCAGCCGCCGGAACAGCTTCAGCGTGAATTGCGATAGCCGGATGTTTTCGGGAATGGAGAATTGCTGGCGGATCGAGGCCATGGACAGCGTCGTTGCCGCGTGGGCGAATTGCGGATCGCGCTCGATGAGCGCGATGGAGCCGGAAAACCCCTCCTCGCGCAGATAGTAGGCAATGGAGGACCCGACGATGGCCCCGCCGATGATGACGATGTCGTAGCGCACGCTTAATGCCTCTCCAAGCCTAGAGCATGATCCCGAAAAGTGGCCGCCGGTTTTCGGAAGAGATCATGCTCCCTCTCATACTACCGGCAGTGTGATCTCGAAGCGCGTGCCGCGCTCGGAGTCAACCAGCCGGATCATACCATCATGCGCTTTCAGGAGGGCCAGCACGATGCCGAGGCCCATGCCGGTGCCGCCGGTGGAGCGCCGCGTGGTGAAGAACGGCTCGAAGATGCGCGCCCGGTTGCTCGGCGAAATGCCGGCGCCGTCGTCGCCGACCAGCACCGTCGCCTTGCCGCCGGCGCTTGCCGCCGTGATCGAAACGAGCGTCGCGGCGTGCCTGGCGGAATTGTCGATGAGATTGGCCAGCACGATTGCCGCGTTCTCGGCCGAGATGCGCAGAGCGAGATCGCCGCCCGCCTCGATGCGGACCGCCAGCCTGGTGTCGGCGGGCAGCAGGGCCAGCGCGGCACCGATCGAGGTGCTTTCGCCGCTCGGTGCAAGATTTTCGGCCTTGGCCAGATCGAGCAGCCGCCGCACCAGCAGATTGAGCCGCCCGGCATCGGTGACGATGTTGTTAGAGAAGCGCCGCCGCTCCTCATCATCCATCGTGCTGCCGGAATCGCGCAGCAATTCGGCCGCGCCCTGGATCGCCGTCAGCGGCGATTTGAGCTCGTGCGAGACATGGGTGGCGAAGGTCTGGATGCTATCCGAGCGCGCCTGCAGTTTTTCGGCCATGTCGAGGAAGGCGGCGGACAGCTCGGCCATTTCGTAGGTGCCATGATGGTCGAGCGGCCGAATTGCGTCACGCTCACCGGCGGCGATGCGCTGCGTGCGGTCGATCAGCGCATAGATCGGCCGGCTGACCGTGCGCAGGAACACCAGGCCGATGAGCAGCGTGCCGCCGAGGATGGCGATCGCCGCCAGGGTCACCTTGCCGCGTTCGCCATAGAGATGCTTGATGATGTTGTTGGGTGTCCGCGAGACATAGACCACGCCGGCGACCTGGCCATCAACGGCCACCGGCAGGGCGACGAAGACCCGTACCTTGGTGCCGCGGCTGACCGAATAGAGCGGCGGCGGCGGCTGGTCGGGGATGCGCAGCCTGAGCGCGCTGGCATAGTGGCCGCCAAGTGCCGTGCGCACCTCGTCGACCTCGCCAAGCGACTGCCCGACCTCGCTGCGCCCGGCAATGACGACACCTTTGGGATCGAGCAGCCGGAAACCGGCCAGCGTGGTTTTCTGCGTGGCGTCGAGAATGCCGGACAGGCGCGTGCCGATCGCGGCGAAGGCCGGATCGGTGGTGGCGGGCATGGCGGCGGGCCGGGTCGGCAGCACGGCGTCTGAGGCGAGATCGAGCTGCGGCTCGATCGGCCGGTACGGGCCGTCGGGATTGGCTGCTCGGCTGGCACCGCCATTGGCCTGCGGCATCGGCGCGCCGAGTTTGTCCGGGGGAATGCCGGCGTCGCGCACTTCCTGCGCATAGATGGCGGCGATGGCCGCCCCTTGGGCGATCAGTTCCGCCTCGGTCTGGCGGATCAGTTGGTTTTCGTAGAGGCGAAAGAAGAACAGGCCGACCAGCGGCAGCGCCATCACCATGATCAGGATGGCGACGACGACCGTGGCAAGCCTTGGTCGCCATTTGCGGCCGATCCATTTGCTGGACGTCGTCAGCCGCATCGGCCGAGCCGGAAGCCGACGCCATGCACGGTCTCGATGACATCAGGGCAGCCCACCGCCGCCAGCTTGGCGCGGATGTTGCGGATATGGCTGTCGACGGTGCGGTCGGCGACATGGATCTTGCCGGCATAGGCGTTCGCCATCACCGCGTCACGGTCGAGCACATGCGCCGGCCGCGCCAAAAACCCTTTCAGGATCGAGAATTCGATCCCCGTCAGGGCAAGCGGCTTGCCGTCGAAGCTTGCGGCGTGGCTGGCCGGCGCCAGAGTGAGCTTGCCATGCGAAAACTGCCGGTCGTCGGCCGCCTCGGCCGCCGCCGGGCGGGCGCGGCGCAGGATGACGTTGACGCGGGCGACCAGCTCGCGCGGGCTGAACGGTTTCGTCACATAGTCGTCGCCGCCCATTTCGAGCCCGAGGATGCGGTCGATCTCCTCGTCGCGCGCGGACAGGAACAGCACCGGCACGTCCGATGTGTGGCGCAGCCGCCGGCAGACCTCCAGCCCGTCCATCTCCGGCATGCCGATGTCGAGCACGACGAGATCCGGCGCCCGGCGTCCGATCTCCTGCAAGGCGGCGGCGCCATCGGCCACGCCAAGCGTCTTCATGCCGGCCTTTTCCAGCGCGAAGCAGATCACCTCGCGGATGTGCGGGTCATCGTCGGCGACGAGGATGTGATGCGGCATCGGTCAGCGGCCCGGCAAGGAAGGTTGCGAAGGCTGAGGAAGCACGAGCGACCCCTTGCTGTCGAGATAGGCAAGCAGGCGCCAGTCGCGAAAGCTCCAGGCCCGCCAGTTTTCCTGGACGGTTCGGTACCAACCCTCGTCGATGCCACGCAGTCTCGCAAGTTCGCGTGTGGCGCCGGCGTCGGGGGTCTTGCCCTGATGATCGAAGAAGCGGTCGAGCGCCGGAAACGCGCCCGGGCCGAGCGAGCGCAGGTACCAAGCGTCGAGGGGAATACCCTGGCCGGTCATTTCGAGGGAATGGTCGACATTGTAATTGGCGATCGTCGCGGCGAAATTGATGAAACAGCAGGCATAAAGCGTCAGGGATAACGTCAGAAGATTGGCGGAGGAGAGCCATTCATTGGATTTTCCAAGCGCGATGCGGGCGATGATCAGCGCAAGCCCTGCCGCCACCAGCCCCATCCAGACGAAAGCCGCGATGCGCCAATAGGTCAGCGCATAGATGCCGACATAGAGGTCGAGCCGCAGGATCGACGAGATGACCAGCATGATGTTCTGCGCCACCCAGGCATAGACCAGCCGGCGGATGACGGGATCTCCTGAGGTCTCGCTGCCCGGCCTGAGCGCCGCCAGCACGAACCCGGCGGCAAGCAGTGCGGTAACGATCAGGGGATAGGCGCCGCGATGCGCATAGGCGGCATAGCTCAAGCCGTCGGGAAGGGCGACACCGCCCCACAGATAGGTGGCGTCGAGCCCGGTCTGCAGCGCAAACAGCGCGTTGAAGACAATCAGCGCGCGCAGGATGGCGGGTTTGCCGAAGACGGTCTCCTCGATGACGTGTCGTTGCGGATTGGTCGCCGGTTGAGCAACGGCAAGTGGTGGCCGGGAGATGCGCCGCGAAAAACGCGGCAGGCGTGGCCGCAGAAAGGCCCAGACGCCGGCAAGCACGAACAGCCAGAAGGCGATCCGCGCCAGCTGGATGAGATCGAGCAGCTTCATCAGGTCGATCAGCGACAGCCAGTAGTCGATGACCGGATTGGCGGCGCCGAACAGCGCCAGGAAGACGGCGCCCAGCGTCAGCGGCATCACCCAGACGGCGACCGCCGCAAGCCTGACGCGGCGCCCGCCAAGCCGGCGCGCCGTCTTGCGCCAACGGATGAAATCACGGACGAAGCGGAACGGCGCCGCGAGCCCGAACAACGCGATCTGACCGGCAATACGGGCCATGCCGTGCCGCGGCCGGCCGCTCAGCGAAAGCGCGAAGACGACCAGCCCCGCAAGCGCGATCGAGACGGACAGGGGGCTGACATTTTCGGCGAGCGGCAGCAGCGCGACAAGCAGGGCAGCGGGCTTGAGCCAGACCCTGATGTCGCTGAAGACCGTGGGATGCACGGCCACGACCGCGGCGGCAATCAGGATGGCGAACAGGAAAACCGTGATGCCGGGGGGCTGGCCATAGAACAGGAAATCCGCCAGCACGACCAGCAGCACGGCAACACCGAAGCGGCTGCAATAACTTGGCGCGGCAGAGAAGAACGCTGTCACGACCTGATCCTCCCGATGGTGTCCAGCCGGAAGGTCGGCGGACACTTGCGGGCGAAAGGGATGAGAATCGCCATGGGATTCGCGCGTGGCGGATCGACCAGCCACCAGCCTTCGCTGCGCAGGCGCTGTGGCACGGACCAATGGGGTTTTGCTCGCTTGTGCATGCCGCCTGTTTCGCAGGCCGGCAGGGAAACGGCAGGGCGGATCCGAGGAGCTTTTCCGCAGGCCTGTGCAGTTTTCGTGCAGGGTCGCGCATCACGGCTGGTGCGCTGCCCCACCATCCTACGGACGTTGGCGCTGCCCCAGGCAGGCTCCTTTCCTCTCCCTCCGGAGGGGGGAGAGGTGGCTCGGCGAAGCCGAGACGGAGTGGGGGAACCAGCTGGCAACCCCCGCGAACGCACATAGGAAGGCACCAGGCGCAAGCATCGCCCCGCCTTGCACGCAAGGGTCGACCCCCCACTCCGTCGAGCTTCGCTCGACACCTCTCCCCCGATCGACGGGGGAGAGGAAGGCTCTCTTCCGCAACTGCTGAGGAAGGGCGCCGAGCTTCTACCTCCCCCCTTGTGGGGAGGTCGGACCGAAGGTCCGGGTGGGGTGCTGGCGCCGACCCCGCAGCTTCGCAGCGACCCTGCGCACAGCACCAACGCTTGCCTCGACCACCCACAGACGGCATAGATCGGATATGACCGAACCCTACCGCCCGCGCCGCTCCGTCCTCTATGTCCCGGCCTCCAACGACAAGGCGCTTGCCAAGATCGCGCTTCTGTCCTGCGACGCAATCATCATCGACCTCGAGGACGCCGTCGCCCCGGCCGACAAGATCGCCGCCCGCGAAAAACTGCCCGCGATCTTCGCCAACCGCCCGGTCGCCAACAATCTCGGCCGCCGCTGCGAGATGGTGGTGCGCGTCAATGCGCTGGCCAGCGAATGGGGCGCCGACGACCTCTTGGCCGTGGCGAAAGTCGAGACTGACGGCATCCTTTTGTCCAAGGTCGCCACGCCGCGCGACATCCTCGAAGTCGGCGACGTGCTCGACGACAATTTTGCCCCCGACAGCATGAAACTCTGGGCGATGATCGAGACGCCCAAGGCGCTGCTCAACATCGGCGCCATTGCCGAACTGGGCCGCGATCCGGCCTCACGGCTCAATTGTTTCGTGGCCGGAACGAATGATCTCGCCAAGGAAACCGGTGTGCTGGTGACGGCGGACCGGCGCTACCTCGTGCCATGGCTGATGCAGATGGTGCTGGCCGCGCGCGCCGGCGGTCTCGACATGCTCGACGGCGTTGCCAATGATTTTCGCGACCTCGACGCCTTTGCCCGTGAGTGTGCGGAGGCGGCGGCCATGGGCTTCGACGGCAAGACGCTGATCCATCCGGCCCAGATCGACGCCGCGAACCGCGCCTTCGCGCCCTCGCCGCAGGCGGTCGCCGAGGCACGCGCGGTGAAGGATGCCTTTTCACGTGCCGAGAATACTGGCAAAGGCGTGATCGCGCTGAACGGCAAGATGGTCGAGCGGCTGCATCTGGCACAGGCCGAAAAACTGCTGGCGAAGGCGGCCGCCATCGGCGCATGATATAGCCCCATGCTCGCGGGCTATGGGCACTTACGACAGGACTTGAGACATGAAACTCTACCGCTTTCTCACCGGCCCGGACGACGCCAGCTTCTGCCACAAGGTGACGGCGGCGCTGAACAAGGGCTGGCACCTGTTCGGCTCGCCGACCTACGCCTACGACAAGAAGGCCAAGACCATGCGCTGCGGCCAGGCTGTGGTGAAGGACGTCGACGGCCAGGAATATGGGCCGGACACCAAGCTCAGCGACTGGTAGATTTTGCAAAGCGCCGACGCAGGCTGTGTCGAGATTCAGGTCAGGCCGAGTCGAAAATGGTGGTGCCCGAGAACCGGAGCGGAGCGTACTTTTGGTACGTGAGCACCGGAAGCGCAGGGGACCGCAATTTGCAGGCCGGCATCACCTGAATATCGACACAGCCTACTCGGCTGCCTCTTCGATCTTCTCCATATCATCGTCCGACAGGCCGAAATGGTGGCCGATCTCGTGGATCAGCACATGGGTGACGATGTCGCCCAGCGTCTCCTCGTTCTCGGCCCAATAGTCGAGCATGGCGCGGCGGTAGAGCGTGATGCGGTTCGGGCCTTCGCCGGTCTGCGGGTTCCAGCGCTCGGCGATGCCGCGGCCCTCGAACAGGCCGAGCAGGTCGAACGGCGTCTCCAGCGACAGGTCGTCCATGATCTCGTCGGTCGGGAACTCGGCGATCTGGATGACGATCTCGCCGGTCAGCTTGCGAAAATCCTCCGGCAGATGGGCGTACGCCTCCAGCGCCAGGAACTCTATCTCCTCCATCGAGGGCGCGAGTTCGCCATGCCAGGTGCGGGTCTTGTAGATGCGGGCCATGCTTTGTCCTTTGACCGGCATATAGGCTTTCGCACCGGGCGAGGCAAATGAAGTGGCCGCTACGCCCTGTCGTGCAGGGTCTGCAGGAATAAATTCCTTGTGACTCTGCTTGACTCTTCGGGTCGGCTCTGGAATCCTAGAGAACATAACAGGAACAATTGTGAGTGGACACTGACCGTCATGGCGATATCAGCCGTGGCGCGGGAGACTGTTTTTGCCCTGCGCCGCCAGATCGCGAAGATCGAGGGAACGCTGCCCGAGCGCCTGCAGGCGCCGGCTGGCGCGCCGCTTGATGCCGACGCCAGCCCCGATCTCACGATCGTCCGGCGCGGTCTTGCCGCTGCCTTGCCGGATGCCTTCCTGCCTGTCGGCGTCGACCCCCTCGATGCCGCCCTGAGCGGCGGGCTGCCGAAAGCGGCGCTCAGCGAAATCCATGGCCTGGAAACCCGCGATTCTGGAGCCGTCGCCGGCTTTGCCCTGTCGCTCGCCAGCCTGATCCTCAAGCAGGCGCAAGGGCTGCCGGTGTTGTGGATCGGCACCACGGAAATCTTCCGCGAGGCGGGCTTTCCCTATGCCAGGGGACTGCAGGCCTCCTTCGGCATCGAACCGGAACAATTGCTGTTTTCCGAGGCGCCGAAACTCGTCGATGCGCTGTGGGTCGCCGAGGAAGCGGCGCGGATGACGGCCCTCGCCGCGGTCATCCTGGAAATCCGCGGCAATCCGCAGCGGCTCGACCTGACCGCGACGCGGCGGCTGCATGCGCGGGCGCAAAGTGCCGGCCGCCCCGTATTCCTGCTGCGGCAGGCGGCCGAGCCCGAACCGACGGCGGCGCCCGTCCGCCTCATCGTCTCGCCGGCGCCGGCCGTGCCGCGCGAAACCGTCGCCGGGCCGCTCGCCGGATCGATCGGCCGCCCGGCCTTCACCATCAGCATCGGCAAGAGCCGCACGGCCCTGCCTGGACAATTCACACTGGAGTGGAACCCCGATGAACGCGTATTCGACGAAAGAAGGGGCGAAGAAGGCCGGGCAAAGAATCCTGACCCTGTGGTTTCCCTATCTGGCGGCCGAAAGGATCCTGCGGCAGCGTCTGGGGCGGTCCTGGCGTTCCCGGCCCCAAGATCATCCGACGCCATCTCATCCGCCACTGGTGATCAGCCACCGCCAGGGCAACGCGCAGCGCATCTCAGCCCTCGACGAGCGGGCTGAGGCACTGCACCTGAAGCGCGACATGGGCATTGCCGACGCGCGTGCCATGCATCCCTCGATCGACATCGTCGAGGCCGATCCGGAGGCAGACCGGCGCCTGCTCGAAGGCCTTGCCGACTGGTGCGACCGCTACACTCCGCTGGTGGCGCTGGACGGGACGGACGGCCTGTTTCTCGACGTCACCGGCTGCACCCATCTGTTCGGCGGCGAACGCGCCATGCTGGACGACATCCTGTCGCGCTTCCTGCATCAGGGGTTCGATGTCCGCGCCGGCCTTGCCCCGACGCCGGGCGCGGCCTGGGCGGCGGCCCGCTTTTGCGGCGACCGCATCGTCGATGGCGGCGAGGAGGAAGCGCTGCTGGCGCCCTTGCCGCTCGCCGCACTGCGCATAGCGCCGGAAACCCGCGCCAGCCTGGAAAGTGTCGGCCTGCGCACGGCGGGCGCCGTCATGGCCGCCCCGCGCGCGCCGCTTGCCCGCCGCTTCGGCGCCACCTTGCTGCTGCGCCTCGACCAGGCCCTTGGCCGTCTCGACGAGGCGGTGTCGCCGCGCCTTCCCGTTGCGCCGCTTTCGGTCGAGCGGCATCTCGCCGAACCCGTCACGCTCACCGAGGACATCGAACGCCTGGTCGGCCTGCTGGCGACGACCTTGAAGACCGATCTCGAACGCCGCGGCGAGGGCGCCCGGACGCTGGCGCTGCTGCTCTTCCGCGTCGACGGCGCCGTCAGCCGCATCGCCTTGGGCACCTCGCGGCCGATGCGCGATCCCCGGCTGATCCAGAAGCTATTCCATGAAAGGCTGGCCGCCCTCGAGCAGGACATCGACGCCGGCTACGGCTTCGATCTGGTGCGGCTTTCGGTGCTGGCGGCCGCCGCCTTCGACATGGCGCAGGCCGATCTGACCGGCGAGGTGACCGATGACGGCGCCGACATCGCGCTGTTCGCCGACCGCATCCGCGCCAGGCTCGGCGAGGGCGCCGTGCTGCAGCCGGTTGCGGTTGAAAGCCATCTGCCGGAGCGTGCCGTCGCCATCGTCCCCTTCAGCGAAGCGCCGCGCCGGACCACGCCGCCGAAGAGACAGGACAGGGTGCAGGCGCCCAAAACCATCTTTCCGCCGGAACGGCCGATCCGGCTGTTCCGCGCGCCCGAGCCCATCGAGGTGCCGGCCACCGAAATGCCGGAGGGTCCGCCGCTGCATTTCCGCTGGCGGCGCGCGCTCTATCGCGTCACCCGCGCCGAGGGTCCCGAACGCATCGCCGCCGAATGGTGGCGCCAGGCGCCAGGCGACGCGGCGGCATCGACACGCGACTATTTCCGCATCGAGGATGCCGAAGGCCGCCGCTACTGGCTCTACCGGCAAGGGCTTTACGGCGGCTCGCAAGCCGCGCCGCGCTGGTTCATGCACGGGGTCTTCGCATGAACGCGCTGACCGTCATTCCCTATGCCGAGTTCGGCATCCAGTCGAATTTCTCCTTCCTGCGCGGCGCCTCCAAGCCGGAGGAGCTGGTGGTCGCGGCCAAGCTCATGGGTTTTTCGGCGATCGGCCTAGCCGACCGCAACACGGTGGCCGGCGTGGTGCGCGCCTGGCAGCAGGCCAAGGTCGAAAAGCTTGCCTATCACCCCGGCTGCCGGCTGGTTTTTGGCGACGGCACGCCGGACATTCTCGCCTATCCCAGGAACCGGGCAGGCTGGGGGCATCTGTGCCGCATGCTCACCCAGGCCAATCTGCGCGACGAGACCGAAAAGGGCGCCACCCTTCTCCAGCGCGAAGATCTGCTCGAATGGGGAGATCTGATGTCGCTGGCGGTCCTGCCCGATCTGGCGGCGGGCGCTGAAGACGGTCTTGCCTTGCTTGGCCAGCTCAAGGACCGCTTCGGCAAGGCCCTGCGGCTTGGCGTCTCGCCCTGTTATGCGGGCAATGACCGTTTCCGGATCGAGCAGGCAGCGGCGTTTGCCCAGAGCACCGGCATCCCGCTGATGGCGACCAACGATGTCCTCTACCACACCGCCGAACGACGCCCGCTGCAGGACGTGCTGACCGCGATCCGCCTCAACACGCCCGTCGCCGAGGTCGGGCTGGAACTCAGCGCCAATGCCGAACGCCATCTGAAGCCGCCGCTGGAAATGGCCCGCCTGTTCCGCAGGCATCCGCAGGCGCTGGCCGAGACGCTGCTGTTCGCGGAAGAATTGACCTTCTCGCTCAGTGATCTCCAGTACAATTACCCCGACGAGCCGACGGAATCCGGCCTCGGGCCGCAGGCCGAGCTGGAAAGGCTGGCGCGGGAGGGGGCAGCCAGGCGCTATCCCTCAGGCGTGCCTCACTCGGTGATCAAGCGCATCGAAGAAGAGCTCGCTTTGATCGAGCGCCTCAACTACGCCCGCTATTTCCTGACGGTTTACGACATCGTCAAATACGCCCGCAGCCAGGACATTCTCTGCCAGGGGCGCGGCTCGGCCGCCAATTCGATCGTCTGCTTCTGCATCGGCATCACCGAAGTCGGGCCGGACCGGATCGACACGCTGTTCGAGCGCTTCATTTCCGAGGAGAGGAACGAGCCGCCCGACATCGATGTCGACTTCGAGCATGAGAAGCGCGAGACCGTCATCCAGTACATCTACGAGAAATACAGCTCCAAGCGCACCGCGCTCGCCGCCGCCGTCATCAGCTATCGCGGCCGTTCGGCGCTGCGCGAAGTGTCGAAGGCTATGGGCCTGTCGGAGGATGTCCGGGCGTCCCTGTCCGGCTCGATCTGGGGCTGGTCGACCTCCGAGGTCGGCGAGAAGGAAGCCCGCGCCGGCGGCCTCGACCAGAGCGACCCGACATCGCGTCATGTGATGGAACGGGCCAACGAGATCATGGGGTTCCCCCGCCACCTCTCCCAGCATGTCGGCGGCTTCGTCATCACCAGGGACCGGCTCGACGAGATCGTGCCCATCGTCAAGACGGCGATGGACGAGCGCAAGATGGTCGAATGGGACAAGGACGATCTCGACGCGGTGAAGATCCTGAAAGTGGATGTGCTGGCGCTCGGCATGCTGACCTGCCTGCAGCGCGCCTTCACCCTGCTTACGGATCACTATCCAAAAGCCCGGGATCCCTATGGCCAACCCTATGTGCTCGCCACCTTGCCGCCGGAAGACAGGCGCGTCTACGACATGATCGGCCGCGCCGACACGCTCGGCGTCTTCCAGATCGAATCGCGCGCCCAGATGTCGATGCTGCCGAGGCTCAAGCCAAAGGATTTCTATGATCTTGTCATCGAGGTGGCGATCGTGCGGCCCGGCCCGATCCAGGGCGACATGGTGCACCCCTATCTGCGCCGCCGGCAAGGCAAGGAAAAACCCGAATATCAGAAGCCGGAGCTCGAGGCGATTCTCAGCAAGACGCTCGGCGTGCCGCTGTTCCAGGAACAGGCGATGAAGATCGCCATCGTCGCCGGCGGCTTCAGGCCGGGCGAGGCCGACGAACTGCGCCGCGCCATGGCCACCTTCAAGCGCACCGGCACCATCGGCAATTACCGCCAGCGCATGATCGACGGCATGGTCGGCAAGGGCTACACCAAGGACTTCGCCGAACGCTGCTTCAAGCAGATCGAGGGTTTTGGCGAATATGGCTTTCCCGAAAGCCACGCCGCCTCCTTCGCCTTGCTCGTCTATGCCTCCTGCTGGTTCAAGACCTTCTATCCCGACGTGTTCTGCGCCGCGATCCTGAATTCGCAGCCGATGGGGTTCTACCAGCCGGCGCAGCTGGTGCGCGACGCGCGCGACCATGGCGTCGACATCCGCGAGGTCGACGCCAATTATTCCGTCTGGGACTGCACCCTGGAAAAAGCGCCGTTCGATCCGGCCCGCATCCTGCCGCGCCATGCCGATATGCGTGGTGTCATCGAGACGAACCATGCGGTGCGGCTCGGCTTCCGGCAGATCAAGGGTCTTTCCAAGGAACGCATGGAGGATTTCGTAAAGCGGCGGGGTTCAGCTTATGAAACCGTCCGTGACGTCTGGCTGCGCTCCGGCCTCGATGTCGACGAGATCGAGAGGCTGGCGCAGGCCGATGCCTTTCGTTCGATCGGCCTCGACCGCCGTGCCGCACTGTGGGAAGTGCGCGCGCTTGGCGCCAAGAGTGCCGCCGAAAAGCTGCCGCTGTTCGACCAGCCGGCGCTGCGCCTGCGCGAACTGGAGCCGGAGACGAAGCTGCCGAAAATGCCGCTCGGCGAGCATGTCATCCACGACTACCGCTCGCTCGGCCTGTCGCTGAAGGCGCATCCCGTCGCCTTCCTGCGCGAGCGGCTCGACCGCGCCGGCGTCACGCCCAATGCCAACTTGCCATCCCAGCGCGACGGCAGGCGGGTTTCGGTCGCCGGCCTCGTGCTGGTGCGCCAGCGTCCCGGCAAGGGCAATGCGATCTTCCTGACGCTGGAGGACGACAAGGCGGTCGCCAACGTCATCTTCTGGGAGCGGACCTTTACCCGCTTCCGGCCCATCGTCATGGGCGCGCGCTTCGTCAAGGTGACCGGGAAATTGCAGTCGGAATCCGGTGTCATCCATATCGTCGCCGAAAAGATCGAGGATCTCACGCCCTGGCTGACCGTGCTGCTGGAGAAGGTCAGCGGAGCCGGAGCGCCGGGGGCCCAACCGATGGGGTATGCCAAAGAGGTAGGCTCGGATCGCCGCAGCCGGCCCGAGATTGGGAACGCGCCGGCAAGGCAGGACCTCGCAACGCTGTCGGAAGAGGCGGAACAGGTCATGCCCAAGGGGCGCAATTTTCAGTAGGCGCGGCCCTTGTCTTCGTCATCTGAAGAGACGCCGTGATCCTTGGCGCCCCCCTCTGTCCTGCCGGACATCTCCCCCACGAGGGGGGAGATTGGCAGCTTCGATCTCGCCGCCTCTCTTAACTCGCAATGCTGAAAATTCGCGAAGGCCGAGGTGACAGCCGATCTCCCCCCTTGTGGGGGAGATGCTCGGCAGGGCAGAGGGGGGCGCTGTCCCGCCAGCCTCTCAAACTTCTACGCCCAGCTGCTTCGCGATTGCGCTGCCTTGGGAGAGCAAAACGACGGATGGCTATGCTGCTCAACCCGGCCCGCTCAGCCTCGGCGGCGGCGCCAGCACATCTTCCGCCGACAGCGTCCGCGCCTCGGAGGGCAGCATGATCGGGATGCCGTCACGCACCGGATAGGCGAGCTTGGCGACCCGCGAGATCAGTTCGCCGCGCTCCGGATCCCAGGCTAGCGGCCCCTTGGTCAGCGGGCAGGCCAAAAGCTCCAGCAGCTTGGGATCGACATCGATCTTCTTCCCGTCACGCCCATCCGCCGCCATCGGTTCCTCTTCTCAGCTTCTAGCCTAGATGTACCAAGACCCAGGTCAGGCCGAACCGGAGTCGAAGACGGGCGCGCAGCGACCAAAATGGTGGCTTCCGAGAACCGGAGCGGAGCGTACTTTTCGTACGTGAGCTCAGTTCTACTGCGACGCAGTAGAACTGAGAAGCGCAGGAAGCCTCCATTTGCAGGCCGGCATCACCTGAATATCGGCACATCTTACTGTAGGCTCGAGCCAAAGTCCTCATTCTCGCGCGCCAGCGCCATTTCGGTGATGGCGATCAGCGTTTCGGCGCGCGTCTTCAGGTCGGCGGCTTCGAGCAGCGCCTGTTTCTCGGCCGGGCCGTAGGGCGCCATCATCGACAGCGCATTGACCAGCATGGCATTTTCGGCGCGGCTGACGCTTTCCCAGTCGGCCTCGAGATCATTGGCCTGCAGATAGGCGCGAAACGCCTTGAGCAGTGCCGGCCGGTCGATCTCGTTCGCCGCCGGATCGTCATCGAGATCGGCGAGGAAGGGCGCGGGCTTCGCCTGGCGAAACGGCGTCTTGACCGTCAGTTCATGGGCGATGCGGAAGCGGAACACGCCCTGCAGAGAAATCAGGTAACGGCCGTCGCCGGTTTCGGAGAAGGCGATGATACGGCCGGCGCAGCCGACATTGCACAGCTCAGGCTCGCCATCCTCGCGCAGCGCGCCGTCCAGACGCGGCTGGATGACGCCGATCAGCCGCGAGCCGGCGACCGCTTCGTCCACCATCTGCAGATAGCGCGGCTCGAAGATGTTGAGCGGCATGCGGCCGCCCGGCAGCAAAAGCGCGCCCTCGAGCGGAAAGATCGGGATCGTCGACGGCAGATCCTTGGCCAGCCGGTAATGCGCGTTTCCCGCTTGCACCACATTCCTCCGATCGACTTCTTTCGCCCGCCGCCGGGATCGTCGGCTTGGCCGAAGTCAGCTTCCTAATCTGGCGCGGCCGCCGCCGACCACAAGCCCGTGCGACGAAACAGCCGCCGGCTCAGGAAAACAGCAGCGCCGACAATTTGCGCCGCGCCGCCAGCGTCGCCTCGTCGGTCATGCCCCAGGCTTCGAAAAACTGCAGCAATTGCGTCCTGGCGCCGTCCTCGTTCCAGCCGCGGTCGGCCTTGATGATGGCCAGCAGATTGTCGGCTGCCGCCGTGCGCTCGCCCCTGGCGTTCTGGATCATGGCCAGGTCGAAACGCGCCTGATGGTCTTTGGGGTTTTCGGCGAGGCGGCGCTCGAACTCGGCCGGATTGCCCAGTTCCGCGGCCTGCGCGGCCAGCGCCATCTTGGCGCGCAAGGCGGCGAGAACAGGCGCGTCCTTCTTGGCCTCGGGTGCCGTTGCCAGCAGCGCCTCGGCGCCTTGCGTGTCGCCGGCCTCGAACAGCAGCTCGCCCAGTCCGGCGATCGCCTCGACCGTCTCCGGCGCCTGCGCCAGGACGGCGTCAAAAATGTCGGCGGCGGTCTGCATGTCGCCGGCCTCGCGCGCTTCGGTCGCAGCCGCCAGCGCCTCGGCCACGGCCGGGGCGCCATTGCCCTTGCCGCCGACCTTGGTGATGAACTCGGCGATCTGGCTCTCCGGAATGGCGCCCATGAAGCCGTCGACCGGCTGGCCGTCCTTGAAGGCGATGACGGCCGGAATGGACTGGATGCCGAGCTGGCCGGCGATGGAGGGGTGATCGTCGATGTTCATCTTGACCAGCTTGACCTTGCCGCCGGCGGCCCGGACTG
This sequence comes from Mesorhizobium sp. USDA 4775, assembly GCF_054062655.1. Lineage (NCBI taxonomy): Bacteria > Pseudomonadati > Pseudomonadota > Alphaproteobacteria > Hyphomicrobiales > Phyllobacteriaceae > Mesorhizobium > Mesorhizobium sp. USDA 4775. The sequence goes on from NZ_JBSSFM010000001.1 coordinate 760,445, forward strand.
CCTTTTCCAGCTGCGGTGTCAGCTGCTTGCAGGGGCCACACCACGGCGCCCAGAAATCGACGAGCACCGGCTGGCGGCGCGATTCCTGGATGACGTCGGCGGCGAAGGCGGCGGTCGTGGTCTCCTTGATGACATCGCCCGCGGGGGCGGCGGCTGGCGCATCGCCAAGCGAGACCTTCGCCGGCGCGGCTGCGGTTCCGCCATACTGAACGGTGGTGGCATACTGGCCGCCACTGCTGCCGAATGACCCGCCAAACGGCTTGTTGTCGCTCATCTCGTCACCCTTTCGGTCGCGCCGCCGGCCCGCGGGTCGGCGCCATGTCATTGGAAGTCGGTTTCGCCATGCATGTGGCGATCATGCCGAGACTTTCAAGATAGCAGCATCGTGCCCGGTTGCCTCGACGAATCTGATGAGATCGGCCGAGGCGATCGATGTCGTCGCCTCATTGGTCAGCGGATGGGCGTTGATGACGGCATGTGCCATCAAATCCTCGTCGAGCACCAGCTTGACCCGATTGGCCGTGTCGTTGATGACGCCGAAGACGGTGACCGCGCCCGGCGAGACGCCCAGAAGCTCCATCAGCATCTCCGGCTTGCCGAACGAAACACGGCTGGCGGCGCCGATCAGCTGGTGGATCTGCTTGAGATCGACGACCGCGTCCTCGCCGACGGTGACCAGGAAGAAATTGTCCTTCTTGTCCTTCAGGAACAGGTTTTTCGTGTGCCCGCCGGCGATTTCGCCGCGCAGCGCCTGCGAATCGGCGACCGTATAGAGCGGCGGATGGCGTTTCGTCGAAACGGTGACGCCGAGTTCGGCGAGAAAGGCAAAAAGTTCGGCTTCGGTCTTCGGCATCGGTCTTCTTCTTCGTCGTTTTCCCGCCTTGCCGTTTACGGCCAATGCGGTGGCCGGCACAAGGCCATCGCGCAAAGGCGCGGTGAAATCCGCGCCGCACCGGCGGTTTGCCGGCATCGCTTGGCATGTTGAAAAAAGCCTGCGATTTCCCTGTTGCAATCGCCGCGCTCTTCAGCCATATAGGCCCGGCTTGCGGCCAAGACGCCGTGTGAGCGGGTGTAGCTCAGGGGTAGAGCACAACCTTGCCAAGGTTGGGGTCGAGCGTTCGAATCGCTTCACCCGCTCCAGTTTCCTTCCAGGGAATCAAGCATCGAAAAGCTGCGGTCCGCCGCGGCTTTTTCGTTTTTGGCGGGTGGAATCTCGCCCGCCAAAGGGCCGGGCGTCACTTATGGGACTGCTGGAAGCCGGCAACGTCGGTACTGAGATACGCTCTTCGGGTTCTTGGAGTTCTGCGGCTGGGTGCTGGAATCGATCAAGTAGGGATTGCGCCCGCCCGCTGTCTTGCGACGGCCGTAGGGCACGCCCCAATAATCCTAACGCGTGGCAGAGGCGGCCCATTGCCGAAGCTCGCGCCGCCCCTCATTGCCCTGCCGGGCATTTCTCCCCGCATAGTGACGGGGAGAAAGTAGCTGGCGGCGACCTCGCCGTTTTTCTTGCGACGCTTGTGGCGGGCGAAACCGTTGATGACAGCTCCCCTCTCCCCGTCACTATACGGGGAGAGGATGCCGGCAGGCAGGTGAGGGGCGGCGCCAAAGCCTGGAAAGAGATGGGTGGGTATCAAGTCCCACGGGTCTCCCTTGCAGTCGCCTGCAGCATCTGCCGGCCAACGCGCGATCTGTCGGCAGCCGGATCTCCCATCCGGCCCTTGATTGTCCGCGCCCGCAATGCTCCGTTGCCGCCAGGCTATCCGGAGAAACCCATGACAGGCTTTGTCGACCGCCAGCGCGCCGCGCAGTTGATGGAAGGCGCCGGCATCGGGGCGCTGGTGCTGTGCGCACCCGAGGCTTTCCATTATGCGACCGGCGCGTGGATCGGCCCGGCCGGGCTGTTCCGCCGCGCCGGTGGCGGCTTCGTTATCATCCCGGCCGAACAAGATTTGCCGATCGGTGTTGTCGTCGCCGACTTCAACGCCGTGCAGCTGCGGCTCGCCGCACCCGAAGCGGTTGTGCGGTGGCACCCGATCTGGATCGAATCCGCGCCGGTCGAGACAGCGCACGAGTTGCCCCTGGCCGAACGCATCGAGGCCGGCCTTGCCTCGCTTGGCCGGGCGCCGGACTTCTCCCGTCCCGCCACTTTCGATCTCGCCGGCTCGGTGCGCCAGCTGCAGGCCTTGCTCAAGCAATTCGGACTGGAGCGCGCAATGCTCGGCATCGACCTCGACTTCGTCCCGGCCGCCGATTTCGCGGCCATCCAGGCGCTGCTGCCGCATTCCCCGATGGTCGATGGCTCGCCGGTGCTGGACAGGCTACGGGCCGTCAAATCACAGCGCGAGATCGATCTCCTTCAGCAAGGCATCTTTCTCTCGGAAGCCGGGCTGGAGCGCTTGCAGGTGGACGCGATGGCCGGCATGCGACAGGCCGATCTCGTCGCGCTCTACCGCAAGGGCGTCGCCGACGCGGCCGCCGGGCTGTCGCATCCGGTCGTAACAGCCGAATATGTGACGCTGGGCGGCCGCGCCAAGGGCGCCGACGCCAGGGCCGTGGCCGGCGATCCCCTGAAATGCGACATGGTCTGCACGGTCGGTGGCTACGCCTCCGACATGTCGCGCAATTTCACCTTCGGGCCGCCTTCCGCCGACCAGGCCGAGCTGCATGCCATCGCCGAGCGCGCCTTCGAGGACGGGCTGGCGGCGCTGATCCCCGGAAACACGCTCGCTCATGTGCATCGCGTCACCACCGACAGCCTGGCGCGGCAAGGCCTGCGCAGCTTCCGCCGCGGCCATTTCGGCCACAGCGTCGGCCAGTCGGTGTTTTCCGAGCAATGGCCGTTCATTGCGGCCGACAGCGATGCGGTGATCGAGGCCGGCATGGTGCTGGCCTTTGAAATCCCGCTCTACATAGACGGCCTCGCCAGCTTCAATCTCGAGGACCAGTTCCTGATCACGGCGGATGGGCCGAGGCCGATGAACCGGCTGCCAAGGCGACTGGAGACGGTTGGGTAGGGTTGGTCGTTGTCGCCGTAGGGCGCGACCGCCGATGTTTCGTTATTCGTCGCGCTCCGCCCCTGCCGCGCCGGCTAACTAACACTCACGGCTGGCCGCCGATCCCTCCACGGCATCTCCTGCTCCAACTGCGCCGATGCCGCCAGCACGGTCGCCTCGTCGCCATAGCGGCCGACCAGCTGCACGCCGATCGGCACGCTACCTTTCGACCAGCCGAGCGGCAGCGAGATCGCCGGCTGGCCTGAAATGTTGAAGGGGAAGGCAAACACCGCGTCCGTCCATTTGGCGTTGTAGCGGTCGATGTCCGTCTCCGACATGTCGTAATAGCCGAGTGGGCGCGGCAGCTGCGTCAGCGTCGGCGTGATGAAGAGGTCGTAGGCGTCGAGATCGCCGACAATGTCGCGGCCGATCTGCCTGAGCTGCTCGACATCGGAGATGTGCCTGACACCGCTGGTGGCGCGGCCGCGCGCGATGATCGCCCAGGTCACCGCTTCGACGTCGGCTGGCGTCACCGGCCGCCCGATCACCGTTTCAAGATAGTCGAAGGTCGCCGCCGTCTGCACGCAGGTCATGTTGGTGTAGGTCGCCCAGGCGCCGTTGGCGTCGAGCGGCATGTCGTGCTGCTCGACGTGATGCCCCAGCCGTTCGAGTGTAGCCACGGTCGCCAGCACCGCTGCCTTCACCTCCGGATCGATGGCCGTGCCGTTGGGCGGCGTAACGGTGAAGCCGATGCGCAACCTTTTCGGCGCCCGTGCCGACAGGCTGAGCCAGGAGGCATCGGGAACCCGCGGCGTGTAGGGATCGCCCGGCAGCGCGCCAGCCACCGCATCGAGATAGGCCGCCGTGTCGCGCACGCTGCGCGAGCAGCAGAGAAAATAGGCGCCGCCATACCAATAGTCGCCGAACGGCGCGAGGCTGACGCGGCCGCGCGACGGTTTCAGGCCGACGATGCCGCAGCATGAGGCTGGAATGCGGATGGAACCGGCGCCGTCGCTGGCTTCGGCGATCGGCACCATGCGCGAAGCGACGGCCGCCGCCGCCCCGCCGCTCGAGCCGCCGGGCGTGATGCCCTCCTTCCACGGGTTCTTCGTGACGCCGTAGAGTTTCGGCTCGGTGGTGATCGACCAGCCGTTCTCCGGCGCGTTCGACTTGCCGACCAGCACCAGTCCCGCCGCTTTCATGCGGCGGACGACTTTTGTGTCGGAATCGGCGACGACATCCCTGAGGTAGAAGCAGGAATTGGTGTTCGGCGCGCCGGTCCAGGACGAAGCCAGCTCCTTGAGCAGGAACGGCACGCCGGCGAAGGGTGCCGATCTGTCGACCGTCTGCGCCTGCGCCCGCGCCATGTCGTAGAGGCGATGGATCACCGCGTTCAGCGCCGGATTGAGCCGCTCGACCAGCGTGATCGCCGCCTCGACCAGTTCGGCCGGCGAAACCTGGCCGCCGCGCACCAGCCCGACCAGATCGAGCGCATCGGAGTCCGCATAGGTTTTCAAAAGACTGTCGGTGACCATGCCTCTCTCCCAAATTTGCATGCCTCGACACCGCGCTTAAGAATGCGCGAGCTGTCGCTATCGGCTAATTGCAAATGTAAGCGCTGCCCCTCATCCGCCTGCCGGCATCTTCTCCCCGTATGGTGACGGGGAGAAGGATGAAACTGCTGCGCTGCCGGTGCCGCCTCCAGTGCCAGCAACCGGTTGCGTCAGGCCAGCTCGACCGTCCGTCCCAGCGCAATGCTCTGTTCGGCGGCGAGCACGATGCGCAGGCTGTTGACCGCCGCGTCCATCTGCTCGGTCAGATCGAGGTCCTCGCGGATGGCGCGCAGGAAGAAGGCCTGCTCGCGGTCGCACAGCTCCTGGTGGCCGGGCTCGTCCTCCATGCTGACGATCTCGTCGGGCTTGGAAAAGTTCTTGTCGCCGTCGACCTGGGCATAGTGGATCTTCAGCGCATCGGTCTTGGTGTGACGGTCGATATCGGCCGAGTTCGACACTTCGGCGTCCGAGGCGGTGCTGGCGGCCTGGCCGGCGACGATCGACACCGCGCCCTTCGGACCGACCACGTCCTTCACGAAATAGGCCGTCTCGCTCATCATCGGCCCCCAACCGGCCTCGTACCAGCCGACCGAGCCGTCATCGAAGGTGACGTGCAGATGGCCGTAATTCTGCTTGTCGGCCTCCGCCCACAATTTGGCGCCGATGCCGTGCACACGCACCGGCTTGGCGCCGGTCAGCTGGCACATGACGTCGACATAGTGCACGCCGCAATCGACGATCGGGATCAGCGAATCGATCAGGTTCTTGTGCCAGTGCCAGGCGCTGCCGCTGCTCTGCTGGTTGAGGTTGAGGCGCATCACCAGCGGCTTGCCCAGCGTCTTGCCGACCTCGATGAACTTGATCCAGGAGGGGTGGACGCGCAGGATGTAGCCGAGCACCAGCTTGCGGTTCTTGGCGCGCGCCGCCGCCACGACCTTCTCGGCGTCCTCGATGTTGGTGGCGAGCGGCTTTTCCATGAACACATGGCAATTGGCCGCGATCGCCTTCAGCGCATATTCGGCATGGGTGTTCGGCCAGCTGTTGATCGAGACGGCGTCCGGCTTCGTCTCCTTCAGCGCCAGGTCGAAATCCTCGTAGAGCGGATAGCCGGCTAATTCGGCCGGTATCTTGGTGTTGCTCTTGATCGAGCGGCTCATGATGCCGACGATCTGAAAACCCTCGGAGCGGTGATAGGCGCTGGCGTGCGACGCACCCATATTGCCGAGACCCACCACCAGCACTTTTACTCTGTCGGCCAAGTCAGCCTCCCGGTTCTTGATTGTATCGCACACGGCGATCGATCGCCGTTCGCATGTCCATTGGGACAATCACCTCAGGTCAGCGCCGCCGCTCGTTGCCCGGCCCCTTCCTCTCCCCCGTCGATCGAGGGAGAGGAAACGAGCCAAGACAGGGCAAGGAACGGCATGACCTCTTTTTTGCACCCTATTTAACCGCCGAATCGAACAGATGCGCCTTGATCTTCTCGACATCGAGCGCGGCAAAGCCTTCCGACAATTTGAAGCCGTCGGCATCGGCCTTGACCTTGGCCTTGTCGAAATCGTTGGCGGCCGGGATGAGGTCGTTGGTGCAGACATCCTCGGCTTTCACCGGATTGGTGATCTGGCCGATCTTGTGGATCTCGTCGAAGAAGCCCTGCCAGCTCGCCATGTCGTGCGAGCCCCAGCCGCCGCGCTTGTCCATGTCGCCGCGGAAGACGTTGATCTGCTGCAGGATCGAGGTGGTGCCGAGCTCCGGTCCGAGATTCTTGGCCAGCGTCGGGAACTGCTCGAACACCGCTTCGACCGCCGCGCGCGGATTCTGGTAGCCGAATTCGAGGCCCATCGCCCAGCCGCGCAGGTACTTTTCCAGGAACGCCTTCTTGTCGGGGTCCTCGAGGTCGGCGCTGCGCACGACAAAGGTGTTGGCGGGCAGCTTGGAGTTCTTCACGCCGAGCCAGTATTCGAAGTCGAGGCCCTTGGCGATCCATTCGGCGCGCAGCCCTTCCCACGACAGGGCTGCATCGCCCTGGCCGCCGGCCAGCGCGGTACCCCAGGTCGGCCAGCCGGCCTCGACATACTTTACTTTCTTGATGTCGACGCCTTGCGCGGCGAGCAGCGGATCGGTGATCGACTGCCAGGCGGCGGAGCCGAGCAGGATGGTCTTGCCTTCGAGCTTCTTCAGATCGTTCGATCCCTCGCCCTTGCGAAAGGCGATGCTGAACGTATCGCGCGCGCCCATGTGGAACACCGATTTCAGCTTCATGCCGTTCTGGATGGCGAAGGAGAACACGCCGGGCGAGGGGAAGCCCATATCGGCCTGGCCGACATCGACGAATTTCACCGTCGCCGTGCCGTCCGAGGGCCCCGGCTGCATGTCGGTGTCGAGCCCGTCGAAATAGCCGGCTTTCTTGGCTGCCCAGTAGGGATAGTCGTCGAGCACTTCGAGCGTGCCGCGCGGCGAGATCCAGGTGAACTTGCCATACGCCTCGGCCCTTGCCTTGAAACCGGTGGCGCCGAGTGCGGTTGCCGTCACCAGGCCGGCGCCGGTGACCTGCAGGAAATAGCGGCGGCTGATGCCTGGCTGGTTCATCGAATTGTCTTTGGTCATGGCATTCCCCTTTTTGTTTGACGTCGGTCTGCCGCCCGCCTCCCGGGCGTCTTGCTTCAAATCCTTGTCTTCAAGCCTCCCAGCTCGCCCATTTCTTGCCGATGAGGAAGAACAGCACGTAGATCAGGATGCCGAGCGTCGACAGGATCAGCACCACGGCGAAGAACTGCGGCATCTGGATCATCGACGAATAGGTGGTCAGCCGGTTGCCGAGTCCGAAGCCGCCGCCGACCATCTCGGCGCCGACGGCGGTGAGCAGGCCGAAAATGGCGCCGATCATCAGCCCGACCAGGATCATCGGCAGCGCCATCGGCGCGCGGATCTTCCAGAAGATCTGCAAGGTGCTGGCGCCGTAGGAGCGGGCGAGCGCGATCTTGGCGCTGTCGACGCGGCGAAAGCCGGTGGCGGCGTTGATCATCACCATCGGCCCGGCGGCCAGCGCCACCGCGATGATGCGCGGCGTGTAGCCGAAGCCGAAGCGCAGGATGAGCAGCGGCACCAGCGCCAGCATCGGCGTGGTGACCAGCAGCAATATGTAGGGAGCGACGATCTTTTCGGCGAAGGGGAACTGGGTGATGACGGCGGCCAGCACCAGCCCGACGACGGCGCCGATGGCAAAGCCGGAGACCAGCTCGACCAGCGTGTAGCCGAGATGCGGCGCGATCAGCGGGAACTCGTCGAACAGCGCATAGGCGATCGAGCTCGGCGGCGGCATGATGTAGAGCGGCACATGGAACAGCCGCAGCGCGAGTTCGATGCCGCCGATGATGACCACGGCAACGGCGATGATGGCCGCCACCTCCTTGCCCGACTTGATGCCGGGGCCGCTGGCGAAGGCCGACAGATTGGTCAGGCTGACCTCCTGGCCATCGCCTGATTTGGATTTGGAGAATTCCGGGATGGCGTCGCTCACGGCCTGATCCTCACGATCTCGGCGCTGGCGGGCTCCTGTTCCGGCGCCTTCGGCCTGGCGCGCTCGCCGACAATGTCCATCTTGATCCGGTTGGTGAGGTCGAAGACTTCCTTGGTCGCCATGATCTCCAGCGAGCGCGGCCGAGCGAACGGCACGCGATACTCCTTGGCGACCTTGCCCGGCCGGGCGCTCAGCACCACCACGCGGTCCGACAGAAAGATCGCTTCCTCGATGCTGTGGGTGATGAAGACGATGGTGGTCTTGGTGTCGAGCCAGATTTCCTCGACCAGCCGGTTCATCTCTTCGCGGGTGAAACTGTCGAGTGCGCCGAACGGCTCGTCCATCAACAGCACCGAGGGCTTCAGCGCCAGCGCCCGCACGATCGCCGCGCGCTGCTGCATGCCGCCCGAAAGCTCGCGCGGGAACTTGCCGCCGAAACCGTCGAGGCCGACGCGGTTGAGCAGATGCGCGATCCAGGCGCGGTCCGGCTTTTCGCCCTTGATCTCGAAGGGAAAGCGGATGTTGGCATCGAGATTGCGCCAGGGCAGGAGGTTGGCTTCTTGGAAGACGATGCCGATATCGGGATGCGGGCCGGCGATCTTGACGCCGTCGAGCCGGATCTCGCCGCTGGTCAGGCCGTGCAGGCCCGACATCGACCACAAGAGCGTGGTCTTGCCGCAGCCGGACGGGCCGACGATCGAGACGATTTCATTGGCCCTGACATCGAGGCTGCAGCGGTCCAGCGCCAGGAGGTCGCCTGACGCCGTGTGATAGATCTTGGTCGCTGCCTGCACGCCAAGCTTCGGCGTTGTTGTCTCGCCCGCGTTCATCCGCCCCTCGGAGATTGCGTGATGATCCAGTAGGTCATCGCCTGCTAAAATCAGTCTGTAACTATCCTACTTTGCTGTCAAGCGCTCGCGGTGGTAACCGTATCATGAAAATTCCAGATTTCGCTTAATACACTGTTTCTACTTAATTTTCCCAGCCTTGAAATACGTGTTGCTTTCCTACATACTCTGAAAAGGAAACGCGAGCCTATCGCCAGGCACGCCACGGTTGCAGCGCGGCTGGGCGCATGGAACGACGATGTGCAAACATGGTAAGAGGTCAGGTCGAAAAGACAGGGAAGACCGACTTCATGACCGAAGCTGACAGCCAGCAAGAGCCCGTTGCAAGCCACGAGCCGGAGGGACGCGACATCAGGCGCATCCCCGACATCATCTCGCTGGTCAAGGATTCCTACGCAGAGTTGAGCCCGGCGGAGCGCCGCGTCGCCGATGTCGTGCTCGACAATGTCAAATACGCCGTCGACGCCTCCAATGCGGCGATTGCCGAACGCGCCGGGGTCAGCGAACCGACCGTGACCCGCTTCTGCCGCGCCATCGGCTGCGAGGGCGTGCGCGATTTCAAGCTGAAGCTGGCGCAGAGCCTCGTCGTCGGCGCGCTCTATCTGGCCAAGCCGCCGGCCATCAGCAACGACAATGGCATGCCGTTCTGGAACGCCGTCTTCGGCGAGGCGCGCCGGGCGCTGCAGGAGGCTGAACGCCAGCTTGACCCAGGCGAGTTGCAGAAGGCGGCGGAACTCATCGCCAAGGCTCGCCAGGTCACCGTTTTCGGCCTCGGCGGCAGTTCCTCGGCGCTGGCGCAGGAGACGCAATACCGGCTGTTTCGCTACGGCATCACCGTCAGCGCCCAGTGCGATCCCTATCTGATGCGCATGACCGCCTCGACGCTGAAGCCGGGCGACCTGGTGATCGCCATTTCGGCGACCGGACGCACGCGCGAGGTGATCGAGGCCGTCGAACTCGCCAAGCACTACCGCGCCAACGCCATCGCCGTGACCGCGCCCGACACCGATCTCGCCCGCGCCTGCGATGTCCGGCTGACGGTCGCGGTGCCTGAATATCCCGACACGCTGAAGCCGACCGCTTCGCGCTTCGCCTTCCTGGCGGCGATCGACCTCTTGGCCGTGGCCTCCGCCTACAAGCTCGACGGCTCGGCGCGCGAGACGGTCCGCCGCATCAAATACAACGCCCAGATCCACCGCACCGGCAAGGAGATGGAGCCGCTCGGGGACTAGGGCACAGCTTTTTTCCTTCTCCCCTTGTGGGAGAAGGTGGATCGGCGCGCAGCGCCGAGACGGTTGAAGGGTGGGTGACGGAGTGCCGTCCTTGCCAAGCTGGAACACCCCTCGTCCGACCTCGCTTCGCGAGGCCACCTTCTCCCACAAGGGGAGAAGGAAAGCCGTCAACCTGAGAGGGAAAAGGAATGCTCGAAATGGCACCGACGAAACAGGCAGCCGCATGGCTGGAATCCCTGGCGCAGGCGCTCGCGGCCGGTGATGCGACCGCGGCAAGCAATTTGTTCGTCGACGACTGCTACTGGCGCGATCTTCTGAGCTTCACCTGGAACGTCACGACCATGGAAGGCCGCGAGGCCATCGTCGACATGCTCGAGGCAACGTTGGCGACGACCAAGCCCACCGCATGGCAGCTCGCCGGCGAGGCGACCTCGGACGAGGGCACCATCGAAGCCTGGTTCACCTTCGAGACCGCGGTGGCGTCAGGGCAAGGCATTGTGCGCCTGCGCGACGGCCGCTGCCGCACCTTGTTCACGGCGATGACCGACCTCAAGGGGTTCGAGGAGCGCAAGGGTTTGGCGCGGCCGCTCGGCGTGCGTCACAAGGCCGACCCCGAACGCGAGACCTGGTCGGAGGCGCGGGCGCGCGAGACGCGCGAGCTCGGCGCCACCGAGCAGCCCTATTGCCTGGTCATCGGCGGCGGGCAGGGCGGCATCATGCTGGGTGCACGGCTGCGGCAGCTCGGCGTGCCGACCATCGTCATCGAGAAGAATGCACGCCCGGGTGATTCCTGGCGCAACCGCTACCGCACGCTCGTGCTGCACGATCCGGTCTGGTACGACCATCTGCCCTACATTCCGTTCCCGGAAAACTGGCCGGTCTTCACGCCCAAGGACAAGATGGGCGACTGGCTGGAAATGTACACGCGGGTCATGGAGCTCAACTACTGGGTCGCCACAAAGTGCCTCAGCGCCTCCTATGACGAGGCGCGGAAGGAGTGGACCGTGGCGGTCGACCGTGTCGGCCGGCGGATCACGCTGAAGCCGAAACATGTCGTCTTCGCCACCGGCGCCTACGGCCCGCCGCGAAAGATCGACCTGGCCGGCGCGAGCGAATTCAAGGGCGAATTGCTGCATTCCAGCCAGTATGCCAGCGGCGACAAATTCCGCGGCAAAAAGGTCGCCGTCATCGGCGCGGCCAGCTCCGGCCATGACGTCTGCGTCGATCTCTGGGAAAGCGGCGCCGACGTCACCATGATCCAGCGCTCGCCGACCACCGTGGTCAAGTCGGACACGCTGATGGAGGTCGGCTTCGAGATCTTCTCGGAGAGCGCGCTGGCGCGCGGCATCACCACCGAAAAGGCCGACATGATCGTCGCCTCGACCCCCTTCGCGCTGGTGCCCAAGGGCCAGCGCGCGCTCTACGAGGTGATCAAGGCGCGCGACGCCGCCTTCTACGACCGCTTGCGCGCCTCCGGCTTCGCCATCGATTTCGGCGACGACGAGACCGGCCTCTTGATGAAGGCCTATCGCACCGGCTCCGGCTACTACATCGATGTCGGCGCCTCGGACCTGATCATCGACGGCAAGATCGGCATCCGCAGCGGCGTCGCCATCAAGGCGCTGACGCCGACAGGCATCCTGTTCGAGGATGGCAGCGAGCTCGAGGCCGACGCCATCATCGCCTGCACCGGCTACCAGTCGATGAACGAGAATGTCGCCGCACTCGTCTCGCGCGAAGTCGCCGACAAGGTCGGCCCCTGCTGGGGCCTCGGTTCCGGTGTCAAGGGCGACCCCGGACCCTGGCAAGGCGAGCTACGGAATATGTGGAAGCCGACGGCGCAGGAAGCGCTGTGGTTCCACGGCGGCAATCTGGCGCTGTCGCGGTTTTACTCGAAATACGTGGCGCTGCAGATCAAGGCGCGCATGGAAGGGATTGCCACGCCGGTTTACGGCAAGCCGAGCAACGCCGGGTAAGGTCGACCCCCACGACGGGGAGATCGGCTAATCATGCCGGTGCCCGAAATGCCGCGCCGCCACCTCGACATGCGTATGCGCAGCATGCGCCTCGAAACGCTCGGTCTCGCTGACATCGTTCACCGCCTCGTTCGGCCACCATGTACCGCCGATGACGATGCCTTCCGACACCAGCCGCTGGTCGGCGACCAGCGCGGCCCCGACCGCGTCGACGAAGGTGAACCGGCCCGATCGCTGGCGAAGCACGGCGACATCGCCGACGGTGCCGACGGCCAGCGTGCCGAGATCCGGCCTGGCGATCGCCCGCGCCGGCGCTTGCGTCGCCGCGCGCAGCACCTCGACCAGCGGCATGCCGAGCGCCATCAGCTTCGACATGCAGACCAGAATGTCGAAGGCCGGCCCGTCGACGCAGTAGAGATGCACGTCGCTCGAGATGACATCCGGCGCCAGCCCCTCGGCCAGCATGGCGCGCGCCACGTCGAAATCGAACGAACCCATGCCATGGCCGAGATCGAAGATGACGCCGCGCTCGCGCGCCAGCCGCATGTCGGGCCGCACCGCGCCGGAGGCGAAGACCGGCGCGTTGGGGAACGGCCGGAAGCAATGGGTGAGGATATCGCCGCGGCGCAGGCGCGGCAGCACTTCCGAGCGGCCGGGCGGCGGCTCGTCAATATGCGCCATCAGCGGCAGTCCGGCTCTGTCGGCCGCCTCCAGCGCCAGATCGACCGGCGCGATGCCGCTGGTGCCGCCGGCATGCTTGCCGGAGCGGACTTTCACGCCGACGACGACATCGGCGTGCTCGCGCGCCGCGGCGACCACCTCGCGCGGCTCGCAGAGCCGCAGATCGCTGCACTCGCCGACCGACACCGACTGCGAGAAGCCGAAGATGCCGGCAAAGGAAATGTTGACATACGCCAGGATGCGCGCCCTGGAGCGCTCCATGACATGGCGGCGGAAGCCGAGGAAATTGCCGGCGCCCGCGCTGCCGGCATCGATGAAGGTGGTGGTGCCGCTTTTGGCGGCGAGCCGGTCGGCATCGACGCCGAGCGAGGTGCCGCCCCAATAGACGTGGCTGTGCAGGTCGACCAGCCCGGGCGCGACGATGCAGCCCGTCACGTCGACGACCTGCGCGGCGCGATCCGCCGGGATATCGGCATCGACCGCCGCGACCCGCCCATTGGCGATGGCGACATCGCGCAGCGCATCGATGCCGGACGCCGGATCGATCAGCCGTCCGCCCTTCAGCAGGAGGTCGAATTGCATGAGGGGAACCTCCGGTTCTTTGCTTTGTCGTCTCAAACTGGTCGATAGGCGACCGCTTCGACCTCGATCTTGATATCGATCATCAGCCGCGATTCGACCGTGGTGCGGGCCGGCGGGTTCTTCGGGAAGTGCCTGGCGTAGACCGCGTTGAAGGCGCCGAAATCGCGCGCGTCTTCCAGCCAGACGGTGGTCTTCACCACATCGTCCAGTGTGCAGCCGGCCAAGGCCAGCGCCGCCTTCACATTGGCGAGCACCTGCTCGGTCTGTTCGGTGATACCGCCCTTGACCACGATGCCGTCGCTGCCGACCGGAACCTGGCCCGAGACATAGACGAAGTCGCCGGCCCGCACGGCGGGCGACAGCGGCACATGGGATGTTCCAAAAGTCTGCTTGGGCAAGGGATCGCCTCCTCTGATGACGCGGCAGGGCACCGCGGCGCCCCCTTCCGCGCAGATTTACCGCGATCGCGGCGGTCCCGATAGGGCCCTTGTTGGAAAGCAACATTCTTCGAAATCCGTGTTGCTTTATTACAGAAGCGCTTGCATCGTGCGCACCGGCCGGGCGGCCTGCGCGCCGCGACGGACACATGCCTGTGCGAGAACGGAGAAACCGAGAATGACCTTCGACAAGAACCCGTTTCCTTCAGGCGATGCCGACCGCCATGCGCTGTGGGAGATGCTGGTGCGGCGCGACATCGACGCCTTCATCGGCCAGGACTGGACCATGGTCGAGCACGATTTCATCGCAGAAAGCTTCTTCGGCATGCATGCGCATTTCCTCGCCAATGCCGATGCCTGGCGGCTGCAGTTCCCGCGGCTGGATATCTATCGCGACGAGTGGCTGCGCCAGGCCAAGGAGACGGCGGCGACCAAATTCGCCGAGCCGTTGCGCGAGGCGCTGTTTCGCGTCACCAATCTGCGCGACATCGATGTCGACGGCGACCGTGCCGTGCTGCACAAGAAGTTCGACGGCTCCGTCGCCAAGGCGGATGGCAGCGTCGACCGGCTGAAATGGCAGACCCTGTATTTCTGCCGGAAGGTCGAAGGCAGCTGGAAGATCGCCGGCTTCGTCGGCTACATGCCGTATCCGCTGGGGGCCTGAGAACGCCGTAGCGGGGCGGGTAAAAGGCTGTGGTAACAGGGTACCCTCGTTCGTTCGGCTTATCATAGGCGTTCGGGATTAGCCGGGCCTTCCGACTTCGTCATCCACGGGCGAAGCAGCCGCGTAGCGGCGTCGCGAAGACCCGAGGATGACGAAGCAATGGAAGCCTCCGCTAATCCCCCAGCCGTTATCGCCCGACCAGCACCGCGGCGCGGTAGGCCGGATTGCCGTACCAGGCCATCCGGTCGAGTTCCGCCGCCCTAACCGGGAGATCGACGACGTCCATCTTCTGTTCGAGCCGGTCTGGCTCTATCCAGGGATCGTTGAGGAAATAGACGCCGTCGCCATGGTCATGGACGAGCACCCAGTGCGGGCAGGTGTGGCCCATCATCGGCGCCTGGTCGATCAGCACCAGCGCCGACAGGCCGCGATCGAGCGCCTGGCCGATGTCTTCGACGGCAAAGGCGCGCCTCTCGATCGGTAATGACGCGGCTTCGGCCTCGCGCTTGAAACCTTCCTGCACGAAGCTCATCAGCCCGCGCCTTTCCTCCGAGCTGGCACGGTCGAGGAAAATCGGTTCGGCGCTGCTCATGAATATTTCGGCCCGAAGGCCGCGCCGGCGCGCCGCCAGCGCCAGGCCGTAGGGGTCGCAGCCGCCCGGACCGCTCGGGCCGATGATGGTGGTGGCCTCGCGCCAGAGTTCGACCTCCAGCGCCCGGTTCGGCCGCAAGGCCGGATCGATCCCGGCCATCGCCATGGCCAGCGCCGACGGCCCGCAGGTAAAACCCGCCGTCTGCGGCCAGGATGGCGGAACCTGCCGGCGGTTCGGTTCGCTGCCGGTCCAGCGTTGCAGGAACCCGTCGCGGCGCTGCCACTGGCCGCCGATGCGCTGCGCCGTATCCTCGTCGGCGCGCAGGCAGAGCACGTCTTGCGCAAGCGCCTCCTTCTCCAGCGCCTCCAGCAGGCGCAGGCCGTCACCCGCGATGAAATTCGGAGCAGACCAGAACAAGGCGGTGCGCAGCATCGCTGCCGCCGGCCGGCGCTGCCCGACCACGATTGCCTCCGGGCGGTCCTCGCTGTAGCACGCCACACCGGTGACCCCGGCGATCTCCCGCAGCGCCGCCAGCCGATCGCCGGCCTCGGCCGGCACCGCCGCGATCAGGTCGGCCCAGACGGCCGGGTGTTCGGCCGTGAAGACCGTCACATTGGCCCCTTCGCCTCCAGCCGATACCACAGGCTCCTCGAAGTGCTGCATGACCCGCAAATTAGCCGGACAATGGCCGATCAGTACAGGGTGAAGAAGGCCGGGAACAGCAGGCCCGTCTGCCGCAAGTACTCGATCAGTTCGATGGCCGGGAAGATGGCGAGGAAATAGAGCCCGTCAAAGAAGGTGCGCTTGAGTGCGCGGGTCGAGAACTGCAGCTGGTCGTCGTCGCGGTAGAGCAGCGGGTTCGGCCAGAAGCGCGGCGTCGTCTTGATATAGGCGGAATAGGCCGGGCCGAACTTGCCCAGCAGATATTCGGCTTCCTTGCGCGCCGTGACGCGGAAGATGAGGAAGCTGGCGACGCCAAGCACGGCCGCCGCCACCAGCGAGCCGTAGAGCAGACCGATGCCGACCGCGCCCACCGTCGAGAAGAAATAGAGCGGGTTCTGGCTCATCGAGAACGGCCCCGTCGAAACCAGCTCCTCGTTCTTCTTGCCGCCGACATAGAGGATGCTCCACAGCCGGCCGGCAACGCAGGCGAGCACCAGGCAGAAGCCCAGGAATTCGAGCGTTTCGTGACCGTTCGAGCCCTCGCTGAGCGCCGGCTTGGTGAGAAACAGCAGCAGCACCGCCAGCACCGCCGCCACCCGAACGAAGATCAGCCGCTTTCGCTGCACGAAGGCCTGTGAAACAGGCTTGAGGGACGCGTAGGTCATTCGTGTCTTCCTGGGGCACGGATTACGGGTTCGGCCACTGGGGCGCGCCATTGATGGCGGATACAAGGCCGCCGCTTTCTATCAGCGCAGCACGCGGCGTTCGTAAAGGCCTTTTGCGCCAATCACGGCCATCCTTACGAATTTGTATGCCACGGGACAGGCTGGAGTGAAGTCGCTTCCTTATCGTTCAGATGCCGGTCCGCCAATTAGGGCTCGGCTGCAATTGCCGCGGCCGGGATCACCGGCATCAGATAGGGAATTTTTCCATGAAGAGATACGCACTTGCCGTCGCAGGTGGCGCGCTCGCCATCGCCGCCTCGATGTCCTCCGTTTTCGCAGGCCCCGCGCCTTGCGAGGAGACGCTGAAGACCCTTCGCGCAGCGGAGGCCACGGCCACGCTCAGCGCTGCCGACAAGGCCAAGGTCTCGGAGCTGGAGACCAAGGGCATCGAACGCTGCAATGCCGACGACGACAAGCGCGCCGACGACTTCTTCGCCCAGGCCATGAAGGTCATGGGCAAGTAGATCCGGCAACCATAAGGACGGCCGCGATGCTCTCTCCCAACAAAACCACTGGACCGAACCGTAACAGGGTTCCGGAGGTCACGCTCGACTTCTGGCTGATCAAGCTGATGGCGGTCACCATGGGCGAGACGGCGGCCGATTATCTCGCCGTCAATCTCGGGCTCGGGCTGACCGTCACCTCGCTGATCATGACCGGGGTGCTGATCGTCGCCCTTGGCCTGCAGTTCGCGCAGAAGCGCTACGTGCCCTGGGCCTACTGGCTGGCGGTGGTGCTGATCAGCGTCGTCGGCACGCTGATCACCGACAACCTCGTCGATACTTTCGGCGTGCGTCTGCAGACGACGACGATTGCCTTTTCGGTGGCGCTCGTGGCTACCTTCGCGGTCTGGTACGCGAGCGAAAGAACACTGTCGATCCACACCATCTTCACGACGAGGCGCGAGATCTTCTACTGGCTGGCGATCCTGTTCACCTTCTCGCTCGGCACCGCCGCCGGCGATCTCGTCGCCGAGAGTTTCGACATGGGTTATCTCACGTCGGGCCTCATGTTCGGCGGCGTCATCGCGCTGATCGCGCTGGCCTATTATCTCATTCACCTCGACGCCATCCTCGCCTTCTGGCGTGGCCTATATCCTGACGCGCCCGCTCGGCGCCTCCTTCGGCGATCTTCTGTCGCAGCCGGCCGAATATGGCGGCCTCGGCTTCGGCACCACCTTCACCAGCCTGATCTTCCTGGGCTGCATCGCGGCACTCGTTCTCTACATGACGCTGAAGAGAACGGCCGACGATGCCGACGAGATCCTGCTGGAGCAGGATTAAGGACTGTGAGGATGCGCTAGCGCTGACAATTGGCAGAGAACCCCACCACTTCGTCATCCACGGGCGGAGCAAGGAGCGCAGCGACGCAGCGCAGACCCGAGGATTCATGCCGCGACTTCAAAGCGACGCAGCGGTGCAGAATTCAGCTCCATTGCACTCTATGACCAAGGTCACGGAATGGATCCCAGGGTCTTCGCGACGGAGTTTCGCTCCTGCTTCGCCCTAGGATGACGAACGTGGGGAAGGCCTCGGCCAATCTCGAAGGTTTATGGCGAAAGCCCCCGCCAAAGCCATCCTGCCATCCTAGGAACGGGGCCGTGCCGGTGATAGCCTGTGCCCGATATCGGCGATCAACCGGAACAGCGATGCGACTTCTTCTTGTCGAGGACGACCACAAGACGGCGGACTATATCGTCAGGGGACTGACCGAGGCCGGCCATGTCTGCGACCTCCTGCGCAACGGCCATGACGCGCTTTTTGCTGCCACCAGCGGCAGCTATGACGTGATCGTCGCCGACCGAATGATCCCCGGTCTGGACGGCCTGTCGATGATCAAGGCGGTGCGCGCGGCCGGCGTGCGCACGCCGGCGATCTTCCTCACCTCCATCGGCGGCATCGACGACCGCGTCGAGGGCCTGGAGGCCGGCGGCGACGACTATCTGGTCAAGCCCTTCGCCTTTTCCGAGCTGCTTGCCCGCATCAATGCGCTCGGACGCAGGCCGGCGGCGCAGGAGCAAAAGACGATGCTGCGGGTCGCCGACCTCGAAATGGACCTCATCATGCGGCGCGTCACGCGCCAGGGCCAGCCGATCGACCTGCAGCCGCGCGAATTCAGCCTGCTGGAGGTGCTGATGCGCGGCGAGGGCCGCGTGATCACCCGCACCATGCTTCTGGAGCGCGTCTGGGACTTTCATTTCGATCCCAAGACCAGTGTTGTCGAGACCCATATCAGCCGGCTGCGGGCCAAGGTCGACAAGCCGTTCGAGGCCCAGCTCATCCATACCATCCGCAACACCGGCTACAGCCTGCACGCACCGCTTGCGCCATGACCGGAAGCTGGTCTCGCCTGCTGCGCAGCACGCCGTTCCGGCTCGCCCTCACTTTCGCCTTCCTGTTCATGCTGGCCTTCATCCTGTCGGGTGCCATCGTCTACCAGATGATGAGCGCCGATCTGGCCGGGCAACTCGACGACACCATCAAGGAAACCTACGCCGTCATCGCCGCGAGCTATGCCGACAATGATCCCAAGGAACTGGTCGAGACCGTCGAGAGCCACGCCACGCGCAGCCCGAAGAAGGAGCAGCTGTTTTCGCTGACCGACGCGGCCGGCAACCGGCTGGCCGGCAACTTCACCGCCGCGGGGCTTCCCGACGGCTTTTCGATGTTCGGCGCCGAAATGCCCGACCTGCCCCAAGGTACCGAGTACCGCGCCTATTCGGGCGCGGTCGGCAGCAACACCCTGACGGTCGCCATCAGCCTGTCCGAGACGGAGGAACTGGAGACGATCATGCTGATGAGCTTCGGCTGGGCGACCCTGATCATCACCGGGCTGGCGGTCGCCGGCGGCGCCCTGCTTGCCTCGCGTGTCCAGCTCCGTCTCGACGGCATCGCCGCCACCATGGTCGATGTCTCGCATGGCCGGCTCGATGCCCGCATTCCGCTGACCGGCACGGGCGACGACATCGACGTCGTCTCCAGCCAAGTCAACGCGGCGCTCGATCGCCTGTCGGGCCTGGTGGACGGCATGAAGCAGGTCAGCGCCAACATCGCGCACGACCTGAAAACGCCGCTCAACCGGCTGCAGATGATCCTCGACAGCGCGTCGGAAAAGAACCTGTCGGGCCAGAAAGTCGGCAGTGAACTGGCCGAGGCGCATGCCGAGAGCCTGCAGATCAACGAGACGTTCGACGCGCTGCTGCGTATTGCGCAGATCGAGGCCGGCGCGCGCAAGGCGCGGTTCACCGATGTCGACCTCGGCGAGATCCTGCAAACCATCGCCGAGATCTACACCGACGTGGCCGAGGATGACGGCAAGTCGCTGTCGTCGGTCGAGCTGCATCAGACCGCCGGCCGCATCCACGGCGACCCGGAACTGCTGACGCAGATGTTCGCCAATCTGGTCGAGAACGCGCTGCGCCATTGCCCGCCCGGCACGACGATCAAGCTGTCGGTGGCGCGCGACGGCGACCATGTCCTTGCCGGCGTCGCCGACAATGGACCCGGCATCCCCCCGGACGAACGCGAAAAGGTCTTCCAGCGTCTCTACCGGCTGGATCACAGCCGCTCGACGCCGGGCAGCGGCCTTGGGCTGAGCCTCGTCAGGGCCATCGCCGACCTGCACGGCGCCACCATCGCCCTCGAGGATTGCCGGCCCGGCCTTGCCGTAATGGTGAGTTTCCCTCTGGTCGCCGCTTCCTAGTCTACTGCCGGCGCCAGGTTATGGCGGAATTGGTGATGTAGTTCCACGCGGAGCCGACGACGGCGCCGGCAAGGCCGGCGACCCACCAGCGTGAGTGGCCGCTATAGAGAAGCGTCGACACGCCGACACCTGCCACGACGCCAAAGCTGCACAGCGCCGCGAACATGAGCAAGCCGGTCAGGAACCGCCAGCCCCGCCGGCGCTGGTCGCGATAGGTGAAGGCGTTGTTCAGCGTGTAGTTGAAGGCCATCGCCGTGAACATGGCGGCTGTCTGGGCGACGGCAAACGACAGCCCGTGCGGCAGCAATGCATGCAGAACCGCGAGATGGACGACGACACCGGCGGATCCGACCAGGCCGAAGGCAAGGAAGCGCGTCGAGATCAGGTCTCCCGACATTTTCGCGACCAGCAGGCCGGCATATTCAAGCGCGACAAGGGAATCGAGCTTGCTCTCTCCGTGCAGGCGCGGGCCGAACACGTAGGGGATTTCCTTGATCCTGATGGCGCTTGGCGAAGACGCAACAATGTCGAGCAGGACCTTGAAGCCTTGCCGCGACAGCCGGGGCGCCACCGCGTCGACGATTTCCCTGCGCAGCATGAAGAACCCGCTCATCGGATCATTGATCGGTGTTTTCAGAAGCAGGCGCGCAAGGTGCGTCGCCAGCCGGCTGGCGCCGGACCGCAGCCTGGTGAACCCGCCGCTGGCGCTGCCTTCGCCCTGGTAGCGGCTGGCAATCACCAGTTCGGCCTCGCCGCCTTGCAGGATCGCCAACATGGCGGGCAGGCATTTTTCGTCGTGCTGCAGGTCACCGTCCATGATGGCCACGATCGGCGCCGAGCTCGACAGGATGCCCTCGAGGCAGGCGCCGGCAAGACCGCGCCTGGCAATGCGCCTGATGCCGCGAACACGGTGATCGCCGGCGGCGATGTCGCGGACCGCCCGGATCGTGCCATCCTTCGAGTCGTCATCGACAAACACCACTTCCCAGTCGATGCGTGCCAGCGAATGCCGCAGCCGGGCCACCAGCAGGCCGATATTGGCGCGCTCGTTCAGGGTCGGAACCACGATCGTCAATTCCGGGCCGCCATGCCGGGCCGCGACGGGGAATACGCTGTCGGTCGCCAATGCAAGGGCGCCGTGCTGGGGGGCCGCCTGGTTCATGGCTGTCCCCGAGGCGGCTGGACATTGGCTTCCGGGAGCGGCGGCGCCGGGCGCGTCACGGGCAGGATCAGCATGTCGAAGACCGGAAAGCCGGAAAGCCGTTGCGTCATGTGCCGGGCGTCGCCGTCGACGACGAACAGGCCGCCGACACTGTCGCGATAGGCTTTCTCCTGAGCGGCCTCGTCGTCGCGGAAATTCATGGCGCCGATGAAAAAGCCCTTGGTTTGGCCGGCGAGGCGCCTGTCGTCCATGAACTGGAAGTGGCGCGGATCTCCGGGAAGCACCACGATCGGAATGTCCGGACCAAGTTCGTAGGCCAGCTTGGCCGCTTGCATCCAGTTGGTGGCAACGACATATCCGTTGGCGCGCCTGATCTCGTCGGCAACCTTGCTGTCCGATAGCGCGGACCAATCGACGAGCTGCCAGTTGACGTCGAACTTCGACGCCCTTTGGAAGAAGGGCCTCGTCAATGCCGCGGTCGTCGCCTGCACCGCGAACCCGGTGGCCAGAAGCGGAACCACGACGGCGGCGACGACGATGGACACCACGAGCAGTCTTGGCCTGCGCAAAGAGAATACGGCGCACCATTGACCGACGATCGGAAAGGCAAACAGGAAGCCGCTCATCGACCAGTGCGGCAGCGAGTGCGCGCTGACCAGGGCGATCAGGTCGAAGAACACGACAGGCAGCGCCGAGAGCAGCACGAAGAGGCGATCGACCGCCGTGCCGCTCCAGGCGCCTCGCCACAGGCAGGCCATGGCGACCGCCCAGATCGGCGGCCAGACATACAGCGCCTGGCCGAGCAACGTGACGGCGAAGTTGCCGGGATGCAGCAGATGGCCGTCATTGGCGGTGCCCCGCCCGGACTGGAATGCCAGGGAAATCCAGCCATGATCCATGTTCCAGATTACGACCGGCAGCAGGCCAAGTGCCGCGATGGCTCCGGCCACCCATGGCCCTGCGGTTGCAAGCTGGGCGCGGCCGGGTTTCGTCAGCAGCAAGACCAGCAGCGCCGAGATGCAGAACAGGCCGGCCTGATATTTCGACGCCAGCGCCAACCCGAGCGCCACGCCGGCCGCGCACCAGCGCAGCAACGCAAAACGTGAGTCTGCGCCCAGGAGCATCGGCGCGGCCAGGCACGCGGCGGCAAGCAAGAAGAAATCAAGCGGCCCGTCGGGAACGACGAAATGGCCGGCGGAGATGAGAAAGAACGGGGCGACCGTATACCAGGCCACGGCCCAGAAAGCGGCGATGGCGCCGTAGGCATACCGGGTCAGTGCAAACAGCAACAGCGCCGACAGCGAGCCGAGCACGACATAGGGGAGCCTCACCACAAGCCGGCATTCGCAGCCGGAGACATCTGCCATGAACCGGGCAAGCGCGAAGCCGATCGGAGGATGATCGAAATAGGAAAGCGAATGGCTGCGCGACACCACGACCGCGTAGGCCTCGTCGATCGACAACGGAATGACCGATGCAAGCGCGATCCTGAAGGCCAGGAACACGGCGACGAGAAGTGCCATCTGGGAAGCCGGGTGGAACGGAAAAGCGCGCGCCGCGCTGGAAGCGGGCCACGTGGCTACGCCGGCCCCTTGCCAGGTCTCCTCGATCTGCATCTGGTGTCCTACCAGAACCAGAACATGTGGGACTCCGGCGCCGGGCCATTTCCCGCCATGACGACGGTCAGGCAGGCGACAGCCAGCAGGATGCTGCCGATCGTGATCCAGATCCGCTGGCCAGCCTGGGCGGGAATATTGCGCGGTACGGTCAAAGCCACCTCTCGGAACACGACAGGCTTTCGGCTCGGGATGATCTTGGCCGCAGCGGTCCAGGCGTCACACTGCCTCACCAGCCATACGGCCGCTTTGCCGGGTTCTTACAAATCAGTAAGAGGTTGAAATTGTTCACGGGCGATCCGGCGGCACAGCCGGAGCCGGCCTTCACCGATCGATGCGCGTCGACAGGATGATCGACGACGAGGTTCGCTCGACCCCGTCCATGGCGCCGATCTGGTCGAGCAGCGCGTCGAGGTCGCGGATCGATGGCGCGTCGACGATGACGATCATGTCGAAATTGCCGCTCACCGAATGCAGCGTCCTGACCGGCGGTAGCGCCTGCAGCGCGCGCACCACCTTGTCGGCGAGCTTGGGCGTGACAGTGAGCAGCACATGCGCCTTGACTAGGCCCTGCTCATAGTCCGGCGAAAGCTTGACGCCGTAGCCGGATATGATGCCGCGCTGCTCCAGCCGCTCAATCCGGCTCTGCACCGTCGTGCGCGACACGCCGAGCCGCCGCGCCAGTTCGGCCGTCGAGGCGCGGGCGTTGGAACGCAGCAGGGAAAGCAGCGCCTGTTCGGCTTCACTGAGCATTTCGACGATCTCCTTCGGCGGATCGATGAAAGATAGGGTTCACTCTGCCAGATTTCACACTTCCTTTCGACAGGCATGCTGCGATGATTCCGCCAATTCGCGAGCAATTCCAGGAAGTGTGAAGCGGTTTCCGTCCGGACTTGCGTAAAGCAAATCGAAATTGGCAGGGGTACTTGACCATGAACAACATCGTTATCGTCGGCGCCGGCAAGATCGGCTCGACCATCGCCGGAATGCTCGCCGCGACCGGCGACTACCGCGTCACCCTCGTCGACCGCTCGACGGCGCAGCTTGCCGCGGCCGAAGTGCCCGCCGGCGTCGAGGCGCTCGAACTCGACATCGCGGCGGCCGGCGGCGCTGGAGGCAGCGCTCGCCGGCAAGTTCGCCGTGCTGAGCGCCGCCCCCTTCCATCTCACCACGCGCATCGCCGAAGCGGCGGCCAGTGTGGGCGTGCACTATCTCGACCTCACCGAGGACGTCGTCTCGACCCGCCGCGTCAAGGAACTGGCGCGTTCGGGCAAGAGCGCCTTCATCCCGCAATGCGGGCTGGCGCCGGGCTTCATCTCGATCGTCGCCAATGATCTGGCCAGCCGCTTCGACACGCTGGAAAGCGTGCGCATGCGCGTCGGCGCGCTGCCGCAGTACCCGTCCAATGCACTGAACTACAATCTGACCTGGAGCACCGACGGCGTCATCAACGAATATTGCGAGCCCTGCGAGGCGATCGTCGAGGGCGAGCTGATCGAAGTGCCGCCGCTGGAGGAGCGCGAGGAATTCTCGCTCGACGGCGTCACCTATGAGGCGTTCAACACTTCGGGCGGGCTCGGCACCTTGGCCGAGACGCTGAAGGGCAAGGTGCGCACGCTGAACTACCGCACCATCCGCTATCCCGGCCACGCCGCCATCATGAAGGCGCTGCTCAACGACCTTGGCCTGCGCCACCGCCGCGACGTGCTGAAGGACATTTTTGAAAGCGCGCTGCCGGCGACGCTGCAGGACGTGGTCATCGTCTTCGTCACAGTCTCCGGCCGCCGCAACGGCCGCCTGCTGCAGGAAACCTACGCCAACAAGATCTACTCGCAGCGCGTTGGCAACCAGGTACGCAGCGCCATCCAGATCACCACGGCGTCAGGCATCTGCGCCGTTCTCGACATGCTGGCCGACGGCAGCCTGCCGGCGACCGGCTTCGTCAAGCAGGAAGACATCGCGCTGGATGCCTTTCTGGCCAATCGTTTCGGGCGGGCCTATGCGCAACATGAGATGGTGAGCCGGCTCGCGAGCTGAGGAGCCGCTCCTCTTCCTTCTCCCCTTGTGGGAGAAGGTGGATCGGCGCGTAGCGCCGAGACGGATGAGGGGTGCTCCAGGGGACTCCAACGCCTCGCTCCGCTGGAACACCCCTCCTGCGTCGCCTTCGGCGACACCGCCCCGGGCGAGCCACTTGTCTCGCCCCGTCCTTCGGACCCCACAAGGGGAGAAGGAAGAACCGCTCCCTCTAAATATGCAGCGCGTGCCCCAGCGCCTTCAGCGCCGCTTCCTGGAACCCCTCGCCTTGCGTCGGATGCGCATGGATGGTGCCGGCGATGTCCTCCAGCCGCGCCCCCATCTCAAGCGCCAGGCCGAACGCCGCAGCCAGTTCCGACACGCCCTGCCCGACCGCCTGGATACCGAGCACCAGATGGTTGTCGGCCCGCGCCACGACGCGGACGAAACCATCCTCGCCGAGCTTCGTCATCGCCCGTCCATTGGCGGCAAACGGGAACAACCCGATCTTGATCTCGCCCTGAGCCTTGGCCTCCTCCGGCGACAGCCCAACCGTCACCAGCTCCGGATCGGTGAAGCAGACGGCGGGGATTGCGCGCTTGTCCCAGTTGCGCTTGTGACCGGCGACGATCTCGGCGACCATTTCGCCTTGCGCCATCGCCCGATGCGCCAGCATCGGCTCGCCGGTGACGTCGCCGATGGCGAAGATGCCGCGCATCGAGCTGCGGCACTGGTCGTCGATCCTGATGAACTTGCCTGTCCTATCGAGGTCGATCTGGTCCAGGCCCCAGCCTTCGGTCACCGGCTTGCGCCCAACCGTCACCAGGATCTTGTCGGCGGAAACCTTGGCATTCTTGCCGTCCGCCGTCTCGACCAGCAGCGCGTCGCCCTTGCCCGCCTGTCCCTGGGTCGACAGCCCCTTGGCCTTGGCCCCGGTCATGACTTCGATGCCAAGCGCCCCAAGCCGCTTCACGACAGGCCGCGTCAGCTCGGCGTCATATTGCGCAAGCACGCGCGGCAAGGCTTCGACCACGGTCACTTCGGCGCCCATCTTGGCGAAGGCCATGCCGAGCTCCAGCCCGATATAGCCGCCACCGACCACCGCAAGCTTCTTGGGCACCGCACTCAAAGCCAGCGCTTCCGTGGACGATATCACTGGCCCGCCAAAGGGAAGGAACGGCAGTTCCACCGGCGCCGAGCCGGTGGCGATGACGATCGTCTCGGCCCGGATCACCTGGCTTCCCGTCTCGGTCTCGACCTCGACGGTCTTGCCGTCGCGGAACGTCGCCCAGCCATGCACGGTCTTGACGCCGGCCTTCTTTAGCAGGCCGGCGACGCCGCTGTTGAGCCGGCTGACAATGCCATCCTTCCAGGCGACGGTTTTGCCAAGGTCGAGCACGGGCGCCGATACCGCGATGCCGAGCGGGCTCTTGCCGCCGGCCATGTGGGCGACCTTCTCGAACTCCTCCGCCGCATGGATCAGCGCCTTGGACGGAATGCAGCCGACATTGAGGCAGGTGCCGCCGGGCTTACCGGCCTCGACGATGACCGTGTCGACGCCGAGCTGGCCGGCACGGATGGCGCAGACATAACCGCCCGGACCGGCGCCGATGACCAGCAGCTTGCAGGAGATTTCTTTCATGACGACTGCATCCCCTCAATCCACAAAGATCAGCGCCGGCGTTTCCAGCAGCGCCTTGATGCGCTGCACGAACACCGCCGCGACCCAGCCGTCGATCACCCGGTGGTCGAAGCTGGACGACAGGTTCATCATCTTGCGCGGGATGAACTGCGTGCCGTCCCACACCGGCCGCACCATCATCTTGTTGACGCCGATGATCGCCACTTCCGGGTGGTTGATGACCGGCGTCGTCGCAATGCCGCCCATGGCGCCGAGCGAGGTGATGGTGATGGTCGAGCCGGACAGCTCGTCACGCGTCGCCGTGCCTGACTTGGCCGCCTCAGCCAGCCTGTTGACCTCGGCGCCGCAATCCCAGATGTCGCGCGCCTCGGCGTGTTTGACGACAGGCACCACCAGCCCGGACGGCGTCTGCGCGGCGATGCCGATATGGATGCCGCCATGCTGGTGGATGATGCCGGCCTCGTCGTCGAACAGCGAATTGAGCTGGGGTTGGTCGGCGATCGCCTTGACCATCGCCCGCATTAGGAACGGCAGCAATGTCAGCTTCGGCCTGTCCGCCCGCTTCTCCTTGTTGAGCGCGGCGCGCAAGTCCTCGAGTGGAGTGACGTCGATCTCCTCGACATAGGTGATGTGCGGGATGCGCGATTTGGACAGCGTCATCTTCTCGGCGATCTTGCGCCGCAAGCCCACCACCTTGATGTCCTCGACGGCATCGTTGCGCGCCAGGCCCGATGCCTTGGCGACCTGCGGCCCGCGCGCCAGGAACGCCTCGATATCCTCATGGCCGATGCGCCCAGCCGGGCCGCTTCCCGTGACTTGCCTGAGATCGATGCCAGCCTCCTTCGCGCGCAGCCGCACGGCGGGCGACGCCAACGGCTTTTCACCCTCCGGGCGCGGCCCGCCGGGGACGGACCTCTGCTCGGAGCTTTTCGCAACGGCCGGAGCGGGTTTCGCCTCCAGGGCGCCGGCCTTTGGCGGGGTCTTCGCGACCGGCGCGGCGGTCTCCGGCTTCGGCGTCGGCAGCTTGGCCGGCGGCTCGGCGGCCACCGCCTCGGCCTTGGCATCGCCCTGCGGCTTTACATTGCCCTCGCCCGCCACTTTCAGCCGCACGATGGGCGAGCCGATCGCCACCGTGTCGCCGATCTCGGCGCCCAGCCACAGGATCTCGCCATCGACGGGGGAAGGGATCTCGACCGTCGCCTTGTCGGTCATGACGGCGGCAAGCACGGTGTCCTCGCGCACCATGTCGCCGACCTTGACGTGCCATTCGACGAGTTCGGCCTCGGCAACGCCTTCGCCGACATCGGGAAGCTTGATGATGTGTTCGCCCATGTCAGGCCTCCCCACTCTAGGCTTCCAATGTTTCGATCAGCGCGCGGCCGACCCGGGCGGGACCGGGGAAATAATCCCATTCCTGCGCGTGCGGATAGGGCGTGTCCCAGCCGGCGACCCGCGCCACCGGCGCCTCCAGATGGTAGAAGCAGTTTTCCTGCACCAGCGCCGACAGCTCGGCGCCGAAGCCGGAGGTCAGCGTCGCCTCATGCACGATGACGCAGCGCCCGGTCTTCTTGACCGAGGCGACGATGGCGTCGAGGTCGAGCGGCAAAAGCGTTCTCAGATCGATGATCTCGGCGTCGATGCCGGTCTCCTCGGCCGCGGCCTGCGCGACATAGACCATGGTGCCGTAGGCGAGCACGGTGACATCAGAGCCGGCCCGGCGGATCGCCGCCTTGCCGAGCGGCACGGTGTAGTGACCGTCGGCGACCTCGCCGAGCTCATGCTTCGACCAGGGCGTCACCGGCCGGTCGTGATGGCCGTCGAAGGGGCCGTTGTAGAGCCGCTTCGGCTCGAGGAAAATCACCGGATCGGGATCCTCGATCGCCGCGATCAGCAGCCCCTTGGCGTCATGCGGGTTGGACGGCACGACAGTCTTCAGCCCGGACACATGGGTGAACAAGGCTTCCGGGGACTGGCTGTGCGTCTGGCCGCCAAAAATGCCGCCGCCGGTCGGCATGCGAACCACGATCGGGCAGGTGAAATCGCCGTTTGAACGGTAGCGCAGCCGTGCCGCTTCCTGGGTTAGCTGGTCGTAGGCCGGATACATGTAGTCGGCAAACTGAATTTCCACGCAGGGCTTCAGCCCGTAGGCGGCCATGCCGATGGCCGAGCCGACAATGCCGGATTCGTTGATCGGCGCGTCGAAGCAGCGGCTCTTGCCGTATTTGGCCTGCAGGCCCTGCGTGCAGCGGAAGACGCCGCCGAAGAAGCCGACATCCTCGCCGAACACGACGACCTTGTCGTCGCGCCCCATCGACACATCCATGGCGTCGCGAATGGCCTCGATCATGGTCCGTCTCGGCATGGCTCAGACTCCCGCCTGCTGGCGCTGGCGCCGCAGATGCGGCGGCATCTCGGCATAGAGGCCCTCGAACATGTCGCGCGTCGACGGCTTGCCGCCGGCATGCAGCGTGCCGTGGCTTTCCGCCTCCTTCTGCGCCGCGATCACCGTGTCGAGGATTTCGGCCTCGGCCTGCGCGTGGCGTTCGTCCGACCAGGCGCCGAGCCCGATCAGATGGTTCTTCAGCCGCACGATCGGATCGCCGAGCGGCCAGGCGTCGGATTCGGTCTTCGGCCGGTAGGCCGACGGATCGTCCGAACTGGAATGGGCGCCGGCGCGGTAGGTGACATATTCGACCAGCGTCGGCCCGAGATTCTTCCGCGCCCGCTCGGCCGCCCATTTGGCCACCGCATGGACGGCGAGATAGTCGTTGCCGTCGACACGCAGCGACGGGATGCCGAAACCGAGGCCCCGGGCCGCGAAGGTGCCGGAGCCGCCGCGCGCTATGCCTTGAAAAGTCGAGATCGCCCACTGGTTGTTGACGACATTGAGCACGACCGGCGCCTTGTAGGTGGAGGCGAACACCAGCGCCGAGTGAAAATCGGATTCCGCCGTCGAGCCGTCGCCGATCCATCCCGCCGCGATCTTGGAATCGTTCGAGATCGCCGAAGCCATCGCCCAGCCGACCGCCTGGATGTACTGCGTCGCCAGATTGCCGGAGATGGAGAAGAAGCCGTGCTCCTTCGACGAATACATGATCGGCAGCTGCCGGCCCTTCAGCGGGTCGGCCTCGTTGGAATAGATCTGGTTCATCATCGTGACCATCGGATAGCCGTCGGCGATGAGCAGGCCGGCCTGCCGATAGGTCGGAAAATTCATGTCACCCGGCTCGAGCGCCTTGCGGAAGGCGCAGCTCACCGCCTCTTCGCCGAGATGCTGCATATAGAAGGAGGTCTTGCCCTGGCGCTGCGCCATCTGCATGCGGGCATCGAAGGTCCGGAGCGTCATCATATGGCGAAGGCCTTCCAGCAGCTCCTCGCTGGACAGCAACCCGGCCCACGGGCCGACCGCCTCGCCATCGCGGTTCAGCACGCGGATGATCGAAAAGGCCATGTCGCGGATGGTGCGCGGATCGACATCGATGTCTGGGCGCGGCACCGAGCCGGCCGCGGCGATGGTCACGTTGGAGAAATCAGGGGTGCCGCCCGGCCGCACTTCCGGCTCCGGAACGTGAAAACGCAACATCCCAGCATCGGCCATGACCTTCGTCCTCCAATGTTGCCTGGCGCCGATATTTGCACATCCGCGCGTCCAGTGCGAATTCGCCGAAGGTCATCGGACCGGCCGCGCCGGCCGATCCAGCCTCCCCGGCGCCAAGATGAAGATATGTCCGCGAAATTTCTTGTCGATGTTTCACGGCGGCGCGCAATTTGGCGCAAGCTTGGGCAGGGTTTGTCGGAAGATAAGGCGATTGGGCGGCGGACCATCGCGCGGTCTTCCTTCTCCCCTTGTGGGAGAAGGTGGATCGGCGCGCAGCGCCGAGACGGATGAGGGGTGTGCCATCGGAGTGCGGCGTTAGCGTTCCCTGGAACACCCCTCATCCGTCGCCTTCGGCGACACCTTCTCCCACAAGGGGAGAAGGAAAAGAGCGTCGGTGCCGATCGCCATTCACCCCAACCCCACATCATGCTAACCACCCACCATGGCACAGAAGAAAGCTTTCGAGGTCGATTCCTGGCTCGCGCGGCCTGACCCGCGCATCTCCATCATCCTGCTCTACGGCCCCGATCGCGGCCTCGTCTCCGAGCGTGCAAAGGCCTTTGCCGAAAAGACCGGCCTGCCGCTCGACGATCCCTTTTCCGTGGTCCGGCTCGAGGGCTCGGAGGTCGATCGCGACGAGGGCCGGCTGCTGGACGAGGCCCGCACCGTGCCGATGTTTTCCGACCGCCGGCTGCTCTGGGTGCGCAATGCCACCGGCCAGAAGGCGCTGGCCGAGGACGTCAAGGCGCTGACGGCGGAGCCCGCGCGCGATGCCATCATCCTGATCGAGGCCGGCGACCTCAAGAAGGGCGTCGGCTTGCGCGCCGTGGTCGAGGGCGCCGACAACGCCATGGCGCTGCCTTGCTACGCCGACGAGGCCCGCGACATCGACACGGTCATCGACGACGAATTGCGCAAGGCCGGCATGTCGATGACGCTGGAAGCCAGACAAGCGCTGCGCCGCAATCTCGGCGGCGACAGGCTCGCTTCGCGCGGCGAGATCGAAAAGCTCATCCTCTACGCCCATGGCCAGAAGGAGATCGGCCTGGACGATGTCAGGGCGATGTCGGGCGACGTGTCCGGCGCCTCGTTCGACGATGCCGTCGACGCGCTGCTCGAAGGCAAGATCGGCGACTTCGACACCGCCTTCACCCGCCACTGCCAGTCCGGCGGCCCGCCCTTCCTGGTGTTGTCCTCGGCGATGCGCCAGCTGCAGCAGATTCAAATCATGCGCGGCCAGATGGACTCGGCCGGGCGCAATGCCGCATCGGTCGTCGCCGGCGCCCGCCCGCCGGTTTTCTTTTCGCGGCGCAAGCTGGTGGAGAAAGCGCTGGAGCGCTGGAGCAGCGATGCGCTGAGCCGCGCACTGACCCGGCTGCAGACTGCCGTGCTGCAGACCCGCAAACGGCCCGATCTGTCGGAAGCGCTGGCGCGCCAAGCGCTGCTCGGCATTGCGGTGGAAAGCGCCAGGCTGGGGCAGCGTTAGGCGAGCGATCCTCCCGTACTATGCGGCCAACAGCTACTCGCCGGACCAATTGATTGGGGCGTAATGTCCGTTTTGCCCGGAATTGTCCCAGCTCATGCCATGGTCGCTGAACGTACTGCTTGGCGCCCCCATCGCCATGCCGAGCCAGTCGGGATTGACAGGATGGCCGGTGGCCGCCCACATCTGCCCGTCCTCGCGCATTGTCGGCAGCGGCTCGACCGCCAGCTGCATGACGCCGGCAATCGCCACCGACCGCTTCTTGCCGTCTATGCGGTAGTCTATCGGCACCTTCTTGGCGCCGAGGTTCGTGCCGATCAAGGGTGCCAACACCGCCATGGGGCCGCCCGCGGCGCCAGTGAAGATGGCACCCAGCGCCTCTGTCTGCCTGTCATCGGCCCGTTCGTCGATATAGGCCGCGGCCGTCCAATTGCCGTCTGCCATCGGACCCGGCGTGTGAGCAACCAGTGCCACACTGAGCCCATCCAATCGAACGTCGCCGTAATTGCCCGTATCGACGTGAAAGACCAGGCCGACGTCGCAAACGCCTTTCGTCGGCCTCGATGTCAGCTGCGCCTTGGTGGACAGCAGGCAA
Organism: Mesorhizobium sp. USDA 4775; assembly: GCF_054062655.1. Lineage (NCBI taxonomy): Bacteria > Pseudomonadati > Pseudomonadota > Alphaproteobacteria > Hyphomicrobiales > Phyllobacteriaceae > Mesorhizobium > Mesorhizobium sp. USDA 4775. The sequence continues at coordinate 792,722 of NZ_JBSSFM010000001.1, forward strand.
GGACACACGACATCGCAGCTGCAATTTTCGAAGTAGCTTCCGGACAATTGCCAACGGACTGCCATTTGCACCTCCCATGCGTCAGGCGCGTCGGCATATCATTTTGGCGAGGCGGTGCCATTTCACGACGACTGCAGGAATGGCAAATAGCCCTCGCCGCGACCGGCACGCCAGGGCAATTAATTTAAGCCAAGTCTAATATAAGTTACGCCGTTGCCGGGCACTGTCAAGCATAGTGCTAGACTGGAGCTGCGGTCGGCGATTGGCCGATCTCCCCCCTCGTGGGGGAGATGGCTGGCAAGCCAGAGGGGGGCGCTGGCCCGCCGACCTCTCGATCGGTCGTGATGCGGGTTCTCGGCCAGCCGCAGATGACAGAGGCAGCGCTCTACGGCGCCCCCCTCTGCCCTACCGGGCATCTCCCCCAGGAGGGGGGAGATTGATCGCTTCGCCGATTTCGCCAATCACGCCGCAAACAGAAAGGGCTGACCAAACGGCCAGCCCTCTTTTTCTCTGCGTTTAGTCAAGCTTTCGCTTAATACAATTCGCCGGCTAACTACCGTTCCTGCTTCAATCTCCGGCACAGCTCATCCAGCTGCTCCAGCGAGCGATAGGACACCCGCAGCTCGCCGCCCTTGCCCTTGTGATCGATGGCCACGATCATGCCGAGCGTGTCGGTCATCAGCTTTTCCAGTGCCAGCGTGTCGGTATCCTTTTCCTGCGCGGCTTGCGGCTGCTTCGGTTTGGCCGGCGTGGGGCCGGCCGGCATCTGCGCCAGCGCTTCGGCTTGGCGCACGGAAAGCCCTTCCTCGACGATGCGCTTGGCAAGGCCGGCCGGATCCTCCGCCGTCACCAGCGTACGGGCATGGCCGGCCGACAGCGCGCCGTCGACCAGCATGTCGCGGATCACATCCGGCAGCTTCAGCAGCCTGAGCGTGTTGGCGACATGGCTGCGGCTCTTGCCGATGACATTGCCGAGATCGGCCTGGGTGTAGCCGTGCTCGTCGATCAGCTGCTGGTAGCCCAGCGCTTCCTCGACGGCGTTGAGGTCGGTGCGCTGGACGTTCTCGATGATCGCCAGCTCGAGCGCGGTGCGGTCGTTGACCTCGCGGATGATGACCGGGATCTCGGTCAGCCCGGCGCGCTGCGCCGCCCGCCAGCGCCGCTCGCCGGCGATGATCTCGTAGCGGCCCGCCTGCGTCGGCGACGGCCGCGCCACCACCGGCTGCACCACGCCATGTTCGCGGATCGACTGGGCGAGATCGGTCAGTTCGGCGTCGCCAAAATGCCGGCGCGGGTTCTTCGGGTTGGGGCTCACGAACTCGATCGGCACCTTGCCGTCGGCGCTCATCCCGGGCTTTTCCGGCGCCGCCGGGCGATCGATCTCGCCGATCAGTGCCGCCAGGCCACGGCCCAGTCTTTTCCTCGAAAGGTCTTCGCTCATGTCAATTCCAGGTCTATCTTGGATAATCGTCTTTGGATCGTTTCGGTATCGAATCGGCTGTTAATTCTGCATCCGATCCAATCAAGCGGCGCGCAATTTACGCTCGCGGCGGATCACTTCCGAGGCCAGTTGCAGATAGGCCTGGCTGCCAGAGCACTTCAAATCGTAAAGGATTGCCGGCTTGCCGTAGGACGGCGCCTCCGACACCCGCACATTGCGCGGAATGATGGTCTCGTAGACCTTGTCGCCCATATGCTGGCGCACATCCTGCACCACCTGGTTGGCCAGATTGTTGCGGCCGTCATACATGGTCAGCACGATGCCCTGGATGGTGAGGTCCGGATTGATCGACCGGCGCACCTGCTCGACGGTTTCCAGCAATTGGCTGAGACCTTCGAGCGCGAAGAACTCGCATTGCAACGGCACCAGCACCGAATCGGCCGCCGCCATCGAATTCAACGTCAGAAGGTTGAGCGACGGCGGGCAGTCGATCAGCACATAGCCGAAGCCGGCCGAACGCGCCGAGGCGGCACGCAAGGCGTTGCGCAGCCGCAGCACCCGGTCGGGCGCCGATGCGATCTCCATTTCGATGCCGAGCAGGTCGAGCGTCGACGGCACGATCGACAGGCCGGGCACGGCTGTCGGAATGGCCGCGGCTTCCAGTTCCAGCTCGCCGGTCAGCACGTCGTAGGACGAGACCGTGCGGTCCTTGCGGTCGATGCCGAGGCCGGTGCTGGCATTGCCTTGCGGGTCGAGGTCGACGATCAGCACCTTTTCGCCGATCGCGGCCAGAGCGGTGGCCAGATTGATGGCGGTGGTGGTCTTGCCGACACCGCCCTTCTGGTTGGCTACGGTGATGATTCGGGGGCCGTTCTTCATGGGTTTATGCCAGAAATTCATTTTTGGGTCGCCAAATAGCCCGACAAGTCGAAGATCAGACGGGTCGCAGGTTTGACAGTTCCAGGATCACGCCTTGGGGGTCCGTCACACTGGCATGTTCTACCAGATCGAAGGCCCATCGGTTAACGCTTTCTTGCACTTCGGCGCGATAATCCCGGCCTTTGTGGAACAGCCCGCGTGCGCCCGACATCAGCCACGGCGCCGACAGGTCGAGCAGGACCGAAAGCGAGGCCAGAGCCCGCGCCGTGACGATTTGCGGTTGCGAAACAAGCGCATGGCTGTCCTCGATCCGGCGCGCGATAACCCGCGCCGGCAGGTTGAACTGGCCGATCACGGTCTGCAGGAACGAAGCCTTTTTGCGGTTGCTCTCCACCAGATCGATGCTGGCGCCATCGCGCTCGGCGAGCAGGAAAGCCATGACCAGGCCCGGAAATCCACCGCCCGAACCGATATCGACCCAGCGCGCGGCAGTGGGCTCTACGCGCGCCAGCTGCGCGCTGTCGAGGATGTGGCGCTGCCAGACATCGCCCGCGGTCGACTGCGCCACCAGATTGATGCTGCGATTCCATTTCTGGAACATGGCTTCGAACGCCACAAGGCGATCGAATGTTTCACGTGAAACCGGGCCCGCCGCGTCCTGCAGGCTCTTCCAAGAGAAAGAGCTCACGCAACAACCCTTTGATCGCTCTGGGGCCTCTGCACACTCTCATGGTGCCGGACATGTGCGACAATGATCGCCAGCGCCGCCGGCGTCATGCCCTCCATGCGTTGCGCGTCGGCGATGGACCGCGGCCGCCGCGCCTGCATCTTCTGCTTCAATTCGTTGGACAGGCCGGGCACGCCGGCGAAATCCACCGTCTCGGGGATCAGCCTTCTCTCCTCGTGGCGGATCTGCGCGACATCGCTCTTCTGCCGGTCGAGATAGACAGAATATTTCGCTTCCGTTTCGAGACGCTCGGCGGTCTTGGCGTCGATCGCCGCAAATTTCGGCTCGACCCTGGCCAGCCAGGCAACATCCACGTCGGGATAGGCCAGCAGCTCATAACCCGACCGGCGCACGCCGTCCCGGTTGATCTCCAGCCCATGCCGCGCCGCCTCATTCGGAGTCATCGCCACCGACCTGGCCAATTCGCGCGCCGCGTCGAGCCGCTGCATGACATCACCGTAGCGCTGCATGCGTTGCGCCGAGGCGATCCCCAGCTTTTCGGCGAGCGGCGTCAGCCGCTCATCGGCATTGTCGGCGCGCAGCGACAGCCGGAATTCGGCCCGCGAGGTGAACATGCGGTAGGGTTCGCTGATGCCGCGGCTGGTCAGATCGTCGACCATCACGCCGATATAGGCCTCGGTGCGGCTGAGCACGATCTGTTCGCCGCCCGACGCCCGTCGTGCCGCGTTGAGGCCAGCAAGCAGGCCTTGCCCGGCCGCCTCTTCATAACCGGTCGTGCCGTTGATCTGCCCAGCGAGAAACAGGCCGGCAACGCGCTTGGTCTCCAGCGTCTGCTGCAGCTCGCGCGGATCGACGTGGTCATATTCAATGGCATAGCCAGGCTGCAGCATGACTGCCCGCTCCAGCCCCGGAATGGTCTTGAGGATCGAGAGCTGCACATCCTGCGGCAGCGAGGTCGAAATCCCATTGGGATAGACGGTGTCGTCGTCGAGCCCTTCCGGCTCCAGAAAGATCTGGTGGCCGTCCCGGTCCCCGAACTTGACGATCTTGTCCTCGATCGACGGGCAATAGCGCGGTCCGACGCCTTCAATCGAGCCGGAATACATGGCGGAGCGGCCGAGATTGGCGCGGATCAACCCATGCGTGGCTGATGTCGTGCGGGTGATGCCGCACTCGATCTGCGGCGTGGTGATGCGGTCGGTCATCAGCGAGAACGGCACGGGATCCTCATCCGCCGCCTGGCTTTCCAGCGACGCCCAGTCGATGGTCCTTCCGTCCAGACGTGGCGGTGTGCCGGTCTTCAGGCGGCCGAGCTCGAAGCCGGCGCGGTCCATCGTCGCCGACAGCCCAAGGCTCGCCTGCTCATTCATCCGGCCGGCGACGATCTTCTTCTCGCCAATATGAATAAGGCCGCGCAGGAAGGTGCCTGTCGTCAGCACCACGGCGCCGCAGGCAAGCCTGCGGCCGTCGGCGAGCAGAACAGCGGCGATCCGTCCGTCGTTGATCTCGAAATCCAGCACCTCGCCCTCGACCACGTCGAGATCGTTCTGCTGCCGAATCGCTTCCTGCATGGCAAGGCGATAGAGCTTTCTGTCCGCCTGTGTGCGCGGGCCGCGCACCGCCGGACCCTTGCGCCGGTTGAGCAGGCGGAACTGGATGCCGGCGGCATCCGCCACCCGGCCCATCAGCCCGTCCATCGCGTCGATCTCGCGGACCAGATGGCCCTTGCCGAGCCCGCCGATCGCGGGATTGCACGACATCACGCCGATTGTGTCGAAGCGCAGCGTCACCAGCGCGGTTTTCGCGCCGGCGCGCGCGGCTGCACTGGCCGCCTCGCACCCCGCATGGCCGCCACCCACCACAACCACATCATAGTGACCGGTCATTTCAAATTTCCTGGACTCAAGAAGATTGAGGGACACATGTCCCCGCGGGGCCAAGCTGTCAAGAAAACTTCGCGACAAGTTTCACGTGAAACAGGGGCGATGCAGCGCGGCGACGGTACTGCGCCAATCGGTACGGCAAATCAGTCCTGGAAGGCGCCCGCCCCTCATTGTCCTGCCGGACATTGCTCCCCGCATCGTAACGGGGAGAAAGTAGCTGGCCGCAACACCGGCACCCTTCTTGGGACGTCGGCGATTGGCGAAACCATTCCTGCGAGCGCCCTGTCCCCCGTCACTATACGGGGAGAGGATGCCGGCAGGCAGGTGAGGTGGCAGCGCCACCACCCGCCACTATCTCGCAAATTACCCCCGCACCTGCTTCATATCATATTCTGGATCGCTGTGTTTCACGTGAGTCACGGAAAGCAATACGCCGCATAGTTTCACGTGAATCATTTCCCAATGCAGAACTGCGAAAAGATCACATCCAACATATCTTCGACATCGATCGCGCCGACAATTCGGCCCAACCTATCCGCCGCCAGCCGCAGCTCCTCGGCCCGCAGTTCCTGGCCGCCGGTGTGCTCATCGATCGCGCGATGCAAATGGCGATTCGCCTCACCGAGCAGTTCAACATGCCGCAGGCGGGACGGCAGGATATCGCCGACGTCGCCAGCCGCGTCCGCCGCGCAACGGCCGATTTCGGCGAGCAGCGCCTCCACACCAGTGCCATTCATAACTGAAATGACGAAGTCGTATCTGCCAGCCGCATCACCGGCCGCCTGCTCATCCAACAGGTCGAACTTGGTGCCGACACGCAACAGCGGTGCCTTGCCCGGCAAAGGCCTGACGTCTCCGGGAGACAAAATGTCCTCCAGCAGCAGCAAGAGATCGGCGCGATCGGCCTTGGCCCGCGCCTTCTCGATGCCGATCGCCTCGACCTTGCCCGGTGCGTCGCGCAAGCCGGCCGTATCCGTCAGCCTGACGCGCAGGCCGCCGAGATCCAGCGTCACCTCGAGCAGGTCGCGGGTCGTGCCGGGCTCATCCGTTACAATAGCTGCATCGCGCCTCGCCAAGGCGTTGAACAGACTCGACTTGCCGGCATTCGGCGCGCCTAGAATCACCACCTCAAAACCGTCGCGAATGATTTCGGCAGCGTGAAATCCGGCGATGTGGCGATCGATTTCGCCGATCATCACCCGGACATCCGACCAGACCGTGTCCGAAACGAATCCCGGCACGTCGTCTTCGTCAGCAAAATCGATCTCGGCCTCGATCATCGCCCGCGCGTGGATCAGCCGGCGGCGCCAACTCATATACAGATCGCTCTGGACACCCTCGGCATTCTGGACCGCGAAACGTCGCTGCGCCTCGGTCTCGGCATTGACCAGGTCCGCCAGCGCCTCCGTCTCGACGAGGTCGACCTTGCCGTTAAGAAAGGCGCGACGCGCGAATTCGCCGGGTTCGGCGAGCCTGACGCCGTCAAAGCTGGCGATGATCTCCAACATCCGCGCCACGACGGCGCGCCCGCCATGGACATGGAATTCGGCGACATCCTCCCCGGTAAAGCTCGCCGGACCGGGAAAGAAGATGACCAGGCCGCTGTCGAGCACGGTTCCATCCGGCGCTCTGAACCTGCGCAGAACCGCCGCCCGGTCCTTAACCATGCTACCGGCAATCGTTTCGACTACGAATCGAGTCTGCGGACCGGAGATACGCAGCACGGCGACACCGGCCGGAAGCCGGCCGCTCGACAGCGCAACGATCGAATCGCCTGAAATCATTTGCCCGCTCTGTTGAACCGCCCTAGCCTCGCGCCTTCAAACAACCCGAGTTGCCCATTGTGACATTGCCCGCGCAAAACCTGCTTGCCGAAGAGGCCAGCCCCTATCTGCAGCAGCACAGCGCCAATCCCGTCCATTGGCGGGCCTGGTCGACGGCATCGCTCGAAGAAGCAAGGACGCTCGATCGCCCTATCCTGCTCTCCGTCGGCTATGCCGCCTGCCACTGGTGCCATGTCATGGCGCATGAAAGCTTCGAGAATGACGGCGTCGCCGCCGTCATGAACCGTCTGTTCGTCAATATCAAGGTCGACCGCGAGGAGCGTCCCGACATCGATCAGATCTATATGGCCGCGCTGTCCTCGATGGGCGAGCAAGGCGGCTGGCCGCTGACCATGTTCCTGACGCCGGACGGCAAGCCATTCTGGGGCGGCACCTATTTTCCGCGCGAGGCGCGCTATGGCCGCCCGGGCTTCATCCAGGTCATGGAAGCGGTCGACAAGGCCTGGCGCGAGAAGCGCGACAGCCTGCACCAGAGCGCCGACGGGCTGACCTCCCATGTCGAGGCGCGGCTTTCCGGCACGCATGGCAAGCAGAGCCTCGACCGCGGCACGCTCACCGACTTCGCCGGCCGCATCGACGGCATGATCGACAGCGAACTTGGCGGCCTGCGCGGCGCGCCGAAATTCCCCAACGCGCCGTTCATGCTGACACTCTGGCTGTCCTGGCTGCGCGATGGCAACGCCGCGCATCGCGATGACGTGCTGGTCAGCCTGGAACGGATGCTGGGCGGCGGCATCTATGACCATATTGGCGGCGGGCTCAGCCGCTACTCCACCGATGCCGAATGGCTGGTGCCGCATTTCGAAAAGATGCTCTACGACAATGCGGAGCTGATCCGCTTCTGCAACTGGGCGTTTTCGGCAAGCGGCAATCATTTGTTCCGGATACGAATCGAAGAGACCGTCGACTGGCTGCTGCGTGAAATGCGCGTCGAAGGCGGCGCCTTCGCCGCCAGTCTCGATGCCGACAGCGATGGCGAGGAAGGGCTGTTCTACACCTGGAGCAGGGAAGAGATCGAAGCCGTCCTCGGCGACGATTCAGCCTTGTTTTTCGAGTACTTCACCCTCTCCAGCCCGGATGGCTGGGAAGGCAAGCCGGTCGTCCACCAAACTCGTGGCCAGCAAACCCAAAGCGTGGCCGATCGCGAACGGCTGATGCCGCTTAAGGCAAGGCTACTCGCGGTGCGGGAAGAGCGCGTCAGGCCAGGCCTCGATGCCAAGACCCTCACCGACTGGAACGGCCTGATGATTGCGGCACTCGCCGAGGCCGGTCGCTCGCTGGGCCGGCCCGACTGGATCGAGGCCGCGGCCAAGGCCTTTGCCCATATCTCCGGCGCCAGCCGCGACGGCCGCTTGCCGCATTCCATGCTTGGCGCCAGGAAACTGTTTCCCGCTCTGTCGAGCGACTATGCCGCCATGGCCAATGCGGGGATTTCGCTGTTCGAGGCGTCTGGCGATTGGAGCTACATCGACCGGGCGAAACAGTTCATCGAGCAGCTCGACCATTGGCATGCCGACGAAGCCGGCACAGGTTACTATCTGACCGCCTCGGACAGCACCGACGTGCCGATCCGCATCAGGGGCGATGTCGACGAGGCGATTTCGTCAGCCACCAGTCAAATCATCGCGGCACTGGTGAGGCTCGCCTCCGTGACCGGCGATCTCGATCTCGGCGAAAAAGCCTGGAAGATCGCAGAGCACGCCGCCGGCCGCGCAACGCAACAGGCCTATGGCCAGGCCGGCATCGTCAATGCCTGCGCGCTTGCCATCGAGCCTTTGAAACTGGTCATCGTCGACAATCCAGAAGATCCAAAGCTCGTTCCGGTCGCGAATCGATGCCCCGACCCGCGCCGCGTCGACATCATTGCCGCGATTGGTTCGGAAACGAATCGACCCTTGCTGCCGGGCGGGATTCTGCCGCCGACCGACAGGCCGGGTGCCTGGCTTTGTACAGGGCAGGTTTGTTTGCCGGTGGTGACAAGTGCTGAGGAGTTGGAGCGGTTGTTGAGCCGTCGATAGGCGGAGCCGGAGACCTAGCTGACTGCTCCGTGCCCCCAAATTTCAACGTCAGCGCTGCCCCTCACCTGCCTGCCGGCATCCTCTCCCCGTAAACGGGGCGAGGGACGCTGTTGTCGCTGCTTTCGCCAATTGTCAGCGCTCCCGAGGAAGGCGCCGGCGCTGGTTCCAGCCTCTTTCTCCCCGTTTACAGGGAGAAATGCCCGGCAGGGCAATAAGGGGCGGCGCCGACTTATGCGATTTGCCGCGAGGCCCGCCGACCTAACCCAGCAAAGAAAAACCCCATCCCAGTTTCCGGGAATGGGGCTCGCTACAGGTCCGGAAGCTTCGGACCGGCCCTTACGTATTCATCGAATCGAAGAAATCCGCATTGGTCTTGGTCTGCTTCAGCTTGTCGATGAGGAACTCGATTGCGTCGGTGGTTCCCATCGGCGCCAGGATGCGGCGCAGCACGAAGATCTTCTGCAGGTCCTGACGCGGCACCAGCAGGTCTTCCTTGCGGGTACCGGACTTCAGGATGTCCATGGCCGGATAGATGCGCTTGTCGGCGACCTTGCGGTCGAGCACGATTTCCGAATTGCCGGTGCCCTTGAACTCTTCGAAGATGACTTCGTCCATGCGGCTGCCGGTATCGATCAGCGCGGTGGCGATGATGGTCAGCGAACCGCCTTCCTCGATGTTACGCGCGGCGCCGAAGAAGCGCTTCGGGCGCTGCAGCGCGTTGGCGTCGACACCGCCGGTAAGCACCTTGCCGGATGACGGCACGACGGTGTTGTAGGCGCGACCGAGGCGGGTGATGGAATCGAGCAGGATGACGACGTCGCGGCCATGTTCGACCAGGCGCTTGGCCTTTTCGATGACCATTTCAGCGACCTGGACGTGGCGCACCGCCGGTTCGTCGAAGGTCGAGGAGACGACCTCGCCCTTCACCGAGCGCTGCATGTCGGTCACTTCTTCCGGCCGCTCGTCGATCAGAAGCACGATCAGATAGCATTCGGGATGGTTGGTGGTGATGGAGTGGGCGATGTTCTGCAGCAGCACCGTCTTGCCGGTGCGCGGCTGCGCGACGATCAAAGCGCGCTGGCCCTTGCCGAGCGGCGCCACCAGGTCGATGACGCGCGGCGAGATGTCCTTGGAGGTCGGAACCTCCATTTCCATCTTCAGCCGCGAGGTCGGATAGAGCGGCGTCAGATTGTCGAAATGGATCTTGTGGCGGATCTTTTCGGGATCGTCGAAATTGATGGTGTTGACCTTGAGCAGCGCGAAATAGCGCTCGCCCTCTTTCGGGCTGCGGATCGGTCCTTCGACCGTGTCGCCGGTCTTCAGCGAAAAGCGCCGGATCTGCGACGGCGAGATGTAGATGTCGTCGGGACCTGGCAGATAGTTGGCGTTGGCTGAGCGCAGGAAGCCGAACCCGTCCTGAAGCACTTCGACCACGCCGTCGCCGATGATCTCGACGTCCTGGGCGGCCAGCTTCTTCAGGATCGCGAACATCAGCTCCTGCTTGCGCATGACGCTGGCGTTCTCGACCTCGAGCGATTCGGCATAAGCGATCAGCTCTGGCGGTTTCTTGTTCTTGAATTCGGTAAGTTTCATTTCTTGCATAGACGGACTCTGGGTGAGCTTTGGGAGAAAAATATCGGCGGGATGCGACAAATGCCGGGCGCGGCCGAAAACAATGAGGGGCGGCGCATGACGGGAAGGAAGACCCGTCTTTTATCGTCGGTCGGATGAAAGAGCAAGCCGCGTTTTAAACGGCCTGATCGGCCTCAGAACGGCTTGACGACAACCAGGATCACGATGGCGATCATCAGGAATGTGGGGATCTCATTGACGATCCGCCAGTGCCTCGCAGGTTTTTCGTTGCGATCCTCGGCGAATTTGCGCACCGCGCCGGCCAGATAGCCGTGAACGGCGGACATTAACAACACCAAACCGATCTTGGCGTGCAGCCAGCCGCCCTGGAATCCAAAGACTTTCCAGGCGAGCCACAGGCCGAACACCCAGGTGACGATCATCGCCGGATTGATGATGCCGCGCAGCAGGCGCCGCTCCATCACCTTGAAGGTCTCCGACTGCACCGAGCCCTTCTCGGCATCGACGTGGTAGACGAACAGCCGCGGCAGATAGAGCATGCCGGCCATCCACGAAATGACGGCAAGGATATGGATCGCCTTTGCCCAGGGATAGAAACTTTCGGGCGCGACGAAAAACAGAAACGCCGTCGCCACGATCAGCACAGCGATGCCGATGACCATGCGCATCATGGCCTGTCCGGTGCTGTTGGTATTGTCTGACTCAGCCATCAGCGTGCCGCGCTCCTCACCTGCTTCACCATCGCCTCGACATGTGCGATCGGCGTCTCCGGCGTGATGCCGTGGCCGAGATTGAAGATCAGCGGCCCGTCTCCCAGCGCCTTCAGGATCGCCTCGACGCCATCCGACAGCGCCTTGCCGCCGGCCACGAGCCTCAAGGGATCGAGATTGCCCTGGACCGCACCCGAACGCTGCAGATCCTTCGCCGCCGCCAGCGGCACCGTCCAGTCGATCCCCAGCCCCGTCACACCGGTCTTCTGGCGATAGGTCCGGTAGCGCGCGCCGGCGCCCTTGGGAAATCCGATGATCGGCACATCGGGATGAACGGCGCGAACCTGGCGGACCATCTCGGCCACCGGCCAAACGCAAAACTGGTCGAACGTCGCATCGTCGAGCACGCCGGACCAGGAATCGAAAATCTGCACCACATCCGCGCCGGCTTCGATCTGCCGGATCAGATAGGCCGCCGACTGGTCGGCAAGCACCGTCAGGAGATGTTGAAACGCCGCCGGCTCGCGATAGGCAAACAGCCGTGCCGGCGCCTGATCGGGCGTTCCATGGCCGGCAATCATATAGGTCGCCACCGTCCAGGGCGCGCCGCAGAAGCCGATCAGCGTGGTCTCGTCAGGCAGTTTTGCCCGCAACCGGCGAACCGTCTCGTAGACCGGTTCGAGATTCACGTGAAACACATCGCTTTCCAGAGCCATGATCTCGGCCACGGAGATCGGCGTCAAAAGGGGGCCTCTTCCCTCTTCGAAGCGAACGTCGCGGCCGAGCGCATGCGGAACGACAAGGATGTCGGAGAACAGGATCGAGGCGTCGAAGCCGAAGCGCTCTATCGGCTGCAAGGTCACTTCCACCGCAAGGTCGGGATCGTAGCAGAGATCGAGGAACGAACCTGCGCGCCTGCGTGTTTCACGATATTCCGGCAGATAGCGTCCGGCCTGACGCATCATCCAGAGCGGAGGCGGAAAGTGCGCCTCGCCCTTCAGGACGTCCAGCATGATCCGGCTTTTGGGCATTGAGCGCTTACCCTCTCCCAGCCTTCCTATAATCAAAGATTCTTATATCTAAGATTCTTCTGATTCTAAGAGTCTGTTGGTTGTGGTGGTTGTCACCTGTCCCGCTTCGCCAGCCAAAAAGCCAGCAAGCATATTGTCGCGCGCTTCCCTCTCCCGACTTAAGGGTTCTGGGGATCATCCGGAATCCATCATCGGAGTCAAAGCTTTAGCAAACCGAGGAAGAATCCCGCCCTGTGGACGGCTGAAAGGCAAAGGCGGCCGTCCCCAGACTTGTCCCCAGCCGCCCGACCAAGCTGACAGCACAGCGAATTGTGGACAAACTGCCATCTGATACAGTCGCCTCCGACCGGCGCCTCTTTCTGTCCCGCTTTATCCACATCCGCCCACAGCCCCAGGTGATCCCTGTGAACAAACCCCAGAGCTTCTTTCACCTGCACCTGATTTCCGACGCGACCGGCGAAACGCTGCTCGCCGCCGGGCGGGCGGCTTCGGCGCAATACAAGGATGCACGGGCGATCGAGCACATCTACCCGCTCATCCGTACCGAAAAGCAGGTCGCCAAGGTGTTCGAGGACATAGAGGAGGAGCCGGGCATCATCCTCTATACGGTCGTCGACCAGAAGCTTGCGCGCGGCATTGACGAGCGCTGCGCCACAATGGGCCTGCCCTGCGTGTCGGTGCTGGAGCCGGTGCTCACCGTCTTCCAGTCCTATCTCGGCACGCCGGCCGGCCGCCGTGTCGGCGCCCAGCACGTTCTCGACGCCGAATATTTCCGCCGCATCGATGCGCTGAACTTCACCATGGACCATGATGACGGCCAGCTGCCGGCGAATATGGACGATGCCGATGTCGTGCTGATCGGCATTTCGCGGACGTCGAAGACGCCGACCAGCATCTATCTCGCCAATCGCGGCATCAAGACCGCCAACATCCCGATCGTGCTCGGCGTGCCGGTGCCCGAAAGCCTGGTCAGCGCCTCCAAGCCGCTGATCGTCGGGCTGATCGCCACCGCCGAGCGCATCTCGCATGTCCGCCAGAACCGCATCCTCGGCAACAGCAGTTCCTATGTGCCGACCGACTATGTCGACCGCGCCGCCATCAACGAGGAGCTCGCCTATGCCCGCCAGATCTGCACGCGCCATGGCTGGCCGATGATCGACGTCAGCCGCCGCTCGATCGAGGAAACGGCGGCGGCGATCGTTGCCCTGCGGGGGAAGAACAGATAATTGAACGAGGAGTGCGTTTTCCGAGACTTCTTAGCGGAAACTCGGCGCCGCCCCTCACCTGCCTGCCGGCATCCTCTCCCCGTATAGTGACGGGGAGAGGGGCGCTGTCGTAGAAGGTTTCGCCAATCACCAGCGTAGCCGAAGAAGAGCGCCTGCGCTGAAGCTGCCCCTTTCTCCCCGTCTCTATACGGAGAGAAATGTCCGGCAGGATAGTGAGGGGCGGCGCCAACGTTGCAGATTGAAGCTCATATCCCAACCGCGCCTGTACCTGCGCCTGAGTGAAAAATGACCGAAAAAATCATCCTCGCCTCCGGCAGTCCGTTCCGCAAGGCAATGCTTCTCAATGCCGGGCTCGATGTCGAGGCCGTGCCGGCCGATGTCGATGAGCGCGCGCTCGAGGCGCCGTTGCAGGATAGCGGCGTTTCGCCCGAGGATGTCGCCCTGGTTCTGGCCGAGGCCAAGGCCACCGAGGTCAGCGAACGCCGGCCCGGCGCGCTGGTGCTCGGCTGCGACCAGACTTTGTCTTTGGGTGACGAAGTGTTCCACAAGCCGGCCGACATGGAAGGCGCGCGCCGCCATCTCCTGGCGTTGTCGGGCAAGACCCACCAGCTCAACAGCGCCGCCGTTCTGGTGCGCGACGGCAAGGTGCTATGGCGCCATGTCGGCATCGCCGGCATGACCATGCGCAAGCTCGACCCCGGCTTCATCGGCCGCCATCTCGCCCGTGTCGGCGCCAGGGCGCTGGCCAGCGTCGGCGCCTACCAGGTCGAGGGCGAAGGCATCCAGCTCTTCGAGAAGATCGAGGGCGATCATTTTACGATTGTCGGCCTGCCGCTTTTGCCGCTGCTGGCCGAACTGCGCACGCTGGGGGCCATCGATGGCTGAGGCAACGAAGAAGGCTTTTGTCACCGGCCATCCGATCAAGCACTCGCGCTCGCCGAAGATCCATGGCCACTGGCTGGCCCAGCACGGCATCGACGGCAGTTATGAGGCGATCGACGTGGCGCCGCAGGATTTTGCCGAATTCATCGCGGCTTTGCGGGCAAACGGGTTTCGCGGCGGCAATGTCACCATTCCGCACAAGGAAGCCGCTTTCGCTCTTGTCCACCGCCGCGACCAGGCGGCCGAGGAGATCGGCGCCGTCAACACGCTGTGGTTCGAGGACGGTCTCCTGTGGGGCGGCAACACCGACGGCCACGGCTTTGCCGCCAACCTCGATGATTACGCGCCGGGCTGGGCAAACACCGGCCCCGCGGTCGTGCTCGGCGCCGGCGGCGCGTCCCGCGCCGTCATCCAGGCACTGAAGCAGCGTGGCGTCGGCGATATCAGAATCGTCAACCGCACGCTCGCCCGGGCGCAGGAATTGCGGGATGGTTTCGGCGCCGGCGTTTCGGCGCATGGCACGGCGGAGACCCACGAATTGCTGGCCGACGCCGGCCTGCTGGTCAACACCACGGCACTTGGCATGGTCGGCAATGAAGGCCTCGCCGCCGATCCGGCCTTGCTGCCGGACCACGCCATCGTCACCGACCTTGTCTATGTGCCGCTCGAAACCCCCCTGCTCGCCGCCGCGCGCGCCAGGGGGCTGAAGACGGTCGACGGCCTCGGCATGCTGCTCAACCAGGCCGTGCCCGGCTTCGAACATTGGTTCGGCATCAGGCCGCAGGTCACGGCGGAGCTTCGCGCACTCATCGTTGCCGATCTGGTGCCGAAACCATGATCGTGCTCGGCCTCACCGGCTCGATCGGCATGGGCAAGTCGACGACGGCGAAAATGTTCGCCGAGGCGGGCGTGCCGGTCCATGATTCCGACGAGGCGGTGCATCGCCTCTATTCCGGTGCGGCGGCGCCTTTGGTCGAGGCCGCTTTTCCCGGAACGGTTGTCGATGGTGTGGTCGATCGCGCAAAACTTGGCGCGCGCGTGCTTGGCGATGCCGCCGCGCTGAAGCGGCTGGAAGCGATCATCCATCCGCTGGTGCGCGCCGATGCCGACGCCTTCTTGGCCATGCATCGTAACGCCGGCGAATCGATCGCCGTGCTCGATATTCCGCTGCTCTTCGAAACCGGCGGCCGTGGCCGCGTCGACAAGGTCGTCGTCGTCACGGCGCCCACCGAAATCCAGCGCCAGCGCGTGCTGGCCCGGCCGGGCATGACGGAAGAAAAACTGGCGGCGATCCTGGCCAAGCAGGTGCCGGATGCGGAGAAGCGCAGGCTGGCGGATTTCGTCATCGACACCGGCCAAGGATTGGAGGCGGCGCGTGCCGCCGTTGCCGCCATTATCGCCGAGCTCTCCGGGGGGTCTGGTCGCTGACGCTTTCCTTCTCCCCTTGTGGGAGAAGGTGTCGCCGAAGGCGACGGATGAGGGGTGTTCCAGGGAACGCCAACGTCTCACTCCGCTGGAACACCCCTCATCCGTCTCGGCGCTACGCGCCGATCCACCTTCTCCCACAAGGGGAGAAGAGAAAACAGGCATTGCCATTTTGTTCCGCTGTATGATTCTGCTTGCTTAGAACGGACTGATTCGATGCGCGAGATCATCTTCGATACGGAAACCACCGGCCTTGATTCGCGCGACGACCGCGTGATCGAGCTGGGCGGCGTCGAGCTGGTCAACCGTTTCCCGACCGGCAGGACGTTCCACCACTATATCAACCCGCAAGGCCGGGCGATCCATGAGGAGGCGCAGGCCGTGCACGGCATCAGCGCGGCGGATCTCGCGGGCAAGCCGACCTTTGCCGAAATCGCCGAGGAATGGTTGACCTTCACCGACGGCGCCAAGCTGGTCGCGCACAACGCCACGTTCGACATCGGCTTCCTCAATGTCGAATTCGGCCGGCTCGGCCATCCCGTCGTCGATCCCGGCCGTGTCGTCGACACGCTGGCGCTGGCGCGCCGCAAGCACCCGATGGGCCCCAATTCGCTCGATGCGCTCTGCCGGCGCTACGGCATCGACAACACGAAACGCACCAAGCACGGCGCGCTGCTCGATTCCGAATTGTTGGCCGAGGTCTATATCGAGCTGATCGGCGGTAAGCAGGCCGCACTTATCCTCGACAGCGCCACCGCGCCGGCGCAGGGCGAGAATGTCCGCCACATCGAGATCATCGTCGCCGAGCGCCCGAGGCCGCTGCCGGCGCGCCTGACCGAAGCCGAGCGCGCGGCGCATGCCGCCATGGTCACGACACTCGGCGAAAAGGCGCTCTGGCTGAAAGCCAATTCCTCCGAAAAGAGCGTTGCGGCGTCGTAGGACAAACACTCAATACGGCCACTCGCCACGCCCCAGTGATGCAATCGCCGCGATGATGCGCGCGAACGCCTCCGCCGCGGCCGGCACCGTGGTGCGGGCGCGCAGGAAACTGTGAACCAGGCGCTTCTCCTCATGCCACCATGCCTTGCCGCCGGCCGCAACGATGCGGTCGCGGTAGGTTTCGCCATCGGACGATAGCGGGTCGCACTCGGCCGTGATGATCACCGTTGGCGGCAGGCCGGAAAAGTCGTTGTCGCGCAACGGTGACAAGGTCGGGTCGTCGGGCGATTGCCGCTTGGCCGAACGGACGTCGCGGTAGAAGGCTATATCGCTGACGGACAGCAGCGGTGCTTCGGCATGTTCGACATAGGAGCCGGCTGCCTCATCGCCGCCGAGACCGGGATAGATTAGCACCTGGCCGATCGCGGCCCTGATATGCTGGCGCGTCGCCTGCGCCACGGCCGCTGCGAGATTGCCGCCGGCGCTCTCGCCGCACAGCACCAGCGGCAGGCCCGACGTCGCCGCCCATGCGAAGGCGGCCATCGCATCGTCGAAGGCGGCGGGGTGCACATGCTCGGGCGCCAGCCGGTAGTCGACCGACACCACGTCGAAGCCGGTGCCGGCGCAGATCTCGGCACAGATGTCGTCATGGCTGTCGAGCCCGCCGAGGATGAAGCCGCCGCCATGGAAATAGAGCACCATGGCCCGCGCTGCCTTGCCGGCGGGCTGGTAGTGGCGGATCGGGATGCCGTGGCCCGAAGCGCCGACCAGGCCATCGCTGGCCTTGACCCCCGGCGGACGGCCCTGATGGAAAGCCCGGCACATCCTGTCATAGACCGCGCGCTGCTTGTCGATCGGCAGGCCGATCACCTCGGGCGGGTACCAGGCGTTGACGCTGTCGATATAGGCCCACAGCGCCGGGTCGAGCCGTGTTTCATATTTGCCGCGGTGTCGGTCTGCCGTCATAGATCGGCGTAGAGCGCCGCCGCATTGTCGAAGGTGAAGCGCAGCGGCACCGACCCCTCGACCTGCCAGGCGGTGACGGTCTCGCCGGCCAGCAGCCGGCAGGCGCCGTCCGTGTCGGTGACCGCGCCGCCATAGAGCCGGTTGGCGAGGTTGAGGATGCCGGTCTGGTGCATGGCCGCGCTGCCGCTGCCGCAGGCATCCTTGACCAGCAGCACGCGAAATCCCTTCGCCACGGCGTCCTTTACGGTGGCGTCGATACAGGCTTCGGTCCAGACGCCGGCGACCACAAGCCATTCGATGCCGGAGGCCTTGAGCCGATCGGCCGCCGGACCGCTGCGCAACGCGCTGGCCTCGGCCTTGATCAGCAGCGCCTCGTCCCTGGCCGGCGCTACCTCACGGCAGATCTCGGTCAGCGGATCGCTCTTGTCTGAGAAGGCCGACTTGCCGTCGGCACCGAGCGGATGAAAGGGCCGGTCCTGCTTGTCGAGATCGACGATATAGGCCCAGTGCTGGAGCGGCACGTGATTGGCGCGCGCCGCTTCTTGCAGCCGCTGGACATTGGCGAGGATGCCGGCAAAGCCCTCGACGAGGTAGCGCTTGTCCTGCCGGTGCTCTTCCTGCAGGTCTATGAACACGGCGGCCACCGTGCCGCGCTTGATGGAGATGGGAGCCCTCACGCCAAAAACTCGTCCTCATAGGGAAAGCGCGACAGAAGCTCCGTGCCCTTCTCGGTGATCAGGATCTCGTCCTCCAGCTTGACGCCCTCGCGGCCGCCCTTTTCGCCAATATAGCTTTCCACGCTCACCACCATGCCTGGCACGATATGGCCGTCGCGGCCATAGGTCTCGTAATCCATGGCATGCGCGATGAACGGTGTCTCGCCATGCATGCCGACGCCATGCATCACCGAAGTATAGCGTTGGTCGACGAAGCGGTCCGGGATCTTCCACGCCTTCTCGGCGATTTCGCGAAACGCCATGCCGGGTTTGACGATCGAGATGTTGTGCTGAACCTGGTCGTGCGCCATGCGGTAGAGCGACTTCTGGTAATCGGTCGGCTTGCCCGGTCCGCAGCGGAAGGTGCGCGAGAAATCCGAATAATAGCCGTAGCAGCCGATCGTGTCGGTATCGAGCGCGAGCAGCTCGCCCGGCCGGATCTTGCGGCCACTGGCCTCGTTGAACCAGGGATTGGTGCGCTGGCCTGAGGTCAACAGCCGCGTCTCGATGAACTCGCCGCCCTGGCGGATGACCTCGCCATACATGATGGCGAACAAATCGTTTTCGGAAACGCCGGGCTTGATCGCCTCACGCACTGCATAGACGGCGGCCTCGGCGCCGGCCATCGACACTTGCAGGCATTTGACCTCCTCCGGGGTCTTCACCGCGCGTACTGCCAGGATCTCGCCCTGGCAATCCTTGACCTCGCAGCCGCGCTTTTCCAGGGCGAGCGCCTGCAGATGACTGCAGCGGTCGAGCCCGAGCTTCATCGAGCCCCCGCCATGCTTCTTCAGGAGTTCGGCGATCTCGTCGGCGAAGGGGCCGGCGGTTTCGTCGTCGCGGCCCGAAACCGACGACCACACCAGCTTGGAAGGACGCGCCTCGTCGATCGTGTCGAGCACCATCGAGACATGGTAGCTCTGCGGGTACTCGAACAGCACGATCGGCCCTTCGGTCGGGATAAAGAAATAGCGGGTCGAGTTGCGCAGGAAATAGCCAAACATGTTGCGCGAGCCGGTGGCGTAGCGCTGGTTGTACGGGTCGAACAGCACCACCCCGCCATAGCCGGCGTCGCGCATCCAGCCCCTCAATTTGGCCAGCCGGCCTTTGCGCAAGGCATCGGCGTCAATGAAGGATGGCTCGGTGTCGGACAGCCACATGCCGCCGGCCGGATCAGCCGCCGCCGGGTGGCGCATGCGGTCCTTGAAGTCGACGTCCTCGGTGCTGTCGGGGTCGAATACGACGATGCTCATGGGGTTCGGCCTTGGGTCGGTTGGAAGGTCCGACCATGGCGCAGGAGCGGGGAACGCATTGTGCGGAAAACCGCGATTGTTGTGCGAGATACCGCCGCGACCTCGGTCAAAACCGATCAACACATGATCAAGGGCGGTCGGGCCATTCATCGGTATTGTGGAGGCACTCCAATTCAGCGAACATATCCATGACTATTGGAGCTCAAATCGTGCCAAGAAGAGAACCGGCGATAGACATGAATGCGCTACGGCTCAGCGCTAAGAAAGAAGTGGCGCAGAATTATTCGGCTTCGCTCATGTCCAATACGAAATGGCGCATTTTGTTCAAAGCATTGGAAGCCTCTGGCGTTAATATCAAGGGAATCGCAGTCAAGTTTGTTGGCGACAGCCAGGAATGGTCACCAGTGTTCCCTAGTCTATACCCACCCCATGCCTACGTGGATTTATGGCCCTTGAATATCCACCCACTGGTCGAGATAGAGTGGATTGAATTCCGGCGGATTGTGGTGGAGACACGACCAAACAATGTGCCCCCGGCGCTTCTTCCGCAAGACGTCGACGCTATTCGCGCAGTGATCGATGCCACCGGCAAGCGCTTCCCCATCGAACTTACCGAACAAGGTTTGCGCGTCGTCGGCCACCTGAAGTAGCCAAGGCTACATTCCGCCTATCTTAGCCGTCGGGAGCAAGGGCCTAATGCCGTCGCGCCAGCTTCGGCGGATGGCCATGCTCCTCGCGAAAAGCCCGGGCAAAGCTCGACATCGAGGCAAAGCCGCAGGCGAGCGCCACGTCGCGCACGGCGAGCGTCGAATGCGCCAAGAGGTCGGCGGCGCGCTTGAGCCTGAGCCGCCGGTAGTAGCCATTGGGCGAGATGGCGAGTTCGGAGCGGAAGGAGCGCTCGAGCTTGTCGGAGGAGACGCCGAGCCGCGCCGTCAGCTCCGCCATGCCGAGCCGTTCCTCGACCGCGTCTTCCATGATGGCGATGGCCGACAGCACCAGCTCGTTCTGCACGCCGGTGCGCAGCCTGAGTGGCATCAGCTTGCGGTCGACGCTGGAACGCAGCTGGCTGTGCACGAACCATTCGGCGACGCCGGCGGCAAGCTCGGCGCCATAGTCGCGGGTGATGATCTCCAGCATCATGTCGAGACTGCCGACGCCGCCGGCCGAGGTGAAGCGCTTGCGGTCGATGACATAGAGATCGCGCCGCAGCTCGATGTTGGGGAACGCCTCGGTGAAGGCGGCCTGGCTGGTCCAGTGCAAGGTGCAGGCATGGCCGTCGAGCAGGCCGGCGCGCGCCAGGAAGAACGCCGCATCCGCCACCGCGCCGATATGCGCGCCATTGCGCAGGCTGCGGCGGATCCAGCTTGCCGCGTCCTCGGCGACGAGATGGTCGGCATCGCCGCCCGAGCAGACGACGATGCGGTCGACCTTCGGCGCATCCTCGGCATAGAACCCCGGCTGGATGACGACGCCGTTCGAGGCCTCGACCGCCCCTTTCGTGCCGCCGACGATGATCCAGCGATAGCACTGCCGCTTGGCCAGGATGTTCGCCGCGCGCAGCGGCTCGATGACGGAACTGAACGCCATCATCGGAAAGCCGGGGAACACCAGCACCGCGAAGGTCAGGGGATCGGTGGGTTTTTCGGGTTCGCGCGTTGCCATGGCCGCTACATCTCGGGCGAATGGCGCTTGGCGTCAACCGCTGGCGCTATCCCCCCAGCGCCTGCTCCAGATCGGCGATCAGGTCATCGCCATCCTCGATCCCCGCCGACAGCCTCACCACGCGAATCCGAAATGCCGATCTCGTCGCGCTTCTCGGCGGGAATGGACCCATGCGTCATCAGCGCCGGATGCTCGATCAGGCTCTCCACGCCGCCGAGGCTTTCGGCCAGTGTGAACAATTGCGTGCGTTCGAGGAAGCGTTTGGTTCCGGCGAGATCGCGGTCGAGCACAGCTGATATCATGCCGCCGAAAGCATGCATCTGCTGGACGGCGATGGAATGCTGGGGGTGGCTGGCGAGGCCTGGATAGATCACGCGGCGCACATCTTTTCGCGCTTCCAGCCACTGCGCGATCTTTAGCCCGTTGTCGGAATGGCGCTCCATCCGGAGCGCCAGCGTCTTCAGGCCGCGCAGCGCGAGGAAACTGTCGAACGGGCCCGATATGGCGCCGACGGCGTTCTGCAGGAATTTCAGCTGGGCCGCCAATTCCTTGTTGTCGCCGACGACAGCGACGCCGCCGACCATGTCGGAATGGCCGTTGGAGATACTTTGTCGTTGAGTGCACGACGATATCGATGCCAAGTTCCAGCGGCCGCTGGATATAGGGGCTGCAGAACGTGTTGTCGGCGACCGTGAGGACGCTCTTGCGCTTGGCCAGCGCGGCGACACCTTCGAGATCGACGATGCGCAGCAGCGGATTGGTCGGCGTCTCGACCCACAGCAGCTTCGTCTCCGGGCGGATCGCCGCTTCGACCGCGCCAAGGTCGGTGAAGTCGACGAAAGAGACCTGCAGACCCGCCGAGCGCTTGCGCACCCGCTCCATCAGCCGGAAGGAACCGCCATAGATGTCGTCGGTGGCGACGATATGGGCGCCGCTGTCGAGCAGTTCCAGCACCGTCGAGATCGCTGCCAGGCCGGAGGCGAAAGCGAAGGCGGCCGTTCCGCTTTCGAGATCGGCCACCGCGCGCTCGAAGGCAAAGCGCGTCGGGTTCTGGCTGCGGGCGTACTCGAACCCCTTGTGCACGCCAGGCGACTGCTGGCCGTAGGTCGAGGTCGCATAGATCGGCACCATCACCGCGCCGGTCAGCGGATCATGGCTCTGGCCGCCATGGATGGTGCGCGTCGAGAAGGCCAGGCGATTCTTGCCCGATGGTGGTGTTGTGTGGCTGGTCATCGTGCGCGCCTCAAATGGTTGATCAGGTCGATGCGGGTGATCAGGCCGACGAACTCGTCGCCGTCGAAGATGATGGCGACCTCGTTGCGGTCGAACACCGGCAGCAGTGCATCCAGCGTCTGGCTGGCCTGCAGCGTGTGCAGATTGGAGGTCATCGCCGTGCGCACCGGACCGTTGAAACGCTCCCAGCGGCCGTCATAGGGTCCGTCGACTTTCGCCAGTATATCGCTCTCGTCGACGATGCCGATCAGCTTGCCATCTTCCAGAACCGGCAGTTGCGAGACATCGGAGCGGCGCATGCGGCCATAGGCGTTGAGCAGGCTTTCATCCGGGCCGACATAGACCGTGTCGCCGGTGCGGTGCGAGCGCATGACGAGGTCGCGCAGATCGCCATGCTGCTCGTGCTCGGCCAGCCCTTGCTCGGCCAGCCAGAAATCGTCGAACACCTTCGACAGGTATTTGTTGCCGCTGTCGCAGACGAAGGTGACGACGCGCTTGGGCACCGTCTGCTCGCGGCAATAGCGCAAGGCGGCCGACAAAAGCGTGCCCGAGGACGAGCCGGCCAGAATGCCTTCGCGCGATAGGAGATCGCGCACCGCCAGCATGCTTTGCTTGTCTGATATCGAATAGGCTTTCTTCACCAGCGACAGGTCGGCATTGGGCGGTACGAAATCCTCGCCTATGCCCTCCACCGTCCAGCTGCCGGCCTCTTCCATCTTGCCGGTCTTGATCAAGGGCGCCAGCACCGAGCCGACCGGATCGGCCAGCACCATTTCGGTCTTCGGCGACACCTCGGCAAAGTAGCGGCCTAGCCCGGTCAGCGTACCGCCCGAGCCGACGCCGACGACCACCGCGTCGACATCACTGTTAAGCTGCGAGAAGATCTCCGGGCCGGTGGTCGTCTCATGCGCCAGCGGGTTGGCCGGATTGGCGAACTGGTTGGCATAGAAGGCGCCGGGCACCTCCGCCGCGATCTTCTCGGCCATGTCCTGATAATATTCCGGGTGACCCTTGCCGACATCCGAGCGCGTCATGCGCACCTCGGCGCCCAGCGCGCGCAGATGCTGGATCTTTTCACGCGACATCTTGTCGGGCACGACCAGCACGATGCGGTAGCCCTTGGGGATGCCGACCTGGGCAAGGCCGAGGCCGGTATTGCCGGCGGTCGCCTCGACGATGGTACCGCCCCGCTTGAGCCTGCCCTCTCTCTCGGCCGCCGCGATCATCGACAGCGCGATGCGGTCCTTGATCGAGCCGCCGGGATTCTGGCTTTCGAGTTTGATGAACAGCCGGCATTTGCCGGTGTCGAACTTGGTCAGCTCGACCACCGGCGTCTGGCCGATCAGATCGAGAACCGACTTGTAAGGCGGCCGCAGGCGCGAGGATTGGCCATCCGGGCTGCCTGGCGCAGCTTTTCCGTGCTCGCTCATATCGAAGCTCCCTGATCAAGCAACCGGCTCGGGGGCAGAGCGGCAGCGTAGCCTCTTTTCCAGCCGTTTGTCGCGGGAAAGAAGATAGAACGTGCCAATCAGCCGGCCAGACGAGGAATGAAATTCCAAGCGGCAGCTGCTCATCCCCCATGGCACCAAAGCAGGGGTTCTACACGATCGCCGCCTGCCCCTCGATCTCGATCAGGAAATCCGGATTGGCGAGGCCGAGCACGCGTATGCCTGTCACCACCGGCGGCGGCCCGCGATCGCCCCAAAATGCCATCCAGGCGCCGAAGGCCGGCCTGATGTCGGCGTCGCCGACAATGTAGATCGACAGGCGGACGAGGTCTTCCGGCCTGGCGCCGCCGGCATCGAGCACCATCGCCAGATTGGCCAGCGCCTGCGCGGTCTGCGCCGCGATGTCGCCCTTGCCGACGATCTGGCCATTGGCGTCGATGCCGTTCTGGCCGCCGATCAGTACGATGCGGGCCGAGGCCGGCAGCGCCACGCCCTGCGAATAGGCCGGGTTGCTGTGCATGCCCTTCGGGTTCAGCCGCTCGATGGCCATTGTTGTCTCCTCTCCGCTGGATGCCACGCGCCACGAAAGGGCAACCGGCCGGCTCGTTCAACGAACCATCTCGTTCGTTGAAGCCGCCATTTTCGACATGCTAGCCGAACGGGATGCAGGCCGAAACAAGCAGGCCGCGCGATCCTGACATGCCAAGAGGAGACAGCCGATGAAGATCATCGCCTATGACAACTTCAAGCCCGGCGTCACACTCGATGATTTGAAACCCTATCTGCGCGACGAGGTGTCGAATGTCTGGCGGCTGTGGAAGGCCGGCATCGTGCGCGAAAACTATGCCCGCGCCGATATCGGCGGCGTCATCATCGTCTTCGAGCTCGATAGCGTCGAGGAGGCAAGGCGCTATACGGACGACTTCCCGCTGTCGAAGGCGGGGCTGCTCGAATGGCATTTCCTCGCCTTCGACCCGGCGCCGCTGCCGCTCGAATACCTGTTCGACCCCGGCGTCGACATCGCCCAACCCTGGGACCGGACCGCGGCATGATCCGGTCGAGCGAAGGCATAGAGGTTCCAACCAACCTGGCCGAATGGTGTGATCCCAGCCGCGTGGCGCTGGTGGTCTACGACATGCAGGTCGGCATCTGCCGCCAGGTCGCCGGCGCGGCCGATATCGTCGAGCGCACACGTATTGTGCTCGAAGCCGCCCGCTCGGCCGGCATGCGGGTGGCGTTCACGCGCCATCTCTCCTTGCCGCGCAAATGGATGGGCGCCACCCAATTGCGCACCGCCATGGCCTGGCAGCGGCGCGACAGTCCCGACGCGGTAGAGCCGTGGTTCCTGCGCGACGCCGAAGCGACGAGAATTGTCCCCGAACTGGCGCCTCGCGCCGACGAAGCCGTGTTCGACAAGCTGACCATGTCGGCCTTCGATTCCACCGCCCTGGGCTTCGCCTTGCGCGATTGCGGCGTGCGCGCCATCGCCCTTGCCGGCATCGCCATGGAGATCGGCATCGAGCCGACCGCCCGCCAGGCGACCGACAATGGCTTTACGGCTGTGGTGATCGCGGACGCCTGCGGCTTCGGCAACCAGGAAGCGCGCGACCGCTCGATGGCGACGCTGCGTTTCCTCGGCGAGGCCGTCATCACCGATGTCGCCGGCTTTTGCGGCGCGCTTGCCGATGCGGCGTGAGGGACAAAAGTTGCTAGGCCGCCGCCTCGATATCACTGCGGAAGCGCACGCCCTCGGCGCGGCCATGCACGCTGCCCCAGTCGTAGAGCGCCTGGAGTGCTTCGGCCAGATCTTGGCCGCGCTCGGTCAAGGCGTAGCGCGCCTTGCCGTCGGGCGATGTCTCGAGCACCACGAAGCCGATCTCGACGAGATCGGCCAGGCGCTGCGTCAGCATCTTGTCGGACAGCGAGGGGATCAGCCGGCGCAGTTCGGAATAGCGCAGCGGCCCTTGCTTGATGCGCGCGATGATCACCGTTTTCCATTTGCCGCCAAGCGCGTCGAGCGCGAACTCGACCGGGCAGCCATAGAGTCTACCGCGTTGTGTCATCGCACCGATTCTAAGCAAGGCGCCGCCGCGACGGAAGCGGATTTTGCCCCGCCATGTGGCCAGATTGCCGAGCCCGGCTTTGTCGGCGACAGTTTCATGAGGGAGAGCCAAGATGAGCGTCAGGGATGCCAATCCGGTCAATGCACGCAAGCCGAAACGTGTGGCCATCGTCATCGCCAATCCGGCCATATCGACCACGACAGGATGGCCGGTCGGCTTCTGGTGGAGCGAGTTGACGCATCCCTGGTTCGCCTTCACCGAGCGCGGCTATGCGGTGGAAATCTTCTCGCCCGAGGGCGGCAGATGCGAGGCCGACGCGCTGAGCGATCCGCGTGATCCCTCGGGTTATTCCGAAACCGATCTCATCTCGCTCGGCTTCCTGTCGAGCCCGAAACTCGCGGCCCTGGTCGAGACCACGCGGCAGGCGGCGGAGATCGATGTCGGCAGCTTTGACGCGATCGTGGTTGCCGGCGGCCAGGCGCCGATGTTCTCTTACGAGAGCGCGACCGACCTGCAACGGACCTTCGTCGCCTTCCATGAGGCCGGCAAGGTGGCCGCCGCACTCTGCCACGGCACCGCCATCCTGCGTTACGCCAGGCGCGCCGATGGGGCGCTGCTCGCCGCCGGCAAGACCGTGACCGGTTTCGCCAATGCCGAGGAGGATTTCGCCGACAAGGCGACCTGGGAGATGGGCGCGCTCGAGCGCGGCAAGCATCTGATGCCCTGGCGCATCGAGGACGAGTTGAGGGCGATCGGCGCCAACTATGTCCAGGCCGGGCTGTGGCGCGGCTTCGCCGTGCGCGACGGTAATCTGATCACCGGCCAGCAGAATTTCTCCGGCGCCGAGACCGCGCGCCTGGTGTGCGAGGCGCTAGGCGGCTGAGCGCCAGCCGGCATTTATCCCAGCAACTGCTTGCTCAGCCGCGCGCACTGGACGCGGATGTCGGGAATGGCGTCGATCTCGAAGAAGGTGCCGCGCGTCAGCGGGCCGACGGCGAGGATCTTGCGCGAGACCGTGCCGTCGCTGGCGATGATCTCGCAATTGGCCGAGACGTCGAGGCCGATGCGCAGGGGATCCGGCCGCGCGAGCCCGCGGTCGACCAGGGAGCGCACCACGCTGTTCGACGAGGTCGAAATGTCCCGCACGATGCCCGAGCAATCATAGATACGGGCGACGTCTAAAGTCTCGACAAGCTGGCTGTGGCGCGACTGGATGTCGACGCTGAAAGCCTCGCTTGGCACGATGCCGACGACGCGCCCGGCGACAAGCCGGATGCGGCCGGCCTGCACGGCTTGTGTCACCTTGGCGTAGACTTCCGGCGCCATGCGATGGCGGTGGATGTCCCACCAGGCCTTGGTGTGCTCGACGAAGCGGCGCTTGGCGGAAGCCGGCCAGTTCTGCCAGATCTTCTGGTTGAACGGCCTGAGACCATCGACCACGTCGCGCCAGTCGATGCCGGCCTTCTGGTTCTCGCGGATCAGGTCGCGGAACCAGCCGACGAAATAGGAAAGCTGGGTGCCGAGCGGAATGTCGGCGACGTCGAGCTTGATCGGATTGACCTTGCGGTGCGGCGACGGCAGCAGGCCGCGCCGCGACACCGCGACGATCTCGCCCGTGTGGCCGCGCTGTTCCAGCGCCAGGAACGCATCGACCATGCTGAGGCCGGTGCCCAGCACCATGACGCGGCTTTCGGCGTCGAGCGCGGTGTCGGCCTCCGAGCCCATGCGGATCGCATGGCCTTGCGCCGGCTGTTCGTCATGACCGGTGGCGAGTATGGCCAGATGGGCGACGACGCTGGTGCCGTTGGCAAGCGCCACCTCGACGCCCGACGCGGTCGGCGTGATCGACAGGCTCTTCTTCGTGGATCAGGCGCAGCCGTCCGGTCGGCTGCTCGCGCGCTTCGAGCTCGTCGAGCAGCTCGCCGAGATAGCGGGCATAAATACTGCGCGGCGCGTAGAAGGGTGTCTGCGGCGTCTGCTCCTGGTCTACAAGGCCACGTCCCTGCAACCAGCGCCAGAAATTGCCGGGGTCGTCGGCATAGGCGCTCATGCCGGCGGCGCTGACATTCAAGACATGGGCCGACAGCAGCGTCGAATAGGCGATGCCTTGACCGAAATGCGGGCGCTTTTCGATCAGTGTGACGCGCAGATCCGGATTGGGTGATTTCAGGAGATGCGCGGCCATCACGACGCCCGAGGCGCCGCCGCCGACGATGATGATCGAGTTCGCGCGGCCACTCATGCGCGCCTCCGCAGGACGGGAGGCGTCAGGCCTGGACCTTCACTGGTAGCTCGTCGATAGCCCTCGCGACCGTAAGGTCGTCGAGGACGATGTCGCGCATTTCGGCGAGGCTGCGCTGGTCGAGCACCTCGGCGATCGCCTGCCGGACCTCGAGCATCAGATGTCGGACTTGGCATGTCGCCTCGTTGCAGTCTTCACAGCGCTGATATTGCGTGCGGCTGGCGCAGGGAATTGGCGCCAGCGGCCCGTCGAGGACGCGCACGACATGGCCGACCTTGATCTCGTCGGCCGGCCGCGACAGGCGGTAGCCGCCATCCTTGCCCTTGCGGCTCTGGACGAAACCGGCATTGCGCAGCTCGCCCAGTATGGCGTCGAGAAATTTCTTCGGAATGTTGTTGCCGGTCGCGATGTCGTTGACGAAAGCCAGCTGCCCGGCCGGCATGTGCGCGAGGTGGACCAGCGCCTTGAGGCCGTACTTGCCTTTTTTGGTGAGCATTGACCGAACGTTTCTCTGTCCTGCGATGGCACGAAGCCATCCGTTGCGAAACGCCTGGCGAGCCTCCCCGCCGCGCCCAAGCATCCATGACACATAAATTCTAGTGACATGATATACAAGCCGAGAAACGTTGATTTTGCTTCGTTTTCAAGCCGCAATAGCCATTTTATCCGGCCTTTGTGCCAATAAGAGCACAGAAATGCGTCTCGATGGCGAAGAGGCGGCAAATGGTTTCCCGCAGGTCCACCGTGTCGCGCGCCGACTGATGTGGTGCCTTCAGCCGACGCATGCCGTGAACGATCATGGTGGTGGGGTGCTCGCTCATCGTCGCCTCCAATCCCTCATGTCGATAAGGATACTATACTTACCCTCGAACACGCGGAATGGCATGTCAATTCCGTGGCTGTTTGAGGCATGGATTTTTCGTGGCAATCGCAAAAGCGAAAATTGTCATTTCGTGGGTGATGGGTGCCGACGGTTGTCGACCTGCCCCGAGCCTTCCCGACTTCGTCATCCACGGGCGGAGCAGGAGCGAAGCTCCGTCGCGGAGACCCCTGGAGCTGCTCCGCAGCCCAATGGATCCATGCCGCGACCCTGGTCTAAGGGTGCAGAGGACCAGAACCTGAACCGCAGCAGCGCTCCGGAGTCCCGGCATGGGTCTAGGGTCTGCGCCGCGTCGCTTCGCTCCTTGCTTCGCCCGGGATGACGAAGTCTGGCGTTCGTGGGGCGTCATTCCCCTTCATATGGAGGTTTACCATCGTGGCGGTGACCGTCGCTGCAGCCGCCCTTTCGGCCTTGGCGCCATCTCGTCGGCAGATTTTTTCCAACAAACCCGCCTTCGTTGGAAGGATTTAACTCTACAAGGCCGATAGAATTAGCGGACTATCATAGGGCAATCCGGTTTTCTCTGTTTTCATGGAGCCCTTTGATGTCCACCATTTCGCGACGCATTCTCCTTCTGTCGTCGGCTGCCCTCGCCGGCGCCGCCTTTCTCAGCCCGGCTTTGGCCGATGACCTGAAGATCACCATCGGTTACCAGACGGTGGTCGAACCCTCCAAGGTGCCGCAGGCCGATGGCGCCTATGAAAAGGCTACCAAGGCCGCGATCGACTGGCGCAAATTCGATTCCGGCGCCGATGTCATCACCGCGGTCGCTTCCGGCTCGGTCGATATCGGCTATGTCGGTTCGAGCCCGCTGGCGGCCGCGGCCAGCCGCGAATTGCCGATCCAGACCATCTTCGTCGTCGGCCTGATCGGACCGTCCGAGGCGCTGGTCGCGCGCAACGGCGCCGGCATCGAGAAGGTCGCCGACCTCGCCGGCAAGAAGGTCGCCGTGCCCTTCGTCTCGACCACGCATTACAGCCTGCTTGCCGCGCTCAAGCACGAGAATGTCGATCCGAAGTCGGTCCAGATCCTCAATCTGCGGCCGCCGGAAATCGCCGCCGCCTTCGCCCGCGGCGACATCGATGCGGCCTATGTCTGGGATCCGGCGCTCGGCCAGATCAAGACGACGGGCAAGGTGGTGGTGGATTCCTCGCAGGTCGCCGCCTGGGGAGCGCCGACCTTCGACGCCTGGATCGTGCGCACCGATTTTGCGCAGAAGAACCCGGAAGCCGTGCGCGACTTCGTCAAGGTGACGGGTGCGGCCTATGCCGAGTACCTCGCCAAGCCCGACGCCTGGTCGATGTCCTCGCCGCAGGCCGGCAAGATCGCCAAGCTCACCGGCGCCAAGCTGGAAGAGGTGCCGGAACTGTTGAAGGGCTATGTCTTCCCGACCTTGGAAGAGCAGGCCTCCGACAAATTCCTCGGCGGCGGCACGGTCAAGGCGGTCGCGGCGGCCTCCGCCTTCCTCAAGGAGCAGGGTAAGGTCGATGCCGTGCTGCCGGACTATTCGAAATATGTGAAATCGAAATACGTCACCGAGGCGCTGGCCTCGAACTGAGCGCCTGGCGCCACCTGAACGCGCGCGGATCTCCTTCCCTGACGCCGCGTGCCTGCCCCGGAATCGCTGACGAGGCGCGTTTTCGGGGCAGGCGAGTTTCAATGAACGTCCTGAGAGGCTCCATGCCGCATCTCGTGCTCGACAAGATCTCGATCCACTATGACGGCCAGCCGGCACCTGCCGTCGAGCGTGTGTCGATCGATGTGGCCGGGGATGATTTCGTCGTCCTTGTCGGCCGTTCCGGCTGCGGCAAGACCTCGCTGCTCAATGTCGCCGCCGGCCTGGTCACGCCGGCGCGCGGCAATGCCACGATCAACGGCCGGCCGATCACGGCGCCAGGTTCGGATCGCGCCGTGGTGTTCCAGAACGATGCCTTGTTTCCCTGGCTGACCGCGCGCGAAAATGTTGCCTTCGCGCTGCGTCTGCGCGGTGTCCGGCCGGCCGAGCGTGCGCGGCGCGCCGACGAGCTTCTGGCGCTGGTCAAGCTCGGTGACGCCGGCGACAAGCGCATCTGGGAGCTGTCCGGCGGCATGCGCCAGCGTGTCGGCCTTGCCCGCGCGCTCGCCGCCGAACCGCAATTCCTGTTGCTCGACGAGCCGCTCGGCGCGCTCGATGCGCTGACGCGCGAGCGCATGCAGACGACGCTGCTCGATCTCTGGACGGCCAGCCATGCCGGCGTGCTGATGGTCACGCACGGCATCGAGGAGGCGCTGGTGCTCGCCACCCGCATCGTCGTGCTGGCGCCAGGCCCCGGCCGTGTGGTGCGCAGCTTCGAGCCAGGCTTTTCCAGGCGCTACGCCGCGGGCGAGGCCATCCGCGCGATCAAGGCCGACCCGGCCTTCGCCGCGGCGCGCGGCGAACTGACCGATGCCATCTTCGAGGGAGAAGCGGCATGACCATCTCCTCCTACACCGAGCGCGCCGGCCACAGGACCGAAGAGGCCGACGGCCTATCGGTGCCGTGGTCGCGGCCCAGCCCGAAACGCAAAGGGGTTTCGGCCCGCATGATCAGCGCGGTCACCATACTGCTGGTGCTGGGGGCGTGGGGGCTGTCGGCCCGCCTGCAGCTGGTGTCGCCGGTGTTCCTGCCCTCGCCGGTCGCGGTGTGGAACAAATTCATCGTCGTGGCGCGTGACGGCTTCGTCGACGCGACGCTGCTGCAGCACACTGTCGCCAGCCTCGGCCGGGTGTTCGCCGCATTGGTCGCCGCCATCCTCGTCGGCGTGCCGGTCGGTCTTGCCATCGGCATCAGCACGGTCGGGCGCGGCATTTTCGATCCGCTGCTGGAATTCCTGCGGCCGATCCCGCCGCTGGCCTATCTGCCGCTGGTCATCATCTGGTTCGGCATCGGCGAGCCATCGAAGATCCTGGTGATCGCCATCGCCATGCTGGCGCCGGTGGCGCTGTCGACCGCATCGGGTGTTCGCGGCGTCTCGCAGGAGCGCATCGACGCGGCGCGCTCGCTCGGCGCGACCACGCGCCAGGTGGTCCGCCACGTCATCCTGCCGAGCGCCCTGCCCTCGATCCTGACCGGGCTGCGCATCGCGCTCGGCGCCGGCTGGTCGACACTGGTGGCGGCCGAGCTGGTGGCGGCGACGCGCGGGCTTGGCTTCATGATCCAGTCGGCGGCGCAGTTCCTGGTCACCGACGTGGTGATCATGGGCATTCTGGTGATCGCGGCCATCGCCTTCGTGCTCGAATTCACCATCCGCCGGATCGAGCGCGCGCTCGTCCCGTGGGCGGGACGGGAATGATCAACCGCAAGCGCAGGAGAGTGACGATGACCCATTCCACCGCCGTGCTGTTCGCCCATTTCGGCGCCTGGCTGCTCGGCCTTGCCTCCGACGACAAGGCGGCGAGCCAGGAGCGCTCGCCGGCGCCGGTCCAATTCCCGACCGGCCGCGACCGCCTGCCGCCGCGCGACGAAAGTTTTTACTGGGCCTGGCAGTATTGGTCGCAGTGAGAGCTACAGGGAGCTTCGCTCCCTGTATCGCTCCAACTCTTTGTTTTGAAGCAATTCCGGACGGAAAACCGCTCACACTTTTCCTGGAATTGCCCCAGGACGACGACTTTAGCACTGCGTCAGTTCCGCAGGCGGTAGCCGGTCTTGAAGATCCAGGCGACGATGGCGATGCAGACGGCCAGGAAGACCAGCGTCATGCCGAGGCTGACGCCGACCGAGACGTCGGCCTTGCCGTAAAAGCTCCAGCGGAAACCGCTGATCAGGTACACGACCGGGTTGAACAGCGTGATCGTCTTCCAGATGCCGGGCAGCATGTGGATCGAATAGAAGCTGCCGCCGAGGAAGGTCAGCGGCGTGACGATCAGCAGCGGCACAAGCTGCAGCTGCTCGAAACTTTTCGCCCAGATGCCGATGATGAAGCCGAACAGGCTGAAGGTCACCGCCGTCAGCACCAGGAAGGCGATCATCCAGAAGGGATGTTCGATCTGCAGCGGCACGAACAGCGAGGCGGTGGCCAGGATGATCAGGCCGAGGATGATCGACTTGGTCGCCGCGCCGCCGACATAGGCGATGACGATCTCCAGATAGGAGACCGGCGCCGACAGAAGCTCGTAGATCGAGCCGACGAATTTCGGGAAATAGATGGCGAAGGAGGCGTTGGAGATCGACTGCGTCAAGAGCGACAGCATGATCAGCCCCGGCACGA
Source organism: Mesorhizobium sp. USDA 4775 (assembly GCF_054062655.1). Classification (NCBI taxonomy): domain Bacteria; kingdom Pseudomonadati; phylum Pseudomonadota; class Alphaproteobacteria; order Hyphomicrobiales; family Phyllobacteriaceae; genus Mesorhizobium; species Mesorhizobium sp. USDA 4775. The sequence continues at coordinate 825,970 of NZ_JBSSFM010000001.1, forward strand.
TGAAGGCGCCGTAGCTGATGCCGTCGATCTCGGTGATGCGCGAGCCGATGGCCGAGCCGAAGACGACGAAGTAGAGCGATGTCGAGATGACCGGCGAGATGATGCTCTGCAGCACGGTGCGGAAGGCACGCGCCATCTCGACCCGGTAGATCGCCCACACTGCGCGCAGGTTCATGGCTCTCTCCTCACCAGATTGACGAAGATCTCCTCGAGCGAGCTGTTTTGCGTGTCGATGTCGCGGAACTGGATGCCTGATGCCTCGAGGTCGCGGATCAGCGAGGCGACGCCCGGCCGCTCGGCCTGGTTGTCATAGGTGTAGGTCAATTGCCCGCCATCCGGCGACAGCTCCAGCGCATAGCGCGAGAAGGTTTCCGGGATCGTCGTCAGCGGATTGCGCAGCTCCAGCACCAGCCGCTTGCGGCCGAGCTTGTGCATCAGCTCGGCCTTGTTCTCGACCAGGATGATTTCGCCGCGGTTGATGACGCCGACGCGGTCGGCCATCGCTTCGGCTTCCTCGATATAGTGGGTGGTGAGGATGATGGTGACGCCATCCTCGCGCAGCCGGCGCACCATCTCCCACATGTCCTGGCGCAGCTCGACATCGACGCCGGCGGTCGGCTCGTCGAGGAACAGGATGCGCGGCTCATGCGACAGCGCCTTGGCGATCATCAGCCTGCGCTTCATGCCGCCCGACAGCGTGATCGCCTTGGCGTCCTTCTTGTCCCACAGCGACAGGTCGCGCAGCACCTTCTCGACGAAGGCTGGACTGGCCGGCTTGCCGAACAGGCCGCGGCTGTAGTTGACCGTCGCCCAGACGCTCTCGAAAGCGTCGATGGTCAGTTCCTGCGGCACCAGGCCGATCAGGCTGCGCGCGGCGCGGTAATCCTTGCTGATGTCGTGACCGTCGACGGTGACGGTGCCGGTCGAGCGGTTGACGATGCCGCAGACGATCGAAATCAGCGTCGTCTTGCCGGCGCCGTTTGGCCCGAGCAAAGCGAAGATCTCGCCGCGCTGGATGTCGAGATTGACTTCCTTGAGCGCGGTGAAACCGGTGGCATAGGTCTTGGAGACCCCGGAAATGGACAGAATGGAGGGCATGGGCTGAAAACGGCTGCCTGAAAGAGGTCCCCTGATATAGGCCGAATGTCGTCGCGTGCAACCGCAAGTCAATGGCGCTGCTGACAGTTCTGGACAGCCAGTGCCGGGAGCGGCTGGAGATGTACCGCATGAACCGGTAAAATTGTCCTGTGGCGTTCAGCCTCGCGGCAGGACGCCGCTTTGACCAACTCGCATAACGGGCATACGCTGACCCCAGCAAATAGCAGCCGGAGCCCGCCATGGACCCGCTCATACTGTCGCGCATCCAGTTCGGCGCGAATATTTCGTTTCATATTCTGTTTCCGACAATCACCATTGCACTTGGCTGGGTGCTGCTATTCTTCAAGCTGCGCTACAACGCGACCAACGATTCCGCCTGGATGCGCGCCTATTTCACCTGGGTGAAGGTGTTCGCGCTGTCCTTCGCCATGGGCGTGGTGTCCGGCGTCACAATGAGCTTCCAGTTCGGCACCAACTGGCCGGGCTATATGGAGCATGTCGGCAACATCGCCGGACCGCTGCTGGCCTATGAGATCCTCACCGCCTTCTTCCTAGAGGCGGCCTTCCTCGGCATCATGCTGTTCGGTTTCCGCCGCGTCTCCAACCGCGTCCACACGCTGGCCACGGTGCTGGTCGCCGGCGGCACCACCCTGTCGGCCTTCTGGATCATCGCGCTGAATTCCTGGATGCAGACGCCGGCCGGCTTCGAGATGATTGACGGCAAGGCGCATGCCGTCGACTGGTGGGCCATCGTCTTCAACCCGTCCATGCCCTACCGCCTCGTTCACATGCTGCTGGCATCGGGTCTCACGGTCTCGTTCCTGGTATCGGGCCTGTCGGCGCTGCGTTATCTCAACGGCGACCGCTCGGAATCGATGTGGAAGGCGTTGCGCACCGGCGTCTTCACCGCCGCGATCCTGATCCCGATCCAGATCTTTGCCGGCGACCAGCATGGGCTGAACACGCTGGAGCACCAGCCGCAGAAGATCGCCGCCATGGAGGCCAACTGGAACACCGGCCCCAACGTGCCGCTGGTGCTGTTCGCGCTGCCCGACGAGGCGGCGAAGGAAAACCGGTTCGAGATCGCCATTCCCGACGGCGCCAGCCTGGTGCTGCGGCACTCGACCGACGGCGTGGTGCCGGGGCTGAACGATTATCCCGGCAATCATCCGCCGGTCTTCCCGGTGTTCTGGGGGTTTCGCATCATGGTCGGCACCGGCCTTCTGATGCTCGCCGTCTCCTGGTCGGCCGCCTTCTTCCTCAAGCGCCGGCATAGCCTGCCCAAGCCGCTCGCCATGCTGATGGTGCTGATGGCGCTGTCGGGCTGGCTGGCGACGCTGGCCGGCTGGTACACGACCGAGATCGGCCGCCAGCCCTGGCTGGTCACCGGCGTGCTCAAGACCGCCGATGCCGTCGGCCCGGTGGCGGGCAGCCATGTCGCGCTGACGCTCGCCGTCTATCTCATCCTCTACGTGCTGCTGCTGCTCGCCTATCTCGGCGTGCTGGTGCATCTGGCGCTGAAGGCGGCGAAGGATGGCGATTCATCACCACTGCCGGGCGTCATGAAAGCAGCCATGTCGCAGCCGGCGGCTGGGGAGTAAGAAAAATGACCTTCGACTGGCCCACCGCTCTCCCCCTCATCTTCGCCGGCCTGATGGGCCTCGCCATCCTGATCTATGTCATTCTCGACGGTTTCGACCTCGGCATCGGCATTCTGTTCGCCGTGGCCGAGGACGGCGAACAGGACACGATGATCGCGGCGATCGGTCCGTTCTGGGACGCCAACGAGACCTGGCTGGTGCTGGCCGTCGGCCTGCTGCTGGTGGCGTTCCCGATGGCGCATGGCGTCATCCTCAGCGCGCTCTACATTCCCGTCTTCGTGCTCTTGGTCGGGCTGATCCTGCGCGGCGTCGCCTTCGATTTTCGCGCCAAGGTGCCGAGCGGCAAGAAGCATCGCTGGAACCGCATTTTCTTCCTCGGCTCCGTCATCGCCTCGCTGGCGCAGGGCTATATGCTGGGCGTCTATGTGCTCGGCCTCGATGTCGGCCTGGGCGGCATGGCCTTCGGCGTGCTGGTGGCGTTCTGCCTGGCCGCCGCCTACGCGGCGATGGGTGCCGCCTGGGTGATCTACAAGACCGAAGGCGAGCTGCAGAAGAAGGCGGTGCGCTGGCTGCGCACCGCGCTGGTGCTGACGGCGCTCGGCATGGCGGCGGTGTCGCTGGCGACACCCTTCGCCAGCCCGCGCATCTTCGATAAATGGTTCGTCTGGCCGCAGATTCTCTATCTGTCGCCGCTGCCGATCCTGTCGGCGCTGTTGTTCCTGTGGCTGTGGCGGCAGACCTTCCATCTGCCGAAGCCCGACGACCGTCATGCGCTGACGCCGTTCCTGACGCTGGCCGCCATCTTCGCGCTCGGCTTTGCCGGCCTCGCCTGGTCGTTCTACCCGTTCGTGGTGCCCGATAGATTGACGATATGGCAGGCGGCGTCGGCGACCGAAAGCCTGGCCATCATCCTTGTCGGCACGGTGGTGGTGCTGCCGATCATCATCTTCTATTCCTTCTATGCCTACCGGGTGTTCGGCGGCAAGGCGACGGATCTGACCTACGATTGAGGGGCCGGCCGTTCAAACTGGCCTGCCGCCTTCAGATCAGCCCGCTGGCGCGCGCGGACGCGGAGGCCTGGCCGCGTGAGACGGCATCCAGCTTGCCCAGCACCGCCGAGACGTGGTGATCGACCGTCTTGGGCGAAATGGCGAGATGCTCGGCTATGCGCTTGTTGGAGAGACCCCGCTCGATCAGCTGCAGCACTTCCATCTGGCGCTGGGTCAGGCCGGCGCTGTTGGCGCGCGTGGTGCGGCGCGGTCCGCGCGCGATGCCGATGACGCCGTTTCGCCGCATGATGTCGCGCACATGGCTCGCGACCGGCCGGGCGCCGAGCGCCTCAAGGATCTCCAGCGCCGCCCGCTGTGCCGCCTCATCGCCCTGCGCCAGCGCCAGGGCGCGTTCGTAAGGCGCGTCGAGTTCGGCCCACGCCGCGGCCGCTCCCCGCCAGTCGCCGGCCAGGAGCATCCGGTAGGGCGCGGCCATGCCTGATGTGTCGCCCGCATCTGCATCGGGCGCCAGCATCTGCCGCCAGCTTGCCAGTTCGGCGAACACCGCCCGGGTCGGCGACATGCCCTCGGCAAGGCCGATCAGCCGCAGCGCCTCGTCCTTGTCCGCCTCCCCCAGCCAGGCCAGTTCGGCCATCACAGCCGTGTAGGGTAACAGCCGCTGCAGTTCGGCGCCCTTCTCCAGAAACCGCTTCATCTCCGCCAGGAGCGGCTCTGCCGAGGGGTCGCCGCGGCGGACCCTCAGCCGCGACAGCGCCACGAGCGCGGGATAGCGCACCAGCGCCGTCGCCCGGTCGTTGGCAATCACATCCAGCGCCTCGGCAGCCGCGTCATCCCAGCGTCCGTTGCGCACCAACAACTGGGCCCGCACGCCACGCATGTAATCGCGCCAGGTCGCCAGATCGTTCTCGACGCAATAGTCGATGCCGCGATCTAGGAAGGACTGGGCCTGGCTGTAGCCCAACTGGTTCATCTCGCCACAAGCGCAGTTGGTGAAGGCGCGCGCGGCATGTTCCTGAAAATTCTGCTCCAGCGCGATCTCGAGGCTGCGGGCAAGATGCAGCCTGCTGCTGCTCAGGTCCAGCCACTGCTCGGCGGCGCCGACATTGTTGAGAGCATGGCAAACGACTTCCGGCCTGTTCAACCGTTCGGCGAGTTCGATCGCCCTGGCGCCGAGCGACAAGGTCTCGTCCAGCCTTTCGGCCAGCATCGCAAGCTGCGAAAGGTTCGAATAGGCCATGGCGAGTTCGGCGCTGGCCGGAACGGTTTCCAGCAATGCGACCGCCTGGGTGCCGAACATGTCGGCTGCCTGTCGGTCCCCCAGAAGATAGGCGAAGCGCGACAGCCATCTGAGGCTGTCGCCTTCCTTCAGCCTGTTGCCAAGCGCCTGTTGCAGCACACGTGCCTGTTCCTGCGCCTTGATGGCCTCGTCTATGCGAGCGATCAAATGGCACTCGAACGCATATTGCTCGTAAAGGCCGGCGCGCTCGTCTTGAGGCAAGCTATCGGCCTGACGCAAGGCAACCTCGTAGTAGCCGGCGGCGTCGCGATGGGCGCCGACACGCGAGGCCTCCCGCGCCGCAATCGGTGCGAACTCACGCACCGCCTGCAGATTGTGCGCCTCGACCGCGTGGTGGACGAGGCGCGCGGTGGCGACACCACCGTTCTCGAGCAGCGCCGACAGCGCACGCTGATTGAACAATCTCCTGGAACTGGTCGTCAGCATCATCTCGATGGCGCGGCGCGCGATCTCATGCCGGAAGGCGTAGCCGTCGCCGAGATCGTCGAGCAGGCCGTTCGACACGCATTCCGCGAGCTGGCCGGCAGCCGCGACGCCGCACAGGCCCTGCAAGGCCCACGCGTCGGCGCGTCTGGGAAACACCGAAACTGCATCGAGCATCGAGCGGGCGCCGGCCGACAGCCGTTCGGCCCGTGCGACGACGGCGTCGCGCACGCTGGCGGGTGGCGTCATCTCATTGTCCGCGCACAAAAGCTCGGTGACGAAGAAGGCATTGCCCGCCGTCGCGCGGTAGATGGCATCGCCATCACGGCCGGCGGCATTGGCAAGCAACAGCACCGCCGCCTCGCTCAGCAGCGGCACATCGATGCGCACGACGTTGCCGGCGGGGATTTCGCCGAGCGCGCGGCGCACGCGCATCTGCCCCTCACTGCGGTCGGTGCGCGCCGTCAGGGCGAGCAGGATGTGGGTGTTGGCGATGCGGCGCCCGAGGAAGCGAACGAAATCCAGCGTCGCGTCGTCGGCCCAGTGCAGGTCCTCGATGACCAGGAGCGTCGGCTGGCTCCTTGCCTCGAAGACTCCCAGCGCGTCGGAAAACAGGGGCAACCTCTGCCCCTGCCGCGCGTCGATCGCCTGCGGCATCGCCCATTGCGCCTCGCGGGCAAGATCGTAGAGCGGGCCGAGCGGATCGGGGATCGACAAATCCTCGCAGGCGCTGCGGAAGATGCGCGTGCCATCGGCAACTCCGCCAACGAAGGCCTCGACAAGCGCCGACTTGCCGGCGCCTGCCTCGCCCGACAGCGCCACCACGCGGCCGCGGCCATTCGCGGCCTCTGCGAGAAGTTCATCCAGCTGCGCCAGCTGTGTCTGCCGTTCCAGAAGCATCATCATACGCCCAGAAAGGATTGTGTTTCGGCGGTTCCCTGGACGTCCGCCAGAATCGTCCGGGACCATCACCGACAATGTGACCCTCCACACATTTCGGTGCAACCTCACACATAACGTCGCCATTATAGGGAATCTTCCCACAAAACATAGGGAAAGGCTCCGATGCGCGTCCATGGCGAGCGTGGTCAATGTCCTGGCGCGCTCAAATCGAGCGTGAAGCCATGGAAAAAGGAAAACCAATATGCCTCGCTATGTGGTTGAACGCACATTTCCCGATGGCCTCAGCGTGCCGATGAACGATGTCGGCGCCGACGCGCTTGGCGGCGTCATCATGCGCAACGCCGAGAAGGGCGTGACCTGGGTGCAGTCCTTCGTCTCGCCGGACAAGAAGCAGAGCTTCTGCATTTATGATGCGCCCTCGCCCGAAGCGATCCGCAGCACTGCCCAGAAAAACGCGCTTCCGGTCGACAAGATCACGGAGGTGCGGGTTCTTGACCCTTACTTTTACCGTTGATCGCGGCAATGCGCATCCAACTGCCCTTCGCGGCGATGGCGGCTTGCCTGACAACGCGTCCAGCGAGGTGTCGGCGGCTTCGAGACCGGTCGGACGAGACCCGTTGCTGGGCCGGCTTTTCCGGTGGCTTGCCGCCTTGCTGTTCGCACCCTTGCGCCCGAGCCGGCGCGGATTGCCACCGCAGGACGATTATCTGAGACGCGACATCGGCTTGCCGGAGCTCGTGGAGCTGCCGCAATACTGGGACTTCACCCGGTCGGACAGATGATGCGCCCAGCCCGGACCCGACTTCGCGGCGGGGGCGGCTGTCCCCGCGCGCAATCAACAAACCAGGAGAGAAAATGAACATTCATGTGTGGACCAGGCACCTCATCAACCTGTCGATCCTCTCGATCGCGGCAACGGCGGCGAATGCCAATGACACGGGTAGGCTGGATGAGAAGGTGCGGGCAGCCGACAGCCGTTTCGAGGATGTGGCGAAGGCCACCGCGGAAGGCTATGCGCCGATCCCTTGCGCCAGCGGCATCACCGGCGGCGCCATGGGCATTCACTACGTCAATGCGGCCTACCTGAAGGACGACGCCGTCGACCTCGCTAAGCCGGAGGCCGTGATGTACGAGCCGATGGCGGACGGCAAGCTGAAGCTGGTGGCCGTCGAATACATCACCTCGAAAGGTCCGGCCTCGCTGGAAGGACAGCTGTTCAACTTCAACAGCGCGCCCAACCGGTATGGCCTGGGGCCTTTCTACGAGCTGCATGTCTGGGCCTGGAAGAAGAACCCGACAGGCACCTTCGCCGACATGAACCCTGATGTGTCATGCGACGCGATGAAGGCCATGTAACCGGCTGGATAGAAGGGGCGCGTATCCACCCTTGGAGGTAAGATGCGCGCCCCTTTTTGAATTCAATTGCTGGCCGACAGAACCAGCACCGGCTTGTCGCTGTACAGCGCCGGGAACAGCTGCTTCAGGTTCGCCACCTTGGGCAGGTCGTTGTAGACGATGTAGGGATAGGTCGGGTTCAGCGTCAGGAAATCCTGGTGGTAGTTCTCGGCCGGATAGAAGGTCTTGCCGGTCTCGATCGTGGTGACGATTCGTGCCGGGTAGAGCTTGGCCTTGTCGAGCTGCTCGATATAGCTCTGCGCGATCTTCTTTTGCGTGTCGTTCTCGGCGAAGATCGTCGAGCGGTACTGGGTGCCGGAATCCGGTCCCTGGTAGTTCAGCTGCGTCGGATTGTGGGCGACCGAGAAATAGACCTGCAGCAGCTGGCCGTAGGTCACCTTCGACGGGTCGTAGGTGATCTCGACGGATTCGGCATGGCCGGTGCGGCCGGTGCCGACGGTCTCGTAGACGGCGTCATCCTTGGCGCCGCCGGTATAGCCGGAGACGGCCTTGCTGACGCCCTTGACGTGCTGGAACACGCCCTGCACGCCCCAGAAGCAGCCGCCGGCGAAGATCGCCGTCTCGCTGCCCGGGGCGGCCTTTTCGTCAATTGCCGGCGGCGGGATCACCACCGCGTCCTCGGCGGAGCGCGCCGGGGTCTGCCAGAAGGCGGCCGCCGCCACCGCGGCAAAACCGAGCACGGCCAGCGCGCCGCGGGTAAAGAACGGCCGTGTCTTTTCGATACCGGTCATGTTCTGATCTCCTGTTGTTGTTCCAATATATACGACGCAAGCCGCCAAGAGGTCTCAATTTGCCGTGCGGGCGGCTCCTGTCGCCGGCACTCCCCCTCATCCGGCCCTTCGGGCCACCTTCTCCCCGAGGGGGAGAAGAAAAGTTGGCGCCGTTCGCCCCGGAACGGTCAGGCGAGCGAAGCGGAGGCTGGGTGAGGGGCAGCCGACCTGCTTACTGCGCTGGCTTCATCGCGTCGGTGGCTGGCTTCATCGCATTGGTGGCCATCGGGTCGGCCGGCTTCATCGCGTCGGTTGCGGGCTTCATGGCATCCGCCGGCTTCATCGCATCCGTCGCCGGCTTCATGGCGTCGGTGGCCATCGCATTGGCGGGCTTCATGGCGTTGGTCGCGTCGTCGGCACGGGCGCCGGCGACGAAAACGGCGGCCGAGAGCGCGAAGGCGAGCGCCGGCAGGGTCAGGTACTTGGTCATTGAGAGTCTCCTTGGGTTTTGGCGCGCAAGCGGGCCGGGTGATGCGTTGCCGCTGAATGCGGCCCCGCGCGAAGAGAAAGAAAATCAGTTGGTGGCGGCGGCCAGGATCGGTCCGCCGCCCGGCGATTGCACCAGCACGGCGGTGCTCAAGCCACCGGGCGCGGCCGGCAGCGCATAGGCGGTGGCGCCGCCGGTCCAGCTGCCGAGGTTTTCCAGCGCATGCACGACATTGGCATGCGGCAGCGTGCGGCCGGTGTTTTCGCCGCGCGCCACCGGCACCTGCACGACGCCCTTGGCATAGCGCACCAGCCAGACATCGGCCTTGCCGCCCGGTGCGGCACCGGCGCCGATCGTCACCTTGCCGCCCTCGAGCGACAGCGAGGGGCCGCCGGTCTTGCCCGTCGCGGAAATCAGCTGCTCGATCTCGCCAGGTGCTGCGCCGACGACATCGGCATGGCCGTTGACCACCACCTGCGGCGTGAACGGCCCGTCATGGCCGAGCGGCGGCTCGTAGGAAACCTGGCGCTGGGTAAATTCCTGCTTTCCAAAAGTGTCCTTCCAGCCGAGATAATCCCAGTAGGTGACGTTGAAGGACAGCGCCAGCACGCCGGGCTGGTCCTTGACCTTAATCAGATTGGCATTGGCCGGCGGGCAGGACGAGCAGCCCTGGCTGGTGAACAGCTCGACGACGCTGAGCGGCTGCGCGGCGGCGGCACCGAGCGAGGCTGCGAGCGCCAACGCCCCCAGGCTGGACAGGGCAATGAACTTTGAGGATCTCGGCATAGGGCGGGCTCCGTGGGGGGCGCTGAGATGCGCCGGTCATTCCCCCATTTCGCTGCCATCTGCCGCTTCGTTACAGCGCTCACCGGTTTGTGATTGGAGCGCCTCGCCAGGCCTACGCGAGCGGCCCGAAACGCCACAGCGAGGTGTAGTGCATGATCGGCCGCTCGAACCTTGCGCCTTCGGCGACAAAACGCTTTCCCGCATCCAGCATGGGCTGGAACGTATCGAGTTGCCTGGCGTGCTCCAGCGTGTCCCACATACTGGTGTTGATCAGCGACGATGTCGCCTCGTCGGCGCCGGCGTAGAAGACGAGCAGCCCCGGCAGCGCCTCGATGCCGGGCCGAAGCTCTGCTTCGGCGTCCACCATCATCTCTCGCAACGACGCGAACTTCGCTGCATCGCAGCGCAGGATGGACACACGCAGCACGGAATCAGGCATCGGGTTCTTCTCCGGGAGTTGACGTGCCCCAGGCTAGGCCCCGCCGACCCTGTCCGCCAATACCGTGCCAATCAAGATTGAGTGCGGATTTTTTCAGCGCCGGAGATTGGCGAAAGCCGTCCCGACGGCCGATCTCCCCCACAAGGGGGGAGGTTGGCTGCCTTACTGCGTCAGCGCCGTCAGCGACGGGCGCTGGTTGAAGTCGCACTTGCCGGAGATGTTGTAGACGAAGTCGGCATTGGTATAATCCGCGGGAAGGGTGGTGCCGCCATCTTCCCAGGCCTGGTAGCTGGTCTGCGAGCAAGGCACGACGCTGAAGATGTCGATGAGCTTGCCCGCGGCGACCTCGGTCAAGGGCGTGGGTGTGGTGCCCAGATAGAGGTGGTCGGAGGTGGTGGCGTCGTTCGATTTGAACGTTGCCTTGTTGCCGGTCGTGACATCCATCTGCAGGTAAAGCTGGCCCATCTGGCTGACGTCGACGGCGGCGCCGGCACCGGTGGCCGGCACGTTGGTGGTGACGCATGTGGTCTGGAAATAGACCGTCTTGCCGCTGTTGCTGTCGTACTGCCCGGCGCTCAGGATCGCGCCCGACGGCGGGCTGGTGAAAGCGGCCGTCGCACCGATGGTCGAGCATGTCTGCGTCTGGACTATCGTCGATGTCGAACCATTGACAAGCGAGATCGTCGTCGTGCCGTAACCCTTCGGTTCCGTCATGGAATAGGACTTGCCGTTCACCTTGTATGAATAGGTGTAGGGCGAGTAGACATAGCTGGCGGTCATCAGCTTTTGCGACGTCGTCGCGCTGAAGGCCGTGCCGTAAAGCGTCATGATCTTGTTCCAGTAGCCCGACACCTTGTCGATCTTGAACGTCGCCTGCACCAGGCCGGGCGCCTTGTTGACACCCGAGGCGACGGCGACCGGCACGGTGTTGATCCGGGCGATGGTCATGAAATTGGTCGGCATGGCAAAGCTGGCCGAGGTCTGCGCGGTGACGGTGCCGTCGGCGGCGACGTTGAAGCTCACCAGCGTCGTGGTGCCCTGGCCGTTGTTGGCGGTGAAGTTGTCCTGCAGCGCCTGCTGGCGGACCGGCTGCGTCGTGCTCGGCGGCAGCGTGGTGATGGCCAGCGTCGCGGCATCCAGCGCTTCCTGCATGTTGGAGCGGGTCTCGACGGCATTGGTGTAGTCGACGGAGAAGCCGACGGCGGTGATCAAGGGCACCAGGCTCAGGAAAAACAGCGGCATCATCGAGCCGCTGCGCGAACGGGCGAACCCGCCTGCAATTTTCAGCATTTTTTTACCCCGCGGATATTAGTGATGCCGCATATACCACGCGGCAGCAAACCAAGGTCTAACGCGATCGATCAAAGTTTAAGCATCCGCGGCCGCCGGGACCGGCATTTGGCGCGGCTCACCGCTTTGTGATCGAAGGCGCCGCCCTTGCGCCGCAAGCCTTGCCGCCGCAAGCCACCCCTGCTAAAGCGCGCGACATGAGCACGCCCCTCGACCACATCCGCAATTTCTCCATCGTCGCCCATATCGACCATGGCAAATCCACGCTTGCCGACCGCCTGATCCAGTCCACCGGCGGTCTGGAGCTGCGCGACATGAAGGAGCAGGTGCTGGACTCGATGGACATCGAGCGCGAGCGCGGCATCACCATCAAGGCGCAGACGGTGCGGCTGAAATACCGCGCCAACAATGGCGAGGACTATATCCTCAACCTCATCGACACGCCCGGACATGTCGACTTCGCCTATGAAGTGTCGCGTTCGCTGGCCGCCTGCGAGGGCTCGCTGCTGGTGGTCGACGCCTCGCAGGGCGTCGAGGCGCAGACGCTCGCCAATGTCTACCAGGCCATCGACAACAACCACGAGATCGTCGTGGTGTTGAACAAGGTCGACCTGCCGGCCGCCGAGCCCGAGCGCATCCGCGAGCAGGTCGAGGAGGTGATCGGCATCGACGCTTCCGGCGCCGTGCTGATCTCGGCCAAGACCGGCCTTGGCATTCCGGATGTCTTGGAAGCCATCGTCCACCAATTGCCGCCGCCGCGCGAGGGCGATGCGACCGCTCCCTTGAAGGCCATGCTGGTCGACAGCTGGTACGACGCCTATCTCGGCGTCATCGTGCTGGTGCGCATCATCGACGGCGTGCTGAAGAAGGGCCAGACCATCCGCATGATGGGCACCGGCGCCAAATACCTGGTCGAGCGCACCGGCGTGTTCACGCCCGCCCGCATCAATGTCGACGAGCTCGGCCCCGGCGAGTTCGGCTTCTTCACCGGCTCGATCAAGGAAGTCGCCGACACCCGCGTCGGCGACACCATCACCGAGGACAAGCGCCCCACCGCGCATGCCCTGCCCGGCTTCAAGCCGGCGCAGCCGGTGGTGTTCTGCGGCCTGTTCCCGGTCGACGCCGCCGATTTCGAGGACCTGCGCGCCGCCGTCGGCAAATTGCGCCTCAACGACGCGTCCTTCTCCTATGAAATGGAAACCAGTGCCGCGCTCGGCTTCGGCTATCGCTGCGGTTTCCTCGGCCTGCTTCATCTCGAAATCATCCAGGAGCGGCTGGAGCGCGAGTTCAACCTCGACCTGATCGCCACCGCGCCATCCGTCGTCTACCGGCTGCTGCTCAATGACGGCTCGGTGAAGGAACTGCACAACCCGGCCGACATGCCCGACGTGGTCAAGATCTCGGCCATCGAGGAGCCGTGGATCCGCGCCACCATCCTCACCCCCGACGACTATCTCGGCGGCATCCTGAAGCTCTGCCAGGACCGGCGCGGCATCCAGGCCGACCTGTCCTATGTGGGAAAACGCGCCATGCTGACCTACGACCTGCCGCTCAACGAAGTCGTGTTCGATTTCTATGACCGGCTGAAGTCGATCTCCAAGGGCTACGCCTCGTTCGACTATCACCTGACCGACTATCGCGAGGGCGACCTGGTGAAGATGTCGATCCTGGTCAATGAGGAGCCGGTCGACGCGCTGTCCATGCTGGTGCACCGCACGGCGGCGGAAAAGCGCGGAAGGCAGATGTGCGAGAAGCTGAAGGAGCTGATCCCGCACCACCTCTTCAAGATCCCGATCCAGGCCGCGATCGGCGGCAAGGTCATCGCGCGCGAAACCATCTCGGCGCTACGCAAGGACGTGACCGCGAAGTGCTACGGCGGCGACGTGAGCCGCAAACGCAAGCTGCTGGACAAGCAGAAAGAAGGCAAGAAGCGGATGCGCCAGTTCGGCAAGGTGGATATCCCGCAGGAGGCGTTTATCCAGGCGCTTAAGATGGGGGACTAAGCGGGGAACTGCACGCAGAAGCTTACGCGATATGCATTCTAAGGTGATATCCCAGATCATGCGTGGCTTGGCGTAGTTTTACCGCGATACCTATTGCATCAAGAAAGCCAGCTTTGCATTTTCTTATTTTTTCGGCTGCTTCCTTCGCGCTTCGGGCTGGATGGCTAGCGGTATTTCGGAAGTCTTGAACGAATTGACGGGCCCCGCCCAACGCTGCCCTGTAATTTTGAAAAGTATTTTTTCCGTATAGATCGTCTATTCGAAAGGCCAGTGGCTTTACAAGTGTATTGGCTGGAACAACGCCGACACGATGAGCCTCTTCGGCCAAAGATGTTACTATCGCCTCCACTATCTGGCCAGCCTCCTGCAAGCCTTGGCCCTCATTCGTCTGGTAAACGTCATAAGCGGTTCGAAAAAGGACCTTCAGCTTTGGTGTCAAACCTTGTATTCTCCTATCAAACTCATCAGGAGAAATGTGCTGCGCTAACGGTATGCAATTGTGTTGCATGGAAGCGTTTCCGTTGCCGTCTACAGTTATTATACCGAATCCGTGCTTCTTAAGTAAACTTACGCTTCTATGATTTGGGTCATTCAGATATGCCTCGAGGCTGCATGCCTGAAAAACAGATATTGGAAAATCAAAATGGCCGATCTCATGGGCCGCCCCCTTTAAGCTATTTGGATACAGGTTATCGTCAACTTCCACAGCCACGATCTTCGTCCTAGTGGGTTTTAAAAAAAAACTCGGCCGCCACAAAATTGAATCGTGGATGCCTTCCTCTATTTTAAGGCCATTAACCCCATACTTGCCGCGGCAGAAATTCAGGGAGCGTGTTGCAACTTCTTTGAGTCGAGGGCTCAGCGTATCAAAGGGCATCTGTCGCCGCCCCGAGAATTCTGTCGATGATGTCCCTTAGTTTTGTGAGCTTGGCTCGAAGAGGCTTGTGGATAGAGGCGGCATCGTCGCTTTCAAGGGTCGCGTCTAGATACTCGTATACAGATTCCACACTTAGGGTTATCTTCCTTTCATCGTATCGCATCTCAAAGTGCTTGGTGTACACATCATGAATTCCGATGTTATTCCGCCCGTCGAATATATCCCTGATAGCGCGACGCGCGCTATCTTCTTTTACGCCAACATTACTAATAGACGTGGCAATTTTCGAGAGTTTTCGAAAGTCCGTCACATTGTTTATTGTGCCATCGCGAAACTTAGCGATCAGCGCGTCTCGCGCAGCATTGGCATTCGGAAGTGCAGATGGGACCCTGTTCTGAACGGTTTTCAGTGCCCTTTCCATCTCAATGAAGAAATCTTCGGAAAGGCGCTGTAATGGCTTCGGAAGAGAAAGTTCTTCCTCTAGTTGTGATCGATATGCTGGAGGTAGGTCAAACAGAAGGCGACAACGGCGTATTTGACCGCGAGTGAGGCCTGTAATTTCGCTCAACTCTATCTCATTCGGCTCTCTGCCCTCGTTTTCGCCAGCGAAAAGATCAATAACGCTGGGAAGTTTGTTGGCGATAGTAAGGTAGTCCCACTGCTCGCGTAGCGCATGTATGTTGAACATAAGGAGCAGGTTAGTCAACCGCGTGGGCCGGGGTTGAACCAAGGCCGGTACACGCTTGAGATTTAGCTTAAGAGCACATCGCCAACGCCGCTCTCCATCTATCAGAATATAGTCGCCACCATCTTCGTAAACCGTGAGCGGAACCTGTATTCCGTAGCGTCTTATAGACGCCATTAGGGTGTCCATCTCTTCAGAACGGAAGAAGAGCCTTGGATTCTCAGGATTTCGCCTGATTCGATCAGGCGATAATTCCTTGAGATAGCCGGAGGGGTGCTTGTCCACTTTTAAACTCGCCCAAGAAAAATCTGCTCTATCACAGGAGAGGTTGCACTCCCCTTCGATGCGCCAAGTGTAGAATGAACGTGTGAGATTGCATGGCAGCGTTCCGCGCGTGGATAGCGTTCACGCATCATAGTCAAGATGTCGAAGCCGGCTTTGCACGCGAGACCGTTGGTCGGATAGCTAAGCACTAAGTCTGCGCCTATCGATGCTGCCGCGCCAATTATCCCCATAATCGCAGTGGGCGCCAACGACTTGACCGAGAAAGGTGTACGAAACCTGTCTGGCCTATATAAGCCAGCGCCCGTGACAGGAGGGTAGTCATACTTTACCAAAGTCTCAAGAAGATGATAATATCGTGAGTATTGATCGTCTGTGTAAGGCGGATCGGCGTATATAACCGAAGGACGAATTTTTCTTTTCCCAAACGACCTGATTAGCGAAACACTATCTCGGTTAAAGCTGCGGTTGTCTTGCCGCCAAGAGGCGGTGCCTACTGGGCGCAAACCTTCTATTGCAGTTAGGAATTCGAGCCATATCGATCGCCGCCTCTGGCGGAGGAAGACACGGAAAGATCCTTCCTTGGGCTTCAAGAACTGAGCAAAATGGCCGGTGGAATTCGATACTCGTAGCATCGCCCTCCCGAGGGCAATCAATGCCCATCTATGCTGATCAGCGTTTAGGAACCCCTCGGAATACGCTTTGAACGCACTGAACCGTATGGAATCCAATTCCATTGCTTGTCCCAGCCCAAAGAATGAGTCGGAATAGGTTGTTGAAAATAGAGAATATTCCGGTTTACGGGACCCGGTGAGCGACAGGTTGAGCGAATGCTTGAAGCACCGATACCGTTCGACAAAATCACAAAACTCGGGGGCCTGAAGAAGCGCCTCTTCCTCTAAAAGAGCGTCAACAAAAACAGACCGCAACCGAGAGAAGTGGGTGTCGTAATGGTAGAACAATCGATCTGAAATGTCGGCAGAGGTCAGGGACGGATAAGCCGAGGTAAACATGGCCGTCCCGACTTCGTATGCAAATGCCTGAATATCATTGATCCAAACTGGCCGGGCTTGGCCCACCGCTTCTCCGACTGAGCACATGCCGGAGAAGGCGTCCAGCATTGGTCCATCCTGGGCCGACTGAACAACCTCTGCGACTGTGGGCGCAAGCTCACGCTTGGTGCCCATGTAGCTAATGTTAACACCCATCCCCCAGCGCATCCTTTGTTTTGGTTGGTATCGGAGCGGCTGCCGATACTCATAATATTTGCTTGCAGGAAAAGTTCAACTATCAATTAAGATTGAGCTGGCCGGTCTATTAGCTATTAAATTTGCGCGGTTTTGCTGACGTTTGGACGATCCACTGTCTTGTGTATGAACCCAGTCATTTGAAGCAGAAGACGATCCTGATGCCCCTTTAAGAATGCCCTGCCCTGAGGTAGCCTCACTTCGGCTTGGGGGACACACCACATGCGCACCACCTCAGACACCGTCGCCTCTCTCGGCCTCGCGATCGGCGGTGCCTTCGGCCTGGCCGGCACTTTCGTCGCCAGCGCCCCGCTGCGCGAGACGCTCTGGACGATCGACGGCGTGGCGCTCGTCGTCGCCACCGCGCTGCTCACCATGAAATACCAGCGGCTGGGCAATGATTGCGTCGCCGCGGGCTTCCTGACCTTCCTGGCCGGCGAGAGCCTGCTGCTGGCCGGCAATGCGGCGGGGTTGGAGGCCAGCGTGCCTTCCTATGTCGGCGGCATTTCGCTGTGGGCGGCGGGGCTGGTCATGGTCAGCGCGCCGAGGACGTTCGCGCTGTGGATGCGGCTCACCGCGCTTGTGGCCGCCGTGCTGTTTGTCGTCTCGGCCGCCATGATCCTGTGGGGCGCGCCCTTGCTGCCGACCTCGTCGCCGCTGCCGGCGGCAGGCTATCCGTTCCTGGTGCTGACTTTTATCGGGTGGATCTGGACGTTGGTGAGGGAGGGGCGGTGAGGGGAGCGCGCCTTCCTTCTCCCCTTGTGGGAGAAGGTGGATCGGCGCGCTAGCGCCGAGACGGATGAGGGGTGTTCCAGCGGAGTGAGGCGTTGGTGTTTTCTGGTTCGATTCGTTGTCGACGTCGCGTCAAGCTGGAACACCCCTCATCCGTCTTGCCGCTTCGCGGCAATCCGCCTTCTCCCACAAGGGCAGAAGGGAAGAAGCGTCGGCGCCTCACACCCCTCGATCCAAACCTTCTCAAAATGCTGCTCGAGCGCCTGGTGCTGCTCGCAGCCCTCGACCCCCTCGCGATAGGTCCGGTACACCGAGCGCCAGTAGGGCTGGATGATGATGCCTGAATCGCGCAGGTTCTTCTCGATGCCGGCCATGATCTCCTTGCGCGCCTTGGCGTCCGGCGTCGCCAGCGCCTTGTCGAGCAACTCGTCGAACTCCTTGCTGGCATAGGCGCTTTCGTTCCAGGCCGCACCCGATTTATACGCCAGCGCCAGCACCTGGACGCCGAGCGGGCGTCCGAGCCATTCGGTGCAGGAGAAGGGGTATTTGCTCCAGTCGTTCCAGAAGGTGGCGGCGGGCAGCACGGTGCGCTTGATCTTGAGGCCGGCCTCGCGCATCTGCGCTGATATCGCGTCGCCGGTGCTCTTCTGCCATTCGACGTCGACCGAGATCAGCTCATATTCATGGTCCGGCTTGGCGGAGGCGGCGAGCAGCTTCTTGGCCTCCGCCACATCGCGCTTGGCCGGGCCGATATCGGCATATTCGGGGTGCATGGGGCCGACATGGTGGTTGTCGGCGGGCTTGCCGCGGCCGCCGAGGCCGAGCGCCAGCACGGCCGAATTGTCGACGGCGAGCTGGGCGGCGCGGCGCACCTTGATGTCGTCATAGGGCGCGTTGCCGATGTTGAAGCGGGCGACGATGGTCGAGCCGGTGGCGATCTCGGAATTCTTCAGCCCCATCTTGTCGGTCTGCGCGACGGCGTCGGAGGCGGTTTCGTGGTCGGTGTCGATCTCGCCGGATTCGAAGGCCGACAGCATGGCGTTGGGGTCGGAGCCGTAGTCGATCCACTGTATGCCATCCAGATAGAACTCGCCCTTCCACCACGGCTTGTCCTTGCGCTTGACCTCCGCGCCCGTCTCGGCGTCCCATTTCACCAGTTCGCAGGGGCCGGTGGTGATGGCCAGCGCCTTCAGGGGATCGCCGTCGCCCCCATAGGAGCGGTGCATGATCAGCGCGGGATAGTCGGCCATGCCGGCGATCAGCGAAATGTCGGGCTTCGGCAGGTTCAACTTGATCGTGTAGTCGTCGACCTTCTCGATGCCGCCATCGACCGCCTTCTTGGTGTCGGCATTGACCAGCGCGCCCATGCGCGCGGCTACCGAATTGCCGGCCACACCGGCCTCGCACCAGCGGGTGAGGTTGTGGACGACATCGTCGGCGTTGAAGGCGTCGCCGTTCGACCAAGAAATGCCCTTGCGCACATGCAGTGTCAGCGTCTTGGCGTCGTCGCTCATCTCCCATTTTTCGAGCAGCCAGGGCTCGAACGAGAAATCGGTGTTCCAGCGCACCAGATATTCGTTGCAGTGGCGGGCGACGTTGGACATTTCGACGCCGTCGAAGGTGCGCGGGTCCTTGAAACCCTTGACGTTCATGGCGACGCGCAAGGTGCCGCCCTTCTTCGGCTCGGCGGCGCGGGCAGGTGTCGGGGCGAGGCCGCCCAGTGCAAACGCGCCGGCGGCGCTGACGCCGAGGCCGGCCATCAGCGCCAGATATTCGCGGCGGCTGATGCCGCCGGTTTTGAAATCCTCGGCGACGGGCTTGGCCTGCGGGTGCAATTTGCGGTCGGTCAGCATGAATCTCATCGTCGTTCCCTTTGTCGTTGGTGCAGGCCGCCCAAAAGCGCTGGGGTTTTGGGGCTTGCACGGAAGCAGGCTCGTCCCGGCGGATCGCCGACGCGGGGCGGCTACGACCGCCGGGACGCCTTGGCCTGAGGCGGCGATGATAGGGCGGGGTGACGTTGCGGAGTGTTCTGGAATCCGCAGGAGTTGTGCGCTGCTCCGCAGGGTGAGTGCCGGTTCACGAAGTGAATTCGTCGTGCCTGGGGCACGATGAAAGGCAGCAAACGCCGGGACGCCGCGAAGCAGCGGGGACCCGGCCGGCCGTGGCCAACAAAAAAGCCCGGCGCGAGGCCGGGCTTTTCAGAAACGAGGAGGATAAACCTCAGCTCACCTGGACCTTCGACGCGGCCTGGTCCTCGGCGATCTTCTGCTGGAACATCTGCGCGAAGTCGATCGGGTCGAGCATCAGCGGCGGGAAGCCGCCATTGCGGGTGGCCTCGGCGATGATCTGGCGGGCGAAGGGGAACAAAAGCCGCGGGCATTCGATGAACAGGATCGGCAGCATGTGCTCCTGCGGGAAGCCGGAAATGGCAAAGACGCCGCCATAGACCAGCTCGACATTGAACAGCACTTCCTGGTCGAAGGAGGCCTTGGCGTTCAGCGTCAGATTGACGTCGAACTGCTTGTCGGAGAGCGGGTTGGCGTTGACATTGACGTTGATGGCGATGCCGGGGGCCTTGTCGCGGCCGCGCAGCGAGTTCGGCGCGCCGGGGCTTTCGAAGGACAGGTCCTTCACATACTGGGCAAGCACGTTGAGCGACGGCTGCGCCGCATTGCCGTTGCCGTTGGCTGCGCCGGTCGGCGCGTCATCATTGCTGGCCATGAGCCTTATATCCTTTTCCCCTGGGCAGCCTTGCTGACCGAATTGAAATCGGGCGTTCGCTACCATGGTCGGCATGACAAGACAAGGTTTGCCGCCTTGTGACCAGAGCGGACCCAGACTGCATCGAGATTCAGGTCAGGCCGAGGCGAAAAGGGTGGTTTCCGAGAACCGGAGCGGAGCGTACTTGAAGTACGTGAGCACCGGAAGCGCAGGAAGCCGCCCTTTGCAGACCGGCATCACCTGAATATCGGTGCAGTCTCAGTCGTCCTTCAGCCGCCGCCACGGCGAATTGTGATCCGGGCCGCGCTTGAAATCGTCCTCGCGCGAATAGTCGCCGTCGTCGAGGTCGATGACCTTGTCGCGCGACCGGCGAAAACCGCCGGCCGAGAAATCGGTGGCGACGACGATGCGGCCCTTGAACCGGCGCCAGGCAAGGTCGCGCACCGGCGGCAGGAACAGGAGCAGGCCGATAATGTCGGTGATGAAGCCGGGGATGATCAGCAGGATCGCGGCGACCACGATCATGGCGCCGTGGGCGAGATGGCGGCTGGGATCATGGCCGGCGTCCATCTCGGCGCGTACCCGCGCCATGACGCCGAAACCCTGGTGCCTCAGCAAAAGCACGCCGGCGATGCTCGAGGCCAGTACCAGGCCGACCGTCGCCAGCGCGCCGACCTCACGGCCGACGATGACGAAACCGGCGATTTCCATGAGCGGAAGGGCGAGAAGAAAAAGGGGAAGCAGCGAAATGCGCAAGTCTTGCCAACCTTGTTGGTCGTTTCGATTGTTTTGGCCCCTGGCGGCCAATCGCCGCTGGCACTGAGGCTGTTAGATAGGTATGCCTGCCTTTAATTTGAATGATTGCACCTTGCGTTCTATATGCTTTGAATGTTGAACGCTATGCGACCGCGGCCTGTTGGCCGGATGGTCCGGCCTCGAGGCAGGGATTGATTGGCGGAAGATATGGGTTTCTTCGACTTCGGCACGATTTTCTTCCTGATCGCGGCGGTGGTGATCTTCTTCCAGCTGCGCAACGTGCTGGGCCGTCGGACCGGTAGCGAGCGGCCGCCCTTCGATCCGTACTCGGCGGCGCGCACCGACAAGGACGCCACGCAGAAGCCCGAAAATGTCGTTTCGCTGCCGCGCAAGCGCCTGCCCGGGGAGCCGGCGCCGGCCGACGCCTATACGGCGATCGACGCCTTCGCCAAGCCCGACACCGACCTCAACAAGGGCCTGCGCGCGATCAAGGACAATGACCCGTCCTTCGACCCGAAGGGGTTCATCGACGGCGCCAAGATGGCCTATGAGATGATCGTCATGGCCTATGCCGATGGCGACCGCAAAACGCTGAAGAACCTGTTGTCGCGCGAGGTGTTCGACGGCTTCGTCGCCGCAATCGGCGAGCGCGAGGCCAAGTCGGAGAAGATCCAGTCCTCCTTCGTCGGCATCGACAAGGCCGATATCGTCTCGGCCGAGATGAAGGGCGGCGAGGCGCATGTGACGCTGCGCATCATCAGCGAGCTGATTTCGGCGACGCGCGACAAGGCCGGCACGGTGATCGACGGCGATCCGGAAACCGTGGCCGAGGTCAAGGATGTCTGGACCTTCGCCCGCGACACGCGCTCGCGCGATCCGAACTGGAAGCTCGTCGCCACCGAAGAAGAAGACTGAGCCCCGATGCATGTCGCCCAAGGTGCGAAGCGGTTTTGGGACAACGACTTGCAGCAAAATCAAGACTCCAAGCGCGTCGCATGACCCTCTTCAAACACGACGCGCTTTAAAGCGACGGGGCTCCGGTGTCGCTATCGCCTCTCTTCATCGAAAAATCCTTCGACGATCTGCCCGGCTGGGGCGATGACGACGCTGTGCCGGCCTTCGCCGCGTTTCGCCGTTCCGCCTTCCATGCGCCGGTAAAGCCCTATCGCAGCGGCGCCCTCGGCGTCGATTTTGGCGCCTTCACGGCGGCTTATGCGGAGGCGCGCGGCGCTTCGCCTGCGACCCGAGCGGAAGCCCGCGTTTTCTTCGAGCGCCATTTTGTCCCCATGCTGGTCCGCCCCGAGAGCGGCGCCGGCCTCGTCACCGGCTTCTACGAGCCGCAGGTCGAGGCCTCGCCGGTGCGCACGGAGCGCTTCGTCGTGCCGCTGCTGTCGCGGCCGGCCGATCTCGTCGATGTCGACGACGCCAACCGGCCCGCCGGGATGGATCCCTACCTCGCCTTCGCGCGCCGGACGACGGATGGACTGGCCGAGTATTTCGACCGTGGCGCTATCGAGCGCGGGGCGCTTGCCGGCCAAGGGCTGGAGATCGCCTGGCTGGCCGACAAGGTCGACGCCTTCTTCATCCATGTGCAGGGCGCGGCACGGCTCGCCATGACCGACGGCCGGCTGCGCCGCGTCACCTACGCTGCCAAGTCGGGCCAGCGTTTTACAGGACCCGGCAAGGTGCTGAGCGAGCTCGGCGAAATCCCGCTGGCGCAGGTGACGATGCAGTCGATCCGCGCCTGGTTCAAGGCACATCCGCAGCGCATCGACGAGATCCTGTGGCAGAACCGCTCCTACATCTTCTTCCGCGAGGCTGAGGTGGAGGATGCCGCGCTCGGCCCGATCGCCGCCGCCAAGGTGCCGCTGACGCCGGGCCGCTCCGTCGCGGTCGACCGGCTGCTGCACACATTCGGCACGCCCTTCTACATCGACGCGCCGACGCTGACCGCCTTCGACGCAAAACCGTTCCGCCGCCTGATGATCGCGCAGGACACCGGCTCGGCCATCACCGGCCCGGCGCGCGGCGACCTCTTCGCCGGCTCGGGCGATGCCGCCGGCGAGATCGCCGGCGTGGTGCGCAACGCCGCCGATTTCTATGCGCTGGTGCCCCGCGCGCTGGCCGGGGGCGCCAAATGAGCAAGCGCCCGGACAGGCTGAGCGAAGACGACCGGGTGCTGTGGAACCTGGTGGCGCGCACGGCCAAGCCGCTCAAGGGCAGGGCCTCGGTCGACATTCCCGACATGGCCATCGAGGCCAAGCCGGCGGCGCCGCAGGCGGCCCAGCCCGCCGCCAATGCGGCGGGCGCGGCAAAGCCGAAGGTGCAGCATGTCACGCACCGGCTCGACGAGCCGACGCTGGACAAATTGTCGAAAGGCCGGCTGCCGATCGAGGGCCGCGTCGACCTGCATGGCATGACACAGGACGAGGCCTATTCGCTGCTGTTCTCGTTCCTGCACCGGGCGCATGCCGGCGGCATCCGCTATGTCCTGGTCATTACCGGCAAGGGGTCGTCCTCCGGCGGCGACGGCGTGCTGCGGCGCGCGGTGCCCGCCTGGCTGTCGACGCCGGCCTTCCGGCCGCTGGTCTCCAGCCACGACCATGCCGCACGCAACCATGGCGGCGCGGGCGCGCTCTATATCAGGCTGCGGCGGGCACGCTCATGAGGGCTGGAGGGCAGGCCGCATGACGCCGTTCGGCGAGAGGCTGCGGGCGCTGCGGCGCGAGCGCGGCGTCAGCCAGAAGGACATGGCCGCGGCAATCGGCGTCAGCGCCGCCTACCTCTCGGCGCTCGAGCATGGCAGGCGCGGCGCGCCGACCTGGACGCTGATCCAGAAGATCATCGGCTATTTCAACATCATCTGGGACGATGCCGAGGAGCTGGCGCGGCTGGCCGAAGCCTCGCACCCGCGTGTTCGGCTAGACACGTCGGGTCTCAATCCCGCCGCCACCGAGCTCGCCAATCTCCTGGCCGAGAACATCGAGAAGCTCGACGAAGCGGAGCTGCGCCGCATCACCGCCTCGATCCGCGCCGCGCTTGGCCGGCTGAAGTAGCAGGTTTTACACGGATTTCGCGACGGCCTGCCGGAGCGCAAAAACAGGGCCCGCCGGCGGCAGCCGGCGGGCCACTGTGGCGGGATCAGGGCTTGCCGGCCGTGCTGCCATTGGGGTTGCCGCCCTTGGTGCCGGGGTCGCCATGGTCGTGGCCATTGTTGCCGCCGCCCAGGCAGTCCGACGCGCCGGCAGTGCCGCAACAACGGCCGGCCCAGAGATCATTGAGGTTGGTGTGGACGCAGCTGACCGTCTGGTCGGCCATTGCGGATCCGCCCAGGGCCGACACGGCAGCGAAGGCGAGAAGGGTGTTGCGCAGGAAAGCAGTCATTTGAAGTCTCCATGGTTGGGTTTTCGTCGTTCACGGCTGTGTGTCGCCAGGCGGACGGAAATGGTTCATGGAGAGGTGTGAAAATTTTTCGGGAGGGATGCGTGAGGTGGGTGGCTGTCTATGTTGACGCAGCCCCTCATCCGCCTGCCGGCACCTTCTTCCCGTATAGTTACTGGGAGAAGGGAACCGCCGCGCCGTTGACGCTTGTCTTGCGGCGTTGGTGATTGGCGAAAGCGGCGATGACAGCATCTTCTCCCCGTCACTATACGGGGAGAAATGCCCGGCAGGGCAATGAGGGGCGGCGCTGACCTCTGCTATTTGACTACAATGGCCGCAGCGCCCATGGGACTCGCAAGAACGGCCGCGCCTCTAAAACCGCAGCCGCAGCCCCTACTCCACCGACCCGACCAGCACCTGCTGGCCACCGCGAATGGAGACCCAGCGGCCGGTGTTGTCGATCGCCTGCCGCTTGAGGAAGCGGTAGCCGGTCTGGTCCCAGGCCTTGACCTTGTCGGTCAGATTGTCGAGCACGTAGTCGCCCTTGTCGGTGCGCACCGTCAGCACGGAATGGCCTTCGCCATCGGGCTTGCGCACCACGGTGATGAGCAGGTCGGCCAGCGAGATGCCCATGTGGGACAGCCGGCGGCGCTTTTCCAGAACATAGTCCTCGCAGTCGCCGACGCCCTTGTCGGGATAGGCCCAGACCTCATCCTTGCCGTAAATGTCCATGTCGCTCATCGGCTTGACGGCGGCATTGACCCTGGCGGTGACGCTAGCGAGCTTGCTCATCAGCCCATTGGTCATCCTGGCCGGCGCCAGGTTGCTCGGACGGATCGAGCATTCGCCCGGGTGCTGCTTGCAGAAATCATAGTGGCCGATCGGCTGCGAGGTGATGCCCCCGGTCGCCATCGCTCCGGCAGCCATTGCCGGCCAGCTTCCCGTGGCTGCCAGACCGGCCGCAGCCACGCACAAACGCAGCCTTCTCGCCATTGTTGAGGAATTCATTGTCCCCGCTCACCCTGTTATTAACGAAACGTTAAGGGCGATTGACAGTCCGTGTCAATTACGACGACGGACTGATTTGCGGCATGGTTACCCGCGGGCAGGGACAGCGTCTATTGTGCAACAGAATCGGCCCTGCAGCCGATCTGTCCCGGAATGGCCTACCGCTTGGCGGTGCGGACCAGTTTCGGCTTCACCGCGACGCGGTTCTGGCGGCCATAGCTGGTGATGAAGTCGACGATGCGCGGCACGATTTCGGAGCGGAAGCGCGAGCCGTTGAAGACGCCGTAATGGCCGACCGCCGGCTGCATGTAATGCGCCTTCTTGTCGGCCGGAATGTTGACGCACAGATCCTGCGCCGCCTTGGTCTGGCCGAGGCCCGATATGTCGTCATTCTCGCCCTCGACCGTGAACAAGGCGACGTTGCGGATATCAGACGGATCGATCCTGGTGCCGCGATGCATCATCTCACCTTTCGGCAGGGCATGGCGCACGAACACGGTGTCGACGGTCTGCAGGTAGAATTCCGCCGTCAGGTCCATGACGGCCAGGTACTCGTCATAGAAGTCGCGGTGCTTCTCGGCATTGTCGCCGTCATGCTTCACAAGGTGCATGAAGAAGTCCTTGTGGGCGATGATGTGTCGGTCGAGATTCATGCTCATGAAGCCCGACAGCTGCAGGAAGCCCGGATAGACCTCGCGGCCGAAGCCCGGCACCGGCCAGGGCGCTCGCATGATGACATTGTCGCGGAACCAGTCGATGCCCTTTTCCCCGGCCAGGAGATTGACCGCGGTCGGGTTGCGGCGCGTGTCGATCGGGCCGCCCATCAGCGTCATGGTCGAGGGCACGAAGGGATCGCCCTTCGCCTCCATCAGCGCCACCGCCGCCAGGACCGGCACGGAAGGCTGGCACACCGCCATCACATGGGTGTCGGGACCCAGCGTGTGGAACATGTCGACGATATAGTCGATATAGTCGTCGAGATCGAAGCTGCCGTCGGCCAGCGGCACCATGCGGGCGTCGACCCAGTCGGTGATGTGGACATCGGCATGGGGCAGCATTGCTTCCACCGTGCCGCGCAGCAGCGTCGCATAGTGGCCCGACATCGGAGCCACGATCAGCAGCTTCGGATCCGGCTTGCGGCCGGCCGGCACGGCGCGTTCGAAGCGGACGAGATTGCAGAAGGGCTTCGACCAGACGGTCTTTTCGGTGACCGCGACGCTCTTCCAGTCGACGACGGTCTTGTCGAGGCCGAAGGAGGGCTTGCCGTAGCGGCGCGTGGTGCGCTCGAACAGTTCGGCGCCCGCCGCGATCGAACGGCCCCAGGGCGTGTGCGAGACCGGGTTCAGCGGGTTGGAATAGAACATCCGCACCGCATCGGCATAGAGCCGGGCCGGCTGCAGCGCTGCATGGTTCAATTCGTAGAGCTGGTAGAACATCGACAACCCCGCTGCTGCTGCGACCGAAGGGACGACGAGCAGCGCCGAGCCTCAAATGTCTCGTGGCGAAGTTAACAATTAATTGCTGCGATGCAATACGTCACGTGGCGTGACCAATGGTTCTTTCGTCCAAAGCGCTGCAAATCCGCCTGGGACGGCCGAGCCGGCTCAATGTGCAGTGCCGAAATGTGTAGGAAATGTGTCCGGCCCTGCTGCCGGACACCAGACCATGATCCCGAAAAGTGGTTCCGGTTTTCGGAAGAAGATCATGGTCCAGGGAAAATCATATCAAACGCGCGCCATGCAGACCGAGGTATGGCCGGAACCGATGAAGCCGAGCTGGCCGGCGGCGCCCTTCGACAGGTCGAGCACGCGACCCCGGATGAACGGGCCGCGATCGTTGATGCGCACGACGACGCTGCGGCCATTGTTCTGGTTGGTGACCCGCAATTTGGTGCCGAACGGCAGCGTGCGGTGGGCGGCGGTCAACGCCGACGGGTTCATGCGCTCGCCCGATGCGGTGCGCGAGTGCAGCGCGTACCAGGAAGCACGGCCACACTGGCCGGCGGCGGTTGCCGAAGTGGCCGAAGCGCCGACCATCAGGCCAGCAGCGATCGTTACCGCGACAAGCGCGGTCTGGTTTAGGGTCTTCATATTTGAGGGGTGGCTCCGTTTTTGACAGACCCCAGCCGTTAGGTGCCGAATAAGGCAGGAAATGCGGCAAGCATCTGTCCGTTCCGTGGCGAGATCACACGTTTGGAGTCAGAAGGTAACAGTCTGTCAGGGATTTTCCGGCGCGATTTGATTCATTTCCGATGATCTTCGGGCCGATATGCGAGATGTCTTTGACAAGATATCGGATAAATATCCAAGTAGAATCCGACGTGATTGGGTGCCTTCCTTTGGCTCTTTCATCACGCTCACTGCGCGGCAAACGATCGACTTGAAAAGCGAGATCCGTCAATGAGACTGACCAAAAATCTGCTGGCCTTGATTGTGCTGGCTGTCGGCGCGGTGTGGGCGCTGCAAGGCATCGGCGTGATCGGCGGCAGCTTCATGACCGGCCAGTCGCAATGGCTTTATATCGGTCTCGTCGCCATGCTGCTCGGCCTGGCCGGGCTGGTGTGGGCGAACCGGTAGGGGTGATGAGTGGCGCTAGACTGCGTTGCAGAACGAGCGTGGGCGCTGTCGCGCCGCCGTCTGGAGGTTCGCGCCGCCCCCGACACCCCTAACCGAACAGCCGGTCCAGGATCGTGCCTTCGAGGCGGGCGAGCTCGGCGGAGCCGCGCCGGCGCGGCCGGGCCACCGGCACCTCCAGGTCGAGCGCGATCCTGCCGGCGCTGATCACCACCACCCGGTCGGCGAGGGCGACCGCCTCGGCGACATCGTGCGTGACCAGAACGGCGGTGAATTTCTGGGCGAGCCAGATGCGTTCCTAGTAGAGGAATGATTTTGCGAATTGGCGCAAAGGTGCGGAAGTATCTTCCACGACAACCCGGCATTCGTCATTCGAGGGCAAGGCAAGGGGCGGAGCGACGGCGCAGGGATGACGAATGATAAGGCTTTGGCCAGGACCGCGCCGGGTCCCTAGATTGCTTTCACCAGCCGCAGCAGGCCCAGCATCTCGATATAGGTCCCCTTGCGGAAAGCGATGTAGACCGGCTCTTCCATGCCATGGAAGCGGCGTTTGAATGCCGCCTGGCCCTGCAGGTTGAACCTGCGGCGGTTGACCCATGGCGAAGAGTAGGCGCGCTGAAAAGTGTTGCGCCAGAAATCGCTTTCGGCAAACCCGCTGGGGGTGACGTCGAGAAGCGGCGACAGGCCGAGCGTGACCGCCGAAATGCCCTCTTCGCGAAACCGGTCGACAGCGAATTTGGTCAGGCCGATCTCGGCGTGCGGCGAGGCATCGATGTGCTTGCGCTTGAAGGCGGTGGTGTAGCCGATGACCTTGCCGTCGCGAAACAACGGATCGAAATCGAGCAGCGCGATGAGTTCGCCATCGGGGCCATGCAGGACGAAGCGGCGCATGTCGGTGCCAAGCTGATCGTAGAATGGGCGGTTGAGAAAACCCATCTCCCAGCGCTTGACGATGCGGTCGCCGCGCCAGTTCTCGGACAGCCGGGCGATTTCGTCGAGGAATACGGTCCGCTTGTCTTCCTCGAACGAAAAGCCCTTCTTCAAGAGCCAGCGCTCGGAATAGCGCACGGTCTCGTTGCGCTTGCCGGAAAAATCATGCTCGGGCAGGGCGAGGCGGGTGTCGATGCCCAGCCGGTTGACCTTGTAGCCGAGCCCGGCCAGCACCACCGCGGTCTCCTCGCCAACCTGCACGAACCACGGGTCGCCGGCGGTCTCGACGAAGCGCCTGATATAGTCGGGCCGCCGGGCCGGCGCCGCCACCGGGTCGCCAAGCGCGAAATGATGCTTCATCTTGGTGCCGAAGGCGATGTAGCCGTCGGCGTCGCCAAAATAGGAAAGCTTGCGCTGTACGGCAGTCGAATAGGCGAGCGAGAAGTCGCCATGGCGACGGACCATCGCCAGGCGTTCGACATGCGTCAATGCCTGGCGCTCGACCCTGGGCGAGGCACCCTCGAGGATTTTGTCGAAATAGATCCGCAAGGAGGGCATGGTCCGGATTCCGCGTGCCGTCTGTGGCGCGACATGCCTTTCG
Source organism: Mesorhizobium sp. USDA 4775 (assembly GCF_054062655.1). NCBI lineage: Bacteria > Pseudomonadati > Pseudomonadota > Alphaproteobacteria > Hyphomicrobiales > Phyllobacteriaceae > Mesorhizobium > Mesorhizobium sp. USDA 4775. The sequence goes on from NZ_JBSSFM010000001.1 coordinate 855,226, forward strand.
GCACGCCAGACGCACCACGGCGCCTTGATTTTTCACGGGAAGCCGAAATCGCTTCGGTTTCGAATTCCTGCGTCGGTAACGAGATCCGCCAGCCCCTCGGAACTCGAATCAATCACATTGCCGCGACCTGATTATCGCCGATGCCGCTGATATGCCATATAGGGCTGCATGGTTTCGGACGGAAGCGGGGCATTCCGTTCCATGTCGTTGGTTTAGCCGCATTTGCGCGACGGGAGTTGTTTGCGCCCTGGCGGCGCAAGGCACTTGAGCGCACCGATCCGCTGTTGGGTTTGCGCGCGATCAAACGGTTACAGCGTCCTGCGAGCTTGTAGGGCGGGCGGTTGAATGGATTTTGAGAGCGAATGGCAGATACGACAACCAGATCGAAGGTGGAGCAGGTGGCGGCGATCGAGCCGGCGATTGTCATTGGCGCCGGCGCCGCCGGACTGGCTGTCGCGCAGGCCCTGATCAAGGCCGACGTGCCGGTGGCGATCCTGGAACAGGAGAGCCGGCTGGCCGAACCCTGGCATCGGCGGCACCAGCAGCTGCATCTCAACACCCATCGCGATCTCTCGGCGCTGCCCGGCCTTTCCTTTCCCGGGGGTACGCCAGCCTTTCCACCCAAGAGCGTCGTCATCCGCCATATGAACGATTTCCGCGAGGCGAACCAGTTGCCTGTGGAGTTCGGCGTTGCCGTCGAGACCCTCGTGTTCAAGGGCGACCATTGGCTGGTGCGCACCAGCGCCGGCTCGCGTCTGGCGCGTCATGTCATCGTCGCCACCGGTCGTGACAAGGAGCCCTTCACGCCGCAGTGGGTGGGCATGCAGGCCTTCGCGGGCCGGATCATCCATTCGGCGGATTTTGGCGACGCCAAGTCCTATGCCGGCAAGAAGGTGCTGGTCGTCGGCGCCGGCAATTCGGGCTTCGATGCCCTCAATCATCTGGCCGGCGTGGATACGGCTTCTCTCTGGCTGTCGGCCCGCAATGGCCCCGCGCTTCTGCCCAAGCGGATCGGCAAGATCGCCGTGCACCGGCTTTCGCCGCTCATGGCGCGCTTGCCGCTGCGCGTTGCCGATGCGGTGATGGCCGCGACGCAGCGGCTGGTTTTCGGCGATCTCACCAAATTCGGCATGCCGCCCGCGCCGTCGGGCGGCGCCAGCCGCCTGGCCTCGGACTACACCGCGATTGCTGCGGATGACGGTGCCGTCGACGCCATAAAGTCTGGCAAGATTACCGTGGTGCCGGCGATACGGGAATTCACCCGCGATGGCGTGATCCTGGCCAATGGTCGCCTGATCGATCCCGATATCGTCATTGCCGCCACGGGCTACCGCACCGGGCTGGAGCGCATGGTCGGCGATCTCGGCGTGCTCGACGGCAAGGGTGTCCCGCTCTTCAACGGCGGTGAAGCCGACCCGAAACTGCCCGGCCTGTGGTTCACCGGTATGCGGCCGAGCATTCGTGGCTGCTTCGCCAATGCCGCCATTTTGGGCAAGGCGATCGCCAGGCGGATCGCCGGCGCGGGCCGCTAGCGCAATTCCGGGAAGTGTGAGCGCTTTCCCTTGGGAATTGCGTCGAAACAAAGAGCTCTAGCGACCTGACGCCTCACGCCGATTTCGGCTCGAGCCGGCGGAAGCCGACGGCTTGCATCAGCATCTCCTCGTCGACCATGCCGGCATTGTGCAGCGCGAGCAGGGTGAGCGCGATCTCGCGTGCTTCCGGCGAATCGGGCTGAGCTGTGCGCCGCAGGCAGACTTCGTCAAAGACGCGCTGCAGCCTGGCGATGTCGCCGGGCTTGAGCAGGCCCCGGTCATAGACTGACTTCGACATGGTGGCGGGCTCCAGGAAACGACCCAATGCATCTCGCCCAAAAGCGGCTCCGGCTTTGGGCGTACGACATGCACAAGACAAAGACCTAACGCGCGTCGCACGAATCCGTTTCGACGCGCGTTAGGGCGCCATCAGTAAATTGCCGATCTTTCCCGAGGCTTGAACCTTGGCGATTGGCGGAAACATCCATCGACGTTGGGGAGGCGGTCGGCACGCAGGGCATGGTCAAATCCCCTGCCTGCTCCAGCCGCCTGATGTCACACCGCGATCTTGCCGCCGCCTTGCCTGGTGATGGCGACGACCGACGGCCGCACCGGCATTTCGGGCTTGAAGTCCGGCCAGCGCGTCGATGGATCCTCATAGTAGGACGGCCGGCCGAAGCCTTCCCAATCCTCGCCGCCATCGCCCGGATGCTGGACGGCGACGAAGGCGGTCCGGTCGTCGGGCGCAAACAGCGGGCCGCACATTTCCGCGCCGATCGGCACGCGGAAGAACAGTTTCGAAGTTGCCCGCGCAGCCCCCTCGGTGTCGACCGCCCACAAGCCATCGGTGCGGCCGGTGGCCTTCGGGCCTTGGCCGTCGGTAGCGACCCACAGGCGCCCGGCCGAATCGACCGCGCAATTGTCGGGCATGCCGAACCAGCCATGGGCCGTCGTCGCCGTCGAGAAGGTGGCGCCGACATCGGCAACCGACGGATCGCCGCATTTCAAAAGCACTTCCCATTTGCCCTTGGCGGCGGTGAAATCACCGTCGGTCTCGGTGATCTCGATAATGTGGCCGAAGGCATTCTCGGCGCGCGGATTGGCGGCGTCGACCTGGTCTGCCTTGCGCTTCGAATTGTTGGTCAGCATGACATAGACCTTGCCGTTGACACCATTGGGCTGGATGTCCTCGGGCCGGTCCATCTTGGTGGCACCAAGCAGATCGGCGGCGCGCCGCGTCTCGATCAGCACGTCGGCCTGGCTGCCAAAGCCGTTTTCCGCCGTCAGCGGCCCCTGGCCGAAGACGATCGGCAGCCAGTCGACCGTGCCGTCCTCGGCGAATTTGGCGACATGCAGCGTGCCCTCGTCGAGCAGGTCCTTGTTGGCGGCATGGTCGTTGGCGTTGAACGTGCCCTTGGTGACGAATTTGTAGACATAGTCGAAGCGCTCGTCGTCGCCGAGATAGAAGACGACGCGGCCGTCCTTGGCGACGATGGATTCGGCGCCCTCATGCTTGAAGCGGCCCATGGCGGTGCGCTTCCTCGGTGTCGATGTCGGATCGTTGACGTCGACCTCGACGATCCAGCCGAAGCGATTGGGTTCGTGCGGCTCCTTGGCGAGGTTGAAGCGGTCGTAATGCGCGCCCCATTCATAGGCACCTTCCGGAATGCCGAGCCGCTTGTAGTTGGCGGCTTCCTTGTGGCCCTCGGGCAATTCGCCGGAGAAATAGCCGTGGATGTTCTCCTCGGCCATCACATAGGTGCCCCAAGGGGTGACGCCGCCGGCGCAATTGTTGAAAGTGCCGAACACTTTCGTGCCGGACGGGTCGGCATTGGTCTTGACGCGGTCGTGGCCGGCGACCGGGCCCGACAGCGCCATTTCGGTGGTGGCGGTGATGCGGCGGTTGAGCTTGCCGTCCCGCACCACTTGCCATTTGTCTGACACCTTGCGGATTTCGACGATGGTGCCGCCATGCGCCGCCATCTCGACATCGACCTGCTCCTTCGAGAGCGGCGCGACCTCGGCCTTCTTCTTCCCGTCCTTCTCGACGATCGAAACGATGCCCGGAAACATCAGATGCGGGTTGGTGTATTCGTGGTTGACGACGAGCAGGCCGTGCTCGGCCGAGCCGTCGATCGCGATGTAGCCGACATAGTCGTTGTTGTAGCCAAACTGTCTGGCCTGCGCCTCGGCCGACTGTTTCGTCGGGTCGAACTGCGGCGAATCGGCAAACAGCGGATCGCCCCAGCGCAACAGCACGTCGGCGTCGTAGCCCGGCGCGACATGATGCTTGTCGTCGATCCCGGCCTCGAGCTCGTCGAATTTGAAGGCGGAGCCTTCCGCGGCGCGGGCATCGTCGGCGGCGATCATGGCCAGCGGGCCGACGGTCGCGGCGATCGCCGAGACGGCGAGCGATCCCTTCAGGAATCCCCGGCGCGAGAACCGCGCGGCGATGATCTCGCCCATGGTGCGGTTGTCGGTGGGGTTGGTGGCCGGTCCTTCGTTTTCCTCGAGCAGGCTGGTGCGGAATCGGGCGTCGGGAGAGCGATGTTCGGTCACGAAGGGCCTCTGGCTTTGGAGTGGCTGGAGCTTTTTTGTCGCCTTTCGACCCCTACAGCCAACTGATCACATTTTCGTGACATCATACCTGCTCCGCCGCTCCACGCGAGGTGGTTGTCACCGTGACATCGGACTTTAGTCCAACCTTGCGCTTGCAAAAGTCCTGGAGGACAAACGCAACGGTCGGAGGTCGCTTCCGGCCAATACATCTTTCGGCGATGTTGCTGGTTGCAACGTTGGGGTGGGCGCGCCGGCTCAATCGACGGAGATCAGGATGCACGGATCGATCACGGCCCGGTGCCGCCGGCTGACGCTCGTTTCGGCGGCTGCTCTGGCGCTGACCATCATTCCCTATCGAATTGCCCTGCACGGCTCCGCCCCCGGAATCGACGCCGCATCAGCACAGGCCGCCAATGGCGGCAATGGCGGCGGCAACGGTGGCGGTGGCAATGGCGGCAATGGCAGCGGTGGCAACGGCGGTAATGGCGGCAACAGCGGCGGCGGTAACGGTGGCAACAGCGGCGGCGGTAACGGCGGTAACAGCAGCGGCGGTAACGGCGGTAACAGCAGCGGCGGTAACGGCGGTAACAGCAGCGGCGGTAACAGCGGCAACAGCAGCGGCGGTAACAGCGGCAACGGAAATGGAAACGGCGGCAATTCCGGAACGGATGGCAGTGGTGACAACTCGGCATCCGGCAAGGGACAGAGCGACAAAGGCGTCAGCCATGTCAACGCCGCGACCGGTGACAAGGTCTCGGTGAGCGGCAACAACATCACGGTGACACATCCCGACGGCATCACCGAAAAGATCGAAAACGGCCGTTTCAAAATGAAGGATGCGCTGGGTCGCACGATCATCGACCGCCGGGCCACGTCGGCCGATGTCAGCCGTCTAAAGGCCTTGTGAAACTGGCTAGCAGGCAACGGCCGGTTTCACACGTCACCTCCGCCGGCCCCGGCGGAGGTGATCTTCCCTTGTCCGGCCCTTGCGGGTCCGCAATGGCCTGACTGTTTGTTTTGCCGCGATTCCCAAGGGAAAAGCGCCATGCGCTTTGCCCGGGAAACCCGTTTCACACTTTTCCTGGAATTGCTCTAAGAGCGGCGTTGGTGCGCGGATATGAAATCGAACGCATTTCGATCATTAATGTAGTTGGTTATGCCTGCGTGACTTGACGCCGGATAGACTCCGGGCGTGCCCATGCCAGCATGCGGTTGAGAACGATGCAACCGATGGCAACCTCGGTCTGTTGAGCCTGAAGAGAGCGTGCTCGCAGGCGCCGTCCGATCAGCCCCTTGTATCGTCCGATGGCTGTTTCGCTCAGCGCCCGCTTGCCGTAGCCGGTGGCTGCCTGCCATTTCAGCCGACCGTCGCTTGCGATTGCGGCAATGTGCTTGTCCCTTTGACCAGGCGGTCCGGCATCACCGCTTTCCACCGCCGTGGAACGCGGTGGAATGACGATGTTCGCGGTTGCGCTGTGCTGCAGGATAGACCGATAGGTTGGCTTGCCGTCATAGGCTCCGTCGGCTGTGAACTGGTCGATCTCGGCGTCGATCTGATCGAGCAGCGGTGCCACCTGGGAAGGATCATCCGTGTCCTGATCTGTCAGCCTTTGGGCAATGATCGCGCCACTTTTGGCATCCACTGCCAGATGCAGCTTGCGCCAGTTTGCGACGTGATCTGGTGGCATGTTTCTGCTCCAGCCATTGCCCGGCGCCGTAGACTTTCAATCCCGTGCTATCGACAAGCACATGCAGCGGGCCGTCCGGCAGCGGCGGGTTTCGTCGGGCTGATGGCTCCCACTTCTGTGCCCGACGGCTCAGCGTCGTATGATCTGGAACTGGGACTTTCAGCCGCATGAGATCCAGCAGCGAGTGGAGCAATCCCTCGGTTTGGCGCAGCCGCATTGCGAAGACGCAACCCAGCGTCAGCGCTGTCTCTATGGCGAGATCGGAATACCGGGCTTGGCCGCCGCGGGTCTTGCGTCGCGGAGCGCGCCATCCCGCCAGTGCCTCCGGCGTTACCCATAAGGTCAGGCTACCACGCCGGCGCAGACCTGCTTCGTAGTCACGCCAATTCGTCACCCTGAATTTCATCTTTCCGACGTGATGACGACGATCGGCGTTGTGTTTGTACGGCATGGCACTCGCATCAAGCTGATTTCGATCCTGCCTGCCTATCGCCAAACCGTTGACAAAGGATCCATGCACCAACGCCGACTTGAAGCGTTTCATGGTCCTTTCGCGTCGTCGGGTCGGCTGGTGCGAATTTTCCGCTCGATTATTGAGGCCTTTGTGCGACCGGTGTTCGACACCGGGCATGAGGTCGCGCCTGGCGGCATCATAGGACCGGAGCTTGTCGGTGATCATGACCCGTGGTGTCCGCCCTTGAGCCTTCAGCAACTTGCGCATCAGACGCTTTGCCGCCTTGGCATTTCGGCGGCTTTGCACCAGCACTTCGAGGACGAAGCCGTCCTGATCGACGGCACGCCAGAGCCACTGCTTCTTGCCATTGATGGCCACCACACATTCGTCGAGATGCCATTTGTCGCCCAGGCAGCCGGCTGACCGTCGCTTGATCTCCCGGGCGAAATGCCGCCCGAATTTCTCCGCCCAGCTTCGAATGGTCTGATGCGTGACGATGATGCCGCGGGCCGCCAACATGTCCTCAACCATGCGCAGGCTGAGCGGAAAGCGAAAGTAGAGCCATACCGCGTGCGCAATGATCTCGGCGGGAAAACGGTGGCGACGATAAAGCGGATCACGAGCAACTTCTGACATGGCCCATGTTCGCACATCTTCATCAGCCGTCGGTTAACTTTACGGTGCCACACGATGGCCCATGGCGCAAAGCGCCGCCGCCAAGTTCCGCAAGCTTTTCGATGTCAACTTCAAGGGTGACATCGGATCGCCACGCGTGGCGGGGTCGACAAGCCTTTCCAGGTCGCTGAGAAGTGTCGGATTCGTCTGCGTCAAAGGTTTGCGTCCGGCACCCTTGCGCCGGATGCAGCCTTTCCTGGGCCTGGACCGACACCGCCTTGAACGCCGCCCTCCTGCCGATATCGCCCTTTGTGGCGCCGACGATTAGGGCGGCATCCGCGGCGCTGAGATCGGGATGGGCCGCCTTCAGCGCGTCCGCCCAGACGGCTGCCGCGGCGTCGCCTCCGCGATATCGTCCAGCCTTTCCTGGTCCTGGACCGACACCGCCTTGAACGCCGCCCGATTGGCGATCTCGCCCTTTGTGGCGCGGACGATTAGGGCGGCATCCGCGGCGCTGAGATCGGGATGGGCCGCCTTCAGCGCGTCGGCCCAGCCTCCTTTGCTCTGCTCCGGCTGCCGCGGCGTCGCCTTCGCGATCTCGTTCAGCCTTTCCTGGTCCTGGACCGACACCGCCTTGAACGCCGCCCTCCTGGTGATTTCACCCCTTGAGGCGCGGACGATTAGGGCGGCATCCGCGGCGCTGAGATCGGGATGGGCCGCCTTCAGCGCGTCGGCCCAGTCTACTTTGCTCTGCCTCTGCTGCCGCGGCGTCGCCTTCGCGATCTCGTTCAGCCTTTCCTGGTCCTGGACCGACACCGCCTTGAACGCCGCCCTCCTGGCGATATCGCCCTTTGTGGCGCGGACGATTATGGCGGCATCCGCGGCGCTGAGATCGGGATGGGCCGCCTTCAGCGCGTCGGCCCAGTCTCCTTTGGTCTGCCCCTGCTGCTGCGGCGTCGCCTTCGCGATCTCGTTCAGCCTTTCCTGGTCCTGGACCGACACCGCCTTGAACGGCGCCCTCCTGGCGATTTCACCCTTTGTGGCGCGGACGATTAGGGCGGCATCCGCGGCGCTGAGATCGGGATGGGCCGCCTTCAGCGCGTCGGCCCAGCCTCCTTTGGTCTGCTCCGGCTGCCGCGGCGTCGCCTCCGCGATATCGTCCAGCCTTTCCTGGTCCTGGACCGACACCGCCTGGAACGGCGCCCGATTGGCGATCTCGCGCTTTGTGGCGCGGACGATTAGGGCGGCATCCGCGGCGCTGAGATCGGGATGGGCCGCCTTCAGCGCGTCGGCCCAGCCTCCTTTGGTCTGCTCCGGCTGCGGCGGCGTCGCCTTCGCGATCTCGTTCAGCCTTTCCTGGTCCTGGACCGACACCGCCTGGAACGCCGCCCGATTGGCGATCTCGTCCTTTGTGACGCGGACGATTAGGGCGGCATCCGCGGCGCTGAGATCGGGATGGGCCGCCTTCAGCGCGTCGGCCCAGCCTCCTTTGGTCTGCTCCGGCTGCGGCGGCGTCGCCTTCGCGATCTCGTTCAGCCTTTCCTGGTCCTGGACCGACACCGCCTTGAACGGCGCCCTCCTGGCGATCTCGCGCTTTGTGGCGCGGACGATTAGGGCGGCATCCGCGGCGCTGAGATCGGGATGGGCCGCCTTCAGCGCGTCGGCCCAGCCTCCTTTGCTCTGCTCCGGCTGCTGCGGCGTCGCCTTCGCGATCTCGTTCAGCCTTTCCTGGTCCTGGACCGACACCGCCTTGAACGCCGCCCTCCTTGTGGCGCGGACGATTAGGGCGGCATCCGCGGCGCCGAGATCGGCATCGGCCGCCTTCAGCGCGTCGGCCCAGACTACTTTTCTCTGTCCCGGCAGCCGCGGCGTCGCCTCCGCGATCTTGGCCAGATCGGGACCTTCGTCCATCTTCTCATCGGAGGGAAAGGCGATTGCCGGTTGCGCCCCGTGCCGCGCCCGTAATGCACTACGATCGGCGAGAACGCTTCGAAGATCCAGCGATGCGGCCTCTGGCGGCTGGCTGTTCGCCAGCCTGGTCGCCAGTTCGCGCGTGGCCTCAAGCACCAAAACACCGCAGTCATATCCGTTGTCCTGCGGCGCCATCAGCCCTTGCTGGTACCGTATCTCCTCTCCCAGCTTGCGAGCGAGGTTGCATGCAATAAGATCCTGCGCAGGGTCCGTCAGTGAATTGTAGTGAATGGCCTGCTGTCCCTCGGGACTGCGGTCGACGAACAGCAGCGACCAGTGCGTCCCGTCGTCGTTCGCACCATTGGCATTGTTCACCGGCAAAAACAGGAACCGGGCCTCTTGCCCGGCGTCGGTGACATAAAGCCCCCGCAGCGTGTCCTGCAGAACTTCTCCCTCGGTATGGAGCAGCATGTGGACGACCGCGGGCGGCACAAAACGGGTCTGGGCAGCGAACCCTGGGTCGGTCTGACTCAGATCCAGGGCAAGACGATTGTAGTCCGCATGAATGTGCTCGTCGTACAGCCAGGCCGTGGGGCCGAGCTGCGCGATGGCCAATCCGGAGGCCTGTCCCGGTTGATCCATATCCGTTGGATCCTGCGTTGCCAGGGCGGCGCGACCCGGGCCGAGGCTGCTCGCGCGCGATCCACCTGACGCTGCCCTCGACCTTTGCGCGGTCGAACCCCATCTCAAGTTGCCCGCCGCGCGCGCATCCTCGACGGCGCGGGCCCTCGACCTTTGCGCGGTCGAACCCCATCTCAAGAGGCTGCTCGCGCGCGATCCACCTGACGCTGCGGCGCTCGGGCGGTCCACATCCATTCCGTCCGGCGCTGCCTTATCGTCAGGAGACTGTTCGGACGTGCTCGGCAGAGGCCCTCCGTCCTCTTCCTTGATGGGTAGCAATGGCGGGGGGATCGACGGTGACGGAGCCGGCTTATCTGCCTTCTTGAACTGGCCGAGGTATCCGTCGCTGTAATCCACCCTGATCTCTCCGCCCGGACGGACGTTGTCCAACGCGACCACGGCCATGACGGCCTCCTTCTTGCTGCGGCCTTCCCTGTCGGCCATATCCACGTGGAAGGGAAAGAAAATCGCGTTGATCCGATCGAAATCATAAGCCGGCTCAGTCATGCCCGCCTTCAAAGCCGTGTTGGCGAACGCCATCGAATTGGCGCCACCCAACGGCGATAACTGGTATTCCACTCCCCCGCGCGATATGGTCATCTGATAGCGTTCGACTTCCCGCTCCTGATACTTTGCCAGGTGCTGTTTCAAGTCCCCCTCTGACACCAGTTGAACACCCGAATACAGGCCCAGGATCTGGCCGTTCCGGAGCGTCGGTACCGTGGGCAGATCCTGCGCCAGGAACAGGCCGTATTGGCCGGCCAGCTTCTGCTCATGCGGTTGAACATCCGCCGCGGTCAGCCGGCGCACCGTGTAGGGGGGATTGGCCAGGAGGGTGCCCTTGATCTGTCGCTCCAGCTCCACCTGAACGGCCGTCCGCAATCGGTCTTCTGCTTTCTTCGCATCCGACCCCAAGTGGTGCTGCAGCTCTTGCCTGAACCCCCGGGGGAAGGTCACCTTCTCGACCTTGACCCTGGGGGAGCACTTGTCCGGATGCTCCGGATCCGCATAGTCCGGATGGGGAGATTGGCTGCTCTGCGGATCGCGGAACGGGATCACGTTATCCATCGGCGGACAGGGCTCCATCGCATGTTGCAAGATGACGGCGTCGTCGTCAGCAAGGAACAGTTGCCACTGGGGGCGATCCGGATCCCCGGTCAGATCGCCGAGCGGCAAGGCTCTGCCGAACGCACTCCGCGACTGGTCGAGCTCAAACAACGCCTCCTCCGGCAGCACCTCCTCCGCTTCGAGCTTCACCCGCTTTGCTGGCGACGCCTCCGCCGTATCACCATCCTGAGTGACCACACTCGCTCCGGTCAGGTGCCTGAGCCAACTCTTTTCCCCTTCGCTCGAAGAGATTGGTTCCGAAGAGCCAGCAATCCGGCGGGCTGATTTCCTGTCCGTCACTGTCGTGTCTCCCTCATCCAGGAAGCCGGAGCGGCCTCCAATGTTGTGCCGGCAGAGATTTGAGGGCGGGCGGCGTGAGTGAGCGCAGGGGGTTCCTCCGTACTCGCGGTCGCTCCCCTATCCACCGCAGGAGTGCTATCGCCTGGCCCGGCAACGGGGTCATCCGCCAACGCCACATCCTGCTGCGTTGACAATGGCTCCACCCATTGCAGAGCCTCGTCCATAGCGTCCGAGGGGAGGGGTTGCCGCGCAGGCGCGTCGGTCTGCGGATATGTCCCGCTGGCCACGCCCTCATCCGTCGCTGGAACGTTGCATGAGGGGCTGGCCAGTCCGATCGTGCTATCCTGTCTAGTCGGTGAGCCGTGGCGCAACGGGCGTCCTGTGTTGTCCATTTCGTTCTCTCCGGGGGCAAGGAAGCACCCCATAATATACTGGCGAGTCGCGCGCCTCCCTATGCATGTTTTGTATTCTATCATGTCGCCGGCGCAGCGTTGGTGCATGGATCCTTTGTCAACGGTTTGGCGATAGGCAGGCAGGATCGAAATCAGCTTGATACGAGTTGCCATGCCGTACAAACACAACGCAGATCGTCGTCATCACGTCGGAAAGATGAAATTCAGGGTGACGAATTGGCGTGACTACGAAGCAGGTCTGCGCCGGCGTGGTAGCCTGACCTTATGGGTAACGCCGGAGGCACTGGCGGGATGGCGCGCTCCGCGACGCAAGACGGCCCTGTCGGCTCGAAGCTGGGATTTTGGCCAAGTTTAAGAACGATTGGTGAACGTCAGGGTTTGGCCTGAGCTTTGAGCAACATGGCAACATTGTCGGCGGTGAACTTGAAGCCGCGGCGATCGGGGATACGCTGGACGGAGATGGGATATTTAGGTCTTCGTGGATCAATGCCGGTGATCCGGAAACGCTCGCCACCAGCGATAAACTCGCGTTCGAAGTCAGCAGCCTCCAGGCCGTACTGTTCGGCGGCGTTGTTGCGTGGATCACCCGGCGACTGATATTGAGCGGTGGTTTTCAGTCTCCTGATCCGGATTTCGACGATGCCGCACAAGTTCAATGCCGATCGGCGGGACAAGATTGCCAAGCAGAAATATCAAGTGACGAATTGGCCGGCATATAATGAAAGCCTGCGTCAACGTGGTGATTTGACCATCTGGGTGAAGGATGAGGCCCTGTCTTTATGGACGGCGCGGAGGCGGACATCGCGGGGTGGTCAGCCGAAATATTCGGATCTGGCGATTACGTTGTGCTTGACCCTGCGCGTCGTCTACGGGCTGGCGCTACGCCAGACCCAAGGCTTGATGCGCAGTGTCGCGGCGCTGATGGGGTTCGATATTGCCGTGCCTGACTTCTCCACCCTGTCTCGCCGGAGCAAAGGGCTGGCGTTGCCGTCGACAAAGTCCCGAGCCACAACATCAGGTCCGGTCCATCTGGTTGTCGACAGCACCGGCTTGAAGGTCTTCGGCGAGGGCGAGTGGCTGGAAAACAAGCACAAAACCAAGGGCAAACGCAAAAGATGGCGCAAACTGCACCTTGGTCTCAATCTTGTCAGTGGTGAGATTGTTTGTTCCGATCTGACCGTGGATGATGTCGGCGATCCGACAGCGTTACCAGGACTTCTGGACCAGATCGGTGGCCCTGTCGAGAAGTTCATTGCCGACGGCGCCTATGATGGAACGCCAACCCGAGATCTTCTGGCGACACGCTTTGGTGAGATCGTGGAGGTCATTATCCCACCTCCCAAGACTGCCATTGCCAGCCCTCAATCGGTGCTGGTTCCATCTGTCCGCGATCGCCATATTGCAGAAATCCAGACCAAAGGGCGGATGGCATGGCAGAAATCCACCGGCTACAACAAGCGCAGTCGCGCTGAGACCCAGATGGGTCGATGGAAGGCTGTGATCGGGCCCAAACTCAAAGCGCGACATTTTGACAATCAGAAGACTGAAGCGAAGATTGGCGTCCGTGTTCTTAACCGGATGACAGAACTTGGCCGGCCCAAGTTCGAGCGCGTTGCATGAAAAATGCAGTGGATAGGGTTGCCTCGTCCAAAGTCTGATCCATGCAACAGGGCTCTTCATCACGACGCCTTCGATCACGATGTCGGCGGTCACATACTTCCAGAGTGCGTTGTCACGTTGTTTGCAATGTGGCCGCGTGAGGCTGCTACCGCGCTTTTCAGGCAGGCGGTGCACTCACGGCTTCCCACGCGGCCATGGCTTGGCGTCGATGGGCTCGAATTTGTGCTGCGGAGCGGTTGGTCTGGGATGGGACGAAGAGATTTCGGACGGCGGAGAAGATCGACACGAAATGCTGCAATGAGCCGACCGACCGGAAACCCTGTCGCGTTCGTTCCCGTTTTCGGAACGGCAGGTGAGAATTCTCCGCCCGGTTGTTCAAGCCTTTATGCGAGCGGTGTTCCAAGTTCGGCATGAGCTGGCGTTTGGCCGCCCCGTAGGAGCGCAATTTGTCGGTGATCATACGCTTTGGCGGCAGACCCTGCTTCTTCAGAAGTCACGTCAGCAGGCGCTTGGCGGCCTTGCTGTTGCGACGCGTCTGGACGATCTCGTCGAGCACATATCCGTCCTGATCAACCGCTCTCCACAACCAGCATTTCTGACCGTTGATGCGCACCGCGACTTCATCCAGGTGCCAGACATCATCTTTCGTCGGCGCCTTGCGGCGTATGCGGCGCGCATAATCAGGGCCGTGCTTTCGGCACCATCGGCGGATGGTCTCGTAGGAAACGACGATCCCGCGTTCGAGCAGCATTTCCTCGACATCGCGCAAGCTCAGATTGAAGCGGAAGTAGAGCCAGACAGCACGGGCCACGATTTCGATCGGATAGCGGTGGTTCTTGTAGGTCGGTGCACTCACGGTCATGGGCGCGCTGCTACCTCAATTTCCTTACCCCTCAATCAATGTGACAGCACCGCGCCAACACCTTTCCGTCGGCGATCAAGACGTCAGTCGACGATGGGCACCTGCATCCGGATCCGGTTCATTATGTCACCAAACATCTCCAACAAGGCATTGACAGTGACCATTTCCGCGTGAAGAAGAACATGCCGAAGATCGGCGGATTCCAATCCTTCAAAACCGCGCGTCGAACTATCGCAGGGTTCGAAGCGGTGCTGTGGCTGCGAAAAGGGTTTGGCTTCTCCGGAGAGTGGACCGTCAATGATCAGAACGAACTGCTCGCGCGTCTCTTCGGACTTCAAAAGGTTAATAAGGCGTGAAGAGCAGAACGTATTTCAGCCCAAACCATTCGGCCGACCGCTTTGCGACACGCCCGGGGTTCGCCCCTCCCTCTCACCGCCCCAGCCGATTATTGATAGAATCAAGGAGATCAACACCATGACCGCACTGACTCGCCGCAACCTTCTGACCCTCGCCGCTGGCGCGACGGCCGTCGCAGCCACAACCCGCATCAGCCTTGCGCAGCAGTACGACAACGCCACGAGCGCCGGCGCCGGTGCGCCGTTCGTCCTTCCCGCATTACCCTACGCGACCAATGCGCTCGAGCAGTCCATCGATGCGCAGACCATGGAGCTGCACCACGACAAGCATCATGCGGCCTACGTCAATAATCTGAACGACGCCGCCAAGTTGGCGCCGCAGATCGCCGGGCATCCGATGGAGCACGTGCTTGCCAACTTGAGTGATGTGCCGGAGAGTGTCCGTACCACGGTTCGCAATAACATGGGCGGACATGTGAACCACTCGATGTACTGGCAGATCATGGGCGGCAACGGTGCGAATGCGGACGGCGAGCTTCTCGCGGCTATCGATCGCGATCTTGGCGGACTCGAAAAGCTCCAGATGGATTTCAACAGTGCCGGCGGCCGTGTCTTCGGCTCGGGCTGGGTGTTCGTGACGGTGAGCGCCGAAGGCAAGCTCGCGATCGAAGCACGGCCTAACCAGGACACGCCCCTGATGGATAGCAAACGCGTTCTGTTCGGCAACGATGTCTGGGAGCACTCCTACTATCTCAGATACCAGAACCGGCGCGCTGACTATCTCAAAGCTTGGTGGAACATCGTCAACTGGTCGAAGATCACCGAGCGTTATAAAGGCGCCAAAGAGGGCACCCTGACGATCTGAAGGTGATGCTGGACTTTGAGAGAAGTCGAGATTCATGATGGCGGTTTGCAATATATCGGCAAACCGCCGTGAGACCCACGCACTGCGTCTTTGCGTGTCGCCGGCTGGCGCCAATTTCGGGCGTTGTTGCGTGGATCACCCGGCGACTGATATTGAGCGGTGGTTTTCAGTCTCCTGATCCGGATTTCGACGATGCCGCACAAGTTCAATGCCGATCGGCGGGACAAGATTGCCAAGCAGAAATATCGAGTGACGAATTGGCCGGCATATAATGAAGGCCTGCGTCAACGTGGTGATTTGACCATCTGGGTGAAGGATGAGGCCCTGTCTTTATGGACGGCGCGGAGGCGGACATCGCGGGGTGGTCAGCCGAAATATTCGGATCTGGCGATTACGTTGTGCTTGACCCTGCGCGTCGTCTACGGGCTGGCGCTACGCCAGACCCAAGGCTTGATGCGCAGTGTCGCGGCGCTGATGGGGTTCGATATTGCCGTGCCTGACTTCTCCACCCTGTCTCGCCGGAGCAAAGGGCTGGCGTTGCCGTCGACAATGTCCCGAGCCACAACATCAGGTCCGGTCCATCTGGTTGTCGACAGCACCGGCTTGAAGGTCTTCGGCGAGGGCGAGTGGCTGGAAAACAAGCACAAAACCAAGGGCAAACGCAAAAGATGGCGCAAACTGCACCTTGGTCTCAATCTTGTCAGTGGTGAGATTGTTTGTTCCGATCTGACCGTGGATGATGTCGGCGATCCGACAGCGTTACCAGGACTTCTGGACCAGATCTGTGGCCCCGTCGAGAAGTTCATTGCCGACGGCGCCTATGATGGAACGCCAACCCGAGATCTTCTGGCGACACGCTTTGGTGAGATCGTGGAGGTCATTATCCCACCTCCCAAGACTGCCATTGCCAGCCCTCAATCGGTGCTGGTTCCATCTGTCCGCGATCGCCATATTGCAGAAATCCAGACCAAAGGGCGGATGGCATGGCAGAAATCCACCGGCTACAACAAGCGCAGTCGCGCTGAGACCCAGATGGGTCGATGGAAGGCTGTGATCGGGCCCAAACTCAAAGCGCGACATTTTGACAATCAGAAGACTGAAGCGAAGATTGGCGTCCGTGTTCTTAACCGGATGACAGAACTTGGCCGGCCCAAGTTCGAGCGCGTTGCATGAAAAATGCAGTGGATAGGGTTGCCTCGTCCAAAGTCTGATCCATGCAACAGGGCTGTGAGATTGTTTGTTCCGATCTGACCGTGGATGATGTCGGCGATCCGACAGCGTTACCAGGACTTCTGGACCAGATCGGTGGCCCTGTCGAGAAGTTCATTGCCGACGGCGCCTATGATGGAACGCCAACCCGAGATCTTCTGGCGACACGCTTTGGTGAGATCGTGGAGGTCATTATCCCACCTCCCAAGACTGCCGTTGCCAGCCCTCAATCGGTGCTGGTTCCATCTGTCCGCGATCGCCATATTGCAGAAATCCAGACCAAAGGGCGGATGGCATGGCAGAAATCCACCGGCTACAACAAGCGCAGTCGCGCTGAGACCCAGATGGGTCGATGGAAGGCTGTGATCGGGCCCAAACTCAAACCCGACTTAAACACCGCCTGTGAGAATATGTCATTAAGTCAGCATGTTAGGCGCGCGCCGGCGCGTGTTACCACTACATTTTGGGGGGATCTCAGGCGAGTTGTTCGTCGAGGTTGTGTGGCAGAGCGATGCCAGCTGCCTTGAAGACGTTGCCCACTTGGCCGGTGACGTGAGTTCTGGTTGTGACGATGCGACCATCCTTTTCGATGGTGGCTTCCTGGAGGCGATCGAGATCGCGTAGGAGCGGCTGCCATTCGGGCGTCAGGCCTTTGGCCCGGCAGAGGCGGCGCAGTTCCTTGCTGAGCACGAGCGCCAGGAACGAGCAGAACACATGCCCGCGGATGGCGGCATCGGATTGGTGGAAGATCGGCCGGGTATTGAAGGTTGCCTTGGCGGCGCGGAACAGGCTCTCGACCTCGAGCAAATCGCGATACCGCAGCACGGCCTGGAGCGGGGTCACCTTCGCGTTGGTCCGCACCACGGTGATACCGTCGTAGCGGGCTTCCTCGGCAAGCTTGCCGACATCGATCTTGAAGTTCTTGCCGCCGGCCTTGAGGTAACGCCGGTAGGCCGAGTTGCCGACCAGTGCCTTGTCGCCCTTCTTGAGCTGTGCCTCGAGGCCGGCGATGATCGCCTGGCGGTCGGCCTTGTCCTTCTCGGCCTCGGCGTCATTGCGGCTGACGATGTAGCGGTCTTTACCGAACTTGACCTCTTTGACCCACAACTGAGTTTCACCGCGCTGGCGCTCGAGAACGAGCGGAACCATCGGCGCCGTGTCATTGAGCACGACGTTGTGGATCACGCTGCTCGAGCGTTCGCGGGCCCCCAGAATGTATTCCATGCCCAGCTTTTCGAGCGCGGCGATGGTATCGGCGCTGATCATGCCGCGATCGGCGACAACGCAGGCGCGTGTGACGCCGAAGCGCGTTCGCAGCCGATCGACCACCGGCAACAGGACGGTCACGTCAGCGGTGTTGCCAGGCACCATCTCGGTGCAGATCGGCCGGCCCTCGCCATCAACGACCAGCGCCAGGATCATTTGCGCCAGATCGGGGCGGAAGTCCTTGGAATGCCCGCGCTTGCCCAGCGTCTCGCCGCCCGCGCCGTAGAAGGATAACGAGGTTGTGTCCATGAACACAAGGCTGAGGTCGGTGAACAGGTCCTGCCGGCGCGCGAAGAGCTTTTCCTCGATCACGTCTTTCACGCAGCGCGCCACCAGCGCGCCTTGCGCCTTTTCGCCGCGTTCCTCGCCCAGCCACGCCATGGCCCGGTAAAAGTGATGGAGCGCCAGACCCTCGGCGCCCTCGATACCATAATCGGCCATCCAGTTCGCGCAGTCGCGGTCCGAGCCCGACACGAACAGCCGATGCAACGTGCCAATGAACACCGCCCGTTCCACCGCAAAGCCGAACTGGCGCCCTTCCAGCACCTCTTCCAGCACATCGCCAATCCCGAGCCGCTGCCACAGCCGCCCGAACAACAGCGGACCGCCAATGCGGCGAGAGGCAATCCGCCCCGCGTCAATGTCGGACAGGATGAGGCTGCGTTCGCCATGGCGCGCAATCGAGGCCGCCAATCTGTCAAGTTCGCCGCTGGCAACCAGCGCATCCTTGCGGCCCAGTGCCTTTATCGTGCGCTGGCGAACGGTTTTGCCGTCGCGGACACTTTCCACGAGGTAGAGATAGCGATGGCCGCGCGCGACTCTCTCAACGACAAACATGCCAGCGTTGTTAGTAAATAAATGCCGTCAAATCCAGACAAAACAGAGCAAACAGCACAAATGTTGTTACCACACATTTTCGCGCCCGAAATTCAAGGCAAATGAATTCAATGGCTTAACGGACAGTGTTCGCTATCCGTTCACGTCCAACTGTTCAAGTTGGGTCAAAGCGCGACATTTTGACAATCAGAAGACTGAAGCGAAGATTGGCGTCCGTGTTCTTAACCGGATGACAGAACTTGGCCGGCCCAAGTTCGAGCGCGTTGCATGAAAAATGCAGTGGATAGGGTTGCCTCGTCCAAAGTCTGATCCATGCAACAGGGCTATCGAAATGCGTTCGATTTCATATCCGCGCACCAACGCCGGATCACGAGCAACTTCTGACATGGCCCATGTTCGCACATCTTCATCAGCCGTCGGTTAACTTTACGGTGCCCCTCTGTGCCCCTATTCAGCCGTTGCAACAAAACCAGAAAAGTTCCTCGACTGTGCCGAACGAATCATCGAACCAGTCATTGGCCGGATCGAAAGAGCGCCCGAA
This sequence comes from Mesorhizobium sp. USDA 4775, assembly GCF_054062655.1. Lineage (NCBI taxonomy): Bacteria > Pseudomonadati > Pseudomonadota > Alphaproteobacteria > Hyphomicrobiales > Phyllobacteriaceae > Mesorhizobium > Mesorhizobium sp. USDA 4775. Next base: position 874,042 of record NZ_JBSSFM010000001.1, read on the forward strand.
GCAGTTAGTCTTTCGGAGCATATCGGAATATCTATTTCATGGCGAGGGACCCCGGTGGGGAGTAATCTAAGCACTCGTGTGACAAGGAGCGATGTCAATGGTGAACACAGGACGCCCGGATTGTAGCACTACCTCAGGACAAGGCCAGCAGCGGCTCAGCCGCGGGGAGATCTCCTCGGAGGAGGACACCCGTGGCTGGATGCGAGCCCTAACCAGCGCGGCGGCTACGATGCATATCGACCCTGGCGGCTCGTCTTCGGCGACTCCGTCATACTTCTTGGCTTCCAAGCCTCCGATCAAAGAAATTAACAAACAAACATTCAGAGACGAAGTGAAGGCGTTCTATAATGACGACATGACGTACATCGCGAATAATCCGGAAGAGTACTCGAAGTCGGTGTCAAGAAAGGCCAAACTAGCTGCCGAGGTTGCGCAGCAATATGGCCATACCCGCGACTCTGAGGGTGCAAGATATTTTAGCTACCAGCTCGGAAGAACGAGTGTTGGCCTTCTAAGAACAGAAGTTGGCTTTAGTATGACTGAGTTCGGCGGCGATGGATGGCGGGAGAAGTTTCCTGGGCGTACCGAAATAACATCTATTGTTGACTTTCGAGTAACGCACCCACTGGTCGATAATGCAGGAGATATTCTACTCGAGCATCAACTTCGGATTTGTGGCGAGTATCCATTGCTCAATTCCAGATCAGCAAATAAAGAAGCAAAGGTGCGCGCAATAGCCATGGGGTTCGTTGAAGTAGATGACTCAAGCATGGTGCTCGATCCAACCCAGAGCAACAAATGGATGAAGAATAGCGCAGATGAATGGCAACGTGCAGACAAGCCGCAGCTGTATCTCTCAAAAGAAGACAGTGTCGTCAATGACTCTGAGAGTGCGGCCCGCCTTTCCACATACTCCGACGACGACGACTTCATGTGACCTAGGACGTGTCGATAATTTATCGCGCTAATATTTGGATTGCGGCTTGATTGTATAGTTCCATTCACCGTGGAATTCGTTGCGAATGATGTTCAAGCTGGCCATGTCCTCGTCGGAGACTTTGATCCCGGCGGGATAGCGGTTTTCATCAAGTTCGCAACGAACGGTCAGTCCCGCCGTCGAGGTTGTGGCGCCGATGAGTTCGACGATGGTGCGATAATCGGTGAGGGGGATGTCACATTAACGAGAAATACTACTATCTACTCGTCAAGCGGAAAAGTTTCGGGCAAAAGAAATCAAAGGGTTAGGGCGTCAAGAATCGGCGCGGCGCGATGGAAAAAGCTCTTTACTGAGTTAATGTGACATCCCCGCCGTGATTATTCGATCATGTTCGCGCCTCGTGCCGCATGGGGCAGTTCCGCGATCGTCACGATTTGTGGGCGCCAGTCCCCGCCGGAAAATTGATCGGCGTGGAGTGCTGCTGGGGCGGCTTTGCCTCACCCATTATTTCGTATGCTTGGACGGTGACGACGCCGAATTGCACCACTGGGTGCCCTGACCGAGCTGTTGGTCCGGCCGGTCGAGTTGCGCAACCGGCGCGTCGTGCCTACTCGGCGGCCGAGGCGCACCAGGCCAAGCATGCCCTGCCCTTCCTCGACGTGCTGTTTCAGGTCACGGAATCGGCCTTGTCGGCATAAAAAACGCCGCTTGTTGGCGGCGTTTCTCTACGATTTTTCGGCCTTTAGGCCGTGGCGTGACGGAAGGTGATATGCCCGGGGCCACTGTCTTGCGGCAGCGGCCGGGATACGATTTCCACTTCCTGTCCCAATGCGGCCAGGAAGTTCATCAGGCGTTCCACCGAGTATTCGCGGAAGTGCCCTTTGAACAGGCGGGACACTTCCGGCTGGCTCACGCCCATGGCTTCGCCAGCCTTCGCTTGGGTCAGTTTTTGCTCCCGTACCAGCCGGTAGACTTCAGCCACGATTTGCGCCTTCAGGAAGTGATTTTCAGCATCCGGTAGGCCCAGCTCGGCAAAGATGTTGGGATTGCCAACATGCACCTCAGCATTGCTCGCTTTCATCGCTTGCGCTCCTCATTTTTCCTCGCTGAATAATCGGCTTCCGCATCGCGGTAGCGGCGCTTAATCAGCTCAATATCGCTCTGTGGGGTTTGGATGCCGCGCTTCGACTTCTTCTTGAAGCAATGCAGCACATAAACGGCCGTTTCAAAGCGAACGGTATAAACGGCCCGGTAGGTGTCACTGTCGAAATCCTCGACCAGTTCCACTATACCATTGCCAATGCCCTTCAGCATCTTCGCAGATGGCGGGTGTTGCCCGGTTTGTGCCAGGAACAGCTCAAAGCCCATGGCTTCCTGCACTTTCGGCGGAAAGTCGCCATAGTCCTTACGGCTCGAAGCTATCCAGAGCAGCGGGCGACTAGGGCGGGGCAATGTGACCATCTCCCCATATTATGAGTATGTACTCATGCTTTTGTCAACACCCATCTGACACGTCGCAACCGGACGCGCCAAACATGCCGCGCAAGGCAAACGAAAGATCGTCCAACCGCTCACAAAAGCCATGCGAGACAAGCTCAAGCGGGCAGGATGGCGAAGTAGATACAGGCTCAGAAAGCAAATCGTGGAGCCGGTGTTCGGACAGATCAAACAGGCAAGAGGGTTCAGGCAGTTCCTGTTGCGGGGCATCGAAAAAGTCGAAGCGGAATGGGCGCTGATCTGCACCGCGCACAATCTAACCAAGCTCGCCCGCCCCGCCTGAGTGGGCTATCATTCGTCAAACAGCCCACTCCCAGAGCTATCTGGACGGGCTCCTAGCGCCTGAGAGCTTGGGAATGGCGTTTCCTCATAGCTGGCGCCGTCGGCGGCTCGATGCCGTCAAGGCGTCCTCGGCCGGAGACGCCGGAGCCTATGCGGCTTCCAGCTCGGTCTCGGCTTCTTCTTCCTCCCCTTCGCCCTCCGGAGCCTTCATCCGTACGCCGCAGTCGCCGCAGATCAGCGGCGCTGCGGGCTTGGCCCAGGCATTGAGGCCGCAATCCGGGCAAGTGTAGCGGGATTTGCTGGCGTTCTTGGCCTTGCGCTTGGCCCGCCCCGCCCCTTCGGCCCACAGCTCGACATAGAGCGCGTCGAAGCCGCTCGCCTCGAGCTCGACGAAGGCGACGCGATAGGCGCCGCCGTCGGCGATGTAGTGGCTGACCCTCTGGCCGGTCTGCTTGCCGCCGGGCTGGCCGGTGTCGGAGGGAACGAGGCCGATTTCCTTCATTTTTGTGGCCCATTCGGCGTTGTGGTAGCCGCCGCGCGAGACCTTGCCGAAATGGTGCTGCCACAGATGCACCATTTCGTGGACGAGGGTGGACAGGCTCTGCTCGGTGCTGCGCTCGTGGAAATGCGACGGGTTGAGCGCGATTTCGTCGGTGACGACCGCGCCGTCCTTGGAGCCGAAGCGGCCCCCGGCGAAGTAGCCGTGGGCCTTGGCCTTGCGTTGCATGGTGATCAGGCAGGGCGGCAAGGTGCCGCCAAACAGGCGCTCGTTGAAGAACCCGTAGGCCCGGTTGAGGCCCTCATAGGTCGTGGTGGTGGGATTGATGGCGGACATGGTGTCCTCGCTGTTGTTTCGTACGATACAATTGTCGGGCCAAAGAACAAGCCCGGTGCCGGTAGCACCGGGCCTGTCATTCACTCGGCGGCGGCAGGCAGCGCCGCGATGGTCTGGGTGGCCTGTTCGTGGGTGGGCTGTTCGCGCCCACGCAACGGCAGCGGCAGCCAGTCCTTGGGCGCGCGTTCCACCGATCTGGCGGCGGTTTCGCTGCAACCGGCCTCGCGCAGCACGTCCGCGATATCGGCCTTGGACAGGCGCGACAGGAACGGCGCTTCGGGCGTCCACCATTGCTTCATGTCGAGCCCGACGGCTTCGGCAACCTGCCCGGCCTGCGCCAGCCTGCTCTTGCTGGCGTCGTAGCGGGCCGCCACGGCGTTAAGGTTCGCCGCCGTCACCACCGCCAAGAGGTCGAGCAGCTTGGTCGTCTCAGCCCTGTTGCATGGATCAGACTTTGGACGAGGCAACCCTATCCACTGCATTTTTCATGCAACGCGCTCGAACTTGGGCCGGCCAAGTTCTGTCATCCGGTTAAGAACACGGACGCCAATCTTCGCTTCAGTCTTCTGATTGTCAAAATGTCGCGCTTTGAGTTTGGGCCCGATCACAGCCTTCCATCGACCCATCTGGGTCTCAGCGCGACTGCGCTTGTTGTAGCCGGTGGATTTCTGCCATGCCATCCGCCCTTTGGTCTGGATTTCTGCAATATGGCGATCGCGGACAGATGGAACCAGCACCGATTGAGGGCTGGCAATGGCAGTCTTGGGAGGTGGGATAATGACCTCCACGATCTCACCAAAGCGTGTCGCCAGAAGATCTCGGGTTGGCGTTCCATCATAGGCGCCGTCGGCAATGAACTTCTCGACGGGGCCACAGATCTGGTCCAGAAGTCCTGGTAACGCTGTCGGATCGCCGACATCATCCACGGTCAGATCGGAACAAACAATCTCACCACTGACAAGATTGAGACCAAGGTGCAGTTTGCGCCATCTTTTGCGTTTGCCCTTGGTTTTGTGCTTGTTTTCCAGCCACTCGCCCTCGCCGAAGACCTTCAAGCCGGTGCTGTCGACAACCAGATGGACCGGACCTGATGTTGTGGCTCGGGACATTGTCGACGGCAACGCCAGCCCTTTGCTCCGGCGAGACAGGGTGGAGAAGTCAGGCACGGCAATATCGAACCCCATCAGCGCCGCGACACTGCGCATCAAGCCTTGGGTCTGGCGTAGCGCCAGCCCGTAGACGACGCGCAGGGTCAAGCACAACGTAATCGCCAGATCCGAATATTTCGGCTGACCACCCCGCGATGTCCGCCTCCGCGCCGTCCATAAAGACAGGGCCTCATCCTTCACCCAGATGGTCAAATCACCACGTTGACGCAGGCTTTCATTATATGCCGGCCAATTCGTCACTCGATATTTCTGCTTGGCAATCTTGTCCCGCCGATCGGCATTGAACTTGTGCGGCATCGTCGAAATCCGGATCAGGAGACTGAAAACCACCGCTCAATATCAGTCGCCGGGTGATCCACGCAACAACGCCCAATCTCACCACTGACAAGATTGAGACCAAGGTGCAGTTTGCGCCATCTTTTGCGTTTGCCCTTGGTTTTGTGCTTGTTTTCCAGCCACTCGCCCTCGCCGAAGACCTTCAAGCCGGTGCTGTCGACAACCAGATGGACCGGACCTGATGTTGTGGCTCGGGACTTTGTCGACGGCAACGCTAGCCCTTTGCTCCGGCGAGACAGGGTGGAGAAGTCAGGCACGGCAATATCGAACCCCATCAGCGCCGCGACACTGCGCATCAAGCCTTGGGTCTGGCGTAGCGCCAGCCCGTAGACGACGCGCAGGGTCAAGCACAACGTAATCGCCAGATCCGAGTATTTCGGCTGACCACCCCGCGATGTCCGCCTCCGCGCCGTCCATAAAGACAGGGCCTCATCCTTCACCCAGATGGTCAAATCACCACGTTGACGCAGGCTTTCATTATATGCCGGCCAATTCGTCACTTGATATCTCTGCTTGGCAATCTTGTCCCGCCGATCGGCATTGAACTTGTGCGGCATCGTCGAAATCCGGATCAGGAGACTGAAAACCACCGCTCAATATCAGTCGCCGCGTGATCCACGCAACAACGCCAATGGAAACGAACCGCTGAAGCTGGCGTGCCGACTTGAAGCGTTTCATGGTCCTTTCGCGTCGTCGGGTCGGCTGGTGCGAATTTTCCGCTCGATTATTGAGGCCTTTGTGCGACCGGTGTTCGACACCGGGCATGAGGTCGCGCCTGGCGGCATCATAGGACCGGAGCTTGTCGGTGATCATGACCCGTGGTGTCCGCCCTTGAGCCTTCAGCAACTTGCGCATCAGACGCTTTGCCGCCTTGGCATTTCGGCGGCTTTGCACCAGCACTTCGAGGACGAAGCCGTCCTGATCGACGGCACGCCAGAGCCACTGCTTCTTGCCATTGATGGCCACCACACATTCGTCGAGATGCCATTTGTCGCCCAGGCAGCCGGCTGACCGTCGCTTGATCTCCCGGGCGAAATGCCGCCCGAATTTCTCCGCCCAGCTTCGAATGGTCTGATGCGTGACGATGATGCCGCGGGCCGCCAACATGTCCTCAACCATGCGCAGGCTGAGCGGAAAGCGAAAGTAGAGCCATACCGCGTGCGCAATGATCTCGGCGGGAAAGCGGTGGCGACGATAAAGCGGATCACGAGCAACTTCTGACATGGCCCATGTTCGCACATCTTCATCAGCCGTCGGTTAACTTTACGCGCCATTCAGATCCATCTTCACCGCCTGCAAGCCATGGCAGAGTGGAAAGTCGTCACCGGGGGCAACTGACATCCGCCATACAGGCCTCAGCGCGGTCAGAGCCAGATAACGTGACATTACCCGGATCGCAGATGCTCGCGGAGAAAGCCGCCGGCTTCCTCGATTGATTGCATGCCCTCGTCGAGCATCGGCGCGAAGAGCTGCCAGGAATGCACCATGCCGTCGAAGATCTTGAGTTCGGCGCATACGCCCGCGGCCTTGAGCCGCTCGACGACTGTCACCGAATCGTCGCGCAGGATCTCCCAGGAACCGACCTGCACCAGCGTCGGCGGCAAGCCGGTAAAATCGCTGTAGAAAGGCGTCACCAGCTCCGACTTGCGATCGCCAGTGCCGACATAGACCATGTTGAAAAGTTCCATGAGCTGCGGCGTCAGAAGCGGCGCATCGGGTACGGAATGATGCGAAACGCCTTCGCCTGCGAAGTCGAGCGCGGGCGACATCAGCACCACCGCGCCGGGCTGCGGCAAGCCTTCCTTCTTCGCTCTGACGGCGACCGAAAGCGCGAGATTGCCGCCGGCGCTGTCCCCAGTCAGCGCGATCGCCCTCGGGTCACAACCTCGCGCCAATGCCCATTTGTAGACGGCGAGCGCATCGTCATGCGCAGCCGGTGCCGGATATTCAGGCGCCAGCCGATAGTCTGCTGCCAGCACCGCAGCACCCGATGTCCGGGCGAGATGGGTTGCGATCACCCGATGCGACCGGCTTGAGCCGAAGAAGAATCCGCCACCGTGATAGTAGATGACCAAGCTGCGCTCATCGGTCTCCTCCCGGCGGATCAGGTCGCCGCCGCATGGGCCGGCGAGCACCCGCTCGATCATCGAGCCATCGGCGATCGGCATCTGGGCATTGATGCCCTCGAACCACGCCCGCATCATGGCAGGCGTGGCATCCTCTGGCGGCGGGTTCTGGCTGCTGATATCAAGAATAAAATCGAGTTGGGCTTTCGACATGGTTTCCTCCCTGAAGTGTCGGATGGGATGGGCGGGCTACTGCATGCGCACGATCGGCTTGATGGTCTTGCCGCTCTCGGAATCGTGGATCGCCTGGTTGATCTCGGCGAAGTCGTAGAACTTCACGAGCTTATCGAAAGGGAAGCGACCCTGTGCGTGTAGTGCGGCCAGCATGGGAATGAAGGTATCCGGATTGGACTCGCCCTCGACGATGCCCATCAGCCGGCGGCCGCCGCTCATGAAATGCACTTCGTCCAGTTTGATCTCTGTGCCCATGGCCGAGGCGCCAAGAATGCCGCAGGTTCCCATCGGCGCAAGTGCCATGACCGCGGCGCGGATGACGCTCGAGATCCCCGTCGTATCCAGTGCGAAATTGAGCCCATGGCCGGTGATCGCCATGGTCTCGGCTGTCGCATCTGTCTTGCCCGGATTGATCACATGCGTGGCACCGAGCTCCCGCGCCATGGCCAGCCGCTCGTCGTTCATGTCCACCGCAATGATGGTCGTCGCGCCCACCACTTTGGCTGCCATCAAGGCGGACAAGCCGACCGAACCCGAGCCGAACACGGCAAAGGACTTGCCGGCCGAGACCTTGAGTGCATTCATCACCGCGCCCGCACCGGTCTGGATGCCGCAGGCCAGCGGCCCGAGCAGTTCGAGCGGCGCCGTCTCCGGCACTTTGACGACATTGACTTCATGGCAGATGGAGTGGGTGGCGAAGGAGGACTGGCCGAAGAAGTTGCCGTGTATGCGCTCGCCGCCGGCCGAAAGCGCGCTCGTGCCGTCGGTGCGCGCGGCAAAGAAATTGCGCGGAAAGAACTCGTGGCAATAGCTGACATGATGGTCCTGGCAGCTCGGGCAATGGCCGCAGGAATTGAAGGTCATCACCACCTTGTCGCCGGCTTTGACTTTCGAAACGGCACGGCCGACCTTTTCGACCACGCCGGCGCCTTCATGGCCGAGCACGACGGGCAGCGGCGTCGGCAACATGCCATCACGCACGACGATATCGGTGTGGCAGACACCGGTGGCAACGACTTTCACGAGGATTTCATTGTCGCGGGGTTCCTCGATATCGATGGTTTCGAGGACGAGGTCGGCGCCCTCGGCGCGGGCAATCGCAGCTTTGATCTGCATGGCAGTCTCCGAAATGAAGGGAATAAGCGGATGCGGGCCTCGTCGCCCGCATCCATCGTAGGAATGATCAGAACGGATAGGGCGTCGCGGCGTCCTTGACGGAAATCCACTTCCAGGTGGTGAATTCCTCGATGTCGGCCGGCCCACCAATGCGGGTGCCGTTGCCGGATTTGCGCGGTCCGCCGAAGGGCGCGAAGGGACCGCCATTGACCGTCTGGTCATTGACATGGACCATGCCGACATCGAGTTCATCGGCGATCCTGAGAGCACGGCCGGTATCGGACGAGATCACGCCGGCCGCGAGGCCGTAATCGCTGTTGTTGGTGAGTTCGATCGCCTCTGCATCGGTCTTGAAGGTGGCGATGCAGGCCACCGGGCCGAAGATTTCTTCATCGAAAGCCCGCATGCCGGGTTTGACGCCGGCAAGCACGGTCGCGGCGTAGAAACGGCCGTCATGCGTGCCGCCGGCCAGGAGCTTTGCCCCTCTGGCCACGGCATCGTCGACGATCGCCTGGATACCGGCCACCTGACCGTCCGAGATGATCGGACCAAGCGCCACCTGATTGGTCGAGGGGTCGCCGGCCGGCAAATGGGCAGCTTTGACGACGAGTTTTTCGGTCAGCGCATCGGCGATCCTCTCGTCGGCCAGGATCAGGCCTGTCGCCATGCAGATCTGGCCCTGGTGCAGGAAAGCCCCCCAGGCCGAGTTCGAAGCGGCGACGTCGACATCGGCATCGTCGAGCACGATCAGCGAATTCTTGCCGCCGAGTTCCAGCTGCACTTTCTTGAAATGCCGGCCCGCGACCTCGGCGACCTTCGAGCCGCCTCTCGCAGATCCTGTAAAGGAGATCATCGCGATGTTGGGGTCGATGCACATGGCCTCGCCGGCATCGGCGCCACCCGGAACGACCTGCAGCACGCCTTTCGGCAGGCCGGCCTCCTCGAAGATGCGGGCGATGATGATGCCGCCGGAGATCGGCGTGCGCGGATCGGGCTTGTGGACCACGGCATTGCCGAAGGCGAGTGCCGCGGCAATCGAGCGCACGGAGAGGACAAGCGGAAAGTTGAACGGTGAGATGACGCCGACAACGCCATGCGGCACGCGCTTGGCATAGTTTGTCCGGTCGTCCATGGCCGGAATCATCATTCCCATCGGTGCCGTGGCCAGCGATGCGGCATGGCGGATGAACAGCGCACCATGTTCGATCTCGATGCCCGCCTTCGGATAGATCGATCCGGACTCACGCATGATCCAGGGGATGAGCTCCGCGCCGTTCTCTTCGAGCAGGTCCGCAGCCTTGGAAAGAATGCGCGCCCTGTCGGTCGGCAAGGTCTTCGCCCAGGCCTTCTGTGCGGCACGCGCCTCCGATGCGGCACGGGCAATATCGGCCGCGCCGCCGATACCAACCGAAGCGATTATCGCCCCGGTCGCCGGGTCGGTCACGTCCATGACGCCGGCGGCCGTCTTCTCCCAATCGGCAAAGAAGGCGCGCCCTTGCCAGCGCTCGCTATCGAGGAAATTCTGGTTCTGGATATTCATCGTGGTTCTCCTCAAAAATGTCGCTGGGCCGTCGGGAGGTACGGGCACAGCGTCGCCATCGCAAGCACTTTCGCCAACCTCGCTGGTTTGCTGTCACATGGGCGGTCTGCCGATGTCCCCTTGCCGCCTCCTCAAGCGGTTCGAGAACTACGCTGCAAAGGCCGTGCCAGAATTTCGGAGGGCATGCAGCACTTGCCGAGATGAGGCTGCAAGTAATTGATGATGCGTACTTTTTCATCGCGAGCGCGGGGATGACTCCACATCGGCGGCAAGGGCCTTGCAATGGCACTGTAAAGTTATCAGCGGATTGATGCAGCGATAGCTGGCCGGGACGGCTGTCACGCTGCGGCGCGCGATTTTGTTCCAGATTTGCATGGCGGCGTTACGCAGGTCTCGATGTTGAGCCGATGACAGCGTATTGCGGGGAAAGTGGAACAGGTTGGCAATCGGATCATGAATGGAAACGAACCGCTGAAGCTGGCGTGCCGACTTGAAGCGTTGGTAGTGTCTCAGTTTGAAATTTGACCGCCGGCTTGATCGATAACGGAGAGGAGTTGTTTTGCGAGCATTGCCCGAATCATCTGCTCCATCTCGCTGATGTCCTCCCCGCCATTGCGCGCGGCCTCATCGGCCATTTCGAGGGCTTCAATGAGCGTTGGTGCATGGATCCTTTGTCAACGGTTTGGCGATAGGCAGGCAGGATCGAAATCAGCTTGATACGAGTTGCCATGCCGTACAAACACAACGCCGATCGTCGTCATCACGTGGGAAAGATGAAATTCAGGGTGACGAATTGGCGTGACTACGAAGCAGGTCTGCGCCGGCGTGGTAGCCTGAGCTTATGGGTAACGCCGGAGGCACTGGCGGGATGGCGCGCTCCGCGACGCAAGACCCGCGGCGGCCAAGCCCGGTATTCCGATCTCGCCATAGAGACAGCGCTGACGCTGGGTTGCGTCTTCGCAATGCGGCTGCGCCAAACCGAGGGATTGCTCCACTCGCTGCTGGATCTCATGCGGCTGAAAGTCCCAGTTCCAGATCATACGACGCTGAGCCGTCGGGCACAGAAGTGGGAGCCATCAGCCCGACGAAACCCGCCGCTGCCGGACGGCCCGCTGCATGTGCTTGTCGATAGCACGGGATTGAAAGTCTACGGCGCCGGGCAATGGCTGGAGCAGAAACATGCCACCAGATCACGTCGCAACTGGCGCAAGCTGCATCTGGCAGTGGATGCCAAAAGTGGCGCGATCATTGCCCAAAGGCTGACAGATCAGGACACGGATGATCCTTCCCAGGTGGCACCGCTGCTCGATCAGATCGACGGCGAGATCGACCAGTTCACAGCCGACGGAGCCTATGACGGCAAGCCAACCTATCGGTCTATCCTGCAGCACAGCGCAACCGCGAACATCGTCATTCCACCGCGTGCCACGGCGGTGGAAAGCGGTGATAGCGGACCGCCTGGTCAAAGGGACAAGCACATTGCCGCAATCGCAAGCGACGGTCGGCTGAAATGGCAGGCAGCCACCGGCTACGGCAAGCGGGCGCTGAGCGAAACAGCCATCGGACGATACAAGGGGCTGATCGGACGGCGCCTGCGAGCACGCTCTCTTCCGGCTCAACAGACCGAGGTTGCCATCGGTTGCATCGTTCTCAACCGCATGCTGGCATGGGCACGCCCGGAGTCTATCCGGCGTCAAGTCACGCAGGCATAACCAACTACATTAATGATCGAAATGCGTTCGATTTCATATCCGCGCACCAACGCCGGCCTTTGTGCGACCGGTGTTCGACACCGGGCATGAGGTCGCGCCTGGCGGCATCATAGGACCGGAGCTTTTCGGTGATCATGACCCGTGGTGTCCGCCCTTGAGCCTTCAGCAACTTGCGCATCAGACGCTTTGCCGCCTTGGCATTTCGGCGGCTTTGCACCAGCACTTCGAGGACGAAGCCGTCCTGATCGACGGCACGGCAGAGCCACTGCTTCTTGCCATTGATGGCCACCAAACATTCGTCGAGATGCCATTTGTCGCCCAGGCAGCCGGCTGACCGCTCGCTTGATCTCCCGGGCGAAATGCCGCCCGAATTTCTCCGCCCAGCTTCGAATGGTCTGATGCGTGACGATGATGCCGCGGGCCGCCAACATGTCCTCAACCATGCGCAGGCTGAGCGGAAAGCGAAAGTAGAGACATACCGCGTGCGCAATGATCTCGGCGGGAAAGCGGTGGCGACGATAAAGCGGATCACGAGCAACTTCTGACATGGCCCATGTTCGCACATCTTCATCAGCCGTCGGTTAACTTTACGGTGCCCTCAACTACACTCCATAAAATCAAAATTTGTCTTGCATTCTATGGGGCGTCCGCAGATGCACCAACGCTGCGGCATGCCCTAAATCGTCACCTGGGTTCCGATCTCGACCACGCGCCCGGTCGGGATCTGGAAATACTCCGTCGCATCGGCTGCCGTGCGCGCCAGTCCGATGAACAGCTTGTCCTGCCACACCGGCATGCCGGAATTGGGCGACGCCTTGAGCGAGCGCCGCGACAGGAAGAACGACGTGGTCATGATATCGAACTTCCAGCCCTGCTTGTGGCAGATCGCCAGCGCGCGTGGAATGTTGGGCTGTACCATATAACCGAATGTCAGCGTCACCCGCATGAACAGCTCGTTGATATGCTCCATATTGACGCGTTCGCTGTCGGGCACCACCGGCTGCGGCGCCGTCACGACGGAAAGGATGACGTTCTGCTCATGCAGCACCTTGTAGTGCTTCAGGCTGTGCATCAGCGCGGTCGGCGCGCTTTGCGGATCGCTGGTCAGGAAAACCGCCGTGCGCGGATACCAGCTGCGGCTTCTTCTTCAAAAGATTGCCGGCAAGGAAATCGAGCGAGATCTCGTTCCTGCGGGTCTTTTCGAACAGATACCTGGTGCCTCTTATCCAGGTCCACATGGTCATCACGACCACCGCGGCAACGGCAAGCGAAGCCCAGCCGCCTTCGAACACCTTGACAATGTTGGCTGCAAAGAAGCCGATGTCGATGAAGGCAAACAGCGCCGTCAATCCTGCCGCGACGCCAAATGGCCATTTCCAGATGCGCCGCATGACCACATAGAGCAGCACCGTCGTCACCAGCATGTTGCCGGTCACCGAAATACCGTATGCTGAGGCCAGCTTGCTGGATTCGCCAAAGCCGACCACCAGCAGTATCACCACCAGTGCCAGCAGCAGGTTGATTCGCGGCAAGTAGATCTGGCCTGACTGTTTTTCCGACGTATGCTGGATCACGAAACGCGGCAGCATGTTGAGCTGCACCGCTTGTCTGGTCAGCGAGAAAGCGCCGGAAATCACCGCTTGGCTGGCGATCACGGTCGCGGCGGTTGCCAGCACCACCATCGGGATCAGCATCCATCCCTCGTTCATCTCGAAGAACGGATGGCCGACGACGCCGCCATGCGCCAGCACGAAGGCTCCCTGTCCGGCATAGTTGAGCAGCAGGCAAGGAAACACGATCGCCAGCCAGGCGATCACGATCGGCTTGCGGCCGAAATGGCCGAGATCGGCATAAAGCGCCTCGGCGCCGGTGACAGCCAGGAAGACGGCACCGATGGTCACGAAAGAAACGTCGGGCGAGTTGATCAGGAAGGCGACGATATAATGTGGACTGACTGCCAGCAGGATTTCCGGATCGTCGATGATGTGGTTGAGGCCGGAAAGCCCGATGGCCAGAAACCATACGGCGGTCACCGGGCCGAACACCAGGCCCACGCCGCCCGTACCGAAGCGCTGCACCGCGAACACCATGGCGAGGATGACCAGTGTCAGCGGCACCACATAGGGCTGGAACGCGGGGGTAACGACATTCATGCCCTCGACCGCCGACAGCACCGAGATCGCCGGCGTGATGACGGCATCGCCGAAAAACAGCGAGGCGCCGACGATGCCGATGCCCAGGATCAGCGCCGAGCGCTTCGGGAAACCGCCGCGCGCCAAAGCCATCAGCGACAGCACCCCGCCCTCGCCGCGGTTGTCGGCGCGCAGCACGAACATGATGTATTTTACTGTGACTGTGATGGTGAGCGACCAGATAATCAGCGACAGCACGCCGAGAATATCGCCGCGCTCGGCAACATTGCCACCGGACGAAGCATGCAATGCCTCACGGAATGCATAGATCGGGCTGGTGCCGATGTCGCCATAGACGACGCCGAGCGCGCCCAGCATCAGAACCTTGGTGCTGTGCTGTTCGATCTCGGGATGGCTCGATTGTTCGACGGGTTCTGCCTCACTACCAGCATTGGTAAGGGCCATGGGCGACACTCCGGTAAGCGCGCGGTGCTCTACGCTTGCTGCGATGCAATATCAAGTGCCGCCACGGTATGGTAGCCAATGCCGGCATTGCGAGTTCTCCATCGGCTTAGCAGGCTCATCAGCCTCGAAGCCAGCGTGGGACCTTTGTGAGACCATGCCGAAGCTGCGGGAGTAACGAAGCCCCGAGCCAGTATCGGAACGTATAAGACTGCCCACATTGTGGAGCAGAATTGGCTGCACGTGCCGCCCACTTACTCAACTTCGCGCAACCGATAACCAAACGCCGGTTTAGGTGGTGATCTAGCGCGGCTGCCGCGATTACCCCATGTAATTACCGACGAAGGATTGCTAGCGGCGAACTCATGCTGGTCGGCAACGCGATACTGGCTGGAGCATCAGGTTGGCCGACGAGAGCGGCCCACCAAGTTGGGCAGGATCGGCCGACACGGTCGACATCGCGCCGCTCTGACAAGAGCACAGCGGGCACCCAGACACTGCCGGGTTGACTATGGGTGTCGGAACCGCGAAAAGGGGCCGCTCTTCATGAGTGGCGTGCGCCGGCAGTCTAACCCCAAGCCCCCCGCCCAGGCTGCCGGCGCGCTTCTAAAGCAGTTCCTGCGAACAATGAATCGATTGTGATGTGACGTCGAGCGGCGTTGGTGCATGGATCCGTGTCAACGGTTTGGCGATAGGCAGGCAGGATCGAAATCAGCTTGATGCGAGTGCCATGCCGTACAAACACAACGCCGATCGTCGTCATCACGTCGGAAAGATGAAATTCAGGGTGACGAATTTGGCGTGACTACGAAGCAGGTCTGCGCCGGCGTGGTAGCCTGACCTTATGGGTAACGCCGGAGGCACTGGCGGGATGGCGCGCTCCGCGACGCAAGACCCGCGGCGGCCAAGCCCGGTATTCCGATCTCGCCATTGAGACAGCGCTGACGCTGGGTTGCGTCTTCGCAATGCGGCTGCGCCAAACCGAGGGATTGCTCCACTCGCTGCTGGATCTCATGCGGCTGAAAGTTCCAGTTCCAGATCATACGACGCTGAGCCGTCGGGCACAGAAGTGGGAGCCATCAGCCCGACGAAACCCGCCGCTGCCGGACGGCCCGCTGCATGTGCTTGTCGATAGCACGGGATTGAAAGTCTACGGCGCCGGGCAATGGCTGGAGCAGAAACATGCCACCAGATCACGTCGCAACTGGCGCAAGCTGCATCTGGCAGTGGATGCCAAAAGTGGCGCGATCATTGCCCAAAGGCTGACAGATCAGGACACGGATGATCCTTCCCAGGTGGCGTTGGTGCATGGATCCTTTGTCAACGGTTTGGCGATAGGCAGGCAGGATCGAAATCAGCTCGATGCGAGTTGCCATGCCGTACAAACACAACGCCGATCGTCGTCATCACGTGGGAAAGATGAAATTCAGGGTGACGAATTGGCGTGACTACGAAGCAGGTCTGCGCCGGCGTGGTAGCCTGAGCTTATGGGTAACGCCGGAGGCACTGGCGGGATGGCGCGCTCCGCGACGCAAGACCCGCGGCGGCCAAGCCCGGTATTCCGATCTCGCCATAGAGACAGCGCTGACGCTGGGTTGCGTCTTCGCAATGCGGCTGCGCCAAACCGAGGGATTGCTCCACTCGCTGCTGGATCTCATGCGGCTGAAAGTTCCAGTTCCAGATCATACGACGCTGAGCCGTCGGGCACAGAAGTGGGAGCCATCAGCCCGACGAAACCCGCCGCTGCCGGATGGCCCGCTGCATGTGCTTGTCGATAGCACGGGATTGAAAGTCTACGGCGCCGGGCAATGGCTGGAGCAGAAACATGCCACCAGATCACGTCGCAACTGGCGCAAGCTGCATCTGGCAGTGGATGCCAAAAGTGGCGCGATCATTGCCCAAAGGCTGACAGATCAGGACACGGATGATCCTTCCCAGGTGGCACCGCTGCTCGATCAGATCGACGGCGAGATCGACCAGTTCACAGCCGACGGAGCCTATGACGGCAAGCCAACCTATCGGTCTATCCTGCAGCACAGCGCAACCGCGAACATCGTCATTCCACCGCGTGCCACGGCGGTGGAAAGCGGTGATAGCGGACCGCCTGGTCAAAGGGACAAGCACATTGCCGCAATCGCAAGCGACGGTCGGCTGAAATGGCAGGCAGCCTCCGGCTACGGCAAGCGGGCGCTGAGCGAAACAGCCATCGGACGATACAAGGGGCTGATCGGACGGCGCCTGCGAGCACGCTCTCTTCCGGCTCAACAGACCGAGGTTGCCATCGGTTGCATCGTTCTCAACCGCATGCTGGCATGGGCACGCCCGGAGTCTATCCGGCGTCAAGTCACGCAGGCATAACCAACTACATTAATGATCGAAATGCGTTCGATTTCATATCCGCGCACCAACGCCGTGCTGGTTCCATCTGTCCGCGATCGCCATATTGCAGAAATCCAGACCAAAGGGCGGATGGCATGGCAGAAATCCACCGGCTACAACAAGCGCAGTCGCGCTGAGACCCAGATGGGTCGATGGAAGGCTGTGATCGGGCCCAAACTCAAAGCGCGACATTTTGACAATCAGAAGACTGAAGCGAAGATTGGCGTCCGTGTTCTTAACCGGATGACAGAACTTGGCCGGCCCAAGTTCGAGCGCGTTGCATGAAAAATGCAGTGGATAGGGTTGCCTCGTCCAAAGTCTGATCCATGCAACAGGGCTCTGCTCGAGCGTTCGCGGGCCCCCAGAATGTATTCCATGCCCAGCTTTTCGAGCGCGGCGATGGTATCGGCGCTGATCATGCCGCGATCGGCGACAACGCAGGCGCGTGTGACGCCGAAGCGCGTTCGCAGCCGATCGACCACCGGCAACAGGACGGTCACGTCAGCGGTGTTGCCAGGCACCATCTCGGTGCAGATCGGCCGGCCCTCGCCATCAACGACCAGCGCCAGGATCATTTGCGCCAGATCGGGGCGGAAGTCCTTGGAATGCCCGCGCTTGCCCAGCGTCTCGCCGCCCGCGCCGTAGAAGGATAACGAGGTTGTGTCCATGAACACAAGGCTGAGGTCGGTGAACAGGTCCTGCCGGCGCGCGAAGAGCTTTTCCTCGATCACGTCTTTCACGCAGCGCGCCACCAGCGCGCCTTGCGCCTTTTCGCCGCGTTCCTCGCCCAGCCACGCCATGGCCCGGTAAAAGTGATGGAGCGCCAGACCCTCGGCGCCCTCGATACCATAATCGGCCATCCAGTTCGCGCAGTCGCGGTCCGAGCCCGACACGAACAGCCGATGCAACGTGCCAATGAACACCGCCCGTTCCACCGCAAAGCCGAACTGGCGCCCTTCCAGCACCTCTTCCAGCACATCGCCAATCCCGAGCCGCTGCCACAGCCGCCCGAACAACAGCGGACCGCCAATGCGGCGAGAGGCAATCCGCCCCGCGTCAATGTCGGACAGGATGAGGCTGCGTTCGCCATGGCGCGCAATCGAGGCCGCCAATCTGTCAAGTTCGCCGCTGGCAACCAGCGCATCCTTGCGGCCCAGTGCCTTTATCGTGCGCTGGCGAACGGTTTTGCCGTCGCGGACACTTTCCACGAGGTAGAGATAGCGATGGCCGCGCGCGACTCTCTCAACGACAAACATGCCAGCGTTGTTAGTAAATAAATGCCGTCAAATCCAGACAAAACAGAGCAAACAGCACAAATGTTGTTACCACACATTTTCGCGCCCGAAATTCAAGGCAAATGAATTCAATGGCTTAACGGACAGTGTTCGCTATCCGTTCACGTCCAACTGTTCAAGTTGGGTCATAGGCTCCGTCGGCTGTGAACTGGTCGATCTCGCCGTCGATCTGATCGAGCAGCGGTGCCACCTGGGAAGGATCATCCGTGTCCTGATCTGTCAGCCTTTGGGCAATGATCGCGCCACTTTTGGCATCCACTGCCAGATGCAGCTTGCGCCAGTTGCGACGTGATCTGGCGCCATGTTTCTGCTCCAGCCATTGCCCGGCGCCGTAGACTTTCAATCCCGTGCTATCGACAAGCACATGCAGCGGGCCGTCCGGCAGCGGCGGGTTTCGTCGGGCTGATGGCTCCCACTTCTGTGCCCGACGGCTCAGCGTCGTATGATCTGGAACTGGAACTTTCAGCCCCATGAGATCCAGCAGCGAGTGGAGCAATCCCTCGGTCTGGCGCAGCCGCATTGCCAAGACGCAACCCAGCGTCAGCGCTGTCTCAATGGCGAGATCGGAATACCGGGCTTGGCCGCCGCGGGTCTTGCGTCGCGGAGCGCGCCATCCCGCCAGTGCCTCCGGCGTTACCCATAAGGTCAGGCTACCACGCCGGCGCAGACCTGCTTCGTAGTCACGCCAATTCGTCACCCTGAATTTCATCTTTCCCACGTGATGACGACGATCTGCGTTGTGTTTGTACGGCATGGCACTCGCATCAAGCTGATTTCGATCCTGCCTGCCTATCGCCAAACCGTCGACAAAAGATCCATGCACCAACGCCGCGAAGATTGGCGTCCGTGTTCTTAACCGGATGACAGAACTTGGCCGGCCCAAGTTCGAGCGCGTTGCATGAAAAATGCAGTGGATAGGGTTGCCTCGTCCAAAGTCTGATCCATGCAACAGGGCTGGTTCTGGCAGGCTTCAATCACCCGCCTCGATACGCCGCCCTTCTCAAACCGTCATCACCCATTTTCCGCCATAGCTCCATGGCAACTCGTATCAAGCTGATTTCGATCCTGCCTGCCTATCGCCAAACCGTTGACAAAGGATCCATGCACCAACGCTTCTAAGAGCGGTTTCTGTCCCGGTCGCGGAACTCGCGCACCATGAGAGCCGCTTCCGTGCGGTTTCGCACATTGAGTTTGGACAGCACCCCGGTCATGTGGTGCTTGACCGTCTTCTCCTGCAGCTCCAGGCGCAAGGCAACCTCCTTGTTGCTGAGCCCCTCCGCCACCAGCCGCAGGATTTCCGTCTGCCGTTCAGTCAGTTGCCGCAACCGGTCCGCCACGCCGTTGGCAGATTGCGGGGACTGGAGATCGGAAAGCAGCCGTGCCGACAGCGTCGGCGTAAGGTAGCCCTCGCCGGCAGCCACATTGCGCAGGATGTCGGCGAGCGCGCGCGATCCGACGCCCTTGAGGATATAGCCCTGCACGCCTGCGTTCAGCGCCGTGGTTACATCGGCATTGGTCTCCGAAACCGTCAGCATGACGATCTTCTGGGCAGGATGGTCGGCGAGGATGCTGACAACCGCGGACAGGCCGCCGCCCGGCATGGAGATGTCGAGCAGCAATATGTCAGGCTGCACCGTCGAGGCGATGCGTTCGGCATCCTGCGCTGTCGCGCCTTCGCCGACGATCTCGAAACCTCCGATCTCCGACAGGCTGCGCGTCACGCCTTCGCGAAACAGCGGATGATCGTCGACAATAGCGATGCGGATAGCGCCAATCATGCTTGCTCCTCGATCGAAAGACTGATCACCAATCGCGTGCCTTGCGCTCCGGTCAAGGTCTCGAACTGGCCGCCAATGCTTTCGACCCGCTCCCTGAGGCCGGCGAGCCCCAACCCGTCGACCCGCGCCGGATCAAAACCCGGCCCGCCGTCCGACACTTCGACAAAAAGCCTGCCATTCTTCATCCCGGCCCGCACCGTCTGATCCTTGGCCCGCCCGTGGCGATAGGCATTGTTCAGCCCTTCCTGCACGAAACGATAGATGCTGATCTTTTCGGAAGTGCCGAGCTCAGGCAAATGCCTGGGTAGCGTGAGCAGCACGGACGTTCCCGTCCGGTGCTGATGTTCGTCGACCGCCATCCGCAATATGTCCGTTGCCGCGGCAGTTTCGATCTGCGGCAAGACGAGACCGGTGCAGATACCGCGAATTTCGCGCATCGCATCCTCCAGCGTCTTGCGGATCATCGCGACCTCGGTCGCGCGGTTTTCGCCCCAATGGCCGTCGCCGGAGAATACCGGGCTGTCCATGCGCAGCGCCGCCAGGGCCACGAGTTGCGCCGGTCCGTCATGCAGGTCGGCACCGATCCGGCGCAAATATCGTTCGTTGAGCGCGGTGGCGCGGCGGGACGCCCTCTGCACACGCTGCCGCAAGGCGCTGTTTTGCGTCACCAGGCCTTGCAACTCCGACACCTGGCGGCGCAGCGCCCCGCGCTGATCGTCGATGGTGCGGCTGGCGCGCAGCACGATGCTCGACAGGAGCAGAAAAGCCGTCAGGGTGGTGCCGGCCACGATCAGCCAGCTCGACAGCAGGGCAGAGGCCAGCGTGGCCTTGAAATCAGTGGCGACCTCGAAGAATTCGGTGACGGCCACCACCTCGCCCGACCAGGGTTCGCGCACGGGATTGTAGATCTCCAGCAATGGCACGCCCGCGGCCTGCTCCTTGCTTTCGGTTTCGTCGAACGTATCGAATTGGGCGGTGACGTTGCCCTGAAAGGCGGACCGCAGATCGTCGGTCAGATCAAAGCGGCGGCCGATCAAAGTTGCATCTTTCGCGTAGAGCACGGTGCCGTCCCGGCGCCAGAGCCTGAACGAGACCAGGCGCTTGCCGAGCGCGCCCTGGCCGAGCGTCTCGTCGAGCGCCTGCTTGACGGACTCGCTGAGCTCCTCGCTCTTGCGCAGGTCCGGCAGCAGCGGCGCGATCACGCTGTCGACATAGAGCGCCGTCGTGGCTGCCGAATTGCGGGTGACGCCGTCCCGGATCTGCGACGTCACCCAGGCACCCACCACCAGCATGACGGCCAGCAGGCCAAAGCCGCCGGCAACGAGGAATTGCAGGGCAAGCGAAAGCTCGCTCCAGCGCCGCGCCAAATTCTGCAGAATGCGAATCATGATCCCCTGACCGCCCTTCCATCGAACAGCTGGGCGACATCGCACATTGAGCCTCAGTCTTGCCGTTGCCAAGACCCTGTCGTTAGAACGAGGTCGCTTGACGTCTCGAGGCGCTTCGGAAACAAGGTCCGCGGCACATGCGGCGGCAGCCGCTTCGAGGGGGATGGGACGTTGAGTTTTTCGGGACTGCTGCAGCTTGGCTTTTCGACGGTGATCTTCCTTTTGGCGGCGACCGCCGCCAAGCAATGGGGACTGGCGCCGAGCCTCGGCAAGATCCTGTTGACGCTCGCGCTCTATTCGCTGGGCAATCTGATCATGCTGCGGCTGATCCGCGAATTCGGCATGTCGGTGTCGTTCAGCCTCTCGGCGGTCATCCAGCTGGTCTCGGTCAACGTCGTGGCGCTGGTGTTCTTCGGCGAGCGCGTCAACGCGCTGCAGGCCACCGGCATCGTGCTGGCGATCGCCGCAGTGGCGCTGATCACGCTTGGGCCCTATCTGCAGGGGCGTTGATCGAGATGAAGATTGCGACACCGGCCCGATGAAAGACACCGCAAGCACCCTGCTCAACCGCATCGAATTCCCGGTGCTGCTGGCCGGCCTGGTCATCGCCGGCGGCCTGTGGGGCTTCGTGGAGCTCATGGAGGTGGCGCGGGCAACCGCGTCGCACGCCTTCGACACCGAAATCCTGCTTGCCTTCCGCCAGGTTGGCCAACCGGCAATCCCGATCGGCCCATCGTGGCTGGAAGGCGCGATGCGCGACATCACCAGCCTCGGCAGCGCCAGCGTGCTGGTGCTGATCACGACGGCAACGATCCTCTATTTGCTGTTGATCCGCCGGCCGGGGACGGCACTTCTCATCTTCGTCGCCGTGGCCGGCGGCCAGGTGCTGTCGAGCCTGCTGAAGGTCGGCGTCGACCGGCCGCGGCCCGAGCTCGTTTCGCATCTGGTCAGCGAGACGTCGCTTTCCTTCCCAAGCGGCCACGCCATGCTGTCGGCGGTGACCTATCTCACGCTTGGTTCGCTCGCGGCGCGCTTCCTGCATGGCAGGGCGACGAAGATCTACGTCTTGTCGCTGGCCGTGCTGTCGACGGTGCTGGTCGGCGTCAGCCGCATCTATCTCGGCGTCCACTGGCCGTCGGATGTGCTGGCCGGCTGGTGCGCGGGCTTCGCCTGGGCGATGCTGTGCTGGCTGGTGGCGCGTGTGTTGCAGCGCCGCAAGGTGGTGAGCGACGATGCCGATGGCGCCTGACCGCACCCTCGGGCTGGCGCTCAGATCAAGCGGTTGATGAGGTGTCCACCACAGCCTGCCAGAGCCAGAACCATCGAAAGCAGGCATGCGGATGTCATCAAGGTCTTGAAAATATTCACAGCGTTACCCCCTGCCCAGATGGGCAGCACCCTAGCCTGCAATCCTCGGGAAGTATCGGAAAAAATGGACAATCAGGCGAAGGCGCTTACGCCTCAGACATTCATATTGATGCTTGAAACATCATGACAATGGTATTATACCTTATTCCTGCAGACTCAGACATGGGGTCCGGCCGATGATCACTGCCGCGCAGATGCGTGCCGCAAGGGCCTTGGCCGGCATCGACCAGAAGACGCTCGCCGAACGCGCAGGCGTTTCGCTTCCGACCATCCAGCGCATGGAAGCGAGCGATGGCGTGGTCCGGGGCGTGGTCGATACGCTGATGAAGGTCATCCAGGCGCTCGACGAGGCCGGGGTGGAGTTGATCGGCGAGAACCAGGCCAGCGAGCGCGGCGGCAGGGGCGTGCGCCTCAAACCCGCCGTGCCGCCAGATCCCAGGGCTGAGCCGGCATAAGTCGCGACGGCGACCGCCGACATTCCTGCCGACGATCCCGCCGCCTTCATGTGCGGAAGGCAGTCCATGGATCAGACACGGCAGGCAGTGCATCAATCGACCCAAAGGTCGGCCCACAAATCGACTCGTGGGTCGGCCCAAGGGTCGGCCCAAGGGTCGGCAAGCCCGACATTTGCCGAATTGTTCACGCCCAAACTGGTGACGGTCTGGCGCGAAGGTTACCACCTGCCGCAGTTCAAGGCCGACTTCATGGCCGGGCTGACCGTCGCCATCGTGGCGCTGCCGCTGTCGATGGCGATTGCGATCGCCTCCGGCGTGACGCCGGAGCGCGGCCTGTTCACAGCCATCGTCGGCGGCTTCATCATCTCGGCATTCGGCGGCAGCCGCTTCCAGATCGGCGGGCCGGCCGGCGCCTTCATCGTGCTGGTGGCGGCGACCGTCCAGCGCGAAGGTGTCGATGGATTGCTTCTGGCAACGATGATGGCCGGCGTGTTCCTGCTCGCCATCGGCTATCTCAGGCTTGGCACCTACATCAAATTCATCCCCTATCCGGTGACGGTCGGCTTCACCGCAGGCATTGCGATCATCATCTTCTCCGGCCAGATCGTCGAATTGTTCGGGCTTAAGCTTGCGGGGCCGGAGCCGGGGCCGCTGCTGCCGAAATTGATGGCGATCGGGCAGGCGGCCGGCACGGTAAACATCTCGGCGACGCTGGTGGCGGTGCTGACCATCGTCACCATTGTCGCGGTGAAGCGCTGGCGACCGGGCTGGCCGGGCATGCTGATCGCCGTCGGACTTGCCTCGCTGGTGGTGGCGCTGCTGGCGTTGCCGGCTGAAACCATCGGCACGCGCTATGGCGGCATTCCCCGCAGCCTGCCGTTTCCGACGCTGCCGACGCTCAGCATGGGCAAGATCGTCGCGGTGCTGCCGGACGCCATTGCCTTTGCCCTGCTCGGCGCCATCGAATCGTTGCTGTCGGCCGTGGTTGCCGACGGCATGACCGGCCGGCGGCACCGTTCCAACTGCGAGCTGGTGGCGCAGGGTTTCGCCAACATCGCATCCGCATTGTTCGGCGGCATCTGCGTCACCGGCACCATCGCCCGCACCGCCACCAATGTGCGGGCCGGCGCGCATGGGCCGGTCTCGGGCATGCTGCATTCACTGTTCCTGCTGGTCTTCATGCTGGTGGCCGCGCCGCTGGCCAGCTACATCCCGCTTGCTGCGCTTGCCGGCGTGCTGGCGGTGGTCTGCTGGAACATGTTCGAGAAACAGGCCTTCGCGACGCTGTTGCGCGCCTCGCGCGGCGACGCGCTGGTGCTGATGGCGACCTTCCTGATCGTCGTCTTCCGCGACCTGACCGAAGGTATCGTCGTCGGTTTCGCGCTGGGCTCGATCCTGTTCATCGACCGCATGGCCAAGTCGATCGCTGTCGAGGCGGATCTGGTGCAGGACGATGTCGCCGACAGCAGCGGTCGCGCCTATGATGCCAGCGAGGCGAGCGACGTCGACACCGTCGTCTACCGCATCTCGGGCGCCTTCTTCTTCGGCGCCGCTTCCACCGTCGGCGGCGTGCTCGACCGCATTGCCGACCAGCGTAAGAATTTCATCCTCGACTGCTCGGCGGTGCCTTTCTTCGATTCGACGGCCGCCAATGTCATCGAAAGCGCGGCCCACAAGGCCAGGCGCGCCGGTGTGCGCTTCATCATATCGGGTGCCTCTCCGCAGATACGGCGCACCCTGATCAACCACGGCGTCAAGCGGCCGCTGGTGACCTATGCCGCTTCGATCAGCGATGCGCGGGCGCAACTGACGGTTCCGCCGGCGGTTGATGCCACGCAATAGGCAGCCTGGCGGCTCAGAGGCCAGCGCCCCGTATTTCTTCAGCGTGCGCCTTCACGAGGTCGGCCATGCTGTCGAAGCGAAAATCCACCGTCGGTGCATCGCCGGGGTTCATCGTGGCGCCGAAGCCCTGATCCGCATGCCGGCGATAGATCCAGCACGTTGTCAGGCTGAAGCGATTTGCGGGAGCGTGATCGTGAAACATGCTTTCCGCAGTGTGTAGGACCTCTCGCTTTTCTACCCCGATTGTACCGAGCTTTTCGAGCATATAGTCGAAGTTCCGGTCGGAGGGCTTGTAGGAGCCGATATCTTCCGCCGTATAGATCGCGTCGAAATCAACGCCGAGCTTCTTGTTGCTGAACGAGAAACTTTCGTTGTCGACGTTGGAGAGGATGATCAGCTTGTAGTGCTTTTTGAGGTACTGCAAGGCTTCCGCGGAGTCGGCGAAAGCCGGCCAATCCCTCACGCTTTCCCCATACGCCACGCATTCCTCTCGCGTGGCGACGACACCCCACTCCTCCGCAAGTCGCTTGTAAACGATCGGCAGGAGGTCGCGGTAGCGTTTCCCCGGCGTCCATTTCTGTTGACTGGATTCGTGCCGGGCGTGCGCCTCGAGGATCTCGTTCCGGCTCAAGCTGCGGGCAGCCCTTTCTGTCAGCGGCTTCAGGCCGGCGATCATGCCGGACTCCCAATCATCAGGTCGATTTCGCCTCGGCGACTAGCCGACATGATGCTGACTGAACTGAAAGTCCTTCGACGCTGCGCTGCCCGACGAGATGAACCAGACGCCGGACAGTGTCACCGCAAGGCCAGCCAGCATCGCCTTCGAAAGCGGCTCGCCGAACATCGACCAGCCCCAGAGCATCGTCACGGGTGGGCTGAGATAGATCACGCTGCTGACCTGTGAGGCCGTGTAGAGGCGCAGGCTTGCGTAGTACGTGCCGTAGCAGAAGAAGGTCGAAAACAGCACCAGCCAGGCGATGCCGAATCCGAACCTGGCATCGAGGGGCGGCATCAGCCCGCCATTCCATCCGGCGCAAGCGGCGAAAAGGACTGCTGCCGTCAGGCATTGAATGCACAGGCTCTGATGAATGGGCATATTGATCGTCCCCATCCGCTTCTGCACCACCGTTGCCAGCGCCAGAACCATCATGGAAGCGACTGTCAACAGATATGCCCAGGCCGGGGCCGTCCCGAGGCTCAGGCTGTCCAGCGAAACGATGAGAACGCCGGTCACTCCGAGAGCCGTTCCGATCCATTGTCTCCCGGTCAATCGATGTCCCAGAACCGGCTGCGACAAGGCCGCGAT
This sequence comes from Mesorhizobium sp. USDA 4775, assembly GCF_054062655.1. NCBI lineage: Bacteria > Pseudomonadati > Pseudomonadota > Alphaproteobacteria > Hyphomicrobiales > Phyllobacteriaceae > Mesorhizobium > Mesorhizobium sp. USDA 4775. Next base: position 900,171 of record NZ_JBSSFM010000001.1, read on the forward strand.
TGCGAGCGGGACAAGATCGGAAATCAGCGCGACAAGGCCGGTCGGCATGCGCTGGCCGATGGCAAGCGCGAATCCGCCGAGATAGAGGAACATCGTCGCCACGCCGAAGACTATCTGCTGGACAAGGGCACGGGCGCTTATGCGCGGTCCGATCAGGAGAGCAAATGGCACGAGGATCAGCCCGGACATCAAGGTCCGCCAGAACAGCACCAGCATGACATCGGCATTCTCGCTGGCGTAGCGGATGCCGACGAAGCCGGAACTCCAGCTTACGACCAGCGCCGTCGCCATTGTTGGCCACACGAGGCGATGGATCTTGGTTTGCGGGAGCGCCATGAAATCTCTCTGTTCAAGCCGGCCCGTGACCCCGAAGCGGAGCATGTCCGACGTGGCTCAGACCATTGAAGGCTCCAGCGCGTGTTTGCACATGACAAATTTCGATACGATCATGAAGCAGTCAGAAAAATCGCCATACTGGCTTGCCTGAAACGCATCGGAGGATCAGAAATTGGCGCGTCTCTTTGGTTTCGAGCGAGGATTGTCATGACCGGACTGATGAGCCGCCGCTTGGATGTCGACGCCTTGCGCGCACTGGTCGCGATCGAGAAGCACGGCGGCGTCACGCGCGCGGCCGAAATTCTCGGCCTGTCGCAGTCGGCCGTCAGCCACAAGATCAAGAGACTCGAAACGAGTCTCGACTGCGAAATCCTCACCCGGAAAGCAAACGCGCCGATGTTCACCACGGCCGGACGGGACCTGCTTGGCTATGCGCGGCGCATTCTGGGCATCCATGACGAGGCGGTCCTGAGCCTGTCGAAAAGCTCTTTGCAAGGCAAGATCGCGCTGGGAATGACCGAGGATACCACCTGCACGGACCTTTCGCGCATTCTTGGCCGGTTTCGCCGGCTCTACCCGGAGGTGAGCGTCCGCACGCAGGTGCGCATGAGCCTCGTCTTGCAGGAGCAGCTCAGCCAGGGAGCCCTTGACGCCGCCATCATCCAGGTATTCCAGCACGAGGTCCGCCCCGCCGACATCCTCCTGTTCCGCGAGACGCTGCATTGGGTGAAATCTCGCGACCTGGTTCTGTCGAACGGGAAGCCGGTCCCATTTCTTTCCTTCGATGAGAATTGCTTTTACCGGCGCTGGGGCATCGACGTCGGGCAGGACGAGGATACGGTGTTGGAGACCGTGTTCGAATGCTCCAGCGCGGCCGGGATCATTGCAGGCGTGACCGCGGGGCTCGGCGTGGCACTCCTGAGTCAGCGGTACCTGCAGCCCGACATGGAGATTGTCGACAACACATTCCCCAAGCCGCCAGACCTGGCCTATGTCATCAGGCGCGCGCGCACCCCTAGGAACCCCGCGCTCGAGACTCTGGTCAGGGAGATCGAGGCTGAGGTAAAGCGTTACGGGACGCTGCAAATTGCCGTCTAGAGCTTGAGCGCGGCGCGCTGCGAAAGCTGGCAGGGCTGTTATTTCTGAAGCGATCTCGGACCGCTGACGAACGGGCTTCCCCTGACATAGAACCGCAGCAGCCGGTCCGCATCCTTGGTAATGCCGATCCTGATGCCTTGCCCGATCTCGCCGGCCTTTTGGCCGTCCTTCGCCAGCCATAGCGGCCCTTTCCGGCAGAGGTCGAGCCCGTCGAGCGACCGATCGATCCGCAGCGCCGCGGCCAGCCTGCCCGGTCCGCGCGCCAGGTCGCGCAAGCGCTCGACGCCGCGATTCTGACGCATGATGGCGATGCCCTCGAGTGGCTCGAGCGCCCGGATCAGCACGCCCGTTCCGATTCCTTCCGCCTCGCTCGAGACATTCAGCATCATGGAGACGGGCTAACGCAGCCGTATCATCAGGCAGCTCCGAACGAGCGATCGGCGGATGATCTTCCCCATGGCTCACGGCATGCGCTCGACCCATTGCGCACGCGACGGTCCCGGCTCGAACGGGTCGCTGAAATACTGGGTCTCGTGGGCCACCTTGCCGTCGAGGAACTCCATGATGCTGACTGTATAGGAGGGCCGCCCGTCATAGGTCAGGACATACTCGGTGACCCAGAGACCATCCGTGCCGGTGATCCGCCGCACGGCAAAACGCTTGCGGTTGGGCTGCGCGGCGCGGGAGGCCTGGATGTTGCGCCGCCCGTGGATGCGCTCGCCCGATTGCGGATAGTCAAGCACCGCATCCTCCCGATAGATCTCATGCTCTGCCTCGAAATCACCGGCATCCGAGGCGGCCCAGTGACGATCCAGAGCCACGGGGATGTCCCGGTCTTCCATGGCAATGTCTTCCATCGCAATCCTCCTTGACCGTCACCGTGGGATGGCCCGTCGTAGCACGGTCCATCCCACGGCTGTTAGCCAGAGGTCGCGCGGATCGACCTTGAGGCGCCGGCTCTCAGTCCAGCTTCAGCGCCGCGATTTCGCCCTCGTTCATCAGCGGCACATAGAGGATCGACTTGCCGCCGGTGCCGATGTCGGCGCTGCCCGGCTTGAAATGCGCCACCGCTTCCGGTGCGCCACCGGCCTTGTATCGGTAAAGCGTGCCGGTCATGTAGGCGGTGGCGTAGATGGTGTCGCCAATGGCGACGACGCCATCGAGGTCGGCGAATTTCTGCGCGCCGGGCAGCGGCGAAATCGCCTTGCTTGCGAGGTCGATGGCGAGCAGCCCGCCTGGCTCCGCCGTGCTGAAGTCGGGCTTGATGCCCTTGCCCCAGGAGGCGACGATCAGCCTGTCGCCATCGGCGAAGACGCCGTTGGGCGAAGCCAGCAGCGCATCCCTGACGAACAGCTCCGGCCGGTCGCCGTCGATGCGGTAGATCGTGTCGGCCAGCATGTCGCTGACATAGACCTTGCCTGTCTGGTCCGAGGTCATGTCGTTAAGGAAGACGGCATTTGGCACCACGATGCTGGCGATCAGCTTGCCGCTGGCGAGATCGACGACGCGGACCTTGGTGATGTCGGCGACATAGAGTTTGCCGCCGGATATCGCCATGCCCTTGGGCGCGTCCATGCCGTCGGTCCAGTGCTGGGTGATCATCTTGCCGTCGAGGGAGAGCACCGAGAGATAGCCGTTGCCGTCCGCAGCGCCGGGATTGCCCACGATGTTGGAGACGATGATGCGGTTATTGGTGGCGTCGAACAGCGCCGATTCCGGCTGTTCGAGGCCCGTGGCGCGCCAGAGCTCGCCGGCCCGGGCGACGGGTGCGGCGGTAATTCCGATGGCGGCGGCAAAGGCTGAGAGGATGAGGCGGTTCATGGCTGTTCTCCTGTGATGACAGGCAAGAGCTAGGATTTTCGATACTTTTCCGGAAGCCAGATTACCGCTAGTATCAAATATCGATACGAAACTGCCGGCAAGAGGTGCATGCCATGAACAGTCTGATCTTCGAGGCGCTGAAGCGGACGCTGAAGGCCAAGGGCGTCACCTATCGCGAGCTTGCCGAACGCATGGGCGTTTCCGAGCCGACGGTGAAGCGCATCTTCCACGAGCGCAACTGCAAGCTCGACCGGCTGATGGAGATCTGCACGGCCGCCGGCGTCGAGCTGGAGAACGTACTCGGCTCGATGAACCGCGGGCCGGGTCCGGTCAACCACATCGCGCCCGAGATCGAACAGAGGCTGGCCGGCCGGCCGGCGCTGCTGTTCATCTTCGTCATGCTGTCGGAAAAGTTCACGCCCGAAGGCATCATGCGCTCGCAAGGCCTGAGCGAGGCCTCGATGTTCCTCTATCTGCGAGACCTCGAGGAGCTCGGCCTGATCGCGCTCGGCCGGGGTCTTTCGGCAAGATTGCTGGTCGAGACGCCGATCCAGTGGAATTTCGAAGGGCCGCTGAGGCCGCTGTTCGAGATGACCAACAAGAATTTCATCGGCTGGGCCATCACCCATATCGACAAGGAGGCGACCTTCGTCAGCTTCTCCAGGCGGATGCGGCCGGAGACGGCGGAGATGGTACGGCGCGAGGCCGAGGAGTTGGCCGAGCGCGCCAAGCTGCTCGCCCATCACGACCAGCATACGACGCCCGAGGACGGGCTCACCGGCTACAAATTCACGTTTGCCTTCGGCGCGACGCCGTTCCCCGCGATCATGCCGATCGGCCCGCACCCGCGCGATGCCGGGGCAAGGCCCGACGATCGGGTCGCCAAGACACGTCGCCCCATGCCGGCCTAGCATCTGCTATTCGGCGGCCCTCGTCTCCGCGCCCGCAGCCTTGTCGTCCCAGACCATCTGCCGGTAGTCGAAACCATATTCCAGCGTCGGCTTGACGATGCGGAAAAACGGCGACAGGTCGAAGTCGCGAGGCGTGTAGAGCGAGTGGTGGCGAATGTGCAGGATTTCCTTGCGCATGTAGGTCGACTGCGCCGAAGCGCGGCCCGGCGCACGGGTGATCTCGGGCAGGATCGGGTAGTGGATCTGGCCATAGGCCTCGGCGATGAGCGAGGAGCAGATGGCCCGCGTCGGATCGCCGGAGCCGAAAGCCAGCATGCGGCGCCGCCAGCGCACCGGCACCGGCGGTGTCGGGAAGAAGTAGCGCAACATGTCGAAAATGTTCTTGAGGTCGTATCTCAGGCCAAGCTTGCCGATCATGAAGGCGACGACGTGATCGCGGTCCTCCGGTGTCAGCCCGCTCGCCCGGCAGATGCGGGTGTTGTAGGTGCGATAGCGCGACAGGGGTACCGCCACGCAGCCTTCGCCGAGCGTCACCTCGATCAGCCGACGCCGCTCGGTTCCGTCCTCCGGTTCGGCCAGCGCGTCGCCGACATAGAATGCCGCATGCGACCAGGTCGACTGGGTGAGGTATTTGATAGCCGCCGAAATCTTCTGGTTGCCCTCGACCAGCAGGATGTCGCCTGGCTCCAGCGTGCGGCGCAGCGTTTCGGCGTCGGATGGGGTATAGGGCTCATAGCCGGAGGATTCTTGCTGCAGCCGGCCAGCCAGCCAGCGGCCAAGTCGATCCAGAAGCGTGTCGCCGGGCTCGGTCATGGTAGAGCGTGACTAGCACGGGCCGGCGCGGGAGTGCCAGCGCGCCGGCGTTTGGTCAGCCGGCGGAAGCGTTCGTCTCGTCATGCGGCGCCGGGCTGGCCAGGTCGTCGCGCGCCTTGCGGGCCAGCTTGCGTGTCGAGCGCTTGGGGCTGTCGCCGAACAGCTCGGCCGCCTCGGCAAGGCAGGATTTCCTCAGGCTCTTCTCCGAGCGCTTCAACAGCTTGCCGAGAAGCTTTGTGTCCTCGTGCGGACCCAGCGGCTCGTCGTCCGCCTCGAGCAGCGCGCGCATGACGAACAGGTCATGCAGTTCGCCGAGCCGCTCGCCCAGTTCATCCACCGCCTTGCGCCGCGCCTTGATCGGCGTCGGCCACAGCCTTCCCAGCAGGGACAGGTGCATGCCATGCGTCTTGGCGGCCTTGCGCAAATCATGGAAATCATTGGCTTCGCCGCGCGCGCTGGCCTTGTCGAGCGCCTTTTTGGCGCGGCGCAGAGTGACGCGTGCGCCCTCGGCCAGCACGTCGGCTGCCTGTTCCGGCTGGTCGGGCAAGGCGAGGCTTTCGATTCGCTTCATGCCGTCTTCGCAGGCAGCGGTCGCCGCGCCGATCGCGGCTTCGAGGCCGGCGCCTTCATGCAAATCGTGCTGACGGGCGACCAGCCTGTCGCGCACGGCGTCGAGCCCGCCATCGGCGCTCTCCTTGGGAAAAGCTGCGGCCAGCCGGTCGAGGGTCTCGATCAGCGCCGTCGCCTCGCGGGGGGCGGCAAGCAGCGCCGCCACGTTGCGATAGCATTGATTCTCTGTTGTGCAGAATGTTTCGTCACCGGAATGAACCAGCCGCAGCAAGGCACGCGCGCTCTTCAGCCGCTTGCGGCATTTATGCAGCCCCTGTTCCGGCCGGCTGCGCGCCGCATCCAGATGCTGGAGCGCCTTGCCGATTTCCGCGGCAAGGATGCGCCTGACCTCGCCGGTCAGCGGCAGGCGCGGGTCGATGCGAAAGCTCATGCGGCGATCTCCGGTATCCCCCCGAGGGCGAGCGACGCGTTGTAGAATTTCTGCTCGCCGGTCACTTCACGGCCGAGCCAGTCAGGCAGCATTTCGTCCGGCACATCTTCCGGAGTTTCGAGTTCGGCCACCACAAGTCCCGCCAGTGCACCGCCAAAGACATCGACTTCATAGAGATAGCCGCGATGCCTAACATGGTGACGTGTCTTCTCGATGACACGTCCGATGGCGAAGTCCAGCATCTCCAGGGCATCGACAAGCGGGATCGGATATTCGAACTCGTCGCGCTCGCGAGCGCCGCTGCCGAATTTGAGCGTCAGCTTGGCGGAAGCGCCGTCGCTGATGCGGATGCGGACGGTTCGCCCGGGCGCCGTGGCGAGATAGAACTGTCGCATGCGGATGTCCGCCTCGGCCAGCTCCCGCCATGCGGTGCTGGAGACCAGGAACTTGCGCTCGACTTCCTTGCCCATGGCCGCGCACTAAAGCGTTTGGCGCGGGCGATGGCAAGACAGCTCCGAACACAAGTTGACTTTAATCAATCGATTGATTAAAGCCCTGTCATGATCAAATTGCCCGACGCCAAAAATTCCCGCCGCGAGACATCACCGGAGCCGACCCGTGCAGCACTCGTGCAGGCGGCGCTGAAACTGTTCGGCCGGCAGGGTTTCGACGGCACCTCGACCCGTGAGATCGCGGGCGAGGCGCAGGCCAATATCGGCTCGATCGCCTATCATTTCGGCGGCAAGGAGGGCCTCCGCGCCGCCGTCGCCGACTATATCGTCGAAACCGTCCAGGCTGTTGCCGGCCGGGCACTGGCCGCCGGCCAGGCGCCAGCCAGTGGCCAGGCCGCGCCGGCGGGCGATCCCAAGGCGGCGCGCGCGCAGCTTTTCGCCGCAATAGAGGGGATCGTCGGTTTCGTCGTGGCGCAGCCGCACGCCGGCGAGATCGTGCAATTCTTGCTGCGCGAACTGCAGCATCCCACCGCTGCGCTCGACCGCATCTATGACGGCGTGTTCGAGCCCACGCATCGCCGGCTATGTTATCTCTGGGAGCAGGCGACCGGCGAGCCGGCCGAAAGCGAGCGGACCCGGCTCACCGTGTTCACGCTGATCGGCCAGGTCGTCTATTTCCGCATCGGCCGCGAGGCGGTGAAGCGCCGCATGGGCTGGCACGACATCGGCGCCGCCGAGGCCGCCAAGGTCGTGGCGGTCACGACGGACAATCTCAGCGCCATACTGGCCGCCCGAATGGGATCAAAACCTAAAATGGGATCAAAACCCCCAATTGGATCAAAACAATGAGTTTCCTTTGCTCCTTGCCGCTTGCCGCCAAGCTCCTCAGTGCCTGTGCGCCCGCCGCTCCACTCGCCGTCGGCTATGTCGAGGGCGATTATGTGCTGCTGGCGCCGATCGAGGTGGCGCAGGTCGAGACCGTCGCCGTCAAGCGCGGCGATCGCGTCACGCCCGGTGCGACGGTGGTGACGCTGGAAAGCGCCGACGCCAGGATCGCGGTGGCGCAGGCCCAGGCAAGCCTCGCCCAGGCGCAGGCGCAGCTCGCCGATCTGCAGGTCGGCAAGCGGCCGGAAGAGATCGCCGCACTCAAGGCGCAGGTCGACATGGCCAAGGCGCAAGCCGACGATGCAAAGCGCAAATACGACCGCGCCGCCGATCTGTTCAAGCGCGGCACCGGCACCCAGGCCGATTACGACACCGCCTCGGCGACGCTGGAGACCGCCAACGCCCAGGTCGGCCAGGCGCAGGCCAATCTCGCCGTCGGCGGCCTGCCGGCGCGGCCCGAGACGATCAAGGCCGCCGACAACCAGGTCAAGCAGGCGCAGGCAGCCCTGCAGCAGGCTCAGTGGCGGCTGTCCAAGCGCACGCTCGCCGCACCTTCGCCCGGCCGCGTCAACGACGTCATCCGCAATCCCGGCGACACCGCCGGCCCGACCGCGCCGGTCATCTCGATGCTGCCTGACGGTGCGGTCAAGCTCAGCGTCTACATACCGGAAGCCGCCTTCGCCTCGGTCAGGATCGGCAGCCTGCTCAGCGTCCATTGCGACGGCTGCGGCCCCGATGTGAAGGCGCGCGTCAGCTATGTCTCGCCCGATCCCGAATTCACCCCGCCGGTGATCTATTCGCTCGAGAACCGGCAGAAGCTGGTCTATCTGGTCGAGGCGCGGCCGGAGGGCGACGCCGGCCCGCTGCAGCCCGGCCAGATCGTCGACGTCGATCTTGCGGGAACGGCAAAATGAACGCCATCGACGTTCACGGCCTGGTCAAGCGGTTCGGCGACAAGACCGTCGTCGACCATGTGACGATGTCGGTCGCCGAAGGCGAGATCGTCGGCTTCCTCGGCCCCAACGGTTCAGGCAAGACCACCACCATCCGCATCATGTGCGGCCTGCTGACGCCCGACGAAGGCGAAGGCACGGTGCTCGGTTTCAACATCCGCACGGAGTCGCTCAGGATCAAGCGCGAAGTCGGCTACATGACGCAGAAATTCTCCTTCTACGAAGATCTGACGATCGGCGAGAACCTCGAATTCGTGGCGCGGCTCTACCGGCTGAAACCGGTCGAGGAGTATGTCGCCAGGACATTGGAGGAACTCGGGCTGACCACGCGCCGCAACCAGCTGGCCGGCACGCTCTCCGGCGGTTGGAAGCAGCGGCTGGCGCTCGCCGCCTGCATCATGCACAAGCCGAAATTGCTGCTGCTCGACGAGCCGACGGCAGGCGTCGACCCGAAGGCGCGGCGCGAATTCTGGGACGAGATCCATCGCCTCGCCAGCGGCGGGCTCACCGTGCTGGTCTCGACCCATTACATGGACGAAGCCGAGCGCTGCCACCGCATCAGCTACATCTCCTATGGCAAGATGCTGGCCACCGGCACCGTTGAGGAGGTGGTGAAAAACGCCGGCCTGACGACGTTCGTGGTGCAGGGTCCACGGCTCGCCAAGGTGGCCGAAGAGCTGCATGGCCGCCCCGGCGTCGACCAGGTGGCGCCTTTCGGTGCCACGCTGCATGTCGTCGGTTCCGACAGGAAGAAGCTCGAGGCAGCCCTTGCCGATGTCGAGAAGGAGCATGAGCGCGTGACGGTCGCGCCGGGCGAAACCAGCCTGGAGGATGTCTTCATCCAGTTCATGTCGGGGTCGAAGGACAATATGGCATGAACAGCGTCTTCTCTTTCGCCCGGCTCGGTGCCCTGCTGATCAAGGAATTCATCCAGATGCGGCGCGACCGCATCACCTTCGCCATGATGCTCGGCGTGCCGCTGCTGCAGCTCATTCTGTTCGGCTTTGCCATCAACAACGATCCGAAGGGCCTGCCGACGGCGCTGGTGGCGATGAGCAACGACCAGTATACGCGCGCCATGGTCTCGGCGCTGCAGGTGACGGGCTACTACCATTTCGACCATGTTACCGAAAGCGCCGAAGAGGCGGAGTTCCTGATGGCGCGCGGCGACGTTTCCTTCGTCGTCACCATCCCGGCCGACTTCGCCAGCCGAGTCGAGCGCGGCGACAATCCGCAGATCCTGATCGAGGCCGACGCGACCGATCCCTCGGCCGCGAGCGGCGCCATTTCCACGCTGAGCACGGTGGCGAGCCAGGCGCTGCTGCGCGCGCAAGGCATGCAGGCGGCGGCCGCCGAGAATGCCAGACAGCAGCTGCAGGTGGTGGTGCACCATCGCTACAATCCTGAAGGCATTTCGCAATACAACATCGTGCCCGGTCTGCTCGGCGTCATCCTGCAGATGACCATGGTGATGATGACGGCCATGGCGCTGACCCGCGAAACCGAGCGCGGCACGATGGAAAACCTGCTCGCCATGCCGTCCAGTCCGGCCGAAATCATGCTGGGCAAGGTGCTGCCCTTCCTTGTCGTCGGCGCGGTGCAGGTGGCGGTGGTGCTGGTGGCGGCGAAGCTTCTGTTCGATATCCCCTTCGTCGGCAGCCTGACGCTGCTGTTGTCGTCGGTGCTTGTCTTCGTGCTGTCGCTGGTGCTGCTCGGCTACACCATCTCGACCATGGCCCGCTCGCAGATGCAGGCGATGCAGCTCACCTTCTTTTTCTTCCTGCCGTCACTGCTCCTGTCCGGCTTCATGTTCCCCTATCGGGGCATGCCGGGCTGGGCCCAGGCGCTGGGCGAAATCTTCCCGCTGACGCATTTCCTGCGCATCACCCGATCGGTGATGCTGAAGGGCGCCGACTTCCATGCCATCGCCACCGAGGTCGGCTGGCTGGCCGTGTTCGTGCTGGTGTTCGCGGGCACCGCGCTGCTGCGGTTCAGGCGCACGCTGGACTGACCGGCGCTCGCAAGGAGGTCGCTGAAAAGGCTACGCTACGTGCAGGCCACTTGGGTTGGATGGCAGGCCGTCGGGCCGCGCCGATAGTGGGCACCCCGGAGAGTATAGGGCGTTCAGGCGGCCGCCATGATCCCGGCATAGGTGCCGAAATCGACATTGCCGCCGGACAGCACCACGGCGACACTTTTGCCGGACAGTTCGATCTCGCCCGACCCCAGCGCCGCGAGGGCCACGCAGCCGCCCGGCTCGACCACCAGCTTGAGATAGGCCATGGCGTCGCGCATCGCCTGTGCGGTCGCCTTGTCGGAGACGGCGATGGCGCCGGCGAGGTTCTTGCGGTTGATTTCGAAGGTGATGGCGCCCGGCTCGGCGGTCAGGATCGCGTCGCAGATCGAGCTGTAACCCGTTCGTTCGAAACCCGGGCGCCGGCGGCGAGCGAGCGGCGCGTGTCGTCGAAATGCTCGGGCTCCACCGCCCAGACCGCGGTGCTGGGCGAGGCATCCTTGACCGCGACCGAAATGCCGCTCGACAGCCCGCCGCCACCGCAGGGAATGACGACGGCGTCGAGGCTGACGCCAAGCGCTTTGGCCTGCCGCATGAGTTCAAGGCCGATCGTACCTTGCCCGGCAATGATGGCCGGATCGTCGAAGGGCGGCACCAGCACCATGCCCTTGTCGATATAGGGGCGAACCACGGTCATGCGGTCATCGCGAAAGCGGTCGAACGGCACCACTTCCGCCCCCATCCTGCGGACATTGCCGATCTTCATCGCCGGCGCGTCCGCCGGCATGGCGATGACCGCCTTGACGCCGAACATGGCGGCCGAAGCGGCGACCCCTTGCGCATGATTGCCGGAGGAGAAGGCGACGACGCCACGGCTGCGCTCTTCCTCGCTCAGCGACGACAGCTTGTTGTAGGCACCGCGGAACTTGAACGAGCCGGTGCGCTGCAACGTCTCCGGCTTGAACAGGATACGGCCGCCGAAGCGTTTGTTCAGCTCGGCCGATTCGATCAATGGCGTTTCGACGATCAGGCCGGAAAGCCGCGCGGCGGCAGCATGGATGTCGGCGATGCCGGGAGGGGTGGTCATGGCGGATCCTGTGGCGATGTGATCCGGCCATGGTGCACGCAAACGGCCGCGCCATGCCAACGAAAAGATGTGACCGATACAAAGTTGGCGATATGAGCTAGGTGCCAAGTGTGGCTAGCGTTACGGCCGGCCACCCCCCTCTGTCCTGCCGGACAGAGGGGGGTGCTGTCCCGCCGACGTCTGCGATGTTCTGTTTCCTGCAGTCGGAGCGCTTAGCCGGGGGCCCGCTGCCTGCGGCAGCTCCCCGGTTCAAACCCTTGAAAGGTCCACCGGACCTTTCAATTCGCCTGCGGCGAACCGGGTTCTCACCCCAGCAAAGTCCGCTGCCTCTTCGTCCCGCCCAGCTTGCGCCAATTGTTGAAGCGATGCGTGGCGGCGGCAAATGAGATCTTCATCTGCTGGGCGACCGAATAGCGCGACTTGCCTTCGTCGAACATGCGGTAGCAGCACTCGACCCCTTCCTCGGTCAGCTTGCCGTCGGGGGCCTTGTTGTGCGGGTTGGCGGGGTCGAATTTCTCGATCTGCTGCTCGACCAGGCCCTTCAGGCGCTGCAGATCGGCCTCGATGCTGGCGATGAGATCGAGAACGGGTTTCGGGTCGAAATGCTGGGGGTGCGGCTTCGTCATACGCTCAAAATCCTCATTCTTGTCTTAGGTTCAGCTATATAGGTGAAGCTTTGCCAATAGATAAGGGTCGACGCCGCTCAAGCGCTTCAACAATTCTTGAACCCCGAGACTTCAGCGCGATTGACCCGGAGCACCGCAGACCCTAGTTTAGAACAATTCTAAACTAGGATCCTTTCCTCATGCTTTCCCGTGTTTTCGGTTTCGGCCGCCGCCCCTTCGAATCGCTCTCCGAACAGGAAATCCTGGCGCTGGCCATTTCATCCGAGGAAGATGACGGGCGCATCTACCGCGCCTATGCCGACGGGCTGGCGGAAAACTTCCCGCAATCGGCGAAAGTGTTCGAGGAGATGGCCGAGGAAGAGGACGGCCATCGCGACTCGCTGATCGAGCTCTTCCGCAAGCGTTTCGGCGAGCGCATCCCGCTGATCCGGCGCGAACATGTGAAGGGCTACTATGAGCGCAAGCCCGACTGGCTGGTGAGGCCGCTCGGCATCGAGCATGTGCGCAGCCAGGCCGAGGCCATGGAGCGGCAGGCCTATCTGTTCTACGTCGAGGCGGCAAAGCGCACGACCGATGCCTCGACGCGAAAACTTCTCGGCGACCTGGCAATAGCCGAACAGGGCCACGAGACGCTCGCCCAGCGGCTGGAGCAGAAGCATGTGCCTGGCGAAGTGAAGGATGAAGAGGCCGCCGCCGAGCAGCGCCAGTTCATCCTGACTTATGTGCAGCCGGGCCTGGCAGGCCTGATGGACGGTTCGGTGTCGACGCTGGCGCCGATCTTCGCCGCTGCCTTTGCCACGCACGACACCTGGCAGACCTTCCTGGTCGGGCTTGCCGCGTCGATCGGCGCCGGTATCTCCATGGGCTTTACGGAAGTCGCTTCCGACGACGGCAAGCTCTCGGGTCGCGGCTCGCCGATAAAGCGCGGCATCACCACTGGCGTCATGACATCGGCCGGTGGTCTCGGCCACGCATTGCCCTATCTCATCCCGCATTTCTGGACGGCGACGGCGGTTGCCGCCGTCGTGGTGTTCTTCGAGCTGTGGGCCATCGCCTTCGTCCAGAACCGCTACATGCAGACCCCGTTCCTGCGCGCCGCCTTCCAGGTGGTGCTGGGCGGCGCGCTGGTGTTCGCGGCCGGCGTGCTGATCGGGAATGCATAGTTCTTCCTTCCCCCCTTGTGGGGGAAGGTGGATCGGCGCGTAGCGCCGAGACGGATGAGGGGTGCTCCAACGGAGTGAGGCGCTGGTGTTCCCTGGAACACCCCTCATCCGCCCTCGCTTCGCGAGGCCACCTTCTCCCGCAAGGGGAGAAGGAAGAAACGCGCCTCTCCACTACCCATTCACGGCCCGGCTGTCCGCCGGCGCCTCGTCCCTTTCGGTCAGCCCATAATCCCTGACCACATGCGCTATGCGCAATCGGTAGCCGGCAAAGATGCCGCCGCGGCCGGCATGCTGCGCCTGCCTGTGCTCTTCGGTGTTGCGCCAGGCCTTCACCGCGTCCTCGTCGCGCCAGAACGACAGCGACAGGATGCGGTTCGGGTCGGCGAGGCTCTGAAAACGTTCGATCGAGATGAAGCCGTCAATGCCGTCGAGCAAGGGACGCAGATTGGCGGCGATGCCGAGATAGGCATCGCGCCGGCCCTCCGCGGGCTGCACCTCGAAGATGACGGCGATCACGGCAGCACCAGCTTGGCGTGCGGCCCGGAGACGTGTTTCAGGAACATGCGGTCCTCCTTGAGGATGAATCGTTCGCGCTTGGCGAACTCATAGTTTGCCTTGCCGGCGGGATCGGCGGCAAGCCGGGCGCGATAGGCTTCATAGGCCGCCAGGTTCTCGATGTTGTAGGCGGCGTAGGCCGTCGTCGCCGAGCCTTCATGCGGGGCATAGTAACCGATCAGATCGGCCCCACAGCGCGGAATGGCCTGGCCCCAGTTGCGGGCGTATTCCTCGAAGGCGGCCTTGCCGAACGGGTCGATCTGATAGCGGATAAAGCAGGTGATGGTCACGGTCGTCTCCTTGGGTTCTGCATCGACGCTTCGAGCGCGGTCGAAACGTCATACGCATTGGTGTGCTAGGCAGTTCGTGTCAGGAGCCATCGTCGCTTGCGTCGCCGGCTCCTTGATCTGGCCGGAGAATAATGGCTATCTGACAAGAATGCTTCGATGAGGAACGAACTATGCGTGAAGGACCTGACATCGCCCGCATCGCCAGCCTGGTCGGCGACCCGGCCCGCGCCAACATGCTGAACGCGCTGATGGGCGGCACGGCGCTGACGGCGAGCGAATTGGCGCTGGAAGCCGGCGTGTCGCTGCCGACCGCCTCTTCGCATCTGTCGAAACTGATGGAGGGCGGGCTGCTGACCTTGGCCAGCCAGGGCAGGCACCGCTATTACGGCCTTGCCGGGCCGCAAGTGGCGGGCATGATCGAGGCCATCACCGGTGTCGCCGAGGCTGTCGGCCCCAAGCGCGTGCGGCCCGGCCCGCGCGACGGCGCCATGCGCGTCGCCCGCGTCTGCTACGACCATCTCGCCGGCGAGCAGGCGGTGGCGATGCTCGACCGTCTGGTCGAGAAAGACATATTGCTGCGCGACGACAGGGAGATCAGGCTTGGGCCATCCGCGTCGTCGCATTTTGCCGCGATCGGCATCGATGTCGACGCCAAACCGCGCCGCCCGGTCTGCCGCGCCTGCCTCGACTGGAGCGTGCGCCGCTCGCACCTCGCCGGCACGCTGGGCGCCGCCATCCTCGACAAGATCCTTCTGGAAAAATGGGCGCGCCGCGAAAAGGACAGCCGCGCGGTGATTTTCTCGCCACCGGGCAAGCAGGCCTTCGAGAAAGTGTTTTTGAGCTGAGCGCCGAGAACTACCCCCGCTTCAACACCTTGCCCTGCTTGAAGAAATCCACCCAAGGATCGGCTTCCGCCAACTGCTTCAGCGTCGTCTTGTCGCCTATGGGGAAAGCGTTCGGCGCCAGGCCGGCCTCGATCTCGGCCCAGGTCACCGGCATCGATACGGTGGCGCCCTTCTTGGCGCGCGAGGAATACGGAGCGACCGTTGTCGAGCCCCTGCCATTGCGCAGATAGTCGACGAAGATTTTCCCGGTGCGCGCCTTCTTCGACAGCGTCGCCGTGTAGCGGTCGGGGGCACCCTGTTCGAGCGCCTTGGCGAAATCATGGGCGAAGGTCTTCACCGCCTCCCAGTCCGCCGACGGTTTCAGCGGCACCAGCACATGATAGCCCTTGCCGCCCGATGTCTTGACGAAGTTCGGCAGCGACAGCTCGTCGAGCCTGCCCCTGATATCGAGCGCCGCCTCGCGCACCGCTTTGACGTCGACACCTTCATCGGGGTCGAGATCGAAGATGATCTGGTCCGGCTGTTCAAGCTTGTCGATCGTGCATCCCCAGATGTGGATTTCGACCACGCCGTACTGGACGAGCGCCGCCACCCCGTCGAAATCTCGCACGAACAGGATTTCCTCGCCATCCGTCGGGTCTTTCATCCGGGCTATTCTGTCGCTCATGCCGGCCGAGGCATGTTTTTGGAAGAAGCGCGGGCCGCCGATGCCGTCCGGCGCCCGCACCAGGCTGAGCGGCCGGTTGACGACGAACTGCTCCATGCGCGGCCAAACCTCGGCGTAATGGTCGAGCAGGCCCTGCTTGGAGATCTTCTCGTCGGGCCATAGCAGCTTGTCGGGATGCGAGAGTTTTACGCTGGTCGTCATCGTCCCGCCGCCGCTCGAGGCCGGCTTGCCCTTGCCTGTCGCTGCCTTGGGCTTTTCCTGCACAACGTCCTCCGCCGGCTTGTCCTCGCGCAGCCCCTGGAACGAGGCATGACGTATTATACGGTCCGACGTCCAGCTGCGAAACTCCACTTCGCCGACCAATTCCGGCTTGACCCAGACCAGCCCCTTGCCTTTCGGCACGGCCTTGTCGAAGGGCGAAGCCTTCGCCTGCAGCGCGTCGAGCTTGTTCTTCAGCTCCGTCGCGCCTTTGGCGGAAAAACCGGTGCCGACACGACCGGCATACTGCAGTTTGCCGCCCTCGTAATAGCCGACCAGCAGCGAGCGCAGCCCGCGCCCGGTCTTGTCCGAAGGCAGATAGCCGCCGATGACGAATTCCTGCCGTGCCGTGCATTTCGACTTCACCCAGGTCGGGCCGCGCCCGCTGCGATAGGGCGCATCGGCGCGTTTGGACACGACGCCTTCCAGCCCCATCCTGCAGGCATGCTCCAGCATGATCTTGCCGGGCTCGAAAAAATGGTCGGAGAAACGCACCGCCGGGTTCTCGGCCTGCTTGCCGAGCAGCTCCTGCAAGGCCTGCTTGCGCTCGACCAGCGGCTCGGCGCGCAAATCCTTGCCGTCGAGACGCATCAGGTCGAACACGTAATAGAGGAAGCGGTTTGCCCGCTTCGCCGACAGATCCTGCTGCAGCAGCGCGAAGGACGAGACGCCGCTGTCGGCCAGCACGACAATTTCGCCGTCGATGATGGCGTCGCTGCACTTCAGCCCGGCGAGCTCGGCAATGATCTCCCCGCCGAATTTTTCCGTCCAGTCGAGGCCGGTGCGGGTCAAGAGCCGCACATCCGTGCCGGCGATATGCGCCTGCATGCGATAGCCGTCGAATTTGACTTCATGCAGCCAGTCCTTGCCCGGTGGTGCGTCCCGCTCCAGCGTCGCCAGTTGCGGCTCGATGAAAACGAGTTTGCGGCTTGCGGCCTTCGCCTTGCCGGCGGCCGGCTTGTTGGAGTGCCAGACTTCTGGCTTCTTACCCTTGGCCGCCTTGCCCTCGCCGACCTCTTCGATCGTCAGGCCCGACTTCACCGATTCCGGCCTCTCCTTCAAAATGTCCTCGCCCGGGCGCGCCGCGGCATCGTCGGACTTGATCAAGAGCCAGTTGTCGCGCTTTTCGCCCGCCCGCGGCTTCAGCCGCACCAGATGCCACAGCCCATGCAATTTGTGGCCGTTGAGCTCGAAACTGATGTGGCCCTTCTTCATCGCCTTGGCCGGGTCGGTCTCAGGCACCCATGTCCCCTCGTCCCAGACGATGACCGAGCCGCCGCCATATTCGCCCTTCGGGATCGTGCCTTCGAACGGCGCATAGTCGATCGGGTGATCCTCGACATGAACGGCGAGCCGCTTTTCGTGCGGATCAAGGCTCGGCCCTCGCGTCACGGCCCAGCTCCACAGCACGCCGCCATGCTCGAGGCGAAGATCGTAATGCAGCCTGGTCGCAGCGTGCTTGTGGATGACGAAGATGCCGCCCGCTTCGCTCTTTTTCGTGCGTGCGACCTTGCCCGCCGGCTCCGACGTTTTCTTGAAATCGCGCTTGGCGTGATATTGTTCGAGGCCGGCCATATGATGTCCTCAGGCGGATTTGCGCTTCGGCCCGGTGGCTTTCGGCCTGGCGCGTTTGGCCGCCGGCGATGAAGCCTTCGTTGACCCCGAATCCGACGACAGGCTCTTCTTCAGCGCGTCGAACAGATTGACGACGTTGGAGGGTTTGGGGGCCACCTTGGCCTTGGGCGCCTTGTGCCCCGCCTTCTTGGCCCGGATCAGTTCGAGCAGCGCGTCCTCATATTTGTCGTCGAATTTCGAGGGGTCGAATTTTGCTTTCTTCTTGTCGATGATCAGCTCGGCCAAATCGGTCATTTCCTGGTCGGTCTTCACCGCCTTGATCTCGCCGAACACGCTGTCCGCCTGGCGCACCGTGTTGTCGTAGCGCAGCGTCGTCAGCACCATGCCCTTGCCGAGCGGCTCGATGACCACGGGGCGCTCGCGTTGGTAGAGCACGATGCGCGCCAGCCCGGCCATCTTCTTGCCCGCCATGGCATCGCGGATGACGGCGAACGCCTCTTCCGACACCTTGTCGGCCGGCGCGACATAGTAGGGCGTGTCGAGATAGATCTGCTGGATCGAGGCCTTGTCGACGAAACCGTCGAGGCTCATCGTGTGCGAGGATTCGATCTGCACGGCCTCGATCTCGTCTTCCTCGATATGGACGAAATCGCCGCCGTCCAATTCATAGCCCTTGATCTCGTCGCCATCGTCCAAGGGCTTGCCGGTTTCGGCATCGACATAGATGCGCTTCACCGTGTTGCCGGTCTTGCGGTTGAGAATGCGGAACGACACCCTTTCGGCATGCGTCACGACATTGGTCAGTTCGACGGCACAGGTGACCAGCGACAGCTTCAGATAACCCTTCCAGGCTGGACGCGGCGCCATGACAAACTCCTTGCAATGGGTTCAATCCAGAACGGGGCAAAGCCCATTCCGGTTCCGACCGCGCGACAAGGCAAGTCGGCGCCGTTGCCGCGCCGATCTTGCCTGCCATCTCACTATTCGGCAGCCTGGAGATTGATCTTGCTTTCCGCCATCTCGGTGAGCTTGCGATCGGTCGCCTGCTCTTCCTTGAGATTCTTCGCGAGTACATTGGCGCAATCGCTGCGGCCGAGTTGCTTGGCCCATGCAATCAGCGTGCCGTAGCGGGTCATTTCGTAATGCTCGACTGCTTGCGCAGACGCGATCAGGGCGGCGTCCAGGACCTCCTTGTCGGCGATGTCGCCGCTCACCTCGTCGGCTTCCTTGAGGATGCCGTCAATGGCCGGGCAGTCGATGGCCTTGGCCTTGACGCCATGCAGCTCGAACACCTCTTCGACGCGTTCGATATGGCCCCTGGTCTGTTCAAGATGTTTTTCGAAGCCTGCTTTGAGCTGCGCGTTGGTGGCCTTGTCAATCATCTTCGGCAATGCCTTCTCGATCTGCTTTTCCGCGTAATAGATGTCGCGCAACGTGTGCACGAACAGGTCGTCCAGCGTGTTGATGTCCTTCGAAAAGAAGCCCATGGTTCTAGCCTTTCCATTTGCTCTTGCGGTGTTGGTGTACGTGCCTGCGGCTTGCAGGCAATCGCGGGCCGGCCACGCCAGTCCCGACGGTCAACGTCCGCCCTATATGCCGGTTCCTTCCTTTCCTGCCTGAGCAAGGAAATTCCATCAGCCAGCCGGAAATTGAAACAGAACCGCGCCCAGGCGACATTCAAACGAAACATATGTGATGCAAAAGTCACACTGGCCGGAAAGGCGACAAAAGGCGCGGAAACACCCCGAAACAGCCGCATTCCGGCCACGAAGCAACGGGTTTTCGACCGGATATTAACATCGTGTTCACCGACTATTCACGCCTCGATGCTATCCTTCGCGCAATTCGGAAGGGACATCCGAAAATCGGGACAGGGACAGGGTAAATGAACTTCCTCACGCACCTCATCGGCTACGCCGCTGCCATCCGCGAATTCGTCGCGCCGACCTATCGGCCGGAGCGCTACTACATGCGCGGCCCCGGTCCGGCTTGCGCCCGTCGCGGCACGTCGCTGGGCGCGCACTGACCATGACGTTCGAGAGCCGCCACAACAGCCGCATCTGCAGGCCGGGAGCCACGACCCGCGCCACCACCTATCGTTCCGAGCGCCCGGCTCTGAGCGACAGGCGTCGTGCGACATCGCCACGTCTTTGATCCCGCCCCCGGCTGGCCTGGTGTCCCAGGACACGATCAGCCGAGGACCGCGTGACCGACCTTCCTCGGTCCAGTCCGCCCCAATCACGTCTGGCCAAGCCCAGTCCTCCCGCTGAACCATCTTTCGATACCAGCCATCCGCTGATCGTCTTCGATGGCGTCTGCGTACTGCGCTCCGGCCTCGTGCGCATGGGGGTGAGGGAGGCACGCCAAGGCCCGGCTCAATCCGGCAGGGCCGCGATCGCGACAATTTCAACGACGATGTCGGCTTGAGCGAGCGCGGCAACGCCAATCACCTCCGAGGGCGGCGGGTTGTTGTAACTGCAGTGCTTCGGGCAATGCTCGGCAAAGAACGCGTCCAGAACGTCCAGGCGAAAATTGGGAGAGCTGAGAACGCCGCCGTCGGGAAACGGTCCTCGGACGAAGAAGGTCAGTTTGACGAGGTTTTCAAGCGCGGTGCCCAGCTCCTCCAGATCGGATTTGATGTTGCCCAGAACCTCGAGCCACTGCGCCGCCGCATCGCCGGCGAAACGACCGCCCTGCTTGCCGGCCGGATCGTAGTCGGCGGCGGTCGCCGTGTTTCCGCAAAGGTAGACGAATCCCTTCGCGCCGGTGACGACGGTCCCCTTGCCCCACGGCATCAACCGGCCGCTTTTGAATTTCTTGTGGGTCACGAGTTCCATTGCTCATCTCCCATCTCTGGCGTGACGTGCCTGGATCACAAAGGGTAGCGCGGCGAGGCATCATGGCCAGCGCCGCCGGCCGCTTGGCGAAACCTGGTCCTTGCGAAACCGCGTGACGAAGCCGAAAGTTTTTTCTTGGCGCCTGTCGAAATCGGTCGACGCCGCGCGACATACGTCTGGCCCCGCAAGGACGCGGCCTTCGAAACCACGGGAGAAGACCCATGCGATACATGCTGATGATCAACAATAACGAAGCCGCAATGGCGGCCATGCCGATCGAGAAGACCCAGCAGATGAGCGCGGCCTATGGCGCCTATACCGAAGCGTTGAAGAAATCCGGCGCCTGGCTGGCCGGCGAACGCCTGCGCCCGACCCAGGCGACCACCTCGGTCCGGATCGCCGACGGCAAGACCAATGTGATCGACGGCCCCTATGCCGACACCAAGGAGCAGCTTGCCGGCTTCTACATGATCGAGGCGGCCGATATCGACACCGCCATCGAATGGGCCGCGCGCTGTCCGGCGGCCAGCACCGGCACGGTCGAGTTGCGGCCGATCTGGGAAATGGCCGACTACATGCCCAAGCAATGACGACGTGCCAGGAAATGACCATGTGATGGACAGTCGCCCGGAGATCGCCCGGGCGGCCGCCGAGGCCGCCGCCCGGCAGAGCTACGGCAAGCTGGTCGCCTGGCTCGCGGCGCGCACGCGCGACGTGACCGCGGCCGAGGATGCGCTGGCGGACGCCTTTGCCGCCGCGCTCGAGCGCTGGCCGAAGTCAGGCGTGCCTGAAAAGCCGGAAGCCTGGCTGCTGGCCGTGGCGCGGCGGCGGCGGGTCGATGCGGTTCGCCGGCGGCTCACCCGGGAGGCGGCCCGCGATCATCTCAAGCTGATCGCCGAGGAGATGGAGGCGCGCATGACCGACGAAGAGCTGCCCGACGAACGGCTGCGGCTGATGTTTGCTTGCGCGCATCCTGCGATCGAGCCGGGCGTGCGGGCGCCGCTGATCCTGCAGACAGTGCTGGGCTTCGATGCCGCGACGATCGCTTCCGCCTTCCTGGTCTCGCCGGCAACGATGGGCCAGCGCCTGGTGCGCGCCAAGACGCGCATCCGCGAAACCGGCATTCCGTTCCGTGTGCCGGAGCGGGCCGAACTCGGCGAAAGGCTGGGCGCGGTGCTGGAAGCGATCTACGCCGCCTTCGCCGAAGGCTGGTCCGATCCGGTCGGCACCGAGACGCAGCGCCGCAACCTCGCCACCGAAGGCATCTGGCTCGGCCGCCTGGTGGTGACGCTGATGCCGCAAGAGCCGGAAGCGCTTGGCCTGCTGGCGCTCATGCTGTTTGCCGAGGCCCGCCGCACTGCCCGGCGCAGTGCCGAAGGCGACTTCGTGCCGCTGGCCGAACAGGACTGCGACCTGTGGGACCGCGCCCTCATCGACGAGGCGGAGGCGCTTCTGTCCCATGCCGCGATGAGCGGCGTCGTCGGCCGCTACCAGCTCGAGGCGGCCGTCCAGTCCGCCCACGCGGCGCGGCGGCTGACCGGCCGCACCGATTGGCCGGCGATCCGCGCGCTTTACGACGCGCTGTTTTCGATCGTCGGATCGCCGGTGGTGGCGATCAACCGCGCGGTGGCGCTTGCCGAGACGGAGGGCGCCGTGGCGGGGCTGGCGGCGCTTTACGTGTTGGGCGACGACAAGCGGCTCAATGAGTATCAGCCCTATTGGGCGGCGCGGGCCGGTCTCCTGGCCAGGCTTGGCCAGGCGCCGCAGGCAACCGAGGCCTATGACAGGGCAATCGGTCTCGAACGCGACCCGGCGGTGCGCCGGTTCCTGCAAGGCAAAAGGGCGGCGCTGCGAAACTGATCTTCAGCCCGGCCACATCTCATGTGAGCTGTTGAGCGTCTTCAGCAGCGGATGGCCGCGCAGCCTGGCCCAGAGACGTTCAATATCAGGCCATGCCGCTCGCGCTGTGTCGATGTCGGGATGCCAGGCCACCAGCATGACGAGATAGATGTCGGCCAGCGACATCTGGTCACCAACCAGCCAGTCACGACCCTTCAGAGCGGCATCGAGGACGGCGAAGCCACGGTCCATCTCGGCGACTGCCGCCTGCTTGACGGCTTTCGTGCCGTCGGCGTCTGCCGTGTAGCGATGGGCGTAGTAGAACCGCAGCACCGCCGGGTAGAGCACCGACGACATGAAGGCCATCCAGCGCAGGAAATCGGCGCGGGCAGGCGCATCGACCGCCGGCGCCAGGCGGGCCTCGGGATGGCGCTCGGCGAGCAGGATGCAGATCGCCGCCGATTCGGTCATCGAGCTGCCGTCCGGCAAGGTCAGCACCGGCACCTGGTTCAGCGGGCTGATGTCGAGGAAGGCCGGATCGGGGCGGTCGGTCTTCGGCACATCGACCTGTTCGAACGGTGCGTTGGCGAGCGCCAGCGCCGCCTCGACGACGAAGCCGCCGCTGCCGGGACGGGTATAGAGCTTGTACATGAAATTCTCCCCTGATCCGCGCAAAGCGGACCGGGGCGATATGCACCGGAAGCAGGGTCCTGCTCAAGCCGGCTCACAGGCGCCACGGGAGGATTTTTCAACGGGCCAGCGAGATTGGGTCACGACGCTGCCCTTCGCTTCGTCATCCACGGGCGGAGGAAGGAGCGAAGCGACGCGGCGCAGACCCGAGGATCCATGCCGCGACTTCAAAGCGCCGCGACGATGCAAATAGAGCTTCATCCTGAACCGCGGCACTCCTCGGCCGCGATCACGGCATGGATCCCAGGGTCTGCGCGCCGCTTCGCGTCCCTCCGCCCTGGGATGACGAAGCTGTTAGGCCTAAGCCCCCAATCCCTCGAACAAGATCGTCGACAGGTAGCGTTCGGCGAAGTCGGGGATGACCACGACCAGGGTCTTGCCCCTGTTCTCCGGCCGCGAGCCGACGACGATTGCCGCCTGCAGCGCGGCACCCGACGAGATGCCGACCGGCACGCCTTCGAGGCGGGCGACGAGGCGGGCATTGGCGACCGAATCCTCGTTGGAAACCTTGACGATCTCGTCATAGATCGTGGTGTCGAGGATCTTTGGCGCGAAGCCGGCGCCGATACCCTGGATCTTGTGCGGGCCGGGCTGGCCGCCCGACAGCACCGGCGAGGCTTCCGGCTCGACGGCGACGACATGCAGCGAAGGCTTGAGCTTCTTCAGCACCTGGCCGACGCCGGTGATGGTGCCGCCGGTGCCGATGCCGGCGACGAAGATGTCGACCTCGCCCTGCGTGTCGTTCCAGATCTCCTGCGCCGTCGTCTTGCGGTGGATTTCCGGGTTGGCCGGGTTCTCGAACTGCTGCGGGATGACGGCATTGGGGATCGTCGCGGCCAGTTCGTCCGCTTTCGCGATCGCGCCCTTCATGCCTTTCGGCCCTTCGGTCAGCACCAGTTCGGCGCCGAGCAGCGCCAGCATCTTGCGGCGCTCGACCGACATCGTCTCGGGCATGGTCAGGATGAGCTTGTAGCCCTTGGCGGCGGCGGCGAAGGCAAGCGCGATGCCGGTATTGCCTGAGGTCGGTTCGATCAGCGTCGTCTTGCCGGCCGCAATCTTGCCGGCAGCCTCGAGCGCCTCGATCATCGCCACACCGATGCGGTCCTTGACCGAGGCGATCGGGTTGAAGAATTCGAGCTTGGCGACCAGATTGGCGACGACGCCCTTCTCCTTGGCGAACTTGTCGAGCCGGACCAGGGGCGTGTCGCCGATCGTGTCGGTGATGGAACTGTAGATGCGGCCGCGGCCGGGGACGCGGGCGGAGGTGACGGGCTTGTTCATTGGTTTCGCTCCCAGGATTTCAGGCAAGTGGCATTGCAGCCGGCAAGATAGGGCTTTCAGCCGCGCAACATAAGCTGTCGGCCGGAAATATCCGAGTGGGGCCTGTGTCTAAAACGCCCAAGTCCCGGAAAAGCATTTCGCGGGGAAGCCTGGCCCCGGAATGTTTTGGCTGAAAGCGTGCTACTGGCGGGCCGCGATCGCCGCTGCCGCGCCGACCATGAAGCCGGCGGCGGTGCGGTTCAGCAGCTTTAGCGCGCGCGGCGATTTCAGGAACCAGCGCGCCTTGGCGGCGAGCGCCAGGTAGGGAACCAGCACGACGAACAGCACGACCACCGTCAGCGCGGCGAGAATGCCGTAATCGGCCAGCCTGATCGTCTTCAGGTCGACGATGGTCGGCGTGATCGCCAGGTAGAAGATCATCGTCTTCGGATTGCCGAGCGTGACGGTGAGGCCGGCGACAAAGCTCGACACCAGTCCGCCCTTGCCCTTTTTCGCCTCGACCGTCTCGGGCGTGATGCCGGCGGTCCAGAAGCGCCAGCCCAGAAATGCCAGATAGGCGACGCCGGCCCATTTGATGGCGAGGAACACCATGCCGAAGGTCTGCGCGACGAAGGCGAGGCCGAGCACCACGGCGGTCAGGTAAATGAGGTCACCGAGCATCAGGCCAAAAGACATGGCCAGCGACGAGCGAAAACCCGAGCCGAGCGCCCGTGCGACAAGCGCGGTGACGCCGGGGCCGGGAATGGCGGCGGCGATGCCGAGGGCGGCACTGTAGGCGAGGAAGCCGGTGAGGGTCATGGCGAGTGGTCCTGGATCAGGCGGCCTTTTCGCACGGAACGGACCAGGATTGAATTCCCTGGCGGTCGGATTCTATTGCACCAGATACCGCGCCATCCGAGTAAAATCCCTCAGGAACGGCCGCCGTCATAGGTCACGCGCCAGATCGTGCCATTGCCGTCCTCGGTGACGATCAGCGCGCCGTCATGGGCCACCGCCACGCCCACGGGCCGGCCCCAGACCTCGCCGCTGGAAACGACGAAGCCGGTCATGAAATCCTCATACTCGCCGGTCGGCTTGCCATCCTTGAACAGCAGTCGGACGACCTTGTAGCCGGTCCGGTTGCCGCGATTCCACGAACCGTGCAGGGCAACGAAGGCATCGCCCCTGTATTCCTTGGGAAAACCGCTGTCGGCGGGCAGGTCCTTGCGGTCGTAGAAGGCGATGTTGAGCGGCGCCGAATGCGCCTGCATCAATACGTCGGGAGTGGTTGCCTTGCCGGCGAGGTCGGGCCGCGCGCCCTTGTGGCGCGGGTCCTCGTGGTTGCCGATATAGTACCAGGGCCAGCCATAGTACGCGCCGTCCTTGACCGAGGTGGCGTATTCGAACGGCACATTGTCGCCCAGCGCGTCGCGCTCGTTGACGACGCACCACAGCGCGCCGGTCGCCGGCTGGATGGTCATGCCAGAACAGTTGCGCAGGCCGGTGGCGACGATGCGGCCGTTCTTGCCATCCGGATCGAAGGCCTGCACGTCGGCGCGCCCCTCTTCGGAGCCCCAGGTTGCGCCCAGCGGCTGCGATGTCACCCATGCTTCAAGGCCGCCATCGGGCTCCTTGCCCATATCCTCGGCGACGTTCGAGCCGGAGCCGACCGACAGATAGAGCGTCTTGCCGTCAGGCGAAAAGACGATGTCGCGGGTCCAGTGATGGTTCGCGGGAATGTTTGCGACGATGATTTCGGGTTCGCCGGATGCCTTCAGGTCGCCACCGCGGTAGGCGAAGCGCACGATGCTGTCGCTGTTGGCGACATAGACCCATTGCGGGTCGTCCCCCGGCGGATAGAAGGCAATGCCATAGGGCTGGTTGAGATTGCCGGCGAAAATGCCGTCCTCGGCGGGCTTGGCGCTGTCCTTGGCCAGGCGATAGACGCGGACCTGGTTGGCTTCGCTGTCGGCGACGAACAGGTCGCCATTGGGTGCGACGCGCACGGCGCGCGGATTGTCGATGCCGGATGCGATCAGCTCGGCCGAAAAACCCGGCGGCAATTGCGGCTTCGCGCCCGCCGGCATGTCGGCAAGGCCGGCGCTGTTCGACACCGACTTGGTGACATAGGGCTTCGGCAGGTCTTCCGGCTTGATCAGTCGGCGCACGCCCGGTTTGTCGGCACGCCAGTCGCCGAAGGCCGCCGCGCCCTTCAGCACCGGCTGGTCCGCCTGCTGTGCGAACGCCGCGCTTGTGAGGAACAGGGCGGGGATCACCAGTCCGGCCAATCGGATCATCTTGTCCTCCATCTGGTCGCGAAGGAAACCAACGGCCGGCTTGTCTCCGGGTTCCGCTCGCTCGACCTGACGAGGAAGCGAAAATCCGGTCTTATGTGCCGGCAGCGTAAAAATCGTCGTCGAGGCGTTTTTCCAGCGCGACCAGATCGGCCGGCAGCGGCAGGCCCATGGCGCGCATTTCCCGCAATTTCTCGCGCAATTGTTCCTGGATTTCGTGCTGGTCTTCCGGCTGGTTGACCATCTCCTCGAGCAGCAGGCTGATCCGGGCCTTGAGTTCTTCGAGCGCCATTCTTTTCTCCTTGCTGCCCGTCTCTTCCCGTTCGGGGCCCTACCTTAGCATGCGTGAAATCAGCTGCGCCGTATAATCGACCATCGGCACGATGCGGGCGTAGTTCAACCGGGTCGGCCCGATGACGCCGAGCGCGCCGACGACGCGGGCATCTTTGTCGCGATAGGGCGCGACCACCAGCGACGAGCCCGACAGCGAAAACAACTTGTTTTCCGAACCGATGAAGATGCGCACGCCCGATCCCTGCTCGGCGAGGTCAAGCAGCTGGATCAGCCCGTCCTGCGTCTCCATGTCCTCGAACAGATGCCGCAGCAATTCGATGTCGGCCTGGGCGGTGACGTTTTCGAGCAGGTTGGCGCGGCCGCGCACGATGAGCCGTGCCGGCAGGCCGCTTTCCGCACCCGCCCACACCGCCAGCCCCTTCTCGACGAGGTCCTGCGACAGCGTGTCGAGGGCGGCTCTCGTCTCTTCCTTGATGCGGGCGATCTCGGTGCGCGCCTCGGCCAGCGTGCGGCCGCGAATATGGGCGTTGAGGAAATTCGAGGCTTCGTGCAGCTGCGAGACGGTGATGCCCGCCGGCAGCTCGACAACGCGGTTCTCGACGTCGCCATTTTGCGACACCAGCACGGCGAGCGCCTTGGTCGGCTCCAGCTGGATGAATTCGATATGCTTCAGCGCCACCTCGTTCTTGGCGGCCAGCACCAGGCCGGCGCCGCGCGACATGCCCGACAGCATCTGGCTGGCCTCGGTCAGCATGTGCTCCAGCGTCGCGCCCGAGCCGGAGGCCCGCACCTGCGCCTCGATGGTGCGCCGCTCCTCGTCGGAGAGGTCGCCAAGTTCCATGAAGGCATCGACGAAGAAGCGCAGGCCCGCCTGCGTCGGCAGCCGGCCGGCCGAGATATGCGGCGCGTAGATCAGCCCGAGATGCTCGAGGTCGCTCATCACATTGCGAATGGTGGCCGGCGACAGCGAGGAGGGCAGGATGCGCGACAGGCTGCGCGAGCCCACGGGCTCGCCGTCCCTGAGATAGGAATCGACGATGCGCCGGAAGATGTCGCGAGAGCGCATGTCGAGTGATTGAAGTGCAAGCGGCTGCGAACCCGGATCGATTGCCTTGGTCATTCGGCCAAAAACCTCCTTGTTCAGGATATAGACTTCGGCACGGTGGGCGCAACCCGGTCTCTGTATCGGGTCGCCCGGTCCGTTTTCCTTTGCGCGCTGCCCCCCATCCGTCTAAAAGCCGGCCACGAATCCGAAAAATGACTGGGAAAGAAGCCTGAATGCGCCCCTCCAAACGCCAATTCGACGAAATGCGCGCCATCTCCTTCGAGCGTGGCGTCTCCAAGCACGCCGAAGGCTCGTGCCTGGTGAAGTTCGGCGACACCCATGTCCTGTGCACGGCGAGCCTCGAGGAGAAGGTGCCGGGCTGGATGCGCAATTCCGGCAAGGGTTGGGTGACGGCCGAATATGGCATGCTGCCGCGCTCGACCGGCGAGCGCATGCGCCGCGAGGCCTCGGCCGGCAAGCAGGGCGGCCGCACGCTGGAAATCCAGCGCCTGATCGGCCGGTCCTTGCGCGCCGTCGTCGATCTGCAGGCGCTGGGCGAACAGCAGATCACCGTCGATTGCGACGTCATCCAGGCCGATGGCGGCACCCGCACCGCCTCGATCACCGGCGGTTGGGTGGCGCTGTATGACTGCCTGCGCTGGATGGAAGCCCGGCAGATGGCGAGCGTCGCCAAGGTGCTGAAGGACCATGTCGCGGCGATTTCCTGCGGCATCCATGACGGCCAGCCGGTCATCGACCTCGATTATCTCGAGGATTCCGCGGCCGGCACCGACGCCAATTTCGTCATGACCGGCAAGGGCGGCATCGTCGAGATCCAGGGCACAGCCGAGGGCGAGCCCTTCTCGGAGGACCAGTTCGGCGAGTTGATGGGCCTGGCCAAGAAAGGCATCCAGCGCCTGGTCAGCCTGCAGCAGATGGCGGTGGCGTAAGCCATCGATTTTCTGGTGACCCCCTCCGCCATCCTTGAATCAGCCCTCTACGTCACCGATCTGGCGGCGGCGGAAGAATTCTATGTCGGCGTGCTCGGCCTTGATCTGCTCGGCAAGGTCGACGGCCGCCACCTCTTCTTTCGTTGCGGGCCGGGCGTGCTGCTCATCTTCAACGCCGAGGCGACCAGAATACCGCCGGCGCCGGATGCCCGGCTGCCCGTGCCGCCGCACGGCGCGGTCGGAGAAGGTCATCTCTGCTTTGCGGCCAGCGCGGATGAAATCGTGGCTTGGAAAGCGCATTTAGGGGCAAAAAGAATCGCCATCGAAAGCGAATTCGAATGGCCGCAAGGCGGCCGTTCGCTCTATATACGCGACCCCTCGGGCAATTCGATCGAGTTCGCCGAGCCGAGAATCTGGGGCCTTTGATGCATACACTTGATGGCAAGAAGATCGTCGTCGCCAGCCACAATGCCGGCAAGCTGCGCGAATTCGCCGATTTGATGGGGCCGTTCGGCTTCGAGGCGAAGTCGGCCAAGGACTACGGTCTGCCTGAGCCCGACGAGACCGGCACCACTTTCGAGGAAAATGCCTACATCAAGGCGCTGGCCGCCGCGAAGGCGACCGGCCTGCCGGCGCTGTCGGACGATTCCGGCCTGTGCGTCGACGCGCTCGACGGCGCGCCCGGCGTCTACACCGCCAACTGGGCCGAAACCCCTGACGGCAGCAGAGATTTCGCCATGGCCATGCAGCGCACCGAAGTGGCGCTGCAGGAAGTCGGCGCAGCCTCGGCCGAACAGCGCAAGGGCCGCTTCGTCGCCGTCATTTGTCTGGCCTTTCCCGACGGGGCGGCCGAATATTATCGCGGCGAGGCCGAAGGCACGCTGGTCTGGCCGCCGCGTGGCGAGCTCGGCTTCGGTTATGATCCGGTGTTCTTGCCCGATGGTTTCGACAAGACGTTTGGCGAGATGAGCGCTGAGGAAAAGCATGGCTGGAAACCCGGCCAGGCTGCGGCGCTCTCACATCGCGCCCGTGCTTTCCAGAAATTCGCCCAAGCACGGTTGGATCTGCCGAGATTGGGCTCGGCATGACTGGACCCGGCATGACCATGCCGCTCGACCGCAGCCCCGGCTTCGGCGTCTACATCCATTGGCCGTTCTGCGCGGCCAAATGCCCCTATTGCGACTTCAACAGCCATGTCCGCCACCAGCCGGTGGACCAGGAGCGCTTTGCCGCCGCCTTCGAGGCGGAACTGGCGACGATGCGTGAGCGCACCGGGCCGCGCGAGGTGACCAGCATCTTTCTCGGCGGCGGCACGCCCTCGCTGATGAAGCCGGAAACCGTGGCCAGGGTTCTGGACGCCGTGGCCAAGAACTGGACGG
This sequence comes from Mesorhizobium sp. USDA 4775, assembly GCF_054062655.1. NCBI lineage: Bacteria > Pseudomonadati > Pseudomonadota > Alphaproteobacteria > Hyphomicrobiales > Phyllobacteriaceae > Mesorhizobium > Mesorhizobium sp. USDA 4775. The sequence continues at coordinate 930,108 of NZ_JBSSFM010000001.1, forward strand.
TGCCGGACGGCATCGAAGTGACGCTGGAGGCCAACCCGTCCTCGGTCGAGGCCGAACGCTTTCGCGGCTATCGCGCGGCCGGCGTCAACCGCGTCTCGCTCGGCGTACAGGCGCTGAACGACAAGGATTTGCGTTTCCTCGGCCGGCTGCACAATGTCGACGAGGCGCTGCACGCCATCGGCCTCGCGCGGGAAATCTTTCCGCGCCTGTCTTTCGACCTGATCTACGCCCGGCCCGGCCAGACGCCGGAAGCCTGGGCAGCCGAGCTCGAACAGGCGATCGGCCACGCCGCCGACCATCTCTCGCTCTACCAGCTGACCATCGAGGAAGGTACGCCCTTCCACGCTTTGCACGCGGCAAAGAAATTCGCCATTCCCGACAATGACCACGCCGCCGACCTCTATGCGCTGACGCAGGAGATTACGTCCGCGCATGGCCTGCCGGCCTATGAGATTTCCAACCACGCCAGGCCGGGCGCGGAAAGCCGGCACAATCTGACCTACTGGCGCTATGGCGAATATGTCGGCGTCGGCCCCGGCGCGCATGGCCGCTTCGTCGAGAACGGCCGCCGCACGGTGACGATCGCCGAGCGGATGCCGGAGACCTGGGCCAACCTCGTCGAGGCCAAGGGCCATGGCGTCACCGGCGGCGAGATCCTGACACGCTCGGAAGAGGCCGACGAGTTCCTGCTGATGGGGCTGAGGCTGGCCGAGGGCATCGACCTCTCGCGCTACGAGGCGTTTTCCGGCCGCGGCCTGTCGAGCGCACGGCTGTCGGTACTGCAGGGCGAGGGGCTGGTAGCGCCGATCGGCAATGCCCGTCTGCGCGCCACGCCGGCCGGGATGATCGTTCTCGACGCCGTGGTCGCGGATCTGGCGCGCTAAGCATGATCCCGAAAAGTGGAAGCCGGTTTTCGGTCAAGATCATGCTTGAGCAAAAGTCTTGAAAAACGTCCTCTTCGTCTGCAGTCAGAACCTCTTGCGCAGCCCGACCGCCGAGCAGGTGTTTTCAACGCGCCGGGATATCGAAGTTGCGTCGGCCGGCACCAATCATGATGCCGACACGCCGCTGACTCATGAGCTCGTCGCCTGGGCCGACATCATCTTCGTCATGGAAAAGGTGCACCGCACCAAACTGCATAAGAAATTCAAGACCAGCCTGAAGAAGGCCCGGGTCATCTGCCTCGATATACCGGACAACTATGAATTCATGGATCTGGATCTGATTGACCTTCTGAAGGCGCGCGTTTCACGCTATCTGGGGTGACCCAGACGAAGGCAGAACGGTCTCGGCCAGTCGCGGCGGTCAGGCGTCGTGCTTGAAACGGCGCTTGCCGCGATCCTTCTCGGCATGCGCCTCGCCGTTCCGGGCCGGTTTGGCGTCGGCCTTTTCGCGGCGAACGCTGTGCTGGTCGTTCATCGGGTGCGGGGGCACGCCTTCCCTGGCGCTTTTCGTTTCAAGACGGGTGATGAAGATATCGAAGCGATTGGGCATCGTCCGGTCAGTGCTCCGTCGTGCTATCGGGTTGGTTGTCGGAAAGCCTGACATTCGTCGGCAGGGCGGTTGTCGCCCGCTCGATCAGGCTGGTGTCGGTCTTGGCAGGCAGGCGCTTGTCCCTGGCGGCGGCAACGCGCTTGCGGCCGGCATAGTAAGGCTCGAAAGCGTCCTGTATCTTCAGGCTGTCCATCCTGTCCTCCCTTTAGGAATCAGGGGCTAAATCTGCCAATGCCGGTTTGGTTCCCTACTGTGGCGAAGGCATGGCGATCACCTTACATCGGCATGACCTTTTGCAAGGCCGCGCCAGCCATGCCAAACAAGATTTGGCAGGCCAAACAGGGCGGAACGGAGACGGCATCAGTGACCGAAGAGACGGGAAGACGCAGCTATGTGGTCGGGCAGACCGAAATCCCCGCCCGTCCGCTCGAGCCGGCGCTCTACCTTGTGGCGACGCCGATCGGTAATCTCGCCGACATCACGCTGCGCGCGCTGGAGACGCTGGCCGCCGCCGACGTCGTCGCCTGCGAGGACACCAGGGTGTCGCGCGTGCTGCTTGACCGCTACGGCATCCGCCGCCGCACCACGGCCTATCATGAGCACAATGCCGGCGAGGCCGGGCCGAAGCTGATCGCGGCGCTTCAAGGCGGCCAGAGCGTGGCGCTGATTTCCGACGCCGGCACGCCGCTGGTCTCCGATCCCGGCTACCGGCTGGTCGGGGAAGCGATCGACCACGGCATTCGCGTCGTGCCGATTCCCGGTCCGTCGGCCCCGCTTGCGGCTTTGACCGCGTCCGGCCTGCCGTCCGACGCCTTCCTGTTCGCCGGATTTTTGCCGGTCAAATCAGGGCAGCGGCTGACGCGGCTGGAGGCGCTGAAGGCGGTACCGGCGACGCTGATCTTCTTTGAATCGCCGCGCCGGCTGGCCGAATCGCTCGGCGCCATGGTCGAGGCGCTCGGCGGCGAGCGCAAAGCCGCCATCGGTCGCGAACTGACCAAGACCTTCGAGGAAATGCGCACCGGCACGCTACGGGCGCTGGTCGACCATTATGCGGCGGCCGACACGCCGAAGGGCGAGATCGTCGTCTGCGTCGGCCCGGCCGAGGCCAAGGCGGACGAGCCCGCAGACATTGACCGGTTGCTTTTGTCGCTCGCTGCCGAAATGCCGGCCTCCAAGGCAGCGGCCGAGGCCGCGAAAATGACCGGTGGCCAGAAGCAGGCGCTGTATCGCCGACTGTTGGAACTCAGGGACGCCTCAGGAGAAAGCGACGGTGGCTGAGCGCCCGAGCGCCAGCCGCCAGAAAGCCTATCGGCGCGGCCATCGCGGCGAGTGGCTGGCAGCCGCCGCACTGATGCTGAAGGGCTACCGGATTCTGGCGCGCCGCCATCGCACCCGCTTCGGCGAGATCGACCTGATCGCGCGGCGTGGCGACCTGGTGCTGTTCGTCGAGGTCAAGGCGCGGCGCACGCTGATGGAAGCCATGGAAGCGATCGGCCGTGAATCGGAGCGCCGCATCGAAGCGGCGGCCGACATCTGGCTGTCGCGGCAGGCGGATTATGGCAGGCTGTCGATGCGCTTCGACATGGTCGCCGTGCTGCCCTGGCGCTGGCCGGTGCATGTCGAAAATGCGTTCTATGGACGGAATTAGGGGGACCTCAGAGAGGCATTGCTCGCCCTTCGCCAGCTCAGGGCGTTCGTCGTTCGGAAAGCCAAGCAATTGGCTTTCCGTCCGCTTCGCGGATCACTCCTCACCCCCAGATCATCAACGCCACCAGGCCGACGATGCCCACCACCAGCCGCCACCAGCCGAACAGCGAGTAGCCGTTGCGCGAGACGTAATCGAGCAGGTAGCGCACCACGACCAGCGCCGCGACGAAGGCGGCGACGAAGCCGATGGCGATGATCGGCAGGTCGGCCGAGGTCAGCACATTACGGTTCTTGAACAGGTCGAAGGCGAAGGCGCCGACCATGGTCGGGATCGCCAGGAAGAAGGAAAATTCCGCCGCCGCCCGCTTGTCGACGCCCAGAAGCAGCGCGCCGACGATGGTCGAGCCCGAGCGCGACGTGCCGGGGATCAGCGACAGGCACTGGAACAGGCCGATCTGCAGGTAAAGCCTGGTCGGGAAGCGCTCAACGTCGCGGTAGACCGGCTTCAGGTTCATGCGGTCGACCGCCAGCAGCACGACACCGCCGATGATCAGCATGATGCAGATCAGCCTCGGCGATTCGAACAGCACCGTCTTGATGAAATCATGCGCCAGCGCGCCGATGATGGCCGCCGGCAGGAAGGCGATCAGGATGCCGATGACGAAATGCCGCGTCAGCCGGTCGTGCGGCAGGTCGAGCAGCATCTGCCACAGGCGGCGGAAATAGACGCTCAGGATCGCCAGGATGGCGCCGAGCTGGATCAGGATCTCGAAGGCCTTGCCGGTCGAGTTGAAGCCGAGGAAATGGCCGGCAAGCAGGATATGGCCAGTCGAGGACACCGGTATGAACTCCGTCAACCCCTCCAGCAGGCCGAGCAGCAGGGCTTCGACGATGGTCTGGCTTTCCATGGCTACCTCGGCTTTGCGCGACGGCTAACAGAACGGCTTGCTTGTCATGGCGTTGAACTCCCCCTATAGGTCGCAACACCTGACGGCCCGCTAACCGGGCGGCCAAGACTTACCGGTGCGACCGGCGATTCGCCAGTGCGCTTTATCATCGCGGAACCATGCTGACGCTTTTCCATCATCCCATGTTCGCCACCTGCCGCTTCGTCCGCCTTGCTTTCGGCGAGTATGGCGAGGAGCTGGCGCTGATCGAGGAAAAGCCGTGGACGCGGCGCAAGGAGTTTCTGGCGCTGAACCCGGCCGGCACGCTGCCGATCCTGCTCGCCGAAGGCGACGTGCCGATCGTCGGCGCGACGGTGATCTCGGAATATCTCGACGAGACCCGCGGTGTGCTCAAGCGCGACAAGCGGCTGTTCGCCGAGGACCCGATGCAGCGCGCCGAAATCCGCCGGCTGATCGACTGGTATCTCAACAAGGCCGAAAGCGAAGTCACCCGCCATCTGGTGCGCGAACGCGTGCTGAAGCCGATCATGCCGGAAACGGCGGGCGGCGGCTCGCCCGATTCGGGCGCGATCCGTGCGGCGCGCGCCAACATCCGCCAGCATATGAAATACACCAACTGGCTGGCCGGCACCCGCCATTGGCTGGCCGGCGGCAGGGTCACCTATGCCGATCTGGCCGCCGCCGCGACGCTGTCGGTGCTCGACTATCTCGGCGAGATCGACTGGCGCGAACACGCCGCGGCGCGCGAATGGTATACGCGGGTGAAGTCGCGGCCCTCCTTCCGGCCACTCTTGACCGACCGCGTGCGCGGTCTGTCGCCGGTGTCGCATTATGCGGACCTCGACTTCTGACGCCGCAAAACTGCGCGCGCTGATCGACGCGGAGGCGCAGCGCGCCGGCTTCGATGCCATTGCCGTCGCCACCCCTGATGCGATCCCGCTGGCGCCGGCGCGGCTCGCCGAATTCGTCGCCGACGGCTTTCACGGCTCGATGGACTGGATCGCCGAGACGATTGCAAGGCGGAGCGAACCTTCCACGCTTTGGCCTGAAGTGCGCTCGATCGTCGTGCTGGCGATGAATTACGGCCCCGACCACGACCCGCGTGCGCTGCAGGCCAGGCGCGACCGGGGCGCCATCTCGGTCTATGCGCAAAACCGCGACTATCACGATGTGATAAAAGGCCGGCTGAAGGAAATCGCCGGCAAGATCGTCGCGCGCGCCGGCGGCGACGTGAAGGTGTTCGTCGACACCGCGCCGGTGATGGAAAAGCCGTTGGCCCAAGCCGCCGGGCTTGGCTGGCAGGGAAAACACACCAATCTGGTCAGCCGCGAACATGGTTCGTGGCTGTTCCTCGGCACTATCTTCACCACGGTTGAGCTCGCGCCCGACCGGGCCGAGATCGATCATTGCGGCTCCTGCCGCGCCTGTCTCGATGCCTGCCCGACCGATGCCTTTCCCGCGCCCTACCGGCTCGATGCGCGGCGCTGCATTTCCTACCTCACCATCGAGAACAAGGGTCCGATCCCGCACGAATTCCGCGAAAAGATCGGCAACCGCATCTATGGCTGCGACGATTGCCTGGCCGCCTGCCCCTGGAACAAGTTCGCCCGCGCGGCATCGGAAGCAAAACTTGCCGCGCGCGACGATCTGCGCAAGCCGCCGCTCGCCGACCTGCTCGAACTGGACGACGCGGCCTTCCGCGCCTTCTTCTCAAGTTCGCCGATCAAGCGCATCGGCCGCGATCGTTTCATCCGCAACGTGCTGATCGCCGCCGGCAATTCCGGTGATGCCGCGCTGGCCGTCCCTGTGCGTGCGCTGCTCGGCGATCCCTCGCCGCTGGTGCGGGGCGCGGCAATATGGGCGCTGGCGCGGCTGGTGCCTGACGCCGAATATGCCAAATGGGCCGCGACCGGTCTGAAAACCGAGAACGATGCGGCGGTGCGCGAGGAATGGCGCCTGGCGCCGCCAGACGGGGCGCATGCATGAGCGAGAAGCAGATATTCATCTTCGGCGCCGGTTATTCCGGCAAAGCCTTTGCCCGCGCCAACAGGGATGCCGCCGTGATCCTTGGCACGACGCGGTCCGATGAAAAATTCGACGCGCTGCGCCAGGCCGGCATCGCGCCGCTGCTGTTCGATGGCGCGTTGACCGGCGAAATCGGCGAGGCGCTGGCGAAAACGACGCATCTGGTGATTTCGGTCGCCCCGGAAGAGGCCGGCGACCCAGTCTTGAATGCCGCCCGGGAGGCAATCACGGGGATGCCGGCGGTCGAATGGATCGGCTATCTCTCGACCGTCGGCGTCTATGGCGACTATGGCGGCGCCTGGGTCGATGAAACGGCCGCATGCCGGCCGGTGTCGAAGCGCTCCGTCATGCGGGTTGAGGCTGAGCAGGCGTGGCTGAAGCTCGGCGCGGAAATCGGCAAGCCGGTGGCGATCCTGCGCCTGTCCGGCATCTATGGTCCTGGCCGCAATGCGCTGGTCAATCTGGAAAACGGCACCGCGCGGCGGCTGGTCAAGCCGGACCAGGTGTTCAACCGCATCCATTGCGACGATATTGCCGGGGCGTTGTGGCGGCTTGTCGAAGGCAACACTGGGGGCATCTTCAACGTCACCGATGATGAGCCGGCGCCGCCGCAGGATGTCGTTGCCTATGCCGCGTCGCTGATGGGCGTCGAGCCGCCGCCCGAAATTCCTTTCGACACCGCCCAACTTTCGCCCATGGCGCGGTCCTTCTATGGCGAGAACAAGCGTGTCGCCAATGCGGCGATCAAGGCGGCGGGCTATTCCCTGCGCTTTCCGGACTACCGCGCCGCCTTCGACCATATGTGGGCAAGCGGCGACTGGCGCGACGGCGAAGCGCGCAGCCCGATGAAACGCTGACGATCGAAGCATACTGCGCGGCGTGCTATGATTCGGCCTGGGATTGCGGTGGGGATCCGGTTTCATGAAGACAGCGATGCGGCTTGGCAAGAAATCACTGCTGGCAGCGGTGCTCGGTTTGCTTGGCCTCGCCATCCAGCCGGCGGCGGCCGAGGAACGGGCCAAGGACCTGTTCGGCGCCGAAAAACTGCCGGCCGCGACCGCCGCGCAATCCTTCGGCTTCTATTCCAAGGGCTGCTTCGCCGGCGGTGTCGCCATCCCCATGGACGGCCCGACCTGGCAGGTCATGCGGCCCTCGCGCAACCGCCGCTGGGGCCACCCGGCGATGATCGCGCTGATCGAGAAACTGTCGCGCGACGCCGCCGCCGACGGCTGGCCGGGCCTTCTGATCGGCGACATTTCGCAGCCGCGCGGCGGCCCGATGATGACAGGCCATGCCTCGCACCAGATCGGGCTCGATGCCGACATCTGGCTGACGCCGATGCCTGACCGCGCCATGACCAGGGCGCAGCGCGAATCGATGAGCGCCACCTTGATGGTCGACGAGAAGACCCATCTGGTGAAGGACGCGCTGTGGACGCCCCAGCACACGGCGCTCTTGAAGCGGGCGGCGAGCTACCCCGAGGTGGAACGCATCCTGGTCAATCCCGGCATCAAGAAAAAGCTCTGCGACACCGTCAAGGGCGACCGTAGCTGGCTGCGCAAGATCCGGCCGTTCTGGGGCCACGACTATCATTTCCACATGCGCATCGGCTGCCAGCCGGGCTCGCCCGACTGCAAGGCGCAGGAGGCGACGCCGGATGATGACGGCTGCGGCAAGCCGCTGGCCTGGTGGTTCACCGAAGAACCGTGGCGGCCCAACAAGAACCCGGATGCGCCGAAGGCCCGCGACGTGATGACGATGGCCAACCTGCCGAAGGAATGCCGCGCCGTGCTCGACGCGCCGGGGCCGGTGTCAGCCGAGGCTGCGACCTATCACGGCGGCGCCGTGCCGGTCGCGGCCGCGGCACCCGAACCGGCGGCGCCGTCCGGGCCCGCCACCCCGGCCAGCGATAGCGGCGATTTGCCGAGCGCGGCAAATGCATTCGCCGCGACCCCCAGAATGGGCGCGCCGGTGCCAAGGCCTCGACCGCCCGCGAACTGATTGCCTTCGCGCCACCGGTCGGCTCAATCGGTTTAGCCAGCCGTTTTCGGGAAATAGTGGCCGTTTGGCCGCAGAACCACTCTCTGCGCACCGACGGGTTCGAAAACCGTTTCCCTTTTCAAACTCATGCGCTAGTCAACGGAGGAACGGCGACACGCCGTCAGGGGGCGCCGGGGACGGACGAGAGCATGCCAAGCGTAAGCGATACCGACACGTCGTTGCGGTTTCCGATCCTGATCGGCGACATTGGCGGCACCAATGCGCGCTTTTCGATCGTGCTTGACGCCAATTCCGAACCGACCGAGCCGCAGATCGTCCAGACCGCAAGTTTCAACACGATCGACGAGGCGATTCAGGCGGCGGTGCTCGACCGCTCGTCGGTCCGCCCCAATTCGGCGGTGCTGGCGGTGGCCGGTCCGGTCGACGGCGATGAGATCGAACTCACCAATTGCCCGTGGGTCGTCAAGCCGAAGCAGATGTTCGCCAATGTCGGCTTGAGCGACATCGTCGTGCTCAACGATTTCGAGGCGCAGGCGCTGGCCGTCGTGGCGCTCGGCGAAGAGCATATGGAAAAGATCGGCGGCGGCACGCCGGAGCCCAATGCCGGCCGCGTCGTGCTCGGGCCCGGAACCGGGCTCGGTGTCGCCGGGCTGGTCCATGCGCTGCACCACTGGATCCCGGTGCCCGGCGAGGGCGGCCATATGGACATCGGTCCGCGCACGCCGCGCGATTTCGAGGTTTTCCCGCATATCGAGAAGCTCGAGGGCCGCATTTCCGGCGAACAGATCCTGTGCGGGCGCGGCCTCGTCAACGTCTACCGGGCTGTCGCCAAGGCGGACGGCAAGCCGGCGCCTTTCACCACGCCGGCCGAGATCACCGGCGCGGCGCTGGCCAAGACCGATCCGGTGGCGCAGGAAGCGCTGGAGACCTTCGTCACCTGCCTTGGGCGCACCGCCGGCGATCTTGCCCTGGTGTTCATGAGCCGTGGCGGCGTGTTTTTGACCGGCGGCATCGCCCAAAAAATTGTGCCGGCGCTGAAGGAGGGCAATTTCCGCGCCGCCTTCGAGGACAAGGCACCGCACAGCGCGCTGATGCGCACCATGCCCGTCTATGTCATCACCCATCCGCTGGCGGCCCTTCTCGGCCTTGCCGCCTATGCCAGGAACCCGTCGCTGTTCGGCGTCCAGACGGCCGGCCGGCGCTGGCAGGCATGAACCCTCGGCGCGAAGCGTCGGGGCGCCCGCGACGAAGTTAATCAGCCGCGGGCATAGGCAAGCCGGCCGCATGGCGCTAAGAGGAGTGCCGAATTGCAGCCCGGTCCCAGGCGAAAAACCCACGAAGCTCCCGATTTGACACTTCAAGCTCCAAACAAGCAGAAAGCCAGCGTTGGCGAAGTCAACGCCGTGCTGCGCCGCATCCTCTCCGAAAACGGCCGCGATCATCGCTGGTCCTATGTCGTCGCCATCACCTGCATGCTGCTGGTGTCGGGCACGACGGCCTTCACGGCCTGGATCATGAGCCCGATCGTCAACCAGATCTTCTACGAACGGCGCGGCGACCTGGTGGTGTGGATTTGCGCCGGGATCATGGCGGCTTTCCTGGTGCGCGGTTTCGCCGGCTACGGCCAGGCGGTGGCGCTGGCCACGATCGGCAACAATCTGGTGGCGCGCTATCAGAAACGCATCTTCGACCATCTGATGAAGCTCGGCGTCGGCTTCTTCAACGATACGCGCTCCGGCCGGCTGGCGGCGCAGGTCAACGAGAATGTCGGCGGCATCCGCGACCTCTTGTCGATCACGCTGACATCCATCACCCGCGACGCGGTGACCCTGGTCGGCCTTGTCGGTATCATGATCTACCAGGATCCGGTTCTATCGCTGAGTTCGCTGCTGATCGGACCGCCGCTGATCTGGGCGGTCGTCTACCTGACGCGTCGCGTGCGGCGTATCACACGGGAATCCGTGCTGATCAATTCCCGGCTCATCGGCGCCGTCCAGGAAGCCACGCAAGGCATCGCCATCGTCAAGGCCTTCACCATGGAGGACCAGCTGGCGAGCCGCATCGGCGCCTTGGCAGACACGGCCGAACAGCGCTCGAACAAGATCGCCCGCGTCTCGGAGCGGCTGGCGCCGATTTCCGACATGCTGGCCGGCCTCGCCGTCACCTCCGTCATCGCCTATTCCGGCTACCGGGCACTCGTTCTCGGCCAGCCGCCGGGCGCGGTGTTTTCCTTCATCACCGCGCTGATCCTGGCCTACGATCCGGCCCGGCGCCTGGCGCGCATGCAGGTCGGCATGGAGCGCGCGCTGGTCAATGCCCGCATGATCTACGAACTGCTCGACCTCAAGCCGCAGCAGGGCGATGCGCCGGATGCCGTCGAGGCACACTTCACGTCGGGTGAAGTGCGCTTCAACAACGTGTCCTTCCGCTATGTCGAGGAGACGCCGGTGCTGCAGGAGTTGAGCTTCGTCGCCGCCGCCGGCAAGATGACTGCCATCGTCGGGGCCTCGGGCGCCGGCAAGACGACGCTGGTGGCGCTGCTGCAGCGTTTCTACGACGTCGAATCCGGCACCATCGAGGTCGATGGCCAGGACATTTCCAAGGTCACCAAACAGTCGCTGCGCGGCTCGATCGCCTATGTCTCGCAGTCGCCCTATCTGTTCGAAGGCACGATTCGCGACAACATCCGCTACGGCCGTATCTCGGCCACCGACGCCGAGATCGAGCGCGCGGCAAGCCAGGCGGCGGCCGACGAGTTCATCCGCCAGCAGCCGCAAGGCTACGACACGCCGGTCGGCGAGAACGGCGCGACGCTGTCCGGCGGCCAGCGCCAGCGCGTCTCGATCGCCCGCGCCATCGTGCGCCAGGCGCCGATCCTGCTGCTCGACGAGGCGACCTCGGCGCTCGACAACGAGGCGGAGGCGCGTGTCCAGGAAGCGCTGACCCATGTCATGGAAGGACGCACCACCATCGTCATCGCCCACCGCCTGTCGACGGTGGTCAATGCCGACCACATCGTCGTCATGGAACAGGGCCGGGTGGTCGAGGAAGGCACGCATGCCGAGCTGATGGCCGACCAGCACAGTGTCTATGCACGGTTCCACCGGGTGCAGGGCAAGAAGGGTCTGGGGCTTGTCGATGACAGCAAGCCGATCCAAACTCCGGTCCGGGCCACGCGTGCGAAAAAGACGGCGGTGAGGAGCACATGAGCGAAGCAGGCGATATGGGCCTTGTGGTGGTGGGGGCAGCCGGCCGCATGGGCCAGACGCTGATCCGCGCCATCCATACCATTCCGGGCGCCCGCGTCATCGGCGCGGTCGAGCGCGCGGATTCGCCCCATCTCGGCAAGGATGCCGGTGAGCTCGCGGGCATAGGCATCATCAACGTGCCGATATCAGACGATCCGCTGCCGGTCTTCGCCAAGGCCGACGGCGTGCTGGACTTCACCACGCCGGCCTCGTCCGTCGAATTCGCCGGCTACGCGGCGCAGGCGCGCATCGTCCATGTCATCGGCACCACCGGCTGCTCAGCCGACGACAATGCCAGGATCGCGGCCGCGGCGCGCCACGCGACGATCGTCAAGTCGGGCAATATGAGCCTCGGCGTCAATCTGCTGGCGGTGCTGGTCGAACAGGCGGCACGCGCGCTCGACGCCGACGATTTCGACATCGAGATTTTGGAGATGCACCACAAGCACAAGGTCGACGCGCCGTCGGGCACGGCACTGCTGCTCGGCGAAGCCGCCGCCGCCGGGCGCGGCATTGCGCTCGCCGGCAACGATGTGCGTTCACGCGACGGCCATACGGGTGTGCGAAAAACCGGGTCGATCGGCTTCGCCACGCTGCGCGGCGGCTCGGTGGTCGGCGACCACAGCGTCATCCTGGCCGGCACCGGCGAGCGCATCACGCTGTCCCATCATGCCGAGGACCGCGCCATCTTCGCGCGCGGCGCCGTCAAGGCGGCGCTGTGGGCCCGTGGCAAGAAGCCAGGACTCTATTCGATGCGGGACGTGCTCGGCCTGAGCTGAAGCGGCCAATCTGCCAATTTTGCCAATCTGAAGGAGCAAACATGTCGAGAACCCTCGTGCTCGTGCGCCATGGCCAGAGCGAATGGAATTTGAAGAACCTGTTCACCGGCTGGCGTGACGTCGACCTGACCGAGCAGGGCCATGCCGAGGCCAAGGCCGCTGGGCAGAAACTCAAGGCGCGCGGCCTGAAGTTCGACATCGCCTTCACCTCGGCGCTGAGCCGGGCGCAAAAGACCTGCCAGCATATTCTCGACGCGGTCGGCCAGAGCGATCTCAAGACCATCCGCGACCAGGCGCTCAACGAGCGCGACTATGGCGACCTTTCCGGCCTCAACAAGGACGATGCCCGCAAGAAATGGGGCGAGGAGCAGGTGCATGTCTGGCGCCGCTCCTATGACGTGCCGCCGCCCGGCGGCGAGAGCCTGAAGGACACTGGCGCCCGCGTCTGGCCCTACTACCTGCACGACCTGCAGCCGCACGTGCTGCGCGGCGGCACCGTGCTGGTCGCCGCGCACGGCAATTCGCTGCGCGCACTGATCATGGCGCTGGACGGCAAGTCGGGCGAGGAGATCGTCAAGCTGGAACTGGGCACCGGCGTGCCGGTCATCTACCAGCTGAACGCCGATTCTACCGTGGCGTCGAAGGAAGTGCTGGAGAGCTGACGCTTGCTGAGCCGGCAAGTGGAAGTCCAGGCCCTGGCTGGAACGTGGCGCTTTTGCCAAAGCTGTGTTTCCAGCTTTCGGCGACATGGTCCAAAAAGCGCGTTGACAGCAATCGCTTGCCCGCTTACATGAGCCCGCACCAGCCCAGATGGCGGAATTGGTAGACGCGCACGGTTCAGGTCCGTGTTCCGCAAGGAGTGGAGGTTCGAGTCCTCTTCTGGGCACCAAATTCCCGTTTCGAACCGTTCGATGGTTCAGAGACCCAAAGAAAAAGCCCGGTTCGTCCGGGCTTTTTCTTTGTCCGGCATATCGGCGTTGTCCGGTGTCCGACTGTCAGCGAATTGACAGGTTCCTCCAGCCAATGTCCCAATAGGTCACGATCGCCGAAGCCCGGTTCCAGGACCGCTCTCGTCGGGGGAACCGTCACGGCCCCCTCGATTGCCGTCGAAGGGACCTGACAAAGCTTTGACATGATCGCGGCTAGTTTAGAAACATTCGAAATTGGACAGCCCTGCATGAATCCTACCTACACAAGCGCACAGAAGGCCATTCATTGGGCCGTGTTTCTGCTGGTTATCGGCCTTTACGGCCTGACTTATGTCGCGGATATCTTTCCACGCAACGACCCCGGCCGGGCACTCGTCTGGTGGTTCCATATCTCGTTCGGGATGCTGCTGTTCGCGCTGGTCGTCATTCGCATTGGCCTGCGCCTGATCTTGGGAACCCCGGGGCTGCCGCGGGAAATGTCGGAGCTGGAACGATGGGTGGCCAAGGTCGCGCATCTCGTGCTTTACGGGCTGCTTGTCGCCATTCCCGTTCTTGGCATCCTGGTGACCTGGTACAGGGGCGACGCCTTGAGTTTCTTCGGCCTCTTCACCATCCCGGCTCCGGTCTCCGCGGACAGCGCCACGGCCCGAACCATAAGAGAATTGCACAGCCTCTGCGCCAATCTGATCCTTATCCTTGCCGGCCTGCATGCGGCGGCTGCGCTCTGGCATCACTATGTCCGCCGGGACGAGGTGCTCAAGCGTATGCTGCCGGGGACAAGTGGCCCCTGATCGCGAGTCAAACGTCGGCGGGCGATGCCCTTTGTCGTGTTTGTGGGCCAGGAGACTGGCCAGGTGACGAGCCGGATTGAAACACAAGGTCTGCTGCATGGCCCTTGGATGAAACCGATACTGAAACATCTGGCGACGGCGAGCCTGGTCGGGCTTGTCCTGCTTCGACCGTTCCACGCCCGCGCGGACGAGGATGACGACGGCGATCACGACCGGGCGCGGGACCTTTACGAGCGTGGCGAAATAAAGGGCTTGGCCAATATACTGGGCGTGGTTCACGCCGATGCTCCCGGCGACATCGTGGCCGTCGATTTCATCCGGATTGGCGACCGCTGGGTCTATCGCTTCCAGGTCGTCGCCCCTGACGGACGCCGCAGGATCGTTGACGTCGACGCCGGCGCCGGCGTGCTGATGCGCGACAGGGGTGGTGATTGATGAAAATACTCCTTGCCGAAGACGAGCCGCGCATCGCGGGCGACATCGCGGCAGTGCTCAAGGCCGCGGGGATGGCCGTCGATACCGTGCGCGACGGAGAGGCCGCGTGGTTCGCGGGCGACGTCGAGAATTACGACGCGGCGATCCTCGATCTCGGATTGCCGAAACTCGATGGCCTGACGGTGCTGAAGCGCTGGCGGGCCAACACGCGCCGCTTTCCCGTCCTCATCCTGACGGCACGGGGCCTTTGGACCGAGCGCGTCGAAGGCATCAACGCGGGCGCCGACGACTACCTGCCCAAGCCGTTCGAAATGGACGAGCTGCTGGCGCGGCTGCGCGCTATCCTTCGCCGTTCGACAGGCCAGGCGGCACCGGTGCTGAAATCCGGACCGCTGGTCCTCGACACGCGCCAGATGCGCATTTCGCTGCGCGGCGTTCCCGTCGCACTGTCGCCGCTGGAATACCGGCTGATGGCGTTCCTGATGCATCATGCCGGGCGCGTGGTGGCGCCGACCGAACTCGCCGAGCATCTCTACGATTCCGGCAATGATCGCGATCCGAACACAATCGAGGTCATTGTCGCGCGCCTGCGCCGCAAGCTCGGCAACGACGTCATCGAGACTCGCCGCGGCTTCGGATATTTCGTACCCGACGAGCCGTCCTGATGGGCAATTCGATCCGCTTCAGGCTTTGGTCGGCGGCCACCATTTCGATCCTCGTCGCCCTTGCCATCGCCGGGGTCGGGCTACGCTATCTGTTCGAGCTGAATGTCGAGAGGCGTATCGTCGGCGAACTGACCGCCGATCTCAATGAACTGATCGGCGCGACCAGCTTCGCGGCCAACGGCCAGCTTTCGGTCGCCCCGGGCCTGACCGACCCGCGCTTCACCAATCCGCTGTCGGGTCATTACTGGCAGGTGGAAGACCTGGCCAGCCATGGCCTGGTGCGCTCGCGTTCGTTGTGGGACGCAAAGCTTGCATTGCCCGGCCAAGGCGCGAGCGGCGAACTGAGAACGATCGAGGAGCTCAAGGGGCCTGGCGACGAACTCACCGTAGCCGTCGTGCGCACCATAACCGATGCAGACGGCCGGTCGTTTCGCGCCATCGTGGCGGAAGATCATAGCAGCGTCACAGTGTCGGTGCGCGAATATGTACGCGATCTCATCCCGGCGCTCATCCTGCTCGCCGCCGCCCTCATGGCGGCCTTCTTCGTCCAGATCACCGTTGGCCTCGCGCCGCTGGAAAGCCTGCGGGTCGCCGTTCGAAACGTGATCGCGCAGCGGACGGCACGACTGGACGTGGCGGCGCCGAGCGAGGTGCAGCCGCTCGCCGACGAAATCAACCGCCTCCTCGATGCGCAGGAGAAGGCCCTTGCACGCGCCCGGTCGCGCGCCACCGACCTGGCGCATGGCCTCAAGACGCCACTGCAGGTGCTGTCGGCCGACATCCGGGCCCTGCGCGGGAAGGGCGAAACCGAGTTGGCCGACGAGATCGAGAAGAGCGCTGGAGCGATCCGACGTCATGTCGAGCGCGAACTCGCGCGCGCCCGTCTGGCGCCCGGCGTTTCCGGCAAGGCATCGTGCCGTGTCAGGGAAGCCGCGGCCGGCGTCATCGCCGTCATCAAGCGCACGCCGGGCGGCAAGCAGCTCTCGTTCCTGGTCGACGTCGCGGACGATTTCATGGCGCCGGTCGACGAGGGCGACCTTTCGGAAATCCTCGGCAATCTGGTAGAGAACGCCGCACGCTTCGCGAGATCCTCGGTCAAGGTCAATGCGTGGGCAACCGGCGGCGAGGTGTCCATAGCCGTCGCCGACGACGGCCCGGGCATCCCCGATGCCGACCGGGAATCCGCCCTGTCGCGCGGGGTGCAGTTGGACAGCAAGGGCGGCAGCAGCGGGCTGGGCCTGGCCATCGTCTCGGACATTGTCGAAGCCTATGGCGGGCGGCTGACCATGGCCAACGCCGATCCAGGCCTGGTCGTGACCATCACCCTCCCCCGCCAGGGTTGATCGACACTCAGGCAAAGCCGGGGAAATAGTCGACCTTTATCTTCGAGCGGCGAACACCCATGGCCAGCAGCGTGTCGCGCAGCGCCTTGACCATGGCCTGGGGGCCGGAAATGTAGAAGGTCCGCTCCGGATAGTCGGGAATGGCCAGGCGCACCAGGCGCGCGTCGATATAGCCGGGATACTGGCCCCGCTCGGCCCCCCGGGCCACGGCAAGCACCGTCCTTATACCCAGTTCCCGTCTCGCCGCGCCGAGCACGTCGCGATAGGCGATGTCCTGCTGCGTCTCTGCTCCGTAGAGGACGACGATGGGCCGCCTTTCATGGCTGTCGATGAGATATTGCAGCATCGAGCGGAATGGCGTGATGCCGATGCCGCCGGCCAGGAAGGCAATCTTGGTTTGGGGATTGGCCGGCAAGGTGAAGTCGCCGGCCAGCTGGGAGGCGTGGATCGTGCTGCCCGGCTTCATCGCGCCCAGCATTCGCTTGAAGGCGCTCGATTGCGGGTAGAACTTGACGCCGAGCCGTATGGATTGCTCCGTGGGCGCCGACGCCACCGTGAAATAGCGGCGGTTGCCGCGACTGTCCGATCGGTCGAGCCCAAGTGTCCATTCCAGATATTGTCCAGCCTGGAAGGCAAGCTTTCGCGGTGACCTGAAGATGAAATCATAGCTGTCGACCGCCGATTGCTCGATGCGCTCGAGCGTCAACACGAGGCGTCCTCTCGGGCTCACGGCGTAGGCAAACAGATTGCCGGTCAGAAGCGCCAGTTCCGGCGTGAAATAGAACGAGCCGACATGGATGTTGGGCGCGAACAGGAAGCCGACGATGGCGGCGAAGGCGATGCGTGGCCACCGTGTCGTCGGCGCCGTCAGCGGCTCGGTCAGCATCACGAAGGCGAAGAACAGCAGCGGCGACGAGCCCAGTGTCTCCGTCAGCGCGGCAGCGTATTGCGACGGCTCGGTGGTTGCCAGGATTGTCGCCAGCGCGACGACACCGAAGGTGGCGACCAGATCGAGCCGGCGCAGCTTGCGCACCATGAGAAGGCCGCCAAGAAGCACGACGGGAAGCAATGGCAAATTGCCGCCGACCCACCAGGTGGCCGGCTGGTCGAGCAGCAGCGCGGTCAGCGCCACGCCCAGCGCCGCGGGATTGAACAGGTGTTTCCCGCCGATGGCGAGGATGAACTTGGATGAAATCGCCCAGACGCAGGCGAATACCACCGCGCATATCCCCTTGAGGTCCGTGGCGGCCACCGGATCGAGGATGAGCGCCAGGATGAGGGCGGTGATGTAGACCGACTCGTTGTTGGCCGGAACCTTGAAGACGGCGGCAAAAACCCTGTTGGTGATCCAGCAGGCTGCCAGCATCAGCCCCGTCGTGAAGGCGAGCATGACCGGGTCATGCGGCACCAGCTTGAGGAAACCGAGCACGAAGGCCGTGCCCAGCAGGGCGATCAGGTAATAGAGGACCAGCCGGTACATGGTCTGATGGTCGAGAAGCCGGTCGATGGTCTTGATCATGGCTGGCAAAAAGCTCCGAAGCCGCTCGTCGGCGTGGCCCGACGGTTGCTGTCGACGACGTAGCCTTCGAGGCCAGGCGCCTGTTCGAGAAAGAGAATGCCCTGCCGGCCCATGGCGAAGGCGGCGGTGGCGAAACGGTCGGCCTCCAACACATCCGAGCCGATGACGGTCAGGCTGACGATTTCGGTGATCGGATCGGCTCCGAGCGGATTGTAGATGTGCTGCCCGCGCACATAGGTGCCGGAGGTGGCGACGCCGTGTCCTCGCGGGTAGACGATCTTGATGATCTCTTCGGCATTGAAGGGATTGCGGATGCCGACGCTCCAGTCGAGACCCGAAGCATTTCGGCCGCAGGACTGGATGTCGCCGCCCGCCTCGATGAAGAAATCGCCGACGCCGGCCCGGCGAACGATCCCGGCGGCATTGCGGATGGCCCAGCCCTTGACGATGCCGGACGGGTCCAGCGATCCGTCGGGCTTGCGGATGTCGAAATATCCGTCCGTCTGGTTTTTCGTCTGTGCGGCAAGCGCCATCACTTCCATCATTTCGGCGCTCCAGTCGCGGATCGGAAGATCACCCCGGTTGATGGCCGAAATCTCGCTGTCGGTCCTGTAGGTGCTGAAGCGGTGGTCGATGTGCTCGAAATAATCGAAGACCGCTTCCACAAGGGTCGCACCCGAGGCACCGGCGATGTCGACGGTGATGGGCATGCCCATCAAGATCCTCGTGTCGCGCATCGATCAGGACGATGCCTTCTTCAATGCGCCGCCAAGCGACTGGATGAAGGCCTTGCTGGTCAGCGTGGCGCCCGAAATGATGTCGACATTGGCGCTCTGCGCACTGATCGCCTCGTCACGCAGCATCGGCAGCGCCTGCCTGTTGATGCTGACCGAGGTGCGGCGGTCATTCGGGTATTTCAGCACCTTGAGCGCCGTGAGACGGCCGCCTTGGATGGAGGCCTGAATCTGGATGAGGCCGTAATAGGCATCGGCGGCAGGACCGGTGTAGGTACCGTCGGCAAAGCCGTGCCCCGCCGGCTTGGGGCTCACAGCCAGCTTCATGGCGGCCTTGAAGACGCGGGCGGGTGCTTGCGGATAGTCCGGCCTCGGCTGGGGAATGGGGATATAGACGGCCGGGGTTATGGTGAAGGATGCCGTCCGTGGCGCGGCATCGGCGCCAGTTTGAACTGGCGCCTGTTCGGGCTGGGCTGCGGGCGCTTGAGAAAGCTGCGGAGGGCTGGATGAGAGCGGCGGCTTTATCGCCTGCTGCTTCGGGGTGGGCGCCGAGATCGCGGCGGTGGTTTCATCGCCGACCGATGTTGGCTTGGGTGCAGGAGGATCGAACCGCACACTCTGCTGGCGGATCCCAGGCGATGGCGGCGCAGGCGCTGGAGTGGGATCGGTTCGAACGGGGCTGGCCGGAGCTGGGGGCTGCACCACACTGTCCTCGGCGGCATTGGCGGAACCCGCTGTGTCGATCATGTCGCCGGCAGGACCCTTGCCTGCCTGGTCCCATACATAGGCGCCCGAAGACGCGATCACGAAAAGTGACAGGGCAATCTGTTTCATGGGCTCGTTTCACCTTGAATCCCGTGCCGGCGAATCGGCTTCGCGGCTATTCGGAAACAATGTCTCACGATCCACCTGACAATTGGCTGTCAGGCCCCGGCACCGTCAACAGCACCGATCCTTGAGCCTCCAGTCGTCACCTCGAAACGAACGGGACGACGGCGGCCGTCAACCAAACCTGCCCTCGCGGCTAGGCGCTGAACAAACCACTTCAAACCGGGCCGCGGCTTCGCTACGCTTGCGGCCATGTCTCAATCCAGCACCGCGATCTTCGGCGCCCGTCGCGACCAGGCGTTTCCCACGCTGAGCGAGGCCGACATCGATCACATGCGCCGTTTCGGCGAGGCCAGCGCCTATGCGGCCGGCGAGCACATCATCAGGGCCGGCGATGTCGCGCCGGGTCTCATCGTCGTGCTGTCGGGCAAGGTCGATATCACCCAGGATGGTCTTGGCCGGCGCGAGACGATCGTCACCCACGGCCCCGGCAGCTTCGTCGGCGAGCTGGCGCAGCTTTCGGCCCGGCCCTCGCTGGTCAATGCCGAGGCCGCCGAGCCGGTCGAGGCCTTCGTCATTCCCTCGCGGCGGGTGCGCGACCTGATGGTGCAGGAGGCCAATCTCGGCGAGCGCATCATGCGGGCGCTGATCCTGCGCCGCGTCGGGCTCCTGGAAAGCGCCACAAGCGGGCCGATCATCATCGGACCCTCAGGCAATGCCGACGTGCTGCGGCTGCAGGGCTTCCTGGCTCGCAGCGGCCAGCCGCACCGCGTGCTCGATTCCGGCAGCGACCCTTGCGCCAAAACCCTGGTCGAGCGTTTCGATGTCGACGCGCACCATCTGCCGGTCGTGCTGTGCCCGAACGGCAGGCTGCTGATGAATCCCGGTGAGAAGGACCTCGCCCGCTGCATCGGCCTGCTGCGGCCGATCGATGCCGATACGCTGTATGATGTCGCCATTGTCGGCGCCGGGCCTGCGGGCTTGGCGGCGGCGGTCTATGCCGCCTCCGAAGGGCTGTCGACCATCGTGCTCGATTGCCGGGCCTTCGGCGGCCAGGCCGGCGCTTCCTCGCGCATCGAGAACTATCTCGGCTTCCCCACCGGCATCACCGGCATGGCGCTGATGGCGCGCGCCTACAACCAGGCGCAGAAATTCGGCGTCGAAATGGTGATTCCGGACGAGGCGAAGCTTTTGAGTGCCGCGACCGACAATTCGGGCGCCCGCTACCTGCTCGATGTCGGCGACGGCGAGACGGTGCGCACCCGCAGCGTGGTGATCGCCAGCGGCGCGCGCTATCGCCGCCTCGATGTCGCTAATTTGTCGCAGTTCGAGGGAACGTCCGTCCATTATTGGGCCTCGCCGATCGAAGGCCGGCTTTGCGCCGGGCAGGAGGTGGCGCTGGTCGGCGCCGGCAATTCGGCCGGGCAGGCGGCCGTCTATCTCGCCAGCCATGCGCGCAAGGTGGCGCTGCTGGCGCGCGGCGGCAGCCTCGATGCCTCGATGTCGCGCTACCTCGTCGAGCGCATCAAGGCGCAGCCGAACATCGAGGTGCTGACCGAGACCGAAATCGAGGCACTGGAGGGCGAGGAAGGCAATCTTGCCACTGTCCGCTGGCGCAACCGTGTCAGCGGGCAGGAGACGACACGCCCGATCGGCCACCTCTTCCTGTTCATCGGCGCCGATCCCAACACCGACTGGCTGGCGCAATGCAATGTGGCGCTCGACGCCAAGGGCTTCATCCGCACCGGATCGGAGCTCGGACCGGAGCATGGCCTGATGGAGACCAGCCGCAGCGGCGTGTTTGCCATCGGCGACGTGCGCTGCGGCTCGGTCAAGCGCGTCGCGGCCGCCGTCGGCGAAGGTGCCCAGGTGGTCGCGGCCTTGCATGCCTATCTCGCGCGGGACGGCAGCCCCGCCGTCACGCCTCAAAGCATGATCCCGAAAAGTGGCAACCGGTTTTCGGAAGAAGATCACGCTTCAACGAAGAGATATTTCAGGAGAGAGTGATGGCGGACGAATGCAAGCATGCGGCCGGGATCAAGGATGTGACGCCGAGCGCGCTCGGCTGTGAGGAATGCCTGAAGAGCGGCTCGTGGTGGGTGCATCTGCGGCTCTGCCGCACCTGCGGACACGTCGGCTGCTGCGACGACTCGCCCAACCGCCACGCGACAAAGCATTTCCACGCCACCAGCCATCCCGTCATCGAGGGCTACGATCCGCCGGAAGGCTGGGGCTGGTGCTATGTCGACGAGGTCTTTCTCGACCTCGGCGACCGCACGACGCCGCAGAACGGGCCGATCCCAAGGTTTTATTGAGGCGCCGCGCACGCGGCCAAGTTTCCGCCCGATACTGCCGATCTCGCGATCAGTCCCGCTTTGGCGTCACGGGCGCGCGTGCCGGATTGTCGACGCTGTTCTCATTCACCTGGAAGGCCTTTCCTTCGACCTTCTTTTTCCTGAGATCGTCGCCGGTCTGCGGTTGCGGCGGACCCTCGGGATTTTGCTCGGTGTTTTCGTTGACGTCGAGGGCTCGGGTCATGATGTCCTCCAGGGCTGTCCTGGAAGACAATGTTCGACGCGGCACGCGGTTCCGCCGGCAAAGCAGGCGCGCCTTGCAATCAGGCGTTTGTGGCCGGACAGCAGCAGCGTTTACCGTCGGTCCACCTTGTGCCGGCACCGTCATGCCGGCTTGTGCTGTCGCACGACCCTCCACTCATGCCAGATCAACACCATCACGACCGCATCGAAGACGGTCAGGACCAGCAGGCCGGGTGAATGGGTGTATGAGTAGCGGTAGACTTGATAGATCATGAACAGGCCCAAGGCCGCGAGCGAGGCCGGGTAAGACCAGAGCTTGCCTCTCAAAAGCCCGACAACCAGGGCAAGCTTTATCAGGCCGTGGCTGAGCAGGTAGAAGGCGTAGAACTCTTTGCTGGCGATAGAAAAATGGCTTGCCATCTGCGACAGATGCCCAGCTATGAAATCGTTCGGATCTTCGATCAATTCTTCCGCGGTGAGGGCATTGACCCAGGAGGCGATGGTATCGGTGGTGACGACATAGAGCAGAAGCCCGCCGATGCATTCGATCAGGGCATGCGCGCCCTTCAGCCATACGCTGACTTCGAAGATCTGATGGATGCGGTGTTCATCGACGGGTTTCAACAATCCACCTCACAACCAGCCACGTGGTACGACTGGCTTACCGCGAGAACTCCCGGCTGGACAATCTGGTGACCAAAGTTCTTTAGGCCGCCAACGGACGCGTGCAGAACGCGATCGACGGGACGGCTCTTCAGGATCAGCCCGCGAAGTACCGATACCCCAGCCATCCCGCCAGCGCCACCGAAGCGACCCAGATACAGGCGATGATCAGCGCCGCGCCGCGGCTCACCGGCCTATCGATGGCGAGGGCGGCGGCCGCCCTGTGTTCTGCCATGACCTCGGGCGGTATCATCTTGACCACGGCAAGGATGCCCAAGGGGACCAGGACCGCATCGTCGAGGTAGCCAACCACGGGGATGAAATCGGGAATCAAATCGATTGGCGACAAGGCGTAGCCCGCGACACACATAGCAAGCGCCTTGGCGTACCACGGCGTTCGGGGATCGCGCGCGGCGATGTAGAGCGCATGCACGTCGCGCTTGATCGTTCGCGCCCATTCATTCAGTCTCGGAGCCATTGGCGACCTTAACGCCGACGATGATGCCCCGATAGCGCACGCCAGCCGCCCGGCGCCCCTACATGGCATCCGCCTCGAAGAGCTGACGGACCTCTTGTTAATACATGGCACCGGTTCGGGGCTTCCCGCAAGCGGCTCGGAGCCGCTCCGTTTATCGCACGGATCCGGTAACGGTCCGGTCGACATCCGGAACGGACTTGCGGTCATTGCCGGCAAGCGCGGCTATGAGCAGCAGGCTGGCCACCACCGGAACGAACAGGACGGCGACACGGGCCTGTACATGAAGAATGGCGCGCCATTCGTTGCTGCGCTTGTCGGGGCTGTCGCTCATCATACTCACTTTGCCATGGACCCCCCGAGGGGTCACATAGAGGTGAACTGTTAAGCAACTCCTTCCGACTTCGTTAACGGGGCCGCAAACGCGAAATCAGCTGAGCCCGATGCGCCTCGCGCCTTGCCGGAACAGCGCCTCGGCATCGGGGTCGAAGCGGAAGGTGCCGATGAAATCGTCGGCACGGTAATCAGGCAATGTCCTGCGGATCGCGGCGGCGAAGCCGCGCGCCTCCTCGAGCCGGCCGGCAAGCGCCAGGCAGTGCGCGGCGATCGCCAGGATGATGGTATGCGCGTTGGGCCGCGCCGCCGCCTTGAGCGCCCATTCGGCCGCCTCCTCGAACTGGCCGAGCCGGACATGCGACATGGCGCGCGACCCCAGCATGCCGAACAGCAGCGGGTCGAAGGGGCTGAGATGCCGCGAATGGTCGGACGAGCTTATCGCCGCCTGCGGGTCGCCCGACTGCGAGTGGACGAAGGACAGCGCGTAATGGCCAAGCGCGAAATTCGGGCTGAGATCCACCGCCCGCTCCAGTTCGGAGAGCGACCCGTCCTGCTCGCCGCGCAGCCACAGCGCCCGGCCCATCGCCCAGTGCGCGGCCGGATTGTGATCGTCGACCAGCAGGCTGTGGCCGGCGCTCTCATAGGCCAGCGCGCTTTCCCGGTCGCGGTCGCCCCAGCGCTGGAAGGCATTTTGCCAGTGGGTGAAGGACAGGCCGGCATAGGCGCGGGCAAAGGTCGGATCGAGCTGCAAGGCCTTGTCGAAGAAATGCCGCGCCTGCTCGTTCTCGGCCTGGGTGAAGCGGTACATGTGCCAGAGGCCGCGATGATAGGCTTCCCAGGCATTGAGCGAGTTGGGCGCCTTCAGCTTGGCGCGGTTGCGCTCGACCGTTTCGATCTCGGCCGAGATCGACGACACGATGCTGTCGCCGATATCGTCGAGCACGGCGAAGAGGTCGTCGGGCCGACGCTCGAAGGTTTCGGCCCAGACAATCCTGGCCGTGCGCACCTCGACCAGCTCGACGCTGACGATCAGGCGGCCGGTCAGGCTGCGCACCGTGCCGGTGGCGACATAGTCGACGCCAAGCTTTCTGCCGGCCTCCTCGGGTGCGATGGCTTTCTCGGCCAGCGCGAACACCGATCCGCGCGCGATGACGAAGAAATCCCGAAGCTTGGCAAGCCGGGTGATGATGTCGTGGGTGAAGCCGTCGGCGAGCCCGCCACGCCCGCCGCTTTCCTCGACAAACGGCATCACCGCCAGCGACGCCTGGCTTGGCTCGACCGTGGCCACGTTATCCGCTGTGACCACCAATTGCGGCAGTGTGGACAGGCCGGCCGGCTGTGACTTGAGCGGGCTGCTTGACTGTTGATGGCGGATTGCCTGCCAGGCCGCGCGAAGCGGGGCGAAATCCAGCTCTTCCGACTGGAATAGGCGAGCAGCCGACGCCAGATGCTCCTCGGCCGCGCCGATAGCGCCGCGCTCGGCCAGATTGGATAGCAAGGCCAGATGAGCGCGCGTGTCGAAAGGCGCCAGCTCGACCCATTTATCGAGATGCGTGGACATTTCGGGCGAGCCCGCCGGATGGTTTGCGGCAAGCAGTTCCAGCACGGCGGCGTGGTATGCGTGAAAACGCCGGCGCTGGGCGACCAGCCAGCCGTCGAAAAGCGGGCTCCGCTCCAGCTCCAGCCCGTCGAGCAGATCGCCGGCGAAGAGTCCTGCCAGCGCCTGCAGCCGCTCCACATCAAGCGTAGCGATCCCTTGCGCGGCGGCATGGCTGATCTCCAGCGCATCGACATGGCAGCCTTCGAGATCGAGCGCGACCGTATCGCCTGGCGTGATGACCCGACGCCGGTCCGGCGTGTCGAGGGCGGCGCGCAGCTTGCTCAGGCACCAGCGCAATTCGCCGCGGGGGTCGTTGGGCACATCCCACAGCAACTCGCACAGGCGGCCACGGCCCACGGCGTGCGGCGCCAGCACCAGATAGGCCAGGAGCGCGCGCAACTTGCGCGATGCCGGCAGCGCCACTGGCACGCCGTCGCGCAGGATTTCCAGCGGTCCGAGCAGGCGCAAGGACAGGATCGGCCTGTCAGCCTCCAGCCTCGATGGTGCGGATTCCACGTGCGTTTCCACGCCTGCTCCCACGCTGGCCCGTCGACCCTTGCTGTATCACCAAACGTGACACGGCGCATCCGGGGCGAATCTCGCGCCGGATACCGTCACTGCCGCATCGTCGGCATGTCAGTCCTAGCGCGGCCATGTCTCGAAACCTCGCCGCCCAACCCGCCGGTTTGTAACCGGCCTGTGAAGACGAACACGATCGAGGAGATCAAAACATGTTGAATCGACAGGAAATCAGAACCACCGCCGGGCGCGGTCGCCTGTTCGACAGCATTCTTGACACCGTCGGCGACACGCCGGTGATCCGCATCAACAATCTGGCACCGGCCCATGCGACGATCTACGTCAAGGCCGAGTTCTTCAACCCCGCCGCCTCGGTGAAGGACCGGCTGGCGCTCAACATCATCGAGGAGGGCGAGCGCAGCGGCGCGTTGAAGCCCGGGCAGACGGTGGTCGAGGCAACCAGCGGCAACACCGGCATTGGGCTGGCCATGGTCTGCGCGCAGAAGGGTTATCCGCTGGTCGTCACCATGGCCGACAGCTTTTCGGTCGAGCGCCGCAAGCTGATGCGCATGCTCGGCGCCAAGGTGGTGTTGACGCCGCGCGCCGAAAAGGGTTTCGGCATGTACAAGAAGGCGGTGGAACTGGCCGAGGCCAATGGCTGGTTCCTCGCCCGGCAGTTCGAGACGGCGGCGAACGCCGCCATCCACGAGGCCACCACGGCGCGTGAGATCGTCAATGATTTCGCCGGGTCGCGGCTCGATTGCTTCGTCACCGGCTATGGCACCGGCGGCACGGTCGTCGGTGTGGCGCGCGTGCTGCGCCGTGAGCGGCCGGAGACCCGCATCGTGCTCTCCGAACCGGCCAATGCGCAGCTGGTCGGCAGCGGCAAGGCGCAGCAGCGCGGTGCCCATGGCGCCCCTGCCGCCAGCCACCCGGCCTTCGAGCCGCATCCGATCCAGGGCTGGACGCCGGACTTCATCCCCAACGTGCTGCAGGAAGCCATCGACGCTAGCCTCTATGACGAGGTGGTGCCGATTGCCGGACCCGAAGGCATGAAGTGGGCCAAGGCCTTGGCGCAGAAGGAGGGCATCTTCACCGGCATTTCCGGCGGCGCCACCTTCGCCGTGGCGCGGCAGGTCGCGGAAAAGGCGCCGGCCGGATCGGTGATCCTGTGCATGCTGCCCGACACCGGCGAGCGCTACATGTCGACGCCGCTGTTCGACGGCATCGAGGCCGAGATGGATGCCGAGGAGATGGCGCTGTCGCGCTCGACGCCCGGCTGCCAGTTCCCGGCGGCTTGACGGAGACCGGTCATGGACATCGCGCAGGAAACCCTCGGCGTGGCCGCCGAGGAAACGCTCGACCCCGCCGACTGGGCCGCAGTGCAAGCCCTGTCGCACCAGGTCATTGATGATGCTGTCGATTACCTCAGCGACATCAGGGACCGCCCGGCCTGGCGCGAGATGCCGGCGGAGGTGCGAGAAGCCTTCGCGGCACCCTTGCCGCGATCGCCGGCGCCGCTGGCCGCCGTCTACGGCGAGGTGTCGCGCACGGTGATGTCCTATCCGATGGGCAACATCCATCCGCGCTTCTGGGCCTGGTACATGGGGTCGAGCAACTTCACCGGCGCGCTCGGCGATTTCCTGGCGGCGATCCAGGGTTCCAATCTCGGCGGCGGCAACCACGCCGCCGGGCTGATGGACAGCCAGGTGGTCAACTGGTGCAAGCAGATGCTGGGCTTTCCCGCTTCCGCCTCTGGCACGCTGGTCAGCGGCGGCTCGATGGCCAACATCATCGGCCTGACCGTGGCGCGCAACACCAAGGCCGGCATCGACGTGCGCGAGCACGGCGTCGCCGCAATCGAAAAGCCGCTGCGCTTCTATGGCTCGGACCAGATCCATTCCTGCCACCGCAAGGCGATGGAAGCGCTCGGCCTCGGCAACCGGGCGCTGCGCCGCATCCCGACCGATGCCGGCCTGCGCATCGACATACCGGCCTTGCGCGCGGCGATATCGGAGGATCGCGAAGGCGGTTTCAATCCGGCCTGCGTCATCGGCAATGCCGGCACCGTCAACACCGGTGCGATCGACGATCTGCGGGCGCTCGCCAAGCTCGCGCATGAGGAAGGCCTATGGTTCCATGTCGATGGCTGCATCGGCGCGCTGATCGCGATCGCGCCCGACAATGCGCATCGCGTCGCCGGCATCGAATGGGCGGATTCCGTCGCGCTCGATCCGCACAAATGGCTGCACGCGCCGTTCGAGGTCGGCTGCGCCCTGGTCAGGGACGCCGTCGCGCATCGCCGGACCTTCGCGGTGACGCCGGAATATCTGGAATCGACGCCGCGCGGCCTCGCCTCAGGCGAATGGCTGCACGATTACGGCCTGCAGACCTCGCGCGGTTTTCGCGCGCTGAAAGTCTGGATGGCGCTGAAGGAACATGGCGCCGATAAATTCGGCCGCCTCATCGACCAGAACATCGCGCAGGCCTCCTATCTCGCCGGGCTGATCGAGGCCGAGCCGCTGCTGGAGCTGGCGATGGCGCCGACCATCAACATCGTCTGCTTCCGCTACCAGCCCGGCGTCACCGGCGAGGCACTGAAGGCGCTCAACACCGAGATCATGCTGCGGCTGCAGGAAAAGGGCATTGCCGCCCTTTCCGACACCACCCTGTATGGCGAACACTGGCTGCGCGTGGCGATCGCCAACCACCGCACAAGGCGCGACGATCTCGATCTTCTGGTCGGCGAAACGGTGCGGCTGGGGCGGCAGATCATGGCGGAAGGTTCTTCCGTGAAATAGTTCCAAAAGCGAAGCGACAGGCATGGGCGGTCATGCGATTCTGCGGTGGTGATTCGGGAGGTCCGACCGTGACGCTGTTTCGTATGGCCGTGCTCGCGGCGCTCGTCTGCACGACCTCGGCCAAGGCCGCCGACATGGCCTTCTTCGTCAAGAACCTGCGCAAGGAAGCGGTAGCGGTCGAGCTGTTCAGCCGCGACCGCGAGACCGTCTGGCCGGGCAACGGCAAGGTGTTCCTGATCGACCCGAATTCCCAGAAATCGGTGCCTCTTTCCTGCAATCAGGGTGAGGCGCATCTGCTATGGCGCCTGGGTCGACGGCAATGACCGGATCTCGGCCGGCGTCGGGCCTGATAACGACCAGCCTTGCGACACCTGCTGCTTCATCTGCGTGGAACACACGACCGAGACGATCGATCTGGTGCCGTGATTGGCCGGGCGTCACCAGAGCAATTCCGGGAAATTGTGAAATGGTTTCGGTCAGGAATTGCTCTAGGGAAGGCCCGCCTTGCGAAAACCGTCGACGAAATGATCGCGCATCGCGGTGTCGCGGAATGGCTCCGTCCAGACCCAGTAGCTGGTCGTGAAGTGCGGGTTGCCGATGAGGAACATTTCGACCTCGGCCCGCGCCTCGTCGAGCCGGCCGAGTTGCGCCAGGCTCGCCGCCAGGAAACGGCGTGAGCTCGTCCGGTAAGTCTCCTCCCGGCGCAAGGTCTCGACGGCGGCTTCGTAGTCGCGCGCCGCATATTGTGCTTCGCCGAGCGTCAGATAGTACCAGCTTGCCGGATAGGGATTGAGCCGGAACGCCTTGCGGATGTGCTCGAGGCCTTCCTCGACTCGTCCGGCCAGCACCGCGATGTCGGACAAGGTCGCCCAGGCGTCGGCCTCGTTCGGGTCGAGTTCGAACGCTTTGGCGAATTCGGCTTCCGACTCTTCGAAACTGTGCTCATAGGCGAGCAGATTGCCGAGCACCCAACGGCAGCCGGCATCGTTGGGATCGATCGCCACGGCCTTGCGCGCCAGTTCCAGCGCGATGCGACGGTTGGGGTCGACCGGCTCGCCCCAATGCACCCATCCCATCCAATGGTTCATGGCAAGCCAGCGATGAGCCTCGGCGTAGTCCGGGTCGAGAGACACCGCGCGCGTCAGCAACAGATGCGCTTCCCTTGCCGTCTGTGGTGATTCGTCGATCAGCTTGCGCGCCCGCACGCACAGATCGTAGGCCTCGAGATTTGTCGGCCGGTTGCGTGGCGGCGGCGCCCGCAGCCGTCCGAGCAGCGCCTCGACGATCTTGGCCGTGGCCTCGTCCTGAACGGCAAATATGTCGTCCAGGCCGCGATCGAAGCGTTCGGCCCACAGATGCTCGCCGCTTATCGCGTCGACCAGCTGGGCGTTGATGCGCACGCGCCCCGCGGCGCGTCTGGCGCTGCCCTCCAGCAGATAGCGCACGCCAAGCTCCTCGGCGATCGCGCGCACGTCCATCGCCTTGCCCTTGTAGGCAAAGGTCGAGTTGCGGGCGATGACGAACAGGCCCGGGGCCCTGGACAAGTCGGTGATCAGATCCTCGGTTAACCCGTCGGCGAAGGCCTCCTGCTCGGGGTCGTTGCTGAGATTGACGAAAGGCAGCACCGCTATCGATGGCTTGTCGGGCAGCGGCAAGGGTTTACGCTTTGCCCGGTCGAGCTTTTCGATGGCGCCCGTGAAGCGGTAGCCGACGCGCGGAACCGTCGATATCCATTCTCCGCCATCGGCGGGCGGACCAAGCAGCTTGCGCAGCTGCGCGATCTGGACGGTGAGGTTGCCTTCCTCGACCGCCGTTCCCGGCCACGCCGCATCCATCAGCTCGGCTTTCTCCAGGATTTCGCCGGGCCGTCCGACGAGCGCGGCAAGCAGCTTCAGCCCACGATAGCCGACAGCAACAGGATCGTCGTTCCGAAGCAGCGTTCCCGCACCCGGATCAAGCACGAACGGACCAAAGGCAAAGCGCGATCCCTGCATAGGGCGCATCTATAGAGCAATTCCGCGAAAAGTGTGAGGCGGTTTCATCGGGGAAAGCGCGCGGCGCCTCCCCAGGGAATGGCGTCAAAACAACGCGTTAGCGCCTGTTTGGAACTTTTGAGAACTATTTGGCAGGGCTTAATTACGGCGCCCTCCATATCCTGCAGAATTCAACCTCGTTCAGATCAAAGGCCGCCCATTCTCAAGCCTGTGGGCGCCAAAACATATGGAGGTTGTCATGACCAATATCTTTGCTTCGGCCCCGCATCAGGCAGTGCGGTGTGGAGCGCGCGGTGGGGCAGACATCGCGCCGGCGCTACAGCCTTGCCACCTTGCGGAACACCATCGCGGCCTGGCGTCAACAGACACGCTATCGCTGGGACCTCAAGCGGATCTCGGAAGTCAATCCGCATCTGATCGACGATATCGGCCTGACCAGGCGGGAGGTCGATGAAGAGATCGCCAAGCTGCCGTTCTGGCAACGATAGGGGCAAGCCTGCAATGACGCCGGTTCGTCGTTTAGCTCCCGCGATTCTATCAGGGATTGTCGTCATCCCCCTTTAGCACCGGCCCCCGTCATGGCATGATGACCCCATCGGCCGTGGGGGCCGATTCTTCATCGGGGGTTTCCATGTCTTTCATACCAGCGCGCCGGCTTGCCGCCGCGTTCTCGCTTGCCATCCTTTTTGCACCAGCCGCCCATGCCGGCGACGTCACCTTTGCCATCAAGAACAGCCATCCCAACGCCATGCGCCTTGAGCTCTACAGCCAGGATCGCGATTATGTCTGGCCGGGCAACGGCAAGGACTTCTATCTCGATGACGGCGAGACCAAGTCGTTGCCGATCTCCTGCAACGAAGGCGAATCCATCTGCTACGGCGCCTGGGTCGATGGCGACGAGGGCACCTATTGGGGCGTCGGCCCCGGCAACAAGGAAAAATGCGAGGATTGCTGCTACACCTGCAGCGGCGGCGAGACCGAGGAGATCAATCTCGTCCCCTGACCGGTTTGCCAGCTTGACGGTCTCCCCCATGGGAGCGATAGCCTGTGCCGATACCCAAAGCGCGCCGCGTCGGTTCAGCCGCGACGCGCCCCAGGCAAGAGGAGCACGGCAATGGCAGGCACGGTCGAGGGTGAGAAGATCGACGTCGGCTTTTCCGCCAAGCGCTGCATCCATTCGCGCAATTGCGTGCTCGGCGACCCGCATGTCTTCGTGCCCAACGCGCCGGGGCAATGGATCCATCCCGACGCGGCCAGTGTCGAAAAGATTGTCGCCATCGCCGAAAGCTGTCCGTCGGGTGCCATCACCTATGTCAGGAAGGATGGCGGGCCGCAGGAACAGCCGCCGGTGGTCAACACCGTGCGGCTGCGTGAAAACGGCCCGCTTGCCGTGCATGCCGAGATCGTGCTCGACGGCGAAACCTTCTTTCGCGCCACGCTGTGCCGCTGCGGCGCGTCGGAAAACAAGCCGTTCTGCGACGGCAGCCACAGCAAGGCCGGCTTCACCGCCACCGGCGAACCGCCGCTGAAGGACACGCCGGCGCTCGAAGCGCGCAACGGCCCGCTGAAAGTGACGCCGACCACCAACGGCCCACTCAAGCTGGAAGGCAATGTCGAGATCGTCACCGGCACCGGCCACACGATCGACCGCACGCAGCGCACCTTCCTCTGCCGCTGCGGCCACTCGGCCAACAAGCCGTTTTGTGACAATACGCATAAGAAGATCGGCTTCGTGGCATAAAAGGCCGTTCGCCAGCGTTAGTGTAGGATGAGGGTTCGCGCTCAGGAGGAAATCCATCATGCGCACCATGCTCGTTCTTGCTTTGCTTGCCTTTGCCGTGCCCGCCTACGCCGCCAATCATGCGGTCCAGATCAAGGGCATGAAATTTAACCCACCGAAAATCGCGGTCGCCGTTGGCGATACCATCACTTTCACCAATGCCGACTCGATGACGCACACCGCCACCGCGCTCGATGGCTCCTTCGACACCGGCCATCTCGCCACCGGCAAGAGCGCCAAGGTCAAGGTATCGGCGGCCGGCGCACATCCATTCCATTGTGCGATCCACAGCTCGATGAAGGGCATTGTCACAGCCAAATAGCGGCATCCTCGCCAGAGGGCCCCTGGCGTTGCGGTCAAAGCCGCCGATCCCCTCCCAAGGGGAGATCGGGGCTCCTATTGCGGTCATCGCGTGTTGGCCCAGCGCTCGTGGCTTTATCGGCCGGCCGCGATAGGCTAAGGGCGGGAAGCAAAATTCCCCACCGCCCGGACTGCCAATGACCGCCAAGACCAAGTCAAAACCTCTGTTCCTCGGCATCGACACCGGCGGCACCTACACCGATGCCGTGCTGTGGTCCGAGACGGAGGGCCCGCAGCAGGGGCCGAACAAGGGCAAGGTGCTGGCCAAGGCCAAGGCGCTGACCACCAGGCATGATCTCGCTGTCGGCATTTCCGGCGCGGTCGACGCGGTGCTCGAAAAGGCCGGTACCGATCCGGCCGCGATCAAACTGGTCTCGATGTCGACGACGCTGGCCACCAATGCGCTGGTCGAGGGCCAGGGGGGCCGCGTCGCGCTCGTCATGATCGGCTTTTCCGAAGCCGACCTCGCCCGCGATGGGCTGAAGACCGCGCTCGGCACCGATCCGGTGGTGTTTTGCCCGGGCGGCCATGATGTCCACGGCAATGCCGCCAAGCTCGATCTGTCAGGGCTGGAAGAGGCCCTGCCGGAACTCGGTGCCTCGGTGTCCGGCTTTGCCGTGTGCGCCTATTTCGCCACCCGCAACCCGGCGCATGAGATCGCCGCCCGCGAACTGATCCGCGACAAGACCGGCCTGCCGGTCACCGCGAGCCACGAACTCTCGGCCAAGCTCGGCGGCCCGCGTCGGGCGCTGACCACGCTGCTCAACGCCAGGCTGATCTCGATGATCGACCGGCTGGTGGCGGCGACCGAAGGGTTTTTGCAAGCCCGCAACATCGCCGCTCCCCTGATGGTGGTGCGCGGCGACGGTGCGCTGGTCTCGGCGGTGTTCGCCCGCCAGCGGCCGATCGAGACCATCCTCTCCGGTCCGGCGGCCAGCCTGGTCGGTGCCCGCCACATGACCGGGCTCGACAATGCCGTGGTCTCCGACATTGGCGGCACCACCACCGATGTCGCCGTGCTCGACAAGGGCCGGCCGCGCCTGGATCCCGAAGGCGCCACCGTCGGAGGCTTCCGCACCATGGTCGAGGCGGTCGCCATGCGCACCTTCGGCCTTGG
This sequence comes from Mesorhizobium sp. USDA 4775, assembly GCF_054062655.1. Lineage (NCBI taxonomy): Bacteria > Pseudomonadati > Pseudomonadota > Alphaproteobacteria > Hyphomicrobiales > Phyllobacteriaceae > Mesorhizobium > Mesorhizobium sp. USDA 4775. Next base: position 963,636 of record NZ_JBSSFM010000001.1, read on the forward strand.
CGGCGATTCCGAAGTGGCGCTGGAGGACGGCGCGCTCAATCCAAAAATACTGCTCGGGCCGCGCCGCCTGGTGCCGCTGGCGCTGGCCGGCATGGGGCATGGCGACGCCGTCAAATCGGAGCTCGAACGCCAGCTGCGTTCGCCCAATCCCGGCCGCATGGACGGCCGCTTCGCGGTGCGCACCGGCGTGCCGGACAGGCTTGCGGCGGGTCTCACCGCTCCGGAAGCGCGGCTTTACGAGGCGATCGGCGCGACGCCGCTTGCCCTCGACAGGTTGCTGACGTCCAATGCCCAGAACGCCACCTTGAACCGGCTAGTCTCGCGTGGGCTGGTGCATATCTCAGGCTTCACCCCGTCGGACGCAGCACACGTGCTGGGCAAGCAGGCCAATTGGGATGCCGCCACCGCCCGCCTCGGCGCCGAGCTGTTCGCCCGCAAGCGCGATGGCCGTGGCCAGCCTATCGCCGCGTCGCCGGAAGTGATCTCGGAGCGCGTGCTGGTGACGCTGACGCGCTGGTCGGCCGAATACATCCTCGAAACCGCCTTCGCCGAGGACGGGCTCGATGGCGCCGCGACCGTGGCGCACGCGCTGGTGCAGCGCGCCGTCGATGCCCATCCCGGCATCGCCCGGTTGAGCGTCGCGCTCGACCGCCCGGTCATCGGCCTCGGCGCTTCCGCGCCGCTGCACTACGCCGGCCTGGCGCCCCTGGTCGGCAATGACTGCGTGGTGCCCGAGGACACCGATGTCGCCAACGCGCTCGGCGCCGTCGTCGGCCAGGTCAGGGTCTCGGCCGAAGCGCGGGTCAGCCAGCCTAGGGAAGGGCTGTTCCGTCTGGCCTCCGGAGAAACGGTGCGCGATTTCCTCGACGAGGCTGCGGCGATCGCCGCTGCCGAGGCCGATGTGCGAGCGATCGTGGCCGAGCGCGCCCGGGACGCCGGTACCGACAATGCCGAGATCGACGTCGCGACCGAGTTCAAGGTTTCCACCGTCGAAGCCCAGCGCATGTTCATCGAGGCGCATGTGGTGGCGGTCGCCTCGGGACGGCCACGGATCGCGATGTGAGCGCCTTCCTTCTCCCCGTTCACGGGGAGAAGGTGCCCGAAGGGCGGATGAGGGGCAGAGCCAAGGGAATGCAGTTTCACTGTGCCGCCCGTTCGGCCAACGCCGCGCCGCCCCCTCATCTGGCTGCCGCCATCTTCTCCCCATAGAACGGGGAGAAGGACGCAGCTTCGCCAACCTTGCCTAAATGTCCCCTTCACCTTAAGCCGAATTGACCCTGTAGACCTGACATGCCAAAGGCCCGCCCGAGCCTTTCGTCTGGAGACAAGCTGATGACCGATCGCATCGAGATCGCTGGATTGCGGATTGCCCGCGCGCTGCATGATTTTGTGGCTGGCGAGGCCGTGCCCGGCACCGGCATCGCCGCAGATGCGTTCTGGAACGGTTTTTCGGCCATCGTCCACGACCTCGCGCCGAAGAACCGGGCGCTGCTCAAAAAACGCGACGCCATGCAGGAAAAGCTCGACGGCTGGTATCGCGACAATGGCGCGCCGGTCGACATGGAGGCTTACAGGGGCTTCCTGAAAGAGATCGGTTATCTCGTTCCCGAAGGGCCGGCCTTCAGCGTGTTGACGGGAAATGTCGATCCCGAAATCGCCTTTGTTGCCGGGCCGCAGCTGGTGGTGCCGGTGATGAATGCGCGCTATGCGCTCAACGCCGCCAATGCGCGCTGGGGTTCGCTCTACGATGCGCTCTATGGCACCGATGCCATTCCCGAGACCGGCGGCGCGGAAAAGGGTAAAGGCTTCAACCCGGCGCGCGGCGCCAAGGTCATCGCCTGGGCCAAGGATTTCCTCGATCAGTCGGTGCCGCTCACCTCGGGCAAATGGGCGGGGGTCAACGGCCTGTCGGTGGCGCATGGCGCGCTGAAGCTTGGCGCCGGCGCCGGCGGCACCACGCTGGCCGACCCCAGGCAATTCGTCGGTTATCGCGGCGATGCCGCCAACCCCGATGCCGTGCTGCTGGTGAAGAACGGACTGCACATCGAGATCGTCATCGACCGCAACAACCAGATCGGCCGCACCGATCCGGCGGGCATTGCCGACGTCATCCTGGAATCGGCGCTGACCACCATCCAGGACTGCGAGGATTCGGTCGCGGCGGTGGATGCGGAGGACAAGGTCGTCGTCTACCGCAACTGGCTCGGCCTGATGAAGGGCGACCTCGCCGAAGAGATCAGCAAGGGCGGCAAGACGTTTGTCCGTAAGCTCAACCCCGACCGCGCCTACACCGCGCCCGGCGGCGGCACGCTGACGCTGCCCGGCCGCTCGCTGATGCTGGTCAGGAACGTCGGCCACCTGATGACCAATCCGGCGATCCTGGACCGCGACGGCAACGAGGTGCCGGAAGGCATCATGGACGCCGCGCTGACGGCGCTGATCGCGTTGCACGATGTCGGGTCGAAAGGCCGCCGCGCCAATTCCCGCGCCGGCTCGATGTATGTGGTGAAGCCCAAGATGCACGGGCCGGAGGAAGTCGCTTTCGCCGTCGAGATCTTCGACCGTGTCGAGGCGCTGCTCGGCATGGCGAAGAACACCATCAAGATGGGCATCATGGACGAGGAGCGGCGTACTACTATCAACCTCAAGGAAGCGATCCGCGCCGCGAAGGAACGCGTGGTGTTCATCAACACCGGATTCCTCGACCGCACCGGCGACGAGATCCACACCTCGATGGAAGCCGGCCCGATGATCCGCAAGGGCGACATGAAGCAGGCCGCCTGGATCTCCGCCTACGAGGCCTGGAATGTCGACACCGGGCTCGAATGCGGGCTCGCCGGCCATGCCCAGATCGGCAAGGGCATGTGGGCGATGCCGGATCTGATGGCGGCGATGCTGGAACAGAAGATCGCGCATCCCAAGGCCGGCGCCAACACCGCCTGGGTGCCGTCGCCGACGGCCGCGACCTTGCATGCCACGCACTATCACAAGGTCGACGTCCACGCCGTGCAGGCGGCGTTGAAGAGCCGGCCGAAGGCGAAACTCGACGATATCTTGTCCGTTCCGGTGGCCGTGCGGCCGAACTGGACACCCGACGAGATCCAGCGCGAACTCGACAACAACGCTCAAGGCATTCTGGGCTATGTCGTGCGCTGGATCGACCAGGGCGTCGGGTGCTCGAAAGTGCCCGACATCAACGATGTCGGCCTGATGGAAGACCGCGCCACGCTGCGCATCTCCTCGCAGCACATCGCCAACTGGCTGCGCCACAAGGTGTGTTCGGAGATCCAGGTACGCGATTCCCTGCAGCGCATGGCGGCCATCGTCGACCGCCAGAATGTCGGCGATCCGCTCTACCGGCCGATGGCGCCGGATTTCGACACCTCCATCGCCTTCCAGGCCGCCTGTGACCTGGTGTTCAAGGGAACCAGCCAGCCCAACGGCTATACGGAGCCGGTGCTGCACGCGCGGCGGCTGGAGCTGAAGGCGAAGGGCTGAACGGGCAAGAGCACTGGCACCGCATTAAGCCGCCGCGATCATTTTTCACAGGTCGGCGCTGCCCCTCATTGCCCTGCCGGGCATTTCTCCCCGTTTGCGGGGTGAAGATGGCCGCAGCCAGATGAGGGGCGGCGCTGCATCTGGCAAATAGGCAGCCAGCACCGGACGCCGCGTGTTCAAAGAGATCCCGGATCCGTTCTACGATCCTCAATTCAGCCTCAGCGTTCCCCGCAATTTCGACCGATCCCGGCCAGCGCTGTCACCGGGCCGGCGCGCGCCTTGCGGTGAGACAGGAACCATTACCCAACTTGAACAGTTGGACGTGAACGGATAGCGAACACTGTCCGTTAAGCCATTGAATTCATTTGCCTTGAATTTCGGGCGCGAAAATGTGTGGTAACAACATTTGTGCTGTTTGCTCTGTTTTGTCTGGATTTGACGGCATTTATTTACTAACAACGCTGGCATGTTTGTCGTTGAGAGAGTCGCGCGCGGCCATCGCTATCTCTACCTCGTGGAAAGTGTCCGCGACGGCAAAACCGTTCGCCAGCGCACGATAAAGGCACTGGGCCGCAAGGATGCGCTGGTTGCCAGCGGCGAACTTGACAGATTGGCGGCCTCGATTGCGCGCCATGGCGAACGCAGCCTCATCCTGTCCGACATTGACGCGGGGCGGATTGCCTCTCGCCGCATTGGCGGTCCGCTGTTGTTCGGGCGGCTGTGGCAGCGGCTCGGGATTGGCGATGTGCTGGAAGAGGTGCTGGAAGGGCGCCAGTTCGGCTTTGCGGTGGAACGGGCGGTGTTCATTGGCACGTTGCATCGGCTGTTCGTGTCGGGCTCGGACCGCGACTGCGCGAACTGGATGGCCGATTATGGTATCGAGGGCGCCGAGGGTCTGGCGCTCCATCACTTTTACCGGGCCATGGCGTGGCTGGGCGAGGAACGCGGCGAAAAGGCGCAAGGCGCGCTGGTGGCGCGCTGCGTGAAAGACGTGATCGAGGAAAAGCTCTTCGCGCGCCGGCAGGACCTGTTCACCGACCTCAGCCTTGTGTTCATGGACACAACCTCGTTATCCTTCTACGGCGCGGGCGGCGAGACGCTGGGCAAGCGCGGGCATTCCAAGGACTTCCGCCCCGATCTGGCGCAAATGATCCTGGCGCTGGTCGTTGATGGCGAGGGCCGGCCGATCTGCACCGAGATGGTGCCTGGCAACACCGCTGACGTGACCGTCCTGTTGCCGGTGGTCGATCGGCTGCGAACGCGCTTCGGCGTCACACGCGCCTGCGTTGTCGCCGATCGCGGCATGATCAGCGCCGATACCATCGCCGCGCTCGAAAAGCTGGGCATGGAATACATTCTGGGGGCCCGCGAACGCTCGAGCAGCGTGATCCACAACGTCGTGCTCAATGACACGGCGCCGATGGTTCCGCTCGTTCTCGAGCGCCAGCGCGGTGAAACTCAGTTGTGGGTCAAAGAGGTCAAGTTCGGTAAAGACCGCTACATCGTCAGCCGCAATGACGCCGAGGCCGAGAAGGACAAGGCCGACCGCCAGGCGATCATCGCCGGCCTCGAGGCACAGCTCAAGAAGGGCGACAAGGCACTGGTCGGCAACTCGGCCTACCGGCGTTACCTCAAGGCCGGCGGCAAGAACTTCAAGATCGATGTCGGCAAGCTTGCCGAGGAAGCCCGCTACGACGGTATCACCGTGGTGCGGACCAACGCGAAGGTGACCCCGCTCCAGGCCGTGCTGCGGTATCGCGATTTGCTCGAGGTCGAGAGCCTGTTCCGCGCCGCCAAGGCAACCTTCAATACCCGGCCGATCTTCCACCAATCCGATGCCGCCATCCGCGGGCATGTGTTCTGCTCGTTCCTGGCGCTCGTGCTCAGCAAGGAACTGCGCCGCCTCTGCCGGGCCAAAGGCCTGACGCCCGAATGGCAGCCGCTCCTACGCGATCTCGATCGCCTCCAGGAAGCCACCATCGAAAAGGATGGTCGCATCGTCACAACCAGAACTCACGTCACCGGCCAAGTGGGCAACGTCTTCAAGGCAGCTGGCATCGCTCTGCCACACAACCTCGACGAACAACTCGCCTGAGATCCCCCCAAAATGTAGTGGTAACACGCGCCGGCGCGCGCCTAACATGCTGACTTAATGACATATTCTCACAGGCGGTGTTTAAGTCGGGCATTAGGGCGCTGATCACATAAATGCGATGTCGAGGTGACCGGCAATCAGTTCCACGCGCCTTGACGACCACTAATCTACCTACTAGTTGGTAGGTAGATTAAACGAGAGACCCCATAATGCCTGGACAAATGAACGATCAGAGCCCGTCATCAAACGGCTGGCTCAAAAGCTATTACTATCTGCGGTTTGCCGTATCGGCAGCCTGGGTTGTGGCGGCTTTCACCGTCGCGAAAAGCAGCCCGCCGCTCGCTGCCGCCATGCTGGTTGCCTATCCTGCATGGGATGCGCTTGCGAATTACATCGACGCCCGGCGCACCGGCGGGCTCGGCCGCAACAAGTCGCAATTGCTGAACTTCGCCGTCAGCATCGTCGCCACGATTGCGGTCGCCATCGCGCTCGGTCACAGCATGAATGCGGTGCTCTCGGTCTACGGCGTCTGGGCCGTTGTCTCCGGCGTGTTTCAGCTCCTGACCGCGGCGCGGCGCTGGAAAACCAACGGTGCGCAATGGCCGATGATCCTGAGCGGCGCCCAATCGGCGCTGGCGGGTCTGTTCTTCGTCAAGATGGCCGGCGGCACGGAGATCATCGGCATCGCCAATGTTGCACCTTATGCCGCGTTCGGCGCCTTCTACTTCTTCGTGTCCGCTCTGTGGCTGTCGGTCAGCGACGTCCTTCGCAAGTCGCCGCGGGTCGCAAGTTAGGGCAATGCCAGCAAAAGTGTGAGCGCTTTCCCTTGGGAATCGCGTCAAAACAAACGGGTTAGAGCGGTTCGCCGGTTTCCATGAAACGGCGAACCGCTCTAAGTGCAGAGGAGCCCTCCGCCGGAGCAAGTCATGAGCAAGCCTTCGAACACCGCCGACGAGATCCTGGCCGCCGCGCGAGCCTTCATCGTCGCGGGCGGCTACAATGGATTCAGCTACGCCGATATCGCCGAGGTGGTTGGCATCCGCAAAGCCAGCATCCATCACCATTTCCCCAGCAAGGTCGACCTCGTGCAGACCCTGCTCAAGCGTTACCTCGAGGATGCCGTCATCGGCATGGGAGGGCTCGAGCGCGATGTCCCCGAACCGCCCGAGTTGCTTCGAACCTATGCCGGCATCTGGGCCCGATGCATCGAGGATGCGAGCGTGCCGTTCTGCGTCTGCGCGCTGCTTGCCAGCGAGCTGCCCGCCCTTCCGCCGGAGGTTGCCGTGGAAGTCCGGGCGTATTTCCAGTTTCTCTCGGGATGGCTGACTGGCGTCATCGAGCGCGGCGCAGAACAGAGGACACTGGCAATATCGAATGCGCCGCGTGTGGAAGCGGAAGCCTTCATGGCGACCGTCCACGGGGCAATGCTTTCCGCGCGAGCCTATGGCGATGTCTTGACCTTCGGCATGATCCTGACGCCGACGCTGCAGAAGTTGATCCCCGCGACCGATTGATCCGGGCAAAGGCGGATCGGCCCGACGCGCGGTTTAATGACCACAATGTTAGGATAGGTGGCTCCTCCGAAGCCGCACCTGTAGCTCCCAGCGACGGGCTGGTCGCGCGCGTGAAAATCGGCAAAACCGTGCTTTACGAGGCCCTCTACGCCCAAAATCAGCCGCATCCACCGTCAGGCCGAATGTTCTTCATACGTTCTCAAATGTCGGACAGGTTCACCGCCTTTCCTGTCGTGATGCCTACCTCTTTTTGAAGGAGGGGAGCTACAATGTCGCTCGCGGATTTACGGTCACCCCGGAGGGAGGAGATTATGAAATACCTCGTAAATTGGAACGAGCGGCCACAGGGATCGGCGATCGAATACGAGAACGTCCAAAAGCGCATCCTGAAAATCTTCCGGCACTGGGAGATACCCAGCGAAGTCAAGGTACATGCCTTCGTGGCGCGGGTGGGTGAATGGGGTGGCAGCATGCTGATCGAGGCAGATGACCCGCTGGTAGCCCACAAAATGTGTTCGACCTTCCCGGCGTTCCAATTCGACGTCCATCAGGTCATCGACGTTCAGGACGCGGTCCGCGTCGAGATGGAAGCTATCAAATGGCGGGATGAACTTCCTTCATGAGCGGCAGCCGACGAGGCTGCGCATCTCGCAAAAGCCGGACGAGGCGACGCATTCGGAGCGCACTCGCTTCACCGGCTTCGTGGGATCCAGCCGGTGCGCTCACGAAGCAGGTCGCGCACCGAGGCATGGATCCTGGCTTTGGGGCGAGACAGCACGTGGGTACTGCGCAAGTGATTGGCGACGGCGGAAGGCGCTCTACGCCGCCTGCGCCACGCGTTCCGAACTCATGCGATAGGAAATCGCTTCGGCAAGATGGATGCGGCCGACGGTTTCGCTGGCGTCGAGGTCGGCCAGCGTGCGCGCCACTTTCAGCACGCGGTGATAGGCCCGCGCCGAGAAAGCGAGTTTCTCGCTGGCGTCCTTGAGCAGCGACAGGCCGGCTGCGTCGGGCATCGCGATGTCCTCGATGACAGAAGGTGCGCAATGGGCGTTGGTGGTGGCGCTGGTCACGCCGAGCCGTTCGAAACGCTCGCGCTGCAGGGTGCGGGCGCCTGCGACGCGCAGCGCCACATCAGCACTCTTCTCCGCTCGATCCGGCCTTATCAGGTCGCTGGCCGAGACCGCCGGCACTTCGATCCGCAGGTCGATGCGGTCGAGCAGCGGACCGGAAATGCGTGCCTGATAATCGGTGCGGCAGCGTTCGCCGCGCAGGCAGCGATAGCCCGGTTCGCCGGCCATGCCGCAGCGGCACGGGTTCATCGCCGCCACCAGCTGGATGCGCGCCGGATAGGTGACGCGGTGGTTGGCGCGCGCGATCATGCAGTCGCCCGTCTCCAGCGGCTGGCGCAGCGCATCGAGCGTCTGCGGCGTGAATTCGGGGAACTCGTCGAGGAACAGCACGCCGTGGTGGGCGAGCGAGACTTCGCCCGGCCGTGCGCGCAACCCGCCGCCGACCATTGCCGCCATCGAGGCCGAATGGTGCGGGGCGCGGAACGGCCGCCGGTCGGTCAGCTTGCCTTCGCCGAGCTCGCCCGCCACCGAGGCGATCATCGAGACTTCGAGCAATTCCTTCGGCGCCAGCGGCGGCAGGATCGACGGCAGCCGCTGCGCCAGCATCGATTTTCCCGAGCCTGGCGGGCCGACCATCAGCAGATTGTGGCCGCCGGCCGCCGCCACTTCCAGCGCCCGCTTGGCCGTCTCCTGGCCCTTGATGTCGGCAAGGTCGGGCAGGTCGCGCGCCGCTGCGTGGATACCGGCCTCCGGCCGCGACAGCACCTGCGTGCCACGGAAATGATTGGCGATGGCGATCAGGCTGCGCGGCGCCAGAATATCGAAGTCCTTGCCGGCCCAGGCGGCTTCCGGCCCGCAGGCGAACGGACAGATCAGCCCCTTGCCCTCGGCATTGGCGCCGATCGCCGCCGGCAGGGCACCGGCGACGGCGGCAATGGTGCCGTCGAGCGACAATTCGCCAAGCACGACATAACCGGCCAGCATGTCGCCCGGAATGGCGCCAAGCGCGGCCATCAGGCCAAGCGCGATCGGCAGATCGTAATGGCTGCCTTCCTTGGGCAGGTCGGCCGGCGCCAGATTGACCGTCACCTTCTTCGACGGCATCGACAGGCCCGACGCATGCAGCGCCGCCTGCACCCGCTCACGGCTTTCGGCCACCGCCTTGTCGGGCAGGCCGACGATCTGCATGCCGACCTTGCCGGGCGCGATCATCACCTGCACGTCGACCGGCACGGCCTCGATGCCCTGGAAAGCGACCGTGCGAACCCGCGCCACCATTTTCCCACCCCGGATATGGGCCGCAACCCATGCGATAGGCCTGGAACGTGGCCCCGGCAGAAGACAATCACAGATTGCCGGTCAAATCAAGAACATTACGAGAACAAGGCAATCGCTATGGTTGCAGCCGGATTGAGCCCGGTTGAAAAGGCGGAACATGGTTAATACGAACTGAAAACGGAAAATATCGCTGTGTGCCTATGACCGCAGTGAGGCGCGACATCGTCACAGAATTGTCAGCCCCAGTCTCGCGGCAGGTCTCATTTCGATCCACCCAGGGAGTGAATATGAGCAGCCATGAAAATGACTACCAGGATAACCAGTATCGAAGCAAGTCCGTAAAGGCTTCGGTCCTTCTCGTCGAGAGGACGAAAGAATTTACCTCGCATGCTGTTCAACCCAAATAAATTCACCAGTGATGCCGCAATACCGAAACAAACGGCGAGTATTAAAAAGACATTTTCATATAGGATGCTTGCCACATTTCTCCTCCCGGATCGCTTAGGCAGCAGGGTGTCGGAGGTTACTTCCGCTTCCCCTCGACCGCATCCCAGAACAGGCTGGCAATGTCGGCGCCGCCGAAGCGCTGCACCTCGCGCACGCCGGTCGGCGAGGTCACGTTGATCTCGGTCATGTAGTCGCCGATGACGTCGATGCCGACCAGGATGAAGCCGCGTTCCCTGAGCGACGGCCCGATGCGGGCGCAGATCTCGCGCTCGCGCTCGGTCAGTTCGGTCTTCTCGGCGCGGCCGCCGACATGCATGTTGGAGCGGGAATCATGCTCGGCCGGCACGCGGTTGATGGCGCCGACCGGCTCGCCGTCGATCAGGATGATGCGCTTGTCGCCCTTGCGCACATCCTTGAGGTAGCGCTGCACGATATAGGGCTCGCGGAACAGCTGGCCGAACATTTCGAGCAGCGAGGCGAGGTTGCGGTCGGCCTCGTGCAGATGGAAGATGCCGGCGCCGCCATTGCCGTAGAGCGGCTTGACGATGATGTCGCCGAATTCCTTGCGGAAGGCGGCGACTTCTTGGCTGTCCTTGGTGATCAGCGTGTCCGGCATCAGGTCGGCAAACTCGGTGACGAAGATCTTTTCCGGGCTGTTGCGCACCCAGGCCGGGTCGTTGACGACCAGCGTCTTCGGGTGGATGCGCTCGAGGATATGCGTGGTGGTGATGTAGTTCATGTCGAAGGGCGGATCCTGGCGCAGCAGGACGACGTCCATCTCCGAAAGGTCGGTGCGCACCTTCTCGCCCAGCGAGTAATGGCTGCCCTTCTCGTCGCGCACCTGCATCTCCTCGATGCGCGCAAACACCTTGCCGTCGCGTAGCGACAGCCGGTCGGGCGTGTAATGGAACAATTGGTGGCCGCGCCGCTGCGCTTCCAGCGACAGCGCGAACGACGTGTCGCCGGCGATCGACACGGTGGAGATATGGTCCATCTGGACGGCGATTTTCAGCTTCATGGCGGGTCCCCAGCGCAGTCGACGAGAGCGATATAAGGGTCGCCGCGCCTTCTGCCAATCGCGACATCTGAAGATCGGCAACAGCAGGGCACAATCCCCGCCAGCCCGATCGCGACAAGACAAGCGGCCGCGTCATCGTTTTCTTAAGCCTTGCTGTACAAGAATAGGCCTCGAATACCCCAACGGCAGGCGCCGGATGGGGGCCCTCGATGGAACAACGACCATGAACGCGCTCACCGCCATCCGCGCCGCCGCGACCAAACAGCTTGAACTCACCATCCTGATGCCGTGCCTCAACGAGGCCGAGACGCTGGCCGTTTGCATCGGCAAGGCCAGGGCTTTCCTCGATAAGGCCGGAATCCTGGGTGAGGTGCTGATCGCGGACAATGGCAGCACCGATGGTTCGCAGGAGATCGCGGCCCAGGGCGGCGCTCGTGTCGTTCCGGTGGCGCAGAAGGGCTATGGCGCGGCACTTCTCGGCGGCATCGCCGCCGCCAGGGGGCGCTTCATCATCATGGGCGATGCCGACGACAGCTACGATTTCGGCGCGCTGGATGCCTTCATGACGCGCCTGCGCGACGGCGCCGACCTGGTCATGGGCAATCGCTTCCAGGGCGGCATCGAAACCGGCGCCATGCCGACGCTGCATCGCTATCTCGGCAATCCGGTGCTGAGCTTCGTCGGCCGCCTGTTTTTCCGCATCAAGACCGGGGACTTCCACTGCGGCCTGCGTGGCTTCAATGCCGAGAGCATCCGCAAGCTCGACCTGCAGACAACCGGCATGGAATTCGCCAGCGAAATGGTGGTGCGCAGCGCGCTTGCCGGGCTGCGCATCGAGGAAGTGCCGACCACGCTCAAACCCGACGGCCGCAGCCGGCCGCCGCATCTCAGGACCTGGCGTGACGGCTGGCGGCATCTCAAATTCCTGCTCGTCTACAATCCGCGCTGGATGTTCTTCATCCCGGGCGCGGCGTTGTGCGGCCTGGGCATGCTGTTCGCAGCCCTGCTGGTGTTTGGACCGCTGCGGGTGATCGACAATCTTTCGCTCGACCTCAACACTTTCGTCGCCGCCTGCTTCATGATCATCACCGGCATCCAGCTCATCACCTTCGGCGCCATATCGCGATACTATGCCGAGATCACCGGCATCCTGCCGCGCAGCCGCGGGTCCGACTGGCTGAGAAGGACCATCAGCACCGACCGTCTTGCCGCCAATGCCGGCATCTGCTTTGCCGGCGGCGTCCTGTTCTTCGGCTATGCGGTGCTGCGCTGGGCGCATCTTGGCTTCGGCCCGCTGAACGATTCCGAAATCCCGCGCATCGTCGTGCTGGGCCTGAGCCTGATCGTCATTTCGTTCCAGGCCTTCTTTTCGGCATTCCTGCTCGGTGTCCTGGAGATCCCGGTCAAGCGGCTGAAAGCCGGCCAGCCCGGCGGATCCGGCGAAGCCGCCGCGACTGCCGAAAAATGAGCCGGCTTCTACGAAGATTCGCCGCGGTACGGCTTGTCCGGTTTGTCATCGTCGGCGTTGGCGCGGCGCTGCTGTTGTTCATGCTGTCATGGGCCTTGGTGTCGGCCGGTTTGCCGCCATTCGTCGGAAGCGTCATCGCCTATATGCTGGCCTTCGTCGTGGCATATTCGGCACAACGTGGCTGGACGTTCGAGGGACGCCACGACCACGCCCATGCGTTTCCACGCTATCTCGTCACCCAGCTGGTCTGCGCAGCGTTTGCAGGCCTGTCCGCCCATGTCGCGGTGTCGATATTTTCCGCCTCGCCGCTGATCATGTCAGCCATTATCACCGTCGCCGCAAGCGCCGCGAGCTATGTGCTCTCATCGGTCTGGGTGTTTCGCGACGATCAAAGAGCCGCGTGAAGGCATTCGACGGCGGCCCGCCGACGCGATGCGACGACGTGCAAGGCTGGTTTAAGATTTGCGCAGTGAGTTCGCGATAACTTCCGTCGCGAAAAGAGCGCCCAGAGGCCGTCCCGTGACTCCTGCCGATACCATGATCTCCGTCGAGGCCAAGCCACTTCCGTCACGGCGCAACGACCTCGCGCTCGTGCTCGTCGCCACGCTGGTGATGGTTGCCGTCAGCGCCCTCAGCGGATTCCGCGACTTGACCGACGCCGGCGGCGACAATGACAATCTGTTGCGTCTGGTCGAGGTTCGCGACATGCTGGCCGGCCAGGGCTGGTTCGACCTGCATCAGTACCGGATGGGTCTTGAAGGCGGCTTCGTCATGCACTGGTCGCGGCTGGTCGACGCGCCGCTCGCCGCCATCGTTCTCGTAGCCTCGGCGCTGACCGGCAGCATGGCCAGGGCCGAGACCATCGCCGAGGTGCTCTGGCCGGCACTGCTCTTCTACCTCGCTTTGCTCTTTACCGCCCGCGCGGCGCGCAGTTTCGCCGGTGCCGCGGCCGTGCTGCCGGCTGTCGTCATCGGCGCCGCGGCGCTGCATTTCATCGGCATCTTTTCGCCCGGCTCGCTCGATCATCACAATGTCCAGCTGACGCTGACCATGGCCTGCCTGAGCCTGCTGCTCGACGCACCCGTGCAGCGCTGGGCGGCGCTGCTCGCGGGCCTGTGCGCGGCGCTGATGCTGGCCGTCGGCATGGAAACGGCGCCCTACGTCGCCACCATCGGCGCGTGCATTGCCCTGCTGTTTGTCGCCGACCCCAGCGGCGAGGGGCGGATCGCCAGGGATTTCGGCCTTGGCTTTGCCGGCGTTTCGGGGCTGGTCTTCCTCACCACCATCGCCCCATCGGCGTGGGGCCAGCCGCAATGCGATGCTTTCTCGACAGTGCAGTTCGTGATGGCCGCGCTCGCCGGATGCGGCCTTGCCGCCGTGGCATCGCTCAACATGGCCAACGCCACGCTCGGCCGTCGCCTGTTTGCGCTCGGCCTGCTCGTGCTCGTGCTGGGCGCTGTCGTGGTGTCGCTTTTCCCGCAATGCCTGGCAGCCCCCTATGCGAACCTCGATCCGCGCCTCAGGGAATTATGGCTCGACAACATCGAAGAGGCGCAGTCGCTGTACAAGCTTGTCATCTACAACCAGGTCGCGGTGGTGGAGCGTTTCGCCACGCCACTGGTGGCGATCCTGCTGATGGCGCTTGGCCTCGGCCGTGGCGGCTCGCGGCGGCAGGACAGCCTCGTTGGCGCGCTGCTGGTGGTGGCGTTCCTGGTCAGTGCCTGGCAAGTGCGCGGCTCGACTTTCTCCATTGCCTTGGCGGTGATCCCGCTTTGCGCCTGGATCGCCAAATGGCGGCAGCGGGCCGAAGCCAGCCCGTCGCGCGGCGCCGCGCTCAGGGTGGCCGCGGCCTGGCTGGTCTCGGTCAACGCACTCTGGGCGTGCGCGGCCGTGGCTGCATCAAGCGCCTTCGAAACAGCTGAGGCCGTCAAGGCCGCCAGTGTCGATGGGAACTGCCAAGGCAAGACCTCGTTCGCAGCGCTCAGCCAGCTGCCGGACACCACCGTGCTCGCCATTTCCAATCTTGGCTCGCCCATCCTGGCCTATTCCGGACATCGCGTGTTCGCCGGACCGTATCATCGCAACGTCGCGGGAAACCTGCTTGCACTCGATACCTTCCTCGGATCGGCCGCCGATGCCAGGTCGGTGGTCGAAAGCCACCATGTCGGGCTTGTCGCGCTCTGCCGCGGCAACCCGGAAACCCGCCTGCTCGTCGGCAGGGCGCCGGACGGCTTTCTGGCCGGGCTGACGCGCGGCAATTTGCCGGACTGGCTGGAGCCGGTGGCGGAGACACGGGGTGCCCGGCTCGAGCTCTATCGCGTCAAGCTCGGCGGCTGAAAATCAGCGCGAAAACAAAGGCTTGACGCTTGGTTTAGCCGGCTCCCCGGGGTATCCGGCTTTCTGCCCCGGCAAGATCGCCGGTGAAACCCGGATTCCGCTTTTCCGGATTACGTTCCGGCCGCGAAAAATCGATTTTCGAGATACGTTTCCTAAAGGGTTTGCTGGCAGTCTCCGACACAAATTCCGACGTTAAAACAGGGACACCGATGCAAACTCCGTTTGGCACCGGTCAGGCAAACAGGGAGAGCACGGATCTGGCCTTCACCGATCCGTTGACCGGGCTTGGCAACCATCGCCGCTTCTTCGACAAGGTCGATCGCCTGATCAGCGACCGCGCCGATGATCCCGCGCCCTTCACAGTCGGCATTCTCGACCTCGATGGCTTCAAGCCTATCAACGATCTGTTCGGTCACAAGGCCGGCGACGACATCCTGATCCAGGTCGCCATGCGGCTGCGCGCCTCGATGGACGGCCATTCGACGGTCTGCCGCATCGGCGCCGACGAATTCGCCTTCCTCTATCCGCTGGTGTTCTCCGAGGACGCGGCGGCGGAAAAAGCCCGCATGCTGATCGAGATCCTGTCGGCGCCCTACGATGTCGGCGAACGCACCGCCAGGCTGTCGGCCTCGGTCGGCTGCTCGCTGTTCTATTCCGGCGACGAGACCACCGAGATCCTCGTCAACAAGGCCGAGACGGCGCTCTACCACGCCAAGCGTTCCGGCCGTGGCCGCGTCGTCGTCTACACCCGCGAGATGGAAGAGGCGGCCAAGCGCGTCACCCGCATCGAGCAGGCGCTGCGCCGCGCCGTCTCGGCGGGCGAGGTGGAACCGCATTTCCAGCCGATCGTCGACCTCACCACGCGCCGCACCATCGGCTTCGAGACGCTGGCGCGCTGGACCGATCGCGATCTCGGTGCCGTGCCGCCGACGGTCTTCATCCCCATCGCCGAGGAGCGCGGCATCATCGGCCCGCTGTCGCAGCTGGTGCTGCGCAAGGCGACCGAGGCGGCGAGGAGCTGGCCGAGCGACCTGTTCCTGTCCTTCAACCTGTCGCCCTCGCAGCTCGTCGACCAGAACACCGGCCTGCACATATTGGCGATCCTCGACCGCACCGGCTTCGATCCGCGCCGTCTCGAGATCGAGATCACCGAGACCGGCCTGATGAACGACCCGGCCTCCGCCGCGCAGATCGTCGAGGATCTGCGGCGCGTCGGCATCCGCGTCTCGCTCGACGATTTCGGCACCGGCCAGTCTTCGCTCGGCCGCCTGCGCGAATTCCATTTCGACAAGCTCAAGATCGACCGCGCCTTCGTCGCCTCCATTCTCGACGACCGCCCGTCCGAACACATCATCCGCGCCATTCTCGCCATGTGCGAAGGGTTGGGCATGGATGTGGTCGCCGAAGGCATAGAAGAGGAAGCGCAGGCCGATCGCCTGGTCCAGTTCGGCTGCGCCGGCGGGCAGGGTTATCTGTTCGGCAAGCCGGTCGATGCCGACGCCACGCTCGGCTATCTCCGCGATTCCTTCCGTGGCGCCCTGCGCGCCAAGGCGATCTGACCGGCGCTTTCGGCCTAATCGACATTCCGCCGATATCGCGGCGCACTTCCGGTGCGGCGCATTGTCGTTTTGTCCGACATAAGCCTGCAAATCCGACGTTTCGCCCTTGCCCGCGCGACTTGCGTGGCTAGGATGCGCGCCGTTCATGCCTACAGCACCGCGCGTCCCTGGGACGCGCAAAGGACGCTGTAGCAACTTATATTTGCGCATGATCCCTATCCGAAAATCGATCCGATTTTCGGGGTCATGCGCCGGGAGAGAAGAATATGATGCCATCGGCGGATTTTGCCGACCTCAAGGGAGCCTCGGTGCTGATCACCGGCGGCGGTTCCGGGATCGGCGCGGCGCTGACCGAGGGTTTCGTGCGCCAGGGTGCCAATGTCGCCTTCATCGACATCGCCGAGGGGCCGAGCACGCTGCTTGCCGACCGCATCGAGAAGGAATTCGGCCGCCGGCCGCTCTACCTCAAGACCGACCTGCGCGACATCGAGGCGCTGCGCGCCTCGGCTGCCAGGGCGGCACAGGCGCATGGCGATGTCACCGTGCTGGTCAACAATGCCGCCTGGGACGAGCGCCACGCCGTCGAGGACGTGACGGTGGAGTTCTGGGACAACAACCAGGCGATCAACCTCAGACCACATTTCTTCACCGCGCAGGCGGTGGCACCGGGCATGAAGCGGGCCGGCGGCGGCTCGATCATCAACTTCACCTCGACATCCTACCTCATCAACCACCCTGACATGCCGGCCTATACCGCCGCCAAGGCGGGCATCCTCGGCCTCACCAAGGGGCTGGCAGGCAAGCTCGGGCCTGACCGCATCCGCGTCAACGCCGTCGCGCCAGGCTGGGTGATCACCGAACGGCAGCAGGAACGCTGGGTGACCGAAGGGGCGCTTGCCGCCCATGTTGCCAAGCAGTGCATCAAGGAGGTCATGCGCCCGGACGACATGGTCGGCACGGTGCTGTTCCTCGCCTCGGACGCCTCGCGCATGCTGACCGCGCAGATGCTGATCGTCGACGGAGGTTTTCTGTGACCCCGGAATTTGCCGGCAACGCTCCGGCGGTCGCCGCGCTCGATTGGGGCACGACCCGGCTGCGCGCATGGCTGATCGACGGCAGCGGCAAGGTGCTGGCCGAGCGCCGCGGCGATGACGGCCTGATCACCGCGCGCGAAAAAGGTTTTTCGAACGTTCTGGAAGGCCATCTGGCCGCCATGGGCGCGCCGGAAACACTGCCCGTCATCATCTGCGGCATGGCCGGCTCTCGTCAGGGCTGGATCGAGGCGCCGTATGTGACCGTACCGGCGCCGATCGGCGCCATCCTTGGCGGTGCCGCTCGCGTGGCTGATCAGAAACGCGACATCCGCATCGTGCCGGGCCTCGCCCAGCGCCTGGCCGATGCGCCCGATGTCATGCGCGGTGAGGAAACACAATTGGCCGGCGCCGGTTTGCCGGCAAAGGGGCGGCATCTCGCCTGCATGCCCGGCACCCATTCGAAATGGGTGCTGGTCGAGGATGGCGCGGTTGCCGGCTTCGGCACATGGCCGACCGGCGAGTTGTTTTCGGTGCTGGCCGCGCACTCCATCCTCAAGCATTCGCTGGGCGAGCATCCGGCTCCCGTCACCGGGGACAATACATTCTTCCGGCAATGGTGCGAACGCGCGCTCGGCGAGGGTGGCGATGTCACCTCGAAGCTGTTTGCCATCCGTGCCGCCGGGCTCCTGCAGGACCTGAAGTCGGAAGATGCGGCGGCCTGCCTGTCCGGGCTTTTGATCGGCGGCGAGATCGCCTCGGCGAAGCGCCGCTATGGCGCCGGCGATGCGCCGGTCGTGCTGATTGCCTCGGGTGCGCTCGCTGTGCTCTACCAGGCTGCACTCGACCTCGCAGGACTTGCCGTCCGCACCGTCGACGCCGATGAAGCGGTGCGCGCCGGTCTCATCGAAGCCGCGCGCGAAAACGGCATGATCGCCAGAACCGGAGCCTTGGCATGACCGAGACCGCAGCCTTTCCAAAACTCAAGCGCGGGCTGGTCGCCATACTGCGTGGCCTGAAACCCGCCGAGGCGATTGCCATGGGGCAGGCGCTGTTCGATGCCGGCATCGAGGCGATCGAAGTGCCGCTCAACTCGCCCCAGCCCTTCTCGTCGATCGCCAGGATTGTCCAAGTGCTGCCGAAGTCGGCCTTGATCGGCGCCGGCACGGTGTTGACGGCGGCCGATGTCGACGGCCTGCACCAGGCCGGCGGGCGGCTGCTGGTCAGCCCCAACATCGATGCCGAGGTGATGGCGCGCGCCATGCACTACGGCATGGTGACCATGCCCGGCGTGTTCACGCCGACGGAGGCCTTTCAGGCGATCCGGCTGGGCGCCTCGGCCTTGAAGTTCTTTCCGGCAAGCGCGCTCGGCGCATCCGGCATTTCCGCCATCCGGGCGGTGCTGCCGGCACAGACGCTGGTCGGTGCCGTTGGCGGCGTTTCGGAGAAGGATTTTGCCGGCTACAAGGCGGTGGGCGTCACGGTGTTCGGCCTGGGCTCAAGCCTGTTCAAGCCCGGCATGAGCGTCGACGACGTCGCGGCGCGTGCGCACGCCGCCGTCGCGGCCTGGGACGCGGTGTTCGGAGAAGCATGATGAGCGAAGTTTCGGTTTTTTCCGATCACATCTGCCAGCTCGGCGAAGGCCCGAGCTACGATCCGGCCAGCGATGCGCTGTTCTGGTTCGATATCGTCAACGGCAAGCTTCTGGAAAAGCCGCTCACGGGCGCGCTGAAAATCCACGAGCTTGGCCAGATGGCCAGTGCCATCGCCATCATCGACGACCAGCGCCAGCTGATCGCCACCGAGACCGGGCTTTTTGTCCGCGATGTCGCGACCGGTGCGATGACGCTGCATACGCCCATCGAGGCCGACAATCCGCTCACCCGCTCCAACGATTCCCGCGTCCATCCCTGCGGTGCCTTTTGGGTCGGCACGATGGCCAAGGACGAGAGCAAGGGTGCGGGCGCGATCTACTGGTTTTTCAGGGGCGAGTTGCGCCGCCTGTTTTCGGACATCACCGTGTCGAACTCGATCTGCTTTTCGCAGGACGGGACGATCGCCTATTACACCGACACCGCGACCGGCCTCTTGATGCGCGTCGCCTGCGATCCGGCGACTGGCCTGCCGGTTGGCGTACCGAAAGTGTTCGTCGACCATCGCTCCTCGAAGGGCTATGTCGACGGCTCCGTCGTCGACCGCGATGGCGTGCTGTGGAATGCCGTCTGGGGCGGCGCGGCGGTGAAGGCCTATTCGCCCGATGGCGCATTGCTGCGCGAAATTCCCATGCCGGTGACGCAGGCCTCCTGTCCGGCCTTTGTCGGCGCCAAGGCCGACCGTCTGGCGGTGACCTCGGCCTGGAAGGGCAAGGACGACAAGCAGCGCAAGCTCGATCCGCAGGCGGGCATGACCTTCCTCATCGACATCCCCGTCAACGGCCGGTTCGAACCGCGCGTGCTGATCGCCTGAACAGAGAGCGCCCGAACAGACTGGGCGATCGGCGCCGCCCCTCTTCATAGCGGTGTTGTCACGCAGGCGTCCGGCTTGGGTCGGTTTCGCGAAAGCTGTTTGCGTCGGCCGTGCGATGGTAGGCGATCGCATCGCCGGGAATCGTCCATCTCATGTCGAGCCGCAAGCCGAAGCTGATCCTTGTCTACGAGCCGGAGAAGGCCTGCTTCGACCGGCTGGTCGCCGACGGCTTCCCGCCGCAGCGCGCCACCGAAATCTCGTCCTACCTGGCGCAGTCGACGGACATCGCTCCCGAATTCGCGGCACTCGCCGTCGCCTGCGAGGCGCGCGGTCTCGCCTTTGCGCCGGTGGCGCTCGACGATGCCGCCGAGACGCTGGAGGGTGAGGATGTTGAGAACACGCTGGTCTGGACGTTGTCTGATGGCATCGCCTATTTCCGTGGCGGCGCGGCTCCTGCGCTGGCCCGGCTCAAGGGGTTGCGGACGATCGGAGCCGACGATTCGCTGTTCGCGCTCTGCCAGGACAAGTTCCGCTCCGGCGCCGTCCTTGGCGCGCTCGGCCTGCCGGCGCCGCAAGCCGGCCTTGCCCGCGATGGCAAATGGCTGGTCGAGCCGCCGGCCTCCACCGCCGGCTGGTTCGTCAAGCCCAATCGGCTTGGCGCCAAGATAGGCATCTGGCCGGATTCCCGGTGCTATGAGCTGGCCCATGCGCTGGAGCTTAGCCGGCGCGTCTTCGCCGCCTATCGCGACGATGTCGTCGTCCAGCCCTATGTCGCCGGCCGCAATGTGCGCGCCAGCTTCCTCGGGCTGACGCCGCAAACCGGTGTCGAGGCGCTCGGCATCGCCTTTGTCGATTCCGGCGCGGATTTCCAGACCATGGCCGACAGCATGGCGCTCTACGGCGAAACCGGCGAGGCGGCGAAGGCGGCAGGACTTTATGCCGAACCGGAGCTCGTCGCCGTCGCCGATGCCCAGCCGGTCGCCGACGCCAGGGTCAGGGCGATCGCCGGGCGGCTGATCGGCGGGCTCGGCCTGCGCGACGTGTTTTCCATCGACCTGCGCGTCGAGGCCGACGAGACGGTTCACCTGATCGAGTTCGAGGTCTGCCCCGGCCTTCCCTGCTTCGATTTCCGCGCCTATTGCCGCCAGCAATGGGGCCTGAACCTCGCCGATGCCATGGCGGCGACGGCGGCAGGCCGATTTATCGGTCAGCGCCGCAGCGGCTAGGCTTGGCCTATATCGGTCGCGCGCCGGCCATGTACCTGGCGTTGTCGAAGGGTTCCGGCCGGTTGTCGGCCAGGCTCCACAATTGGCGGTCGGTGCCCGGCAGATCGCCGAGATAGACATGCAGGGCGCCGGAGCGGGCGCTGCCGGTATTGGCGACTGAGTGGATGGTGCTGGAAGACATGTGCACCAGCGAGGGCGCCGAAAAATCCTGCCGCTCCGGCTCGGCGACCTTTTCGCCGGCGAGCGGGTAGATGAAATTGGTCTCGCCGCCCCAATAGATGCCGACCAGGGCGTCCATCAGATGGTTATGCGGCGGATACTGCACCCCGGGCGAAAGCGTGATGTGGTAGATCGTCAGCTTCGGGCTGGCATGCAGCAAAAGCTCGTCGTCCTCCTCCTCGTGAACCAGCCCGCCGAGCGCATGGAAGCGGTTGGTATAGTCGCTCAAGACAGCCTTGACGTCCTCGAAGGGATTGGCGCCGGCCGCCGCGTTGACGATATCCCTGATCGCGCGGTAGAGAGGGGAGTCGGCCGATAGAGGCATGCCACAGCTCCTGACTGAGATGCTCAGTTAGCATAGCTAAGATGGCCAATGTCAAGACCGATGAAAGGCGAGACAAGCATGAAGCCGACAAAAGCCACGCCATCGAAATCGGCCGCGTCCCCGGATGGTACGCCGGCGCTGTCGACGGCGGATGTGCTGCGCAGCGAACAGGCCTACGAACAGCTGAAGAGCGATATCGTCGCTTGCGTTCTGTCGCCTGGTGAAGCGCTGACCGAAAAGCAGATCGAGGCACGCTACGGCATCAAGAAGGCGACGATCCGCTCCGCACTTGCCCGGCTCATGCAGGAGGGTCTGGTCAGGAGCGAGCCGCGTCGCGGCTATGTCATCACCACGCTGACCCTACGCGACGTCAACGAGATCTTCGACGTGCGCAGCCTGGTCGAGCCGGAAGTGTTCCGGGTTGCCACCACGGGCATCACCGAGCGCGGGCTGGACGAGATCAGGCTGGCGGCGAGAAAGGTGCTGAAGCCGGAGACGCTGCGCAGCCCTGTTGCGTTCCTCGCGGCCGACCGTGCCTTCCGCCTGGCGATCGCCGAGCTTTCCGAGAATTTGCGGCTGGCACAGCTGCTCAGCCAGATCCTCGACCAGTCGGAACGGGCGCTCCATCTCGGCTTCAAGTCGCGCGATTTCATGCCGCTGATCATCGAACAGCAGAAGCAATTGCTGCAGGCCTGCGAAAAGAGCGACGTTCCCGGCATCGTGAAACTCGCCCGCTCGCAGTGCCTTGCCCTCAAGCATCAACTGGTCGGGGCGCTGCTTGGCGGGGCCAAGCTGCGGGATGTGAACCTTCAGGACTTCGTCTGAAAGAGCAGTTCCGGGGAAAAGCGCGGCGCGCTTCAGGCCCCTTCGACCAGCACGATCTCGCCGTCGGCGACCTTCTGGCGGATGGCGACCGCGCGCTGATATTCCGGCGAATGGTAGCAGTCGTGCGCGATCGCAAGCGATTCGAATTCGATGATCACGTTGCGGGCGCGGCCAGGCCCTTCGGCCAGCTCATGGGCTCCGCCGCGTGCCAGGAATTTCGCGCCAAAACGGTCGAAGGCGAGCTTCGAAGCGGCGATATACTCCTTGTAGCCTTCGGCATCGCGCACATCGACGCGGGCGATCCAGTATCCCTTGGGCATTGTTCTCTCCCTTATTCTATGCAGAGCGCATTTCGTCGAGGATCGCCTGCGCCGCCGCGCGGCGGTCGCTTGCCGCGACGATCGGGCGGCCGACGACGAGATGGCTGGCGCCGTTGCGGATCGCTTGCGCCGGCGTCACCACGCGCTTCTGGTCGCCATGGTCGCTGCCCACCGGCCGGATGCCGGGCGTCACCACCGCCATGTCGGGTCCGACGATGCGGCGCACCGCTTCGGCTTCCGCGGCCGAGCAGACGATGCCGCCCATGCCGGCATGCAGCGCCTGTTCCGAGCGCCGCAACACCAGCGTGTGCGGGTCATATTCATAGCCGACATCGATCATGTCCTGCTCGTCCATCGAGGTCAGCACGCTGACGGCGAGCAGGCAAAGGTCGCTGCCCCTGGCCGCGTCCACGGCCGCACGCATCGCCTTGGGATAGGCGTGTATGGTCAGCATCGTCATGCCCATCTTGACGATGTTCTCGACGCCCTTGGCCACCGTGTGGTCGATGTCGAGCAGCTTCATGTCGAGGAAGATTTTTGTCCCGCCGCTGGCCAGCTCCCTGGCGAAGTCGAGCCCGCCGGCGAAGGCCAGCTGATAGCCGATCTTGTAGAAGGAGACGACGCCGTCGAGTTCGCGCACCGCCTGCTCGGCTTCCCGCACGGTCGGCACGTCGAGGCCGACGATCAGTCTTTCCTGGATGGACTGGGCCCGGATGGATTTGGCCTGCATGGTCGTGGCGGTCACGCCTCGATCCGGGTCGACAGCATGCGCGAGGTTTCGATCAGCGTGCGGCATAAATGCTCCATCGATTTGTACAGTCTTTCGTCACGGAAATTGCCGCCTTCGTCGAAGGCGTCGCCGCCGTCCGGCACCGAGCATTCCGGTGTCACCACCTCCATCTGGCAGCGTACCAGCACCGCGCGCAGATGGTTGATGCAGCGTATGCCGGCAAAATGGCCATTGGAGGACGAACACAGCCCGACGACCTTGCCGGCAAGCGGCCTGACCGATCGGCCGCCATCGCGGCGCACCCGGCTCACCCAGTCGATCGTGTTCTTGAGCAGCGGCGGGATCGAGCCGTTATATTCGGGCGTGGCGATCAGCAATCCGTCATGGGCTGAAATCAGACGGCCGAGTTTGACGGCGTTTTCGGGGACACCCTCCTCCTTCTCCAGATCCTCGTCGAGGATCGGCAAGGGATAATCGGCGAGCGAAATGCGGGTCACCTCGGCGCCCTGCACCGCAAGTTCCTTCTGCGCCACATCGGCGGTCCTGCCGCTATAGGCGCCGCTGCGCACCGAGCCGGCGAAG
Source organism: Mesorhizobium sp. USDA 4775 (assembly GCF_054062655.1). NCBI lineage: Bacteria > Pseudomonadati > Pseudomonadota > Alphaproteobacteria > Hyphomicrobiales > Phyllobacteriaceae > Mesorhizobium > Mesorhizobium sp. USDA 4775. The sequence goes on from NZ_JBSSFM010000001.1 coordinate 987,647, forward strand.
ACGAGGATTTTCGGGATCACTGCCATTGCTTCGCAAAGAGAGTAGGCAGTGGGGAATAGGCAGTAGGAGATAAGCGGTTCCTGACTATTCCCTACTGCCTACTGCCTTATCCCTCTCTTCGATAGATCCACAGCTGCGTCGGCGGGATGTTGCGGAAGATGAAATCGAAATGCTTGACAGTGTAGTCGCCGCGGCCGGCCGGGATCGGCGACATCGGGCCATAGGTCAGCTGCACGATCGGGCGGCCCGCCGGGATGCGGTCGAGCAGGCTCTCTATATAGGCAATGCGCTGGGCGACCGGGAAATTGAGCAGCGGCACGCCGGACACGACGGAATCGAAGATCATCCCGCTCCTCTCGCCAAGCGTCGCGTTGAGGTTGAAGGCGTCGCCCTCGATGACGTTGACGCCGGGATAGAGCTGGCGCAGATGGCGCACGAAATCGGTGTTGTATTCGACGGCATAGAGGTTTTCGGGCCGTACGCCCTGAGCGAGGATGGCGCGGGTGATGACACCGGTGCCCGGACCGACTTCAAGCACCGGCAGGCCGGACCTGGGATTGACGATCGAGGCCATCTTGCGCGCGGTGATCGAACTGGTCGGCACGATCGAACCGACCGTCTTCGGCTTGTCGATCCAGCCCTTGAAGAATTTGAGTTCGTCGTCGAACTTCTCGGCAAGCGCCTTCCGCAGTCCGTGACCACGTGTCATGCAAGCTCTCCTCAAGGCTCCCCGCAAAGCTACTTAACATCTGGTTGACGCAAGGCAAGGCGTTGCGAGACGCATGTCGTGGATAAGATAGATTTCGTCGCGTCTCAAAACACGGCGCGTTTCATGCATTCCCGCGCCGTTCTTGCACTATCAGCGCTCGCCGAAAGACTCGAAAAAATCCTTCATGCGGGCGAAAAACCCGCTCGATTGGGGCGAATTGTCCTGCGAGGACAGCTGTTCGAACTCCTCCAGCAACTCGCGCTGGCGGCGCGACAGGTTCTGCGGGGTCTCGACAGCGGTCTGGATGTAGAGGTCGCCGACATTGGGCTGGCGCAGCACCGGCATGCCCTTGCCCTTGAGGCGGAACTGGCGGCCGTTCTGCGTGCCTTCGGGTACTTTCACCTTGGTCTGGCTGCCATCCAGCGTCGTCACCTCGAAGGAGCCGCCAAGGGCGGCCGTCGTCATCGAGATCGGCACCTTGCAATAGAGGTCGGCACCGTCGCGCTGGAAGAATTCATGCGGCTTCACCGCCAGGAAAATATAGAGGTCGCCCGAAGGCCCGCCGCGCAGGCCGGCCTCGCCCTCATTGGCAAGGCGGATGCGGGTGCCGTCCTCGATGCCGGCCGGAATGTTGACCGACAGCGAACGCTCCTCGGTGACGCGGCCCTGGCCGGCGCATTTCGGGCACGGATCCTTGATCGTCTGGCCGCGGCCCTGGCATTGCGGGCAGGTACGCTCGATCGAGAAGAAGCCTTGCGTGGCGCGCACCTTGCCGTGGCCATGGCACATCGAGCAGGTCACCGGCTGGGTGCCGGGCTTGGCGCCGCTGCCGGAGCATTCCGTGCAGGAGATCGAGGCCGGCACCCGGATCTGCGCGGTCTTTCCGGCGAAAGCCTCTTCCAGCGAGATTTCCATGTTGTAGCGCAGGTCGGCGCCGCGCTCGCGGCCGCCTGACGATCGGCGCTGGCGCCCACCCATCATGTCGCCGAAAATATCCTCGAAGATGTCGGCGAAGCCGCCGGCGCCAAAGCCTTGCGCGCCGCCATTCATGCCGCCCTGTTCGAAGGCGGCGTGGCCGAAACGGTCATAGGCCGCGCGTTTCTGCGGGTCCTTCAGCGTCTCGTAGGCTTCGTTGATTTCCTTGAACTTGTGCTCGCAGGAATGATCGCCGGGGTTGCGGTCAGGATGGAACTGCATGGCGAGCTTGCGAAAAGCGCTCTTGAGCTCCTTCTCGTCGGCGCCCTTTTGCACGCCCAGCGTTTCGTAGAAATCAGCTTTCATTTTTTCCCGCTGTCCGGATGCTCAACGTCTTGATGCATTGTTGCGTCTTTTGCCGGCACGCTGTCTCGATTTAGGATCGGTGCCGCCCGGATGCCAGTGCTGGCGTGCCTCTGTCCGGGTTTTTCTGTCGTTTTTTCGGGGAGGTCCCGCACTTTTCCGGCAAGGGTTGCAAAAAAGCCCGGCTTTATGCCGGGCTTTCCGCTTTATCTTGCCGTCAGGCGGCTCAGGCCGACTTCTTCTTGTCGTCGTCCTCGTCGATTTCCTCGAAATCGGCATCGACCACGTCGGAGTCCTTGGCGGCGTCCGCCTTGGCATCGGCGTCCGCCGCTTCCTTCTGCGAAGCCTCGTACATGGCCTGGCCAAGCTTCATCGAAGCTTCGGCAAGCGCCTGGCTCTTGGCCTCGATGTCGGCCGCGTCGTCGCCCTCGGCGGCGGTCTTCAACGCCGCGATGGCATCGGAAATCGCCGTGCGCTCGGCTTCCGAGACCTTGTCGCCATATTCCTTCAGCGACTTCTCGGACGAATGCACCAGCGCCTCAGCCTGGTTGCGGGCCTCGACCACGGCGCGCCGCTTCTTGTCGGTCTCGGCGTTGGCTTCGGCGTCCTTCACCATCTTCTCGATGTCGGCGTCCGAAAGACCACCCGAGGCCTGGATGCGGATCTGGTGCTCCTTGCCGGTGCCCTTGTCCTTGGCCGAAACGTTGACGATGCCGTTGGCGTCGATGTCGAAGGTGACCTCGATCTGCGGCACGCCGCGCGGCGCCGGCGGGATGCCGACCAGGTCGAACTGGCCGAGCGCCTTGTTGTCGGCGGCCATTTCACGCTCGCCCTGGAAGACGCGGATGGTCACGGCCGACTGCGAATCTTCAGCGGTCGAGAACACCTGGCTCTTCTTGGTCGGGATCGTCGTGTTGCGCTCGATCAGCCGGGTGAACACGCCGCCCAGCGTCTCGATGCCGAGCGACAGCGGCGTCACGTCGAGCAACAGCACGTCCTTGACGTCGCCCTGCAGCACGCCGGCCTGGATGGCGGCGCCGAGAGCAACGACCTCATCCGGGTTGACGCCCTTGTGCGGCTCCTTGCCGAAGAACTGCTTCACGATCTCCTGGATCTTGGGCATGCGGGTCATGCCGCCGACCAGGACCACTTCGTCGATCTCGCCGGCCTTCAGGCCGGCATCCTTGAGCGCCGCCTTGCACGGGTCGATGGTGCGCTGGACGAGATCCTCGACCAGGCTTTCGAACTTGGCGCGCGTCAGCTTCAGCGTCAGGTGCTTCGGGCCGGTCGCGTCGGCGGTGATGAAGGGCAGGTTGATCTCGGTCTGCGTGGTGGACGACAGCTCGATCTTGGCCTTTTCAGCCGCCTCCTTGAGACGCTGCAAGGCGAGCTTGTCGTTCTTCAGGTCGATGCCCTGTTCTTTCTTGAACTCGGCCGCCAGGTACTCGACTAGGCGCATGTCGAAATCCTCGCCGCCGAGGAAGGTGTCGCCATTGGTCGACTTCACCTCGAACACGCCGTCGCCGATTTCGAGCACCGAAATGTCGAACGTGCCACCGCCAAGGTCATAGACGGCAATGGTCTTGCCATCCTTCTTGTCGAGGCCGTAGGCGAGCGCGGCAGCCGTCGGCTCGTTGATGATGCGCAGCACTTCGAGGCCGGCGATCTTGCCGGCGTCCTTGGTGGCCTGGCGCTGGGCGTCGTTGAAATAGGCCGGAACGGTGATGACCGCCTTCTCGACCTTCTCGCCGAGATAGGCTTCCGCCGTTTCCTTCATCTTCTGCAGGATCATGGCCGAGATCTGGCTGGGCGACTGCTTCTTGCCGCCGGCCTCGACCCAGGCATCGCCATTGTCGCCCTTGACGATCTTGTAGGGGACAAGCTTCTTGTCCTTTTCCGTCACCGGATCGTCATAGCGGCGGCCGATCAGGCGCTTGACCGCGAAGATGGTGTTTTCAGGATTGGTGACCGCCTGGCGCTTGGCCGGCTGGCCGACCAGACGTTCGCCGTCGCCCGAGATGGCGACGATGGAAGGCGTCGTGCGCGCGCCTTCCGCATTCTCGATCACCTTGGGCTCCTTGCCATCCATGATGGCGATGCAGGAATTGGTGGTGCCGAGATCGATACCGATTACTTTTGCCATTTTTCTAGTCTCTCCTCTAAGCAGGCTTTCAGGACCCATGAAGGCGTTCCGACGAAAGCCCCTGTTCATAAGAAATCCCGTCCGGCCACCGGTGTCCCGGCGTCGCACGGCTTGGCGCGTATATAAGAACAGGCAGCATCGGGCGCAAGCATTCTGCGCAAGGCTTCCATGAACCTTTTCACCTCCGTCCGCGACAGAGGTCAAGGTGCCGCATGGTGCGGCCCGGAAAGGAAGCCCCCATGACCAGCAACCCAGAGGCTCTGAGGTCTCCGGGAACAACAGGAGCTCGGCGCGACCACCGCCTTCGGGACGGGGTCGATGCGCTGGGCTTCCCGCTGATTCCGTTGACCCTGCGTAAGAGCAGGCGTATCGTGACAATGAGGAAAGCAGACAATTCGAGCAGGGAAGAACGAGCCGGACCGCCGCGCCTTGCCCTGGTTCGCGCGGCACAGCCGGAGGCTCCTCCCGCAGACTTCGGGGGGAGTTCCATGTCTTGCGATCACGGCCCGTTCGTGTCTTCTCGCATCAGCCGGTTGCACCGCCTGATCAAGGCAACCGGCGGACTTCTTGCGTTTGCCCTGACCGCCGGCCTTTGGCTTGGCGGCGTCGCCCGGGCGCAGGACACCCAGATCATCTATCCCGGCTCGATGGCGGTCACCGGATTTTCCGGCACCATCATTCCGAATTTCGACGAAGGCCTGCCGCCCGGTGTCGATCCGGTCGACGAAACCTTCATCGACACCACGCGCGCCACTTTGCGCGTTTTCGACGTTTCGCATCTCGGCGGGCCGGCCTCGGGCCAGCTCGTCTTCACGCCGCCGCCCTTCGAGGTCACGGCCGGCCAGATCGGCCAGGTTTTCGGCCTCACCTATGATGACGGCGTGCGCGATGGCGTTCCGTCTGGCGTTCCCAATCTTTACGCCGCCGCCACCTCGCTGCACGGCATCCGCATCGTCACGCCTGATACCGACAATGACGGCAGGCCGGAGCGGCAGCGCCGCGGCACGGCGGGCGCCGCCTTCATGGATGGCCAGTTCGGCACCGAAAACGGCGGCGGACCCGGCACCATCTGGAAGATCGACGGCATCACCGGCCAGGTCGCCAAATTCGCCGACATCGACACCAACAGCGGCCCCGGCATCGGCAATCTCACCTTCGATCCCAACCACCGCCAGTTTTTCGCCTCGGATCTCGACACCGGCCTGATCCATCGCATCGACGCCACCGGCAGATTGATCGACACGTTCGATCATGGCGTCGCCGGGCGCCCGGCGCATGGCCTGGCTCCCGTCGCCGACGACGGCGCGGTGATGGACATTCAGGGTGCTGCCTTCGACACCGAAGACCCCGAGACCTGGGGCTACACCCAGGACGAGCGCCGCGTCTGGGCCGTCTTCTACCATGGCGGCCGGCTCTACTATTCGGTCGGCGAAAAGTCGGAAATCTGGTCGGTGGGCATTGCCCGCGACGGCAGCTTTGCCGGCGACCCGCGCTGGGAACTGACGGTCAAGGCCGACAAGGACTACGCCGTCACCGACATCGCCTTCGACAACAGCGGCTTCATGTATCTCGCCCAGCGCGGCCCGGTCGAAAACCGTTATGATTACAGCCAGTTCGCGGATTCCGGCAAAGGCGAGGTCATCCGTTATTGGCGTGAGAATCCGGACGATCCGGCAACGGAATCGGTCTGGGTGGAAGTGCCGCAGGAATACGCGGTCGGTTTCCCGCAAGGCAACCGGCAGTCGGCCGGCGGCCTCGACCTGCAATATGGCTATGACGCCAACGGCAATCTCGACACCTCGGTATGCACGCAGACGCTGGTCAACACCGGCGACAAACTGCGCGACAATCCGACGCTTGCCGAGCAACTCGCCGCCGGCGGGCCGCTCGCCGTGCACGGCGTGCAGATCACGCCCAAGGACCTGGTCAAGCCGGCCAACGTGCCGCCCTTCGGTTCCTGGTTCGTCGATTTCGACGGCTATTTCGAGGATCCCGAGGTGGAAGGCCATGTCGGCGACGTCGCCGTCTGGCACCCCTGCGAGGGCCGCGCCGGCTACTATGAAGAAATCCCGGGCGGCTATCTGCCACCCTTCTACCCGCCGGATTTCCCACCGCCCGGCAATCTGCCTCCCTGTCTCGATGTCGACGACGTGCAATATTACTGCACGCCTTCGGGCCTCGAGGCCGATCTCTATCTCCATGACCATGCCGGCTTCGGCGGCGATTCGATCAAGGCCCAGTCCAGGACGCCAGGCGTCGCGGTGACGTCACCCATGTCGCATGCGCCCGGCAAGCCTTACACGATCGGCATCACCGGCCATTATCCGGGCGACAGAGTGGATGTTGGACTTTGCTTCTACAGGAAGTCCGACAAGGACAAGGGTGGCTACTACCCTTGCTGCAAGATGACCTTGCCGCTCCGCACCCCAGCCGTCAGCTGCGAACGTTGAGGAGGGGAAGATGAACAATCTCGCACTCTCCCCGCTCGCGCAAAACCACGCAACCGTCATGGAGACGATCATGAAACCCCTGTCATACGCCAGGCGCGGCGCGCGCTGGCTGATGGCGGCCGGTATCGCGGTCGCCATGCTAACCCCGTTCGCGAGCCACGCGGAAGACGCCGCTCCGATCACCCCGGAACTGAGGCTCGATCTCGACAATTCGCGCGTCGTCAATCCGAGGCCGGAGCGGGTCGTCCCGTTCTTCACCAAGCAAGGCACCCAGAGAGGCTGCGACTATGTCGTCTACTCCCTGAGCTTCGGCCTGCGCGGTGACCCGCAGGGTTTTGCCGATCCGGGCCTGGTGGGCTTGCTGAAGAAACTCAAGATCGAGTTCAAGGACCAGCTTCCGCACGGCCTTGCCATCGTCAACGTCAATGTGTCCGGCGACGGCACGGATGCCTCCGGCGGACCCCTGCCGAGCGCGACGATCAGCAATACGGCGGGTCCCAATGATACCGCCACGGTGTCCGATTTCCGGCTCTCCGCCGCCGATCTCGACGGCGCCGGTGCCGCCAATGAACGTGTCATCAATTTCCAGATCACCGCCAAGATCGACCATGCGGCGTTTCCCGCGCCGACGATCGTCGACAATCAGGGCTTGATCAAGGTGAGCAACGAAGCCGGCACCGGGACCATCATCCCGTCGCAGGATCCGAGCAAGCCTGACGATGGTGACTACAAGACCGGTGTGAAGACCTCGATCAAGATCGATGTCACCAAATGCAACCCGCCGCCACCACCTCCCGGCAAGGAATGCTTCAAGGTGGAACGCGGCACGGTCGATTGCGTGCCCGGCGGCGGCGCCTTCATCTACCACATGCCGGTCGGTCCGGAGATGGGCGGCAAGTGGGTGCAGGTGTCGACCACCACGCCTGGCATCACCATCATCCCCGACACCCAGCTGGTGCCGGTGGGCGGCGGTGTGCTCAACTGGAAGATCGTCGGCGCATCGCCCGGCGACGTCATCCACCTCATCGTCACCGGCATCGAGACCTATGCCGGGCCGAAGGAGGGCTGGGGCCTGTGCTGCACGCAGACCATCGACATCGTCATCCCGCGTGACCAGCGGTGCCCGCCCAAGGACAAGGAGCCGGATCTCAAGGTCGAGAAACGCGCCGATGTCCCACGCTGCACCATGGCCGGCGGCTGCGACTTCACCATCAGGGTCACCAATGTCGGCACCGCGCCCTACGACGGCAAGATCGTGCTCGACGAGGTGACGCTGCCGGCCGGCTCGACGCTGAGTTCAGGGCCCAATCCGCCCTGGGTCTGCGTGCCCGGCACCACGCCGATGACATGCACCTATCCGGTGACCACGCTCAATCCGGGGGCCTTTGTCGACCTCAAGCTCGGCTTCAAGCCGGCCGGGGGCTGGCAAGGCAGTGCGCTGCGCAACTGCGCGACCTACAACTATGCCGCCAGCGGCAAGCCGCTGTTCGGCAGCCAGTCGAATGATCGTGGCTGCGCCTCGATCCCGATCTGCCGCCGTGGCGATCGTGACCGCGACTGCCAGCCGCCGGTCGAGAAGAAGGTCGACCTGATCCTGAAGAAGCGCGCGCGCATCCCGGTCTGCACGCCGGACGGCGTCTGCTACTTCGTGATCGACATCATCAACAACGGCACATCGACCTATAACGGGCCGCTGACGGTGATCGACAACTATCCTGGCGGCGCACCGAGCTCCTCGACCTTCGGGCCGAGCCCGCCCTGGACATGCGGTCCGAACGGCCCCGGCCAGTTCCGCTGCGACAATGCCGGCATCTCGCTGCCCGCGGGCGCCTCGACGCCGATCTTCGTCAAGGCGGTCATGCCGGCCGACTATCAGTCGGATACGGTCGAGAACTGCGCCGCGGTGAAGGCCATTCCCGGTGAGGTCGATCTCACCAACAACAAGGCCTGCGCCAAGGAACGCATCCGTCGTCCCAATGGCGGCAAGCCTGGCCTGCGCATCACCAAGGTGTGCAACGGCTCGCTGGCCGGTGCCGCGGTCGTCTCTTGCCGCATCACCGTCTCCAACGCCGGCACGGCCGCCCCCACCGGGCCGGTGCGGGTCAACGATGCCGCCACGCTGGTGTCGGGCGGCGCGCCCGTCCAGATCCAGACCGTCACTCCTGACGGCGCGGAATGGGCGTGCGGACCGGTTCCGGCCAACACGCTGTCGTGCCAGATTCCCGGCGCCGTCATGACGCCCGGAACCAGCAGGCACTTCGACGTCACGGTCTCGGCCAATGGCGAGTTCGAAAACTGCGCGCGCGGCTCCTATGGTCGGGCGCCTGGCGACGACATCGTCTATCCGATCGGCCAGGCCTGCGCCAAGGGCGGCGGCGCTTCGACCATCCGTGTCGAGAAGACCGGCGACCGCGAATGCCGGCTCGGCCAGCCCTGCTCGTTCGACATCACCATATCAAATGACGGGACGAGCCCCTTCTCCGGCCCGGTCCGCATCGGCGATGCGATCGGCGTCGAAGGTCTCGGCCGGCTGGACGGCGTCGCGATCACCTCGATCGATCCGCCCTTCGGCTGCTCGCCCGAACCGGCAACCCTGCCTCTGTCCTGCATCGCCAACCTGACGCTCGGCGCCGGCGAGAGCCAGTCGCATCATGTCACCGTAGTCATTCCCGACGACGGGCGTCTGGCCAACCTGCAGGGCAACGTCAATGGCCAGAACTGCGTTGGCGTCCTGTCTCCCGACACGCGGGTTGAGGACGGCGGCGACGTGCTGTCCAAGGATGCGGCCAATGTGCAGGGCGATCGCGGCAAAGCCTATGCGTGCCATCCCTTCATCATCACCCATGAGGTGAAGAAGGAATGCTCGCCGGGCTTCGTCATGAACGATGCCGGCCGCTGCGTCTGCCCGGAAGGCACCACCTTCCGCAACGGCCAGTGCACCGGCGGCGGCACCAACATTCTGCCGACGCCACCGCCGCCGAAGCGCTGCGTGCTGCTCGAAGGCCAGATCCGCACCGAGGACGGGCGCTGCATCTGCCCGCGCGGCACGGCGCTGGAGAACGGCAAGTGCGTCAGCACCAACAGGCCCGAGCAGTGCACCATCCGCGGCCAGATCCACGACGCCGACGGCTACTGCGTCTGCCCGCAAGGGACCGAAGTGCGCAACGGCGCCTGCCGCCCGATCCGGCCGAAGCCCCAGGAGTGCCGCATCCCCGGCCAGATCCGCAATGCCGATGGCGATTGCGTCTGCCCGCAGGGGACCGAGGTGCGCAACGGCGCTTGCCGTCCAGTGCGGCCGAAGCCTCAGCAGTGCCGCATCCCCGGCCAGATCCGCAATGGCGATGGCGATTGCGTCTGTCCGCAGGGCACCGAGGTGCGCAACGGCGCCTGCCGTCCGGTCCGGCCGAAGCCTGAGCAGTGCGCTATCCGCGGCCAGGTGCACGATGCCAATGGCGATTGCGTCTGCCCGCGTGGGACTGAGGTGATCGACGGCGCATGTCGGCGCAAGCAGCCGCAACTGGAGCAATGCGACATACGCGGCCAGGTCCACAACAAGCGCGGCGAGTGTGTCTGTCCGCGCGGGACCGAGGTGATCGACGGCGCATGCCGCAGGCCCAGGCAGCAGACGGAGTGCGCGCCGGGCACCCAGATGATCAATGGCCAGTGCCAGCCGATCTTCAAGCGGCGCTGCCCGGAAGGCACGATCGGACGGTATCCAAACTGCCGTCCGATCCGGGGACAACCATCGCTGGAGATCAACCCGGGACTGCTGCTACAGCAGGTGCTGCCACGGCGTGAGCCGCAGGTCGACCAGCAGCAGGATCCAGCACCAAACAGAATCCTGAAGCTCCAGCAGCAGTAACCAGCTGCTCGACGCCAGACCAGAAACCCGCCGGGGCAATCCGGCGGGTTTTTCTTCATGGCACCGGCAATCGGGGATCGCAGACGCGGCAACGCCACCCAAGCCTGTGGAGCCGCCACGTCTGCACCCTCGACAAGTCACCCGCCGGGCATTAGGCAGTCGGTCCAGAGTGACCGGTATGAAAAGGGCGCCCGGAAAGGCCGCAGGATGAGCAGAAAGACCTTGATCGCACCATCGGTGCTGGCTTCGGACTTTTCGAGGCTCGGCGACGAGGTCGAAGCCGTCGCGGCGGCAGGCGCCGACTGGATCCATCTCGATGTCATGGATGGCCATTTCGTCCCCAACATCACCTTCGGCCCGCCCGTCATCAAGGCGATCCGCAACCGCACCAAGGCCTTCTTCGACTGCCATCTGATGATTGCGCCGGCCGATCCCTACCTCGCCGCTTTCGCCGAGGCCGGCTGTGACGGCATGACCGTGCATGCCGAGGCCGGGCCGCATCTCGACCGTTCGCTGCAGACCATCAGGAATCTCGGCAAGAAGGCCGGTGTGTCGCTCAATCCGGCGACGCCGGAAACGATGATCGAATATGTGCTCGACCGGCTCGACCTGATCCTGATCATGACTGTCAATCCGGGTTTTGGCGGCCAGGCTTTCATCCCGGGGGTCGTCGACAAGGTGAGAAGGGTCAAGGCGCTGATCGGCGACCGGCCGATCCGCATCGAGATCGACGGCGGTGTGTCGCCGGAGACAGCCCCCCTGGTCACGGCAGCCGGTGCCGATGTGCTGGTGGCGGGTGCGGCCATCTTCAAGGGCGGCAGCGTTGAAGCCTACCGCGCCAACATCGAGGCGATCAGGACAGCGGCCGACAAGGCCGCCGGCTAGAGCGTTTCACCGTTTCACGGAAACGGCGGATCGCTCTAACGCTTTGTTTTGGCGCAATTCTCAAGGGAAAGCGCTCCGCGCTTTTCCCGGGAAAACCGCTCACACTTTTCCTGGAATTGCTCTAACGCGCCGCCACGAATCGGATTCGCTGACGGGCCTGATTGGGGCAAACCGCCCGCAGTCTTTGCGCGCGACAGAAAAGATGCTCGCACAGGCACACAAGAAACGGATAAACCTGCGTGTATACAAAACACGTTAAGTTTCTGCTGGTTGTAGAGATGCGCAAGTTTCCACGATCAGATGCAGAGCGGAGTATATTTCTTTGTGCTTAAGTACAATAGCGCCATCTTCTGCTTGAGCCCCTTGACGCAGACATTGTATGGTACACGTACGGAAGATTCTTCTAGGACTCGCATTGCCCGGAAAATTGGGGACAAGGAGTCAACCTTGACATACGGAGCTGCCAACCTGAACGACGACGGCACAGGATCCAAGAGCACACTTGCCAGTACGGTCTACCAACAATTGCGGGAGGATCTTCTCAGCGGCGCTCTTGAAACCGAAAGCAAGCTGCGGGTCGAGTGGGTTGTTTCCAAATATGGCGCCGGCGCTTCCCCGGTTCGCGAAGCTCTCAATCGCCTTGCCTCCGAAGGACTTCTTGGTCGCCACGACCAGCGTGGCTTTTTCATCATGCCGGTCAGTGCGGCGGAGCTCGAGGAGCTGACGCGCACCCGCTGCTGGCTCGAGGAGCGGGCGCTTCGCGAATCCATCGCCCACCGCACCGCGGAATGGGAAGAACAACTGGTGCTGGCGCTGCATCGCCTGGGCCGCGCGTCACGTCTTTCGCAGCAAGATCCCTCGTCGCTCGATCCGGATTGGGAGAAATTGCATCGCACCTTCCATCGCGTGCTCATCTCCGCCTGCCGGTCGCACTGGCTCGTGGGTTTCTGCGATCAGCTTTCCGATCACGCCTATCGCTACCGGCAAATGGCCAATGGCGGCGAAAGCGTCCCGCGCGACGGTTCCGCCGAACACCGGCTGATCGCCGAATACGCGCTGGACGGCAATGCCGATGGCGCGGTCCAGGCTTTGATCGACCACTACCAGCTGACCGCTTCCATATGCATGGAGCGTTTCAAGCAAGGTGAAGTCTCAAAGGTCGCCGCCTCGGCCGCACGCGCCCGGCGGTAACGATCTTTCCCTTGGCGCCTTGTCGCGACCTTCGGCGGGAGTGACGTGCTGGACCGCCGTTTGCGGCCTTGACGGCATGGCTTGGAAACGCGAACTCTTCGCCGCCGACTCATGTAGCCCTCAAGGCGTTGCCGGCGTCGCCATTGCCGTCACTGCGGGAAGACTTCATGAGCAATCATCTGTTCGATGCGTTCAAGTCCCGGATGCCGGCGCCCGGGCATCTGTTGATGGAAACCGATGACGGGCGCTCGCTCAGCTATGGCGACATGCTGGCGCGGTCGGCACAGTTCGCGCATGCGCTGCTGCAATTGGATGTCAAGCCCGGCGACCGGGTCGCCGTGCAGGTCGACAAGAGCCCGGAGGCGCTGCTGCTCTATCTCGCCTGCGTGCGCGCCGGCGCTGTCTTCCTGCCGCTCAACACCGCCTACACGCTGACCGAGCTTGCCTATTTCTTCGGGGATGCGGCGCCGCGCGTCATCGTCTGCGATCCGGCAAGGGCGGCCGATATCGGGCGCATGGTCGAGCCATCCGGCGCCGTCGTCGTCACGCTCGACCGCAACGGCCGGGGATCGCTGGCGGACCAGGCTTCGCGTCTGCCGTCGGATTTTCACGATGTGGCGCGCGGGCCCGATGATCTCGCGGCAATCCTCTACACATCGGGAACGACAGGCCGCTCGAAAGGCGCCATGCTCAGCCACGAAAACCTGGCCTCGAATGCGCGGGTGCTGGTCGAGCAATGGCGCTTCACGTCAGACGACGTGCTGATCCATGCGCTGCCGATCTTCCACACCCATGGCCTGTTCGTCGCCACCAATGTCGTCCTGATGGCGGGCGCCTCGATGCTGTTCGAGCAGAAATTCGATCCGGCCCGGATCGTCGCGCTGCTGCCGCGCGCCACCGCGCTGATGGGCGTGCCGACCTTTTATGTGCGGCTGCTGCAGCAGGATGGATTGGACCGACAGGCGACGAAGACCATCCGCCTGTTCGTGTCCGGCTCGGCGCCGCTGCTGGCCGACACGCACAAGGCCTGGCGCGAGCGCACCGGCCACGCCATTCTCGAACGCTACGGCATGACCGAGACCAACATGAACACCTCGAACCCCTATGAGGGCGAACGGCGCGCCGGCACGGTCGGCTTCCCCTTGCCGGGTGTCGCTTTGCGCATCGTCGACCCCGACAGCGGCAAGCCACTGGCCCAGGGCGAGGTCGGCATGATCGAGGTCAAGGGTCCGAACGTTTTTGGCGGCTACTGGCGCATGCCGGAAAAGACCAAGGCGGAATTCCGCGCCGACGGTTTCTTCATCACCGGCGATCTCGGCATGGTCGACGCCGACGGCTATGTCCATATTGTCGGCCGCGGCAAGGACCTGATCATTTCGGGCGGCTACAACATCTATCCGAAGGAGCTCGAAAGCGAGATCGACGCGCTTGATGGAGTGAGCGAAAGCGCCGTCATCGGCGTCGCCCATCCGGATTTCGGCGAAGGCGTCACCGCGGTCGTCGTGCGGGCGCCAGGGGCAGCGATCACCGGAGCCGAAATCCTCGGCGCCATCGCCGGGCGACTGGCCAGGTACAAGCACCCGAAGCAAGTGATCTTCGTCGACGAATTGCCGCGCAACACGATGGGCAAGGTCCAGAAGAATCTTCTGCGCGATGCCTATAAGGATATTTACGCGTCCTAACTGCCGTTCGCCGTCTTGCGCGGCTTGTTGATCCTGGTGCCGGAGCCCCACAAGGCGCGCTGAAATAGCCCGCGTTTGCGGTTGCGCGGCACGAGATCGATATCCCCGACCAGTTTCGCGCCGCCCTTGCGCCGCTCCAGCGTGATCTTGCGGGTGTGGAACGCTTCCAGCTCGGCGCGATGCGCCACGCTGACGATGGTAACCTTAGGCAGTTCGCGGATCACCGTTTCCATCATCTGGTCCTGGCTCTTTTCGTCCAGCGCCGACGTTGCCTCGTCCAGCACGACGATGTCGGGGCGATGCAGCAAGAGGCGCGCGAAGGCGACACGTTGCTTTTCGCCGCCCGACAGCATCTGGTCCCAGGGCGCTTCCTCCTTGATCCGGCCGCCGAGGTGGCCGAGGCCGACCTTGTCGAGAGCGGCCTTGATCTGGTCGAGCTTCCACTTGTCGGCGGCCGCGGGGTAGGCGACCACCCGGCGCAGCGTGCCCGAAGGGATGTAGGGCCGCTGCGGCAGCATGAACAACCGCTTGTCGGGATGGAAATTGACGCTGCCGCTTCCCCATGGCCACAGGCCGGCGATCGCCCGCACCAGAGTTGACTTGCCCGAGCCGGATTCGCCCGACACCAGCACCCGTTCGCCCGCTTCGACCGCGACTTCCGTTTCCTTCACCATGGACGTGCCGTCGTCGAGCGTCACGGAGAGATTGTCGAGGGAGAGCATGGTGTCGCCCTTGGTCTCGCCGTGCTGGATGCGCCCGAGCTCGTCGCTCTGCTCGGCGCGCTCCAACCCGTCGAGCGACATCATCAGCGAAGCAATGCGGCGTGCGGAGGCGTTCCAGTCGGCGAGGCGCGGATAATTGTCGACCAGCCAGCCGAAAGAGCCCTGCACGATGGCGAAGGCGGACGCCGCCTGCATGACCTGGCCGAGCGACATCGAGCCTTCAAGGAATTTTGGCGCGCACAGCAGCACCGGCACGACCGGTGCGAACAGGCTCGAACCCTGCGACACCAATGCCGTGCGCATGTGCTGGCCGGTCAGTTGTGCCCAGCGTTTCAGCACGCCGGCAAAGGTCTTGTCGATGCCGCTGCGTTCCTCCTCCTCGCCGCCGAGCAAGGCGATGCTCTCGCCGTTTTCGCGCACGCGCGTCAGCACGTAGCGGAATTCGGCTTCCGCCTGGTTCTTCTCTTCGGACAGCCGCACGAAATCGCGGCCAATGACGAACATCGACGTGGAAGTGATCGCGGCATAGATCACCGCCGTGACGACGAGGAAGCCGGGCACGGTGAAAGTCGAGCCCCCCAAGTTGAAGCTCAAGGCCCCGCCGATCGTCCACAGCACCACGATGAAGGTCGAGGCCGACAGGGTGGCGACAATCACGCCGGCGACGAAGTCGACGGGCGCCTCGGTGGCGACGCGCAGATCTTCCGAGAGGCGGGCCTCGGGGTTCTGGTGGTCGCCCTGCACGAGGTTCAACTGGTAGTAGCGGCCATTGGCGAGCCAACGCGCTATCACCGAGGTGGTCAGCCAGGCGCGCCAGCGGCGCTGCATCGTCATGCGCAGATAGACCTGCGTGACGACAAGGCTGATGCTGCCGATGACGAGCGGCACGAACACCGCGCTCAGGAAATAGACGGTGTGGGCGTCGCGCTTCTCGATGGCGTCGAAAATCGAGCGGTTCCAAACATTGATCCCGTACTGGAAGCCGACATTGATGCCGATCAGGATCAGCAGCCCGATCGTCAATGGCCAGCCGAGCCTGTCGCCGTGCCGCCCCCAATAGCCGCGCCCGCTGATCCAGAACCGTTTCAGCAAATATTTCTTGCGCGCCTGTTCTAACTGCTCGGGCGCCAGCTCGGGATCGGGTTCGACGGCCTCCGGCGGTGGGGCTTCGCCGACAATCTCGGACGCCGCCGCTTCCACGGTCGATGCCTTCTTATCGCGCGGCTTCTTTTCGCCCGGTTCCTCCCCGCGCGGTCTCTCGTCACGCGGCTTTTGCCGTCGCGGCTTCGGGGTGCCGCGCGGTTTGATGCCGTCGGCCGGTTTCGATCTGGGTTTCGCCTCGGACATACGCCCCGACAACGAGCTTGAAATCAAAAGGTTTCATGTCGCCCGCTTATATGGCAAAATTCCCGGCTGCGACCGTTATCGCGGGTACAGCAGTTCGACGACATGGTCGGCGATGGCCAGGCTTGCCGTCAGGCCGGGGCTCTCGATGCCGAACAGGTTGACGATCCGTCCGGCTCCGTGGTCGGCCGGACCCTGGATGATGAAATCGGCGGCAGGCTGGCCGGGACCTGACAGTTTCGGCCTGACCCCGGCATAAGCCGCCTGCAGAGCGCCGTCGGCAAGACCGGGCCAATAGCGCCGGATCGCTTCGTAGAAGGCAGAACTTCGGCCGGAATCGACCGTGTAATCCACACGGTCGATCCATTCGACATCAGGCCCGAAGCGTGCGCCGCCGCCAAGGTCGAGCGTCAGATGGACGCCGAGGCCACCTTCGACCGGAACCGGATAGATCAGCCGCGAAAACGGCGACCGGCCGGGAAGCGCGAAATAATTCCCGCGCGCCAGCCACTGCCGGGGGATGAAATCCCCGGGGAAACCGTCGATTTGGCCGGCCAGGGCCTGCGCATCGAGGCCCGTAGCGTTGATGAAAGCGCCGGCATCCAGGGCGAAGGCCTCGCCATTGGCATCGCGCGTTTCGATCCGGATCCCGCCAGCCTCCACCGTCGCCCTTGCAACGGTGGTCAGGAAAGCAAAGGACGCACCGGCGGCTTCGGCCTCGCCGCGCAGCGACAGCATCAGCGCATGGCTGTCGACAATGCCCGTCGATGGCGACAGCAGTGCGCCGGCGCAGGTCAGTGCCGGCTCCAGGCTTTCGGCCTCGCTTTGCGTCAAAAACTCGAGATCATCAACCCCGCTGCGTCGCGCATTGGCGTCGATCTTCCGCAACCCGTCGGTCTGGCCGGGCTCGCTGGCGACAATCAGCTTGCCGGTGCGCTTATGGGCGATGTCGTGCTCGGCGCAGTAGGCGTCGAGACGCCGGCGCCCCTCGACGCAGAGCCGGGCCTTCAGGCTTCCCGGTGCGTAGTAGAGCCCGGCATGGATGACTTCGGAATTGCGCGAACTGGTGGCGGTGCCGATCGCATCGGCCTGCTCGACCACCACCACCTCGCGGCCCGACACGGCCAGCGCCCTGGCGACGGCAAGCCCGACGACGCCCGCTCCGGCGACGACACAATCGATTGTCTGCATGGCCCCGCCTTCAGCGTGAAGCGCCGGCCTCGAACACCTTGTCGCCGCCGATCCAGACGCTTCCTATGCCAAGATCGTCCGACAGCGCAACGATGTCGGCCGCCGTGCCGTTGGCCAGACGGCCAAGCCGGTGCGACTGGCCGATCGCCTGCGCCGGATAGAGCGAGGCCATGCGCAAGGCCTCGGACAGATCGACACCGACGACATCGTGCATGAACCGCACAGCCGAGATCATGTCGAGATCGGCGCCGGCCAGCGTGCCGTCGGCAAGCCGCAGGCTCCCGTCCTTGCGGTAGATGGTGCGGCCGTTGAGCGTGAACGAGGTCATGTCGGTGCCGATCGTCGCCATCGCATCGGTGACCAGCACGATCTTGCCCGGCCCCTGCTTGGCGTCGAGCGCGATCCTGATGCTGGCTGGATGGACGTGGATGCCGTCGGCGATCAGTCCGGCTGACAATGTGCCGATGTTGACGGCCGCGCCGACGAGGCCAGGCTCGCGGTTGCCGATCTGGCTCATCGCATTGAACAGATGCGTGACCACGCCGGCACCCGCATCGGCAAAGGCCTTTGCCGTGGCGTAGCCCGTGTCGGAATGGCCGAGGCTGACGATGATGCCGGCCTTGGCCAAGGCCGCAACGCGCGCCGGATCGACGGATTCCGGTGCGATCGTGGTGAGCAGCACCGGTAGTTTCGGCCGCGCCGCGATCAGCATTGCCTGGTCGGCATCCGTCATCGGCCGGATCAGCGCCGGATCATGCGCGCCCTTGCGCGCGATCGACAGATGCGGGCCTTCGAGATGCAGGCCGAGGAAGCCCGGCACCTTTTGCCGCGCGGCGGCCTCGCCAGCGGCGATGGCGGCAGCGGTGATCGCGGGCGTGTCGGTGATCAGCGTCGGCAGCAGCGCCGTCGTGCCGAACGGCGCATGCGCCCGGCAGATGGTTTCGATCGAGGCGACATCGGGGTGGTCGTTGAGCATGACGCCGCCGCCGCCATTGACCTGGATGTCGACGAAGCCCGGCACCAGCATGCCGCCGCCGGTGTCGGCGGCGCGGATATCCGAGGGAAGGGCGCCGGTGGGTAAAATCGCCTCGACCAGGCCGTCGCGCACGACTAGGGCGTGGCCTTCATGCCAGTCGTCGCCGTCGAAAATTCGGGCGCCAGTCAGGGCAAAACGGTCGCTCATACGGTCTCCGTCACTTTGCGAAGATTGCGCGGCGTGTCTGGATCGAGGCCGCGATGGCGCGCGAAGGCCTCGACGAACACGTAGAACGAAACGATCAGCGTCAGCGGATCGGTCAGCGGGTGACCGGTGGCGACATGCGGCAGGCGGGTGGCGCGGTTGGCAAGCGCTGAGGTGACGAACACCGGCGCCCCCTTGGCCGCCAGCCCGTCGGCCGCCTCAGTGATGGACGGTTCTGACGCATCGCGCGCGGCCAGCGCCAGCACCGGAAAATCGGGACCGATCAGCGCCAGCGGGCCATGCATGACTTCGGCCGCGCTATAGGCCTCGGCATGCATGCCGCAGGTTTCCTTGAACTTCAGCGCCGCCTCGTTGGCCATCGCCGCCGACGGGCCGCGGCCAAGGATGAACAGCGATTTCTGCTTCTCGATGGTTTCGGCCAGCACGCTCATCCAGTCGCAGGCGATCGCCTTGCCGAAATGCTCTGGCAAACGGGCCAGTGCTGCCAGAAGAGCTTCGTCGCCGGTGGAATGCGCCATCAACGCAAGACCGGCGACGGCGGAATTGACGAAGGTCTTGGTCGCCGCGACGCTGCGCTCCGGGCCGGCAAGGATGTCGATCGCATAGTCCGAGGCGCGCGCCAGCGGCGAGTCGGCGGTGTTGGTGACGGCGATGGTCAGCGCGCCGCCGGCGCGGGCGGTTTCGGCCATGGCGACGATGTCGGGGCTCTTGCCCGACTGCGAGATCGTGAGACACGCCGAGCCGTCGAGCCTCAGCTTGCGGCCATAGATCGAGGCAATGGACGGACCGACCGAAGCGACGGCAAGGCCCGCGGTCAGCTCCACGGCATATTTCATGAAGGTGGCCGCATGGTCGGACGACCCGCGCGCCACGGTGACGACGAAATGCGGGTCGCGCTCCTTGATACCGCGCCCGGCCTCGGCGAGCACGGCGCCGGAGCCGTCGAGCAGCCGGGCGACGGCCTCAGGGATCTCCTCGATCTCGCGCTGCATATGGGTGGTGTTGGAGATCATGGTCGGCCCTCTTCGCTCGGCCCTGTCAGCCGCAGTTCGGCAACGAAATCATAGGCGTCGCCCCGGTAGATGGAGCGGGTGAATTCGATCACCTTGCCGCTCGCCAGATAGGAAATGCGTTCGATATGCAGGCCGGCGATACCGGGCGGCACTTCGAGCAGACGCGCATCGCTGTCGCCGAGATTGGCGGCCGAGATGCGCTGCACCGCCCGTACCGGGCGGTTGCCGGTCAATTCCAGCGCCGTATAGAGCGAGGAGCCGATACCAGCTGGGTCGGGCAGCACGCTCGCTGACAGCGAGGCGCGTTCGATCGCCAGCGGCGTGTCGTTGGCGATGCGCAGGCGCGCCACGCGCGCCACCAGTTCGCTCGATGACAGGCCAAGCACCATCATCTCGTCGGGCGAGGGCGCGTAGAGGCCGCGGTCCAGCCATGCCGAACGCACCGCCATGCCGCGCCGCGCCATGTCTTCGGTAAACGAGGTCAGCCGCGACAGCGATTGCTCGACGCGCTCCATGCGCGGCGCCACGAAAGTGCCGGAGCCGTGGCGCTGCACGAGGATGCCGCCCTTGACCAGATCCTGCACCGCCTTGCGCACGGTGACGCGCGAAATGTCGGCCTTGGTGGCGATGTCGCGTTCGGAAGGCAGCGCGTCGCCCGGGCCGATCAGGCCGCGATTGACGGCGTCCTCGATGCTTTTGCGCAGCTGCAGATAGAGCGGCGCGCCGCTTTGCGCGGACTGCTTCAGCGTGGCAAAGATCTGGTCGGCGGCGTCATTCATCGCGCCGCCTCCACCGGTCTGGCGAAAAGCCGGACCGCCATCTGCACCGCGCCGCCCAGCGCATCGTCGAGCGGCGGCTTGAGCAGTGCCCGGTAGCGCGCCGACAGGCGCGGCGCGTAGAGCGGCGCCAGCCCGCCGAGCAGGCAAAGCGGCGCATCGTCCGAAAGGCCGAGCGCGCCGAGTGACGCCTCGACATCGCCGACCGCCTTGTCGACGATCCAGTTGGCGACGGCATCGCCCTTTTGCGCATGCTCGAACACTTTCGGCGCGAAGCCGCCGAAATCGCCGGGCTTGGCATTGGTGGTGAATTCGACCACGTCCTCGGGATTGTTGCGGAAGATGGCCATCATGGTGTCGGTCAGCGGCGAAGCCGCGCGCACGCCGTCATGGGCAAGCAGCGTCTGTTCTAGGAGGTCGCGGCCGATGCGGGCGCCGCTGCCCTGGTCGCCGACCTGGAAGCCCCAGCCGCCGATGGCGCGCGACGTGCCATCCTTGCGCGCCATATAGGCGGTGCCGGTGCCGAGGATGGCCATGGCGCCGTCACCGGAGCCGACGGCCCCTTCGAGCGCGATCTCGGCATCGGTCTCGACGCGGCTGATGCTGAACGGCAGGATGGCTTCGAGCTGCTGCCGGTAGGTGCCGACATTGGCACCGGCAAGGCCGAGAATGGCCGGTGTTTGCGGGATGAGTTCGGGATCCTTCCCGGCGGCGATGAAGGCTTGCCGCGCGGCGTCGACAATGTTCGAGCGCGCGCCGGTGAGGTCGGTGCGGATGTTGGCGGCGCCGCTTTTGGCACGGCCGATGACCGAACCTTCAACCGTTGCCAGGGCGGCCCTGCAGCTGGTGCCGCCGCCATCGATACCGAGCACGAATTTCACGCGATTTCTCCTCCGGGCGGATAATACCAATAAAATACCAATAGCCAAGAGTTAATTTCCGTTTCAAAAAGATTAAGCCGTATTTTATTGAAAATCCTGAACATTTCGTCGACTGAACGATTTCCTCTCCGCGATTTCGTTAATGCGTGTGGACAAGTGGTATTTTTTTGGTATTGTTCTGGTATTGGAGGAACACGGATGGCTGAAACGCGCACCGAAGCGCTTCACAGGAATGCCGAGGGGCTGGATATCCAGGCTCCGGAAGCCATCCTTGTTTCGCTGGCCGATGCGCAGATCGAAGCCGCCAAGGCCGTCCACAACGCCATCCCCGCCATCGCTCGGGCAGCCGAGATCATCGCCAGCCGGTTGAACGGCGGCGGCAAGCTTGCCTATGCCGCGGCCGGCAGTTCCGGCCTGATGGCTTTGGCCGACGCCCTGGAGCTTCCCGGCACTTTCGGCATCCAGCGCGACCGCATCGCCATCCTGATCGCCGGCGGCGACGAGGCCTTCAAGACGCTGGCCGGCGGCCCCGAGGACGATACGGAGGAAGCCGCGGCGGCGGTCGCCAAGGCCGGCATCGGCGCCGGCGATTGCCTGATCGCCCTTTCCGCCAGCGGCACCACGCCCTATGCGGTGCGCGCCATCGAGGACGCCCGGCGCCGTGGCGCGGCCACCATCGGCATCGCCAACAACCGGGACTCAGCGCTGCTGCGTCAGGCGGAAACCGCCATCCTCTTGGAAACGCCGCCGGAAGTGATCGCCGGCTCGACGCGCATGGGGGCCGGTACCGCCCAGAAGATCGCGCTCAACATGCTGTCGACGCTGACCGCCGTCCATCTCGGCCATGTCCATGACGGCTACATGGTCAATCTCATGGCCGACAACATCAAGCTGCGCGACCGCGCCGCGCGCATCGTCGCCGCCATCAGCGGGCGCGACAGGAACGAAGCCGCCCGGCTGCTCGAAAAGAGCGGCGGCGCGGTCAAGACCGCCATTCTGCTCGCCGCCGGCGCCGACAGCGCCGATGCGGCGGAGAAACTGCTGGAAGGAACCGGCCAGAAGCTGCGACCGGCGCTTTCCGCGATCGAGGGGAGCAAGGGGCCTAAAACCTCTGTTCTCATCAAAACCGAACCTGAAAAAGGTCAACAGGGAGACTGAGCATGACAACGAAATTACTGACGGCACTGCTTCTGGGCACCAGCATTCTCGGCTCGGCCGGGTTGGCTCATGCCGAGGACGTAACGCTCAACATCGAAAGCTGGCGCGGCGACGACCTTGCCATCTGGAAGGACAAGCTGATCCCGGCCTTCGAAGCCAAGAATCCCGGCATCAAGGTGGTGTTCGCGCCATCGGCTCCGACCGAATATGACGCAGCCCTCGGCGCCAAGCTCGCCGCCGGCTCGGCGGGCGACCTGATCACCTGCCGCCCCTTCGACAAGTCGCTCGAGCTCTACAAGAAGGGCAACCTCGCCGATCTCTCGGCGCTGCCCGGCATGGAGAACTTCTCGCCGGTCGCCAAGTCCGCCTGGCAGACCGATGACGGCAAGGCGAGCTTCTGCGTGCCGATGGCGTCGGTCATCCACGGCTTCATCTACAACAAGGACGCCTTCGACAAGCTCGGCATCAAGGTGCCGACGACCCGCGACGAGTTCTTCGCCGCGCTCGACAAGATCAAGGCCGACGGCACCTACATCCCGATGGCGATGGGCACCAAGGATCTCTGGGAAGCCGCGACCATGGGCTACCAGAACATCGGCCCCAATTACTGGAAGGGCGAGGACGGCCGTCAGGCGCTGATCAAGGGCACGCAGAAGCTGACCGACAAGGACTGGGTCGCGCCCTATGAGGAACTGGCCAAGTGGAAGCCGTATCTCGGCGATGGCTTCGAAGCGCAGACCTATCCGGACAGCCAGAACCTGTTCACGCTCGGCCGCGCCGCCATCTACCCGGCCGGCTCGTGGGAAATCGGCCTGTTCAACACCCAGGCCCAGTTCAAGATGGGCGCCTTCCCGCCGCCGGTCGAGAAAGCCGGCGACACCTGCTACATCTCCGACCATACCGATATCGGCATGGGCCTGAATGCAGCCTCCAAGCATGCCGACGCGGCCAAGACCTTCCTGTCATGGGTGGCCTCGCCGGATTTCGCCACCATCTACGCCAACGCTCTGCCGGGCTTCTTCAGCCTGAACTCCTCGCCGGTGAAGATGGCGGACCCGCTGGCGCAGGAATTCGTCTCCTGGCGCGGCAAGTGCAAGTCGACGATCCGCTCGACCTACCAGATCCTGTCGCGCGGCACGCCGAACCTCGAGAACGAGACCTGGGTTGAATCGGCCAACGTCATCAACGGCACCGACACGCCGGAAGCCGCGGCCAAGAAGCTGCAGACCGGTCTCGACAGCTGGTATAAGCCGGCGAAGTAAGAGCTCAGGCAACGGAGCCGGCCGGGCGCATGCCTGGCCGGTTCCGGATACCCTGGCTTTCAGAATAAGTCCGTTCAGATAGCGATTGTCGGCACCGCCTCGCGGCCTTACCCTTGCTCGTCTTGGGGAAGGCTGGCTGATCAGTCGCAGGCCTTTGTTCTTGCCGCACCGGGCAAGGATGTCGGGGCCGTGCATCGAGGCATCATCTAGCAACAACATCGTCTGGAACCGAGAGACGGCGGGAACCGAACTCATGGCCGCAGATATCAGACCGAAAAGACCGTTTCGCTGGCACATCGCCATCTTCCTGGCGCCGGCCGTGCTCGTCTATACGGCGATCATGATCCTGCCGCTTGCCGGCACGCTGCAGCTCTCGCTGTTCCGCAACATCGAGCAGCACCAGGTCTTTGTCGGTCTGGACAATTTCCGCACCTTGTTCGGCGATCCCAACTGGTCGGTGAATTTCTGGAATGCGCTGCGCAACAATGTCTGGTTCTTCATCATCCACATGCTGGTGCAGAACCCGATCGGCGTCATGCTGGCCGCCCTCTTGTCCAGCCCGAGGCTTAGATTCGCGGCCTTCTACCGCACGGCGATCTTCGTGCCGACCATCCTGTCCTTCGTCATCGTCGGCTTCGCCTGGAAGCTGATCCTGTCGCCGCTGTGGGGCGTGGCGCCGCATATGATGGACCTCGTCGGCCTGAAAAGCCTGTTCACGCCCTGGCTCGGCAAGGAGCAGTACGCGCTGACCGCGCTCAGCCTGATCTCGGTGTGGCAGTTCGTCGGCATCCCGATGATGCTGATCTACGCCGCCCTGCTGTCGATTCCCGAAGAGGTGATCGAGGCCGCCGAATGCGACGGCATCACGGGACTGTCGCAGTTCTGGAAGATCAAGCTGCCGCTGATCCTGCCGTCGATCGGCATCATCTCGATCCTCACCTTCGTCGGCAATTTCAACGCTTTCGACCTGATCTACACCGCGCAAGGCGCGCTCGCCGGGCCGAACTATTCGACCGACATTCTCGGCACCTTCCTCTACCGCGCCTTCTTCGGCTTCCAGCTGCAGGTCGGCGATCCCAATATGGGCGCGGCGATCGCCACGATGATGTTCCTGATCATCCTCGGCGGCGTCTGCGTCTACCTGTTCCTCGTCCAGACGCGCCTGCGTCGCTACCAGTTCTGAGGGGTGGATATGTTACGGCTGAACACCCCCCTTAGGCCTGCCGGCCATCTCCCCCGCAAGGGGGGAGATCGGATGTCATTTCGGCCTTCGCCAATCTCCAGCGTTGCAAGACGTGCGGCAACGCAAAAGCTGCCAATCTCCCCCCTTGCGGGGGAGATGCCCGGCAGGGCAGAGGGGGGTGCCTGGGCGCCGACCTCACGGATCGCGATTGTCCAGGAGACCTTCCAATGAGCACCGCTACCCGTTCGCTGCCCCGCACCATCGGCGCTCACGCGATCCTTTTGACCTACACGGCGATCGCGCTGTTTCCGGTGATCCTTGTCATCATGAATTCGTTCAAGTCCCGCGCCGGCATTTTCGGCGCGCCGCTGACGCCGCCGACGCCAAAAACCTTCGACCTGATCGGCTACACCACCGTCATCGGCCAGGGCGACTTCATCCACTATTTCCAGAACAGCCTCGTCGTCACCGTCGCCTCGCTGTTCTTCGTGCTTTTGTTCGGCGCCATGGCGGCATTTGCGCTGTCGGAATACCGCTTCCGTGGCAATTCGCTGATGGGACTCTATCTGGCGCTCGGCATCATGATCCCGATCCGGCTGGGTACCGTCGCCATCCTGCAATTGATGGTGGCGAGCGGGCTGGTCAACACGCTGACGGCGCTGATCCTGGTCTACACCGCGCAAGGCCTGCCGCTCGCCGTCTTCATCCTGTCGGAATTCATGAAGCAGGTGTCCGACGATTTGAAGAATGCCGGCCGTATCGACGGCCTGTCGGAATACACCATCTTCTTCCGGCTGGTGCTGCCGCTGGTGCGGCCTTCGATGGCGACGGTCGCCGTCTTCACCATGATCCCGATCTGGAACGATCTGTGGTTCCCGCTGATCCTGGCGCCGTCGGAAGAGACCAAGACGGTGACGCTCGGCGCCCAGCTGTTCCTCGGCCAGTTCGTCACCAACTGGAACGCCATCCTGGCCGCACTCTCGCTGGCGATCATGCCGGTGCTGATCCTCTACGTCATCTTCTCGCGGCAGCTGATTCGTGGCATTACCTCCGGAGCCGTCAAGTGAGTTCGCAAAAACCTCTTCGCGTAATCGTCGCCGGACTCGGCAATATGGGCCGCAGCCATGCGCTGGCCTATCACACCAATCCGGGCTTCGAGATCGCAGCCCTCGTCAACCGCTCCGACGTGCCGCTGCCGGACGGGCTGTCGGCCTATGGCATCAGGCGGTCTTTCGACGAGGCGCTGCGCGACGAAAAGCCCGATGTCGCCTGCATCGCCACCTATTCCGACAGCCATGCCGACTATGCGGTCAGGGCGTTCGAGGCCGGTTGCCACGTCTTCGTCGAAAAACCGCTGGCAACCACGGTGGCCGCCGCAAAACGCGTCGTCGCGGCCGCCAAGGCCAACGGCAAGAAACTGGTGATCGGCTATATCTTGCGCCACCACCCGTCCTGGATCCGGTTGATCGCCGAGGCGCGCAAGCTCGGCGGCCCCTATGTCTTCCGCATGAACCTCAACCAGCAATCCTCAGGCCATACCTGGGAGACGCACAAGCAGCTAATGCAGACGACGTCGCCGATCGTCGACTGCGGCGTGCACTATCTCGACGTCATGCTGCAGATCACCGATGCCAGGCCGGTCGAGGTGCGCGGCATGGGCGTGCGGCTGACGCCGGAGGTCGCGCCATCGATGTACAATTACGGCCACCTGCAGGTGCTGTTCGATGACGGTTCGGTCGGCTGGTACGAGGCCGGCTGGGGTCCGATGATCTCCGAAACCGCCTTCTTCGTGAAGGACGTCATCTCGCCGAATGGCTGCGTGTCGATCGTCATGAAGGAAGGTGTGAAGTCCGACGACATCGACACCCATACCAAGACCTCGACCATCCGGCTGCACAGTGCGGCGACCGGCCCGGACGGCAAGTTCGTCAAGGCGGACGAGATGCTGTCCATGGCGGGCGAACCCGGCCACCAGGACCTCTGCGATCTCGAACAGGCCTTCGTGCTGAAGGCGATCCGCGAGGACATGGATCTCACCCGCCACATGGACGACGCGGTCAAGTCGCTCGCCGTCTGCCTTGCCGCCGACGAGAGCGTGCGCAGCGGCGCAGCCGTCAAACTCTAAAGCTAGGAACAATATTGTGGGCTCGCTGAAGATCGAGAATGTGAAGAAGGCCTTCGGGCCGGTCGAGGTGCTGAAGGGCATCAACCTCGAAGTGACCGATGGCGAATTCGTCGTCTTCGTCGGCCCGTCGGGCTGCGGTAAGTCGACCTTGCTAAGGGTCATCGCCGGGCTGGAGGATTCGACCTCGGGCCGCGTGGTCATCGACGGTCAGGACGTCTCCGTCACGCCGCCGGCCAAGCGCGGCATCGCCATGGTCTTCCAGACCTACGCGCTCTACCCGCATCTGACGGTGAAGAACAATATGGGCCTCGGCCTGAAACAGGCCGGCACGCCCGCCCCGGAGATCGATCGCCGTATCGGCATCGCCTCGTCCATGTTGTCGCTGGAGCCCTATCTCGAACGGCGCCCGGCCGAACTCTCCGGTGGTCAGCGCCAGCGCGTCGCCATCGGCCGCGCCGTGGTGCGCGAGCCAAAACTGTTCCTCTTCGACGAGCCGCTGTCGAACCTTGATGCGGCACTGCGCGTCAACACCCGGCTTGAGATCGCGCAGTTGCACCGCCGGCTGAAGGCGACGATGATCTACGTCACCCACGACCAGGTAGAGGCGATGACCTTGGCCGACAAGATCGTCGTGCTGAACGCCGGCAGGATCGAGCAGATCGGCGGCCCGATGGAGCTCTACAATTCACCGGCGAACGAATTCGTCGCCGGCTTCATCGGCTCGCCGAAGATGAACTTCATCGACGGCGCGCGCCTCGGCGAGACGGCCAAGACCATCGGCGTGCGGCCGGAACATCTGACCGTCGATCCGAAGTCAGGCAGCTGGAAGGGCACGGTGGTGCATGCCGAGCATCTCGGCGCCGACACTAATCTTTATCTCGACTGCGAAAAGGCTGGGCTGATTACGGTGCGGATTTTCGGCGTCTATGACGCCGAGCCGGGCGCGACGCTCTATGCGACGCCGGATCCGGCGAAGACGTATAGATTTGGCGCGGATGGGAAGACGATCAAGTAGCGCGGGACCGCGCTCTTCCTTCCCCCCTTGTGGGGGAAGGTGGATCGGCGCGCTAGCGCCGAGACGGATGAGGGGTGCTCCAGCGGAGTGAGACGTCGGCGTTCCCTGGAGCACCCCTCATCCGACCTCGCTTCGCGAGGCCACCTTCTCCCGCAAGGGGAGAAGGTCAGGAGCCGCCGCCTACAAATCAGCCTTGAACGTCTGCTTCTGCTGGCCCAGGCCCTCGATGCCCAGTTCCACCACATCGCCAGCCCTGAGGAACACCGGCGGTTTCATGCCCAGCCCAACGCCGGGCGGGGTACCCGTCGAAATAATGTCGCCAGGGTGCAGCGACATGAACTGGCTGAGATAGGACACCAGATATTTGACGCCGTAGACCATGGTCTTGGTCGAGCCGTTCTGCATGGTCTTGCCGTTGACGGTCAGCCACATCTTCAGGTTCTGCGGATCGGCGACTTCGTCCTTGGTCACCAGCCACGGGCCGGTCGGGCCGAACGTGTCGCAGCTCTTGCCCTTGGTCCACTGGCCCTGACGCTCGGCCTGGAAGGCGCGCTCGGAGACATCATGCGCAACGGCATAGCCGGCGACATAGTCGAGCGCATCGGCTTCGCTGACATATTTGGCGGTCTTGCCGATAACCACGGCGAGCTCGACTTCCCAGTCGGTCTTTTCAGAGCCGCGCGGGATCAGCACGTCGTCATCCGGGCCGACAATGGCCGAGCTTGCCTTCATGAAGATGATCGGTTCCGGCGGCACGGTGGCGCCGGTTTCGGCGGCGTGGTCGGAGTAGTTGAGGCCGATGCAGATGAATTTTCCGGTGCCGCCAACGCAGGCGCCGAGGCGCGGCTTGCCGGAAACCACCGGCAATGACTTCGGATCGAGCTTGCCCAGCATCTCCAGCGAGGCCGGATGAAGCGTGGTGCCGGCAATGTCGGCGACATGGGCGGAGAGATCGCGGATCGTTCCATCCGCATCGAGCAGGCCGGGGCGTTCGCTCCCTACCTCGCCATAGCGCAGCAGTTTCATCTAAATCCTTCTCCTGGTTGCGGCCTCGCGGCCTTTTGCAAACTCTCCGCCGAGGCGATGGCTCCCCGAGGAGCCGGGCGGACCGTACCCATCGACCTCTTCCCGGGCAAGCGCGGACAGCTGTTGGGCGCCCCGGCACGCCGGAATTTCAGACTTCCCGATCCGCGGCAAACGTTAGGGCGCAGCCCGATCTCAGATCGACCAGCCGCCGTCGATATTATAGGCCTGTCCGGACGTGTAGGTTGCGCCGGCCAGGTAGACGGCGAGATCGGCGATTTCCTCCGGCGTGCCGAGCCTGCCCATCGGCTGGCGGGCGATGAAGGCGGCGCGGGCGGCTTCGTAGTCGCCTTGCGCATGCATGCGGTCCTGCAGCGACGGGCTCTCGACCGTGCCGGGGCAGATGGCGTTGCAGCGTATGCCCTTGCCGACATAGTCGGCGGCAATCGCCTTGGTCAGGCCGATGACAGCGGCCTTGGTAACGCCATAGGCAAAGCGGTTCGGCACGCCTTTGCCGGCGCCGGCGACCGAAGACATGTTGACGATCGATCCGTCGCCGCGCTCCAGCATACCGGGCAGCACGGCCCTGATGGTGCGGATCATGGCGCGGACATTGAGGTTGAAGGCGAAATCGAGATCGCCATCCTTCATCTCCAGGATCGAGCCGGAATGGACAAAGCCGGCGCAGTTGAACAGCACGTCGACGCGGCCGATCTCGGTGAAGGCGGCGTTGACCGCCTCGTCGTTCAGCACATCGAGCTTGCGGGTCTTGATCCCAGGCGTCTTGGCAAGTTCGGCGAGAAGCGTCTCGTTGATGTCGGTGGCGTGGACGGTGGCTCCAGTCTTGGCGAAGGCCAGCGCGCTCGCCTTGCCGATGCCTTGCGCCGCCGCCGTGATGACAACGACCTTGCCTGCCAGATCCGCCATGCCTTCCTTCCTCGCCTGCTTGGGTCAACTGCCTTTATCGGCGGCCGGCCAAGGCGTCATGTGCCAGTCAGGCTCGATTGTGCGGCCTGTGTCGCAGCCAGTTCACTGATAAAGATGTTTTTTCTCGTTAAAGAACATGTGTCCGGGCGTCAAGCCCGAACACGATCACCATTGCGACAGTCTGGAAATGTCAGTCGCCGTAAGGCACCCAGACATTCTTCACCTCGACGGCGCGGCGCAGGAAAGCATCGCCGGCCGCCTCGTCGGATGCCCAGTCGAGGGTGCGGCCATTGCCGCTCCAGACGCGCTTGAGGTTGCCGATGGATTCGGCCTCCGCCTTGGCGCAGGTCTCGGCGTCGGCGAACACCCAGAGCCCGTCGACATCGTCATGCTTGGCCAGCACGCCGGCAAGTTCCGCCGTGCGGCCGGTGACAATGTTGATCGCGCCGGCCGGAACGTCGGAATATTCGATGACCTGATAGAGATCGGTGGCGAGCAGCGGATAGCGTTCCGAAGGCACCGCGACCACCGTATTGCCCATGGCCAGCGCCGGCGCGATCAGCGAGATCAGGCCGAGCAGCGGCGAGGCATCCGGCGCGACGATGCCGACGACGCCGACCGGCTCATGCAGCGCCAGCGTCACGGCGCGGGCCGGCGGTTGGTGCACGCGCCCCTCGAACTTGTCGGCGAGGCCGGCATAGAGAAACAGCCTTTCGATGGACAGCTCTACCTCTTCCCGCGCGGCCTTGGCGTTGGCGCCGGTCAGCTCACTGAGACGGGCGGCGAATTCGCCGGCGCGGCCGGAAAGATTCTCCGCCAGGTAATACAGCACCTGGGAGCGGTTATAGGCGGTGGCTTCCGGCCAGCCCTTGCAGGCGCGTGCGGCGGCGACGGCGTCACGGATGTCCTTGCGATTGCCAAAGCCGACTTCGCCGGCCAGCTTGCCCTTGGCGGTGGCGACAGCCAGCGAATAATTGCTATCGGGCCGAATTTGCTTGCCGCCGATGAACAGTTTTGCGGTGCGGTCGATGGCCGCGCCGTCAGCCTGCTCGACGGGCTGCGCGGAGACCACCGCCGGCTTGATGACCGGTCCGAGCGGCAGCTTTGCCGCGAGATATTCGAACATGCCTTCGCGCCCGCCCTCGCGGCCGAAGCCGCTCTCGCGGTAGCCGCCGAAGCCGCAAGCGGCGTCGAACATGTTGGTGCCGTTGACCCAGACCACGCCGGCCTTCAATTGCGGCGCCACGTGCAAGGCGAGGTTGACGTTCTCGCTCCACACGCTCGCCGCGAGCCCATAGCGCGTGTTGTTGGCAAGCTCGATCGCTTCCTCGGTGTTGCGGAAGGTCATGGTCGCCAGAACCGGTCCAAACACCTCTTCCTGCGCCAGGATATTAGCCGGCGAAACGCCGGTGGCGAGTGTCGGCAGATGGTAGTAGCCGGAAGACGGCAGTGCTGCGTCCGGCTGCCAGCAGACGGCGCCCTGCCTGGCGCCTTCGGCGACCAGGCCTTTGACGCGGTCAAGCTGGGTCAAGTCGACCAGCGGGCCGATATCGGTGTTCTTGTCGAGCGGGCTGCCGACGCGCAGCCGGCTCATCCGCGTCTTGACCTTGGCGATCAAGGCCTCGGCGATGCCTTCCTGTACCAGGAGCCGCGACCCGGCGCAGCAGACCTGGCCCTGGTTGAACCAGATGCCGTCGACCAGGCCTTCCACGGCGCTGTCGAGATCGGCATCCTCGAAGACGATGAAGGCCGACTTGCCGCCGAGCTCCAGCGACAGTTTTTTGCCCGACCCGGCGGTGGCTTTCCTGATGATCTTGCCGACTTCCGACGAGCCGGTGAAGGCGATCTTCTGGATGCCGGGATGGTTGACGATGGCCGCGCCCGCCTCTGGGCCGCCCTGCACGATGTTGACGACGCCCTTCGGCACGCCGGCACGCTCGCAGATTTCGGCGAACAGGATGGCGGTGAGCGGCGTGAATTCGGCAGGCTTCAGCACCACCGTGCAGCCGGCGGCCAGTGCCGGTGCGATCTTCCAGGCCAGCATCAGCAGCGGGAAATTCCACGGTATGATCTGACCGACGACACCGACGCCCTTGTGGCCGGGAAAATCCTTGTCCAGCGCTTGCGCCCAGCCGGCATGATGGATGAAATGGCGGATCGCCAGGGGCACGTCGATGTCGCGGCTTTCGCGGATCGGCTTGCCGTTGTCGATCGATTCCAGCACCGCGAACAGGCGCTGATGCCGCTGCATGGCGCGGCCGATGGCGTAGAGCACCTTTGCCCTGGCGTAGCCTGAACTGGCGCTCCATTTCGGCAACGCCTTGGTGGCGGCCGCAACCGCCGCGTCGATATCGGCGGCACTGGCGTCGGAGACCTTGGCCAGTAGCTTGCCGGAAGACGGCTCGCTGGTGTCGAAGGTCTTGCCGCCGGAAGCGGCTTTCCAGCCGCCGTCGATGAACAGCGCCTTGCCGAAATCGCGCGCGGCAAGCCACGCATCGGCCTCGTTGCGGGCTTCCGGCGCCGGGCCGTATTCCATGGCATGATAGCGGTCGAGAATATTCATGGGGGTGCCTCCTTCACCCTCCCCCTTGCGGGGAGGGTCGACCGGCGAAGCCGATCGGGGTGGGTGCTCAAGCCATTGCGTGGCGGTGATTGGCCGAATAGTGACCGGTCAGATGATGCTCGAGCTGCCGCTCGATGTCGGTCAAAAGGCTCGACGCGCCGAAGCGGAACAGTTCCGGTTCCAGCCATGGCCGGCCGAGTTCTTCCTTCATCAGCACCAGCCAGTCGAGCGAGGCCTTGGCGGTGGAAATGCCGCCGGCCGGCTTGAAGCCGATGAGATAGCCGGTTTCCTCGAAATAGGCCCTGATGGCGCGCACCATGGCAAGGCCAACGGGCAGCGTCGCGTTGACGCTTTCCTTGCCGGTCGAGGTCTTGATGAAATCGGCGCCCGCCATCATCGCCACCATCGAGGCCAGCATGACGTTGCGCAAAGTGGCGAGGTCGCCGGTGCCCAGAATGACCTTCAGATGCGCGTCGCCGCAGGCGGCGCGCATCGAGACGATCTCGTTGTAGAGCTCCCGCCACTTGGCGCCGAACACCAGCCCGCGCGGAATGACGACATCGATCTCGTCGGCGCCGTCGCGCACCGAAGCCTCGATTTCCTGCAGCCGGGTCGACAGGGGCGCCAGGCCATGCGGAAAGGCGGTGGAGACGGCCGCGACATGAATGCCGGTGCCGCGCACGGCATCGACGGCCGTGGCGACGAAGGGATGGTAGACGCAGACGGCAGCCGGCCGGATGGTTTCACCCGCAATGCCGAGGCCTTCGACGATGTCGCGGCGGAACGGGTTGATCGCCTTGGCGCAGAGCCGGCGCACGCGCTCCTCAGTGTCGTTGGAGTTCAGCGTCGTCAGATCCATGCAGGCGACGGCGCGCAGCAGCCAGGCCGCCTGGTTGTCGGCCTTGATCGAACGCCGTTTGGTCAGGCTGGCGACGCGCCGGTTCCAGCGCCGAACGGTTGACGCTGCGCACCGATTCCATGAAGCCGAGGTCGAGTTTCATGCCGGGATTGCGCGCGATGCGATGGTCCAGCGGTACGGGGGTGTTGGCGGCGGCGCGGGCCGGCAGCGGCGTCACCTTGGACGCGCTGGTGCCAGGCTCGGCTTCGCGGATCGTGTTGCTCATTTCCTGCCCTTTCTCGTTTAGGGCGATACTTACACGATCGTTTGGACCGAGGCCACAAGCCTGTCGGTCCGATGCCGACCTTAGGCGCTGACGTAAGGCCTACTCGGCCGCCAGCTTGCGCCGAGCCGGGCCGATTTCAGCCTCCACGCCTTCGGGTTCGCCGTCATCCTGCTCATGCCTGCGCAATGAGGTGAGCCAATGGGAAAGGTCGTCGAGGTAGAGATAGATCACCGGCGTGGTGAAGAGCGTCAGCGCCTGGCTGACAAGCAGCCCGCCGAACATCGTGTAGCCGAGCGGCTGGCGGATTTCCGCCCCCGTACCGTTCTCCAGCATCAGCGGCAACGCGCCCAGCATGGAGACCATGGTGGTCATCATGATCGGCCGGAAGCGCAGCAGGCAGGCCTGGCGGATCGATTCCAGCGAGCTGAGGTTCTGGTCCCTCTCGGCCGCGATGGCAAAGTCGACCATCATGATGCCGTTCTTCTTGACGATGCCGATGAGCAGGATGACGCCGATCAGGCCGATCAGGTTGAACTCCATATGGAAGACGAGCAGCGTACCCAGCGCGCCAAGCCCGGCGGAGGGCAGCGTGGAGAGAATGGTCAGCGGGTGGATGTAGCTTTCGTAGAGGATGCCGAGGATCAGGTAGACCACGACCAGGGCGCCGAGGATAAGCACTGGCACCGAAGACAGCGACTGCTGGAAGGCCTGCGCCGTCCCCGTGTAATTGGTTTGGATGGTCGCCGGCAGCCGCATCTCGGCGGCGGTTCTGTCGATCGCGGCGGTGGCCTGGCCGAGCGCGACATTGGGCGCCAGGTTGAAGCTGATCGTCACCGACGGGAACTGGCCTTCATGGTTGATCACCAGCGGCTGTACGGGCTTCGTGGTCCATCTGGCAATCGCCGAGAGCGGCACCTGCGAACCGCTCGGCGTCGTCAGGTAGATCTGGTTGAGCGCCTTGATGTCGCCGCGCAGCGACGGCAGCACCTCCAGGATCACGTCATAGGTCGAAAGCTGCGTGAAATACTGGGCGATCTGGCGTTGCCCGAAGGCATCGTTGAGCGTGTTGTCGACATCGTTCGCCGTTAGCCCATAGCGGGCAGCCTGATCGCGATCGACCTGCAGCGTCAGCGTCGTGCCTGAACTCATCTGGTCGGTCGAGACGTCCCGCAATTCGGGTAGGCGCTGTAGGGCCGTCAACAGCTTGGGCGCCCAGCTATCCAGCGTGTCGAGGTCGCTGCTTTCCAGCACATATTGATATTGTGACGCGGACAGTTTGCCGCCGACGCGCACGTCCTGAGAGGCCTGCATGAACAAGCGCGCGCCTTGGACGGCCGAAAGCTTCGGCTGCAGCCGCCGGATGATCTGGTCGGCGGAAACGTCCCGCTCGTCGCGTGGCTTCAGCTGGATGAACATGCGGCCGGTGTTCTGCGTGTTGCCATTGCCGCCCGTCGATGCCGCAAAATGCGCCACCGCCGGATCCTTGGAGACGATCCCGGCAAATCGCGCCATGTAGGACTGCATCTGGCCGGTGGAGACATCCTGCCCGGCGATCACCTGGCCGAAGATCAGGCCGGTATCCTGCTGTGGGAAGAAGCCGCTCGGCACCAGCGTGAAGAAATAGCCGGTAAGGCCCACACAGGTCAGGAACACCAGCAGCGTGATGAAACGATGCCCGAGCGCATGGTCGAGGCCGCGCTCATAGGCGCGCAGCATCCCGTCGAAAACGCTTTCGCTCCACCGATAGAGCCTGCCGTGATGCTCCTCGTTCGCCGGCTTGATGAAACGCGAGGCCAGCATCGGCGTCAGCGTCAGCGAAACGCAGGCCGAAACCAGGATGGTCATCGCCAGCGTCACCGCGAACTCCTTGAACAGGCGGCCGATAATGCCGCTCATCAGGAGCAGCGGGATCAGCACGGCCACCAGCGAAATCGAGATCGACATGATGGTGAAGCCGATCTCGCTGGCCCCGCGGATCGCGGCATCCATCGGTTTTTCGCCGTGCTCGATGTAGCGGACGATGTTCTCCAGCATGACGATGGCGTCGTCGACGACAAAGCCGATCGAGATCGTCAACGCCATCAGCGACAGATTGTCGATGCTGTAGCCGGCGGACCACATCAAGGCGCATGCGCCAAGCAGCGCCAGCGGCACGGTGAAAGCCGGGATGGCGGTTGCCCAGACATTTCGCAGGAACAGGAAGATCACCATCACCACCATCCCGATGGTGAGCATCAGCGTGAACTGCACGTCCGCCACCGAGGCGCGGATGGTCTGGGTGCGGTCGGAAAGCACCTGCAGCTTCAGTGAAGCCGGCATCGAGGCGGTCAGCATCGGCAGCTCCGCCTTGATCCTGTCGACCGTGTCGATGATGTTGGCGCCGGGCTCCTTGAATATGACGAGCACGACGCCGCGTGTCGTGTCGGTCCAACCGGCCTGGGTGTAGTCCTGCGCGTCGAGCACGGCCCGGCCGACATCCTTGACCCGCACCGGCGCGCCGTCGCGATAGGCGATGATGGCGTTGTTCCAGTCATCGGCCGCCGTCATCTGGTCGTTGGAGAAGATGGTGAAGGAGCGTACTTCGCCCTGGATGTTGCCCTTGGGCAGGTCCACCGTGCCGATCGACAGCGGGGTACGCACCGCTTCCAGTGACAGGCCCCTTGCCGCGAGCTTGGCCGGATCGAGCTGGACGCGGATCGACGGTGTCTGCTGGCCGCCGACCAGCACCTGGCCGACGCCGTCGACATGGCTGATCACCTGCGCGAGCTTGGTGTAGACGTCGTCGCTCAGCGTTGTCAGCGGCAAGTCGGTCGAACTGGCCCCGATCAGCATGATCGGCGAATCCGTCGGGTTGACCTCCCGGTAGGTGGGCGGATTGGGAAGGTTCTTCGGCAGCTGTCCGCCGGCCGCATTGATGGCCGATTGCACCAGCCCGGCCGCCGATGCGATGTCGACGTCGAGCGCGAATTGCAAGGTGACCTGGCTGGAACCGGACAGGCTGCTCGATGTCATTTCGGCAATGCCCGGTATCTGCGCGAACTGCGTCTCGAGTGGCTGGGTCACCGACGACGCGATGGTGATCGGATCGGCGCCCGGCAGGCTGGTGGACACCTGGATCGTCGGAAAGTCGACGTTCGGCATCGCCGCGACCGGCAGGTTGAGATAGGCGACCACGCCGACGAACAGCACGCCGATCATCAGAAGCGACGTGGCGACGGGATAGCGGATGAAAGGCGTGGAAACACCGATCTGTGCCATCAGCTTGCACCTCCGGCAGCGCCGCTCTGCGCCTGTCCGGCGCCGGGAGCCGTGGCGGCGTCGACGCTTGCGCCGTCAACCACCCGGTATTGGCCGGCAACCACGACACGTTGCCCCGCGGCGATACCGTCGGTGACGACCGTCTCGCCGCCGTCGGAAGGGCCTGTCTTGACGGTCTGGCGACGGACCTTGCCGTCGTCGCCGACGACATAGGCGAAGAGCCCGTCAGGGCCATGCTGGACAGCTTCGTCGGGCACCACGATCGCGCCTGCCATCGTGCCGATGCGTATGCGTGTGTTGACGGACAGGCCCGGCCATAGCGCATTGTCCTGGTTCGTAAACGTTGCCTTGAGCGAAATCGTGCCGGAAGCCTGGTCGACCGCGTTCTGGATCGCTTCCAGTGTGCCGCTCGCCAGCACGGTCTTCATATCCGCGCCAAGTGTATCGATCGCAACCGGACCGGCCGCGAAAACCTTGTTGATGGTCGAAACCTCGTCCTGCGGTTGCGTGAATGACACATAGATCGGCTGAAGCTGCACGACCGTGAAAAGCCCGGGGGGCTCTGGCCGGCCTGCACGATGTTGCCCGGATCGATGGTGCGGAAGCTCGTCTTGCCGGTCAGCGGCGCCGTGATCCTGGTGAAATCGAGGTTGAGTTGCGCCGCCTCGACCGCGGCCTTGTCACCCTCGATCGTGGCGGCTGCCGTCGTGACCACTGCTTGCTGGTTATCGACATCCTGCTGCGTTTCGAACGTCTTTTTCAGGAGCGTGGAAAGGCGATTGAGAACGACCTGCGCGTTCTTGAGCGTCGCTTCGTCCTGCGCCTCCTTGGCCTTCGCCTGGTCGAGCGCCGCCTGATACGGGCGAGGGTCGATCTCGGCGAGCAGATCGCCCTGCTTGACCATCTGTCCCTGATCGACCGGAACCTGGTTGACGACACCGGCGACCCGGCTCGAGATGCTGACGCTGTTCAGCGGCGTAACAGTGCCGAGTCCATAGAGGTAAAGCGGGAAATCGGTCTTTTGCACGGTGGCCACGGTAACCGGCACCTTGGGTGCGGGCGGCGTCGATTGAGTGGCTGCCCTTGCCTCGGCGTGGTTGCGCCATATGCCGTAACCGCCGCCGAGCAGGAGGAGTGTGGTCAACAGGACGATGCCCCGGGAGCGCATGGGTCGTTTTCGCCTGGCTTGCTGTGTCGTGGAATTAGTCATGGTGCCGTCCACCTGGCTGGCAAGGATATCAAGCCTTTTTCGGGATGGTTGGGGGTTAGGACCGACCGCGTCGATCACCGGGACAGTAGTCCCGACGACCCAGCCCTGTCAGGTTACAAGTCGGTCATGTTGCGCCGCAGCATTCAAGGATGCGTGAGGCCGCGCTGAATGCACCATCGCGATAAAGTTACTCCCGGGGTCAGGGCTGAGCCTCGATCGACCGGGGGGATGCGAGGCGCTTGTTAACTGCCCACGGATACATCGGTCCGG
This sequence comes from Mesorhizobium sp. USDA 4775, assembly GCF_054062655.1. Lineage (NCBI taxonomy): Bacteria > Pseudomonadati > Pseudomonadota > Alphaproteobacteria > Hyphomicrobiales > Phyllobacteriaceae > Mesorhizobium > Mesorhizobium sp. USDA 4775. The sequence continues at coordinate 1,026,093 of NZ_JBSSFM010000001.1, forward strand.
TCGACGCAGGAGACGTCGCCATTGCCATTCCGGGGCACTTCGCGTGGCCTGAAATCAGATATGGCTGGGACGACGCGACAGGCGCGCGCTTGCCGTATTCGCTATTGGGAAGGAGTGGCCGGAGCTGTTGCGGCAGCCTATCCGGGCTTCGGTATTCGCCTGGAAAGGCAGCCTGTCCTCAGGCTGGGCAGAGGCCCTCAGCCGACGAAAGCGCGCTCGACGACGAAAGTCGCGGGATGGCTGAGCGAGCCTTCCTGGAAGCCGAGGCTTTCGGCGAGTTCCTTGACGTCCTTCAGCATATGCATCGAGCCGCAGATCATGATGCGGTCCGTTTCCGGATTGAGCTTCTCGATGCCGAGATCGGCGTAGAATTTGCCAGAGCCGATCAGCGCGGTGATGCGGCCCATGCGAGCTGATTCTTCGCGGGTCGTCGAATTGTAGAGCGTGACGCGCCCGGTGGTCAGTTCGCCGATCAGCGGGTCGCTTTCAAGTGCTGCCACCAATTCCTGGCCGTAGGTCAGCTCGGCATTGTCGCGGCAGGTGTGGGTCAGGATCAGCTGGTCGAATTTCTCATAGGTGTCGGGGTCGCGCAGCAGGCTGGCGAAGGGCGCGATGCCGGTGCCGGTCGAAATCATGAACAGTCGCTTGGCCGGGGTCAGCGCGTCGACCACCAGCGTGCCGGTCGACTTCTGGCGCATGATGACGGTGTCGCCGACCTGGATCTTCTGCAGTTCCGAGGTCAGCGGGCCGTCCGGCACCTTGATCGAGAAGAATTCCAGCTCTTCGTCCCAAGCCGGGCTTGCCACCGAATAGGCGCGGAACACCGGCTTCTCGGCATTGGGCAGGCCGATCATGACGAACTCGCCGGAGCGGAAGCGCAGCGACTGCGGACGGGTGATGCGGAACGAAAAGAGCCGGTCGGTGTAGTGCTTCACCGAGACGACCGTTTCGGCATAGACATTGGCCGGTATAGGAAACTGCAACGGGCGGGCGCCGGCGGTGTTGAAGGCGGATGTGGTGTTCATCAAATCCAACTTTCTGGCCCAACCGGGGACGCGGGCGCCAAACTTTTACCTGCGCGCCCGGACCGTTCAGATCCCGGCGTGCTGCTCGCACACTCCAAAGCGGTAAGCTCTTGTGTCCGGAATTTATTAGTATACAAACGATATTTGCGTCAAGATACCGCCGCGAAACACCTTTCCAAACTGTGCCATATCCGTAGTCCCAGCATTTCGGGTTTCGACAATGAAAGAGAATTTTTCGGTGCAGCCGCCGGATTCCCTGGGCAGCGTCGTGGCCGGCATCGATGTCGGCGGGACCTTCACCGACCTGCTTCTGATCGACGGCAAGCACGGCGCCAAGGTGCATATCGCCAAGACCCCGACGACTGTCGACAACCAGGCTTTCGGTGTGGTTTCGGCACTTGGCGCCACCGGATTTGCGATCGACGGCATCGACCTCATCGTGCACGGCACGACCACCACCACCAATGCCGTGCTGGAGCGCCGGCTGGCCAAGACCGGCATGATCACCACGCGCGGCTTTCGCGACGTGATCGAGCTTGGCCGGCGCACGCGGCCGCAACCCTATGGCATGACCGGCACTTTCGTCCCCGTCATTCCGCGCAACCTGAGGCTCGAAGTGTCGGAGCGCGTCGAGGCTTCCGGCGCGGTGCGCACGCCGCTCGACGAGGCCGGGATGCGCGAGGCGGTGAAGGCGCTGATCGGGGCCGGCTGCGAATCCCTCGTCATCCACTTCCTGCATTCCTACGCCAACCCGTCGCATGAGCGGCGCGCCGCCGAGATCGCCGCGGAGCTCTGGCCGAACGGCTACATCACCACGGGCCATGCGCTGCTGTCGGAAGCGCGCGAATTCGAGCGCGGAGTCACGGCTTCCGTCAACGCCTCGGTGCAGCCGATCCTCGAGCGCTATGTCGAGCGGCTGCGCAAGGAATTGGCGGCAAAAGGCTATGCCCGCGACTTCCTGATCATGAACGGCAATGGCGGCATGATCTCGGCCCGCTTCGTCACACGTGAATCGGCCAAGACCGTTATGTCCGGCCCGGCCTCGGGCGTCATCGCCGCCGCCTATACGGGCAAGCGTGCCGGCTTCGAAAACCTCGTCACCTACGACATGGGCGGCACCTCGACCGACGTGGCGCTGATCCGCAACGCCGAGCCGGCGGTGTCGAACGAGATCGAGATCGAATATGCCATGCCCATCCATGTGCCGATGGTGGCGGTGCACACGGTCGGCGCCGGCGGCGGTTCCATCGCCCGCGTCGACGCGGCCGGCCTGATCCAGATCGGTCCCGAAAGCGCCGGCGCCAATCCCGGCCCGATTTGCTATGGCCGCGGCGGTCTCGAGCCGACCATCACCGACGCCAATCTGGTGCTCGGCCGGCTGGCGCCGAAGAAGCTGCTGGCGGTCGAAAACCCGGTCACATCAGAGCGCGTTACCGGCATTTTCGAGGAGAAGATCGGCAGGGCAACCGGTCTGTCGGGCGTCGAGGCGGCGGGCGCTGTGCTGCGGCTCGGCAACATGAAGATGGCCGGCGCCATCCGCATGGTCTCGGTGTCGCGTGGCCATGACCCGCGCGATTTCGCACTGTTTGCCTTCGGCGGCGCCGGGCCGCTGCATGCGACCGCGCTGGCGCGCGAACTCGGCCTGCCACGGGTGCTGGTGCCGGCGCGTCCCGGCATCACCAATGCGCTCGGCTGCGTCGTCGCCGACCTGCGCCATGACTTCGTCAACACCATCAACCAGCCGGTTGCCGTGCTCGACGAAACTCAGATGCGCCAAGTATTGGAACGGCACCGAAACGAAGGTGAGGAGCTGATCGGCAAAGAAGCGGTGAAGCCGGAGACGATCCGCGTCACCCACTCCGCCGACATGCAGTTCGTCGGCCAGACCCACATCATCAACGTGCCGCTGCCGTTCTCGACCGTGAGCCGACAGGAGCTGCAAGCCCTGTTCGAAAAGGCCTATTTCGCCCGCTTCAAGGTCGAGCTGCCGGAAATCCGCGCCAACTTGGTCAACCTCAACACCTCGGTTACCGGCGTGCGCCCGGCGATCGACCTGTCGCGCCTGATCGACCCGGCCGGGCGCGCCGAGACGCTGGACGCGGCGCGGCGCGAGATCCGACCGGTCTGGTATGCGGGCCAGTGGCACGACACGCCGGTATACGCACGCGAAAAGCTACCGATCGATGCAGTCATCGAAGGGCCGGCGATCCTCGAACAGATGGATGCGACCACGGTGCTCGAACCCGGCGACCGCGCAAGGTCGGACGCCGACGGCAATATCATCATCGACATTGGCGAGGCCTGAGATGTCTGACATCAATATGGCAAAGCTCGACGCCATCACGCTTTCGGTCCTCCAGGCTGCCTTGCAGCAGGTCTGCGACGAGATGGACCTGACATTCTCGCGCGCTGCCTTCTCGCCGGTCATTGCGGAAGCCAACGACCGCTCCGACGGCATCTATTCGGCCGTCGACGGCTCGCTGATCGCGCAAGGATCGCAAGGCCTGCCGGTGTTCGTCGGCGTCATGCAATATTCGACGAAAACGGTGATCGAGATGATCGCCGACGGCCGTTGCCTGGCCCCTGAGCCGGGCGACATCTACATCGTCAACGACCCCTATCTCGGCGGCACGCATCTGATGGATGTGCGCTTTGCCATGCCGGTCTACCGCGACGGCAAGATCTTCTGCTGGCTGTCCAACACCGGCCACTGGCCCGACATTGGCGGCTCGGTGCCGGGCGGTTTCTCGGCTTCCGCGACGGCGGTCGAGCAGGAAGGCTTGCGGCTGCCGCCGGTGAAACTGTTCAAGAAGGGCGTGCTCGACGCGGAAATCTACGCCATCATCTGCTCCAACATCCGCGTCGCCGACCAGCGCATCGGCGACATCAGGGCGCAGGCAGCGGCGCTGCTGATTGGTCAGGATCGGCTCAATGGAATCCTGGATCGTTACGGAGACGAAACTGTTGTCGAGGCGATCGCCGAACTGCGCCGCCGCGCCGCCGAGCAGATGCGCGCCAACATCGCGGCCATTCCCGACGGCACCTATCATTCGAAGGCCTTTGTCGATTCCGACGGCGTGGTCAACGAGCCGCTGACCATCGCGCTTGCGGTGGAGAAACAGGGCGACACGCTGACCTTCGATTTCGCCGGCTCGTCCAGGCCCTGCGCCGGGCCGATGAACAGCGTGCTGGCGACGACCCTGTCCTCGGTCTATCTCGCCATGCGCCACATTTTCCCGGACGTGCCGATCAGCGCCGGCGCCTTCGAGCCGTTGATCGTCAAGCGGCCGGAAGGCACCTTCCTCGATGCCAAATATCCGCGTCCAGTGTCGGGCTGCGCGGCGGAAGTCTCGCAGCGCATCGCCGAAGCGGTGTTCGCGGCCATGGTGCAGGCTCTGCCGGACAAGGTGACGGCCGCACCCGCCGGCTCCAGCGGCAATTTCGCGCTGGGCGGCAACGACCCGGCGCGCGGCCGCGATTACGTCATGTACCAGATCTCCGGCGGCGGCTATGGCGGCAATTCGGGCCATGACGGGCTGACCAATGGCTGCTCGACCATCGGCATTTCCAAATCGCCGCCGGTCGAGATCATGGAGCAGGCCTTCCCGGTGCTCTACCGCCACTACGCCCTGCGCGAAGGCTCGGGCGGCGCCGGCAAGCATCGCGGCGGTTTTGGCCTCGCCTATGAGGTGGAGATCCTGCGCGGCGATGCGCGGGCCTCCTTCGTCATGGATCACGGCCGTTTCGGCCCGCAAGGCGCGCTCGGCGGCAAGGATGGCGAACCCAACAGCGTGACCGTCTTTCGTGGCGGCGTCGAACATGTGCCGCCGCATCTGTCCAAGGAGCAGGACATCCCGCTCAAGGCCGGCGACCGCGTGCGCGTCGGCACGCCAGGCGGTGGCGGCTATGGCGATCCGTTAGAGCGTGACGCCAATCTCGTGCTTCGCGACGTTGCGCTGGGGTACTACACCTCAGAGGAAGCCAGCGAGAAGTTCGGCGTGGTTCTTTCGGCGGGCGGTCTCACAATTGACCGCAAGGCGACGGACAGGCAGCGCGCCGGCTGACGCACTGCTATCCGCCACGGCGTGGATCGCTCACGGCGCCGTGATCGCCGCAGCACATGTCGCTTCCGTCTCCGCCGAAAGCACCAAAGCCCGTAGACTTCCCCAGTCAACGGAGATCTGGAACATGCGTCTTTTCGGTCGTTTCGTGCTTGCCGCTTCCGTCGCCCTTACCCTTGCCAGCGGTGCCGCCAGCGCCCAGGACAAGCTCAGGATCGGCACCGAGGGCGCCTATCCGCCCTTCAACTATGCCAATGCCGACGGCACGCTCGGCGGCTTCGACATCGATCTCGGCAAGGCGTTGTGTGCTGAGATGAAGGCCGAATGCGAATTCACCGTTCAGGATTTCGACGGCTCTATTCCGGCGCTGCAAGCCGGCAAGTTCGATGCCATCATCAACATCACCATTACGCCCGAGCGGGCCGAGAAGGTCGAGTTCACCCACAAATATTACCAGACGCCGCCGGCCATCGCCGTGCCGAAGGATTCGACCATCGCGGGCACCTCACCCGACGATTTGAAGGGCAAGGCGCTCGGCGTGCAGACCGCCACCATCCACCAGAAATTCGCCGAGCAGAAATATGCGGGCTCGACCGTCAAGGCCTACCCGACCGGCGACGATGCCCGCACCGACATGGCCAATGGCCGCCTCGACGCCATGATGGACGGCTCGATCATCCTGACCGAATGGCTGAAGAAGCCCGATGGCGCCTGCTGCAAGCTGCTCGGCACGCTGACGGCCGATCCGGCCATTCACGGACCCGGCGTCGGCATCGCCCTGCAGAAGGGCAACAAGGAACTTGCCGGTAAGTTCAATGCGGCGATCGACGCGTTGCGCGCCAACGGCAAATACAAGGAAATCAACGACAAGTATTTTGCCTTCGACGTCTACGGCAACTGAGACCGGCAACCAATGCCTTCCGGCAGCGCCGCTTGGCGCTGCTGCTTTTCATGAATGATGGAGACCTTCTTGGCTGAGCGGCGTTCCCCCTTCTACAGCAGCATCGTCGGGCTCGGCGCGACCATGGGTCGGGTCGGCGGCGATTTCATCTCGGCCAAATATTATTCCGGCATCGCCGACGAGCACCTGAACACGCGCGCCAATGTCGGCGTGCAGGATCTCAGCACCATGGGCAAGATGGACATCAAGGGGCCGGAGGCCGAGGCGCTGGTCAACCATGTCATCGTCAACGACGCGGCGGCGATGAAGCCGGGCCAGGTCCGCTACTCCACGGTCTGCCGCGAGGATGGCGGCATCATGGACGACCTCACCGTGTTCCGGTTGGCGACTGAGCATTTCATGCTGGTCACCGGCTCGGTCAACCGGCTGAAGATGCTGCCCTGGCTGCAGCACCATGCCCAGGGCCGCAAGGCCTATGTCACCGACATCACCGCCGCCGTCGCCTTCCCGACCATCCAGGGTCCGCGCTCGCGCGAACTGTTGAAGGCGATGATCTCGGATGCCGATCTGGACGGTCTCAAGCGCTGGGCGTTCACGTCGGGCCATGTCAATGGCACTCGCGTCCTGATCTCGCGCACCGGCGTCACCGGCGAGCTCGGCTTCGAACTCTTCGTGCCGGCCGACGAGGCGGCCTCCGTCTGGGATACGCTGATGCGGGCCGGCAAGGACTTCGGCCTGAAACCCTATGGCGTGCTGGCGATGTTCACGCTCGGCCTGGAAAAGGCCTATCCGGCGCATGGCATCGACATGGACGAGAGCCGCACGCCGTTCCATGTCGGCCTCGACCGCTGGATCAAGTTCGACAAGGGCGATTTCATCGGCCGCGAAGCGCTGCTCAAAATCCGCGACAAGGGCCTCGACGAGCGCTGGACGGGACTGATCCTCGACGGCGACAAACCGGCGGCGACGGACGCCAGGATCCTGGCCGATGGCGAGGATGCCGGCATCGTCACCTACAGCGACCACGGCTACTCTCTCGGCAGGGTGCTGGCCACCGCGCATCTGCGCTTGCCGTTCACGGCGGTCGGTACCGAACTCAGCATCGACATTAATGGCGTGCCGACCCGCGCGGTCGTGGCGCCGATGCCGTTTTTCGATCCGGAGGGTATGAGGTTGAGGGGGTAGCCCGGCTTGCCTGGAATCGTTGACAGAGTCAGCTTTGCGAAGCATCTGGCGCACATCATCGCGGAGATCAATGCCATCACCCATTTCGTGAAGGCAATGGCCGTACCCAGCTTACATTCCTTGCCATGCTCGCCGAGCACGCAGGCTTCACGTTCAACGCCGATATCCTCGACCGTGACCGGGTGATTTAGGCCCTGATTGACAGTTTCAGTGGGTCCGAGGGCACCGGCTCACCCCCGCCGATCCAGCCGCGCCACCAATCGATCCCCCGCCCACTGGATTCCACACACCAGGATGATCAGCACGATCACCACCGCCACCATCACCGAGGTCTCGAAGCGCTGGTAGCCATAGCGGATGGCGAGGTCGCCGAGGCCGCCGGCGCCGATGGCGCCGGCCATGGCCGAGGCGCCGATCAGCGTTACCAGCGTTACCGTGAAGCCGGCGACGATGCCAGGCAGCGCCTCGGGCACCAGCACCTCGCGGATGATCGTCCAGCGGTTGCCGCCCATGGCGCGCGCCGCTTCGATCAGGCCGTGGTCGACCTCGCGCAGCGAAACCTCGGCGATGCGGGCGTAATAGGGCGTGGCGGCGATCGACAGCGGCACGATGGCGGCCCAGGTGCCGATCGAGGTGCCGACGATCAGCCGCGTCAGCGGGATCAGCGCCACCAGAAGGATGATGAACGGCACCGAGCGGAAGCCGTTGATGACGGCGCCGAGCACGCGGTTGACCCACAGGCTCTCGGCGATGCCGCCGCGTTCGGTTGATATCAAGGCCAGCCCGAGCGGCAGGCCGAAGACCAGCGAGATCAGGCCGGAGGCGGTCGTCATCAGCACCGTCTCCCAGATCGAACGCAGCAGAAGCTCAAACAGGATTGGCGACATGGCCAAGCACCTCCACCCGCGCCTGGCGGGCCTTCAGGAATGTGATGACGGCAGCGAGATGGCTCGCATCGCTGCCGGGAACGGAGAGAAACAGCGTCCCGATCGGCTGCTGCTGGATATGGTAGATGCCGCCATGGACGAGGCGGAAGGCGCCCGGAACAGAAGTGGCAAGGTCGGACAGCAATGGTCCACGCGCGACCTCGCCAGCCACATCGATACGCAGGATCGTCTCCGCGCCGGAAGCCGGCAGCAGCCGCGCCGCCAGTTCGGCCGGCAGTTGCGGCCGGATGGCGCCGAGCAGGCTTTTGGTGATGTCCGATTGCGGGTCGGCGAACACCGACCAGACCGGCCCCTCCTCGACGATGCGCCCGGCATCGATCACCGCCACGCGGTCGGCGATCGAGCGGATCACCTCCATCTCATGGGTGATCAGCAGAATGGTCAGGCCAAGCTGCCGGTTGATGTCTTTCAGCAGCGCCAGGATCGAGCGCGTCGTCTCCGGGTCGAGCGCCGAAGTTGCTTCGTCCGACAACAGCAGCGCCGGGCGCGCGGCCAGCGCCCGGGCGATGCCGACGCGCTGCTTCTGGCCGCCTGACAGCGATGCCGGATAGGCCCGGGCTTTCTCCGACAGGCCAACAAGCTCAAGCAGCTCCGCCGCCCGCGCCAGCCGCTCGGCCTTCGGACGGCCCTCGATCTTCAGCGGCAGCGCCACATTGTCCTCGACCGTCTTGGCCGACAAAAGGTTGAAGTGCTGGAAGATCATGCCGATGCGCCGGCGCAGCGGCTGCAGGTCACGCTCGCCGAGCTGGCTGATCTCGCGACCCTCGATGAACACCTCGCCGGAATCGGGCCGCTCCAGCCCGTTCAGGCAGCGGATAAGCGTCGATTTGCCGGCGCCGCTGCGGCCGATAATGCCAAGGATCTCGCCCTTGCGCACCGTCAGCGAGATGCCGTCGATCGCCGGCGTGGCGCCAAAGCGGCGCTTCAGGTCGACAAGGCGCACCACGTCTTGCGACGCGTCGGGTCTCGCGTGGTTCGGATCGGCGATCGCCTGGGATGCCGTGATATGCTGGTTCATGCGTGTTCCTGCTCTCGCCATCCGAAAATGCAAGTGCGGCCCGCGCTCAGGCGCGGACCGCATTTGCTCTCGAACCGGGCGTCCGATCGCGGATCAATAGGCGCTGAGGCCGGTGCCCTTGTAGACCTTGTCGAACTCGGCCTTGACCGCGTCGTTCTGGTACGAGGCCACCAGCGTCTTCACCCAGGCGTCGTTTTCATTGCCGACCTTGACCGCGATGAAGTTGCGGTACGGATTGTCGGCAATGGGTTCCTGCGCGATGCGGTTTTCCGGCGTCAGGCCGCTCTTCAGCGCCCAGTCGGTATTGACCACGGCGGCGTCGAGATCCTCGACCGAGCGGCCGACGATGCCGGCATCAAGTTCCTTGATCTCGACCTTCTTGGGGTTCTCCGCAATGTCGGCGGTGGTGGCCAGAATGCCGGTACCGTCCTTCAGCTTGATCACGCCCTCGTTCTGCAGCACGCGCAGCGCCCGGCCTTCATTGGACGGGTCGTTCGGCACGCCGATGACAGCGCCTCCCGGCAGGTCGGCGACCGCCTTGTACTTCTTGGAGTAAAGGCCGATCGGCCAGACCCCGGTATAGCCGACGCGCACGATGTGATAGCCTTGAGTCTTTATCTGGTTGTCGAGATAGGGCTGGTGCTGGAAGGCGTTGGCGTCGATCTCGCCGCGCTCAAGCGCTTCGTTGGGCTGCGTGTAATCGTTGAACACCACGGTCTCGATGGTCAGGCCTTTTTCGGCGGCTTGAGCAACGACGACGCGCCAGACATCCTCGTCCTCGCCGCTGATGATGCCGACCTTGATCGCCTTCTTGTCCTCGGCGAAGGACGCATGCGGTGCCATCAGGCTGCCGACCGCGACGGCCGATGCGAACAGCAGAGCAAGGCCGCCGCGCCGGTTGAGGGTTGACCAAAGGGAAGAGGGCAAAGTGTTGTTGACGCCCGGACATGATTGATCTCTGCGGTTGTGAAGTCATGACAGCAAGGCGGATTGCCCAAGCTTGGTCACATCGTCAGAAATTCTATCGATTTTATCAAAGAACGGGTTTCGCCGTTCTCGGCAAAGCCGGGAATATTCTCTCAAAAATTTGAAGGGCCGGAGCACAAGACGGCGCCGGACCGACCATGGCGCCAGCGCGCCGCGATCCGGGGACATCGGAAGTCAAGCCTTGCATCAGGCCTGAGGCGACGATACGGGATGAAGGTGACCGGCTTTAGGGCTAGCGCTCGGCAAAGCCTGCCGATTGCAAGCCTGCGCTGGAGAGAATTTCACTTGCTGCCCGAGAACACCCGCCGCTCCTTACCAATGGCGCTGCTTCATGCCCGCGAAGTGGTGATGGCGCGGTTTCGCCCGATGCTCGCCGCGCATGACGTCACCGAGCAGCAATGGCGTGTGCTGCGCGTGCTGAGTGAGGCCGGCCCGGTCGAGGCGACCGAGCTCGCCGATCGTGCATCGGTGCTGCCGCCCAGCCTGACGCGCATCATCAAGGCGCTCGAGGGCCGAAGGTTCATCACCCGCAACAAGGCGGAAGGCGACGGCCGCCGCGTCGTGCTGACCATCGCCCCGGCCGGTTCCGCCCTGATCGACGCCCTGTCGCCCGAGCGCCGCGTCATCTACGACGACATCGAGCGGCGGCTTGGGCATGAGAAGCTAGAGCAGCTGCTCGATCTCCTGGAGGGTCTGATCGAGGGTGAGAGCTGAGGCGTTCGGTTCGTCGCGGCAGAACTTTCCACGGTCATGCGCATTTTCCGCGATAACTGGCCGGTCGACCGCTACGTCGAGACGCTGGCCACGACGCCGCATCTTCTCGACAAGGCCGCGCGGATGTTGCTGGGCAGCGGCGTCAAGCGCGTCGTCAGCGAACGGCAGTTGCTGGAAGCCAAGCGGCTCTTGCTGTTCACCGTGCGCACGGTCGAAGACATCGTCTACGAGATCGGCTTCGACGACCCCGCCTATTTCTCAAAGGTTCTTCCGCGGACGCGTCGGCGAAGCGCCTGCCGCCTGGCGGCGGAAGCAGTTGCACGGCGCTGATCGTACATAGGCGGGCATAATTTAGTTAGGCACGATGATCGGAACCGCGGGCGTCTGGCCTGCAACCTTCCGCATGGTCGACAGCAGGCGCGGAAAGACCTGGTCGGTGGAAAAATGCCGCCGCGCCTTGGCGCCCGCCTGCCTGCCGAGCTGCATCCGCAACGGCTGGTTCCGGATCAGTTTCAGCGTGGCATCGGCCATGGCGGCCGGATCGACCCGTTCGACGATGATGCCGGCATCGTCCTCGACGAAATCCGGCGCCCCGCCGCTGCCTGCGAAGCAGATCACCGGCAACTCGGCGAATGCCGCCTCCAGCATGACGCGGCCGAACGGCTCTTCGCGGGATGTCAGAAGAAACAGATCGGCAGCCCGAAGATAGCCGCTCACATCGTCGACATCGCCCAGAAATGTAACTTTTTCGTCCAACCCGTCCGCCCGCATCCGGTCGAGGTGCTGCGACCAGGTGCCGAGAACCTCATCCCGTTCCCGCTCCGGAAACGAGCCGAGCCAGTAGAAATGATAGTCCTCAATCCCCCGCGCCCGAAGAATTCGGGCCACCTCGATAAACAGGTCGGCACCCTTGCGGAATGGCATTGCGAGGCCGGATCCCAGGACGATGGTCTTGTCCACTGGCCAGCCGGCCAGCCGGCGACGTTCAAGACGCTGGATTTCCGTCTGACCGGGATCGGCGCCGGGCTGCGGAACCGCGCTTGGAATGACGTCGATGGCGTTCGTTTCGACTTTGTGCTCGGCCACCAGGTAGTCCCGGACGCTTGGCGAACACGCAACGAATCTCCGCGTGTGGGAAACGACATCCTCCATATCGTCCTTGGCGTATCGGGCGACGCTCGCTGCCAATTCCCTGGCATGCGTCAGGATAGGAATGTCCAGTTCACCAAGCAGCGCATGCACACGGCCGGTGGCCAGGCTGTTGCAATAGATCAGGTCCGGTCTGCCACCGTACCAATCGGCGATGCGGGCCAGCTTCGTGGCGGTCGTCTCGGTCGGCGAAACCAGATCGTCCAGAAGGGCGGTATCGACGATGCGTCGAAACTGTTCGAGCCGTTCACCGCCTGCCAGGCACAGCACCTTGACCTCCAACTCCGCGTGCGATTGCAGCCATTGGACGATGTCGATCAACGAAGCCTGCGCCCCACCGAGAGCCGCATCGTGCGAAACGAACAAAACGCGCCATGACGCATCCCCGGGGAATTTACCGGCCGCTGACGGAGCCGACAGGACGTTCCGCGTCTCTTGCAGATAGGCATAGCCATAGCGGGCGTCGGGCTCGAGATAGGCTCCCTCCGCCCACTCGTTCCAGGCATTGACGAAGATCAGGCGGCTGTCGAAATCGGCGAAACGATCGCACGTATCGGCGACCGCGTTGGCGAGCCATTCTGCGTAGCGCGACGGTGATGCGTTCATCAGAATGTGGGCTGCCTCCATTCTCCGTGCGGTGTTGTCCCAGGAAGGGCAAAGTCCGCGAAACAGCGTGTAGGGAACCTGTGGGTAGGCGCGGCTGCGATTGAGGAGCTCCGTCCAGTCGAAGATCTTTCCCCTGAAGCCGCTCTTGAGCGTTGGAATTCTGTCGCTGATCTCGCGAAATTTCCCAAGATTCGGTGGAAATTCGACGGCGGCGTCGAATCCGAATTTGGCGGGATCGTCCTTGTCGAACGACTGCGGATAGGCAAGAAAAATCTCGCCGATGCCGGCTTCCCGGCAATAGGCTCTCCAGCGTTGTGCTGTTTCAGCGGCTGACGGAAACAATCCGGGCCGGTAAATCATCAGGAGTGGCTTGCCGCCGATGCGGATGTATCGCCGGTCGCGAAAATAGCGGGATACATATTCGATGAAGGCCAGGTCGTCTTCGGGTGAATGCGATTGCGCAATCAGCACCTCCTGCTCGCGCCCATCCCAACGGCGGCTCCAGGGTTCATTTGCCCAATTGATGCAGAAGCCCAGTTCGTGCGCGTCATTTTCGACAAATTGTGTGATCGGCATCTCGAGGACGCGCTTGCCGTTGAACCAGTAGAAGTGAAAGCAGAACCCCGAGACGCCGTACTGAAGGGCAATCTCGATCTGTTCCTTCTGGATGTCCTTCACCCTCAGATCGTAGAAGCCGAGGTCCGCCGGCCGCCTGGGCTGATAATGATCGTCGAACTGCGGCGTCGCGCGTGTCACATTCGTCCATTCCGTGAAGCCCTTTCCCCAAAAGGCGTCATTTTCAGGAATCGGATGAAACTGTGGTAGGTAGAAGGCAATGAGGCGCGCCTTTAATGCGGCGGGTCGCCTCTCGTTGGATCGCGGCACGTAGGTGTCGGGTCTCTGTATGGCGCCGGCATTTGTGCCCGGAGCACGTCGGGGGCTGCGCCCCTCGCTCTTGCCGAAACGAATGTAGTGATCCAGCGGATTCATCGACGCGGCGGCCACGTCGGGATTTTTCGCCAGATAGTATTCGTTGTCGAAGTCCGGACTCGGGTTTCGGGACTCCGCGGCACCGTACCTGATGTAATGCAGGATCGGATCTTTCCCGCTCCGGGCTAAATCCGGATTTTGAACCATATACCACGACACATCGAACAGGCCGCTGGCCCGAATTCGTTGCCGCAGGCGAAATCTCTTCCATCGGCTTCTGCTGGTGAGCGATCTTACAAAGATCAAAAATTCGGATCTATCCAATCGGGTCTGCCTCGCGGGAATCCGTCGTCATGTCACCATCCGAGGCAACGCCGATCTTTGTGCAGATCATTCCAAGAACACGCTCGAGGGCATGCTGCAATGTGCCGTCTTGTTGGCCTGCCTCTTCGGGAAAGGCTGCCAAAGGCAGATCCAGCCGTCGCAGTGGTTCCAGCGCGCCGCGGCGGACCCAGAACATCGTCCCGGCAAAGAAATCGAGGCGAGAACCGGGCATCCCCATTGCCTCCAGCAGATTGAGGGCCATCGCCCTGTTCTCGCCCCACGCAGCCTTCTCCCCCTTCCATTCATTGGGCAGCCGAAAGCGTCTGGATCCAATCATCTGGGTTTCGGGGGAACGCTCGAACTCAGCGATGATGCGGTCGACCACGCCGCGGGATCCGATCAGGTCGAACGCGCTCACCTGGCGCCAGATCTCGCCGAGAACCATGCGCGGCCCGCTCTGCCCCGACTTCTTGCCATGCAGCTTGCAGATAAGATCGAAGGGATCGAACTTTCCTTCGCGAAGCAATTGGATGAAAGGGCCGACGTCGCGGCCACGATTTTCGTAGACCGTGATCTCGGCACCCGGAAATCTTGCCTGAACGCGTTGCGCAAGTGCCGCGTCAGGCTGGGTCAGCGTGAGAAAGAGCTGGAATTGACGACCGGTTGCTTCCAGCAACGCCTCGAACTCGGGCCAGAGATCGGGGTAATGCAGGTGAAGCGCTACGGCAATCTTCGGCTCGACGGTGGGCCGGCGCTCGGGGGCCTCGGCTGGCGGACCATCAAAGTGCCGCGACAGGGTCTTCTGCAGATTGTCGCTTGCAGTGCCAAAGCCCCAACCGGCAAGACTGCCGAGCGCCCGGGCCAATTCACGCCCTTGCGATCCCGAGACGTGGAAAAGAGGCTGCAAGACCAGGCCTTCGCCAAGCGGCAGCTGAAATCGCTTGTGGCGACGGCGCCGACGCAGCAGCGCGCCAATATCCCCGATGGTTAAGGGCCGAACACGCGCCGCAACGACGTCGCCTCTATCAAATTGCAGCGCCAGGCCGCCTTCGCTGCTTGTGAGCAGATAGGACGTCCGCGTGGTGACCGGCACATAGACGGTCCTGTCCGCATGTCCGGGGCGGCGCACATCGAGCCGGAGAAACGGCATCCACCTCTCTGTCGGCCGAAACTCGACGATATAGCGTCCCGGCGCGTGGATGTGGATTTCGCTCACGGCACTGCTTGGGTCGGCGTCGCTTTTTTGCGGCTCGCTGGACAGGACATCAGGCAAGGTGACCCTCGTGTCGGCAGCGTCAGGCGACATAGCCGCCGTTCCGATTCGCGCGCGATCGGTCAAGGATGCTGTCGAATATGCCAATCAGTCGGCCCAGGGAATTGATCAATCTGTTTCGATTAAGCGTCAGGCAATAGAAGCCTATTTTCGTAGAGTAACGGAGTATGTCCACAAACGGGCTATAGGCGATGCCGTATTTCTTGCGCAAGTGGATCTCCGATCGCATCTTCGAGCGGTACCGGAAAATGCGCGCTCGGGTTGATTGCGCAACCGACGTGCCAATGTCGTGGACAGCATGCGCGCCGCTGACAAGGATCATGGGTTCGTCACGCTGCAGCAGACGATATGAAAGGTCGTCATCTTCGAAATACAGGAAAATATCCTCGTCAAACCCGCCCGTATCGAGGAAGAGCGTTCGTTTGATCATAAACACGCCGCCATTGACGAAGCGGACGCAACAATCTCCCCAGACCTGCCGGATGCGTGTGGGCAGCGACACGCCGGAAAGGCGATCGATCTCGCTCTCCTCGCGAAACCAGAGCCGGCCATCCACCGTATTGGTGCGCGGCACGAAGACGCCGCAATTTGGATAGCGTTCAGCCGCCTGCATGAGCGCATCGACGGCGTCCGTCCCAAGACGCACGTCGGGGTTGACGAACAGCAGAAACTCCCCCGTCGCCGCCGCCGCCCCGATGTTGCAGGCGCGCCCGAAGCCGAGGTTTACAGGATTGTCGATACGATGAACGGCAAGGCCGGACAGAGCGGTGGAAAGATCGTCGGTACTTGCATTGTCGACGCATACGATCTCCACCCCTGGAGGCAGGCGAGCGAGCGCGCCCCGCACGGTATGCGCGCTGTTGTGCGTCACAGTAATGGCAGTTATCGACCTGTTCATTGCCAAAGCCACCCTGATACCTCAGTTGGCTTCCCCCGTGGAAAGGCTAGTGATCCGTACGCAATCTAAGCGTTGCGACTCCGGCGGTCGAGTCAATACTCCCGACTAAGTTCGTGGGCATGGACGCGCGGTCTCGCCAAGCCGCCGGTCACGGTTCACATGGTCTTGCTGCTTCCGAGGTTTCCGGCTGGCGTGATCGCCAATCGGCTTGGCTGCCCTCGGGGCGGTAAACTCCCGGCGAGGAAGGGCTGCTTCGAACCAGAAATCCGCAACGGCCCCTTGCCGTTCATCCCCATCTTGCTCATGTTCAATACCGCTTGCTGGTGATCGTCCGGGGGGAACGGTCGGATTCATCATGGGAGGAAGTCGATAATGAAGGTATGCTATTTCGTTTCCGCCGCGCTTCTTGCCGCGGCCGCTATCCCCGCCTCGGCCGCCGAAATTTCCGACGGAAAAGTCAAGATCGGCATCCTCAATGATCAATCCGGCGTCTATGCCGATTTCGGCGGCAAATGGTCGGTCGAGGCGGCCAAGATGGCGGTCGAGGATTTCGGCGGCAAGGTACAGGGCGCGCCGATCGAGATCATCAGCGCCGACCATCAGAACAAGCCTGACATCGCCTCCAACATCGCGCGGCAATGGTACGACACCGAACAGGTCGATGCCATCATGGAGCTGACAACCTCATCGGTCGCGCTCGCCGTCCAGGGGATTTCCAAGGAAAAGAAGAAGATCGACATCGTTACCGGCGCAGCAACCACCGATCTCACCGGCAAGCAATGCTCGCCCTACGGCTTCCACTGGGCCTATGACACCCATTCGCAGGCGGTGGGAACTGGCGGCTCCCTCGTGCAGCAGGGCGGCGACAGCTGGTTCTTCGTCACCGTCGACTATGCGTTCGGCTATTCGCTCAAGGAGCAGACCGCCAAATTCGTCGAGAGCCACGGCGGCAAGGTGCTGGGCGAAGTGCGTTATCCCCTGGGGTCGACCGATTATTCATCCTTCCTCCTGCAGGCGCAGTCGTCGGGCGCCAAGGTCATCGGGCTGGCCAACGCCGGCCTCGACACGTCCAATTCCATCAAGCAGGCGGCTGAATTCGGCATTGTCCAGGGCGGCCAGCGCCTTGCGGCACTTCTGTTCACGCTGGCCGAGGTACATGGGTTGGGCCTTCAGGCCGCGCAGGGCGTCGTGCTGACCGAGGGCTACTACTGGGATCGCGACGACAAGAGCCGCGAATTCGGACAGCGCTTTTTCAAACGCACCAACCGCATGCCGAACATGATCCAGGCCGCGACCTATTCGGCGGTGACGCAGTATCTGAAGGCGATCGACAAGGCCGGCACCGACGAGACCGAAGCCGTCGCCAAGCAATTGCATTCGATGCCGGTTGACGACGCCGTGACGACCAACGGCAAGGTGCAGGCGGACGGCAACATGGTCCACGACATGTATCTCTACCAGGTCAAGGCGCCCAACGAGAGCACCAAGGACTGGGACTATTACAAATATCTCGCAACCATTCCCGGCAACGAGGCCTTCCTGAGCGAGAAGGAAAGCGGCTGTCCAACCGCGGCACAGTGATCGGCGCGGCCCGTGGCGCCGTCTGATCTCAACGCCGACGAGCCGCCGGTGGTGCTCTCCGCCCGCGGGCTGCGGCGCGATTTTGCCGGCTTCGTCGCCGTCAGGAATGTCGATCTCGACGTCCGCCATCGCAACATCCATGCGCTGATCGGGCCTAACGGCGCCGGCAAGACGACCGTTTTCAACCTGCTCACCAAGTTCCTGGCGCCGACCAGCGGCAGGATCGAACTGCTCGGCCACGACATCACCCGCACGCCACCGGCAAAGGTGGCGCGCATGGGGCTGGTGCGCTCGTTCCAGATATCGGCGATCTTTCCGCACCTTAGCGTGCTCGACAATGTGCGCGTCGCATTGCAGCGGCCGGGTGGGCTCGGCGTCCAGTTCTGGCGTTCCCTGGCGGCGCTCGATAGGCTGACGCCGCGAGCCGTCGAACTGTTGCGCTCCGTTGGTCTCGACGACGCCAGGAACAGGCTGGCCGGCGATCTTTCCTATGGAAGGAAGCGCGCGCTGGAGATCGCCACGACCCTGGCTCTCGACCCGAAGGTGCTGCTGTTGGACGAGCCGATGGCCGGCATGGGGCATGAGGACGTCGCCATGGTTTCCGACCTCATCCGTTCGGTGGCGAGCGAGCGCGCGGTGCTGATGGTCGAGCACAATCTGACTGTTGTCGCCGATCTCTGCGACTGGATAACCGTCATGCAGCGCGGCGAGGTGCTCGCCGCCGGCGACTACGCGACGGTCAGCCGCGACGAGCGGGTGAAGGTCGCTTACATGGGCACCGCCGATGACTAGTGCTGCCCCCCTGCTTGCGGTCCGCGGCCTCAACGCCTGGTATGGCGAGGGCCGTGCGCTGCACGGCGTCGATCTGGAGGTGTTTGCCGGCGAGACGGTCACGCTGCTCGGCCGCAACGGCGTCGGCAAGACGACGACGCTGCGCGCCATCATGGGGCTGATCCGCACTCGGACCGGCGAGGTCGTTTTCGACGGTGCGGATCTGATGCGCCTGCCGCTGCACCGCACCGCGCATCAAGGCATCGGCTTCGTGCCGGAGGAGCGCGGCATTTTCGCGACGCTGACGGTCGACGAGAATCTGGTGCTGCCGCCGGTCGTCGCCGAGGGCGGCATGAGCGTCGCGGAGATATTCGACCTCTTCCCCAATCTGAAGGAGCGCCGCAACAGTCCCGGCACGAGGCTGTCGGGCGGCGAACAGCAGATGCTGGCGATCGCCCGCATGCTGCGAACCGGCGTCAAGATGCTGCTTCTCGACGAGCCGACCGAGGGCCTGGCTCCCGTCATCGTGCAGCGCATCGGCGAGTTGCTGGTGACGTTGAAGAAGCGCGGCATGACGATCCTGCTGGTCGAGCAGAATTTCCGCTTCGCCAGCCGTGTCGCCGATCGCTTCTACCTGATGGAGCACGGCAAGGTCGTCGCCGGGTTCCCGGTCGGCGAACTGACGAACCGCATGGGGCAGCTCCACGACGTTCTGGGTGTATGAGGACGCCATGACGATGATCTTCGGAATCCCCGTCCAGGCACTGCTTGGCCAATTGCTGGTGGGGCTGATCAACGGCTCCTTCTACGCCATGCTGAGCCTGGGTCTGGCCGTCATTTTCGGCTTGCTGCGCGTCATCAATTTCGCCCATGGCGCCCAGTATATGCTCGGCGCCTTCGTAGGCTATCTGCTGCTCACTTATCTCGGCATCGGTTACTGGCCCGCGCTGATCCTCGCGCCGCTGATCGTCGGCCTCTTCGGCATCGTGGTCGAGCGCCTGGCGCTGTCGCGGCTTTACGACACCGATCCGCTCTATGGCCTGCTTTTCACCTTCGGTCTCGCGCTCGTGCTCGAAGGCATATTCCGCTATTACTACGGCGTGTCGGGAAACCCCTACGCCGTGCCGCCGCTGCTTGCGGGCGGCACCAATCTCGGCTTCATGTTCCTGCCCAACTATCGCGGCTGGGTCGTGGTCGCCTCGCTGATCGTCTGCTTCGGAACCTGGGCGCTGATCGAGAAGACCAGGCTCGGCTCCTATCTGCGCGCGGCAACCGAGAATCCCCGTCTCGTCCAGGCCTTCGGCGTCAACGTACCGTTGCTGCTGACACTGACCTACGGCCTCGGTTCCGCCCTTGCCGGGCTTGCCGGCATTCTGGCCGCCCCCGTCTATCAGGTGAGCCCGCTGATGGGATCGGATCTCATCATCGTCGTCTTCGCGGTCGTCGTCATCGGCGGCATGGGGTCGATTCTTGGCGCGATCGTCACCGGCTACATGCTCGGCCTCGCCGAGGGCCTGACCAAGGTCTTCTATCCCGAGGCCTCCAACCTCGTGGTCTTCGTCATCATGGCGATCGTGCTTCTGGTCCGGCCGGCCGGCCTGTTCGGAAGGGATGCCTGACATGTCGGAAGGGACATCTGACATGGCCGGGCTGTCGCGTCGCGAGACATCAGCCGGAACCCCGGCATGGCTCGAATGGACGCTGGTCGGGCTCGGCATAGCGGCGCTGCTGGTAGCGCCCTTCCTGGTTTACCCGATCTTCCTGATGAAGATGCTGTGTTTCGCGCTGCTTGCCTGCGCGTTCAATCTCCTGCTCGGCTACACCGGCCTGCTGTCGTTCGGCCACGCCACCTTCTTTGGCGGCGCCGCCTATTTCACCGCGCATGCCGTCAAGGTGTGGGGCTGGCCGCCGGAAGCCGGCATCCTGCTCGGCATGGCGGGCGGCGCGCTGCTCGGCCTGGTCATGGGCTTCTTCGCCATTCGCCGGCAAGGCATCTATTTCGCCATGATCACCCTGGCGCTATCACAGATGTTCTTCTTCTTCTGCGTGCAGGCGCCTTTCACCGAGGGTGAGGACGGCATTCAGGGCGTACCGCGCGGCATGCTGTTCGGTGTCCTCGACCTGAACGTCTCGCTGAATATGTATTACTTCGTGCTCGCGGTATTCCTGATCGGCGTTTTCGCCATCTGGCGCATCGTCAATTCACCCTTCGGCATGATCCTGCGCTCGATCCGGGAAAACGAGAGCCGCGCCATTTCGCTGGGCTATTCCGTCGCCAACTACAAGCTCGGCGCCTTCGTCATGTCGGCGGCGCTGGCCGGGCTGGCAGGCTCCCTCAAGGCGATCGTCTTCCAGTTCGCCACGCTCACCGACGTCACCTGGCAGATGTCGGGTGAGGTGATCCTGATGACGCTTCTGGGCGGCATCGGCACTATGGTCGGGCCGATTGTCGGCGCCAGCCTCGTCGTCGGGCTGGAGAACACGCTTGCCACCTCCGGTTTCCCGGTGACCATCGCCACCGGGCTGATCTTCATGGTGTGCGTGCTGGTCTTCCGGCGCGGCATTGTCGGCGAACTTTATGCGCGGCTTCTCAAGCGACAGGGCAAGCACTGATCAGTTCCAGATCGACCGGGCGCGATTGATCGGGCCACGCCAGGGTGCCGGCGAACGATGACCCCCGGTTGAGCGACTACGGGTTTTGCTGGACACGTTTTTCGAGTTCGGCTGTGCGCGCGCTCAAATCGTCCAATTCAAAGCTTTGAGATGTAAGGAAAGCGGCCGATCCGTTGTTCGGATCGGCGGCAAGACGATGCGCTTCCCGCAGATGATGTTTCAGCCAGGCGCGCTGCTCGCGCTGCAACCGGGCACGTTGAGGGCCTTGTTCGCGATGCATCAGCGTATTGTAAGCCGCGTTCAACCTGGCATCGAACTTGTCGATCTCGACTTTCCCGCAATCCAGCATTTCCGACGTGGCACCGCCGGACCAGTCGACGCACGCTTTCATTTCATCATCGCTCTGCGCCATCGCTGGATGAGCCGTTGTCATGGCCAGAATTCCGAAGAGGCAGGCATATCGGAGCATGGAGGCGGTTCCTTGATACCAAAGGCTGGATGCGGGTCAGGGCATATCTGTTTCGGCACGCCCATCTCGGATCGGCAACGAGGGCGGCCCACGATATGTTGGGCAGGGCGTCAGCGCGTCAAGGTTCGGCCCGCCGTGCCGCCATCACCCGTAACACCCCCGCTCCACTGCCAGCCGGCGCACCAGTGCTGACACCGTGTCTATGGTCGGCGTCGGCTTGTCCGTCAGCCGGCCAAGCTCCTGCACCGCGCTCACCAGCGCGTCGATTTCCATCGGTCGGCCGCGTTCCAGGTCCTGCAGCATCGAGGTCTTGTGCTCGCCGACATCGCCGGCGCCCTTGATGCGGCGGTCGACCCCGATCGGAAAACGCACGCCGAGGCTTTCGCCGATCGCTTGCGCCTCCAGCATCATCGTGCGGGCAAGCGCGCGGGTGCCTTCGTCGGCGACGATTGCGGCAAGCGTGGAGCCGGTCAGCGCCGAGATCGGGTTGAAGGAGAGGTTGCCCCACAGCTTCACCCAGATTTCGCTGCGGATATCCTCGCGCACCGGCGCCTGCAGGCCGGCCTTGACCATTTCCTCCGCCAGTCGCGTCACCCGTTCGCTGCGTTCGCCCGAGGGCTCGCCGAGCGAGAACCGCTTGCCCTCGACATGGCGGATGAGGCCGGGCGCGTCGACCTCGACGGCGGGATAGACGACCGAGCCGATGACGCGCTCCGGCCCGATCCGCTGCCAGATCGCCCCTCCGGGATCGACCGCACTCAGCCTTGTGCCTTCGAGCGGGCCGCCCAGTTGATGGAAATACCACCATGGCACACCATTCTGCATGGTGACGACGGATGTGTGATCCCCGAGCAGCGGCGCGATCTGGTCAAGCGCCGGGGTCAGCGAATGGGCTTTCAGCGCCAGCACGACGATGTCCTGCACGCCGAGTTCCTCGGCCTTGGCGGCGGCTCTCACCGGCGCAACCGATTCCTCGCCGTCCTCGATCAGGCGCAGGCCGTTCGCCTGGATCGCTTCCAGATGCGCGCCGCGCGCGACGATCGACAGGTCGGTACGGCCGGCGAGCGCCAGCTTGGCGGCGAGATAGCCGCCGATGGCGCCGGCGCCGAAAATGGTGATCTTCATCGTCAAAGCCCGAGTTTGGCGGCGAGCCCGATGCGCTGCAGCTTGCCGGTCGCGCCCTTGGGGATCTCGTCCAGGATCAGGATCTTGCGCGGCACCTTGAAGTCGGCGAGCCGCGTGGCGGCATGGCTGCGGATGTCGCTTTCGGTGGCGATCATGCCTTCGCGCAGCACCACGGCCGCCGCCACCTCCTCGCCGAGCTTGTCATGCGGCATGGCGAAGGTGACGACCTGCGCCACCGCCGGATGGTCCATCAGCACGTCGTCGACCTCGAGCGGCGAGATCTTTTCGCCGCCGCGGTTGATGATCTCCTTGAGCCGGCCGGTGACGCGGAGATAGCCGTCCTCATCGAGCACGCCCTGGTCGCCGGTGTGGAACCAGCCATGCGCGAAGGCCGTGGCATTGGCCTCCGGGTTCTTCTCATAGCCTGCGGTGACATTGGGTCCGCGAATGACGATCTCGCCGGTCTCGCCGGCTTCCATCAGCCGCCCGTCCGGCGCCATCACCGCGACCTCCGGTCCGGCGCCGGCACCGACGCTGCCCGGCTTGCGCTGGCCCGGCGGCAGCCGGTTCGACGCCATCTGGTGGGCGGCCTCGGTCATCCCGTAGGATTCGATCACCGGGCAACCGAAGGTCGCTTCCAGTTCCCCCATCACTTGCGCCGGCAGCGATGCCGAGGACGAGCGGATGAAACGCAGGCGTGCCGCCGCCAGCGCTTCCGCATTGCGCGCCGCCCGCGGCAGGATCGCCTGGTGCATGGTCGGCACCGCCGTGTACCAGCTCGGCTTGGCATCGCCCAGCCACTGGAAGAAGCGCAGCGCGTTGAAACCCGGCGTGCAGTAGATGCTGCCGCCCGCCGCCAGCGACGACAGCACTGCCGCGATCAGGCCATGGATATGGAACAGCGGCATGATGTTGAGGCAGCGGTCGTCGGCGCTCAGGCCGAGCGTCGCGCCGATATGGGCTGCCGAGGCGGCGATATTGGCATGGCTGAGCGGCACCAGTTTTTGGGCGCGATGTCGTGCCTGACGTGTGCAGCAGCAGCGCGATGTCGCCATCTCCTGCCATGTCGGGCGCCGCCTGCGGACCGATCGCCGCGCCCTCGATGGTGAAGGAGCCGGCAGGCGCGTCGGCTTGCACGACAAGCCTGAACACGCCGATGCCGAGCCGTTCGGCGACCGCCACGGCCGGGCCGGTCTCGGTCTCCGCGACAAGGATCGCCTTGGCACCGATATCGGTCAGGTAAAAATCCAGCTCGTCGGCGCAATAGGCGGGATTGAGAGGCGCCGTCGAGGCTGTCGCCGCCACAGCGACAAAGGCGGTGGCCATCTCCGGCCCGTTCGGCAGCACGATCGCCACCCGGTCGCCCCGGCCGATGCCGAGCGCGTGCAGCCGCTCGGCCGTGGCTGCGATCAGGCGGCGCAGCCCGCCATGGCTGAGCGTCGCCTTGTCGGGCGCCAGGATCGCCGGTGCGTCGTCCGCGCCGGCGGCGAGACGATGGGAAAGGTCTTTTGAATTCGTGCTCATGGTCACCGACTATGTTTCAAACGACTGCTTCTAGAAAGCCCTGGGAATGGTTCCGACCCCGGACAATTGTCCGCGACCGGAAGCCGGTTCTCCAATCCCCGAACCACCTCAATACCCCAGCGCCATCCCATCCTTGCGCGGATCGGAGGCGCCGGTGAGCGTGCCTTTCTCCCAGTCGATCAGCACCGCCTGTCCGCCGCCAAGCGGATGCTGCGGCTCGACGACGCGGTGGCCGCGCTTGCGCAAGCCTTCGATCGCCTCGGCGGGAACGTTGCGCTCTGCCTCCACGGTATCGTCATTGTAGAACACGCGCGGCGCATCCAGCGCCTGCTGCGGATCCATGCCGAAGTCGATCATGTTGGTCAGGAGATGGACATGGCCGAAAGGCTGGTAGCCGCCGCCCATGACGCCGAACGGCATCACCACGCGGCCGTTTTTCGTCGCCATGCCTGGCATGATCGTGTGCATCGGCCGCTTGCCGGGCGCGATCGCGTTCGGGTGCGCCGGGTCGAGGCGGAAGCTCGAGCCGCGGTTCTGCAGCACGACGCCGCTCTTCGGGCCGACGACGCCGCTGCCGAAGGAGTAATAGGTCGAGTTGATGAAGGAGACCGCGTTGCGGTCACGGTCGACGATCGAGATGTAGACGGTGTCGCTGCCGGGCAGCTCCAGGCGCGGCAGATGCGTCATGGCGCGGTCGCGGTGGATCTCGGCGCGCAGCCGGTCGGCATAGGCGCCGGACAGAAGCTGTTTTATCGGCACATGAACCTGGTCCTGGTCGCCGACGAAGCGGTCGCGGTCCTGATAGGCCAGCCGCCCGGCCTCGATCTCCAGATGCAGGCGTTCGGCACCGTTCGGGTCGAGCCCGCCAAGCTTGAAGCCCGACAGCACGTTCAGCATGAGCAGCGCCGTCAGCCCCTGATTGTTCGGCGGCATCTGGTGGATATCGTAGCCGCCATAGGCGGTGCTGACCGGCGCCACATAGTCGCCCTTGGTCGCGGCGAAATCCTCTTGGCTATGCAGCCCGCCCAGTTCACTGAGCCGGCGCACCATGTCGTCGGCAACGGCGCCTTCGTAGAAGCCGGCGCGGCCCTGCTTTGCGATCACCCGCAAGGTGGCGGCGAGTTCCGGCTGACGGTGGACATCGCCGGCCTTCGGCGCCGTGCCGCCCGGCAGGAAGATGCGTGCGGCATGTTCGTCGGCGGTAAGGTCGATCTCCGGGTCCGCCCAGTCGAAGGCGACGCGGTCATGCACGACATAGCCGTCCTCGGCATAATGGATGGCCGGCGCCAGCACCTCGGCAAGGTCCTTGCTGCCATGGTCTTCCAACAGACGGCTCCAGGCATCGACGGCGCCCGGCACGGTCACCGCGTGAGGTCCCTGCTTGGGAAGCTCGTTGAAACCCTTGTCGAGGTACCAGTCGACGGTGGCCTTGGCGGGCGCGCGGCCCGAACCGTTGAAGGCCAGCACATCGCCTTGTCCCTTCGGGCAGTAGAGGACAAAGCAATCGCCGCCAATGCCGGTCGATTGGGGTTCGACGACGCCCTGCACGGCGGCGGCGCAAACGGCGGCGTCCATGGCATTGCCGCCGGCGCGCAGCATGTCGATCGCGGCAAGGGTCGCAAGCGGGTGCGAGGTCGCGGCAATCGCTTGCGTGGCACGAACCGGGGAGCGGCCGGGAAACTGGAAATCACGCATTCTGTCTGGATATCCCATGGTCTGATGAAATCAATGCCGCCGCCCGAAGATCTGCGCCACCGACAGGAGCAGGACGGAAAGCACGATCAGGCAGGTCGAGATGGCGGCGATGGTCGGGTCGATCTGGTCGCGCAGCGCGTTGAACATGCGCCGCGTCAGCGTGGTGGTCTCGCCGCCCGAGATGAACAGTGAAACCACCACTTCGTCGAAGGAGGTGATGAAGGCGAACAGCCCGCCCGAGACGATCGAGAAACGGATCTGCGGCATCGTCACCTGCCAGAAGGCGGCGATGCGCCCGGCGCCCAGGCTGCGCGCCACGCGCTCCTGGTTCATATCGTAGGAGCGCAGGCCGGAAAGCAC
The DNA here is from genome assembly GCF_054062655.1 of Mesorhizobium sp. USDA 4775. Lineage (NCBI taxonomy): Bacteria > Pseudomonadati > Pseudomonadota > Alphaproteobacteria > Hyphomicrobiales > Phyllobacteriaceae > Mesorhizobium > Mesorhizobium sp. USDA 4775. The sequence goes on from NZ_JBSSFM010000001.1 coordinate 1,052,249, forward strand.
GGTCAGCACCACCAGCGGCAAGGCCTGCACCGCATGCGCGATGACCAGGCCGGTCAGCGTGTTGTTGAGGCCTATGCGGGCATAGAGGAAGAAGGTGCCGATGCCGATCAGGATCACCGGGATGATCAGCGATGCGGTGAGCAGCGCATTGATGGTGCCGTTGAAGCGCAGCGTGCCCCGGTTGATCGCATAGGCGGCGGCGGTGCCGAGCGGTGTCGCCACCAGCACGGTCATGACAGCCACCTTGACCGAGACGATGGTCGCATCACGCCATTCCACCGACTGAAAATAGGTTTCGTACCAGCGCAGCGACCATTGCTGCGGCGGGAACTGCAGCAGCGTCGAATCCGAAAATGACATGATGACGATGATCACCGACGGCGCGATCAGGAACAGCAGCACCAGGCCGCCCAGAGCGTAAAGCCACAGGCGTTGCCGATGCGAGATTGGCAGGCCGACATCTGCGCTCATCGCGAACTCCACACGCCGGTGGCGCGCGCGCCAAGCAGCCATTGGAACAGGCCGAGAAGCGCCAGCGTGACCACCAGCAGCACCACGCCGAGCGCGGCACCCGCGCCCCAGTTGGAATAGAGGCTGGTGGTCTGCTCCATGCGCATCGCCCACATGATCACCTTGCCGCCGCCCATCAGCGCCGGGGTGACGAAGAAGCCGAGACACAGCACGAAGACGATGACCACGCCCGAAGCAAGGCCGGGCAGCGACAGCGGAAAGAAGATCTGCCGGAAGGTTGCGACCGGACCGGCGCCGAGATTCATGCCGGCGCGCAGGCAGTCGGTGTCGATGGTCTTCATCGAGGCGTAGAGCGGCAGCACCAGGAACGGCAGCAGGATATGCGTCATGCCGATGACCACGCCGGACAGATTGTTGGCGAGCGACAGCGGCTGGCTGATCACGCCGAGGTCGATCAGCCAGCTGTTGATCAGGCCCTTGCGCTGCAGGATCACCAGCCAGGCATAGGTACGCACCAGCACCGACGTCCAGAACGGCAGGATCACGAAGATCAGGCAGATCGATGCCGCCCGGCGCGGCAGCTGCGACAGCATGTAGGCGAGGGGATAACCCAGCAGCACGCAGGCGCCGGTGACGATGAAGGCGACCTTGAAGGTGGTGACGAAGGTCTTGATGTAGGAGGCCTGCTCGAAGAAGCGCGCATAGTTGGATGTGCTGAAGGCGCCGGCCTCGTCGAACAGCGATAGCCAGAACAGCCAGCCGATCGGCACGATGATGATGGCGAAGACGAGGAACAGGCTCGGCGACAAAAGTGCCAGCAGCCGCAGCGACTCGCGCCGCGCGTCGGCGCGCAGCGCCTGCGCGTTGAGGTCCCGGCCCGCGCCGGCTGGTTCTCTCAGGAGGGCGGATGGCGCGCTCATCTTTCGGCCGCCACCAGGATGGTGTCCTGCGCATCGAGGCCGAGGCGGATCGGCTGGCCGGGCGCCGGCAGCCTGGCCAGCACATCGCTGCGGCAGTAGTCGCGCAGAGTCAGCTGGCGGCCGTCGCGCAGGACCGCGTAGCAGACGAAACTGTCGCCCTGGTAGATGATGTCGCCGACCGTGGCATCGAGCACATTGATGCCGCTCGACGGCTCGGCCGCCGTGACCAGCCGCAGCTTTTCCGGCCGCACCACCATCAGATGTTGGCCGGGGGCCGGTGCCGCCCCCGCCGTTTGGATGCGCCTGTCCTCATACCAGACCGAACCGTTGCGGCATTCGACCGGAATGAAATTCGATTCGCCGATGAAGCCGGCGACGAATTGCGTCTTCGGCGCGGCGTAGAGCGTCTCGGGCTTGTCGAGCTGCTCGATGCGTCCGGCATTCATCACCGCGATGCGGTCCGACATGGTGATGGCTTCGCGCTGGTCGTGCGTGACATAGACCGTCGTCATGCCAAGCCGCCGGTGCAGGGCGCGCAGCTCGATCTGCATATGCTCGCGCAAGCCTTTGTCCAACGCCGACAGGGGCTCGTCCATCAGCACGATGCGCGGTTCGAAGACAATGGCGCGCGCCAGCGCCACGCGCTGGCGCTGGCCGCCGGAAAGCTGGTCGACACGCCGTTCGCCCAGGCCCTTGAGCTTCACCAGTTCCAGTGCTTTTTCGACACGCTCGGCGGTCTCGGTGGCCGCCACGCCGCGCTGCTTCAGCGGAAAGGCGATGTTGTGAAAAACGTTCATATGCGGAAACAGCGCGTAGTTCTGGAACACCATGCCGATGTTGCGCCTATGCGGCGGCGTGGTGATGATCTCGTCGTCGCCGACCCGGATCGACCCTCCATCGGCCCGCACGAAACCGGCCAGGATCATCAGCAGCGTCGTCTTTCCGGAGCCGGAAGGCCCGAGCAGCGTCAGGAACTCGCCGGCCTCGACATCGAGGTTCAGGTCGCGCAGCACCGATACGCTGCCAAATCGTTTTCTCGATCCGGCGCATGCTGATCGGCAGCGCGGATGGCGCAATGGACAAGATTCTTTTCTCCTTAGGGCAATTCCAGGAAAAGTGAGGAGCGGTTTTCCCTCAGGAATTGCGTAAAAACAAAGAGATAGAGTCGTTCGACGTTTCGGAGAAACGGTGAACTGCTCTGGGCGGCGAAGAGGAGGGCGGGGCGAAGCAGCCTTTGCGGCTTGCGCCGCCCTGCCGTGAAGTGTCTGCCGGGCAGCTATTGCTGGATCAGATTGTTGAACTTCTCGGTCGCCTCGACCAGCGTGTCGCGCCAGAACTCGGCATCCTGCAGCACCTGCTTCTTGACGTTTTCGGGCGCCGAGTTGATGTCCTTGATCCGCTCGGGCGGGATCTTGCCGGTCTCGAAGGCCTTTTCGTTCACCGGCCCATTGTCGACATAGAGCGGCAGGTTGGCCTGCAATTGCGGGCTCACGAACATCGCCAGCGCCTTCATCGCCGCTTCCTTGTTCTTGGCGCCCTTGGGGATGACCATGCAGTCGGCGGTCAGCACGCCCTGGTCGAACGAGAAGCTGACCGGTGCGCCTTCCTTCTTCAGCGTGCCGGCGCGGCCGTTCCAGATGCTCGCCATGTCGACCTCGCCGTCCTTGACCAGCTGCATGGCCTGTGCGCCTGATGTCCACCAGGCGTCGACATGGCCGCGGATCTTGTCGACCGATTTCAAGGCGCCGTCGATGTCGACTGGATAGACCTTGTCGATCGGCAGGCCGGAGGCGAGAGCGGCGACGCTCAGCGTCTCGGTCGCCTGGCTGCTGGAGAGCGCGCGCCGCCCCGGGAATTTTTCCACGTTCCAGAAATCGGCCCAGGTCTTGGGGCCTTTGTCGCCGAACACATCGGTCCGGTAGATCAGCACGACGGAGGTGTAGGAAATGCCGACCCAGTCGTCATGGACCAGCTTCGGGTTGATGCCGCTCTTGTCGATCAAGCCGTAATCGAGCTTCTCGAACAGCCCTTCCTTCGAGCCGCGCGCGCATTCGTCGGCGCCGAGTTCGGTGATGTCCCACTTCACCGCATTGCCGGTCACCTGCAGGCGCACATCGTCGAGGCCGTTGGTGGTGTCCTGCTTGATGGTGATGCCGAGCGCTTTGGCGGTCGGATCGAAGAACGCCTTGGTCTGCGCCTCCTGATAGGTGCCGCCCCACGAGGCGACGGTGATCGTATCGGCGGCAAAGGCGGGCGCCGCTGCCGATGCCATGAGGCCCGCGACCGCGGCAATCCCAAGGCTATTGATGGTTTTCATGTCGGTTCTCCAGCCGGTGTTCCCATTTGTTTTGATTTAGCATGCGATTTTGTATACAATTTTCAGTGTAGCCTAGGGATCGACGATGTCAACACCGTCCGAATCTGGCTGACAGGCACGATGCAGGCGGGCGTGAGCAGCGCCGTCAAGGCGTGGCAAATCGCGCCGACTGCGAATAGAGATAGGCAAATATCGATTGCCGGTGGGGACGGATCTTTGAGCAAGCAACCCAAAAACACACTGCGCGACTCGGTCTACACGTCGCTGAAGGCGATGATCGTGACCGGCCAGATTCCGCCCGGCTCGCGCGTCACCGAGAGCGACATAGCCGCAAAACTCAATGTCAGCCGCACGCCGGTGCGCGAAGCCTTCAACCGCCTCGAGCGCGACGGCCTGGTCACCGGCCGGCCGCGCCAGGGCTATGTCGTCACAGAGTTCGACATCAACATGTTCCGCGAGGCCTTCGCCATCCGCGAACTGCTCGACGGCCATGCGACCGAACTGGCCGCGGCCGCCGCGACCGACAAGGACAAAGCGCGGCTGCGCGCCATGCTGGCCGAATGCGAGCGGTTGGCCGCCATTCCGGACCGCACCACAAAGGAAAAATTCCAGGAGCTGGAGGTCGGCATCGACCTGCATCGCGTCATCGCTGAGATCAGCGGCAATGCCATGCTGCACGGCATGCTGTGCGGCATCCTCGACAAGTGCCAGCACTATGTATGGACCGAACTCTTGTGGCTCGACGAATGGAAGATCGCCCGCGACGAGCATGCCGAGATCGTCGAAGCGATCTGCGCCGGCGATGCCACCCGGGCCGGCGCCCTGGCCCGCGCCCATGTGCGCGGCTCACGCGAAAACGTGCTGCGCCTGTTGCAGGCAAAGTCGGACTACCAGAGTTTTCTGGCCAAGGCGTCCTGAGGAGACCAAAGCGCGACGCATGAATCCGTTCAGGCGCGGCGCGCTTTAGAGGACGCCTCGACCCACGCTCGCGTGGCCTTGACAGCTTTCCATCGCCCGCCCGAAGGCGTCGCGTTCGCTGAGCCGGGCCATGTAGGTTTGCTCGACCTCGCCGAGCGCGACCCCGCCAAAAACCAATTGCGATCCAAAATCAGTCGATCTAGCCTATAACCGATTGCATAACACAATCGGAACCGCGCGGACGTGCCGGTGAGGAAGGAAGGGGTATGGCCAAGCTCGTGTTCGGAATGAACCAGTCCCTGGACGGCTATGTCGACCATATGGGATTTGCGCCAGGCCCCACGCTCTTCCGCCACTTCATCGAGGAGGCTCAGGCGCAGGCGGGCAGTGTCTATGGCCGCCGGATGTATGAAATCATGCGGTACTGGGGACGACGATCATCCCGAATGGAATGCGGACGAACGCGCCTTCGCGGCGGCGTGGCGGAACCAGCCGAAATGGGTCGTCTCGCGCTCGTTGAAGTCGGTTGGTCCCAACGCCAGGCTCGTCGGGGATGATCTCGAGGCGCGATGCGGGAGTTGAAGGCCGACCGCGATGGGGAGATCGAAGTTGCCGGCCCGAACCTGGCGCAGACCCTCACCGAACTTGGCCTGATCGATGAGTATCGGATCTACTTGCATCCCGTCGTGCTTGGGCACGGCAAGCCCTATTTTGCCGGACCCCGGCCACCGCTGCGCCTTATGACCCACGATCGGATCGGCGAGGATGTGATCAGGTTGACCTACGTTCCTGTATAAGCTCGCGGCCCGTCGAATGAAATCGGCGCTGAAGTCCGGTCTTGGGTTGGGCCCCACCGGGCTAAGATGATCACTTGTCTACGCTATCGCCTCCAGGTCCTCCTTCTTGCAGATGGCCCAGGCTTCGAGCCGCCGGCTATGCGCTATGGCGCGTCGCTTCCGGCCTCCTCGAGACATTCACCGCCGCTTCCAGCGTTCCCAGAAACTGCCTTTGGGGCCGTGCGATAGACATGTTTACGATCAGGTCTCGCTTGCAATTTCCCTGAATTGGGATATTTTCCCACATATGGACACAGCGTCTCGCCACGTTAAAGCCTTGGCCGATCATCTTCGTATGCTTCGAGCAGATCGTGGGCTTACCCTTCAGGAGCTCGCGGCAAACAGCGGGGTCAGTCGGGCGACGCTGTCGCGGATCGAGAATGGCGAAGTCAGCCCCACAGCGGAAACGCTTGGTCGTCTGGCGTCGGCTTTCGCATTGCCGCTTTCCCAGCTTCTGGCGCCGCTCGAGTCGGACTTTCCCCCGCTTGTCCACCACGCTGACCAAAGCATATGGTCGGATCAGGAGAAGGGATTCACTCGTCGTGCTCTTTCGCCGCCCAGCGGACAGCTGAAGCTCGAAATGATCGAGTGCGAGATCGCGCCCAACCAGCGCATCGTCTACGATCGGCCCGCTCTTCCGGGGCACGAACACCACCTCGTGCTTTTGGCAGGTGCGCTTGTTTTGATCGTCGATGGCGTTCGGCACGACCTGCGTCCCGGTGACTGCCTGCGCTATCGGCTGCGTGGCGCCTCTTCCTTTGAGACCGGCGAACAATCGGCCCGCTACATTATCGCCATGGCTTAAGGAACCGCCATACATGGAAATGCAGATCATTGAACTCGACGGTCTCGCCATCGAAAAAAGGCTGGGCGAGCTTTCCAGGGTTCTCGCGGACAGCGTAGCCGATGGCGCGGCTATCAGCTTCATGGCGCCCATGCCCTACGAGGACGCGGCTCGGTTCTGGTCGGGCGATGTTCGACGTAAGGTCGCTGCAGGACGCAGAGTGCTTTTCGGCGCGGAGCGGGACGGCGAGATCGTCGGAACCGTCCAGCTTCTCGCCGCCATGCCGCCCAACCAGCCGCATCGCTGCGAGATCGCAAAGATGATCGTCCATCCGCAGGCACGCAGGCTCGGCATCGGGCGGGCCCTGATGAATGAAGCGCTGGATCGCGCGCGTGAACTGGGGAAAACCCTCGTAACCCTCGACACGCGAACCGGGGACGCCGCGGAGCCGTTATACGCTTCCGTCGGCTTCGAGGTGGCTGGTGTGATCCCCGACTTCGCCTGGGACCCGGACGGCAAGGCGCTGCACGCGACGACCTACATGTTCAGGCGGATATAGCCGGGTGCCAGCGGGTCTGATTCTCGCCGGCATGAGCGCGGTGATCGGCGGAATGCTGGTTGCCGCGCAAGGTCCGATTTGCGCGCGTCTGTCCGAGGAACTGAACCGCGATTCGCTTGCCGCGGTCTTTTTGGCCTTCTTGATAGCCACCGTCGCGGCCCGTCTGCTGGTGGTCAGGCTCGGCAGTTGGCGCTCGATCCGTACCCGCCCTGACCTCGATGCCTCACGGTCTACGATCACTTTGGGGCGTTCGGACTAACCGAAAGGCCTTTCGGCATGGGGCGTCTGATCGGATTGATGCTCGTTGTGATCGGAGTGCTCGTCAGGGCAAGGGCATAACGAACGACGGCTTCTCGACACGCCCGTGACGTCCCTCGCGCGCTCCTCATGCCGCCGGCAGAGGGCTTGAAACCTCGTTTCCGGATCGTCGCCACGATTTGTCATCCGCCTCGGTGTGACACCTGTGCGACAGATCGACTCTCGCGTGGCTTCCGACGGGGCCACTCGATCCGAATACCCAACGACATGGATGAGTTTTTGGCGCGCCCGAAGAGATTCGAACTCCTGACCCCCAGATTCGTAGTCTGGTGCTCTATCCAGCTGAGCTACGGGCGCGCATCAGGCCATGTTTTCAACGGCCCTGCGATCCGATCCCAAGGACCGGCCGCGAATGTGTGCAGTTCCCTAACGACTGAATTTGGGAAAAGCAAGCCGATCCGGCAAAAGTTTTGTCGTGGGTGTGTCATCTGGTGACGACGGCCCCGATCCCAGGGCTTTGAAGCTGCCGCGAAGCCAGTCTGATTCAGGCCGAGTGGGGAAAAGTCGCGGCGAAGATCATCGAAAGCGTCAGACTTGAAGGGCAGAAGCCTCGGGAAAACAGCGCCGAGCCCGTCACGCCGGGCGGCGCAGGCTGCCGCGGGCCTGGTCGAGCCGCACCGGCTGGTCGGGGATGGTGACGGCGAAAGTGGTGCGCCCGCCAATCGATTCGACCAGTTCCACCGAGCCGCCATGCGCCCTGATCAGTTCGTGGGCAATCGCCAGGCCAAGGCCAGTGCCGCCGCTGCGCGCCGAGCCGCGGAACGCCGCGAACAGGTTTTCGCGCGCCTTCGGCGGCAGGCCGGGGCCGGTGTCGGTGACGGCGATGCGGCTGACGCTGCCCATGCGCTCGGCCGATACGGCGAGCCGCCGCACCACGGCGCTCTCGGTGTCGGCCGCCATCGCCTGCACCGAGTTGCGGCAAAGATTGGTGAGCACCCTAAACAGCTGGTCGGAATCGGCGTCCACCTCGAAAGCCGCCTCGACGGCGTTGATGAACTCGATGCCGTCCTCGATGTCGAGCAGGCCGTGCACGTCCTCGACCAGCTGCCGCAGCCGCACCCGGCGGCGCGAAGGCGGCGGCTCCTGCGTGCGGCCATAGTGAAGCACGCCTTCTGAATAGGAGACGGCCCGGTCGAGCGCGCGCAAAAGCTTCGGCGCGAAGGCCTGCACGGTCGGGTCCTTGACCAGGCGCAGGCGGTCCGAAATCAGCTGCGCCGAGGCCAGGATGTTGCGCATGTCGTGGTTGATCTTCGAGACAGCCAGGCCGAGATCGGCAAGGTGTTTCTGCTCCGAAAGCATCTTTTGCAGCCGCTCCTGCATCTGCGACAGTTCGCGTTCGGCAACGCCGATCTCATCGGAGCGGGCGGCGGGATGGATGATGCGGCCAGGGTCGTCGGGCGCTTCGGAGAAGGACAGCATCGAGCGCGTCATGGTGCGGATCGGCCCGATCATGATCAGGTCGATCGCGGCATAGACCAGCATGGCGGTGAACAGCGAGATCAGCAGCGAGACGAAGGCGACGTTGCGTGAATAGATGAGCATGGCCTTGCGCAGCGAGTAATCCGGCATGATCAGCTCGAATTCCTTGTCGCTGTCGCCGACCGGTCCGAAGACGCGCAGCATCCGGTCGCCGCCGAAGAACAGCGTGTCGAGCGCGCCGGTCATGCCTTTGATCATGCCGACGCTGGCGAGGTCGATATGCTCGTCGACCTGCGGCGGCATGTCCGCCACCACCAGCAACCGCGAGACGCCGCCGTCGCGCACCGCGATCGCCTTGGCGCCGATCGCCATCAGCACGTCATTCTGTGCCGTGCGCGACAGCGAGGTCGACTCGCCCTGCACCAGCACGATCGACACGGCCGCCGCCGTGCTCAGCCGTTCCTTGAGCCAGCTCAGCCGGTAGCTGGCGATCCAGGGCAGGAAGATGAGCACTTCGGCCAGAAGCACGAAAACGATGGTCAGCAGCAGCAGTTTCGTCGACAGGCCGCGTGACAGGGGTACCGTGCGGACGGCGGCGGGCGCCGTTCCGTTCCCTTCCCCCGCTTGGCTGGTTTCGCTCATGCGACTCTGTCTTCACGATCACTTGATCGGCCAAGATTAGGCGATTACGGCATTTTTGCCAATTTCATCCTTTGGCCGGAACATTAAATTACCGTCATGAAGCCGGCGTCCGCGCCGCGCCGACGCCGGATTGACTTCCAAAACCCTTCTTTCTATAAGCCCGCTCACGCTCGGGCCACTCGTCCCGGCGCGGTTTCGATCGCGCCAAAGCCGGCCCGGCAAAGCTCCTGTTACAGAGTGACAGAATCAAGAAGGGCCGCACCCCGCGGTATTAAAACAAATGAAGCGTACCTACCAACCGTCCAAACTCGTCCGCAAACGCCGGCACGGTTTCCGTGCCCGCATGGCCACCAAGGGTGGTCGTGGAGTCGTCGCAGCTCGCCGCAACCGCGGCCGCAAGCGGCTCAGCGCCTAAGCGAGACGATATCGTTGCCCGCAACCGGCAAGCCAGTGGGGCAAAATCCCAAGCGGCTTCTGAAACGCGCGGAATTCCTGGCCGTCCGTCGTGGTGAAAAGCGACGCGGACGGTTTTTCCTCGTCGAGGTCCTCGACCGCGGCGATGGCGGGGTACCGCGCGTCGGCTACACCGTCACCAAGAAGGTCGGCAACGCTGTTGTGCGCAACCGCGTCAGGCGGCGGCTTAAAGAGGCCGTCCGCGTCCATGCCGCAGATGACATGGTGCCCGGCAATGATTATGTCATCGTCGGGCGCGACGATGCGCTGCGCGCCCCTTTCGGCCAGTTGAAGGCTGAACTCTCCCGCCGACTTCGCGGAACACGATAGGCCAAAGGCTCTCGATGGAAAACAACCGGAACTTCTTTATCACCATCGCGCTGTCGGTGCTGATCCTGACTTTGTGGCAGGTTTTCTACATGAACCCGCGCGTGGAGCAGCAGCGCGAGGCCGCCAAGATCGAGCAGCAGCGGGTGGAAGAGCAGAAGAAGGCGGCCGAGGCCGCCAATCCGGGTGCTGGAACGCCGGCTCCGGCGCCGGGCACCATTCCCAACGCGCCCGGCGGTGACACCGTCACCGCTGCTGGCCGCGATCAGGCGCTGGCCGCTTCCAAGCGCGTCAAGATCGACACGCCGAGCCTCGAGGGCTCGATCAACCTGACTGGCGCGCGCCTCGACGACCTCAAGCTCAAGCACTACACCGAGACCGTCGACAAGAATTCGCCCGAGATCGAACTGCTCAACCCGCAGGCGCTGCCCACCGGCTATTTCGCCGAGATCGGCTTCGTCGGCAACGACAAGACGGGTACGGTGCCGGGTGCCGAAACGGTGTGGAATGTCGAGGGCAACCCGACGCTGACCCCATCGACGCCGGTGACGCTCACCTACACCAACGACAAGGGCCTGACCTTCAAGCGCATCTTCTCCGTCGACGCCAATTACATGTTCACGGTGTCGGACACGGTGCAGAATTCCGGCTCGAGCGCGGTTTCGCTGTTCAATTACGGCCGCGTCACGCGCTACGACAAGCCCGCCGTTGCCAGCACCTATGTGCTGCACGAAGGTCTGATCGGCGTTACCGGCACCGAGGGCCTGGCCGAGTACAAATACGCCAAGATCGAATCCGACAAGCAGATTACGCCCGGCAAGTCGACCGATGGCTGGCTCGGCATCACCGACAAATACTGGGCCGTCACGCTGGTGCCGACCGAAAAGCAGCCTTTCCAGCCGCGCTACGCCTTTTTCGAGGACGGCCGGCACCGCTACCAGTCCGACTTCCTGACCGACGCCATCAATGTCGAGGCCGGCCAGTCCGCGACGGTGGAGACTGAGATCTTCGCCGGCGCCAAGGAAGTCGCCAAGATCAACGCCTACGAGGCGGACCGTCATATTCGTCAGTTCAATCTGCTGATCGACTGGGGCTGGTTCTATTTCATCACCAAGCCGATGTTCTGGCTGATCGACACGCTCTACAAATTCTTCGGCAATTTCGGCCTGGCGATCCTCGCCACCACCGTTATCGTCAAGGCCATCTTCTTCCCGCTCGCCAACAAGTCCTACGCGTCGATGGCGAACATGAAGAAGGTGCAGCCCAAGATGCTGGAGATCCGCGAGAAATACGCGGACGACAAGATGAAGCAGCAGCAGGCGATGATGGAGCTGTACAAGACCGAGAAGATCAATCCGCTTGCCGGCTGCTGGCCGGTGGCGCTGCAGATCCCGGTCTTCTTCTCGCTCTACAAGGTGCTCTACATCACCATCGAGATGCGGCACGCGCCGTTCTTCGGCTGGATCCAGGATCTGGCCGCGCCCGATCCGACGTCGCTGTTCAACCTGTTCGGCCTGATCCCGGTGACGTTGCCGCACATGCTGATGATCGGCGTGTGGCCGCTGATCATGGGCGTCACCATGTTCCTGCAGATGCGCATGAACCCGACGCCGCCGGATCCGACGCAGGCCGCGATCTTCACCTGGATGCCTGTTATCTTCACCTTCATGATGGCGGGCTTCCCGGCCGGCCTGGTCATCTACTGGGCCTGGAACAACACGCTGTCGATCCTGCAGCAGGGTGTGATCATGAAGCGCCAGGGCGCCAAGATCGAGCTATGGGACAATCTGATGGCCCTGTTCAAAAAGAAACCGTCACCGGCGGAATAGAAGCTCTCTCTTCGCGAAAGCCCGGTTCGTCCGGGCTTTTTCTTTGGGTGGATATCCGTTCACGTTCCCGTGATCGGCGAAACTGCGAGCGGTCGCGGAGCGTGACTGCGTGTGCATTTCCAAAGGCTATCAATTCCGATCAGCCCTCACCCGGAGGAAGACCACATGCGCTTGCCGTCATTCAGGATCATCGCCATTTCCGCTCTCGTCGCCGGCGTGGCGATTGCCGCCCCCGCCTACGCCAAGAACCCCAATGTCGGTGGGGCGCCGATGTACACCACCAAGAACATCGTCGAGAACGCCGTGAATTCGAAGGACCACACCACGCTCGTCGCCGCCGTCAAGGCCGCCGGGCTGGTGGACACGCTGCAGGGCGCCGGCCCGTTCACCGTCTTCGCACCGACCAACGAGGCCTTCGCGGCACTGCCGGCCGGCACGGTCGACACGCTGCTCAAGCCCGAGAACAAGGACAAGCTCACCAAGGTCCTGACCGCGCATGTCGTGGCTGGCAAGATCTCGGGCGCCGAGATGATGAAGCAGGCCAAGGCGATGGGCGGCAAATACGAGATGAAGACCGTCTCGGGCGACACGCTCACCGCCGAGGTCAAGAAGGGCAAGCTCTTCATCATGGATGAGTCCGGCGGCGAGGCGAAGGTGACCATCGCCGACGTCAACCAGTCGAACGGCGTCATCCATGTCGTCAACAAGGTGCTGTTGCCGAAGTAACGGCTTCCGGTGAAAGGGGCAGTGGCAGGTCGTTGGGGCTTTCTTGGCCTGCCATCCCCGCCTCGTGACGAGGTGCCAAGTTTCTTGGGGAAGTCGTTATCGGCGAGGCCGGGGTCCTGTAGTCCCTCACAGGGCCCCGGTTTCTTTTTGCGTACCGTGAAGACGCTTGGCTTCAGCGATCGAACTTCGACCGCTTCCAGCGCATCATTCCATCACGGCACTATGGTCGACCTTGGCCGGCGTGCCTGGCTTGCGCAGCAAGAGTACCAGCGGGATGGCGGCCAGCGACAGGATCATCATCAGCTTGAAGTCGTCTATATAGCTGATAACAGTCGCCTGCAGCGTTACCACGCCGTCCAGTGCTGCGCGACCGGCGGCGGTGTAGGGGTTCATGGCCTGCGCGATCGCCGGATTGCCGAATGCCTGGTTGAAGGGCGTCACATAGGTGGCGATGTTGGCATGGTTGATCTGCACGTTCTGCGTCAGCAGCGCGGTGACCACCGAGATGCCGACGCTGGAGCCGATATTTCGCGACAAATTGTAAAGCCCGGTGCCTTCCGCCCGCCGTTCCGGCGCCAGCGTGGCGAAGGTGATGGTGGTCAGCGGCACGAACAGGAAGCCGAGCCCCGCACCCTGGATGAAGCCGGTGCTGATGATCGTCCATTGCGAGACATCGGGCGTCCAGCCGGTCATGTCGTACATCGCCCAGGCGGTGATCGCGAGGCCGATGAACAGCAGCCAGCGTGTGTCCACCTTGCCGACCAGCCTGCCGACCAGGAACATGCACGCCATCGTGCCGAGGCCGCGCGGGCCCATGACGATGCCGGCCGTCACCACCGGATAGCCCATCAGCGTCTGTAGATAGGGTGTCATCAGCGCCAGCGAGGCGAGATAGGTGATGCCGACGATGAAGATGAAGATCATGCCGACGGCGAAATTCCGGTCCAGGAACAGCCGCGGGTTCACGAAGGTGTTCTTGGCGGTGAAGGTGTGGACGAGGAAGATGTAGAAGGCCGACGCGCAGATCAGCGCCTCGACGATGATCTCGGATGAGGAGAACCAGTTGAGCTGCTCGCCGCGGTCGAGAAACATCTGCAGCGCCGCGATGGTGATGCTGAGCATGCCGAAACCCAGCCAGTCGAGCTTTGCCTTGATGTCCAGCTTGGTTTCGAGCACGAACAGCGATACGCCGGCGAAAGCCAGCGCTCCGATCGGCACGTTGATGTAGAACACCCAGCGCCAGGAGACGTTCTCGGTCAGCCAGCCGCCGATGACCGGGCCCAACACCGGCCCGACCATCACCGACACGCCGAACAGCGCCATCGCCGAGCCCCGCTCCTCCACGCTGTAGATGTCGAGCAGGATGCTCTGCGACAGCGGCACCAGTGCGGCGCCGAACAGGCCCTGCAGCAGGCGGAAGCCGACGATCTGCGGCAGCGACTGCGCGAAGCCGCACAGCACCGAGGCGACCACGAAGCCGGTGATCGAGGTCAACAGGATGCGCTTGCGGCCGAAGCGGTTGGCAAGGTAGCCCGAAGGCGGCGTCATGACGGCGGCCGCGACGATATAGGAGGTCAGCACCCAATTGATCTGATCGGCGCTGGCCGAAACGCTGCCCTGTATGTAGGGCAGCGCCACATTGGCGATGGTCGTGTCCAGCGCCTGCATGATGACCGCCAGGATCACGCAAGCCGTGATGGCGCCGCGATTGGCGACCACCGGTGTGGCACCTGCCGCGGTCGCGCTGGTCATGATTTTTGTCCGAACCGGTCGATGAGGTTGGTGACGAAGTCCGGCAGGCCGCGCGCATGGCCGGTCTCGACGTCGACCACCACGCTCATGCCGCCGCGCAGCGGCGGCTTGCCCTTGGTATCGTCGACCGTCACGCGCATCGGGATGCGCTGCACGACCTTGACCCAGTTGCCGGTGGTGTTCTGCGCCGGCAGCAGCGAGAAGCTCGACGACGAGGCCGGGCTGATCGAGGCAACCGTGCCGTGCCAGACGGCGCCTGGATAGGTGTCGACACTGATCGTCGCCGTCTGTCCCGGCCGCACATAGGTCAGTTCGGTTTCCTTCGGCTCCGCCTCGATCCACAGATCCGTCGACGAAACCAGGCTGAAGGCCGGTTGCGAGGCCGGCAGATATTTGCCGACCTGAAGCGCATCGACATTGGTGACGACACCGTCGAACGGCGCCTTGACCACGGAATCGGCGAGGTTGCGCTGCGCGTCGTCGACGCCCGACTGGGCCTGCAGGTAGAACGGGTTCTTTTCCACCGGCTGGTTGGCGTCGCCGCCCAGCTGGGCAAGCGTGGCCTGCGCCTGCGCCTTGGCGACGGCCACTTTCTGGCGCGCCGCGACGAGGTCGTGCTGGGCGCTATCGAAAGACGCCTTGGAGGCGGTGGAGGTCTTGAGAAGGTCCTGCTGCCGCTGGAAGGCGGCCTCGTAATAGGGAATGTCGGCTTGCGCCTGTTCGATCTGCGACAGCGACTGCTGGTAGCTCGCCTGCAGGGTCAGCACCTGGTTGCGCACCGTCCCGAGCTGGGCCTGGGCGGCGGCAAGAGCGGTTTCGAAGGAGGCCGGCCGCAGGCGGAACAGCACGTCGCCCTTCTTCACCACCTGGTTCTCGTGTACGTCGATCTCCTGCACGGTGCCGGAGACGTCGGTGGACACACCGAGCGACTGGGCCTGGATGTAGGCATTGTCGGTCGTCATCACCTGGCCGCCGGTCACGTAGTAATAGCCGCCTACGGCGAGCGCGATGGGAAGCAAGGCAAACAGCACCGGCCGCTTCAGACTGCGCTTCGGCTTGGCTGGGGCAGCGGGGGGAGGGGCAACGGCGATAGGAGCCGGCTGCGGCTGCGGCTCCTTGGTCGGCGCCTCGAGTGCCGCCGGCTGCAGCGCAACCGGCGCTTCCAGCTCGTCATTGTCGATGACGACATTGGCACGCCTCTGTTCGCGCTCGCTGTCCAGCCGGATGATCTGGTCGCCGGGGCGACCCGTGGCGGGGTCGTTTTCGGCAGGCTTCTTGGGGGATGTTGATTCAGCCATGGACTTTCTCCCGGTCGCCGGCTGGCTGGGTGCGAGCCGCGAGCAGATTGGATTTGATAAAGTTTGGGGTTTGCAGCCGATGCTGCCGTGTTTCAGGAGAAGGGCCGGCGAAGGCCTCGTCTCGCGTTCTCCGGCCGTTGCCGCGCATGATCTCGAGCAGCCGGCGGACCAGCGGGGCCAGGTAAGGCAGCCAGGCCAGCACCTGCGATTGGGGACGGCTCAGCGCCGACGCCCGCAAACGCTGCTCGAACCGCGTTCGAAGCAGGCGCGCGACGTTGTGCAGCACGAAGCTGATATGGGGCGAGGAGGACATGGGAAGAGATCGGGATCTACGGACAAGTTTTCGTGAGCATGCTTATTATCATCATGCACATAATCCCGCTGGACGGCGCGTGCAAGACGGACTAAGCCGCGTTGGCCAAAAATCGCATGGGCCACGACACGGAAGAGGCGCCCCTGCGGCGCGAATTTTTCCGGCAAGGATTTCGACGATGAACTGGATCAGGATCGCAGCCGTGACGGCTCTCGTCGGGTGTCCCGGCATCGCGGTTGCAAAGGAGGCGGTGAGCTGCGGCGGCGCCGCCATGCTGGGTGGCGCGCAGCTGACCTGCAGCCACGTCGAACCCGCAGCACCGCCGCAATTCTGCACGTTTAGCTGGGCTCTCCACACCATGGCGGGCGACCAGAAGGTCGTCGAAGGCACGTTCCTGCTGCCGCCAGGTGCGGCCAACGTCACCGTCTACCAGGGCAGCGGTTTCGACAGCGCGCTGTCCAATCCGATCGTGAGCTGCCGCGGCGACAAATGAGCCTGGCACGCACGGAAGACTCGCACCCCGGCCGATTGGTGCTATAGGGCGGATCACGTTATTTTGACCAGGCGCCTCCGGTTCGGATGCGCCTGTCTGCCAATTCCCGGACGACCCGACATGGACGGACCCAACCCCGACATCAAGCACCCGATCCCGATGCACACGCGCGTCGGCTTCCTGAAGCCGCTGGTGACGGAGCCGAACATCGAGATCGGCGACTTCACCTATTATGACGACCCGGACGGACCGGACAAATTCGCGCAGAAATGCGTGCTGCACCACTATCCCTTCATCGGCGACAAGCTCATCGTCGGCAAGTTCTGCGCCATCGCCGAAGGCGCGCGCTTCATCATGAACGGCGCCAACCACGCAATGTCCGGCTTTTCCACCTATCCGTTCAACATTTTCGGCCATGGCTGGGAAAAAGGCTTTGACCCGGCGACATGGTCGAAGGAGGTGCGCGGCGACACGGTGGTCGGCAGCGATGTCTGGATCGGCATGGAGGCGGTTATCCTGCCCGGCGTGGAAATCGGCCATGGCGCCATCATCGCCGCCAAATCCGTGGTGACGCATGATGTGCCGCCCTATGCCATTGTCGCCGGCAACGCCGCCAAGGTGGTGAAGATGCGTTTCGACGACAGGACGATCAGGCGGTTGCTGGCACTGGCATGGTGGCATTGGCCCGTGGACAAGATCGGCCGCAACCTCGATGCCATTAGGGGCGCCGATATCTCTCTTCTGGAGGCAGCAGCTTGAACGCTCTGAACAGCACTGTGATCACCACCGACCTGTTCACGCGCGGGTGGATCTTCATCCGCGGCGTGCCGGCCATGAAGTTCCTGCCGCCGGAAGGGCCGCCGGAAATCGCCTTTGCCGGCCGCTCCAATGTCGGCAAATCGTCGCTGATCAACGCCTTGGTCAACCAGAAGGGGCTGGCGCGCACCTCCAACACGCCGGGGCGCACGCAGGAATTGAATTATTTCGTGCCGGACGGATTTTCCGGCGAGGGCGCTGACCTGCCGCCGATGGCGCTGGTCGACATGCCGGGCTACGGCTACGCCACCGCGCCCAAGGAGAAAGTCGACGAGTGGACCAAGCTGGTCTTCGACTATCTCAAGGGCCGGGTCACGCTGAAGCGGGTCTATGTGCTGATCGACGCCCGCCATGGCATCAAGGCCAAGGACGACGAGGTGCTGTCGCTGCTCGACAAGGCGGCGGTGTCCTACCAGATCGTGCTGACCAAGACCGACAAGATCAAGGTCGCCGGCGTGCCGCGGCTGATCGAGGAGACGCTGCAAAAGATCAAGAAACGGCCGGCGGCGTTTCCGTTCGTCCTGGCGACGTCATCGGAAAAGGGCGAGGGGCTGGAGGAATTGCAGGCCGCCATCGTGCTTGCCGCCAATGGCGGCTAGAGCAATTCCAGGAAAAGTGTGAGCGGTTTTCCCTTGGGAATTGCGTCAAACTAAGAGTCAGAGTGGTTCGCCGTTTCCATGAAACGGTGAAACGCTCTAGGCCTTTGCCTCCAGCGCAATCATCTGGTGGCTTTCTTCCTCCGCGAGCCGTTCGGTGCCATAGTTCTTCAGGAACATGCCGACGCCCGACCTGACGATGTGGTCGATCTCTTCGTCGCTCGGAGCCTTGGTGCGGTAGGCGAAGATGCACTGCCGGAAGAGGCCGGCCAGGCACAGTTCGGTAAACTGGTAGGCGGCAAGATCGACATCGTCGATCTTGAGCAGGCCGCGTTCGATGGCGGCATTGAGAAACTCCACCACCTTGTCATGGCCGCGTTTGGGGCCGCGTTCGTAAAACCGCGCGCCCATGTCGGGGATCCTGTCGGAGGCGCCGATCACCGTGCGTTGCGCCTGGATGACCCTGGCCGAGGTGATCTTCATCGACAGCACCTTGCCGAACTTCACCAGGGTCTGGCGCAGATCGTCGGCGCGGTCGAGCATGTCGTACATATTCTTGAAGATGGTGCCGCGCTCTTCCTCGATCAGCGCTTCGAACAGCTCTTCCTTGTTGGCGAAGTAGACATAGATGGTGCCCTTCGAAACGCCGGCCTCGCGCGTGATGTCGTTCATCGAGGCGGCCTCGAAGCCCTTGTCTATGAAGACTCGGCGGGCGCCGTCGATGATCTGGCTGCGCTTGGCCGGATCCTGTCCGGCCGCCGGGCGGCCGCGGCGCAGGCTTTCCAGCAGGTCGTTGCAGTTGTCGGTTTCGACGTCAGGCGTTGTCTCGGCCATAAAAGTCACACCTCGAAAATAATTCGAACCAACCGGTTCGATTGCCCTTGATATGGTCCTCTTTTCACGCTATGTCAACGGCCGGATCGAACCGAACGGTTCAGTATTATTACTTTAGAGAGATGTCATGTCCTCGAACGCGCCCAACACAGCCGAAGTCCGCCCCTTCCCCAACGCCAAGGTCGCTCCGGCGACGGAAGCACCGGAGATTCCCGTCCTGCCGGTGGCACCGCCGCCGGCGGCCGAAGCTCCAGCCAAGAAGAAGCGCTCGGTGCGTTCCATCCTGTTGCCGATCATCGGCCTTGCCCTCCTGAGCGGTGGCGCCTGGTACGGTTATGACTACTGGACCACGGGCCGTTTCATGATCTCGACCGACGATGCCTATGTCCAGGCCGACATGGCGTTCGTTTCGCCCAAGATCTCCGGCTATGTCGATCAGGTCAAGGTCAGCGAGAACCAGCTGGTCAAGGCCGGCGACCCGCTGCTGACGATCGACGATGGCGACTACAAGATCGCCGTTGCCCAGGCCGAAGCGCAGATCGCCACATTGTCCAAGACGCTCGACCGCATCGACGCGCAGACCAAGGCGGCGCAGGCCTCCCTGCAGCAGGCCCAGGCGCAGAAGGTTGCAGACCAGGCCGCGGCCGACAACGCCGCCCGTGCCCAGCAGCGCGCCGCGCAACTGGTCAAGACGCATGTCGGCACGCAGGCGCAACTGGACGATGCCCAGACTGCACTCGACCAGGCCAATGCCGCGTTGGTTGGCGCCGATGCGCAGATCGCCGCTGCACAGGCCAATATCGGCGTGTTCGAGGCGCAGCGCGCCGAGTCGGCGAGCACGCTCGCTTCGCTGCAGCTCAGCCGCGACAAGGCCGCGCGCGACCTGTCCTTCACCGTGCTCAAGGCGCCTTATGACGGCGTCGTCGGCAACCGCTCGGTCGAGCAGGGCGATCTTGTCAGCCCCGGCCAGAAGCTCGCCGTCGTCGTGCCGTTGGACAAGCTCTACATCGTCGCCAACTTCAAGGAGACGCAGCTTGCCCGGCTGGTTCCGGGCGAAAAGGTCAACATCTCGGTCGACGCCATCGACGGCCATCCCATCCAGGGAACCGTCTCGTCGCTCGCTCCGGCTTCAGGCGCGGTCTTCTCGCTCCTGCCGCCGGAAAACGCCACCGGCAACTTCACCAAGGTTGTGCAGCGCGTCCCGGTCCGCATCGACGTGCCGGCCGATGCCCTGAAGACGCGCAAGCTGCGTGCTGGCCTCAGCGTTGTCGTCAACGTTGACAGCCGCACCGCACCTGCCGCGACGACCAACTAAGCGCTTTCGGAGGGTGGCTCGGCGGCTGATGAAGCGCTGGGCCGCCCGGCCGGCCTCAAGGAGGCCCATGAAATGGCAACCGCTACCATCACCGCAGGATCGCCGCCGGCAAGACCGGCGGTCCCTGACACCATCTCCACACGCCGCGTCATCGCCTTCCTGGCGATGGTGTTCGGCATGTTCATGGCGATCCTGGACATCCAGATCGTCTCGGCTTCGCTGGCCGAGATCCAGGCGGGCCTCAGCGCCAGCTCCGATGAAATTCCGTGGGTGCAGACGGCCTATCTGATTGCCGAGGTGGTCATGATCCCGCTGTCGGGCTTCCTCAGCCGAATGCTGTCGACGCGCGTGCTGTTCACCATCGCCGCCGCCGGCTTCACCGCGGCCAGCGCGCTTGCCGCGACCGCCACCAACATCGACCAGATGATCGTCTACCGCGCCGTGCAGGGCTTCATCGGCGGCGGCATGATCCCGAGCGTCTTTGCCGCGGCCTTCACCATCTTCCCGCCTTCCAAGCGCGCCGTCGTCTCGCCGATGATCGGCCTGGTGGCGACGCTGGCGCCGACCATCGGCCCGACCGTCGGCGGCTATATCAGCCACGCCTTTTCATGGCACTGGCTGTTCCTGGTCAATGTCGTGCCCGGCATCCTGGTGGCGAGCGCCGCCTGGGCGCTGATCGATTTCGACAAGCCCAATCTCAAGCTGTTCAACAAGTTCGACTGGTGGGGCCTCGCCGGAATGGCGGCCTTCCTCGGCTGTATGGAATATGTGCTGGAAGAGGGTCCGAACAATGACTGGCTGCAGGACCAGGGCGTGTTCATCTGCGCCATTGTCATGAGCGTCGGCGCGGTGATCTTCTTCTGGCGTGTCTTCACCGCCGAGGAGCCGATCGTCGACCTCCGGGCCTTCAGCAACGTCAACTTTGCCTTCGGCTCGCTGTTTTCCTTCGTCATCGGCATCGGCCTCTACGGCCTGACCTATCTCTATCCGGTCTTCCTCGGCCGTATCCGCGGCTATGATTCGATGATGATCGGCGAGGCGCTGTTCGTCAGCGGCCTGGCGATGTTCGTCACCGCGCCGATCTCCGGCATCCTGTCGAGCAAGATGGACTTGCGGCTGATGATGATGATCGGCTTCTTCGGCTTCGCCACCGGCACCTGGTGGATGACGCATCTGACCGCCGACTGGGATTTCTACGAACTGCTCATCCCGCAGATCCTGCGCGGCTGTTCGATGATGCTGTGCATGGTGCCGATCAACAACATCGCGCTCGGCACCTTGCCGCCCGACCGGCTGAAGAACGCCTCCGGCCTGTTCAACCTCACCCGCAACCTCGGCGGCGCTGTCGGCCTTGCCCTCATCAACACCGTGCTGATCGACCGCAACGCCTTCCACTATGCGAGGCTCGCAGAGCATGTGCAGTGGGGCAGTGCCGCCGCGCAGACCAAGCTGCAGAACATGACGCTGAACTTCGAACAGACCACTGGCCTGGATGCGGCCAGCGCGGCGATCTCCAAGCTGTCGGGCATGGTCCAGCAGCAGGCGGCGCTGCTGTCCTTCATGGACGTGTTCTACATGCTGACAGTGCTGTTTGCGACGCTCGGCCTGTTCACGATGCTGATCAACAAGCCGGCCCCGCCCGGTGGTGGCGGAGGTGGCGGGCACTAAGCAATTCCAGGATAAGTGTGAAGCGGTTTTCCCACAGGAATTGCGTCAAGACAGAAACACAGACGTGGGCAGCGGTTTCGGGAAGCTCCTCCAGTCCACGCCCGAAAGCTCTGACCGCGCAAAAAACTCCGGGCCGCAAGACCCGGAGTTTTTCGTTTCCGGTCGAATTTCGTCAGGCCGTGGCCGGCTTGAAGGTCAGCGCCACGCCGTTGATGCAGTGGCGCAGGCCGGTCGGCGCCGGACCGTCGTCGAAGACGTGGCCGAGATGGCCGCCGCAGCGGCGGCAATGCACCTCGGTGCGGGTCATGCCGAGCGACCTGTCCTCGGTCTTGCCGATGCCGTTGGCGATCTCCTGCCAGAAGCTCGGCCAGCCGGTGCCGGAATCGAATTTCGTCTCAGAGGGGTAGACCGGCAGGTCGCAGCCGGCACAGGCGAAGATACCCTTGCGGTGCTCGTTGAGCAGCGGGCTGGTGCCCGGATATTCCGTGCCTTGCTTGCGCAGCACGTCGAAGGCGGCAGGCGACAGGATGGCTTTCCACTCGTCATCCGTCTTGGTGATCTCGAATTTTTCGGCCGCCAGCGCGGGCTGCGGAGCGCCCATGCGCAGCATGGTTGCGGCGGCCCCGACGACGCCAAGGGCGGCGGCACCGCTCAAAAGAAAGTCGCGACGGTTCATGACCATTCCTCCGGTTGTTCCTTTTGCCAAACTATACCGCCACGCCAAAATCAAAAGCCGGTGACGGTTGCCCCCAAACGACACTCCGCGCCGTTCCACAGTTGGCTGTGGGCGGCGCGGAGCGTGCGTGTCGATTGCGGATCAGGGGAGCGGGACGACGCAATCGGCGGAGAGCTCTTGCCGCAGGTTCGTCCGCGGCTGGCCCCTTGTTACATCTTCGGCAAAAGAACCTTGTCGATGACGTGGATGACACCGTTGGACTGCTCGACATCGGCGATCGTCACATTGGCGACATTGCCATTCTCGTCGGTAACGGTGACCTTGCCGCCCTCGGCCTTCAGGGAAAGCTCGCAGCCGCCGACGGTCTTGACCTTGTGCGTGCCGCCGTCGGCCTTGGCCATCGAGGCCACATCCGCCGCCATCGCCTTGGCGCCGATGACATGGCAGGTCAGGACCTTCGTCAGCTTGTCCTTGTTCTCGGGCTTGAGCAGCGTGTCGACCGTGCCGGCCGGCAGTGCCGCGAAGGCCTCGTTGGTCGGCGCGAAGACGGTGAACGGACCGGCGCCCTGCAGCGTGTCGACCAGGCCGGCCGCCTTGACGGCGGCGACCAGCGTGGTGTGGTCCTTCGAATTGACGGCGTTCTCGACGATGTTCTTCTGGGCATACATGGCGGCGCCGCCGACCATTGGGTTTTCGGCATAGGCGGCGGTGGCAAGCGCGGAAACAGCGATCGTACCGGCAAGAAAAAGGGTGGCGTATCTACGCATGATGTTCAAACTCCTCGGTTTTCTCTTCCCATTTTTTGGGGACGCGAGGAGATACGCAACACAAACGCGCGAGTTTCAGAATATTTTTGGATTTTTGAATTTTTCGCTCGGGCAAAGAGATTTTATGGCGCACCTTCTTACCGGCACGCACACCTATTTTAGGCAGGTGTTACATAAGATATATTTGGGAAATTCCGGAAACGGATTCGCTGCGAGATGCAGCAGGTCAGATGCCCTTCAGGTCGCCAGCGGCAACCACCGGTCCGGTCGGTTGTCCCGTCGGCGAGCCGCCGGCCGGTTCCAGGCTGACGGCCAGCACCGCGCCCTGCGCCAGCTTCTGCTGCGTGGCGGGCGAGACCCCGATATGCGCGGTCGCGCCGGCCGGGATGACGCCCATCGAGACCGGTGCGTTCTTGCCTTCGATCATCCAAAGTTCGAAGTCCTTGCCGGAAGCAAGCGTGCCGGAAA
Source organism: Mesorhizobium sp. USDA 4775 (assembly GCF_054062655.1). NCBI lineage: Bacteria > Pseudomonadati > Pseudomonadota > Alphaproteobacteria > Hyphomicrobiales > Phyllobacteriaceae > Mesorhizobium > Mesorhizobium sp. USDA 4775. Next base: position 1,075,764 of record NZ_JBSSFM010000001.1, read on the forward strand.
CGTGCGAAAGGCTGACGTCATGCCGCTCGGAATCATAGACGGCGAGATATTTTACATCGCTGCCGTCGGCCGCCAGCGAGGCGACAAGCCGCGCCTGCGGCTGTTCGGCCGGCCGATTGACATAGGGCACGGCGATATAGAGAGCCAGCGCCGCAACAGCAGCGACGGCAAGGCCGCGCCAGAAGGCGAGGCTGGACCACAGGCCGGCACGGGCCTCGGCCGGAGTGGCGGCGGTCGATGCAAACAGCCGGCGGTCGACAGCCGCCTTCACCGAAGCCGGCGGCTCGACCTCGGCATAGGCTGATGCCAGCGGCGACAGGCGAACCTCCCAGCCATCGACGAGCCGCGCGAAATCGGTGTCGGTGTCGACGCGCCTGGACGCGATCTGCCGCTCTTCCACCGGCAGAACGCCGAGAACGTATTCGGCGGCGAACAGCTCGTCGCCTCCACGTTCCGGTCCGTTGTCCTCTGCCAGTGTCATCTTTCCAGACATTCTCTCAGTTTCATCAGGCTGCGGCGCAGCCAGGTACGCATCGTGTTCAGCGGCACGCCGTGGCGCTCCGCCAGTTCGGCATAGCTTTCGCCCTTGAGATAAGCGCCCCGGACGGCCGCCGCCCGGTCCTTCTCCAGCTCCTCGAGACAATGATGGATGCGTACGGATTCGTCGCCTGCCACCACCATCGCTTCAGGTCCCGGTGCCGGATCGGCCACCTCGAGCGCGGCATCGATATCGGCGGCAGGCTTGCGCCGTGCCCTGACGCGATCGATCGCGTGGTTGCGGGCGATTGCCACCAGCCAGGAGATCGGGCTCAGATCGGAGACGGCAAAACGATCCGCCTTCGTCCATATCTTCACGAAGACTTCCTGCAGCGCTTCTTCAGCATCTCCTCGGTCGTTCAATACACGAAGGCACACGCCGAAAAGTTTCGCGCTGGTCTGCCGGTAGAGCAGATCGAACGCTGCCCGATCCTTCATCGAAGTCCGGACGATCAGCTTGGTGATGTCCTGCGGCGTCATGTGCGCCAAGTTAGGCGATTGCATTGTATTTGCAACGCTGGAAATATTCCGTGCACCTAAAGTCCGGCGTGCTGGCGCAGGCTTCGATTGCCAAGGGATCAGGCGCTGGCTAGCTTGGCGGGAACGGGGAGGCGCCGATGTCGGTCGAACGCATTCTGTGGCAAGAAGACGCCACCGGCCTCGCCGGTCTGGTGCGCAAGGGCGAACTGTCGGCGATCGAGTTGACCGAAGCGGCGATCGCGCGCGCCGAGGCCTCAAGGCCTGAAATCAATGCCACGGCCGAGCCGCTCTACGAGGCCGCGCGGGCGCGGGCGAAAACCATGGACCGCTCGCTGCCGCTGGCCGGCGTGCCCTTTGCCATCAAGGACCTCGGCATCGCCATCAAGGGTGTGCCCTCGCATGGCGGCAGCCGCATTCCGGCCTCGGTGCCCGACGTCAATTCGCTGATGACCGACCGCTACCTTGCCGCCGGGCTGATCCCGATCGTCACTTCGACTTCGCCGGAGCATGGGTTGCGGCTGATGACCGAATCCAAGGCCTTCGGCATCACCCGCAATCCCTGGAACACCGGCCACACCAGCGGCGGCTCATCGGGTGGCGCGGCGGCCCTCGTCGCTGCCGGCGTGGTGCCGGTGGCGCATGCCTCCGATGGCGGCGGCTCGATCCGCGTGCCTTCCGCCTGCACGGGCCTGGTCGGCCTCAAGACCTCGCGGGGTCGAATCCCGCTGACGCCGCTGGTCAGCGAAAGCTGGTACGGCATGGTGGTCGATCATGCCGTCACCCGCTCGGTGCGCGATAGCGCGCTGCTGCTCGACCTCACCCACGGTCCCGACTCCCTGTCGCCCTATGCGGCACTGCCGCCAAAGGGCACGTTCGCCGCCGCCGCCGCGCGCGATCCCGGCAAGCTCAGCCTGGCCGTCTACCGCAAGTCGCCGCTTGGCCTGCCGATCTCGGCCGAGACGATGAAAGCGCTCGACATGGCTGTGGCGCTTGCGCGCGAGGGCGGCCACACCACCGTGGAAATCGACCTGCCCTTCATCGGCCGCGATTTCATGGCCGACTTCTGCAGGACGGTTGCTTCCGCCGTCGCCGGCACGCTGCGGGCCGAAGCGCTGCGCGTCGGCCGTCCCGTCACCGGCGACGTCGAGCGCGCCACGCGGGTGCTCGGCCGGTTGGGCGAAATGGTCTCGGCCGGCGAAATCTATGCCGGCCTGCAGCGGCTACATGCCGCCTCGCGCCGGATGATCGAGGAAACCGCGCAATATGACGCTGTGCTGATGCCTGTTATCGCGCACCCGCCGCTCGCCTGCGGCGCCATGGACCCGAAAGGCACCGATGAGCTGGTCGAAAACCTTCTCGACAAGCTTCACCTGACGTCTTTGCTCAAGCTGAAACCCTTGTTCGGCCAGCTGATGGACAAGAGCCTTTTGTTCACGCACTGGCCGGCAATCCACAATGTCAGCGGCCAGCCGTCGATCGCGCTGCCCGTCCATGTCACCGAGGCCGGCCTGCCGCTCGGCATCCAGGCCGCCGGGCGCCCGGGCGACGAGGAGACGCTTTTGTCCTTCGCCGCGCAGATGGAGAAGCTTTCGGGTTGGCTGAAACGGCGGGCGCCGCTGATGGTGCCGTCATGATGACGAGGCCGTGAACGCGGCGAATATGACAGCAATGCCATTTGCCCCCCGGGCCAAATCCCGCTAAGACGCCGCCGTCTTTACCTGATGCATGTCGCCCAAAAGTGCCCGGCGGTTTTGGAGCAACGACATGCATAAACCAAAAAGCCAGGGAACCGCCCGATGACGGACATCGCCGCCACCGCCGAAATGCAGGCCGCCCTGCTGTCGCGCGCTTTGCCCTACATGCAGCGCTACGAACACAAGACCGTCGTGGTGAAATATGGCGGCCACGCCATGGGCGATATCGAGCTCGGCAAGGCCTTCGCCCGCGACATCGCGTTGCTGAAGCAGTCCGGCGTCAACCCGATCGTCGTTCACGGCGGCGGGCCGCAGATCGGCGCCATGCTGACCAAGATGGGCATCGAATCCAAGTTCGAGGGCGGCCTGCGCGTCACCGACCAGAAGACGGTCGAGATCGTCGAGATGGTGCTGGCCGGCTCGATCAACAAGGAGATCGTTGCGCTCATCAACGCCGAAGGCGAATGGGCGATCGGCCTCTGCGGCAAGGACGGCAACATGGTGTTCGCCGAAAAGGCGCGCAAGACCATGATCGACCCCGATTCCAACATCGAGCGCGTGCTCGATCTCGGCTTCGTCGGCGAGCCGGTCGAGGTCGACCGCACGCTGCTCGACCTCCTGGCCCGCTCCGAAATGATCCCGGTGCTGGCGCCGGTGGCGCCGGGCCGCGACGGCCACACCTACAACATCAACGCCGACACTTTCGCCGGCGCCATTGCCGGCGCCTGCAAGGCCTCGCGCCTTTTGTTCCTTACCGACGTGCCGGGCGTACTCGACAAGAACAAGAAGCTGATCGACGAATTGACCGTCGCCGAGGCCAGGGCGCTGATCAAGGACGGCACGGTCTCGGGCGGTATGATCCCCAAGGTCGAGACCTGCATCGAGGCGATCGAGCGCGGCGTCGAAGGCGTGGTCATCCTCAACGGCAAGACGCCGCATGCGGTGCTGCTAGAACTCTTCACCGAACACGGCGCCGGCACGCTGATCGTGCCTTAGTCGGCCTCAGCCGGCTAGTCTTCTGGCCGGCAGCCCGCTATTTGTGGAGGCGGAAAGCTCCGGCTTGCGCGGCTGTCGCGCGACGATCATCGATTCCTCCTCCGCGTCCTGCGGCGCGCCCCAGAATTCGGCAAGCGTCGGACCGTCCTTCACCCTGCCATCACGGGCCAGGAAACCCCAGACCTCGCGAAACCAGACCCGGCGGCCCATCTTGGTGTACCAGCGCATCGAATGCCGTTGCTCGGGATCGGGGTGGAACAGGATGCGCGCCAGCGCCTTCGGCCGCGATTGCACGGCGAGCTCGATGAGCTTGACGCTGAAGAACAGCATCCACGGCTTCAGCCGCGTCATCTGCAGCACCTGGTGCTTGTAGTCCCACAGCCGGGCATCCTTCTGGATCACCTTGCGGTCGCGCGCGATGCGGAAGAACGGCGTCCAGCGATGCGGCGTCACATAGAGCGCCTGGATCTGGTCGGGGTCATAGGCGATGAGCTGGCGAAAGCCGCGCCACAGGTCGCGAAACCCCTCATCCTCGAAGCCGGCCACCCAGGTCGCCATCGACAATATGCCGTGCTTGCGCAACAGCCTTATCGCCTCGCGGTCGGATGAGGTGCTGCCGCCCTTGCGGATCAATTGCAGCGTCTGCTCGTCGGTGTTCTCCATGCCGAGCAGCCACCGGATGACGCCGGCCTTGCGGTAGAGATGCAGGATGTCGGCGTCGCGCACGATGTCGTCGGCGCGGGTCGAGCCGACGATCAGCACCGGCACGTTCTCGGCGATCAGCGCGTCGAGAAAGGCGCGCCACGCCTTCTTCGAAACGGTCGGGTTCTCGTCGGCGAGGTTGATCAGTTTGACGCCGTGCTCGCGGTGCAGCCAGGCGATCTCCTTAGCGAATTTTACGGGATCGCGGTGCCGCCATCGGGTCCAGAAACCGCGCTGGCCGCAATAGTTGCACAGATGCGGACAGCCGCGCGAAAACTGCATCACCACGGCGCGCTTGCCGCCCCAGTAACTATATCGGCCGTGGTCGATCAGCTCCCAGCCGACGCGGTAAGCGTCGAGATCGGCGATGGTCATGGCGCCCTGCGTGGCAAAGGGACGGCGCAGATCGTCACGGAAGGCGATGCCGGCGACGCTCGCCGGCGGCTGGTGCATTTCCAGCGCCTCGACCAGCGCCACGACGGTCGCTTCGCCCTCGCCGCGCACGATGAAGTCGAAGACGTCGGTCGCCGCCAATATGTCGCGCCAGTGGTAGGTCGGGAAGACGCCGCCATAGATGACGATCGTCGCCGGCTCGCGCTGCTTGATCATTTTGGCGATCAGCAAGGCGGTCGGGTGCGCCGAGGTCGAGCCGGAATGGCCGATCAGGACGAAGTCCGGAAAGCAGTCCAGGGCGTCGCGCACCACCTTTTCGAGCGGCATCGGCCCGAGTTCGGCATCGACGAGCCGCAAATCATGGCCGGCATCGATCAGCGGGCCGCCGATCGCCAGCAGGCCAAGCGGCGGCAAATGATCGTCCGGCACCCGGCTGCCGATGGCTGTGTGCGGTGGATTGATCAGGACGATTTTCATGGCGGACCTCTTAGGCAGTTGGTCCGCATATGCTGGCCGGCGATCTAGCCGCCCAATTGGCCCGTTTCAGCAGTTTGCGTGCAGCTTTTCCGCAGGAGCGCTGGAGATGGCGCTACTTCCTGAGATGCGCGAGCGGCACGTGGCCGGGCCCCTTGATGTTTTGCAGCACCAGCTGCGTGTGGACGTCGCGCACGCCGTCGAGCCGCATCAGCCGGTGCATGACGAAGGCGTTCAGCTCGTCGACCGAAGGCACCATCACATGCAGCAGGAAGTCGTGGTCGCCGGTCATCGTCCAGCACGAAGACACCTCGTCCATGCGCTGCACCGCGGCAATGAACTTCTCCGGCGAGCCATCGCTGTGGCTGACAAGGCGCACCTGGATGAACACCTCGACCGTCAGGCCGACCGCGCGGCGGCTGATCACCGTGGCAAAACCCTTGATGACACCTGCATCCTGCAGCGCCTCGAAGCGCCGCGCGCATGGCGTCGTCGACAGGCCGATCTCTTGCGCCAGTTCCGAGACAGGCTTGCGCCCGTCGCGTTGCAGTACATCGAGCATCTTGATCTCGAAATCATCGAATTGAGGCATTTTCACTCCTCGGATGCGGATTGTGAGTGAATATTATCCCGAACATCGCTGATGAGCCATCATCAAAACCGAATTGCCTCACCAAATCCGGTTACGCTACGGACACGTCTGCAATTGCCGATTTGCGAGGAGAAAAACCATGACGACGATGAGTGTTGCCGAATATGCCCGCGATTGCGCGGCGCAGGGGTTGCGCGGCGACTATTCGGTCTGCCGTGCCGATTTCACCGTGGCCCAGGGTTATGACTACAGCGACGAGGAACAGGCGGTGTGGCGCACTCTGTGCGATCGCCAGACGAAGCTGACGCGCAAGCTCGCCCATCATTCCTATCTCGACGGTGTTGAAAAACTTGGCCTGCTTGACCGCATTCCCGATTTCGAGGACGTCAGCGCCAAGCTGCGCAAGCTGACCGGCTGGGAGATCGTTGCCGTGCCGGGTCTTATTCCCGCCGCCCCCTTCTTCGACCATCTCGCCAACCGCCGCTTCCCGGTCACCAACTGGCTGCGCACCAGGCAGGAGCTCGACTACATCGTCGAGCCGGACATGTTCCATGATTTCTTCGGCCACGTGCCGGTGCTGTCGCAGCCGGTCTTCGCCGACTTCATGCAGATGTACGGCAAGAAGGCCGGCGACATCATCGCGCTCGGCGGCGACGAGATGATCACCCGGCTCTACTGGTACACGGCCGAATACGGCCTGATGCAGGAGGCCGGCCAGCCGCTGAAGGCCTTTGGCGCCGGCCTGATGTCGTCCTTCACCGAATTGCAGTTCGCCGTCGAGGGCAAGGACGCCCACCATGTGCCTTTCGACTTGGAAATGGTGATGCGCACCGGCTACGAGATCGACAAGTTCCAGCGCGCCTATTTCGTGCTGCCGTCCTTCGACGCCTTGCGCGACGCTTTCCAGACGGCTGATTTCGAGGCGATCGTCGCGCGCCGCAAGGGCGAGGAGGCGCTCGACCCGGCGACAGTCTAAAACGCAAAGCGCGTCGCATGAATCCGTTTCAACGCGACGCGCTTTGGACGCTTTGATCCGCGGGGCTATTGCATGGCGGCAGGGTTCATCCACAGGAACTCCCAGACGTTGCCGTCGGGGTCTTCGTGTGGCGGTTGAACATGAAGCCGAGGTCCTGCGCGGGGTTGGGATCGGCGCGGCCACCGGCCGCCACGCCCTTCTCGATCGTGGCATTGACCTCGTCCTTGCTGCCGGCGGTGAGCGCGATCAGCATCTGGCTGTCGCGCCTGGCGTCGCCGATCTGGCGCGTCGTGAACTGGCCGTAGTGCTGGTGCGTCAGCAGCATCACCCCGATCGAGTCGGAGAACATGATCGAGCTGGCCTGGTCGTTCGAGAACTGCGGATTGAGCGTGCCGCCGATCGCGAGATAGAAGTTGGTCGCCGCCTGCAGATCGCGCACCGGCAGATTTATGAAGATCATCTTGGTCATCGGTCTAAGCCTTGCCTTCGTTGACAGGTACTAGTCAGTCCAGTACCGTTTCATGGCTACCATGCGGGAACGGTACCGTCTAGTACTGGCCAGGAGAGCGCCTTGAAAATCGACGGTGAGACCAGATCGGAACGCAAGGATCGCGAGATCATCCAGGCGGCCACGGCGGCGTTCATCAGCAAGGGTTATGACGGGACCAGCATGGAGGAAATCGCTACCAAAGCGGGGGCCTCCAAGCAGACCGTCTACAAGCATTTCACCGACAAGGAGACGCTGTTCGGCGAAGTCGTTCTGTCAACCGCTGGCCAGGTCAACGATATTATCGAGTCCGTGACGACGCTGCTTTCCGAGGCGAAATTCATGGAAGGCGGCCTGCAGCAGCTTGCCCGACGTCTGATAGCGGTTCTCATGGACGAAGAGTTGTTGAAGCTGCGGCGCTTGATCATCGCCAACGCGGATCGAATGCCGCAGCTTGGCCGCGCTTGGTACGAAAAAGGTTTTGAGCGCATGCTTGCCTCGACGGGGTCCTGCTTTCAAAAGCTCACCGATCGAGGACTGATACAGACCAGCGATCCCTATCTGGCAGCCAGCCATCTTTTTGGAATGCTTCTTTGGATCCCCATGAATGAAGCCATGTTCACGGGAAGCAACCGGCGCTCCAAAGCCGAACTGGAACGGCACGCGGATGCCTCGGTGGAGGCATTTCTGGCCGTCTATGGGGTCCAGCCGAAATAGTCGCGTTCCCCGCCGACATTGCGGTAACGCCGCGAACAAAAAATGCGCCCCTATCGCCCTGAGGTGTCCGACCCCTCGGCTTTCAGCCGCGCAAGCTGGGCGCGCTGCAGGTCGAGCGCGGCGTTGACGAAGCGTGATATGGTCGCGAGTTCGGCGTCGCTGAAGGTGGCGATCACCTTCTCTCCCTCCTTGGCGATGGCGCCGTAATAGCGCGCCGACAGGTCCCGCGTAGCCTCGGTCGCTTCGATCACCACCTTGCGCCTGTCCTCGAGGCTGCGCGTGCGCGTCAGCAGCCCGCGTGCCTCGAGCCGGTCGATCAGCGCCGTCACGGCGGCCGGCGTCAGCCCGGTCGCGGTCGCGATCGCGCCGGCCGATTGCGGGCCGCCATAGAGCAGTCCGATGCAATGGCGCTCGGCCATGTTCAGCCCGAGCCTCGCCCCCACCGCCTCGTCATAGGCCTGCGTGGCGTCCTGCCATTGCATCACGGCAAGGCCGATCGCGGCCGCGATTTCGTCGCGATACCTGCTTGACGAATTTATTTCGATCATCTAACTATCAATCCGTCTAACATTTAGACTATCGCAGCAATATGCGGCCGTAGCACCGACAAGGCAAGAGCCGGCCGCCGACAAGGAGTGAAAAAATGAGCTTGATTCAACAACGTACCCCTCTCTCCCACGAGGATGAATTCAAATACGCCAAGCTGGCGATGGAATGGTATGGCTGGGGTTCCCCGATCGGCCTCGGCATCCTGCTCGTGGCGCTGGCCGCCGCGGCGGTGCTGGTGCGCATCGCCATCTACGGCCTGTGACCATGGCCGTCACCACCCCCTCGGCATTGCCGGTCGCCATCATTGGCGCCGGTGTTGCCGGGCTGGCCCTTGCCGTCATGCTTCGGCGGCAGGGGCTTGCCGTCCGCCTGTTCGAGGCGCGGTCGCGCGAAGCGTTGAGCGAAGGCGCCTTCCTCACTCTGGCCCCCAACGGCATCAACGCGCTGCGTGCGCTTGGGCTCGCCGAGCGGGTAAGCGCGCTGGGCATTCGCACCCTTGGCTTCGAGATCATGAACGCCGCCGGGCGCCGGCTCATCCATCTTGACGAGCAGCTATCGATGCGCGAGGCCGGCGCCGAAAGCGTCACGTTGCGGCGCTCGGACCTGCTCGGCGCGCTGCTGGATGAGGCGCTGGCGCTTGGCGCCGACATCCGTTTTGGCCATGCGCTCGCCGAAATCGAAGACCAGCCTGATTGTGTGCGCCTTGCCTTCGGCAATGGCGTCACCGTCGATGCCGCCTGGCTCGCGGGCTGCGATGGCGTCTGGTCGCGCGTCCGTCGCGTCTGTTTTCCGGCCTCCCCGGATCCGGTCTATACTGGACTGACCGGCGTCGGCGGCGTGGCGGAACTGCCCTTTGTCGAGTCCACCGACGGCCTGATGCATATGGTGTTCGGCAGGAAAGCCTTCTTCGGCTACATGAAACCGGATGACGGACCGGTGTTGTGGTTCTCGTCCTTCCCGCTGGACGAGGATGCTGCCCTGGCGAGACCCGATCCCTTGCATCTGGCGGCAACCGTTCGCCAGTTGCATGCCGGCGATCCCCGGACGATCCGCCAGATCGTCGACACCGTCACGCAAATCCCGCGCGCCTACCCCGTGTTCGACATGCTGCATCTGCCAAAATGGCACACCGGCCGGGTGGTCGTGCTGGGCGATGCCGCGCATGCCGTCGCGCCGCATTCCGGGCAGGGCGCGTCGATGGCCATCGAGGACGCCGTGGTGCTGGCCGCGTGCCTGGATGCGACACCATTGCCGGCGCAGGCCTTCGCCGCCTTTCAGGCGCTGCGTCAGGACCGCGTCGAGCACATCGTCAAGGTCAGCCGGCGGATCGGCGCGCAAAAACAGGTGAAAGGCCGCGTCGCTCTGTTCCTGCGTGACCTCATGTTGCCGTTCTTCGTCCGCTTGGGCGCACGCACGAACCGCGCCATGACGCGTTACCGTGCCGACCTGACGCCGCTCGAAAAACCGTCGACCTGACTGGATTTCCGCGCCGGTCGCGGGCGCGGAAGACCCCAGCCGTTCAGACAGCGATCACCTTGCTCAGATGATCGCCCAGCCGGCAGGCCAGCGCGGTGATCGTCGTCGTCGGGTTGGCTTGACCGGATGTGCAGAACACCGAGGAGCCACCGACATAGAGATTGTCCATGCCGTGCACTGCAGTTGGCGTCCACCACACTTCTGGCGATGTCGGTGCCCATGCGTGTGCCGCCCATATGATGGTGGCCAGCGGTCTCCTCGTCGGTCGGATAATCCTCGCCATTGGCAATCCAGTCCATGAGACGGACACGGCCGAGATCCTTTTCGATGAGCGTCGTGCCGAACAGCTTCAGGCCTTCGACTAGCGTGCGGCGTTCGAGCTCCGATTTCTTCCAGTGCAGCGCGATGCGCGGCACGCCGGCATGGTCGACATCGGTCTTGGACAGCTCGATCTGGTTGGAGGCCAGCGGCGCCTGTTCCCAGGCGACGTAGAGCTGGGCCGCGCAGCGCAGGTTCTGGCTGAGCTGATAGGCAACCCATTCGGCCATGTCGGGCGCCGTGCAGGCGAGGTCGGCAATCACATGCTTGACGCCGGCATAGGGCGTCTCGATCAGCCTGATGCCGAAATTCATGATCCGCAGGCGCTCCATCGCGGCAAGCGTCGGCGAGAAGAAGGCCTCATTGACGGCATCGACCTCGAACTCACCGTAGTCGGCCAGGATGGCATTGCCGCCCTCGAAGGTCGGGTGCTCCATCCAGTAGCGGCCAAGTGCCGTGGCGTTCGGGACGACGCCGCCGTTGGAGCGCTGGTTCGACCACAGAAGCAGCCGCGAATTCTCCAGCCCGCCGGTGCAGACGATGAAATAGTCGGCACTGAAAGCGCCCGCGTCCTGGCCGTTGGACCATAGTTTGGCGCCGTTCACGCGTTTGCCGTCGCCGGCAAGCTCGGTGGCATAGGTGTTGAGCACGACGGCGATGTTGCGGCTCTTGTCGAGCTCGTCGGCGAATTTCTCGCCGAAGCGCACCGCCGGGCTCTTGATCAGCTGCACCCAGCGAATGTCGTCCGAGATCGGCACATCGGGCCGGAAATCGGGAAGTTCGAGAATATCGTGCACCTCGGGCAGATAGGGCTCGATGTCGGCACGGCGGATCGGCCAGCCTGTGTCGGGTGCCCAGGCCTTCGGCTCGAAATCCTGCTTGTCGAGCACGCGGCACCAGCCGGCCCAATGGTTGGAGCTGCCGCCCATATATCGCAGCCGGGTGATGTCGAGGTCGAAATAGAAATCGCCGACCGTGGTGCCGCGGTAGAAATCCTGCGACTCGTCGCTGAACTCCCGCGAGCCGGCCTCCAGCACCACGACCGGGATGCCGGCGGCGCCCAGCTTGCGGGCAATGGTGGTGCCGGCCGGACCCGAACCGAGGATGCAGACCTTGGGTTTGAAGTTGGCGGCGCGATACGCCTCATAGCTGTCGAAGATCATGCCAGGTCGCCCCGCTTCAGGATCCAGCCATTGACCTCGACGATCTCATTCGGGTCGTCCGGTGATGGATCGGACCTTGAAGGACCGGCACGGGCCGCGTCGGCTTCAGGCAGCTTGCGGAACAAGGACAGGGCAGGCAGGGCGATCAGCGCCTGCACGAGCGTGCGGCGCGACATTTTTTTGAAGAAACTCATGCCAGGTCTCTCGGATAGGGCCTCGATGCGCGCATGACAATCCCCGAACGGCACACGCATCGTCACAGAGGCCAGTATCGTGCCAAGCCCGGCCCCAAGGCGTGAAAAGGCGGGCAAGCGGTACAACCGAATGCAAACAGGGTTAGAAATTCCTTAACGGGCGAGGTGTGCCGGACCGGCCGGCTCACGCGGCCGCGGAAATGTCCGTATCGAGAATCGTCAGGTTGCGGCCGCCATGCTTGGCCTGGTAGAGGCGCCGGTCCGCGGCGCGCATCAGCTCCGATACGTTGACGTCCTCGCCGCACACGGTGCCGCCGATGCTGACGGTCAGTGGAATGGTGCGTTCGTCCACCGGCCGGAAGCGGATCAGCTCGACCTCGCGGCGAATGCGCTCGGCGACACGCTTGGCTTCCTGCTCGGTGGCGCCGACCAGAAAGGCGCCGAATTCCTCGCCGCCGATGCGGCCAAGCACGTCGCCGCTGCGCACGCCGCGCTCGATGGCGCTGGCGATCAGCAGCAGCGCGTCGTCCCCGGTCAGGTGGCCGAAACTGTCATTGATCTTCTTGAAATGATCGGCGTCGATGATCAGCAGCGCGCCGCGGTCGGACTTGCGCCGCGAACCGTCGAGCGCGGCGAAGAAACTTTCCCGGTTGAGCATGCCGGTCATGTCGTCGCGGCTAGCCTTCTCCGACAGGCGGCGGTGCGCTGCTGCAAGCTGGGCGTGCGCCCGGGCCAGTTCGCGGTGCGCGTTTTTCAGCCGGTCGCTCTGCCAGAAGGTGCTGGCGCAGGCCACCCATGCAAGCACCAGCGGACAGAGCGTCGAACTCAGCCAGATCGTTCGGTTGACCGGGAATCCCAGGGCCGGAACGATGATCAGCGTCAGAAGAAGCGAGGCGGCGACGGAGGCGAAAGCGATAGCGGCGGATTTCAGAATGATGCTGTTCATCGCGGGCTCCCCACAGGACTGTCTCTGTGCCAGCAAGCCCTGAAGGCCACCTTTCCCGGTTGCATAAAATTTGAATCGTGCGGCCATTTCTGCCACTAAAAGCGCGTGGAAGTTGTGGATAAAGTCTCTTTCAGTATCCGCGTTTCATGCCATAAGGAGCGCATGACCACGCAGCCTGATCCCGCCCGCTTCGCCCATGTCACCGACTGGGTGTTCGACCTCGACAACACGCTCTATCCGCATCATTCGAATCTGTTCTCGCAGATCGACGTCAAGATGACCGCCTATGTCGGGGAACTGCTGTCGCTGCCGCGCGAGGAGGCGCGCAAGCTGCAGAAGGAGCTTTATCGCGAATATGGCACGACGCTGAACGGGCTGATGACGCGCCATGGCATCGATCCCGATGATTTCCTCGAGAAGGTGCATGACATCGACTATTCTTGGCTGGTGCCCGACCCTGTCCTGGGCACCGCCATCCGCCAGCTCCCCGGCCGTAAGTTCATCTTCACCAATGGCGACCGCCGGCACGCCGAGCGCACCGCGCGCCAGCTCGGCATCCTCGACCATTTCGACGACATTTTCGATATCGTCGCCGCCGGCCTCAATCCCAAGCCCGCGCGCCAGACCTACGAGAAGTTCGCCGAGCTACATGCCGTTACCGGCCACAATGCGGTGATGTTCGAGGACCTCGCCCGCAACCTGGAGGTGCCGAAGGCACTGGGCATGACCACCGTGCTCGTCGTGCCGCGCAATTTCGAGCCGACCTTCGCCGAGATCTGGGAACGCGACCCCGCGCAGGAAGACGACGTCGATTTCGTCACCGACGATCTGGCGGGGTTTCTGACGGCGATAGTTGCGGGAGAACAGGCAGTAGGCAGTAGGGGAAATTGAGCTGGAAGCAGCGACTGCAAACGCCTTATTCTCCTACTGCCTACTGCCTACTGCCTACTGCCTTACTCCCCCAACTTGTAGAACCGGCTGACAATCCCCCAGGCTTCGTCGGCGGTGTCGACGAAATCGATGATGTCCTGGTCGCCGGGGCTGATCGTGCCTTGCTCGGCGAGGAAGTCGAGATTGATCGCGCGTTTCCAGAACGATTTACCGAACAGGATCACCGGCACGCGCTCCATGCGTCCGGTCTGGATCAGCGTCAGCGTCTCGAAGAACTCGTCCATCGTGCCGAAGCCGCCGGGAAACACGGCCACCGCCTTGGCGCGCATGACGAAATGCATCTTGCGGATGGCGAAATAGTGGAAGTTGAAACACAGCTCCGGCGTCACATAGGCGTTCGGCGCCTGTTCATGCGGCAGCACGATGTTGAGCCCGATCGACGGTGCGCCGACATCGTCGGCGCCGCGGTTTCCCGCTTCCATCACGCCGGGGCCGCCGCCGGTCACCACGACATATTCGCGGTAATACGAGGCGGCCGATTGCTGCGAGCACAGGCGAGCGAATTTGCGCGCCTCCTCGTAATATTTGCTGTTTTCCTCGAGATTCTTCTTCTGCGTCTCGTTCTTGGCCGCCCAGGCCTCGCCGCCAGGTTCCGGCAGGCGCGCGCCGCCAAACAGGATCACCGTCGATCGGATGCCGCGCTCGGCCAGGATCATTTCCGGCTTCAAGAGTTCGAGCTGCAGACGCACCGCGCGCAATTCGCGCCGCGTCATGAAGTCGGGATCGTTCCAGGCAAGCCGGTAGGTCTCGGCCCGCGTCTGCGGCGTGTCCGGCACGCTTTTCGACCGCTCCAGATCCTCGTCCGAATGCGGCAGCGGCGTCCACCCCGCCTTTTCCATAGGTGTCATCAAATTACCCGTCCAAATTTCCTTGACTGCGCCGTCCCATGACGCAGGTGCGATTGACCCTCACTGAGCCTTAACATAAGCAGGTCGCGCAAACGTGTCCGGCGGTTTTGCGACAAGAACCTGCTACATGCAAAGACCCAGGCAGACGAAGCATGCCTGCGGTCCACGCGACGTCAAAACAGGTTAAGGCGCAGCCCCTTAACAGCTTGGTAATGGAGCGAATTCATGTCGAAGCCCGATCTGGCGAGCCTCGAAAAGACCATCGAGAAGGCCTTCGACGAACGCGATACGATTTCGACCGCGACCCGCGGCGAGACGCGCGACGCCATCCAGGCCGCACTCGACCTGCTCGACCGCGGCCTGGCGCGCGTCGCCGAGCGCCAGGCCGACGGCAAGTGGCACGTCAACCAGTGGCTGAAGAAGGCCGTGCTGCTCTCCTTCCGGCTCAACCCGATGGAGATCATCAAGGGTGGCCCGGGCCAGGCCGTCTGGTGGGACAAGGTGCCGTCCAAGTTCGATGGCTGGAGCGCCGTCGATTTCGAGAAGGCAGGCTTCCGCGCCGTGCCGTCGTCGATCGTGCGCCGTTCCGCCTATGTCGCTCCGGGCGCCGTGCTGATGCCATCCTTCGTCAATGTCGGCGCTTATGTCGATACGGGGACCATGGTCGACACCTGGGCCTCCGTCGGCTCCTGCGCCCAGATCGGCAAGAACGTACATCTGTCGGGTGGCGTCGGCATCGGCGGCGTGCTGGAGCCGATGCAGGCCGGCCCCACCATCATCGAGGATAATTGCTTCATCGGCGCGCGTTCAGAAGTCGTCGAGGGCTGCATCGTGCGCGAAGGCTCGGTGCTCGGCATGGGCGTCTTCATCGGCCAGTCGACCAAGATCGTCGACCGCGCCACCGGTGAAATCTTCTACGGCGAAGTGCCGCCCAATTCGGTGGTCGTCGCCGGCTCGCTGCCGGGCAAGCCTTTTCCGAACAACGAGCCCGGCCCCGGCCTCTACTGCGCCGTCATCGTCAAGCGCGTCGACGCCAAGACCCGGTCGAAGACCTCGATCAACGAATTGCTGCGCGATTGATCTTTCCGCAAAGCGGGCGCACCTTCCGCCGGCGCGACAATCCGTCGCGCTGGTTCGACATGGAGGGGTGACATGGACTGGAAATATCTGCTCACAAGTTTCGACGGCCGCATCAACCGCGCCAAGTTCTGGGCCTGCGTTGGCATCATTTTCGTTGGCGCGGTCATCGCGATGATCCTCGACAACATACTGGGCACGACATTCAACCAAATGCCCTACGGCTTTATCTATTTGCTCTATGGGCTGGCCATGCTCTATTCGGTCTTCGCCGTCTACGCCAAGCGCTGGCATGATCGGGGCAAGTCCGGCTGGTGGAGCCTGATCATCCTGGTACCCTTTATCGGCGCGATCTGGTTTCTGGTGGAATGCGGCATTCTCGAAGGCGCCAGGGGTGCCAATCAATACGGACCGGACCCGCTTGCCTGACAGTTCAAATCTCACCTGGCTTTTCTTCAAGATATCGGGCCGCGTCAGCCGCGCGGCCTATTTTCTTGGTGGCCTGCTCGTCGCCATCATCCAGGCCTTCCCGCTCTACCGCTTCACGCTGGTTCCGGAAGGCTCGGCCGAGAGCAATATGTGGTCGTTCATCTTCTTCATCGCCTTCATTGCCTCGCTATGGTCGAACATCGCGCTGGCGGTGAAGCGGCTGCACGACCTCGACAAGCCGGGCATTGCCGCGCTGATCCTGTTCGTACCGGTCGTCTCGATCGTCGCCTTTCTTGTGTTGTGTCTGTTTCCAGGGCAGCCTGGACCCAACCGCTATGGCCGGCGCACCAACGAGCCGGCACAACCCTAGAGCCGGATGATTTCAGGTCGAATCGACCTGAAATCTGAATCCGTCTCTAAATCAAAGAGATAGACCATGATGCCGTCCGAAAACCGCTTCACATTTTTCGGCATCATGCTCTGAGGGCCGATCGGACATGCGCTACCGCACGCTTGATCCGAAACTGATCATCGAGACCGCCGAACGGCTTGAAGAGCGCGTTGCGGAACGGTTTCCCCAGGCCGGGCTGCGCGGCGTCGCCGCCGAACTGGTGTCGCTGTCTCGCGACCTGGCCAAGGCGGCCCAGGCGCTCGAAGCGCCGATCTGGTGGCTGCGCGGGCTCATCATCGCCGCCGTCCTCGCCGGCGCGTTGATCTTCCTGTTCGTCGGCACCATCCTGCCGCTCATCCATATCTCCCAGGCTGACGATGCGGTGCAGTCGGTGCAAGGCATCGAAGCCACGATCAACATGATCATCCTTGCCGTGCTCGGCCTGCTGGCGCTGATTCGCACCGAGGAGCGCATCAAGCGCAAGCGGGTGTTTCGCCAACTGCACGGTCTGCGCTCGCTGATCCACGTCATCGACATGCATCAGCTGACCAAGGATCCGGCGGCTCTTTCGGCCGATTTCAGGCCGACGGCGCATTCCCCGGCCCGCATCACCAATGCCGCTGATCTCGCGCGTTACCTCGACTATTGCTCCGAAATGCTGTCGATCACCGGCAAGATCGCCGCTCTGTTCGCGCAGTCGGTCAATGACGATGTCGTCATCGACGGCGTCAATGACATCGAGAACCTGGCGTCCAACCTGTCGCGCAAGATCTGGCAGAAGATCACGCTGATCGAGAGGCACCCGGCGGCACAACCTGTTCCGGCGCCAGGCCGGGCGAGCCAAGCCGTGCCGCTTCCGCCGCGCGCACCAAAGCGGTAACGCTTTTCAGGAGCGGCGCCGGCGTCCCCGTTCTCTGGGCGAGGCCGAGCACCGCGCCTTGCAGTTCGTCGATCTCCGTCGGCCGGCCGCGCTGCAGATCGTCCCACATCGACGAGCGCGCCTGAGGGTCGATCGCCAGCATGCGCCGCGCCAGCAGTTTGAACAGCCAGTCCGGCAGCCGCAGCACTTTCGGCAGCAGCGCCGGCCGCAGTCCGGCGATACGCGCCGGCGCGATGCCGGAGGCGTTCATCGCCCGCAGCGCCTCGTCGATCTGGCCGGCCAGGATCAGCCGCCAGCGACGATCGGCGAGTTCGCGCGCCAGCGGCAGGTCCGACAACGCCACCAGCGCGTTGTTGAGGTTCATCAAAAGCTTGCCCCACAGCACAGCCTTCATGTCGCCATGCGTCTCGACCGCCAGCCCTTCAACATCGAGAAGACCGGCGACATCGAGAAGGCCGGCAAGGCCGCCATCCTCTATCATCACCTTGCCCTCGCTGGCGCGGTGGACGCGCAGCGGCAGCTCGCCGTCAGGCGATTGCACCACATTGAACGGCACCATGCCGGCCAGCACGGTTCGCTGGCCAGACCTGGCGCCCAGCCTGTCGGCGTTGTCGACGCCGTTCTGCAGGCTGATCACCACCGCATCGGGTCGGGCATGGGCCTTGATCAGCGCCGCCATCTCCTGTGTCGCGCCGCTCTTGACGGTCACCAGGATCACATCCGCCTGCGGCAGAGCGACGGCGGGATCGGCGGTGACCCCGAGCGCGTCCGGCTTGACCAGGCGATCGCGGCCTTCAAGGTCGCTGACACGCAATCCGCCCTGTCGCAGCGCTGCCTCGACGCGCGGCCGGGCCAGCAGGACAACCTGCCGCCCGGCGAGCGCCAGGCAACCGCCGACATAGCAGCCGATGCTGCCGGCGCCTGCGATGACGATCCGTTTTTCCCCGTCTGCCATCTCTTGCTCCGCACCGGCCCGACTATACGACATGAAAACCATAATGTCGGCGGCATCGTCTGCCATTGCGCTGGCCCCTATGTCTGCCCGTGACAGGCCCTCAGCTTTCGACTATCGCTTTTGCCATGACGCTGCCGACCGACCCCGCCGCAAACCTCGCCGCCCTTATCCGTTGTGCCTCGGTGACACCAGCCGAAGGCGGCGCGCTGAGCGCGCTGGAAACGATGCTGAAGCCGCTCGGCTTCCTGGTCGACCGGCCGGTCTTTTCGGAAGACGGCACGCCAGACATCGAGAACCTCTATGCAAGGCGGTCCGGCAACGGTCCGCATCTGATGTTCGCCGGCCATACCGATGTCGTGCCGGTCGGCGACGAAGCCGCCTGGACGCATCCGCCTTTCGCCGCCGAGATCGCCAATGGCGAGATGTATGGCCGTGGCGCCGTCGACATGAAGGGCGGCATTGCCTGCTTCGTCGCGGCGATAGCGCGCCATGTCGAGAACAATGGCGGCCCCAAGGGTTCGGTCTCGCTGCTGATCACCGGCGACGAGGAAGGCCCGGCCATCAACGGCACGGTCAAGCTGCTCGAATGGGCCGCTTCCAGGGGCGAGAAATGGGATGCCTCGATCGTCGGCGAACCGACCAATCCGGATGCGCTCGGCGACATGATCAAGATCGGCCGGCGCGGCTCGCTGTCCGGGTCGATCATGGTCAATGGCCGCCAGGGCCATGCCGCCTATCCGCAGCTTGCCGACAATCCGGTGCGCGGCTTGATGGGCCTGGTCGACGCCTTGCTGCATCCCGTCTTCGACAAGGGAACCAGGGATTTCCAGCCGACCAATCTGGAGGTCACCTCCATCGATGTCGGCAACCCGGCCACCAATGTCATCCCCGCCAAGGCCACCGCGACCTTCAACATCCGCTTCAACGACACCTGGACGGCCGAGACCGTCCAGGCCGAAATCCACAACCGGCTCGACCAGGCGGCGAAGCGCAAGAAGTACCGGCCGGGCAAGAAGACGCCGGTCGACTACGACCTTGTCTGGCGCGACCGGCCAAGCCATGTTTTCCTGACCCGCGACGACAAGTTGGTCGACACGCTTGCCGGTTCGATCAAGGCGGCGGTCGGCAAGAAGCCGGCGCTGTCCACTTCGGGCGGCACATCGGATGCGCGCTTCATCAAGGATTACTGCCCGGTGGTCGAGTTCGGTCTGGTCGGCAAGACCATGCATATGGTCG
This sequence comes from Mesorhizobium sp. USDA 4775, assembly GCF_054062655.1. NCBI lineage: Bacteria > Pseudomonadati > Pseudomonadota > Alphaproteobacteria > Hyphomicrobiales > Phyllobacteriaceae > Mesorhizobium > Mesorhizobium sp. USDA 4775. The sequence goes on from NZ_JBSSFM010000001.1 coordinate 1,095,225, forward strand.
ACGAGCGCGTCGCCCTTGCCGATCTCGAAACGCTGACGCGGATCTACCAGCGCTTCATCGAAGACTGGTTCGGGCAGGGCTGAGCAGCATGCTTTCGGCGGATGAAACCCACGCTTCGCTGACCGGTGCCTGGCGGCTGATGCTCGGCAAGGCCGACGGCCTGCGCCTGCTCGACCTGTCGGCCGACGGCTTCTGGAATTCCTTCTTCGCCATCGTCGTTGCCGCGCCGGCGCTGATCGTGGGCTGGGTCGGCATCGCCAACCAGATCGGCGATCCCGACGCCTTCGTGGGCCGTTTCGGCATGCTGTTGCGCCTGGCGACGGTCGATATCGGTTCCTGGGTGCTGCCGCTGGTCGCGCTCGCCTTGGTCGCGCCGCGCGCCGGCATTGGTGGGCGCTTCGTGCACTATGTCGTCGCCAGCAACTGGGCCTCCGCCATCACCGCCTGGCTCATGCTGCCCTCGGCGCTGATCAGGCTTTTCCTGTCGTCGGCAAGCCAGGTCGCGAGCCTTGTGTCGCTGTTGCTGTTTGCCTTGTCGATGGCGCTGACCTGGCGCATGACCAATGCCACAATCGGCAAGGGCGCGGCGGTCGGCACCGCCGTTTTCGTCGGCATGTTCATTGCTTCGCTGCTGGTGCTGTTCGGGCTGCAGATACTGCTTGGCATCACCGTGCCGGACGATATCGGGGCTCAGAGCCTTTCCGGACCGTTCCCGGGGTAGAGCCTGCCTGGCTCTGAATAGCGGCTACGGACTCTGTTCTGAACAGAGCTTCTGGGCACTGTTCAGAATAGAGCCTGCCGGCTCATCCGGGATAATCGACGCCAATGAGGAAAAGCCCGTCGGGCGGCGCCACCTGGCCGCAGGCGGCGCGGTCGCGCGCTTCGAGCGCCGCCTTGAGGTTGGCCTCGGTCCAGCCGCCATCGCCGACGCGCTTGAGCGAGCCGACCATGGAGCGCACCTGGTTGTGCAGGAAGGAACGGGCCGAAGCTCTCACCTCGATCATGTCGCCCGCCCGGCTCACATCGAGCCGTTCCAGTGTCCGGACCGGGCTGTTGGCCTGGCACTGGGTCGAACGGAAGGTGGTGAAGTCATGCCGGCCGAGCAGAAGTTTCGCGGCCTCGTGCATGGCGCCGGCATCGAGCCGCTTCGGCACCCACCACACCTTGCCCTTTTCCAGCGCCGCGGGCGCGCGGCGGTTGAGGATGCGATAGAGATAGTGGCGGCCGGTGGCAGAGAAGCGGGCGTCGAAATCGTCCGGGACGATCGCCGCCTTCAGGATGGCGACATGCGCGCCGGCTGCCTGCAGATGGGCATTGACGGCATCGCGCACCTTGTCGCCGGGCCATGGCTTGGCGAGGTCGACATGCGCCACCTGGGCGCTCGCATGCACGCCGGCATCGGTGCGGCCGGCGGCGCGCAGCCGCACCGCCTCGCCGCAGAATTTCTCGATCGCCTGCTCGATCGCCTGCTGCACCGAAGGCTGGTCGGCCTGGTGCTGCCAGCCGGCAAACAGGCCGCCGTCATATTCGATGTCGAGGCGAAAACGCGGCATTTGCGGCTAGAGCTCTCGCCTTGAGCAATTCCAGGAAAAGTGTGAAACGGTTTTCCGTCCGGAATTGCGTTAAAACAAAGAGGTAGAGCAGGTCACCGTTTCCATGAAACGGTGGACTGCTCTACGCGGCGAGAGCGGTGAAGGCGGAAGCGTAGACCAGCCTGCCGGCCTCCGGAGCGTCGCCCCAGGCCAGCGCCTGCAGCGCCTCGCCTTGGTACTCACTCTCGAATTTTTCGGCCCGCGCATGGCTGTAGCCGAAACGGCCGTAATAGGCGGGGTCGCCCAGCACCACGGCCAGCGTCTCGCCGGCATCCTTCAGGCGAATATGCGCCTCGCGGATCAGCGCGCCGCCAATGCCGCTGCCATGGAACGAAGGTTCCACCGCCAGCGGCGCCAGCGCCACGGCCGCGAAGCTCTTGCCGCCATTCTGGACGAACAGCCGGGAAAACAGGATGTGGCCTACCGCCTGGCCGTCTTCTTCCGCCACCAGTTCGACGACGGCGTCGCCGCCGGTGACCAGCGCGTCGACCAACCCGGCCTCCGCCTGCTGGCCGAATGCATGTTCCTCGACGAGGCGAATGGCCTCGCGATCCCGCGGCGTCGCCGCGCGTATCGACATCATGCTCATGAGAACTTCATTCCTTTTACGATCTTGGCTCCGCGCAGGAATTCCGACGCGGCGGCGGGCTTTCCGCCCGCACGTTGAACTTCGACCAGCCTGATCGCGCCTGCCCCGCAGGCGACCGTCAGCCGGTCATCGAGAATTCCTCCCGACTCGCCCGAACCTTCCGAAAGCGACAGGCCTTCGGATAGTGTCGAGCGAAGCAGTTTCAGCCGTTCCACGCGGCCGCCAATGTCAATTTCGGACCAGGCGCCGGGAAAGGGCGACAGGCCACGAAGATGGTTGTGGACCTCGGCCGCGGGCCGCGTCCAATCCACCCGCGTCTCGGATTTATCGATTTTTCTGGCGTAAGTCACCCCTTCCGCCGCTTGCGCGGTAAATGTCAGGATGTTCCCTTCCAGCCGCGCCAGCGCTTCCACCATCAGGGCAGCACCAACGCTCATCAACCGATCATGCAGATCGCCGGCTGTCATATCGGGGTCGATGGCGCATTTTTCAAGCAATCCCACCGGACCGGTGTCCAGACCCTCTTCCATGCGCATCACCATCATGCCGCTTTCCAGGTCACCCGCCATGATGGCGCGCTGGATGGGGGCGGCGCCGCGCCAGCGCGGCAAAAGCGATGCATGGCCGTTGATGCAGCCAAGGCGGGGCGCGTCGAGAATTGCCTTAGGCAGCAGCAAACCATAGGCCACGACCACGGCGATATCGGCCCGCAGGGCGCTGAAAGCGGCCTGCTCGGCCTCGCCCTTGAGGGAGGTCGGCGTCCGCACCGCGATGCCGAGCCGCTCGGCCTCGCGCTGCACCGGCGACGGCGTCAGCTCCAGCCCGCGCCGGCCGGCCGCGCGTGGCGGCTGTGTGTAGACGGCCGATACCTCATGTCCGGCCTCGGCGATCGCGCGCAACGTCGGCACCGAAAACTCCGGCGTGCCCATGAAGATGACGCGAAGGGGCATTTTTCCCCTATCCCACCAGCTTGCCCGGCGCCTTGTCCTTGGCGAGCTTCTTGAATTTCTTCACCACCATGTCGCGCTTCAGCTTCGAGATGTGGTCGATGAACAGCACGCCGTTGAGATGGTCGATCTCGTGCTGCAGGCAGGTCGCCATCAGCCCCTCGGCCTCCATCTCCTGCAGCTTGCCGTCGCGGTCGAGATATTTCACCCGCACCGAAGCCGGGCGTTCGACCTCGGCATAATAGTCCGGGATCGACAGGCAGCCTTCCTCGTAGACCGAGCGCGCCTCAGCGGTTTCCAGGATCTCCGGGTTGATGAAGACGTGCGGCGCCGGCGTTTCGTCTTCCTTGGCGAGGTCGATCACCAGCATGCGCAGCGGCTCGCCGATTTGGATTGCCGCCAGCCCGATACCGGGCGCGTCATACATGGTCGCCAGCATGTCGTCGGCCAATTTGCGCAAAGGCGCGTCGATGCGCTCCACCGGCTTGGAAACCTGGCGCAGGATGGGATCGGGAAGGATGATGAGCGGCTTGATCGGCATGGCGTCCCACGTAAGACGTCCAGCGAAAAGCGTCAACCGGTGGACCTGAGCCTCGTTCACGTTTTGATCTGTGCCGGCCCCACGAATCGGCTATGCTGTCCACATGAATGATCTGAGTACCATCCTTTCCGAGCCTGTCGCACGGCTTGGCGCGTCGACAATCACGCTGGGCCACGCCTTGGCCTTCGGCGCCTTGTTGTTTCTCGGCCTGTTCGTGGCGCTGGTCATCGCGCTGTGGCGGTCGGCCAAGGCGCGCGCCGTCGCTGCGGCGGAAGCCGCCGACCATGCCCGCGACGCCGAGGCGCGGATGGCCGGCATCTTGCAAAGCCAGGCCGAGATGCAGGGCCGCATGGGCGCCATTGCCGAAGTGTTCGGCGCGCGCCAGGCGGAGCTGACGCAGTCGATCGGCCAGCGCCTCGACGCCATGACCGGCCGCATCGGCCAGACCATGACCGAGCAGACCAAATCCACGCATGAGAGCCTGGCGAAACTGCAGGAGCGGCTGGCGATCATCGACACCGCGCAAGGCAACATCCAGTCGCTCGCCGGCCAGGTCGTGCAGCTGCAGGCCATCCTCTCCAACAAGCAGACGCGCGGTGCCTTCGGCCAGTCGCGCATGGAGGCGATCGTCGCCGACGGCCTGCCGCATGGCGCCTATGAATTCCAAGCGACGCTGTCGAATGGCAGCCGGCCCGATTGCCTGGTGAAGATGCCGAACGGCGCGCCGTCACTTGCCATCGACGCCAAATTTCCGCTTGAAGCCTGGAACGCCATCCGCGCCGCCGACGGTGCGGACCTGCAGAAGGTCGCGTCGCAGGCTTTCCGCCGCGACATCGAGATCCATGTCCGCGACATCTCGGAAAAATACCTGATCCAAGGCGAGACGCAGGACACCGCCTTCATGTTCGTGCCGTCGGAATCGGTCTTCGCCGAGATCCACGAGAATTTCGAGGCGATCGTCCACAAGGCGCACCGCGCCCGCGTTGTCATCGTCTCGCCGTCGCTGCTGATGCTGTCGATCCAGGTCATTCAGGCCATCCTCAAGGACGCCCGCATGCGCGAACAGGCGCATCTGATCCAGGGCGAGGTCATCCGGCTGATGGAGGATGTCGCGCGCGTCGACGAGCGTGTGCGCAAGCTGCAGGTGCATTTCGGCCAGTCGGCCAAGGACATCGACGACATCCTCGTCTCGACGTCGAAGGTGACCAAGCGCGGCCAGAAGATCGAGGCGCTGGAGTTCGGCGCGCAGGCCGATGGCGATGCCGGCCCGGAGACGCCGTCACGGGTGCCGGCGGCGAAACTCGAACCCGGCCCGCGCGTTGCCGATTCAAAAACCGGGCAGCTCAGGCTGCGGGTCGTCGAAGGCGACGACTGAACGGCTAATCTAGGCCACCGCCACGATGACATGTGCCTGAATTTTGGCGGCGACTGAGCCGCTACCATGCCTGGCCGCAATCGCGGATGCGGCGTAGTCCGTTGCAGCGTCCAGTTTCCCGGGATCCCTGGCCTCGATTTCGGTGCGAAGCACCGTTCCCTGGCAATAGGCAACGGCCGGAATGCGCGGTGAGGGCGCACGGCTCTGTTCGGCTCTCGTCTCGATCGCCACATCGGAGAAGCCGGCCTCCTCGAGGTCTCGGCGGATCAGCGCCGTATCGTGGTAGCCATGCGGCGTGCGGGCCAGAAAGCGCGGCGGATCGTTCGGAAAAAGCCTGGCCAGCGCATTGGTCACATCATCGGCAAAGACATTCTCCTCGATGCGGTCCCATACGTTGAACAGGAAATGTCCGCCGGGCTTCAGCACCCGCCTGGCCTCGCGGTAGGCGGATGGACGGCTGGGAAAGAACATCGCGCCGAACTGACAACAAACCAGATCGAAGGCCGCGTCTTCAAACGGCAGCGCCATGGCATCGGCCTGGCGCCATTGGATGCGACTGTCGGGAGCCTGTAGCGAAGCGGCGTAGTCGAGCATCGGCTGGTTCAGGTCGGTCACGACATAGCTTGCGTCAGGGGACAGTTTCGGCGCCAAGGCACGGGTGACGACCCCGGTGCCTGCGGCGACTTCCAGCACGGCTTTGGGCGAGAAGGACGCTGCCCGCCGTGCAAGGTCCGCGGCGAACGGCTCGAAAATCAACGGCACCATATAGCGGTCGTAGTTTTCCGGGATCGAGCCGGCAAACAGCTTGTCCGTTTCCAACATCGCTATTATCCGCCCGTCTGAGGTGAGCGAAGCTAGCACAGAATTGCCTGTCTTGGGCGGCTTTCGGCCGGGAGGCAGGTGCTACTGCTCCTCCACGATGCTCATGCCTTCGAATTCGGGAAGCCAGTGCAGGGCCGACCGGTGCCATTTCTGTTGTGTCGGCACCAGATCCTCGCGTTGCCGCGCGGTGCCCGTCCTGATTCCATAGATCTTCGGGCCGCCGCCAACCGACGTCGCGTAAAGATGCGCCCCGCAGTCGCCGCAAAAGGCCTGGGCGCGCTTGGCGCCGCTCGATCCGGTCTTGATATAGATTTTTGGCGTGCCTCTGGTGATCCGGTAGTGATCCTCGGGCGCGGGAACGGTGACGCGAAAGGCCGTGCCGGTCAATTGCTGGCAATCCGTGCAATGGCAGATCGAGGTCTTTGCTGGGTCGACCTCCGCCTCGTAGGTGATGGCGCCGCAATGGCACCCGCCGTCGATCTTCATGGTCTATCCTCCGAAATCCGTCGCCTGATCTTAGCAAGGCAATGCGACGGGGCAACGGTGCAACGCTGGTCCAGGACTAGTTGGACGCGGCTTCGATCAGCTTGCGCCGCTGCTCCCAGGTGCCCGTGGTCTGCGGCTTGACGAACAGCCGCGTGATCTCCGGCATCTCCTTCTTCAGCCGTGCCTCGATGCGCTCGACACAGGCTTCGATCTCCGGCGCCGACAGATGGTCCTCGAATTCGATGCTGAGCCCTGCAACGATCTCTTGCGGTCCCATATGGACGGTCAGGACACCGTTCGCGCGCTGCACCGCCGGATCCTGCTGCGCGATCGCCAGCACCTTTTTCTGCACTTCGGGCGAAGCCGGCTCGCCGATGAGCAGCCCCTTGCTTTCGCGGGCGAGGAAGATCGCCGTGGCGCCGAGAATGAGCGCGATGCCGATCGAGGCGGCGCCGTCGAGCTCCGGCATCTCCAGCAGCTCCGCCGCCAATATGCCGGCAAAGGCGACGATCAGGCCGAGAAGCGCCGCGCTGTCCTCGAACAGCACCGTATAGACGCTCGGGTCCTTGCTCGACTGCACGGCCTGCAGCCAGCCTTGCTTGCCTTTCTCTCGGCGGAATTCCTTCAGCGCCACCAGCCAGGAGCTGCCCTCGAACAGGAAGGACAAGCCGAGAACGACATAGTTCACCTTGACGTTGGCGACAGGCTCCGGCGCCATGATGTGGACGATGCCCTCGTAGAACGACACGCCGGCGCCCAGGGCGAAGACCAGGAGGGCAACGATGAAGCTCCAGAAATAGAGTTCGCGGCCATGGCCGAGCGGATGCGTGCGGTCGGCCGGGCGCGCGGCACGGTGCATGCCGTAGAGCAGCAGGCCGCCATTGCCGGTATCGACCAGCGAATGCACGCCTTCCGACAGCATCGCCGAGCTGCCGGTGAAGAAGGCGGCGGCGAATTTAGTCAGTGCGATCGCCAGATTGCCGGCGAGCGCCGCATAGATGACCATCTTGGAGCCGCCGTGCCCGGCCATGCGGTCTGGTCCCCGTTCAACGTGCCCAGTCTAGCGGCCGGATGGCCGCAGCTCCACCATAACGCGCCAACGGCCGGGTCGTTCAAGACGCGATTTGTTTGGGATCGGCCGCGGAGACTGCGACTATTCGACGATCTCGTCGGTCCACACCTTGAAGCCGGCCAGGGTCCCCGGTCCGAAAATATGGGTCAGCGGCACATCCGCCGCGTCGCGGCCGGAAGCGATCAGGATGCGGCCGATGCGCGGGGCATTGTTGCGCGGGTCGAAGACATGCCAGCGGCCGCCGAGATAGACTTCCATCCAGGCGGCGAAATCCATGCTCGACCACGGCTTCGGCATGCCGATATCGCTGATGTAGCCGGTGCAGTAGCGCGTCGGGATGTTGAGCGCCCGGCAGAAGGTGACGGCAAGATGCGCGAAGTCGCGGCACACGCCGCTCTGTTCCCGATAGGCTTCCGCCGCGGTGCGCGTCGGCCGCGCATTGCCGTAGTTGAAGACGATGTGGTTGTGAACGAAATCGCACACCGCCTGCACGCGCGGGATGCCGAGCGGTGTGTGGCCGAACAGCCGCCACGCTTCGCTGGCCAAAAGGTCGCTCTCGCAAAACCGGCTGGGCAGCAGGAAAAGCAGGGTTTCGGCCGGCAGGTCGCGCACCTCGTGCTGCCAGGCCATCAGCTCGGCCATCTCGAATGTGCCGGGCGCGCGGATCACCGCATCCGTGCCGAAGGTGAACCGTCCGGGCGGCGCGACGAAGCGGTTGCACCAATTGCCGAAACTGTCGCGGTAGCTCTCGATCGGTACCGGCGGGCTGGAAGTTAGGAAATCCGGCCGCTCGAGGTCGGAGGCGCGCGAATAGTGGACATTGAGCATCGCGATGAGCGGCGTTTCCTGCGGGAAGTCGAAGCTCATCTCGCAGCCGATGTGGATCCGCATTTTCGTCCTGACCGGCCTGCCCGACGATCACCCGGCGAAAGCGCGGGTCGATGTTGCAGTGCGAAGAAGAGAATGGCACGGACGGCCATGGTTTACGAGCAAATTAGAAATTGGTTGAAAGCAGTCAGCCTGAGGCTTCCCGCCAGCGCTGCCCTCTTGCAGCAAAGCGTTTCTCTTGTTTCACTTCGCTCCCCGCAACAGGAGGAACGAATCATGGCTAAAGGCGCGATGAAGGCAGGCAAGGAAGCCCGCAAGCCGAAGAAGGATGCCAAGAAGCCGGCGCCCGCTCCCGTCCTGAAGGCGCCGCCGGTCAAGGCGATGCGCATCAAGGAAAAGTAGGCCTCGGCAGGTCAGGCGCGGCAAATCCCACCGGCGGCGTCAGACAATGCCGCCGGGTTGATCGGGTATTTGGATAACCTATATCGATAGTGCGGGGACGACCCCGCGCCTCCCCAACAATTCGGTCGGGACGACCCGCCATAATGATCGGCATCTGAGGATCGGATCCTGTCTCCGGCCCGATGCTGGATGGAGCGTTCCGATGTCTTGGACTTTTCTGTTTTTCGCCGGCCTCTTCGAAATCGGCTGGGCGATCGGCCTCAAATACACTGACGGATTTACCAGGCTTGTTCCGACCGTGCTCACGGTCGCCTCGATGATCGTCAGTCTTACCTTGCTGGGCCTGGCGCTGAAGGCGCTTCCCGTCGGCACCGCCTATGCGGTGTGGACCGGCATTGGCACGGTCGGCACGGCCCTGCTCGGCATCTGGCTGCTCGGCGAGCCCGCCACCGCGATCCGGCTTGCCTGCATCGCGCTGATCGTCTGCGGCATTATGGGGCTGAAATTCGCGGCCTGAGCGGAAGTCGCCCAAAAAAGCGCACCTTCCGCACAAACACCTTCAGGGCCGCTGCGAGGCGACCCTGATTCAATGTTCGAACTTGGCTGCGCCGAAGCTGCTAGCGGGCCGAGAAGCCCGGAGGAGCTCGGCCGGTCCGTGCCTTGCGCGCCGCATAGCGTGCGTCACGCTTGGCCTTGCGCTCGGCCTCGTCGGCGAGCAGGCGGGCAATGCGCTCGGTCTCTTCGGCTTCCCGAATTTTGGCCTCGGCTTGGGCTGCCTCTTCGGCGGCAATGCGTGCCGCTTCGGCTGCTGCCTCGCGCTCGGCCTTCTCTGCGGCTTCGCGTGCCAGCTTTTCCTGCTTCAGCCTGGCCTTCTCGGCTTCGCGGATCTCACGAGCCTGGAGGATTGCCTTGCGTTCGGCCTGTCGCGCCAGCACCGCAGGATCATCTGCCGCCGGCTTTGACTTGAAGCGCTCCAGAAGCGCCTTCTTTGCCTCGTTCGCGGCATTGCGCCGCTCGAAAATGTCTTTTTCCCTGTAGATAGCCAAGTCCACTTCCCTGAAGTCAATTCGCGAGGCTTACATACGCGCGAATGCCGAGAGTTCAAGCGCCAAATCGGTATGCCAGCCATGAAATTCCGCGATGTTGCAGCCGGGAGACGCCTTTTGCCGCCCAAACCGACATGCACTGTTCACCGATAGCCCCTCTGGCGGCGAGGCGAGCCGGTGGCTACTTCTAGCGGCAAAACCCAACACCAGGATGACATCACATGGAACTCGGTCTCTACACTTTCGCCGACGTCAGCCCGCAGCCCGGCCCGGGCGCCATCGGGCCGCATGAGCGCTTGCGCAACCTGATCGAGGAGGTCGAACTCGCCGACCAGGTCGGTCTCGACGTCTTCGGTCTCGGCGAACATCACCGACCCGACTACGCCGCCTCCGCGCCAGTCGTGGCGCTCGCCGCTGCCGCCGAGCGCTCGAAGCGCATCAAGCTGACCAGCGCGGTCACGGTATTGTCCTCCGACGATCCGGTGCGCGTCTTCCAGCAGTTCGCCACGCTCGATCTTCTCTCGGGCGGCCGTGCCGAGATCATGGCCGGGCGCGGTTCGTTCATCGAATCCTTCCCGCTGTTCGGCTACAATCTGGAAGACTATGACGAGCTCTTCGCCGAAAAGCTCGATCTGCTGCTCGCCATCCGCGATAGCGTCAAGGTCACCTGGTCCGGCAATCTGCGCGCGCCGATCAACGATCGCGGCGTCTATCCCCGGCCCTTCCAGGACAGGTTGCCGGTCTGGATCGCCATCGGCGGCACGCCGCAGTCCGCCGCCCGCGCGGGCGCGCTCGGCCTGCCGCTGGCGCTTGCCATCATCGGCGGCGAGCCGGCGCGCTTCGCGCCGCTGTTCGACCTCTACCGCGAGGCCGCCAGGCGCGCCGGCAGCGACCCGGCGGGTCTCGCCACCAGCATCAACGTGCATGGCTTCATTGCCGAGACGACCGAACAGGCGGCCGACGATTTCTACGGCCCGCAGGCCGAGGTGATGAACCGCATCGGCCGCGAGCGGGGCTGGGGCCCGACGTCGCGGGCGCATTTCGACCAGTCGCGTGGTCCGAACGGCGCCCTGTTCGTCGGCAGTCCAGAGCAGGTGGCCGAGAAGATCGTCGCCCAGCACAGGATCTTCAACAATGACCGCTTCCTGCTGCAGATGGCGATCGGCGCCATGCCGCATGCCAAGATCATGAAGGCGATTGAACTCTACGGCACCAAAGTGGCGCCGATCGTGCGCAAGGAAACGGCGAAGTCCACGCCTGCGGTGGAAGCGCCCGTCGCATGAGCCAACGGCAAAGCTCCGTACCCGCGGGCCTTGCCGGCTAAAGGAACCTTGAAGCGACGCGGGCGTTTCCATCAACGGACTGCACCAGTTGCGGTGCACCGCTGAGGGTCCATGATGAAAGCCGAACCCGCCGCTACGGGCGCAGGCGTTGCCGAAAGCCCGGATCCGCGCGTCGAGGCCCGCGCGGACACGCATTTGATGCGTTCGCTGCTGGTCGGCATATTCATATTCATGAGCGTCTATGCGCTCTATTTCGGCCGCGCTTTCTTCATGCCGGTCATGCTGGCTTTCCTGCTGGCGCTGACATTGACGCCGATCGTGCGGCTGCTGCGCAAGCGCGGTATTCCCGAAGCGGTTTCGGCGACGCTCCTGGTGCTTTTGTCGATCTGCGTCTTCGCCATCGCCGGCTATTTGCTCTCAGGTCCTGTCATCGATCTCCTCAACAACACCTCGTCGATCGGCCAGCAGCTCACCGAGCGGCTGGCGCAGTTGCGGCGTCCGCTTGAAAAGATCATGCAGGTCTCGCATCAGGTCGAGCAGATGACCGAGACCTCGCAGGAGCCTGGCGTCCAGAAGGTGGCGGTCGCCCAGTCCGGCATCCTGTCGTCGGCCGCCGGCAACATCCTGGCGGCGGGAACAAGCCTGACCATCATCTTCGTGCTGTCGCTGTTCCTGCTCGCCTCGGGCACGATGTTCTACGAGAAGATCATCCAGTCCTTCGCCAGCCTAAGCGAGAAGAAGCGGGCGCTGCGCGTCGTCTATGACGTCGAGCGCGAAATCTCGCACTATCTGCTCACCGTCACCATCATCAATGTCGGCCTCGGTTTGGTCATCGGCCTAGGCCTGTGGGCGCTCGGCATGCCGAACCCTCTGGTCTGGGGTGTCGCCGCGGCATTGTTCAACTTCCTGCCCTATGTCGGCGCGCTGCTGACCATCGTGCTGGTCGCGGTGATGGCGCTGATCAGCTTCGACACCATCTCCTACGCGCTTCTGGCGCCGGCCTTCGTGCTTTTGTGCGACGTGGTCGAAGGCCAGTTCGTGACACCGATGGTGGTCGGCAGGCGTCTCGAGATCAACGCGGTGGCGATCTTCATCGCCATTGCCTTCTGGTCGTGGCTCTGGGGTTTCGTCGGCGCGCTGATGGCGGTGCCGCTGCTGGTCGTCATCAAGGTGTTCTGCGACCATTTCGAGGGGCTTGGCCATGTCGGCAATTTCCTCGCCGCGCAGCAAACCGCCGTGGTCGAGGACGAACCCGTCGAGGAGAACGGCAAGGCCACGGCATAGAAGGCGGGCGCTGTTTGCGGCGGCCGGATCGAATGCCTATATCCGGCCGATCAACGCCCGGTGCCTTCCTTATGAGCGATGCTCCTCCCTTCGACCTCGACGCCTATCTCGCGCGCATCGGTTACGCCGGTCCGCGCGACGCGTCGCTGGATACGCTGAAGACGCTGCATTTCGCGCATCCGCAGGCGATCCCCTTCGAGAACATCGACCCGTTTCTTGGCCACCCGGTTCGGCTCGATCTTGCCGCGCTGCACGACAAGATCGTCCTTGGTGGGCGCGGTGGCTATTGCTTCGAGCACAACCTGCTCTTCATGCATGCGCTGCGGGCGCTCGGCTTCGAGGTCGTCGGCCTGGCCGCGCGCGTGCTCTGGGGCCAGAGCGAGGACGCCATCACCGCGCGCAGCCACATGCTTTTGCGCGTCGAGCTCGATGGCCGGACCTGTATCGCCGATGTCGGCTTCGGCGGCCTGACCCTGACCGCGCCATTGCAGCTGGAACCGGGCCGCGAACAGAAAACCCCGCATGAGCCGTTCCGCATCGTCGAGGCCAGCGATCATTTCCGCCTGCAGGCCGCCATCGGCGGCGACTGGCGCTCGCTCTACCGCTTCGATCTGCAGCCGCAATACGAGGTCGATTACTCCGTCACCAATTACTTCCTGTCGACCAGCCCGACATCGCATTTCCTCTCCTCCGTCATAGCGGCCCGCGCCGCGCCGGACCGGCGTTACGCGCTGCGCGGAAACCGCCTGTCGATCCATCACCTTGGTGGCCGCACCGAGCAGACAGAGATAGCCACCGCCGCCGAACTCGCCGACACGCTGCAAGGCCTGCTCGGCATCATCATTCCGGACCGCACGGCTTTCGAGGCCAAAGTGCGTGAGACGAAGATCGTGGAGACCACCGCATGACCGAACTGTCCGTTCTCGACCTGTCGCCGATCATCCAAGGCAGCGATGCCTCGCAGTCGCTGGCCAACTCGCTCGATCTCGCCCGCCATGCCGAGCGGCTGGGCTACAAGCGCTACTGGCTGGCCGAGCACCACAACATGCCGGGCATTGCGAGCGCCGCCACATCCGTGGTCATCGCCCATGTTGCCGGCGGCACCAAAACCATCCGCGTCGGCGCCGGCGGCATCATGCTGCCCAACCATGCGCCGCTGGTCATCGCCGAGCAGTTCGGCACGCTAGCCGCCCTGTTTCCGGGCCGCATCGATCTCGGCCTCGGCCGGGCACCAGGCACCGACATGAACACCGCGCGCGCCTTGCGCCGCAACCTCGAGGCCGGCGCCGACAGTTTCCCGCAGGATGTCGTCGAACTGATGGGCTATTTCCTGCCCGCGGAGGAAGGCCAGCGCTTGCGCGCCGTGCCCGGCGAGGGCCAGACCGTGCCGATCTGGATTCTCGGCTCCAGCCTCTACGGTGCGCAGCTCGCCGCCATGCTTGGCCTTCCCTACGCCTTCGCCTCGCATTTCGCGCCGGCCGAGCTCGATCATGCGCTGGACATCTACCGCTCGCGCTTCCAGCCGTCGGAACAGCTCGACAGACCGCATGTGATGCTCGGCCTCAACGTCTTTGCCGCGCCCACCGATGCCGAGGCACGGCTGCTGTTCACGTCGCTGCAGCAGGCCTTCGTCAATCTGCGCACCGGCCGTCCCGGACGCTTGCCGCCGCCGGTCGAGAATTATGACCGCGATCTCGACCCGATGGCCAAGACCATGCTCGGCCAGGCGCTGTCCTGTGCCGTCGTCGGCTCTCCCGAAACCGTCCGCCAGGGCATCGACGCCTTCGTGCGCCGCACCGGCGCCGACGAGCTGATGGTGACCGCGCAGATCTTTGATCATGCCGCGCGGGTGCGGTCATTCGAGATCTTGGCTGACGCGCACAAATCGCTGTCGCAGGCGGCCTGACTTTTATCGGCCAGATGCTTTTGCCGGCAGCGACGCTCTAACTCTTTGTTTTGACGCAATTCCAGACGGAAAACCGCTTACACTTTTCCTGGAATTGCTCTAAGTGCGGCGCATCCTTCCGCAGAGCGAGCCTTACCGTGACCCATGAACTCGACGCCCGCACGCAGTTTGCCATCGATCTGGCGCGGCGGGCCGGCGAACGCGGACTCGAATATTTCCGCGATCTGGAAAGCCTGACCATCGAGAGCAAGGGTCATCAGGACCTGGTCTCGCAAGCCGACCGCGAGGTCGAGCTGTTCATCCGCGCGGCGATCGCCAAGGACTATCCGCAGGACGGCATCGTCGGCGAGGAACACGCCTCGGTTTCCGGCTCGAGCGGCTATGCCTGGGTCATCGATCCCATCGACGGCACCGCCAATTTCGTGCGCGGCATTCCGGCCTGGTGCGTGGTGATCGCTTGCGCAAAGGACGGGGAGACGGTCGTCGGCGTCATCCACGAACCGTCGACCGGCGAGACGTTTCACGGCAGGCTCGGTGGCGGCGCCTTCATCAACGGCAGGCCGATCAAGGCAAGTGCCGCGGCCAGCCTGGAAGAAGGCTCGGTGGGGACCGGATTCTCGAACCGGGCCGAGGCCGAGAACATCGCCGTGCTGATCAAGAAGCTCCTCGCCGAAGGCGGTGTCTTCTTCCGCAATGCGTCCGGCGCCCTGATGCTGGCCTATGTGGCCTCGGGCCGGCTGCTTGGCTATGTCGAGGAACACATGAACGCCTGGGACTGCCTGGCCGGCATGCTGCTGATCGAAGAGGCCGGCGGCACCGTCCTGAAGGCGGATCCCAAGACGGTGCTGCAGAGCGGCACGCAGGTCATCACCGGCGGCAAGGGCGTCTTTTCGAAGCTGCAGGACCTGTGCAGGGAAGCGTTCCCGCTCTGATCGCCATTTGACGCGATGGATCGTGGCGGCACCTACGCCAGCTTGGCCAGCAGCTTCATGAAGGTGGCGATCTCCTTGGCCGAGAGCGGCGCCAGCGTTTCCCTGGTGATCTCGCGCGCCAACGGGATCAGGCGTTCGATGGCGTCGCGGCCTTCGGCGGTCAGATTGACCAGCAGCCGCCTTTTGTCGACCTCATGCTTGGAGAGCTCGACCAGGCCGCGTGCCTTTAAGCGATCGATCACGCCCTTCACCGTCGCCGCATCCATGGCGATCAGCGTGCCGAGCTGGTTCTGCGAGGTCTCGCCGACATCGCGCAGCTTGGCCAGTGCGGCGAATTGCGGCGGCGTCAGGTCGCCGATATGCGCGGCGAAGATCGAGACATGGCGCTGGTGCGCCTTGCGCAGGATGAAGCCG
Organism: Mesorhizobium sp. USDA 4775; assembly: GCF_054062655.1. Taxonomy (NCBI): domain Bacteria; kingdom Pseudomonadati; phylum Pseudomonadota; class Alphaproteobacteria; order Hyphomicrobiales; family Phyllobacteriaceae; genus Mesorhizobium; species Mesorhizobium sp. USDA 4775. Next base: position 1,110,744 of record NZ_JBSSFM010000001.1, read on the forward strand.
ACCTGCTCCTGCAGGACGTAATCCTGGTCCTCGGGCTCTTCGACCTCGACCAGCTTGAGCAGATTGTCCTCGCCGCTCACCGCAGCCCGTCCCAGGCCTTGATGTCGGCTGCCGCCAACCCGCCCATGCGGTTGTGAACCCGCGGTCCGCAGGTCATGGCCAGACAAAAAAGAATCTCGTCGGGACGCGGCCCGTCGCTGATGCCGACTTCCATGGCATCGAAATGGCTGCGCACATAGGCGGCGTTGATGTGGCCGAGCGGCACGTCGAGCTTTGAGCCGAACGCGCCGACCTTCTTGGCCGAGGGCACGATCGCCTTGGCGTCGCCAAGCCGCTCGCGCATGGCGTAGCCGCCCGGCACATGCCAGAGCGCGCCATGCTCCAGTTCGCCCGCCGTGCCGACAATGGCGCCCTTGCCGTAGCCGTCGATCTGTTTGACGTCGCCGCCCAACGCGGCGACCAGCCTGTCGGAAAGCAGCAGGCCAAGCGGCTTCAGATCGTCCATGGCGCTCTGCAGATCCTCGACATAGCGCCCGGCGAATGGGTTCTTGATCACGGCCATGGCCGCCGCACGCCGGCGCGGCACGTCCGCGACCGGACCGCCATCATGAAAGATCTCTTCGCTCAGCACCGCGATCTTGCGGATCGGAAACTCAGGCATGGGCAACTTCCTCCCTCGGATTTTTGTTGGGCGCGGCAAGCGCTACGGAACCACTGATGCGGGCCTCACCGCCAAGAAACAGCGCCGATCCGGCAATCAGGCCGCGCCGACGAAAATCTTCGGCGAGGGCAAGGCCATTGTCCAGCGCCCGCGCCACCTCGCCAGGCGCAAGCATGCCGACGCCTTGCGTCACCAGCCGCGCGCCGAGGTCGCTGTCGGGCGACAGTTCGCGTGCGGGAATGCGCTTGATGGCGGGATTGCCGGGAAGGTCCACCGCATTGGCAATGAGTGTCGCCGCCGCATCGGCCTCAGCGCCGGTCCGCGCCAGCACGGTGACGGCGTCGGCAATGCCAAGCGAGAAGGAACGGCCGCGCCAGCCGCTGGTGGCGACGCCGCGAACGCCATCTTCCGCGCGGATCGTGATCCGGTCGGCCACGCCGTTGCCGGTGCCGGCGACCGCCAGGCCGATCGACCGGCCCTTGCCGAGGTGGAGGGCGCTGTCGCCGCCATTGTTGACATAGGCGCGCTCGAGTTTGCGGCCGGCAAGCAATGCGGCGAGAATTTCGTCGGCTACCGATCCTGCAACGGCGGCCATCGGTGTTATGAAACATTCCGCGAGCGGCATGACGGCCGCTTCCATGCGGCGCGCCGTCGGGCCGTCAAAGGCGCGCGGCGCCAGGAAAAATGCCGGGAGCCGCAATTCGGGAAGCTCCCTGACCAGCTCGATCAGGATCGTCTGGAAGCGCGCCACGGCTTGCTCATAGGCCAGACGGCATTCCTGCGCCTCGCCAAAGGCCTCGATGATCAGGTCGATCGGCCCATGGTTGAGATGCAGCCGCTTGCCGTCCTGCAGCCAATGCGCTTGCGGGCCGCCCATCATCCGGCTCCGTTCGACGCGGCGCGCCGCAATTGCGCCAGCGGCGGCCATGGATTGTCGGACGGCGCACCGGTGCCGTGGCGCGGGTTGAGGTATTCGCCGCCCTTCGCGACGATGTCCTCGACGCTGCGGATCTCGGCCTCGTAGCCGCCGAGCCTGACATAGTCGTCGCGGCGCAAGGTGAACTCGATCGGCGCCACCAGCGCCGGCGTCGGCACATAGCCGAAGGCGCCTTCCGGCACGCGCGTCACGTCGACCATCAGCGTGATGCCGCCGCCCGGCCAGACATAGACCGGCGCGCCGCCGACCGTCACATAGGTCGTCAGGCCTTGCACCGAGCGGGTGAGATTGACCGGGTTTTCGGTGACGCCGGCGCGCAGCGAGCCGCCGGCGCCGCCGATGAACAGCACGGTGCATAGCGCCGGCTCGCAATTGTCCTCGATCAGGTTCACGGACTTCTGCAGCCGTTCTGGAAACGGCTTTTCGACCGGCTTCAGTTCGTCGTCGAGTTCGTAATAGGCGTACTGCTCGCCGGTGGTCGAAACCATCAGCATCGACAGGCCCGGTCGCGCGCCCTTCTTGGCGTTCCACTCACCAAGGATCGACAGCGGGTCGGAAATCGAGGTGCCGCCCCAGCCGAGGCCGGGCTCGGAGACCTTGAAATAGCGACCCGGCGTCGAGCGGCGTCCGATGATCTTGATGCCGGTGTCCTGCCAGCCCAGCACCTTGCCGGCCTGGTGTTCGGAGACGACGCCGGTGATATGGTCGTCGACCACCACCACCTCGTCGACCAGCCCGCGCCATTGCGTGGCGAACATGCCGATCGTGGCCGAGCCGCAGCCGACGCGCATGCGGTGCTCCTGCTTGCCGTCGATGACAGGTGGTTTGCCGGCTTCGACGATGATGGTGGCGCCGCCATCGATGGTCAGTTCCACCGGCTTGCGGTTGCACAGATTGAGCAGCGCGTCGCAGGTTGCCCGGCCTTCCGCCTTGGAGCCGCCGGTCAGATGATGCACGCCGCCCAGCGACAGCATCTGCGAGCCGTATTCGCCCGTGGTGACATGGCCGATCGCCTCGCCTTGCGAGCGCACGATTTGCGTTTCGGGTCCGATATGACGGTCGGTGTCGATCTTCACCTTGACGCCGCAATACGAAAAAATGCCTTCGGTGACGACGGTGACGAGATCGACGCCTTCGACCTGCTGGCTGACGATGAACGGCGCCGGCTTGTAGTCGGGATAGGTGGTGCCGGCGCCGATTGCCGTGACGAAGCGGCGCCCGGTGTTGACCAGTTCGCCGTCCCATGCCTCGCCTTCGGCGACGAAGGGCACGATTGTCCCGCCGGACTCGGCCGCGTGGTCGAGAATGGTCAGCGGATCCATGCGCACGATCCGGCCGCCGGCATTGCCGTAGCGGTCGCAGGCGCCTGTGCGGCCATCGGCTATGTAGCACATGACCGGGCAGGCATCGCAGCGGATCTTCTCCGCCACCTGCTTCTCGCCGGGGTCATGGGTCTCAAAACGCTCGGCAAGCTCGCTCATGCGCGTGCCTCCTTTTCGCGGATGCCATCTTTTTCAAGGATGCCGGCGCGGATGCGCGTCGGCGTCGCCGGAACCTTGGTGACCAGCACGCCGGTGGCGTGGCGGATGGCGTTGAGGATCGCGGGTGCGGTCGGGATCAGCACATGTTCGCCCAGCCCCTTGGCGCCGAACGGCCCCTCGGGATCGGGAACCTCGACCAGGATGGTCTCGATCGGCGGCACGTCGCCGATGGTCGGGATGAGATAGTCGTGCAGATTCTCGGTGCGGCCGGGAATGTATTCTTCCATCAGCGCCATGCCGATGCCTTGCGCGATGCCGCCTTCTATCTGGCCCTCGACCAGCAGCGGGTTGATCGCCTTGCCGACATCATGCGCGGCGGTGATCTTGATCAGCTTCACTGTGCCGATCTTGAGATCGACCTCGAGTTCGGCGATCTGCGCGCCATAGCCATAGACGGCGTAGGGCTTGCCCTGGCCCTTGGCATCGAGCGGCAGCGTCGGCGGGTCGTAGGTCTCCTCGGCGCGGAAGACGAAGCCGTCGGCATCCATGTCGAGCGAGGCGAGATCGATGCGGCGCGTGGCTTCGCCCTCGCGGATGACGATCGCCGCGCCGTCCAGTTGCAAAGTTGCCTTTTCGGAGACATTGGCGAAGCGCAGGATCTTTTCCCGCAAGGCCCGCCCGGCTTTTTCGGCCGCCTTCCCGGTCACGAAGGTCTGGCGCGAGGCCGAGGTCTTGCCGGCGTCGGGGCTGATTGCCGTATCGGCGCTCTTCAGCCGGAATTTTTCCAGCGGCAGGCCAAGCGCGTCGGCGCAGATCTGCGTGATGACGGTGTTGGAGCCCTGGCCGATATCGACGGCGCCCTGATGCAGGATGACGGTGCCGTCAGCCGCGATGCCGACCCGGATGGTCGACGGATTGGGCAGCGAGGTGTTGCCGCAGCCATACCAGCACGAAGCCACGCCGACGCCGCGCTTTTTTTCTTCATGGTTGCTGTTGAAAGTATCCGCATCAGCCTGCGCCCGCGCCCAATGCGGCAGCAGGGCCTCAAGACATTCGGCAATGCCGACGCCGGATTCCAGCGTCTGGCCGGTAACCGTTTCGGAGCCGTTCCGAAGGCAGTTTCTCAGGCGAAAGTCGAGCCGGTCGATGCCGAGCTTGCCGGCCAGCTCATCATAGAGCGTCTCCTGCATGATCGTCGCCTGCGGCACACCGAAGCCACGGAAGGCGCCGGAGATCGGGCCATGCGTATGGATGGCGCGGCCCTCGGCGCGGTAGTTCGGCGTCGCATAGGGGCCGGAAGCATGCACCGGCACGCGGTTGGCGACGGTCGGCCCCCAGCTGGCGTAGGCTCCGGTGTTGAAATCGCCTGAAAAGATCATGCCGGTGACATGGCCGTCGGCATCGGCGCCGATGGTCGCCTTCATTTCGGCCGGATGGCGCTTGGTGGTCGACATCATCGATTCGTTGCGGGTGTAGGCCAAGGCGGCCGGCCGGCCGGTCTTAAGCGCCACAAGGCCGATCAGCGGCTGCAGCGAAACGTCGAGTTTCGAGCCGAAGCCACCGCCGGTCGCGGTCGGCACGATGCGCACCTTGTCGACGGGCAGGCCAAGCACCTTCGCCGTGTCGTCGCGGTCCATATAGGGTGCCTGGGTGCAGGCGACGACGACCAGCGTATCGCCGTCCATATAGGCATGGCCGGCTTCCGGCTCGATATAGGCGTGCTCGACATAGGAGGTTTCGATTGCGCCCGTCACGGCAACGGCCGCATTGGCAAGCGCCGTCTCGGGGTCGCCGCGCTCGACGAAGCCGGAGGTCAGCAGGTTCGAAGGGCGGTTCCCATGGATCAGCGCAGCATCCTTGGCCTGCGCTTCGCTGGGCTGCAGGATATGCGGCAACTCGGTCCAGCGGATCGGGAAATCCGACATATCGAGATCGAACATCGCCTCGCGCTCGCCGGCGACCAGCGCCACCGCCTCGCCGCGCAGCCGCGCAAATCCTTCGGCGAGCGCCGGCTGGTCGGCAAACGGACCGATGACGCCGAAACAGTTTTTGCCCGGAATGTCGGCGGCCGTGAAGACACCAACCATGCCGGGGTGCTTGTTTGCCCAGCCGTCGAGATCGCCGAAGGCGAAGCCGGCGTGATAATGCGGCGAGCGGACCACCAGCACGGCAAGCGCATCGGCCGGGAAGGAATCGCCGCCGAATTTCTCAGCCCCGGTCACCTTTGGCACACCGTCGAGCCTGACGGGCGACGCGCCTACGGCATTGCCCGAAATTGGCATTCTACGGTCAAGGCCGAGATCGAACGAATGACGTTCGCGCTGCTCCTCACCCTCTCCCCGTGAAGAACGGGGAGAGGGGGTCGCCAGCGCTGGAGCTTCTCCCTTCTCCCCGTCACTATACGGGGAGAAGGTGCCGGCAGGCGGATGAGGGGCCGCGCTGTCGGTTGACGGTTCGAATCGTCCTGCCTCCATCACCGCCGCGATGATCTTCCGGTAGCCGGTGCAGCGGCACAGAATCCCGCCCAGCGCATCCTGCACCTCGGTCTCGGTCGGTCTGGGAGTCGTGTCCAGCAGCGCTGTCGCTGCCACCAGCAGCGCCGGCGTGCAGATGCCGCATTGCGCCGCGCCATGGGCGAGGAAAGAGGCCTGCAGCGCCGAAAGCCGGCCGTTGGCCAGCCCCTCGACCGTCGTCACCGATGCGCCGGCGACCGAAGCCGCCGGCATCAGGCAGGCGCAGACCGGATCGCCGTCGACCAGCACCGTGCAGGCGCCGCAATCGCCGGCATCGCAGCCGACCTTGGTGCCGGTGAGCCGCAATTCCTCACGCAGCACCTGGGACAGCCGGCGCAGCGGCGGCACATTGACCGAGACGGCGGCGCCATTGACCGCGAAGGCGATGTCGGCGCGGCCGAGACCGGGCTGGACTACGCCCAATTCGGGCCGAGCTTCACTGACTTCAGGCAGAACCTGGTTCACGTCGGGCTGAGCTTGTCTCATGCCGCCGCCACCATATGATCGTTCATCGGTCCGGCGGCCGTCAGCACGGCCCGCGCGACGATCTCGCGCACCGCGTCGAGCCGGTATTCGGCGCTGCCACGCACATCGGCGATCGGCGACAGTTCGGTCATCGGCGCGGATTGGATGGCGCCGGCGAGCCCGCCATCCCTAGGCAATCCGAGCAGCGCCGTCTCGACGCCGGCAAGCCGCCTGGCGACAGCCGAGCAGGAGCCGACGGCGATGGCCGCCTCAGTAACCCTGCCGTTGTCGACGACCAGGCGCGCCGCCACCATGGCGATGGAAATGACGAGATAGCGCCGTGCGCCGAGCTTGACGAAAGCCGATGTACCGGCGGCTGGCTTCGGCACGCGGATGGCGGTCACCATTTCGCCAGACTGCAAGGCCGTGCGCCGATTGCCGAGAATGAAATCGGGCAAGGGCAGATGCCGTGTCGCTATCGCCGAACGCAGCTCGACCTCGGCATCGAGCACGAGCAGGCCCGGCACGCCATCGGCGGCCGGCGAGGCGTTGCAGAGATTGCCGGCGACGGAAGCGACGTTCTGGATCTGCGGCGAGCCGACCTCGCGCGCGGCCTGTTTCAGCGCATCGAATGCTGGCGGCAAGGGGTGGTGGATGAGGTCTGTCCAGGTCGTGCGCGCGCCGATGACAAAGTGGTCGTCCGTCTCGGCGATGCCGCGCAGCGCAGCGAGGCCGTTGATGTCGAGGACATTGTCGCGGAACGGCTTCGCGCCCTGTGCCGGATAGAAATCAGTGCCGCCGGCAAGAATGCGCCAGGCGCCCTCGCCAAGCAAAGCGAGCGCCGCGTCGACAGTGGTGGGTTTCGCGTAACGGATCACGCTTTGCCTTCCCAGAGAGTGGGCCTTCCCCGAAATGGCCCTCCCAGGGCGTTTACCCCAGGCATGATCTTGCCGGTCCGCAAACCGGAAATTCATTCGTATGCAAATGATATCAAGCCGGTGGAAATTGTCAAAGCCAGAGTTTGGGTCGCCGTGCTTGCCAGGGTGCATGCAACGAGATTGTTACGCCTTCGGAGGTTGACGCGGCCGGCCATCTGGTCAAGTTTCTGCCTCCGGTCGCGTCAGCGGCATCTTTCTACTGGAGCCTGAGCCCAACGCAGAGAAGAAGGAGGCCCAATGGCCGACCAAGCGCTTGTTGTGATCGACCTGCAGAACGACTTTTGCCCGGGCGGCGCGTTGGCCGTGACCGGCGGCGACGAGATCGTGCCGCTGGTCAATGACATGATCCGGCACGCCGACCATGTCGTGCTGACGCAGGACTGGCATCCCGCCGGGCATTCGAGCTTCGCCTCCAGCCATCCCGGCGCGCAACCCTTCTCCGTGATCGAGATGCCTTACGGCCAGCAGACGCTGTGGCCGGACCATTGCATCCAGGGCAGCCTCGGTTCGGATTTCCATTCCGGCCTTGCCTGGACCAAGGCCGAACTCGTCATCCGCAAGGGCTTTCGCCCCGCCATCGACAGCTATTCGGCCTTCTTCGAAAACGACCACGCGACGCCGACCGGCCTCGGGGGCTACCTCAGGGAGCGCGGTATCGACAGCATCACCCTGGTTGGCCTTGCGACCGATTTCTGCGTCGGCTTTTCGGCGCTGGACGCCGTCAGCCAGGGTTTCAAGACCACCGTGCGGCTCGACGCCTGTCGCGGCATCGATCTCAACGGCTCGCTCGACGCGATGTTGCAACGCATGCGCGATGCCGGCGTGACGCTCGAAGACCAACTGTCGGACTGAACGGTGGGGCATCGAGGGGGCTTTTCGCGGATCAGTGCAGGCGTGATGGTGGGCGCTGGCATCGCCGTCCCCATGCTGTTCCCGGACGTAGCCGTAGCGGCCGAGGAACATGCTCTGCCCGGTGCCGCGATGTCGCTGTGGTGGGCACTGCCCTTTGCCGGCCTGCTGCTGTCCATCGCCACCGGCCCGCTGCTGTTCCACCATGTCTGGGAGCATCACTACGGCAAGATCGCGGCCCTGTGGGCGGCGCTGGTCGTCGTGCCGCTGGCGCTCGCCTTCGGGATCCCCCAGGCGGCCGAGGCGGTGCTGCATGCGCTGCTCACCGAATACATGTCCTTCATCATCCTGCTGTTTGCGCTGTTCACCATTTCGGGCGGCATCCTAGTCGCCGGCAACATCCACGGCACGCCGCTGGTCAATGCCGGGCTGCTGCTGGTCGGCGCGCTGCTCGCCTCGGTCATCGGTACGACGGGCGCCTCGATGATCCTGATACGGCCGATCATCCGCGCCAATGATAACAGGCCGTTCAACGCCCATGTCGTCGTCTTCTTCATCTTCCTTGTGTCCAACATTGGCGGCTCGCTGACGCCGCTCGGTGATCCCCCGCTGTTCGTCGGCTTCCTGCGTGGCGTCGACTTCTTCTGGACAACCGCCAACCTTTGGCGCGAGACGCTGTTCGTCGGCGGCCTGGTGCTGGCCGTGTTCCTGGCGATCGACATCATCCTGCACCGGCGCGAGGCCGGCGCGCCGAAGATCAAGGACCCGACGCCGGATTCGAAGGTTCGCATCCGCGGCCTGCCCAACATTCCGCTGCTGGCCGGCGTTATCGGCGCCATCCTGCTGTCGGCGACGTGGAAGCCTGATGTCGCCTTCTCCATTCAAGGCGTGGCGCTGGAACTGCAGAACCTGGTGCGCGACGCCGTTATCCTGGCGCTCGCCTTCGTGTCGCTGGCGGTTTCGCGCAAGGAATACCGCGCGGCGAACGGCTTCAACTGGGGTCCGATCGCGGAAGTGGCAAAATTGTTTGCCGGCATCTTCATCTGCATCGTGCCGGTCATCGCCATCCTGAGGGCCGGTCACGAGGGGTGCGCTGGCGCCGCTGGTCGCGCTCGTCACCTCGGCGCAAGGCACGCCTAACGATCTCGCCTATTTCTGGTTGACCGGAGCGCTGTCGTCCTTCCTCGACAATGCGCCGACCTATCTCGTGTTCTTCGAGCTTGCCGGCGGCGATCCACATCACCTGATGACCGAATTCGCCTCGACGCTTGCCGCGATCTCGGCGGGTGCGGTGTTCATGGGCGCCAACACCTATATCGGCAACGCGCCCAACTTCATGGTCTATGCCATCGCCAGGCAGCGTGGCGTGAAGATGCCCGGCTTCTTCGGCTACATGCTGTGGTCCGGCCTGGTGCTGATCCCGGCCTTCCTGATCGCCGGCTTTCTGTTTTTCGGCTGATCAACCAACGCCCACATAGCGCCTGACCGCCGATGGGTCGGCACGCAATTCCTCGACATCCACCGTCTCGCGGTTACGGCCGTTCTCGATGAACGACACACGGTCGGCGACCGACAGCACCGCATCGACGCGCTGTTCCACCAGGATGGTCGAGACGTCCATCTCGCGCAGCTTCGATACCGTCTCGCGGATCTTGGCGATCATCGACGGCATCAGCCCTTCGGTCGGTTCGTCGAGCAACAGCACTTGCGGTTCGAGGCAAAGCGCGCGCGCCATCGCCAGCATCTGCTGCTCGCCGCCCGACAGCGTGCCCGAGCGCTGCCGCAGCCGCTGGCGCAGTAGCGGAAAGAGGTCGAGGACGTTTTCCCGCACGGCCTTGCCCTTGCCGCGCGCCATCAGCCCGATCTCGATGTTCTCCGCCACCGTCATCTCGGCAAACAGCCGCCTGCCCTGCGGCACATAGGCGACGCCGGCCTTCGGCACTTCGTGCGCCGGCAGGCCGGTCAATTCCTGGCCGTCGAGTTTGATCGAGCCCGCGCTCGAAGGAAGCAGGCCCATGATCGCCTTCAGCGTCGTCGTCTTGCCGGCGCCGTTGCGGCCGAACAGGCACAGCACCTCGCTTTTGTTGAGCACGAGGTCGAGACCGTAGAGCACCTGGACCTCGCCGTAGAAGCAGTTCAGTCCGGCGATCCGCAATGCCTCGGCCTTGCTCGTCTCATTCATGGGGCGGTCCCCAGATAGGCTTGCTGTACCGCCGCGTTCTCGCGGATCGCTTCCGGGGTGCCTTCCGCCAGGATCCTGCCGGCGTTGAAAACGGTAATGCGGTCGGCGAGTTGCATGACGACGGGCATATTGTGTTCGATCAGCAGCACCGTGGCGCTGCTGGCGATGTCGCGCACCAGCACGATGAAATTGTCGATCTCGCTGTCGGCGAGCCCCTGCGTCGGCTCGTCGAGGATCAGCAGGCGCGGCTTGAGCGCCAGGCCCATCGCCACTTCGAGCAGGCGCTGGTGGCCATAGGACAATTGCCCGGCCGGCATATGGGCGCGGTCCGCGAGCCCGGTGCGTTCCAGCGCCGTCATGACAGCGGCCTGTATCGCGCTCTTGGAAGGCCCGTGCCTCAGTGTCAGTTGCACGGGCAGCGCGACGTTGGCGTAAACGGACAGGTTGGCATAGATGCTGGTAATCTGGAACGTGTAGGCGATGCCTTGGCGCACCCTGACATAGGCCGGCATGCCGGTGATGTCGGCGCCATCGAACACGATCGCTCCTGAAGACGGCTGGATGCGGCCGCTGACCATGCTGACGAAGGTAGTCTTCCCCGCCCCGTTGGGGCCGATGACGGCACGGATTTCACCGGGCATCAAGGTGAAGTCGACGTTGTCGACGGCGCGCAAGCCGCCGAAATGGCGCGACAGGCCCTTGGTGGCCAAAAGCGGCGTCATGGCAGCCATCCGAGCCAGCGCTGGCGGATGGTGCCGAGAATGCCTTTCGGGAAAAACAGCACCAGAAGGATCAGCGCAATGCCGACGATCAGCAGATAGGCCGAGGTGTAGCCGCTGGAGACGTCGATGACATAGTACATGAAGACGGTGCCGATCAGCGGCCCGAGCGTCGTGGCGGCCCCGCCGAGCAGCACCCACAACAGCGGCAGGATAGAATATTGCACCGACGCGAAGCTCGAGCCGACATAGCCGAACAGCAGCGCGTAGGCGGCGCCCGACGCCGCGCAGATCGTGCCGGAGACGACGACGGCCATGAGCTTGTTGGAGAAGGTGTCGTAGCCCAGCATCTTCGTGCGTTCCTCGTTTTCGCGGATGGCGACCAGAACGCGGCCATACCGGGAGCGGACGATGGCCAGCGTAACCAAAAGCACGAGCGAGAACAGCAGCAGTGCGCTCATGTAACGCACGGTGGGGTCGGTGAGGTCCAGCGACGTCGCACCGAGATTGAGGACACGCGCCGGCTGCGGCACGACCTGGCCCTGATCGCCGCCGGTCCACGTCGCGAAGTAGAGGATCAACAGCGAAAACACCTGCGCGAACATCATGGTGACGATCATGAAGGCGACGCCCGTGGTGCGTAACGCCAGCAGGCCGATCACCAGCGCCAGCACGGCGCCGCAGGCAATCCCGACAAGGAAGGCCAACGGCACGCCCCAACCGAGCTGGATGATGGCAAGGCCGGCGCCGTAAAGTCCGGCGCCGAAAAACATGGCGTGGCCGAGGCTGAGCAGGCCGACATAGCCGAACAGCATGTTGTAGCCCATCGCGAACACCGCCAGCACCATGATGCGGGCGAGCAGGCCGTGGTAGTACTCCGGCAGAACGAAGCTCAGCGCGAAGAGCAGGGCGATCACGCCGAGATGCAGCGCATAGGCCTTTGCCGGCGAAGCTTCGCTCATCGCGATGCCGTCCCGAACAAGCCTTGAGGCCGGAACACCAGCACCATGGCGACCAGCAGCGTGGCGATTATCTTGGCCAAGGTCGGCGAGAAGAACATCGAAATGATGCCGTCGGAAAGGCCGATCAGCACGGCGGCAACGACGGTGCCGCGCAGCGAGCCGAGGCCGCCGATGATGACGACGATGAAGGACAAGAGCAGCGGATCCTGCCCCATCAGGTAATGCGCCTGACTGATCGGCACGATCAGCACCGCGGCGATCGCCGCCAGCATGGCGCCGAGCGCGAAGACGCCGCCATAGACGCGGCCGACCGGGATGCCGAAGGCCTGCGCCGTCTCGCTGTCATACTGTGTGGCGCGCATGATCAGGCCGATCCTGGTGCGCGTCAGCACCAGCCAGGTGGCGATCAGGAGAAGTGCGGAAGCCGCAATGATCGACAGCTTGTAGCCGGAATAGCCGAACCACGGCAAAAGGATGCGGTAGCTGAAGGGCGGCTCCACCGGCCGCGCCTCCGGGCCATAGAAGGTCAGCGCCAGCTGCTGGATGATGTAGAGCATGCCGATCGTGGCGACGATGGTGGCTTCCGGATTGTAGTCGAGCCGGCGCAGCACCAGTCGTTCGGCCACCAGCGCAATGGCGCCGACGATCAGCGGCGCGATCACCAGCGCCGCCAGGAAGCCGACCGCCGGGTGGCCCGATATTGCTGTCGAGATCGCCCAGGCGAGCACTGCGCCCAGCATGAAGAACTCGCCATGCGCAACATTGACGACGCGCATGACGCCAAACACCAGCGACAGCCCAAGCGCGGTCAGCGCCAGCACGGCTGATGTGACGAGGCCTTCGAGGGCGGCGAGGAGAAGGTGGGGACCGAAGTGCATCGGCTAGGCACCGATGGATGCGCGAGGCACCCCCCTCTGCCCTGCCGGGCATCTCCCCCGCAAGGGGGAAGATTGGATGTCGTCTCTGGTTTCGCCAATCATCAACGCTGGCGGATGGGCGCTGCCACACAAACTGCCGATCTCCCCCCTTGCGGGGGAGATGTCCGGCAGGACAGAGGGGGGTGCCTTGGCGCTCACGCTTGCTAGATGGCTAAACCTAAAGCGCCTGCTTCGTATAGTCCCCCTCGGCCTCGTAAAGCCCGTCCTCGATCTTGGTCTTGTGCACCACCTTCAGCTTGCCGCCTTCGACCTTGGAGATATTCTGGATGCCGAAGCACTGGTGGATCTTGCCGTTGAAGGTCTTTGGCCCCTGCGGATGCTCCGGACCTTCGGCGAAGGCGGTCAGCGCCTCGGTCGCCTCGACGAGCTTGGCACGGTCCTCCGGACCCTTGTAGCCGGCATCTTCCATCGCCTTCTTGACGACATAGAGCGTTTCCCAGCAGCCGAACATGTGCGCCGCGGTGGAAACGTCCTTGGGATCGCCGACCGCCGCTCCATTGTCGTCGATGCCGACGGCGGCGCGGTAGGCCTTCTGCGCAGCGCTATCATCGGGCTGGGCGTAGCGCGGCGAGCCTTCCCAGAAATGGCTGCCGTCCAGGAATTCCAGGCCGGGGCTGTTGATGTCGGTGGCTTCGAGCGAATCGATGAAGCCAAACAGCTGCGGCCGGTTGGAGCCGTAGAACTCGCCGAGCTCCTTGACGAAGGTGAGCACGGCCGGGCCGACCATGACGTGGTAGATCACCTCGGTCTCGGGCGGGATCTGCGGAAAATATTTGGTGAAGGAGGATTCCGTCGGCGGGATGGCGATCTGCGCGATGACCTCGGCGCCTTGCGCCTTCAGCGCCGGCGGCAGGTAGTCGCGGTGGTCGTAGCCGAAGGCGAAATCCGGGAAAATCTGCGTCACCTTCTTGCCGGCATTGGCCGCGATCCACGGCGCCATCGACTGGATCTGGCTCTTCACGTCGGTGATGCCGGGCTGGAAGACATAGCGGTTGAGCTTGGTCGAGGCGACGTGGTGGCCTTCGCTGACGACGAAATAGGGCATCTTGTTTTCGCCAGCGGCGGGCGCCGAGCCGATGACGACATGCGAGAACAGCGTACCGAAGACGATGTCGGTCTTGTGCTGGGTGGCGAACTTGCCGACAACTTCCGCACCACGGCCGGGATCGGTGCCGTCATCCTCGATGATCACCTCGACCTGACGGCCACTGATGCCGCCGGCGGCGTTGATCGCCTTGACCGCGGCGGCGGTGGTCTTCTCGTACCAGCGGCCATAGGCGGCGCCGATGCCGGTGCGGTGCGACTGGAAGCCGATCTTGATCGGCGCCGAGCTCTGCGCCTGGGAATAGCGGACGAAACCGGGCGCCACGGCAAGGCCGGCGCCCGCGGCCAGGCCCTTCAGCGCGGTGCGGCGGGTGAGGCCAGTCTTGGAGAGGTCGAAAAATCCGTTCTTGTCAGCCATGTTCGTTCCCCTGTTTTTTCGGTTTTGACCAACGATAGTGCGGGTTCGGCATCCTCGCTCAGAGGGTGCGGAAAATTGCATGTGTACAAACTAAATCACCAAAGCCCTGATGTGGCAAGCGAGCTTTCCCCAACGACATCGGGGTCGCCCTTTTCTCATCCAACGGTTGGCGTGGCAAGCAGCCAGAGGCCGAAGACCGTGTAGGCGATCATCAGCAGCGTGAGCGGAAACTGGCTGAGTGCGGCGCGGGCAGGTTGCGGATGCAGGCGCCAGGCAAAGCCATGCGCGACGAGCACGGCGAGCACATGGCCCAGGATGATGGCGCCGGCCTGGATGTTCCACAGCCACCAGGCCGACTCCGCGCCGGCGACGATGCCGGCCTCGACCTGTATGTCGGCGGAGCCGAACAGGTTCCAGCCCAGTGCGAACGGGTCGGACAACGAGGCTAGTGCATACTGGCCGTCGACCAGCAGCGCCGTTAGATAGTGTGCGACATGGTAGGCGAGCGCGATCGGCACGATCGACCACACCAGCAGTCCGGCCGCCTGGCCAAGTGGCGGACCGCTGCCGGCCAGGCGCTGGCCGAGCCAGACCGCGAAAAGGAACACCGCTGCCAGCAGCACGAATGTCAGAACGAGCCCAAAAGTGCCGCTACCGATCACCGCCGTGCGGCCCGGGAATTCAAGCGGATTGACGCCGAACAGGCCGAGCCAGAAGAAGGTTTTCGACAGGCCGTCGAACGAGACCGAGGACAAGGCCAGCAACAGGAAGGCGATTCCGCCGGGTGGCAATGGCTCGGCGGCGAGCAGCTTGGCGGCCGGCCAGCACAGCCTGAGCCGGCCATTCCCGTCGCGCTCGACCGGCGCGAAACGCGCCACCATGGAGAAGAAGACGGTCAGGAACTCGCCGCCGCGGCTCCAGCCGCGATAGCCGAAGGCCAGCAAGGCGAGGAAAGAGAACAGCCAATAGAGGCCGGCGGCAAGGGCGAGCCGGGCCGGGTCGTCGGGCGCCGGATCGATCAGCTCGAACCAGGCAAAGGCGAAGAACAGGATGACGGCAGGCCAGCAGCCGAGCCAGCCGGGGAGGCGCCATGGTCCCTCATCGCCTGTGCCGAGCAGGCGCGAGACGAGACGCCATGGTCCAACCCAAGGGTTCAGCCATGACCAGAAGTCACCGAAGACACCTTGCAGCAGCGTGATGCCGGCCCACAGCAGCGTCCAGATCACCAGCGGCAGCGGGTTGGAGAGCGGGTCGCGGCTGCCGAACAAGCCGGCAGCAATGAGAATTGCAAAGCCGGCAAAGGATATCAGGTTGATGGCGCTGATGGCGCTGAGGGCGCTGTCGCTTAGGGTGAACAGCGGCAGGCGCCTGCGCCAGAAACGGTCGAGGGAGGCCGCGGGCAGCAGTGCCAGCACGAGAAAGCTGACGGCCACGGCGAATGCGCCGCCGATCAGGTAGTAGCCGGTTGGGAGAAGCAGGACGTGGCCACGGTCGGAGGCGTGGGCGAGGGCGGGTGTGGGGGCGATAAGCAGCGCGACAAACAACAAGGCCAACGACAGGCAACGGCACTCTACGGCGCCCCCCTCTGTCCTGCCGGACATCTCCCCCACAAGGGGGGAGATCGGCAGTTGACACGATCGGCGCCCTTCTTGCGACGTTGAAAATTGGCGAAAGCGGAGATCACAGCCAATCTCCCCCCTTGTGGGGGAGATGTCCGGCAGGACAGAGGGGGGCGACAAGGAACTCGACCTATCCAAGAGCCCGCCTGTTCTTCACACCTTGACCAGTTGCTCCACCCGGTCCTTCTCGCCGAAAATCCTGAGATACCGCTGTATTTCCTTCTCGTCCCCCGTCGCCTTGGCGGGATTGTCGGAAAGCTTCACCGCCGGCCTGCCATTGGCTTCCGTCACCTTGCAGACCAGCGATATGGCGTCGAGGCTGTTGGTTTCGGTCGGCGCGCAGCCTTCGAAATCATTGGTGAGGTTGGTGCCCCAGCCGAAGGACATGCGCACCTTGCCCTTGAAGTGGCGGTAGGTCTCCTCGATGGTTTCGACCTCGAGGCCGTCGGAGAAGATCAGCAGCTTCTGCTTCGGGTCCTTGCCCTTCTCGCGCCACCAGGACAGGATCTTTTCGCCGCCCTCGATGGGCGGCGCGCTGTCGGGGCGGAAGCCTGTCCAGTCGGCCACCCAGTCCGGCGCGTCGCGCAGGAAGGAGGCGGTGCCGAAAGCGTCGGGCAGCACGATCAAAAGATTGCCGCCATAATAGCGCTGCCAGTCCTGCAGCACCTTGTAGGGGGTCTGTTTCAGCTCCTTCTCCGAATTGGCAAGGGCGGCAAAAACCATCGGCAGTTCATGCGCATTGGTGCCGAGCGCTTCGAGGTCGTTGTCCATGGCCAAAAGCACGTTGGAGGTGCCGGTGAAGGCCTCGCCGATGCCTTCCTTCAGCGCCTCGACGCACCAGCGCTGCCAGAGGAAGGAATGCCGCCGGCGCGTGCCGAAATCGGAAATGCGGATGCCGGGCAGCGCCTTCAGCCGCTCGGTCTTAGCCCACATCTTGGCCTTGGCGCGGGCATAGAGCACATCGAGCGCGAATGGCCCGAAGGCCCGCATGGCGGCGCGGGAGCGCAGCTCGTTGATGATCGCGAGCGCCGGGATTTCCCACAGCGTGGTGTACATCCACGGGCCGCTGAAGGAGAGCTCGTACTGGCCGTCGCGCTTCGACAGCTCGTACTCGGGCAGCCGGAAGCCTTCCAGCCAGGCGAGGAATTCCGGTTCGAAGATCTGCTTGCGGCCATAGAAATTGTTGCCGCCGAGCCAGATCATTTCCTTCTTGGAGAAGCGCAAGGTGCGGGCATGGTCGAGCTGTTCGCGCAGTTCACCTTCATCGATCTCGTCGGCAAGACGCACCGAGGTGGTGCGGTTGATCAGCGAGAAGGTGGCGTCGACCTTGGGGTACATGCCCCAGATCATCTGCAGCATCAAAAGCTTGTAGAAGTCCGTGTCGAGCAGGCTGCGCACGATCGGGTCGAGCTTCCAGGTGTGGTTGTAGACACGCCGCGCAATATCGGTCTTAGCCATGTTTCAACACCGCCTTCGCTGCCTGCCATCCATAACCGCGACAGGCCTCATAGCATCGAATTGGCCAAAGCGCTGCCCGCTTTCAGGCTGGCCCGACAAAAAGAACGGCCTGCGCATGGCCATGAGCAGCCGGTCTCAGCCGACCGCCTTCGCGCCGATGACCTTGAGTTGCGGACGCTTGCGGCGGCTGATGATGCGGCCGGCGACCGGAGCGTCGGCACGGCCGTCATCTCCGGCCTTCTCGGCAAACAGCCAGTCGATGAACACCTGCACGATCGGCGTAGCGCGCATCTCGTTGCGGCAGACGACATAGAAATCGTCGACCGCCGGCACCGAAAGGCTGAACGGCGCGATCAGCATGCCCCTGGCCAGCAGCGCGCTTGCCGTCACGGAGTCGCCAAGCGCCACGCCATGGCCATGCACCGCCGCCTCGGCCGCCATGCGCGCGTCGCCCAGATGATGGCGGCGGCCCTTTTCGAGGTCCAGCGCATCGGCGGCCGCCAGCCAGGTGTGCCATTCGCGGCCGTCGTCGCCATGCAGGAAGACATGGTCGGCCAAGTCCCTGACGCTGCGGATCGGCCGGTTGTTGATCAAAGTTGGGCTGACCACGGGAAACAGCTCCAGCCCCGACCATTTGCGCATCCAGCAATCGGCCCAGCTGCCATCGCCATAGTGCACGCAGACATCGATATGCGGCGCACGGATATCCCTGGGGTCGTTGGAGGGGATCAGCGTCAGCTGGATGTCGGGATATTGCGCGGTGAAGCTGCCCAGCCTCGGCGTCATCCACAAAAGCAGCAAGGCCGGCACGCAGGATACCGACAGCGCGCCGCTGCTGGCCGGCCGCGTAAGCCGCTGCGTGGCGGCGGCGATGCCGTCGAAGGCGGTCGATACCGCCGGCAACAGCTCCGCGCCATGCGGCGTCAGCCTGACCCGCTGGCCAATACGCTCGAACAGCTTGACGCCGAGCGACTGCTCCAGCGCCTTGATCTGGTGGCTGACGGCGCCATGCGTGACATTCAGCTCACTCGCCGCCTTGGTCAGTGAGCCATGGCGCGCCGTTGCCTCGAAGGCGCGCAGCGGGTTCAGGGGTGGCAGGCGCTTGACCATGGACGCTCGGCTTCTTTGTGAGATTTTCTCACAGGAAACACCCTAACAATATCAATTGCTTTTTCAATTGGGCTGCCGGACACTTCGGCTCGAAATAACACCAAGACGTGAAATCTGCAGGCAGCCAGCGGGACAGCGACCCGGCCGGATGACGGCCGGTTCGTTTGAGATCGCCGACGGCGGCACTGCATCAGCCCAGGAGGAGCGGATATGGGTTACGATCGCGGCAAGCTCGACGCGTTGCGCCGCAAGTATGGCGAGAGCCATGGCGGCGAGATGTTCGACCCGAAATTCCGCAAGGTCGCCGACAAGATCTTCTCCAAGTCGGGCACAAGGCTGGCGCCCTATTCCGGCATCCCGACCTTTCTCGCCGCGCCCTACCGCGAAATCGCTGCCGAGAACCCGGATTTCGGCGACTTGCAGGTGGCCATCATCGGCGTGCCGATGGATCTGGGCGTCACCAACCGGCCCGGTTCGCGCTTCGGGCCGAGGGCGCTGCGCGCCATCGAACGCATCGGCCCCTACAACCATGTGCTGGAATGCGCGCCGACGCATGAGCTTCGCGTTGCCGACATCGGCGACACGCCATTCCGCAGCCGCTACCGGCTGGAGACCAGCCATGAGGACATCGAGCGCCGCACCAACCAGATCGTCGATGCCGGCGTCATCCCGCTGTCGGTCGGCGGCGACCATTCGATCAGCCATCCGATCCTGAAGGCCGTCGGCAAGAAGGCGCCGGTCGGCCTCATCCATATCGACGCCCATTGCGACACCAGCGGCCTGTTCGACATGACCAAGTTCCACCACGGCGGCCCGTTCCGCAACGCGGTGCTCGACGGCGTGCTCGACCCGACGCGGACCATCCAGATCGGCATCCGCGGCTCGGCCGAATATCTCTGGGAGTTCACTTACGAGTCGGGGATGACCGTGGTGCACGCCGAAGAGGTGACCGGGATGGGCATCCCCGCCATCATCGAGAAGGCGCGCAAGATCGTCGGCGACGGCCCGACCTACGTCTCCTTCGACATAGACAGCGTCGATCCCGCCTTCGCGCCCGGCACCGGCACGCCGGAAGTCGGCGGCCTGACGACGCGCGAAGTGCTCGAGCTGCTGCGAGGCCTCAAGGGCCTCAACATCGTCGGCGGCGATGTCGTCGAGGTGGCGCCGCAATATGACGCCACCACCAACACCGCGCATGCCGGCGCCCAGGTGCTGTTCGAGATATTGAGCCTGATGGTATTCAGCCCGGCCATCACGGGCAAGCGCGCCTGACACCTGAACCAGTAAAGGCGGCCGCCGCGCTGGAGCCGGCAGCCGCCTCAAACAATCAAGGGGAATAAGAATGACAATCCACTCGACACTGAAATCATCCATAGCCGCCATCCTAGTGCTCGGTGCCGCCGGCCTCGGTCTCGCCACCCAGGCGGCCAATGCCGACGCGCTGGCTGACATCACCAAGGCCGGCACCATCAATGTCGGCGTCTTCGCCGACTTCCCGCCCTTCTCCTCGGCCAGCGCCGATATGAGCCTCAAGGGCTACGACATGGATGTCGCGCAATACATCGCCGACACGCTCAAGGTGAAGCTCAATCCGGTCGCCGTCACCGGCCAGAACCGCATCCCTTATCTCAACGACCATCGCGTCGACATACTGATGAGCGTCGGCTACTCCAAGGAGCGCGAGCAGGTCATCGACTTTGCCGCCGCCTACGCGCCCTACTACATCGCGGTGATCGGTCCGGCGGCGATGTCGGTCAAAGGCAAGGAAGACCTTGCCGACAAGTCGATCGCCGTCAATCGCGGCACGCTCGAGGACACCTCGCTGACCGAGGCCGCGCCCGCCTCGGCCGACATCAAGCGCTTCGACAACTACAATTCGGTCATCCAGGCCTTCATCTCGGGCCAGACCCAGCTGATGGTCGTCGGCAACGATGTCGGCGCCCAGGTGCTGGCCAAGCAGGATGCGCTGAAGCCGGAGCAGAAGTTCCAGCTGCTGACCTCGCCCTCGCATATCGGCCTCAACAAGAACGAAGACGGGCTGAAGAAGGCGGTCAACGACGCCATCGCCAAGATGCTGGCCGACGGCAAGCTGGACGAAAGCTCGAAAGCCTGGCTGAAGACGCCGCTCAACCCCGACAACCTCAAGGATTGAGTCGCCGTGGCCTTTGCCTGGCTCCCGGGTGCCTTGGGCGACATCGCGCATGGCGCGGCCACGACGATCCTGCTGATCGCCGTGACCACGCTGGCCGGCACGCTGCTAAGCATCCTGGGCGCCGCCGGACGGCGGAACGGTCCCGTGCTGCTGCGCCGGGCCATCGGCTGGTATGTCGAGGTGATGCGCAACACGCCGTTCCTGGTGCAGCTGTTCTTCATCTTCTTCGGCCTGCCGAGCCTCGGCATCCGGCTCGACCCGATCCTGGCCGCCATGCTGGCGATGACGCTCAACATGGCGGCCTATACGATCGAGATCGTCGGCGCCGGGCTCGATGCCGTGCCGGGTGGGCAGACGGAAGCAGCCCTGGCTCTGGGGCTCAGGCCCCGCCAGGTGTTCATCAAGATCGTGCTGCCGCAGGCGCTCAAGATCATCTATCCGGCGCTGACCAGCCAGATCGTCATCATGATGCTGGAATCGGCCGTCGTGTCGCAGATCGCGGTGCGCGAGCTGACCTATGAGGCCGATATGCTGCAGGCGCGCACCTTCCGGTCCTTCGAGACCTATTTCGTCGTGACGCTGGTCTATCTCGCAATGTCGATGGCCTTGCGCCGGCTTCTGGTCACCGGCGGGCGCCGTGCGCTCGGAGCGGGCGTGTCATGATCGAGTTCACTTTCTGGGACATCGTGCGCAACCTTCTGCTGGCCACACGCTGGACGGTGCTGCTGTCGCTGGCCGCCTTCGTCGGCGGCGCGCTGGTCGGCATGGCGGTGCTGTTCTTCCGGATCTCCAAGCATAAATGGAGCCGCCGCCTTGCCTCGGGCTACATCGCCCTCTTCCAGGGTACGCCGCTATTGATGCAGCTCTTCCTGATGTTCTTCGGCCTGCCCATGCTCGGCCTGCGCATCGAGCCCTGGACCGCGGCGGTGCTCGGCCTCACCTTCTTCGCCAGCGCCTATCTCGCCGAGATCTGGCGCTCCGGCGTCGATGCCTTGCCGCGCGGCCAGTGGGACGCCGGCGCCAGCCTCGGCCTGCACTATCTGCAGGAGCTCAGGCTGATCATCCTGCCACAGGCATTCTCGATCACCCGCGCGCCGACGGTCGGCTTCCTGGTGCAGCTGATCAAGTCGACGGCGCTGACCTCGATCATCGGTTTCGAGGAGCTGGTGCGGACCTCCAACGCCATCAACAACGCCACCTTCGAACCGTTCAAGGTCTACGGGCTGGTGGCGCTGATCTTCTTCCTCATGTGCTTCCCGCTGACGCAATATGCCCGTTCGCTCGAAAAGCGCGCGGCGGCCCGCTAGATCCAGGCGGAACAACCGAGGTGGAGTGGACGGCTTGTCCGCGTCTTGCGATCAGAAGGGACAAGCCGCCCCAAGCGCTATTTCAGGGGCAGGAAGAGCTCGACGACCACTTCGTGCAGCGGGCCTTCCGCGAGGCGGAACAGCCGGCGCTGGCAATAGACTGGAAAGTCGCGCACGTCCTCGCTGCTGGCCGGAAGCCATTCCCGATAGAGGTAGAGTGCCGCGGGTTCGAGATTGTTGGTGTTGCCGGGGTAGCGCAGCACCGCGCAGCGTCCGCCGGGAATCACGCCGGCCTTCATCTGCCCGTCATTCTCATCGATCGGCTGATCGGTCCCAACACAAATGTCCATGCTGTAGTCAGCCGCGATTGCGGGCTCCCTTTCGGAACGGAAGACGTTGAAGGTCGGGCTTGTCTCGGGCGACAAGCCCGCCGCCTTGCGCCAGGCGATGAACCGCTGGATGGTGTCCTGGAGTGTCGCCCGGTCTCCGCGATGCTCCATGATCGCCACCGGTGTGGGCGGCACATCGCGGATCGTCACGTCGTCGGGTTCGAAGATTATCTGCATGAGCGTGTTCCTTGCTTTGTCGAAAGGCCCGAAGGCCATGAGCCACGCCCCCCAGTCGGGAGATTTCCGAAACGACGAAGGCGACTGTCCGAACCGTTGCCGAAAGGCGCGGGCGAAGGCATCCGGTGCGTCGTAACCGGCATCCATCGCTATATCGGTGACGCTTTGGGCGTCGCTCGCGGCAAGCCTGTGCGAAGCGCGCTTCATGCGGGCGAGTTGGACATAGCGATGCACGGACAGCCCGAAGGTGGCCATGAACTGCCGGTGGAAATGGAATTTCGAAAACGCCGCGACGCCGCTCAACGCTTCCAGGCCCAGATCGTCGTCCAGATGCTGGTCTATATGGTCCAGCACCCGCTGCATCCGGGCATGATATTTTTCAACGGACGCCTTCACCGTCTCTTCCTCCGTGGCAGCACCAGATAGACGCTCCCAGATATGTCGCGCTCGACCGATCTTGCCATTTTGGCCTCGTCGGTTTCCCTATCTTCACCACGCAACCGTGATTTGCGGTAAGCCGCGCCGCGCCCCAATGTGAGCGCAACGGCTTTCGGGAGGGAGGGGCGTTGGCGATGCAGGCGAAATATCGTGTCGCTCTCGCGGGCCTGTTTGCCTTTTGGATGATACAGCCGGCCGCGGCCGCCGACCAAGCACCCGATCGCATAAGCATACCGGCCGACGGCAAGAACGAGCCGGCGACGCTGGACGCAATGCTGTTCAAGCCGCGAGGGCAAGGGCCATTTCCGGCGGTCGTGGCCATGCATGGCTGCAGTGGCCTATGGAGCAGTAAGAACGGGGCGGAGCTCAGCCCGCGCCATGCCGATTGGGGCCGGCGCCTGGCCGCTCTCGGCTATGTCGTGATCTTTCCGGACAGTTTCGGCTCGCGCGACCTTGGACCGCAATGCAAGAACGGCGACCGCGAGGTCGAACCCTACCGCGAGCGCGTGGAGGATGCCAATGCCGCCCGCCGCTATCTGCAGACGCTGCCCTATGTGAAGCCTGCCGCCATCGCCTTGCTTGGCTGGTCGAATGGCGGCTCGACCGTTCTTTACACGGTCCGGCCGAAGGATAGGCCGAAGCCGGATTCGCCCGACTTTCGCGCGGCGGTTGCCTTCTACCCCGGCTGCAGGGCTCCGGCCGAAAAAGGCGATTGGGCGACCCGTGTGCCGCTGCTGATTGTGATGGGCGAGGCGGACGACTGGACACCGGCCGCGCCGTGCAAGGCGCTGGCCGACGCCAATCCCGACAGCGTCAAGCTTATCCTCTATGCCGGCGCCTATCATGATTTCGACAATGAGGCGCAAAAGCTCCACGAACTGCATGGGCTGGCCTATACCGCCAATGGCGACGGCGTGGCCCATGCCGGACTGAATCCGGCAGCCCGTGCAGCAGCGCTCAAGGACGTGCCCGACTTCCTCGCCGTGCTGAAGCAATAGGCGACATCGGATCAACCTGACTGTCACCGGGCTACGGGGCTACGCGGCCCGAATTATGTGCAAGACAGGAATATTATTCACGGCTAATCTTCGAGCGCTGACCACCGATCCTGTGGGAAACCGCCTGCGGGTGCTGCTCGCAAGCGATTGATCTGACAGCAGCAGACCTGAATCGGGGGAACTGTGGTGATAAGGGTGATCGGAACGGGCTTTGGCCGGACAGGAACGGACTCGATGCGCGAGGCGCTGACGATCCTTGGCTTCGGCCCATGTCACCACATGTACGAAGTCATGGCCAATGAAGACCAGAAGCGGCTTTGGCGCGCTCTGGCCCAGGGCGCGGCGCCAGAATGGAATCAGCTGTTGGCCGGCTACGCATCCTGCGTCGACTGGCCCTCGGCGCACTATTGGCGTGAGCTGATCGACTTCTATCCGGACGCACGGGTCATTCTGACATATCGCTCGCCGGAAAGCTGGTGGGCAAGCTTCGAGGAGACGATCCTGGCGGGCATCAACCAGAGTACGGATCAGGAATCGCTCGGTCTTGCCTTGATCTCCAGGCAGGTCTTCGGCGGCCGGGCGCATGATCGCGCCCATGCCATCGCCGTTTACGAAGCCAATGTAAGGGCAGTCATTGCGACAGTGCCACCGGGCAGGCTGCTGGTCCACAATCTGGGGAGACGGATGGGAGCCGCTTTGCCTCCATCTCGGTGTGCCGGTGCCGGACCGGTCGTACCCCAATCGCAACAACACCAAGGACTTCCGGTCGGCTCTCGGACAGAACTAGCTTGCCCCACATCTGCAAGTGTTGATGACCGCTGGCGGCCACCGGCCGTCTGGTTCAATGCCCGAACGCCAGCGGCGGTGCCAACCGATCCCGCCGCAGCCAGCGCGCCAGGAGCAGCGCCGCCACCACAGCCAGCCCCGACGACAGGCCGATCCAGATGCCGACGCCGTGGAAGCCGAAATGGAAGGCGAGCAGCACGCCGAGCGGCAGGCCGACGCCCCAATAGCCGATCGCGGCATAGATCATCGGCACCTTGGTGTCGTGCAGGCCGCGCAGCATGCCGGCGGCCACCGCCTGCGCGCCGTCGAAGACCTGGAACAGTGCTGCAAACACCAGGAACGACACGGCAAGCGCGATCACCCGGGCATTGGCCGGGTTGGCGAGGTCGATGAAGGCGCTGATCAAGAGATGCGGCCACAGCACCATCACCAGCCCCATCAGCGCCATGAACGAGACGCCGATGACGAACGCGGTCCAGCCGGCACGCGACACGCCCTCCGGATTGCCGGCGCCATGCGCAAGCCCGACGCGAACCGTCACCGCCTGGTTGAGGCCGAGCGGCACCATGAAGGAGATCGAGGCGATCTGGATGGCGATGGCGTGCGCAGCCAGCGAATCCGCGTCGATCAGGCCCATCAGCAGGGCCGCCGCGTTGAAGATCGTCACCTCGAAGGCAAGGATGCCGGCGATCGGCAGGCCAAGCCGCAGCAGGCCCTTGAAGCGCGGCCAGTCGGACCGCCAGAAGCGGCCGAACAGGCGGTAGCGCCGAAACTTCTTCTCCAGCATCACCACGAGAGCCATGCCGATGAACATCAGCATGCTGGACAGCGAGGTGGCGAGGCCTGAGCCGGCAATGCCCATCGCCGGAAAGCCGAGATTGCCGAACATGAACACCCAGTTGAACAGCGCGTTGCAGGCGACGGCGACGAAGACGATGATCAGCGCCCAGCCCGGCCGCTCCAGCGCCGAGATGAACGAGCGCAGCACGATATAGCCGTAGAAAGGCAGCACCGCCCATTCCAGCCAGCGCAAATAGATGCCGGCCTTGTGCGCCAGCGCGGGTTCCTGGCCCATGGCCAGCAGGATCGCCTCACCGTGCCAGAGCACGATCCAGATCGGGATCGAGATCAGGATCGCCAGCCACAGGCCCTGGCGCACGGTGCGGCGCAAATCGCGCACCGAATAGCGGCGGCGGCCGAGCTCGGTGGCGATCATCGGGGAGGTCGCCAGCATCAGGCCGAGGCCGAAGATCAGCGGCATGAAATAGAGGTTGGCGCCAAGCGCGCCGCTGGCCAGCGTGTCCGGCCCGAGCCTGCCCATCATCATCACGTCGGTGGCCGTCATCGCGGTCTGGCCGAGATTGGTCAGCACCATCGGCCAGGCCAGCGCCAGCGTCGCCCTGATTTCCTGACGCCAAAGATTTTCCGGCGCGCGAGCGCCGGCTTCGATCGCAGACATTGTTCCGCTCTTTCAAGGTTGCGGCGCATCGGCATAGGCCGGAAGCCGCATTGCAAACGGCAAAACCTTCGGTTTCGCGGCGTTTGCGCCGTCTATTGAACGAAATGCGACATGATGGCAAGGGAGGAGGAGCGGGCACCGATTGAGCCAGCGCCATTCCAGGGGCTACCGTAGCCTCGTTCCCTTGCCGGCCGCTGGCTGCTACGGATTGTCGTGGAGACCGGCAGCCAGCGAACCCGCCGGGAGGAACGGATGGCGTTCAGGCAGCGAAAAAACACGGCCGCGATTCCGCGCACGGCGCCCGCTTTCGAGCACATCGTGACCGAGGCGAGCGACAGTTTCCTGTGGCGGCTCGATGACTATCCCTGGGAGCGCAATGTCTGGAACTTCCATCCGGAATACGAATCCATCTGCTGCGGAAATCCTCCGGCGTGGTCCTGGTCGGCGATCACATCGGCGAGTTCGGGCCGGGCTACCTGACCATTGTCGGCGGCGGCCTGCCGCATGACTGGGTGACGGCGGTGCGGCCGGGCGAGCTGATCGAAGGCCGCGACATCGTCCTGCAATTCGATGCGCAGAGGCTGCGCGGCTCGGCGGGCCTGCTGCCGGAACTGCGCGAGCTGGAGCCGTTCCTGGAGCGGTCGCTGCGCGGCATGGTCTTCCACGGCCGCACGGCGCTGGAAGGCGCCGAGCTGATGGAGCGGATGGGAACCGTGCATGGGCTCGCGCGCCTCTGCCTGTTCCTCGAACTGGTCGACCTGCTGGCCAGGACCGACGAATACGAGCTTTTGTCGTCGCCGGATTTCTCGCCGCTCCTCGACGCCGCCTCGCTCGACATCATCCAGCGCACCCTGACCTATCTGTTCCAGCATTTCGCCGAGGATCTGAAGCTGCCGGACGTTGCCGAACGCGCCGGGATGAGCGAGAGCACATTCTCGCGCTTCTTCCAGAAGAACACCGGCAACTCCTTCAGCGACCACCTCGCCAAGCTCCGGCTCTGGCAGGCCTGCAAGCTGTTGGCCGACACCGATGTCGCGATCACCGACATCTGTTTCCAGGTCGGCTACATGAACATCTCCAACTTTAACCGCGCCTTCCTGCGCAAGCACAAGATGACGCCGTCCTCCTATCGCAAGCTGTCGCGGCAGCGGCTGACGATGCGCGCATAAGCACGGCTTAAATCAGCGGCTTTCACGCGATCGATACTCATGTGACGGACTTCGTTGCGGGGCGCCGTATTTTGCGCTGCACAATGCATAAAAGTACAGGTTTGCTGCAACGGGGCTTCTAGCTTGGCCCGGTTGAACTCCGCATTTTGGCGATGGGTGGCTTGTCGTTCGGGCGATGGTGAGGATCGCGAAGCCCGAGGACTTGCGCTTCCTGCGAATGTTCCTGGAGGAGAAAATCAATGAAACCAATTCGGCTCGCTGCGGGCTTGGGCGCAGCTTTCATGCTTTCCGCTACCGTATCAACCATCGCGCTGGCACAGGCGCCGGTCTGCTCGGCGCCGGTCAAGGTGCTGGCGCAGCCGCGCGACGGCCTGACGCTTCTGGAGGACTCCAAGGCCGAGTTCGAGAAGCTTGCCGGCGCCGGCTTCCAGATCGACTATCTGAACGAAAACGACCGCCGGGCGAAATCGCGCGCCGATGCGTCCACCGTCGGCAATTACAACGTCTACTATGTCGACGAAGCCAATGTCGCATTGTTTGCCTCGTCGAAATGGATCGTGCCGCTGACCGATTATTATCCGGCTGACTATGACTATGCCGACTTCGATCCCGGCCGCCAGAAGGTCGCCACCTTTGACGGCAAGGTCTGGTTCGCGCCGCTGACCGGCGGCGGCGACCTGATGGTCTACCGCAAGGACGTGCTCGAGGCCGCCGGCATCCAGCCACCCAAGACGCTGGACGAGCTGATCGCCGACGTGCCGAAGCTCACCAACCCGGACAAGGGCATGTATGGCATCGCGCTGCGCGGCGCGCGCGGCTCGGGCGCCAATGTCTGGCGCTGGATGCCGTTCTTCAAGGCCTATGGCGGCCAATGGTTTGATGGCGACAAGCCGGTCTTCAATTCGGACGCCGCCGTCAAGGCGACCGAAACCTATCTGAAGCTGTTCAAGGATTCGGCACCCGGCACGCAGACCGGCAGCTGGGATGAATCGACCGGCGCCTTCCTGTCGGGCCAGGTCGCCATCCTCGTCGAATCGACGCCGCTGTCGGGCATGGCGGTGGACCCGAAGACCTCGCAGGTGGTCGGCAAGATCGGCTTCCTGCCGCCGCCCTCGCCGCTGCCCGGCGGCGGTTACGGCCATGGCCTTGCCATCGCGGCGAAGGCCAATGCCGATGACGCTTCGAAGAAATGCGCCGGCCTGTTCATCGCCTGGGCGACATCGAAGGAAAACGAGAAGCGCCGGCTCGACGCCCACCAGTTCGGCGAGTTGAACCGCACCAGCATCCTGTCCAGCAAGGAGTTCGCCGACATCTACGGCGCCGATCTCGGCCAGGCGCTGGCCGAAACCGGCAAGGTCACCGCGGTCAACTTCTGGCAGGATCCGCGCTGGCCCGATCTCGGCGACCGCTGGGGCATCATCCTCGAGGAACTGGTGACCGGCACCCGCACCGACATCAAGGGCGGCCTCAACGAACTCGACGCCTATGCCAACGAGCTGGCGAAGAAGAAGTAGGGCCATCCTCCCGCCCGTGGCGCGCGGTCCGCGGCATTGTCCGCAATGCCGGGACCTGCGCGCCACGGGGAATTTGCCCAACGAGGAAATCATGCCGACACGATCGAGACGCAAGCGAGGATAGATGCCAATGGCCCGACGCACGTCGCTCCCTGTCACCTTCGTCGTTCCGACCATTGCCATCCTTCTGGTGCTGTCGATGGTGCCGACGCTCTACGCCATCGTCATCGCCTTGCAGAATCGCGAGTTGAGCACACCCGATTATTCCTGGGTCTGGCTGTCGAACTTCGTCGACCTCTTCCTCGACCGCCGCTTCCTCAACGCGGTCTGGGTGTCGGTGAAGTGGGAGATCGTCACTGTTGTCGCGACCATGGTGGTGGCGATCGGCCTCGGCGTGCTGATGTTCGAGGTCGCCAGCCCACGCCTACGCAATATCTACTGCCTGCTCTTCATCATCCCGGTGCTGTTGCCGCGCGTCTCGGCGGCCTTCGTCTGGAAGTTCGCCTATCACCCGCTCTACGGCATCGCCACCTATCCCTATAGGCTACTGACCGGTGGGCTAATCTTCGACCCGCTGTCCAAGCCGGCGACGGCCTTGTTCGCCGTCGCTTCGGTCGATGTCTGGCAATGGGGGCTGTTCTTCGCCGTCATCGTGCTGAAACTGCTCGAAACCTTGCCGCCGCAGCCGATCGAGGCGGCGCGGCTCGACCATGCCAAACGCTGGCAGATCCACGCCTATGTCACCTTGCCGATGCTGAAGGCGCCGTTGATCAGCCTGATGTTCGTCAAGATGATCGAATCGCTGCGCTCCTTCGACCTGATCTATGTCATGACCCGCGGCGGACCGGGCGTGGCCACCGAAACGCTCGACATGTACGCCTTCTCGCAAGGCTTCATCGAGTCCGGCAAGGTCTCCTACGCATCGGCCATGGCCGTGCTGATGATGATCGCCACCGTCATCACCTTCACCATGCTGTGGAAGCGGGTGCAGGCATGAGACCGGGTCGCCTGATCGGCAAGGCCATATTGGCGCTGGCTGGATTCCTGGCCGTGTTTCCGCTGCTGTGGACGGCGCTCAACGCGCTGAAGAACAATGTCGACATCATTACCCGCGTGCCGCGCCTGGTGTTCACGCCGACATGGGCCAACATCGGCTACATCCTCGGCCGCGACAGCGTGCTGACCGGGCTCTACAACTCGGTCGTCGCCTGCGGCTCGGCCGTGCTGATCGGCATCGTGCTCGGCCTGCCGGCGGCTTACGCGGTGGCGCGCTATCCCAACCGCTGGGCCGGCGACATCCAGTTCTTCGTGCTGTCGCTGCGCTTCCTGCCGCCGGTGGCGGTCGCCATCCCGCTGATGGTGATCTGGCTGCAGGTCGGCCTCTACGATACTTTGCCGGCGCTGATCATCACCTATTCGTTGCTCACCATCTCGGTGATCATGTGGCTCGCCATCCCCGCCTTCCAGAGCGTGCCGAAAGAGATCGAGGAAGCCGCCTTCGTCGACGGCTACGGCGCCTATTCGGTGTTCTGGCGCATCGCGCTGCCCGTGGCCGCCCGCTCCCTGGCAGGGGCGGTCGCCTTCAGCTTCGTGCTGGTCTGGAACGAATTCCTGATCGCGCTGATGCTGTCCAGCTCCAACGCCAAGACCTTGCCGATCGTCGCCTCGGAACTCTCCCAGCAAGGCATGAACGTGCCATGGGGGATTCTCAACGCCTCGGTCGTGCTCCTGTCGCTGCCGCCGCTGCTGTTCCTCGGCGTGCTCAGCGGCTTCCTGAATTCCGTTTTCCGGCAAAAAAAGACTTGATGTGAGGATTTCCCGATGCGGGCACTGGTGCTTGAGAAAAAAGGCGAACTGTCGTTGCGCGAGATCGCGCTGCCGCTCGATGTCGGGCCGGACGACGTCAAGATCGCCATCCACACCGTAGGCGTCTGCGGCAGCGACGTGCACTATTACACCCATGGCGCCATCGGCAGCTATGTCGTGCGCGCGCCGATGGTGCTCGGCCACGAAGCCGCGGGAACGGTCGTCGAGACCGGCGCCAATGTCGAGACGTTCAAGGTCGGCGACCGCGTCTGCATGGAGCCGGGCGTGCCGAACCTGTCGTCGCGCGCGACAAAGCTCGGCATCTACAATGTCGATCCCGACGTCAGTTTCTGGGCGACGCCGCCGGTGCATGGCGTGCTCGCGCCCTATGCGGTGCATCCCGCCGCCTTCACCTACAAACTGCCGGACAACGTCTCTTTCGCCGAGGGCGCGATGGTCGAGCCCTTCGCCATCGGCATGCAGGCGGCAAGCCGTGCCCGCATCGTTCCGGGCGATGTCGCCGTCGTCGTCGGCTGCGGCCCGATCGGCATCATGATCGCGCTTGCCGCCCTGGCCGGCGGCTGTTCAAAGGTGCTGATCTCCGATTTTTCCGCGCCCAAGCTGAAGATCGCCGCGCAATATGCCGGCATCGTGCCGGTCAATATCGGCGAGCGCTCGCTGGTCGACGCGGTAGCCGCCGCGACCGACAATTGGGGTGCCGACATCGTCTTCGAAGCCAGCGGCAGCCCGAAGGCCTTCGCCGATCTGTTCGATGTCGTGCGGCCGGGCGGCGCGGTGGTGCTGGTCGGCCTGCCGGTGGAGCCGGTTGCCCTCAACGTGCCGGCGGCGATCTCGAAGGAGGTGCGCATCGAGACGGTGTTCCGTTACGCCAACATCTTCGACCGCGCCTTGCAACTGATCGCCTCCGGCAAGGTCGACCTCAAGCCGCTGATCACCGGCACCTATGATTTCTCAGACAGCATCGAGGCCTTCGAGCGCGCTGCCCAAGGCAATCCGGAAGACGTCAAGCTGCAGATCCTGCTCACCGGCGAGAAGGGCTGACCATGTCCGCGATCGTTTGCTCCCATGTCGACAAGGCCTATGGCGCCACCACTGTCATCCGCGACCTCAACCTCTCGATCGAGGAACATGAATTCGTCGTGTTCCTCGGCCCGTCCGGCTGCGGCAAGTCGACCTTGCTGCGCATGCTGGCGGGGCTGGAGGATATCAGCGGCGGCGAGGTCTCGATCGGCGGCAAGGTGGTCAACGATCTCGATCCGGGCGACCGCGGCATCGCCATGGTTTTCCAGAACTACGCGCTCTATCCGCACATGACGATCTTCGACAACATCGCCTTCGGGCTGCGACGCCAGAAGGTGCCTTTGGCCGAGATCCGCAAGCGGGTCGACGCGGTGTCGAGGACGCTCGGGCTGGATCCCTATCTCGGCCGTAAGCCGGCCGAGCTTTCCGGCGGCCAGCAGCAGCGTGTGGCGATCGCGCGGGCCATGATCAAGACGCCAAAGGTGTTCCTGTTCGACGAGCCGCTTTCCAATCTCGATGCCAAGCTGCGCAACCATATGCGTGTCGAGATCGCGCGCCTGCACCAGTCGCTGAAGACCACCACCGTCTACGTCACCCATGACCAGCTGGAGGCGATGACGCTGGCCGATCGCATCGTGCTGCTGAAAGAGGGGGTCATCGAGCAGATCGGCGCACCGGCGGAAATCTACCTGCGGCCCGCCAACATGTTCGTGGCTGGTTTCATCGGTACGCCGAACATGAACTTCGTCGAGGTGACGGTCGGCCGCTCGGGCAATGACTGGACGTTGACCGGCGCGGGAACGGTGCTTTCGATCGAGGGCCGGGGTTTCCATCTGCAGCATGGCGACCGCGCCGTGCTGGGCATCCGGCCGTCGGACCTGAAGACGGCGAATGCCGGCGCCGCCGGCATATTGCAAGGCACGGCCGATCTCATCGAATTCCACGGCAATGACGCGCTGGTGACATTCGGCTCCGGCGGCAAGGAGATTAGCGCGCTGGTTCCGGCACGCGAATGCCCGGCGCTGAATGCCCCTGTCCGCTACACATTCGAGGAAGAGGCCATCCATTTGTTCGACGCGACATCAGGCGCGTCGCTGCGCAAGCAGTAGGCAAAAGCCTACCGGATGGCGTCGAGCGCCTGGCGTTGGCGGTGCATCTCCAGGAAAATCCGGTAGTCGCGGTCGAAGCGGGCGCCGGCTGCCGGGTTGGCGGCCCGCCTCTTGCCGCCTTGCTGCATGGCAAGGCAGGCGGCGTTGAGGTCGGGAAAAAGCCCGGCGGCGGTCGCGGCAACCATGCCGGTGCCGAGCAGCACCGCCTCGTCGGCCAGCGGCTCGACCACCGTGCAGCCGGTGGCGTCGGCGTAGAGCTCCATCAGCAGCGGGTTCTTGGTGTGGCCGCCGGTGACATGCAGCGTGTCGATCAGATAGCCATTCTCGTTCAGCGCCTCCAGCACATGGCGCACGCCGAGCGCGATGCCGACGGCGGTGCGCCAGTAGAGCTTGCAAAGACTGTCGAAAGAGGAATCCAGCGTCAGCCCGCTGACGACGCCGACGGCATGCGGGTCGGCGAGCGGCGAGCGGTTGCCATGAAAATCCGGCAGCACATGCAGGCGCGCGGCGAGGTTGTCGCCCTCGGCGGCGCGCAGTTCGGCGACCCGCCTGGCGATCTTGGCGTGCATGGCGGCGTCCGGCTCGCCGCCGGCGCCGTGCCAGCGGATGATGTGGTCGAGCAGCGCGCCGGTGGCCGACTGGCCGCCTTCCGACAGCCACAGCTTCGGCAGCGCAGCACCATAGTAAGGGCCCCAGACCCCGGCGAAAGGCTGCGGATCGGGCGACATAGCCATGACGCAGCTCGACGTGCCGGCGATCAGCGCCAGATGCCGGCCGATATCCTGATCGTCGCCGGCAAAGCCGCCGAGCACGCCAAGCGCGCCGGCATAGGCGTCGATGACACCGGCGCCGACCCGGCAGTTTTCGCTCAGGCCGAGCTCCGCCGCCGCTTGCGCCGTCAGCGGACCAATGTCGGCGCCGACCGGACTGGCCCGCTCCGGCAGATTGCCGTGCTCGAAAAGGTCGTCAAGGCCGACAATCTCGAAGAAATCGCGCTGCCAGGCGCTTTCCTCATGCGCGAGATAGGTCCACTTCGCCGTCAGCGTGCATTGCGAACGAGCCAGCGAGCCGCTCGCCTGCCAGGTCAGGAAATCGGCCAGGTCGAATAGATAGCCGGCTTCATTCCAGGTCTTGGGGAGGTTGCGCTTCAGCCACATCAGCTTCGGCGTCGCCATCTCCGGCGACATGACGCCGCCAATATAGTTGAGCACCTCGTGGCTGCTCGCCGTGCATTCGTCGGCTTCGGCAATGGCGCGGTGGTCGAGCCAGACGATGGTATCCCAGCGCTTCTCGCCGGTGGTCGAAACGCTGAGCTGATCGCCTTGCCGGTCGCGCACCACCAGCGAACAGGTCGCGTCGAACGAGATGCCGACAATGTCTTGCGCCGCGACGCCGGCTCTTTCGCGGGCGGCACGCACGGCGGCGCAGACCGCCGACCAGATGTCGCGCGAATCATGCTCGGCATGATCGGGCTTCGGCTGGTTCATGGCGATCGGCCGATCGGCACGGCCGAGCAAGATACCACGGGCGTCGAGAATGCCCGCGCGAGCGCTCCCGGTGCCGACATCGACCGCGCAAACAAACTGTTTCGTCAAGATGCTCTAACTCTCGCTCCCAGGCCTGCAATCAGATCGGGCAATTGCAGCATGTCAGCGAATATAAAGTCCGGTTCACTCGACGCAAGCCGCGCTTTCAAAGCGGGGTTGCCGGCATGAGCACCGCCGGTGAAGGCAAGGACGCGCATGCCGGCCGCGCGCGCCGCCGCGACGCCGGCCGGACTGTCCTCGATGACCAGGCATTTGCGCGGATGTGCCCGCATGCTGGCGGCGGCGTGCAGGAAAAGGTCGGGCGCCGGCTTTCCCTTGGCGACCATGGCTGCGCTGAACAGATGTGGCTCCATCAACCCGAGCAGACCGGTAACGTCGAGCGCATAGCGGATGCGCTCCAGCGTGCCCGAAGAGGCGACGCAGAACGGCAGGCCGAGCTTCGGCAACATCTCCTTGACGCCGGGGATGGGCTTGAGCTCCTCGCGGAATCTTCTCATCAGGTCCACACGCATGGCGGTCAGATGCTGATCGCTGATCTCCAGGCCGAAGTCGCGGGCAAGGATCTCGCGCACGCTTTTCATGCTCTTGCCGAGGAAATGCTCGTAGGCGGCGTCCTCACTGACAGTGCCGCCGGCACGTCCGATCATGCCGAGCAGTGCCGAGACGGAGAGCGCCTCGCTGTCGACCAGCACGCCATCGCAGTCGAAGATGACCAGTTCAGGCGCCATGATGGTTGATAGCTCTCAGAGCTTGCCGGCGATGTAGCGGGTCAGCGTGGCGCGGGCGCCATTGGCCCACAACACGTTGAGCGCGTGGCCGAAGGCCTCGACGAACGCAGTGGCACGGCCGACATCGCCATAGATGTCCTCCATGGCCAGCCAGGCGGCCGGCGCCTCCTTTGCCGCTTTTGCCGTCGCCTGCAGCCGGTCCCAGCTCGGGTCGTTGGGTTCGATGACGGCGCCGCTGTCTGATGTGCCGAAGCAATAGCGGCACCACAGCGCCGATTCCAGCGCCAGCCCGGCAACACTCTTCCCGGCCTTCAGGCGGTCGGCGATGGTCGGGATGATGAATTTCGGTTGGCGGTTGGAGCCGTCAAGGCAGAGCCGGCGGATGGTGTCGCCGATCTTGGGGTTGGAAAAGCGCTTCTCGATGAGCTGGTAATAGTCCTCCAGCACCGTGTCCGGCACCGGCGGCACCGTCGGGATGATCTCGTCATGCTCGAGCTTGTCGAGAAAGCCGCGCACCAGCGGCTCCTGCATCGCCTCATGAACGAAATGGATGTCCATCAGCCCGGCCGGATAGGCAATGGTGGCATGGCCGCCATTGAGAATGCGAATCTTCATCAACTCGTACGGCGCGACATCCTTGACGAATTGCACGCCGACCTTTTCCAGCGGCGGCCGGCCATCGGTGAAATGGTCTTCCAGCACCCATTGCCGGAACGGTTCGCAGAACACCGGCCAAGCGTCCTCGACGCCGAAATCCTTGGCCAGGATGCCGCGCTCGCGGTCGGTGGTGGCTGGCGTGATGCGGTCCACCATGCCGTTTGGGAAGGCGACGTTGCTGCTGACCCAGTTGGCGAGATCCTCGTCGATCAGCCGCGCCAGACCGATGACGCCATCCGAGGTGACGTGGCCATTGTGAGGGATGTTGTCGCAGGACATCACGGTGAACGGCACGGTGCCCTCGTCGCGCCGGCGCAGCAGTCCGGCGAGGATGATGCCGAACACGGTCTTCGGCGTCGCGCCCGGCTGCGCGTCGGCGACGATATCGGGATGGGCCGGGTTGAAGACGCCGGAGGCCGGGTCGATGAAATAGCCGCCTTCGGTGATGGTCAGCGAAACGATCTTGATCGCCGGATCGGCAAGCCGCTCGATGATGCCGGCCGCGTCGCCGGGCATCAGGAAGTCGATCATGGCGCCGGTGACGCGGGCGCTCATATGGCCTTCATCCTGCTCGACCACCGTGGTCAGCCAGTCCTGCTCTTCGAGCTTGCCGCGACCGATCTTCTCGCCCTCGAAGACGCCGGCGCCGACCAGCGCCCAGTCATGGCCGACACCTGAATTGAACAGATCGTCGAGATAGACCGCCTGGTGCGAGCGATGGAAATTGCCGACGCCGAAATGCACGATGCCGGCCTTGAGCTTGGCACGATCATACTTAGGAACGGCAACATTGCCGGGCAGGCTGGAGAGGTTTGAAGACGAGAGTTTCACGGTCATCTGTTTTACCCTTTGGCCGGGCTTCGGCCTCGTTACTCCGCCTCTCTCCGTCCTGTCGGGAAAGGGACGACACATGCCTTGCGAGGCCGATGCGGCCTGTAATGTGAGCCTCTGCTCCTCGCGGAGGGACGAGAAGCAGAGGCCGCCCCCCTCAACTCATCCACTGGCCGCCATCAACATTGTATGTCTGGGCGACGATGTACTCGGCTTCATCGCTGGCCAGGAAGACGGCCATGCCGGCGAGGTCCTCCGGTTTGCCCATGCGGCCATAAGGCACCCCTTCGCCGACAAGCCGCTTCTTCTCGCCTTTCGGCCGGTTTTCGTATTTGGCGAACAGGGCATCGACCTGATCCCACATGTCGCTGTCCACGACCCCGGGCGCGATGCCGTTGACGTTGATGCGGTGCTTGATCAGGTCGAGCCCGGCCGACTGGGTCAGCGAAATGACGGCGGCCTTGGTCGCGCAATAGACGCCGACCAGCGGCTCGCCGCGCCGTCCGGCCTGGCTCGCCATATTGATGATCCTGCCGCCCTTGCCCCGCGCGATCATCGAGCGGGCCGCCGCCTGCAGCATGAACAGCGTGCCGGCGACATTGACGGAGAACAGTTTTTCATAGCTCGCCCGCGAAATCTCGACGATCGGCGCCAGATCGAACAGAGCGGCGTTGTTGATCAATATGTCGAGGCCGCCGGTCCTCGTTTCCACTGCCTTCACCGCGGCGTCGATGGAGGCCTGATCCGTGACATCGAGTTTGACCGCATAGGCCTTGTCGCCGATCTCTGCCGCCGTCTTTTGCGCGGCCTCGAGATTGATGTCGGCAATGGCAACGATAGCGCCCTCGCGCGCATAGGCTTCGGCGAAGGCCTTGCCGATGCCACGCGCCGATCCCGTGATCAGCGCCGATTTGCCTTTCAGCCTCACGTCGCCATCGCCTTGCCGTCGGGGCCGAAGCGATGGAGCTTGGCCTTGTCGGGCGTGAGATAGATGGTATCGCCATGATGCACGGCCAGTTCGCCATCGGCACGCACCGTCAGCGGGCCGACGCCGTCGGCCTGGACATGCAGGAAGGTGTCGGAGCCCAGATGCTCGGCAACGCCGACCGTGGCCTTCCATTCGCCCGCCGTGGTCGAGATCTGCATATGCTCGGGGCGGATGCCGATGGTCTTGGCGCCATATTTGGCGGCCGGCGGGCCTTCCACCAGGTTCATCTTCGGCGAGCCGATGAAGCCGGCGACGAACAGGTTGCGCGGCGTCTTGTAGAGCTCCATCGGCGAGCCGACCTGCTCGATATTGCCGGCGTTCAGCACCACAATCTTGTCGGCCATGGTCATGGCCTCGACCTGGTCATGGGTGACGTAGATCATGGTCGTCTTGAGCTGGTGGTGCAGCTCGCTGATCTCCAGCCGCATCGTGCCGCGAAGGGCTGCGTCGAGATTGGACAGCGGCTCGTCGAACAGGAAGGCCGAGGGCTGGCGCACGATGGCGCGGCCGATGGCGACGCGCTGGCGCTGGCCGCCGGAGAGCTGGCCGGGCCGGCGTTCGAGATAGTTGGTGAGGTTCAGGACGCGCGCCGCGTCCTTCACCTTCCTGTCGATGGTCGCCTGGTCCTCGCCCGCCATCTTCAGCGGGAAGGCAATGTTCTTGGCCACCGTCATATGCGGGTAGAGCGCGTAGGACTGGAACACCATGGCGAGCTTGCGCTTGGCCGGCGCCTCGCCGGTGACGTCGCGGCCGTCGATGTTGATGGTGCCGCCGCTGGTGTCCTCCAGCCCGGCGATCAGCCG
Source organism: Mesorhizobium sp. USDA 4775 (assembly GCF_054062655.1). NCBI lineage: Bacteria > Pseudomonadati > Pseudomonadota > Alphaproteobacteria > Hyphomicrobiales > Phyllobacteriaceae > Mesorhizobium > Mesorhizobium sp. USDA 4775. Next base: position 1,148,937 of record NZ_JBSSFM010000001.1, read on the forward strand.
CAGCAGCGTGGACTTGCCGCAACCCGACGGGCCGACGAAGACGACGAACTCGCCATTCTCGATCACCAGGTCAATGCCTGGAATGATGACCGTCGACCCGAACGATTTGGAGACGTTCTTGAGCGTGATGTTTCCCATGGTTTCCTCCCCGAGGGGTTATTGTCCGACGTTCTTGAGCGTCACGTTAGGTCACGGCTTACTTACTTCACGGCGCCGAAGGTCAGGCCGCGCACCAGCTGCTTCTGGCTGAACCAGCCCATGATCAGTATCGGCGCGATCGCCAGCGTCGAGGCCGCCGAAAGCTTGGCCCAGAACAGGCCTTGCGGGCTGGAGAACGAACTGATGAAGGCGGTCAGCGGCGCTGCTTCCGTGGTGGTGAGCCGGATCGTCCAGAACGCCTCGTTCCAGGCCAGGATGATGTTCAAGAGCATGGTCGAGGCGATGCCGGGCACCGCCATCGGGGTCAGCACATAGATGATCTCGTTCCACAGGGAGGCGCCGTCCATGCGCGCCGCTTCCAGGATCTCGCCCGGGATCTCGCGGAAATAGGTGTAGAGCATCCACACCACGATCGGCAGGTTGATCAGCATCAGCATGACCATCAGGCCGATGCGGCTGTCGAGCAGGCCGGTGTCGCGGAAGATCAGGTAGATCGGGAACAGCACCGCGACCGCCGGCATCATCTTGGTGGACAGCATCCACATCAGAATGTCCTTGGTCCGCTTGGTCGGCGAGAACGCCATCGACCATGCCGCCGGAATTGCGACCAGCAGGGCCAGGACGGTCGATCCGACCGAGAGCAGGACCGAATTGAAGAAGAACTTGAAATAGCCGCTCTGCGCCTGAACCTCGGTATAGCTCTCGAAAGTTCCCGACGGGATCAGCGCGAAGCCCTGGATCGCCTCCTGTTCCGACTTGAACGAGGTGATGATCGTGTAGAGGATCGGGAAGAAGATCAGCAGGGCGACGATCCAGGCCGCAACCGTCGCGATCGTCTTGTGCTGGGTGGTGACTGCACGGGCCATCTTGTCCTCCCTTACTTGTCGAGGTTCTTGCCGACCGCGCGCATGGCGAAGAAGGCGACGATGTTGGCGAGAATGACGGCGATCACACCGCCCGCGGATGCCTGGCCGATTTTGAACTCCAGCAGCGCCTTCTGGTAGACGAGGAAGGGCAGGTTGGTGGAGGCGTAGCCGGGGCCGCCATTGGTGGTGACGAGGATCTCGGCATAGACCGAGAGCAGGAAGATCGTCTGGATGAGGATGACGACGGTGATGGCGCGCGACATGTGCGGCAGCGTCAGATAGATGAAGCGGCTGATGAAGCCGGCGCCGTCCATTTCGGCGGCTTCCTTCTGCTCGCCGTCAAGCGACTGCAGCGCGGTCAACAGGATCAGCGTCGCGAAAGGCAGCCACTGCCAGGCGACGATGATGATGATGGCCGTCATCGGATGTTGCCCGAACCAGTCGATCGGTTGCGCCCCGAAGAAGCGCGCTATGTCGGCGAACACCCCGTATTGCGGGTGCATGATCATGTTCTTCCAGACAAGCGCGGCCACCGGCGGCATGACGAAGAACGGCGAGATGACGAGGATGCGCACGATGCCTTGTCCCCACATCGGCTGGTCGATCAACAGCGCCAGCAGGATGCCGCCGATAACCGTGATCAGCAGCACGCTGATCACCAGGATCAAGGTGTTGAGGATCGACTGCAGGAAGGCCGGATTGGAATAAAACAGCGCGTAATTGGAGAAGCCGACGAACCCGTCGCGGATCGGGTTGAGCGGATTGTACTGCTGGAAGGAGAACCAGATGGTGATGACCAGCGGCACGATCATCCAGACGAACAGCAGCACGACGGATGGTGCCATCATGAAACGGGCAAGCGAACGGGTCTGCTGAGTAGCCATGACGGTCACCCTTCAATGGTCAGACTGAATTTTCAGAGGCGTTGAAGGCGGCCGCCCGAGCTGGGAACTCGGGCGGCCGTTGCCGGTCGAGGAGGCAACCGGCATTCGGCACCGGGAGGAGCCTTACTTGATATACCCGCCTTCGGTCATCGCCGCGGTGGCGGCGTCCTGGGCCTGCTTCAGCGCATCGTCGACGCTCGACTGGCCGGCAAGAGCCGCCGAGAAGAGCTGGCCGACCGTGGTGCCAAGCCCCTGGAATTCAGGGATGGCGACGAACTGGACGCCGACATAGGGCACCGGCTTGACGGTCGGATGCGTCGGGTCGGCGGCGTTGATGGAGTCCAGCGTCATCTTGGCGAACGGAGCCGCCTTCTGGTACTCGGCATTGGCGTAGAGCGAGGAGCGCGTGCCCGGAGGGACGTTGGCCCAGCCTTCCTTCGAAGCGACGAGTTCGGCGTAGTGCTTGCTGGTCGCCCATGAGACGAATTTCTCGGCCGCGTCAGCCTTCTTGGTGCCGGCCGGAATGGCCAATGACCACGCCCACAGCCAGTTGCCGCGCTTGCCGAGGCCATTGTCGGGCGCCAGCGCATAACCGACCTTGTCGGCGACCTGGGATGCCTTGGGATCGGAGACGAAGGACGCCGCGACGGTGGCGTCGATCCACATGCCGCACTTGCCCTGCTGGAACAGCGCCAGGTTCTCGTTGAAGCCGTTGGAAGAGGCGCCCTCGGGGCCGTCGGCCTTCATCAGGTCGACATAGAACTGCAAGGTCTTCTTCCACTCGGGCTGGTCGAATTGCGGCTTCCAGTTCTCGTCGAACCAGCGGGCGCCGAAGGAGTTCGACATGGCGGTCAGGAAGGCCATGTTCTCGCCCCAGCCGGCCTTGCCGCGCAGGCACACGCCGTTCACGCCATTGGCGCGGTCGGTCATCTTGTCGGCGGCCTGCTTGATGAAATCCCAGGTCGGCGCGTCGGGCATCTTCAGTCCGGCTTTCTCCATCAGGTCCTTGCGGTACATGACGAAGGAGCTTTCGCCATAGAAGGGCGCGGCATAGAGCTTGCCGTCGACCGAAAGACCGCCGGCGATGGCCGGGATGATGTCCTTGGCGTCATAGTCGTCGCCGAGCTTGTCGAGCGGCAGCAGCCAGCTCTGCTTGGCCCAGATCGGAACCTCGTAGGTGCCGATGGTCATCACGTCATACTGGCCGCCCTTGGTGGCGATGTCGGTGGTGACGCGCTCGCGCAGCACGTTCTCTTCAAGCGTGACCCAGTTGAGCTGGATGTCGGGGTTGGCCTTGGTGAAGTCGTCGGTCAGCTTCTGCATGCGGACCATATCGCCATTGTTGACCGTGGCGATGGTGATGGATTCGGCATGTGCGGCAAAGGCGAGAGCGCTGGCCGACAACAAGCCCAGGGTGAGCGTACGCAGTTTCATCAAATTCCTCCCATGAACCAAGATGAGCATTTGCCTTGGCTGTGAGCAATTACTCACTTGCCGTGAATTATGTCAAGCCGGATTCGATGCTGCAGCGCAGCACCGGACCTGCCGATGGACAGACAAAGAGAGGCTTGTCCGCCCCTGATATCAGGCGGCGGGACTGGAAGGGCCGGAGGATTGAATCGGGAGAAAAGCGCCTGTCAGCAGGCGATCTCGGCCAGCAGCCAGTCGCGGAAGGCGCGGATCTTCGGCACGTTGCGGCGTGCTTCGGGATAGACCAGCCAATAGGCGTGGCCGTCATCGCCGACCAGGTCGAAAGGCTGGATCAGGCGGCCGTCGGCAAGTTCCGCCTTGAACAGCGCCCGGGTCAGGATCGCCACGCCATGGCCCGCGCGATAGCCGCATTGGCCTCATAGGCCTGCGCGCCCATGCTGCTGCCGGGCCGCTTGGCAAGATCATGCGCATGCACGCCGGCCGTCTCGAACCATTGCGTCCACCAGACATCGCCCGGATCGAGGATCGGCAGCCGCAAGAGGTCGGCCGGCTCCTTGACGCCGCCAATGCTGGCCGCGAGCTTCGGGCTCAGCATCGGCGTGAAATCGGCGTCGAGCAGCTTGTGGGCCTCCAGACCCGGCCATTTGCCGCTGCCCGAGCGGATGGCGAGATCGACATCCTCGCGGGCGAAATCCGTCAGACGGCTCGATGTTTCGAGCCGCACGGCAAGTGCTGGATGAGCCATCTGGAACGAACCCAGATGATGAGCCAGCCAGTTCGAGGCGAAGGTCAGCACGGTGGTGACGCACAGCAGCCCGTCCGCGCCACCGCGCGCGGCGGCATAGGCCTGGCTAAGAATGGCAAAGGCCTCGCTGACCGCCGGCGCCAGCCTTTGGCCGGCTTCGGTCAGCTCGATTTGCCGCGGCCGCCGCAGGAACATCGGTGCGCCGACGCGCTCTTCCAGCACCTTGATCTGATAGCTGACGGCGGCCTGTGTCATGGCGAGTTCCACGGCGGCCTTGGTGAAGGAAAGATGCCGCGCCACCGCTTCGAACACCCGGATCGCCTGCAGCGGTGGCAGTTGCGAAACCTGCGGTGAGCTCAGATCCGGCATAAAGGCTCCTTATGGGTCCTTATCGACGTTCGATTGGCAAAGCTGGCCAGCAAGACCGACATTCACTGTCAACCCGTCATTCGGGTCCAGGATAGCGAAGGTTGACGATCATGACCATGGCGCAGCAAAAATGCACTCCCGCTCCCGATCACCGCTGGATTTCGTGGCTTGCGGACGGATTCGGCTGGTTCGCGAGCAAAAGAAAGGCCCGTCTCGACATCAGGGACCTGTCGCCCCATCTGCAGCGCGACCTCGGTTTCCTCGATGGCAACGACCCTTTCGGCCGGCACAAATAGACTTGCTGGTTTTATCGCCAGGCAGCCGCCGCGACCGTATCCGGCAGGCGCTGCCGCGTCCCGGTCAAATGCTGGCCAGCAAAGCAGTCGCCGTCCGTTCGTCGGTGATGAGACCATTGACCAGCCGGCGGTTCACCGCCGCCAGGATACCCGGCAGCTTGCGCTCGCCCATGGCCAGCGCGATGACCAGCGACTTCTCGCGCGACGGCAGCGATGCCGACGACACCCGGTCGTTGGTGATGCCCTCGATCATGCGGCCTTCCCTGTCGAACACCCAGCCGACGATTTCGGCGATGCCGCCAGCCTTCTGCAGGGCCTTCAACTCACTTTCGGAAATGAAGCCGTCCTCGTAGAGCGGCGCCTTCGGACCGAGATCGCCGATGCCGATGAAGGTGACGTCGGCTTCCGCCGCAAGCGCCAGCGTTGGCTGGATCATCGGCTGGTTGAGCAGCATCTCGCGCTCCTGCGGCGAGGAGGCGATGACCGGCAGCGGCATCGGGAAGGAGCGCGCCTTGACCCGGTCGGCCATGGTGAAGATGACGTTGTAGAAGGCGGCCGAGCCGTCCGGCGAAATGTTGCCGGTCAAGGACACCACCTTGTGCTGCGGGCATTCCATCGGCGGCAGTTGCTCGATCGCCGCCTTCAGCGTGCGTCCGGTGCCGATGCCCATGACGATCGGCGTCGGCGACCGCAGCCGCCGCTCGATCTCGGCGGCCGCCGCTTCGGCGATGCCGATGGTGGTGGAGGATGAATTCGGATCACTCGGCACCACTTCGACCAGGTCTAGTGCGAAACGCGATTTCAGCCGGGCGGCGAGGTCAAGGCAGTTGGCGATCGGATGATCGACACGGACCTTGATCAGGCCTTCCGACACCGCCAGCGACACCAGCCGCTGCGCCGTCTGCCGCGAAATGCCGAGCGTGGCGGCGATCTGATCCTGTGTGTTACCGGCGACATAATAGAGCCATCCGGCGCGCGCCGCGTCGTCCAGCCTGTTGCTGCCGCCATCCTGCCGGGTATTCACGTCCTGCCTCCGCAAACCGCTGCTCACAGGAGCGGTCCGCTCCCAGTTTCGCAGGGAACGGCCTCCTGCGCAATTGTCAATCTCAAGGGCAATTGTTTGGCCACGCACGGCAGGGATTTTCTCTCTGACACGATCGCGACGCGCAAAGCAGGACGGCTTCGCTTCCGGCGGCAGTCACCTTCTGTGATCGCGATGGTTTATCTCCCGGCGCAAACCCTTTAAGGGGATCGCAAAAGGAGCGCTGCATGACACCGAAGGCGGTTTTCTGGGACATGGACGGCACGCTGGTCGATAGCGAGCCGCTGCACGAGGCCGCCCTTGTGGCGGCAATGCGCAATGCAGGCCTCAAGCCGCCCGCCGACCTTCATGAGCGCGTGCTCGGTGTCGCCGCCTGGCCGGTCTACGAAATGATGCGCGACGAGTTCGGCCTCGATCTTCCCTTCGACGACTGGATCATGCGCAAATACGAGCACTATCTGCCGCTGGTGGAGGGGCTGAAACCGCGTCCTGGCGCTATAGAAGTCTTCAATGAATTGCGCGCGCTTGGCGTGCAGCAAGCGGTGGTATCGAATTCGGACCGGATGATCGTCGACGCCAATCTGCGCATGGTCGGTCTGTTTTATCCCGGCATGAAAACGATCAGCCGCAACGATGTGCGTGATGGCAAGCCGCACGCCGAACCTTTCCTGCGCGCCGCGTACCTGGCCGAAGTCGATCCCGCGCACGCGGTCGCGGTCGACGACAGCTGGCCGGGCGCCATGGCAGGTCTGGCGGCGGGCATGAAGACGATCTTCTGGCCGGAAAAGCCGATGGAAGGACCGCCCGGCGCCATCGTCATCAACAGCGCCGAGGAATTACGGGCTCAGCTCGGGCTCTAATTCCTGTAGACCGGCTCTTCCTCGTCGAGGATCGCCTTCAACTCGGCGAGATGGCGCTCGGCCTGGCCGGGATAGTCGTCCATTTCGCTGGCCGCCTTCTCGGCGATCGCATCGGACAGCGTGCGCAGAGGCCGGCCGGTCCACAGCGCCTTGATATAGGTCTCGGCGGCGCGCTCGAAATAGAACATGCGGTTGAAGGCATCGGCGACCGTATCGCCGATCACCAGCACGCCGTGATTGCCCATCACCATGACCTTGACCTTGGGGTCGGTGAGAAGCTGCGAGCAGCGCTCGCCCTCTTCCTCGAAGGCCAGCCCGCCATAATGCGCGTCGACGACATGGCGGTTGAAGAACATCGCCGAATTCTGGTCGATCGGCGGTAATGTCGAATCGGCGAGCGACGCCAGCACCGTGGCATGGATGGAATGCACATGCATGACGCAGCGCGCATGGGGCACGTTGCGGTGGATGGCGCCGTGCAGGCCCCAGGCCGTCGGGTCGGGCGCGTTGGGGCCGGAGAGCGTGTTGGGATCGTTGGCGTCGATCATCAACATGTCGCTGGCCTTGATGCGCGAGAAATGCACCTGGTTGGGGTTCATCAGGAACTGCGTGCCGTCATCATTGACCGCCAGCGAGAAATGGTTGGCCACCGCCTCGTGCATGTTGAGCCGCGCCGTCCAGCGAAAGGCACAGGCGAGATCGACGCGCTCTTCGTAGAAGGGCAGGTTGGTCAGCGGTTCCTTCTGCAGGCGGGCGATGCTCATGGAAAAATCCTCCGGTTTTGGCCAGAATGCCGCGAGCCACCGCTGCCCGCAACGGGTTTCGGTTGGTGCAGAGGGGCCGGATGCCTGTCAGGCCGCCGTGCTGGTGGCGGTGCCAATCCTCAGCCCGCCATGCTCGACGATGAAATCGATGACATCTTGCAGCCCCTTGCCGCGCGACAGATCGGTGAAGCCGAACGGCCGCTTGCCGCGCATGCGGCCGGCGTCGCTCTCCATCACGTCGAGATTGACGTTCACATAGGGCGCCAGATCGCTCTTGTTGATGATCAGGAAATCGGAGCGGGTGATCGCCGGCCCGCCCTTGCGCGGGATCTCCTCGCCCTGGCAGACCGAAATGACATAGAGCGTCAGATCCGCGAGGTCCGGCGAGAAGGTGGCGGCAAGGTTGTCGCCGCCGGATTCGATGAAGATGATGTCGAGGTCGGGAAACTTCCGGTTGAGTTCGGCGATCGCCTGCAGATTGATCGACGCGTCCTCGCGAATGGCGGTGTGCGGGCAGCCGCCGGTCTCGACGCCGACGATGCGATCCTCCGGCAGCGCCTGCAGCCGGGCCAGCATCATGGCGTCTTCCCTTGTGTAGATGTCGTTGGTGACGACGGCGATGGAGAACTCGTCGCGCAGCGCCTTGCAGAGTTTTTCGGTGAGCGTCGTCTTGCCGGAGCCGACAGGGCCGCCAATACCGATGCGAAGAGGACCGTTGGCTTGAGTCATGTCGGGAACTCCATGATGGCAAGGACTGCGAAGCCGAGCCCGATCAACAGGCACAGCGGCGAATAGTAACGCACATCGAGCCGCGCGAAAGGCTGTTCTGGCGCCAGGCGCCGCCACCACGGCGTGAAGCCGGCAATGCCGCGCCCCAGGAACACAAGCCCGATGAGCAGCGAGGTGGCGGCAAGGCCTTCCCTCGGGAAAGGCGAGGCAAAGAAGCCGATGAGCGCCAGCGGCCAGAGCGTTGCCAGGCCAAGACAGGCGGCAACGGCGAAACTGGCGAAGGGCGTCGGCATTTCGTCGACACCGCGAAAGCCGACGACCGCGCGGGCGCAGGACGCCGCATCCCTGCCCGGCCAGATGCCGCCAATGCCCCAATAGACATGCAGCGCCGTGATCAGCAGCAGGACGAAGGAGAGGACAAAGGCGAGGGCGATCATGAACGGAACAATCGCGAATACTGGGTTTCGTGCCTCATCGCCATGATGTCGGAGACGAAGGCGCAGCCGCCGAGATCGTCCAATGTCGATCGGGACGCGCGGTCGGCGGTTGAGAGCGCCAACGGCTCGAAGCCGGCCAGCAGCGTGGTGGCCTCGCTCTGGCCGACGACACCGAGCCTGATCGCCGCCTGGACGAGGTTGGAGAAGAAGGCTTGCAGGAAGGCGGACAGCGCATCCTGCAGCGCAATGCCGTTGCCGCCGGCAATGGCGCCGACGGTGACGCAATAAGCGCATTCGGCGGGCAGGCGCGCCAGCACCGGATTGGGCCAGGCCGCAGCTGCTTTGAGGAAGGCGGCACCTTGCAGCATGGTCTCGGTATGGCGTTCCCGCGAGCCGGCCAGCGCCTCGGCCAGTGCGGCGACTTCGTCGAGATCGCCGGCGGTGCGGGCGCGGCGCCAGCTCTCGGCAAACAGCACGGCATCGTTCCAGCCCGAGCCCATCTCGACCAGCGTTTCCAGCCAGTGGGCCAGGCTCGCGGCATCGGCAACCTGCCCGTCATGCACCGCCCGTTCGAGACCGTGGCTATAGGCAAAGCCGCCGACCGGGAAGGCCGGCGACAGCCACGCCATCAGCCGCAGCAGGGCGATGTTCGAAGGCTGGTCAGTCATGATCGTGGTGGTGGCCGGTATGGCTGTGCGAATGCGATTCGCTATGCGAGTGGGAGTGTGCCTCACCGTGGCTATGTGCATGCGCCTCGGCATGGCTGTGATCGTGGCCATGGTCATGACCATGCCCATCACCATGGCCGGAATAAGCGCCGCGCACCGGCTTGAACGGTTCGGAGACCTCGCGCACCGTGGCGCCAAGCCCCTCCAGCATCGCCTTGATGACATGGTCGCGCAGGATGACGATGCGATCCGCCTCGATGCCTGCGGCGAGATGGCGGTTGCCGATATGCCAGGCCAGTTCGGTCAGATGCACGCCGTCGCGGGCGCGGATGTCATAGACCTCTTCCGGCGCCGCGATGATCTCGACATGGCGGCCATCCTCCAGCACCAGCCGGTCGCCATCGTTCAGGGCGACGGGTTCGGGCAGGTCGACCAGCACCTTGCTGCCGTCGGACAGTTCGATGGCGCGGCGGCGCAGATGCCGTTCGTCATGGACAAGAACGGCCTTGGCAAACGGAGCCGCCGTGCCCGCCTTGCCGGCGAGCAGCACCGTAACGGCACGCGGGAATTTGGTGAAGTCGGTGTTGAGGTTGAGCTTCATTTCATGGAGCCTCCGTTGGCCTGCGCCCGTGCGCGGGCTGGGCGCGAAAGCACCCGGTCGAAATAGGCGTTGACGCGGGCGGACTCGATCGGGAATTTTCCGGCGCGCGCCCAGTTGCCCATGTCGCCGAGCAGCACGTCGACCGCGGAAAACCGGTCACCCAGCGCAAACGGCTTGTCGCCGAGCCGGCGGTCCAGTGCCTTGGCTTCCGAGGCGAAATCGTAGGCCGCCGCCGGGCCGACATCGACGCGTACTTCCTTCGGCAGCAGGAAGCGGTGGCGCAATTTGTTCCACAGCGGCGCCTCGAACTCGCTCTGGGCAAAATGCATCCAGGAATCCATCTCGGCGCGGCCGGCAACACCGGGATTGGCGCCCATGCCCTTGTCGGCGTGCTTGTCGGCCAGGTAGACGCAGATCGCCGCCGAATCCGTCACCGTCAGTTCATCGTCGATGAGGACCGGCACCTTGCCCGACGGGTTGAGCGCATAGGCTTCCGGCGAGCGCAGCTTGACCTCGACGAATTCATAGGGCTGCCCGAGCTCCTCGAGCATCCAGAGAACGCGGCTGACCCGGGATCCCCGTGATCCAACGGCCTTGTACATGCTAAGATCCTGTCTTTTCCTGGACTCTAGACCATCCGCAACAGTCATACGATCGTGTCGAAGAGCCGCAGGATGAACGATATCTGGTAGATCAGTGCTGCCGCGACGAAGGCGATGTGGAAGCGGCGGTCGCGCACCAGGATCGCGGCGATGCACAGTGCCACGAAGACCGGCGTGCGGAACAGATATTCGTTGCCGAAGCGGGCAAAATGCTCGGGCCCTTTCAGCAGCGTATCGATGACATCGAGCAGATAGGTCGCCGCCAGCAGGCCGAAGAACCAGCCGCGGCGCGAATAGAAGAAATCCTCGTAGCTGGTGTAGTCCAGCATCGAATCCGGAAACAGCAGCGCGCACAGCAGGAACAGCGTGATCGCGTAGAAAATGATGAACAGGTACTTGCCGAAGGTCCAGGTCTCGATGGCGTAGAGCCCGAACTCCCACCACCAGAAATGCACCAGCATCAACAGCACCGAGGCGACCCAGGCCAGATGCACGGGATACAGCCGGTACTGGCCGGGATGCTGGACGATGCGCGCCACCCCCGACAGCAGGCGGGCGACACCAAGCCCGATCACCATGCCCATGACGATCCGGATATGCGGGAAAATGTCGTGGGGAGAGGCGATTTCGGTGGCCATGCCTGATCACGGTGGGTTTCTGCTCGACCGCATATTGCGGCCTATGCATACCAGCCGCAACGGAATTTGGCCGACCGACCTCAGAACAGGAAATACCTTTGCGCCATCGGCAGCACGGTCGCCGGCTGGCAGGTCAGCAATTCGCCGTCGGCGCGGACCTCGTAGGTTTCCGGATCGACCTCGACATGCGGCGTGGCGTCGTTGAGCACCATGGAACGCTTGCCGATGCCGCCACGGGTGTTTTCCACGGCGACGAACTGTTTTTCGACGCCAAGCCGGCCATGCAGGCCAGACTCGAGTGCCGCCTTGGAAACGAAGGTCACAGACGAGTTGGTCCTGGCCTTGCCATAGGCGCCGAACATCGGCCGGTAGTGCATCGGCTGCGGGGTCGGGATCGAGGCGTTGGGGTCGCCCATCGGGGCGGCGGCAATCATGCCGCCGATCAGCACCATGTCCGGCTTCACACCGAAGAAGGCCGGGTTCCACAGCACCAGGTCGGCGCGTTTGTCGACGGCGATCGAGCCGATGTCTTTCGACAGCCCATGCGCGATGGCCGGGTTGATCGTGTATTTGGCGATGTAGCGGCGGACGCGGAAATTGTCGTTGTCGCCGGTCTCCTGTGGCAGCGAGCCGCGCTGGCGCTTCATCTTGTCGGCGGTCTGCCAGGTGCGGATCGCCACTTCACCGACGCGGCCCATCGCCTGGCTGTCCGACGAGATGATCGAGAAGGCGCCAATGTCATGCAGGATATCCTCGGCCGCGATCGTCTCCTTGCGGATGCGGCTCTCGGCAAAGGCGATATCCTCGGGGATCGACGGCGACAGATGGTGGCAGACCATCAGCATGTCGAGATGTTCGGCCAGCGTGTTGACCGTGTAGGGCCGCGTCGGATTGGTCGAGGACGGGATGACATTGGGCAGGCCGCAGACCTTGATGATGTCGGGCGCATGGCCGCCGCCGGCGCCCTCAGTGTGGAAGGCGTGGATGGTGCGGCCCTTGATCGCCGCGACCGTGTTTTCGACGAAGCCGGATTCGTTCAGCGTGTCGGTGTGGATCATCACCTGAACGTCGTAATCGTCGGCCACCGACAGGCAGCAATCGATCGCCGCCGGCGTCGTGCCCCAATCCTCATGTAGTTTCAGCGAGCAGGCGCCACCCAGCACCATTTCCTCCAGTGCCGCCGGCAGCGAGGCGTTGCCCTTGCCGGACAGGCCGATATTCATCGGAAAGGCGTCGAAGGACTGGATCATGCGCGCCATGTGCCACGGCCCCGGCGTACAGGTGGTGGCCAGCGTGCCATGCGCCGGCCCGGTGCCGCCGCCCAGCATTGTGGTGATGCCGCTCATTAGCGCTTCCTCGATCTGCTGCGGGCAGATGAAGTGGATATGCGCGTCGAAGCCGCCAGCGGTGAGAATCTTGCCTTCGCTGGCGATGATTTCGGTGCCCGGGCCGATGATAATGGTGACGCCGTCTTGCGTGTCCGGATTGCCGGCCTTGCCGATCGCTGCGATGCGGCCGTCCTTGAGGCCGATATCGGCCTTGAAGATGCCGGCGCTGGCGTCGATCACCAAGGCGTTGGTGATGACGGTGTCGACCGCGCCCTGGGCGCGGGAAACCTGGCTCTGGCCCATGCCGTCGCGGATCACCTTGCCGCCGCCGAATTTTACTTCCTCACCGTGAATTGTGAGGTCCTTTTCGACCTCGATGAAGAGTTCGGTGTCGGCCAGCCTGACCTTGTCGCCGACAGTCGGCCCATACATCTGGGCGTAGGCGGCACGCGAGATTCTGGCCATCAGCGATTGCTCCCGAAATGCGGTGTGGTTGAGGCTGGCCTGCACATTGCCGCCATCCAATGGTCACGCAATGACCCGCTGGGCGACACCTTCTGATCCCATTTGGCGGTTGAGGTTGGCAGGTCACCCCAAAACGACCGTTTGCCAAATCGATGGAAGGAAAATCCATGCGCAAAACGATAATTCTTGCAGCCGCCGCCAGCCTGATGCTGGCCGGTGCCGCCAGTGCCCAGCAGCAGCCCGCTCCGGCCACGCCTGCCCCCACGGCGACGACTCCCGCCCCCGGCGGTCAGCAGGCCGCGCCGGCGATCCAGAGCGTCAACATTGTCGACATCACCGAGCTGCCGAAGGACACCCAGACGCAGGTCAATCAGGTGATCGCCCAGCGCGGTGACGCCGGCCTGCAGAAACTGCGCAGCTCGATCGACGCCACCCCCAAGGTGAAGTCCGCCCTCCAGGCCAAGGGAATGACCTCGGCCCAGGTCGTCGCGGCCAGCATGGAGCCCAATGGCGCGCTGACCTTGATCACCAAGAAGGCCAGCTGACGGGTCGGCGCGGCGGGCCGGTATCCGGTCCGCCGGCCGTATTGCGAAGGGAACCGTGGCAGGGCTGGAGTCGTTTCGCTTGCTGATTGTTGAAACAAGCTGCGAAAGCGAACGATGACCTCCACCACCTTGCCCGATGCCCGATGGCTGCATGCCATTGCGGCGGCCGCGTTTCTGGCAGCGAGCCTTCCCCAGGCCGCGCTGAATGCGCAAGGCCTTGAAAGCCCGGAGACCGTTGACCGCATCGTCGGCTCGCAAATCAGCGAGGAACAGGCCAAGACGACAGCTGAAATCGGAAAAGTCAGTTCGGCGATCGACCGCACGCGCGACAACATCGGCACGGTGCGCAAGACCTCCAAGCTCGACAAGGTCGATATCGTGTTCCTGACCGACGCGGCACGCAGCGAAGGCGGCCCGCCGCCGGTCATCGAGAACAAGGTCCGGCAGCATCAGGACGACGTCGCGGAACTGCGCAAGGAGATTGAGGCGAACGCCCTGCTCTTTAACGCCATCGATTCGCGGCGCGTGGCCGCGCAGGACGTCCTTGCCGTCGCGTTCGACGATCCCGGAAAGATCATCATCTATGCGGCCGCCAAACCGTCGGACTGAGCCGAAAGCACCATTTGCTTTCACGCTTGCCCAAACGCCGGTCGCGGCCTTTGAAGGCCAAGCGCGAGACGCCACAGAATTCACAGCTTGCCCATCACCTTCTGCTGGAATCCATAGACCTCGCGCTTGCCGCCGAGCGGCACCAGCGTGACGTCGCGTTCCTGTCCCGGCTCGAAGCGCATGGCGGTGCCGGCGGCGATGTCGAGGCGCATGCCGCGGGTCTGTTCGCGGTCGAATTTCAGCCCTTCATTGGTTTCGAAGAAATGGTAGTGGCTGCCGACCTGGATGGGCCGGTCGCCGCTGTTGGCGACTTTCAGGGTGACGGTCGGCAGACCCTTGTTGAGCTCGATGTCGCCTGGGACGGGAATGATTTCGCCGGGGATCATCTGATGTCACACGACGCCGAAGGCGAGGCCGACGCCGATCGCCGCGCAGGCAGCACCGGCGACACGAGCCAGACCACGGAACCTCATGCCAAGGCTCATTCCGGCGGCGATGCCGACGGCATGGAGCAGCACGGTGGCGACGGCAAAGCCGGCCACGTATTCGAGCCCGCCGGCGTTTTCCGGCACTTCGGTGCCATGAGCGTGGCCGTGGAAAAGCGCGAAAAGGCCGAGGATGGCGACGCCGGCCGAAACCGGCAGGTCGACCGCCAGCGCCACGAGCAGGCCAAGCGCCACCACGGAGGCCAGTATGCCTGGCTCGACGAAGGGCACCGGCACATGCGCCATGCCAAGGGCCGAGCCGGCAAGCATCACGCCGACAAAGGCCGCCGGCCATGCCCAGATCGCCCTGCCGCCCTTGAGCGCCGCCCACAGGCCGACGGCGATCATCACAATCATATGATCAAGGCCGGATAAGGGATGCATGAAGCCGGCCGTGAAGGAAGAGGTCGTGCCGATGCCGACATGGGCATAGGCCGGCATGGCGGCAGCCATGAGCAGGATCGCCGCGAGGCACAGGCGTTTGGCAGGGATCATTCTACATGCCTTTCGTTTGCGATGGTGCAGTCACGCGGCCTTACGCGGGCCGCAGCCCTCGGCCTTAAGGACGCGTTTGGTCGACGCCGGGTATTTTTCCAGCTTCGCTGCCGGGCGGATCGGCCGGGTCGAAAAATTGCCGCCGCAATTGGGGCAGACGCCGTCCAGCACGTTTTCCACGCAATCGGCGCAGAAAGTGCATTCGAAGGTGCAGATCAATGCATCCGTCGCCTCAGGCGGCAGGTCCTTGTCGCAGCACTCGCAGTTTGGGCGCAGTTCGAGCATGTCGATCTCCTCACCTAATGGGCTCGTGCACGGTCACCAGCTTGGTGCCGTCGGGGAAGGTCGCTTCCACCTGCACGTCATGGATCATCTCGGCGATCCCTTCCATCACCTGCGTGCGGGTGACGACATGGGCGCCGGCCTCCATCAGTTCGGCGACCGGGCGGCCGTCGCGGGCGCCCTCGACGACGAAATCGGTGATCAGCGCGATCGCTTCCGGATGGTTGAGCTTGACGCCGCGCTCCAGCCGCTTGCGTGCCACGATCGCCGCCATGGCGATCAGCAGCTTGTCTTTTTCCCTCGGCGTCAGGTTCATGCGGTTTCCAGAATCACAGTGACCATAATTTGGGCAGCCCCGCCCTTCCGTTGAGCAGTCCGACGAGCGGAACCAGCCGCTGACGCAGTTGGTAGCCGTCCCCGGCGTAAAGCCTCGCAAGAAGCTTGCCAGATGCCTTCACGCTCCAGACGCTGGCGCCGCCCTGGTCGCCGATGATTTCCCGGACCGGGTCGAGCAGGGTCTCGGCCTGCTGCGACACCAGCAGCAGCGTCGCCACGGCGATCGCGCCGCCGGCGGCCGCCGGGCGTGCCAGGGCACCAGCGATATCGGGTCCAATACGGAAATCCTCGGCATGGATGAGGAAACCGTCCTGGCGAACCCGCCAGCGGTCACGGAAAATGCCTTGCGCGGCGCGTTCGCCCATGGCCAGGCGGCCGAAGACGGTGGCCTCCAGCACCAGCGCCTCGGCCCCCGCGGCAAGCTCGACATCCAATGTGCGGGCAAAGGCCGCCCGGTCGAAGACGATGGTCTCCTGCGGCAGCCAGGCGATGCGGCCGTTCTCGCCGACCGTCAGCTTGACCCGCACCTCGGCATGGTCGGATGCGGCGCGATAGACCTTCTCGCAGGCCTGGGTCGTTATCGACGCCGAGGCTTCTGTGCCGACATCCACATCCCAGCCGATGCGGTCGCCGCCGGTCAATCCGCCGGCGGTGTTGATCAGCACTGCCTCCAGCGGGTCGGCCAAAACGGCCGGCAGCCTTATCTTGGCGGAACCGTCCTGATAAAGGCGTCGCAGCCGCGTGCGCCCGTCCGCGCTGGCGCAGCCCAGCTGGGCCAGACCCGCGGCGCGCTGGGCCAAAGGGGCCGAAAACTTGGTATATTCGATCGTATCCACGTCGTCAGGTTAAGCACTGCGGCGGTTTTGTCGATATATAGCTTGTTGCTTGATGGCGTTTCCGTTTCTATAGAGGGAGCCACCTCGATACGGTCAGGCGATGCTTGACGGGGGTAGAAGGCGACGATCGCGGCCTGATATCGAGGATAAGAAGGCGCTGTTCAGTTAGCGTCGGGAAACGATAAAGTGGGGAAGAAACCGAATGGCTGACCAGCTGGCAACGGACATCATCGAAAAGATCAAAGCCCATGCCGAGCCGGGCGGTGAAGAAATCACCACCAGCACCGAATTGACGTCGCTCGGCATCCATTCGCTGGAGCTGACGGAGATCATCTTCGACCTCGAGGAGCAGTATGACATCGAGATCGAGATGAACACGGTCGATGCCTGGAGCAATCTGAAGAATGTTGGCGACATGGTCGAGGCCGTTCGCGCGCTGATCGCGAAAAAAGCCTGACCGAATGCTGAAACGCGTCGTCATTACCGGCATTGGCGGGCTGTGCGGACTAGGCGTCGATGCGCAGTCGATCTGGGCTGAAATGCGGGCCGGCCGTTCGGCCATCGGCCCCATCGACAATCCCTTCCTGCATGACCTGAAGGTCAAGACCGGCTGCGAGATCAAGGCGCTGCCCGATCACGGCATCGAGCGCAAGCAGCTTGTGTCGATGGACCGTTTCAGCCTGCTGGCGGTTATCGCTGCGAAGGAGGCGATGCAGCAGTCCGGCCTGGCCCCACATGCCGACAACACCTATCGCATGGGAACGATTGTCGGCGTCGGCGTCTGCGGCTTCGAGACCGTCGAGGAGAACTATCGCGCTATTCTGATCGAGGGCAAGAATCGCGCCGGCATCTTCACCGTGCCCCGGGTCATGCCAGGTGCCGCCTCCGGCCAGGTCAGCATGCATCTTGGCCTGCGTGGACCGGTTTTCGGCGTCACGTCGGCCTGCTCGTCGGCCAACCACGCCATCGCCTCCGCGGTCGACCAGATCAGGCTCGGCCGTGCCGACGTGATGGTCGCCGGCGGCACCGATGCGCCGCTGGTCTGGGGCGTGCTCAAGGGCTGGGAGGCATTGCGCGTGCTATCGCCCGACACCTGCCGGCCGTTCTCGGCCGACCGCCAGGGTCTGGTGCTCGGCGAAGGCGCCGGCATGGCGGTTCTGGAAAGCTACGATCACGCCATGGCGCGTGGCGCCACCATCCTCGCCGAAATCGCCGGCGCCGGCCTTTCGGCCGATGCCTCCGACATCGTCGCCCCGACCATCGAGGGACCGGAAGCGGCGATGCGCTTCTGTCTCGCCGATGCCGGGCTCAATCCCGAGGACATCGATTATCTCAACGCGCACGGCACCGGCACCAAGGCCAACGACCAGATCGAGACCAACGCGATCAAGCGCGTCTTCGGCGAGCACGCGCGCTCGCTGTCGGTCTCCTCGACCAAGTCGATGCATGCCCATTGCCTCGGCGCTTCGGGCGGGCTGGAGATGATCGCCTGCGTCATGGCGATCCGCGAAGGCGTCGTGCCGCCGACCGCGAATTACCGTGAACCCGATCCCGATTGCGATCTCGACGTGACGCCCAATGTCGCGCGCGAGCGCAAGGTGCGCGCCGCGATCAGCAACGGTTTTGCTTTCGGCGGCACCAACGCGGTGCTGGCATTCAAGGCCATCTGATCTCGGCGGTCACCACCGCCCCAGGGCGGGGACACCATCCACCGCGTTCGATTCGGTGTCCAAGGATAAGGATGGCGAAACTGCCGCCGCCATATTGATCCTAGCGGGTCGCAGGCCTAGTTCTTGGGCCTACCCGCCAACACCGCGCACCTTGGCGCGCCAAATCCCCCGCTCAGGAGTTTCCCGATGGCCGACCTGTCCGCCTTTCCGATCACCATCCGTTGGCCGGCCAAACATCCCGACCAGATCCAGCTCTATTCGGCAACGACGCCGAACGGCGTGAAGATATCGATCGCGCTGGAAGAGCTCGGCCTGCCCTATGAGCCGCATCTGATCAACATCAGCAAGGACGAAAGCTGGACGCCGGAATTCCTGTCGCTCAACCCCAATGGCAAGATCCCGGCGATCATCGATCCCAACGGCCCGGACGGCAAGCCGATCGGCCTTTTTGAATCCGGCGCCATCCTGCTCTATCTCGCCGACAAGACCGGCCTGCTCGTCCCGGCGGACGCAGCGCGGCGCTACGAAACGATCCAGTGGGTCTTCTTCCAGATGGCTTCCATCGGGCCGATCTTCGGCCAGGTCGGCTTCTTCCACAAATTCGCCGGCCGCGAGATCGCCGACAAGCGTCCGCTGGAACGTTACCGCGACGAATCGCGGCGGTTGCTTGGCGTGCTCGATGGCAGGCTGAAGGGCCGCAAATGGATCATGGGCAATGACTACACCATCGCCGACATCTCGCTGCTCGGCTGGGTGCGCAATTTGATCGGCTTCTATGAAGCGCGCGACCTCGTCGGTTTCGATGATTTCGCCAATGTGGCGGCATGGCTGGAGCGCGGCCTGGCCCGGCCGGCGGTCCAGAAGGGCCTGACCATACCGGCAAAGGACTAGTGCGCCCTGTCCCTGCAAGGCGACGGCCTTGGCCCAATACACACGGTCGGGCGGAGCAGCCTGCTACTTCGCCTTGGCCTTCGAGCCGCCCCTGCCGATAACCGAGGCCGCCAGCGAGACGGCGCCGCGCGCGGTAGCGACCACCGCGCCGGCGGCAACATTAGCCGCCGTCCTGACGGCACCGGCCTTTGCCGGCGCCGGTTTGCGCGGGCTGGCGGTCTTGGCGACCGGTACGACTTTTCGCGGTGCGGCCTTGCCGAAAGCGGCCTTGGCGTCTTTCGAGCGTTCTGCAATCGCGGGGCCAGCACCGGCTTTCGCTTGGGTTGCCTTCGCAGGCCTCGTCTTGGCTGGTTTTTTTGCCTTGGTGGCCATTGGAAAATCCCTTACGCCGGACAATTGGGTTGTCAGGCATAACGGCGCGAAACTCTTAAGGTTCCCGCCAAAAAATACCGAAAATTAAGCGTGTTAACCAATGATCAGGTCGGCGGCCCGGCGCCGGGCCAGCACGCGTTCGATGTTGGGCATGTCGTTGGAGGCGATCCAGGCGCGCGCCTCCTCGTCGGAACGGCCATGGCCGTGCCAGCGTTCCATCAGGCGTCGCTCGAGCTCATTGCGCGGCACGTCGACGAAGATCGAGAAATCGAACAGCGGCGCCAGCCGCGCCCACGGTTCCTCGTCGAGCAGCAGGTAATTGCCTTCGACCAGGATGAACTTGGTCTCGGTGCCGACGATAGCCGCGGCGGCGCGCGACAATTCCATGCTGCGGTCGAAGACGGGAATGGCGATGTCGGGTTCGCCGGCCCGGATGCGCTTCATCAGGGTCTCGAAGCCGGCAAAGTCGAAGGTTTCCGGCGCGCCCTTGCGCGCCCGCATGCCGCGCGCGTTGAGCACGATGTCGTCATAGTGGAAGCCGTCCATCGGCACGACTTCCACCGCCCCTTCCGGCAAAAGGTCATGCAGGCCGGCCGACAGCGTGGACTTGCCGGAGCCTGGCGGTCCGGCGATGGCGACGATGAAGCGTTTTGCCTTGCCGGCACGTTTGAAGATGGTGGCGGCTAGGTGGGCGATTTCGGACATGGGAGCCTCACTTGCCTGGATGATCGGCGAAACATTACGCCGCATTTTGGCGGCAGTCGGCGGAAATTTCAAATCCTGCGCTCAGGGCATACCTCGCCTCAGGCGGCCGCAGGCTGGCCGATGCGCAGGAACGCGCTGTCGAACGGCACGTCGGACGTCGAGCCGCCGGTCGCAAGCCGCATCCGGCCGTCGGCCGTGGTGATCTCTCGCGGCGGGGTGCCGCCGGACAGGGCGCCGATGACATGGCGGAACGAAAAGCTCCGGCCCTCGCCGAGCGCAAAGGCGGTCGCCACGCCTTCGCGTTTCAGCCAGTTGTCGCCGATGGAAGCGGCATGGCCTATCGCCGTGCGGCCGTCTTCTATGCCGAGCACGCCGAGATGGCGGCCGCTCCACGGCGCATAGTTGCGCCCGCCATTGCTCAGCCACAGCATGGTAACAGGCAGCTCCACGGGGTTCTTCAGCACCAGCACCAGGTCCTCCTCGGCCTGGCGTGCCAGTGCCGTCCAGCCCGGCCCGGCATGGTCGGCTTCGACCAGGGTGATGAAATCCTCGCGCCTGTCCTCCATGCGGTATTGCGTCAGGTCGAGCGTGCCGCCGCCGGCGGCGGGAAACTGGCCGAGCTCGGCCGAACGCGCCGGATAGGCCAGCATGAAGCGGCCGCGCGCGGGATCCGGCTCCAGCGGATCGGCCAGCGTCGCGGCAAAGCGCTTCGGCGAAAAGGCTAGCCGTCCGCCGCCTTTCATCACCGTCATCGGGTGGTGGGCGACGGAAATCGCGCCGGAGCCGCCGGAAAACACATGTTCCTGGTAGAGGAAGGGATGGCCGTCGATGAGCGTAAAAATCTTGTCGACGCTGGCGCCCATGACCTCGTGCCGCAGCCGGAAGACAGCGCGCCAGCCGCCGTCCGTGGCACTGCTTTCGGTGACATCCCAGGCACTGTTGGCCGTCCAGCCATGCAGCGGCGCCTCCTCGACATCGCTGCGCGAAAACGGCGCGCAGAGGAAATCGCCGGACAGCCGGACCGTGCCTTGCGGCAGGTCCTTCGGCAGCGTCTCGTTTGCGTCGACCCAGGGCGCGCGGTGCAGCGGCTTCAGCTGGCGTCCGTCGCTTTCGACGGTCATGTCGGCGATGTGGCCGACGGTGAGGTCGAGCGAAACCGAAATACCTTTGGCCTTGATCGTGATCGTGTCCATAGCGCTCTCACCCGAATCTGAAGGCGCAAACAGAACCCGTTAGGCGCCGATTGCGCAAGCACTGCGTAAGGCATTTTGCATCAGGCACAATGGAAGCCGTCGGCGCTGCCCCTCATCCGCCTGCCGGCACCTTCTCCCCGTATAGTGACGGGGAGAAGGGAACTGGCCGCACGCTGGAGCTTTCTCTGCAACGCTGATGATTGGCGAAACCGTTGACGACAGCGCCCCTCTCCCCGTCTCTACACGGGGAGAGGATGCCGGCAGGCAGGTGAGGGGCGGCGCAAACGAGGGAAGACGAGGGCCAAACTGAAGCCATCGCCATGACCAGCGCTCTCAGGCCTACTGCCGCTTGTATTCCCTGACCGGCGATTTCGTCCCGTCGGTGTAGGTCACCTGCACCGACATCGATTTCACGCTGTCGGCGACCTTGAAATAGCCCTTGGCGTCGTAGGGGATGGCGTAGGGATCCTTCTTGTCGCAAGGCGGGATCTCGAGCGACCTGTCGAGCGCGGCGCCGTTCAGGCTGTAATGCACCTCCTTGATGGCGCAGCGGTAGGACAGCATCTGGGTGAAATAGACCAGGCCGTGATTGCCGCCGGAATCGAAGGCGATCCACGACGTCCAGAACTGGTCGAGGATCTGTTTGTCGCCTTGCTGCAGCGCGGCGTCCGGATCGAAGCTTATGTCGAACGGGCCGGTCTCGCGGCCCCTTATGTCGAGATATTTTATCGCGATCGTGGTCGCCGCCGTGCTGTCGGGCAACTCGAAGCTCGGATTGGCCATCGGCTTGCCGGTGGTCTGGTCCTTCATCGCCAGGAAGCCGGTGTCGGTGAACGGGCCGGCGGTGCCCAGACGCCAGGAGATCGCGGTCGCCGGCTCGGGCAACGAAATGGTCATCGACCAGCCCTGGTTGGAGCGCATCGGCGTCAACGAAGGCGCAAAGCGCGCCGGGTCGAGCACGTCGCCAAGGGCTGCCAGCCGGCTGCGGCTGCGGTCCAGCCAGTCGGCCAACTGCGTCTGGTCGACGAAATATTTGAGCAGCCCGCCATCCTTCTCGTTGGACACGAACTTGGTCAGCGCCTGGGCTTCGCTGCGCTTGTCGGCCAGCGTCTGGCTGCCGAGGCGGTCTTCCGAAAACTCCTGCGCCTTGAGGAAATAGGCCGGCGCGTAGTCGGGATTGGCCGTGATGAAGGCGTCGAGCTTGTCCAGCCGCTGCGCGTCCTCGAACTGCAATATATGCACCAGCTTGATCGACAGCGCCTTGCCCTTGTCGGCCAGCTGCCCGAACACTTCGCGCGCGCCCGCCTTGCCGTCCTGCACCCGAAGCAGCGTGGCAAAACGCGTATAAGGGTCGATGGCGTCGACATCGAAGCCGGCAAAGGCGAGGTAGGAGCGCCTTGCGTTGAGCATGTCGCCCGACAATTCGTAGACGCGGGCATTGTGGTAGAACTCGTCCGGCCGCTTCGGCTCGGCGATCGCCCCGCCTTGCGCCGAAAGCTGCGCAAACCCCTTGGCGATGGTGTCGATCGAGGCGGCGATCTGCTCGGTCGTCGCCTGCAGCTTTTCGGCCTGGGCCTGCTGCTGTTGCTGGCGGGCGGCGAGCGTGTCGGTGGTCTGCTTGACCGCCTCGACGGTCTTTTGCGTCTGCGCGCCCTGCTGCGTCTGCTGCTGCTGCGCGGACGCGATCTGGTCGGTCTTCTGCGCCACCGTGTCGGTCGATTTCTTGACCTCTTCGACGGTCTTTTGCGTCTGCGTCACCGTCTGCTCGATCTTGGCCACCTTTTCGGAGACGATGCCCATCGACTGCTGCAGCTGCGCGATCGCCGGCACCAGGCCGGCGATGACGCCGTTCTGCGAATTGGTTTCCTTTTGCACGGCAAAGACGCCGCCGGCGACCGCCGCCGCGCTGGTGGCGAACAACAGCGCCGGCAGCGCCTTGGCCGCCAGTACGAGCCTGAGCACAATGGCAATGGCGATGATGGCCGCGGCAATCGACGCGACCAGCGCGATATAGGCGGCGAACGGCGCCAGCGGATTGAGCACGTCGCCAACGGCGCCGCTGATGAAAGCCACGCTGCCGGCCCATTTGCCGGTGCGGCTGAGCGATGCCTTGATAAGCGAGGGCGCTGCGCCCCCGGCCCCGATATTCGTCATGCCACCCCCCAAGCCAGCCAATGCCACGCCCCTTCCCACAGGAAACGCGGCTCTTGCAAGGAAAGACACAGAAACAGGCGTTTTCGGGGCGGATAAATCCTCAAGTTCCTCGCCCTCACTACCGTGCAACGGCATGCACACATTTCCAAGAGGCTGGTCTTTGGCGATAGCCTGCATGGCAGCGCTGGTCGACCCCCACTCCGTCTCGGCTTCGCCGAGCCACCTCTCCCCCGATCGACGGGGTACAGGAAAGGCGCCAGGCTTTTTCGCCGGCAAAGCTCGTGCAGCAATGCTCCCCACCTTTCCCTCCGGAGGGGGGAAAGGTGGCGCTGGGAAGCAGCGACGGATTGGGGGAGCCACGTGGCAATCAAGCCTTGCGTCGATCAGTCACGCCAGTCACAGAAGATGTGTGCATAGCGTAGCGCAAAGCGGGGAAGAGGAACCAGGTCGAGCTCGACAATCCTGGGGCTAACCGCCATTAACCAAATGGACGCATCCAGCGCGTTACGTTAGCTTCGTCTCATCTCAGCAACAGCATCGCCAGAACAGTCCCGCCCTTGTCCAAATTGCGTCCTTTTCCGCTTCTCCAGAGAGTTTTCGTCGCCCTTGGCCTGTTGCTGATGGTCGCCAGCTGCTCGACCACGACACCGCCGGACCAGGTGCTGTCTGTCCCCGCGCCGCCGCAGAAATATGCGGCCATCGTCGTCGACGTCAAAACCGGCAAGCAGATGTTCGAGGTCAACTCTACGGCGCAGCGCTATCCGGCCTCGCTGACCAAGATGATGACGCTCTATCTCCTGTTCGAGGCGATGGAGTCCGGCCGCGTGACCAAGGGAACGCAGATCCCCATCTCCGACCACGCCGCCTCGCAGCCACCGACCAAGATGCGTTTCCGGCGCGGCGAAACCATCGACGTCGATTCGGCCATCCGCGCCATCGTCGTCAAATCCGCCAATGACGTGGCGGTGGCGGTCGGCGAATATCTCGGCGGCTCGGAGGACCAGTTCGCCGCCATGATGACATCCAAGGCGCGCTCGCTCGGCATGACCAGCACCACCTTCCGCAACGCCTCAGGCCTGCCCGACGACGGCCAGATGACCACCGCGCGTGACATGGCGGTGCTCGGCATGGCGCTGCGCCAGCGCTTCCCCCAGCATTTCCACTATTTCTCCGAAAGCGATTTCATGTTCCGCGGCAGGCTGGTGCGCGGCCACAACGACATGCTCGGCCGCGTGCGCGGCGTCGACGGCATCAAGACCGGCTACATCAGGGCCTCCGGCTTCAACATCGTCACCTCCTACAATGCCGACGGCCGCCAGCTGATCGTGGTGGTGATGGGCGCCGACTCGGCCCGCCAGCGCAACGACCATGTCGAGGCGCTGATCCAGCGCAGCCTGTCGCCGACCACGGCCGACGCCAACACCAGGCTGATGTTCGCCGAACAGCAATAGCAAGGGCGGAACCGCTTCACTTCGTCATCCAGGGGTCTGCGCCGCGTCGCTGCGCTCCTTGCTCCGCCCGTGGATGACGAAGTCGGGGTGGCCTCGGCTAATCTCCAGGGTCTCAGATGGCGCGCCGCTATGAACCCGCGAACCGCCCCAAAAACCCGCAGCCGGCTATTGTTATCCTGTTGTCATGCAATCGTCGGGAAGCCATGGCATAGGCAGCGCAAACCGACAGTGGATATGCCCCGTCACCTCGGCGTATCCTCAAACCAGCAGCGCCACAGCAGGAGCCCGCACCATGAGCACTGTCCCCAAGGCATCCGAGCAGCAGGCGGCGGACACTGAGAACGACAGCGGCGGCGAATATTTCGAGGCGCCGATCACGCCGGAAGACCTGCACGAGGTTTCGGACGAGCATTTCGACACGCCCGAAGTGCCGGACTCAGAACCCACCGGCCTAGGAACGTCGCGCATAAAGCCGAAGAAGAAGCCGTCGGCGATCTCGGGCCGCAAATTCCACAAGCGCGACCTGGTGCGCATCGACACGCTGCGCCCGAGCCTGGCCGACCGCATCCGCTCCGACCATCCGGACCTGCCCCGGGGCGCCCGCATCAGCCGCGAGGAGCTCGGCCGCTACCGCATGCGCTATATGGAAGAGCTGCTGCAGCAGGAGCACGGCGAATTCTCCGAGCTCGACCGCCAGGTGGTGGAATCGATCGCCAGGCAGGACACGATTTCCGAAAACTCGGAAGAAGAATTCGAGGAGCACCGCACCTTCCCCGACCGCGTCTCGGACAATATGGCCGCCTTTGGCGGCAGCTGGTGGTTCCTGATCTCGTTTGCCGCCGTGCTCTTGGTCTGGATCGGCGTCAATTTGTTCGAGGGGTTGAACGGCGCCTTCGACCCCTATCCCTTCATCCTGCTCAACCTCTTGCTTTCCTGCATCGCCGCCATCCAGGCGCCCATCATCATGATGAGCCAGAAGCGCCAGGAGGTGAAAGACCGCCTGCGCTCCTTCAACGAATACCGCGTCAACCTCAAGGCCGAGCTCGAAGTTCGCCATCTGCACGAAAAGCTCGACTACCTCATCTCCCGCCAATGGACGCGCCTGGCCGAAATGCAGCAGATGCAGCTCGACGCGATGAACGAGCTTGCGGGTACCAAGAAGGTGAAGCGGGCCGTGCGCGGGCGGCGGGTGGTGAAGAGTGAGGCGGGGGAGTGACGCTTGGGTTCCTCGCCCCCACGAATGTGGGGGGTCCGAAGGACGGGCGAGACCCGTGGCTCGCCCCGGCAGGGTGGCTCGGCGAAGCCGAGACGGAGAGGGGAGCGCCATATCCAACAAGCGCACCCGTTAGAGCACTAACCCACCCCACCCCCTTCACAGGACGCCGCTCAATCGCCAATTGCCCGTTGAAGCCCGCGCCGGCTTCCGCTAAGAAGCCGTGACTTGCCGGTTCACCGGCTGGTTCGTTTTCCGGATTGTCGATCCTGAAAGCACCCGTAGCTCAGCTGGATAGAGCGCTGCCCTCCGAAGGCAGAGGTCACAGGTTCGAATCCTGTCGGGTGCGCCAGACCTTGCACCAGCGCTACAGTCCGCAGACTCCCTTACGACGAAGGCACCCTCGGCTCCTCCACCAGGTAAAACCGATCCTTCGGCGAAAAGTCCGTCACCAGGAACGAGAACGACGCACTCTCCTGCGGGTCGACCTTGCCTTTGCTGAACAGCAGCCGGTCATAGGGTTCGAAGTCGCGTTTGAATTCGGCGAAGCTGTCGGACTTGATCATGTTGTCCACGCGCTGCGCCTGGTCGAAGGACAGCCCGTCGCCATAATCGCTCGGCGCGTTCAGGATCGCCTGCAGCTCGAATCCGAATTCGATCCAGGCCTCGCCGCTGTTGTTGCGGGTGACGATTTTCAGCGGCAAGAAGCCGGTCGAGTAGTTGCCCGTCGATCCGAAGGGCTGGATCGGCCGCGCGGCGCGTATGGTCAGCGTCACCGGGTCGGCGGTGTCCAGTTCCTCGGTGACCACGATCGGGTCGGCGCGGGTCCCGGCGCCCGTGGCCGAAAGGATCCGGAAGCCGCCGCGTTCGTCGGAGAAGGAGTAGGCGCCCGCCTCGAAGATCCCGTCGGCCATGGCGCGCGGGCAGCTCGCGGCCAGCAGAGCCGCGAATACCTGCACACAGCGCAAGCCCGGACGCGTCATGGCCGGAGTATGAACGACAATTGCCTGGCCGCAAACTGGCCGAAGACAGACCGGAATGCGATGACCTTGGTCGGCTGTCGAAAGAATGCCGCCGCTCCGCGCAACGCATGGCTCGGCCGCCTTGCCTCAGCCTCCAGCCACCGCCCGCACGCTCTCCCGCTCCACCAGCGGGCACTCCAGCTTCGTAATCGGATACCGCCCCTGTCCGGGCGCCGTCGGCGCTTCCAGCTGTTCGATCGCCCATTGGCCCATCGCCATATGCGGCAGGATCGAAGTGGTCAGCGGCGGGAACAGATGCCGGGCGATTTCCTCGTCGTCGTAACCGACCACGGAGATGTCCTGCGGAATATGCAGGCCGGCTTCTTTCAGCGCCTCGTAGCAGCCGATCGCGGTGCGGTCGTTCTGGCAGAAGATGGCGGTCGGGCGGTCTTTGAGCGCGAGCAGCTTGACGGTCGCGGCGTAGCCCGCACTTGCCGACCAGTCGCCCTCGACCACCAGCTCCGGGTCGAAGGGAATGTCGGCGGTGGCGAGCGCGCGGCGGTAGCCTTTCAGCCGGTCCTGCGCCGCCTGCATCCAGGGCTCGCCGGTGATGGTGGCGATGCGGCGGTGGCCGTGGCTGATCAGGTGCCTTGTCGAGTTCTGGCCGCCGGCGATCTCGGAGGGCACCACGGCGGGGAAGGCATAGTCGGCCGTATAGCAATTGAGCAGGATCACCGGAATGTCGAGGCTGTAGAGGAAGTCGGGCGCGGTGATCTCGCGGGTGAAGATGGTCATGTAGATCAGCGCCGAAATGCCCCGCCTTGTCAGCGCCTGGATGGCGCGCGGCTCCATCACGGCGTCGCCCATGGTCTGCGCCACCAGAAGCACGTTGCCGGCATTCCACGAAGCCTGGCGCGCGCCTTCGATCGCCACCACCGCCTCCGGGCTGGTCGCCAGCTGGTCGACGGCAAAGCCGATCACCCCGTCCAGCCCGTCGAAGGCGGCAACAGGCTTGCGCAGCGCCGAGAAGGCGGGTGCGCTGTAGCCAAGCGTCCTCGCGGCCTCGATTACCCGCTCGCGGGTCTGCTGCGACAGCTTGATCCCTGGCGAATTGTTGAGCACGAAGGAAACCGTCGCCTGCGAGCAGCCGGCGGCTCGGGCGATATCGGTCATGGTGACCCGCCCCTTGGGCTTGGCCGGCGCCTTGCGGCGCTTGACCGTCTCGATGGCCGAATCCCTGGTCTCGCTCATGGCGTTCGTGTCCCCAATCACGGCCTGTCTAGCGGCCGCCTGCCGGTCCGACAAGATGGCTCGGCGGTGCCGGTTTATAGAAGCCGCCGCTTCGTTTATATCTATTAGCGGCCGTCTGGTCCATCGATCATCAGGCTCCTTATGCGCAGGGACAGTAATGGCTGCACGGCTTCTTGCGTCGTGCGGCCAGGGCATGGGTTCGTCGGTGCACCGTTCGCGGTGGCGCCATGCTGTGCCCGAATATCGGCTGAAAACTAATAGTGTTTACTAATACAAAAATGCGCTGTAACGTCAATCCGTCGCGCCCGGCCTTGTTGGGTCTGGAGCGGCGGGAAAGCGAACGTCAATGGTCTGATGGCTTGCGGAGATTGCCTCCGCGAGCCATGTCTCGGATATGTGATATGTCAGACAAATCGGACTATTTACGAACGAAGGATGAGTCTCTAAAGTCTGCAACCGTGGCTGGAACGAGGCCATTCTTCTGAGTGCCGGGAAACCCTGAGGAGGAGGGGGTATCCAAGCCGCAAACGGCAAATTCAGGTGAGCACGCAATTCTAGTGAGCAAGACGGTCCAGCCCGACGGCTGAACCAAAAAGGGAGGTTGAACATGAAGTCCTTGATACGCAATGCATCCGTGGCCGCCGCGGCCCTGGTTGTCGGCCTGACGGCGACGGCCATCGCGCGCGCCGACGACAAGCCGACACTGGCTTTCGTCGTCAACGGCGCTTCCGATTTCTGGAAAGCGGCCGAAGCCGGCGTCAAGAAGGCGCAGGGCGAACTGCCCGACTACAATCTCGAACTCAAATATCCCGAACAATCCTCGGTCGCCATCCAGCAGCGGCTGATGGACGATCTGGTGACGGCCGGCGTCAAGGGCATCATGGTCTCGGCCGTCGATCCCAAGACCTCGACCGACGGCCTGAACAAGATCGCGTCTGAAACCGCGCTGTTCACCACCGACAGTGATGCGCCGCAGACCAAGCGTGTCGCCTATATCGGCTCGTCCAACGTCGATGCCGGCAAGCAGGCGGCCGAAATCGCCAAGAAGGCGATGCCCAATGGCGGCAAGTGCCTCGGCTTCGTCGGCCTGCTCGGCGCCGACAATGCCAAGGAGCGCATCCAGGGCATGAAGGATGGCCTGGCCGGCACCAAGATCGAACTCGTCGACGTGCGTGGCGACGATATCGACCAGGCGCGCGCCAAGAAGAATGTCGAGGACGCGCTGGTCGCCAGCCCCGACGTCACCTGCATGGTCGGCTTCTATTCCTACAACACGCCGCGCATCTATGAGGCGCTGCGCGATGCCGGCAAGCTCGGCCAGATCACGGTCGTCGGTTTCGATGACGATCCGATCACGCTGGGCGGCGTCAAGGAAGGCACCGTTGCCGCCACTGTCGTGCAGCAGCCCTTCGAATGGGCCTATCAGGGCATGAAGCTGATGGCTGCCTATCTCAAGGGCGACAAGTCGGGCATCCCGGCTGGCAATCTCATCATCATCCCGACCAAGATCATCGGCAAGGATGATGTCGACGCCTACGCCGCCAATCTGAAGGCGATGGCCGGAAAGTAAGACCACAGGCAGTTCAGCCGGCTCAACTTCGCTTGAGCCGGCTGCGCGCATTGACGAACCCTTCGAGGATCGTCAGTCTGCCGGAAGGCCGGCCCGCTAACTGCTGTCAGGCATGATGAACTATTCCGATACATCCATCGCAGCGACCACGCCGTTCCTCAGCCTCGAGAGCGTGCGCAAGACCTATCCGGGCGTCGTCGCGCTGGATGGCTTCTCCATGGAGGTCAGGCCGGGCGAGGTCATCGGCCTCGTCGGCGAGAACGGCGCCGGCAAGTCGACCCTGATGAAGATCCTCGGCGGCGTCACCACGCCGGACACCGGCACGATCACCGTCGATGGCACCGCCCATAAAGGGCTGAGCGTCGAAGGCAGCCTGGGCTCGGGCATCGCCTTCGTCCACCAGGAACTCAATCTGTTCGAAAACCTCGACGTCGCCGCCAACATCTTCTTCGGCCGCGAGCCGCTGCGCGCCGGGCCGCTGAAACTCGTCGACCGCTCGAAGCTGCGCGAGATGGTGGCGCCGCTCTTGAAGCGCGTCGGCGCCAATTTCTCGGCCGATGCGCAGGTCGCCGACCTGTCGCTCGCCCAGCAGCAGATGGTCGAAATCGCCAAGGCGCTGTCGATCAAGGCACGGCTGGTCATCCTCGACGAGCCGACATCGAGCCTGCCGCTCGCCGAGACCGACAAATTGCTCGACGTCATCAAGGCGCTGAAGGCCGACGGCATCAGCGTCATCTTCATTTCGCACCGCCTGCACGAGGTCGAGCGGGTCGCCGACCGCGTCGTCGTGCTGCGCGACGGCATGCTGGCCGGCACGCTGGGCAAGCGCGACATCAATCACGACCAGATGGTCAAGCTGATGATAGGCCGCATGCTGAAGGAGCGCGAAAAGGCCTCGGAAGCCGCGCGCGCGCCCGGCGCCGTGGCACTTGCGGCCAAGGCCGTCCGCACCCCCACCTATCCCAGCCGGCCCGTCGACCTCGATGTCAGGCGCGGCGAAATCCTCGGCCTTGCCGGCCTTGTCGGCTCCGGCCGCACCGAACTGGCGCGCGTGTTCTTCGGCATCGACGGCAGCCTTGGCGGCACGCTCGAGCTCGACGGCAAGACGCTCGTGCTGGGTTCGGCGGCCGATGCCGTCGCGCAAGGCATTTTCCTGGTGCCGGAAGACCGCAAGCTGACCGGTATCCTGCTCGATCTGTCGATCGCGCAGAACATTTCGCTGCCCAATCTGCCGGCGCATGCCAGGCGCTCGCT
Source organism: Mesorhizobium sp. USDA 4775 (assembly GCF_054062655.1). NCBI lineage: Bacteria > Pseudomonadati > Pseudomonadota > Alphaproteobacteria > Hyphomicrobiales > Phyllobacteriaceae > Mesorhizobium > Mesorhizobium sp. USDA 4775. The sequence goes on from NZ_JBSSFM010000001.1 coordinate 1,180,095, forward strand.
TGTGTCGGCAAGCGCTGAAACGGCAACCGCCGAGAAGCAGAAGAGAAATCTCGGCATCAAGGCGCCTTCGGTGCAGACTCGCACCGGCACGCTGTCGGGCGGCAACCAGCAGAAGGTCGTGCTTGGCAAGTGGCTGGCCATGAACCCGAAGGTGATGATCCTCGACGAGCCGACGCGCGGCATCGACATCGGCGCCAAGGCGGAAATCTACGGGCTGATGCGCGCGCTGGCCGATGCAGGCGTCGCCGTGCTGATGATCTCCAGCGACATGGAAGAGGTGATCGGCGTGTCCGACCGCATCGCTGTCATGCATGAGGGCCAGATTTCGGGCATTCTCGACAAGGACCAGTTCAGCCAGGAAAACGTGCTGCTGCTGGCTGTGGGCAAGCAGCCTAAATAGTTTTTGCGCTGCGAGACCGCGCAACCTGCTCAGGCAGGCATTGGGGAGACGACGATGAGCAAGAAAGATCTCGGCCTGCTGATCCTGATCCTGGTGGTCGGAGCGATCGTGGCCATCATCAATCCGCGCTTCCTCTTGCCGATCAACCTTGCCAACACCTCGAACCTGATCGGCCTGTTCGGCATCCTGTCGATCGGCCAGGCCTTCGTCATCATCACCGGCGGCATCGAACTGTCGGTCGGATCGGTGGTGGCGCTGCTGGGAACGCTGTTCATCGATTTCATCGCCGTGCGCGAGCTGGACTGGCCGCTAGCCTTCGTGCTGATCATCGCGCTTGGCGCCATCATCGGCCTGGTGCATGGCTGGCTTATCACCAGGCTGAAGCTGCAGCCCTTCGTCGTCACCTTATGCGGCCTCTTGATCTATCGCGGCGTCGCCCGCTTCTACACCGCCGACGGCACCGCCGGCTTCGCCTTCGGCCAGAATTTTCCCGAGCTCGAATTCCTGACAGCCGGACGTTCCTATGGCGTGCCCAACAGCTTCATCGCGCTGATCGTCATCGCCATCGTCATGTGGGTGGTGCTGCACCGTTCGGTGTTCGGCCGCTATCTCTATGCCATCGGCAAGAATGAGGAGGCGGCGAAATATTCCGGCATCCGCACCGGCCGCATCGTCATGGCGGCTTACGTCATCTGCGGCGTGCTGACGGCGCTGTCGGCGATCTATTTCGCCATGTACACGCGCTCGATCTCGCCGGCCAGCCATGGCCAGTTCTATGAACTCTACGCCATCGCCGCCGCCGTGCTCGGCGGCTTCTCGCTGCGTGGCGGCGAGGGCTCGCTGATCGGCGTCATCCTCGGCACCGTGCTGCTGCAGGAGCTGCAGAATCTCGTCAATCTGCTCGGCATCCCGTCCTCGCTCAACTTCGCGGTGATGGGCGGCGTCATCCTCATCGGCGTGCTCGTCGACCAGCAATGGGGTGTGTTCCGCGCACGGCGGCTGATGGTCGATGCCGCCCGCAAGAACGTTGCCGGCGCGCCGGCGGAATAATCGCGGGGCGACGCTGCCGCTTGCCCGACTCCTGTAGATATTATAATAGCATATCCGGTATTGCTCGGGGGGTGTGCGGGACATGCGCTGCGATTTGCGAGGCAAGGTGGCGCTGGTCACGGGAGCGGCTGGCGCCATCGGCAGTTCCATCGCCAGGCGCCTGTCCGACAATGGTGCCGCGGTCGTCGTCGCCGACATCAACGGCGAGGGCGCAAGCCAGGTCGCGGCCGACCTGACCGATGCCATGGCCTGCGCCACCGACATCCGTGATGCCGCATCGGTCGGCAGCGCGATAGCCGCGATCATGCAGCGTTACGGCCGCCTCGACATCCTCATCAACAATGCCGGCGTCAATACGCTGGCGCATCGTGTCACAATTGACGAATTCCCGGCCGAGGAATGGGACCGCATCACCGGCATCGATCTCGACGGCCTCTACATTATGAGCCGGGCGGCACTCGGTCCCATGCTCGCCGCCGGCAGGGGCGGGCGCATCGTCAACATCGCCTCGGTCGTCGGCCTTGCCGCCATGCGCCTGCAGAGCCCGTTCGTCGCCGCCAAGGCCGGCATCATCCATCTGACGCGGTCTATGGCGATCGAACTCGGCGCCAAAGGCATCCTGACCAACGCGGTCGCCCCGGGTTCGGTGATGACGGCGCTGACCGCCAAGCTGTTCTACGGCGATGACGGCAAGTTCGCCGGCCGCACGCAGGAATTCCTGGCCCATGTGCCGCTCGGCCGCCCGGCCGAGCCGCGGGAGATCGCCGAGGCGGTGCTGTTCCTGGCCTCGCCGGCCGCCAGCTACGTCAACGGCCAGGTGCTGGCCGTCGATGGCGGCTGGACGGCGGGATACATGATGTGAGTGGCGCGATGGAAATCGATCTCAACGGCGCCGCGGTGGCCCTCGATGGCGAGACCAACCCGATCGTCGACGCCGTGCTTGCCGCACTGCGTGCCAATGGCGGCACGGTTCTCGAAGCAGGGGATGCCGCCGACATCCTGCTGATGTCCAACCCGCTGCGCCCGGGAACGACGATGCAGGATCCACGCTGCCAGCATGCCGATGCGCGCAGGGCGGCCGTGGCCATGGCCGAGCGCGGCGGCGGGCGCATCGTCTTCCTGATCTCGGCCACCGCCGGCATGCCGATGCGCCGTCATCCGCGCTTTTCCATGGAGAACGCGGCGATTCTAGCCGGCATGCGTGCCTTGGCCATGGAGTTCGGGCCGAAGGTGTTGGTGAATGCCGTCGGCTTCGGCGCGGTCGAGGACGAAACCATGGTCTCGGGCGACAAGGCGATGCTCAGCCACACGCCGGTCGGCCGCGCCGGCTGCATCGAGGAAGCGGTCGCGGCCGTGCTGTTCTTCTGCGATCCGCTCAACACTTACACGACGGGCCAGATGCTGGGCGTCGACGGTGGATGGACGGCAGGCTATGGCCGCAATTTCTGAATTGCTGAGCATCGGATCGGGAGCGCTCGAAGTCGCGCTGGTACCGCAAATCGGCGGCTCCGTGAGTTCGCTGCGCTGGCGCGGCATCGATCTCATGCGCCGGCTCTCGGAAGATGATCGCAGATCCGGCAACGTGCTTGGCGTCGCCATGTTTCCGATGACGCCCTATGCCAACCGCATCGCCGGAAACGCCTTCGACTTCGGCGCAAGACGCTGGCAGGTCCTGCCCAACAATCCGCCCGAGAAATTCAACGTCCATGGCAGCGGTTGGCAACACGCCTGGGATGTCACCGGGGCAGGTGCCGCCAACGCCACCCTGTCGCTGGACATCGCCGCCGGAGCCGAGCCCTATTCCTATCGCGCGACCCAGGCTTTCGCGGTTTCGGATGAGGGGCTGAGCGTGACCATGACCCTGACCAGCACCGGTCCGGTCGCCATGCCGTTCGGTTTTGGACTGCATCCCTGGTTCGATCGCGATCCGGACGTGACGGTGCAGTTCAACGCCAGGCGTTTCTATCTCGAAGAGCCCGACGGCATTTCAGGCGATCCCGTCACCTTGCCGCCCGAACTCGACTTTGCCGAAGGCAGACCCCTCCCGGGTGGTTGGCGCAACAACGACTATGGCGGCTGGGGCGGTGAAGCGACGCTGCGCTTTCCGGCTCGCGGCGCGGGACTGCGCATGAGGGCCGACCCGATCTTCAAGCATCTGATGTTTTACGCCGATCCGGCCAAACCATATTTCTGCGTCGAGCCGCAGACCAACGCCTCCGGCGCCTTCAACCGCGGCCGATGGGATGATGCGGACGAGGGCGTGATCGTCCTCGCCCAGGGCGAAAGTGCTGCCGGCACCGTCTGTTTCACGCCCTTTTCGCTTGAGGCTGGGGCATGAGACGGGTGCGCCTGACGACGATGGTCGTCTAAATAAGCCCATTCCTGAGCTTGAAGCGGCGCATGCCACGCACATTGACGGCCCGCCCACGGTTCAACAACTCGCGCATGATCGGCTCCCGCCGTGGCGGCGTCAGATGTTCGAGGATACGAGCACAGTCATGTTCAAGCAAAATCCCCCGAATAAGTAGGTCGCGCTTCACCAAAGGACTATCCATCACCCGATGAAAGAGCCCGAAGCCGAAGTGTATTTGGCTGCCATTGATGATGGTCCCAATCATATGATTGACCACGCGTCTCTTGTTTAATCTGAATGGCCACGGATGCATTTTTCTCGGCTTCCGCGAGCCGGGCCTTTGTTTCGGCCGAAAACCTGCCAAACTCCGATATTGTAGGCGTTCGCGATTCCTGTTCGAGAATGGCGGAGTCCTTTCCGCGTTTTTCTCCACGCCTTTTTGATTTGGGATTGCCCGCCAGCATTTGTCCGGTTCTTTGAGCGCCTTTCAGAAGCGGGCCAAGATCGTAACCGCGAAGCGCGCCATAAGGGACGTAACGAAGTGTTGCTACCAGCTCGGAGATCGACATCTTGTCGAGCTGAAGCGCGAGCTTGTCGGCGGAATAGATAACATCAACCCGGTAGCCACAACGCTCCAGGCATTGCGAAAAGCCGAGTTCTCCCTTCCGTATCGCGTGGGGGCGAATGTCGTAGGGCCTGTACCCTCGCCAAAATCGCCGAATCTGTGCATCGGCGAATACTTTGCCGGCTACACTAAATGCGTAGCTGCCCATATGATGGGCAAACTCATGGTTCTCGTAAGTGCCAACGGCGTCATAGTCGCTCTGAAGCAGAGCTTTGATCATTGAGTCCAAGCCAGGTCCGGCAATGTAAATGACACTATCGTTCAGATAAATCATACGTTCGGGTCGGAGTTCCTCCGACGCCAGATGCAAGGTCGCGGCACGGTAGGCTCCGAAGTCACGGCCAATGTTGTTACGCACAAGGATGCGGTGCGCAAATGCCCTTAAGGTCACGAGTTCATCCGGACGAAGATCGCCATTGCAGACAACAATGGCGTTGACATGTTGGCGACGAAGCGTCGCCAGGAGGTCGAGAAAGTCGCTCGTAATCCCAATGAGGTGATATTTGACGACGATCGCATAACAATTGCCGATGGCCGGCGTCACGGTCTCATCGGAAACAAATCGCGGCTCGCGTTCGGCCAGAATGCCTGGGAACTGAATTATCTTGGCGGCCAGAACATACGCTCCTGCGGCCGCCCAGTTCGCAATTTGCCCGATCTTTTTCATGGCCGCGCGCCCCCCGGCCCCGACAGATAACACTTCAGTCGACGCTGTGAAATGGTCTACTCATGACGTGCAACGCTCGGTGCGGGGGATGCGAACTTGGACTTCCGAAAGACTATCCGAACTGCAATCGGCAAGAATGGACGCGGCATCGAGATTGGCGCTTCATACTCGCCCATATTGCCCAAGGCCGAAGGTTACAAAACGCTCGTTGTCGATCATACCGATGCCGACGGATTGCGCTCGAAATACGCTGCGATCGGCGTCGACGTTTCACGGCTTGAAACGGTAGATGCCATCGACGATGGAGGCGAATTCAGACAACTCGACCTGACTGGCGAGGGCTTCGACTTCATAGTGGCCAGTCACGTCTTTGAGCATCTCACGGACCCTGTTCATTTCCTCCAACGCTGCGAACGGGCACTCAAGCCGGGTGGGCGGGTGTATCTCCTGATTCCGGATCGTCGATACACCTTCGATTATCTGCGGCCCAGTTGTACCGCGGGCCATCTGTTGGCCGCCTATATGGCAGGGCAAAAAAGGCATGGCACGGCGGCCATGTTCGATCACCATGCATCGCATGGAACGCGCGGAGGTGTGCAGGTCTGGCTGGAAGGGTTCAAGGGAGAGTATGCTTTCGCCGGAACGCCTCAAGCAGGCTACGCGATGGCAACCAGGCAAGGAGACGACTATGTCGACTGTCACGCCTGGGTCTTCACGCCGTCCAGTTTCCGCCTGGCCATGGCGGATTTGCACGCAGCAGGAGTCCTGGGACTTCGTGAAGAGCAATTTTACCCGACTGTAGGGTGCGAGTTCTTTGCGGTGATGTCCGCCAATCCGGCGACGCATAGTCCCGACAGACTGGCCCTGGCGCTCGACGCGATCAACGAAGCCGGGCCTGAACACATCGCTGCGGCCGTTGTCGATCCTCCCGTGCACATCGGATCAGCGCCGTCACCCCAAAATGCGATTGATGCATTCAAGGGCCAATGGGTCACCGCGTTCCCGGCAGCGCAAGGCTTGCAGGCGGGCACATCCCATCTGCACGAGGACCCACGCATACTTTGGCTCGCGGAGAAACTGGGTGGCTGGCTCAACGGGAAGCAAGTCCTCGAACTAGGTCCCTTGGAGGCGGCGCATACCGCAACTTTGTTGTCCCAAGGTGCAGGGTCGGTTCTGGCCATCGAGGCCAATCGCGATGCCTTTCTTCGCTGTCTGGTCGCGAAGGAAATCCTTGGCTTGCGCGACGCGAGCTTTCGGCTCGGCAATTTTGTGCCCTTCCTGGAGAGTGAAACAAAGCATTGGCCGCTGATCGTAGCCAGCGGTGTTCTCTATCATATGACGGACCCGCTGCACGTGCTGGACTTGTTGGCGGACCGAACCGATCGCCTGTTTTTGTGGACTCACGTCGTCGACGACAATGCGATGCCGGCCGGCGACCGGCGGCGCGCGGCGCTTGGAGCGCCAGAGCAACGCGACTGGCACGGCCGAACGGTGACGCTTTATCCGCGCCCCTACGGACCGCTTGGCGCATCGACATTTTGCGGAGGCATGGACCCGGTACCGCGCTGGATACATCGCGACGATCTGCTGTGGGGTCTGGCCAAACTGGGGTTCGACGATCTGGCGGTCGCACACGAGACACCGGACAACGAGCATGGTCCGTCGCTGTCGATCCTGGCGACGCGCAGCCCCAAGGCTACGCGTAAAGAACCACGGCCCCTGCCAACCGCTAAAAAGGATCTAAAAAGGGTATAGATCTTCGGCAACGTCGGAAAGCGAGACCGGCCAATCCAATTTTGTTTCACCTGTCTTGCGAAACAGGACGGCCGACATCAACGCTCCGGTGTGCATCTCGCCAAAATGCGTCGATATGTTGTGCACTCGGGCCACGATGTATGCCCGCACACCATCGATGGCTTCGATGATTTCAAACCCGGTCGATCTGTTGAGCAAGGCCTTCCAGGAGTGACTCGAAAACCGAAAATAGTCGCACGGCTCTTCGTGCAGAGCCCATGTCTGCGGCGCCAGGATAATCCCCAGAGCGCCTGTCTTGAGAACCCGGTTCATTTCGATCGCGGCCTTCCAGGGCATCAGGAGGTGTTCGAACACCGCAAATGACATGACGGCGTCATAGGTTTTGCGAGGCAGAAAGCGGCTGGCCTCATGGGCGTCTCCAACGATGTCGACGTTCTCGCCGTCCAGAATATCGAAACCGGTGTAGACCCAGCCCGGCGGTAGGCTGTTGCGCCACATTGCACCGGTCCGGTTGCGCGAACCGATCTCCAGCAAATGTCCGCCGGAACGTGACCGCAACTCGGCAAAGAATCTGTTTACCAGGGGCAGTATCGGATCGTTCGGATCTGCCGCCGCAAGCGGGCGCACTTCCTTCGACCCGTCCGCCAATTTTATTTCGAGTTTCACATCCAGCATCTGAGCGTTGTCCAGCCCCGTAAAGACCCGCTCGTCAAATCGGCACGACGCCGCAAGTCGCCCATAGAGACGACTCAAATCCGCACTGGGAAGGCCAGTTTGCGACAGGACGACTGTGCGGCCATCCGGCAGAAGCAAGGCGACCCCAATGACAGGGGATTTTGCGGAGAAAGTGAATCCTGAAACGTGAATCGCGCCATGGAAACACGAACTGCGATCGACGATGCAAACAAGCTCGCTACCGATGGCCGGGGCGGTCAAATGTGGTGTCGGACCAGCAATGGTCGAGTCCATGTTCATGGTGGCTTGCCCCCCGCTACAGCCATGGCTGCGGAATTCCGTGCCCTGGCAGGGTAGCGCCTGTGCGCGGCAAACTGAAGGGGCAGGATAATCGGATCTTCAGTCAACCAGCCGATTGCGTTTAGGCTTAGAGAAGCCGCGCCAGCAGGCCGCCATCCACCTGCATGGCGCTGCCGGTGACGAAGGACGCGGCGTCCGAGATCAGGAAGCCTATTGCCGTGGCGACCTCGGAAGGGTTGGCGATGCGGGCAATCCTGTTGGGCTCGAAGGACAGGCCCAGCGCTTCGGCGCCGCCGGCCGCTTCCAGCCCGTCCAGCGTCATGCGGGTGGCGACCGAGCCGACCAGCACGGCGTTGACGCGGATGCGGTCGACGGCATAGTCGAGCGCCATCTGCCGCGACAGGCCGACGACCGCCGCCTTCGTCGCGGCATAGGCGGGCACGCCGGGAACCGTGGCATCGGCGTGGACGGACGCGATGTTGACGATCGAGCCGCCGCCGGCCGCGCGCAGCAGCGGCAAGGTCGCGCGGCAGACCCGGAAAATGGCTGTGAGGTTGACGGCGATGGTTTTTTCCCACTCCGCGTCGGAAACGTCTTCAAGCCGCTTGCCGGTGGGGTAGATGCCGGCGCAGTTGACGACGGCGTCGAGCCCGCCAAGCCGTTTGGTGATTGCCGTCGCTGCCGACTGAACCTCCGCTTCGCGGGTGAGATCGCACTCGCGGAAGATCAACTGGCTTTCGCCATAGCGGCCGGCAAGGGCCTTGCCCTCCTCGCCGTCCAGTCCGGCGCCGAAAACCCTGGCACCCTCGTTGGCGAGGTACTCCGCGGTCGCCCGGCCAATGCCGGTCGCAGCACCCGTGACGAAAACACGTTTGCCGGCGAACATCATGCTGAAACCTGTGCAGCCACAGCGTGGCGTTCCGCTTGCGCCGCGGTCACCGAGCGCAGCACGCGGTCCTCGCCGCCTTCGCCACGGCCAAATTCGTCGACGATGCGCCCGTCGGCGACCACGAGGCAGCGATCGCAAAGGCCAATCAGCTCTTCCAGTTCGGAAGCGACGATCAGCAAAGCCACGCCCTTCTCGGCGAGTTCAACCACCAGCCGGTAGATTTCGTGCCGGGTCGCCGCGTCGACGCCCTTGGTCGGCTCGTCGAGCAGCAGCACTTTGGGTGCCCGCATCAGCACACGGGCGAACAACAGCTTCTGCTGATTGCCGCCCGACAGATGGGTGACCACGGCCTGCGGCGACGACGCCTTGACGTTGAGCGCGCGCATGGCGGTGAGGATGGAGCTCCGCTCCAGTCCGCCGCGCACCATGCCGTGACGCGACAGAGGCGCGAGATTGCCGATGGTGATGTTGGCGCCGACCGGCAGGTTGAACAGCAGGCCGTCGCGTTTGCGATCTTCCGTCAGCAGCGCAATGCCGGCCGCGCGGGCATCCCTGGGCGATTTGATCGACACGGTCTGGCCGGCGACACGGACTTCGCCCTCGGCCGCGACGCGGCCATAGATGCCGTGCAGGATCTCGCTGCGGCCCGAGCCCAGCAGCCCGGCCAGCCCGACGATTTCGCCCGCCGCCACGGACAGGTTGATATCCCTGGCGCCATGGACCGCGCCGCTGTGGCCGGCGACTGTGAGATGGCGCACCTCCAGCGCCGTCGGCGCGCCGACGGGTGCTGCATGTTCAGGAAACAGCCGCTGCAGCCTTTGACCCGACATCGAGAAGATGAAGGTCTCGGCATCGAAGTCCTCGCGCGCGATCCGTACCGCCACCTGCCCGTCGCGCAGCACCGTGGCGCGGTCGCAGATGGCGAGCACCTCGGGCAGGCGGTGGGTGATGTAGATCATCGCCACGCCTTGCGCCTTCAGGCGGCGCAGCACGGCGAACAGCGCATCGACCTCGGTGCCGGAGAGCGAGGCCGTCGGCTCGTCCAGCATCAGCACGCGTGGCTTCGTGACGATGGCACGCGCAATCATCACCAGATGACGCTGCGCCGAGGTCAGCGACGCGACATAGGCCCTGGGGTTGATGTCGATGCCGAGGTCGGCAAAGATTTCGCCGGCCCGCTGCTCGAGCTTGCGCTGATAAACCAGCATGCCGGTGCCCAGCCCGGTGCGGCCGGCAAAGACATTCTCGGCGACCGACAGCTGTTCGAGCACCTCGATTTCCTGCGGCACGTAACCGACGCCGTTCGATCGCGCATCGGCCGGCGAAGCGAAGCTGATGGGCTGGCCGTCGAGCTGGATCGTGCCGGTGTAGGAACCGGCCGGATGCACGCCGTTGAGGATCTTGACCAACGTCGACTTGCCGGCGCCGTTCTGGCCGAGCAAGGCGTGGATCTCGCCGGCCACGACATCGAAATCGACGCCGCGAAGCGCCTGCACGCCGCCGAAATTCTTGGCGATGGCGGTGGCCGAAAACAGCGGCGCTTGGGTGGTGATGGACAAGACGCATCCCTTCGGAAAGCGCCGGGCCTGCAAGGCGCGGGCCCGGCGGCAGGTGTTACTGGCCGGCGCTGTCCAGCATCTTGTAATAGGGATCGAGATCAGCTGCGGTGATCACCTTTGCCGGCAGCGGATTGCTGTAAGGCACGGTCTTGCCCTGGGCGAGATCGCCGAGCAGTTCGGCGACCTTGGCGCTCTCTTCATAGAGCGGCTGCGCGACGATGCCGTAGGCGGCGCCGGATTTCACCAGATCGAGATTCTGCCTGATATAGTCCATGCCGACGATGACGACGTCGCGTCCGGCCTTGCGGGCGGCGCCCGACCAGGTCTGGATGCTGTTGCCGGTGGTGCCGAAGGCGGCGGTCACATCGGGATTGCCCTGCAGGATCGCCACCGCCTTTGCCTCGGCCGCCGACGGCTCAAAGCCTTCCATCTGCGTGTCGAGCACCTTGATGCCTGGATATTTCGCCGCGATGGTCTTGCGGAAGGCATCCGACATGGCATTTTCGGTGTCGTTGGAAGCGCCCTGCGTCAACGCCACGGTGCCCTTGCCGCCGAGCTTGTCGCCGATCGCGATCGCGGCATTGGTTCCCGCTTCGGCGATGTTCTCTCCCGTTGCCGCTTTCAGGCCGTTGACGGTCCCTTCGGGCGGCAGGACGTGCCAGGTGACGATCGGGAAACCTTCCTTGGCCAGCTTGGAGATGTAGGAATAGATGGCCGGATCGGGACCGTAGACCGCGATCGCGTCGTATTTGGTGCGGGCAAGGGCGGCCTCGGCAAGCGGCAAGGTCGCCGGAATATCCCAGTTGGTGGCGCTCGGGTCGCCGACCACCTCGCAGGTGTAGCCAAGTTCCTTGCACTTGTTGAGGAAGCCCGCCTGCATCAGCCGGTGCACCGGGTGATCCTTCATCGCCTGCACCCAGAGCAGGTGGATGTCCGCCGCCCGGGCCAGGCTCACCGAGCCGAGCGAGGTGGCGAGTGCCGCTGCCACCAATGCGGTTCGGATCAGCCGCTTTTTCAAATGGGTTTTCATGCCTTACCTCCCTTGGTTCGCCGGCATTTTTGCCGGCGCAATATCCGCGGCCTCTCAGGCGCCGGCGATGAAGTAGCGGCGGCGCACTATGTCGAGGCCGACAGCCATGACCATGATCACGCCAACCGAGATCTGCTGCCAGTTGGAGTTGACGCCGATGACGACGAGGCCGCTCTGCACCACTTTCAGCATCAGGATGCCGACGACGCCGCCGGCCACCGTGCCGGCGCCGCCGAACAGGCTGACGCCGCCGACCACGACGCCAGCGATGACGGTCAGTTCCCAGCCGCTGCCGATCGAAGTGCCGCCGCTGCCGAGATCGGCCATGACGAACATGCCGGCGATCGCCGACAGCGCGCCGACGGTGATGAAGGCGCCGATCTTGTAGGCGCTGGTGTTGATGCCGACGAGATGCGCCACTTCCTTGTTGCCGCCGGTGGCATACATGTTGCGCCCGAGCACGGTGCGCCGCAGCACGAAGTCGGCAAAGAGGGCGGCGACGATGAAGAAGGCAAAGCTCCAGCCGAGACCGAAGGCGAGATCGGTGCCGCCAATGGTGTTGATCGCCTCGGGCAGCGGATAGACCGGATAGCCGCCCGTCACCACCTGGATCAGGCCCTGGCCGATGAACAGCATGCCGAGCGTCTGGATGAAGGCGGGGATGCCCAGCCTGACGACGATCAAGCCGTTGAGGAGGCCGATCAGCGCGCCGACGCCGATGCCGCCGAGAATGCCGACGCTCACCGGCAGGGCGGCCGCGGTCATCAGCTTGGCGGCGACTACGGCCGACAGTCCGGCCACCGAACCGACCGACAGGTCGAACTCGCCGGCGACCAGCAGAATGGTCTGGCCGATGGCGATGATGCCGACAAAGGAGACGACGTTGAGAATGGCGCGGATGTTGCGCTCCGACAGGAAGGCCGGCTCGAGCAGCCAGAAGAAGGCGATCAGCAAAGCCATGGCCGCCAGCACGCCGACCTCACCGACGGCAATCAAGCCGATCAGTCGCCGCCGGAACGATCGCGCGTCCCTTGGCGGCGCGCTCACCTCAGCCGCGCTGTTCATCCCGACCTCCCTGGCAGCGACCTTTGCCGCTCTTGCGGCCGGCCCCATGCGCCCGCGCCGATCCTGGCGCGCTCCTCTCGGCCATTAAGATTATAATATTATAACTTGTCAACGCTGAAATTTTCTGGCGGTGCATAGCTGGGTCCATCGCTGGAAAGCACTCTCGGCAACCGCTATGAATGGACGTTTCGGCGTGATCCGCAGGACATTGCCTTGGTGGATAGCGCTTTCTTGGAGCATGGTGATGGTCGACAAGCCGCCGGCGGGCGAAAAGAAGCCGCAACGCCTCGGCGTTCGCGAGATCGCCAAGCGTGTCGGTGTGGCGCCGATGACGGTGTCGCGCGCGCTGTCTAATCCCGACATGGTCTCGCCGGAAACGCGGGCCAAAGTGCTGGAAGCCATCGAGCAGGCCGGCTTCGTACCCAACCGGCTTGCGTCCAGCATGCGCGGCAATGGCCGCATGATCGGCACTGTCGTGCCGCCGCTGATCAATTCGGGCATTGCCGAACAGGTGCAAGGCATGTCCGACGAATGCCATGAGAGCGGCTACTCGATGCTCCTGGTGCAAGGCGAGTTCACGCAGGAGGCCGAGGAGAAGTCGATCCGCAACCTGCTCGGCTGGCGCCCGGTCGGCATGATCCTGCAGAGCTTCGTGCAAAGCGAGACCGCGCGCGCCTTGCTGAAGAGCAGCGGCGCCCCGGTGGTCGAAATTTCCGAAATCAAGGGCCGCAAGCCGATCGACATGGTGGTCGGCGTCTCCAACTTCGAGACCGCCTATGCCATGACCATGCATCTGGCGGCCAAGGGCTACAAGCGCATCGGCTTCGTTTCGACGCCGATCCACGGCAATGACCGCCTGCGGCAGCGCCGCACCGGTTACCACGCCGCCCTGACGGAACTCGGCATCAAGAACCATGCCGATATGGAGGTCGAAGTGCCGATCACCGCGCAGGGCGGTGCCGAGGCGCTGGTGACGCTGACCTCCCGCCACCGGGATATCGATGCCATCTTCTTTTCCAGCGACACGCTCGCGGTCGGCGCCGTGCAGGAATGCCACCGCCGGCGCTGGGCGGTGCCGGGCAGGATCGCCATCGCCGGCTATGGCGACATGGATCTCGCCGCGCAGCTCTATCCGCCGCTGACCACGGTGAAGGTCAACCGCTACGAGATGGGCCGCCGTGCGGTGCGGCAATTGCTGGCACGGCTCGGCGGCGACACCAAGGTGCCGACCATCACCAGCCTCGGCTTCGAGATCGTCGATCGCGAAAGCGCGTGACGGATTAGAAAGCACGCTGCCCCGCGTCTTCCCGCCGCCCGAGCCGTTTTTCCCATCCTTCCGCATGGACGTTGAGATAGGCGTTGGGATCGTAAGGGTGGCTCTTGATCGCCTCGATGTTGAGATCGATGCCAAGGCCTGGCGCGTCGGGCAGTGACAGATGGCCATTGTCCGGATCGACGGTCGGGTGCCAGGTCACGAGATCGCGCGTCCACGGGTCGTTGAAAGCGTCGAAGTGCTCCTGGATGAGGAAGTTCGGCACCGCGGCCGCCAGCTGCAGGCACACCGCCGTCGCCACCGGGCCGCCGCTCTGGTGCGGGGCGATGTGGCTGCCATGGGCAAGCGCGAGGTTGGCCACCTGCATGGACGGCGCGATACCGCCGAGCGACATCGGTTCGGGCTGGAAGATGTTGACGCCCCCACCTGCGGCCAGCGTGTAGAATTGCCCGACCGTGTCGTACATTTCGCCGGTCGCCACGGGGATCGGTGAGCGATGCGCCACTTCGTGCACCGTCTCTTGCCGGTCGCGCGAGGTCGGCTCCTCCCACCAGAAGATGTCGAGATCGGCAAATTTCTGCGCTGCCTGCAGGGCGGCGATCTCGGTGAAGCGCGCATGCACGTCGATCAGGATCAGCGTGTCCCGAGGCAGTTCATCACGCAATTTTCGGCAGATCGCGTAGGAAAGCTCCAATTCCTCGCGCGAGATAAAACCTTGCGCTGTGCCGAACGGGTCGAGCTTGAACGCCTTGAACCCCTTGGTCAGAACCGCCTTGGCGGCCTCGAGGAAGGCCTCCGGCGTGCGCTCGGTGCGGTACCAGCCATTGGCGTAGCCGAGCACGCTGTCGCGCACCTGGCCGCCGAGCAACTGGTGGATCGGCACGCCGAGGCTCTTGCCCAGAATGTCCCAGCAGGCAACCTCGATCGCCGCGATCACCGTGCGATGGATGTGGCCGCCGTCGAGCGAGACACTATCCAGCATGCGCCTGGCCAGCGCATTGATGCGGCGCGGATCCTGGCCGATGGCGAGATGCTTGAGCTCGTGCACGCCGGCTTCGGTGGTCTTGATGAAGCCGTTCAGCGTGCCTTCGCCGATCCCATGGATGCCCTTGTCGGTATGGACCTTGACGAACAGCCAGTTCTTCCAGCCGGCGCCGACGGCAAAGGTCTCGATTTCGGTGATTTTCATGCGGTGGTCCTAACCCAGGGCTATGATCGCGGCGACGACGGCCTCTGATGTCAGGCCGTATTTCGCTTGCAGGGTCGGCACCGCGCCGCATTCGATGTAGCGGTCGGGCAAGCCGATGCGGGTGACTTTCTTCGCAATGCCGGCGTCGAACAAGGTCTCGACAACGAGGCTGGCCAGGCCACCGACGACAACATGGTTTTCCGCTGTGACGATGTGGCTGACGCCGGCTGCGAACGCGGCCACCGCCTCGGCATCGAACGGTTTGATGGTCGGCACATGCAGCAGGCCGGCGGAGATGCCCTGTTTTCGCAACGCGTCCGCCGCATCCAGCGCCCGCTCGGTCATGAAGCCGGTCGAGATGATGCCGACATCGGAGCCCTTACGAAGCTGCCGCGCCTTGCCGATTTCGAAACGATAGCCGGCTTCAAATACCACAGGCACGTTGCCACGCAGCAGCCGCATATAAACCGGCCCGTGACGCTCGGCGATCGCCTCGGTCGCCGCCTCGATCTCGGTCGCGTCGCAGGGGTCGATGATGGTCAGGCCGGGAATCATGCGCATCAGTGCCAGATCCTCGATCGCCTGATGCGTGCCGCCATAGCCGGTGGTCAATCCCGGCAGGCCGGCGACGATCTTGACGTTAAGGTTGGAGTGGGCGACCGCGATGGCGACGAAATCATAGGCACGCCTTGTCGCGAACACGCCATAGGTGGTGGCGAACGGCACCTTGCCGGTACGCGCCAGCCCGGCGGCGACAGCGACCAGGTTCTGCTCGGCCATGCCGACATTGAAGAAGCGGTCGGGGAACGCGTCGCGGAACGGCAGGATGTCGGTGTATTTGCCGAGGTCGGCGGTCAGCCCAACAATGTCGGGACGGTTCTGGCCGAGCCGCGCCAGCGCCTTGCCAAACGGCGCCTCCACGCTTTGCCGGCCACCGCCAACAGCTTCGTCCTGACCCATGGCCAGCGTGCGGCCGGCCTCCGTCGCCGCGCCGCTCATTGGGCTGCTCCCACGGTCTTTTCGAACTCGGCGATGATGCCGTCCCATTGCGCCACGTCGATGCGGAAGAAATGCGATTTCTCGGAGGTTTCGATGCGCGGCACGCCCTTGCCAGGCAGCGTGCGCAGCACGATCGCCTTCGGCTTGCCGTTTCGCTCGCGCGCATCGGCCAGTGCGCCGACCACCGCCTTCATGTTGTTGCCGTCGATCTCCGATGTCTGCCAGCCGAAGGCGCGCCATTTGTCGGCGACCGGCTCCATATCGAGGACGACAGGCCCGTCGGCCTGGATGCCGTTGCAGTCGACCAGCGCCACCAGCCCGTCGAGCTTGAAATGGCTGGCCGACATCGCCGCTTCCCAGGTTGAGCCTTCCTGCATTTCGCCATCGGACAGTTCGACGAAGACGCGCGCCTCGGATTTGTCGATGCGCAGGCCCAGCGCCTGGCCGACGCCTTGTCCCAGCCCATGGCCGAGCGAGCCGCCGATGACCTCGACACCGGGCGTCGTGTCGAGCGTCGACATCTCCAGCCGGCTGTTGTCGGCGCCATAGGTGGCAAGTTCCTCGACCGGGATGATGCCGGCCTCGGCCAGCGCTGCCCACAGCGCGATCGAATAATGCCCGGTCGACAACAGGAAGCGGTCGCGGTCGGCCCACGCCAGATTGTGCGGGTCGTAACGCAGTTCGTGGAAGTAGAGCGCGGCCAGCACATCGGCGATGCCGAGGCCCTGGCCGACGTAGCCCTGGCCCTGGCCGCGCGCCATGGTCAGCATGTGATGGCGCAATTGTATCGCCTTGCGTTCGAGCGCGCCGATATCGGCGCTGCCGGGTGGGGAGTTTCGCAGCATCTGATCAGTCCTTGTCGAGCCCGCCCGACATGTTGAGCCGCTCGGCGGTCATGTATTTGGGCGCATCGAGGCACAGCCAGACGACGGCTTCCGCGACTTCCGCAATCTCGGCGCGGCGGCCGAGCGGGATGCGGCGGGTGCGCTCGTCGAGGAAGGCCTGCAGGTCGCTGCGGCCATTGGCGCGGGCGAGGTCGACCTCGGTCGAGCGCTGCATGTCCGTGTCCATCATGCCCGGCGCCAGGCTATTGACCAGCACACCATAGGGCGCCAGCGCCACCGCCGCGGCGCGGGTGATGGAATCGACCCCGGCCTTGCTCGCCGTGTAGGCGGTGTAGTCGGGCAGCGCCATGCGCGAACCCGGCGAGGTGATGTTGATGATACGCCCCGAACGCTGCTCGCGCATCACCCGGCCAGCTGCCTTGCAGGCCATGGCCAATGCGGTGACATTGAGCGCCAGCGTGCGCGTCCAGGCCTTGAAGGTGGCGTCGAGGAAGGGCTCGATCACGCCATAGCCGGCATTGTTGACGAGGATGTCGATGCCGCCCCAGCGCGCCACCACTTTCTCCACCGCCGCCTCCGGCGCTCCTTCCCCGGTGAAGTCGCTGACGATGCTCTCGCTTTCCGCGCCGGCTTCGCCGATCTGCCTGGCGGTCTCGGCCAGGCCCTCGCCATTGATGTCGGTGACCGCGACGACACAGCCGCGCCGCGCCAGCTGGATCGCCACCTCGCGACCGAGGCCGCCGGCGGCACCGGTGACGAGTGTTCTTCGTGGCGGCGTATTGTGATTTTCGGCTGGCAAGAAAACACCCTCCCGGTGGCCATCTTGACGGAATTGATACCGGTACCATAAGTGGCTGTCAACGGCGATGTGCTATTGTCCCATCGACCGCATGGTCCGCTGCAATGGGGAGAAGAAGATGAAAGTCGTCGCGCTCGAAACGTTGCAGCTGGCGGAGTTTCCCTTCCTGTTCTGGCTGCGCGTCCACACCGATGCCGGCCTGATCGGCACCGGCGAGACGTTCTGGGCGCCGGGGCCGGTCGCCGCCTATATCCACGACAATGTCGCGTCCTATCTGCTGGGCAAGGATCCGCGCGACATCGAGCTGCATGATCGCACGCTAGGCAGCGTCTATGTCGGCGCGCGCGATTCCGGCGCCGAGGTACGCGGCAACTCCGCCGTCAACATCGCGCTGTGGGATATCTATGGCCAGGCGCTTGGCGAGCCGGTCTGGCGGCTGCTTGGCGGGCGCACCCACAAGAGCGTGCCGATCTACAACACCTGCGCCGGCTACAAGCATGTCCGCGCCACGAAGAAGAAGAACGCCCTGTTCGAGCGGGGCGAGGACTGGTCGCTCAAGCCTGGCGATTCCAACGAAGGCCCCTACGAGGACCTGCTCGCCTGGCGCTACAATGCCGGCGATCTCGCCAGGAGCCTGAAATCCGAAGGCATCGGCGCGATGAAGATATGGCCGTTCGACATCGCCGCCGAAGCGTCGAACGGCACCCGCATTTCGCTGGCCGATCTGGACAAGGCATTGGAGCCTTTCCAGAAAATCCGCGACGCCGTCGGCCGCGACATGGAAATCATGGTCGAGCTGCACGGCCTGTGGACCTTGCCGCCGGTGCTGCGCATTGCCGAGGCGCTGAAAGCCCATGACGTCGCCTGGTTGGAAGAGCCGATCCGCTACAATGAGCTCGACGCCATGGCCGAGCTTGCCCGCCATACCTCGATCCCGATCGCCGCCAGCGAGCGGCTGGCCTCGCGGCAGATGTTCAAGCAGCTGATCGACAAGCGCGCGGCCAGCGTGATCATGATCGATCTCGCCTGGTGCGGCGGCCTCTCCGAGGCGCGCAAGATCGCCAACATGGCCGAGGCCAGCGAACTGCCGGTGACCTTGCACGATTGCACCGGGCCGATCGTCTATGCCGCCAGCTGCGCGCTGTCGGCGACCTTGCCGAACGTCAACTACCAAGAGGCGGTGCGCGCCTATTTCACCGGCTGGTACACCGAGATCGTCGCCGACATTCCGCCGGTCAAGGACGGTCACGTCGCGCCGCTCGAAGGGCCGGGGCTGGGTCTCAGCCTGCGGCCGGAGCTGTTTCAGCGGCCCGACGCGACCGTTCGGATCACCAGACTCTAGCCGTCGCACGGCTTTGTCCGAAGCCAGTAGACATTATGCTATTATAATCTATGATGCGCCAAAGCGAGCGGCCAACAAGCTCGCCGCCGGCGCTCTGCCGCCCGGCGTCGGACGCATTTCAGGGAGGCTTTGGTGGCAATGTCTGCGGCGCGCGCACGCGACGATTTCAAGGGCGCTCCAAACCTGCCCGATCCAAAAATCCTGCTCGACCTGTTCGAACGCATGGTGCTGTTGCGCCGCTTCGAAAGCATCGCCCAGATCGCCTGCCGCAAGGGCGAAACGCCAGGCTTCCTGCATCTCTATATCGGCGAGGAGGCGACAGGCGTCGGCGTCTGCGCGCATCTCAGGCCAACCGACTGGGTCACATCGACCCATCGCGGCCACGGCCACGCACTTGCCAAGGGCGCCAATCCCGGCCGGGTGATGGCCGAGCTGTTCGGCAAGGTTGACGGGATTTGCGGCGGCCGTGGCGGCACCATGCATCTCTACGACCGTTCGGTCGGCCTGTTCGGCACCAACGGCATCGTCGCCGCCGGCATCGGCCATGCCGTCGGCATCGGCATGAGCGCCCGCCAGCAGGGCCGCGACGACATCGGCGTCGCCTTCTTCGGCGACGGCGCCGCCAACCATGGCGGCTTCCACGAGGCGCTCAACTTCGCTGCCGTGCAGCGGGCGCCGGCGGTCTTCATCTGCGAGAACAACCTCTACGCCACCGCGACGCCGTTGAAGTCGGTCACGCTGAACCCAGAGATCGCCACCAAGGCCGCCTCCTACGGCATGCCTGGGGTCGCGGTCGACGGCAACGACGTCTTCGCCGTCTGGCTGGCGATGAAGGAGGCCACCGAGCGCGCCCGTTCAGGCAAGGGCCCGACGCTCATCGAGGCCAAAACCTACCGCACCGTCGGTCACCATGAGGGCGATCCGGTCATCGGCACCTATCGCACGCAGGAGGAACTCGACGCCTGGGTCAAGCGCGATCCCATCGACATGTTCCGCAAGCGGTTGATCGAGGACTATGGCATCGCCGATGCCGAGGCGCTCGCGGCAATAGAGGCGCGGATCGAAAAGGTGGTCGAGGAGGCGCTGACCTTCGCCCGCAAGTCGCCCGAGCCCGATCCGGCGACGGTGCGCCTGCATGTCTTCGCCGATCCGATCAATCCGCCGGCCGCATTACAGCCGCGCGCCGTCGGCGAGACGCGCACGCAAGGTTGGCTCGAAGCGGTGCGCGACGGCATCGCCGAGGAAATGCGCGCCAATCCGGCGATCCTCTATTTCGGCGAGGGCACCGGCGAGCGTGGCGGCAGTTTCGCACACACCAAAAACCTATGGCAGGAATTCGGCGCCGAGCGCATGGTCGACACGCCGATCTCCGAACAGGGTTTCACCGCCGCCGCCGTCGGCGCTTCGGCCACCGGTGCGCGCACCGTATCGGACCTGATGTTCGCCGACTTCGCCTTTGAGACCGCCGGCCAGATCTTCCTGCAGGCAGCCAAGCTGCGCTACATGACCAGTGGCCTGATGAGCGCGCCGATGGTGGTGCGCGTCGGCGCCGGCGCGCTGCGCAGCTCCGGCCCGCATCACAGCGGCATCTATCATCCGGTCTTTGCCCATATGCCGGGCCTTATCGTCTGCGTGCCGTCGACCCCTGCCGACGCCAAGGGCCTGATGAAGACAGCGCTCAGGGCCGGCGATCCCGTCATCATGCTGGAACCCAAGGCGCTGTTCGGCTCCAAGGGCGAGGTGCCGGTCGGCGAGCATTTCGTGCCTTTCGGCGTCGCGCGCATTGCGCGGGCCGGCACCGACATCACCATCGTTGCCGCCGGCCAGATGGTGCAGCGCGCGCTGGAGGCTGCCGAGGCGCTGGCTGGTGAAGGCATCGAGGCGGAGGTGATCGATCCCCGCACCATCATGCCGCTCGACATCGACACTATCGTCGCCAGCGTGCGAAAGACCCATCGCCTGCTCATCGTCGACGAAGCCTGGGCGATGTGCGGCCTTGGCGGCGAGATCGCCCAGGCCATCAACGAACTCGCCTTCGACGAACTCGACGCCCCGCCCGGAAGGCTGCACACCGCGCCGACCTCGCATCCCTTCGCGCCGGTACTGGAGCGCGCCATGCTGGTCGACACGGCGCGCATCGCCCAGGGCGTGCGCGATGTCATATCAGGCCAACCGCCGGTGCCGGACCATTGGTACACGGTCGGCCTGAAAAGCGCTGCGCCGGCTAAACCAACGCCTGCTCCAGCCAAACCTTTGCCCGCCGCTTCAGCGGCTGCCGCTCCCAGCAACGACGAGCCGATCACAATGCCGTTCGGTGATCTCACCGTCAGCGAAGGCACTGTCGTCAAATGGCTGAAGGCGGTCGGTGATCCGGTCAAGGAAGGCGAACTGATCGCCGAGATCGAGACCGACAAGGCCGTGGTCGAGATCGAGGCACCGGTCAGCGGGACGCTCAACACCATCGATCAGCCGGTCGGCGCCGTGGTGCCGATGGGCGGCCGCATCGGCGGCATCAAGAAATAATCATCGTACCGAGGAAATCCGAAGGGCAAGCATGAAGATCCTTTGCGCCAACTGGCAAGCCGCCGACGAGGCCGAACTCGAGCGGCAGCATTATCCCGATGTGGAGTTCATCCTCGCCCGCTCGACCAACGACAAGGCAGCCGCACTCGATCCTGCCGTCTGCGAGGTGGTCGACGCCGTCATCAACTATTCGCCCACCCACAATGTCGCTGCCGCGCCATCGGCCTTTCCCAAGGCGCGCATCGCCGTGCGTTCCGGCGTCGGCTTCGACAACATCGATACGGCGGGCTGGGGTGCGCGCAAGATTCCGGCCTGCAACGTGCCGGACTATGGCACCACCGAGGTCGCCGACCACGCCATCGGCCTCATGCTGGCGCTGACGCGCGGCACATCGGCCTATGGCGCGGAGCTTTCCAGCCATGGCGCCGGAGGCTGGCATTTTTCCAAGGCGCCGCTGGTGCGCCGGCACAAGGGCGCCACCTTCGGCATTGTCGGTCTCGGCCGCATCGGACTTGCGACGGCGCGCCGCGCCGCCGCCTTCGATATGAAGGTGGTGTTCTATGACCCGCATCTTCTCTCCGGTGTCGACCTGTCGACCGGTTACGAACGTGTCCATTCGCTCAGTGAATTGATGGAGCGGGCGGATGTGGTGAGCGTCCACACGCCGCTCAGCGAGGAGACCCGCAAGCTGCTTGGCGCGGCCGCCTTCGCCGCCGCCAAGCCTGGTCTTGTGCTCATCAACACCGCGCGCGGTCCGATCGTCGATCTCGACGCGCTGGAAGCGGCGATGCGCGAGGGCATCGTCTCCGGCGCCGGCCTCGACGTTTTGCCGAACGAGCCCGGCGATCTCGATCATCCGCTGCTCGCCGCATGGCGCGCCCGAGAACCTTGGATCGCCAATCGGCTGATCGTCACCCCGCACGCCGCCTTCTACAGCCCGGCGTCGATGCGCGACCTCCGGCTGAAATCGATCGAGGTGGTGCACGCCTATCTCGCCGAGGGGCGGCTGACCAACTGCGTGAATTCAGAGTATCTGAAATGAACATCGCGACGGCGCAGACCCGGCTGGCGGTTTCGCCCTATGCCCGCCGCCTAGCGCGCGAGCGTTCCCTGCCGCTCGAAACACTTCGCGGCAGCGGCCTGGGCGGCCGCATCCTGGCCGCCGATGTGCAAGCCTTCGTTCCGGTTGCCGCGCCGGTCGTCTCGCCAAAAGTCGCCCCCGCGGCAGCGCCCCTGTCCCCGACCGCGCCCCGGATCGCCGCCTTTGCCACCTCCGTTGCCCTTGGCGCGCTGGAAGACCTGCTGGCGGCGCTTGAGAGCTCGGGGCATGTGTTCGCCATCGACGACGTGCTGCTGCGAGCCGCCGGTCGCGCATTTGTCGAGATGCCGGAGGCAGCTAGGTTAGGTGGCGCTTGCGTGGCGCTGGAACTGGCGGGTCGGCAAACCGTATTCGCAGTGATTCCGGAGATGCCGCTGACATCGCTGCGCGCCATGCGGCTTGCGGCATTGGCCGACAGCCGGGATGGGACGGGAACGCCAGCGACCCTATCCCTGCGGCTGCTGCCGGCGAGCGACATCAGGCCGGTGATGACGCCGCTTCTGCCGGGCCGTGCCATGCGCCTGACCGTTTCGCCCGACACGCCGGGCGGCCATGCCGAATGCCTGCTGACGATAGATGCGGCAAGTGTTGACGAGGCCACCGCTGCCGCATGGCTCGCGACCCTGAAATCGGTGATCGAACAGCCGCTTCGGCTCTTTGTCTGAGACGGTTGATCGTCAACAGCCTTGCCTAGCCTCGGGCCCAGGAAGCTATTATAAAAGCTTCGACACAGACGCGACGAGGCACATGGACCACCCCACCATAGACAGTCTTCCCAGGCGCACGCTCGGCCGCGCCAACGGGCCGCTTTACCGCCAGCTCGCCGACATTCTGCGCGAACCGATCGGCAACGGCACCTTCCCCGTCGGCGGCGAACTGCCGAAGGAAGCGGCCATTGCCGAGCATTTCGGCGTCAGCCTGATCACGGTTCGCCAGGCGCTGCGCGATCTCGAAGCCGACGGGCTGATCCGCAAGCGCTCGGCCAAGCCTGCCGTGGTCGCGGCGCGCAGCCCCTCGGTCAATCTGAGCTGGAAGTTCAAGAATTTCGCCGACATGGCGGCCTTCACCAAGGATGCCGAGCTGACGGTGAAATCCTACCGCAAGGAGGTTTCGCCCGTGCTCCAGCGGCATTTCGGCATGGGCAAGGACGAGGCCGGCTATTGCCTGCGCAGCGTGCTGTCGATCGGCGAACAGCGCAAGGCGCAGATCACCACCTATTTCCCGCCCGACATCGGCGCGCGCCTGAAGCGGGAGGATTTTTCGGACGTGCTGATCTTCCGTTCGGTGCAGCAACATCTCGGCCTGCGGCTCGACGTGGCGCATGTCACGGTGCGCGCCGAGATCGCCGACGAGGCGGTTGCCGCCGACCTTGGCATAACGCTCGGCAGTCCGGTGCTGACGGTAGAGATGCTCTACCAGTCGGCGGACCAGCGCAGCATCGAATTCTCCGTCGCCCGCCACCCCGCCGATATCTTCAGCATCACTTACGACGCGCCGAACGACCTGTCCTGAAGCGCGCCGGAGGCGGGATTTTCTGCTGACGTCGCATAGACAGGCCCATAAAATTATAATAGCATGATAGCTAGGCTGAAGTGCCGGCCACGGGAGACGTCGCAAGAGAAGAACTCCTGCGAATTCGGCTCGCGGACGCAGCCTTTGGGAAGTCTGGGCAAATTGACAACAGCGATTGGTACCGGTATCAATTTGTCGTCTTCATCCGACTAAGATGGCGCAGTCCATCACCGGCTGGGCAGGAAATACAGGGAGGAAGACCATGAAACTAAGGAGCTTGAGCGCCTGCTTCGTGGCGCTTGCCGGGTTCGCAGCGTCGATGGCTGCGATGCCGGGCCATACCGCGACCCAGAAACCGTACACCATCTATCTCTCGAACAATTTCGTCGGCAATGACTGGCGCCAGCAGATGGAACGCGTCGCCAATGTCGCCGTCAACAAGGGGCCGCTGAAGGGTCGCGTCGACCTCAAGATCGAAAATGCCGAGAACACCGTTCAGGCGCAGATCAATTCGCTGAACAACATCATCCGCCAGAAACCGGCCGCCATCCTCATCGATGCGTCGTCGGCCGAGGCGCTCAATCCCACCATCAAGAAGGCCTGCGACGCCGGTATCATCGTCGTCAGCTTCGACCAGACCGTGTCTGCCGAATGCGCCTACAAGATGCATTCCGATTTCGATATCATGGCCAACAACCAGGCCGAGTGGATGGCTTCCATCCTCGGCGGCAAGGGCAAGGTCTTCATGGATCGCGGCCTCGCCGGCGCGCCGATCTCGGAACAGTTCGAGAAGAACTTTGGCGCCGTGCTGAAGAAATATCCCGGCATCGAGATCGTCGGCTATTTCAACGGCAACTATGCCGCCGGCCCCGAACAGGAAGGCGTCGCCAGCCTGCTCGCCGCGCATCCGGAAGTCGACGGCATCTTCTCGCAGGGCTACGGTACAGGCGCCATCAAGGCGCTGCAGAATGCCGACCGGCCGATGGTGCCGATCGTCGCCGCCGCCTTCAACGGCACCGGCGTGACTTGCGCGCAGACCAAGGGCGCCAAATGCTGGCTCGGCGCCAATCCGCCGTCGCTGTCGGCCGAAGCGATCAAGCTCGCGGTCGACATACTGGACACTGGCAAGAAGCCGGCCGACACCACCGTGCTGTTCAATTCGCCCGGCCTGACCACGGATATGGTCGATGCCAAATATGCGCCGAATTCCTCGGCGGTGAAGATCGAGCTCGGCAAGACCGTATTTCCCGATCTCGCGCCGGGACTTTCCTTGCCGGTGTCGCCGAGCTGGGTGGAGATCACCCCCAAGGAGGCCTCGGGAACCTGATTTGGTGAATTGCAATGCGCCGCATCGGGCGCGAAACGAAAAACGGGAGGAGAAAATCATGAAATCATTGAGCCGTAACATCGGCCTCGCAGCTTTTGCCGCCACCATGATGGCTGCCGGCATGCAGACTGGCCACGCCGAGGACAAGAAGCCCTACACCATCTATCTTTCGAACAATTTCGTCGGCAATGACTGGCGCCAACAGATGGAGCGCGTCGCCACCGTCTCGGTCAACAAAGGGCCGCTGAAGGGCCGCGTCGACCTCAAGATCGAGAATGTCGAGAACACCGTCCAGGCGCAGATCAACTCGCTGAACAACATCATCCGCCAGAAGCCGGACGCCATCCTCGTCGATGCCGGTTCGGACTCGGCCTTGAATCCGACCATCAAGAAGGCCTGCGACGCCGGCATCGTCGTCATCTCCTTCGACCAGGTGGTGACCGAACCCTGCGCCTATGCCGTCGCTTCCGACTGGGACCGCATCCCCTCCGTCATGGCCGAGTGGATGGCCACGCAGCTCGGCGGCAAGGGCAACATCATCCTCGACCGCGGCCTCGCCGGCGCGCCGATCTCGGCGCAGCTGCAGGGGGGCTATGAGAAGGTGCTGGCCAAATATCCCGACATCAAGGTCGTCGGCTACTACAACGGCAACTATGCGCTCGGACCGGAACAGTCGGGTGTCGCGGCGCTGCTCGCCGCCAATCCGAAGATCGACGGCATCATGACGCAAGGCTATGGCTCGGGCGCCATCCAGGCGCTGAAGGATGCCGGCCGGCCGATCGTCCCGGTCGTCGGCTTCTCCTACAATGTCGCCGCCGTCACCTGCGCGCAGACGCAAGGCGCCAAGTGCATCCTGGGCTCCAACCCGGCCTACCTCTCCTCGGAAGCGATCAAGCTGGCGGTCGACATTCTCGACACCGGCAAGAAGCCGGCCGAGCGTTCCGTCTCGGTCAAGGGCGATTTCGTCACCACCGATCCCTTCGAGTCCAAGCTCTATCCGGGCACCAAGATGATCAAGATCGCCATTGGCGAAAATGCCTTCCCGGACCAGGCGCCCGGCCTGACGCTGCCGATCACGCCCGACTGGGTAGAGATCACCGCTGCGGAAGCCGCCGGGGCGAAGTAACATCCAGTGACCATGACCCTGTCTCCCGGCATCGCAAGATGTCGGGAGAGCTTTTCGAAGGCGCATGCATGGACCTTGTCACCGTCAACGGCCTGTCCAAACGCTATGGCGGCATTGTCGCGCTGAGCGAGGCGACATTCAGCGCCCGTGCCGGCGAGGTGCATGCCCTGCTTGGCGAGAATGGCGCGGGCAAGAGCACCTTCATCCAGATCCTGTCGGGCGCCGTGCAGCATGATGGCGGCTCGATCCTGGTTGATGGCCAGGATTATCGCCCGGCCAATCCGGATGCGGCGCAGGCACGCGGCATCGCCGCAGTCTTCCAGGAGTTGTCGCTGATCCCTGATCTCAGCGTCGAACAGAACATCTGGTTTCGCCATGAGCCGCGCACGTGGCTTGGCACCGTCAACCGCACGGAGATGCGCCGCAAGACGCTGGCGTTGCTGGAAAAATACAACTTCCCGGCGCTGCGCCCCGATCAGGAGCTGCGGCGGCTGACCCTGGCCGAACGGCAGATCGTCGAGATCGCCAAGGGCCTGGCCAAGGACCCGCGCATCCTGATCCTCGACGAGGCGACCTCGGCGCTGCCGGCGCGGGAAGCTGAATGGCTGCTCAAGCTCACCCGGCAGCTCGCCGCCGAAGGCCGGCTGGTCATTTTCATCTCGCACCGCATGGCCGAGGTGCGCGCCATCGCCGACCGGCTGACCATCTTCCGCAATGGCAGCACCGTCGCCGCGCATGAGGCCGATGCGGTGTCCGACAATGAGATCGTAACCCAGATGATCGGCCGCCATCTCGACCGGCTCTATCCCGAGCGTGTGTCCACCGCGACAGATCGCATCGCTCTCGGAGTAAAGGGGTTTTCGAGCGGCAGCCGGCTTTCCGGCGTCGACTTCGCGCTGCGCGAAGGCGAGGTGCTCGGCGTCGGCGGTTTGCAAGGCCATGGCCAGCGCGAACTGTTTCAGGCGCTGTTCGGCGCCACCAAGGCAAGCGGCTCGATCGAACTGTGGGGCAAGCCGGTTTCGATCGGCAATCCGCGCCAGGCGCTGACCGGCAAGGATGGCATCGCGCTGGTACCGGAGGACCGGCGCGGCCAGGGCCTGCTTTTGACCAAGAGCGTGCGCGAGAATTTGACGCTGTCGGTCATCAAGCGCTTCACTGAAAACGGCTTGCTCAGCCGGCAAAAGGAAGCGGCGCTCGTCAAGGAGATGGTCGATTTCCTGCGTATCAAGGCCGGCACGTCGGAACAGCTTGCCGGCACCTTGTCAGGCGGCAACCAGCAGAAGGTGATCTTCGGCAAGATGCTTTTGACGCAGGCGCGCGTGCTGTTGCTCTACGATCCGACGCGCGGCGTGGATGTCGGCACCAAGGGCGAGATTTTCCAGCTGATGCGCGACCTCGCCGCCAAGGGCTATGCGATCCTGTTCCATTCCAGCGACATGCCGGAACTCGTCCATGTCGCCGACCGCGTGCTGGTGATGCGCAACGGCCGCATTGCCGCGACGCTGGAGGGGGATCACATTTCGGAGGAGGAAATCCTGCGCGCCGCCATGCTTGAAACCAGGGCGGCCTGAATCATGGTGATGTCCGTGGAGCAGACTGTGGAGATGGCGCAGAGGCCGGCCGAGACGAAGCCCACCAAGCCGGCCATCGACTGGCGCGGCCGCCTGCTCGACCGCGCGCCGTTCCTGGTCGCCTGCCTGATGCTGGCCTTGATTGTCGGCATCTATGGCAGCCTACAATCCGGCGTCTTCTCGCTGGACGAACTGAATCTCGACACGGCGGCGGCGATGACGCTGATGCTGGCGGCGACCGGGCAGACCATCGTGCTGCTGCGCGGCGGCATCGACCTGTCGATCGGCGGCATGATCAGCCTCGGCACGGTGATCGCGGCGACGCGCTTTACCGACGATCCGTCGATCACGGCACTTTGGGCGCTGATCATCCTGGCGCTCGGTTTCCTGATCGGCGCACTCAACGGCCTGCTGATCTCGCTGCTCAAGCTGCAGCCCTTCCTGGTCACGCTCGCCACCTGGTCGATCCTCAACGGCGTCGCCATGATCATCCTGCCGACCGATGGCGGCAGCATTCCCTCATGGTGGGTTGGCTTCGCTTCCGCACAGCCCCTCGGCCTGACCAGCCCGGTCTGGATGCTGCTGGTGCTGCTGTTGTTCTGGTGGTGGTTTCGCGCGACGCGGGTCGGCATCGCCATCCAGGCGACCGGCTCCAACGAAAAGTCGGCCTTCCTGTCCGGCGTCTCGATCGCAAGGGTCAACCTCGTCACCTATGGCCTGTCCGGCCTGTTCGCGGCTGGTGCGGCGCTGTTCCTGGTGACGCAGACCGGCGCCGGCTCGCCCACCATCGGCAAGGATTATATCCTGCCTTCGGTGGCGGCGGCGGTCATCGGCGGCGTCAGCCTGTTCGGCGGACGCGGCCATCTCGCCGGCACGCTGATCGGCGCCTTCGTGCTCACCCTGATAGGCAATCTGGTCTTCGTCCTGCATGTGTCGAGCTATTGGCAGCCGGTCGCCTCCGGCGTCATCCTGTTGCTCTCGGTGCTGGCCAGTTCCGTCGCCGAGAAAGCCGCAAGGAACCGTGTCCAATGAGCGCTTTCCTTGCCCGCAACCGCCTCATCGTGCTCGCCTATGCCGGCATGGTGGTGCTGCTTCTGGTCACGGCGCTGTTCTCGCCGGGTTTCCTGTCGGTCTCCAACATGCGCTCCACCGTCGTGCTGGCCGCCTTCGTCGGCATCGTCGCGCTCGGCCAGACCTTCGTCATCATCGGCGGCGGCATCGACCTGTCGGTGCCCTGGGTGCTGAATTCGGCCGCCATCATCATGGCGCTGCTGTGCGGCGGCCAGGATCTGCCGCTGGTCTGGGTCATGCCGCTGCTGCTTGCCGGCGGCGCTTTCATCGGCCTCATCAACGGCATCGGCGTTGCCCAGTTCGGCGTGCCGCCGATCATCATGACGCTGGCCACAAACGTCATCCTGCAAGGGCTGATCCTGGTGCTGACGGGCGGCTCGCCGACGCCTTCGGCCCCGGCCCTGATCCAGTTCCTGTCGGTCGGGCGGCTCGGTGGTTTTCCGGTCATCGCGCTGATCTGGCTGGCGCTGACCCTGGTGGCGACGCTGCTGCTCTCCAAGGCGGCGTTCGGCCGCCATCTCTACGCGCTAGGCACCAGCGCCACGGTCGCCGAATTCTCCGGCGTGCCGACCGCACGCACCACTATCCTCACCTATGTCATCTCAGGCCTCACCGCCGCTTTCGCCGGCATGCTTTTGACCGGCTATTCCGGTCAGGCCTATCTCGGCATGGGCGACGCCTATCTGTTCACCTCGATCGCGGCGGTGGCCATCGGCGGCGCCTCCATCCTCGGGGGCAGCGGCCATTATCTCGGCACCGTCGCCGGCGCCATGGTGCTCACCATCCTCACCGGCCTTTTGCCGGCGCTGAACCTGTCGAGCGGAGCGCTGCTCATCGTTTACGGCGCTGTCATCCTGCTCACCGTGTCGATCGGCAGCGAGACCTTCGCCGGCCTCGGCGGCAGGCTGCGGAGAAAAGAGGGCTGACCATGGTCGAAATCACTTGCGTCGTCGATGCCAGGGCCGAACTCGGCGAAGGCACGCTCTGGGACCCCAAGGCCGGCGTGCTGTGGTGGATCGACATCTGGAAGAAGCTGATCCACCGCTATGATCCAGCGACCGGCAAGGACGAGACCTTCGAGACACCGGAATATCTCGGCTGCCTCGGCCTGCGCGAGAGGGGCGGCCTTGTGCTGACCATGGCCAACGGCTTTCACTTCTTCGACCCGGCGACCGGCACTTTCCAGGCGATCGTCGACCCGGAATCTCATATGCCCAACACCCGTTTCAATGACGGCAAGCCGGATCGCCAGGGCCGCTTCTGGTCGGGCTCGATGTTCGAGGTGCCGGGTCAGCCGATCGAATTCATCGGCGCGCTTTATAGGCTCGATCCCGACCTTTCCGTGCACAAGATGATCGATGGCATCGGTTGCTCCAATGGGCTGGCCTGGAGCCCGGATTCCAAGACCATGTATTTCTCCGACAGCCATGCCGGCGCGGTGTGGGCCTATGATTTCGAGGCCGCCACCGGCGATATCGAAAACCGCCGCACCTTCATCGACATGACGGCGACCGGCGGCGTCGCCGACGGCGCCACCGTAGATGCCGAGGGATGCTATTGGGTGACCATCCCGGTGACCAGCAAGGTCTGCCGATATGATCCTGATGGCGAATTGATGCAGACCGTGGTTCTGCCGACCGACCTGCCGACCTGCTGCGAATTCGGTGGCAAGGACCTCGACATCCTCTATGTCACGTCAGCCGTCCTCAAGCGCCCGGCCAGCCACTTCGTCCGCCAGAAGAATCCGGGTGGACTGTTCGCGCTCGATGTCGGCGTCAAGGGCCTGACCCTGCCGGCGTTCAAGGGATAGCCAGCATCGCTGGGGCATCGTTTTGCTATCGAAACGATGCCCGAGGTAGCGGCCATGCGGGCCGCCTTTATCGTTTGACCGCACGTGCCGCGCGGCGAACGCTTTGCAGCAGGATGGCGAGGCAGCCGACCAGCAGCAGCACGCCGCCGAGCAGCGGCGGCAGGGCCAGCAGCTTCACCGCCGCCGCGACGGCGGCCACCAGCACCAGCGCCAACAGCGCCAGATTGCCGTCATCGACGAACATGCCGAAGAATTCCCTGGCAACAAGACGGATGATGCTCATCGGGCGAATCCTCCGGCTGATACGGGATAGGTGCCGCGCAGCCAGCGCACCATGGCAAAGGACGCCAGCGTGACGATGGAGAAGATGGCGAGCAGAGCGAGATCGGCGCCCGGCCAGTCGGCGCCTATGCCTTCGCCGGTCCAGAAGATGCCGAAGCTGGTCAGCATCAGCCCGACCACGAATTTCAGCGCATTCTCCGGCACGCGTGCCAGCGGCCGGTGCACCGCCAGGCCGATAAGCATCACCAGGACGAAGGCTGCCAGCGCGCCCAGGCTGGCGTAGAGCGTCTGCCCATGGGCGGCGCCGACGGCAATGACGATGAACACAACCTCGACACCCTCGAGCAGCACCGCCTTGAACGAGGCCAGGCCGGCGAGGTAGTCGGCGCGGCGGTCATTGGCCTGCTGGCTGAGGGCGGCGGTCTCCTTGGAGAAGGCCGCCTCCTCGTCATGCAGTGCAATGACGCCGACGCTGCGCAGGATGGCCTTTCGCAGCCAGCGCATGCCGAACAGGACCAGCAGCACCCCGACGATGAACTGCAGCGTGGTGATCGGCACCAGCGCCAGCAGCGGCCCGAACGCCAGCACCAGCGCCGCCAGCAACGCCAGCGCCAAGGCGGCGCCAGTCAGCGCCGGGCGCCAGCTGCGCGTCACGCCGACCGCAAGCACGATGGTGAAGGCTTCGACGACCTCGACGAAGGAGGCGAGAAATGCCGCCGTGACCGTCGGGAGGATGGGCGTCAGCGTCTGCATGAAAGCTCCCTGTCCTCGTTCGCCCCGGATTCTCTGATCGGGTGTTCCAGGACGCGTGGCCTGGAATCACTTCTGTGGTCAGCACCACATAGCGCTCCGGAAGCCGCGGGAAAGCAAGTGAGCGCCAATGGGCGGCGCTTGGGGCCAATTGAGCCGCGCACGCTGCCGCTGCAGGATGCACGCCTAAATCAGATCATGCCCGACATGTCGGAGAAGGCCATTGCCTTGCGCAGCAGCTCGGCGAAGCGCTCGCCCGCCACTTCGCGCGGGCCGCTATTGTCGATCGTGGTCACGCCGGGGCCGGTCAGGGTCACATTGGCGCTGCGCGCCAGGCGCGCCAGCACTTCGCCGCGCGACTCGCGGCCGCGCATCGCCAGCCGCTCGGCCAACACGTCAGGCGAAGCGGTGATCTCGACAATGGCCAGATTGGCATAGCGCTCGCGCAAGGTGGGAATGATCGCACGCGACACGTTCGCCACCGCCACATGGCCATTGGCGACCGACCAGTCGACATCGGCAGGCAGGCCGTAGCGCAAGCCATGCGCTTCCCAGGAGATGGCGAAGGCGCCGTCGGCCTCGGCCTCGACGAAGGCGGCGTCGGCCAGTGTGTCGTGATCCTCGCTCGCCGCATCGCTTGGCCGGGTGATGACGCGGCGGACGAATTCCAGCCGGGTCTCATCGGCGAAGAGGGCACGGGCGTAACCGATCACC
This sequence comes from Mesorhizobium sp. USDA 4775, assembly GCF_054062655.1. Lineage (NCBI taxonomy): Bacteria > Pseudomonadati > Pseudomonadota > Alphaproteobacteria > Hyphomicrobiales > Phyllobacteriaceae > Mesorhizobium > Mesorhizobium sp. USDA 4775. The sequence goes on from NZ_JBSSFM010000001.1 coordinate 1,212,695, forward strand.
GTGTCCTTGCCGGCGCCGCTCGGCCCCACGACGGCGACAAAGACGCCATGACGCACAGGGAACGTTTCAGCGGACAACTCGCGCTCGATCAAGGCCGACACCATCATGCGACCCGGCGCCCTTGCCGCCAGACGGTGCGCACCACCGGAACATGGTCGTCGACGCGCACGCGCACCAGGTCGGCGCGGCGGCCCTGCTCGATGACGCCGCGGTCGGTCAGGCCAACGGCCTCGGCCGGGTTCTTCGACACCATGGCGACCGCCTGCGGCAGCGAAATGCCTTCGACCATGTCGCCGAGGAAGAAGGCCGACTGGATCAGGCTGAAGGGAATATAGTCTGATGACAAGATGTCGAGCAGGCCGTCGCCGGCCAGCGCGCGCGCCGAGACATTGCCCGAATGCGAGGCGCCGCGCATGACATTCGGCGCACCCATCAGAACACCCAGGCCCGCGGCCTTCGAAGCGCGCGCCGCTTCCTCGGTGGTCGGGAACTCGGCAACGCGCACGCCCTGCTCGATCGCCTCGTCGACATGGCCCGATGTGGCGTCGTCATGGCTGGCAAGCACAATGCCGCGCTCACGGCAGGCAGCCGCGATCACCGCGCGGTTCGGCGCCGAATAGCGCGCCGATTCCGCCAGCCGCTTTTCGCAGAACAGTTTGAAGTCGCGGTCGGTCAGCTTCAGCTTGCGCTGGTAGTAATAGGCATAGGTTTCGAGATTGACGAACTGACGCTGGCCGGGCGCATGGTCCATCAGCGAGGCCAGCTTGACCCGGTCGTCCCGGTCGAAATCGGCGAAGGCCTGCAGGCAGTCCGGCGCCGAAACCTCGCAGCGCAGATGCAGGAAGTGATCGGCGCGCAGACGATCCTGCGCGACGCTGTCCTCGATGGCATCGGCCAGCTTGCGGATATCGGCTAAGGTGAGGTCGGCGTCCTCGTCCATGCCGACGCGCAAGGCGTCGAGCACGGTGGTGATGCCGGCCGTCGCCACCTGCGCGTCATGGGCAAGCACTGCGGCGATCGGATTCCAGCGCACCTTAGGCCGGGGTGCGTAATGGCCTTCCAGGTGGTCGGTGTGCAGCTCGACCAGCCCGGGAATGACATAGTCGCCGCCCATGTCCTCGCCCGACCGGCTGCCGCCGGCATCGATGCCGGCGATAAAGCCATCACGCAGCACCAGCGACCCCTCGACGATCTCGTTGGCAAGCACGATGCGGGCGTTGGAAAGAGCGGTTTCGGCGGTCATTTCGGGCAGTCCTTTGGTTCTTCGAGCAGGTTAGTTCAGGCAGTTTTCCTTGCCGGGCGGCGTCCCAGCGCGTGCTGCGAAAGCACCATGAACGGCGCGCCCGGTTCGGGCTCGATAAACAGCGTCAACGCGTCGACCAGCACCGGCTGCCGCAACACATCCGCGAACAGGCTGTCGATTGCTGCGCGCAAACGAGGGCTTTCCTGTGGCCCGGCGCGGCCCGACAGAGTCATGTGGAAGCGGAAGGTCTCGAAGACATAGGGGTAACCCCACTGGCAGAGATTGCGGAACTCGGCCGGCTTCAGCGAATCCGGGCTGCGCCGTTCGATCTCGGCCTCGGTCAGTGGCGCGCGGAAGCGGTCGAAATCGCGCACCACCTCGTCGGCGAAACGGTTGAGCGGCGGCAGCGGTCCTTCCGGCACCAGCGCGAAGAAGCTGTCGATCTGGCTGACGAAGAGACGCGGGATCGTCACAACCGGCGTCGCTTCGGCAAAATGGTCGATTGCGGCGCGCAGCGACGTCTCGGTCTCGCTGGCAGCCAGGCGAAAGGGTGCTTTCAGCGTCGCGTGGAAGCCATAGCGGCGTGCCGAGGCGGTGTGGAAGGCAACTTCCTCCGCCGCCAGATCGGCCACGGCCTCAACCGGCCTTGTCGCCGCGCCGAATGGGTCACGGCCCAGCCAGTTGGCGGCGATCCGCGCCAGCGGTTCGTCCTGCCGGGGGGTGAAGTAGATGGCATAACGCATCGAAAATCCTCGTCAGACCGCTGCCATAGGTGATTTCCATGACGGATTGACGAAGCTTTGAAGGGTTTTCGAAGGCAAATCGACCCAATAGGTCCTTAGCCGACGATTTTTCCGAGCTGGACCAATAAGTTCAGCCGGAAACGCAAAACGGTCAGGCCTTCATCAACCATTCGTGCTCGGGCGCATTGTGGAATTTCCACGTCCGCTTCGGCCCGGCCATGACGTTGAGATAGTAGAGATCGTAGCCATGGCAGGCGGCGCAGGGGTGATAGCCTTTGGGCACCAGCACGACATCGCCATCCTCGATCGCCATGGCTTCGTCCAGCGCGCGATGGCCATTCGTGTCGGCATCGGTGTAGACGCGCTGGAAGGCAAAGCCCTGCGGCGGGTTGAGGCGGTGGTAATAGGTCTCCTCGAGATAGGATTCTGCCGGCAGATTGTCCTGGTCATGCTTGTGCGGCGGATAGCTCGACGTGTGGCCGCCCGGCGTGATGACCTCGACCACCAGCAAGGAATCGGCCGGCTTGCCTTCCGGCAGGATGTTGGTGACGTAGCGCGTGTTGGTGCCCTTGCCGCGCACCTCCTGGCCGAGATCGTCCGGCCCGATCACCCGAACCGGCAAGCCGCCGCCGAGGCCGGGGGCCGAGCAGACTGCGAGTTCCAATTCGGTGTCCGCTGTCACCGACCAGTCCGATCCCTCGGGCACATAGACCGACCACGGCTTGCCCTCGAAAGGCGACATACGCGCGCCGAGCAGGCCGAGATCCTTGCCGCCGGCTGTCGCGCTGCCCTTGCCGGTGACGAACACCAGGCAGACTTCGCGGTCTTGCGTCTTTCCCGAGGCGCTTTCGCCGGGCTGCAGCCGATGCAGGTCGAAACCGACATAGGTCCAGCCGGCGCTTTTCGGCGTCACATGGGCAACGCGGCCATGGCCCTTGTCGGCCTTCACCAGCAGCTTCGACATCGGGTTACTCCTTCGGTTCGGACTCGGCCGGCGCCTTGTTCTCATCAACCGGCTTGTACAGATAAAAAAACTGCCAGACGGCATAGCCGGCGAAGCCGAGCGCGATGGTGCCCCAGAATGGCGTGCCGGTGGTGAACTCGATGATCGACCAGATGATACAGACCGCGACGACGGCGACACGCCGCCACAACGGGCGGAAGAAGGGGTGCTCGGAATCTTTCATCGGGCCAATCTACAGCAACCTGCCTCGCCGTGAACCCGTCGCGTCAGGCATTCGGAAAACCCTGGGTTTCGACCGTGTAGCCGGCTGATGTCATCACCCGCATCAGCTCCTTGTGGCCGACCTGCGCCATCTTGAGCGGCGGGTTCTTCTTCGGGTCCTGCTCGGCCTCGACCACGAACCAGCCTTCATAGCCATGGTCGGCGAAGCGCTGCACGATGGCGCCGAAGTCGAGCGAGCCGTCGCCCGGCACGGTGAAGGCGCCGAGCGCCACGGCGTCGAGGAACGACTGTTTCGTGCGGTCGAGCCTGTCGATCACATCCATGCGCACATCCTTCACATGCACATGGCTGATGCGCTTGTGGTGGTTGTCGATGGCGCGCAGCACATCGCCGCCGGCAAAGGCCAGGTGTCCGGCATCGAGCAGCAGCGGAATGCCTTCGCCGGAATGGCGCATGAATGCATCGAGCTCCGGCTCGGTCTCGACCACCGCCGCCATGTGGTGATGATAGGACAGCGGCATGCCTTGTTCGGCGCACCATTCGCCGAATTCGGTCAGGCGCCTTGCATAGGCCTTCATCTCGTCGCCGGTGAGTTTCGGCTTGGTGGCCAGCGGCTTCGAGCGGTCGCCCTGGATCGAGCGGCCGACCTCGCCATAGACGATGCAAGGCGCGTTGACCGCCTTGAACAGCTCGATCATCGGCTGGATGCGATCCTTGTTCTTGCTCATCTCCTCATCGACCAGCGTGCCGGAAAACCAGCCGCCGCACAGCGTCACGTCGGCGGCTTTCAGGATCGGCAGCATGACAGCGGGATCGTTGGGGAAGCGCCGCCCCATCTCCATGCCGGTGAAGCCGGCCGAGCGCGACTGGCGCAGGCACTCCTCCAGCGACACGTCATCGCTCAGTTCCGCAAGATCGTCGTTCCACCACGCGATGGGGGACATGCCCAGTTTGGCTTTCAAGTCGTCACTCCAGTTTCAGTTCGTATCTGTCCTCCCCTTTGTGGGGGTCCGAAGGACGGGCGAGACCCGTGGCTCGCCCCGGCAAGTCGCTGCGAAGCAGCGGGGTGGGGGTGCGACGCCGACCCCCACCCGGACCCTCGGTCCGACCTCCCCACAAGGGGGAGGTAGGGAGCAGCGCCGACTTAGCATCAATCGCCAACGCTCTGCATCTGGCGCTTTTCGTCATAGGCCTTGCGCGCCGCGTTGACCTGCGGCCGCGCGGAGACTTCCGGCACCGCCACATCCCACCAATGGCCGCCGGCGTCGGTGGAGACCAGCGGGTCGGTGTCGATGACCAGCACGGTGGTGCGGTCGTTCGTCTTCGCCTTCTGCAGGGCGTTTTCCAGGCCGGCAATCGACGGCACTTTCTCGGCAATTGCGCCCATGCTCGCCGCGTGCGCGGCGAAGTCGATGTCGGGCAGGATTTCGTGGCGCGAATCCTTCAGGAGATTGTTGAAGTTGGCGCCGCCGGTCGCCATCTGCAGCCGGTTGATGCAGCCATACCCACGGTTGTCGAGCAGCACGATGGTGAGCTTCAAACCCAGCATCACCGAGGTGGCGATCTCCGAATTCAGCATCAGATAGGAGCCGTCGCCGATCATGACGACCACCTCTTCGCCGGGCTTGGCCATCTTGGTGCCGAGTCCGCCGGCAATCTCGTAGCCCATGGTCGAGAAGCCGTATTCGGCGTGGTAGGAACCCGGCGCGCCGGCCTGCCAAAGCTTGTGCAATTCGCCGGGCAGACCGCCGGCTGCATGCAGCAGCGTCACGCCGGAGCCCATGGCCCGCTGCACGGCGCCGATCACCTGCGCGTCGGACGGGAAAGCGGCGTTGGTCGAGGCCGTCACCTTGGCCGCGTCGGCCTGCCAGGCCTTCTTGCCCTTGGCCGCATTGTCGGTCCAGGCGGCAGGCGCCTTCCAGCCCTTCAGCGCCGCGCCGAGTTCGGCCAGTCCCTCGGCCGCGTCGGCGACCAGCGGGAGTGCCCGGTGCTTGCCGGCATCGAAAGGTTGGACGTTCAGCCCGATGATGGTCTTGCCGGAAGTCTTGAAAAGCGCCCATGAGCCGGTGGTGAAATCCTGCAGGCGCGTGCCGATGGCGAGCACCACATCGGCATCTTCCGCCAGCCGGTTGGCGGCCGAGGTGCCGGTGACGCCGACCGCCGCCATGTTGAGCGGATGATCGTCCGGCAGCGAGGATTTGCCGCCTTGTGTCTCGCAGACCGGAATACCGGCGCCCTGGGCGAATTCGGCCAGCGCATCGGAGGCCTGCGAATAGAGAACGCCGCCGCCGGCGATGATCAGCGGCTTCTTCGCGCCCTTGAGTGCCGCCACAGCGGCGGCGAGTTCGTGGCGGTCCGGGCGCGGCCGACGCTGGTGCCAGACCCGTTCGGCGAAAAAGCTTTCGGGATAGTCATAGGCCTCGGCCTGCACATCCTGGCAGAGCGACAGCGTCACCGGGCCGCAATCGGCCGGATCGGTCAGCACCTGCATGGCGCGGCTCAGCGCCGGGATGATCTGCTCCGGCCGCGTGATGCGGTCGAAATAGCGCGACACCGGACGGAAGCAGTCATTGACCGTCGCCGTGCCGTCGGAAAAATCCTCGGCCTGCTGCAGCACCGGGTCGGGGATGCGGTTGGCGAAGACGTCGCCGGGCAAAAACAGGACAGGCAACCTGTTTACATGGGCAAGCGCCGCCGCCGTCACCATGTTGAGCGCGCCGGGGCCGATCGAAGAGGTCGCGGCCATGAAGCGGCTGCGGAAATTGGCCTTGGCATAGGCGATAGCCGCATGCGCCATCGCCTGTTCATTGTGGGCGCGGAAGGTCGGCAATTCGTTGCGCACCTGGTAGAGCGCCTCGCCCATGCCGGCGACATTGCCGTGACCGAAGATCGCCCAGACGCCGCCGAAGATCGGCATCTTTTTGCCGTCGATCTCGGTCATCTGGCGGGACAGGAAGCGGGTCAGCGCCTGCGCCATCGTCAGGCGGATTGTCTTGCTCATGGTGTTTTCCTCCGCAGTCCTTGTGCCGCGCCTTCTTATGCCGCCTTGCGGCCGCGCGCGGCAAGCCACGCCTCGGTCAACTGTTCGAAGCGCGACGCCATGTCGGCGACAGCCTCGTCATCCGACATCCTGCCGGCCAGCCACTCTTCGGCCGCATGGACGAAGATGGTGCGGCCGACGGCGAAACCCTTGACGATCGGCGCATTGGCGGTGGCCGCAAAGGCGGCTTCCAGCTCGTCCTGCGGCGCTTCCAGGCCAAGCAGCACGATGCCGCGGCACCACGGATCATGCTTCAGGATGACCGCTTCGATCCTGGTCCAGGCACCGGCTGAAGCCTGCGGTTCGAGTTTCCACCAATCCGGCTTGATGCCGAGCGCATAAAGCTCTTCCAGCGCGCGCGGAATGGTCATGTCGTCGAGCTTGCCGTGCTTGCCCGCGATGATCTCGACGAGCAGTTCCCGGCCGACTTTCCGCGCCGCCTCGAACAGCGCGCGCAATTTCTGCTGCTGTTCCTCCTTCAAGGCCGCCGGATCGTCGGGGTGGTAGAAGCACAGGCACTTGATGCAATGGTCGACCGGCCATTCCACCAGTTGCGAGCCGATGTCCTGCGAGAACTCAAAACGCAGCGGCCGCGAGCCCGGCAGTTCCACGGGGCGTCCGAGCCAGGCGAAGGAATGCCTGGCGAATTCGAACATCGCCTCGCGGCCATGTTTCTCGTCGATCAGCATGCCGTAGCCGTCACGGCCGGCAGCGACCTTGGCCGCCGCCTTGACCGCCAGCACCTTGAAATCGCGGATGCGCGCCGCATCGGCGCCGGCTTTCGCCGCCACGTCTTCTAGCTGCACACGGTGATCGCAGGCGAGTGCCATCAGCGAGGGGATATCGCGCCGCCGGGTCGTTGCCCAATGGATATGGTTGATCGCCTCGTCCTTGCGCAGCGCCCTGTATTTGCTGCCGTTCTTGAGGAAGAACTGCAGCTCCTCGAAGGTCGGATATTCCGGCGCGCAGAGCAGCCGCGACACGGCGAAGGCGCCGCAGGCATTGGCCCAGGTCGCCGCCGTCGCGTGGTCTTGCCCGCCCAGCCAGCCGCGCAGGAAGCCGGACATGAAGGCGTCTCCGGCGCCCAGCACATTGTAGATCTCGATCGGAAAACCCTTGCCGACGACACCGTTTTCCAGATCGTCGCTGATCGGTCCGTCATAGACGATGCAGCCCATGGCGCCGCGTTTCAGCACGATGGTGGCCGCCGACAGCGCGCGGATCGTCTTCAGCGCGCTCAGGCAGTCGTCGGCGCCCGAGGCGATCATGATCTCTTCCTCGGTGCCGACGATGAGATCGCAATCGGGCAGCACGGTCTTCAGCTGGGCCGAGACCCGGTCGGATTTGACATAGCGCTCGAAGCCTTCGGCATGGCCGGCAAGGCCCCACAGATTGGGCCGATAGTCGATGTCGAAGATAACCTTGCCGCCCTTGGCTTTCATGATGCGGATCGCCTTGCGCTGGGCGGCGTCGCTGTTGGGGCGGGAAAAATGCGTGCCGGTGACGACGATCGAGCGTGCCGAGGCGATGAAGGCCTCGTCAATGTCTTCCGGCGCCAGCGCCATGTCGGCGCAGTCCGAGCGGTAGAAGATCATCGGCGAAACGCCTTCGCTCTCGACCGAAAGCAGCACCAGGGCGGTCAACCGCTCCTTGTCGGTCTTCAGCCCATCGGTGTTGACGCCTTCGCGCTTCAGCTGTTCGCGGATGAAGCGGCCCATCTGCTCGTCGCCGACGCGCGTCAGCAGCGCCGAACGCAGGCCAAGCCTCGCCGTGCCGACCGAAATGTTGGCCGGGCAGCCACCGACCGACTTGGCGAAAGAGGTGATGTCCTCCAGCCGCGAGCCGATCTGCTGGCCGTAGAGGTCGACGGAAGCGCGACCGATGGTGATGACGTCGAGCGGCGCCTGTCTGGCGTCCACGGCTTCGCTCATTGGAACCTCCCGTCAGACTTGTTGTCAGGAACAACATTGTTTGGGTAACACGCGCGAGCGGCGGCGTGGTGCCGGGAATATGAAATAATAATTCCAATCCATAGTCAATATGGAATGAGCATTCCCGGATCTAAAATTGGCTTTTAGGTGCCCGATCAGGCTTTGCGCCTGCGGGCGGTATCGCGCCGCTTCTCGCCGACGCCAACGGTCAACGCCATGGCCAGGGCCATCGTCGCCGACAGCGAACGGAAGCCGGCGAAATCCGCCTCGGCAACCTCGAACCAGACCCTGGCGAACTGGGCGAGCGGCGAAAACGAGCTGTCGGTGATGGCGACGATCGGCACGCCCTGTTCTGAAATGGTGCGGGCTTCCTCGATGGTGGCCGGCGCGTAGGGCGAGAAGGAGATGGCGATGACGGCGTCCGCCGGCGTGGCGAAGGCGATCATCTCGGCGTTCAGGCCGGCGGCCGATTCGATCAGCTGGTTGCGGATCTTCAGCTTGCCCAGCGCATAGGCGATATAGCTCGCCACCGGATAGGAGCGGCGCTTGGCTAAGACATAAATGGTCTGCGCCTTTGCCAGCAGCGAAATCGCCTCTTCCAGATGCGCATCGTCCAGCGTGCGCGAAATGTCGTTGAGCGAGGTGCTGGCGGCGGCGACGAAGCCGTCGAAGATCGCGCGGTGACCGGCGCCGCCCTCGGCCTTGGCGCGCAGCGCCTGCAGCCGCTCGTCATAGGATGAGTTGCGCTCGCGCAGCCGCTCGCGGAACACCTGCTGCAGGCTGGTGAAGCCGTCGAAGCCGAGCTGCTGGGCAAAGCGGATCAGGGTGGAGGGCTGCACGCCGGCCGAGGCGGCGATGCTGGCGGCGGTACCGAAGGCGATGTCGTCGGGATTGTCGAGCGCGTAGGCGGCGATCTGGGCGATGCGCTTGGGCAGGCTTTCGCGCCGGTCCAGGATGGTGGCGCGCAGCGTCTCGAAGTCGCGAGGTACCCGTTCGTCCATCGTCGGCCCGTCCAAGCTCATCCGTGAAACGTCCTCTCTGCCCCATCATAGCGAGCCTGCGCAAGAACGCCATAAAAAATGAGGCAGACATTCCATTTGGAGAGAAAATGGACTAATTCATCCACGCAGTGCTTCAGGCAGCGGAGGAAACAGAAAATGGTCGGCGTCGGTCTTATCGGCACGGGTTTCATGGGCAAGTGCCACGCCATTGCGTGGAGTGCCGTCGGCGCCGTCTTTCCCGACGTGGCCAAGCCCAGGCTCGTCCATCTCGGCGAGGTCAATGAGGAGCTTGCCCGGCGCAAGGCCGGGGAGTTCGGCTTCGCCAAGGCCTCAGGCGACTGGCGCGCCGTCGTCAACGATCCGGAAGTCGATATCGTCTCGCTGACCACGCCCAACCAGTTCCATCCGGAAATGGCCATCGCCATCCTCCAGGCCGGCAAGCATCTGTGGTGCGAAAAGCCGATGGCGCCGAGCTTTGCCGAAGCCGAGGCGATGGCGGAAGCGGCCAGGAAATCCGGCAAGGTCGCTGCCCTTGGCTACAATTACATCCAGAGCCCGGCCATCCGTCACATCGGCGCGCTGCTCGACGAGAAGATCATCGGCGAGGTCAATCATCTGCGCATCGAGATGGACGAAGATTTCATGGCCGATCCCGAGGCGCTGTTCTTCTGGAAGCACGATGCCGCCTCCGGCTACGGCGCGCTCGACGACTTCGCCGTGCATCCGCTGTCGCTGGTCTCTGTCCTGTTCGGCCGCGTCGCCAGCGTCATCTGCGATATGGCCAAGCCCTATGCCGACCGCAAGCTGGCGGCGGGCGGCCGCCGCGCGGTCGAGACCTACGACATCGCCAGCATCTTGATGCATCTGGAAAACGGCATTGCCGGCACGCTCCAGGTCAACCGCTCGGCCTGGGGCCGCAAGGGCCGCATCGCCATCCAGATCTTCGGCTCCAAGGGCTCGATCCTGTTCGACCAGGAGCGAATGAACGAATTGCAGCTCTATCTCACCGCGGATCGCCCGACCGAACAGGGCTACCGCACCATCCTGGTGGCGCCGCACCACAAGCCCTACGACGCCTTCCTGCCGGCGCCCGGCCATGGCCTGGGCTTCAACGACCTCAAGATCATCGAGTGCCACGAATTGCTGACGCGGCTCGCCGGCCGACCGGCGCGCCTCATCGAATTCGCCGAGGGTCTGGAGATCGAGCGCACCGTGCACGCCATGGCACGTTCCTTCGAGGAAAAGCGCTGGGTGGATGTGCGGTAATACCTGCTCGTCTAGCCGCCGGGGGCCGGGGTTTCCCAGCCGTCGACCCAGATTTGGCGCAGGCGGTCGCCTTCGCCCTTGAAGTGCAGCCCGGTCGGCTGGCAGTCCTCGATGCGGTCGCTGCGGAAATTGCGGATCGCGTGCCGCAGTTCGCACCAGGCGACGATGTTGGCGGACTCGGCGTAGTAGATCAGCGCGATCGGCCGGATGATGCGTTGCGTGGTCCGGCCTGCTTCGTCGCGATAGGAGAGGTCGAGCTTCTCCTCGTCGCGGACGGCGCGGCGCACCAGAGCCAGGTCGATCGTGCCGGCCGAGGGGGCGGCAAAGCCCCAGGCATGCAGGGCATTGGCGTCGAATGTCTGGCGCAGCGGCGGCGGCACCGCGCCGGCGATCTTGCTGCTGACGCGCTTGGCCGCCTGCTTGAGCTCGTCGTCGCCCGTGCGCTCCAGCAGCGCCAGCGACAGCACGATCGCCTCCATCTCCTCGATCGAAAACATCAGCGGCGGCAGGTCGAAACCGGGGCGCAAGATATAACCGATGCCGCGCCCACCCTCGATCGGCACGCGCATCGCCTGAAGTGCGGCGATGTCGCGATAGATCGAACGGATCGTCACTTCCAGCCGTTCGGCGATCATGGCGGCCGTCACCGGGTGCCGCGCCAGCCGCAGGATCTGGATGATCTCGAACAGGCGTGACGCCTTGCGCATTTTCCTCACCCGGCTCCGACCGCAACTGACACACCCTTGTCAGTTGGGTCGACCTATAGGACTGCCTATCGAATTGAAAATCAACAGGTTCCGCTGCGGCTTGGTGGAACGAGGCGACAGGCAACTGACATGGGCTACGCGGAAAATCTCTGGCTTTTCTTTATCCTGCTGTTCGGCATCATCGCCGTTCCGGGCATGGACATGCTGTTCGTGCTGGCCAATGCGCTGACCGGCGGCCGCGACAGGGGTCTGGCCGCGACCGGCGGCATCATGGTCGGCGGCATGGTGCACACGCTGAACGGGGCGATCGGCGTCGGCCTGCTGATGCATTTCGTGCCGATCCTGTTCAAGCCGCTGCTGATCGCCGGCGCCGCCTACATGGCCTTCATCGGCATCACGCTGATGCGCAGCTCCATCACCGTCGGTCAGGACGGGCCTGTCGGCAGCCGCTCCGCATGGAAGGCGTTTCGTCAGGGGCTGGTGACCTGCCTGATCAATCCGAAGGCCTATCTGTTCGTGCTTGCCGTCTATCCGCAGTTCCTGAAGCCGGACTACGGCCCGATCTGGGTGCAGGCGACTGTCATGGGTCTGATGACGGTGATCACCCAGGCCGGGATCTATGGCGGGCTTGCAATCACCGCCGGCCGCAGCCGCAAGCTTCTGATCGCCAATCCGCGGGCGACCATCCTTGCCGGCCGCGCGGTCGGGCTGTTGCTCTTTGCGGTCTCGGTGTTCACCGCCTGGGAAGGGCTGAGGACGGCGTAATCCAGCGCCGCCCTTCCCACATTGCCGTCCTGTCAGGCAGCGCCTTGCCGGCTTTCCAGCATGGCGCGGCGTGCCGACCGGCGCCATTCGACGGCGCCGGCAAGGCCGTGCAGCACGGTCTCGGTGGTCGCCCAGTCGATACAGCCATCTGTGATGCTCTGGCCATATACGAGCGGCTTGCCGGGCACCACGTCCTGCCGGCCGGCGACGAGATTGCTCTCGATCATCAGGCCGATGATGCGCTCGTCGCCCGCCGCCACCTGGCCGGCCACATCGGCCGCCACCTTGGGCTGGTTCTCCGGCTTCTTGGTCGAGTTGGCGTGGCTGGCATCGATCATCAGCCGCGGCGCGACACCGAGGCGGGCGAGTTCGAGCGAGGCCGCCTCGACGCTTGCCGCGTCATAGTTCGGCTGGACTCCGCCGCGCAGGATGACGTGGCAGTCTTCATTGCCCGTGGTGGTGGCAATGCCGCTGCGTCCCCCCTTGGTCACCGCCATGAAATGATGCGGCTGGGCGGCCGATTTTACCGCCTCGCCGGCGATCCTGAGATTGCCGTCGGTGCCGTTCTTGAAGCCGACCGGGCAGGACAGGCCCGAGGCCAGCTCGCGGTGGATCTGGCTCTCGGTGGTGCGCGCGCCGATGGCGCCCCAGGCGACGAGGTCGGCAATGTATTGTGGCGTGGTCATGTCGAGGAATTCGGTCGCCGCCGGCAGGCCGAGATTGTTGACCGCCGACAGCACATTGCGCGCCATCCTGAGCCCCTTGTCGATGTTGAAGCTTCCGTCGAGGTCGGGGTCGTTGATCAGGCCCTTCCAGCCGACCGTGGTGCGCGGCTTCTCGAAATACACCCGCATCACGATCTCGAGCCGGTCGGACAGGGTCTCGCGCAGCGCCGCCAGACGGCTGGCATAGTCAACGGCCGCGACCGGATCATGGATCGAACAAGGTCCGACGACGACAAGCAGCCGGTCGTCGGTGCCGTTCAATATGGCGTGGATGGCATTGCGTGAGGCGCTCACGGTGCGCGTCGCCGTCAGCGTGCGCGGGATCTCCCGCATCACCTGGTCCGGCGTGCTCAGTTCTCGGATTTCCTTGACCCGCAGGTCGTCTGTGGTGGTCAACACGGCTTTCTGCTCCTGTTAGGAGACCTGCCGGCTGAAACAAAAAAGCCGCCAGGTCTGGCGGCTGTTCGGATTGTGTTGCTGCAATCTTCAGATCGAGCGCAATCCTCCCGCCGCCAGCGAGCTGCTAAAGTACCAATAGGTGGCGGACAGGTGGATCATGCGGCTCATATAGTCGAAGCCGAGGCGTTTGTCACGTCCCCTCGACGACAGTCAATCAGGGATGAGCCGTACCCTCGCGATTTCGTCATCCTCAGGCTGCGCGGCGTCGCTTCGCTCCTTGCTCCGCCCGTGGATGACGAAGTGAGGAGCGTTTGCGCAGGGCTCGCTGCTACTCCGGCGACGACCCGGCAACGCTCTGGTCGTAGTCAACCAGCGACCCCGTCATCACCCCCGATTGCGGGCTGACCATGTAGCTGATCAGCCGGGCCAGCTGGTCCGGCTTGACCAATTGGCCCATCGGCTGCGCGGCTTCGGCTTTCGCCAGCCAGTCGTCCGGGGCGTCGTGCCATTTCTTCTGCACGATGTCCTCGCCCTCGGTATCCATCCATCCAGGCAGGACCGCGTTGCAGCGGATGCGGTTGAAGCGATAGGCGTTGGCGACGTTCTTGGTCAGCGTCATCAGCGCGCCCTTGCTGGTCGAATAGGGCGTCAGGAACGACTGGCCGCAATGCGCCGACATCGACAGCACGTTGACGATCGAGCCCGGCGCCTTGCGCTCCAGGAGATGGGCGACCAGCCCCTGCATCAAGAAGAAGGGTCCGCGCACATTGGTGGCGAAGATCTGGTCGAAAAGCTCTTCCGAGGTTTCGACCAGCGAGCCGCGCGCCGAGGTGGCGGCGGCGTTGACCAGCGCGTTCAGCGTGCCGAAATGAGCGAGCGCGGTCGAAACCGCGCGCTTGCAGTCCGCCACCTTCGAGACGTCGGCGCTGACAAAGATCGCGTCGACGCCGGCCTTTTTGAAATGGGCAACGGCCTTGTCGCCCTTCTCCTGCGAGCGGCCGATGAGCGCCAATGCCCGGCAGCCCTCGTCGGCCAGCGCCTCGGCGACGGCAAAGCCGATGCCTTGCGCGCCGCCGGTGACGATGGCGCGTGTCTGTGAATTACGATCGGCGGATGCGCTCATCGCCCTACTCCTTTGTTAGGTTCCAAACAACTCAAGGTGTGTTTAGGTTCGGGTCAGGCCGGCCTCACCCGAATATCAACGCACCGTGTCGAGACGAACGGTCTTGCCTGTAGTCGCCGACTTCAGCGCCGCATCCGCCAGCTTCAGCGCCACGAGGCCGTCTGCACCGCTCGGTGCCGCTTTCTTGCCTGATGTCGCGGCGGCGATGAACGAGGCGATCTCGATCGCATAGGCGTCGAGATAGCGGGTCATGAAGAAATCGTGCAGCGGTGGGCGCGTATAGCCCTTCTCATTGGCCAGTTCGATGGACACCGGCCGCTGGTTCTCGGCTGCGATCATGCCTTTCGAGCCATGCACTTCGATGCGCTGGTCGTAACCATAGGTGGCGCGGCGCGAATTGGAGATGACGGCCTGCTTGCCGGAAGCCGTCTCCAGGATGACGCTGACGCTGTCGAAATCGCCGGCCTCGCCGATCTTCTTGTCGACCAGCACCGAGGCGTGGGCGCTCACGGCAACGGGCTCTTCGCCGAGCAGGAAGCGCGCCATGTCGAAATCATGGATGGTCATGTCGCGGAAAATGCCACCGGAGCGCTTGATGTAGTCGATCGGCGGCGCGCCGGGATCGCGCGAGGTGATGGTGACCATCTCGACCGTGCCGATGGCGCCGTCGTCGATTGCCTTGCGCACGGCGGCGAAGTGGGGGTCGAAGCGGCGGTTGAAGCCGACCATCAGCGTCGCCTTGGCCTTCTCGACCACGGCCAGGCATTTTTCGACGCGCTTGACGTTCAGGTCGATCGGCTTCTCGCAGAAGATCGCCTTGCCGGCCTTGGCGAAACGCTCGATCAGATCGGCATGGGTGTCGGTCGGCGTGCAGATGACGACGGCGTCAATGTCCTTGGACTTTTCGATGGCGTCGATGGTGCGCACTTCGGCGCCATAGGCCGTTGCCAGTTCGGTCGCCGCCTTCTCGAAGGCGTCGGCCACCGCCACCAGTTTGGCCTGCGGGTTGGAGCCGACAGCGCGGGCGTGGACCTTGCCGATGCGGCCGGCACCGAGGAGGGCGAAACGAACAGTCATGGATGTTTCCTCTGAGGGATGGGTTCGAGAGCGTTGTGTCCGCACCTTCCTGTTAGGGAAAGGTGCCTGGGGTATTTTGTTGGCGCGGCAGATCGTCCCGGAAGCGGGCGATCGCCTAGCCTCAAGCCGCGAGTTCCGCCTCCCCGGTCTTGGCGCCGGTGATGTAGGAGACGATGTCCTGGCCGTCGGTATTCTCCTTGCGCAGATTGGCGACGATGCGGCCGCGCCGGAACACCACGATGCGGTCACACAGGTCGAATACCTGGCGCATATTGTGGCTGATCAGGATCAGCGGCTCGCCATTGTCCTTCAGCGTGCGGATGATGTTTTCGACCTGCGCCGTCTCCTGCACGCCGAGTGCGGCTGTCGGCTCGTCCATGATGATCAGCTTGGAGGCGAAGGTCGCGGTCCGTGCGATCGCCACGCACTGCCGCTGGCCGCCCGACATGTGGCGGATGGTGTTGGAGAGATTGGGGATCTTCACCGCCGTGCGCACCAGCGCCGCCTCGGTTGCCTTGCGCATGTATTTGCGGTCGAGGATTGAGAAGGGCCCCAGATTGAACAGCACCTTTTCGCGGCCGAGGAACAGGTTCGACGGCACGTCGAGATCGTCGGCCAGCGCCAGGTTCTGGAACACTGTCTCGATGCCCGCGGTGCGGGCCTCGATCGGCCCGGCAAAATTCACTTCCTTGCCGTCGAACCAGATCTGGCCGCTGGTGCGCTGCTCGACAGCGGTGATCTGGCGCACGAAGGTCGATTTGCCGGCGCCATTGTCGCCCATGATGGCGACATGCTCGCCCTTGCGCAGTTCGAAGTTTGCGCCTTCCAGCGCATGCACGCCGCCATAGCGCTTGGTCAGGTTTTCGGTCTTCAGGACGATGTCTGACATGGTCAAGCCCTCAATGCCCGCAGGCGTTGGCGCCACTGGTCGAGAACGACCGCGCCGACGATGATCACGCCCTTCACCATCTCCTGGTAGTAGGCGTCGAGGCGCAGGAAGGTGAAGCCGGAGATGATGACGCCGAAGATCAGCGAGCCGATCACCGTGCCGATGATCGAGCCGCGGCCGCCCGACAGCGAGACGCCGCCGATGACGGCCATGGCGATGGCGTCGAGTTCGTACATCACCCCCATGCCGGCCTGGGCGGTGAGGTTCTTGGACGAGAGCACCACCGCGGCGAGCGAGGCGAGGATGCCGGCGATGACGTAGACCAGGATCTTGTGGTTGGCGATCTTGATGCCGGACATGCGCGCGGCGTCCTCATTGGAGCCGATCGCGTAACAGTGCTTGCCGTAGCGTGTGTAGCTCATGATGAGCTGGAACAGCACGGCCAGCGACAGGAAGATGATGACGGGCATCAGGCCCTTGCCGATCGCCGCGAAACTGTCGGTGGGAAACGAGATGGGCTGGCCCTTCGACCACCATTTGGCGATGCCGCGCGCGGTCACCATCATGCCGAGCGTGGCGATGAAGGGAGGAATGCGCGTGTAGGCGATCAAGGAGCCATTGACGAGGCCGGCGAGCAGCCCGCAGCCGATCGCCACCAGCAGCGGCACGATGACGGGCAGGTCGGTCCAGCCTTGCGCCAGGAACATCGCCTTCGGGTTGGGATTGCCGTTGACGGTCGCCACCTGGGCGAAACTCATGGCGATCATGGCGGTGGCCCCGACGATCGAACCCGAAGACAGGTCGATGCCGCCGCAAATGATCACCTGCGTCACGCCGATGGCGATGATGCCGACGATCGACACCTGCAGGATGATGATCTGCAGGCGGGCCTCATTGAAGATCCCCGAGACGTCGCTGCGGGTGTTGAACAGGAAACTGTCGCCGAGAAAGATGCGGCCGATCAGTTCGAAGATGACGACGAGAATGACGAGCGCCAGGAAAACGTTGAATTCGGCCGGCCAGGCGCGCTTCTTCGCATCGTAGGTAAGCCCTCCGACGCCATGAGATGTCTGTGCCAATCTTCTATCCTCCGTCAGCCGCGGTCGCGCCTCGAGCGCCGTCAGGCGCCGAGGGAAAGGGGAGCGGCGCTGCCTTCTGCGCGCGCGCCGCTCCTATGTCCGCGGCTCAGTTCTTCTTCAGGAACTTGTCGATGTTTGCCGGGGTGACAAGCTGGAACGGCACGTAGACCTTGTGCTCGACCTTCTCGCCCTTGGACAGTTTCAGCGCCGCATCCAGCGCGCCTGCGCCCTGGCCGGCGGCGTCCTGGAACACGGTTGCATCGAGGTCGCCGGCCTGCATGGCGGCAAGCGCGTCCTGCGTGGCGTCGACGCCGCCGACGACAACCGACTTCATGTCGATGTTGGCGGCCTTCATCGCCTGGATGGCGCCGATGGCGCTTTCGTCATTGTTGGCGATGACGCCGTCGAACTTCTTGCCGGTCGACAGCCAGTTGGTCATCAGGTTCTGCGCCTCGTCGCGGTTCCAGTTCGAGGTCTGCTTGTCGATGATCTTGATGAAGCTGCAGTCCGGCGTGGCGATCACCTCTTCAATGTCCTTGGTGCGCTGCACGGCGGCCTGGTTGGAAAGCTCGCCCATGATCACATAGACATTGGCTTCCTTCTTGCCGGCTTCCTTGAACAGGCGGCAGACTTCCTTGGTCTCGAGCGTGCCGGAATCGGCCTCGTTCGAGGCGACGAAGGCCTGATTGTCGGGCAGCGAGTTCACGTTGACCGGCTCGCGGTTGACATAGACCAGCGGGATCTTGGCGGCGGCGGCAGCGTCGGACATCGCCTGCGTGGCCGAGGTGTCGACCGGGTTGACGATGATGGCGTCGACGCCCGAAGCGGCGAAGTTCTTGATCTGGTCGAGCTGCTTGGCAACGTCGTTCTGTGCGTCTTCGACCTGCAGCTCGACGCCACTCATGCCCTTGGCCTGGGCGATCATGCCGTTGCGCAGCACGGTGAGGAAGTTGTCATCGAACTTGGCCATCGATACGCCGATCTTGGCGGCAAAAGCCGATGAACTCATCAGCGCCGCGAAGGCGACGCCCAAAAGCAGTTTCTTCATTGTATCTCTCCTCCACTTTTGGTGTCCGGTTGCACCGATCTATCCGGAATCCCCGATCTCCCCGGGGAATCTCTCCCTGATATCGCTTCGCTCCGTGTGGCATCCCCTACTTGGGCTGGCCCCTGCTTGAGCTGGAATGCCAAACCCTCTGTTTGAAACAGACGTTCCGGAACGAAAGAACCAAAATGTACAGTGGGTGAAATATTTATTCCATTCCAGCGGAACGTCAAGGGCGATTCCGCGGCCTGCCGCCGGATTTTCGGATCGTCCTGATGGATTCTATCATTTCCGGCGGCTGCTTCCGCCCGGCAAAGGTCAGATATTTTCCGGCAGATAGATGTCGAAGGGCAGGAAGGTCTGGCCAGGCGCATTGGCCGCGCCGGTCTCGATGGCATGCACCATGCGATCGACCAGTTCGCGGCAGAGCGCGGCGAGCGGCGTGGAGATCACCATGGTCAGGATGTTGTCGGCGAGTGCCGCGCGCGACTCGGCGTTGATCTCGTTGCAGACGACCACCGGCATATGCACCGGCCTTGCTGCCCGCAGCGCCGATACCGCGCCTTCCATGCCGCCGCCCGCGACGTAGCAGCCGGCAAGATCCGGATAGCGCGCCAGAAGATCGATCATCGCATCATGGGTCACCTGGTTTGCCTCCAGATTGACCAGCGTTTCCAGCACGCTGAAGTCGGGTGCATGCTCGCGAAAGAAAGAGCGGAAGCCGATCTCGCGCAACTCGTGGCCATGGAAGCGATGGCTGCCGACGAAGAGGGCGACCTTGCCGGGCTGCCGCGCCGCCCTGGCGATCATCCAGGCCGCGGTACGACCAACCTTGCGGTTGTCGAGGCCGACATAGCCCTCGCGGATACCGGCGGCAAAGTCGGACAGCAGCGAGAAGACCGGTTGCCCTCTCGCCTTCAACGCCTCGACCGCCGCCGTCAGGGTCGGATGGTCCGGGCCGACAACGGCGATGGCCCTCGATTTTGCCGCCAGCTTGCGCATCTGGGCAGCGATCTCGTCGGGGACCAGGGAACTGGCGAAGTCGATGGTTGCGGCGCCACGGAACCGCTGCGATTGCGACACCGCCAGTTCGAGCTCCGCCGCGAAATCGCCGTAGAAGACATCGTTGCCTCGCAAAAGCAGGAAGCCGAGCCGGTACTCCGGCAGTTCATGGCGCATCCGTTGCTTGATCAGGCCGGCCGCGTGATAGCCGATCTCGGTCGCGGTCTCATAGACGCGCCGCGCGGTCTCCTCGCGCACCGGCAGGCGATTGTTGAGCACGCGGTCCACCGTGGCAACGCTTACGCCGGAGATGCGTGACAGATCGGATATGGTCGGCCGTTTCGCCATGGTCGCCCTCGGTTCCGTTGCCGGGCACGATACATCATTCTGATAGGAAATGATAGAAACTATCTTTGTGATATTGAGTCTATCATGGGCAAGCGGTACTTTCACGCTAGAAGCCATATGGGCAACCGGCATTCGCCTGGGCGAGTGCCTGCCGAGGAGGCAATCATGATCACTGCGCCGTCCCGGCGGGACTACAGCCTGATCGGCCGCGACGCCAAACTTGCCGTGGAAACCGGCCTGTCGGCGGCCGAGTGGTATCACACCGACGTGTCCCGCAAGCAGATGAAGGAGCTGATGCAGCGCTCCGACGGGCCGGCGATCCGCGACACCGCGATCTGGCTGGCCGCGCTCATCGCCAGCGGCGCCGGTGGCGCCTGGTTCTGGGGCAGCTGGTGGTGCGTGCCGTTCTTCTTCGTCTACGGCGTCCTCTACGGCTCATCGACGGATTCACGCTGGCATGAATGCGGGCACGGTACGGCGTTCCGGACGCAGTGGATGAACGATGCGGTCTATCAGATCGCCTGCTTCATGATCATGCGCAATCCGGTGACCTGGCGCTGGAGCCACACGCGCCATCACACCGACACCATCATCGTCGGCCGTGACCCGGAAATCTCGGTCATGCGGCCGCCGGACCTGGTGCGCGCGCTGCTCGGCTTTGTCGGCGTGCTGGACGCCTGGCATGCGATGTCGGACATGCTGCGCAACGCCGCCGGCAACATCAGCGCCGCCGAAAAGACCTTCGTTCCCGAGCAGGAGCAGGGCAAGGCGATCCGCATTGCCCGCATCTGGACGGCGATCTATGCCGCAACCATCGCGCTGGCGATCTATTCCGGCTCGTTCCTGCCCTTGATGCTGGTCGGCCTGCCCAGGCTCTATGGCGCCTGGCATCACGTCATGGTCGGCCTGCTGCAGCATGGCGGCCTCGCCGACAATGTCATCGACCATCGGCTGAACAGCCGCACCGTCTACATGAACCCGATCAGCCGCTTCATCTACTGGAACATGAACTACCATGTGGAGCATCACATGTTCCCCATGGTGCCCTACCATGCGCTGCCCCGGCTGCATGAACTGATCAAGCATGATCTGCCGGCGCCGACGCCGTCGATCCTGGCCGGCTATCGCGAGATGGTCCCGGTCTTCCTGCGTCAGCTGCGCAACGAGGATTATTTCCTCAAGCGCGAACTGCCGCCGACCGCCAGGCCATACCGCGAGGAATTCCACAACGATGTCGTCGCCGCCGCTGCGGAATGATCGCGCGCTGGCTATCCGATCTTCCAGGGGAGGACTGAATGAGCGACTGGGTCGAGGCGTGTGCCGCCGGTGACATCGATGAAGAGGACGTGATGCGCTTCGATCATGGCGGCCGCACCTTCGCCATCTATCGCAGTCCCGACGATGACTATTTCGCCACCGATGGGCTTTGCACGCATGAAAAGGTGCATCTCGCCGACGGTCTGGTGATGGACGACATCATCGAATGCCCCAAGCACAATGGCCGCTTCAACTACAAGACGGGTGCGGCCCGTGGCGCCCCGGTCTGCGTCAATCTGAAAACCTATCCGGTCAAGGTCGACGCCGGCAAAGTCCTCGTTCAGATCGGGTGACGGAGATGGCGCGGGGCATGGTCATCATCGGCGCCGGCGAATGCGGCGGGCGGGCAGCACTTGCGCTGCGCGATCTCGGTTATGATGGGCCGGTGACGCTGGTCGGCGACGAGCCGTATCTGCCCTACGAACGGCCGCCTCTGTCCAAGGAGGCGATGGCCAGCGACGCGCCGGAAATCAAGGCGATCGCCAGCGACGCGGTGCTGGCCGAGAGGTCGATCCGCCATATCCATTCCGTCCAGGCCGTGGCGATCGATCGCGCCGCACATAGGGTGCGCCTGTCGGATGGTTCGGTCCTGCCTTACGACAAGCTCCTGCTGACCACCGGCTCGACCCCACGCAAGCTGCCGTTGCCCGGCCTTGGCGCGCGCTGCGTGTATCTCAGGACCTTCGCCGATGCGCTGGCCATTCGCGGCCATCTCCGTGCCGGCAACCGCATTGCCGTCATCGGCGGTGGCTTCATCGGCCTCGAACTCGCCGCCGCGGCCCGCAAGCTCGGTGCTGCGGTCACGGTCATCGAGGCGCAGCCGCGCATCCTGATGCGCGGCGTGCCGGCCGAGATCGCCGAAATCATCCATCAGGCCCATGTCGCCGAAGGCGTCGACATCGTGTGTGGTCAAGGTATTGCCTCCATCGCCGACGACGGCAGGCAAGTGTACCTGACACTCGCCGGCGGGCGCGAGATATCAGCCGACCTCGCCATTATCGGCATCGGCGCCGTGCCGGTGACCGGGCTCGCGGCCGAGGCCGGCCTGACGATAGACAATGGCATCGCTGTCGATGCCGAGCTGCGCAGCAGCGATCCCGACATCTTTGCCGCCGGCGACTGCTGTTCGTTCCCGCTTGCCGTCTATGGCGGCCGCCGCGTGCGGCTGGAGGCCTGGCGCAACGCCCAGGAACAAGGCGCACTGGCGGCAAAGAACATGCTCGGTGCCGGCGAGGCGCATGCGGCGGTGCCGTGGTTCTGGTCGGATCAGTATGGCCTGTCACTGCAGATAGCCGGACTTTCGGACGAAGGCCGAAACACGGTGCGCCGCGATCTCGGTGACGGCGCCTTCATACTTTTCCATCTCGCCGAAGACGGCAGGCTGGTGGCGGCCAGCGGCATCGGCCCCGGCAATGCGGTCGCCCGCGACATCCGGCTGGCCGAAATGCTGATCGGCAAGCGGGCCAAGCCGGCACCGGAGGCGCTGGGATCGCAGGCCGTCAAGCTGAAGTCGTTGCTGGCGGCGTGAACCGGTCTAAAAAAGCGCCTTCAGCTCCGGCAGCTTGTCGTTGACCAGCCAGCCGTAATAATTCTCCTCCGGCAGTTTTTCCGGCTCGCCTGCGGCGCGACGCCTGTCGTTCTCCGCCTTCAGCGCATCGGCGCGCTGCTCCGGATTGCCGACATTGTAGAGAGTCGCGGTCAGCCCGGGATTGCCCGAAATGTCGAAGCCGGCAATGCTCTTGTAGGCATCGATCGATTTCCTGATCGTCGCGGCGACATAAGGCAGTGTCAGATCGGGATCCATGATGGTCTTGTAGACCGAATTGGGGTCACCGACATCGAGCTTCGGCAGGCCCGACACCTTGTGCACGAGATCGCTCATCTGCAGCGCGGTCAGCGGGTTGAGCTGACCGAGCCCAAAAGTCTGGCCGGCATAATAGGGCTGGAAGAAGGTGGCGCCGAAGCGGTCATCGGGAAAGTCCTCGCCGCCGACGTTCTTGCCGCGAAACGTATGGTTCCAGACCTGTTCACGACATTCCCAGAGGTCGTAGCTGTCCGACATCCCGGCGCATTTCTTGAATTCCGGCCGCTGCACGAAATCGGTGATGTCCTCGCCATCATAGGCGAAGGAGAGCTTGCTGGAGAGGTAGGAGATCGCCTTGACGTAATAGGTCTGCAGCCGGTCATAGGCGTCGACATTGTAGGTGTGCTCGCCGACGATGGCGCCGACGATATGCATCGGATCGATGCCATAGGCGGCAGCGGCCTTCTTGATCTTGCCGCGCAGGTCGGGGTCGTTCTGCAGCAAGGCATAGACCTTGCGGTATTTCGCCTGGAAGGTGGTGTTGGTCGCCTGCGTGCGCCGGCTCGACGCGCCGGGGATATCGGGCTGCTCGGCATTGCGGTTTCCCGCCGGCACCAATGTCGCCGCCTCAGCCGCGAACAGCGTCGCCGCCAGCGTCAAGCCGAGAATGACTGGCCTGAGAATGATTGGGATGAGTTTTTTCATGCGTCCGCCGCCTGCAATCTTGCGGGCAAACTAGGGTAGTGCTCCCGTTCGAGTCGAGAGCGCCCCTTCACCCGGCAAGACGAAAGGTGGCCAGATGGTACCATCTGGCCACACATGATTGTTCTACCGGGTTGCCTGAACCGGCGCCGGACCAGCCGGCGCCGTGCTTTAAAGGATGAATCGCGACAAATCTGTGTTTCGCGACAGGTCGCCCACATGCTTTTCCACATAGGCGGCGTCGATGGTGACCGATGTGCCGTTGCGGTCGGGCGCGTCGTAGGAGATTTCGTCCAGCACCCGCTCCATCACCGTCTGCAGCCGCCTGGCGCCGATATTCTCGACGCTGTCATTGAGGTCGACGGCAATGCCGGCCAGCGAATCGATGGCGTCGTCGGTGAAGGTCAGGTCGACACCCTCGGTCTTCATCAGCGCGATATATTGCTTGATCAGGCTCGCTTCCGTCTCGGTCAGGATGCGGACGAAATCTTGCTTCTCCAAGGCCCGCAGTTCGACGCGAATCGGCAGGCGGCCCTGCAATTCGGGCAACAGGTCGGACGGCTTCGACACGTGGAACGCGCCCGAGGCGATGAACAGGATGTGATCCGTCTTCAACGGCCCGTATTTGGTCGCCACCGTGGTGCCTTCGACCAGCGGCAGCAGGTCGCGCTGCACGCCTTCGCGCGAAGGGCCGCCGGAAATGTCGGATCTGGCGGCGATCTTGTCGATCTCGTCGAGGAAGACGATGCCGTCATTTTCCGCGGCATCGAGCGCCCGGCGCACCACCTCGTCCTGGTCGAGCAGCTTGTCGGACTCGTCGCTGACCAGCAGATCGTAGGACTCCTTCACCGTCGTCTTGCGCAGCTTGGTCTTCTTGCCGCCCATCGCCTTCGACAGCATGTCGTTGATGTTGAGCACGCCGATATTGGCGCCCGGCATTCCGGGGATCTCGAAGCCGGGCATGCCGCCATTGCCGGTGTCGGCCACTTCGATCTCGATTTCCTTGTCGTCGAGCTCGCCGTCGCGCAGCTTCTTGCGGAAAGAGTCGCGCGTCGCCGGGCTGGCGGTCTTGCCGACCAGCGCTTCCAGGACACGTTCCTCGGCATTGATGTGGGCGCGCGCCTTGACGTCCTCGCGCATCTTTTCGCGGACGAGCCCGATGGCGATCTCGACGAGATCGCGGATGATCTGCTCGACGTCACGGCCGACATAGCCGACCTCGGTGAATTTGGTGGCCTCGACCTTGACGAAAGGCGCGCCGGCCAGCCGCGCCAGGCGGCGCGAGATTTCGGTCTTGCCGACGCCGGTCGGGCCGATCATCAGGATGTTCTTCGGCATCACCTCTTCGCGCATCTGGCCTTCCAGCTGCTGGCGGCGCCAGCGGTTGCGCAAGGCGATGGCTACGGCGCGTTTGGCGTCCTTCTGGCCGATGATGAAGCGGTCGAGTTCCGAAACGATTTCGCGGGGAGAAAATGTCGTCATAGCTAAATTCCACTTTGCCACTGCTTGATGGCCTCGAACGGATGCAGCAGCATGATCACGTTGAGTGTCAGATTGTCCCGGATGAGATAGCCGGTACCGAGTTCGAAGAGGATGGCGAGGCTGACGATCACCCATATAGGTAGCCTTCGCGCCATCACAAATCCCAGCACCATGGCCAGTGTGTCGGACACCGAATTGATGATGCTGTCGCCGTAATAATCGAGCGAGATGGTGCCGGCGCGGTAGCGGTCGATGATGAACGGGCTGTTCTCCAGCAGCTCCCAGCCGCCCTCGATGAGGACGGCGAAGGCCAGCCGCAAGCCGATCGGCGAACGCGGAAACAGGAACCTCGCCAAGGCATAGAACAGGAAGCCGTGGATGATGTGCGAGAAGGTGTACCAGTCGGAAATGTGCTGGGAATTCTCCGGACTGTTCACCACGCCATGCCAGAGTTTCACGTAGCCGCAGGTGCAGATCGGCGTCCGGCCCATGCCATAGAGAGCCCCGGCCTGGAAGATGAGCAGGCCAAGGACGAGCAGAAGACCCATGCGCCAGCTGTCTTCATAGGCCGAATAGCCATCATCCGCGGTCGGCTTGCTCATCTGGTTATTCCCCCATTTGTTCATCGTCGGCATCGATCGCCATCAGCACGACGTCGCCATAGACCGATTGCCTGCGGTCTATGGCCCGGAATCCGGCTTTTTCATAGGCGCGGATGGCCCGGATGTTGGCGGGGTTGGGATCAATGATGACGCGGGGCACACCTTCCTCGAACAGATCTTCGACGAACTGGCGTACGATCGCCGAGCCATGGCCGATGCCGACCAGCTCCGGCGGCCCGATCGACAAATCGATGCCGAGCGTGCCGAACGGCTGGTCGGCATAGGGATGGTCGTCTTCCAGATGCGGGTCGTAGCTCTGCAGATAGGCGATCGGCTTGCCGTCGAGTTCCACGATCAGCGGCTCGACCGAAATCGAGTCGATATGATCGCGAATCTCGGCGATCTCCGTCTCCGGATCGTTCCACCACTGGGCAACATGCGGCTCGGCGAGCCAGCCGGCGATCATCGGCAGGTCCTTTTCGGTAACCGGCCGAAAATCGTAGAGCACACCCTTCTCAGGCGGCATCGAGCGTTTCGACGACGAAATTGTTGTTGGTGTAGACGCAGATGTCGGAGGCGATCTGCATCGCCTTGCGGGCGATCTCCTCGGCATCCTTGTCGGTGTCCATCAGCGCCCGCGCCGCGGCCAGCGCATAGTTGCCGCCTGAACCGATGGCCATGACGCCATGTTCGGGTTCGAGCACGTCGCCGGTGCCGGTCAGCGCCAGCGAGACCGACTTGTCGGCCACCAGCATCATCGCCTCCAGCCGGCGCAGATAGCGATCGGTGCGCCAGTCCTTGGCGAGCTCGACGCAGGCGCGCGTCAGCTGGTCGGGATATTGTTCGAGCTTGGCTTCCAGCCGTTCCAGCAGTGTGAAGGCGTCCGCGGTGGCGCCGGCGAAACCGGCGATCACATTGCCGCCCTTGCCGATGCGGCGGACCTTGCGGGCATTGCCCTTCATGATGGTCTGGCCAAGGCTGACCTGGCCGTCCCCGGCGATCCACCACCTTGTTGCCCTTGCGCACCGTCACGATGGTCGTGGCGTGCATGGTCAGATTATCAGACATTTATTGGCTCCGATTCGCGCGATCCCAAAAGGCGATTGGCGCGGTACGAGTGATTTTATCGGCCATATGTATGCACGGGACCCATGATTGCAAATCGCCACTCCGGCAAGGCCGATACCTCTGTCCGAGGCAACTGGCAATCGCCGGATCATGCTGATAGAAGGCTTTCGTTTTCAAGCCGGTGAATGTTCGAAGCTCGTCTGCGGAGCTTTGAAACCCTGAGACAAGGACAAGGTCATGGCGCCCCGTTCCGCCGAAGCCAGCCGCAAGACCAAGGAAACCGACATCTCGGTGTCGGTCCATGTCGACGGCTCGGGCAAATCCGATATCGCCACGGGCGTCGGCTTCTTCGACCATATGCTCGACCAGCTGTCGCGCCATTCGCTGATCGACATGAGGGTGAGGGCCAAGGGAGACCTGCACATAGACGACCACCACACGGTCGAGGACACCGGCATCGCGCTCGGCCAGGCGCTGACCAAGGCGCTGGGCGAACGGCGCGGCATCATGCGCTATGCCTCGATCGACCTTGCCATGGACGAGACGCTGACGCGCGCGGCGATCGACGTGTCGGGCCGGCCGTTCCTGGTCTGGAACGTGTCTTTCTCGTCGCCCAAGATCGGTACTTTCGACACCGAACTGGTGCGTGAATTCTTCCAGGCGCTGGCGCAAAATGCCGGCATCACGCTGCATGTCACCAACCATTATGGCGCCAACAACCACCACATCGCCGAGACCTGTTTCAAGGCGGTGGCGCGCGCGCTGCGTGCCGCACTCGAGCCCGACCCGCGCCAGCCGGACGCGGTTCCCTCCACCAAGGGATCGTTGAAGGGATAGGCCATGGCCACCTATGTCGTGATGGAACCGCCCGGCCGCAGCGAGAAGGTCGACACAACGGCCTTTATCCGCGACGGCTTCACCTGGCTCGGCCTGCTGGCGCCGCCGATATGGCTCGCCTGGCACCGGCTGTGGATCGAGGCCGGACTTGCCTTCGTCGTCATGGGCGCGCTTTCGATGGCTGGGCAAAACCTTGGCCTTGGATTGGCAAGTTCACTGCTGTCGACGCTAGTTTCGTTCTATGTCGGCCTGGAAGGGCAGGGGTTGCGTATCGCGGCCCTGCGCCGGCGCGGCTGGCATGAATGGGGCGCGGTTCAGGCCGGCCGGCTCGACGATGCCGACATACGCTACGCGCTGGAGGTCGAGGCGCATGCGGAGGAAGCCGCGCCGCCGCCGCGCATCGTTCCGGATGCCGCCCAGGCGCGTCCGGCGCAGCCGGGCATGGCGCTGGGCCTGACCCACATACCGGGACGGCCCTGACATGCGGGTAGCAATCATCGACTACGGCTCGGGCAATCTGCGCTCGGCCACCAAGGCTTTCGAGCGCGCCGCGCGCGAAGCCGGCATATCGGCCGAAATCGACCTGACGGCCGATGCCGACCGGGTGCGCAGCGCCGACCGCATCGTCCTGCCCGGCGTCGGCGCCTATGCCGACTGCGCGGCCGGTCTGCGGGCGGTCGACGGCATGTGGGACGCGGTCGAAGACGTCGCCATCGCCAAGGGCCGGCCCTTCCTCGGCATCTGCGTCGGCATGCAGCTGATGTCTGAGCGCGGCCTGGAAAAGACCGTCACCCATGGCTTTGGCTGGATCTCGGGCGACGTCAAGGAGATCACGCCCGCCGATCCGGCTCTGAAAATCCCGCAGATCGGCTGGAACACGATCGAGCTCAGACGCCAACACCCGCTGTTTGTCGGCATTCCGACCGGACCGGAGGGGCTGCACGCCTATTTCGTCCATTCCTACCATCTCGACGCGAAAAAGCCGGCCGAGGTTCTGGCCGTCGCCGACTATGGTGGTCCGGTGACGGCGGCCGTCGCCCGCGACAATCTCGTCGGCACGCAGTTCCATCCCGAAAAGAGCCAGGCGCTGGGGCTGGCGCTGATCACCAATTTCCTGCGCTGGAGGCCCTAGTGCATGAGCAAGAAGGGCGCCTGAATCGTGATCCTGTTTCCCGCCATCGACCTCAAGGACGGCCAGTGCGTGCGCCTGAAGCACGGCGACATGGCGACCGCGACCATCTACAATGATGATCCGGCCGCGCAGGCAAAAGCCTTTGAGGACCAGGGCTTCGAATGGCTGCACGTCGTCGACCTCAACGGCGCCTTCAAGGGCCAGAGCGTCAACAGCGCGGCGGTCGGCGCCATCCTCAAGGCGACGAGGAACCCGGTGCAGCTCGGCGGCGGCATCCGCACGCTTGCGCAGATCGAGGACTGGCTCGACCGCGGGCTGGCCCGCGTCATCCTCGGCACGGTGGCGGTGCGCGATCCCGACCTTGTCAGGCAGGCCTGCAAGGCTTTCCCGGGCAAGGTGGCCGTCGGCATCGACGCCAAGGGCGGCAAGGTCGCGGTCGAGGGTTGGGCCGAGGCGTCGAGCCTCGGCGTCATTGAACTGGCGAGGAAATTCGAGGGTGCCGGCGTCGCCGCCATCATCTACACCGACATCGATCGCGACGGCGTGCTGACCGGCATCAACTGGGACGCCACCATCGACCTCGCCGAGGCCGTATCGATCCCGGTCATCGCTTCTGGCGGCCTCGCCTCGATCGCCGACATCGTGCGCATGACGATGCCCGATGCAAAGAAGCTTGAAGGTGCCATCTCCGGTCGCGCGCTCTATGACGGCCGCATCGATCCCGCCGAGGCGCTGGCGATCCTGCAGGGCCGGCCGGCGGCGGAGGCGAAATCGTGAAGATCACCATCATCCTCGCCTCCTATGACAGCGGCCACTATCACGGCGGCATGGGACAGGGCCCGGATGCGCTGATTGCAGGCGGTCTGGTCGACGCCCTGACCATTGCCGGCCACGAGGTCGCGGTCGCGGATATCGGCAGGGTCGGTGACGACCAGGAACGCGAGATCGCCACCGGTTTCGCCGTCTGCAATGCCGTCTCGGGCGAGGTCCGCATTGCCATCGACAGGGGGCGGTTCCCCATCGTGCTGGCCGGAAACTGCCTGACATCGGCCGGCGCGGTCGCCGGCGAGGGTGCCGATGCGATCATCTGGGCCGACCAGCATGGCGATCTCAACACGCCCGAGACCTCGGTATACGGCTTTCTCGACGGCATGGCGCTGGCGACCGTGCTTGGCCTGTGCTGGCGTCCGATGGCAGCGGCCATTCCAGGTTTCAAGCCGATCGATCCGTCACGCTGTGTGCTTGTCAACGCCCGCGATCTCGATCCGGCCGAGGAAGAACTGCTCAAGACCTTGCCGGTCATCCGCACCGAATGTCCAGGCATTGGACCAGCAACTGCGAAGCTGAAGGCCGCAGGCGCCAAAAGCGTGCACATGCATCTCGATCTCGACGTGCACGACCCCAAGGAACTGCAGGCCAATCGATACGTCACGTCAGGCGGGCCCAGCCCGGAACAGTTGCGCGACGCGGCCTGCGCCATCGCGCTGGCGGTGCCGGTCGTCGGCATCACCGTTTCCGCCTACGATCCGGCCTTCGACGCGCAGGGCGACGTCCCGCCGCTGGTCGGCGAGCTGCTAAACGATCTCATCGCCACGATAGAGGGCCGCTGATGCTGAAAGCCCGTGTCATCCCGTGCCTCGACGTCAAAGACGGCCGTGTCGTCAAGGGCGTCAACTTCGTCGACCTCATCGACGCCGGCGACCCGGTCGAGGCGGCCAAGGCTTATGATGCCGCTGGTGCCGACGAGCTCTGCTTTCTCGACATTACCGCCTCGTCCGACAACCGTGAAACCATTTTCGATGTCATCGCCCGCACCGCCGAACAGTGCTTCATGCCGCTGACCGTCGGCGGCGGCGTGCGCCAGGTCGCCGATATCAGGAAGCTGCTTCTGGCCGGCGCCGACAAGGTGTCGATCAACACGGCGGCGGTGAAGAACCCGGATTTCGTCGCCGAAGCCGCCGACAAGTTCGGTAACCAGTGCATCGTCGTCGCCATCGACGCCAAGAAGGTCTCCGGCGCTGGCGAGGCCGACCGCTGGGAGATCTTCACCCATGGCGGGCGCGAGAAGACCGGCATCGACGCGGTCGAATTCGCGCGTCAAATGGTCGATCGCGGCGCCGGCGAGATCCTGCTGACCTCGATGGACCGCGACGGCACCAAGGCCGGCTACGATATCGCGCTGACGCGTGCGATCGCCGATGCGGTGCGCGCGCCGATCATCGCTTCGGGCGGCGTCGGCACGCTGGATCACCTGGTCGAAGGCATTCGCGACGGCCACGCCGGCGCGGTGCTGGCGGCGTCCATCTTCCATTTCGGCACCTATACAATCGCCCAGGCCAAGGCGCATATGGCCGCCGCGGGCCTGCCGATGCGGCTGGACTCCTCGGGTGATCGGCCCTAGAGGCTGTTCCGGCTAAGAAAAGGGCCCAGGCGCCATGGCTGAATTTTCGTTCTCCGATCTGGAGACAATCATCAGGGACCGCGCCCATTCCGGCGACCCGGACTCCTGGACGGCGAAACTGTTCGCGCGCGGCATCGACAAGGCGGCCCAGAAACTCGGCGAGGAGGCGGTCGAGACGGTGATTGCCGCCGTCAAGGGCGACAGACAGGGCCTCGTTTCCGAAAGTGCCGATCTTATATATCATTGGCTCGTCGTTCTCGGCCTCTCGGGTGTTCCGCTGAGCGACGTGCTCAAGGAGCTCGAAAGCCGCACCGGGCGTTCGGGCATCGCCGAGAAGGCGTCACGGCCCCAGGGCTGACCGCGAAGGAGGGCAGGTATCTCGATGGATCAGCTCGCGCCAACCGAGAAATATTCCCCCTTTCGTTTCTTCTCGGCCGAGCAATGGTCGCAATTCCGCGCCGACACACCACTGACGCTGAGCGAGGACGAGTTCCGCCGCCTGCGTTCGCTCAACGATCCGGTTGACCTCGAGGAGGTCAAGCGCATCTATCTGTCGCTGTCGCGGCTTTTGTCCGCCCATGTCGAGGCGAGCCAGCTCTTGTTCCGGCAGCGCCAAGCTTTCTTCAACGCCGTCGATATCGTCAAGACGCCGTTCATCATCGGCATCGCCGGCTCCGTCGCCGTCGGCAAATCGACCACCGCACGCGTGCTGAAGGAGCTTCTGGCGCGCTGGCCGTCGAGCCCCAAGGTCGATCTCATCACCACCGACGGTTTCCTGCTGCCCAATGAGGTGTTGCGCCGCGAGAACCTGATGGAACGCAAGGGCTTTCCCGACAGTTACGATGTCGGCGCGCTGCTACGTTTCCTCTCGGGCATCAAGTCGGGGCTGCCCGATATCCGCGCGCCGGTCTATTCGCACCTCACCTACGACGTCATTCCCGGCGAGTTCGTCACTATCGACCGGCCCGACATCCTGATCTTCGAAGGCATCAATGTCCTGCAGCCGGGCAAGTTGCCGCAGGACGGCAAGATCGTGCCCTTCCTGTCCGACTTTTTCGACTTCGCCATCTATATCGATGCCGACGAGAAGCTGATCCACGAATGGTACATCGCGCGCTTCATGCGGCTGCGCGAGACCGCCTTCCGCAATCCGGACTCGTTCTTCCACCGCTACTCGCAGCTTTCGGAGGAAGCGGCGCGCGCCATCGCCGAAGGCCTGTGGTCCAACATCAATCTGAAGAATTTACGCGAGAACATCCTGCCGACACGCGCCCGCGCCGACCTCATCCTGCGCAAGGGCGCCGACCATCTGGTCGAGGAAGTGGCGCTGCGCAAACTTTAGACCCGAGTGTTTCACCGTTTCATGGAAACGGCGAAATGCTCTAACTCTTTGTTTTGGCGCAATTCCCAAGGGAAAGCGCTACGCGCTTTTCCCGGGAAAACCGCACACTTTTTCTGGAATTGCTCCAGCCAGATACCGAGGTGGCGGCCCCGCCTCCGGCAGGCCCGCCACTTCGACGTTCATGTCATCGGCATCGCGGCTCAGCCATTGGCGAACGGCACGGCGACATAGATCTGGCTGCCATCGCGTTCGATCAAAAGCAGCACCGACTTGCGGCCCGACTTGCTCGCCTGCGCGATCGCCTGCGTGACCTGCCTGGCGCTCTTCACCGGGGCCTGGTTGACGGCGACGATGACATCGCCGGGCTGAATGCCGGCAGCAGCGGCCGCCTTGTCGGGATTGACGCGCGCAACCACCGCGCCATGCTCATTGTCGGCGAGGTTCATTTCCTGGCGAATGTCGGGCGTGATGTCCATCAGGCCGAGGCCGATCGCCGGTGCGCGCGAGCCCTGCTCGGCGCTCGGTGCGCCGGAATCGTCCGTCGATGCCGTCTTAACATCGTCGCTGTTTTGCCCGACGTTGACGGAAATCTGTATCGCCTTGCCCTTGCGCCAGACATCAAGCGTTTCCTTGGCGCCGGGCGCGACATCGGCCACGGCCCGCGACAGATCCTTGGGATCCTTCACGTCCTGTCCGGCGAAGCCGGTGATGACGTCGCCGGCCTCGACTCCGGCGCTGGCGGCGGGCGAGCTGTCATTGACCTTGGAAACCAGCGCGCCGCCGGGGTGATCGAGCCCGATGGCGCTTGCCACGTCCGGCGTCACCGACTGGATCTCGACGCCGAGATAGCCGTACTGGATGGAACCGTCCTTCATCAGCTTGGCGACGACCTTTTGCGCCTGGTCCGACGGGATGGCGAAGCCGACGCCGACACTGCCGCCATTGGGCGAATAGATCGCCGTGTTGATGCCGACGACATTGCCGTTCACATCCACAAGCGGGCCACCGGAATTGCCATGGTTGATCGGCGCGTCGATCTGGATGAAATCGTCGAACGGCCCGCTATGCAGGTCGCGGCCGCGTGCCGAAACGATGCCGGCGGTGACCGTGGTGCCGATGCCGAACGGATTGCCGATCGCCAGCACCTGGTCGCCGGTCATCAGCCTGTCGGAATCGCCCCATTTGACCGTCGGCAAGGGCTTGTCGGATTTGATCTTGAGCACGGCAAGGTCGTTCTTGGCATCGCGGCCGACGAGCTTGGCGGGAAGTTCGGTACCGTCATCGAGCGTCACCTTGATCGAAGAGGCGCCGTCGACGACGTGGTTGTTGGTGACGATGGTGCCGTCGGCGCTGACGATGAAGCCGGAACCGAGCGCTTCGGCCCGTTGTGCCTGCTGAGGCGGCGTCTGCGGAGCGGGCATGCCCTGGTCACCGAAGAACTGGCGGAAATACTGGTCGAACGGCGAATTGCCGAGAGGCATGCCGTCATCGGCGCCTGCCGGCTGGGCCTTCATGATGGTGGTGACCGTGACCACTGCCGGCTTGTCGGCCGCCACGATCGGCGCAAAGGAGCCGTTCGGGGCCGTTATTCCGGCGACCGGGGTCTGGGTCGTCGCGACAATTTTACTGACGCCGGTGCTGTTGTTCGCGCTCTGGGCGAACGAGACGACGACGGGGGAGATGATCAGCGCAGCGCCCAGCAGGGCGGCGACGCGATGCCTACGAAGAATACCAAGAGGTGACATGGTCGTTCTGTCCGGGCGAGAGTTGATCGGGCGCCGCGGGCACCTTGGGAGAAGCGCCCGCCGGCGTGTCGACGACCGGATTGCCTGTCTCGCCGTACATGGCGGCCGGCCGGATCGACACCGAGGTATCTAGGGTGCCGATCGGCCCGAATTAGGGTTTTCGGCCGACCTTACGAAGATTTAATTCAGGGAGCGCTTACGGATCGTCATGCCGGCGCAGATAGTCGGCCGCAATCTCGCGCATACGCTTGCCGTCGAAGCTCGGCCCGTGGCCGCCATGGCCGATGCGGATCGGCAGGTCGAGCAGGCGCTGCATGGTGCTGGCATAGGCGGCCCGATCGGAATCCGGCAGCGTGTCGATCAGCGTGTCGTCGTAGATGGCATCGCCGCTGAAAAAAAGCCCGTCGGCCTCGTCGAAAAGCGCGATCGAATCCGGCGAATGCCCGGGCAGGTGCAGCACGCGCAATTGCCGGTCGCCGAGATCGACCACGTCGCCCTCGTCAAGCGTCCGCGTCAGCGGCGCCGAGGGGATCTTGTAGTCGGCGGCCTTCCAGCCCGGCGCCGGCAATTTCGACACGGCGCCTTCGAGATCGTGGAACATGTAGGCGTAGGTCGCCGCCTCATCCATGCTTTCGAATTGCGCCGCACTCATCTTCGGCCCGGCCCGCCACGCAAATTCGTGCAGCGAGCCGACATGGTCGAGATGGATGTGGGTGGCGACGACCAGCAGCGGTTTGCCTTGCGGCGTCTCTATCTGCGGCGCCAGCGGGCAGATGCCCATCCCGGTGTCGACCAAAAGGTCGGCGTCGCGGCCGCGCAGATGCCAGATGTTGGCGCGCACATAGTCATGCACGAACGGCTCGGTCAGCATCGTCGTCCTGTCGTCGACGATGCTCTTGCTGAACCACTCCGGCATCACTTGTGAGCCCGGTATCAGGTGGAAGCCTGACATCAAACGAAAGGCTTCCCGACCTTGTACTTTTCCGGCACCAGCCGCTTGAGATAGGCCATGCCGGCCTCCGACAGCTGGTTGACGTCGGGCTTCATGAAATTGTCAGGCATGTGGCGGGTCTTGCCGGCGACGTTCTTCAGCGGCACCTTCTTCAGAACGGTCTTTGCGCCGTCATATTGCAGCGCCACGGAGCCGCCGCCCTGTTCGGCTACGGACACGGCGAAGGCGCCGGCATCGAACGCCTCTTGTGCGTCGACGGCGCTGATGGCGCCGACATAGCCGCGCGGCATGTAGCCGAGCGCGTCGACGCGGGCCCGCTTGCCCGGCAGGCCCTCGGCCAATGCGCGCTCGAGAGCTGCCGGCAGGTCGCTGCCCGACAATTTGACGTTGCCATGCGCGTCGCGCTCGAGCTTCTCCGGCGCTACCAGGCTTTCGACCAGCGCCTTGCCGTCGGCGGTGCTCACCCCTTCCGACACGGCAACGATGCAGCGCTTGTGGCGGTCGAGCGTGGCACGCACATCGTCGATGAAGCCCGCGGCCGAGAATGGCCGTTCCGGCACGTAGACCAAATGCGGGCCGCTGTCGGGATCGAGCTGCCAGGCAGCCGCCGCTGCCGTGAGAAAGCCGGCATGCCGGCCCATCACGATGCCGACATAGATGCCGGGCAAAGCGCGGAAATCGAGATCGACCGAGAGGAAGGCGCCGGCGACGAACTCGGCCGCCGAGATGAATCCCGGCGTATGGTCGTTCTCCTCCAGATCATTGTCGATGGTTTTGGGCGCATGGACGAAAGCGATCGAGCCGCCGGCGGCATCGGTCAGGATCTGCTGCGTGCCCGACGTGTCGTTGCCGCCGATATAGATGAAGGCGTCGGCGCCGGCCTTCTTCAGGCCGTTGAGGATGATATCGCAATAGGCGGCATCCGGCTTGTCGCGTGTCGAGCCGAGGGCCGCGCTTGGCGTTCCGGCGATCAGCCGCAGCCGATCCTCGGGAATGGCCGAAAGGTCGACATAATTGCCGTCACGGATGCCGCGCACGCCATGGATGGAACCCAGCACCTTGGCGCCGGGATGCCGCTTGCGGATCTCCAGCGTGGCGCCGACCACCGTCTGGTTGATGACGGCGGTCGGGCCGCCGCCTTGTGCGATGACAAAAGTTCCGGCCATTCCTGACGTCTCCCGAGCGATGGTTTTCAAGGCACCTTGGCCTGTCTTGCCGCGTCACGCAACGGGAGAGTCTTGAGCATGATCCCGAAAAGTGGAAACGGGTTTTCGGGAAAAGTTCATGCGCGAACAGGAAGATGGAAGCGGCCGCCTGAGCCGCCCAAAACGATCACATGACGACGACCGGGTTTTTCTTCGAAACGCGGCTGTAGAGGTCGATGATGTCCTGGTTGATCAGGCGCACGCAGCCAGACGACATCGCCTGGCCGATGCTCCACCATTCGGGCGAGCCATGGATGCGGTAGCCGGTATCCTTGCCGTCCTGGTAGATGTAGAGCGCGCGCGCGCCGAGCGGGTTGGTGAGGCCGCCTGGCTGGCCGCCCTGCCACTTCACCAGTTCGGGCTTGCGCTGGATCATCTCCGGCGGCGGCGTCCAGGTAGGCCATTCCCTGCCATACTGGATGTTGGCGCGGCCGGACCAGCGGAAGCCGTCCTTGCCGATACCGACGCCATAGCGGATGGCGTCGCCGCCCGGCTGGACGAGATAGAGCATGCGCTCCTTGAGATGGACGACGATGGTGCCGGGCGCCTCGCCGGTCGTGTCGACGACGATCTGGCGGCGGAATTCCGGCTTGACCTTCTGATACGGCACTTCAGGCACGTTGAAACCATTGTCCGTCAAGGCGGCGTACATCAGGTCGGGGCTGGTGATATTCCTGTCGACGCTGATCGCCGGCCGCATCGGCGGCACGGAACCGGTGACCGTATTGTCGAGTTCGAGCGCCGGCATGCCGCCGCCGGACGTCGAGCAGCCGGCCGCGCTGAGCAGCGCCAGCGCGCCTGCCCCGGACAGGATAGCGCGGCGGGAAAGATGATGATCGGTATCGATTGCGTCGCCGTATCGTGGCGGCGTCGGACCTTGCGGCAACTCACGCATATACCCAAACCCTACGCTGTCGGCGGGAAGCACGGTCCGGCCGGATAGCGGGCATTTTCATCATTCATGGTTGATAAAGCGTGAATGCCTTGCGCTGCCTGGATTTGCGCCTGGCCTGGCGGCACCTGACCGTGCCGAATGAACTGGCAACCGGGCGTTCCTGCACAAAAAGACCCAGGCAGGGTCATAATCCCGGCACCGGTCTTTCCTACCCATCGGGCGATCAGCGAGGGGCCTCCATGTGCAAGACGTTAAAAACCGACATCACGCTTTTTGCCGCTGCCATTGTCGCGGCCGCATTGGTTCTCGGTGCCGATGTCAGCCTGGCCGATATCGTGAGCACGCTGAGCGGCGCGAACTGACGCCGACCTGCCTTTGGCGCAATTGATGGCGCGGCAATTCCAAGGAAAGTGCGTGGCGGTCTTCCGCCCGGATTTTCGTAAAAACAAAAATCATGCCTCTTTACATTGCCCCTGGGCTGAGGATTTATCCTTCTCCTTAACCCAAGGGAGACAGACATGTCCTTCGAGAACTGGGCCGCCTTCGCCGCCGCGTCTACCATCCTGCTCATCATTCCGGGGCCAACGATTCTGCTGGTCGTGTCCTATGCGCTGGGCCAGGGCTGGCGCACCGCTTTGCCGATGGCGGTTGGCGTGGCACTCGGCGATTTCACCGCCATGACCTTGTCGATGCTCGGCATTGGCGCGCT
Source organism: Mesorhizobium sp. USDA 4775 (assembly GCF_054062655.1). NCBI lineage: Bacteria > Pseudomonadati > Pseudomonadota > Alphaproteobacteria > Hyphomicrobiales > Phyllobacteriaceae > Mesorhizobium > Mesorhizobium sp. USDA 4775. Next base: position 1,250,457 of record NZ_JBSSFM010000001.1, read on the forward strand.
GCTCGCCGCTTCGGCGACGGTCTTCACCATCTTGAAGCTGATCGGCGCCGGCTATCTGATCTATCTCGGCGTAAAGCTGTTCCGCGCCGGCGGCGCGCTGAAGGCCGAGCCGCGCACCGACGTGGTGTCTTCGGCCAAGATGATGGCGCATGCCTGGCTGGTCACCGCGCTCAACCCGAAAAGCATCACCTTCTTCGTCGCCTTCCTGCCACAGTTCCTTGACCGGCACGCCGATTTCTGGACGCAGATGCTGATTTTCGAGACGACTTTCCTGGCGCTCGCCTTCGCCAATGCCTTCGGCTATGCGCTGGTCGCGGCCCGCGCCCGAAACGTCGTCCGCAATCCCAAGGCGATCCGCATCTTCAACCGCACCGGCGGCACGCTGCTGGTCGGCGCCGGCATCGCCACGGTGGCGATGCGTTCGGGGAACTAGGCGACCCTTTATTCCACCATCCGAACCGGAACCGGTTTCGGATGGTGGTTCACCACTTCACGCTGATGCCCACATTGCCCTCGAGGATGCGGCGCTTGTCGCCGCCCAGATTGGTCGTGTAGTCGCCGGTGGCGAAGAGGCTGACCTTGTCGGTCACTTTGGCGACCACGCCGCCGCCAAACTCGAAGGAGGTCGACCGGCCCTCGGTCGAGATGTCGGTGGTGTCGAAATTGACATGGCTGGTGCCGCCGAAATCGTGCCAGATGTTGGCTTTGAGGTAGGGTTGCAGCGCCATGCCGTTGATGGTGGTCTCGCCCTGCAGCCGCGCACCCAGCCGGCCGCTGACGCTGTCGTTGGTGTCGAAGGAAACCGACGAGAAGCGGTCGTTGGTGTCGTCGAGCGACAGATGCCGCCAGACCAGTTGCGCCTGCGGTTCGAGCGTCCAGCCCTGCGCCAGCGCGATGGGATAGCCGCCTTCCAGCGAAGCGGTGACGCCTGTTCCGCCGACATCGATGCCGATGTCGCGCGACGATGTCGCGTGGCCGCCGAAGAACGTGGCCATGAGGACGCCGTCAAGGTACCAGCCGCTTTGGCCGATCCGGGTCCAGTAACCGCCGACGCTGGTGCCGGTGACGTTGAGGCTGCCGACGGACAGATCGTTCCATCCCAGCGCCTGGCCGCGCAAATCGCCCTTCATGCTGGCATAGGCGACGAACAGGCCGGCGCGATCGATTCCGCCCGAGGTGGTGTCGCGGCCGAACACGTCGAAACCCGCCTGGAGGCCGAACAGCGTGCCGTCGAAGGAGGGCGACACCGTTCCCGACCAGCCCATCTTGGCGTCCTGGCCATAGATGCGGCCCCAGACCGGCGATAGCTCGGGGTTCGACAGCAGGCTTTGCTCACCCCGCCGTTCGTGGAAGGTGCCGAGCGTCGTCATCGCCAGGTGTTCGGCCACCGGCGGCAAGGCCGAATAGACCGGGACCTCGATGCGGTAGAGCGGGATCACGGCTGCCTGCACCGCGGTCGCTCCGGGTGTCGGCGGCGCCGGCTGGACAGGCGGCGGGCCGGGCAGTGTCGGCACCGGAAGCGCCGGCGCTTCGGTCGGCACCACCGGTGGCGGCGGTGGCGGATCCGCCGGAGGCGCCGGTGGCGGCGGCGGCGGCGGTTCGGGTTGCGGGTCGCTGGCCTGCACGGGCGGTGTCGGGTCGAGCGGCGGATTGTTGATGTCGCCCTCGCTCGGCGGTGGCGTCGGCGGCAGTTCGGATGGCGGCGGGGGTGGCGGCTCGGCCGCCGGCGGCACCGGTTCCACCGGCGGGGAGGGCTCGACCGTCGGCGGCGCCGCGGCCGGCGTCGTCGGTGTTATCAGCGTCGAGCGCAGATACCAGTTCTCCTCGCTGCCGGCGCTGACGCCGCCCTTGAACAAATAGTATTCAAAGGCGCCGGCGGCGACTGGCCCGTCGAGCGCGAAGGTCGAGGCGCCGGAAGTGGCGCCGTTGACTGCCTGGACGAGCATGATGCCGTCCTGAGCGGTCGCGGCACCCGCGCCGCCGGCGTTGACCACGGAAATGCCGGTCGAGCCGGAAGCCGTGCCGCCCGAAAGCACCAGCCTGTCGGACGCGGAAGAATCGTCGCCGAGTTCGGTCTGGACAAGCAGCACGCCGCCGGCGCCGACATAATTGCCCGAAATCGTCAGCCGATCGGTTGCGCCGGTGGTGCCGTTGGTCAGGTCGATGCGCCCGGCATTGGTCACTTCCGCCAACTGGCCTGCCGTGAAGCCTGGATCGTCGCGTTGAAGCCGCCGCCATAGAGCGTGCTCGAAGCATCGACGCTGAGCAAGCCCGTGCCGGTGCCGCTGTCGCCGAGCTTGAGATTGCCGTCGAGCAGCAGCTGTGTGTCGTTGGTGGCGCCGATGCTTTCCCAGTTCTGGACTCTGGCGATCCCCTCCAGCTTGACGTTGTCGAAGGTCAGCGCATCGGTACCGAGGCCGCCATTCAGGGCATCCGTGTCGCCGAGATTGGCGTTGGTGAGGTTGCTGAGCTTGGCGGTATCGTTGTCGGCGCCGAGATCGACGGCGCCATAGATGATGCCGCCGCCATTCCAGACGAAACTGTCGGAGCCAAAGCTCATCAGCACATCGCCGCCGACCGTGCCGCCCGATATCGTCACGCTGTCATTGCCGCCGCTGACGCTGATGTTGCCGCCGATCGTGCCGCCCGAGAGGATGATGGTGTCCTGATCGAAGCCGGTGACGAGGTTGCGGTCGATGGTGCCGCCGGACAGGTTGAAATAGTTCTTGTCGAGCTTCATGTTGACCCGGCCGATGCGGCCGCCGGTCATCACCGCGTTGTCGCCATCGTCGAAGAAATCGACGATGCGTCCGCCCGTCATGGTGAATGTGTCCAGTCCGTCGCCCTGGTTGAGCGATCCGATCTGGCCGCCGCTCATGTTGAAATCGTCGATGCCGGCGCCCTGCTGGACATTGCCGGAGACGGTGCCGCCGCCGATCGTGAAGAAATCCGTGCCGTCGCCCTGGTTGACCGTACCGGTAATGGTGCCGGACTGCATGTCGATGCGATCCGTACCGGCGCCGAAGGTGACGTTGCCGCTCACCTGCCCGGTGCCGCCGGCGGGAAAGGTCAGCGTGTTGTCGCCGCTTGTATCGGTAAGGCCGCCGCCCGAATCGCCGCTATCGCAGGTGAAGGTGGTATTTCCAGCCGACGGAACCAGCACGCAGGCCGCCAGGGCCGCGGAATTCGGCAGCAACACAAGCGTGGTAGTTGCAAGTAAGCTAATAAACCATGGATGGATTTGCCGTGGTTTTCGCCACAACAAAGAAATCGACTCATCAACGTTTTCCGAACGGCTGTTCGGACGCTGTATTTCAAAATGCCGCATCGCGTCCCCTCTCAGATCGCGATTACAAGCCCTTCGCCGCGCCGCAATGAAGCCACAATTCGTTCGATTTTACAAAGCCTAATCTGCATTCCATGGTTGATGAACTGCAAAGGCTGCTGGCATAGACCTTATGCAGTGCACGATTGGCACGTCCGTGGCCCATGATTTAAGATCGCCTTGGCCCGAAGGGTCCGGGGCTTGTTCCAGGTCGATCAGAGGGATGTTGCATGGCAATCAGGGACACATTCGGCCTGACATTTTCGGGCGCCACCGAAGCGGGGTTCACGCCCTACAGCCAGGCCGTGCGTGAACTGCTGTGCTTCATCGGCGATCCCGTCGCTTCCGTCGACAGTGCCATATCGGCGGATCCCGGTTTCGTCATGGCGCATGTCTTCAAGGGCTATCTCTTCGGCCTTGCCACCGAGCGCGACGCGACGGCGGTGGCCAGGGCTTGCCACGAGGCGGCGCTGCCGCTTGCCGCGACGGCGCGCGAAGCGGCGCATGTTCTGGCCCTCGGCCACCTCGCCAACGGGCGCTGGCATGACGCCGCCAGGATCCTCGAGGATATCGCCATCCAGACCCCGCTCGACGCGCTGGCGCTGCAGGTCGGGCACCAGATCGATTTCTTCACCGGCAATGCCCGCATGCTGCGTGATCGCATCGCCCGCGCCTTGCCGTCATGGCAGAGCGGCATGCCGGGCTACCACGCCATCCTCGGCATGCAGGCCTTCGGGCTGGAGGAAATGGGGGACTATACCAGGGCCGAAAAGCTTGGTCGCGCGGCGGTCGAGATCGAGCCGCGCGACGGCTGGGCGCAACATGCGGTCGCCCATGTCATGGAAATGCAAAGCCGGCAAAAGGACGGTATCGCCTGGATGCGCGCCAATCCCGAAGCCTGGACAAAGGAGAGCTTCCTGCAGGTGCACAATTGGTGGCACCTGGCGCTGTTCCACTACGATCTCGGCGAGATCGACCAGGTGCTGGCGCTCTATGACGGACCGATCTATGGCACGCCATCGGCGATGGCGTTGAACATGGTCGATGCGTCGGCAATCCTGTGGCGGCTGCATCTCGGCGGCATCGATGTCGGTGACCGCTGGACGGCGCTCGCCGCCAATTGGCCCAAGGCCGGCGCCGGCGATTATGCCTTCAACGATGCGCATGCGATGATGGCCTTCGTTGGCGCCGGGCTCGACGGACCCGCCCTTGCCTTGCTCGAGGCGCAACGCGAGGCGATGCATGGCGGCGGCGACAACGTCGCTTTCACGCGGGATGTCGGCCATCCACTGACGCTGGCAATCAAGGCGTTCGGCGAGGGCAACTACAGCGAGGCCGTGCACCTGATCCGGCCGATCCGGGCGATCGCCAACCGCTTCGGCGGCAGCCACGCACAGCGCGACGTCATCGACCTGACGCTGATCGAAGCGGCCTTGCGGGCCGGTGACCGCGCGCTCGCCGGGGCGCTCACGGCGGAGCGTTCGATGGCGCGGCCGGATAGCCCGCTGTCTGTGCTGCTTGCGCGACGCGCGGCCGATTTGTCAGAGAATTGACCGCAAGCCGATCTTGCCTTAAAAACTGCTCAGCCAGATTTTTTCGAGATCCGAAAAAAATAATTGGCATGGGAGGATGATATGTATCTCGGCCTCGACCTGGGCACGTCGGGCGTCAAGGCGCTGCTGATCGATGCCGGACAGACCGTCGTCGGCTCCGGCCATGGTTCGCTTGACGTTTCGCGGCCGCATCCCGGCTGGTCCGAACAGGACCCGTCCCACTGGATACGCGCCTGCGAAGACGCGATCGCCGAACTCAAGGCTTCGCACCCCAGGCAGTTCGCGGCGGTGAAAGGCATCGGCCTGTCCGGCCAGATGCACGGCGCGACCTTGCTCGATGCGGCTGATCATGTGCTGCGCCCCTGCATCCTGTGGAACGACACGCGCAGCCATGTCGAGGCAGCAGCGCTCGACGCCGATCCGCGCTTCCGCAAGCTCACCGGCAACATCGTTTTCCCCGGCTTCACCGCGCCCAAGCTCGCCTGGGTGAAGAACAACGAACCCGCCGTCTTCGCCAAAGTGGCCAAGGTGCTGCTGCCGAAGGATTTCCTGCGGCTTTGGCTGACTGGCGAGCACATTTCCGAAATGTCGGACTCAGCGGGCACGTCCTGGCTCGATGTCGGCAAGCGCCGCTGGTCGGCCGAATTGCTGGCGGCAACGTCGCTCGACGAGAAGCAGATGCCGTCCCTGGTCGAAGGCACCGAGAAGGCCGGCGGTTTGCGCAGCGAATTGGCATCGAAATGGGGCGTCGAGGCCGGCATCCCGATTGCCGGTGGCGCCGGCGACAATGCAGCCTCGGCCTGCGGCATGGGCACGGTCGGCGCTGGCCATGCCTTTGTCTCTCTCGGCACGTCGGGCGTGCTGTTTGCCGCCAACGCGTCCTATCTGCCCAACCCGGCAAGTGCCGTCCACACCTTCTGCCATGCGCTGCCCGACACCTGGCACCAGATGGGCGTCATCCTGTCGGCGACCGATTCGCTCAACTGGCTGTCGGAGATCACTGGAAAGGGCGCGGGTGAACTGACCGCTGAACTCGGCGACGCGCTGAAGGCGCCGACCGGTGTATCCTTCCTGCCCTACCTCTCGGCCGAGCGCACGCCACACAATGATTCCGCCATTCGCGGTTCCTTCACCGGGCTGGCGCATGAATCGAGCCGGGCAGTCCTGACGCAGGCGGTGCTCGAAGGCGTCGCCTTCGCCTTCCGCGACAGTCTCGAAGCCCTGAAGACAGCCGGCACCACATTGACGCGGGTGACGGCGATCGGCGGCGGCTCACGCTCGCGCTACTGGCTGAAATCGATCGCCACCGCGCTGCAGGTGCCGGTGGATATTCCCGCCGACGGCGATTTCGGCGCCGCCTTCGGTGCCGCCAGGCTCGGCCTGATCGCGGCGACGGGTGCCGATCCGCTGGCCGTCTGCTCCGCCCCAAGGACGGATGCCACGATCGAACCGGATGCCAAGCTCGGCGGCGCCTACGCCGATGCCTATCATCGCTACCGGGCGCTCTATCCGGCAATCAGGGGTGCCACGGCGTGAACGATTTCTCGCCCACGCCGCGACTTCCGGCCTCACTGCGCCGGGACCTTGTCGAGGAAGCCGGTGATGCTCTTCAGGCGGCCGTTTTCGATGACGCCGATATCGGTGCCTTCGATGACCGAAGGAACGCCTTCAGGCCCGAGGTTCCAGGAGAAGCGGATCTTGTCGGCGAAGCCGTCCGGCGTGCCCTTCAGCGAGAAGCGGAAGCCGGCAAAGCGTTGCTGCACGCCGTCGATCAGCGCCGCGACACCGTCATGGCCGTCGCCCTGCATCAGCGGATCGCGATAGCTGACGTCTTCGGTGAACGTGGCCTTCAGCAATTCGGCGCGACGGCTGGCATCGCTTTCGTTCCAGGCGGTGATGTAGCCCTCGGCGATTTTGTTGAGGTCGGTCATGGTCTGTCTCCTTCGTTGAGTGGCTTTGACGCAACCCTTTTCACCCCACGGCAGTGCGAAACCAATTACGCCTGAGGTAATCAAGGCGAATTACCTGAGGTAATCAGGGCGAACTATTCGAGAGAGGACAGAAATCATGAGCAGCGGATTTTTCGGCGACATTCAGAAGATCAAATATGAGGGGCCGGATTCGACCAATCCGCTGGCCTACCGCTTCTACAATCCTGACGAGGTCGTCGCCGGCAAACGGCTGGAAGACCATCTTCGCTTCGCCGTCGCCTATTGGCACTCCTTTGCCTGGCCGGGTGGCGACCCGTTCGGCGGCCAGACCTTCGATCGCCCCTGGTTCCCCAAGGCCGGCGGCATCGACACGATGGAACTGGCGAAGCTCAAGGCCGATGTTGCGTTCGAGATGTTCTCGCTGCTCGGCGCGCCCTATTTCTGCTTCCACGACGCCGATGTCCGGCCCGAGGGCAAGGACTTTTCAGAAAGTGCCGCCCGCCTCGACGAGATCGCGGACTATTTCGCCGGCAAGATGAAGCAGACCGGGGTCAAGCTGCTCTGGGGCACGGCAAACCTTTTTTCGCATCGCCGCTTCATGTCGGGCGCCGCCACCAACCCCGATCCGGATGTCTTTGCCTATGCGGCGGCGACGGTGAAGAGCTGCATCGACGTCACCAAGCGGCTGAAGGGTGAGAACTATGTGCTGTGGGGCGGGCGCGAAGGCTATGAGACGCTGCTCAACACCGACCTTGCCCGCGAGCAGGAACAGGCCGGCCGCTTCCTCAGCCTCGTCGTCGACTACAAGCACAAGATCGGCTTCAAGGGCACCATCCTGATCGAGCCAAAGCCGCAGGAGCCGACAAAGCATCAGTACGACTATGACGTCGCCACGGTCTATGGCTTCCTCAAGCGCTTCGGCCTGGAGAAGGAAGTAAAACTCAACATCGAGCAGGGCCACGCCATCCTCGCCGGCCATTCCTTCGAGCACGAGCTGGCGCTCGCCAATGCGCTTGGCGTCTTCGGTTCGATCGACATGAACCGCAACGACTACCAGTCGGGCTGGGACACCGACCAGTTCCCCAACAACGTGCCGGAAATGGCGCTGGCCTACTACCAGGTCCTGCAGGCCGGTGGCTTCAAGACCGGCGGCACCAATTTCGACGCCAAGTTGCGTCGCCAGTCGCTCGACCCGCAGGACCTGCTGATCGGCCATATCGGCGGCATGGATTCTTGTGCGCGCGGCCTCAAGGCCGCGGCCCGCATGGTCGAGGACAAGGCGCTGTCGGCGCCGCTGGCCGAGCGCTATGCCGGCTGGAACACGGCAGAGGGCAAGGCAATGCTGTCGGGCAAGCGCACGCTCGAGGACATCGCCGAGCGCGTGGTCAAGAAGAAGATCGAACCGCAGCCGCGCTCCGGCCGTCAGGAATTGCTGGAAAACATCGTCAACCGCTACGTCTGAGGGCGGACGCTGGACAGACAGCTGCCCGATGTGGCCGAAAGCCGCCGTGATCGCCTTTTGCTAATCCGCTCTTCCTAAGGGAGATGACGATGGCAAACGGGCGGATCACGGTGCGCAAGGCGCAGGCGGGCGACGTCGCAGCCTTGACACAGGCGCTGCGGGAAACCTTTGAAGGCACCTGGCTGCCGCACGTCACCCAGGCATCGGCGCGGCGCTATGTCGAGACCGACACGTTCAACGAGCGCACCCGCAATGTCTACAAGGCGGTCGGCTACATCCGAAAAAGACCGCTATCCCGATGATGAATGGGACAGCGGCTTCGCCACCGTGCTGTTCGTGAAACGGCCCGGCTGATCTTCCTGATTCGGGTTTTGGCGCGCGGAACGGCTTTGCGCCGAAGCGCTCATCCGGCGACAAGGTTTTGCCCTTGGCCGCCCCTCAATGACCTCGCTCTTGCCTTCAAACTGCCGTCACGTATCTCGTATAAGAGGGGCCTGTGGCGGGTGAAAAGGAAGGAGGCGAACCGATATGCAGCACGAACGCGAAATCGACGCCCTGCTCTCATCTGGGGAGACCGGATCGATCATCGACCGGCTGATGGCGCTGCCGCGGCCGACCGACGACGTGAAAAACCAATGGGATCGCGCCGTCAGCAACCGTTTTGAAGTCCGGCTGGTGAGACAGATGCGCTCGCAGATCGACGCCGGCAGCGATCGCCAGAACGCTGCTTGATTCCCCTGAACTGAATTAGCCCCGGCGCAACCTGACCGGGGCTTCGCCAAAAGCTCTTGAAAACGCTCTGGAAAATGCCGCGGCGGACGAGAATCCCGTCCGCCCGGCAATATCCGCCATGGCCACGCGCGTGTCGACCACCAGCCGGCGCGCGGCCCCTAGCCGCAGCCTCAGATAATAGGCGCCCGGCGTCTCGCCAATCGACTTGCGGAAGATGCTTTCCAGGGTGCGCGCCGTCACGCCGGCACGCTTGGCTATTGCTTCGATGGTCAGCGGCTGATCGACATGCGCTTCCATCAGCCGGATGGCCTGCGCCAGGCGTGGATCGTAGCCATCGAGCCGACCAAGCGAGACCAGCGGCTGCGCATCCGTCGCCACGCGCGCCTGATCGTAGATGAACGCGCTTGCCACATCGAGCGCCACGGCCATGCCGAGCCGGGTGCGAATCAGGTGCAGCATCAGGTCTAGGGTCGGTGACGCGCCGCCCGTGGTGAACACCGGCCCATCGATGATGTATCGATCGGGGCGCACGTCGACGCCGGGAAAGGCCGACGAAAAATCTTCCATGTCTTCCCAATGGGTGGTGGCGCTGCGCCCTTCCAGCAAGCCGGCGCGCGCCACCAGCCAGGTGCCCGCCTCGACGCCGCCGCAGGCGCGGGCCGAACGCGCCGCGCGGCGCAGCCCGGCGAGCAAGGCAGACGTGGCATAGTTCTGCGTGCCGAAGCCCGCGACCACGACCAGGACATCGGTTGGTTCCGTCGCATCGAATCGGCCGCTGACAGCCACGGGCAGGCCGCATGTCGTGACCGGCGCCTCCCCGGTTACCGAAACCAGCTTGAAGTCGAACAGGGTTTCGCCGGCGATGCGGTTGGCGGCGCGCAGCGGATCGACGGCGCACGCCACGCACATGATGGATGCCCCGGAAAACACCAGCAACGTCACCTTGAGCGGCGACTGCTCGGCGCGAAAGATTGTCGCTTTTTCGTTTTTTGGCATGCAGCCTTCGTAAAGCGCAAAACAGTCGCCTGCAAGTCGCGCAATGCTGTGCTTCTGTTTCGATTGGGAGGAGAATTCCATGCCGCTTGCGATGAACCGTGAGGTCTTCATTACCTGTGCCGTGACCGGATCCGGCGGTTCGCAGGATCGCTCTCCGCATGTGCCGCGTTCGCCCAAGCAGATCGCCGATTCGGCCATCGACGCGGCCAAGGCCGGTGCGGCAATCGTCCACTGCCATGTCCGCGACCCCGAGACCGGCAAACCCAGGCGCGATGTGCATCTCTACCGCGAAGTGACCGAGCGCATCCGCGACGCGAATGTCGACGTGGTGCTCAACCTCACCGCCGGCATGGGCGGCGACATGGTGTTCGGCTCGCCGGAAGCGCCGCTTCCGCTCAACGAAAAGGGCACCGACATGGGCGGCGCCACCAACCGCATGGAACATGTGCGCCAGTGCCTGCCGGAAATCTGCACGCTCGACTGCGGTACCATGAACTTCGCCGAAGCCGACTATGTCATGACCAATACGCCCGGCATGCTGCGCGCCATGGGCGGCATGATGACGGCGCTCGGCGTCAAGCCGGAGATCGAGGCTTTCGACACCGGCCACCTCTGGTTCGCCAAGCAACTGGTCGAGGAAAAGGTGCTTAACCCCGATGCGTTGGTGCAGCTCTGCATGGGCGTGCCGTGGGGCGCGCCCGACGATCTCAACACCTTCATGGCAATGGTCAACAATGTGCCGTCGACCTGGAATTGGTCGGCCTTCGCCATCGGCCGTAACCAGATGGCCTATGCCGCCGCGGCCGTGCTCGCCGGCGGCAACGTCCGCGTCGGTCTGGAAGACAATCTCTGGCTCGACAAGGGCGTGCTGGCCACCAACGCGCAGCTGGTCGAGCGCGCCGCCAGCATCGTCACCAATCTCGGCGCCCGGATCTTGGGGCCGGAGGAAGTGCGCAAGAAGCTCAACCTGACCAAGCGGGCGCCGATCGCAGCCGCGGCGTAAAACGGGGTCTGATCATGGCTACCGTCAAGTTCACCGCGATGAAGGATGGCGACAGGGACGATTACGAGTTCCTGACCGCCCATGAAATCGACTATGCCGCCAAAACCGGCGAGCGGCTGCTCGACGCGCTGGTCCAGCTCGACGAGGGGCTGTCCGGCTACAAGATCACCCGGCTCGGCCATTCGCTGCAGGCGGCGACGCGCGCCTGGCGCGACGGCGCCGACACCGACTGGATCGCCTGCGCGCTGCTGCATGATATCGGCGACATCTACGCGCCCTACAATCACGACGAATACGCCGCTTCGATCCTGAAGCCCTTCGTGCGCGAGCAATGCACCTGGGTGGTGGAAAAGCACGGTGACTTCCAGCGGCTCTACTACGCCCATCATCTCGGCGGCAACCGCCATGCGCGCGATCGCTTTGCCGGCCACGCCTATTTCGACGATTGCGACCAGTTTTGCGAGCGCTGGGACCAGTCGAGCTTCGATCCCGATTACGAGACGCTGCCGATCGACTTCTTCCGACCCTTCGTGCTCGAGGTCTTTGCCCGCAAGGCTTACGACCCGGCCGTGATCCGCGCCGGCGAGCGCGTGCCTCTCGTCGATCCCGAAACAGCCAGGACAAGAACCGGAGCTTCCGCATGAGCATCATCAACAAGGCGGCCGCCATTGGCGGCGGTGTCATCGGCGCCGGCTGGGTGGCGCGGTTGCTGCTCAACGGTATCGACGTGTCGATCTTCGATCCCGATCCCGAAGCCTCGCGCAAGGTCTCGGAAGTGATGAAGGGCGCGCGCCGCGCCTACAAGCAGATGGTGCCCGGCGGCTTGCCGAAAGAGGGCAAGCTCACCTTCGCCAAGACCATTGCCGAGGCGGTCGCCGATGCCGATTTCATCCAGGAAAGCGTGCCGGAGCGTCTCGATCTCAAGCACAAGGTGCTGGCCGAGATCGACGCCCATGCGCCGACCAACGCGATTGTCGGCTCCTCGACCTCCGGCATCAAGCCGACCGACATGCAGGTGGCGATGAAGAAGCACCCGGAGCGGCTGGTCGTCGGCCATCCGTTCAACCCGGTCTATCTCCTGCCGTTGGTCGAAATCGTCGGCGGCGAGCAGACCTTTCCCGAGGCCATCGAGGTCGCCAAGGAGATCTATGCCTCGATCGGCATGAAGCCTGTCGTCATCCGCAAGGAGATCGAGGCCTTCGTCGGCGACCGCCTGCTGGAAGCAGCCTGGCGCGAGGCGCTGTGGCTGATCAAGGACGGCATCTGCACGGTCGAGGAACTCGACGACATCATGCGCTACGGTTTCGGCCTGCGCTGGGCGCAGATGGGCATGTTCCAGGTCTACCGCGTCGCCGGCGGCGAGGCCGGCATGCGCCACTTCATGGCGCAGTTCGGGCCGTGCCTGAAATGGCCGTGGACCAAGCTGATGGACGTGCCGGAATTCAACGACGAGCTGGTCGACCTGATCGCCACCCAGTCGGACGACCAGGCGCATGGCCTGTCGATCCGCGAGCTGGAAAAGATCCGCGACGACAATCTTGTCGCGATCATGGATGCGCTGTCGAAGCAGAACAAGGGCAAGGGCTGGGGCGCCGGCGCGCTGCATAAGGATTATACGAAGCAGCTGGCCAAGCTGGCGGCGAAGAAGCCGACGGCTTCCACGGCCGCCGAGAAGGCCAAGGCCTCCAAGCCGGTGAAGAAGGCGGAGAAGCCGAAGAAAAAGAAGAAGGGCTGAGGCCATGGATTTCGGTCTTTCGGAGGAACAAAAACTCATCGTCGAGACGACGCGCGCCTTCGTCGAGAACGAGCTTTATCCGCATGAGCGCGAGGTCGAGCGCACCGGCGTGCTGCGCCGCGAGCTGATCGAGGAGATCAAGGCCAAGGCGATCGAGGCCGGGCTCTATGCCGCCAACATGCCGGCGGACGTCGGCGGCGCGGGTCTCGATACGGTGACCTGGCTGCTCTACGAAAAGGAACTCGGCCGCGCCAATTATGCGCTGCACTGGACCTGCGTCGCGCGGCCTTCCAACATCCTCCTGGCCGGCACCCCCGAGCAGCGCGAAAAATATCTGTTTCCTTGCATCCGTGGCGAGAAATGGGACTGCCTGGCGATGACCGAGCCTGGCGCCGGCTCCGATTTGCGCGGCATGAAGGCGTCAGCCGTGCAGGACGGCGATGACTGGGTGCTCAACGGCACCAAGCATTTTATCTCTCACGCCGATCTCGCTGATTTCGCCATCGTCTTCATGGCGTCCGGCGAAGAGGATTCGCCGCGTGGCAAGCGCAAGAAGATCACCGCCTTCTTTGTCGACAAGGGCACCAAGGGTTTCACGGTGCGCGATGGCTACCGCAACGTCTCCCACCGCGGCTACACCAACGCCATCCTCGAATTCGACGATTGCCGGCTGCCGGCAAGCCAGGTTCTCGGCGAAGTGCACAAGGGCTTCGATGTTGCCAATTCCTGGCTGGGCGCCACGCGCCTGCAGGTTGGCGCCACCTGTCTCGGCCGCGCCGAGCGGGCGCTCGGCCATGCGGTGGAGTATGCCGCGCAGCGCCAGCAATTCGGCCAGCAGATCGGCAAGTTCCAAGGCGTGTCGTTCAAGCTCGCCGACATGGCGACCGAATTGAAGGCCGCCGACCTCATGGTCTTCGAAGCCGGCTGGAAGTACGATCAAGGCACCGTCACCGACCAGGACATGGCCATGGCCAAGCTGAAGGCCACCGAAATGCTCGCATACGTTGCCGACGAGGCGATCCAGATCCATGGCGGCATGGGGCTGATGGACGACCTGCCGCTGGAACGCATCTGGCGCGACGCTCGCGTCGAACGCATCTGGGAGGGCACGTCGGAGATTCAGCGACATATTATTTCGCGGGCGCTGCTGCGTCCGTTCGGTGCTTAGAGCATGATCGTCCAAAGCCGAGATTCGGTTTTGTCGGGCAAACGAGATCGTTTGTCCTGAGATGCTCAAACGAAAAGATGACCATGCATAAACTCGAACGTCTCCTGCGCCCGAAATCGATCGCCGTCTTCGGTGGCGTGCAGGCCGCCGCCGTCGTCGCGCAATCGATCAAGATGGGTTTTGCCGGCGAGATCTGGCCGGTGCACCCGACCAAGGACGAGGTTGCCGGACGTAAGGCCTACCGGTCCGTCGCCGATCTGCCCGGCGCGCCGGATGCCGCCTTTGTCGGAGTCAACCGGCATCTGACCATCGAGGTCGTCAAGGCGCTGGCCGAACGCGGCGCCGGCGGCGCCGTCTGCTTTGCCGCCGGCTTCCTCGAGACCGAAGCCTATGACGATGACGGCGAGCGGCTGCAGGCCGAATTGGTCGCGGCCGCTGGCGAGATGCCGATCATCGGGCCGAATTGCTACGGCCTGATCAACTATGCCGACGGCGCGCTTTTGTGGCCTGACCAGCATGGCGGCATCCGGCTGGAGGAGGGCGGCAAGGGTGTCGCCATCATCACCCAGTCCTCCAACATCGCCATCAACATGACGATGCAGAAGCGCGGCCTGCCGATCGCCTTCCTGATGACCGCCGGCAACCAGGCGCAGACCGGCCTCTCCGAAATGGCGCTCGGCCTGATCGAGGATGAGCGGGTCACCTCGCTCGGCCTGCATATCGAGGCCTTCGATTCGGTAGCCGGCTTCGAGCGGCTGGCGGCGCGCGCACGCGAACTGAAAAAGCCTATCATCGCCATGAAGGTCGGCCGCTCCGAACAGGCGCGGCAGGCGACCGTTTCGCACACCGCCTCACTGGCCGGCTCGGACGCGGCCTCGGGTGCCTTCCTGAGGCGGCTCGGCATTGCGCGCGTCGATTCCATCCCCGCCTTCATCGAGGCGCTGAAGCTGCTGCACATCACCGGGCCGCTGCCCGGCTATAGGCTGTCGTCGATGAGCTGTTCGGGCGGCGAGGCCTCCGTCATGGCCGACAGCGCCGAAGGCCGCTGGGTCAATTTCCCGGTTCTGACCGAGAGCCATCGCGCCTATGTCAAGTCGACGCTCGGGCCGCTGGTCGCGGTCGCCAATCCGTTGGATTATCACACCTTCATCTGGAACAACGAGCCGGCGATGACCGCCACCTTCACCGCCATGGTGTCGGGCGGCTTCGACCTCAACATGCTGGTGCTCGACTTTCCGCGCCCCGACCGCTGTTCGGTCACCGACTGGTGGGCGACGCTGCGCGCCTTCGAATCGGCGCTGAAGACCAACAGGGGCGCATGGCGCGATCGTCTCCTCGCTGCCGGAGAACCTGCCCGAGGAATACACCGCCGAACTGATGGCGCGCGGCATGGTGCCGTTGTTCGGCATTTCCGAGGCCATGGATGCGGCGGGCGCGGCGGCCTTCATCGGCTGGGCATGGGGCGAGCCGCAGGCGAAGCCGGTCGACACATCCGCTGCAGGTGCTGCCGGCGGCGAGCAGGTCACGCCCGACGAGGCCGAAGCCAAGGCGCGGCTGATCAAGGCCGGGCTTCCGGTGCCCAAGGGCGAGCGCGCCGGCAATGCGGTGGAAGCGGTGATCTCCTCGATGGCGCTCGGCTTTCCCGTGGCGCTGAAGGCGCTGGGCGTCACCCATAAATCCGAGGTCGGCGCCGTCCGGCTCAATCTCAAGGACGCCGAATCCGTCAGCACGGCGGCGCATGATCTGCTGCCGCTCGGCACAGGCCTCTATGTCGAGCGCATGGTGCGCGACGGCGTCGCCGAACTGATCGTCGGCTTCACCAGGGATCCGATGTTCGGCGCGGTGATGACGCTCGGCACAGGCGGCGTGCTGGTCGAATTGCTGCGCGACAGCGTCACCTTGATGCTGCCGGCGACCCGCGACGACATCGAGGCGGCTTTGCGCGGCCTCAAACTGTTCCCGCTGCTCGAAGGCTATCGCGGCCGGCCGAAGGCCGATGTCGCGGCCGCCATAGATGCCATCGCGGGCATTGCCGGCTTCGTGCAGAAGAATGCCGGCGAGATCGAGGAACTCGACATCAACCCGCTGATCGTCTGCGTCGAGGGCAAGGGCGCCTGGATCGCCGACGCGCTGCTGGTGCTCGGAGAAAACAAGAATGTCTGACGTCATTTCCACCCGCCGCGAAGGCTCGATCCTAGAGGTCACCCTCGACCGGCCCAAGGCTAACGCCATCGACCTGAAGACTTCGCGGCTGATGGGGCAAACCTTCAAGGCGTTCCGCGACGACCCGGAACTGCGCGTCGCCATCGTCAAGACAGCCGGCGACAAGTTCTTCTGCGCCGGCTGGGACCTGAAGGCCGCCGCCGGCGGCGACGCGGTCGACGGCGACTATGGCGTCGGCGGCTTTGCCGGCCTGCAGGAATTGCGCGACTTGAACAAGCCGGTCATCGCTTGCGTCAACGGCATGGCGGTGGGTGGCGGCTTCGAACTGGCGCTGTCCTGTGACCTCATCTACGCCTCTGACCACTCCTCTTTCGCGCTGCCCGAAATCCGTGCCGGCACGCTGGCCGACGCGGCGACGATCAAGCTGCCGAAGCGCATTCCCTATCATGTCGCCATGGACCTTCTGCTCACCGGCCGCTGGATGGATGTCGCTGAGGCGCATCGCTGGGGCCTGGTCAACGAAGTGCTGCCCAAGGAAAAGCTCGAGGACCGCGTCTGGGAGATCGCCCGCCTGCTCGCCAGCGGCCCGCCGCTGGTCTTCGCCGCGATCAAGGAGACCGCGCGCGTGGCCGAAGCGCTGACCTTTCAGGACGCCATGAACAAGGTGACGCGCCGCCAGTTGGCGACCGTCGATGCGCTGTATGGGTCGGAAGACAATATGGAAGGTTTCCGCGCCTTCGCCGAAAAGCGCGATCCGGTGTGGAAGGGGAAGTGACTCCGCGGAGATGACAGCGCAAAGCACCCCCCTCTGCCCTGCCGGGCATCTCCCCCGCAAGGGGGGAGATCGGATGTTGTCTCTGCTTTCGCCAATCACAGGCGCCGCAAGAAAAGCGCCGCGATCAAAGTTGCTAATCTCTCCCCTTGCGGGGGAGATGTCCGGCAGGACAGAGGGGGGTGACTGGGCTCGACCTTTGCAGTCGGCGTGTCCAGCATGACCGATTACACAAAACTCATCGACGCAGAGACCTGGGCCTTCATCGAGCGGACCAATTCCTATTATCCGCCCGATACGATCGACTACACGATCGCGCAGCAGCGCGAGATCTATGACCGTATGTGCCGGGAATTCTTTGCCGGCTATCCCCAGGGCGTGACGGTCGAAACCTCGGCCATTGCAACACCAACGCACAATATCCCGATCCGCACCTACCGAAGCGCCCCGCAACCGGCGGCGACAGTGCTCTACATCCATGGCGGCGGCTTCATCCTTGGCGGGCTGGACAGCCATGACGACGTCTGCGCCGAGCTCTGCGCCCGCACTGGCTACGAAATTGTCTCCGTCGATTACCGGCTGGCGCCGGAGCATCTGCATCCGGCCGCCTTTGACGACGCCATGAGCGCTTTCGCATGGGCTGCCTCCACCCGCGACCAACCCATCCTGCTTTGCGGCGACAGCGCCGGCGGCAATCTCTGCGCCGCCACTGCGCACGCAACGCGCGGCCATGCGAAACGGCCGGCAGGCCAGGTGCTGATCTATCCCGGCCTCGGCGGCGACCGCTCGAAGGGTTCGTATGTGACACATGCCGAAGCGCCGATGCTGACCATGCGCGATCTCGAATTCTACAAGCATATCCGCACCGGCGGGCAGGATCGCAGCGGCGATGCCGCGCTGGCGCCGCTTGCCGACACCGACTTCGCCAAGCTGCCGCCGACAGTGCTGGTCACCGCTGAGTGCGACCCGCTGTCTTCGGACGGCGAGGCCTATTGTGACCGCATCGTCGCGGCAGGCGGGCGGGCCACCTGGTTCGAGGAACCGGGTCTGGTGCACGGCTATCTCAGGGCCCGGCACACGGTCGGGCGCGCCCGCGAAAGTTTCACGCGGATCGTCGACGCGGTCGCCGCCCTTGGACGAGGCGCCTGGCTCTGGTAAGCGGTTTCCCGTCTCACCACGGGCCATGGTAACGTCGTTTCACGCCACCGAGCGTCCCGCCGCTCGGCCGGCGCTGCGGCCGGAGAAGATGCAGCCGCCAAGGAACGTGCCTTCCAGTGCGGCATAGCCGTGCACGCCGCCGCCGCCGAAGCCGGCCGCTTCGCCCACCGCATAGAGCCCGGGTACTGGTTGCCCATCGGCGCCCAGCACGCGGCTATCGAGATCGGTCTGCAGGCCGCCCAGCGTCTTGCGCGTCAGGATGTTGAGCCGCACCGCGATCAGCGGGCCCTTTGCCGGATCGAGCATCTTGTGCGGCTTGGCCGTACGGATGAGCTTGTCGCCGAGATAGGCGCGGGCGCCGCGCAGGGCGGTGATCTGCATGTCCTTGGAGAACGGATTGTCGAGTTGGCGATCGCGGGCTCGGATCTCGCGTTCCACCTGGGCGACGTCGAGCAGCGGCTCGCCGCCGGCCAGCGCGTTCATGCGCGTCACCAGCTTCGAAAGGTCGGCCTCGACGATGAAATCCTCGCCCTTCTCCATGAACGCTTTCACCGGACCCGGAATGCCCGACGTCGCGCGGCCGAGCACCTGGCGCCAGCTCTTGCCGGTGAGGTCGGGATTTTGCTCGGAGCCCGACAGCGCGAACTCCTTCTGGATGATCTTCCTGGTCAGGATAAACCAGGAATAGTCGAAGCCGGTGCTCATGATGTGGCTGAGCGTGCCCAGCGTGTCGAAACCGGGATAGAGCGGCACCGGCAGGCGCTTGCCGCGCGCGTCGAGCCAGAGCGAGGACGGGCCGGGCAGGATGCGGATCGCATGGTCGGTCCAGATCGGCGCCCAGTTTCTTATGCCCTCGACATAGTGCCACATGCGGTCGCGGTTGATGATCATGCCGCCGGCCGCTTCGGTGATCGCCAGCATGCGGCCGTCGACATGGTCAGGCACGCCGGTGATCATGCGCTTGGGCGCCGTTCCCAGCCGCTTCGGCCAGTTTTCCCGCACCAGCTGGTGGTTGGCGCCGATGCCGCCGGAGGCGACGATCACCGCTTGCGCGTGAAGCTCGAAATCGCCCGATATGTCGCGCGAGCTCTTGTGGCCGCGCTCGACGGTGCTGGGTTCCAGGATGTCGCCGCGCACACCGGTCACGACAGCGCCAGTGCGCGTCAGTTCGTTGACCCGGTGGCGGAACTTGAAGCTGACCAATCCGCGCTTCTGCGCCTCGCGCACGCGCTGAACAAAGGGCTCGAGAACACCGGGGCCGGTGCCCCAGGTGATGTGGAAGCGCGGCACTGAATTGCCGTGGCCTATGGCATTGCCGCCGCCGCGCTCGGCCCAGCCGACGACGGGAAAGAATTTCAGGCCGCGCTGCAGCAGCCAGGAGCGTTTCTCGCCGGCGGCGAAACCGACATAGGCTTCCGCCCATTTGCGCGGCCAGAAATCCTCCGGCCGGTCGAAAGCGGCCGTGCCCATCCAGTCCTCGAGCGCCAGATCATGCGAATCGCGGATGCGCATGCGCCGCTGCTCGGGCGAATCGACGAGGAAGAGCCCGCCGAACGACCAGAACGCCTGTCCGCCCAGCGACTGCTCCGGCTCCTGGTCGACGATGATGATCTTCTTGCCGGCCTCGGCGAGTTCGGCGGCGGCAACCAGCCCGGCAAGGCCGCCGCCGACAATGATAACGTCCGCATCGTCAGCCATCTTTCCTCCCAGAATTAGCCGGCTAGCGCAATTCCAGGAAAAGTGTGAGGCGGTTTTCCATCCAGAATTGCGTCAAAGTAAATGTCAGACGGCCTCCCAGCCGTCCTTGCCGCCGGCGCGGAAGATAGCGTCGATGACCTTCTGGTTGAGCACGGATTCCTCCAGCGTGAAGACACGCTCCTTGCCGCCCTGTGCGGCGCGCGCGAAAGTCTCGACCTCCAGCCGGTACTGCTGCGTGCCGGGAAAGCGGAACACTTGCGCTTCGGTATGGTTCTGGTTGTGCAACTCGACGCGGTGATGGTCGTAGAGCCCGGCATTGAAGGGCGAGAAGACCTCGATGAAACCCTTCTCGCCGTGGAACACCATCACCTGGCGCGCCGCCATCTGCGTCGACAGATAGAAGGACAGTTCGAAATCGCCGAAATCGGCGCGGATCGAGGAGTAGATGTCGGTGCCGAATTTCTTGTCGCGCTCGATCGTTGCCTGCACACGGCTAGGCTCCTTGCCGGTCGAAAACCGCGTCGACACAGTCGGGTAGACGCCGATGTCGGGCAATGCGCCGCCGCCGAGGTCGAGCTGGTTGCGCATATTGTTGGGGTCGACATTGTAATAGGAGAACGCGCCCTGCACATGGCGCAGCCGGCCGATGGCGCCGCCGGCGATGAGGTCGCGCACCTTGATCCATTGCGGGTGGTAAATGACCATGAAGGCTTCGCAGACCAGCACCTTCTTGGCATCGCGCAGCTTGATCAGCGGCGGGATATCCTTGGCGTCGAGCGCCAGAGGCTTCTCGACCAGCACATGTTTTCCCGCCTCGATGGCCTTGGCCGTCCATTCGACATGCTGCGAGGTCGGCAGCGGGATATAGACGCCGTCAATATCCTTGGAGGCCAGCAGTTCCTCGTACGATCCGAACGCATGGCGCGCGCCGAAGCGCTCGGCCAGGGCCGTGGCTTTCGACAGGTCGCGGCTGGCAATCGCCGACAGCACGCCATTCTCCGCCTCGACGATTGCCGGCAACAACTGCTCGCGACCGATCTTGGCCGTCGACAACACACCCCATCGGAACATCACGCTTCTCCATGTCGGTTACATCAGGCGAGGTTTGCCCGAAATCGACGGAAAAGCCAATGACCGAGGCTGACCCCTGGCTCAGCCCCGCTTCCCCGTCAGCGTCATGTCGAAGTCGACGACGTTGGAATAGAGCGGCGTGCCGACATCCATGCCGTAGCGCGACCGCAGTACCTTGCCGGTGACATGGAATTTGATCGTGCCGCCCTTCAACCCATTGAGCTCGGCGGTGAATTTTTCCGCAAACGTCTTGCCGCGCGCCGTCAGCCTGCCGGTGACAAGGGCTGACGTGTCGCCGGTGCGGGTCACGCTGGTCGAGCGGAACTGGATTTCCGGGCTGTTGGCCGCATCGAACACCGCGTCGGAGCGCAGGAAGGCATCGATGCGACTCTGGCCGGTGCCGACGCTTTCCGGATAGATGGTAAGGTCGACCTTCGAGCGCCCGACATCGCCATTGTCGATGCGGATCGTGCCCTTGAAGCGGGCGAAGGCGCCGTCGAAGCCGCCGCCGCCGGCCTTGCCTATGGTGAAACGGATGCTGGAGCCTGCCGGGCTGATCGTGTAGCTGCCGGCGGCGTCGCTCAATGCCACCGCCGCGGCTGCGGGCACGGCAAGGCATGCGGCAAAAGCCGCGAATCCAAGGATGCGCGCATGCATGGGATTGTTCCTTTCCTGGAGGCAACGCTTGTTAGCGTCCTCCCCTCACAAACGCGCGTGCCGCCCGCTCTATTCCCCACCTGACGAAGGTGTGATCATACGCGTGAGCACGCTGTCGCGCAGCAGGAAGTGATGGCGCAGGGCGGCTGCGACATGCAGCGCGACGAGCGCGATGCCGACATAGGCGAGATACCAGTGCGCGGCCGCCCAGAAGCTTTCGGCGGCATCGGATTCGGCGAGCGGCAGATTGGGCATAACGAACAGGTTGAACGGCATGGTCGGAATTTCCAGCGTCGAAACCGAAACCAGCGCCCAGCCGGACAAGGGCAAGGTGATCTGGAAGGCATAGAGCGCCAGATGCGCAAGCGGCGCCGTACGCCGTTCGAGCGCGCCGACCGAAGCCGGCAGAGGCGGCATCGCATTGCCAAGCCGCCAGGCGATGCGCAGGATAATGAGGCCAAGCAGCAGAAAGCCCAGCGATTTGTGCAACTGGATCAGCTCGAAAGCGGTGCGCTGGCTGGTCAGCCGCACCATGATGAAGCCGAGGGCGAACTGGCCGATGAAGATGATGCCGATCAGCCAGTGAAGAAGGATCGTCGCCCAGCCGTAGCGGGTCGCGGTGTTGGTGATCGACTGCATTGTGTGTGAACGACGCTGGACAGAACTTTCTTCCAACGCCCCTCACCCTCCCTACAAGGTGAAAGGGTAAGCTAACCGCTCACCTTGAAGAAATCCACAAATGCCCTGAGCGCCGGGCGCATCTGCCGGCGGCTGGGGTAATAGACAAAGAACCCGTCGAAGGGTGGGCACCAGTCCTCCAGCACGCGGATCAGCCTTCCGTCGGCGAGCGGGGCATGCACATAAGGCTCAAAGACGAAGGCGAGCCCGGCGCCGTCGATCGCGGCTTGCGCGATCAGATGGTCCTCGTCGAGGATCAGCGGCCCCTGCGCGGCGATCTCCATCTCCTCGCCGTCCTTTTCGAATTCCCAGCGGTAGAGAATGCCGCTGGAGAAGCGGAAGCGGATGCAGCGATGAACGGCAAGGTCGCGCGGATGATGCGGCCTCGGCATGGCCGCGAAATAGGATGGCGCGCCGACCACCGCGCCGCGCATGTCCGGCCCGATGCGCACCGCGATCATGTCGCGCTGCAGGCTCTCGCCGAGCCGCACGCCGGCGTCGAAACCACCTTCCACCACATCGGTGAAACGATCCTCGATGAGGATCTCCAGCACGATATCGGGATAGGCCGCGGCAAAGGCGCCGAGCCGTGGCGTCAGCACCAGATGCGCCGCCGTGCGCGGCACGCTGAGCCGCAGATTCCCGGCCGGCCGGTCGCGCGCCTCGAGTGCCGTCTCCAGCGCCAGGTCGATTTCGGAAAGGGCAGGACGTAACCGCTCCAGCAATTGCGCACCCTCTTCCGTCGGCGCGACGCTGCGGGTGCTGCGCGCCAGGAGCCGCACGCCGAGCCGTGCCTCCAGACTGGACACGGCATGGCTGACCGCTGACGGTGCGATGGCCAATTCCCTGGCCGCGCCGCGAAAGCTGCCACATTGGGCGACGGTCGCAAGCACGGCCAGTTGGGAGAGATGCGCTCGGTTCATTGATCTATTTCTTGGAACAGCCCGTGCAAATGAGAGACGATTATCGAACACAAAGCAAGGCGCTATCTCCTCACGCATGTCGCCCAAAAGTGCGCAGCGGTTTTGGGACAACGACATGCACAAAACAAAACTTAAAGCGCGTTGTCGACGCGCTTTAAGCATCACAACAAGGAGACGCGTGATGCAAACCCGCAAGCTGGGAACTGAATTGAACGTTTATCCCGTCGGCCTCGGCTGCATGGGCATGAGCTTTGCCTATGGCGGTCAGCCGGAGGGCGAGGCGATCGCCACGCTGCACCGCGCCGTCGAGATCGGCGTCAACTTCTTCGACACGGCGGAAGTCTATGGCCCCTACGAGAACGAGATCCTGCTCGGCAAGGCACTGAAGTCGGTTCGCGACAAGGTGACTATCGCCACCAAGTTCGGCTTCAAGATTCTGGAGGAAGGCACCGGCCTCGACCGCATGGCCGGCGTCGACGGCCGCCCCGAGCACGTCAAGGCGGTGGCCGAGGCCTCGCTGAAGCGGTTGGGTACCGATGTCATCGACCTCTATTACCAGCACCGTGTCGACCCCAACGTGCCGATCGAGGATACGGTCGGTGCCATGGCCGAGCTGGTGCGCGAGGGCAAGGTGCGCGCGCTCGGCCTGTCGGAGGCAAGTGCGGCGACCATCCGCCGTGCGCATGCCGTGCATCCCATCGCGGCCGTACAGAGCGAATATTCGCTGTGGACCCGTGACCCGGAAGAAGAGGTGTTCGCCGTCTGCCGCGAACTCGGCATCGGCTTCGTTCCCTACAGCCCGCTCGGCCGTGGCCTTTTGACCGGCACCATCGCCAGGCCGGAAACGCTAGACGATGGCGACTGGCGCCGGACCTTGCCGCGCTTCCAGGCCGAGGCCATGGAAGCCAATGCCAAGGTTATCGCCACGCTGGAAAAAATGGCGGCGGAAAAGGGCGTAACCTCGGCGCAGCTGGCGCTCGCCTGGGTGCTGCACCAGGGCGATTTCATCGTGCCGATCCCGGGTGCACGGAAAATCCGCCATCTGGAGCAGAACACTGCGGCGGCGGAGATCGAACTGAGTGCAGCCGAGGTCGCGGCGATCGGCGATGCGCTGTCGCCGGACAAGGTGGTCGGCAAGCGCTACACGGAGGAGTTGCTGGCGCTTGTGAATGGGTGAGCAGCGGTCAGCGGAAGAAGGGGCGCTTCGGCGCCTCTTTTTGCAGCGTTGAGAATGGGAGCCGTCGGCGGGACAGCGCCCCCCTCTGTCCTGCCTCCGCGTCCTACCACGGCACCACCTCAATCTCCGGCCAGCACTCCCGCGCCCGCTTGCCCTTCGCCTCATGCGTGCGCCGGTTATCCATCACTCGGTTTGGCGTGATGCGGAACGAAAAGACATCGTCGAGCCCGAATGGCGCCACCAGATCGAGCTGCCCGTGGGCATCGAACCGCACCCCGACCGCATGCGTCTTCGAGGCGAAATGGCTGATGGGTTCGCGGGAACTCGTATAGCGCGGGCAGGGCTGCCCGAATTTCTGCGGATACCAAAGATGCACCCGCGCCTGGTTGCGCACCTCGACCGGCAGCGCCAGCTCTTCGAAATGCCGCGCTGCCTGGCGGATGACATCGTCCTCGGCCTCATAGGACAGGTCGCTGTCGTCGAAATAGAACAGGTCGACATCCTTGATGCCGTAACCTGATGGCTTGCCCGTCAAATGGTTCCAGACGCTGTTGTAAAGTGCGCCGGAGACGACCAGCCAGTCCGGCAGCTCAAGCGTGCGGGCACGTACCAGTGCTTCACGGACGAGCGAGTCCCCCGACACGATCTCGAGAAACGCCCCTCGCTGTGCTTCGAACGGCAGCCCGGAATAGCGCAGATGGTCCATCGCCCTTTGGAGGACGATTCGCCATCTGCCTGCAAGGCGTAGTTCCGGCGCAATTCCTGTAGGAAAACCGCTACGCACTTTTCCCGAAATTGCTTCAGCCGCGCAGCACGCCGCCCGTCTGTTTGCCGACATTCTCGACGATGCGCTTGGCCAGCGCCTCGAAATCCTCGTCGGTCAGCGTCTTCTCGACCGGCTGGATCGACACTTCGATGGCGATCGATTTTTTGTCAGCGCCGAGCGACGCGCCTTCGAAAATGTCGAAGACCGAGACGGCTGTGATCAGCTTCTTGTCGGCGGCAAGTGCGGCGCGCATCAGCGTACCGGCCTCGATCGCTTTGTCGACGACGAAGGCGAAGTCGCGCTTCACCGCCTGGAAGGCCGAGAGCTCCAGCTTCGGCTTGGTCTTCGTCGGCTTGGCCTTCGGCTCCGGCACGGCGTCGACGAACACTTCGAAGCCGCAGAGTGGGCCGGAAACATCGAGCCCTTCCATCGTCTTGGGATGGAATTCGCCGAACGTGCCGAGCACGGTCTTCGGCCCGAGCTTGATCGTGCCGGACCGGCCGGGATGGTACCAGGCCGGACCGCCCGCCTCGATCTGCAGCCGTTCGACGGGCGCGCCGCAGGCCTCGAGCGCCGCAATCGCATCGGCCTTGGCATCGAACACGCCGACCGGACCGGAATTGCCGGCCCAGCTGCGGCCGGAGCCGTCGAGTTTGGCCGTGCCGCGGCGCACGCCGGCGGCCACGCGCCGCTGCTGGTCGGCGCCGTCGCCCTCATAGGTGCCCGAGACCTCGAACAGCGCGACGTCGCCAATGCCCTTGTCGGCATTGCGCTGCGCGGCGGCGATCAGCCCCGGCAGCAGCGACGGCCGCATGTCGGACATGTCGGCGGCGATCGGGTTCGCAAGCTTCAGCGCCGTCTGGCCGCCGCCGAACAACTCGGCATGCTTGGCCGGAATGAACGACCATGTGACGGCTTCCATCATGCCGCGCACGGCAAGCGCGCGCTTGGCTGTGCGGGTGCGGATCTGCAGCGTGGTCAGGATCTTCGAATTGACTGCGTCATGAGCGCCGAGCGGCTGCGGGGCGATGTTGTCGACGCCGTGGATGCGCATCACTTCCTCGACCAGATCGGCCTTGCCATCGACATCGGGACGCCAGGACGGCACCGCCACATCGACGACATCGCCCGAACCCTGCGGCTTGAAGCCGAGTCGTGACAGGATGTCGAGGCTTTCCGCCTTGGGCACCTCGATGCCGGTCAGCCGCGTCACTTCCGACAGCGGAAGGGAGACGATCTTGGGCTTGTGGCCGGCATAGCCGACGACCTCGGTCTCGGCCGGCTCACCGCCGCAGAGATCGAGCACCAGCCTCGTCGCCAGCTCGACGCCGGGGACCATGAATTCAGGGTCGACGCCGCGCTCGAAACGGTAGCGCGCATCGGTGATGATGCCGAGCGTGCGGCCGGTGCGGGCGGTGGTGATCGGATCCCAAAGCGCGGATTCGATGAGCACGTCGGTCGTGTACTCGTCGCAGCCGGAATGCTCGCCGCCCATCACGCCGGCGATCGATTCGACGCCGTTGTTGTCCGCGATGGCGCACATGTCTGATGTCAGCGTGTATTCGCGACCGTCGAGCGCCATCACCTTCTCGCCGTCCCTGGCGCGGCGCACGACAAGGTTGCCGGCGACCTTCATGGCGTCGAACACATGCAGCGGCCGGCCGCGATCGAAGGTGACATAGTTGGTGATGTCGACCAGTGCACTGATTGGCCTGAGGCCAATGGCGATCAGCCTCTGCTGCAGCCATTTCGGTGACGGGCCGTTCTTGACGCCCTTCACCAACCGTAAGGCGAAGCCCGGGCAAAGCTCCGGCGCTTCGATCACCACCTTGACCGGCGTCTCGCCCTTGCCGGGAATCTGTTCGACCGCAGCGCTTTTCAGCGTGCCGAGCCCGCTTGCCGCCAGATCCCTGGCAATGCCGTAGACACTGGTGGCATCCGGCCGGTTCGGCGTCAGATTAATCTCGATGACCGGATCGTCGAGATGGGCGTAGGACGCAAAGCTGGTGCCGACCGGCGCGTCGGCCGGCAGGTCGATGATGCCATTGTGCTCGTCGGACAGTTCCAGCTCGCGCTCCGAACACATCATGCCGTGGCTTTCGACGCCCCGGATCTTTCCGACTGTCAGCGTCACGTCGATGCCGGGCACATAGGTGCCGGGCGCTGCGAAAGCGCCGATCAGGCCGGCGCGAGCATTCGGCGCGCCGCAGACAACCTGGACGGGGGGCTTGCCGTCGCCGGTGTCGACGGTCAGCACGCGCAGCCGGTCGGCATCGGGGTGCTGCACCGCCGTCAGCACCTTGGCGATGACGAAGGGTTTCAGGCTCGACTTGTCGTCGACATGCTCGACTTCGAGGCCGATCGACGTCAGCCGCTCGACGATCTCGTCGAGCGAGGCATCGGTCTCGAGGTGATCCTTGAGCCAGGAGAGGGTGAATTTCATGGGGCTGTTCCGTCTGGTCTTTTGACGCTTGATTTCAGATGTCTCGGCAGATCGTCGGACATATGCAGGAAGGGAAGCTGCTCGCTGACATAGGCATGCAGCGTCGGCTTGAAATCCGCCGGCGCGTCCATGGCGCCGAGCATGAAGTAGATGTCGTCTTCCAGCCGCTCGTCGACATAGGCGATGGGCGAGCCGCAGACGCCGCAAAACGAGCGCGTCACCGGGCCGTTCTCGTACATCTTCAGCGCCTTGCCGGTGAACGCCACCTTGCCGGCCAAAAAGCCGACAAAGGCCGAGACCGGCGCGCCGCTGGCCCGCCGGCAATCGCCGCAATGGCAATAGCTGACGTGATGCGGCTCGGCCGAAGCCTCGAACCGCACGGCGCCGCAGCGGCAGCCGCCGATGTGGAGCGCTGTCATGCGCTCAAGCCGCCGAACAGCGTCGGCATATCGAGCGGCCGGAAACCGTAATGCGACAGCCAGCGGACATCC
Organism: Mesorhizobium sp. USDA 4775; assembly: GCF_054062655.1. Lineage (NCBI taxonomy): Bacteria > Pseudomonadati > Pseudomonadota > Alphaproteobacteria > Hyphomicrobiales > Phyllobacteriaceae > Mesorhizobium > Mesorhizobium sp. USDA 4775. The sequence continues at coordinate 1,278,359 of NZ_JBSSFM010000001.1, forward strand.
GCGTCGAAGAAGGCGCGCAGATCCGGCATGCCGTATTTGAGCATGGCGATACGATCGATGCCCATGCCCCAGGCAAAACCCTGATATTCGTCCGGATCGAGCCCGCCGGCGCGCAGCACATTGGGATGCACCATGCCGCAGCCGAGAATCTCCATCCAGTCGGAGCCTTCGCCGAAACGCACTTCGCCGGGCCGCGAGCGGTCGCACTGGATGTCGACCTCGAGGCTTGGCTCGGTGAACGGGAAGAAGGACGGCCGGAAGCGCATCTTGACCGAGGGCACCTCGAAGAACGCCTTGCAGAATTCTTCCAGCACCCACTTCATATTGGCGACGTTGGCCGTCTTGTCGATCACCAGTCCCTCGACCTGATGGAACATCGGCGAGTGCGTGGCGTCGGAATCCTGCCGGTACGTCTTGCCCGGAATGACGATGCGGATCGGCGGCTTCTGCTTCTCCATGGTGCGGATCTGCACGGGCGAGGTGTGCGTGCGCAACAGCTTGCGCTCGCCCTTTTCGTCCGGCTGGAAGAAGAAGGTGTCGTGCATCTCGCGCGCCGGATGTCCCTCAGGGAAGTTCAGCGCGGTGAAATTGTAATAGTCGGTCTCGATGTCTGGACCTTCCGCGATGGCGAAGCCGAGATCGCCGAAGATCGCCGCGATCTCGTCGATGACCTGGCTGATCGGATGGATGCGGCCGCGCTCGGCCGGCGACTGCCGCACCGGCAGCGTCACGTCGACCTTCTCGGCGGCCAGACGCGCTGCGATCGCCACGTCTTTCAATTCGGCCTTGCGGGCCGTCAGCGCCTCGGTGACGCGGTTCTTGAGGCCGTTGATGACGGGCCCCTTGAGCTGGCGCTCCTCGGCGGTCATGGCGCCAAGCGTTTTCAGCATCTCGGACACGGTGCCCTTCTTGCCGAAGGCGGCGATGCGCACGGCCTCGATGGCCGGCTCGTCAGCGGCCGATGCGATATCGGCCAGCAGTGAATCTTCCAGGGCTTCAAGATTTCCAGCGGTGGCGTTCACAGTGAAGCTCTCTCGATAGGGCGACCGACACCACTTTGGTTCGTCGTCACCATTTTGGTTGCATCAGGGTCAAAAAAGAACCCGCGCCAGCCGTGCCAGCGCGGGTTCCCCAAATCAGAATTGCGAATGCTTGGGAAGCGCTGGTCTTAGGCGACAGCGCTTTCAAAAGCGTTCGGCGTGGTGTTCTTCAGATATTCGAGCGCGACCTTGGCCTTGGCCACGAGCGCGGCGAAAGCCTGCGGCTCATGGATGGCCATGTCGGACAGGATCTTGCGATCGATCTCGATTCCGGCCTTGTTCAAGCCATCGATGAAGCGGCCATAGGTCAGGCCATGCTCGTGGGTCGCGGCATTGATGCGCTGGATCCACAGCGCGCGGAACGAGCGCTTGCGGTTCTTGCGGTCGCGGTAGGCGTACTGCAGCGACTTTTCCACCGCCTGCTTGGCGATGCGGATGGTGTTCTTGCGGCGGCCGTAGAAGCCCTTGGCGGCTTTCAGGACCTTCTTGTGCTTGGCGTGCGAGGTGACGCCTCTCTTTACGCGTGCCATGTCATGATCTCCTTAAAAGCAATTCCAGGTGCCTGCGGCTTTCCGTTCGGAATTGCGTAAAACTACTGCGTGTCCGGACCGAATGCCTTAGAGGCCGTTCGGCAGAAAATTCTTGATGACCTTCTTGCCATCCGGTTCAGCCAGAACCATCGTGCCGCGGGCATTTCGAATGAACTTGTTGGAACGCTTGATCATGCCGTGACGCTTGCCGGCCGCAGCCGACAGGACTTTACCCGTACCTGTGATCTTGAACCGCTTCTTGGCGGCCGACTTGGTCTTCATCTTGGGCATTTTGCTACTCCGTATTGTTGGCGCACTATCGCGCTTCTTGTTCGCTCCGGGCCGACCAAAGCCCGAAAAGCAAATGAAACCGCCACGGCATGCCCTGCCGGGCGGTTTTCTTGAACGGCGGTCCTATACGTCAAAGACGGCCTGTGCGCAACACCTGAAGCCGTGAGACGCTGTGTCCCCCGCTCAGGGCAGCGTGAACCACACCGGCAGCATGCCCGACTGCTGCGCGCCGTCGATCAGTTCGAAGGCCGGCAGGGCGATCAGGAACACCAGGCCGTCGAGCAGCGTGGTCAACAGCAGGCGTGGCTTGAAGCTGCCAGTGTCGCCCTCCTGGTAGAGGGAAAGCTTCGGGAAGAAACGCGGCACCTTGTCCAGATAGGCCTGATAGGGCGCACCGAGCGCTTCCCTAAGGAATTTCTCCTCGCGCAGGATGACGATGTGGAAGGCGCCGGCGCACAGCAGTGCGAACAGGATGATGCCCGAGAACGAGCCGATTTGTGCGCCGACCCCGGCCGCGGCCACCGTCGAGAACACGTAGAGCGGGTTGCGGGTGATCGAGTAGGGCCCGCCCGTCACCACCTCGGAGGATTTGCGCCCGCCTATATAGAGCGTCGCCCAAAGGCGGCCGACGATGCCGAGGAAAATCAGGAGCACGCCGAACATCTCGATTGTTTCATGCACCGGCGTGTCGGGCGGGAAGGTCGATTGACCGAACAGCAGCGCCAGAAACAGCACCACCACGAGCACGGCAAGCACCAGCCGTCGCATCTGCTGGTAATTGCCCAGCCCGTATTTGAGTTCGTTGTCCAAGGGGATATCCGATCGTCGAGGAGCTATTGCATGTCGCCCAAAAGTGGCCCAGGTTTTGGGAGGACGACATGCATAATACAAAGCCGGCGATCGCAGCTTTAGCCGAGAAACAGGCGTCCCGCCGATCGCCGGGACGCTCTGCAAGACAATTCAGGCGGATTTGGAGCGCTGGTCACGCCTGACTTTATCGTGATCTCAGATGTGTCGGTATTCAGCACACCTTTAGCTAGCGCGGCGCCAGCACCATCATCATCTGGCGGCCTTCGAGCTTCGGCTCCGCCTCGACCTTGGCAATGGTCGCCACTTCCTCGCGCACCTTGTTCAGAAGCTGCATGCCGAGCTCCATATGCGCCATCTCGCGGCCGCGGAAGCGCAATGTCAGCTTGACCTTGTCGCCCTCCTCGAAGAAGCGGCGCACCGCTTTCATCTTGGTCTCGTAGTCATGGCTGTCGATGTTCGGGCGCATCTTGATCTCCTTGATCTCGATGACCTTCTGATTCTTGCGCGCCTCGGCCGCCTTCTTCTGGTTGGCGTATTTCAACTTGCCGAGATCGAGGATCTTTACGACGGGCGGCACCGCATTGGGCGATATCTCAACGAGATCGAGCCCCGCCTCTTCGGCGAGCAGCAATGCGTCGTTGATGGAAACATCGCCGCGGTTCTGGCCTTCGGCGTCGATAAGCTGGACCCGGGGAACCCGGATGTCACGGTTGGAGCGCGGCCCATCCTTGGTCGGCGCCGCTGCTTTGAAAGGTCTGCGAATGGTCGTGGTCTCCTTGGCCGTTTCGTTCAGGATTTGTCAGTCTTGATGCGTGGACGCGCCAATGTGGTGAGCGCGCGGGCGGAGTCAATAGCACAGCATTGATAGAAAATCACCCTGATCACCGCCTGCACCAAACAAAGAAACGGCGCGAGCACTTTTCGCCACGCCCGTGGCTGTGCCACAAGAACCCCGAGCCAGAAGAGGGGCCTGAGGAAAAAGCCATGACCGTCACGCCCCCAACCTTTCTCGATGTCGATGGATCGCGCATCGCGGTGCGCCATAATGCGGGTTCGACGCCCGGTATCGTCTGGCTCGGCGGCTACAAGTCGGACATGCTGGGCACTAAGGCGCAGACCCTGTCGGACTGGGCGGCGAAAGAGGGTCGCGCCTTCCTGCGCCATGACTATTCCGGCCACGGCGAATCCGGCGGCGCCTTTGCCGACGGCACGATTTCGACATGGCTTTCGCAGAGCCTTGCCGTGTTCCGGAAGTTTGCCAAGGGCAATCAGATCCTGGTCGGCTCGTCGATGGGCGCCTGGATCGCGCTGCGCATGGTGCAGGAATTGCGTAAGGCGGGCGACGCAAGCGTCGTCGGCCTGGTGCTGCTGGCACCGGCGCCGGATTTTACCTCCGAGCTGGTCGAGCCCGTGCTGACCAAAGCGCAGAAGCGCGCCCTCGCTGAGAAGGGATTCTTCGCCGAGCCGTCGGACTATTCCACGGAGCCTTACATCTATACCCGCGCTTTGATCGAGGACGGGCGCGCCAACCGGGTGATGACTGGGCCGATCGACACGCATTGCCCGGTGCACATCCTGCAGGGGCTGGCCGATCCGGACGTACCGTCGAGCCACGCTCTGAAGCTGGTCAGCCTGCTGCCGGCCGATGATGTCACGCTGTCGCTGATTCCCGACGGCGATCACCGCCTGTCGCGGCCGCAGGACCTCGACATGCTGGTGCGCGCGGTCGGCGACATGGCCGGGCGGGGCAAGTGACGATGCGCCTTTCCATTCCGATCTCGGCCTTCGTCGCGGCAATCGTCGGCTTTGGCGGTACGCTGGCCATCGTCATTGCCGCCGCCCACGCGGTCGGCGCCACGCAAATTCAGACGGCGAGTTGGGTGACGGCCATTTGCCTGGCCATGGCGATCGAGAGCCTGTGGCTGTCCTGGCGCACGAAAATGCCTGTCATTACCGCATGGTCGACGCCAGGCCTGGCGCTGATGGCGGCGTCGACCGGCTTTTCGATCGGCGAGGCCGTCGCCGCCTTCATCGCCACCGCCATCCTGTTGATCGCCACCGGCCTGTTCCGGCCGTTGACGCAATTGATCTCCAGGATACCGCCCTCCGTCGCTTCAGGCATGCTCGCCGGCATCGTCGTCACCTTCGCCCTCAATGCGGTCAAGACCGTTCCCGTCGACCCCTGGCTGATCCTGCCGCTGATCGCGGCCTTCTTCTTGATCCGCGTGTTCCACCCGGCGCTGTCGGTGCTGTCGGTGCTGGTCGGCGGCGGTCTCGCCGCATTTCTCACCGGCCGTGTCGGCGGCCTGCCGACACCCGAACTGTCGACGCTGACGCTGATTTCACCTGATTTCACCGCCAAGGCGATGATCGGCCTGGCGCTGCCGCTCTATCTCGTCACCATGGCCTCGCAGAACCTGTCGGGGCTGGCCGTGCTGCGCGCCGCCGGCTACCACCCGGAGCCCGGCCCGTTGATCGGCGTCACCGGCCTGTTTTCCCTGTTGTCGGCGCCATTCGGTGGCTCGACGACGAATCTGGCGGCGATTTCGGCGGCGATCTGCACCGGGCCGGACGTACATCCCGACCCCGCCGAGCGCTGGAAGACCGGCCCGTTTTATGCGGTCGCCTATCTCATCTTCGCGATTTTCGGCGCCTCGCTGGTGGCGATCTTCGCCGTCCTGCCGCAGAGTCTGATCGTGCTGGTGGCGGGCCTGGCGCTGATGGCCTCGCTGGCCAACGCGCTGGCGATCGCGCTGAAGGACGAAGGCGATCGCATGGCCGCCACCGTCACCTTTGTCGTCACCGCTTCGGGGCTGACCCTGTTCGGTGTTGGCGCGGCATTCTGGGGGCTGATCGCCGGGCTGGTCGTGCTTTTCCTCGACAGGCTCAAAAAGCGATAATCATTTCAGACCCTTGTCCGGTTTTGGCGGACATTGTCTTGAATCGCCGTTTTTGCCTTCCCATTTCGATTCCACGCAGCCGGTCTTGGCTGTCTCCAACCGAAGGAATGGGAGAAAATGAACACATCTGCATTGATCCGCCCGGCCTGGACGCCGGCAACCATCGCGTTGATGGTGATCGGCTTCATGGTGTTCTGGCCGCTCGGCTTCGCCATGCTCGCCTACATCATCTGGGGCGACCGGCTCGACGGCTTCAAGCGTGACGTCAACCGTGCGACGGACGGCATCTTCGCCGGCTGCCGCCGCGGTTCCGACAAGGCCGCGCGCTGGGGCAATGGCTCCGCCCGCACCGGCAACGTCGCTTTCGACGACTGGCGCGAAAAGGAGCTTGAGCGCCTCGCCGAGGAGCGCCGCAAGCTCGACGACATGCTGACCGAGTTCGACGACTATGCCCGCGAACTGCGTCGCGCCAAGGATCAGGACGAGTTCGATCGCTTCATGGCGAAGCGCAACAAGTCGACCGCGCCGGCGAAGACCGATCCGAGCACCGGCACGACCCCTACCAAGCGCGGCAAGGGCTCGAACCTGCTTGACGACTGAGGCTTTGCGACGAGCCAAGGTACGATGACGGCGTCGCGCGAGCGGCGCCGTTTCTTTTTTGTTCTAGTCGTTTTTCTCGAATCGCGTATCGTCCCGCCATGACCATCGGATTCTTCCGCAATCTGACGAAGCCCAAGGCCACGCCAGTCGTGGAGCGCGAATATTGCGTCGCCGGTCGCACGCTGCCGCTCAAGATCGTCGAGAGCGCCCGGGCACGGCGCCTGACGCTGCGCATCGATTCCGGCGGCCAGGGCCTGCGCATCACCGTGCCGCCCGGCCTGCGGCGTGGCGAGGTGGACAGGTTCCTCGACCGCCATCAGGATTGGCTGGAGCAGCGCCTGGCCAAGGTGCCGACGCGCCCGCAAGTGCGGCCGGGCATCAAGATCCCGATCCGGGGCGTGGCGCACCGCATCGTCCATGAACCGTCGAAGCGCGGCACCGTGACGGTATCGCGTGACGAGCGCGGCCCGCTGCTGATCGTGCATGGCGACCGTGTGCACCTGCCGCGCCGCATCGCCGACTTCTTGAAGCGCGAGGCCAAGAAGGAGATCGAGAAGCTGGTGGTCAAACACACCGAGGCGCTCGGCAAGCGCGCCAAGGCGATCCGCTACAAGGACACCTCCAGCCGCTGGGGCTCCTGCACCTCGGAAGGCAATCTCTCCTTCTCCTGGCGCATCATGATGGCGCCGCAGCCTGTGATAAACTACCTCGTGGCGCACGAGGTCGCGCATCTCAAGGAGATGAACCACGGTCCGAAATTCTGGAAATTGTGCGAAAAACTCTGCCCCGACACCGACCGCTGCAAGGACTGGCTGAAGCGCAACGGCGGTGCGCTGCAGGCGATCGTGTTCGAGTAGTCAGTCGTCATTCGCGGCGTTGAGTTCCTCCGGCCGCAGCCCCTCATCGCCATGATGCGGCCACGGTAGGAAATTCCGGTCGAATTCATCGCTGCCGAAATAGTCGAGCGCGCGATGCGCCTCGGCGCCGTTGAAGGCGGCCTTGTCCATCAGATGGGCGATGACTTCGCGCGCCTGCGCGATCTTCTGCTTCAGTTCGGCAACCGTTCTGTCGGCCATGATCGTTCTCCCGCCCGGCATGCTGATAATCCCGTCCATCAATAGGTAGCGCCTTTGGCCTTGCCGGCAAACAGTATGCTTTTTCTCGACTCTGGCTCGATTTCATGCCAATTCCCGCGCCATGGCGCTCGACATCAAAATCTGCGGCTTGAAGACCGACCAGGCAATGGCCGCGGCGCTCGCCGGCGGTGCCAGCCATGTCGGCTTTATTTTCTTCGCGAAAAGCCCTCGCTATGTCGAGCCGGCTGAAGCCGGCCGCCTGCGCGAAGCCGCGCGCGGCAAGGCCTTGGCGGTTGCTGTCGCGGTCGACGCCAGCGACGCCTTCCTGGACGCAATCGTCACGGCCATGCAGCCCGACATGTTGCAGTTGCACGGCTCCGAACACCCCGAACGGGTGGCTGAACTGAAAGCTCGCTATGGCTTGCCGGTGATGAAGGCGTTGCCACTCAGCGAGGCGGCCGATCTCGACCGGATCAAGCCATTCATCGGCGTCGCCGACCGCTTCCTGTTCGACGCCAAGCCGCCAAAGGGCTCCGAGTTGCCGGGCGGCAATGGCGTGGCCTTCGACTGGCGCATCCTCGCCGGCCTTGACGCCGGCGTCGATTACATGCTTTCCGGTGGGCTCAACGCCGCCAACATCGGCGATGCCCTTCGGCTTGCGAACCCGCCCGGAATAGACATTTCCTCAGGCGTCGAAAGCGCGCCGGGCGTCAAGGACCCGGCGTTGATCGAACAGTTTTTCCGGGCCGTCAGGGCAGCGCGCGACAACCGCGCCGCCTGACCGGCTCAAACCTGAGCATGCCCCGGAAAAGTGGTAACCGGTTTTCCGACAAGGACATGCTCCCACATCGAGACCAGGAGATCGGCGATGGACCAGCCGGCGACACCCAATTCCTTCCGCACCGGACCCGACGAGCAGGGCATGTTCGGCATTTTCGGCGGCCGCTTCGTCGCCGAAACGCTGATGCCGCTGATCCTCGACCTGGAGAGGCACTGGAACGAGGTCAAAAACGATCCGGATTTCAGGGCTGAGCTCACCGATCTTTCGACCCACTATGCCGGGCGCCCGTCGAAGCTCTATTTCGCCGAGGGTCTTACGAAACATCTCGGCGGCGCAAAAGTCTATTTCAAGCGCGAGGACCTGAACCACACCGGGTCGCACAAGATCAACAACTGCCTCGGCCAGATCCTGCTGGCCAAGCGCATGGGCAAGAAGCGCATCATCGCCGAGACCGGTGCCGGCCAGCATGGCGTGGCGTCCGCCACCGTCGCCGCCCGCTTCGGCTATCCCTGCGTCGTCTATATGGGCGCCACCGACGTCGCCCGGCAGAGCCCGAACGTGTTCCGCATGAAGCTGCTCGGCGCCGAAGTGCGGCCGGTCACCGCCGGCCACGGCACGCTGAAGGATGCCATGAACGAAGCCCTTCGTGATTGGGTCACCAATGTCGACGACACCTATTACCTGATCGGCACCGCCGCCGGCCCGCATCCCTATCCGGAACTGGTGCGCGACTTCCAGTCGGTAATCGGCACCGAGGCGCGCGCGCAGATCCTCGAACGGGAAGGCCGGCTGCCCGACACCATCATCGCCGCCGTCGGCGGCGGCTCGAATGCCATCGGCCTGTTCCATCCCTTCCTCGACGACAAGGATGTGCGCATCATCGGCATCGAAGCAGGCGGACGTGGTCTCGACGGCATCGAGCATTGCGCCTCGATGAATGCCGGCTCGCCCGGCGTGCTGCATGGCAACCGCACCTATCTCCTGCAGAACGCCGACGGCCAGATCATGGACGGCCATTCGATCTCGGCCGGTCTCGACTATCCCGGCGTCGGCCCGGAACATTCCTGGCTGCGCGATACCGGCCGCGTCGAATATGTGCCGATCCTCGATGACGAGGCGCTGGAAGCCTTCAAGCTGACGACGCGCGTCGAAGGCATCATCCCGGCGCTGGAATCGGCGCACGCGATCGCGCACGCGGTGCAGATCGTGCCTGCCATGGACAAGGACCAGATCGTCATCGTCAACCTGTCTGGCCGTGGCGACAAGGACGTGCACACGGTGGCCTCGATGCTGGGCATGGAGATCTAGGCCCTTTGAACAAGTTTCGACTTGGGAGTTGATTATGAGCAAAATTCGTCCAAAGGGCCACACATGACGACCCGCATCGACCGCCGCATGGCGAAGCTCAAGACCGAAGGCCGCCCGGCACTCGTCACCTATTTCATGGGCGGCGACCCCGACTACGACACCTCACTGTCGATTATGAAGGCGCTGCCCGGCGCCGGCTCCGACATCATCGAGCTCGGCATGCCGTTTTCCGACCCGATGGCCGACGGTCCGGCGATCCAGGCGGCGGGCCTGCGGGCGCTGAAAGGCGGCCAGACGCTGGTCAAGACGCTGAAGATGGCGTCCGAGTTCCGCGCCGGCGACAATGAAACGCCGATCGTGCTGATGGGCTACTACAACCCGATCTACATCTATGGCGTCGATCGCTTCCTGAAAGACGCGCTGGCCAGCGGCATCGACGGGCTGATCGTCGTCGACCTGCCGCCGGAAATGGACGAGGAACTCTGCATTCCGGCGCTGAAGGCCGGCATCAACTTCATCCGCCTGGCGACGCCGACCACCGACGACAAGCGCCTGCCGAAAGTGCTGCAGAACACCTCCGGCTTCGTCTACTACGTCTCGATGACCGGCATCACCGGTTCGGCGCTGGCCGACACCGGCAAGGTGGCCGCCGCCGTCACGCGCATCAAGGGCCACACAGACCTGCCGGTCTGCGTCGGCTTCGGCGTCAAGACCGCCGAACAGGCGCGTGTCATCGGCGCCAATGCCGATGGCGTCGTCGTTGGCACGGCGATCGTCAATGCGGTCGCCAATGTGCTGGGGCCGAAGGGCGAAAAGACCGCCGACCCGGCCGAGGCCGTCGCCACGCTGGTCAGCGGCCTGGCGCAAGGCGTGCGCTCGGCCCGCCTTGCTGCCGCCGAATAGTTTTCCTACGTCTTTAGCCAACTCTTCGTCAGGACAGGAGCCGAAGCGATGAACTGGATCACCAATTACGTTCGCCCGAAGATCAATTCGATGCTCGGCCGGCGCACCGACATGCCCGAGAATCTCTGGATCAAGGATCCCGAGACCGGCGAAATGGTGTTCCACAAGGATCTGGAATCCAATCAGTTCGTCATCCCGTCTTCCGGCCATCACATGAAGATCTCGGCCAAGGAGCGGCTGAAATACTTCCTCGATGACGGCAGGTACGAGCAGCTCGAAAACCCCAAGGTTGTGCTGGATCCGCTGAAGTTCCGCGACGAGAAGCGCTACACCGACCGGCTGAAGGACGCCAAGGCCAAGACCGGGCTGGAAGACGCCATCGTCAACGCGCTGGGCACCATCGAGGGCCTGCCGGTGGTGGTGACGGTGCAGGATTTCGCCTTCATGGGCGGCTCGCTCGGCATGGCGGCGGGCGACGCCATCGTGCACGCTTTCGAAGTTGCGCTGCAGCGCAAGCGGCCGCTGATCCTGTTCGCCGCTTCTGGCGGCGCCCGCATGCAGGAAGGTATTTTGTCCCTTATGCAATTGCCGCGCACCACGGTCGGCGTCGACAGGCTGAAGGAAGCCGGCCTTCCCTATATCGTCGTGCTGACCAACCCGACCACCGGCGGCGTCACCGCCTCCTATGCCATGCTGGGCGACGTGCATATCGCCGAACCGGGCGCGCTGATTGGCTTTGCCGGGCCGCGCGTCATTGAACAGACGATCCGGGAGAAACTGCCGGACGGCTTCCAGCGCTCCGAATATCTGATGGAGCACGGCATGGTCGACATGGTGGTGTCGCGGCTGGAGATGCGCCAAACGATAGCGCGGCTGTTGAAGATGCTGCTCAAGATGCCAGGCGAGCAGAAGCCGCTGGAGCCGGAAATCCTGCCGCCCGCGGTGGTTGCCGCCGAAGCCAGGCCGCAGGCCTGACACGACACTGTGCATGTCGCCCAAAAGTGACCTCGGTTTTGGGAAACGACATGCATAACGCGGCTTTGGCCGCCGCGAACAGCGATTGCGCCATGTCCATCGCGCGCTGTAGCCTTTTGATTGCCATGGCCATTCCGGGATTGATTCTGGTGCTTGGGCCATGCGCCGGGATTTTGTCATGACAACGCTTGCCGCCGACCGCGAAATCGAAGCCCTGATGGCGCTTCACCCGAAAGGCTTCGACCTTTCGCTCGACCGCATCACGCGGCTCTTGGAGCGGCTTGGCAGTCCGCAGGATCTGCTGCCGCCGGTCATCCACATCGCCGGCACCAACGGCAAGGGTTCCTGCGCCGCCTTTTCTCGCGCGCTGCTTGAAGCCGCCGGCCACCTTGTCCATGTCCACACTTCGCCGCATCTGGTGAACTGGGCCGAGCGCTACCGGCTGGCCGCCGAAGGCGGCGGCAAACTCGTCGACGATGAGACCTTCGCCGAGGCCATTGCCCGCGTCGCCAAGGCCAATGACGGCCAGAAGATCACCGTCTTCGAGATCCTCACCGCCGTCACCTTCATCCTGTTTTCCGAACATCCGGCCGAAGCCGCCATCATCGAGGTCGGCCTCGGTGGCCGCTTCGACGCCACCAATGTTGTCGCCCGGCCCGCCGTGACGGTGATCATGCCGGTGTCGATGGACCATGAAGCCTATCTCGGCGACCGGGTCGAACTGATCGCTGCCGAAAAGGCCGGCATCATGAAGCGCGGCTGCCCGGTGGTGATCGGCGCGCAGGAAAGCGAGACGGCGCTGCAGGTGCTGATCGAGACCGCCGAGCGGCTGGAGTGCCCGACCTTCGTCTATGGCCAGGATTTCCTCGCCTTCGAGGAAAACGGCCGCATGGTCTACCAGGACGAGGACGGCCTGATGGACCTTCCGCCGCCGCGCCTGCCCGGGCGCCACCAGTTCGCCAATGCGGCCGCCGCGATCGCCGCGGTCAAGGCGGCGGGCTTCGAGATCAGCCACCGCGCCGCCGAGAAGGCGATGACCCATGTCGTCTGGCCCGGCCGGATGCAGAAGCTGATGCAAGGCCGGCTGACGGAGCTGGCGCCGAAGGGCACCGACATCTGGCTCGACGGCGGCCACAATCCGGGCGCCGGCGTGGTCGTCGCCGAGGCGCTGGCCGAACAGGAAGAGAAGAACCCGCGGCCGCTGTTCCTCATTTCGGGCATGATCAACACCAAGGACCAGAGCGGCTATTTCCGCGCCTTCAAGGGCCTCGTCCGGCATGTCTACACCGTGCCGGTGAGCCTGAGCGATGCCGGCGTGCCGAACGATGAGCTGGCGATCCGGGCCACGGAAGCCGGGCTGACGGCCGAGCCGGTGAGTTCCGTCGCCAACGCGCTGATGCTGCTGCGCGACACCTGGGACGGCCCGGCGCCGCGCATCCTGATCGGCGGATCACTCTATCTGGCCGGCTCGGTGCTCGCCGAGAATGGCACGCCGCCAACCTGAGAGCCTGGCTTGCACAAGGAGCCCGTGATGATCAAGGTGAAGCAGCTCGCCCATGTCTGCATTTTCGCGCATGATCTGGAAGCGACGCGCAGTTTCTACCGCGACGTGCTCGGCATGGACACAAGGTTCAATTTCCTGCGCGACGGCAAGATTTTCGGCTTCTATCTCGATTGCGGCGGCGGCAGCCACGTCGAGGTGTTCCAGAAGGAAGCCACCACCTATAGCGAACTCAACCAGATCAACCATTTCTGCCTTGAGGTCGAAAACATCGACGCGGCGATCGCCCACATCAAGTCGAAGGGCGTCGACGTCACGGCCAAGAAGCATGCCTGCGACGACACCTTTCAGGCCTGGATACGCGATCCCAACGGCGTGAAGATCGAGCTGTTCGAATACACCGCCAAAAGCGCGCAGTTCGTCGGCGGCGACCGTATCGCCGACTGGTGACTAGACATGCTTCAGAAATTCCATGGTGAGATCAGGTCCAGGCTGGTGGTGCCGAAGTCGTTGAGATTTCGGGTTGCCAGCCGGCCTCCATTCACGCGCGCTATCGCCGCGATCATGCCATCGGGAGCCGACATGCCGCGACCTTGGCGTGTCGCGGCCCCCATGATCTCGCCGTAAGCCAAGGCAGCCTCTTCCGTCAGTCCAAAAATCCGGTCGGCAAATCGATGCCGCCATCGGGAAAGTCCCTGTTCCAGCCGATCCGCACGCTCGTCAGGTATCTTTTGAATACCGAAGGCGACTTCAGCAATCGTCACCGTGGGAAGCGCCAGTTCGGCGTCATTGCGCACAAGCCACGCCAGCACGGCTGGATCCGGCGTCTTCTTCAGAGACTCCGAAATCACGTTGGTATCGACGAAAATCAAAGCTCAATTCCTGAATGAACCTCACGACCTTGGCGAATAACGTTCTCCAGATCGATGTCGACGCCACTGCTTGCGGTCAGGCTGGCATAGAAAATGGAAGCAGGTTCGCGGCCAGCCTCTCGAATCTCGTAGGATTCAAGCGCGCGTTCGACCACGTCGGCTATCGAGCGGTTCTCGCGACGAGCAAGCCTATGAGCCAGGTCACGTGCTTTCGCGCTGCGGACCGAGAGCTGTGGTTCGGCCATTTAAGACTCCCTTTGGAAAAGGGAATATAAGCCTACGCGTCTCTGCCATCAAGATGGCACTTGATGGCGTGCCATCTCATGCGCGATGAGCCTGCTTACTTCAACTCGATCTCGATAAAAGCATATTCGCCGTCATTGGCGCTGATGACGTCGTGTTCCACACCCTCCTTGCGGAAATAGGGCGCGCCTTTCTTCATCTCGGCGAAGGTCTCGCCGTCTTTGGTCACCAACTTCAGCTTGCCGTCCATCAGCGGCACCACGACATAGTCGTGGCCATGGCGATGCCAGCCGGTATTGTCGCCGGGCTGGAAGCGGTACTCGGTGACGATGACGCGCTCATTGTCGATGAAGACGGTGGCCTTGGCGGATCCGGTCATGTCGCTCTCCCTGTTTCTGGTTCCCAGCAGAAGACATGGCGTGCCCTGATGTGAGGGCCAGAGCCGCCCAGCGCATGACCCAGAGGATAATGAGCCATCCAACTGCTACAGCGTCCTCTGCGCATCCAAGGATGCGCGGCGCTGTAGGTGACGCCAACAAAAAGCCCGGCGCGATGGCCGGGCTCTTGATATCGGGAATTTCAAAGCAATTCCAAGAAAAGTGTGAAGCGGTTTTCTGTCCGGAATTGCGTCTAAACAGAGAGGATCAGAGGCTGCCATTGATCCAGTGCGACAGCGCGGTCTTGGGCGCTGCACCAACCTTCATGTCGGCCACTTCACCGCCCTTGAAGATCATCAGCGTCGGGATCGAGCGCACGCCAAATTGGGCGGCAAGCTCGGGATTCTCGTCGATGTTGAGCTTGGCGATCTTGATCTTGGCTCCGAGTTCAGTGGCGATGTCTTCGAGCGACGGCGCGATCTGCTTGCAGGGGCCGCACCATTCCGCCCAGAAATCGACCACAACCGGTACGTTGGCGTTGAGCACGTCAGCCTGGAAATTGTTCTTGTCGACCTTGACGGTGGCACCCATGCGGAAAATTCCTTTCGAGAGTTCTTTGTCGCACCAAATGTGGTGGTTATCTGGCCCTTCTTCAAGCAGGTCTTGTGTCACGCTCCTGTGAGTCGGGCAAGGGCGTCATCCATGGTCCGGGCCGGCAGCTCGATCAGCCTTGGCGCTTCGGTGAACAGAAGGGCCGCCTTGACCTCGCGCCCAGGATAAAGCGGCTGCAGCAGGGCGCGATAAAGCGCCAACTGCAAAAGATAGGCCGGCGGGACTTCGGCCAGCGAAGCGGGCGCCGGCCGGTTGGTCTTGTAGTCGACGATCGACACCGTGTCCGCGGTCACCGCCAGCCGGTCGATCTTGCCGGAAATCGAGCGTGTTTTGCCCCTCACTTGCAGGCGGCCCATGACCGCCACCTCGGCGCGCGAGGAGGGCGCGAAAAGTTGGCCGAGGCGTGGATCGTCGAGGATGGCGATGACCGATGCCATGGCCTTTTCCCTCTCCGACGGCGGCCACACGGCACCCGTTCGCGCGAGATAACGCTCGGCCGCGCCCTGGCGTTCACCCTCGGCAATGCCGGGCAGCATCTGCAGCAGCTTGTGCAAGGCGAGACCGCGCAGCACGGCAAAGCCGGGCTCGGCATCGGCGTCCAGCACCGGTGAAGCCTTGTCGACGACCGCTTCCTTGCCTTCGTCGATCAGCGCTGAGGCGCCGGATGGCGACAGCGGCCGCGGCAGGTCCTCGAAGGGCGGCAAGGGCCGGAACAGGGTCCCCGGCAGCGGACCGAAAGCATCGGCCTGCCGCGCCTGTTCATCGGCGCTCGCCGCGACGGGCGGCAGCTTGGTGACGTGGAAACGATGCACCGGCTCGCCGCCGGCGGGATGCGCGCGCTGTTCGCTTTCCGGCGCGCCGGTTAGCGCGCGGCTGACGATCGAATGCCAGGTGCCGGTGTTCGGCGCCCGCTTGCCGTGATAGCCGCAGACGATCAGCCGGTCCTCGGCGCGGGTCATGCCGACATAGAGCAGCCGGCGGTACTCGTCGTCGGCGAGTTCCCTTGCCCTGGCGGCTGCCGCCTTCGAGAAGCCGTTGGCGACGTCGCTGGCCGAGCGCCAGAGGTAGCCCTTGCCGTACCAGAAAGTGCCTGAGCCGTCGAAGGGCATCAGCCGCGGCAGATGCTGGTCGCTGAACGGAGCGGAACCGCCATCGACCAGGAACACCACTGGCGCCTCCAGGCCCTTGGCGGCGTGCACGGTCATGACGCGAACCTCGTCGCGCGTCTGGTCCATCTCGCGCTTGATCTCGGGCCCGGCATTTTCCAGCGTCGACAGGAAGGCTTCCAGCCCGGGCAGGCCGGTCCGTTCCTCGGCAAGACAGAAGCTCAGGAATTCGTCGAGAATATCCCCGGCTTCCGGCCCAAGCCTCGCAATCATCCTTTTACGCACGCCATCACGCGCCAGCAGGCCGGCATAGAGTTCGAACACCGGTTTGAAGGCGGCCTCGTCAGCCCAGGCGTCGAGTTGCGCGACAATCTTCGCCAGGCGCTCGTTTTCTTCGGCATGCTGGCGCAGCGACGCGGCCAGCGACAGGCCGGGCGGCCTTTGCGCGGCGAGCGTGAACAGTGCCTCCTCCGGCAGATCGAAGATCGGGCTGCGCAGCACGGCCGCGAGCGACAGGTCGTCCTGCGGTTGGATCAGCAGATGACCGAGCGCGATCAGGTCCTTGACCGCGATGTGGCCGGGTAGGCTCAGCCGGTCGGCGCCGGCAACCGGGATGTCGCGGCGCTTCAAGGCGCGGGTCAGCGCATGGACAAAACTGTCGCGTTTGCGCACCAGCACCAGCACGTCGCCCGGCCGCAGCCGCTTGCCGCGGCCTTCGATGATCTCGCTTTTGCCGATCCAGCCGGCAATGGTCGCCGCGACATTCTCGGCAACGCGCACCGCCGGCGCATGGGCGTGGTCGATGGCTTGCGTCCAGTCGTCGGGCTCGTCGACGACATCGGCGCCGATCGACGGCCAGACCTCGACATAGCCCGGCGCATCGGTGCGGATGGCCTTGTGGCTCAACGGATCGGGATCATGGCTGATGCCGCGCCGCACGACGGGATCGGCAAAGACGCGGTCGACGGCGGCCAGAACGTCGTCGGTCGAACGGAACGACCAGGTCAGCTTGAGGTCGGCGAAGGATGCCTCGGCATCGCGCACCCGGCCGGCGAACAACAGCCGGCTGTCGGCGAACGAGTCGGGCGCGGCTCCCTGGAAGGAATAGATCGACTGCTTCTCGTCACCGACGGCGAAGACCGTGCGGTGGACCCGGTCGCGCGCGCCGAGCCCGGCGAAAAATTCCTCCGCCAGCCGCTTCACCACCTCCCATTGATCCGGGCTGGTGTCCTGCGCCTCGTCGAGCAGAATGTGGTCGATGCCCTGGTCGAGCTTGTATTGCACCCAGGGGCCGGCATCGGGCCGCGCCAGAAGGTTGACCGTGCGGGTGATCAGATCGTTGAAGTCGAGAAAGCCGCGGCTGCGCTTCAGCACTTCGTAGCGGGCGATCAGCCAGTCGGCGATGGTCAGTGCCGCTCGTGTGCCTTCCAGCATGCGGAACAGCGCCAGCCGGTCGACGGTTTCTATAATGGCGCTTGCCGCCGAGACATAGCGCTCGGCAAGGTCCGGCAGCCTGTCGGTCAGGGCTTTCTTGAAGGCCTTCGCCGGATCGTACGGATCGCCATCGGTCTTGAGAAAGGCTCTGGCGAGCGATTGCAGGCGGCGAACGGGATCGCTCTCGGCAAAAGCCTGGCGCGCATAGGGCAGGATGTTGTTCAGCACCGACCTGGCGTCGGTAGATTCGGCGGCCTGGGCGAAGCCGGTGAAATAGTCGGGCAGGAAGCCGGGCAGCGGCCAGACCGATGCCGCAATCCCTTCGGCGGTCTGGCCAGGGCGGAAATGGAATTCATCGAACAAAGGCTGGAAGCCGTCACGCCCGACCGCATCGAGGAACTGCCGCAACCCGTCGCGCTTGCGCACGATCTCGCCGAGCAAGGCATCGAGACCGGCCTCGCCGCCGCGTTCCAGCACGGTGGCGAAGGCGTCGGCCAGATCCGGGTTGCCGGCAGCCGTGCCGGTGATCATCTCGCGGCGCGCGGCAGCGAACAGCGATGCCTCCATCTGGCCGTCGAGCATCTCGAAATGGGCCGGAATGTTGGCTTCAAGCGGGAACTGGTGGAGCACCGATTCACAGAAGGCGTGGATGGTCTGGATCTTCAGTCCGCCTGGCGTCTCCAGTGCCTCGGCGAACAGGCGCCGCGCCCGGCGCATCGTGTCGCGGTCTGGGCGGCGCCCTTCCAGCGCCTCGATCTTCGCGGCCAACTCGGTGTCACCGAGCACCGTCCAGTCCGACAGCGTGGAAAAGACCCGGTTCGACATATTGGCGGCGGCGGCGCGCGTATAGGTCAGGCACAGGATCTTCGACGGGTCGGTGCCGTTGAGCAGCAGCCGGATGACGCGCTGGGCCAGCACATGGGTCTTGCCGGAGCCGGCATTGGCCGACACCCAGGCCGAATTCTGCGGATCTGCGGCGCGGGCCTGGCTGTTGGCGGTATCGCTCGGGATGGGATAGGCCTTCTTCATGCCTCCCCTCCCTCGTCGCCGGCATCGCCGCCGGCCGACCATTCGAGCACGCGGGCGAGATGGTCGTAGTCGCCATCGGTCTCGCCCTCGCGAAACGGCAGCGCGCGCGACAGATAGCCGGTCTGCGGGTCGGCATAATGGATCAGCAGCTTTTCCAGCCGCGCCCAGGCCTCTTCCGCAAGGTCGGCGGCGGTCCGTGGCTGGCGGTTGTGCTCGAGGATGGACTCCTCGAACACCTCGCCATTCGGCTTCAACCTGATGAAGGCCAGTTGCGACGGCTCGCGCGCGCCCAGATCCTTGAACGCGCCACGCCGCAGCAGAGCGCCCTCCAGCGCCAGTTGCGGCGCCAGCAGCGTGTGCGCCTGCGCCTTGGAGGGCGAAGAACCCGTCTTGTAGTCCAGAATATCGGCCATGCCGCCGGCCAGCAGATCGACGCGGTCGGCATAGCCGGACAGCGTCACGCCGGATTGGCCGACCGGGGTCTTGCCGGCCCGCTCCTCGGCATGGCGCCGGGTCACGGCATCGGCGCGCGTGCGCTCCCATTTGACGATGTTGGCGGCGAGCTTTTCGAAGCGCGGCCACCACACCGCCTCGACATCGGCCGGAAGGGCGGCTTCGGCAAAGCAGGCGCGGCCGGCGGCAATGAGACCGGCCAGCGCGTCGGGTGCGCGCGGATCGGCAACCTCAGACGAGAACAGATGCAGGATGGCGTGGAACAGCGTGCCGCGTTCGGCGGCACCGGGATCACGGATGAGCGCATCGAGCGGCATCAGGCCGAGGATGCGTCTGGCATAGACGGCGTAGGGATCCCGGCGCAAGGTCTCGATCTCGGTGACCGAGAAATGCGTTGGGCGCACCGCCAATGGCGGCTTCGGTTGCGGCCGCGGCGCGAAATCCTGTTTTGGGCCGGTGTCGAGCGCGCGTGCCCAGGCGAGCAGCTCGTCGCCACGCCGGCGCAGGGTTGCCGCCTGGTCGTTGCCGATGAAGGTAAGCAGCCGCTGCAGCCAACGCGACGGCACGGCGGGGGCGTCGCCGGAACGCGCCGAGCGGGCCAGAACGACGCGTCTCGCGCCCATCGCCATCTGGAAATCATGCGCGGCAAGGCCGATGCGCCGCTCCGGCGGTTCGAGATCGATGCCGGTCTTCATCAGCCGCGACATGAAGCGGTCGCTCTCCGGCTTGCGCGGCCAGACACCTTCGTTGAGCCCGCCGATGACCAGCGTGTCGACGTCCTGCAGCCGCGCTTCCAGCGCACCCCAGATGGCGATGTTCCTGTCGGTGCCTTGCGCCGGCTTGACCGTCTCGGGCGCGATCAGCGCGTCCATCACATCGGGCCATTCGCTCGCCGCGAATGACAGCGAGGCCGAAGCAGCGACCAGCCCGCGCAGCAATTCGGCAAGCTTTTCACCGGCATCGCCGGCATAGAGGTCGCCCAGGCCGCCATCAGCGGAACGGCCGAGACTTTCCAAAGCCACGACGCTGGCCTGGACCAGCGCGGCAAGATCGGCATTCGCCTGGCCGCGAAAGGCCGAAAGCGGCGCCAGCGCTTCCGTCAGTCGCGCGAGCAAACTCCGCGCATCCTCGATGGAGCGCACGGTGAGACGGGAAAACCAGAAGGGCGGCCGGCTGTCATCGCCGAGGCCGGTAAGACGGTTTTCGAACAATTTCGGCAGCGAAACGATGTCGGGGCGGCCGGTACCGCCGCGCAGCGCCACCAGTTCGAGCAGTTCTGCCGCATGGCGCACGGCAGCACGCTCGAGGCCGAGGCCAAGCAGTGGGTGCTTGAGCAGGGACAAGAGGCCGACGGGATCGCCCGGCCGGAACACCGCTTCCAGCGCCAGGCGGAGCAGGCTGGCCGCCGGGCTGTTGGCGAGCGGCGTGCCGCCGGAATCGTCGGCGACGACACCGAAGCGCTTGAGTTCGACCGAGACGCGTCGCGCCAGCGCGCGGTCACCGGTGACGAGCGCGGCCCTTTGGCCGGGGGCTTCCACGGCCTGCTTCAGCGCAACGGCGATGGCGACGGCTTCGTCACGCTCGCTGGCGGCTTCCAGCAGCGTCACCTCGGCAAAGGCGCCGGCAATATCGGATGCCGAAAACCCGCTGCGTGTTTCGGCCCACAATTCGGTGGTCTCGGCCGGCCGCAGCGCTTCGCCGACAAGCGCGGCGCGAAGCGCAAGGTGCGGTTCGGCCGTGCTGAGTTCTTCGACGTCGGAGCGCAGCACGCCGATCTTGCCGATCAGCCTGGCCAGGCCATATTGCGGGTGGCCAAGTACGGCTGGGCGCGCGCCGGGGGCGACAAGCGCCTGGAAGGACGCTTCGTCCAGCGTCCGGTCGAGACCGGGCAGCACGATGGCGCCGCCGGGCAGGCGGGAGATCGCGGCAAGCAGTTCGGCCGTGGCGGGTATCGAGCCGGTCGAGCCGGCGGCGATGACCGGTCCGGCCGGCGGATTGCGCCGCAGCCGGGCCGCCTCGGAGCGGATCAGCGCGCTGCGATGCGCGGCCGGATTGGAGCGGTCGCTCTCGCTCAGGAATTTCGGCCAGGCGTCAGTGACGATGCCGAGGAATTCGAGCGTCACCTGCCACCAGCCGGCAAGGTTGCCGGTCACCAGATCGGCGAGCTTGGTCCAGTCGGTGCCTTCCGTCTCGATCTCGTCCATCAGCCCCGCAAGATCGCGCGCCAGCCAGATCGCGTCGGCGGTGGACGCGGGGATGACGATTTCCTCGGCGAAAAGCTTCGCCACATGTTCCGGCAGCCGGCGCTTCCAGGCCCGCACCAGCGGCGTCAGCAGCAACAGGCGTTCGGTCGCCGAGATCGGCGGCGCGAGATCGATCGCCGCCGAAGGCTCGGCCTCGAACAGGGCTTCGTCCTCGTCGAATTCGCCGAGCGGGCGGATGACCGGCAGGATCGCCGAACCGCCGCCGCCGCGTGCCCTCAAACTGTCGACGAAGACACCGCGCAAGGCGCGCGCGGCACGACGCGTCGGCACATAGATGGTGACATCGGCGAGCGCGAGCGGATCGCCGTCGAAACGAAATCCCGGAACCAGGCGGCCGGCAAGCAGCGCCTCGGCCAGCGTCGGCAGGAACGGCGCTCCGGGGGGGATCGAGAAAACGCGGCTCGAGCCGCTCATTGCGACTCGGTTAGCGCGCCGGCGACGGCTTCTTCCGCCAGCGGAATGGCATCGGGCGTGCCGACGGTGATCCAGTGGCCGTGCATCGGCATGCCGAACAGCCGGCCGGCGGCGATGGCGGTATCGAAATAGGCGTTGAGCGAATGCGGTTCGGCCGATGCATCCTTGAACAGGCGCGGATGGACGATCGCCGCGCCGGCATAGATCAAGCCCGCCGGATCGCCTTTTGAACGCCGCAGGGCACCGTCCGGCGCCACCAGGAAATCGGTGCTGCCACAATGTCCTGTCGCCTGATGGAGATCCGCCAGCATCAGCAGAATATCCATTTTCGCGGCGTCCCACGCAAGGGCAAGCCGCCCGAGATTGAGCGGACCGTGGTCGATCCAGAACGTGTCGGCATTGAGGATATAGAAGGGTTGTTGGCCGAGTTCCGGCAGCGCCTTGACGATGCCCCCGGCCGAATCGAGCAGCCGGTCGCTCTCATCGGAAATGATGATCCGCGGAGCGCTGCGCGCCGCGACATGGGCGACGATCTGCTCGGGAAGATAGTGGACGTTGACCACCGCCTTGGCGACGCCGGCGGCGGCGAGGCTGTCGAGCCCCCAGTCGAGCAAGGTCTTGCCGGCGATCCTGACCAGCGGCTTGGGGATCGTATCGGTGATCGGCCGCATGCGCTTGCCGAGCCCGGCGGCAAGGACGATGGCAGTGTCCGGTCTTGTCACAGTGTTCGTTCCTCGAGCAGCCCGTGCGTATTGTAGAATTCCCGCAGGCTGGCAAGCGCCGGATGGGACAGCGCCCGGCGCAGATAGTCGCGGATGCGCGGCAGGTGCTTCAGATAATAAGGTTTGCCGTCGCGCTTTTCGAGACGCACGAAAATGCCGAGGATCTTGGAATTGCGCTGCGCGGCCATGATTGCATAGGCTTCCAGAAAACTTGCTTCGTCGAAGGCGCCTGCCGCATGGCGCGCTGCGACATAGGCATCGAGCGTCTTCTTCTCGATTTCGGGCGATAGGGTGACACGGGCATCCATGGCCAGCGAGGCGACGTCATAGGCTGAAGGCCCGATCAGCGCATCCTGGAAGTCGACGATGCCCAGCCGGTCATGGCCGGCGCGGTCGTCGCGCCAGATGATGTTGGGCGAATGAAAGTCGCGCAGCATCAGCGTGTATTCGCTGCCCTGCAGCCGGTCGAAAAGCGCGTTCCATTCCCTGGCGTAGCCCGAGCGCAGATCGTCGCTTGGCGGGCCGCCCGATATCGCCGGCACATACCAGTCGACCAAAAGATCGGCTTCGATCATCATCGCGTCGCGGTCGAAGGGCGGCACCTCGTGGAAGCTGCCGGGTCCTGCTTGCAGGCGCTGCGGCCAGGTCTTGCCATGCATCATGGCCAACAACTCGGCTGCCGCCGCATAGCGCTCGGCCACCGGCTCGCCGTCCTTGCCGAGAAACCCCTCGGAACCGAGATGTTCGAGCAGCAAAAAGCCCTGGTCCTGGTCCTCGGCATGGATTTGCGGAACGCTGACGCCACCGGCCTTCAAGGCGCGGTCGATGGCGACGAAGGCGGTGACCGACTGAGCGGTGTGGGCGATCACCGCATAGGGTTTGCCGTCGCGCACGGCGGGGCCGAGCACCAGCCGCGGCGAGTTCATCAGCACGCGCGGCTCCTGGCCGGCGAGCGTCACGATCTCATAGGAGCGGGCGGAGGCGTCGCCGATGAAATGGCGTCGCCGCGCGTCGCCCCAGCCGGCCCTCTCCAGAAAATCGCGCATGGCCAGCGATCGCGCCGCGCGGTCGAAGGCGGCGCCTTGCCCCGACAGCCGCGCCAGCCGGCCCTCGCCATGCTGGACGAGTTCGATCGAGAGCGTCGTCTTCGGCAGATAGCCTTCCGCCCGCTCGGGCCATTCGACCAGGGCAGCCCCTTGCGTCAGCGCTTCGTCGAAGCCGAGTTCGTCGAGCTCGGCTGCCGAGGCCAGGCGATAGAGGTCGAAATGGTGCACCGGAATGCGCGTGTCGTAGCTCTGCACCAAGGTGAAGGTCGGGCTCGGCACATCCAGGCTGCCATCATCGGCCAGCGCCCGGATCAGCGCCCGCGCCAGTGTCGATTTGCCGGCGCCGAGATCGCCTTTGAGCGCCAGCACGTCGCCGGCGCGCAGGGACAGGGCCAGATCTTCGCCCAGCCGCGCTGTCTGTGTCTCATCGGCGAGCAAACGCTCCAGCACAGGTCCCGTCATCGAGCGCGCTACTCGGCCGCGGCGCGGATGCCCGGCATGTCGGGGAAGGTGCAGATGACGGTGGTGCCCTTGTCCTTGCCGGTTTCGATGCGAACATTGCCGCCATGCAGTTCGACAAAGCTCTTGACGATCGACAGGCCGAGGCCGGCGCCGCGCCGGCGGCCGCCATTGGTGCGCGGCTCGAAGCGGCGGAACACCGAATCCAGCACGTCCGGCGGCATGCCGGGGCCATCGTCGTGAACGGAGAATTCCACCCCGTCCGCCAGATGCCGGCAAGCGAGCCGGATGGTGCTGGCTTCCGGCGCGTAGTTGGCGGCGTTGCTCAGCAGATTGTAGAGGATCTGGCGGATGCGGGTCTCGTCGCCGTGGAACGTCTTCGGCGCGGCAGCGGCATCGACTTCGAGCCGGATCGAATGCTCCTGCAGCCGGTCGGCAACCAGTTCCGCGGCCGCCGCGATGGTGCGGTCGACATGCACCTCGGAAATGTCGAGCTGCATGATGCCGGCATCGACGGTCGCAAGGTCGAGTATGTCGTTGACGATGGTCAGCAGCACCGAGGAGGACGAACTGACGTGCTCGACATATTCGCGCTGCTTTTGATTCAGCGGTCCGGTGGTGGGCAGTGAAAGCAGTTCGGTGAAGCCGATGATGTTGGTCAGCGGCGAACGCAGTTCGTAGGACACGTGCTGGACGAAGTCGTTCTTGAGCTGGTCCGACTTCTCAAGCGCCTCGTTCTTGTCCTTCAGTGCGCGTTCGACATGGACGCTGTCGGTGACGTCGACAAAGGTCATCATCACTTGCCCGTTGGGCAGCGGGATCACGGCGTAGCGCAGCACGGTGCCGTTGTTGAGCTCGCTCTGGCCGTGACGGTCGCGGCGCTCGTCGTCGAAGCCGGTGATGGCGGCGACGAAACCGGGCCAGGGGCTGTCGACCGCCTGGCGGTCGCAAAGGTCGCGTATGGTGGAGACGTGCACATTGGGCTTGGCGGCGTCGCCGCTCAATCCCCAGAGTGTCGCAAAGGCCGGGTTCGACAGGCGCAGCCGACCATCGGGGCCGAACACCGCCACGCCTTCGGCGAGATTGTCGAGCGTTTCGCCCTGGACGCGCACCGCGGTGCGGTAGCGGCTTTCCAGGTCCATCTTCTCGGTCAGGTTCTCGAATACCCAGGTGACGCCGCCCTTGGGCTGCGGATTGGCGACGACGCGGATGGTCTTGCCGTCGGGCAGATGCCACCAATGTTCCTGCGATTCCACTGCGCGATAGGCGCCGAGCAGGCCTTCCTTCCAGCGGCGCCATTCGGGCTGCTCGGCGATCTTGCCTTCGCTGCGCAGCCGGTCGAGCAAAAGCGCATTGTCGGGCGCGCTGTGCAGGAAGCCGCTGTCCAGGCCCCAAAGTTTCTGGAAGGCCTGGTTGAAGAAGCGTAGCTTCTCGTCTGTGTCGAAGATGGCGACGGCGGTGTTGAGCTGGTCGAGCGTGTCGGCGTGGCTGCGCACCGTCCGCTCATATTCGCCGCGAATGGTCTCGATGGCGCTGGTGTCGGCGGCAAGGCCGGCCGAACCGTCGGCGCCGGCGAAGTCGGTCACCGCGAAGACGCGGCGGTCGCCTTCGATCACGGTGGAGAGCGACTGCTCGAAGACCGGATGCGTCTTGTGCTGGGCGTCGATTGCCTCGCGTGCCTGGCCGCCGAGGAATTCCTTGGCGTCACGGACGGCGGCTTCCGCGCTTTCGGCTTCGACCGCGTCGGCATAGGCCCGGTTGACCCATTTCAGGCGTCCGTGCTCGTCGCGCAACCATGCCGGCATCTTCAGCGCTTCGAGCAGGCCGATCATCGTGTCATGGTCGGCGGCCAGCCGCTGGTTGTCGATCTTCAGCCGGGCTTGGCTGCGCTGTGTCTCGGAAAGCGAGACAAACCGCACGAGGATATGCGCGGCGCTCTTGCGGCCATGCACTTCAAGCGGGGCGCCGGCTTGCGATTCGATGACGAGGTCGAAGGGCCTGGCCTTTTCGCGCAAGCCCGCGATGGCGTGCTCGAGCGCCGCCGCCGAGCGCGGCATCAGCCAGCGGCCAAAAGCGAGGAAAGCCGCCCGTTCCTCTGGCGCGCCGCTTTCGACAGGCAACGTGCCGATGAGTTCGGGCTTCTTGTTCTCCGAGGCCCAGACCACCACGCGCTGGTCGCGCAGATTGAGCAGCGCTTCCGAACGGCGCAGTGCCGCATTGATGTCGGCGACGCGGCTTCTCAGTTCGACATTCTCCGCCGAAGTGCGGGCCCGTTCGCGGATGAGAACGATGGCCGACAGGAATGCCGCGCCCGTCACGCCGACGAACACGGCAAGCTGCATGACTTCGACCGTGTTGATCGACAGGCCGGCGGTGGCCGCGGCGGCGTTCTCGGCATGCGCCACGGCACTGGCCAAGGGTCCGGCCAGCGCGGAACTGGTCAGGAACAGACCGATGCGGGCACGCCATGAAAGGCGCCCGCCCTGAATGGTCGAGCCTATGGTCCCCGAATCGTCATGGCCGCCGGAAACGGCCGATCCCGCTCCGTGCGGGTTTTGCCCCGGCATGTCTTGGTCCTCTCCGCCGCCTGAATGCAAGACCGCCCTGATACGCGCCTCTCTGATCCCCTCTCGGGCCGGAAGCGTCGCGAATCACCTGACAATAAACCCTCGCCGAATCGCCGTGAAGGCTGATCGCGCGCAAAAATAAGGCCGGGCGAAAAGTCAATCGCCCGGCCTCAATATATGGTAGTAAACTTAGCTTTGGTTAATAGCGGTAGTGTTCCGGCTTGAACGGACCCTGCGGCGTGACGCCGATATAGGCGGCCTGCTCACCCGACAGTTCGGTCAGGCGCGCGCCGAGCTTGTCGAGGTGCAGGCGCGCGACCTTCTCGTCGAGATGCTTGGGCAGGACATAGACCTGGTTCTGGTACTGCTCGCCCTTGGTGAACAGCTCGATCTGGGCCAGCACCTGGTTGGTGAAGGACGCCGACATGACGAAGCTCGGATGGCCGGTGGCGTTGCCGAGATTGAGCAGGCGGCCTTCCGACAAGAGGATCATCCGCTTGCCGTCCGGGAAGGTGATCATGTCGACCTGCGGCTTGACGTTGGTCCATTTCAGATTGCGCAGCGAGGCGACCTGGATCTCGTTGTCGAAGTGACCGATATTGCCGACGATCACCATGTCCTTCATCGACCGCATATGGTCGAGGGTGACGACATCCTTGTTGCCGGTGGTGGTGATGACGATGTCGGCGGTCGGCGCCGCGTCTTCCAACGTCACCACTTCAAAGCCGTCCATCGCCGCCTGCAGGGCGCAGATCGGATCGACCTCGGTGACCTTGACGCGGGCGCCGGCGCCCTTGAGCGAAGCCGACGAGCCCTTGCCGACGTCGCCATAGCCGCAGACGACCGCGACCTTGCCGGCCATCATCGTGTCGGTGCCGCGGCGGATGCCGTCGACCAGCGATTCCTTGCAGCCATACTTGTTGTCGAACTTCGACTTGGTGACGGAATCGTTGACGTTGATGGCGGGGAAGGGCAGCAGGCCCTTCTTCTGCAGCTGGTAGAGCCGGTTGACGCCGGTGGTCGTCTCTTCAGTGACGCCGCGGATCGCAGCCTTCTGCTTGGTGAAGAAGCCGGGCGAAGCCTTCAGGCGCTTCTTGACCTGGGCGTAGAAATATTCCTCTTCCTCGCTCTGCGGGTTGGACAGCACGTCCTCGCCGGCTTCGGCGCGGGCGCCGATCAGGATGTACATGGTGGCGTCGCCGCCATCGTCGAGGATCATGTTGGAGAGGCCGCCGTCGGTCCACTGGAAGATCCGGTCGGTGTAGTCCCAATACTGTTCGAGGCTCTCGCCCTTGACGGCGAAGACCGGGATGCCGGCCTCGGCGATGGCCGCGGCGGCATGGTCCTGGGTCGAGAAGATGTTGCAGGAGGCCCAGCGGATGTCGGCGCCGAGCACCTTCAGCGTCTCGATCAGCACCGCGGTCTGGATGGTCATGTGCAGCGAGCCGGTGATGCGCGCGCCCTTCAGCGGCTTCTTGGCGCCGAATTCCTCGCGGCAGGCCATCAGGCCCGGCATTTCGGTTTCGGCGATATCGAGTTCCTTGCGGCCCCAGCCGGCAAGCGAGATGTCGGCGACCACATAATCCTTGCTACCCGTCATGGCAGTACTCCGATGCGAATTGTTATGCTGCGAATTGGTTGCGGATGCGCCCGCGCCGGTCGGCGCGTCGAAGGACGCGAATTGCCGGCCTGACTAGCAGATCAGGCTCAAGACGACAATGGGATATAAAGAAATCTTTATCCCTGCATGTCTCTCGAACATGCTAGGGCAGCGCCCGGGATCAGCATTCCTCGCCGAAGCGAGAGGCGACAAGCTGCTCCAGCGCGTCCATGACCTCGAGCGCCTCTGGCCCGCTGGCGGTGACGCGGATCGAGTAGCCCGGGCTGGCGGCCAGCATCATCAGGCCCATGATCGACGTGCCGCCCACCTTGACGCCATCCTTCTCGACATGGACCGCGGCGTCGAAGCCGCTGGCGAGCTGGACGAATTTCGCCGAGGCGCGTGCATGCAGGCCGCGCTGGTTGACGATCGGAAACTCCCGGACGATGTGGTCTTTCTCCGGGGATAGCGCGTTCATTTGCTGCTCAGAAGCTGGCTGGCGACATTGATGTATTTGCGGCCGGCGGCCTGCGCCTCGTCGAGCGCGGCGGCCATATTGTCGCCCTTGCGGATCGAGGACAGCTTGATCAGCATCGGCAGATTCATGCCGGCGATCACCTCGGTGCGGCCGGACTCCATCACCGAAATGGCGAGATTCGACGGCG
This sequence comes from Mesorhizobium sp. USDA 4775, assembly GCF_054062655.1. Lineage (NCBI taxonomy): Bacteria > Pseudomonadati > Pseudomonadota > Alphaproteobacteria > Hyphomicrobiales > Phyllobacteriaceae > Mesorhizobium > Mesorhizobium sp. USDA 4775. The sequence goes on from NZ_JBSSFM010000001.1 coordinate 1,306,937, forward strand.
TGCCGCCGAACATGTCGGTCAGCACGATGACGCCCGCCCCGGTATCGACACGGGCGACGGCGTCGACGATGTCGCGGCGACGCTGTTCCATATCGTCGTCGGCACCGATCGCCACGGTTTCGAAATTGTCTTGTGGCCCGACGACATGTTCGACGGCATGTCGGAACTCGGTGGCCAGTTGACCGTGCGTTACAAGCACGAGTCCGATCATTCTTTGGTGGCTCCCGTCATCGCCGCTTCACAGGCGCATTTTATGCTCGCCAGCCATTCCAGGCGGCGGGAGCGCTATCTTGTCGACGCGCGGCCCGTTGACAAGCCCAAAATTGCGCCGGCCCATGCCATTTTGACGCATTGCAGCAAAAAATCGGGAGCGGATCATAGAAAAGGCGCGATCGACAGCCGCGCGATCACGGCCGGCAGGGCCGTGGCGGCGTTACGCTCGGCAAGGTCGATACGCGGCACCGGGCAGCCTGCGACCGGCCCGCTGATTTCCTCCTGGAAACGGGCCATCTCTGCCTTTGGCACCAGCCTCACATGCAGGTCGATCACCCCGCCCGGCTCGAACGGCAGCCGGCGCGGCATGAATCCAGGCACTTCGGCGAGACCGGCGATAGGCGCCGGCACGCGACAGACCAGCCGCCCGGCGCGGGCCGCGGCGAGCAGCCTGTCGTCGCCGATCAGCCGCGAGAACAGCCCGCGCGCGCGGCAATGGTCCAGGAGTGTCAGCGCCAGCGTCGTCTTGCCGGCGCCGGACGCCCCGGTGATAAGGACGCCGCGCTCGCCGATCAGGATCGCGGTTCCGTGAATGTTTTCTGGCTGCGCAACTGGATCAGGCACGATGCTGCCCGATCATGCCTTTTGCGTGAAGCAAGATCTCTGGACGAACGGAACCGTTCGTCCGAGAAAACCGGTTCCCACTTTTCGGGATCATGCTTCGGCCGGCAACGTCACGACGAAGCGCGCGCCCTTGATCTCGCCGGGCTTGGTGCCGGGGATGTTCTCGGCGGTCAGCGTGCCGCCATGGGCTTCGACGATCTGCCTCGAAATCGACAGGCCAAGGCCCGAATTCTGGCCGAACGCTTCGCCGGCCGGCCGGTCGGTGTAGAAGCGTTCGAAGATGCGGTCGATATTGTCGGCGCGGATGCCGGGACCGTTGTCGTCGACGGTCAGGATGTTGAATTTGCCGGCGCGCGCCAGTGACAGGCTGATGTGGCCATGGTCCTCGGGAACGAAGGGAGCGCGCATTCTCGATCAGGTTGGTGACGACCTGGCCGATGCGCAGATCGTGGCCGGCGACGAAATAGCCTTTGACGCCCTGCGGCAGCTTGGCGACCTTGAGCTCGATCTCGACCGCCTTCTTGTTGCGCGTGGTCTCGCGCGACACGGCGACGAGGTCGGTGATGAATTTCTTCAGGTCCACCGTCCCGGCATCCTCACGCGCCAACTCGGCGTCGAGACGGGAAGCGTCGGAAATATCGGTGATCAGCCGGTCCAGCCGGCGCACGTCATGCTGGATGATGTCCATTAGCCGGCTGCGCGAATTGTCGTTCTTGGCCAGCGGCAGGGTTTCCACGGCGCTGCGCAGCGAGGTCAGCGGGTTCTTCAATTCATGCGACACGTCGGCGGCGAAGCTTTCGATCGCCTCGATGCGCGCATAGAGCGCGTTGGTCATGTCGCGCACCGCGACCGACAGGTTGCCGATCTCGTCCTGCCGGTCGGAAAAGTCGGGGATTTCCTCGCGGCTCTTGACGCCGCGCCGGACCCTGACCGCCGCCGCCGACAGCCGGCGCAGCGGATTGGCGATGGTCGAGGCCAGAAGCATCGACAGGATGGCGGTGACCAGTGCCGCGATGCCGAAGACGCGCAGGATCGCCTTGCGCTCGGCGGCGACGATCTTGTCGATATCGCCGCCTTCGGTCGACAGCATCAGCACGCCGAGAACGGCACGGAAGCGCTGGATCGGCACCGCCACCGACACGATCTGCTCGCCCTGCTCGGAGACGCGCACGATGGTCGAGGGGCTGCCGGTCAGCGCCTTGACCACTTCCGGGAAGGCGGCGCCATTGCCGCCGGGCTGCTCGCGATAGACCGGCAGGTCGGTGTTGCGGAAGAAGTCGAAGATGAATTTCTGGACGCGCTCGACAAGGTCGGGCTGTTCCTCCTCGACCGGCGGCAGATCGTAGCGCAGGATCTGGCCGCGCGAATAGAGATGGCGCGAATCGAGCAGTAGATTGGCGTCGCGGTCATAGATGCGGGCCCGTGTGCGGGTCGGCGAAATCAGCCGCCGCAGCACCGGCGCGACACGCTCGGGATTGATTGGGAAATCGAGATTGTCGAGCTGGTCGGAGCCCGGCCCCAGGCTTTCGCCGGCCTGCAGCTCAAGCAGCTTCTCCGGGTCGATGCTGATCGAATCGGTCTCGACCGTCGCCGATGCCGCGATCGCGCCGGCGATGATCTCGCCCTGCGTCATCAGGCTTTCGACGCGGGCATCGATCAGCCCGTCGCGGAAGGTGTTGAGGTAGAGGATGCCGGTGACCAGGACAGCCAGGCCGGCAAGGTTGAGGAACAGGATGCGCCGCGTAAGGCTGGAAAAGATGTGGTGGCCGAGGAAGCGGCGCATCGGCACCGTGATCTTCGAGACGAAGGACGGCATGATACGCGACGGCCGCCTGGCGGCGCCCGTCGTTCTTGTTCGCTGTGCTTCCACTGCCATCGAATAGCAGTCCCTGCTTAGTCTTCGGTTTGACGCATGTCGCAGCCCCAAAACCGGGACCGCTCTTGCTCGACATACATCAAATTACGCTTCGCGGAACCGGTATCCGACTCCGTAAAGGGTTTCGATCATTTCGAAGTCGTCGTCGACAGCCTTGAACTTCTTACGCAGCCGCTTGATGTGGCTGTCGATCGTGCGGTCATCGACATAGACCTGCTCATCATAGGCCGAATCCATCAGCGCATCACGGCTTTTTACCACACCGGGACGCTGCGCCAGCGAATGCAAGATCAGGAATTCGGTGACGGTGAGCGTCACCGGTTCGCCCTTCCAGGTGCAGGTGTGGCGCTCCTGGTCCATGACGAGCTGGCCGCGCTCGAGCGAGCGGGCCTGCTGGCTGGGCGCCTTTGCCGCAGCTTCGCGGGCGCTGGCACGGCGCAGCACGGCGCGCACCCGCTCGACCAGCAGGCGCTGCGAGAACGGTTTGCGGATGAAATCGTCGGCGCCCATCTTGAGGCCGAACAATTCATCGATCTCGTCATCCTTGGAGGTCAGGAAGATCACCGGCAGGTCGGACTTTTGGCGCATCCGGCGCAAGAGTTCCATGCCGTCCATGCGCGGCATCTTGATGTCGAGGATGGCAAGATTCGGCGGACGCGCCGCCAAGCCTTCCAGCGCGGACGCACCATCCGTGTAGGTCTCGACGCGATATCCCTCGGATTCGAGGGCGATCGACACCGACGTCAGAATGTTGCGGTCGTCATCGACAAGCGCGATTGTTGCCATTTCAAGCGGCTCCCTCATGAGCTGTCCCTTCTTTCGTAGAGAAGGGGCTTTTGCAGGACAAATTAGGTACAAAATGTGGCATAGGCCTTGTCCGCTGTCACGCGCGGGGTGCCGCAGGCCACAATCCTACCTCGACATGGATTGGACGAACGTACATCGCCAATCCTTTGGGCAACCGTGAAACTTTTCGCATATATAAACGATTTAAACAACTTTCAAAATTTTTAAATCGATTAATGATTTGATATCATTTGGCTTTTCTGGTTTTGACCATCTCAGCCTGCACAACGGGCGTGCCGGAAATGTGCCGGCAAAGATGCGGCAAATCGTAGAAGGGACACCAATGTCGGAAGTCGGCAAACGCAATCCTGCTTGCCCGATCGATCGTATCGGCCTGAAAACCACCGGCATGGTGCGCTATAATTTTGGCGCGGCCGCCCTTTATGAGGAGGCGATCCGGCGCGGCGAGGCCCGGCTGACCGCGCATGGCGCGCTGGTCGCCGAGACCGGCCAGCACACGGGCCGTTCGCCCAAGGACAAGTTCGTCGTCCGCGACGCCGCCACCGAGGCGCATGTCTGGTGGGACAACAACAAGGCGATCTCGCCGGCCCAGTTCGAAACGCTGTTCGCCGATTTCCTTGCCCACGCCGCGGACAAGGATCTCTATGTTCAGGACCTCGTCGGCGGCGCCGATGCCGAGCTGAAAATGCCGACGCGCGTAGTCACCGAGTTTGCCTGGCACTCGCTGTTCATCCGCAATCTTCTCATCCGTCCGGACAAGGCCGAGCTCGAACAATTCGTGCCCGAGATGACGATCATCGACCTGCCGTCCTTCCGCGCCGACCCCGCCCGCCACGGCAGCCGCACGGAAACGATGATCGCCGTCGACCTCACCCGCAAGATCGTGCTGATCGGTGGCACCTCCTATGCCGGCGAGATGAAGAAGTCGGTGTTCACCATGCTCAACTATCTGCTGCCGCAGAAGGGCGTGATGCCGATGCACTGCTCGGCCAATGAAGGGCCGGCGGGCGACGCGGCCGTCTTCTTCGGGCTTTCCGGCACCGGCAAGACGACACTGTCGGCCGATCCGTCGCGCACGCTGATTGGCGATGACGAGCATGGCTGGGGTCCGCACGGTATCTTCAATTTCGAAGGTGGCTGCTACGCCAAGACGATCAAGCTGTCGGCCGAGGCCGAGCCGGAGATCTTCGCCACCACGCAGCGCTTCGGCACGGTGCTGGAAAATGTCGTGCTCGACGCCGACGGCGTGCCGGACTTCAACGATGGTCGCCTTACCGAAAACACACGCTGCGCCTACCCGCTCGACTTCATCCCCAATGCCTCGAAGACCGGGCGCGCCAGTCATCCCAAGAACATCATCATGCTGACCGCCGACGCTTTCGGCGTGATGCCGCCGATCGCGCGGCTGACCCCGGCGCAGGCGATGTACCATTTCCTCTCCGGCTATACGGCCAAGGTGGCCGGAACCGAAAAGGGCGTCACCGAACCCGAAGCGACGTTTTCGACCTGCTTCGGCGCCCCGTTCATGCCGCGCCACCCCTCGGAATACGGCAATCTGCTGCGCGAGCTCATTGCCAGCCACGGCGCCGATTGCTGGCTGGTCAACACCGGCTGGACCGGTGGCGCCTACGGCACCGGCAAGCGCATGCCGATCAAGGCGACGCGCGCTCTGCTGACCGCCGCGCTCGACGGCTCGCTGAAGACAGCCGAATTCCGCACCGACGCCAATTTCGGCTTCGAGGTGCCGGTAGCGGTGCCTGGCGTCGACGGCGCCATTCTCGATCCGCGCTCGACCTGGGTCGACAAGCCTGCCTATGACCGCCAGGCGGCAAGACTGGTCGGCATGTTCGCCGTCAACTTCGAGAAATTCGAGCCGCATGTCGATGCAACCGTGATGGGGGCGGCGCCTCGCATGCAGGAAGCGGCGGAGTAAGAGCCCGGATCGCTTGGCATCGTAGCCGCGCAGTACCATCGAAGGCCCGGTTTCGATCGGGCCTTTTCTTTTGTCCGCCGCCGCGCCATGACTGCGGCATGCCGATCGATGACAATATCATCATATCAGACGAAGCCGTGATCCATCCCGGTGACCTGCACGAGGATTTCATCCGCTCGTCGGGGCCGGGTGGTCAGAACGTCAACAAGGTGGCAACCGCCGTGCAACTGCGCTTCGACGCGGCCAGCGCGGCCGGCCTGTCGGAACGCGTGCGTGCCCGCACGATCAAGCTTGCCGGCCAGCGCGCCACCAAGGACGGCGTCATCGTCATCGAGGCCGGGCGCTTCCGCACCCAGGAGCAGAACCGGGCGGATGCCAGAGCGAGGCTCACGGCGCTTGTCGCCAAGGCCGCCGAACCGCCGCCGCCACCCCGCAAGAAGACGCGCCCCTCGAAAGGCGCGGTGGAGCGGCGGCTGAAGAGCAAGGCTGGACGCGGCACGATCAAGAAGCTGCGCGGCCGGGTGGAAAACGACTAAGCACCACACCAGCCGCGTGCATAAAACGGCTTTCCATTTCGCACCGCAGATGCGAGGTTTCGCCATTGCCACAGCAAGGGAGACCAGAGATGGGCATGTTCGATTTCGTCAAGAGCGTCGGCAAGAAACTGGGCATCGGCGGCGACGAGGAAGCCGCACCCACGGCCGACACGCTCAAGAAGGAGCTCGATTCACACAAGCTCGGCACCGATGGCGTGCAGGTCGTCGTGCAGGGCGACACGGCGGTGCTGAAGGGCGTGGTCAAGGACCAGTCGATCTTTGAAAAGGCGGTCATCGCCGTCGGCAACACGCTGGGCGTCTCCAAGGTGCAGGCCGACGAATTGCAGGTCGCGCCGGACGCCGGCAAGGCAGCTGCCCCGGCCAAGGAACCGACCTTCTACACCGTCCAGAAGGGCGATAACCTCTGGAAGATCGCCGAGAAAAGCTACGGCAAGGGCCAGGGCGCCAAGAACACCGCCATCTTCGAGGCCAACAGGCCGATGCTGACCCACCCGGACAAAATCTATCCGGGCCAGGTGCTGCGCATCCCCTGATTCGGCTGCCAGGCAGTCTCGAAACGGCTTAATCAAGCGCCGCGCATCCGAAAGGACGCGCGGCGTTTTCGATTTTGCCAGTTGCGCTTCAGCGAGGCCGTGATGGTGCGGCCCTGACCCAGATAGCAATAGCCGCAGCAGTGCAATCGGCGACGGCTTTCGGGTCGCTGTTTTCCGTTGATGGTGGCATCTTGCGGGCTCGAACCATCTCAAGGTGCGCTATTCCATGCTCGTTCTGCCCAACGGCGTCCGCCACATGCCGGCCTATCTCTCCCGCGCTGTTCAGGAGGCGCTGGTCGAAGAGGTGAGAGGCATCATCCAGCAGGCGCCGCTGTTCGTCCCTGCCATGCCGCGCACCGGCAAGGAGATGAGCGTGCGCATGACCAACTGCGGCCCGCTCGGCTGGGTCACCGACAAGGAGCGCGGCTATCGCTACCAGCCGACGCATCCGCTGACAGGAGAGCCATGGCCGCCGATCCCGGAGGGCCTGCTCGAGCTGTGGCGGCAGGTGTCGGGCTATCCGAATCCGCCGGAGGCCTGTCTTATCAATTTCTACACGGCCGACGCGAAGATGGGCCTGCACCAGGACCGCGACGAGGCCGATTTCTCGGCGCCAGTCGTCTCCGTCTCGCTGGGCGACGATTGCCTGTTCCGGGTCGGCCAGACGACGCGCGACGGCGCCACCAAATCGTTCAGGCTGAAGAGCGGCGACGTCGTCGTGCTTGGCGGCGAGGGCCGTCTCGCCTTCCACGGCGTCGACCGCATCTATCCCTCGACCTCGGCGCTGCTCAAGAACGGCGGCAGGATCAATCTGACGCTGCGGCGGGTAACGAAGCCGCACGAGAACGCCTTATAAGCCGCTCCCGAGGCACGTCCCTATCAAGGCCGCAAGGGTCCTGGAAACAACAGCCGCAACTGCCTGGCAAGGCTGCGGTGCCGGGGCCGGCCGACGCTGTCACGCCTCGATTTCGAGAGCCGAAAGCGGCTTCGAGCAGCAGGCGAGGATGAAGCCGTCATCGATCTCGTGATCGAGGATGCCGCCATTGTGGCTCATCTCGACGGCGCCGGAGACTTTCTTCACCTTGCAGGTTCCGCACAGGCCGAATTCGCAGGCCGCTGGGATCCGCACGCCCGAGGAGCGCGCCGTCTGCAGCACGGTCTGGCCGGCGACGCACTCGGCATCGACATCCGAAAGCGCGAAGCGGATCGGTGTGGCCTCTACGGGAACGGCGATGCCGTCTTCCCCGGGCGACGCGAACGGCGCCGGGACTTCCTCCACCGCGGGGGCGGCAAAGCTCTCCTGGTGGTATTTCGTCATGTCGAAGCCGGCGGCTTCAAGCATGCCGCGCACGGCGCGCATGAAAGGATCCGGACCGCAGCAGAAGATCTCGCGTTCGCGGAAATCGGGCGCCAGCAGCGGCAGCCGGATCGCGTCGATGCGGCCCATATGGCCGTACCAGCCCTCGCGGCTCGACCGCTCCTCGATCATGAAGCCGAGCGACAGGCCCGGCATATGGCCGCCGAGCAGTTCGAGCTCCTTGCGGAAGATGATCTCTTCCGGGCGACGCGCGCAGTTGACGAAGCCGACATCGGTCCATGGCGCGCAATCGTTCAGCCAGCGCAGCATCGACATCATCGGCGTCACGCCGGAGCCGGCCGAGATGAACAGATATTTGGCCGCCGGATGGCTGTGCAGCGAAAAATCGCCGCTCGGCCCATAGGCCTTGACGTGCGAACCGGGCACCAGGTGATCGAACATCCAGCGTGTGCCGATGCTGCCGGCCTGCGCCTTCACCGTCACCGCGATCGAGAACGGCCGCGACGGCGACGACGACAGCGTATAGGTGCGCATCAGCGGTCCGTCCGGCGTCGGCAGTTCCAGCGTCACGAACTGGCCCGGCTTGTAGCGGAACCAGGTCTGGTTGTCGGAGCGGAAGGTGAAGGTCTTGACGTCAGGCGCCTCGTCGCTGACGCCGATCACTTCCAGCACCTGCAGCCTGTCGTTCCAGGGCGCCATCTGGTCGAGATGGCGATAGAGGCCAAGATCCGTCATCGCGTTCATCCCCAAACCCCTCAGGCGACACTGCGCAGGGCCGGCCGGCCATCGTCGGCAAGGCGCGGACCGATGAAGCGGGCGTACCAGTCGACAAACTGGATCACGCCGCCCTCATGCAGCTCCGAATAGGGGCCGGGTTCATAGGCCGGCGACTGGATGCCGAAGGCGTTTTCCTCGACGATGCGGCGATCCTGGTCGTTGGTCTCGGTCCAGACATGGGTGAGTTCGGCAAGATCGTAGTCGACACCCTCGACCGCATCCTTGTGAACCAGCCATTTGGTCGTCACCGCGGTTTCCGTGGCGCTGATCGGCAGCACGCGGAAGGTGACGGCGTGGTCGCCCAGAATGTGGTTCCACGTCGTCGGATAGTGATAGAGCAGCAAGGAACCGATGCGGTCGGCGGAGACGCTGTCGGACAGGTTCTTCTTCACCGCCCGCTTGCCGGTCATCGTGTAGCTGACCGCATCGCGCAGCAGCGGCGCGCGGGTGGCGCGGTATTGCCCAGCCGGATCGATGCGGAACTTGCTCGGCAGGCCGGCCGCTTCGCATTTGGCCCAGTGTGCCAGCATCTCCGGATCGCTGTCGGCGCCTTGCACGCCGGTCACCGTCGGGGCTTCCGGGAAGGTTTTGCACAGCTCCGGGTGATTGCCGGCGCAGTGGTAGCACTCGCGGTTGTTTTCCCAGACGAGCTTCCAGTTGCCCTTCTCGACGATCGTGCTCTCGAAGGCGATCTTGGCTTCGCTGAGCCGGTGCGGCTTGAGATAGGGTTCGATCATCGCCCGCATCGGCGAGAAGTCGGCGGGTTCCTTGGCCAGGCAGATGAAGATATAGCCGGCCACGCTTTCGCAGGCGACCGGCTTCAGGCCGAACTGGCTCTTGTCGAAACCGTCGGCCATCTGGCGGGCAAACAGCAGCCTTCCGTCCAGCTCATAGGTCCATTGGTGATAAGGGCAGACCAGCTTGGCGGCCATGCCCTTGTCGGTGTTGCAGACCCGGCTACCGCGGTGGCGGCAGGAATTGTGGAAAGCGTTGATCTTGCCCTGCTGATCGCGCACCAGCACGACCGGATAGTCGCCGATCTGCACGGTGATGAAGCTGCCGGGCTTGGGCAGTTCGCAATCATGGCCGACGAACAGCCAGTCGCGATACCAGATCAGCTCCATGTCGAGCTTGAAGAAATTGGGATCGGTATAGAAGGGCTGCTCGAGCGAGAAGCCCTCTCTGCGGCTGTTCAAGAGCCTCAGCATATCGTTGCGCGCATCCATGCCCTGTCCTCATACTTAAAGGACTGAACTGGTGGTGATTGAGGAAGGATGAGACGCAGGCCGGCGAAAGCCGGGCGCGCGCCATCCGCCTCTTGACCGCCCACCGCGATCAGTCGAGTTCAAAAATCTCGGGCTGGTTTCCGGGCTCTGGAGTGTCCTTGCGGACGGTCGCGACACCTTCCCAGGCTTTCGCCCAGTGGTCTCCCGTTGCGACTTGAACTCCATCACCGTTGCGGGGGCAGCGCCGGATTTTGACCGGCTTCCCAATTCTCCGCCCCGTCGTCACGAAGCGGCACCTGAGATGACATGATCTAATCACGACGGCGTTTGCGACATCGGCATGAAAGCGACATCGCATCCATGCGGCGCGACACGCATGCGCAACGATCTGGGCGCGGACAGCGGTCACGAAAATCGTCTTCGCCGTTAGCTGTACTGGCTGTCAAAATCGACCCGGAACAGGGGCAAAAAAGGTTAACGGTTTCGAAAAGTGACTATTAGCGGATTCTAAAATCGAACCGAACGGTTCGTTTCTGTTGACGGTGCGTGCAGGACGGTGTGAACACTGGACCTCCGATACAGTCTGTGATCTTGCGGCTGGCTTTTATTAAGTGATTGATATTAAGAAGAAAAATTTATGGCGAGGAAACCTCTGGCACAATTTCAAGTGGTGGATTCTTGGTCCACACGGAACAACTTCGTGATTGGAAACGGCGATCTGGCTTTCCCACATCGGGGCTGTCCGAACGACGCGATTTCAATCCCAAGACACGCCGCTAGACGGACGGAAAAAAATACTGGAGTACTAAAAATGAAAAAGACTGTTCTCACTGCCGCCGCCCTTCTGGCCATTTCCGGCAGCGCCTTCGCTGGTAGCGACCACTACGGTTCGAATGCCGCCGCAGCCACGACTGTCGACAGCTCGTACACCGCTTCGACCAAGAAGTCGGAACCGGCTGCTCAGACGCCTGCCCAGGGCGCAGATCACAACCTCTTCGGCAATAACTAACAACGGGTCCCGGCTAATGGCGGGCTTTTCGCCCGCCGCTCTGGCCGATCTTGAGAAACTCAGGAGACTAACATGAACAAGTTCATCCTTGCTGCCGCCGCCGTCCTGGCCATTTCCGGCAGTGCCTTCGCTGGCAGCGATAACTACGGTTCCAACGGTGCCAACCAGCCGGCCGCTGCGGTCGACCATTCCTACACGGCTTCGGTCGACAAGTCGGCTCCGGCCACCCAGGTGCCTGCTCAGCAGGGCGCTGACCGCAACCTCTTCGGCAAGTAATGCCGGTTCACGGAAATGGCGGCGATGCCGGCCATTCCCGTGAAATCCAGAAATTCAGGAGACTAACATGAACAAGCTCATCCTTGCTGCCGCCGCCGTTCTGGCCATCTCCGGCAGCGCTTTCGCGGGCAGCGACAACTATGGCTCCAATGGCGCCAACCAGCCCGCCGCAACTTCGGTCGACAACTCGCGTACGGCTTCGATCCGCGAGAGCGGCTCGCCCGTCTACAAGCTGCTCAATTCGTCGGGCGACGTGCAGAAGTCCGCTCCTCAGGGCAGCGACCGGAACCTCTTCGGCCGTTAACAGCCGAAGCTGATCTCCAAAAAAAGAGCGGCGGGCCTGGCCCGCCGCTCTTTTTTGTTGCCTTGACCCAGCAGGACCGGCGGCCTCAAGCCGCTTTTGCTTCCGGCTTTTGCAGCGCGAAGGAATGTCCGTCCGCATCGAAGATATGCAGGTCCTCGGCACCGGCGCTCAGCCGCAATGTCGAACCGCGCTTGACCTCGACATTGCCGGGCAGCTTGGTCACCAGGGGCAGGTCGGCGCGGCCGATATCGACATAGACCAGCTGGACCTCGCCGAGCTGCTCGACATAGTCGACCGTTCCCTCGAACAGATAGTCCGCGCCGCTGGCAATCATCAGGTCTTCCGGCCGCACGCCGAAACTGACCGCCGCGCCCTTTGCCGAGGCCGGCGTCGTGATCGGCACCGTCGCCTTGCGGCCGCCGACATGGTTGACGACGGTCGGGTTGCCGGTCTTGTCGATGGTTGCCGGCAGGATGTTCATGGCCGGCGAGCCGATGAACTGGGCGACGAACAGATTGCCGGGTTTCTTGTAAAGGTCCATCGGCGTGCCGACCTGTTCGACATGGCCGTCCTTCAGCACCACGATGCGGTCGGCCAGCGTCATCGCCTCGACCTGGTCGTGGGTGACATAGATCATCGTCGTGTTGGGCATCGATTCCTTGAGCTTGGCGATCTCGATGCGCGTGGCTACGCGTAGCGCCGCGTCAAGGTTCGACAGCGGCTCGTCGAACAGGAACACTTTCGGATTGCGCACGATGGCGCGGCCGATGGCGACACGCTGGCGCTGGCCGCCCGACATCGCCTTGGGCAGCCGGTCGAGATATTTGGTCAATTGCAGGATTTCCGCCGCCTGCCGCACGCGGCGGTCGATCTCGGCCTTGTTCTCCTTGCCGATCTTCATCGAGAACGCCATGTTGTCGTAGACCGTCATATGCGGATAGAGCGCGTAGGACTGGAACACCATGGCGATGCCGCGCTTGGACGGCGGCACGTCGTTGACCACGTCGCCATCGATCTTGAGTTCGCCCGACGTGATTTCCTCGAGCCCGGCGATCGAGCGCAGCAAGGTCGACTTGCCGCAGCCCGATGGACCGACGAAGACGATGAACTCGCCCGATTTGATATCGAGGTCGATGCCGTGGAGAATGTTGAGATTGCCGTAGGACTTCTTCACTTGTCTCAGATTGACATCGGCCATTGGTGTCCTCCCAGTGATTTCCTCAAAGATTTCAGTCTATGCGCCCGAACCAGGCGGCGTAGCCGCCAAGCTCGACCGAACCGGGGCTCGCCTGCCCGGAAAACCCGTGTCCCGGCAAAGGTTGCAGGGATCGGCCGCCAAGGTCAACCTTGGCCGGCTTGGCGCCGAGGTTAAAGACGCAGACAACCTGCTCATTGCCGGCGCGGCGCGTGAAGGCGACGGTGTCGCCCTCGCTTTCGATGAAGGTGATGTCGCCCTTGGCCAGCGCCGGATGGGCGCGGCGGAAGGTCAGGAAGCGCCGGTAGTGCTCGAGCAGCGAAGCTTGGTCGCCTTGCTGGACATTGACCGCCTGCGCCAGATGCTTGGCCGGCACCGGCAGCCAGGGCTTGGCCAGGGAGAAGCCGCCATTCTTGGCGCCGCCATCCCACACCATGGGCGTGCGGCAGCCGTCGCGGCCCTTGAATTCCGGCCAGAAGCGGATGCCATAGGGGTCCTGCAGATCCTCGAAGCGCAGTTCGGCCTCGCCCAGCCCGAGTTCTTCACCCTGGTAGATGCAGACCGAGCCGCGCAGCGACATCAGCAAGGCCGAGATGACCTTGAGATAGGCGACAGGGTCGGCTTCGCCGGCGGCCCAGCGCGAGGCCGGGCGCATCACGTCATGGTTGGAAAACGCCCAGCACGACCAGCCGTCGCTGGCGACCTTGCCGAAAGCCTCCAGCACCGAACGCACCTTGGCGGCGCTGATCTTTTCCGGCGCCAGGAAGTCGAAGGAATAGCACATGTGCACGCGCTTGCCGCCGGCCGTATAGGCGGCCACGACTTCCAGCCCACGCTGCGAATCGCCGACCTCGCCGACGGCCGCCGTCGCCGGATATTCGTCGAGCAGGGCGCGGAAGCGTTCCAGGAAGCCGAGGTTTTCCGGACGGCTCTTGTCGTAGAGATGGTCCTGGTAATTGTAGGGATTGACCGCCGGCGCGGTCTGGTCGTTGCGTTCTTCCGGCGGCAGCGGCGGATTGTTTTCCAGGCCCTGGCTGTGGAAGTAGAAATTGATCGTGTCGAGGCGGAAGCCGTCGACGCCGCGTTCCAGCCAGAAGCGGGTGACGTCGAGCAGCGCATCCTGGACTTCGCGGTTGTGGAAGTTGAGGTCGGGCTGCTCGGCCAGGAAATTGTGCAGGTAATATTGCTGGCGGCTGGTGTCCCACTGCCAGGCCGACCCGCCGAAGATCGACAGCCAGTTGTTGGGCGGCGTGCCGTCTGGCCTGGCGTCCGCCCAGACATACCAGTCGGCCTTGGGATTGGTGCGGCTCGACCGGCTTTCCTTGAACCAGGGATGGATGTCGGCCGTGTGCGACAGCACTTCGTCGATCATCACCTTGAGACCCAGCCGGTGCGCCTCCGCCGTCAGTGCGTCGAAATCGGCCAGCGTGCCGAACATCGGGTCGACGTCGCAATAGTCCGAGACGTCGTAGCCGAAATCCTTCATCGGCGATTTGAAGAAGGGCGAGATCCAGATGGCGTCCGCGCCGAGCGCGGCGATGTAGGGCAGCCGTCCGATGATGCCCTTGAGGTCGCCGATGCCGTCGCCGTTCGAATCCTGGTAGCTGCGCGGATAGATCTGGTAGATCACCGCGCCTCGCCACCAGTCGCGATCGACGGCGAGGTCAGGGTTCGAACTGGCTTTCAAAGCGGATTGCATGGTTTCAGCCTCCTTTCACCGAGCCGGCGAGCAGCCCGCGGACGAAATAGCGCTGCAGCGAGAAGAAGACGATCAGCGGCACGATGATGGTGATGAAGGCCGATGTCGTCAGAATCTCCCAGTTGCCGCCGCGAGAGCCGAGCAGCGCGTTGAGCTTGGCCGTCAACACGATCTGGTCGGGTGCCGTACCAAGGAAAACCATCGCCACCAGGAGATCGTTCCATACCCACAGGAATTGGAAGATGGCGAAGGAGGCCAGCACCGGGAAGGACAGCGGCAGCACGATCTTGACGAAGATCTCGAAATCGCTGGCGCCGTCGATGCGGGCCGATTCCATGATCTCGCGCGGCAGGCCGGCGATATAGCTCCTCAGCAGGTAGATGGCGAAAGGCAGGCCGAAGCCGGTATGCGCCAGCCATATGCCGAGATAGGTCTTCGACGGCACGCCGAAGAAAGTACCGACGCCGTTATAGAGCTTGAGCAGCGGGATCAGCGACATCTGCAGCGGCACCACCAGCAGCCCGATGATGACCGCGATCAGCAGCGCCCGACCGGGAAACCGCATCCAGGCCAGCGCATAGGCGGCAAAGGCGGCGATCAGGATCGGGATGACGGTCGCCGGTATGGTGACGGTCAGCGAATTCATGAACGAGCGGCCGATGCCTTCCGAGGACAGCACGGTCTGATAGTTGTCGGTGGTGAATTTCGGCGGCGCCGACGAGGCATAGTAGAGGCGCTGGCCGCGGTCGCCTTCGAACGCCTTGGGCGAGGTCATGACGAAGCTGCCGTCGGCATTGACCTGCAGGGTTACGCCGTCACCCAGGTCGGCCGATGAGCCGGCCGGATATTGCGTCGGTGCCGCGGCCTTGACACCGAAGGCACTGATGTTGCGCTTGGCGCCATCGCCGAAGATGTTGCCCTCGAGGACGAACTTGCCGTCCTTCTGGGTCTGCGCCGTGGCGGGCGGCAGCCGCCCGGCCTCGGTCTGGCTGGAACTGGCGAACGAATTCCACCAGCCCGAGGCGACGATCTGGTCCTTGTCGCGCAGCGACGAGACCAGGATGCCGAGTGTGGGAATGGTCCAGATGGCAACGAAGACCAGCACCGCTATGTGGACGCCGAAACGGCTGACGAAGGATTTTCCAGTCGCGACGGCCATCTCAGTGTCCTCCCGTCTCTTTGTTCGCCTGGCGGATGTTCCAGACCATGATCGGGATGACCGCGATCATGATGATGATGGCAATCGTCGCGCCACGGCCGAAATCGCCGCCGCCGCGGAACATCCAGTCGAACATCAGATTGGCCAGCACCTGGCTGTTCCACTGGCCGTTGGTCATGGTCAGCACGATGTCGAACACTTTGAGCACGAGGATGGTGATGGTGGTCCACACGACGGCGATGGTGCCCCAGATCTGCGGCACCATGATCTTCCAGAAGATCTGGAACGGATTGGCGCCGTCGATGACGGCGGCCTCCAGCGTTTCTTCCGGAATGCCGCGCAGCGCCGAGGACAGGATGACCATGGCGAAGCCGGTCTGGATCCAGATCAGGATGATCATCAGGAAGAAATTGTTCCAGAACGGCAGCGATATCCACACCTGCGGCTGGCCGCCGAAATGCTGGATGATGGCGTTGAGCAGGCCGATCTGCACCTGGCCCTCGCCGCGATACTCGTAAATGAACTTCCAGATCACGCTGGCGCCGACAAAGGAGATAGCCAGCGGCAGGAAGATCAGGCTCTTGGCGATCGTGCCCCACCAGATCTTGTCGGTGAGCACGGCAATGATCAGGCCGAGGAAGGTGCAGGCCGCCGGCACCACCGCCAGCCACAGCAGGTTGTTCAGGATCGAGTGTCGGAGGTCGGGATCGCGAAGCGCCCACTCATAGTTGGCCAGCCCCACGAAACTGGTGCCGCCGCGGTCGAGGAAGGAAAGCCACAGTGTCGCGATCACCGGGTAGATCAGGTAGATGGTGAGAATGATCAGCGCCGGGCCGACAAACAGCCATGGCCGCACAAGGCCCTGCCGGCGTAGATTGTTGACGGCAGCCGTGCCGGTGACCCCACGCGAGGGGAAGGTCAGGTCCAGCAGTTTGTTGGCGCCCCAGAAGTAGGCGACACAGCCGCCGACGCCGATGATGATGACGAAAATGGCCGAGAAGATCTGAGCCGCCATGGGTCCCTCTCCCTGCGCATGACCAGCCAGGCAAGCTGGCGGTCGGATGCACCGACTTTGTGAGTCATTCGGAACAATCGAAACGCGAAGGCTTCCGGCGTATGCCGCCGGTCGGACCCGGGCCGTGGCCCGGATCCTGCAGGAGGATCAGTAAGGTTTTAGCTTGCCTGTAGCGACCTACTTGATTGCGTCCCAGCTCTTCTGGATGTCGGCGGCCACGTCCTGGGCAGATTTGCCGCCGACCAGATCGATCATGCCCGTCCAGAACGAGCCCGCGCCGACCTTGCCGGGCATCAGGTCGGAGCCGTCGAAGCGGACAGTCGTCGCTCCGACCAGGATCTCGCCCTGCTTCTTCAGCGCATCGCTGCCATAGGCATCCTTATTGGCGCCCTTGAAGGGGGTGACGAAGCTCTTCTGCGCCATCCACAATTCATGCGCGAGCGGCATTTCGAGGAACTTGATGAACTCGCGCGATGCCTTGGAATCCTTGGTGATCATCACCAGCGTTCCGGCGACCTCCAGGGGTGTGCCGAGTTCCGGCTTGGAGGCGTAGGGCGGGTAGGGGAAGAAGTCCGCGTCCTGGCCGAGCTTCACGCCCTCAGGGAAGAAGGAGGGGATGAACGATGCCTGATGGTGCATGTAGCACTTCGGCGGCACGGTAAAGAGGCCCTTCGGGCTGTCGCGGAAGTCGGTCGCGGCCACCGCCTTGGCGCCGCCATCGACCATCTTGTCGTCGGTGGCGATCTTGCCGAAGATGTCGATGGCGTTGACCACCGCCGGATCGGTGAACGGGATCTCGTTCTTCACCCACTTGTCATAGACTTCCGGCGGCTGCGTCCTGAGCATGATGTCCTCGACCCAGTCGGTCGCCGGCCATCCGGTCGCGCCGCCGGAACCAAGCCCGATGCACCAGGGCTTGCCGCCATCGGCGATGATCTTCTTTTCGAGCTCGGCCAGTTCCTCCTGGGTCTTCGGCACCTTGTAGCCGGCTTCCTGGAAATTGTCGGGCGAGTACCAGACCAGCCCCTTCACGTCGATCTTGTAGGGAAAGGCATAGAAAGCCGACTTGCCGTCCTTGCCGGTATAGGTGCCGAGTTTGGCCCAGGAGTCGCCGGCGGCGTAGTTCTCCTTGATCCAGGCGGCGACGTCGTCGCCCAGCGGGGTCAGCACGCCTTTGGAAGCAAGATCCTGGATAAGGCCCGGCTGCGGCAGGACGGCGATGTTCGGCGGGCTGCCGGCCTGGGTGTCGATGACGATCTGCTGTTCGTAGTTTTCGGACGAGGAGTATTTCACCTCCGCCCCGGTCGCCTCGGAGAAATAGTCGAGCACCGAACGGACAAGCGTCTCATCCTCGCCGCGCCACGGCCCGAAGATGGTCAGGGTCTCGCCCTTGAGATCGACTTTCTTGAGGTCTTCAAAGTTTGCCCAGTTGAAGCGCTTGTCCTCGCCCGGCTTGAACTTCAGTTCGGCATGCGCAGGCGCATTCAGGGCGAACGTGGCAAACGCAACACCCAGCAAAAGCATTTTCTTCATCGGTATTCCTCCCAGTGGGTCACACACACCGGACGGAACCTCCATTCCGCCCGCCGACGCCGCAGGACTGTGACTCAGTCGCAAGGGAACCGCAACCTTTCGAAGAGTCTTCCAAAGCGCTTTGGCTTTTCCGATCACGCCATTGAATCATCCGAAAGTCAAGAGGCTCGGTAGCTAATCGATTTAATCTAGCGAATTTTGTCGCCGAAAAGTGCAGCGCAGCATGCTTTTTTGGCAGCGCAACAGCAATTTTCGTTTCAAACTGGCCCCAACCCCGACTATGGTCATCTCGATATCGTCGCGCCCTTGTGGCGATTGGGTCGATTCAATTTAAAAGCGCTTTGAGGGAATGGAGACCGTTGTGAACCTCAAGCAGCTCGCGCATATGCTAGCGCTTTCGCAGACCACGGTAAGCCGGGCATTGAACGGCTACCCGGAGGTCAACGAGGAAACGCGCAGGCGCGTCATGGACGCCGCCAAGCGCCATGGCTATCGCCCCAATCCGAGCGCGCGGCGGCTGGCGACTGGCAAATCCGGCATGATCGGTTATGTCCTGCCGACCGGCGCGGCCGTCGACATCGATCCGCATTTTGTCGAGTTCCTGTCGGGCCTCGGCGACTATGCCCGCTCGCACGAGCTTGACCTCGTGCTGTCGCCGGCCGATGCCGACGACCAGGAGACGACCTATCGGCGCATCGTCGCCAACCGGCAGGTCGATGCCGTCTATATCTCCTCGCCGCGGCCGCAGGACAGTCGGGTGGCGCTGGTCAGCACGCTCGGCATTCCCTTCCTCGTCCATGGCCGCAGCGAAGGCTTCGATTTCGACTATCCCTATCTCGACATCGACAATGAGGGCGCCTTCCACGAAGCGGCGCGGCTGCTGGTCCAACTCGGCCACCGGCGGCTGGCGCTGATCAATGGCGACGACCGCGAGACCTTCGCCATCCATCGCGAGCGCGGCGTGCGCCGGGCGCTCGCGGCAAGTGGGCTGAGCCTGGGCGAACGCCATGTTTGTTCTGTGGTCATGACCGAAGAGAACGGCTATCGCGCCACCAGGCGTCTGCTCGAGGAGGGCGATGCGCCGACGGCAATCGCCTGCTCCAGCCTGATCATGGCGCTGGGCGTCGTGCGCGCGGTGCGCGACCTAGGCCTCACCATTCCCGGCGATGTCTCGCTGATCGCCCATGACGACGTCTTCCCCTGGTTGAAGCCGGAAAATTTTTCCGTGCCGCTGTCGACTACGCGCTCGTCCATCCGCCTTGCCGGCGCCCGCGTCGCAGAGCGGCTGGCGGCGCGGATTTCAGGGCTGGAAGAAGGCGCCCGCGGCGAAGTCTGGCCGGTCGATCTGGTGGTCAGGGGATCGGTTGCGGGAGCGCCGGCCTAGTCTAGGACCTGACCTCGATCAGGGGTCGGGTGCGCCCTGTTTGCGCCCTGCGTATCCCTTAGTCCGGACCGGGATCACCTCACATGGATCCTATTAACGCCGCATTAGCCCGCCTGCTCCAACATGGGCGGATGAACACCGATCAGCCCAGCGCGGTTTTCGGCCGGCGCGGGCGCGAGAGTCGCGTCCCGGCGGCCCCGATTGGGCGCACCGCAAGACCGACGCGCCCTGTCGGCCATATCGTGTTTCTGCTTGGCTTAACGGGCCTTTTGCTGACGGTCGGCGCTGGGATCTTCTGGACGTTGCCAGGGATCGGGAAGGCAAATGCGGAAGCCGCGCGGACCGAACAGAAAGTGGTCGAAATCGTCAACCAACCGATTACCCATCTGCCTCGGTCCGGGTCATTCACGGTGTTTTCGCCAGGCTGGTTTCATGCGGGTGCGACCAAGCCGGACTTCAACAATGTCGACATCCGGACCACACAGGAACGCCTCTATAAGGGTCATGTCACGTCAGACCTGAACCCCACCGAAATGTTCATCGGCAGCGAACTCGAATTCAACGCGATGACCAAATATTTCTACACCGACCAAACACTGCCCAAGAAGCGGCTCTCCGACACGGAAATGGTCGAGATCAACGGTCTCTACCGCGTCATCGGCCATGACGAGCAGGCGGCATTGATGCGATGGCTTGTTATATCAGGGCTGGCGGTCGTTGGGCTTTGTCTCGCATCCGCGTTGCTTCTGCAGATCGGCCGAACCCGGCAGCTCCCGGCGGCATAGACCGGAAGCTCAGAGGAAAATTCACTCCTTCGCCGCCTCGGCCGCCTTGATGTCCAGCAGCCCGTAGCCAAAATCATTGTCGCGCCCCTTTGGGCCGAGATCCTTGGCGGTGGCTGCCAGCGCCTTCTCGATGTCGTCGGCCGAGCGGCCAGGCGAAGCATGGAGGAGATTGGCGATGGCGCCGCTGAGGATCGCCGCGGCGAAAGAGGTGCCGGTAACGACATCCGAGCCGGCGCCGCTTGGCGCCACCATCTCGACGCCGGGCGCCGAGATGAAGACATAGGCGCCGCGATTGGCCTGCGGCATCAGAGCGTCCTTGGCGTCGGTCGCGGTCACCGCGATGACGCCGTCGAAGGCGGCCGGGTAGCCATAGGGTGCTTTCGGTCCGTTGTTGCCGGCGGCGGCGACCAGCACCATGCCGAGCGCGCGGGCATTGCGGCAGGCGGCGCCGAGCAGGTCGTTCTTCGGTCCGACGAAGCTCATATTGATGATGCTGACATTCTGTTCCGCCGCCCAGTCGAGCGCCGACAGGATGACATCCATGGTCGACTTGCCGCCTTCGAAGGCGCGGGCGTGGTAGATCCTGGCGCCCGGCGCCATGCCTTCCAGGGCGCCGACGCCGGCGATCAGCCCGTCGATCGAGGTGCCATGATCACGCTTTTCGACCGGCACGTCGGGCATGGCGTCGAACTGCGCGGCGATGACACCGGCCAGCGCCGGATTGCTGTCGTCGATGCCGGTATCGATGACGGCAACGCGGACGTTTTGGCCGCTCGCCTGTTTGGCATCGAGCGCGATGCGGTCAAAGGCATAGTTGACGATGCCGGCGGCCTGCTGCAGCGAATAGATGTGGTTGGGCTCGCGCCGCTGCGTGCGGCCGTCGGCGGCAAGTTGGGCCAGCACGACGCCGACGGGGCGACCGTCGGGAATGCCGAAGCGTACCAAAGTGGTGCCGAGCAGGCGTGACTGGCGCTGCGAGCGCACTTCGAGGCCGAAGGAGGCGGCGATCTGCTGCACGGCGCCGGCATTGCCGTCAACCGTCACCAGCACCTCGTCGGGCACGAACTCGCCGGCCACGGCGCGCGGCGGCTGGACGGCGACGAGATCGGTCGGCGAGACGATCGGCCCGCCGGCCGGCGGGCCGGCCTGATTGTTGCCGGGCGGCGTGACCGGTTCCGGCTGCGGCGTCGGCACCGGTGCCGGAGGCGCGACCGGATTGGGAAACAGGTCGACGATCAGGGCGGGAAGAAAGACGGCGGCCGCCTGGGCAGGACCCGCACCGCCGGCATTGTCGCTGGCGCTGCCGTCCTTGGCGCAGTCGGCGCCGGCCGCGTTGCTGCCGTTTCGGCAGTCGATTTTCGTCTGGTCGCCCTTGGCGGCATTGGTCTGTGCCGACGCAGGCACGGCGGCGATTGTCATCGCCGCCGCCAGGATCGCCGCAAATCGAAGGGCCGCCTCAGCCGCCATCAACCGGTTTCCTTCCCTCGATCACAGTGTCGGCGAATGGCTGGGCGGCAATAAGGCTGAGCTGCTTGGCATAGTCGGCTGCGTTGGCGGCGGGAATGCCGATCCGGAACACGCTGTCGGCGGTCGGTCCACCGATGACCTTCAGCCCGTTGCTGCCGAGGAATGCCGAAATGTCCGACATCTTCGCATCCGGTTTGAACTTGACCAGGGCGAACGGCATTTTCGCCAGGTCGTCTTGCGCGCCGGCAATTTCGAAATCCTTGCCCTTGCCGCCGGGCTGCACCAGGGACTGCACCGCGATCAGCACAAGCAGGACCGCGGCCGCCGCCCAGGCGACGCCGACGGGCACCGCCAAGAAGCGGCCCCAGGCCTGCGCCAGCCAGGACGAACCTGCTGGCTTGCGCGCGGGTCCGGCCTCGGCGTCGAGCGCCTTGGCGAAGCGGCTGAGCGCATCGGCTGGCGGGCGGATTGCTTCATTGGCCGCCGATGTGCCGGAGAATTCTGCTTCGGCCTCGCCAAGGGCTGTCATCGCCGCGGGATCGGTCGCCAGCCACTCCTCGACGGCTTCGAGGTCGGAGCCTTCCAGCGAGCCGTTCAGGTAGAACGGCAGCAGCGTTTCCATTTCGTCGCGGCGTGACATTTTTTCAGCGGCGCTCATGGCCACCCCCTGTCGTAACCGGCGGCCTTGAGGGCCTCGCCGAGTTTCTTGCGGGCGTAGAACATCCGGGTCTTGACCGTCGCGACCGGGATGGCGAGCACCTCGCCGATCTCGGTTACCGACTGTCCGTGATAATAGGCAAGGTCGATCACCGTGCGGTGTTCTTCGGGCAAGGCGTCGATAAAGCGGCGCAAGGCGGCGGCCTTGTCCTCTTTCATGGTGACGACCTCCGGCGTGTCGGCGCTGTCCGGCACCGCGGCGGCCGCCTCGTCGTCGATCCAGTCTTCCTTCTTCTTGCGCAGCAGCGACAGCGCCTTGAACCGGGCGATGCCGAGCAGCCATGTCGAGACTTCGGAACGCCCCTCGAAGCCTGGCGCCTGGCGCCACAGCTCAAGGAACACCTCGTTCGCGATATCGTCAGCCATCATTTCCGATCCCGTCTGGCGCGCCACGAAGCGGTAGACCCGCGCGTGGTGACGCATGAACAGGAGCCGCACGGCGGCACGGTCGCCCTTCGCGACCCGGTCGACAAGCGCGCGATCGGTCTCCGTCGCTGCCGTCATGGCCGATCGAGCCGCCTGGCTCCTGTCTGCTCTGTCGCCGGTCGGTCCAAAAAGGTTCATCCTCCGCCAAGGAATTTGCGGAGGCTAACTGAAGAACGGGGCGGTTGCCAGTAGGGACGCCTTTCCTTCCCCCCTTGTGGGGGAAGGTGGATCGGCGCGCAGCGCCGAGACGGATGAGGGGTGCTCCAGCGGAGTGAGACGTTGGCTTTTCCCGGAACACCCCTCATCCGACCTCGCTTCGCGAGGCCACCTTCTCCCGCAAGGGGAGAAGGAAAGGCGACCCGCTCAACCCAAGAAAGGCTTCGCCTTCATCGTCGCCGGTACCGGCACGCCGAGCCGGCTCAGCACCGTCGGCGCCAGCTGCAGCTGGTCGAGCAGCGTATCGGCTTCAGGCCCTTGGCCTTGTCCGAAATAATACAGCGCGAAATCCTGCATCTCGTCATCATGGCCGCCATGGTGGCCGCGGTCGGTCTGGCCATGGTCGGCGGTGACCATCACCTCGTAGCCGGCCGCGATCCAGCCCGGCAGGAAGGCGGCCAGCATGCCGTCCATCGCGTAGACGGCATGGTCCATCTCGTGGCAGTCATGGCCGAAGCGATGGCCCATGGAGTCCAGCGTGCAGGTGTGCAGGATGCCGTAGTCGATGCCGTGGCGTTTGGTCAGCATGGTCAGCGTCGCGAACAAATCGACGTCGCTCGGCGTCATCTGGTTGCGGGCGTTGTAGCCGGTCATGGTGTGGAAGCGGCCATGCGTGATCGGCCCACCCGGCTCGTCATACTCCATGTCCTCGACCAGGTCGAACGGGTGGGAGCGGAAGAATTCCGACCAGTAGGAGTGGGTGACCGCCCCGGTCCTGCCGCCGGCCTTGCTGACTTCGGAGAAGATGTCGGGCTGCCCGACGCGGAACCGATTCTCATTGGAAAGGATGCCATGCACCTGCGGCGACACGCCGGTGTGGATCGAGGCATAGCAGCAGGCCGAGGTCGACGGCAGCACCGAGCGCATCTTCCAGACCCGCGCTTCACCCGATTGCACCCAGCCTTCGAGATTGCCCATCAGCCGGCGCCAGTTGCGATAGGGAACGCCGTCGAGGATGATCAGCAGAAGCTTGGATTTGAGCGCCATGGGCTGCTCCATGATGTCTGGCTGTTGAAACGGGAACGCCGCGTGCCGTTTCTGGCACACGGCGTTCTTGTATGTAAATCAGACGGGGCACGTGAATCAGACAGGCAGGGTCCGGCTAAGCGTTGAGCCAGCACTCACCAAGCGCGTAGCCATCCATCATCTCGCCGATCGGGCTCTTGGCAAAACCGCCGATCTTGTTGGTAGCGGCGGCATCGATGAACTGGTTGAAGAACGGCACGATCAGGCCGCCCTCGTCGCGCATCAGGACCGCCATGTCGTGGTAGATCGCCTTGCGCTTGGCGTGGTCGAGCTCGCCGCGCGCCGCAAGCAGCATCTTGTCGAATTCCGGCCGCTTGAAGCGCGTGTCGTTCCAGTCGGCGGTCGAGACGTAGCCGGTGGAATACATCTGGTCCTGCGTGGCGCGCCCGCCCCAGTAGGAGAGCGAGAAGGGCTGCTTGTTCCAGACTTCCGACCAGTAGCCGTCGCCGGGCTCGCGCTTGATCTCGATCTTGATGCCGGCCTTGGCGCAGGACTGCTGATAGAGCTGGGCGGCGTCGACGGCGCCGGGGAAGGCGACATCGGAAGTGCGCAGCAGGATCGAGCCGCTGTGGCCCGACTTCTTGTAGAGAGCGGCCGCCTTCTCCGGATCGAACTTGCGCTGTTCAATGTCGGTCGAAAACAGCGGGTAGGCTTCGTTGATCGGGAAGTCGTTGCCGACCGAGCCATAGCCGCGCAGGATCTTCGTCAGCATTTCCTCGCGGTCCATGGCGAGTTTCAGCGCCATGCGCAGGTCGTTGTTGTCGAAGGGCGCGGTGTCGCAGAACATGTTGAACGGGTAGTAGCCCTTGCCCGACACGTTCTCGATGCTGACGCCGGGGATGCGCTTGACCAGGTCGACGACCTTGGGCTCGACGCGGTTGATCATGTGCACCTGGCCGCCCTGCAGCGCCGCAAGCCGCGCGGTGGCGTCATTGATGACGACGATCTCGATCTGGTCGGCATGGCCCATCTTGTCGCCTTGCCAGTAATTGGCGAAGCGCTCGCCGCCATGGCGCACGCCGGGCTGGTTGACGGTGACCTTGTAGGGACCGGCGCTGATGCCGGCATTGGGATTGTCCTTGCCGCCATTCGGCTGGATGACGAGGTGGTAGTCGGCCATCAGATAGGGGAAATCGGCGTCGGCATCGCCGAGCGTGACGATGACTTCCTTGCCGCTTGCCTTGACGCCCTTGATGTTCTTGAGGATGCCGAGCGCACCGGATTTGGACTTCTCGTCGGCATGGCGCTCGATGGTGGCGGCGATGTCTTCGGCGGTGACGGTCTTGCCGTTGTGGAACTCGACGCCGTCGCGCACCTTGATCGTCCAGGTCTTGGCATCCTTGGATGCGCCGATCTCCTGCGCGATCATATTGGTCAGGCTGTTGTCGGGCATCAGCCGGACCAGATATTCGCCCCACTGCTTGCCGAAGCTGAAGGTGACCTGGCTGAGGTTCAGCGCGGGGTCGAGGCTGTTGGTCGACTCGCCGCCCTGCAGGCCGGCCTTAAGGATACCGCCCTTGACCGGCGTCTGTGCGAAGGCTTTCCCGGCCAGCGTCGTTGCCAGCGCCGCCGACACACCCAGTGCCGCCGTGCGGCCAAGGAAGTCGCGCCGCGATATCCGGCCCTGTCCGGCGAGATCGGCGAGATGGTCGAGTTCCGGCTTCATGTTCCTACCCCCTGTTGAAAACAACGTCACGGGCAGCGTCCGTCCGCAAGGACGTGTGGCGCTTTCGTGTTGCATCTGGATGACGACAGCCGCCCGACCAGCAGGTCGCTAGTTCCCCGCGCTGGCCATGCGCCGCCCCTTGATCGCCTTTTCCAGCCAGCCGATCTCCATCTCCGGAACCGACGACAGGAGAAGGTCGGTATAGGCATCGAAGGGCGGCGTCAGAACCTTGCTCTTCGAGCCGTAGCGAACCACTTCGCCGCGATACATCACCGCGATCGAATCGGCGATCGACTTCACCGTCGCCAGATCGTGGGTGATGAAGAGATAGGCGACCTTTTCATGCTGCTGCAGGTTGAGCAGCAGCTTG
Organism: Mesorhizobium sp. USDA 4775; assembly: GCF_054062655.1. Taxonomy (NCBI): domain Bacteria; kingdom Pseudomonadati; phylum Pseudomonadota; class Alphaproteobacteria; order Hyphomicrobiales; family Phyllobacteriaceae; genus Mesorhizobium; species Mesorhizobium sp. USDA 4775. The sequence goes on from NZ_JBSSFM010000001.1 coordinate 1,333,048, forward strand.
AGGATGCCGTTGGCCACCAGCGGATCGAGCGCCGAGGTCACCTCGTCGCAGATGATCAGCTTCGGCTTGGCGGCGAGCGAACGGGCGATGCAGACGCGCTGCTTCTGGCCGCCGGAAAGCTCGGCCGGATAGCGGTCGACGAAGCCCTTGCCCATCTCGATCTCGTCAAGCAGCTCGGCGACGCGCTTGTCGCGTTCCCTGCCGCGCATGCCGAAATAGAATTCGAGCGGCCGGCCGATGATAGTGCCGACGGTCTGGCGCGGGTTCATCGCCACGTCGGCCATCTGGTAGATCATCTGCAACTGGCGCAGATCTTCCTTCGGCCGGTCAGCAAGCCGGTTGGCGAGCGGGCGCCCATCGAAGGTGACGGTGCCTTGTTCGGGCGGCAAAAGTCCGGTGATGGCGCGCGCCAGCGTCGACTTGCCGGAGCCGGATTCGCCGACCACGGCCAGCGTCTGGCCGGGGTAGATGTCGACCGAGACGTTCTTCAGCACCTTGACGTGGCCGCCGCCATAGGCGGCGGTGACGTTCTTCACCGACAGGAACGGCGTGGCGCCGGGGTTCTGCTCCTGGTGCTCGATCTCATGCACCGAGACCAGCGCGTTGGTGTATTCCTGGCGCGGCTCCTTGATGATCTGCCTTGTACCGCCCCATTCGACCAGCCTGCCATGGCGCAGCACCATGATCTCGTCGGAGACCTGGGCGACGACGGCAAGGTCGTGGGTGATGTAGAGCGCCGCCACATGGGTGTCGCGGATGGCATCCTTGATCGCCGACAGCACGTCGATCTGCGTCGTCACGTCGAGCGCCGTTGTCGGCTCGTCGAAGACGATCAGGTCGGGTTCCGAGCACAGCGCCATTGCCGTCATGACGCGCTGAAGCTGGCCGCCCGAGACCTGGTGCGGAAAGCGTTCGCCGATGGTTTCAGGGTTCGGCAGGCTGAGCTTCTTGAACAGCGCGACGGCGCGCTTCTCGGCTTCGGCGCGTGTCGCCGTGCCATGCAGCAGCGTGGCTTCCACCACCTGGTCCATCAGCCGGTGCGCCGGGTTGAAGGCGGCCGCCGCCGACTGCGCGACATAGCAGACCTCGCGGCCGCGCAGTTTGCGGAAACCTTCCTTGCCGCCCTTCAGGATGTCGCGGCCGTTGAGGATCACCTCGCCGCCGGTGATGCGCACGCCGCCGCGGCCATAGCCCATCGACGACAGGCCGATGGTCGACTTGCCGGCGCCAGATTCGCCGATCAGGCCCAGCACCTTGCCCTTTTCCAGCGTCAGCGAGACATCGTGCACCAGCACGATGTTCTTTGGCGCCTCGCCGGGCGGGTAGACCGTGGCCTCGATGCGCAGATTCCTGATATCGAGCAGCACGCCGGGCTTCGCTTTGCTGTCGGCCATCACCCGCGTCCTCCCTTCAGGCTTGTCGTGCGGTTGAGAATCCAGTCGGCGACAAGGTTGACCGAGATGGCGAGCGCGGCGATCGCCCCCGCCGGAATGAGTGCTGCGGCGATGCCGAAGACGATGCCGTCCTTGTTTTCCTTGACCATGCCGCCCCAGTCGGCGTCCGGCGGTTGCACGCCAAGGCCGAGGAAGGACAGCGTCGACAGGAACAGGACAGCATAGATGAAGCGCAGGCCGAGTTCCGAAACCAGCGGCGACAGCGCATTGGGCAGGATTTCGCGGAAGATGATCCAGGCGCTGCCTTCGCCGCGCAGTTTTGCCGCCTCGACATAATCCATGACGTTGATGTCGACGGCGACCGCGCGCGACAGGCGGTAGACGCGGGTCGAGTCGAGAATGCCCATGACCAGGATCAGCGTTACCAGGTTTGTCGGCAGCACGGAGAGCACGACCAGGCCCATGATCAGGGTCGGGATCGACATCAGCAGGTCGACGAGGCGCGACAGGATCGTGTCGAACCAGCCGCCGAACACCGCCGCCGAGAAACCGAGTATGGCGCCGAGCGAGAAGGACAGCGCGGTGGCCAGCACGGCGATGAACAGGGTGATGCGGGCGCCGTAGATCATGCGCGACAAGAGATCGCGGCCGAGATTGTCGGTGCCGAGCCAATGCGCGGCCGACATTGGTTCCCAGACGTCGCCGACGATCTCGGCATTGTCGTGCGGCGAGATCCACGGTGCCAAGATCGCCGCCAGCACGAACAGGGCGGTCAGCACGAGGCCGATCAGGGCGGGGATGGGAATGCGTCTTATATCGAGCATGCCCGCCCCCTCACTTTGGATGTCGCAGACGCGGATTGGCGACGATCGCCGCAATGTCCGCGATGATGTTGAGGCTGATATAGACGGCGGCGAAGATCAGGCCGACCGCCTGCACCACCGGCACGTCGCGCTTGGTGACGTGGTCGACCAGATACTGCCCCATGCCGGGATAGACGAAGATCACCTCGACCACGACGACGCCGACGATGAGATAGGCGAGGTTGAGCATGACGACGTTGATGATCGGCGCGATGGCGTTCGGGAAGGCATGCTTGCGGATGACGGCAAAGGCAGAGAGCCCCTTGAGCTCCGCCGTCTCGACATAGGCCGACTGCATGACGTTGAGGATCGCGGCTCGGGTCATGCGCATCATGTGGGCCAGCACCACCAGCGTCAGGGCCGTCGCGCGGCAGCGCGATGGCCTGCATGCGCTCGCCAAAGGGCATGCCGTCATAGACGGTCGAGATGGCGGGAAAGATCTGCCATTTCACCGCGAAGAAATAGACCAGGAGATAGCCGATGAAGAATTCCGGGAAGGAGGTCGAGGCGAGCGCCAGCCCGGAGATCAGCTTGTCGACCCAGCCATTGCGGTAGCGCACGGCGATCAGGCCGAGGATGATTGCCAGCGGCACGGCCACGACCGCCGCCCAGAAGGCCAGGAACAGCGTGTTCCACAGCCGGCCCTTGATCGAGGTGGCGATATCCTGGCCGCTCGACATGGCAGCGCCGAGGTCGCCGGTCAGCACGCCGCCGAGCCAGTGGAAATACCTGACATAGGCCGGGTCGTTGAGGCCGAGCTGTTCGCGCAGATTGGCGAGCGACTCCGGCGTTGCCGATTGTCCCAGAATGGCTTGCGCGACGTCGCCGGGCAGGATTTGCGTGCCGGCGAAGATCAGGACCGAAATGGCCAGCAGAAGGAGGATGCCCAGCGCGACGCGCTGGGCAATTAGCTTCAGGATGGGTGAGGACATCTCCGCAAAGCCGGACTCAGGCCTGCAGCCAGCACTTCGCCAGGGCGTAGCCGTTCATCAGTTCCTGGTGCGGATCGTCCACCCAGCCATCGACCTTGGCGCCGGTGGCGTCGATGAACTGGTTGAACATCGGCAGGATCAGGCCGCCTTCGTCGCGCACCATGACGGCCATGTCGTGGTACATCTGCTTGCGCTTGGCCTCGTCGAGCTCGGCGCGCGCCGCCAGCACCATCTTGTCGAAGTCCGGGCGCTTGAAACGCGTGTCGTTCCAGTCGGCGGTCGACAGATAGGCGGTCGAGTACATCTGGTCCTGCGTCGAGCGTCCGCCCCAGTAGGAGGCGCAGAAGGGCTGCTTGTTCCAGACCTCATTCCAGTAGCCGTCGCCGGGCTCGCGCTTGAGCTCGATCTTGATGCCGGCCTTCGCCGCGCTCTGCTGGAAGAGCTGCGAGGCATCGACCGCGCCGGGGAAGGCGACGTCCGAAGTCCTCAGCAGAACAGTGCCATCATGGCCGGACTTCTTATAGTGGAACTTGGCCTTGTCGGGATCGTACTTGCGCTGCTCGATTTCGGTGAACAGCGGATAGGACGCGTTGATCGGGAAGTCGTTTCCGAGCGAGCCATAGCCGCGCAGCACCTTGGTCAGCATCTCTTCGCGGTCAATGGCGAGCTTCAGCGCCATGCGCAGGTCGTTGTTGTCGAAGGGCGCCGTGTTGCAATGCATGATGAAGACATAGTGGCCCGGACCCGCATGGTTGCGGATGGTCACGCCCGGCACGCGCTTGATCAGGTCGACGATCTTCGGCTCGACGCGGTTGATCATGTTGACCTGGCCGCCCTGCAGGGCCGCCGTGCGCGCCGTCGCATCGTTGATGACGATGACTTCGATCTGGTCGGCATGGCCCATCTTGTCGCCCTGCCAGTAATTGGCGAAACGCTCGCCGCCATGGCGCACACCGGGCTCGTTGGTCTTGACCACATACGGGCCGGCCGAAATGCCGGCATCGGGCTTGTCTTTGCCGCCATTCGGCTGGACGATCAGGTGATAGTCGCTGAGCAGGTAGGGAAGGTCGGCATTGGCCTCCTTCAGCGTCAGCACCACTTCCTTGCCGCTGGCCTTGATGGTCGCGATACCCTTCATGTAGCCGAGGGCGCCGGATTTCGACTTCTCGTCCGAGTGGCGCTCCAGCGTGGCGGCCACGTCCTCGGCGGTCACGGTCTTGCCGTTGTGGAATTCGACGCCGTCGCGGATTTTCAGGGTCCAGGTCTTCGCGTCGTCGGACGAGCCGATCTCTTCCGCGATGCGGTTCTCGAGCTTGCCGTCCGGCGACAGTTCGACGATCATTTCGCCCCAGCACTTGCCGAAGGCGAACGGCACCTGCGTCATCATCAGCGCCGGATCGAGGCTGTTGGTGGATTCACCGCCGACCAGGCCGGCCTTCAGCGTGCCGCCCTTGACCGGGCCTGCCGCGCGCGCAGCACTTGAAAGCAGCGAATTGGCGAAGGGTGCGGCAATGCCGAGCGCTGCCGCGCGACCGAGAAAATCACGACGGCTCAGCTTGCCCGCTGCGACACGCCGGCTAAGGAATTCCAGTTCGTTCGACATTTTGAGTTCCTCACTCTGTTGGTTCGACTCTACGGTCGATTTTTGTTGTTAATTCTCCCTGAATAATGAGGGTAAGCCAATGCCGTAAGCAAGACCGAATGCGACATGCCGTGGCGTAAATCGTACGTCGCATTTGGACCAAGGGTGTCGGCGCTCAAACAAGCGTGCGCGGGATTTTCTCCTCGAAATTGCGCTCGAAGACGATTTTCTCACCCTCATAGGCCTCGATTCTGGCGCTGACGATGAAGTTTTGTGCGTCCGATCGCATCTCGGCCCATGTCTCGGTACGCACCGACCATCCATTTCGCGACAGTGTCTGCGTCCAGTGTGTTTTCCCCGAGGCCGACAATGGATTGTCAGGATGGATAGCCCAGGTCTCGCGGGCGATGCTGCCATTGACCAGGCCGTGGTCGAGATCACGCACCGCGCCGAAATCATCCGCGATGGAAAGCGTGACGATTCCGGTCTTTTCGTCGCGATCGACATGGCGCTCGGAGTTGGCGGCACGGATCGTCTCGGTCGCCCAGGGCGTGGCACCTTCCGGCTCGGCGAACGTCGCTTCGTCGCCTTTTGCCAGCGGGCGTAGCGGCAAGGCAAGTGTCGCCGCCGACAAGCTCAGCTGCACCGGCTCCGGCGACGGCCAGATCATGGGCCAATAGGCGTTCGACACGGCGATGCGCAGGCGGTGGCCGGCCGGTACGCGGTAGGCGCATTGATCGAGCACGACGCGCGCCGACACGGTCTCGCCAGGCACCAGGGCCTGCGGGAATTCGTGCGAGTCGCGATGCGTCAAATTGAGCACGCCATAGGAGATCAGTTCGGAAGCGCCGTCGGGATGCACGTCGCACAGCCGCACCGCGATGTTGGCCTGCGGGCGATCGGAGGAGAGAGTGACTTGGACTTCCGGCGCGCCGACAATATCGATGGCCTCGGTGAGCTCCGGCTGGTCGAAACAGACAGACAAGGCATCGTCGGGACGCTGGTCGCCCGGCAATTCCGGGCCGAAGGTGAACGGGAAATATTCGCCGCCGGCCAGCCCGCAATTCTGCAGCGAGGCAATGATGGCCGGTTTGCTCCCCTTGGGCAGCAGTTCGATGGCCTGGGTCTTGATCGCGGGTGACGGCCATTGTTGCTCGGCCACCCAACGGCCGGGCCGCTCGGGATGCCAGCGCGCCGGGCGCACGCTGTCCATCACATAGGCGCGGTAGGCGGGATCGTCCTCGACGCCGGTCTCGGCGCCCTTCAGCCAGTGGTCCCACCAGCGCAGCGCTTCCTGCAGGAAGCCGATGGCCGGCTGGGGTCCGGCATAGTGCGGGTATTTGTGGATCCAGGGGCCGACAATGCCCTTGACCGGCGCTTCGATGTTGGTGACGAGGTGCGAGATCGTGTTGCGGTAGCCGTCATGCCAGCCGCCGATCGACAGCACGGCGGCCTTGACGGCCGAAAAATCCTCGCAGATCGAGCCGCGCTTCCAATAGGCGTCGCGGTGCTGGTGGCTGAGCCACAGCGGCAAAAGGAAGGGCTGGTTCTCCAGCCGGGTCAGCCACAGATCGCGCCATCTGTTGTCGCCGGCGATCAGCGGGTCCGGCGGCCGCGACGAGTAGGAGAGCATAGTCGAGGCCCAGCCGAAATTCTCGATCAGCAGGCAGCCGCCCTTGTAGTGGATGTCGTCGGCGTAGCGGTCGACGGTCGAGCACAGGCTGATCACCGCCTTCAGCGCCGGCGGCTGCTTGGCCGCAACCTGCAGGCAGTTGAAGCCACCCCAGGAGATGCCCATCATCCCGACATTGCCGTTGCACCAGGGCTGGGCCGCCGCCCAGGCGATGACGTGGCAGGCATCCTGCAATTCCTGTTCGGAATATTCGTCGTCCATCAGCCCTTCGGAATCGCCATTGCCGCGCATGTCGACGCGGATCGAGGCGTAGCCGTGGCCGGCGAAATAGGGATGCGTCAGCTGATCGCGAAAGATGGTGCCATCGCGCTTGCGGTAGGGCAAATGCTCGAGAATGACAGGCACTGGTTCGTCGCCGGCATCCTCCGGCATCCACACCCGCGCCGATAGCCGGCAGCCATCCGGCATGACGATGCCCATATCGGGGAATTCGACGACCTTGCGGGGAAATTCGGTGATGGTTTTCATGGGTGCGCATAACGCCCCGCGGCGCGGCAAGTTTCAATCGCCATTCGCGACTGGAGCAGCGAATTATGCGACCTGTGCCGTTACCTGCGGCACAACCTCAGTTCAGCGGAATGTCGTTTTCGCTCTTGCTCGCCTGGTAGGCGTCGGACAGTTCGTCGTAGCGTGCCGAGATCTTGCCGATGCGCGTTTCCAGCCGCTGACGCTGCGCCTCGGGCAACGCCCGTACCATCCTGCGGATCGAAAAACTCTTCCAATAGGCATTCTCGGCATTGTAGCCGCCGGGGTCGAGGGTGAAGACCTCTTTCAGGATCTTCAGATCGTGCGGGATCGCAAAACTGTCGCGCGAATCCTCGTGGCTGAACAGGTAGTAGAAATTGTCGAAGCCCGTCCAGGTGATCGCCGACAGGCAGAGCGAGCAGGGTTCGTGCGTGGCGACGAACAGCGCATCCTTGGTGTCGACGCGCTCGGCCCTCGGCATCTCGTAGAACCGCTTCAGGCAATGCACCTCGCCGTGCCAGAGCGGGTTTTCCATCTCGTTGTTGGTTTCGGCCAGCACCAGCGAACGGTCGTCCTTGCGCAGGATCGCCGCGCCGAACAGCTTGTTTCCGTGGGCGACGCCTTCCGCCGTCTTCGGCACGATGTCGTGCTCGATCACGTCGAGCAGGCGGTCGATCAGCGATATATCGGTCATGGGGAAAGCTTTCAGGGGAGATGGATCTCGTAGGCGTGCGAAAAATGGAACTCTTCGAGGTTGGAGCCGTCGCCGCCACGGTCGACGATAAGGAAGTCCTGGGGCTCGCCGAGCGGCGTCAACACGCCGTGCCAGAGATTGCGGGAATAGTTGATGCCCTGTCCGGGCGCGGTGATGAAGGCGTGCGGCTCGCCCGGCCCCTCCTTGCCGTCATGGCAGACGACAACCAGGAACGGACGCGGCGACAGCGGAATGAAGGCCTGGCTGCCGAAGGGGTGGCGCTCGACCATGGTCAGTTTCAGCGGCAGTTCGTAAGGCGTGCCGCGCACCATCGAGATCAGCACGCGCGCGTTCGGCCCTGTGGCCTCGGCGGTCGCCAGATCGTGGTAGCGCTCAGCCTTGCCGCCATTGATCGGGTAGTGGTTGTCGCCACCCATGTCGATGACATCGCCGAAGGGGGCAAAGGCCTCACGGGTCAGCTTCTGTGCTGTGATGCGGGTCACCGCGCGCGACCGCCGATACCGGCCCCGCCGAGCTTGGCGTGCCGGTTGACGTCCTTGTAGAGCAGATAGCGGAACTTTCCCGGGCCGCCGGCATAGCAGGCCTGCGGGCAGAAGGCGCGCAGCCACATATAGTCGCCGGCCTCGACCTCGACCCAGTCCTGGTTGAGGCGGTAGACCGCCTTGCCTTCCAGCACATAGAGGCCGTGTTCCATCACATGCGTTTCGGCGAACGGAATGACCGCGCCCGGCTCGAGCGTGACGATGGTCATGTGCATGTCGTGGCGCAAATCGGCCGGGTCGACGAAGCGTGTCGTCGCCCAGCGGCCTTCGGTGCCCGGCATCGGCGTCGGTGCGATATCCTGCTCGTTGGTGAAGAAGGCTTCCGGCATATCGAGACCGTCGACCACTTCGTAGGCCTTGCGAATCCAGTGGAAGCGGACCGCCGCCTTGGCCTCGTTGCGAACCGTCCAGCCGCTCGCCGGCGGCAGGAAGGCAAAGCCACCTGGCCGCAACACATGCTTCTTGCCGGAAAGCAGAACGGTCAGTTCGCCCTCGACCACGAACAGGGCGCCTTCTGCGCCGGCATCGGGTTCCGGCCGGTCGCTGCCGCCGCCGGGCTCCACCTCGACGATGTATTGCGAGAATGTCTCGGCAAAACCGGACAGTGGCCGCGACAGGATCCAGACGCGGGTCTTGTCCCAGAACGGCAAGGCGCTGGTGACGATGTCCTGCATCACGCCCTTGGGGATGACGGCATAGGCCTCGGTGAAGACGGCGCGGCCTGTCAGCAATTCAGATTGGCCGGGATGGCCGCCATGTGGTGCGTAGTAGGTGCGCTCTGGCATCCTGATCGTATCCATGGGTTCAAACCTATTGCGGTAGCATGTCTCTGAGGCGGAGCAGCGCGATGCGCTCGACCTGTTTGCAGGCGGTCTCGAATTCGACGCCGCGGCTGTTTCCGATGCGCGCCTCGAACTCGGCGAGGATTTCCTCCTTGGTCTTGCCCTTGACCGCGATGATGAAGGGGAAACCGAAAGTGGTGACGTAGGCGGCGTTGAGCTTGGAGAACAGTTCGCGTTCCTTGTCGGTCAGCGCGTCGAGGCCGGCGGAGGCTTGTTCCCTGGTCGATTCCGCCGTCAGCCGCCTGGCCTTGGCCAGCTTGCCGGCAAGATCGGGATGGGCGTTGAGCACACCCAGCCGCTCGGTCTCGCTGGCAGCGCGGAAGATGCGGCAGAGCGCATTGTGCAGGCCGCCAGCCGTGTCGTGCGCCGGGCCCAGCTCCAACTCGTAGGCTCGCTCGGCAATCCAGGGCGAATGCTCGAACACGCCGCCGAACGTGTGGACGAATGTTTCGAATTCCATCTTGGAGGGGCGCAGCGCCGCTGGCTTGTAGGGATGGTTCTCCTGCCAGTGCTTGGCGATGTCGATGCGCCGCGCCAGCCAGACCTTGTCATGCGATTTGACATAGTCGACGAAGCGCTTCAGCGCCGCGACCCGGCCCGGCCGCCCGACGAGGCGGCAATGCAGGCCGATACTCATCATGCGCGGCCGCCCGGCCTTGCCCTCGGCATAGAGCGTGTCGAAACTGTCCTTGAGATAGGCGAAGAACTGGTCGCCCGAATTGAAGCCCTGCGGCGTGGCGAAGCGCATGTCGTTGGCGTCGAGCGTATAGGGAATGATGAGCTGCGTGCCGCAGGCATGCTCGAACCAATAAGGCAGTTCGTCGTCATAGGTATCGGAGACGTAGTCGAAGCCGCCTTCTTCGGCCACCAGCCGCACGGTGTTGACCGAAGTGCGGCCCGTATACCAGCCGGTCGGGCGCTGGCCGGTCACTTCGTAATGCAGCTTGATTGCCGCATCGAGGTCGCGGCGCTCATCCTCGGCGCTATGATCGCGGTAGTCGATCCACCGCAGCCCATGCGAGGCGATTTCCCAGCCGGCGTCCTGCATGGCCGCGACCTGGTCGGGCGAGCGTGCCAACGCTGTGGCGACGCCGTAGCAGGTCACAGGGACTTGGCGTTCGCTGAACAGACGCAGCAGCCGCCAGAAGCCGGCCCGCGCGCCATATTCGTAGATCGATTCCATGTTCCAATGGCGCTGTCCCACCCATGGTGCGGCACCGACGATCTCCGACAGGAAGGCTTCCGACGCCTTGTCGCCATGCAGCACGCAATTCTCGCCGCCCTCTTCGTAATTGACGACGAACTGCACGGCGACATGCGCCCCGCCGGGCCATTTCGGATCCGGTGGATTGGCTCCGTAGCCGTGCATGTCTCTTTCGTAACGCATTGCCCCTCCTGCCGGACACTGCCGGAAGTTGTGATCAGGATAGTCGAAAGGGTTGCCGCAGCATTCCCTTAAAATTTTTGAAAGTGTTTTTGTGCCGCTCCGCTCGACCGGGACTTATGCATCGCCTTTAATTGGCGCACAATTCATTGCTTTGTTCGACTGTACCGGGCCAGTTCGTTCATATTGGAAATGGGAGGCGCCAGTGGCAGAAACGTCGAAAGCCGATGGCGGACGTCTGACGACGCATGTCCTCGACACCGCGACCGGCAAGCCGGCGGCCGGGTTGTCGATCGCACTCTATCGTCTCGACGGTTCGGCGAGGACACATCTGAAGACGGTCGCAACCAATACCGACGGCCGCTGTGACGCGCCGCTGTTGGTCGGCGCCGAGTTCCGCGCTGGCGAATACGAACTGGTGTTCGCGGCCGGCGACTATCTGCGCGGCCAGGGCACAAAGCTGCCCGAGCCGGCCTTCCTTGACAGCGTGCCGATCCGTTTCGGCATGGCGGAGGCGGTGCACTATCACGTGCCATTGCTGATTTCGCCCTATGGCTATTCGACCTACAGGGGGAGCTGAGGCATGGCCAAGGTCAATATCCGCAACGAAATCCGCTTCATCCTCAATGGCAGGGATGTCGTGCTGTCCTCGGTGGCGCCGGACGCGACCCTGCTCGACTGGCTGCGGCTCGACCGTTCGCTGCGCGGCACCAAGGAAGGTTGCGCCGAGGGCGATTGCGGCGCCTGCACCGTTCTGGTCGGCAGGCTTTCGGCCGGCCGGCTGGTCTATGAAAGCGTCAATGCCTGCATCCGCTTCCTCGGTTCGCTCGACGGCACCCATGTCGTGACGGTGGAACATTTGCGTGGTCAGCCCGGCCAGTTGCATCCCGTCCAGCAGGCGATGGTCGATTTTCATGGCTCGCAATGCGGCTTTTGCACGCCGGGCTTCGTCATGTCGCTCTATGGCCTGTGGATGAAGTCGCCGGATCCATCGAACGCGGAGATCGAAAAGGCGCTGCAGGGCAATCTCTGCCGCTGCACCGGCTATGAAGCGATCATGCGCGCCGCGCACGCCATCTCCAGCTACGGCAAAGCGGGGAAGGATCCGCTGGCTGTCGAGCGCAAGGCGATCACGGCGAGGCTGGAAGCCTTGCGGGACGGCGCGCGGGTCGAGATCGGTTCGGCCAGGGCGCGGCTCATCGTGCCGGCCAATGTCGACGATTTCGCCACTGTGCTCGACCAGGAACCCGGCGCCACCATCGTTGCCGGCTCGACCGATGTCGGCCTGTGGGTGACCAAGCATATGCGCGACATCTCTCCGGCGGTCTTCATCGGCAATCTCGATGGGCTGTGCACCATCGCCGAAGACAAGGGAGTCATTTCGATCGGCGCCGGCGTCACCTACACCGAAGCCTTTTCGACGCTGTCGAAACGCATCCCGGCGCTGGGGCCGCTGTTTGACCGCATCGGTGGTGAACAGGTGCGCAACATGGGCACCATCGGCGGCAACATTGCCAACGGCTCGCCGATCGGTGACACGCCGCCGCCCCTGATCGCGCTCGGCGCGCGCCTGACCCTGCGCAAGGGCAAGAAGCGGCGCACGATCCCGCTGGAAACCTTCTTCATCGCCTATGGCAAGCAGGACCGGCAGCCGGGCGAATTCGTCGAGGCCGTGCACGTGCCCGTGCCGGCCAAGGGAGAGAAATTTGCCGTCTACAAGATCACCAAGCGGCGCGACGAGGATATCACCGCTGCGCTTGGCGCCTTCTTCCTGACGCTGGCCAAGGACGGCACGGTCGCCGATGTGCGCATCGCCTATGGTGGCATGGCAGCGACGCCGAAGCGGGCGTCCTTTGTCGAAAAGGCGCTGCTCGGCAAGCCATGGACTGAAGAGACGGTCGAGGCGGCGATGGCACAATACGGTAGGGATTTCACCCCGCTCACCGACATGCGGGCCTCAGCCGAATACCGGGCGCTTGCGGCGCGCAACTTGTTGTTGCGTTTCTTCGCCGAGACCAGCGGCACCAGGGCGCCCTTCCAGGTGTCCCGCAACGAGGCGGCATGATGAACAAGCACGCCACATCGAACCTCAAGGCCGAGAAGATCGTCGGCGGCGTCGCCACCGATCAGCGGCATGATTCCGCTCACAAGCATGTCAGCGGCACAGCCGTCTATATCGACGACATGCCGGAACCATCCGGCACGCTGCATGGCTGCCTCGGGCTCTCGGCCGCCGCGCATGCCACCATCACCCGCATGGACCTTTCGGCGGTGCGCGCTGCCTCCGGAGTCGTCGATGTGCTCACGGCAAAGGATGTGCCGGGCGAGAATGATATTTCGCCGACCGGTCGGCACGATGAGCCGGTGCTCGCCGACGGCAAGGTCGAGTTCTTCGGCCAGCCGATCTTCTGCGTTATCGCCGAAACCCGCGAGCAGGCACGCCGCGCCACCAGGCTGGCCAAGGTCGAATACAAGGAATTGCCTTTCGTCACCGACATTGGCGAACTCGATCCGAGGAAGGACAAGCTCGTCACGCCGCCGCTTACCTTGAAACGCGGCGATGCCGCCGCTGCGATCAAGGCGGCGCCGCGCCGGCTGAACGGAAAGATGCGCGTCGGCGGCCAGGAGCATTTCTATCTTGAAGGCCATATCGCCATGGCCGTTCCCGGCGAGGATCAGGACGTCACCATCTATTCCTCGACCCAGCATCCGAGCGAAGTCCAGCACATGGTGAGCCATGCGCTCGGCGTACCCAGCAATGCCATCACGGTGGAGATCCGCCGCATGGGCGGCGGTTTCGGCGGCAAGGAAACGCAAGGCAATCAGTTTGCCGCGCTCGCGGCCATCGCTGCCAAGAAACACCATCGCGCCGTCAAGATCCGGCCCGACCGCGACGACGACATGATCGCCACCGGCAAGCGTCATGATTTCCTCGTCGACTACGAAGTCGGCTTCGACGACGAGGGCAACATTCTCGGTGTCGATTTCATGTTCGCCGCGCGTTGCGGCTTCTCGTCGGATCTGTCGGGCCCGGTGACGGATCGCGCGCTGTTCCATTGCGACAACACCTATTTCTGGCCGACCGTGCACGCGCAATCGGCGCCGCTCTACACCAACACCGTGTCGAACACCGCCTTTCGGGGCTTCGGCGGCCCGCAAGGCATGGTCGGCGCCGAACGCGTCATCGACGAGGTGGCGTTCGCGGTCGGCAAGGATCCGCTCGAGATCCGCAAGACGAATTTCTATGGCACCAGCGACCGCAACATCACGCCCTACCACCAGACGGTCGAGGACAACATCATCCAGCGCATCGTCGCCGAACTCGAGGAGAGCGCCAGCTATGCGCGGCGGCGGCGCCAAATATCGGCCTTCAACGCCAACAGCCGTTTCATCAAGCGCGGCCTGGCGCTCACGCCGGTCAAGTTCGGCATTTCCTTCACCGCCACCCACTACAACCAGGCCGGCGCGCTGGTGCATGTCTACACCGATGGTTCGGTGCATCTGAACCATGGCGGCACCGAGATGGGGCAGGGGCTCTACCTCAAGGTCGCGCAGGTGGTGGCGGAAGAATTCCAGATCGATCTCGACCAGGTGAAGATCACCGCGACCACCACCGGCAAGGTGCCCAACACCTCGGCCACCGCGGCATCGTCCGGCTCCGACCTCAATGGCATGGCGGCACAGAATGGCGCCCGCCAGATCAAGGACCGGCTGACCGATTTCGCCGCCGAGAAATACCAGGTGCCGCGCGATCAGGTGCTGTTCCTGCCCAACCGGGTGCGTATCGGCAACCAGGAGATCGCCTTCGCCGATCTCGTCAAGCAGGCCTACATGGCGCGCGTCCAGCTCTCGGCGGCGGGTTTCTACAAGACGCCGAAAATCCACTGGAACCGCGACAAGGGCGAGGGCCGCCCCTTCTACTATTTCGCCTACGGCGCCTCCTGCTCGGAAGTCTCGGTCGACACGCTGACTGGCGAATATGTGGTCGAGCGCACCGATATCCTGCACGAGACCGGCCGTTCGCTGAACCGCGCCATCGACCTTGGCCAGATCGAGGGCGGCTTCATCCAGGGCATGGGTTGGCTGACGACGGAGGAGCTGTGGTGGGACGGCAAGGGCCGGCTGCGCACCCACGCACCGTCGACCTACAAGATCCCGCTCGCCTCCGATCGGCCGAAGATCTTCAACGTCACTTTGGCCGACTGGCCGGAAGCCGGAGAGCCGACGATCCATCGCTCCAAGGCGGTCGGCGAGCCGCCCTTCCCGCTCGGCATGTCGGTGCTGCACGCGCTGTCGGATGCGGTGGCCAGCGTCGCCGATCACAGGATCTGTCCGCGCCTTGATGCTCCAGCGACGCCGGAGCGTGTGCTGATGACGATCGAGCGGCTGAAAGGTGAGGCGAAGGACTGAATCCGGCAAAACGTGCAATTCAGACCGAAAAACCCTATGTTTCCCGCACGGGAATGCGAATGATGAATTCGAAAGTGCAAAGCCTGAAAGACTTCCTGGCTGGCCAAGGTCGCATCGCCTTGGTCGAAGTGGCCGGCACCAAGGGCTCGACGCCGCGCGAGAAGGGCGCCTTCATGCTCGTCTCGCGAGAGGCGACTTTCGGCACGATCGGCGGCGGCCAGCTCGAATATATGGCGATCGACAAGGCGCGGCAGATGGTGGCGTCTTCATTTCACCGCAAGCTAGAGGGCAAAGAGGCCCGCATCGAGGTCGATGAAGTCTGCGCCACGCTCGACGTGCCTCTCGGGCCCGAGATTGGCCAATGCTGTGGCGGGCGCGTCGAAGTCTTGATCCGGCTTGTCGACAGCGCGCTCGCTGCTGAGTTGGTTTCGGCGGCCGAAGTCGAAGAGGCCCACCTGCCGCACGTCTATATCTTCGGTGGCGGCCATGTCGGCCAGGCGCTGGCGTCGACGATTGCGCTCCTTCCCGTACACGGAGTCGTCATCGAGACGCGGGCCGAGGCGCTGCAAGGCATGCCGGAAACCGTCGAGACGCGGCTGACGCCGATGCCTGAGGCCGAGGTGCGCAACGCGCCCGCCGGCACTGCTTTCGCCATCCTCACCCATGACCACGCGCTTGATTTCCTGATCGTCGCCGAAGCGCTGAAACGCGACGATGCGGCCTATGTCGGCATGATCGGCTCGAAGACCAAGAAAGCTACGTTCAGGCACTGGTTCCTGAAATCGGCGGATGGCAGCGATGCGGAATTTGCCCGCCTCGTCACGCCGATCGGCGGCGACGCCGTCAAGGACAAGCGCCCCCAAGTCATTGCCGCACTTGCAGCCGCCGAAATCATGACGGCGCTGGTCAGTCACAACACCGCACCAAATGCCGACCGTCCGCATGACAGGGAGATGGCCGGCTAAGCTTTTTGCTGGTGCTCAGGCCGGCCGTCTCAAGCCCAGATGGTCGCGCAACGTGCGACCCTCATACTCCCGGCGAAACAGGCCGCGCCGCTGCAGTTCCGGCACGACGAGCGTGGCAAAGGCATCAAGATCGCCCGGGAAATAGGACGGCATGACATTGAAGCCGTCGGCCGCCCCGCCTTCGAACCGCGCCTGCAACTCGTCTGCCACTTGCGCCGCCGTACCGACAATGCGCCAATGGCCGCGCGCACCGGCGAAGTGGCGAGCCAGCTGGCGGATGGAAAGGCCGTCGCGGCGCGATTGCTCGACGACCAGCGCCTGCCGGCTTTTCATGCCCTCGCTCTCCGGCAGTTCGGGCAGCGGCCCGTCGATCGGATAGCGCCAGAGATCGGAGATGCTGAGGTAGCTGGAGAGCAGCGCCACGCCGACATCGTCGGGGATCAGTTCCTGCAATTCCTCGTGCTTCTCGCGGGCCTCGGCCTCGGTTTCCGCCACCACGGGCGACACGCCGGGCATGATCTTGATGTCGTCGGGCTCACGCCCATAGGCGGCCATGCGCTCCTTGAGATCATCGTAGAAGGCTTTGGCTTCCTCAAAAGTCTGCGCTGCCGTGAACACCACGTCGGCGGTGCGGGCGGCAAGGTCGCGGCCGACATCCGAGGCGCCGGCCTGGACCATGACCGGCGCGCCCTGCGGCGAACGGGGCAGGTCGAGCGGGTCGCGCACCGAAAAGCTCTGGCCGTGATGGCCGGGAGCCTTGCCGTGCCACAACCCGGTGACCACCTCGGCGAACTCGCGCGCACGCTCGTAGCGGTCGGCATGGGGCTTGAGGCCCGTCGAGCCGAAATTGGTTGCTTCGATCGGGCTGGCCGAGGTGACCAGGTTCCAGCCGGCCCGGCCGCCGCTCAGATGGTCGAGCGACAGAAAGGTCCGCGACAGCCCGTACGGCTCGTTGTAGCTTGTCGACGCCGTCGAAACGAGGCCGATGTGGCTGGTCCGTACGGCCAGTGCCGACAGCAGGCTGATAGGCTCGAAGCCGATCGAGCGCGACGTCTGGCTGGCGATGCCGACATTGGCTTCGCGCAGGCCCGCGGCGTCCTCGCAGAAGATCATGTCGAATTTCGCCGCTTCCGCCGTGCGCGCCAGCTGGATGTAGTGGTCGATGTCGATGCCGGCCATGACATGCGCTTTCGGGTGCCGCCAGGCAGCGATGTGGTGACCAGTCGCCCAGAGGAAGGCGCCGAGCTTCATCTGCGCGGTCATTGGTCACCTCCGCCGGCAAGTCCAAGATGCGAGCGCAGCGTCGCCCCGCGATAGCCCTCTCGAACAAGGCCACGCCGCCGCAACGCCGGCAGAACACGATCGGCGAAATCGTCGAGCGCTGAGTGCTGCGCGGGCAACTGGATGTTGAAGCCATCGCAGCTTTTCGCCCGCAATTGGGTTTCCAGCCTGTCCATGCTGGCGGCCGGCTCATCGTCGGGGGCGAACGAGATATTCGTCAGCACCTTCACGGCGTCCGGATCGCGCCCAGCGGCCGTGGCACGACGCCTCAGATCATCAAAGCGTGTTTTCGCGCTCTCGGCCGATCCGCTCTCCAACAAAATGACATCGGCAGTGCGGGCGGCAATGTCGAAATCGGCTTCTGTTAGGCCCGACAGCACCACCACCGGCGCATCCTGCGGCGAACGCGCGACGTTCAGCGGCCCGCGCACGGAGAAGAACTCGCCTTTGTGATCGAGCAGGTGCATTTTCTCGGGATCATGGAATCTGCCGCCGGTCTTGTCGAACAGCAACGCGTCGGCATCCCAGCCCTGCCACAGGCCTTGAACGATGCCGATATATTCCTCGCTGCGGCGACGAAAGTCCGTGTCGGAAAATCCTTCCGGCCGGCTGAAATTGGCGGCTTCGCGTGGGCCTTGCGCCATCGTCGCATGCCAGCCTGCGCGGCCATGGCTGATGATGTCGAGCGAGGCAAAACGGCGCGCCAGATTGTAGGGCTGATGGGCAACCGTCGAGGCCGAGGCAACCAGTCCAATCTTATCGGTGACGGTCGCCAGGGAGGCCAGCAGCGTTGTCGCTTCGAACGGGCTGCTTGATAACCCTTCCGCGGAATCGGAAATCACGACCATGTCGATGCCGGCCGCCTCTGCCGCTCGCACGAAGGTCTTGATCTCTCCGAAATCCAGAACGGCCTGTCCTTTGGCGGCAGCGATGTTGAGCGAAATGGCGAGATGCATTGCGTCAACCTAGGTTCGCCGGTGCGCAAGGCAAGTCCGGCGGATAGACCAGTGGACCCTCACTTGTCGGCCAGCCGATTACTTGCCGGCCAGGATATCCTTGATCAACCGCTGGCAGCGCTCCGCCATGAAGTCCAGCAGCAGCCGTACCTTGGGGTCCTGCAGCTTCTTGTGCGGATAGACGGCGGCGAACTGCACCGGCGTCGGCGGCGTGTTGGCCAGGATCACCTGAAGCCGCCGGTCGCGGATGAACGGTTCGACCTCGAAGCGCGGCTTGTTGATGATGCCGCGTCCCGACAGTGCCCAGCCGGTCAGCACGTCGCCATCGTCCGTGTCGTAAGGCCCATGCACCTCGAATTTCTGCGGCCCTGTGGGGGTCTGCAGCGTCCAGACATATTCGCGCGCACCGGAATAGCGCAGCATCAGGCAGTCGTGTTTCTTGCCGATCAGCTCCTGCGGCTCGGCCGGCTCGCCGCGCGCCTCCAGATATTTCGGCGCCGCCACCAGCACCCGCTCGCATTCCATGATGCCGCGCATCCTGAGGCTGGAATCCTCGATGATGCCGAGCCGGAAAGCGACGTCGATGCCTTCCTTCATGATGTCGACATTGTGGTCCGAGAGCCTCAGCCGCACCTCGATGTCAGGATATTTGTCGTGGAAATCGGGAATGCCCGAGGCCACCAGCCGGCGCCCGAGGCCGAGTGGCGCTGTCACGCGAATGGTGCCGCGCGGCTGGCCGGACAAGGCGGACACCGCGGCTTCCGCCTCGGTGATCGCCTCCAGCACCTGCTTGGCGCCCGAGTAGAAAACCGTGCCATGCTCG
The DNA here is from genome assembly GCF_054062655.1 of Mesorhizobium sp. USDA 4775. Lineage (NCBI taxonomy): Bacteria > Pseudomonadati > Pseudomonadota > Alphaproteobacteria > Hyphomicrobiales > Phyllobacteriaceae > Mesorhizobium > Mesorhizobium sp. USDA 4775. Next base: position 1,351,895 of record NZ_JBSSFM010000001.1, read on the forward strand.
GTCGGCATCAATTGCCGCGTCGTACGGTTGAACAGCCGCACGCCCAGATGCTTCTCCAGTTCCTTGATGCGGTTGGAGGCGACCGCCGGAGAAATGCGCATGTCGCGGCCAGCCGCCGACAGATTGCCGAGTTCGACGACGCGGACGAAGACGGCGATGTTGTCGAGATAGGCCATTCGGAGCACCTTCGCCGGTTTGCAGCGATTAGCCTAGTATTTTCCATTTTTTTTTGAAAGTCATCGTACACCTCGCCTCTTTCCGTTTGCGTGCGACACCGTAAAGTCGCGTCATCGGCAGGGACGACTTCAATGATGGATTTCGCGATTTTCTGGGACTGGCTGAGCTTCGCCGTGCGGTGGCTGCATGTCATCACCGGCATCGCCTGGATCGGCTCGTCCTTCTATTTCGTAGCGCTCGATCTCGGCCTGCGCCAGCGTCCGGGCATGCCGGCCGGCGCCTTCGGCGAGGAGTGGCAGGTGCATGGCGGCGGCTTCTACCACATCCAGAAATATTTGGTGGCGCCGGCCGAGATGCCGGAGCACCTGACCTGGTTCAAATGGGAATCCTACGCCACCTGGCTGTCCGGCTTCGCCATGCTGTGCGTGGTCTACTATGCCGGCGCCGACCTGTTCCTGATCGATCCCAATGTGCTGCCAATGTCGGTGCCGGTCGGCATCCTTTTGTCCATGGCCACGATCGGCGTCGGCTGGGTGGTCTATGATCTCCTGTGCCGCTCGCCGCTGGGAAAAAGCGATACCGGCCTGATGTTGGTGCTTTACTGCGTGCTGGTGTTCATCGCCTGGGGGCTGACGCATCTGTTCACCGGCCGCGCCGCCTTCCTGCATCTGGGCGCCATCACCGCCACGATCATGTCGGCCAACGTCTTCATGGTCATCATCCCCAACCAGAAGATCGTCGTCGCCGACCTGATCGCCGGCCGCAAGCCTGACCCGAAATACGGCAAGATCGCCAAGCAGCGCTCGCTCCACAACAACTATCTGACGCTGCCCGTTCTGTTCCTGATGCTGTCGAACCACTATCCCCTGGCGTTCGGCACGCAGTTCAATTGGGTCATCGCCTCGCTGGTGTTCATCATCGGCGTGCTGATCCGGCACTATTTCAACACCGTGCACAAGCGGGCCGGCAACCCGCACTGGACCTGGCTCGGCGCGCTTGTCCTGTTCATCATCATCATCTGGCTGTCGACCGTGCCGAAGGTGCTGACCGGTGAGCCCAAGGCCTCCGCCTCGGCGGATATCTACATCGCTTCCGCGCATTTCCCGGCGGTGCGCGACACCGTGCTCGGCCGCTGCTCGATGTGCCATGCGCAAGAGCCGGTCTATGAAGGCATCTATCACGCGCCCAAGGGGGTGATGCTCGACACCGATGCTGATATCGCCAACCACGCCCGCGAGATCTATCTGCAGGCCGGCCGTAGCCACGCCATGCCCCCCGCCAATGTCAGCCAGATCACCGACAAGGAGCGGGCGCTGCTGGTGGCCTGGTTCGAAGGCGCGGGGAAATAAGCATGAATTCGACACTTCTGCGCGGCCGCATGCTGTCCTTCGTGCGCTGGCCCGAGACCATCGACGACCATTCGGCCTGGCGCTACGAGGAAGATGGCGGCCTGCTGATCAGCGACGGCAAGATCGTTGCATCAGGCGCCTATGCGGACGTCGAGAAGCAGGCCGGTGAGGGGGCCAAGAAAATCGATCACCGGCCGCACCTCTTGCTGCCGGGCTTCATCGACACCCATGTGCATTTCCCGCAGATGCAGGTCATCGCCTCCTACGGCGCCGAACTGCTCGACTGGCTGAACACCTACACTTTTCCGGAAGAAACGAAATTCGCCAACGCCCAGCATGGCCGCCGCATCGCGCGGCTGTTCCTCGATGAGATGGTGCGGCACGGCACCACGACGGTGGCTGCCTACTGCTCGGTGCACAAGGCTTCCGCCGAAGCCTTTTTCGCCGAGTCGCATGACCGCAACATGCTCAACATCGCCGGCAAGGTGATGATGGACCGCAATGCGCCCGAAGGCGTGCTCGACACGCCGCAATCCGGCTATGACGACACCAAGGCGCTGATCAGGGAGTGGCACGGCAAGGGGCGCCAGCACTATGCCATTACGCCGCGCTTCGCCATCACCTCCTCGCCGGAGCAGATGGAGATGGCCGGCGCGCTGTGCCGCGAGCATCCCGACCTGCACATGCAGACGCATCTGTCCGAAAACCACGCCGAAATCGCCTTCACGCAGCAGCTTTACCCGTGGTCGCGCGACTACACCGATGTCTACGAACATTACGGCTTGCTGGGCAAAAATAGCCTGTTTGGCCACTGCATCCATCTGTCGGAGCGCGAGGCCGATGCGCTTTCAGAGAGCGGCTCGGTGGCGGTGTTCTGCCCGACCTCGAACCTGTTCCTCGGCTCCGGCCTGTTCGACTACCAGCGCTTTCGCCGCCGGGAAAAGTCGCTGCGCATAGCCGCCGCCACCGATGTCGGCGGCGGCACCAATTACTCCATGCTGCGCACCATGGACGAGGGCTACAAGGTGATCGCGCTGAATGGCGAGAAGCTCAACCCGTTCCAGTCCTTCTGGCAGATCACGCGCGGCAATGCCGAGGCGCTGTCCGTGGCCGGCAAGATCGGCACGCTGGATCAAGGCACCGACGCCGATATCGTCGTGCTCGACGCTAGGGCGACGCCGGCGATGCGGCTGAGGATGGAAACGGCGCAGACGCTGGCGCAGGAATTGTTCCTGCTGCAGACCCTGGGCGACGACCGCGCCGTGCGCGAGGTCTATGTCGCGGGGCGGGCGGCCAAGAGCGATATGGCGAATTAGAGCGCCGGGGTGCGTTCATTGCTTGACCCGGCGGCAGCCATCGGTCAAAGCGTGCGGCGAAGTTGACAGGGGAACGACATGGCCGTTGCTGACGACATCGCTCTGATCCGGAAACAGGAAGAAGTTCTTGTCTTCCCAGCCTTCGATGAGGCCGTCGCCTTCAAGATCGGCTCCGCCATCCGCCACCGCGCAATCACCGAAAACCTGCCCATCATCGTCGACATCAGGCTGTGGGACCGGCCGCTGTTCTATGCGGCCATGCCGGGGTCGAATGCTTCCAATCCCGATTGGGCGCGCCGCAAGATCAATGTGGTGAAACGGTTCCTGAGGAGCACTTACCGCATGGTGCTGGAGCAGCAACGCCCCGACCGCGCCTTCAAGATCGGCGAGGGCCTCGACATCTCCGACTATGTGCTCGCCGGCGGCGGTTTTCCGGTGACGGTCAAGGGCGCCGGCGTTATCGGCGTGATCGCGGTTTCCGGGCTGCCGGAGCGCGAGGATCACGGCGTGGTCGTCGATGCGCTGTGCGACCACTTGGGTGTCGACAAGCGTGGGCTGGCACTGGCTACGGACGCCGAATGACCGTGCTCGATCCCAAGGCCTTTCTCACCTCCGTCTTCAACGCCGCCGTTGCCGCCGCCGATCCGGAGCGAACGATCAGGGATCATCTGCCGGCCAGGCCGAAGGGTCGCACCATCGTCATCGGCGCCGGCAAAGGCTCGGCGCAGATGGCGGCTGCCTTCGAGAAGGTCTGGGACGGGCCGATCGAAGGGCTGGTCGTCACGCGCTACGGCTATGGCGCGAAATGCGAACGCATCGAGATCATCGAGGCGGCGCATCCAGTGCCGGACGCTGCCGGATTGGAAGCCTCACGGCGACTGCTGGAAAAGGTCCAGGGCCTGACGGCGGACGATCTGGTCGTGGCGCTGATTTCCGGCGGCGGTTCGGCGCTGCTGCCGTCGCCGGCGGCCAACCTGACGCTGGCCGACGAGATGGCCGTCAACGAGGCGCTGCTTGCCTCCGGCGCGCCGATCGCGGCCATGAACACCATCCGCAAGCATGTCTCGACCATCAAGGGCGGCCGGCTGGCCGCCGCTGCCTGGCCGGCCAAGGTGGTGTCGCTGGTTGTCTCCGACATTCCCGGTGACAACCCGGCTCTTGTCGCCTCCGGTCCGACGATCCCCGATACCGGCAGCCGGGAAGACGCGTTGGCGTCTATATCTGCCTATGGCATGAAGCTGCCGGCTTCGGTGATGGCGCATATCAGTTCGCCGGCGGCCGATGCGCCAAACCCTGGAGATGAGCGTTTTTCGCGCAACGAAGTGCATCTGATCGCCTCGGCCGGCGTGTCGCTGGAAGCGGCAGCGGCGGAAGCCAAGCGGCAAGGGATAGAGGCCGTCATCCTCTCCGATGCCATCGAGGGCGAAGCGCGTGAGGTCGGCGGCGTCCATGCCGCCATTGCCCGCGAAGTGGCGACGCGCGACCGGCCATTTTCGAAACCGGTGCTCATTCTCTCGGGCGGCGAAACAACCGTGACCTTGCGGGCAAAAGGCAAGGGCGGCCGCAATTCGGAATTCCTGCTCGCCTTCGCCCTTGGCATCAACGGCGTGCAAGGCATTCACGCCCTGGCCGCCGACACCGACGGCATCGACGGTTCGGAAAACAATGCCGGGGCCTTCGCCGACGGTTCGACCGTCTCGCGCATGCGCGCTGCAAGCGTCGATGCCAAGGCAATGCTGGCCGGCAACAATGCCTGGACGGCGTTCAATGCAGTTGGCGATCTTTTCGTGCCGGGGCCGACCGGCACGAATGTCAATGATCTCAGGGCGATCCTGATCCGATAGGCGACCGGCTCAGGCAACCATCAACCGCTTCACCTCTCTCATATCCCGCAGGAAACGCTCGCGCTCGGCCTCCTTGTCGGCAGGCTCATGGATGCGCAGGATGAAGGAGGGATGGATGGTGATGAACACGCGCAGGCCATCCTCTCGTTCGATCACTTGGCCGCGCATCTTTGTCACCGGTATGGCCTTGCCCAGCAAAGACAAGGCAGCCGTAGCGCCGAGCGCCACGGCAAGATCCGGTTTGATCAGTGCGAATTCCCTGTCGATCCACCAGCGGCAGGCCTGCACCTCACCGGCATTCGGCTTGGAATGGATACGGCGCTTGCCGCGCGGCTCGAATTTGAAGTGCTTGACCGCGTTGGTGACGTAGACTTTTTGGCGATCCACCTCCGCCTCGTCGAGGATCGCGTCGAACACCTTGCCGGCCGGACCGACGAAAGGTTTGCCGGCGAGGTCCTCCTGATCGCCGGGCTGTTCGCCGACGAAGATGACCTTGGCATTGTCAGGCCCTTCGCCGAACACGGTCTGCGTCGCATCGCGCCATAACGGGCAGCGGCGGCAGCCTTTCGCGGCCTCGCGCAGCTCGGAAATGCTGCTGGCGGCATCACCTCCCGGCGTCTGTGTCGGCTCACGCTTTGGCCAATGCTTTGCCTGCACCTTGGCGTGGTGCGGTGCGGGCGTTGTCGGCATTCTGGCAATCATCTCCTTGGCGGCCTTGTCCGCTCCTGCGATCAGCTCTGGAATGAGCGAGGCCTCGGGAAGGTTCCGCCAATATTTCTTCGGCATCTCCTTCTGCATGGCCTTCACCTTCAGCCGCGCTGGATTGAAGATGTTCTCGAAATAGGTGCGCCACAGCGCCTCGGTATCATCCTCAGTCGGAGCATCGCCTTTGGCCGCACCCGGCCCGATCGCCAGCCTTTCACCATCCCAATCGGCGGAGGTGTGCGGCGTCAGGATCGTCCAGCGCATGCCCGTGAAGCGCCTGACGAAGAAATCCGCATTGCGCTCAACGATGAAATGATCAGGCTCGAACCAGGCAACATAACGCTCCACGGCGCCATCGCCTATCTTCCGGAAGCGCACGAAGGCATGCATCTTGTGGCTGTCGCGCCGCACCGCTTTTTCCATGGCCTCAAGCCGCCTGGTGTCGGGATCCGAGGCGATCGACAGCAGCTTAGGCTCGCTGCGCAGCCGCCACAGCATCCGGTAGAGAAAGGCGAACCGGGTGGGATCGGAATGGCAGAAGGCGGTTTCCGCCTGCCCGATGAAGTCGCGCGGCACCACGAGTTGTGAGCCTTGCGGCGCGGCCGGCAAATCGTTCCGCGTCCGGTCCGAACCGGCCGCGACATGCCAGCTGATATCCTCGGGCCTGACCTCGTTCAGCGCCAGGCGACGGGCCGCGTCGCGCCAACCGGCAAAATCGGTCTCGCTTTCGAGCAAGACACTGTATCGGGCAAGGTTGAGCTCGGCCGACGGCATGGTCAAAACAACGACAGCTGTTCGCAGGAACGCACGATGGTGTCGCGCAGGCCGGTTTTGTCGGTGACAGCGCCTGGCGACCAGCCTTCGGCGATGATGAATGGCCGAAGCTTGGCGATTGACTGGCAGATCCGCCCGACATCTTCGAGCCGCATTCGCCGGTGGCGCCGCGTCTCCAGGATTTTTGCCACCACCTTGGTGCCGAGGCCAGGCACGCGCAGCAGCGCCTCGCGATCCGCGCGATTGATGTCGACTGGAAACTGGCCGCGATTGCGCAGCGCCCAGGCGAGCTTCGGGTCGATGGCGAGATCAAGCATGCCATCGCTGCTGCCGGCCAGGATTTCCGGCTGCGAGAACCCGTAAAAACGCATCAGCCAGTCGGCCTGGTAGAGCCGGTGTTCGCGCATCAGCGGTGGCTTCTGCAGCGGCAGCGACGATGACGAGTCCGGGATCGGACTGAAGGCCGAGTAATAAACCCGCCGCAGATGATAGCTGCCATAGAGCCGCGCGCTGGTGTGCAATATGCCGTCGTCCGAGGTCTTGTCGGCGCCGACGATCATCTGCGTCGACTGGCCACCCGGCGCAAAGCGTTCGCGCTTCTTGGTCCTCAGCGTCGGCTCGGCCTTTTCCTCCATCTTCTGGCGCAGCCTGGCCATGGAAAGACGGATCGTTTCCGGCTTCTTTTCCGGCGCCAGCTTCTTGACGCCCTCATCGGTGGGCAGCTCGACATTGATCGACAGCCGGTCGGCATAGAGCCCCGCCTTCTCGACCAGTTCGGCAGAGCTTTCCGGAATGGTTTTGAGATGGATATAGCCGGAAAACTTCTCTTCCAGCCGCAGCCGTCGCGCCACCTCGACCATCTCGCCCATGGTTTCATCCGGCGAGCGGATGACGCCTGAGGACAGGAACAGTCCCTCGATGTAGTTGCGCCGGTAAAAATCCATGGTCAGCTTCACCACCTCGTCGATGCTGAAGCGGGCGCGCCGTACATTCGAGGACGAGCGGTTGATGCAATAGCTGCAATCGTAGATGCAAAAATTGGTGAGCAGGATTTTCAGGAGCGAGATGCAGCGGCCGTCCGGTGCATAGGAATGGCAGATGCCCATGCCTTCGGTGGAACCGATGCCGCCGGATTGCTGCGAATCCTTCTTCGCCGAGCCCGATGAGGCACAGGAAGCATCATATTTGGCGGCGTCGGAAAGGATCGCCAGCTTTTCACGGACGGTGAGAGCGCTCATCCGTTCATGATATGTTCTGGGCAACTGCCGCGCTACGTCATTTGACATAGGCGGCGAAAAAGTGATCGCCGCCATCTCAAGGTCCTCACACCTCGTGCAAATAGAGATGGTAATCCAGTTCGCTGACCGTGCGTGCCACGCGCAGATATTCCGACTGTTTGATCGCCACGAAGGTGCGGTGCAAATCCTCGCCGAGCGCGCCTTTCAGGAAGCTGGAGGCCTTGGCCGCTTCGATCGCGGCGCGCCAGTCCGCCGGCATCGTCGTGCGGGTAACGGCTGCTTCATAGCCGTTGCCGGTCGTTTCAGGGCCGGGATCGAGCCCTTCGTCGAGGCCTTTGATGATGCCGGCCAGTACCGTCGCGGCGATCAGATAGGGATTGGCGTCGACGCCGGACGGCCGGTGCTCTATGCGCCGGTTCTTGGCGTCGCCAGCCGGCACGCGCAGTGCCACCGAGCGGTTGTTGACGCCCCAGGTCGGCGCCACCGGCGCATAGGATTGCGAGACGAAACGCCGCCAGGAATTGGCGTGCGGCGCAAACACCAGCATCGATTCCGCCATCGTCTGGATCAGCCCGCCGAGACCCTGCAACAGGGGTAGCGACCAGCTCTCGCCGCCGGCTTCGGTAAACACGTTGCGGCCAGCCTTGTCCTGCAGAGAGACGTGGAAATGCATGCCCGAGCCGGCATATTTCTCGATCGGCTTGGCCATGAAACAGGCGGTCACGCCATGGCGGCGCGCCTGCGCCCGCACCAGCCGCTTCAGCATGACGAGGTCGTCGGCCGCCCGCATCACATCCTTGCGGTAGTTCAGCGTCAGCTCGTACTGGCCGGGCGCATATTCCGATATGACCGTCTCGGCCGGAATGCCTTGCGCCTTGGCGGCGGCATAGATGTCTGAGAACAGCGGTTCCATGCCGTGCAGGTGGTCGACGGAATAGACCTCCGTCTTGCCCGAGACGCGGCCATCAAGCACGGCGCGCGCCGGCTGCACCTTGCCGTCGGCGTCTCGCTCATTGGCCAATAGGAAGAATTCCAGCTCGAAGGCGCCGGCCGGGTAAAGGCCCTTGGCCGCGAGGATCTCGACCTGCCGGGCCAGCGCCAGGCGCGGGTCCGACGACATCGGCAGGCCGTCGAGGTGATACATCGCCATCAGCACCTGGCCGCGCGGCGGATTGGTGCCGTAGAGGGGCACCAGCGTGCCGGGGATCGGCCATGCCCTGAGGTCGCCGTCGCCGGTCGTCCAGATCAGTCCGGTCTCGTGCACGTCCTCGCCGGTGATGTCGAGGCCGAGGATCGAGATCGGCATGTGCCGCCCGCCCTCGAAAATGCTTCTCAACTCATGCCGGCGCACGATCTTGCCGCGGCCCACGCCATTGGCGTCCGTCAGCACGATATCGAAGGCTTCGATCTCGGGATGGGCGTCGAGAAAGGCTTGCGCCTCGGTGGGCGAAGACCCCGACGGGGAGGTCACAAAGGCATTGTCCATGGCCGCTTGTCTCATGCCGCAAGCTTTGCCGCAACAGCGCCGAAGGCGCTGATCAGCCGGTTGACCTGTGCGCCTGACGTCGCCGGCGAGATCAGCATCATGTTGTGGAAGGGCGCGATCAGCACGCCACGATTGACCAGCGCGACATGGATGGCGGCCTCCAGTTCCGGCGCATGCGCGGTCTCGGCTTCGTCGCCGTTGCGCAACGGTCCGGGCGCGCAGATGAACTCGACGCGGGCGCCGACGCGGGCAACATGCCAGGGCAGGCGATAGTGGTCGATCACCCCGTTCAGCCCGGCATCCAAACGCCGCGCCAGATGGTCCATGCGGTCATAATTCTCCGCTGTCATCACCTCTTCGAGCGTGGCGCGCATGGTGGCGAACTGCAGCGGGTTGGCCGACAGCGTCGTGCCCATGCCGGAATAGCCGGGTTCCTTGGTCCTGTTGTACTCGGCATAGCGCGAGGCGACTTCATCGCTCATGCCCCACACGCTTGCCGGCACGCCGCCGGCGATCGGCTTGCCCAGCACGAAGAAGTCGGGGTCGAGCCCGTACTTCCCGGTGTAGCCGCCGGGGCCGGTCGAGATCGTGTGTGTCTCGTCGATCAGGAGCAGCGTGCCGGTCTCGCGGGTCAGTCTGCGCAGCGCGTCGTGGAAGCCGGGGTCGGCCAGCACCATGCAGGAATTGGTCAGCACCGGCTCGGCGATGACGCAGGCCACATCCCTGTCCTTGAGGGCTGCTTCAAGGGCTGCAACATCGTTGAACTCGATGACTTTCGCCGTACGGGTCAGGTCGCGGAACTCGCCCGCCAGTCCTGGCCGGTTGACCGGCTTGCCGTCGATCAACCGCACCATCGTCTCGTCGACCGAACCGTGGTAGCAGCCGTTGAAGACCAGGATCTTTTCGCGCCCGGTGACGGCGCGGGCGACGCGCAGCGAGAAGCGGTTGGCGTCGGTCGCCGTCGTCGCGATCTGCCAGAATGGCAGGCCGAAACGCTGCTGCAGCAGCGGCCCGATGGCAAGCGCGTCTTCCGAGGGCAGCATATAGGTGAGGCCGCGCCCGGCCTGGCGGCGGATGGCCCGCGCCACCGGTGGCGGCGAATGGCCGAACATCGAGCCGGTGTCGCCAAGGCAGAAATCGTCGAGCCTGTTACCGTCAATGTCGGTGATCGCAGCGCCCTTGGCGCTGTCGACAAGGATCGGAAATGGCGTCGGCCAGTCGTTCATCCAGTGCATCGGCACGCCGCCGAAGAAGCCGGGCAGGCCGTTGCTGACCTTGGACTGCGATTTCGGCCGCGCCTTGCGGAAGGCCGCGCCTTCGGTCTCGCGCAATTCTACGATGCGGTCACGGCTGATGCCGCCGATGGACGTCTTTGAACCGTCGCTGCTGTGCATGAAAACCCCTCTCGTCCGTCCCTCTTAGCCAATCCATGTCCGCAACCGCAATTGGCCGCGCGCCTGCCCTGCATTGGCTCAGCCTGCTCCGGCGGCGCTTGACCGTGCTGGCGAAGTCAGCGCCAATATGAACGGGAATGAGGTGGGGGAACAAAAATGCGGACCATCCTCTGTGTGGCAATGCTACTGGCGTCGGCCGGCACTGCCTTCGCCTCGGGCGGCATCTGGTGCAATGTCGACGACAGGGCGGTGACATTCGACGTCGGCGCCGGTGTCACCCGAGGCATGGGCGGCCCGACCTTCAATTTTCGCGGCGATCTCGAAATCAAGGCGAGGCTGGCTGGCGATGGATTGCGCAAGACGGTGTTCGAGGATTCCAACCTGACCCAGTACTGGCTGGACGACAAGGAACTGCGGCTGAATATCTACCACGAGCACGAGGTGGCCAACGCCTTCAATTCGGTCGAGCTGACGATCCTGACCAAGGCCAGCGACGAAGGCGTCTATGACGGGCAGTACACGCTTGCCGTCTATGACAACGCCGCCGACACGGACAAGGACGGCAAACCGGTGGAATTGACGGGCAAGGTGTCGTGCGGGGCTGAGTAGGCTCGCCGATCGGTTGTGTCAGCCCGCCTGCATCGAGGCGATGGCGCGCCGCATCAGGTCGAGGAACACCAGCCGCTCGTCCTCGCTGAAGCCGGTCAGGGCCACCTCGTTTTGTGAACGCGCGGCCTGTGTCGCCGGCTCGCGCAGGCCAACGGCCTTCGCGGTGAGATGGATCGACTGCGAGCGCCCGTCTTCGGGGTGCAGGCGTCGTTCGATCAGGCCGTCACGTTCCATGCGGATCAGCGTGTTGGCCATCGTCGCCTGTTCGACATTGAGACGCTGCACGAGTTCGCGTTGCGTCAGGCCGTCTTCATCCCACAGCGCCAGCAGCGTCATGAACTGGGCGGGCGCCAGGCCAAGCGGCCGGATGCGCTGCTGCAGGCCGTTGGCAAACAACCGCGCCATGTGGTTGGCCAGGAATCCGGCGGATCGTCCTTTCTGAAATGTCATGCCTGCCAGATAATAGTTGAATAGCATGCTATGCAATGATATATAGCTTGCTATGGAGATACTAAAGAAAACCAAAATTCATGCGGCAGCGGGCGCCGTCGCGCTCATCACGGTTTCGGCTTTTTGGCTGTCGACGGCTACGGCCGAACTGCTCGGCGACGCGGCCGCGATCACAACGGTCAAGAACTGCGTGCTGGCCGGCATGGTGGTGCTCATCCCGGCGATGATCATTGCCGGCGCGTCTGGCTTCTCACTTGGCAAGGGCTGGAAGAGCCCGGTCGTGGCACGCAAGAAGTGGCGCATGCGCATCATTGCCGCCAACGGATTGCTGGTCCTCGTGCCCTCGGCCTTCCTGCTCAGCAGCTTTGCCACGGCCGGTCGCTTCGACAAGTTTTTCGCAGTCGTCCAGGCGATCGAGCTGGTAGCCGGCGCAACGAACATCGCACTGTTGTCGCTCAACATTCGCGATGGGCTGTCGCTGCGGCGCAAGCCTCTTCGGCTGGCCACGCGAGCGCGGTGAGGTCAGGCCGTGATGTCGATCACGCCGCAGTCGCCGGCCGCGCTGCCGAAGGCGATACGGCGCTCTTCCCTGTCCCACATCATCGAGGTGACGGCGCCCTTGCCTTGCCGGCGCAGCAGCACTTCCTTGGCGTCGGCGAAGCGCGCGGCGATTACCATGCCGTCCTCGTAGCCGATCGCCACGACATCCTGGCTTGGATGGCAGGCCACGCAAGTCACCATCGTGTTGCCGCGCGTGCCGAGTTCCAGCGGCGCCTTGCCCATCGGTCCGTCCTTGCCCGAAAACGGCCAGACGATCGCCGCCGGCGCGCCGGAACTCGCCAGCCATTTGCCTTTGACGCTCCATGACAGGCTTTTGACCTTGCCGGGATACCCGCTCATGCGCATGTGCTTGCCGTCGACCAGCTTCCAGCCATGCAGGGCGTTTTCCTGCATCGTGGTGACGAGGAAGGCGCCATCCGGCGAGAAGGTGATGCCGGTATGGGCGCCGGCCCATTCGAGTTCCACCGGCTTGCCCTCGGCGGCCGGGAAATGCAGCGTCGCGCCATTGTAGCGGGCAACGCCGAAGCGCATGCCCTTGGGCGAAAACGCCAGCCCCTCGACCGAGCGCGGATGGGCAAATTCCCTGGTCTTGCCGTCGGCGAAGCGCACGAAGGCGGTCTTGCCCGTGGCATAGGCGACGGCGCCCTGCGGCCCGGCGGCGACGCTGGTGATCCACTTTTTCCCGGCGCTGGCCACTTCGGTGGCTTCGCCGCCTGTCTTCACGGCAAACACCTTGCCGTCCTCGCCGCCAGTGATCAGCCGGTCGTTGGCCGCATCGTGGAAAGCCGCCAGCAGCCCGTCATTGGCTTGGATGGTCTTGTGGCCATTGTCGAGCCGATGGATAGCGCCATCGGCCAGCGCGAAATGCGGCACGTCGCCAAGGAAGACGGCGGCAACGCAATGGCCTTCGAGGTCGAGGGGGGCAACTGTGGGCATGGATATCTTTGTTCAGTTGAATTGCAGCGGTTGCAGGGGCTTACTCGACGTTTACGGTTCCGGCAACCTTGGAGGATCGGCGAGGCGGCAAGAGGCTGTAATCTAGTCAAGGCAGCCCCTTGGCTCGCAGTTCAGTTGCAAACGTCGCCAATGGCATCACCAGGGTCAAAGCCGATCCCTGGAGGCGCTCTGCACCACAGCTGGCATACCACCTTGCGGACCCGGTCGCTCTTGGCATCGATGATGAGCAGGATGCCGCCGCCTTCGCCTGCAAGCCGCAGGCAGCGCAACGCGGCGGCGGCGAGCAGTTGGCCTCCAAGCCCTGCCCGATGGCGACCTCCCCAACGGAATGGGATAACATCAGCGATTGTGATCTCCAGGCGGGAACGGAACTTCCGCACCCTGCGATTGTATGATGACCCAAACCATGTTCTTGGCGATGCTCGCGCCGCTCGCTCCGGTCGTTTGAGAAAGGAACAATGTGCTGGGCTTCTTGGAGCGCAGGGGCCTTCGGCTGTTCGTGACATTGTTGGTCGCTTTGTCAGCCGCTGCCGGCTACGCTTTCCTCAAACGCAGAATATTGTGGGAGATGGTGCAGACCTGCGCACTTGCAAGTACGCGGCTTGGCGTCGCCTTCCCCTGCGACCAGGTGATACTGACCGAGCAGGGGGATTATGGGTCAGTCCTCATCAAATCACCTCTACACCGGACCGAGTTTCTGGTGGCCCCAATCACAGCGATTGCGGGCTTGGAAAGCCCATCCGCCCGTTCCACTGATAGCGCCCAACTATGGAACCGGGCATGGGAAGCCCGACAGAAAGTTGAAGCAAGACTCGGACACGGCCTGCCACGATCAGCCGTTGGCCTGGCGGTTAATTCCCGCTTTGAGCGGTCCCAGGATCAGTTGCACATCCACGTCGATTGCTTGCTGGAGTCGGTGGAAAGGACGCTTGCCTTAGATGGGCCGAAGCAAGACGCGATTTGGCAACCGTTTCCATTGATATTGAAGGGGCGACCCTATTGGATAATGGCAGTGGCTGAGCCGGATCTGCGAACCACTAACGTGGTCGGCCTGGTTGTTGCCGGTTTGCCTCAGGCACGACACACCATGGATGATCTAAATGTACTCGTCGCCGGTGCAACGCTGGCTGACGCGAGGCCGGGATTCTATATTCTGGTAAATTGGGGAAGGGCAGCTGAGCACCTCCTCGATCACAGATGTACGTCGCGCTAGCTATCGCCTGTTGGTCAAAGCCGATCATTCGACCATTTCAAGGATGCACTGGCTAGACACGCCCGCCCGTCTTCCTTTCCTCATGGACAAGCTCCCGCTTCGGCGGCGGGTTTTGTGCTAGAATGGTGGCCGCCTGGCGGTCAGCCGCCATTATCTGGGAAGGAGGCAGGCAGGCGACTTTGACCTCAACCCTGACGGGCGGCGGCAGCCGCTCGCTTGGTCTGACACCAATCAAATCGAGCAAGCGGCGCTGAGCGAAGGGACCGCCGACCTACCGTCGCAGTGGCGGCGTTCGTGGAAACGCCACGATCGTCAACGGCGGCTTCTGAAATTCCACGGCCGCAATTCCTTCGATCATTACATCCAGCCTGGAACCGCACGGCAAAGCCTGACTAGGCCTGGCAGGCCTCGAAACTCTTCTTCAGCCGCTCGGCGTCCAGTTCGCGGCCGATGAACACCAGCCGGCTCTCATGTTTCTCGCCGTCTTTCCAGGCGCGCTGATGGTCGCCCTCGATGATCATGTGCACGCCCTGGATGACGTAGCGTTCATCATCGCCTTTCAGGGCAATGATGCCTTTCAGCCGCAGGATGTTGGGGCCTTCCATCTGGGTGATCTTCTCGATCCATGGGAAGAATTTCTTCGGGTCCATCTCGCCGCCGCGCAACGACACCGACTGCACCGTCACATCATGGATGTCTGAGGGATGCGCGTGGTCGTGGTGATGATGGTCATGCCCGTCATGATCATGGTGGTGGTGATCGTGGCCATCATGGTCGTGATCGTGGTCATGATGGTGATCGTCATGCGCCTCAAGGAAATGCGGATCGTTCTCCAGCGCCCGGGAGAGGTCGAAGGCGCCGCGGTCGAGCACCTCCGACAGGGCGACGCCGGCGCGCGTCGTGCGATGGATCCTGGCTGCCGGATTGATGGCGCGGATCGTCGCCTCGACCTTGGCGAGCTCTTCCGGGGTGACGAGATCGGTCTTGTTGAGGACGACGACATCGGCGAAAGCGATCTGGTCTTCGGCTTCCTTGGAATCCTTGAGCCTGAGCGGCAGATGCTTGGCATCGACCAGCGCCACCACCGCATCGAGCTTGGTCTTGGAGCGCACGTCGTCGTCCATGAAGAAGGTCTGCGCCACCGGCACCGGATCGGCGAGGCCGGTGGTCTCGACCACAATCGCGTCGAAGCGCCCCGGTCGGCGCATCAGGCCCTCGACGACGCGGATCAGGTCGCCGCGCACCGTGCAGCAGACGCAGCCATTGTTCATCTCGTAGATTTCCTCGTCGGATTCCACGATCAGGTCGTTGTCGATGCCGATTTCGCCGAATTCGTTGACGATGACCGCGTAGCGCCTGCCATGGTTCTCCGACAGGATGCGGTTGAGCAGCGTCGTCTTGCCGGCGCCGAGATAGCCGGTGAGAACGGTTACGGGGATCTGCGTCTGTGCGTCGCTCATGGCTTGCCTCGAGATGACTGGGCCTTGAAATCCAGGCCGCGAAAAAGGGATTCTGGGCTCCATATAGGATGTGTGCGGGGCTTTTGCACGGGGCAAACCGATGGGCCAAAGCTCTTGGCCCGGCCACTGTGATATCGGCGTGCCGGATGACTGCGAAAGTGCGCCTTTGTCGCGAGCAAGGCGCGTCTCACGCCACGCGGGCCTCACCTTTGCGGCGATTCCCGTGCGGCGAAAAGTCGTTTGTCATCTAACTGAAATAAACATCTGGCATTAGCCACGGCGGGCACCGCAATGCTTGCCGGCAAAGCTGTTTCACGCGCCGGATTCTTTTTATCGTCGATTGCCAACCGGCCGGCTGCGTCTATGCTGTCGCTACCGGTATGGCCGAAGAGGGGATGACCATGGCCAAGGCGGACAAAACTGCAACAATGAGCCGGCTGCATTCGGCGGCAAGGCTGGCAAGAACGGCGCTGGCGGCCCGGCTCCTGGCGCACGGCTTCTATGCCGGCCAGGACCAGATCATGCTGGCGCTCGACCGCGAGGACGGCCAGACGCCTGGCAATCTCGCCGGCCGCCTCGGCGTGCGCCCGCCCACCATCACCAAGACCATCAACCGGCTGCAGGCGCAGGGCTTTCTGGAAAAGCGCGCCTCGTCGGCCGACGCCCGTCAGGCTCATATTTTCCTCACCGACACTGGCCGCGATATCATCCACGCCATCGAGAAATCGGTGAAGAAGACCGAAAAGCAGGCGCTGAAGGGCCTCGACAAGAAGGACCAGAAGGCGTTGTTCAAGCTGCTGGCCCGCATCGAGGCCAATCTCTCCAACGAGGAGCTTGTGCTGATCGACGACGACGCCGAGTCGGACGAGTGATCAGGCCGCTGCTGGAGCCGCGTCCCGGATCAGCGAGGACCAACGCCCCGGCGTCATGCCAAATGCCTTCTTGAATTGCCTGTTGAAATGGCTCTGGTCGGTGAAGCCGGCCTCGACCGCGATCTGCGCCAGGGGCTCGCCGGCGGTAATCATCCGCCGCGCGCGCTGAAGCCGGCGCATCACCAGGAAACGATGCGGGCTGGTCGAGAAGGCGGCGCGGAAATGCCTCGATAAGGCGTAGCGGTCCAGTCCGGTGACGGCTTCCAATTCGCCGGAACGCACCGGGCGCATTGCGTTCTCCGTCAGATAGTCCCGCGCCAGCGTCGCCGCCCGCCATGCCGTCCGGGCCATCGGCTTTGCCGGCTGGCCGGCATGCCGTGCCAGGCCATGCATCAGTTGGGCGAGAAAATCATCGACGAACAGCTCGTCGAGTTCCTGTTGCAGCGGCCCCAGCGCCGAAAGCAGCGTGGCGCAGAAGGCTTCGTCCCGCACCACGGCTTCCCTGACGAAGGGCAACGACGCGCCGCCAAGGCAGTCCAGCATCAGCGACGGTTCGAGGTAGAGCATCCTGTAGCGCAACCCGTCCTCGGTGCCGGCGCCGCCGTCATGCAACTCATCGGGATGCAGCACGATGATCTGGCCGGGCAGGCTTAGCCGCGTCGCGCCGCGATAGCGGAAGGTCTGCACGCCATGCAGCGTCACCCCGATCGCATAGGTGTCATGACGATGCAGATCGAAGGCGCTGCCATGAAAGCGCGCCTCGATCCGCTCCATGCCGGCGGGGTCGGGTGCGGAGATGATGCAATTCTCCGCCGCGTCCGCGCACAAACGTCCAAGACCCTTAGAGGCCTGGCGGTCTAGTTCGAACGACATCGTCTCATTCAGCCTCGCAATCGGGGCCTAACCTCGAATGGTCCATTTTGTCATGTTCGATACGAAATTTGCAATCGTGCTGCGCGAAGACTTGCCCGTCTGGCAGAAACTCAACGTCACCGCCTTCCTGACCAGCGGCATCGTCGCGCAGTTTCCCGACATCATCGGCGAGCCCTATCGCGACCGCTCAGGCAATCTCTACAATCCGCTGTCGATCCAGCCGGTCATCGTGTTGTCGGCAGACCAGGCGACGCTGGCCGCGCTCCACCGGCGCGCGCTGGAGCGCGGCGTGACGACCTCGCTCTATGTCGAGGAGATGTTTTCCACCGGCTTCGACGCCGCCAACCGCGCCGTCTTTGCGCAATTCGCGCCAGAAGATGCCAAGGTGGTCGGCATCGCGCTGCGCGCCGAGAAGAAGGTGGTCGACAAGATCACCAAGGGCGCCCGCATGCAGGCATAGCGTGGGAGGCTTGGACTAAGCCTGGCGGCTTCTATTGTTGTGCCAGCGAGCTCATGTGCGCGGCAGTGGCCGACAATTGGCTTGCCGGCAAGCGACAATTCCCGCAAAGGTGCGCTCCAGCCCAGCTTTTCCCCGGCCTGCAAGTGAACGCTTCCCAAAGACATGTCGAAAGCGCGACGCCGCCGGTGGCGATCCTGTGCATGCTGACCACCTATGTCTTCTTCACCTTCCTCGACACCTCAAGCAAATATCTCGTCCTTGCCGGCGTTTCGGCGCTGATCGTCGCCTGGGTGCGCTTTGCCGTGCATGTCGTGCTGGTCGGCACCCTCCTGCGCGGCTGGCGCGATCCGCTGCGGTTTCGCCCGGTCAACCTGCCGGCGCATGTGCTGCGCGGCGTGTTCCTGTTCGGCTCGACCATGTGCAACATCCTGGCCTTGCGCTCCCTGCAGCTGGCCGAGACGACGTCGATCTATTTCTTCGGGCCGATGGTGATCACCGCCCTTGCCGGCCCGCTGCTCGGAGAATGGGCCGGCTGGCGGCGCTGGCTGGCCATTCTGGCCGCCTTCGCCGGGGTCCTCATCATCACAAGGCCAGGTGTCGGCGTCTTCGGCATCGGCCATCTCTTCGCACTCGGCTCGATGCTGTCGAACTGCTTCTATGTCATCATGACGCGCCGCATGTCGTCGACCGAGACGTCGGAAAGCCTGATCCTGTTTTCGGCGCTGGCGCCGACGGTGCTGCTTTTGCCCATGCTGCCGTTTTCCTTCTCGCTGCCGCATGATGGCTGGCACTGGTTCATCCTGCTCATGCTTGGCGTGTTCGGCGGTGTCGGGCACTGGCTGCTGGTCCAGGCCTATCGGCTGGCAACGACCACGGCGCTCGCCCCCTATCCCTATTCGCAGATGGTGTGGATGATCATTTCCGGCTGGATCGTCTTCAAGCAGTTCCCGGATCGCTGGACGCTGGTCGGCGCCGCCATCATCGTTGCCAGCGGCCTCTACATCGTCCACCGCGAGCACCGGCTGCGGCTGCGGAGCCGCGCGGCCTCCGATGTCGAGGCCGAGGCGCTGGCAAAAAAACTTTGATTTGCCCCCGATCGGTGGCATAACGCCGCCTTTAAACTGTTTAGGTCGCAATTCAGCTCGTTCGGGGAGCGCAAGGCGCTGGCACAAAAAATCAAGCTTTCGACGATCGCCGATGCACTCGGCGTGTCCACGGCCACCGTGTCGCTGGCGTTGCGCGACAGCCCGCTGGTGGCCGGCGCGACGCGCGACCGTATCAAGGAACATGCGCGCGCCATCGGCTATATCTACAACCGCCGCGCCGCCAGCCTGCGCACCTCGCGCTCGGGCATTGTCGGCGTCGTCGTCCACGACATCATGAACCCGTTCTTCGCCGAGATCCTGCGCTCGATCGAAAGCGAACTCGACCGCAGCCGGCAGACCTTC
Organism: Mesorhizobium sp. USDA 4775; assembly: GCF_054062655.1. Classification (NCBI taxonomy): domain Bacteria; kingdom Pseudomonadati; phylum Pseudomonadota; class Alphaproteobacteria; order Hyphomicrobiales; family Phyllobacteriaceae; genus Mesorhizobium; species Mesorhizobium sp. USDA 4775. The sequence continues at coordinate 1,371,081 of NZ_JBSSFM010000001.1, forward strand.
ATCCTGTCCAATCACTACGACCAGCTCGAAAAGCAGCGCACCTTCATCGACACGCTGCTGCAACTCGGCGCCGACGGCGTGATCATGTCGCCGGCCATCGGCACCCCGGCTGCCGACATACTGATGGCCGAGGAAAACGGCCTGCCGGCGGTGCTGATCGCCCGCACCGTCGAGGGCGCCGACGTGCCGGTGTTTCGCGGCGACGACGCTTACGGCACCGGGCTTGCCACCAACCATCTGATCTCGCTCGGCCACAAGCGCATAGCCATGATCGGCGGCACCGACCAGACCTCGACCGGCCGCGACCGCTATCAGGGCTATGTCAACGCCATGGAGGCGGCAGGGCTCGAAGTCAGGCCGTCCTGGCGCATCGCCGGTCCGCGCACCAAGCAGGCCGGCTTCGAGGCCGCCGGGCAGTTCCTGGCGCTGAAAGACAGACCGACCGCCGCCTGCTGCTGGAACGACCTCGTCGCCATCGGCCTGATGAACGGCATTGCGCGCGCCGGCCTGGTGCCGGGCATCGACATTTCCGTCACCGGCTATGACGATCTCGAGGAGGCGGCGATCGCCACGCCGGCGCTCACCACCGTCTGGAACGGCCAGCGCGAGGTCGGCCGCCGCGCCGCCAGCGCGCTGCTCGACAAGCTCAACGGGCAGACGGTGCGGCCCTCGCAGGAATTGATCAAGCCGGAGCTGCATGTGCGCCAGTCGACCGGCAAGCCGGTGGAGCGGGCATGACCAAGGCCGAACAGCTGCAAGCCGTCGCCATTCTGGTGCCGGCGGACTTCAGCGACCACGCCGTCCGGCGCATCGACCGTACTTTCAAACAGATCAGGGTCGAACGCACCGACCCGGCGCTGGTCACCGACGAGATGCGCCGCACGGTGCGTGGCATTGCGTCGTTTGCCGGGATCAGCGCGGCGATGATGGATGCGCTGCCCAATCTCGAACTCATCGCCTCCTTCGGCGTCGGCTATGATTCGGTCGATGTCGGCCATGCGGCGGCGAACAACATCATGGTCACCAACACGCCCGACGTGCTGACCGAGGAGGTCGCCGACACCGCGATCGGGCTGCTGATCAACACGATCCGTGACCTGCCGCGCGCGGAAAACTGGCTGCGTGACGGCAGCTGGGTACGCAAGGGCAACTATCCGCTGAGCCGGCTGACCTTGCGCGCCCGCCGCGTCGGGATTTTCGGCATGGGCCGCATCGGGCAGGCCATTGCCCGGCGCCTTGAGGCGTTCGGCCTGCCGGTCGCCTATCACAACCGGCGCAGGGTCGAGGGTCTTTCCTACGAGTATCATCCGACGCTGAAAGGTCTGGCGGAAGCGGTCGATACGCTGATTTCGGTGGCGCCTGGTGGCGCTTCGACGCAGAAGGCGGTCAATGCCGAGATCCTGTCGGCGCTTGGCGCCAACGGCGTCTTCGTCAATATCGGCCGCGGCAGCACGGTCGACGAGGCGGCGCTCGCGGCGGCGCTCGCCGACGGCACCATCGCCGCCGCCGGGCTCGATGTCTTCGCCGACGAGCCGAATGTGCCCAAGGCGTTGCTCGACGCCCCCAACGCCTCGCTTTTGCCGCATGTCGGCTCTGCCTCGGAACACACACGCCGCGCCATGGCCGATCTGTGCGTCGACAATCTGGTGTCCTGGTTCACCGAGCGCCGGCCGCTGACGCCGGTGCCGGAGACGGCGCATGTCAAGGCTCGCGGCTAGCGAAAGGCAAACCGATGACGGTGAAGCCGCCTGACAATTCCACGATTTTGGTCGCCACCAATGGCCGAGATCAGATCATTTCGATTCCGTATCCAAAGCGGCCCTTCGCCAACTACCTGATCGGAATATTCGTTCTTTGCTGGCTAGGAGGCTGGGCCTTTGGCGAGATTACAGCCGCATATCAGCTCGTGACCAGGCCGTTCGGCGGGCCTACGGCGTTTGTTGCCTTCTGGCTCTGCGCTTGGACAGTCGGTGGCATCTTCGCAATGCTCATGGTTCGCCGCATTTTCCGGCGCTCCGTGCCCGAAGTGATAAGGCTCGATGCGGCCGGGGTCAGCCATGACCCTGGGTTGCCGCCGTTCAAAATGCCGTCCTACGGCGCCTCCGCCTGGACGCAGCTGTTTTCGAAGCGGACTGAGCGCAGGTTCGACCGGATGCAGCTCAAATCGCTGAGGCTTCGCGACGGCGATACTCACAATCGCCTGACAGTCGACGCTGGGGCCCAGAGGGTCGAGATCGGTTCGGCAGCCACCGATGTCGAGCGCGAGTGGCTCTTTAAACTCCTTTCAGATCGCTATCCGACGACCGTCCCTCAATAGTTCGACGGTTTCGTCTTCCGCGTTCGTTGATGCCGGCAGTGGCTCCGTCACATTTATTAACGCCAGCTTAACCCTTTGAAATCATTTTGCATCCTGCCCGTGTGCATGGATGAGACAGAATGAAATCGCTTTCCGCATTGATCGCAATCGCCGCCTTGTTTGGCGGCGTTCAGCTGTTTCATAACGGCAATGGGCAAAGCGTCGCCGAAGAGGTCACGCGGTCCAGCACCTACAGGCTGGTCGCCAATGGCGATGAGGGAGCCTGCGCGGTGAGGCCGCGGGGCCGAAATTTCGGATGGCCTGTCCCTGCTTACTGTTGCTCCGACATGCCGTCGTCTGATCCCTGGCATAGAACGGGCAAAGTTCTGGCGCGAACAGAATGACGGCACGGTCGCCTTCAGCGCCAACGGCGTCGATCCGATCGTCACCTTCGCCGTGGCCGACGGCGACGGTTACGAATCCTATGCGCCAGCCACGCCCTTGCTGTCGCTGGCGGGCGGCCGCAGGACCGGCGACTGACTACTCCGCCGCTGCCCGTGCCCCGGCCTTCGCGGCGGCGTGCAGGCGCACCGCATCGCCGAACGCGCGAAAAATCTTGGCCGAGTTGCTGTCCGAGTTGACCCAGTACTCCGGATGCCACTGGACGCCGACGGCAAAGGCTCGGGCGCCCTTCACCGAAACCGCTTCGACCGTGCCGTCGGTGGCGACAGCCTCGATCTCGAGCTTCGACCCGAGCCGGTCGATCGCCTGGCGGTGCAGTGAATTGACCTTGATCTCACCGGCGCCGAACACACCGGCCAGGCAACTGCCTGGTTTGATCGAAATGGCCTGGTGAATGGCGAAGCGCTCGTCCTGGTGGTCGCTCACCGGCGCGCGGTGGTCGAGCGAACCCTCGCGCTCCTGGATCTCGGTGCCCAGCGTGCCGCCGAGCGCCACGTTCAACTCCTGGATACCGCGGCAAATGGCGAGCAGCGGCACGCCGCGCTCGATCGCCCGGCGGATCAGCGGCAGCGTGGTGGCGTCACGCGCCGGATCATAGGGACCGTTGGCTTCGCTGGCATCGCCACCATAGAGCGAGGGGTGCACGTTGGATTTCGAACCGGTGACCATGACGCCGTCGACCGAGGATAGGAGTTCATCGAAGTCGAGCCTGTCGCCGAACGACGGCACCAGCAGCGGAAACACGCCGGCGCCGGCAACCGCCGCTTCCAGATATTGCTGCGGGGCGGCATGCCAGGTGTAGTTGTCGAACTGACGGACGTCGGTCGATATGGCGACGAGCGGCTGGTGCATTTTGGGTCTGTTTTCCATCTTGCAAGGGATATCCTGCCTGCAAAATAGGCGATCCCTGGGCATTTTTCCATGCCAAGTTTTGGCGTGTCGCATGGACCACGAAGTCGTCTGTTAGACTATAGTTGCAGGGTCGCACGGCTTGGTCACCAAATCCGGTCGCCGTGCTGGACTAGCCTTCTCGCCTGTGTATTGTTTCGGCCAACCGATGCGGGAGCCCGAGGATTTCCCGGATGTCGGTCTGTTGATCCAAAAGGGAGGAACTGCATGGATCGTCGTTCATTCATTCGCAAGGCCGGTGTGACCGGCGTCGGCGCCGCGGCGGCGGCGGCAACGCTTGCGGCCCCGGCAATCGCCCAGTCCAATCCCAAGGTGACATGGCGGCTGGCATCGTCCTTCCCGAAATCGCTCGACACCATCTATGGCGGCGCCGAGGTGTTCTCCAAGATGCTGTCGGAAGCCACCGACGGCAATTTCCAGATCCAGGTCTTTGCCGCCGGCGAACTCGTGCCCGGCCTGCAGGCCGCCGATGCCACCACGGCCGGCACGGTCGAAGCCTGCCACACGGTGGCATATTATTACTGGGGCAAGGACCCGACATGGGCGCTCGGCGCGGCGGTCCCCTTTTCGCTCAACGCGCGCGGCATGAATGCCTGGCACTACCATGGCGGCGGCATCGACCTGTTCAATGAGTTCCTCGCCACGCAAGGTCTCTTCGGCCTGCCGGGCGGCAACACCGGCGTGCAGATGGGTGGCTGGTTCCGCAAGGAAATCAACACGGTCGCCGACCTCTCCGGCCTCAAGATGCGCATTGGCGGATTCGCCGGCAAGGTGGTGCAGAAGCTCGGCGTCGTGCCTCAGCAGATCGCCGGCGGCGACATCTATCCGGCGCTGGAAAAAGGCACGATCGACGCCGCCGAATGGGTCGGCCCCTATGACGACGAGAAGCTCGGCTTCTACAAGGTCGCGCCCTACTACTACTATCCCGGCTGGTGGGAAGGCGGCCCGACCGTGCATTTGATGTTCAACAAGGCGAAATACGAAGAGCTTTCGCCGGCCTACAAGTCGCTGCTGCGCACCGCCGCGCAAGCCGCCGATGCCGACATGCTGCAGAAATACGATTATGTGAACCCCGCGGCGGTGAAGCGGCTGGTCGCCGGCGGCGCCAAACTGCGTCCGTTCAGCCAGGAGATCATGGCCGCCTGCTTCGAAAAGGCCAACGAGGTCTACGCCGAAATGGAAGCCTCGAACGCGCCGTTCAAGAAGATCTGGGAATCGATCAAGGGCTTCCGCAAGGAGCACTATCTCTGGGCGCAGGTGGCCGAGTACAATTACGACACCTTCATGATGGTCCAGCAGCGCAACGGCAAGCTGTAAAAACGGTCCCATCGCGTTTGTTGAAGAGACCCCGGGCGACATGCCCGGGGTCTTTCTTTTTCAGGTCCGTGAGGAGCCGACCTCGACCAGTATTCCGCCCGGCGCCATGCAGTAGAACGTCGTCGATTTGAAGCCGCCGCGTGCCAGGTCCTCGACCTCGCCCGGCGCGAAGCCTGCTTCGGTCAATTCGGCCTGCTTGGCGTGTACAAGCTCTGGGCTGCCAACGAATAAGCCGACATGAAAATTGTCGGGATAGGTAGCAGGCTCTCCCTTGCCCGGCGCCATCAGGTTGAGGGCAAAGCCATCGGCTCCACGCAGGATCGCGAAGGCATCCTTGCCGCGCATGGCGACAAGTTCGAAGCCGAAATGGCTGGTGAAGAAGCCGGCAAGAGCCGCGACCTCCGATGTGATGAGGTTGAGATGGTTCAGTTTCATGGTCTTTGTCCTGTCACGGTTGAAGCGCGGACAGGCTTGGCTGCGGACCGAGAACCGGCGGGACCGTGACATCAGGAAATCCGGACATGACCCAACCGGCCCGCGGGCTTTCGCCTCGCTTGCCGGCTGCGGGTTCTCCCGCACGTTCATGCGGCGAACAGGCCTCCGCCAGGAACGGAAGAGACCGGACTACCGAACCGGTCATGTCTTTTTCGGCGCTGGCTGGGTAGCCGATCGGGGGCGTGACGGCAAGCGGGTCCGGCGCGACTGGTCCTCGGCTCAACCCCGTCGCGGCACCACCAGAACCTTGACCTCGCCGGGCGCCGGCGGGTTGGCGATCACATCGGCCGCCTCGTCGAGCGGCACCAGCCTGGAGATCAGCCGGTCGATCTCGATCGCGCCCGACGCGATAAGCTCGGCGGCGCGGCGATGCGTGTAGGGATTGAGGAATGAGCCGACCACCTTCAATTCCCGAAACAGCAAGTCAAAAGGTTCGAATTCCGCCTTCATGCCTTGCGGCGTCACGCCGACAATGACGACCGTGCCGCCGGCCCTTGCCAGTCGCATCGATTGCTCGACGGTGTCGCGCACGCCAGCGCATTCGAACACCACGTCGGCGCCGCCCGGCATCAGGCCCGCGGGGCCTGCGATGGCATCGATGACGTCGCCGGCGGTGGGATCGACCGTCGCCGTCGCGCCGAGCGCCTCGGCAAGCGCGCGCCGAGAAGCCTGCCTGGTCGACAGGATGATGGTCGTGGCGCCGGCCAGTTTTGCCAATTGCACGGTCAGCAGGCCGATCACGCCGCCGCCCAGCACGATCACCGAGCTGCCCGGCCTGATCTGCGCAAGGTCGACGCCATGCAGGCAGCAGCCGAGCGGCTCGCAGAAGGCGCCATGCGTCGGCGGCAGATCGGCGGGCAGGATGAAAGCCTGTTTCTGCGGCAGCACGACATACTCGGCAAAGCCGCCATCGCGATGGATGCCGATGGCGTTGAGATTGCGGCAGAGATTGACCCGGCCGGCATGGCATTGCGGGCATCGTCCGCAGGCGATGTTGGGGTCGCCGGTGACGCGGTCGCCGACGGCAAAGCCGGAGACGGTGTCGCCGACCGCCTCGATGATGCCCGAAAATTCATGTCCGGGCGTCACCGGCGGCCGGCAGGGGAATTCGCCATGGAAAAGATGCCGGTCGGTGCCGCAGACGCCGCAAGCCTCGATCCGCACCAGAAGCTCGTCCGGGCCGGCGACAGGTTTGCCGACTTCGCGCAGCGCAATGCTGCCAACCGCCTCCAGCCGCACCGCTTTCATGGCGCCGTCCCCATCAATTGAAGCTCGGCGGCTGCGAGAGGTCAGGCGCGGGCGTTGCCGGCTTGGCCGGCGGCGCATCGCCGAAACTCGGCGGTTGCGACAGGTCCGGCGTACCGGGCGCGGCCGGTGCGCTGCCGCCATTGGCGGGGGCCGTGCCACCAGCCGGCGGTGTACCGAGCGGCGACAGGCCGGGCACTTCCGGCACCTTGTAGTCGATCGTGCCCGGATCGGTCACCGTGGCCTTGTAGCGCATCACCATTTGCGGGAAGGCGATGGTCAGCCCGATCATCACCACCTGGATCAGCACGAAGGGCACCGCGCCCCAATAGATCTGGCCGGTCGTCACCGGCGCGATCTGCTTGCCGGTAAGGCGGTCGAGATAGGGCACGCGCGCGGCGACCGAGCGCAGGTAGAACAGCGCGAAGCCGAAGGGCGGATGCATGAAGCTGGTCTGCATGTTGACGCCCAGCAGCACGCCGAACCAGATCAGGTCGATGCCGAGCTTGTCGGCCGCCGGCGCCAGCAGCGGCACGATGATGAAGGCCAGTTCGAAGAAATCGAGGAAGAAGGCCAGGAAGAAGACGAGGATGTTGACGCCGATCAGGAAGCCGACTTCGCCGCCCGGCAGCGAGGTCAAAAGGTGTTCGACCCAGATGTGGCCGTTGACGCCGTAGAAGGTGAGCGAGAAGACGCGCGCGCCGATCAGGATGAACAGCACGAAGGACGACAGCCGCGTCGTCGAGGTCAGTGCCTGCTTGATCACGTCCAGCGACAGCCGCCCTTTTGCCGCCGCCATGATCAATGCGCCGACAGAGCCCATGGCGCCGCCCTCGGTCGGGGTGGCGATGCCGAGGAAGATGGTGCCAAGCACCAGGAAGATCAGTGCCAGCGGCGGGATCAGCACGATGACCACCTGCTGTGCCAGCCTGGACATCATGTTGAAGTTCAGACGTTTGTCGGCAATTGCCACGATGTAGATGAAGAGCACCCCTACGGTGGCGCCGAGAATGTCGGCATTGTCGCCATGGGCTGGCGCGAGATAGCGATACGCGGCATAGGAGATGGCCACCGCCACCACCAGCGCCACCAGCAGCGACAGAACACCGTGGCCGAGCGTGCGTGCTTCGAGCGGCAGCGCCGGCGCCATTTTCGGCCGGAAGATCGATACGATGAGGATGTAAAGCGCGTAGAGGCCGGTCAGCACCAGACCCGGGATCAGTGCGCCGGCGTACATGTCGCCGACCGAGCGGCCGAGTTGGTCGGCAAGCACGATCAGCACCAGCGATGGCGGGATGATCTGGGCCAGCGTGCCGGATGCCGCGATCACACCGGCAGCCAGCCGGCGGTCGTAGCCGTAGCGCAACATGATCGGCAGCGAGATCAGACCCATGGCGATGACGGATGCCGCCACCACGCCGGTGGTCGCCGCCAGCAGCGCGCCGACGAAGATCACCGCATAGGCGAGGCCGCCGCGGATCGGACCGAACAACTGGCCGATCGTGTCGAGCAGATCCTCGGCCATCCCGGATCGCTCGAGCACGATGCCCATGAAGGTGAAGAACGGAATGGCCAGCAGCGTGTCGTTAGACATCACCCTCGAGCCGTAGAAATTATCCGGCAGTGCGTGCAGAAGCGGCCAGGCGAGATTGATCGATCCACCAGAATAGGGCGAGAGGAGCACGCCGATGAAGAAAAACATCAAGCCGTTGGCGGCCAGCGAGAAGGCCACGGGGTAGCCGATCAGCAGGAAGATGATCAGCGAGGCGAACATGATCGGCGCCATGTTCTGCGCGATGAATTCCATCACGAGCGCACCTCGTCGGCCAGTGCCTTGGCTTCGAGTTCGGCTTGCTCATGTGCCGATATGAACGGATTGGGGTCGTCCATGTCGCCGCGCATGATGGCGATCTTCTTGATGATTTCGGAGATGCCCTGCAGCGCAAGCAGGAAAAAGCCGACCAGCAGGATGGCCTTGGCCGGCCAGATGATGAGACCGCCGGAATTGTTGGACATTTCGCCGCTGCGAAACGACAGCGAGACGTAGGGAACGAAATAGATGACCATCAGCGTCACGAACGGCATCAGGAAGAGGAGATGGCCGAGAAGGTCTATCCAGTGCTGTACGCGGCGTGAAAACAGGCCGTAGACAATGTCGATGCGGATATGCTCGTTCTGCTTCAGCGTATAGGCGGCGGCCAGCATGAAGGCGGCGCCGAACAAATACCATTGCAGCTCCAGCCACGCATTCGACGAAATGTCGAAGATCTTGCGGATGACGGCGTTGGCCGCGCTCACCAGGATCGCCAGCAGGATCAGCCAGGATACCGATTTGCCGATGAATTCGTTGAGGCGGTCGATGCCTCGTGACAGAGCGAGCGGCCCTTGCATGCAGTCCTCCCTTGTAGCGGAGGCGTGCCGGTTCCCCCTGCCGTCACGCCTCGTGGCCCAACGGTATGCCGCGCGTGGCCGGACGGGTCAACACGCATGGAGGCAGCAAAACGGTATCGGATGGAGAGCGGGGCCGGACAAGGGCGCTCTGCCCCGCGTCATGCAACCAAAGTCTGATGGTTCAGACGACTTTGCTCGTGTCGCGGCCGGCGCCGATGAGGATCAGCATGGCCACCAGGAACAGATACATCCACGCATCGCGCCATTCGATTGGGAAATAACCGGCCCACAGTGATTCGGCCATGCCGAAGGCGGCCGCGCCAAGCGCTGCCCGTGGCGGCGAGAGATAGCCGCCGACTGCCGTCACGAACAGGATCTTCAGGCCGTAGACGAGGCCGGAACCGAAGCTGACGTTGCCGTAGTAGAGGCTGGCCATGACGCCGGCCAGCGCGGCGCAGAAGCCGCCGAGCAGCACGGCATGGCGGAACACGCCGCGCACATCAACGCCGCACAGGGCGGCAGCGCGCGGGTCGTCGGAGACGGCGCGCCAGCGCCGGCCGAAGCTGGAGCGGGCAAACGCTGAGGTGGCGAGTGCGACCGCCGCCAGCACCACCGCGCAGTCGAGCACCTGGATCAGCGTCAGCGTCGCCTTGAAGCCGGCGCCTTCGGCGAAAACGATGGGCTGTGCCAGCATTGGCGGCAGCCACAGATCATGCGTGTCGGCGGCGATGCGGCTTGCTTCCGACAGGACGATCAGGATGCCCAGCGTCGTCACCACAATCGCATTGGGCGAGCGGTCGGCCAACGGTTCGAAGACGCTGCGCGATAGGACGTGGCTGATCAGCGCGGCATAGAGGAATGCCGCGACGACGCCGAACAGCACCGACGCCAACAGCTTCAGCCACAGCACCTGGTAGCCGAAGGCGACGCTCAGGATCATTGCCTGGCCGCTGAAGGCGAACAGCGCGCCATAGGCGAGGTTGGTGCGGTGCAGGATGCCGTTGATCAGCACGTAGCCGAAGGCGAGCAGCGCATAGAGCGCGCCGGAGTGCAGCCCGTTCAGCACCTGCTGGAAGAAATAGAGCATGCTCAACAACACCAAAAGCATCTCGCCGACAGCGGTCGGGACGACGGAATGCTCGAGACAAAGGCGACGATACCGTGCGCAACGGAGGTTTGCATCGCCGAATCTAACTTGTCAAATGCGATTTATCGGTTAGATTTTGCATCATGACAGTTGCTTGGACCCCGCACCGCTTCACCGGCGGCCTGCTTGCGCTCGATACGGCGAACACCGTCGTGCTGCGCGGCGATCCGGAGCGCACGTTCGATCGTTTTGACGATCCGGCCGAAATCGCCCGCTTCGCCGACGCGGCCAGCGGCTTTCGCGCCGCCGAGCTTGGGGACCGGCGGCTGACCGTGTCCTCGCCGAGGGCAATCGCGCCTGTCGTGCTGTCGATCCGCGAGACGACAGACCGGCTGTTTCGCGGCGCGGTGTCGAATGGGTCAGTCGCCACCGCCGACCTGCCAGACTTCCTGCGTGCCTGCGCCGAGGGCCTGGCCGGCAGCCGGACCGAGATCGGCGCGCCGGGAAGGCCGTTCGGCGATCCGGCGGCGCCTATCGCCTTCGAGGCGGCGCTGGCGGTCTCGGCCCTTTCGCTGCTGCGCGACGACACGGTCGCGCGGCTCAGGATCTGCCCCAACTGCACCTGGCTGTTCGTCGACAGAAGCCGCAATTCCAGCCGGCTTTGGTGCGACATGGCGGTGTGCGGCAACCGGCAGAAGGCAAGTCGTCACTATCGCCGCCGCCGCATGGCGGCCCATGAGGTCAAGGATGCCTAGAGGATTTTCACGCGCGCTCGTTGCCGGCGCCATGTTGATTGCCGCAGCGACCCTCGGCGCCTGCCGCGACACCGGCGGCGAGGGCAAGCTGTTCGAGGTTTCCGGCAAGATATTTGTCTTCAACTACCGTCTCGCCAGGGCGACCTATGTCGTGACGCTACGGCCCCTGCAGCCGATGGGCGAGGGTCAGGTGGCGGTTGCCAGCTTCCAGAATCCCGCCGGCGGTGCGCCCTTGGTGGTCGAGCAGAAGGTCTGGCCGAAGCTCGACAAGGTCAGCCTGGAGAGCCCGGCGCTGACCTGCATCGTCAAGAACAAGCCCTACGCCATCGCCATCAGCATCAAGGGCGCCGACGGCGCGGTCCTGCAGAAGATCGACACCACGCTGATGTCGACGGAAGACCAGTCGATCCTGCCCGACCGGCCGCTGGTCATGGACCAGCTCTATACGCCCAATCCCGATCTCGCCGGCCATCCCGACGGCAAGCTGCCGGGCGAGCCGAAGCCGGACTGCTCGAAAGCCGGCTGACACCTTCAGACGGTATCGATTCCGGCCGGAGTTTTCGTGCGCCGAGGCACTCTCGACGTGCGGTTTCGTGCGCGCTCCAGCACCCGCCGGACTGTTTGTTGCGCGTTGCCTGGCTCCTGCGATTTTGTTTGACCTCACTTGCAAGGGGAGAAAGGATGCGTCATCCGACCCCGACGTTGGCTGCCTGCTCCCGCGCGGCCTTCGCAGAGGAAATGCCTGATGACGCTGCATGATGTCGCGCTCGACGACAAGTTCGACCTCGGGAAGGAGCGCATCTTCCTGTCCGGCGCGCAGGCGGTCATCCGCATGCTCCTGATGCAGCGCGAGCGCGACCGCCGCGCTGGCCTGAACACCGCCGGTTTCGTCTCCGGCTATCGCGGCTCACCGCTCGGCGGCCTCGACATGCAGCTGTGGAAGGCCAAGAAGCAGCTCGCCGGGGCCGACATCGTCTTCCAGCCCGGCCTCAACGAGGAGCTTGCCGCCACCGCCTGCTGGGGATCGCAGCAGACGGAACTCCTGGGTGAGGGCACCCATGATGGTGTCTTTTCCGTCTGGTACGGCAAGGGTCCGGGCGTCGATCGTTCGGGAGACGTGTTCCGCCACGCCAATCTCGCCGGCTCATCCAAGCATGGCGGCGTGCTTGCGCTGATGGGCGACGACCATATGGCCGAATCCTCGACCAACGCGCACGCAACAGAATTCCTCTTCGTCGACACCATGGTGCCCATCCTCAACCCGGCCGGTGTCCAGGAGATCATCGACTACGGTCTGTACGGCTTTGCGATGTCGCGTTTTGCCGGCACCTGGGCGGCGATCAAATGCGTCAAGGACAACATCGAATCGACGGCCTCGGTCGATGCCTCGCTCGAGCGCTTGAACATCGTCGTGCCGGAATTCGACATGCCGCCGGGCGGCCTCAACATTCGCCACGAGATCGATATGCTCGGCCAGGAGGAGCGGCTGCACGAATACAAGCGTGCCGCAGCCTCCGCCTTCATCCATGCCAACGGGCTGAACCGCATCGTCTATTCGGGCGGCCGCAACCCCAAGCTCGGCATCATCACGCTGGGCAAGAGCTATCTCGATGTCCGCCAGGCGCTGGAGGACATCGGCATCGACGAGGCGGCCGCCAACCGCATCGGCATCAGGCTGTTCAAGGTCGGCTGCCCCTGGCCGCTCGACCTGCAGCACATCGCTGACTTTGCCCGCGGCCTCGACACCATCGTCGTCGTCGAGGAGAAGCGTTCGCTGATCGAGGTGCAGCTGCGCGAAAGCCTCTATGGCACCGCCTCGCAGCCGGTCATCGTCGGCAAGAAGGACGAGCGCGGCGATTGGCTGTTTCCGGCCAAGGGCGCACTTGATCCCAACGAGATCGCCATTGCCCTTGGCGAGAGGATCGTCAAGACCATCGGCCCGTCGGAGGATATCTCGGCGCGGGTCGGCAAGCTGCGCCAGTTCCAGGCGATGCTGGCCGATGCCACCGACATCGGTTCGCGCACGCCCTTCTTCTGTTCCGGCTGTCCGCACAATTCCTCGACCAAGGTGCCGGACGGTTCGATCGCCGCCGCCGGCATCGGCTGCCATTTCATGGCGCTTTGGATGGATCGCAACACGCTGGGCTTCACGGCCATGGGCGGCGAGGGCGCGCAATGGGTCGGCCAGGCGCCGTTCTCGAAGCGCGGGCACATCTTCCAGAATCTCGGCGACGGCACCTACAATCATTCCGGCACGCTGGCGATCCGCTTCGCTTTGTCGAGCGAGGCCAACATCACCTACAAGATCCTCTACAACGACGCCGTGGCCATGACCGGCGGCCAGCCGCATGAGGGCGGCCTGACGGTCGACATGATCGCCAGGCAGGTGCGGGCCGAAGGCGTCGACCGCATCGCCATCGTCACCGACGAGCCGGACAAATACGCCGGCAAGGCCGAATTTCCGGCCGGCGCCACCATCCATCACCGCGACGACCTCGATCTCGTCCAGCGCGAGCTGCGCGACGTCAAGGGCGTCTCGATCCTGCTCTACGACCAGACCTGTGCCGCCGAAAAACGCCGGCGGCGCAAGCGCGGCACCTTTCCCGATCCCGACAAGCGCGTCTTCATCAACGAACTGGTCTGCGAAGGCTGTGGCGATTGCGGCGTGCAGTCGAACTGCGTCTCGATCCAGCCGGCAGAGACCGAATTCGGGCGCAAGCGCAAGATCGACCAGTCGAGCTGCAACAAGGACTTCTCTTGCGTCAACGGCTTCTGCCCGTCCTTCGTCACCGTGCACGGCGCCAAGATCCGCAAGGCCGAGGGCCTTGCCGGCAAGACCGATCCGCTTGACGGCGTCCCGACACCGGCCGAATTCCCGCTGGGCGCCGAGGGCTGGGCGGCGATCATCGACGGCGTCGGCGGCACCGGCGTCGTCACCGTTGGTGCCGTGCTCGGCATGGCGGCCCATCTCGAGGACAAGGGCTGCGGCATGATCGACATGGCTGGCCTCGCCCAGAAGGGCGGCTCGGTATTCACCCATGTCCGCATCGCCCGCACGCCGGACGAGATCCATGCCATCCGCGTCTCGGCTGGCAAGGCCGACCTCGTGCTTGGCTGCGACCTCGTCGTGTCGGGTGCCAAGAAGGTGCTGACCGCAGTGCGCGAGGGCCATACGATCTTCCTTGCCAACACCGCCGAGATCATGCCCGGCGAGTTTGCCCGCTCGGCGGATTTCTCCTTGCCGATCGAGCGCCTGAAGAAGGCGATCCGCACCGCCGCCGGCGACGACAAGGCGCATTTCTTCGATGCCACCCGCACCGCCACGGCGCTGTTCGGCAATTCGCTCGGCGCCAACATGTTCATGCTCGGCTTTGCCTTCCAGCATGGCGGCCTGCCGCTGTCGGCGGAGGCTGTCGAGAGGGCGATCGAGCTGAACGGCGAAGCGGTGGCGATGAACATCGCCGCCTTCCGCTGGGGCCGCCGCGCGGCGCACCAGCCGGATTTCGTGCGTGGCCTCGTCGCCCAGCCAGGCAAGGCAGGAGAGACGGCCCCGGTCGCGCAGACGCTGGACGAGATCATTGCCCGCCGTGTCGCCTTCCTGACCGCCTACCAGAACACCGCCTATGGCAAGCGCTATGCCGACAGGCTGGCGCTGCTGCGCGCCGCCGAGGCCAGGGCCGTGCCAGGCTCGACCGCCGTGACCGAGGCAGCGGCCAGGAACCTGTTCAAGCTGATGGCGATCAAGGACGAGTACGAGGTGGCGCGGCTCTACACCGACGGCTCCTTCGCCGCCGAGCTAGGCAAGCAGTTCCAGAGCTATGAAAAACTCGAATTCCATCTCGCCCCACCGATCATGGGCCGTCGCGGCAATGACGGCAGACCGAGGAAGTCGAGCTTTGGCCCCTGGATGATGAAGGGTTTCCGGCTGCTGGCGGTGCTGAAGGGCCTGCGCGGCACCGCTTTCGACCTGTTCGGCTATACCGCCGAAAGGCGCATGGAACGGCAGCTTCTGGCGCAATATGAGGGCGATCTTGAGCTCGTCGCCAGGTCGCTGGCGCCTGATAAGGCCGAGGCGGCGGTCGCTCTGGTTTCGGTTCCCGCGCTCATCCGTGGTTATGGCCATGTCCGGCAGGCCAGCGCGGAAAAGGCCGCGGGCGAGCGTCGAAGACTGGTCGAGCGCCTGTCTAGCTCGCCGACGCGGGTGGAACTCCAGGCCGCCGAGTGATCCAAAAAGCCTCTGAAATCAGGCATTTCAAGCCAAGCTAAAGGTTTTTTAATGGGACTATGCCAAGGCTGGGGCTCATTGGGCGCCAGTAATGGGCAAAACAAAAGCCGATAACATCCCCGTGGATGTTTATATCCAGTTTGTGCGCTCGTTGTTCGACAACGCGCACATGCTGATAATCGGCGCGCTTTGTCACGCTGTCATCAGCCTCATGGTTTACTGGCGCAATGGCCAGCCGGTTTTTCTGGCTCTGGCGGGCGCGCTGCTTGGCATCGGCGTCTGGCGTTACTTCAGCCTGCGGCGGTTCCACCGCTCGGGCGGCGAAATGCACGACGCCGCCGATGCAAAGAAGTGGGAGCGCGAATACATCCTGAAGGGCAGCCTTCAAGGGTTGTTGCTGGGGTTCTTTTGCTTCATCTCCATCTATGTCTACTCCGATTCCTATGCAGAGATCGGAGCGCTGTCGGTAACGATGGCTTCGTTGGTGACCGTCGTCGGCCGAAATTACGGGTCGCCGCGCATGGTAATGATCTTCGCGGTTACCTTTGTCGGGCCGATCGCCGCGGCGCTCATCCTCAGGCTCGACATCCCCTATGTCGTGCTGGGCCTGCTGATCATTCCCTTCATGTTTATCATCAAGGGCAGTGCCGACCACGTCCGCAACGTGTTGTTTTCGGCGGTCGTTGGACACAAGCAGGCGCGACAGATCGCACAGCGGTTCAACCGCGCCCTCAACACCATGTCGCATGGTCTGGTGATGCTCGGCCCCGACGGCAAGGTGGTCGTCGGCAACGCTGAAGCCGCCCGTCTGATGTCACTAAGGTCGCCGGACCAACTGCTCGGACGGTCGATCCATTCGCTGTTGCTGCGCGGCGTCGCCGGCGGCATGCTGGCACCGAAGGATTGCCGCTATGTCGAGGCGCAACTGACGCGCGCGCTGCGCGAGGGACGTGACCGCAAGGTGCTTGTCTCCTTCTCCAACGGGCAGCACTACGAATTCTCCGCTCGCGAAGGCAACCAGGAATTGGGTGTCATCACCTTTGAAGACGTCACGGCTCGAGTCGAGGCGGAGGAAAAGATCCGTTTCATGGCGCGCTACGACAACCTTACCGGTCTGCCGAACCGTGCTTATTTCCATGAACTGGTCGGCGAGCTGATGGCCTCCGGAGAGCGCGACCGCCTGTGCGGCCTGGCCGTGCTCGACCTCGATGATTTCAAGAGCGTCAATGACACGCTCGGCCATCCGATCGGCGACGGTTTGATCTACGCGGTCGCCGAGCGTCTCGCCGCCGTTGCCGGGCAAGGCATCACCGTCAGCCGTTTCGGCGGCGACGAATTCATGGTCTTCTTCGACCGCATCGAGGATGAGAGCCATCTGACCATGCAGATCGACGAGATCTTCGCGGCATTGCAGGGCGAGGTGGACGTCGCCGGGCATGGATTGCGGATCCAGGCCAGCGCCGGCGCGGTTCTGTCCAAGGTCGCGGAAACCGATGTCGACGCCATGATCGTCAAGGCAGACCTCGCGCTCTACAAGGCCAAGGAGCTTGGTAAGAACGGCTGGCGGCTGTTCGAGGCGGCAATGGACGCCGCGTTCCGCAACCGGCAGCTGATGAAGGCGGATCTTCGCAGCGCGGTGGAAAGCAGGAGCCTGCGGGTCGTCTATCAGCCGATCGTGGCGATGGACACCATGCGCATCGCCAGCTGCGAGGCGCTGTGCCGCTGGGACCATCCCGATCTCGGACCGATCTCACCCGGCGTCTTCATCCCGCTGGCCGAGGAGATGGGCATCATTTCAGAGATCAGCGCCTTTGTGCTTCAGGCCGCCTGCCTCGAATGCGCCAAATGGCGCGACCAGACCAGCGTCTCGGTCAATCTGTCCGCCAGGGACTTCCGCAATGGCGACGTCATCCGGAAGGTTCGCGAAGCGCTGGAGGTTTCCGGGCTCGCGGCCAACCGCCTCGAGATCGAAGTCACCGAAACCGCACTGCTGGATGACAAGTCGCAGACCCGCCAATACATCGAGGAACTGAAGCAGCTTGGCGTGCGCATTGCCCTTGATGATTTCGGCACCGGCTATTCGAGCCTGAGCTATCTCCACAAGCTGCCTCTCGACAAGATCAAGATCGACCGCTCCTTCGTGATGGACGTCACCCAGAATCCGCGCTCGCTGGAGCTGCTGAAGGGCGTCGTCGACCTGGCCCGTATCCTGGGACTCATAGTCACTATCGAAGGCGTCGAAACATTTGAGCAGCTCAAGGTCCTGCTGCATTCGGTGAAGCCGGATCTTGTCCAGGGCTTCCTGTTCGGCGCAGCACTCAGCGCGTCGGGCATCGAAACCATGTCCAACGTGACCTGGCCTTTCGCCGCGGAATTGCAGCCGGTTGCAAGGCGCGTCGCCACCTGAAATCAGCCGTCGAATTGCCCAAAGCGCCGCTGCGCCCGCAATTTACCATTTGTTAACGTTAATTTAGGGTAAACGCAAAAGCTGGCAATTTTGCTTCTTGTTCCTCCAGCGCTTCGCTATTGTCGTTGTGTGGCGGTGCGAGGACAAAATGGAAAACAAGGTATTGGGTACGCCGCTGGCGGCTGCGACCAGCGATAAGCATCGCCCGTCAGTGTTCTCGGATCACGTCATGGATGTTCTGGAGCACGTGGAATATCGGCTCTGCGATGGCGCCGAGGACCTCGAGGCGATCTACAGGCTCCGCTACAACTCCTACCTTCACGCCGGCATGGTGAAGCCGATGGCTTCCCGCATGGTGAAGGACAGTTTCGACGATCTGCCCAATTCCTATCGCTTTGGCGTGTTCTTCGACGGTGTGCTCGTCAGCACCATCAGGCTCCATTATGCCAGCGCGAGATACCCTGTTTCACCCAGTACCGATGTTTTCGGCGACGTGCTGGCGCGGCGTCTGGCGGCCGGTGAGACTTTCGTCGATCCAAGCCGGTTCGCGGCCGATCTCGAATGGTCGAGCAGCCTGCGGGTGCTGCCATACATTACGCTCAGGCTGGCGGTGGTTGCCTGCAGTCACTTCAAGCCGACTTATTGCCTGACGGCGATCAAGGAAGAACATTCCGCTTTCTATCACCGCATCTTCAGGTCGGAGCAGGCGGTACCCCCGCGAAACTACCCCGGGCTTACCGTTCCCGTGCATCTGTTCCAGTCGAAATGCTCCGAAAACATGCAGGCGACGCTGGATCGCTTCCCGTTCTTCAACTCGACGACGTTCGAGCAACGCATGCTTTTCCAACGCCCCAACAGGGGTGAACTGGCGCCGTTGACCATCCTGCCCACCGCCAAATATTTCGAAGCGGCCTAAGAGCACGCGGCCCAAGGGCCTCATGTCTCGTCATTGGGTAACGATGCATCCCGATGGAGCTTTCCAGGCCTGACGGCGTTATCAGTGGCAGCATCAGCCGATGCCATCGCCTCTGGAAAGGACCCCCGACATGCATATTTCCCAGCTTGCGCTCACGCCGCTTATCTCGCTGATCGCCGGTGTGCTGATCCTGATCATGCCACGGCTGCTGAACTACATCGTCGCGCTCTATCTGATCGTCGTCGGGCTGCTCGGGCTTTTCCCGCACCTCGCTGGCTGAGCGCCGCCGAGCTGCCCTGCCGCAACAGCCACCCTTCGCCGAACCGGTCGGCGGTTTCAATTTTCCCTTGAGGCAGTTGTCGGCTCCAATGCGGCAATAGCGCCATTGCTCTCGGGCCGGCTTTTCGCTATGTGCCTGAAAGATGTCTTCGAAGGGGTATTCCTATGGCTGATCACTCGCCGACCGGTCCTGTCGAACTGGGCGCGAAGATGGACTATGCCGAGCATGACCGCACCTATGCGGGCTTTCTCGCTCTGGCCAAATATGGATCGCTTTTCTGCGGCGCGCTGCTTATCGCGATGGCCTTCGGTTTCTTCGCGGGCGGTTTCTTCTCGGCACTTATCCTGTTCGCCTTGATCATGGCCGCCGGCGCCTTCATTCTGCGATAGACCTTCCAAAACCCAGTTGCCATTGACCTCGCCGGATATTCCGGCCGACTTTGCGCAAACAGGTTCCAGCCGAAAGGATCATGCGGTGGGACAGACGGTTTTCATCCCTCGTGAGCTTGATGCGAACGAGCCGCGCGTCGCGGCCTCGCCCGATACGGTCAAGCGGCTGGCGGGGCTGGGCTTCGACGTGATTGTCGAAACCGGCGCCGGCACAAGGTCGCGCATCCCCGACGAAGAGTTTGCCAAGGCGGGTGCCGCCATCGGCAAGACCGCGGACGTTGCCAAGGCCGATGTCGTGCTGAAGGTCCGCCGGCCTGATGAAACCGAGCTGAAGAGCTACAAATCGGGTGCGGCCGTGATCGCCATCATGGATCCCTACGGCAACGACGCCGTCGTCGCGGCGCTGGCAAAGGCCGGTGTCACTGCCTTCTCGATGGAATTCATGCCGCGCATCACCCGGGCGCAATCGATGGACGTGCTATCCAGCCAGGCCAATCTCGCCGGCTATCAGGCGGTCATCGACGGCGCCTCGGAATATGATCGTGCCTTGCCGATGATGATGACGGCGGCCGGCACGGTGCCGGCGGCGAAAGTCTTCATCATGGGCGTCGGCGTCGCCGGCCTGCAGGCGATCGCCACGGCGCGCCGCCTTGGTGCCGTTGTCACCGCCACCGACGTGCGCCCCGCCGCCAGGGAACAGGTCGCCTCGCTCGGCGCGAAGTTCCTGGCCGTCGAGGACGAAGAGTTCAAGGCCGCCGAAACAGCCGGCGGCTACGCCAAGGAAATGTCCAAGGAATACCAGGCCAAGCAGGCGGCACTCACCGCCGAGCACATCGCCAAGCAGGACATCGTCATCACCACGGCGCTGATTCCAGGCCGGCCGGCGCCGAAGCTGGTGTCGGCGGCGATGGTCGCCTCGATGAAGCCGGGCTCGGTGCTCGTCGACCTCGCCGTCGAACGTGGCGGCAATGTCGAAGGTGCTCGGCCGGGTCAGGTGGTGACCACGGCCAATGGCGTAAAAATCGTCGGCCACCTCAACGTGCCAGGCCGCGTCGCTGCGTCCGCCTCGCTTCTCTATGCCAAGAACCTGTTCGCTTTCCTCGAGACGCTGGTCGACAAGGCCACCAAGACGCTCGCCATCAACCGCGACGACGATCTGGTCAAGGCGACGATGCTGACCGACGGCGGCAAGGTGGTTCATCCGGCCTTCGCCAAGGCCGACCAGCAGCCGCGTGTCGAGCCGGCGGCGATCCCAGCCAAGACCATGGTCGCCGACGCGTCCACGCCGAAAAAGACCGCAGCCAAGAAACCTGCCGCATCCAAGTCGTCCTCGCCCAAGTCGAAAGGCACAGCGTGATGGATCAGACCCTGCAGAAAGCCCTGGACCAGCTCGACCAGGCAAGTGCCGCCGTCCGGCTGGCGGTGCAGAACCTGGCCAATGCTCCAGGCGGCGCCGAGGCGGCGGGTGATGCCGCGCACGCCCTGTCCGGCGGCGCCATCGATCCCTTCGTCTTCCGCTTCGCCATCTTCGTGCTGGCGATCTTCGTCGGCTACTATGTCGTCTGGTCGGTGACCCCTGCGCTGCACACGCCGCTGATGGCCGTCACCAACGCCATCTCGTCGGTCATCGTCGTCGGCGCGCTGCTCGCCGTCGGCATCGCCGCTTCCGGCGTTGCCGCCGGCTTCGGCTTCGTGGCGCTGATGCTGGTCTCGGTCAACATCTTCGGCGGCTTCCTCGTCACCCAGCGCATGCTGGCCATGTACAAGAAGAAGGACAAGTAGAGCGCCATGAACGCCAACTTCGCGTCCTTCCTCTATCTCGTCTCCGGCGTCCTGTTCATCATGGCGTTGCGCGGCCTGTCGCATCCGACCACCAGCCGCCAGGGCAATCTCTACGGCATGATCGGCATGGGCATCGCCATTGCCACCACGCTGGCGCTGGCAACCCCGTCCGCGGGCCGCTTCGGCCTCATCGTGCTCGGCCTCGCCATCGGTGGCGGTGTCGGTGCCGTCACCGCGCGCCGCATCGCCATGACCTCGATGCCGCAGCTGGTCGCCGCCTTCCATTCGCTGGTCGGCCTCGCCGCCGTCATGGTCGCGGCGGCGGCCATCTATGCGCCGGAAAGTTTTGGCATCGGCACGGCGGGCGACATCCATGCACAAGCGCTGATCGAAATGAGCCTCGGCGTCGCCATCGGCGCCATCACCTTCACCGGCTCGGTCATCGCCTTCCTGAAGCTCGATGGCCGCATGTCCGGCAAGCCGATCATGATCGGCGGCCGCCACTTCATCAACGCGGCCCTCGGCGTCGCGCTGATCGTGTTGATCATCCTGCTCGTCACCACCGAGTCAAAACTGGTGTTCTGGCTGATCGTCGCCGCCTCGCTGGTGCTCGGTATTCTCCTGATCATCCCGATCGGCGGCGCCGACATGCCGGTCGTCGTCTCGATGCTCAACTCCTATTCGGGCTGGGCGGCGGCTGCGCTCGGCTTCACGCTCGGCAATCTGGCGCTGATCATCACCGGCGCGCTGGTCGGCTCGTCCGGCGCGATCCTGTCCTACATCATGTGCAAGGGCATGAACCGAAGCTTCATCTCGGTCATCCTCGGCGGCTTCGGCGGCGAGACGGCGGCTGCGGCCGATGACGGCATCGAGCGCACGGTCAAGCAGGGCTCGGCCGACGACGCCGCCTACCTGATGATGAACGCGCAGAAGGTCATCATCGTGCCCGGCTACGGCATGGCGGTCGCCCAGGCGCAGCACGCGCTGCGCGAAATGGCCGATAAGCTCAAGGCCAACGGCGTCGACGTGAAGTACGCCATTCATCCTGTGGCCGGCCGCATGCCCGGACACATGAACGTGCTCTTGGCCGAAGCCAACGTGCCCTATGACGAAGTGTTCGAGCTCGAGGACATCAATTCGGAGTTCGCCCAGGCCGACGTCGCCTATGTCATCGGTGCCAACGACGTCACCAACCCGTCTGCCCGCGACGACAAGTCCTCGCCGATCTACGGCATGCCGATCCTCGACGTCGACAAGGCGCGCACCTGCCTCTTCGTCAAGCGTTCGCTCGGCTCCGGCTATGCCGGCATCGACAACACGCTGTTCTACAAGGACGGCACCATGATGCTGCTCGGTGACGCCAAGAAGATGACCGAGGAAATCGTCAAGGCCATGGATCACTGATACGGCCGATAGGCAGAAATAGCAAAGAGCCCGGCTCTGGTGCCGGGCTCTTTCATTTCTGGCGCAAGCCTAGGCTCAGCGGCTGGTCAGGAAAACCGCTTCCTCTTCGTCGCGCTGCCTGCCGCCGAGGGCCGCGGCCGCACTGGCGATGAAGGCGCCGATGACCAGCGATAGGGCACCGAGCAGGGCGAAGGTCGCACTGGCCTTCCTGGCGCTGTCGGTCGCCTGCTTGGCCTTAACCTTGGCGTCCTCGACCTTGGCAACCATTGCATCGACGCGCGCCTTGGCGTCGGCCTCGGAAAGGCCGGTGCGGGCGGCAACCAGTTGCGCCAGGTAGGTCTTGTCGTCGGCCGAAATCTCACCCGCGGCGGCGCTGGCGACGAGGATACGCGAGGCCTGGCCTACAGCGGCGGCATCCCCATCCGGAGTGGCAGCAGCCAGCTTGCTCGGATCGGCGGGACGAAACAGCGAATCCACCAGATAGGAGGTCGCGTTGTCGGCCGACGCATTGCCGGCATTGGCTGAGGCACCGGCAGATGCTCCCAGGGCTGCACCCGACGCCACCGTGGACACGGCCTGCACGCCCGAGCCAAGCACTGCGGAAAGCGCAGAGCCGAGGACACCGACGACAAGCAACGTGGCCAACGCCCAGGCAAGAAAGCCGTGCGCCGTGTCGCGGAAATAGACCTCATCCGTGTGGATGCCGACCCATTTGGTACGCAGGCGCCCCGCTAGGTAGCCGCCGACTCCGGAGGACAGCCATTGCACGATAACCAGCCAGATCGCGGTCGACGCCGCGAAGGTGGTGATCGACGCACCAGAGCCCGACCATGGTGAGACCATGGTGAGCCCAAGACCGGAGCCGAGCAGCATCAGGATGAAAGTCAGCGTCGAAGCCGCGAAAGCGCCGGCAATGATCGGTCCCCAACTGACTGCTGTCGCGGAGGATTCTTCTGAAGCGGATAGGTCGATAGCCGATACGGTGGGCTGCATCAACGCCCCCTACCGTACGAACAGCATGATGAGGATGATGATTGGGATCGGAATACCGAGCAACCAGAGCAAAATACCACGTCCCATGAAGGCCTCCTGTGAGAAATTGTGATCGATGTTGGCACAATGTCCCGAGAGGGCTTCCGTTCCGGCGGGCTATAAAATGATTTTGTTTGCCGGCGATGGAACAATTCGGAGCGTCGCTCCGCACCAATGGCTCAAGTGATCATGTTGTTGTGATTTGACCCATAGGCCGTGTCGGGCAAAAGCGGAAATCTGGACGAATTTTCTTCGAAGTGCCTTGCCGAACAGGAAGCCAAATGGCTCTGAAGAGATTCCAGAAGAAGCAAAGAGCAAAAGCCCGGCGGATTTCTGCTCCTGTCCGCGGGCTGCGCCCGGCAATTTTCGTCGGCCTCGTCTTGCTCTCTGGTCTGTTCACCTGGGGCGCGGCCCTTGCCGCTGCAGCTGGTGCGCCGATCGGCGCGCCATCGGCCAGTTCGGCTGCCGAAGACACCGCGCATCTTTCTCCCGTGGGCTTCGAAGCGGTTCAAATACCCAATGGCGGAGAGGCGCCGCTGGCTGCCGGTATCTGGTACCCGACTTCAGCCGAGCCGCGCGATGTACCGCTGGAAGGCTTCCACCAGCGCGTTGCGCCTTCCGGTCCGGTAAAAGGCCATGCGCTGCCGCTTATCGTGATCTCGCATGGCGGCGGCGGATCCTATGCCGGCCACTATGATACGGCGATCGCGCTGGCGAGAGCGGGGTTCATCGTCGCCGCGGTCAGCCACGCCGGCGATACTTTCGACGACCAGAGCAAGGTGCTGATGTTATGGCGCCGGCCAGCCCAGCTAAGCCGGCTGATCGATTTCATGCTGAAGGACTGGCAGGAGCACGCCGACATCGATCCGCAGCGCATCGGCGCCTTCGGATTCTCGAATGGCGGCTTCACCGTACTGATCGAAGCGGGCGGAATACCCGATCTCGGCAGGATCGACCCATACTGTGCGGCAAACCCGCAGCACGATCTTTGCACGGCGTTGGCGAAAGCGGGGGTCCATTCCGTTGCAAAAGCGGTCCAGCCGCCACCGGATGCGTGGCAGCCTGATCGGCGAATTCGCGCCATCGCGGCTGCCGCGCCGGCGTTCGGCTTCACCTTTGACCGCGCCGGCCTCGCCGCGGTTCAGATCCCGGTGCTTCTATGGCGCGCGGCCGACGACCGGCATCAACCCGACCCCTGGTATGAGGAACAGATCCGTTCGGCGCTGCCGCGACCGCCGGAGTATCGTGTCGAACCCCTGGCGGGTCACTATGCGTTCCTGCCGCCATGCGGTGCCGGACGGCGCGCCGCTGCTCCCGAAATTTGCATCGACGCACCCGGCTTTGACCGGGCCGCGTTCCATCAGCGCCTGAACGCCGCCCTGGCAGACTTCTTCAGCGCATCGCTACAGTCTCAAAGCCCGTCGCATTGAAGCGGATTCAGCGGACGCGCGCAGAGCAATTCCAGGAAAAGTGTGAGCGGTTTTCCGTCCGGAATTGCGTTAAAACAAAGAGATGGAGCGGTTCGCCGTTTCCGTGAAACGGTGAACCGCTCCAGACTCTTGTGCATATCGTTTGCCCAAAACCGCTGCACGGTTTTGGGCGACATGCATCAAATATCCAGATTGGCGACCGACAGCGCGTTGTCCTGTATGAATTCGCGCCGTGGCTCGACCTCGTCGCCCATCAGCCGTGAGAACAGGCTGTCGGCATCGGTCGCGTCGTTGACTTTGACCTGCAGCAGCGAGCGCACATTCGGGTCGAGCGTGGTTTCCCACAATTGCTCGGCATTCATTTCGCCGAGACCCTTGTAGCGCTGCATGGTCAGCCCCTTGCGGCCGGTCGCAAAGACGGCGTTGAGCAGCGCCAGTGGCCCCGAGACGACTTCGGAGACATCCTTGCGGCGCAGCACGGGCGGCGTCCCGTAGACCTCGCTGAGGCGCTGTGCGTAGCGGTCGAGCTGGCGGGCGTCGGCCGAATTGATCAGCCCCATGTCGAGATGGGCGTATTCCTTGACGCTGCGCACGGTGCGCTCGAAGACATAGCCGCCGCTGCCGTCATTCGAGGTCGACATGCGGCCGGTCCAGCCGCGCTCGGTGTCCTCGGCGATGATGTCGAGCCGTTGCGCGATCCGCTCCGCCATGGCGTTGGCGCGGCCAAGATCGCTGAAGACGTCGGGGTTGAGACCGCCGGCGATCGACGCTTGTTCGACCACGCCTCTGTTGTAGCGCGTGTGCAGGCCGTTGATGAGCTGGCGCACAGCCAGCGCGTCGTCGACCGCACCGCGCAGATCCTGCCCGGTACGCACTTCGCCCGAGCCCAGCGTGAGCGACGCTTCCTCCAGCCCGGACTCGATCAGGAACTCCTCGAAGGCGCTTTCATTCTTGATGTATTGCGAGCTCTTGCCGCGCGTCACTTTGTAGAGCGGCGGCTGGGCAATGTAGAGATGGCCGCGCTCGATCAGCTCCGGCATCTGCCGGAAGAAGAAGGTGAGCAACAAGGTCCTGATATGGGCGCCGTCGACGTCGGCGTCGGTCATCAGGATGATCTTGTGGTAGCGCAGCTTGTCGGCGTTGAACTCGTCCTTGCCGATCGAGGTGCCCAGCGCCGTGATCAGCGTGCCGATCATGTCGGAGCCGAGCATGCGGTCGAAACGCGCCCGCTCGACGTTGAGGATTTTGCCGCGCAGGGGAAGGATAGCCTGGTTCTGGCGCGAACGGCCACCCTTGGCCGAGCCGCCGGCCGAGTCACCCTCGACAATGAAGATTTCGGATTTCGCCGGATCGCGCTCCTGGCAGTCGGCCAGTTTGCCGGGCAAGGACGTGACGCCGAGCGAGCTCTTGCGGGTGATGTCGCGCGCCTTGCGCGCGGCTTCGCGCGCCGCCGCGGCCTGAATCACCTTGTCGATGACCACCTTGCCTTCGGTCGGATGCTCTTCCAGCCAGGTACCGAGCGCCTCGTTGACCAGCCCCTCGACCACCGGGCGGACCTCGGAGGAAACCAGCTTGTCCTTGGTCTGCGAGGAGAATTTCGGATCGGGAACCTTGACCGACAGTACCGCCGTCAGCCCTTCGCGGCAATCGTCGCCGATCAGCGAGACCTTTTCCTTCTTGGTCAGGCCCGAGGATTCGCCATAGCCGGTGATCTGGCGCGTCAGCGCGCCACGGAAACCGGCCAGATGGGTACCGCCATCGCGCTGCGGGATGTTGTTGGTGAAGGCCAGCACGTTCTCGTGATAACTGTCGTTCCACCACATCGCCACTTCGACCGTAATGCCGTCGCGCTCGGCCTTGATGGCGATCGGCTTCTCGATCAGCGGCTTCTTGACCCGGTCGAGATACTTGACGAACTCTTCGAGGCCGCCATCATAGTGCAGTTCATGCCGCACGACGTCGGCGTGGCGGGCGTCGGTCAGTATGATGCGCACGCCGGAATTGAGGAAGGCGAGCTCGCGCAGCCGGTGCTCCAGCGTGCCGAAGTCGAACTCGACCATGGTGAAGGTTTCGGCCGACGGGAAGAAGGTGATCGAGCTGCCGCTGCGGCCCTCATAGGTGCCTGGCTGCTTGTCCTGCTCGTAGCTACCCGTGGCCTTCAACGGCGCATCGGCATTGCCGTGCGTGAAGCTCATTTCGAAGATCTGGCCGTTGCGGCGGATCTTGAGCTTCAGCCATGCCGAAAGGGCGTTGACCACCGAGACGCCGACGCCATGCAGGCCGCCCGACACTTTGTAGGAATTCTGGTCGAATTTGCCGCCGGCATGCAGCTGCGTCATGATCACTTCGGCCGCGGAAATGCCTTCGCCGGTGTGGATATCGGTCGGAATGCCACGGCCATTGTCGATCACCGTCACCGAACCATCGGGGTTGAGCGTCACGGTGACGAGGTCGGCGTGCCCTGCCAGGGCCTCGTCGATGGCGTTGTCGACCACCTCGTAGACCATGTGATGCAGGCCCGAACCGTCGTCAGTGTCGCCGATATACATGCCGGGGCGTTTGCGGACAGCGTCCAAGCCCTTCAAAACCTTGATGGAATCGGCGCCGTATTCGGCTTCGGCGCCGTTGGTGTTCTCGGTCTGGTCGCTCATGAAAACCTATTGTCTAGATGCCGCTTGTACAGCGCGAAAAATCGGCCCCGAATCGCGCGTCTGATATAACGTAGATATAGGCGCTAAAGGCAGTTTTTCCAAGGTTTGCGGGCATTTCCGGGCCGAATCCCGGGCTGGCAGCCGGCTATTTTTTCTGGGCGTTCAATTTGGCGAGAACGCCGCGCAAATATTTGATCGTGGGTTTGTCTCTTGGAGCCAGCCGGCCTGTGCGGTCGAGCTCCAGCGTCAGGTTCAGCGCCTTGGTCAGCACGGCCTTCGGATCCTTCGCCACATACGCGTAGTTGATGTAGGCCTGTACCAGATCAAATTGCCAGATCGCATTGTTCGGATCGGACTGAGCCAGTTTCTGGCGGATGCCGAGGCTGGCCTCGAAGGCCTTCTTGGAGCCCTCGAAGTGGCGCTGCTTGGTCTCCAGCATGCCGATTTCCGACAAAGTGATCGACAGGTCGCGTTGCCAGTCGGAATTGCCTGGATCGAGCTTGGCCAGCCGGTCGACAATGGCAAGACTATCCTGGTAGTTTTGCAATGCGCCGCCGACATTGCCCTGGGCATCAAGCACACCGGCAACTTTTTCCAGGCAGACCGACAGGTCGCGCTGCCAGTCGGTGTTGCCGGGGTCTTCAGCGGCAAGTTCGCGCGCTACGGCCAGCGCTTGCTGATAGGAAGCCAGTGCCGCTGGCCAGTTCTCCTGGTCGTTGAGCGCGTTGCCGATCTTGGCGTAACTGATCGACAGATCGCGCTTCAAGTCGGTGTCGTTAGGGTCACGGCGTACCAGTTCCTCGGCGATCGCCTGGCTCTTGCTGTAGGCCGCGAGCGCACCGGCGGCGTCGCCGCGCTCGCGCAGTACATCCCCAATCCTCTCGTGGCTGACAGAAACCGCGCGCTCGCGCTCAGGGTCATCGGGTTTGTTCTTGGCCAGCACAAGCCGAATTCTCAGGCTCTCTTCAAAGGCCGTTTGGGCGTCGTCCAACTGTCCCGCGGTCCGGGCAAGGTCGCCGATTTCATCATAGGTTATGGTCAGGTCGCGCAGCAGGTAGGCGCTGTTCGGCTCGGCATCGGCCAATTTCTGCTTGATCGACAGGCTTTGCTGGTAGGCCTTGGCCGCCGCACCCACATCGCCCTGCGTTGCCAGCACGTTGCCGATCTTGTCATTGGCCATGGCAAGATCCCCGAGCCAGCCTTTCTCGTCCGGCACGCTTGCGGTCAGGTCCCGCAGCATGTCCCGGGCCGCCTCATAGTGCTCCAGGGAGGTTGGCAGGTCGCCTTGCACCATCTTTATGTTGGCGAGCTTGATGTGGCTGATGGCGAGATCGCGCTTGACGCTGCGGTCGGTTTCCTGACGTGACCGCTGCTCGAGATTGGTCAACAGCGCGGTAAAGGCGCGGCCGGCCGCCTCGACATTGCCCACCGTCGTATAGAGAATACCGAGTTCCTCCAGCGTGCGGCTCTGGCGATCGGCCTGTTCCAGGTTGAGCGAGGTCTGCCCGGCCTCGCCATAGAGCGCCAGCACCGATTCATAGTCACTAATGGCCGTGGCGTAGTCGAGGTCGGCGCGCGCCGCACCACCGGATAGGAAGCGCGTCGCGGCCTCGGACAGGGTGCGGCTGACGAAATTGCCCTTCAGCGCCTGGCGCGAAACATTGTCGATGTCGGCGGCCTTGGCGAGAAGAGCGCGGGCACCATCGAAGGCGCCGAGCGAAAGCTGTTCCTCGGCCTGCCGGCGCAATTCCGCCACCTGCGGATCGTCGGAGGCGAGCGTCTTCATTTCGCCGCGCACCTTGACGAAGGCGTCGGCGGCCTCGCGCAGCCGGGCATTCAGGCTGTCGGCGGAGAGATGGTTGGCGTCGGAACTGATCAGCGCGCCATAAAGCGGCGCCAGCGGCATATCGGCGTCGCTGGCGATCTGTTCGACCTCGCCGCGCATTTCCGGGGTCACGTCGGCCATGGCCAGCAGCAGCCGTTCGCGCTCCGGCAGCTGTTCCTTGGCGGCAGCGGCAAAGAACAGTTTCGGCAGGCCGCTTTCGACATAAGGCAGTTGCTTGCCGCGCGAGAGGTCATAGACCTCCTGCTGCACCAAGGTCAGCACCGAGCGGATCTCCAATCCATCCGTGCCGAGATATTTGGTCAGCGCGGTCGTGAAGGGCGAGTTCTGGCCGGTGCCGTCGGCGGCGGTCTCGCCCGGGGCGGCCGAGAAGGCGAACAGGATGTTTTCCGCACGCCCGACGCGGCCGAGACCCGGCTTGACCTTGTCGGCGACATCCTTCGCCAGCGAAGTCGCGCCACGCCCTTCGCCGCTGCTTGCCGAGAACGGATCGCTGCGGCACGCATCGAGCACGATCAACCCGACCTTGGCGGTCGCGGCGACGGCATCGCGCACCTCCTCCAGCGGCAGACTGGTCTTGTCCAGTTGATCGAGCGAAGACGCGTCGGCATCGACCGGCAGCAGCCGGTTGTCGCCTGAGATTTCGACGCCATGGCCGGAGAAATAGACCAGCGCGACATCGGCGCCCTTGGCATCCTCGCGAAAGTCGTCGAGCGCGCGCCGCATGCGCCGAAGGTCCCGGTTGGTTTCTAGGGTGACCTCGAAGCCGAGCTTCTTAAGCGCGGCTTCCATCGCCTCGCCGTCATGGATGGGATTGGCGAGCGGCCGCACCAGCCGGTAGTCGTCCTCTGCCATGACCAGCGCCACGCGCCGTTCCGCCACCGCGGTGGCGGTGGTCGCAATCGTCAGCAGCAAGGCAAACAGCAAGCGCAAGTCGAACCGCCCCCGGCTCAGTCACCTGCCGACCATTCCACCTCTTTACGGCGCGGGCAAGCCGGCGCGTTTGGCCAACACCGGCCCGTTCAGGCAGCGCGCAGCGGCTTCAGCGCTTCGCTCCAGCGCAACAGCTCGTCCAGCATGGTCCTGGCCCCGCCGGTCACCTGTTCGCTGGCGCTGAAGGCGCCGTTCTCGTCGAGCAGCTTCTGATACATCGGCAGCGCGACGCCTTCCGGGATCGGCATGATCCCCACCGACGTCAAAAGCGGCTTCAGCGCCTGCGCCGCGCGCAGGCCGCCGGACACGCCGCCATAGCTGAAAATGGCGGCCGGCTTGTACTTCCATTCGCGCAGCAGGTAGTCGATCGCGTTGACGATCGCTGGCGCTGCGAAATAATTATACTCCGGCGCCACGAACACGAAGGCGTCCGCGGCGTCGATCGCCTTCGACCAGGCCTTGGTGTGGTCGTTCTGATAATTGCCAAGCCTTGGATGGTGCGGCTCGTCCAGCACCGGCAGGTGGAACGCGGCAATGTCGGTCAGCACCGGCTCGAATTTCCCGTGCTGGCGCGCGAATGTGTCCAGCCATTCGGCAAAAACCGGGCCGGCGCGGCCGGGCCGCGTGCTGCCGATGATAATGCTCAACTGGTGCTTCAAGGCGGGGCTCCTTTCTCAAGCGGTATCTGTTGGTGACTGTCAGTACGGCAGAGCGTCCCGGCGGACAAGGCGAGATGCCGGAGCAGGCGGTCACGATCGGATGAATGGAGCGTCTGCTTCGCGTGGCGAAGCGCCTGCCGTCCGGTCACATGGACGCGGGGATCGCCAGCCACTACATTGATGCGAGCAGCGGAGCACTTCATGGACATTCAGCCCGCCCCCTTTGTTCCCCCCGCGCCGAAGCCGCGCACAACGCCGCCTTCGACGCTGGAGATGATCCGCATTGTCTATCGCAATCCGCTCGAATTGTGGGGAGAGCATACCTATAACGAGCCGTGGATTTCCGCGAATGGCGTTGGTGGCCATCTGATCGTCGCCAACGATCCCGGCCTCATCCGACATGTGCTGGTCGACAACGCCAAGAACTACAAGATGGCGACGGTGCGCCAGAAGATCCTGCGGCCTATCCTGCGCGATGGCCTGCTGACCGCCGAGGGCGAGGTGTGGAGGCGCTCGCGAAAGGCGATGGCGCCGGTGTTCACGCCGCGCCATATCTTCGGCTTTGCCCAGCCGATGCTGAAACGCACCAAGGAGTTCGTCACCCGGTACGAAGCGGGCGGCACATCCGACATCGCCCACGACATGACATTGCTCACCTATGATATCCTCGCCGAGACGCTGTTTTCCGGCCAGATCGCGGGCGAGCCGGGCAGTTTCGCCAACGAGATCGACCGCCTGTTCGAAACCATGGGCCGCGTCGATCCGCTCGATCTGTTGCGCGCGCCCGACTGGCTGCCGCGGCTCACCCGCATCCGCGGCCGCAAGACCATGGCCTATTTCCGCAAGATCGTGACCGATACGGTCAAGATGCGCGAAGAGAAATTCAAGCGCGATCCCGATGCGGTGCCGCAAGATTTCCTGACGCTGCTGCTGAAGGCCGAAGGTCCCGACGGGCTGACGCGCTCGGAAGTCGAGGACAACATCATCACCTTCATCGGCGCCGGCCATGAGACCACCGCGCGGGCGCTGGGCTGGACGCTTTACTGCCTCGCCGAATCGCCATGGGAGCGCAATCGGGTCGAGCAGGAGATCGATGAGGTGCTGGCGCGCGAACCCGATCCGACGAAGTGGCTCGACGCCATGCCGTTGACCCGCGCCGCCTTCGACGAGGCGCTCCGGCTCTATCCGCCGGCGCCCTCGATCAACCGCGAGCCGATCGAGCCGGAGATGTGGAAGGACCTTTATATCCCCAAGCACGCGGCCGTGCTGGTCATGCCCTGGGTCGTCCACCGCCACAGGAAGCTGTGGGACAGACCCGACGCCTTCCTGCCCGAGCGCTTCCACCCAGGCAACCGTGAGAAGATCGATCGCTTCCAGTATCTGCCGTTCGGTGCGGGGCCGCGCGTCTGCATCGGCGCCAGTTTCGCCATGCAGGAAGCGATCATCGCCCTCGCCATCCTTTTGTCGCGCTTCCGCTTCGACACGACGGCCGAGACCAAGCCTTGGCCGGTGCAGAAGCTAACGACCCAACCGCAAGGCGGGCTGCCCATGCAGGTCACGCCGCGCTAGGCGTGGCTTTCAGGCGGTTGCGGTGAATCAAGCCGCGGGCTTGCGCTGCTGAAACTGGCCGGCGGCGCGGAAGCGCCAGAGGTAGCTCGGCAGGATGGTCGCGATCGATTGCGGCTGGATGTCGAGCCCGGCGAGCGTCCGGTTGGCCTTGACGGCGGCTTCCGAGACGATGTTGTGCTCGCGCAGCTGCATCACCTGGTCCTTGGTTAGCAGCGGATTGGGCAACAGGCCGAGGATCGAGGCCTGGATGTTGGCAACCCACCACGGCACGGGAACCAGCAAGCGCTTGCGCTCGATCACGGCGAGCAGCTCTTCCATGCACTCCTTGAAGGTGAGCACATTGGGGCCACCAAGCTCGTAGATCTGGCCGCGATTGATCTTGCCGTCGACCGAGCGCGCCACCGCTTCGGCGACGTCGCCGACATAGACCGGCTGGAACTTGGTCCTGCCGCCGCCGATCAGCGGCAGCACCGGCGAATAGCGCGCCATGTTGGCGAAGCGGTTGAAGAAGCTGTCTTCCGGTCCGAAATTGATCGACGGCCGGAAGATCACGGCGTCGTTGATCGTCTCGAGCACGGCCTTCTCGCCAAGCGCTTTGGTGCGCGCGTAATCCGATTCGGAGTCCGCGTCTGCGCCAAGCGCTGAAATATGGGTCAGCCCGGCACCGACCGAGCGCGCCGCCTCGGCGACGGCGCGGGAGCCGAATTCGTGCACGGCGGAGAATTTCTGCCGGCCGGTCTCATGCAGGATGGCGACGAGGTTGACGACATGGTCGGCGCCCTGCACGGCGCGGTCGACCGACCAGCGCACGCGCACATTGGCCTGCACCGGCTGGATCTGGCCGACATTGCCGAGCGGCTGCAGATGGCCGGCAAGGTCGGGCCGCCGGCAAGCAACCCGGATGCGGTAGCCGCGCTTGGCCAGCGCGCGCACCACATGGCGGCCGACAAAGCCAGACCCGCCAAAGACGACGACGAGCTTTGGGGTCTGCAGGATTTCGGTCATGGCTGGCTCCGGCGCACTTTCCAGATGGCTTGGCTGAAGCCGTTTCATAGTCGGTTTTGCGCCAAAGGCAAAGGGTGACGCGTCGTCGCGTCACCCCTCTTGAAAGCTGGTTAGAACACCTTGCCGATGCGGGCGTCGACCGAGTGACGGTTGCCGCCGCGAATGACGAAGAAGAGCAGGATCGCGGCCCACAAAAGCGACTTTTCAGCACCCGAAAAACCCTGGCCCATGGTCACCCAGTGGAACCAGACTGTGACCAGCAGTACGAACAGGCCGGCAAAAGCGGCAGGACGCGTCAAGAACCCGATGGCGATGAAAATGCCGCCGAAGAATTCGGTGCAGGCCAGAAGCAGCGACCAGAAGGCGCCGGGATAGAAGCCGAGGCCTTCGACCATCTCGGCGGCGCCGAAAGGATTGGTGATCTTTTGCGAGCCGTGGATGGCGAGGAACGCACCGGCGACGGCGCGCAGCACGGTTTCGCCAGCGTCATGCAGCGACGAATACAGGCGGCCGAGCGCCGGAATGATCAGTCTGCCGCGGGAAGCGTCGGTGGTTGCGGACATCGTAGCTCCTGTCTGTGTGAACACCTCTGCAGACGCCCGATGGATCCCATCAAGTCAAGTTAACTAAAGTTAACTTTTACGATCATGTTTATCGGACGCGTGGGACGAAACGCAGAAAACCCCGCCGAGGCGGGGTTTTCCGGGTGAACTCGCGTCGAAAGCAGGGTCCAACGAGGCGGCCTGACCTGAGACGGTATCAGCATGGCGTAAGACGCCCGCCCCAGCCCTGGACGCATTCGACAAAAGACACCGACCGGGCAAACCCAACCCGGACAGTCATTGGTCGCCGCGACACGCAGGAAGGTTCATAAAGGCGGATAAAAATCGTACCGCCGGGGCGACATGAATGCGTCGAAGGACGTCACCGGCCGCTATTGCGGGAAACCGCCGCTGCCCGCCTGAGCGCCTGCGGTGGCTGGCCAAAGCTTCTGAGGAAAGCGCGGCGCATTCGCCCGGCATCGCCGAAGCCGCTCTCTTCTGCGATGCGATCGAGCGACATGGGGCCTGTTTCAACAGCGATCCGCGCGCTCTCAAGGCGAATTCGTTCCACGGCCTTGGCCGGAGTGGTGCCGGTTTCCGCCTTGAAGGCGCGCGCAAAATGCCGCGGGCTCATGGCGGCACGATCGGCAAGGCACTCCACGGTCAGCGGTTGGGCGAGCGCGGTGCGCATCCACCCGATCAGCTCGATAAAGCGGCCCGTTCGTCCGCCGAGTTCGACAAGGGCGGAGAATTGCGACTGGCCGCCGGGGCGGCGTTGATGCACGACAAGCTGCTGCGCAACGCGTCGCGCCATGGCCGGGCCAAGATCATCCTCGATGAGCGCCAAGGCCAGGTCGATGCCGGCCGAAATGCCGGCTGAGGTCCACACGCTGCCATCCCTGACGAAGATCCGCTCCGCATCGAGTTTCACCGCGGGATAGCGGCGTGCGAAGTCGTGCGTGCTCCACCAGTGGGTGGTGGCGCGCCTGCCGTCGAGAAGTCCAGCTTCGGCCAGCAGATAGGCGCCTGTGCACACGCTCGCCGTTCGCCTCACACCCGTGCCCCGGAAGCCAGGTGACGATCTCCTGTGCGGCAGCCATGGAGCGAATGATTTCGCCACCGGAGATGATGGCGGTGTCGAGCGGCTCTTCCGTCGACAAAGGCCGGGCCGCGAGCCGCATGCCGGATGAGCTTTCGATCTCCCCGCCGCCGGGCGCCAGTATATCGAGCGTATAGCTGCCGACACAAAAGCCTTCCGCCAGCTCAAAGGCCGCCGCCGGGCCGGCCGCATCCAGCAATTGGAAGCCGGGGTGAATGATGATGCCAACCTTGCGGATCATGGCAGTTTTTGCGCGATATATGTCATTTCGGACAAGTCCTACCGCAGTTAGGGTGATGGTCAAGTGTTTCGATCGGAAGGACTGGGTCATGAATTTGCGTATCATGCTGTGGAGTGGTCTCGGCGTCGTGGCGGCTGTCCTCGCATTGGGTGCCGCATGGCTGCTGTCGCTGCCGGCGGCGTCCCAGGCTGCCGTTCAGCCGGCAATCGATGCCAAGGAGGCCGCCGCGACGCTTGCGGCATTGAAGCCGCCGAAGCGCCAGCGTCCCCTGATCGCCATCGTCGGCATCAACGACGGCACCGAAACCACCGACTATCTCATGCCCTACGGCATCCTGCGGCGCGCCGATGTCGCCGATGTCGTGGCGCTGGCGACGCAGCCCGGACCGATGAGATTGCACCCGGCCTTGCAGATCGAGCCCGATGCGACGACAGCGGCATTCGACGCCGAGCATCCGGACGGCGCCGACTACGTCATCGTCCCGGCCATGATGCGCGACGACGACGCCGAGGTGCTGAAATGGATCAAGAGCCAGGCAGCCAAGGGCGCCATGGTGATCGGCATCTGCGCCGGCGCCAAGGTGGTCGGTGCCAGCGGGTTGCTCGACGGCAAGCGGGCGACGACCCATTGGTATTCCGTCGGCGAGCTCCGCGAGAAACATCCTGCGATTCACTATGTCGCCGACCGGCGCTTCGTCGTCGATCAGGGTGTCGCGACGACAACGGGGATCACCGCGTCGATGCCGATGATGCTGACCCTGATCGAGGCCATCGCCGGCCGGGACAAGGCCGAAGCCGTCGGCCGTGATCTGGGCCTGGCGCACTGGGATGCGCGGCACGACAGCGGCGTCTTCAAGTTCACCCGCCCGTTCGCGCTGACGGCGATCGGCAACGCGCTTGCCGTGCTGGATCATGAGCAGCTCGGCATCCCGCTGACATCAGGCGTGGATGAGGTGTCGCTGGCGCTGGTCGCCGATGCCTGGTCGCGAACCTTTCGCTCCGGCGCGGTCACATTCGCCGGCAACGACGGCGCGATCGTCAGCCGCGACGGCTTGCGTATCTTGCCTGACCAGATCGCCACCGGCTGGCCGGTCGACCGGTTGGTTCCGGCAATGGCCGATCCGCGGCCGGCGAGGGCGCTTGACCAGGCGCTGCAAGACATCTCGGCGCGCCACGGTGCACGCACGGCCGACTTCGTCGCCATGCAGCTCGAATATCCCCGGTGAAAGGCACTGTCTAAGGCCCGGCACCGGCCGGCGTTCGTCCGCCGCAATTCAGGCCGAATAGCGCTCGGCGAATTCGGAAATGCGCTGCACCACCGCCTTGGGCGCGGTGATGCCGCGCGCCTGCGCCTTCTCGGCGGCTTCCGCCCGGGCGCGGCCCGGCACATGCACGCCGAAGCGGCGGCGCAGGCGGTCGAGCTGGTCCTTCATGCGCTGTTCGAAATCCGGATCGAGCAGCTTGGGCTCGATAGCCAGCACGAACAGGCCGGTGCCGGGGCTGTCGGGCCCGCCGGTGAACCAGGGCGCATCGAGCGACCAGTTGGCCCCGGAAATGCCCGCAGCCAACACTTCGACCATCAGCGCGATGTTGGCGCCGCGCTGGCCGCCAAAGGCAAGCATGGCGCCCTTCATGGCCGCCGCCGGGTCGGTGGTCGGATTGCCGCTGGCGTCCAGCGCCCAGCCTTCCGGGATTTTCTTGCCGTCTTCGGCCGCCTTGCGGATGTTGACGAAGGCAGTGGCGCTCGATGACTGGTCGATGACCAGAGGCGCGCCGTCGGCGGCGGGCGCGGCAAACGACATCGGATTGGTGCAATAGACCGGCTTGACCGAGCCCGAGCCGGCAAGCACCGCCGGGCCGTTGGTCGCGGCGAAGGACACCAGCCCCTGTGCCGCCAGCCTGCCGGTGAAATAGCCGAGCGCGCCGCACGTATAGGCGTTCTTCTGCGAGAAGATGGCGACGCCGAACAATTTTGCCGCCTTGGCAAGATCGTCGATCGTCCGGTCGAAGCCGGTATGCGCCAGCCCGCCCCGTGCATCGCAGAGATAGACGGCCAGCGCCGGCCTTGTGATCACCGGATCGGCATTGCCGTCGATGCGCCCGGCTTCCAGCGCTTCGAGATAGTCGATGAAATGCGACAGGCCGACGGTCGAAAGCCCTTCCGCCTCGGCGGCGATGATCGAGGCGGTGAGCGACTGCGCCGCTTCCTCATTGGCGCCGGCGCCGAGTGCCGCCATCCGGCACAGTCCTCTTGCCTGGTCGAGACTGAGTTGCATTATGGCTGTCCTGGGGTTGCGGGAATCTGGTTGCGTTGTCTGGTCTGTGCCTAGCAGCAGATGAGCCGGCGTTTGTGTTGAAAATCGTCCGCACCTGCAAGAAAAGCGGCGGATATCTCCATCGTTGCCGTCTGCGCGATCGGTGCGCCTCTAGCCGACCTTGACCGGAATCCGCGCCTCGATCCGGCTGAGAGCCAGGACCAGAATGCCGGTGATCGCCATATAGATCAACGCCAGCAGCAGCAAGGGCTCGTAGGTGAGGTAGGTGTCCTGCCGCACCTTACCGGCGACGGCGAAGATATCGATCACGCTGATCGTCGCCACCAGCGGCGTCGACTTCAACTGCAGCACGGTCTCGCCGGTCAACGTCGGCAGCGCCCGGTAGAAGGCCTGCGGCAGCCAGATGCGCCGGAGGATCTTCCAGCGGCTCATGCCGAAGGCGCGGGCGGCTTCCAACTGTCCCTTGGGCACGCCGGCAAAGGCGCCGCGCATCACTTCGCCCTCGTAACCGGCGAAGGACAGGGTGAGAGCCAGAACGCCGTACGGCCATGCCTGCCTCAGATAGGGCCACATCCAGGAGTCGCGGATCCATGGATATTGCGGGAACAGCGAGCCCAGCCCGTAATAGAGCAGCCACAGTTGCAGAAGCAGCGGCGTGCCGCGGATGATGGTGCAGAAGATTTTCGCCGGCGCCGCGACCCAGATTGAACCGGCGGCCTGCGCCAGCCCGACCGGCACGGCGATCAGGAAGCCGAGCGCGCAGGTGACGGCCAGGATCCACAGGGCCCGCCAGATGCCCATCAGGCCCATTTCCCAATATTGCGGCAGCCAGTCCCAGCGCATGAAAAAGGCGGCCGACAGCACCAGCCCCAGCGCGATCAGGATGAGGACGATGCGGTGCGGCTGCAGCCAGAGCGAGGCGCGCGCCGCCGTGTTGATGATGGCCGCTTCGCCCGCCATCAGCGTGCCTCCTTGACCGAAGGCATGCCCCGCCGCGCCCATTTCTCGGCGCGGCCAAGCAGGAAGTTCGAAAACAGCGTCACCGCCAGATAGAGAACGCCGGCGGCGAGATAGAATATCAGATAGGCCTTGGTGACGCCTGCTGCCTGCCGAGTCGCCAGCGTCAGCTCGAAGAAGCCGACGACGGCCAGCAGCGCGGTGTCCTTCGTCGCGATCAGCCACAGATTGGCGAGACCCGGAATGGCAAAGGGCAGCATCGCCGGCAACGTGATGCGCCGCAAGAGAAGGCCGGGAGACATGCCGAAGGCGCGGGCGGCTTCGATCTGGCCCTGCGGGATGGCCAGGATCGCGCCGCGCATGACCTCCGTCGAATAGGCGCCCTGGCAGAAGCCGAGCACGGCTATGCCGGCCACCAACCCGCTAATATCGACACGCTGGTAACCGATCGCGGTCAGCACCTGGTTGATCAGGTCGGTGCCGGCATAGTAGAGCAGCAGGATCAGCACCAGTTCCGGCACGGCGCGCACCACGGTGGTGTAGACCGCGAGCAGGTCGCGCACCACAGGCCCGCCATAGAGCTTGCCATAGGCGCCGCAGATCCCGATGAGCAGGCCGACGATCGTGGCGCCGACGGCAATCTCGAGCGAATGCAACAGCCCGAGCATGAGTGTGCCGCCCCAGCCGACGGGCGCGGGCGAGAGGAGTTCGATGATACCGGCCGCCGAGGCCGGAAGAAGCGCGTCGATCAGCTTTGCCCCCGGATTGCTGGCTCTCTCTGCCGACGCCAGCGGCCGGCGGCAGGCATGCGTGGGAAGGATAGGCCGGAGGGCACGACGTTGGCGTCATGCCCTCCGGCTCATGCGGAGGGGCGTCAGTTCGACTGCGTCGAGCCGCCGTAAATGTCGAAATCGAAGTACTTCTTCGAGATCTCGTCGTACTTGCCGTTGGAGCGGATCGCCTTGATGCCGGCGTTGATCTTTCCCTTCAGGTCGGTGTCTTCCTTGCGCACGCCGGCGCCGACGCCCGGTCCAAGCACCTCGTCGTCCGGAGCCACCATGCCCTTCAGGTCGCAGCAGGCCTTGCCCTGGTCGGACTTGAGGAATTCGCCAAGCGCGATGGAATCGGCCTGCACCGCATCGAGGCGGCCGGCGGCGAGATCCTGGTTGGCTTCGTCCTGGGTCTGGTATTCCTTGATTTCGGAAGCCGTGGAGCCGAAGTGCTTCTTGGCGTAGACGGCGTGCACGGTCGACACCTGGACGCCGACCACCTTGCCCTTCAGGTCGTCAGGCGTGGCGCCGAACTTCTGGTCCTTCGGTCCGATAATCGCCGTCGGCGTGTTGTAGTACTTGTCCGAGAAGTCGATCGTCTTCTTGCGCTCGTCGGTGATCGACATCGACGAGACGATGAGGTCGATCTTCTTGGTGGTCAGCGCCGGGATGATACCGTCCCAGGCAACAGGCGTGATGACGCAGTCGAGTTTCTCCTCGGCGCACACGGCGTCGATGAAGTCGATTTCCCAGCCGACCCATTTTCCCGAGGCATCCGGCGAGGTGAAGGGCGGATAGGGCTCGGCGGCGACGCCGATCTTGACCGGATCGGCCTTGGCCACGCCCATGGCGGCGACGCCGAGCAGCAGTGCCGCGGCGAATGTCTTCAGAACAGTCTTCATTTCAAACTCCCAGTTTGTTGTTGGTTCCCGGTTTTCTTCCGTCTCGGCCTGTCCCTAGCCGATGTTGCGGATGAACTGCTTGAGCCTTTCGGATTTCGGCGCGCCGAAGATCTGCTCCGGCGGGCCTTCTTCCTCGACGAGCCCGTTGTAGAGATAGACGACATGGGTCGCGACCTCGCGGGCGAACTTCATCTCATGGGTGACCAGCACCATGGTGCGGCCTTCGCGCGCCAGATCGCCGATAACCTTCAGCACCTCGCCGACCAGTTCGGGGTCGAGCGCCGAGGTCGGCTCGTCGAACAGCATGACGCGCGGATTGATGGCGAGCGCGCGGGCAATTGCGGCGCGCTGCTGCTGGCCGCCTGAAAGATAGGCCGGATAGACGTCGCGCTTTTCGGCAAGCCCGACGCGCGCCAGCAGTTTTTCGGCCTGGGCGATCGCCTCGTCGCGCTTGACGCCGAGCACATGCACGGGAACCTCGATGACGTTTTCGATCAGCGTCATGTGGCTCCACAGGTTGAAGTTCTGGAACACCATGCCGAGCTTGGAGCGGATGCGCTCGATCTGCCTGCGGTCGGCCGGAACGGTGTGGCCATGGCTGTCCGCCTTGAGCTTGATCTCCTCGCCATTGACACGGATGATGCCGCTGGTCGGATTTTCCAGGCAGTTGATGCAGCGCAGCAGCGTCGATTTGCCCGAGCCCGAGCCGCCGATGATGGCGATCACCTCGCCATCGCGCGCCGACAGCGACACGCCCTTCAGTACATGCAGCTGGCCGAATTTCTTGTGCAGGTTTTCGACATGGATTGCTTCGGCAGCGCCACTCTGCGCCTTGCCGGATGAGACTGCGGCAGCTTCCACCGCGCTCACCGGCTGGCCTCTGCATCGTCGGCGGCAGTTCGTCGAACGTCTATCCGGCCAATCAACATATACGCTGTACTGCCCCGCTCCAGATTTCAGCATGGACCCAACGGCGCGAGCCCGTCAATCCCGCCCATTACGGCACTTGCGAGCTTGTTGCGCAAGTGTATAAATAGCCCTCCATGAAATTTTCTCGGTTTTTTTCAGCAAAAAAAGGGCTTCGATGAGCGCTTTCGGATCACAATCCATGGCAGCGCCGCTGCGACGCGTGCTGATGCGGTCGGCGGCCAACGCGATGCGCGACGCCGACAGAGCCGCCTGGCACTATGGCCCGGGATTCAATCCAGCGAAAGCGGCATCGCAGCACGCGGCCCTTGCTGAACTGGTGGCGGCCTCCGGCGCCGAAATCGAATGGATCGAGGACAAGGCCGACGGACTTTCGGACTCGGTGTTCACGCACGACCCATCGCTGATGACCAACCGCGGCGCACTGATTCTGTCCATGGGCAAGCCGTTGCGCGCCCGGGAGCCTTCGCTGCATGAGGAGACCTACAGGAGACTGGGCATTCCGATCCTCGGCCGCGTCGAGGCCCCAGGCCAGGTCGAAGGCGGTGACTGTGTCTGGCTGGATGCGCGAACGCTGGTGATCGGGCGCGGTGTCCGTTCCAACCAGGAAGGCATCCAGCAGATCTCCAACCTGCTGACGCCGCTGGGCGTATCGGTCTACGGCTTTGACCTTCCGTTGTGGCAGGGCGAAGAGGCCTGCCTGCATCTGATGTCGGTGATCAGCCCGCTGGCCGATGACCTTGCTTTGGTCTATTCACCGCTTTTGCCGGCCCCGTTCTATCAGATGCTGAAGGCGCGCGGCATCCGTCTGGTCGAAGGCGATGCCGAAGAGTTCGCGGCTTCCAACGGCCTCAGCCTGAACGTGCTGCCGACCAATCCGCTCCAGGTCATTGCCGTCGCAGGCTTTCCAAAGACCAAGGCCGCGATGGAAGCCGCCGGCTGCACGGTCGAAATCTTCGAGGCCGATGCGCTCTGCATCGCCTGTGAAGGCGGGCCGACATGCCTGACGCGGCCGATTCTGCGCCAATGAATACGCCATCCCGCCGCAGGTTCCGTCGCGAGGGCGAGGAGCGGCGGCGGCAGGATTTGATCGAGGCAACTCTGGACAGCGTGGCGGAACGTGGTCTGCAGGGCGCCACCTTGCGCACCATCGCATTGCGCGCCGGCGTCACCGCCGGGCTGATCCGGCACTATTTTCCCGGCAAGGAAGAATTGCTGCAGGAAGCCTATGCTGCCCTCATGGGCCGCATGACCGAGCAGGCGAAAGCGGCGTTGGCCATGGAAGATGCCTCGCCGCGCCAGCGCCTTGCGGCTTTCGTTACCGCCAACCTCAACGTGCCGATCATCGACGCGCGAGTGTTTTCGCTCTGGGCAACCTTCATCGGCCGCGCCGGTGCGGATCCAAGCCTGGCTCGCGCCCACCGCGAAGGCTACCTTGGCTTTCGCAACGAGGTGGAAGCCGTTGTGGCCGAGGTGCTCGCCGCCGAACGGCGCGAGCCGGACGCAAGCCAGTTGCGCCACCATGCCATCGCGATCAATGCAATCATCGACGGGCTCTGGATAGAAGGCTGCCTGGCCGGCGAGATGTTCTCGCCCGGCGAATTGGCGGCGATCGGCATCAAGACTGTCGAGGCCGAACTGGGCCTCGCGCCGCTAAAGCAATTCCAGGAAAAGTGAGATGCGGTTTTCCGTCCGGAATTGCGTTGAAAACAAAGGACCGAGCCGATCACTGTTTCCGAACAGTGATCGGCTCTAAGGGAAGACAATCAATGACAACACTCGGCGAAGCCCTGATCACGCTGCTCGAAGCGCACGGCGTCGATACCGTCTTCGGCATTCCCGGCGTCCACACGGTCGAGCTCTACCGTGGCCTGGCGCGCTCGAAGATCCGCCATGTCACGCCGCGCCATGAACAGGGCGCCGGCTTCATGGCCGACGGCTATGCCCGAGCCAGCGGCAGGCCAGGGGTCGCCTTCGTCATCACCGGACCGGGGCTGACCAACACCATCACCGCCATGGGCCAGGCGCGCGCCGATTCGGTGCCGATGTTGGTCATATCAGGCGTCAACGCAATGCCGACGTTGGGCAAGGGGCTGGGCTTCCTGCATGAGCTCCCGGACCAGCGCGGCATGATGGAAAAGGT
Organism: Mesorhizobium sp. USDA 4775; assembly: GCF_054062655.1. Taxonomy (NCBI): domain Bacteria; kingdom Pseudomonadati; phylum Pseudomonadota; class Alphaproteobacteria; order Hyphomicrobiales; family Phyllobacteriaceae; genus Mesorhizobium; species Mesorhizobium sp. USDA 4775. Next base: position 1,414,419 of record NZ_JBSSFM010000001.1, read on the forward strand.
GGCGCTGTTGTCGCGGCGTGTCACCGAGGCAAGCGAATTGCCTGACGCGCTGGCACAGGCCTTCGCGCTGTTTTCATCCTCGCGGCCGGGTCCGGTGCACATCGAGATCCCGACCGATGTCATGGTCGAACCGGGCGACGGCATCGCGGCATTGTTGAGCAACGCGGCGCCGCCGGCGCCGGATGGCGCGGCCATTGCCAGTGCTGCCAAACTCATCGCCGCAGCGCGCCGCCCGCTGATCCTGGCCGGAGGCGGCGCCAAGCGGGCCGAGACGGCGCTGCGGCGCCTGGCCGAGACACTGGGCGCGCCGGTCGTCGAGACCACCAATGCGCGCGGCCTGCTGCACCGCCACCCGCTCTGCGTGCCGGCAAGCCCAAGCCTGAGGGCGGTTCGGGCGCTGATGGCCGAGGCCGATCTGGTGATTGCCGCCGGCACCGAATTCGGCCCGACCGACTATGACGGCTATGGCGACGGCGGCTTTGTGCTGCCATCCAACCTGATTCGCATCGACATCGGCGCCGACCAGCTCGCACGCCGCCCGGTGACGGTCGGCATCCAGGCCGACTGCGCCGAGGCGATTGAAGCCTTGCTCGCCGCGATCGGCCCCACTCATCCTGCCGCGTCCGGCGGCGAGGCGCGCGCCGCCGCCGCACGCAAGGCGGCATCCGCCGAGCTGAGCCCGGCCTATCTGGCGCAGGTGCATGCCGTGGAGATGATCCGCGATGCCTTGCCGGGTGCCATCGTCGTCGGCGATTCGACGCAGCCGGTCTACGCCGCCAACCTCTATTACGATCACGACCGGCCAGGCGGCTGGTTCAACGCCGCCACCGGCTTCGGCGCGCTTGGTTACGGCCCGCCGGCGGCAATCGGCGCCGCACTTGCCGTGCCCGATGCGCCGGTTGTCTGCCTGACCGGCGATGGCGGCTTCCAGTTCACCTTACCCGAACTTGGCGCGGCGCTCGATGCAAAGGCGCCGGTCATCTTCGTGGTCTGGAACAACAGGGGCTATCGCGAGATCGAGACCTCGATGCTCGATGTCGGCGTCGAGCCCGTCGGGGTCTCGCCGGCGCCGCCGGATTTCTGCAAGTTGGCCGAAGCCTATGGCATATCAGCAGAACGGCTCGCCGATATCGGCGCCTTGCCGCAGGCCCTGAAGCGCGCCCGGGCAACCGGATTGCCTTGCGTCATCGAAATCACCGTCGATTGAAGGCTTCAGCCCAGCGTTGATCTCTCGTCTGCATCGGACCATTCGTCGGCTCGCCTGTTGTACCGCAACGGCCGCATGGCTGACGCTATTGCCATAATATGCGTTGTGACGCATGCAAAGACGCGACGGCTGCCATGTCGAGATATCAATTGAGTGATCGCCCGAAAGGCGCGACGCTTCGCGTCGGGGCGGCACAACAAGCGACACAATCATAAAAACACGACAGGAGCGGTCCAGGATGACGGAAACACTTCAAGGCAGGCATATCGTTGTGACCGGTGGGACCGGCGCTCTCGGCGGTGCGGTGGTTGGCCGGCTGCTGGAACAGGGCGCCATCTGCCACGTGCCGAACGCACACGCCGCGGCACCCCAGCAATTTCCTTTCACCGCCCACGACAACGTCAAGCTGGCGCACAATGTCGACCTGTCGGACTCCGCCAAGGTCGAAGCCTTCTATGCCCAGGTTCCTGCCTTGTGGGGATCGATCCATCTCGCCGGCGGCTTCACCATGGCGCCGGTGGAAAAGATCGAATCGGCATCCTTTGCCGAGATGATGGACACCAACGCCCGCACCACCTTCCTGTGCAGCCGCGCGGCGATCCGATCGATGCTGGCGTCGGGCACATCAGGCCGCATCGTCAACGTCACCGCGCGCGCCGGGCTCGACCCCAGGCGCGGCGCCGGCATGGTCGCCTACACCGCCAGCAAGGCGGCGGTCGCGGCCATGACGGTGGCGATGGCCGAAGAACTCAAGGCCAAGGGCATCCTGGTCAATGCCGTGGCCCCGTCGACGCTCGACACGCCGGCAAACCGCGCCGACATGCCGGATGCCGATTTCAGCAAATGGGTCAGCCTGGAAGCAGCGGCCGAAGCCATCGCCTATCTCGCCTCGCCGGCCAACCAGGCGATGAGCGGAACGCTGGTGCCGCTCTACGGCCGGGCCTGAGCGGCGAGCGTCGAAGTCGGGCACGCGGCATCCGATCCATCGGCATTGCGATAGCTGTAGATGCGCAGCGGCGATGAAGCTTTCGTCGGGCACTCCCGCAACCATGCCGGCGGCCGGCCTTCAATCAGGCCCGCCGCGAATGGATAGGCGGCTTCCAGTCCCGGCAATGGCGGGCCTCGCCAGGCGCAAATCGCGACATGCGTTGCCTTGGACGCATCGAGTATCGCGCGGGGGTCGGCGGTCGCCGGATCGAGGAAACGATAGCTGCGCTCGATGCCCTTGGCCGATGGATGGTTGGGGATCGTCACCACCTTCGGACCTTCGGCGAGGGCGACGAAACGTGAGCCGATCAGCGGGGGAGAAAGAACGACGGCGCCAGAGGGCCAACCCTGTTCCGGTTCAAAAGGGCTGTAATAGCAGCCGTCGGCGAGTTCGGCGGCGGGAACCGCCGCTTGCGCCGGTTTTACCGACAGGTGGTACAGCGCCATTGCTCCGGACAAAACCAGACCGGGCAGGATCAATGCGTATCTGTGCGATGCCGCCGGCGCCGGAGATTTCAAATAGCGACCCAGCCCCGCACTCGGCAGGAGGCTCGCCAGGGCGAAGATGAGGCCGATGCCGGAGAAGATCGGCAGGTAGCGGTAGTAGCGGATGTAACCGATCGCAAGCGCCAGCGAGAGCAGCGAGAACAGCGCCAATATGACGACAGGCCGGCTTCGACCTTCCGGCCTGGCGCAGATCACGGCTGGCGCGAGCGCGCCGATAAACAGCAGCGCCATGCTGAGAAAACCCGTCGACAGGACGACATCAGGGCGCCGAAACAGGCTCAATTCCTGGAGAATTCTGTTGATCATGTTGTCGCGGACATAGGCGTCGATCGAGGCATAGGGGCTGGCCAGGCATTGCGGGAACAACCCCGCCAGCACCGCCGCGCTGGCCGCCGCGAACACCAGTAGGATTGCTGTTCGCATCGGCCACCCTACACGCCGGCCGGCAAGCAAGGGCCCGAAGGCGAACGAGAGCCCGGCCGCGACCAATGCCGTGACATGCGGCGTCGAATAGGTGTCGCATCTGACCGCGGCATAGGCAGAAGGCGGCACGATCGCCGCGAACAGGCCGATTGCACCGGCGGTCAAGGCCAGCCCGAAACCGATGATCCTGTTTTGGCCGCCCTCGCGGTCGAAGATCCAGTCGAAGGCATAGACCGCCATCACCAGGGCGTAGAACGGCGCGAATTCGGCGCTGACGGCGATTGCCAGGGCCGTCAGCAGCCCGTTGACGAAGGCCGAAAGGCGGTTCTGCGACATCATCAAAACCAGCGCCGCCAGCAGAAGCAGGATTTGCAGATTGTGATAGTCGATCCGTCCCGGGGCGAATTCGAAAAAGCTGCGCGCGGCAAAGATCAAAGCCAACGGCAATGCAACGGCCGGGTAGGCAAAGCCGATGGCTGTCACCAGCCGATTGTAGAAATAGAGCGCGGGCGCCAACAGCAGCAGCGGGACGGCAAAGCTTGCCAGCGTCAGAGCCGGCTCGAAGCCGGCAAACGGCGCCAACAGGCGCGCGAAGGCGGCGTAGGGCAAGTCCACGATCCACGGCCAGTGTGAGACATAGGGCTCTGGCTGGACGATGCCGGGCAGCGTGCGGTCGAAGATATTGCCCGTTTCAAGCAAAGTACGGATTTCGTGCAGCTTGAGGAGATCGTCCGCGTCATTGTTGAGCTGGAAGCCCAGAGACCACAGAGCGGTCGTCAGGATCGCCATCGCGCAAAAGCAGAACAGGACAGGCGAGCTGGTGTAAAGGCGCAGCAACCCCGAAGGCTGCGCAGCGGCACGATTGGCGCCAGTGCTCATGGAAGTATTCCGTTGGACCACCGGCAAATACGCGATGAAGTTTATGTTCTCGTAAAGAAAAAGACCCGCCGGATCGCTCCGGCGGGTCTTTTTTGTAAGGCCGCACGCGAGGCGTGCTGTCGATGGCTGACGCCTTAGTTGCCCTGCTTCTTCAGCGCGGCACCCAGGATATCGCCCAGCGAAGCGCCGGAGTCGGTCGAGCCGTACTGGGCGACCGCCTCCTTCTCTTCGGCGATTTCCAGCGCCTTGATCGAGACCTGCAGCTTGCGGGTCTTCTTGTCGAAGGCGATGACGCGGGCATCGACCTTCTGGCCGACGGTGAAGCGCTCTGGGCGCTGCTCGTCGCGGTCACGGCTCAGATCGGAGCGCTTGATGAAGGTCTCGATGCCGCTGTCGACCAGCCGCACTTCCAGACCGCCATCCTTGACGCCGATGACTTCACAGGTGACCACGGCGTTCTTGCGCAGTTCGCCCGAGGTCGCCGCTTCGCCGACCGTGTCGCGGGCCAGCTGCTTGATGCCGAGCGAGATGCGCTCCTTCTCGATGTCGACGTCGAGCACCTGCGCCTTGACCATGTCGCCGCGATTGTACTCTTCGATGACCTGCTCGCCCGGACGGGTCCAGTCGAGGTCGGAGAGATGCACCATGCCGTCCACGTCGCCTTCCAGGCCGATGAACAGGCCGAACTCGGTCTTGTTCTTGACCTCGCCCTCGACCTGGCTGCCGACCGGATGGTTGCGCGCGAAGGCTTCCCACGGGTTCTCGAGCGTCTGCTTGAGGCCGAGCGAGATGCGGCGCTTGGCCGGATCGACCTCGAGCACCACCACGTCGACTTCCTGGGTCGTCGACAGGATCTTGCCGGGATGCACGTTCTTCTTGGTCCACGACATTTCCGAAACGTGGATGAGACCTTCGATGCCCGGCTCCAGCTCGACGAACGCGCCGTAGTCGGTGATGTTGGTGACGGTGCCCTTGATCTTCTTGCCGATCGGGAACTTGGTGCCGATCTCGGACCACGGATCGCTCTCGAGCTGCTTCATGCCGAGCGAGATACGGTGGGTTTCCTGGTTGATGCGGATGATCTGCACCTTGACCGTCTGACCGATGTTGAGGATTTCGGTCGGATGATTGACGCGGCGCCAGGCCATGTCGGTGACATGCAGCAGGCCGTCGATGCCGCCGAGGTCGACGAACGCACCGTAGTCGGTGATGTTCTTGACGACGCCTTCGACAACCTGGCCTTCTTCGAGGTTCTGCACGATTTCCGAACGCTGTTCGGCGCGGCTCTCCTCGAGCACGGTGCGGCGCGACACCACGATGTTGCCGCGGCGGCGATCCATCTTGAGGATCTCGAAGGGCTGCGGGTTGTGCATCAGCGGGGAGACGTCGCGGATCGGGCGGATATCGACCTGGCTGCGCGGCAGGAAGGCCACGGCGCCGTCGAGGTCGACGGTGAAGCCGCCCTTGACCTGGTTGAAGATGACGCCTTCGACGCGCTCACCCTTGGTGAACTTCTCTTCGAGACGGACCCAGCTCTCTTCGCGGCGGGCCTTCTCGCGGGAAAGCATCGCTTCGCCAAGCGCGTTCTCGATGCGCTCGACATAGACTTCGACGGTGTCACCGACCTTGAGGGTGGTGTCCTTGCCCTTGACGCCGAATTCCTTCAGCGGCACGCGGCCTTCGACCTTGAGGCCGACGTCGATGATGGCCATGTCCTTTTCGATCGCGGTGATCGTGCCCTTGACGACCTGACCTTCGCCGGAATGGCCGGTAGTGAATGATTCTTCGAGCAGGCTCGCGAAATCGTCGCGAGTGGGATTTGCAGCTGACATTGTTTCTCCTGGAGTGCCCCGCATCTCTGAGCGGGACGGGCGCCGTGGGTTAGCGTTGCGTCGGCCTGCCGGCGTTCCGGGCTTAAAAAAGCCCTGGGCCGCATTTTAAGCGGCAGTTCCGGCGCATGAAGAATGCTGGCAGGCTGGTTCGTGCCCGATATGGGTATTTTCTGCGCTTCCGGCAACGGAAACGCGGGAGAAAACCCGGATCAGGCGTTGTTTCTCCTGGCCAGCACGTCGTCAACGATCGCCATGGCCGCGAGAAACGCGGCTTCTATAGCCATTTCGCTGGTATCTAGCAAGTGCGCGTCGGCGGCCGGCTTCAAGGGCGAGTCGGCACGGCCCATGTCGCGCTCGTCGCGGCGCATGATATCGGCGAGGATTTCGGCGAAATTGGCGGTGCCGCCGATGCTTTCGATCTCTGCCAGCCGGCGCTTGGCGCGTACCTCCGCGCTCGCCGTCACATAGAGTTTGATGTCGGCATCAGGGCACACGACCGTGCCGATGTCGCGCCCGTCCAGCACCGCGCCCGGCGGCGTCCTGGCGAAGGCGCGCTGCTTTTCCACGAGAATGCGCCGCACCGTCGGATACACCGCAACTTTCGAGGCGGCCTCGCCGATGGCATGCGCCGACAGCACCGCCCGGTCGAGCTTTGCCATATCGACCTGGCGCGCCGCGGTCTCGGCCGCCGAGACATTGTCGAGCGGCAGCGCATGCTGAAGCAATGCATAGGCGACCGCCCGATAGGTGAGGCCGGTGTCGAGTAGGTTCAGCCGGTAGTGGTCGGCGAGACGCCGGGCGAGTGTGCCTTTGCCTGCACCGGCAGGGCCGTCTATGGCAATGGTGAAGACGTGAGTCATTGGCTGGCCAACGAAAGGGTTGGGCGCCGAGATCCTTCGCCGCCTCCCAAAGTGCCGCGGCTGTTGGTTGCCACGACCGTCACCCGATCTCCGCCCCGAGCCCCGTCATCAGTCCCATGAACTCCGGAAAGCTCGTCGCGATCATCGCCTGGTCGTCGATGGTGACAGGCTTTTCCGTCGCCAGCCCCATGACCAGAAAGCTCATGGCGATGCGGTGGTCGAGATGTGTCTGCACCGTCGTATCCAGGCCGTTGGGATGGCCGCCGAGGCCCTTGCCGCCCGGCCTGCCGCGCACGGCAAGCGACGCCTCGCCCTCGTTGCAGTCGACGCCGTTGAGCTTCAGCCCGTTGGCGACGGCCGACAGCCGGTCGGATTCCTTCACGCGCAATTCTTCCAGCCCCTGCATCAGCGTCTCGCCCTCGGCGAAGCTGGCGGCGACAGCCAGCACCGGGTACTCGTCGATCATCGACGGTGCCCGCTCCGGCGGCACGGTGACGCCCTTGAGTTCGGAATAACGCACGCGCAGATCGGCGACGTCCTCGCCGCCGGCATTGCGTGGGTTCAAGATGTCGATCTGGCCGCCCATTTCCTGCAGCGTCAGCAGCAGACCGGTGCGGGTCGGGTTCATCAGCACGTTTTCGATCACGATGTCCGAGCCCGGCACGATCAGCGCGGCGACCAGCGGGAAGCCGGCAGAGGACGGGTCGCCGGGCACGGCGATCGCCTGGCCGGTCAGCTTGCCCTGACCCTCGATGAAGATATGGCGCACGCCGCGTTCGTCGGTCTCGACCGACAGGTTGGCGCCGAAGCCTTTGAGCATCTTTTCAGTGTGGTCGCGCGTCATGACAGGTTCGATGACGGTGGTGATGCCCGGCGTGTTGAGGCCGGCGAGCAGCACGGCCGATTTCACCTGCGCCGAGGCCATCGGCACGCGGTAGGTGATCGGGGCGGCGTGCTTGGGGCCATGCAGCGTGATCGGCATGCGGTCGCCCGGCGTCGCCTTCAACACCTGCACGCCCATCTGGCGCAACGGCTCCAGCACGCGGCCCATCGGCCGACCGGACAGCGAGGCGTCGCCGATGAAGGTGGTCTCCATGTCATAGGTGCCGACGAGACCCATGGTCAGCCGCGAGCCGGTGCCGGCATTGCCGAAGTCGAGCGGGCCTTCCGGCTGCAGCAGCGCGCCGTTGCCGGTGCCGCGGATCACCCATTCGGCGCCGTGCTTCTCGATATGCGCGCCCATCGCCTTCATGGCCGCGCCCGTGCGCATCACATCCTCGCCCTCGAGCAGGCCGGTGATGCGGGTTTCGCCGGAAGCGAGGCCGCCGAACATGAAGGAGCGATGCGAGATCGACTTGTCGCCCGGCACGCGCGCGGTGCCGGAAAGGGCTTGAGATTTGCGGGCGGTGGCCGGCTTGGCAGCGGCGGCGTGAGACATGGAATTTCCCTGGACGGAATGCCGGCGTGCCGGCGCTTTTCATTTGTTGCGGCGGTCTCGTATCACGGCGAGGCGAAATGGTCATCCCCATGGTCGTCACTTGCCGCGAGGCCTTTCAGGACTTGGTTTTGTGACGCCGGCTTTTGGCTTTGACAGCGCCGCAAACAGTGGTTAAGGGGACCACTCTTTTATTGACGAGGCTTGCCGTGGCAAAAACCGAACTTGGCACAAAGCGTATCGACCCCGAGACGGGTCGAAAATTCTACGACCTGAACAAGGACCCGATTGTCTCGCCCTACACCGGCAAGACCTATCCGCGTTCCTATTTCGAGGAAGGCAAGATCGCCGCCCTCGAGGAGGAAGAGGAAGTGGCCGAGAAGGAAGTGGACGCCGAGGACGAAGAGGGCGTTGAAGTCGTCTCGCTCGAAGAGGCCGACGACGACGTCAAGGGCGACGACCTGCCCGATCTCGGCGATGACGAGGACGTCGACCTCGGCGACGATGAGGATGACACTTTCCTTGCCGACGAAGAGGAAGAAGACGACGACGTTGCCGACATGATCGGCGTCGGCGACGACGACGACGAGGTCTGACAGGCCTGAAACGTAAGCGTTTGCAGGCTTTCTCGGCCTGTGAACAAAAAGCCGCTCATCAAGGCTTGATATCTGAGAAAGGCGGGGTTAGAAGCCGCCTGCACTAACGGCGCGGTGTTCCAACCCGCGCTGATCTCTTCGCCGGAAACGGCGCCGGCTGACTGCCGGGAGTGGGGCCATAGCTCAGTTGGGAGAGCGCTTGAATGGCATTCAAGAGGTCGTCGGTTCGATTCCGATTGGCTCCACCAAACAGTCTCCCAATGTTTTCAAGTTATTTGCCGTTTGCGTGTCCGCGGCTGCCATTCGGAAACCTGCCGGGGCACGGCCAGGAGCGTTTTTCGACCCGGAGACCAAGTTTGCGCGGCGGACTGACAGGAAAAAGCGGGAAAGCCGCGACCGAGCCTCAAGTTTCACCAGCACCGCAAGCCTTTAGGACTGCTCTTGGTACGGAAGCTTCACTTCGTCGTGCAAATGCGCGGCAACCAAGCGCGGTGTATGGTCGGGATCGTTCGACAGACCTTGGGATGGCGCGCAAGCAGATGACGGCCAAATAGCTTTGGCTTGACGGGGCGCTGGCCACTCCATCACTTCGCCCTTAGAGCGTTTCACCGTTTCATGGAAACGGCGAACCGCTCTAACTCTTTGTTTTGACGCAATTCCAGACGGAAAACCGCTCACACTTTTCCTGGAATTGCCCGTAGGCGGCGTCATGCTCACAGTAGGTTGCGGCCGGCTTGTCGGTCATCATCGGCCCGATGAGACGCTACCGTCTCGACGGACGGGCTGATGAGCAGTGTCCGGTTCTGTATCGGTGCTTTCCGTCGAGCGCTTATAGAAAAGCCCAAATGCCAGCAGGAAATATCCAACCTGCAGCATCATCAGCGTGAGGACGGTCCAAACGAGCGCTTTGCCGACAGATCCGGTTTCCATTTCGGCCCAGATCGCCACTACGGCCGACGTGGTGAACATCCCCACCAAAAATTGCGGAAAATACATGATTGCCCGCCCCCCGTTGTCGATAGCCCGCCGCTCCATTTGCGAAGCGGCGGGGCCCCCCATCTGCCCCCCGATTGCTGGGTGAGAGATGTCGCCGGCATTGCCGACAGTGCAATGACGGTGCCAGACACGGTGACCCATTAAGGGACACCTATGCCGACGATTGCAAGACCGGATAGCTGATTAACATTACCTGTGGCTAATATGCACCTAGGGGTCGGAAGGGACGGAGCGAACCTCGCCAGCGCGAGTTTCGGCCGCCGCCCCCTCCGACTGTCGGGACGCCCGATCACGTGTCCGGAGGGCAATCGATAGCGCCTTCACCTCGATCGAACGTCGGCTTCCAGCAGTTCTCGGTTGCTCCTAGCCCGCATGCCTTCGAAGTCCGGAATGCATGTGACTTTCCCAGTCATCATTTCTCGGCTTGAGCCACCTCCAGGCGCCCGATGCGCTGCAACGGAAAGCCGCCAAGCAGGGTTCTCCAATCCGCCAGGGCCTGACGCCAGCGAGCCCGCCGAGGATCAGGCGCGGGTTCGATCGATCGAAGGGAATTTCCAATTTTAACCGCGGATTTGGAATAAACTAACTCTACAGAGTTTATAGAATAAGCAAAGTGCGGACGATCTGTTTCCCGGACAGGATTCCGCCATGCCCGCCTCTTTGCGCTCGCTCTCAACCCCGCCAGGAAGAGTCCGCCATCGCCACCGGCTCGCGGGAGGCAGGCCATGACCGGCGACGTTCCGGACCGCATCAAGGTCCTCTGGTTTCTACCGACACATGGCGACAGCCGCTATCTCGGCACCGCTGAGGGCGGCCGATCGGTCGATCTGCCCTACCTGACGCAAGTGGCGAAGGCCGCCGACACGCTGGGCTATTACGGCGCGCTGCTGCCGACCGGCCGGTCGTGCGAGGATTCCTGGGTGATCGCCTCGGCGCTGGTGCCGCTGACCGAGCGGCTGCGTTTCCTGGTCGCCGTGCGGCCCGGCTTGCAGTCGCCGACGCTCGCCGCGCGTATGACGGCGACGCTCGACCGCATCTCCAATGGCCGCCTGCTGATCAATGTCGTCACTGGCGGCGATCCGCTTGAGAACAAGGGTGATGGCATTTTCCTGTCGCATGCCGAGCGCTACGAGGTGACGCAGGAATTCCTGCGGATCTACAAGCGCGTGCTGAGCGGTGAGACGGTCGAGCACAAGGGCAAGCATTTCCACATCGAGGATGGCAGGCTGCTGTTCCCGCCCGTGCAGACGCCCTATCCGCCGCTCTATTTTGGCGGCTCGTCCGATGCCGGGTCGACAGTGGCGGCGCAGGAGATCGACAAATATCTGACCTGGGGCGAACCGCCCGCCGATGTCGAGCGCAAGCTGGACGCCGTGCGTGACCTGGCCGAAAAGGCAGGCCGAAAACTCTCCTTCGGCATTCGCCTGCATGTCATCGCACGCGAAACCACCGAGGAGGCCTGGGCCGCCGCCGACCGGCTGATCAGCCGCCTCGACGACGCGACCATTGCTTCGGCCCAGAAGGTCTTTGCCCGCATGGATTCGGTCGGCCAGGCGCGGATGAGCGCGCTGCATGGCGGCGATCGCGCCAAGCTCGAGATCGCCCCCAATCTGTGGGCCGGTGTCGGCCTGGTGCGCGGCGGCGCGGGGACAGCCCTGGTCGGCGACCCCGACACCATCGCCGAGCGCATCGATGAGTACCGGCGCCTCGGCATCGACACCTTCATTCTGTCCGGCTACCCGCATCTGGAAGAAGCCTATCGTTTTGGCGAACTGGTGCTGCCGAAATTGCCAACCGATCATCCGGTCAAAGCCGCCGGCGCATCCGTCAACACCGGCCCGTTCGGCGAGACCATCGCCGGCGACCATCGGCCGAAGTCGCTCGCCAGCGCCTCGTGAACGCGCTGCCTCCGGTCAGCCGACTGCGCGTCGCCATCATCGGCGGCGGCTTTTCCGGCGCGGCGCTGGCGTGGCATCTGGCGCGGGCGCATCGGCCGGAGCGCCTGTCGATCTCGGTGATCGAGCCACGCCCCACGCTCGGCGGCGGCCTGGCCTATTCCAGCGAAGAGCCGTCGCACCGGGTCAATGTGCCGGCCGTCAGAATGAGCATCGCTCCCGACGACCCGCAGCATTTCGCCCGCTGGTTGGCCGGCTCCGGCGAACTCGATCGTGATGCGGACGCGATCTGGAAGAATGGCGACGCCTATCCGCGCCGGCGGGTGTTCGGCCGCTATGTCGCCGAGCACCTCGCGCCCTATCTGGCTTCAGGCGCGGTCCGTCATGTCGGCTGTCTCGCCACAGGCGTGACACGCGAAGCCAATGGCGCGGGCTGGGCTGTGCAGACGTCCGCCGGACCTGTCATCGCCGACATTGTCGTTCTCGCCGCCACGCATCCTGCTCCCGCAATCCCGGCAGCGCTTGCTTCCCTTGCCGAAGCGCCGGGTTTTGTCGCCGATCCCTACGCAGCGTCGGCACTTGCCAGGATCGACCGGCAAGCTTCGGTGCTGATCGTCGGCTCCGGGCTGACCTCGGCCGACATGGTCGCGGAGCTCGACCGCCGCGGCCATCGCGGCCGCGTCCTGGCGCTGTCGCGCCGCGGACTTCGCTCGCGCGGCCATCCTGATGTCAGGGGCGAACCCTTCGGCGATTTCGCATCGGCGCCGGCCACATCGGCCCTCGGTCTGCTTCGCAAAATCCGCGTGACGCTGGCGGCGGCGCGCGAGGCCAATGTCAAGTGGCAGTCCGTCTTCGACCAGTTGCGCCTGCAGGGGCCGGTTCTGTGGGCCGCGCTTGCTCCATCAGAACGTGCAAGGCTCGTCCGCCGGCTGCGCGTGTTCTGGGACGTGCATCGCTTCAGGATCGCCCCGCAAATTGCTTCCGTGCTCGACCGCCGCAAGGCCGCCGGCACGTTCGACACCATCGCCGCCAGGCTTGTCGCGTCGAACGACGAGGGCGAGAACCTCGCGGTCAGCTTTCAGCGGCGCGGCCAGACTAGGATCGAGACCGCACGCTTCGATGCCGTCATCAACACGACGGGGCCTGCCCATGGGCGGGCGCTTCAGCTCAATCCGGCGCTGCGCTCCCTGGCCGAGGCCGGGTTGATCAGGGTCGACGCCTACGGACTCGGCATTGAGACAAATCTCGACAGCCGCGCCATCGGCCGGGATGGCGAGGCGGTCGCCGGGCTCTTTGTCGCCGGTCCGCTGGCGCGGGGCACCTTCGGCGAACTCATGGGCCTGCCGGAGGTCGCCCGCCATGCCCAGATGGTCGCGACCGAGATCGCAAGGCTGGTCGACGGGTTTCCGTCCGTCCAGGCGGTTGGCGCCAATGCCAGCGACGTTGCGACCGTGCGCTGACAAGCTGAAGCCGGCCTGGCCGGGCAAAATTGGTATTTCCGTCCCAAGCGGCCGGCAAAAACGGAAAATCCTACTTTGTATATATAATCAGTAGACATAATAAATATCGATGAGATCCGGCCACGCCGGACCGATCAACGACACGGCCTGAAGGGGAGACAGTTCATGGCACACGCAGCAACCGACGCGGTCAAGTTCGCCTACTGGGTGCCGAATGTTTCGGGCGGCCTGGTGATTTCCAACATCGAGCAGCGCACCAACCATTCGGCCGAATATAACCGCAAGCTGGCGCAGATCGCGGAGAAGGCCGGCTTCGACTATGCGCTGAGCCAGATCCGTTTCACCGCCGGCTACGGCGCCGACGAACAGCATGAATCGGTTGCCTTCAGCCATGATCTGCTGGCGGCCACCACGACGCTGAAGGTCATCGCGGCGATCCTGCCCGGGCCGTGGAATCCGGCGCTGGCCGCAAAGCAGCTCGCCACCATCAGCTACCTGACCAATGGCCGCGTCGCCATCAACCTCGTCTCCGGCTGGTTCCGCGGCGAGTTCCACGCCATCGGCGAGCACTGGCTCGACCATGACGAGCGCTACCGCCGCTCCGAGGAATTCATCCGCGCCTTGCGTGGAATATGGACGCAGGACAGCTTCACCTTCCGCGGCGATTTCTACCGCTTCAACGAATATTCACTGAAGCCGAAGCCGCCACAGCCTTTGCCGGAAATCTTCCAGGGTGGCTCGTCGCGTGCCGCGCGCGACATGGCCTCGCGTGTCTCGGACTGGTACTTCACCAACGGCAACACGCCGGCCGAAATCTCCAAGCAGGTGGATGACATCAGGGCCAAGGCGAAGGCCAACAACCATTCGGTCAAGGTTGGCGTCAACGCCTTCGCCATCGTCCGCGAGACGGAGGACGAGGCCAAGGCGGTGCTCGCCGAAATCATCGCCAAGGCCAACCCCGAAGCGGTCAACGCCTTCGGCCACGAGGTCAAGAATGCCGGCAAGGCCTCGCCGGAAGGCGAGGGCAACTGGGCAAAATCCTCCTTCGACGATCTGGTCCAGTACAATGACGGCTTCCGTTCGAACCTGATCGGCACGCCAAGGCAGGTCGCCGAGCGCATCGTCGATCTCAAGCGCGCCGGCGCCGATCTCATCCTGCTCGGCTTCCTGCACTTCCAGGAAGAGGTCGAGTATTTCGGCAAGCATGTCATCCCGCTCGTTCGCGAGCTGGAAAATGCCGAGCAGGCTGCATCGCTGGCAGCGGAATAACCCTTTTCAAAACGCAGGCCGATCAGTCCGGCCTGCACACCAATGAAGGTTCCCAAGCGCGCTCGATCGATCGGGCGGCGATGAGGGTTCGTGCGCCTGCTGAAGCAATCGAGGACGATTGGAATGCCGTTGGCCAGCTATGCCCTTGGAATGATGGACGCCTCGGTCTACGCGCCGGAAGTCTTTGCGCCCGGCCTGCCGTCAACGCCCCAGCCGTCCGCCGTTGGCATCGTGCCGGCAGGGTCGATCGCGGATGCCGCCGCTCCGTTGCTTTCACTGCAGGGCATCGGCCTGTCGTTCGGCGGCGTCGTCGCGCTGGCCGATATCGACCTGTCGGTGCGCCCCGGAGAGATCCGCGCCATCATCGGCCCGAACGGCGCCGGCAAGAGTTCGCTGATCAACGTCATCAGCGGCGTCTACTGGCCGGATCGCGGCCATGTCCTGCTCGATGGCATCCGCTATGGTCAGGTGCCGACGCAGCGGCTGGCGCATCTCGGGGTCGCCAGGACGTTTCAGAACCTTGCCCTGTTCAAGGGCCTCAGCGTCCTCGACAATGTCGCCTCCGGCCTCGCCTACAAGGTTCGCTCCAATTTCGCCGGGCAGGTGCTCGGCATCGGCCGCTCGCGTGGCGAGCAGCGCGACTCCCTGAGCCGCGCCGGCCAGATCCTCGAATTCCTCGATCTCACCGCAGTCCGCGATCGTCTCGCCGGGACGCTGCCTTACGGTCTGCAGAAGCGGGTCGAACTGGCCCGCGCGCTGGTCGCTGAACCGCGCCTGCTTCTGCTCGACGAACCGATGGCCGGCATGACCGCCGGCGAGAAAAGCGAGATGGCAAGTTTCGTGCGCGCCGCGCGCGACCGCTTCGCCACCACTGTCGTGCTGATCGAGCATGATGTCGGCGTCGTCATGGGCCTGTCCGACCGCATCGCCGTTCTCGACTACGGCCGCAAGATCGCCGATGCCACGCCTGACGAGGTCAGGAACGACCAGCGCGTCATCGATGCCTATCTCGGCGTCGCCTCCGACAATGAGGACGGGGCAGGCATATGATCGCCGATTTCGACTACCAGTTCTTCATCGAAGTGCTCGTCGGCGGCCTGCTCTCCGGCGTCATGTACTCGCTGGTCGCGATCGGCTTCGTGCTGATCTACAAGACATCAGGCGTGCTCAATTTCGCGCAAGGCGCGCTGCTCTTGTTTGCGGCACTCACCTTCGTCAGCCTGGTCGAGCGCGGCGTTCCCTTCGCGCTGGCGCTGGTGGCCACCTTCGCCATTATGGTGGCGATCGGCATCGCCATCGAGCGCACGGTGCTCAGGCCACTCACCAACAAGCCGCCGATCACGCTGTTCATGGCGACGCTCGGCCTGTCCTACATCATCGAGGGCGCTGCCCAGCTGATCTGGGGCACGCAGGTCCACGGCCTCGACCTCGGCATCGAGGATGTGCCGCTGGAAGTCGGCGGCGTGCTGATCAGCCAGTTCGACATCTTCGCGGCGGTGGTCGCCGCCGGCATGGTTCTGCTGCTGTCGCTGTTCTTCCGCTACACCCGCATCGGGCTCTCCTTCCGCGCCGTTGCCGACGACCAGTTCGCCGCCCTGGCTGTCGGCCTCAGGCTGCCGCTGATCTGGGCGACCGTCTGGGCCGCCGCCGGCCTGGTCGCGCTGGTCGCGGGTCTGCTCTGGGGCGCCCGCCTCGGCGTGCAATTCTCCCTGTCGCTGGTGGTGCTCAAGGCGCTGCCGGTGCTGGTGCTTGGCGGCTTCGATTCCATTCTCGGCGCCATCGTCGGCGGCCTCTTGATCGGCGCCAGCGAGAAACTCGCCGAGGTCTATATCGGCGACTATTTCGGCGGCGGCATCGAGAGCTGGTTCGCCTATGTGGTGGCGCTGGTCTTCCTGCTCATTCGCCCCTCCGGCCTGTTCGGCCAGAAGCTCGTGGAAAGGGTCTGAGCATGGCCGCGATCACAAGCGATCTCACCTCCGCACCGGTGCTGCCGAAATGGATCGCGCCCGTGCTGCTGCTTGCCTTTGCCTATGGCGTCGTGCCGTTGATCGGTTCGAGCTATCTGTTCGAGGCCATCCTGCTGCCGTTCCTGGCGCTCGGTCTTGCCGGCGTCGGGCTGAACATCCTCACCGGCTATGCCGGCCAGGTCTCGCTGGGCAGCGGCGCCTTCATGGCGGCGGGCGCCTTCGCCGCCTATAATTTCAACCTGCGTGTTGAAGGCCTGCCGCTGATCGGCAGCATCGTGCTCGCCGGCATCGTCGCCGCCGCGATCGGCATCGTCTTCGGCCTGCCGAGCCTACGGCTGAAAGGGTTCTATCTCGCCGTCTCGACGCTCGCCGCTCAGTTCTTCGTGCAATGGGCGCTGACCAAGTTCAGCTGGTTCTCCAACAACTCGGCGTCCGGTGTCATCGACGCGCCGAGGCTGTCTATCGGCGGTCTTGCGCTGGATGGCGCCGTCGGCCGCTATCTCTTTGCGCTGACCATCGTCAGCATCCTCACCTTCCTCGCCTATCGGCTCGTGTCGTCGCAGACCGGTCGCAACTTCATTGCCATCCGCGACAACGAGACCGCCGCCCGCATCATCGGCATTCCGGTGCTGAAGACCAAGCTGCTGGCCTTCGCCATCTCCTCCTTCATTTTCGGCGTTGCCGGCGTCATCTGGGCCTTCGCCTATCTCAGGACCGTCGAGCCGGACGGCTTCGATCTCGACCGCTCGTTCCAGATCCTGTTCATCATCATCATCGGCGGCCTCGCTTCGATCCGTGGCGCTTTCTTCGGCGCCGCCCTGATCGTCGTCTTTCCGCTTGGCCTGTCGCGCCTCGGCGGCTTCCTGCTCGGCGATGTCTTCGACTCGGGCGTCCTCGACATGAGCCAGCGCATCGTGCTCGGCGCCCTCATCATCCTGTTTCTGATCCTGGAACCCGACGGGCTGGTGGCCCTGTGGGACAGGATCCGAAGACGGCTCCTGTTCGCCTGGCAGTCGACATGAGCCCTGCGGGGCAACCGCATCGAACTGAATCGGAAAATGAACCAGAGGCCGAACCAAGACGGCCCATACCGGGAGTATCTCGACCATGACCTTCCTCAGCACAATCAAGGCGGCGGCGCTGTCCGCGGCGATGATCGTGTCGGTGGCCTTGCCGGCCGCCCACGCCGACGAACAATACTTTCCGCTGCAGAGCTATCGCGTCGGTCCCTACGCGGCCGGCGGCACCGGCTTTTTCGGCGGCTTCATCGACTATCTCAATCTCATCAACATCCGCGACGGCGGCGTCAACGGCGTCAAGCTGACCTGGGACGAATGCGAGACCCAGTACGAGGTCGAGCGTGGCGTCGAATGCTATGAGCGGCAGAAGAGCCATGCGGGTGCCGCCGCATGGAACCCGCTTTCGGTCGGCATCGCCTATGCCATGATCGACCGCATCACCGCCGACAAGGTGCCGTTGATCACCGTCAACCATGGCCGCACCGACTCCACCGACGGCCGCGTTTTCCCTTACGTCTTCCCGCTGCTGCTCAATCCCTACAGCGAGACATCAGGCATCGTGAACTACATCGCCGCCAAGGAAGGCGGCATCGACAAGCTCAAGGGCAAGAAGATCGTCGTGCTCTATCACGGCTCGCCCTACGGCAAGGAGACCATCCCGATCTATGAATTGCTGGCGCAGAAATACGGCTTCACCGTGCAGCAGATCGAGGTGCCGCATCCCGGCAATGAGCAGCAGTCGCAATGGCTGACCATCCGCCGCGCCAAGCCGGACTTCGTCGTCCTGCGCGGCTGGGGCGTGATGAACCCGGTGGCGCTGAAGACGGCGGTCAAGGTCGGCTTCCCCGTCGACCATATTGTCGGCAATGTCTGGTCGAATTCGGAAGAGGACGTCATCCCGGCCGGCGACGCCGCCAAGGGCTACACCGCCATCACCACCCAGGCCTCCGGCAACACCTATCCGGTGGTGCAGGAGATCGTGAAGACTGTCTACGGCGCCAGCAAGGGCAACCTTGAAGACAAGTCGCGCATCGGCTCGGTCTACCACAATCTCGGCATCGTCAACGGCATCCTCAATGTCGAGGCAATCCGTGTCGCGCAAGAGAAATTCGGCCACCGCACGCTGACCGGCGATGAAGTCCGCTGGGGCTTCGAACATCTCAAGCTCGATCCGGCCAAGGTCGAGGCGCTCGGCGCCAAGGACCTGTTCCACTCCATCAATGTCAGCTGGGACAATCACGAGGGCGAAGGCTACGTGACCTTCCAGCAGTGGGACGGCAAGAAGTGGAACGTCGTCTCCGACTGGATCGCGCCGGACTGGGCGCTGCTGCGGCCAATCATCGAGAAATCCGCCGAAGCCTATGCCGCCGAGAAGTGCATCAAGCTGCGCACCGCCGATGATGCCAACGCCGTGACCACCAACTGATCAGCCAATGCCGGGCGCCACGGACAGCTTTCCGTGGCGCACCGCTCCTTACGGTTCTCCAACCGCGGAAGAAGAGCCCATGCCGGACAATGACGTCATCCTTGCGGTGGACACGATCCATGCCACCTATAACCACGCCATCACGGCGCTGCATGGCGTCAGCTTCGAGATCCGGCGCGGCGAAATCCTGGCGCTGCTCGGCGCCAACGGCGCCGGCAAGACCACGACGCTGAAGACCGTCTCCAACCTGCTGCCGGCGGAACGCGGCCAGGTCAATGCCGGTAGCATCCGCTATGACGGCGCCGATGTCTCTCGCCACAAGCCCGGCGATCTGGTGCGCGCCGGGCTGGTGTCGGTGCTGGAAGGCCGCCACTGCTTCAAGAGCCTCACCGTCGAGGAAAACCTGGTCGCCGGCGGCATCGGCCGCAGCGGCCGCCGTGCCGAGATCAACGCGGATCTCGAGCGGATCTACGGCTATTTTCCCCGTCTCAAGGAGAAGCGTCGGACCCTGTCCGGCCTGACCTCCGGCGGCGAGCAGCAGATGGCGGCGATCGGCCGGGCGCTGATGTCGCGGCCGCGTCTGCTGGTTCTCGACGAGCCGTCGATGGGGCTGGCCCCGCTCATCGTCCAGGACATCTTCCAGACACTCAGAAAACTCAACCGCGAAACCGGCCTGTCGATCCTGGTCGCCGAGCAGAATTCCGCTGTCGCGCTGCGCTATGCCGACCACGCCACGGTGCTCGAAAACGGCGTCTCCGTTCTCACCGGCGCGGCTGCCAATCTTCGCCAGCGCGAGGACGTGCGCGCCTTCTATCTCGGTCAATCGACCACCGGCCAACAGCCCTCGCCGGCTGCCAAACCAGCCCATCTCCATGCCGTCGCTTGAACAAAATCTCAAGGAGCAGTGAAATGACCGTCTCGAACGTCAAAACAGACCACGCCTCCGCCGCCGTGCCGCCCGTTGCAAGGCCGTCGGCGCCGGCCCACATCATCCGGGATGACGCCGAAGCGATTGCGGTGGCCCACGCGCTTGCCGCCGAATTCGTCAAGGGCTCCTCGAAGCGCGACCGCGAGCGGATCTGGCCGGTCGCCGAACTCGACGCCTTCTCGCAGAGCGGCCTGTGGTCGATCAACGTACCCAAGGCGTTCGGCGGGCCGGAGGTGTCCTACGCGACGTTGACCAAGGTGATCGAGATCATCTCGGCTGCGGATTCCTCGATCGGCCAGATCGCGCAGAACCATCTCGGCGTCGTCGCCGCCATCCGCACCGTTTCCGACGCGGACCAGCAGAAGCTGCTGTTTGCCGAGGCGCTGAAAGGCACGCGGTTCGGCAACGCCTTTTCCGAGTTCGGCTCCAAGCGCGCCGCCGATTTCGAGACCCGTTTCACCGATGCCGGCGACCATGTCGTCGTCAACGGCCGCAAATTCTATTCCTCCGGCGCTTTGCTTGCCCATCTGGTGCCGATCGTGGCGCTCGATGACGAGGGCCGCGCCTGGTATGCCATTGCCGACCGCGGAGCGCCGGGCCTGACGGTCATCGACGACTGGTCGAGCTTCGGCCAGCGCACGACCTTGTCGGGCACCGTCATCATCGACAATGTCAAGGTGCCGAAGACTTTTCTGGTGCCCGGCTACAAGGGCTACGACAAACCGACCGCCGACGGCGCCATCTTCCAGATCATCCAGGTGGCGGTCGACACCGGCATTGCCCAGGCGGCGATCGACGAGACGGTTCACTTCGTCAGGACGAAGAGCCGCGCCTGGATCGACAGCGGCGTCGACAATGCCTGGGACGATCCCTACACCATCCAGGCGGTCGGCGACCTGACGCTGCGCCTGCACGCCGCGCAGGCGCTGCTCGAAAAGGCCGGCCTGGCGATCGACCGCGCGGTGGCCGAGCCGACCGCCGATACGGTGGCGCATGCGCAGATCGTAACTGCCGAGGCGAAGATACTGTCGACCGAAATCGCCATCGCCGCCACCAACACGCTGTTCGAACTGGCCGGCACGCGTTCGACGCTGGCCGAGCACAATCTCGACAGGCATTGGCGCAATGCCCGCACCCACACGCTGCACGATCCGGTACGCTGGAAGTACTCGATCCTCGGCAAATATTTCCTAAACGGCGAAAATCCGCCGCTGCACGCCTGGAGCTGATTTCCCCTCGGCGGGCCGGGTGGCCCGCCACTTCAAACTTCGACATCCAAGAGGCCCACTGCCATGTCAAACCCCACAGTCGTCGGTTTTTCCGGCAACATCACCCGGCCGTCAAAGACGCGCGCCTTCGTCGAACTGGTCACCAGGGACATCGCCGCGCGCCACGGCCTGTCGGCTGTAACCTACGACATCGAGGATGTCGGCCCTTCGCTCGGCACGGCACGGTGGGCGCGCGACCTCGACAGCCGGGCGCAGCCGATCCTGGCGCAGATCCTCGCGGCCGATGTGCTGGTGGTCGGTTCGCCGACCTACAAGGGCAGCTATACCGGCCTGTTCAAGCACTTCTTCGACCTGATCGATCCGGCCGCGTTGCGGGGCAAGCCCATCGTGCTGACCGCGACCGGCGGCGGCGAGCGCCATGCGTTGATCGTCGAGCATCAACTGCGGCCGCTGTTTGGCTTCTTCGAGGCCTTTGCCTTGCCGACTGCCGTCTATGCCACCGACAAGGATTTCACCGACGGAGTGCTGCGCTCCGAGGCGATCCTGAAGCGCGCGGCGCAGGCGGTGGACGAGGTCGGCTTCGTACTCGCCAACCGCTCGGCAGGCAGGATCGCCGCCGAATAGCAGCCGACAGTGGCTTTCACCGATTGAAATCCGCACGAGCGGCTTCCTCACTTACGTGCAATTTACGACCGCCCGCTACAAAGTTCCTGTCTGATTCGTCCGGGACAGGAACACCATGAGCAAAGCCCTTACGACCTTCGCACTCGTCGCCGTGCTGACCGCCTTGCTCATGGCGCTGAGCCTTGCGGTGGCCAGGCATGGCTATCCCTATGGCGCAATCGGCGTCAGACGCCTCGACGGCATCGCTGATGCCGGAACCTTCATTCCGCTCGCCGCCGTCTTTTTCTTCAGCGCGCTGTTGATGATGATCCTGCCGATCAGGGCGGCCAGCATCGTCCTCACCCATTGCGCCGACGCGATCTTCTGGGCGGTGATCGTGCTGTTCGCCACCATCGTCGGCGGCCTTCTCGCCCGATGGGCTTTCGGTCAGGGCAGCGCAATGCTCGCATTGCTGAACTGGCGGTTCCTGTTCGCCGTGGCTGTCGTCGGCTGCCACTTCGTCATGAACGAACTGCGCCGCAACGTGCTGTTGCGCAGCCTGTTCTTCGTGGTCTTCGCCGCCGCGACGCTGGCCTGCCTGTTCTGGTCGTTCACCCTCTAGAAAAAGCACAATGTTCGTCCGCCTCCACCCTTTGTTGCCGGGTGGCGGAACGCTGCACCGTTTGTCGTTGTGCATCCCTCATGCCTCAGCGGGCGCGAGAATGAGACCTGTCGCGTGCTCGTCTCGTCTGGATGGTTTGCGCAAATTTACAATCCGCGCGGCCGCCGTTCCAATAGTTTGGCTCCATCGAAAATGAACAAGGAGCTGCGAGAATGAACCGCCGCGAATTTGCCAAAAGCGCCATCGCGGCAGCTCTTCTCGGCGGTCTCACCGATCGCAGCGCCGTCTCACAGGAGAATACGACAATGGCCAAGCCGACGCCGTTCAAGATTGCCATTTCCGATGACCAACTCGCCGATCTCAAGGCGCGCCTGAGCCACACCCGCTGGCCGGATGAACGCGCCGGAGCCGGATGGATGACTGGTACGAATCTCGACTACATGAAGAAGCTGACCGCCTACTGGCTCCATGACTATGATTGGCGGAAGGCCGAAGCGAGCCTGAACGCATTGCCGAACTACAAGGTCGATATCGAGGGCATCGACCTGCATTTCGTCCATCAGCCGTCGAAAAAGAAGGGTGCGACGGCAATCCTTCTGCTTCATGGCTGGCCGGACAGTTTTTACCGCTATCACAAGGTCGTGGATGCGCTGGCGGAGGAATTTCACGTCGTCGTGCCGTCCATTCCGGGGACTGGCTTTTCTGGCAGAACGGCTCTGCCCGCCGACAAGGTGGCCGACATTCTTGCTCACCTTATGAATGACGTGCTGGGCTACGACCGCTTCATCGTGGCTGGCGGCGATCTTGGGTCGGTGATCGCCATGTCGCTGGCGCAGCGCCACTCGGACAAGCTTATCGGCTTCCATCTGACCGATGTGGGCTACCCGGACCAGACCACGGATTTTGGCGCCCTCAGCGGGCCGGAGCAGGGTTACGCGGGAGCGATCCAGCAATGGTTCTTCATGCATGGCGCCTTCAATCTGGTCCAGGCGACAAAGCCGCAGAGCCTTGCCTTTGCGATGAACGACTCTCCGGTCGGCCTTGCCGCATGGATTATGAGCTTCATGGCCGGAATGGGGGTCGGCGACGAGGCCGACGCCAGATTTGGTCGCGACGCGCTTTTGACCAACATCATGATCTACTGGCTGACGGAAACGGCGGCCTCGTCATTCCGCATTTACAATCAGAACGCGATGCAGCCGCCGACCATCAAGGGAAAGAACACCGGGGTTCCGGTGGCGGTGGCGACCGAAGCGCCGATCCCGGGCGGCGTTCGCCTGCCGCGTGAATGGGCGGACCGCCAGACGTCGGGAAATGTCGTGCAATTTCACAATATGGAAAAGACGGGCCATTTCGCCGCGTGGGAAGATCCGGCATTCTATGTCGAGGACATCAAGCAATTCGCGGCGCTTGTCACGAAATAGCGCCGCGGTGATCTCCGCCGGGCGAACCCTCGCCCGGCATCAGATCTTGTGAACCGCATCGAGGTTTGATGGCAGAGAACCCATGATCTTCTTTATGGATTTGATCATGTGCGGTTGATCCGTATAGCCAAGATCGAAAGCCACGGCCGCGGCACTATCGCCGGCTTTCAAGCGCCGAACCGCTTCCTGTGCGCGGCGGATCAACTGGAAATCCTTCTGCGTGATGCCGGTGGTGTTCTTGAAATGCTGCTGCACCGAGCGTTTGGAGGCAGCCTTGGGCTTCTCGGTAAAGGCCCTGGCCACGACGTCGTCGGACGCAAGCAGCCCCGCCGCTATCATCTCGTCGACAAGAGCTTCGGCGTTCAGGAAAGTCGGCAACGGCAGTTCCACGCCATCCAATAGAAATTGGTCTTGTGTTACATCCAGAAATCGGACCGCGGCGCCGGTTCGCACCTCCTTGTCACGCGCAAGATAGACATGGGCGGCAAATGAGATGACGACCGAGTGCTCACCCTCGACATATGGCACGTCGACGGGCTCGGTTGCCTGGCCGCTCAAGAACACCACGGAAATCCCGTCCGGCGCGACGCTGCGGAGCAGATCCCACGAACCGTCAGGTGTGGCTTTGTAAATCCCGTCGCTCAAACACACAGTTTGCCAGACTGTGTCGATCCAGGGATGGGGAGATGGCCGGCTCGTATGCTTTTGGACCATGATCGGCAATTGCTCCGGCAAAACCGCGACGTCGATTCATGAATGGAGATTTTACAGTCGAACCCTTGCGCGACGGCGTCCAGCCCTTGCGATTGATTTTGCGCAAGACGCACCCACGCCGACCTGGGGTGGCAGTCAGCCAGGGATGTTCGGCATTGTCGTGGCCGGCTAGTTCTGGGATCCGGCGGCGATTTTGGCGGCGGCTGTTTCCATCCATGTCCAGAGATAGGCGGCGAGGCCACGATCGACATGGATGCGCAGGCCGCGCTGATGGCGGTACACGACGGCGCTGATGCCGGCGAAGGAAAGCGTTGCACTGGCGCTTGGCTGCCCAGCGGGGTCAAGCGTCGTCCCGCGTGCGATGAAGGCATCAAGCGCCGGGCCTTCGACCTCGAACACCTGCAATCCGGCGCTGATCTCCGTCACAGCGAACCCCTCGGAGAACCACCCGGTGGCAATGCCGATGGGTGTGGTGGACACGGCAAGCAGGCGGTCCCGCGCCAAGCGCACCGAATAGCGTATGCCTTCCGCCAGGCCGAATGCCCCGACGGCTGGTCCATCGAAGCCGGAAGCCTCGGCCCATGCCGCAAGGTCGCCACTGACCAGGCGTTGGTGCAGCCCGGCAACGGCGCCTACTTTCATCCCCGGCACTTCAATGGTGGCGTTCCGCCAGTCCGGTGGGACGGACCATTTTTCCGCGAGATCACGCATGGAGCCGGTCTCCTGCCGGGTCGAAGGCGCAAGGCGCGGCGATCGTCGCCGTCCTGACCTTGCCGAGATGCTGGATTTCGATCGTCTCGCCGTGGCGCGCCGCGCCGCGCTCGATCAGAGCGAGCGCGATGGGCCGGCCAAGCGTCGGGCTCCGGTAGCTCGAGGTGACGAAGCCCTGGCTGTGCAGCCTGCCGCTCTCCCGCTTGATGCCATGCGCGCCGGTTGGCAGCGGCGCTTCACCGGACGGCACCGTCAGGCCGACAAGCTGCAGGCGATCGCCGCGCGAGGCCTCCTCGGTAAACAGCGAGCGGCGACCGACATATTCGGTCTGGCGTTTGGTGCGTGGGCCTTCGCTGCCGAGATCATGTGGCAGCGTGGTGCCGTCCGTATCTTTTCCAATGACGATGAAGCCTTTTTCGGCACGCAGGATCATCAGCGCTTCGAGACCGATGACGACGGCATCGAATGCCTGCCCGGCTTGCCGCAGATGCGCCCATAGCGGCTCGGCGCGATCCGCAGGGATCGAGATCTCGTAGCTCCTGTCGCCGGTGAAGCTGACCCGCGCGATGCGCACCGCGTCGCCGCTATAGCTGCCGTGACCGATCGCCATATGCGGCAGATCGGCATCGTCGAGCGAGAGGCCAAGATCGATTGTTTCGAGCAGCTTGCGGGCGTTCGGTCCGGAGACGGTAAGTGTCGCCATGTCCGATGTGGCGTTGTGGATATAGACGGCCTCGCGGCCAAAGCGGTCCTGGCGCCATTCCTCCAGCCGGGCATGCACCGCCGCGACATGCGAGGACGAGCACGACACGACGAAGCGATGCTCGTCCAGCCGCACCAGCACGCCGTCGTCGAAGACCACGCCAGTCTCCGACAGCATGAAGCCATAGCGGCAGCGGCCAGGCTTCAGCGTCGACATGGTGTTGTAGTAGAGGAAATCGACGAATTCGGCGGCCTTCGGACCGATCACCTCGATCTTGCCCAGCGTCGAACCGTCGAACAGCGCGACCGACCGGCGGGCGCGCAACGCTTCGTCCTGGATGGCGCGATCCGCATCGGCGTCGCGGCCGCCATAGTGGGCCGGACGCAGCCAGCCGCCATATTCCTGGAAGACCGCGCCGCTGGCGCGATGCACGCTCTCCAGCGGCAGCCGACGCACCGGCGCCATCAATTCACCGGCGCGCGCGCCGGCAAAGCTTGCCAGCGGCACCGGCGTGAAGGGCGGACGGTAGGTTGTGGTTCCGACTTCCGGCACGGTGCGTCCGGTAATCCCGGCCATCAGCGCCAGCCCGGGCAGGTTGGAGGTCTTGCCCTGGTCGGTTGCCATGCCGAGCGTGGTATAGCGCTTCAGGTGCTCGACCGAGACGAAGTTCTCGCGCGCCGCCAGCTCGACGTCCTTCACTGTCACGTCGTTCTGGTAGTCGATCCAGATGCGTCCTTTCGAGCCGGGCACCGGCCAGGCCGCCGCTATGCCGCCAGTCGCTTCCGGCCCCGTGCTGCGTGGCACTGCTGCTTTCGTTTTGCTGAGCGAGGCAACGGTCTTCTCCGAACTGGCGAACACCTCCGACAACGAGACCGAACCTGCTGCCGCACCGGCGACTGAAATGCCATCGACGGGATCACCCGGCAGGAACGCGGCGCGGGCGTCGCTCCAGGCGAGCTTGCCTTTGGCCTGGCCGAACAGATGGATTGTCGGCGTCCAGCCGCCCGAGACCAGCACGCAGTCGGCGTCGAGCCTGGTGCCGTCATCCAGCGTTACGCCCTCGACGCGCAGTCTGCCCATGGCGGCTGCAAGCGCCCGCCCTTTGACTAGCCGCACCTTGGCCGGCGTTTCGGGGATGCCGTCACGCCTGATGTCGACAAGCGTGACGTCGGCGCCAGCCTCGGCCAACGCTGCCGCCACCTCATAAGCACTGTCATTGTTGGTCGCGACGACAACGCGCCGGCCGACGAGAACCGCGTGGCGTCTGAGATAGGCGAGTGCCGCATCCGCCGACAGGACGCCCGGCAGGTCGTTGTTGGCGAAGGGCAGTGGCCGCTCGATGGCGCCGGTCGCCAGCACGATATGACGCGGCCGGACCCGCCACAGCGTGTCGCGCCGGCCATCGAAATGACGCTGGTTCAGCCCGACCAGATCGTGGTCGTAGATGCCGAAGGCGGTGGTCGATGGCAGGATCAGGTGACCGCCGGCGGTAAGTTCCGCAACTGTCTCCTCGATCCACATGGCCACGGGCTTGCCGTCGATCTCGCCGGCGCGATGGCCGAGCGATCCGCCCGGTTTGCGCTGGTCGTCGACCAGCGTGACGGAGAGGCCCGCGCCGGCGGCCATCCTGGCTGTCGCCAGTCCGGCCGGTCCAGCGCCGACCACCAGCACGTCGCAATGATGGTTGACCTGATCCGCCGTGCCCGGCGAGGTCCAGTCGGTGTCGACCTTGCCCAGTCCGGCCATGGCGCGGATGCGCGGCTCGAACATGTGCCAGTCCGGCCACATCAAGGTCTTGTAGTAGAACGCCGCCGGAATGAAGCGCGAGAAGCGATCGAGGAAGGCGTTGCGGTCGGCCAGCGCATTGGGCGTCGCGTTGACGCTTTTCGCCACCAGCCCGTCGCGTGCCGGCTCGGTCGTGGCCCGCGTGTTCGGCGACGCCTGTGGGCCGCCAATATCGACCAGCGCGTTCGGCTCCTCGACGCCGGCGCCCCAGATGCCGCGCGGCCGGTGGTATTTGAAGCTACGGCCGACGACCGCGATATCATTGGCGAGCAGTGCCGAAGCGATGGTGTCGCCGGCAAAACCGTCCACGCTTGCGCCGTCGAAGCTGAAGCGGATCGGCCGCGAGCGGTCGATGGCGCTGCCGCCGGTGGCGAGACGCGAGGCGCTCACGCCGCGTGCTCCCCGCCAAGCGCGGTCGACGACAGCACCTTGTGCGTGACGGTGTCACGCTCCATGACGAAGAACTCGCCGCAGCTCATGTGAACCCAGATTTCGCGCGCCGTGCCCTTCGGGTTGCCGCGCAGATAGAGATATCCGGCCCAGCGCTCGATGGGCACCTCGGCGCCATCCGGCCTGGCGTTGCCGGCATCGCCGCCATAGTGGAATTCGGTCTCGTCGCGCGGGCCGCAGAACGGGCAAGGAAAGAGCTGCATCAAGAAACCTCTAATGCGCGATGCCGGAGCCGGCCGCTTCGTCGATCAGCCGTCCGCTGGCGAAGCGATCGAGATCAAAGGGACGGCTGATGTCGTTGTGCTTGCCGATCGCCAGCAGGTTCGCCAGCAGCGTCCCGCCGGCGGGAATGGCCTTGAAGCCGCCCGTGCCCCAGCCGCAATTGAGGAAGAGGTTGGGCAGCGGCGAGGGACCGATGATCGGCGAGGAGTCCGGCACGACATCGACGATGCCGGCCCATTGCCGCATCAGCTTCAACTGGCCGAAGATCGGGAACATTTCCAGCAGCCCGGCGATCACGGTTTCCAGCGTCGGCAGATTGCCGCGCTGCGCATAGGAGGGGACGCGGTCGAGCCCGCCGCCGATGACGATCTCGCCCTTGTCCGACTGGCTGACATAGACGCCGCAGCCGGGCGACAGCACCACCGTGTCGAGGATCGGCTTCACCGGCTCGGAGACGCAGGCCTGCAGCGCATAGGAATTGATCGGCAGCCTGAAGCCGGCCTTGGTCGCCAGCACCGAGGAATGGCCGGCCACCGCCATGCCGATGCGCTCGGCGCGGATCGCGCCGCGCGTCGTCTGGACGCCGCGGCATCGGCCGCCTTCGACGATGAAATCGGTGAGCTCGCAATTCTGGATGATGTCGACGCCGAGCCGGCTCGCCGCCCGCGCATAGCCCCAGGCGACCGCGTCGTGGCGCGCGGTGCCGGCCCTGCCTTGCCAGATACCGCCGAACACGGGGAAACGCGCATCCGGGGAGAAATTGTAGATCGGCGCCACGCGCCGCACATCTTCTGATGAAAACAGCTCCGCATCGATGCCGTTGAGCTGCATGGCGTTGACGGTGCGTGCGCCGATCTCCATCTCGGCCGTCGAGTGGCAGAGATTGACCATGCCGCGCTGCGACAGCATGACGTTGTAGTTCAAATCCTTCGACAGGCCTTCATAGAGCCGGTGCGCCAGCCCGTAGAGTTCGACGCTTTCGGGATAATAATAGTTGGAGCGCACCACGGTGGTGTTGCGGCCGGTATTGCCGCCGCCGATCCAGCCCTTTTCCAGCACTGCGACCCGGGTGATGCCGTGATTCTTGGCCAGGTAGTAGGCTGTCGCCAGCCCGTGGCCGCCGCCGCCGATGATGATCGCGTCATAGGTCGGCTTCGGCTCGGGCGAGCGCCAGGCCTGCTTCCAGCCGGTCTGGCCGGCAAGGCCCTCCTTGAACAGCGACAAAGCGGAATAGCGTCTGGTCATGGTATGTCTTCCGCAGGGATGGCAGCGGTTCGTCCGGTCATGCCCGCATCGCTTTGCCCTGTGGATCGTAGGGCGACGAAGCGATGACGCGCGCACCTGTTTCGACGCCGACGATATGGGTTGTCAACTCCGTATCGATACCGGCCGCATCGTGATCGACAAGCGCCATGGCAAGGCTCTTGCCGACCGTATGGCCATAGCCGCCCGATGTAACGAAACCGGCAAGCTTGCCTCTGCTCCAGACCGGTTCGTAGCCGCTGGCGTCGGCATCCGCAGCGTCGATTTCGAGCGTCACCAGCGTGCGCCTGGATCTGGTCTTCCGCTCTTTCAGCGCTGCTTCACGGCCGATGAAGTCGCCCTTGTCGAAAGCGATCCAGCGGTCCATGCCGGTTTCATTAGGCGTATAGTCCTGGGTGAACTCGCGCGACCAGATGCCAAAACTCTTTTCGAGCCGCAGCGAATTGACCGCACCGAAGCCGTATTCCGTGACGCCAAGGTCGCTGCCTGCCGCCAACAGCGCGCGGCGCAGCCCGGCGTGCTCGTTGGCCTGGCAATGGATCTCGTAGCCGAGTTCGCCGATGACCGAGAGCCGCCCGACCTTGGCCCGCACCAGGCCGACATCGAGTGTCTTGCAGGCCAGGAAGCCGAAGGCCTGGTGCGAGACATCCTGATGTGTCAGCCGCTCGAGCAGACGCCGCGCATTGGGGCCGGCCAATGAGAAGCCGACGACCGCGTCCGAAATGTCGCGCACGGTGACGCCGTCAGCGAGATGCTGTTCGAACCAGCGCATGTGCCATTGGCGAAGATAATAGGACCCCAAGATCCACCAGGAGCCGTCGCCCCAGTTGAAGGCCGTGAGATCGCCCTTGAGCTTGCCGTTTTCGCCCAGCATCGGCGCGAGCTTCGCGCGGCCGGGCTTGGGCAGCGCGCAGGCAAGCAGCCGGTCGAGCCACGCCTCCGCATGCGGTCCGGAGACCTCGTAGCGCGAGAAGGCGGTGATATCGAGCAGGCCGACGCCTTCGCGCACCTTGCGGCATTCCTGGCCGACGATGTCGAAAGCGTTGGAGCGCCTCAGCGTCGGTGCCTCGACGAAGCCTTGCGGGGCAAAATACAGCGGCACTTCCATGCCCCAGGAATTGCCCCAGCGCGCACCCGCGGCGTCCATGGCGTCATGCGCACCCGCCGTCTTCAACGGCCGTCCCGCCGGCAATTGCTCGTTGGGATAGCTCATGACGAAGCGGCGTGAATAGAACTGCCCGGTCGTCTGCTTGATGTATTCGCGGTTGGAGGCGAAATCGCCGTAGCGGGCGATGTCCATGCCGTAGACGTCGGCTTCCGGCTCGCCATGGATCATCCATTCGGCGAGCGACTTGCCGACGCCGCCGCCTTGTAGGAACCCGGCCATGACGCCGCAGGCCACCCAGTAGTTGGGGACGCCGCGCACCGGGCCGACCAACGGATTGCCGTCCGGCGAGAAGGTGAAGGCGCCGTTCACCCAGCGCTTGATGCCGGCGGTCTCAAGGCAGGGGTAGCGGCTGAAGCCGAGCGCCAGCTCGTTGGCGATGCGATCGGTGTCCTCCTGGATCAGCTCGATGCCGTAGTCCCACGGCGCGCCGTCCATGTTCCAGTGCTTGTGCTTGATTTCGTAGATGCCGAGCAGCAGGCCCTTCTGCTCCTGGCGCATATAGGTGAAGCCTTCGAGGTCGACGATCAGCGGCAATTCCCGGTCGAGCGCCTGGATCTCAGGCAGCGCCTCGGTGACGAGGTAGTGATGCTCCATCGGCGACACCGGCAGGTCGATGCCGGCCATCCGACCGACCTGCTTGGCCCACAATCCGCCAGCATTGACGACGTGCTCGGCAATGACAGTGCCTTTCTCGGTGACCACATCCCAGCTGCCGTCGGCGCGGCGGTTCAGCGCCAGCACGCGGTTGTGCTCGATGATCTCGGCGCCGCGCTTCCTTGCCGCCTTGGCATAGGCATGGACGACGCCCGAGGGGTCGAGATGGCCCTCGCGCGCCGCGTAAAGGCCGCCCAGCATGCCGTCGGTGTTGAGGATCGGGCAGCGCTGCCTGATCTCGTCGACGCCGACCAGATGGACATCGTCAATGCCCATGGTCTGGAAGATGCGGTAGGAGGCCTTCAGCCATTCCCAACGTTCCGGCGCCGACGCGACCGAGATGCCGCCGGTCATGTGCATGCCGATGTTCTGGCCCGATTCCGTCTCGACCTCCGACAACAGGTCGATCGTATAGGCCTGCAGCGCGGCGATGTTGGGGTCGGCGTTCAGCGCGTGGAAGCCGCCGGCCGCGTGCCAGCTGGACCCGGCGGTCAGCACCTCGCGTTCGATCAGCGCGACATCGCTCCAGCCGAACTTCGCCAGATGGTAGAGCACCGAAGCCCCAACCACGCCGCCGCCGACTACGATCGCCCTGTATTGGGATTTCATCTTGCCGCACTCCACCGGTTATGGCGGCGCAGCCTACCGGCATTGTACACATGTGTCTAGTACGTTGCCAAGTTGGCTCGCAGCAGGCAAGCGTGCTGGCTGGCTATGGGGGTGGCCCTACGGACCGCGTCCAGAAAACTGTCGGGTCAGGGCGGCCGGCGAATGTGTCTATCGTTTGCCGGAAAGCGTCTTCTCGACGTAGCGTGCGAAGTCCTCGACATCTTCTGCCGGAGGCTCCTGGCCGGTGAAGCTGCGCAGATAGGAGGCGACGTGCGTGAGACGGGTGCTCATCGGTTCGTTGAGCTCAAGCGAGTAATAGCCGATCTGCATGAAATAGAGGACGCGAGCGCGCACGAATGCGTCCTCCTCCTCATAGCCGTGACGTTTGAACATGTCGCGTATGGCATTGACGCGTTCCTCGTCGGCCTCGTCGAGGGCGCGCCTGATGGCGGGTGAACGCCGGGCCCAGGCCCTGATCGCGAAGTCCAGCCGGGGATCGAACAGCCTCTCATCCACCCAGCATTCGAAAATGCTCATCACGCCGCGGATGACGGTCGCGGAAGGCCGCGAGGCGCGTTCGACGATGAACCTTGTGTTGGTCTGCCGCCAATAGTCCAGCAACCGGTCGAGCAGATCCTGCCGGCTCTTGAAATACCAGTAGAAGCTGGAGCGCGAGACATCGAGCTGCTGGCCAAGCGTCAGCACGCGGACGCGTTCGACGCCGTCCGAGATCAGCGTTTCAAGCGCCAGTTTCAGCCAGTCTTCGCGCGTGGCCTTGATGTTGCCGGTGGCGCCGGCGCGCTGGATCGTCGTTTCGAGTGCTGCCATCTCTACGACGCATGACACGCCGCATCAGCCAAATCAAGGCTATGGACATAGGTGTACAGGGCAATTCGCCTGGTCGGGAATAACGCTCCGCGGATACCAGTCGGGCTGGCTGCGACGGCTGGCCCGGGGATTTTTGTCGCGGCTGTTCGACCAGTGCGTGCTTTCCCGCAAGGCATTTGTCTGGCAAATACCAATTCACCAGATGCCGCCGCGCGGCCAACCAGCAGGAAAGACCAGATATGGCACAGTTTCGAAAGAACCTCATCGATGGCGAATGGGTCGGCGATGCCGGCTCCCGCAACATCAACCCTTCGGACACCGGCGATGTCGTCGGCGAATATGCCTCGGCTGGGGTCGAACAGGCCAAGCAGGCCATCGCGGCGGCCAAGGCGGCGTTTCCTTCATGGTCCCGCTCCGGTCCATTGGCACGCCATGCGGTGCTGAAAAAGGCGTCCGACGAGATCATGGCGCGCAAGGACGAGATCGGCCGCAATCTGGCGCGTGAGGAAGGCAAGACGCTGGCCGAAGGCATTGGCGAGACCATCCGCGCCGCCCAGATATTCGATTTCTTTGCCGGCGAAACATTGCGCCTGACCGGCGAGATGGTGCCGAGCGTGCGGCCGGGCGTCGGCGTCGAGATCACCCGCGAGGCTGTCGGCGTGGTCGGCATCATCACGCCGTGGAATTTCCCCATCGCCATCCCGGCCTGGAAGATCGCGCCGGCGCTGGCGCATGGCAACACCATCGTCTTCAAGCCGGCCGAGCTGGTTCCGGAGAGCGCCTGGTCCATCGTCGATATCCTGCATCGCGCCGGCCTGCCCAAGGGCGTGCTCAACCTCGTGATGGGCAAGGGCTCGGTGGTCGGCCAGGCGATGCTCGACAGCCCCGATGTCAACGCCATCACCTTCACCGGTTCGGTCGGCACGGGAAAACGCGTCGCCGCGGCAAGTGTCGAGCATATGCGCAAGTTCCAGCTCGAAATGGGCGGTAAGAACCCGCTGGTCGTGCTTGACGACGCCGATCTTGCGGTCGCGGTCGATTGCGCGCTCAACGGCGCCTTCTTCTCGACCGGCCAGCGCTGCACCGCCTCGTCCAGGCTGATCGTGACCGAAGGGATCCATGACCGTTTCGTCGATGCGCTGAAGGAGCGGATGGGCAGACTGGTGATCGGCGATGCGCTCGATGCGCAGACCCAGATCGGCCCGGTCGTCGACGCGACCCAGCTGAAACAGGACGAGGATTATATCGCCATCGGAGTCAGGGAAGGCGCTACGCTCGCCTTCGGCGGCGAACGGCTCGACCGCAAGACACCCGGCTTCTATCTCAGCCCGGCCCTGCTGACCGAAGCCACCAATGCCATGCGCTCTTCGCGCGAGGAGATTTTTGGCCCAGTCGCCAGCGTCATCCGCGTCAAGGATTATGACGAGGCGCTTTCCGTCGCCAACGACACGCCTTTCGGGCTCACCTCGGGCATCTGCACCACGAGCCTGAAGCATGCCACGCAGTTCAAGCGCAATTCGGAGGCCGGCATGGTGATGGTCAACCTGCCGACGGCGGGCGTCGATTTCCATGTTCCCTTCGGTGGCCGCAAGGGCTCGAGCTACGGCCCGCGCGAACAGGGCCGCTATGCCATGGAGTTCTACACCACGGTGAAGACCGCCTATACATTCGCAGGCTGATCGGGCGCCGGCCTGTCGGGCCGGCGACCTTCACCGGGGAATCGGCATGAGGCAATGACGTTGCAGGACCTGACCTGGCTCAACCCGCCGCCGCATCACGCCGTCGACGGCGATGCGGTGCGCGTGCGCACCGGCAAGGAGACCGATTTCTGGCGCCAGACCTTCTACGGTTTCTGGCGTGACAACGGCCACTTCCTGCATCGGCCGGTCGAGGGCGATTTCACCGCCGAAGTCACCGTCAAGGGCGACTACAAGGTGCTCTATGACCAGGCCGGACTGATGGTCCGGCTCAGCGAAACGCATTGGATCAAGGCCGGCATCGAATACACCGACGGCCTTGCCTATTTCTCCGTCGTCGTCACCAACGACACATCGGACTGGTCGCTGGTCGCCATTCACGCCGGCCCGAACGGCGTCAGCATCCGCCTGACCCGCCACGGCGAGGCGATCCGCGTCCAGTATCTCGACGCTTCGGACGGTCACTGGAAGCCGGTGCGGCTCGCCTATTTTCCGATCTCGAAGACGGTCGATGTCGGCATGATGTGCTGTTCGCCGCAGCGCGAGGGTTTCGAGGTCACATTCTCGGGATTTTCGGTCGGCCCGCCGATTTCAAGGGAACTCCACGGCTGACGTTCCGGCCGGAACCGGGACATTGCAGCCGCGACGGTGTCTGGGCTAAGTCTTGCCGATGGGCATGTCGCGTTGGCGGGCAAAACTCAAAAAGGCGGTGCGTTCCTGGGCGCTGAGATTTCTCGGCGTTCCTTCCGTGCTGTGGTCGCAAGGCATCGCTTACTTCTGCGACTTCGCCGGACCCGATTGGTATCGCAACGCGCCGACCGAATCGACGCAGGACGAGGCCTTTTTCCGCGACCACTACAGTGGCGCACACGGCATCGTCTGGGTGCGGCTGAGCACATTGGCCAGGGAACGGCGAAACTGCGACCTCGATACGTTCACCCGGGTCGTCTTGCCGACCATCAAGGCTCCCTTCGTCCTGCTGACAACCGACGGCGATGCCTCGGTGCCGTCGGACCTGGCGAAGGACACCGTCGAGCGGCTCCTCGCCAACCCCTATCTGGTATCCTGGTACAGCCAGAACTGCGATGGCGTCCATCCCCGGATCAAGCCGTTCCCGATCGGACTGGACCTCCATACGCCACGCTCCCTTGCGACGCCTGCCGGACTGGTGCGGCAACTGCAAACCCTGCGCGGCCGGCAAGGCGGTGCGGATCGTCGCCAGCCCAGGATATTCTGTGATTTCAGCGTCAGCAGCGGCTCGAGCGATCGTCGGGAATTGCTTGATGTGCTGGACGGATGCCCGCATGTCGACTTCCTGAAAAGACGTGTTTCGCAGCGCGGCATCTGGCAGCTGTATTCGCAATATCCGCTCGTGCTTTCGACCACGGGAAACGGCCTCGACTGTCACCGCACATGGGAGCTGCTTTATCTCGGCTGCATCGTCGTGACCAAGACCTCGCCGCTCGATCCTCTCTACGAGGGCTTGCCGGTCATCATTGTCGAGGATTGGCACGAGGTCAGGGATCCGGAAGCGCCACAGCGCTGGATCGGCAAAGTCGCGCATCTGATGGACCGGGAATATTTGTGGCGACGCCTGCGGCCGCAGGCCTATCTGGAGCCCCTCAGGCAGGAACTTCGGCAGGCTGCCGCCTCACCAGGGGACGTGTAGGATCTCCAGCTTCGGCAGGCCGACCGGCCGGATGCCGAGATCGTTGGCGAGCACCCCAAAGGCTTCGGTCTCGATCAGGTCGCGGTAGGGAATTTCGGGGAAGCGAAGGCCGCCGCGATGCAGAGCGGCATCGACCAGAAGCATGGTTCCGCCGACCGCATCGAGGCCGATGATGTCGAGATGCCTGACATCGCTCAGATGATAGCGATATGGGGTCTGCTTGGGAGGCTGGTGCAGACCGCCGCGGATCTCGCGGTAGTAGCGATAATCCCTGGTCCGCCGTCGGATAACGAAACTTTTGAGGTCGAAGCTGTCGCCGCCGGCGATCTTCACGCAGTTGGGCACAGCGATGCGATGCCGCGTGGCGATCAGCCGGCCCAGCACATCGCCAGGAAAGCGCCAGATGTCGATATCGATCCACAGCGCCCAGTCGTCGTCTTCCTTCAGCCCGTGATCGATGAGGTAATTTCGCACCTTGGCAATCGCGCCGCGCCGCACGCGTTGCATGCTCGGCCTGGCCCGTTTTGCCCTGTCGAGCCTGGTGCCGACCTGTCGCTGCAGCAGCACAATATCACGATATCTGCCGGCCAGCCCCGTCGTCGCGGCCTGCAGCCGTTCCCAGCTGCCATCCAGGCTGTCGCCTTCGCAGAAGACCAGCTTGATCCTGTCCTTGGGGTAGTCGAGCCCGTCCAGCGCATCGAGAAAGGGTTGGATGAGGTCGGCGGCGTCGCGAAGCGGCACCAGAACAGCGATGTTCTGGCCCGAAGGCGGCGGCGCCGCCAGAACCGCCTTGTCGACGCCGGCTTTGGCCTCGGCCTCATCCAGATACGCTCCGCGCGTCAGCTGGTACCGAAGCCGATAGGCTTGGTTGCGCAGCCTGGTCGTCCATTTCGGTGGCGGCTCCGGGATCCACCATGTGCCGGCCCAGTGATGGATCGAAAGTGCTGCAGTATCGTCGCCGGCCTCACGTTCCATGCTCCCGGCAGACGTCACCGGCGAGAACAGGCCGGAAGGGTGAATGGCAAAGGCTTCCTGATCGCTGTAACCGCGCTGGGCGGAGGTCAAAAGGCAAGGACCGGTCGCGTCGAGCACGTCCTCGGCGTCTGCGAGCCCGGGCATCATGGACAGGACATGCATCCAGAACGGATGCCGGGGCGGGCTCGCGATTGTTCCGTTGAACAGAAGATAGGGCAGGCCCCGGAAGTCCGCCTGGACGGCCGCATGCGACGCCGGCTCCTTGCACAGCACGACACGGGTCTCGCCCATGATCGGATCGAAGGCTGCCACGCATTCGCAGTCGATGTCGGCATAGACCCCGCCAAAATGATGCAGCAGCATGTAGCGGGCCGCATCCGAGCGCTGCACGCCCCTCGTGTAGCCGCAGAACATCGACAGGAAATCAGGGTAGTGCTCGGCCACGAATTCGAGCAGCATCCGGTCGCTCCAGTACATCACCGTCCAGTGCGGATTGTGCCGCTTCCAGCTGTCTGCATAGGCCTGGAAGCGCGCTGGAATGGCGTCGCTCTTCCAGGTCTGGTGCAGGATTGCCGGAATCATCCGGTGGCGCCGTTTGATCCAAGCCCGTCACGAACGGCATCGCGGATCGCTTGCGGGCCGAACCTTGCCCATACCGCCTGATGCGCCCGAAGGCGTTGCCGCGCCCTGCGTTCGGGGTCGAGACAGAGTCCGATGGCCATCTCGGCAAGCGTTTCGTCGGATTGAGACAGCAGCACCTCGTCATTTTCGACCAGGTCCAGGCCTTCGGCCGCGATCGGCGTGGCGATCACCGGCACGCCCGCGGCCATTGCCTCCAGGATCTTGATGCGTGTGCCGCCGCCCGCCGTCAGTGGGACGATTGTGAGATGCGCGCTGGACAACAGCGGCGCGACATCCGCGGGATCTTCGATGAGCTCCACACCAGGCAATCCAGCCAATGCCTGCACTTCCGGTCGCGGGGTGCGTCCCGCCAGGACGAGCTTGGCATCCGGCAGGGCGTTTCGCATACGGGGCAATATGACACTGGCCAACCGCTGGGCGGCATCGATGTTTGGCGGGTAGGCGAGATGGCCGATGAACACGATCACCGGAAAGCCGTTGTCGGTCGACGGCTCGGCGGGCAGGCGCGCGAGACCATCCCCGGCCTGCGGAATTCCGTTCGGAACAACGTCGATCGGGATCCTGTGCCGGGAAAGCGTCATCAGCTTCTGGCGATCGAGGTTCGAGCAGACCCATACCCTGTCGACGAGGGATAGTGCTTTTCTCTCGAGGAGCCGGACGTTGAATGCTGCCGC
Organism: Mesorhizobium sp. USDA 4775; assembly: GCF_054062655.1. NCBI lineage: Bacteria > Pseudomonadati > Pseudomonadota > Alphaproteobacteria > Hyphomicrobiales > Phyllobacteriaceae > Mesorhizobium > Mesorhizobium sp. USDA 4775. The sequence continues at coordinate 1,452,747 of NZ_JBSSFM010000001.1, forward strand.
GCTTCGCTTGGCACTGAGACGCCTGATCTGTCCGGCCAGGTCGGACTCGACATTGTGCATGTCGAGAATGAGTTGCTCCACCAGCGGCCGCAGGGGCCGCAGCAGCTTGAACAGGCCAACGCCCTCGACAATGATGGTGTCAGGGCGGAATTCACGGACGAGTGCCTCAAGCCGCGTCAGCGCGGAACGCGATATGCGATTCTCCGCCCTTGAGCGCCACCAACCGATCGAGGCTGTACGAGGTTCGCCTTCGATCGACAGGGCCTCGACCCGGATCAATGGATCAGGTGCATTCCTTACCTTGTTCGGCTTCACTGAAACCAGGCAGACCGGTCCGAACCTGGCGGCCGCTTCGGCGTTGCGATAGTTTCTCAGATCCGCACCTGAAGCTGGCGGAAAGCCCGGGTCGTGCGACACGACCACCGTACGTTTCTGGGTCGCCCGCTCGGGCTGGCCGACAGCTGGTTGCGCGCCTGTGCCGTTCAATGCTGACGCCTGGGGCTTTGTGCCAGGCAAGGGGTCCAATTCGGATGGCATTCAGAACGATTCCGTGATTACAGGCATCAGCGCCACCTTGTTTAGCTGAACAAGGCTTTCGTCAAGCACTGTATATTTTGAATACTGCCGCGCCCCGAGTCCTCTGCGCGGGGCCGGGTTCATCGCCTCGACCAGGCCAGCCAGCGCGCCGCCAGACGCCTGCGCAAGGAGGTGAACCGGGTTCGCCTGTAGGCATCGCCCGCCATCTTGATGCCTTGTGCCTGCGTCGGGAACGGATGGATGACGTCGGCCAGGGCGTGCAATCCCATGCCCGACCTTATGGCAAGCGTCACCGCATTGATCATCTCGCCGGCATGGGCGGCGACGACCGTCGCCCCCAGGATGCGGTCGGATCCCTCCCGGACATGGATCTTGACGAACCCTTCTTCCTCGCCGTCCATCACGGCGCGGGCGACGTCATGCATCAGCACCGTATAGGTCTTGACCGGAATGCCGTTCTGCCGCGCCTCGATCGGATAGAGCCCGACATGGGCGATCTCCGGATCGGTATAGGTGCACCAGGGAACGACGAGGTCACTGAGCCTTTCGCGCCCGCGAAACAGGGCATTGCGCACGACAATGCGTGCCGTTGCCTCTGCGGTATGGGTGAACTTGTATTCCAGGCAAACATCGCCTGCCGCGTAGATGTGCGGATTGGTGGTCCTCAGGTGATCGTCCACCTTGATGCCGTTGGCGTCATACACGACGCCGGCCTCTTCCAGGCCGAGACCCCTGACATTGGGCGAACGGCCGACGCCGGCGATGATCTCGTCAACGGAGATCGTTGTCGTGTCGCCGTCCCGCAAAAGGTCGGCGAGCTTCTTGCCGCCTTCCTTGCGCACCGCCACCACCTCGGTGTTCAGGCGCACCTCCACCCCCTCCCGTGCCAGCGCGTCCGAAAGGATCTGCGCGGCGTCGCGTTCCTCGCCGGGCAGGAACATCGGATCGTTCTGCGCCAGGATGACTTTCGCACCGAGCAGGCAGAAGGCCTGCGCCGTCTCGCAGCCAAGCGGACCGCCGCCAATGACCAGGAGCCGCTCAGGACGTTGCGTGAGGTTGAACATGCTCTCATTGTCGAGATAGCCGGCCTCGGCAAGTCCGGGGATCGCCGGCCCGCTCGGATGCGCGCCCGTCGCGACCAGGGCCTTCTTGAAATGCAGCGTCTTGCCGGCGACTTCAACCGTGTCCGGTCCGCCAAACTGCGCTTCGCCGAAATAGAGGTCGATGCCTTCGGCTGTGATGGCCGCGGCTGAATCGGCGCGGCTGAGCCGCTGCCGGATCTGCCGCATCCGCATCATGACCCGCTCGAAGTCGACGGGAAGACGCGCAGGCGTGTCACCGCCGAAATTCTCGGCGTCGCGCATGTCGGCATAGAGCCTGGCCGTGCGGATGATCGACTTCGACGGGATGCCGCCGACATTGACGCAGGCGCCGCCGATCAGCCCGCGTTCGATCAGCGCGACCTTTGCGCCAAGGCTTGCGGCGTCACGCGCCGCGGTCAGCCCGGCAGGCCCGGCGCCGATGACGACGAGATTGTAGGGGCCGTCGGGCGTAGGGTTCTTCCAGTGCGGCGGATGCGCGCCTCGGACCAGTTCGACGTCGTTGCGGTCGACCGGGAAGGTGGCCGCCTTTGTCTGTTCACGCGCCATCGTAGGCTCCCGATGCGGAGCCTGCCGGCTGTGTCAGCCAGCCGCCGGTGAAACCTGCTTTGTCCAGGCCACGGCGGATGTGCGGATTGGAGCGCATCAGCTCCCAGACCAGGCGCGAGCGGTGGTTCTCGATCATCATCACCACGATGCCCTGGTCCAGCCCGTAATGGCCTTCCGACACCCAGCCGTCGCGGCCGAATTTTCGCCGGTTGGCCAAGGTCGGATTGAAGCCGCTCGGCAGGCGGAAATTGTCGATCACCTGGGGATAGCGCTCACCGAGATGACGCATGGCTGCCAGGCAGATGTCAGGCGCGAAAGGCAGCGACGCCGGATAGGACCATGGCGCGATCGTCCCGTCATCCGGCCCGAACGGTGCGCCGCGCGCGGCATAGCCCGAAAACCGGTGCCTCCGTCGCTCCACGCTGGCGCGGAAGCCGCCCGGCCCGTCTCCCGCCGAGAGGCCCCAAAGGTTCTCGCCATAGCCGTCGAAGCCATAGGGGTTGTGACGGGCATAATCGCGGTGGAGATAGGTCGAGCGGCGGCTGTTTTCGAAATAGTCCGAATTCTTCTCGCGCATGAAGGCGTCGCGGATGCCGGCGAAATCGATCCAGGCATGCGAGAATTGGTGCATGAACAGCGGGCCGCCATAGAGCACGTCATGGCCGTAGATGTTTTCCCATTGGTAGGTCGCCGTCCAGGCTTCGTAACTGTCGTCGGAAGTCGGGCTGTTCGGCGAGGCCATCGCCAGCACATAGAGGACGGTCGCCTCGTTATAGCCTTCCCAGCCATAGTGGAGAAAACCGCTCTTCGGCTTCCATCCTTGCCGCAAGGTCGGGCTGGCGCCTTGCGCCCAGCGCCAGTCGACGCGCCGGTAGAGCGCTTCGGCAAGCCGCCGGATTTCGGCCTCCTTCGCGTCCCCGCCGGAGAAATATGCGCCGGCCACCAATATGCCGGCCATCAGCAAGGCGGTGTCCACCATCGACAGCTCGCAGCGCCAGACGCGCAAGCCTGTACGCATGTCGAGGAAGTGGTAGTAGAAACCCTTATGGCCGGTGACGTTGTCACCACCGTTTTGGGGACTGGCCGAGAAGAAACGCAGCGCCGCAAGCGTCAGCTCCACCGCCGCCGCACGTGTCATCCAGCCGCGCTCGACACCGATCGGATAGCAGGAGAGGGCGAAACCGACGACGGCGATGCTGGCCGGCGAGTTCGGCCGCGATGTATCGGCGACCAGCCCGTTGTCGGGGTTCACATTCTCCAGGAAATAGCCGAAGGCCGCGCGCTGATAGCGGTCCAGGAGGTCGTCATCGGATAGTGCTGCAGGATCTGCTTCAGGCAAGCGATGCAATCTCCAGCCTTATGGCCGCGACCCCTGTCGATAGCACGGCGCCGGCACGGCGGCCGTGGGTCATCGCCAAACTGTCTCGTCGTGTCATGGCCTCCCCGCAAACCCTGTTCTGTCGCCGCCCGTCGCCGACTATATACGCCTGTCCAGTTCCGATCGTTGCCTCGTCACGCGGAATTGTAGTCGCACCGGCCAATGTTGGGATGTTACGGCCCGGGTCAATAAGTGGCGCGGCCGCCGGAGACGTCGAAGACGGCGGCGGTCGTGAACGAGCATTCTTCCGAGGCGATCCAGCAGATCAGCGCCGCCACTTCCTCGACCTCGCCAAAGCGCCTCATCGGAATCTTGGACAGCATGAAGTCGATGTGCTCCTGGCTCATCTGCTTGAAGATCGCTGTTCGAACGGCCGCCGGCGTCACGCAATTCACCGTTACCTTGGTCTTGGCCAGTTCCTTGCCGAGCGACTTGGTCAGTCCGATCACGGCGGCTTTGGACGTGCTGTAGGCGGAAGCGTTGGGATTGCCTTCCTTGCCGGCGATCGAGGCGATGTTGACGATGCGGCCATAATTGCGCTCGAGCATATGCGGCACCAGCGCCCTGTTGCAGTAGAAGACGCCGTTGATGTTGATGTCGATGACCTTCTGCCAGTCCTCGGTCGAATAGGCCCAGGTCGTCATGTTCGGTCCGGTGATGGCCGCGCTGGTCACCAGGATGTCGACGCCGCCAAGCGCTTCGATCGTCCGTGCGGCGGCGCCTTCGACGCCGGCGGCATCGGCGACGTCAATGGCAACACCATGCAGGCCAGGGATGAGAGTTTTCGCCTGTTCGATCTGGGCCGGATCACGGTCCCAGACGCAGACGCGTCCACCTTCCTCGACGATCCTTTGCGCGACTGCCAGGCCGATGCCCGAGGCTCCGCCGGTGATGACGGCTGACCGGCCAGCGAAGCGTCCCGCGAAGTTCGGCATATGGTCTTCCTCCCAATCGATGGCGAATGTGAAGTCAACCGCAACCAAGTTCAAGGCGGGATCGGGCTTGCCGGACGGGATATTGGTAGGCCAGCAGGAGCGCTATCGGTTCTGAAAGAACTGCAAGAACAGCTCCCGCTCGGTGGTGATGTCGAGCTTCTCGTAGATGCGCCGGCGATGGTTCTTGACGGTGCCGACGGTGATGCCGAGACGCTCGGCGATGTTGGCTGTCGGATGACCGGCGAGGATCAGCTGCACCAGCTCCCGCTCGCGCAGCGACAGTTCCGGCCACAGGCTTGTCGGGATGGTCGGCTTCTGTTGCGGCGAAGCGCCGGGGCCGGTCGGGGCAGAGGTGCGCGAAAAGTTGCTGCCGCGCGCCTTGATGTCGAGCGCATGCAGCGCCTCGAACACCGGCAGTCGCTCGTCCAAGAGGGCAATCTCGCTATCCTTGAACGAACTGGTCGAGCGGTCGAGGAAGATGCCCAGGCACCAGTCGCCGCCATCGGCCAGCATGATGCCGACCTCGTCGCAGATTTCGGACTGTGCCAGGAAGCCGGCTATGTACTGGCCGCGCTTGGCTTCTTCGTCGGCCAATCCCTTGAGTGGCAGGATGCCGAGACGACGCTCGCGTCGCCACGAGGCATAGAACGGGTCGAAGACGTAGTAATTGTCGAGATAGCGCCGCACCATCTGGTCCGAGAAGCGGCGGTGCTTGACGAATTCCGGCGTCTTGGTCGCCGAGTAGCGGGTGACCGTCACCAAATCGTGCGCAATGTCGGCCCCGATCAGGTCGATCAGGCAGTCGACATGCAGGTCGGTGCCGGTGGCGGCGATCGCCTTGGCCAGCGGCGCCCAGATGTTGCCCATGCGCATGCCCTTTTCTCGGCGAACCGCGCCGCGCAGTCATTGTGTCTTTAGGCATATGGCGCGATCCGCACGATCGAATCTAGCCTGCGGTCATTCTCGAAGAGGGAAGGCGACCCGTGGACCAGATCACCACCAACCCCATCGTCATCGGCATCGACGCCGGCGGCACCATGACCGACACGATCCTTGTCGATCAGGACGGCCACTTCAAGATCGGCAAGTCGGCGACCACGCCGAAGAACGAGGCCGAGGGTTTCCTCGCCTCGGCCGAGGACGCGGCCGATGCCTGGGGCATCTCGCTGGAGCAGCTGTTCTCCGGCGTCAACGTCGTGCTCTATTCCGGCACCGGCATGCTCAACACGCTGTTGTCGCGCACGGGGCGCCGGCTGGGCCTCATCACCACCAAAGGCCTGGAGGACATGATCCTGATGGGCCGCGGCCTGCAGGCCTGGGCGGACTATTCCTATGCCGACCGGCTGCATGCGGTGACACACCAGCATCCCGATCCGCTGGTGCCGCGCCGCCGCACCCATGGCGTCACCGAGCGCATCGACCAGTTCGGCGACATCATCCTGCCGCTCTACGAACATGAGGTCGCGACCGCCGCCAGGAAGCTGATCGCCGACAAGGTCGAGGCGATCTGCATCATGACCATCTTCTCGCATGTCAATCCCGTGCACGAGAAGCGCATTGCCGAGATCTGCCGTGAGGAGATCGCCAAGGCCGGGGCCGACATCCTCGTCTACACCAGCCACGAGGTGCGCCCGGTCATCCGTGAGCAGTCGCGGCTGAACTCGGTGCTGATCGAGGCCTATGCCACCTCGCGCGGCCGCAAGCAGCTCAAGGGCATCGAGGACGTCTCGAAGAAATACGGCTTCAAATATGGTGTGCAGACGCTGCTCTCCTTCGGCGGCCTGACCTCGATCAACCATCCGCGCCTGCATGAGACCATGATCTCCGGCCCGATCGGCGGGATTCTGGGTGCGGCCTATGTCGGCAAGCTGATCGGCAACGACTCGCTGATCTGCTCGGACATGGGCGGCACCTCCTTCGACATGGGCGTCATCACCCGCGGCCAGACGCGGATCGAGAACGAGCCATTGATGGACCGCTTCAAGCTCAACGTGCCGACGCTGCATCTCGACACGATCGGCGCCGGCGCAGGCATGATCCTAAAAGTCGATCCGCTGACCAAGAAAGTCTCGCTCGGGCCGGAAAGCGCCGGCTCCGATCCCGGCCCGATCTGCTTCGACAAGGGCGGCACCGAACCGACCATCGCCGATTGCGACGCCATCCTCGGCCGACTCAATCCGCACTATTTCCTTGGCGGCAAGGTCGTGCTGCAGGTCGAGAAGGCGAGGATAGCCTTCGAGGAAAAATGCTCGCGCCTGCTTGGCGTCGGTGTCGAGGAAGCCGCCGAAGGCATGATCGACATGCTGGAGGCCGACGCCAACAACGCACTGCGCCGCGTCATCTCCGGCCAGGGCATCCACCCCTCGGAATTCACCCTGCTCTCTTATGGCGGCTCGGGTCCGCTGCATCTCGCCGGCTGCTCCAGGGGCATCGGCTTCAAGGACATCATCACCTTCCAGTTCGCCGCCGCCTTCTCGGCCTTCGGCTGCACCACCGCCGATTTCATGCGCCGCCACTCCGTGTCGACGCAGCATGACATCGGCGCGCGGGCCAGCGACGACGAGCTGCTCGCCTTCGGCAAGAAGGTCACCGCCGTCTGGGACGACCTCACCAAGGCGGCGGTCGACGAGATGATCGTGGACGGCCATGCGCGCGAAAAGATCAAGACCGTGCCGTTCCTGATGATGCGCTACACCGGCCAGCTCGAGGACGTCGAGGTGATGGCGCCGCTGTCGGCCCTCCAATCGGCCGACGACATGCGCAGGGTCATCAACGAGTTCGAGGCGGTCTACGCCAAGGTCAACCATCGCGTCTCGCGCTATGGCGAAGCCGGCTTCTCCATCACCGAACTTGGGCTGATCGCCACCGCCGACAAGGTCAAGCCGGTGCTGCTCAAGCGTCCGCTTGGCAAGTCTGATCCGTCGTCCGCCCATAAGGGCGTGCGCGAGGCTTATATTGGCGGCCGCTGGCACAAGGCCAATCTCTACGAGATGGACTTTCTGCAGCCCGGTCATGAGGTGATCGGCCCGGCCATCATCGAACATCCCGCCACCACGCTCGTCGTTCATCCGCAGGACCGTGTCCATGTCGATGAGTGGACACTGCTGCACTACACCCACGCTTGAGAAGGGCGAACGCCATGCTGGACAAACCCGCCTCCGCCCTGCGCATCCGCGAACGGCTGATCGAATCCGAACGGCTCATGGAAGAGACCGGCTGCTATGACGGCATCACCGAATTGCAGCTGCGCAACCAGGATCCGCTGAAATTCGAGACGCTGCACACCAAGCTGCGCGCCTATTGCGTCTCGGCACGCGAAATGGCCCGCCGCATCTCGGCTTCGCCGGGCGTGCGCGAAGTCGGCGAGATGGTCGTCGCCATCTACACGCCGGAAGGCGATGCGATCGCGCTCTCCAACGGCATCATGGTGCATGTGCACACGATGAGCCGCTTCATCAAATGGATGATCCGCAACGGCTACGAGGAAAACCCTTGCATCCGCGACGGCGACATCTTCGCCAACAACGACGCCTTCATCGGCACCGTTCAGGTGCCCGATGTGATGGACGTGGTGCCGATCTTCCACTCCGGCAAGCTGGTCGGCTGGGCGGGCGCGGTCTGCCACGAACTCGAGGCCGGCGGCATCACCCCCGGCGGCGATGTGGCGCTGGCGCAGGAGCGCTTCACCGAGGGCCTTTTCGTCTGCGCCGAAAAGGTCGGCGAGAACGACGAGATCCGTCGCGACTATGTCATCCGCTGCGAGCGCAATTTGCGCATGCCGATCTATTGGGTGCTCGACGAGAAGGCCAAGGTCGCCTCCTGCATCGACATGCGCGAAAGCGTCAAGGCTCTGATCGACGAGATCGGCCTGGATTATTGGATGCAGGTGTCGAAGGAATTCATCGAGGAAGGCCGCCGTGCCCAGCTCGCCCGCACGCGCCAGCTCACGGTTCCCGGCATCTATCGCGGTCATACATTCTACGGCCATGTCACCGCGGGCAAGCCTGGCTATCAGCCGCTCGGCGATCCCGACTGGCTCTACAACATGCCGATCGAAATGGAGATCACCACCGACGGCAAGATCATCATGGACTTCGAGGGCACGCAGCCCTGGGGCTACCATTCGATGAACTGCACGCCGGCCGGCATGGATGGCGGCATGTTCGTGACGCTCACCCAGCACATGAATTTCGAGGGCCTCGTCAATGACGGCGCCTGGATGGCGACCGAGCTGAAGCTGCCGCACGGCACCTGGACCAATCCGGACAATGAGATGGTGGCGACCGCCACCTCATGGGCCTTGCTGCTACCGGCCTACGGCGTGTTCCAGCGGCTGTTGTCGCGCTCCTTCATCGGGCGCGGCTTTGTCGAGGAAGCTTTCGTCGGCCAGGTCAACAGCCCGATGATCGAGATGGGCGGCACCAGCCAGTACGGCAAGCTGTTCGGCATGGCGCATTTCGAATGCGCCGCCGCCGGTTCCGGCGCGCTGGCCATCAAGGATGGGCTGGACACCGCCTATGTCGGCTGGAACCCCGAATCCGACATGGGCAATATCGAGATCTGGGAACAGAACATGCCGATGGTCTATATCGGCCGCTCGATCGTTCCCAATTCCGGCGGCGCCGGCAAATATCGCGGCGGCTGCTCCTTCATCTCTACCTGGCTGGTCAGCAAGACCGACCATCTCAGGCTGGTTACATCTGAACATTCCTCCCGCGTGTTCGACAATGGCGGCATGTGCGGCGGCTACCCGGCGCCAACCTGCCAGAAGCACCGCGCGGTGCGCGATAGCAACATCTTCGAACTCGCCGAAAAGCGGGCGCCGCTGGCGCATCACACCGGCACCAACCCGCATCGCTCGGAACTCGAACTGCGGCTGCAGGGCGAGCACGTGACGATGGAAGGCCCTTACATCACCGCCCCGCACAAGACCGGCGACGTCTTCACCCATTCCTATAATGGCGGCGGTGGTTATGGCGACGTGCTGGAGCGCGACCCGCTCAAGACGGCGACGGATGTCGAGAACGGCTATCTCACCAAGGAAGCGGCTACAGGCATCTTCGGCATCATGCTCGACGAGGACGAGGACGGCTATCCCGTCGCCAACCTCGAGGCCACCAAGCGCCACCGCGCCGAAATTCGCGCCAGGCGGCTTGCGCAGGCAAAGCCGGTCTCGGAGTGGATCGCTACCGAACGCTGCCGTGTCGAGAAGGCCGACTTCGCGCCCGAGGTGAAGAAGATGTACGCCAGCGCGATCAAGCTATCGTCGCGCTTCACCAGGGAATTCAGCGATTTCTGGAACGTCGACGCCAAATCGATCTTCATGCCGGGAGCAAAGCCATGACCTCGTACAGCAAGGAAGTCATCGCCGATCTGGTCGCGGGCACGCTGCCCTGGCCGCAGACGCGCCGCGTCATGAGCGCCTACAAGGATGACGACCGCTTCTTCAAATACGTCGCGGTGCTGCAGGACCGTGTCGGCTGGAAGGACCCGATCCTGCTGCCGGTCTCGGATCACCTCTTCATCTGCCAGAGCGGCGACGAGCGTGTGACACGCTGCGAATGCGGTCACTCCTTCGGCGACTATCGCAAGAACTGGAAGCTCAAGGCTTCGATCATCGTGCGCAACACCGAGGAGACGCTGCGCGAAATCTATCCCAACAGCGATATCCCCGATCCGCAATGGATGGAGATCCGCGAATTCATCTGCCCGGAATGCGGCACCATGCACGAGGTGGAAGCGGCTGCCCCCGGCTATCCCATCGTGCACGATTTTCAGCCCGATCTCGAAGGCTTCTATCGCGAATGGCTGGGCAAGCCGCTCTAGAGAAAGGCGGACCGCGTCGACAAATACTCCGGAACCTGATTGCCTGCCGCAACCATTGGAGAAGCACGCGATGACAAACCTTGCTGGGCGCGGTGCAATCGTCACCGGCGGCTTTTCCGGGATGGGCTTCGCCATTGCCACGGCCTTGGCTGAAGCCGGTGCCAATGTCGCCGTCGGCTCCTACATCGCGCCTGCGGGCGCCGACAGATCCGACGCCGCCTACTATCCCGGCGTCGACGAAATCGAGCGCGTGCGCTCGGCCCTGTCGGCCCATGGCACCAGGGTGCATGCTGCTCACCTCGATGTCCGCGACAGCGAGGTCACCAACCGTTTCGTGGCGCAAGCCGAGGCCACCATCGGTCCTGCCGATATCTTGGTCAACGCCGCCGGCACCACCGCCGAGCAGCCGGTCTGCGGCCATTCCGACGCGCTGTGGGACAAGATCGTCGACACCAACCTGACCGGCGCCTTCCGCGCCACCCGTGCCGTGCTTCCCGGCATGATCGAGCGTGGCTGGGGCCGCATCGTCAACATCGGCTCGACCGCGGCTTCAGTCGGCTGGAAGGACAATCCCGCCTACTGCGCCTCCAAGGCCGGCCTGCTTGGCCTGACCCGCTGCGTGGCGCTGGAGGGCGCGACGCATGGCGTCACCTGCGTCATGATCAGCCCGACCTGGGTCGAGACCGAACTGATGCGCCGCAACGTGGCCCAGGTCGTCGAGCGCGAGGGCAAGGGGCGCACGGCGGAAGAAGCGATGGCCGAGATCGCCAGGGGCAACCCGCAGCAGCGCATGCTGCAGCCGCAGGAAATCGCCGCACTGGCCGTGTTCCTGTGCTCGGACCTGGCCAAGGGCATCACCATGGAAAACATCCAGGTCACCGGCGGAGCACTCTGGTAGCGTCCTCGTCGCTGATCCAGGCGGCTGTCGCGGGGCGGGCCACCGGCTGATCTCTCTGCGTTCGCTGGAGCAATTCCAGGAAAAGTGTGAACGGTCTTCCCACAGGAATTGCGTCAAAACAAAGAGTTAGAGTGGTTCGCCGTTTCCGCGAAACGGTGAACGGCTCTGATGTAAGACAAGGTGACCGGATTTGCCATTGAGCATGCGGTGCGATAGGCTATATTGCACTGCACAATGGAGATGCCGTTTATTGCACGCCCTCTTTGCGGATATGCCGGCCGGCTTGCGGCCTGCCGGGTTTGCTGGTCTTGGGCCGCGCCGACGGGACTCTGAGATGAAAATTCCAAAGTCCCTGCTGGTCGATCCCGAGAAGAACTCGGTCTATGGCGCTTTTGCCGTTGCCGTCTCGATCTGGGCGTTCTCCTATTCCGTCATTTTCGGCCAGGTGCTGATCCTGGCCTACTATGCCGTCTGGCTTCCGCTCATCCTGGTCGACTATCGGCGCTTCCTGCGGCAGCTTTCCAGCGCCTGGCTGCCGCTGCTGTTCGCGGCCTATATATGTTTTTCCATCTTCTGGTCGCAGGCGCCCGGCGTCACCGCCAGAACGGCGGTCCAGTACCTGTCCCACATCGCCTGTGCCTATGTCGCGGCGCGCACCGTCAGCGTGCGGACCCTGACCCTCGGCGCCCTGATCGGGATCTTCTTCGTCATGCTCTATTCGCTCAAGGTCGGGGCCTATTCCGAGGACGTCCTTGACGGCACCTACAATTTCGTTGGCGCATTTGCGTCCAAGAACCAGATCGGCTTCGTCGGCTCGCTCGGCATCTATTTCTCCGTGGTGTTCCTTGCTTTCCTGCGCCGTGGCCGGCTGAGTTTCATGCTGACCGTGCCTGTCGTGCTGCTGTCGGCCTACCTGCTGGTCATTTCGCATTCCGCTACCTCGATGGCCTCGATACCGGCGGTTCTGGCGCTGATCGCGCTTCTTGCCATGACCAAGCTTTTGTCACGGCGCTATCGCCGGGTGATCTTCGTGGTCGGCGCTGGCCTGATCGTCGTGGTGGCCTTTGTCGCCCTCAATCTCGGGCTCATGGACTTCGTGCTTGGCCTCTTCGGCAAGGATTCGACGCTCACCGGGCGGACCTATCTGTGGGAGCAGGGCTGGAACGCCGCGCAGCGCTCGCCGATCCTCGGCGTCGGCTATGCCGCCTATTGGGTGCAGGGCTTTGCCGAGGCCGAGCGGCTGTGGAACGAATTCTACATCACCACCCGCACCGGCTTCCATTTCCACAACACCTATGTCGAGGCGCTTGTCGAACTCGGCTTCACCGGAGCGGTGATGATCTCGCTGATCATGCTGCGCACGCTCTACGGCCATGTCTCGACGGTAATTTTCAAGGCATGGCAGGCCGAATCGGTGGTGCTGTTCGGCGTGATGGTGTTGCTGCTCATCCGCTCCTTCGTCGAGGTCGAGGTCCTCAACCCCTACATTATGGGCTCCTTCCTGATGTATTTCAGCTACTTCAAGCTGGCGCGTCTGCCGGTCACCCGCACCCGCTGGTCGCCGGCCTTCGAGCCGGCGGATGCGGCAAGGGGCGAGCCGGCCTGGCCCCGGCATGTCGGCCGTCCGGCCGCCGCCGATCAGATGTGAACTACGGTCCCGCGACCGGGTTCGACCTCATGTCGGACGCTAGGAATGTTCGCTTGCAGGCACTTGTCCACTGCAAGCGTCGCCGTCGACCTGCCGCGCGTCAGTCGCGCGATACGGACAGTCCCGCCAGAAGCGGCGCATGCGCGGCGAGCCTGCGGGATACGAACTCGGTGAAGAGCCGCACGCGCTTCGTCTTGCGTGTCTCGCCCTGTGTGAGAAGCCAAACCGTTCCGTACATGTGCAGGTCGGTGCCCGGCACCCTCGCCAGCAGGGGGTCGGCATCTCCGACGAAGCACGGCAGTGTCGTCATCCCGAGCCCTTGCCGTACAGCAACGATCTGCGCCTCGCCGTCCGTGATCCTGAACGGGACCCCAGTGGTGTGAACCTCGCCCTCGCTGGCCCAATCCGGGATTCCATGGCTGCTTATGACGATCCACCGGATTGGATCAGGCGCGCCCGCACGCCACGCGGCCAGTCGATCGCGGGACATATAGACGCCTCCAAACAGCTGCGGTCCCTTCAGGCCGTGAAGATTGAGCGGCAGGGTTTTGCGGTCGTAGACGACGCGGATCGCGACGTCGGCCTCTCGGTTGGTCAGATTCGCCAGCTCGCCGGATGACAAGACTTCCATCTCGATGTCGCGATGCATACGCGCGAAATCGGCGAAGTCCGGCATGAGCAGGTGTGTCGCGAGGGGCGGTGCCAGCGTTACCCGCAGAAGCCCGCGCACGCTCTGGTCGCGCCCGAAGACGCGCGTCTCCAGCTGGTGCGACGACGCTTCCATCTGGTTTGCGAGCTCGAGGACCTCCTCGCCCGCAGCCGTCAGGCGGTAGCCCGAGGGCAGCTTTTCGAACATGTGCGCCCCGAGGCGTTCCTCGAGCTGGGCGATGCGTCGCAGCACGGTCGAGTGATTCACCCCGAGGCGCCCGGCGGCAGCCCGCACCGAGCCTCCGCGCGCGACGGCAAGAAAGTAGCGAACGTCATCCCAGTCGATCATGGTGCAATCCGGCACCGCCAGGTGCGCCTTTCAAAGCCGGTGTCTAACACATCGTACGGCAACTCGTATGTGGGTGGCGCGGGGCGGCCATCACAGCCCATGCCTACAAGCAGGCCGGTTCCGAACGGCGGACACCGATCGTCGGGGCTGGCGTCGGTTGTCCAGCCGGATCGATTTCGCACCACCGATGTGCGCGCTTCCGTACTCAACAACTGACGAGGGCGGCCCCATTTCGAGGTTCTCGGAGGCAGATGCTGTCCCGACACCACGAAAGGAAAAGTCATGGGAAAGCTAGACGGTAAGGTTGCGGTCGTCACGGGAGGATCGAGCGGCATGGCGCTGGCGAGCGCCAAGCGGTTCGTTGAAGAAGGCGCCTATGTTTTCATCACCGGCCGGAGACAGGAGGCGCTGGACGAGGCCATCAAGCTGGTGGGACGGAACGTGACCGGCGTGCGCGGCGACGCGGCCAATCTCGACGACCTCGACCGTCTGTTCGACGCAGTCAGGCGGGAAAAGGGCAAGATCGACGTCCTGTACGCGAGCGCCGGCACGGGCGAAGCCGTCCCACTCGGCGAGATTACCGAGCAGCATTTCGATGCGGCCTTCAACCTGAATGCGCGCGGCACGCTGTTTACGGTCCAGAAAGCGTTGCCGCTGTTCAACGATGGCGGATCGATCCTCATGACCGGGTCAGTTGCTTCGGTGAAAGGTTTTCCTGGTTACGGCGTGTATGCGGCGAGCAAGGCGGCGTTGCGTTCATTCGCACGCACTTGGCTCAACGAACTGAAGGACAGGAATATCCGCGTGAACGTGCTGAGCCCGGGGCCGATCGCCACACCGATGCAGGACCAGGTTCTCACCGAGGAGGCGAAGCAGATGTTCGAATCCCTGATCCCGCGGGGAAAGATGGGGCGTCCTGAGGAAATCGCGGCTGTCGCGGTGTTTCTTGCTTCAGACGATTCGAGCTTCGTGAATGGGGTGGAGTTGTCTGTCGACGGCGGCTTCTCGGCCATCTGAATTCGCGCCGGATCGTCGGACGTGGCTGACCGTCCGGAAGCGTCGAAGTCGTTCACGGCGGGACGTCTACGCGAGCAGTCGCCACGCAGCGAAGTGGATAACCCGGCGCCGTTGAAGGCCGGGCAATCAATATCAACACGGATCGGAGAAGCACTATGAGCTACGCAATTATAGGATTCGGTAAGATAGGCCAGGCTCTCGCCCACGCCTTCGCCCGTAAGAACATCGAGGTGACCGTCGCGAGCCGCCGGCCGCCCGAGGCGTTGGCGCCGCAGGCAAGGGCGATTGGCCCCACGGTCGTCGCCAAATCGCTGCGCGATGCGCTCGAGGCCGACACGATCATCCTGGCGGTCCCGTTTGCGGAGCATCGCGAGGTCGCCAAGGCCCTGCCGAGCTGGGAAGGCAAGACGGTCATCGACGCGATGAACGCGTTTCCCGTCCCGGAAGAGCTGGACGGCCTCCCGTCCTCCGCCTTCGTCGCGAAGGCGTTTGCCGGCGCCAGGTTCGTGAAAGGCTTCAATCACCTGGCTGCGGCCACCCTGGCTGCCGATCCGGTCGTCGAGGGCGGCCACCGGGTGGTTTTTCTGTCGAGCGACGACGAGGACGCGACCGCTCTCGTGGCGGATTTGGCCAAACAACTCGGATTCGCAGCCGTCAAGCTGGGAAAACTCAACGAGGGTGGCGCGCTGGTGCACGCACGCGGCCGCACTTGGGGCCAGCTCATCTTCCAGGACCTGTTCAAGAAGGAGCAGTAACGGATTTACTGACCACTGTCAGAGGCGCTACTGCCTGGACCGTCCATGAGAGTCAACGCGGGCCAAGTCATAATCCGAGGTCCGGAAGCGAGGGCTTCCGGTTTCCGCTCGGCATCGCCACGCAACAAATCGCGGAGCGGCTCTGCTTTCCGTGAAACGATGAACCGCTCAGAGGGACGCGTGACCTACTGGCTGGCGAGTGGCGCCAGCTTGACCTTGATCACGTCGCCGGGCAGCACCGGTGTCTCTTCCTTCGCCGCGATTTCGCTGGTCTTGCCGTCGACATTGCGTACCAGCGAATAGAGCAGCGTAGGCTGCTGGTCGTTGGTGATGGCGGCAGTCGTTGCGGGGTCGCTGGCCTGGGCGATCAGGCCTTTCTGCATGTTCACCTTCAGCGCGGCCTCGTTCAGGTCGGCTTCGGTCTGCTGCCGGTCGGCGGCGAGGCTCGAGCTCAACGTGTTCTGGGCGTCGATGGCGTCCTGCGTCGCCTTGCTGATCGACTGCTTGGCGGTGAGGATGGCCGTCTCGTAGTCGAGGATCTTGCCCTGCAGGTCGGTGACGGACTGCTGCGAGTCCAGGAGCCTGGCATTGGCGACCAGGCCCTTCTGCGCCAACGGACCGATGCTGGTGAGCTGCTGCTGCGCCAAGTCGACCTGCTTCTGCTGGTTGACGATCTTCTTTTGCAGCGATTCGATTTCGGCCTGAAGGACACTCTTGAGATCGTCGAGCGCCTCGAGCTTCAACTTCAGCGCCTTCTGGTCCGCCGTGAGAATCGTCATTTCGTCGGCGACGATGGTCGGCAGCCGCGGATCGCCCTCGACCTCTTTCGGCGCTTCGAAACTTGCCTTGCCGGCCAGATCGGCATCGATGCGGGCGCGCCTGACGAGCAGCCGGACGCGCTGGTCGTCGGAGATATCGAAATTGCCCTTGGCGGTGACCAGGTCCTTGCCGAGCTGGGGGCCGTAATCGGCGCTGCGCCTGATGCCGCCGGCGACGCTGATCGCTTTCAGCACCGTCAGTTCGGGAACAAAGGGAAACTGGCCGGGATTCTGCACTTCGCCCGAAATATAGAAGGGCCGGAACTGCGCCATCTCGACCGAGGCCTCGGGTTTGTCCGACAGAGCGAGCTTGTGCTGCAGCGCCTCGGCGATTGCCGCCGCGACTTCCGCCGTGGTCTTGCCGGCCGCCGGCAACTCGCCGACGAAAGGCACCGACAGCGTGCCAGCGGGGCCGACCGTGTATTCGCCGTTTACCGCCGTCCAGTCGCGGAACGTGCCTTCGACGGTCTGCCATTCAGCGATGCGGATGTTGAGCTTGTCCTGCGAGCCGAGATGGTATTCACCTGAGATGGCGACCTGGGGAAGAAAAGCCAGCGACATCGCAAGGCAGGTGGCCATAAGCCGAGAGCGGCCGGAAAAGCGGCCGCTGCCAAAGGCTTCGAACATATCTTTTTTCAACTGAACGTTCCGATCCGTTTTAGCCCCATCGCCCGATGAGCTTGCCGCCGGATGCCTGGTGCCGGCGACCGGTCAGTAAGAGCCGCGTGACATCCAGACGGCCGGCACGGTCTTGATGATGATGCGCACGTCGCCGAACAGCGACCAGTTCTCGACATAGTGGCGGTCGAAGGCGACGCGGCTGTCGTAGGAGACATCGTTGCGGCCGCTGACCTGCCACAGGCCGGTCAGGCCGGGCCGCGACTTCAGATAGTAGACGGCGGCGCTGCCGTAGATTTCCAACTCGTCGCGCACCACCGGGCGAGGACCGACAAGGCTCATATCGCCCTGCAGAATATTGATGATCTGCGGCAATTCGTCGAGGCTGAGCTTACGCAGCACCGCGCCGACGCGGGTGACGCGCGGATCGTTCTTCAGCTTGCGGGTCGCTATCCACTCCGCATTGGCCTCCGGATTGGTGGCTAGATAGGCGGCCAGCACCTTGTCGCCGTCCGGAACCATGGTGCGGAATTTCAGGCACGGAAAAATCCGTCCGCCGCGACCGATTCGCCGATGGCCGTAGAAAATCGATCCACCGTCGGAAAATTTGACCAGCAGCGCTACCATGATGAACAGCGGGCTGAGAGCGATCAGACCAACCAGTGAACCGAAAATGTCGAAGCTGCGCTTGATGAGGCCGCCGATCGGCGGCGGAAAATCGGTGTCAGCCTGCGAAAAGTCCGCCGTGGCCGACTTGGCAATATCCCTCATGCGGAAACTCCATGCGTTGAACGAATGGTTCACCACACGATACCAAAAAAATGTTGCAGCGCAACACACAATTTCCTGGCCCATTGAAATAGTCACGTCATGAATTGACTAAATAATAAGCTAGCGATGCACATTTTTCGGGATGTTTAGCACATTTGTGACAATAAATGGGCAAGCTTAAAAAAATGCGGACCTTTTTGGGGCGAATCTGGGGCAAGGCGTTCTCGCAGGCCCTGAATGGTACATATTAGAGCTTTAGGAAGGCGCTAAGTTCCCAACTATTAACATAAAATACTACATAATATTGGGAATTGTACTGAAACGGGTCGGCTCCTGCAGGTTGAGTGAATTGCGGTGGTGTGCGTTGCAGCATGGCAGAGTCGATCCCGCGAGCTCAATCAAAAATATGTGCTGTTGCCCTTGCCGCCTCCTGCTCGCCTTAATAGAATTGCAAATTATACCTGTCAGAGTGGCGACAGGTTGAAAGGCCGGAAGCAACCGGTCGATAGCGGGCACCTTTACAAGCCCGCATGACAAAGGGACGGCGCTCGGGTGGGGCTATCGTTTGATAAAACCCGGGCCGGTTTATGGGCTGTTGGGTATGTCGCTTCCAAAATTCATCGTTGGGATGATTTTCGCTCTTGCAATCGTCGTCGCCTGGTCATGGCTTGGTGGCGCGTCGCTAGGCATGACGCTGCTACGCGTCATCATCTGCGCCGTGATCATCCAGGCCGGCTATTTCGTCCTCGTCTATGCCATGATCGCCCGGAGCGCGCCGACGCCTGCCGACAGGCTGCGTGAAGCCGAGAGAAAGCTGAGTTCGCCAGACGTGACCGAAGGCGAGAAGCTGGGCAACGCCCGGCGCAGCCTGCACTAGTTCCTGCAAAGGATATCCGCGACCTCAGGCCACATTGGCGGGTTCGGTTTCCGACTGCTCCCCCGACAGCATCCTCGACAGCCGGCTCGCCGGCTTCGCCTTCAGCCGCTGATACTGGCCGACCTCCACGACGCGGCCGTCTTCCATCGCCACCACCCAGTCGGCGAAGGCGATCATCGACGGCCGGTGCGCGATGGTCAGGATGGTCATCGCGCCGCGCAAGCCGTCGATCGACCGGGCGATCAGCGACTGGTTCTGCCAGTCGAGCGCGCTGGTCGCCTCATCGAGGATGAGCAGCGACGGCTTGCGCAGCAGCGCACGCGCCAGCGCAATGCGTTGACGCTCGCCGCCCGAGAGCCGCACGCCGCGGTCGCCGACCACGGTCTCGAGCCGCTGGTCGAGCCGTTCGACGAAGTCACCGGCATGCGCGGCGCGCAGAGCGGTCCACAGATCGTCGTCGCTGGCCTGCGGCGCTGCAAGGCGCAGGTTGGCCGCGATCGTGTCATGCAGCAGGAACACGTCCTGCGGCACATAGGCCACCTGATCGCGCCAGCGCCGGCGATTGCCGGCATCGATCTCGACGCCGTCGACTAGGATCTTGCCGGCGGTCGGCTCGAGCAGGCCGAGCAGCATGTCGGCGATCGTGCTTTTGCCCGATCCCGAGGGGCCGATCAGGGCCGTGACCTTGCCGGCCGGCAGGCCGAAGGTGATGTCGCTCACCACTGCCTTGCCGGAGCCGTCATCGTAGCCGAAGGAGACGCCGCGAATATTCAGCCCGGTATCGAGCGACAGCTTTTGCGCATTCTCGGATTCGGCATGGCCAGGCTCGCGCTCGGCGTCGAAACGGGCCTGCAGGCTGCGCATGGCCGTATAGGCGGGCAGGTTGATCAGCACCTGCTGGGCCTGGGTCTGCATGTCCATGAAGCGCGGCGCGATGCGCATGAAGACGAGAAGCAGCACGACAATCTCGGCCAGCGACAGGTTGAAGCGGACCAGCGCCACATAGATGAACAGGCTGAGGCCCACGACGCTCGCCACCTGGAACACCGCGGTGCCGATCGAGCTGTTGCGCACATAGTCGATGTTGTCGGCCTTCATCTTTTCCAGCGTCGACTGCAACTGCGCGAAATAGCTGGCCTCGACATTCAGGCTCTTGGCCACCTTGATACCGCCGAGGAACTCCGAGACCGTGCGGTACTGATCCTGGCGATTGCTGGTCAGGACACGCCCGAAAGCGGTGGCGCGCGCGCGAAACGGCTGCAGTGCTATGAACATCACGATGCCGATGACGATCGCAAACGCCGTCATCACCGGTGAAATGAACATCGAGATCACGAGATAGCCCACCAAAAGCACTGATATCTGCACCAGCATCAGCAGCGAGAAGGCGGCGCCCTGGACGCGATCGATATCGCCGGTCAGGGCATGATCGAGATCGGAGCTGCGCATGCGCGAGAACACGCCCCAGCGCGCCTTGCCGATGCTCTCGAACAGGTTCATGCGCAAACGGTTGATGAAATCGAAGAGAAGCCTGGCCATGTAGACCGACTTGAAGCGGTTGAACGCGGCCTGCACGGCAACGAGCCCGACCAGCGCGCACAGCACCGTCGTCAGCTGCAGCGTTCCCTCCGGCACCAGCCAGCGCACGAAATCATTGTTCGGCAGCCGCACCGCGAAATCCTGGTCGGCGCGCCCGACAAGGTGCAGCAGCGGCACAAGCAGCAGGATCGAGATACCCTCCGTCAGGCTGCCGAGGATCAGGAACAGCAGCGCCGTCCAGGTCCGCCGCCCGCCGATCTGGGCGATGACGGCGCCGAACGCGGCGACATCGCGAAACAGCGACAGGCGAAGGATCGAGGATTTGGACATGATTGCGCTCACCGCTGCCGACGGCCGGCCGCCAGATCTCCGGTCATGAGGTCTTGGGCCGCCAGATCCCCGGCCGCCAGGTCGCTTTCGATCAGCGCCACGGCCTCGCCAATCCTGTCGAGGCCGGTCGGAACTTCCAGCCGGAACACGCCGACATGGTTAGCGATTGCTGAACATTGGCGAAGGTGCAGCGCCGCGAAATCGCCGGAGAGCGCCGCGCGGCCGAAGCGCGTCACATAGGAGAACTTGATGATCGCCGGCAGGGCGGCAATCCCGGGCAAGGCCGAGACCGCGGCCTTCGCGCCGCGCTCGAGGACATAGATCCTGGTCGCCGGCACCATGCCGCCGGAGAAGGCGCCATGCAGGCGATGCTGCATCTTCTCGATCGCCGGATGCACTTGCGGCCGCACCTCCGCCTGGCCAAGCGAGATCGCGGCCGCCGCGTCGGCGGCAAGCTTGATCTGGGGAAAGCCCGGAACGATCATCGGCGCGTCCGGTCTGGCGAGATGCAGCGCCACGACATCGTCGGTAAGCAGATGATGACCGGCCCGGATCAGCGCGCTTGCCGTGGTCGATTTGCCGGCACCCTTGTCGCCCATGAAGATGGCGCCCCTGCCGGCCACCGCGATGGCGCTGGCATGCAGGACGAGCAGGCCACGCTGGTGCAGCAGCAGCGCCATCACCGGCCCGAGCAGTGGAAAGGCAAGCAGGGCGTCATCGACGCCGGGCGCCGGCTCGATATCAATGCGGCTGGCATTGCTGATCAGAAAGGAGCCGACGGCATGCCAAGCCAGATATTGCCGGTCCGGCTCGAAGCGGAAGATCGTCGCGGCCTCGGACGAAGGCTTCGGCATGTCGATCGTGCCGATGGCGATCAGTATATCCGCCGCAGCCGGCTCGGCCGGCTCCAGCTCGGGCAGCGCCACGTCGGACGCCACGGTCAGGCCATAGGCCCGGTAGTAGCGCCGCTCCCGCATCGTCTGGCCATCGGAAGGAGGATCGTCAAGATATGTGGCGAGCGGCTGGTTGGGAGGCGTCATGCGTGTCTCCCGCTGTGCTGGACCTGCCGCAGCCACAGCGACAGCGAGGCCGAACGCCAGACATACTGGACATCCAGCGGCGCTGCCTGATCGGGCTGGCGCAGCAGCCGCGCATAGGCGGCGCTCACCTGCGGCAGGTTGACATAGGGCGCGATACGGCCGGCATCCGAAACCAGCAGCTGTTCCAGGAGGTCGCGGTGGTTGCGCACCATGCCGTTGACGAGATTGGCGGTGAAATCGATCTTGTCGCGCCGCCACTGCACCGCCGCCGGCAGGATGCCCTCCATGGCCCGTCGCAACACGTAGCGGCCAAAGCCGTGGCTGAGTTTCTCCTCGCCTGGCAGCGCCAGGCAGAATTCGACCAGCGGCTTGTCCCAGAACGGATAGCGCGGCTCGACGCCGAAATTGGCCGCGGCCTTGTCGAGCACTTCGAAAGAGTGCGGCACATAGCCGTTGGACAGGATCCAGCGATGGCTGAGCGCGTCGCTGGCCTGGACGCCGGGCGGCATGTAGCCGGCCCGATGGAAGCGGTCGATGAGTTCGGTCCGCCTGGCCAGGTCCGGATTGATCAGGTCGCGCCAGCTGCGGCCGCGCTGCATTTGCGTGGGCTTGCGTATCCTGTTCAGGGCACGGTTCGCCAGCTGTCTCGCCTTGGCGATGCGCCATGCCGGTCCGTAAAGGGTCAGGAACTGGAAATAGAGGCCGAGCGTGCTGTCGCCATAAGTGTCGGAGGCGCTGCGAACCTCGCGCCAAAGGTCCAGCCACCTTCCGCCATTGGCAAGCTCGTGCAGATGGCCGTGTCCCTGTGAGACGACCTCGTCGCCGCCATGGCCGTCGAGCAGCACCTTGATGCCTTTTGCGCCCGCCGTCCGGTAAATGCCGCGGGTCAGCGTCAGGCCCGGCGCCAGGAAGGTGCCCTCCTGTTCCTCCAGCACCCGCTCGAACTCGGCGAAGGGCGCATAATTGCCGACAGGGATCAGTGTCGGATCGGTCTTCTGCTGATCGAGCACGGCATCGATGAAGACCCGTTCGTCCATCGAAGAGCCCTTCTCGAAAACCAGCGAAAAGGTCGGCAGCCTGGGTTTCCGCTCGGCGGCGTTCTGCAGGCCGGCGACACAGGCGATCGAGGAGGAATCGAGACCGCCGCTCAGCATCGCGCCGACCGACTGGCTTCCGCGCATGCGGTTGCGCACCGATTGCGAAAATAGATGCGCGAATTCCTCCGCCGCATCCGACCGCGGCGGTCGTGCCGACGGCTCGATCTGCCAGTATCGTCGCAGCACCACCTGCTGCGCGGTGACAGTTAGGCTGTGGCGCGCCGGCAGGCTGAAGATATCGCTGTAGGGGGTGGATTGCGGGTCGTCCGGAAGCCCGGCCAGAAATCCCGAAATGCGGTGCTCGCTGATGCGCACGCCGACCCCGTCAAGCCCAAGCATAGGCCCGATCTCCGAGGCAAAGGCAAAGCGCCGGTCCGCGGCGTGATAGTAGAATGGCTTGACCCCGAAATGGTCGCGCGCGCAGAACAAAAGCTGCCGCTCGGCATCCCAGATGGCAAAGGCGAAATCGCCCTCCAGGTGCGCGGGGCTGGCTTCGCCCCAGCGCAGATAGGCCCGCATCAGCAATACGGCGTCCGCAACCGACCTGTCGCGTATGCCAAGCCTCGCCATCAGCTCGTCGCGATTGTCCAGCCGGCAATCGGCGGTGATGGCGAGCTTGCCGCCTGCCATCGTCAGCGGGCCGGGACCGGCTTCATCCGTGGTGTTGAGCCAGGCGTGGCCGAGCGCGATGCCGCTGTCCAGCCACCAGGAGTTTCCGTCGGGTCCGCGATGGCGCATGCGGGCCAGCATCCGCTGGATGTCGCTTGCCGCGTCCACCGGCGCGGGGTCCTGTCGCAGCAGGATTCCGGCGACGCCGCTCATCGGCTGCCGTGGTCGACCAGATGCGCGAAACCATCGACGGAGCCGCCAAGCACGACATGGTTGTCGCTGACCAGCCAGGCATGCGCCTTCAACTGCTCGCCCGTGCCGCGTTCGATGCCGATGCGGATGTTGGAGGCATTGCCCTGGCGCGCGAGAATGTATTGGCCCGAAAGCGCCTGGGTAAGGCAGGAGGCGCGCGGAACGAACCGTGCGGCAGCGGCAACCCCCCAGGCGACGAGCCGCAGCTCGCCCATGCTGGCGCACTGGCGCGCGTTGAGTCGGGTCACCATGCCGCGAACACGGTTGTAGGAGAACAAGGTCAGCCCCAGCCGGACGGTCGCGACCACCAGCAGGCAATGACAGAGGAAAAGTGCTTCCGGGCCACTCAGGGACAGGACCCTGGCCAATCCCCGGCCGGGCCGGCGGTTGGCAGGCCTCGGTCTCTGGTCCGTCGCAGGTCTCCGCCGCGAGATCATGGCCTTTGGCGGAACCTGCCTAGACAAGTGCCTCATTGTGCAGCCTCGCAAGTCCGTTTTCGGCGAAGCCCCTAAGCAAGGCGTCGACGTCAGCCTTGCAGCGCTCGGCGTCGACATTGTAGCGCGCAAGCACAGCGCTGCGGATATCGGCGATCGACTTCGGCTCCTGGATTTGCTCCCAGATGAACGCGCCGACGCTGTTGAGGCTGTAATAGATATTGGATTTCAGGTTGAGAAGCGCGAGGCCATCGCCGAATTCACAGGCCACCGCATCCCCGGTGGCACTTACGCAATCGTGCTCGGATGGGTTCCAGTTCATGCCAAAACCTCGTTAGCAACACACGGTCTACGCGTCGTCAGTTCAAAAGCGGAAAGTCGGGGATTTTCATCCCCGGCTCCATTTACGGTCTTCAATCCTGGAGGCCCAACGTCACTCCTCCAGAACCAAGCTGGTCTCAGGAGAACGTCAGATCGCCAATCGGGGTGTGCGCCGGAAACGACGCGTCGATTGCCGTGCTGCCGCCACCGCCCTGGGTAATGGTTTCGATCGAACCATGTACCGTCAGGCTTGGCGTTTCGTACTCATGCTTTTCAACATTCTGTTCCATTTTACTCTCCAATGAGGACTGGAAACGGCCTGTCGAGTGCCGTCAGCACTTTCATGCTGCGATGCAATAGCTGCATAGCAACATTTATGAGTCAAGCCTGATTTACTTCTGGTTAATCAATTACGGGTTGCGGGCGTCACCATACGTGTACGGAATGCTCAAGATTCGGCCGCTGTCGAGCTGAAGCTCGGTGCAGTCTGCCTTCAGCACGGGCTATTCTTTAAGCAATTGAATTTGCTTGCATAAAAAGTTCATGGCGGTGGCGCTTTTTTAGGCATGGCTAAAAAGATGAATTCTTGTTAGCCAGCCGGTGTCGATGATCAGCTGAAGCCGCCTCGATTGGGTCGGGATTTCAGCCGTATGTTGCGCTGCTCGAGAAACGGCGGCAAACGCTCTGGTTGCAAAATTTCGCGCTGTGAAAGGAAAGACTTTACGGCGTCGAGCTTTTTGAGGATGCTTTGTTTCGCACCTGCAGCATAAACGTCGTGCAAACCGCATTTTGGAGACTATGCGCTCAATGGCCTTGCCGGAAAGTTCCTATGAACGACTGCGCGCAGCCGACTGTGCCGACGAGATTGCCTATGTGCAGGCCTGCCTGCGGTTGTATTTCTCAGGCGCGGCGGCTGCGGCCGGCGATGTGTCGACGCCGAGCCTTTCCGCCACCGCCGTCGCCGATATCGCCAGGCTGAACAAGGTCGCCACCTTCGTTTTGAAAGCGCTGTCGCGCGCCCCGGCCAGCGAAAGGCCCGCCGAGCTTTTCCAATGGCTCGACGCCTATCGTCGGCGGACGGTTTCGATGAACGCCGCCTGTCTCATGGATTCGATGGCGATCCATAAGGCGCTGCGCGACAGGCAGATCGATTTCGTCTTTCTCAAAGGTCCCTTCCAGCAGCATCTGCTCTATGACGACCATTTCATGAAGCCTTCGGGCGATGTCGACATCCTGGTTTCCCCGGCCGGATTCTCGAAAGCACGCGATGCGCTGCGCTCGATCGGCTATGAGGTCTCAGGCAAGTCACGCTCCGTCTGGTGGGTGCGCTTCCTTGGCGAACAGCACATGATCCGTGGCAACGGACCGTCCACGGTCGACCTTCATTATCGCCTCCAGCAGCCCGGTTCGCCCAGCCCGCGCGATGCCGACGGCTTCCTGCGGCGCAAGCGGCTGGTCGAGATCACCGGCACCGAAGTGCCCTTCACGTCGGCCGCCGACACGCTGATGCTGTCCTGCATCAGCGTCGCCAAGGCCCTGTTCAACCACGAACCCTGTGCCGGCTATGTCTGCGATATCAGGGCTAGCGCCAACCGTCTTGGCGAGGCCGATCAGCAGCGTGTGCTGGATGCAGCGGTAAGCCAGGGGCTGGACGACACGTTGCTGCTCGGCCTGCGCGCCGCCGATGTACTGCTGGGCGCCACCGGCACGGTTCTGTCGGAGCGGGCCAAGCCGATCTTGTCGCGCATCGGCAATGATGACCTGCTCAACATGGTTATCGCGCCATGGCTGTCGTCCTTGCGGTGGCCGCAGCGGCGAACGGTGTTGTGGGAATTGTGCGGCAGGGCTCCCGTGCGCTACCTGGCCGAGGCCGGCTGGGCAGCGTCGGCGGATCTCAGTCGCCGCATCTTCGAGCGGCCGGCCAGCCCGTGATGGCGGTGGCGTCGCAATACGTACAGGGCGAGGGCAAATCGGAACCTGTGCAAGAGGCTAACCCATGTCGATGACGAAATCAGAGGTCTGCGTGATCATCGCGGCCAAAAATGCGGCACGCACGATCGCGGTCGCCATCGCGTCCGCATTGCGCGAACCCGAGGTGGCGGAGGTCGTCGTCGTTGACGACGGCTCCACCGACAACACGACCGAGGTCGCCCGCGCCGCCGACGACGGCAGCGGCCGGCTCAGGGTCATGCGCCTCGACGTCAATCGTGGCCCCTCCTTCGCTCGCAATGCCGCGATCGCCGGCTCGAAAGCGCCGTTCATCAGCATTCTGGATGCCGACGACTTCTTCCTCGAGGGCCGGTTCCGCAACCTGTTTGCCGCCGCCGACTGGGATTTCGCGGCCGACAACATCATGCTCATCAGGGATGATGCGACGAGCGACGCGACCAAGATCGTCGCCCCGGATTTTGCCGCCGATCCGGAATTCCTCGACTTCGAGCGCTTCGTCGAAGGCAACATCTCCAGGCGCCGCGTGCAGAGAGGCGAGCTTGGCTTCTTGAAGCCGGTGATCAGCCGCGCCTTCCTCGACCGGCACCGATTGCGCTACGACGAAAGCCTGCGGCTGGGCGAGGATTACGAGCTCTACGCCCGAGCGGTCGCCCACGGCGCGCGGTTCAAGGTCATCCGTTCCTGCGGCTACGGCGCCATCGTACGCGCTGATTCGCTCAGCGGCCGCCACAAGACGCAGGACCTGAAGCGGTTGGCCGACGCCGATCTGGCGCTGCTGGCGATAGACAGCCTGCCGGAAGGCTCCAAGGCGGTGCTGCGGCGGCACGAGCGGCATGTGCGCGACAAATACCGGCTGCGCAATTTCCTCGACGTGAAGGCCGAGCGCGGGCTGGCTTCGGCCGCGGCCTACGCCTTTGCAAGTCAATCCAACCTGGTCCCCATCGTCCAGGGCGTGGCCTCCGACAAGCTGGAGGCACTGTTTCGGCGCGTTGGCCTTGTGTCCGGGCAAAAGCGCGTACCGCCGCTGCGTTTCCTGATGGCCGGGACCAGTGCGGGCAAGGAGCGGTAAGGGGCGGGAATGCTCGCTTCATCCGTCAAACAGCATTCGCACGGTGCAAACCATTTCCAATGGATTTAAGAGTTTACGAATTGGGTGGTTGCCTCACGGCTCCGACGATGGCAGTCTATGTTGCGGTGCAGCAAATTGAATGACCAACCGAACTGGCCCCCGATCGGATTGGTCCGACGTCTCTCCCGTCAAAAGGAGCTGGACAATGCGGTACGAGCTTTTCAGCCCCGCTTGCGGGGATCGGCCAGTGGTCGGCAGGCAAGCCGGCGATAACAGGAATTTAAGCCCATGGCCTCGATATTTGGCTTCAGATCAAGGGATCCTGCCCGCGACCGGCAGGCCGACATAGCGCGCCACGACCGGCTGGCGAAACTGTTCGAGCAGATCGCCGCCGAGATAGAGGCCGAGAAAACCGGCCTGGAGAGCCGCTACCGCAAGACGGCGACCAATGCGGCCTTTCTTGTCGAAGCCATGGAAAACGGCTCCGCTTCGCAGAGGCGCTCATCCGAAGTCAGCGCGCTGACGCAATCGATCCTGAATTGCGAGCGCCGCATCGCCGCCTTGTCGCGCCAGGACGGCCTGATGAAAGAGCTGCGTCATTCGCTGAATATGGTCTTCGACGCGGCTGGGGAGTCCGATTCGGCCGACGCGGCCGATCTCGCCAGGCCCGCGGGCGCCGGCCGGGCGTGAGACTACTTCAAAGGCATGATGCAAGCTTCGAAGGTATGATGCAGACAGGAGAGGATTTCGGGAGGGCCGAAGAGGAGGCCAAGGTTGGCCCGTTTGGAAGCGGTTCAAACGTCGACTTTGGGTTGGGGACGCACAGCACAAAGGTGAGTTTGGTATGAATTTGGATCCGAAAACCACGTCCACGACAGCAATTGACGCAACCTCCGTCGCGCATCAGACCCGGCAAGCCGACCTGCGGCGGTTGGGCTTGATCGGCGGGTTGCTGCTGGCTGCTCTCGGCAGCCTCTTTGCGGCTCCCTCCCATGCGCAGGATATCCAGTCCGCTCCCTCTTTCGTCGATGATTTCAAGAGCTTCGACAAGTCGCGCTGGTATGTGTCCGATGGCTGGAGCAATGGCAGTCATCAGAATTGCACCTGGTCGAAGGGGCTGGTGGAGCTTTCAGACGGTGTGCTGTCGCTTGGCTTCGAAAAACAGAAGCTGAAGGATCGCGAGTTCGCCTGCGGCGAGATCCAGACCAAGCAGCGCTTCGGCTATGGCACCTATGAGGCACGGCTGAAGACCGACACCGGCTCCGGCCTCAACGCGGCCTTCTTCACCTATATCGGCCCGTCGGACAAGGAGCCCTGGGACGAGATCGACTTCGAGATCCTGACCAAGGACACCTCCAAGGTGCAGGTCAACGCCTATATCGACGGCAAGGGCAAGAACGAGAAGCTGGTCGAGGTGCCGGGCGGCACGGACAAGGGCTTCAACGACTACGCCTTCGTCTGGGAGAAGGACAGTTTGCGCTGGTACGTCAACGGCCAGCTGGTGAACACCATCACCGACCCGGCGAAGCTGCCCAGCCATGCGCAGAAGATCTTCTTCAGCCTTTGGGGCAGCGACACCATGAAGGGTTGGATGGGCGCCTTCGCGGATCCGGGCCGCAAGCTTTCGCTGCAGGTCGAACGCGTTGCCTTCACCGCGCTCGGCCAGCCATGCCAGTTTCCGGAATCGCTCGTATGCAGCGTAAAAGAGTTGGGAAAGACGAATTGAACCGGCCGGACCGAGAACGGGTCGCGGCCATGGATGGGAATGAAACCGAATGAACTTGACGGTGTTTGGAATTGGCTATGTCGGCCTCGTGCAGGCGGCGGTGCTTGCCGAGGTTGGCCACCAGGTGGTTTGCGTCGACATCGACGAAGGCAAGGTGGAGCGCCTCAACCAGGGCTTCGTGCCGATCTTCGAGCCAGGCCTCGAAACCATCGTCAGGGAGAATCATGCCGCCGGCCGCATCAAATTCACCACCGATGCCGCCGCCGCCGTCCGGCACGGTGAAATCCAGATGATCGCGGTCGGAACGCCGCCCGGCGAGGACGGCTCGGCCGACCTCAAATATGTTCTGGCCGTCGCCGAGACCATCGGCCGCGAGATGGATAGCGCCAAGATCGTCGTCGGCAAGTCGACCGTGCCGGTCGGCACCTGTGAAAAGGTGAAAGCCAGGATCGCCGAAACGCTGAAGAAGAGAGGGCGTGAGGATCTTGCCTTCGACGTCGCCTCCAATCCCGAGTTCCTCAAGGAAGGCTCGGCCGTCGCCGACTGCATGAAGCCCGACCGCATCATCGTCGGCACCTCGAGCGAGGGGACCGAGGCGGTGATGCGCGAGCTCTACGCGCCCTTCAACCGCAACCACGAAAAGATGATCGTGATGGATGTGCGCAGCGCCGAATTCACGAAATACGCCGCCAACTGCATGCTGGCCACCAAGATCAGCTTCATGAACGAGATGGCCAATCTGGCCGAGCAGCTCGGCGCCGACATCGAGGAGGTGCGCAAGGGCATCGGCAGCGATCCGCGCATCGGCTACCACTTCATCTATCCCGGTCTCGGCTATGGCGGCTCATGCTTTCCCAAGGACGTCCGCGCCCTGATCAAGACCGCCGAGGGCGTCAAGTTCGATGCCAAGCTGCTGCGCGCCGTCGAGGAGCGCAACAATGACCAGAAATCTGTGCTGTTCGACAAGGTGAACCGCTATTTCAAGGGCAATCTCAAGGGCAAGACCTTTGCGCTGTGGGGCCTGGCTTTCAAACCCAACACCGACGATATGCGCGAGGCGCCGGCGCGTGTCCTGATGGAAGCGCTGTGGAAGGCCGGCGCGACCGTACAGGCTTACGATCCCGAGGCGATGCAGGAATGCCAGGCCATTTACGGCCTGCGCGACGACCTGCTGCTCTGCGGCACCAAGGAAGCGGCCCTGCGCGGCGCCGATGCGCTGCTCATCGCCACTGAATGGAAGAGCTTTCGCGCCCCGTCCTTCGATGCGTTGAAGGACGCGCTGACCACGCCGGTCATCTTCGACGGCCGCAACCTCTATGACCCCAAGGTCGTGGCGCGCCACGGCATCGAATATCACTCGATCGGCAGAATGGCGGCATGAGGGCGAGCGCGGGAAGCAAGCGGAATTTCGCACACGCGCACGGCGCGGAAAGGAGTTGCGGCTGATGGTGCTGGACGTAAAGCCAGAGCAAATCACCAAGGATCATTTCGATCTCATCGCGATCGGTTCCGGTTTCGGTTCGGCCTTCTTCCTGCACGAATTCGCCAAGCGGCGTAAGGCGCGCATCCTGATCCTGGAATGGGGTCGGCACAACACGCATGAATGGCAGCTCGGCCAGAACGCCAACACCGACATCGACGACGAGACGACCTACAAGACCAACTCCGACAAGCCGTGGAATTACACGATCGGACTGGGTGGCGGGACCAACTGCTGGTTCGCCCAGACGCCGAGGTTCCATCCCAATGACTTCAGGCTGAAAAGCACCTATGGCATCGGCAATGACTGGCCGATCAGCTATGACGATGTCGAGCCGTTCTACTGCGATGCCGAAGAGATCATGTCGATCTCCGGCGATCCCGACATGGCGGCGATGCTGCCGCGATCGAAACCGTTTCCGCAACCGCCGCATCGCATGTCGACGCCGGACAAGATGATGAAGGCGGCCCAGCCCGACCAGCATTTCGTCATGCCGACCGCCCGCGCCCGAGTGCCGACCGCGCAGCGCACCTCGTGCTGCGCCAATCTGCGCTGCTGGCTGTGCCCGGTCGACGCGAAATTCACCGCCAACAATGGCCTGATGCATGTCTTCGAGCATCCTGACGTTTCGGTCTGCCTCGGCGCGGAAGTGCGGCGGCTTGATCAGGTCGGCGGCACGGTCCGTTCGGTCACCTTCGTTCATGACGGCAAGGAGTATCAGGTCAGCGGCGACCTCTTCATTCTCGGCGCCAACGCCATCCAGAGCGCGGCGATCATGCTGCGCTCGGGGCTGGGAGACGAATTCGTCGGGCGCGGCCTGCATGAATCCTATGGCTGGAATTTCGAGGTCTATCTCGACGGCGTCGACAATTTCGACGGCAGCACCATCACCACCGGACTGAATTTCGGCCTCTATGACGGTCCGCACCGGTCCGAGCACGCGGCGGCGCTGGTCTATTTCGAGAACCGCTGGCAGCACGGGATGCGCGCCGAGAAGGGACGTCTGCGGCAGGCGCTGCCGTTGGTCGTGGTCACGGAAAACCTGCTCGATCACGAGAATTTCGTCACCCTCGACGAGGACGACAATGCCTTCGTCTCCTTCAAGGCGCCGTCGGACTATGCGGTCAAGGGCATGGCCCGGGCGCCGGACAAATTACCGGCACTGCTTGCCCCGCTGCCGGTCGAACGGCTCTTCGACCGCGGCATCCGGCCAACGGAATCGCATGTCCAGGGCACACTGAGGATGGGTACCGGCCCCGCTGATTCGGTGATCGACAGCAACATGATCCATCACCGGTTGAGAAACCTGGTTGTCGTCGGCACCAGCACCTATCCGAGCTGCTCCTGCGCCAATCCAAGCCTGACCGCGGCGGCTTTGTCCCTGCGGGCGGCGAGCCGGATCGCGTGAGAGGAGCGGGCCGATGATCGAAGTCACACGGCGCTCCGCACTGGCCATCCTGGCGGGTGGCGTTGCCTCGACGGGCGTTGCCTATGCCGCCGTCTCCTCGTTTTCGGACGAGGATCTGGTTCGCGTCACGCTGGAAAAATACCTCGGCAGGCTGAATATGCGCATCGAGCATCTGCAGCAGTTCGTGCTGGAGTTCCGCAACCGCAACCCCTGGATCTTTCCGAGCGAGAAACTTAGCGACGCAGTCACTCTGGTCGAGGAGCTCAAACTGGGTGCCGCCCGCCGTCTGCTGCCCCAGGAGAAGCGGGAAGATCTGATACATTTCGACCATTGGGTCATCGCCGAATTCCATATGCTGACGGACTACGCCTGGCGCAGTTCGCCTGACGATCCGATCCGGTTCACCGGATGGAACTCATGCACCAATCCGTTCGCGACGCTTGATCCGCCACAGAGCGCTTGAGGCGCCTTCGACGCGGCCGTTGATCGGCCGCATGACTGAAACGCGAAAGACCAGGAGCCAGGATCATGAAAGTCCTCTTTGCCAGCGGCAACGGCTATCCGCCCGAGTTCGGTGGCGGCGTCCAATCCAGCACGCATCATCTGGTGCAGCAGCTGATCGAACATGGCCATGAAGCGTCGGTGCTCTGCGCCCTGTTCGGCGACGGCATGTTCGGCTTCAAGGCGCGCGCCAAGATGAAGCTCATGCGGCAACCGGCGGTCGTCGACAGCTTTCCCGGTTACCCGGTGATAAGGACATGGTTTCCCTGGGAGGCGGCAGGGTTTGCCGTCAAGAAACTGAAGCCGGATGTGACGGTGGTCCAGTGCCACAAATCGGTTCCGCTCGGCAAAGCCCTGCAGGCCGAGGGCGTGCCGCTGGTGGTCTATCTCAGAAATGTCGAGTTCCATGAGCTGGGCGGCGATTTGCGCGAGTTGGGTTCCGCGCTCTACATCGCCAATTCGGAGTTCACCGCGCGCAGCTACAAGAGGGAATTCGGCATCGAGGCGACGGTCATTCCGCCGACCATCAACCCGACGCAGTACAGCACGCCGACCACGGGCCAGTTCGTCACCCTGATCAATCCCTATGAGGAGAAGGGCTTCGAGCTGGCGGTGCGCATTGCCGGCGCCTGCCCGGAAATCCCGTTCCTGTTCGTTGAAAGCTGGAAGCTGGAGGACGACCATCGCGCGCGCATCGAGGAGACGATCGCGCCGCTCGGCAATGTCACGCTGGAGAGCCGCACCAACGACATGAAGACGATCTATGGCCGCACCAGGATCCTGCTCGCGCCCTCGAAATGGGAGGAGGCCTGGGGCCGAGTCGCGTCCGAAGCCCATTGCAGCGGCATCCCCGTCGTCGGTTCCCGGCGCGGCGGTCTGCCCGAAGCCATCGGCCCCGGCGGCACGGTGCTCGACTATGACGCTCCGCTCATCGACTGGGTCGCGGCCGTCAGGCAGCTGTGGAACGACAACAAGGAATATGAGCTGGTTTCAAACCTCGCGCGCGGCTTCGCGGCGCGTCCGGAGCTCGATCCCGATCGGCAGTTCGTCACCTTCTTCTCGATACTGGACAGGGCGGTGCGGCAGCGCGCGCTGCAGGCCGCTTAGAGCAATTCCAGGAAAAGTGTGAGCGGTTTTCCGTCCGGAATTGCGTTAAAACAATAGGATAGAGCGGTTCGCCGTTTCTGTGAAACGGTTAAACGCTCTAGCCAGCACTCAGCAAGCCAGCCGATCAGGCCGGGCGCTTGACCCGGCTTTTCAGCGTTTCATAGCCGCGGGCGCCAAGCAGGGCGCGGGCCAGGGCCTTGGCGGCGCCCTTGCGGCCTTGCTGCGAGTTGATCTGCCGCAGCCTGGCCGGCAGGTTGCGCGCCGCCTGGCCGAGCGCCGGCAGCGACAGTGCGTCGGGAAAGCTCACCATATGGGTTTCGACACACAGCACCGGCTTGCCTGACAGCTCCGTGATCTTCAGCGCCTGCGCATGTTCGCTTTCGATGAACAGGATGGCGTTGGATTTGCGGTAGAAATCGGCCTTGAAACTGCCATGCGCGCCGAGCCGCTGACGCTCCGCCTTGCTCGGCAGGTCGAGCATGATCAGCTGGTCGTACAGGATCCTGTTCTTGGCCAGCCACGCCTCGGTCAGCGCGCGGTATTTCTCCAGCCGGCTGGTCACCAGCCAGCCGATCCTGTGGGTCGGGGCATGCAGCGGCCGCGCTTCGCTGAGGAATTTCTCATAGGCCGGACCATCGTCGTTTTCCGCCTCGGTCGGATCGAGGCACAGCACGCCGTCTATGTCGACGCAGCATTGCGCCAGGAATTTGTGATGCATGAAATTCCACTGGAACATGCGCGGATGCGGCACCACTTCGAAGACGACGTCGGTTTCCCGATGCTTCGGCTCCAGGCCGAATACTGCGGCATAGATGAAATCACCCTCGATGCCGGCAGCCTCGATACGGGCACGGGCATCGCGCATGGCGTTGCCGCCGGCGATGCTGTCGTCGATCACAAGCACCTTGCGCATGTCCGAGACCTTGCGGTCGAGTGCGGCGCGCCGCTTGGTGATGCCTGACGTATAGACCCGGCCTTCCAGGAAGGAATCCAGATCGGTCATCGGAATGTTCGCCGCAAGGCTGACCAGCGTCCCCGCCAGCACGCCGCTTCTGGGCACGCCGACCACAAGGTCGATGTCGCGCGGCAGCCGGTGAAGGTTGCCGACAATCGTGTCATTCATGTCGGAGATCGATCGGTAGTGCATGGATCAGACCTGATGTTCGTGTGGATATTGGGTAGCCGGCAAAGGCGCCGAAATTATTGCGCCTCGCGCGGCGTTGCCGCCGGCTGTCTTGCCGGCAGCATTTTCAGGGCCTCGCGCAAGGCCTCGCGGCCGGATGCGAAGGCCAGCGCGACGACAACGGTGATGAGGTAGGCAAGCATGGCACCGCTGGCCAGGGCGACGACATGCTGCTGCGGCAGCATCGGCTTGATCAGCCAGACCGCCGCCAGTGCCATATGCGCGCCGAGCACGAACGGCGTTGCCGCGCGCAGCACATGGCTGGCCCGCAGCGGTCCGCTCTTGCCGACATAGAGCCACAGGAACGGTGTGCGCAGATATTCGCTGACCGCATAGGCGATCGCCACGCCGAGCGCGCCATAGGGCAGGCCGAGCGCGAAGGCGAGCACCGAGGTCACGGCGGTGATGATGCCCCAGCGCATGAAGTCGCCGGAGCGGCCCTGGCTGACGAAAAGCCAGCCCGCCGGGTTGTTGAGCGGCTGCAGCAGCCCGGCAAAGCCGAGCGCCAGGAAGATCGAGGCGCTTGCGCGCCACTGTTCGCCGAGCACGAAGGGGATCAGCACATCCGACATGGCGGTGGCGAAGGCGACGCCGGGGAGCGCCACCAAAAGGATCAGCGGCATGACGCGCAGATAGGCGCTGCGGTAGCGGTCCGGCTCATCCTTCAGCCTTGACAGCGCCGGCACCATGACCTTCGACAGCGGATTGGTGATCTGGCTGAGCGGGAACAGAAGCAGCTTGTAGGCGCGGTCGTAGAGGCCGAGTTGCTGCTCGCCCCAGTATTTGCCGATCAGCACATTGTCGAGGTTGCGGGCAAAGAAATTGGCGAAGTTGAAGCCGGTGATGCCGGCGCCGAAATGGATCAGCTCGCCGATGCC
Organism: Mesorhizobium sp. USDA 4775; assembly: GCF_054062655.1. NCBI lineage: Bacteria > Pseudomonadati > Pseudomonadota > Alphaproteobacteria > Hyphomicrobiales > Phyllobacteriaceae > Mesorhizobium > Mesorhizobium sp. USDA 4775. Next base: position 1,488,395 of record NZ_JBSSFM010000001.1, read on the forward strand.
GGCGACCTTGCGCGGCAGGCCGGGCCGCCAGCGCGAGCTTGCCCAGTAGCACAGCGTCGGCAGCACCGCGCCGGTCAGCGTGCCGGCAAACAGCGCCCAGTAGGAGCGGTCGATGAAGGTCCAGGCAATCGACACAACCAGCCCGGCAACCGCGCTGGCGACGTCGATGATCGCCAGGCGCCCGAACTGCATGCGTCGTGTCAAAAGCGCCAGATGCTGGGCGCCGAGCCCATAAGCCATGATTTGCAGCCCGAACGCGGCGACCAGCCCGGCCACGCGCGGCTCGCCATAGAAGGCCGCGACCAACGGTGCCGCACCCGCGAGCACGCAGGCCAGGATGGCACTGACCGCGACATTGATCCAGAAGAGGTAGTTCACCTCCTCATGGCGGATGCCCGATTTCTGGATCGTCGCCTGGGTCAGGCCGAAATCTTGGAACAGCGCGATGAAGGCCAGCACCGGCGCGCACATCGCCACGACGCCGAAATCCTGCGGCGACAAGAGCCGCGACAGCACGATGACGGATATGATCTGTGTCGCGACCCGCACCGATTGCGACATGGCGGTCACCACCGCGCCGCGCCCGACCGATTTACGCAGCGAGCCTTCCGGCGGATCGAATGGGTTGGCTTCCAAATTCAGGATTCCTGATTTTTGCGCGGATTTCCGAACCCTGAAAATCCACGACCGCCGCCATCCCCAAACTACGGCAATAATTTTGCAGTGCAACAGAAAATGTCCATTACCGCGCCAAAAATGTTGCGATGCAGCAAGAGCTGTACTAGCATCCCTTTGGGTGGGGTCAAACAGCGGTCGAGTTTTCATGCTGCATGTCTTGTACCTGGTGCACGATGTTTCCGATCCGGCGGTTCGCCGACGGATCACAATGCTCAGGACAGGCGGCGCCCGGGTCACTCTGGCGGGCTTTCGCCGCACCGCAACCCCGATTGCCGATATCGAAGGATTGCAGCCGGTCGACCTTGGAGCGACGCGCGACGGCCGATTCGCCCAGCGCCTGGCGGCGGTCGCGAAAGCGACGGTTTCGATAGGCGCGAAGCTGAAGGGCGCGCCGCGGCCCGATCTCATCATCGCGCGCAATCTGGAAATGCTGGCGCTCGCGCGCCGCGCCAAATCGGCCTTCGGCGCCACCGTGCCGATTGTCTATGAATGCCTCGACATCCACCGCCTGGTGCTTCGCGACGACATCTTCGGCAAGGCGCTGCGCGCCACCGAGCGCCATCTGGCGCGCGACGTGAAGTTGCTGGTGACCAGTTCGCCCGCCTTCATCGCCAATTATTTCAAGCCCTTCCGCCAGGTTGCCGCCCCCGTCGAGCTGATCGAGAACAAATATTTCGAGGCAGCGGCGATCCTGCCCGGCGAGCGTGAAACGGGCGAAGCGCCTGCCGCCCCGCCCTGGCGAATCGGCTGGTTCGGAGCACTGCGCTGCCGGCGCTCGCTCAAGCTTCTGGCTGATTTCACCCACCGCATGGACGGACGTTTCGAAATCGTGCTGCGCGGCCGTCCGGCGCTCTCCGAATTCCCGGATTTCCACGCCTTCGTCGATGCCGAGCCTTATCTGTCGTTTCGTGGACCTTACCGCAATCCGGAGGACATGGCGGCGATCTACCAGGACGTGCATTTCTCCTGGGCGATCGATTTCTTCGAGGAGGGGCAGAATTCGGAATGGCTGCTGCCCAACCGCCTCTATGAAGGCTGCCGTTTCGGGGCGGTGCCGATCTCGATGGGCCATACGGAAACCGGACGCTTCCTCAGACAGCAGGACATCGGCATCCTGTTGCCCAAGGCGACGCCCGACGCGCTCGAAACCGCACTCGGCACGATGGAGGAGCAGCGCTTCGGCAAATTGAAGGCGCGCGTGCTTGCCCGCAATCCGAGGACGTGGAGCTACGATCGCAGCGACTGCAGCGCGCTGGTCGAAAAGCTGCGCCGCCTGACCACCGTGCGCGAGCCCCTCGCGACTGAAGCCCTGGCATAGGATGAACATCGCCCGATGACGCAAGCGCTTCCCTCCAGCCTGATCGTGATCCCTTGCCTGAACGAGGCAGCCCATATCAGTGCGCTTCTCGGCCAGCTTTGCCCGGCGGCGGCAAGGCTTGGCGCCCGGATCGTCGTTGCCGATGGCGGCAGCACGGACGGCACGCTGGCCATTGTCGAGCAGATCGCCGCCAAGGACCCGCGCGTTGTCCTGCTTCACAACAAGCGGCGCATCCAGAGCGCGGCGATCAATCTCGCCGTCGGCACTTTTGGCGAAGGTGCGGAATATCTCATCCGCATCGACGCGCATGGCGGCTATCCCGACGATTATTGCGACCGGCTGCTCGAGGAGGCGCTGGCCACATCAGCCGATTCGGTCGTGGTTTCGATGCTGACCAGTGGCAGCGGCGCCGTGCAGAAATCGGTCGCGGCGGCGCAGAATTCGAAACTCGGCACCGGTGGTTCCAAGCATCGTCACCTCTCCGCTGGAGAATGGGTCGACCACGGCCATCACGCGCTGATGCGAATATCGGCCTTCGGTGCTGTCGGCGGCTATGACGAGACCTTCAGCCACAATGAGGATGCCGAGCTCGACTACCGGCTGCGGCAGGCCGGCTACAGGATCTGGATGAGCGGCAAGACGCAGATGGTCTACTATCCGCGCGCCTCGCTTAAAGGCCTCTATTTCCAGTATCTCGGCTATGGCCGCGGCCGCGCCAAGAATGTGCTGAAGCACCGCGTCATCCCCAAGGTCCGGCAGATGGTGCCGCTGGCGGTCTTCCCGCGTAGTTCTTCTGGCGGCCTTCTCCTTCGTGCACTGGATCGCGGCTGTGCCGCTGCTGATCTGGGCTTCGGTCTGCCTCGGGTATGGGCTGGCGACGGCCATTCGCCAGCGCAATGCCGATATCGCGCTGACCGGCGTCTCGGCCATGGTCATGCATTTCGGCTGGTCCGTCGGCTTCTGGCTGCAGCTTCTCGGCCTCGGCGCGCGACGCGGGGTGGCGTGATGGTGGCCCAGACCAAGAACCGCAGCATCGACATCGGCGTGTGCACGTTCCGCCGGCCGGAACTGGCCGACACGCTGCGCTCGCTCGCCGCCATGGACATGCCTGAGGGCTTCGATATCAGCGTCATTGTCGCCGACAATGACGACACGCCGAGCGCGCAGGCATTGGTGACGGCGCTGTCGCAGGAATTGGCGCTGCCGATCCGCTACCGGCATGCCCCGGCGCGCAACATCTCGGTCGCCCGCAACGCTTGCCTCGATGCTAGCGAGGCGGATTTCCTCGCCTTCATCGACGACGATGAGACTGCCTCCGCCCGTTGGCTGGCCGAGCTGGTGGCGACGGCCGAGGAGAGTGGTGCAACGGCGGTGCTCGGCCCGGTGCGGGCGCTCTACCGCCCTGATGCGCCCGAATGGATGCGGCGCGGCGATTTCCACTCGACCTTGCCGGTCTGGGTACGCGGCGAGATCCGCACCGGCTACACCTGCAACGTCCTGCTGCGCATGCGGTCGGACAGCCTGCGCGGCCGTCGCTTCAGCCTGGCGCGCGGCCAGACCGGAGGCGAGGACACCGAACTCTTCGATCAGATGGTCAAGGCCGGCGGCCGCATCGCCTTCGCTCAAGAGGCCTGGGTGGACGAGGTGGTGCCGCGCTCAAGGGCCGCGTTCGACTGGCTCGGCCGCCGTCGCTTCCGTGTCGGTCAGACGCATGGTCACCTGTTGGGCAGCAATGCGCGCGGCATCGGGTTGATCAAGCATGTCGGCCTTGCCGCGGCAAAGGCGGCCTATTGTTTCGCCGCGGCCCTTCCGGTGGTCGCCAGCCCGGTGCGCAGGAACCGCAGCGTGCTGCGCGGCATCATGCATGTCGGCGTCGTCAGCGGCCTTGTCGGCGTCCGCGAACTCCGCCTCTACGGTCAGTCGTCACCTGGGGAAGGAGGCAAGCGTGCAGCCTGACGTTTCCCCAACCTCCGATGTTTCAGTCCCCGATGTTTCCTTTGTCATCGCCGCCTACAATGCCGAGGCGACGCTCGACCGCGCGATTGCCAGCGCCATCGCGCAGAAGGGCGTCAGCGTCGAGATCATCGTCGTCGACGACCAGTCGCGCGACGCCACGCTCGATGTGGCGCGGGCCTACCCGCAGGACATTGTGCGCGTCGTCGCGCTCGCCAGGAATCGCGGTCCCGGCGGCGCCCGGAATGCCGGGCTCGACGTCGCCCGCGGAAGATGGGTCGCGGTTCTCGATTCCGACGATGCCGTCTTCCCCGGTCGCATCGCCGCCATGATCGGCCGCGCCGAAAAAGCGGGTGCCCAGATCGCCGTCGACAATCTCCAGGTCATCCGCGAGGACGGTGTCGTCGAGGATGCGATGTTCCCAAGGCGGTATCTGGAAGACCTGAGCGAGATTTCGCTGGCCACCTACATCGCCGGCAACGTGGTCTTCGAATCGAAGTTCAACCTCGGCTACCTCAAGCCGATCTTCCAGCGCCGGTTCCTGGACGAAAACCGGCTTCGCTATGACGAGAAACTGAGGATCGGCGAGGACTACATCCTGTTTGCCGAGGCGCTCGCCAAGGGCGGCAGATGCGTGGTCGAGCCTGAGATCGGCTACGCCTACCATATTCGCAGCGGTTCCATCTCGCGTGTGCTCGAGCTTCACCATGTCGAAGCGATGCGCAAGGCGGATGCCGTATTCGCTCAAACCCATCGGATGGACGAGGCGGCCCAGGCGGCCTTTGCCCGGCGCGGCCGCAGCCTGCGCAAGGCAGCCTCCTTCCTGGCGATGGTCCAGCACATCAAGGCGCGGTCCCCGCTCAAGGCGATCCGGACGGCGCTCAGCGACCCGGCGGCGGTCAGGCATATGGGCATGCCGATCGCCGTGCGGTTGCGACGAGTAGCGGCACAATTTGCCGTGGGGGCGGGGAGGTGAAGATGCAGGCACATGGAGGGATTTTTCGTGGCCTGTGAATGGACTGAAGTCGATCTCCTCAGAAGGAATTTGCGATGAAGAAAATCAGGAAGGCCGTGATACCGGTGGCGGGGCTTGGAACACGGTTCCTGCCGGCGACCAAATCGATGCCGAAGGAAATGCTTCCGGTGGTCGACAGGCCTGTCGTGCAATATGCGGTGGACGAGGCCTTCGAAGCCGGCATCGAGCACATCGTGTTCGTGACCGGCCGCAACAAGGCGGTCATCGAGGACTATTTCGACCTGCATCCGGAATTGATCGGAACCCTGGAGCAGACCGGCAAGAAGACCCAGCTGGAGGCGCTCGAAAGCATGCTGCCTGTGGCCGGCGCCACCTCCTTCATCCGCCAGCAATCCCCGCAAGGCCTCGGCCACGCCGTCTGGTGCGCCCGCGAGGTGATCGGCAATGAGCCCTTCGCTTTGCTTTTGCCAGACATGGTCTCCTTCGGCGGGCGCGGCTGTCTGACCGAAACCGTCGACCTCTATGAGCGCACCGGCGGCAACGTCATCGCCGTCGAACGCTGCGATCCGAGCGAGACCAACAAATACGGCATTGTCGGCCGCGGCGCCGAAATCGGCGGCGGTTTCGAGGTCACGGCCATGGTCGAGAAGCCTGCCCCGGCCAACGCGCCGTCGAACTTCTACATCAACGGCCGCTACATCCTGCAGCCCGAGATCTTTGCGCTGCTGGGCAATCAGCAGCGTGGCGCCGGCAACGAGATCCAGCTGACGGACGCAATGGTCCGGCTGTCGAAGGATCAGCCGTTCTTTGCTCAGCCTTTCCTGGGCCGCATGTTCGACTGCGGATCCAAGGAAGGCTTCATCCAGGCCAACATCGCCTTCGCGCTGGCGCGCAACGACATGAAGGGCCCGGTTTTCGAGATGCTTCAGGAGTTCGTCCGGTCGCATGAACGCCAGGAAGAAGCCGCATAATGCCCATCTTTCGGGAGTATTGCCGGATGGCCGGCGGCGAGAGGCCGACAGGCCCCGTCGTCTGGCATGAAGCTTGCGTTGCTTTTGGCAATGCTCCCGATCGTTGAGGCGCTGCAAGCCCAAGCATGATCCCGGAAAGTGGCTCCCGGTTTCCGGAAAGGTCATGCTTAGAACTGAGACAGGTCGTGATCCCGGAAGTTTTCGGAAAAGATCATGCCCAAACAAAGAGATAGAGCCTCAACCCGATGGTCGGGAACGCAACGGGCTCTGGGATTGGACCGACGATGAATTATGCCAATTTTCCTCTCGACAAGAGGATGCCATTGCCGAATTCGGACGCAGGAAACGGCGAAGACTTCATCGATATCGAGCGGCTGCTTGGCATGGCTGCGCGGCAGGCCAAGGTGGTTGCCGTGTGCGCCGCCATCGGTCTTTTCCTGGGCATGCTCTATCTGCAGACAACGCCGCCTAAATATGTGTCGGTTTCGAGCGTCTTGATCGACGAGGGCCTGAACAAGATCGTCGACGATATTTCGGCGGCGTCGACGACCATGCAGACCGATTCCGCCATTCTGAGCCAGATCGAGATCCTGACCTCGACGCGGCTCGCGGCGGTGGTCGTCGACAAGCTCAAGCTCGCCCAGAACGATGCGTTCATGAACCCGCCGCAGTCCGCGCTTGCCCAAGGCGTCGGCCTGATCCGCGGCCTGATCCAGTATGTCCGCCCTAGCCCGCCTATCCCGGGCATGGGTGACATCAGCAAGCTCGACCCCGCCACCCGCGATGCGCTGATCGCCACGTCGAGCCGCGACTATGCGATCCTCAAGTTGCAGAACGAGATCCAGGCGGATCGTGTCGGACGAAGCTACGTCATCGCGCTTGGCTATCAGGCGACCGATCCGGGCCTGGCGAAAGCGATCACCAAGGCCTATGCCGACGCCTATCTTGCCGATCAGCTCGATGCCAGCTTCGACGCGACCGAGCGCGCGGCGGTCTGGCTGCAGGGCCGGCTGACGGAACTGCGCGAAAGCTCGCAGCAGGCATCGCTGGCTGTCGAGAAGTTCAGGGCAGAACACGGCTTGTCCGCCAACAGCGATGGTCAGCTGATGAGCGACAAGCAGCTTGCCGACCTCAACGCCCAGCTCATCGTGGCGCAGGCCGACACGGCGCGCGCCAGCGCCCGCTACCAGCAGTACAAGTCGATCGTCGACAGCGGCTCGGACAATGCCTTCAAGGATGCCGCCATTTCGAGCGATCAGCCGAGCAGCTCGGTCATTTCAGCGCTCAAGACCCGCTACCTCACCGTCGCCAAGCGCCAGCAGGATGTCGAGGCGAATTTTGGTCCCGACCATCCGCAGGCCGTGGCGCTAGCCAAGGAAAAGGCCGACATATCGAAGCAGATTTTCGGCGAGCTCAAGCAGCTCACCGAAAGCTATCGCAACGAGTATGAGGTGGCGCTGGCGCGCGAGACCGCGCTCAGGGCCAATGTTGCCGCCGCTCAAGGCAAGAGCTCCATCGACAACCAGTCGCAGGTCCAGTTGCGCGACCTCGACCAGAAGGCGACGGCGCTCACCACGCTCTATCAGACGTTCCTCGGCCGCTATGAGGAAGCCGCGCAGCAGCAATCCTTCCCGGTCGGCAAGATCCGCATCATCTCGGACGCCTCGACGCCGCTCTCGGCCTCGAGCCCGCGCACCGTCATCGTGCTCGGACTTTCGCTCGTGCTCGGCGTGCTGATGGGCGCCGGCTTCGGCGGCCTCAACGAGTTCAACGAGCGGTTCTTCCGGACCGGCGAAGAAGTGCGCGACCGTGTCGGCCTCAAATTCCTCGGCTATCTGCCGACCATCGGCAGCAGGCCCGCCAAGGACGACAAGCAGACCGACGCTCTTCCGGATGCCAAGACAGCGAGGTCGCCGGCGGCCATCGAAAGGCGGGCGCGCATGCGGGTGAGCATCGACGCGCCGGCATCGATGTTCTCCGAAACGCTGCGCAGCGCCAAGATCGCCTTCGATGTCGTGATGGAAGGACAGGGCAGCCGAGTCGTCGGCGTCATCTCGGTGCTTCCCGGTGAAGGAAAGTCGACGGTCGCGGCCAATCTCGCCGGGCTGCTCGCCGCCAACGGCGCCAGGACGCTGCTCATCGACGGTGACCTGCGCAATCCGGGCCTCAGCCGCAGCCTCGGCATGGAGGCCGAGCAGGGTCTCATGGAAGCCGTGGTCAACGGCCAGACCTGGCAATCGGTCGGCAAGATCGACCGGCAGACCAAGCTCGCCATCATCCCCGCCGTGCTGCGCGGCAACTTCTCGCACACCAGCGAGCTGTTGTCCTCGGCCGGAATGCGGCGCTTCATCGAGAACGCCAAGGAGACATTCGAATACATCGTCGTCGACCTGCCGCCGCTCGGGCCGGTGGTCGATGCCAAGGCCTTCGCGCCGCTGGTCGACGGCTTCGTGCTGGTCACCGAATGGGGCCGCACGCCGCGCGCCATGGTCAGGTCGATGCTGGAATCCGAACCCTATGTCGCCAACAAGATCGTCGGCGCGGTGCTGAACAAGGTCGACCTGAAGAAGCTCGCCAAATACGGATCGTTCGGCGCTTCGGAAAAATTCTTCGACAAATATTCGAGCTACTATCTCGACAAGTCCGAAGTGCGCAGCAAGGCGACGGTCTGATATCGGTCCACCGTCTCTGGTGAGGCCAGCCGTGTCATCACGGCTGGTGACGGCCTTGGCTACGCGGCCTTGAGGCGGTAACGGAAGACGGTGTGGTCGAGCAGCAGCCTTATGCGCGGTTCGGCTTCCGTTGCCACAAGCCAGCTTGCCGCGATCATCGTCGCACCGACCACTGCCATCGACAGGAGATAAGGCACTCCGGCACGGACCATCGCCCCGAGCATCGCCGCGCCGACGACGTCGTGGATCAGGTAGAGCGGATAGGTCATCAGGCCGATCCGGCGCCAGCCGCTCCAGCTGAGGTCGAGCCGCAGCGACCACGCCATAAGCGCGATCGCGACGAGGAAGATCAGGATCGGCGGTGCATAGGGCATCACGGCATTGACCTTGATGCTGTGGACGTCGACTGAACTGGCGATCTGCAGCACGCCCCCGCCGAGGAACAGCAGGCAGAAGCGGAGGCGAGGCACCGTTGGCGCCTTGAACCGGATCAGCCACAGCAGCACGCCGACGGCGAAGAAGCAGCCGTGATGCACCAAAGTGAGCTGCAGCAGCCGCGTCTCGGCGAAGTCGGCCCAGCCGAGCGGATAATAGAGGCACCAGAACAGCGTGCTGACCAGGCCGATGACGATGGCGACCGGCTCCATCAGATCGAAGCGACCAAGCCGCAGCAGGATCCAGACGATGGCGTAGAAGGCGATCTCGATGCCGAGTGTCCAGTAGACGCTGTCCACCCAGGGACCATAGGGCGCGAACAGGCCGGTGCGGACCAGCCTGACCACCGCATCGGTCGGCCAGCTCAGGCCGATGGCAAGAAGCAGCACGGCGGTGACCGGTGCGCAGATCCAGACCGCCGGCGCCAGTCGCTTCACCCTGGCCTCGAAGAACCGCAGCGGCGTCGACTTCTCGGCGCTGAAGGCGATGACGAAACCGCTGATGACGAAGAAGATCTCGACGCCGACCCATCCGGATCCGACCCAGGCGCCTATGCCAGGCTGTGCCGGCATGCCGCCCGTGGCTTGTGCCGAAATGCCATCGGGATAAGCCCACACCCAGAAGCCATAGTGGTAGACCATGACCAGAACGGCGGCGAGAAACCGCAGGATGTCGACGCCGCCAAACGTGATTTTTTGCTGAGCCATACCGCACCGTCGGATGGCCCCCCGCGAGACACTGTAGGGTGGCTTGCTGCATTGCACAACAAAAGTATTGCTTTCCGATCAGGATTGACCAACCGGCAAGGACAGACTGTGCGAAACCACTCGCCGCATCAGCCTCAAATCCCGATCCCGCGCGCCTTCATCGCAGCGGTGATCTCGTCGAGGATGGTCGGGTCGTCGATGGTCGCCGGCATCGTCCATTCTTCCTTGTCGGCTATCTTCTGCATGGTGCCGCGCAGGATCTTTCCCGACCGCGTCTTGGGCAGGCGTTTGATCGTCACCACGGTCTTGAAAGCGGCGACCGGCCCGATTCGCTCGCGCACCAGCGCCACGACCTCCTTCTCGATGGTGCCGCCGTCGCGAGCGACACCGGCGTTCAGCACCACGAAGCCGAGCGGAATTTGCCCCTTCATCGCATCGGCGATGCCGACGACGGCGCATTCGGCGACATCGGGATGGGCGGCCAGCACCTCTTCCATGGCGCCGGTCGACAGCCGGTGGCCGGCAACATTGATGATGTCGTCGGTGCGGGCCATCACGTAGAGATAGCCGTCCTCGTCGATCATGCCGGCATCGGCGGTCTTGTAGTAGCCGGGAAACTCATCGAGATAGGCCTGGCGGAAGCGGGCGTCGGCGTTCCATAGCGTCGGCAGGCAGCCGGCCGGCAGCGGCAGCTTGACCACGACATTGCCGAGCGTGCCGCGCGGCACTTCATGGCCGGCATCGTCGAGCACGCAGATGTCGTAGCCCGGCATCGGCACGCCGGGCGAACCGTATTTCACCGGCAGCAGGCCGAGCCCCGCAGGGTTGATGGTCATCGGCGAACCGGTCTCGGTCTGCCACCAATGGTCGATCACCGGCACGTTGAGCTTCTGCTCCGCCCATTTGATGGTTTCGGGATCGGCGCGTTCGCCGGCGAGGAACAGCGTGCGGAATTTCGACAGATCGTATCTGGCAACGAACTCACCCCGGGGATCCTGGCCCTTGATCGCCCGGAACGCCGTCGGCGCGGTGAACAGCGCGACCACGCCATGGTCCGAGATGACCCGCCAGTAGGTGCCGGCATCAGGTGTGCCGATCGGCTTGCCTTCGAACAGGACGCTGGTGCTGCCATGCAGCAGCGGTCCGTAGACGATGTAGGAATGGCCGACGACCCAGCCGACATCGGACGCTGCCCAGAACACTTCGCCCGGCTTGACGCCGAACTCGTTTTCCATCGTCCATTTCAGCGCGACCATGTGGCCGCCATTGTCGCGCACGATGCCCTTGGGCTGGCCGGTCGTGCCTGATGTGTAGATGATGTAGAGCGGGTCGGTGGCCAGCACCGGCACGCAGTCGACATTGGCGCCGGCCGCCCGTTCGCGCGCGACGGCGTCGGCATAGTCGATGTCGAAATGCTCCTTCAGCTCGCAGCGCAGCTGGTCGCGCTGCAGGATCAGGCAGGCGTCCGGCTTGTGGCGGGACATCTCGATCGCCTTGTCGAGCAACGGCTTGTAGGCGACGATCCGGCCCGGTTCCAGGCCGCAGGAGGCCGAGATGATTACCTTCGGCTTGGCATCGTCGATGCGCGTGGCCAGTTCATGCGAGGCAAAGCCGCCGAACACGACCGAATGCACGGCGCCGATGCGGGCGCAGGCGAGCATGGCGATGGCCGCCTCCGCCACCATCGGCATGTAGATGATGACGCGGTCGCCCCTGCCGATGCCCCGGTTCTTCAGCACCGAGGTCAGCGCCACCACCTCGCGCTTGAGTTCGGCGTAGGTGAATTTTTTCACCGTTCCGGTGATGGCGCTGTCATGGATCAGTGCGATCTGGTCGGCGCGTCCGCCGGCGACATGCCGGTCGATGGCGTTGTAGCAGGTGTTGCAGGTTGCGCCGGTGAACCAGCGGCCATAGACGCCGGCGGTGGCGTCGAACACCTTGTCCCAGGGCGAATACCAGTCGATGGCGCCGGCCGCGTCCGCCCAGAATTGTTCCGGGTCGCGTTTCCATCCGTCATAGACCTCATGATAGCGTGAAGCCATCCGTACCTCCCCAGGAAACCATTTGCCGTCTTTGCCAACAGCCTATGCTGTTTTTTCCGGCGCTGTCTTCCCTGATTTTCGTATGAACCGATCCCGGCTTGGCCCCTTGCGCGCCGTATCGTGAAGTGAAGTCTTCTCGGGAGAGGGATCTGAGCGATGCGCCATCCAGCATCGATCGTGGCAAAACCGGTGTTTGCGCTGACGATCGGCGCGGTGCTCGCGATCTCCACCGCAACTGCCCTGGCCGGAGATGCCGCGGCTAGGCGCATCATCGGCTTTTCGCCTTCCGGCAAACCGGCGGTGATCGTCGTGCTGCTGCAACGCTTCAGCCAGGGCTTCGAAGGGCGCGACCACCGCTTCATCGCCGTGACCGGGCAGCCTCGTTGAGAAGCCGGCCGATAGCCGTCTAGAGAGGTTCACCGTTTCACGGAAACGGCGACACTTTCTAACTCTTTGTTTTTTTACGCAATTCCGTGCGGAAAACCGGTTCCCACTTTTCCTGGAATTGCTCTAACAAACGGTATTCAGGGGACGAAATGCCGGCCGCACTAGATCGGCAGGGCCACAAGCATGAGGCCTACGCCGCCGAAGATCAAAATGGCTGCCGCCAGCGCTTTCCGATGACGTTCGAAAGTCGTCGGAGCCCGCTCCCAGTTGTAACGCATACGCTATCTCCCCAAAACCCCGGGGAGTCCTTACCTTACTTAGGGGAAGAAAAGCAACGGTCCGGCGAGTCGACGCAGGCTTCGTGGTGACGACTATTTCTGGGGTGATTCCCGCTGAGGGCAGGTGATGGCGTATAGATCGCCATTCCCAACGGAAGCGCTATGGCTCTTTCCCGGGAGAATCGCCGCGCATTCGAATTTCTACATGCCCCAACGCAGCGCCGCCGTGTGGACAGGCGCGTCCCACCAGCCGGTCATCTCGTCATCGAGCATGGTGAGCGTGATCGAGCAGCCGGCCATGTCGAGCGAGGTGACGTAGCTGCCGACCAGCGAACGGATTATCGTCACGCCGCGCTTCTCGAAAATCCGCCGCGCGCTGTTGTACATCAAATAGAGCTCCATCAGCGGCGTGCCGCCGAAGCCGTTGACGAACAGCAGCGCCGGTCCTTTCGCTTTGTCGCCGAGATCGCCCAGGATCGCGGTACAGATCTCCTCGGCGATCGCGTCGGCGCTCTTCAAGGTGTCGCGCCGGCGGCCGGGCTCGCCATGGATGCCGACGCCGAATTCCATCTCGCCGTCGCCGATGTCGAAGGTCGGCTTGCCCGCCGCCGGCACGGTGCCGCTGGTCAGCGCCACGCCCATCGAGCGGGTGGCGGCATTGACGCGCTCGCCCAGCGTCTTCAGCACCGGCAGTGCCAGGCCATGCTCGGCAGCCGCGCCGACGATCTTTTCCACCACCAGCGTGCCAGCGACGCCGCGCCTGCCGGTCGTGTAGGACGAATTCTCGACGGCGACATCGTCATTGGTCACCACCTGCAGGACGCCATCAGACATTTCGGCCGCCATGTCGAAATTCATCACGTCGCCCTCGTAGTTCTTGACGATGAACAGGCAGCCGGCGCCGCTGTCGACGGCCTGCGCCGCTGCCAGCATCTGGTCCGGCGTCGGCGAGGTGAACACCTGGCCGGGGCAGGCGGCGTCCAGCATGCCATGGCCGACAAAGCCGCCATGCAGCGGCTCGTGGCCCGAGCCGCCGCCGGAGATCAGCGCCACCTTGCCCGGCCGCAACGTCCTGCGGCGGACGAACTTGTGCTCCTCGCCAAGCACGAGGATATCGGCGTGGGCGGCCACGAAACCGTCGAGGCTCTCGGTCAAAACCGTGTCCACCGCGTTCATAAATTTCTTCATGGCGTCCTCCCAAACAGCCCGGCAAGAAACGGTTAGCTGCCACCCTTGCCGGCGATGCTGGTGATCTTCTGGATGAATTCGTTGATCGCCCGGTCGAGCGCCGCATTCTGCTTGTCGTCGCCGAAATCCGGCACGACAAGCGACACATGCCGCGTCTTGCGCATGCCCGCGGCGATCGACATTTTTCCCGGATGCGCCTGATGGTAGGCGGCGAGAAACTGATCCCGCTCGGCCGGACTGAAATGGCAGACGGAAAAAATAGCCGGCAAATGCTTGGATGGAATGGGCACCGTATAGGCCGGGCTTGAAATCTGCGTCACGAAGCTACGGTGCTTGCCGAGCGCGTCGGCAAGGCGCTGGCGCATGCCGGACGGGCGCTGGTCTATGACCTGCGACAGGATCGTCTTGTAGGCGCGGATCGCCTCTTCGGAACCGGGTTCGGGTTTGATGTCAACCATGCCGGCCGCGCCTAGACCGATACATCCGCGATGGCCGCCTTGGCCATGGCGAGTTGCGCCGGCGCGACGGACAGATCGCGCAGGCCGGCTTCGAGCAGCGACGGGATCGCGGCCGGATCGCCGCCGGCATCGCCGCACAGGCTGACGGGAATGCCGTTTTCCCGTCCGAAGGCCGTGACCGAGCCGATCAACCGCAGCACAGCGGGATGACGGACCGAATTGAGATGGGCCACAGCAGCGTTATCCCGCGCGGCCGCCATCACATATTGCGTCAAATCGTTGGAGCCGATCGAGAAGAAGGCGACGCCGGCGAACGCCTCCGGCGCGATGGCCACCGACGGCACCTCGACCATGATGCCCAGCGGCGGCATCTTTTGGGTGACGCCACGCGCGGCAAGGACTGCCTGCTCTTCGCCGAACAGAGCGGCTGCGCGTTCATATTCATCGGCCATGGCGATCATCGGAAACATCACCCTGAGATTGCCGTGCGGCGCGGCGCGCAGCAATGCCCTGATCTGTACGCGAAAAATGTCGAGCCGTGCCAGCGACAGCCTGATGCCGCGCAAGCCAAGGAACGGATTGCCTTCCTCGACGGTGAAGCCCGGCACCGGCTTGTCGCCGCCGGCGTCGACGGTGCGGATCGTCACCGGTTTTTCGCCTGCCCATTCCAGCACCTTGCGATAGGCGCGGTATTGCGTCTCCTCATCCGGCAAATTCTTGCCGAACAGGAACTCTGTTCGCATCAGCCCGACACCGTCGCAGGTCGCGATGTCGATGCCGTCGACATCGGACGGATCGGCGATGTTGACCTGCACGCGCACCGCTGTGCCGGTCTTGGTCACCGCCGGCCGCGCCAGAAAACGCCGGACCACGCCCTGGCGGGCGACGAAGGAAGCGGACGACTGCCGGAACGCGCCGATCTCAGCCGGCGAGGGCGCCAGCACGATGCTGCCATGCTCGGCGTCCAGCAGTGCCATGCCGGCAAGATCGGCAAGCGGCTCGCGCAGTCCCACCACCATCGGCACGCCACGCGAGCGCGCCAGCATGGCGACATGGCTGGCGGTGCTGCCCGCCTTCAGCGCGATGCCGCCGCCATGGCTCCAGTCGGTTTCGAGAAAGCGCGTCGGCGCGATGTCCTCGCCGCAGAGGATGGCACCGGTAGGCGCTGTGCTGTCGCCGTCCTCGGTCAGGGCGCGCAGCACCTGGTCCCTGATATCGCGCAAATCCGTGGCGCGGGCACGGAAATAGTCCTGGTCGGAGGCCTCGTAACCGCCGATCTCGGCATCAAGCGCCTCTCGCCATGCCACGTCGGCGGTCTGTCCGGAAGCGATCGACGCGAAGGCCGGGCCGCTCAAGGCGTCGTCTTCCAGCATGGCAATGTGGAATTCGAGTATGCCGGCGGCGTCGCTGTCGGCGGCCTCCGCCATGGCGGCAAGCCGGCTAACTGCCGTGCCGATCGCGGCTTCCAGCGACGTCTTCTCTTCCGTAGCGGTGGCTTTGCCTGCGTAGACGGCGGGCGGCCGGTCCAGGTCGAACAGCGGCCCCTCGGCATAGCCGGCCGAGGCCGGAACGCCCTCAATCCGCATGGCCCGCATTCCCTGCGGGCTGGCGAAGAAGCGCCCCAGCCTCACGCCGAGCGGACATGACCGGCGTCCTCGTCGAAATCGCGCTGCACCAGGTCGATCAGCGCGCGCACCGCATCATCGGCGCCGCTGCCGCTGGCCCTGATGTGCAGCACCGTGCCCTTCGGCGCCTTGGCCGCCATCACCTTGACGATGCTCTTGGCATCGAACCACGGCCCGTTGGCGGCAAGCGCGATTTCCACGTCGGCGGCAAAAGTCTTGGCCAGCTTGGTGAACTTCACCGACGGACGCGCGTGCAGCCCCACATCGTGGGTGATCAGGACGGTCGCTTCGGCGGCTGCGGACATTTTTCAGGAATCCCGTTCACTCACGATGGCGACAATTCGTGCGCCGTCGCCACCACTTCCTTCAGCGAGGCGCCGCCGGAGGATTCGGTCGCGGCCATCACCGCGCCCTCCACGATCGGCGCGTTGCACACGATGATCTTCTGCGCACGCGGCTCGCCGATCATCTCCACCGCCATTTCCGAGTTGGTCTCGGCGCCGCCGAGATCGACGAGGATGGCGACACCGGCTTCCGACCAGGCCTTGTCGATGGCGCCCATGATCGCCTCGACGTTGGTGCCAAGCCCGCCATGGCCGTTTCCGCCGCACCATGCAAGCGGCACTTCTTCGCCCACCATCTGGCGTACCATGTCGGCCGTGCCCTCCGCGACCAGCGGCGAATGCGACACGATCACGATCCCGACATTGCTCATGCGCTTTCCCCGATCGCTTGCCCCACCGAGCGCACCAGCAGCGCGGTCGAGCGCGCGCCGGCATCCATATGGCCGATCGAGCGCTCGCCGAGGAACGAGGCGCGGCCGCGCAGCGCCTTCATCGGCACCGTCGCTTCGGCGGCGGCGTCGGCGATGTCGGCGATTTCCGCCGCCGTCTTTCCCCCGGCCAAGGCATCATGCACCGGCTGTAGCACATCGAGCATGGTTTTTTGTCCGATCTGCGACTTGCCGCGCCCGGCCACCGCGTCGACCGCCTTGCCGACGGCGGCGGCCAGATTGTTGCGATCGGGATCCGCCGCAATCTCCTTGCCCAGCGCCATGAACAGCGTACCGAACAAGGGACCCGAAGCGCCGCCCCACCGTCATCACCAGCTTGGTGCCGATCGCTTTCAGCGCGTCGGGCAAGGGTTTGGCAGCGAACGCATCAGCCTCGGCCCGCACGGCCTCGAAGCCGCGCTTCATGTTCAGCCCATGGTCGCCGTCGCCGATCGCCTGGTCGAGCGCCGTCAATTCCTCGGCGTGAGCGGCAATCGTATCGGCGGCCACCGCGATCAGCCTGGCAAGGTTCAATGCCGCCATGTCGCCCAAAATCCCGGTTTCCACTGTGCCGGCAGTAACGAAAGAACGGTCATTCGACAACTGCTGCATGCGTCAGGCCGTGACGAGCAGCGCGGCGGCGGCCGAAAACACCTCGGCCACCGCATGGGCGCCGGGGTCGACCACACCTTGCAATTTGGTGCCGACATAGGCGGACCGTCCAGCCTTCGCCTTCTCCATGGCGGCTGTCTCCTCGGCGCCGCGCCGGGCGGCGGCTGCCGCCTCTTCCAGCCCGTTGGCGTCGAGCGCTTTCAGCGCGGGCTCCAGCGCATCGACCATGGTGCGATCACCCGGTTTGGCGCCGCCGTAGAAAGTCATCCGCTCGAGACCGGCAAGCAGTGCCTTGGACAAGCTGGCGCCGCCGCCGAGGGCCTGTGCCGCCGCCGTGAAGAAGATCGACAACAGCACGCCGCTCGAGCCGCCCATCGACGCGCTCAATATGTCGCCAATCGCGCCAAGCGTCGCCGCCGGGTTCGCCAGAGGCAGCATGTCGAGCCGCTCGAGAATGCTGCGCGCGCCTGTCGCCACCGTCGAGCCCGTGTCGCCGTCGCCCGCCTTGGCGTCGAGCCCGTTCAATGACGCTTCAAGTGAAATCAGTTTTTCGCAGACCGTGACGATCAGGCGTCTGCTGCCGGCATCCTGGCTGGCCTTGTGCGCAGCACTTTGTCCGGCTGCTTTCGCCATCGGCATAATGACAGGCGCCGCGACCGGTTTGGCCGGCATCCAGGCATGCGGGCCGACCGGCGCCAGCAGGGCGGCCTCGCGCGCAGCGTCGAGCCGGATCAGCGACAGCGAGAAGCCGTTCATGTTGAGCGCCGTCATCAGCGGGCCGGGGCCGATCGCCAGCGTGATGGTCCTGGTCAGCGGCGAGGCCAGCACCGCATTGGCAACCAGCGACATTTCAAGCGGTGGCACTGAACCGAGATTGTTGATCAGCAAGGCATGGCTGGCCTTCGGGTCGAGCCGCGCCGCGAGGCGCTCCGCCATGATCGCGACCAAACTGTCGACGCTTTGCAAGGCAATCCGCTCGACGCCCGGCTCACCATGAATGCCCAGGCCAAGTTCGCCGTCGTCCGCGCCAAACCTGTCTTCATGCGGCAGCCCGGGGATCGAGCAGGACGACAGCGACATGCCGAGCGAGACGATGTCCTTTGCTGCCGCCCGCGCCGCCGCCGCGATGTCGGCAAGATGATGGCCGGCCTCCGACAAATGGCCCGAAATCTTGTGCACGAACAAGGTGCCGGCGACGCCACGCGGCTGGTTGATGTCAGGCAAAGCGATGTCGTCGGCAACGATCACCATCTCGACGCGAAAGCCCTCGGCGCGCGCCTTCTCGGCGGCCAGGCCGAAATTGAGCCGGTCGCCGGTGTAGTTCTTGACGATCAGCAGGCAGCCGGCCGGCCCGGTGACCGCGCGGATGGCCGCCAGTACCGCTTCGACACTCGGCGAGGCGAATATCTCGCCAGAGACCGCCGCCGTCAGCATGCCCTTGCCGACAAAGCCGGCATGCGAAGGCTCATGCCCGGCGCCGCCGCCGGAGACGACGCTGACCTTCGACTTGTCCCAGTCGGCGCGCAGCACGACCTTGATCTCGGGATAGCCGTCGAGGCGCGCGAGGTCGTCCGAGCCGCTGGTGCGCAACAGGCCGTCCAGCGCCTCGGTGACGATCGTTTCCCTGCGGTTGAAAAAGTGCTTCATCGAATTCGTCCCGTATTCGCGATCGTCAATCAGAAGCGGCGTTGCCCCGGCTGGGAACACCGAAAGCCGTTCACATCAATCTTTGTCCATCGGCGCCGAAATAGAGCGGCGAGCGGTAGCGGATCACCACTTTGTCGCCTTGCGCCAGATCGGTGTCGGGGTCGGTCAGCGTCACCAGTTTCTTCGGCCCCACCGTCACATGCAGGTGGTTCTGGTCGCCGAGATGCTCGACCCAGTCGACGACGCCGTCGGCATGGCCATTCCTGGCCTTTTCGATCGTCAGATGTTCGGTGCGCGCGCCGATCGTCCTGGTGCCCACCGGCGCGCTGCCATCGGGCAGCAGGCCGGTTGGCAGAAGATTGATCGCCGGCTGGCCGAGCCTTGCCGCGACATGCAGGTTTGCCGGCTCCGAATAGATGGTTCGCGGCGAGCCGATCTGCACCAGCACGCCATCGGCGAGGATGCCGATGCGGTCGGCCATGGTCATCGCCTCGATCTGGTCGTGCGTGACATAGAGCATGGTGGCGCCGAGTTCGGACTGGATGCGCTTCAGCTCCAGCCGCAGATCCGCGCGCAGCTTGGCGTCGAGCGATGACAGCGGCTCGTCCATCAGATAGATGGCGGGCTTGCGCACCAAAGCGCGGCCGATAGCGACGCGCTGCATTTCGCCGCCCGAAAGCTTGGTCGAGCGGTTGGCGAGCTTGTGGTGGATGCGCACCATCTTCGCCACCTCCTCGACCCGCCGGCGGATCTGGTCCTCCGGGATCTTCCTCGCCGGCGAGCGCAGCGGGAAGGCGAGATTGTCGTAGACCGACAGATGCGGATAGAGCGAGTACTGCTGGAACACGAAGGCCGTGTCGCGCTCGGCCGGCGACAGCGTCGTCGCATTATGGCCGCCGATTTCGATCGTGCCGGCATCGGGCCGTTCCAGTCCGGCGATCAGCCGCAGCGTTGTCGTCTTGCCGGCCCCGGTCGGCCCGAGCAGCACGACGAACTCTCCGTCTGCTATGTGCAGGTCGAGACCGTTGACGGCGACATGCTCGCCAAAGCTCTTGGTCACATTCTTGATATGCACGTCAGCCATGCTGCGCTCTCCCCTGAGAGGCGGTGTCGTGGATCGCGGTTTTCACCGCGCGGCCCGATCCCTTGTCGAACAGCGACAGCCGTGCGCTGTTCAGCGCCAGGCCGACATGATCGCCGGCGTTGAGCCGGATCTCGGCCGGAACCCGCGCCTTGATGATGCCGTCCGCCGTTTCCACCGCGACGATCTGCGTGGTGCCGAGATATTCGGTGCCGTAGATGGCGCCGCGCAGCTTCGAGGCATCGTCGAAGCGAATGTGTTCGGGGCGGATGCCGAGCGCCATGTCGGCCGGCGCGATATCCTCGCGCACCTCCGGCACCGCGACCTTCGCGCCCTGGACGACGATCTCCTTGGCGCCCTTGGTAAGCCCGCCGCCGAAGCCCAGAAAATTCATCGGCGGCGAGCCGATGAAGTCGGCGACGAACATGGTCGCCGGGCGGTCGTAGATTTCGCGCGGTGTGCCGAACTGTTCGATGACGCCGTGGTTCATCACAGCGATCTTGTCGGCCATCGACATCGCTTCCATCTGGTCATGCGTGACATAGACGGTGGTGGCGTGGATGCGGTTGTGCAGTTCGCGCAATTCATGGACCATCAAATCGCGGAATTCGGTGTCGAGCGTGCCGAGCGGCTCGTCCATCAGGAAGCATTTCGGCCGCCGCACGATGGCGCGGCCGAGCGCCACGCGCTGGCGATCGCCGCCGGCAAGGCCAGAGACGGATTTGTTGAGCAGATGGTCGATACGCAGGAGTTTTGCCGTCTCCTCGACACGCGTGCGGATTTCGGCCGACGACATGCCTTGCGCCAAAAGCGGAAAGCCGATGTTCTTGCGCACATTCATGTGCGGGTAGAGCGCGAACAGCTGGAACACGAAGGCGATGTCGCGCTCACGTGCCCGCAGCATGGTGACGTCCTCGCCGCCGAGCAGGATCTGGCCGCCGGTCGGCAGTTCGAGCCCGGCGATCATGCGCAGTGTCGTCGTCTTGCCGCAGCCCGACGGCCCGAGCATGACGAAGAATTCGCCATCCTCGACGACGAAGTTGGAATCCTGCACGGCGACGAAATCGCCGAAGGCCTTTCTCAGGTGCTGAACACGGATCTCGGCCATGACTATTCCGGGAACTTCGAGACGATGATGAACATCACGGTGCCGGCGAGCATGATGATGAAGGAATAGGTGTAGAGCGACAGCGCGAAAGGCTGGAACAGCATCAGGAAGCCGATGGCGATCAGCACTGTGGCGATATTTTCCATCAGGCCGCGCCGGGCCCAGGCCGGCCAGCGCGATTTGCGTTTGACGGGATTGGTCATGCTCATTTGCGCACCGCACCGAAGGTGATGCCGCGCAGCAATTGCTTGCGAAGCAGGATGGTGAAAACCAGGATCGGCACCAGGAAGATTGTCGTGCCGGCGGCGACCGCCGGCCAGTCCTGGCCGCCTTCGCCGATGATGGTCGGGATGAAGGGCGGCGCGGTCTGCGCCGTGCCCGAGGTCAAAAGGGCCGCGAAGGCATATTCGTTCCAGGCGAAGATCAGGCAGAAGATCGCGGTCGCGGCGATGCCGGTGGTCGCTTGCGGCAGCACGGTGCGCCAGAATGCCTGCAGCCGCGTATAGCCGTCGATCATCGCCGCTTCTTCATATTCGCGCGGGATCTCGTCAATGAAGCCTTTCAAGAGCCACACCGCCAGCGACACGTTGACCGCCGTGTAGAGCAGGATCATGCCGAGCGCGGTGTCCGACAGGCCAAGCTCGCGGTACATCAGGTAGATCGGAATGGCGACCGCGATCGGCGGCATGAAGCGCGTCGACAGGATGAAGAACAGGAGGTCGTCGGCGAGCGGCACCTTGAAGCGCGAGAAACCATAGGCCGACAGCGTGCCGAGAAAGACGGCGCAGAACGTCGAGCCGAAAGCGATGATCAGCGAGTTGAGGAAGCGCGGCAGGAAGTTGGACGGGCCGGCGATCACCATGTTGCGCTTGCGCACGGTCTCGTCGCAGAAGCCGGTCGCCGGACCCAGCGAGTTGATGTATTCCGGTGTCTGCCGCGTCCGCGTCGTGAACAGGTTGCAATAGCCCTCGATGCTCGGCTGGAACACGATTTTCGGCGGATATGCGATCGAATCCGGCGGCGTCTTGAAGCTGGTGGCGAAGATCCACAGGAGCGGCACGATCGAGATCAGCGCGTAGGCGATGATGATCGCGCCGGCGACGCGCTTCGAATTCGCTGACGGTGCGACGACCGAATGGGCAGTGGTCAGGCTCATCTCTGCTTCACCTTGTTGAGCGCCTTGACGTAGATGTTGGCCAGCCCGAACACCGCCACGAACAGGATGATGGCGAAGGCCGAGGAATAGCCGGTACGCCAGCTCTCGAATGCCTGCCGCTTCAGCGTGATCGAGGCGACCTCGGTGGTGGAGCCCGGCCCGCCGCCAGTCAGCAAATTGACCATGTCGAACATCTTGAAGTTCTCGATGCCGCGAAACAGCACCGCCAGCATGATGAAGGGCAGCGCCATCGGCAGCGTGATCGACCAGAATTGCCGCCAGTTGGAAGCGCGGTCGACCTCGGCCGCCTCATAGATGTATTCGGGGATGGAGCGCAGGCCGGCGAGGCAGATCAGCATCACATAGGGCGTCCACATCCAGGTATCGACGATGATGATCGACCATGGCGCCAGCGACACGTTGGAGAGCATCTGGATGCTCGTCGGCGGAATGCCGCTGACGAACGAGATCACATAGGAGAACAGGCCGATCTGCGGCTCGTAGAGGAAGCGCCAGAAATTGCCGACCACCGCCGGCGACAGCATCATCGGCACCAGGATCAGCGTCGTCCAGAAGGCATGGCCGCGGAATTTCCGGTCGATCAGCCAGGCCAGCGTGAAGCCGATCAGCGTTTGCAACAGGATGGTCCAGAACACGAAATGCGCCGTCGTCTGCATGGCGATCCAGATGTCCTGGTCGCCGAGGATGCGCTGGTAGTTGGCAAAGCCGAGATTCTTCACCACTTCGTTCGGCCGGTTGGCCCGGTAGTTGGTGAAGGACAGATAGATCGCCCAGAACAGCGGGAAGATGTTGATGGCGAGCAGCAACAGGATCGTCGGCGAGATGAACAGCCAGGCGAGGCCCTTGTCGCTGATGCCCCGGACCTTGCGGGCCAACGGTTCCGGGGTCGCCAGGGCAACGTTCTCCACGGTCCGATTGAGCATGGTCAGTCCTGCTTCGGTCACTTGGGTCGTCTCTGTGATGGAATTTATCTGAACTGCGTCCCGTGCCAAGGGTGGCACGGGACGCCTGGGCCTAGCTCGGGAGGAGCCGGTTACATCTTGCCATCGTCCTGGAACACCTGGGTCCAGTCCTTGACCAGGCCGTCGAGCGCGTCCTTGGCTGAGCCCTGGCCGGCCACGACATAGTCATGGAAGCGCTTCTGCGAGGCCTGCAACAGCGGTGCGTAGCTCGGCTCGGCCCAGAAGTCCTTCACGATCGCCATCGAGTCGAGGAAGGCCTGGGCGTAGGGCTGGCTGGACGGGAACTTCGGGTCCTTGACCACGGAGTTCAGGCAGGAATAGCCGCCGAGCGACCACCACTTGGCCTGCACGTCCTTGTTGGCGAACCACTTGATGTATTTCAGCGCCGATTCCTGCTTGTCGGAGTAGGAAACCACCGAAATGCCCTGGCCGCCGAGCTGCGCGAACTGGGCGCCGCCAGGACCCTTGGGATTGACGAAGTAGCCGATCTTGTCGCCACCGACATTCTCGTCCTTCTGCAGGCCGGGCCAGGTGAAGGCGAAGTTCATGTGCATTGCCACCTGACCGGATTTGAAGGCATCGACGCCTTCGCCCATGTAGCTGTTCGATGCGCCCGGAGGGGTGCAGCAATCATAGAGAGCCTTGTAGAATTCCAGTCCCTTGACCGAGTCGGCTGAATTGACGAAGCCTTCCATCTCGTAGGGCTTCTTCGGGTTCTCATACTGGAAGCCGTAGCTGTAGAGCACGTCCATGGCGCCCATGGTGATGCCTTCCGAGCCACGCTCGGTGTAGATCGAGGCGCCATAGACGGTCTTGCCGTCGATCTGCCGCTTCTGGAAGAATTCGGCGATCTGCTTCAACTGGTCGAAGGTCGCCGGCGGGCCGAGATCCCAGCCATACTTTTCCTTGAATTCCTTCTGCAGCTCCGGCTTGGAGAACCAGTCCTTGCGATAGGTCCAGCCGACGACGTCGCCCATGGCCGGCAGCGCCCAGTAGTTCGGCGTGTTCTTCGGCCATTCCGAGTAACCGACGACGGTCGCCGGCACGAAGTCGTCCATGCTGATCTTCTCCTTGTCGAAGAAGTCGTTCAGCTTGACGTAGTGGCCGTTCTCGGCCGCGCCGCCGATCCACTGGCTGTCGCCGATGATCAGGTCGCACAGTTTGCCGTGCGAGTTCAGTTCGTTGAGGAAGCGGTCGGCATAGTTGGTCCACGGCACGAACTCGAATTTCATGCCGATGCCGGTTTCCTTGGTAAAGTCCTTGGACAATTCGACAAGTGCGTTGGCCGGGTCCCAGGCGGCCCAGCAGAGCGTCAGGTCTTCAGCGTGTGCGGCATTCGAGACGGCTGTCGACGCTGCAATCGCCGAGGCCAGTCCCAACGCCAGTTTCAAGCTCGATTTCATGCCTTCCTCCCATTTACGAAACGCGCCCGGATGACGGTTTCAAGAGCCCTCAACCTCTCTCCTCAGAGGCCTAAACATGGCGGCGCCGGAGCGCGGCAGATGTTTAGTAATTTGTTTAGTGATGCCATTTTTACTAAACAACGCAAGCGAATTCGTTGCTGCGTCGCAACATGACGAAACGGATGATTGAAATCGTTGGGAAATGATCGCCGGATGTTTCTCCGGCAGCCGCTCAGCCGGCCTCGCCGATGAGGTTCGTCTGTGGCGTCACCGGCCGAACCGGCGGCGCGGGCGGCAGTAAGGCGCGTATGTCGGCGAAGGGAAATGTAGGCTCGAAGCGAAAAGCCTCGGCCAGGGAACCGGGGACAGCGTTGCATTGGCCGGCGCGAAATTCATTCTGGATGCGCGCCCGGTCGACATATTGCTCCGGCCGCTGTGACCGGTGCATGCGGATCCCCTGCGACTTGATATCCCGGTAGGCGGAAATATCGACATAGTGCGTCGGCGCAAATCCGGTACCGCCCATCGTGTCGGCATGCAGCACAGGAACCGCGAAGGAAGCCGCTATGCGCACGCCGTCCGACAGCGCGCGGTGGTCGGCGTGATAGTCGTTGGGCGCATGCGTGATCACCAGCTCCGGCCCGGTCTCGCGGATCAGCGTTTTCAGCACGCCGATCAGCGCGGCATCGGCCACCAGCTCGCCGTCGGGAAAGTCGAGAAAGCGTGGCGCAGCACCAAGCAGCGCTGCCGCCGCCGTGGCTTCCTCGCGACGGACGCGGGCGAGAACGGCGGGATCACTCTTGCCGCCCTTGGCCCCATCCGTGGCCACGGCAAAAGTCAATTCTGCGCCTTGCGCCGCATAGGCGGCCAGCGTACCGAACATGAAGATCTCGATGTCGTCCGGATGCGCACCGAGCGCCAATATTTTCAAGCTACTCTCTCCCGGAAATGGAAAAACGTGCCGAACGGAATCCTGCTCGCCCTGATCGCCTATGCAAGCTATTCGGGCAGCGATGCCGTTATCAAGAGCCTGGGAGGACAGTTTACCGTCTTCGAGATCGGCTTCTTCGTCACTTTGTTTGCCGGCTTTTTCCTGTTCTTCACCCGCCCGGCGGGCGAGCGCTGGCTCGATTTCTGGCGCATGAAACGGCCATGGGCGGTGCAGGCGCGCGCCTGGGCCGGCATCGCGTCGGGCGTGCTCAGCGTCTATGCCTTCACGCACATTCCGCTTGCCGAAGTCTACGCGCTGATCTTCCTGGCGCCTTTGCTGGTCACCATCCTGTCCACCGTCATCCTGAAGGAAAAGGTCGGCCCCTGGCGATGGCTGGCCGTGGTCGCCGGCTTTGCCGGGGTGATGCTGGTGGTGCGGCCGGGTTTTCGTGAATTGAACCTCGGCCACCTTGCCGCTTTCGTGAACGCCTTCCTCGCCGCGACCAGCGTCATCATGCTGCGCTCGCTCGCGCAGCAGGAAAAGCGCACCTCGATGCTCGGTGTACTTGTCGGCTACGGCCTGCTGTTCAACGGGGCTGGCGCCGCCGCCACCTCATTTGCCTTGCCGAATGCCGTACAGCTCGTCTGGCTGGCGATGGCCGGCGCCTTCACCGCGGGCGGACAATTCATGCAGCTGCTCGCCGCCAAATACGCCCCCGCCAACCGGATCGCGCCGACGCATTATTCGCAGATCGTCTGGGCGGTGATCCTTGGCGCGCTGTTCTTCCAGGAATACCCGGACTGGCTGACGCTGGTCGGCCTCGCGATCGTCGGCGGCTCCGGCCTGCTGACCATGATGCGCGAGGAGGTGCGGATCGGCACCGTGCGCTGGAACCCGTTTGCGCGCACCCGGCTTTGAGCCGGCGCCGGTTGCACGGTGACCGTGACCGCTGATATGCGGACGCGATGACGACAAGATCCCTGCCGGAGCTTCCGGTATCCGCCGTGCTCCCGGCGCTCAGCGAAGCGCTCGGTGCCGGCAACAGCGCCGTGCTGGTGGCGCCGCCCGGCGCCGGCAAGACGACGCTGGTGCCGCTGGCGCTGCTCGATGCGCCGTGGATGGGCACAGGCAAGATCATCCTGCTCGAACCGCGCCGGCTCGCCGCCCGCGCCGCCGCGCGCCGCATGGCGCAATTGCTTGACGAGGAGCCGGGCGCGACCGTCGGCTATGCCATGCGCATGGAAAACCGCAGCTCGGCCAAGACCCGCATATTGGTCGTCACCGAGGGCGTTCTGGCGCGCATGATCCTCGACGATCCCGAAATGCCCGGCGTCTCGGCGGTCATCTTCGACGAATTCCACGAACGTTCGCTCGACGGCGATTTCGGCCTGGCGCTGGCGCTCGACGTGCAGGGCGCACTGCGGCCGGATCTCAGGCTGCTGGTGATGTCGGCGACGCTCGATGGCGCGCGCGTCGCAAAACTCCTGTCGGGCGCGCCTGTGATCGAAAGCGAGGGCCGCGCTTTCCCCGTCGATATCGGCTACGACGAACGGCCGGCCGGCGTCCCGATCGAGGATGCGATGGCCAAGGCGATCCGCGCCGCCCTTGCCGATGAGAGCGGCAGCGTGCTTGCCTTCCTGCCCGGCCAGCGCGAGATCGAGCGCACCGCCGAACGGCTGGCCGGCAAGGTCGGCGCCGACACCGACATCGTGCCGCTCTATGGCCAGCTCGACGGCAAGGCGCAGGACGCCGCGATCAAGCCGGCGCCGGCGGGCCGCCGCAAGGTGGTGCTGGCGACGTCGATTGCCGAGACCTCCATCACCATCGACGGCGTGCGCGTCGTCATCGATTCCGGCCTGTCGCGGCTGCCGCGCTATGAGCCGGCAAGCGGCCTGACGCGGCTGGAGACGGTGCGCGTCAGCAAGGCCTCCGCCGACCAGCGTGCCGGCCGTGCCGGGCGCACGCAAGCCGGCGTCGCCATCCGGCTCTGGCGCGCCGAACAGACCGCGGCACTGCCCGCCTTCACGCCGCCGGAAATCCTCGAAGCGGACCTTTCAGGCCTGCTACTCGACTGTGCCGCCTTTGGTGTGGCCGATCCGACCGGCCTCGCTTTCCTCGATCCGCCGCCGGCGCCGGCGCTCAACGAGGCAAGGGTGCTGCTGCGCGCGCTCCATGCCATCGACGAGGCGGGGCGCCTGACGGGAGCGGGCGCTTCGATGCGCAAGCTCGCTCTGCCGGTGCGGCTTGCACATATGGTCGCCGAAGCTGCGCGGAGCGGCCATGCGGGCGAGGCGGCCATGCTGGCGGTGCTGCTCACCGAACGCGGCCTTGGTGGCGACGGCGCCGATCTGGAGCGGCGGCTGATGCGCTTTCGGGGGGAAAGATCGTCCCGCGCCACCGCCGCGCGGCAACTCGCGGAGAGGCTGGCCAGGCAGGTGGGCGCGGCGAAAGACAGTGAAGCAGCACCGGCCGGTTCTCTTCTCATCAACGCCTGGCCGGACCGCGTCGCCAAGGCGCGCGGCGAGCGCGGCCGTTTCGTGTTGGCCAATGGCTCTGGCGCCATGCTCGATGCCGCCGACCCGCTGGCGGGCGAGCCGTTTCTGGTCGTCGCCGACCTGCAGGGCAAGGCGCAGAACGCCCGCATCGCGGCCGCTGCGGCAATAGGCGAGGACGACATCCGCGCCACGCTGGCCGACCGGATCGAAACGCGTCGGCAAACCAGCTTCGACCGAGAGCGCCGCGCCGTGCGTGTGCGTGAGACGGTGCGCCTCGGCGCCATCACGCTCGCCGAACGCATGCTGCCGGCTCCTTCAGGCGCCGATGCCGACCGCGCCATAACAGATGCGTTGCGCGAGCACGGCCTGTCACTGCTGAGCTGGAGCAAGGAGGCCGAGACGCTGCGCCAGCGGCTGTCCTGGCTGCATCGTGGCCTTGGGTCCCCCTGGCCCGATATGTCGGACGAAGCGCTGATCGAGCGCCTCGACGACTGGCTGCTGCCCTTCCTGTCTGGGGCGGCTTCCCTGGCCGCCATCGATCCCGGTGTCGTCTCGGCTGGCCTCGCCTCGCTCGTGCCGCACGAGCTGCAGCGCAAGGTCGATGCGCTGGCGCCGACGCATTTCGACGCCCCGTCCGGCAGCCATGTGCCGATCCGCTATGACGGCGAATGGCCTGTGCTTGCGGTGCGCGTGCAGGAACTGTTCGGCCTCGACCGCCACCCCTCGATTGCCAACTGCACCGTGCCGCTGACGCTCGAACTCTTGTCGCCGGCGCACCGGCCAATCCAGACGACGCGCGACCTGCCCGGCTTCTGGCGTGGCTCCTGGGCCGACGTGCGCGCCGACATGCGCGGGCGCTATCCCAAACATGTCTGGCCGGAGAATCCGCTGCTGGCGGCGGCTACCGCCCGCGCGAAACCGCGCGGCACCTAGCGCTTGCCCTCAAGCGGCTGTAATCCATGGCCATGATCAACATCCTGAACGCGCCCGATTTCCAGCAGAGCCAGCGGTTGCGCCTCAACACGCTGATCCGGCTGCGCTGGCTGGCCATTGTCGGCCAGAGCGTTGCGGTGCTCGTCGTCGCCTATGGGTTGAAATTTCCGCTCCCGGTGAGCCTGTGTTTTGCGCTGATCGCCTGTTCGGCCTGGATGAACCTGTTCCTGGCCTTCAGGTTTCCGGCGGCGCACAGGCTCACGCCGTTCGCCGCCTTCGGCATCCTGATCTTCGACAGCCTGCAGCTTGCCGGCCTGCTCTATATGACCGGCGGCCTGACCAATCCGTTCTCGCTGCTGATGACCGTGCCTGTCGTCATTTCGGCGACGTCGCTGCCCCTGCGCCTCACCGCCATCCTCGGCGGGTTGGTGATGCTGGCGGCGACCTTGCTGGTGTTCTTCCATCTGCCGTTGCCCTGGTATGAAGGCGCGCCGCTGGCCATGCCTTTCATCTATGTCGCCGGCATGTGGATGGCGGTGCTGTCCTCGATCGCCTTCACCGCCATGTATGCCTTCCGGGTGGCCGCCGAAGCGCGGCTTTTGGCCAATGCGCTTGCCGCCACCGAACTGGTGCTGCAGCGCGAACAGCACCTTTCGGCGCTCGACGGCCTGGCGGCGGCGGCCGCGCATGAGCTCGGCACGCCGCTCGCCACCATCACGCTCGTCGCGAAGGAGATGGAAAAGGCGCTCGGCAGCGACCCGAAATACGGGGAGGACGTGAAGCTGCTGCGCTCGCAAAGCGAACGCTGCCGCGAAATCCTCAAGCGCCTGACCAGCCTGTCGTCGGAGGGCGAGGCGCATCTGTCCCGCTTGCCGCTGACCTCGCTGGTCGAGGAGGTCACCGCGCCGCATCGCGACTTCGGCATCTCGATCAAGCTCCGCCCGGGCGAACGCAGCGGGCCGGAGCCGGTCGGGCGGCGCAATCCGGGCGTCATCTACGGCCTCGGCAATCTGGTCGAGAACGCCGTCGATTTCGCCCGCAAGAGCGTCACCGTGCGCTGGAGCTGGGACGAGGCGGCCGTCACCTTCTCGATCATCGATGACGGGCCTGGTTTCCCACCTGAAATCATCGATCGCATCGGCGAGCCCTATATGTCGACGCGCCAAGGCACCGAGGCCGGCGGCGGGCTGGGACTCGGCCTGTTCATCGCCAAGACTCTGCTCGAACGCTCGGGCGCCACGCTCGACTTCCGCAATTCGAGCGGCCTGGGCGAGGGCGCCGTGGTGCAGATTTCGTGGCCGAGATCGGTCTTCCTGAACCCGGAAACGGCCCCGGCCACCATGTTTGACACTGCGTAAATTGGACAATAGCGGCGCAAAACTATATCTGCGTAAAATTAAGGCAGCAGGAATTCTTACGACGATGACAGGCGATGAAAATATTGGCGCAATGGTTGAAGGCGAGGACACCTCGCTTCTGATCGTCGATGACGACAAGCCGTTCCTCACGCGTCTCGCCCGCGCCATGGAAACCAGGGGTTTTATGGTCGAGACCGCCGAGAGCGTCGAGGAGGCGGTGGGCAAGGCCCGCGCCAATCCGCCGGCCTACGCTGTGGTCGACATGCGGCTCGGCGACGGCAACGGCCTCGATGTCGTCGCCGCCATCCGCGAGAAGCGCGAGGATTCCCGCACCATCATCCTGACCGGCTACGGCAACATCGCCACCGCAGTGACGGCGGTGAAGCTCGGCGCCGTCGATTATCTGTCGAAGCCTGCCGACGCCGACGACATCTTCGCCGCCCTCACCCGCACCTCGGGCGAGCGCGCCGCACCGCCGGAAAACCCGATGTCGGCCGACCGCGTGCGCTGGGAGCATATCCAGCGCGTCTACGAAATGTGCGAGCGCAACGTTTCCGAAACAGCGCGCCGGCTCAACATGCACCGCCGCACGCTGCAGCGGATACTGGCCAAGCGCGCCCCGCGATGAGACTGTTTGGAAATTCTACTCTGGCGGCCATCTGATGGCGTTTTCTGCGCTTCCGGTGCTCACGGACCCGAACGTCCGCTCCGCTCCGGTTCTCGAAACCACCACCATATGACTCGCCAGAGCGAATTTCGAAACAGTCTCTGAGACGCCCAAGCACGGTCGGATACTGTCCGGAGGCCGGAGTTTGAGCATCATCGCAAGTGACGCGGTTTAACGGAGGCGACATGCAGGATTTGAAGCAGCGGCCGATTTCCGTCTTCCGCGAATTCCTCGACAGCGAGGCGGCCGGCGGCATCATCCTGATGGTGGCGGCGGCCTTGGCCTTGATCGTCGCCAACTCACCGCTTGCCGAAACCTATTTCTCCGTTCTCCATGCCTATCTCGGCCCGCTCAGCGTGTCGCATTGGGTCAATGACGGGCTGATGGCGGTGTTCTTCCTGCTCGTCGGGCTGGAGATCAAGCGCGAGATGCTGGACGGCCAGCTGTCGACCTGGCCACGCCGCGTCCTGCCCGGCATCGCGGCGGCCGGCGGCATGGTGGTTCCGGCGCTGGTCTATGTCGCCATCAATCGCAACAATTCGGCGGCACTCTCCGGCTGGGCGATCCCGACCGCCACCGACATCGCCTTCGCGCTTGGCGTGCTGTCGCTGCTCGGCAGCCGCGTGCCGGCTTCGCTGAAGGTCTTCCTGACCGCGCTCGCCATCATCGACGACCTCGGCGCCGTCATCATCATCGCCATCTTCTATACGAGCGGCCTGTCGCTCATCTATCTCGGCGCCGCCTTCGCCGTCATTGCGGTGCTTGTCGTGCTCAACCGCATGCGGGTGATGACGCTGGTGCCCTATCTCCTGCTCGGCGCAATCCTGTGGGTATTGGTGCTGAAATCGGGCGTCCACGCCACGCTTGCCGGCGTTGCGCTCGCGCTGACCATTCCGCTCGAGCGTTCCGCCGGGATCGGTCACGATCTCGACCATTCGCCGCTGCACCGGCTCGAGCACGGCCTGCACAAAATCGTCCCCTCTTTCGTCATCCCGATCTTCGGCTTCGCCAATGCCGGCGTTTCGCTCGCCGGCCTGAGTTTTGGCGCGCTGATAGAGCCGCTGACGCTGGGCGTCGCCGCCGGCCTGGTGGTCGGCAAGCTGGTCGGCGTGTTCGGCTCCTCGGCACTTGCCATAAGGCTCGGCCTGGCCGACCTGCCGGCCCATGCCGGCTGGTCGCATATGATCGGCATCTCGCTGCTCTGCGGCATCGGCTTCACCATGAGCCTGTTCATCGGCCTGCTCGCCTTCGCCAGCGATGTGGCTCTGCAGGACGCGGTCAAGGTCGGCATCCTCGCCGGCTCCTTCATCGCCGCCATCATCGGCGCTGCCGTGCTGCTGATGGCGCCGGCCGCGGGTGGAGCGGAAGAAGAGACGGAGTAGGGGCGCGGTTCCGCGAACTACTCGCTCTCCCCCTCGAGTGCCGGCACCGAGACGCCGGCCAGCTCCGCCGCCAGCAGCCGCGCCGCGCCGGCGCGCGCGATCCGCAGCATCAGTGCCTTGCGTGTTGCCGCCGCCATGCGGTGCTCCGGCGCCTCGCGCAGGATTTCGGCGCCATAGCCGTCGGAGAGGATGAAGCCGCACTCCTCCGGAAAGATCTCCGCCGGCACGCCGGGGTGGGTGGCGAAGAAGAAGCGGTCGGAGTGCAGCCGGTAGGCGGGCCATTTGCGGTCGACCCGGAAATCCTCGATCGAGGATTTGATTTCGATGATCCAGATGTCGCCCTGGCGGGTCAGCGCCACGAGGTCGGCGCGACGGCCGGTGGCCAGCGACAGTTCAGGCAGCACATGCGCGCCCATCGCCATGAGCAGCCGCTGCACGCCGCGCCGCACCAGCATGGCGCGTTCCGACTGGCGACCGTCGATGAGGGGGTTGATTGCGATGGGGGAAATGATCGGCATGGCAGGCACCATGCCAGATTTTGTTCACGGTTTGAACCCGCCTTGTGATGGCGATTCCCCATTTGACAAACCAAATCAATAAATGCGATTCTTCGGCTCGACAGGCCGGCACCGGCTGGAGCAACAGCCGATTCCTTTTGCCGCATTCCCGGCACAAGGTTGAAGAGTCAGACTACCCCTCTAGCTTGGAGGGGTAGTCATGGGTCGTGTCGAGTTTTTCACCATACGGCTACTTCGGCGTTTGCCGATCTCGGTCGCTTTTGACGCGCATCTCAGCCGGTGCGCTTTTGCGTCCTCGCTGTTCGACGAGAATCTGACTCTTGGCAAACTGCTTGGCTGGACTGCTCTGGAGAGCAGCATAGGCCAGACGGACGCGGGTAACGAGGCTATTGAAGCCGCCATGCTTGCCGGCTGGATTGCCGAGAACAGGGACGGCGGTGTAGTCGGTGAAGTTATCAGCGTCGAGCACAAAGGCGAGACGATCCACTAGTTCCTGCGCAGTTTCGCCAGTGATGATGACGTAGCCGATATGGCGCTTGTCGTGCATGACCGGCTTGGACATAGGACCGACTGCGCGCGCGAGAGCTTTCAGTTCCCGGTCGCATAACTCGGCTTCGAATTTTAGAAATATCTGGAGCAGAAGAACGTTCTTGTAGGCCATAGGGGAGGATGCCTTCTCGAATCGGGGGAGGATGCTGACTCTCGGCAGATTCCGTAGCGTCAACAAGCCCCTGATGCGTCGGTCGATGCCCTAGCCTGTGGTTTGCGAGGATAAACCCCCAGCAATCTCAGTCCGCGGACTTCTTGCGCGCCTCTTTGGCGAGGGCCTTTATCTCTTCGTCCGTCAACTTCTGCGCCTTAGCGACTTTTGCGACGGCATCGTCGTAGTCCTCGTCTGCCACGTCCTCTAGGGCGCGCGCAGCTTCAAGGAACTTGTCGATTTGAGATTTATCCTTAGCCATGGGGGTCGACTCTTTACGAATTTCTGGGAGTCAGATATAAATGTCGCCGCCGGCGAGTTTATCTCGCCAGCGGACGACCGAGCCTTAGATGCTGTGCAGAGCCTTGGCCCTCATTCGTCTATTATGCACGTTCGTCCCATGGGACTCTCTCCTTTCTCGTGTGCCTCGCAGCGGCGGGTTAGAAGGGGATCTCATCATCCAATTCACGCTTGGGAGTACCATCCCAATCAAGATTTGGAGTCTGAGAAGCGGTGGAGCCGGAGGGATTCGAACCCTCGGGGTGTGTACCTGGGAAGGGTGTACCCCGTCCAACCGGCCCCAATTCTGCATTAGAAGGCTCTGGCGTTTCCGCGCCGGAGCCTTCTGCTTTCTTGACGACTGTCCAGCCCCGACCGTCGTTGTCGATCAGTCCGTCGTTCTTCATCTTTGACAGGCGGGTACTGACCGAATTCTTGCTTGTGTCGATCTGGCGCTGTTCGGTGATGAACTCATAAATCGCGGCCGGCGTGGTAGCGCCCTGCGAGATAGCATCAATGATTGCATTATTGATCGGACTGGGGCCAGCTGGCAGAAGGCTGAAGTTCGCATTGCCGGTGTAGATAGTGCCTGCAACCGTTCTGGCCTCGCCGCCTAGGATTTCCAGCGCCGCGTCGATGTCGCGAATATCCTTTCGGATTTCCGCAGCACGGGCCAGAAGCTCTTGCCGTTTTTGCTTTAAAATCTCTGTGGCGATGGACATCCGAATCGGCCCAGTTGTTTCCGTTAGGATATGTACTGGTCCTTGGTCCCCGGAGTCAATCCAAAGGGGTTAAGGTATTGGGGTTGTAGGTAGCTATTGGGAACAAAGCCTAGCCTTTTGGCCTCCGCCGACGCCGACGAGGCTCGCCACGCCAGAGCGGCAGGGCAAGCTGGACCGGCTTTCGATAGTGATCGCGCTTAGATCGCAGTAGGCCCGCGATAGGTCAGGCGCTTTCCGACAGTGCCTTTCAAGGCGATGAAGGCGCGGGTTCCGTCATCAACGCCAAGCGCAATTCGGTTGCTGTAGCGGAAGTCGAATTCGGCGAGGTAGCGGTGAAGATGGTGTTCGGCGCAATGCTGGTAAACGCCCTTCATGCCGCGCTTGAAGATCGAGAAAAAGCCTTCGACGGTATTGGTGTGGACATGGCCGCGAACATATTCGTCCTTGGAATGCGTGACGAACTCATGCGAGGCGAAATCCTGGCTGGCGCGGCGATAGATACCGCTCTCGTCGGTCATGAGCGCGCTTTCCTTGGCGATGTTGGCGCGCACGATCGGCATGACAGTACCCATGCGGGCGGTATCGACATGGAAGGAACGGGCGATACCACCGCGCTCGACTAAGGTAACAACACTGTTCTTGTGCGCGCCGCCGCCCGGCTTAACCGGCGTGCCGGCCAGACGGCCAATGTATGTTTCGTCGGCTTCAACGGTCTTGCCGCCGCCGCCCATTGGGGACAGCGCACCGGAAGCCATGGCGAAACGGATGCGATGGCAGAGGAACCATGCGGTGTCGTATTTGCATTCGAGTATGCGGTGCATCTGATGGGCGCTGATGCCCTTCTTAGAGGCGCACATGAGGTGTATCGCCTGCAACCACTTATGCAGCGGCATATGGCTTTCCTCGAAAATGGTGCCCATCCGAACGGTGAACTGCGAACGGCATTTCGAGTTCGAGCACTTGTACAGGCCGTGGCGCTCGACGCCGTTCGGGTTCTTTTTGGAAGCCTTGGAACGTACGCCCTTCAGCGCGTAGTGACGCTCATTGGACTTGCACTTGGGGCAAACCGGACCATTCGGCCACAAGATGCCCTCTACGTGCTCGAAAGCCTTGGCTTCGTCGTGGAACTCGGGGCGGGACAGAACGGACATAGCGATAACTCCTTGGAATCGTTATCGCATAGCGAGTTTGGTTTGTCAAATGGGGAATCGCCCTTGTGATGGCGATTATATATTTGACAGACCCGGATTGCAGACACGCCGATTTTTGTTAGCGTAAAGCACCGCGCACATTGGAGAGAGCCATGGGCATTGTGGTTGCTTCGCCAGGCAATTCCGGCAATTCGTTCAGGTTTAATGATCGCGTTGAAACTCGAACGGTTTGGATAGATTCTAGGGCTCCCAAATACTCGCACCACCAGCGCTAGCGTCGGTAACGATCTCATTTCAATCGGGTAAGGGAACGAAGAGAACCACCGACTGGAATGTAGTCCTAACCCACGATGACTTTCGTCAACTCGCATGGGAGATGGTAAGGGTTGATAGAGAGGCGGCCAGGGTCGCGTTTGAGGGGGCCTTAGCAGGAGACGACCCGACCCCACCGGACCCATGGCAGGATGCCTAGGATTTCTTGCTCTTATCCTCTTTAGGCGGCGGCGACTTCGCCACCTTCCTGATTGCCGCGTTCATTGGCTCTTCGGAATCGACGGTTTCAATCTCCCGCGCCAGTTCGCGGAACTTGTCGATTTGAGTTTTCTTGTTCTCAGGCATTGCCGGTCTTTTGGTTTGCAAACAGAGGTCCATCCGTCGTTTCATCAGGCACGCAGATAAGAAGCGGGGTCCCATCCTTCTTGGTGAACTGCCCGTTTCGGCTAATCAGATCTGACGTGTCGAATGTGTGGAGAGCATCAACAGACCATCGCAGCGCCGACGCCAAATGTATGGCGTCAGGCTTGTTTTTGAACCCCGGCGTCTCTCTCAGGATTTTGCGGGCATGTCGCGCTATCTCCAAATCCACCGGAATTAGCTTGATGAAGGGCTGTTCCAGTAGTTGTGCGATCACGTCTTCATTCGCGGAAGGATAGGGCTTGTGAGTCCCCTTTTCGCTCTCCAGCATGAAAACCTCTACGTGCGATATGGTCGAGGTCCATATCTCAACCTCTCCGCGCTTCGCGGCGTTGTATATGATTTCAAGAGCGCGCTTCGTCTGTGGCTTGCCATTGAGAAGGTCAATCCACGCACCGCTGTCCCAATAGTACCGCTTAGCCTTAGCCATCGTTGGTTCGCGGCCAGCCGCGCTCCAGCAATTCCTGGGTGGTAGTCCCTTCCGTAAGGTTCTCCCGCCGCGCAGTCGCTAGGTCGATATCGCGTTCCCCAATAAGCTCTAGATCGGAAGCGTTTACTCGCTTTAGCCGTCCATCATCGTCGTAGTGCAACTCGCCATGAATGAGCGCGCGCTTGCCTGCCCAAACCTCGAACCAACTATGTTTGCTGCCAATCTGGTAGGCGAATTCAGCCGGGAAAACGCATGTTACCTTGTCGCCGCTCAGCCTATGCCGGACCACGACGGAAGGGCTGTTGTGGAACATGCCTGTTGAGACGATCTCGCCTTCAAACGCTCCATATTCGGTTCGCGTCAGGTCCCCTCTGAGCGAGGCGGCAAATAGCTTGCCCGACTCAATGGCCCGGAGAGCACGGCTGGCATTTGAATGGACGATGATCGACGGCTCAACGTCTTCTCCGAAATCGAAATCGGTCTCGCCAATCCCGTTGGTATTGCGCTCCAAGATTCTAGCAACCAAGGGCTCAATGTCGCCCAGATCAATCGGAATGGCTGGCCCGTTGTCGTCGAAGAGACGACCAAAGACACGGCGCACCGACGTTTTGACCATCCGGGCCTTTGCGGCAATTGAGATGGTCGGGTCTTTCGAGGTAGCTTCGGCGCCTATCTCGAAAGGGGAATTCGTTGTTGCGTACGAAAGTCGCCACACAATTCTATCAGCCGAACCCGGTTCGGCTGGGTCGGACTTTTCAAGCAACTCTATGAAATCGAGAACCTGACGCATAGCATCAGCCACCGTCAGCATATCCGACGATGTTCCAGATGGATGTATCTTGATCTTGATCTGCTCAGCCACTCAACCACCTTCGTTTCAGGCTGAAAGCGTCAGCAAAAGTATCAGCATTTTGGCTGAGAATCAACGTTTGTAACGCCTCCGAAACGGCTCTCCCTTCCAAAGCGGCAGCTTAAGCTGCACTGGTTTTCTGTAGTGTTCTTTCTTCGCGTCAAGCAGGTTGACGATACGTGAGGCGCTTGCCCTTCGCACCTTTCAGCGCGATCAGCGAGCGCACAGCGTCATCAATGCCCAAGGCAACGCGGTTGCTGTAGCGGAAGTCGAATTCCGCCAGATAGCGGTGCAGATGGTGTTCCGCGCAATGCTGGTAGACGCCCTTCATGCCACGCTTGAAGACCGAGAAATAGCCTTCGACCGTGTTGGTGTGGACGTTGCCGCGAACGTATTCGTCCTTGGAATGCGTGACGAACTCATGCGAGGCGAAATCCTGGCTGGCGCGGCGATAGATGCCGCTTTCGTCGGTCATGATCGCGCTTTCCTTAGAAATATTGGCGCGCACGATAGGCATGATCGTACCCATGCGGGCGGTATCGACATGGAAGGTACGGACGCGGCCACCGCGCTCGACCAGTGCGACTACGGTGTTCTTGTGAGCGCCACCACCGGGCTTAACCGGCGTACCCTTCAAGCGGCCAATGTAGGTTTCGTCCACCTCGACAAATTTGCCAGCGCCACCCATGGGCGTGAAGTCATCCGAGCGCATGGCTTCGCGGATGCGATGGCACAGGAACCACGCCGTCTTGTAGGTGATCTCCAAAGCGCGGTGCAGTTGATGCGCCGAAACGCCCTTCTTGCTGGCGCACATGGCATGCAAAGCCTGAAGCCAGATGTGCAGCGGCAGCTTGGACTCCTCGAAGATGGTGCCCATGCGGACGGTGAACTTCTTGCGGCAATCCGAGCACTTGTAGAGGCCGTGGATTTCCAAGCCGTGCGGGTTCTTCTTGGAAGGCTTCGTGCGACCGCCCTTCAATGCGTAGTGCTTTTCCATCGAACCGCAATGGAAGCAAACCGGACCCTGCGGCCACAGCATACCCTCGACATGTTCGAAGGCGGCGGCTTCATCATGGAAATAGGGGCGGGAAAGAACTGACATAGCGATAACTCCTTGGATTCGTTATCGCATATCCATTTGGGTCTGTCAAATATATAATCGCCCTTGTGATGGCGATTATATATTTGACAAACCTGGCCGGGTCCTCGACGGGCCGGCGTATCCCCGCTGACAATTAGGCCTAGCTAATATATGCTGGCCCTCGAAAGCGAGGGGTATCATGAAACAGCCACGGGGATGGATCGCGCTGGCATGGCTTCTCTTGGCCGGCGACGCAGATGCCCACGATTGGTATACCGGCAAAAAAGATCCGGTTCTGCGCTATGATTGCTGCGGCAACAAAGATTGCCATCCGATAGACTCTCGCGCCGTGAGAGAGACCAAAGACGGCTATTACGTCCGCTTGCCCCGCCCTGCCTATCTCAATGAGCCACAAGAGCCGGAGTGGTTTATCCCCAGGGAACGTGCCCAAGTCTCCATTGATGACCACTACCATCTCTGTGAGCGTTTAATGACGTTCTATCGAACGATCATTCCCCATACGAAGTTCGAGGCCTACTACAGATTCAGATGGACGTGTTTCTTCGTGCCTAAGGGCACGAGTTAAATTCGATCTAGCGCTACCCAGCCGTAGGGGAATGGCTACCACTGTAAGACCGGTGCGGCTCCTGCGCCGGGAATCAGTTCGATTCGCGCTGACGAACGCGTTGTTTTTCGAGGAACCGCTTGGCGTGTTCCCCCCACTCCGCTGCCGTGGTTTTGTGCTCTTGAACGTACGTGTCGAAAGCCTTGCGCAGAGCGTCCAGGTCCAAAGCCCAAAACTGCTTGTCTTTTTCGTCGTTCAACATTGTGTCACCAAGCCCATTGGGTTGACGGTATGCCCTTCAAATCAAGCCTTCAAGAACCGATCCTGACTTCTTTTGGGTGTATCGGCCCTGTCAAACATTCATCCCGTGAACCAGCACGGAACAGGTTCTGCTCTCTGCAGCTGGGCAGTCCGTGGGCGGGACTTCAGTCTTAATTGAGCTGTGGCTAATATGCATATAGCTTAGGCAGTGCGGAGACGATCCCAAAAGCCTGACCCGCAACGACCCGGCACGACCCCATGTCCCCCCGACTGCGAGCGTGCCGGGTCGTTCCTACCGGGTGCGTTGCAAGCGGCGCATGCAAGGCACGATCGCTCGTGGAACAATGGTCGATTACGCAATCGCTCTCTGCCGGCCGATTGGGTTGGCGAACCCCAGCCCTAGGGGCCTTCCGTGATCGCGCAATATCCGGCTGGGGGCAGTCTGGTATTCATCTCTGTGGAGCCCTATGTCGTGGCGATCAACTTGCGCTCTTCACTAGAGGGCGGCAAGACTAAAGTCTTGCGTGCCGGTGTACAAAGGTCTGAGGGGACCTTTTAAGTTCCTCAAATGTCCATTGGACGTTCCGTTACTTTAGTTAGCCGACATATAAGGACTGACGTAAGGAATATGCCTGGCGGAATGGCCGGCGCAGTTTGGCTTTGGGTCTAAAGGGGGCTGCGCCGGCCATTGCGGGTTTGGGCTTTGGGTGTGATTGTCCCCGCGCTGATTAACCTATATGTATATTAGCGATCGCGCAAATAAGACTGAAGTCCCTGGTTCCACCGGACCTGGCCGGACGTTCTCATAATCTTGATTTTCGCCAGCCAGCCTTTCGAGCTTCTTGTTCCGAACAGAACCAGCGTTCGCCCTTCCACAGGCTGATCCGGGTCTCGTTGTAATATTGCTGTCCGGGAACGTGATAGATGCGCTCGCCCGTATTGTAGCTGATATTTCCCTTGATGTTGCAGCCCACGAGAGGCGGCCCGGCCTTGACGGCGATCAGGCTGGCCAGGATGGCGATCGCCGCGGCAATCAATGTCCACCAGATGGGGGACGCCAATGCCGGCGACCCCTGGCACGCCTTCGCCAGCGGTCGGAACGATTGTCGTAGCGAGACTTGTCCACTCCCCCTCCCGAGAGGAGAATGCCGCCGCTCTGGCGAGGAGTCTATAAGCATTGCCTAACTTAATGGCACGCCGTCTTGGCCGGTAGAGGGCGAACAATGGCGCCCAATGCGGCGCATGACCGGAAAGCCATCTCGCTGGGTGGTCTGCCCAAAATCCCTTGCTAGGGTCTGCTATGGTCTCGCTGAGACGGCCTTGTCGCCAGGCGCCGCAGCCCCTGCCATGTCATCCAGGATCGGGCAATCCGGCCGCTCGTCGCCATGGCAGGCGTGGATCAGTTTCTGCAGGGTCGAGCGCATCGACTGCAGCTCGCGCACCTTCTCCTCGATGGCCGTGACATGAGCGGCGGCGATCTCGCGCACGTCGGCGCTGGCGCGGCCGCGATCCTGGTACAGCGCCATCAGCTGGCGGCAATCGTCGATGGAAAAACCGAGGTTGCGCGCGCGGCGCAGGAAGGTCAGCCGATGGATGTCGTCACCGGAATAGTCGCGGTAGCCGTTGGCGGCGCGCGCCGGCGCGATCAGACCGATCTCCTCATAGTAGCGAATGGTCTTGGCCGGCAGGCCTGAACGATGGGCGGCATCGCCGACATTCATGGCGTGGTCCTCGATTTTGCCGGGCCTGCGAGTCAGGCCCATTGAATTTCCTTCACAATCCGGTGAAGGCTGTTGCCGAAATGCCATACTGATACGCATACCAGCACGTAAGTCCCAGCATATAGGCATCGTGCGCTTGGCAAGCAAAGCAAATGCCAGCATGAATGATCGCAAGAAAGCGGCCGACTCGTGCCGCTGACATTTGGGCAGGGCACCGGATCATCTCATGCGCATGAAGTCGCTTGCAATAATTGCCGCATTGGCGCTGTCCACGGCCATCGCCGGCTGCAGCACCATCGGCGGGCAGATATTCTCCAACGACTACGGCGCAGTGACCGATGCTGGCTACCAACTGCCGCGCATCCCGATCGAAAAGGTGCCGAGGCAGTATCACCGGCAGGAAGTGAACTACGACACCAAGGAAAAGCCAGGCACCATCATCGTCGATACGCAGAACAAGTATCTCTACTTCGTCGAGGGTGACGGCCTCGCGATCCGCTACGGCATCGGCGTTGGTCGCGAAGGCTTCGAATGGCACGGCACCGCCCATATCGCGCTGAAGCGCGAATGGCCGACCTGGACGCCGCCCCGCGAAATGATCAGGCGCCAGCCGGAACTGGCGAAGTTCGCCAATGGCATGGAGCCGGGCCTGAAGAACCCACTTGGCGCGCGCGCCATGTATCTCTTCAACAAGGGCGGCGACATGGGCTACCGCCTGCACGGCAGCCCGGAATGGAATTCGATCGGCAAGGCGATGTCGTCCGGCTGCATCAGGCTGATGAACCAGGACATCATCGATCTCTATGACCGCGCCTCGGTCGGCGCCAAGGTCATCGTGATGTAAGGACCAGGATCCCTCGCGGGATCATGGCCAACGAGAAGGCAAGTTCGTACGCGGACCGTCTAGGCAACAACGGACGTCCCAAACAGAAAACCGGGCAATTCGGCCCGGTTTTTTGTTTTTTACGACCGAAATCGTGCTGGCTACGGAGGTGGTCAGGCGACCTGTTCGACCTGCTGCACTTCCGGCACGAAATGCCGAAGCAGGTTCTGGATGCCGTGCTTCAGCGTCGCCGTCGATGACGGGCAGCCGGCGCAGGCGCCCTTCATATGCAGGAACACCGTGCCGTTCTCGAAGCCGCGGAAGGTGATGTCGCCGCCATCCTGGGCCACCGCCGGGCGCACCCTGGTGTCGAGCAGTTCCTTGATGGTGATGACGAGTTCCTCGTCCGCCTTGTCGTAGAACTCGCCGGTCTGGCTGGTCTCTGCGGCCGGGCCGCTTTTCGCCATGACAGGCGCGCCGGACATGAAATGCTCCATGATGGCGCCAAGGATCGCCGGCTTCAGGTGCTGCCAGTCGGGGCCGTCCTTGGTCACCGTGATGAAATCGTAGCCGAAGAAGACACCGGTGACACCGGGGATTTCGAACAGCCGGCCGGCCAGCGGCGAGGCCGTTGCCGCACTGTCGGCATCGCGGAAATCGGCGGTACCTTCCATCAGCACTTCCTTGCCGGGCAGGAATTTCAACGTCGCCGGATTGGGCGTCGATTCGGTCTGGATGAACATGGCCGTCTCCGTGCCCGTTACGGGCAGATAGTTTGGAATAGTTCTAAATAGGCCTTATCGGCTGGACATTCAAGCGAAACGCATCGCCCGAACGGCTGGCTGGCGGAATGTTTTTGCTGGCCGGGGGACAGAATCCCGGGCGGGCTTCAAGCGAGGCTGTCGATCTCCTCGTCCGAAAGATTCTGCGGCACCACCGTGACCGGAATGGGGAAGGCGGCGCCCTTGCCGGCCACGGCACCGACCAGCGGCCCGGGGCCTTCCTTGCCGGCGCCGGCCGCCAGCACCAGGATGGCGATGTCCTGGTCTTCCTCGATCAGTTTGTGGATCTCTTCCGTCGGCTTGCCTTCACGCACCACCATCTCCGGCTCGATGCCGAGCTTCTGGCGTACCTTGTTGGCATAGCCATCGAGAGCCGCGCGCGCCGTGGCGTTCGCCTCCTCGCGCATGATCTTCTCGACGCCCAGCCAATGCTGGAAATCGTCCGGTACGATGACATAGAGCAGCACCAGCGTGCCGCTGGTGCTCTGCGCCCGCTTCGAGGCGTAGGCGACGGCGCGCTCGCACTCGGGCGTATCGTCGATGATCGTCAGGAATTTCCTGCGATGACCGGCTTCGCGGCTGAGGCGTTTGGAGACCATGTCTATCTACCTAGTGTCGTGATTTCGAAGTTCGCCTGCTTTCGATATCGCGCTCCGAGCGAACTTCGAAATCAAAAACGACACTAGAAATCAATCGTTTGCTCGTGTCCCTGATTTTGAAATTCGCATTGCCCTTGATATCCAACTCTGGCTGATTTCAAAATCAGTGACGCGAGTGCGTTTTCGGCCGCAATCTGCCACCGCCGCCGACCGGCGGCAAGCCGCCGACCTTAGGCCAGGATGTCTTGTGCCGGAATGGTGCGCTGCACTGACGATGCGGATCAGCTCTGAAGCAGCCCGATGATGTCGCGCACCGTCTTCATCGTCGTTTCGGCGAGCACGCCGGCGCGTTCGCCGCCGTCCCTGAGCACCGCGTCGACATAGGCGCGGTCGCCTTCGATGCGGCGCATCTCGCCGGCGATCGGCGCCAGCTTCTCCACCGCAAGGTCGGCGAGTGCCGGCTTGAACACGGAAAACTGCTGGCCGCCGAATTCCTTCAGCACGTCGGCCTTCGACATCTCGGCCAGCCCGGCATAGATGCCGACAAGGTTTTCCGCTTCCGGCCGGCTTTCCAGCCCGTCGACTTCGCTCGGCAAAGCCTCTGGATCGGTCTTGGCCTTGCGGATCTTTTTCGAGATGGTGTCGGCATCGTCGGTCAGGTTGATGCGCGACAGGTCCGACGGATCCGACTTCGACATCTTCTTCGAACCGTCGCGCAGGCTCATGATGCGCGCCGCCGGGCCGCCGATCACCGGCTCGGTGATCGGGAAGAAGCCGTTCACCGTCTCCTCGCCGACCTGCATCTCGACGCCGACGCCAAGCCTGGCGATGCGGTCGGAAAAATCATTGTTGAATTTCTGGGCGATGTCGCGGGTCAGCTCGAGATGCTGCTTCTGGTCCTCGCCCACCGGCACATGCGTGGCGCGGTAGAGCAGGATGTCGGCAGCCATCAGCGAGGGATAGGCGAGCAGGCCCAGCGAGGCATTTTCGCGGTCCTTGCCGGCCTTGTCCTTGAACTGCGTCATCTTGTTCATCCAGCCGATGCGCGCGACGCAATTGAAGATCCAGGCGAGCTCGGCATGCTGCATCACCCGCGACTGGTTGAAGACGATGTGCTTCTTCGGGTCGATGCCCGAGGCAAGGAAGGCGGCGGTGATCGAGCGCGTCTGGTCTGCGAGGTCGTCATAAACGAGCTGCGCGGTCAGCGAATGCAGGTCGACGACGCAGTAGATGCAATCGGACGTTTCTTGCAGGGCGACGAATTTTTTGATGGCGCCGAGATAGTTGCCGAGATGCAGATTGCCGGTCGGCTGGACGCCGGAGAAGACGAGTGGCTTGAAGGCGGACATAGGTTTCCTCATGGCTTGTGGAGGGCCGTAAAAGCGTGATTCCAAAAAGTTGCAGACTTTTTGGAGCCGATCATGCGGCTGGAAACCGCACGCGGCGAAAGTCTTGCGACGGCGCGCTTATGGACGAAGGGTGAAAAACCGGCAAGAGCTATCAGCGGGTTGGACGGAACTTTGCCAGCAGCCGCGCGCCTTTTGCAACATTGCTTCGCCACCCCAACGGGGTCACCTCTATGTCGCCAACGCC
Organism: Mesorhizobium sp. USDA 4775; assembly: GCF_054062655.1. Taxonomy (NCBI): domain Bacteria; kingdom Pseudomonadati; phylum Pseudomonadota; class Alphaproteobacteria; order Hyphomicrobiales; family Phyllobacteriaceae; genus Mesorhizobium; species Mesorhizobium sp. USDA 4775. Next base: position 1,533,379 of record NZ_JBSSFM010000001.1, read on the forward strand.
GATGCCGTTGCGTGCCGCGGGTCTTTGCAATCTGGTGAGATGAAGCTCCAGGATCGTATGATCGTCCCTTCGCAGCGCCGTTTCAAACGTCGCTTGTGCGTTCCAGAGGTTGCCTTCTTGGCGCACGTTGCAAAGGCTTGCCACAGCCAGCTGGCCGTTTACGGACAATTTGAGCTTGGTCAGCGCCTCGCGTAGAGGGTGCCGGATGTCCAGGCGAATCCGCGCCTTGCCGGCATACTTGAACGGCACAAGCAGCTTTGGGCGCGGATTGCAGCCGACCCACAATACCCAGTCGCCGCCCGCTTGGAGTGGAAACCAATCGAGCGCTTTGGGCGAGTTGTCCTGCTTGATGACCTCACGCTGTCTGAGCTTGCGCAGATCCGGGCGGACGACGCCCTTGGCCATCGCATTCTGACTCGAAACCTGACCATTTTCATAGCGCCCGTAATCCGGATGCACGACCACCATGTAGGCGCCGGCGGCCTTCGCCTTGGCCAGCTCGGACGCCAGAAAGCCGTTATATCCCGGCCGGGCCATTCGCCGGACCATTCGCTCCTGCTCGTCCGAAGTGTGGCTCGTATAACTCAGGTAGCGGTGGCCGGCCGCGAATTTGTGGACGGTGATCCGCTGTGTCGAGACAAAATTCATCCCGGACCCTGCCGCCCGCAAAAGGAAATCCGCGTCAACGGGCGCTGTGATCTCTTTGGGATGGCGCCATTTCCCAATTCGATCGGCGACGTCGCGTCGGTGACCGAAACTGGAAGGCGGGAAGAAGTGCCTGAGAGCGGTGTCCGATTCGTCGAAGATGCCGGTCACCCACCGGAAATTGCTTGCCCTGGGGCCATGAAATATCGCGCCGCTCACGACAAAGTCCGGCTGCGGGCTGTGCCCGAAAAGATCTGCCAGTGCCTGGAGATGGTCCGGAGCCCAGATATCGTCATGACCGAGATAGGCAATATATCGCCCGCACGACATCTCTATGCCCGCATTGTTGGGGAAGGCTTGGCTGCCGCCGTGCTCGGGCAGGTTCAACCAGCGGATTTGCGGAGACGCGAGCGCCCGAACCACATCCGCGGTATCGTCAGTGCAGCAATCGCCTACCACCAACAGCTCGAAGTCCCGACAGGTCTGGCTCAGCACCGATTGGATCGACGGAAGAATATGCCTGCCGCGATTGTAGGTGGCCATGATGACGGAAAACGTGGTCATGTTATCCGAATTTGTAGGGGATGCCCGGATGATCGAAGGGGATTCGTGATTTGTCCGGATGCTTAGGATCGTAGACGGTTGTCGGCATGTTGATGAATGTCGCGGTGCTCCTGCCCCGATTCTGAATCCCGTGAACGACATAGGGCGGAATCGTCAGCAGGATCTTGTTTGCCGCGCCGACGTCGAGGACCTTCAGTTTTTCGTAGGTCGGACTATCCTCGCGCAGATCGTAGAGCACGACCCTCAGGTCGCCATTTGTATAGGCGAGCCGGTCGAACTGTCGCTTGTGATAGACCCACGCCCTGATCGATCCCGCCTCGGCCGATACCAGATAGACATGTGGCGGGGGGCTTATGGGCTCCACCAGTGCCGACATGAGGACCGTAAGCTCGCCACGCTTGTCGCCCCTTGTAACCAGCCGCTGCATTCGCACGCCCGCTATCGGATTTTCACTGGAAATGTCTTCCAGAAGCGGAACGTCGTCTCCCCAAGGCTGGTCATCAACAAAATCTTCGAGTGACAGCCTGTCCATCGAGCCCTCCAACGTTAGCGGCAAATGCAATCTAGGCTTGTCCTGCTGTCAGTCGGCGCCAAAGGCAATACACGAGGAGGCGATGGCGCCTCAGCGCTCGCATATCCACAGGGATTCTCGCATATCAACAGGGATTAAGGCGGTCGAACGGCATCCGGTAGTATCAAGAGGCCGGGATCGTCAGCCGACAGGCGGCGATCCCTTACGCCCGATGTTTCTTCGGATCATGCCGAAATCGGCGCCGCCGGTGGCAAAGGCGGTGACGAAGTAGAGCAACGCCCCGCCGGCCACCAGTGCCAGCAGCGTCGTCGCCTTGACGACCAGCGGCGAGCCGGGACCGAGCCTGACGGCCAGCCAGTGCTCGGCGAAATACAGCGCCACCGCCATCACCGCCGCCGACAGCACCAGCCGGGGAATGCGCTTCAGGAGCGGCACGTCGCGGCCCCAATGGCCGCGCCGGATCAAGACCGCAAGCAGCATCAGCGCGTTGACCCAGCCGGCCACCGCCGAGGCCACCGCAATGCCGGGTGCGCCCATCCTGGGAAACAGCGTCAGCGCGGTGGCGACGTTCACCGCCACCGAGATGGCGGCGAAGATCATCGGCGTGCGCGTGTCCTCGCGGGCGAAATAGCCCGGGGTGAAGGCCTTGATCAGCACGAAGGCCGGCAGCCCAAGGCCGAAGATCGCCAGGATCGCCGCCACGGTCGGGGTCGAATGGTTTGCGGCAAACGCGCCGCGCTCATAGACCAGCCGCACGATCGGCTCCGACATCACCCAGAGCGCCGCCGCCGCCGGCAAGGTCATGAACAGAGTGAACTCGACGGAGCGGTTCTGCAGATTGGCGGCCTCGATGAGATTGCCCGATTTCAGCGCCCGCGACAGTTCGGGCAACAGCACGATCGCCACCGCCACGCCGACGACACCGAGCGGCAGCTGATAGACGCGGTCGGCATAGGCGAGCGAGGACACCGCACTGTCCTGCGCCGACGCGATCGCCGTGCCGATCAACTGGTTGATCTGGGTGATGCCGCCGGTGATCGCCGCCGGCAGGGCCAGGATCAGCAGGCGCTTGACGTTCGGCGTCATCTTCGGCCGGCGGAAGCCGATCGAGATGCCGGCATTGCGCACCGCCACCCAGACGATGGCGAGCTGCACGAGCCCCGCCGCCAGCACGCCCCAGGACAGGCTGAAGCCCACAGCATGCGCATCCAGCCCGTGATACCAGGCATAGCCAAGCACGCTGATCAGGATGATGTTGAGGAAAGCGGGCGCGATCGCCGCCGCGAAATAGCGGCGCAGCGAATTCAGCATGCCGGCCATCATGGCCGCGAGCGACATGCAGATGAGATAGGGGAACATGATCGTCGCCAGCAGGACGGTCGTCTCGAATTTGCCCGGCGTGTCGGCAAAGCCCGGCGCCACCAGATAGCGCACGATCAGCGGCATCGCCAGTTCCATGGCGATGGTCAGCGCCAGCAGCGCCGAGAACAGCACGCCGAACACTTCCTCGGAAAAACGCTTGGCGCCGTCGGTGCCGTGCGTTTCGATCTCCTTGGCAAACAGCGGCACGAAGGCGGCGTTGAACGCGCCTTCGGCAAACAGCCGGCGAAAGGTGTTGGGGAACTGGAAGGCGGCGTTGAAGGCGTCGGCCACCGGTCCGGTGCCGAGCGCTGCCGCCATCAGCATCTCGCGGCCGAAACCAAGCGCGCGGCTCATCAGCGTGCCGGAAGCGACCGTTGCGAATTTCTTGACGAGGCTCATGGTTTTGGGAACTGCCTGCGGAATTGGGACAAAGTGATGGAGGCTGTCACTCGGCCGCCGCCTTGGCCTTGCCGCCGCGTTCGGGCGCGATTCCTTCGAGCGCTGCCATCAGCCGGTTGCGGATGGTGGCGATGCGGGTCGGGTTGTCGATCTTCTGGCCGGTGAGGTCTGTCACATAGAAGGTGTCGATGACCTTTTCGCCGAAAGTGGTGATGTGCGCCGAGGCGATGTCGAGCGACAGGTCGGACAGCGTGCCGGTGATCTCAGACAGCAGGCCCGGGCGGTCGAGCCCCTCGACCTCGATGACCGAAAACCGGTTCGACAGCGCGTTGCGGATTTCGGCGCGTGGCGGGATCTTGAACACCTTGGCGCCGCGCTTTGGCTTGGTGCGCTTCTCGATCATCTCCGGCAGCCAGCTCTTGCCCGACAGCACGTCCTCGATCAGCCGGCCGACACGCTCGGCACGACGGCGTTCGTCCTCGTCACGGTCGAATTCCCTCGAAATCAGGATGGTGTCGAGCGCGCGGCCGTCGGCGGTGGTGAAGATCTGCGCGTCGACGATATTGCCGCCGGCGCCGACGCATGCCCCGGCAATGACCGACAGAAGGCGGGGGTGGTCCTGCGCCAGCACGGTGATTTCGGTCACCGCCTCGAACTGGTGGGTCTTGACCATGGTGGCGAGCTTCTTGCCGGCCGCGTCGGCCTCGCGGACGAATTCGGCGTGGCGCAGCTGATCCGGCAGGTCGACCGTGAGCAGATAATTCTCGTAGTGCAGCCCGACATAGCGCTTGCGGTCCTTGTCGGACCAGTCCGCGAGTGCCTCGGCCAGGCGTTCGCGCGCCGCCGCCGTGCGCTGGGCGCGCGACACTTCCGAGAAACCGCCGGTCAGGAGCAGTTCGGTCTCGTAGTAGAGCGTGCGCAGCAACTGGCCCTTCCAGCCGTTCCACACACCCGGCCCGACGCCCCTGATGTCGCAGACAGTGAGGATCAACAAGAGCTTCAGCCGCTCGACCGACTGCACGATCGAGGCGAAATCCTCGATGGTCTTACGGTCGTTGAGGTCGCGGGTCTGCGCCGTCATCGACATGACGAGATGGTTCTCGACCAGCCAGGCGACGGTTTCCGTGTCCGCCGCCGACATCCCCATATGCGGGCAGATGCGCCGTGCGATGCGGGCGCCGGCCTCGGAATGGTCCTCCGGCCTGCCCTTGGCGATGTCGTGCAGCAAGACGGCGACATAAAGCGCCTCGCGGCTCTTCTTCAAGCCGGGCATCAGCGAATGCGACAGCGGATGCACCTTTTCGCCATCGCCGCGCTCGATCTCGGCCAACACGCCGATGCAGCGGATCAGGTGCTCGTCGACCGTGTAGTGGTGGTACATCGAGAACTGCATCATGGCGACGATCTTGCCGAAATCGGGGATCAGCCTGCCCAGCAGCCCCGCCTCGTTCATGCGCCGCAGATTGAGTTCGGCATTGCGGTCGGAGGTCAATATGTCGAGGAACAGCCGGTTGGCCTCTTCGTCGCGCCGCAGCGATTTGTTGACCAGGCCGAGCGAGCGGGTGAGCAGCTTCAGCGCATCGGGGTGGAATTCCAGCCCGTGCTTGTCTGCGAACCAGAACAGCCTGAGCAGATTGACCGGATCGCGCTCGAACACCTGGTCGTCGGCGATGTTGATGCGGTGGTTGTCGACAATGAAATCGGACGTGCCGGCAAGCTTGCGCTTGCGGCGCTGGAAGGTGAGGAAGATGCGATTGAAGCCGGGAACGTGCTTGGCCTGTTCCTCCTCGAGCGCCGCGCAAAAGATGCGGGTCAGGTCGCCGACATCCTTGGCGACAAGGAAATAGTGTTTCATGAAGCGCTCGACCGCCGACAGGCCGGGATGGGTGGTGTAGCCGAGCCGCTCGGCGATCTCGCGCTGGATGTCGAAATGCAGCCGCTCTTCGGCCTTGCCGGTGAGGAAATGCATGTGGCAGCGCACCGCCCACAGGAAGTCCTCGGCCTTCTGGAACTCGCGGTACTCGGCCTCGGTGAAGACGCCCTTTTCGACCAGTTCCTCGCCGGTGCGCACCCGGTAGAAGTATTTGCCGATCCAGAACAGCGTCTGCAGGTCGCGCAGGCCGCCCTTGCCGTCCTTGACGTTGGGTTCGACCAGGTAGCGGCTTTCGCCGGCCTTGGCATGGCGCTCGTCGCGCTCGGCGAGCTTGGCCTGGACATATTCCGGGCCGGTCGTGCGCACCACCTCGTGGTCGAAGCGCAGCATCAACTCGTCATAGAGCTTGCGTTCGCCCCACAGGAAGCGCGCTTCCAGGATCGAGGTGCGGATGGTGATGTCGGTGCGCGACAGCCGCAGGCACTCGTCGATGTTGCGGGTGGCGTGGCCGACCTTTAGGCCGAGATCCCACAGCATGTAGAGCATGTATTCGACGGTCTGCTCGCCCCATGGTGTCTGCTTGTAGGGCAAGAGGAACAGAAGATCGATGTCGGATCCCGGCGCCAGCGTGCCGCGGCCATAGCCGCCGACCGCCACGACGGCCATGCGTTCGGCCGACGAACGGTTCTTCACGCGGTACACATGCGTCGCCGCGAAATCGTAAAGCGCCCGGATCAGCTCATCCATCAGATGCGACAATCGCTCGGCGCAGGCATTGCCGCCGCCATCCTCCTTCAGCATGGCCTCGGCAATCCTCCGGCCTTCGGCGAGCCGGGCCTTGAGAAGCTGCAGCACACCGGCGCGGGCGGCGGCTCCCGAACCGTCACCCGCCGTGGCCGTCGTCAGCGCGGTCATCTCGCGGCGCAAGGCTTCGCCGTCGATCAGTTCATCGAGCTTCAGGGAGATTTTCGCCATAGGTATCAGTCGGCCTTGCCATTTGGGCGGCGTCTATAGCGTGTTTTCGCGGCGCTGGGTATGGGGCCTTCTGGTGGCCCGGCAAGCGGGCTAGTCCGTTGCCTCGATCGGATCGATGGGAACGACGATCCGTTGCCGGAATCTGCAGAAATCGGCGATCCACCGTGCGGTTCGCCTGGCCTCTCTGCTGATTCTCACGGCCATCGGCTTCCTCTGCCTTGTCATAAGCCCGCTAGCGGTCCGCGCGGCATCGCGTTCCTGGTCAAGCAGGCTTGGCAGCCTTCCGTCGACGAATTGATCCTGTGCGCAGAGCGCCGGAACAAGTTGGTAGATGGTCTTGCCGGCCGACATGACGGGGTTGAAGATGAGATCATCGGTAGCAATGCTGACCTGCGCCGTTGCCTCCAGAAAGTCGCGCGCCGTCCGCCGCGAGAGCAGATAACCACCGGCCCCCGGATGGCCCTTGCGGAGCCGGGCCATGGAAAAACCATGTCCGGCAGAGGTCCTTCTCCTCTGGATCACGGTTGTGGAGAAGAATGTCTCGAGCTTCACGACATCGGCGTCCGCCGGCACCCAACTCGTATCGCCCAGCAACGCCCCGGCCCTACTGGAGAAGACCATGTCGTCCTCGAACACGGCGCCGTATGGGGCCTCATCCTGGGCAATGATCGTCCAGCAGGCTCGGTGACTGTGCAGGCAGGCGATTTCGCTGCCGGAGAGCGGCCGGGTGGCGTGTATTGCGTGCTGCGGCTGCAGAATCAGGTCGGGATGTTCCTTGCCATCGACCCCCGCGACCCGTTCGAACCCAACGCCGATGCGGGCGAATTCCCTCGACATGTGGGCAAGCCGCTCGGGAGATCGATCGAGGTTGATGACCAGACGCTTCATTTTCACGAGCTATTTTTTCAAAACCCTTGCTTCCAGCGAACCGGCGGGAACCGCCAAGCACCGCGGGAGCCTTCAAGCACAGGTGATGCTATGGTTTGTTGATCTTTCTCGGGTGGATATCATGCCGCAATGGCAGAGCCAACAGAGGACGTCGCGTGCCATTTGCTTCGACACGATGTAGCCACCTGGTACAGGGTGAGCGGCCAATGCCGGGCCAGAAACGAAAAAATCGGAACAGCCCTTGACCTTCCAGTTACTGGAAGCACTACCTCCGCGATCAGGCAGAGGCATAGAGGCATTTTGGAATGACGCACCCAGACCATGACCATCGCGGCGATCACCACGCACAAGGCGCGCACGGCAGCTGTTGCGCGCCGAAAGGCGCCGATACTGCAGCCGTTCTGCGCGATCCGGTCTGCGGCATGACCGTGGATCCAGCCGTCGGCAAGCCGACATCGGAGCATGGCGGTCGCCTCTACCATTTCTGCAGCGAGCGCTGCCGTTCGAAATTCCAGGCCGAGCCGGAACAATACCTCACGGCCACCGACCCCGTCTGTGGCATGAGCGTCGACCGTGCCACAGCCAGGCACTTCGTGCGCCATGAAGGCCAGGGCTTCTATTTCTGTTCCGCCGGCTGCAAGGCGAAATTCGAGGCGGCACCGCAGACTTATCTCGGCGACAGGCCGGCACCGCCGCCCGCGCCCAAGGGCACGCAGTACACCTGCCCGATGCATCCCGAAATCGTCCGCGACAAGCCCGGCTCCTGCCCGATCTGTGGCATGGCGCTTGAGCCGATGGGCGTGCCATCGGGCGATGAAGGGCCAAATCCCGAACTGGTCGATTTCACCAGGCGGTTCTGGGTCAGCGCAGTCCTGTCGATCCCGCTTCTGATCGTCGCGATGGCGCCAATGATTGGAGTGTCGTTCGAAAGCTGGGTCGATGATCGCACAAAGGTCTGGATAGAATTGCTCCTGGCAAGCCCGGTGGTGCTCTGGGCCGCTTTTCCCTTCTTCCACCGTGGCTGGGAGTCTGTCCTCAACCGCAGCCCCAACATGTGGACGCTGATTTCGCTAGGCGTCGGCGCGGCCTACATCTACAGCGTCGTCGCCACCCTGTTTCCGGACATCTTCCCGCATCAGTTCCGCGGCCATGGCGGCGCGGTGCCGGTCTATTTCGAGGCCGCCGCCGTTATTGTCGCGCTGGTTTTCCTCGGCCAGGTGCTGGAATTGCGTGCCCGCGAAAAGACCGGGTCGGCAATCCGCGCCTTGCTCGATCTGGCGCCGAAGACCGCGCGCCGTATGGCCGAAGACGGTTCCGAGGCCGATGTGCCGCTGAACAGCGTCAAGGCTGGCGATCGCCTGCGTATCCGGCCCGGTGATGCCGTGCCGGTCGACGGCACGGTGCTCGAAGGCCGCTCCTCCATCGACGAATCGATGATCACGGGCGAGCCGCTGCCGGTCGAAAAGGCCGAGGGCGACGCTCTCACCGGCGGCACGCTCAACAAACAAGGTTCGCTGATCATGCGTGCCGAACGGATCGGCGCAGAGACCACGCTGGCGCGCATCGTCGAACTCGTCGCCAAGGCACAGCGCTCGCGCGCGCCGATCCAGGGGCTGGCAGACCGCGTTTCCTTCTACTTTGTCCCGGCCGTCGTCCTTGTCGCCGTTGTGGCCTTCATCGCCTGGGCCGTCTTCGGCCCCGAGCCCAGCCTGATCTTCGCCATCGTCTCGGCGGTCTCGGTGCTGATCATCGCCTGTCCCTGTGCGCTTGGCCTCGCCACGCCGATGTCGATCATGACCGCCACCGGACGCGGGGCGCATGCTGGCGTGCTGATCAAGGAAGCCGCCGCGCTCGAACGCTTCGCCTCCGTCGACACGCTGATCGTCGACAAGACCGGCACGCTGACCGAGGGCAGACCGAAACTGACGGATGTCGTCGTGGCAACCGGCTTTTCCGAAGACGAATTGCTGGGGCTCGCCGCGAGCCTGGAGAAGGGCTCGGAACATCCGCTGGCCGAGGCCATCGTCGAGGGCGCCGCGGCGCGCGGTGCGACCGTCACCGACGCCGGCGATTTCGAGGCGGTTACCGGCAAGGGTGTTTCCGGCACGGTGTCGGGTAAGGCCGTCGCGCTCGGCAATGCCGCGATGATGGGCGATCTCGGCGTTGACGTTTCCGCCGTTTCGGCCGGCGCAGAAGCGCTGCAGGGCGATGGCAAGACGGCGATGTTCGTCGCTGTCGGCGGCAGACTGGCCGGCATCGTCGCCGTCGCCGATCCCATCAAGGCGACGACCGCCGAGGCGATCAAGGCGCTGCATGACAGCGGACTCAGGATCATCATGGCGACCGGCGACAATGAGCGCACGGCCAACGCAATCGCCAAAAGCCTCGGCATCGACGAGGTTCGCGCCGGCCTGTTGCCGGAACAGAAGGCAGCCCTGGTCGAGGAACTGCGCGGCAGGGGCGCCGGCGTCGCCATGGCCGGCGACGGCGTCAACGATGCGCCGGCCTTGGCCAGCGCCGATGTCGGCATCGCCATGGGCACCGGCGCCGATGTCGCGGTCGAAAGCGCCGGCATCACTTTGGTCAAGGGCGACCTCAACGGCATCGTGCGCGCCCGCACGCTGGCCCAGGCGACGATCGGCAACATCCGCCAGAACCTGTTCTTCGCCTTCCTCTACAATGTCCTTGGCGTGCCCGTCGCCGCAGGCGTGCTCTATCCGCTCACCGGCATGCTTTTGTCGCCGATGCTGGCGGCAGCGGCGATGAGCCTGTCTTCCGTCTCGGTCATCGCCAACGCATTGCGGCTGCGAACGTTGAAACTCTGATCCAAACCCCCAAATACGAAACTCAACCAACAGGAGACCATGAATGACCTTGGCCAAGAAACTCGTGCTTTTGCTGATGGCGGCGGGAATGCTGCTCGCCGTCTTCCTCGAAAGCGTTCCGGCGCAGAGCGAAGAGATGAAACACGACATGGCTGGCATGTCGATGGGTGCGCAAAGCCCTGCCACCGTTGGCTACAAAAAGGCGATGGACAAGATGCACAAGGACATGATGGTCAAATACACCGGCAATGCCGATGTCGATTTTATCAGGGGCATGATCCCGCACCACCAGGGCGCCATCGACATGGCCAAGGTCGAGCTTGCCAACGGTAAGGACCCGGAAATCCGCAAGCTCGCCGAAGGCGTCATCGCCGCGCAGGAAGCCGAGATCAAGCAGATGCAGGATTGGCTCGCCGCGCATCCAGTGAAGTGAGCCTTTCGCGACGGGGAGATTTGGGCGAGAACGCCTCTGGATTCTCTCGCCCGCCCTGTGATGCGATTCGGCCTCAAACGGAGCCTGCCATGCCATCCACCATCAGAACCACCACGCTGCCTTCTGGCGAAGCCATTCAAGTGCTCGGCCAGGGCACGTGGAAGATGGGTGAGGATTCGCGTCGCCGTGCCGATGAGGTCAACGCTCTCAAACTCGGCCTCGATCTTGGCCTCACGCTGATCGACACCGCCGAAATGTATGCCAGCGGCGGCGCCGAGGAAGTGGTGGCGCAAGCCATTGCCGGGCGCCGCGCCGAGGTCTTCGTGGTCTCGAAAGTTTTGCCATCGAACGCGTCGCGCGCCGGCGTGCAGCGCGCCTGCGAGAACAGCCTGAAGCGCCTGCGCACCGACCGCATCGATCTCTATCTCCTGCATTGGCCGGGCAGCGTGCCTTTGGCGGAGACGGTCGAAGCCTTCGAGGCCTTGAGGAGGGCCGGCAAGATCCGCCATTGGGGCGTCAGCAATTTCGACACCGAGGACATGGAGGACCTGGCCGGTTTGCCCGACGGTGGCAACGTCCAGACCAACCAGGTGCTTTACAATCTGGTCCGACGTGGCCCCGAATTCGATCTGGCGCCCTGGAGCCGCAAGCGCGGCATCCCTTTGATGGCCTATTCGCCGGTCGAGCAGGGCGCGCTGGCACGCAATACTGGGCTTGACGCCGTCGCCGCCCGCCACAATGCGACCGCGGCACAAATCGCCCTGGCCTGGGTGATGCAGCAGGAAGGCGTCATCGCCATTCCGAAAGCCAGTAGCCAGGAGCACGTCCGCCAGAATTTTGCGGCGCTCGACATAAAGCTTACGCCGCAGGACATCACCGACCTCGACCGTGCGTTCCCGCCACCGACCCGCAAGCGTGGCCTGGAGATGATCTGACTACTTCCCCGCCAGTCCCTTCAGCCGGTAAAGCGCTTCCAGCGCTTCCCTCGGCGTCATCTCGTCGGGGTTGATCTCGCCCAGCGCGGCGCCGAGCGCGTCGCTCTTCACCGGCTTCGGCGCCTCCCGCTTCATGGCCACGGAAAACAGCGGCAGGTCGTCGACCAGCCGGTTGGTCTTGCCGGAAACCTCGCCTTCCTCCAGCTGGTGCAGCACCTGCTTGGCCCGGTCGACCACCGCTTCCGGCAGGCCGGCGAGCCGCGCCACCTGCACGCCATAGGAGCGGTCGGCGGCACCCTTGCCGACCTCGTGCAGGAAGACGACGTCGCCTTCCCATTCCTTGACCCGCATGGTGACGTTGTGGAGCCGCGCCAGCTTGCCGGCGAGCGAGGTCATTTCGTGGAAATGGGTGGCGAAGATCGCCCGGCAGCGGTTCTTCTCATGCAGGTACTCCACCGCCGCCCAGGCGATCGACAGGCCGTCGAAGGTGGCGGTGCCGCGGCCGATCTCGTCGAGGATCACCAGCGCCCGTTCGCCGGCCTGGTTGAGGATCGCCGCCGTCTCGACCATCTCGACCATGAAGGTCGAACGGCCGCGCGCCAGATCGTCCGAGGCGCCGACGCGCGAGAACAGCCGGTCGACGACGCCGATATGGGCCGATGTTGCCGGCACGAAGGAGCCGGTCTGGGCCAGGATGGCGATCAGCGCGTTCTGCCGCAGGAACGTCGATTTACCGCCCATGTTCGGGCCGGTCAGCAGCCAGATCGCGCCGTTCTTGGCGTTCCCCTCCGGCGACAGGTCGCAATCATTGGCGACGAACGGCCCGTCGCCGGAACGGCGCAAGGCCTGCTCGACAACCGGATGCCGGCCGCCGGAGATTTCGAAGGCAAGGCTCGAATCCACGACCGGCCGGCACCAGGCTTCGCTTTCCGAAAGCAGCGCCAGTGCCGCCGAGACATCGATCGCTGCCAGCGCATCGGCGCCGGCACGGATCTTTTCCGCCTCGCCGACGGCTTGCGCCGTCAGCGTATCGAACGCCGCCAGTTCGATGCTGAGCGCCCGGTCTGCCGCGTTGGCGATCTTGGTCTCGAGTTCGGCAAGCTCCGTCGTGGTGAAGCGCATGGCATTGGCCATGGTCTGGCGGTGGATGAAGCGCGCCTTGGCGCCATCGCTGCCGGTCATGATCGCATGATGGTTGGCGGTCACCTCGATGTAGTAACCCAGCACATTGTTGTGCCGGATCTTCAGGGAACGGATGCCGGTCTCCTCGATCAGCGAGCGCTCCAGCCCGGCGATCACTTTTCGCGATTCGTCGCGCAACGCCTGCATCTCGTCGAGTTCCGGGTGGTAGCCGCCGCGCAGGAAGCCGCCGTCGCGCTTGAGCAGCGGCAGTTCCTCGCCGAGCGCCTGGGTCAGATGCTGGGCAAGCGCCTGCGGCAGCGCCTGAATGGCGGCCATTGCAACCGCCAGTTCCTGGGGCAGGGCGGTTGCGGCGAAGATTTCGACGATAGCGCCGGCCGCCTCGAAACCGGCGCGCAGGGCGCCAAGGTCGCGCGGGCCGCCGCGGTTGAGCGCCAGCCGGGACAGAGCGCGCGGCATGTCGGCGACGCTTTTCAGGCTCGTCCGCACCGCCTGGCAAAGCCGGGTTTCGGAGCGGAAGAACGACACCGAATCCAGGCGCGCGCCGATCGCCACCGGGTCGGTCAGCGGCGCCATCAGCCGGTCGGCGAGCAGCCTTGCGCCGCCGCCGGTCACCGTGCGGTCGATCGCCTTGAACAGCGAGCCCTCGCGGCTGCCGGACAGCGTGCGTAAGAGTTCGAGATTGCCGCGCGTCGCCGGATCGATGAACAGGGTCGAGCCCTGCTCCTCGCGCTCCGGCCGCGACAAAGGCGGCCGCTCGGCCTTCTGCGTCTTCTCGACATAGGCGATGGCGCCCGAGATCGCCGACAGTTCGGCGCGCGAGAACGTGCCGAAACTGTCCGGCGTCGCCACGTCGAAGAAGCGGGCGATGCGCCCGGTGGCCGAGGCAGAATCGAACAGCGACGGCGGCTGTGGATTTGCGACGCGGCCGAGCACGTCGAACACCGGCCTCAGTTCGGGATCATGGAACACCGGCTCGGCGACGATCAGCTCGCGCGGATCGACACGGAAAATGTCGGCCAGCAGCCGGTCGGCGGTGGTCTCGGCAACGCGGAAGGCGCCGGTCGAGATGTCGATCCAGGCAATTGCGAAGGAATGGTCGCTGCCGCCCTTCACCCGGCCCAGCGCCATCAGGAAGCTCGATTCCGACGGCGCCAGCAATTTGTCCTCGGTGATGGTGCCCGGCGTCACCAGCCGCACCACGTCGCGGCGCACCACCGATTTGGAACCGCGTTTCTTGGCCTCAGCCGGATCCTCGATCTGCTCGCAGACGGCGACGCGGAATCCCTGGCCGATCAGCTTCTGCAGATAGTCGTCGGCCGCATGCACCGGCACGCCGCACATCGGGATATCGTGGCCCTGGTGCTTGCCGCGCTTGGTCAGGACGATGCCCAGCGCCCGGCTCGCCTTTTCGGCGTCGTCGAAGAACAGCTCGTAGAAATCGCCCATGCGGTAGAACAAGAGCGAATCCGGGTTCGCCGCCTTGATCTCGATGAACTGCTCCATCATCGGCGTGACGGCGGCCGTGCCGGGCGGCGGCGTCATCACCTCGGGGGCGTCGGGCTCATTCGCTAGGTGCATGTTCATGGCGCGGCACGCTAGCAGATGTGTTGGCCGGGTTTAATGCCGGAGCTTCGAAAAGCAGGGGAAGACCGAGGCGATCGTTTGCACGCAATTGTCCTTCGGCCTGCGATTCCCGCGCGCTGGCGGTTTACACGCGGCGGCGCGTGGTCTTAATTCGGACCGAAACAAAGCACCCGCTTCAAGGAGGTGCTGCACCGGCGAGGAAATCAAAAGCATCATGGCCAGGAAAACCGAGAACAACGGTCCGTCCGTCAGCGCGCAGGAAGCGCTCGAATTCCATGCGATGGGCCGGCCTGGCAAGCTGGAGATCGTCGCCACCAAGCCGATGACGACGCAGCGCGATCTGAGCCTCGCCTATTCGCCAGGCGTCGCCGTGCCGGTGCGCGCCATCGCCGAGGATCCCAGCCGCGCCTTCGACTATACGACGCGCGGCAACATGGTGGCCGTCATCTCCAACGGCACCGCCATCCTTGGCCTCGGCAATCTCGGTGCGCTGGCCTCCAAGCCGGTGATGGAGGGCAAGGCGGTGCTGTTCAAGCGCTTCGCCGATGTCGATTCCATCGACCTCGAGGTCGACACCGAGGATGCCGACGAGTTTATCAACTGCGTGCGCTTCCTCGGGCCGTCCTTCGGCGGCATCAACCTCGAGGATATCAAGGCGCCGGAGTGCTTCATCATCGAGCAGCGCCTGCGCGAGCTGATGGACATCCCGGTCTTCCACGACGACCAGCACGGCACCGCCATCATCTCGGCCGCCGGCCTGATCAACGCGCTGGAGATCACCGGCCGCGACATGAAGACCACCAGGCTGGTCTGCAACGGCGCGGGTGCCGCCGGCATCGCCTGCATCGAGCTGATGAAGGCGATGGGCTTCGCACCCGAAAACATCATCCTGTGCGACACCAAGGGCGTGGTCTTCCAGGGCCGCACCGAAGGCATGAACCAGTGGAAGTCGGCGCATGCGGTGAAAACCGAGGCACGCAGCCTTGCCGAGGCGCTCGACGGCGCAGACGTCTTCCTCGGCCTCTCGGCCAAGGGCGCGCTGACCACCGCCATGGTGCAATCGATGGCCAAGAACCCGATCATCTTCGCCATGGCCAATCCCGATCCGGAAATCACGCCGGAGGAAGTGGCCGAGATCCGCACCGACGCCATCATGGCGACGGGCCGTTCGGACTATCCGAACCAGGTCAACAACGTGCTCGGCTTCCCCTACATCTTCCGCGGCGCGCTGGATGTACGGGCGACCACCATCAATGACGACATGAAGATCGCCGCGGCCCGCGCGCTGGCCGAACTGGCGCGCCAGGACGTGCCCGACGACGTCGCCGCCGCCTATCAGGGCAACCGGCCGAAATTCGGGCCCAACTACATCATCCCGGTACCGTTCGACCCGCGGCTGATCTCCGCCATTCCGCTGGCGGTTGCCAAGGCAGCTATGGAGTCGGGCGTCGCCCGCAAGCCGATCCTCGACCTCGACCGCTATGCGCAGGAACTGTCGGCTCGCCGCGACCCGATCGCCTCGACCCTGCAGCGCATCTACGACCGCGTCCGCCGCCAGCCCAAGCGCATCGTCTTCGCCGAGGGCGAGGAGGAGCAGGTGATGCGCGCCGCCGTCTCCTATGTGAACCAGCGCCTCGGCACCGCCATCCTGCTCGGCCGCGACGACGTCATCAAGGAAAACGCCAAGCACGCCGGCATCGACCTCAACAAGCAAGGCATCGAGATCATCAATGCAAGGCTGTCGCGCCGCAACGGCATCTACACCGACTATCTCTACGAGCGCATGCAGCGCAAAGGCTTCCTGTTCCGCGACTGCCAGCGCCTGATCAACAACGATCGCAACCACTTCGCCGCCTGCATGGTGGCGCTGGGCGACGCCGACGGCATCGTCACCGGCGTGACCCGTAACTATTCCACCGCGCTCGACGACATCCGCCGCGTCATCGACGCCAAGCCCGGCCACCGCGTCATCGGCGTCTCGATCGTGCTTGCGCGGGGCAAGACCGTGCTGGTCGCCGACACCGCCGTGCACGACATGCCGAATGCCGAGCAGATCGCCGATATCGCCGAGGAAGCGGCTGGCTTTGCCCGCCGCATGGGCTACGAGCCGAGGCTCGCCATGCTCGCCTATTCCACCTTCGGCCACCCCCAGGGCGAGCGCTCCGAACGCGTCCAGGAAGCCGTGCGCATCCTCGACAAGCGCCGCGTCGATTTCGAATATGACGGCGAAATGGCCGCCGACGTCGCGCTGAATGCCCGCGCCATGGCGCAATACCCATTCATCCGCCTCACCGGCCCGGCCAATGTGCTGATCATGCCGGCCTTCCACTCGGCCTCGATCTCGACCAAGATGCTGCAGGAACTCGGCGGCTCGACGGTCATCGGCCCGTTGCTGGTCGGCCTGAACAAGCCGGTGCAGATCGTCTCGCTGAACGCCAAGGACTCGGACATCGTCAACATGGCGGCGATCGCGGCGTACACGGCGGGGACTTGAGGGCCGGTCCGTCGAAGGCGGAAGCCAACGATCCGGCTCTTCGAACCCGGCGGCGCTCGAAACGCCGTCGGCTCCCCATAACAGATTGATAAGATTCACCTGATATACGGAAACTCTTGCCGCATGCCGTAACGGCATCCACGGCGCGCTCAGACCGCTAAATGGGGGTGCGGCCATGAAGCATGACGGAGTTTCCGTACCCACGGCCGGCCCGGGGGTCTACCACGACGAGCGGCTGGACGCCTTGCTCAGCATTACCGGCCGCATGGACGGTTATCTCTACCGCTGCCGCAACGACGCGTCCTACACCATGCTCTATATCAGCGACGGCATCTTCACCGTCAGCGGTTATCGGCCGAGCGATTTCATCCACAATGCGGTGCGCGACTATGTCTCGGCCATCCATCCGGATGACCTGCCATCGGTCTATGCCGCCGTCGACGCCGCGCTCGAGGCGCGCTGCAACTGGAACGTCGACTATCGTATCGTGCCCAGGGCCGGCGAACCGCTCTGGGTCCGCGAGATCGGCGGCGGTGTCTGGGACAAAGCCGGCGAACTCGAATTCCTGGAGGGCTTCGTCGTCGACATCAGCGACCGCAAGGTCGTCGAGGACCTCAACGCCCAGCTGGTCCTGGATCTGAAGACCGCCAACGAGGAACTCTCCGCGCAAAAGCGCGAGATCGAGGTGGCGAAGCAGCAGAGCGACCATTCGGCCAACCACGATGCCTTGACCGACCTGCCCAACCGGCGTGCGTTCCACAACGAGCTCAAATCGGTGGTCGCCCGCTGCGGCGCCACCGGCGAGGCGGCCGGGCTGCTGTTCATCGACCTCGACCGGTTCAAGGAAGTCAATGACACGCTCGGCCACGAGGCCGGCGATGCGCTGCTGCAGCGTGTGTCGAGCCAGCTTCGCTCGATCCTGCGCAGCGCAGATTTCGTCGCCCGGCTCGGCGGCGACGAGTTCGCCTTCCTGTTCTCGGCCGACACCGAGCTGGCACGGCAGAAGGCCGTGCGCGTCGCCGAACGCATCCTGGAAAGGTTGCGAATCAAGGTCCCCGCGCCCAATGGCGCCATCCAGGTCGGTTGCACCGTTGGCGTGGCGATGTATCCGGCGGAAGCCGGCGACTCCGAAGCGCTGATCGCGCTCGCCGACCGGCTGATGTACATCGGCAAAAAGAGCGGCCGAAACCGGCTCGTCACCGCGAGCGAAATGGCGCCACAACAGCCATCGCCCAGGCCTCGTCTTCGCAAGACGGCGTAGCTATCGCCGGCTTCAGCCCGGCGCGAACGCCCGTGCCGCTTCGACGACCTCCTCGATCTGGTCCTGCCGCAGCAGGTCGATCGGAACGCGGCCGTCGAGCCGTGCCGCTGGGCGCGTCAGCCACAGCCAGGCAAGTCTCGGATTGCCTATCAGCGACTGCACGTTGCTTATGCCGGCGACCGGCCTGCCGTCGACGAACTGCGCCAGCGGGAAAACGTGCTTGCGGCCGCCCTTGCGCAAGGCGATGACGTCGCCGCGCCTCTGCCAGCGGTGCAGGGTCGAGCGGGCGATGCGCAGGTTTTCCTCCAGATAGGTCGAGCCGGCGACGCGGCCGGCCCAGTCCTCGATCAGCATCGATTCAAGGTCGTCGGACCGTGGCGGCGGGGCAAGCGTTTCATCGGCCGGCAACGCCCTCGGCATATCGGTGACGCCGGCTTCGCTGCGGCGCGCGGCTTCGGCCGCCAGCGCGCGCACGAATTTCGAGGCAAGGCCGGGAAGGTCGGCATGGATGGCGTCGATGGCGCGCTGGTGCTTTGGCGACAGCAAGGTGACGGCGGATGCTATGCTGCCGGCGATCTTGCCGACCGAGACCACGGTGGACTGGTTTATCGCTTCGTCATAATGGGCAAGCGCACGTTCGACGTCCTCCGCGACCATCTCCGCGAAGTCGTCCTGTCCAAGACCGGTTGTCTGAAATCTGCTCATGCACATGTCTTCCGGCCGCGTGCGCTCCTCCCTCAGCCGCGGCCGATTGCTGAATATCTACTGCGGAAAACGGAAATCATGGCGGCAACGGATCGCGCCGCCCGACAGCTTGCTGTCTTGCATCTTTTCAACATCCCATCTGACTGCGGGCGCCCCGAAATGTCAGTCACGGGACGCTCTCGATTTCGTGTAGGAGCGATATGTGACAACTGCGCGACGGTGAGAAGCGGTCCGCTTTTCCTTCTCCCACAGGGGGAGAAGGGAAAGGAGCTCTACAGCAACCCAGCCTGTTCCGCCTCGCGGCGCAGGTTCTGCCTTGGCCTTGGGCCGATCTGCTGGATCACCAGGCCGGCGGCCAGTGAGCCAAGGTCGCCGCAGGTCTTGAGGTCGCGGCCTTGCGTATAGCCATGCAGGAAGCCGGCGGCGTAGAGATCGCCGGCGCCCGTCGTGTCGACCAGTTCCCGGATCGCCGTCGCCTGGATCACCACGGTCTCGTCGCCGCGCACGATGACCGAGCCTTTTTCCGAGCGGGTGACGGCGGCTATTCTGCAGTCCTTGCGGATCTTGGCCAGCGCCTCGTCGAAGGACGATGTCTGGTAGAGCGACTTGATCTCGTGGCTGTTGGCAAAGACGATGTCGACCGTGCCCGAGCGCATCAGCTCGAGGAATTCGTCGCGGTAGCGGTCGACGCAGAACGAATCCGACAGCGTCATGGAGACTTCGCGGCCTGCCGCATGCGCCAGCCTGGCCGTCTGCCGGATCGCCTCCTTGGCGCGCGGCGGGTCCCACAGATAGCCTTCGAAATAGGTGACCTTGGCGCCCGATGCCTTGTCGGCCTCGACATCCTCCGGCCCAAGCTCGACGCAGGCGCCGAGATAGGTGTTCATCGAGCGTTCGCCGTCGGGTGTGACGAAGATCATCGAGCGCGCCGTCGGCGGCTCGCCCGTGAGCGGCTTGGTGTCGAAGGCGACGCCCTGCGCGCGGATGTCGTGGGCGTAGATTTCGCCCAGCCCATCGTTGGAGACCTTGCCGAAGAAGGCGGCGCGGCCGCCGAAAGAGGCAACGCCAGCCGCCGTGTTGCCGGCGCTGCCGCCGGAGGCTTCGATCGCCGGACCCATGCGGCTGTAGAGCAGTTCGGCGCGGTGGGTGTCGATGAGGTTCATCGCGCCCTTGATGATGCCGTTGGTTTCGAGGAATGCCTCCTCGCACTGGGCGATGATGTCGACAATGGCATTGCCGATGCAAAGCACGTCATAATCCGGCATCAATGTCTCCGCCACAAACCCGAGCCGGCTTCTTGTCACGCTGGCCGGGCGCGGGTTTAGCGATTCGCGGCGGCTTTGCCTAGGGCATGTTGCTATTCAGGTGATGCCGGCCTGACCTGAATTGCAACGAGCCCTGGAGCGCGACACGCCAGGCGCTACGACAATTCGACCGTGGACGAAGCATTTCTTCGCGGCGTTGCCTACAAGTCAGCCCGATCGATCACATCGGAATACGGCAGGCCCATGTCCGCAAAGAACGACACGACAACCGACCTGGCATTGCTCGGTGTGCTGGCTGTGCTGTGGGGTGCTTCCTACACTTTCATCAAGATCGGCGTCGAAACCATCCCTCCGGTGACTTTCATCGCCGCCCGCACCTTGATCGCCGGCGGCATCCTGTTCGCCGTCATCCGTTGGCGCGGACTTGCGATGCCGCACGACCTGGCCATCTGGCGCCGCTTCGCCTTCCAGGCCTGCCTCAACAGCGTCATACCGTTCACGCTGATCGCCGCGGCCGAGCGCTCGGTCGATGCCGGCCTCGCCACCATCCTCAACGCGACCTCGCCGATCTTCACCTTCCTGCTGACGGCGCTCATCACCCGCCACGAGCCGGTCACGGTGCGCAAGCTGATCGGTGTCGGTGCCGGCATAGCCGGCATCTGCCTTATTGTCGGCACGGAGGCGCTGGGTGGTCTCGGCCACGAGCTGTGGGCGCAGGTCGCCATCGTCGTGGCGACGATCTGCTATGCCGGCGCCGCCATTTTCGGCCGCGGCTTCAAGGGTCTCGATCCGATGCTGCCGGCGGCAGGCTCGATGCTGTGCGGCGCGGTCATGCTGGTGCCGCTCAGCCTGGTGGTCGACCAGCCCTGGGCGCTCGCGCCATCGACGGCGTCGATCCTGGCCTTGCTCGGCCTGTCGGTGTTTTCGACCGCACTTGCCTTCGTCATCTATTTCCGCCTCATCCACACGCTGGGTTCCGTCGGCACCACGTCGCAGGCCTATCTGCGCGTGCCGATCGGCGTCGGCATCGGCGCCGTCTTCCTCGGCGAAAGCCTGGGGCCGACGGCGTGGCTCGGCATGGCTTTTGTCGTGGCCGGCGTCGCGGCCATGACCATTGCGGTCCGTAAACCGGCCTTCGCCCGTTAGACGCCCCGATTTACTTGTGCTCGCGGCCCGCGCTGCCTATCTCGGAAGCGTCCCGCCTTCCGGCGGTGTCCTGCGACCCGGGGGGTGAAACACGGTGATTTTCGACGCTGCCCGCATCGCGGTCTTCGAGCTGCTCTCGCCGCCGTTTCGTGCCGTGTTCATCAAGACGCTCGGCCTGACCGTGCTGGCGCTGGTCGCCTTGTGGTTCGGCCTGACCAGCCTTGTCGAGTGGCTGGCTTTACCATGGCTCCAGACCTTGTTGCCGGGCATACCGTCCTGGGCCGGCTGGCTTGGCGGCATCATCGCGGCCATCGCCCTTGCCTTCGGCATGGCACTGCTCGTCGCGCCGGTCACGGCGGTGATCGCCGGCTTGTTCCTCGACGATGTCGCCGAAGTGGTCGAGCGCACCGATTATCCCCGCGACCCGGTCGGGCGCGCCATGCCGGCGCTGCGGTCGCTGGTGCTGGCGATAAAGTTCTTCGGCGTCGTCATCCTCGGCAACATCGTGGCGCTCATGCTCCTGCTGGTGCCGGGCATCAACATCGCCGCCTTCTTCATCGTCAACGGCTATCTGCTCGGCCGCGAATTCTTCGAATTCGCCGCGATGCGCTTTCGCCCTGAGGATGAAGCCAGGGCCTTGCGCCGGCAGTATGCCGGCACGGTGTTTCTCGCCGGGCTGGTCATAGCGACCTTCCTTGCCGTGCCGCTGCTCAATTTGCTGACGCCACTCTTCGCCGCCGCCATGATGGTGCATCTGCACAAGGCGGTTTCGGCGCGGGAAAGCCGTCGCTGACCACGGTCGCCTTATGACGGCCGCCGCTTAATCCGGGGATTTGCCGAACAGCGCCTGCAATTTGCCGAACGGCATGGCGGCGCGAGTGAAGCCGAACGTGCCGTCCTGCTGGATTTCGCGCGTCGCCGTCTCCAGCATGCCATAGGCGAAATTGGTCAGCCACGGCCCGAGCGAAATGCGCTTCACTCCGGCCTTTGAGAGATCGGCGATGGTGAAGCCCGGTTTCGCCATGACGTTGACCGGCTTGCTGAGCGCCGAACACAACGTTCGCACCATCTCGACGTCGCCGATCCCAGGCGCATAGAGCACGTCGGCGCCGGCCTTCTCGAAGGCCTGCAGCCGCTTGATGGTGTCGTCGAGATCGGACTTGCCCCACAGAAAATTCTCTGCCCGCGCCGTGAAGACGAAATCGCGTCTTAAGGCCCGCGCCGCCTCCGCCGCCGCCGCGACGCGCTCGACCGCGTGGGAGAAATCATAGATCGGCCTGTCGGGATCGCCGGTGTGGTCCTCGATCGAGCAGCCGGCAAGGCCGGCGGCTTCCGCCGCGAATATGGTTTCGGCGGCCCGCTCGGCGCTGTCGCCCTTGCCTTTCTCAAGATCGGCGGAGACCGGCAGGTCGGTGGCCGCCGTCACCTCGCGGCAGTGATGGATCATCTGCTCGAAGGTCACCGCGCCGTCCGGCAGGCCGCGCGAAAAGGCAAAGCCGGCGCTTGTCGTCGCCAGCGCCCTGAAACCGAAGGATCCGAGCAGCTTGGTCGTGCCCGGATCCCAGGGATTGGGCATGACGAAAGTCGAGGCATGCAGGTCACGAAAGATCTTGCCCTTGTCCATGAATGCTCCCCATCACAAGTGTTTGGGGGCGGATGCTATCGCGCCGTCTTCGGCCGGGCAAATAAATGCGCTTGGTTCAGAAGCGTTTCTCGTTCTCTGCTGCCAATTTCTCGAACGCGTCGGAATCCTTGACGTAGCGCGATGTCTTCTTGTCCCAATGATAGGTGACGGAAATGTCGTGCGACGACGCTTCGGGCGGCGCGTCATCGCAGCTTTCATCGCTTGGCACGATGCTGTCGGTGACCGTCACCTTGACGGCGGCATAAGGCTGGCCGTCGGCGATGGTCTGGAAGGTCACATCCTGCTTGCGGCTGTAGGCGCAGAGCCTTTCGTCGAACGTGTAGATCATGTCGACCAGCTCGAATTTGTCGTCGCGGACCATGATCAGCGGCGTGATCACATAGCCCTGGCTCGAATTGAAATGCGTGCTCATGGTGATCAGCATGTCGTCGCCGGCGCCGATCGAGAGCTTGTTCGGCTCGCGAAAATAGGTGCTGCGGTCGACCGCGACGTTGGCCGCATCGAGCAGTTTCGGCTTGGCCGTGACGTCGTAGAGCGCCAGCACAGCATAGCCCTCTGCACTGTCGGGAGAGTCGCCAAGGTCGAACAGCATCGCCAGTCGGTCCTGGCCGCCGGCCCTGATGGCAAGCACGGCGGCATTCGGGAAGCTGGATGTCTCTGGCGGCGAGCCGCCGCTATCCGGTCCCTCGATATGGCGCATCTCGATCGGCAATCCGCCCTTGTAGAAACCATTCCCGTCCGAGGCGAGGCTCGGGATGACCAATTTGGCCAGGTCGAGATAGGTGACATCGCTGCGGCCGGGCAGGGCGCTGCCGAGATCCGGGAAGCTGACGGTTTGCGCGCCGGCCGCGGTCCACAAGAGCGGCAGCAGCATCACGGCGAGGATGAAGCGGAAAAGGTTCGTTGGCATGAGCGCCCCCCAAGATCAGGCCACTCACGCTAGAGCAGTTCCAGGAAAAGTGTGAGCGGTTTTCCGCCTGGAATTGCGTCAAAACAAAGAGTTAGAGCGGTTCGCCGTTTCCATGAAACGGTGAAACGCTCTAGCACGGGTTCCAGCATCGTGCAGCCGTGCCGGAACCAGATCAGTGGATCGGCACCATCCCGGCCAGCTCGCGCATGTCGTCGAACAGGATGCCGCCGGCCTCGATCAGGCCATCTCGGTCGGAATAGGGGTCGCCATGATAGGAAAACACCCGCATGCCGGCGGCGATACCGGCCTGCGTCCCGGCGACGCTGTCCTCGATGACGATGCAGTCGACGGGCGCGAAGCCCATGGTCTTGGCCGCATGCAGGAACAGGTCGGGGAACGGCTTGCCGCGCCCAACCATGGTCGAGGAAAACATCGCATGTTCGAACAATGGCAACAGCCCGGTCTGGCCGAGCGTGATGTGCATCTTCGAAATCCTGGCCGAGGTGGCCACGCAATAGGGGATGCCGGCCGCGCGGACCGTCTCAATGAATTCCCGGACATAGGGGATCGCCTCGACGCCATGGGAAAACAGGTCCGGCAGGCCGGCATTCCAGCGCTCGACGAAATCGGCGCCAAGCCGGACCTCGGTCGCCGCCTCGATCTCTTTCTGCACCGAAGCCATGCTGCGGCCGGAGAAATTCTTGCGGCAATATTCGAAGCTTGTCGGATAGCCGGCAGCCGCCAACCATTCGGCGAGGCGTCGATTGGCGAGATTCTCCGTATCGACGAGGATGCCGTCGCAGTCGAAGATAACCAGCTTTGGTATTTGCATCAGGCGGTGCCGGTCGATCCGAACCCGCCCGCACCACGCGCCGTGCCGCCAGCCAGCGAACGCTCTTCGACGGCCACCTGCGTCACCGCGGCGAAAACGATCTGGGCGATGCGCATGCCGCGCGTCACGGCAAAATCCTCGTCGCCGAGATTGATCAAAAGCACCTTCACCTCGCCGCGATAGTCGCTGTCGACCGTGCCGGGGGAGTTGAGCACGGTGAGGCCATGCTTGAAGGCAAGGCCGGAGCGCGGCCGCACCTGGCCTTCCATGCCTTCGGGAATCTCCAGGATCAGCCCGGTCGGCACCAAAGCCCGTTTTCCCGGCAGGATCAGCAGCGGCCGGTCGTCGGGTACCGCCGCGCGAAGATCCATGCCGGCGGCGCCGGTGCTTTCGTAGGCGGGGAGGGGAAGTCCTTCAGCATGCGGCAATCTGACGAAGCCGACGGTCGGACCGATGACGGAGGAGTTTTGGAGGGCTGCGCGCATAAAATCGATCCTATCGGCGCGATTGCCGATTCGGTCAATTCGCCCGCGCCGCTATCAACGGCTTTCTTTCAGGCATCACTATGACCTGAGCACGCTTTAGCGCACTTCCATTGGAACAATTGTCGTCTCTTTGATCTCCTCCATGACGAAGGAGGCGGACACATCGGACAGCGCCACCTTGGCGATCAGCCGCTGGTAGAGCCGGTCATAAGCCTTCACGTCGGCAACACGGGCACGCAGGACATAGTCGAGGTCGCCGGACATGCGGTAGACGCCGGTGATCTCGGGAAGGCTGGTCACCGCCGCCCGAAACTTCTGCAACCAGTCGGGATCATGGTTGGACGTACGGACCAGGATGAACACCGAAAGGCCAAGCCCGAGCTTGTCGGCATCGACCAGCGCCACGCGGCCGGTGATGACGCCATCCTCCTCCAGCCGCTTGACGCGCCGCCAACAGGCATTGCGCGACAAGGCCACCCGTTCCGACAGCTGGTCGACCGACAGCGTGCCGTCGCGTTGCAATTCGGCAAGCAGTTTTCGGTCTATTTCATCGATATCCAGCGCCATATTGGGATGTTTGTCCCACGGGATGACAAAACACAAGGACATTTTGGGACCGATGAACCGACGAAGCGTGTCAGGATACTTATATCGGAACGCAAGTGCTGAAGGGGATCTCAATGTCGGTCGCAAGCATGTTCACTTCTCACCCCGCCAAGGTCGGCGAAACCTATTTCGGCCATATGGCCTTTGCCGCCTGGTTCTCCTCGCGCCTGCTGCTGGCGGCGGGCGCCGCGCTCGTTCACGCTTTCTTGCCATTTCTCTTCGAGACTACCGCCAGCCGAATCGTCCGCGAGCTCTACGAACGGACGCACAACAGAGGCACACACGCGACCAAGGAGCCGGCGGGTCTCATGGATCGCGCCTAGAGGACGACAGAAGCGATGTGCCGGTGGGCGGCCTATCTCGGTGAAGCGGTCTTTCTTGAAGACATTCTCACGGCGCCCTGCCACTCGCTGATCGCCCAGAGCCATTGCGCCCAGGAAGCCAAGTCGCCGACCAATGGCGACGGTTTCGGCCTCGCCTGGTATGGCGACCGGCCGCAGCCCGGCCTCTACCGCGACATCCTGCCGGCCTGGTCCGATCCCAATCTGAAGAGCCTGTGCCGGCAGATCAAATCCGGCCTGTTCCTCGCCCATGTGCGGGCCTCGACCGGCGGCGCCACCAGCCGCATGAACTGCCATCCCTTCATCTCCGGTCCCTGGTCGTTCATGCACAACGGCCAGATCGGCGGCTTTGAAAAGATCCGCCGCGCGCTGGAGAATTCGCTGTCCGACGCCGTCTTCGACCAGCGCGAAGGCACCACCGATTCCGAACTGTTCTTCCTGCTGATGATCGACGAGGGATTGGCTGGCGACCCGCAAGGCGCGGTCTCGCGCGCCACTGCCCGTGTGCTCGACGCCTCGCGCCGCGCCGGCCTCGAACCGGCACTGAAACTCACCGCCGCCTTCTCGGACGGGCAGGCGCTGCACGCGGTGCGCTATGCCACCGACGCCCATGCACCGACGCTCTACACCTCCTCCTTGCGCAAAGGCGGCGGCCGCTGCATCGTCTCCGAACCTTTCGATCGCGAGGGTGGAGACTGGCAGGCGATCCCGCCGTCGAGCTTCGTCACCATGACTGGGGATGGCATGGCCATCCGTCCTTTCGCGCCCGCATCGGCCAGGCTGGCTGTGGCCGTCTAGTCGCACTTGCAGCTACGCCGGGGGCCAGCGCCCCCCTCTGTCCTCCCGGACATCTTCCCCACGGGGGGAGATCGGATGTCGCGACGGCTTTCGCCAATCTCCAACGTTGCAAGACTGAGCGAAGCGCCGAAGCTGCTAATCTCCCACTTGTGGGGTAGATGTCCGGCAGGACAGAGGGGGGGGCGCCGTAGAGTACCGACCTCAACAGACGGCCGGCGCAATTCCGATCAAACGCAGCCAAGCTCCGAATGCTCAACTCCGCTTGAAGTCGTGCCGCTGTCCGCCATTTTCCAACCAAGCGGCCAAGCCGGAGCCTTGATCATGAATCCCGTCTTCTCCACAACCGTCGAACTCGCCGCCGCCATCGCTCGGCGCAAAATCTCCGCCGTCGAAGCACTCGATGCCCATCTGGCGCAGATCGACCGGCACAATGAAGGCGTCAACGCAGTCATCTCGCTCGACAGGGAGGGCGCGTGCGAACGCGCAAAGAAGGCCGACGCGGCACTCGCGCGCGGCGCCACGCCCGGGCCGCTGCATGGCGTTCCCTTCACGCTGAAGGACATGCACGAAACCGTCGGCATGAAAACCACGGTCGGCTTCCCGCCCTTCGCCGACTATGTCGCGAGCCACGACAGCCCGGTCGTTGCGAGACTGAAGGCGGCCGGCGGTGTGCTGATGGCCAAGACCAATGTCGCCACCATGCTGTCGGACTGGCAGTCGGACAATCCGCTGTTCGGGCGCACCAGCAATCCATGGAACCTTGAGCGTACGGCGGGCGGCTCCAGCGGCGGCGCCGCGGCGGCGGTGGCGGCCGGCATGACATCGTTCGATGTCGGCACCGACATGCAGGATTCAATCCGGCTGCCGGCCGCCTTCTGCGGCGTCTACGGCATGAAGCCGACCGAACACCGCGTCTCGCTGGCCGGCGCCTTCCCAAATCCTGGCAATGCCGCGCGCAGCGTGCGGCTGATGTCCTGCCTCGGCCCGCTGGCGCGCGGCGTGGATGACCTGTCGCTGATCTATCAAATCATCGCCGGGCCGGATGGGCGTGACGCCGATCTGGCGCCGGTGCCGGTCGAGACCACGCCGAAGCTCGACCTGAAGACATTGCGCATTGCCTTCGCGCCGTCCTTCCCCGGCTTGCCGGTGGCCGGCGCTATCGGCGTCGCGGTCGAAAACCTCGCAAGTCAGTTGCAATCGGCCGGCGCCCTCGTCGCGGAAGCGAAACTGCCCAGGCTCGACGTGCACGACGATCTCGCACAGGGCGGCGAGCTGATCGGGATGATGATGGAGGCCGCACAGCCGGAGCCGCCGGAGCGACCGACACCGATCTCGCGCTGGTTCAAAGCGCTCGCCCGCCGCGACACATCCATTCTCGCCTGGGATCGGTTTTTCGACGACTGGGACGCGCTGCTCTGCCCGGTGGCGATGACCACGGCCTTTCCACATTGCGAGCCGGGCACGCCGATCAAGGTCGACGGCAAGGATCAGGACTACTGGATGCTGCCGGCCTATGGCGCCGTCTTCAACTACAGCGGCCATCCGGCACTTTCGATGCCATGCGGAGAAGACCGCGACGGCCTGCCGATCGGCCTGCAACTGGTCGGCAAACGCTGGTCGGAGGCGCGGCTTCTTGGTGTCGCGGCGGCCATTGAGCCGCTTACCAGGGGCTTTCGCCGCCCGCCGGCCTATTGAGCAAAGCGCGACAGCCCATAGGGCGCCAGCAGCGGGTCGCGCTCGCCGTCGAGGATTTCCCGGGCCGCAAACAGGCCGACGGCCGGCGCCAGCGTGATGCCCGAATGCATCACCGCGACATAGAGCCCGTCCATGCCCTCGGCGCGGCCGATGATCGGAAAGCCGTCGATCGGATGGGGGCGGTAGCCGATGGTGTGGAAATCGAGTTCCAGCCCCTCGGCGCCGCGCAACGCCGCCTTCGTCACCGCGAACAGGTCGCGCGCCGTCGCTTCGGGGTTCTGGCCGGGATCGCCGCCGGCGAAATCCGAGCCGGCGATGATGCGGCCCTCGGCCGTCTGGCGCACATGCAGCCTCTCGGCGTGCACCAGGCCGTTGAGCAGCTTCTTGTGGGGCCGCGAATGGACGATCAGGCCGGGCGGCGTTTCGATCGGCAGCTTGATGCCGGCCGTCGCGCGGCGATGTCGGGAGAGCCGACGCCAGCGGCGATCACCACCTCGTCGGCGGCAATCAGCCCATGCGACGTGTCCACGCCGGTCGTCCTGCCGTTGGCCTGGGCCAGCGCCGAGACCGTGCTGGCAATGACCCCCGCGCCATGCCGTTCGGCATCCGCCAGCAAGGCCCTGGCCGTCGCAACCGGCTCGGCCACGCCTTCCTCCGCGACATAAACAGCGAATTCAGGAGGCTCGACGAGGTTGGGTTCGATTTGCGCCGCCCGCTCGCGGCCAACGCGTTCGATGCCGTAGCCCCATGAAGAATGTTCGGCCGCGTAGGCTTCGAGCCGGTCGGCCGGCAGGTCCCAGCATAGCCCGCCGCACCAGGCGAGCGGCAGCCCAGGCAACTCGTTCGCCAGTCGCCTCCACTCGGCCATGGCGCGGGTGCGCAGCCGGAAATAGATTTCGGGGTTACCCCAGCTGGCGTTGATCCAGGCAAAGGAATTGGGCGTCGCGACACCACCCGCGCCGCTTTCGGAAATGACCGTGACCTGCGCTCCTGCCCTGGTCAGATGCCAGGCGATCGAGGCGCCGATAATGCCGGCGCCTATGACGATCACTTGTTTCACCGCAGCCATGTTCACTCCTTTACCTGTTGTCCGCCGAGGACGCTCTTGCAGTGCCACCCCATTCGTCGCTTGCCAACATCGGACACGGTAAAAATATGCGCTTGACAGCAATACGTACGTACGTATTATTTGAACATGGCTAGACAATCACTCCGCGAAAAACTTCTCGACGCCGGTTTCCGGACCATCTGGAATTCAGGTTATGCCGCCGCTGGCGTGCGCGACATCGTTGCCGCCGCCGACGCCAGGCCGGGATCCTTCACCAACCATTTCGCCTCCAAGGAGGCGTTCGTCGGCGAAGTGCTGGACCGCTACTTCACCTATGTCAGCGGGCTGGCCGAGGCTGCGCTGGCGCAGGACGGCACGCCGCCCATAGGCAGGCTGCGCCGCTACCTCGACGTCATCACCTCGAAGCTCGAGGCGCATGACTGGGCGCGCGGCTGCATGATCGGCAATCTCAGCCTTGAGACAGCCGTGCACAGCGAGCCGTTGCGTTTGCAGCTCGTCGCCATCTTCGAGCGCTGGCGCCAGCCATTCGCCGTCTGCATCGCCGAAGGCCAGGCGGCCGGCGACATCGCCAAGACCTTCGAGGCCGAGGACCTCGCCGACTTCCTGCTGTCGTCCTGGCAGGGCGCCATGCTGCGCATGAAGGTTGAGCGCAGCCCCGAACCGCTCGAGCGGTTCAAGAAAGTCATCTTCAGCACGGTGTTTGCAAAGGAGCCGACCCCATGAGTTCGAAAGCCAACCCGCCTCAGCCGTTCGCCACCGCGCCGAGACGCTTGCAGATTCCCGTACTCGATTCGACCATGTCCTATGTCGAGGCGGGAGCGTCCGGCCCGATCGTGCTGTTCCTGCATGGCAACCCGACCTCGTCCCATATCTGGCGCAACATCATCCCGCATGTCGCCCCGTTCGGCCGCTGCATCGCGCCTGACCTGATCGGCTATGGCCAGTCCGGCAAGCCCGATATCGACTATCGCTTCTTCGACCATGTCCGCTATCTCGATGCTTTCCTCGACGCGCTCGACATCAGGGATGTTGTGCTGGTCGCGCAGGATTGGGGCACGGCCCTTGCCTTCCATCTAGCGGCAAGGCGGCCGCAGCGCATCCTCGGCCTCGCCTTCATGGAATTCATCCGGCCCTTCGAGCGCTGGGAGGATTTTCACCAGCGCCCGCAAGCCCGCGAAATGTTCAAGGCGCTCCGCACGCCCGGCGTCGGCGAAAAGCTGGTCCTGGAAGACAATGTCTTCGTCGAGAAAGTGCTGCCGGCCTCGGTGCTGCGCACGATGAGTGACGACGAGATGGACGCTTACCGGGCACCGTTCCCGACGCTGCAATCGCGCAAGCCGGTGCTGCGCCTGCCCCGGGAAATGCCCATCGAAGGCCGGCCCGCCGACGTTGCCGCCATCAGCCAGCACGACCATCGCGCGCTGCGGCTGTCCACCTATCCGAAACTGCTGTTCGCGGGCGATCCGGGCGCGCTGATCGGGCCGCAGGCCGCGCGCGAATTCGCGGCCGGTTTGAAGAACTGCGGTTTCATCAATCTCGGGCCTGGTGCGCACTATCTGCAGGAGGATCATGCCGACGCGATAGGCGGCGCCATCGCCAGCTGGCTTCCGGAGGTCGTTTTGGCGAACCGGATGGGCGAGCTGGCCTGAGGCAAGCCATGGCATCCGGGGGCGTCCGCGCCGCCGGACCGGTCGACAGCCCGGCACTACGCTGCTAGAAGCCCGGCCTGTCACACGGAAATCCCAGAGAATGCCCGAAACAATACCAGAGGAAGTGGCGCGCCGCCGCACCTTCGCGATCATCGCGCACCCCGACGCCGGCAAGACGACGCTCACCGAAAAGCTGCTGCTGTTCGGCGGTGCCATTCAGCTTGCCGGCGAGGTCAAGGCCAAGAAGGACAAGATCCAGACCCGGTCCGACTGGATGAAGATCGAGCGCGAGCGCGGCATTTCGGTCGTCACCTCGGTGATGACCTTCGAGTATGAAGACAATGTCTTCAACCTGCTCGACACGCCTGGCCACGAGGATTTCGCCGACGATACCTACCGCACGCTGTCGGCGGTCGACTCGGCCGTCATGGTCATCGACGCCGCCAAGGGCATCGAGCCGCGCACGCTGAAACTGTTCGAAGTCTGCCGGCTGCGCGACATTCCGATCATCACCTTCGTCAACAAGATGGACCGCGAAAGCCGCGACCCGTTCGAGATTCTGGACGAGATCGAGCAGAAGCTGGCGCTGGACACCGCACCTATCACCTGGCCGATCGGCCGCGGCAGGACGTTTTCCGGAACCTATCACCTGGCGTTGAACGCAGTGCGCAAGGGCGACGACGAGAAGGAACGTACGCCGGTCAACGGCCCCGATTCCAACCGCGTCGCCGGGCTGCTGCCGGAAAACGAGCGCGAGGCCTTCATCGAGGAACTGGAACTCGCGCGGGAAGCGTGCCGCCCCCTCGACATCGATGCCTTCCGCGAGGGCCATCTGACGCCGGTCTATTTTGGCTCGGCGCTGCGCAATTACGGCGTGCGCGACCTGATCGAGGCGCTCGGCGCCTTCGGCCCGCCGCCGCGCGCGCAGCAGGCCGACACCCGCAAGGTCGAGGCGACCGAGGACAAGATGACCTCCTTCGTCTTCAAGATCCAGGCCAACATGGACCCCAACCACCGCGACCGTATCGCTTTCGTGCGCGTCTGCTCGGGCAAGCTCGAGCGCGGCATGAAGGCCAAGCTGGTGCGCACCGGCAAGCCGATGAGCCTGTCGGCGCCGCAATTCTTCTTCGCCCGCACCCGCGTCACGGCGGATGAAGCCTTTGCCGGCGACGTCGTCGGCATTCCCAACCACGGCACGCTGCGCATCGGCGACACGCTGACCGAGGGCGAGGAAATTCTTTTCAGGGGCGTGCCGAACTTCGCCCCGGAAATCCTGCGCCGCGTGCGCCTCGGCGACGCCATGAAGGCGAAGAAACTCAAGGAAGCGCTGCACCAGATGGCCGAGGAAGGCGTCGTGCAGTTGTTCTCGCCCGAGGATGGCTCACCGGCCATCGTCGGCGTCGTCGGCGCCCTGCAGCTCGACGTGTTGAAGGAGCGGCTGAACTTCGAATACACGCTGCCGGTCGAGTTCGAAATGTCGCGCTTTTCCGTCTGCCGCTGGATCTCGGCCGACGACAAGGCCGAGACGCTTCGCTTTATCGAGGCGCATCGCGGCGACATCGCCAGGGACCTCGATAACGACCCGGTGTTCCTGGCCCAGCACGCTTTCTCGCTGAACTACGAAGCCGAGCGCTGGAAAGCGATCCGCTTCGCCACCATCAAGGACTACCAGGTCCGCGACAAGGCGGCGTGAGCTGTGTTTCTTCCTTCTCCCCTTGTGGGAGAAGGTGTCGCCGAAGGCGAACGGATGAGGGTGTTCCAGGGAACGCCAACGTCTCACTCCGCTGGAACACCCCTCATCCGTCTCGGCGCTGCGCGCCGATCCACCTTCTCCCTCAGGGGGAGAAGGAAAGATCGCGCGCTTCTCACCCCTTCGCCGCCTCTTCGAGCTTGGCGATGTCGATCTTGCCCATCTGCATCATCGCATTCATCGCCCGGCCGGCCTTGGCGCGGTCCGCATCCCCGAGCAGGCGCGGCAGCTGCTCCGGCACGACCTGCCAGGAAAC
This sequence comes from Mesorhizobium sp. USDA 4775, assembly GCF_054062655.1. Classification (NCBI taxonomy): domain Bacteria; kingdom Pseudomonadati; phylum Pseudomonadota; class Alphaproteobacteria; order Hyphomicrobiales; family Phyllobacteriaceae; genus Mesorhizobium; species Mesorhizobium sp. USDA 4775. The sequence goes on from NZ_JBSSFM010000001.1 coordinate 1,566,444, forward strand.
GCCGAATTTGTCCTTCAGCCAGCCACAGGGTCCTGGTTCGCCGCCACCCTCCGTGAGCCTGGTCCAGAAATGATCAACTTCTTCCTGCGTCTTGCAGTCGATCGACAGTGAGATCGCCTCGGTGAACTTGTATTGTGGTCCGCCATTGAGCGCCAGGAACGGGACACCGTCGAGTTCGAACGAGGCCACCAGCACCTTGCCCTCATCAGCGTGGCCCTTGGGCCAACGCGTCACGCTCAGCTCCTTCGAATTCTTGAAGATGGACATGTAATGGTTCATCGCCTCCTCGGCCTGTCCGTCGAACCACAGGAAGGTGGTGATCTTCTGCATGCGTTTCTCCTCGTTTTCTCTTCGGGGTGCTTGGGGTGAAGGAAGCGTCAGGCGGCGCCCTTGGCAGCGTCCTGCAGGGAAGCAAGGTAGGCGTCGAGCTGGGCATAGCTCTCGCCCATGCCGCGAGTCATGCCGGTGCCGAGCGCGCCGTCGCGGGCCGCTTGCGAGGCGTAAAGCACCGTCTGCGTCAGCAGCGTTTTTCCGGCCTGTTCGGTGAAGACCACGGTCCCTATGGTTTCGCCACCCGTCCAGTCCTCGTCGAACAGTTCGGTGGCGACGATCCTGGCTGGCCGCACGATTTCGCGATAGGCGCCGCTCATGCCCATGCTGCGGCCATCGCGGTGCTGCCAGACGTAGCGCGTGGCGCCGCCAACCCTGAGGTCGATTTCACAGATCGCCAGCCTCCAGCCATCGGGGCCGTGCAGCCAGCCCTTCAGCAGCTCCGGTATCGTCCAACAGTCGAAGACCATCGGCCGTGACGCGTCGAAGATGCGGGTGATCTGGACCTCGCGGTCGCTGGGCGTCGTCACCGTCAGCGTGGCGACGGTCGAACCGGGCAAGGTTGTGGTGCTCATGATGGTCCGCCTCCTATTTGCCAAAGGACGTGCGACAGGCCGGTGATCCGACACAGGCCGCGACCTTTTTCGGCTATTGGTCGGTACTGTCGGGGGCTTTCTCGGCCTTCATAGCGCCGAGCAACGCGTCGAGGCGCTGGAAGTTGCCTTCCCAGATCTTGCGATAGCGCTCCAGCCAGTCATTGGCCTCTGCCAACGGTTTTGCCTCCAACCGGCACGGCCGGCGCTGCGCGTCGCGGCCGCGTGAAATCAGCCCGGCGTTTTCCAGCACCTTTAGATGCTTGGAAATCGAGGGCTGGCTCATCGCGAAGGGCTCGGCGAGTTCCATCACGGATGCTTCGCCCTGGATGAGCCGGGCAAGAATGGCGCGGCGCGTCGGATCGGCGAGTGCGGCAAAAGTGGCGTCCAGCTGGTCCATCGGATGTCCATAGCCAAAAGGGTATATACCTGATTGGCTATATACACGCGAGCTCCGCTCGTCAACCGCCCATCCGGATTTCGTGGCGCATTGCAAAAATGTGGCCAGACCATACTTGCGCGTCTATAAAGCCAGCGATCCGAATTCAGCTCCGCCGCGCCATTCCCGGGCCGAGGCCAGCCACCAAGGAAAAAACATGCCTGCCTATCGCTCCCGCACCACCACCCATGGCCGCAACATGGCCGGCGCACGCGGCCTTTGGCGCGCCACCGGCATGAAGGATTCCGATTTCGGCAAGCCGATTATCGCCGTGGTCAATTCCTTCACCCAATTCGTGCCGGGCCATGTGCATTTGAAGGACCTCGGCCAACTGGTGGCACGCGAGATCGAGAAGGCCGGCGGCGTTGCCAAGGAATTCAACACCATCGCGGTCGATGACGGCATCGCCATGGGCCATGACGGCATGCTCTATTCGCTGCCGTCGCGCGAGCTGATCGCCGATTCCGTCGAATACATGGTCAATGCGCACTGCGCCGACGCCATGGTCTGCATCTCCAATTGCGACAAGATCACCCCCGGCATGCTGATGGCGTCGCTGCGCCTCAACATTCCGACCGTCTTCGTCTCCGGCGGGCCGATGGAAGCCGGCAAGGTGGTGCTGGGCGGCAAGACGCAGGCGCTCGACCTGGTCGACGCCATGGTCGCGGCCGCCGACGACAAGATCTCCGACGAGGACGTCAAGGTCATCGAGCGCTCGGCCTGTCCGACTTGCGGCTCCTGCTCGGGCATGTTCACCGCCAATTCCATGAACTGCCTGACCGAGGCGCTCGGACTGTCGCTGCCGGGCAACGGCTCGACATTGGCCACGCATGCCGACCGCAAGCGGCTGTTCGTCGAGGCTGGCCATCTCGTCGTCGATCTCGCCCAGCGCTATTACGAGCAGGAAGACGAGACGGCACTGCCGCGCACCATCGCGTCGAAGGGCGCCTTCGAAAACGCCATGACGCTCGACATCGCCATGGGCGGCTCGACCAACACCGTGCTGCACATTTTGGCCGCCGCCCATGAGGGCGAGGTCGATTTCACGATGGAGGACATCGACCGGCTGTCGCGGCGGGTTCCGGTGCTCTGCAAGGTCGCGCCGGCCAAGTCCGACGTCCACATGGAAGACGTTCATCGCGCCGGCGGCATCATGGCCATCCTCGGCCAGCTCGACAATGCCGGGCTGATCAACCGCGACCTGCCGACCGTGCACACATCAAGCCTCGGCGAGGCGCTCGACCATTGGGATATTTCCCGCACCTCCAGCCAGAATGTCCGCGACTTCTTCCTTGCCGCGCCCGGCGGCGTGCCGACACAGGTCGCTTTCAGCCAGGACCGCCGCTGGGACGATCTCGATCTCGATCGTGAAAAGGGTGTCATCCGTTCGGCGGAAACGCCGTTCTCTAGGGATGGCGGCCTTGCGGTGCTGAAAGGCAATCTGGCGCTCGACGGCTGCATCGTGAAGACGGCCGGCGTCGATGAGTCGATCCTGAAATTCACCGGCCCGGCGCGGGTGTTCGAAAGCCAGGACGCTTCGGTCAAGGCAATCCTTTCCAACGAGATCAAGGCAGGCGACGTCGTCGTCATCCGCTATGAGGGCCCGCGTGGCGGCCCCGGCATGCAGGAGATGCTCTACCCGACCAGCTATCTGAAGTCGAAGGGCCTCGGCAAGGCCTGCGCACTGGTCACTGACGGCCGTTTCTCCGGCGGCACGTCGGGCCTGTCGATCGGCCATGCGTCGCCGGAAGCCGCCGAAGGCGGCACGATCGGACTGGTGCAGGAGGGTGACACGATCGAGATCGACATCCCCAACCGCACCATCCGCCTCGCCGTCAGCGACGCCGAACTCGACAGCCGCCGGGCGGCGATGGAAGCCAAGGGCGTCCTGGCCTGGAAGCCCGAGGAAAAGCGCAAGCGCAAGGTGACGACCGCATTGCGCGCCTACGCCGCCTTCGCCACCAGCGCCGACAAGGGCGCGGTGCGGCACGTGCCGGAGTAGCGCGGTTCTTCCTTCTCCCCTTGTGGGAGAAGGTGTCGCCGAAGGCGACGGATGAGGGGTGTTCCAGGGAACGCTAACGCCTCACTCCGCTGGAACACCCCTCATCCGTCTCGGCGCTGCGCGCCGATCCACCTTCCCCCACAAGGGGGGAAGGAAGAGGCGGCACTATGGCATCAGCTGATATTCATAAAGCTTCTGGTAAAGCCCGCCCTGCGTGAGCAGAGCACGATGCGGCCCGCTCTCCACCACCTTGCCGCCCTCCAGCACGACGATCGTGTCGGCCTGGTGCACGGTCGACAGGCGGTGGGCGATGACGATCGTCGTGCGGCCTTGGGTCAGCTGCTGCAGCGCGTCGCGGAACAGCGCTTCGGATTCGGCGTCGAGCGCGCTGGTCGCCTCGTCCAGCAGCAGTATTTTGGCATTGCGCAGCATGGCGCGCGCGATCGAGATGCGTTGGCGCTGACCGCCCGACAAGAGGCCGCCATTCTCGCCGACATCGGTCTCGTAGCCCTTCGCCTGCGCCATGATGAAGTCATGCGCGTTGGCGGCCTTGGCCGCGGCGATCACCTCATCATCAGTCGCGTCCTGCCGCCCAAGCCGGATGTTGTGCATGATGGTGCCGGCAAACAGGAACGTGTCCTGGCTGACATAGGCGATCTTTTCCCGCAGTGAAGCGAGCGTGGCATGGGAAATGTCCTGGCCGTCGAGCAAGACCTTGCCGCTGTTCGGGTCATACATGCGCATGATCAGGTTCAGGATCGTCGACTTGCCGCCGCCGGAAGGCCCGACCAGCGCCGTCATCTTGCCCGCTTCAAGGGTCAGGTCGAACCGGTCGAGCACCGGCGGACCGTTCTGATAGGCGAAGCTGACGGCATCGAACCGGATCTCGCCCGGTCCAGTCCGAAGCGGCTTTGCATCGGGCTTCTCGGCCAGTGTCAGCGGCTCGTCGGCGAGCTGGAACATCATGCGCACGCCGACAATGCCGCTTTCCAGTGAGATGCGCACGCGCGCCAGGCGCTTTGCCGGTTCATAGGCGAGCAGCAGCGCCGCGATGAACGCCATGATGTTGCCAGGCATCTGGCCGCCCTGCAGAACCAGCAAGCCGCTGACCATGACGGCGCCGGCGATCGCCAGCCCGGCCAGCGTCTCCATCACCGGGCTGGTCACCGCTTCCAGCGCGGCAATGTTGTTGGCCCGATCCTCGACGTCTGCCACCGCCTTGTACATGCGCTTGCGCATCAAGCTTTCGAGGTTGAAGGATTTGACTACGCGCACGCCGATAGCGGTTTCCTGCATCACCTGAATGATCTGGCCAACCGAGCGGAACTCCATGGCGGCGAACTTGCGCACACGCTTCAGGATGCGGTTGACGCCATAGATGGCCACAGGCCCGGCGACGAAGCAGATCAGCGACAGCACCGGCTGCTGCCAGACCATGACACCAATCAAGGCAAGCAGGGTCACCAGATCGCGCACATAGGAGGTCACGATCAGGTCGAGCACGTTGCGTGCCGCCTGGGCATTGTTGGTCATGCGGGTGATCAGATCGGATGACGAGGTCGAATGGTAGAATTCGATGCCTTGCGCCAGGATGCGGTCGTAGATCTTGCGCTGCCGGTCGGCGATGATGGCATTGCCGACGCGGCTCATGAAATAGGCCTGGACGAAATTGGCGAGGCCCTTGAGGATGAAGATCCCGGCGACCGCCGCGGCAATCATGTTGACGCGGTCGACCCGTTTGTCGATCACGAATTCATTGGTGATTTCGCGCAGGATCCAGGCGCTGGCGGCGGTCATGCCGGCCACCACCAGCATCGAAAGAATGGCCGCGCCATATCCGAACATATGCTCCCGGAACGATTCCCTGACCAGCCTTGCGACGAGGCGCTGGTTTTCCGTCGAGCGGAAGAAACGAAACAAAGGCCGATCCTTGGTGGCGGAATGACGAAGGCGGCTTATAGAGGGAGTTGTCCCCGGATGGAACCATTGGAGGCTTCTGGAAAGAAACCGCTGCGTCATGCGGTCTTTTGGGACACCATGGCAAAGTGATTCTTCAGGCGAGATGACGACAGATGGATTTCGACCTTATCGTTCGTGGTGGCACGCTGCCGGATGGCAGGATTGCCGATATCGGCATTAGCGACGAGACGATCGCGGCGATCGAGCCCGAATTGCAGGGTTCCGCCCGGACCGAGGTCGATGCCAGCGGGAATCTGGTCTCGCCCCCCTTTGTCGATCCGCATTTCCACATGGATGCCACGCTGTCCTATGGTATTCCGCGCATCAACGCCTCGGGCACGCTGCTGGAAGGCATTGCGCTATGGGGTGAGCTGAAGCCGCTTTTGACGCATGAGGCGGTGCGCGACCGGGCGCTCGCCTATTGCGACTGGGCGGTGTCGATGGGCCTGCTGGCCATCCGCACCCATGTCGACGTCTGCGACGACAGGCTGCTGGCGGTCGAGGCCCTGCTCGACGTCAAGAAAACGATCGCGCCCTATATCGACCTCCAGCTCGTGGCCTTTCCGCAGGACGGTTTCTACCGCTCGCCGAAGGCGCGTGAAAACACAATCCGTGCGCTGGACATGGGCGTCGATATCGTCGGCGGCATTCCGCATTTCGAGCGTACCATGGCCGACGGCACGCGCTCGGTGACAGAACTGTGCGAGATCGCGGCCAAACGTGGCCTGATGGTCGACCTGCATTGCGACGAGACCGACGACCCGCTGTCGCGCCACATCGAGCAACTGGCCTATGAAACGCAGCGCCTTGGCCTGCAGGGCAAGGTGGCCGGCTCGCACCTCACCTCGATGCATTCGATGGACAATTACTATGTCTCGAAGCTGCTGCCGCTGATCGCCGAGGCCGGCGTTTCGGCTATCCCCAATCCGCTGATCAACATCATGCTGCAGGGCCGCCACGATACATTCCCGAAGCGCCGCGGCCTGACCCGGGTCAAGGAGATGCAGGCGATCGGCATCCGTGTCGGCTGGGGTCAGGATTGCGTGCTCGATCCCTGGTATTCGCTGGGCACCGCCGACATGCTCGACGTCGCCTTCATGGGCCTGCACGTCGCGCAGATGTCGAGCCCGGCCGACATGGCGCGCTGCTTCGACATGGTCACCAACGTCAACGCCGCCATCATGGGTCTCGACCACCTCGGCCTCGCCGTCGGCAAGCGCGCCAGCCTTGTCATCCTCGACGCCGGCAATCCGATCGAGGCCCTGCGCCTGCGCGCCGAGCGCATCTGCGTCATCGCCAGGGGCAAGGTGGTGGCGGAACGGACGCGGCAGGATACAAGGCTTTCCATCCCGGGCCGGCCGGCGCTGGTCAACCGCAGGCACAAAGCCACGTAGGCCCAGCCGATTCCCGGTCCTGGTCTCGCGATTTCCCGGATTCTTCTCGTCAAAGCCGCCGCTTCCGTCTACGACGCGACTTAGGCGAGGGAGGAATCGGGATCGGCATGACGCAACCCGTTGCGCAGAATTCCACGATCAGGAACGTGCTTCTGGCCGGCATTCTGCTGATGCTGGCCGGCGACTTCCTGTTTGCGCTGAACGATGCGATGGGCAAGTGGCTGGTCGCCAGCTTTTCCGTCGGCCAGGTGGTGCTGATCCGCTCCATAGGCGCCTTCTTCGTTCTCGGGCCGATGATTGCGCATCAGGGTGCGGCCAAGCTGTTTCGCATGGAACGCCCTGAACTGCAGATCTTGCGTGTCGTCATGACCACGCTCGACACCGCACTTTTCTATGCCGCGGTCGTCTATCTGCCGCTTGCCGACGTCATGAGTTTCTACATGGCGGGACCGATCTATGTCGCGGCGCTCTCGCACCTGTTGCTCGGCGAAAAGGTCGGCTGGCGCCGCTGGGTGGCGATCCTGCTCGGCTTCTGCGGCGTGGTGATCATGCTGAAGCCGTCCTCTGCGGCGTTCTCGCTGTCGTCGAGCTTCGCGCTCGCCGGCAGCATCGCCTTTGCCTTCGCCATCATCCTCAACCGGCGCCTGCGCGGCACCAGCGACACCAATCTGGTGACATGGCAGACGATCGGCACGCTGCTGGTCGGCGGCGTGCTGACCATCGGCGCCTGGCAAACGCCGTCGGCGCTCGATTTCGGCGCCATGCTGCTGCTTGGCATCGTTTCCTGCAGTGCCCATCTGATGATCACGCGGGCGCTCAAGCTGGCCCCGGCCTCGACGCTGGCGCCGCTGCACTACACGCTGCTCCTGTGGGCCGTGGTGTTCGGGCTGGTGTTCTTCGGCGACGTCCCCGGTCCGCGCATCCTGATCGGCTCCGGCATCATCGTTCTGGCCGGCCTGTTCATTTTCCACCGCCAGAAGGTGGTCGACACCACGGTGCCGCCCGAAAACGTGCCGAAGGGCGTGAATTAAAGCGGTTCCAGGAAAGTGTGAGAAGGCTTTCCGTCCGCGATTGCAGCCAAGCAAAGCATACGGCACGTCACACGCAGCCTTTTCAAAGCTCCGCATCTAGCGGCCGAAGGCTATCATCCGGAATTGTTGGAGTTTCCGGTCAGAAAATCCGATATTTACATCGATACTTTGCCGTGTACGTTGCCTTTCGGGCGCTATACGGGATTGATTCTTGCCTGGGAGAGGCTGAATCAACATCTCAAGAAAACTGCGACAGAGGGGGTGATGATGGGAAGTTTTTCCATATGGCATTGGCTGATCGTTTTGATCCTGATCGGCTTGCCGCTGGTGTTTGTTCTAAGAGCAGCGCCAGCCGGTGCGAACCGATTCGGAGAAATGCCGCCTTCGATGAATTTCGGTGAAGCAGTTTCAAGCTTCTTTCGAAATTATGTGAATTTTTCCGGCAGGGCCAGCCGCTCGGAGTTCTGGTATTCCTACCTCTTCATTTTCATTGTCGGTATCGTTCTTGTCATAGTCGATGCCATCGTGAAGAATGAAATCATCTCATCGATCTGGAATCTTGCCATCCTTCTGCCGACGCTTGCCATGACCGCTCGCCGGCTGCATGACATCAACAGAAGCGGTTGGCATCAACTCCTTGCTGGATTGTTCCCCATCGGTCCCATCGCGCTGATCATTTGGTATTGCAAAAGGTCTGACGACACGGTGACTTTGACTGAAATAGAGAGGGTTTTCAGGTAGGCTGGAGCTCCTCCCGCATGGAATTGCTTTAACCCGTACGCACAGCCGCCAGGTGCCGTGAAAACTCCGGCGTCTCCATCAACGCCTTGCAGCGGGCGAAGCGGCCGTCGGCATAGGCCCGGAAATCGTCAACGGGATTTTCGTTGGCAAGCTGGATCAGCCCCCACAGCGTCCAGAGCAGATCGCACATGGCCTTGTAGATGACGACGCGGCCGCGCTCCGCCGGCCGCGCCTCGCCGCCGAAATAGGCGCGCATCAGCTCTTCGTCCTGGTCCGCATCGAACTTGCCTTCCACGCTGAGGTCGCCGAGATCCCAGAGCGGGTCGTTCATCCCCGAATATTCCCAGTCGACGATCCACATCCGCTCGCCCGTATCGAGGAAGTTCTCGCACAGCGGATCGCAGTGGCAAGCGACGAGGGGGAGCGGATGGGCGGCAAGCGCCGAGCGCACGCTGCCGGCCTCGCGCACCACGTCGTGATAGCCGGCTGGCAGGGTGACGTCCTTGGTCGACAGCACCTTGAGATAGTCGTCGATCATCGAAAACAGTTCGAAGCGGAAGGGGAACACCGCACCGGACGCGTGCAGCTTGCGGAAGGCTTCGCCGGCCCGGGCGGGGCTGCCCGCCCTCTCCCTGAATTTCTCCGGCGACATGGTCTGCGCGCCCGCGATGAAGCGCGTCACCATCACGCCGGTATCGGCGTCGGCATGCAGCACTTGCGGGCTGACGCCGGCTTTAGCCGCCTCGCGCGCGGCCACCGCTTCGTTGGCGCGGTTGATGTATTCCTCAGTACCTTTGCCTGGAATGCGCAGGCAGAGATCGCCGGCCCTGAAGACGAGATTGGTGAGGCCGCCAAGTCGCTCCAGCGGCCCGGTATAGTCGGCAAGCATGGGAATGGCGGCCAGCTTTGCCCGCGCTTCGTCTGTCACCATGCCCGCGCCCCCACGCCGTTATTTCTCTCTGCAACGGTTCCACAATTTTCGTCGTTTGGCTATCATCCGATCAAAGGCAACTCGATCAGGCGACACAGCAGCGATGACGGACGGTAAACATTTGGACGCGCTCAGCGCGGCCTACGCAGCCAAACGCCCGGAGGAGGTGGCCGCACTCTATGACCGCTGGTCGCAGACCTATGACGCCGACATGTCGGCCGCCGGTTATCGTCATCCGACGATCTGTCTGGCTCTGCTGACCCGCCATCTGCCGCGCGGCGCGACGCCGTTGCTCGATGCAGGCGCGGGCACCGGGCTCATCGGCGAATGGCTCGATATATCAGGCTATCCTGAAGTCGAGGCGCTGGACATCTCGCAAGGCATGCTGGATCAGGCCGCCCGCAAGGGTGTCTATTCCGCGCTGCATTGCCTCGCGCTCGGCGGCACGCTTCCCTTTGCCGACGATGCTTATGCCGGGATCGTCTCGGCCGGTGTCTTCACTTCAGGCCATGTCGGCGTCGAAGGGCTGGATGAGCTGATCCGTATCTGCCGCCCCGGCGGGATCATCGTGCTGACGGTCAAGAACACGCTGTGGGATCAGGGTTTTGCCGCACGCATCGCCGAACTCGAAGCACAAGGCGTCGTCACCCGTGCCGAGGAAACGCGCCCTTACGTCTCGATGCCGGGCGAAGCCGACACCGTGCCCAGCCGCGGCCTCGCCTTGCGGGTGAACTAGGCTTTTACCCTCCCCGCTGTCGGGTCGAACATCGGCTCGAGATGGATTCTGGCGGGCGTCCGCTCCATTGCGACAACCAGCTCGTAGTCGCCCGCGGCGAGGAAATCGTCGCTCACCCCGTCGCCGTTGCGCACATAGCCGTAGCCGATGTTCTTGCCCAGCGTGTAGCCATAGCCGCCGCTGGTCAGATAGCCGACCGGCTCGCCATTGCGCAGGATGGTCTCCCGGCCGAGCAGCACGATCTCCGGATTGTCGACCGTGAAGCCGGCAAAGCGCTTCTTCAACGGCGCGCCGACAACCTTCTCCAGTGCGCGTCGTCCGACGAAATCGGTGTTCTTCCTGAGTTTGACCGCCCAGCCGAGCCCGGCTTCCTGCGGCGTGTCGTTGGGTGTGATGTCGGATCCCCAGGCGCGGTAGCCCTTTTCCAGCCGCAGCGATTCCAGCGCCCGGTAGCCGACCGGGCGGATGCCGTGCGTCTTGCCGGCCGCCATCAGCACGTCGAAGACTTCGCCTGTCGCGGCGATCGGCACATGCAGTTCCCAGCCGAGTTCGCCGACATAGGTGACACGCAGCGCCCGAATCGTGTGGCCGGCGATGGCGATCTCGCGCACATGGCCGAACGGGAACGAAGCATTCGACACATCGGCATCGGTCACCGCGGCGAGCACGTCGCGCGCCCGCGGACCCATCAGCGACAGCGTGCCGAAATCCTCGGTGACATCGGTCAACTCCGCATCGTGACCCTCACCGATATGGTCGCTGATCCACGAGGCATCATGCGTGCGGAAGCCGGTGCCTGTGACGATGTAGAATTTCTCCTCGGCCAGCCGCGCCACGGTCAGGTCGGCCTCGATGCCGCCGCGCGTGTTGAGAAGCTGCGTGTAGGTCAGCCTTCCGACCGGCTTGCTGACGTCGTTGGCACAGATCCAGTCGAGCGCCTTGGCCGCGTCGGGTCCGCTCAATTCGTATTTGGCGAAGGACGACTGGTCGAAGACGCCGACCTTCTCGCGCACATGCCTGTGCTCGTCGCCGACCGCCGAAAACCAGTTCTGCCGGCCCATGGAATAGAGGTCCCGCGGCTCGACGCCTTGCGGCGCGAACCAGTTCGGCCGCTCCCAGCCGAGCTTCGAGCCGAACACGGCGCGCTGCTGCTTCAGCCTGCCGTAAAGCGGCGAGACGATGCGCGGCCGGCCGCTGGCATATTCCTCATGCGGGAAGCCGATCGTGTAATGCTTGCCATAAGCCTCCAGCGTGCGCTCGCGCACCCATTGGCGGTCGCGATGCAGGTTGGAAAAGCGCCTGATGTCGACCACCCACAGGTCGAGCGGCGCCTCGCCGTCGACCACCCATTGTGCCAGCACCCAGCCGGCGCCGCCGCCAGAGGCGATGCCGAAGGCGTTGAAGCCGGCGCCGACGAACATGTTGGCGCATTCGGGCGCCGTGCCGAGGATGAAATTGCCGTCCGGCGTGAAGCTTTCCGGCCCGTTGATCATCTGCTTGACGCCGACGGTTTCCAGCGCCGGCACACGCGCGATCGCCTGTGTCATATGCTGCTCGAAATGGTCGTAGTCGTCCGTCGAACAGCCGGAACTCCCAGTCATTGGGCACGTCGCCCCCTGGGAGATCGGTCGCCCATGCCTGCGGGTTCGGCTCATAGCCACCCATCACCAGTCCGCCGACCTCCTCCTTGAAATAGGTACGCCGGTCGGGGTCGCGCAGCGTCGGCGCGTCCGTCGCCAGTCCATCGATCTTCTCGGTGATGATGTATTGGTGCTTCACCGGCTGCAGCGGCACGTTGATGCCGGCCATGGCGCCAACCTGCCGCGCCCATTGTCCCCCGCAGTTCACCACCTTGTCGCAGGCGATGTCGCCTTGATCGGTCTTCACCGCCGTGATGCGGCCGCCCTTCATCTCGAAGCCAATGACGCGGACATTCTCGAACAGCTTCGCGCCATGCATGCGCGCGCCCTTGGCCAGCGATTGGGTGATGTCGGAGGGGCTGGCCTGGCCGTCGGTCGGCAGCCAGGAAGCACCGACCAGATCGCCGGTTTCCATCAGCGGCCACATCGCCTTGACCTCGGCCGGGTACAAAAGATGCATGTCCATGCCGAAACTCTTCGCCGTCGTCGCCAGCCTTTTGTACTCGGTCCAGCGGTCGGCATTGGTGGCGAGCCGCAGGCAGCCGGTCATTTTCCAGCCGGTGGCAAGGCCGGTTTCGGCCTCCAGCCCCTTATAGAGGTCGACCGAGTATTTGAGCACCCGGGTGATCGAGGCGGACGAGCGCAATTGCCCGACCAGGCCGGCGGCGTGCCAGGTCGAGCCCGAGGTCAGCTTACCCTGTTCGAGCAACACGACATCGGCCTTGTGGTCGCGCGCCAGATGATAGGCCGTCGAGCAGCCGATAATGCCGCCGCCGATGACGACGATGGCGGCCTGGCTGGGCAAGGTCATGATTTCAGGATCCCGTATTTTGTCCGGTAGTTTTCCAGCGCCGCGTCGAGTCGCACCAGATTTTCCTCGGTGTAGGCGACGTAGTCGATGCCGGGCGCGTCCAGATAGAGTTCCGACACCATGCTCCACATCGCCTCGCGCAGCAGCGAGGCGCATTGCATGGCAGCGTGCGAGCGGCGGATCGCCGCGTCCGGTTCCTTCATGAAATAGGCGGTCAGGAAGGCGAAGGATTCCTCGTCGCTCATGCCGGCATTCGAGGCGACGCCGGCAAGGTCGAACATTGCCGTGTTGAAGCCGGCATATTCGAAATCGATCAGCCACAGCCTGTTGCCGTCGTCGAGAATGTTGGCCGGCAAAAGATCGTTATGGCCGAAGACGATCGGCAGCAGCTTCTGCGCCCGCTCCAACTCGTCGGCCAGCGTCAGCAGGCGCGGCAAGTCGCTGCGCTTGCGGCTGTTGCCTTCCTCGAGCGTGCGCGCATAGTCGCGGATGACGTGGAACACCCAGAACATGAAGCCGGCGCCGGAGACATGGTTCGGCATCTCGCGATGGAAGGATCGCAGTATAGCCGCCACACGGCCGAGATTGGCGCGCACGTCTTCGGCGAGGAAGGTCCTGGCGCCGAGAAACTGCGTCACCAGGATACCGGGTTCGGAATAGTGCACGGCAGGTGCGAAGCCGGCGGCATGGGCAGCCCGCGCGGTCATCACCTCGCGCTCGCGGAAGACATGGTGGAAGGGATAGTCCTGGCCGAAGCGCACGACATGTTTGCCGGCAGCGTCACTGACCACATAATTGGCATTGCTCAGGCCGCCGGGCAGGGGAGCGATCTCGATGGCGCCGGTCCAGCACGGCAGGGCGCGGATGCGATCTTCGGCAATCACGGGATTATCCCTGGTTTGCTGGCCTGGTTTGCTGGGCTTCGACAAGGCGCCATGGACAGCGCGACGAGAGCGGGGAGAAACGCAAATAATCTCGTCGGTGCGGGACGCCAGGATCGGTATCCCGCACCGCACCGACGAGCCCCTTGGCCAGGATTCTGATCCCGGCATCCGCCCCCGCGGATCTGAAAATTCCTTGCGCCAGACGCGTTCAAGACCGCCTGGCCAGTGAGTTGCGGCTCTGCCATCGCCCTCCCGTTGCAGCTCCGAACCTCTGCTGATGCCCTGGATTTCACGCCAGGGTTGCCCGGTTGTCAATAAAAAGATGTGACTTTTTTTGGGTGTTTTGCCCGAAACCAAGGGGCGATATCTTTAAAAGTGCTTGAATTACCTTAAAACCGGTCAAAAGGCGAAGCTTGGGAAACCCAATGATCCATTCAAAACGCCATGGCGAGATCCTGCGTCTGCTGCAGGAAGAAGGAACCGTCACCATCGCCAGCCTGGCCGATCGGCTGGGTGTTTCATTGGAAACCGTGCGTCGCGACGTCAAGCCACTCACCAGCGACGGGTCGGTTCTGAAGATGCATGGCGCCATCGGCCTGCCATCCATGGTCGGCGAGGCGCCGTTCGAACGGCGCATGCGCGAGAATGCCGATGCCAAGCGCATCATTGCCCGCATGGTCGCCGCCACCATCCGCGACGGGGAATCGGTCATGCTGGACACCGGCACCACGACCTCATTCCTGGCCCGGGAACTGCTCGGCCACCGGCGCCTGACGGTCGTCACCAACTCTTCCGATATCGCCCGCACGCTGGCCACCATCAACGGCAACAAGGTCTACATGGCCGGCGGCGAATTGCGCAGCGATTCAGGTGCCGCGTTCGGCACTTCGGCCATCGAGTTCGTCAGCCGCTTCTCGGTCAGCCATGCCATCATCTCCACCGGCGCCGTCGATGCGGTGACGGGGGTCATGGACTACGATCTGGAAGAGGCCGAATTCGCCCGCATGGTGCTGTCGCGTGGCCAGCGTTCGCTCGTCATCACCGACCACACCAAGTTCGGCCGCCAGGGCCTGGTCCAGGTCTGTGGCTTCGACGGCTTTTCCGAACTCGCCACCGACCGTTCGCCGCCGCACGACATAGCCGCGGCGCTGGCGCAGGCCGGCGCGCGGCTCAGCATCGCCGGCGGCGAAGCCGGATTTTAGCCGAACACCAGCGACTGGTGGGCGCATACGCCGGCAAAAGTCCCGCCCGATACAGCGAAGGCGATGTTGTGCATCGCGCGTGCTGCGTCTCCGGCGGCATAGACGCCGGGAATTGTCGTCTGCTGCCGGTCATCGACAGATATCATCGGGCCGAGCAGGCCGTCCTTGAGGCCGCAGCCGAGTTGCTCGGCCAGCGGGCTCGTCATCGTGTTGCGCGGCGCGGTGAACATCGCCCTGACGCCGGCCGTCCGGCCGCCGTCGAGGTGGACGATCAAACCGCCGGAGCTGTCTTCCCTGAGTTCGCTGACGGTCGCGGGTTCGAACCTGACTTTCTTGCCATCCAAAGCGAGCATCTGCTCGGCGTCAGGCTCGATCTGGCCGTTTCCGAACAGCGTGACGTCGCCCCAATCGGCGATCAGCTGCGCCTGATGCATGGACATCGGGCCGGTCGCGAGCACGCCAAGCTGCCCGCCGGAGACCTCGTAGCCGTGGCAATAGGGGCAGTGCAACACGGTCTTGCCCCATTGCTCGGCAAGCCCGTGAACCTCCGGCAGGATGTCGCGCACGCCGGTGGCCAGCACCAGCCGCGCCGCGCCGAATGTCTCGCCGTCATCGGTGGTGATCTCGAAATCGCTGCTGCTGTTGGCGACGGCTCTGTCCGCACGGGCATCGACAAGTCTGGCTGTGGGATAGGCCAGCAATTGCCGCCTTGCATCGTCGAGGATGGCGCCTGGCGTGCGCCCGTCCTGGCCGAGAAAGCCATGCGAATGCGCGGCGAAACGGTTGCGCGGCTGGCCGGCGTCGATCACCAGCACGTTGCGCCGCGCCCGCGCCGCCTGGGTGGCGGCGGACAGGCCGGCAAAGCTGCCGCCGATGACGGCGAGATCATACTGCATGGCTGGAGACTCCGATGAGGTCATAACGGCGGCGGAAATCGGCGGTCAGGTCGGCCAGCGTGATGCGGCTTAGCTTCTCCGCCAGCAGCTTTTCGGCCGCAACGCGAAAATCGTCGAGCACGGCGATCACCGCTTGTTCGACAAGGCAGCCCGGGCTTTCTGGCGCGGTGCTGAACGGCAGCAGCGTCTCGCCAAGCGCGGTGCTGATCTCGGCCAGCGAGATGTTTTCGGGCGCGCGCCCGAGCAGCCAGCCGCCACCATGCCCGCGCGACGAGGTGACGATGCCGGCGTCTCGCAAGCCGGCGATGGTGCGACGCACCACCACCGGATTGGTGTGGATGAAGGTGGCAAGCTGCTCGGAGGTAAGCGCGTGCTCTGGCTTCTCGGCCATGTGGACGAGAATGTGCAAGGTGGAGGACAGTCGGCTGTTGCGTTTCATGTAACTTATTTAGTTACGATTTCAAAGATGTCAAACACGCCAACGCAATTTTGTCGTTTAGGGCAGTGCTATGCCGGCAAGGCGCGAAAACTCATCCGGAAGCGGGCGCCGCTCGGCTTGCCGTCGAGAATCTCGATGCGCCCGCCATGCAACTGCATGATTTCCTGCACCAGGTTGAGCCCGAGCCCGGCGCCGTGATCCTGGCGGGCGCAGCCGGTAGAAGGGCTCGAAAATGCGTTCGCGCTCGGCTGGCGGTACGCCGTCGCCTTCGTCCCGCACCTCGATGACGGCCGGAGCTGTGACACTGACGGTGATCTTGCCGGCGCGCCCGCCGTGCTCGATGGCGTTCTGGACGATGTTGGTCACGGCGCGCTCGATCGCGGTGCGGTCGCCGGTGGCGAAAACCGCTTCCGGTTCCGGCTCGAACGACATCTCGTATCCGGCCGAAAACGCCATCGGCGCGAGGTCGACGATGACGCCGCGCGCGATCGCCACGAGATCGACTTTATCGAACGGTGATGTCTGCCGGTCGAGGCGTTGCAGGTCGAGCAACTGGTCGGTCAGCGTCGAAAGCCGCGCTGCGTCCTGCAGCAGCCGGGCTCGCTCCGGTGTCGCCGGCAGCGAGGCCAGGCGCGTGTTGAGGATGGCGACCGGCGTTCGGAGTTCATGGGCGGCGTCGGTCAGGAAGCGCTTGTGGCGCTCGTAGCCCTTGTCCAGGCGTGCAAGGGCGGCGTTCACCGCCTTGACCAGCGGCGTGACTTCCTTTGGCACATCCTCCAGCGGCAGCTGTACGCCGCGCTGGTCGATGTCGATGCGTTCGGCCTCGGCGGCGGCATGGCCAAGGCCCGATAGCGCGCCGCGCACCACCCACGGCGTCGCGAACAGCGTGGCCAGCGCCATGAGGCCGGCGAGCGGCAATATGCCTTGCAGGAAGAATTGCGGCGCCTGTCCGAGCAGGCGCAGCAGCGAAAGCCCGCCCTTGGTGCCGGTGAATATCTGGAGGTTGCCCGCGGCCGTTTCGGTCCAGCGGATCTTTGCATCCGGTGGCGCGCTCTCGCCGATGGAATGGTCGATACGCGCGTCGCTGATCGTGTCCAGCAGCCCGGCGAAAGGCTGGAAAATGGCCGGCACCCTGCCTTCCTGCAACCGCTGCCCCTGCTTGTCGCGGATGATGAACCAAAGGTCGGGAACATCGGATCGCAGTTTCGTCAGGTCCGAAGTCTCGCGCAGCACAAGCTTGCCGCCCGCATCGCGCGCCACGGCATCCGCCAGCACGTCCATCGTGCCGTCCTCATAGTCGTGCGGAATGAGGCCGGTGGCGAGCAACGCGCCGAGAATACCGACGATGATCAGCGTCAGCATCGCGCATTGCAGCAAGGCGATGCGCAGCACCAGGCTCCATTTGAGCGAACGCGGCCGCTTGATACTCATCGCTTGAGGGTCACGTCGTTTCGCGCAGGAGATAGCCGACGCCGCGAATGCCGTTGATCGTCACCCCGGCATCGGCGTCGGCGAGCTTGCGGCGCAGGCGTGAGACATGGGTGTCGAGTGCATTGGACTGGATCTCGTCGTCGAGGCCGAACACCGCTTCCATCAGCGCCTCGCGCTGCACCATGCGCCCGGTGCGCCGCATCAGCGCCTCCAAGACCAGCAGTTCGCGGCGCGGCAGGCTGAGCGGCTCGCGGCGGATCGCAGCCTCGCGATGTCCGACATCGAGCACCAGATGGCCGGCGCGGATGAACTGCGACTGCAGCGGCGCCGGCCGCCTGAGCAATGCGCGCAAGCGGGCCAGCAATTCCTCGAAGGCGAACGGCTTTGCCAGATAGTCGTCCGCGCCCATGTCCAGCCCATCGACCTTGTCGGACGTGTCGCCCTTGGCCGTCAGCACCAGCACGGGCGTGGTGTTCGCCGCCGAGCGCAATCTCGGCACCAGCGACAGCCCGTCACCGTCCGGCAACTGGCGGTCGAGCAGGATGGCGTCGTAGCTGTCGACGGCAACGAAGCCTTCCGCCTCAAGCAACGTGCCGGCGTGATCGACCACCATGTCGTGGCGCTTCAGCGCGGCACGCAGTGCCGAGACCATTTCGGGCTCGTCTTCGACCAGCAAGATACGCATCCACACTCCCCGGCAACGTGCACACCGCATCGGGCGCTACCGCGCCAACATTGCGTGGACATGGCAAAGCCGAATGGCCGGCGGCCGGCAAGTTCTTTCTTTGCGTCCAAGCTATTGCGCAATGTCTATGCAATCCAGCCACGGCAAACAGCGCCGGTCGGCAGGAACCGCCCATGCCGGCGTCAAGGCGTCGGGCTCGACGATGCAACAGGTTCGGGTCCGACGCCGAAACGAAATCAAGCCGCCGCGCCAAATTGGTTGGCGTACTTTTGTCCGGGATTGAGGTTGCTTATGCCTGCACATGATGCCCTGTCTTTTCTCATGGCGTGGACCGTGGCGCCGTTCAGGATCGGCTCCGTCACACCGTCCAGTTCCAGCCTGGCGGCCTTGATGACAAGCGATATCGGTCCCGAGACCGGCCCCGTGTTGGAACTTGGCCCGGGAACCGGCCCGTTCACACGGGCGCTGCTGTCACGCGGGGTGCGGGAAGAGGATCTGACGCTGATCGAGTCCGATCCGGATTTTGCGGCACTTCTCATGCGTCGCTTTCCCGCCGCCCGGATTTTCGAGATGGATGCCGTCGGCCTGCGCCATCTGTCGCTATTTCCTAGGCCGGTGGCAGGTGCCGCCATCAGCGGCCTGCCCTTCCGCCTGATTTCGCCGCACAAGACGCTTGCCATTCTCGAAGGTGTTTTCGCAAACCTTCGCCCGGGCGGGGCGCTCTACCAGCTCACGCTCGGCCGGCGCTGCCCGTTCGATCAGTCGCTGCTCGACCGGCTAGATCTCGAAGTCACGCGGGTCGGCCATACCTTTCGCAATTTCCCGCCGGCGACGGTCTACCGCGTCGCCAGGATCAAGACGCTCGGGACCTATGACTGGCGCTTCGCATGACGGGTCCGTTGTCGGCCATTCTCGGCTTCGGCCTGTTCGGCGTCTTCTGCCTCGCCTTCACCGAGAAGATCCTCCCGATCCCGCCCTCGCATGTGCTGCTGCTGTTCCTCGGCATGACGGCGGCGCCGGACAGTTCGATGCTGGCGATCCTGCTGGCGGTGACGACGGTTGCCTCCTTCGCCGGCTGCCTTGTCTGGTATGGGGTTGGCCGCCGGATCGGATTCGACCGTGCCGACCGGCTGATCGAACGGGTCGGCAGATATGTCTTCCTGCGCCCGGCAACCTACCGCAAGCTCGGCCAGGCCTATCGCCGCAATCATGTCCGGGTGTCCCTGCTGGCGCAGTTCATCCCGACGGTGCGCAACTATCTGCCGATCGCGGCGGGCGCGCTTTGTCTGCCGGCGCTGCCCTTCGCGATGGCGACGCTGCTGGGCGCCACAATCTGGAATGCTGGCTTCCTCCTGACCGGCTACCTCTTGCGCGGCAGCGGCCAGGATTCCTTCACGGTGGGCTTGCGCATCATCGTCATTGTCGTGGCGCTGGAGACGGTCTGCATGCTTGCATTGCGCTATGGCCCCGCATGGCGGCGGCGCATCAGGCTGGCGCTCGGCTGAGCACCAGTCTCCGGTCATGGGATAAGTTCCGCCATCGGCTTTCCTTCGCCCGGCCGCTGGTGTTTAGTCCGGCCATGGCCTTCACCATCCGCCAGCTGCAGTTCTTCATCGCCGTCGCCGAACAAGGCACGGTGTCGGGCGCCGCACAAAACCTCTCCATCTCGCAATCGTCGGTCACCGAAGCGATCAAGGAGCTCGAAAGCGATCTCGGCGTCGAATTGTTCGAGCGCCATCCGCGCGGCCTCAACATCACCCATAAGGGCCACCAGTTCCTGCGCCACGCGACCAAGATCCTTGCTGACGTGTCCGACGCCCGCCGCTCTTTTTCCGGCGAACAGGCGGTGGCGGGAGGGCGGCTGCAGCTTGGCGTCACCTCGCTGGTCGCCGGCTATGTGCTGTCGGATCTGCTTGCCCGCTACCGCCGCGCCTATCCGGGCGTCGAGGTCTCGGCCATCGAGGACAATGGCGACTACCTCGAACATCTCTTGATCGGCGGGAAGCTGGATATCGCCGTGATGGTGACGTCCAACTTGCGCGACCGCACGGCGCTGCAGTCGGAAATCCTCGAAGTCTCGGCCTATCGGCTGTGGCTGCCGCTCGGCCACCCGCTCGCCGGCGCCGACATCATCGGCATTGGCGACATAGCCGGCGAGACGCTGATCATGCTCACCGTCGACGAGATCGAGGAAAACACGGGAAAGCTGCTGGCGGCGATCGGCGCCAAGCCGCATGTCGCCTTCCGCACTCGTTCGGTGGAAGCGGTGCGCAGCCTGGTCGCCACCGGTGCCGGCGTGGCGCTGCTGCCCGACCTTGTCTACCGGCCATGGTCGCTCGAAGGCGACCGCATCGAATCACGCGATATTTCCGGCTCCTTGCCGGTGGTGCAGGTCGGCATGGTCTGGCGGCGGGGCTCCAGCCTGCCGCAGGCGGCGCGCGATTTCATCGGACTTGCCCAGTCGCAGCGCACGGTCCGCCGCTAGCATGGCCTACTCCAGGCGAACGTCGCCAGTCTCGCGCTTGCGCCTTGTGACGGAAACCGCCTCCGCCCTGAACGGCGCGAGCGGAGCAACCTCGAAGCGGCCGGCGCCCGCAAGCCTGACGGCGCGGCGGAAAGTCGGGCACTCCATCGGCCGGGCGGCCGGACATTTAGCGGCGTGACGCAAAGCCTCTGGCGGCGCCCGCAAGCCTGACGGCGCGGCGGAAAGTCGGAAGGGCGCCAGTTCGGCTTTGCGGTGGAACCGCTAGCATGGCCTACTCCAGGCGAACGTCGCCAGTCTCGCGCTTGCGCCTTGTGACGGAAACCGCCTCCGCCCTGAACGGCGCGAGCGGAGCAACCTCGAAGCGGCCGGCGCCCGCAAGCCTGACGGCGCGGCGGAAAGTCGGGCACTCCATCGGCCGGGCGGCCGGACATTTAGCGGCGTGACGCAAAGCCTCTCGGATCGCCCTCAGGCGCTGGATGATTTGGTCCAGTTCGTTCGCCTTGGCATCGAGGCGCCCTCGATCCATTTTCGGCAGGCCGTCGGGCGTCAGCATCGAGGAAATCTCGTCCAGTGTGAATCCACCGGCGCGTCCGAGCGCGATCAAGGCGAGCCGGTCCAGGACGGCAGGGTCGAACAGGCGGCGTTGGCCGCGACGGCCGATCGAGGCGACGAGGCCCTTCTCCTCGTAGTAGCGAAGTGTGGAGGCGGGCACGCCGGTGAGGCGCGACACCTCGGCAATGTCCACGTCTTTCATGCTTGACCTCAAGTCGGCTTGAACTCGTAGAGTGCTCGCGACGATCGGTTAGAGCAACATGAAAGCGAGGTCCGTTATGCCGCAATCCGCGCCGCCAAACACACGCCAAGCCGCGCTCTGGAACGATGTCAGCGGAAAGGCCTGGGTCGAGATGCAGCCGATCCTCGACGAGATACTGGCGCCGTTCGAGCGGCTGGTGGTCGATGCCGGCTATCCCAGGGAAGGGAGCAATGTCCTGGACATCGGCTGCGGTGCCGGCGCCACGACTCTGGCGATGGCGCGCCGCGTGGGCAACGACGGAAATTGTGTGGGGCTAGACATCTCGCAGCCGCTTGTCGCCCTGGCGACGGAGCGCACGAAGCTGGGAGGGGTAGCAAACGCAAGTTTTGAAGTGGGCGATGCCCAGACATATGCGTTCGAATCCGGGCATTTCGACGCTGTAATCTCCCGCTTCGGTGTCATGTTCTTCGATGATCCCATGGCCGCGTTCACCAACATAAGAAAGGCCGTGAGGCGCCGTGGCAAACTCGCCTTTGTTGCCTGGCGCAGTCCGCTCGAGAATGATTTCATGACGACCGCCGTGCGAGCGGCTGCGCCTTTCCTGCCGCCTGCACCGGCGCCAGACCCCGATGCGCCGGGTCAGTTTGCCTTTGCCGACGGCGCCAAGGTGAAGCGGATCCTGGAAGCGAGCGGCTGGGCTTCGATCGAAGTCGAACAGGCGGACGTCCCGTGTCGGATCGCCCAACGCGATCTGATGGCGTATGCCACCCGGCTAGGGCCGCTCGGCGCCGCGCTGCGCGAGGTTGACCGGGCAACGGCCGAAAAAATCACCACGGTGTTACCGGCTGCGTTCGCGCCTTTCGTTAAGGACGGTGAGGCTCGCTTTAACGCCGCTTGCTGGCTGGTGACCGCGCATGCTTGAGGCGGTGGCTGTCTATCGGAAAAACCGATATCGTCGTTCTGATAAATGAATTTGCGAAACCGGAATTTTCCAAGCACGTTCGGTTTCAGGGACCAAAGCCGCCAGCAGAGCGGCATCAAGTCCACAGGACGAACTGATATGTTTTTCAGTCCGCGCGTGATCTGGCGAAAACCGGAGCGGTTTCGGGGCCATGCGCCAAAATGGGAGATCGATGATGAATTCATTCCTGAAGTCGTGCACGGCGCTGACGGTCGCGCTGACCTTCTCCGGTCAGGCCATCGCCCAGGTCAAGGAACTCGGCAAGGGCGAGGGCCAGGTCAACATCGTTGCCTGGCCGGGCTATATCGAGCGCGGCGAGACCGACAAGGGCTATGACTGGGTCACCGCCTTCGAAAAGGAGAGCGGCTGCAAGGTCAACGTCAAGACCGCCAACACCTCCGACGAGATGGTCTCGCTGATGAACGAGGGTGGCTTCGACCTCGTCACGGCTTCGGGCGATGCCTCGTTGCGCCTCGTCGCCGGCAAGCGCGTACAGCCGATCAACACCGATCTCATCCCGAGCTGGAAGACGGTTGACGACCGGCTGAAGGACGCCCCCTGGTTCACCGTCGACAAGGTGCATTACGGCGTTCCTTACCAGTGGGGGCCGAACATCCTGATGTACAACACCGAGGTGTTCAAGGAAGCGCCGAAGAGCTGGAACGTCGTCTTCGAGGAGATGAAGCTGCCGGACGGCAAGTCTAACAAGGGCCGCGTCCAGGCCTATGACGGGCCGATCCACATCGCCGATGCCGCCAACTATCTGATGTTCCATAAGCCGGAACTCGGCATCAAGGATCCCTACGAACTCAACGAGGACCAGTACAAGGCAGCGCTCGAACTGCTGCGCGTCCAGCGCACGCTGGTCGGCCGCTACTGGCATGACGCCGCCATCCAGGTCGACGATTTCCAGAATGAAGGCGTCGTCGCCTCCGGGTCATGGCCGTATCAGGTCAACACGCTGGTCGCCGCCAAGAAGCCGGTTGCCTCGACCGTGCCGGAAGAAGGCGTCACCGGCTGGGCCGACACCACCATGATGGAAGCCGACGCGGCGCATCCAAACTGCGCCTATATGTGGCTCGAACATTCGCTGTCGCCGAAGGTGCAGGGCGATGTCTCGGCCTGGTTCGGATCGCTCCCTGTCGTTCCCGCCGCCTGCAAGGGCAACGAACTCCTGACCGACGAAGGCTGCAAGACCAACGGCTACGACAATTTCGACAAGATCAAGTTCTGGAAGACGCCGGTCTCGAAATGCGTCACCCAGAACGACAAGTGCGTGCCTTACTACCGCTGGGTGTCGGACTATATCGGCGTCATCGGCGGACGGTGATTCCGCGTCGCTGAGAGCATAGCGCTGCCCCTCACCCTTTCCCTCTCCCCGTGAAGAACGGGAGAGGGGTGTCGCGCCAGCGTTTCCGCCAAGTCCCTTCTCCCCGTCACTATACGGGGAGAAGGTGCCGGTAGGCGGATGAGGGGCAGCACCGCCGCCTGAATTTGATGAGCCTGACAGATCAGGACAGCCCATGACATCAGCCGTCTCCTTCCAGAAAGTCTCGCGCCATTTCGGCAGCGTTCGCGCCGTCGACGCGGTCGATCTCGACATCGCGCCGGGCGAGTTCTTCGCCATGCTCGGGCCTTCCGGGTCCGGCAAGACGACATGCCTTCGCCTCATCGCCGGCTTCGAGCAGCCGACTTCGGGCTCGATCTCGATCTTCGGCGAGCGCGCCGAGGGCGTGCCGCCCTATCGCCGCAACGTCAACACCGTCTTCCAGGACTACGCGCTGTTCCCGCATCTCAATGTGCTTGATAACGTCGCCTATGGGCTGATGGTCAAGGGCGTGGGCAAGGCCGAGCGGCACAAGGCGGCCGAGGAGGCCCTGTCGCTGGTGCGGCTGCCAGGCTACGGCGCCCGCCGCCCCGGCCAGCTTTCCGGCGGCCAGCGCCAGCGCGTCGCGCTCGCCCGCGCTCTGGTCAACCAGCCCAAGGTGCTGTTGCTCGACGAGCCGCTCGGCGCGCTTGACCTCAAGCTGCGCGAGAACATGCAGGAGGAACTGAAATCGCTGCAGAAGGCGCTCGGCATCACCTTCGTCTTCGTCACCCATGACCAGGGTGAGGCGCTGTCGATGGCCGACCGCGTCGCCGTCTTCAACGACGGCAGGATCATGCAGATCGGCACGCCGGAGGATATTTATCAGCGGCCGAGAACCCGCTTCGTCGCCGATTTCGTAGGCTCCTCCAACGTGCTGCCGCCGGATTTCGTCCAGCGTTATTCCGGCCAGCACCGCTGGGGCAGCCTCCGCCCCGAATCCATTCGCGTCAGCCGCGCTGCAAGCGGCGAAGGCGTCGCCGCCCGCCTGATCTCGACCAACTATCTCGGCGCCACCACCAGGCTGGCGCTCGATGCCGATGGGTTGAAGCTGCACGCCGTGGTGCCAGCCGGCACGGCGCTGCCTGCCGAGGGCGAAGCGGTGGTGCTCACCTTCAACCGCGAGCACCTGCATCTGATGGATGAGCCGGCATGAGCGTCGACGCCACCATGCCGCGCGCCACGGCTCCTGCCATCCTGCCAGGCAGCGGCGGCATGCGCGGCGCGCTGTCGGACCTGTTCTGGCGCCGGCCGCAACTGCTTCTGCTGCTCATGCTTTTGCCGCCGGTGCTGTGGCTCGGCATCGTCTATATCGGCTCGCTCTTCGCGCTGCTGGCACAGAGCTTTTTCTCCATCGACGAGTTCTCCGGCCTCATCAACCGCCAGTTCACGCTGAAGACCTATGGCGACCTGTTGCAGGCCGCCAATCTCGACATCATCCTGCGCACGGTGACGATGGCGGCTCTCGTCACCGTGGCCTCGGCCATCGTCGCCTTTCCGATCGCCTACTATGCCGCGCGCTATGCCCGTGGCCGCTGGAAGGCGCTGTTCTATCTCGGCGTCATGCTGCCGCTGTGGTCGAGCTATCTGGTCAAGATCTATGCCTGGAAGCTGATCCTGGCCAAGGAAGGTATCCTCACCTGGCTCTTCGCCAAGTTGCATGTGCTGTGGCTGCTCGAGGCCTGGCTGGCGTTGCCGGTCGTCGGCGGCAACTCGCTGTCGGTGTCGTTCACCGGCACCTTCATCGTCTTCGTCTATGTCTGGCTGCCCTTCATGATCCTCCCGGTACAGGCGGCCCTCGAGCGCGTGCCCGGCAATCTGGTCGAAGCCTCCTCCGATCTCGGCGCTTCGCCCGGCCAGACCTTCCGCAACGTGCTGTTCCCGTTGGCGCTGCCCGGCATTGTCGCCGGCTCGATCTTCACCTTCTCGCTGACATTGGGCGATTACATCATCCCACAGATCATCGGCACGTCGCGCCTGTTCATCGGCCAGGCCGTCTATTCGCAGCAAGGCACCGCCGGCAACATCCCGCTCGCCGCCGCCTTCACCGTGGTGCCCATCGTCATCATGGGTTTCTACCTCTGGGGCGCCAAGCGCATGGGGGCTTTCGATGCGCTCTGACCGTGGTCAATCGGCTCCGCTCGGCTTGAAGATCGCCGCCGCTTGCGGCCTGCTCTTCCTGCATTTGCCGATCCTGCTGATCTTCGTCTACGCCTTCACCACCGAGGAGAAGAGCTTCGTCTGGCCGCCGCCAGGGCTGACCACGCAGTGGTTCGCCGTCACATGGAACCGGCCTGACGTCTGGGAAGCGCTGTCGCTGTCGGTGCGCGTCGCCACCATCTCGACGGCGATCGCACTGGTGCTCGGCACGCTGTGCGCCGCCGCTGTGTCACGGACGAAATTCTTCGGCCGCGAGACCATCTCGCTGCTGGTCATCCTGCCGATCGCGCTGCCCGGCATCATCACCGGTATCGCGCTCCGCTCGGCCTTTTCGCTCGCCGACATTCCTTTCTCGTTCTGGACCATCGTGCTCGGCCACGCCACTTTCTGCGTGGTCGTCGTCTACAACAATGCGGTCGCCCGTTTCCGCCGCACATCCGGTTCGATGATCGAGGCGTCTATGGATCTCGGCGCCGACGGTTTTCAGACCTTCCGCCATGTCGTGCTGCCCAACATCGCCACCGCGCTGCTTGCCGGCGGCATGCTCGCCTTCGCGCTGTCCTTCGACGAGGTCATCGTCACCACCTTCACCGCCGGCCAGCAGCAGACCGTGCCGATCTGGATGCTGGAGGAGCTGATCCGCCCGCGCCAGCGCCCGGTCACCAATGTCGTGGCCATGGTCGTCGTGCTGGTGACGCTGCTGCCCATCCTGTTTGCCTATTACCTCACCCGCGACGGCGACCAGATCGCCGGTTCGGGCAAATAACGTCAGTTCGTAAGGGAGAGACGTCCATGGACACCCAGATGCTGATCGGCTCGAAATTCGAGAACGGCGCCGAGACTGAGGAGCCGATCCTCAATCCGAAGACCGGGGCGACCATTCTCAACCTGCCCGAGGCCAGCCAGGCGCAGATCGAGGCGGCGGTGGCGGCCGCCGAACAGGCGTTCGTCTTGTGGTCGCGCACGACGCCGGCGCAGCGCTCTGGTTATCTCCTCAAGATCGCCGACCGCATCGAGGCCGAGGCCAAGGACTTCGCCGCTCTCGAGGCGCTGAACTGCGGCAAGCCGATCAATTCCGTGCTCAATGACGAGATTCCGGCCATCGTCGACTGCTACCGCTTCTTCGCCGGCGCGGTCCGTTCGATGCCGGGCGTCGTCGCCGGCGAATATCTTCCCGGCCACACCTCGATGGTGCGGCGCGATCCGATCGGCATCGTCGCCTCGATCGCGCCCTGGAACTACCCGCTGATGATGATGGCCTGGAAGCTGGCGCCGGCGATCGGCGGCGGCAACACCGTCGTCTTCAAGCCGTCGGAGCAGACGCCGCTGACGGCGCTGAAGCTGGCCAGGATCCTGGCCGAAATCCTCCCCGCAGGCGTGGTCAATGTCGTGCTCGGCCGCGGCGATAGCGTCGGCAACGCGCTGATCAACCATCCCAAGGTCAACATGATCTCGATCACCGGCGACGTCGCCACCGGCAAGAAGGTGCTGCAGGCGGCCGCCAAATCGGTCAAGCGCACGCATCTCGAACTCGGCGGCAAGGCGCCCGTCATCGTCTTCGACGACGCCGACCTAGGTTCCGTCGTCAACGGCCTGCGCGCCTTCGGTTACTACAATGCCGGCCAGGACTGCACCGCCGCCTGCCGCATCTATGCCGGCAAGAAGATCTACGACAAGCTCGTCGCCGATCTGTCCTCGGCGGTTTCGACCATCAAGTACAACCAGCCGGACGACACCGAAAACGAGATTGGCCCGCTGATCTCGCGCCGCCAGCGCGACCGCGTGTCGAGCTTCGTCGAACGCGCCTCGGAATTGAAGCACATCGAGATCACCACCGGCGGCAAGCCGGGCGAGGGCACCGGCTTCTACTATCAGCCGACCGTCGTCGCCGGCGCGCTGCAGGAGGACGAAATCGTACGCCGCGAGGTGTTCGGCCCGGTCGTCTCGATCACCCGTTTCACGGAAGTCGACGAAGCGGTTAACTGGGCCAATGACAGCGACTACGGCCTGGCGTCATCGGTGTGGACCAAGGACGTCTCGCGCGCCATGGCGACGGCGGCCCGTCTGCAATATGGCTGCACGTGGATCAACACCCACTTCATGCTGACCAACGAGATGCCACATGGCGGTCTGAAGCAGTCCGGCTACGGCAAGGATATGTCGCTCTACGCGCTGGAAGACTATACCGCCGTGCGGCATGTGATGGTGGCGCACGCATAACGCATTCCTTCTCCCCGTTCACGGCAGGGGAATCCCCCTGCTGTGAACGGGGAGAAGAACGCTACTCGACGATACGATAGATGTTCCACAGGCTGGTGCCTGACACGACGTAGGGCTCCATCTCCTTGCCCCATTTGGCGTGTGCGTCGATCTTGCTGATCTTGGCGAACATCGCCTCCAGCTGGGCTAGGCTTTCCACCTGATGATGCGACTCGACCGTCGCTTCGCGTGCGCCGATCGATCCGGTCATGATCTGGAACTTCAGCTCGGCGAGGCCGACCTGCGAGCCGATCTCGCGTTCCCATTTCTTCAACAGGTCGAGCACGGTCTGTTTATGCCCGAACTTCGCGTCGATCTGCCATCTGGCGCTGAACATGTTGGTTCCTCCCAAGGTTGAGTTGGCGGCTGTTTGCCTATTCGTCCCAGGCTTGCACGACGGTCTGCCGCGCGATCCGCCCGTTCTTCAGCTCCAGCATCGCGGCGGCGAACACTTTCGTGCCGTCCGGATAGGCGCAGGCCTGGGTGAAGGCGAGGCTGTCGCCGTCGGCGATCGTGGTGTCGACCTTGTGGGTCATCGCCCGGCTGCAGATGTCGTCCCAGAAGGTGGCGATCGCCGCGCGCCCGCGGACTTCGCGCGGCTTGCTTGGCGGGTTGTTGCGGTCGATCACCCGCACCAACGCGTCGTCGGCATAGAAGCTCGACAGCATCTTACCATCGCGGCTCTCGATCGCCTTCTTGATCGCCGCGCCATCCACGACTTGAGTCTTGGTCAGCATCTTATCCTCCATGTGCCCGTCTTCACGATCGGGCGGTTGATATTCAGTAGGGACTGCCCGACGCTCGCCGCCAGGCAGGGATTTTCACTGCGACTTCGCCTTGACGGCGGCGAAGACATCGTCGGTCTGCTTCTTGAACGTGGCGAGATCGACCTGGCTGCCATTGAGCATTGTCGACCAGTGGCGCACGATCGCCGCCATCGCGATCGTCTCCTTGATCTCCTCGTCGCTCGCGCCGTTGAGCTTGGCGGCCTCGGTATGGAAATAGATGCAGTACTGGCAAGGTATCTGCGAGGCCACCGCGAGGCCCATCAGTTCCTTGGTCTTGCCGTCCAGAGCGGTTTTCGGGTTGAGCTGGACTCCCTTGATCTCGGCCCAGGCGCCGGCGATGGCGACGTCAGGCAGTGTCTTGAACATGTCCGGCACGGAGCCGAGCGTCGCCTGGATGTCCTTGTAGGCGGCTGTCGCCGACGCATCCTCGGCCTTCGCGGGAGAGATCGTGAGCAGCGCGCCAATCCCTGCCGCGATCACAAGTGATCTGACATTCAGTTTTGACTTGAGCATTTCATCCTCCGTTCGCAGTGCCCTTCCGGCGATATCCGCCTGGCCTGCATGGGGGAATTGATAGCGCTTACATCCGCCTGGCCGCTTCGCCCGAAAGCGCCATGGCTCTCATGGCCCGTCCGGGCCAGTGTGCCGGACCGAGAATACCGCCGCCGCCGCTCGCGACGGCAGGTCGAGCTTGAGCAATATGTTGGCGACGTGGCGCTTGACCGTGTGTTCGCTCAGCCTGAGCTCGGCTGCGATCGCGGCATTGCTCTTGCCGTCGGCAATCAGGCTCACCACCTCGCTTTCCCTCGCCGTCAGCACGGACGGTTCGGTCGTTTTGGTCCTGGCGCGGCAGTCAGGCTCCAGATGCTGTTCCGACATTGCCCGCACCAGCGCCATGGGCTCGTCCAGATCGTCCAGCGTGACCCGGCTGGCGTCTTCGAAATGCAGGCCTGAGCCGGTTGCCAGATCAGCGACCAGCCGCGACGCCAGGATATCGCCCCGGCTGGCGCGCGCGGCGATCTGCATCGTCACGCGGGCCGTCAGCCCCACCGGCGGCCCGCGCAGTTCGATCTCCCCGACATGCGCGCCCTGCGCGCTGGCCACGCCGATCCCTTGCGCTGCCTCGCGCAGCGCCGCTGCACAGCGTATGGCGCGCGCCGGTCCATCGAAGCGCGAAATCATCATCTCGCCTTGCGTACCCAGCGCTCGGCCGCCATGGCGCCCGACCAGCAACCGCCAGGTTTCCTGGAAGCGCTCGCTGCGTTCGCTCCACACGCGGTCGCCCATCCGCGTCGTATCGTAGATGCGCGTCACCAGAAGTGCCGCCAGCACGCGGTCGGCTTCGGCGACGGCGCGCTCGCCGGTCAGGAATTCCTCGATCAGGTCGGCGACCCGGTCGACATCGCCGGTCCAAATCGGATGGTCGCGCCCGGGAATCTCGACCAGCCGCGCATTCAGGATTTTCTTGGCCAGGAAACGGCTGGCGTCGGGATCGACCCGCGCATCGTTGCGGCGATGGATCAGCAGCGTCGGCGCGCTGATCGCCGCCAGCACACCACGTACATCGATTTCCGCATTCATTCGCGCCAGTGCCGCCGCTGCCGTCGGGCTCGCCGACAGCCGCTCGAAACGCGCCCACCACTGGGTAAAATGCGCGTCGTCGACCCGGCCCGGCGCGAAATTCGGCAAGGTGGCACCGGTGCCCCAGGCCGTCTCGGCGGTGGCGATGAAGGCGTTGAGGCGTTCGGGCGGCATCACCCATTTGTGGAAATGCGCATAGCCGCCATAGAGCGCCAGCGCGCGCGTCCGCTCGGGATAGGTGGCGGCGAACAGCATTGCCATCGGCGCGCCTTCTGAAGCGCCAAGCAGGGCAGCACGACCGCTGCCGGCGGCGTCCATCACCGCGCGCACATCGTCCATGCGCGTTTCAAGACTGGGCAGGTTGTGCGCATCGACACGGTCGGAAAGGCCGGTGCCGCGCTTGTCGAACAGGATCAGCCGCGAGAACGCCGAAAGCCGCCTCAAGAGCCTTGTATAGCCCTCGTCTTCCCAATGCAGGTCGAGATTGGAAATGAAGCCCGGGACGAAGACGAGATCAAGCGAACCCTGGCCGACCACCTGATAGGCGATCCGCGCCTCGCCGCTGAGGGCATATCGGGTCTCGATCGGCCTCACGAGTTTCTTCCGCCCGGCCTGACGATTTCTGATCGTCAACCATAGCAGAGCCGCTTCGATAGCGGCAGCTCAAACTTTAGCGAAAGTGAATGTATACCGGGACCGCCCGCTGCGGCTACTTTTGTGACGCGGCGACGTCTGCCGGGGAGGGGGTGAGTCCGAGCTTCAGATCGGCCTCGGCTGGCGTGATCGGCCGCTTGATCCTGGCCGATGCAGCCACGACGAGTTCATCGAACCCTTCGCCGCTATCCAGCAGTTCGAAGAACTGTCGCCGCATCCTCGGTTCCCAGAATTTGTTGATGTGCTCGGCGACGCCGGCAACCCCTTCCTCGCGTGACTTGGAATGGAAGAAGGCCGCGATCTGGTTGGCCATGCGCACCAGCTTTTCGCTGGTGCTCGTGATGTGGTCTTCGTCATGCGACATGCTGGGCAACTCCCAAAACCACCCGGTCGGGGTGGGTGAAAACATCGAAATCCTCGCCGCGCACCAGGGCGACCAGCGTCATGCCGGCCTCATCGGCCGTGCGGATGGCAAGCGCGGTCGGCGCCGAGACAGCGATGATGAAGGCGGAGCCGATCGCCGCCGTCTTCTGCACCATCTCGACCGACACGCGCGACGTCACCACGACAGCGCCCGACGCACCGTCTATGCCGGCTTTGGCCAACGCCCCGGCCAGCTTGTCCAGCGCATTGTGGCGGCCGACATCCTCGCGCGCCATGACGACGCCCTTGCCGGGAATATAGAAGCCGGCGGCATGCACGGCTCCGGTTTCCTGATGCAGCGGCTGCACCTTCGACAACAGCTTGACGGAGCGGACGATGTCGTCGGTATCAAGCGTAAGTTTTGACGCACCAACAGCGTCGACGGAGCGCATGGCTTCCTCGATGGATTCAATGCCGCACAGCCCGCAGCCAACCGGCCCGGCAAGCCTGCGCCGCCGCGCCTCGAAGCGTGTATTGGCCTTATCCCTGAGCCGGATCTGGATATCGATGCCGGCGCCATGATCCTCGACCTCGATCGCCTCGATTTCTTGCGGGTCGGCAATGATGCCTTCCGTCAGCGAGAAGCCGAGCGCGAAATCCTCGAAGTCGGCGGGGCTCGCCATCATCACCGCATGCGTGGTTCCGGCAAAGGAAAACGCCACCGGCGTCTCCTCCGGCACCATGCGGTTGGCAACAGCCGTACCGCTGGCGCGGTGCGCGAGGCGGGAAGTCTGGCTGATCGGCTGGCGGGAGCGCATTAGTCCTGCTTCATCCACTTTGGCGTCAACTCTGGAACGTCGTGCGCGATCATCTCGAACGCCTTGTAGTGTCCAAGGCCCATTATGTTTCCGACAATGCGGCGAAGCTTGTCGAAGTCTTCCTTGGCCGCATGCTCCTGAATATCGAACAAAAACTGATTCAGGTCGGCGCCTTGCTTTTCACACAGGCGCATAAGCTTTTCGTAGGCTTCCTTTTGGGTCACCCCTGTTTCCTCCGACCGCGAGGCCGCCAGACTACTCGGCCGCCTGCAGCGAGGCGATGCGGCGGCTGTTCCTGGCCTGCTCATCGTACTCGCGCTGCCAGTCCGACGGGCCATTGGAGGCGCCGACCTGCACTGCCGTCACCTTGTATTCCGGACAGTTGGTCGCCCAGTCCGAGAAGTCGGTGGTGATGACGTTGGCTTGCGTGTCGGGATGGTGGAAGGTGGTGTAGACCACGCCGGGAGACACCCGGTCGGTGATCAGCGCCCGCAGCGTCGTCTCGCCCGAGCGGGCTGGTCAGCCGCACCCAGTCGCCATCGCGCAGGCCGCGGTTTTCGGCATCGTGCGGATGGATCTCCAGCCGGTCTTCCGCGTGCCACATGACGTTGTCGGTGCGCCGCGTCTGCGCGCCGACATTGTACTGGCTGAGGATGCGGCCGGTGGTCAAAAGCAGCGGGAAGCGCGGCCCGGTCCTCTCGTCCGTCGCGACATATTCGGTGCGGATGAACTTGCCCTTGCCGCGCACGAAGCCGTCAATG
This sequence comes from Mesorhizobium sp. USDA 4775, assembly GCF_054062655.1. Taxonomy (NCBI): domain Bacteria; kingdom Pseudomonadati; phylum Pseudomonadota; class Alphaproteobacteria; order Hyphomicrobiales; family Phyllobacteriaceae; genus Mesorhizobium; species Mesorhizobium sp. USDA 4775. The sequence goes on from NZ_JBSSFM010000001.1 coordinate 1,599,538, forward strand.
TGCATGATCGGCGTTCCGAGCGGGGCCTTCTCGTTGCAGGGCCATTGCACCGATCCGACGCGGTCGAGCAACTCGAAGGAGACATTGGCGAAGCTCGGCGTCGTCTGGGCGATCTCGTCCATGATCTGCGAGGGATGCGTGTAGTTCCAGTCGAGCCCGATCGCGCGGGCTAGCTCCTGCGTCGCTTGCCAATCGGCATAGCGCGCCTTCGGTTCCAGCACCTTGCGCACCATGTTGATGCGGCGCTCGGCATTGGTGAAGGTGCCGTCCTTTTCCAGGAAGGTCGAACCCGGCAGGAAGACATGCGCGTAATTCGCGGTCTCGTTGAGGAAGAGATCGTGCACGACGACGCATTCCATGGCCGCGAGACCGCCCGCGACATGCTTGGTGTCGGGATCGGACTGCAGGATGTCCTCGCCCTGGATGTAGATGCCCTTGAAGGAGCCGTCGACGGCGGCGTCCAGCATGTTGGGAATGCGCAGGCCGGGTTCGTCGTCCAGCTTCACGCCCCACAGGCTCTCATAGATGTCGCGCACGGCTTCGCCAGAGATGTGGCGATAGCCGGGCAGTTCGTGCGGGAAGGAGCCCATGTCGCACGAGCCCTGCACATTGTTCTGGCCGCGCAGCGGGTTCACGCCGACGCCCGGCCGGCCGATATTGCCGGTAGCCATTGCGAGGTTGGCGATGGCCATCACCGTGGTCGAGCCCTGGCTGTGCTCGGTGACGCCGAGGCCGTAATAGATCGCGCCATTGCCGCCCTTGGCGTAGAGCCGCGCGGCCCCCCGGATCAGTTCCGGGTCGACGCCGGAAAGCTTGCCGACGATCTCGGGGCTGTTCTCCGGCAAGGCGACGAAAGAGGCCCAGTCCTGGAACTCCGTCCAGTCGCAGCGTTCGCGGATGAAGGCTTCGTCGAAAAGCCCTTCGGTGACGATGACATGCGCCAGTGACGTCAGCACCGCCACGTTGGTGCCGGGCTTCAGCGGCAGGTGATAGTCGGCCTCGACATGCGCCGACTTGACCATCTCGGTGCGGCGCGGATCGAGCACGATCAGCTTCGCGCCCTGGCGCAGCCGCTTCTTCAGACGCGAGGCGAACACCGGATGGGCGGAAACCGGATTGGCGCCGATGACGACGGCGACGTCGGTGAATTCGACGGAATCGAAATCCTGCGTGCCGGCCGAGGTGCCGTAGGTCTGGCCGAGCCCGTAGCCGGTCGGCGAATGGCAGACGCGGGCGCAGGTGTCGACATTATTGTTGCGGAAACCCTGCCGCACCAGCTTCTGGACGAGATAGGTCTCCTCATTCGTGCAGCGCGAGGAGGTGATGCCGCCGATCGAGGTGCGGCCGTACTGATACTGGATCCGGCGGAATTCCTTGGCCGTGTGGGCGATCGCCTCTTCCCAGCTCACTTCGCGCCACGGATCGGAGATCTTCTCGCGGATCATCGGCGACAGGATGCGGTCCTTGTGCGTGGCGTAGCCATAGGCGAAACGGCCTTTGACGCAGGAATGGCCGTGGTTCGCCTTGCCGTCCTTGTAAGGCATCATGCGGATGACTTCGTCGTCCTTCACCTCGGCCTTGAACGAGCAGCCGACGCCGCAATAGGCGCAGGTGGTGACGGCCGAGCGTTCCGGCATGCCCTTCTCGAGCACCGTCTTCTCGCGCAGCGCGTCGGTCGGGCAGGCCTGCACGCAGGCGCCGCAGGACACGCATTCGGAAGCGATGAAATCCTCATGCATGCCGGCGACCATGCGCGATTCGAAACCGCGGCCCTCGATGGTCAGCGCGAAGGTGCCCTGCACCTCCTCGCACGCCCGCACGCAGCGCGAGCAGACGATGCACTGCGCCGGATCATAGGTGAAATAAGGATTGGATTCGTCGCGGGCGATGTAGTCGACCGCCAGCGAGCCATGGCCGGGCGCCACGCCGTCTTCTTCCTGCTTGACGTGGTTGCGGCCCTCGACGCCGTAGCGGTTTTCGGTCAGGCCGACCGACTTCGCCACCGTGTCGAATTCGCTGGCGCCGGTGCCGGCCTTCTCGTTCCAGCCGGTCGGATGGTCGGAGACGTAAAGCTCCATGACGCCGCGGCGGATCGCGTCGAGCCGGTCGGACTGCGTGCGCACCACCATGCCTTCACCGACCGGCGTCGTGCAGGAGGCCGGCGTGCCGCCGCGCCCTTCGATCTCGATCAGGCAGACGCGGCACGAGCCGAACGAGTCCAGCATGTCGGTGGCGCAGAGTTTTGGGATCTCGACCCCGCCTTCCATCGCCGCGCGCATGATCGAGGTGCCTTCCGGCACCGTGATGCTGCGGCCGTCGACGCTCAGCGTGACCTGCTTTTGCGCCCGCGATTCCGGGGTTCCGTAGTCGATCTCTTCAACGAGCGATGGGAAGTCGGCCTTGATGTTCATCTGCCAGCTCCTACTCAGCAGCCACGCGCGCCGGCGCGGGCTTGAAATCTTCGGGGAAATGCGTGATCGAGCTCATCACCGGGTAGGGCGTGAAGCCGCCCAGCGCGCACAGCGAACCGAACTTCATCGTGTTGCAGAGGTCGGTGACCAGCGCGAGGTTCTTTTCCGGCTCGATCCCGGCGGCAAGCCTGTCGATGGTCTCGATGCCGCGCGTCGAGCCGATGCGGCAGGGCGTGCACTTGCCGCAGCTTTCGATGGCGCAGAACTCCATGGCGAAGCGCGCCTGCTTCAGCATATCGGCCGTGTCGTCGAACACGGTGATACCGGCATGGCCGATCAGCCCGTCGCGCTTGGCGAATTCCTCGTAGTCGAACGGCGTGTCGAACAGGGCGCGCGGGAAATAAGCGCCAAGCGGGCCGCCGACCTGTACTGCCTTCACCGGACGGCCGGTGGCCGTGCCGCCACCGATGTCATCGACGATCTCGCCGAGCGTCAGGCCGAAGGCGGTTTCGAACAGGCCGCCATTCCTGACATTGCCGGCGATCTGGATCGGGATGGTGCCGCGCGAGCGGCCCATGCCGAAATCCTTGTAGAAGGCGGCGCCCTTGTCCATGATGATCGGCACCGAGGCGAGGCTGATGACGTTGTTGATCACCGTCGGCTTGCCGAACAGGCCCTGGATGGCCGGCAGCGGCGGCTTGGCGCGCACCACGCCGCGCTTGCCTTCGAGGCTGTTCAACAGCGAGGTTTCCTCGCCGCAGACATAGGCGCCGGCGCCGACGCGGATTTCCATGTCGAAGGCGTTGGGCGAACCCAGCACATTGACGCCGAGGACACCGGCCTTGCGGGCGATTTCGACGGCTTTGTTCATTGTCGCCACCGCATGCGGATATTCCGAGCGGATATAGACGAAGCCCTTGGTCGCTCCTGTGGCGATGCCGGCGATCGTCATGCCCTCGATCAGCACGAAGGGGTCGCCCTCCATGATCATGCGGTCGGCGAAAGTCGCGCTGTCGCCCTCATCGGCGTTGCAGACGATGTATTTGCGCTCCGATGTCGTATCCAGCACCGTCTTCCACTTGATGCCGGTCGGGAAGCCGGCGCCGCCGCGGCCGCGCAGGCCCGAGTCCGTAACCTGCTTGACGATGTCGGCCGCCGTCATGGCGACGGCGTTCTGCAAGCCCTTGAGCCCGCCAAGCGACTTGTAGGCGTCGAGCGACAGCGGATCGTTGATGCCGCAGCGGGCGAAGGTCAGCCGGGTCTGCTTGGCCAGGAACGGGATCTTGTCGGGCGCGCCGAGCCAGCGCTTGTGGTGGCCACCGGTGAGGAAGCCGCTGTCGAACAGGCTCTTGACGTCGGAAGGCTTGACCGGCCCGTAGGCGACGCGGCCGTTGGCGGTCGCCACTTCGACCATCGGTTCGAGGAAATAAGCGCCGCGCGATCCGTTGCGCACGATCTTGGCCTCGATGCCGCGCTCTGCGAGTTCCGCGCGAACAGCCTTGGCGACCTTTTCAGCGCCGAGCGCCAACGCGCCGGAATCGCCGGGAATGTAGATGCGGGGGATCATGAGCGCACCTCGGCAAGGATCTCGTCGATCTTCTCGTCATCGAGCCGCCCGATCACCTCGCCGTCGAGCATCGCCGACGGCGAACAGGCGCAAAGCCCGAGGCAATAGACCGGCTCGAGTGTAACCGATCCGTCGCGGGTGGTCTCGTGGAAACCGATGCCCAGCAACTGTTTGATCTTGGCGGCGACGGCATCCGAGCCCATCGACTGGCAGGCTTCCGCCTGGCACAGCTTGAGAACATGCCGCCCGGCCGGCCGGGCACGGAAATCATGGTAGAAGGTGACGACGCCGTGCACCTCGGCCCTGGAGAGGTTCAGCCCATCGGCGATGACCGGCAGTGCCGCCTGCGGCACATGACCGAATTCTTCCTGGATCTCGTGCAGGATCGGCAGCAGCGGGCCTTCGAGGCCTTTCAGTTCTTGGATAATCGCCGCCGTGCGCGATGCGATCTCGGTACTTGCAGGCTGCATCGTCATGCAGCGCCCTCCCTGGTCGGTAGCGCTCCAGCGCTAAGTCGTTACAAAAACAGAGGAAACCAGCGAAATCAATAAAGCTGATCCGTCGCTTGATAGAAATTTTCTATCAAGCCCGCTCAGCCGCCATTCTCTACCCTAGCGATGGGCGCGGAAATCGTCTGCCAGCGCCATTGCCTCGTCCAGCAGCGCCTGCACCAGCGGCGTGTGCGGCTCACGCGGCGCGGCCACCAGGCCGACCGTGTGGCTGGCGTCGGGCTCGACGATCGGAATGGCCCGGATCGGCTCTGAAAAGCCGAATGTTTCCGCGAGGTTGAGCGGCATGATCGACGACCATTTGCCGGTGTGGATGTGCGAGAACAGCACGATCATCGAATTGGATTCGAGCGTCGGCCGCACTTGCACTCCGGCCTCGGCCAGATGCTGGTCGATGATGCGGCGGTTCTGCATGTCCGGCGTCAGCAGGCACAGCGGCAGCCGGCTGATCTCGGCCCATGTCACTTTGTCGCGGTCGGAATAGGGGTTTCCGACCGCCGTGATCAGTTGATAACGCTCGTCATAGAGCGGCACGCTGGTCACCCGCCCGAGCGGCTCGTTGTCGAGATAGGTGATACCGGCATCGATGTCGAAATTGCCGAGCAGCGACAAGACTTCGATCGAGGTGCGCGACAGCACCGAGAAGGTGACGCCGGGGTGCTTTTCGCGAAACGGCGTCGTCAGCCGCGCCACCATGGCGAGCGCGGTCGGGATGGCGGCAATGCGGATGCGTCCGGAAAGGCCGTGGCGCGCCGCGCGCATCTCCTCTCGCATGGCCCTTGAATCGCCGACGATGCGGCGCGCCCAGACCAGCACCTGCTTGCCTTCCGGCGTCAGGCCCTGGAACCGCGACCCGCGATTGACCAGCATGACGCCGAGTTGTCCCTCCAGCTGCTTGATCCCAGCCGACAAGGTCGGTTGGGTGACCCCACAGGCTTCCGCCGCCCGGCCGAAATGCTCTTCCTTGGCCAATGAGATAAAGAATTCGAGTTTGTCGATCATGCCATCCTTCCGGTCGTCATGCGCAGGCTCGGGGAAATTCGCCTTTGCCGCAAGCGCCATGCGTAATCGTTCCGCATCCACATCTTTCAGCCGGCTTACTGTTTCCCGCGGCGTCATGCGGCGCTATGTCAATGAAACGGTCGTGAACCGGGCGCGATGGGAGACTGACATGCTGGGCTGGTTCCGCAAGCTGCTGCCGCGCGAAGATCGTTTCTTCGAGCTGTTCGAGCGGCATTCCCGCACGGTGGTCGGCGGCGCGGAAGCGCTGCAGCAACTGCTTCAGGGCAAGGACATCGATCGCTGGTGCCAGACGATCGTCGATCTCGAGGACGAGGCCGATCATATCACGGCGGAGGTCCTGCTTGCCGTGCGGCGCTCTTTCATCACGCCTTTCGATCGCGGCGACATCAAGGATCTGATCCAGTCGATGGATGACGCCATCGACATGATGCACAAGACCGTCAAGACGGTGAGGCTGTTCGAGAAGAGGGAGTTCGATCCGCTGATGCAGGAAATGGGCGCCGTCATCGTCGACGCCGCCCGGCTGGTCGCGGAAGCAATCCCGCTGCTCGCCAAGGTCGGTGCCAACAGCGCACGCCTCAACGCCCTTGCCGAGGAGGTGATGCGCGCCGAAGGCCGGGCCGACGACTTGCATGAGCAGGGTTTGAAGGATCTGTTCAGGCGCCATGGCCGCGGTGATGCGATGGCCTATCTGATCGGCAGCGAGATCTATGGCCAGCTGGAAAAGGTGGTCGACCGTTTCGAGGACGTTGCCAACGAGATCAGCGGCATCGTCATCGAGAACGTCTAGACGATGGATGCCGCGATCGCCTTTCCCCTGCTGGCCGGCCTCGTCGCCGTCGCGCTGTTCTTCGATTTTCTCAATGGTTTGCACGACGCCGCCAATTCCATCGCCACCATCGTCTCGACACGTGTGCTCAGGCCGCAATATGCAGTGCTCTGGGCGGCCTTCTTCAACTTCATCGCCTTCATGTTCTTCGGCCTTCATGTCGCCGAGACCGTGGGAAAGGGCATCGTCGACGTCAGCATCGTCACGCCGGCGGTAATCTTCTCGGCCCTCGTCGGCGCCATCGTCTGGAACATCGTAACCTGGATCGCCGGCATCCCCTCGAGCAGTTCGCACGCGCTGATCGGCGGGCTGGTCGGTGCCGGTGTTGCGAAGGGCGGCATCGGTGCCATCGTCTGGTCGGGACTTGGCAAGACGGTCGCCGCGATCGTGCTCTCGCCGGCGACCGGTTTTGCGCTGGCGCTCGTCCTGATCCTGGTGGTTTCCTGGCTGTTCGTGCGCCAGACGCCGTTCGCCGTCGACAACACCTTTCGCGTCCTGCAGTTCTTTTCCGCCTCGCTCTATTCGCTCGGCCATGGCGGCAACGATGCGCAGAAGACCATGGGCATCATCGCCGTGCTGCTCTATTCGCAAGGCATGCTCGGCGAGAAATTCTACGTGCCGCTCTGGGTCGTCCTGACCTGCCAGTCGGCGCTGGCGCTTGGCACGCTGCTCGGCGGCTGGCGGATCGTCCACACAATGGGTTCGAAGATCACCCGGCTCAATCCGATGCAGGGCTTCTGCGCCGAAACCGGCGGCGCCATCACGCTGTTCGCCGCCACCTGGCTCGGCGTTCCCGTATCGACCACGCATACGATTACCGGCGCCATCATCGGCGTCGGCGCCGCCCGCCGCGTCTCGGCGGTGCGCTGGGGCATCGCCGGCAACATCGTCATCGCCTGGATCGTCACCTTGCCGGCGACGGCGGCGATTTCGGCTCTCACTTATTTCGTCACAAGCCTGGCAGGCTGACGCGGAGCGCCGAAGCCTATTTGTCGACGAGGTTCAGGATGTTGCCGTCCGGGTCCTTGAACCAGGCGACTTTCATGCCTTGGCCGACATGGATGTCGCCCTTGATCGTCAGGCCGGGCATTTCGTAATGCTCGAAGACAACGCCTTTCGATTTCAATGATTTGACGACAGTCTCGATCTGATCGCCTACCGTCCACGTCACCGCCGTCGCCTTGTTGGTACCTGCGAATTGGGAATGATAGACATTGATGAGCGTGCCGCCGCTTTTGTAGACGACAAGCTCGCCGCCCATGTCGTCGATCTGCTTGAGGCCTAGCGTGCCTTCATAGAAGGCCTTTGCCTTTGCCAGGTCCTTGACGGCGAGATTGGCCGTTGCGTTGCTTTTCTCGAGCATGACCGTCTCCTTCCCGCATTGTCGTGTCCTCGTTCAGGCAAACGAAATAGGGCACGCGGCCCGTTTGGCCATCGGCCGGAAGCGTCATCCGGCAAGAATCCGACAGCATCGGTCGTTTTCCGTGGCACGCCGGGCAAGCCTTTGCGTCACGGCTTGGTTCTCGCCGGAAACTGCACTATCTGCATTGCCAAACGCCGAGGAAAGATCATGTCCGTCACCAAGGAAATCGTCACCGAGCGCCTGAAGACGGTCAACGGACCGGACTTCACCGGCAACATCGTCGATCTCGGTATGGTTTCCGAGATTTTCATCGCCGATTCGAAAGTCTTCTTCTCGATCACCGTTCCCGCCGCCAGGGCGCAGGAAATGGAACCGCTGCGCGCCGCCGCGGAGCGCGTGGTGAAAGCAATTCCCGGCGTCGCCGGTGCCGTGGTGGCGCTGACGGCGGAAAAAAAGGGCGGCGGCATGGAGGCGCCGGTGTCCGCGCGCCCCGCACCCAGGCCGGCACCGCCGGCGACCCCCCAGCGTCCCGCGCCGCAGGCGCCGGCCTCACACAGCTCGGGCAAGCGCGGCGTGCCCGGCATCGAGGCGATCATCGCCGTTGCTTCCGGCAAGGGCGGCGTCGGCAAGTCGACCACCGCCGTCAATCTGGCGCTTGGCCTTGCCGCCAACGGCTTGCGGGTCGGCGTGCTCGACGCCGACATTTACGGCCCATCCATGCCGAAGCTGCTCAACATCCATGGCCGGCCACAGACGGTTGACGGCAAGATCCTGAAGCCGATGGAGAATTACGGCCTCAAGGTGATGTCGATGGGCTTCCTCGTCGATGAGGAGACGCCGATGATCTGGCGGGGCCCGATGGTGATGTCGGCGCTGACGCAGATGCTGCGCGAGGTCGAATGGGGCCGGCTCGACGTGCTTGTCGTCGATATGCCGCCCGGAACCGGCGATGCGCAGCTGACCATGGCGCAGCAGGTGCCGCTGGCCGGTGCCGTCATCGTCTCGACGCCGCAGGACCTGGCGCTGATCGATGCCCGCAAGGGACTGAACATGTTCAAGAAGGTCGACGTACCGCTCCTCGGCATCGTCGAGAATATGAGCTATTTCATCGCGCCCGATACCGGCAAGCGCTACGACATTTTCGGCCATGGCGGCGCGCGCCGCGAGGCCGAACGCCTCGGCGTCACCTTCCTCGGCGAAGTGCCGCTGGAAATGGGCATCCGCGAAAGCTCGGATGCCGGGCAGCCGGTGGTTGTCTCGAAGCCCGATAGCGCGGAGGCCAAAGCCTATCGCGACATCGCCGCCAAGGTCTGGGACAGGGTCAATGAGGAACGAGTCGCGGCCGAAGCGGCAGTGCCGAGCATCGTCTTCGAGTGACCTCGCAGCGAAACGGTCAGCCGCCGACCTTCTCGCCGAAACTCGAAAAGAACTGCCCGGCCAGTTTTTTCGACGTCGACTCGATCAGCCGGCTGCCGAGCTGGGCAATCTTGCCGCCGACATCGGCCTTGGCCGCGTATTTGAGCACCGTGGCATCCGGCCCATCCTCGGTCAGCGTCACGTCGGCGCCGCCCTTGGCGAAGCCGGCAATGCCGCCCTTGCCTTCGCCCTGGATGGTGTAGGAATGCGGCGGCTTGAGATTTTTCAGCGTCACTTCGCCGTTGAAGGTGGCCTTGATAGGCCCGATCTTCAGCACCACCGTCGCGGCCATCTCGGTCGGCGACTTCATGTCGAGGCTCTGGCAACCGGGAATGGTCGCCTTCAAAACCTCGGGATCGTTCAGCGCTTCCCAGACTTTTTGCAGGGGTGCGGCAATGCGTTCCTCGCCTTCGATCACCAAAGCCATCAAGAACCTCCCGGAAACAATGGTTTGAAGCCCTAGCGCAGAGGTGCTGTCGTGTCTATCGCACCAAAGTGCGGGTTGGGAACGCGTGTGCCCCTTGCTTGCATTGACGCGTTGTCATATCGATTTGTCATACAAATACGGAGACCGTGATGGCCGGCGCCCCCACCAAGAAGAAAAAATTCCGCTCGCAGGAGTGGTTCGACAACCCTGACAACCCCGGCATGACGGCGCTCTATCTTGAGCGATACCTGAATTACGGGCTGACGCGCGCCGAACTGATGTCGGGCAAGCCGCTGATCGGCATCGCCCAGACCGGCTCGGATCTGTCGCCCTGCAACCGACACCATATCGAGCTCGCCAAGCGCGTGCGCGAAGGCATCGTCTCGATGGGCGGCATTCCCTTCGAATTCCCATGCCATCCGATCCAGGAGACCGGCAAGCGCCCGACCGCGGCCCTTGACCGCAACCTTGCCTATCTAGGCCTCGTCGAGGTGCTCTACGGCTACCCGCTCGACGGCGTCGTGCTGACCATCGGTTGCGACAAGACGACGCCGGCGCTGCTCATGGCGGCGGCCACCGTCAACATCCCGGCCATCGCCCTGTCGGTCGGCCCGATGCTCAACGGCTGGCACAAGGGCAAGCGCACCGGCTCCGGCACCATCGTCTGGGAATCGCGCCAGCGCCTGTCGGCCGGCGAGATCGACTATGACGAGTTCATGGATATCGTCGCCTCCTCGGCGCCCTCCACCGGCTACTGCAACACGATGGGCACCGCCACCACGATGAATTCGCTGGCAGAAGCGCTCGGCATGCAGCTGCCGGGCTCGGCCGCCATCCCGGCCCCTTACCGCGAGCGCGGGCAGATCGCCTACGAGACGGGCAAGCGCATCGTCGACATGGTGCATGAGGATTTGAAACCGTCGGACATCATGACGCGCAAGGCCTTCGAGAATGCCATCGTCGTCAATTCGGCGATCGGCGGCTCGACCAACGCGCCGATCCATCTCAACGCCATTGCCCGCCATCTCGGCGTGCAGCTCGACAATGATGACTGGCAGGAGATCGGCCTCAAGGTGCCGCTCCTCGTCAATCTGCAGCCGACGGGCGAGTATCTCGGTGAGGATTATCATCACGCCGGCGGCGTGCCGGCCGTAGTGGCCGAGCTGATGAAGGGCGGGCTGTTGCCGCATCCCGATGCCCTGACGGCCAATGGCAAGTCGATCGGCGACAATTGCAAGGCGGCGGTGGTCGAAAACGCCGATGTCATCCGCAGCGTCGACAAGCCGCTGAAGGTCAATGCCGGCTTCATCAACCTCAGCGGCAACCTGTTCGATTCGGCGATCATGAAAACCAGCGGCATCTCGCCGGAATTCCGCGAGCGCTACCTCTCCAATCCGAAGGACCCGGAAGCTTTCGAAGGCAACGCCATGGTCTTTGACGGGCCGGAGGATTACCACGCCCGCATCGACGATCCGGCGCAAGGCATCGACGAACACACGATCCTGTTCATGCGCGGCGCCGGCCCGGTCGGCTATCCCGGTGGCGCCGAGGTCGTCAACATGCAGCCGCCGGCATACCTCATCAAGAAGGGCATCCATGCGCTGGCCTGCATCGGCGACGGCCGCCAGTCGGGCACGTCGGGCTCGCCGTCGATTCTCAACGCCTCGCCGGAAGCTGCCATTGGCGGCGGACTGGCGCTGCTCAAGACAGGTGATCGCGTCCGCATCGACCTGAACAAGGGCACCGCCAACATCCTGGTCAGCGACGAAGAGATCGCCAAGCGGCGCGCGGCGCTGCAGGGCAATGGCGGCTACCACTATCCGCAGCACCAGACGCCGTGGCAGGAAATCCAGCGCGGCATGGTCGACCAGTTCGACCAGGGCATGGTGTTGAAGCCGGCGGTGAAATACCAGGATGTCGCGCACACCAGGGGCGTGCCCCGGGACAATCACTGATTGCTTCGGGGACAATCACGGATTGCTCCGGGGACAATCACTGACGCTGAATCGGCGGCGGCCTGGTCAATCGGGCCGCCGCCGCCGTTTTCAGTTCTGTGTGGTTTGGCCCGGTCGAGGCCGGTCACGATCCTTGACAAGCGCTCGCAACAAATCCACCATTGTGGCCAAGGGGTGCATCGCGACGACCCCGTGAGGCGTCAGCCCAACGTTCGCGTCCAGGCTTCTCTATCAGGAGGTGGACGCCATGCCGTCAACAACCGCTATCACCGTATCGCAACTGTCTCGTCTGGTCGGCCTGCCGGGAGCCCCGGTAATCGTCGATGTTCGCATCGATGAGGATTTCGACGCCGATCCGCGCCTGCTGCCGGCCTCGATCCGGCGCGATTTCAAAACCGTTCCGACCTGGGCGCCCGATTTCGCCGGCCAGCCTGTGGCGGTCGTCTGCCAGAAAGGCCTGAAGCTCTCGCAAGGTGTCGCCGCATGGCTGCGTCATGAGGGGATTCCCGCCGAATCCCTTGAAGGGGGTTTCGAAGCCTGGCGCGAGGCAGAAGGGCTTTTGGTCAGCACCGACAAATTGCCACCGCGCGACGAAAAGGGCCATACCGTATGGGTGACACGGGCACGCCCGAAGGTCGACCGCATCGCTTGCCCCTGGCTGATCCGGCGTTTCGTCGATCCTCATGCGGTCTTCCTGTTTGTCGAGGCAGCCGAAGTGCCGGCTGTCGCCGACCGCTTTCAGGCCGTGCCTTTCGACATCGACAATGTGTTCTGGAGCCATCGCGGTGAACGCTGCACCTTCGATACGATGATCGAGGAATTCGGGCTGGGATCCACCGCACTCGACCGCCTCGCCGCGATCGTGCGCGCGGCCGACACCGCAAGGCTCGATCTGGTGCCCCAGGCCGCCGGCTTTCTGGCTGCTTCGCTTGGCCTGTCGCGGATGTTTCGCGACGATCTGGAACAACTGGAAGCAGGCATGCTGCTCTACGATGCGTTCTTCCGCTGGTGCCGCGATGCCACCGAGGAAACGCACAATTGGCCCAGCGCGGGTAAACCGTCATGAGCGCCGTTGTGCCTGCACATGGGTCGGGGAACGTCGAGGCGCCGGCTGTGCCGACCTTTGCCGAAGCCGTCAAGGTCTGGGCGAAGATTGGACTGCTCAGCTTCGGCGGGCCGGCCGGGCAGATCGCCCTGATGCACAGGGAACTGGTCGAGGAACGGCGCTGGATCGGTGAACAGCGTTTCCTGCATGCGCTGAACTACTGCATGCTTTTGCCTGGCCCGGAAGCCCAGCAACTTGCCATCTATATCGGCTGGCTGCTGCACAGGACGATCGGCGGTCTTGTCGCCGGCATCCTGTTCGTCGTGCCCGGCGCGCTCGTCATGCTGATCCTGAGCAGCCTCTACGTGCTCTATGGCGACATTCCGCTCGTCGAGGCGCTTTTCCTGGGGGTGAAGGCGGCGGTGCTTGCCATCGTCATCGAGGCGGTGATCCGCATCGGACGGCGCGCCCTGAAAAACCCGGCCATGGTGTCGATCGCGGTCGCGGCCTTCATCGCAATCTACGCGTTGAATGTGCCGTTCCCGCTGATCATCCTGCTCGCCGGCCTGACAGGATGGCTGGGAGACCGCCTCGCTCCGGGTCTCTTCTCCGGTTCGGCGCACGGCAAGGATGATGGTCCTGATATCAAGGGCGCCGTCGACCTGATGTTCGAGCGCGGCGAACTGTCCCATGTCAAACCGACCAGATGGCATGCGCCGCGCACTGTCGCGATCTGGCTGCCGATTTGGCTCGGACCGGTCCTCCTGATCTGGTGGTTCACCGGCTCTGCCAGTGTGTGGACCGAGATAGGCCGGTTCTTCAGCCTGATGGCGGTCGTCACCTTCGGCGGCGCCTATGCGGTGCTGGCCTATGTCGCGCAGGCCGCCGTCCAGTCATTCGGCTGGCTGGCTCCCGGTGAAATGGTTGATGGTCTCGGACTTGCCGAGACCACGCCCGGCCCGCTCATCCTGGTGCTGCAGTTTGTCGGCTTCATCGCCGCGTTCCGTCACTCCGGGTCACTGAACCCATTGCTTGGCGGATCGCTCGGAGCGCTGCTGACCCTGTGGGTGACCTTCACGCCGTGCTTCTTCTGGATATTCCTTGGCGCGCCCTATATCGAGGCCTTGCGCGGCAACAGGGCCTTGTCGGCGGCGCTCGGCGCGATCACCGCCGCTGTTGTCGGCGTCATCATGAATCTCGCTTTGTGGTTTGCCTTGCACGTCGTCTTCCGTGAGGTGCACGCAATGAGCCTCGGCATGAATGTGCCGGTGCTTGCGTCGATCGACTGGCGCGCGGCGCTGCTGTCCTTGGCCGCGATGATCGCCATCCTGAAGCTGAAGATCGGCATGCTGCCGACGCTCGCTGGATCGGCCCTTGCCGGTGTCTTGCTGCTGGCGGTAAGTGGCTAGATGCCAGCCCGCTTTGTATTCCGCTTCCCGACCACTTAAGTGGTTGGAAACGGATTGGAACATCATGGCGCAACGACGCTCTTCCCTCGGCTTTCTCGGCATGTTCGGCCGCTCGGGTGATCTGAGGCAGCTCGATTCCGCCTTGCGCGGCGCCGACCTGCACCCCGCCCTCGTGCCGGAGGGCGTGAAGCTCACAATCGTCAATCTGATGAAGGATCGCTGGCCGGACGAGCCGCCGCCACAGGCCTATCCGGACGTGGCGCTGCTGTTCAGCTATTGCATCGCCGGTCCGGAAACCTTCGAAAGCTCGCAAGGTTTGCAGCAGCGGCAGGACGTCGAACGCCGGATCGAGGCCGCGGTGGAAGCCGGCGACAGTTTCGACGCGCAGATCGTGCTGATGGCTCTGCACGCCAAGCTGATCAATGCCGAGGTCGTCGAGCGCTACGGTCTGGGCGCCGACTAGGGCATGTTGATTTTCAGGCGATGGTGCCGGTCCGCAAACCGGCTACCCGCCCATATTGGCGCGCGGCAGCTTGATCATGTCGCCGAAGCGGGCGCGCAGTCTTTCGTCGAGCAGTTTTGGCACATGGCGCGGGAAGCGTTCGGCAAGGATGCGCTTCTTCTCGATGATCGCGCGCTGCAGTATGTCGGGACGGCCCTTCTCGTTCCATTCCTTCGGCGAAAACCGGTCGCCGACGGCCGGGTAGAAATACTCCGTCTGCATCAGCCGCAGCGTCTGCTCGTTGCCGAGATAGTGGCCAGGCCCATTCAGGCAGACTTCGGCGATGGTGTCGATCGACAGCGCTTCGTCTGTCACCTCGATGCCGCGCACGCAGCGCAGGCAATGGCCGAGCATGTCATTGTCGATGATCAGGCTTTCCAGGCAGAAGCCGAGCAGCGAGGCATGCATGCCGGCCGATTCATAGACGAGGTTGAGCCCGGCCAAGCCGGCCATCACGTCGGTGATGCCTTTTTCGTAGCCGGACTGGATGTCCGGCAATTTCGAATCCGTCATGCCGGCGGCCGAGCCACCCGGCAGATCGTAGAACTGCGCCATCTGCGCGCAGGCCGCGGTCAGCACCGCCTGTTCGGCCGAGCCGCCCGACATGGCGCCGGTCCGTAGGTCCGACACGAACGGCCATGTGCCGAAGATTGCCGGATGCCCCGGCTTGATGGCGTTGACATAGACCAGACCGGCCAGCACTTCGGCCACTGCCTGCACCACGGCGCCGGCAATCGCCGCCGGCGCGGTCGCGCCGGCCTGGCCGGCCGACAAAAGCAGGATCGGGATGCCGCCTTCGACGCAGGCCTCGAGCACGCCGCAGGCATCCTCGGCGAATTTCATCGGCGGCACGACGAAGCAGTTGGAGTTCGACACGAACGGCCGGGCGCGGAAATTCTCCTCCCCGCCGGCAATGGCATAGAGCATTTCCAGCGCCGGCTGCACATTCTCGCGCACCGTGAACGAGGTGCCGACATGCTTGGACGTACCCATCACGCAGGCATAGAGCGTGTTGAAGTCCATTTCGAGCGGATCGGGAATGTCGCGCGGCACCATCGGCCGCTGGAAGAAATGGATGTTGTCGAGCCCGTCGACGATGCGGGCGGCGTCATAGATGTCCTGCAGCAGCGATTCTCGGTATTCGCGCTTCTCGACATCGACCAGATGCACGGCGGCGCCAGCCGTGCCGTAGTGCACGCGCTTGCCCTGGATCACCATATCGTGTTTCGGGTCCTGGCCGTGCAAGGTGAAATTGCGTGCCGCTTTTTTGATCGTATCGAGCACCAGGGCGCGCGGGAAACGGATGCGGCCATCGTCGCCATAGGTGGCGCCGGCCTTGGTCAGCGCCTCGATGCAAGAGGGGATGGCATTGGCGAAGCCGACCGTCTCCAGCAGCGTCAGCACCGCCTCGTGGATGCGCTCCTGGTCGTTGCCGCGCAGCGGTCCGTAGCTGCCGCCCTCGAGGCCGGCACGCACCGGCCTGATGTCGTCGGCGAGCGGCGCTGCCCGCATGGCACGGCGCGCTTCGCGTCCACCGGAGCGGCGCGAGCGCTGATCCGCCGCCGCTTCCTGCTTTTCAAGAACCACAGACATGGAGGCACTCCACCTTTTCTCGGAAACAGGGCGGCGGTTGGTCCACCATCGGCTGCTTCTTCCCCTTTGTGCCACGACTATGCCGCCGGCATTGGCCCAGACCATGAGCCAGCCGGTCTGGTTGCATATGCCAGCGCTAAAGGAAACGGGGCCGCGATCGGGCGGCCCCGGTCAAAAGGATCGGATAAGTGGATCAGGCGGCGGCGGGCCTGCGCCCGGCGGCGGTGGCCAGTTCCCGGATGCCTGGCTCGATATGCTGCAGCGCGATCGAGGAAATGCCCAAACGCATGAAACGCGAAGGCTTTTCGGTGCGGTCGAAGAAGCGGTCTCCCGGCTCGATGATGACGCTGCGCGAGGCCGCGGCCTCGGCCAAACCGCGGGAATCGGTGCCGCGCGGGCCTTCGAGCCAGAGCGACGTGCCGCCGGCCGAGTCGGTCGAGCGCCATTCCGGCAGGAAAGCTGAAATCGCATGGACCAGACGCTTGCGCCGCTCGTCGAAGGCGCTCGACAGGCGCCGCACCAAGGCCTCGTGATGGCCGAGCGACAGGAAGAGCGCCACGGCACGCTGGTTGTTGGCCGGCGGATGGCGCAGCATGAAGCGGCGCAGCGCCCTCAGTTCCGAGATTAGTCCAGCAGAGGCCACGATGTAGCCAAGCCGCAGGCCCGGGGCCAGCGTCTTCGACATCGAGCCGACATAGACGACGCGGCCGGAACGATCGAGGCTCTTCAGCGCCTGCTGCGGCGCCTCGTCGAGAAGCTGGCTGTCATAGCCGTCCTCGATGATGATCTGGTTGTGCCGGTTGGCACGCGCCAGAAGGTCCTGCCGCCGCTCGGCCGACAACGGCACCATGGTCGGGCAATGATGGCTGGGCGTGACGAAGACGAAGCCGGAATCATTGGGGATAGAAGAGGTTACGATGCCGGACTGGTCGACCGGCACCGGCTGGATGTCGGCGCCCGCAAGCCGGAAGATCGAGCGTGCGTCGGGGTAGCCCGGGTCCTCCATCGCCACCTTCGAGCCCTTGGTCATCAGCAGCGAAGCCAGCATGTAGAGCGCGTTCTGGGCGCCAAGCGTGACGATGATCTCGTCGGGATTGGCGAAGATGCCGCGCCGGGGCAAGAGCCGCGCCTGGATCTGCTCGATCAGCAGCGGATCGTCGCGATCGACCATGTCGGACGCCCAGTTGCGGATTTCGAGCACGGCCAGCGCCATGCGGTTGCACTCGCGCCATTCGGCGGTCGGGAACAGCGCCGGGTCGAACTGGCCGTAGACGAAGGGGTAGGACGACTTGATCCAGTTCTCGTGCTTGGCCGGCGGCGGCATGTCGCTGGCGGCGATCTGCCGGCGTGCCTTCCAGTCGATCTCATTGGCCTGGTCGGGCGCCTTCTGGTGCGGCTTGGCCGGTGTTGCCAGCACGTCGGGGTTGACGAAATGGCCGCGCCGCTCGCGCGCCACCAGGAACCCCTGGTCGACGAGCTGCTGGAAGGCCAGCACCACCGTCCCGCGTGCGACGCCCAGCTTCTCGGCCAGGATCCGGCAGGAGGGAAGCGGCATCGAAGCGGCGATCTGCCGGTCGAGAATGGCGGCCACGATGGCCTGGCGGATCTGCGCCTGCAGGGTTTGGCCGGATTCGGCCGAAATCCGGAACAGGCCGGACCATATGGCCGTGTCGTTGCGCTGTGGCATGGGAAATCTTCCTCGGATGGCCAGCCATTTTCATTTGGCTGGACCAGTCGAGTGTATGAGTGGCACAAGGGGTTGCGCCAATCAATTTTTCTGATCTTTGGGATTTATGCCAGTGATCCTTCAGCCAAAATTGGGCTCTGCGGCCGCCCGAAGTGACACATAGTGTCATCGCATCGTGATGCGATGCGGCATCGCCGCGTATTGACCGCACGGAATTCGGCTCAATAGGTTTGTCGCGACGACACGCGCCGGAAACATCCGGTCTGATAAAGTATGTCGAAAAACGCCAGGAGCTCCCCGCCATTGGATAAGTCAGCCTTCCAGAAACAGCTCGCCGCCTTGCGCGATCATCGCACCGCGGCACCTGCGAGCATGCGCCAGGCCTTCGCCGCCGATCCACAGCGTTTCCAGACATTCTCCGCCACCGATGGTGACCTTTTGCTCGACTGGTCGAAATGCGCCGTCGATGCCGTCACCATGGACTTGCTGGAGAAGCTCGCCGGCGCCGCCGATCTCGAGGGTCGCCGCGCCGCCATGTTCGCCGGCAAGAAGATCAACATCACCGAGGACCGCGCCGTGCTGCACACGGCGCTGCGCAATCTCAGCGGCAAGGGCGTCACGGTCGACGGCCAGGACGTCAAGGCCGACGTCATTTCCGTGCTCGACGCGATGGGCGCCTTCGCTGATGCCATCCGTTCAGGCAAGGCTCTTGGCGCCACCGGCAAGAAGATCACCGACATCGTCAACATCGGCATTGGCGGCTCCGACCTCGGCCCGGCTATGGCGACGCTGGCGCTGGCGCCATATCATGACGGGCCACGCGCGCATTATGTCTCCAACATAGACGGCGCCCACATCCACGACACGCTGAAGGGCCTGTCGGCCGAAACCACGCTGTTCATCATCGCCTCCAAGACCTTCACCACGGTCGAGACGATGACCAACGCGCAGACGGCGCGCGACTGGGTGCAGAAGGCACTCGGCAAGCAGGCGGTCGGCAAGCATTTCGCCGCTGTTTCGACGGCACTCGACCTGGTGGCCAAGTTCGGCATCGAGCAGAACCGCGTCTTCGGTTTCTGGGACTGGGTCGGCGGCCGTTATTCGGTCTGGGGCGCGATCGGCCTGCCCGTCATGATCGCCGTCGGCCCGCGAAATTTTCGCGCCTTCCTCGACGGCGCGCACGAGATGGACGAGCATTTCCGCACCACCCCGCTCGCCGGGAACCTGCCGGCGCTTCTCGGGCTGGTCGGCTGGTGGCATCGCGTGATCTGCGGCTATCCGGCCCGCGCGGTCATCCCCTATGACCAGCGCCTGTCCCGGCTGCCGGCCTATCTGCAGCAGCTCGACATGGAATCGAACGGCAAGGGCGTCACCCTTGACGGCACGCCCGTGGCGACACCGACCGGGCCGCTGGTCTGGGGCGAGCCGGGCACCAATGGCCAGCACGCCTTCTTCCAGCTCTTGCACCAGGGCACCGACTTCATCCCGGTCGAGTTCCTCGCCGCGGCTGTCGGCCATGAGCCGGAGCTCAAGCACCAGCATGATTTGCTGCTCGCCAATTGCCTGGCGCAGTCCGAAGCGCTGATGAAGGGCCGCACGCTGGACGAGGCGCGCGCGCAGATGCTGGCCAAGGGCATGAAGCCGGCCGACGTCGACAAGATTGCGCCGCATCGTGTCTTCTCCGGCAACCGGCCTTCGGTGACCATCCTCTATCGCAAGCTCGACCCGCGCACTTTCGGGCGGCTGATCGCGCTCTATGAGCACCGCGTCTTCGTCGAGGGCACGCTGTTCAACATCAATTCCTTCGACCAGTGGGGCGTCGAGCTCGGCAAGGAGCTGGCGACCGGCCTGCTGCCTGTCGTGGAAGGCAAGGAAAGCGCCGCAAACCGGGACGCCTCGACCAGGGGCCTTGTGGAACGCATCCACCAATTGCGCGGTTCGGAGTGACTGATTTGGCAGACATCAAGGGTATATTGTTCGACAAGGACGGGACACTTGTCGACTTCAACGCGACCTGGCTCGGCGTCGCCGATTTCATGGCCATGGATGCCGCTGATGGCGACCGCTGGAAGGCCGACAGGCTGCTTGCGGCCGCCGGCTTCGATTTCGCCAGCCGGCGCTTCAAGCCCGATTCGATCTTTGCCTCGGGCACCAACATGGATGTCGTCGAGCTGTGGTTCCCGCGTCTGTCCGACGAAGACCAGATGCTGGCCGTAGCCCGCTTCAACGAGATCACCTCGGTGCAGGGCTCGGCGATGGCGGTGGCGCTGCCGGGCATCGTCGATACCTTGGCGGTGCTCCACAAAAGATCCTACCGGCTTGGCGTCGCCACCAACGATTCCACCAGCGGCGCGGAAAAGACCTTGGTCACGCTGGGCGTCGCCCAGCTGTTCGACGCCGCCTATGGCTATGACGCGGTGGCCAATCCCAAACCTGCGCCCGACACCATCCAGGCCTTTTGCGACCTCACCGGCCTGAAGCCAGCGGAGATCGCCATGGTGGGCGACAACCGCCACGATCTCGAAATGGCGCGCGCCGGCGGCTGCGGCCTGGCGGTGGGCGTGCTCTCCGGCACCGGCACGCGCGAATCGCTGGCCGGCATTGCCGACGTCGTTCTCGATTCCGTCGCCGACCTGCCGGATTTCCTGTCGACGCGGGTCAAGGAGACGGTTTGATTGCTCCCGCCAGCGCGGTCTCGGCCTCGAAACGAAAGACGCCGCTCGGCTTCAGCGTGGCATCTTTCGCGTCACCGAAATCCGGCACCTGATATTCGGCGAGCAGTCGCAGCCGGGCCAGCGGCAGGTCATGGCGACGCGGATCGCCGACCAGCACCTCGATGCCGGCTGCCAAACAGCGATCGAGGAACGGGGTAACCCGTAGAGCAACCTCGTGGCCGTAGAACACGTCGCCTGCAAGCACGAGGTCGACGGCCGGCGGCGGCCCCGTGGTGATATCCTGGTGGACGATCGTGATCTCGACGCCGTTGGCCGCCGCGTTGAGGCCGATAGCGGCAACGCCGTTGCGGTCGATCTCGGCGGCGATCACCTCGCTTGCGCCGGCCTTGGCGGCGGCAATGCCGACAATGCCCGAACCCGCCCCCAGGTCCAGCACGCGACGGCCCGCCACGGTCATCGGATTGTCGAGGATGTGGCGCGCCAGCACCGCGCCGCCGGCCCACGCATAGGCCCAGTAGGGCGGCTGCGGTTCTGGCGCATCGTCGTCCGCATCAATATCGTCTTCAGGATCGACGAGGCGTCTCAATCCGCTGCCCGGATGGGCGGTGTAGAACCGGATTTCGGGAAGCGCCGGTACAGGAACAAGGCGCATGTTCGCCTTGATGAATTCCGCCGGGTCGAGGCGCGGGCGGTTTGGCAAGTCCTTGCTTGGTCCCTCGTCGCCGAAGGGGTGGCCCCTCGCTAAAGCGCGCTGCGCTTCAGCTCTTTGTTTTGGTGCATGTCGTTCTCCCAAAACCGAGGTCACTTTTGGGCGATGTGCATCAGGCGCGCAATGCCCGCCGCAGGATCTTGCCGACCGGCGTCTTCGGCAATTCGGTCCTGAACTCGATATATTTGGGCCGCTTGTAGCCGGTCAGGTTCTCGCGGCAAAAAGCGGTGATGGCTTCCACGGTCAGGGCCGGATCCTTCTTGACGATGAACAGCTTCGGCACTTCGCCCGAATGCTCGTCCGGCACGCCGATCGCCGCGACTTCGAGCACGCCTGGATGCATGGCCACGACCTCCTCGAGTTCGTTCGGATAGACGTTGAAGCCCGAGACCAGGATCATGTCCTTCTTGCGGTCGACGATCTTGGTGTAGCCGCGCTCGTCCATGAAGCCCATGTCGCCGGACTTGAAGTAGCCGTCCTTGGTCATCACCTTGGCGGTCTCGTCAGGCCGGTTCCAGTACCCCGCCATCACCTGCGGTCCCCTGATGCAGATTTCGCCGACCTCGCCGAGCGGCAAATTGTTGCCGTCATCGTCGCGGATGGCGATTTCCGTCGAGGGCAGCGGCAGGCCGATCGTGCCGGTGAAGTCACCGGAACTGAACTTGTTGGCCGTCGCCACCGGTGACGTTTCCGAGAGGCCGTAGCCCTCAGTGACAGGGCAACCGGTCAACGCCTTCCAGCGCTCGGCGACGCCCTTCTGCACCGCCATGCCGCCGCCAAGCGTCAGCACCAGCGGCTTGAAGTCGAGTTTGCGGAAGTCCTCATTGTTGAGCAGCGCGTTGAACAGCGTGTTGAGGCCGGGAAAGATGTGGACCGGATATTTTGCCAGTTCCTTGACGAAGCCTGGAATATCGCGCGGATTGGGAATGAGCACGTTGCGAGCGCCTTGCTGCATGCCCATCAGCGCGTTCACCGTCAGCGCGAAGATATGATAGAGCGGCAGCGCGCAGATGAAGTTCGGGTGTGCGGGCTTCGGCTTGATCGTATAGGCGTCTTCCATCCACTGCGCGTTCTGCACGACATTGGAGAGCACATTGCTGTGCAGCAGCGTGGCGCCTTTCGACACGCCCGTGGTGCCGCCCGTATATTGCAGGAAGGCGACATCGTCGGCCGCAACCTTGGCCGGCTTGAAGCCAAGGCCGGCGCCGGCCTTCATCGCCGCGTTGAACTTGACATGCCCGGGCAGCGACCATGCCGGCACCATTTTCTTCACGCGGCGCACGACGAAGTTGACGATCGTGCCCTTGAGGCCGCCAAGCATGTCGCCCATGGCCGCCACCACGACATGCTTGACCGCGGTCCTGGAGACTACCGCCTGCAAGGTGTTGGCGAAGTTTTCCAGGATGACGATGGCTTGCGCGCCGGAATCCTTGAGCTGGTGCTCCAGCTCGCGCGGCGTGTAAAGCGGATTGATGTTTACCACGACATAGCCGGCGCGCAGGATGCCCATCATCGCCACCGGATATTGCAGAACGTTAGGCATCATGATGGCGACGCGCGCACCCTTTTGCAGCCCCTTCGATTGCAGATAGGCACCGAAGGCCGCCGACAACTGCTCGACATCGGCATAGCTGATGGATTTGTCCATGCAGGTGAAGGCCGGCTGGGCGGAAAACTGCTTGCAGGCGGCGACCAGGAAATCGCCGATCGAACTGTAGGGCAACGCACCGATCTCGGCCGGAACATTTTTCGGATAGCTCTTGAGCCAAGGCTTTTCGGGCAGGCCTGCGGCAAGTTCCGTAAGCGCCTTCGGCAACCGCTTGGTGTCAGCTGCCGCCGGTTTCGATGTCGGCGCTGCCTTTGCTGGCGATGCGGCCTTCGCTGCCCCGGTCTTTGTGGGAGAAGCCTTTGCAGGGGTCTTCGCCGGAGAAGTCTTCGTCGCTGAGGTCTTTGCCGGGGCGGCTTTTGCCGCCGGCTTCGCAACGGCCTTGGCGGTGGCTGCCAGTGCCGCCTTGGCAGGTCTTGCGCCTGTGCTGGCGGTCGAGGCCTTGGCACCGGCTTTACCTTGATCGTCGGCGGCGGCTGGTTTCGAGACTGCCTTTGCCGACGCTTTCACCGGCGCCTTTGATGCTTTTGCCACCCGTTCCTCCTCGACAATTCCTGTTCGCCCGTTTCGGTCGCCCATGCCGCGCCCGCCTCCGAATTGACAGAGGCGTCCTCCGTGCCGCCAGCATATCCATCTATGTATTGCCTCTATCGGCGGCGGTGCAAGTCTTGCCCTTGCGGCAGGGCGCCGAAAGATTTGCCGTCGAAAATCTTTCCCGCCGGCGACACTTGGAACCGGCATCTTTCCGCATCGATGATCGGATGAGGGCGGACGCGGCGGCCATGTCGCCATATGCCAGATCAATAAAAAAATGCGGTCGTTAATAATCTCGTGAGTGGAAAAAACTGCTAATTTTTTCTGCCATTTAGCAAAATGGCAGATTTTTTTCCTGCTTCCCGAGGGGTAAGCAAACGGGGTGTTCCAAAGCCGGAAAAACGGTGCTTATATGCGCGCTTCGCGAGCCTGATAGAGGGGCTTGGAAGAACATCAGGGAGTGCTCAATGAAAAAGAAACTCGCTTTTGCGGCCGCTTTGCTGGCCGCAAGCGTACTGAGCGGCATGGCCAATGCAAAGACGCTCGTCTATTGCTCGGAAGCGTCGCCTGCCAATTTTGATCCGGGTACCACGACCGGCGGCAACGACTTCGATGCCTCGTCGCGTACCGTCTATTCGCGTCTGGTCGAATTCAAGCATGGCGGCACCGAAGTCGAGCCCGGCCTTGCCGACAAGTGGGAGATTTCCGACGACGGCTTGGTCTACACTTTCCACCTGCATCCGGGCGTCAAGTTCCAGACCACCGACTATTTCAAGCCGACGCGTGACCTCAACGCCGACGACGTCGTTTTCTCCTTTGATCGCCAGTTCAACAAGGCGAACCCCTGGAACGGCGACAAGTATCTGCCGAACCTGACCTGGGACTACTACACCGGCATGGACATGCCGAAATACGTCGCCAAGTGGGAAAAGGTCGATGACCTTACCGTCAAGTTGACGCTGACCGAGCCCAACGCGCCGATGCTGGCCAACCTTGGCATGGACTTCGCCTCGATCGTGTCGAAGGAATATGCCGACCAGCTGGAGAAGTCCGGCAAGATGGCCGATTTCTCGACCAAGCCGATCGGCACTGGTCCGTTCCAGTTCGTCGACTACCAGCTGGATTCGGTCATCCGCTACGCGGCTCACCCGGATTATTTCAAGGGCAAGGAAAAGATCGACGATCTCGTCTTCGCCATCACGCCTGACGCCACCGCCCGCACCCAGAAGGTGCTCGCCGGGGAATGCGACATCGCGCCCTATCCGAACCCGGCCGACATCGCCACCATCAAGGCCAACAAGGACGTGACCCTGATGGATCAGGCCGGCCTGAACATCGGCTATATGAGCTACAACACCACCATCCCGCCGCTCGACAAGCCTGAGGTGCGCCATGCGCTCAACCAGGCGATCGATCGGGAATCGCTGATCAAGTCGCTGTTCCAGGATGCAGGCGCCACGCCTGCCGAAAACCTGATCCCGCCGACCATGTGGTCGTGGAACAAGGATGTGAAGACCGACGCCTACAATCCGGAAGCGGCCAAGAAGGTGCTGGCCGACGCCGGCCTGAAGGAAATCCAGCTCTGGGCATCCGACCGCGTTCGCCCGTACAACCCGAACTTCCAGCGCGCCGCCGAACTGATCCAGGCCGACTGGGCCAAGGTCGGTGTCAAGGCGGAGATCGTCAACTACGAGTGGACCAAGTATCGCTCGGAAGGCAAGAAGAAGGACCGTCCCGGTGCGTTCCAGATCGGCTGGACCGGCGACAATGGCGATCCGGACAACTTCTTCGCCACCCTGTTCGCCTGCTCCGCCATCGGCGTCTCGAACTACTCCAGCTGGTGCGACAAGGACTTCGAGGATCTGATCCAGAAAGCCAAGAAGACCAGCGACCAGGCCGAGCGCACCAAGCTCTACGAACAGGCGCAGGTGATCTTCGCCAAGGAAGCGCCCGCCTTCCTGCTGGTCCACAGCCAAGTCTACGCGGTCGTGCGCAACAATGTCAGCGGTTTCAAGATGGATCCGCTCGGCATTCACCGCTTCGACGGCGTTGACAAGGCCGAATAAGACTATAGAGCGGGGCGGCGCAATGAAGCGCCGCCCCCTACATCATGCTAAAATATATCCTCCACCGAATTGCACTTTTGATCCCGACGCTTGTCGGCATCACGATCTGCGCCTTTGCGTTCGTCAGGCTGCTGCCCGGCGATCCTATTCTTGCCATGGCCGGTGAACACGGTGTGGCGCCGGCGCGTTATGAAGAGCTGAAGGAGCAGTTCGGCTACAATCTGCCGATCTGGCAGCAATACACACGCTATGTCGGTGAGGTCGTGACCGGCGATTTCGGCGTCTCGATTTCGTCCAAGCGCCCGGTGCTCGAAGAGTTCAAGACGCTCTTCCCTGCGACGCTGGAACTGTCGTTCTTTGCCATGATCTTCGCCATGGTACTGGGCATTCCGGCCGGCATCTTCGCGGCGGTCAAGCGCGGCTCCTGGTTCGATCAGTCGCTGATGGGCACCGCGCTCGTCGGCTATTCCATGCCGATCTTCTGGTGGGGCCTGCTGCTGATCATCTTCTTCTCCGGTTACCTCGGCTGGACGCCGGTCAATGGCCGCATCGACCTGCAGTACTTCTTCAAGCCGATCACCGGTTTCATGACCATCGACACCTTGCTCTACGGCAAATGGGATGCATTCCGCTCGGTATTGCGCCATCTGGTGCTGCCGACAATTGTGCTCGGTACCATTCCGCTGGCGGTGATAGCGCGCCAGACGCGCTCCGCCATGCTTGAAGTGCTGGGCGAGGATTATGTACGGACTGCCCGAGCCAAAGGCCTCTCGTCGGCCCGAGTCATCGGTGTGCATGCTCTGCGCAACGCACTCATCCCGGTGGTCACCACAATCGGCCTGCAGGTTAGCACGCTGCTCGCCGGCGCCATCCTTACCGAAACGATCTTCTCGTGGCCAGGCATCGGCAGGTGGATGGTCGAATCCATATCCAAGCGCGATTATGTTGTCGTGCAGTCTGGCCTGCTGTTGATTGCGCTTATCGTCATGGCCGTGAATCTGATCGTTGACGTGCTCTATGCCGTTATCAACCCACGCATAAGGGCGGCGTGATGAGCCAGTCGACCGAAATCGCGCCGATGGCCGCCGGCAACCCGGATCGCCTCACCGGTCTCAGGACCTTTTGGTATTATTTCTCGGTGAACCGGGGCGCCGTTATAGGCCTGTTCGTCTTCGTCCTTTTGGTGCTGGCGGCGCTCTTTGCGCCGCTGCTGGCCCCCTACGCGCCAGACATCCAGGACAAGACCGCATTCTTGCGGCCGCCTGCATGGCAGGCAGGCGGCAGCTCGCAATATCTGCTCGGCACCGATCCGGTCGGGCGCGACATCCTTTCGCGCCTGCTCTATGGCGCGCGCTTCTCGCTGCTGATCGGCGCGGTCGTGGTCTCGCTGGCGCTCATCGGCGGCATCACGCTCGGCCTGCTGGCCGGCTATTTCCGCGGCTGGGTCGACGTGGCGATCATGCGCGTCATGGACCTCATCCTGGCCTTCCCGTCGCTGTTGCTGGCGCTGGTGATGGTCACCATCCTCGGTCCCGGCCTGTTCAATGCGATGCTGGCCATCGCGCTCGTGCTGCAGCCGCATTTCGCGCGCCTTGTGCGCGCCGCGGTGATGGCGGAGAAGAGCCGCGAATATGTCGTGGCGGCGAAGGTCGCCGGCGCCGGGCACCTCAGGCTGATGCTTCGCACTATCCTGCCCAATTGCCTGGGACCGCTGATCGTCCAGGGCACCTTGTCTTTCTCCAACGCCATCCTCGAAGCGGCCGCCCTCGGCTTCCTCGGCCTCGGTGCCCAGCCGCCGACGCCCGAATGGGGCACGATGCTCGCCTCGGCGCGTGAATTCATCCTGCGCGCCTGGTGGGTGGTGACCTTCCCAGGCCTGGCGATCCTGATCACCGTGCTTGCCATCAATCTGATCGGCGACGGTCTGCGCGATGCGCTCGATCCGAAATTGAGGAGGTCGTGATGGCGCTGCTGGACATCCAGAACCTCGTCGTCGAATTCCAGACCGCATCAGGTATGTTCCGGGCGGTCGATGGCGTTTCCTTGCATGTCGACGAGAGCGAAGTGCTGGCGATCGTCGGCGAATCCGGTTCCGGCAAGTCGGTCTCGATGCTGGCGGTGATGGGCCTTTTGCCATGGACCGCCAAGGTCACCGCCGACCGCATGAGCTTCAATGGCCGCGATCTGCTGAAGCTGAGCCCTGCCGAGCGGCGCAAGATCGTCGGCAAGGACATGTCTATGATCTTCCAGGAGCCGATGGCCAGCCTCAATCCCTGCTTCACCGTCGGCTTCCAGATCGAGGAGGTGCTGCGTTTCCATATGGGCATGGACGGTGCGCAGCGCCGGGAGCGCGCCATCGAACTCCTCACGCAGGTCGGCATTGCCGAGCCGGCGGAACGGCTGAACTCGTTCCCGCACCAAATGTCCGGGCGGCCAATGCCAGCGCGTCATGATCGCCATTGCCATTGCCTGCAATCCAAAGCTTTTGATCGCTGACGAGCCGACCACCGCGCTCGACGTCACCATCCAGAAGCAGATCCTCGATCTCCTGGTCTCGCTGCAGGCCAAATACGGCATGGGCCTGATCATGATCACCCACAATATGGGCGTGGTGGCCGAGACCGCCGATCGCGTCATCGTCCAGTACAAGGGCCGCAAGATGGAAGAGGCCGACGTGCTGTCGCTGTTTGAATCGCCGATGAGCAATTACACCCGCGCGCTTTTGTCGGCGCTGCCGGAGAATGCCGTGGGCGACCGGCTGCCGACCGTCTCCGACATGCTGTTCGAGCCGGCGCCCTCGGGAGCCGCCGCATGAGCATCAAGGTCGTCGAAGGCAAGAATATCGTGCGCGACTACCATGTCGGCGGCGGGCTGTTTCGCGCGCAGCGCACCGTGCATGCGGTCAAGGGCGTTTCCTTCAGTGTCGACAAGGGCAAGACGCTGGCCATCGTCGGTGAAAGCGGCTGCGGCAAGTCGACGCTTGCCCGCATCATCACGCTGATCGATCCCGCGACTTCGGGCGAACTGTTCATCGACGGCAACAAGGTCGACATCGCCAGGGGCGGATTGACCAAGGAGATGCGCCGCAAGGTGCAGATCGTCTTCCAGAACCCGTACGGCTCGCTCAACCCGCGCCAGAAGATCGGCGACGTGCTGGGAGAACCGCTGCTCATCAACACCGACAAGCCGGCCGAGGAACGGCGCGACCTCGCCATGAAGATGCTGAAGAAGGTCGGCCTCGGACCCGAGCACTACAACCGCTACCCGCACATGTTTTCGGGCGGCCAGCGCCAGCGTATCGCCATCGCCCGTGCGCTGATGCTCAACCCCAGCCTGCTGGTGCTGGACGAGCCGGTCTCCGCGCTTGATCTGTCTGTGCAGGCGCAGGTGCTCAACCTGCTCGCCGACCTGCAGGATGAGTTCCAGCTGACCTATGTCTTCATCAGCCACGATCTCTCCGTGGTGCGCTACATCGCCGACGACGTGATGGTGATGTATTTCGGCGAAGCGGTCGAATATGGCTCGCGCGAAGAGGTCTTTTCCGACCCCAAGCACAGCTACACCAAGACGCTGTTTGCCGCGACGCCGCGCGCCGACGTCGCCTCGATCAAGGCAAGATTGGCGAAGAAGAAGGCGGCGGCCTGAGACTGCTGGCCGCAGCCATCAGGCCACCTTCATCGATCAGGACAGCCTGGCGATAATCGCACGCAACGCCTCGCCGAATTTGTGCACTTCCTCGACCGTGTTGTAGTGCACCAGCGAGGCGCGGATGGCGCCGCTGTCCATCGACAAATTGAGGCGCTTCATCAGCCGCGGCGCATACATGTGGCCGTCGCGGATGCCGATCTGCATCTCGGCCATTTCCTCGACGATCCGCTGCGGTGACAGTCTGTCGATGTTGAAGCAGAAGGTCGGCACGCGCTCGTTGATGCGGGCTTCGTCAGCAACACCGTAGATGGTCGCGCCGCAACCTTTCAGCACGGCAAGCATCTCGCGCGTCAGAAGCAGCTCATAGTCGCGGATGGCGCCCATGCCGGCGACGATGTTTTCGCGCCGCGAGCGGTTGTTGGATGGAGCCAGATTGCGGCCGATCAGTTCCAGATACTGCACGGCGGCATCCATGCCCGAGACATTCTCGTAGATGAAGGTGCCCGCCTCGACCTTGTAGGGCGGTTCGTCGGGGATGAAATCCTCGCGGAAGGTCGGCAGCCGCTTGAGCGTTTCGAAGCGGCCCCAGAGAAAACCCATATGCGGCGAGAAATTCTTGTAGCCGGAGCAGACGAGATAGTCGCAATCCCAGGCCTGCACGTCGATCAGCCCGTGCGGACCGTAATGCACGCAGTCGAGGAACACTTCCGCGCCGGCTGCATGCGCGATCTCGGCCACCGAGGCGACATCGACGATCGAGCCGATCGAATGCGCCGTCACCGTGCAGGCGACGAGGCGGGTGCGCTCGGAAACCAGTGGGCGCAGATCATCGACATGCAGATTGCCGTCCTCGCGCATGCGCCACCATTTGAACTTGGCGCCGACGGATTCCAGCGCCAGCCAGGTGGCGATGTTGGCGTCATGGTCCATGTCGGTGATGATGATCTCGTCTCGCCCCCCATCCATGTCTTTGGCGAGCATCTGGCCGATGCCGAGGCTGACGAGCCGGATGAACGAGGTGGCGTTCATGCCGAAGCAGATTTCCGCCGGGCTATAGGCATTGATCAGCAGCGCCACGCTTGTCCGGGCGTCGGCGACGGACTGATCGACGGTGACGCTGCGGCCATAGCGGCCGCCACGCTGCACATTGTGCGAAACCAGATGGTTGGTCACCGCGTCGAGCACGCTTTGCGGGATCTGCGCGCCGGCGGCATTGTCCATGAAGATGAAATCGCCGGCCCGCTGCAGGGCGGGAAACATGGCGCGGATAGTGTCGACGGGGAACGCTGAGGCGTTCGCATTGTCGGTCTGGTGCTTGTTCACGGGTTACGCTCCTGCGAAGAATTTGGCGGGTGGAGATCGGTTGGCGAGGTCAGCGCGCCTTCTCGGTCTTGAAGCGGTCTTCAAGCAGGCTGACGAGGCGCACCATCGGCCAAAGGAAAATGAGATAGACCAGTGCGGCGCCGATCAGCGGCGAGGGGTTGGCGTAGAGCGACTGGGCGTTGGTCGCTTCCTTCAGGAGTTCCGGCAACGCCACGGTCGAGGCGAGCGAGGTGTCCTTGAACATCGAGACGCAATTGCTGGTCATCGGCGGGATGACCACGCGGATCGCCTGCGGCAGCACGACCTTGCGCAAGGTCAAGAGGAACGGCAGGCCAAGCGCCTGCGACGCCTCAAACTGGCCTTTCGGAATGCTTTCGATACCGGAGCGGAACACTTCGGCCGAATAGGCCGACATGATGAAGGCGAAGGCCGTCACGGCGGACGCCCAGGACGACAGGCGGATGCCGAGGAAGGGCAGCGCGTAATAGATCAGGATCAGCACCACCAGCACCGGCAGCGCGCGAAAAATGTCGGTGTAGCCGACCGCCAGCCAGCGCACCGGCTTCGGCGCATAGAGCCGCAGCAGGCTGATCACCAGGCCGATGGGGATGCCTATGCCGATGCTCAAAATGCCAAGCAGCAGCGTGTTCAGGAAGCCGCGCAGCAGCGCCGGCAGGCTGGACATGATGACATCGGGATTGAAGAAGGTGTCGATCAGCGACATGGGAGCGTTCCCGAACCCCAAAGCCAGGGGTGCTCAAAGTTAAGACCAATCGACCTCGCCATGGCGAGACGGTCCGCGCGGCAGCGGCGCCGGAGCGGGAAATGAATCGTGCCGGCCTGGAAAGCCGGCACGATTTCAGTGCATCTCCGCTCAGGCCTTCGGCAGCGGCATTTCCTTGACGGTCGAGGAATCGGCCGGCGCGTCGCTGCCGAACCATTTCTTGTGGATCGCGGCCAGCGTGCCGTCCTTCTTCATCGCGGTCAGCGCGTCGTTGAGCTTGCCGAGCAGCGGATGGTCCTTGGTCATCATCAGGCCGTACTGTTCGCCGGTCTTGATGCGCTGCTTGACCTTCAGATCCTTCATCTTGGTGAAGGAGTATTCCATGCCCGGAATGTCGCTGACGGCAGCGTCGACGCGGCCGGCGCTGAGGTCGAGCAAAAGGTTCTGCTGTGTGTCATAGCCCTTCACATCGCTGAAGCCGTCGGCTTCCTGATGCGCCTTGACCCAGGTCTCGCCGGTCGAGCCGGACAGCACGCCGACGATCTTGCCCTTGAGGTCGGCTTCGGTGTTAACAGCGCTGTCGGTCTTGGTGGCAATGCCCATGTCGGAATCATAATAGGGCTGGGTGAAAGACTGCGACTTCAGCCGCTCGGCCGTGATGGTGATCGACGAGATGGCGACGTCGATGCGCTTCGACGTGGTGGCCGCGAACAGCGCCTGGAAGCCGAGATCGGCGATATCGGTGGTCATGCCGATGCGCTTGGCCGCTTCGTTGACGATGTCGACTTCAAAACCCTCGAAAGTGCCGCTCTCGTTCTTGTACTCGAAGGGCGGATTGGTCGGGTAGGCGCCGACATTGAGCACATCGGCGGCATAAGCCGTGGCGGGGCCGGCGGCAATGCCGATGGCAGCGGCGAGCAGGATGAGATTGCGACGTGTCAGGTTCATGGTGTTCCCTCTGGGGTATCCCCTCTGGTTGTTGATCGGGCGGGGCTCGCCCCGCACGGTTTCTTGCCGTCCCGCCTCCCAGCGGGGCGTCAATTCATGGCAGCGACCTGCGCGCGCGGTTGGCGATGGTCTCTGTTTGCGGATCACGGATCTGGCGGCGCCCGCCGTCGGAAGCACAGCGTGCGCTGGATGATGACTGGGGCAGCATGAACGACAAGGACTGAACCCCCCAAAGCACCACGATGGATTGGCCGGTAACCCCTGTGGCACGGCCGCCGTCATCGATCTTGAATGCTTATCCAAAGTGGGGCGCATTTCAAGGCGAAAGTTTTAAGCTTAAAAAGCTTGGCTTGCGTGTTGCTCCAGCGATACGCCTTTTGTCTGGCCGCGCGTGTCTATGCCAATTCGTCGCGCGCCGCGGCAGCGTTGGCCGCGGCGCCGGCGCCCAGAAACATCGTGTCGCTGGCCAGCACGAAGAAACTCGCGCCGATGCCTGCCCACCGGCCGATGGTCTGTGGGCTGGCGCAAAATATGCCTGATGTCTTTCCATGGGCGATCGTGGCAGCAATGATCGTCCGGATCGCTACATTGAGCTTGTCGGCGCCTTGCGGTCCGATTGCGTCGATCGACACCGAAAGGTCGCCGGGGCCGACGAAGATCACGTCGACGCCGTCGACGGCCGCGATCGCATCGATGTTGGCCAACCCCTCCGCGGTCTCGACCTGGACCGCGACGACGGTCCTGTCGTTGGCGCCGGCAAGATATTCGGGAATGCGATAGCCATAGCCGGCGGCCCGGCCAGGCCCGACGCCACGCTCGCCCAGCGGCGGATAGCGCGAGGCCTTCACGGCTGCTTCGGCCTGGGCAGCGGTCGAGACGCGCGGCACCAGAACGCCTTGCGCGCCGCTGTCCAGCGCCGCCTGGATGGCTTCCGGTGCATGGCCGGGAACGCGCACCATCACCGGCACGCGATGCACGTCGGCCGCGCGGACCATGGTCTCGATCATGTCGCGCGAGATCTGCGCATGCTCCCAGTCGATGCAAAGGAAGTCGAGACCGGACAGTGCCATCACCTCGACAGCGACCGGATGGGGAATGGCGGCAAACGAACCGACGAGGTTTGCCTTGCCGATGCATTTCTGGCGGAATTCGCTCATGCCGATCCCCTTTGTCGTCTGGCCCAAACTCATATCCGCAAACGGCGGCGAGGCGAAGCTATTTCAGGCTTGAAATATTTTGCCGCCACCGTAGCGTGTGATCTCCCGCCGCGAGTTCGAGACATGATGAAAACGCATCCGTTGCACGGCCCGAACAAACTGAAGCTTGGCGTCTTTTCGACCAATGCCGATGGCGGCCTTGCCATATCAGATGTTCCGGAACGCTGGACGGCGAACTGGCAGGACAATCTGACGGCGGCGCAGATCGCCGACCGTGCCGGCTTGGAGTTCATGCTGCCGATCGCCCGGTGGCGTGGTTTCGGCGGCCGCAACAAGGTGCGCGAGTGGTCGTTCGAGACCTTCACCTGGGCGGCGGCCCTCAGCATGGCCACCGAACAGATCGGCCTGTTCATGACCGTGCATGTGCCGCTCGTGCATCCGCTCTATGCCGCCAAAGCTCTGGCGACGGTCGACCATATCAGCCAGGGCCGCGCCGGCCTCAACATCGTCTGCGGCTGGAACCCGAAGGAATTCGGCATGTTCGGTACGCCACTGGTCGAGAAGGGCTACGACCAGGCGGCCGAATGGATCGAAATCCTCGAAAAGCTCTATGCGTCGTCCGAGCCGCTCGACTATGAAGGCACTTACTATCACCTGAAGGAAGCGGTGAGCCGGCCGGCCAGCCTGCAAGTTCCGCGACCGGTGACGATGAACGCCGCGTTCGGCGGGCCGGGCCGCGATTTCGCCGCCGCCCGGTGCGACTACCTGTTCACGACCTTTTCCGAGACGAGCGATGCCGGCAAGCATGTCGCCGACATTCGCGAACGCGCCGACAAGGTGGGCCGCGATGTCGGCGTCTACACGGTGGCGCATGTCGTCTGCCGCCCGACGATGGAAGAGGCGCAGGCCTATTACACGCGCTATGCCGTTGATATGGCCGACCACGACGCGGTCGATGCCCACATGGCCGGCAAGAAGGAATTCTCGCAATCGCACGACCCGCATGCCTATGACCGCTACCGGCAGCGTTTCGCCGGCGGCGCCGGCACCTATCCGCTGATTGGCACGCCCGAAACGATCGCCGCCGACATGGCCGCCATTGCCGGGCAGGGTTACCAGGGCATCGCGCTGTCATTCGTCAATTACACGCAGGAACTGCCCTATTTCTGCGACCACGTGTTGCCGATTTTGAGGAAGGCAGGCCTGCGGGTAACTTAGTCCAGACGAACGAGTTCGTCCGGTATCACAGCGGTGGCCTGGATCTCCACCTTGGCGCGATCCTCGACCAGCGCCATCACCTGCATGGCGGCCATCGCCGGGAAATGCCGGCCGATGACCTCGCGATAGGCTTCGCCGAGCCCCCTGAGATTGGCGAGATACTCGGCCTTGTCGGTGAAATACCAGGTCATCGAGGTGATGTGCTGTGGTTCAGCGCCGGCCTCGGCCAGCACAGCGACGATGTTTTGCAGCGTCTGCCGCACCTGGCCGACGAAGTCGTCGGTTTCGAACTGGCACTGCCCGTTCCAGCCGACCTGTCCGCCGACGAAGATGAGCCGTCCACGCGCCGCGACGCCGTTGGCGTAGCCGACCGGTTTGGCCCAGCCTTCCGGCTGCAGAATCTCATGCATTTGAAGCCTCCCGGTATTCCTGAAAACCAAGTCTCAAAATCGAATGCCCGTCAATTTCATGCCGTCAGGCCGCGCCCATCACTTGCCGCGCGATGACCACTTTCTGCACGTCGGAGGCACCCTCATAGATGCGAAGCGCGCGGATCTCGCGATACAGGTTTTCGACGATGTGGCCTTTGCGCACGCCATCGCCGCCATGCAACTGTACCGCTCTGTCGATTACCTCTTGCGCCTTGTCGGTGGCGAACAGTTTTGCCATCGCCGCCTCGCGAGTTACCCGCGCGGCGCCCATGTCCTTGGTCCAGGCGGCGCGATAGACGAGAAGTGCCGCCGCGTCGACGTCGAGCGCCATGTCGGCGATGTGGCCTTGCACCATCTGCAATTCGGCCATCGGGGCGCCGAACAGGTTGCGTTCGGCCACTCTGCTGATGCTTTCGTCCAGCGCCCGGCGGGCAAAGCCGAGCGCCGCAGCGCCGACGGTCGAGCGGAACACGTCGAGCACCGACATGGCGATGCGGAAGCCATCGCCGGACTTGCCGATCAGCGCCGAGGCCGGCAGGCGGACTTTGTCGAAGGACAGCCGCGCCAGCGGATGTGGCGCGATCACTTCGAGGCGCTCAGCGATGCCAAGGCCCTTGGCGTCACCCGGTACGATAAAGGCCGAAAGCCCCTTGGCACCCGGCGCCTCGCCGGTGCGGGCAAAGACGATGTAGAGATCGGCAATGCCGCCATTGGAGATCCAGGTCTTTTCGCCTGACAGAACATAGCTGTCGCCGTCGCGGGTCGCCGTCATCTCGGTGTTGGCGACATCCGATCCCGAGCGCGGCTCCGACAGGGCGAAGGCCGAGATTGCCTTGCCGGCCCGCGTCTTCGCCAGCCATTGCTGTTGGTCCGCCGTGCCGAACAGGCTGAGCGCGCCGGTGCCCAGCCCTTGCATGGCAAAGGCGAAATCGGCGAGCCCGTCATGGCGCGCGAGCGTCTCGCGCGTGATGCATAGTGTCCGCACGTCGAGCGGGCCGGAATTGTCGGTGTCGACAGCTGTCGGCTTCAGCCAGCCGTCACGGCCAAGCTTCGCCACCAACGCTCGACAGGCGGCATCGACGTCGTGATGATCGACGGGAAGGTTTTTCGCGCACCATGCTTCCAGGCTTTCGGCAAGTTCGCGATGGCGGTTCTCGAAGAACGGCCAGTTGAGAAAGGATCGGTCAGGCATGGAGGTAACCTTCCGCGTGTCGTTGCGAGGCACCCCTCTCTGTCCTGCCGGACATCTCCCCCGCAAGGGGGGAGATTGGCAGCTTTGCCGACGGCTTCGACCTGGCGACGTTGGAGATTGGCGAAAACAGAACGTACAGCTGATCTCCCCCCTTGCGGGGGAGATGGCCGGCAGGCCAGAGGGGGGTGCCTGGGCGAAAACCGATCATCCTCAATTCCCCTGGAACACTGGCTTTTCCTTGGCCACGAACGCCTTGTAGGCGCGCTCGAAATCGCGCGTCTGCATGCAGATCGCTTGTGCCTGCGCTTCGGCCTCGATCGCCTGGTCGAGACCCATCGACCATTCCTGGTTGAGCTGCGTCTTGGTGATGCCGTGGGCGAAGGTCGGGCCTGAGACGATGCGCGCTGCCATGTCGAGTGCATCCGCCTCGAGGGAGGCCGCATCGACCAGCCTGTTATAAAACCCCCAATGCTCACCCTCGGCGGCCGTCATGGTGCGGCCCGTATAGAGCAGTTCCGCGGCACGGCCCTGGCCGATGATGCGCGGCAGGATCGCGCAGGCGCCCATGTCGCAGCCGGCAAGGCCGACGCGAGTGAACAGGAACGCGGTCTTGGCCTCCGGCGTGGCGATGCGGATGTCGGAGCTCATGGCGATGATGGCGCCGGCGCCGACCGCCACGCCGTCGACGGCGGCGATGATCGGCTTGCCGCAATTCAGCATCGCCTTGACGAAATCACCGGTCATGCGGGTGAAGGCGAGAAGCTGCTTCATGTCCATCTTGACCAGTGGGCCGATAATGTCGTGGACATCGCCGCCGGAGCAGAAATTGCCGCCATTGGAGAGGAACACCACGGCGTCGACGTCGTCGGCATAAACGAGGTCGCGGAACGCATCGCGCAACTCGGCATAGCTGTCGAAGGTCAGCGGGTTCTTGCGCTCCGGCCGGTCGAGCCGGACCTTGGCGATCCTGCCCTCGACCTCCCAGAGGAAATGCTTCGGCTTCAGCCCGGCCATCCCGGTCATTCGCGTCCCTCCCAGTTGCTGCGGAACGAGGTCAGCATGCCGGTCAGCCGGCGGGCGTCCTCCTCGCTGACCTTGCCCAGCAATTCGCCGATCCAGCCCTCATGGGCGGCAGCGATCGTGGCAAAGGATTTGGTGCCTTCCTCGGTCAGCCGCACCATGGAGGTGCGGCGGTCGCCATTGCGGCGGGCGCGAGCGACCAGCCCTTCCGAAACCAGCCGGTCGACAATGCCGGTGACATTGCCGTTGGAGACCAGCAGGAAGCGCGACAGGTCGCTCATCAGCATGCCTTCCGGCACGCGGTACAGCGCCGCCATCACGTCGAAGCGCGGCAGCGTCGTGTCGAATTCCTTCTTCAGGCGCTCGCGCAACTCGGCCTCGATCGTGCGCGAGGCGCGCAGCAGCCTGATCCACAGACGCAGACGGTCCTTGCCGGGTCCCGACGGTGCGGGCAGGGGGCCGGCTACCATGTTTCGCCTCCTGAGATGGAAATTGCCTGTCCGGTGATCGATGACGCCGCATCGCCACACAGCCACAGCACGGCGGCGGCGACTTCCTGCGGCTGGATGAAGCGGCCTTGCGGATTGGTCGAGACAAGGCTCGCCCGCGCCTCGCCGGCAGAGCGGCCGGTCTTTTCGATGATGCGCTGGATGGACTCTTCCAGCATGGCGGTCTCGACGAAACCCGGGCAAACCGCATTGACGGTGACGCCGGATTTCGCGGTTTCCGCCGCCAGTGCCCGCATCAGCCCAACGACGCCATGCTTGGCCGCCACGTAAGGTGCCACGTAAGCGTAGCCCTTCAACCCTGCCGTTGAGGCAATGAAGATGATCCGTCCTGTCTTGCGCGCAGCCATCCCGGCCAGCGCAGGTTTCACCGTCAGGAAGGCGCCAGTCAAATTGACGTCGAGCGTCTTCTGCCAATCGGCCAGCGTGGTCTTGTTCGCTGGTGTGCTGCCGGCCATGCCGGCATTGGCAATGACGATGTCGAACGGCCCGCGCGCGGCTTCCGCCGCGTGGTAGAGCGAGGCCATCGACGCCTCATTGGTGACATCGGCGGCAATACCGAAGATACGGCCGCTTTCGCCGGCCGCCTTGGCAAGCTCCGCTTCGCGGCGGCCACAGATGGTCACATTGATGCCCGCTTCCGCCAGCGCCAGCGCTATGGCCCGGCCGACACCGGAGCCACCACCAGTGACCAGCGCATGCTTGGCGGAGATCGCTGGTGCCGCCGTCATACTTTCAGCCCCGCGGCCGCATCGCGCTCGGCCAGCCGGTAGATCTGGTCGCGGCCGGGCAGGTAGGGATCCGGCCATTTGACGCCGCGGTCGCCGAGCGTCACCGCCGCATGCAGCGTCCAGTAGGGATCTGCCAGATGCGGCCTTGCCAGCGCGACCAGATCGGCGCGGCCGGCCATCAGAATCGAATTGACATGGTCCGGCTCGTAGATGTTGCCGACCGCCATCGTCGCCATGCCGACCTCGTTGCGGATTCGGTCGGAAAACGGCGTCTGGAACATGCGGCCGTAGACCGGCTTGGCCAGTGCCGATGTCTGCCCGGCCGAGACGTCGCATATGTCGACGCCGGCTTCGTGCAGCAGCCGCGCGATCTCGACCGCGTCGGCCGGCGTCACGCCTTCGATGCCGACCCAGTCATTGGCCGAAATGCGCATCGAGATCGGCTTCTCCGTCGGCCAGGCGGCGCGCACCGCGTGGAAGATTTCGAGGGGATAGCGCATGCGGTTTTCCAGTGAGCCGCCATATTCATCCGTGCGCCGGTTGGTGACAGGCGTGATGAAGGACGACAGGAGATAACCGTGCGCGGCATGGATCTCCAGCATGTCGAAGCCGCAACGGTCAGCCATCTCGGCCGAAGCCACGAATTGGTCGCGCACCAGGTACATGTCGGCGCTGTCCATCGCCTTCGGCACCTGGTTCTCAGGCGACCATGCGACAGCCGATGCCGCCATGACAGGCCAGTTGCCCGACGCCAACGGCACGTCGGTGCCTTCCCAGCCGAGTCGGGTCGAACCCTTGGCGCCGGAATGGCCGATCTGGGCGCAAATCTTGGCCTCGGTCTCGGAATGGACGAAATCGACCAGCCGCTTCCACGCCACTTCGTGTTCGGGCGCGTAGAAGCCGGGACAGCCGGGCGTGATGCGGGCTTCCGGGCTGACACAGGTCATCTCGATATAGACGAGCCCGGCGCCGCCCTTGGCACGCTCGGCATAGTGGGTGAAATGCCAGTCGGTCGGGCAGCCGTCGACGGCCTTGTACTGCGCCATCGGCGAGACGACGACGCGGTTCTGCAGCTTCATGTCGCGCAGCTTGAACGGCGCAAACATCGGCGCGCGGCGCAGCCTGTTGCCGCCGGCACCCGCCTGGCGCTGGAACCATTCTTCCGCGCCGCCCAGCCATTCGGCATCGCGCAGCCGCAAATTCTCGTGGCTTATGCGCTGCGAGCGGGTCAGCAGCGAATAGTTGAACTGCACCGGATCGAGGCCGAGATAGCGTTCGACCTCCTCGAACCATTCGAGCGAATTACGCGCCGCCGATTGCAGCTTCAGCACTTCGGTGCGGCGCGCATCCTCATATTTGCGGAAGGCGGCATCGAGGTCCGGCTCGGTTTCCACATACTCGGCCAGCGCCACCGCGCTTTCCAAGGCGAGTTTGGTGCCGGAGCCGATCGAGAAATGCGCCGAGGCCGCCGCGTCGCCCATCAGCGCCAGGTTCTTGTACGACCAGCGTTCGCACAGCACGCGCGGGAAATTGATCCAGGCCGAGCCCCTGATGTGGTTGGCATTGGTCATCAGCGCATGGCCGCCGAGATGCTTGGCGAAGATGCGCTCGCACACCGCGATCGATTCCTGCTGCGTCATCGCGCCGAAGCCGAAGGCAGCCCAGGTCTGTTCGCTGCATTCGACGATGAAGGTCGCCGTCTCGCTGTCGAACTGGTAGGCGTGCGCCCACACCCAGCCATGCTCGGTCTTCTCGAAGATGAAGGTGAAGGCGTCGTCGAATTTCTGGTTGGTGCCGAGCCAGACGAATTTGCATTTGCGGGTGTCGATGTCGGGCTTGAAGATGTCGACGAAAGTGTTGCGCGCCCTGGAATTCAGCCCGTCGGCGGCGACGACCAGGTCATGAGTCTCCATGTAAGGCTTGGGATCGGCGATATCGGTCTCGAACATCAGCTTGACGCCGAGCTCGCGGGCGCGGCGCTGCAAGAGGATCAGCAGCCGCTTGCGGCCGATGCCGCAAAAACCATGGCCTGACGAGACCGTGCGCACGCCGTCATGGATGACGGCAATGTCGTCCCAATAGGCAAAATGCTTCTTGATCCAGACGGCGCTGACCGGATCGTTTTTGGCGAGGTTCTCAAGCGTTTCGGCCGACAGCACCACGCCCCAGCCGAACGTGTCGTCGGCGCGGTTGCGCTCGAACACCGTCACATCGTGCGCGGCATCCCTGAGCTTCATCGATATGGCAAAGTAGAGGCCGGCTGGACCGCCGCCGAGAACCGCAACCTTCATCTGTGCGATCTCCTCTTCGCTTGCTGCCTTGTGAGTATCGCGCCAGCGGCAAAATATTTCAAGCTTAAAGTTTTATGTCGAAATCATTATCCTGATACCGGGCGGCGCGCTTGCGTGTCGTCCCGCAAGCGCGCGCCGAAGGATCACTTTTCCGGGTTCTTCGGGCTCCA
The DNA here is from genome assembly GCF_054062655.1 of Mesorhizobium sp. USDA 4775. Taxonomy (NCBI): domain Bacteria; kingdom Pseudomonadati; phylum Pseudomonadota; class Alphaproteobacteria; order Hyphomicrobiales; family Phyllobacteriaceae; genus Mesorhizobium; species Mesorhizobium sp. USDA 4775. The sequence goes on from NZ_JBSSFM010000001.1 coordinate 1,640,223, forward strand.
CAGCACCGTCTCGGCACCTTTCTCATAGGCCATGCCGTCGGGGTAGCTGATCGCTTCCAGCTGCAATCCCCAGGGCGCCTGGAAATAGAGAATGGTCTGGCCGGCGGCGGGGCCTTCCTTGACCGGCAGAGGTCCCATGCGCGTCTTGACGCCCTTGCCGTCGAGATAGGCCTTGGCGGCGGCGACGTCGTCGACATAGAGGGCGATGTGGAAGCCGCCAATGTCGCTGTTCTTCGGCGTCAGATCCTTCTGGTCGGGCGCGGTATATTTGAACAGCTCGATGTTCGAGCCATAGCCGCAACGCACCATGGTGACCTGCTCGATGACGGCCTTGGGATCGACGCCCAGAAGGTCCTGCATGAAGGTGCCCTTGTCGTCGGCGAACGGGCCGAACGACATCGCCTTCTTGCAGCCGACCACCTCGGTGAAGAAGTCGACCGCCTGCTTCATGTCGGGGACGGTGATGCCGGTGTGATCGTGGCCGCGCATGCCGGGGATCGAATCCGCCGAGGCCATGCCGGCGCCGCCAAGGACAGCGGCGGCAAGCGTTGCATTTCGAAGTATCGTCTTCATGTCAGTCCTCTCCATTGGCGGGACCTGGGTCTTTGCGGTCGCATGTCCGAAACCCGCTTTTCGGCATGCGAATGCATTCATGTCGGGGCTTTGGCGGCGGCCGGAATGTCCAGCCAGCCGGCGTCTATCTCGGGCAGCGGAATGGCCGCGATGAGGTCGCGCGTGTAGACTTGGCTGGGGTTGTCGAACAATGCGTCGGTGGCGCTGGCCTCGACAATCACGCCTTCGCGCATGACGATGACTTGCCGGCACAGCCGCCGGATGACCGACAGGTCGTGGCTGATGAAGGCGACGGTCAGGCCCATCTCCGCTGCCAGCTTCTCCAGCAGGGTCAAGATCTGCGCCTGCGTCGAGACGTCGAGACCGGAGACGATCTCGTCGGCCAGCACGAATTTCGGCGACAGCGCCAGCGCACGGGCAATGCCGACCCGCTGGCGCTGGCCGCCCGACAGCTCGTGGCGGTAGCGGCTGGCAAAGCTCTGCGGCAGGCCGACCCGCTGCAGCGCCTCGGCGACGCGTTCCTTGAGCCTGTCGCCAAGCCCGTTCTGCTTGAGCGGCGCGGCGATGATGCTGGCGATGGTGCGGCGCGGGTTGAGCGACGACATCGGATCCTGGAAGATCATCTGCAGGTCGCGGCGTAACGGCCGCAGCTCTGCCTCCGGCAGATGGGTGATGTCGCGGCCCTCGAAGCTGACGCTGCCGGCGCTCGGCTCCAGGAGACGAACCAAAGCGCGGCCAAGCGTCGACTTGCCGGACCCGGACTCGCCGACGATGCCGGTCACCGAGCCCCTCGGCAGGTCGAAGTCGAGCCCTTTCAGGATTTCGGCCAAAGGCGCACGGCCGATCAGCGGCTTGCGCGTCATGTCGGGCAAGGCGACCTTCAGCCCGCGCACGGAAAACAGCGGCTCAACCATGCGGCCGCCTCCACGCCAGGTCTGCTGCCGCGATCTCCGCGGCAAGCCCGGCCAGCACCGCTTCGTCCACGGGTCTCAGCGAGGCGAAAGGGTCGGTGTAGCGCGGCGTCGAAGCCATCAGCGCCCGCGTATAGGGGTGCTGCGGGGCGGCGAAGAGCGCTGCCGTGTCGGCCTCTTCAACCACCTTGCCTGCATAAAGCACCGAGACCTTCTGGCTGATCTTGGCGACGACGCCGAGATCATGGGTGACGAACAGGATCGCGGTGCCGTGCTCGCGCTGCAAGGCGGCGATCAGGCGCAGGATCTGCTTCTGCACGGTGACGTCGAGCGCCGTGGTCGGTTCATCGGCGACGATCAGCCGGGGTTCGGCGGCGAAGGCGGCCGCGATCAGCACGCGTTGGCGCATGCCGCCGGAGAGCTCATGCGGGTAGTTTTTCAGCACGCGCTCGGGGTCGCGGATCTGCACCTCGTCCAGCAACTGCCGGATGCGCGTGTCGGCCTTCTCGCCGCTCCAGCCGAGGATGCGCACCAGCCGGTCGGTCATCTGCGGGCCGATGCGGCGCGACGGGTTGAGCGCGGTTAGCGGATCCTGCGGGATCAGCGCCGTGCGGGCGCCGACCAGTGTGCGTCTTGCCTTGGGCTGAAGCTTGCCGAGGTCTTCGCCCTCGAGCAGCATGTCGCCCTCGACGATTCGCACGCTCGAAGGCAACACGCCGAGCACCGCCTTGCCGATCATCGTTTTGCCGGCGCCGCTCTCGCCGACCAGCGCGCGGACCTCGCCGGGCTGCACGGCGAGCGACACAGAGCGCAGCACGCGCTGGCCGTTCGGCAGCACGGCGCTGAGATTGGCGATGTCGAGACAGGCGCTCATCGCAGCACCGGGTCGAAACGCGCCTTCAGCGCTTCGCCGAACTGGCTGAACGACAGCACGGTGAGGATCAGCGTGATCAAAGGAAACACCAGCACCCACCAGGCCTGGTGGATCGATAGACGGCCTTCCGCAATGATGCCGCCCCAGGTCGGATCGTCGGTCGAGATCGACAGATTGACGAAGGACAGGATCGCCTCGACGATGACGGCGATGCCCATCTCCAAGGACAGCAGCGCCACGATCGACGGCACCACATTGGGCAGCACTTCGCGCAGCATGATGCCGATGCGGCCATAGCCGGCGATGCGGGCATTCTCGACATAATCCATGCGCGACTGGCCCATCGCCTCGGCGCGGATCACCCGGCAGAAGCGCGTCCAGTCGATGATCGCAATCGCCAGGATGACGGAGCTGAGGCCCGTGCCCAGCACCGCCACCAGCAGGATGGCGAACAGCACCGGCGGAAACGCCATCCAGATATCGACGATGCGCGAGATGATGCGGTCCGCCCAGCCGCCGAAATAGCCTGCGATCAGCCCGAGCGTCGAGCCGACGAGGCAGGCGGCGATGGCCGCGGCAAAAGCGACGATGAAGGCGATACGGCCGCCGAAGATCAACCTGGACAACAGATCGCGGCCGAGGCTGTCGGTGCCCAGCCAATAGCCGGGCTCGGCGCCATCGAGCCAGAAGGGCGGCAGCCGCTCCAGCATCAGATCCTGCGCCAGCGGGTCTTGCGGCGCGACCAGCGGCGCGAAGATCGCCGCCAGCAGCGCCAGCAGCAGCCAGCCGCCGGCGAGCCACAGCCTGGGGCTCAGTCCGCGTCTTGAGGCCCTATCCATGACGCAGCCTCGGATTGAGCAGCGCATACATCATGTCGACCACGAGATTGATCAGCACGAACAGCAGCGCGAAGACCAGCACGATGCCCTGGATCAGCGGCAGGTCGCGGTTGATGACGGCATCGATCGCCATGTTGCCGAGGCCTTCGTAGGAAAACAGCCGCTCGACGATGACGGTGCCGCCGATGAGGAAGGTGAACTGTACGCCGACAAGGGTCAGCGTCGGCAAAGCCGCGTTCTTCAGGGCCTCGCGCAGGATGACCTGCGTCTCCGAAAACCCCTTCACCCGCGCAAGCACGACATAGTCGAGGTCGAGCACTTCCTTCAGCGACTGTTTCAGCAGTTGCGAGATGATCGCCGCCAGCGGCAGCGCCAGCGCCACCGCCGGCATCAGCATGTGTTTCAAAAGGTCCCAGGTCAGGTCGAAGCGCAGCCGCAGCAGGCTTTCGAAGAAATAGAACTGGGTGACGAAGGGCAGGTCGAGCTGCGGCGACACCCGGCCGGAAATGTCGAAGATCGGCACCAGCACGCCGAACAACAGGATCAGCACCAGGCCCCAGAGGAAATCGGGAATGGAGAGTGCCGCCCCGCTGGCGATGTCGATACCGGCTTCCACCGCCGTGCCGCGTTCGCGCGCGCCGAGAACGGCCGTCGTACCGCCGAGCGCCACTGCCATGATCAGCGCGACGACGGCCAGCTCCAGCGTGGCCGGCAGCCGGTTGAAGACGAGGCCGAGCACATCCTGCCGCAGCGAAATCGAGGTGCCGAAATCGCCGCGGATAACGCCGGACAGCCAGATGAAGAATTGCTGCACGATGGTCTTGTCGAGCCCGTAGAGTGCCCGCAGCCGGGCGATGTCGTCATCCGTCGCGCCGGGCGGCAGCATCATGGCGATCGGATCGCCGGGCGCGACGCGGATCACGACGAAGACGACGACGGCCACGCCGAACAGCGTGATCAGCATCGTCAGAAGACGAATCAGGAATCGTTGCAGGAGCATGTAAATCTTTGCAGGAGCCCGATGGCTCGTATGCCTGATAGAAAAATGCGCGCCGTCGCTATGGACGGCGCGCGGCAATTCCAGGCCGATATCAGGCCGGGGTCATCAGGGCCGGCAGCAGCGCACCGGAAATGTGCTGCACGACATTGACCTTCTTCGAGTGCACGATCGGCTGCGCGTACTGGATGAGCGGCAGCACATAGGCCTCTTCGGCAATGTACTTGTCGACCGCTTTCCAGCCGGCGATGCGCTTGGCCTCGTCCTTCTCGCCCCAGAGCGGGCCGATCTTGGCGTCGAGGTCGTCGGTCTTCCAGGACGAGTGCGGCGAGGGTCCGAACATGGCGAAACCGGTCGAGGTGGTCGGATCGCCGATGGAATTGCCCCAGTTGTAGAAGGCCGCCGGCGCCAGCTTGTGCGCGGCGCGCAGTTCATAGTGCTTGGCGATCTCGTAGACCTCGATCTCGGCCTCGATGCCCACCTTGCGCCACATGCCGACGATCGCCTGCACCATTTCGTAGTCCTTGGGCTTGAAGCCCTTGGTGGTCTGTATAGTGAACTTCGCCGGCTTCTTGGTCGAATAGCCGGAGGCGGCGAGCAATTCCTTGGCCTTTTCCGGATTGTGCTCGACCTTGATCGACGGATCGTAGGCGGCGTATTCCGGCGTCTCCAGCGTGTCGATCGGCTGGCCGTAGCCGCGCAGCAGCCGCTTGACCAGAAGCTCCTTGTCCACCGCCATGACGGCCGCCTGGCGGACATTCTTGTCGAGCATGGCGTCCTTGTTGTTGAAGAAGATCATGCCGATGTCGGAGACATTCTTGATCGAGCCGGCGAGTCCGTCCTTGGCGATCAGCCGGTCGTATTCTTCGTAAGGGATTTCGAGCGTCACCTGCGAGGAGCCGGATTCGATCTCGGCGACGCGGCTCGCCGCATCGGTGACGAACTTGATCGTCACATTCTCGAAAGCCGGCTTACCGCCCCAATAGTTCGGATTGGCCTTCAGCCGCAGGAAGGCGTTGCGCTCGAATTTTTCCACCATGTACGGGCCGGTGCCGATCGGCGCCTTCTCGAAACCTTCGGCGCCGACCTTCTCGTAATAGGCCTTCGGCAGGATGTAGCCGGTCAGGAACGACATCCATTTGAAATAGACCGGGTCGAACTGCACCACGTCGCCGGTGATCTTGTTGCCGTCGATCTTGAAATTGTTGACGTTCTTCCAGACGAACTGGATCGGGTTGCCGGTCTTTTCGTCGCCCGCGCGCTGCAGCGACCAGACGACGTCCTCGGGCGTGAAGGGCGAGCCGTCATGCCATTTCACGCCTTCGCGCACTGTCATCATCACCTTGGTGCGGTCGTCGTTCCAGCCCCACTCGGTGAGCAGGCCGGGCGCGAAGGACAGGTCGGGCTTTTGCGGGATGATCTGGTCGAACACCGACTGGTAGAGGCCCTGGATCGTCGGATTGACAGCCGAAGGTCCGGTTGTCGGATCCCAAGACGGCAGGTTGACATTGTATGCGATGGTCAGTTCGCCGGCCGCCGCCTTGGCTATTTTCGGCAGGCCAACCGCGGCCACGCCGAGTGCCGCGGCACTGTATCCCAGCAATTCGCGTCTGTTGATTTTCATGGTCGTTCCCCTTCTTGGTTATTGTCTTTGCGCGGCACTATCCGTTCATGGGTTCAGGCTTCGTGGGCAGCAGCGCCTTGCCCCTCGTCGCCTCGATAAAATCGTCGGAGCCTACCTCCCGCCAAGCTGTTGCGCGAGCATGAAGCCCGAGGCCGCACCGGTGCCGGCGCCCGGCCATGTCGCGGCTCCCGTCAGATGCAGATTGCCGACCGGCGTGTTCCAGCCGGCATAGCCGCGCGCCGGGCGAAACAAAAAGTTCTGCGCCAGATGATGGCTGCCGCAGACCTGGTCGCCACCGACAAGGTTCGGGTTCTCGCGCTCGAGATCGATGGGCGAAAAGACCGAACGGCCAAGGATTTTGCTCCGCAGGCCGGGCGCATAGGTCTCGATGATGTCGAACACGCGCTCGGCGTAGGCGTCCTTGACCTGATCCCAATGCGCGGGCGCGATCTGCCCTCCCGCGTCGCCTGTTATCTCGGGAGGCAGCATGCGCACCTGTACCCACAACACATGCTTGCCTTGTGGCGCGCGTGACGGATCGATCGCGGTCGGCTGGCCGACGACCAGCACCGGTTCGTCCGGCAGCATGCCGGCCATTGCCTGCTGATAGGTGCGCGACATTGCGTCGAGCGAGGGCGACAGATGCACATAGGCGAACCGCCGCAACTCGGCGCCGGCACGCCAGTCCGGCAGCTCGTCCAGCGCCAGGTGGATCATCATCGTACCCGGCGCGTACCGAAATTTCTTCATCGCCGTGTCGAACCCGGCATTGCCGGAACCGCCGGGCAGCAGCTTGCCGGTCAGCGCTTTGGGCGCGACGCCTGCGATAACCGCTTTGGTCGCGGTATGCGTTTCTCCTGAAGCCAGCCGCACCCCGGTCGCCCTGCCGTTGGAAACCGTGATCTCCGCCACTTCGGCGCCGGTGACGATCTTGCCGCCGGCCGACGTCACCATGCCGGCCAGCGCCCGGATGATGGTGTCGGCGCCGCCCTTGCCCAGCACCATGCCGAAGCTCTGGTTGGCCATCGATTCCAGATAGGGGAACACCGCGCCGCCGGCGATATCGGGGGCGAAGTCGAGATGCATGCCCCAGGTGGCGAGGGTTGCCCGTACATGCGGCGACTCGAACGTCTCCTCCAGCCAGGCTCGTGGCGAGGACAGCAGCAGTCGGCCGGTGTCGAGCGCGCCGGACATGCCCTTCTTGCGCCACAGGTTCCACGCCGAGCCGGCCAGCGCGCGGGCGCTCATCGGCGAGCCCAGCAAGCGGAACAGATGCTCGGCCTCCGCTGGGAAGGCGGCAACCAGTCTGCGCCATGTCGCGGCATCGGCGGCGGAGAAAGCAGCCATGCGCGTGGCTGTCTTTTCCAGGTCGTTGCTGACGCCGAACCAGCGCCCATCCGGAAAGGCGCTGGCGAAACAGTCGGCGACCGGGGCGAATTCCAGGCCCTGCGCTTTCAATTCATTTGCATATTTCCGGTGAAGGGCGGAGCCGGCAAACAGGCTCAGATTCATCGCGCCGAAATCATGGCGGAAGCCGGGAAGGGTGAATTCGCGGGTCTGGACGGCGCCGCCGATTGTTGCGCTGCGCTCGAAAATCCCGATTTTCCAGCCTTTGAGCGCCAGATGCGCGGCGCATGCCAGACTGTTGTGGCCCGCCCCGACAAAGATGGCGTCGAACTCGCTCACGCCCCGTTCCCATTTCCTTTATGCTTAAAGATAATTGCAGATGCATATGTTTTCGTCTAGTAGGATATTAAGGGCCGAGACGAGCCTTGATCATCATCGAAAAGAGGGAACAGAAGACCATGGACACCCAAAAACTCCTCGGCGAAGTCGCCGGCCAGTTGCTGTCAGGCGCCATCAAGGTGGTAGACCTCTCGGCGCAGCTCGGGCCTGACACGCCGCTGATCAAGCTGCCGCCGGAACTCGCCGTCGACACGCCGAAGGTCGAGATCCATTCGATCTCCCGCTATGACAAGAACGGTCCGTGGTGGGCGTGGAACTGGCTGAAGCTCGGCGAACATTCGGGCACGCATTTCGATGCGCCGCAGCACTGGATCACCGGCAAGGACTATCCTGACGGCGCCACCGACACCATTCCGGCGCAGAACTTCGTCGGCCCGGTCAATGTCATCGACTGCTCCAAGGAAGCCGCAGCCGATCACGATTTCCTGCTCACCGTCGACCACATCAAGGCGTGGGAAGCCAAGCACGGCGCCATCAACGCCGGTGAGTGGGTGGTGATGCGCACCGATTGGTACAAGCGCAACGGCTCGGAAGCCGAGTTCCTCAACGCCAACGAGACCGGCCCGCACACGCCCGGCCCGACGGCCGAGGCCATCCAGTATCTGATAGCCAAGGACATCAAGGGCTGGGGCTCGGAGACGATCGGCACCGATGCCGGCAAGGCGGGCGGCATGGAGCCGCCATTCCCTGCACACACGCTGATGCACAAGGCCAACCGCTACGGCCTCGCCAGCCTGTGCAACCTCGACCAACTGCCGCCGAAAGGCGCCATCCTGATCGCCGCACCGCTCAAGATCGAGCACGGCACCGGCAGCCCGATCCGCGCGCTGGCGCTGGTGTCGGGAAAATAGAGCGAGGTGGGTCTTCGGGAGAAGATCATGCGCCCGACGGTCGAGAGCAACTGTCAATGAAAGCGCCCGATCACATCGTCGTCGGCAGCGGCATCAACGCGCTGGTCTGCGCGGCGATGCTTGGCGGCAAGGGTGCCAAGGTGCTCGTCCTCGAACGCAACGACCGCATCGGCGGCTGCATGCGCACCGAGGAGATCACCGCGCCCGGCTTCATCCACGATGTGATGGCGACGACCTTCGTGCTGTTCATCACCTCGCCGGCCTTTGCGGCATTGGGCGGCGACCTCGCCCGGCATGGGTTGGAGTTCTGCCACACCGGCAGGCCGACCGGCGTGCTGCGGCCGGACGGCAGCCATGCCGTGCTCAGCACCGACCGCGCCGCCAATGTCGCCGCCCTCAATGCGATCGCGGCGGGTGATGGCGACCGGCACGCCGACGATGTCGGCGGCATCGAACGCAATGCCGGCCTGCTGTTCGGCCTGCTCGGCGGCAGCCTGTGGTCCTATCCGACGGCCAAGCTTTTGGCCGGCGATGCCTGGCGGCGCGGCCCGCGCGGCCTTGCCGGCTTTCTCGGCGAGGCGCTGGCGCCGGCGCGCGGCTGGCTGGAAAGCACCTACCAGTCCGAGACCGTAAAGGCGCTGTGGGCGCCCTGGGTGCTGCATGCCGGGCTGGGACCGGAAGATGCCTTCTCCGGCCAGATCGCCAAGGTGATCGCTTTCGCGCTCGAAGCCGCGGGCGCCCCGATCGTCAAGGGCGGGGCAAAGAACCTGCTGTCGGCCTTCGAGGCATTGATCATCGAGCGCGGCGGTGTCATCTCCACCGAAGCCGACGTCGCCTCCATCATCCTGGCTGGTGGTCGCGCCACCGGTGTGCGGCTGGCCTCGGGCGAAACGGTCCATGCGAAGAAGAGCGTCATCTGCTCGGTGACGCCGACGCAGCTTTATGGCCGGCTGCTCGGCAATGAGGCTCCCAAAGCCGACGTCGAGGCAACGCGGAAATACCGCTATGGCAAAGGCAACTTCCAGATCCACTACGCCCTGGACAAGCCGCCGGCATGGCGCGGCGAAGGACTGGACAAGGTGGCGCTGCTGCATCTGACGCCGGGCCTGGATGGCGTGTCGAAAGCCTGCAACGAGGCGGTGCGCGGCTTGCTGCCGGAAGTGCCGACCATCTGCGTCGGCCAGCCGCATGCGCTCGACCCGTCGCGCTGTCCGGAGGGCAAGGCAATCCTGTGGCTGCAACTGCCAGAGGCGCCTCGCCACATCAAAGGCGATGCCGCCGGTAAGCTGCAGGCCCCGGCTGACGGGCAATGGACCGACGCGCTGCGCGAGGCCTATGCCGACCGCGCTGAAGCGATCCTCGCCAGCCATATCGATGGCTTCAAGGACAATGTCATTGCCCGCCGTGCCTATTCGCCTGCCGACCTCGAAGCGATGAACATCAATCTGGTCGGCGGCGATCCCTATGGCGGTTCCTCGAGCATAGACCAGTCCTTCCTGTGGCGGCCGTTCAAGACCAGCCGCAACCACCAGACCGGCATAGAGGGGCTTTATCATATCGGCGCCTCGACCCACCCGGGCGCGGGTCTCGGCGGCGGTTCCGGCTTTCTCCTGGCGGGGAGGCTGTGATGGAGCAGAAGGTAGCAGAAAAGCGCCAGCGCATTTCGACGCTCGGCCAGATCGGCCTGCAGCAATTCGCGCCCTATCTGATGAACCGCATCATGGGCCGCTACAACGCCACCTTGCGCGACGATTTCCGCAAGCAGGGCCTGACCATTCCGCAGGTGCGCACGCTGGCCGTGCTGTCGGTCACCGATGGCGTCACCGTCAACGACCTCTCTGTCTATACGGTGATCGAGCAGTCAACCTTGAGCCGCACGCTGGACACGCTGGAGGGGCAAGGCTTCGTGCGGCGCGAGCAGGGCATCACCGACAGCCGCATCCGCCATGTCTTCCTTACCGACGAGGGCCGCGCCGAGTTCGCGCGCGCTTGGCCGGCCATGCATGACGCGTTCGAGGCGATGTTCGACGATATCGACGATGCTGAATATGCGGCACTCATCGCAACGCTTTTGAAGATGCTCAAGAACATTCGCAAGCACGACATCTAGACGTACGCGCCGCCGGCTCGCTGCGGCAAGGGAAGGAGGCGGAGATGGCCGAACGGTCTTTTGCCAAGGAAGTTGAAAAACTCAGGCTTGGCGCCGGCGAGGAATTTGCCGGCGAGGGCATCCTCGCCATCACCAAGGCGTTGCTGCAATGCGGCGTCGGCTATGTCGGCGGCTATCAGGGCGCGCCGATCAGCCATCTGATGGATGTGCTGGCCGACGCGCAGGACATTCTGGGCGAACTGGGCGTGCATTTCGAGGCGAGCGCCTCGGAAGCCACCGCCACCGCCATGCTGGCCGCCTCGGTGCATTACCCGATCCGTGGTGCCGCGACCTTCAAATCGACCGTCGGTACCAATGTCGCTTCCGACGCGCTCGCCAATCTTGCCTCCGGCGGCGTCACCGGCGGCGCGCTGATCATCGTCGGCGAGGATTACGGCGAAGGCTCCTCGATCATGCAGGAGCGTAGCCATGCCTTCGCCATGAAGAGCCAGGTCTGGCTGCTCGACCCGCGCCCGAATCTGCCGTCGATCGTCAAGGCGGTGGAGGACGGCTTCGAACTGTCCGAAATCTCCAACACGCCGGTCATGCTGCAGGTGCGCATCCGCTGCTGCCACGTCCACGGCCATTTCATTGCCAAGGACAACAAGCGCCCGCCCATGACGGTCGCCGATGCGCTGGAAGCGCCGCGCCGCGACACCGGCCGCATCGTGCTGCCGCCGGCCTCCTTCCTGCATGAGAAGGAGAAGGTGGCGAAGCGCTGGCCGGCCGCCGTCGATTTCATCGCCAAGAACAAGATCAACGAATTCTTCGGTTCGGATCACGGCTCGGTCGGTATCGTCATGCAGGGCGGCATGTACAATTCCGTCATCCGCGCCTTGCAGCGTCTCGGCCTTGCCGACACCTATGGCGAGACGGACGTGCCGCTCTACGTGCTCAACGCCGTCTATCCCTTGATCGACGACGAGTTCCTGTCCTTCTGCGAGGGCAAGCAAGCGGTGCTGGTCGTCGAGGAGGGCCAGCCCAATTACATCGAGCAGGCCTTCGCGGCGATGCTGCACAAGGCCGGGCGTGGCTCCAGGCTGGTCGGCAAGGAATATCTGCCGATGGCCGGAGAATATACCGGCCAGGTCATGCTCGACGGCATCGGTGCCTTCCTGCGCGCCGAGGCGCCGCATCTGCTTCCGGGTGAAGTGCGCGCGCCCAACAAGGTCGGCGACGGCGTCGACACCGCGGACCTGATCAATGTCGTGCCGGGCAGGCCGCCGGGCTTCTGCATCGGCTGTCCGGAGCGGCCGATCTTCGCCGCGACAAAGCTGGTCGAGCAGGAACTCGGCAAGCACCACATCGCGTCCGACATTGGCTGCCACCTGTTCTCGATCATGCCGCCCTTCGAGCTCGGCGCGACAACCATGGGCTATGGGCTGGGGCCGGCCTCTGCCTCGGCGTTCAATTCGCCCGACGCCAAGCGCCGCTCGATCTCCTTCGTCGGCGATGGCGGCTTCTGGCACAACGGCCTGACCTCCTCGATCGGCAATGCCGTGTTCAACAAGAATGACGGTGTCATCGTCATCGTCGACAATTTCTATTCGGCCGCCACCGGCGGGCAGGACATCCTGTCGTCGCGCGCGGGCAACAAGACCAAGTCGACAAAACATCCGATCACCGAAGCGGTGAAAGGCATGGGCGTCAAATGGCTGCGCCATGTCGACCGCACCTACGATGTCGGCAAAATGCAGGACACGTTGCGCGAGGCGCTGACGACGGAGGAGAAGGGGCCGAAGGTCATCGTCGCCTCGTCCGAATGCATGCTCAACAGGCAGCGCCGCGAAAAGCCGCTGGTCGACAAGGCGATCAAGGGGGGGGCGCGTGTCGTCAAACCGAAATTCGGTGTCGACGAGGACATCTGCACCGGCGACCACGCCTGCATGCGGTTGTCGGGCTGCCCGTCGCTGTCGGTGAAATCGCTTGACGATCCGCTGCGCGACGATCCGGTGGCATCGATCGACCAGAACTGCGTCGGCTGCGGCAATTGCGGTGAGGTCGCCGATGCCGCTGTGCTCTGCCCGTCCTTCTACCGCGCCGATGTCGTGCACAATCCGAGCCGCTGGGACCGCTTCCTGGAAAGCGCGCGTCGCGCGGTGATCAGCCTGCTGCAGCGCCGCCGCGAAAGCCGGCGCCTGACCTTCGCCGATGCTTGACGCTGTCCCGCCATTCCGCGCCAAGGCCGGCGCCCAGGACGACGAGCGCGTCATCAAGCTCGCCGTGCTGGCGGTCGGCGGCCAGGGCGGCGGCGTGCTGGCCGACTGGATCACCGATGTCGCCGAGCGCAATGGCTATGTCGCGCAATCGACCTCGGTCGCCGGCGTGGCGCAACGCACCGGCGCCACCATCTACTATGTCGAAATGGCCCGCGACACCGGCCGGCTGCCGGTCTTCGCGCTGTCGCCTTCGCAAGGCGATGTCGACATATTGATCGCCGCCGAGCTGATGGAGGCCGGCCGCGCCATCATCCGTGGCTTCGTCACGCCGGAACGCACGACGCTGATCGCTTCGTCGCACCGCATCGCGGCTGTGTCGGAAAAGATCGAGCCGGGCGACGGCCGGGCCTCGTCCTCCAAGGTGCACGCGACGGCGGAAGCCGCGTCGAAACGCTTCATCGCCTTCGACATGGAAAAGATCGCCGCCGACAATGGTTCGATGATCTCGGCTAGCCTGCTCGGCGCGCTGGCCGGTTCCGATGCGCTGCCGTTCAAGCGCGAAAGCTATGAGCAGGCGATCGGTGCCGGTGGCCGGGGCGTCAAGGCCAGCCTTGCCGCCTTTGGCGCTGCGTTTGATCGCGCGCGCGGCACGGGGGCACCTGCGCCGAAACCGGAAGGGCCCAAAGCCGTTGCGCCTGTCCTCGAAGCGACCGGGACCGTCAGTGGTCCGGAAAGCTTGATGAAGGGCTGGCAGCAACTGTCGGCCCGTGTCGGCGCATTGCCGGAACCTGTGCGCGACATGGCTTTGCGGGGCCTGAGGAAGGTCGTCGACTATCAGGACATCGCCTATGGCGGCGAGTATCTTGACCGGCTCGACCGGGCTCTCGCGCTGGATGGCGCCGACCATTCCTATGCGCTGTCCATCGCCGCCGCCAAGCATATCGCCAACGCCCTTTGCTATGACGACATGATCCGCGTCGCCGATCTGAAAACACGTTCGACGCGCGACCGGCGCGTGCGCAAGGAAGTCGGCGTCAAGGACGGTTCGATCCTGCAGGTCACCGAATATTTCCATCCCCGCATCGAGGAGTTCTGCGGCACGATGCCGGCGGGGCTGGGCAGCTATATCGAGACCCGGCCGAAGCTCGCCGCCTTCCTCGACCGCCGCATCAACCATGGCCGCCGCATCCGCACGGACAGCTTCGCCGGCTTCGCCGCGCTCTGGTTCATCGGCGGCCTGCGCCGCTGGCGCCGCAGCCTGCTGCGCCACAAGATCGAGATGACCCATCTCGATCGCTGGTACGCGCTGGCGCTCGCCCATGTGCCGGAGGACTATGCGCTGGCCGTCGAAATCCTCAACTGCCGCCGGCTGATCAAGGGCTACAGTGACACCCATGTCCGGGCGCAGTCGAAATTCGATCGCGTGCTCTCCGCGCTTGCCATGCTCAAGGGCCGCGACGATGCCGCCGACTGGATCCGCCGCCTGCGCGAGGCGGCCTTGAAGGACGAAAAGGGCGACATGCTCGACGGCGCGCTGAAGACAGTGGCGACGCTCGGGCCAGGTCCGGCAACCTTGGCGCCCTAACTTCGACATACCAGAGACGTCACCGGTCCCGGGCTCCGTTTCCAGATACGATGAACGTCGTTCATTTTTCGCTTGAACAATGTTCAAGACGTGATAGAGTGCGCTAATGAACGATGTTCATTTCTGGCAGACCGGAAGCCACGATATGGACATCGGGCACTGTAAGGAAGTTTAACCAGCTCATGACTATCACTGAGCTTGAAACAGCGCCTGCAACCCGCAGGGCCTCCGGCGAATAGCCGCAGGGTTCCGCCAAATGGAAACCGCCATGAACACGCATCTGATGTTGTCCCGGCGCTTTGCGCCTCTGTTCTGGACGCAGTTCCTGTCCGCCTTCAACGACAATTTCCTCAAGAACACGCTGGTGTTCCTGATCCTCTTTACGCTGGCCGCCGGTCAGGCGGCTTCGCTGGTCACGCTCGCCGGGGCCGTCTTCATGGCCCCCTTTCTGCTCTTGTCCGCGCTTGGCGGTGAGATCGCCGACCGCTTCGACAAGGCCCTCATCGCCCGGCGGCTGAAATTTGCCGAGATTGCCGCCGCGGGTGTGTCTGTCGCCGGCATAGCGCTGTCGTCGATCCCGGTGCTGATGACGGCGCTGCTGATGTTCGGCATCATCTCGGCGCTGTTCGGGCCGATCAAATACGGCATCCTGCCCGATCACCTCGAGCGCAAGGAACTGCCCAAGGCCAACGCCTGGATCGAGTCGGCGACCTTCGCCGCCATCCTCGGCGGCACCATCGCCGGCGGCGTCGTCTCGGCCGACGGCATAGGCGTCACGGTCTTCGGGCCGATCATGATGGCCTTGGCCGTCGGTTGCTGGTTCGTCAGCCGCTACATCCCGCCAACGGGTTCGGCGGCACCTGACCTCGTCATCGACAGGAACATCTTCCGCTCGACCTGGCGCCAGGTCAGCGAGTTGCGGACCGACACGCGGATCTGGCGCGCCGGCCTGATGACGTCGTGGTTCTGGCTGATCGGCGCCATCGTGCTTTCGATCCTGCCGACCTTGATCAAGGATTCGCTCGGCGGCGACGAGATCGCCGTCACCGTCTATCTCGCCGTGTTCGCCGTCTCGATCGCCATCGGCTCGGCGATTGCCGCATGGATGTCGCAGGGGCGCATCGTGCTTCTGCCCGCACCGGTCGGCACGGCGCTGCTGGCGCTGTTCGGCCTGCATTTGGCCTGGACCATCTGGAGCATGCAGCCTTCGCCGAAGGCGGAAAGCCTCGCCCTGTTCTTCGCCGGCCAAAACACGATCCGTGTCGCGATCGACCTCGCCGGCATGGCCATCGCCAGCGCTTTCCTCGTGGTGCCGACCTTCGCCGCCGTGCAGGCCTGGTCGCCCGAGGCGCGTCGCGCCCGCGTCGTCGCCGCGGTCAGCATCGTCAATGCCGGCTTCATGACGGTCGGCGGCATCCTTGTCGCCGCGATCCAGACGAAAGTCTCCACCGGCGGCATCCTGTTCGGCCTGGCCGCGGCCAATGCCGTCGCCGCCTGGCTGATGCTGAAATTCCTGCCGACCAACGCCTTCCGCGATTTCGTGTCCATCCTGTTCCGCGCCTTCCTGCGCCTGGAAGTCGAGGGCATGGAGAACCTCAAGGCAGCCGGCAAGGCACCGATCCTGGCGCTCAACCATGTCAGCTTCCTCGACGGCCCGCTGGCGCTGACGCTGACCGACGAGGAGCCGGTCTTCGCCATCGACTACGCCATCGCGCAGGCCTGGTGGATGAAGCCGTTCATGAAGCTCGCCCGTGCTTTGCCGCTCAATCCGGCCAAGCCGATGTCGACCCGCACGCTGATCAAGATCGTGCAGGCCGGCGATCCGCTGGTCATCTTCCCCGAAGGCCGCATCACCGTCACCGGCGGGCTGATGAAGGTCTATGACGGCGCCGCCATGGTGGCCGACAAGACCGGCTCGATGGTCGTGCCGATCCGCATCGACGGGCTGGAGAAAAGCCCGTTTTCCCGGCTGACGTCGCAGCATGTGCGCCGCCGCCTGTTCCCGAAGGTCAAGGTGACCATTCTGGAGCCGGTCAAGCTGCAAGTGCCGCCGGAACTGAAGGGCCGCAAGCGCCGCGCCGCGGCGGGTTCGGCCCTCTATCAGGTCATGTCGGATCTCGTCTTCCGCACCCAGGACATCGACAGGACGGTGCTGGAGAAGATCATCCTGACGGCGAATGAACGCGGCATGAAACGGCTCGCCGTGCAGGATCCGGTCACCGGCTCGGTGAGCTATGGCAAGCTGCTGACGGCGGCCGCCGTGCTGGGCGAGAAATTCCAGAACCTTTATGCCGATCAGCAGACGCTCGGTATCATGCTGCCCAACGCCAACGGCTCATGTGCCACGCTGCTTGGCGTGATGTCGTCCGGCAAGGTGCCGGCGATGATCAACTTCACTGCAGGTGCCGCCAACATCCTTTCCGCCTGCAAGGCCGCTGAAGTGAAGACCGTGCTCACGTCCCGCGCGTTTGTCGAACAGGCCAAGCTTGGCGCGGTGGTCGAGGAGATCGGCCGGTCGGTCGACATCGTCTGGCTCGACGATCTGCGTGCAACCATCGGTCTCAAGGACAAGCTGCTTGGCCTGTTGCGCAAGTCGACGCCGCGCGCGCCGCGCAAGCCTGACGACCCGGCGGTGATCCTGTTCACCTCCGGCTCGGAAGGCACGCCGAAGGGCGTCGTGCTCACCCATCGCAACATCTTGGCCAATGCCGCGCAGGCGGCCTCGCGCATCGACTTCCACTCGGGCGACAAGGTGTTCAACGTTTTGCCGATCTTCCATTCCTTCGGCATGACGGCTGGCACGGTGCTGCCGCTGATCTCGGGCGTGCCGGTCTATTTCTACCCGTCGCCGCTGCACTACCGCATCGTGCCGGAACTGATCTACGCATCCAACGCGACGATCATCTTCGGCACCGATACGTTCCTCAGCGGCTATGCCCGCACCGCGCATCCCTACGACTTCCGTTCGATACGCTATTGCTTTGCCGGCGCCGAACCGGTCAAGGCAGCCACGCGCATGACCTACATGGAGAAGTTCGGGGTGCGTATCCTCGAGGGCTATGGCGTGACCGAAGCGGCGCCGGTGATCGCCATCAACACGCCGATGTACAACAAGTCCGGCAGCGTCGGTAAAATCATGCCCGGCATGGAATACCGCCTGGATCCGGTACCCGGCGTCGATGAAGGCGGGCGTCTCTACGTGCGCGGCCCAAATGTCATGTCGGGCTATCTGCGCGCCGAGAAGCCGGGTGTGCTGGAACCGCTGGTGGACGGCTGGCATGACACCGGCGATGTCGTCTCGGTCGACGAGGGCGGCTTCATCACCATTCGCGGCCGCGCCAAGCGTTTCGCCAAGATCGGCGGCGAGATGATTTCGCTTGCCGCCGTCGAGGCGCTGGCGGGTGAAGTGTGGAAAGGCTCGTTGTCGGCCGTCGCTTCCGTGCCGGATGCGCGCAAGGGCGAGAAGCTCATTCTCATCACCGAGGCTTCCGGCGCCACACGCGCCGAATTCCTGGCCTTCGCCAAGGCCAATGGCGCCATGGACCTGATGGTGCCCGCCGAAGTGCGCGTCGTCCCGAAAGTACCGGTGCTCGGCTCCGGCAAGCTCGACTTCGCCGGCGTGACCAAACTGGTGCGGGGGCAGGATGCGCCGGCCGCCAAGGTCGAGGCCGCCTGATCGAGGCGACATGCTCGACGACGCCGCGCTGAAAGTCGCGGCGTCGCTTGGCAAGCAGTCTGCCCGCTAACGGATATGTGATCGGACCACTCACCCGGCATTCGGCCGGGTGAGTGGTATGTTGTCCTCGGGAATGTCACCCATGGAGGACACGATCCATGCTCACCAGATACATTCTGCCGATTGCCGCCGCCGCAGGCGCATTGATGCTGTCGAGTGTCGGCTCGCAGGCACTGCCCATGGCCAAGCCCAATGCCGCTCCGCTGCCGATAGAAAGCGTCGGCTGGAGATGCGGCCCTGGCTGGCACCTGAACCGATGGGGAAATTGCGTGCCCAATCATCGTCGCGTGATAATCCGGCCGATACATCATTGGCACCACCGCTGGCACCATCGCTGGTGATCACGGAGCGGATCGACACGGCGGCGGCTGCGAAGTGGCGTGGGCGCTCCCCCAAAAGATGGCGCCCCGTGACGCCACCGGCCTTCTTCAGGCGACGAGATCCCGCATCGGCTTCACCGCCGCCGACTCCGGAAACACCTTGTCGGCGAGCACGGCGGCGGACAGGCCGAACTGGTCGGCAAGCAGGCCCTTCAGCACCGCCCTGACATCGCTGGTCGGCGCCAGGTCGCGTTGCTCGTAGAGTTGGGCCGGCTTCAAGCCCGGCCAGTCGGCGATGACACGACCGCCCTTGATCGCGCCGCCGGCGAGCAACACCACCGTGCCGGTGCCGTGATCGGTGCCGACCGAGCCATTGATCTGCGCCGTGCGCCCGAATTCCGTGATGGCGACGATCGCCGTGTCCTTCCAGCGCTCGCCGAGACCCTTCTCGAATTCCTCGAAGGCGCCGTCGAGGCCGCCGAGCAAGGTGGCGAGCCGGCCCGTGGCGCCGCCTTCGTTGACATGCGTGTCCCAGCCGTCGAAGGCAAGCGCGGCAACACGCGGCCCGTCATCGGCCGCGATCAGCTTGGCCGCACCTTGCGCTGCCTGCCGCATGCCGGCGGCGCTGCCGAGGCCGCCCTTCGGCTTCATCGCCCCACTCTTCGGCTTTGTCGTATTGCCGCCGATCTGGTCGTCGAGCGCCATGCGGTCGGCATCGAGGCCCTTTTGCAGGGCCACCGCCAGCACCGGGTCGCGATGCTGGTAGAGATCGAGAACCCGCTCCGCGAGGTCGCCGGCCGGCGGCGGCAGCGATTGCGGCGCCCAGCCGAGCACGGGGGCGGCACCTCGGATCACCAGCGGCGTCGACGGTCCGACGGCCAAGCCGCCGAGCGTCGCCACGCGATCGCCCGCCGGCAGGCTCTCCAGCGCCCGGTTGAGCCATCCGGTGGCGACGTGGCCCGGCCCGGCGAAACCGCTTTCCAGCACGTCCTGGCCGTCGAAATGCGAGCGCTCGCGATAGCCGGTCGCGGCCGCGTGCACCACCGCGGCCTGCTTGTCTTTGAACAGCCGCGCGAAGACCGGCATCGCCGGATTGACCGCGAAGAAGCCATCGAGCGGCAGCGCCGCGTGCGGGCCGGCGAGCGACAAAGCGATGTCGCCATGCAGGCCGGCATAGTCGGGGTCGCCGATCGGACCGACCGCCGACAGGCCGTCGAGCGCGCCGCGCAGCACGATGACGATCAGCCGCGGATCGCGATTGTCGGCGGCGCGGGCGAAGCGCGGCAGATAGGCCCAGGCAAACAGCGCGCCGCCGGTCATCAGCACGGCGCGGCGGGAAGGGTGAGGGGTTTCACACAGCAGGCTCATGACTTGGTCTCCATGTCGGCGCCGGACCTGTCGCTCGCGCTATCGTCTCTGGAATTCGGGCGCCATCAGCAGCAGCAGCGCCAGGCCCTGCTGCTTGGACTCGGCGCGGGCGACCGCTTGCCGTGTTTCCGGCGAGGCGGAAGGACCGATGACGGCGTCGAGCATATCGTTGGGATTGCCGACGTCCTTGACCTGGCGGGCCGCCTGCCAGGCGATGTCGAGGCGGATCTTCATGCCTTCGGCCGAGGCCCAGCTGTCCGCCTGGTCGGAAAAGCCGTTCGGCCCTGGCGGCTGCCAGAGCGGCTCGCCCAGCGCATTGAGCCAGTTGAGCGACTGGCCGGGATCGTTCGCCGGACCCGGACCGGCCGCCCGGCGGATGGCGGCGATGTAGTCGAAGGGCGAGCGCATCTTGGCAAGCGGCGTCGACCATGCCTCCGGCATGTCGATGAGGGTCGCCGCCAGAGCCCTGAGATTGCCGTCGCTCTTGGCAAAAACCTTGGCCAGGCGCGCGACTGCCGCCGGCGGCGGGTCGTCGGCTATGAAATGACGGGCAAGTTCCGTGGCGATGTGCTGCGCCGTCGCCGGATGGCTGGCGATGTCGTTGAGTGCCGCCTCGGCCTGGCCCATGCCGCCGGCCGGATAGGTCTTGCCCAGCAGCACCGCATCGCCCGGCTCATGCGCATTGGCGTTGAAGACGGAACTGCCCGGTTCGCCAAGCCGACCTTCGCGCCCCGCCATCGTCCAGCCGGTCAGGATGCGCGCGAAGCTGGTGACATCGGCCTGGGTATAGCCGCTGCCGACGCCCAGCGTGTGCAGTTCCATGATCTCGCGGGCGAGGTTCTCGTTGAGGCCGCGCCGGCGGTTCTTGCCGGCGCGGGACTCAGGGCCGATCGACTGCTGGTTGTCGAGATAGAACAGCATCGCCGGATGCCGCTCCACCGCCATCAGCATGTCGGCGAAACGGCCGAGCACGAAGGGGCGGATGGCTTCCCGCTCGAAGGCGCCGGCGCTCGCCCGCACGATGTTGTCCTTCGCCACGGAGACGCAGAAATGGTTCGACCAGAAATACACCAGGCGTTCGACAAAGCCTGCCTCGGCGCGAAAAGCCTTGTCGAGGCGCGCCTGGGCTTCGGCGCGAAACAGCGTGGCCTCGAGTGGCGGCGCGGGCTTGGCCGGGGCCGTGGGCGGTGGCAGGGGATGAGCAGGCGCAATTTGGGCTGAGGTGGCTTGGGCAGGCATGGTCGTCGCGCTCGCCATTGCGGGCTGCGCCATGGTTGCGGCCTTTTGCTCGCGGTCAAGCTTGCGTTGGAAGTTTGCCGCCATGCTGGCCTGGATGGCCGGTGTGCTGCCCGGCAGGCTCGCATAGGTCGGATCGTCGAGCGAGATCAGGGCGATGTCGGGCTGCCGCAGTTCCGCCTTCAGATAGCCGCGCGGGTCGTGGGCCACCCTGTCGCGGTCGCCGGGCCTTGCCCCAAGCCCGAAGCGGTTGAAAGCGACGAGCACTGGATCTGGCGGGGAATTGGCGGCGGGGATAGCCAAGTCAGCTCTCCATTGCTGGGGCTCCCCGCGCACGGCGCCGGAGGCCCGTTCGAGCCGTTTCGTGCCTGTTCAATTGAGGTCGTGGGGCCGGCGAAGTCGTCGGCCCCCGAGCCCCCTACCAGCGATGCCAGCGGTGCCAGTGACGGTGCGGATGCCACCCATAGAAGGCCGGGCGATGCCAATAGTAACCGGGGTAGACGACCACGCGATTGGGGACGCAGCGCCCCCAGGGATTGGGATGCCAGCCAGGTCCGCAACCCCAGGCGACGTGCTCGACCAGCGCCGGGGCGGCAAGCGGCGCCAGCGGCATCGCCGAGGATGCAGCGACAGTAGCCACCGTTCCGGTCACCGCGAGAGCGGCGGTGGCCGCGTATTTTGTCAGATAGTTCATGACCATACTCCGAAGTTGTCCGAGGTTGAAAACCTGTCGGCGCCAGATGGCCCGGCAGGTCCTGCCCTTCATTTCGTTAAACGGGCGCCATCGGCATTTTCCGTCGGTCGTCACGGCGATTTTTTTGGCGGTGTCGACGGCTGCGGCCCGGCGCGCCTTGAGAGTCCTTCAGCCAGCAGGCTGCGATCCTCGGCGGAACCTGCCGCCGCGAACGCGATGATGCGCTGCTCCAGCCGCGTGCGCACGGTGACGTCGGCATTGCGGGCCCGCTCCAGGGCGGCCGCCAGGGCCGCCGTGTCGAGGACGGGCTGCCGCAGCAGATCCGCCGCCTCGCGCCTGGCCTGCTGGCCGTCGCGAATGATTTCGCGAGACTCTTGGCGGACTTCGCGCAGCGCCTTGCGAAACAGCGTGCGCTGCTGATCGGGAAGCCGGCCGCCTGCCGCCTCCAGCGAATAGCCCTGGGCCGGCTTGCCGCGTTTTATCCAGACGGCCCCGCCGGCAAGCGCGCCCGCCAGGAAGACATTCAGCACCACCGATGCGATGAGGAGGTTTCGGCCGGTGCTCATAGGTCTTCCTCGATCGTGTCGGGCCCGGCATCGCCGAACGCCGTCGCATTGGCGTCGAGCACATAATGGTCGGGCTGAACTTCGGGCGTGACGACGGTCACCAGGGCCAGTCCGGCAATGGCGCCGGCCAGCCCTATTCCGGCAAGCGCCAGCCCCAGCCGCCAGAAGCGCTGGCGCCGGCGCCGGACGATGTACCGGTCGGCGGTCCGTAGGATCGTGTCGTGCAGCGCCTTGCCGGGGTGCGGGACGTGATAACTGTCGAGCAGGGTGTCAAGCGTGTGGGCCCGTCGCGAAATCGCCTGGCCTGTCTCGCTTGAAGCAAAGGCGGCGGCGGCGCCGCGCTCCGCTTGTGGCCAGCGCCGCAGATCGCCGCCATAGGCTTCGGAGAGCGCCGCGAAACGCCTGGCGTCCATTGCCGGGCCGTCCTCGATGTCTTCAGCCATCTGT
The DNA here is from genome assembly GCF_054062655.1 of Mesorhizobium sp. USDA 4775. Lineage (NCBI taxonomy): Bacteria > Pseudomonadati > Pseudomonadota > Alphaproteobacteria > Hyphomicrobiales > Phyllobacteriaceae > Mesorhizobium > Mesorhizobium sp. USDA 4775. Next base: position 1,662,898 of record NZ_JBSSFM010000001.1, read on the forward strand.
CTTCCCCTTGCCACTTGTTGCCGCATGCCCATGCGGGTTGGAAACGATGCCGACCGGCCCCCGCCGGACGCCCATCAAGCGCGGTAAATGTCTGCCATTCATGGTCGCGCTCTTCTCAGTCATGGACGCCATCCCTGGCCAGGATCATCTGCAAGGCCCGCCGGCCGCGCGAGAGCAGGCTCTCCAGCGCATCGACGCTGATCTCCAGGGTCGCGGCTGCCTCTATGTTGGACATCTCCTGATAGTAGACCAGGATGATCGCCTCGCGCTGGCGTGGCGCGATGGCCTGCAAGGCCTGCTCGACCCGATGCGGCTCTTCGCGGGCGTCGGGAAGCGGGGCAGGGTCGGCCATGTCCGGCAAATCGTCGGTCACCAGTTCGCGGCGCCGGCGCAGCCGGTCGTAGCAGAGGTTGAGCGTCACCCGGTGGATCCAGCTGTCGAAGCGTGCATTTCCGCGCCGCCAGCTCGAGGCGTGGCGCCAGATGCGCACGAAGGTCTCCTGTGCGACATCCTCGGCCTCCGCCGCATCGCCCAGAATGCGCACGGCGAGCGAAAGGATGCGCGGCAATTTGCGCGCGACGAGCGTCTGCACGGCCGCCGGGTCGCCGGCGCCGACCCGGCGAACCAACTCCTCGTCCGGATCGGCGCTCATCGGCTGGCGCACTCCCGATATCCATCACGCGTCATGGCCTCTTGGTCATTGCTCCGGCTTGGGAGCGGATTTGTGGCCTGGCATCTCGTCGGCCGTCAGAACGCCGTCGCCATTCTTGTCCAGCTTGGCAAAGCGCTTGGCAAAGAACGCATCGAGTTCGGCGCGGTCGATGAAGCCGTCATGGTTCGAATCGATGCGCGCGAAGGATTTGGCGGCATCGCCCTTGATGCTGCGCTTGGCCTGGAAGGCCTCCCACTCCAGCAGGCTGATCTTGCCGTCGCCATCCGTGTCGGCGGCCATGATCGCCTTCTCCCGCCGCTTCTGGAACTTGGCCAGCGTGATGTCGGACTTGGCCCTTGGCGCGGCTGGGGCTGCGGCTGGCGGCGTGGCGCCAGGAGAAGCAGGGGGCTGCGTCGCCGTCTGGGCGAGGGCTGCAACGGTCAGCAGGCTCAAGGCAGCGGCAAGGATCGAACGGCGTATCATGCTTCGGCGTCTCCGGTTGGCGCGTCGGCCACGGCCCATGCCGTGGTCACGCTTCAACCGTTAAACGCCGCGATGACGGAAATCCGTCGGTCGCCTGTGCCGATACCTTCGATTGTCGGGGATGCCGACTCGGGTATTGGTATCGAGAACGACGCGACACCGCATCCGGCGTCATCGAAATTCACGCCGGGTTAGCCACCGCCCGTGGCGAACGGGCTACGCCGACGGGTCAGCGGCCACCAGTTGGTCCGGTTTGAAACCCGCATGTTGCGGGATCCAAACATCGCCCTCGCGGTTGAACCAGTGGCACAGATACATGCCGGAAGCGGCACCGTCGCTGACCGTCATCTTCGGCCCTCCCGACTTCAGCTTGACGACGTCTCCGGTCTTGAAAGTGTTGGCCATTTTGGACCTCCCATGCTGAGGCCCGTGAGTTTCCCACCAAAGCTGAGTCGCGACAATGGCGGATATGGGAGCCATTGCGCGATCCACCGCACAGGCAGCGGTAGAGTACCGATTTCGGCACAGGGGGGACAAGGAACTGGTGCCGCTTAGGTGACTCGAACACCTGACCCCATCATTACGAAATATGGGCTGCGCATTTTCATCAACGCTCATCAGCTCTCCACATGCCATCGGAAAAACCCTGAAAATCCATTGACGTAGGCCAATCTAGGCTCAATGATCATTCCATCGCCACGCAACGACTGCCACGTACTTTTGTGGCTCGAAACGTGTCCTGTTTGGAAGTGAGACACATGGCCGATGCACTGACGCAGAAGAAGATCGACGCCCTGTCGGCAAAACGGCCGGCCAGCAAGCGAGAGGTGCCCGACGGCGGCCAATCTGGGCTCTACCTGATCGTTGGGCCGAGGGCGTTCAAATGGATCGTCCGCTACAGGTCGCCGGCTACTGGTGAGAACGTGAAGCTCGCGATCGGCGACTACGGGCCGGCAAAGCCGAAACTCGGCCTGCACGACGCGCGTAAGGCAGCCGAGGGGACGCTCCGGCTCGTGAGGCAAGGCCAGGATCCTCGCGACGGTCGGGACACGGCTGCTGCGGACCTCACGGTCGCGGAGGCCTTTGCCGATTTCGTCAAGCGCTACGCCACGAAGGAAAACAAGCCGAGCACCGTCGCGGAGACGCAGGCGTTCATCAAACGGGAGATTTCACCGAAGTGGGGAAAAAGGCGCATTCGCTCGATCACCAGACACGACATCGTCAAGCTCATCGACGGCATTGCCGAGGACCAGCTCGACAGCGAGGGGAAGCTGCGGCAGGCCGGCCGGCCGCAGTCCGCGGTTAGAGTTCGTGCGCTCCTATCGAAAGCCTTCTCCTGGTTTGCCGCGAAAGGGATCGTCAGCGAGAACCCTTTCAGGGACATTGAAGTGCCGGCGGCGCCCCGGGCGCGCGATCGCGTGCTGTCGGAGGATGAAATTCGCTGGCTGTGGTCCGCCACCGCTGCGGTCGGCTGGCCGTTTGGTGACCTCGCGCGGCTGCTGCTGCTGACGGCGCAGCGGCGCGATGAGGTGGCGGCCGCTGAATGGCGCGAGTTCAGCATCCCCGATGCGACCTGGTCGATCCCGCCCGAGCGGACGAAGAACGGTCGACGGCAGGTGCTCCCGCTGGCGCCGCAAGTGACGAAAATCCTCGCAGGCCTGCCGCGCGTCGTCGCGCCCGCGCCCGCGAGTGTCAAACCTTCAGAGCATTCGAAGGTCGAAGAGGAGAGCCCTTTCGTGCTCTCCACCAACGCTGAGACGCCGATCAGCGGCTACAGCCGCGCCAAGAAGAAGATCGACGAGAAGATGCTCGCGGCAGCTCGCAAGGAGACGGCCAACCCGGAGCTCTCGATCGAGCCCTGGACATTGCACGACCTCCGGCGAACCGCTGCCTCGGGCATGGCCGGCCTGGGCATTGCCGTGCACGTCGTCGAGGCGGTGCTGAACCACAAGAGCGGGGTGATCAGCGGCGTCGCCGCGATCTACAACCGGCACGACTATGCCCGGGAAAAGCGTCAAGCGCTCGAGGCGTGGGCGAATCGGCTGGAGGAGATCATCGGGGCCTCGAGCCGCGATAATGTCGTCGCTCTAGCTGCGCGCACGGGCGAGCGCGCGTGAGTGTGCAACTTGCGCAAGTCCGATGTGGACACCAGACGCACGGCACATTGACACCGGCCGCCATTCCAACCATTTTCACCAATTAGCACTACTGTCCTGCAGACGTGAGCCGAGTGAGATCCCGCAAGGGCTTCGGCGACCCGATGGTTCAGAGAACATTTTTTCGTTCATCTGCGCCCATCGTGTGAGTCTGTTTGACCCTCGGGCGCCCAACGTGGAGCTCGAGTGTTCAAATGGCAAAAACATGGATCAGAGCCGCAGCGGTGAAGCAGCGCTACGGCGACATTAGTGAGCAGACGCTCTGGCGATGGGTGAGAAATTCCGGCTTTCCGAAGCCTGTGAAGATACTCGGCGTGCGCTATTGGGACGTCGCAGCGCTGGATCGCTACGATGCGTCACTGCTCGACCAGGCCGCGGCATGAATACAGGCCGCGACTACGAGAAAACTCAGGCCGTCGTCTTCGCCGGTGAATGGCTTTCGATCAAGGACAGCGAACAGATAGGACGGCCGATCATCCCGCTGCTGCGGGAACGGTTTGGTCTGTGGGCCGAGGAGGAGAAAGAGGCGGTTCGAGAGGGCGACTTGCGCCGGGCTCGCGCACTATGATGGGTTCTAGGAAACCGCAATTGGTCACGTCCAAACGGAGGTTCTTCGAGTGGGCGAACGCCGCCACCGTGCAGAACCTCACGCAGCGAGCCGTGCTCAAAGCTGTGGTGGAGTTCTGCGACGAGAACGGGGAAACCTTCCGTGGCCAGCAATCTATCGCTGAGCGCGTTTCATGTTCGGAGATCACGGTGAGACGCCATTTGGCTCAGCTCGAAATCCTTGGCCTCATCGAGCGCAGACACAGGTATGACGGGCGAGGAAAGCGAAAATCGGACCTAATCAGGATACTACCGTTCAAGATGATCGGTGGTGGCGAGACTACCGGTCAATCAGAAGAGGACTACCGATCAGATAGTGATCCGCTACCGGTCAAATTGACCGCGGAATCTACAGATGAATCTACAGATGAATCCTTCCCCCTAGCCCCCCAGGGGGTAGAGGTGGAGGGTTTTCGTATCGGAATCGGGTCGCCCAGCTGGCCGGCATGGGTGGAACGCATCCAGCGGGATCATGGAGGCAAGGAGGCGCGCAGGCTCATCCGCCAAACCTGGATGATCGTCGCATCAGAATTTCCTCCTGACGACGGCGACGACGAGATGAGGGCAACAGGATGAAGCAGCAGGATCTCTTCCAATGGGCAGAGCGCTCGAAAGCCACGATCATCGACCTCCGGCCTATCCTCGAAGCGAGAAAGCGCATGACCGCGCCGGCCCCATCAGGGCAGCGTTGTCTGGTTCGGTCACTGCTTGGTCGCGAGAGACCTCGGAGGTCGAAATGCAAATAGAGGTCCGTGGAAGCGTTCTCTGCATCCCTGGCCTCTCCTTTACCTGCGAAGGCCTTCTTGTGCGTCCTAGGCCTGCTGGCGAGGCGAACAGATAGCATTCGGAGACCCGGCTCTCCCTCATCGCAGCAGTCGAGATCAGACTCATCCTAAAACCGAGGGCGCGTTCCTAAGCTCTGCCGCCGAGGCGAGTTCGCGTTCAGGTTCATCACCAAGGTCACCTGCGCCGACCGTGCGAAACCGTTCCCACCAAGGAACGGTTTAAGGGCCGGCACATTTTCTACAAAACTGTGCTCATGACCTAACAAGTCCTCGCACGCCATGGATTCCGGACGGCATACTTGCGTATTCCGACGAAGCCGGCCATCGATTCCGATTTGAAGCCGGCCAGTCATTCCGATTTCATTCCGGCCGGTGTTCCGATTTGAAGCCGGCCATTTTTCGGACTGATCCTGGGTCTCGTTGATGTTTGGATTGGGTTTCGTTTCAGGTCAAGCGTGCGCTGTTTCGGACGCTCTCGGCGAGCGCTGTTTTCGCATGCTTTCACCGGTGAGATCGATGCGATAGGCGTTGTGAACGAGGCGGTCCAGGATGGCATCGGCCAGGGTTGGGTTTGCAATGATCTCGTACCAGCGATCCAGGGGCAGCTGACTGGTGACGATTGTCGATCGGCGTTCGTAGCGGTCTTCAATGATCTCAAGCACATCACGCCGCTGGTCATCATTGAGTTTTTCCGGTCCCCAGTCATCGAGAATGAGAAGGTCGGTTTTGGCGAGTTGCTTGAGGATCCGGCCATAACGTCCGTCGCCTCTCGCGAGGGCAAGCGTTGCAAACAGCCGGGGAACGCGGTGATAGGCGACGGAGAAATCCTCTCGGCAAGCTTTGTGGCCAAGCGCACAGGCCAGCCAGCTCTTGCCGACGCCGGCCGGCCCGGTGATGAGAAGACTGTGATGCTTTCTGATCCAGTCGCAGCCGGCGAGCGCCATGAACAGATTGCGATCAAGACCGCGTGCGGCACGAAAGTCGGCATTCTCGATCTGTGCGTCATGGCGAAGTTTTGCAGCTCTGGCGCGGGCTTCGAAACGCTTCTGGCGGCGCATGGTAGCCTCGCGCTCGAGCAGCATGGCAAGCCATTCGCCATGCTCGAGGCCGCGTGCTTCGGATTGTGCGTCGAGTTCCTGGAAGGCAGTGGCCATGCCATGAAGGCCGAGTTCGCGCAGCATGTTGATGGTCGGATGGATGAGCATTGGTATGTCTCCTCAATGGAAGTAATCAGGGCCACGCAGATTGGCGTGATCGACGATGGCGGTCGGTTCGGTGGAATGCCTTGCGGCCTTGTGATTGGCGATGAGCGAGGCGATGCTCTTGCAGTTCAGCCCACCGATCTCGACAGCGCGGGCTGAGACGGCTTCGGCGCGATCGCGTGTGACATCGCGAAACAGGCGAAGGACACCCAGGCATGTTCGAAAGCCTTGTTCAGGATGTGGGCGGCTGGCGAGGATTGCGACAACCAAGCCTTCCGTCTCGGGCCCGACGGATGCGGCCCAGCGACGGAAACGATCCGGCGTCCACTCGGCATATCGCCGGTGGGAGCTGGGCATATGATCCGGATCCGTCCCATGACGAGGGCCGCCATAGCGGCGCTGATGGACGGCAATGCGCTTGCCGCGGTGGAAGATCTCGATGGTGCGTGCCGTTGCCCTCAGATCGACTTGCTGACGAATGAGGTTGTGCGGTACGGAATAGAAGAAGGTCTTGAACTCGACGTGGTAATCCGTCGAGACGCGGGCCAAACGCCACTCGGCGAATTCGTAGTCTTCGCTCGGAAGGCTTGCCAGCGCAGCACGCTCGACGCTCTCAAACAGTTGCCGGCGACTGACGCCCAGCCGACGCATGACGTGATCATTGATGCGATTGAGTGCCTGGCGAATTGCGGCATTGGCCTCGGCCAGCGAGAAGAAGGTCTGGTTGCGCAGCCGCCCCAGAATGCATGACTGGGCGAAACGCACGCCGTTCTCGACTTTCGATTTGTCCTTCGGCCGTCGCGGCCGTGCCGGAAGAACGCCGACGCCATAATGGGATGCCATCATGCCGTAGCTGCGATTGATCTCGGGATCGTAGAAGCTGGCGCGGCTGACGCCCGACTTCAGATTGTCGGGGACGATCAGGCGGGGAACGCCATCAAAGAAACGAAACATCCTGACGTGTGAACCAATCCAATCCGGCAGTGTCTGGGTCCAGGTCGCTTCGGCATAGGTCAAGCTGGACGCACCCAGCACTGCCACGAAGATCTCCGCCTCACGGATCTCGCCGGTGTCTCGATCAACGATCGGGATCTTCTTGCCGGAATAGTCGACGAAGACCTTGTCGCCGGCGGCGTGTTCCTGGCGCATCGTCGGCGAAAGCCGCTGTTCGAAGCTGCGAAAGAGCTCGCAGAACCGGCTGTAGCCATATCCGTCGGGATGACTTCCTCGATACTCCTCCCACAAGATGAGGAGCGTGACGCCCGGCTTCTTGAGCTCGACGGCAAGATGGGCCCAGTTCGGCTCTGTGCGCCGCCGCGTGCCCTGCTTGACGCCATTGCGAGCGAAGAGTTTGTTCTCAAGCGCGTCATCGGTCAGCTCGCCTGGCAGGGGCCAGCTCAACCCGATTGCCGCTGCGCGCCGCAGATTATCCTGCACCGTACTGCGTGCTATTCCCAGCACGACCGCAATCTCGCGGGAGCTGGTCCCGCTTCCGGCAAGCCGAAGCATTTGTCTCAACTGTCTCATGGTCAGCCTTCTCTTTGCCGGCATCAAAATGTCCTCGTTCATCGCGAGGTAATTGATGCCAAAGTTGCTGACCCAGGAGGTAATCTTCAGTGCCGAAAACCGGCCGGTCTTTGGTTGGAATGGTGGCCGGCTTCATACCGGAATGGTGGCCGGTGTTTGATCGGAATGGCGGCCGGCTTCACGTCGGAATCCGCAGCATACTCGCTTGAATAAAGCAATCGGGCCATGAATCGGGACACAGCGCCACATCGTAGATCTTCGCATCGAGTGCGTGGCGCGCACGTGTGTCGGGGTTTCTGAATGCTGGCCCTCGCGCGCGCCCGTGAGTGTTCGGAGTGTTCGGCGTGGTACTCGCACAACACAGTCCCGGGAGCGTTGAAGCCGCTAATCTTCGCATCAATATTTTTAAAGCAGCGGCACGAATGGCACACCTTTTGGAGGCGGCACCAACGTGGCGTTAGTTCGGCTTAGCCGCTGGAAGGATACACGGTCTGCAAGGTGACCCCCGTTCGGCCATTACCATCAAGCTCGACAACCCTTAGTGGCGCAACGCGCCCGCCGGGCGTCTCGATGGGGCCGACACGGTCAAATTTCTCGATGAGATGACGAGCTAGCGGCTTACTAGCGGTGGTGATCACGAGGTTGAGCGACCGGCTACTCTCCAGGACGGTTGCCCGGAAGATATCGAGCAGGCCGACCCGATTGAGGTCGTCGAGATGGGTGACCGGCTCGTCGAGGAAAAAGGTGCCGCCGAGACTGCGCGCACGCGCTAGAAACAAAGCGAGCGCCAGATCCTGCCGCTGCCCTTGACTGAAATCCTTGCCAGGATCCATTTCCTGGCTGCCCGCGTCAGCCAGCCACCGCAGCGGATTTTCAACCTGGCCGAGCTTGATTCGATCAAAGACGCGATTGGCATGCATGCGGGCGAATAGCGGATTCACTACCCTGCCAAGGTCCTCAATCTGTCGGCCGCTCACTTGGACATAGCTGTCGCGGAAACGCGCACTTGCCTGCCGCGCTGCGGAGACGCGCTTTGCCAAATATGCGAGGCGGGTGCGCAGTGGGGCGACTTCGCGCCGTAACGTCTCGAGCCGCGCGCGCCGTGCCTCCATGTTCCAGGCTGCTTGCGCCCCAACAGTCCGCGACGCAATGTCCTCGAGCAGCGCTTGTTCGCCCCGGACCCAGTTGCGGCACGCGGCAAGATTTTCCTCGCTCCACTCCATGCCTGGAGCGGCTGTTCGCCAAACCTGCCGAAGCTTTTCGAGCTCGTTGAGTAGCCGGGCTTGTTCGTCGCGGTTAGCGCGGACGGCTTCGCTGGCGACTGCGTGATCCTTACGGAGCCCGTCGCGCCGCGCGGTGTGCTCGGCCAGTATGGTCTCGGCACTGGCCAGTTCATCTCGCACCGCCGCTTCACGCGCGCGGATTGGGTTCTCGATATGGGCCTCCAGTGTCCGCAGCGTTGTTCCATCGCCCAGCAGAGGAACAGCGGAACCAGGAAGCGCGGTTGATATTCGGTCGCGCTCGTCGAGCAAGCGCGACAATGATGCCGCGGCCACAAGCGCATTATCGAGTGCTTCGAGCGCAGTGGTAGGGTCAGTGTCAACAATGCCGAGCCGAGCCAGGCGGTCCGCGTTTACATCGGCCGCGCGCTCGAGGTCGCCAAGCTCCGCGCGGAGACGTTCATACTGTGCGGATTGACGGTGGGCCTCTTCAAGTCTTGTGCGCGCCAAACGCGCCGCTTCGCTGCTCGTCGCAGCAGCCTGCTGCGCTAGCCTCTCCACCTCAGGCACCAACGCTAGCGTTGCGGCCATCGCGTCGCGAAGCGCGTCGGCGGACTTCCAGTCATGACTGCACAATGGGCACTCACTTGTGCCAATGGCGTGCTGATGGCTGATCAGCTCGCGGCCGGCGGTCTGCAGCCTGGCAAGGGGCCTGGCTGTTGCGTCGTGCAGTTGCTTGGCACGCTGTGCTTCGGCTTCGAGCCGATCAGCCTCGGACCGCAGATTGGCCAATGCCTCCTCGGGCATTACCTTGGCGGAGGCCTCGGTCAACTGTTCACGCAAGAGCGCGATCCGACGGTTCGCATCCGTTGCGGCGCGCGCCACAGTGAGCGCGGCACGGACCTCACCTCGAAGCGCACCAATCGAATCCGCGCTCTGCTTTGCCTGCGGCAAAATTTGAAACAGCTCGTCGAGCGTTTCATCTCCGGTCAAATTGGCTGCGCTCGCCATGTTGGAGAGCGCGCTATAGAAGGGGCGAACCAGGGGAGTTAGCAAGGTCCGCGCGGCCTCGAGTGCTCGCATCTGTTCCTTGAGTGTATCGCACCGGGTGCCGGCGGCAGCGACGGCGGCACCGGCCTTTTGCCCGTCTAGGACAATCTCGGCAACTTTGGCGACAAGCGTAGGATTTGCAGTATCGAGGGCGGTGATAGCGGTGGCCAGTTGCGCGCGTTCGGGCCAGCGGACGGCAGAGGCCTCAATGGCGTCGCGGCGCGTTACCAGAATATGCTGGCGACGGTGACGCTCGACATCGAGTGCCTCTATTCGCGCACCAAGCGACGCTTGAGATCCATCAGCAGGTCCAACACTTAGCCCGAGACGATGTTCGGCGGCGGCAACTTCGACAGCCGCGGAAGAAATTGCGGACGGCGGCGCGCTTTCGAGTTCGACCGTCAGCCGCACGATTTCCTCCTCGCGTCCGGCGACTGTTTGCGCGAGGAGGCGCTCGCGGCTACCGATCTCCGTGACGTATCGTTCGGCCAGCTTCTCGGCCTCGAGCAGGTGCCGAATGCCAAGCAGGTCCGCGAACACGTCCTTGCGCCGCTCTACTGTGCCGTCGTCCGAATCGACCAGAGTCGCCAGCGCCTCTGCGGAAAGAAACCGCGTGCCCCGAAGCCATCCTTGGCGAAGCGGAATCGCACGCAGGTGGTGCGATTCCGCGGCCGCGGCGGCGGGAGCGAGACGGCTGAGCATGTCGTTGAGGCCGATAATCGTTCCGAGCACTCCATCCGCACCCGCTGTGCGAGCCTGGGACTCATTTCCGGCGACAATTCGCTGCAGGCGTTGCGCGGTCCCATTGAGATGAATTTGCGCGTCCACCACCGGAGCCTGCGTAGCATGGGAAAATTTTGGAAGCAGCACTGCCTGGTTGAAGTGCGCCTTTTCGCGAAGCCGCTCGACCTGGCCGGTCAACAGCCATTCGGCCGCTTCGCACATCGTCGTCTTGCCAGTGCCGTTTGCCGCGAAGACCAGTGTCAATGGGGATGTGAAATCGAATACGGTGGACGCGCCGATGCCGCGAAAAGCTTCGACACGCATTTTGCTGATGCGCACGCCGGTCATGAGAGCTCCCCAGTCGGGATTGGCGCTTCAGCGTCAGCTTGTGCCACTGAGGGCGCCCCTTTTTCTTGCAACTCCAGCCAAAGGGCAGCCGCCGCATCGCCAATCTCCGGCCAATAGAGCGTGTCGCCGGCAGCGGTGGCGGCGTCGGGCAGGCCAAGGGCGGTAATGTCGGCTATGCGCGCCCAGGGCCCAGCGCCCTCAGCAAGCGCTTCGGCGGATGATGGCCAGACCAAATGCTTGCGACAAATACGCGCCGAGAGTTCCACCTTACGGATTTCCTCATCATTCTCGGGTGCGGGCGCGGCCGGCAAGGCGAGCACCAGGTAGCCATCAAGCGGGGCAGCGGACGACGTCTCGGTCTGGGCGAGCAGGGCATCGAGCCAACCTTCGCCCTCATCGGCAGCTCGGGCGATCACGTCGCTCTGAATCGCCGCGACAGGCCAAAGCAGCAGCCGAGCATAGCCACACGACCACAAGGCTGCGCCGGCGGGCGGCTCCGCGACTGCTGCAAGGTCCGGCAATTGCGCTTGGCGAGCCATTGCCACCTTCGCGCACAGCGGCTCGAGCGCTTGGATACACGCGTCAATGTCCAGATCGTTCATGCCACCGTCCCAAATGCTGCATTAAGACGGACTTGCAATGCCTCGACCAACGGCGTGTCATCGACACCCGGCTGATAATCGGCATAGACTGAAGCGACCGCTGCAAGGCTAACTACCGACAAGCGGCGGCGGCCACGTGGCGCAGTGTAGTCCGATTGCTCGGCCATAAGCCCGCCTCCTGCGCCAGCTGCAGTCGCTGGTGCGGCACTGAAGTCGTCACGCCGCGCTTCGGCGACCGCGCCTTCGTCAATGTCACCGAAATGAGACTGCGCAATCACGATAAGATCGGGGTGCTCACCTGCCTGCTGCTGCCAGTTGCTCAGAATCGCCCGCATTTGCATCTTGGTCTTACGCGCATCACGCCAGACTAAAAGGTGACGGCCCGAGCCGTTCTGGCGTAACTGTCCTTGCTGACCGGTGGCGGCTTGCCAAACATTCCCTTCGATTGTGGTTAGCGTCGCCAGCGCGTGTAGACCATGCTCCGCTGCTTGCTGCTGGCCGATTTCATGTAGCGCATCGGGATCAACCACACCGTCGCCTGGGCCGTGGAGAAGCGTGTTGAGGATCTGATTCGCCCGGGGCGGAATCCCCGCCGCAAGATGCGCGGCAATCGTGGCACTGCCATTGCGTAGCCGCGGCGACCAATTTGGATCACCGGGGTGCCGGCGCAGGAAGCGGCTAATCTCGCATGCGTGCGGAGGCGGCGGTAGCGCGACCGGGGCGACCAATCCGCCGGGGTTGACCGGACAAAGCATCTCCGTATGCCAGACGAATTTACCGTCGACCGGTCCGTAAGGTCCCCAATCAACCGCGCCGCAGGTCACCACAGGGTCCGAATGGCGCACCACCGCACCGACTACGCCCGCCGTCATCACCCGCCGTCCGCAGGGCAGATTGACCTGTCCCTTGGTGAGTTCGTCCCATTTGCCAAAGACCCCAGTCAGGCTGCGCCACTGATCCTCGGCTTCGACGGCGGACACCTTCGCGTCGGCAACATTTGCCAGCGCAACTAATCCACGCCGTCCGGCGAGGACATGCACCAGCAGCGAGTCGATCGCGCGCACCCAGTTTATGTTATAGCCATGTTGGAGCAGCGATCCGATCACCATCGCCGGCCGATCTCCCGGCACATCGTGCAGCGCCTCGGCGATGCGGGCCTGCGCGCTGTCGGGATGGTCGCCCGGCAATTGCAGCATGTCGGCACAGATCAGGGGGAACAGATCGACGTCCTTGAAGTGCAAATGCGTGATCCAGCGGCCGAACTGCAGGTCAGGCAGTATCACCGCCTCAACATTCTGCTCGGCGACTGTCTTCAGATAGGCGATGCAATGGGTCTCGCCGGGGACATGCACCCAGCACCAGCCGCCATTGACTCGACGTATGTCGCCAATATCGTCTCCGGCCTGATCCCAAGCCAGTCGGCGACGAGTCTGACCGTCTTCTGTCGCAACCCCTGCCCAGTCGATCAACCAACCTCCGGCGGTCGCGCCGAACCCGGCCAGTATGATCAACGGGCGCGCGGAGGCGCGAATCGCCTTATCGAGCGCTTCCCAATCGACCGAGCCAAAGGCGAACTCGGGAAATACCACGAGCACAGTCTCCTTGCCCGGAGCCATCTCGCTCAGAGCAGGACTGGGATGGCCACCGCCTCCGGTCAGCAACTGTGTCGCTGCGGCGACCGCAACAGGCCGGCTGGCATCGCCAGTAACCGCGTCTTGTGACGGTTTCGGAAGCTGTGCGAGGCAGACGTGCAACTTCGATTCGACCGTGATGTCGAGGTCGATCGAAAGGGTCGTGACGCGGTCGCCGAAATGTTCGGTAATGTTTACCATCCGCCTTCCAGCATCCTCCCTGTCGGTGTTGTCAGAGCACGCCGAGCCGGTTGCAACCTTCGCAGCGTACACTTGCATGATCGCATTCTGGCCGGTTTGTCCGATGTGCGCCACTGCAATTATTTGTCGATGTACAGCATCTCGACACGCGGGTTCTTTGAGACGCCAATGCAGGAGCGGGGAGCGAGCGCTCCGCTCCGTTACCCTTAATCCAGTAGAATTCTGTCCACTTTCCAGTTCTTCCCCTTGGAATCGGACTATCCGCTAAATGCCCCGTATTGAGCGTTCAATACTTGGGTTTTTGAAGGTAGACTGCTGGCGCAACGGCGGCCTCCAAATCCAAGTAGCGACGAGCAGGCACTCTGTTTGCCCGCTTCCGCGATCTCGTTGCGCTCAACATGCGAACTGGCGCTCAGGGCCGATGCCGCCTTGCAAGCTCTTCCATCGCTCGGGCTTTGGGTCCCGATGGTTCCAATCACCGAATTAGTCGTGCCCAGTCAATCTCGACCTTGCCACTAAAGCTGGAGCCACAGTTGTTGAAGATGTCGCGGATCACCACGTTGACTAGATCTGTGAACCCCGAAGCTGGACCCACAGAGAGAATTGGGAACACGACGCCGCGAAATTCTGCCTGTCGCACGAAGCCAAATCCTGACTGGTCCCAAGCCGGCGCAAGGGGAGTGTTCGCATCGATTGCAAGCTGCATTCCGAATTCAGCTCCGTCATCCCCGAGGGAACGTCGAAGATGCTCTGCCTGTGCGAGGACACCGGCAACCAAAGACACCACCCATGTCAGGTAGAGCGGCGCAAAAGCGTCGAGGACTCGACCATCACCAGGCTCTCTCAAGTTGATCACCCTGGCTTCAATTAGTCCATCAGCCGTGATCGATCGTTCGAAGCTGCCTTCCTGGTAATGGAGTTTCCGAAGGCCGAGCCGAGGCGGATTGTCGAATTCACGGGCTGGGTATCCTACCCGCAGTCTTCCACCATCGACCGTGCAGTCGTGCTCGCCGCCTATCCACCACAAACTGCGCTGCTCGGTTAGGTTTGAAATCGACCATCGCGAAACCGGCATTGCAGTGACGCGCATGAGATTGACGTGAGTGTTATCGGATCGTCGGCCATCCCAAGCCCTGGAAACGGCGCTCCGATCCATCTCGTAACGTCCACGAAAGATATCATCGACGACATCGCCACGTCGGGCTAATTCCAAAACGGCGTCCCTGATCTCGCGCACTGTCATTCTTACACTTCGCTCTCCCCGCCTGACGTAGAACTGACCATCTGAAACCAATCGATGTGGACCGGAGGCTGATCTGCCGACACGAAAGATCACAAAGCCGGCTCCGCTGCCATCCGCCAACGGCAAAGCTCGAGCTTCGATAATCGGGAGCCGAGGCTCGATCACATCTTCACATGCATCCGCCAACCTTTTTGCCAGATGCTCGCAGCGAGGAAGTGGAGACAAGCCCCGCGCTCGGCGTGGCTCGTCATCCGTCTCCTCTATGCCAAGCACCAACGTGCCGCCTTCAGCGTTGGCAAAGGCCGCTAGTTCGGCCAGGAGCCTGTCACGTGCATATTCACCTACGCGATCACCCTTCGTGATCCAGCGGTCGGCAGTCTCGGGCTGTCCCTTCATCTGCTGGAACGGCAGGGCGCCTTTGAACTCGAGTTCGCTGGTTTCGCGCGCGGCGCTTGCACACAACTCTTCGAGATCTTCTTGAGAAATTTCGCCAAGGTGCTTGCGAAGAATAGACATCATCCCCTCGTCACAAGGCCGGCAGCAAAGCAGCATCGCAGCGCCTGCGCAAGCGAGTGCTGCGGTGTGTCGTGGACCTGTCTGGTATTAGGCCGCCGCGGCCGTGAAGCGCATGCTGGCGAAGCCCTGACCAACTTGTCACAGGTGTTTCGTTCAGCGACAGGACCGGTCGCGCGGCCTAGCCGGGTAAGGAGCACATATGTCGACATTCTGTGGCCGCACCTCTCCAGCAGCTTCAATCCCAAAGGGTGGCGCTCGATCACGGCGCGTTGCTGCCAACATGGGACGCATTGTGGGACACTCGTCGATCAGTCGCCGAGATGGAGGATTCTTTTGTTAAGCGAAGCAGTCTAGATTGCAGGCCTGGCAAAGGTAAAATCGGATGCAGAACACCTCACATGCCGTCATGGCGCAACGGCATGAAACGGCCGACAGCCCCGACGATTTCCCAACCCCTCCCTGGGCCACACGCGCCCTGATCGAGCATGTAGTCGGCAGCGCCGGGCTCAGGGAGTTGTCGTGTCTGGAGCCAGCTTGCGGCCGCGGTTATATGTCCCGACCCTTGATGGAATACTTCGGGAATGTTCAATCATCGGATGCGCACCACTACGGGTACGGTCCTGTGCGCGACTTTCTGCGCTATCCGTTCGAGGCACGATCGCACGATTGGGTCATCACCAACCCGCCCTTCAGATTGGCAGAGGAGTTCGTCAATCGAGCGCTGACAGTTGCCCGTGTCGGCGTTGCGATCCTAGCAAGGACGGTGTTTCTTGAGAGCGCCGGCCGATACGAGGACATCTTCCTGCCATCGCCACCCACCAAGTTCGCCCAGTTCGTCGAGCGCGTGCCCATGGTCAAAGGCCGGCTAGATCGAAAGGCGTCAACCGCTACCGGATATGCATGGTTCGTATGGGAAAAACAGGCGATCTCGCCCCCCCGGCTCATGTGGGTTCCGCCCTGCCGAAAGTCACTCGAGCGGGATGCCGACTACGTCGCCTCGTGACTGTCAAATTTCTTCAACCCGTCTAGAAGGACTTGCTTGGCGCCGGCCGGGTCACCGGCGTCCAGAGCCGTGATCGCCTTCTCGACGAAAGCTCTCACCCGACTTAAACACCGCCTGTGAGAATATGTCATTAAGTCAGCATGTTAGGCGCGCGCCGGCGCGTGTTACCACTACATTTTGGGGGGATCTCAGGCGAGTTGTTCGTCGAGGTTGTGTGGCAGAGCGATGCCAGCTGCCTTGAAGACGTTGCCCACTTGGCCGGTGACGTGAGTTCTGGTTGTGACGATGCGACCATCCTTTTCGATGGTGGCTTCCTGGAGGCGATCGAGATCGCGTAGGAGCGGCTGCCATTCGGGCGTCAGGCCTTTGGCCCGGCAGAGGCGGCGCAGTTCCTTGCTGAGCACGAGCGCCAGGAACGAGCAGAACACATGCCCGCGGATGGCGGCATCGGATTGGTGGAAGATCGGCCGGGTATTGAAGGTTGCCTTGGCGGCGCGGAACAGGCTCTCGACCTCGAGCAAATCGCGATACCGCAGCACGGCCTGGAGCGGGGTCACCTTCGCGTTGGTCCGCACCACGGTGATACCGTCGTAGCGGGCTTCCTCGGCAAGCTTGCCGACATCGATCTTGAAGTTCTTGCCGCCGGCCTTGAGGTAACGCCGGTAGGCCGAGTTGCCGACCAGTGCCTTGTCGCCCTTCTTGAGCTGTGCCTCGAGGCCGGCGATGATCGCCTGGCGGTCGGCCTTGTCCTTCTCGGCCTCGGCGTCATTGCGGCTGACGATGTAGCGGTCTTTACCGAACTTGACCTCTTTGACCCACAACTGAGTTTCACCGCGCTGGCGCTCGAGAACGAGCGGAACCATCGGCGCCGTGTCATTGAGCACGACGTTGTGGATCACGCTGCTCGAGCGTTCGCGGGCCCCCAGAATGTATTCCATGCCCAGCTTTTCGAGCGCGGCGATGGTATCGGCGCTGATCATGCCGCGATCGGCGACAACGCAGGCGCGTGTGACGCCGAAGCGCGTTCGCAGCCGATCGACCACCGGCAACAGGACGGTCACGTCAGCGGTGTTGCCAGGCACCATCTCGGTGCAGATCGGCCGGCCCTCGCCATCAACGACCAGCGCCAGGATCATTTGCGCCAGATCGGGGCGGAAGTCCTTGGAATGCCCGCGCTTGCCCAGCGTCTCGCCGCCCGCGCCGTAGAAGGATAACGAGGTTGTGTCCATGAACACAAGGCTGAGGTCGGTGAACAGGTCCTGCCGGCGCGCGAAGAGCTTTTCCTCGATCACGTCTTTCACGCAGCGCGCCACCAGCGCGCCTTGCGCCTTTTCGCCGCGTTCCTCGCCCAGCCACGCCATGGCCCGGTAAAAGTGATGGAGCGCCAGACCCTCGGCGCCCTCGATACCATAATCGGCCATCCAGTTCGCGCAGTCGCGGTCCGAGCCCGACACGAACAGCCGATGCAACGTGCCAATGAACACCGCCCGTTCCACCGCAAAGCCGAACTGGCGCCCTTCCAGCACCTCTTCCAGCACATCGCCAATCCCGAGCCGCTGCCACAGCCGCCCGAACAACAGCGGACCGCCAATGCGGCGAGAGGCAATCCGCCCCGCGTCAATGTCGGACAGGATGAGGCTGCGTTCGCCATGGCGCGCAATCGAGGCCGCCAATCTGTCAAGTTCGCCGCTGGCAACCAGCGCATCCTTGCGGCCCAGTGCCTTTATCGTGCGCTGGCGAACGGTTTTGCCGTCGCGGACACTTTCCACGAGGTAGAGATAGCGATGGCCGCGCGCGACTCTCTCAACGACAAACATGCCAGCGTTGTTAGTAAATAAATGCCGTCAAATCCAGACAAAACAGAGCAAACAGCACAAATGTTGTTACCACACATTTTCGCGCCCGAAATTCAAGGCAAATGAATTCAATGGCTTAACGGACAGTGTTCGCTATCCGTTCACGTCCAACTGTTCAAGTTGGGTCTCAGCTTACGTCCTTTCAGACCAGGTGATCCCTTAGGCGGCAGTGTATTTGCTGGTGCCATGGGCGGAAGACCCAGCACCCCGTCTTCGACCTCGGCGATGCGCGCGGGATTCTCCCCGTACCATGCCGCAATGTGGTGCTTTTTGTCGCCTCGAGCGACCATGCCCAAGATCGTTGCTACGTCATTTGCAACTATTGTCATCGGAATTATTGCCCCTTCTCTAGCCCTGCGTCGCAGGGTCTTTAACCGATTCTATTCGCTCTGTCTCCACACAGGTTGCATTCAAGTATCGTGTAAAAATAAAGGTGACAAAATAAACATGTTAGACCAGTTACATATGTATAGTTTTAGAGTTATAATCCTCATGTTGAATACAACAGAAATTCGAGCAGCGGAGAACAGCAATCATGAATATAAAAAACAGCCTTGATCAGCTCGCCATCTTGGATGCAATGGCAGAACTCGCCCACCTGGAGAATCGCACCAGCGCCGACGAGGCGATGAGGGTCGCCATCGCCCAGATGTGCGCCGGCGCTCTGTTCGTTGAGGCGCACGCCGGCAAGCAGAAAGCAGACCAGGTCGTGTTGGCGCTGTGGCAGGCGCAGGTACCAGCCGATCCCATCTGCCAGCGTTTAAACCGCTGATCGCCGGCGCGCACGCGAGTATGAAAATTGTGCACGGCGCGCGCCCGCGAGTGTCAAATCTGTAAAAGGATGAGGCGGACACATGCAAATCGTCACCTCGAGCTTTTTCGCCAAGCTGCCCACGCACTTCGCGCTGATCTCGATCGCGCGCTGGGCGCCTCATCGCCTTCGTGATGTCCCTGCGCTACGCGCCCTCGCGCCAGGCGAATGGTTCAAGAGCGTCGACGTCGACGAATATCGCCGGCGCTACCTCGAGCAGCTCGCCAGGCTCGATCCGCATGAAATCGTTCGCACGATCCATGATCTGGCGGCCGGCCGGCCTGCTGCGCTGCTCTGCTGGGAGCGGCCTGGGGATGGCGTTTTCTGCCACCGCGGCTATGTCAGCGCTTGGCTTTTCGACCAGGTCGGTCTCCAGGTTCCCGAGTACGGCCTCCACGGTTGTGGCCACCAGCATCCGAAACTGCCCGGCGCCGAGCGCCAGCCGCCGGAACAGCCCTATCTGCTGTGACTTCTTAGGGGGCGACCAACTCGGCGAGCTTGGCGGCGACCTCTGCCATCGAATTTTCTTTAGTACTGAGGCCGCTTTTCGAGGCGAGCATGGGACTGACATCGCGCAGAGCTTCGTAGGTCGTGTTATGGACGATGGGAACGAGCTGGTCACGGTGCAAGAGTGCCGATAGCTCTTTGTCGGAGATGCTTCCCTCTCCTTGAACGCGGAGCAGCAGCGCAGGGGTCACCAGCACGATACCGACTCGCGACTTCGCCAGTCCCTTGTCGATTTCGCGGAGCAACGAAGTGCCGAGGGCGACGTCCTTCTCGCTGAACCACACCGAGACACCGAGCACCTCGAGCAGATCGTGCAGCTCCTTGGCGGACCCGAGTCGGTCGTCCCACGCATGGCACAGGAAGATGTCCCGACGGTCAGGTAGGGGCGGCCGCTTTTCGACGGTCTCGCGGATCGGCGTGAGTGCCTGCACCTCGGCAGCCGTGTACGCCACGGACGAACCGGCTCGCGACCATCTCGGCCTTGCACTGCTGCTGAACCCGCCGCCACTGCTCCGGCTGATCCCGCTGCTTCCCGACGAAGAGTAGGATGGGGACGGCGACGAGTACCCATAGCTGCTGTAGCCCCTGGAGCGGCCGCCACGGCATGCAGGGCAGGCAGCAGCGCCACTTGCCGTGCGATGGCCTTCTCTTGGTGCTGTGCATCTTGCCATGGTGTTTGTGTCCCGGAATGTGTCCTGATTTGATTTTCGAGGCTTTGCCCGAGAGCGGTTTGGCTCACAAACCCTTGGAAAATATGGTGCCGCTTAGGTGACTCGAACACCTGACCCCATCATTACGAATGATGTGCTCTACCAACTGAGCTAAAGCGGCCCGGGAGGCCAAAGCCTCCAAGATGGGCTGGGTGATAGACTCAACCGGCCGCGAATTCAAGATGCCACGTGGCAAATCATGCAAGAGCGCCCGCCCGGTCGAAACCAGGGGTTCGCACCTCGCCGCGCATGAGAATCGCCGACATGTTCCGATTTTGTTTGCCGGAATATCGCCAAGATGGACTTTGGACGGCCCGTCGAGGCAGAATGCGGCCGCCCGCCCGTTGATTGATTGGTCGCCTACGGCTAACCATCAGGGAAGATTGGGGCAATTTGCAGAGGGATCCCGCTTGGACGCGATCGAAAAAGCGATCCGGAACGCCTTGGAGAAGGGCAATGCCGAGGACCGCGCGTTCCGCGAGAAGGTCTATCGGTCGGCCTTTGCCGCGCTTGACCGTGCGCTCCAGGCCAATCCCGGCGTGACCGTGGAGGTTGCCATCAAGCGCCGCAAGGCGATCCAGGCGACGATCACCGAAATCGAATCCGAGTTCCTGCCGGCGGTGCCGGATGTGGGCCTGGAGGTCGACGCCCCGGCGGCCGAGCCCGCGGCCGTCGCGGCGCCCGCCATCGAGATCGGAGACAAGGCGCCATCGCCCGCCGTCACCGTCGACAGTCCCGCGCAGCCGGCATCCGATGCGCCGCTTTCGCGCGTGCTGCCGGTCGTTCCCGACATCATGCCGGACGCGACGCTTCCCGGCGTGCCTGCCATCGACATGTCCGCTCCTAGCGCTTCGGGTACCGCGACGGAAGTGGCGCCCGATCGCGATGAACGGCGCATTCGCGGACGCCGCCTGCCGCTGACCGCCATCTTCTTCAGCGTGACCCTGCTTGCGGCGATCGGCATCGGCGTGTTCTTTGCCATGCAGACCGGCGTGTTCAAGACGGCGGCGCAGCTCGATACGGCGCCGCCCGAGGCGCCACCAACCGTCGAGGACGACGATTTCACCCCGGCCGACGGCGCCAACGCGCCGGCCAAGCCTGGCGCCGCGGACCAGTCGCGCAACTGGATCAATGTGTTCTCGCCGACCGATCCGACGCATGTCGCCGCCCCGTCGGACGCCAAGGCCTCGGTGATGAAGGACGACACCGGTCCGTTCCTGCGCATCCAGTCCGGCCCCTCAGGTTCGGCGATCGCCTTCGATGTCGGGCAGGGCGTGCTGGAGAAGCTCGCCGGCAAGCACGCCGTATTCGACATCATCGCGCGTGCCGAGGACGGCAAGGACACGCAGATCTCCGTCGACTGCAATTTCGGCGAGCTCGGCGATTGCGGCCGCAAGCGCTACGCGGTCGGCCAGCAGCGCAACGAATATCTGTTCGACGTGCAGTTCCCCAACAAGCATCCAGGCTCGGCCGGAACCATCGCCGTCAATTCCGATTTCGACAAGCAGGGCAAGGCGGTCGACATCTACGAGATCCGCGTCTCGATCGAGCCGTAGGGCTCAGCGGTCGAGCAGCGCCTGCAGCGTCTCGATGCGGTCGGCCTCGTTGGCCGGCTTGTCCCAGCGCAGCCGTGAAATGCGGGGAAAGCGCATGGCGACGCCGGATTTGTGCCGGGTGGAGCGGTTGAGCCCCTCGAAGGCGACTTCCAGCACCAGGCCGTTGTCACGGTCCGCCCGCACCGAACGCACCGGTCCGAAGCGCTCGACCGTGTTGTCCCGAACATATTTGTCGATCTGCTTCAGTTCTTCGTCGGTGAAGCCGAAATAGGCTTTGCCGACCGGCACCAGTTCCTCCTCGCCCTCGGCTCCGGACCAGACGCCGAACGTGTAGTCGGAGTAGAAACTCGAGCGCTTGCCATGGCCGCGCTGGGCATACATCAGCACCGCGTCCACCGTGTGCGGATCGCGCTTCCACTTGAACCACGGGCCTTTCGGCCGGCCGGCGACATAGGGCGAATCCCAGCGCTTCAGCATCACGCCTTCGATGATCGGGTGCGGCGCGGCGCGCGGCGCAGGTTCTCCAGCGCCTGCCAGTCCGTGAAGGCGACCAAGGGCGACAGGTCGAAACGGCCGGGGTCGAGCGTTTTCACGAAGGTTTCGAGGCGGCCACGCCGTTCCCGGAACGGCAATTCGCGAAGGTCTTCGTCGCCGAGCTGGAGCAGGTCGTAGCAGCGCATGAAGGCCGGATATTGCTGCTGCATCTTCGGCGTCACAGTCTTGCGGTTCAGCCGCTGCTGCAAATCCGAGAAGGTCCCCGTCGCCTCACGCGGATCGCCGACCAGCAATTCGCCGTCCAGCGTCGCGGAAAAGTGCATGGCGTCTGCGAGGTCGGGAAAGGCGCCGGAGACATCGTCGCCGGTGCGCGAATAGAGCCGGCGGATGCCGCCTTCCGCCACCGCCTGGACGCGGATGCCGTCCCATTTCCATTCGGCGCCGTAATCCGCCGGGTCGAGCTTTTCGAGATCGCCGTCGCCGACCGGGTTCGACAGCATCACCGGGCGGAAACAGCGCCATCGCCGTGTTGCGGGGTTTTTCGGCCTTGCCTTCCAGCCAGGCGAACAGCGCCGTATAGGGCGGCGACAGACCGTGCCAGAGCTCCTCGATTTCGGCGACGTCGACCTTGCCGAAATCCGCCAGCGCCTGTTTGGCGAGCCGCGCCGAGACGCCGATGCGCAGGCCGCCGGTGACCAGCTTGATGATGGCGAAGCGCGCCGAAATGCCGGCGCTGTCGAGCAGGCTGGCCAGCACTTTCGGTCCGTCCGAGCGGCTTGCCGCCTGCAGTTTGGCCACGACCTCGCCGAGCGTCGGCTCGCGGTTGGGGATCTTGCCCGGCGTCCGCGGCCAGACCAGCGACACCGTTTCGGCGAGATCGCCGACATAGTCGTAGGAGTAGCCGAACAGCACGGGATCCATCCGTTCTGTGACCAGCATGCGCAGCATGGCCGGCTTGACCGCGGCTATTGTGAGGTCACCGGTGATGGCCGCCAGCGCCAGCCCGCGATCCGGATCCTCGACGGTTCGGAAATAGTCGACCAGCAGCGTCAGCTTGCCGTTGCGCGACGGCGTCAGCACAAGGCGGTCGAGAAGTTCTGCGAAGCGGTTCATGGCTTCAATCGCCTTCGTCCTCATAGCCCACCAGATGCAGCGGCCGGGCGGCGATGCCTTCGAGCTCGCACCAGCGAACCAGCGCTTCCTCGCGGCCATGCGTCACCCAGATCTCCTCGGCGCCGGTCTCCTTGATGGTGGCGGTGAGTTCGTCCCAATCGGCATGGTCCGAGATGATCAGCGGCAGTTCGACGCCGCCTTGCTTGGCGCGCTGGCGGATGCGCATCCAGCCCGACGCAAAGCACGAGATCGGATCGGGAAAGCGCCGCGCCCAACGATCGGCGAAGGCCGATGGCGGGCCGACGACGATGGCGCCGGCAAAGTCATCCTTGCCGCCCTCGACCGTTGCCGGCTCGAGGACACCCAGGTCGATGCCCTGGCTCTGATAGTATTCGCTGAGCCTGGCCAGCGCGCCATGGATGTAAAGCGGCCTGTCATAGCCGGCGTCGCGCAACAGCCGCATCACGCGCTGCGCCTTGCCCAACGCATAGGCGCCGACCAGATGCGAGCGTTCGGGAAACTGCGCCGCCGATTTCAGCAGGCGGGCGATCTCTTCGGTGTCGGGTGGATGGCGAAACACCGGCAGGCCGAAGGTCGCCTCGGTGATGAAGACGTCGCAGCGGATCGGTTCGAACGGCGCGCAGGTCGCATCCTTTTGCCGTTTGTAATCGCCGGAGGCGACGATGCGCGTGCCCTGATGCTCGACCGATATCTGCGCCGAACCCAGCACATGGCCGGCCGGATGGAAGCTGACGCTGACATCGTTCAGAGCGATCGTCTCGCCGAGCGGTGCGGCTTGGGTCGTTCCGGCAAAGTCCTCACCGTAGCGCAGGGCCATAATGTCGAGCGTCTGCTGCGTCGCCAGCACCGAGCGGTGGCCGGAGCGTGCGTGGTCGGAATGGCCGTGCGTGATCAGCGCCCGGTCCACCGGCCGCACCGGGTCGATAAAAAAATCGCCCGGGGGGCAGTAAAGGCCTTCGGGCCGGGGATGAAGCAGGTCGCTGGCGCGCATGGTCCCCAAGATAGGATATAATTCCGCTGCGGGAAGCCTGATGTCGGAGACTGCTGACTCTCCTGGGCAAAGGGCGCTCAATTCGGTTCAGCTTCCGCATCCTTTGCTCTAAAGAGGTGGCGGCCGGCCTCCACCGGCGGAACCATCATCATGAAACCGCTTCAGACATCCTCCGGCGATTTGAACGCCGATCGCCGTGCCGACTATGCCGAGATGCTATTTGCCTCCGGCGATCGCACGGCGGCGGCCGAGCTGCTGCTCGGCGCATTGGAGCTGGCGCCGCAATGGGCAATGGGCTGGTTCCGCCTCGGCGAGATGCAGGAGACATCGGGCAGGCTCGACCTGGCGGCGCAGGGCTGGACGATGTCGCTGAAACTGGACCCGGCCGACCGCCAGGGCGCGGCCCTCAAACTGCAGCTGATCGGCAAGGCTCCGCTCGCCGCCGCGCCGCCCAGTGCTTTTGTCGAGGCGCTGTTCGACCACTATGCCGAGACATTCGAGGAGATGCTGGTCGGCAAGCTCGACTACCGCTTGCCCGAATTTCTCGAGCAGATGATTCGCAAGGCAAGGCCGGGTCGCTTCCGCGTGGCGCTCGACCTTGGTTGCGGAACGGGACTGATGGGCGAGAGGCTGAGGCCGATCGTCGACCGGCTGGAAGGGGTCGATATATCGGCCAGGATGCTGAAGAAGGCGCGGGCGAAAGGCATCTACCACACGCTGACAAAAGCGGATCTGCAGGGATTTTCCCATTCAGGCGAAAGGCCCGATCTGGTGACATCGGCCGATGTCCTGATCTACATCGGCGCGCTCGATGGTCTGGTGGGCACCGTTGCCGGCGTGCTCGCCGAAGGCGGCCTGTTTGCCTTCTCCGTCGAGACACTGGCGGACGACGGCGATTTCGCGCTGCAGCCCTCGCGGCGCTACGCCCATTCGCAGCCCTATGTCAGGCGGACAATGGAGGCCAACGGGCTTGCGATCCTGGCGCTGGAGCCAACCACCATCCGGCAGGATCGACGCGAGCCCGTCAAAGGGCTGGGCGTTGTGGCGTGGAAGCCTCACGCCGTTTGAAGCGTGCATGAACACCATCCCGCTGCTGCGAAAAAGTCCGATTTGCGTGCGCGACTGATATTTGCGATCTGGTCGCGTCAGGGCGGGATATCAGGAGGAGCATATCGGATGCGCTGGAACATGATGATCTTGGCATCTTGCCTGGCAACGGCCGGCTGCGTCGGCAATTCGATGTCCGAGCGGCAGGACGCCGACGTAGAATCCTCCCTGCAGTACGACACCGTGCCGTGCGATCAATTGCTGGCGCAACGCAATGGCCTGGCGCAGCAATACAACCTGCCTGTGACCGCGAAGCCGACCTTCTCCAATCCCGCGATGGGTTTCGGTCCGTTCACGCCCGACATGCGCTCCAAGGCCAAGCGCGACAGCGACAAGGCGTCAGGCGAGATCGATGCCATGAACCGGTCGATCGAGCGCCGCGACTGCGGCAAGCCGGACAATCAGAAGAAGAAGCTCGCCCTGCCGAGCTGAAAATAGCAGCAGCTGTCCGACGAGAGTGATCGCCGGCAGCATGCTCGCGTCCGCGTAGGGGACGATCGATGAAACTCTCGGACCTTGGCGACCGCATCTGCATTCTGGGGCCGTCCAACAGCGGCAAGTCGACCCTGGCCGATGCGATTGCCCGCAAGCGTGGCCTGGAGCCCGTTCACCTCGATCTGCTTCATCATCTGCCCAACACCGACTGGGAGCCGCGTCCAAAGGCCGAATTCATTGCCTTGCATGACGGCGCGATCGCCAGCGAGCGTTGGGTGATGGACGGAAATTACTCGATCTGCATGCCGCAACGTTTCCGGCGGGCGACGGGAGTGATCCTGCTGGATATCTCCACGCCGGCAAGCCTGCTGCGTTATTTCAGGCGAAGCTGGTTTGAGAAGAACCGGCGCGGTGCCCTGGAAGGCGGACGCGACAGCGTCAAATGGGACATGATCCACCATATTGCCGTGACCACGCCGAAAAACCGCCGGAGATACCAGGCGATGTTCGAGGAGCTCGACCTGCCGAAGCTGCAGCTGTCCTCCGTGAGAGCAATCAAGCAGTGCTTCAGGGACTGGGATCTGGCGATGTAAGACCCTGGCTAATATCCCGCCTTGCGATCCACCAGATTCTCGAGCTTTTCGCCACGCTCGAAGGCGTCCATCTGGCGCAGCATGGTCGGCGCCAGGTGCATCGGATCGGAGGTCGCCGCGGCGTGCGGCGTCACGAACACTTTCGGATGGTTCCACAACGGGCTGGTCTTCGGCAGCGGTTCGACCTCGAACACGTCGAGGCTCGCCTCCTTCAGCGTGCCGTCATCCAGCGCCCGCACGATGTCGGCATCCTTCTGCAGGCGGCCGCGTCCGGCATTGATCAGCACCGAACCGCCGAGGCCGTTGCGTTTGCGCAATTCCTTCAGCACGCCGTAATTGATGATGCCTTGCGTGTCCGGCGTCAGCGGCAAAAGCACGACAAGGATATCGGT
The DNA here is from genome assembly GCF_054062655.1 of Mesorhizobium sp. USDA 4775. Lineage (NCBI taxonomy): Bacteria > Pseudomonadati > Pseudomonadota > Alphaproteobacteria > Hyphomicrobiales > Phyllobacteriaceae > Mesorhizobium > Mesorhizobium sp. USDA 4775. The sequence continues at coordinate 1,689,433 of NZ_JBSSFM010000001.1, forward strand.
CGCGTTGAGGAAGGGGATCAACCCGGCCTCGCCGGAATAGGTCGCCACCCCTTGCATCGGCCGCTCGGTGCGCGACCAGCCATTGACCGCGAAGCCGAGCGACAGCAGCACCGAGGCCGCGGCGCGGCCGAGATTGCCGAGCCCCATAATGCCGACGGATATGTCGCCGGCCGGCCGCTGCGGCGGCTCGTGCCAGATCTTCTTTTGCTGCTGCTGCCGGTAGAGCAGGCCCTGGCGATGATGATCGAGCACCCGCCAGACGACATATTCGGTCATGTATTGCGTGAGGTTGTCGGCGACGACCTTGACGATCGGCACGTCGGGCAGGCCGGGATCGGCGAAGATGTGGTCGACGCCGGCGCCGATGGAGAAGATGGCGCGCAGATTGGGCAGCGAAGACAACAAATTGGGCTTCTGCTTCCACACCACCGCATAGGTGATCGACGGATCCTTGGCGCCGTCCGGCTCCAGCACCACCTCGCGCTCGGCCGACAGAAGCTCGCGCCAGCGCTGCGGGTGAAAGCCGGTGACGGCAAGCAGAATGCGGCCTTTTTCCATCGCGATTCGTCTAGTCCTCTTTACGCAAATTACTCGCTGACGATGCCGACCGGCGCCGTCTCTATCTTGAAGGCGGCCGAGATCAGTGCCCGAGTATAGTCGGTTTGCGGATTTTCAAAAATCTGCTGGGAAGGGCCGGCTTCGACGATCTGGCCATTGCGCATGACGATCACGTCGTTGGCAAGCGCCCGGATGACTTTGAGATCGTGGCTGATGAAGAGATAGGCGAGGTCGTGCTTGGCCTGCAGATTGCGCAGGAGGTCGACGACCTGCGCCTGCACGCTCATGTCGAGCGCCGATGTGGGCTCGTCCAGCATGACGAAGCGCGGGTTGAGCACCATGGCGCGCGCGATCGCGACACGCTGGCGCTGGCCGCCGGAAAACTCGTGCGGATAGCGGTTGCGGGTCGCCGGATCGAGCCCGACCTCCTTCAGCACGTCCGCAACCTTGTCGTCGCGTTCATCGGGCGACAGTTTCGGCTCGTGGATCTTCAGGCCCTCCTCGATGATCTCGGCGATCGACATGCGCGGGCTGAGCGAGCCGAACGGATCCTGGAACACGATCTGCAATTCGCGCCTGAGCGGCCGCATGGCGTTGAAGGTGAGCTGGTTGATGTCGCGGCCGTTGAACCGGATGGTTCCCGTCGACGAGATCATGCGTGCCAGGGCCAGGCCGAGCGTCGTCTTGCCGGAGCCGGACTCGCCGACCACGCCCAGCGTCTGGCCGGCGCGCACGGTGACATCGATGCCGTCGACAGCCTTCACATGGTCGACCGTGCGGCGGAAGAAGCCCTGCTTGATCGGAAACCAGACTTTTATGTCCTTGCCGGCCATCACCGGCTTGGCGTCGGCGTTGGCGGCCGGTGGCTTGCCCTTCGGCTCGGCTGCTAGCAGGTGGCGCGTATAGGGGTGCTGCGGGTTGGCGAAGATCTCCTTGGTCGGTCCGGTCTCGACGATCTTGCCCTTGGTCATCACGCAGACCCGGTCGGCGATCTTGCGCACGATGCCGAGATCGTGGGTGATGAACAGCATCGACATGCCTTTGCGGCTTTTGAGGCCCGCGAGCAGTTCGAGGATCTGCGCCTGCACCGTGACGTCGAGCGCCGTTGTCGGCTCGTCGGCGATCAGCAGTTCCGGTTCGTTGGCCAGTGCCATGGCGATCATGACGCGCTGGCGCTGGCCGCCGGACAGCTGATGCGGATAGGCGTCGAGCCGCTTCTGCGGATCGCGGATGCCGACCTCGTTGAGCAGTTCCAGCGTGCGCGCCTTGGCTGGGCGGTCGGCCATGCCCTGATGCAGTTTCAGGATCTCGACGATCTGATGCTCGATCGTGTGCAGCGGATTGAGCGAGGTCATCGGCTCCTGGAAGATCATGGTGATCTTGTTGCCGCGCACTTGCCGCAATTGCTTCTCGCTCATCGCCAAAAGGTCGGCGCCCTCGAACAGGATTTTCCCCGAGGGATGGCTGGCGCTGGGGTAGGGCAGCAGTTTCAGCACCGACAGCGCAGAGACCGACTTGCCGGAGCCGGACTCGCCCACCAGCGCGATCGTCTCGCCCTTGGCGATGTCGAAGGAGATATGGTCGACGGCGACAGACTGGCCGCCGCCCTGGCTGAAGGCGACGCTGAGGTCCTGTACGCTGAGCAGAGGCGCTTCGCTCATTTGAACGTCTTGCGCGGATCGAAGGCGTCACGCGTCGCCTCGCCGACAAAGACCAGCAGCGACAGCATCAGCGAGATGACGACGAAGCCGGAAATGCCGAGCCACGGCGCATTGAGGTTGCGCTGCGCCTGCTTCAGCAACTCACCGAGCGAGGCGGACCCCGGCGGCAGGCCGAAGCCGAGATAGTCGAGCGAGGTCAGTGTCGAGATCGAGCCCGAGAGCAGGAAGGGCATGAAGGTCAATGTCGCCACCATGGCGTTGGGCAACAGATGCCGGAACATGATGGTGCGGTTGGGCACGCCGAGCGCGCGGGCGGCGTTGACGTACTCGAAGTTGCGGGCGCGCAGGAACTCGGCCCGCACGACGCCGACCAGCGCCACCCAGGAGAACAACAGCATCAGCCCGAGCAGGATGAAGAAGCCCGGCGGCAGGATGGCGGCGACGATGAGCAAGAGATAGAGCACCGGAATTGCCGACCAGATTTCGATGAAGCGCTGGAACAGCAGGTCCGTCCAGCCGCCGAAATAGCCCTGCAGGGCGCCGGCGCCGACGCCGATCAGGGCAGAGCCGGCGGTCAGGATCAGCCCGAACAGCACCGAGATACGGAAGCCGTAGATGACGCGCGCCAAGACGTCGCGTGCCTGGTCGTCGGTGCCGAGCCAGTTCCAGTTGCCGACGATGCAGGCGGGGTCGGCAGCCCCTTGCGGATACTGGTTGCAGCGCTTGGCGGCGTCATACTGCCAGGACGGCTTGGCCGGTGCGGCTTCCGGAATGGCATTGTTGACGGTCTGGTAGGAATAGCGGATCGGCGGCCAGATCATCCAGCCATTGGCGTTGATCTCGTCCTGGATCACCGGATCGCGATAGTCGGTGACGGCATAGAAGCCGCCGAACTTTTCCTCCGGGTAGGCGACCAGCACCGGAAACAGGATCTCGCCCTTGTAGGAAGCGATGATCGGCTTGTCGTTGGCGATGAATTCGGCAAACAGCGACAGCACGAACAGGACAAGGAAAATCCACAACGACCAGTAGCCGCGCCTGTTCGCCTTGAAATTCTGCAGGCGGCGCTTGTTGATCGGCGACAGGAACGGCCGTGGCATCCGCTCCGGCACCACGCCGGCGGTGACGCTCGCCTCCGACATCAGACGTCTCTCCGCTCGAAATCGATGCGCGGATCGACCCAGGTGTACATCAGGTCGGACAGCAATCCGACGAACAGCCCGAGAAGCGAGAAGATGTAGAGGTTTGCGAACACCACGGGATAGTCGCGCTCGACCACCGATCGGAAGCCGAGCAGGCCGAGGCCATCGAGCGAGAAGATGTTCTCGATCAGCAGCGAACCGGTGAAGAAGGCCGAGATGAAGGCGCCGGGAAAGCCGGCAATGACGATCAGCATGGCATTGCGGAAGACATGGCCATAGAGCACCTGCCGCTCCGACAGGCCCTTGGCCCGCGCCGTCACCACATATTGCTTGCGGATTTCCTCCAGGAACGAGTTCTTGGTCAAAAGCGTCGTCGTTGCGAAGGCCGAGAGCACCAGCGCCGTCAGCGGCAGGGTCATGTGCCAGGCATAGTCGGCGATCTTGGCCGGCCAGGACAACTGGTCCCAATTGTCCGAGACGATGCCGCGCAACGGGAACCAGTCCCAGAACGAGCCGCCGGCGAACAGCACCATCAACATGATGCCGAACAGGAAGCCGGGAATGGCATAGCCGACGATGACGACGCCGCTGGTCCAGACATCGAACGGGCTACCGTCCTTCACCGCCTTGCGGATGCCGAGCGGAATGGAGATCAGATAGGACAAGAGCGTGATCCAAAGCCCGATCGAAATCGACACCGGCATCTTCTCGAGGATCAGGTCGAGCACCGAGATATCGCGGAAGTAGCTGTTGCCGAAATCGAAGCGGATATAGTTCCACAGCATCATGCCGAAGCGCTCGAGCGGCGGCTTGTCGAAACCGAACTGCTTCTCCAGCTTCTTGATAAATTCCGGATCGAGCCCCTGCGCGCCGCGATATTTCGAGCTGACGTCGCCGGCCACGTCGAAATTGGAGCCGCCGGCATCGCCGCCGCCACCGCCGAGGCGGTCGCTGCCGCCCTGATTGGTCAGCTTGGCGATGACTTGCTCGACCGGGCCGCCCGGCGCGAACTGGATGACGGCGAAGGAGATCGCCATGATGCCGAACAGGGTCGGGATCATCAAAAGGATGCGGCGCAGTATATAGGCGCCCATCAGGCTTCCTGCCCTTTTTGGACTGAGATCTCAGCCTTTGCCAATTTTTGCCGCCTTGCCCTTATCGAACCACCACAGCGCCTCGACCGGAAAGCCGAAATCGGGTTTTTGCTCGGGAAAGCCGAACATGTCCCAATAGGCGCTTCGGTGATTCGCCAGGAACCAACTAGGAATCCAATCGCACCGCGCGCGCAAGACCCGGTCGAGCGCCCGCATTGCCACGGTCAGGCTTTCGCGGTCCTTTGCGGCCCCCACCGCGTCGATCAGCGTGTCGATAGCCGAGTTTGCGACACCCGGCAGGTTGCGCGAGCCGGAGAGATTTGCAGATCTGGAATGGAAGAAACCTTCGAGATCGTCGCGCGTCGGTGTCGCGCTGAAGGAGAAGGCGGCAGACAGCAGATCGAAATCGAATGTGGCCTGTCTGGCCTGGTATTGGGCCGAGTCCACCAGCCGGATCGTGGCGTCGATACCGATCGCCTTCATATTGGCGACCCAGGGCGAATAGACCTGAACGAAGGTATCGTCGTCGACCATGAACTCGGCCGAAAGCCGGCCGCCCTTGTCGTTGACGACGAAATCGCCGGACCGTTTCCAACCCGCCGCGGCCAGAAGTTTTGCCGCCTGGCCAAGCAGCTTGCGATCACGGCCGGTGCCGTCCGATGCGGGCTGGCTTACCGCCGTGCCGAACGCTTCTGCCTGGAGCTGGCCGCGCAGCGGCTCCAGCAGCGCCAGCTCTTGCAGGGATGGTACCCCCTCGGCGCGAAAATCCGATTTCTCGAAGCAGGACTGCGAGCGCTCGTAAGAGCCATAGAAGAAGTTCCGTCGTGTCCACTCGAAATCGAAGCAAAGCGCAATTGCCTGGCGCACCCGCGCATCGCGAAACTGTTCGCGCCGCTGATTGACCGCCGTTCCCTGCATCGTCGGTCGCTTCTCGGCCGGGAATTCGTGCTTGACCACCTTGCCTGCGGTCAGTGCCGGAAAGTCGTAGGCGGTCGCCCAGACGCGTGAGGTGAATTCCTCGCGGTAGGTGATCTCGCCCTTCTTGAATGCCTCGAAGGCGGCGGTGCGGTTCTGGTAGAATTCGATGCGGATACGATCGAAATTGTTTTGTCCCCGATTGACCGGGAGTTGGCGGCCCCAATAATCCGCGACCCGATCGTATTCGATCCAGGCGCCGGCCGAGAAGCGGCCGACCTTGTAAGCGCCGGAGCCGAGCGGCGGGTTCAACTGCGAGGAGTCGAACGGATTGGCCGTGTAGAAAGCCTTCGACAGGATGGGGAATTCCACGACGTTGAGCACGGTGCGAGCCGATTGCTTGCCGGAGAAGGTAAGCCGCAATGTGTGGTCGTCGACGGCAACTGCCTCGACCATGTGTGTCAGCGACAGCGACAGGTCTGGGTGGCCCTTGTCCTTGTAGAGCGAGAAGGTGAAGGCGGCATCCTGTGCCGTCAGCGGTGACCCGTCATGGAAGCGCGCTTCGGGACGAAGCGAGAAGGTGAAGGAGTTCCGGTCGTCCGACAGCGTTACGCCGTCGGCGATCTGGCCGTACACGGCGTCGGGCTCGTCGAGCGCGCGCACCATCAGCCCGTCGAAACACATCTCCATGCGCGGCGGCGCATCGCCCTTGTCGGTGAAGGAGTTCAGCGTGTTGAAGGTCTGAGTATCCTGGTTGTAGCCCCAGTTCGGCGGCGAGAAATTGAAGATCCCCCCAGCCGGCGCGTCCGGATTGACATAGTCGAAATGCGCAAAATCCGGTCTGTATTTGAGGTCGCCGAAGGCGGAGAGCCCATGCAATTTCACGCCGGTCGCGATATCGGCGAAGGCTCTGCCCGGCAACAGGGCCGCGGCAGCGGCGGCCCCGCTCAATGCCAGGAAATCGCGGCGCGGCAGCATCGTCATCAATTGCCGCCCTTGTATTTGGCGGCCAGCGCCTTCTCCTTGTCGAGGTCGATCCACCAGGAGTCGATATCGGCACCGACATAGGCAGGCTGCTTGTCGGGGAATTTGAACTTGTTCCAATAGGCCAGCCAGACCGCCGATCGATAATATTGCGGCACGACGTAGAAGTTCCACAGCAGCACCCTGTCGAGCGCATGTGTGGCGGCGACAAGATCCTCGCGGTCCGTGGCGAAGATGATGCGGTCGACCAGGGCGTCGACGGTCGGATCCTTGATTCCCATCAGATTGCGCGAGCCTGGCGTGTCGGCGGCCTTCGAGCTCCAGAAGTCCCGCTGTTCATTTCCTGGTGAATCCGATTGGCCGAACAGACCCGTGACGACGTCGAAATCGAAATGGTTGACCCGGTTGATGTACTGCGTCTGATCGATGATGCGCAGGGAAGCGTCTACGCCGATCTTGCGCAGGTTGGCGATATAGGGACTGGCGATCACCTGGTCGGTGTCGTTCCAGCCGAGGATCTCGAACTTGAACGGAGCGCCTGTCTTGGCGTTGACCATCTTGCCGCCCTTGATCACCCAGCCTGCCTTGGCGAAGAGATCGACCGCCTGTTTCAGGTACTTCCGTTCTGCCTGCGGCGAATCGTAGACCGGCAGCTTGAATTGCTGCGTGAAGAGTTCGGGTGGCAGCTTGTCGCGATATTTCTCGAGGATCTCCAATTCCTTGCCTTGTGGCAGCCCGCTCGACGCCAATTCGGTACCCTGGAAATAGCTCGACATGCGGGTGTTGAAGCCGAAGAACAGTGTGCGATTCATGCTCTCGAAATCGAACGGGATGGTCAGTGCCTCGCGGATAAGCCGGTCCTGGAACAGCGGCCTTCGCTGGTTGAGGACAAAGCCCTGCATCGGCTGCGGCGACTGGGTTTGGAAGTCCTTCTTGATGACGTCACCGGCCTGGATGGCTGGGAAATTATAGGCGGTCGCCCATTTGCGGGAGCTGTATTCGCGATTGATGTCTTCCAATCCGCCCTTGGTGAAAGCCAGCCAGGCGGCATTGTCGTCGAGGATGTAGGTATATCGGCGCGTGTCGAAATTCTCGCGGCCGATCTTCACCGGCAGCTTGGCGGCCCAATAGTCCGGCACGCGCTGCCAGACGATTTCCGAGCCCGGCTTGAAGCTGGCGATCTTGTAGGCCGCCGATCCGAGCGGAATTTCCAGCGTTGGCTTGGTGACGTCGCGCTTCTTGCCATTGGCGTCGGTGCCTTCCCACCAGTGCTTCGGCAGCACGGCGAGGTCGCCGATGATCTTCGGCAGTTCTCGGTTACCCTTCTGGTTGAAATGGAACTCGACCTCGCGGTCGGAGATCGCCACCGCGTCGGTGACGTTCTCGAAATAGCGGCTGTATTGTGGGCTGTTCGCTTTCAACACCTGGAACGACCAGATCACGTCGTCGACGGTGATCGGCTGGCCGTCATGCCATTTCGCGCGCGGGTCGAGCCGGTAGGTCGCCGAGGAATAGTCAGCCGGATATTTGTAAGCGTCGGCGATCAGCGGGTGGCTGGTGCTGCCCTCGTCGGTCGCTTGCTCCATCAGCGTGTCGTAGAGCAGGCCGCCGCCGAAGCCGACGAGCCCCGCCGCCGGCGATCCCTGAACAATGTAGGGGTTGAAGCTGTCATAAGTGCCGAGCAGCACCGAATTCAACGTGCCGCCCTTGGGCGCGTTCGGGTTCACGTAGTCGTAGTGCTGAAAATTGTCGCCGTACTTGGAATCGCCGATCAGCGATGAGGTGGTCCGCCACTCGTCGGCCAGGGTCGCCTGCAGTCCCGCCGCCAGAAGGGCCGCTGCCAGCAACGACCTGAGAAGCGTTCGGCCAACCGTCATGCACTATCCTCTTCGCGATGCGTTTCTCCGGACCATCCAGAAAGGGCAATCTAGATGATTTGGCGCTCGTGAAAACCGCCATGCGCGGCTTTGTCGCCGCATATGCGTTTTTCCTAACAAAAAGCCGGGCAGAACCCGGCTTTTCTATGAACGCTTTGATGACAATTCGGTTATTTGGCCGGTGCTGCCGGAGCCGCGGGAGCGGCAGGTTTGGCCGGTGCAGCGCCATCAGCCGGCTTCGCCGGAGCGGCGCCATCGGCCGGCTTGGCGGGCGCGCTGGCGTCGGCGGCGGCACCCGGTGCCGGCAGCGGCTTGGGATTGTCCGACAGCGTGCGCAGATAGGCGATGACGTTGGCGCGGTCCTCGTCCTTGGGCAGGCCGGCGAAGCCCATGGCCGTGCCCTTCACGAATTTCTTCGGCGAGGTGATGAAGTGGTTGATGTTGTCGTAGGTCCACTTCTCGGTGCCGCCCTTGGAAAATTCCTTCATGCCGGCCGAATAGGCGAAGCCTTCATGTTCGGCGACAGGACGGTCGACGAGGTCCCACAGATCGGGGCCGACCTTGTTGGGTCCGCCCTTTTCACCGGAATGGCAAGCTTGGCATTTCTTGAAGACGGCAGCACCCGCCTCGACATTGGCAGTCTGCAGCAGATCAGCGATCGGCTTGGCTGCGGCGGCCGGCGCTGCTGCGCCGCCTTCGGCGGGCTCGGCTGCCTCGATGGCGAAACCGGGCTTTTCAGGAGCCGGCGAGGCAAACAGCGCGTCAGATACCAGGCCGACCGAGAAAACGACGAAAACGGTTCCGAGCAATCCGGCGAGCAGTTTGTTGACTTCGTTGGAATCCATACGCCCCTTGCTCCCTTTTCCGGCGGACCGAACCGTCCACTCCGTCCGTCGGTATCGAGACCTGCCCTCCAGAGCCGGTCAAATCGGGCGGAAACTAGGTCTTTTGCTCCGGCGTTGCAACACCTATAAGGGCGCTGCCAGTGAGACCTTTTGCCACTTTTCCCGTCCTCTTTTCGAACGCCTTGCCACAGCGATGTCCACCTTGATCCTGATACCGGCCCGCATGGCCTCCACCCGCCTGCCGGGCAAGCCGCTGGCCGACATATCCGGCGCGCCCATGATCGTCCATGTCGCCCGCCGCGCGGCCGAAGCCGGCCTCGGCCGGGTGGTGGTGGCGACCGACACGCAAAGCGTCGCCGAAGCGGTGCGCGCGCATGGTTTCGAGGCGGTGATGACGCGCATCGACCATGAATCCGGCTCCGACCGCATCCACGAGGCGCTGGCCGCGCTCGATCCCGGACGCAAGGTCGAAACGATCGTCAATGTGCAGGGCGACCTGCCGACCATCGATCCCGGCATCATCGCCGCCTCGCTCAGGCCGTTCGAGAACGCGGCGGTGGATATTGCCACGCTTGGCGTCGAGATTGTCCGCGACGAGGAAAAGACCAACCCGAACGTCGTCAAGATCGTCGGTTCGCCGCTCTCCGGCACACGGCTGAGGGCGCTCTATTTCACCCGCGCCACAGCACCTTGGGGCGAGGGGCCGCTCTATCACCATGTCGGCCTCTACGCCTATCGGCGTGCCGCGCTAGAACGCTTCGTCGCGCTGAAACCGTCGCCGCTGGAGCGCCGCGAGCGGCTGGAGCAGTTGCGGGCGCTGGAAGCCGGCATGCGCATCGATGCCGAGATCGTCCGGTCGCTGCCGCTCGGCGTCGACACGCCGCAAGACCTTGAGCGCGCCCGAACCATCCTTTCAAACTGAGAAATCCCTTCGACACCCGTGAATCGAGACCTGGCCCATGCCTGAAAAGACCAACAGAATATCCTTCCAGGGCGAGCCGGGCGCCAATTCCGACACCGCCTGCCGCAACGTCTATCCCTCGATGGAGCCGTTGCCGTGCCCGACCTTCGAGGATGCGTTCAACGCGGTCGAGACCGGCAAGGCCGACCTCGCCATGATCCCGATCGAGAACACCATCGCCGGACGCGTCGCCGACATCCACCATCTGCTGCCGGAATCGCGGATGCACATCGTCGGCGAATATTTCCTGCCGATCCATTTCCAGCTGATGGTGCTGCCCGGCGTCAAACGCGACGAGATCAAGACCGTGCACAGCCACATCCACGCGCTTGGCCAGTGCCGCAAATACATCCGCAAGAACGGCTGGAAGGCGGTCGTCGCCGGCGATACGGCCGGTGCCGCCAAGATGATCTCCGAGGTCAAGGACCGCACCATGGCCGCGCTGTCGCCGGCGCTGGCCGCGACGCTCTACGGGCTCGATATCATCGAGAAAAATGTCGAGGACACGGACTCCAACGTCACCCGTTTTGTCGTCCTGACCAAGAGCAAGCAATGGGCCGAGCGGCCGTCAGCCGACACCAAGATGATGACGACTTTCATCTTCCGCGTCCGCAACGTGCCGGCGGCCCTCTATAAGGCCATGGGCGGTTTCGCCACCAACGGCATCAACATGACCAAGCTGGAGAGCTACCAGCTCGGCGCCTTCACCGCGACGCTGTTCTACGCCGACATCGAGGGCCATCCCGACGATCCGCTGGTCAAGCTGGCGCTGGACGAGCTTCGCTTCTTCTCCCGCGAAGTGCGGATCCTGGGCGTCTACCCGGGCCAGCAAGTCGCGTGAACAGTGGAAAGTGGCTGACTGATTGCCTTGAGCGTGATCGCTGGACAAACGGAAACCGTTTGTCCGAGAAAACCGGTTCCCACTTTACAAGATCATCTAAATCACAGCGCCCAGCGGCACATAGTCGATCTCGAGAAATTTCTCGACCTCAGGCACCCAGCGGTCGCGCACGAAGGCGACATGGTCGGGATGGTCGTTGTATCTGGTGTAGGCTGCCTGGTCGGCGAACTCCATCGAGAAGCCGAATCGATAGTCGTTCTTGGGGCTGATCTGCCGCAATTGCTCGAAATGCGTGACGCCCCGGATCGCCGTCAGGATTTTCTTGGCGTCGACGAGGAACCGCTTTTCCTCGAGCGAGTGCGGTGGGTGCTTCAACGTGAAGACGACGGTGTGACGGATCATTTGTCTCTCCTGCAATGACGTTCAGTATTCGCTGTCGACCCAGGCGCGGATGAGGTGATGCGCGATCGCCCCTTTCGGCGGCGTGACCAGATTGTCGGCATGCTCCCGGGCCAGCATCAGACGCACCTCGTCGCGGCCGAACCAGCGGCAGTCTTCCAACTCGTTGAGGTCGGCCTGGATGTCCTCGTTGAGCGGCTCGCCGAAGCAGCCGATCATCAGCGAATAGGGAAACGGCCAGGGCTGGCTGGCATGGTAGACGACGCGGCCGAGCCGGATGCCGGCTTCCTCCAGCGTTTCGCGGCGCACCGCAGCCTCGATCGTCTCGCCCGGTTCGATGAAGCCGGCAAGCGCCGAATACATGCCCGGCGCGAAATGCCGGCCGCGCCCGAGCAGGCATTTTTCCCGCGTCGCCGTCAGCATGATCGCCACCGGGTCGGTGCGCGGAAAATGCTCGGTGCCGCAATTCGGGCAATGGCGTTTGTAGCCGCCGGCCCGCATTTGCGATTGCGTGCCACATTTGCTGCAGAAACGATGGCTGGCATGCCAGGCGAGCAGGGCCGCCCCTTGCGCCATCGCCCCCGCCGCCGCTTCGTCGATCAGCCCTTGCATGTAGACCGACCGATAGTCGATCGCCTTGACGGTCTCGGGCAGCTGTTCGGCCTCGATTGCGACAGGCATCGCCAGCACCGGCCCCTGTTCGGAAAAGCCGAGCAGCACAGCCCCGGCGAAGGACGGCTTGAAGGGTTCGCTCCCTGCGGCGTCGAACCAGGGATCGAGACTGCCGCTATTACCAAGCTTCAGGTGGAGCCGGCCGCCATTCATCAGCAAAAGCCGCGTCGTTGGATCCGCCAGCGCCTTGTCGACCGAATCGTCGGCTCGATTCTCGGATTGCCGGTCGATCGTATTGCCGGCAAAGCCGACGAACTGGCTCGGCTCGCGCAAAGGCGCGTCAAACAGGCGGAAGCTCATGCGGTCTCTGATGCTTTGGGATGGACATGTCTGGGAATGAACGTGTCTTGGAATAAACACTGGGGAAGGCTTATAGCGCCGCCCTTATGGTTTCGGCAAACCGGCGCAGGTCGGAACGCTGATAGGGCTCGCGCAGGCCATACCCCCACACCGGGCCGGGCCAGCCGGGATCGCCTTCTGACCGAGCGACGATATGGATATGCAGTTGGCGCACTATATTGCCGAGCGCGCCGGTGTTGATCTTGGTGCAGCCGCTGACTTTCTTCAGCGCCTGCGCCACCATATTGGTCTCGAAGGTCAGCATCGCCTGGTCGAGCGGCGTCATGTCGTGGATTTCTTCCGCGCCCGGCCGCTGCGGCACCAAGACCAGCCATGGCCAGCGGCGATCGTTCATCACCCGCAATTCGCACAGCCCAAGCCACATCAACTGCTCGCTGTCCGCCTCCAGCCGGGCATCCAGCGTGAATCCGGCCTTCAGGCCCGGCAACATCGGCGTTTCCCTTGCTTTTCTTGGTTTCTTCAAACCATGAACGCTAGAGCGGCTGCATCGGGGCTGCAAGCAAATCTCTTGTGTGATCGCGCCGATTTGCCTGCGCACTTGCATTTCGTCGCGCAATTGCCGATATGGACAGCGGGAGGTTGGTGGTGGACGATCCACTCGCCAACCGGGTCAGGTCCGGAAGGAAGCAGCCCTAACGAGCCCGGAACGGGTCATTGTTCCAGCCTCCCACCTCATCGGCCCTCCTCGCGACATTGACGACGCATTGCAGCGCGGGCGAGACTATGCGCAGGAACGGCGCCTTGGGGCGCGGCCTTTTGGAGCTTAACGGGCGAATGAGCGAAGCCGGAAATTCGGGGCCAAAAAGCCCGGAGAATGGAAAGGCCGCCGCCTACCGCGTGCTGGCGCGCAAATACCGTCCTTCGAATTTTTCCGAGCTGGTCGGCCAAGAGCCGATGGTTCGCACCCTCACCAACGCCTTTGCCACGGGCCGCATAGCCCAGGCCTGGATGCTGACCGGCGTGCGCGGTGTCGGCAAGACCACCACGGCGCGTATCCTGGCACGGGCGCTGAACTACAAGACCGCGACCGTCGACCAGCCTTCCGTCGACCTCGCCGTGCTCGGCGAGCATTGCCAGGCGATCATGGAAGGCCGCCATGTCGACGTCATCGAGATGGACGCCGCCTCGCACACCGGCATCGACGACATCAGGGACATCATCGAGCGCGTGCGCTATGCGCCGGTCGCGGCCCGCTACAAGGTCTACATCATCGACGAAGTGCACATGCTGTCGACGCAGGCCTTCAACGGCCTGCTGAAAACGCTGGAAGAGCCGCCGCCGCACGTCAAATTCATTTTCGCCACCACCGAAATCCGCAAGGTTCCGATCACCGTCCTGTCGCGCTGCCAGCGCTTTGACCTCAGGCGCATCGACGCCGGCGCGCTGGTCGCGCATCTCTCCTCGATCGCCGACAAGGAAGGCATTTCGGTCGACGACGACGCGCTGGCGATGATCGCGCGCGCGGCCGAAGGCTCGGCTCGCGATTCGCTCTCCATCCTCGACCAGGCGATCGCGCACGGCGCCGGCGCCGTCAGCGCCGAAGCGGTGCGGGCCATGCTGGGCCTGGCCGACCGCGCCCGCATCGTCGACTTGTTCGAACATGTGATGAAGGGCGACGTGGCGGCGGCACTCGCCGAATTCCGCACGCAATACGACACCGGCGCCGATCCGGCTGCCGTGCTGACCGATCTTGCCGAATTCAACCATCTCGTCACCCGGTTGCGTTTCGTGCCGACCGCCATGGACGATGCATCGCTGTCGCAGGACGAGCGCCAGCGCGGCGCCGATTTCGCCAGGGCGCTGTCGGTCCGCGTGCTGTCGCGGACCTGGCAGATGTTGCTCAAGGGCATTCCCGAGGTGCAGTCCTCCAACCGGCCGGTCAGTGCCGCCGAAATGGTGCTGATCCGGCTGGCGCACGCCGCCGACCTGCCGACTCTGGACGAGGCGTTGCGATCACTGGACGGGGCAGCAACAGCTCAGAATGGCGCACCGCGCCCGAATGGCGCCCCTGCCGGTCCTGGCAATGGCGGCGCGGCCAGCGCGGTGGCGCAGGCGCGCATGCCATCCGGTTCCGGTGGCGCGCAGACCATGCGGCTGGTCGAGGCCTCGCCGGCGCCGGCCGCCTTCGTCGCACCGCCCGCGCCGGTTTCCGAGCCACAGCAGGTGCCGGTCAGGTCGCTGGCCGACATCGTTGCGCTTGCCGACGCGCAGCGGGACATAGCCTTCAAGGTGCTGGTCAAGCGTTGCATCCGTCCCGTCCGCTTCGAGCCTGGCCGCATCGACGTCAGCCTGACCGACGATGCGCCCAAGCTGCTGCTCAACGACCTGACGACGAAACTGCGCGCCTGGACCGGCCGCAACTGGCTGGTGTCGCTGTCGAAGGAAGAGGGCGGCCAGACACTAGCCGAAATGGAATCGACCAAGCGCGAAAATGCCTTCCTCGATGCCAAGAGCGATCCGACTGTCGCCGCAATCCTGGCGCGCTTTCCCGGCGCCAAGATCATCGACGTGCGCATTCCCGATGCGCCGGAGGCAGACGCGACCGAAGCCGAAGTGCCGGTCGAGCCGCCGGCGGATGATGACGAGACCTGATAAACCAAGACAAGGATCGGACCATGAAAGATCTTCTCGGCCTGATGGGTAAGGCGAAGGAAATGCAGGCCAAGTTCCAGGCCATGCAGGATGAGATCGCTACGGTCGAATCCGTCGGCCAGGCCGGCGGTGGCCTGGTCAGCGTCACCTTGAGTGGTAAGTTCGAGATGAAGTCGCTGAAGATCGACCCGTCCCTGTTCAAGGAGGACGAGGTCGAGATCCTCGAGGATCTGATTCTGGCCGCCCACAACGACGCCAAGGCCAAGGTCGAGCAGATCATGCAGGAAAAGACCAAGGCGCTGACTGCTGGCCTGCCGATCCCGCCGGGAATGAAACTTCCGTTCTGATGCGTCTCGCCCAAGACCGTGCAGCGGTTTTGGGGCAACGGCATGCATGAAAGTTTAACTCAGCGGCGATGCGCCCATGACCGAAGAGCCGTCCGAAAGACTGATCGAGCAACGTATCCGCAACAGGATCTACGAGATTCTGGAAATTCTGGCCGATTGCGATGCCGGCGTCGATATTGTCGGCATCAAGGGCTACTTCTACCTGTTCGAGGATTTCGTGCACCGGCCGTCGATCGAGGCCGGCACGTCGGCGCTTTCGAAGGACGAGCGCGCTGTCGTGCTGGAGATCGCCGAATTCCTGGAGGCGGCCTCCGAAACAAATCCCGATTTCACCAAAGCCGAATTCATCGACAGCGACTGGCCGGGAAAGATCGCGCCGGCGGCCAGGGACGCCCGGGCGCTGTTTCTCAGGCGCGGCCTGTTTTCAGAGAAATTCGAGGAGCTCGAGCCTGGTCAGCCGGCTGCGATTGCGGCCGGGCGGTAGCGATTCCCCGGACAAACGGGACGCAGTTTGCCCTCGGCAATTGCGGCGAAACCAAGAGAGAGCGGTCATCGCTTTCGTGAAATGACGGCTCGATCTATCTGGAAAGGCTCAAAATTGTGCCTTTTCGGCAACAGTACGTTGTTAATAACGTTTTGGCCATCATTTTGCCCGAAAATGTCTCATTCTTGCCGCAGCCTGGGGGCGGGCATCGAAGTGAGAGGGTAACCTGTTGATCGTTACGCGATGGAAGACGCCGCTGTTGCTCGGCGTCATCACGTCTCCCCTGTTTTTGGCTGCCTGCAGCCAGACCACTTCGCACGGCATGTCTGTTGCAGGCCTGACTGATGCCATCACGCCGAGCTTCCTGACGTCGCGCGCCTCCAGCCACTCGCCGAAGGACAGGGAGTGCCTGGAAAGGGCGATGTTCTTCGAATCCAACCGCTCGAGCCGCGATGGCATGATCGCTGTCGGCACCGTGGTCATGAACCGGCTGCGCTCCGGCAACCACGGCAGCACCATCTGCCAGGTGGTCGGCGAGCCGGGGCAATTCGCGCCGGGCGTCATGACCAGGCCGATGAATTCGCGCGCCATGCCCGATGTCGAGGAAGCGGCCGATGCAGTGCTCAAGGGCGAGCGCAAGGCCAAGCTGAAGAACACGATGTATTTCCACACGGCGGGTCTGCGCTTCCCCTACAAGAACATGCACTACACCATGGTTGCCGGCGGCAATGCCTTCTACGAGAAGCGCGGCCGCAACTGGCAGCCGCTGCCGGATGAACCAATGGTGGCGGTTGCCTCGGCCGGGTCCGAGATCGTGAAACCGGCCGCGCCGGTGACGATGGTTGCCTCGGCCGAGCCGGCGCGCCCCGCCAAAACGTCCCGGACCGCTCCGGCGCAGCAGGTCATCATGACCGCCGCCGCAGAACCGGCTCGTCAGCTCAAGACCAAGACCGCCCCGGCTCAAGAGACCTTTGTGACCGCGGCTGCGGCGCCCGCGGCGAAGTCGGCGCGCGTGGCCGTGAAGCCGACAATGGTCGCGATGCAGGAGCCGATGGAAGAACCGGATGCCGCCCGTTTCGGCGGAACCTTGAACACCCGCGTCATTTCCTCGGTTCAGGGTGCGCCGCAAGAGGCGGCGATGGGATTCCAGTCGACTCCTGAGAACACCGACGCCATCGGTGCGATGATCGCCAGCCAGTCTCGACCGCTCGAGGTCAACTGATACGCACCGCCACGGCTTCGCGTGGCAGCATGGCGACCATGCGCGAACGCGGGATGTTCCAAAGCGCTCTGAAAAATATTGGAGCGGCTCACTGTTTCGCTGAAACAGTGAGCCGCTCCAACTTTTCGTTTTGACGCAATTCCCATGGGAAAGCGCTTTGCGCTTTTCCCGGGAAAACCGCTTCGCACTTTTCCTGAAATTGCTCTAGATCAGAGCAATGTCCAAGCGAATCGCCGGTCCCGAGATCGAACGCCTGATCCAGCTCCTGGCCAAGGTGCCGGGGCTCGGGCCCCGTTCGGCCAGGCGCGCTGCCCTGCATCTGATCAAGAAGAAGGAACAGCTGCTGTCGCCGCTCGCCGCCGCCATGGGCGAGGCGGCCGACAAGGTGCGCATCTGTTCAACTTGCGGCAATGTCGACACATCGGACCCTTGCATGATCTGCACTGATCCGCGCCGCGACGCCGCCACCCTCATCGTCGTCGAGGACGTCTCGGATCTCTGGGCGTTGGAGCGGGCAGCCGCCATGAACGTGCGCTACCATGTGCTCGGCGGCACGCTGTCGCCGCTCGACGGCATCGGCCCCGACCAGCTCAACATCCGCTCGTTGATCGACCGCGTCGCCGGCGGCGAGGTCAAGGAGATCATCCTCGCCGTAAACGCAACGGTCGAGGGCCAGACCACCGCGCACTACCTCACCGACCAACTGTCCGGCTTCGACATCAAGGTGACGAGGCTGGCGCATGGCGTACCGGTCGGCGGTGAACTCGACTATCTCGACGAGGGCACGCTCGCCGCCGCGCTGCGCTCACGGACGGCGTTTTGACGCAATTAGCGGGAAGGGTGCGGATCATGATTGTTGCGCGCCCTTCGAGGCTGGTGCCAAGCACCGATACCGAACGCGGACTTCGCCAGCTCTGTCTGGCATTTTTCCTGGCTGCGCTTGCCTTCCTCGTCTTTTCTGCCCCCGCCTCGGCCGCCAAGATCGACGACCAATTCCGCGCCTGGCTGCAGAACGACCTCTGGCCCGAGGCCAAGGCCAAAGGCATTTCCAAGCAGACATTCGATGCCGCCTTCGATGGCATAAAGCCCAATCTGAAGCTGCCCGACCTTGTCATGCCCGGCGAGAAGCCGAAGACGCCGCAGAAGCAGCATCAGGCCGAGTTCGGCTCGCCCGGCGCCTATTTCGCCGAGAAGACGGTTCGTGCGGTGACGTCAGGCGGCCGCGCGCGCGAAGCCGCCAACGCCAGGACGCTTGCCGCGATTGAAAAGCGCTATGGCGTGCCCGGCGAGATCCTCCTGGCGATCTGGGGCCGTGAGACCGGCTTCGGCGCGGCAAAGATGCCTTACGACGCCTTCGAGGTTCTCGGCACCAAGGCATTCATGTCGACGAAGCAGGATTTCTTCCGCACCGAGCTTTTGGCCGCGCTGGAAATCGTCCAACGTGGCCTCGCCCCGGTCGGCGCGATGAAATCGTCCTGGGCCGGTGCGCTCGGCCAGCCGCAATTCATGCCGACCTCCTTTCTCAAGCATGCCGTGGATTTCGACGGCGATGGACGTGTCGACATCTGGAATTCGACGCCCGACGTGCTCGCCTCGATCGCCAATTATCTCGTCCATTATGGCTGGGTGAGAGGACGCGGCTGGGGTTTCGAGGTGACCGTACCGGAGAGCGTCTCCTGCTCGCTGGAAGGTCCCGATCAGGGCAAGAAGATCTCTGAGTGGGCTGGTATGGGCATCAAGCGCGTCGGCGGCAAGCCGTTTCCGGCGAGCGAGCTGAAGGCGCAGGGCTTCCTGCTGATGCCGGCCGGCCGCAGCGGGCCGGCTTTCATCGCCACTCCCAATTTCTATGTGCTGAAGGAATACAACACCAGCGACCTCTATGCGCTGTTCATCGGCCACGGCGCCGACCGCATTGCGCATGGCGACCAGAATTTTTCCGGCAGCTGGGGTCCGGTCGGCGATCTCCATCGCTCCGACATCGCCGCCCTGCAGCGGGCGCTGGAGGCCAAGGGCTATGATGTCGGCAGCGCCGACGGCCTGCCGGGCTTCAAGACCCGCCGTTCGATCGGCAAGTGGCAGGCCAAGAATGGCCAGGCCGCGACCTGCTTTCCCGATGCGGGCCTAGTCACCGCGCTGAAATAACTCAAAAATTGGCAGATCTTTCTCGTTCGGCTGCCTCGATCGGTCGGCGTATGCGTCGACGCGCCATCCGCCGTTCGGCTTCAATAGGCCGTTCTGCAAATGCTCGTTGCCCGTCACAAAGTGGCCGGATATGCTGTTGACCAATTGGACAAAAACCACGACGGTAAGGGGTTAGAGGCCGTCCTTTGGCCCCGACAAGAATTCTACAATCCTGAGCCGGGAACTCAGGTCAACAACCAACAAAACAGGGAACAATCACCATGATGATGGAAAAGTTTGCTCTTCGCTCGCGTGCCTTGCTAGCGGGCGCGGCGGTGTCCGCGCTGCTCATTGGCGCAGCACCCGCCTTCGCCGTCACACCCGCCGACACGCTGGTCGAGGGCTTCGCCATCGACGACATCATCTCCATGGATCCGGGCGAAGCGTTCGAACTGTCGACCGCCGAAGTCACCGGCAACACCTATGACCTGCTGGTCCGTCTCGACCTTAGCGACACCTCCAAGGTCAAGCCGGATCTCGCAGAGAGCTGGACCGTCTCCGACGATGGCCTGACCTATACGTTCAAGCTCAAGCCGGGCCTCAAATTCGCCTCGGGCAATCCGATCACCGCGGCCGACGTCGCCTATTCGTTCGAGCGCGCCGTCAAGCTGGACAAGAGCCCGGCCTTCATCATCGACCAGTTCGGCATCAGCGGCGACAACGTCACCGAAAAGGCCAAGGCAATCGACGACACCACCTTCCAGTTCACCGTCGACAAGGCCTATGCGCCGAGCTTCGTGCTGAACTGCCTGTCGGCCACGGTCGCTTCCGTTGTCGACGCCAAGCTGGTCAAGGAGCATGTCGCCGCGGTGACGCCGAGCGCCGACTACAAATGGGACAATGACTTCGGCAATGCCTGGCTGAAGACCGGCTATGCCGGCTCCGGCGCCTACAAGCTGCGCGAATGGCGCGCCAACGAAGCCGTCGTCATGGAGCGCAACGACAATTATCACGGTGAAAAGGCCAAGCTCGCCCGCGTCATCTACCGCAACATGAAGGAAAGCTCGGCCCAGCGCCTGGCGCTCGAAGCCGGCGACATCGACGTTGCCCGCAACCTCGAGCCGAACGACCTCGACGCCATCGCCAAGAACGCCGATCTCACCACCACCAGCGCGCCGAAGGGCACGGTCTATTACATCAGCCTGAACCAGAAGAACCCGAACCTCGCCAAGCCCGAGGTTCGCCAGGCCTTCAAATACCTGGTCGACTACGATGCGCTGAGCTCGACCATCCTCAAGGGTATCGGCGAAATCCACCAGTCATTCCTGCCCAAGGGCGATCTCGGGGCCATCGACACCAATCCCTTCAAGCTCGACGTTGCCAAAGCCAAGGAATTGCTGGCCAAGGCCGGCCTGGCCGACGGCTTCAGCGTCACCATGGACGTACGCACCGGCCAGCCGACGACCGGAATGGCCGAATCGATCCAGCAGACGCTCGGCCAGGCCGGCATCAAGCTGGAGATCATTCCAGGTGACGGCAAGCAGACGCTGACCAAGTACCGCGCCCGCAACCATGACATCTATATCGGCAATTGGGGCCAGGATTATTTCGATCCGAACTCCAACGCCCAGACCTTCGCCTCCAACCCCGACAATTCGGATGCCGGCAAGTCGCACACGCTCGCCTGGCGCAATTCCTGGGACATTCCGGACCTGACCAAGGAAACCGAAGCGGCACTGCTGGAGAAGGATGCAGGCAAGCGGGCTGATATGTACAAGGATTTGCAGCAGAAGATCCTCGACACCAGCCCCTTCGTCATCATCCATCAGCAATTGGAAGTGGCCGGGCTGCGCAAGAACCTCAAGGGCTTCGCGCTTGGTCCGAGCTTCGACAGCAACTTCGTCGGCCCGGTCTCGAAAGAATAAAGCCGACGGACGCGCCGCATGAGCGCGATTGAAAACGAGAGCGGGCGCGGCAGCGCCCGCGCGGTCGCCATTGCCTCGGCGATCGGCCGTTTCCTGGTCATCGCGGTCACGACCTATCTTGGTCTTCTCGCGGTGACCTTCTTCATCGGCCGTGTCATCCCGATCGATCCGGTGCTGGCGGTGCTCGGCGATCGAGCGCCTCTCAATGTCGTGGAGCGCACGCGCCGCGAGATGGGCCTCGACCTGCCGCTGATCGAACAGTTCTACATCTATGTGAAAAATGCCCTGAACGGTGATTTCGGCACATCGGTGCTGACCACCAACCCGGTCATGACTGACATTCGCCGCGCCCTTCCAGCAACGACGGAACTGGCGACGCTGGGGACACTGATCGGTGCGCTGTTCGGCGTGCCGCTCGGCGTGCTGGCTGCGGTCAGGCGCGGCAGCATCATCGACCAGATCGTGCGCGTCATTGGCCTGATCGGCTATTCCGTGCCGATCTTCTGGCTCGGCCTGCTTGGCCTCGTCCTGTTCTACGCCAAATTGCAATGGGTGGCTTTTCCGGCTCGGCTCGATGTCGTCTACGAATACACCTTCACGCCGATCACCGGTTTCTACCTTCTCGATTCGGCGATGCAGGGTCAGTGGGATGTCTTCTGGGATGCCTTCCGCCACATCATCTTGCCGGCCTCGCTGCTCGGCTATTTCTCGCTCGCCTATATCAGCCGCATGACGCGCTCGTTCATGCTCAACGAACTTGCGCAGGAATACATCGTCGCCGCCCGCGCCAAGGGCCTGTCGGAAACCCGCATCATCTGGGGCCACGCGCTACGCAATGCCGCGGTGCCGATGGTGACGGTGATCGCGCTCTCCTATGCTGGGTTGCTCGAAGGCTCGGTGCTGACCGAGACTGTCTTCTCCTGGCCGGGCATCGGCCTCTACATTACCAACTCGCTGCAGAACGCCGATATGAATGCCGTCCTTGGCGGCACCATCGTCATCGGTTCGGTGTTCATCGCCATCAACCTTCTGTCGGATCTTCTCTACCGCGTGCTGGACCCGAGGACGAAGACAGGATGAGCGCAGACACCATCCAGAGCCGTCGCGACTGGCTGCTCAGCGAGCGGCCGGCCTCGCGCATGCAGGCTAGGCTCGGACGCGCCTATGTCGCGTGGCGGCGTTTCTCGGCCAACCGGCTGGCTTTTGTCGGCCTGCTGATCATCATCGCCTTGCTGGTCATCGCAGCCCTTGCCGGCGTGCTGGCGCCCTATTCGCCGACCTTCGGTGATCTCAAGAATTCCCGGCTGCTGGCGCCCAGCGCCGAGCACTGGTTCGGCACGGACGACCTCGGCCGCGATATCCTTTCGCGCATCCTCTACGGTTCGCGCTGGACGCTCTATGTCGTCATCCTGGTCGCCATCATCGCCGCCCCCATCGGCCTGCTGGTGGGCACCGTCGCCGGTTACGCCGGCGGCTGGACCGATGCCATCCTGATGCGCATCACCGACATCTTCCTCGCCTTCCCCAAGCTGGTTCTGGCGCTGGCCTTTGTCGCTGCCCTCGGCCCCGGCATCGAAAACGCGGTGCTGGCGATAGCCATCACCTCATGGCCGCCTTACGCTCGAATTGCTCGCGCGGAAACGCTGACGGTGCGCAATTCCGATTACATCAAGGCTGTGCAGCTGATGGGCGCGTCGCCCTTCCGCATCGTGCTGCGCCACATCATGCCGCTCTGCATCTCCTCGCTGATCGTCCGGGTGACGCTCGACATGGCCGGCATCATCCTCACCGCCGCCGGCCTCGGCTTCCTCGGCCTCGGCGCGCAGCCGCCGCTGCCTGAGTGGGGCACGATGATCGCGTCGGGCCGCCGCTTCATCCTCGATCAATGGTGGGTGGCCGGCGCGCCGGGCTTCGCCATTCTCATCGTCAGCCTCGGCTTCAACCTGCTCGGCGACGGCCTGCGCGATGCCCTCGATCCCCGGAGCGGTGACCAATGAGCGGCACGCTGCTTGAAGTCGACGACCTTCGGGTCGATTTTCCGACCCGAACCGGCCTGGTCCAGGCCGTGCGCGGTGTGTCCTTCACGCTCGGCCGCGAGCGGCTCGGCATTGTCGGCGAAAGCGGCTCGGGAAAATCGCAGACCGGCCGCGCCATCATGGGCCTGACGCCGCCGCAGGCCAGGATATCGGCCAGGAAACTGGCCTTCGACGGCATTGACCTGCTCGGCATCTCGCCCCGCCAGCGCCGGGCATTGCGGGGCAACCGCATCGCCATGATCCTCCAGGATCCGAAATACTCGCTCGACCCGGTGATGAGCATCGGCCGCCAGATCGTCGAGACGCTGCGCACCCACGAAAAAGTCAGCAAGGCCGAAGCGCGCGAGCGCGCGCTGGCCATGCTGGAAGCGGTCCAGATCCGCGATCCCAAACGCGTCTTCGACCTGCATCCGCATGAGGTCTCAGGCGGCATGGGCCAGCGCGCCATGATCGCCATGATGCTGATCGCCGGGCCGGAAATGATGATTGCCGACGAGCCGACCTCGGCGCTCGACGTCACCGTGCAACTCGACGTGCTCGGCATCCTCGATAAATTGGTCAGCGATCGCGGCATGGGGCTGATCTTCATTTCGCATGATCTGCGCCTGGTCTCGTCCTTCTGCGACCGCGTCATCGTCATGTATGCTGGCAGGGTGGTCGAGCAGCTAAAGGCCTCCGAACTCGGGCAGGCCCAGCATCCCTACACGCGCGGCCTGCTCAACTGCATGCCCAGGATCGGCTTCGAGCGCCACCCGCTGCCGGTGCTCGACCGCAAGCCGGAGTGGGCGGCATGACAGCTGCGATCACCGTCGACGGGCTGGAAGTGATCTTCGACCGGTTTCGCGCGCTGAAAGGCGTCAGCCTCGAAGTCAGGTCAGGCGAATCCTTCGGCCTGGTCGGCGAGAGCGGTTCCGGCAAATCGACGCTGCTCAGGGCGATCGCCGGCCTTGCGCCGGTCGCCTCGGGCAGCATCACCGTCAACGGCAAGACGCTCGGCACGCGCCGCGACAAGGCCTTTTATCGCGAAGTGCAGATGGTCTTCCAGGATCCCTATGGCTCGCTGCACCCGCGCCAGACCGTCGACCGCCTGCTGCAGGAACCGCTTGCCATCCACGGCTTTGCCGATGGCGAGAAGCGCATCGAACGCGCGCTCGACGAGGTCGGCCTCGGCAACGGCTTTCGCTTCCGCTACGCGCATCAGTTGTCGGGCGGCCAGCGCCAGCGCGTGGCGATCGCACGTGCGCTCATCCTCGAACCCTCGATCCTGCTGCTCGACGAGCCGACCTCGGCGCTCGATGCCTCGGTGCAGGCCGAAGTGCTCAACCTTTTGGAAGAGGTCCGCCGACGGCGCAAGCTGACCTTCCTGATGGTCAGCCACGACCTCGCCATCATCACCCATATGTGCGAGCGGCTGATGGTGATGCAAAGCGGCGAGGCGGTCGAGAATCTCACGGCGGCCCAACTTGTCGCGCACCGCGTGACAGAGGATTATACGCGCAATCTGCTCAGGGCCAGCGAGGGGTTTGTGAGGGCGTAGCCAAGCTTTTTAAATCGACTTCCTTGGCGCCACGCGAGCGTCAGGCGGCTCCGCCCTCAGGCAAGGCTCCGCTGTGTCCAGCTTGGCTCGATTGCTTCGGCTCCTTGATCCGGAACCACGTCACATAAAGCGCCGGCAGGAACAGCAGCGTGATCGCCGTACCCGCGATGATGCCGCCCATCATCGCGTAGGCCATCGGTCCCCAGAACACTTCGCGCGCGATTGGGATCAGCGCCAGGCTGGCGGCGGCCGCGGTCAGCGCGATCGGCCGCATCCGGTGTTCCGTCGCCTCGATGACGGCCGCCCAGCGGTCCTTTCCTTCGGCGACGAGGTCCTCGATCTGCACGATCAGGATGACCGAGTTGCGGATCAGGATGCCAATCAGCGCCAGCACGCCCAGGATGGCGACGAAGCCGAGCGGCGCGCCGCTCGGCACCAGGGCCGCGACCACGCCGATCAGCCCGAGCGGCGCCACCGCCACCACCAGGAACAGGCGCTGGAAGCTCTGCAACTGGATCATCAGGATCGTGGCCATGACGAAAAGCATCAGCGGCACCACGGCCGCGATCGGCCCCTGGCTCTTGGCGCTTTCCTCGACCGAGCCGGCGGTCTCGACCGAATAGCCCGGCGGCAGCTTGGCGATGAAGGCATCGACCGATGGCTTCAGCTCGTTGACCACGGTGGCAGGCAGCACGTCGCCGACCAGTCCGGCGCGCACGGTGATCGTCGGAATGCGGTCGCGCCGCCAAACCGTTGGCTGCTCGAGCTCGTAGCGGAAATTGGCCACCGCCGCGAGCGGGATCGCCTCGCCGGTGCTGGTCGGCAACTGCATGTTCTGCAGCGTCCCGATCGAGCCGCGTTCGGCATCGCGTGAGCGCGCCACGACATTGATGAGATAGGTGGCGTCGCGCACCTGCGTGATGGTGGCGCCGCCGACCGTGCTGTTGAGCGCGCTGGCGATATCGGAAGAGGTGATGCCGAGCTGGCGCGCCTTGTCCTGCAGCACGTCGACCCTCAGCACGCGTTGCGGCTCGTTCCAGTCGAAGGTGGGGGCCGCCAGTTTCGAATGGGCCGAGATCACACCGGCGAATTGTTGCGCCAGCTCGCGCACCGCCTGGATGTCGGGACCGCCGACGCGGTATTGCACCGGACGGCCGACAGGCGGGCCGAGCTCGAGCAGCTTGACGAAGGCGTCGGTGCCGACAAATTCCTCGCGCAGCAGCTTTTCCAGCGCCGGCTTGACCCGGTTGCGGGCCTCGATGCTCTTGGTGACGATCACGGTCTGGCCCGAAATAGGGGTTGGCCGGCTGCACGTCGTAGGCCAGCACGAAGCGCACCGCGCCCTGGCCGATATAGGACGAGAAATGGTCGATGTCGGGATTGCCGACCAGCGCCCGCTGCTCGAAGCGCTCCATCTGGTCGCGCGTCTCGGCGACAGAGGAATTCTGCGGCAGGTTCCAGTCTACGATCAGCTCGGGCCGGTCGGAGGGCGGGAAGAACTGCTGCTGGACGAGACCGAAGCCGGCGATCGAGGCGGCAAACAACAGCACTGTGGCGATGATGGTCAGCCAGTGGTGGCGCACCGAGCCGACAAGCACGCGCCGGAACAGCGAGGTGAAGCGTCCCGGCTGGTCGTGGTGTTTCGTCTTCATCGTCGCCGGCAGGATAGTGACGCCGAGCAGCGGCGCGAACAGCACCGCCACGATCCACGACACCAGCAGCGACACGGCGATGACGACGAACAGCGTGAAAGTGTATTCGCCGGCTGCACTCGAATTGAGCCCGATCGGGATGAAGCCGGCGACCGTCACCAGCGTGCCGGTCAGCATCGGGAAGGCGGTCGATGTGTAGACATAGGTCGCTGCCTTGCGCAGATTGTCGCCGACCTCCAGCCGCGCCACCATCATCTCGACGGCGATCATGGCGTCGTCGACCAAAAGGCCGAGCGCGATGATCAGCGCGCCGAGTGAAATGCGCTGCAGCGAAATGCCGAGATAGGCCATGACCGTGAAGGTGATGGCCAGCACCAGCGGGATCGACAGCGCCACGACGAAGCCGGCGCGCATGCCGAGGCTGATGAACGACACTGCAAGCACGATGGCCACCGCCTCGAACAGGGCGCGGGTGAAGCCCGAGACGGCCTCCTCGACGATGACCGGCTGGTCGGCGACGAGGTGCACGCCGACACCGACCGGCAGGTCGGCCAGCACCTTGTTCATCTCCTCGTGCAGCGCCTCGCCGAACTGCAGCAGATTGGCGTTGGGCTTCATGCCGATGGCGAGCCCGATCGCGTCCTGGCCGTTGAAGCGGAAAAGCGCCGTTGGCGGATCGGCATAGCCGCGCGTGATCGTCGCCACGTCGCTCAGCCGGAAGAAGCGGTCGTTGACGCGTAGGTTGATGGCGCGAAGGCTGTCCTCGGAGGCGAACTGGCCGCCGACGCGTACGCTGATGCGCTCCGGTCCGGACTGGATGACGCCGGACGGCGTGATCGCGTTCTGCGCCTGCAGGCTTGCCACGATCGCCTGCTGGTTGAGGCCGAGGGCGGCGATCTGGCGGGTCGAGAATTCGAGATAGATCGCTTCGTCCTGCGCGCCGACGAGATCGACCTTGCCGGCATTGGGCACGGTCAGGATCTTGGTGCGGACATCCTCGACATAGTCGCGCAATTGGCGCGGCGTCAGCCCGTCGGAAGTGAAGGCGTAGATGTTGCCGTAGACATCGCCGAAGCGGTCGTTGAAGAACGGTCCCTGCACGCCTTGCGGAAACTGCGCCTTGATGTCGTTGACCATGTTGCGCACCTGAAGCCAGTTCGGCACGACATCGCGCGCCTTGGTGGTGTCCTTCAGGTTGACGAAGATGACGGTCTGGCCGGCGGTGGTGACGGACTTGGTATAGTCGAGGCTGTCGAGTTCCTCGAGCTTCTTCTCGATGCGATCGGTTACCTGCTGCACGGTCTCCTTGACCGATGCGCCCGGCCAGTTGGCCTGGATGATCATCGTCTTGATGGTGAAGTTGGGGTCTTCCTCACGACCGAGATTGAGGTAGGAGAAGATGCCGGCCACGACGAAGACCAGCATGAAATACCAGACCATGGAGCGGTGGCTGAGCGCCCAGTCGGAGAGATTGAAGCCCTTCATCAGACGCCGCCCTCCAGCACTTTGACCTTCTGGCCTTCGCTCAGGCTGTGGACGCCCGCGGTGACGACGCGCATGCCGGCGTTGAGCCCTTCAGCCACTGTGAAGGCGCCGCCATTCTTCGACGCGACCTTGATGTCGCGCGTGCTCACGCTCGATGTCTGCGGGTCGACGATCCACACCTTGTCGGCGCCGTTCTTTTCCAGCAGCGCCGAGATGGGCAGTTCGATCGTCGGCGCCACCTTGGTCACGCGGGTCGCCGTCACCGTCGAGCCGAGCCGAAAGGCCTGTGGCGGATCGGTGAGTGTCAGCTTGACGCGCCGGGTGCGGGTCGAGCCTTCGGCCTGCGGCGCGATCTCGCGCAGCTTGGCCTGGGTCTCGATCGTCGGCAGCGATTGCAGGATCACCTGGAACGGCGTGCCGGTGGTGAGATCGCCGGTCAACTGATCGGGGATATCGACCACGGCTTCGCGCAGATCCGAGCGCGCCACGGTGACGACCGTCTGGCCGGCCGAGACGGTCTGTCCGACCTCGGCGCCGACGGCGGTGACGACGCCGTCGAAATCCGAGAACAACCTGGCGTAGCCGAGCTGCTCCTGCGATTTGGCCAGCGAAGCCTTGGCCCGCTCGACATTGGCCTCCGCGGCCTTGCGTGCCTGCTGCGCGGCATCGAAGACGGCCTGCGAGGCGTTGGCCGCGGCAAGCAGCTGGCGCTGGCGCTCCTCGCTGGCGGCAGCATTGGCGAACTGTGCCTCGGCATTGGAGAGCTCGGCCTTGGCTGCTTGCACCGCCAGCTCCAGCGCGGTCGGATCGAGCGCGGCGATCGTCGTGCCCTTGCTGACGATGTCGCCGACCTTGACGTCGCGCGAGACGACCCGGCCAAGCAGGCGGAAGGCAAGGTCGGCGCTGATCTGCGGCTCGACCGAGCCGGCAAAGCCGAAGGTCTGCGTCGTGCGCGGCTCGACCACCATCGACAGCACCGGCCGGATGACCTCCGGTGGCTTTTCCTCCGATTTCGAGCAGGCGGCGAGCGCGCCAAGCGCGAACAGGCCAAGCATGATGGACCGGTTCATTGGCCCGCCCCCGATATCTCGACCGTCTGGCCGGGACTGAGCAACTGCCCGCCCGCGGTCACGACGCTTTGGCCCTCGTTCAGTCCGCTGGCGATGACGACCGTGCCCGAATCGAAAGCCAGCACCTCGACCGGCGTCGGCGCCACCGCCTTGGTCGAGGGGTCGACGATCCAGACCGCCGGTTTGCCCGCGCTGGATGTCAGCGCCTGCCAGGGCAGCAGGATCGCCTTCGCCGGCTTGGCGCTGACCGACCCGATGACGGCCGCCCCGAGCGGCATGCCGGCGGGCGTGTCGGCAATGCCGACCTTGACCCGGATCGAACCGGAAGCCTGGTCGACCGCCGGCGAGATCTCGCGCACCTTGCCTGTCGCCCGGACCTGCGGGTCGGACAACAATGTGATCGTCACCGCCGGCGAGGCCGGCGTCTTGGCGACCAGCGTCTCCTGCACGTTGAATACCGCATCGCGGTCACCGTCCTCGGCGACCGTGAAGACGGTTTGTGCCGCCTGCACCACCTGGCCGGTTTCGACCTGGCGGGCGGTGATCACACCGGCGGCACCCGCCTTGAGCTCGGTGAAGGACAGGTTCTGCTGGGCGTTGGCGAATGCGCTCAGCGCGGCATCGACGCTGCCTTGCGCCACCTTCAGCGCCTGGTCGGCGGCATCATAGTCGCGCCTTGTGGTGAAGCCCTGGGCAAGCAGCGTCTTCTGCCGCTCGAAGGCGGCGGCGGACTGGGTCAGCTGCGCTTGTGCTGCGTCAAGATCGGCCTGTGCGGAGCGCAGATCGGATTGCTGCTCCTGCGGATCGATGCGGGCAAGCACCGCGCCCTGGTCGACATGCTGGCCGACATCAACAAGCCGCTCGGCAATGCGGCCGCCGACGCGGAACGACAGATTGTTCAGCGTGCGCGCCGCGATGACCCCGGTCAGCGAGGTTCTCGGCGCATAGTCGGCCATCGCCACTGTTTCGGTGCGCACCATGATCGGCAGTTTCTTGTCCGCCGCTTCCTGCTTCTGGCAGCCGGCCAGAAGCAATGCGGCTGCGCAGACGCACATTGCCGAGGCGATTGGAAATGACAAAAGACTGGAGGTTCTGACGGATGGCGGCGAGACGGACGATGTCGCGTTCCTGCTCATGGGCTCCCCCAGCCGCAGGTTGCTGATCCTCGCGGATGTCAGGAGGATAATCGATCCCCGGAAAAAGGAAACCGGCCTCGTACGCGTATCGCCCGACTGGTTAAGGCCCGGATCTTCTCGTCGCAGGCCCAATCGCCCGCCGGTGGTGCCGACTTGAGGAAAACATGAAATAAGGTCAGAAGACATCTGATCAACGAGGACGGGCGCCGGCCCGATGAGGGATATCATGAAGAATTCAGCCATTTCCGAACGCAAAAACCAGTCGATCTCGCGCGGCGTCGGCATGACCACGCAAATCTATGCCGACCGGGCCGAAAATTCGGAAATCTGGGATGTCGAAGGCCGTCGCTACATCGACTTTTCCTCGGGCATCGCCGTCGTCAACACCGGCCACCGCCACCCCAGGGTGATCGAAGCGGTCAAGGCGCAGCTCGACCGTTTCACCCACACCTGCCACCAGGTCGTGCCCTATGAGAGCTACGTCAGGCTGGCCGAACGGCTGAATGCCATGCTGCCCGGCAAGTTCGAGAAGAAGACGATCTTCGTCACCACCGGCGCCGAGGCGGTCGAGAACGCCATCAAGATCGCCCGCAATGCCACCGGACGCCCGGCCGTCATCGCCTTCGCCGGCGGCTTCCATGGCCGCACCTTCATGGGCATGGCGCTGACCGGCAAGGTCGTGCCCTACAAGGTCGGCTTCGGCGCCATGCCGGGCGACGTCTATCACGCGCCGTTCCCGGTGCCGCTGCATGGTGTGTCGGTTGCCGATTCGCTGGCCGCACTCGACCGGTTGTTCAAGGCCGATGTCGATCCGGCCCGCGTCGCCGCCATCATTGTCGAGCCGGTTCAGGGCGAGGGCGGCTTCTACGAGGCGCCGCGCGAATTCTTGACCGCGCTGCGCAAGCTCTGCGACCAGCACGGCATGCTTTTGATCGCCGACGAGGTGCAGACCGGCTTTGCCCGCACCGGCAAGATGTTCGCGATGGATCACCATGAAGTCGCGGCCGACATCACCACCATGGCCAAGAGCCTGGCCGGCGGCTTCCCGCTGTCGGCCGTCACCGGCCGCGCCGAAATCATGGATGCGCCCGGCCCCGGCGGCCTCGGCGGCACCTATGGCGGCAGCCCGATCGGGGTTGCCGCGGCACACGCGGTTCTCGACGTGATCGAGGACGAAAAGCTTTGCGACCGCGCCAACACCCTGGGCGCGCGGCTGAAGCAGCGCCTGCAGTCGATCCGCGACGACGTGCCCGAGATCGTCGATATCAGGGGCCTCGGCTTCATGAACGCGGTCGAGTTCAACGACGTCAAGAAGGGCCTGCCGTCGGCCGAGATCGCCAACGCCATCCGGCTGAAAGCGCTCGACAAGGGCCTGATCCTGCTGACCTGCGGCGTCTACGGCAACGTCATCCGCTTCCTTGCGCCAATCACCATCCAGGACGAGGTCATGAACGAGGCGCTCGACATTCTGGAAAGCTCGATCCGCGAAGTCTGCGCCGCCTGAACCGCTTTACCTCCCCCTCGTGGGGAGGTCGGACTGAGGTAGGTGTGGGGGGCTTGGCGCCCACCCCGCTGCTTCGCAGCGACCCTCCCCACAAGGGGGAGGGCAAGGCGGCTATCCCGCAGCTCTTGCCGGCTCATCCTGCTGAAAGGCAGCCAGAGCCGCCTTCAACCCCTCGGGACCCATTGCCACCGTCTCCGGCGTCGGCGAGAAGCCGGCGCCCAGCATCTTGCGGCCAAGCATGTGGTCGCCGGGGCGGTTGACGGATTCGATGCCGAGCAACCGGTCGCCGGCATAGTGGTAGATCGAGAACTTGTTGTCGGGCAGGTCGCCCAGCACGACATGGCTGTCGCCGCCGGCGGTCAGCCCGACCATCTGCAGCTTCATGTCGCCAATATCGGACCAGAACCATGGCACCGCCGAATAGGCATCCGCGTGACCGGTGATCGTGCGCGCCGCGAGGCGGGCCTGGTCGGTGGCGTTCTGCACCGATTCCAGCCGCACATCGCCGCCGGTGAACCAGTGCCGGTAGGAGGCAACGTCGCCGATGGCCAGGATTTCCGGCACCGAACTGCGCATCTGGTGATCGACACGGATGCCGTTGGCGATGGCAATGCCGGCGTCCTGCGCCAGTTCGACATTGGCCACGGCGCCGATGCCGACGATAACCATGCGCGCCGGCAATTTTTCACCCGACGAGGTCATCGCGGCGACGACATGACCGTTTTCGCCTTCGAGCCTTGAAATCGAGGTGCCGGTGAGGATGCGCACGCCGGCCGCTTCCAGCCT
The DNA here is from genome assembly GCF_054062655.1 of Mesorhizobium sp. USDA 4775. NCBI lineage: Bacteria > Pseudomonadati > Pseudomonadota > Alphaproteobacteria > Hyphomicrobiales > Phyllobacteriaceae > Mesorhizobium > Mesorhizobium sp. USDA 4775. The sequence continues at coordinate 1,721,639 of NZ_JBSSFM010000001.1, forward strand.
TTGGCGGACATGGCTTGCCACCACCGGCGCCACGGCGCGGCCGAGCAGCCGGTCGACCGCTTCCACCACCGTCACCGTGCGGCCGGTCGCACGCAGCGTCGCGGCGATTTCCAGCCCGATGAAGCCGCCACCGAGGATGACGACATCTTCGCTCCGTGCGCTCAAGTCGCGGATCCGCCGGGCATCGGCCAGCGAACGCAGCGACAGGACGCCGGACAGATCCGAGCCAGGCAGCGGCAGGAGGCGCGGGCGCGACCCGGTCGCCAGGATCAGATGGTCGAAGGCAAGCACGCCGCCGCCTGATATCTCCAGGTTGCGGCCGCCGGCATCGATGCGTTCGATCCGCACGCCCGGCCGGTAGTCGATGGCGTTGCCGGTATAGAAGGCCTCACCCCGAAGCGGTTGCGGTTTGGCGTCGGCATCCTTGATGAAGGTCTTCGACAGCGGTGGCTTATGGTAGGGCAGTTCGTTCTCGTCACTGATGAGGATCACCGGCCCGTCATAGCCGTCCTCGCGCAAACTGGCGGCCGCTTGCACGCCCGCATGACCCGCACCGACAATGACCACGCCGTTCTTCATCGCGTCCCAAATCCTGTTTCGATCCTAGGATCTCTCGGCAGGTGGCAATTGTCTGGCGCCGCCGCAAGAGAGCGTTTGCGGGTCGCACCCGGAACGGCGGCTGTCAATCGTACAGTTTGACAGCGAAGCCGGCGCAGCCGAGGTGTAAAGTTGACTTCTGTAGTTTAGAATAATTCTAAACTATTGTTTCAATTGGCTTTTCCCGTAGATTTTCGTTGACTTCGATCGGCGCCGAAGCTTTATGGGAGCCTGCGTATTGGCGCATCCCTTTGATGTCTGGGCCTTGAACCCGTTCGATTGGAGGCATTTTGGTGTCTTTTTTCCCCGAACCGCGCAATGGCGCGGCAAGTCTTGGCGCTTTTGGCAACGACGTGGCCCCGCGCCGGTCGCCGCGCGCGCCGCTTACGGAATTTCCGAGAAACTGGAGAGTGATAATGACAGCACGGTATGGCGGCAGGCTGGCGGCGATTGGTGCCACGGCGCTGCTGACGGCGGCGGTGTTCGTGCTGCCTGCCAAGGCGGAAACCGACGCGAAAGCGGTCATCAAGACTTATTCCGATATCGCGCTTGCCAAATATGAGGATTCACTGACCACGGCGCAGGCTCTCGACAAGGCCGTCGATGTGCTGCTGGCCAACCCCTCGGTGGAAACGCTCAATGCCGCCCGCGACGCCTGGAAGGCATCGCGCGTGCCCTACCAGCAGACCGAGGTCTACCGCTTCGGCAACAAGATCGTCGACGATTGGGAAGGTGAGGTGAATTCCTGGCCGCTGGACGAAGGCCTGATCGACTATGTCGCCAAGAGCTACGGCACGGAATCGGACACGAATTCGCTCTATACCGCCAATGTGATCGCCAACAAGGAAATCGAGATCAACGGCAAGAAGGTCGATGCCTCGAAGCTTTCGCCGGAATTCCTCTCCGGCACGTTGCAGCAAGCCGGCGGCGTCGAGGCCAATGTCGCCACCGGCTATCACGCCATCGAATTCCTGCTCTGGGGCCAGGACCTGCACGGCACCGGCCCGGGCGCCGGCGAGCGCCCTTACACCGACTACGACCTCAAGAACTGCACCGGCGGCAATTGTGACCGCCGTGCCGAATATCTGAAGTCCGTCACCACCCTTCTGGTTTCGGACCTGCAGAAGATGGTTAACGACTGGAAGGCAGACGGGGCCGCACGCAAGAACCTGGTCGATGGCGAGCCGAACACGGCGATCTCGGTCATCTTCACCGGCATGGGCTCTCTGTCCTACGGCGAACTGGCCGGTGAACGCATGAAACTCGGCTTGATGCTGCATGATCCGGAGGAGGAGCAAGACTGCTTCTCCGACAACACCCACAATTCGCACCTCTATGATGCGATCGGTATCCGCGCCGCCTACCTGGCCAGCTACACGCGCCTCGACGGCACTGTCGTTTCCGGACCTTCGGTGCATGACATGGTCAAGGCGGCCGATCCGGCGATCGACAAGGAACTGTCCGACAAGCTCGACGTCACCGTCGCCAAGATGGAGGCGATCAAGGCGCGGGCCGAGGCCGGCGAGGCCTATGACCAACAGATCGCCGAGGGTAACGCGGCGGGCAACGCCACCGTGCAGGCGGCGATCGACGCGCTGATCGACCAGACCAAATCGATCGAACGTGCGGTCGGCTCGCTGAACCTCAACGCCATCGCCTTCGAAGGATCCGACAGCCTCGACGCACCCGACAAGGTGTTCAAGTAAGCGCCGAAACCTGGAGCCTGGCCGGAAGCTGATAATCGGCTTCGGAATGGGCTCCGGGACCTGAACAAGCCACACGGCGCGGGAGGCGCCGTCAGCCATCCGAGCACTGTAAATGCTGATCTGCCATTGCAACATCATCACCGAGAAGGAGATCGAACAGACGATCATCGGGCTGCTGGACCTGGACCCCTGGCAACTCATCGTGCCGGCCAAGGTCTATCACGCGATGCAAAAGCGTGGCCGCTGTTGCGGCTGTTTCCCAAATGTGGTCGAAACGATCATTCGGGTTACCGAAAGTTACCACGCCCGCTCCGAGGCGAGCGGCGTCGATGTCGTTTCACACCTGGATCGCGTCAGAGGCCTGCGCGTCCAATACGGGAGCAGAACCCATGAAAGGCGAAAGTCTGATCATCGAGCGGCTTAACGAGGCTCTTTTCCTGGAGCTTGGAGCTGTCAATCAATATTGGGTGCATTTCCGTCTGCTGGAGGATTGGGGGTACACGAAGCTGGCCAAGAAGGAGCGGGCGGAATCGATTGAGGAGATGCACCACGCCGACAGGCTCATCGCCCGGATCATCTTCCTTGAAGGCCATCCGAACCTGCAGTCCGTGGCGCCGCTGCGCATCGGGCAGAACGTCAAGGAAGTGCTCGAATCCGACCTTGCCGGCGAATATGACGCGCGCACGGCCTACAAGCGTTCGCGCGAAATCTGCCATGAGGTGGGCGACTACGTGACGATGAAACTGTTTGAGGATCTGCTGGCTGACGAGGAAGGTCACATCGATTTCCTCGAGACGCAGCTCGACCTGCTCGCCTCGATCGGCGAGGAGAAATATGGCCAGCTCAACGCCGACTCGGCCAACGAGGCGGAGTAAAGGCATGCGGGAATGCGGCGCCTGCTAGAATTACCGCGCCGCTTGCGGCGGGCCGACGGCTCGCCGTTCCGCCTGAACAGACCAGCCGGACTGGCTCGTCGACGCTGCGCCATTCTCGTGTTGGCGCTGACATCGTCCGCGCTTGCCGGCGAGCTTCAGCCGGCCGGGCTCGCCACCACGCGCAGCGACCTCAATGCCAAGGATCAGGCGCGCGTCGCCGCCGTCACCAGGCCGACCACGGATTTCTCCAAGCCCGAGCCGTTCGAACTGATGCAAGGTGGCGCCGGCACATCACGGAAGGACGTCAGCCGCGATTCCTTCTCCCAATCCTCAGCCAACATCACCTTCGAGGAAGAGGGCGCTTTCAAGCTCGGCAACGCCCTCTTCCGCAAGAACTGGGTGTCGTCGCCATCTTCGACGCAGGCGTCGGACGGGCTGGGTCCGCTGCTCAACGAACGCGCCTGCCAGAACTGCCATCTGAAGGACGGCCGCGGTCGCCCGCCGCAAGGCGATACCGGCACCACCTCGATGTTCCTGCGGCTGGCGCGCGATGCCAGCAACGCCGAGGAAAAGGCAGCCCTTGCCGACCGCGAGCTGACCAATTTCCCCGACCCGGTCTATGGAACGCAATTGCAGGAGCTGGCTGTGCCCGGCTTGCGCGGCGAAGGCCGGATGCGCGTCGATTATCAGGAACGGCAGGTGACGCTGGCGGACGGCACGGCGGTTTCCCTGCGCAAGCCCAGCTATTCCGTCACCGATCTCGCCTATGGGCCGCTTGATCCGCGCACCACGCTGTCGCCGCGTCTGACGCCGCCGATGATCGGCCTTGGCCTGATCGAGCAGATCGCACCGGCCGATATTCTTGCTCACGCCGATCCGGAAGACCGCGATAATGACGGCATCTCCGGCAAGCCGAACATTGTGCGTGACGGGCTGAGTGGCAACCTGACGCTTGGCCGTTTCGGCTGGAAAGCACAGACCGCGACGATCCGCCAGCAGGCGGCGGACGCCTTCGCCGGCGACATCGGCATCTCGACGCCGGAAGAACCAAAGCACTGGGGCGATTGCACCGCCGCTGAGGCAAAATGCCTGGCCATGCCGAATGGCGTGCAGGCCCGCCTCGGTCCGGTCGAGGCGCCGCCGCCGGTGATGGATCTCGTCACCTTCTATTCGCAGAACCTGGCCGTGCCGGCACGCCGCGACCTCGCTGCGCCTGATGTGCTCGCCGGCAAGAAGCTCTTTTACGAGATCGGCTGCGTTTCCTGCCACACGCCGAAATTCGTCACCCGCCGCGACGCGCCCAAAAAGGCGCAGGCCTTCCAGTTGATCTGGCCTTATTCCGACTTCCTGCTGCACGACATGGGGCCTGACCTGGCCGACGGCCAGGCGGTGGGCGATGCGACGGGCAGCGAATGGCGCACCCCGCCGCTGTGGGGCATCGGCCTCACCGAAACCGTCAACGGCAATTCCTTCTTTCTGCATGATGGCCGCGCGCGCAGCCTGACCGAGGCGATCCTGTGGCATGGTGGCGAGGCGCAGAAGGCGCGCGACCGCTTTGCCACCGCCAACGCGGCCGAGCGCGATGTGCTGGTCAAATTCCTGGAGTCACTGTGATGTTGAAGCGCTCTGCACTGGTTCTCGTCCTTCCGCTGGCTCTGCTCGGTGTTTTCCCCGCCTCGGCGGCGGTGAAAGCCTCCGACATCATCCAGCGGGCGATCGACGGCTTTGTCCGTCCGGCCTATGCCGGCTTGCACCAGCATGCCGAAGCGTTGACGCAAGCGATGCACAGGCTCTGCGAAGCGCCCTCGCAGGGGGAACTCGATGCGGTGCGGGCCGAATTTTCCGCCACGGTCTATGCCTGGTCGTCGGCCGAAATCATCGGTTTCGGACCGATCAAGGAGAACAACCGGCTGGAGCGCACGCTCTACTGGCCGGATCGCAAGAGCATTGGCCTCAAACAGGTGCAGGCGGCGCTGGCGGACAAGGATCCGACCGCCACCGATCCGAAACAACTGGCCGGCAAGAGCGTCGCCATGCAGGGGCTGGGCGCGCTGGAATTCGTGCTTTTCGGCGACGGTGCCGACGCGCTGGCGGGCAAGGACGATCCCTATCGCTGCGCCTATGGCGCGGCGGTTGCCGGCAATATCGAAACCATGGCCGGTGACGTCAGCGCGGCCTGGAACAAGCCGGACGGCTTTGCGGCGCTTTGGGCCAATCCGGGACCGCAGAACGCGCTCTACCGCGACGGCAACGAAGCGGTCACCGAACTGGTCGGTGTTTTCATCAACGAGCTGGAAATGATGAGGGATGTCCGCCTGAAGGGGTTCCTTGGCGGCAAGCCGGATGCCGACAAACCGAAACAGGCGATCTACTGGCGGTCGCAAAACACCGCCAATGCGCTGGCCGGGAATCTCGCCGGCGTCGACGCGCTGTTCCAGGCCTCGAAACTTGGCGATGCTCTGCCGCCCGATGCACGCTGGCTGGCGGAGTCCGTCCATATCCAGCTGGTCAACGGCGTCGCCACCGCAAAATCCATTCAGGGTCCGATCGACAAGACGCTCGCCGATCCGGCGCTGCGCGAAAAACTCGAGCATTTCGCGCTGATCACCTCCAGCCTGTCGACCCTGATCGGGACCCGGCTGACCGCAGAATTCGGCCTGACGGCCGGGTTTTCCTCGCTGGATGGGGACTGAGCATGCGTACGCCGCTTATCGATCGACGGGATTTCCTCAAGGCCGGGGGTGTCGGCTTCATTGCCGCGATGGCGCCGTCGGCCTGGGCGAAGACGCTTGCCGCCGACGCCGTTTTCGCCACCGCTTTCGTCAAGCGCGACGGCAGTTTTGGTGCCGCCGTGCTGTCCGAGGCCGGCAAGGTGCTGCATGCGATCGACCTGCCCGATCGCGGCCATGACGTCACCTTTGATCCCGTATCGAAGCGTTCGGTGGTCTTCGCCCGCCAGCCCGGCACCTTCGCCGTCGTTTTCGATCATTCGGGCCGTGACGCGCCGCAGACCATCGCCAGCATCGCCGGCCGGCATTTCTTCGGCCATGGCGTGTTCTCGCCCGACGGCGCGCTGCTCTATGCCACCGAGAACGATTTCGACAATGCGGCCGGCGTCGTCGGCGTCTACGATGCGCGGGCGAAATTCACTCGCATCGGCGAATTCCCGACCTATGGCGTAGGCCCGCACGAACTCCTGCTCATCGGCGACGGCCGGACGATCGCGGTCGCCAATGGCGGCATCGAGACCCATCCCGATTATGGCCGTGCCGAGCTCAACATCGCCACCATGAAGCCGTCCTATGTGCTCATCGACCGCCTCACCGGTGACCTGATCGAAAAGCATGAATTGCCGGCTTCCCTGCACCAGCTGTCGATCCGCCACATGGACACCGACCCATCTGGCACCGTCTGGTTTGGCTGCCAGTACCGGGGGCCGGGTACGGATCGTCCGCTGCTGGTCGGCCGCGCCGTGCGCGGCAAGGAGTTGCGGCTTCTCGACATGCCGCGGGACGTGCTGTCCGGCTTCCGCAACTATATCGGCTCGGTTGCCGCAAATTCGGCTGCCGGCACCATTGCCGTCTCGTCGCCGGAAGGCAATTCGCTTGTCGTGATCGATGCGGCCAGCGGCCGGATCGTATCGTCCAGCGCGCTGGTCGAGGTCTGCGGCCTGGCGCCGGACGGATCGGGCTTCATGGCCACCACGGGCGCCGGCGAGATTATCGAGGGCAGCGGCGCGACACGGTCAGAGCCGGGCTATGTCTGGGACAACCACATGCTGCGCATCGAACCGGTCTGACAGCGCCGGCGGAACCGAAGCCGCTTAACAAATTATGCTTGCGGTGGCGCGCCCTGGCGGGCACAGGGAAGTGTTTCTCGGAACCGGTCGTTTCATGAAAGTGCTTGCCATCGACTGTGCCGCCAGCCTCTGCGCCGCCTGCGTCTACGACGCGGCGGCCGGGCGGGAGCTTGGCCGCGCGGTGCTCGATCTCGGCAAGGGCCATGCCGAGCACCTGATGGCCGTCATCGCCGAGGCGCTGAACGCCGCCGCAACCGACTATCCCGGCCTTGGCGCCATTGCCGTTTCCGTCGGCCCCGGCTCCTTCACCGGTCTGCGCGTCGGCGTGTCGACCGCGCGTGGCCTGGCACTAGCATTAAAGATTCCGGCGATCGGCGTGACGACGCTCGAAGCGCTCGCCGCCGAAGCCGCAACTGCGTTTCCCGGCCGCGTGGTGCTGGCGGCGCTCGATGCCGGCCGCGAGGAGATCCACGCAGCGTTGTATGACAAAGCGTTAGTTTTGACTTACGGTCCAGCGGTGACCACGCTGCCTGAAGCCACTGCCTTGGCGATGGACAACTCTGCTGTGCTGGCAGGTACTGCAGCGGCACAGGTCGCGGGCTTGGACGGCCGTGGTTTCGATATCGGGCCACAGACGGCGACCGCTGATATTCTCACCTACGCCCGTCTGGCCGCCGCCAAGGGCGAGGGCGAAAGGCCGAAACCACTTTACCTGCGCGGCGCGGATGCAAAGCCGCAAGCCGGATTTATTCTTTCGAGGCAACAAAATTAATGCGCATACCTTTTCTCCAACCACGCCGCCGGGACTATGCGCTCGAGCCGCTCAGGATCACCGACAGCCCCGCGGTCTCGGTGCTGCATCGTGAGGATTTTGTCCGTCCCTGGACCGATGGCGAGTTCGCCGCCCTGCTCGAACAGGACACCGTGTTCGGTTACGCCGCACGCGAGACCGGACAGGGCGGCAAGCCGCCTGTCGGCTTCGTGCTGGCCCGTCTGGCCGCTGGCGAGGGCGAGATCCTGACGGTCGCGGTGGCGCGCTCGCACCGCCGCCAGGGACTGGGCTGGCAGCTGATGGATGCGGTGCTGCGCGAACTGCACGCCCAGCGCGCCGAAGCGCTGTTCCTCGAGGTCGACGAGACCAATGTCGCCGCGATCGCCCTCTACCGTCGCTTGGGCTTCCGCGAAGTCGGCAAGCGCCCGGACTACTACAAGTCGCCCGATCGCGGACCGACCGGCGCGCTTGTCATGCGCCGCGATCTTCGCTAGCGAGACGCCGCATGACCCCGACAATCGGTTCCGATTTTCGGAAAGGATCATGCGCCACAATTAGGGTGTTACAGCGTCCTTTGCGCGTCCAAGAGGACGCGCGGCGCTGTAATGGCAGGGCCAGGACAGTATGATCGGAAAAATCAGGATTTTCCTGGCCCTGGGCCTTGTCGTCGCCGGTTCGCTGGTCCTGGTGCCTTTGCAGATCCTGTCGATGAAGACCGGCTGGTGGCCGGAAACCGTCATTCTCAAGATCTGGCACAGGCTGATCCTCAGGGCGCTCGGCATGCGCGTCCATGTCAAGGGAACGCTATCCGACAAGCGCCCCTTGCTGGTTGCCTCCAACCACATCTCCTGGACCGACATCATGGTGCTTGGGTCCTTTGCCGATGTGAAGTTCATCGCCAGGGCCGATATGGAAGGTTGGCCGCTGATCGGCATGCTGTCGAAACTGCAGCGCACTGTCTTCATCGAGCGCGAACGCAAGCGTTCTTCCGGCGACCAGGCAAGCGAGATCGCCAATCGCATGGCCAAGGGCGATGCCATGGTGCTGTTCGCGGAGGGATCGACCGGTGACGGCAATGCCGTCCTGCCGTTCAAGAGCACGCTCTTCGGCGCCGCCTCGATGGCGCTTTCGGAGGGCGCGGCCGAGCAGGTGTTCATCCAGCCCGTGGCGATCGCCTATACGCGCCTGCACGGCGTGCCGCTCGGCCGTCGCCACCGGCCGATCTCGGCCTGGATCGGCGACGAGGACCTGATGCCGCATCTCAAGGTGCTGATGGCGGAGGGCGCGCTCGACGTCGAAGTGCATTTCGGCCAGCCGGTCGCCTTTGCCAAAGGCTCGAATCGCAAGGAAACGGCCAGGCTGATGGAAAGCCAGGTGCGCGAGATGATGCAGGCGGCACTCGCCGATCCGCGCCCGAGCCGCTAGCCCGGACCCTGCGCCTGCGCATGCACACCGAGAATCGTCTGTTTTTTGTCACGGAAAGGCGTTAGAAGCCGCCGGATGGACTTGAACACGATTGAAAGCGACGACATTGGCACGGTGGCCGGACAGTCGGCAAAGCGCGCCACGGCAGCGAAAAAGGTCTTCATCAAGACCTATGGCTGCCAGATGAACGTCTATGATTCACAGCGCATGGGCGATGCGCTGGCCGCCGACGGCTACACCGCGACCGATGCCATCGACGAGGCCGATCTGGTGCTGCTCAACACCTGCCATATCAGGGAGAAGGCGGCCGAAAAGGTCTATTCCGAGCTCGGCCGCATCCGTGACATGAAGGCGGAGCGCGCCCTTGCCGGCCGCGAACTGCTAATCGGCGTCGCCGGCTGCGTGGCGCAGGCCGAGGGTGCCGAGATCATCCGGCGCTCGCCGGCCGTCGACCTGGTCATCGGACCGCAGACCTATCACCGTCTGCCCGACGTGCTGGCGCGGGTGCGCGGCGGCGAGAAGATCGTCGAGACCGACTACGCCATCGAAGACAAGTTCGACCATCTGCCGCAACCGAAGCGCGCCGAGGTCATCAAGCGCGGAGTAACCGCCTTCCTCACCGTGCAGGAAGGCTGCGACAAGTTCTGCACCTTCTGCGTCGTGCCTTATACAAGGGGCTCGGAAGTGTCGCGGCCGGTGGCGCAGATCGTCGCCGAGGCCGAGCGCCTGGCCGAGGCCGGCGTGCGCGAGGTGACGCTGCTTGGCCAGAACGTCAATGCCTGGCACGGCCAGGGCGAGAACGGCGAGGAATGGGGCCTTGGCCGCCTGCTGTTCCGACTGGCCGAAATTCCCGGCCTGGCGCGGCTGCGCTACACCACCAGCCACCCGCGCGACATGGATGACGAACTGATATCAGCCCACCGCGACCTGCCGTCGCTGATGCCCTATCTGCATCTGCCGGTGCAATCGGGCTCCGACCGCATCCTCAAGGCGATGAACCGCAGGCATACGGCCAGGGATTATCTGGCGCTGCTCGACCGCATCCGCGCTGCCCGGCCCGATATCGCTTTGTCCGGCGATTTCATCGTCGGCTTCCCCGGCGAGACGGAGGCCGATTTCGAGGCGACGATGGAACTGGTGCGCCAGGTGAAATACGCCTCGGCCTTTTCGTTCAAATATTCGCCGCGTCCCGGCACGCCGGGCGCCGAAATGGCCGATCATGTCCCGGAAACGGTCAAGGACGAGAGACTGCAGCGGCTGCAGGCATTGCTGTTGAAGCAGCAGCAGGACTTCGGTTCGAGCCTGGTCGGCAGCACCATCGACACGCTGATCGAGAAGCCCGGCCGGCAGGCCGGCCAGAAGGTCGGCCGCTCACCTTGGCTGCAGCCGGTTATTGTTGATGAAAAGGCCGGCGAAATCGGTGACATTATCCAGGTGCGAATCACGAAGACGGGCTACAATAGCCTGTTCGCCGAATTGGCCTGATGGTCTCGGCAGATGAGGAGAGACGGTTGAGCGCAGCAGAGCTGAAGAACCTGCCCCCGGTACCGGCATCTGGGGCTTCTGACATGGCGCACATCGTTCTGACTTTCGACAACAACAAGCTTGCCAGCGCCCTTTACGGTCAGTTCGACGAGAACCTCGCCCGGCTCGAGCAGAAGCTCGGCGTCGACATCCGCTCGCGCGGCAACCAGCTGACCATCAAGGGGTCGGCTTCGGCCGCCGAACAGGCGCGCCGTGCCTTGGACAATCTCTACGGCATTCTGCAGAAGGGCGTCGATATCGGCCAGTCCGACGTTGACGGCGCCGTGCGCATGGCGGTCGCCGCCGACGATCAGCTGACGCTGCCGACGCTGGAGCGCAAGGGCAAGGTCTCCGCGGCCCAGATCGCCACCCGCAAGAAGACCATCTATGCCCGTTCGCTGAACCAGGACGCCTATATGCGGGCGCTGGAACGGTCGGAACTCGTGTTCGGCATCGGTCCGGCGGGCACCGGCAAGACCTATCTGGCGGTGGCGCACGCGGCGATGCTGCTCGAGCGCGGCATGGTCGAGCGCATCATCCTGTCGCGGCCGGCCGTCGAAGCCGGCGAACGGCTGGGCTTCCTGCCCGGCGACATGAAGGAAAAGGTCGATCCCTATCTGCGGCCGCTCTACGATGCGCTCTACGACATGATGCCGGCCGACAAGGTCGAGCGCGCTATTGCCGCCGAAGTCATTGAAATCGCGCCGCTCGCCTTCATGCGCGGCCGTACGCTGGCGCATGCCGCGGTCATCCTCGACGAGGCGCAGAACACCACGCCGATGCAGATGAAGATGTTCCTGACCCGTCTCGGCGAGAATTCCCGCATGATCGTCACCGGCGATCCGACGCAGATCGACCTTCCCCCGAGCACCAAATCGGGCCTGGTCGAAGCCTTGCGTGTCCTCGATGGCGTGGCCGGCGCGGTCACTGTGCGTTTCAACGATGTCGACGTCGTTCGCCATCCGCTGGTGGCGGAAATCGTCAGGGCCTATGACCGCGACGCCAAGCTGGCGCGCGGCCTCGGCGCCGAGAATTGATTTTTGACGATGCGGCTTCATGCCTGAGGACAATTCATCCGGCGACGGGGAGCCTCCCGTCGACATCGATATATCGGTCGAAGCGGGTGATTGGCCCGATGAGGCAAGCCTGACACGGCTAGTCGATCGGGCGGTTGGTGCTGCTTTCACCGAGACCGGTGTGACGGGCCGTTCCGAACTCAGCGTCGTTTTTTCCGACGACGCCCATATACGCATGCTCAATGCCGAATGGCGGGGTAAGGACAAACCCACCAACGTCTTGTCTTTCCCGGCTTTTCCGTTTGTGCAAGGCGGCCCACTGCCGCCGATGCTGGGCGATATCGTGCTCGCCGCCGAGACGGTTTCTCGCGAGGCGGCACTGGAAGACAAGCCAGTGCAGAACCATATCACCCATCTTGTGATCCACGGCTTGCTGCATTTGCTGGGCCATGATCACGAGACCGACGCCGAGGCCGAGGAGATGGAGGCCATCGAACGCGCAGCGCTCGCAAGGCTTGCCATTCCCGATCCCTACGCGTAACTACATCTGACAATTGACCGGACGACGATGAACGACAAACCAGAGACTGCCGCCCGCCCCGACGCCGGCAGTGCGCCCAAGGCTTCCGATACGTCGGAAGAGGGATCAAGTCCGAGTACCGTTACCACTGGTGTTGCCAACACCGGCGGCGCAGCCAGCGAGCCTTCGCCTGCCGGACCCTCCCTGTTCGATCGTGTTTTGGGCCTGTTTCGGCAGCGCAACGGCACCAGCCTGCGCGAGGAAATCGCTGACGCTCTGGCCGAGACGGCGAGCGATGCCGAATCCTTCTCGCCTGGCGAGCGCGCCATGCTCAACAACATCCTGCGGCTGCGCGAAGTGCGCGTCGAGGATGTCATGGTGCCGCGCGCCGATATCGAGGCGGTCGAGATCACCACGACGCTCGGCGATCTTCTGGGCACCTTCGAACAATCCGGCCATTCCCGCATGCCGGTCTATTCCGAGACGCTCGACGATCCACGTGGCATGGTCCATATCCGCGACGTGCTGGCCCACATCACCAAGCTCGCGCGCGTCAAGAAGGGGCGCACGACCAGGAAGACGCCCGTCGCCACGCAGCTCGATCTCGCCCAGGTCGACCTCGCGCGCACCATCGGCGAGCTCAATCTGATCCGCCAGGTCCTGTTCGTGCCGCCCTCGATGCTTGCTTCCGACCTGATGGGCCGCATGCAGACGACGCGCACGCAGATGGCGCTGGTCATCGACGAGTATGGCGGCACGGATGGCCTTGTCTCGCTCGAGGACATTGTCGAAATGGTCGTCGGCGACATCGAGGACGAGCATGACGACGACGAGCCGATGATAACCCAGGCCGGCGACGGCGTCTTCATCGTCGACGGCAAGGCCGAGATCGACGAGGTCGCCAAGATGATCGGCGAGGATTTTGCCGCCGGCGAACATGGCGAGTACGTCGACACGATCGGCGGCATGATCTTCAACACGCTTGGCCGCGTGCCGGCGCGCGGCGAGGTGGTGCAGGCCATTCCGGGCTTCGAGTTCCATGTCCTCGATGCCGATCCGCGCCGCGTCAAGCGCGTGCGCATCGTGCAAAGCCAGAAGGGCGAGCGCCGTCGCCGCGCCACGGCCCGCACCGAACAGGCCTGAGTTTCCGCTGCCGATGACGGTTGACGACCCGTTCAAGCATTCAAGTCTGGGTTCCGGTGTCTTCTACAGGGATCCGCGTGCCGCGCTGGCGTGGCTCGAAGCGGCTTTCGGCTTCGAGCGCAGAATGGTGGTGAGCGATGCCGATGGAAACCTCGTCCACGCCGAGATGCGGTTCGGCGACTGCACTATCATCGTCGATTCCGAATGGAGCGATTATGTCGCGAGCCCGGCTTCGGTCTCGGGCAAGAACACGCAGTCGGTCTATGTCAGGCTGAAGGATGGCCTGGATGCGCATTGCGAGCAGGCGCGGGCAGCCGGCGCCGACATAATCCAGGAGCCGATGGACCAATTCTACGGCGAACGCCAGTATCGGGCTCGCGATCCCGAGGGCCATGTCTGGACCTTCACCCAGCCCATCCGTTGCGTTTTCCGCGAAGAGGCCGAGCGGCTGAGCGGTCTCAGCATCGACGGCTGGCACCGGTAGAGCTGTGGCTGGGTCATTGCGGCTGATCAGCCGCGTTTGGAGCGCGGGCCGCGGCCTGATAAATCTTGCGTCCTGATTCGCGCGACTCGGAAGTATGCATGGAGCGCCTGGCCGGCCGGATAATTCTGCTTTGGGGTTGGCGGCGTGCGCTCGTGGCCTTTCTTGCCGGGGCGCTGGCTGTGCTCGGCCAGGCGCCCTACGATTTCTTCGCCGCCTGCTTCATCTCGTTTCCGGTGCTGGTCTGGCTGCTCGACGGCGCGACCGGCGAAGCTTCAGGCAGCCTTTTCAGACGCTTGCGGCCGGCCTTCGCCGTCGGCTGGTGGTTCGGCTTCGGCTATTTCCTCGCCGGTCTCTGGTGGATCGGCTCGGCGCTGCTGGTCGAGGCCGATGAGTTTGCCTGGGCGCTTCCCTTCGCCGTGGTCGGCATTCCCTTCGCACTCGCCTTTTTCTACGGCTTCGCGACGATGGTCGCCCGGCTTCTGTGGAGCAGCGATATCGGCCGCATCGCCGCCCTTGCCTTCGGCTTCGGGCTGACGGAGTGGCTGCGCGGCTTCCTGTTCACCGGTTTTCCCTGGAATGCCATAGGCTACGCGGCAATGCCGGTGCCTCTCCTCATGCAGAGCGTGTCGGTGACCGGCATGATCGGCATGAACGTGCTTGCCGTGTTCCTCTTTTCATTACCGGCGCTGCTGGCGGCGCGCCGGCATCTGCGCCTGGGTGCGGCACTGTTCATCCTGCTTGCGTCAGCCCATGTCGGTTTCGGCTACATCAGGCTTACCGCTCCTGAAAAACCGGCGGAGCGCAGTCTCGATGTCCGCATCGTTCAGCCTTCCGTCGACCTCAGTGAAAAATGGGACGCCTCGGTGCGCGACCGCATCTTCGCCACCTTGCTCGGCCTGTCCGCCAAGGCGCAGGACCCTGGTCACGGCAAGCCGCAACTCATTCTTTGGCCGGAAACCTCGGTTCCGTTCCTCTTCACCGAGCGCCCCGACGCGTTGACGGCGCTGGGCGACATGCTGGCCGATGGCCAGATGCTGATCGCCGGCGTCGTTCGCGAGGAAGGCGGCTCGGCGGCCAGCACCGACAGCCGCTATTACAATTCCGTGGTGGCGATCAACGACAGAGGCGAGATCGTCGATGCCGTCGACAAGGTCCATCTGGTGCCGTTCGGCGAGTACCTGCCTTTTGCCGACCTGCTCAACCGTTTCGGCATCGCGCAGCTTGTCGCCGGACCGGTGACGTTCACCGCCGGCAACGAGCGCCACGCCATCACACTGCCGGGCGGCATCCGTGCCCCTGCCTTTTATCTGTTACGAGGTGATCTTTCCCGATCTGGTGGCAGTTGACGCTACGTCAGCGCAGCTTATTGTGAACGTTACCAATGATGCCTGGTTCGGGGACACACCGGGACCGTATCAGCATTTCAGGCAGGCCCAGATTCGCGCGGTGGAGAACGGATTGCCCTTGCTGCGTGCTGCCAACAACGGCATCTCGGCCGTCGTCGACCCACACGGACGCATCGTCGATGCACTGGCCATCGACGCGCGCGGAGCCATCGATGTGAAGGTGCCGATTGCCGGACAGACGGTCATTTCCTCGGGCCAGCGGCGCATTAACGGAATCCTGATCATGTTGCTGTTTGCGCTCGGAGGAGCGCTATTGAGCGTAAGGCAAAGGCTACGGGTGAATTGACAGTCGACACATTAGAAACTCATACTGTATCGCCTGAAAATTTCTCGAAGTCGGTGGATCGGTCTGTTGGGGCAGTCGCCCCCGGCTTTTTTTGGGCGGGAAAAAATCACAAAGCCGAAAAAATTCGGCGAGGAAAAAATGACAGAAGAAAACAAGAAGAAACCCAATCCCATAGACATTCACGTTGGAAGCCGCATCCGGCTTCGCCGCAACATGCTCGGAATGAGCCAGGAAAAGCTGGGCGAGAATCTCGGCATCACATTTCAACAGATCCAGAAATATGAAAAGGGCACCAACCGCGTCGGCGCCAGCCGGCTACAGGCGATAGCCTCGATACTCGGCGTGCCCGTCGCCTTCTTCTTCGAGGATGCGCCGGGCCAGGAAGCGGTGGCCGGCCGCGGCTTTTCCGAGGATGCGTCGATGGCTTTCGCCGTCGAATTCTGCGGCAGTCCCGAAGGCCTTCAGCTCAACCGGGCCTTCGTCAAGATCGCCGACGTCAAGGTGCGCCGCAGGATCATCGACCTGGTGAAGTCGCTCGCCGCCGACGATCTCGACTGACCCTCGATACGCCTCGAACCGGCGGCATTCGCCGCCGGTGGCACAAGATATCGACATCGACAGTCGTGCCAGAATGGCGGCGACGCTTGACGAGCGGCGCTTTGCCCCGCTAACACGTGGCGCGCCAAAATCGGCAGCCTGCCGATCGTTTTTCAAGAGGGGACACCCGTGACGCGGCAGAACTACTTCTTTACCTCGGAATCCGTTGCCGAGGGCCATCCCGACAAAGTCTGCGACCGGATCTCCGACGAGATTGTCGATCTGGTCTACCGTGAGGCCAAGAAGACCGGCATGGACCCATGGAAGGTCCGTGTCGCCTGCGAGACGCTCGCCACCACCAACCGCGTCGTCATCGCCGGCGAAGTGCGCGTCCCCGAGACGCTGCTGAAAAAGGACAAGGCTGGCAACATCCTCAAGGACGCCGCGGGCCACCCGGTGGTGAATCCGGCAAAATTCAAATCAGTCGCCCGCAAGGCGATCCGCGAGATCGGCTACGAGCAGGCCGGCTTCCACTGGAAGACGGCCAAGATCGAGGTTCTCCTGCATGGCCAGTCGCCAGACATCGGCCAGGGCGTCGACAACGCCGCCGACCGCCAGGGCGAGGAAGGTGCGGGCGATCAGGGCATCATGTTCGGCTATGCCTGCCGCGAGACGCCGGACCTGATGCCGGCGCCGATCTACTACAGCCACAAGATCCTCGAACTGCTGGCCGCCGCCCGCCACCAAAACAACGGCGAGGCCGGCAAGCTCGGCCCGGACGCCAAGAGTCAGGTCACCGTCCGCTACGTCGACGGCAAGGCCGCCGAGGCAACCCAGATCGTGCTGTCGACCCAGCATCTCGACGCGACATGGGACTCCAAGAAGGTCCGCAAGGTTGTCGAACCCTACATCCGCGAGGCGCTTGGTGATCTCAAGATCGCCGACGATTGCATGTGGTATATCAACCCGACCGGCAAGTTCGTCATCGGCGGCCCGGACGGTGACGCTGGCCTCACCGGCCGCAAGATCATCGTCGACACTTATGGCGGCGCGGCACCACATGGCGGCGGCGCCTTCTCGGGCAAGGACACCACCAAGGTCGACCGGTCGGCAGCCTATGCGGCGCGCTATCTGGCCAAGAATGTCGTGGCGGCGAAGCTTGCCGACCGTTGCACCATCCAGCTTTCCTACGCCATCGGCGTCGCCCAGCCTCTGTCGGTCTATGTCGACCTGCACGGCACCGGCAAGGTCGACGAGGCAAAGCTCGAGGACGCGCTGCGCACCGTGATGGACCTGTCGCCGTCGGGCATCCGCCGTCACCTCGACCTTAACAAGCCGATCTATGCCAAGACGTCGTCCTACGGCCATTTCGGCCGCAAGGCCGGCCGCGACGGATCTTTTTCCTGGGAAAAGACCGATCTCGCCAAGGCGCTCAAGGATGCTGTCGCGGCCTGAAGCTGCGACAGACCCAGCACCGCCAGATGAGCCCGCAAGACAGGCCAAGCCGTACGACCGAAGCCTTTTTCGGTCGTCGGCGCGGCAAGCCCGTCCGTCCGCAGCAGGCGGCGGCCCTGGAAAACGGGCTTGATGCCTATCGGCTCGATCTGACGGCTGATGCGCCGTCGGATCTGCGCACTCTGTTTGAAACTGAAGTTTCGGCCGTCCGGCTCGAGATCGGCTTTGGCGGCGGCGAGCATCTTCTGCACCGCGCCATCGAGGCGCCGACAACGGGCTTCATCGGCATCGAGCCCTTCGTCAACGGCATGGCCAAGATGATGATGGCGGTGCGGGCAAGGCCGCTGGCCAATTTGCGGGTCCATGACGATGACGCCACCCGGCTGCTCGACTGGCTGCCGCCGGCCTCGCTCGACGGCATCGATCTTCTCTATCCCGATCCATGGCCGAAGAAGAAGCACTGGAAGCGGCGTTTCGTCAGTCCGGTCAATCTCGAGCGTTTCGCGCGCGTCTTGAAACCGGGCTCAAAATTCCGCTTCGCGTCCGATATCGATACCTATGTAAACTGGACCTTGCTGCATTGCCGGGCGCATGGCGCCTTCGCATGGCAGGCGGCCGAAGCCGCCGACTGGCATCGTCCCTATGAGGGCTGGCCTGGCACGCGTTACGAGGCGAAGGCCGTTCGCGAAGGCCGGCGGCCTGCCTATCTGACCTTTGTCAGGAAATAGGCGCGCCCCCTCGCCAGATTTTCAGAAACGGCCGATTCTGTTGAAGATGGCCGGATCCATGCCGAGCTTGCGCAAGTCGTCGGCGCGCGGCTTGCGGCCGGCTTCCACGGCGCGCGACGCGGCAACCGCGCCGCCAAATGCGGTGAAGAGGTCGCCCAGGGCGGAAAATAGTCTGCGATTGCTCATGATCTTGTCCTTTCGCGCGCCACCGCGCGCCGCTTCTGTTCGTGTCGTGGCTAATAAATAAGAGCGCCCCTCCGGATGTCACAGGGGGATTGGCGCATGGTGGCCATGCGCCTGGAGCAATGCTGACGCTGTCGACCCTTTTGCCGGTTCGGCACGGCGGGCTTGAAACACCGGCCATGTTCGTTTATATCAGCGTCAAATTCTTGGTCGGTATGACGAAGAGTGGGTCCACCCGGTCCCGCTCTTTTTTATTACCTGCCGATAGGTTCGAAACGACAGGTACTTGATGACTGCAACGGCAAGCGAAGGTGACGACCGCATCATCCGCGAAAGCGGCATTGATGCGCGCATTGCGCTGATCGTCCAGCCGGTGCTGCGCGGCATCGGCTTTCGCCTCGTGCGGGTGCATCTGTCCGGCCAGAACGGGCTGACGCTGCAGATCATGGCCGAACGCGAGGACGGCACCATGACCGTCGAGGATTGCGAAGAGGTCAGCCGCGCGGTGTCACCGGCGCTCGATGTCGATGATCCGATCGAAAAGGCCTATCATCTCGAAGTCTCTTCGCCCGGCATCGACCGGCCGTTGGTGCGCAAATCGGATTTCGTGACCTGGACCGGTCATCTGGTAAAGATGGAAACATCGGTCATCGTCGCGGATCGCAAGCGATTCAAGGGCAAGATCGCCGAGGCCGGTGAGAACGACGTGCTGATCGAGCGCGACAAGGCGGCCTATGGCGAGGAACCGACAGTGCGCGTGCCTTACGACGCCATTGCCGAAGCCCGGCTGATCCTGACCGACGACCTCATTCGCGATGCGTTGTCGAAGGACAACAGGGCGCGCAAGGAAGCCAAGAAACGCCGCGGCGAACCGGATGACGACGTGCCCGAGGGTGCTGAGACGGACGCCACGGAAGAACACGAACAGGAAAGTTGATTGAGCTGCCGGCCCCAAAGGTCCGGCAAACAGGCTCGGGAGAAAAAACATGGTAGTAAGCGCCAACAGACTTGAACTGCTGCAGATTGCCGATGCGGTCGCGCGTGAAAAGTCGATCGACAAGTCGATCGTCATCGCCGCCATGGCCGATGCGATCCAGAAGGCGGCGCGTTCGCGTTACGGCCAGGAGACCAACATCCGCGCCGACATCAACCCGAACACCGGCGAGATGAAGCTGCAGCGGCTGATGGAAGTGGTCGAAAAGGTCGACGACTACGCCACCCAGATCGCCATTTCCTCGGCTCGCGAGCGCAATCCCGACGCGCAGCTAGGCGACTTCATCGCCGAACAGCTGCCGCCAATGGATTTCGGCCGCATCGCCGCGCAGTCGGCCAAGCAGGTCATCGTCCAGAAAGTGCGCGAGGCCGAGCGCGACCGCCAGTATGACGAATACAAGGACCGCATCGGCGAGATCGTCAACGGCACCGTCAAGCGTGTCGAATATGGCAATGTCATCGTCGATCTCGGCCGTGGCGAGGCGATCATCCGCCGCGATGAGCTGATTCCGCGCGAAAACTACAAATATGGCGACCGCGTCCGCGCCTATGTCTACGACGTGCGCCGCGAGCAGCGCGGCCCGCAGATCTTCCTGTCGCGTACGCATCCGCAGTTCATGGCCAAGCTGTTCACCATGGAAGTGCCGGAAATCTATGACGGCATCATCGAGATCAAGTCGGTCGCCCGCGACCCGGGCTCGCGCGCCAAGATCGCCGTCATCTCGCGTGACAGTTCGATCGATCCGGTCGGCGCCTGCGTCGGTATGCGCGGCAGCCGCGTCCAGGCCGTCGTCGGCGAATTGCAGGGCGAGAAGATCGACATCATTCCGTGGTCGCCCTCGGCCGCCTCCTTCATCGTCAATGCGCTGCAGCCGGCGGAAGTCGCCAAGGTCGTGCTCGACGAGGACGCCGAGCGCATCGAGGTGGTGGTTCCCGACGATCAGCTGTCGCTGGCCATCGGCCGTCGCGGCCAGAACGTGCGTCTCGCCTCGCAGCTCACCGGCTGGGATATCGACATCCTGACGGAAGCCGAGGAATCCGAGCGCCGCCAGAAGGAATTCGTCGAGCGCTCGGCGCTGTTCATGGAAGCCCTCGATGTCGACGAGATGGTCGGCCAGGTGCTGGCCTCCGAAGGCTTCACCAGCGTCGAGGAAGTCGCCTATGTCGACGCCGGCGAAATCGCCTCGATCGACGGCTTCGACGACGACACCGCTTCCGAAATCCAGACCCGTGCCCGCGAGTACCTCGAAAAGATCGAGGCCGAGCATGACGAGAAGCGCAAGGCGCTGGGCGTCAAGGACGAACTGCGCGAAATTCCCGGCATCACCACCGCCATGATGGTGACGCTCGGCGAGGATGGCGTGAAGACGATCGAGGATTTCGCCGGCTATGCCGCCGACGACCTGACCGGTTGGAAGGAACGCAAGGACGGCGAGACCAAGGTCTATCCGGGCGTGTTGGCCAATCACGGTGTTTCGCGCGCCGATGCCGAACAGATGGTGCTCAATGCCCGTCTCAAGGCCGGCTGGATTTCCGAAGACGAGCTTGTGGCCGAAGAAGCATCGGCTGACGAAGCCGTTGGTGCGTGAGGTGAAACCGCATCGCACACAACCCGCCCTTGGACGAGATGAACGATCGCACCTGCATCGTTACCCGCAGGCAGGCCGAACCGGATGAACTGATCCGGTTCGTCGTCGGCCCGGATTCGGCCGTCGTTCCCGATCTCAAGAGAAATCTGCCCGGCCGCGGTTGCTGGGTGAGCGCCGACCGCCTACATATCGAGAAGGCGGCGGCCAAGAACCTTTTTGCCCGCGCCTTCAAGGCACAGGTGTTTGTGCCGCCGGATCTTGGCGGCATGGTCGATGGGCTGCTTTCCAGATCCGCTCTGGGCATGCTGGGTCTCGCCCGCAAGGCAGGCGCGATTTCTCTTGGCGCCACCAAGGTTGAGAGTGCCGTGCGCGGCGGGCTGGCGCTTTTCGTGCTCCACGCGACCGAAGCATCGGACGATGGCGTACGCAAGATCAGCCAGGCGCGGCGGGCGACCGTCCATATTGGCGGCCCTTCCATACTTGCCTACAAACTTTTCTCCGAGGCCGAGTTGAGCTTGGCATTGGGGGGTACAAATGTGATACATGCTGCCGTCCTCGCGGGAGACGCGGGTAAGGCGGTCCAGAAGCGCATGGTTGCGCTCGACCGGTATCGGGGCGGTACCCCGGACGATCTGGCAATGCTTGCGGCCGTTGCTGACGAAGATGAGGCCGCAGAGGATATGGAATGAGCGATACGAAATCGGGCGACGACAAGACGTTGAGTGTTACACCTAAGAAGACCTTGACGCTGAAGCGCCCCGGCATGGAACAGGGCACCGTGCGCCAGAACTTCTCGCATGGCCGTACCAAGTCGGTCGTGGTCGAGACCAAGAAGCGCAAATTCTCCCTGCCCGGCGACAAGCCGGAGCCGGTTGCCGCTGCCCCTGTGCCCGTCTTCACGCCGAAGCCGCCCGTCGCCGCGGCCCCTGTCGTGCAGGAGGCGCCGAAGGCTGCGCCTCCGCCTCCCTCGCCGGCTCCGGTCGAGCGCAGCGGCATGGTGCTGAACGAACTGTCGCGCAGCGAAATGGAAGCCCGCCGCAGAGCGCTGGAAGGGTCCAAGGTCCGCGAGGTCGAAGACCGTCAGCGCGCCGCCGAGGAAGCCAAGCGCCGGGCCGAGGACGAAGAGCGCCGCAAGCGCGAGCGCGAGGAATCCGCGCGCCGCCAGGCCGAGGAAGAGGCACGGCTGCAGGCCGAGGCCGAATCGCGCCGCCGCGCCGAGGAAGAGGCCCGCCGCCGCGCGCCGCTGGCCGCGGAGCTGGCAACGGCCGACGAAGAGGAAGAGGTCAAGCCGAAGCGGGCTGGCGTCGGCGCCCCGGTGCGTCGCCTGGTCACGCCCGAAGTGGCGCGTCCGGCCAAGCCGACCAAGGGCGAGGAAGACCGTCGCCGTGGCAAGCTGACTCTGAATTCCGCGCTTTCCGATGAGGATGCGCGGGCCCGTTCGCTGTCGTCGATGCGTCGCCGCCAGGAGAAGTTCAAGCGCGCGATGCACAATGAGCCGCGCGAGAAAGTCATGCGCGAAGTGATCCTGCCCGAGACCATCACCATCCAGGAACTGGCGCAGCGCATGTCCGAACGTGCGGTCGATGTGGTCAAGTTCTTCATGAAGCAGGGCCAGATCCTGAAGCCGGGCGACGTCATCGACGCCGACACGGCCGAGTTGGTCGCCACCGAATTCGGCCACACGGTCCGCCGCGTTGCCGAATCCGACATCGAGGAAGGCCTGTTCAACATCGCCGACAACGCCGAGGATCTGGTGCCGCGTCCGCCGGTCGTGACCATCATGGGCCACGTCGACCACGGCAAGACCTCGCTGCTCGATGCCATCCGCAACGCCAATGTCGTCTCCGGCGAGGCCGGCGGCATCACCCAGCATATCGGGGCCTATCAGGTCGAGAAGAACGGTCAGAAGATCACCTTCATCGATACGCCCGGCCACGCCGCCTTCACGGCGATGCGTGCTCGCGGCGCCCAGGCCACCGACATCGCTATCCTGGTGGTGGCGGCCGACGACAGCGTCATGCCGCAGACGATCGAATCGATCAGTCACGCCAAGGCGGCCGGCGTTCCGATCATCGTGGCCATCAACAAGATCGACAAGCATGACGCCGATCCGCAGAAGGTGCGCTCCGAACTGCTGCGCCATGAGGTCTTCGTCGAATCGATGGGCGGTGAAGTGCTTGACGTCGAAGTGTCGGCGACCAAGGGCACCAATCTCGACAAGCTGCTCGAGGCGATCCTGCTGCAAGCCGAAATCCTCGACCTGAAGGCCAATCCGGACCGTACCGCCGAGGGTGTCGTCATCGAAGCGCAGCTCGACAAGGGCCGTGGCCCCGTCGCCACCGTGCTGGTGCAGACCGGCACCTTGATGCCGGGCGACATCCTCGTCGCCGGCAACGAATGGGGCCGCGTACGCGCTTTGGTCAACGATCGCGGCGAGCAGATCAAGGAGGCGCCGCCGGCGATGCCGGTCGAGGTGCTCGGCCTTCAGGGTACTCCGTTGGCCGGCGACCGCTTCGCCGTGGTCAACAATGAGGCCCGCGCCCGCGAGATCACCGAGTATCGCCAGCGCCTGGCGCGTGAGAAGGCGGTGGCCAAGCATGCCGGCCAGCGCGGCTCGCTCGAACAGATGATGTCGCAGTTGCAGACGAGCGGGTTGAAGGAATTCCCGTTGGTCATCAAGGGCGACGTGCAGGGCTCGATCGAGGCGATCAACGCCGCGTTGGACAAGCTCGGCACCGACGAGGTGCGTGCGCGCATCGTCCATGCCGGAGCCGGCGCCATCACCGAAAGCGACGTCTCGCTGGCGGAAACGTCTGGTGCGGCAATCATCGGCTTCAACGTCCGTGCCAACGTACAGGCACGTGCCGCGGCAGCCGCCGCGGGCATCGAAATCCGCTACTACTCGATCATCTACAACCTCGTGGATGATGTGAAGGCGGCTTTGTCGGGCCTGCTGTCGCCGGAGCGTCGCGAGACCTTCATCGGCAATGCCGAGATCCTCGAGATCTTCGACATCACCAAGGTCGGCAAGATCGCCGGCTGCCGTGTCACCGAAGGCAAGGTCGAGCGTGGCGCGGGCGTGCGCCTGATCCGCGACAACGTTGTCATCCACGAAGGCACGCTGAAGACGCTCAAGCGCTTCAAGGACGAGGTTTCGGAAGTCCCCGGCGGCCAGGAGTGCGGCATGGCCTTCCAGAACTACGAGGACATGCGCGTCGGCGACGTCATCGAGTGCTTCCGCGTCGAGATGGTGACCCGGACGCTCTGAGTTCGCGTGACTTGTCCATGCCGGGCGGTGGTCGAAAGACCGCCGCCCGGAGTTTATTGTGAAATTGCGCATCGTGCTTTTCGAAACCGAATTCGATTTCGGGCTGATGCGTTGACATGTGAGACATGCGGCACGGTCCCATCCCGTGCCTCACGCTTTCAGGATTGAGAAAAAATGCCCCGTCCAACCACATCCAGCCCGTCCCAGCGTATGCTGCGCGTTGCCGAACAGGTGCGCCACGCGCTCTCCGAAACGTTGCAGCGCGGCGAGATCATCGATCCGTTGATCGAAAATACCGTTGTGTCGGTCTCGGAAGTGCGCATGTCGCCCGACCTGAGGGTTGCCACCGCCTTCGTTTCGCCGCTTGGCGCCAAGGACACCGACGCTGTTGTCGAGGCGTTGAACAAGCATGCGAAATTCGTCCGTGGCCGTGTCTCCGGCGCTCTGCGGCAGATGAAGTTCATGCCGGAGTTCCGCTTCAAGCTCGACACTTCCTTCGACAATTTCGCCAGGATCAATGATCTGCTGAAGTCGCCTGAAGTGGCACGCGATCTCGATGCGGACGACGACAAGACCAAAGACGACAAGGCCAAAGACGACAGGGCCAAAGACGACAGGGACAGCGAATAATGGGGCGCCGCGGCAAGAAGAAGGGCCGGCCGGTCTCCGGCTGGGTGGTGCTGGACAAGCCGGTAGGCATGGGCTCGACCGAGGCCGTGTCGAAGATCAAATGGCTGTTCCAGGCGGAAAAGGCCGGCCATGCCGGCACGCTCGATCCGCTGGCTTCCGGCATGCTGCCGATCGCGCTCGGTGAGGCCACCAAGACCGTTCCCTACGTGCAGGACGGCGCCAAGATTTACCGCTTCACCGTCGCCTGGGGGCAGGAGCGCTCGACCGATGATCTTGAAGGGCCGGTGACGAAGAGTTCAGACCTCCGTCCGGCGGAAGTAGAGGTCAAGGCGCTGCTGCCGAAATACACCGGCGTCATCATGCAGACGCCGCCGCAATTCTCGGCCATCAAGATCGCAGGCGAACGCGCCTACGACCTCGCCCGCGAAGGCGAGACTGTCGACATCCCCGCGCGCGAGATCGAGATCGGCCGCCTCGACGTCATCGAACACCACGCGGACCACACCGTTTTCGAGGTCGAATGCGGCAAGGGCACCTATGTGCGCTCGCTGGCCCGTGACATGGGCCGCGACCTTGGCTGCTTCGGCCATATCAGCGATTTGCGCCGAGTCGAGGTCGAGCCGTTCACATCCGAGGATTTCGTCACCATCGCCGAACTGGAAGCGGCCCGTTTCGGTGCGCAAGGCGAGGACAAGCCGGAGCCTGCCGACGACGCCGATGCGATTGACGTGCCGGTAGACTTCAGCGCGATCGACGCGCTTCTGGTCGACACGTCGGCGGCTCTCGACTGCCTGCCGCAGATCGCCATCAGCGACGATGCGGCAACCAAGATCCGCCTCGGCAATCCGGTCATCATTCGCGGCCGCGATGCGCCTGTCGAGGCCGAGGAAGCCTGTGCGACGGCTCGCGGCAAGCTGGTGGCCATCGGCGCGATCGAACAAGGCATGTTCAAGCCCAAGCGGGTCTTTGCCGGGTGACGGCTCTCGTCTAACTTCACGTCGATTCTACGATCGAGGGGCAGATGGCAAAGGCCGATGCGGTGAAGAAGCGGGCGCCGGTGAAGACGCGGCGGCCGCCCGTCGGCGCTTCGCCGGGCACGCTGATCGCCGATCCGGCGGCGCGACGCTCCGAATTGCGGCTGACCCTGATCTCGCCGCAGAAGTTCAAGACCATCGACAATGCCAGCATCGACGATGTCGAGGCCAATTGCCACAAATGGCCGGTGATCTGGCTCGACTGCACCGGCCTCGCCAACATCCCGCTGATCGAGGAGATCGGCCGCATCTTCAGCCTGCATCCGCTGGCGCTGGAGGATGTCGTCAACACCGGCCAGCGGCCCAAGGTCGACTTCTTCGAGGACCATGCCTTCGTCGTCGTGCGCATGATCGACGATGTCACCGCGCATCGCTACGAACAGATCGCCCTCTTTGTCGGCGAGAACTTCGTCGTCACTTTCCAAGAGCGTGAGGGCGATCCGTTCGACCCGGTGCGCAAGCGCATCGAGAGTTCGGC
Source organism: Mesorhizobium sp. USDA 4775 (assembly GCF_054062655.1). Taxonomy (NCBI): domain Bacteria; kingdom Pseudomonadati; phylum Pseudomonadota; class Alphaproteobacteria; order Hyphomicrobiales; family Phyllobacteriaceae; genus Mesorhizobium; species Mesorhizobium sp. USDA 4775. Next base: position 1,748,087 of record NZ_JBSSFM010000001.1, read on the forward strand.
GCCCAACCGCTTGCGCACACGCGGCGCCGACTATCTGGCCTACGCGCTGATCGACGCCATCGTGGACAGCTATTTCCCGCCAATCGAGGCGGCCGGCGACGTGGTTGACGGCATCGAGGATGAGATGCTGCATTCCACGCACAAGCATCAGATGCGGCAGCTGCACGAATTGCGGCGCGACGCCAATGTGCTGAAGGGCGTGCTGTGGCCGATGCGCGATGCGCTGGCGACGCTGATCCGCAACGACGTGCCCTATGTCAGAGCCGAGACCAAGGTCTTCCTCAATGACACGCTCGACCACTCACTCAGGCTGATCGAACTGGTCGAGACCCAGCGCGACATGCTGACCGGGCTGATCGAGATGCACCTGTCGCTGAGCCAGGCGCGCACCAACGACGTCATCAGCTATCTCACCATCGTCTCGGTCATCTTCATGCCGCTCACCTTCCTGGTCGGCGTCTGGGGCATGAATTTCAGTCCCGATACCTCGCCATGGAACATGCCGGAGCTGCGGTCTTACTATGGTTATCCGGCGGCACTCATCTTCATGCTGCTTGTCGCGGTCGGCCTGATTGCCTTCTTCAAATGGAAGAAATGGCTTTAAAGCCGACAAAACTTGCCATTTTGAGCTGAAAAGCCGGCTTGGTGAATTGGGCTGGTGTTTTGCCGGGAATTGCACTATATGCGCCGCAGCATAGCGCCACGACGCTTTGCCTGCACCGGCCCCTGCTGGACGACATCCCGGCTGAGGGCGACCCGTTTCCTCAAACAGATAAGGAAAAACACGATGTCGATTACTGCCGAGCGCAAAAAGGAATTGATGGGTGAATTCGCGACCGCCAAGGGCGATACCGGGTCTCCGGAAGTCCAGGTGGCCATCCTTTCCGAGCGCATCAAGAACCTGACCGACCATTTCAAGGACCACAAGAAGGATAACCATTCCCGCCGTGGTCTGCTCGCTCTCGTGTCCCAGCGCCGCAGCCTGCTTGATTACCTCAAGCGCAAGGACGACGCGCGCTATCAGACACTGATCGAGAAGCTCGGTCTGCGCCGTTGACGAATTGACCGGCGGGCTCCCTCAAGGAGTCCGCCGGTCGCGCATTCGAGCACCGGGGCCAATCCGATCTCGAATGCAGGACTGGAGCGCCGCGCACCCCATCCGGATGCCGGACGGACGCTCCGAAAAGCTGAATTGCGCATGACGTGTTCCGTAAACCGGGGTCGTGCGCGGGCCGGTCGATCGATTGGCCATATCCGGCTTCGAGCGCGCAGAGGGCCACTCGGAGCCACCCATGGACGGTCATGGGGCAGGATTGCAGGACGCTCGTATGGCCACCGTGCCGACAGACCCGAGCCTCCCGTTGTCTTGCCCGTGGCTGCCCGAGAAAGGAAGCCAGGGGAAAGGGCACCCGCGCACGCTGAAACGGCGCGGCCCTTCCTCATACAAAGGACAAGACATGTTCAATCAGCACAAAGTGGAAATCGAATGGGGCGGTCGCCCGCTCATCCTCGAAACCGGCAAGATCGCCCGTCAGGCTGACGGCGCCGTGCTCGCCACCTACGGCGAGACCAAGGTTCTGGCCACCGTCGTTTCGATGAAGGAGCCCAAGCCCGGCCTCGATTTCTTTCCGCTGACCGTCAACTACCAGGAAAAGACCTATGCCGCCGGCAAGATCCCGGGCGGCTATTTCAAGCGGGAAGGCCGTCCGAGCGAAAAGGAAACGCTGGTTTCGCGCCTCATCGACCGCCCGATCCGTCCGCTCTTCGCCGACGGCTACAAGAACGACACGCAGATCGTCGTCACCGTCGTCCAGCACGATCTCGAAAATGATCCGGACATCCTGTCGATCGTCGCCACCTCGGCCGCCCTGACCCTGTCGGGCGTTCCCTTCATGGGCCCGGTCGGCGGCGCGCGCGTCGGCTACATCAACGGCGAATACGTCCTGAACCCGCACATCGACGAAATGCAGGAATCCAAGCTCGACCTCGTCGTCGCCGGCACCGCCGACGCCGTGCTGATGGTTGAGTCGGAAGCCAAGGAACTTGGCGAAGAGCTGATGCTCGGCGCTGTCATGTTCGGCCACAAGGGCTTCCAGCCGGTCATCGACGCCATCATCAAGCTGGCCGAAGTCGCCGCCAAGGAGCCGCGCGACTTCACCGCGCCGGACTATTCCGCGCTTGAAGGCGAGATGCTGAAGATCGTCGGCGACGAGCTCAGCAATGCCTACAAGATCACCGACAAGCAGCAGCGCTATGCCGCCGTCGACGCCGTCAAGGCGAAGGTCAAGGCAGCCTTTGCTCCGGCCGAAGGCGAAGAGGCCAAGTACACCTCCGAGCAGATCGGCTCGGTGTTCAAGGAACTCCAGGCCAAGGTCGTGCGCTGGAACATCCTCGACACCGGCTCGCGCATCGACGGCCGCGACTTGAAGACGGTCCGCAAGATCGTTTCGGAAGTCGGCGTCCTGCCGCGCACCCATGGTTCGGCCCTGTTCACGCGCGGCGAGACCCAGGCGCTGGTCGTTGCCACGCTCGGCACCGGCGAAGACGAGCAGTATGTCGATTCGCTGACCGGCATGTACAAGGAGAAGTTCCTCCTTCACTACAACTTCCCTCCCTATTCCGTGGGTGAGACCGGCCGCATGGGTTCGCCGGGCCGCCGCGAAATTGGCCACGGCAAGCTCGCCTGGCGCGCCATCCGTCCGATGCTGCCGAGCGCTGACCAGTTCCCCTACACGCTGCGCGTCGTCTCGGAGATCACCGAGTCCAACGGCTCGTCCTCGATGGCCACCGTCTGCGGCACCTCGCTGGCGCTGATGGATGCCGGCGTGCCGCTGGCCAAGCCCGTTGCCGGTATCGCCATGGGCCTGATCAAGGAAGGTGAGCGCTTCGCCGTGCTCTCCGACATCCTGGGCGACGAGGATCACCTCGGCGACATGGACTTCAAGGTCGCCGGCACCGCCAACGGCATCACCTCGCTGCAGATGGACATCAAGATCGAGGGCATCACCGAGGAGATCATGAAGATCGCGCTGGATCAGGCCAAGGACGGCCGCCAGCATATCCTCGGCGAAATGGCGCATGCCCTGACCGGCGCCCGCCCCGAACTCGGCGAGTTCGCGCCGCGCATCGAGGTCATGCATATCCCGACCGACAAGATCCGCGATGTCATCGGTTCGGGCGGCAAGGTCATCCGCGAGATCGTCGAGAAGACCGGCGCTAAGATCAACATCGAGGACGACGGCACGGTGAAGATCGCTTCCTCGAACGCCAAGGAGATCGAGGCGGCGAAGAAGTGGATCCACACCATCGTCGCCGAGCCGGAAGTCGGCGAGATCTACGAAGGCACGGTCGTCAAGACCGCCGACTTCGGCGCCTTCGTCAACTTCTTCGGTCCGCGTGACGGCCTCGTCCACATCTCGCAGCTCGCCAATGAGCGGGTCGCCAAGACCTCGGACGTCGTCAAGGAAGGCGACAAGGTCTGGGTCAAGCTGATGGGCTTCGACGAACGCGGCAAGGTCCGCCTGTCCATGAAGGTCGTCGACCAGGCCACAGGCAAGGAAATCGTGCGCGACAAGAAGGCCGAAGGCGAAGAAGACGCCGCCTGAGCGCTCTGACAGAAAAATCGAAGCGGGCGCGCCTTATGTCGCGCCCGTTTTCGTTTGGAGCAGTTTCAGGAAAGTATGAGGCGCTTTCCCTTGGGAATTGCGCAAGACTCTGGGAGCACTTCTATGGCCGCTGAAGCGCTGAAGACGCTTTTCCATCCGTTCGAGGCCGAGGCTCTCTCCTTGCCGCGAAAGGGCGAACGCATCCTCTTCCTCAGCGCCGAGCCCGGCCTGCGCGTGCCGTCGGGTTTCGAGGCCACGCTGCATCTCGTGCAGGGCTTCCGGCCATATTTCCGTGCATTGCAGGCGGCCGGCTTTGCCGTCACGCCGCAAACCGAGGGGGACGGGTTTAATGCCGCGCTGGTGCTCGCGGGCCGTCACCGCGGCCAGAACGAACTGCGCGTCGCCGAGGCCCTCGAGCGCGTGGCGCCAGGCGGACTTGTCGTCGTCGCCGGCGGCAAGGACGACGGCATTGCCAGCCTGCGCAAGCGCGTCGACGAGCTCGTGCCGCTCCACGGCCATATGCCGAAATATCACGGCATCGCCTTCTGGCTGCGCCGCCCGATGGATATGCAGGCCGCAGCCACGCTTCGCGCCGCCAATCCCGCTTTGCTGATCGAGGAGCGGTTCCACACCGCACCCGGTATGTTCTCTTTCGATCGCGTCGATGCGGGTTCGAAACTGCTGGTCGACAATTTGCCCGGTGACCTGCGCGGCAATGCGGCCGATTTCTGCGCCGGCTGGGGGTATGTCGCGGCTGAGATGGCTGCCCTCTCGTCAGGCCTGTCGGGCCTCGATCTCTATGAGGCCGATTTCGATGCGCTGGAGGCGGCCAAGGGCAACCTCGCCAACACAGTGGCGCAGGGCTTCTTCTGGACCGATCTGCTCGCCGAGCCTGTCGAGCGCCGGTATGACGTCATCGCCATGAACCCGCCCTTCCACCGCAGCCGTGCGGCCGAGCCGGAGATCGGTGCCGGCATGATCCGCGCGGCGGCTAAGGCGTTGAAGCCCGGTGGCAGGCTGTTCATGGTCGCCAACCGCCAGCTTCCCTACGAGCCCGTGCTGTCGGCTGCCTTTGCCAGTCACGCGGAGCTTGCCCGCGATGGCATGTTCAAGGTGTTTTCCGCCCGGCGCTGACTTGCTTAATGCAGGTTGGCGACGCGCCGGACCTCGTCGGTGGCGTGCTCGTCGCCAAGCCTGAACTTGAGTGGCGCCGGACGGCCGAACAGGTAACCCTGCACCACCTCGCAGCCGGCGGCCCGCAACAGCGTCGCCTGGCTCTCGGTCTCGACGCCTTCGGCGATGATGCTGACGCCGAGCGCGCGCGAAAGCCCGACGATGGTCGAGACGACAGCGCCGGAGCTGGAATCGGTATCGATGCGGCTGACGAAGGAACGGTCGATCTTTAGCTTGCCGAATGAGAAGTCGATGAGGTAGCTGAGGTTGGAATAGCCGGTGCCGAAATCGTCGACGGCAACCGAGATGCCCATTTCGGCAAGCTCTTTCAGGATGGCGGCCGCGCGGTCGCGGTCCTGCATCATCGCCGTCTCGGTGACTTCCAGCTCAAGCCGCGACGGCTTGATGCCGGTGGCCCGCATGGTGTCACGCACGATGCCGACGAAGTCCTTGGTCATGAACTGAACCGGCGAGATGTTCACGGCGACGAAACAGTCGTCCGGCAGATGGCGGGCGTCGCTGCAGGCCTTGCGCAGAACCCATTCGCCGATCGGGTTGATCATCCCGGTTTCCTCGGCGATTTGGATGAACTCCATGGGCGGGATCATGCCACGTTCGGGATGGTTCCAGCGGATCAGCGCCTCGTAGCCGATGATGCGGCCGGTCGGCAGGTCGAGCTGCGGCTGATAGTGGAGGTCGAAGTCTCCGCGCTCGAAAGCGGTGTGCAGTTCGGATTCGACCCATTGACGATGATCGGCGACACGCCCCATCTCGCTGTCGAACACCGACCAGTTGCCGACCCCGCCGGCGCGCGCATTCTGCAGCGCCAGGTTGGAGCGGCGCAGGATAAGGACCGGATCGACGCCATCCTTGGGCATGGCCACGATACCCACCGACAGGCTCACCGACTGCTGATGGGTGCTCAGCTCATAGGGCTCCATCATTTCGTCGATGAGCCTTTCGACCATGCTTTCCATCGTTCCTTGGATCTGATGATCCGCAAGCAGCACCGCGAACTCGCCGGCGCCGATACGCCCGACCAGGGCGCGTGCGGGCACGCAGGCCTGCAGCCGCTTGGTGAAGGCGCGGATCAACTCGTCGCCCTGCGTATAGCCGATCGCGTCGTTGATCTGCTTGAACCGGTCGATGTCGATGTCGATCAGGAACACCGGTTCTCCGGTCCGGCTTGTCGCGCATGCCGCCTCGGCGATCTTGCCGACCATCGCCGGGCGCGCCAGCAGTCCGGTCAGCTTGTCGAAATGGGTTTCGTTGAAGACGAAATCGGCCGATTCATCGACGCCGGCGAAGAACGACATGGCCGCCACCGACGCCGCCAGCGCGCAGAGCGCAGCCATGATCGCGACCATCATGTCCATCGATATGCCGGCAAACCCGTCGCCGAGGCCGTGCTTCAAGCCCCAGATGCCGAGGACAAAACTGCCAATGCCCGAACTCGCTATCGTGAGCAGTCGGAACACCGGTGTTCGCTTCGGGTTGCTGACGGCAGTCATTCAAAGGTCCCCAGATTGCGGGACTCTATAGCGGAAATCTACTTAAAATGAGTTTCCGCGAATGTATCCAATTTTACTGGAGAAGATTATTTTCTTTACTGGAAAAGAGCCATTTTTCCAAAACGGTTGCCCATAGCTTGGCGCCTTGATTCTTAACGGCCAGTTAGCCATCCGTCTGCTTCAACTCGTCGAGCGTCGGCATCGAGACGATGTGATAGCCGGAATCGACATAGTGGATTTCGCCGGTGACGCCCGATGCGAGGTCGGACAGCAAATAAAGCGCGGAGCCGCCGACCTCGTCTATGGTCACCGTGCGGCGCAACGGCGAGTTGCGCTGCTGGTAGGAGAACATGTGACGGGCGTCCGAAATGCCGGCGCCGGCGAGCGTGCGCACCGGGCCCGCCGAGATGCCGTTCACCCGGATGCCACGCGGACCGTAGTCGTTGGCAAGGTAGCGCACGCTGGCCTCGAGGCCGGCCTTGGCGACGCCCATGACATTGTAGTTCGGCATGACGCGGACCGAACCGGCATAGGTCAGCGTGATCATCGAGCCGCCTTCGGTCATCAGTGCCGCCGCGTTGCGGGCCACTTCGGTGAAGGAGTAGCAGGAAATCACCATGGTGCGGACGAAATTGTCCCGGCTGGTGTCGGCGTAGAGCCCCTTCAACTCATTCTTGTCGGAAAAGCCGATGGCGTGGACGACGAAGTCCAGTCCGCCCCATTCCTTGCCGAGCGTTTCGAACGTGGCGGCGACCGAAGCGCTGTCCTCGACATCGCAGGGAACGACCAGTGAGGCGCCGAGCTTGTCGGCGAGCGGCTTGACCCGGCGGCCGAAGGCCTCGCCCTGGTAGGTGAAGGCGAGCTCCGCCCCATGTTCGGACAATTTCTTGGCGATGCCCCAGGCGATCGAATGATCGTTGGCAACACCCATGACAAGCCCGCGCTTGCCCTTCATCAATCCGTCCATGGCAGGCAATCCCCTTAGAAAACCGCTGGCCTTATGCGGAATAGCGCTGGAAAACGAGCGTTGCGTTGGTGCCACCGAAACCGAAGGAATTTGACAGGACGGTGTCGATCTTGGCGTTGTCGATGCGCTTGCGCACGATCGGCATGCCCTCGAATTCGGGGTCGAGGGTTTCGATATGGGCGCTTTCGCCGATGAAGCCGCCTTGCATCATCAGGATCGAATAGATGGACTCCTGAACGCCGGCCGCGCCCAGCGAATGGCCGGTCAGCGACTTCGTCGAGGTGATGAACGGCATCTTTTCGCCGAAGACTTCGCGGATGGCGCCCATTTCCTTGGAATCTCCCACCGGCGTCGAGGTGCCGTGGGTGTTGATGTAGTCGACGGGCGTGGAGACCGTCGCCAGCGCCTGGCGCATGCAGCGGACCGCGCCTTCGCCGGAGGGGGCCACCATGTCGTAGCCGTCCGAGGTCGCGCCGTAGCCGACGATCTCGGCGTAGATCTTGGCGCCGCGCGCCTTGGCATGCTCAAGCTCCTCAAGCACCAGCACGCCGGCGCCGCCGGCGATGACGAAGCCGTCGCGATTGACGTCATAGGCGCGGGACGCGGCCGAGGCCCTGTCATTGAACTTGGACGACATGGCGCCCATGGCGTCGAACAGGTCCGACATCGTCCAGTCGAGATCCTCGTGGCCGCCGGCAAAGACCATGTCCTGCTTGCCCCATTGGATCAGCTCGTAGCCATTGCCGATGCAATGCGCCGAGGTCGAGCAGGCCGACGAGATCGAATAGTTGACGCCGTGGATCTTGAACCAGGTGGCCAGCGTTGCCGACGCGGTCGACGACATCGCCTTCGGCACCGCGAAGGGGCCGATGCGCTTGGGGCTGCCGTTCTTCAGCGTGGTTTCGGCCGCCTCGACGATGGTGCGGGTGGAGGGGCCGCCCGAGCCCATGACGATGCCGGTGCGCTCATTGGTGATGTCGCTTTCGCCGAGGCCCGCATCGGCGATCGCCTGGTCCATGGCGACGTGGTTCCAGGCAGCACCTTGGCTCAGGAAGCGCATCGCGCGGCGATCGATCATGGCCGAGGGGTCGAGTGTCGGTGCGCCCCAGACCTGGCAGCGGAAGCCGTGCTCGGCAAAGGAATCGGAAAAGCTGATGCCGGATCTGGCGTCATGCAGCGAGGTCTGCACCTCGTTGGCATTGTTGCCGATCGACGACACGATGCCGAGGCCTGTGACTACGACACGTCTCATTCGCAACTCCTTCCAGGGATGCTGGCCAGTGGGTCGGCCAAGGGTGCGGTCAAGCGACCGCCGACTGCTTGGACAGACCGACCTTCAGGTCCGTCGCCGCATATATGGGCTCGCCATCCGCCTTCATCCAGCCATCGGCGATGCCCAGCACCAACCGGCCGCGCATGACACGCTTGAAATCCACGCCATACTCGACCTTCTTGACCGATGGCGTGACCATGCCCTTGAACTTGACCTCACCGGTCGACAGCGCCATTCCCTTGCCGGGTTCGCCGAGCCAGCCAAGATAGAAGCCGGTCAACTGCCACAAGGCGTCCAGGCCGAGGCATCCTGGCATGATCGGATTGCCGATGAAATGGCAGGCGAAGAACCACAGGTCCGGTTTGATGTCGAACTCCGCACGGATGAAGCCCTTGTCGAAGGCACCGCCGGTCTCGCTGATCTCGGTGATACGATCGAACATCAGCATCGGCGGGTAGGGCAGCTGGGCATTGCCCTCTCCGAACAGCTCGCCGCGGGCGCAGGCCAGCAATTCTTCGTAGTCGTAGCTGGATTTACCCGCCATCAATCTCGTCCCCATATCGTCCGGGCGGTAGCGCGCCCTTGTCGTTGGTGTCCTAACACAATCTGTTTCAGGCCGGAAACCGGCGTTTGCGCTTAACCCGCCAGTCTGCTCGGGTCAATGCGCGCTATTGATCGCATTCGGACGACAGAATATATGTCAACAGGGGTCCGGTTTCGGCAGACATTCATTTTTTTGCCATTCTGGGCGTGTCTTGAAGCGGGACTGTTGGCTTGGAAGACCAGATGGACCGGGGCTGCCGGAAGGAAAATGTCGCTGTGGACAAGCGGGTACGTGAAGCCGGCCTGAGGCCGACGCGGCAGCGCATTGCGCTGGCCGACCTGCTTTTCGCCAAGGGCGATCGCCATCTCTCGGCCGAGGAACTGCACGAGGAGGCGCTGGCCGCCGGCGTGCCGGTGTCGCTGGCCACGGTCTACAACGCGCTCCACCAGTTCACCCAGGCGGGTCTGCTGCGCATCCTCGCCGTCGAGGGCGCCAAGACCTATTTCGACACCAACACCTCCGACCACCATCATTTCTACATCGAAGGCGAAAACCGGATTTTCGACATCGCCAATGGTCCGGTGACGGTCACCAACCTGCCGGATCCGCCCGAGGGCATGGAAATCGCCAATGTCGACATCGTGGTGAGGCTGCGCCCCAAGCGCCAGGAATGACCGGTGAGGCCAGAACGATCGGCCCGGCCGGGAATGATCTGTCCGGCCAGAATAATCTGTCCGGGATGAAACCCCTCGAGCTGATAATCCGGCTCGAATGGGCTGTCGTGGCGGCCGTTGCGATCGTCTTCTACGCTTGGTCAGGCGTTTCCTGGTGGCTCTTCGGATTGCTCATCCTGGCGCCGGACCTGTCAATGTTCGGCTATCTCGGCGGGCCGCGCATCGGCGCCATCGCCTACAACGCCTTGCACATCCTCATCGTACCGGTGCTGCTGCTGCTCGTCGGGTCCCTGTCCGGTCATGCGGTCGCGAGCGCGGTCGCACTGATCTGGATCGCCCACATCGCCATCGACCGTGCACTGGGCTACGGCCTGAAACTGTCAACCGGTTTTCAGGACACCCACCTTGGCCCCATCGGGCGCAAGCGGGACGGCCTCAGTCCTTGACCCGCTCGCCGGGATAGGCGCCCCAGACCGCCGCCTGGGCGAGCCAGCCGGTGTGGCCGTCGAGCGTCATTTCGCACCACTGGCCGTCGCAGGACTTAATCGTGCCCATGACGCCCGGCTCGACGATCGCCACCACACGGGCATCCTTGTCGGGGCTTTTCATAAGGTTGATCTGGGCGCCCTTGCCGCGCTGCCAGGGCGCGATGATCGCCGTGCGCCGGCCTGACAGCAGCGACTGATTGATCCAGCCCTCCGAGCCATCCGCATCGCGCACGCGGCGCCACGTGTCGAATTCCTGGACGACCTCCATCGGCAGGCCGGCCTTCATATACATCCAGTCGACCGAGTAGTTGGCGCCGGGGCCGACGCGCGAATTGACGCGGCCGGACTTCAGGCTGACGAATCGCGGCAGCGGCAGGCCGCTCGGCCCGAGCGTGACGGCGCTCTGGGCGGGCGCGGCCGCGCTCTGCCCCGCGGCAAGTGGGGGATAGAGGAGAGCGCCGAGAAATGCTGCGCTGAGGGCCAGGCGAAGCGACGCGAAACCAGACACTTTCGTTCCTTTCGGCGCCGGCCTGGTGGCCTTGGCGCCCCTTTTTCTTTGTCTTCGGCGGCACCGCTTGTTACATGGGTAAATCGGCTACCGCGACCGGCTTTCAGTTTCGCCGGTCTTGGTTAAAGAGGTCTCAACGAGGGAAACAATGGTAGGCAAAAAGAAGCCTCTCGTGGTCATCACGCGAAAGCTGCCCGACCCGGTCGAGACCCGCATGCGCGAGCTGTTCGACGCCAGGCTGAATGTCGAGGACAGGCCGATGACGCAGCCGGAGCTGGTCGCCGCGGTCAAGGAAGCCGACGTGCTGGTGCCGACGGTGACCGACCAGATTGACGCGGCGCTGATCGCCCAGGCCGGCGACAACCTCAAGCTGATCGCCAATTTCGGCAACGGCGTCGACAAGATCGACGTGGCTGCGGCCGCCAAGAGGGGCATCACCGTCACCAACACGCCCAATGTGCTGACCGAAGATACCGCCGACATGACCATGGCGCTGATGCTGGCGGTGCCGCGCCGGCTCGCGGAGGGCGCCAATGTGCTCACCGGCGACAAGAAATGGGCCGGCTGGTCGCCGACCTGGATGCTTGGCCGGCGCATCTGGGGCAAGCGGCTGGGCATTGTCGGCATGGGCCGCATCGGCACGGCCGTCGCGCGCCGGGCCAAGGCTTTCGGCCTTTCCATCCACTATCACAACCGCCATCGCGTCTTGCCGGCGGTCGAGGACGGGCTGGAGGCGACCTATTGGGAGAGCCTCGACCAGATGCTGGCCCGCATGGACATCATCTCCGTCAATTGTCCGTCGACGCCCGCGACCTTCCATCTTTTGTCGGCACGGCGCCTGGCGCTGCTGCAGCCCACGGCCTATGTCGTCAACACCGCGCGTGGCGACATCATCGACGAGGAAGCGCTGGTCAAGCTGATTCAGGACGGCAAGATCGCCGGCGCCGGCCTCGACGTCTACGAGCATGAGCCGGCGCTCAATGCCAAGCTGCTCAAGCTCGCCGCCCGGCACAAGGTCGTGCTTTTGCCGCATATGGGTTCGGCGACGCTCGAGGGCCGCATCGACATGGGCGAGAAGGTCATCATCAACATCCGCGCCTTCGTTGACGGTCACCGCCCGCCGGACCGCGTGCTGCCGCTCAGAACCTGACGGTATCGCGGCGGCGCGCTCCTGGTTCGTTCTTCAAATGCAAGCCAAGGCTTACGAAAGAGCCTTGCGCATGGTGATAGAGGTCGGCCTGGCGTAGCCCTCATGCGCCGTCCGCCCGGTCTCGTGAAAGCCGAGGCGGGCAAAGGCGGCGTGATTGGCGGTGAGTTCGATACGCGTCTGCAACTCCAGCGCCGCCTTGCCGCGGTCGAGCGCGAGACGTTCGACCGCCTGCATCAGCCGCCGGCCGATGCCTCGCCTCTGGCAGTCCGGGGCGACGGCGAGCTTGCCGACATAAAGATCGTCAGCCCTTTCCTGGGCAAAGACGCAGCCGACGATCCTGTCGTCATCGAGAGCCACGAAACCGGTCTCGCGCAAGGCCTTGTCGCGCAGTGTATCGACGGTGAGCAGGTGAGCCGAGGACGGCGGGTCGATGACGCCGTCCATGAAGGCGAAGGCATGCATGATCAAGGCAAGCACCTCGTCCCAGCGGCCGAAATCGGCCGGAATGCGGTCGATTGTCAGGGGCATGGTCCGCTCCAAGATCAGCGTCTGCCGTAGCGGATCGTCTCAAAGCGCGCGGCGAGCGCATCGTAGAGCAGCAGCCGGCCGACCAGCGGCTCGCCAATGCCGGTGATCAGCTTGATGGCCTCCATCGCCTGCAGCGTGCCGACGACGCCGGTCAGCGCACCAAGCACCCCGGCCTCGGCGCAGGAGGGCACCAGGCCGGGCGGTGGCGCTTCGGGAAAGAGATCGCGATAGCCCGGGTTAGGCTTGCCATCCTTGCCGACCCCGAAAGGCTTCAGCACCGTCACCGAGCCGTCGAAGCGGCCAACGGCGGCATGCACCAGGGGTTTACGCGCGCTCGCACAGGCGTCGGCCACCGTATAACGGGTCTCGAAATTGTCGGAACCGTCGACCACTATGTCATATCGGGCAACGAGGGCAGGGGCGTTGTCCGCGCTCAGCCGGAACGTGTGCGTCTCGACCGCGGTGTTGGGATTGATGCGGGCGATTGCCGCCCTGGCGCTGTCGGTTTTCAGCTTGCCGACCGTATCGGTGTCGTGGATGACCTGACGCTGCAAATTGGAGAGCGACACGGTGTCGTCGTCGACAATGCCGAGCGTGCCGACGCCGGCCGCCGCAAGGTATTCGAGCACCGGCGCGCCCAGCCCGCCGGCGCCTATCACCAATACGCGCGCCTGCTTGAGCCTCTGTTGACCCGCACCGCCGACCTCCGGCAGCACGATGTGGCGGGCATAGCGTTCAATCTCGTCGGCGGTGAGCGTGGTGGTCATGTCAGGACAATACAGCGGCCGAAAAACCTTGTCAGGCGTCTTCGGTTGGCCCAACCGTGCCATGGTCGACCGTCAGGAACTGTGCGCGCCCCTTGAGGCTGGAAAACAGCGCGGCATCGGTTCCCGTCATGAAGGCCTGGCAGTTCAACTCCTCGAGGATCGAGAACAGTGCCGCCCGCCGCCCGCCGTCGAGGTGTGCTGCGATCTCATCCAGCAGCAGAATCGGCGTCATACCGGACATCTCGCCGGTTAGCCGTGCGTGCGAGAGCACGATGCCGACCAGCAAGGCCTTCTGCTCGCCGGTCGAACAGAGCTCGGCCGGCATCGCCTTGGGCCGGTGCCGCACCAGAAGATCGGAACGGTGCGGGCCTTCCAGCGTTCGTCCCGCGGCACGATCGCGATCACGTCCGCCGGCGAGCGCCCGGCGGAACCGCTCCTCGACATCGACCGCCGGTGCGCTGGAAACCTCGGCTTCCAGATCGCCTGAAAGGCTGATGTCGGCCTGAGGGAAAGGCCCTGTGTCGGGCAGCCTGTCGATCATGGCGGCGAGCAAGCGCACCAGTTCGGCGCGCGCCGCCGCAATAGCGACGCCCGTTTCGGCCATCTGCGTCTCGATCGCCTCGAACCAGCGATCATCCCGAGATCCGTCCGTAAGTAGGCGATTACGGCTCCGCATCGCCTTTTCGTAGTCGAGCGCACGCTGGCCGTGGCCGGGATCGATCGCCAGCACCAGCCGGTCGAGAAAGCGCCGGCGATCCGCGGCCGGGCCGGTGAACAGCGCATCCATGGCCGGCGTCAGCCACACCACGCGCAGCCATTCCAGCATGTCTTCGGCCGATCGGGCGGTCGCGCCGTTGATGCGAACCCGCCTGCCACCCTCGCCTTCGCCAACCGAAATGCCCGTGCCGATCTCGACCTGGCCGTCGGGCCCGTCGAGCCGGGCATGCAGCGCAAAGCCGCCGTCGCCGCCTTCGCGCGCGACATCGGCGTAAGGGGCACGGCGCAGGCCACGCCCGGGCGTCAGAAAGGAAATAGCTTCGAGCAGGTTGGTTTTGCCGGCACCATTGTCGCCGGAAAACACGACGGCGCCCGGGGCGAGATCGATTGCTAGCGCCGCATAGTTGCGGAAATTAGTAAGTGTAAGCTTACTTATATGTGTCTGTGCCGGCAACCGCTATCCGCCTATAGAAGTGCCGCAACTATTGCTGAGTCGGATCGATGACCTGCGGCTACACCCGCATCGGCATCAGCACGTAAAGCGCGGTCTCGTCGGCCATGTCGTGGATCAGGGTCGGCGAACCGGCATCGGCCAGCATGAATTTGGCTTCCGTGCCGGTCAACTGCGCGGCGACATCGAGCAGATATTTGGCGTTGAAGCCGATCTCGATCGGGTCGGACGAGTAATCGGCCGCCAGTTCCTCGGTGGCGCTGCCGGAATCCGGGTTGTTGACCGCAAGCGTCACCTGGCCTTCGCTGATCGAAAGCTTCACCGCGCGGCCGCGTTCGGAGGAAATGGTCGAGACGCGATCGACCGCGGCGGCAAAGCTCTGGCGGTCGAGGATCAGCTTCTTGTCGTTGCCCGTCGGAATGACCCGCTGATAATCGGGGAAGGTGCCGTCGATCAGCTTCGAGGTCAGGACCACGCTGCCGATGGTGAAGCGGATCTTGGTATCGGACAGTTCGGTGGTCACGGCGACATCCGGATCGTCGACCAGTTTCTGCAGCTCGCTCACCGTCTTGCGCGGAATGATGATGCCCGGCATGCCTTCGGAACCCGCCGGCGCATCGATTTCGGCGCGCGCCAGGCGGTGGCCGTCGGTCGCCACCGAGCGCAGCTTCAGCTTGCCGCCGACTTCATGCGTGTGCAGGTAGATGCCGTTGAGATAATAGCGCGTCTCCTCGGTGGAAATGGCGAACTGCGTCTTCTCGATCAGCCCCTTGAGGGCAACCGAGTCGAGCCGGAAGATATGCGAGAAGGATCCGGCCGAAAGTTCGGGGAAATCGGATTGCGGCAGGCACTGCAGGCGGAAGCTCGAGCGGCCCGACGTCACCGTCATGGCGTTGCCGTCCTCGTCCGTCTTCAGCATCACCTCGGCGCCGTCCGAGAGCTTGCGCACGATGTCGTAGAGCAGATGCGCGGGAACCGTCGTCGCCCCGCCACGCTCCACCTTGGCTGGGGTTGCTTCCGTCACCTCCAGGTCGAGGTCGGTGGCCTTCATTTCCAGGCTGGCGCCTTCGGCGCTGAGCAGCACATTGGACAGGATCGGTATCGTGTTGCGCCGTTCGACCACACGGTGGACGTGGTTGAGCGACTTCAGGAGATTTGACCGTTCCAGGATAACACGCATGACGAAACAGGCTCGCTTGAAAGGATGAGCGGGTCTCCGGCTGGCGGCGCCCCGCGAAAGGTCTGAACAGGCTCAGAATCTGCGTAAACTGACAGGAAAAAGCCAGCAAACGCAAGCCCGCGACACCGGTTCAGGCCGGCTGCGCGGGCTTTCTGGGGATAAACGCCGCGAAGACCGTCAGTCGGTGTGCTGAATCCGGAATCCGGATCGTCGCCAGCCGATGCCGCGAGCCCATTCCGGGCTCACCGCCGGGCAGGTAAGCTGTTGAATTCCAGCGCAGTTCCGGCTTGCCTGTCCTGAACGGTCAGGCCTGGTCGTTGATCAGCCGTCGCAGCAGCTCGAGTTCCTGTGCCAGCGTGTTGTCGTTGCCTGAAAGGTCCTCGATCTTGCGCACGGCGTGCAGCACCGTGGTGTGGTCGCGGCCGCCGAAGCGGCGTCCGATCTCGGGCAGGGAACGCGGTGTCATCACCTTCGACAGGTACATCGCGACCTGCCGCGGCTTGACGATGGTGCGCGTGCGCCTATTGGACAGCAATTCGGTCTTCGACACATTGTAGTGGCGCGCCACGATGCGCTGGATATCCTCGATGCGGACCCGCTTCGGCTCGCCGGTGCGATAGATGTGGCCGAGGATCTCGTCGATACGGTCGATGGTGATCTGCGGCTCGAACGACTGCCGGAACAGCAGCTGATTGAACGCGCCCTCCAGTTCGCGTCCGCTGCCGGTCACGGTGCGGGCGACGTGATTGAGGATCTCTTCGGAAATGTCGAGCGATGCGTCGTCGATCCTGGCCGTGGCCAGGCGCAGTTTGAGCATGCCGAGGCGCATGGCGAAATCGGGCGCCGACATTTCAAGCGCGACGCCGCCATTGAGGCGCGAGCGGACGCGCGGCTCCAGCGATTCCAGCTCCGACGGCGGCCGGTCGGCAGCGACAACGACCTGCTTGGCGCTGTCGAGCAGCATGTTGATCAAATGGCAGAATTCATGCTGGATCGACTTGCCCTGCAGGAACTGCATGTCGTCGATGATCAGGAGGTCGATGTCGCGCAGCTGCTCCTTGAGCGTCAGCGCGTTGTTGTCGCGGATCGCCGTGGCGAAGCGCCACATGAAATATTCCGCGGTGAGATAGACGACGCGGGACTTCGGGTTCTGCTTCAGCGATTCCGCCGCGATGGCCTGCAGCAGGTGGGTCTTGCCGAGCCCGACGGTCGCATGCAGGAATAGCGGATTGAAGCGCACGGCGCTCGACTGCGATTCCGCCACGGCCTTGGCGGCGGCGAAGGCCACCCGGTTCGACGGCCCCTCGATGAAGGAGCCGAACGTGTAGCGCGGATCAAGCGGCGACCCCAGCACATTGTGGCGGAACTCGCTCTCGACCGCCGCACCCGGGCGCGGCACGGGGGGGCGTTCCACCCTGCCGGGGCTCACGGTGCCGGCGGCCAGCGCCGTCTGCGTCTGTCGTGTCATCTTGCGCGCCGGCGCCAATTCCGGTTCGACATGGCTGCGCCCCTGACGGGTGGCCGTGCGCACCACGATCTCGATCTTGAGGAGATCGGCATCCTCCTGCTTCCACAGGTCGGAGATCAGGTCGAGATAATGGCCATTGATCCACGAGCGCAGGAACGCGGTGGGGACCGAGATGCGGACAATGCCCTTGGACGCTTCCGCGACCTTCATGCGGCCGAACCAGCTCGAATAGACTTCAGCTCCCAGACGCGCCTTCAACTGGGCCTTGACCCGGTCGAACTTCTGTTCCGCGTCGCTGGAGACCGCCATCTCGTTTGCTCCGATCAAAGTTCCAGGAAATGGGAGGTCGCCCGTAAGCTCCCTTTCGATGCCGCTCTGCATGATCGAGTTCCTTGTCTTTCTAGTACCTGTTTTTTCGCCGGGGATGCGCCTCCTGCATCCTTGTTTCCAGCGACTGTGTCTTCGCTACGATGCCCGTTGCCGCCGCCGGCAATGAACGTCGCCCAGTATCGGAGGGAACCGGTGCCGGCCCATGGAAGCCAGTCCGCGTTGGGTATGTCAGGGCAATACAACATCGTCCGGCGAAAAACGCCGGCGCGCTGTCAACCTGCCATGTCTCGTTACGCCAGTCCCCTACCGTATCGAAAAGAGCAAACCAAAGCCGTCCGCGGACTTGATCCGCGTCGCAAATCCCGCCAATTTAAGCTGGCCGCGTCAGGCTGGGTTAAGGGCCAGAGGCCCGTCCCCTTCGATGGATGGACATTACCGAAATCGCTGTGGATAGGGCAAGGCCACGTCTAACGGATTTTTAAGGAATCTGGTTACCTCCGGCGCCTTCGGGCGCCATACCGCAGCTGCGTATTTTGACAAAGCCATTGTGATTCAAACCCTTTTCCGGCGAATATGAAAAAGCCGGGGCGATACGAAATATTCTGAAATAATTCGCTTGACAGGCAGTTGTCCTCCCGTCCCTTTGGGGTGCTGTGGACAGGCTGTGGATGACCGTGAGTAACTATCTGAAAAATATTGCTTATTTATGATAATCGAGAATTTCTAGAGCGGCACTTTTTAAGCATATCAACCATCAGCGGGCATGTATGTGCCGGCAAAGCATTTCGAAGCTTGGAATCCGCCTTGGGCGACGTCTCCGAGCATTCTTTTTAAGTACTTGCCGGCAAACGAAAAAAACCCGGCACAATCGGCCGGGTTTTAGACAAGCTAGTCTGTATAGGCGATGTTAGGCCGACAGCACCTTGAGTCGTGCAGCCAGACGCGAGACCTTGCGGGACGCTGTGTTCTTGTGGATGACGCCTTTGGTTGCGGCACGCATCAATTCCGGCTCGGCGGCCTTGAAGGCGGCCTGCGCGGCAGTCTTGTCACCGGAGGCGAGCGCCTCCTCGACCTGGCGGACATAGGTGCGCACGCGCGAGCGGCGGTTCTTGTTGATCGCTGCGCGGCGGGCGATCTTGCGCGTTGCCTTTTTGGCCGAGGATGTGTTGGCCATGATGCCTCTCTTCTGATCTGGTCGGCGCACGCGGCATGCCGCAGGGCGCAAAAAACAAACGGGCAGCCACAGGGCCGCCTCGGTTGGTGCGGCTTATAGTTCAGCTTTTCCGGCGCGTCAACGCTGCCTGGCGTTCTTTTTGGCCGACGCCACAGGGTTTCGATCGCGGGCGGGCACGGCTCTACCGGTTGGCGAAATTCGGCTTCCGCTTTTCGGCGAAGGCCGCCATGCCTTCCTTCTGGTCTTCGAGCGCGAAAAGCGAGTGGAACAGACGACGTTCGAACCGCAATCCCTCGGCCAGCGTCGTCTCATAGGAACGGTTGACGGCTTCCTTCGCCATCATCACCGACGGAAGCGAGAAGTCGGCGATCTTGGCCGCCGCCTTGACCACCTCCTCGACAAGCTCGGCGGCGGGCACGACCCGCGACACCAGGCCTGAGCGCTCGGCTTCCGCCGCATCCATCATCCGTCCGGTCAGGCACATGTCCATCGCCTTCGACTTGCCGACAAACCGGGTCAGGCGTTGCGACCCGCCCATGCCGGGAATGACGCCGAGCGTGATTTCGGGCTGGCCGAATTTGGCCGTGTCGGCGGCAATGATGAAGTCGCACATCATTGCCAACTCGCATCCGCCGCCGAGCGCGTAGCCGGCCACCGCGGCGATAACGGGTTTCCGCACCCGCGTCAGCTCTTCCCAGCCGACGAACAGGTCCTGCAGATACGCATCTGCAAAGGAGATTGCCTGCATTTCCTTGATGTCGGCGCCGGCGGCAAAGGCCTTGTCGGAACCTGTAATGACCACGGCGCCGATGCCGGCGTCGGCATCGAAGTCTTTCACGGCTGCGACCAGTTCGGCGAGTAGCTGAAGGTTCAGCGCATTGAGCGCCTTTGGCCGGTTCAGAGTGACCAGTCCGACCTTGCCGCGCGTCTCGGTGATGATCGTTTCATAGGCCATGGCTGCTTCTCCTCGCTCGACCCCGGTCTAACTAGCTCTGACACGTCCGGCAATAGAAGGTCGAGCGTCCGCTCTGCACGACACGCTCGATATGGCCGCCGCAGCCGGGCTTCGGGCAGGGCTCGCCCTCACGGTCGTAGACGGCGAAGGAATGCTGGAAATAGCCCAGCGATCCATCGGTGTGCATGTAGTCGCGCAGCGAAGACCCGCCGGCGGCGATGGCGTCCGATATGACAGAGCGGATCGCCTCGGCGAGGCGTTCGCTTTGTTGTCTGGCCTTCTTGCCAGGCTTGGCGATGGTGCCCGCCTCGCGCAAGGGCGACAGACCGGCGCGCCAAAGCGCCTCCGAGACATAAATATTGCCAAGTCCCGCGATCAGCTTCTGGTCAAGAAGTGCTGCCTTCAGCGGCGATCCGCGACCTTGCAGCAACGAGGCGAGCAGCGCGCCGTCCAGCGTATTGCCCGTTGGCTCGACGCCCAGTCCGGCCAGCATTGGGTGCGTCTCCGGCGATCCTTCCGCAAACAGCATGAAACCGAAGCGGCGCGGGTCGTTGAAGATCACGCGTGACCGGGCGCCGTCGGCACCGACCACATCGAACACGACATGGTCGTGTGCCGTGCTTTTCGAGCGCTCGTGGTGGAACACGCCGGGTGTCTCGCCGTCGTCGCCGGTCTCGATGCGAAAGGAGCCCGACATGCCGAGATGGCAGATCAGCACCGGGCCGTCCTGCACATGCATGGTCAGATATTTGGCCCGGCGGCCGAGTGCAGTGATGGTCCTGCCGGTCAGCCTTTCCGAAAACCGTTCGGGAAAGGGAAACCGCAGGTCTGGCCGACGCGCCTCGACCCTGGTCAGACGGGCACCTTCCAGGACCGGCTGCAGGCCACGCCGGACCGTTTCGACTTCGGGCAATTCAGGCATGGCCGCCAATCATCGCATGGAAAGAAGTGCCGTGGCGGCCAGGCGCCAGCCCGAGGTGTTCGGCGACGGTTTCGCCGATATCGGCGAAGGTCGTTCTCAGTCCGATGTCGCCACCTGCCAGACCCGGTCCCATGCCGATCACCGGGATGCGTTCACGCGTGTGATCGGTCCCTCGCCACGTCGGATCATTGCCGTGGTCGGCCGTCAGGATGAGCAGGTCGCCCTGCCGCAGTTTGGCGAATGCTTCCGGCAGCCGTCGGTCGAAGGCCTCGAGCGCGGCGGCATAGCCGGCGACGTCGCGGCGATGGCCGAATTCGGTGTCGAAATCGACGAAATTGGCGAAAACGAGATCGCCGTCGCCGGCATCGTCCATCGCACCGAGCGCCTTATCGAACATGGCCATGTTGCCGGCGGCCTTGCGCACTTCCGAAATCCCGCGATGGGCGAAGATGTCACCGATCTTGCCGACGGCGATGACGCGGCTTCCCCGCGCCGTCAGCCGGTCAAGCAAGGTCGACTCCGGCGGTGGCACGGCATAGTCATGGCGGTTGTAGGTCCGCTGGAAGGTGGCGGCGGTCTCGCCGACGAACGGCCGTGCGATCACGCGCCCGATTCTGAGCGGATCAACCAGCCGGCGCACCACCTGACAGAATTCATAAAGCCGATCCAACCCGAAATGAACTTCATGCGCGGCGACCTGCAGGACCGAGTCGACGGAGGTGTAACAGATCGGCTTGCCGGTACGGATGTGTTCCTCGCCGAACCGTTCGATGATCTCGGTGCCCGGCGCATGGCAGTTGCCGAGAATGCCAGGCACCTCGCCCTCGCGGATCATCGCCGCGGTCAGATCTGCCGGAAAGGCGGGAACCGTATCCGGGAAGTAACCCCAGTCGAAACGCACAGGCAGCCCGGCGATCTCCCAGTGGCCGGAGGGCGTGTCCTTGCCGCTCGAAACTTCCTGTGCCGCGCCATGGAAGGCGTTGGCGACCAGATCCGTCCCGAAATGGGCAAAACCCAACCCTGTCGCCGTCTCCGCTGCCTTGCCAAGCCCGAGCGACGCCATATGCGGGACGAACAGCGGCCCTTGCCGAAGCCGCTCGCGATCCGCGCGCCCTTCGGCGCAAGCTTCGGCGATATGCGCAAGCGTGTTGGCGCCGGCGTCGCCATAGCGTTCGGCGTCGGCCGCACCGCCGATGCCGAAAGAGTCCAGGACGAAGAGGAAAGCGCGCGCCATCGGGTCATTGTTGCCAGTTTGGACGCCCAGACATAGGGTTCCAAGGCGGCATTGGCAATTCGGAAACCAAACGGCAACGGCTTGGCGCGATAGTCCTGTCCATGTCGCCCGAAAGTGCGCAGCGGTTTGGGTCAACGACATGGACAAACCAAGAGAGCATGTCGCCCACAAGCGCGCGCGGGTTTGGGGCAACGACGGCAGGCCCAATCCGACCTGTAAAGCATCGCGACGCACGGGCTTGGGCATGGATCGAAGGAAACGCATGAACGCCGCGCTGAAGACATGTGCTGCCCTTGTGGTCATGCACGGCGCGCTCTGCTGTGGTCCGGCGCGGGCCGACTGGCGCGACGATATCGGCACATTCCGCATTGGCATCGTCGCCGAGCCCGGCGCCGGCAACACCGTTCCGGGACTGGCGCTGCTGACGCAATCCTTTACCAACGCCCTTGGCATGAAGGTGGAGTTCGTCGTTGCGCGCGATTACGCGGCACTGATCGAGGCGCAGGCCAACGCCCGGATCGAGTATGCCATCTATTCGGCGACGGCCTACGCGACGGCGCTGCAGCGTTGCGGATGTGTCGAACCGCTTGTGGCTCCGGTCGATTCCGATGGTGCGGCCGGCATCCGCTCCGTGCTGTTGACCCGGGACGGCAAGCTGTCCGGCCTGGCGGCGATGGAGACGCACCGGATCGCCATGCCGCCGGCGGACAGCATCGGGGGCTCGCTTTTGCCGCTGACGGAGCTGGCCGCCGAACACGCTGAGATAGCCGAGGATGCCCCGTTTCTCATCCATGCCGATACGGCGTCCGCGGCGGAAGCCATGCTTGTCGACGGCCAGGCCGACGCCACGTTCGGTTGGGTGAGGGCCGCGGCCGACGGCCAGCCGCTGCTATCCGGTGGCACGCAGGCCAGGCTCGAAGCGGCCGGCCTTTCGCCATCGGCCCTCCAGGTCGTGTGGATGTCGAGCCTGCTGAGATACGGTCCCCATGCCGTGCGCAGCGATCTCGACCCGGAAGCCAGGCGCCGGCTGACCGTGTTCCTCACCAACCTCAAATCGACGACGCCGGATGTCTACGATCTCCTGGAATCGAAGCACTCCGGCGGCTTTCTGACCGTGGCCCGAAAGGATTATGCGACGGCCGAGGCCATCGTGCGCCTGGTGTCGGCCGATGGTGGCCGGCAGTAAAAGGCTTCAGCAATCGCCGCAGGGGATGGTCAGGCTTCTGCGCGGACGCAGATAGTAGGTCTCGCCCATCGGGATCGTGGTGGTGAGGGATTTGGTCAGCCCAAGCTTTTGTTGGGTGTCCGTCGTCCAGCCGATGATCGGCGTATAGCTCAGATTGCTGTCGACGCGGATGAGAAAGGTGCCGGCCACCTTGAGCGTTGCCGGAACCGTTGTGGCCGTGCCCGCGGCAGCCGCGGCACTATAGACGCCAGTGTCAACCTTGCGCGACCACACGACCAGGACCTTGGGCGGTGTATCGGTGGTGACCTGTATTGCCGTGATGGTGATGTTCGGCGTCGAGCGGTTGTAGGGCTGAATGGTCGAGGTGCCGATTTTCATGATGGCGTCGAGATCCGCCTTGACGATGGTCGGCTGCTGCGTGACGAGATCGGCAACCATGCTGCCGATGCGGCTGACCTTCTTGCTGGTCTCGATGGCCTGCGAAGCCTCCATGGTCATGAAATACATGACCAGCAGAATCGGAACGATAAGAGCGAACTCGACCGCCGCGATGCCCTTGCGGTTAGACCAGAATCCGATCGCCCTGCTCCAGGACTCCGCAATTTTCAGATGTGCCCCCGCACGCATCATGGCATTTGCCTTTTTCTTGTTGGTAGTTCCGAACTCAATTGTCGAACGGCTCGTTCTGCCAGGTCACCGACGCAAAATGCAGCGTCCTGCCACCACTCAGATTGGCCATCGACTTGGCCATCAGATCGGTCATGACAGGCCATTTATAGAAGACCCGCAGCATGTTCTTCGATTCCGCCAGGCCAGGCGTGTTTGCGAAAGTCTGTGAGTTCGTGCCTTGCATCAGCACGACATCGCCGTTCTGAATCTTGAAGGTCGCGGTGGCCGCGTCCGCGAAGGTCGGATACTCGCGAAGGTCCACCAGCAGCTGTTGCGGGCAATCCGTGGAGACGATGATCTGCAGCCTGCCGCAGATCAGGGTCGTCAATTTGCTCCCGGCGACATCGGCCGGCCGCAGCTGGCCCGTGCGCAACTGACGCGCGACATCGTCGGTGATGTTGGCCATCACTTCCTGGCCGGCGAACGAGATGCAGCTTTCAAGGATGGCGAATACGAGGAGGGCGAACGGCAATGCAAGTATCGAGAATTCGATGGCCGTGCTGCCACGGCGATTGCGAACGAAGCGCGTCAGAAACCCGGCGCGCTCCGCCTTGTGCTGATCTGTCGAGCTGAATTCGTTGCCCATGTCCTGTTCCTGCCACCCCTGGACGGTTCCGACAGGTGTATTAGCGCAAACCAATTGAGGCCCGGTTTGAATGATCGTTAAAGTCGGCGCGGGCGCCTTAACCGGCCGGTAACCTGGACAGGCTGGTGGGGCGCGCAGCCTACTTGCTTGCGCTCATCTCGGCCTCGGAGGATTTTTCGGCCTCGCTCTTGTAGGAGCTTTCGCAATAGGGCGTGCAAGACATGGTCTGGACCTCGGCACGCCGGTAAATGCGAACCGACGAGGCCGCCTGCCGCACGACGGTAACCTGCGCGTCGACGATCGGGCTGCCCTCCTGGTCGAGAACGACGAGATTGGTGACACCGAAACCCTTGCCGGTGAGCACGATCGTGGAGGCGTCCTGGACGGAGGCATCGGCGATGGCCGGGTTGCCGACGACGATCGTGTCGGCGGGACGCGACAACTTCACGATCTTGGCCTGATTCATCGTCACTTCGATATCGGCGGCGGCCATGGCTGGCGTGATCAAGCTCGTGGCGGCAAGAAGCACGGCAATCAGGATTGAGGATCTCTGCACGGCCATCGATGCGCTCCCGCAAGCAAACTGTTCAACGGAACATGAACGAGATTGGTGAACCAACGGTTAAGGCCGCTTGCCGACGCCGGATGTGACGATCGGCGTGGCTGTTCACATGGCCGGATCCGCGCCGGTCGCAAGCTTTGCCAAAGCCCTTGCCTTTTGCGGCATTGGCTTGGGAAACAGTACATTAGCCAGCGCTTAGCGTCGGGTTAACCACGCGCTCCGTTCGAGCCGGGAAAGGAATCGGTAAGGCTGTTTATTAAGCCGATCGAAAGAGCTTCTCCCTAGATTGGCAGCATCCGATCAACCATCACAGAAGTTGACGGAAGTGCTGTAACACGTGGAGTAGGAGCTCTCGAATGTCTAACCTTTTTGCACGTTTCGTGAAGGACGAATCCGGCGCGACCGCTATCGAATATGGTCTGATCGCCGCCCTCATCGCGCTCGCCATCATCACCGGCGCCGGCGCCCTCGGCAATGCAATCAATGCCAAGTTCTCCAACATCGGCAACACCCTGAACTCCAGCGGCAGCTAATCCGCTTATTGCTGAACGTTCAGATTGTCTTTCTGACAGGGGCCGCCCATATGGGCGGCCCCTGTTTATTGTTGCTTGTCGAAGTCGCGGCCGACAGAGCCGCGTGTTCATCCCAGACCTCATCAATCGTTAATCGATCCATTCTAGATTGAGCCCGTGAACAATAGGCATGGCGCCGATGCTTGAAGCCCTGATCTTCGTCGTCTTTCCGTTCTGCATGCTGTTTGCAGCGATCTCCGACATGCTGTCGATGACAATTGCCAATCGCGTGTCGGTGCTGCTTGTCGTCGTGTTCGCGCTGGTCGCGCCGCTGACGGGTATGGAATGGGCAGCCTATGGCTGGCATTTCGCCGCCGGCGCCTTGGTCCTTGCCGTGACGTTCGGCCTGTTCGCGATGGGTGGCATGGGAGGCGGCGACGCCAAGCTGCTGGCCGCAACGGCCGTGTGGATGGGGTTGAACATCCAGCTCGTCCAATACCTTGTGGTCTCGACACTCATCGGCGGCCTGCTGACGATCGCCATCCTGCTGTACCGGAAGTCGCCGCTGGCGGTTTTGACGGGCCGCAATCCGTTCCTGCGCCATTTCGCGGAAGAGTCGGTCGGGATTCCCTACGGGATCGCGCTCGGCCTTGGCGGGCTGCTGACCTATCCGGATTCGCCTTTGATGGTGTGGGCGCTGGCCAGGCTTGCGAGCTGAACGCGATCTGTTTTCCATTTCCCCGACCGCATTGCCGGGCCGGCTTTGAAATGAGCCTTGGCCAGGCCCCTTGAATCCGCAGCGGCACGATCCAGCTAATTTATGTAAACCTTAAATTAATCACGATCGTAAGCATTACATTAACCTTGTTTTGACGATTGCCGCTGCAAAGTCCGGCTTGGCTACGTGGTTTGCCAAGGGCGAGGTTCGGACAGATGCCAGCATCCCGACTTATTATTCTGAGCGTGGCGGTGGCCGCGGCGGGTGGCGCTGGCTATGTCGCGAAGAACATGGTCGCAGCGCCGCCGCCGCAGATCGTGGTCGATTCCGGCCCCCAGGCTCCCGCCGTGCCCCTGCAGGACGTGCTTGTGCTCTCGGGCGATGTCGCGATGGGCAACGCGCTTCAGAACAACATTTCCTGGCAATCCTGGCCGGCCGACGGCGTCAACGCGAATTTCATCACCAAGGCCAATGCTCCCGACGCCCTGGAGAAATTGAAGGGATCGATCGCCCGTGTGCCGATGTATGCCGGTGAGCCGGTGCGGCGTTCCAAGCTGATCGGCGAGGGGCAGAGCTTCATGTCGTCCATCCTGCCCTCCGGGATGCGGGCGGTCGCCACGACCATCTCGGCCGACACTTCGGCCGGCGGCTTCATCCTTCCCAACGATTTCGTCGACGTCATCATGACCCGCAGGGCGGATGCCAACAGCGGCAGCACCGGCTTCAACACCGAAACCATCCTCAAGAACATCCGCGTCCTGGCAATCGACCAGACGATCCAGGAAGACGAGGAGGGCAAGAAGACCAGGGTGGGCCAGACCGCCACGCTGGAGCTGACGCCCAAGCAGGCGGAGATCATCACCGTCGCCCAGCAGATGGCGGATCGCCTGACGCTGGCCTTGCGCGCGGTCGCGGACACCCAGGAAAAGAATGTGGGCGAGGCCGACTATCTCGTTTCCGGCAATGGCCGCAAGGGAACGGTGAGACTGATCAAGTCGGGCGAAGTCTCCGAAGTAGGGGCAAGGAAATGAGGCTAAGCGGTAAACTGCCGGCAATCGCAGCCGCGGCATTGGGCCTGCTGCTCGTCGGAACGAATGTGCAGGGCGTCGTCGAGGCGAAGAGCACGCAGGTATCGGCCACGACAGCCACGCAGCGCGTCAAGCTCGGCCTCAACAAATCGGTGGTCATCGACCTGCCGAGCGATGCCTACGACATTCTCGTCGCCAACCCGACCGTTGCCGATGCGGTGACCCGCACCGCAAGGCGTATCTATCTGTTCGGCAAATCGGTCGGCGAGACCAACATTTTCGTCTTCGGTCCGAACGGCGAACAGATCGCCAGCCTGGACCTGGCAGTCGAACGCGACGTCGCCGGCCTGGAGGACTATATCAAGCGGTTCCTTCCGACCTCGGACGTCAAGGTGGAACTGCTGAACGACAACGTCGTCTTGACCGGAATGGTCGATACGCCGCTGGACGCGAAGCGGGCGGTCGACCTGGCGACGATCTTCGTCTCCGGCGGTGAAGCAACGACCGGACAGTATTCGCAGACCGCGGCCGGCGGCTCGGCCCAGGGCGGCGTCGACATCAACAACCCCGACCAGGAACGACGCGTCTCGAAGATCGTCAATCTTCTGCAGATCATCGGCGACGACCAGGTCACGCTCAAGGTGACCGTCGCTGAAGTCAGCCGCTCCGTGATGAAGCAGCTCGGCGTCAACATGATCGCCAGCGGCAACAGCAACGGTATCAGCTGGAATGCGCTGGGCTCGCAGAATTACGGCTTGGGCAAACCGCTATCGCAGTACTCAGGCTTTGGCCTCGGCAACCCAGGCTCGCCCTTTCAGGCCTACATAAATGCGATGGAACAGTCGGGAGTCATGAAAACCCTGGCTGAACCGACGCTGACGGCGGTCTCGGGTGAGAAGGCGACATTCAAGGTCGGCGGTGAGTTCAACATCATTACCCAGCGCTCACAGAACGTATCACAACAGAACCAGACCGGTCAGATTACGTACACCAACCAGCAGATCGAATACGGCATTGGCCTCGAGTTCCAGCCAGTCGTGCTGTCGGCCGGCCGGATCAGCCTCAAGGTCAGGACCTCGGTGTCGGAGCCAACGACGGAAGGCGCCACCACCGTCGAAGGCGCGGGCAACTTGCCTGGAACCACATTGTTGTCGATCCGCAAGCGCCTGGCTGACACAACGGTCGAGTTGCCTTCCGGCGGCTCCATGATGATTGCGGGTCTGGTCCGAGACGACGTGCGACAAGCGGTCTCCGGACTGCCAGGTCTGGCCAAGATACCGGTCCTTGGCACCTTGTTCCGCAGCCGGGACTTCGTGCGCAACGAAAGCGAGCTGGTGATTTTCATCACGCCCTATCTGGCGAAGCCGGTGGCACGCAACGATCTCGCCAAGCCAGACGACAACTTCAACCCTGCCAGCGACGGCGCCGCCAACTTCCTTGGCAAGGTCAATCGCGTCTACGGCACCATGCAGACCGATAAGCCCAACGGCCGTTACCACGGCGTTGTCGGCTACATCTACAAGTGAATGGGGAAGCCGACATGTCTCAGTCAGCGTTGAAGACAAGGACCATCGCCACGACGATGCGCGCCAGCCATTCGCGGAGCAGCCTGCGGGTGCTGCCGGTTCTAGCGGCAGCGATGACCGCCCTGCTGGCCGGCTGCGCCCAGCGCGACAGCATCACCGTCGGCGCCATTCCGGACGACTATCGCACCAACCATCCGATCGTCATCGCGGAGAAGAACCAGAAGATCGACCTGCCTGTCGGCGCCGGTGACCGCGGCATGACCGGTTCGCAGCGCGACACGCTGCTGGGTTTCCTTGACGGCCTATGACAAGAGTGCCGCTCCGTCATTGACCATCCAGATACCGAGCGGATCGGCCAACGAGGTTGCCGCGACGGCGGCCGGACGTGATTTCGCCAGGCTCGCGGTCGCCAGCGGTATCAAACGCAACCGCATCGTCGTCACCTCCTATCAGGCCGGATCGAGCGAGACATCGGCTCCGGTTCGCGTCTCCTATATCGCGGTGAGGGCGCAGACAGACAAATGCGGGCGCTGGCCCGATGATCTGCTCGAGACGTCGGAAAACAAGCATTATGCCGACTTCGGCTGCTCCTATCAGAACAATCTCGCTGCCCAGGTGGCCAACCCGGGTGATCTGCTCGGGCCGCGCAAACAGAGCACCATCGACGCGGAAAATCGCGGCGCGGTGATCGATGTCTACCGCGCCAGGGGCATTTCGGGTGAATTCCTGGGCAATTCAGAAGTGACCTACTAAGCCACCTTCGGGAAAGAGACGCCACGGAAAGAAAAAGGCCACGGAAAAGAGCATGACCATGAGCAATCTTGCCTATGACGCCACCGTGGACGGCGGTGATACATCGCCGCAGGACATCGCCGCGATGCAGGCGTTGCGGCCGGTTCCGCGCATCTCGATCCAGGCATTCTGCGAGACCGAGGGCGTTGCCAATCCGGTCGAGCGCGCCGGCGAGGACCGCCGTATGACCAAGGCCCATCTCAAGGTCCATATGGGCGGCATTCCCACGGCGATCGAGTTCTACCAGTCGGCGCCGACCCCGAACCTGATCCTGCTGGAGTCACGCAGCGAACCCAAGCAATTGCTGGAGCAACTCGCCCAGCTCTCTGAGTACTGCGATCCATCCTCGAAAGTGGTGGTGATCGGCCATTACAATGATGTCGGTCTCTATCGCGAACTCATCCGCTCCGGCATCTCCGAATATGTCATCGCGCCCGTTTCGATGGCCGACATCGTCAGTGTCGTGTCGTCGATTTTCGTCGATCCGGAGGCTGAACCGATCGGCCGTTCGATCGCCTTTGTCGGCGCCAAGGGCGGTGTGGGCTCTTCGACCATCGCCCACAATGTCGCCTGGGCAATGTCCTCCCTGTTCAAATCCGAGGTCGTCGTCGCCGACCTCGATCTCGCCTTCGGCACGGCCAACATCAATTTCGACCAGGATCCGGCACAGGGCATCGCCGAAGCGGTTTTCTCGCCCGAACGCGTCGACGAAGTCTATCTCGATCGGCTGCTGACGCAGTGCGCCGAGCATTTGTCGTTGCTCGCCGCGCCCTCGACGCTGGAACGCGTCTACGACTTCGATCCCGATGCCTTTGCGCAGCTTGTCGATACCGCGCAGCGCAGCGTGCCGCTTCTGGTCCTGGACGTCCCCCATGTCTGGACGGGCTGGGCCAAGAACACGCTGGTCAAGGCCGACGAGATCGTCATCACGGCGACCCCGGAACTGGCCAATCTGCGCAACACCAAGAACATGGTCGACATGCTCAAGCGGCTTCGCCCCAACGACCCGCCGCCGAAGCTGATCATCAACCAGGCCGGCGTTCCCAAGCGGCCGGAAATTTCGCCGTCCGATTTCGCCGAGCCGCTCGGCCTGACGCCGATGTCGGTCATCGGCTTCGATCCATTGCTGTTCGGCAATGCCGCCAACAACGGGCGGATGCTCGGCGAGATGGACGCCAAGAACCCGGTTGTCGCGATCATCAACGAGATTGCGCACGTGCTGACCGGGCGAAGCGAAATCCGCACGAAAAAGAAGGCTGGCCTGGGCAGTCTGCTCGGCAAGCTCTCGCGCAACAAGAAGTGACGTTTTTGGAACCGGTAGTCGATCATGTTCGGTAAAAGAGGCAACGACGACGGCAACCGGTTCACGCCGGAATTCCGCCAGCCGGCACCGGCGCCGGCCGCGCCGCCGCCCGCGGGTTCGACGGATACGGCGGTTCTTGCCCGGCCCGCGGCACCGCTGCAGCCAAGCGCGCCTGTGGCGCCGCCGGCTCGCCGCGCCGTCGAGGCGCCGCCGATCGCGCCGGAGGCGAAGCGGCCCCAGCGCGAAAAGAGCGAAACCTATTACGACACCAAGAGCCAGGTTTTCTCGGCGCTCATCGACACGATCGACCTGTCGCAGCTGGCCAAGCTCGACCCGGAGACCGCGCGCGAGGAAATCCGCGACATCGTCAACGACATCATCGCGATCAAGAATTTCGCAATGTCGATCGCCGAGCAGGAGGAATTGCTCGAGGACATCTGTAACGACGTGCTTGGTTACGGGCCGCTCGAGCCATTGCTCGCCCGCGACGATATCGCCGACATCATGGTCAACGGCTCCAAGAACGTCTACATCGAAGTCAATGGCAAGGTCGAGCAGACCGGCATTCGCTTTCGTGACAACCAGCAGCTTCTCAACATCTGCCAGCGCATTGTCAGTCAGGTCGGTCGCCGCGTCGATGAATCCAGCCCGATCTGCGACGCCCGCCTTCCCGACGGCTCTCGCGTCAACGTCATCGCTCCGCCGCTCGCCATCGACGGCACCGCACTCACCATCCGCAAATTCAAGAAGGACAAGCTGACGCTCGATCAGCTGGTCAAGTTCGGTGCCATCTCGCCGCAGGGCGCCGAAGTCCTCAAGATCATCGGTCGTGTTCGCTGCAACATCGTCATCTCGGGCGGCACCGGCTCCGGCAAGACGACTCTGCTCAACTGCCTCACCAACTACATCGACCGCGACGAGCGCGTCATCACCTGCGAGGACTCGGCCGAACTGCAACTGCAGCAGCCGCATGTCGTACGTCTGGAAACCCGCCCGCCCAACCTCGAAGGTGAAGGCGAGGTAACGATGCGCGACCTGGTCAAGAACTGCCTGCGTATGCGGCCCGAGCGCATCATCGTCGGCGAGGTGCGCGGACCCGAAGTGTTCGATCTTCTGCAGGCGATGAACACCGGCCATGACGGCTCGATGGGAACGATCCACTCGAACAGCCCGCGCGAATGCCTGAATCGTATCGAATCCATGATCGCCATGGGCGGTTATTCGCTGCCGCAGAAAACCGTGCGTGAAATCGTCGTCGGCTCCATCGACGTGATCATCCAGGCGGCGCGTCTGCGCGACGGATCGCGCCGCATCACTCACATCACCGAGGTGATCGGGATGGAAGGCGACGTCATCATCACGCAGGACATCGTCCTCTACAACATCAAGGGCGAGGACGCCAACGGCAGGCTGCTGGGCGAGCATGTCTCGACCGGCATCGGCCGCCCGCATTTCTGGGACAGGGCTCGCTACTACGGCGAGGAGCAGCGCCTCGCCGTTGCGCTCGAGGCAATGGAGAAACGCGCTGACTGACGCGGCGTTGAGGGTTCTGGTCGATGTTTGGAATTGATGGCACCGTATTGGCGTTTGTCGTGCTCGCCGGCTTCAGCGCCGGCGCGGTCGCCTATGCATTCCTGTTCAACCAGATCAGCAATGAGAAGCAGGCTGGCAAGCGGCTGGAGACGATCAAGGCCGCGGAGACGGACCGGTCGGTTGTCAAGGCCTCCCGCGACCGCGCGACGGATGCGGCCAAGCGTCGGAAATCCGTGCAGGATTCGCTGAAGGAACTCGACGAGAAGCAGAAGACCAAGGACAGCGCCATCAAGAAGCCGCCGCTGAAGGCGCAACTCCGGCAGGCCGGGATGAAGGTCCCAATCGAGCGTTTCTACATTTATTCCGCCATATGCGGTCTCGCGCTGACGGTGGTCGCATTCGTGGCCGGCGCGCCGATGCTTGTCTTGCCCGGCGTGCTGTTGGCCGGCGCGCTCGGCCTGCCGCGCTGGTTCGTATCGTTTCGCCGCGCGCGCCGGGTCAAGGCATTCCTCAACGAATTTCCAAACGCACTCGACATCATCGTGCGCGCGGTCAAGTCCGGCCTGCCGCTGAACGATGCCGTGCGCCTCATCGCCAACGAATCCCCCGAGCCGGTGAAGGCGGAGTTTCGCCGCATCGTCGATTCGCAGCAGATGGGAATTTCGATCCCCGATGCGACCTTGCGTATGCCCGAAACCATGCCGTGCACAGAGGCGAGTTTCTTCGGCATCGTCATCCAGATCCAGTCGCAGGCCGGCGGCAATCTGTCCGAGGCGCTGGGCAACCTTTCACGCGTGCTTCGTGATCGCAAGAAGATGAAAGCGAAGGTTCAGGCGCTGTCCATGGAGGCGAAGGCGTCCGCCGCCATCATCGGCGCGCTGCCCTTCATCGTTGCTTTTCTCGTCTATCTTTCCAGCCCCGACTATCTGATGCCGCTGTTCAACACCAGCGTTGGCAATCTGATACTGGGTTGTGCCGCTGTCTGGATGTCGATCGGCATCCTGGTCATGCGCAAGATGATGAACTTTGAAGTCTAGGGCCGCGGCATGACCGAACAAGTCATCAAATCACTGACGGACCCCAGCCTGCTGATCGCGCTGCTGGTCGCCATCGCCGTGTTCGCGACGGTCTTTACATTGCTGCCGGCATTCGGCGGAAACCAGCTCAAGTCGCGCATGAAGTCGGTCGCGCTGGAGCGCGACGAGCTTCGCGCCAAGCAGCGCGCGCGGCTTGCGAGCGAGGCCGATCGCCGCCGCAAGGGCCTGCGCGAGCAACAGTCGGTCGGTATGCGCAACATTGTCGATCGGCTCGACCTGCGGCGTGCGCTGGCCGACGAGAGCACCTTGCAGAAGCTCAAGGTCGCCGGCTTTCGCGGGCAGAACCCGCTGACGCGGTTTCTCTTCTTCCGCCTCGTTCTGCCTTTTGTCGGCTTCGCGCTGGGGCTGGTCTACATATTCGTGCTCGGAGGATTGCCCGACAAACCCCTGGTCATCCGGCTGTTCGTCTGCATCCTGGTCGCCTATGGCGGCTTCTACGCGCCGGTCGTCTATGTCAACAATCGCGCCACCAAGCGCAAGCAGTCGATCCAGATGGCGTGGCCGGATGCGCTCGACCTGATGCTGATCTGCGTGGAGTCGGGCATGTCGGTGGAAGCCGCGCTCCGCAAAGTCGCCGACGAGATCGGCGCGCAGTCGGTGGCTCTGGCGGAAGAATTCATCCTGACCAACGCCGAGCTCTCCTATCTGCAGGAACGCAAGCAGGCCTATGAGAATCTTGCGAACCGTACCGGCCTGGAATCGGTCAAATCGGTGTCGCAGGCGCTCGTCCAGGCCGAACGCTACGGCACGCCGGTGGCGCACGCATTGCGCGTGCTTGCCGCCGAAAGCCGGGACCAGCGCATGAACGCCGCCGAAAAGAAGGCCGCCGCCCTGCCGCCCAAGCTCACCGTGCCGATGATCCTGTTCTTCCTGCCTGTGCTTTTCGCCATCATCCTAGGCCCTGCCGGCATCCAGGTCAGCCAGCGCGGCATCTTCGGCACCGATCATCCGTCATCATCGGCCAAGTAGCCGCGGGGCACGCGGAGATAAACGAAGAAGCCGCGCTGAGCTCAGCGCGGCTTCTTCGTTCAATTGGGACCTTTGCAGATCGTCGCCCTCAGTTGGTTGCAGGCTTCGCCTTGTCCTGATCCTTGAGCTGTCCCCAGGCATTCTGTTGCGCAAGCATCTGCCTGAGATAGGCGACATTGGCCTGTGCCTGCTCGGGCGAGAGCTCCTGCGAGGCGATCTTCTCGGCTTCGTCGAAGCGGCCCTGCAGGCCGACGACCAGCGCCAGGTTCTGGCGCACGCGGCTGTCGGCGTTGGGCTGCTGGGCGGCCGAACGCATATAGGTTTCCGCGGTGCGCAGATCCCCTTCCAGCACATAGGACATGCCCAGATTGGAGAGAACCGAGGGGTCGTTCGGCTTGAGTTCGAGCGCCTTGCGGTAGAGCTGGCGTGCATCGTCCTTCTGGCCGAGCTGGTCAAGGATGGCCGCTTCCGCCGACACCAGCTTCCAGTCGGGATATTCCGGCGTCTGTGCGCGGCGCACGGCGTCGAGCGCTGCCTCGAGCTGGCCATTGGCGGCCAGCGCCTTGCCATAGGCGGCGAGCACGTCGCGATCCTTGGGATAGGCGATCGCCAGTTTGCGCATCACGGCCAGCGACTGGTCGGCATCGCCGTCCATCTGCAGCGCGGCCGCGAAGTTGGTTGCGATTCGCTTGTCGTTGGGATTCTTTGAGTAGGATTGGCCGAGAGCGGCCGTGGCATTGTGCACTTCTCCGGCCGACATGCTCTCCAGCGGCTTGCCGCTGGTACGTTCGATCGAGCCGGTAGTCATCCTGCTGGTTCCGCATCCGGCGACGCCCGCGGCGAGCGCCAGCATGAGGGCGGTGGTGGCGAGCCGTTTTCCTCTGGCATTCACTGTGCGGTTGGTCGGCATCGACACCTAAGCCTCCATTCATGGGCGCGGCCATAGCGTGGCCATCTTCCCTCCCGCAGAAATATTCTGTTAACCCTAACGGAGAGTTAAGAAACGCCGACTCGCGAAGGGTCGGCAGGAGAGAACATCGAATGCCTGTCGAACTCGTCGAGACGAAATTGCAAGGTGCGCTGCCGGTGCATCTGGTGGCCCGTGACGGCCTGGAGGCCGCGGGCCTTGCGCCATTTGCTGTCGCCTGGGCCAAGGCCAACGGCTTTTCCGGTGAGGCAGGCAGGACGCTCGCCGTGCCCGGCGAAAACGGCGCACTTGCCGGCGCCCTGTTCGGCACAGGCGACGGGGAAGGCGCACTTGCGCTCGGTGCACTGTCGAAAACCCTGCCGGAAGGCGACTGGCATTTCGCCTCCATTCCTGCCGAGCCGGAACTCGCGGCAATCGCGCTGGCGCTCGGCGGCTATGTCTTTACCCGTTACGGCAAGAAGCCGGGCAAGGCGCTGCGTTTCGACGTGCCGGCCGGCGTCGACGCGGCGCGCGTTCGCCGCATCGCCGATGGCGTCTTCATGGCCCGCGATCTGGTCAACACACCGACCAGCGACATGGGACCGGATGATCTGGAGAAGGCGGTGCGCACCCTCGCCGCGGCTCACAAGGCCGAAGTCTCCGTCATCAAGGGCGACGAGCTGCTGACTCAGAACTTCCCGATGATCCACGCCGTCGGCCGTGCTTCGACCGGCGCGCCGCGTCTGATCGACATGATCTGGGGGCAACCGGGCGCGCCGAAGGTTACGCTGGTCGGCAAGGGCGTCTGCTTCGACACAGGCGGTCTCGACATCAAGCCGTCATCCGGCATGCTCTTGATGAAGAAGGACATGGGCGGCGCCGCCAATGTGCTTGGCCTGGCCTCGATGATCATGGCCGCCGGGTTGAACGTGCGGCTGCGCGTGCTGATACCCGCGGTCGAGAACTCGATCGCCGGCAACGCTTTTCGACCCGGCGACGTGCTGGCGAGCCGCAAGGGCATCACTGTCGAGATCGGCAATACCGACGCCGAAGGCAGGCTCGTGCTCGGCGACGCGCTGGCGCTGGCCGATGACGAGGAACCGCAGCTGCTGGTCGACATGGCGACGCTGACCGGAGCGGCCCGTGTCGCGCTTGGCCCCGATCTGCCGCCTTTCTATACCGGCGACGAGGCGCTGGCCTCGGACCTCGCCGAGGCATCGCTGGCGGTCGAGGATCCGCTGTGGCGCTTGCCGCTGTGGCGGCCCTACGATGCGAAACTGTCGTCGAAGATCGCCGACATCAACAATGTCACCACGGACGGTTTCGCCGGTTCGATTACGGCGGCACTGTTCCTCAAGCGCTTTGTCGAGAAGACGGCGAGCTGGGCGCATTTCGACATCTTTGCCTGGAACCCCGCCGACCGTGCGCATGGGCCTGCCGGCGGCGAGGCACAAGGCATTCGCGCTTTGGAGCGGATCATCTCGACACGCTTTGGCTGAAGGCGGCAAGCAGAGCCGGCAAATCGCTGAAACTGAAACGGAACCGAAACAATTTGCCGTCATGCTGGCGCGATGTCGATTGCGATGCGCCCGAGCCAGGCCTTGCGACTGTGGCAGCAAGTCATGCTGTCGCAGGTGCGCGACGATGCGCCCGACCTGACCATGCGCCAGACGGCGATCCTGTTCACCATCTATCTCGATCCGCCGCCGCACACGGTGCGCGGGCTGGCCGCCCGCCTCAATGTCACCAAGCCGGTGATCACGCGCGCGCTCGACACCATGGGCGCGCTGAAGCTGGTGTCGCGCCATCGCGACGAACTCGACAAGCGCAACGTGCTGATCAAGCGCACGGTCGAGGGCGCGCTCTTTGTCGAGCGCTTCGGCGATGGTATCATCGCCAGGGCCCACGAACTGCCCATCTGACCGTTTTGCCCATACAGCAGGGTTACCGATTTTGACTGCTCACGATGCCCGTCTCCACGCCTTCCGTTCCGACCTTGCCGACGCAAGGCTGAAAGGCGAGGTTTCTGCCGAGCGTTTTGTCGCCGGCCGGCCGGCGCGGATTTCGGCCTCGGTGGCAGACATCCGCAAGGCGCCTCGTGCGGATGCCGGCGTCAACACGCAAGCTCTGTTCGGCGACGATGTGCTGGTTTTCGAGGATGCCGAAGGCTGGGCCTGGATCCAGGCCGAACGCGACGGCTATGTCGGCTATGTCGCCAACACCATGCTGGGCGGGCGCGACCATGCGCCCACCCATATCGTCTCGGTGCCCCGCACCTTTCTCTATCCCGATCCGGATCTGCGCTTTCCGATCGCGGGACAGCTGTCGATGGGGTCGACGGTGACGGTGACGGGCGCCGTCGAGACGCGTGGCACACATTATGCCGTCCTGCCGTCACGCGAAGCGATCATCGCGGGTCACCTCAGGCCAATCAGCGAAATTGCCGCCGACTATGTCGCGGTTGCCGAGACGTTTCTTGGCACACCCTATCTGTGGGGCGGCACATCCGGCTTCGGCATCGATTGTTCCGGCCTGGTGCAGCTGGCGATGCGCATGGCGGGCAAAAACGTGCTGCGCGATTCCGACATGCAGGCGGCAAGCATCGGCGAGCCGCTCGAGCCGGGTCCGGACTATGCCGGGTTGCGCAGGGGCGATCTCGTCTTCTGGAAAGGCCATGTCGCTGCCATGACCGACGCTGAGACCATGATCCACGCCAACGGCCACACCATGCTGGTCTCGCGCGAAGGGTTGAAGGACGCCATCGCCCGCATCGGCTACCTCTATGGCGGCCCGACCGGGTTTCGCAGGCCGTAGCACAAGCGCCTGTCCTTCTCCACAGGGGGAGAAGGGAAGAGCTTTCACGATCCCCTTTTGTTCCGATTTTCCTTGGCGATCGCCCGTAGCCGCGCTACCTCTGGCGCGTGACAGTTGAGCCGCGCCTTGCCGAGCAGAATGCCGCCATTGCCCTGCCCGAGCCATTCCTCAGATGGTTCGGCGAGAAAGGCTGGTCGCCGCGCGCACATCAGGTCGAATTGCTGGCGAAGGCCCAAAGCGGCCAATCGGTGCTTTTGATCGCGCCGACCGGAGCCGGCAAGACGCTGGCCGGCTTTCTGCCTTCGCTGACGGAACTGGCGGTCAGGCCGAGGCGAAAGCCGGGGCAGGGACAGCGCGGCATCCACACGCTCTACATCTCGCCGCTCAAGGCGCTGGCCGTCGACATCGAGCGCAATCTCGGCAAGCCGGTCGAGGAGATCGGTCTGCCGATCAGTATCGAGACGCGCACCGGCGACACGCCTTCCCACAAGCGCCAGCGCCAGAAGCTGGTGCCGCCGGATATATTGCTGACCACGCCCGAGCAACTTGCGCTTCTGATTGCTGCAGGCGACGCCCGACGCTTCTTCGAGGATCTGCGCTATGTCGTGCTCGACGAGTTGCATTCGCTTGTAACCTCGAAACGCGGCCATCTCTTGGCGCTCGGCCTGGCGCGGCTGCGCAACTACGTGCCCGGCCTGCAGACCATCGGCCTGTCGGCGACGGTGGCCGAGCCGGACGAGTTGCGGCGCTGGCTGGTCAGCCAGAATCCACCAGGAGACATGTCCGAACTGATTGTGGTCACAGGGGGAGCTAAACCCGAAATCTCCATTCTCGATTCCGAAGAGCGTGTACCGTGGGCGGGGCATTCGGCGCGCTATGCCACGCCGGAGATCTACCGCGAGATCAAGCGCCACAAGACGACCCTGCTGTTCGTCAACACCCGCAGCCAGGCGGAACTGCTTTTCCAGGAATTGTGGCGGGTCAACGAGGACACCTTGCCGATCGCGCTTCATCACGGCTCTCTCGATGTCGGCCAGCGGCGGCGCGTCGAGAAGGCGATGGGCGAGAACGCGCTGCGTGCCATCGTCGCGACATCGACGCTCGATCTCGGCATCGACTGGGGCGATGTCGATCTGGTCGTGCATGTCGGCGCGCCGAAGGGGGCGAGCCGGCTGGCGCAGCGCATCGGCCGTGCCAACCACCGGATGGACGAACCGTCCAAGGCGATCTTGATCCCTGCCAACCGTTTCGAGGTGCTCGAATGCCGGGCTGCCCTCGATGCCAACTATCTTGGCGCGCAGGACACGCCGCCGCTGGTTGATGGCGGCCTCGATGTGCTGGCGCAACACGTACTCGGCTGCGCCTGCGGCGCACCGTTCCGTGCCGACGATCTTTACGAGGAAGTGCGAGCGGCGGCACCCTACACCAGCCTCGATAGGATTACCTTCGACCGCGTCATCGATTTTGTCGCCACCGGCGGCTATGCGCTGAAGAATTACGAGCGCTATGCTCGTATCCGCCTGAACAAGGACGGGTTGTGGCGCGTCTCCAACCCGCGCGTGGCTCAGCAATATCGGCTGAATGTCGGCACCATCATCGAAGTGCCGGCGCTCAACGTGCGTTACGTCAAAGCAGGCAGCAAAGGCTCGGCTACACGCGGCGGGGCCGTTCTCGGCAAGATCGAGGAGGCCTTCCTCGAAACGCTGACGCATGGCGACACCTTCATGTTCGCCGGCAAGGTGCTGCGCTTCGAAGGCATTCGCGAGAATGAATGCTTCGTGTCGAACGCGCCCGGCAGCGACGCCAAGGTGCCCTACTATGGCGGCGGCAAGTTCCCGCTTTCGACCTACCTTGCCGAGCAGGTCCGCATGATGCTGGACGATCCGCAGCGCTGGAAGAAGCTGCCGGAGCAGGTGGCCGACTGGCTGCGATTCCAGGCCGACAAATCGGTTCTGCCCAAACGCGATGACCTGCTGATCGAGACCTTTCCACGCGGCAACCGCTACTATCTGGTCGCTTATCCCTTTGAGGGCAGGCTGGCCCACCAGACGCTCGGCATGTTGCTTACCCGGCGCCTCGACAGGGCAGGCGCCAGGCCGCTTGGCTTTGTCGCCACCGATTACGCCCTTGCCATATGGTCGCTGGGCGATATGGGCGCGATGTTCAAAGCCAGGAAACCGTCTCTCGGCGCATTGTTCGACGAGGACATGCTGGGCGACGACCTCGAAGCCTGGCTGGCCGACAGCTGGCTTCTCAAGCGCACCTTCCGCAATTGCGCGCTGATTTCGGGACTGATCGAGAAACGCCATCCGGGCCAGGAGAAGAGCGGCCGTCAGGTCACAGTGTCGACCGACCTGATCTACGATGTGCTGCGCAGCCATGAGCCGGACCATATCCTGCTGCAGGCGACACGCACCGATGCGGCGGCCGGTCTGCTCGATGTCAGCAGACTTGCCGACATGCTCTCGCGCGTCCAGGGTAGAATCATGCATAAGAATCTCGAGCAGATTTCGCCACTAGCCGTGCCGATCATGCTCGAGATCGGCAAGATGCCGGTGAACGGCGAAGCCGATGAAACACTGCTGATGGATGCGGCGACTTTGGTCGAAGAGGCCATGGGGCCGGAAATGAGTGAGGGATGAATTTTTCGCTGGCGCGTACATCGCTGATCGCCGAGGCCGACATGATAGGCATCGCCGGCGAACGTGTGGTCTGCGATCCGCGCGGCGTGCTCTATTTTCCCGAGCTCAGGCTGCTGGCGGTCTCCGACCTGCATCTGGAAAAAGGCTCGTCGCTGGCAAGACGCGGCGCGCTGATCCCGCCCTATGATACCGGCGCGACCTTGCTCAGATTGCAGGCCGTCATATCCGACTACCAGCCGTCGATCGTCATCAGCCTGGGCGACTCCTTTCACGATGGCGGCGGCGCCGAGCGCATGCATGCGAGTTTTCGCGAGCGGCTGGAAGCGCTGATGGCAGGCCGCGACTGGTTCTGGGTCGCTGGCAACCATGATCCGGAAGCGCCGGCCGATCTGCCCGGCGAAACGGTGCGGGAATTGGCCATCGGCTCGCTGCTGTTCCGGCATGAGCCGTCCAAGGTACGCGTCGAGGGCGAGATCGCGGGCCATCTCCATCCCTGCGCGCGCATTGTCCAGCGAGGCCGTTCGGTGCGGCGGCGCTGCTTTGCCGGCGATGGTGGCCGCATGATCATGCCGGCCTTCGGCGCCTATACCGGCTCGCTCAACGTGCTCGATCGCGCCTATGCCGGGCTGTTCCGGCTGGAATCGCTGATGGCCTATATGCTTGGCGCCGACCGCATCTTCGCCATCTCCCGCTCGATGCTGCGGCCGGGCTGAGCAGCCTATCTGCCGTAATACAGAGTGACGGTGTGCTTTGCCTCGGCGAAGAACAGCCAGCGCTCGACCAGCATGCCGGCGAACTGGACGATCGCGGCGAGCACCGACGGCACCGCCGCATAGGGCCAGGGCAAGGCGAAGGTGGCGGCGATCAGCAGGACGGGCAGGGCGAAGGCCAATGCCTGTGCGAGCACGCGCAGCTTCGCACTGTGCTTGCGCGCGATGCGAAAACCCATTTCCTTGAGCAGGTAATTTTCCTCGGTATGCGGCCATTCCAGCGACCGCACCGTGCCACCGGCCAGTCCGGTCGCGGTGTTGGCGGTGGTCGGGATCTCGAGACGGTCATTGTGCCGCCAGGTCGCGAGCTTCCAGCCCCAGCCGGCAAGAGTGGCAAGCAGTGACAATACCAGCACGCCCATAGAACCGATGCCGAAGCCCTGCAGCAGCGCGCTCAACAGAACGCTGCCGGTCATGGCCGCGAAGATCAGATAGGCCGGCAAAGTATAGCGGCTGTGCCACTGCGCAATCGGCTTCAGCGACGCGTAGATCATGCCGGTGGTGCAGACGGTGACGATCGCACCGATGGCGGCCAGCAATCCGGCAATGGCCACCCAGCCCTCAGTGCGGCCAAAGAACACCCAGCCGAGGCCGAACAGTCCCGCCGGGATGAAGGTGATGACCGAGGCCACGCCTTCGCGCGACAGCCAGGAACTGCGCCATTGCGAGAACGCCCGCCATCCGCGCTCGGGTCTGCCGAGATGGCCGGTCGACGACAACAGTCCCGCCGCGATCAGGCCAAGCGCCAGCCCCAGGCCGACGAGGCCGAGCCAGAAGTCGGCGGGGATGATCTGCAACCCGCCCAGCACGCCAAGCACTGCCAGCAGGCCGTAGCCGGCGCCCGTGGCGGTGGTGAAGAAGATAACGGAAAAGGCTGGATGCATGGTCAGTTCGAAAGCATGCGGTCGACCCAGCCGAGGAAGCCGCCTTCGGCCCGCACCGGCTCCAGCGCCTTCGACGGCACCGATGCGGCGCGCTTTGTATGGGCGCGCGGCGGCAGATATTTGTTGGTCGGGTGATAGCCGAGTTCCGGCATCAGGTCGACGCCGCCGCGCTCAGCCACCAGTTGCGAGACGGCGGACTGGGGATCGCCGAGATCACCGAAATGCCGGGCGCTGGTCGGGCAGGCGGCCACACAGGCCGGCACACGGTCTTCTTCGGCCAGATTGTCGTTGTAAATGCGGTCGACGCAGAGCGTGCATTTCTTCATCACGCCGACATCGGTGTCGAATTCGCGCGCGCCATAGGGGCAGGCCCAGCTGCACAATTTGCAGCCGATGCATTTGTCCTCGTCGATCAGCACGATGCCGTCCGAGACTCGCTTGTAAGAGGCGCCGGTCGGGCAGACGGTGACGCAGGCCGGCGTCTCGCAATGCAGGCAGGAGCGCGGGAAGTTGACCGTGCGCCCGCCCATCTCTGTCGTGTGCTCATAGCTGTGCACGCGGTTGAACCAGACGCCGTCGACATGGCCGCCATAGGGGTC
Organism: Mesorhizobium sp. USDA 4775; assembly: GCF_054062655.1. Classification (NCBI taxonomy): domain Bacteria; kingdom Pseudomonadati; phylum Pseudomonadota; class Alphaproteobacteria; order Hyphomicrobiales; family Phyllobacteriaceae; genus Mesorhizobium; species Mesorhizobium sp. USDA 4775. Next base: position 1,790,803 of record NZ_JBSSFM010000001.1, read on the forward strand.
GATGTCGGTCAACGGCGCCATGTGGCCGCCGGTGTTCCATTCCTTGCAGGCGGTGACGCAAGCCTGGCAGCCGACGCACGTGTCGAGGTCGATGACGAGACCAAGTTTCTTGTCGCTGTGGGCGGGAAGACAGGTCATTCGGCTGCCTCTCTTGCCCGGCGGAATTCGGCGCCGAAGCTCAATCTGTCGAGCGACGGCTCGAAATGCGGCGGTTGGCTGAAACGCTCGAATTGCGGCTCGGTGAAGCCGGCTTCCTCATCAGCGCATTTGACGATGCGCACGCGCAGATCGAACCACGCGGCCTGGCCGGTGACAGGATCGGAATTCGAGTAGCGTTTGCCCTGGGCGTCGGCCGAGGTCTGGTCGCCGATGATATGGTTGAGCAGGAAGCCGCGATTGCTCTCGGCGGCATCATCTTTCAGTCCCCAGCTGCCGCGCCTTTTGCCGATCGCGTTCCAGGTCCAGACCGTGCTTTCGTTCACCCCGTCGACCAGCTTGATTTGCCCCTTCACTCTGCCGTTGATGCTCTCGATCCACACCCAGTCGTCGTCGACGAGACCGAGACCGGCGGCGGTGCGGTGATGCACGAACAGCCGGTTCTGGCTGGTAATCTGCCGCAGCCACGCATTCTGCGAGCCCCAGGAATGATACATGTGCATCGGCCGCTGCGTCAGCGCGTGCAGCGGGTATTTTTCGAGGTCGACCACCGCTTCCTCGAACGGCATGTACCAGAACGGCAGCGGATCCATGTAGGTCTCGATGCGCTGGCGCTCGGCCTCCGGCGGCTGAACACGGCCATAGCCGCGTGCGGCGAGCCGAAACCGCTGCAACGGCTCGGAATAGAGCTGGAAGATGATCGGCTCCGCCTTCGGGATGAAACCCATCTGCACCGCGAAATCGAGATAGGAGCGGTTGGCCATCTTGTAGTAGCGCTGGTCCTGAGCGAAGTCGTGATGCCAGAAGCCGCCATTGTCGATGTAGCGCTGCAACTGGTCCGGATTGGCCTCGCCCTTGCCGATCGACGTTCCATCCTTGCCGCGCCAGCCGGCCAACGGTCCGATGCCCGGTGTGCGCTCGTGGTTGACGATATAGTCGGCATAGTCGGCATATCTGGCCGATCCGTCCTCATCGACGAAACCGGGCAGGCGCAGCCGGGCGCCCAGTTCGATCAGCACCGACTGGAACGGCCTGACGTCGCGGTCCGGCTCGACGACGGGATGGCGGATGGCATCGCCCGGCCCGTCGGCATGGCTGATCGGCCGGTCGAGCAGGCTGATGCAGTCATGCCGTTCGAGATAGGTGGTGTCGGGCAGCACGAGGTCGGCGAACGGCACGGTCTCGGAATAGTAGGCGTCGGAATAGATGATGAAGGGGATCTTGTAGTTGCCCGCCTCGTCATGGTCGGTCAGCATACGCATCGTCTCGACGGTGTTCATCGAGGAATTCCACGCCATGTTCGACATGTACATCATCAGCGTGTCGATCTTGTAGGGATCGCCCGCCCAGGCATTGCGGATGACGGTGTGCATAAGGCCGTGCGCGGCCAGCGGCGCGTCCCAGGAATAGGCCTTGTCGATGCGGGTCGGCGTGCCGTCTTCGTCGACCAGCAGGTCGTCCGGCCCGCAGATGAAACCCAGCGGCATGCCGTCCAGCGGCGTCATCGGCTTGACCGTCTTGCCCGCGGGTTTCGGGCCTGGCGGCGCCGATCTGGGGTAGGGCGGCTTGAAGCGGAAGCCGCCGGGAACATCCACTGTGCCGAGCAGCACCTGCAGCAGATGGATGGCACGGCAAGAGTGAAAACCGTTCGAATGGGCTGATATACCGCGCATGGCATGCATCGAAACCGGTCGGCCCTTGATCGTCTCGTGCCGGCGCCCGGCCCAGTCGGTCCAAGCGATGGGCAGTTCGATTGCCTGTTCGAAGGCGACATGGGCGAGTTCGGCGGCGATCCGGCGGATCGTATCGACGGCAATGCCGCAGCGCTCGGCGACCGCATCCGGCGCATAGCTGTCATCGAGATAGCGGTCGGCGATCAACTGGAACACCGGCGTACAGCGGCGGCCGCCGACTTCGAAGCTGCCGGTCAGCGCCGGCTTCGCTTCCGCGTCGGTTGCCTTGACGGCGGTCTTCGCCACCCTGTCCCAGGCCAGCGGATTGCCGTCGGCGTCGCGGACGAACAGCCCGTCGTCGGAGGCGCCAGGCTCCTGCACGACGAGGACATGGGCGTTGGTGTAGCGGAGCAGATAGTCGAGATCGACGCGGCCTGCCTTCAGCAATTCGTGGATGAGGGCGAAGACGAACAGGCCGTCCGTTCCGGGCCGGATGCCGATCCAGTCGTCGGCAATCGCATTGTAGCCGGTGCGGCAGGGGTTGATCGACACCACCTTGGCGCCGCGCGCCTTGAGCTTGCCCAGCCCGATCTTGATCGGGTTGGAATCATGGTCCTCGGCGACGCCGAACAGCATGAAATATCGTGTGTTATCCCAGTCAGGCTCGCCGAACTCCCAGAACGAGCCGCCGATCGAATAGAGCCCGCCGGCCGCCATGTTGACCGAGCAGAAGCCGCCATGGGCGGCGAAGTTCGGCGTGCCGAACTGGCTCGCCCACCAACCGGTCAAGGATTGCGACTGGTCGCGGCCGGTGAAGAAAGCGAGTTTTTTCGGATCGGTACGACGAACTGCCGAGAGACGCTCCGTCGCGATCGAGAACGCTTCTTCCCACTCGATCTCGCGGAACGCGCCGGAGCCGCGCGGACCGGTGCGCAGCAGCGGCTTCTTCAGCCGGGCCGGGCTGTAATGCTGCATGATGCCGGAACTGCCCTTGCCGCAGATCACGCCGCGATTGACCGGATGGTCCTTGTTGCCGTTGATATAGCGGACCTTGCCGTCCTTGATGTGCACGTCGATGCCGCAGCGGCAGGCGCACATGTAGCAGGTCGTCTTGGCTATGCTGTCGGAAATGCCAGGCGAGGTGTCGACGCCGTCGCCTTCATCGGGCGCGCGCGTGTCGGCAAGCGGGCGTTGCGATGGTGCCGAATTCGCGCCGCGCGGCGGTGAATGCCTCATGATCCGGATGTGCCCGCGCGGCCGGCGGATTTGGCTCGAGTCTTCGGCCCGGGGCCGCGCATGTAATGCTCTTCCGGATGGTAACGATCGCCGGTCAGCCGTCTGCGGATGCCGCGGGTCCAATGCGCGAGAAGGGACTTGAACCGCCCGATCATTTTTAGTCTCTGCCATCCGCTGGCGAATTTTTTCTAACTTCGCGCGAAAATGTAGAATGAAGCTATCGATCCGTCTAATCAGTTGTTCTTGTAAATTCGATCGATATTGGTTCTTAATGCTGACATGACCCTGGATCAGTTGCGCATTTTCGTCGCCGTCGCCGAGCGCGGCCACATGACCAAGGCGGCGGAGCTTTTGGGTATCTCCCAGTCGGCGGCGTCGGCCGCCATCCGCGCGCTTGAAGAGCAGCACGGCGTCCATCTGTTCAACCGCGTCGGCCGCAACATAGAGCTTGCCCAGACCGGCCACCGGTTCCTGCCGGAAGCCAAGGCCGTGCTGGAGCGGGCCGCCGCCGCCCGCAATGTGCTGGAACATGTCTCGCAGACGGTCGCCGGCAGCCTCTCTATCGCCGCCAGCCTGACCATCGCCAGCTACTGGCTGCCGCGAAGGCTGGCCTCCTTCCACGAGGCCTACCCCGCGGTGCGGCTGAGCGTCAGCATCGGCAACACAAGACAGGTCGAGGCCAGCGTGCTGGATGGAACAGCCGATCTCGGCCTGGTCGAGGGGCGCACCGAATCCGACATATTGCGCCGCGCCAAGGTCGACACCGACCGGTTGATGCTGGTGGTTGCCGCGTCACATCCCGAAATCGTCGAAACCGCGCCGGGCCGTCCCGACATCAGGGGCCTGCGCTGGATCATCCGCGAGGGTGGGTCGGGCACGCGCGAGGTGCTGGAGGATCTGGCGAGGCGCGAGGGAATTTCGCTAGCCGATTTGCAGGTGTTCCTGGTGCTGCCAAGCAACGAGGCGGTTCGCCAGGCGGTCGAGGCGGGTGCCGGCGCCACCATCATTTCGGAGCTCGTCGTCGGACGCGCCGTTGCCGAAGGCAGCCTGCGGTCCGTGCCGCTCGAACTGCCGAAACGCGACTTCGCCATGATCACCCACCGCGACCGCCAGGCAAGCCTGGCCCAAATGGCGCTGAAGGCGCATCTCGGCGCAGACACTAAGGGGAGCGACCTTTAGTCAGCCGAACTTGCGCTGGGCATCCAAAGCCAGGCCAAGCCCGACCGAGCCGAACATGTCGCCGTCGATGACGGAAGCCTGCGGCACCAGCGACAGGATTTCCCGTCTTGCCAGCGGAATCGCGGTCGAGCCGCCGGTCAGGAACACCGCGGTGATGTCGGACGGCTTGACCGCAGCATCGCGCATGGTCTCAGCCACCGTCGCGGTGACCCGCTCGATGTCCCGGGCGATGGTGGCGTCCAGTCCATCACGCGTGATTTCGGCGGCGAACTCCACGTCGGATAGCCTCACCGCGACTTCGGCCGATGACAGGTCGGTCAACTCTATCTTGGCCTTTTCGACCAATGCCGCCAAAGCGTGCCCATAGCGGTGCTCCACGATGTGGATAAAGCGGTCGACCAGGTCGGCGCGCGCGGCCTCGTAGCGGATCTGGCGCAGATGCGTCATCGCCTTGGCGGTGTAGACCAGGTTGATGCGCTGCCATGTCGCCAGATCGATGAAGTAGCTGGCCGGCAGATTGCGCTTGCCGTCCTTGGTCGGGGTCAAATAGCCGAGCTGCGGCATGACATGGGCAATGCTGAGCAGCCGGTCGAAATCCGTACCGCCGATATGGACACCCCGGCTGGCCAGGATATCGTCCTTGCGGTCCGGCAATCGGGCACGCTCCGGCGAGACGCGCACGACTGAAAAGTCAGACGTGCCGCCGCCCATGTCGATGATCAGCGCCAGCTCTTCGCGCGTCACCCTCTGCTCGTAATCGAGTGCGGCGGCGATCGGCTCGAACTGGAAGGCGATGTGCTTGAAGCCTTGCGCATGCGCGGCCTTTTCCAGGTCGCTCTGGGCGTTCGCGTCGGCCTGTGGGTCGTCATCGACGAATTGTACCGGACGGCCGAGCACCACGGTCTCGACCAGATCGCCGCCATCTTCTTCAAGCTTCTTCCTCAGATGGCCGAGGAACAGGCCGATGATCTCCATGAAGCCGATCGAGCGCGCCTTGATGCGCGTCTTCTCATGCGCTAGCGAGCTGCCCAGCACGCTCTTCAGCGAGCGCATCAGCCGGCCTTCCACGCTGTCGGTGTAGTTGGCGATGGCCTGGCGGCCAAAACAGATGCGGCCATCCTCGAAATTGAAGAACACCGCGCTGGGCAGCGTGACCTGGCCGCCTTCAAGCGCGACGAGGTGCGGTTGCCCGTTGCGGACCACGCCGACCGTGGAGTTCGAAGTGCCGAAATCGATACCGGCGAATGCTGGTCGCAAAGCAGCCTCCTGTCATTGGCGGCAGACAGCGGATCGGCGCTCGCGGGAGAAGCGTGCGCTGTGGTTCCGGGCGACCGGACCGCTCTGCCGAATTGAATTGTGCGTGCTTGCCCGTTGGGCGGGGAGGTGCGGTCTATAGCATGGCGCGGGAAAGGGAAACCCCCTTTTGGACGTCTCAGTCCTTGCGGAAGATCAGCCTGCCGAGCCAGCCCGTCAGCATGGCCAGCGATATGGCGAAGACGCCATAGAGGAAGGAGTAGTCATGGGCGACCCGGAAGATAGACTGCTCGAAGCCGGACTTGCGGATTTCGAGCTGGGCAGAGCTCTCCTTGATGAACAGGCCGCTCTTGAACAGGAACGCGCGGGCTTTGTGGGTGCCGACCGGAACATTCGGTGCCAGCCTGACGGTGGCGCGGAACAGGTTCTGCGACAGGAACTGCACGCCGCCGACATTCTCGCTGTAGAGGCCTGCAGCTCCCTTGCGCTCGCGCAACGCCGCGGTGAATTCCTCGATCGTCGCCGGGCTGTCGCCGGCGTCGGCGGGCTGCATGTAGAGATTGGAGGCGCCGAGCGACAGCTGCTTGTAGCTGTTCGGTTCTGTGATGTCCTGCAGCGGCCGCGTCGTCGCCACCGAATAGGAGACCGGTACGTTCTCGAAGGTTTCGGAGTCCAGATTGACCCAGACGCCGAGCACTCGGTCCTTGCGGCGCACCACCACCGGCTTGGGTGGCCCTTCGAGTACGACGATGACGTCGTAGCGGCCCTGGCGGGCGACCAGCGGATCGGGATTTTCCAGCGAGCCGAAGATGGTCAGGTCGGCGCCGGAAAAACCGGCGGTGATCGAGACATTGTCGGTGGAGAGACCGATCTGGATGCCTTCCGTCAGCGGCGTCTGTGCCTTCGCCGGTGCGCCGGCGGCAAACAGTGACAGGAGGATGGCGGCTGCGAATGTTTTCGGGCCTTCCATCAGTTGAGGCCCGCGGCGGACAGCGAATAGAGATTGGGCGGGGTGACGAAGAGATCGATGGCGAGCCGGATCGCCACAGCCAGCACCAGCAAGGCCAGCAGCGCCCTGAGCTGCTCGCCGCGCAGCCTCTGGCCGGCCTTGGCGCCATATTGCGCGCCGGCGACGCCGCCCGCCATCAACAGGAAGGCCAGCACGACATCGACCGTCTGGTTCGTGGTGGCGTGGACCAGCGTGGTGTAGGCGGACGTGAAGATGATCTGGAACAGCGAGGTGCCGATAACGACATTGGTCGGCACTTTCAGCAGATAGATCAGCGCCGGCACCATGATAAAGCCGCCGCCGACACCCATGATCGACGACAGGAAGCCGATGCCGGCGCCAAGGCCGAGCACCGGGATGACGCTGACGAACAGTTTCGACGCCCTGAAGCGCATCTTCAGCGGCAGCCGGTGGATCCAGTTGTGCTGGCCGGATTTCTTCAGCACCGGCGCCGCACCACTGCGTGTGGCGCGCAGCGCATTGATGCTTTCGACCAGCATCAGCCCACCGACCGTGCCGAGCAGCACGACATAGAGCAGCGAGATGAACAGGTCGAGCTGGCCGAGCCGGCGCAGGAAGGCGAACACGTAGATACCGGCGGTGGAGCCGATGATGCCGCCGGCCAGGAGCACGCCGCCGAGCTTGAAGTCGAGCGTGCCCCGCTTCATGTGCGAAAGCACGCCGGAGACGGAAGAGGCGATGACCTGGTTGGCGCCGGTGGCGACCGCGATCGCCGGGGGGATGTTGTAGAAGATCAGGAGCGGCGTGATGAGGAACCCGCCGCCGACGCCGAACATGCCCGACAGGAAGCCCACCGCAGCGCCCATGGCCAGCAGCACGAAGACGTTGACGGAAATTTCCGCAATCGGGAGATAGATGCCCACCCGTCAGTCTCGATCAGTTTGCCTGTCGGCGAATACAGCCGTTCTGGGCAGTCTCGCACCGAAAAGCCAATTTTTCCTTGCGCCGACGCGGCGGCGGGGTCAAACCCCGTCGCCGCGCCGAAACAAAAAATATCTCAATCAGTTAACAGGCAAATGTGTGGCAAGAGCGTCGTGGAAACGACGCTTCGCTGTTATTTGCGCGCCAGCAGCGCCCGGACCAGTTTTTCATCGACGGCGCCGGTCGCCGGCAGCTTGTTGTCGGTCTGGAAGGCGATGATCGCGTTCTTGGTCTTCTCGCCCATGACGCCGTCGGCGCCGCCGGCCTCATAGCCGTTCTTGTTGAGGATAAGCTGGATGTTCTTGACCGCCTTCTTCATGTCAATGCCGGCGGTCGTCTGCGGCGTGCCTTCCTGCCAGGATTCGGGAATGTCGGCAGAATTGGTCGCCGCATTGAGCGGCTTGGCCTTCCACAATTCGGTCGCGGCGCGCGCCCGCTCGAGCTGCTCGGGCCGCAGCGCATTGGCGATCTCGTCGCGCTTGGCGGCAGCGTCCTTGTCGCCGGTCTTGGCGACGAGCGCGAACCATTTGTAGGATTCCTCGAGGTTCTGCTTCATGCCGACGCCCTTGGCGGCGAGGATGCCGAGATTGAACTGGCTGTCCTTGACCCCGAGATCGGCGGCCTCCTGAAACCAGTGCGCGGCCGATTCATTGTCGGTCACGCCATCGGCGGCCATGGCGAACAGCACGGCCAGATTGTGCATGGCGCTGGCATTGCCCTGCTCGGCGGCCATCTGGTACCAGGTCTTCGACTTCTTGATGTCGCGGGCGACGCCGATGCCCTTCTCATAGAAATTGCCGATGCGGTATTCGGCCGGCGCGAAACCGAGTTCCGCCGATTTCTCGTACCATTTGGCGGCCGCGGCCATGTCTTCCTTGACGCCGCGCGATTCCGCGTAGCGCGAGCCGATCTCGAACAGCGCCTTGGCGTCGCCACCCGCGGCGGCATCGCGTAGCGCGGCCGGGCCGGCATCGGCCGGAATGTCGTACTTGTTCGCGACTGCTGCACCTGCCGGCGCGACGGCGCCGGTCGTGTCCTTGGCGATGGCGTCGTTGGCCGCCGTTGGGGCTGCGACCGGCTGGGTATCGGTATCCGTCGCTTGCGCACCGCCGGTAGCAGCTGCCGGCTCTGAAGCCGTCGTATCCATCGGGGTCGTGGCAATAGGCGCAACTGGTGCTGGGGCGGCCGAAGCCGTGGGGCCGGAAGAGGCGGTGGAAGCAGCAGGCGCGGCGGGCTCTGCGACCGGCGCCGTATTCGCCATTGCGTCCGTGTCCGACGGCATCGCCATGGCGGTCTGCGCCACCATGTCGTCCTTGGTCATGGGCGCGGATTGTTCGGCCTGCCTGACGGCACGGGCCGGCGCGTTGTCCGTCGCCGCCGGCTGGGCTTGCGCCTTCGGCTGGCTCGCCGTGTCGACGGATGCCGTCTGCGCTGGCTGCGCGGCAACGATCGGTGCGGCGTCGTTGTTTGCCACCTGAACCGGATCCGAGAGGAACGCCTTGCCGAGCTGCAGGCCGGCAAGCGCCAGCATGATCGCCGCCGCCGCCATCAGGATCGGCTTGCGTCGGGCCTTGAGCAGGTCGCCGATCCTGAGCGCTTTCACCGGGCCTTTCACCGTCGACTGTCGCTTCAGGGCGTCGGCCTCCGCGGCGGCGGCCTGCGCCGCGCGCCGCGCGGCCGCGATGAAATCCGATTTCGCGGCGTCGCTTTCGCCAAGCTTTGCCGGCTGGCCACGCTCGTCGCGAACCCGCTTCATGATGGCATTGAGGTCGGGCGCGCCGGAGCCTGGTTCCAGCGGGCGGTTGGCCACTTTCGGGTCGAGCGGCTCGTCAAGATCGACAGTCGGAATATCGCTGCTCGGCGGCGAACCGGCCAGCGGCGGGACGTCCGCCGCCGCCTTCTTACCCTTGAAGGCGCGGGCCAGCCCGCCGAACATAGATTTGCGGCCTGCCGGCTGGTCCTTTTCGGCGATGGTATCGGAACCGAGTGCGGCCATGGCGGCGGCGGCTGCTGCTTCCGCCGGCGTGCGCGTGCCCAGGTCGCCACGCGCACCCATGTCGCCACGCGCACCCTCGTTGCGCATTATGGCGGCGGCGCGGCCATCGAGATCGGCCATGTCGCCGGTCAGCGGCATCGGCTCGTCGATATCCATCGACGGCGCTTCGACAGCCATCTTGGTGGTCCGTGTGCGGCGTTTGCCGGCCGCCTCGTCCTGGCGCGTGGCCAGAAGCTCGCTCACCGCTTCGGACGGCTCGTCGGTTTCCAGCGAACCCAGCCGGTCGACGATCTTGAGCAGCGTGTCGTGGATGGCCTCGAACGTTCGCGAATTGCGCTCGTCGGAGCGCCGCGTCAGCGTTTCCAGCGTCTTCAGATCCTGGGCGAGTCCGGAAACCGCCGACGCATTGGCGTCCGACCCGGCCAGCGAACGCACCGCGTTCTCGGCCGCTTCGCGTGCCGCGCCGAGGATGGAATCGCGGGTCCCGGCCAGCGCCTTTTCGATTTCGTCGAGGCGCGGGCTGATGTCCTCGAATTCCGGCAGCGGCGTGCTGGGCCTGGACAGATGCGCGGACAGGCCGGCGACTTGCGCCTCCAGGCTGCGGATCAGCGCCGGATCGATGCCGGCGACCTGGGCCGCCGAGGCGTCGAGCCGGCTGGAAATGTCCTCAAGCCGGCTTTCCAATCCACGGATCGCCGCTTCGCCGGCGGGATCGGCGGCACGTGTCTCCATGCGCGTGGCGAGTGCGGTGAAGCGGGCGTCGATGGCCTCCATGATGCTGGCGCTATCGATCTGCGGCGCGATGCGCTGGTCGAGCCGGTCGGCGACCTCATCGAGACGGCGCTCGAGATCGCGAAACAGCATGTTGCCCTGTTCGATGGCATCGCCCTGGCGGCGTTCCATCATGCCGGACAGAACATCGAAGCGCTGCTCGAGCCCGTGGAAGATGTAGTCGGCGTCGGGCATGGCCGGCGCCTGGTCGATCTTGTCGGCAATGAGGGTGATCTGCTTGGCCAGCCGCTCCATCGCCTGCTCGGGCAAATTGGCGCGGCCGGCGAGTTCGTCGACGCGGCTCGACAGCGTGCTCAGGCGATCCATGACCGCGTTGCCGGGGCGATCCTGCGCCACTTCCTCGATCTGCCGGGCGAGCGAGTCGATGCGCTTCTCGATACGATCGAAGGCTTCGTGATCGACCGAATTGGCCTGTGCCGCGACGGTCGAGGCAACGATGGCGCGGGAAATCTCGTCCAGCCGCTCGTCGATCATGGCAAGCGTGTCGCTGCCGCGATTGTCCTGCTGGCCCGCGAAGTGTTCGACGGCGCCGGCCAGCGTGCGCACCTTTTCCTCGAGCGAGCGCAGTGACAGCGATTCCGGCAGATTGTTGACGGCGTTGCTGATCTGCTCCAGCCGGTCGGTCAGCGCCGCAAGGGCGGGATCGTCGGAACGTTTGCGCTGATCGGCGTCGACACGGTCCTCGAAAGCCGTCCAGCGGCGGTCGAAATCGTCCCAGCGGCGGTCGACCTTCTGCACGCTCTCCTCGCGCGCCAGCGTGTCGAGCGCAGCCTTCACCTGCTCGAGTTCCAGGCGCAGCATGTTGACGCTTCTGTCGTCGCTCTTCTCCGACAGCGACTTGATGGCGCCGGAAAGCCGTTCGAATTCGACGCCGAGTTCGGCGCTGCCCTTGCCAGCAATGCCGGGCCTGGCGCTGGCCTGGAAGGCGCGGTCGATATCCTTGCGCAGCGCATCGAATTCGCGTTGCAGACCCGCCGTCATCTGGTGGCGCAGTTCCTCTCGCATGCCGCGCAACTCACCGGCGATCTTGCCGACCATGGCGACGCTGTCTTCCTGGCCGCGCACGCGGTCGATGTCACGGGCGATGGCCTGGTAGTTCTGGTCGAAGCTGGGGGCCGGTGCCGGGGTCTGCGGGCGCGCCGCTGGCCGCGGATCCTCATACCAGCGCTGCTGAGCGGTTGGCTGGGCGGCGGGATAACGCGGGTCGACCGCGGGATAGCGCGGCTCGGTGGCTGGATAGCGCGGGTCGGCGCCGTATTGGTGCGGAGCGGGCCGGGCCGTCACCTCCTCGCGGGTCTGACCCAGCCGCTGTTCCAGCGTCTCCAGCGAGCGGTTCAGTTGCTCGAGCGTGGTCTGCGGCTTGCGCTGCCTGCCGGCGTTGAGTGTATCGAGATAGGACCGCTTGCTGTTCATCGGTGCGTCCGTCTTTCAGATTGGCCGGCTTTCGACCAGCTCCCCAAGTCCCTGCCGGAACGAAGGCGACCGCGCTTCCACGGTGGAAGACAAGCTTCCCGGGGTTTCACCCGCGCTCCGAAAAACCGTGAAAAATTCGATACAGGATAAACACGGGTAGCCGACGCGCCCACATTTCCCCCAACGTGGTAAACAACGCGTTAACCAAGCTTAAGAAGTTGGAAGGAAGTTCGCTCTCGCTTCCACGGTGCGGCATAAAGCACCTTCACAGAACGCCCCTTGCGTCATGAGGCGGCTATCGGTATAGAATTGACGTAAACGTAAAAGGCGCATTTGAGTGTGCTGTTTGCGATTTTGTTTGTCGAAACCACGGCCGGAAGCACGCCCCCGCTTCCAGTCAGGCGACGCATGGTCCAGGACCGCGACGCCACCAGACGGGGAAAGCCAGTGACCATGAAGCTTATCTCGGCCGGCGAGACCGCGGCCAATACCAATAATGTATCTGTCGAAGCCGGCGAGGACCTCGCCCGCATCGGCGAAATGGCCAAGAAATACGGCGTGACGCTGCGCACGCTGCGTTTCTACGAAGACAAGGGCCTGCTCAACCCGCAGCGCGACGGCTCCACCCGTCTCTACACGCGCCGCGACAAGGCCCGGCTGAAGCTGATCCTGCTCGGCCGCAAGGTCGGGTTCTCGCTGCGCGACGTCAAGCAGATGATGGATCTCTATGATCCGACCGGTTCCAACACCAAGCAGCTGCGGCTGGCGCTGGACAAGTCGGAGAAGCAGCTCGCCCGCCTGCAGAAGCAGCGGGCGCTGATCGACGACGCCATCAACGAGCTCTCCGGCTCGATGTCGGCGGTGCGCCAAATGTTGGCCGAGCGCACGGCGCCGCAGGCGAGCGTCGCGAGCTAAAGCAATCTACCGGTTCCGACCCCGTCGGAGTCTCGACCATCAAAGCCGCGTGGCTCTGCCGCGCGGCTTTTTCGTTGCCTGCGTCCGCCCAACTGGTTCCCTCGGCGCTGGCCTGCATGGCGTCGCGCCGCCAGCTTAACCAAGCTGGGCTGGGCGGGAAATCTTGTCGCATCGAAAAAATTGACGTTTACGCAAACGTCAATTTTTGCTATCCCGGCTTCAACACGGGTCCGCATGCTGCCCTGACATGAATTCGGGGGCTTTCGGACCAGGTCCGCAGGGTGGAGAAAAAGCATGCCGACATACAGGGCTCCGGTCCAGGATACGCTGTTCGTACTCAATGATGTGCTGGGCTATCAGCGCTATTCGAACCTTCCCGGATTTGCCGACGCGACGCCGGACGTGCTGGAAGCGATTCTGGCTGAAGGCGCCAAGCTCGCCGAAAACATCATGCATCCGCTCAACCGTGTCGGCGACATGGAAGGCTGTGTGCGTCACGACGACGGCTCGGTGACCACGCCCAAAGGCTTCAAGGAGGCCTTCGACCAGTATCGCGAAGGCGGCTGGATGGGGCTGGCGGCGCCGGTCGAGTTCGGCGGCCAGGGCCTGCCCTATGCCGTGCACACCGCCGTCGCTGAATATATGGTCTCGGCCAACATGTCGCTGATGATGTATCCGGGCCTGACCCAGGGCGCCATCGCGGCGATCATCACCCACGGCACCGACGAGCAGAAGGCCAAATGGCTGCCGAAGATGGTCGAGGGCTCCTGGACCGGCACCATGAACCTGACCGAACCGCATTGCGGCACCGATCTCGGCCTGCTGCGCACCAAGGCGGTGCCGAACGGCGACGGCACCTACAAGATCTCGGGCCAGAAGATTTTCATCTCGGCCGGCGAACACGACATGTCGGACAACATCGTCCATCTCGTGCTGGCCCGCATCGAGGGCGCGCCGGAAGGCGTCAAGGGCATTTCGCTGTTCATCGTGCCGAAGCTCAAGCTCGATGCTTCGGGCAATCCGGGCGAACGCAACACGCTCTCCTGTGGCTCGATCGAGGAGAAGATGGGCATCCACGGCAATTCGACCTGCGTCATGAACTATGACGAGGCCGAAGGCACGCTGCTCGGTGAGGAGAATGGCGGCCTCAAGGCGATGTTCACGATGATGAACGAGGCCCGCCTCGGCGTCGGCCTGCAAGGGCTTTCGCTGTCGGAGATCGCCTACCAGAACGCCGTCGCCTACGCCAAGGACCGCTTGCAGGGCCGTTCGCTGTCGGGCGCCAAGGCGCCGGACAAGAAGGCCGACCCGATCATCGTCCATCCCGACATCCGTCGCTCTTTGATGACCATGAAGGCCTTCAACGAGGCCGGTCGCGCGCTGGCGCTGTGGACGGCGATCAAGTCCGACATCGCGCATCGCTCCGCAGACGACAAGGACCGCCAAGCGGCCGACGACTACACCGGCCTGATGACGCCGGTGGTCAAGGGCGTGCTCACCGACAAGGGTTTTGACCACGCCGTCATGGCCCAGCAGGTATTCGGCGGTCACGGCTATATCGAAGAGCACGGCATGAGCCAGTTCGTGCGCGATGCCCGCATCGCCATGATCTATGAGGGCGCCAACGGCATCCAGGCGCTCGACCTCGTCGGCCGCAAGCTCGGCCTGAATGGCGGCCGCGCCATCCAGGCCTTCTTCAAGGAGGTCGGCGAATTCTGCGAGGAAAACCGCGCCGACGAGAAGATGGCGCCCTTCACCAAGGGGTTGAAGAAGGGCCTCAATGATCTGCAGGCGGCGACTATGTGGCTGGTGCAGAACGGCATGGCCAAGCCCGACAATGCCGGCGCGGCCTCGACCGACTACATGCATCTCTTCGGCCTTGTCGCACTGGGCTACATGTGGGCGCAGATGGCCAAGGCGGCTCAGGGCAAGACCGGCGCCAACGGCACCCAGTCCTTCTACGACAACAAGGTGGTGACGGCGCGCTTCTTCATGGAGCGGATCATGCCGGAGACGTCGGCCCATCTCGCCCGTATTTCGAGTGGTGCGGACACGCTGATGGCCCTGCCCGCGGAAGCGTTCTAAAGATAGTTGCCCTCCTCCCTCGGGGGGAGGGTCGGTTGAGGCCAGCGTGACGTGCGCCGGCCTTAACGCTGACGATGCGCTCTGGGAGGAGTACCATATCCAAATGACCAGCCCCGCCGAAATACTTGGCCTTCCCAAGCCCGCCTGGGCGGCGGACGAGGTCGGCATGCTCTACGACATGGCAACCCGCTTCATGTCGGAGGAGATCGCGCCGCGCTACGACGAGTTCGAGAAGAACGAGATGGTCGACCGCGAAAGCTGGCTGAAGGCCGGCGCCGCCGGGCTGCTCTGCGCCTCGATGCCGGAGGAATATGGCGGCTCCGGCGGCACCTTCGCGCATGAGAGCGCCATCATCGAGGCCATCGGCCATGTCGGTGTCGACGGTTTTGGCATCGGCCTGCACAATTCGATCGTCGCGCCTTACATCCTTCACTACGGTTCGCAAGAGCAGAAGAAGAAGTGGCTGCCGAAGCTCGCCACCGGCGAGCTCATCGGCGCCATCGCCATGACCGAACCGGGCGCCGGTTCCGACCTGCAAGGCGTCAAGACGCGGGCCGAGAAGGACGGCAACCAGTACAGGATCAATGGGTCCAAGACCTTCATCACCAACGGCCAGCTGGCCAACTTCATCATCGTCGTCACCAAGACCGATCCGGAAAAGGGCGCCAAGGGCACCTCGCTGATTATCGTCGAGACCGACGAGGTCGAAGGTTTTGAGCGCGGCCGCAACCTCGACAAGATCGGCCTGAAGGCCAACGACACGTCGGAACTGTTCTTCAACGACGTGCGCGTCCCGACCTCCAATTTGCTCGGCCACGAGGAAGGGCAGGGCTTCATCCAGCTGATGCAGCAATTGCCGCAGGAGCGGCTGCAGATCGGCACCGGCGCCATCGCCATGATCGAGCGCGCGCTGGCGCTGACCATCGACTACGTCAAGGAACGCAAGGCCTTCGGCAAGGCGATCATCGACTTCCAGAACACCCAGTTCAAATTGGCCGAGCTCAAGACCGAGGCGACCATCGGCCGCGTCTTCTACAATGACTGCGTCACGCGCCACATCAATGGCGGCCTCGACCCGGTAACGGCCTCGATGGCCAAGTACTGGCTCAGCGACCTGCAGGGAAAAGTCGTCGACGAATGCCTTCAACTGCATGGCGGCTATGGCTACATGAATGAATACCCGATCGCCCGCATGTTCCGCGACGCTCGCGTCCAGCGCATCTACGGCGGCACCAACGAGATCATGAAATTGCTGATCGGACGCTCGCTCTGAGAGCGGCGACCGGCAAACCCAAGGAGCACGAAAATGGCTGAGGCTTACGTCTATGACGCCGTGCGCACGCCGCGCGGCAAGGGCAAGAAGGATGGATCGCTGCATGAAGTGCCGGCGGTGCGGCTTGCCGCAAAGACGCTGGAAGCACTGCGCGACCGCAACGGGCTGGACACCGGCACAGTCGACGACATCATCTTCGGCTGCGTCGATCCGGTCGGCGAGGCGGGTTCGGTCATTCCACGCGCCGCCGCCTTCGAGGCCGGCTACGACACCAAGGCGCCCGGCATGCAGATCTCGCGCTTCTGCGCCTCGGGTCTCGACGCCATCAATTTCGGCGCCGCCAAGATCGCGCAGGGCGCCGACGAGATCGTCATCGCCGGTGGCGTCGAATCAATGTCGCGCGTCGGCATGGGTGCCTCCGGCGGTGCCTGGTTCATGGACCCTTCGGTCGGCCTGCCTGGCTGGTTCGTGCCGCAAGGCATTTCGGCCGACCTGATCGCCACCAAATACGGTTTCTCACGCGACGACGTCGACGCCTATGCGGTCGAGAGCCAGAAGCGCGCCGCCAAATCCTGGGCCGACGGCCGCTTCAAGAATTCGGTCATTCCGATCAAGGATCAGAACGGCCTGACCATACTCGACCATGACGAGCACATGCGGCCTTCGACCGACATGCAGTCGCTGGCATCGCTCAACCCATCCTTCGTCATGCCCGGCGAAATGGGCGGCTTCGACGCGGTCGCGGTGCAGAAGCACCCCGAGGTTGAAGAGGTCAACCACGTCCATCACGCCGGCAATTCGTCCGGCATCGTCGATGGCGCGGCGGCCGTGCTGCTCGGCTCGAAGAAGGCCGGCAAGGCCATGGGCCTCAAGCCCCGCGCCCGCATCCGCACCTTCGCCAATATCGGCTCCGAGCCGGTGCTGATGCTCACCGGCCCGGTCGACGTTACCGAGAAGCTCCTGAAGCGCGCCAAGATGAAGCTGTCGGACATCGACCTGTTCGAGCTCAACGAGGCCTTCGCCTCGGTCGTGCTGCGCTACATGCAGGCCTTCGACATCCCGCACGACAAGATCAACGTCAATGGCGGCGCCATCGCCATGGGCCATCCGCTCGGCGCCACCGGCGCGATGATCTTCGGCACGGTGCTGGACGAACTCGAGCGCCGCGATCTGAACACCGCGCTGGTCACGCTGTGCATCGGCGCCGGCATGGGCACCGCTACGATCATCGAACGCGTCTGACGGGGAGAGAACAATGAGCTACATCAATTTCACCCTCGACACCGACGCCGACGGCATTGCGCTCGTCACCTGGAACATGCCGGATCGCTCGATGAACGTGTTCACCGAGGAGGTGATGGGCGAACTCGACAAGATCATCGACCAGGTGGTGGCCGACGCCGGCATCAAGGGTGCGGTGATCACCTCGGGCAAGGACAGCTTCTCCGGCGGCGCTGATCTCACCATGCTGCAGAAGATGCTTGCCGTGTTCGCCAGGGAAAAGACCAAGGACCCGCAGAAGGCGGCAAAGCTGCTGTTCGACAATGCCGGCCGTATGGGCGGCCTGTGGCGCAAGCTCGAAACATCAGGCAAACCCTGGGTATCGGCGATCAACGGCACCTGCATGGGTGGCGCCTTCGAATTGTCGCTGGCCTGCCACGGTCGCGTCGCCGCTGATTCAGACAAGGTCAAGATGGCCTTGCCGGAAGTCAAGGTCGGCATCTTCCCCGGCGCCGGCGGCACCCAGCGCGTGCCGCGGCTGACCGATCAGCAGCAGGCGCTGCAGATGCTGACCTCCGGCCAGAATCTGTCGCCGCAGAAGGCGAAGGCCATGGGCCTGATCCATGAGATCGCCGAGCCGGCCAAGCTGGTCGAGACGGCAAAGGCCATGATCAGGAACGGACTGAAAGCCGTCCAGCCTTGGGACGAGAAGGGTTTCAAGCTGCCTGGCGGTCAGATCTATTCGCCGGCCGGCTTCAATCTCTGGCCGCCGGCTATCGCCATCCTGCGTCGCGAGACCTATGGCAATTATCCGGCCGCCGCCGCCATCCTGAAATGCGTCTATGAGGGCCTGCTGGTGCCGTTCGACACCGCGCTCAGGATCGAACAGCGCTATTTCACCGAGATCATGCAGACCAGGGAAGCGGCGGCGATGATCCGCTCGCTGTTCGTCTCGCTGCAGGAACTGAACAAGGGCGCCCGCCGCCCGGCCGGCGTGCCGGAAACCAAATTCAAGAAGATCGGCATTCTCGGCGCCGGCTTCATGGGCGCCGGTATCGCCTATGTCACGGCCAAGGCCGGCATCCCGGTGGTGCTGCTCGACCGCGACATGGAGTCGGCCGAAAAGGGCAAGGCGCATTCGGACAACCTGGTCTCGGATCAGGTCAAGAAGGGCCGCGCCAAGCCGGAGGAGAAGGACAAGCTCCTGTCGCTGATCACGCCGACAGCCGACTATGCCGATCTTGCCGGCTGCGACTTGGTGGTCGAGGCGGTGTTCGAGGATTCGGCCGTCAAGAAGGCAGCCACCGAACAGGCGGAAGCCGCGCTGAAGTCGTCCGCGATCTTCGCATCGAACACCTCGACCATTCCGATCACGTCGCTGGCGAAGAATTCGGCCCGGCCGAAGAATTTCGTCGGCATCCACTTCTTCTCGCCGGTCGACAAGATGATGCTGGTCGAGATCATTTTGGGCAAGAAGACCGGCGACAAGGCGCTGGCGACCGCGATCGATTTCGTCCGCGCCATCAAGAAGACGCCGATCGTCGTCAACGACACGCGCGGCTTCTACGTCAACCGCTGCGTGCTGCGCTACATGTCGGAAGCCTACAAGATGCTGATCGAGGGCGTGCCCGCGCCGATGATCGAGAATGCGGCGAAGGCCGCCGGCATGCCGGTCGGTCCCCTGGCGCTGACCGACGAGACGGCGATCGACCTCGCCCAGAAGATCATGAAGCAGACCATCAGGGATCTCGGCGACAAGGCCGTCGATCCCAAGCAGATGGCGCTGATCAACACCATGGTCGACGACCATGGCCGCTTCGGCCGCAAGAACGGCAAGGGTTTTTATGACTATCCCGCCAAGCCCGCCAAGAAGAAGCTGTGGCCGGGACTGAAGGACCTCTATCCGCAGCTTGCGCCCGAGAAGGTCGATTACGAGGAACTGCAGCAGCGCCTGTTGGTCACCATCGCGCTGGAAGCGGCGCGGGTGATGGAGGAAGGCATCGTCACCGATCCGCGCGAGGCCGATGTCGGCTCGATCCTGGCCTTCGGCTTCGCGCCCTACACAGGCGGCGCGCTGTCCTATATCGACAGCATCGGCGCCAAGGAATTCGTCAAGATCGCCAAGGGATTGCAGAAGAAATACGGCGCCGAGTTCAAGGCGCCCAAGCTGCTACTCGACATGGCCGAAAAGGGCGAAACCTTCTACCAGCGCTTCGATCCCTACGCCAAGGGCGACGTGAAACAGGCCGCCTGACGGCAGGTCATGTATGTCTGGGCGCGCATGGCGCGCATGCTGGCCACGGCGCGAAGCCGTGGCCCCTATATGATGGGCGGTGAAAGCCGCCTGGCCTTTCGCTGCCTGCCGACCGACATTGATTTCAACGTCCACCTCAACAATGCGCGCTACATGATGCTGGCCGATCTCGGCCGGATCGACCTGTTCGTCCGTGCCGGCCTGATCACGCTGGCGCGCAAGAATGGCTGGGCGCCTATGATGGGCGGGCTGCAGGCGGTCTACGCACGCGAGATCAGGCTGTGGCGCCGCTTCGAAGTGGTGTCTTCCATCGAAACCTGGGAAGGCAGCCAAGTCATCGGCAAGCACCGTTTCGTCTTCGACAATGGCGAGACGGCTGCCTTGATCCTGACGACCGCAGGCGTCTACGATCGCAAGGCGCGCCGCTTTCTCGATATCGACGAGGTCGTCGCCGCGCTTGGTCGCTCGGTGAACCCGCGTCCGCCGACCGAGGCGGAGCGGCTGTTCATCGAATCTCACCAAGCCCTGCGCCGCCAGGCCAAAGGACCCGCCTGAAGCCGCGTCCGGAGAGTGTGCGGCACTGTCGTTGCGGCACAGTTTTGTTCGTGATCCGTCGCCTGCGCGGTGGACATGCCGGCGGTTGCGAGTTAGACAGGAGAGGCATTTTTTCCTGTCTGGAAGGAGAGCACGACATGCTCTCGCACGACCGCGTTTGGGCCGCCATCGATGCTCTTGCCGAGCGCTATTCGCTTTCGGCGTCAGGTCTGGCAAGGCGCGCGGGCCTCGATTCGACCGCCTTCAACAAGTCGAAACGTCTGTCCTCGGATGGCCGGCCGCGCTGGCCCTCGACCGAATCACTGGCCAAGATCATCGAGGCGACGGGTGCCTCGCTCGACGAATTCACCGGGCTGATCGAAGGCCGCATGGCCGCCGCGCCCGCCCACAGGCGTTCCGTGCCGCTGCTCGGCTTTGCCCAGGCCGGCGCCGGCGGCTTCTTCGACGATGCCGGCTTTCCGGCCGGGCAGGGCTGGGATCTGGTCGAACTGCCGGCGCAATCGACCGAGAGCTCCTATGCGCTGCAGGTGCAGGGCGATTCCATGCTGCCGCTCTATCGCAATGGCGACGTCCTCATCGTCGAGCCGGGCGCTATCACCCGCAAGGGCGATCGCGTCGTCGTCAAGACCACATCGGGCGAGGTGATGGCCAAGGTACTCGAGCGCCAGACCGTCAAGTCGATCGCGCTGGTCTCACTCAATCCCGATCATCCCGACCGCGACATTCCCATGCGCGAGGTCGAATGGGTGGCGCGGATTGTCTGGGCAAGCCAGTAGGTCGGGCTGGTGCGGTTTCCTCATCTCATTGTGGCGGTTCTGATGGTCCCGGTGATGGCGGCCCTGGTTGTCGCCGGCGGCCGCACGCTGAAAGGAAGCCAAAGCACCGGCGCGGTGGATCAGATCGATCCCGGCGTGGACACGATCTCTCAGGCCGGCACCGATGCCGGGTCTGACGAACCAGCCACCTCAGCCATTCCCGCGCCCGCCGCTCCGCCGCCGCCAAAGCCGGCGGCGCATTCGCGGGCGATCGATCCGGATGTCGTCGCGCCGCCGGAACTGCCCACCGGGGAACTCGAGCGGGTCGAGCCGCGCGAGCCTCTGAGCAAGCTGGCGCTGGCCATGCCGCCCAAGCCGAAGATGCCCGATGACTGGAATGGCACGAAGCTGTTCCAGCCGGTCGCGACCGCCGCCGGCCTGATCGAGGCGAAAGGCTATTCGGTCGCGATCTCCGGCATCGATGTCGTCGGGCAGGACGAGACCTGCACCACCGACGGCAAGTCATGGCCGTGCGGTATCCGTGCGCGCACGGCGTTCCGCTCCTTCCTGCGCGGCCGCGCCGTGGTCTGCACGGTGCCGCCCGAAGGCGGACGCGACCGCATCGCGGCGGAATGCCGGATCGGCAAGCAGGACGTCGGCCAATGGCTGGTCGACAATGGCTGGGCGCGTGCCGCCAAGGGCGGACCCTATGTCGAGGCCGGTGAAAAGGCGCAAAGCGCAAAGAAGGGCATTTTCGGATCGGCGCCGAACCTGGCCGGCGTCTCGGCGGTGCCGCCCGCGCCAGCCCCGGCGCCTCAGGCGCCGGGTTCGATCCTGGAAGAGGTCGACGGCGCCCTCAAGCCAGCTGACCAGCCAGCGCCTGCTGAATGAGCGCGCGGGTCTCGGCGACGCCGTAGAGCGCGGCGAACGAGCCGAAGCGCGGGCCGCGTTCCTGGCCGATAAGCACCTGATAGATCATCTGGAAGAAGGCGCCCGAAACGCCCGGGCCACCCTCCGGGCTCTGCTTGGAATGATCCTGATAGCGCTCGATCTTGCGCGCCACGTTGAGCGAAGCGTTCTGGATCGCTTCGCCGCCGGCATCCGCCGGCAATGCACCAAGTGCCCCGTCCAGGGCCTCAAGCGCCTCGCGCTCAACCTCGTCGGCCGCACGGAAGGTCTTCGTCGGCCGCACGAAATCGTCGAAATAGCGGATCGCGTGGCCGACCAATTGGTCGAGCTCGGGATGCGTCTTTGGCGTCACGCCCTGCGTATGGCGCGAGATGAAGCCCCACAGCACGTCCTTGTTCTGCGCATTGGAGGCGCTGACCAGGTTGAGCAGCAGCGAGAACGGCACCGGCATGTCGATTGCTGGCGGGTTGCCGTCATGCATGTGCCAGACAGGATTGCCCAGCCGCTCCTTCCAGTCCTGCCTGGGGTAGGCGCCCAGGAAGGTGTAATACTCGTCCACCGCCCTCGGAATGACGTCGAAATAGAGCTTCTTGGCCTGCCGCGGCCGCTGGTACATGTAGAGCCCGAGACTTTCGGTCGGCGCATAGGTCAGCCACTCGTCGATCGTCAGGCCGTTGCCCTTCGACTTCGAGATCTTCTGGCCGTTTTCGTCGAGAAACAGCTCGTAGACGAAATGCTCCGGCGCGCGCCCGCCCAGAATGTTGCAGATGCGGTCATAGACCACCGCGTTGGTCTGGTGGTCCTTGCCGAACATCTCGAAATCGACGCCAAGCGCTGCCCAGCGCATGCCGAAATCCGGCTTCCACTGCAGCTTCACCCGGCCGCCGGTGATCGAAAGCGTGGTCTCGGTGCCTTCGTCGTCGAAGGTGATGGTGCCGGCCTTGGCGTCGACATGCTTCATCGGCACGTAAAGCACGCGGCCGCTCTTTGGGGAAATCGGCAGGAACGGGCTGTAGGTCGCCTGCCGCTCCGGCCCGAGCGTCGGCAGCATCACCGCCATGATCTTGTCGTAGCGTTCGGCGGCGCGCAGCAGCATCGCGTCGAAACGGCCTGACTTGTAGTACTGCGTCGCGCTGGCGAATTCGTAGTCGAAGCCGAACGTGTCGAGGAAGCGGCAGAGCATCGCATTGTTGTGGTCGGCGAAGCTCGCATAGTCGCCGCCGAACGGATTGGGGACCGAAGACAGCGGCTTGTGCAGATGCGGCTCGAGTGCCGCGCGATCCGGCACGTTGTCGGGTATCTTGCGCATCCCATCCATATCGTCGGAGAAGCACAGCAGCTTGGTGGCGACCCTGTCTTGCGTGAGCACGCGGAACGCATGGCGCACCATCGAGGTGCGCGCCACCTCGCCGAACGTGCCGATATGCGGAAGGCCCGATGGGCCATAGCCGGTCTCGAACAGGATCGTTTCGGGAAAGTCGCTGCCTTTGTAGCGCTCGATGATCTTCTTGGCTTCCTCGAACGGCCATGCCTTGCTCTCGGCCGCTGCCGCCAGCAGTTCGGGGTTGAGATCGATTATGTTTGATCCCGCCATGGTCGTGTTTTCCAAATTGTTCGCCGGTATGGTCGCAGTGTCGATTTTCAACCGGTCCTCTAGGCGCGCATGGCCGGAGCGTCAACGCGTTGGGCGCTTTTTCCTTGCGACCTTCGACCCCCGTTCCTACCTTCGAAACCCGTTCAAGGAGTAAAGAATGCCGTCGCCGACCCCGCATGAAGCCCTGATCTACCTGATGGTCATCACCTCGGCCTCCGACCGCGACATGACCGATGTCGAACTGGCCCGGATCGGCGACGTTGTCCGCTCATGGCCGGTGTTCGAGGATTTCAAGCAGGATCGCCTGGTTCCCGTCGCCCAGGCTTGCCAGAAGCTGCTGCATGAAAAGGATGGCCTCGAGGGTGTCCTGGCCCAAATTGCCGAAGCCCTGCCAGAGCGCCTGCGCGACACCGCGTATGCCGCCGCCTTCGAAGTGGCCGCCGTCGATCTCGAAATGCGCATGGAGGAAGTGCGCGTGCTGCAGTTGATCCGCCGCAAGCTCGATCTCGACACGCTGACCGTCGCCGCCATCGGCCGCGCGGCCAAGGCGCGGCTGCGCACGCTGACCTGAGCATCACTAGAAAAAGCTGACCGGGACCGGATCAGAAAAAACTGACCGGAAAATAGCGCAGGTAGAATTCGGCGAAGGTGCCTTTCATCGAGATCTCCTGCAGCGCGTAATCGATCGCGGCGGCCAGCGCCGGATTGTCCGCCCTTGTGGCGATAGCCATGCCCGTGCCCAGATATTCGGGCGCCAGATAGGGACCGCCGGCAAAACGGCAGCACCCGCCTGCATCCGAGCCGCCCAGCCAGAATGCGAAACGCATGCCGTCACCGAAGGCGGCATCGATCTTGCCCGCCTTGAGATCGCCGTAGAGGGCTTCCGGTCCGTCGAAGGAGACGATTTGGACCGTGTTGAAATAGTCGCGCAGCATGCGCTCATGCGCCGAGCCGGCGAGAACGCCGACGCGCTTGCTGCGCAGCTTGTCGAAGACCGGTTCGGCAAACGCCTTGTTCTTCGGCGTGATGAAGCGCGCCGGAAACTGCAGATAGGAGCGCGAGAAGGCGTATGTCTGGCGCGATTGCGGCGTCGCGGCGATGCCGGCGATGATCGCTTCGCCTTCGCCTTTCTCGAGCGCCCCTTCAAGCTCACCCCAGGGCAATGCCTGGATCTGGCATTTGTCGGCAATGCCGAGTTCGGCGCAGATGGCGCGCGCTAGGTCGATATGGAAACCGGACAGCTTTCCCGCGCCATCGAGGAAATTGAAGGGCGGAAAATCCGTGGTCGTCAGGAATCGCAGCCGTGGCAGTGCCGAAAGGTCGGGCTTCGGCAACCGTTCCTTGGCGTCCCACAACACTGGTACCTGCGGTTCGGCCGCGCGCGCCCCAGGAGCCAGTGGCAGGGCGGCGATCAGCAGCGACGCCAGGACCAGGAACCTCCATTGGAACGCCACGATAGAACTCCGCCGCACTCGTGTTCGCACCGGTTTTGGTACGAAAATGGTACAGGCACAATGGTTTTTGATTTCAACGCGCCAATTTCAGGCTATGCTTTAGCACGTTTGCAAACAGCGGTGGCTGCCCTGGTTGGGGAATTAGGGTCGAGAACCACAACCGAGAATGTGCGTGTTGCAATCCGTGGTCGGTGGCGAAATGCAGACAACGCATGGACCATTGATCTCAATGCATGAGGCAACATGGGGTTGATGTTGCGATGGGTCAATTTGATCGTACGCTGGAATACATAGACCAACTGCAACACGCCGGAACGGCGGCGGCGGTTTGCGAGAAATTGCTAGGCATTACATCGGATTTCGGTCTGACCGCGCTGATGGCGGGAACCGTTCCGCAGCCAGGCACGCCGAGCGGGCAGCAGAAGCAACATGTGCTGCTTTGCGACTGGCCCGTCGAATGGCTGGAGCGCTACGTGGCGCGCAACTATGTCGACCACGATCCCGTGGTCAGCCACATGAAGCAGCTGCAGGCGCCGTTCCAGTGGCGCGAAGCCGCCCAGGGCATTAGCTTCGACAAGAGCAGCGATGAGGTGATGGGCGATGCCGGCGCCTTCAAGTTGCGCGACGGGCTGGCCTTCCCGCTGATCACACTCGATGGCCAGATCGTCATGGTGTCGCTGGGTGGCGAGGCCGTGCAGCTGTCGGGTGCCGAGTTCGGCCTTGTGTCGCTGGTCTCGACGTATGCCGTCGGCCGCGCCATGCAAATCCACACCATGGCGACCAGTACCATCGACCATATCGAACTGACCCCGCGCGAGCGCGAATGCCTGCAATGGGCCGCCGTCGGCAAGTCGGAATGGGAGATTTCGCAAATCCTCGGCATCTCCGAACACACGTCGGAGAAACATCTTCTTAACGCCAAAAGCAAACTCGGTGCCGTCAACCGGGTCCAGGCGGTCGCCGAAGCGATAAGGCGCGGCTACATTAGCTAGGTCGGCCGTGCCGACCTGGAATTTCTTGCCTACGTGATCACGCAATTTTCTCGTTGAAGCACGGCCGTATCTTCCTCTTAAACCCAGGAGACGACGGCATGCTTTTTTGTCTTACAACTCAAGAATTGATGGAACGTCCCGACCTTTGGGAGGCCGTCCATCGCCTGCGCTACCAGATATTTGTCGAGGAAATGGGGTGGGAGGACCTGCGGCGCCCGGACGGATTCGAGGTCGACCAGTTCGACCATGACGAGGCGGTGCATCAGATCGTCATCAGAGGCAACGAAGTCGCGGGCTATCAGCGGATGTTGCCGACCACGCGGCCCCATCTGCTGACCGAGGTCTTGACTGACCTTTCCGAAGGAACGCCGCCATCGGGCCCCGACATCTGGGAATTGACCCGCTATGCGGTGGCTCCCGGCTTTCGCGATGGCCGTCGCGGCGTCTCGACCGTTGGTACCGAATTGATCGCCGGCTTCGTCGAGTGGGGGCTGAAGCGCGGTGTCGACAAGGTGATCATCGAGTTCGAGCCGATGTGGGTGCTGCGCGCCTTGCAGCTGCATTTCCTGGCGACGCCGCTGGGCTATCAGCGCACCTACGGCAATCAGCAGGTCGTGGCGACCCTGCTCTCCTTCAATGAGCACACGCTGGACGTTGTGCGTTCGCGCCGCAACCACCACGCTCCCGTCCTGGCCCGGGGATATCCCGACATGTTCGGCCAAAGGAGGGCGTCATGAGGTCGGAGACCGCCATGAACCCGCACCCGCAACCGGAACTGCGCAACCACACGCTGATCGTCACCGTGTCGTCGAATGATGGCCGGCCGGTGCTGGACAGGAGGGCCTATGAAAGCCTTGCCAAGACGTTCCATGAAGCCGCCGACAATGACGAGGTCCGTGTTGTCGTGCTGCGTGGCCTGGCAGGCTGCTTCTGCCTCGGCGGCGACTTTTCAGAATTCCTCGACGCCACCAAGCACCAGAAGCTGATCGCCGCCGTCACCGACATGTTCCGCACGCTGGCGACATTCCCCAAGCCCATCCTCGCTTGCGTCGACGGCGATGCCGTCGGCGTCGGCTGCACCATCCTGTTCCACTGCGACATGGTGATCGCCTCGAATGAAAGCACGTTCAGGGTGCCGTTCGTCGATTTCGGCCTTGTGCCGGATGCGGCGACCAGCATCCTGGCGCCGCAGAAGCTCGGCTATGCCGGCGCCTTCCGCTTCTTCTGCCTCGGCGACACGCTCCACGCCGAGGACGCCAGGGCACTCGGCCTCGTCGCCGAGATCGTGCATGACGGCGTGGAGGAGGCGACACTCGGCCGCGCCAGGCAGCTCGCCAAGAAGCCGGTTGCCGCCCTGCTGCAGACCCGCGGCCTGCTCAAGGGCAATACCGGCGCGCTGTGCGACCGCATCGACCAGGAGATATCGCTGTTCCAGCAGGCGTTGCAGGACGACACCACGCTGCGGCGCCTGCAGCGGATCGCCCGGCTCGCGGCCTGAGCAACGACGTCAAGAACCACGCGCCGCGCTGCCTGGTGGCCGCGCGGCGCGAGAAGGCCTAGCCTTCCTTGCCTAGGAATGACGGCCCTTCGCCGATGATCTTCTTGTCTTCCTTGCCGATGATATCGAGATCACGCCCCTCATAGGGTACCGACAACAGGATGCGCCGCATCACCGCCAGCCGCGCGCGGCGCTTGTCATTGGCCCGCACGATGATCCATGGCGCGAACGCCTTGTGGGTGCGCTCGAACATGGTGTCGCGCGCCTTGGTGTAATCGTCCCATTTGGTGATGCCGGCGACATCGATCGGCGAGAACTTCCAGCTCTTCAGCGGGCTGTAGCGGCGATCGTGAAAACGCTCGAGCTGCGTTTCCCGACCGATGTTCAGCCAGAATTTGAAGAAATGGATGTCGTCGTTGACGATCATCCGTTCGAAATGCGGCGTCTCGTCGAGAAACTTTTCGTGCTGTTCGGGCGTGCAGAAGCCCATCACCGGCTCGACGCCGGCGCGGTTGTACCAGGAGCGGTCGAAGGTGACGAATTCGCCCGACGTCGGGAAATGGTCGACATAACGCTGGTAGTACCATTGTCCCAGCTCGGGCGGGGTCGGCTTGGTCAGCGCCACGTTGCGCGCCGTGCGCGGGTTGAGATACTGGTGCACCACGAAGATCGTGCCGCCCTTGCCGGCGGCGTCGCGGCCCTCGAACAGCGCCATCACCCGCTTGCCGGTCGCCTGCAGCCATGCCTGCGCCTTCACCAGCTCGATCTGCAATTTCTCGAGCGTCTCGTTATAGTCGTCGCTGTTCATCTTCTTGTCGTAGGGGTAGCCGCCCGCGGTCAGCTTGTGGTCCTCGACCCAGTCCGGGAGCTCGGGATTCTCGATGTCGAACTCCCGCTCCTTGCCCCCGATCCTGATCTTCAGCGGACCTGACGTCGGCGTTGCGGGATTTTCCTTGGCCTTTTTCATCGAGACGAACCCTTTCCAGCTTACGGACTCATGCTATTGGGAGCCTCCATGCCGGTCTAGCAGGAAGTTGCCATACGGCCGGACAGCGCCCGAGAGGGCTATAGGACCCGGGGATGGCTGAGCAAAGCGCAGAGCAGGCAAGTGTGGCGCAAGCCATGGCCATCCGGCTGTGGAACAGTCGCTGGCTGCTCGTCGCTGGCGTTATCGGTATCCTAGTCGCTTTTGCCTTCGCGGGGATCTCTGCCTATGTGCTGGTGCCGGCGCTGCTTCTGCTGCTGGCTGCCGCGCTGTTGCCGGCCACCGGCCTGCGCCATTCCGGCGAGAATGCCACCGCGATCGAGGCGATCGGCCTGCAGCGCCTGTCGGGCGAATATCTGGCGGCCGCCGTCGCCGATCCGCTGATCATCTTCGACCGCTCGGCCGCCATCGTCCATGCCAACGCCGCCGCCTTTGCCGCTTTTGGCGGCATCGCACCGGGCCTGTCGCTGCCGCTGAAATTCCGGGCGCCGGAAATGCAGACGCTGCTCGACAGCGTGCTGTCGGGCACGATCGCCTCCGATGTCGTCGACTATACCGAGAAGCTGCCGGTCGAACGGGCCTACCGGGTCAGCGCGTCCTCGGTCGGGCACGGCACCGACCTCTATGTGCTGGTGTTCAAGGACCAGAGCGAAACGCGCAGGATCGACCGCATGCGCGCCGATTTCATCGCCAATGCCAGCCACGAATTGCGCACCCCGCTGGCCTCGATCGCCGGTTTCATCGAAACATTGCGCGGACCGGCCCGCAACGACCCGGCGGCACGCGAGCAGTTCCTGCAGATCATGCAGAACCAGACCGGCCGCATGGCGCGCCTGATCGATGACCTGCTGTCGCTGTCCCGGCTGGAGATGAAGCCCTATCTGAAGCCCGGAACAGAGGTCGACCTGCGCCAGACCGTCGACAGTGTCATCGATTCGCTGGCCCCGCTTGCCCACGAAAACAGCGTCGTCATCGAGCGCGATTTCGCCAAGGGACCCCTCAATGTGCCGGGCGATCGCGACGAGTTGTTCCAGGTTTTCGAGAATCTTCTGGAAAACGCCTGCAAATACGGCCAGTCCGGCGGCCGTGTGGTGGTGTCGATCGCGCACGCCGATGACGGTTCCGAACCCGGCATCGACGTCACCATCCGGGATTTCGGTCCCGGCATTCCCGAGGAGCACATTCCGCGCATCACCGAGCGCTTCTATCGCATCGATGTCGAGACCAGCCGGACCCAGAAAGGCACCGGCCTTGGCCTGTCCATCGTCAAGCACATCCTGACGCGCCACAATGCCAGGCTGACGATCAAATCCGAGGTCGGTAAGGGCGCCGCCTTCTCGGTTCATTTGCCGACGCACGGATAGTGCCCTAGTTTCCCCTGGAACCGTTTCTTTTTTCTGTCATCCGGCTAGCGTATCAGCGGGGATTCGAGGAAACGACTCAAGAACCCGTGGGAAGGCATTTCATCCATGCAGTCCGTGCACATAATGAGCGCCTTTGACGAGGAGCTGAAATATCTGTCGAAGCGCATTGCGGCGATGGGCGGTCATGCCGAGCGCATGGTCGAACAGGCGGTCGCCGCTCTCGTCAATGCCGATCCGGGGCTGGCCCAGAAGGTCATCAACGACGATGCAGTCCTGGATGAGGGGCAGCGCGAGATCGACGACAAGGCGATCATCATCATCGCCAAGCGCCAGCCGATGGCGACGGACCTGCGCGAGATCGTCGGCGCCATCCGCATTTCGGCCGACCTCGAACGGGTCGGCGACCTCGGCAAGAACGTCGCCAAGCGGGTGGTCGCCGTCACCGACGGCCGCCAGCCGACCAGCCTGTTTCGCGGCCTGGAGGCCCTGGCCAATTTGGCGCTGACCCAGCTCAAGGAAGTTCTCGACGTCTACGCATCGCGCTCAGTCGACAAGATCAGCTTCGTGCGCGACCGTGACGATCAGATCGATGCCATGTACACGTCGCTGTTTCGCGAATTGCTGACCTACATGATGGAAGATCCGCGCAACATCACGCCCTGCACGCATCTTCTGTTCTGCGCCAAGAACATCGAGCGCATCGGCGATCATGCCACCAACATCGCCGAGACCATCTATTACATCGTCACCGGCGACCAGATGCCGGCCGAGCGGCCGAAAGGCGACAAGACCGACAAGATCAGCCTTTCGGCGCCGCTTCCGGCGAAATGAACGTTCATCCTCTCGAACGCCAGATCATATTGCGCTAAACTATCCCGGCGTTAAGCTTCTCAGGCCTTTATAAGGGGCCTGCTTCAGGAGGCCGCGATGGAATATGTCCGAGAGTTCAAGCCCGCGGCGCCGACATCAGGCATCATCGCCTCCAGTGTCTACACGGCCGGGCGGCGCATCGCCGACATTCCGATCGAGGAAGCCGGCGAATGGGCCAAGAAATCGGGACATGTCGTCTGGATCGGGCTGCTCGAACCGGATCGCGAGCTTTTGTTGCGTGTCCAGGCGCAGTTCCATCTGCACGAGCTGGCGATCGAGGATGCCGAGCATCCGCACCAGCGGCCGAAGATCGAGCAATATGGCGATGCGCTGTTCATCGTCGCCCGCACCGCGCAATTGATCGAAGGACGGGTGACTTTCGGCGAGACGCATCTGTTCGTCGGCTCGGGCTACATCGTCAGCGTCAGGCACGGCCCGTCGACCTCCTACGCCGCCGTGCGTCAGCACTGGGAAAGCTGTCCGCATTCGCTGGCCAAGGGCGAGGATTTCGTCCTCTACGCCATTCTCGATTTCATCGTCGACAACTACATGCCGGTGCTCGAGCAGATAGAGGACGAGGTCGAGGTGATCGAGGACCGGGTGCTTTTGAAGCCGATGACCGGTCCTGATATCGAGCGGCTCTATATGCTGCGCCGCGATCTGCTGCGCCTGCGCAATGCGGCACTTCCGCTGGTGGAGGTCTGCCGCCGCCTGACCAGCGCCGACCTGCCGCAGATCCATTCAGCCATGCACCCACTGTTTCGCGACGTGACCGACCACATCCGCACCGTCCAGGAAAAGATCGACAGCCTGCGCGAGGTGCTGGCCTTCGCCTTCGAGGCGAGCCTGCTGGTCGGTCAGAGCCAGGAAACGGCGATTTCCAAGAAACTCGCCTCATGGGCGGCCATACTGGCGGTGCCGACGGCATTCGCCGGCATCTACGGCATGAACTTCACCGACATGCCGGAACTGAAGATGGAGTATGGCTACCCGATCGTACTGGCCACCATCGCGACGATCTGCGCGTTTCTCTACTGGCGGTTTCGCAAGAATGGCTGGCTGTGAGGGTAGGCAGTAGCCAGTAGGCAGTAGCTATTGTCCTACGGCCCAATCCCCACTGCCTATTCCCTGTCTATCGGTTCCGCCGCCGCTCCGCCGCCGGCTGGAACGCCACGCGAGCATGATATTTGCAGTAGGGCCCCGTTTCGGCGGCCTCGTTGCCGCAGAAGTTGAAGTCCTCCGACAGCGGATCGCCGTTCGGCCATTTGCAGGTCCGCTCGGTCAGCTCGACGAGCTGCAGATGCCGTGAGATCGGTACCACGACATTCTCGACCGGGCGGATATAGTGCCGCGCCACCGGCTCGGCGTCGAATTGCGTCTGAAGGGCGGTCGCGCCGATCGATGTCGTGACGTGGCGAGCCGTGCTCGCGGCGCGCGCCACCGATTTCTGAACGGTCGAGCCCTGTGTCGTCTTTTTCTGGCGTGCCGGCGTCGCCGTTGCGCGGCCGCGGCCCGACAGCTTCAGACGGTGCACCTTGCCGATGACGGCATTTCGGCTCACCCCTCCAAGCTGGGCAGCAATCTGGCTTGCGCTCAGACCCTCCGACCACAATTTTCTGAGAAGTTCGACCCGCTCGTCAGTCCAGTTCATGAGACCGCGCTCCTGCTTAGCGTGCGGCAATCAGAATCCATTCCCGACCCAGCACCACTGCTGGGGCAGACACCACATATACCTGGTGATTAGGTCCGCCGCACGAAATCTAGTTATTTCTCGACTACAATTACCTTATGCGCAGACTCGGTGACAAGAGTCCCAAGTGCAACACGAATCGGTTTTTTCGGTTTTCCCCAACTTGCCCGGTCGCTTGTGAGCCGGCGTCTCGTCAGGGGGCTTGCCGCGTGCCAATACGCGACGTTTTCGTTGACTTCATGGCCGAAAAACACGATAAGCCGCACAAGGCCGCCGCTTTGGCGGCTTTTTTGATTTTCCGGTACCGGAGACGCATATAATGAGCGGTTCGGCGCTTTACGAGACCTTTGCTCGCGCTCCCCTGGCTTTCGACCACGGGGAAGGCACCTGGCTGGTTACCGACAAGGGCGAGCGATATCTCGATTTCGCCGGCGGCATCGCGGTCAATTCGCTCGGCCACAGCCATCCGCATCTGGTCGCGGCGCTGACCGAGCAGGCGGCGAAGCTGTGGCACGTCTCCAATCTCTACGAGATTCCCGGGCAGAGCCGGCTTGGCGAGCGCCTGGCCGATGCCACATTCGCCGACAAGGTGTTCTTCACCAACTCCGGCGCCGAGGCGCTGGAATGCGCGATCAAGACGGCGCGGCGCTACCATTTCGTCAAGGGGCATCCCGAGCGCTTCCGCGTCATCACCTTCGAAGGCGCCTTCCATGGCCGCACGCTGGCGACCATCGCGGCCGGCGGCCAGTACAAATACCTTGAAGGCTTCGGCCCCAAGGTCGAAGGCTTCGACCAGGTCGGCTTCGACGACATCGATGCCGCCGAGAAGGCGATCACGCCGGAAACCGCCGCGATCCTGATCGAACCGGTGCAGGGCGAGGGCGGCATCCGCCCGGTCCCGACGCAGTCCCTGAAGCGGCTGCGGCAGCTTTGCGACCAGCACGGCCTGTTGTTGATTTATGACGAGGTCCAGTGCGGCATTGGCCGCACCGGAAAGCTGTTCGCGCATGAATGGTCAGGTGTTGCGCCCGACATCATGGCGATCGCCAAAGGCATTGGCGGCGGCTTCCCGATGGGCGCTTGCCTTGCAACCGACGAAGCAGCTGTCGGCATGACGGCTGGCGTGCACGGCACCACATTCGGCGGCAATCCGTTGGCCATGGCGGTCGGCAATGCCGTGCTCGACGTGGTGCTCGAAGACGGCTTCCTCGAAGACGTCCAGCGCAAGGCATTGCTGATGAAGCAAGGTCTGGCGGCGATCGCCGACGAGTTTCCCGATGTCATCGAAGACATCCGCGGCACCGGCCTCATGCTTGGCCTCAAATGCGCCATGCCCAACAACAAGGTGAACATGGCACTGCGCGACCAGCATTTGCTGGCGGTTCCGGCCGGCGACAACGTCATTCGCCTGCTGCCGCCGCTCACCGTCACCGACGCCGAGATCCACGAAGCGCTCAACCGCATCCGCGCCGGTGCCAAAGGCCTGGCGGATGCCATCGCCGTGGCCGCCGCGAAGTAATTCCGGAAAATTGCTGATGTCAGTTCGCCATTTCACCGATCTTTCCACCGTTTCCGAGGGCGACCTGCGCGTCATGCTCGACGACGCGGTGGTGCGAAAGGCGCGCCTCAAGGCCGGCGAGCGCACCCGGCCGCTCGAAGGCAAGGTGCTGGCGATGATCTTCGACAAGCCGTCGACGCGCACGCGCGTCTCCTTCGATGTCGGCATGCGCCAGCTCGGCGGCGAGACCATCATGCTGACCGGCACCGAAATGCAGCTTGGCCGCTCCGAGACCATCGCCGACACCGCCAAGGTGTTGTCGCGCTATGTCGACGCGATCATGATCCGCACCACCTCGCATGAGCGGCTGCTGGAGCTGACCGAGAACGCCACGGTTCCGGTGATCAACGGGCTGACGGATGACACCCATCCGTGCCAGCTGATGGCCGACATCATGACCTTCGAGGAGCATCGCGGTCCGGTGGCCGGCAAGACCATCGCCTGGACCGGCGACGGCAACAATGTGCTGCATTCGCTGCTCGAAGCCTCGGCGCGGTTCCGCTTCAACCTCAACGTCGCCGTGCCGGAAGGCAGCGAGCCGGCGCAGAAGCATATCGACTGGTCCAAGGCCCATGGCGGCAAGCTGCACTTCACCCGCTCGCCCGAGGAAGCCGTCGACCAGGCCGACTGTGTCGTCACCGATTGCTGGGTGTCGATGGGCCAGGAGCATCGCGCCCGCGGCCATAACGTGTTCTCGCCCTACCAGGTCAATGCCAAGCTGATGGCGCATGCCAAGCCGGATGCGCTGTTCATGCACTGTCTGCCGGCGCATCGCGGTGAGGAAGTGACCGACGAGGTTATCGACGGACCCCATTCGGTGGTCTTCGACGAGGCCGAGAACCGGCTCCACGCCCAGAAGGCGGTGCTTGCCTGGTGTCTTGGGGCTTGAAGTGTCTTGGGGCTTGAGGTGGCTTGGGGTTTGAAAGGTCCGGGCGCTTGATCTGCGGGGGCGCGATGCCTATCTGCGCCGCATCACGCAAATCAAGCGCGTTTGGACGCATGCACCCCAGGGGGCGGCATGGCCGCGCCCTGGAGCTTTGTCATGTTGGAAACGCATCAAGTGACTGAACATCACCCCAAACTCGGCGAGTTCGGCTATGCCGGCGACGATCATGTCGTGCCCTTTGAGGTCGGCCCGCTCGACGTGCGCGGCCGTACCGTGCAACTCGGGCCGATGCTCGACGCCATTCTCAGCCGCCACGATTATCCCGAGCCGGTCGCCCGCCTGCTGGCGGAAGCCTGTGTACTGACGGTGCTGCTCGGCACCTCGCTCAAATTCGAGGGCAAGTTCATCCTGCAGACCCGCACCGATGGGCCGGTCGACATGCTGGTGGCGGATTTCACCACGCCGTCGGCGCTGCGTGCCTATGCGCGCTTCGATGCCGATAGGCTCGAGGCGCTGGTCGCCGCAGGCGAAACGTCCCAGCAGACGCTGCTCGGCGGCGGCGTGCTGGCACTGACCATCGACCAGGGCGCCCATACGCAGCGCTATCAGGGCATCGTCCAGCTCGATGGCGAAACCCTGGAAGACGCGGCGCGCACCTATTTCCGCCAGTCGGAGCAGATCCCGACGGATATCAGGCTCTCGGTCGCCAAGCTGTTGACGCCCGGCGTCGGCGGCGCGCGCGAGCAGTGGCGTGCTGGCGGCATCCTGGCGCAGTTCCTGCCGCAGTCGCCTGAGCGCATGCGCGTTCCGGACCTGCACGGCGGCGACGGCGATCCGCGCGAGGAGATCCATGATCCCACGGACAATTCCTGGCAGGAATTGCTGGCGCTGCTCGGCACGATCGAGCCGACCGAGTTGATCGACCCGACGATCGGCGCCGAACGGCTGCTCTATCGCCTGTTCCACGAGCATGGCGTACGCGTCTTCGGCGGCGTTCCCGTGGCCGACCAGTGCTCATGCTCGCGCGACAAGATCCGCGGCATCCTCGAGGGCTTCTCCGCGCAGGAGATCGAGGACAGCACCGAGGATGGCGGCATCCACGTCGCCTGCGAATTCTGCTCGACACAGTACGACTTCGATCCGGCGGAATTTGCCGCACAGTAAAGCCATTCCTTCTCCCCGTGGAACGGGGAGAAGGACGCTAATTCACCGTCCGCCGCGTCCCCGGCAGGTCCAGCGAGAACGCCGGGATGGCGATGTCGAAGGTCTCGCCGCGCTTGTTGCGCATCGTGTAGTGCCCGACCATGATGCCTGAGGGCGTCGAGAGCGGGCAGCCGGACGTGTATTGATAGCTGTCGCCGGGATTGAGTTCGGGCTGGTCGCCGACGACACCCGGGCCGCGCACTTCCTCGACTCGGCCGGCACCGTCGGTGATGTGCCAATAGCGCGACAGAAGCTGCACGAATTCGTCCGACTGGTTGTCGATCGTTATCTGATAGCCCCAGACAAAGCGGTTCTCGGAAGGATCGGAGCGGTCCTCGAGATAGAACGGCCTGACCTGCACTTCGATGTTGCGCGTGACGGCGCGGTACATAAGCGGCTCCAAAACAATCTAAAGCATGATCCCGAAAAGTGGGAACCGGTTTTCGGAAAAGATCATGCTCAAACCAACAGAACCTTTCGGCGCTCCCGGCGAGCAGGTCAACGTGCGCGTCTTGTCGCGGCTCGTCTTGAAACGCAGGTGCCGGCAAAGAATGTCATTTAAGTGACACATGACAATGGTGGTGTGCACGAACCGGGCGACTCGGCGCTCTGTCGAACTATTGAAAACGGCCACGATGCGGGCCGTCTCTTCTGGAGTGACCAGATCTCGATGGAACTCGCTCTCATAGCCGCCTCGCTTTCGACTGCTATTATCCTTTCAAACACCGCCAGTATCCTTCTCGCCGCCTCACAGCTGAGACGGCGCACAACGATCGCACCGCCGGCCGGCAAATCGCCGCCGGTATCGATTGTCATACCCTCGCGCGGCGTCGAGCCGTTCACGCAGGAGACGCTGGAGCGCGCCTTCTCGCTAGACTGGCCCCGCTACGAGCTGATCTTCTGCGTCGCTCATGGAGACGACCCAGTGGTCAGGCTGATCCGTGCCGCCATTGGCCGCTTTCCAAAAGTGCCGGCCCGGCTGTTGATCGGCGACGACCGCGTCAGCGCCAATCCCAAGCTCAACAATTGCGTCAAGGGCTGGGAAGCCGCGCGGCACGATTGGGTTGTCCTGGCCGACTCCAACGTGCTGATGCCGAGAGACTACGTCCAGCATCTGATGGCGGCGTGGCGGCCGGACACCGGCCTTGTCTGCTCGACACCGATCGGTTCGCGGCCGGAGGGCTTCTGGGCCGAGGTCGAATGCGCCTTCCTCAACACGCTGCAGGCGCGCTGGCAATATGCCGGCGAGGCGCTCGGCCTTGGCTTTGCCCAGGGCAAGAGCATGTTGTGGAACAAGCCGATGCTGGATGCCAATGGCGGCATCCGCGCGCTGGCCGCCGAAATCGCCGAGGACGCCGCCGCGACCAAGCTGGTCAGTGGGCTTGGCCTGCGCGTCAATCTCGTCGCGGCACCCTTCGAGCAGCCGCTTGGCCGACGCACGCTTGGCACGATCTGGTCGCGCCAGGCCCGCTGGGCGCGCTTGCGCCGCGTCACCTTCCCACGGTTCTTCGCGCCGGAAATCCTGACCGGCGCGGTGGTGCCGCTGGCGCTTGCGCTGGTTGCGGCGGCAAGCGCCGGCTTCAGCCTGCCGCTGACGGCCATCGCCGTGCTGGCGGCCTTTTATCTCCCGGAATGCGCCCTGGCCTGGTCCAAGGGCTGGCACCTTTCGCCGCGCACGGTCGCGGCGATGATTGCGCGGGACTTGCTGCTTCCAACCATGTGGGGGCGCGGCTGGCTCGGCGGCGCCGTCGACTGGCGCGGCAATGCGATGACCATCGGCACCAAGGCGGCCGAACTGGAAGAGGCGTCGTCGCGCGCCTGATCGCGGCGCGGACGACCTACCTCGACGACCCTCTATTTAGCGGCCTTGAGAGCCTGCGCGATGTCTTCCAGAAGGTCATCGGTATCCTCCAGGCCGACCGACAGCCTGAGCGTTCCTGGCCCGATGCCGAGTTCGGCGCGCGCCTCGTCGCTCAAGTTCTTGTGCGTGGTCGTCGCCGGATGGGTGATCAGGCTCTTGGCGTCGCCGAGATTGTTGGAGATCAGCACGATGTCGAGCGCGTTCTGCAGGGCGAAGGCCGCCTGCTTGCCGCCCTTGACGTCGAGGCAGATCAGCGTCGAGCCGCCCGACATCTGCTTCTTGACGATCGCGGCCTGCGGATGGTCGGCGCGGCCGGGATAGATGACGCGGGCGATCTGCGGCTGGTCGGCGAGGAAATCTGCGATCTTGCCGGCGCTCTCCGTCTGCTGGCGCACGCGCAGCGGCAGCGTCTCCAGGCCCTTCAGCAGCGTCCAGGCGTTGAAGGGCGACAGGCTGGGGCCGGTGTGGCGGAAATAATCATGCAAATTCTCGTCGATCCACTTCTTGTCCGACAGGATCACGCCGCCGAGACAGCGGCCCTGGCCGTCGATGTGCTTGGTTGCCGAATAGACGACGATATGCGCGCCGAGCTGCAACGGCTTCTGCTGCAGTGGCGTGGCAAAGACATTGTCGACGACAAGCCGCGCGCCGATCGAGTTGGCGAGCGCAGCCACAGCGGCGATGTCGACCACTTCCAGCGTCGGGTTGGTCGGGCTCTCCAGGAAGAACAGCTTGGTGTTGGGCCTGACCGCCTTTTCCCAGTTGGCGATATCGGTGCCGTCGACCAGCGTCGCCTCGATGCCGTAGCGCGGTGCCAGCGTCTCGACCACCCAGCGGCAGGAGCCGAACAGCGCGCGCGCCGCCACGATATGGTCCCCGGCCTTGACGCTGCACAGAAGCGCCGCTGTCACGGCCGCCATGCCCGATGCCGTGGCGCGTGCGTCTTCCGCGCCTTCCAGCGCGCACATGCGCTTTTCGAACATGTCGACGGTCGGATTGGCGTAGCGCGAATAGATGAAGCCGGGTTCCTCGCCCTTGAAGCGGGCTTCGGCGGCTTGCGCCGTTTGATAGACATAGCCCTGGGTCAGGTACATCGCCTCGGAGGTCTCGCCGAAGCCGGAACGCAGGGTTCCGCCATGCACGAGGGCTGTCTGAGGCTTCCAGTTGCGCTTCTTGTTGCTCATCGCTTTGTTCCAGACACAAAAAAACCGGCCGCGAAAGTCGCAACCGGTCCATACAGCCTCGCGGCCAACGGTCCTTTAGCGACTTGTTTAACGTGGCTGCAAGCCGACCGGCCAAATCACCACGGGATAACGACCCTTTAGACCCGTACCACGCTTGCGTCAATTGCCGGCTTCATTAAGAGGTTTGTACCAGGCAGGTTCCGCAAGAATGTTCCATGTTTTCCGGCGAGAACCTGTTGGTAGGAAATTCGTCTGGCCTAGGAGCGGAGCCTTGCGGCAGACAGGCATTCTTCCCGATCAGGACATCTCGGCGCTGTTCCAGTCCGGCGCGCTGAAGTCGCCGCGCGCGCTCGACGCCGACCAGATCCAGCCGGCGAGCCTTGATCTGCGGCTCGGCGACAAGGCCTGGCGGGTGCGGGCCTCGTTCCTGCCGGGTCCCAACCACAGGGTCTCGGAAAAGCTCGACCGGCTGCAGCTGCACGAAATCAATCTTGCCGAGGGCGCGGTGCTGGAGACCGGCTGCGTCTATATCGTGCCCTTGCTTGAAAGCCTGGCATTGCCGGCGGACATTTCGGCCTCGGCCAATCCGAAGAGTTCGACCGGGCGGCTCGACATTTTCACCCGTGTCATGACCGACCGTGGCCACGAGTTCGACAAGATCGCCGCCGGCTACAACGGTCCGCTCTATCTGGAAGTCAGCCCGCGCACCTTTCCGATCGTCGTGCGCACCGGTTCGCGCCTGTCGCAAATCCGCTTCCGCACCGGCAACGCGCTGCTCTCGGAAACCGAATTGCATGAATTGCACCGCGCGCAGATGCTGGTCGCCACCGAGCCGCCGAATATTTCGGGCGGTGGCATCGCGCTGTCGATCGATCTCAAGGGCAACGGTGAAGGGCTGGTCGGCTATCGCGGCAAGCATCACACCGGCCTCGTCGATGTCGACAAGCGCGCCGCCCAGGATGTCGTCGATTTCTGGGAACCGATCCACAAGAGCGGCGCCGGCGAACTGGTGCTCGATCCAGACGAATTCTACATCCTCGTCAGCCAGGAGGCGGTGCATGTGCCGCCGCTCTACGCCGCCGAGATGACGCCCTTCGACCCGCTGGTCGGCGAATTTCGCGTCCATTACGCCGGCTTCTTCGATCCGGGCTTCGGCCATTCGGCTGCCGGTGGCACCGGCAGCCGGGCCGTGCTTGAAGTGCGCAGCCACGAGGTGCCGTTCATCCTCGACCATGGCCAGATCGTCGGCCGGCTGGTCTACGAGCACATGCTGAAGCGGCCGCAGGCGCTCTACGGCACCGCTCTCGGCTCCAACTACCAGGCACAGGGCCTGAAGCTCTCCAAGCATTTCCGCGCTGCGCGCTGAACCCCGGTTGCCGCCAGGCAAGATACTTGCCTGCGCTGGCACATCATGCTTGGCTGGCTTGTCGGCCGTCGAGATGGCGGCGCTCAAGGGGACAAGAAAATGCAGATCTCGAAATGGATACTGTCGGCGGCAGGCGCCGCCCTGTTGTCGATGGCCGCCGGCTCTTTGTCGGCGCAGGCTGCCGAGAAACTGAAGATCGGCACCGAGGGCGCCTATCCGCCGTTCAACACCATCACCTCGGACGGTAAGGTTGTCGGTTTCGACATCGACATCGCCAATGCGCTGTGTGCTCAGATGAAGGTCGAGTGCGAGATCGTCACCCAGGACTGGGACGGCATCATCCCCGCCCTGCAGGCCAAGAAGTTCGACGCCATCATTGCCTCGATGAGCATCACCGAAGAGCGCAAGAAGCAGGTCGCCTTCACCAACAAATACTACACCACCCCGCTCGCGCTGGTGGCGCCGAAGGACAGCGATCTGACGTCGGCCGACCCGGCGGCCCTGGCCGGCAAGACGGTCGGCGCCCAGGCTTCGACCACGCAGGCCGACTATGCCCAGAACACCTATGGCAAGGCAGGTGCCGAGGCAAAGCTCTACCCAACCCAGGAAGAAGCGATCACCGACCTGACCAACGGCCGGCTTGATGCCGTGATCTCGGACAAGTTCGTGCTGGTGGACTGGCTGAAGAAGGCAAGCGACGGCTGCTGCAAGCTGGTCGGCGACGTCAAGGGCACGGAAACGCAAGCCGGCATCGCCGTGCGCCTGGACGACACCGCCTTGCGCGACAAGCTCAACACGGCCATCGACGCGATCGTCGCCGACGGCACCTACAAGAAGATCCAGGCCAAGTATTTCGACTTCGATATCTATTGAGGCTGAAGCTGCCTCTTCCTTCTCCCCTTGTGGGAGAAGGTGGCCTCGCGAAGCGAGGTCGGATGAGGGGTGTTCCAGGGAACGCCAACGCCTCACTCCGCTGGAACACCCCTCATTCGTCTCGGCGCTGCGCGCTGATCCACCTTCTCCCACAGGGGGAGAAGGGGAAGCTGGCGCTACAGCGCCTTCACCGCCACCCTCACCGGCTTTTCGATCTCAAGCGGGTTGCGCAGCGGCAGGCCGAAATCACCGGCTTCGATCTCGAACACATCGCCGGCCTCGGTCTTGACGCCGTCGGCGAAGGACAGTGTCGCGGTGCCGAACATATGCACGTGCACGTCACCCGGCTGGCGGAACGCCGAATATTTGAAGTGATGGTGTTCGAGATTGGCGATGGTGTGCGACATGTTGGCTTCGCCCGACAGGAACGGCTTTTCCCAAAGCGTCTTACCATCGCGCACGATGCGCGAGGTGCCGCGGATGTCGGAAGGCAGGTCGCCGATCAGGATCTCAGGTCCGAACGAGGCATTGCGCAGCTTGGAATGGGCGAGAAAGAGATAGTTTACCCGCTCAGTCACGTGGTCGGAAAATTCGTTCGACAGCGTGAAGCCGACGCGGAAGGGCGCGCCGTCATCGCCGATGACATAGATGCCGGCGATTTCGGGTTCCTCGCCGGCGTCCTTGGCGAAGGCCGGCGACAGGAGTGCGGCTCCCGGCGCCACGGCCATCGTGCCGTTGCCCTTGTAGAACCATTCCGGCTGCACGCCGACCTGGCCCTTGGCGGGCTTGCCGCCCTCCAGACCCATGCGGAACATCTTCATGGAATCGGTGAGCTGCTCCTCGCCATCGGCGCTGCTGAGCTTCTTGTGCATGGAATCGCGCGTCGCCGCCGAGCCGAGATGCGTCAGGCCGGTGCCGGTGAGATGCAGATGCGCCGGATCGGGGTGATTGATCGGCGACAACAGCCGCCCTTTCTTGTAGGCGGCATCGAGATCGACCGTCTCGCCGAGCCCCTTGCGCTCGATCAGGGTGGCTAGGCCGACGCCGGTGCGGGCTGCCTCCATCGCCAGCGAATAGACGCTGCGGGCGCCGTTGATGATCCGGGTCTTGCCGCCATTGCGGGCAACGACGCGGATGGTCTCGGCGTCATCGAGAATCTGCGAGATCAGCATGATCAATCCTCTCTCATGTGCCTTGGCATGGCTGCCGCTGCGGCAAACCTTCCCAAGCGCGGCTGGGACGTCGCCCATGCCACGGGTGAAATTGTCCGTTCGGATTGCGCTCGCGGGGCCTGGTTCCTTGAGGGAACTTCTTCGCGCCGGCTGGTTGCCGGCAGCGCCGCGATGTGACCCGTATGCCTTCCTCGTTGCCTCGCCGGAGCGGTTCGGCCCGCTCCTTTCTGCGCAATTCCTGTGGGAAAACCGCGATGCGCTTTCCTGGAACTGCCCCTGTCAGGCCTTGTTCTTGTTGTAGACGTCGAAGATCACGGCGCCGAGCAGCACCAGGCCTTTGACGACCTGCTGCCAGTCGACATTGACACCCATGATCGACATGCCGTTGTTCATCACGCCCATGATGAAGCCACCGACCACGGCGCCGATGACCTGGCCGACGCCGCCCATCGCTGAGGCGCCGCCGATGAAGACGGCGGCGATGACGTCGAGCTCTGAGCCCAGACCGGCCGCCGGCACGGCCTGGCCAAGGCGAGCCGCGATGATCAGGCCGCCCAGCGCCGACAGCACGCCCATATTGATGAACACCAGCAGCGTCAGCCGCTCGGTGTTGATGCCCGACAGCTGCGCCGCCTTGGGATTGCCGCCCATGGCGTAGATGCGGCGGCCGATGGTCATGCGCTTGGTGACGAAGACGAACAGCGAGATCAGCACGCCCATGACGAGCAGCACCACCGGCAGGCCCCTGTAGCTGGCGAACTCATAGACCAGGAACAGCGCCAGCGCGCTGGCGACCAGCGTCTTGACGACGAACAGGGGGAAGGGCTCGGCTTCATAGCCGTGGCGTTCGCGCTTGCGTCGTGTCCTCACCCCGAAATAGGCATAGGCCACCACGGCGATCAGGCCGAGCACGATCGTCGTCATGTGCAGTGTCAGGCCGCTGCCCACGATGGTCTTGCCGGCGGCGTTCACCGTGGGCGGGATCAGCGTCAGCGGGCCGATAACGTCCGGGATGAAGCCCGAGCTCAGCGCCTTGAAGCCGTCCGGAAGTGGGCCTACCGACGAGCCGCCGCCCAGCAGCGCCTGGCAGATGCCGCGGAAGATCAGCATGCCGGCCAGCGTCACGATGAAGCTCGGTATCCGGTGATAGGCGATCCAATAGCCTTGCGCCGCACCGATCAGGCCGCCCACGACCAGGCAGACGATTGAAACCACAAGCGGATTGCTGAGCGGTCCGAGCTGCCAGATGACCATCATGTTTGCGGCCAGCGCGCCGATGAAACCGGCGACCGAGCCGACGCTGAGGTCGATATAGCCGGAAACGATGACCAGCAGCATGCCCAGCGCCATCACGATGATGAACGAGTTCTGCTGCACCAGATTGCTGAGGTTGACCGGCTTGAACAGCGTTCCCGACGTGGTGAACTGGAAGAACAGCATGATGACGATCAGCGCGATGATGAGACCGTATTCGCGCAGGTTCGTCGTCAGCGCCGAGACGGCAATGCGTGGACGCTGGTCCTCGGCGATGTTGCCCTGCGGGGCGGGGGCGCTGTCGGTGCTCATGCTGCTTTTCCTTCTCCCCGAACGATGGCGCGCATTATTTTTTCCTGACTTGCGTCCGCCGCGGGCATTTCGCCGACGATGCGGCCTTCGTTCATGACGTAGATGCGGTCGGTGATGCCGAGCAATTCCGGCATTTCCGACGAGATGACCACGATCGCCTTACCCTCCGAGGCAAGACGCGCGATGATCGTATAGATTTCATACTTGGCGCCGACATCGATGCCGCGTGTCGGCTCGTCGAGGATCAGCAATTCCGGGTCGGCGAACAGCCATTTCGACAGCACCACCTTCTGCTGGTTGCCGCCGGAAAGATTGCCCGTCATCTGATAGACGCTCGAAGCGCGGATATTGGTCTTCTTGCGATAATCGTTGGCAACGGCGAGTTCGCGCAGATCGTCGATCACGCTGTGACGCGACACGCCGCCGAGATTGGCAAGCGTGATGTTGTGCTTGATATGGTCGATCAGGTTGAGACCGTAAGTCTTGCGGTCCTCGGTCACGTAGGCGATGCCGTGTTC
The DNA here is from genome assembly GCF_054062655.1 of Mesorhizobium sp. USDA 4775. Lineage (NCBI taxonomy): Bacteria > Pseudomonadati > Pseudomonadota > Alphaproteobacteria > Hyphomicrobiales > Phyllobacteriaceae > Mesorhizobium > Mesorhizobium sp. USDA 4775. Next base: position 1,835,054 of record NZ_JBSSFM010000001.1, read on the forward strand.
GACCGCCTTGCTCACGGATGAGACATCGATCGGCTTGCCTTTGAGCAGCACCTCGCCCGTGATGCGGCGGCCATAGGAACGGCCGAACAGGCTCATGGCGAATTCGGTGCGACCGGCGCCCATCAGCCCGGCTATGCCGACTACCTCGCCCTTGCGCACATTGATGTCGATGCCCTTGATCACCTGCCGTTCGGCATGGATCGGGTGATAGACCGACCAGTTCTTCACTTCGAAGACGACCTCGCCGATCTTTGGTTCGCGCGGCGGATAGCGGTCGTCGAGCGAGCGGCCGACCATCGAGGTGATGATACGGTCTTCCGAGATATCCTTCTTGGCCAGCGTCTCGATGGTGCGCCCGTCGCGGATGACGGTAACCTTGTCGGCGACCCGGTTCACTTCGTTGAGTTTGTGCGAGATCAGGATCGAGGTCATGCCTTGCCGCTTGAACTCGAGCAAAAGGTCGAGCAGCGCCTGGCTGTCCTTCTCGCTGAGCGATGCGGTGGGCTCGTCGAGGATCAGGAGCTTGACTTCCTTGCTCAGCGCCTTGGCGATCTCGACCAGCTGCTGCTTGCCGACGCCGATATTGGTGATCAGCGTCTTGGGGTCCTCCTTGAGGCCCACCTTCTTCAACAGCGCGCTGGTGCGCGCCTCGTTGGCATCCCAGTCGATCACGCCGTATTTGGCGTGTTCGTTGCCGAGGAAAATGTTTTCGGCAATCGACAGCATCGGCACCAGCGCAAGCTCCTGGTGGATGATGACGATGCCCTTGTGTTCGCTGTCATGGATGCCTTTGAACTGGCATTCCTGGCCTTGAAAGATGATCTGGCCGTCATATGTGCCCGCGGGATAGACGCCCGACAGCACTTTCATCAGCGTCGACTTGCCGGCGCCGTTCTCGCCGACCACGGCGTGGATTTCGCCTTCCTCGACGCTGAGGTTGACATTCGACAGCGCCTTCACGCCGGGAAACGTCTTGGTGATGTCGCGCATCTCCAAAATCGTCGAGGTCATAAGGGCAAGCTCCCAGACTTTCTTGTTTTTACGCAACTCCCAGGGGAAGGCGCTATGCACTTTTCCTGGAATTGCTCTAGGCCGGCAGAAACAATACCGGGGTCGCTTGTGAACGAAAAGGGGCCCTGCGTCGCGCAGGACCCCAGATTTAATAACAGAGATTACTTCAGGTCTTCGGCCTTGATGTAGCCGGAGTCGACGACCAGCTTCTGGTAGTTCGACTTGTCGACCTCATGCGGCGTCAGCAGGATCGAGGGAACGACCTTGACGTCGTTGTTGTAGGTCTTGGTGTCGAGGCCGTCAGGCTTGCCGCCCGACAGCACCTTGTCGACCAGTTCGACGGTCGACTTGGCCAGTTCGCGGGTGTCCTTGAACACGGTCGAATACTGCTCGCCCGAGATGATCAGCTTGACCGAAGCGGTCTCGGCGTCCTGACCGGTCACAACAGGCCAGGGCTGAGCGGCCGTGCCGTAGCCCACGGCGCGCAGCGAGGCGGTGATGCCGCGCGACAGGCCGTCATAGGGCGACAGAACGCCATCGACGCGGCTGCCGTCCGAGTAGTTGGCCGACAGCAGGTTGTCCATGCGCGCCTGGGCGGTGGCGGCGAGCCAGCGCAGCGTGCCGACCTTGTCCATGCCCATCTGACCGGACTTGATCTTGATCGAGCCGTCGTCGATCAGCGGCTGCAGGACGGAAATCGCACCATTGTAGAAGAAGAAGGCATTGTTGTCGTCGGGCGAGCCGCCGAACAGTTCGACGTTCCACGGCTTGGTGTTCGGGAAGCGCTCCTTGAGACCCTTGACCAGCGAATTCGCCTGGATCACGCCGACGCCGAAATTGTCGAAGGTGGTGTAATAGTCGACATTGGCGGTCTTCTTGATCAGGCGGTCATAGGCGACGACGACGACGCCCGCGTCAGCGGCCTTCTGCAGCGCGTCCGACAGGGTGGTGCCGTCGATCGAGGCGATGATCAGCGCCTTCGGGCCCTTGGTGATTTCGTTTTCCAGCTGGCTGAGCTGGTTGGGGATGTCGTCCTGCGCATACTGCAGGTCGACAGTGTAGCCGAGTGCCTCGAGCTGGGACTTGACGGCGTCGCCGTCATTGATCCAGCGCTGCGAAGTCTTGGTCGGCATCAGCACGCCGACGAGACCCTTGTCGGCCGCGTGCGCCGAATAGGTCATGGCAGCAATGCCAAGCGCCGCGACTGCGGCCAGTGTCTTGATGATTTTCACGTAACTCTCCCTGGTTGATGGACGCAGCACCCCGGGGGTCGCGGGCCGCGCAATCGTGCAGAAGCGCCAAGGCACTGCTGCCGTCATATCGATCTCCGGTATCCTCCCATGGCCCCGAGCCGCTGATTTCAATCGATACGATTTTATCGTTGGCGACCGTTGCGTCTCGGAACACGGTGACGTTGCCGCCCTTTTGCCATAACTGTCAAATGCGATCTTTGATGGTTGCTATACCGCAAGTGGTATATGTTATGACGCGTGACGGGTTGCTGGCAAATGCCGGCGGGCCGCGAGCGGAGGCAGGAAAAAACCATGGCGGCGTTACGGAATCCGGCTGCGGGTTCAAATAGCTACAACGAGACTCCGGGCGATGGCGAAACCCTGCTGCGCAGCGGCCTCAGCCTGCGTCATATGCGCATGATCGTCGCGCTCGACGATCATGGCCGGGTGAGCGCGGCTGCGCAGGTCATGAACATTTCGCAGCCGGCGGCATCGCGCATGATTGCCGAGATGGAGGCGGTGCTCGAGGTCAAGCTGTGCGAGAGGCTGCCGCGCGGCATCACGCTGACGCCCTACGGCAAGGCCTTGGCCAGGCGTGCGCGTTCGATCCTGCTGGAGATGCGCGAGGTCGACCGCGAGATTTCCGAACTCAAGGCGGGCAAGGGCGGTTCCGTGTTTCTCGGTGCCGTGACGGCGCCGGCGATCGAACTGGCGGTGCCGGCGATCCGCGAAATCCGCCGCATCTATCCACGCATCGAGATCACGATGCAGGTCGAGACCTCGAATGTGCTGGCGCGCGAACTGATCGCCTCACGCCATGATTTCATCATTGCGCGCATCCCCGACGATCTCAATCCGCGGCTGTTCGAATCGCGTGTCATCGGTGTCGAGAAAGCCTGCCTGATCGTGCGTCGGGGCCACCCGCTGACCAGGGGCAGCGTGGTGCGGCTGGAAGACACTGCCGCCTATGACTGGGTCTTCCAGTCGGGCGGCTCGCCTTTGCGTCAGGCGATGGAGAGCAATTTCCTCAACCGCAACATCGCGCTGCCGGACCGGATCCTCAACACCAGTTCGCTGCTCCTGACGCTGGTCATGGTCGCGCAGTCCGACGCCATCGCGCCGGTCTCGGTGCAGGTGGCGAAATTCATCCAGAACCCCGACGGGCTCGCCGGCGCCATCGATGTCGTCCAGACCGAATTCGACATCGAGGTCAGGCCCTACAGCCTGATCACGGTCAGGAATCGCGCGCTGTCGCCGGCCGCCAAGATGCTTCACGACTTCATCCTGCGCGAAGTGGGGTGATGGAACAAGAAGTGCAGTCGCGCGTTCAGCCAAATCGGCATGCTCGCTGGAGCCCGTTTTGGGCGAGGGAACGAGGTGCCGATGTCAACAACTCGGGAGGTTTTGATGGAACGTCGGTTGTTTCTCACTGGAATGCTGGGCGTTGCGGGGGCCGTAGCGTTTGCGGGTGTAGTCGGACCCGGCCGCGCGGTTGCCGGTATTCCTCAGGGCAACGGAATTCTCGATGAACTGGACAAGCCGGATCCGGCTGTATTCGAAGGCGATGACGACCTCGAAGTGGAAAAGGTCTCTCACCGTCGTTGGCATCATCGCTACTACGGAGATCGCCATTACGGAGAGAGGCGGCGGCGCCGCGGCTGGAGACGGGTTTGCCGTCGTTACTGGCGCCATGGACGCCGTCATGTGCGTTGCTGGCGCGAGCGGGTGTGGCTCCGCGTCTGGCTGTGACGAACCGTTGACGAAAAGGCCGGCCACCGCGACGTGGCCGGTGTCGTCGCCACGCGGCTGTGCGGGTAAGGTGGCGCCGCGAAACATCGACAACCTCGCCCGGCTTTCTCAAGAAGCAGATGCGCATTGGCTAGGATAGTTACGCGTGACCAATTCGTGCCGGCTCAGCCATTTCGGCAGGTTCCGGCACCGATCAAATCAGCGGCAAAATCCGGGGCGGCAAACTGGAGCGGGTAGCGGGAATCGAACCCGCGCGTTCAGCTTGGGAAGCTGACAGGCTACCATTACATCATACCCGCGCGTGCTCTCGTTACCATGAGGTTCGGCCTTCGGGCAATCGCAAAGCGGTTCCTCGAACAAACGCTCTTTCGCCTCCCTCGGCGCTGGCCGCGATTCCTATTTTGCCTTGGCGACCTTGTTGCTGGCGGCAAAGCTTGGCCAGTATTTCGAGATGGCGAGCGTCGCGCCGGCGGACGAGAAATGACCGTAGTCGAAGTAGAGGAACTGCCGGGTGCCGGCGTCGGCATAGGAGCAGCCTGCTGGGTCGCACAGATAGGCCAACGGGTCGATGAAAGTTGCCCCTTTGACGAATGGCAACACCTGCTTGTTGATGTCCGGATCCATGGCCATCGGCCAGGATGTGTTCGCGGCGTGCTCCCGTTTTGCGAAGAACGCGATTTTCTGGACGTCGGCGATGAACTCCGGAGACTGGCCGATGACATAGACCTTGACGCCCATGTCGCGCAGCCGGTCCACCGTCTTCTGCAGGCCGTCAAAGCCCCTTGCCTGGTAGTCGGTCCATCTGCCGCTCAGGATCACCGCCTGGATGTTGGCATCGCGGATGATCGACAGCGCCCGTTCGTTGAAGCGCGTGCAGGCCGGCCGAGCATAGGAGAAGTAGTTCAGATTGGGCGGGCAGCCGGCATAGGTGTACTGGACGACGTTGGCCTGGATCTTCTGTGCATTGGCCTCCAGCCCCGATACGTAGTGCGCGGCGAAGGAATCGCCCCACAGCAGCACATTGGTGGCAAAGCCATGCGTCCGCGTGCAGTCGGCGAGGTTCCAGTTCTCGATCCGGCTCCCGCCCTCGTTGAAACAGACGCCGTTGCGCCAGTCACCCACCAGGACCCGTTCCGTCGAGAAATCGGGGAACCGCTGCGGAAAACCCTTGCCCAGCGCGCCGGCCAAGCCGACGACGCACAACAGGGCGATCGCCGTCGCCGAGAACGCGAAGATGGGCAGGGGGGCAGTGAAGGCCCGCTTCTGGCGGAAGGGCTGCTCGACATATTTCCACGAGAACGTCGCCAGCGCGACGCTGGCCACGATCATCGCCATGATCGTCGGCACGCCGATGGCCTTGAGCGAGAGATAATGGACGAACGAATTGATCGGCCAGTGAACGAGGTAGAGCGAATAGGAGATAAGGCCGATCCACACCAGCGGTGTGAGCCGCAGCACCTGCGTGGCGACAGGGACCGGCCTGTCGCCATGGGGCTGGCCAGCATAGATGAGCAGCGCCGTTCCGATGCAGGGAAACAGGGCATTGTAGCCCGGAAACGGATCGCTTTCCGAAATCGTCAGGAAGCCGAAGGCGATCAGGCCAAAACCGGCCAGCCCGATCAGTTCAGTCAGCGGACGACTGGCAAGCGCCGGCGGCTTTCTCAGCATCAGCATGGCGCCCAGCGCCAGTTCCCAGATGCGCGTCGGCAAGAGGTAGAAGCCGGCGGTCGGCGCCAGCGTGGTTGCCATGACCGCCAGGGCAAAACTGCCTATGGCAATCGGCAGCAATATCGTCAGCCAGCGCTTCGAGGCGTATCGGTAGATCAGATATACGAGGACCGGCGCGAAGATATAATACTGCTCCTCGACCGAAAGCGACCATGTGTGCAAAAGCGGCCGCAGTTCCGCGTCGATGGAGAAATAGTTGGTCGTTTTCCAGAAATAGATGTTCGACCAGAAGGTCGAGGCCGCGATCACGCTGAGGCTGTACTCATGGAGATCCGACGGCAGGAGGATGAACCAGGCGGCGATACTGGCGAGCAGGATGACGAAGGTCAGCGCCGGCAGGATGCGCCGCGCGCGGCGCCAGTAAAAGCGGCCGATCGAGAACTGGCCGCGCTCGAGATCGTCGAGCAGGCTGCCGCTGATCAGATAGCCCGATATGACGAAGAAGATATCGACACCGGTGAAGCCGCCGGGAATGGCCGATACGCCGAAATGGAAGAGCACGACGGGCAGCACCGCAACGGCCCGCAGGCCATCAATATCGCGCCTGTAGTTCATTCGGCGGGTCCGTACGCCGTGGTCCTTGGCAGCCGTGCGGCAGAACCTGACATGCTCCTCATGCGGCGATGTCCCCGTCGTTCGAAAAATCGTGGCTCGTGGGCTTTACGGACTGTGCTCTGCAACACAAGTTTGCTGCACTGCAACATCGATGTCAAGGCGGACGCCAGACCTTCGAACGCTGACGAAACCAGTTTCGTCCGGACGCTGTAAGTCAGGCGCCGGGGGGCAGGTAGATCACGGCGTCGTCGTCCGCATAGGCTCGCTTCCAGCCCAACTCCGCGAAGAAGGGGATGCGGGTATCGTCTGATGTAAGGAGTGCCCAGCCGATGGCGTATTTCTTCAGTTGGGCCTCGAGCAGTGGTTTTCCGTCGCTGTGTCCCGTCGCGTCCTCGGCTTTCGTGAAGCCGCCGAGGAACAACTGGTCCGTCCTGCCGTCGACATAGGTCTTGATGTCGTGGAAAATCAGCGTGCCGCCGAAATTATAGGAATTCAGCACGTTGCCGGAAAGCTGGTGATCCCGTGCGTATGCGAGGGCGCCGCTGGCCGCCGTCTTCGGGCTCGGCGCAACCCGGTAGGCACTGCCGAGGATGACGACCGCACCGACCAGCAGGACAGCGATTGCGCCGCAGATCGCGTAAAACTGGCTGGCGAAGAGTTTTTCCAGTCCGTCACGCTTTTCCGCCAGCCAGGTCGTGGTCGAGACTGTGGGGTATTGCCGGGCGACCTCGACCGCGATCACCAGGGGGATCAGCAGGAAGGGCAGATATACAAACCGCAGATGGGCGAGATAGACATGCAAGGCGAAGACGATGAACACCGCCTTGGCCCAGCCGATCCGCAGCCTCGATACTAAAAGTCCGAAAAGCGCCAACAGCATCACCGCTTCCCGGAAGACCTGCTCCTGCGCGTTGAACGCCCGCCACTCCAGGATGAGTGGCACCGCCTCGTTGCCATAGGCCACCGTGAACGTCGCCAGGATGGCTTTCATCCCATAGGGATGCATCAGGCTGACCAGCGGACAGAGCAGGCCGAAAGCAACCCATTTTGCCAGGAGGGCGGGTTTCGACAAGCCCGAGCGCGCCAGGAGATCGAGCCCGGCAAAGGCAGCAATGACGAAGCTAAGGGTGAACGTGGCATGAAGGTTGGCCCACAAGACCACAAGCACGAGCATCCACAAAGGCGGGGCTCTCTCTTCCTGCGCGGCGCGAAACAGCATTGCCGTCCAGACGACGATGATCGGCAAGGTGAAGACGTGTGGACGAGCCGTATAGATCGGGGCGATCAGCAAAGCCGCGGCGAAGGCCAGCGCTATCGCCAGTGTCGGCTTCAGCCATGCGCTGAGGAACCATCCCATCAGGAAGACCGTCAAGCTGACCGTGGCGATGATCAGTGTGACGACGCCATTCCAGCCGCCGGCACGGTAGGCGAGGGCCAGAAAGACCTGCCCCAGCCATTCCTTGGCGATCCAGGGCTGACCGGCGAACGTATAGGAATAGGGGTCGACGACGGGAAACGTCCGGTTGTCCAGAAAGTCCAGCCCGACCTTCACTTGCCACCAACTGTCGGGATCCTGAAGCATCGCGCTGGCAGAGGTGGCAAGCCAATAGGCCACCAGGCAGGCGCAGAGAAGGCAAAGTATCAGCCTGCTGCGTTGCGCGTCCCCGAGCGATGGCGTCGCCGTCGCGATTGCAGCGGCCTGGTTCATGTCACGGCTCCAGGTGACGGTGTCGCCTTCGCGATTGCGATGAGGCCTGCATACATGACGGCGCCAAAGCGCAGCATCCGCGAGACGTCAAACGGAAGAGCCGACCGCATCCTGCCCATGCCGTTCCCCTTGCATCCGCTCGACCTTCGCCTCAGCCACGCGCGGCTCTTTTCGCCATCTCCTGCAGGCGATGGACGGGCAGGTCGCTGTCCTTGGCCGGCTGGTCGCGCGAAACGATTTCGTTAACGAAGTAGAGCGGCCGCCGCTTCGTCTCCATGTACATGCGGCCGAGATACTCGCCGAAAATGCCGAGCACCAGAAGCTGGACGCTGCCCAGGATCAGCATGATCGCGGCAAGGCTCGTCCAGCCGGGCACCACGTTGCCCCTGGACCATTCAAGCAGTGTATAGCCGAGCACGACCAGGCCGAGCAGGCCGAACATCATCCCCAGCATCGAGGCAAACCGCAAAGGCACGATCGAAAAGCTGGTCATCGCGTCGACCGCCAGCAGGATCATCTTCTTCAGCGGATAGTGGGTGGTGCCGGCAAAGCGGCGGTGCCTCTCATAGGGGAAGGCGACCTGCCTGAGCCCGATCCAGCTCACCATGCCGCGAATGAACCTGTAGCGTTCGGGCATCGCATTCAGATGGTCGAGCGCCCGGCGGCTCATCAGCCGGAAGTCTCCGGAGTCCGGTGCGATCTCGACATCGACCATCCGGCCGAGCAGGCGGTAGAACATCGAGGCGGAGGCCAGCTTGAACCAGCCTTCACCGTCGCGCTTCACCCTCTGGCCGTAGACGACATCGAAGCCTTCATCCATCTTCGCCATCATCGCGCCGAGCAGTTCGGGCGGATCCTGGAGATCGGCGTCGAGAATGAGGATGCGCTCGCCGCGGCAGAATTCCAGCCCCGCGCTCAAGGCGATCTGGTGGCCGTAATTGCGGGCAAGGTCGATGACGACGACATGGTCGTCCTTTTCGGCCAGTTCGAAAATGGCCTCGCGGGTGCCGTCGGTCGCCCCGTCGATGACAAGCACGATCTCGTAGGAATGGCTTTGCTCAAGGCATACGGCGCTGACGCGTCGGTGAAGCTCGGCCACGCCGTCACGCTCATTGTAGCATGGCACGACGACCGAAAGCGTGACCGCGCGGCGCGCGCCGATTTTTCCCGTTCCCACCAAAGCCTGGCTCCCGCTCTTGGAATGGCAATAGCGGCAATTGGTTAGAAAACAGATAAGCCAGGGATCGACATGGGGAGGCTTCGGCCGGCCGAGACGATGGCTCGGCACGTCACGAACGCACCGGCAACTCCATGCGGATGCGGGCGCCGCGCCAGGAGCCCGTCAGGATGCGGATCGTCCCGTCATGCAGCAGCGCGATCTGCCGGGCGAGGTTCAGTCCCAGCCCCGCGCCGCGCGACTGCGGCTGCAAGCGATAGAAGGGCTCGAAGACGTTCTCGCGCTCTTCCGCGGGAATGCCCGGCCCTTCGTCGCGCACCTCGATGCCACCGGCCTCGTCGATGGCGATCGTGATCGTGCCGCTGCCGCCGCCATGCTCGATCGCGTTGCGCACGAGGTTGGCGAGCGCCCGGTCGATCTGCAGGACATTGATTTCTACTCGGGCCTTGTTTGGCGACGGCTCGAAGGCAAGGTCATAGCCAGCCTCGATGGCCAGCGGTGCGAAGTCGGCCGCCACCCGGCTGACGAGATCGTCGAGATCGACGATCTGGCGCTGGTCCGACGAGCGGTCGAGCAACTGATGGTCGAGCAGTTGCTGGGCAAGATGCGACAGGCGTTCGATATCTTGCAGCAGCCGGGCGCTCTGTGGCTCCTGCTTCAGCAATTCAGCGCGTGTGCGCAGGATGGCGATCGGCGTGCGCAGTTCATGCGCCGCGTCGGTGAGGAAGCGGTTGTGGCGGTCATAGCTGTGGGCGAGGCGGGCAAGCGCCTCGTTGAAGGCATGCACGAGCGGCGCGATTTCCTGCGGCACCTGCTTGACCGGCAGTTGCATGGCGCGGGTGCCGATGTCGATGCGCGCTGCCTGGCGGACCGTTTCGACAAGGCCGGCGAAGGAACGGCGCACCACGGCTGGCGTCGTCACCAGCGTCGTCGCGCCCATGACGAGGATTATGGGCAAAAGCAGGATCGCGATGACGAGCGCGAGGGCCGGCAGGGCGCGCTCCCAATTCCTGCTGCCGTCTGGATTGCGGGCGACTTCGACAGTGGCCGAAATGTTGATCTCGAGGCCGTCTGTCTGTTGGCGCGACGACTGCGTCGCGGCGACGATCTGCACCGTGCCGGCCTTGGTCGACGCGTTTTCGATAAAGGCTTCCGGCCGCATGTCCTTGTCGGAGAATCCGATCGTGGCGTGATCGGCCCCGTCAAGCAGCTCGCCGAAGCCTTTGGTGTAGATGTCGGGTATGTTGCCGGCACGGATGCTCCCGCCGCTGCCGTCGCGAACGATGTACCAGACATTGGGGAAGCTCTCGCGAAACGCGGTGAGTTCTTCCGTTTCACGCACGATCAGCCTGCCGTCCTTGTCCCGGTCGACCGCATCCTTGACGGCCGCGACGGCGGCCTCATTGTCGATCAGCAGGCGCGGGTTGGCGATCCAAAGGGCTGCCGCGCAAAGCACGATGAAGATGAGCAGCGTCGCCGCCTGCAGCAGGATCAGCCGCCGGACCAGGATCCATTGCAGCGAGCCGGTACGGACCTTCTTCACGAGACCGCCCGCAGGAGATAGCCGAGGTTGCGGATCGCCCGGATCTCGATGCCGGCGGCGACATCGTCGAGCTTGCGGCGCAGCCGCGAAATATGCGCATCGAGCGCATTGGAGCCGATCTCGTCGTCGAACGCGTAGACGGCCTCTTCCAGCGCGCTGCGCATGATGGTCCGGCCCGGCCGGCGGAGCAGCGTTTCAAGCACCAGCCTCTCGCGCCGCGGCAGATCGAGCGCCTGGTCCTCGATCAGCGCTTCGCGATGGCGGAAATCATAGGTGAGGCGGCCGACCATCGTCTGGTTGGCGCGCGAGGTGAACGAGCGCCGGTGCAAGGCATGAAGCCGCGCGACGAGTTCCACCGTGGCGAAGGGCTTGACCATGTAATCGTCGGCGCCGGCATCGAGCCCGGCGACCCGGTCGTCCAACCCGCTCATCGCCGTCAGTGCGATGACAGGCACATCCAGATGCAAGGCACGCAGGCGCGGTATGAGGCTGAGACCGTCGCCATCCGGCAGCCGGCGGTCCAGCACCACCGCGTCGTGATAGCCCAGGCGGGCCATCGCCTCGGCATCGGCCAATGTCGCTGCATGGTCGACGATGATGTCCACACGCTCGAGCGCGGCCTTCAGCACGGAGGCCATTTCCGGTTCGTCCTCGATCAACAGGACGCGCATGAATAGTTTCCTTTATCCGCGGCCGGTCCGGGTCTGCGGCCGCGGCAATTCATTCGCATTCCAGCTTTGGCTGGCGGAAATTGGTGATGAACCAGCGGCCGCCGGAAGCGCGGGCATAGAATGTGTAGAAGCATTCCTGACGCTCGATATAGCCGGGCGTCTCGGTCTCTTCATAGACGGTTCCGTGCTTTGTCTCGCGAACCTCGCCGCTCGATGTTCCGGAAACCGCCGACGTCGACACCTTGCGCCACTGATAGGCGCGCTCACCCTGGCCAAGATCGACGATCGCCGTGGGCGGACCATAATCAAGGACGACCGATTCGACCGGCTGCCCGACATAGTTCTTCATGATGTCGGAGGCACAGCCTGCGAGCGCGATTGCGATGAAAAAGACCTTCGGGGCCTGTGTCAGGAGGCTGGCGCCATGCGTGGACATATCGGAACAGATTCCCATGGTGAAAATTCACGCACGGACCTAGATCGCGAAGATTGCATCGACATTGCAGCGCGGCGCGGGAAGGGCGCCATTGCGGAAAAAGCCGCTGTGCGGTGGATATCGAGACACCGGATTGCGCTGTGCCCAGCGGCATCGCGCAATCCGGTTCGCTCGTACTAGAACCGGTAGTTGATGCCGGCCTTCAGTTCATGGCTGCCGATCGTCGTCTTCGACGTGCCAAGAGCCGATGTCGTCTCGACGCTGGGGGTGCGGACATAGTCGTACTCGACCTTGGCGGACAGCCCGCCGGCGAAGCCCTGCTCGATGCCGGCGCCCAGGAGGTAGCCGACCTTCCATCCGTCGGTGCTGCTGACGTTGTCGCCCTTGTCGAACTTGGTCAGGGCCACACCGCCGGTGCCAAACAGCAGCGTCTGGTCGAAGCTCAATCCAGCCTTGGCCTTGGCGGCACCGCGCCATTTCTCCTTGATCTTGCCGCCCTGGACGTCGTGTTCGGCGCCGCCCAGATAGGAGCCTTCGATCTCGGCGCCGAGAACCGTGGGACCCATCTGCTGGTTGTAGCCGGCCTGGACCCCGCCGCTGAAGCCATTGCGGCCTGCAAACGGGTTTGGCATCCCGGTGGACGCCGTGCCGCCATGGACGCCGACATAGGCGCCGCTCCACTGGAAGGCGGGCGGGTCGTTGTAGGTGGGTGAAAGGTCGGCGGCCATCGCCGGCCCGAGAAGGCAAAAGGCGAGGCCAGCCGCCGTCAGGACGATCTTTACTCGAGAGGACACAGCATTACTCCAACACAAACGCGCATCCAGCAATCGACACGCAGGTTAACTCCCGAGGAGCTTGGCCGTTAGGGCGGTCAGGCTCCGGTTTGGTGTCTTTCAGGGTGGCTGCACGGCCCTGAGACTGGCGTTCGCCAGCTGTGGTAGGGGGGGCGGAGCGCCGCGCAACCAGTCACCTGAAAGACGCCGACTGTCTCGCAAGTGAAAATTGCACGCACATTGCGCGAAATCGAAAAATGACGATTTTGTGCTTTATTTTCAACAAATTAAAATGATCTTGTTTACCTATATTTAAGAATTGCGAGCCGTCTGAGGCTCGGCGTCTCGATCACCTGTTCCAGGCTTCCCCGGGCACAACCGCGCTTGATGGATGGCCGCCAAGCACGTATCTCTGGGCCATGCCTGTGAGTCTGGGCATCTCAATCGGGAGACGACCTTGTCCGCACTGACGCGCTTCCTCGGCGACTCGCCGCTCAGGGTGATCCTGAAGCTGCTGGTGGTGTCGTTCCTCGTCGGCCTTGTCATGAATGCCTTCGGCTGGTCGCCGATGGATGTCTTCTACGGCATCCAGAAGTTCTTTATCGACCTCTGGAACCTGGGCTTCCACGCCATTGACCGCTTCCTCGGCTACATCCTGCTTGGTGCCGCGATCGTCGTGCCGGCTTTCATCCTGCTCAGGATCGCCAACTATCGGAAGTGATTTTTAGAGCAATTCCAGGAAACGCGCGTAGCGCTTTCCCTTGGGAATTGCGTCAAAACAAAGAGTTAGAGCGGTTCGCCGTTTCCGTAAAACGGTGAACTGCTCTAGGCGCAGGCCGAGGCAACCTCGAACAGGATGGCGTGCCGTGCGGCAAGGGCCGGCACATCAGTGGAATAGCCGCCGCCGATGACGCCGCAGACCGGAATGCCGAGCGCACGAAAATGGCCGATGACCATCTCGTCGCGGGCGCGCAGGCCGTCATTGGAAAGCGCCAGCCTGCCAAGCCGGTCCTCGGCGTGGACGTCGACGCCGGCGTTGTAGAAAACGATGTCCCAGCGCGCCCGGGCCGACAGCTCCGGCAGGATCGTGGCCAGCCTCCGGAGATAGCCGGCATCGCCCGTGCCGTCGGGAAGCGCGATGTCGAGATCGGAGGCGATCTTGCGCACGGGATAGTTGCGCTCGCCATGCATGGAGAAGGTGAACACGCCTGGCTCGTCTCCCAGAATGTCCGCGGTGCCATCGCCCTGATGCACGTCGAGATCGACGACCAGGATGTTTTGCGCGGCACCCTCGCCGAGCAGCACCAGCGAGGCGACGGCAACGTCGTTGAAGGTGCAGAAGCCGGCGCCTTGCGCGCGCCGCGCATGATGGCTGCCGCCCGCGGTGTTGCAGGCGATGCCATGGCGCAAGGCGAGCCGCGCCGCCAGCATCGTGCCGCCGGTGGCAAGCTGCGCGCGCAGCGAAACGCGGGGGCCGACCGGAAAGCCGATCTCGCGTTCGATTTTTTCCGGCACCGAACAGCTGATGACCTGGTCGACATAGTCGGCGGCATGGGCAAGCTTCAACCATGATGCAGGCGCCGGCTCAGCCGTGTTGAGCGCTTCAGGCCTGGCCAGGCCGCGTGCGCGCAAAGCCTCCATCAGCAGCGGGTACTTGCTCATCGGGAAGCGATGGTTGGTGGCAAAGCCGGCGTCGTAGTCGGGGTGGTGGACGATCTGCAGGGGCATGAACAGAATCCGGCGGCTTCGCGCCAGACCGGGATTTCGGTTGGCCGTCGCGGGAAGAATGATTGCGCGGTGGCCGGAAAATGGGGCACATCGGCTCTTCGATCAAGCCGCAAATCAGCAAGGCAGCAATCCCTTGGACAAGGGTGCAACTCCAGTCGACGCCAGATCTTTTGTCGTCACCAACCGTTCCGTGCTCGCCATAGCGGTGCCAATGACGCTCGCCTATTTGACCACGCCGATGCTCGGCCTGGTCGACACAGCTGTTGTCGGCCAGTTCGGCGACGCGGCTCTTCTCGGCGGCCTTGCGGCGGGCGCGCTCGTTTTCGACGTCGTCTTCACCAGCTTCAATTTCCTGCGTTCTGGCACCACCGGCCTCGTTGCCCAGGCTTTCGGGCGTGGCGACGCGCTGGAGGAACAGGCGGTGTTCTGGCGCGCCGTGCTGATCGCGGTCGTTGCCGGCATCGTGCTGGCGGCGCTTTCGCCGCTGATCGCCATCGCAGGCCAATGGTTCATGGGCGCCGAACCGCGCGTCAGCGAGGCGATGGGCGTCTACATCAGGATCAGGCTGCTTGCCGCACCGTTCTCGCTGATCAACTACGCCATTCTCGGCTATGTGTTGGGGCGTGGTGAGGGCGGGCTCGGCCTTGTGCTGCAACTGGTGCTCAACGGCATCAACATCGCGCTCTGCTTCCTGCTTGGCCTGGAGCTTGGCTGGGGCGTTGCCGGCGTCGCCTGGGCGACCGTCACGGGCGAATTCCTGGCCATGCTGCTGGGTCTCGCCATCGTGGTCCGCCGCTTCCGCGCGACCTCGCCCTTGCCGCGCCATCGGCTGCTCGACATGGCCGCCTTCCTGCGCATGCTGTCGCTCAACCGCGATATCATGATCCGCTCGTTCTCGCTGCTTGCCGCCTTCGCACTGTTCACCCGGCCAGGGCGCGCAGTTCGGCACGGTGACGTTGGCCGCCAACGCGGTGTTGATGAACTTCTTCCTTGTCGCCGGCTATTTCCTCGACGGATTTGCCGCCGCGGCCGAGCAGCTCGCGGGCCGCGCCGTCGGCGCGCGCGCCGAACAGCCCTTCCGGCAGGCGGTGCGGCTGACCCTGTTCTGGGGGTTAGGGCTGGCCGGCGCCGCGACCCTGGTGCTGCTGTCGGCAGGCGCCAATCTGGTCGCCATCGTCACAACCTCGCAGGAGGTGCGCTCCGTGGCCGACATCTATTTGCCCTGGGCGGCGTTCACCGCGCTGAGCGGCGTGCTGGCGTTCCAGATGGATGGCGTCTTCATCGGCGCAACCTGGTCGCGCGACATGCGCAACATGATGTTGCTGTCGTTCCTGGTCTTTGCCGTCGCGCTGCTGACGCTGGCGCCTGCCTTCGGCAATCATGGCCTGTGGGCGGCGCTGCACGTTTTCCTGCTGGCGCGCGGTTTCAGCCTGCTGACCATTTTGCGGCTGCGGGTGCGGACGGCGTTCAGCTGAGCGGCTTGGACGCCCACCGATCGAGGTGGCTGTCGCGCAATTCGCCAATGGACTTCAACCGCTCCGCCTCGCAAAAGCGTGCCATGCCGGCGACGATACGGCCCGGCAGCGCGGGCCCGGCATAGATCATGCCGGTGTAGAGCTGCACCAGATCGGCTCCGGCGCGGATTTTCTCCAGCGTGGTCTCGGCGGAATCGACGCCGCCGACCCCGATGATGGCGATGCCCGGCCCGAGCAGCTTGCGCATCTTCGCCAGCACGGTGGTCGAGCGTTCGAACAGCGGTTTTCCCGAAAGCCCGCCGGTTTCGCGTGCGACGTCGCCGCTGCGCAGCGGCGGCCGCGAAATGGTGGTGTTGGAGACGATGATGCCGTCGATCCGTTTTTCAATAACCTCGGCGGCGATATCCTCCAGCTCGGCCTCGACCAGATCCGGTGCGATCTTGAGGAAAATGGGCGGCTGGGCTGCGGCTGACGCACGCGCGGCCATGACACGCGACAAGAGTTCGCCGAGCTGCTCGCGTGCTTGCATGTTGCGCAGGCCGGGCGTGTTGGGCGAGGAGATGTTGACCGTGAGGTAGCTGGCATAGGGGGCAAAGCGGGTGACGCCGCGCTCATAGTCGCCGATGCGATCGGCGCTGTCCTTGTTGGCGCCGATGTTGACGCCGACAATGCCGGAACGTCCCTTGCGCGCGGCAAGGCGTCTTTCAGCCGCCGCATGACCTTCATTGTTGAAGCCCAGCCGGTTGATCACGGCTTCATCCGCCGTCAGCCGGAAGATGCGCGGCTTCGGATTGCCGGCCTGCGACAGCGGCGTGACGGTGCCGACCTCGGCAAAGCCGAAGCCAAGGCCAAGCAGTGCGTCGGGCACCTCGGCATTCTTGTCGTATCCGGCCGCCATGCCGAGCGGGTTGGGGAAATCGAGGCCGCAAAGGCTGACCTTCAGCCTGATGTCGCGCACCGTCCGCACGCCGGCCGGCAGGCCGCAGCGCAGCGCTGCGATCGACAGGCCGTGCGCGGTTTCAGGATCGAAGGTGAACAGCAGTTTCTGGCCGAGCCGGTCGAGCACGCTCATTGCCCCTCCAACGGCGGGAATTGATGCGTACCGTCGGCACCGAGCGGCAGCGGCCGCACCCATTTGACGGTATCCAGCTCCAGCACACCGTAAAGATGCGGAAACAGCGCGCCGCCGCGTGAAACCTCGTATTTCAGGGCGTCGCCCAGGCTGACTTCGTCGACGGCGACCAGCAGAAGGTCTGTCTGGCCGGAAAAATGCCTTGCCGCGGTTTCCCGGACCTGCGCCGCCGTGGAGAAATGTATGAAGCCGTCGGCGACGTCGATCGGCGCGCCGGTGAAGCGGCCACTGGCTTCGGCCTCGCGCCAAAGCGCTTGCGGGGTTATCTTGTAGATAAACTGAGACATGGTTGCGCTATAGTCCGAACCAGTCGTGCGGGGAAGACCACGCCAAAGGTCTTCGCCATTTCCGGCGCAAACATGCGATATTTCAAGCCTTGGCCATGGAGGACAACATGCGTCTGCAACACATCTTGATCCCCGCCGCGCTGGTTTCACTGGTCGCGGTATCTGCTTATTCGGAAGAGACCGACCGCTACCGGCTGGAAAAATCCGCCAACGGCTATGTCCGCATGGACACGCAGACCGGTGCGATGTCGATCTGCGAGGAACGCTCGGGTCAGCTCGTCTGCAAGGTGGCGGCCGACGAACGCGCCGCGTTCCAGGACGAAATCGACCGCCTGCAGACCTCGATGAAGGCAATGGACGAGCGCGTCACCAAGCTGGAGAATTCGCTCTCCGCCCGCCTCGAATCGAAACTGCCGAGCGAGGAGGATTTCAACAAGACGATGAGCTATATGGAGCGCTTCCTGCGCGGCTTCATGGGCATCGTCAAGGATATGGACAAGGACAATGGCGGCGGCGCCCAGCTCAACTCGCAGAAGACCTGAGCTTCCGGCAGCGCCGCGCGTCCTTTTGGACGCGCAAAGGACGCTGTAGCACTTTGATCTTGCGAAGTAGGGAAAACGCGGCGCGCTGGTTTTGCCGCTTGAAAACAGCGCGCTGCCCCTCATAATCGTCCGACTGGTCCCGAAAAGCTTAAAAATCATCGACGGGATTCGGGGAGGAACATTTGCCGTCAGGCTATTCTTTCGTCATCGCCGACGATCACCCGCTGTTTCGCGGCGCGCTGCGCGAGGCGCTTGCCGGCATCGGCAATGTCGCCGCCATCCACGAGGCCGGCGATTTCGAAAGCGCCAAGGCATTGGTCGTGGCCAATGAGGATGTCGATCTGGTGCTGCTCGATTTGTCGATGCCGGGCGCCAGCGGCCTCTCCGGCTTGGTTTCGCTGCGCGGCATTCATCCTGCGGTACCGCTGATCGTGGTCTCGGCGCATGACGATCCGGCGACCATCAGGCGGGCGCTCGATCTCGGCGCATCCGGCTTCATCTCCAAATCGGCCAGCATGGAGGAGATCCGCAACGCCGTGCAATCGGTGCTGGCCGGCGACATCGCCGCGCCCGTCGGCGTCGATCTCGGTGTCGAGCGCGATCCCGAAATATCGGACCTGATCAAGCGGCTGCAGGCGCTGACGCCGCAGCAGACCCGCGTGCTCGGCATGCTGGCCGAAGGCTTGCTCAACAAGCAGATCGCCTATGAGCTCGGCGTTTCCGAGGCGACCATCAAGGCGCATGTCTCGGCCATCCTGCAGAAGCTCGGCGTCGACAGCCGCACCCAGGCGGTGATCCTTCTGTCCAAGATCGGCACCGACCCGTTGCAGACCAACAGCTGAGCGTCTGCGTCGCCCGTTCAATCGGGACACTGAACCTCCGTCCGCACAGGTCGGGCGTTGAAGCTCACGAAGCTGATGGCGGCCATGATCCAGACGCCGATGCCGCCATAGAGCATCACCCAGCCAAAGCCGTTGCGCAGTGCATTGTGGACAACGGAATCGGCAAGACCGGGGTTGGGATTTCCGGCAGCGATCCCGTCGGCGAAGTGACGCAGCTGGCTGGGGTCGAGGTCGGGCAGTGCTGTGCTCAGATGCGCCAGCACGCCGCTTGCCAGGATGAAGCCCATCACCGCTATGTTCACCGCCAGCGAAACCATGCGGGCGCTCATGTCGATGCCCGAGGCCATGCCCGCCCGGCCGCTCGAAACGGAGCCCGTCGTGGTGTTGGTGACGGGCGTGTTGGTGATGCCAAGACCGGCTCCGGCGATCAGGCAGCCGGGCAACATCGTCAACCAGTCAGGCCGCGCGGCGGCGCTGCCGAACTTCATCAGGAAGAAACCGACGCCGATGAGGGCAAGCCCGGCCGGAATGATGATGCCGGGCTGGTAGCGCAGCGAAAGCCGCTCCGCCAAGGGCGGCATGACGAGCGTCGGCAGCGTGTAGGCAAGCAAGGCAAGACCGGTCGAGACGCTGTCATAGCCCAGTCCGGCATGAAACCAGATCGGCAGGTAGATCATGAACGGCCAATAGGAGAGGTTCATCGCCGCCGAACCGACGATGGCGCCCGAAAAGGG
This sequence comes from Mesorhizobium sp. USDA 4775, assembly GCF_054062655.1. Classification (NCBI taxonomy): domain Bacteria; kingdom Pseudomonadati; phylum Pseudomonadota; class Alphaproteobacteria; order Hyphomicrobiales; family Phyllobacteriaceae; genus Mesorhizobium; species Mesorhizobium sp. USDA 4775. The sequence continues at coordinate 1,854,377 of NZ_JBSSFM010000001.1, forward strand.
CCGGATCCGGAAGACCGAGAAGTCGAACATCGGCCGCTTGCTGACCCGCTCGGCGATGAAGAAGGCGATCAAGCTCGCGATCGAGAGGCCGAGGATCGTCAGCGCGGCCGGACTGGCGAAGCCGAGATCCGGTCCCTGCGTGATGTAGAAGACCAGGCAGAAGACCGACGGCGACAGCGTCACGATGCCCGCAAGGTCGAGTTTGCCCGCCTCCGGATCCTTCGATTCGTGGACGCCGGTCCAGGCCAGCACGAACGCCACGGCCGTTGCCGGCACGTGGATGAGGAACACCCATTCCCAGGTCGAGACCGCGACGATGCCACCGCCGATGATGGGTCCGAAGCCGAGGCCGACACCGAAGATCACGCCCCACCAGCCCCAGGCGACGGCGCGCTCACGCCCTTCCCTGAATTCGTGCGACAGCACCGCGAGTTGGCAGATCAGCATCGCGCCGCCGCTCAAACCCTGCAGGAACCTGGCCACGATCAAGGTCGATACATCGTCCGCCAGGCCGCAGATCAGCGACGTCAGGCCGAAGGCGGCGATGGAGACCAGGAAGACGCGCTTGCGTCCGTAGCGGTCCGCGATGGTGCCGACCGCCATCAGCACGGTGGTGACCGCGATCGTGTAAGCGTTCATCACCCATTGCAATTGCCTGAAGTCGGCATGCAGCTCTTGCTCCAATGTCGGCAGGATGGTGGGAATGCTCGAAATCTCCAGCCCGAACATCAGGCACGCCAGGCATGCGGCGGACAGAACGACGATGCCTCGACGGGTCAGGGCAGTGGGCATGATCAAACCTTTCGACTTCTTGGGCAGGACGAACCGGTATGACGGCCGCCACGCCAAGCCAGACTAGGGCAGGCTTGATCATTTTAGAATTGCATGGTTGGCTATTTCAGAGACAACAAAGCGAGATAACTGACATGACGCTGGACGTAGATGCGGTGAAAGCTTTCGTCGCCGTCGCCGAGTTGCGCAGTTTTACGCGCGCGGCCGAGGCGCTTGGCAGCACGCAAGGCGCAATCAGCGTCAAGCTGAAGCGGTTGGAGGATCGGGTGGGGCAGAAGCTGATCGAGCGGACGCCGCGACTGGTGCGCCTTTCAGCGCGTGGTGCGGTGTTCCTCGAACCGGCGCGCGAGCTGCTCGCCGCGCACGACCGTGCCGTCGCCAGTCTCGCTGCTGTTCGCCGCCATTTTCGGCTAGGCATTGCCACCCATGTCGGCGGTGCCGAAGTGCCGACCTTGCTGGCACGCCTCAATGCGCATGATCCGGCCTTGACCATTGAGGTGCGGCTCGACGATACACGCGAGTTGATTGCTGCGTTCGATCGCGGCGAGCTCGATGCCGCGATCGTCCGGCGCGAGGACGACCGCCGCGATGGTGAGGTGCTGGCGCCCGAACATTTCGGCTGGTACGCCACGCCGGATTTCGTCTACCGCGCCGGCGAGCCACTGCGGCTGGCCGCCTCCGCCCCATCCTGCAGCATCCGCGACGTCATCACCGGTACGCTCGATGCGGTTGGAATACCGTGGACGCAGGTTTTCCTCGGCTGCGGATCCTTCGCCGTTGCCGAGGCCGTTTCCGCCGGCCTCGCAGCCGGGGCCTTCTCGTCTCGCCTGGTTCCGCCCGGCACCATCGAGGTCAGCCGCAAATTCGGCCTGCCGCCGTTGCCGGCGTCGGAGATCATGCTTTTGTCCACGCTCTCGGACGCTCAATCGCGTGATGCGTTGCGCACCCTTGCCATGGCGTTTCGCGAGCATCGTCCGTCCGCGGCGGCCAACGGCGCGAGGCCCCGGTTCCGCAGTTCGCAGATGGTCGACAACCCCGTCTGAGGTTTCCGACCCGTGTCTGCGCGATGATGTCGAACGACTATCTCAGCGATAGTTTTCGACGGCTGAGCCCAGTTGCGGCGTGGCATCATCCTCGGTCGGCCGCGAAGGGCGCCGCGCACGGCCTATCGCGGCGCCAAGGCCGAGCGATGCGATCGCCACCAGCGGGATGCCGGCGATCCAGGGCAGGCGCGGCGCCAGCGCGTAGAGCGCCGTGCCGATCGATGGCCCAAGCGAGTCCTTGAGGTCGACCGCCACCGACGAGGCCGCCATGTAGGAGGCGCGTCGCGCGGGCGGCGCCAACGCATTGACGGCGGTCGGCACCAATGGCCCGACCAGCATCTGCGCGATCGAGCACAGGCTGACGGCTCCAATCAGCGTCAGCATCGCCGGCGAGGCGGCGAGCAGCGCAAAGGCGAGGATCGTCGCCAGGCCGGCACCGACCGCCAGCCAGAGAGCGGATCGTGCCTCGACCAGGCGGCTGACCAGCATCTGCAAGCCGACCGTCAGCGCGGCGGCATAGGCGAACAGTGCGCCGACGCCGGATGGCGTCAGCGTCGCGGCATCCTGCGCATAGAGCGGGATCACCGCCTCGATCCAGTTGCCGGCGACCTCGAACACCACGATCCAGAGCAGCAGCTTCGCCAGCCGGCCGTCGCGGAACGCCGGCAGCAGCGCCGACAGCCCTTCCTCTTCATCGTCCCCACCGTCGAGGCGATCGTCGCCGGCGGCGTGGCCGATGCCGCTCGTCTCGTTCAGGGCGAAGAACATCACGATCCCGCCCAGCACAAGTATCGTACCGCCGGCGAGGAAAACGCTGCGTAGCGATACAAGCGCAAGCAGGGCGCCGCAGGCCGGCCCGACAATCTGCCCGACGCTCGAACTCACGCGCGCCAGGCTGAACCAGCGCGGATGGGCGGATGGCGGGGTCACGTCGGCGATCGCGGTCAAGATCGTCGGATGAAGCACCGATTCGCATATGCCGGTCGCAAGCAGAACGATCGCGGTAACGGCGACGCCGTGCACAAAGAACAGGGCCAGGAAGCCGGCGCCGACGCCGAGCGAGGATGCAATCAGCACCGGCCGCCGGCCGACGCGGTCGGCTATGCCGCCGATCAGCGGCGCCGCCAGCAGCTCGCCGCCTGCATAGCAGCCGAACAGCAGGCCGATCGCGCCGACGGGAATGCCCGCCTCGCTGCTCGCCCAGAGCGGAAAGAAAGGCATCAGCGCGCCATCGGCGAAACCGGCGCAGAAGAACAGCAGAAGCCCCAACAGGGCTGGGCGTGGGGCTGCGGAGGAAGGAAGCATGTTGATCATGACGTCACCTGCGCATGGTGGCCTGACTTTGGTCGACGGCCCGGGGTTTGCGCGTTGATTGACGTGAACGCCTACGGTCGCCCTGGAGCGACAGGGAGGTTTGAGCCGCGTGGTAGAATCCCAGACGGCGATGGGGCCGGCTTCAGCCGAGCCGCACCGACAGTTCGACGTCCTCGCCGAACGGCGTGGACATGTAGCCCGATGCCGGCGAGCGCACCCGTTCCAGATATTCAGGCGAGAAATCGGCATTGTCGGCGATGACCAGCGCGCCTGGCCGCAAGCGGCTCTCGACCAGGCTGAGGATCTCCGGATAGATCGCCTTGGCGCCGTCGAGCAGCAAGAGGTCGATCGTTTCGGGCAGGTCGGCGCTCAGCGTTTCAAGCGCGTCGCCCTCGCGGATCTCAACCAGGTCGATGAGGCCGCCCTCGGCCAGATTGGCCTTGGCCCGCATCGCCTTGGACGGCTCGAATTCGGTGGTGATCAGGCGACCGCCGCCATTGTCGCGCAGCGCCGCGGCAAGATAGAGCGTCGAGATGCCGAACGAGGTGCCGAATTCGATGATGATGCGCGCGCCGCTGCTGCGCGCCAGCATGTAGAGCAGCGTGCCGGTCTCCGGCGAGATCGCCAGCCAGAGGTCCTTCAACCGTCCGTAGAAATCGAGATATTCGGTCTTGCTGTTGAGCAGGCGCGCCCGTTCCTCGTGCGAGAGTGCGGCCACCGCCGGACTGGTCGCGGCATTGGCTTCTTCGAACAGGCGGGCGAGCAGCGGGGCCAGCGGGACATTGGTCAGCGTCGTCATGAAAGTCTCCGGTCGAAATGGCTGCGTGCTTGTGTTGTGCCGAAAAATACGAATAATCCTTCAGGTTTCCAATTCGCATTGCCGAGCCGCGACATGACCGGACGCCCAAGCCATTCGATTTCCTCACGAAAACAGCCCAAACAGGCTCGTGCCACGGACCTTGTCGCGGCGATTTTGCAAGCTGCTGTTCAGGTTTTGGAGAAGGAAGGCGCGCAGCGTTTCACCACCACGCGGGTGGCGGAAAAGGCTGGGGTCAGCGTTGGCTCGCTCTATCAGTATTTCCCCAACAAGGCGGCGCTTCTGTTCCGGCTGCAGAGCGACGAATGGCAGCAAACGACCGACCTGCTGTGCCGTATTCTCCAAGAGGTCGAGAAGCCTCCCCTCGAACGGTTGCGCGTCCTGGTTCATGCCTTTGTCCGCTCGGAATGCGAAGAAGCGGCAGTGCGTGGCGCGCTCGACGACGCGGCACCGCTTTATCGGGACGCGCCCGAGGCACAAGCGGCGAGGGCTTCGGCGCAGCGAACGGTCGAGATATTCATGCAGGAGACACTACCAGAGGCCCCGGATGCCACCCGAGCCTTGGCCGGCGACCTGGTCATAACGATGCTCAGTGCGGCGGGACGGGAATTTTCCGCAAGTCCGCGAATGCCGGCGGAGATCGAGACCTATTCCGATGCCATAGCCGATATGTTCTGCGCCTACCTCAGGAGCCTGGGGCACAGGGCTTGAAATAGCCAGCCGTGGCCGGCCGGCCCGTTGGCGTCACTCAGCGGCAGATGCCAGCGGCCTCACCCTGGCCATCATCGAGCGCAGCACCGCCGGTTTCAGCGGCTTGTTGATCACCGCAATATCGAACCCGCCTGCCGCCGCCCGCACCTCGTTGGACCGGTCGGCGGTGACCAGCACTGCGGCCAGATCGTTGCCATGGGTCGCCCGCAGTCGGGCGATGATGTCGAGGCCGGTTTCGCCGTCGAGATGGTAGTCGGCAAGCACGATATCCGGGCGATGTATTGCGGCCTTCTCCAGATCCCGGGAGCCGGACACGGTATCGACCTTGCATCCCCAGCCTTCGAGCAGCAGCCGCATGCCCTCGAGGATGCGGGCGTCGTTGTCGATACAGAGCACATGCAGCCCGGCGAGCGAAGCCGCGGCACGGGCGGGAGCCTTGGTTTCGACCTCGCGTCGCGGCTCCTGCACCGCCGCGACGGGCAGGATGACGGAAAAGCGTGTGCCCTTGCCCGGATTGGAGAAGATGCGGATTTCCAGCCGAAGCACCCGGGCGATGCGGTCGACAATGGAGAGCCCAAGGCCGAGACCTTCGGCTTCGCGCGCCCCTTCATCGAGCCGGGTGAATTCATGGAAGACCGTGTTCAGCTTCTCGCCGGCAATGCCGATGCCGGTATCGATCACCTGGATCTCCGCCAGTTCGCCGCGCCGCCGCACGCCGACCAGGATGCGGCCCCTGCGCGTGTACTTGATGGCGTTCGAGACCAGATTCTGGATCAGGCGGCGCAGCAGATTGCGATCGGTCACCACCGTTAGCGAAGACGGCATGATCGTCAGGCCGAGCTTTTTCTCGGCGGCCATTGGCCGAAAATCATTGCCGATCTGGCGCAGCAAACCGTCGAGGTTGAAGGCGGTATCGTCCGGCTTCATCGCGCCGGCATCGAGGCGCGAGATGTCGAGCACGGCGCCGAGAATCGTCTCGACCGATTCCAGCGAGGATTCGATGTTGACCGCCGCCTTGCCTGCTGGGCCCTTGCCGGCCTTCTCGATCAGCGAGGAGCAATAGAGCCGGGCGGCGTTCAGCGGCTGCAGGATATCGTGGCCGGCGGCGGCGAGGAAGCGCGTCTTGCCGAGATTGGCCTCCTCGGCCAGCATCTGCGCCTGCGCCAGTTCCTCGTTGACCCGGGTCAACTCCTCGTTGACGCTAGTCAGCTCCATGGTGCGGGTTTTCACGCGCTGCTCCAGCGATTCATTGGCGCGCTTCAGCGCCAGATCCTGTTCGACGCGCCCGGAAATGTCGGCATAGGTGGCGACGATGCCGCCATCCGGCATCGGATTGGAGCGCAGTTCCAGGATGCGGCCGCTGGTCTTCAGTTCCATCTGCCAGGGGCTGACGAAACTGGTCAGCCGGTTGAGCGTCGTCACGCGCTGGTCGGCGGGGATGTCGCCGCGCTCGGCGAGATGGCGCAGGATCTGATCGAGCGAGACGCCGACCTGGCCCATCTCGTCGGGCAGGTCGAACAGCACCCGGTATTGGCGGTTCCAGCAGATCAGCCGGAAATCGCGGTCGAAGACGGTGATGCCCTGTTCCATCTGGTCGAGCGCGATCTGCAAGAGGTCGCGGTTGTGCTGCAGCGCCTCGGTAGCGTCGTCGAGCAGGCGGAAGGCATCCCTGGATTCACGGTCATGGCGCCGGAACAGCAGCGACAGGATCAGCCGCGCCGAGGAGGAGCCGACGGCGCTGGCCAACAGCTGCTCGGAGAAGCGGATGACGTCCATGCTCGCCTGCTCCTTGCCGTGCAGCGAGGTGCCGTTGGTCTTCTCGAACGACTGGAAAGAGCGCTCGGTGCGCTCGACGCCGAGGTAGCGGGCGATCGTGTCCTTGAGGTCGTTGACGGTGATGGCGGTGCGAAAGCGGCGCAGGCTCGGCATCGGACCGGCGTCGCGTGGCACGAAGATCGACGCCTGGATGCGCTCCAGCGGCACCGACGCGCGCGACAGCGAGCCAAGGACAAAAAACAGCGTGTTGATCGACAGGCTCCACAACACGCCGTGGTTCAGCGGCTCGGCCACGGTACCGAACAGGGCTTGCGGGCGCAGCGCCTCGAAGCCGAAGAGCCCGTGCACGACGATGTCGGTGTCGGGCGCGACAAGCGAGGGCAGGAGCAGCGTGTAGCCCCAGACGATGATGCCGGCGACCATGCCGAGTGCGGCACCCCTGCCATTGGCGCCGCGCCAGATCAACCCGCCGATCAGCGCCGGCGCGAACTGCGCGATGGCCGCGAAGGACATCAGGCCGATCGACGACAGCCGCGCTGAGTTGGTGCTTTCGCGATAGTAGAGGAAGGCGATGAACAACAGGATGAAGATCGCCCCGCGCCGCACATTGAGGATCAGCGTCGACCAGTCCTCGTTCTCGGAGGTCGAGGTCTTGAGCAGGCGGCGCACGAACAGCGGAATGACGAGGTCGTTGGAGATCATGATCGACAGCGCCACGCTTTCGACGATCACCATGGCCGTTGCCGCCGACAGCCCACCGATGAAGGCGGCCATGGCCAGCACGTCGTGGCCGCTGAACAGGGGCAGCGACAGCACATAGAGATCGCTGCTGGTGCCGGTGCCGACCAGCGACAGGCCGGCAAAGGCGATCGGCAGCACGAACAGGTTGATCGCCACGAGGTAGAGCGGAAACACCCAGGTCGCGGTACGCAACTCGGCCTCGCCGCGGTTCTCGACGATGGTGACGTAGAACTGCCGCGGCAGCATGACGATGGCAAAGCCGCTCAGACAAGTCAGCACCAGCCAGGTGGCGAGCGAGGTGTTGTAGCCCATCGCCTGGCGCACCTGAGCATTCTGCGCCAGCTTGGCGAACATGTCGCCCGGGCCGCCGAAGATCAGGAAGGTGACCATCAGGCCGATCGCCAGGAAGGCGGCGAGCTTGACGACGGTTTCGACCGCCACCGCCAGCACCAGCCCGTCCTGGTGTTCGGTGGCGTCGGCATGGCGGGTGCCGAACAAGACGGCAAACAAGGCCAGCAGCATGGCGACGACCAGCGATATGTCGCTGACGAACGGATCGAAGGAGGGCGGCGACCCCGTATAGTGCTCGACCATCAGGCTGACCGAACCGGAAATCGCCTTCAGCTGCAGCGCGATATAGGGCACCGCCCCGATGGTGGCGATCAGCGTGGCGATCGCCGCGACGGTGAAGCTTTTGCCGTAGCGCGCGCCGAGGAAGTCGGCGATCGAGGTGATCTTCTCGGTCTTGGCCAGCCGCACGATGCGGTTGAGCAGCGGAAAACCGAACACGAACACCAGCACCGGGCCGGTATAGATACCGAGGAATTCGAGGCCGCGTTCGGAGGAGAGCCCGACCGAGCCGAAGAAGGTCCACGAGGTACAATAGATCGCCAGGCTGAGCGCATAGATGAACGGCCGCGCACGACCGGGTCCGGAGATGGCCGAGCGGCGGTCGCCCAGGCTGGCGATGGCGAACAGCAACGTCACATAGGCGATCGCGATGATGACGATGAACAAGCCTTGCACGCCTGGAATTTCCTCCTTTGCCGTCTTTTTATCCGGCTTATCCGAACGCAATCACAGCTTGGCGCCGGAGTCCATTGCGGCTTTGGGCGCATGAAGCGCGTGATTTCTCGAGGTTGACGCAGGGGAGGGAGAAAGCGGTTGCTTTCTCCTTTTTGCCCATGTTGCAACCGGAGGTTTTTGTTATGTTGTCGCCGGGTCGATGCCGCAAGGACGGAACGGCAGCGCGGCCGGTCATGACAAGGAGGGTCGAATGCTGAAAGAATTCCAGGAATTCATTTCCAAGGGTAACGTGATGGACTTGGCCGTCGGCGTCATCATCGGCGCGGCCTTCGGCAAGATCGTCACTTCGCTGGTCGATGATGTCATCATGCCTTTCATTGGCGCGCTCGGAGGGGTCGATTTCAACAACTACTTCATTGGCCTGTCGCACAACGTGACTGCGACAAACCTTGAAGATGCGCGCAAGCAAGGCGCTGTCTTTGCCTATGGCAGCTTCATCACCGTGGCGCTGAACTTCCTGATCATCGCCTTTGTCATCTTCCTGATGGTCAAGGCGGTGAACAATCTGCGCCGGCGGCTCGAGCGCGAGAAGCCGGCTGCCCCGGCCGCACCACCCCCCGCCGATGTCGCGCTCCTCACCGAAATCCGCGATCTGCTCGCCAAACGATAATTCAGCCGACCATTGCTGGACCAAAAACCCCGGTCGTTCGCGGCTGGGGTTTTCTGTTTTCGTATCTGGTAAAGAGCGGCAAGCCTAGAGCAATTCCAGGAAAAGTGTGAAACGGGTTTCCCAGGGAAACCGCGTAGCGCTTTCCCTGGGGAATTGCGTTAAAACAAAGAGTTAGAACGGTTTGCCGTTTCCATGAAACAGTGAACTGCTCTAAGGGAAAACGGATTTGTCCATGAGCCTGATCGATAGCTTTCGCGCCGAAGCCCGCGCCGCACCGGAAAGCGGCATTGTCGCCGTCGTCAACTACGGCCGCCTGCGCGAGGGCCTGATCCCTTTATGGGCCGGCGAGGGCGACCTGCCGACACCCGCCTTCATCACCGATGCCGCGTCGAAGGCGCTGGCCGGCGGCGAGACGTTCTACACCTGGCAGAGGGGCATCCCCGATCTCAGGCAGGCGCTGGCACGATACTACGCCAGGCATTTCGGCAAGACGTTCCCGGAGGAGCAGTTCATCGTCACCGGATCCGGCATGCATGCCATCCAGATGTCCCTTACCGCTCTCGCCGGCGCCGGCGACGAGGTGATCTATCTGTCGCCGGCCTGGCCGAATTTCGACGCCGCCGCCGCCCTGTCGGGAGCCGTTCCGGTGCCCGTCACGCTCGATCATTCCGGCAATGGCTGGTCCTGCGACGTCGAGAAGATCGCCGCGGCGATCACGCCGCGCACCAAGGCGCTGTTCATTAACACGCCGTCGAACCCGACCGGCTGGACCGCCGATCACGAGACCTTGCAGGCGATCCTCGACCTGGCGCGCGCCAAGAACGTCTGGATCATCGCCGACGAGATCTATTCGCTGTTCCACTATGGCCATGGCCGTGCGCCGTCCTTCCTCGACATCGCGACGGAGGAAGACCGCATCCTGTTCGTCAACTCCTTTTCCAAGAACTGGGCGATGACCGGCTGGCGCGTCGGCTGGATCAAGACGCATCCGAGCCTGCAGCAGGTGTTCGAGAACCTGATCCAGTATTCGAATTCCGGCGTTGCCCAGTTCATGCAGCGCGGCGCGGTCGCAGCTCTTGACGAGGGCGATGGCTTCGTCGCCGAACAGGTGGAGCGGGCGAGAAAAGCGCGCGACCTGGTCTGCGGTATTCTCGGCGCCACCGGCAGCGCTCGGTTTACCGTGCCGCAGGGCGCCTTCTATCTGTTCTTCGCCGTCGACGGCATCACCGATTCCCGCGCCGCCGCCTTCGACATCGTCGACAAGGCCAATGTCGGCCTGGCGCCCGGCACCGCCTTCGGCCCCGGCGGCGAAGCCTTCCTCAGGCTGTGCTTCCATCGCCGCCTCGACCAGGTCGAGGACGCCGCGCACCGGCTGGCGAAATGGATGAGGACTGTCTAGTCGACTTGCGTCGGCCGGCAGTCGAACAGCGTTTCAAATGGGCTTCAGCCGCCTGACTTGGGCACCAGCAGCGGAACGATCCGGTCGCTTTTGGCGACCGAGGGCCGTCCTGCCGAGCCGTAGGGAATGCCGAGCGCGTCCCATGTCTCGACCAGCGCGTCCTGCAGTCCAGCGATCAGCGCATCCGAATGGAACGGCGTCGGCGTGATGCGCAGCCGCTCGGTGCCGCGCGGCACGGTCGGGTAGTTGATCGGCTGGATGTAGATGCCGTGCACGCCGAGCAGGCGGTCGCTGGCCATTTTGCAAAGCTCGGGATCGCCGACCAGAACCGGCACGATATGGGTTGGCGAGTCCATCACCGGCAGGCCGGCGGCGGCAAGCACCTGCTTGGTCCGGGATGCCTGCTGCTGCTGGGCATCGCGCTCGGCCTGCGAGCGCTTGAGATGCCGGATCGAGGTGGTGGTGGCCGCGGCGATCGCCGGCGGCAGCGCCGTGGTGAAGATGAAGCCGGGCGCATAGGAGCGCACCGCGTCGATCACCGCGCTGGTGCCGGTGATATAGCCGCCCAGCGTGCCGAACGCCTTGGCCAAGGTGCCCTGGATGATGTCGATGCGGTCGGCCAGGCCCTCGCGCTCGGTGATGCCGCCGCCGCGCGGTCCGTACATGCCGACAGCATGGACCTCGTCGATATAGGTCATGGCGTTGTAGCGCTCGGCGAGCTCGACGATCTCCCGGATCGGCGCGATGTCGCCGTCCATCGAATAGACGCTTTCGAAGACGATCAGCTTGGCGCGTTCGCGCCCCGCCGCCTGCAGCAGGCTTTCCAGATGCGCGACGTCATTGTGGCGGAAGATCTTCTTCTCGGCGCCCGAGCGGCGCACGCCTTCGATCATCGAGGCGTGGTTCAGCTCGTCCGAGATGATCAGGCAATTGGGCAACAGCCGCGCGATCGTCGAGATCGAAGCTTCGTTGGAGACGAAGCCGGAGGTGAAGACCAGAGCCGCGTCCTTGCCGTGCAGGTCGGCAAGCTCATGCTCGAGCTCGACCAGCGGGTTGGAGGTGCCGGAAATGTTGCGGGTGCCGCCGGCGCCGGAGCCCATCTTGCCCGCCGCGTTCTGGAACGCGGCGATGACGTCCGCGTGCTGGCCCATGCCGAGATAGTCGTTGGAGCACCAGACGGTGATTTCCTCGGCGCGGCCGTTGGAGCGCCAGATGGCGCGCGGAAACTTGCCCGCGATGCGCTCGAGGTCGGCGAAGACACGATAGCGACGCTCCGCGTGGAGCTGGTCGATCGCTTCTTCGAAGAACCGCTGGTAGTTCATGTCGGCTTCCCAATTTTGCGCGGGATCATAATCATTGGCCTATTGGTCGTCCACCGGGCCATTTTGGTCAAAATGCCACGCCCCGCACATGTTCCTAACGATGGCGGATCGTGGCCTATTCCCATTCCACGACACGCACTGTGGATCACTTTTGTTTCAGCACGATGCCACATTTGGTGAACGCCGGTTACCAAGGGTTCTAATGGCCATGCGGCAGGCTTTCCAGTAAGGCGGTGTTTGAGACAGTTTCCGATAAATCTTGAGATGCGAGGATGCGGATGACGGTTTTGGTGACAGGCGGTGCCGGCTATATCGGCAGCCACATGGTCTGGGAATTGCTGGATGCGGGCGAAAGCGTGGTCGTGCTCGACCGCCTTTCCACCGGCTTCGAATGGGCGGTGGCGCCGGAGGCAAAGCTGGTCGTCGGCGATGTCGCCGACAAGGAATTGGTCGGTTCGATCATCAGGGACAATCATGTCGACGCGATCATCCATTTCGCCGGTTCCATCGTGGTCCCCGAATCGGTCGCCGAGCCGCTCGCCTACTATGAGAACAACACCTCAAAGACGCGCACGCTGATCGAAACCGCGGTGCGCGAGGGCGTGCCGCATTTCATCTTTTCCTCGACCGCCGCCGTCTATGGCGGCGCCGGGCTGGAGCCGGTGCGCGAGGATGCCCGTCTGGCGCCGGAATCGCCCTATGGCCTGTCCAAGCTGATGAGCGAATGGATGTTGCGCGATGCCGGCCTCGCGCACGACATCCGCTACACCGCGCTGCGCTATTTCAACGTCGCCGGCGCCGATCCCAAGGGCCGCACCGGCCAGTCGACGCCGGGCGCCACGCATCTGATCAAGGTCGCCTGCGAGACCGCGCTCGGCAAGCGGCCTTTCATGCAGGTGTTCGGCACCGATTACCCGACGCCCGACGGCACCTGCATGCGTGACTATATCCATGTCAGCGACCTGGCAGCCGCGCATCGCCTGGCGCTGCAGCGGCTGCGCGCCGGGGGACAGAGCCTCATCGCCAATTGCGGCTACAGCCATGGCTATTCGGTGCTCGAGGTCATTGAGAGCGTGCGCCGCGCCTTTGGCCACGATTTCGAGGTGAAGATGGGCGACCGGCGTCCCGGCGACGCCGCGGCGGTTGTCGCCAATTCGGACCTTGCCCGGGCGGAACTCGGTTGGACGCCGCAACGCGACGATCTCGACCAGATCGTTGCCGACGCACTCGCCTGGGAGCGCATCCTGACCAGCAAGAACTCCGCCCGCGGCTGAGCCAAGCCCCGAGGGCTCGCAAGGCGCGCGGCGACGCGCTATGGAAGCAGTCGCGACGCGGCGTCGAGGCGCCGCGCCGCCGAGAGCTTTTGGGGGATGGCATGAAGATAACGGTGCTCGGCGCCGGCGTTGTCGGTACGGCAGCAGCCTATTACCTGGCCGCCGACGGCCACGAGGTCACCGTGATCGAGCGCCATGTCGCGCCGGCGCGGGGCACCAGCCAATCCAATGCCGGCCTGGTTTCGCCGGGTGACGCCACCGCCTGGGCCTCGCCGGCGGCGCTGAAGACGTTTCTGCGCGGGCTCTACAATCATGATCTCGGCATCAAGGTGCGGCTGCGCTTCGATCCCTATTTCCTCGCCTGGAGCCTGCGTTTCCTGCGCCAATGCACGGTGGCCCGCCTGCGCGCCAACAGCCAGGTCAAGCTGCGCCTCGCGCTCTATTCGCGCGACTGCATCAACGCCATCTCGGCCGACACCGGCATCCACTATGACGAGCGCAAGAAAGGCATCCTCTATTTCTTCCGCTCGCAGCACAGCCTCGACATCGGCACCGACAATTACCGCTATCTGGCCGAGCACGGCCTGCCGATCGAGATCGTCGGCCGCGACCGGCTGGTCGAGCTCGAGCCGGGCCTTGCCGGCGTGAAGGAAAAGATCGCCGGCGGCGTCTATTCGCCGATCGACCAGACCGGCGATTCCCGGAAGTTCGTGGAAAAGCTCGCCGCTCATGCCGCCGAAAAGCTCGGCGTGAAATTCCTCTACGGCACGACGGTCGAGGGTCTCGACATAGAGGGCGACCGGGTGCGCGCGGTGATGACCTCGGGCGGACCGGTGACCGGTGACGCCGTCGTCATCTCGATGGGGCCTGAAAGCGGTCTGCTTGGCCGCCGCTACGGCATCGACCTGCCGGTCTATCCGGTGAAGGGCTATACCGCGACCATTCCGCTGGAAGACGAGAGCAAGGGGCCGACCATGGGCGGCGCCGACGAGGACCAGCTGATGGCCTATTCGAGGCTCGGCAACCGGTTGCGGCTGGCTTCGACCGCTGAATTCACCGGCTTCGACCGCTCCCACAAGCCCAGCGACTTTGCCACCATGTTCAGGACCGCAAAGGACCTCTTTCCCGGCGCTTTCGACGAGAAGAAGGCGGAGCTCTGGGCGGGCCTCAGGCCGATGATGCCGGGCTCCGTGCCGGTCATTGGCCAGGCACGCTATCAAAACCTCTATCTCGACACCGGCCACGGCCATGTCGGCTGGACCATGGCCTGCGGCTCCGGAAAATTCCTGGCCGACCTCGTTGCCGGCCGTAAGCCCGAGATCGACCCGCAGGGGCTTGTGTACGGGGGATAGGATGTCGGGACCGCAAGTCGCCATCGACCTTGGCCGTATCGAGCGCAACGCCCGCACCATTGTCGACCGCTGCGCCCTGTCCGGCATCAAGGTGTTCGGTGTCACCAAGGGCATGTGCGGCATGCCGCAAGTGGCGCGTGCCATGCTGCGCGGCGGCGTCGCCGGCATTGCCGAATCGCGTTTCGAAAACATCCGCCGGCTGCGCGACAGCGGCATCAACGCGCCGATCATGCTGCTGCGCAGTCCACCCATGGCGCGCATCGAGGAGGTGGTGCGCACCGTCGACATCAGCCTGCAGTCGGAACTCGCCACCATCCGCGAGATCTCGCGCATCGCCGAGCGCATGGGCCGCGTCCACGACATCATGCTGATGATCGATCTCGGCGACCTGCGCGAAGGCATCTGGCCGAGCGACCTGATCCCCACCGTCGAGCGGATCCTCGAGTTCAAGGGCGTGCGCGTCGCCGGCATCGGCACCAATCTCGGCTGTTTCGGCGCCATCATGCCGACACCGGAGAATCTCGGCCAACTCGTCGCCCATGCCTACAAGACCGAACGCCTGTCCGGCAAAAGCCTCGACTGGATCTCCGGCGGCGCCTCGTCGTCGTTGACGCTGCTGCTCGAAGGCAAACTGCCCGCCGGCATCAACAATCTCCGGGTCGGCGAGGCGATCCTGCAAGGCGGCGTCGAAACCTTCCGCGATGTGCCATGGGCCGAACTCGAGACCGACGCCTGCCGCCTGACCAGCGACGTCATCGAGGTCAAGCTGAAGCCGTCGCGGCCGATCGGCGAGTCCGGCTACGACGCCTTCGGCAACCAGCCGGTCTTTCCCGACGAGGGCGACAGGCTGCGCGCCATCGCCAATATCGGCCGCGAGGATGTGCTGGTCGAAGGGCTGACGCCGATCGCCAAGGGGATTCGCGTTCTCGGCGCCTCCAGCGACCATCTGCTGCTCGACGTGCAGGACGCCGACCCGCCGCCGGTCGTCGGCGACCGCGTCGCCTTCCGCATGAGCTATGGCGCCATGCTGCTGGCGATGACGTCGGAATATGTCGAAAAGGCCCCGATGCATGACGTCGCCGACTTTTCCGGCCACAAGATGGTGTCGATCTCGGCCGAACAGGAAGCCGCCGGCATTCTTGCCCGCGAGGGGACCGGCGCGCGGTTGGAGGCGATGAATTTCGACGTCGTGGAACTCACCGATGTCGAGCGGCCGCCCTCCGGGTTGATCCGGCTGAGTGCCGGCGCCGATCGCCGAATCGCCCACAGGGCGCTGACGGCGACGGCGCGCGCGACGCACTCCTTCGGCCTGATCTGGATCGATTCCATAGCCGCGCTGATGCCGGAAGACGAAGAGGGCATCGACCTGCCGGAAGGTTCTGTGCTGGCCCGGACCCTCGGCCTCGATCACAAGGCCGGCGCGCTGCAGCCGCAGCTGTCGCCGGAAAATGTCGTCATCGTCGGCCTGCGCCATGCCGACCCGGCCGAGGCGCGGGTGCTGAAGGATTCGCGAGTGTCGGCCTTCACCATGACCGATATCGACGCCATGGGCATGCGCGACCTGATGCATGAGGCGATCCGCATCGCCACATCGGGCACGCAAGGCTTTCATCTCAGCTATTCGCCGACAGCGACTGAATTCGCCGGCTGGGCGGCTGGCTCCGGCGGGCTGACGGTGCGAGAGACGCATCAGGCGATGGAGGCGATCGCGCTCTCCGGCGGCCTGCTGTCGATGGATATTTCGGGCCTGACCAAGCATATGGAGCCCAGGATCGGCGCTGACACCGTGAACTTCGTCATGTCGGCCTTCGGCAAGCGGATCCTGTGATCAGCCCCGTGCTTCGACCGCCGCGCGCCACGCCCTGACATAGGCTGCCCAGGCCGGGTCGGTCGGCGGTTCCAGTCGCGCGCCCTTGCCATGCGCCGTGACCTGATCGGACGCCAGCAGTGCCGCGCCGATGCTGGTTCCCGTGGCCGCTTCAGAGGCGACGACGGCGCGGCCTGTGCTTGCGGCCAGCATGCCGACAAACAGGCGATTGCGGGCAAACGGTCCTTCGACGGTGGTCGGGCCATCGGCGCCGATCAGGTCGAGGCAGGTCGCCGTCATCAGTGCCAGGTAGAACGAGATGGAGGCAAAGCGCTGGCCATTGTTCATGCCGTCGGCATTGAGCCATGTCGCAGCCTGATCTGGGAACGGGCCTGATCCCTGTTGCGTCGACGGCAGCAGCAATGTCTTTCGCGCGAGCACGGCCAGCACATCAGCGTCGCTCCAAGTCTCCGGCCGGCCTTCCGTCAGCACGGAAAATTCGCGGCCGCCCATGAAACGGGCCGAGGGGATGGGGTCGCCCAGTGCGTTGACATTGACCAAAGTATCGCGCGCCGGATCGAGGCCGACCGTCCTGCCGCCCACCGCCATCGACACCACCCAAGTGCCGGTCGAGACGACCGAAAAGGGCGGCACGTCGGACAGGAGATGCGGCAGCAGCGAGGCGTTGGAATCGTGCAGGCCGCAGAACACGGGGGTTTGCGCATCAAGGCCGGTGCGCGCGGCAAGCGCTGGCAGGATCGGACCGAGGCGATCCCTGGCCGACCGCACCGGTGCCATCAGGCCGCGCCAATCCAACCGATCGACCAGCGACGAAAAGTCGGCATGCCATGGATTCCACAGATCGGTGTGGCAACCAAGCGAGGTCACTTCGTTGGCGGCGACGCCGGTCAGGCGCAGCGCCCAGTATTGCGGGTACATCAGAATCGCGGCCGCATGCGCGAACGCGGCCGGAAAGCACTTCTGCTGCCAAAAGAGTTGCGCGCCGAGATTGAGGCCGATTGGCAGGCGCGGCGTCCCGGTCTCGGCGAAGGGCGGTCGAACAGCGTCATAGTCCGCCGCCAGCCTGTCGGGGCCGTCGAACTCATAGTCCAGCACCGGTAGAACCAGTTCGCCCGAAGCATCGACCAGCGCACTCGTCGCGCCATGCGTAGTGATCGATATGGCGTCGATGCGCCGTTCGCGGTTGAGGCCGGCAAGGCTGTCGAGGATGAATGTCCACAGCGCCTCGACATCGTGATGTGGGTAGGGCGCCTGCCGCAGCGGCGCATTTGCCACGCGGCGCAGCGCCACCTCGCTCAATGTCGCGAGGTCGACAAGCGCCACCTTGGCGTTGGTCTTGCCGATGTCGATGACGGCGATGTGGCGAAGCGCGCTCATGCCATATGGAACATAGTTTCCAGCGGCACGGCCACCGGCTCATTGTCCGGCTTCGTTTCCATGATGTCGGCCATGTGAGCCCACCAGCGCTGCATCACCGGGTGCTTCGGCAATTCGGCCATGCCGTGATCGTCGCGCCGCCACAGCACGCCGAACAGGATGTTGGTCTCTTCGTCGAGATGGATTGAGTAGTCGGACACGCCGGCCTGCTTCAAGAGCGCGACCAGCGACGGCCAGATCTCGTCATGGCGCTTCCTGTACTCGGCCTTCATGCCCGGTTTGAGCTTCATCTTGAACGCGTATTTCTCAGGCATCAGCTGTTACCACGCAGCCGCCGCCAGACAATCGGCAGGGCGATGACGATGATCAGCAGCACGCCGATGAAGATCGACATGACGATGCCGGGCACGTTGAGCAGGCCGAGCCCGAACGTCACCAGCCCCATGATGAAGGCGGCGAGTACGACGCCGACAATGCTACCGGCCCCCCCCAGAATGCTGATGCCGCCGAGCACCACCATGGTGATGACTTCCAGCTCATAGCCTTGCGCGATCGACGGCCTCGTCGAGCCGAGCCGCGAGGTGATCAGTACCGAGGCGATGCCTGACATCAGTCCGGTCAGGCAGAACAGGATGAATTTGATGCGGCCGACGCGCACGCCGGAAAACTGCGCCGCGACCGGATTGTTGCCGATGGCAAAGACGCGGCGGCCGAAACTCGTGCGATGCAGCAGGAACCAGTAGACGACGGCGGCGATGAGGAAGAGCACCAACTCGAACGAGACCACCCACCAGACATAGCCCTGGCCGAAGAAGGCGAAGCTTTCGGGATAGCCCTTATAGGCCTGGTCGCCGAGGATGATGAAGGCGATGCCGCGGAACAGGCTCATTGTGCCTATTGTGACGACGATTGAGGGCAGGCCGAGCCTTGTCACCAACAGCCCGTTGAAGGCGCCGCAGCCGAGGCCTACGACGATGCCGATCAGCACCAGCACCGGCGTGTCCGCGCCGGCCTGCACCGCCATGCCCATCATGGTGGATGCCAGTGCGATGATGGCGGCCACCGACAGATCGATCTCGCCCGAAATGATCAGCAATGCCATTGCAAAGGCGATCAGGCCCTTCTCGGTGAAGTTGAAGGTGAGATCGGACAGCGAATAAGGGTCGAGGAAATAGGGTGAGGCAAAACTGTTGATGGCGAAGATGGCGACGGCCACCACGATCAACAGCGCCTCCCAGGAAAAGATCGCCGAGCGAAACGGCCTGTCGAGCCGGTCGGGAATATGCCGCGGGGCAGGGATGTCGGTCATGCCACCTCTGCCTTTCTCAGGATGATGCGGCCTTGCTGGCGTTCACCGCGCGCGTTGAGCACAACAGCCAGGATGATGGCGCTGCCCGAAATCGCCATCTGCCAGAAGGGCGAGATGTTGATGACCGGCAGCGCGTTGGAGATGATGCCGAGGAACAGCGCGCCAAGCACCGCGCCGCCGACCGAGCCGATGCCGCCGGCGATCGAGATGCCGCCGATGACGCAGGCGGCGATGATGTTGAGTTCATAACCGTTGGCGACCTCGACCGAGGCGATGACGTAGCGCGAGATCCAGAGGTAGCCGGCAAGCCCGCCGATCATGCCGGAGATGCAGAAGACGATGAATTTCGTGCGGCCGACATCGATGCCGGTATAGACCGACGCCGTCGGGTTGACGCCGATGGCATAGATCGAGCGGCCGAGCGCGGTGCGTGTCATCAGCACGAAGAACAGCGCGATGACCAGGATGGCGATCCAGGACAGCACCGGAATGCCGAGGAAGGCCGCGCGCTGGAAACCGATGAAATCCGGGCTCATCTTGTCGGCATTGACCCAGGCGCCGCCGGACAGGACGAAGGTGGCGCCGCGATAGATGGTGAGTGTGCCCAAAGTCACCACGATCGAGGGGATGTTCAGCCGCCACACCAGAAGGCCGTTGATGGCGCCGAGCACCAGCCCGACCGCCAGCGCGATGACGATCAGTGCCGGGATCGGGATCGCCGGGTGCGCGGCGTTCAGCATCGCCACCACCATGCCGGTGAAGCAGAGGTTGGAGGCCATCGACAGGTCGATCGACCGTGTCAGGATGACCACCATCTGGCCGAGCGCCAGGATCATCAGGATCGAGGTGTCGTTGAACACCTGGCGCAGATTGCCGGGGTCGGCGAAGGCCGGGAAGCGGGTTGAGATCAGCCCGATCAAAACAACGATCGCCGCGGCCAGCCAGATCTCGCGGTATTTCAGAAAAGCCTTCATGCCGCGATCCCCGCTGCCGTCCGGACCAGCGTCTCGGCGTCCAGCCACTTATTGTCATAGACCGCCGCGACAAGGCCCTCGCGCATGACCACCACCCGGTCGGACATGCCGAGTATCTCCGGCAGTTCCGACGACACCATGATCACCGACAGGCCCTGCGCTACCAGCTCGGCCATGAAGCCGTGCACGGCGGCTTTCGAGCCGATATCGATGCCCTTGGTCGGCTCGTCCAGGATGATCACCTTGGGCGCGGTCGCCAGCCACTTGGCGATGACGATCTTCTGCTGGTTGCCGCCCGACAGCGTGCCGACATCCTGGCTGAGCGACGAGGCCCTGAGGTCAAGCCGCTCGGTGTAGGAGCGGGCGAGCGAAAACTCTTCCGCCAGCCGCAGCAGGCCTGACTTGGAGGTACGCTTGAGCGAGGGCAGCGAGACGTTCTGGAAGATCGGCAGGCCGATCACCACGCCCTGCTTGCCGCGTTCCTCCGGCACATAGACGATGCCGGCCTCGATCGAATCCGCCGCCGTTTTCGGCGCTATCGCCTTGCCTTCCAGCGTGATCGTGCCGCCTGATGTGCGCGTGATGCCTGAGATAGCCTGCATGACTTCGCTGCGCCCGGCGCCGACGAGGCCGTAGAAGCCGAGGATTTCGCCCTTGTGCAGCTCGAAGCCGATATTGTTGAACTCGGTCGGGTGCGACAGGCCCGAGACGGAGAGCACCGGCGCACCGATCTCGGCCTTGCCCGACTTAAACACCGCCTGTGAGAATATGTCATTAAGTCAGCATGTTAGGCGCGCGCCGGCGCGTGTTACCACTACATTTTGGGGGGATCTCAGGCGAGTTGTTCGTCGAGGTTGTGTGGCAGAGCGATGCCAGCTGCCTTGAAGACGTTGCCCACTTGGCCGGTGACGTGAGTTCTGGTTGTGACGATGCGACCATCCTTTTCGATGGTGGCTTCCTGGAGGCGATCGAGATCGCGTAGGAGCGGCTGCCATTCGGGCGTCAGGCCTTTGGCCCGGCAGAGGCGGCGCAGTTCCTTGCTGAGCACGAGCGCCAGGAACGAGCAGAACACATGCCCGCGGATGGCGGCATCGGATTGGTGGAAGATCGGCCGGGTATTGAAGGTTGCCTTGGCGGCGCGGAACAGGCTCTCGACCTCGAGCAAATCGCGATACCGCAGCACGGCCTGGAGCGGGGTCACCTTCGCGTTGGTCCGCACCACGGTGATACCGTCGTAGCGGGCTTCCTCGGCAAGCTTGCCGACATCGATCTTGAAGTTCTTGCCGCCGGCCTTGAGGTAACGCCGGTAGGCCGAGTTGCCGACCAGTGCCTTGTCGCCCTTCTTGAGCTGTGCCTCGAGGCCGGCGATGATCGCCTGGCGGTCGGCCTTGTCCTTCTCGGCCTCGGCGTCATTGCGGCTGACGATGTAGCGGTCTTTACCGAACTTGACCTCTTTGACCCACAACTGAGTTTCACCGCGCTGGCGCTCGAGAACGAGCGGAACCATCGGCGCCGTGTCATTGAGCACGACGTTGTGGATCACGCTGCTCGAGCGTTCGCGGGCCCCCAGAATGTATTCCATGCCCAGCTTTTCGAGCGCGGCGATGGTATCGGCGCTGATCATGCCGCGATCGGCGACAACGCAGGCGCGTGTGACGCCGAAGCGCGTTCGCAGCCGATCGACCACCGGCAACAGGACGGTCACGTCAGCGGTGTTGCCAGGCACCATCTCGGTGCAGATCGGCCGGCCCTCGCCATCAACGACCAGCGCCAGGATCATTTGCGCCAGATCGGGGCGGAAGTCCTTGGAATGCCCGCGCTTGCCCAGCGTCTCGCCGCCCGCGCCGTAGAAGGATAACGAGGTTGTGTCCATGAACACAAGGCTGAGGTCGGTGAACAGGTCCTGCCGGCGCGCGAAGAGCTTTTCCTCGATCACGTCTTTCACGCAGCGCGCCACCAGCGCGCCTTGCGCCTTTTCGCCGCGTTCCTCGCCCAGCCACGCCATGGCCCGGTAAAAGTGATGGAGCGCCAGACCCTCGGCGCCCTCGATACCATAATCGGCCATCCAGTTCGCGCAGTCGCGGTCCGAGCCCGACACGAACAGCCGATGCAACGTGCCAATGAACACCGCCCGTTCCACCGCAAAGCCGAACTGGCGCCCTTCCAGCACCTCTTCCAGCACATCGCCAATCCCGAGCCGCTGCCACAGCCGCCCGAACAACAGCGGACCGCCAATGCGGCGAGAGGCAATCCGCCCCGCGTCAATGTCGGACAGGATGAGGCTGCGTTCGCCATGGCGCGCAATCGAGGCCGCCAATCTGTCAAGTTCGCCGCTGGCAACCAGCGCATCCTTGCGGCCCAGTGCCTTTATCGTGCGCTGGCGAACGGTTTTGCCGTCGCGGACACTTTCCACGAGGTAGAGATAGCGATGGCCGCGCGCGACTCTCTCAACGACAAACATGCCAGCGTTGTTAGTAAATAAATGCCGTCAAATCCAGACAAAACAGAGCAAACAGCACAAATGTTGTTACCACACATTTTCGCGCCCGAAATTCAAGGCAAATGAATTCAATGGCTTAACGGACAGTGTTCGCTATCCGTTCACGTCCAACTGTTCAAGTTGGGCCTTGCGCTGCGGGAAGATGTGGTCGACCGAGCGGCCGACCATCATGCGCACGATCTGGCTCTGGCCAGCATCCTTGATCAGGCCTTCGCCAACCATCTCGCCGTCGCGGAACACCGTGTAGCGGTCGGCGATGCGGTAAATCTCGTCGAACTTGTGGCTGATGAACAGGATCGCCTTGCCTTCCTCCTTGAGGAATTCGATGAGCAGGAACAGCTCCTCGATCTCCTTCATCGAAAGGGCTGCTGTCGGCTCGTCCATGATGACGATCTGCGCGTCGATCGACATGGCGCGCGCCACCGCGACGAGATGCTTGTTGGCGATGCCGAGATCTTTCAGGCGCGCATCGGCGTCGATATGGCCGGCATGCATGGTGTCGAGCACTTCGCGGGCATTTTTGCGCATCGTGCGCCAGTCGATGGTGCCTAGCCGTGTGCGCGGCGCGTGGCCGAGAAAGATGTTTTCGGCGACGCTCAGATCGTCGAACAGCACGGTTTCCTGATGGATGGCGGTGACGCCATGGCCGAAGGCGGCATGCGCGCTGGGCAAGGTGACGGCCTGGCCGTCGATGCTGATCGTGCCCGAATCCGACTGATAGATGCCGGTCATGATCTTGACCAGCGTCGACTTGCCGGCGCCGTTCTCGCCGATCAGTGCCGTCACCTGGCCGGGGTAGAGCGACAGACTGACATTGTGCAGCGCGCGCACGCCGGGAAAGCTTTTCGAGATGCCGGACAGCGACAGGCTTGGCGCGGAGGCCGCTGGCCCCTCCTTCACCGTGCCGTGCTGGGCTGTCGTGTCCATGGTCGTATCAAGCCCTGAAAGTAGGTCCGTTTAAAATCGCGGCGGGATGTGAGCCCCGCCGCGACGGCTTGAAAGGCTCCAGATCAATAGATCTTGGAGAACTTCTCGATGTTGGTCTTGTCGAACTGGAAGGGCGGAGCCATTGCGGCCGAGTTCGAGTCGTCGAGCGTGACCTTGCCGACGCGGCCGATCGACAGCGTCGCACCGGGCTTGGCCTCTTCCTTCTTCACCGCCAGGTCGTGAGCGAGGTAGACGGCGGAGTAGCCGAGGTCGATCGGGTTCCACAGCGCGACCGCCTGGCTGGCGCCGTTGTCGATGAACTTCTTGAACTCGGACGGCAGCGCCAGACCGGTGACATTGACCTTGCCGATCAGCTTCTCGTCGGTGACGACCTGGGCGGCGGCAACAACGCCGACGGTGGTCGGCGCGATGATCGCCTTGAGGTTCGGATAGGACTTCAGCAGGCCCTTGGCTTCATCGGTGCTCTTGGCCGAATCATCGTCGCCATAGACGGTGGCGACGAGCTTGATCTTGGGGAACTTCTCCGGCAGCACCTTCTTGGCCGCGTCGATCCAGGCGTTCTGGTTGGTCGCGGTCGAGGAGGCCGACAGGATGGCGACATCGCCGCCTTCCGGCAGATAGTCGGCGGCAAGCTTGATGATCGTCTCGCCGATCAGGCCGGTGTCGGACGGGTTGAGGTGAAGCTGGCGGCCTTCCTTGGCAACGCCCGAATCCCAGGAGATGACGGTGATGCCGCGCTCCATGGCCTTCTTCAGCACCGGCACCAGCGCGTCCGCGTCATTGGCCGAAATGGCGATGGCGTTGACCTTCTGCGCGATCAGCGAGTTGACCACTTCGATCTGCGCTTCGGCGGTCGCCTTGGTCGGGCCGGTGTAGATGATGTCGACATCGCCGAGTTCCTTGGCCGCCTCTTCGGCGCCCTTGTTGGCGGCGTCGAAGAAGCCGTTGCCGAGCGACTTCACCACCAGTGCGATCTTGACGTTTTCGGCATAGGCGGCATTCACGAACATGGCGGCCGAGAATGCGGCCGTCACCATCAGTTTCTTCAAAAAGCTCATCGCATATCCTCCCTTGAGCGTTGCATTCCATCGCCGCTGCGGGCGTGAGGTGTCTCAGGCCTGCAGTGAAGATTCTTCCTTTGCCGTCTTGCGGGCGACGATCAGCGTCACGCCCGCGGTCTCCAACATCTTGGCTTCGCGATCCTCGATGCCGTCATCGGTGATGACGGTGGCGATGCGCGACAACCCGCACAGGATCAGGCTGGAGCGCTTGCGGAATTTCGAGGAGTCGACCAGCACCACCAGCTCGTCTGCCTGGTCGATCAGCTTCTGCTCCGCCTGGATCAGCAGCGGGTCGCCTTCCATCAGGCCGAGCGGTCCCAGCCCTTGCGCGCCCA
The DNA here is from genome assembly GCF_054062655.1 of Mesorhizobium sp. USDA 4775. NCBI lineage: Bacteria > Pseudomonadati > Pseudomonadota > Alphaproteobacteria > Hyphomicrobiales > Phyllobacteriaceae > Mesorhizobium > Mesorhizobium sp. USDA 4775. The sequence goes on from NZ_JBSSFM010000001.1 coordinate 1,878,946, forward strand.
TGAACATGCGGCGTGCATAGAAATTGCGCGTCACGTCATTGTCGAAGGGTGACAGGATGATGTTCTGCTCGCGATAGATAGTGCCGCCCGACAGCATCACCGTGTTCTTCGAGTGCTTGAGCAGATGCTCGGCGATCGGGAACGAATTGGTGAAGATCGGCATGCGCCGACCGGTCAGAAAATGCACCATCTGGAAGGTGGTGGTGCCGCCATTGATGATGATCGGCTCGCCATCCCCGCACAATTCGACCGCTTCCCGGGCGATCGCCCTCTTCTGCGAAGCGTTGATCGTTTCGTTGACGGAAAAGGGCCGGCCGGCCAGGCCGATGAATTGCGGTGGCGAAATCGCTTCCGCGCCACCGCGCACCCGGCGCAGGCGCTTTTGCACATGCAGAGCCGCGATATCGCGCCGGATCGTCGCCTCCGACGACTCCGTCAGGTCGACCATTTCCTGCACCGTCACCACAGGCTTTTCCTGGACGGCGGACAGAATGATCCTGTGGCGCTCTTTTTCGTGCATGGTTCCTCCCTGCCTGGCCATCTAGGCACTCATAACGAGCAGTGTCAATCATTTCCGATCATATAATTTCATTGTGCAGTGCAATATGATCGATCTTGATCGTTTATGATTGACAAGCGAGATGCTTGCGTAGACATTCCGGGCAAAATGGACTGCGGCTTTTTGCGTCCCAGGGAGGATACCTATGCTCGATAAGCGCTCCGGCTCGCGCCTTGCCAATCTTTGGGATGATGCGAAAACCCAAGGGATGAGCGACCCCGAGCTTCTGGTGTATCGTTCGAACACGCTTGGTTCCGACAAGCGTGTCACCAACTATGGCGGCGGCAACACCTCCTCCAAGATATGGCAGAAGGACCCGCTCAGCGGCGAGACTGTCGAAGTGCTGTGGGTCAAGGGTTCGGGCGGCGACAGCGCCTCGATCAAGCTTGACGGCTTCGCCACGCTCTACATGGACAAATTGCGCGCGCTGAAAGGCCTTTATCGCGGCGTCGAGCATGAGGACGAGATGGTGGGATATCTGCCCCACTGCACGTTCAATCTGAACCCACGCGCGGCCTCGATCGACACGCCGCTGCACGCCTATGTGCCGAAGCCGTTTGTCGATCATATGCATCCCGACGCCATCATCGCCATTGCCGCGGCGAAGGATTCCAAAGCGCTGACCAAGGAGATCTTCGGCGATGCCATCGGCTGGCTGCCGTGGAAGCGGCCGGGCTTCGAGCTTGGCCTGTGGCTGGAGAGGTTCTGCCTCGAACACCCCGCCGCCAAGGGCGTCATCCTCGAAAGCCACGGCCTGTTCACCTGGGGCGACACGCCCAAGGAATGCTACGAGACGACGATCTCGGTGATCAACCAGGCGATCGAGTGGTTCGAGCGCCGCTCCGAGGGCCTCGCCATCTTCGGCGGCGAAGTGGTCAAGTCGCTCGATGCCAAGGAGCGGCGCGCCGTCGCGGCGAAACTGATGCCGAAAATCCGCGGCCTGATCTCGGAAAAGAGCCACAAGCTTGGCCATTTCGACGATTCCGCCGCCGTGCTCGAATTCGTCAACTCCAGGGATTTGCGTCCGCTGGCGGCACTCGGCACCTCTTGCCCGGACCATTTCCTGCGCACCAAGATCCGCCCGCTGGTTATCGAGTTCGATCCGGCAAAACCCGATGTCGATGCCGTCATTGCGCGCCTCGCCGACGACATCGCCGAATACCGCGTCGGCTACCAGGCCTATTACGACAGCTGCAAGCATCCGGATTCGCCCGCCATCCGCGATCCCAATGCCGTGGTCTATTTGATGCCCGGCGTCGGCATGTTCACCTTCGCCGGCGACAAGGCGACGGCGCGAATTTCCGGCGAATTCTACGTCAACGCCATCAATGTCATGCGCGGCGCCTCGACCGTTTCGTCCTATGTCGGCCTGCCCGCCCAGGAAGCCTTCGACATCGAATACTGGCTGCTCGAGGATCTCAAATTGCAGCGCATGCCGAAGCCGAAATCGCTCGCCGGCCAGATCGCGCTGGTCACTGGTGGCGCCGGCGGCATTGGCCGGGCGACCGCAAACCGGCTGCTGCGCGAAGGCGCCTGCGTGGTGCTGGCCGACATCGATGAGGCTGCATTGGCCAGCGCCAATGAGGAACTGGCGAAAGCCTATGGCAAGGATTTCGTCCGCCCGGTTGTGATCAACGTCACCTCGGAAGACCAGGTCGTTTCGGGCTTTGCCGAGACGGCGGTCGAGTTCGGCGGCATCGACATTCTGGTCTCCAACGCGGGTCTCGCCTCCTCGGCGCCGATCGAGGAGACGTCGCTGGCGCTGTGGAACAAGAACATGGACATCCTGTCGACCGGCTATTTCCTGGTCTCGCGGGAAGCGTTCCGGCTGTTCCGGGTGCAGAAGATCGGCGGCAATGTCGTCTTCGTCGCCTCCAAGAACGGCCTTGCCGCCTCGCCCAACGCCGCCGCCTACTGCACGGCCAAGGCCGCCGAAATCCATCTCGCCCGGTGTCTCGCGCTTGAAGGCGCGGAAGCCCAGATCAGGGTCAATGTCGTCAATCCGGACGCCGTGCTGCGCGGCTCGAAAATCTGGACCGGCGAGTGGAAGGAACAGCGCGCCGCCGCCTACAAGATGTCCACGGACGACCTCGAAGAGCATTATCGTTCGCGCTCGATGCTGAAGCGCTCGGTCTTCCCGGAAGACATCGCCGAGGCGATCTATTTCTTCGCCTCCGACATGTCGGCCAAATCGACCGGCAACATCATCAACGTCGACGCCGGCAACGCGCAGAGCTTTACGCGCTGATTTGGAGCGCTTCCCTTCTCCCCGTTCACGGGGAGAAGGTGGCCCGAAGGGCCGGATGAGGGGCAGCGCTGACGGAACGCATTTGGGAGGAACCAGTACTTGTCCGAAACCATCATTTCCGCCGAAATCGTCGACAGCCACAACGCCGCCCGTAAGCCCGACCTAGAGCGCGACTACGCCTCCCTTGGGGAACGCTTGGATCGCCGCGGCATCGCCATCGACGCCATCCGCGACAAGGTCGAGAAATTCGCCGTGGCCATCCCCTCATGGGGCGTCGGCACCGGCGGCACGCGCTTTGCGCGCTTTCCCGGCGCCGGCGAGCCGCGCGATATTTTCGACAAGATCGAGGATTGCGCCGTCATCAGCCAGTTGACGCAGGCGACGCCGACCGTCTCCCTGCACATTCCATGGGACAAGGCCGATCCGAACCGGCTGAAGCAGGCGGCCTCGCGCTTCGGCCTCGGCTTCGATGCCATGAACTCCAACACATTCTCCGATGCCAGGGACCAGAAACTCTCCTACAAGTTCGGCTCGCTGTCGCATGCCGACGCCGGCACCCGCCGGCAGGCGGTAGAGCACAATCTCGAATGCATCGAGATCGGCAAGACGCTCGGCTCCAAGGCGCTGACGGTGTGGATCGGTGACGGCTCGAACTTTCCGGGCCAGGTCAATTTCGCCAAAGCCTTCGAGCGCTACCTCGATGCCATGAAGGAGGTTTATGCCGGGCTGCCCGCCGACTGGAAACTGTTCACCGAACACAAGATGTACGAGCCGGCCTTCTATTCCACGGTCGTGCAGGACTGGGGCACCAACTACCTTATCGCCAAGGAATTGGGCGACAGGGCCTTCTGCCTGGTCGACCTCGGCCACCACGCGCCCAATGTCAACATCGAGATGATCGTGTCGCGGCTGATCCAGTTCAAGAAGCTCGGCGGCTTCCACTTCAACGATTCGAAATATGGCGACGACGATCTCGACGCCGGTTCGATCGATCCTTACCGGCTGTTCCTGGTCTTCAACGAACTGGTCGATGCCGAACTGTCCGGCGCCGAGGGTTTCGATCCGGCCCACATGCTCGACCAGAGCCACAACGTCACCGATCCGATTGAAAGCCTGATGCTCTCGGCGGTCGAGGTGCAGCGCGCCTATGCGCAGGCGTTGCTGGTCGACCGCAAGGCGCTCGAAGGTTTTCAGGACGGCAATGACGCGCTGATGGCGACGCAGACGCTGAAGGCGGCCTACCGCACCGATGTCGAGCCGATCCTGGCCATGGCGCGGCTGAAAACCGGGGGCGCCATCGATCCGGTCGCCGCCTACCGGGCAGCGGGCTACCGCGCCAAGGTCGCGGCCGAACGCCCGGCTGTCGCCGGCGGCTCGGGTGGAATTGTCTGACACGCCTGACATCAGAATTGATCCGCCTGGCCCATTGTTGAAGGTGGACTCGGCCGCAGCGACGGGCTCTTCTAGGCGTCCCCGCCAGGAGAACCCGCCATGCACGTCACCCGTCGGATACTGATCGCCGCCAGTCTTTCCATCACCTTTGCCCTCGCACCATTGACCAGCGTCCTTGCGGCGTCGCCGGCGCCGGCCAAGGGCGAGCACGGCATGGTGGTGACGGCCCAGCATCTGGCGTCGGAAGTCGGCGTCGAGGTCCTGAAGAAGGGCGGCAATGCCATCGATGCGGCGGTCGCCGTCGGCTATGCGCTGGCCGTCGTCTACCCCAATGCCGGCAACATTGGCGGCGGTGGCTTCATGACCATCCGTTTCGCCGATGGCAAATCGACCTTCCTCGATTTCCGCGAGCGCGCGCCGTTGGCCGCGACCAAGACCATGTATCTCGACAAGGATGGCAACCCGGTGAAGGGCGCCAGCCTCGACGGCTATCTCGCCGTCGGCGTGCCGGGCTCGGTGGCCGGTTTCGAAATGGCGCGCGAAAAATATGGCACACTCTCAAGACAAGAGCTGATGGCGCCGGCCATTCGCTATGCCAAGGACGGGTTCATTCTCAATCAGGGCGACGCCGCCTCGTTCGCCGGCAACGCTGAAAGGTTGGCGAAGGATCCTGCGGCGGCCGCCGCCTTCCTGAAACCCGATGGCAAGCCCTTTGGCTTTGGCGAGCGGCTCACCCAACCAGACCTTGCCGCCTCGCTCTCGGCGATATCCGAGAAAGGCCCCGACGCCTTCTACAAGGGCGCCATCGCCGACGCCATCGTCAAGGCGAGTGGCGCCAAGGGCGGCATCCTGGCCAAGCAGGATTTCGAGCAATATGCGGTGCGCGAACTGAAACCGGTCACCTGCTCCTATCGCGGCTATGAGATCACGTCCTCGCCGCCGCCAAGCTCCGGTGGCGTCATCATCTGCGAAATCCTCAACGTGCTGGAAGGCTACCCGCTGTCCTATCTCGGCGCCGGTTCGGCCGAGACCGTGCATGTCATGGTCGAGGCGATGCGCCATGCCTATGTCGACCGCAACTCCGCGCTCGGCGACCCCGATTTCGTCGACAATCCGGTCTCGAAACTGCTGGATAAAGCCTACGCCAAGGACATCCGCGACAAGATCGACCCATTCCGCGCCGGCGTGTCGCAGGACCTGATGCCGAAAGGCTTTGGCGAATCGAAGGAGACGACGCACTATTCCATCATCGACAAGGACGGCAACGCGGTCGCCGTCACCTACACGCTGAACGGCTCCTTCGGCGCCGGCGTCGTCGCCGACGGCACCGGCATCCTGCTCAACAACGAGATGGACGATTTCACCCAGAAGCCGGGCGTCCCTAACCTCTACGGCCTGGTCCAGGGCGAGGCCAATGCCATTCAGCCGAAGAAGACGCCGCTGTCATCGATGAGCCCGACCATCGTGGCCAAGGACGGCAAGCCGTTCATGGTCATCGGCAGCCCCGGCGGCTCGCGCATCATCACCATCACGCTGGAAGCGATCGTCAACGTCATCGACCACGGCATGAACATCCAGGAGGCGATCGACGCGCCGCGCATCCACCATCAATGGCTGCCCGATAAGGTCTATGTCGAGCCGTTCGGCCTGTCGCCGGACACCGAAAGGCTGCTGGCCGGCATGGGCTACCACCTTGATCTCGGCGACCAGACCTGGGGCCAGGCGGCCGGCATTTTGGTCGGCGGCAAAAGCCTCGCGGAAATCGGGAAAGGCGGCGGCGCGCGCTACAATGGCGCCATCGACAGCCGGGCGGCCTCTGGCGAGGCACTCGGATATTGATGCCGGGGCGGACCCTCGGACAGGGTCGCGGCCCGGCAAGAACCGTCAGGTAACCAGTGTGATGGTCGATGCGATCAGCATCAGGGCGGCGATGCCGACGAACAGCGCGTAGATGCGCGGCCGGTCAAGCAGAAGCGCGTTTCCGGAGATCCAGGCCGATGTGGCGCCGCCAAGCGCGAAGAGGAACCCGTTGCGATGGCCGAAGGTCATCGACGCGGCCATCAGCCCGCCGATGATCAGGGCGCCGAACACGATGATCACGGCGACCGCGTATTTCTCGAAATCATTGTTGCCGATCCCTGGCCCGATCGCATTCAGATTGGGCAGGTCGTCCGGATCGAAAGGGTTCGCCGACCCATATTCGTCTTGACCGATCGATTCTCGCATCATTCGTTCTCCGCAGACCGGCAACAAACCATCAACACTTGCCGAGTGCAACCCGATCGCACGTCCCTCTCTGTGTCGACCGTCACCTTCAACACGTTCCGGCGGCGCTTGTCACCGGTTTTCCGGCTGCCTGGGTCGAATGCAACACGTGTCCGCGTTCGGATGGCGCGCCACCATCCTATTCTATTTGGACCGAGTTCGCGGGGAAAAGATGATGCCGAGCGTCAATTTCAGTGCCGCAACGCCCTGCGCGACTGCGGCGGGGAGTCGCAGCGCTGGGCGTGAGGCGAGTAATTTTTGACTGGGATGGCGTTCGCGGTGCGGGAAAGGAATACCGCCCCTTACTGAACGCCTGCCTCGGTAGGATGGTGGCACTTCGCGCCCTCATTCCTGCGAAGGGGGGGCGCTCAATCGACGATAGGGCACGCCATCGAAGCTTGCCGTCACAAAATCCGTGACGGACATCTTGCGCTTGCGTCCGTCGCTGCAGGCGTAAACCGGCCAACCGGCATCGCTGCATTCGCTGGCAGCGCAGATACGCGCCAGGCAGTTACCGATCGTCAATCGGAAGCCGCCCTTGCCGGCGAAGCCTTGCAACAAGCTGCCATCCGCCGAGCGCCAGGTCCGCGCACGGAATTCCGCCCGCAAAAGCAATGGTTCGAGAGAGACCGCAAGATTGGTTTCGCCGGCACGTCCTGCGAACTGCAGACGGAAGCGCGCCATTGCAGTCGTGTATGCGGTCACAACATCCGATTCGCGAAGATAGGAGACCGGCAGGTTGGAGCGGTCAAGCAGATGAGACATGCGCTCGCTGGCCTCCACCGGCATCAGCAAGGCAACAAGGATAAAAAGGGCGAAGCAAGCTCGCGACATTTTCCAGCAGCCATATCGATCTCGGCCTGCCGGTTTGGCCCCGGTTGCCCCCAGTAACATCCCGCCAATCGTCGCCCCGTGCAAGCCGCTTGCTGAGGCAGTCCAAGGCGGCCGAGTGTGCAATTCGCACGGCCACCGAGTTAAAGCGCTTGGAGCCGAAGAGGTGACCCGCATCGACGAATCTGCGCGGGCAATGGCGAGGTATACTCGGCGTTTGCGGCAAGGAGGAACACATGCCGCCAGCCAGGGTTCCTTAGCTGGCGCGGGCCGGCGGCAGCTCAAACAGGTTGGCGCCGTTCTCCTGGCCGCGCTCGACATAGCCGATAATGCCGAACCATCGGGCGACGTCAGGCCCCTGCAGCCAGCTGCGCGAGTGGATGGGAAGGTTGCCGGCGAGCGCCTGGATGTGCCTGATATGCCGCTTGCAGAAGCGCACGGTCGAGCCGCGGAAGAAGTCCTCCTGCGCGGCAAACAGCGTATCGGCGGCGTCGCTGTTCTCATGCCAGGCGATGATCGCCACGGCCTTCTCGCCCTCGACCAGCGCGTGCGCCCGGCCTTCCTTCAGATTCATCATCAGATTGTCATAGGCGATCTTGCGGTCCTTGCCGGCCGCCGCGTATTCCTCCGACATCCGCTTGGACAGGCCATGAAAGACATCCTCGAGATCCCCGAGCGTTGCTGCGCGTGCTCTCATTTCACCTCCTGCAGCCCCGGCAGGGAGTTTGCCCTAAGGGTGAGGGATCACCAAGCAAATCGAATCCGCTGAATGGCCAATGAGAGCAAAGCTGTTTCGCTCGGCGAGTCGCCTGGTCGCGCAACAGGGCCAAGCCCTGAGGTTGCGGAAAACCGCTCACACTTTTCCTGGAATTGCTCTAGACGAGGGTTGTTTCAATCGTCTGCATCAGGCAATCGCCAGCCTGCGTGCCGACGATGCCCAGATCCCGTACGCTGTTCATATGGTTCCGGTCATTCAGGCGGAGGTCGCGGACACCGTGCCCCTGCGCGCGCAAGAGTGTTCCGAAGTCGGCCGCTTGCTGGTGGAAGGGTTGGCGTTTCCTGGTCCCCGACGAGAATGGTCACTGCCGTCTTCGGGTCATGCCGCCGCGTCATTGGCGTGAAGGCAGCTGCCTCCTCGTCGGTGATGCCGATCAACGGCTCGAGGAAGGATCTCTGCAGAGGCTTCAGGTCGTAAAGGCCGCCCAGCAGCAGCGCCGCACGGATGCGTGATGGCATTGGCGTCTTCTCGAACAGGAATGTGGCCAGGTGCGCTCCGGCTGAATGGCCGCTGACGCTTATCCGGGCGGGATCGCCGCCATGGTCGACGATGTTGTCCAGCACCCATTGTTTGGCGCGCCGGACCTGTTCCACGATCGCCGCCATCCTGAACTCGGGCATTAGCGCATAATCGACGATGACGGCGATCGCACCGGCTTTGGTGACTGTGTTCGCCACATAGGAATAGTCGCCCCTTGAAAACATGCGCCAGTAGCCGCCGTGGATGAAAATATGAACCGGAATATTCTTGCGCCCGACCGGGGGAAAGAACAGGTCGAGCCTCTCGGCGTCGCCATTGCCGTAGGCGACATCAGCCACCATCGGCAGCGTCGCCCGGGTCGTGGCGCTGCGCGCCATGATATCGGCCACGATGTCGTCAAAGTCGGCAACGTGGTCGCGGGTGCGGAAGGGGTCTTTCTGCATGGATGCCCGATCAGAAGGTAACGGCGATATACTTCGCCTCCATGAACTCGGCGATGCCGTGGTGCTGGCCGCCCTCGCGACCCAGGCCGCTCTGCTTGACGCCACCGAAGGGCGCCGCAGGATCCGACATCAGCCCCCGATTGAGGCCGATCATGCCGGCCTCGATCCTCGATGCCACCCGCAATCCTCGGCCCACATCGCGCGTATAGATATAGGCGGCAAGGCCGTATTCCGTGTTGTTGGCGTGCATGATGACTTCGGCCTCGGTCTCGAATCGCGTGATGGGCGCTACCGGCCCGAAGATCTCCTCATGCGCCATGTCGGCATCGGGCGAAACCTGCGACAGGACCGTCGGCGGATAAAAGAAGCCTTCCTCTTCCGGGATCGAGCCGCCGCAAAGTACCTTGGCTCCCCGGGCCACGGCGTCATTGACAAGGCGGTCGATCTTGGCGACCGCCTTTCTGGTGATCATCGGCCCGCACTCGGTATCCGCACTCATGCCTGGTCCGACCTTGAGAGCTGCCATGCGCTTGCGAAGGCCGTCGGCGAACGCATCATGAATGCCCGACTGGACATAGATGCGGTTGGCGGCTGTACAGGCTTCGCCGGCATTGCGCATCTTCGCGATCATGGCGCCATCGAGCGCGGCATCGAGGTCGGCATCGTCGAAGACGACGAAGGGTGCATTGCCGCCGAGTTCCATCGAGCAGGAGACTACATGCTTGGCGGCTTCGCCAAGCAAGGTTCGTCCGACGCCCGTCGAGCCGGTGAAAGAGAGCTTCCTGACGCGCGGATCGGCCAGCATGGCCGATGTCAGCGGACCGGGACTGGTCGTGGTGAGCACGTTGACCACGCCGGCCGGAACGCCGGCCTCGCCGTAGAGCGCGGCCAGCGCATAGGCCGTCAGCGGCGTTTCGCTGGCCGGCTTCAGGATCACCGTGCAACCGGCCGCCAATGCCGGCGCGATCTTTCGTGTCGCCATCGCGGCCGGAAAATTCCAGGGCGTGATCAGCACACAGATGCCGATCGGCTCATAGTCGACCACGATGCGGTTGGTGCCGGATGGCGCGGTGCCGAACTCGCCGGTGATCCGAACCGCTTCTTCCGCGTTCCAGCGGAAGAACTCGGCGGCGTACGCAACCTCGCCGCGCGCGTCGCGCAGAGCCTTGCCGTTTTCGAGCGAGATCAGCATGGCGAGCGTTTCCGACCGCTCGACCATGAGTTCGAAACAGCGCCTGAGGATTTCCGAGCGCTTGCGCGGCGCCGTCTCCCGCCATCCCGTCGCCGCCTTGGCTGCCGCATCGACCGCGGCCAGGGCATCCTCGAGCGTCGCGTCGGGGACCGCTGCAATAACAGACCCCGACGAAGGATCGACGACGTCAATGACCCGGCCGTCGGAAGATGGTCGCCATCTGCCGTCGATGTACAGTCCGTGCGAAAAGCCGCGAACATCATAGTCGTCCTGGTCGATCCACAGCGCATTGGGAGGAAGGTTCATGGTCTTGTTCCGTGGATTACATGGCGCAGGCTGCGAGGTCGCCGTCATGGGCGGCCTGGACCAGGCGTCGCATGGCAGTGACATCGAAGGGGCGCGGGTTGTTCTTGATCAGACGGTCGATGCCGAGCGCCTGATCGGCGGTCCAGTCGAGCTTGTCGGCGGGAAGGCCGAGATCGGCCAGGGTCGGCGTGATGCCGATCGTCGCGAATAGCCGCCGGATTTCCCCGATGGTGGCATCCGCCATCTCCTCGGCGCTCCGCCCCTTGGCTTCGAGGCCAAGCGCGGCGCCGATCTCGGCCATCTCGGCGGCGACCACGCGGCTGTTGTAGGTCATGACGTAGGGCATCATCGTCGCCACGCCCAATCCGTGCGCGGTGTGGGTGAGGGCGCCCGCAGGATATTGCACGGCATGCGCCGCCGCCGTGCCGGCGGTGCCGAATGCGCAGCCCGCCGCCAGCGCGCCCATCATCACATCGGCGCGCGCATCGGCATCGGTGCCATCGGTGCAGGCTTTCTCCAGGCTGCGGCCCAGCAGCTCTATGGCCAGCAGGGCGAAATGGTCGGTCAGCGCGGTCTTGCCGATGAAGACATGCTGTTGCGCCAGGCTGGGGTCCTCGCCGCGCCGCTTCGCGGTGAAGGCCTCGATCGCATGGGTCAAGGCATCCGCGCCGGCTATCGCGGTCAGGGCAGGGGGGCATGTCATCGTCAGTTCGGGGTCGCACAAGGCAACCGCGGCGATCAGATAGGGGCTCGATATGCCGACCTTCAGCGTCCGGTCCGGATCGGAGATCACCGCGACGGGCGTCACTTCGGAACCGGTGCCCGCTGTCGTGGGCACGGCGATCAGCGGCAGCGTCGGGCCGGGCACCTTGAACTCCCCATAATACTCCTGAAGTGTGCCGCCGTGGCTGAGCAGCAAGTCAGCGCATTTGGCGAAATCGAGGCAGCTGCCGCCGCCGATGCCGATCACCATCTCGGGCCGGAATTTCTCCGCCTCCTCGACGCAAATGCTGACGCTGTCGCGCGGCACGTCGGGAAGCACGCGGTCATGCACCAGCACCTCGATCGAGGCGGCCTGGAGCGATTTGACGATTTCCGCGAACACCGCCGTGCCGGCGAAACGCTCGTCGGTGCAGACCAGGGCGCGCCGGCCGAACCTGCCGGCGACTGTCGGCAGCGCATGGCGCTGGCCTTTCCCGAAAAGGATTTCACGCGGAAGCCGGAGGGCGGCGAAGAGGCTCATGATGATCTTTTGTCCTTTGAAGGCGGCTGAACTGGCTAGGGTTCTCGCTGCGGATCCGCCATCTGTCCGCAACCGCGCCAGGACACCCTGTAGCACCCATGCAACGGCCCGACAGACATATCCGCTTTAAAATCGTATAGGATATAGGATTGCGTCGGCTGGAGCATCGTGTTAGCAGTCCGCACTGTCAAGAGGCAAAAAAGATGCAGATCGCGAACTCAGCCGACACGACCGAAACGACCGCCGGCGGCGGTCGCATCCAGCGCTCCAACAGCCTGGTCGAGGATGTCTACGAAGCGATCTTCGCGCAGCTGATGGCGCTCAAGATCGCGCCGGGTTCGCGCATCACCGTCGACAGCCTGGTCAAGGAATTCAACGTCTCGCACACGCCGATCCGCGAGGCGCTCGGCCGCCTCGAAGGCGAAGGCCTGGTGCTCAAGACGCACCTGATCGGCTATCGCGCGGCACCACAAATCACACGGCGCCGCTTCGACGAATTGTACGAGATGCGCCTTCTGCTTGAGCCGCATGCCGCGGCGAAAGCCGCCGCTGCCATGGATGAAGCCAAGCTCAACATTTTGCTGGAAGCAGCCGGTGTGATGTCACGGCGCGAAGGCAAGGACGATCGCCTGCGCTATTCGAATTTCGCCCGGCAGGACGCGATCTTCCACGACAAGATCATGGAGTTTTCGCAAAACGAACTCATTCGGCAGACGTTGAGCCACCAGCATACCCACTTCCATATCTTCCGCCTGATGTATCATGCCCGCGTGACCGAGGAAGCGCTCGACGAACACGAGGCGATCCTCGCCGCATTCGGCGCGGCCGATCCCGACGCCACCCAAAAGGCGATGCGCGTCCATATCGAGCATTCGCGCGATCGCTTGCTTCCGGCCTTCGATTGAGGTCGGACCCGATGTCCATTTCCGCCAATATCGCCGGAGAGGGAGGAAGCACGCTGCCTACTGGTGGCGTGCCGGGCGCCGTCGAACCGGTGCTGCGCGCCGAGCGCTCATTTCCGGGACCCGCCGTTCTGATCCGATCCGATTTCGAAGACAGGCGAGGCGCGATCCGCGCCTCGCCCAGCCCCAACAGGAGGAAGAGCCATGCCAGGCAAGAAAATACTGATGCTGACCGGTGAGTTCACCGAGGAATACGAAATCTTCGTCTATCAGCAGGCGATGGAGGCGGTGGGCCACACGGTTCATGTGGTATGCCCCGACAAGAACGCAGGAGACCTGATCAAGACCTCGCTGCACGACTTCGAGGGCGACCAGACCTACACCGAAAAGCTTGGCCACTATGCGCTGATCAACAAGACGTTTTCGGACGCCGAAAGACAGCTCGACCAGTATCATGCGGTCTACTGCGCAGGCGGCCGCGGGCCGGAATACATTCGTACCGACAAGCGCGTGCAGGCGATCGTGCGCCATTTCCATGAGACCAAAAAGCCGATCTTCACGATTTGCCACGGCGTCCAGATTCTGATCGCGGTCGATGGTGTCGTCCGCGGCAAGAAGGTTGGGGCTCTCGCGGCTTGCGAGCCCGAGGTGACGCTTGCCGGCGGCACATACATCGACCTGTCTCCCACCGATGCCTATGTGGACGGGACGATGGTTTCGGCCAAGGGTTGGACGGCGCTTGCCGCGTTCATCCGCGAATGCTTGAAGGTGCTGGGAACCGAAATCCGCCACGCTTGACGCCAATGGCCGGCACGCCAGCGCGCCGGCCATTCCCAAGGGAAGAGCAGACGCCTTCCCTTGGGAATGGGTTCAAAACGAAGAGTTAGAGCAGGCTGCCGTTTCCGTGAAACCGTGAACGGCGCCAGGATCGGCAACGGCCGCACGGGGCGTGACGAAGGGCCGGCTTGCCGAAGCGAAAGAAGCCGGGGTCAAGTCCGTCCCGGCGCTCGTGATTGTCGGCGCCGTCTATCACATCAACCACGGCGCTGACATCTCGATCCTGCGACTGGTGCCGGCGGGATATCGCTTCCCAGTGGCCTCAATTCCGGCGCTGTTTTTGCCGGTATCAGCATTCATAACAGCACAGACTTTTCCGCCGCCAATTTTGTCGCCACTGCGTTCAACCAGTCTCCGCCGTCGGGCTTCTCTGCATGGGGGTAGCTTCAGACCACTCCGGGATGAAGGATCTGGCCAATGTCGACAGTTGGCTGTCGCGACTGATCGTGCCCTATTCCTTTGAGCAATACACTGCCGGCCACCGCGGCAAGGATGGCAAGGCTCGCCAGCACGATGCCAAGCCGATCGCTTTTTGGCGCAGCTTTCACAGCGTGAATCAAGTCTTCGAACGTGTCATCCATCGGCGGATGCTAAACGAGGATCACGCAATAGACCGTTAACGGCTAAAGCAGAATGCCCAGCGCCGGCTGAAGAAACAGATGGCAGCCAACCGAAGCAATCTCGGCAGTCAGGAAACCGAAGCGCCAGAACAGCCATGCCCAAATGACGCCTGGGACGACGTAGCGCAAAGCCTCGTAGGTGAGCACCAGCGGCGATATCGGGCCCGGTAAGAACGCCGTCACGTTCATCCCAATGTTGAGCGCCTGGGTTGCGACCATGACGGCTAGGATGGCGATCGGTGCCATCTCCCTTGCTCCTACCCTCGTCAGCTTCGAAAGCAGGCAAAGGGCGGTCGCGAATACGAACAGGCGATAGATCACATTCTCGTTGAACGCGCGGAGCATGAAATAGGCAAAGCGCTCACCCAGCGGCATTTGCTCGAAAAATTGCGCATAGGATTCCGGGACAACGCTTCGAAATAGATAGCAGTCGATGCAGACTACATAGCCGGCAACCAGGATCGCACCAATCGCCCCGATCAATGCTGATCGAGCCGATGCGGTCAGACGTAGGCCGACTTGGCTCGCTGACCAAGCGCCGATCATCACGAGGGCGGCCATAAGCATGACGCGTAGAACTGGAGATTCGAACGTGACGGCGACGAAGCCAACGTCGAATGGCGCAATAGCCGCGATGACCAGGCTGACGGTCAAGATGATCGCGAGCGGCAGATTGAGCCGCTGCCCTGCGATCCCCCCATCGATCAGGATGGCTGACCCCTGTTGCTGGACTTGGCCCACAGTCCCACTCTCCCCGCCGGAAGAATGCTTCCATTGGCGAAAAGAGTCCAGAGAGCGTTAGTTGGGGCTAATGTGACTACAGCCGGAGATCACCACGGCCGGAACATTCTTCGCCGGGTGTAGTTTTGAATCTGCCTTGGTTTTGATCCCCGTGGGCCAAGGCCGGAGGCTGCCTCCATCAGCTTCCTCAGCCCGCCTCGGACGGGGGCAAAACTGTCTGGGGCGGGCTTCGTTGAGCCTTGCCTATAAGCGGAGACTTATGCAATATCCGCGGCGTTCTCACGGCAAGGGCGCGCGGCATGCAGGCTCGGACCGATCACCATCCCTGCGACATCTATGCCATCGCTCGCACATGCGGCGCCGGCGCGGCAATGTCCGCCGGTAGGCGCTTTCGAAACCAGTAAACCCCGGTCTTACGATGTTTAACAGGACGCCTCATAGCAAGGACCATGTGTAACACCTGTGTGTAGCACTCCGGCAGCCCTAAGCATTTAGTTTTGCTGGTTTTTCAGCTGCGTCAACACCTTACAAAGGAAATGGTGCCCAGAGGCGGCTTAGTGGCACAAAATCGGACCGACAAAAGCCATCCATTTCTCTAAGTGATTACAATAAGTTAGACCAAATGCCCTCTTTGATCCCACTCCGCTGTTGTGGACCTCATGCGGCCCGAATGTGGACCGCAAGCGCCACGCTACTTGACGATAGCTGTTGAAGCAATGATGTACGTTCAGCGACAGACAGCGGGCGCGAAGAAAATGTTCAAGTGGGTTTCGGGGCTTTTAATCATTCTAGCATCAGGGTCCTCTGCTCACGCGCAAGAGGAAGCATCTTTCGGCGCGGGAGTGATGGCATCGAAGTGTTCCCGGCTTGTCTCGGGGATGAATGACAACGTGTCGGTCGGGCAGCATCCGCTGGCTTTCGCAATGTTAAGCTGGACCGAAGGTTATATCACCGCGACGAACATGAACTTGATCGAGAAAGGCGAGCAAGGCTTCGACTTTAATAGCCTCACACGCGCCGAGGTTTGGGCATCGCTATACGGGTTCTGCAAAAGAAATCCCGACGAACTTGGCGTTGCAGCTGTCGTTGACACGATGGCAAGGCTCAAGAGGAGCCCCTAAACAGCGAAGCACGCTGGCGAGAGGACCGAAGACCTCATGCCGAAAACCAATTGATGGCATCACTGAATGGGATGAAGGTTAGCGCCAACTTGCAACAGCACCGCAACCTCGTTGAGCCGGCGTTTAGAGAACATCCACGCCTTCCCTCCGTCCTTAGTTGATATCCACTTCCCGCCGAGCTCCCGAAGCTTTTCTTTGAAATCAACCGTGTCGCCCCGCACGATGAACGCCTTTTCTGTGTAGTCAAATAGCGCTATTGGGGCAACAATTGTGGACTTTGGTTCCACCGTCGGGGCAGCTACCCCGGAGCGTGTAGACGCACGTGCCGCCTCGACGGTGCGTTTGTCGATGACCGGAGCGACGGACATCTCTCTCATGACGATCGTAAGATGGCGAGATAGCTTCTCCCGCAACTCACCCACTGAATGATAGTCCTCTTGAATACCCTTGTCGCGGATTGACCCTTTGAACTCCCTCAATTTTTTGTACTGGTCCAAGTCCACGGTATCCATGTCGACCGTAGCCTTAGAGTAATAAAGCATCACCGGCTTTTTATTAGCCAGGAACCATTTTACCTCTTCCACGGTGCCACTCTCCTCCACACCGGTCGGTGAGCCCAGCCTATTCCAAAACGAACCGATCAAGATGTCGCATCTCTTTACAACACGCTCGTTGATCAAGCCTTGGGGCCGATCCCCCATCGAAGGTGCGCTGTGCGTCTCCCACATTACGGGAAGCAGGATTTTGCCTTGGTCCTCCGAATGAAGTGAGTTCCAGTCCTGAAGGCTTTGAGCAATCGCCGCCCGTTCCCCGGGCAAATCTGATGGCGACGCAATCAAAACATTAAATACCGTGGCCGAAAATGGCATTCCTTTAACACTCCCCAACGAACAGACGCGTAACCTCAAACAGTATAGCGGCCGCAATTGTCATCCGCTCTACGGCTTTGCTTTCGGTTGCGCAACGGTCGATAAGTGTTTTTAGCTGGGTAGCTGCGAAGCAGAGCTAAGGGTGATCGACCATCAGGCTGGTACGAATTTGCAGCCAGGCAACTGATCGACAGGGACGGGTCGTTTAGTGGAGCTGCTGCTTCTTTCCAAAGGCCACCTACAGTTGGTATAGCAGAAGTTGACGGTCTCGCGCTGCTGCTTTCGCATCCTTCATGGCGGCGCTAATTGTTAAGGACCAGAAAGCCGTCACAGGGGGGGGGGGGGGAATTGCAGTACATTCGCAGGACGCAGATCGACTTTGGGAAGACCGATGCGAAAAGCGCATTGGTTACGCGCGACGAGGCATCTCGACGATTGTTCTTAGGACACGTCGATAAATTGCTGAATCGATAAAGCTCGTTTTGGGGGATTCCGAAATCCTGCGTTGCTTTGTAGACATGGGCGGTGATCGATGTCGCCGCTATAAAGCTCCGCTATGATGCGGTTAGCCCCGTGCTGGACGAGCGTGGTCGTCGCCGCTTTGCGGCGGCGGAAGCGCTCACCGCGGGCTGGGGCGGGATCGCGGCGGTGTCCGCGGCAACGGGGATCGCGCGTAGCACCATCGGATATGGATTGCGGGAACTGCGCGGCGCGGCGCCGGATTCAGCTCTTGGCGGCATCCGGCGCAAGGGTGCCGGACGCAAACCTTTGACGCAGACGGATCCGACACTTCTCAGCGACCTGGAAAGGCTTGTCGACCCCGCCACGCGTGGCGATCCGATGTCACCCTTGAAGTGGACATCGAAAAGCTTGCGGAACTTGGCGGCGGCGCTTTGCGCCATGGGCCATCGTGTCGGTCATGACGTCGTCGGTACTCTGTTGAAAACGCTTGGGTATTCTCTTCAGGGCAATCGAAAGACGCTGGAGGGATCGAGCCACGTCGATCGCGACGCACAGTTCCAGCACATCGCCAGGACGGTCAAGGACGCCATTACGGCCGGTCAACCTGCGATCTCCGTCGATACGAAGAAGAAAGAACTCGTCGGCGACTTCAAGAATGGCGGACGTGAATACCGACCGGCCGGAGCACCAGAGCCGGTCCGCGTCCATGATTTCGTCGACCCGAAGCTCGGTCGTGCCGCGCCCTACGGTATTTATGATATCGCCGATGACAAAGGGTGGGTCAGCGTCGGGATCGACCACGATACCGCTGCCTTCGCCGTCAACGCCATACGCTCCTGGTGGATCAGCATGGGGCGTGATCGCTACGCGCACGCTCATACCTTGACGATCACCGCCGACGGCGGCGGAAGCAACGGTTCGCGCGTGCGCCTGTGGAAAGTCGAACTCCAAAAGCTGGCCGACGAGTTGGGGTTGACCATCGCTGTCCTCCATCTCCCGCCCGGCACCAGCAAATGGAACAAGATCGAACACCGCCTCTTCTCGTTCATCTCGAGAAACTGGCGTGGACGACCGCTCACCGATTATCGCACCATCGTCGAACTCATCGGCGCCACAACCTCGACGGCGGGACTGACCGTTCGTTGCGAACTTGATGAAAACCGCTATCCCGCCGGGATCAAAGTCTCCGACGAGGACATGGCCAGCTTGAACATCATTCGCAACGAATTCCACGGTGAATGGAACTATACAATCAAGCCGCAATCCCAAAAATTAGCGCGATAAATTATCGACACGTCCTTAGAAGCATTTGCGCCTCCGCAACCGGCCGACATCGATGCCATACGAAACGGCGACCGCTTTCTTTTTTACGGGACAAAGGGGTCGGGTAAGACAGCGCTGCTTAGGTACGTAATGGAACTTGAGAACCAAGCCGGCAATGTCACGCGTGTTATCGTTTTTTCCGAAGACATTTCGCAACAAGAGAAAGCGAAGATCGCCAAGCCTTTGAACTACGAGACTGTGTCGATCCCTGGCTTGGAAGAAGAGCCCGAGGTCCGGGACATGTGGAAGCTGTTTCTTATTCAGAAAATCTCTGCGCTTCTATGCGAAGAGCCGCGCCTGTTTGACGAGACGGCTGAGGCTAGAAAAATCAATGAGATAATTTCTAAGGTCTTTGAACTGAATAATTTGAGTACGCTTCAGCGGATTTTGGCGGGCATAAAAAGCGGCACACTGTCACTTAAAGGTCGGGCCGGGGGCATCGCCGAGATCGAAAGTACCGTGAATTGGGAAAGGATAGAAAAGGGAGAAGAAGTTGACTACTCGCGCTTCACCCAACTGGTCATAGAGAAGATTTGCACTATAACCTATCCAAAGGACGTTAAATTCATCCTTTATCTTGACGAGATCAATCTGTCGATGTTGGGCGTAAAGCAGCATAAAAAGGACAGCATACTTATACGCGATTTGATAATCACCGTTGGTAATCTAAATCGGGTATTCGTCGAGAAAGGTGTTCCTATATATGTTTACGCCGCCGTTCGGGTGGAGATTGCAAAGGCTGTTAGCATATCGAGGCAAGAGATAGACAAGTATCTTGTAGATCATGGTTACAAGCTCCAGTGGTACGGAAGGTATTCTGTAGATAAGTATCCGATAAATACGATCATCGAGAATAGGATACGTGCACTTGAACACAATATAGCGGGTCGCTCTAATAGCCCGGAAGACATTTGGCGGAACTATTTTTCCCGAGATGTATATGGTGTAACGCCAAAGAGATTTATTTCCGAGATAACGTGGTGTAACCCGCGGGATGTGGTTAATTTGTTCAATTTGACGTCCAGGAGTGAAATTCATATATCGACATACAACACAAGCGTATTCTCCTCTATAATAGAGGAATACTCACAGATAGCCTGGCATGAACGAGCTGAAGAATTAAATGCTGAGCACAATATGGCGGTTGTTCAGGTAATGAAGAAGTGCCTGAACGCATGGCTTAAGCATTTCAAGGTGGATCAATTCTCGAACCATCTGACCGCTCTGGCGCAAGGGAACTCCGGCGTAATGCAAGTGAAACAGACCATTGGGGCAGAGCGGATTTGCCGTGACCTTTATTACGTTGGTGTTTTGGGTCAGTCTGTCCCCGCAGGCACCTATACGACCCAAACTGGCCAAGTAAGAAGGCAAGTTAATGAGACGTGGTTCTACCGCGACAATAGGGAGTTTGAGGCGTCGCAATGGATGATCGTCCACCGGGCGCTTTATCCGGCGCTTAAACTGTCGAGATTGCGGGAGGACGATTTCGGGAATGACCCGCGATTTGCATAAATTTTGGGGCGGGCTAGAAGAAGTATTGA
This sequence comes from Mesorhizobium sp. USDA 4775, assembly GCF_054062655.1. Lineage (NCBI taxonomy): Bacteria > Pseudomonadati > Pseudomonadota > Alphaproteobacteria > Hyphomicrobiales > Phyllobacteriaceae > Mesorhizobium > Mesorhizobium sp. USDA 4775. The sequence goes on from NZ_JBSSFM010000001.1 coordinate 1,899,099, forward strand.
CTTACAGAGCCACCAATTGTCGCAAAAACGCGAGGCGACACTCCACTTCCTTCGGCACAAAGTGAAGGACCGCCTGCTCGTTGCGGGAGCTTTGAGGCGCACCCAACACATGATCCTCGGGCACGCAAGCGGGGGCGTTGGGGAGACCTACGGGAGCGACGACGCGCGGCTTCGGGTGGCTATGGAAGCAACGAGGCCGCGAGAGAGTAGCTACTTCTTTGTCGGCGTAGTTGGTGGCGGAGGCGGAGGAGATGATGGTTTGCCGCCACCCACGCCGCCGCGACTAGGGACCGCTGGGGCTGGCGTTAGGCTGGGGGTTCCCTTTTGGAAGGGGCTGGGGCTGGGCGGACGGGGCGGCGGTTGCTGTGCCATTGGGGTTAGCTCTCGTGCTCGTGTAGGCGTGGAGCGTCAAGAAAGAAACGCCAAGCAAAAATAGCACAAGTGCAGCGATATTGAGGGCCTGTGTTGCCCCTCTGAATGGATTTCCACCACTTTCATAGGCCGTGGCAGCGATGAGGCAATTGTCGATCTTCCTAATTTCTCGCTGCGCGTCCGCACCCCCCGTGAAATATGAAATGATGTTTGCAGAAATTGCGGCTGCAAAACAGAGCCAAGAGGCGAGTAGGAAGTTGGTGACGCCTGCGCTACCTCCACCAATCTTATCCATGAATGCGATGGATATGCCAAAAGCTCCGCTCGATATGCCTAGTAGCGACTTATCCAAAGTCGTGAGCTGGTCCGAACGAAGTTCCACCATAGCCTCGCGGTGCTTCAAGAGGCCCTCGAAGTATGTGGAAGGAAGCTGGCCGTCTTCTTCTCTCATTTTGCCGCCCCCGGTTCTGGCTTCACAACGGTCGGAGCGGGGGGGAAAGGGTTCTGCGATGTCGGTTGCATTGCAGTTACAGGCAAGGCCCTTACTCCAGAAAGCAGCTCATTCACGAGTGTCATATTTTGACGCTGCATGTTCTGATCGTTGTTCCAGCCGGTTGGCCCATATGCCAATTTTTCGAGATCGTGTTTGTCGAAGGTGTATCCCAGCTCTCTGCCGATCGCGTGGAGGAGAACCACAAACAGATCGTTTCGGTGGTCGAAAAACCTTTCTTGCGCTTCTGGCATCGGCATCGGCAGGTAGAGATTATCCATGTACGTCCGAAATGGCGCCATTACCCGTTCAACCCCATAGAACTCAAGGTCAATCAGATTGAGGGCGCCGACGTGAAGGGGGTCGAGCCTCGCCTTGCGGGTCCCCATAAGATCGCGAAAAATCTTCAATCGGCGTTGCTTCCGGTCGGTCCATCGCTGCTGGTAACGGTCAATCGCGACGGCAAGGACGGGACCAAGGACCAGCGCCGCAATCGTCAGAATGTCTATCCAGCGCAACCCGGTGTCCACTAAGCGCTCCTAATCTTGTCAAACTTGGCGTTGATCGGGCCTAGAGGGGTTTCAATACGGTGAACGTCGTTTCTGTTAAATTCTATGGGAAGCTGGAGAGGGACTTCGATGCTGAGGGGTTCGGCCTCTGCTGCTATTCCCGTTATGGACAGGTTCCCCACCGGTAGCGTGAAACGGAGTTTTGCCTCGACGTGGCTGCCGTCCGCTGTCATCGTATATTCCCCGTCGTAGCGCCCTCCGCCAGCGTCTGCGCCCACGACCACTCCGTCCTTGAAGACAAACATTCCAATCGAAGTTCCTGAAACTCCCGAAAAGTATGCAGTATAGAAGCCGTCAATCGGGGTGCGGCCGGGGTTGCTCATTTTATGACCTCAAAGTGTAACTGGGAACGAAGTAGGAACTCTTCAAGCAATCTTTCAATAGCTTTCGGCCGATTTACCCAAGCCCGACTTAAACACCGCCTGTGAGAATATGTCATTAAGTCAGCATGTTAGGCGCGCGCCGGCGCGTGTTACCACTACATCTGGGGGGGATCTCAGGCGAGTTGTTCGTCGAGGTTGTGTGGCAGAGCGATGCCAGCTGCCTTGAAGACGTTGCCCACTTGGCCGGTGACGTGAGTTCTGGTTGTGACGATGCGACCATCCTTTTCGATGGTGGCTTCCTGGAGGCGATCGAGATCGCGTAGGAGCGGCTGCCATTCGGGCGTCAGGCCTTTGGCCCGGCAGAGGCGGCGCAGTTCCTTGCTGAGCACGAGCGCCAGGAACGAGCAGAACACATGCCCGCGGATGGCGGCATCGGATTGGTGGAAGATCGGCCGGGTATTGAAGGTTGCCTTGGCGGCGCGGAACAGGCTCTCGACCTCGAGCAAATCGCGATACCGCAGCACGGCCTGGAGCGGGGTCACCTTCGCGTTGGTCCGCACCACGGTGATACCGTCGTAGCGGGCTTCCTCGGCAAGCTTGCCGACATCGATCTTGAAGTTCTTGCCGCTGGCCTTGAGGTAACGCCGGTAGGCCGAGTTGCCGACCAGTGCCTTGTCGCCCTTCTTGAGCTGTGCCTCGAGGCCGGCGATGATCGCCTGGCGGTCGGCCTTGTCCTTCTCGGCCTCGGCGTCATTGCGGCTGACGATGTAGCGGTCTTTACCGAACTTGACCTCTTTGACCCACAACTGAGTTTCACCGCGCTGGCGCTCGAGAACGAGCGGAACCATCGGCGCCGTGTCATTGAGCACGACGTTGTGGATCACGCTGCTCGAGCGTTCGCGGGCCCCCAGAATGTATTCCATGCCCAGCTTTTCGAGCGCGGCGATGGTATCGGCGCTGATCATGCCGCGATCGGCGACAACGCAGGCGCGTGTGACGCCGAAGCGCGTTCGCAGCCGATCGACCACCGGCAACAGGACGGTCACGTCAGCGGTGTTGCCAGGCACCATCTCGGTGCAGATCGGCCGGCCCTCGCCATCAACGACCAGCGCCAGGATCATTTGCGCCAGATCGGGGCGGAAGTCCTTGGAATGCCCGCGCTTGCCCAGCGTCTCGCCGCCCGCGCCGTAGAAGGATAACGAGGTTGTGTCCATGAACACAAGGCTGAGGTCGGTGAACAGGTCCTGCCGGCGCGCGAAGAGCTTTTCCTCGATCACGTCTTTCACGCAGCGCGCCACCAGCGCGCCTTGCGCCTTTTCGCCGCGTTCCTCGCCCAGCCACGCCATGGCCCGGTAAAAGTGATGGAGCGCCAGACCCTCGGCGCCCTCGATACCATAATCGGCCATCCAGTTCGCGCAGTCGCGGTCCGAGCCCGACACGAACAGCCGATGCAACGTGCCAATGAACACCGCCCGTTCCACCGCAAAGCCGAACTGGCGCCCTTCCAGCACCTCTTCCAGCACATCGCCAATCCCGAGCCGCTGCCACAGCCGCCCGAACAACAGCGGACCGCCAATGCGGCGAGAGGCAATCCGCCCCGCGTCAATGTCGGACAGGATGAGGCTGCGTTCGCCATGGCGCGCAATCGAGGCCGCCAATCTGTCAAGTTCGCCGCTGGCAACCAGCGCATCCTTGCGGCCCAGTGCCTTTATCGTGCGCTGGCGAACGGTTTTGCCGTCGCGGACACTTTCCACGAGGTAGAGATAGCGATGGCCGCGCGCGACTCTCTCAACGACAAACATGCCAGCGTTGTTAGCGAATAAATGCCATAAAATCCATACAACATGCGGCTAGCAGATCAAATGTTGTTACCACACATTTTCGCGCCCGAAATTCAAGGCAAATGATTTCAATGGCTTAACGGACAGTGTTCGCTATCCGTTCACGTCCAACTGTTCAAGTTGGGCCAAGTTTTTTGCGTTGACAGCGAGGCCGGCCCGCCCGCCCTTCCTATGGTGTGACACAGGATTTAGCAGTCGGGGCCTCCCCGGCAGGGGCATTCGACATGAAGGGTTCCTCACTATTCCCCGGTGCCGTCAAGCGTCCCTTCTGGTATAAAATCGCGTGAGGGGGATGGCCGTACCATGTCACTTTTTTCTCGCTTGTTTCGATCCAAGGCACAAAAGGCAGTTGACGCACTTCAGGGTGACCTGAACCGTCGCCTCGCGGCGGTCCAGGCTGGCCTAGAACTGTTTGAACGGACGACCAAGGCATTTGCCGTGTCTGGCATCGACGAGGGTTCATCGGAGGCCACGTCGTTCAAACTCGCTCAAGGGAAGCACGGCTACTTCACAAGTGCGCTTATTGACGACCTCACACATCCGGAGGAACTCATCAAGGCGATGCACCGTGCACTTGAGTTCAACAATGGGCGGCCAAGTCCCGGCTTTGAGAGAGAAGTGCGCGAGGCCGAGCAGGCCCTTGAACGCGCTGATGCCAATATTGATCGGCTAAGGGACGTATGCCAGCAACTGCTCGATGTCGTTGGCGATATTTCCCCAGAAGGGGAGAAAGGTCGCGTTAGTCTAAAAATGCTCCTCGACCACGCAAAGGTCCGCAAGGATGACCTTGATGACACCCTGTCTCAAATGGACAAATCGCTGGAGGACATGATTGCTCAAGCGGAGGCGGGCACGTTCTCAGACTTCGATCTAGCGCAGAAAGCGTCATCATTTATGAAAGCGGGGACGGCACTTTCATTGGCAGAGGGCGAGTGGATCGACTTCCTCCAGAGGGCCATGAGAGCCCCTTCGCTTGATCCGTATCGAGCAGAGTTGCCACGTAAGAAGGCGTGGTTGGAGGAACGTTTCAAGGTGTATGAAGACGCTAGGGCAGAGTTGCGGGCTATCACCGTAGACGACGGCGGCGCGGCATAGCGACCAATTCAGCGACCGTTTGTGGTGCAGAGACTGGCGGCCCCTAAAATTGCGGGAAAATCCGAGCGGTCGAACTCGACAGTTGCAGCGGCGCGATACCCCCCGGTGGGGTCGCGTCCAGGCCCACACCCGAGGCCCACGGTCGGCCACCAATGGGCCTTCTTTCATGCAGTGGCAGCGGCTGGTGCGGCTTCGGAGGGTTCGATGGTGTGGGACGCTGGGCAGACCCTAACGCCTTTCCAGTCACCGCTTTTGCGTCCACTAAGGTTTACGTTGGTGAACATACCTGTTGACATGTGCACTAGGCGTCCACTAATTGGTGTGCACTAACAGTCCAAGAGGAAAGGGCACAGCATGGCGGTAGTCGGATATGCGCGGGTTAGCTCGACAGGGCAGGACCACGCCACGCAGATTGAGAAGCTGAAGGCGGCGGGGGCGACCAAGATATTTGAGGAGAAGCAGTCGGGTAAGGACAGGGGCAGGCCGGAGCTTGGCAAGTGTCTGGACTATGTGCGGGACGAGAACGACACGCTGATTGTCACCAAGCTCGATCGCTTGGCCCGTTCTGCGGCTCACCTCCATGAGATTGTAGAGGGGCTGAACGCCAAGGGTGTGGGCTTCAAGGTGCTGGACGATCCGTCGCTCGACACCACCTCGCGGACAGGCCGGCTGGTCTTCGGCATCCTCGCCAGCATTGCCGAGTTTGAGACAGCGCTGCGTAAGGAAAGGCAGATGGAAGGCATCGCTCTGGCGAAGGCCGAAGGCAGGACAATCGGCGGACGGCCCGTGAAACTCGACCACGACCGGATCAAGGCCCTGAAGGCCGAGGGGCTGTCAGTCCGTAAGATTGCCAAAGAGGCCGGCTGTTCATCCTCTGCGGTCCAGAAGATACTCGCGAACTAGGGGGCTCCCTCTGGATAGGCTCTCTTTCTGTACGCGGTAGGGCCGTTTCTGCGGCGCGGAGAGTGTGGGAGGTAGAATGTACCGCCCCGACCCAAACACCTCTGTATGGCCCGTTTTCTTCTGGGGAGTAGATATTAGGCCAAGCCAAGAATAAGTGTGACCCACACATGGCCCGTTGCCGGGACAATGTGCAGGATAGTCATCCGCCACAACCCGAAGGCCACTGTAGGTATTTGTCCCGGCAACGGGAACATCGAAACAATGCGCCCTGTAGGCCCCAAGAGAACGACCGTTGCTTGGCTTTGCGGCCTCGCGTAGGCCCGTCTCTGTCAACCGCACACAAGCCCTTGGGGAATACGAATGACCACCATCAACACCGCCACTGCCGACGAGAACAACCACGCTTGGCAGAATGCCCTACGCGAAGGCCCACAACAGGCCGCCCGCGTGGCCGCCGACTGGCTCCATGAGATTGCCGACCGCCAGTCGTCCGGGAAGCCGCTGGACGCCTTTGACGACATATGGCCGCTGCTACTGGTCGAAGCGAAAGTGGCCGAAGTAGTCAGGAGCGTAAGCCCCGCCGCGCGGCTGGAAGCCGAGACGCGGTTCTTTGGGGCTCCATTGCAGCGCCAATAGGCTCTCTCTTGTACGCGGTAAGGCCGTTTCAGTGGCTTAGAGGGTTCGGCTGGTAGAATGTACCGTCTGGACCCGAAAGGCGCTCTACGGCCTGACCGCGTACAAAATCGATTACCCACTATCTCAGGAGTACGCCGCCTCCGGTCAGCCATACATGATTGATGAGCGGATGCGCCGGTGCGCCGGGAGAATACCCCTCCACTTAGGATACGTCCCTCCGGTTGCATACCGTTGATAGGCGTTGGACCTCACCGACCGAGCCGAGCGGTTGATTTCCACTCCCTCTAGGAAGCACGATCCCCGATACAGTTACCTGAACATGTTTATGGGCGGCGCTGTATGTTGTCGCTCCACGAGAGCCACGCTAGGCCCCCGGCAGTCCCACAGAAGGCTCCCTGTCGTGGCACGATAGGTGGGCGAGGGTTGATTGCCACTCCCTTCAGGAACCAGCGCCTCCGGTTGCATCTAACGTTTATAGGCGTTTGACTAGTCAGCTTCAGAGCCGGGCCGTTGATTGCGACACGCCCCAGGAAGCATGATCCCCCGATACGACCTAAACATGTGTATGAGCGTTGAATGTGATCAGGCAGGCTGATCGTGATCCGCCTTTGTTTTTTGGTTCCCCGTAAGCGGAGCCCACTGCGGATTCCGACGTGAAGCCGGCCGCCATTCCGATCAAACACCGGCCACCATTCCGGTATGAAGCCGGCCACCATTCCAACCAAAGACCGGCCGGTTTTCGGCACTGAAGATTACCTCCTGGGTCAGCAACTTTGGCATCAATTACCTCGCGATGAACGAGGACATTTTGATGCCGGCAAAGAGAAGGCTGACCATGAGACAGTTGAGACAAATGCTTCGGCTTGCCGGAAGCGGGACCAGCTCCCGCGAGATTGCGGTCGTGCTGGGAATAGCACGCAGTACGGTGCAGGATAATCTGCGGCGCGCAGCGGCAATCGGGTTGAGCTGGCCCCTGCCAGGCGAGCTGACCGATGACGCGCTTGAGAACAAACTCTTCGCTCGCAATGGCGTCAAGCAGGGCACGCGGCGGCGCACAGAGCCGAACTGGGCCCATCTTGCCGTCGAGCTCAAGAAGCCGGGCGTCACGCTCCTCATCTTGTGGGAGGAGTATCGAGGAAGTCATCCCGACGGATATGGCTACAGCCGGTTCTGCGAGCTCTTTCGCAGCTTCGAACAGCGGCTTTCGCCGACGATGCGCCAGGAACACGCCGCCGGCGACAAGGTCTTCGTCGACTATTCCGGCAAGAAGATCCCGATCGTTGATCGAGACACCGGCGAGATCCGTGAGGCGGAGATCTTCGTGGCAGTGCTGGGTGCGTCCAGCTTGACCTATGCCGAAGCGACCTGGACCCAGACACTGCCGGATTGGATTGGTTCACACGTCAGGATGTTTCGTTTCTTTGATGGCGTTCCCCGCCTGATCGTCCCCGACAATCTGAAGTCGGGCGTCAGCCGCGCCAGCTTCTACGATCCCGAGATCAATCGCAGCTACGGCATGATGGCATCCCATTATGGCGTCGGCGTTCTTCCGGCACGGCCGCGACGGCCGAAGGACAAATCGAAAGTCGAGAACGGCGTGCGTTTCGCCCAGTCATGCATTCTGGGGCGGCTGCGCAACCAGACCTTCTTCTCGCTGGCCGAGGCCAATGCCGCAATTCGCCAGGCACTCAATCGCATCAATGATCACGTCATGCGTCGGCTGGGCGTCAGTCGCCGGCAACTGTTTGAGAGCGTCGAGCGTGCTGCGCTGGCAAGCCTTCCGAGCGAAGACTACGAATTCGCCGAGTGGCGTTTGGCCCGCGTCTCGACGGATTACCACGTCGAGTTCAAGACCTTCTTCTATTCCGTACCGCACAACCTCATTCGTCAGCAAGTCGATCTGAGGGCAACGGCACGCACCATCGAGATCTTCCACCGCGGCAAGCGCATTGCCGTCCATCAGCGCCGCTATGGCGGCCCTCGTCATGGGACGGATCCGGATCATATGCCCAGCTCCCACCGGCGATATGCCGAGTGGACGCCGGATCGTTTCCGTCGCTGGGCCGCATCCGTCGGGCCCGAGACGGAAGGCTTGGTTGTCGCAATCCTCGCCAGCCGCCCACATCCTGAACAAGGCTTTCGAACATGCCTGGGTGTCCTTCGCCTGTTTCGCGATGTCACACGCGATCGCGCCGAAGCCGTCTCAGCCCGCGCTGTCGAGATCGGTGGGCTGAACTGCAAGAGCATCGCCTCGCTCATCGCCAATCACAAGGCCGCAAGGCATTCCACCGAACCGACCGCCATCGTCGATCACGCCAATCTGCGTGGCCCTGATTACTTCCATTGAGGAGACATACCAATGCTCATCCATCCGACCATCAACATGCTGCGCGAACTCGGCCTTCATGGCATGGCCACTGCCTTCCAGGAACTCGACGCACAATCCGAAGCACGCGGCCTCGAGCATGGCGAATGGCTTGCCATGCTGCTCGAGCGCGAGGCTACCATGCGCCGCCAGAAGCGTTTCGAAGCCCGCGCCAGAGCTGCAAAACTTCGCCATGACGCACAGATCGAGAATGCCGACTTTCGTGCCGCACGCGGTCTTGATCGCAATCTGTTCATGGCGCTCGCCGGCTGCGACTGGATCAGAAAGCATCACAGTCTTCTCATCACCGGGCCGGCCGGCGTCGGCAAGAGCTGGCTGGCCTGTGCGCTTGGCCACAAAGCTTGCCGAGAGGATTTCTCCGTCGCCTATCACCGCGTTCCCCGGCTGTTTGCAACGCTTGCCCTCGCGAGAGGCGACGGACGTTATGGCCGGATCCTCAAGCAACTCGCCAAAACCGACCTTCTCATTCTCGATGACTGGGGACCGGAAAAACTCAATGATGACCAGCGGCGTGATGTGCTTGAGATCATTGAAGACCGCTACGAACGCCGATCGACAATCGTCACCAGTCAGCTGCCCCTGGATCGCTGGTACGAGATCATTGCAAACCCAACCCTGGCCGATGCCATCCTGGACCGCCTCGTTCACAACGCCTATCGCATCGATCTCACCGGTGAAAGCATGCGAAAACAGCGCTCGCCGAGAGCGTCCGAAACAGCGCACGCTTGACCTGAAACGAAACCCAATCCAAACATCAACGAGACCCAGGATCAGTCCGAAAAATGGCCGGCTTCAAATCGGAACACCGGCCGGAATGAAATCGGAATGACTGGCCGGCTTCAAATCGGAATCGATGGCCGGCTTCGTCGGAATACGCAGAGCCCACCGCGCACTCCCTCTTCGCAGAAGAGCCAAGGTCTCCCGAATGCGGGGGCGTCTCCGTCTGCCACTTCTCGACACAGGACGCTGAAAAGGTCCCTTCATCCAAACGCGCATTGAGCTGTCAGGCTTCCGGGTGTCTCCGAAGTCTTGAAGCCCGGTGTGTGGGCTCCCCGCTGTGACCGGCATCACAGGCTGTTCCACCTGTGTGCCCGGCGTCCTGTGTCTCTTTCATTCATTGGCCCTGTCTGTGGCTCTCTGTTTCTTCCCAACCCGTAAGCCCGCTAGGCCCACTTCCGGCCACCCAAGCGCCGCCGCTTGCCTCCCCTCCCTCAATTTTTTGGACCTCGTAATGACCAACATCACAAACCCCGGAGGCCCGACCCCAGGTCGCCCCGAAACATACCAGACGACCCCTAACGACCATCGCCGCTGGGGCGCGTTGAGCGAAATCGTGCTGGTGCCTATCAATGACCGGAAGCGAGGCCGAATGCTGTTCGCCAAGGTGGAGCGGTCGGCCTTCGACGCTCTGCCAGAGCGCGTGAGAAGCGCCTCTTGGGTGATCGTGAAAGACGGCACCGCTACAGACGACATGCAAGTCTCTGTCAGGGCAATGGTTGCCGGCAGTCTGGTTACGGTTGCCCGTATCATCATGAATGCGAAGCCCGGAGAGTACGTCCGGAATGTCAATGGCAACCGCCTTGACCTCCGCACCACCAATCTCCGGCTCAAAGGTGGAAAGACCGGCAAGCGCTACAGCAAGCGGCACGACCTCGCCATCGTACGACAGGCCGCAGCCCTATGAGCTTCTACAACACGCTAGAATGGTCCGACGACTATCCCGGTGTCGTTGCCGCCATAGGCCCCGGCCACCGCGTGATAGTGGACCGAAAGGGCTTCGGCTGGAACCTACAGCAGCGCCGGGCGAGCAAGGGGAAGTGGTTCAACATCGCTTCGCTTCTCCGCTCTCGCGCCAATCTCGCGAGGGTCGCTCTGCCGCTCATGCACAGCGGCTACGTCAAAGAGCACGGGATCACGCAGGCGACGATAGACGCCGCCTTGGCGCATCTGCCCGAACGGTTCTCCCCCGAGCCCACCTTCAACCACCTTACGGTCAACACCCGGCCACCGCCCGAAACTCCGGCGGGAGCGCCGACCTCATACAAGACGGCCCACGACATCTTCGACCCGAGGCCGTGACGATCAACCTCACCACCCAGCTAAAGGAGCAAAGGTATCTCTATCCACATGCACGGCGTTGAACGCGCCGCGACCCTACCCGTTGAACTGTTCGGCCCATACGGCGCACGACATGACTTCCATGTTGTCGACTTCAACGGACGCAAAAGCCCCAAAGACCCTCTAGGCCCACTTGCCCGCCTTCTGATCCGCGAAGGCTTCGACCCCAGCTACCGTATGCATATCGTTCGCGACGGAGTTCCGATCTTCAAACGCGACCGCAAGCTGTCAGCGTGGGCGGGAGAGGATTGGATCGACACACAGACTAGGGTCGCAGTGCGCACAGAATACCGCCCGTTCGTACGCGGTAGTGGCATTTCAGAGGCTGCGAGGGGTCCGGACGTAGAATGCACCGTCCCGACCTGAACGCCTTTCCACGAACCGTTTCCCACCAACCAAAAACCTAACCTCACCGCAAGAAAGCGAGACACATTCCAATGGCAAACTACGCCACCTTCCAAGCCACTTCAGACACCGCTGCCGAGACCATCGCAGCCGCGAACCACGATGTTCAGTCGCACCGCAGCGCTCCCGCAACGGCCCCATCCGTCCAGACCAGCCGCAAGTTTCAGGTCGATACGTTCGGCGACGGTCGGCAGACCGTGAGGGACCAAAGCGCCCGCACCGTGAATACCGAGCGCCAAGTCCGTCCCGGCAACATCATCATTCCCGGCTTCGGCGAGACCAGCATCGAGGCCGCCCGCCTTGCAGGGTTGCTCCCTCCGGGTTTTAGTGAGCCTGTCGGGGGTCAGTCCGCCGCTGCCCCGGCAGGCAATCAGCAGCAAGGCGAACAGCAAGCCGGCGTCGGTGAGGATGCTCCTAAAGGTGCCCCGGACGCTACTGACACGGCGGCATTCGTGATGGACACGCTGGCCGGTGCACTAGGCGCGGACGCTGTAAACGAAAGCATCTGGCAGGCCGCAGAAACCGGCGACCTTGAAGGGAGCACCCCGAAGGGTGTCACCGAAGATGCTGTTAGCGCCATTGTCGAGGGCTTCATGACCCAAGCGAACAACGTCCTGAAGGCGTTGCCGGGTGGCATGGCGTCGGTGGACATGTTGCTTGAGACGCTTACCGACAGTGAGCTTCGGGAGGCCCGGATGGCGACCATCCACAACGATCGGGAGAAGCTTGCCCACTTTGGTCAGGCCGCCCTTGGGCGTATGGAAACGCTTCCCTATCAGGACGCCGCCGCCTTCAAGGCTCTTATTGCAGACATGCCCGCGAACGAACGCAAGGCTCTGGTCTACAGCGAGGAGCAGCGCGAGTGGGTCGTAAGGGTCCCCGGCAGGCCCGCCATGTCCTTCGGCGCCGCCGTCCGCGCCGGCATCGTGCGGGTCGGGTGACGGATGCCTTCTAGCATCCACCATCCCCGCGCTTTGCTGGATTGGCAGGCACGGGCCGTGAGATCACGTTCGGTCCACCTGTACCGCGTCTCCCACGACGGGCGCGGCAATTGGACCGTGACCCGTCCGGGCTTCCCTAACGAGCGCCGACACTTCCCCGCCGACGACGAGACGACCCCGCCGCAAGCCCAAGAGGGGATCGGCGAAAGCGCGGGATCGCCTAAGTCGGTCTCATCCGCGCTGCCTTCCCCGGTCAACACAATGACTGACCGGGAGAAATACGATGCCGATGTCCGGAGAAGCTATCCCGATTTGAGCCGCTGACGGTCGCACCGGATAGGTAACAACAGAAGGCTCCAGGAGTGCTATTTGCGCCGGGGGCCTTTGCCTCTGTCACCGTCTCCAGCGCCGCTCAACGCGGCCTTGATTGCCCGTTCAGCCACCTTTAGGCGGGCGTCAGGGCCACCGTAGCGCTCACTCATGCCTCCGCTGGAATGTCCTAGAACTAGGTTCCGGTCAAACTCGCTGACGCCGGCAAGCGTCAGGCGATCCTCCATGCGGTGCCGGAGAGAGTGGACCACAATCTTGCGGTCTTCTGTCACCGCGCGGACATGCTTCATGAGAATGGCGGACGCGGCATCGGCGCCCCTCACGCGACCATAGCGGGAGAACAGGGCAGGGCCGTTCCCTGCCGCCTTCACGGCCTCCCGCGCAGCCTTCAGGGCGTCTCCGATGAGTGGCACCCTACGGACCGAGCCGGCGTTCTTGAGGCGTCTGTGGGTGTGCGGGACAAGGCTTATGTAGGGGATGCCGGCATCTAGCATTACGTCAGAGACCAGAAGGCCCGTGACCTCACCAAGGCGACAGCCGGTCCCCTCGACAATCCGCCATATGCGCCACAGGTCTTCCCCAGCATGGACAGAGACGCGCTCCCGTAGCACGGGAAGCATTGGCTCCGGAACGGGGCTTCGCTCATCGCGGGCGGCCGTGGTGGCAGTTTCCGCCCCCCTGATCGTGAGGTTTTGAAAGGGGTTCACCATCGTGTCCCGTAGGCCGAACTCTGTCATGCCGAAGTTGATAAGGGCACAGACACCGTTGATATATCGGCGCACCGTTGCAGGCTTCATTTCGAGGTCGCGGAGAAGGTAGTCCTTCACGTTGCGGGCGTCCTCTCTGGTTAGGCTTGTCAGCGCACGTCCTTTATCGACGGAGGCGGCGGACAGGTGTTCCATGTTCAGACGTAGCCGCGCTGTCTTCGCTGTCTCGTTAATGTCTCCCTCAATCCGCTCGCGCAGATAGAGAAGACGGGCGTCCTCAATCGTAGGTGCGGGCCGCGAGAGGCGCCCGCCATTGACAAGTATCGATAGGGCGCGGCCCTCGATGTGGCGCGACAATTCTGATGAGAAGCGCGCGACAATCTGGATGAGAATCTGGTGTCGCGGCGGAGGTGATGATCGCGGCATTGATTGCCGCGCGCAAGAGGGTTTGTCGGTTTGATTGTCGCGGCGCGTCAATCAGCGACGCTGTTGGCGGGTGTGGCATAGGACGCGGGGCGTCCCGGGCCACGCTTTCGCTCCATGGCCTCGCGGCGCCTGTAGCTCTCGACATTCATCTCGAAGATGGTGGCGTGATGGACGAGGCGGTCGACCGCGGCGAGCGTCATGGCGGGGTCGGGGAAGACCTTGCCCCATTCGCCGAACGGCTGGTTGGCGGTGATGAGCATTGAGCGCCGCTCGTAGCGGGCGCTGATGAGCTCGAACAGCACGCTGGTCTCGGCCTGGTCCTTGGTGACGTAGGCGAGATCATCGAGGATCAGGAGATGGAACTTGTCGAGCTTGGCCAGAGCGCTCTCGAGCGCCAGGTCTCGCCGTGCCGTCTGAAGCTTCTGGACGAGGTCGGTTGTTCTGGTGAAGAGCACCCGCCAGCCATTCTCGATGAGCGCAAGGCCGATGGCTGAAGCGAGATGGCTTTTGCCGCCGCCGGGCGGGCCGAACAGAAGCAGGTTCGCCCCCTTCTCCAGCCAGCTGTCGCCGGCGGTGATCGCCATCACCTGGGCCTTGGAGATCATCGGCACGGCCTCGAACGCGAAGGTGTCGAGGGTCTTGCCCGGCAGGAGGCGGGCCTCGGCGAGGTGGCGTTCGATGCGGCGGCGGTCGCGTTCGGCCAGTTCATGCTCGGTGATCGCGGCGAGAAAGCGGGCGGCGGGCCAGCCTTCCTTGTCGGCCTGTTCGGCGAATTGCGGCCACATGAGCTTGATGGCCGGCAAGCGCAGTTCGTTGAGGAGCAGGCTGAGCTTGGCGGTATCGACAGTGGTGTTGGTCTTCATGCCGCGTCTCCCGTCAGGCTGGCGCCGAGCAGGGCTTCATAGGCATTGAGCGGCGCAAGGCGCACGACGACATTCGGCAGCCGGGAGGGATCGGGGGCGAAGCGTTCCCGCAAGGCGGCCATGTCGGGCAATCGGCGCGCCTGCAGCGCGGCATCCAGTTGGTCGGCCAGTTCGCTCTCGCAGGCGCGCTCGTGAGCCATGGCGAGAAGATCCACCATGATGCGGCAGGCCTGCCGCTCCGGCAGCCGCTCCATGAGCATGTCGAAGGTGTGCCGATACGCCTCGCGCGGAAAGAGCTGGTCGCGATAGACCAGGTTCAACAGCGCCATCGGCTTGCGACGCAGCGAATGGATGACATGCCGGTAATTGACGACCTGATCGTGTTTGCCCGATGGAGAGGCACGTCCGCGCGGCAGCGTCACGAGAAGGGTGCCGCCGATGAAGATGTCCAGTCGATCGTCGAAAAGGCGCACCCTGAGCCGGTGGCCGATCAGGCGCGAGGGCACGGTGTAGAACACCTTGCGCAGCGTGAAGCCGCCCGATGAGGTGACGCGCACGGTGACCTCCTCGTAGTCGGATGTGCGCCGGACGGGCAGTTCCTGGAGCTCGGCGCGCTCGATGTCGATGCGCTTGGAATTGCGGGCGTTCATGCGGCTGACGATCTCGTCGACGAAGCGGCGGTAGCAGACCAGATCGCCGAAATCGCTCGATCCTCTCATCAGAGCCGCGTCGTCGATCGCCCGCTTGAGATGGCCGTGCGGGCCTTCGATGGAGCCGTTCTCATGCGCGATGCCGCGATTGTTGCGGGAAGGGGTCATGCCGTAGTGGCCGCACAGTTCGTCGTAGCGGCGCGTCAGGTCCGCCCGGGCGTCCTTGTCCAGGTTGCGGAATGCCGGCGAGAGGCTGTCGCTGCGATGCTCGCGGGGAGCCCCGCCGAGCGACCACAGCGCGTTCTGCAGGCCTTCCGCCAGGGCGACGAAGCTCTCGCCGCCGAGCACGACATGAGCGTGCTCGAAGCCGGAATAGGCGAGCCGGAAATGATAGAGCCGGTGGTCGAGCGGCTGGCCGGCGATCGTGATGCCGGCTTTACCCATGTCGGTGAAATCCGACAGGCCGAGGCGGCCGGCCTCATGCACCTGTCGGAAGATGACCTCCTGCTCCACGCCGTGGACGGCGCGCCAGGAGCGGACGCGCCGCTCCAGCGTGCGGCGAACGCCGTTGCCCAGATCGGGGTGGCGGCGCAGCATCTCCTCGAAGATAGCTATCGCGCGAATGCCGGGCGCGGCTTGCAGCATCGGCACGACCTCGGTCTGAAAAATATCGGCAAGCGGGTCGGCACGGCGTCGTTCCCGCGGCGCCTTCTTCTGCGAGGGCAGCCTCGAATCCTTCTCGATGCGATAGGCCGTGGCCGTGCTGATCGACGCCTTTGCCGCCGCGACGGCTGTCGAATTGGTCTGACGGAACTTCATGTAGAGCCTCATCTGGTGATCGGTTACGTGGCGGCCGGGCACAAAGTGATTCCTCCAAATCGGAAAAACCACCGGCATACCCGGTCGACCGCGATCACCAGACAAACGCCCCCAAAAAGGCAGCGGCGCTGGCGGGTTGAAACTCCAGTCGGGCTACGCCCTCCCTGCGATCCAACCCGCCAGCATTCTCATCTTGATTGACGCAACGCTCGCACCTTCATTGTCGCGCCGCACCTCGACCTCCGGGACGCCTACAGGCTCTCCGGCGTCGTCGTAGGGGAATGAAGAGAGGTAACTATCCCGCAACACGCTCGCGGCCTCCGGGTCACTGGCGGGCAACACGCGGTCGCCGATATAGACGCTTGTGGCTGCAAGCTCTTGCGCCCGCCTCTCCGCCTGGCGGTGAACCTCCAACGGCGTCCCCACTGATTGGCCGGCATGGCTCCGCATCCGAGCACCGGCCACCAGCCTCTCAAATTCCACATTGACCTTCGGGAAATTGCGCAGGGCCTCTCGCTCTGTGGAGCCGAGAAAACGTTTGAACTCTCCCTTCCCGACGATCGGCGCAACGTCTCTAGGGAGCCTTCGCCTGTATTGCCAAGTTCCGGCCTTTGTTCGGTTTACGTGCTTCAAAACAAGTCCCATTGTGGACCTCCGGTGTACCGGAATGTGGACCGCAGGGAAAGCCTAAGCCTTGAAATCGTTGAGAAATAAGGGCTTCTGGAGAAGAGATGGTGCCCAGAGGCGGATTCGAACCACCGACACGCGGATTTTCAGTCCGCTGCTCTACCAACTGAGCTATCTGGGCCTGTTCCGGCAAACGAAAACGCGTGAACCGGATTTCATGAAGGCGCCGTGGGGCACCCCTTGAAAGCGCGTGGGTTATAGCACGGGAATTTAGCCTGTCCAGCGCCTAGGTGGCGATTTCCGGCAGGAAAAGCGAGGCTGTGGAAAGGCCGGCCTCCTCAGGCGCTTTCACAACCGCAATGGCGCGCGGGATGGCCTCCTTCTGCCCTTTGGCCTCTGTCCTAGCGCCGCCATGCCGCGCTGCAACCGCCGGGATCCGTCGTTAGCCGGTGGAGATGCCGCGGGGGCAACGAGCTGTCGCCCTACCTGGCGCCGGCCACGCCTTTGCGGAAGTCGGAGGGGGTCATGCCGGCCAGCTTGCGGAAGGACTTGTTGAAGGCGCTGAGCGAGCCGAAACCGGAGTCCATGGCGACGCGCAGCACATTGGCATCCTGATGCATCAGAAGCGCCTGCGCGTAGCTCAGCCGCAACAGGTTGACATATTCGTTGAGCGTCATGCCGGTCGATTTCTTGAACAGGCTCATGGCGTATTTGGGATGGATATCGGCCGCCGCCGCTATGTTCATGCAATCGATGTCGTACAGGAAATTCTCGGCGATGAAATCGCACATGCGCCCGACATTGCGCGAGGATTGCTGGTCGAACGCACTGCCGGCTTCCTGCCCGGCCGCCGTCTCTGGCACCAGCCTGTAGGGTTCGAACCGCACCCGCTCCAGCCGCAGCAGAAGCTCGTTGACGGCGTGTTCGGCCTTGGCCGGATCGCCCGAGCGCGCATAGCGGTTCCAGCGGGCGAAATTGTCGTTGTCGGATTGGTCGGTGGCGCTGGTCACCAGCGTCGCGCCCGTCATCAGCCGGTGGCGCACGTCCGCCGGCAGATGCAGCCGGAAGAAATGCACCAGCGGCAGATGCGCGCCGGCATAGATGGCGTCGTCGCTGAGATCGTCCATCTGGTGCGGCAGGCCGCCCCAGAAGAAGCACATCTCGCCGGCCGAAAGTGAGATTTCGTGCTCGTTCATGCGGTAGTGCACGCTGCCGCGCACGATGAAATTCACCTCGACCTGGGCATGCCAGTGCGGCTTGAGCATCACCAGCGGAGCGGTGTGAAACATCTGCAAGACCAGCGGCAGGCCTTCCACGCTGCTGGCGCCTGGCTGGTAAAACGGCCGTTCCGGCATCTTACTTTCCGCCAATTCCGTATTCCCTTTGTCGGCGACAAGCCTTCCGCGCCGAATAGTGTAGCCACGCTCGCAGAGAGAGCAAATGAAATGGGAGGATTTCAATGCGCATCACACTGACTTGCGCCGCGCTCGCGCTTGCCCTGGGCTCAGCCCCGGCCTTTGCGCAGTCCGGCGAAATCACCATCTGGAGCTGGAATGTCGCCGCTTCGTCGCTGAAGGCGACGGTTGCCGGCTTCAACAAGCTGCATCCCGACATCAAGGTCACGGTTCAGGATCTCGGCAACCAGCCGACCTACGACAAGTCGATCGCCGGCTGTGCGGCCGGCGGCGTCGGTCTGCCCGACATCGTCACCATCGAGAATGGCGAAGCCGAGAATTACTGGAGCCAGTTCCCCGACTGCTTCGTCGACCTGCATACGCTGGGCTACAGTGCCGAGGACCAGAAGAAATTCCCCGATTTCAAACGCACCGAACTCGAGGTCGGCGACAAGGCCTATGCCATGCCGTGGGATTCCGGGCCCGTCGCCGCCTTCTATCGCCGCGACTTCTATGAAAAGGCCGGCGTCGATCCGGCATCGATCAAGACCTGGGACGATTTCATCGCCGCCGGCAAGAAGATCCAGGCGGCCAATCCGGGCGTCTCGATGACCAATGCCGATTTCAACGGCGACAGTGAATTCTTCCGCATGATCTCCAACGAGCAGGGCTGCGCCTATTTCGCCGAGGACGGCCAGTCGATCACGGTCAGCGAACCCAAATGCGTCGACGCCATGACCAAGGTCAAGGAGATGAAGGACGCCGGCATCGTCTCGTCCGCCGACTGGGGCACCAAGATCACCAACAACACGGCGGGCACCGTCGCCACCCAAGTCTATGGCGGCTGGTATGAAGGCACCATCCGCACAGAATCGGCCGGCGAGAACGGCAAATGGGGCGTCTATCTGATGCCGAGCCTAACCGCCGACGGTCCGCGCGCCGCCAATCTCGGCGGCTCGTCGCTGGCCATCACCTCGGCCTCGAAGAACAAGGAAGCGGCCTACGAGTATCTGAAATACACGCTCGGAACCAATGAAGGCCAGATCACCATGCTGAAGGAGTTCGGCCTCGTCCCTTCGCTGGTCTCGGCGCTGGATGATCCTTATGTCAGCCAAGGCCTGCCCTATTGGGGTGGCCAGGCGGTGTGGAAGGATATTCTGGGCACCTTGCCCAAGGTCGTCCCCAGCCGCGGCACGCAGTTCCAGAGCGATGCCGAAATCATCGTCCGCGCGGTGCAGACCAAATATCTGGCCGGCGGCTATCCCGACGCCAAGGCGGCACTCGACGATGCGGCAAAACAGATCGCCGCGGCGACCGGACTGCCGGTCAAGTCATAACCTCCCAGGGATGGGGTCCGGGACGACTCTTGCCGCCCGGACCCTGTCGCCTGCGAGCTTGGCTGAAACACCGGATATGAAGGAGGAGGAGCAGGATGCGCAACCGCAACGCCACGGCCTATCGTTTCCTGGCGCCTTATCTGCTGATCTTCTCCGTCTTCTGGGTGTGGCCGATCATCTCGTCGTTCATGATCTCCTTCCAGGCGACACGCACCGTGCCCTGGCGTTTCGCGCCGGGCTTCAACTGGGGCCGTCTGATCGGCGATCCGGCCTTCTTCAACGCGCTGAAGAACACGCTGCTCATCCTCGTCATCCAGGTGCCGGTGATGATCGCGCTGGCCATGGTGATGGCCGTGCTTTTGAATTCGCCGCTCCTCAAGGCGAGGGGCCTCTATCGCTTCGCCTTCTTCGCCCCAGTGGTGGTCGGTGAGGTCGCCTATTCGGCGGTGTTCCGGCTGATGTTCAGCCTCGATTTCGGCATCGTCAACAAGCTCCTGAACAGCATCGGGCTGCCCAAGATCGACTGGTTCTCCAATGTCACGCCGGCCATGGCGCTGATCATGATCGCTGTCACCTGGCGCTGGGCCGGCTACAACGCCATCATCCTTCTGGCCGGCATGCAATCCATCCCCGAGGATGTCTACGAGGCGGCGACGCTCGACCGCGTCAGCAAGCTCAAGCAGTTCTTCCACATCACCTTGCCGCTGTTGAAGCCGGTCATCGTGTTTTGCCTGGTGCTCTCGATCATCGGCACCATGCAATTGTTCACCGAGCCCTTCCTGATCACCGAGCGCGGCGGGCCGGGCGGCGGCACCGAGACGCTCGGCCTGCTGCTCTACCGCCAGGGGTTCCGGTCGCTCAATTTCGGCTATGCCTCGGCCGTCGCCTACACCATGGCGGCGCTGGCGATCGCGATCACGCTGGTGCAGCTGTGGCTGACGAGGGAAAAGCAATGAGTTCGCTCTCCTCCGCCCGCCTGAGGCGCAGCATCGCGCTGCATCTTTTCCTCACACCGCTGGCGCTGATCTGGCTGTTCCCGCTGTGGATGATGGTGGTGTTCTCGACGATGCCCGACAACGGCATCTTCAGTCCCGGCATCGAGCTCTTGCCGCACGGCAATTTCGTCGACAATTTCAACAATCTGCAGCGCGACACCAATTTCGTCGGCGCCATCGGCATCTCCGTCTCGGTGGCGGTGACCTACACCTTCCTGTCGGTGCTGTTGACGTCGATGGCCGGCTGGGCGCTGGCGCGCTACCAGTTCTTCGGCAAAGGCGTGGTCGTCGGCATCATCTTCGGCACCATCACGCTGCCCTATGCGGTGGTGCTGATCCCGCAATTCATCATGGTGGCGCGCGACTTCCAGCTCGCCAACACCTGGGTGGCGCTGATCGTGCCGCCGCTGTTCAATTCACTCGGTGTGCTTTTCATGCGGCAAAGTTTTTCGATGATGCCGGACGACCTCTTCGACGCCGCCCGCGTCGAAGGTGTGAAGGAGTGGCGCATCTTCCTCTTTGTCGCGCTGCCGCTGGCGCGGCCGATGCTGGCCGCACTCGCCATCATCCTGTTCCTCGCCTCCTGGAACAATTATCTCTGGCCGCTTTTGATCAACAGCCAGCCCGGTTCGATGACGGCGCCGGTGGCGCTCGGCACCCTGATCGGCCTCACCAAAGTGTCGTGGGGCGGCATCATGGCAGGGGCCGTGATGCTCACCGTGCCGATGCTGATCGTCTTCGTGCTTCTGCAGCGCCATTTCATCGCCGGCATCGCCGCCGGCGCAGTCAAGTAAGAGGCAGCATGGCAACCGTTACGCTGAGCAATGTGGTCAAGCGCTTCGGCGCCTTCGAAGTCGTCCATGGCGCCAACATCGACATCAAGCACGGTGAGTTCGTCGTCTTCGTCGGCCCGTCCGGCTGCGGCAAGTCGACCCTGCTCAGGATGATCGCCGGGCTCGAGGACATCAGCGGCGGCGAGATTGCCATCGGCGGCAAACTGGTCAACGATGTCGAGCCGGCCGATCGAGGCATCGCCATGGTGTTCCAGTCCTACGCGCTCTATCCGCATATGAGCGTCGAGCAAAATCTCTCCTTCGGGCTGCGCATGACCGGCAACCCCAAGGCCGACACCGACCGGCGGGTGAAGCGCGCGGCCGAGATCCTGCGCATCAGCGAATTGATGGACCGGCGCCCGAGGAAACTCTCCGGCGGCCAGCGTCAGCGCGTCGCCATCGGCCGCGCCATCGTGCGCGAGCCGCAAGTGTTCCTGTTCGACGAGCCGCTCTCCAATCTCGACGCCGAACTGCGCGTCCAGATGCGGGTCGAGATCACGCGCCTGCACAAGGAACTCGGCGCCACCATGATCTACGTCACGCACGACCAGACCGAAGCGATGACGCTCGCCGACCGGATCGTCGTGCTGCGCGCCGGCCATATCGAGCAGATCGGCCGACCGCTCGATCTCTATGACGATCCCGACAATCTGTTCGTGGCCGGGTTTGTCGGCTCGCCGAAGATGAACTTCATCAAGGCGCAAATCGTCGGGCAGGATGCGCGTGGCGTCGTGGTCGAGTTGGCGGGCCAGGAGAAGACCCGTATCACCCAGCCATTGGCCGGCGCCGCGCCAGAAGTGGGCAGCAAGGTCATCGTCGGCGTGCGGCCCGAACATTTCGGCAGCGCCGGGGAAGGCGACACCAACCTTGTCGTCGCCATCGACGTGGTCGAGCATCTCGGCGGCACGAGCTTCCTCTACGCCCGAACGGCCCATGGCGAAGACGTGGTGATCCAGCGCGACGCGGCGAAGGTTCCCACAACCTCCGAAGTCACCGTTTCCATCCGCAAATCCTACCTGTTCGACGAAAAAGGGCTGCGGCTGCGCTGACCGGCCGCCCCCTTCCAGCCTTCAAGGAGAATGACAATGACCGCAACCACGCCCATTCGCTGGGGCATTCTCGGCCCGGGCAGCATCGCCCAGGCTTTCGCCGGCGGCGTGGCCGCTTCGCGCACCGGAAAACTGGTCGCCATCGGCGCGCGCAATCCGAGCAAGCCGAGCCTCGCCGGGAATTTTCCCGGCGCCCGCATCGTCGACGGCTACGAAGCGTTGCTAGCCGATCCCGACATCGATGCGATCTACATCGCGGTTCCACATCCCGGCCATGCGCAATGGGCAATCCGGGCCGCGGAAGCAGGCAAGCACGTGCTGTGCGAAAAGCCGCTGGCGCTGACCGCCTTCGAGGCCGACGCCATGTTCCATGCCGCGCGCAAGGCCGGCACCTTTCTCGGCGAAGCCTTCATGTACCGGCTGCACCCGCAGACGCTGAAGCTGGTGGAACTGATCAAGTCGGGCGTCATCGGCGAGGTCAGGATGATCAAGTCCAGCTTCGGCTTCGCCATGCCGGGCTTCATGCCGCGGCATCGGCTCTACGCCAATGATTCCGCCGGCGGCGGCATACTGGACGTCGGCGGCTATACCGTCTCCATGGCGCGGCTGATTGCCGGGGCAGCATCGGGACAACCTTTTGCCGAGCCCGACAAGGTGGTTGGCACCGCTCATCTTGGCCAGTCCGGCGTCGACGAATGGGCCTCGGCGCTGCTGCATTTTCCCGGCGGCATCGTCGCCGAGGTTTCCTGCAGCATCTCGCTGAACCAGGACAATGTGCTGCGTATCCTCGGCACCAAGGGCCGCATCGAAGTGCCGGACTTCTGGTTCGCCGGCGGAAATCGCGATGTCGGCCTCGGCCGGATCGACGTGATCGGCGCCGACGGTTCGCGCGAGACGATCAGCGTCGATGAAAAGCGCCATGTCTATTCCTTCGAGGTCGACGGCGCCGGCGAGGCCATCCTCGCCGGGCGGCAGGAATTCGCCTGGCCGGGCATGGATTGGGCCGACAGTCTCGGCACCTTGCGGGTGCTCGACAGGTGGCGCGCTGCCGTCGGGCTGGAGTACGAGATCGAAAAGGCCCCGCTGCGCACCAGCACCATCTCCG
Organism: Mesorhizobium sp. USDA 4775; assembly: GCF_054062655.1. NCBI lineage: Bacteria > Pseudomonadati > Pseudomonadota > Alphaproteobacteria > Hyphomicrobiales > Phyllobacteriaceae > Mesorhizobium > Mesorhizobium sp. USDA 4775. Next base: position 1,922,313 of record NZ_JBSSFM010000001.1, read on the forward strand.
GCAGGCCTTTGCGGTCGGGCGGCACGGCGATCGGCAAGCGCACCATTCCGGGCCTGGTGAAGCCGGCGTCGGTGGTGGCGCTCGGCTTCGAGGATTTCCGCACTTTCTCCTCGGGCTCGATCCTGCTCGATGCCTTCTTCGAGGCCGGCGGCAATCTCTTCGACACCGGTTTTGTCTACGGCGGCGGCTACACCGAGACGCTGCTTGGCCAGTGGTTGCAGAACCGCGGCGTGCGCGAGCAGTCGGTGATCATCGCCAAGGGCGCGCATTCGCCGCTCTGCTATCCCGACGTGATCGGCAAGCAGCTTGCCCAGTCGCTCGACCGCCTGCAGACCGACCATGTCGACATCTATTTCATGCACCGCGACAATCCGGATGTGCCGGTCGGCGAGTTCGTCGATGCCATGGACCGTGAGGTGAAGGCCGGGCGCATCCGTGGCCCGTTCGGCGGCTCGAACTGGACGATGCAGCGCATGGACGAGGCGATTGCCTATGCCGAGCGCGCCGGCAAGCAGAAGCCCGGCGCGCTCTCCAACAATTTTTCGCTGGCCGAGATGCTGGAGCCGATCTGGGCGGGTTGTGTGGCTTCGTCCACCGACGACTGGAAGGCCTGGCTGACATCCAGGCAGATGCCGAATTTCGCCTGGTCGAGCCAGGGCCGTGGCTTCTTCACCGAGCGCGCCGGGCGCGACAGGCGCGACAGCGAGGAACTGGTGCGGGTCTGGTATTCGGAGCGCAATTTCGGCCGCCGCGACCGCGCCATCGAGCTCGCCGCGCGCCTGCGCAAGAGCCCGATCCATGTTGCTTTGGCCTATGTGCTCAACCAGCCTTTCCCGTCGGTTCCACTGATCGGGCCGCGCACGCTGGGCGAGTTGGAAGACAGCCTGCGGGCGCTGGACATCGCGCTTTCGCCGGCCGATCTCGAGTGGCTGGACGGCGGCAGCCTTCACGCGGCCTGATAGAACAGGTCGCAAAAAGCGGCGTCAGGTCTCGTCGTCCGACACCCTGACGCCGCGCCTGGCCGGGGTCCGCAGACTGGCATACATGCCGGTGGTGCGGAACTGGCTGGGCGTGGTGCCGTAGAGGCGGCGGAAGACCTTCGAAAAATAATTCGCATCCTCGAAGCCGCTCAGGATGGCGACTTCCTTCACCGGCAGAAAGTCCGCCTTGGTCAACAGCTTCGCCGCCCGCTGCAGGCGCTGCTGCAGCACGAACTCGGCGGGCGGCAGGCCTTCGCTCTCGGCGAAGCAGCGCGAAAAATGGGCCCGGCTGAGGCCACTGATCTGGACGAGGTCCGCCACCGGCAGCGGTTTGTCGAGATTGGCGTTGATATGATCGATGACCGGCTGCATGGCGCTCTGTTTTTCGGCAAAGGCATGCGAGCCGAAGACATCGTCATAGAGCGCCATCGCCGCCTCGTAGGCGATAGCGGACGCGGCACCCGCTGAGGCCGCCCCCTTGATGAGGCGCAGGCTGCAATCGGCAAGGTGGTCGATCGTCGCTGGCTTAAGCCGGAACACCGGACCGGAGATGCTGAGGATCGACTTGTGGATGCGCAGCGCCTCCTCGCCGTTCATCGAGATCCAGAAATATTCCCAGCGCTCGTCGCTCGCCAGCCAATAGCGGTGGTTGTGCGGCACCAGCACCAGCAGCGTGTCGTTCTCTTGCAGGCGATAGTTGCGGTTCTCGTAGCGCAGCCGGCCGGTGCCGCTGATCGTGTGCTGGAGCACGGTGAACGGCGTCTGGCCGCGTTTGCGTCCGTCCCAGTCATAGATCTCGTCCTCGCGCACCTCATAGCCGGTGCTTGTCGGCATGGCATGCAGGCGCTGCCGGCCGCGCGGCAGCGAGATCGTGCGCATCGACTGTCCGTTGGCGATCAAATCTCGTAGCACAAAATTACCCTTGAAAGCATAATCCTTCTCTGGTCGCGCTCGTGAATAAGGGCATAATCCCCCTCGAAAAGCGAGAGAGATCCGCAGGCGAGGAGCGGACAGGGAGGTTGGCAGGCCGGAATCCGGCTTGTCCCGTACACCTGCCATGGCATGTGGCTGCGACCCACCCCTGTCATTCCCGGCCTGTCACTGGAATAGGATGAGGTACGGCTGATGAGTTTCAAAATCGCTATCATCGGTGCCGGCAGTGTCGGATTCACCAAGAAGCTGTTCACCGACATCCTGTGCGTGCCCGAATTCAGGGATATCGAATTCGCGCTGACCGACCTCAGCGAACACAATCTCGGGATGATCAAGGCTATTCTCGACAAGGTCGTCGAGGCGAATGGGTTGCCAACCAGGGTGACGGCGACAACCGATCGCCGCAAGGCGCTCGAAGGCGCGCGCTATATCATCAGCTGTGTGCGGGTCGGCGGTCTGGAAGCCTATGCCGACGATATCCGCATTCCGTTGAAATATGGCATCGACCAATGCGTCGGCGACACGATCTGCGCCGGTGGTATCCTCTATGGCCAGCGCAACATTCCGGTGATCCTCGACTTCTGCAAGGACATACGCGAGGTCGCCGCGACGGGCGCCAAATTCCTCAACTATGCCAACCCGATGGCCATGAACACCTGGGCGGCGATCGAGTACGGCAAGGTCGACACGGTCGGCCTCTGCCACGGCGTCCAGCATGGTGCCGAGCAGATCGCCGAGGTGCTTGGTGCGAAGTCCAGGCACGAGCTCGACTATGTCTGTTCCGGCATCAATCACCAGACCTGGTTCATCGATTTGCGGCTGAATGGCCGCAAGATCGGCAAGGATGAACTGGTTGCCGCCTTCGAGGCGCATCCGGTCTATTCGCAGCAGGAAAAGCTGCGCATCGATGTCTTGAAGCGCTTCGGCGTCTATTCGACCGAGAGCAACGGCCATCTCTCCGAATATCTGCCATGGTACCGCAAGCGCCCCGACGAGATCACGCGCTGGATCGACATGTCGGATTGGATCCATGGCGAGACCGGCGGCTATCTCCGCTACTCCACCGAAACCCGCAACTGGTTCGAGACGGAGTATCCGCAATTCCTCGAAGCGGCGTCGAAGCCGATCGATCCGGCCAAGCGCTCCAACGAACATGCCAGCCACATATTGGAGGCGCTGGAGACCAACCGCGTCTATCGTGGCCACTTCAACGTCAGGAATGACGGCGTGATCACCAATTTGCCGCAGGATGCCATCATCGAGTCGCCCGGTTTCGTCGACCGTTTCGGCATCAATATGGCCGCCGGCATCACGCTGCCGGAGGCCTGTGCGGCCACCTGCATGTCCTCGATCAACGTCCAGCGCATGTCGGTCCATGCCGCGGTATCAGGCGACATCGATCTCTTGAAACTGGCCGTGCTGCATGACCCGCTGGTCGGTGCGGTATCGACGCCGGAGGAAGTCTGGCAGATGGTGGACGAAATGGTCGTCGCCCAGGCTCAATGGCTGCCGCAATATGCGCATGCGGTTCCGGCCGCCAAGGAGCGGCTGTCGAAATCCGCGGTCAAGACCCGCGAATGGGCGGGTGCTGCGCGGCGAAACGTGCGCTCGATCGAGGAATTGCGCGCCGAAAAAGCCGCGCTCAAACAGGCCGGCTGAAAAACCCGGGCGCGGCGGCGGACCTTGGGAGGCAGGTCCATCGCATTGAGCCGTCCGAGCAGAGACGAGCAGCAGAAAACGTCTGAACATGAGGGAGGAGACTATGAGAAATCTACGCAGCATTGGCATTGCCGCCGGACTGGCGCTGAGCGTCTCGGTTCCGGCACTCAACGCTTTCGCTTCAGAGCCGACAGTCCCGCCGGTGCCGGCGACCTTTCCGGCCGAGGGCAAGATCAAATACGTGGCGCGCGACTCCATCCTGGAGTTCAAGGCCCTGCCGGAATATCACGAGCCGGATTGGGTGACCGAAAAATACGTCAAGACCGGCAAACTGCCGCCGGTCAAGGACAGGTTGCCGAAGGAGCCGCTGGTCTTCAAGACGGCCAACATGCCAAACGGCATCGGCGTCTATGGCGACACCATGCGCCATGTCATCGGCGGCCGGCCCGAAGGCTGGAACTACGGCGCCGGCCAAACGCAGGGCTGGGGCGGCATCGATATCGGCCTCTCCGAATGCCTGACGCGCACGGCGCCGCTGTTCCAGGTCGAAGCCAAGGACACCGAGCCGCTGCCGAATCTGGCCAAAAGCTGGGACTGGTCGAAGGACGGCCACAAGCTGACCATGCATCTGATCGAGGGCGCGAAATGGTCCGATGGCGTGGCCTTCAACGCCGACGACGTCATGTTCTATTGGGATGACGAGGTGGTCGACCCGAACGTCTCGCCGCTCAATGGCGCGACGCCCGAAACCTTCGGCGTCGGCACGACGCTGAAGAAGATCGACGACTACACTGTCGAATGGACGTTCAAGGACGCCTTTCCGAAACAGTACCTCTACGCCATGGCTTACGGCACCTTCTGTCCCGGCCCGGCGCACATATTGAAGCCGCAGCATCCGAAATATTCGAAGAACACCTACGACCAGTTCAAGAACGCCTTCCCGCCGGAATATATGAACATGCCGGTGATGGGCGCCTGGGTTCCGGTCGAATACCGGCCGGACGACATCATCGTCATGCGCCGCAACCCCTACTACTGGAAGGTCGATGAAAAGGGAAACCAGCTGCCCTACCTCAACGAACTGCAGTACAAGCTGTCGACCTGGGCCGACCGCGACGTCCAGGCGGTCGCCGGCTCGGGCGACTTCTCCAACCTCGAGCAGCCGGAAAACTTTGTCGCCTCGCTGAAGCGCGCCGCTGAAGCGAACGCGCCGGCACGGCTCGCCTTCGGTCCACGCCTCATCGGCTACAATCTGCGCATGAATTTTTCAGCCAACGGCTGGGGCAACCCGGACGAACGCAGCCAGGCGGTTCGCGAGCTGAACCGCAACGAGGATTTCCGCAAGGCCATCACCATGGCGCTCGACCGCAAGGCGCTGGGCGACTCCCTGGTCAAAGGGCCGTTCACCGCCATCTATCCCGGCGGCTTCTCCTCGGGCACCAGCTTCTATGACCGCAAGTCGACCGTCTACTATCCGTTCGACCTCGCTGGCGCCAAGGCCGAACTCGCAAAGGCCGGCCTCAAGGATACCGACGGCGACGGTTTCGTGAACTTCCCGGCCGGCACCGCCGGCGGCAAGAACGTCGAGATCGTGATGCTGGTCAACAACGACTACGGCACAGACAAAAGCCTCGCCGAAGGTGTTGTCGCCCAGATGGAAAAGCTGGGCTTGAGGGTCGTGCTCAACGGCCTCAACGGTACCCAGCGCGATGCCTCGCAATACTCCGGCCGCTTCGACTGGCTGATCCGGCGCAACGACCAGGAACTGACCTCCGTCGTGCAGAACACGGAGCAGCTCGCGCCTGTCGGTCCGAAGACCAGTTGGAACCACCGCGCGCCGGAAAGCGGCGAGGTCGACCTGATGCCTTTCGAAAAAGACCTGGTCGACATCGTCAACAAGTTCGTCGCGTCGGAAGACAATGACAAACGCGCCAGCCTGATGAAAGAGTTCCAGAAGATCTCGACCGAACATGTCTACAATGTCGGCCTGACGGAATATCCTGGCGCGCTGATCGTCAACAAGCGCTTCTCGAACATTCCGCAGGGCACGCCGATCTTCATGTTCAACTGGGCCGAGGATTCGATCGTCCGCGAACGCGTCTTCGTCGCGGCCGACAAGCAGGCGAAATACGAATTGTTCCCGCAGGAGCTCCCGGGCAAGCCCGGAGACAAGGGTCCGATGTAAGTTTACCTCCCCTGACCAAAAGAGACCTGGCCGCGCCGCTGGCGCGGCCAGGGCAAACCAACCCTCCGAACGACCCTCGATGGGAGCGTCCGGCGAAATGAGGAAGCCGACCGTCCATGCTGCGATTCTTGGCTATGCGCATAGCGTCGGCAATACCGGTCCTCGCAATCCTGAGCCTCGTCACCTTCGCCATCATCCAGGCACCACCTGGTGACTATGCCGACTACATCCGTTCGCAGCTGATCAACCAGGGCGGTGCCTCCTTCGCCGAGGCCGATGCGCAGGCCCAGGCCTACCGCGTCGAACACGGCCTCGATAAGCCGCTGCCCGTCCAGTATCTCAACTGGATCGGCGGAATCATCACTCGCGGCGATTTCGGCTACAGCCTCTACTACAACAAGCCGGTCGCCGATGTCGTGGGCGAGCGCCTGCCGCGCACGCTGCTCCTGGCGCTGGTCTGCCATTTGCTCGCCTCGGTGCTGGGCATCACCTTCGGCATATGGGCGGCGACAAGGCAATACACCTGGATCGACTCGACGCTTTCGGCCATCGCCTTCCTCGGCATGACGGTGCCGCGCTTCCTGATGGCGCTGATCATCGTCTATCTGCTGGTCTTCCAGTTCAACGTGTCGGAGATCGGCTCATTCTTCTCGCCGCAATATGGCGGTGCGCCATGGTCGTGGGCGAAGTTCGTCGACCTGGTCAAGCATGTCTGGCCGGTGGTCGCGATCGCCACTTTCGGCGGCCTCGCCTACAATATGCGGGTCATGCGCGGCAATCTGCTCGATACCCTCAACGCGCAATATGTCGAAACCGCGAGAGCCAAGGGCCTGACCGGCAGCGCCGTCGTCATGCGCCACGCGGTGCCCAATGCGCTGCATCCGCTCGTCATGTATCAGGGTGTGGTGTTGCCCTACATGCTCACCGGCGAGATCGAGACGGCAATCATCTTCGCGCTGCCGACCGTCGGCCCGGCGGTTGTCGGTTCGATGGCGGTCGGCGATGTCTACGTCACCGCCACCTTCATGATGGTGCTGGCGGCGACGCTGATCGTCGGCAACATCATCGCCGACATGCTGCTCGTCCTGCTCGACCCGCGCATCCGCCAATACGGAGAGAGCTAGATGCTGGCCCGCGATCCATCACCGCCGCCGCTGCCCGCCGAAGGGCCTATCGTCGCCAAACCGGCGCGCGGCAACGAGAGCTATATCGCGCTCGTCTGGCGCCGGCTGAAGCGCTCCTGGACCGGCATGGCCGGGCTTTGGCTCGTGGTGCTGCTGCTGGTCATGGCCGTGTTCGCCGAGTTCCTGGCGCCGATGGACCCGAAGGCGACCGATGTCGGCTTCGCGCCGCCGCAACTGCCCTCCTTCCACGATAAGGACGGCAATTTCGTTGCGCGGCCGCGGGTCTATGCGCTGGCCGATTCGGCCGACCTCGATCCGGTCACCTTCCAGCCCGTGGTCGGCCCCGACTACGACCATCCAAGGCTGCTCGGCTTCTTTACCGAGGGCGCGCCCTACAAGCTCTTCGGACTAATACCGGCGAACCGGCATTTCTTCGCCTCGATGGACGGCCAGCCGGTGCATTTCCTCGGCACCGACAAGTTCGGCCGCGATGTGCTGTCGCGCGCCATCCATGGCTCACGGGTCTCGCTGATGATCGCGCTGACGGTCGTCTTCATCATAACCGTCATCGGCACCACCGTCGGCACCGTTTCCGGCTATTTCGGCGGCCGGTTCGATATCTGGATGCAGCGCTTCGTCGAACTGGTGCTCGCCTTCCCGCAGCTGCCGCTCTATCTGGCGCTGACGACGCTGATCCCCGTCACTGCGCCGACCAATGTCTTCCTCGCTTTCGTCATCATCGTCATGTCGGCGCTGGGCTGGGCGCAGATGTCGCGCGAGGTGCGCGGCAAGACGTTGGCGCTGGCGCGCATCGAATATGTGCGCGCCGCCATGGCGGTCGGCGCCACCGACCGGCGCATCATCCTGCAGCACATCTTGCCCAATGTGATGAGCCACGTGATCGTCGCCGTCACCTTGGCAATCCCGACGGTGGTGCTGCTCGAATGCTTCCTCGGGTTCCTCGGCTTCGCGGTCAAGCCTCCACTGATCTCCTGGGGCCTGATGCTTCAGGACACCGCGACCTATTCCGTCATCGGCACCTATCCCTGGATCCTGTCGCCGGTCGGTTTCGTGCTCGCCACCGTCTTTGCCTTCAACGCGCTGGGCGACGGCCTGCGCGACGCCGTCGATCCGTATTGAGGTGGCTGGGATGACCGTCGTACTCGCCGAATCCTTCGCCCCCACCGTTCGTCATGACCATCACGGGCGCCAGGACCAGCCCATCATCGACGCCCGCAATATCGAGGTCGCCTTCAAGGTCGAGCACGGTGTTGTCGAAGCGGTCAAGGACATCTCGTTCCAGCTCTATCGTGGCGAGACGATTGCCATCGTCGGCGAATCCGGTTCCGGCAAGTCGGTGACGGCTCGCGCCGTCATGGGGCTGCTGTCGCGCCGGGCCACCGTGTCGCCGAAATCGAGCATCTGTTACGACGGCCAGAACATCCTGAAATTTCCCGAGAGCGAGCGGCGCAAGCTGCGCGGCAACCGCATCTCGATGATCTTCCAGGAGCCGATGAGCTCGCTTAACCCGATCTATACGGTCGGCAGCCAGATCGTCGAGGCGATCCGGGTGCACCGTAAGGTGAGCCGCCGGCAAGCCTGGGCACGGGCGCTCGAGCTGCTGCGGCACGTCCAGATCCCCGAGCCGGAAGCACGGCTCAAGCAATATCCGCACCAGCTTTCGGGCGGTCAGCGGCAGCGCGTGATGATCGCCATGGCGCTGGCCAACAATCCTGACGTGTTGATCGCCGATGAGCCGACCACCGCGCTCGACGTCACCGTCCAGGCGCAAATCCTCAACCTGATCCGCAATCTGCAGAAAGAGCTGCGGATGGCGGTGATCCTGATCACCCACGATCTCACAGTGGTGCGCAAATTCTCCGACTATGTCTATGTCATGCAGCATGGCGCGATGTGCGAGCACAACGTCACCGAACGGCTGTTTGCGGACCCGCAGCATCCCTACACGCAGCGGCTGCTCGCCGCGGAGCCGCGCGGGCGTCCGCAACCGCTTCCTGAGGGCAGCGGCGCCATCCTCGAGGCGAATGATGTGCGCGTCTGCTTCATGCTGCGCCACGGCGGTTTCCTGAAGCCGGACTGGCGCGAGCTGGTCGCCGTCGACGATCTCGGCCTCAAGCTTTGCCGCCATGAGACGCTGGGGCTGGTCGGTGAATCCGGTTCCGGCAAGACCACCTTCGGCCAGGCGCTGCTGAGATTGATCGACACCAGGCGCGGCGAAATCCGTTTCGACGGCCAACCGATCCAGGGCCTGTCGCGCAACGAGATGCGGCCGCTGCGCTCGCGCATGCAGATCGTTTTCCAGGATCCGTTCTCGTCGCTCAATCCGCGCATGACGATCGGCCAGATCATCGAGGAAGGGCTGGTCGTCAACAGCATCGGCGCGACGCGGGCGGAGCGGGTGGACCGGGTGCGTGAGGCGCTGGTCAGCGCCGGCATGCCGGGCGATATCCTGTCGCGGTTCCCGCACGAATTCTCTGGCGGGCAGCGCCAGCGCGTCGCGATCGCCCGCGCCATCGCGCTTGAGCCCGAATTCATTCTGCTCGACGAGCCGACATCCGCGCTCGACCTCTCCGTCCAGGCGCAGATCATCGACCTGCTGCGCAAGCTGCAGGACGAGCGCGGCCTCAGCTACCTCTTCATCTCGCACGATCTCAAGGTGGTGCGCGCGCTGTGCCACCGCGTCATCGTCATGCAGCACGGCAAGATCGTCGAGCAGGGACCTGTCGACGAGGTCCTCACCAATCCCAAGACCGCCTACACCGAACGGCTCGTCCGAGCCGCTTTCGACGTGGCTTGAACATATGCCGGAGGTTAGTATGGCAAGACATCCCAGGATCACTTTCATCGGCGCCGGCTCGACCGTGTTCATGAAGAACATTGTCGGCGACGTGCTGCAGCGGCCAGCACTCTCGGGCGCGACGATCGCGCTGATGGACATCAATCCGCAGCGGCTGGAAGAGAGCGCCATCGTCGTCAACAAGCTGATCGCGACGCTCGGCGTGAAGGCGAAGGCCGAGACCTATTCCGACCAGCGCAAGGCACTTGCCGGCGCCGATTTCGTCGTAGTCGCCTTCCAGATCGGCGGCTACGAGCCCTGCACCGTCACCGATTTCGAAGTGCCGAAGAAATATGGCCTGCGCCAGACGATCGCCGACACGCTCGGTGTCGGCGGCATCATGCGCGGCCTGAGGACCGTGCCGCATCTGTGGAAGATCTGCGAGGACATGCTCGCCGTCTGCCCCGAAGCGATCATGCTGCAATATGTGAACCCGATGGCGATCAACACCTGGGCGATCTCAGAGAAATACCCCGCCATCAAGCAGGTCGGGCTCTGTCACTCGGTGCAGGGCACGGCGATGGAACTGGCGCATGATCTCGGCCTTCCCTATGAAGACATCCGCTACCGCTCGGCCGGCATCAACCACATGGCCTTCTACCTGAAATTCGAGCACCGCCAGCCCGACGGCTCCTACCGCGACCTCTATCCGGATCTCGTGCGCGCCTATCGCGAAGGTCGCGCGCCCAAGCCGGGTTGGAATCCGCGCTGCCCCAACAAGGTGCGCTATGAGATGCTGACCAGGCTTGGCTATTTCGTCACCGAAAGCTCGGAGCATTTCGCCGAATACACGCCCTATTTCATCAAGGAGGGTCGCCCCGATCTGATCGAGAAATACGGCATTCCGCTCGACGAATACCCCAAGCGCTGCATCGAGCAGATCGAGCGCTGGAAAGACCAGGCACAGGCTTACCGCTCGGCGCAGCGCATCGAGGTCGAGGAGTCCAGGGAGTATGCCTCCTCGATCATGAACTCGGTCTGGACCGGCGAACCATCGGTTATCTACGGCAATGTCCGCAACAATGGCTGCATCACCTCGCTGCCCCGCGACTGCGCTGCCGAAGTGCCCTGCCTGGTCGATGCTTCCGGCATCCAGCCGACCTATATAGGCGATCTCCCGCCGCAGCTGACGGCGCTGATCCGCACCAACATCAACGTCCAGGAACTGACGGTGCGGGCGCTGATGAGCGAGAATCGCGACCACATCTATCATGCGGCGATGATGGATCCGCACACGGCGGCCGAACTCGACCTCGACCAGATCTGGTCACTGGTCGACGATCTCCTGGCCGCTCACGGCGACTGGCTGCCGGCCTGGGCGCGCGTGAGCCGCAAGACCGAGGCTGCCTGACGGGCGATCTCGGTCTTACTTGGGCTCGTCGGCGTCGGGTTCTTCCTCGTCGTCGCGGGCCTTGATGACATAGGCGCCCTTCAGCCAGCGGTTGAGGTCGATGTCCTTGCAGCGGGCCGAGCAGAACGGAAAGGTGTCGCGCGCCGACGGCTTGCCGCATTCGGGGCAGGGGCGCTTTGGCCGCAGCGGCGTGACTTTGGAGTCGGAATTCATGGCCGTGCGGTCAGCCAGTTCTGATGGATCTTGAAGCCTTCGCCCGATAGCAGGGCCACCGTCTCATAGAGCGGCAGGCCGACGATGTTGGTGTAGGAGCCGACCAGCTTGACGACGAACGAGCCGGCGAGACCCTGGACGGCATAGCCGCCGGCCTTGCCGCGCCATTCGCCCGAGGCGACATAGGCTTCGATCTCCTCGCGCGGCAGCCGCTTGAAACGCACCCGCGTCTCGACCAGCCGCTGGCGCAGCTTGCCGCCCGGTGTGATCAGGCAGATGCCGGAATAGACCCGGTGAGAGCGGCCGGACAGCAGCCCGAGGCAGTTGGCGGCATCGTCCAGCGTTTCGGCCTTGGGCAGGATGCGCCGCCCGACCGCGACCACCGTGTCGGCGGCCAGAACGAAGCTTGGCGCATAGTCCGTCTCGGTCTTCAGCGAGGCGAACGCCTTCTCGGCTTTTTCCGTCGATAGCCGCTTGGCCAGCGAGCGCGGATGCTCCGCACGCAGCGGCGTTTCGTCGATATCGGCTGGCAGGATACGGTCCGGCTCGATGCCGGCCTGCTGCAACAGTTCGATGCGGCGCGGCGAACCCGAAGCAAGCACCAGCTTCTGCAAAATGCTCATCGCGGACCAGTCAGGCTTGATCTTACTTGAAGCGGTAGGTGATGCGGCCCTTGGTCAGGTCGTATGGCGTCATCTCGACCAGAACCTTGTCGCCGGTCAGCACGCGGATGCGGTTCTTGCGCATGCGGCCGGCCGTATGGGCGATGATCTCGTGTTCGTTTTCGAGCTTCACCCGGAACATCGCGTTCGGCAACAATTCCGTCACGACACCCGGAAACTCGAGGACTTCTTCCTTCGGCATTCGATACCTTTGCTTGGATGGCAGTTCCAGCGCCCCGGCTGGAATTTCGGCGGAACCTATATGATAATCGTCCGCTTGTGAACACGCTTAATCCGTCGCGTTTTTTGCCTCTGAAGCCAAGAAACGTCGGCTTATGCGCAACTTCAGCCGCTCGCGCACCTCGCGGTAGGCCGCCATGATCTGTTCGCGCGTGCCGCTGGCGCCAGTCGGGTCCTGTGTCGGCCAGTATTCGACCTCGACGGCGAGCGAGCGGGTGAGTTCCAGCGCGGCATGGTGCGCTTCCGGCGCCAGCGTCACGATCAGGTCGAAATAGTCGTCCTCGAGATCGTCCAGCGTTCTGGGATGACGCTCGCCCAGCGACAGGCCCTCCTCCGCCAGCACGGCATCGACGAATGGGTCGCGCTCGCCGGCGCGCACGCCGGCCGAAGCGACGAAGATAGTGGCGGGCAGCATCCGGCGCGCCAGTTGCTCGGCCATTGGCGAGCGCACGGCATTCATGCCGCACACGAACAGGATCGAGCGGGGCAGGGCGCCGGGTGCCAGGGCTAGCCCCGCCAGTGCAGCACGCAGACCAGCGTGAACAGCCGGCGCGCCGTGTCGAAGTCGATGTCGATCTTGCCGGACAGCCGGTCCATCAGCGTCTGCGAACCTTCATTGTGCAAGCCGCGCCGGCCCATGTCGATCGCCTCGATATGGCTCGGCGTCGAGGAGCGGATGGCGTCGTAGTAGCTTTCGCAGATCATGTAGTAATCCTTGACGATGCGCCTGAGCGGCGTCAGCGACAGGATGTGGGTGACCACCGGGGTACCGTCCTCGCGGGTAACGGCAAAGACCAGACGCTGCTCGGCCAGCGACAGTTTCAGCCGGTAGGGGCCGGCCCTGCTGTCGTTGACGGGCTGAAAACTGTTCTCCTCGATCAGGTCGAAGATCGCCACTGCCCGCTCATGCTCGACATCGGGCGTCGAACGGCCGATCGATTCATCGAGTTCGACGTCGATCAGTTTTGCGCGGGTTTGATCGGAGCCCGTCATCTCGGCCTACATGTTCAGCCGGATGGCGACGGAGCGGCCATGCGCGTCGAGCCCTTCCGCCTTGGCGAGCGCGATCGCCGCTGGCGCGAGCACGCGCAATTGCTCCGGCCCGAGTTTCAAGATCGAGGTGCGCTTGACGAAATCGAGCACGGACAGGCCTGACGAGAAGCGCGCCGAGCGTGCCGTCGGCAGCACGTGGTTGGAGCCGCCGACATAGTCGCCGATGGCTTCCGGCGTGTGGCGCCCGAGAAAGACGGCGCCGGCATTGCGCATCCGCGACAGGAAACCTTCGGCATCGTCGATGGCCAGTTCGACATGTTCGGCGGCGATGCGGTCGACCAGCGGCAGCGCGGCCTCGATGGTCGCGACCTCGATCACCGCGCCGAAATCGCGCCAGCTCGCCGCTGCCGTTTCACCGCGCGGCAGGGTCTGCAATTGCCGTTCGACCGCCTGTTCGACCGCCTTGCCGAAGGCCGGATCGTCGGTGATCAGGATCGATTGCGCCGACACATCGTGTTCGGCCTGGGCGAGCAGATCGGCGGCGATCCAGTCGGGATTGTTGCTGCCGTCGGCCACCACGAGCACTTCCGAGGGGCCGGCGATCATGTCGATGCCGACCGTGCCGAACACCTGGCGTTTGGCCGCCGCGACATAGGCATTGCCCGGTCCGACGATCTTGGCAACCGGCTTTATGGTCTCTGTGCCATAGGCAAGGGCAGCGATCGCATGCGCGCCGCCGACGCGGTAGATTTCGGTCACGCCTGATATGTCGGCCGCCACCAGCACCAGCGGATTGATGATGCCACCCGGCGCCGGCACCACCATGACAACGCGCTCGACGCCGGCCACCCGGGCCGGCACGGCGTTCATCAGCACCGAGCTTGGATAGCTCGCCGTGCCGCCCGGCACATAGAGCCCAACCGCCTCGATCGCTGTCCAGCGCCAGCCGAGCTCGACGCCGGCGGCATCCGTGTAGCGATCGTCCTTCGGCCGCTGCCGCTCGTGGTGGGAGCGGATGCGATCGCGCGCGAATTCGAGCGCTTCGATCGCCTTTGGATCGGCCGTCTCGTAAGCGGCCGCAATGTCTTGCTTCGACACGGCAATGCCGAGGCTCTTCAAATCGGCCCGATCGTATCGTTGCGTATAGTCGATCAGTGCCGCGTCACCTTCGGCGCGCACACGCGCGATGATCTGGCGAACCCCTGCGTCGACGTCCTCGGACACTTCCCGCTTGGTCGTCAGGAAAGCGGCGAAGCGCTGCTCGAAATCGGCGTCGGACTGGCGAAGCGTGATGGCCATGGGCGCTCAAGCCTTGTGGATGGGGCGCGACGTGGCTTCCCACGCGCCGCCTATGTCGGCAAGGCGGGCCTCGATGCATTCGACATCGAGCATGATGGTGCCGCCGCCCGAAAAGATGAGTTCGACGATGCCGGCCGGCTTGCTGATCTCGATGAAGCTGATCGCCAGCAGGGACAGCACCTCGGCCGGCTTGTCGCGGGCAATGCCATTGGTTTTGGCGCCCAGCACCCGGTCGAAATGCAGCACGGCCTGCCGCCGCTCATTGTGCTGGCGGAACAGACCCGACTTCGCCTCCCAGACGAAACGGTTCATGGTCAGCACAAAACGCTTGGCCGCAGGCAGGAATTCGAGGTCCGACACCTTCATCACGGCGTCCTGGACATGGGCCGAGACGATGCTCAGATCCTGGTCGTCGAGCGCGATAAGCTTGAGGGCCATGCGGGATTTGTACCTAAGGTTGGTTTCAGCCCTCTGTTAGGCGGTCTTTCCGGCCGGTGCAACCGCGACACGACTTCCGCCCGAGGCAATTGCCTCGGCTTTGCGGTGCTGGCAGGGGGATGAAGGCCGCCCGGGCAGCCTCCGTCCGAAGCTGCCGCCGTTCGATCGTCAGGCGGAAATGCGCTCGATCACCGCGCCGCAATTGGACAGTTTTTCCTCCAGCCGCTCGAAGCCGCGGTCGAGGTGGTAGACGCGGTTGACCGTGGTCTCGCCTTCGGCGGCGAGGCCGGCGATGACCAGCGAGACGGAAGCGCGAAGGTCGGTGGCCATGACCGGCGCACCTTTCAGCTTCGCCACGCCGTCGACGATCGCCGTCTGGCCCGAAAGCGTGATGTGGGCGCCGAGCCGGGCCAGTTCCTGGACGTGCATGAAGCGGTTCTCGAAGATCGTCTCGGTGATGCGCGACTTGCCCTTGGCCATGGTCATCAGGCCCATGAACTGCGCCTGCAGATCGGTCGGGAAGGCCGGGAAGGGCGCCGTCGTCACGTCGACCGGCGAAATGCCGGCGCCGTTGCGCTTCACGCGGATGCCGGAATTGGTCTGGGTGATCTCGGCACCCGTCTGCGAAATCACGTCCAGCGCGGTCTGCAACAGTTCCGGCCGCGCGCCTTCGAGCACGACGTCGCCGCCCGTCATGGCGACCGCCATGGCATAGGTGCCGGTCTCGATGCGGTCGGGAATGACGCGCACGCGCGCGCCCGACAGCGATTCGACACCGTCGATGGTGATGGTCGGTGTGCCGGCGCCGGAAATCCTGGCGCCCATGGCGTTGAGGCATTCGGCGAGGTTAACGATTTCAGGCTCGCAGGCGGCGTTTTCCAGCACTGTCTCGCCCTTGGCCAGCGAAGCCGCCATCATCAGCACATGGGTGGCGCCGACCGAGACCTTGGGGAAGACATAGCGGTTGCCGACCAGGCGGCCATTCTTGGTCTTGGCGATGACATAGCCGGTGTCGACGTCGAGATCGGCGCCAAGCGCCTGCAGGCCTTCGAGGAACAGGTCGACCGGGCGCGTGCCGATGGCGCAGCCGCCGGGCAGCGACACCTTGGCCTCGCCCATGCGGGCCAGCAGCGGGCCGATCACCCAGAATGAAGCCCGCATCTTCGACACCAGCTCGTAGGGCGCCGTCGTGTCGACGATGTTGCGTGCGGAGAAGTTGATGGTGCGCGAATAGCCTTCATTCTGCTTCTCGCGGCGGCCATTGACCGAGTAATCGACGCCGTGATTGCCGAGGATGCGGATCAGCTGCTCGACATCGGCCAGATGCGGCACGTTTTCCAGCGTCAGCGTGTCGTCGGTCAGCAGCGAGGCGATCATCAGCGGCAAAGCGGCGTTTTTCGCGCCCGAGATCGGAATGCTCCCGGCAAGCTTGTTGCCGCCGACAATTCTGATGCGATCCATTGGAGAATGTCCCTCTCGGCCAAAAAGGCCGGTTCAATCGTTTGAGTATCGGCCCGTCTAGACCATTGGCCGGTGTGGTTCAAGAAATAGGATTTCCACGCATCCGGGCCAAGAGTGGCCGATTTGAGTTAATCTTTCCGTATTTCCTGGGCCGCACCGAGCCCGTCCGGCCTCTGGTCGGCTTCACCCGTGCGGCGCGAGCGCGACTGCGCCTTGCGCTTCTGCAGATTGGCGCGCAATTGCTCGGCGAGCCGGTCCTTGCGGTCCGTGCCGCCCTTTTTCGGTGATATCGTCGTGTCGCTCATCGTCCCGTCCCGGCCGACGACCCGGCCAAACCTGCCGTTCAGGGATAGCCAACATTGTGGCGCCGCCATGTCATTGAAAGCTATCCGGCAAAGGCTTTCACAGAAGCGTTGTTCTTGGCCTTGCGCTTACCGGTTCGATATGGCAGAAGCCCCGCCATCAGCGGCTGCGGTAGCTCAGTGGTAGAGCACTCCCTTGGTAAGGGAGAGGTCGAGAGTTCAATCCTCTCTCGCAGCACCAGCCTATCCCATTGATTGGGAACAACTATCTGACTTTCTTGGTCTTTTTGCCGCCTGTCTGGTACACAGGGGTGGTGCACATGAGCTTGAGAATGCCTGGACCTTGGCAGCATAAAAAGACTGGCGTCTATTACCTTCGGCAACGCGCACCTTCCGATTTGAAGAACTTACCACTGGATGGAAGGGTGGCAATTCCCGTTGGCGGCTCCCTAAGAACGGTCAAAGCGGGGGAAATCGTCAAAGTCAGCCTCGATACGAAAGACCCTGCGGAAGCCAAGAGGCGTCACCGTGAGGCGGACGCTGCACTCCATGAGTTCTGGCAGCGGTTCAGGGAAGGCCCTCAGCCGCTGTCCAACAAGCAAGTCCAGGCCCTTGCTGGCATCCTCTACGTCCGTTTGGTCGAGATGATGGATGGCGAGCCCGGCGAGGAGGGGATTTGGAAACAGGTCCTCCAGTTGAACAAAAGCAAGGAGGAGCGCGGGGAGTTGGACCGCTGGTTCGGTCCCACGGTCGACGATCTGTTCACAGAGGAAGGCGTCAATACCGACCCCCTCAGTCGTACACGCGTCGTCCACGCGGCCTTCAAGGCAATCCAGCTTGCGGCTGAGACTAATCTCAGAAAGGCAGGAGGCGACTATTCACCCGATGAGGCGCGGAAGCGGTTCCCCAATTGGGAGAACAAGCGCGGCGAGGACAAGCCGGCGCCACGGACGGCGAGCGATTTGGACCTATTCGCGCTGCTGGACCATAAGTTCGCGACACAAAGCCTCAGTGAGAAGACCAAGAGGGACTATGCGCGAGATCTCGCCAAGTTCGTCAAGAGCAGCGGGCACAGGAATGCTCAGGATGTGACGAGCGTGGACGTTCGTAAGTGGCGTGACGAATTGATCGGTGAGGGGCTGGCGCCGTCGAAGATTAATGGCAAGGCCCTTGCGGCGTTGAGCGCGGTCCTCACCCATGCAGTCAGGGAGTTCAGCCTGCCGGCAAACGTGGCCAGCGACATTCGAGATCGAAGAGACGGCCCCGCGCCGGGCAAGAAGGGCTACGACATAGAGGAAGCCACGGCCATCCTCGGCGCCACGTTCAACGGAAGTTCCAAAGACATCTCAGCGCCCCATAAGCGCGCGCTCTTCTGGGTGCCGTGGATTTGCGCTTACACCGGCCTACGGGTGACAGAGATCACCCAGCTTCGCGGCGTGGATGTCCGAGCGGATGGTGACATACCCTATTTGCTCATCACGCCTGAGGCCGGTTCTACAAAGAGCGGCAGGGCCTGGATGACTGCTGTTCATCCGCACCTTGTGGAATTGGGCTTGCTGGACATGTTCAAGGAGGTGGGCGAGAGGCCCGCCTTTTATGTCCCCTATCCCGATGGGACCGACCTCACCAAGCTGACCGGAAAGCGCCGGTCGGAAGAGGCGGGCGTCCGGGTCGGAAATTGGACCACAGAGGAACTGGGCATTCCTGCACCAGGCGGCAAACCCAACCACGCTTGGCGGCACCTGTTCACAACCCTTTCGCGCGTCCACGGCATGGACAAACAGGCCCGGGATTACATGCTCGGCAGCGGTGCCGAGGACGCGCGCGAAGGGTACGGCGATTGGCCCCCGAGCGCGCTCGCGAGAGAGATCAACAAACTGCCGCGCTTCGAAGTCGAGGAGACAGGTTGGAGACCTTCGACCGAACTTGTGCCCGCCCAGGCCCAGCGTGCCAGGACCGGGAAAGAAGGCTGAGACACCGGCCCATCTGGCAAAGTTTGAAGCGCGATCCTTCAAGGAAGTCGGCGCGCCTGCAACTGATTGGGCTCACCGAGAAGTCAGCCCGCAGGTTCACACTCGTAGAGGAACCTCGTACCCTTCTTATCCACAAGCTGCCATGGTTTTGCCTGCTTGGGCACATCCCACGAGCCCTTCATCGCGATCTTCTTGGTGCGGCTGCCCGGCAGCAAGCGTACCAACACTTCGGGTGTTTGGGCGGTTGGTCCCGGCGGGTCGCATTTGACGCACGCGGCAGTTTCCTTGCACCACCCGGCAACGATCTCAGATTTGTTTCCGCTGGCAGGGCCGAAACGAAGGTTATTTAAGACTTCGTCGTTGCTCCCCGGGAGTAGCACCAGTTGCAGACCGACTTGCCCTGGGGCTGACCAGTGATCGGCAACCTCGCCCAGAGGGGCTGCCGGCTGGCTTGCGGTGGCCATCCGCACGTCCTTGATGAATACCTGAAGGCACTGGATGAAGCTCTCCAACTGCTCCTTAGTTGGACTGCTGCTCTTCTCCTCGGCTTCAACAGTGACCGTGGCGGTGTTGTTTGGTCCAGTCTCAAAGTGCACTCCAGCCCTTCGGTCCGCCGGCAGCAGGGCATAGCAAGCCGCCACCCGGTCGTCATTTGGCGGCGGGGCCGGAAAGATGCGGTAGACCAGAACAACAACCACCACGACAAAGCAGACCGCGACGAACAGGCTTAGCCAGAACTGCTGGGAGCGGGACATCACTTGGCACCGCAGCCCGGAGCCAGCGCTGCAGGGCTCCAGTTGGCCTTGAACATAACCCAGAGGCCGTTCCGCTTCACTTCAACGCAACCCGGCGTAACGATGAGACCGTCCAAGCTTAGAATGAAAAGGCTCTTACTATCCCCCGGCGACAGTGGCTTGGTTGCGGAGAACTGTTTGGCTGCCTCAGCGCTGAACGCCTGATTGACGGCGTCCCTGCCCACGTCGCTCACTTGAGCTGCTATTTCTCCGAGGGCTCGTGGATCGAAGGTTCCGGGGTGCGCTTCCGCTTGGTCCGCAGCGGCAATCGCGAGGTATACGAGCACCACTTCGACGGTTTGGCCTTTTGCGCTTGCTGTATACATAGCATCGACGCTGTTCTCTCCAGCAGGAGGCAGAGACACAGAAACCTTGCCGGCTGAGTTCAGGAGGTCGAACGCGCGCTGTTCTCTCTCTGGCGGAAAGATGTTGAAGTCGATGGTACATTGGCCGGATGCCTCTGCGGCCGAACAACTGCTGTCTCCTCGGCCATCCGCTGTAACGGTCGGGCAGGAGCAGTTGTTCTCTGCGTGAACCGGCGCACAGAATAACAGCGAGGCGATACCCCAAAGCAATGTCAGTTTCTTGGCCATCTTTCACCCCCGCCAAAGAACAACAGTAGTAGCAAGTTTATGCAGCCGATCAACTACGCGGAGCCCAAGCCTATGAGCAGGGCTGATTTAGGGGTCAAAATGTTTGGTACAAACTTTTGAGCAGGGGATCGGATAAGCGGTTCGCGCGCAAACCCCCCGTGGGGTGGGGTCTTATGCAAGGCGATGCCGGCTGCTTTGGATCAGTGACCGTCCGGCAGTGCAGTGAGGCTCTGGGGTTCAAAGCGAAGCCCAATGGAGGTGATTTCCAGACGGTAGTGCGCCGCTGCTGCGACGATCAACATTAGAACGATTGCTAACGGCGTGATCGAGGTGCCGATGGACAATCGCCCTAATCCTGACCTGAGCCAACCAGCGATGTTAGACGAGGGAGGCTTGTGCTGCCGGTTCATTGCTTTCGCCTTCTTTCGGCTGGGAGGCCGTTGATGCATTCGCTTCTTGGACCTGCTGCCAATAGGCATAGTAGGCCTTGATGTCGTTGCCCCCGCCGACATCGTTCAGTCGGTCTAAGAACCTTGAGTAGATCACGTCCTGGACCTGACCCTGCGTCCTCATCCATTCCACGGCGGTGTTGGGGTTTGTCAGCAACACGTAGTGGAACTCACCGGACGGGCCTGCTTTTGTGGCGATGAAATTGAGTTCCCGTAGGCGCTTCATCCGCTTGCGCCAGGTATCCACCGCCCGTTCTCCGAAGAAGCCGGCCTCCGCAGCGAACGTGGCGGGGTTCTCGACCGTGATGAAAGGGTGATCGGGGGAACGAGCCCAAAGACAAAACAACGTGTGCCCCGCTGGCGTCCCCTTTGACTGCATGTCGATTGCCTGCATGGCAATGGGCAACGTGCGCGGTACGGTGGTGTAGCCGTCATTGGTCTTTCGACGCCAAAGCAAGGCCGGCGGGAAGTTCGGGAAGTGCACATCCATTTGCTGCTGGGCTCGCTCAGCCATGTTCATGGTCACAGTGCTTTCTGCCCCGACCGCTGGCGGCAGCCTGTTTTGCGTTTGCCATGGTCAAAGAGAAGGCTGATCATGAGACAGGGAAGTGCACATCCATTTGCTGCTGGGCTCGCTCAGCCATGTTCAACTTCTTGGCGGCAGCCTGTTTTGCGTTTGCCATGGTCAGCTCCTTTCAGTGCTTTTGCCCCGACCGCTGGCGACCTGCCGTTACGCACGATCCCGCTGTGTTGAATGTGGTAAATCGAAACTATCATCCTTTCATGTTATGGCCGATTGGCGGTGCTCCCGTGATCCGGTTATCGATGTCGTGCTTCAACCTGCCACATGCCCCGACCGCTGGCGACCTGCCGTTACGCACGATCCCGCTGTGTTGAATGTGGTAAATCGAAACTATCATACCCTGAAAAATCTGGATAGAGTGCCTATACGAAACCACGAATTGCGCGATTTGGCGCAAAGTTTCAAAAATTAGTTCGTGAAACCAGTATGTTATGGCCGATTGGCGGTGCTCCCGTGATCCGGTTATCGATGTGCTCATCTGTCCTCGACGTGCTCTCGGGGATCAAAGGGGGAAGACCCCATCTCGGTCTGCCCGGGTGTGCTCTTTCCGAACCGGGTCCGGCATGGTTCGAAAAATACCTCTTGACCACTCAAAGCGAACCGCCTATTAGCGAACCAGCCAAATCGAACTGGAGGGCATCCATGACATTCATCCGAGCCTACCTCAGGGCCTCGACCAAGGAGCAGGACGCAGGACGGGCGCGGGGTGACCTTGAAGCGTTCTGCCGTGAGCGAGGGCTGACCATCGCGGCCACCTACGAGGAGAACGAGAGCGGGGCATCACTGCACAGGCCGGAGCTGTTCCGGCTGCTCAGGGACAGCAAGCCGGGCGACATCCTGCTCACGGAACAGGTCGACCGCCTGAGCCGCCTGTCGGACAAAGATTGGGACCAACTCAAGCGCGAGATCAAAGACCGAGAGGTCAAGGTCGTGGCGCTGGACTTGCCGACCTCGCACATGATGCTGAAGACCGAGGACGCCTTCACCGGGCGGATGTTCGACGCCATCAACGGGATGCTGCTCGACATGCTCGCCGCCATTGCCCGCAAGGACTACGACGACCGCCGCCGCCGGCAGGCTCAGGGCATCGCCAAAGCGAAGGCCGAGGGGCGCATGAAGGGTCGCCCCGAGGACGCCGAGCGTAACGAGGCCATCTTGGAAATGCTGCGGAACAAGCAGAGCTGGAACACCATCGTTAGAGCCACCAACTGCTCACGGTCGACGCTGGCGAAGCTGGCGAAGCGCCTTGCACCTGCGCCCGAACCCTCGACCAGCCCCTGACGTTGAGTAACCGAGGGCGGGGCAATTCTCGTTGTCCTGGTCGTTTGCTCTGCTGTAGACGCATGCCCGGCCGCTGGTGCGGGGTGGCGATTTTGAAGGAACGTGATGTCGACGAACTGGACGGCCAAGCGAGAGCGGAAGGCCGAAGTGAAGAGCCGGGCGAATGAGCCGAGCGCGATGTTCACCCGATGCCGAGTAGTCGGCTGCAGCAGGCCGGCCCGTGCGGGCACCGGAGACGGTCTGGACACGCGGTTTTGCCGCCCCCATGCTGATCACTACTCGCGCCACGGGAGCCCTTACAGGCCGTCCTACAAGGCACAGGAAATCAACCCTTACCGGGCTGCCGCCTTGGCATGGCTTGAGGCGAACCAGAGCGACACCTACGTCACTAATGCGGTGGACCGGATAGCGACGCTTCTGCGGACCGCAGGGCCGCATGTGGAAGCCTTCCGGTTGCGCGGGCTGTCACCGCAGGGGCGCGCGAAGGCCGCTTGGGCGAGGCTGCGCAAGGCCGGCGTTGACCCGTGTCGAGTGGTCGCCGCATGGCTCGCCGTCGAGATGATCATCAGGGATGACCCACAGGCCGAGCGAAAGGCCGAGTTCAAGCAGGTGCAGGCCGCCAAGCTCGTCCATCGCATGGCCTCTGGCACGCACAAGCGGTGGGGCGAGGGGCCGGCGGCGACCGAGTTGCACGTCTACCCGAGGCCGCGTGGAAGGGTCCTGAGGCACATGGGCGAGGCGCTGGAGAATGCTTGCGAGCTTCTTGTTGAGCACCGGGGCTCGGACCTGTTCAAGCAATCGTCGAACTGATGAATGAAGACGAACAAGCGGACGTGAGGGCAGCCGACGAGGCCAACAGCACGGCCGACGTCCCGCAGGCAGAGCCCAGATCGTCCGATGAATGGATGACCTGCGAGTGCGTCTTCTGCGCCAATCAGCGACGCAGGAGGGGCATCGACGCCGAGGCCGCAACTGCGGAGCCGAGCCGCACCCCAGACCATGAGGCGATGGACCGCTATTTCTCTCGCTTGCTGCCGGGATCGCTGGGAGTGAACCGAGACTGGTCTATCTTTATGGCGGGACGGCGGTTCGTCGGCGGCAAGCCTATCGACTTCAAGGAGATCGTGCAGCGGGTCTATGAGCTATGGCGGAAAATGGGTGATGACGGTTTGAGAAGGGCGGCGTATCGAGGCGGGTGATTGAAGCCTGCCAGAACCTCTCAAGGAGAGCGATACGCCATGAACGAGACTATCAACATTGTTCGCCTTCGTCAGCCCGACGAGATCGATGATCCCCTGACGGATGTGCTCCGCACCGGCGCGCGCAAATTGCTGGCGCAGGCGATCGAGATGGAGGCCGAAGCGTTTCTTGCCGAGATGCGGGATCTGAAGCTGCCGGACGGACGTGAGCGGCTGGTCCGGCACGGTCGCGGCCCGGAGCGGAGCATCCAGACGGGGATCGGGCCGGTGCCCGTCAGCCGGGTGAAGGTCCGGGACCGCGGCGCGACCGGCGAAGCGGACCGGGTCCGGTTTTCCTCATCGATCCTACCCAAATGGGCGCGTCGGACGCGAAGTCTGGACGCGCTGCTTCCCGTTCTTTACCTGCGCGGCGTTTCGACGGGCGACTTTCAGGAAGCTCTGGCAGCCCTGCTCGGCAAGGAGGCAGCGAACCTCTCACCCTCGGTGATCACGCGGCTGACGGCAGAGTGGACCACCGAATACGAGCGTTGGCAAAAGCGCGATCTTTCGGCGCGCCATTATGTCTATGTGTGGGCGGACGGGGTCTATCTCCAGGCGCGCATGGAAGACCATGCCGAATGCATGCTGGTGCTGATCGGCGCCACGCCTGAGGGCAAAAAAGAACTCGTCGGCTTCCAGACAGGGATTCGTGAGAGTGCGCAGAGCTGGCGCGAGCTGCTGGTCGACGTGAAGCGTCGTGGCCTGCAAATCGCGCCCGATCTTGCCGTCGGCGACGGCGCGCTTGGCTTCTGGAGCGCGCTCGATGAGGTCCTTCCCGGCACCAAGCACCAGCGGTGCTGGGTGCACAAGACAGCCAACGTGCTCAACAAGGTGCCGAACTCAATGCAGGCCGGCATGAAGACAGATCTGCGCGAAATCTTTTCCGCCCCGAACCGAGCCTCAGCCGAGACGGCGATTGCCGTCTTTGTCGAGAAATATGATGCGAAATACGGCAAGGCGGTCGACTGCCTGACCAAAGATCAGAATGCCTTGCTGGCGTTCTACGATTTCCCCGCCGAACATTGGGATCATCTGCGGACATCGAATCCCATCGAGAGCGTTTTTGCCACCGTTCGCCATCGCACGGTGCGCACGAAAGGCTCCCTATCATCGAAGACCGCAAGGCTGATGGTCTTCAAACTGGTCATGGCCGCCGCCAGGACATGGCGACGATTGAAAGGACAAAATCAGTTGCCGAAACTCATCGCAGGTGCCAGATTCCAAGATGGAATCGAGGTCATCGAATTGAAGCCTGCGGCGCGACAATGAAGGTGCGAGCGTTGCGTCAATCAAGATGAGAATGCTGGCGGGTTGGATCGCAGGGAGGGCGTAGCCCGACTGGAGTTTCAACCCGCCAGCGCCGCTGCCTTTTTGGGGGCGTTTGTCTGGTGATCGCGGTCGACCGGGTATGCCGGTGGTTTTTCCGATTTGGAGGAATCACTTTGTGCCCGGCCGCCACGTAACCGATCACCAGATGAGGCTCTACATGAAGTTCCGTCAGACCAATTCGACAGCCGTCGCGGCGGCAAAGGCGTCGATCAGCACGGCCACGGCCTATCGCATCGAGAAGGATTCGAGGCTGCCCTCGCAGAAGAAGGCGCCGCGGGAACGACGCCGTGCCGACCCGCTTGCCGATATTTTTCAGACCGAGGTCGTGCCGATGCTGCAAGCCGCGCCCGGCATTCGCGCGATAGCTATCTTCGAGGAGATGCTGCGCCGCCACCCCGATCTGGGCAACGGCGTTCGCCGCACGCTGGAGCGGCGCGTCCGCTCCTGGCGCGCCGTCCACGGCGTGGAGCAGGAGGTCATCTTCCGACAGGTGCATGAGGCCGGCCGCCTCGGCCTGTCGGATTTCACCGACATGGGTAAAGCCGGCATCACGATCGCCGGCCAGCCGCTCGACCACCGGCTCTATCATTTCCGGCTCGCCTATTCCGGCTTCGAGCACGCTCATGTCGTGCTCGGCGGCGAGAGCTTCGTCGCCCTGGCGGAAGGCCTGCAGAACGCGCTGTGGTCGCTCGGCGGGGCTCCCCGCGAGCATCGCAGCGACAGCCTCTCGCCGGCATTCCGCAACCTGGACAAGGACGCCCGGGCGGACCTGACGCGCCGCTACGACGAACTGTGCGGCCACTACGGCATGACCCCTTCCCGCAACAATCGCGGCATCGCGCATGAGAACGGCTCCATCGAAGGCCCGCACGGCCATCTCAAGCGGGCGATCGACGACGCGGCTCTGATGAGAGGATCGAGCGATTTCGGCGATCTGGTCTGCTACCGCCGCTTCGTCGACGAGATCGTCAGCCGCATGAACGCCCGCAATTCCAAGCGCATCGACATCGAGCGCGCCGAGCTCCAGGAACTGCCCGTCCGGCGCACATCCGACTACGAGGAGGTCACCGTGCGCGTCACCTCATCGGGCGGCTTCACGCTGCGCAAGGTGTTCTACACCGTGCCCTCGCGCCTGATCGGCCACCGGCTCAGGGTGCGCCTTTTCGACGATCGACTGGACATCTTCATCGGCGGCACCCTTCTCGTGACGCTGCCGCGCGGACGTGCCTCTCCATCGGGCAAACACGATCAGGTCGTCAATTACCGGCATGTCATCCATTCGCTGCGTCGCAAGCCGATGGCGCTGTTGAACCTGGTCTATCGCGACCAGCTCTTTCCGCGCGAGGCGTATCGGCACACCTTCGACATGCTCATGGAGCGGCTGCCGGAGCGGCAGGCCTGCCGCATCATGGTGGATCTTCTCGCCATGGCTCACGAGCGCGCCTGCGAGAGCGAACTGGCCGACCAACTGGATGCCGCGCTGCAGGCGCGCCGATTGCCCGACATGGCCGCCTTGCGGGAACGCTTCGCCCCCGATCCCTCCCGGCTGCCGAATGTCGTCGTGCGCCTTGCGCCGCTCAATGCCTATGAAGCCCTGCTCGGCGCCAGCCTGACGGGAGACGCGGCATGAAGACCAACACCACTGTCGATACCGCCAAGCTCAGCCTGCTCCTCAACGAACTGCGCTTGCCGGCCATCAAGCTCATGTGGCCGCAATTCGCCGAACAGGCCGACAAGGAAGGCTGGCCCGCCGCCCGCTTTCTCGCCGCGATCACCGAGCATGAACTGGCCGAACGCGACCGCCGCCGCATCGAACGCCACCTCGCCGAGGCCCGCCTCCTGCCGGGCAAGACCCTCGACACCTTCGCGTTCGAGGCCGTGCCGATGATCTCCAAGGCCCAGGTGATGGCGATCACCGCCGGCGACAGCTGGCTGGAGAAGGGGGCGAACCTGCTTCTGTTCGGCCCGCCCGGCGGCGGCAAAAGCCATCTCGCTTCAGCCATCGGCCTTGCGCTCATCGAGAATGGCTGGCGGGTGCTCTTCACCAGAACAACCGACCTCGTCCAGAAGCTTCAGACGGCACGGCGAGACCTGGCGCTCGAGAGCGCTCTGGCCAAGCTCGACAAGTTCCATCTCCTGATCCTCGATGATCTCGCCTACGTCACCAAGGACCAGGCCGAGACCAGCGTGCTGTTCGAGCTCATCAGCGCCCGCTACGAGCGGCGCTCAATGCTCATCACCGCCAACCAGCCGTTCGGCGAATGGGGCAAGGTCTTCCCCGACCCCGCCATGACGCTCGCCGCGGTCGACCGCCTCGTCCATCACGCCACCATCTTCGAGATGAATGTCGAGAGCTACAGGCGCCGCGAGGCCATGGAGCGAAAGCGTGGCCCGGGACGCCCCGCGTCCTATGCCACACCCGCCAACAGCGTCGCTGATTGACGCGCCGCGACAATCAAACCGACAAACCCTCTTGCGCGCGGCAATCAATGCCGCGATCATCACCTCCGCCGCGACACCAGATTCTCATCCAGATTGTCGCGCGCTTCTCATCAGAATTGTCGCGCCACAGAAGCCGCAGAGCGCCGCTTGATCAGCCTCGTCACCCAAATTCCAGCATAGCTCCGGGTCTATCGGGGAAAGGCGAGGCGCGCACTCTATTCCAACTTCGGGGCGACCCAAGCCTCGCTTGATGGAGCATCTCGCGTGGACGCTCTGAACGGCGGCTCGGACAACCTCGATCCCGTCGGGAATGAATGGCTGGTGATCACTGCCTATGCGCAGTCGAAGGGCATGGGTCCTCGGAAGGCGCGAGAGGTGATGGTCGGCCTTCATCTCCTCCAGCCGGAGATCGAGGTGCGCTTGGTCCCTTGCATGGGTGCGTCGGATGAGAGCGATGGCGACTGGTTAGGCGACACCAAGCCCGACTATCGGACCACGGTCCGTCTCGCCACGTGGGCCGTTCAGGCAGGGTTCGGCAGACGAATGAAATCCCGAGCAGGGATTGAGTTCGATGTCCTCTCTCCAGATGGGGTGGCGTGGCTCGATGCCCGTTGGCCGAAGCCCGTTGAGCCGCTGGGGGCAAAGCGTGGTCGTCCATCAACGCTCCGAGAAGAGGTCCGGCGGCTTCTCGATGAAGGCAAAACCCAGGCCGAGATTGCCCGCTGCCTCGGAAAGTCCCGGCAAATCGTGTCGCATCACGTGAAGGCCCTGACGGCCAGCACGGACGGAGATGTCAAATAAATCGGTGCCTTCGCTAAGATACACACCTTAAGGCGACGTACTGGTTCCACCACGCCGGGAAGACCTCGGAAGGGCAAGACCACCAGTCCAGATCATCATCCTCCAATCGGCGGCTACACCCTTCATTGGATCTTCACGGGAACCTTCGGAACAGCTCGGAACGAGGGCATCGAAGGCCGACGTGAAATGCCGTGAAGATTGGCCGAGGGTGACAGGATGACGAGGAGGACCATCACAAAGCGAGCGGAGCGAGCCAATCTGAAGTGAAGGAGAGGTCGGATCATGGGACCCACCTTCCAGTAAGAGGCCATGATGGTCTTCCTCTCGTAGCCCTCGGTGGGCTCGCTTCTGCTCGCCGGGAAATGGGTGTCTTCCAAGGTATCGGGAACCAGAAGAAGGAACTCATAGCGACCCAGCGTGATGCTGGTGACCATGAGCAGCACTTCTGATGCCGCTCGCGCCGCCGTGCTGCTTCTGATCGCGAGCATTGTCGACCAGTCGTTCCCAGCCCGAAGCGTCGGCAGTCATTAGGCCGGGTGTCGACCTCGCCGTCCGCGCCTCGTCTTCTGTGCTCTGTCGCGCCCGGCCCTGATCCGCTGCAGCAGCACGTCGGCGGGTTCATCGGTCGGGTCTTGGGGGACCAGTTCTCCCTGGAAGGCTTTCGCGAGGACCGACTGGTCGAGGTGGTCGATCAGCCTGCGGGCGCTGGTCGCCTCGGAAGCAAGGCGGTCGATCCAATTGAACGCAGTTTCAATCCGACGGACGATTTCCCGCTGCTCGTCCCGATTGGGGTAGGCCACGGGCAGCTTGCGCAAATCCTCTATGTTGATCCCGGTATACGCCACGCCCTTCTCGACCCCACTAAGCCACCGTTGTGACGAAGTGGCCGCAATCCAGTAGGCAGCATACTCAGCCAGAACATGCCTGGCATCAACGGCGGCGACAGCGACTTCGCGGGAGACATTCCAACCTGACATAGTTGAAGGTACAACGGCTACGCCACCAAGCGTCCCGCGAACATTCACAAGGACTTCACCACCGGACAGAATGGTCCGATGGTATTCGTCGGAAAGAACCTTGGAAATGCTCTTTATGCCTTGGACCTCAATGGAGAGCCATCTGACGTTGCTGGTCCTGAGGCAGGGAACGCCTCCCGGAACCTCGCTGCCGAGTTTGATGACGCCGTAGGTTATGGGCCTCCGGCGGTCGCACACCTCAGCCAATGTAGTCTTTGTCCATCCTGACGATGCATGTTTGCCACGCGCTCCGACCGTCAAATCCCCACGGAACGCCGCCGCCAGCACGGCCTGCTTGTACTTCTCGACGAGGCGCGGGATGTGGTCGAGGTGATCGCGGGCGCGTCTGGATTTGCCGGCGAGGCTGTCGATCTTCGCCACTATCCGCCTCTGTTCGTGTAACGGAGGGACGGCAAATGTGACACCTTTCAACCGCTCGAAGTCGATGCTGTCGACCGTCGTACCTGACTTCGCGCACGTCGACAGGATGGTTCGGCCTAACGAGCGGATTTGATAGCCTGCAAAGACCGGGTCGACGGCGGGAAATGGCGTCAGTGCCTTCAGGTCTTGGTTGATGGCCACCTTGCGGGTTGTTATCCCCACGGGCAAAGTGTGCCGAAGAATGCCACTTCGCGTGACGATCAGCACCGAACCTTCTGAAATGAGCTGGGTTGCGCTTTCCCTAACTGCATCGGCGGTGATGCGGTCTTCCGCACCGTCGATGAAGGTTTGTTTCATGTCCTTGGGGGAGACCCATGGAATGTCGCCATTCGTCCAGAAGCTCGAATTAGACTTGTTCGGCGTTCCGCCGCCACGCCACTCACCAAGCCCGCCGAGCGTGTCTTCGGCCCATCCTTTCGGGGACGCTTTCATTCCGCCGCCTCTGCCACGGCAGCAGCTTCCTCGACGCTATCCGGCTCAATCTCCTCGGACAGCGCCTCGATCTCTTCCAGCGCGGCCTTGAGGTGTCCGATGATGGCGGCGGCAATGTCCTCCGGTTCGGTCAGCGCCTCCTCGGCCTCGGTCTCGGTGTCGCGTAGCCATGCGATGTCGAGATTGTCATTGCGCGCGGTGATCGCTTCCCGCGTGAACTTCCGCCACCGGCCCTCCTCGCCGTGCTCCTTGCGCTCTGCATCACCATTCGGGTCGGAGCCATAGGCGGTCTCGAAAGCGGCGAAGTCATCGACCGTCAGCGGTCGGGTCTTGCCGAAGGCAGGCATGTTGGCTCGCATGTCATAGACCCAGACGGCGCTCGTATTGCCCTTGTCGGTCTTGCCGCGCTGGAAGAACAGCACGTTGGTCTTCACACCCTGTGCGTAGAAGATGCCGGTCGGCAGCCGCAGGATGGTGTGCAGGCTGCACAGGTCCATCAGCCATGTGCGAAGGCGCCGGCCCGTGTTGTCCTCGAACAGCACGTTATCTGGCACGACCACGGCCGCACGGCCGCCCGGGTTCAGGGCACGGACGATGTGTTCGACAAAGGCAAGCTGCTTGTTCGAAGTGTCCGCCGTTACCGAGAAGTCGGAGCGCGTCGGGCGACCGCCGCCCTTCTTGGTGCCAAACGGAGGATTAGTCAGGATCAGGTCCACCCTGGGCAGTACCGCGCCGTCCGGTGAAAGCGTGTCGATGTTCTCCACGCCCCCTTCGATGCCGTGAAGCAAGAGGTTCATCATGCAGAGCCGATGCGTGTCGGGCACCAGTTCCGCGCCGACGAACGCGTTATGTCGTTGGAAGAAAGCCTGCGCCTCCGGCAGCTTGTAGAGGTCGTCCGTGTGATCCTTGATGTATCGGTCGGCCGCGACAAGGAAACCTGCCGTGCCCGCTGCCGGGTCCTGCACTGTCTCGCCCGGCTGGGGCTGCATGAGGCGCACGATGGCGTCGATCAGCGGGCGCGGCGTGAAGTACTGCCCGGCACCGGATTTCTTGTCGGAGGCGTTCTTCTCCAGCAGTCCTTCATAGAGATTGCCCAGACCCTCCTCGCGGGCCGAGAACCAGTCTAACTGATCGATGTTGGAGGTGAGCGCCTTGAGATTGGTCGGCTTGCGGAGGCGTGTCTGCGCGTCGGTGAAGATGGCACGGACAAGCCCATCCTTGGCCTTGCCGAGGTCGAGGAGCATGGCCTTGTAGTAGTCGAGCTGCTCCATTCCCTCCCGCTTGGCGAGCAGCCCCCAACGATAGTTGTTCGGCAGACGGTTCTCTCGCCCGGTTTCCTCCAGCATCTTCAGGAACAGCAGATAGGTCAGCTCCGTGACATACTCGTTGTAGGTGACGCCATCGTCGCGAAGGACGTTGCAGAGGCCCCAGAGCTTGGCGACGATGTCGGTGGTGCTGGTCATCAGGCGGTCTTCTTCCACATTTCTTCGTTGATCTCGGCGAGCAGGGTTGCGAGCCCGCCGCCGAACACCTTGTTGAGCCGATTGAACCCTCCATCGGCGATAAACGGCTCCTTGTCGATGGCCTCGCGGTCGACGACGACCTCTTTCTCGATCTGTTCGCCGATGCGCTTCAGCCACCGCTTCTGCGGCTCTGTCCATTGGTGGTTCGCCGTTATGATCCGCATCGCGGCTCGCACCCGGTCAGCGTAAGGCTTCAGTGGGTCGCCTATCGCGGCCTGACGGACAAAGCCAATGATCGAGGCGGCGATCTCCTCGTTCGTAGCGTCCGCCCATGCCCGGCGCAAATTGGCCTCGGAATAGCCATTGCGGTCGAGCGCGAGACGAAGCTCCTTCAGGTCGGCGCGGGTCAGATCGCGCGGGCGCGTCACGACCAGCTTCAGCGCGGCGATGGTGTTGACGTTGCCTCGAACGAAGGCGGAGAAACTGTCGAGGAAGTCTTGCGGCTTCGCCGCCTCACCGTAGCCACGGGTGACGGCCACGACCTCATCGGCATGGTGCGAGATCGGGACGAAGCGCGGGTTGTCGCCATCGCCCTGCCAGTCCAGGATCGGGCCAACGGCGGAACGATCCTTCAGCCATGCCGCCAAGGCCGGAGCATCGTCGGCCAACAGGCGCCTCAGCATCACCTCCGGCGTCTCGCCCGCAACTGCCTCGAACCGCTGTCGGGCCTCCTCGGACAGCTTCTTCAGGCGGCGGCGCAACTTCACGACAAGCTGCTCGCGTACCGTGTTGCGGTGGGCATCTTCGGTCGCGTCGACCAGTTCGCGCACGAGCTGCTCGAAGGTAATCGAGGGATTGACCACGACCGGCTTCATGTCGGTAAGGTCCTGGAGATGCGGATACAGGTCGACGGCGTCGAAGATGCGGAACACCTCCTTGCCGATCTCGGGGCATTGGCGTGTCGCCCGCCCGATCATCTGCTCGTAGAGGATGCGGCTGTTGACCCGGCGCAGGAAGACGAGATTGGTGATCTTCGGCACGTCGATCCCGGTGGTGAGAAGGTCGACCGTTACCACGATCTGCGGATTGGCATCGTTGCGGAACGAGCGGATCAGGTTCTGCACCCTGTCCACGCTGCCGGTGATCTTCTTCACGGCCGCGTCGTCGATCTCGCCATAGGCGTCGGCAAACGCCTTCTTGATCGCGCTCACCACGATGTCGGCGTGCGCGTCGGTGGCGGCGAAGATCAGCGTCTTGCCGGGAAGCGCCGGGTCGATGTGCCTCGCCAGCTCCTCGGCAACGACGCGGTTGAACTCCGGCGTGATCACCTGCTTGTTGAACTGGTCGACCTCGAAGCGGATTTCGTCGGGGGCGTGAGCAAGGTCGATCTCGCCGGTCTGGGTATTCAGGAGGTCGAGCTGCTCATCCTTCTCGAACTTGATCCCAGCCCGCGCCAGGGCCGTCTCGATGCGGACCGGCGGCTCGTGGTCGATCAGGTAACCGTCGATGACAGCGTCGCGATAGGAGTAACGGAAGATCGGGTCGCCGAAGATGTCGGTGGTGTGCAGCGCGGGCGTGGCGGTCAGCCCGATCTTGACGGCGTCGAAGTACTCCAGCACGCGCCGGTACTTCGAGATGTAGTCGTCCTGGCCCCGGAAGCTCAATTCCGCGTCCGACATCTCCCGGTCCAGAAGGTAGCCACGATGGCACTCGTCGATGACTATCAGATCGTACTGATCGACCGGCGGGGCTTCGGAAGCCTCGGCGAACAGCACGCGCTTGACGAGGCCCTGAATGGTGCAGATGTGAACCTTGGTTTCAACCTCGGGCACGACATCATCCAACCCCTTCAGACCGAAGATTTCGGCGAAAGTCTTGCCGGAGACGACCTTGGTGGTGGAGAACTCGCCCTCGGTCTGGTGCCCGAGCGCGCTGCGGTCGACGACAAAGCAGATACGCCGAAACCGCTTGGCGGACAGCAGCCGGTAGAGCAGCGCAATGGCGAGCTTGGTCTTGCCGGTGCCGGTCGCCATCGCCACCAGCATTGTGCGTTGCTCGGCTGCCAAGGCAGTCTCAATGGCCCGGATGGCCCCTTCTTGATAGGGCCGGAGCGGGAAGCCGAACTCGAATGGTTCGGCCTTCAAGGCGGCGGTGGCGGCATCCTGATCGACCTCCAGAAGCCCGGCCAATCCCTCAGGCGTAAGCCAGTCCACAAGCGCGCGGCGGTGATTGGCGTTACGTCGAGTGTCGCGGAACCAGATGCCGCTCGCGGTTTCGATCTGCTTCAGATACGAGCGCCCATTCGCGGCGAAGACAAAGGGCACGCGATGCTCGCCCCATGGCCCGCCCGCCATGACGAAGTCGCCGCTGTTGCTGATCCCGACCGAGTAGCGTTCAGCCTGGTCGATGGCCGCAGACACATTCTTTCGTTGGCGCTTGGCCTCCACCACGCCGACCAGGGTCGTGCCGACGAACAGAGCGTAGTCAGCCGGGCCACTGGCGGTCGGCCATTCGGCAATGGCCACGTTGCGGCCCTTGGCCGGGCGGACGCCGGCACTGTGGCGCAGTGCCTTTGTGTCGGCTTCCCAACGACGACCACGAAGCTGTTGGTCGATGAGCGCGCGGGTCTGGCTCTCGTCGAGTTCGATCTTCGCTGCGGCTTCCTCACCGCCCACGATCAACTTCATGATTGTGTCGCGGGGCTCGGCTTCAGCCTCCTGTTGGAGAGTGGCAAGCTTGGCGGCAATCTCGATCTTCTCGGCTTCGCCATCCGGGTCGAATGCCTGCCAAGATGCAGGTGCCTCGCTGAGCCCGTGATGTTGCGGTGTCACGGCTTCGGCCTGGAGACTGGCAAGCATGGCGGCAAGCGCCGATTTCTCGGCCTCGGTCTCCTGCGCAAGCTGCTCCCAGGTCGCCCGTTCCTCGGCCTCGCGCTTTAGCCGCTCTTCCAGCGTTCCACGGACGTGGACCTGTTCCTCCGCCTCACGACGAGCTGCCTGCACGGCGACCTCGCTCTCGGCGATCTTGCGGCGCAGCGCCTCGATCTCTTCCTGCAGCGGCACTGTTGCATCGATAGGCTCGGATGGCGGAACGAACGCACCGGGATTGAAGGCGGGCTGCCTGCCATAGGTGCGGTGGAACCAGACGCCGAGAGATCGGGCATTCTTCAACGCGGTCAGCGCATGGCCGTGGTCACCCGCAGCTTCATGCACGGCGGTGTTTCCCGCCTTGCGCAGCGTGTGAAATAGATCGGCGACCTCCTTCGGAATGATCCGGTCGTATGACAGGCGCTGGAGCGTTTGCTCGAACGTTTCGCGCTCGTCGCGATAGGGCGGCACTACGGGCGGCAATCAGCTTGGCCATCAGCTCGGCGAACTGGCGCAGCTTGACGACGGCAGTGGAGGGATCGTCGCGGAAGTAACGCTCGGCAAGCCCGCCCAACGCCACAAGACGCTGATCGTGAGCCGCCAGAAAGATGAAGTTGGACGTGCCGCTCATTGCTCCCCCACGCAATGTTGCACACTTTCCCTAACGGGCCGTCAAGTTTAGAGATCAAACGTCGGGCAAAAGGGTTGCTTGCAAGACACGCCGGTGGTACACAGTCCGCAGTTGGCCGCAAAAAAATGCTATTAAATTCAGTTAGTTGGTGACATTCTGGGCGAGTTCAATCCTCTCTCGCAGCACCAGTTCCCCTGATTCCTCGAATTGACTCGCTTTCGCGCGCCCCAGCTGTCGTCAGCTGTGGAGGTGCGTCAGTTCAAACCCGGCGTCATCCTGGGCGTCGGACAGGTGCTGTTCGGCGGACCGGAACATGTCCGAGAACTCCATTTCGCTCTCCAGCATCACACCGCCAACCTTGATGGTGAGGACATCCTCGGTGCCTTTTGGCGCGAAGTAGACTTGCGCGATACGCGTGCGGATGCGCTCGCCGATCTCCTTGGCCTCCGCTTCGGTGGCGCCCGAGAGGAAAACCCCGAACATCGAGGCCCCGATGCGTCCGATCAGGTCCTCCTCGCGCACCGACGACTGGATGGTCGAGACGATGAGCCGCAAGGCCTCGTCGCCCCATTCAAGGCCGAAGCGCATGTTGATGGACCGTAGATGTTCGGGATGGATGATCAGGAAGGCGCCCGAGCGCGGTCCTGGCCCCGATCGCCTGGCTGCCCGTCGCTCGACCATCGACGTGAAGACCGGCCCGTTCAGGCAGCCCGTCAGCCTGTCATACGTCCCGGATCTGTTGAGTTCCTGCCGGTAGCGGTGGATTTCGACCCGATTCCAGCCGATCAGCGCGAAAAGCGGAAGGCCAATGATCACCGGCAGCAGCCCCGCGCGTGATCATGCTGCGGGCGAATGGCGTCAGCGCATCGCTGAACAGCAGCAGGTAGTTGAGGCCAAGGGAAAGGCCGAGGCTCCCGGCGGTTCCCAGCAACGTCAGCCACGCAACCTGCTTCCAGGGCCGGGCAGTGGTGGTCGCCATCGGTCTCGTCATTGGCAATCTCCTGTCAGGTCGGCTGGTAT
This sequence comes from Mesorhizobium sp. USDA 4775, assembly GCF_054062655.1. Lineage (NCBI taxonomy): Bacteria > Pseudomonadati > Pseudomonadota > Alphaproteobacteria > Hyphomicrobiales > Phyllobacteriaceae > Mesorhizobium > Mesorhizobium sp. USDA 4775. The sequence continues at coordinate 1,958,363 of NZ_JBSSFM010000001.1, forward strand.
AAGGCCTGCCTGCCGTAATTTCGGTTTCGCCGAACTGTACAATTTGATGGAAAAAGGCCGAATGGTGTTTTTCCATACCGGGACGAAGCCGGTTTGCGAAAAACCCTGCGTTTTGACGGTCAACTGCTGCCTATTGCGGCGGCCCGAAGATGCCCATCCCGGCATTCCTGGCAACTGCTTCCGCCTTGCCATAGATACCGCCCGGCAGCGCCGTCGCCCAGCCGTTGGACACCAGCCAGGCGCCGACATCCTGCTTGCCCAGCCGGCACGGTGCGGCGATGGCAAAACGCTCGGTTTCCGGCGGCAGGAAACAGTTCAGCGCGCGCCCCCGCAGCCAGGCATTGAAGGCCGCGCGGGCCCGCTGGCCGCAGGGCCAGACCTCGTCGCGAAACGAACAGGTCTGGTCCACGCCGATGTCCAGAGCTCCGCTGATCGCCAGTTTCCATCCCATCGATTCGAAAGTCGCCGACGACGTTGCAATCGGACGGTAGAGCAGGGTTTCGCGCCAGTTTTGCGGCATGGGCGTTTTGGGGCGGATTGCTAGGCCGAGTTCGCCGAGCGGCGGCCGGGCTTCGACCCGCTCGATTTCCGACAGGTCGACCGGTGGCGGGGCGACAAGGCTCTCGGCAATCCGCCGCGCCGGTTCCCGCAACTGTCGGTCGGGAATGGCCGCGGCTGCCGGGGGTGCTTGCTTGCCGGCAATTTCCAGGGATGGCGCAGGGACGGGCCGGTCGAGAGAAAGCAAGGCTCCGGCCCGCATGATCAGGACAATTCCGAGCACGAGCTCGAGGCCCCCGATCGCGATCACCAGGCGGGCATGCCAACCCATCAGGCCGGCGCGGCGTTCGCGCGATGACCCGCCGGCGGCCGGTCAGAAACCCGACGTCGATTTGGCAACCAGTTTGAGCGCACCCTTTTCTATCCGATAGAATGGCATCGATCTTTGGCTGGAACCGTCAGCGCGAAAACGGAACAGACCTGTCGATCCGCGAAACCCGTTCGGGTTTTCGAGGGTCTGTTTGCTGAAGCCGTCGGGTCCGACCGCGCTGGCGATCCCTGCCGTCAGGGCAACCATATCATAGGCATAGGCCACATTGACGTCGGCAGGGTAGTTGTATGTCGTCCTGAAGCGGTCGGCGATCGGTCCGGTTTCGCCTGGATCGAGCGTGGCGATGTATGCCCCCTCGAACAGTGGATCCATCGGGCGCTCCAGCCAACGGTCGGTTCCGACGACTGAAACCGCTTTCCCCGGAATGCCCTTTGATTTGAGGGCGGCAAGGACGGGCGCGGGGCTGGCATCGCCGCTGGCAACAATGACCGCGTCGGGAGCGTCGACGAGTGAGCCCATCTGGTCGACAGCCTTGGTGCCCCCGTCGCCGGCCGAATAGGGCAAGGTGACCGCGAGCGTCGCGCCATAGATGCTGAGGCCGTTCGCCACCCGCTTCTCCACGGCGCTGGCGTTCGAGCCTTCCGCGACAAGCAACACGAACTTCTTGCGGCCTTTCGCGGCGAGCCCCGCGGCACCAGCCGCGGCGCTGTCGGCTTCGCTGAGGCGCACGGCATAAACCCCGGCGCTGCCGGCGAAATTGTCGGCAAGCGCCAGAACCGGAGGGCGCGTCGAGCCGGACAGCGTGGCAATATGCTGGGCTGCCGGCAGTTCAGTCGGGCCGATGACGATCTTGGATCCCGTCGTTATGGCTTGCACGGCCAATTTGCCGGCCTGCGCGCTGTCGCCTTTCGTGTCCTCTATCGTCAGCGTCAGCAATCCATTGCCGATATCCGTCATCGCCAGCTTGGCGCCGTCGAGCATCTTCCTGCCGGTTTCCCCCGACGTCCCGGAAGCGGACAAGGGCAGCAGCATCGTGACCTTGGCCGAACCGGTGCCGAGCGACTGGCTCGCCTGGGCCGGACTGGTGCTGGCGGCGCCAATCTGTCCCGCAGGCGCGGCGACCGCGGCCGGATAGAGCACTTCGGAAACGCCGCCCTTCGACTGGCAGCCCGATAACGGCACGGCGAGCGCCAGGGCTATCGCCCAGATCTGCGGACTGCGGCCCTGTCGGACAGCTTCCATGATTGGTCCACCCCGTCTGCCGCCGGATATTTCCCGGTCTGGTCCTCAACTCATGTTAGGGCGGACTTGCCGCGCCGTCTTGCTGTTATTCAACCGTCGACAGCCGGGAGTCGGCGCCTTGACGCGCCTGGCGGCGCGATAGTCGGTAGCATTTCATCTGTCGTGGCCCGGGTACGAACACGCCGCGCACGCAATCGGCATCGGCCCAGCCAGTTGGCGCCGGCCTGCGCGGCAGACAGATCAAGGCTGAACAGGGCGATCGTTGCGGCGATCGCCCATGGAATTGATCCGTCTGATGTCATGATGGCCAACAGGCGCGGCTCATCCGGTCAGTGCATGTACTCGACCATGCGATCGTGGAAACACTCGCATTTGTTGAGCGTGTCTTCGTCCTTGTAGTTCGTCTTCAGATAGCCATAGGCCATGCCGCAGGCGACCTTGGCTTCCGAAGCCCAGACGAAGGCAGGCCGGGATGAGTTGATCCATTCCGAGCTGTTGGCGACGGCAACCGATTCGTCCATCAGCTTCACCACCTGCTGCTTGAGGTCGACGATGTTGTCGTTCAGGACGAGGTTGGACGTCCCCACGACGCGGCAATAGTCGCCTGTTGGCCCTTCGATGATGTCGGCGGCGAAGCTCGCCGTTCCAGCCAGCAGCAGCAGCGCGGCCGAAGCCAGCAATTTTGTACAACGCTTCATTTAAGTCCCTCTCCAAACCGCCATTTTATTCTTCGCTAATATATAGCACGCCAGCTCGGCCACGCATAAGTGCTAAATCGTGGCCGTGTGCTGCACGTGGTTCGAGTCGTCGTAGAGAATGTTGATCGTTCCGGCGGCAGGCGCGTTTTGCAGAACGGCAACATCCACGAAGTTGGCCGCGTTGCCGGAACCGCTGGTGTCGACGCTGACAGTACTGGTCGCGCTGTTGTAGTGCACGTAGTTGCTGATGCTATTGGCTGGCGCCGTGTCGAACAGCGCGCTCAAGTCGATCTTGTCGCCCTCGCCGCCATGGTAGTCGGCGACCAGATCCTTGATATCGAGATGGTCGAGCTTGAACGTATCGGCGCCTGCGCCGCCGGTCAGTATGTTGTAGCCCGGAGCAGAGATGAGAAGGTCGTCGCCCGGTCCGCCCGACAGGATATTGGGATCATAGGCAGCGTCACCGGTGAGCGTGGCCTGGTGCCCATCATTGGCGTCGACAACGATGTCGAAGCCATGGCTGGCCTTGTCGCCGTCGCCATCCACGACATCGACGTTGAAATGCAACCCGACGTCATGCGGTATCTCGGTGGCGGTTGTCACACTGGTGGTGGTACCGCCAACAAGCAGTCCTGTATTGCCGGTATTGATAATTGAGACACCATACATCAGGCTGGCCGAGCTGATGTCCAGAACGCCGTTGACAATGTTCATGCTACCCTGATCGTGGGCAACTCCGTTCTGATCATAAGTGACTACACGAACAGCGTAGCTGCCTGTCATTGCATCGCCGTTGGATCCCTGCAGGAAATTGATCGTGACATGGTCCATGCCAACTGCGGTCGTTGGATGAGTTGAAGAGTTTTTGTCGCCATCTCCCTGAAGAAATTTTAGCGTTATCGACTCTTTATTGTCCAGGGTTTGACCAGAACCTATGCCCAAACCATGGTTGTTCGAGTTTATGGTGGCCTGACTGCCAAGGTTTAGGCCTGAAGTCCATCCTGAATTACCAGTGAATAATATATCAGTGTGGAGGGGGGTTGGTATATTATTCTTTACGGCTATTTGCTCAAGATACAGGCCGTAATTATTGCCGCCAAAGCTCCCGGCGTTGAGTGCTGTCGTATCTGTTACCACTATCGTGGGTACAGGATTGATCACCTCGAAGTTGTAGGTGCCATCCGCCTTCATCGTGACCGTGAAGTAAGGTTGCGTACCCGCGGCGTCGAAGAACGCCGTGTATTTGGCCGTGCCGGTCGCAGCGTCGTAGGTCGATGTTGAATGGTCGATTTGTGATATGCTCGCCTGATTGGCCAGCGAAATCGCAATCGTCGACAGTCCGTCGGCACCAGACGTATATGTCCAGTCGCCGGCATGCGCGCCAGCAGCGTTGGCAACGATCTGGCTCTCGATAGAGGCGATCTTAGGTACATCATCGACGACATCGACCTTCACCGTTCCGGTCACCGTGTTGCCGTTGGTGTCCTTCGCCGTGTAGGTGAAGCTCTCCGCGCCGGTCAGCGTGTTGGCGCCCTGCACCGCACCGCTGTTGAACGGCGATGTCAGCGTGTAGGTCCAGGCGCCGTTGGCCTGCAGCTCGAACACGCCATGCGCGGTCGTGGTGCTGATCGGCGTGTAGGTGATGCCGGTGCCGGTGACGGCGAGTTGGCCTGTGACCGTCTCCAGCGGGCTCGTTGGATTGGAACCCGTCACCGAACCATGCGTCAGGTCGGAACCCGTGGTGGTGGTGTCGAGCGCGGCTTCGTTGACCTGGCCGGTCTGATTGACGGGGGTCAGCGTCACGTTGTTGACGGTGATGTCGAGCGTTACGGTCGAGGTGTCGCCGTCGCCGTCGGTGATGGTGTAGACAAAGTGGTCGACCGCGTTGGCGGTGACCGCGTCGGGATTGGCCTTGTAGGCGTAGGAGCCGTTGGCGTTCAGCACCAGCGTGCCGTACTGGCCTGCGATGCCGACGCCGATGCCGCCGCTCACCGGATTCAAGACGTTCGAGCCGGTGGCCACGCCGGTCACCGCGCCGCCGGCGGCAAAGCCGTCCGCACCGGCCACGTCGTTGGCCAGCACGCCGGCTGCTGCGTTGACACTCAGCAATGCGCCTTCCGTTACGCTGTTGGTGTCGGCATGCGCAACCGGCACGTCGTCGACGATGACGATGCTGATGGTGCCGTCGCCGTGGGTCCCGCCGATGCCGTCAACCGCGACGGCAACGCTGTCGGGCAGCGTGTTGTTGCCGTTGCCGGCAGGGTGGGCCTGCGCGGCATTGAGCGTGTAGCTGTAGGCGAAGGTGGCTTCCGTGCCGGCTCCCGCCGGCGTCACGCCGGTGATCGTCAGCGTGCCTTCACCCGTGTTGATGGTCTTGCCGAGCCAGTCGGACAGCGTGTGGGTCTCGGTGCCGATGGTCACGTCCTTGATGCCGTCGGTGGCGGTGACCTTGAACGTGCCGGTGTCGGTCTCGCTGGTGTCGGCAACCGAGGTCAGGCCGTGTTCGTAAACGACATTGGAAGCGCCACCGGCATTGGCGTCGTCGCTCGGCGTGACCGTGACGGTCGAGCTGTCGTGGGCGCCATTGATCTCGAAGGTGATGGTCTTGCTGTCGGCGTCGCTGTCGTGATCGGTTAGCGTATAGCCGAGCGACACGTTGATGGTATCGCCGGTCTCCAGCGCCTGCGTCGCGGGCTTGCTGTTGTCCAGCACGAAGCTCCAGGTGCCGTTGGCGTTCTGCGTCAGCGTGCCGTAGTCGGTCAGGTTGACAGCGCCACCGTTCAGCATGGCGGTCGCCGTGCCCCAGTTCACTGGGCTCGCTGCTGCCGGGCCATCGGCGCCGAACGTGTTGTTGTAGTCGGTCGTGACGTTGCCGCCGACGGTGGTCGCGGCGCCGTCCTCGGTCAGCGCGCCGGCATTCGCATTGTGCGCAACCGGCACGTCGTCGACGATGACGATGCTGATGGTGCCGTCGCCGTGGGTCCCGCCGATGCCGTCAACCGCGACGGCAACGCTGTCGGGCAGCGTGTTGTTGCCGTTGCCGGCAGGGTGGGCCTGCGCGGCATTGAGCGTGTAGCTGTAGGCGAAGGTGGCTTCCGTGCCGGCTCCCGCCGGCGTCACGCCGGTGATCGTCAGCGTGCCTTCACCCGTGTTGATGGTCTTGCCGAGCCAGTCGGACAGCGTGTGGGTCTCGGTGCCGATGGTCACGTCCTTGATGCCGTCGGTGGCGGTGACCTTGAACGTGCCGGTGTCGGTCTCGCTGGTGTCGGCAACCGAGGTCAGGCCGTGTTCGTAAACGACATTGGAAGCGCCACCGGCATTGGCGTCGTCGCTCGGCGTGACCGTGACGGTCGAGCTGTCGTGGGCGCCATTGATCTCGAAGGTGATGGTCTTGCTGTCGGCGTCGCTGTCGTGATCGGTTAGCGTATAGCCGAGCGACACGTTGATGGTATCGCCGGTCTCCAGCGCCTGCGTCGCGGGCTTGCTGTTGTCCAGCACGAAGCTCCAGGTGCCGTTGGCGTTCTGCGTCAGCGTGCCGTAGTCGGTCAGGTTGACAGCGCCACCGTTCAGCATGGCGGTCGCCGTGCCCCAGTTCACTGGGCTCGCTGCTGCCGGGCCATCGGCGCCGAACGTGTTGTTGTAGTCGGTCGTGACGTTGCCGCCGACGGTGGTCGCGGCGCCGTCCTCGGTCAGCGCGCCGGCATTCGCATTGTGCGCAACCGGCACGTCGTCGACGATGACGATGCTGATGGTGCCGTCGCCGTGGGTCCCGCCGATGCCGTCAACCGCGACGGCAACGCTGTCGGGCAGCGTGTTGTTGCCGTTGCCGGCAGGGTGGGCCTGCGCGGCATTGAGCGTGTAGCTGTAGGCGAAGGTGGCTTCCGTGCCGGCTCCCGCCGGCGTCACGCCGGTGATCGTCAGCGTGCCTTCACCCGTGTTGATGGTCTTGCCGAGCCAGTCGGACAGCGTGTGGGTCTCGGTGCCGATGGTCACGTCCTTGATGCCGTCGGTGGCGGTGACCTTGAACGTGCCGGTGTCGGTCTCGCTGGTGTCGGCAACCGAGGTCAGGCCGTGTTCGTAAACGACATTGGAAGCGCCACCGGCATTGGCGTCGTCGCTCGGCGTGACCGTGACGGTCGAGCTGTCGTGGGCGCCATTGATCTCGAAGGTGATGGTCTTGCTGTCGGCGTCGCTGTCGTGATCGGTTAGCGTATAGCCGAGCGACACGTTGATGGTATCGCCGGTCTCCAGCGCCTGCGTCGCGGGCTTGCTGTTGTCCAGCACGAAGCTCCAGGTGCCGTTGGCGTTCTGCGTCAGCGTGCCGTAGTCGGTCAGGTTGACAGCGCCACCGTTCAGCATGGCGGTCGCCGTGCCCCAGTTCACTGGGCTCGCTGCCGCCGGGCCATCGGCGCCGAACGTGTTGTTGTAGTCGGTCGTGACGTTGCCGCCGACGGTGGTCGCGGCGCCGTCCTCGGTCAGCGCGCCGGCATTCGCATTGTGCGCAACCGGCACGTCGTCGACGATGACGATGCTGATGGTGCCGTCGCCGTGGGTCCCGCCGATGCCGTCAACCGCGACGGCAACGCTGTCGGGCAGCGTGTTGTTGCCGTTGCCGGCAGGGTGGGCCTGCGCGGCATTGAGCGTGTAGCTGTAGGCGAAGGTGGCTTCCGTGCCGGCTCCCGCCGGCGTCACGCCGGTGATCGTCAGCGTGCCTTCACCCGTGTTGATGGTCTTGCCGAGCCAGTCGGACAGCGTGTGGGTCTCGGTGCCGATGGTCACGTCCTTGATGCCGTCGGTGGCGGTGACCTTGAACGTGCCGGTGTCGGTCTCGCTGGTGTCGGCAACCGAGGTCAGGCCGTGTTCGTAAACGACATTGGAAGCGCCACCGGCATTGGCGTCGTCGCTCGGCGTGACCGTGACGGTCGAGCTGTCGTGGGCGCCATTGATCTCGAAGGTGATGGTCTTGCTGTCGGCGTCGCTGTCGTGATCGGTTAGCGTATAGCCGAGCGACACGTTGATGGTATCGCCGGTCTCCAGCGCCTGCGTCGCGGGCTTGCTGTTGTCCAGCACGAAGCTCCAGGTGCCGTTGGCGTTCTGCGTCAGCGTGCCGTAGTCGGTCAGGTTGACAGCGCCACCGTTCAGCATGGCGGTCGCCGTGCCCCAGTTCACTGGGCTCGCTGCTGCCGGGCCATCGGCGCCGAACGTGTTGTTGTAGTCGGTCGTGACGTTGCCGCCGACGGTGGTCGCGGCGCCGTCCTCGGTCAGCGCGCCGGCATTCGCATTGTGCGCAACCGGCACGTCGTCGACGATGACGATGCTGATGGTGCCGTCGCCGTGGGTCCCGCCGATGCCGTCAACCGCGACGGCAACGCTGTCGGGCAGCGTGTTGTTGCCGTTGCCGGCAGGGTGGGCCTGCGCGGCATTGAGCGTGTAGCTGTAGGCGAAGGTGGCTTCCGTGCCGGCTCCCGCCGGCGTCACGCCGGTGATCGTCAGCGTGCCTTCACCCGTGTTGATGGTCTTGCCGAGCCAGTCGGACAGCGTGTGGGTCTCGGTGCCGATGGTCACGTCCTTGATGCCGTCGGTGGCGGTGACCTTGAACGTGCCGGTGTCGGTCTCGCTGGTGTCGGCAACCGAGGTCAGGCCGTGTTCGTAAACGACATTGGAAGCGCCACCGGCATTGGCGTCGTCGCTCGGCGTGACCGTGACGGTCGAGCTGTCGTGGGCGCCATTGATCTCGAAGGTGATGGTCTTGCTGTCGGCGTCGCTGTCGTGATCGGTTAGCGTATAGCCGAGCGACACGTTGATGGTATCGCCGGTCTCCAGCGCCTGCGTCGCGGGCTTGCTGTTGTCCAGCACGAAGCTCCAGGTGCCGTTGGCGTTCTGCGTCAGCGTGCCGTAGTCGGTCAGGTTGACAGCGCCACCGTTCAGCATGGCGGTCGCCGTGCCCCAGTTCACTGGGCTCGCTGCCGCCGGACCATCGGCGCCGAATGTGTTGTTGTAGTCGGTCGTGACGTTGCCGCCGACGGTGGTCGCGGCGCCGTCCTCGGTCAGCGCGCCGGCATTCGCATTGTGCGCAACCGGCACGTCGTCGACGATGACGATGCTGATGGTGCCGTCGCCGTGGGTCCCGCCGATGCCGTCAACCGCGACGGCAACGCTGTCGGGCAGCGTGTTGTTGCCGTTGCCGGCAGGGTGGGCCTGCGCGGCATTGAGCGTGTAGCTGTAGGCGAAGGTGGCTTCCGTGCCGGCTCCCGCCGGCGTCACGCCGGTGATCGTCAGCGTGCCTTCACCCGTGTTGATGGTCTTGCCGAGCCAGTCGGACAGCGTGTGGGTCTCGGTGCCGATGGTCACGTCCTTGATGCCGTCGGTGGCGGTGACCTTGAACGTGCCGGTGTCGGTCTCGCTGGTGTCGGCAACCGAGGTCAGGCCGTGTTCGTAAACGACATTGGAAGCGCCACCGGCATTGGCGTCGTCGCTCGGCGTGACCGTGACGGTCGAGCTGTCGTGGGCGCCATTGATCTCGAAGGTGATGGTCTTGCTGTCGGCGTCGCTGTCGTGATCGGTTAGCGTATAGCCGAGCGACACGTTGATGGTATCGCCGGTCTCCAGCGCCTGCGTCGCGGGCTTGCTGTTGTCCAGCACGAAGCTCCAGGTGCCGTTGGCGTTCTGCGTCAGCGTGCCGTAGTCGGTCAGGTTGACAGCGCCACCGTTCAGCATGGCGGTCGCCGTGCCCCAGTTCACTGGGCTCGCTGCTGCCGGGCCATCGGCGCCGAACGTGTTGTTGTAGTCGGTCGTGACGTTGCCGCCGACGGTGGTCGCGGCGCCGTCCTCGGTCAGCGCGCCGGCATTCGCATTGTGCGCAACCGGCACGTCGTCGACGATGACGATGCTGATGGTGCCGTCGCCGTGGGTCCCGCCGATGCCGTCAACCGCGACGGCAACGCTGTCGGGCAGCGTGTTGTTGCCGTTGCCGGCAGGGTGGGCCTGCGCGGCATTGAGCGTGTAGCTGTAGGCGAAGGTGGCTTCCGTGCCGGCTCCCGCCGGCGTCACGCCGGTGATCGTCAGCGTGCCTTCACCCGTGTTGATGGTCTTGCCGAGCCAGTCGGACAGCGTGTGGGTCTCGGTGCCGATGGTCACGTCCTTGATGCCGTCGGTGGCGGTGACCTTGAACGTGCCGGTGTCGGTCTCGCTGGTGTCGGCAACCGAGGTCAGGCCGTGTTCGTAAACGACATTGGAAGCGCCACCGGCATTGGCGTCGTCGCTCGGCGTGACCGTGACGGTCGAGCTGTCGTGGGCGCCATTGATCTCGAAGGTGATGGTCTTGCTGTCGGCGTCGCTGTCGTGATCGGTTAGCGTATAGCCGAGCGACACGTTGATGGTATCGCCGGTCTCCAGCGCCTGCGTCGCGGGCTTGCTGTTGTCCAGCACGAAGCTCCAGGTGCCGTTGGCGTTCTGCGTCAGCGTGCCGTAGTCGGTCAGGTTGACAGCGCCACCGTTCAGCATGGCGGTCGCCGTGCCCCAGTTCACTGGGCTCGCTGCTGCCGGGCCATCGGCGCCGAACGTGTTGTTGTAGTCGGTCGTGACGTTGCCGCCGACGGTGGTCGCGGCGCCGTCCTCGGTCAGCGCGCCGGCATTCGCATTGTGCGCAACCGGCACGTCGTCGACGATGACGATGCTGATGGTGCCGTCGCCGTGGGTCCCGCCGATGCCGTCAACCGCGACGGCAACGCTGTCGGGCAGCGTGTTGTTGCCGTTGCCGGCAGGGTGGGCCTGCGCGGCATTGAGCGTGTAGCTGTAGGCGAAGGTGGCTTCCGTGCCGGCTCCCGCCGGCGTCACGCCGGTGATCGTCAGCGTGCCTTCACCCGTGTTGATGGTCTTGCCGAGCCAGTCGGACAGCGTGTGGGTCTCGGTGCCGATGGTCACGTCCTTGATGCCGTCGGTGGCGGTGACCTTGAACGTGCCGGTGTCGGTCTCGCTGGTGTCGGCAACCGAGGTCAGGCCGTGTTCGTAAACGACATTGGAAGCGCCACCGGCATTGGCGTCGTCGCTCGGCGTGACCGTGACGGTCGAGCTGTCGTGGGCGCCATTGATCTCGAAGGTGATGGTCTTGCTGTCGGCGTCGCTGTCGTGATCGGTTAGCGTATAGCCGAGCGACACGTTGATGGTATCGCCGGTCTCCAGCGCCTGCGTCGCGGGCTTGCTGTTGTCCAGCACGAAGCTCCAGGTGCCGTTGGCGTTCTGCGTCAGCGTGCCGTAGTCGGTCAGGTTGACAGCGCCACCGTTCAGCATGGCGGTCGCCGTGCCCCAGTTCACTGGGCTCGCTGCCGCCGGGCCATCGGCGCCGAACGTGTTGTTGTAGTCGGTCGTGACGTTGCCGCCGACGGTGGTCGCGGCGCCGTCCTCGGTCAGCGCGCCGGCATTCGCATTGTGCGCAACCGGCACGTCATCGACGATCTGAACCGACAGTGTGCCGGGAGCCGAGACGTCGCCGTCCGTGTCGGTGACCGTCACCGTCATGTTGTCGAAGATGGAATTGTTGTCGGCGCCTGCCGGATGCTGCTCGCTATGCTCAAGCGTGTAGCTGTAGCTCACCTTGCCGGTCGCGGCGTCGTAGCCGTTGATGGTCAGCGTGTTGCCGAGCGGCGTAGTGATGTTGATCGGCGCCGATGCGCTGTTGGCAAGCGCGGCGCCCGAAATCACCTGGCCGTTGACGGTCAGCGAACCGATTCCGTCGGGCGAGGAAATGGCGAAGGTTCCGGTGTTGATCTCGCTGGTGTCGGCAACCGACGTCAGGCCGTGTTCATACACGATCGTGTCGCCGCCGCTGGTCTCAGGGTTCAGGTCGAGGATCGTCGGCGTGGAATTGGGCAGCAGGCTCGGGAACAGTTCGCGATGTTCCGGCTGGCCGAACGCAAGATCCGTCGGCGGCAACAGCGCCGACAGGCCGAACCCGTCACCGATACCGCCAGGGGGAACCGAGAAGTCTCCGCCGGCACTCGAGGGTGAACCGCCGGCGCCTGCCGATATCGATCCGTCGGCGCCGAAGGCGACGTCGACATGACTTGCTTCCAACGCCGCGATCAAGGCAACGCGCGGCACTTCGACATCGCCGATGATGAAGGTCGGCACGTTGAGGGCGCCGTCCTTGATGACGATCACCGAACCGTCCGCCTGCTCGAGCACGAGGTTATGGCCATCGACCTTGATGTTGTCGATCGAGACGTTGGCCGGAAGCTTCACCACATGGTTGGCGTCGGCCACATATTCGTGCGGCGCGGCTGCCGCCGGGGCCTTGGCTTCCGCGGGTGCTTCCGGTTTGACGGGCGTGCCGTTGCCGACATCGACGGGAACCGGTTCAGCGGCGGCCGGAGCCGCCTTTTGCGCCGGGTTGGCCTCCGCGACCTGCGCCTGCGACGGCAGGCCGTTATGTTCAGAGTGCTCGTCCCAGGAATGAGAGACGGTGTCCAAATCGTTACTGGTGGTCATAGCCAAACCCCTTCGGTATTTCCCGGAAAGAGACATGGGCCACTTCTACTTTGCAACTATCCCGCAATCTGTTTCATATATTATGATATGCGGGCCTCGGCATTTTTTATGCGTGGTAAACTCGAAACATATAACCTGATATACATTGGCCGATGTGCAATCCGCTTGGCGGGGTCCGGCCTCGGTTGCTTGGCAAATGGAAGTATAAATTTGTGTAAAATTTTACACAAAACAACTGTCATGAAGTACAGGAAATTTATCCACCTTCTTTTCCAATAATTTGAGACGAGATTGGTAGCGTCCACAGTCAAAGGTGGGCGTTATGACAAAAGAAAAATCTGCCCTGGGGGCAACCGGGCTCAAAGCGCTGCTGCTGGCAATCGGCATTTTCGGCCTGTCGCATCCATCGTTCGCCAGCACGGTCCCAGCCGGCGCCGATCGTGTCGATTCGCTGCTGGCGAACGTCGAAACGCCTCCTGTCCTCGGGGGCATTTCGCTGCTGCGGCGGCAGCCCTGGCAGCCGGCCTCGGCCTACAGAATAGGCATGGTTCTCGGCAGCTACGGTCCGGCCACCAGCGGTCAGGAAACCGGCCTTTCGACGGCGCAAGGCAACGCCGGGATCGATCCCATCCAGACGGCGGCGATCATTCCCGGCGTGTTCGGATCGGTTGCGCTGTCCATGCATAATTTTCCGGTTTCCGCGCGTTGGGCACCGGTCTACAAGGCAATCGTCGACTGTTCCGCGGGCACTGCGTGCGACGGCAAGAACAGCATCTTCACCGCGATCGTCAACGCCGCCAAGGACAAGCGGTTTGTCGACAAGCTGTCCTTCATCAACTCAAGCATAAATCACGCGATCGCCTACAAGAAGGACAGCGTGGTTTACGGCAAGCTCGACTACTGGGCCAAACCTTCCGAAATTCTCGAGCGGCGGGCGGGCGACTGCGAGGATTTCGCCATTCTCAAGATGGCGGCGCTGCTGCGTGCCGGCATTCCGGCGCAGAGCATGTCGCTCGTCGTCTTGCAAGATCGCAAGCGCGGTTTCTTTCATGCCGTGCTGTCTGTCAGCACCGGCAGCGGCGTCTTCATTCTGGACAGCCTGAGCAACGTCGTCTCGCGGGACAGCGATCTTCCAGACTACGTGCCATTGTACTCGTTCAGCACCGACCGAGCGTGGATCCACGGCACCAGGCCCGGCGCGGCCCAAGTCGCCGATATCAAGGGCGGACTTGCGACGGTCGCACCTGGCGAGGGCCTGCAGCCATAGCATAGCCAAGCGAAGCACCCGGTTCGGCACGCCTTCGCTCTCATGTCTTCTCCCCAGAACTGGGGTCACTTTCGGGCGATATGCACTAGCCGCCGAAGACGAAGGCCATCAGCAGCTCCGGCTCGAGCACCGGCGCCCGCGCCGCATTCAATTGCCCCCGGTAGCGGCGGTCGCCCGCGCCGATGACGAAACCGGTGGCGACCGGCGTTTCGCCATTGGCGTCGAGCCGCGCGAATATGTCCGCGACATTGAGATCCAGGGCAAGCTTCAGGTCGTGGCGCGCATCTTCGCTTGGCGCGACCGGCAATTGGCGCCTGACCAGCTGCTGGAACGGCGCGTTGAAGGTCAGGATCCTCTTCGACGATGAGAGCGCAAAAGCCGGTGACGGGCAGGCGACCAGAATGGCGTTGATCGTCTTGATCGACGCAAGCCTTCGCAAGGTCTGGTTTTCGTCGGCCAGTCCGCGCATGCAGGCCACCCGGATTGCCGATGTCAGGTTTCCGGTGTGGGCATGGCTGTCGGCGATCTCGTCGATCAGCATGCCGATCGTGCATTTGCGGCTTTCGGCCATCTGCTTCAGCGCGGTCCAGAACGCCCGCTCCAGACGAATGCCGCGTCGCGTGCCGCCACGTGCCACGACCCGGAATTCCAGCCCGAAATCCTCAGTCGCCATGGGCGGCAGCAGCTGCTCGCGATCGGCGGCGGGAGACGTGACGCTATCGTTCACTCATTGCCTCCTCGCGTGCCTTGTTGATCGGCTTCAGCAGATAGGTGAGGATGGTTTTGCGTCCGGTCTTGATATCGACCGAACAGATCATGCCGGGGATGATCGAATAGGTCTTGCCATCTCGCGTCAGCGTCGACCTCTCGGTTGCGACGCGCACCTGGTAGTAGGGCTCGCCCGTCTTCTGGTCGACCAGGCTGTCGGCGGTGATGTTGGAGACCTTGCCCTCGATACCGCCGAAGATCGAGAAATCATAGGCGGTAATCTTGATCAGCGCGTCCTGGTCCGGCCGGATGAAGGCAACATCGCGCGGTGAAACCCGCGCTTCGACCAGCAGCGTCTCGGATGTGGGCACGATGCCGGCCACGACCGCGCCGGGCTGCACGAAGGCGCCGACCGTGTTGATGTCAAGCGTGTTGACGATACCGTCGACAGGCGAGCGGATGTCCGTGCGAGCCACCTTGTCGGTGGCGCCGCGTATGGTCTCATCGACGACCGAAAGATCGGCCAGCGCCTGGGTCAGGTCGCTCAGCGCCTCCTGTTGCAGCTGCAGGCCGAGCTCGTTGACTTGAAGCTGGGCTTCGGTGATGGCCGCCTTGGCTTTCTTGATGGATTCACCGGCGAGGTTCAGCTGCCCATGCAGTTCGGTCTGCTCCCGCTCGACGCGGATCTGCTCGGTCCTGGCCATCAGCCCCTTCTTGACCATGGATTCGACCAGCGCCGTTTCCCGGTCGCTGACTTCGAGATTCTTGGTGAGGCGATCGAGATTGGCGTTGGCTTCGTCCAATTCGTTCAGGCGCTGACCGAGACGCGACTTGAGGACCGACAGCTTGACCTGGAAGTTGTCACGGCGCGCAACGAGCAGTTTCTGCTCGTTGTCGCAGATTTCCGGCGCGACCTTCTGAATTTCGGCCGGACAGGGAAATGGACCGTCGATATTGCCGGTCTGCTCGAATTTCAGCCGTGCAATGCGCGTCCGGAGCGCCCTTGCCTTGGCCTGCTGCTCGCCGAGGCTGGACGTGTTCATCGTGTTGTCGAGGCGGATGATGAGATCGTTCTTCTTGACGATCTGCCCGATCTTCACGGCAATTTCCTGAACGACGCCCGGCTCGCTGGCCTGGATGATCTGGGTCTTGGAAGCCGGTATGACCTTGCCTTCGCCGCGCGCGATTTCGTCGACCTCGGCAAAGGACGCCCAGGCGACGGAAGACACAAACAGTGCCCCTATGATGAACAAGGACGCCGACGCGAAAAGCGGCGGCCGGTCTTCCCTTGCAAGCATGTCCTACAACCCCAACGCATTGAATGCGTTCAATAAGTCTGTTTTTCAGGTGCTTGTTTTCTGCAGCGCCTGTATCACTTGGTCCTTTGGTCCATCGGCAACGATCCTGCCTTGCTCGATGACGATAAGACGGTCGGCCAGTTCGAGCATGCTGAAGCGATGCGTTGAAACGATCAGCGTCGTGTTCCGGTCGAAAGCCACTTTGAGCTGCTTGATCAGCTGCCGCTCGGAAGCCAGGTCCATCGAACCCGACGGCTCGTCCAGGAAGACGATTTTCGGTTTGGTCAGCAACAGACGGGCAATCGCCATCGTCTGCCTCTGGCCGCCCGAGAGATTGGTGCCGCGCTCGCCGACATTCATGTCGTAGCCACGCGGGTGACGGGAGACGAAATCGTCGACGCCGGCAGCCTTTGCCGCTTCGACGATCTGCTCATCGGTCGCCTCCGGACATGCCATCAGGAGGTTTTCCTTGATGGTGCCCGAAAACAGATCGTTGGCCTGCGCGACGATCCCGACCGCGGCGCGAACCTCCGAAGGGTGGTATTGGCGGATGTCGATCCCGTCCAACAGCAGCTCGCCTGATGTCGGCAGGAAGAGCCTGCCGATCAGCCGGCCCATCGTTGTCTTTCCCGAACCTATGCGGCCGATGATGCCGATGCGCTCACCTGGCTTCACCGAGAAATTCAGACCGGTCAGGACCTCGTTCTCGGAGCCCGGATAGACAAAGCCGACATTTCTGAACACCATGGCGCCGTTGCGAATGGGCCGGTTGACGAAACCCACCGTATCCGGGCGATCCTCCGGCTGCGCCATGATCGAGTTCACCATGCGCAGGGAGAGCATGGCCTGGCGAAGCCTGGACAAGGTGATGGCGATCTGGCCGAGTGGAGACACCGCCCGGCTGGCCAGCATCACGGTGCCGATAATGGCTCCGGTGGAGACGTGTCCTTCCGAGAAGGCGTAGGCGCCGGCCACGATCAGGGCGACGGTGACCATCTGCTGGATGGCTTGCGTTATGTTGCCAGCGGCGGCCGAAAGCTGCTTGATCTTCTCGGATGTGTTGGACGCGTTCTTGGAATGCTCTCCCCATTTTCGCAACAGATACGCCTCGGCCCGCAGCGACTTGATCGTCTCCAGCGTGGAGATGGATTCGACCAGCAGGGCCTGCCGTTGCGAGGCCTCGTTCATGGAGGCCGCGACACGCTTGCCGATGCGCTGTTGCGTGATCAGCCCGACGATCACGGAAGCCACAAAGGCCAGCGCCGGTATGATGACCAGCCATCCGCCGATCGCATAGATGACCAGGAGAAAGACGAACACGAAGGCGGTGTCGATAAACACGCTGATGGTGTTGGACGTGAAGAATTCGCGCACGAATTCATACTGCGTCACCCGATTTGCATATTCGCCTGTCGAGCCTGGCCGCGCCGACAGGGACGAGTTCAGCACTTTCTCGAACAGCAAATAGGAAATGCGCAGATCCGCCTTGCGCCCGGCATAGTCGATGAGGGACGCTCTGGCGGTCTTCAGAAGCAGGTCGAACAGGATGACCGCGGCGATGCCGATCGACAGCACCCATAGCGTCGATATCGCCTTGTTCGGCAAGATCCTGTCATAGACGTTCATGGTGAAGATCGGCGAGGCGATGGCCAGCATGTTGATGAAGATTGCCGCCAGGATAACCTTCGAATAGGTGCGCCAGAACGGACCCATCGTTCCCGTCAGCCAATGTCGCCGCTCGATCTTCGGCGCCGAACCGACATTCATCCCTTCGGCAGTGTTGGCATATGTTATCGAGAAGGAAACGCCGCCACTGATGTAGCTGGCGGCCAATTCGGATTTCGTGATGGTTACGCGGCCGTCTTCCTGGGGAGCGGTCGTGAATGCGCCGTCCTCCGTTTCGGCCAGCAGGGCAACCGGCAATTGACTGACGCGAAACACGATGGCGGGGAGGTCGATGCGTCCCCGAAGAAACTCGCGATGGCTGAATTCGGTGATTTCGAGGCCGATGCGCTCGGCAATATGCCGGATGGCTTCGATGTCGATACGCGTGTCCGACAGCGGCACGCCGGCGAACAGCACCGTTTGCGCGCTCGGCCTGCCGAGATACCCGGCAATGGCCGAGAAGCAGGCCTTGAACGCCTCCTTCGGGGAGAGGATGTTGGGTTGCTGATTCACGATCTGCCCTTAGGGACTTTCGATCGGTCCTTACATCCGCTTACTTTTTCCTGACCGGTGCCAGGATATCGAATGGCAGGTCGTTCTTCTGTTCCGACGGCGTGCGCGCATAGGTTTCCGTGTCGGCCGTTTCCGGTGCGCCGAACTCGGTCCGCGCATAGGCCGCGGCCTGTTTTGGCGGGCGGATGTCCATCGTTTTCAGCAACTGCCCGGTGGCCGCGAGAAGCCGGTATTGGGCAAAGAGAGAGGCGTAGGATGCGGTGTCGGCCAGTGTCGCCGTGTTGAAACGCGTATTCTGCGCATCCAGCACATCGAGCAACGAGCGCTGCCCGACCTTGAATTGCTCGCGATAGGACGCGACCAGCTTCTCGTTGGAAGCGGCCTGCAGCTTCAGCGTCTTTGCCAGGTCGGCTTGCCGGAAGCGGCGATCCCACGATGTGCGAACGGCTTCTTCGATTTCCCGCAGCACCTGGTGCTGCGCAAGCCGCTGCTCGCTGGTGCGACGGATCTGCTCCTGCTCATTGGCCTTGTCGATGCCGCCCCGATACAAGTTCCACCGCAGCACCAGGCGTGCCTGCAGATCGGATGTGTCGCCATTGTCACCGTCGATGTCATACCCAGCCCGGGCGACGCCTTCGGCGACGATCGAGGGGCCGTATTTCGCGCGAGCCGCATCCACCAGCGAGGCCGCGGCGGCGATATCGCTGTTGGCCATATGGACGCGCGGATTGCTCTCCCGCGCAAGGCCAATCGCATCGTCCAGCGACCTTGGCAGCGTGCCGGAAACATCGGCCGGCCTCGATGCATTGGTCAACGGCTTCCCGACGGTCTTGAAGAACCGGATCCTCGAGGCCTCCAGCTCCTCCGAGGCTTCCTGCATGCGGGCCTTGGCCGCAAACAGGCGCTCTTCGGCCTGTTGCCGGTCGGCCTCGTTCAAGCCACCGCCAGCAATGCCTTCCTGGATGTCGTGGAGGATTGCTTGGTGAAAGCCCAGGTTCTTCTTTGCCTCTGCCACGATCGAAGCCTGAAGCATGTATTCGAGGTAGTCCTGGACAACCGAGAGTCCGATGAATTCAGACCGCTCCAGCACACGAAACGACGCGCCGTCGACGCGCGAGGCCTGGCGGTTCAATTCGGCCCGCCTTGCGCCGCTGTCATAGAGCGTCTGCGAAACCGTCAGATCGGTTTCCGCCGGATAAAGTGCGTCATCCTCTATCGAGAGCGCGCGTCGGGAGGAATTGTCGAGACGGCGAGCCCCGGCCGACGCTTCCACGTCGACGCTGGGAAGATAGAGGCCCTTGGCCTGACGCAGCTCGAACTCGATTGCTTCGCGATTTTCTATGGCCTGGCCGATTTCAGGATTGGATTCGACCGCAACCGCCATCGCTTCCTTGAGCGTAAGCGCACTCGCACTTGCGCATGTCAGCATCGTAGCCGCCATCAAAAGACCTAGGCGCTTGCCCACAGTCGAGATGCTTCTCGTATTCATCTAACCCGCCCCAACGTTTCCCCTGCGCCCTTGCGGGCGCTGACCCAAGCCTGAGCCTGTCTCAGGCAACTATCCAACAATTTCAAGAAAATATGTGAGTTATTATTAATTTAGGGGAGCCTAAATCACGCACCTGATCCACAAGGTTGGGAAATGTAGCAAAAATGGCACAAAATGGGTTGGCCGCGGCTTCAGCCAAACGCCGCCTGGCGTGGAAAAAGTCCAGACGCAGATACGGCTCAATGCCGGCAGAATCGTATGACGCCTGCATGGCCGGAAGGCAGCCGTGGAAATTGGACGGCGTTCGGCCAAGACCATGCGACCACGGCATCAAGGGCCGATACTGGATTGAGGGCTGCCCGAATGAACTGCCAAGCACGGGCATAGTGGCGCCCTTGCGTTAAGCCTCGCTCAATCTCTGCAATCTATGCTGATGCCAGATTGTCGAGGTCAAAATGAAGCGCAGGCCGATACTACTCTTCGCTTTTCCGGCTTTCATCCTGGTCGTTTTGGCCTGCGAGCGAATAGCGACCATGCTGCTCGGGAGCTATCCCGCAAGCCCCGCAATGTGGAGGATCTGGCTTGAACTGCGCCCCTTGTCGGCGATGTTCTGGCAACAGATCGACCCGTATCTCTATGGTTCGATGGCCCTGGATGCCGTCATCCTGGTTGCCGCGGCACTGGTGTTCTGGAGCGCTTGCCGGGTGAGACCGGCGGCCGCCTTCTTCCTGGCCAACCACGTCGCGCTGCTCTTTGCCGGACTGATGATCGCTTCCAGCAGTCATTCGGAGACGGCGAGCACGGTCGCGGCATTTCCGATGTCCAACGGCCTCCAATTCGCCCTGAAGATCGATTTTACTTGGCAGAACAGCCTGGTGCTCGTTCTGGGCTTCGCGGCCTGCGCGTACTGTCATGTCGCGTTCCTTCGCGAGACGCGACTGCGCGGTGAGTGTCTGGCCCTGCGGCTCATGACTTTGGGACGGGATCTTTAGTCTGGCATGGGGCGTTTCGAAAACGTCCGGACGTCGGCAACTGCATGAGGCTCACTTCAGTCCGGCTTCACCGGAACCCCGATACGCCTCAGTTGATCTTGCGATAATAGACCTTGCCGTCCGGCGTCTCCGTTCGCTGGTAGGCGGGGTTCGGGCCAGGGGGTGCGGCACTCCTGCGCTTGATTGGCCGTGGCGTCTCGACAGCCGCGGGTTCGGCCGCGACATCGCTGTTGTCGGAAGAAGCGTCCGCCACGGTGCTGGTGACGACGACGGGTTCAGCCGCGCCGATGCTGCTGTCGTCGCGCGCCGAGGGTGGGTTTTGTGCCAACCTGGATATGCTGCCGTTGATTTCGTTGAAATTGCCCTGCAGTTGGCTGTCCAGCCGTTCAAATCGGCTTTGAAAACCGTTGTTGACCGTATCGAGCCGGGCAACGATCCGCTGCTCGAACGCACCGAGTTCCTCGAGCCGTCCCTCCACGGTACGCAGGTCGTTGATGCCTCGATAGAGGTAGATGGCGGCGGTTGCGTTCAGCACGGCAAACAGGGTCAATCCAACGCCGACGACGACGGCCAGCCGCGACCGGCTCGCATCCTTGCCGAGCAGTTGCGGTTCAATCGGCTCGGCCGAGACAGTCGGTACATGCGGGTCGCTGATCGTCGTCATTGAACCACCACCTTGGTGCCAACTGGCACGCGCTTGAAAAGATCGATCACATCCGTGTTGGTAAGGCGAAAGCAGCCCGACGTGCCATCGAATCCCACGCCTGAGGGATCGTTGGTGCCATGGATGCGATAGAGCGTGTCGTGTCCGTCCCGCAGCAGATACAGCGCCCGCGCGCCCAAGGGGTTATAGGGACCCGAAGGCACCAACTCCGGCAGTTCCGGTTGGCGGGCGCGCATTTCCCGGGGCGGGCGCCACTGCGGCCATTCCGTCTTGGCGCCGACCTTCACCACCCCGGTCCAGCCAAATCCGTCACGCCCGACGCTGATCTGGTAGCGCAATGCCTGGCCCTGGCGGGTCACCAGGTAAAGTGCCTTCTCGCTCTTGCGGATGATGATCGTTCCCGGCTGCTCGGTGGTCGCAAAGGCAACCGCCTTGCGCAGGCTGGGGCCCATCGCCGGCAGCGGCGGCCGATCCGAGAGCCCCGACCGCGCCTCGGCGAAGCCCTGGGCGGACATCGCCAGCACCAGGCCGAGCAGGCAGGTGCCGGCCAGCCTGGAGACGAGGCCATCTCTACCGGGCAGCGTCATCGAGCCGCTCTTTGAACATCTTCTTCAGATCCTTGTTGAAGCGCGCCCTGCCGTCCACTTCGGAGGGTAGGATCGCCCGGTTCAAGGCATCGGTCAGAAGGGCGTTGTCCAGCGCGACCGATTTGATGTGCGGCGCCTTGAATATCTTCTCGAGCTCGCTGCGCGAAAAATGGTTCCCGAACCATTTGCGCTTGTGCTTGTTGGCGACCAGCGTGATGCTGACCGCATTGCCGCGCAGTTCGCGGATCTTCTTGTAGAGCCGCTTGCCTTGCCGCAGCGAAGCGACGTTGAGTTCGAAGACGATGAAGATCTCGTCGCTGGTCGACAGCACCGAATTGTGCCAGGGCGTTTCGATATTGGGCAGGTCGATGACGATGTCGTCGAAGCGGTAGGCGACGAGGTCCAGAAGCCGGAAGACGAAATCGCTGCCGTGCGGCTCGAAGGGCAGTTGCGGCCTCTCGAACGCATAGAGGGTGAGACCGGACGGGCGCGTGAGCTTGATGACATCCATCAGCTCGACATCGAGCCTTTCCGGCTGATTGATAATGCCCGCAAGGTCGAACTGGTTGAACAGATTGAGATAGGCGCCGCAATTGGCGCTCTGGAAGTCGAGATCGACCAGGCAGGTCGAGGCCGCGCGCTCGGCCGATTTCGAGGCCAGGAATTCGGCCGCCGACAAAGCGAGCGTCGTGGCACCGGCGCCACCGCTGGCGCTGATGAAGGTGATGATCCGGCTTTTCGTGCCCTGGTTGCCGGTATCGTGGAAGGTCACCGCATTGAGCAGTTCCTTGCCGTCTAGCGGCTTGTGCAGCCAGTCCGAGGCGTTCATGCGCACCAGCACGCGCGTCTGTTCCGACGTCAGCTCATCGGAAACCCGCGATCAGCGGCACCGTCGTCCACAGCGCGCGCGCCTCGACGATGCCGGCCTTGCCCAGCAACTCTCCACCGCCGAGATCGAGGATGACGATGCCGGGACGCGTATCGGCCGGCGGACCTTTGAGAAAATCGTCCGTCTCGGAAACCCTGACGTCATAGATCGCCAGCGCATCGAGCCGCGTCGCCACGTCGCGCTTGAAATTCGGATCCGACGAAAACAGCGCCACCTGCTTGCGCTTGGTCGGTGTAACCTTGGTGTTGATGGCATTCATGGCCAGGTGCTCTTGATGTCTTCGCCCGTAACCGTGCTCAGCATGGAGGGCATGTTGATGTTGCCGAAACCCATCAGTCCCTGGAGGAAGAAGAACTGGAAGGTTCTGTTCTGCAGGCTGACGGTGATTGTCGGCACCGGACCGCTTAACCGGGTCTGATAGCCAAGGCCGGTGGCCGAGTAAGTGACGACGACGTTGCTGCGCAGCAAGCCCGGGAAGAAGTGACACATGCCCGGCCGCTGGTTTGTGGCCAGATTGGGACAGGCGTCATCATTGGTGTTTAGGGTGTCGCCACGAAAGATGCGACTGAAATTGGCGGCGCTGAAGCCGCCGCCGTTGCTGCAGCCGCCCGTGCCGGCGGTGTAGGTGCAGACGAAGGGACCATAGGCGCCGGCGACAATCGGGGCGCCGGGAGACGAGATCGGACCCGCGGTCGCGAGGTTGGTTGCCACCGCATCCGATATCGCCGCCAGCCGGGCGCCGACCTGCACCGCCTTGGTGGCCGCGTTCCACTGGTAGAACGCATAGCCGAAATCGACGAAGCCCAGGACAAGCGAGAACAGCAGCGTCGATACGATGGTCATTTCCACCATCGCCGCGCCGTCTTCTGATTTTGCGAAACGCTGGATCATGGTCAGAACCGGATCAACCGCTCGTCGTGGGAGCCCTGAAGCGTGATCGGCCCGATGCCGATGAACGCAAGCATCCCGACACCGGTGTACGGGTAGGTACCGGATGCGCGCACGGTGCAGACTTGTGCCGTGGTGGAGCGATATTGGGTAACGCCGCCCACCACGGTATCCTGGCAGGAGTTGTTGGTGGTCACGGTGACATTAGATGTCTGCCAGCCGCTGACGCGCGGAGTGTCGGTCACGACGCCGTTGACAACGGTTACAGATGGCTTGCCGTAGACGGCGATGTTGGCGGCAATGGTGGTACAGTTGATCGCCGCCAGCCCGGAGTCGGTATACAACTGACTGTTGCAGCGCGCGGCATAGCGAGCGGCGTCTGTAAGCCCGGCCTCCATCAGCAGCTTGTCATGGATCAGGTTGCCGAACTCGAACACTCCCGCCGACAAGACCAGCATCAGCGGCGTGATCAGTGTCATCTCGACAATCACCGCGCCGCGTTGATCGCGACGAAATCGACTGAGATATCGGGACAGCATCTTGAACATCGCGGTCACCGATAGAGCTGCGCTTCGTCGCGCAGATAGTTGTCGAGCGTACCGTTGCCGCCTTTGCCGGTGATGTCGACCAACTCGACGTAGATATTCTTCCCGTCCTTGATAGGCTCGGTGATGAAGAAGCTACCGAACCTCCTCACGGGAATCCCCGTCTGGCGGCCGCTGAAATTCGTGCCCGAAGCCTGAAGCGCATTGCAGTCGAGGATTGCGCCGTACAGCAACCGGCGGTCTGGGATCGAGATCGGGGTGCCTGCCGCCGCAGGCGGGACACCCGTTTCGCCACCGACTGCGGCGTCCTGAGAGATATTGTTGTCGATCTCGTAGCGATAGACCTCATAACGTGTCGGGAGATTGGCGCCGGTTCCGGATAGAGCCGATGGCACGGCACGTGTGGGATGATTGGCGGCCCAGTAGCGCGCGAAATTCCAGTTACCGTCGCCCATGCGGCCGCCCATCAAGGTGCAGTTGCCGGCGATCTGGCACGAGTCACGCTCAAGCCCGACACCCTTTGTCGGGTCTGTTTCGTAGTCGACCTTGTTGCTCTTGACGAACTGGCTGCCGTTCTTGGCACCCTTGCGCACATTGACTCCAGGTCCGTCCGAATAGTTTGACGAATCGATGCCGAAGCGCGAGTTGATGCCATTCTCTACAGGCCCGGCATTCTGTCCAGGCTCGGTATTGACGCCGTCGCGCGAATAACAATTCTGCGGCTTGGAGTCGGCGAGCATCTTTTCGAGCTGATTGGCGCCATTGCCAAATGGTGAAGCCAGGAAAGCGAAGTTGCCGGGAAAGTAAGATCCGTCGCCGCGCAGCACGATCTGACGGCGACGGTATTGCCTGGATTGTGCCGCCTGTTCGAGCGTGACGCCGCCGGTGATGGATGTGTCCTCATACGGATTGCACATGAAAACGGGCGTGTAATCGCAGACGCCCGACGTGAACCCGGCAGTCGCCCGGGCTGCAACGTTGAAACCGTTACTGGCCGAATTGCCCGTCAGAAACGACGCCGGGAATATTGCGGCGAAACCGGTCGGCGCCACCTTCACTTCAATGAAAGCAGTTTCATCTTCGCCGATGGATTGCGTTGCATTGGCATAATTTGCGCTGGTGACCGGGGCTCCGTCTGTTGCGGGTAAGCTCTTGAGGAAACACCACGAAATGTTGCCGGCGCTGTTGCACTGTGCGGTGCCGCCCGGTTGCCCGGACGTCAAAGTGAACCGACCATTGGCGCCAACGGTCGAGAATGCGGCCTGGTTGGCAACCAATGTCGCCATGGCGCGTTCGGCCCTAGCCCATGAGCCGGGCAAGCCATCGAGCTCGGCGGCTCCGGCCAACGCAAAGGCATCGGCGCCCTTCTGCAGGTCGTTATGCAAATTGTTGACCCGGCTCATGTCGATCGCCAACAGCGAAAAGCCGATGATCGCCGGCAGCGTAACGCTGACGAGGAGCAGCGCTATTCCCCTCTGATCGTGCCAGAACGCGCGAATGGTTCGCAGCATGGCTCTTACTCTTTGCTCCCCTGACGCCAGGTTTCCTCGTATGGCCTGGCGCGCTGAAACCGCATCCTTCCGTTTCAGTTTACGGCGTCGTCGTCGTCACACCCGACCCCGCCCCGCCGACATTGACCGTGATGGCAGGCGGTGGCGGCGGTGGTGGTGGAAATTTGTAGTTGTTGGCAACAGCGGCTGCGCGCGCACCATCGCCTCCTATGTGTGTATTCCTGGAGGCCGGGTTGAACGGATCGACCGTCTGCAGAAGCGAATTGTACTTCTGCGAGTCGCCCGCGGCCAAGGTCACTGAATCGTAGTGATTCAAATAGTCCGCCGCACAGCCCGTCAGCAGACCGGCGCTCAGGACGAGGATCAAGGCGCTATTTTTTGACATAGAGCATCTTGTCCTTCGATTTGAAGTTGAGCATGTGGCCATAGGGGCCGGTGACGCCGTCGCCCGTTTCATATTTCCGGATCATGTCCTTGTTCACTTCGAGCTGACCGAGCACGAAGAATTCCGGGTCGTTGGCGGGCCGCGTCTTGTCGAAAGGCGTTGCCAGCTGTTCGCCGGGCTTCACCGGCCGCACGATGTGCGGCGTGACGATGACGACCAGTTCCGTCTCTTCCTTCTGGTTGCTCGAATTGCGGAACAGCGTTCCGATCACCGGCACCTGACCGAGCCATGGCACCTGGTTCTGCAGCTTGGTGGTCCTGCTGGACAAAAGCCCGCCGACCGCGAAGCTCTGGCCGTCGCGCAATTCGACGACGGTGGACAGTTTGCGGTTGGTGAAAATCGGGTCGCCGGCGGTGGTGAAGCCGTTCAGGTCGCTGACTTCCGGCGCCAGGTTCATGTGGATCTTGCCGTCGTCGAGCACGACCGGCGTGAACAGAAGATTGACGCCGAATTGCTTGTAGACGATGCTGATCTCGCCGTTCTTGTCGAGAGTTCGGATAGGAACTTCGCCACCGGCGTTGAAGCTTGCTTGCTCGCCGGAGAGCGTGGTGAGATTGGGATTGGCAAGCGTGCGCACCGCGCCCTTGGCCTCAAGCGCCTCGATGTACAGATCGACCTTGATGTTGCTGTCGATGACGCGGGTGAGCAGCGCTCCGAAGGGAGTAGAGGTGGACAGGAGGTCGCTGAGAAAACCGCCGGTGCCCAGCACCACATTGTCCTTGTCGACGGCGGTAATACCGGTTCCGACTTGAGTCGTACCCCGGCTGTTTGTGCTCCTGATCGACACGCCCAGGTCGCGGCCAGCATTGCGCTTGGCCTCCAGCACGCGCACTTCCAGATTGACCTGCTGGCTGTCGTCGACGATCACGGAGTTGATGATGGCGTCGGGACCATATTGCTGCGCAACCGCCATGATCGCCGCCAGCGTGGCGCCGTCCTTGACATGACCGCCAAGCCTGACCCTGCCGTTGACCGAGGCGACTTCGATGCGCGACCTCGGCGCCACCTGGCGGATCGCCTGCGCCATGTCGCTGACGTCGACGCCGACCTCGATCTGGATGACGCCGAGTGAACGCTTATCCGTTGAAAACAGATTGACCGTGGTGGTGCCGGCCCCCTTGCCGATGACATAGAGCGTGCGGTCGGTCATCGGCTGCGCGTCGGCGATTTTTTCGTCACCGACGACGATATCGCCAAGTGTGGCGTTCACCGCGATCGTCACCGACTGCGACATCGGCAGGAAAACACGATGGACGCTGGGATTCGACACATCAATGAAGCGGTCTGCGGCCTCGGCCACGAGACTCCACGTCGGCAGCGTCGCGAAACAGGACAGCGCGACCGCCGCCATCCTTACCCAAAACCCCTGCATCCCCGTCTCCCCGATTGCTGCCTATGGCAACCCCATTTTATTAGCTGCAGCTTATCACGGTTGTCGCGGCACGTCATATGTCTCGAGCTTCACACCCCGGAAAACACCCACGGTGGCACGAGAGGGCGGCTCAGGTGTGACATATTTGACAACTTCCCGGGCTTCCGGCGCGGAGGCCACGGCCGGAGTCGGCTTGACCTTGCCCAACTCGTCGAGCTTGCTGCCCACCCGGTCCACGGCCTGTGCCAATCCTGCAATCTTGTCGTCGGCGCGCTTCTGTGCATCTTCCGCGCGCTGACGTTCGGCTGCCGCAGCAGCGTCGGCCGCTGCCTGCCTGGCCAGTTCGGCTTGCTTTTTGGCGACGTCGGCCGGCATTTCGCCGGTCAGGTCGGAAAGCGTCACCCGCTCGGTCGTTTCGCCCTTGCTGGCGGCGGCCTGGCGAAGCGCAAGCGACAATTGGCCGGCGCCTGCCGCGAGCGTCAGCTTCTGCGCGTCCTTGGTGCTGGCCTCGAGCGTGACCGATTTGACGACGGTCGGGCTGTCCTTGCTTTCGTCGGCCACCTGGTCGACGGCGAGCACCTTCATGCCCTGCAGCAGCACGTCGACAAAACTCTGGTCCGTGCCGTCACTGTCACGCACGGTGCGCGTCAGCAGCACATCGACCCGGTCTCCCGGGAAGACGAAGCCGGCGACACCAAGCACGTCGTTGACGCGGATGGAAACTGCCTTCATGCCTTCGGCAAGCACCGCCGAAAGCGTGGCGCGCTGGCCCGGGCCGGTTATCTTGGTGGCAAGGACCGGTTCGTTGACACCGATCGACTGCAACGCCTGCTTGGAGCCGCCGCCAGCCGGAAGGTCCTTGGTGAGAAGTTCCTCTGCCGTCCTGAATGCGCCGGCCGGAACCGCGCCTGCAGGCCACGCGACTTCACGCAATTTGTCGGCGGACAGGGTGTCGCCGAACTTCAGCGCAACAGCCGCTACCACGACAGTATCGCGCTGGATATCGTTCGTCTGCGCCAGCGCGCTGCGCTGATTGGCCAGCCAGATATTGGCGAGCACCACTGCAAGCACGCCGAACACGCCGGCGAGGAGGATCATGATGACGGTATTTGCGCGCATAACCCCAACCCACTCAATCGACTACGTGCCCCCCAAGGGTCGCCTGTCTCTGGTTGAAAAGAGGCAGGCCCAAGCATTTTGCGCCCAGGCCTGCCAGAGATCGCTAGGCAGCTCCAGCAAGTGCCGTGTTAAGCGTGGTCCACTGGGTGCCAACCCATCCGCCGACCGTGATCACGGTGCCGATCACGGCTACCGTGATGATGCCGAGCAAGATTGTATATTCGACCATGGCAGCGCCGTTGTCATCGTCGCGGAACTGCCGAGTCATAGTCATGAACTTCTTCACGCCGATTTCTCCTTTGGAGGTTGAGCCAGACGAGACGAACTGAGGATGAAATTCACACTCAAGCATCACCCGTCACTCTCAAGTCGACAGCCAACACGCTAAACAAAACAGCGAGAACGATTACTATGCCGATATTGCCAGTATGCTGCCTGCCAACCGACTACGGTTACACCCGGAGGCCGATCGACCTTCTGGTGAGAGCGGCTGGCCCAGGCCTTTCGGCTTGGGCCGGCCAGAAAATTACGCCCCCGGAAGTGTGCCAGCGAGCGTGGTCCATCTGCCGCCGACCCAGGTGCCGACCGTAATCACGGTGCCGATGACCGCTACCGTGATGATACCGAGCAAGATCGTATATTCGACCATGGCAGCGCCGTTTTCGTCGTCGCGGAACTGCCGGGTCATCGTCATGAGCTTCTTCATGTCAATTTCTCCCTTTTGGAGGTTTGAACCCGACGAGACAGAGCCAAGGATGAACCCCATACCCAAGCATCCCCCGTCATCTCGATCCTAGGTCTCGAAAAATTGCGGAGTCAAACGGGATTAACGGTTCCTTAACTTCCCAATACATGAACCTTCGAGTTGAGAGCGGCCTTAAATTTCAGCAACACATTGATTTGTCTAATTTTTCAAGCGCTCTTAACCATTCGTTCACAATTATGTCTCCGTGCTAATTGAGCTATCCCTATTTTAGCAACATGGCATATTCCTTTATATCTAAGGGGTTATAGCCAATTATGGGATGGCGATCGGTGTTTGAGCTGGCAAGGGACTCGGCGCTACGAGGCTTGGTGCTTCACTTATGACTGACGGCGTGGAGACCGGATACAAAAACGATATTTTCTAGCGCCGCTTCTTAACTATGTTGAAAGTATTGCCTGGGCGTGAGCCGTCCTGGCGCTTGTGCGGCGGTTGGTTAACGTTTAGTTTCCGCTAATATGCGCTGGAGGGGTATAAGGGGTTATGCTGGGGCGGTTCATCAAGGGTGGCGAGACGCGGATCGAGCCAAAGCTGGAGTCGACGGCGGTTCTCCAAGTTGCCAGCGGCGCCTCGCCTGTCGCGGATCTCGAACCGCATGGCGACGAGTTCCTGGCGCTGAAAGTCGATCTGCATCGACATCTGATTGACCGGTTCAACCTCGCGTCACTCGAAACTGCGTCGAAGGATGAGATCCTGAACGAAATCCGCCCCATCGTGCGCGAGTTCGTGCGCGGTCGCACCGTTCCGCTGAACGCGCGCGAACTCGATCAACTGACCAGCGACACGGCCGACGAAATGCTTGGCCTGGGGCCGATCGAGCCATTGTTGAAAGACGATTCGATTGCCGACATTCTGATCAACACCCACAAGCGTGTCTTCATCGAGCGATATGGCGTGATCGAGGAAACCGCGATTCGCTTCCGCGACGAGGCGCATCTGTTGCGCGTCATCAACAAGATCGTCTCGGCGATCGGCCGGCGTGTCGACGAATCAGCACCGATGGTCGATGCCCGGCTGGCAGACGGCTCACGCGTTAACATCGCCGTGCGGCCGATCTCGGTGGACGGCCCGCTGGTCTCCATCCGTAAATTTTCCAAGAACCCTTATTCTCTAGAGCGTCTGATGGCGTTCAACTCGATCCGACAGCCGATGGTCGATCTGCTGCGCATCGCGGTACAGTCGCGCAAATCGATCCTGGTTTCCGGCGGCACCGGCAGCGGCAAGACCACCTTGCTCAATGCGCTGTCGAGCTACATCCCGTCGAGGGAACGCCTGATCACCATCGAGGATGCGGCGGAGCTACAACTGCAGCAACCGCATGTCGGACGGCTGGAGACGCGCCCGCCCAATGTCGAGGGCAAAGGCGAGGTCCGCCAGCGCGAGCTGCTCAAGAACGCACTGCGCATGCGACCGGACCGCATCATCGTCGGCGAGGTGCGCGGCGAGGAGGCCTTCGACATGCTGCAGGCGATGAACACCGGCCATGAAGGCTCGATGACTACCATCCACGCCAACACGCCGCGCGATGCGATCTCACGGCTGGAGCAGATGGTCGGCATGGCCGGCATGCCGATGACCAATGATTCCATCCGTGCGCAAATCGCCTCGGCCATCGATATCATCGTGCAGACACAACGGCTCTCCGACGGCGGCAGGCGCGTCACTTCCATATCGGAACTGACCGGCATGGAAGGCAACGTTGTCCAGCTTCAGGAAATCTATCACTTCGTTCGCCGCGATGTCCGCGCCGATGGTGCGATTGTCGGTGAATTTCGCGCTACCGGTGTACGGCCGCGTTTTGCCACCGAAGCCGCGGCGATGGGGTATCATTTCGCAAAAGATGCGTTCAATCCGCAGGTTCCACTCTGATGCCGACCGGTCAGACCCTCCTCTACTTCATCTATGTGCTGGCGGCGGCGTCGGTCATTCTCGCCGCCGAGTCCTTTTTTCTCTCAATCGCCGGGCGCCGAGCGCGGGCAAGCATCATAAATCGACGCTTGCAGCGCCTGGGAGAAGAAAAGCCGGCCGAGCAGAGTTTGCAGGGGCTCCTGCAGGAACGCGGGCTGACGGCGTCGGGGGACTTCATTTTCGGCGCAATCGCGCTCAACCGCCTCTATACGCAATCCGGCATCACCGGCAATCCACTGGCCTTCCTGGCAGTTTTCCTGCTCGCCGGCCTCGTATTGGCGCTCCTTTTTGCGTTGCTACTGCACTTTTCCGTCATTGTCGCCGTCATCGTCTTCTTGATTGTCGGATTTGTTCTCCCGATTCTCGTTTTGCGAAGAGCACGGACCAAGCGCATCAATAAATTTGCGCTCCAGCTTCCCGATGCACTCGATATGATCGTACGTTCTCTGCGCGCCGGCCACCCCACCACCGTCGCGATCGGGCTCGTCGCGCGTGAAATGCCCGATCCTCTCGGCACGGAATTCGGCATCGTTTCCGACGAAATCAGCTTTGGCCTCAGTCTGGAGCAGGCTGTCCGAAAATTGTCGGAGCGGGTCGGTTTCGAAGGCCTGCATCTGCTGTCGGTGTCGCTCTCCATCCAGGCCAAGACCGGCGGCAATCTCACCGAGATACTTTCGAACCTTTCGACAGTATTGCGTGAGCGGCGGAAATTGCGCCTGAAGATCAGGGCGCTTTCTGCCGAAGGTCGCATGTCGGCGTGGCTAATCTCGCTATTTCCTCTTCTGATGCTTGGCGTGTTGTCGATCGTCGCTCCGAGCTTTTACGGTGACGTCTGGGGCAGTCCGATCATCATGCCGGTGTTTGTGATATTTGGATCGTGGGCATTATTGGGTGACTTCATAATGTACAGAATGGTCAACTTCGATTTCTAGTGGTGGGCATGGACGTGTTTAGCAATCTAGGGAATTCGGCCACGCTGCTCTCTCTCGCTATCTTCCTGGCGGCGGTAGCCTTTTTCTTACTGGCCGCCTTTATCCTCATCCCGGTCTTCCAGACGAGGAAGCTGGTCACACAAACCCTCATGGCCGAGGGGATCACCAATCGCCGCTCGCTCCATGCTCAGCAGGAGCTCAACAGGATTTCCGCGCAGCGGCCGGTCGATGCCTATTTCCGCTCCTTGGAAAAGGAACGCGGCGAGCCGAATGCCCTGGAAGCGAAACTGTTCCGGGCGGGATTCTATCAGTCAAGCGCGCCGGTAATTTACACGCTCTCTCGCCTGGGCGCCGTCTGTATCGGCTTCCTGGCCTGTTATGCCCTTCTATCGCGGGTGTTGCCGCCGCAATTGCCGGGGTTCGTGGCATTTGCAGGGTCAGCCTTGATCGGGCTTGGTTGCCTGGTTATTCCCAGCATTGCTCTCGACCGCTTCGAGAGCCGGCAAAAGCAGGTCTATCGGCGCGGCTTTCCCGATTTCATGGACATGATGATCACCTGCGCCGATGCCGGGATGAGCCTCGAGGCGGCCGTGGAGCGCGTCGGCGCCGAATTGGCCGGCACCCACAAATGGCTGGGCATCCAGCTTTCGATCGTGACCCTGCAGTTGCGTGCGGGCAAACCCTTGCGCGAGGCATTGCGTGAACTTGCCGACCGCATCGGGCTTGACGAGGCGCGCGCCTTGGCCGTTCTGTTTCGCCAATCGGAAGAGCTGGGCACCAGTCTTACGGACGCGCTGCGCATTTACAGCGACGAAATGCGCAACCAGAGAATCATGAGCGCTGAAGAACGTGCCAACGCCTTGCCGGTCAAGATGATGATCCCGCTGGGTCTCTGCATCTTTCCGGTCGTGATGATGGTCGTCATGTTGCCTGTGCTCATCCGCATGAAGGGCATTTTCTTCTAAATGTTTATATGCTTTGGTTCTAAAACGGAGTCGGGGACTCTTGGGAGACAAGATGACAAGGCCAATGCGCCTCGCAGCCGTAGCCGCAGCCAGTCTTTTGATTGCGCTTGCCGGTTGCCAAACGAATGGTGCGGACAGCACCGATGGTGTCGTGCGCACCAACGAGCCGTCGAAAGGCGACGTGACGGCCTTTGGCGATGCCTTCGACGGGCTGAAGACAGTCGGCAATGTCGAATATTACGCCTCGGACCAGGCCGTGGCCGAAGCCACGAACCAGTTCCGCGCCGAAAATTATGGCAATGCTGGTGCCTTGTTCTTCAAGGCGACGCAGCTGGCGCCGAATGACGGCGGTGCCTGGATGGGGCTGGCCGCTTCGTGCGACCGCATCCACCGCTTCGATCTCGCCGATCGGGCGTATGGCCGAGCCTTCAAGCTGGTTGGCGCTTCACCCGAATACTACAACAATATCGGTTATTCCTACCTGTTGCGCGGCAAGCTGCAGGACGCCCGCAGCAGTTTCCTGAAGGCCTATGAACTGGCGCCAAACGACCCGACCGTGGCCAACAATCTGAAGCTGCTGTCGTCGAGCGTGCAGAACATCGAGCGCTAGCATGTTGCTCGTCGAAGTGCTGCTGCTGAAGGCACTGGCCATACCCCTGCTCGCAAGGATTGCGTGGCTGGACTTCACGACACAGAAGATAGCCAATCGCGACGCTCTGCTGCTGCTCTGCCTGGGGGCGGGATCGCTGCTGCTTTTGTCGCTTCAGACCGGATCGTGGTGGGACATGGGGCTGAGCGCTATCGCCGCGCTTGTGCTGTTCGTGGGGCTTTTTCCGTTCTGGGTTCTGCGAAAGGTCGGCGCAGGCGATGTCAAGCTGATGGCAGTCGTGCCGTTTCTGGTCGGTGGAAATGATCTGGTCGGGTTTTCCATCTTGCTGCTGCTGTTCGCCCTCGCCACGGCCATGGTTGTGAAGAATCCATTCTTGCTCCCACAAGGCGCCTTCCGCGTCTACGTGCAACACCTCGATCGCAAAGGTGTCGTCCCGTTTGGCGTACCTATCTCCGTGGCGTCGATTTGCATAATTGCCTTGCAGGTCGGATACGGCTTTGTGGTCCCTGGCTCTCTATCGATGTGAACAATTATCGGGCGCTGGGCTACCCGCGCGCTGCTTCTTCGGGCGTCGGCTTGACGACGGCATCCTCTGTACTCCGGCCCTGTTGAGTACCGCGCACGAACGGGTAGCCGTGTTGGCCGATATAATCCGTCGGGATCGGCTCATCGACACCGTATTTCTCGGGCATTCTGGAGCCTGGAATATGAAACGTCCCAAACAGCGCGTCGATGATGGCCAAGTGACTGGCGAAGTTCTTGTCATAGGCGTCGCGTTGATCGGCGTGATGCCAATGGTGGAATTGGGGGCTTGCGATCACCCATTTGAGCGGCCCGAAGTTCATCCTGACATTGGCATGTAGAAGCAACGCGTGCCCGGTAGCGATGATGAAGTATACGGTGATGGCCTCTGACGAAAATCCCAGAAAGAATATAGGCAGAAGCGAGACAGCCTTGGTGATGATCTGGTCCACCGGATGCGCCCGGAAAGCAACCATCCAGTCCAACTCCTCGATGCCGTGATGGATGGCGTGAAATCTCCAGAGCGCCGGGATGGCGTGAAACGCCCGGTGGGAGGCGTAGACACCCAGATCGGCCAGGATGATGATCTCTGTGACCTGGAGCCATGTCGCCTGACCACTCACTGTCATCGTTACCTTCTCAGGTACCAAAGATGCCGAGACACCCATTGCCCCTGCCGCCATAACGAAAATGCAGATCTTGAGGAAAGCCCCGTTGACCATTGCGTAGATCACATCGGTGGCAAGACCCTTGCGGAATATCTTCTGTTGCGTCCGCAGGGCGAGGAGGTGCTCCAGCGGTACGAAGATCAGGGCACAAATGAGCAGCGTTTTCAGACCAAAGAGGTCCATCGGCTCCATCTCTCAATGTCATTTACCAGAGGAGTGAACCACTTCATGCTCCCTCACACAAGGCAATGGTTTCCAAACAGTTAACCGGTGCGCGCTGACCTTCTAGCCGGGACGCTTTGATGACCTCGATGACACATCTCGATTGGTAGCGAGTTTGGCCGTTAACGCTTTGGAAACCATTTGCTTGTCGGCGCACGCAAGGAATGCTTCAGTGCTGCTTTGCAGGGGGCCAAAATGTTGAATGAAGATTTTCTCGGCCGGATCGCGATCGTCTGTATCATGACGGTCCTGGCGGTTCTCAGCGCGATTCCTCTGCTCGCCTATTTTCATCAGAACGGATCGGCAAATTCGCTGGCCGTCGTCAATCAAGTCTTGGCGACTGTTATATCCGCCCTGCAGGTTTTCCTGACGGTCGGTCGCCTCCCGCCAAAAGGAACCGCGCAGGGAATCGAGCCAAGGGTCACTTCTGTAGCCGGAACTTTCCTGATCATCGTTGCAATGTTTGTGACCCCAGCACTGGAAAGCGAGGCAGCGCAAATGGTCGCGCTGTGCTTGATTTTCGTCGGCATGGTGGGCTCCGTGTTTTGCCTCTACTGGCTCGGCCGCTCGTTCTCCATTATGGCTACGGCCCGGCAGTTGGTTACCTCTGGCCCATATTCCATTGTTCGCCATCCGCTTTACATCTGCGAGGCGACGTTCATTCTTGGGATGATCCTTTCGCACTTGTCGGTGTTGATGGTGGCGTTAGGCGCGGTCCAATTTCTTCTGCAGTATCGACGTGCACGGAACGAGGAAGGTATCCTTCGGCAGACGTTCTCCGAATATGATGAATATGCTCGGCGCGTTCCGATGCTTCTGCCGCGTTTTCGTCGTTCGGAAGTGCCAGCACCTGGCCAGTGATAAGACCGCCACGCTTCCAGAACAATGAGAGGCAAGCCCCAGCGATCATTTTGGTGAAATGGTTCCGCACCAGAACGCTCGATGATGTCACGATCGTGATAGCTGCGCCGACACCTTGCCGGACAAGCGGGTCGATGGCTAAATAGACCACCACAAGGGGGAGAAGGCATCATGGCACTTCACCTTTCGGCGGATACCCCGGCTTCAGTCGCGACCGCCCCGCAAAAATATCTCTTTGGCCCGTTCATCGACTTCTTCATGCTTGGCGGAAGCGCGCTTCTCATCCTGCCGGTCCTGTATTTCCTGCCGCTGCGGTATGAAGCCACCGTGACGCTGACGATGTTCTTGCTCTCGCACCTGATAAACCAGCCGCATTTCGGTCATTCGTACCAGATCTTCTATCGCAATTTCGCGCGCAAGGTGCGCGGCGAGGGCTACGGCCGGAGCCTCCAGATCCGCTATATTCTCGCGGGCATCGTCGTCCCGCTGGCGATGATTGCCTTCTTTGCCTACGGCGCGCTGACGGGCAACGCCCGCCTGCTGGGCAATGCGACAAACGCGATGGGCTTTTTCGTCGGCTGGCATTACGTCAAGCAAGGCTACGGCATGCTGATGGTGGATGCCGTGCTGAAGCGCAAATTCTTCAGCGATCAGGACAAGAAGGTGTTGCTGTTCAACGGCTACGCCGTCTGGCTGTTCGCCTGGCTTCAGACGAACGTGGTGATCACCCAAAGGCAGTTCTGGGGCCTGGACTATTACACCTTCGCGGTCCCGCCATGGCTCATCACCATCGCCATGTCGATCGCCGCCGCCTCCTCTGCGGCAACCGCGGTGATGTTCATCAACCGCTGGCGCAAACATGGTGGGGCGCTGCCCTATAATGGCGTCGTCGCCTACGTCGTGTCCCTCTATGCCTGGATCCTGTTCGTGACGCTGAACCCGCTCTGGCTGCTCGTCGTGCCGGCGATGCATTCGTTGCAGTACCTGGCCGTGGTCTGGCGCTACCAGACCAATGTCGAGCGCGACCGTGCGGATGCCGTCGAGAGGCCGGCATTGAAGGCCCTGTCCGTTCTTGGACCGCTATACAGGCTGCGCGTGCTGGCGTTCGTGGTCTTCGGCGGAATTCTTGGGGCGCTCGGTTTCTGGCTGGTGCCAATGGCGCTGACGGCCATGGTTCCCTACAACAAGGCGGTGCTCGGCTCGTCGCTTTTCCTCTTCATCGCGTGGATATTCATCAACGTGCACCACTACTTCCTGGACAATGTGATGTGGCGGCGCGGCAATCCGGAAGTCTCGAAATATCTGTTCCGCTGAAGCGGTCGGTTGAAGTCATTCCCGGGCAGGGAAGGCCCATTCCCGGCGCGAACACGATTCGTTAACCAAGATGCTGTTCATCGACAGGACGAGTTCGTAGGACGGATGCCCGCCCGGCTGGCGAAGACTGCGTGTCCAGGGTTCGAAAGGAAGGCTCCGCTTCCGGCGAAGTCGTCAAATCGCCCGAAACAAGAACAATGTGCAAGGCATGAACGTGACTGAAAGCGAACAGAACGCGCCCGGCGCCTCCCATCGTTGGACATGGCTGCCGGCCATTGTCGTCGCGTTGCTTTGCCTGTGCGTCACCAGTGCGTTCGCCGAGACGCGCGCCTTGAAGATCCAGCATCTCCATACCGGCGAGAAGGCCGAGATCGTCTTCAAGCGCAACGGGCGCTACGATCAGGCGGGATTGAAGAAGATCAATTTCATGCTGCGCGACTGGCGCCGCAACGAGCCGACCAGGATGGATCCGCGCCTGCTCGACCTCGTCTGGCAGGCCTATCGCGCCAGCGGCTCGAGCGGCTATATCCATGTCGTCAGCGCCTATCGCTCGCCGGCGACCAACGCCATGCTGCGCAGCCGCTCGAAGGGCGTGGCCCGGGAAAGCCAGCACATGGTCGGCCGCGCCATGGATTTCTTCCTGCCGGATGTGCCGCTGAAGAAACTGCGCGACATCGGCCTCAGGATGCAGGGCGGCGGTGTTGGTTACTACCCGACCTCCGGCTCGCCTTTCATTCACATGGACGTCGGCAATGTGCGGCATTGGCCGGGCATCAGCCGCCAGGAACTTGCCAGGGTCTTCCCGAACGGCAACACGCTGCATGTGCCGAGCGACGGCAGGCCGCTGCCCGGCTACGACCAAGCGCTTGCCGCCTACAAATCGCGCAAGACCGCCGGCACGCCCAACATCGAGCTGGCAACCGCCGACGGCGGTCAGCGCAAGTCGCGCGGCCTGCTGGCGACGCTTCTGGGCGGTCGCGGCGCCGACGAGTCCGGGGATATCGTCGAAGCCGCACCCGCGCCACGCAAACCGGCCAAGTCCGTTGAACCCAAGACCGCGGGGCAGGGCATCGCCGTCGTGCCGCCGCAGGCAGCCCAGCGGGCGGACATCCAGATGGCTTCCGCCGGTGCGGCCGAAGAACCGCTCGCTGAGCAGAAGGGCAAGACGCCGGAAGCGATCGTCATGGCCATGGCGCCCAGCGCGGTGCCGTTGCCCGCCTTCGCCCCGCGCGCCGTTGCCACGGCCAGCATTCCGGCCCCGCAAACCGCGCCGTTCGCGATGGCTCGCGCGTCCACGGCGCAGGCCGAACCCTCCGTGACCAAGCCGGTGGTGGCCAATGCCGAAATGCCCTTGGACAAGACGGAAGCCGCTGCCGCGAGCGCGCCGGACGTGGTGGCGCTCAACGTCCCCTTGCCGACATGGCGGCCGCAGACTGAGGCAAGCCTGGCGCGTCAGCCGGAAGCGGTCAAATCCGCCGATGCCGTCGCTGCCTTGCTGGCCATGCACCATCCCGATGTCGTCCTTGATGGATCGGCCGCTCAGCGGGTTGCCGTTCCGGCACCGAAATCCGAGGATCGTGTCAGGACCAGCCCCAAGGCCGATCGTGTCCAGCCACGCCTCGATCCCGAGGCCACCGCCGTGATTGTGCCCGTGGCGGAGCGCGGCATTTCCGGGGGAACCGGCGCGGCAGCGGCGCCCGTCATTGCAGCCAATTTCATCCGCACGGCCCCGCAGCAGGTCTATCTCGACGGATTCCAGCCGCGGGGACAGACGTCGGATCACCGCCGCTTCACAGGTTCCGCCGTGAAATTCCTGCCCATCGCCAGTTTCAAATAGGGGGCGAAGGCTTCCGAGCGGATGCCACCCGTCGCCATGGCATTGGCCAGACGCCGTGTGCCAATATCGGCATTTGCACTGGTGGCTCGCCCGTGATCCAAGGCGACGATAAATCCAGGCTTTGCATTTGGAGCGCTGAATGACCGGATGGACACGCCGCGGGCTCTTGAAAACGGCCGCCATCGCTGGCGCAACCGGAGTGGGGCTCTCGGCCATCGGCAGGCTTGGCAGCCTCGCCGCCGCCAGCCCGGAACCGGTGGTGCTGCAGACGGCCAAAATCCAGGCCAGGCTGATGGATATCGGCCCGACCAACAATGTGCTGACCTATGGCAATGCCGGAATGCCGCCAGTGCTGAGGATGAGGAAGGGCGAACCCTTCGCGGCGCGCCTGGTCAACGCCATCGATGATCCCACGACCATCCATTGGCACGGCATTCGCCTGCCCAACAAGATGGATGGAGTGCCCTTCCTGGTGCAGCCTTACGTCTACACCGGCGACCATTTCGACTACGCCTTCACGCCGCCCGACGCCGGCACCTTCTGGTATCACCCGCATTGCAACACGCTGGAGCAGATGGGCCACGGCCTGACCGGCGTGATCGTTGTCGAAAACCCGAACGATCCGAAATTCGAAGCCGAGTTCGTCCTCAATCTGCGTGACTGGCGCCTGGGCGACGACGGCCAGTTCATCGACCAGTTCCGGCCGCGCGACGCCGCGAAAACCGGCACCTACGGCACCGTGCGCACCGCCAACTGGCTTGACCAGCCGCAATATGACGCGCCGGCCGGAGGCCTGGTGCGGCTGCGCGTGGCCATCACCGATGTCACCCGCATCTATGCCTTTCGCGTCGACGGCGCCGAGGCGATCGTGATGGCGCTGGACGGCAATCCGGTGCCCGAGCGTTTTTCACCCGATGCCTTGCTGCTTGGGCCGGGACAGCGCATGGAGCTCGCGATCCGCATGCCAGACCAGGAAGGCGCGGTGGTGAGCCTGCGCGATGTCAGGGGCACCAGGCCCAAAATCCTGGCGACCGTGCGGGCGACGGGCAGTTCGCTCAAGCGGGATTTTCGCGACGTTGCGCCGCTGGAGGTCAATCCGGTGGCGGAGGTCGATCTCGCCGCCGCCCAGCACATTTCCCTGGCGCTCAGCGCCACGGCGGAAAACGTCCCGAGCGACGGCATCTGCGGTTCGCTAGGCTACAGTTTCTGGGCCATCAACAAGGTGCCGTGGCCAGGCGATACATCCGATCCGACCGCGCCGCTGGCCGAACTGAAGCTTGGCAAGAGCTATGTCATCGACATGGAGAACCTGACGCCGCAATCGCATCCGATGCATCTGCACGGCATGAGCTTCAAGGTGCTGTCGTCCTCGACGCGGCCGGTGCAGCCGCTGATTTCCGACACCTATCTTATCCAGCCCAACGAGAAGGTTCAGCTCGGCTTCGTCGCCGACAATCCCGGCGACTGGCTGCTGCACTGCCACATCATCGAGCACCAGAAATCGGGCATGACGAGTTACGTCAGGGTGGTCTGAAGCCAGGTTCGAACGGTTTCGTTGGCAAAAGCGGGTGGTTCCCTGCTATTGCCGCATCCAAAATCAAGAAACTGTGGACATCTCACGCATGACCAATGTCGCCTTGACCGGACTTGCCCGCGATCTCGCCAGCCGTGCCGCCGACGGTCGTCCGGTGCGCATCGGTGTTATCGGTTCGGGCGAGATGGGAACAGACCTCGTCACGCAAGGCATGCTGATGCCAGGCATTTCGGTCTGCGCCGTCTCCACCCGGCGCCCGCACACCGCGCGTGATGCCATCCGCATCGCCTATGGCGACGAGGCGATGGCAGTCGAGGCAGACGCGGCGTCGAAAGTCACCGCGGCCATCGAGGCAGGAAAGATCGCCGTCACCTCGAACGAGCTGCTGGTCACCAATCCACTGATCGACGTCGTCATCGACGCCACGGGAAAACCGGGCGTCGCCGCCGATTTCGACCTGATGGCGATGGAGCATGGCAAGCATCTGGTGATGATGAATGTCGAGGCCGACGTCACCATCGGGTGCTATCTGAAGCAGCAGGCCGACCGGCTTGGCGTCGTCTATTCGGTTGGCGCCGGCGACGAGCCGTCGAGCTGCATGGAACTGATCGAGTTCGCGTCCGCCCTCGGCCTGACCATCGTCTCGGCCGGCAAGGGCAAGAACAACCCGCTCAACCACGACGCCATGCCCGACGACTATCGCGAGGAAGCGATCCGCCGCAACATGAACCCGCGCATGCTGGTCGAGTTCGTCGACGGCTCCAAAACTATGGTCGAGATGTGCGCCATCGCCAACGCCACCGGGCTGGTGCCCGATGTGCCCGGCATGCATGGCCCGAAGGCCGACCGCGACGATCTCGTCAAGGTGCTCATCCCGCGCGAGGATGGCGGACTGTTGTTGAAAAAGGGCGTCGTCGACTACACGATCGGCAAGGGTGTGGCGCCCGGTGTCTTCGTCATCGTCGAGGCCACACATCCGCGCATCATCGAGCGCATGGACGATCTGCATATCGGCCATGGTCCCTACTACAGCCTGTTCCGGCCCTATCATCTGACATCGCTGGAAGTGCCGCTCACCGCTGCCCGCATCGTGCTTTCCGGCAAGCCCGACATGGTGCCGCTGCCAAGGCCGGTCGCCGAGGTCTGCGCGGTCGCCAAGCGGGACCTGGCGGCCGGCGAGACCTTCGATGCGATCGGCGAGACCTGCTACCGTTCCTGGACGATGACCGTCGGCGAAGCCCGAGCCCAACGCGCCGTGCCGGTCGGCCTGCTCGAGGGCGGCAAGGTGCTGAAACCGGTCAGGAAGGGCGAACTGCTGACCGCCGACAACGCCGCGCCCGACCAGACGACGAGGCTGTTCGCCTTGCGCCGGCTGCAGGACGAGATGCTGTACGGGGCGTACTAAGCGCTTACTTCCCCAACTCGATCGATCGCAGCCGCGCCGCTTCCACGGCCTGCGTCAGCAGGTTGGGTCAGCCGGTCTTCGCCCATCAGCACGCCAAGCGCCGCAGCCGTCGTGCCGTTCGGGCTGGTCACCTGCTGGCGCAGCACGCCCGGTTCCTCCTGGCTTTCGGCGGCCAGCGAGGCGGCCCCATAGACCGTCTGCATGGCGAGCAGCCTGGCGGTTGCCTTCGGCAGGCCCGCCTTCTCGGCGGCCACGGTCAGCGCTTCGATGAAGTGGAAGATGTAGGCCGGCCCGGATCCCGACACGGCGGTCACCGCATCCATCAGACCCTCGTCGTCGATGGTGGCCACTTCGCCGCTGGCCGACAGCAGGTCGGCGACAAAGCGCTTGGTATCATCCGAGACGAGCGGGTTGGAAAACACCACCATCATGCCCTTGCCGATGGAGGCGGGCGTGTTGGGCATGCAGCGCACGACAGGCGCGCGGCCGCCGAGGATGTCCTCGAAGGTGGCGACCGGCGTGCCGGCGGCGATGCTGACGAATGTGGTGCGTCCGTCGCCGAAACGCTTGTAGGGCGGCGGTGACATCGCGGATCACCTGGGGTTTTACCGCGATGACGACAAGGTCGGGCACGGCGTCGCCTGGAATCTCACTGGCATCCGCTGATGTGGCGCAGCCAAGCGTTGCGGCGCGCTGGCGCAGCTCGGAATTGGGTTCGACCACGAAAACCGCCGAGGGTGCAAGCTTGCCGGATTTCAGCCAGCCCGAAAGCATGGCGTAACCCATATTGCCGCAGCCGGCGAGAACAAGCCTGATCGTCATCGAAAGCCCTCCGAAGGAAGGCTTTGACATAGACGCTCACGGTTCAGGGGGGAAGCCCCGTCAGGACGGACCGGGCGATCGCACGTTACGGTTGGAGCTACGCACTGGGATCGGCCGTAGCGACACCTGTCTCAGGCCAAGCACGCCGAGCACGAAGAACAGCCAGACCGGGTCGCCGCGATGGAAGAAGAAGCTTTCGAGGAAAGCGTTGAGCGCGGTGAACAGCACCACCATCATGAAGAAGTCGCCGAGATAGATGTTTTCCTTGCGCAGCGGAATGCGCATGTAGTCGCGCAGCGGCGCGATCAGGAAAGTATAGACCGCCACGCAAAGGGCGGGGATGCCCATCAACACGGCGATGTCGAGATAGCCGTCATGGCCGTGCACGATGGTCCTGATATCCCATGGCCGGTCGAAGGGCTGGTCCTGGTTGAGCAGCAGCGGCGTGCCCCAGAAGCTTTCATAGCCGTAGCCGGTCCATGGTTTCTTCGCCAGCATCGAGCCGGCGAACTCCCACAGCGTCGTGCGGCCGGTATAGGTCATGTCGGGAAAATAGATCGCCGCCAGATGCTTCACCGGCGGCAGGAAGACGATGCCCAGCGTGCCGACCGCGGTGGCGATGATCGCCAGCGTAAACAGGATCGGCGTGCCGAGCCGCATGCCCATCAGGCTCGGCAGAACGACGATCAGGATTGAGAACGGCACCAGGCCGGCGGTGGTCTTGGAGCCGGTGTGCAGCATGAAGATCATCGCGGCGCAGAAGATACCCGCGCCCCACCAGCGTTGCCCGCGCCGGTAGAGGTAGAGGCCGGCGAAACTAAAGCAGGCCATGATCGGGCCTGCGATGTTCTTGTGGGTGAACACGCCGCGCCACAGGCCCGCATGTTCGGGCTCCTGGGAATCGGCCGTGTGCAGCGCTTCGTGCGGAAAGACGATCAGGCCGACATAGGAGAGGCCCATCACCACCACGGCGGTGAATATGATGACTTTCGAGAAGGACTCGGCATCGCGCGGCAGCGCCAGGATCGTTGCCATGGTCAG
Source organism: Mesorhizobium sp. USDA 4775 (assembly GCF_054062655.1). Lineage (NCBI taxonomy): Bacteria > Pseudomonadati > Pseudomonadota > Alphaproteobacteria > Hyphomicrobiales > Phyllobacteriaceae > Mesorhizobium > Mesorhizobium sp. USDA 4775. The sequence goes on from NZ_JBSSFM010000001.1 coordinate 2,001,974, forward strand.
GATGCCGATCATGGTGAAGGACGCGGCGCGCATCGCCGAGGGCGGGTCGGTCGCCAGCACCACCGACAGGAAGAAGAAGCCCAGCATCAGCGCCCAGGACGGGCTGAGCAGCGAGCGCACGATGCGCGGATCGGCAAAGGCCATCAACGAGAAGATCGAAACGGCGCCGAGCGAGCCGAAGCCGAGCTGGTTGACGATGTCGCCGCCGTCGCCGGTCAGCTCGGCGCCGGCCGGCTGGAACGGGCGGAAGGACACCATGATGACGGTGAACAGCAGTGCGGCGACGGCCGTCGCCACGCCGTCGCGCGTGAACGCGTCGCTGAGCGGGGCGCGCTCAGTTTTTCTCGGGCTGGCGATACTGCTCATTGGCATATCCGAATTCGGCCAGCACGCGGCCGAGCGCCACATGGACGGGGTAGATGGCGATCGCCGGCGATCCTGTGCGCGCCAGCCGGACCAGGCCGCGAAACGGCGCGGCGGCCAGCAGCGCCAGGCTTTTCGCCAGCACCCTGGCGCCGGCCAGCGGCGTGCCGGCGCGCTTCTTCTTCTCGACCAGCGTCGAGATCACGCCGTTGCGCAGGCTGCGGGCCCGGATCCAGTCGGGCTCGACGCGCCGCGCCGGGACGGTCTCGCGAACCTTGGCCTCGGCACACCAGCCGAGCACAAAGCCCTTCTGCGCCGCACGGCTGAGAAAGTCGGAATCGCCGCCGCCCATGAAGTTGAATCTGAGATCGAGGAAGGGCGGCCCCATGGCGATCAGCATGTTGCGCCCGACCAGAAGATTGCCGGACGAATAGAGCGCCGGCACGCGCCCGGTTTCCCGGTAGGGCGGCGCGAACACCGGATGCTCCGCCCATCTCGCATGGACAGCGTCTGCGAAGACAGGCACTTGCGGGCCGCCGACAATATCGGCGCCGAGCGTCTCGGCAGCCGTGCACATGCGTTCCAGCCAGTGCGGATCGGCGATCTCGTCATCGTCGATGACCAGCAGATGCCTGAAGTTCGGAAAGTGCAGCATCGCCGTCTGCCAGCCGGCATTGTAGGCGCTGCAATTGCCGCGCTCATGCGCGATGATGACCATGCCCGGCATCCCGCCACGCTCGAACAGCGGCAGCACCGCCTTGGCGCCTTCCCGCGCCTCGGCTTCGTTCTCCATGACGATGACGGCAAAGCGCCTGCCGGTCCGCTGCGCGCGCAGCGAAACCAGCGTTTCCAGCACCTGTTCGGGCCGCTTGAAGGTAGGCAAGGTGACGACCGCTTCGACAGCCTCGACGTTAAGCCGGGGAGACCGTCCAGCGATCGATACCGAACCATCCGATGGCAAAGGGATCATCCGTGTCCAGCCACATGGTGAGTCGCGTTCTGGTAGCACCACGGTGATAAGGTTTCGTTAATCACCTTGCACGGAGAGGCCCGTCGGGCAGGGGCTTTCGGCCGTTGATTGTGCTCGCTTAATCAAGGGTTCACCGCGCTTTGCTACCGGCTACACCACAGGATAGGTGAGATGCATCTGCTGTTCGCCACATCGATCGTGCCCGACGGCGCTCTCGCCTCGGGCTACGAGATCGCCAATGCTGCGATCATCGCTGCGTTGCGGCGGGCCGGCGCGCGCGTCACGGTCATCGGTTTCACCTGGCCCGGGAAGGCCGCGGCCGACCCGGAAAACACCGTTGTGCTGGGTGCGATCGACGTGCGCACGGAAAGCGCCTCGGCGCCGCAAAAGCTCGCTTGGGTCGGCAAGGCGATGCTGTCGGGCCTTACCTTCGCCTCGGTCAAGCTGCGTGCGGTATCCGAGCACGAAGTGCAGGCCGCTCTCGAACAGGCCGGGCCGTTCGATGGCTATGTGCTGAATTCCGTCCAGTTCGCCGGCGCCTTCGAAAAGCTCTTTGAAGACAAGCCTTCGATCTTCGTCGCCCACAATGTCGAGCATCTCTCGGCGCGGGAGAACGCGGCTGCTGCCGCCGGCCCCTTCCAGCGCCTGCTGTTCCGCCGCGAGGCAAGGCTGCTCAAGGTCGTGGAAGAGCGTCTCTGCCGCCGCGCACGCTATGTCTTCACGCTGGCCGAGGAAGACCGGGCGGCACTCGGTGTCGCCGCCGCCGACCGATCGGCGGTGCTGCCGCTGGTGACCGGCGCCGAGGCGCCAACCCGGAACGGCCCGCGCCGGATTGAATGCGACGCTGCCCTCATAGGCACCTGGACCTGGCAGCCGAACCGCATTGGCCTTGACTGGTTCCTGGGCAAGGTGGTGCCGCAACTGCGGCCCGATTTCCGCATCCGCATCGCCGGCCACGTGCCTTCGGGCGTCACCTCGGCGCATCCGGGCGTCGAGTTTGTCGGCCGTGTCCCGGATGCCAGGGCGTTCGTGTGCGGCGCGGCCGTCGTCCCGCTGATCAGCACCGCCGGCAGCGGCGTGCAGCTGAAGACCATCGAGACCTTCGAACTCGGCCTGCCTTCGGTCGCCACCAGCCGCTCATTGCGCGGCATCGACCATCGCCCCGACAATTGCGTCGTCACCGACGATCCGGCCGGCTTCGCCAGGGCCCTGGAGGCCGCGGCCGCCGATATCAGGGACGTCGATGGCGGCGCGTTCCGTCATCGGCAGGTCAAGGCGCTGGATGTCGCCATCCGGCATGGCTTGGAAAAACTCGGGGCCGTCAGGCAGGAGGTGTTTGCATGAATATGCACACCGCCCGCGCGGCCTTCGGGCTCGACAGCTTGAAGAGGATCCTCGGCATCTCCGTGCTCGCCATCCGCTGGGACGATGCCATCGCCCTGCTTGCCCGCCTGATTGCCGAGCGGCGCTTCACCAAGGTCAGTTTCCTCAACGCCCACAATGCCAACATCGCCTATTCAGACCCGGTCTTCGCCGAGGCGCTCGACGATTTCCTCATCCTGCCGGACGGCATCGGCGTCGATCTCGCCGCGCAGCTTCTCTATGGCGCGCCCTTTCCGGACAATCTTAACGGCACCGATTTCGTGCCGGCCTTCCTGCAGGCCTCGACGCGGCCGCTGACCGTCGGCCTGCTTGGCGCGACGCGTGTCAACGCCGAGGCGGCGTCGGTCAAGCTCGCGGCCCTTGCCGTGCAGCACAATTTCGTGGTCATTCATGACGGCTATTTCTCCGCCGCGCAGGAGCCGGAGATCATTGGCCGGATCGCGGCGCTGCGGCCCGATATGCTGCTGGTCGCCATGGGCGTGCCCCGCCAGGAACTGTGGATCGCCCGCCACATCGACGAACGCCACTGCACGATGCCGGTCGCGGTCGGCGCACTGCTCGATTTCCTGAGTGGCTCGGTGCCCCGCGCGCCGCTGTGGATGCGCCGCATGCGCCTGGAATGGCTGTTCCGGCTGGCGGTCGAGCCGGGCCGGCTCTGGCGCCGCTACGTCGTCGGCAATCCGGTGTTCCTGTGGCGGGTCGTCAAGCAGAGATGGTCGCGCGGCGCCGAAACGGCCGGAGAGCTCCGTTGAACAAAAGGTTCGTTCCAGACGCTCTCGTCGGCCCGGGCCTGTTGCCGGAGACGCCGACGGCGGCGGTGGTGACGGCGAGCTACGCGCCGGATTTCGAGCGCTGCCGCATGTTGTGCGAAACGCTTGACCGGCATGTTTCCGGCGCCGCGCACCACTACATCCTGGTCGAACACCGCGACGTCGCGCTTTTCCGGCAGCTGGAGACCAACCGGCGCACAGTTGTCGACGAGCGTGACCTGCTGCCGCGCTGGCTGCGCGCTTTCGACGATCCGCTTAGCCTGTTCCGCCGGCGTGTCTGGTTCAGCCTGAAGACGCAGCCGCTGCGTGGCTGGCACGTGCAGCAGCTGCGCCGCATTGCCATCGCGGCGCATGCCCGGGAAGACGTTCTGGTCTTCTGCGATTCCGACGTCGCTTTCCTGAAGGCCTTCGACTGCGGCGCCTTCTGGCGCGACGGCAAGGCGCGGCTGTTCCGCCGCGACGGCGTGCTTGCCGATGACGGTCACGACGAGCATCGCATCTGGTCGCGCAATGCGGGTTCCGCGCTCGGCATCGACCCGTCGCGCGCGTCGGCCCACGACTATATCTCGACGCTGATCGCCTGGCGCCGCGACACCGTGCTTGCCATGTGCGGCCAGATCGAGGAGGCCCATGGCCGCGCCTGGGTCGAGGTGGTCGGCTCGGCGCGCAGATTCTCCGAATGCATGATCTATGGTCGCTATGTCGACGATCTGCAGGACGGTGCCGGCCACTTCCACGGTTCTGAGGAATTCTGCCGCGTCCACTGGACGGGAGAGGCCTTATCGGACGACGAGTTTCGCCGCTTCGTTGCCGGCATGGCGCCGCAGCAGGTGGCGATCGGCATGCAATCCTTCATCGGCACCGATATCGGCCGCATCCGTCGTCTGATCGGGCTGGGTTAGGCTGAGCAGGAATTCAGGTCAGGACGAGCCGAAAACAGTGGCTTCCGAGAACCGGAGCGGAGCGTACTACTGTACGTGAGCACCGGAAGCGCAGGGAGCCGCTGTTTGCAGGCCGGCCTCACCTGAATTCAGATCGCTTTCGCCGGCCTGCGCAGCGCCGAATAGGTCAGCAGCATCGAGGCGAGATAGAGCAGCAGGAAGACGATGTTGAGCGACAGCACCAGCGTTGACGTATCGGTGATGGTGGTTAGCACATAGGTCAAAAGCAGCGCCTTCAGGGCGGCTAACAAGCCGAGATTGAGCGCCCGCACCGCCGTCTGGCCGCGCGCGAACAGAAGCTCCGCCTGGTATTCGACCAGATTGCGCAATCCCGGAACGCAGATTGCCAGCGCCACCAGCGGCGCGGCCTCGGAGACGTTCCTGCCGAGGGCGTTGGGGAAGAAATGCAGCACGATGCCGAGCGCCAGCAGCGCCAGCGTCGAAACCAGGAACACGCCGCCTTCTATGCCGCTCTTGACCGCCAGCCGCGACAACAGGTCCGGCGCGCGCATCATGCGTTGTACCAGCATCATCGAGAAGGTGCGGATCGGGATCGCGGTCAGGTCGACCAGCCGCATGATGATGGCATAGATGCCGGCCAGATGCGGGCCGCCGATCGCCAGCACCAGCAGCTTGTCGAATTCCGATTGCAGGTAGAACAACACTTCCGCGCCGGCGACGTAGATGGAATCGGCAAGCCGCCTGAGATAGAGCTCGATGCGCAGCCGCAGTCTTTGGCGCGGATAGAACCAGCCGAAAGCCAGAACCAGCGAGGCGGCGTTGGCGCCGATATAGAACCACGACCAAGCCCAGATGCTGTGTTGCGCCGAGACCATGAACAGCACCGCGCCAAGCGCCCGCAGTGCCGTCGCCATGATCGCCAGGATCGCAGCGCGGCCGAACTTGCCCAACCCGTTGTTGACGATCAGCGCCACCTCGACCGGCCGCCACAACAGCGCTTCGGCAAACACGATCGCCGAAAACACCGACAGCGGCACGGTGCCGGCGAAGAAGATCAGGTAGACCCCGAACGAGGCCAGCGTCAGGAGCGGCAGCGAAACGACGCCGAGCAGCAGGAAGCCGGCCGTGAAGGTGCCGATCAGATTGGGGCGGATGGTGGCGGTGCGGTAGAGCGCCGAGATGAAACCGAAGGCCAGGATCCGCGACAGCATCACGCCGGCCGCCGAAGCGGTGGCGAACATACCGAATTCGGAGATCGACAAAGTGTTGGCAAGGGCGATGAAATAGGCCAGCGAAAACACCAGTCGCCCGCCGGCGCCGCTGATCGCCGAAAAATAGTCGCGCACCAGCCCCCGTCGCTCGGCCACGAAAGTGCCGATCCGGGCGAAAGTGCGCCTTTGCGGTATGCCGCGAGCTTCGGTCATGTGCCGGGAAGCCATAGGCGGGAAAGCTTAACGTGCCGTTCTGAGGCCCGAAGGCGCTGAAATTCCGGCACTTGAGGTTATGGAAAGCTTACACGCCGGCCTGCCGAAATTAACCTTTTGTTTCCTATGCTTGTTTAGCGTGGCTTAACGAATAGCCGACCGCCGCTGCCCAGCGGCCAAAGAGTGAAGCTCCAAGACAATGGTCGACAGGGAAAACCGTGAAGACTGGAGGCGCGAGCGTTCGTTGCTGGCGCTCGGCCAGGCCATGCGCGGTGAGGACGACGCATCCCTGGTCTCGATAGGCGATCGCGCGGATTCGGCATGGCGCGAGGATGCCGCCACGCGCCATCGCCTTGCCCGTTCACGGCGCGAAGCGCGGACGAACCCAACGCCGTCCGCCGCCGCCGGAACAGAACGCTTGCGGCCAGAGCGGGAAGCGGCTGCACAAGACGACGCCTGGCGCTCGCAAGAGGACGCCGACAATCTGCAGCCGGCCATGCCGGATTCAAGGCAGTCCGCTGAAGAACCTTCCGGCAGCACTCGCTCGCATGACACGGCCGGATCCCGCCAGGCAGGCGAGGCCAATGCATCCTTTGACGATCGCAGGGACGATCAACAGTGGAAGCCGCTGATCGATCCGATGCAGGTCGTGCGTGGCATTGCCAGGTCGAAACTGCTGATCATCACCACCACCCTGATCGGTGCCGGGCTCGGCATCGCGATCGCGCTGTCGACACCGAAGAAATACGAATCGATGACCGAATTGGTCGTCGATCCGCGCGACCTGAAACTTTCGGACCGTGACCTCACCCAGATGGCGGTTGTTCCTGACGCGACACTCGTCAATGTCGAAAACCAGATCAGGTTGCTGACCTCGGGCACGGTGCTGGGCAAGGTCGTCAACAAGCTCAATCTCGCCGACGATCCGGAGTTCAATGGCCAAGGCTCGGGCGGCCTGGGCGCCATGTCACTGATCCGCTCGATCCTGTTGCGCCACGACGGACCAGGCGGTGCCGATGAACCGCGTCGCCTGTCCCTTGCCGTCGGCAATCTGGCTGAAAGCCTTTCGGTCGAGCGCGCGGGCAAGACCTCCACGATCATGATCGGCGTCACCACCCAGAACGCCCAGAAATCGGCGCGCATCGCGGAAACGATGACGGATGTCTTTCTGCAGACCTCGGGTGAATTTCAATCCCTCACCGCCGGCCGGGCCAACAACGAATTGACGGCAAAACTCGAGGAGATGCGCAAAAGCGTCGAGGCGGCCGAGCGCAAGGTCGAGGATTTCAGGGCCACGCACGACCTTGTCGACGCGCAGGGCCACCTGATCAGCGATGATCAGATGCTCAAGGTCAACGAGCAACTGTCGGTTGCTCGCGCGCGTACGGCGGAACTGAACGCCCGCGCTGCCTCCGCCCGCTCGATCAATGTCAATTCGGTGCTTGGCGGTACTTTGCCGGAAGAAATCAATTCCAACACGATGAGCGATCTGCGCGCGCAATATGCCACGCTCAAGCAGGAGGCCGATCGTGCCGCGGTCCGGCTGGGTCCGCGCCATCCCGAACTCCAGGCGCTCAACGCGCAGCTGGCCGGCGCACGCGATCGCATTGCCGCGGAACTCAGCCGCATCGCCTCGTCGCTGCAGGTTGACCTGAAACGCTCGATCCAGGTCCAACAGGACCTTTCGTCCCAACTGGCGCAGATGAAGGTCCGAAGCGGCGACGTCAACAGCGACCTGGTCTCGATGCGCGAACTGGAACGCGACGCCGCGGCCAAGCGCTCGGTCTATGAACAATATCTTCTGCGCGCCAAGGAGATTGGCGAGCAGAAGGGTATCAATACCGCCAATATGACCGTCATCTCGCCGCCCTCCATTCCGCTCGAGCCGAACGGTCCATCGCGGGTCGTGATGGCGCTTGCCGGCCTGTTCCTGGGCTTTGCCTCCGGTGTTGGTCTCGGTGCCATGCGCGGCGCCTATGAAAGCCTGCGCAAGACCGCCACATCGCGCTCGTGCCGCGACCGCAAGGCGCCTGTCGAAGACCAGGCATTCCGGGCAGCACCGCCGCCCGCGTCGCCAATGCCGGCAGCGCCCGTGCCGCCGGTGCCACCCCCGCCACCAGCACCGCCACCGCCCTTGGCACAGGCCGAAGCCGCTCCCGCCAAGCGGCCCGGGCGGGTCGCCGCGCTCATGGCGAAATTGCGCAATGCTCTGTCCCGCAAGCCATCCACTGAGGCGGACGATGACAGCGGATTCGCCGCCTTTGGCGACAAGGCGCGGCCGGCGGATGCTGCTATGCCCTCCGGCTTCCCGAATCCGGATGCCGCCTTCATGCCGCGGTCGTCGGACTACTCGCGGCCGCCTTTCCCGCCAGGCTTCGATGCCACCTATTCCCAGCCGATGGGACCGCCGTCACGGTCGCCCCTGATGCCGCCACTGCCGATCTATCCGGCTCCGCCGCCCCCTGCATTACAGGCCGGCTCGATGCAGCCCTGGCAGGCGCCGCCGCCTGCAGGTTACCCCTATACCCAAGCCATGGCGCCCTATGCCGGGCACATGCCGTATCCGCCGCAGCCCGCGCCGCCGCAGCCACCGGCCTATCCACCGCAGCCATCGGTGGAGCCTTCGCCGGTTGAGGAAGGCGCCGAACAGGCGCCGATCGAGGAAATTCGTGCCAGCCTGCGCGAATTCCGCGAGGCGGTCCGCGAACTCACCGAGAGCCGCGCCCGCCGCCGCTACTTCTGAGCCACAAGATACATCACCGAGGCCGAATAAAACCCTCCCGGTTTTCGCGTAAACGGCATTGGACGGCGCTTTGACGGGATTGCGTGCCGGAATTTTCGTGACAATGCCGCACTGCATGTTGCCGGCGCCGGGACATCGCGTCTCGAAAGCGGCGTTGCGCGAAACAGGGTTGAGGATGGTTCATGGCCGAAGTGATTGACGGAAAGAGCGTTGCCGAGGATGTGGTGCGGACGGTCAAGGCGTTGACCGCCGAGCTGGTCGCCAAGGGCAACGCCAAGCCTGGTCTGGCCGTGGTCATCGTCGGCGAGGATCCGGCCAGCCAGGTCTATGTCGCTTCCAAGTCGCGCACGGCCAAGGAATGCGGCTTTCATTCGCTCCAGCACACGCTGCCGGCCGAGACTTCCCAAGAGGCGTTGCTCAAGATCATCGCTGACCTCAACGCCGATCCGGCCATCAACGGCATCCTGGTGCAGCTGCCGCTGCCCGCCCATATCGACGCCGGCAAGATCATCCAGGCGATTGCGCCTCAGAAGGATGTCGACGGCTTCCATTTCATCAATGTCGGCAAGCTCGGCACGGGCGAGCTCGACACGGCCTTCGTTCCCTGCACGCCGGCCGGCTCTATGCTTCTGATCGAGCGCGTGCGCGGCAAGGACCTGTCCGGCCTCAACGCCGTCGTCGTCGGCCGCTCCAACATTGTCGGCAAGCCGATGGCCAATCTGCTGCTTGCCGCCAACTGCACCGTCACCATCGCCCACAGCCGCACCAAGGACCTGCCGGCGCTTGCCCGCACGGCAGACATCCTGGTCGCCGCCGTCGGCCGGCCGGAAATGATCAAGGGGGATTGGGTGAAGCCGGGCGCCACCGTCATCGATGTCGGTATCAACCGCATTCCCGCGCCGGAGAAGGGCGAGGGCAAGTCGCGCCTCGTCGGCGATGTCGCCTATGCCGAGGCGGCCAAGCAAGCCGGCGCCATCACGCCGGTGCCCGGCGGTGTCGGGCCGATGACCATTGCCATGCTGATGGCCAATACGTTAGCTTCTGCCTACCTTGCGGCCGGATTGAAGCGGCCCTCTTTCTGAGCCCGGGTTGACCCTGAAAGCGCCAGTTTTGCCGAACCCCACCATTTCCCCGGAACGGCCGGTCACGACTGATCCCGTTCAAGGTGGCCGGCAGTTCGCCTTCCTGCTGGTCGACAAGTTTTCCATGTTCTCGTTGGCCGCGGCGATCGACACGTTCCGGTCGGCGAACCGTCTGCTCGGCCGCGATTTCTATGGCTGGACCACGGTGTCGGCCGATGGCGATCCGGTGATGGCGTCCAACGGCCTGCCTCTCAAGATCGACTATGCCGTCGCCGACCTGCCGCCGGTCGACATCCTCTTCGTTTCGGTAGGGCTGACAACCGAATTTCCCGGCAAGAGCAAGGTTCTGGCGGCGTTGCGCAGCTGGGGCCGGCGCGGCAACGCGCTCGGAGCACTGTCGGTCGGGTCCTACCTATTGGCCGAGGCCGGCCAGCTCGACGGTTACCGCTGCACCATCCATTGGGAAAACCGCGCCGGCTTCATGGAGCGCTTCCCCGACATCAACTGCACCGGCAATGTCTTCGAGATCGACCGCAAGCGCTACACCTGCGCCGGCGGCACGACCTCGATCGATTTGATGCTGGAGATCGTGCGCGGCGATTTCGGCTCGAACCTCGCCAATGGCGTCGCCAACCAGTTCCAGCACGAGCGCATCCGCTCGGCCGGCGACCGCCAGCGCGTCGGGCCGGAACGCGATCTGACCGGCAAGTCGGAGAAGCTGAGGCGCATCGTCGAGCTGATGGCCGACCATCTCGACGAGCCGCTCTCGGCGGTGCAACTCGCCAAATCGGCCGGCCTTTCGGTGCGCCAGGTCGAGCGTCTGTTCCTGCGCCACCTCAACGTCACGCCGGGCCGCTACTACATGCGGTTGCGGCTGGAGCGGGCGCGCGAATTGCTGCGCCAGACCAACATGCCGATCCTCGACGTGGCGATCGCGACCGGCTTCACCTCGCACTCCTATTTCGCCCAGAGCTACCGGCTGCAGTTCGGCAGGCCGCCTTCGGAAGAGCGCCGCACCACCTACTGAGCCGGGGCTTCGGTCTGGCTCCAAGACGCCTGCTGCTCGGGCGATCCTGCCGCATGAACGCTTTTTTCCCCGCCCAGAGGCCTGAGCGACACGGCCGCGCCGGGCTTGTGTCCTAACGCCGCCTCAAATAGCTTCCCTGTGCGGATTAGGGGGCTAACTCAGGAGATTTCGATGGCGGTATTTGCGCGGAGCTTCGCTGCGGCGATCCTCCTTTTGTCGATGACGACGTTCGGCTTTGCCGCAAACAAGGTCATCATCATTCTTGATGCTTCCGGCTCGATGTGGGCGCAGATCGACGGCAAGCCCAAGCTCGAAATCGCCAGGGAATCTCTGAGGACCGTGCTTCAATCGGTTCCCGCCGACGACGAGATCGGCTTCATGGCCTACGGCCATCGCGAAAAAGGCAGCTGCGAGGACATTCAGCTGATCGTGCCGCCTCAGGCAGGCTCGGCAAGCGCCATCACGGATGCCGCCGACAGTCTGAAATTCCTTGGCAAGACGCCGTTGACGGCGGCCGTCAAGCAGGCGGCGGAAGCGCTGAAATACACCGAGGACAAGGCAACCGTCGTCCTGATCACCGATGGGCTCGAAACCTGCGGCGGCGACCCCTGTGCACTGGGCAAGGAACTCAAGGCATCCGGCGTCGACTTCACCGCCGATGTCGTCGGCTTCGGATTGACAGCCGACGAGGGCAAGCAGATCGCGTGCCTGGCTGAAAACACCGGCGGCAAATACATCCAGGCCTCCGATGAGAAGGCGTTGCAGGAAGCCTTGGTCGAAACCGTCGCTGCCCCGGCGCCGGCACCCGCGCCTGAACCGGCTCCCGCACCGGCGCCTGCGCCGAAAGCCGCCGAGGTCGACTACAACCTCATCCCGCAAGCGTTCTTGAAAGAGGGCGGCGAGGTGCCGAAGATCGACGTCTACTATGAAGTCTTTCCGGACGATGCCAAAGGTGTCGGTGGAGACCATGTCAATGACGGCTACAATGCTGTCAAATTCCACGTTCCCGCTGGCAACTACATCGTCGTCGCCTCGAGCGGCGGCGCCAAGGCCGAGCAGAAGGTCACGCTGACGGCGGACAAGGCAACAGAGCTTTCGCTCAATCTAAACGCCGCCGAGCTCTCCATCCACGCCCGGCCGGCGCCAGGCGCCGATGTCGACCGCAATGCGCAGATCAGCATCGCCTATCCCGGCGGCACGTCGGACAGCAACTATGGCGAGGTCAAGTTCGTCGTTCCGGCCGGCGAGACCAAGGTCACCGTGAAGCTGGGAGCCGGCGAGGCAAGCGAAACCATGCAGCTTGCCGCCGGCCAGGTCGTCGACAAGGACATGATCGTCGGCGTCGGCAAGGCCAAGGCAAACGCCTTCTACACAAAGGGCGGCGAGAAGGCCGAAACCGATGTGGGTTGGAAGGTGTACAAGGCGGCCAAGAAGCTTGATGGCAGCCGCGATCAGGTGACTTACGCCTACGGCCCCGACAGCCAGTTCGATCTGCCTCCGGGCGACTATGTGATCGGTGTCGACGTGCAGGCCGTGTCCACGGAACAGGCCTTTCAGCGTGACGGTCGGGCAGATGACCGATGTCAACGTGACGCTGAACGCGGGCGTCCTGGCCGTCGACGCGCCAGGCGCGGATGGCTTCAAGATCTACGAGGCCAAGAAGAACATCCAGGGCGAACGCAAGCAGGTGACCTACGCCTATGGCGAAAAGATGCAGTCCACGCTGGCGGCGGGCGACTACGTGCTCGTGACCAACTTCACCACAGACAAGGCCGACAAGGAGACGCCCTTCACGGTCAAGGCCGGCGAGCGGAGTGAACTCAAAGTCGAGTAGCATCCGGCAGGACAAACAAAAAAGGGCGGCTCAAGGCCGCCCTTTTCTTTTGGAAGCCAGGAATATCAGGCGGTTCCGAAGGCGCTGGCGCCATGGTCGGCACGGCCCACCAGCTGCCGGAAGCCGGCGAAAAGCTCGCGGCCGAAGCCGAACTCGTTGCCGATGAGGTCGGCTTCGGCGGTGCGGCGCATCGCGAACTCGTTTCCCGGCACCAGCACCTCCAGCGTTCCGGCATCGGCGTCGAGGCGGATGATGTCGCCGTCATGGATCCGGGCGATCGGCCCGTCCTCGACGGCTTCCGGCGTCACATGGATCGCCGCTGGGACCTTGCCGGAAGCGCCCGACATGCGCCCGTCTGTCACCAGCGCGACGCGCTGGCCTCGGTCCTGCAGGATGCCGAGCACGGTGGTCAGCTTGTGCAGTTCCGGCATGCCATTGGCCTTCGGACCCTGGAAGCGGATGACGGCGATGAAGTCGCCGGTGAGCGTGCCGGCCTTGAACGCATCGTTCAGGCCCTGCTGGCTGTCGAACACCTTGGCCGGCGCCTCGATGAGGCGTCGTTCCGGCTTGACGGCGGAGGTCTTGATGACGGCATGGCCGAGATTACCCGCCAGCACTTTCAGGCCGCCTGTCGGCTGGAACGCCTTGCTGAACGGCGCCAGCACCTTTTCGTCGCCGCTGGCCTGCGGCGAGGCCTCGCGCACCACAGAGCCGTCGGCACCGAGCTTTGCCTCGACCGCATAGGGCCGCAGGCCTTCGCCCCACACCGTCTGCACATCCTCGTGCAACACGCCTTCGTCAAGCAGTTCGCGGATCAGGAAGCCGAGCCCGCCGGCGGCATGGAAATGGTTCACGTCGGCAAGCCCGTTCGGATAGACGCGGGCCAGAAGCGGCACCGCTTCCGAGAGGTCGGAAATATCCTGCCAGGTCAGTGCGATGCCGGCTGCCGCCGCCATGGCGATCAGGTGGATGGTATGATTGGTCGAGCCGCCGGTGGCATGCAGGCCGACGACGCCGTTGACGATGGACCGCTCGTCGATCATCCGCCCGACCGGCGTATAGGCATTGCCGAGCGCGGTGATGGCGAGGGCCCGCTTCGTCGCTTCGCGGGTTAGCGCATCACGCAACGGCGTGCCGGGATTGACGAAGGAGGCGCCGGGCGTGTGCAGGCCCATGATCTCCATCAGCATCTGGTTGGAGTTCGCCGTGCCGTAGAAGGTGCAGGTGCCCGGCCCGTGGTAGGATTTGGACTCGGCTTCCAGCAGTTCGGCGCGCCCCGCCTTGCCCTCGGCATAAAGCTGGCGGACCTTGGCCTTCTCGTCGTTGGGAAGCCCGGTCGTCATCGGTCCGGCCGGGATGAACACCGCCGGCAGATGGCCGAAGGTCAGCGCCGCGATCACCAATCCCGGTACGATCTTGTCGCAGACGCCGAGAAAGACGGCGGCGTCGAACATGTTGTGCGACAGGCCGACCGCCGCCGACATGGCGATCACGTCGCGCGAGAACAGCGACAATTCCATGCCGGGCTGGCCCTGCGTGACGCCGTCGCACATCGCCGGCACGCCACCGGCCACCTGGGCGATGCCGCCGGCCTCGCGCGCGGCCTCCTTGATCAGGGCAGGGAAGGTTTCGAAGGGCTGATGCGCCGACAGCATGTCGTTGTAGGAGGTGATGATGCCGAGATTGGGCACCTTGTCGGCGCCGAGCGCCAGCTTCTCCGAGGGGCTGCACACCGCAAAGCCGTGGGCGAGGTTGCCGCAGGATAGAACCGACCGGTTGGCGGTCTGGTTCGACGCTTCGGCGATACGGCCGAGATAGCGCTCGCGGCCCGCCTTCGAACGTTGGCGGATGCGCTCCGTGATGGCTTCGATGTCGCGTCTTGCGGTCATGGCGGTCGGTCCTTTCAGGCGAGGTCCCGGAAACATCCTCCCGCCGTTGCCGGGACCACTAAATATAAGAAATCAAGGCGCCCAGAAAACCTCTACGGGCCTGGGCGCGGCGTCGAGCACGGCGCGGATCGGCTTTCGCGGCCCGGGCGCGACCGCGCCGTCGAAGGCGGCGCGCTTGTCCTCGCCCTCTATGTGCAGCGCGATGAAGCCGGCATCGATGATGCGCGCCAGCGTCAAGGTGAGCCGCGGCTCGCCCGCACTGGCCGCGTGGACCGGCAGGATGATCCGGTCCGAGGCCGGGTCGAGCAGCTTGGCCAGATCGTCGGCATCGGGAAAGAACGAGGCGGTGTGGCCGTCCGGCCCCATGCCGAGCACCACGACATCGAGCGGCCAGGGCAGGGAGCGCAGCGCCGCATCGTCGGATGCCGCTGCATCCTCGATGCCCGATGCCTCATGGTAGAGGGGCACGAAGCGCGCCGCCTTGGCCGCGTTCTGCAAGAGATTGGCGGCCACCAGCCCGGCATTGGAGCGCGGCGAGGAGGCGGGCACGAAACGCTCGTCGACCAGCGTCACGATCACCTTGTCCCAGGCGATCGGCATCGCCGAGAGGGCGGCGAAGAATTTTGCCGGCGTCGTGCCGCCGGAGACGGCCAGCACGGCCGTGCCGCGCACGGCGATCGCCTTGGTTAGCCGGTCGGCCACGCGGCCGGCCAGCGCCGCTGCCAGTTGCGGACGGTCGGGGAAAGCGTTCCAGTTGTAGCTGGCGCCGTTCAATTGCTCTCGTGCCATGTCCGCCCGTCACGTTCGATCAGCGCTATCGAGGCCGACGGCCCCCATGTGCCTGCCGTATAGCCCTGCGCCTCCTGCTTGGCGCCTTCCCAGGCATTCTGGATCGGGTCGATCCATTTCCACGCCGCCTCGACCTCGTCGCGGCGCATGAACAGCGTCTGGTTGCCGCGGATGACGTCCATGATCAGCCGTTCATAGGCATCGGGCGCGCGGCCGTCGAAGGACTGCGCGAAGCTCATGTCGAGCGAGATCTGGCGCAGCCGCATGCCGCCTGGGCCTGGATCCTTGATCATGATGAACTGCTTGACGCCCTCGTCGGGCTGCAGCCGGATGACCAGTTGGTTGGCGAAGATCGGCCCGGCGCTGTCGCCGAAGATCGAATGCGGGATCGGCTTGAACTCGATAACGATTTCCGAAACCCGGGTCGCCAGCCGCTTGCCGGTCCTGAGGTAGAACGGAACGCCAGCCCAGCGCCAGGTGCCGATCTCGGCCTTGATGGCCACGAAGGTTTCGGTGTTGCTGTCCTTGCCGAGCTCCTCGACATAGCCCTTTACCGGCCCGCCGGCCGATGCACCGGCGCGATACTGGCCGCGCACCGTGTGCTTCGGCGCCTCGTTGCCGTTGATGCGCTTCAGCGCCCGCAGCACCTTGAGCTTCTCGTCGCGCACGGCGTCGGCGTCCATCGACGACGGCGCCTCCATGGCGACGAGGCAGAGCAGCTGCAGCATGTGGTTCTGCACCATGTCGCGCAGCGCGCCGGCCTTGTCGTAGTAGGTGACGCGGTCTTCCAGGCCGACGGTCTCGGCGACGGTGATCTGTACGTGGTCGATATGCGCGGAATTCCACAGCGGCTCGTAAAGCGCGTTGGCAAAGCGCAGCGCCATCAGGTTCTGCACCGTCTCCTTGCCGAGATAGTGGTCGATGCGGAAGATCTGGCTTTCGTGGAAGTCGTCGCCGACCAGATCGTTGAGCGCCTGCGCCGAGGCAAGGTCGCGGCCGATCGGCTTCTCCAGCACGATGCGCGAGTTCGGCGTGATCAGCTTGTGCTCTTTGAGCTTGTGCGAGATATCGCCGAACAGCGCCGGCGCTACCGCCAGATAGAAGGCGCGGATGCTCTCGCTCTCGCCGATCGCTTTCTTAAGCTTGTCGAAGCCGGCGCCGCTCGTCGCATCGGCCGAGACATAGGAAAGCCGCGCCAGAAAGGTCTTCAACTCCTTGGCGTCGATATCGGCCGGCTTGACGTGGTCGGAGATCGCCTGGCTGGCGAAGGCCCGGAATTCCTCGTCGCTCATTTTCGAGCGCGATGTGCCGATGATGCGTGTCGGCTCGGAGAATTGGTGGTCGCGCTGGCGATAATAGAGCGACGGCAGAAGCTTGCGTTCCGACAGGTCGCCGGTGCCGCCGAAAATGATGAAGTCGAAAGGGTCGACGGGAATGATCTGGCTGGTCATGGTCTGTCCGCTTTGACGCCGGTCGCGAGTACGCGGCTGATATATTCTAATCGATTTAAATTTTCCAGTGCCATGGTGTCACATCGAGGACCAATCGCTGGATATTGATTGGATCCACATGTGCGCTTGACACTGGCGCTTACCGGAGGCTTGTCGGTGAACGAAGACTCCGGAAGCTTTCGCAGTTGCAGCATAGAACGTGAATGTGACGAAAGCTAAGGGAGAAATAGCGCCTTGTCTGTCGCGGCATCGGCCGCGCCGGTCAGCCGCTCTATTGGTTCCAGGAAGACATCGATGAGCGGGAAAAGCATGCGTCTGGAAAACAAGGTCGCCATCATCACCGGCGCGGCATCAGGCTTCGGCGAAGGCATGGCCAAGCGCTTCGCGCAGGAAGGCGCCAGGGTCGTTGTGGCCGACCTTAACGCCAAGGGTGCGGAGCGCGTCGCCGGCGAGATCGGCGAGGCGGCGATCTGGACGCAGACCGATGTCTCGCTGCGCTCCGAATTCGACGAGATGGTCTATACCGCCAAAAGCGCCTTCGGCCGCATCGACATCATGGTCAACAATGCCGGTTACACGCACCGCAACGGCGACATGCTGAAGGTCGACGAGGAAACCTTCGACCTGATCACCGCTGTCAATATGAAGGCGATCTATCACGCGGCCCTTGCCGTGGTGCCGATCATGGAGCGGCAAGGTGGCGGCGTCATCCTGACCACGGCCTCCACCGCTGGCCTCAGGCCTCGGCCCGGCCTCACCTGGTACAATGCCTCGAAAGGTTGGGCGATCACCGCCACCAAGTCGATGGCGGTGGAACTCGCGCCGAAGAACATTCGCGTCAATTGCCTCTGCCCGGTCGCCGGCGAAACCGGCATGCTGGAGAAATTCATGGGCGCCGACACGCCGCAGATTCGCGAGACTTTCCGCGCCTCGATCCCGCTCGGCCGGCTTTCGACGCCGCTCGACATCGCCAATGCCGCACTCTGGCTGGCGTCGGACGAAGCTGCCTTCATCACCGGCGTGGCGCTGGAGGTCGATGGCGGCCGCTGCATCTGAAGCGCATCGTCATTGTGGCGCAGGTCGGTTCGACCGAGCCTGTGACTTCAAGTTTGACTTGTAGCGGCAGGGCGCAAATCGTGCGGTGGCGAGTCCGGCCTCAGCCGCAAATGCGCCGGTACATCAGCCGCCGGTCTTGATGTAACTCTTGTAGACCCAGCCGGTCTTGCCGTTGTAGACGATCTGGCACCATTGCTTGCAGTTCATCACCTGCACCGAGGTTCTTGCCGGCACAGTGCCGATGGCGGTTGCGTTCTTCTTCGGGCCGCTGCGCATGGTCACCGGTCTCAGGATGCGCCCGTTGCCGGCCGCCGCCACCTTGCGTGGCTTGGCCTTGGCCTTGCTGCCATCATCACTCGCCGTCGGCTGCTGTTCGGGCGCTTGTGGCTGCACTTCAGGGATCGCGGCGGTCTTGGCTCCATCCGGATTGCTGCTTGCCGCTGGTGCCGGCGCGGCAACCTTGGCAAGTTCGCTGGCGGCATCGGTATCGGTCGCCGATGGCGCGAATGCCGCCGCGGCGGCCGGCTTGTCTGGCGTCGGCTTAGCCTGATTGGCCGCCTGGCTGGGGGCAGCCGCCTGATCGGGTGCCGCCGAAGCGGCCTTCGGCTGCGCTCCAGTCCAGCGGGGATCATTGGCCGCTAGCGTTTGTATGGTTGCTTTCGCCGCCGCCATCGTCGGTGAGACCTGGTCGGACTTGCGGGCGGGCTGTGGCACGGTCGCCGCGGCCACCGTGGTTCCGGCTGGGACGATCTTCGTCGTTTTCACCGGAATGGTCGGAATGCTCTGTTCCTGGCTGGCGGCTGCTTGCCGCTCGCTCGTCGGCAATGCCAGCCAGAGCGCCACCGCGGCCACGCCGAGCAGTGCGGCGGTGCCGACCGCGGCAATCACCAGATGCGAGTTCGAACGGACTCCCTGCCAGAAGGACGGCCGCATGTCGTATCCAAACTGCATGGCAAAGCGCCGACGTTCCGGAACACCGAAACTGAAGGGCTCTCTCACTCTCGCCACCTCCATACGCGGGCCGATGTTCTTTCGATCGTTGCCGGAAGTCCGGCGTCTAATCGGCATCGGTCCCAAAAATCAACACGGGCAAGCCCGCAGCAATCCCCGAATAGTCGCCCAGAAGCGCGAACCTTTCGCCCCCGATTGTGGCATCAGTACGCCATTATAAGCGATTCTGCGCCTTTGCCGCCATTTCCGCAATGTGTCGCAAGGGCAATGAATATTACAATATTACATCAGATCGTGATGGCGATTGGATCCAGCACGAGGCGCGTCGCGTCGAAACGGGTTCATGCGACTCACTTCAGGCCTATATAGTTTCCCCTAACCGGGGGGCATTTCTGGCCAATATGCCCCTAGATCCGGTCGCGTAGCGCGAACCAGTTGAGCGCCAGGAAAAGCAACGGTGTGCGGAAACGGCGGCCGCCGGGAAATGGCGGAATTTTCAAATCCTCGATCAGTTTCAGCCGGTCGCGATTGCCGGCAACGGTTTCGGCATAGAGCTTGCCGAAGAAGTTCGACAGCATGACACCGTGGCCGGAATAGCCCCCGGCCGAGATCACATTGGGCATCACTTCGCGCACGAATGGTTTCCTCGGCACGGTGATGCCGACATAGCCGCCCCAGCCATGGGTGATCTCGATGTCTTTCAGCGCCGGATAGAGCTCCACGATCTGGCGGCGGATATGGATGTGGATGTCCTTCGGGTCGTTGACGCCGTAGACCTCGCGTCCGCCGAACAGCAACCGGCCGTCCCGCGATTTGCGGAAATAGCGCACCACAAAGCGGGAATCGTCGACGGACTCGCCGCCGGGCAGCACTTTCGAATCTGCCCCCAAAGGCACGGTCGCACCGATGAAGGAGCCGATCGGCATGATGTGCGCGGCACTCACCGGCTCGAGCGTGCCGCCATAGGCGTTGACCGCGATCAGGCATTTCTGCGCCGTCACAGTACCTCTCGGCGTGGAAACCCTGACCTTGCCGCCGGCGGAAACGATGCCGGTCGATGGCGTCCCTTCGAACAACTGCGCGCCGGCATGCGCCGCCACCCGCGCCGTGCCGATCACCAGCTTCATCGGATGGATATGGCCCGTGCCGGTGTCGCGGGTGCCGCCGAAATAGGCGGTCGAACCCAGCCGCTCCGCCGTCTCGGTCTTATCCATGAAGGAAATATGCGGATAGGAGAAACGGCTGGCCATGATCTCGGCATGCGCCTTATAGTCGTCGACATAGCGCGGCTTGTGCGCCACCGAGAGCTGACCCGGCATGTAGTCGATATCGATCTGGTTGGCGGCGGCGAATTCGATGAGATGCGCCTTCGCCTCTTCGGCGAGATCGAACAGCGCCTTGGCGCGGGACAGACCGTATTCGGCCTCCAGATCTTCTGCCCAGGCGCGCTGGCCGGTGCCGAGCTGGCCGCCATTGCGACCCGATGCGCCGTCACCGAAGCGATAGGCTTCGATCAAGACGACATTGGTCCCCGCCTCGGCTAGATGGACCGCCGCCGACAGCCCGGTAAAGCCGCCGCCGATGATGACGACATCGCAACTCCGGTCGCCATCGAGTGCCGGATATTCTGGTCTAGGTCCGGCCGTGTCCTCATACCACGAGCGGCCGGGAGAAATGGGGGATTGGTAAGGCATGGTGCTCACTGGGCAGTAGGGCAGTAGGGCAGTAGGGCAGTAGGGCAGTAGGGCAGTAGGGCAGTAGGGCAGTAGGGCAGTAGGGCAGTAGGGCAGTAGGGCAGTAGGTAGAACTATTCAGGGGACAATTTGCGGATGAGAGGCCGCAAGAGCGTTCCCACGCTCTCACTTCGGTTCATCAATGGTTCGGTTGCCTGATGGGAGGTGATTCCGACGCGCTGCGCGATCAGCAGATGGGTCTCCAACTCTTTGAGAGATCCCTGTGCAATTCTGAGAAACTGCTGATATGAAGCTCGGCTTTCTCGCCCACAACCCTCGGCAATGTTGGCGGGAACGGAGGTAGCTGCACGACGTACCTGAGCCGTCAGCCCGTAGCGCTCATCCTTTGGCCAGGCTCTGGCTGTTTCGTAGATCGAAACCGCCAGATCCATAGCTTGCTGCCAGACAATCAAATCTCTGTACGATTCAATCTTGGCCGCCATCCTTGCCCTACTGCCCTACTGCCCTACTGCCTTACTCCCCTATTCCCCTAAACATTCAGCAGAAGATACTCCCGCTCCCACGGGCTGATCACTTCCATGAAGGTCTCGAATTCCGCCCGCTTGATCGCCGCATAGGTGGCGGCGAAGGATTTGCCCAGCAGCGCGCAGAGTTCCTCGTCGCCCTCGAACAGGTCGACGGCTTCGAGCAGACTGCGCGGCAGGTCGATCTCGTCCGCATTGGCGGTCGTCAGCACCGGCGGCTCGGCCTTGATCTTCCTGGTGATGCCGATCAGCCCGCAGGCAAGCGAAGCCGCCAGCGCCAGGTAGGGATTGGCATCGGAGGACGGGATGCGGTTTTCGACACGCCGCGCCGCCGGATCCGAACGCGGCACGCGGAACGCCGTGGTGCGGTTGTCATAGCCCCATTTGTTGTTGACCGGAGCCGAGGCCGCCTGCGTCAGCCGCCGGTAGGAATTGACATAGGGCGCGAACATCACCAGCGCGTTCGGCACGTGTTTCTGCATGCCGCCGATGAAATGGAAGAACGCCTCGGTCTCCGAGCCGTCCTCGGCCGAGAAGATGTTCTTGCCAGTCTTCTTGTCGATGATCGACTGGTGGATATGCATGGCAGAACCCGGCTGGCCCTGGATCGGCTTGGCCATGAAGGTGGCGTAGATCTCGTGCTTGAGCGCGGCTTCGCGGATGGTGCGCTTGAACATGAACACCTGGTCGGCGAGCTCGATCGGGTCGCCGTGGCGCAGATTGATCTCAAGCTGGCCGGCGCCCTCTTCATGGATGAGCGTGTCGATCTCGAGGCCCTGGCTTTCGGAGAAGTGGTAGATGTCGTCGATCAGTTCGTCGAACTCGTTGACGCCGGCGATCGAATAGCCGGCGCCGCCGCCGATTGCACGGCCCGAGCGACCGACGGGCGGGGTGAGCGGATAGTCCGGGTCCGGGTTCTTGCGCACCAGGTAGAACTCGATCTCGGGCGCCACCACCGGCCTCAGCCCGAGCTTGTCATAGGCGGCAAGCACGCGCTTCAACACATTGCGCGGCGTGAATTCGACCGAGCGGCCGTCCTGGTGAACGAGGTCGCAGATGACGGCGGCCGTTGGGTCTTCTTCCCAGGGCACGACTGTCAGCGTCGACAGGTCCGGCATCAGCTTGAGGTCGCCGTCGTCTTCCGGATAGTGGAAGCCGTTGCCGTCTTCGGGATAGCCTCCGGAAATCGTCGTCATGAAGACGGCCGAAGGCAGCGCCAGCGAGGTGTTGGAGGTGAATTTCTTCGACGGCATCATCTTGCCGCGCGCCACGCCCGCCTGATCAGGGGTGATGCATTCGATGTCCTCGATGCCGCGCCATTCCAGCCAGTCGCTGACTTCCTTCCAGTTCTTCACACCGCGCAGGTTTTTCACGAAGGCAGGCGTACGCGCTCGTCCTCCGCGGCTCGACGGACGGACTTCCTTTTTTGCAGGCGGCATCATTCACCAGATTGGGTTGCGGATTTGCGAGTATAGCCGTGCCCCACTGTGTAAGGGAAGGGGAGGTGCCGCCGGCATTCCTCGTTCCGGTTGAAAATCACGTCGGTCGGCCTAGGTTCGTACGGCTCCCAGCCCGGAAGGCATCGATGCGAAACAACAACGAACTGACGACCATTGGCTTCGACGCCGACGACACGCTTTGGCAGAACGAACAGTTCTTCCGCATGACGGAGAAGCGTTTCGCCACCATGCTTGCCGATCATGGCGAGGAGAAACAGATTTCGGCGCGATTGCTCGAGGCCGAGCGGCGCAACCTTGCCGTCTATGGCTTCGGCATCAAGGGGTTCACCCTGTCGATGATCGAAACGGCGATCGAGGTCACCGACGGGCGTGTACCGGCTTCGGTCATAGCGGAGATCCTCGAGGCTGGCCGCGAGATGCTGAGCCACCCGATCGAGGTCTTGCCGCATGTGCGCGACACAGTGGAGAAACTTGCCGGCGCCTACCGCCTCGTGCTGATCACCAAGGGCGACCTCTTCGACCAGGAGCGCAAGCTGGCCGGGTCCGGCCTCGGCGACCTGTTCGACGCGGTCGAGATCGTCAGCGACAAGAATGCCGCGACCTATTCCCGCCTTTTCAGTCGCCACGGTGACGGCCCCGCAAAGAGCATGATGGTCGGCAATTCGCTGAAGTCTGACGTGGTGCCGGCCATCGAGGCCGGCGGTTGGGGCGTTCATGTGCCGCACGAACTCACCTGGGTGCTCGAGCATGTCGAGGCGCCGCTCGCCGAGCCGCGGTTTCGCCAGATATCCAACCTCGGGCAATTGCCCGAACTGGTCCAAACGATCGCCAGAGGGAGTTGATCGCGCTCTGCACGTCGCCCAAAAGTAACCTCGGTTTGGGGAGAACGATATGCATGGAACAACGACTGAAGCGCGCTAGGTGACGCGCTTAGCGGCTTATCAGGCGATCGATCACCGGTTGCAGCCGCTCGGGCGTGATCGGCTTGGCGACGACGACGTCAATCACGTTCGACAGGCCCAGGCTCTCCGGCGTACCGGTCTTGGTCGAAAGCAGGATCACGGGAGGAAACGATTTTCCCGAAGCCCGTCGCAATGTTTCGATGCCGGACATCAGGATGTCGCAGTCCTTGTTGTCCGCGCCGCCATCCAGCACGATCACGCCTGGCACGAGTGTCCGCAAGGTCTTCGCCGCCATGTCGGGCGATTCCGAGATTGGCTTGAGCCCGGATCGCTCGACGATCTTCGACACCACCACGCGATTGATCGGCGATTTCCCGACAACAAGCACTTGCGAGGGACTGCGTATCGTCTCGGTGCTTGAATCCTGGGTCACCAGATTCGGATGTTTTGCGGTCTCGCCCTCGTTTCTCACTGGGCACCCAAGTCGGCCAAGAAGCTCGCCCCTATTTCAATGCAGAGTTGAATCTGGGCGACAATTGGCGTGAGATAGCAGCCCATGTCAAGTTGAAATAAAAGCCTTCCGAAAACGCTCCTGCGATAGTGGAGTCAAGCAACAGTACTGTACTGCCCTGTCCACGGATTGGTTGCGTAAAAATAAAATTCACCTGCGCATACGCTGCGCAGGTGAAGGGCAGGTTGCAACGATTTCCGGTCAGCCATGGCTCTGTTGTGTGACGATCACCGGGATCAGAAGGTCGCCCCAATTGCCGTCGCCGCCATGGTGCCTCGCCGAGCGCACCAGCTCCACCGAGACGCCGGCCTCGACCGCCTTCATCACCGACTGGTTGAGCCTGTGCAGATCGTTGGCCAGCATGCGGATCGTCGCCTGCTGGTCGACGCTCATCGTGGTCGATTGTTCTTCTGCCCGTTCCTTGACGCGGCTTATCGATGCCATTGGTCTTCTCCTGTGTGTGAAGCCCTGTTGGGCGTTTCCTCGGTGTTTCTGATCCGCTATTCGGCGGCCGGCCTGAACTGTGCGTGCTCGGTCGATTCATGCATGGCGGTGGTCGACGACTTGCCGCCGGTGATTGCCATCGACACGGCATCGAAATAGCCGGTGCCGACCTCGCGCTGGTGCTTGGTCGCGGTGTAGCCATTGGCTTCCGCCGCGAATTCGGCCTCCTGCAATTCGGAATAGGCCGCCATCTGCCGTTCCTTGTAACCACGCGCCAGTTCGAACATGCCGTAGTTGAGCTGGTGGAAGCCGGCGAGCGTGATGAACTGGAACTTGTAGCCCATGGCGCCGAGTTCCCTCTGGAACTTGGCGATCGTCGCGTCGTCAAGATTCTTCTTCCAGTTGAAGGAGGGCGAGCAATTGTAGGCGAGCAGCTTGCCCGGATGGTGCTTGCGCACGCCCTCGGCGAATTTTTTGGCCTGTGCGAGGTCCGGCTTCGAGGTCTCGCACCAGATCAGGTCCGCGTGGGGGGCGTAGGCGATGGCCCGCGCGATGCAGGGCTCGATGCCGTTCCTGACCTGGTAGAAGCCTTCCACCGTGCGTCCGGCATCGTAGTCGACGAAGGGCTGGTCGCGCTCGTCGATGTCGGATGTCAGAAGCTTCGCGGCTTCGGCGTCGGTGCGTGCCACGACCAGGGTCGGCGTGCCCATCACATCCGCTGCCAGGCGCGCGGCGTTGAGGTTGCGGATATGCGCGGCGGTCGGGATCAGCACCTTGCCGCCGAGATGGCCGCACTTCTTTTCCGACGCCAACTGGTCCTCGTAGTGAACGCCGGCGGCGCCCGCTTCGATGAACGCCTTCATGATCTCGAAGGCGTTGAGCGGCCCGCCGAAGCCGGCTTCGGCGTCGGCGACAATCGGCGCGAACCAGGTCTCGACCGAAAGCCCGTTGCCCTCGGAGGTCTCGATCTGGTCGGCGCGCTGCAGCGTCCGGTTGATGCGCTTGACCAGCTCCGGCGCGGCATTGGCCGGATAAAGCGACTGGTCGGGGTACATCGCCGAGGCGGTGTTGGCGTCGGCGGCGACCTGCCAGCCCGACAAATAGATCGCCTTCAGTCCGGCGCGCACCTGCTGCATAGCCTGATTGCCGGACATGGCGCCGAGCGCGTTGACGAAATCCTCCTCGTGGATGAGCTTCCACAGCCGGTTGGCACCCATTTCGGCGAGACTCTGACGGATCTGCACCGAGCCGCGCAGCCGCTTCACATCCTCTGGCGAATAGGGACGTTCGATGCCGTCGAAGCGGCCTTCCGGTGCCGAGGGAACGAGATTGTAAAAATCGGTCATGAGTCACTCCGAAGGATTGCTGGATTTTGTCCGCGCGCCAATCTTTTGGCGCATCGGGATGTGACTGAATTTACATTGCGGCGCAAAATTAGCCAGAAAAATCAGCCGATACGGCCGAAGATTAGGGAAAACCTGTGTTGTGTTTGACAGAGGCTTGCTGTAAATTTGTCATAGTTGTAAAACTCACTGGCAATGGGATGCCGCGAATGTCGTGTAAATTCCTGTCAAGAGCAGTTGATGGCTGAGCAGAAGATTTTCGCCGGGCCGCGCATCCGCCGCATTCGCAACGCCAAGGGCCTAACCCAGACGGCGATGGCGGAAGGGCTCGGCATCTCGCCGTCCTACCTCAACCTGATCGAGCGCAACCAGCGGCCGCTGACGGTGCAGCTGATCCTGAAACTGGCCTCAGTCTACAAGGTCGACCCGCATGAGCTGCAGGGCGAGGCGAGGGGGTCGGTCGCGGCCTTGAAGGAAGTGTTCACCGATCCGCTGCTGGTTGGCGAATTGCCGGGAGACCAGGAGTTGATCGAACTTGCCGAGGCAGCGCCCAATGCGTCCGCGGCGGTGATAAAACTGTTTCGCGCCTATCGCGAGCAGGCCGAGCGACTGTCAGACCTCAATGAACTCCTGGCGCGCGAAGGGCGGGCGACCGCGCTATCCGGCGCTCGCCTGCCAATCGACGAGGTGCATGAGACCTTCGAGCGGCGGCCGAACCATTTTACGGCACTTGAGGAAGAGGCCGAGGCGTTCACCGCGGTGCTCGATCCCGGCGACGATCTGTTCGGTGCGTTGAAGGCATGGCTGAAGCGCGAATACGGCATCGTGGTCAAAGTGCTGCCGGTCGCCACCATGCCGAACTGGCGCCGTCGCTACGACCGCCATTCGCAGCGCCTGTTCCTGTCCGAGAGGCTGTCGCCGTTCGACCAGCTACGCGAAGTGGCGATGGAGGCCTGCCTGATCCGCATGACGGTCGCGGTCGCCGGCGAGATCCAGGCGCTCAAGCTGACCACCGACGAAGCCCGCCGCCTCGCACGTTTCGAGCTCGGCCGCTATGCCGCGCATGCGCTGATGATGCCCTACCAGGCCTTTCATGCCGCCGCCATCCGCGCCCGCTACGACATCGATGTCCTGCGCTCGCGCTTCGGCGTCTCTTTCGAGCAGGCCGCGAACCGGCTGACCATGCTGCAGCGGCAGGGCGCACCGGGCGTGCCGTTCTTCATGCTGGAGGTCGACAATGCGGGGAACCGTTTTCGCAGGGCCGGCAGCCAGGGCTTTCCGCACAGCCGCTTTGGTGGCGGTTGCCCCAAGCTGCCCGTGCATGCCGCCTTCACCCAGCCGGGTCAGGTTTTCGTCGAAGCGGTGGAAATGCCTGACGGCGCCGAGTTCCTGTGCATCGCCCGCACGCTGGAAGGGCCGCAGGGCGCGTTCGCGGAGCGCCCACGCCGCACGGCGCTGCTGCTTGGTTGCGACATCGGCTTTCGCGACGACATCGTCTATGGCGCGGCGCTGCCCGGCGCCGTGGTCGGTGCTAGGGCTGGACAAGGCGCCGTCGCGGCGACGCCGGTCGGACCCGCCTGCCGGCTTTGCGAGCGCGTCGGCTGCCTGGCGCGGGCCGAACCGCCGGTGACGCGTCCGCTTGGCCTCGACGAGATGGTGACGGGCCTGAGCGCTTTCGACTTCCAGTAATGCGAGAACAAACGTGCCACAATCGTCGCCGGTGTCTGGATCACCCGCGGCTTTAGTCTTTGCGTTACGCGAACAGAGCAGTTTTTTGTCGTCCCTTGCGCATCGTCCCGTCCACAAAAGCTCGACACTCGCGCCCATGACAGACGCAGCATCATCGCCGGGCCTTGTTGCATCGACCTCCTCGCCGCGCGAGGAACGTGTCGGCATGCTTCTGGTCTTCCTGTCGGCGCTGATGTGGAGTTTCGGCGGCACCATCGCCCGCTTCATCACCGTTGGCGACAGCTGGACGGTTATTTTCTGGCGCTCCGTCTGGGCCGCCGCCTTCCTGCTCCTGTTCATGACCTGGCGTGACGGCTGGCGCGGCATGCTGAAATCGTTTCGTGACATGGGCCTGCCTGGCCTTGCCGTCGGCTTCTGTTTCGCCATCGCATCGACCGCCTTCGTCGTGGCGCTCGCCTACACCACCGTCGCCAATATCCTTTTGATGCAAGCCGGTGTGCCGCTTCTGGCGGCGCTGTTGGCCTGGGCCTTGTTTCGCGAACGGGTCAGTGCCGTGACTTGGGTGGCGATTGCCGCCGTCATTGCCGGCGTTGCCATCATGGTGTCGGAATCACTCAATGGCGCCGTCTCGCCCATAGGCGACGGGCTGGCGCTGCTGATCGCGTTCATGTTCTCGATCGCGACCGTCATCACAAGGCGGTTCGCCAGTGTGCGGATGACGCCGGCGACCTGTCTCGGCACGTTCCTGGCCGCGGGCTTTGCCGCCTCGCAGGCGTCGACCTTCGCGGTTTCAGCGGGCAACATGGGTTTTCTCTTCGCTTTCGGCGTGGTCAATCTCGGCATCGGTCTCGCCTTCTTCGCAACTGGCGCGCGGCTGATCCCGGCCGCCGTCGCGGCACTGCTCGGCACCTTCGAGCCGATCCTTGGGCCGATATGGGTCTGGCTCATCCATTCCGAGGTGCCGTCCGGCCGCACCATCATCGGCGGCGCCGTGGTGGTCACGGCGCTGCTCGTCCATATCGGGCTCGAATTCAAGCGCCAGGCACGGCCGCGGCGGGCAGGGGTCACCGGAGTGCCGTCGCCGAATTGATGCGGGCCGCTGAAGCTTTGCCATTGACAATGTTGCTGCCGCCCGGGCAGGCTGGGTCCACAGCAACAACAAGACAGGCGTATCTTGCCAAGTCTCCCCGGCGGCCCGATCGAGACCGCTCCATATTTCTATATTTCTGTCCGCGCGGCGGCGAAAGCTTCTGACGGCACCGCGATTCCTTCCAGCCTCGGACGATTGCGCGGCCGCGGCCGTCGCGCCAATCGGCGCTTGTTGTCCCCTGGAAAGCTCAAAAGTCTGAAACAAATGCCCGGTCGCGCACATGTCGCGACGAGCCGGCGATGGAACACTCACCAAAGGAGAATAGCATGATCCGCAAAGCGCTCTGGCTTTCGGCGACCTCGGTATTTCTGACATTGTTCACACCTGCCGGCCATGCCGAGGACCGTGTCGTCAACGTCTTTAACTGGTCGGATTACATCGACAGCTCCGTCATCGAGGACTTCACCAAGCAGACCGGCATCAAGGTCGTCTACGACACCTTCGATTCCAACGAGATCCTGGAAACGAAGCTGCTTGCCGGCGGTAGCGGCTACGACGTCGTCGTACCCAGCGGCAATTTCCTTGCCCGCCAGATCCAGGCCGGCGTCTTCCAGAAGCTCGACAAGTCGAAGCTGCCGAACATCTCCAACATGTGGGACGTCATTTCGGAACGCACCGCCAAGTACGATCCCGGCAACGAATACTCGGTCAACTACATGTGGGGCACCGTCGGCATCGGCTATAACGTCAAGAAAGTGCAGGCCGCGCTCGGCACCGACAAGATCGACAGCTGGGATGTGTTCTTCAATCCCGAAAGTCTCGCCAAGCTGAAGGATTGCGGCGTCTATGTGCTGGATTCGCCGGCCGACATCATTCCGGCGGCGCTGAAATATGTCGGCCTCGACCCGAACAGCACCTCGCCCGACGATATCGCCAAGGCCGAGGAAGCCCTGATGAAGGTCCGCCCCTTTATCAGGAAATTCCACTCGTCCGAATATATCAACGCCTTGGCCAACGGCGACATCTGCCTGGCTATCGGCTTCTCTGGGGACGTCTTCCAGGCCCGCAACCGCGCCCAGGAGGCCAAGCAGGGTGTCGAGATCGGCTATTCCGTGCCGAAGGAAGGCGCCCAGATATGGTTCGACCAGATGGCGATCCCCGCTGATGCGCCGCATGTCGCCGAGGCGCATGAATTCATCAACTACATGATGAAGCCCGAAGTCATCGCCAAGTCTTCAAACTTCGTGCTCTACGCCAACGGCAACAAGGCTTCGCAGCAGTTCGTCGACAAGGCGATCCTGGACGATCCGTCAATCTATCCGGACGAAGCGACGGTGCAGAAGCTCTATACGGTCCAGCCGTACGATCCCAAGGCCCAGCGCGTCATCACGCGTACCTGGACCAAGATCGTCACCGGCCAATAAGCATCTGAAGCGACCTCGGCGGACAGCTGCCGGGGTCGCGTTTTTTGGGGCACGAAGCAAGAAACAGAACGGAGTGGGGATATGAAATCGCTTGGCAGCATCCGCAGGGATTTCGCGCCATGGAACGACCCGAACGCCAAGCCATACATCCAGTTCGACAACGTCACCAAGAAGTTCGGTGACTTCACCGCCGTCAACAATCTGTCGCTGACCATCTTCGAGCGCGAGTTCTTCGCCCTGCTCGGCGCCTCGGGTTGCGGAAAGTCGACGCTGCTGCGGATGCTCGCCGGTTTCGAGGAACCGACGGCCGGCCGCATCCTGCTCGATGGCCAGGATCTGCGCGGCATCCCGCCCTATCGCCGGCCGGTCAACATGATGTTCCAGTCCTATGCGCTGTTCCCGCATATGACGGTGGAGAACAACATCGCCTTCGGCCTCAAGCAGGAAGGCATGCCCAAGCCCGATATCGAAAAGCGCGTCGCCGAGATGCTGAAGCTGGTCAAGCTCGAGCAGTTCGCCAAGCGCAAGCCGCACCAACTCTCCGGCGGCCAGCGCCAGCGCGTCGCTCTCGCCCGCTCGGTCGCCAAGCGGCCGAAGGTGCTGCTGCTCGACGAGCCGCTCGGCGCGCTCGACAAGAAGCTGCGCGAGGAGACCCAGTTCGAACTGATGGACCTGCAGCAGGAGCTTGGTCTCACCTTCGTCGTCGTCACCCACGACCAGGAAGAAGCGATGACCATGGCAGATCGCATCGCCATCATGGACAAGGGCGAGGTCATGCAGGTGGCGACGCCTGCGGAAGTCTACGAAGCCCCGGCCTCGCGCTTCGTCGCCCATTTCGTCGGCAATGTGAACATGTTCGAGGGCAAGGTCGCCGAGCGGTCGGCCAATACCACCCGCATAACCGGAGCGAGCGGAGCCCAGATCGTCGTCGAGAATGGCGGTGCCGTGGCCGCGCCCAATGCCGATATCGTCTTCGCCATCAGGCCGGAGAAGATCAAGGTCTCGTCGAAGAAGCCGGCCGATGCCGTCAACGCGATGGAAGGCGAGGTCTATGACGTTGCCTATCTCGGCGACATGACCGTCTACCACATCAGGCTCGACGATGGGCAGATCGTGCGGGCAAGCGCCTTGAACGCGGCGCGCGTGACCGAGGATCCGCTGACCTGGAACGATCGCGCCTGGGTGTCATTCCGGCCCGATGCCGGCGTCGTGCTGGCGCGGTAGGGGGCTGATATGTCCAACATCGCTGTCGCCGATGCCGCCGCGCCATCGACTGCCAAGCCTTTCCTGACGCGGCTGGGTGCCGGTTTCGTCAATCGGCTCGTCATCATCGTCCCCTACCTGTGGCTGCTGTTCTTCTTCCTTATCCCCTTCGTCATCGTCTTCAAGATTTCATTGTCGCAGACGGCGATCGCCATGCCGCCCTACACGCCGGTGCTCGACTTCAGCGACGGCGTCTCCGGCTTCTTTGCCGGGTTTCGCGACCTCAACTTCGACAACTATGTCTGGCTGACGCAGGACGCGCTCTATTTCAAGGCCTATGTGACGAGCGTCATCATTGCCGCGATCTCGACCGTGCTGACGCTGATCGTCGGCTACCCCATCGCCTATGGCATGTCACGCGCGCCGGCGACCATCCGCCCGACCTTGCTGATGCTGGTCATCCTGCCGTTCTGGACGTCGTTCCTGATCCGGGTCTATGCCTGGATCGGCATTCTGAAGCCTGAGGGCCTGCTCAATCAGCTGCTCTTGTCGCTGCACATCATCAACCAGCCGCTGGTCATCCTCAACACCTATACGGCGATATTCATCGGCATCGTCTATTCCTACCTGCCCTTCATGGTGCTGCCGCTCTATTCGTCACTGGAAAAGATGGATTACTCGCTGATCGAGGCGGCCAAGGATCTGGGCTGCCCGCCGACCGCGGCTTTCTGGAAGATCACCTTCCCGCTGTCGCTGCCGGGCGTCATAGCCGGCTGCCTGTTGGTGTTCATCCCTGCCGTCGGCGAGTTCGTCATTCCCGACCTGCTCGGCGGATCGCAGACGCTGATGATCGGCAAGACGCTGTGGAACGAGTTCTTCGCCAACCGTGACTGGCCGGTCTCGTCGGCCGTCGCCGTCATCCTGCTTCTGCTGCTCACCGTGCCGATCATGCTTTTCCAGCAGGCACAGGCGCGTGCCCAGGAGCAGGGCAAATGAACGCGACCTGGAGCCGCTTCAACGTCACCTCGATCGTGCTTGGCTTTGCCTTCCTGTACCTGCCGATCGTGCTGCTCATCGTCTTCTCCTTCAACGAATCCAAGCTCGTCACCGTCTGGGGCGGCTTCTCGACCAAATGGTACGTGTCGCTGTTCCACAATCAGGGCTTGATGGACGCCACCTGGGTGACGGCGCGTGTCGGCGTCATTTCGGCCACCGTGGCGACCGTGCTGGGCACGCTGGCGGCGCTCACCCTGACGCGCTACACGCGGTTCCGCGGCAGGGTGCTGTTTTCCGGCATGGTCTTCGCACCGCTCGTCATGCCGGAAGTCATCACCGGCCTGTCGCTGCTGCTGCTTTTCGTTGCCGTCGGCCTCGACCGCGGCTTCTTCACGGTGACGCTCGCCCACATCACGCTGACGATGTGCTTCGTGGCGGTCGTCGTGCAGTCGCGCCTGGTCTCCTTCGACCGGTCGCTGGAGGAGGCGGCGATGGATCTCGGCGCAACGCCGGCCAAGACCTTCTTCCAGATCACGCTGCCGGTCATCCTGCCGGCGATCGTATCCGGCTGGATGCTGGCCTTCACGCTGTCGCTCGACGATCTGGTCATCGCCTCCTTCACCTCGGGACCGGGCGCCACGACGCTGCCGATGAAGATCTACAGCCAGGTCCGTCTCGGCGTGACGCCGGAGATCAATGCCGCCTGCACCATCCTGATCGCCGTCGTCGCGGTCGGCGTCATCATCGCTTCGATCGCCAACAAGCGTCGTGAGGTGCAGCGCCAGCTCGACGAACAGGCGGCGCAACGCGGCTGAGCATGATCCCGAAAAGTGGAAGCCGGTTTTCGGACAAGATCATGCTCAACTGAACGGAAGCATGATCCCGAAAAGCATGCCCTCGGGCCTGACCCGAGGGTGAAGCCTGTTTGATGCCCAGCGAAACGTAAGCGCGCTTCTATTCGCCCGAAACGCCACGGCTTATCGGCGAAATGAACGGCGTGCTCCAGGTTCCGCCGACGAAGAAGGACGACTGGTTGGGGCCTTGCTGGCCGGTCTTCTGCGCCGCCGCCTGGTCCGGCTGGATAACGCCGCCGGACAGCGCCAGCCCGCGCCCCGCATAGGAGGCGATGCCGGAAAGCCAGATCTTGTATTTCGCCGAATTGGCCTCGGCCTTGTCCAGCCTCGCCACGCCGCGCGAAATGGTCGCTTTCACTTCGGCGCCGTCGATCGGCAGCGTGCCGTCCGAGACGTCGTCGAGCGCGAAGAAGCCGCCCTGTTCGGTATGCTTGAGAAAGGCCGGCAGGTTGAACTTGCTGAGTGCGCCGGGACCGAAGGTCGCCGAGACCGAGC
Source organism: Mesorhizobium sp. USDA 4775 (assembly GCF_054062655.1). Lineage (NCBI taxonomy): Bacteria > Pseudomonadati > Pseudomonadota > Alphaproteobacteria > Hyphomicrobiales > Phyllobacteriaceae > Mesorhizobium > Mesorhizobium sp. USDA 4775. The sequence continues at coordinate 2,035,237 of NZ_JBSSFM010000001.1, forward strand.
CGTCGGCGTTTTCAAAGATCGAATCCCAGGTCCTGCCCGGTCCCTTGAGGATGACAGAAACGGTGCCTGTGCCGACCGGCACCAGCCCGGTCATGCCGGCCGCCGTGCCGAACGCGCCGCCATCGACATCGGACGCAAGCAGCCGGATCTCTACCTGTGTGCCCTCGGGCTTGCGGTCGAAACGAAGACTGGTCTGGATGTTGCCGCCAAAGGCCGAGGCGTCGGAGATATCGAAGACGGAAAGACCGTCCTTGACCTGGGCGGTGGCGGCGACATCGGCAAGCTGGATCGTGCCGGCCGTGGCGTGCGCCGCCGACAGCCTCAGATCCAGATTGACCCGGTCGGCGAAACTTGCCTCCACGTCACCTGGGCCGGTCCCGCTCGCTGGTCCGAGCGGGGTAAAGGCGGACAGAAACGATCTGAGGTCGAGCGTGTCGAAGGCGAGCGTGCCCGAGATCACGGGTTGGGCGTCGCCAAGCGACAGGTCGAGCGCGCCCATGCCCGGATTGTTGTCCAGCGTCAGCGCGGTGTTCTCGAACTTGACGCGTCCGGCCGACGCCGTGACCTTGCTCGAAATGCTGACCGAGCCGATCGCGGCACTTGGCGCGATACCGGCCTGCGACCATTCCAGCACACGGCGCAATGAGGGTGCCGCGAACTTCACCTGGCCGTCGAAATAGGCGTTCTCCGACATGCTGGCCGTGCCGTCGAATGAGAAGGTGGCGGGAGCTGCCTTGAAAGACAGGGTGAGCGGCGCCACACCGCCGGCAAACAGCACAAGCGGCTTCTGTGAGGCAGCGTCGAGGGCGACGCTTTCGCCGCGCCAGATTCCGGTTGCCGACAGCGTCGCATTGCTGTTCATCGCCGCCCAGGTCGCCTGGCCGCTAAGGCTGCTCAGGATCTCCACGTCCTTGCCGTTGACGGAAGCCACCATGCGGCCGTCCCTGAATTCAACCGTGCCGAAGGCATCTGTCGGCAGTTTGTCCAGGTTGGGTTTGGCGGGGTCGGCACTGACCACGCCACGTGCCGTGTCGATGGAGCGCGCGATGCGCCCACCGGTCGGCGCGGTGGGCAGGAACAGGCCGTCCGCGGTCCGCTGGACCCGGATCGTCGGCCGCACCAGCCGCGCCGTGGAAAACACCACATCGCCCTGCAACGCCGCCATCGCCGATAGGTCGATTTCGACGCGTTCGGCTTCGACGACCGGCGGCGCGTCGGCGTCCGTCCATTTCGAAAGCGTGACATCGGTCAGGATCGCCCGGAATTTCGGCCAGACCTCGATGCGCGGCGAGCCTTCGATGGCGACCCGGAAGCCGCTCCAGGCGCTCATTTCCCAGGCGATGCGATCGCGCACGATGCGCGTCGAGGCGATCAGCGGCAGGGCTGCGACCACCAGAGCGATGACGATCACGGCAGCGCCGATCGCCCATACTCCGCGGCGGATCAAGGATGATGGCATCTCGCCCTATATGCTTCCGTTCCGATTAATCGCCTGACGTAAAACCCCAGTCGTCACTACGACTTAGGACTGAGGCATTTCAAGTCTTTATGGCCCGGCGATGGCATTTGCGCACACCTGAGCGCTTCGGCCCAACAAAATCTTGCTCTGCTGCGCTGCAATATGCATAAGCGATGACGACCGTGGGAGGATCGATCATGGCTGCCGAAGTACCGCTCTGGACCCCGACGCAAGACCGGATCGACGCTTCGCCATTAACTGCTTTCCTGAAGGCGGCGGAGGCGGAAGCCGGCGCCACATTCGCGTCCTACGGCGACCTTCACCGCTGGTCGGTCGAGGATCGCGAAGGGTTCTGGAGCCTGGTCTGGGACTTTTCCGGCATTGTCGGTGAAAAGGGCGAGCGCCTGCTGGCCGATGGCGACAGGATGCCCGGTGCCTCCTTCTTTCCCGACGCGACGTTGAATTTCGCCGAGAACCTGTTGAAGAAAACCGGCGCGGGCGAGGCGATCGTCTTTCGCGGCGAGGACAAGGTGGAGCGGCGGCTGTCCTGGAACCAGCTGCATGGCCTGGTCTCGCGCCTGCAGCAGCTTTTCCTGTCGCTCAAGGTCAAGAAGGGCGACCGCATCGCGGCGATGATGCCCAACATGCCCGAGACCGTCGCCGCCATGCTGGCCGCCGCCTCGATCGGCGCGGTGTGGTCGTCCTGCTCCCCCGATTTCGGCGAACAGGGCGTGCTCGACCGGTTCGGCCAGATCGAGCCCGTCATCTTCATCGCGCCCGACGGCTATTGGTACAATGGCAAGGCGATCGAGGTCGCCGACAAGGTCGCCGCGGTCGCGGCCAAGCTCGGCAGTGTCCGCAAGGTGCTGCTTGTCGATTATCTCGGCACCTCGGCCGATGTGGCAGCAACCATCGACAAGGCGGTGGCGATGGAAGAGGCGCTGTCGCCCTTCGCCGCCAAGCCAGTCAGCTTCGAGCCTCTGCCGTTTTCCCCCTCGCATCCGCTCTACATCCTGTTTTCATCAGGAACCACCGGCATCCCCAAATGCATCGTCCATTCGGCCGGCGGGACGCTGATCCAGCATGTCAAGGAACATCGGCTGCATGCCGGCCTCGTCGACGGCGACCGCTTCTTCTACTTCACCACTTGCGGCTGGATGATGTGGAACTGGCTGGTGTCGGGCCTGGCTTCCGGGGCGACGCTGCTGCTCTATGACGGCTCGCCCTTCTACCCCGACGGCAATGTGCTGTTCGACTTCGCCGATGCCGAGAAGATGACCTTCTTCGGAACCTCGGCCAAGTTCATCGATTCCGTGCGCAAGGCCGGCCTCAAGCCGATCGGCAGCCATGACCTGTCGACAGTGCGGGCGATCTCCTCCACCGGTTCGCCGCTGTCGCCCGAGGATTTCCGCTTCGTCTATGACGGCATCAAGAAGGACGTGCATCTCGCCTCGGTTTCCGGGGGCACCGACATCGTCTCCTGCTTCGTGCTCGGCGTGCCGACGCAAGCTGTCTGGACCGGCGAGATCCAGGGACCTGGCCTTGGCCTGGCCGTCGATGTCTGGGACGACGACGGCAAGCCGATCCGGCAGGAGAAGGGCGAACTGGTCTGCACCAAGGCGTTTCCGTCGATGCCGATCGGCTTCTGGAACGACCCCGACGGCAAGAAATACCAGGCTGCCTATTTCGAGCGTTTCGACAATGTCTGGTGCCATGGCGATTTCGCTGAATGGACGGCGCATGGCGGCATGATCATCCATGGCCGCTCGGATGCCACGCTCAATCCGGGCGGGGTGCGCATCGGCACGGCGGAGATCTACAACCAGGTCGAACAGATGCCGGAAATCCTCGAAGCGCTGTGCATCGGCCAGGATTTCGACAATGACGTGCGTGTCGTGCTGTTCGTGCGGCTGGCCGCGGGCGCCGAACTGGACGAGGATCTGGAGAAACGCATCCGCGCCAAGATCCGCAGCGGGGCGAGCCCGCGTCACGTACCGGCCAGGATCGTCGCCGTCACCGACATCCCGCGCACCAAGTCGGGCAAGATCACCGAACTCGCCGTGCGCGACGTCGTGCATGGCCGCGCCATCAAGAACAAGGAAGCGCTCGCCAACCCGGAAGCGCTGGAGCTGTTCAGGAACCTGCCGCAGCTTGCCGAATGATCCCGACCGGCATGGTTAACGAAACATGTCGCGGGAATTTACCTAGATTTCACGAGTGGTACACATTCGTAAATTTTTCGGCGAGCCGGTAAGGACTTGTTAAGGCCCGGCCCCGATAGTCGCATGTAACTTGAGGGAGAAATCCCGTTCCTCAGCCCCCGGAGGATCTGAATTCGCTCAAGCCCCCGTTGTGACAGCAATCCCATCTCTTAAGGCGTCCTCCAGGGCGCCTTTTCTTTTGGGCTTGTTAGAGCGGTTCGCCATTTCACGGAAACGGCGAACCGCTCTAACTCATTTTTTTGACGCAATTCCCAAGCGAAAAGCGCTACGCGCTTCTCCCGGGAAAACCGCTCACACTTTTCTTGGAATTGCTCTACTCCGCCAGCACCCGGGTCGAGGGGAAAGCCACTTCCACCAGCGTGCCTTCGCCGGGCGTCGAATTGATGGTGAAGCGGGCGCGGTTTGCTTCCACCATCGCCTTGGTCAACGGCAGGCCAAGGCCGGTGCCGTCGCCGCGGCCGCGCTTCAGCGCGTTGATCTGCTTGAACGGCTTGAGCGCCTGTTCGATCTCGGCCTGGCTCATGCCGATGCCGGTGTCGCGCACCCGCATGACGACGTCGCCTGAAGTCTCATAGGCGGTCGAGACGATCACTTGGCCGCCGGCCTGGGTGTAGCGGATGGCGTTGGACAGGATGTTGAGCGCGATCTGGCGCACGCTGCGCAGGTCGGCCACCACCTCCGGCAGCCGCGAGGCGAAGCTGGAGCGGATGATGACGCGTTCGCGGTTGGCCTGCGGCTGCATCATCGCCACGGTCTCGGCCAGCGTGTCGTTGAGCGAGACCGCCTCATAGGCCATTTCCTGCTGGCCGGCCTCGATCTTCGAGATGTCGAGCAGGTCATTGACCAGGTCGAGCACATGGTTGCCCGAGCGATTGATGTCGCGCAGATAGTCGCGGTAGCGGTCATTGGCGACCGGCCCGAACTTCTCGTCGACCATCAATTCGGAAAAGCCGATGATGGCATTGAGCGGCGTGCGGATCTCGTGGCTGATGCGTGCAAGGAAATCGGTCTTCTGCGAGGACGCCCGTTCGGCCACCGCGCGCGCCTGGGTGAGGTCTTCCTCGGCTCGCTTCCACTGCGTGATGTCGCGCACGACGGCACAAAAGCCGCTGTCATTGGGCAGCCGGCCGATGGTCATGAACAGCGGGATGAAGCGCCCCTGCGCCTCGCGCCCGATCACCTCGCGGCCGTCATTCATGACGCTCGCCACGCCGGGTTCGGAAAGCCCGGTGAGATAGTCGCGCGCCGCGCGCTGGCTTTCGATGGCAAACAGCGAGGCGAAGGGCTTGCCGGTCACCTCGTCGCTGTCGAAACCGAACAGCGCTTCGGCCGGGCGGCTGATCGAGCGGATGGTGCCGTCGCTGCCGATCAGCACGACGCCGTCGGTGGCGGTGTCGATGATGGTGCGCATCTCGGCGATGCGGGCCTTGAGCTCGGAAATGTCGGGTTGCGTCGGCTCTTCGCCGACCAAGTGCAGGGCTGCGGGCGCGTCATCATCACCGGTACGGCGCACGACCAGCATCAGCGCCTTGCCGTCGCGCCAGGGAACGGAGCGCAGGATGGCGTCGATCGGGAATTCCTGGCCATCGCGCGTTTTCAGCCGCAGTGCCCGGTCGCTGCCGTCGGAGGTGCCGTCATCGGCATAGGGATCGGCAAACAGCGCACCGAGGCCACCGGCATCCTCGAGGTCATCGAGCGTGTCGTAACCGGTCAGGTCGAGGAACTCCTCGTTGGCATAATGCAACTGATCGCCCGAATGGATGAGCAGCGGCACCGGCAGCTTGCCGAGCAGCGAAGTGTCTGGAGTCTTGCCTTCGTCACCGACGGAAAAGGCCGACGGCACGATCCCTTCGGTCTTGAGCGGCGGCACTTTCAGGCGCGGCCGTTCGGCCGGGCTCCCGACGGCGTTGGCCGCTTTGGCGGTTTCGCCGCCGAATGTTGCGGCCTGCTCATCGGCGGCAGCGGTTTTCGCGCCGTCGACCCAGTCCTCACTGTCCTCGGCATCGCGAAAATCGGCTGACGTCATGCTGTCATCGTCGTCGGTCCCGACATGTCCGGCCTCTGCAACTGCCGGTTCATCGTCGATTGCGGCGGGCTCGGCACTTTCCGATTCTGTGGGGACCGGTTCAGAGGCCGTGGGCGCGTCATTGTCCGCGACGGGGCTCGCCTCGGCATAGCTGAGCAGCGAGCCTGTCGCGCCGGCCGGCGTGTCACTATCCTCCTGGCGAACCACGTCGTCGGGATGAGCGCCGTCGAGCCGTGCGAGATCCGCCTCGTCCTCGGCGTCGGTCTCGGACGGCTCGGCCCGTACCGCGTCGCTCTCCGGTTCCGCCACCGGGATTTCGCCGGTCTCGGCCGGCGCCTGATCCGGGGCGGCGTCTGGCGTCGACGCAACATCGGAGACCGCCTCGATCGGAGTTTCCGTCTTGGCGGCCGGGGCCTCCACGGCTGTTTCAGCCGCTGGCTCAGCCGGTGTGCCGGGCTCCGGTTTCGGCGGGCTTTCGATGCCGGGCTTGTCGGCTTCCGGCGGCTCGGCCGGCGCACTGTCCTTCTTCAGCCGCTCGCCGATCTCACGGAAGGCGCTGCGTTCCAGCGTCGACAGCCCCTTGTCGTTGGCCGGCTGCCGGTGTTCGGCCAGGCGGATGACCTTGTCGGCAAAGCGCCGTTCCTGTTTCGGCACGATGGTCAGCGCGGGCACCTCGCCCTTGAACGGGTCCGCTGCATCTGGTTCCTCGGCCTTCGACTCGTCCGCCTTCGGCTCTTCAGCGGGAGGTTCGACGGCTTCCGGTTCCGGCGTAGCCGGCTGCTCGCCATTGGGCACCAGGGCCATGCCGATGGCTTCCGGATCGACGATCGCATCGCCGGTCCGGGCAACGCCGAAGCCGCGAAAACCTTCGAAGGCGCGGCTGCGGCCATAGACAGGCAAAGCCGCCAGGTCGACGGGGATCTTCAGGTCGGTGCCGACGACAGGCCACAGCACGGAGCGGCCGGACCATGTATCGCGCCGCTCCAGCAGGCCGGCGATCTCGCCGGATGCGTCAAGGCCGAAGGCCGCTGCGACATCCCTGAAGCGCCGGCCAATCACGTCGGCCGCCGGCTTGCCGACAATGTCGGCGAATTCCGGCGACAGTGCGCTGAACTTGCCTTCGGCGTCGGTGCGCCAGACGAAGCGCAGCGGCGCTGCCGAGCGGTCTATTGTCCGAACTGGGGGCATGGTCTGGGCTGCCGGGGAGGCGGGCTTGCTCTCCTTCGCGCTGTCCACGGGAGCCTCGGCGCCGGTCGCTTGGACCGCATTATTCGCTTCTGGCGCGCCAGGTGCGGGTCGCGCGTCATCCTCGCCGACATTGAAGTACCAGTGATCGTGCTGTGGCGGCGTGCCGCCCGCTGTCGGCTGATCGTTGTCGGCGGCAACCGGTGTTGGCCCGGTCGGCTCCGAAATCTCTTGCGTTGCCCGTTCCGGCCGATCTTCAGCGGCCGGCTTGGAAGGGGCGGGCTCGATCTCGGCAGTGCCAGTTGACCGTTCGACGGCCTCCGCCTGCGAAACATCCGCCGTCGGTTGATTGTCCTTATGAGGATCGGGTTGTGCGGCGGTGCTTTCCGTTACCTTATGGGCGGCTTCTGCCGAAGCCTCTGAGATAGACGCATTGTCCTCGAGCTGATCCTCATCGATCACAACCAGGAGATGCCGCTCCGGCGTCAGCCGCGCGAGCCCGGCGGGGTAGGAGGTGTTGCCGCCCGGAACGAGGCGCTTGACGATGCGTTCGCCCTCGGCGGCCACATCGGCGACCAGGGCGGCCAGCGTCGCGGGCTGAATGCCGAGCTTCGAAAAGCCGTCCGACGCGGCCTCGACATTGCCCCCGGCGTCGATGAAGGCGATGAAATGGCCGTCTTCGGTGAAGCCGCTGATCGCCCGGCTGGCGATTTCGGCGGCTCCGCGCGAGCCTGTCTGCGCCGCCGGCACCGCCAGCATGATCGCCTTCTCGCCGTCGGGCAGCGTCACGGCACTTGCCTGGAAGCCGACGGTCCTGCTGGTCATGCCGGTCGCCAACCTGACGGTGATGCCGCGATCGCTGCCGATCTCGGGAAAGCCGCTGGTCGCCATGATCTGGCGGCGGGCGATCAGCGGCAGCTGTGCCGAGGCCCCGATGATCGCCTCGATGTCGGGATAGCCGAACACGGCGGCGCCCGGCCCATTGGCCCAGATTACCTGCTCCAGATCCACCGACAGGATCGCGATCGCGTCGCCGGCGGCAAAACGCTGGCGCACCGCGTCGAGCACGGCCACGTCGAGGAAGGAATATTCGGACGGCATGCGCTTGGCGAACCCTCACGGAGCGGCGAAATTTGCAGTTAACGCTTTGTTAATAAAAGCCGCAGCCGCGAAGGTCCACAAGCCAGAACGTGCAAAGGCTGGTTTCTGGGCTTTTGGTTAACGGCCGGAAAGAAATTTATGGTGCACTGCAACAAAGATATTGCAATGCACAAAATTTGCCTTTATATTGCCATCATAACTGAACGAGACGGCTTTCCGTCAAAGCCGCTGCCGCTGAAAAGGATGGAAAATGTCCAGGACCAAAACTGCCGAGACGATCGAAAACGTTGAATTCCCGAGCTTCGACGCTTCCAAGGCCACCGACCAGATCCGCGCCTTCGCCGAAAAGGGCGTTGAGCAGTCGAAAGAGGCCTATGCCAAGCTCAAGACCGGCGCCGAGGAGACCCAGAAGGCTCTGGAGTCGACCTACGAGACCGCCAAGACTGTTTCCAGCGACCTGTCGCTCAAGACCATCGCGGCGCTGCGCGCCAACGCCGAAGCCGGCTTCTCGCATCTCGAAGCCCTGATCGGCGCCAAGTCGCTGTCGGAAGTCGTCGAGCTGCAGACCGCCTTCCTGCGCAAGCGCGTCGAGTTGACGGTCGAGCAGGCCAAGGACTTCCAGGCTGTTGCCTCCAAGGCGGCGGAAGACGTCTCCAAGCCGATCAAGACCGCCTTCGAGAAGGCGATCAAGGACATCAAGGCTGCCTAATATTTGCGCATGATCTGAGGATGCAACAAAAGGTCGCATTTTCTTAAAAACGATCAGGCGTATGATGGTAGCCATTAAGAAATACCCGGCGAGTGGAACCTCCTCCCTCTGCTCCCCGGGGTGACCAGCCAGCACCTCCTCCCGCTGGCTCGTAACAGGAAAAGGCCGGCACCTCCTCCCGCCGGCCTTTTTCTTTGCCCTGCGAAACCGCCGCCGTTGCGGCACATGTGGGGAAGTGGTCTTTGCTTCGCAAAAGCCTTGAATTAAAATCCATAAGCCCGTATGGACGCATCGCCGAACGACAGAGCGGATCGCTTAGGACGAGTTCCCGAAGAGATTCTGCTCAGGCAAATGTGCCGTTGTAGCTCAGCTGGTTAGAGCGCCGGATTGTGGATCCGGAGGTCGCTGGTTCGATCCCAGCCAACGGTACCATCGTCACTCTACTACCGGCGGGTGCCCAGAGAGGTCAGGGATCTGGACGAGCGTGGCGTGTTCGTGCGTCGCGCCCTCGACACTACTGACCGCATAAAGGCCCGCACCGCCCGAGATCTCCACGAGGCTGCTGACAATGCTTTGTGGGCTTCGCTGATGCTGGGTGAAAATCCACAGGCGGCGCGTGTCCGATACCGCCAAGTCATCAAGCGAGCCGAGTCGCTGGGATTCGTCTATCGGCCACTCGCCGAGATCCTGGTCGCCGAGCCGCTCGATACGATCCTGCAGCGGGTCGAGAGCACAATAGTGGAGCCTGCCAAATCACCATTTGTCGACGCCGTCGGCGGCGCGGTCGCCCGCCCTGACGATAAGATATCGGAAGCGCTGAAGCTGTATTTCAACGAGATTGCTCGCGACGATATCCGCACCAAAAGCCCTGACCAAAAGAAGCGCTGGAAGGCAAAGCGCGAAATGAGCGTCGATGTCTTCATTGGTCTGATCGCCGATAAGCCGATGAGCGAGATCTCGCGCGACGACGCGCGAGCGGTGCACAAATATTGGCTGGACCGAGTTGCACCCGAAAAAGGGCGAGCGGACCGTTCGGCATCGACAGGCAACCGAAACATGGGCAACCTTCGAACCCTCTACGCCGACTACTTTCGCCATCTCGGTTTCCCCGAACAGAAAAACCCATTCGCCGATCTGTCATTCACGGATAGGTCGAAGCGCAGTCGGCCGCCGTTCCCGACCGTCTGGATTCGCGACAAGATATTTGCGCCTGGCGCGCTTGCAGCACTCAATGAGGAGGCGCGGGGAATCGTGCTTGCCTTCGCTGAGACGGGAGCCCGACCGAGTGAACTCGCGAACCTGCATGCCGGTGTCATCCATGTTGATCATGAGGTGCCGCACATTTCACTCGAGCCGCGCGACGATCCCGATGATCCACGAGAGATCAAGACCGCCTCGTCGGTGCGCAAGGTGCCGTTGGTCGGCGTGGCGCTTGAGGTGTTCAAGAAGCATCCTAAGGGCTTCCCACGGTACAAGGATCGCGAGGCGTCGCTGTCAGCCCTGCTCAACAAGCACTTCAAGAGCTACAATTTGTTCCCAACCAACAATCACACCGTCTATTCACTTCGCCATTCATTCGAGGACCGCATGAAGAACGGTAGGCTGGACGAGGAGCTTCGGCGCATGCTCATGGGCCACACGATCGACCGTCCGAAATACGGCGAGGGCGGCGACATGAAGATGTGGCAAGAGGAACTTATGAAGATCGTTTTGCCGTTCGATCCTGGGATTGTATGACACGTTGGCGCACTGCGGCGAGGCGTTCCTCCTTCGCTCGATGATCCTGCAGGGCGCGTTCCAAGTGGTCGAATAGCGGGAGCCACGCCTCACCATGGTCGCCTCTCGCCACGATGATCTCGGCGACGCGGTCGAGCGCTCGCTCTATCCGCTGTGCTGTGACTGGTCGAGGCGTGGGCGAGTATCGCCTCACGGCTTCGCCTTTCTGCAAGGCCCTGAATGCAACATGCCTTATGCGTAGGCGAACTTTCCTGGTGCAGTGAAGGCCCGCGTTCGGCTCCGGCTGTAATCTGCGGCTGCGACCTGAAAATGGGACACACTCTTTGCCCGTCGGGGATTGGTAGCGGGAGACCGCTACATCGCAAAACCCACTATTGAGGAGGCGCTCTTTTGCTATCGCCGGGGTGCGACCTGACAGCAAGTTGAAGCCTCTCGAACTTTTTGGGCCGCGCCCCAGGCTGAACTACATGCGCTTGCGGTAGAAATTCGAATATCGGGTTCGGCTTGGGAACAATTTGACGAGAAATTGCGGCCTGGATTGTCGGCATCGCCCACTAGGGCTCACGTACAAATTCCGTCGAACGGTCATGTGAGGTTTGGTTTGTGGAGCGATATCCGCACAATAGAATTCCGCACATGGTTTCCGTACACGAAACCATCCTCCGGACCGCGATTCGGGCGCCACCTAGGCGATGTGCGGAAATCGGTCATTTGCCAGACATAGGCATGTCGCGTTTTGACTAGGATGGATTTGGCGGCTAACGGCTGCTTTGCGCCCAAAGTCAGTCATTCGTGCCGCGATTCTATGTTGCCAAAGCCGCCATTCAGTAATCTGGCCGGCGACGAGGGCTGCGCCGTCGCCAACGCTGACAACTCCTGCCGCCTCGACCGCGTCGCCGACTCGTTGATTGCAATTTCGATGCGATCCTAGCTCGTGGACCATAACGTGTCCGATTAGATCGGACACAATACATCGTGATGAAACCGGTGGCCGTGCCAATTACCGAACAGACGGGACGGCTGAGGCGCCGTGGCCATGCGTATGGCTCCGCATGTTTGCGATGGGACGGCTAGCGTTCGTGGCGACGGTTGCTTGGCAAGTTATTTCTCTCTGGGTAGGTTGAACCCTCGGAGGGAACAATCATGACAGGCTATTTCGGCACGCCGATACAGCAGCGCCTGCAGGCCCAGGCGGAGGCGAGTGCTGAGTTCATCAACGTAACAGCCGGTGCCTGCCAGACAGGGCGTACCATGGGCTGCGACGACCCCGAGCGACTGGGCTGGGCACGGATTGCTGAATTTCTCGATCGCGACGGCGTCTGCGGCTTCCGTCTTATCCCATCCAGCAATGCGGACAAGCTACAGTCCCATCTGGAAGCGCAGGGTTTCCGCTTCGATAGATGGGACGTTTTCCTCGCTGATCGCCGTTCCGCTCTCGCAGCTTCGGAGGCAATCCTGTCACATGGTCTACCGGACGAATTTAGGGAGCTTGAGCGGCCGGCCGACCCGCAGGGTAGGGACATGGCTAGAATTCAGACCCTTATGAATGATGCGGGCGTGGTGCCGTTTTCAGGCTCAATGCTGACGGGCGGCGTAGGCCCCGCATCCACTATGACGATTGGTGAAAAGGACGGCACTGTAGTGGCAGCGGCTCACGGCTACCTGCCACACAACTCCTTCAGCCCCTATCACCAATATGCTTGGGGCGGGCTTGTTGCTGTGGCGGAAGCGCAGCGGGGTAAAGGGTTGGGCAGCTATGTCAACGCGCGTATGATTGTCAGCGTATTCCGCGATCTCAACGCGACCCACGTCTACGAGCTTATCTCACCAACGAACTTACCATCCCGTCGGATGGTGGAGGCGTGCGGGCTAAGGCACGAATCTGAGCTTGTCTGCGGCATTGCAACGCCTCGCCAGAGCCCACGTCTGACGCGGTAATTCAACAGTGCTCCAACGTTTGTTGTAGGGCCACAAGCTAAACGGCAGCTTGTCTCCGGGTGCAGTCGGATACCGGACGGCCTGCTTTCGGCCCCAATCCGGCCGCGCTCATTGCGCTTGGTCAAGATGCACTAAGTGACCTTCTTTGTGGATAGAACTGAGGCGCTTGCATGGAAACTAGTCGTCTTCCTGGTGCTTTGGTTCGCCAGACCATACGAGAGAATACGAAGGAAACGGCTTGGCGAACCATCTGCTAACGTATTGATTTCCTGTAGCAACGGTGACCGTCCGGGCCCACCAATTTCATGTGGATGAAGAGTGTTCAGCCCAGCGCAGCGGAGTGGGTAGCAGGACGCCGAGGTGTCGATGCTGTGCGAGGATGGTGCCCTGGCTTCGACACTCGCCTGCGGTCGGTTAGTTCGCCGAGAATGTGCTACATATTGTGATACCTATTGTGATACAAATTTGGCATTTTAACGAAAAAAATAGAATAAAAACAATAACTTGGTGAGAGTATCGATCCCAGCCAACGGTACCATCGGCATCTCCGACAAGTTATTGGTTTTGCTGAAGGGTTTCCTGCAAGGCCGTGGAATGTAGCCTGCCTTGTGGGTGGGCGGACTTTCCTGGTGCAATGAAGGCCGGCGTTCGGTTCGGGCGCTTATCGGCGGCTGCGACCTGCAAATAGGGATGGCTCTCTGCTCGTGGGGGATGATGGCGGGAGAGCGCTACCGCCTTTCCCCCACCCATCGAACCACCAGTTCCGGCTTCGCTGCCATGGCTGGCCGAAGCGAATGACGGATTCAGTGTACCCTGTGTGGAATAAACAGGTGATCCGAACCGGTGCCACTCGATACCGTCGAACAAGTCGTCTCTCGAAAAAACCGAAACCAACCGTGATCAATGCCGCTAGCAAGAAATATCCAAGAGCCGCGGCGAACAGAGGCTCGTAAACCCGAAAGGTCTGCGCGAACGAGGTTGGCCGCCCCCATAAGTTCGAAGACTGTGGTCGTCGAGGCCAGGGCAGTTCCCTTCAACAGCAGGATGTTCTGACCGCCGATCGCCGGCAGCGCCGACCTGAAAGCCTGCGGGAGAAGGACGGAAATCATGATCCGTGTTTCGACAGGCCAAGCCATCCGGTCACGTAATCCCAAGGAAGCGGAAGCCGCAGCAAGGCGGGATGTCGAATCCGCTTGGCGAATTGCAAAAGAAAGCTCCGCGATGGCTGAGGGCAACCGAGATGCCGAAGGAGATCGTGTGGCCGCGCGGCGCGGTGAGAAATGCAGCGACGAGGCGCACGCAGTCGGCGAAGGAAAGGTACGACCAGCATGCGCCGGTCCGCCGGTTCGGGGAAAGCCCTGGCCAAACAACTCTGCTCTTCATCTCATCATACCAGTTGACATGATGATGGTTGCCGCTAAGGTTGGTCAGGGCTCGGCGGATGCGGGTACACGGTCAAGGGAGGAGACTATGCAGACATCGAGGAAACTTCGGCGCGTAGCGCTTTTTGGCGCCATCGCCATGGTGGTCGCCGGCGCGGCGTCCGCGCAAGAGGTCAAGGTCTGGACCCTGACCTTCGCCAATGATTCCGCCAACAAGGCATGGGCTGACATCGTCAAGGAATTCGAGGCTGCCAATCCTGGTGTCACCATCAAGGTGGAAGGCCGCGGCACCGATGAACACAAGTCGGCGCTGCGGGTCGCCTCAGGTTCCGACCAGGGACCGGACATCTATTTCATGTGGGGCGGCCTTGGCCTTGGCGGCGAATTCGTCAAGGCGGGACTCAGCCTGCCGCTCGACAAATACTACGCCGAATACAAATGGGACGATGAACTGCTCTCACCGGCGCTTTCCTTCTCCAAGCAGTATGAGGGTGGCAGGCACGGCGTGCCCTACACATTCCACGGCGAGGCGCTCTATTACAACAAGGCGTTGTTCGAGAAGGCCGGCATCACCACGGCCCCGGCGACCTATGATGAACTTGTCGCGGACGCCGAGAAGCTGAAAGCCGCCGGCATCCCGGCAATCACCTTTGGCGGAACCGTCAACTGGCACGTCATGCGTCTCATGGACATGATCCTGGAAACCAAATGCGGGGTCGAGAAGCATGACCGTCTGATGGGGATGCAGGTGAGCTGGGCAGACGAGGCCTGCGCCACGGCCTCCTTCGAGGAGTTCCACAAATGGACATCGAATTACACGCTGAAGCCGTTCATGGGGATCGATCAGGCGCAGTCGTTCAATCTCTTCCTCGGCGGTCGAGCCGCCATGATGCTTGAAGGCGACTGGCTGGTGGGTCAGCTTAAGGGCGAAAACCGCACTGCGGATTTTGGTCTGTTCCCATTCCCGACCGGTACTGACCGCCTCTACGGCTTCGCCGAGTACAACTACATTTCGACCAAGAGCAAAGTTCCCGACATCGCCGCCAAGTTCCTGAACTATCTCGAATCCACCGACGTGCAGCAAAAGCACCTTGGCGATTTCGGTTCGATCTCGGTCAACAAGAACGTCAAGTACACGAGCGCCGAACCGCTCGACCAGAAATGGATCGAGATCTTCGGCAAGTTCCCGTCGACGTTCGTCAATGGCGACCAGGCCTTCCCGCTCGACGTCACCACCGAATATTTCCGGGTGATCAACGAGGTTGCTAGCGACACTCTCGATCCCAAGGCGGCAGCCGCCGAGCTGCAGAAATTCATCGGCAACCGCAGCTGATATTGAACCTCGCGATGGCCGGCCCCGACAAGCCGCAGGCCGGGGCCGGCCAGCCGATTCTCTTGCACCGCTCCTGGGACGATACATGGCCGTGAACATTTCCGCCGCCGATCGCCATGCGCGAATGCCTGCCCGGTCAGGCCAGCTTCGCCGAAAACTGCAGGATCCGACCCTGCAGGGATTGATGCTGTTGGCGCCCGCGGTGCTGGCCTACGCAGTCTTTGCCTTCTATCCGATGATCGACGTCATCCAGCTCAGCTTCATGAAATGGAATGGACTGAACGCGGACAAGCATTGGGTGGGGCTCGACAACTACCGCTACGTGCTGCACGACGATCCGGTGTTCTGGGTCGCCTTCAAGAACACGCTGATCTGGACTTTCCTGTCGGTCATCTTCCCGCCGCTGATCGGCTTTGGGCTGGCGCTTGGCCTGAACCAGAACATCCCTGGCCGCTCGCCGCTGCGCGCCCTGTTCTACATGCCCGTGATCATAGCGCCGATCGCCGTGGCAACCATGTGGCGCTGGATGTTCGACCCTTTCTTCGGGTTGTTCAACAGTTTGCTCTCCGCGGCCGGATGGCCCAACCTGATCCAGGATTGGCTGGGCGACCGCAACGTCGCGCTCTATTCGGTCTTCATAGGCTATGTCTGGGAGGTCGCGGGCTTCTCGATGGTGTTGTTCCTGGCCGGGCTGCAAGGCGTCTCGCAGACGCTGGTCGAAGCCGCCCGCATCGATGGCGCAGGACGCTTCCAGCTGTTCCGCTATGTGACACTGCCGGCGCTGAGGCCCACCATAACCATCGTCCTGATCCTGTCGCTGATCAACTCGCTGAAAGCCTTCGACATCGTCTACGGGATGACCGGCGGCGGACCGGCGCAATCGACGCAGATGCTCGCCATGTGGGCCTATACGCAAGCCATGCAACTCGGTGACTTCGGCCGTGGCAGCGCCATCTCCGTCGTACTCTTGCTCATCACCGTTGCCATCGTCATCCCCTATCTGCGCTGGACGCTCAAGCGGCAGGAGGCCTATCAATGAGCGGCGTGGCCAGCCCCTTTCGCCAGGCCGGCGCGGAGCGGGTGGATCCGCTGCTGGTGGCATTGTGGATCGCGCTGATCATCGTCGCCGTGGTCTGGATCGCTCCGTTCATCTTCATCCTCTTCACGTCGCTGAAATCGAACGCCACGGTGATGGGGACCGGCGCATTCTCTCCGCCCACCAGCCTCGCCTGGGAGAATTTCACCAATGCCTGGCGGCGCGGCGATTTCGGCACAACGGTCGTCAACAGCACCATCATCACCGTCATCAAGGTGCCGCTCGGGCTGATGATATCGGCCATGGCCGCCTATTCGCTGAGCCGCATCCAGGTCTGGGGACACAAGGTGGTCTTCCTTGCCATCGTGTTTGGCACGATGATCCCGTTCCAGGTGATGCTGGCGCCGATCTTCAAGCAGGTGAACAGCTTCGGGCTGATCAACACCTATGTCGGCATCATCCTGCCCTATCTCGCCTTCGGCGTCCCTTATCAGGTCTTCATCCTGCATGGCTTCTTCAAGGAGGTGCCCAAGGAGCTCAGCGAGGCGGCGCTTATCGACGGTGCGTCGCATTTCACCGTATTCCGGCGTATCTTCCTGCCGGTGTCGCTGCCGGTGCTTGCGGCGCTGCTGATCCTCGACTTCGTCGCCACCTGGAACGAGTTCGCCATGGCGCTGGTCATCCTGCAGGATCCGGATCGCTGGACGTTGCCGCTCGGCCTGATGTCGTTCCAGAGCCAGTTCGCCCGCGACTACGGCCAGCTCAACGCGGCGATCGTGATGACGGTGCTGCCGGCGGCGATCGTCTACCTCATCTTCCAGCGCTACTTCGTCTCGGGGCTGACCTCAGGCGCGGTCAAGGAATAGCAACGCAAGGAACCACGCATGGCCGACGGCACGACAGTCGAGAAATGGGACATATTCGAGATCGCACTGAAGGGCCCCGCGGATGGCAACCCCTTCGTCGAGATCGAGTTGTCCGCTAGCTTTTCGCAAGCGAACCGCAGCATCGCGGTTCCAGGCTTTTACGATGGCGACGGCACCTACCGCATCCGTTTCATGCCGGACAATGAAGGCAGCTGGAGCTATGTCACGCACTCCAACATCCCGTCGCTGGCGGGCAAGAGCGGCGCCTTCGAGGCAACCGCACCGTCCGCGGGCAACCACGGTCCGGTGCGCGTGCGCAACAAATTCCATTTCGCCTATGCCGACGGCACGCCCTACTTCCCGTTCGGCACCACTTGCTATGCCTGGACGCACCAGCCGCTCGACATGCAGGCCGAGACGCTGGCGACCTTGAAGAATGCGCGCTTCAACAAGCTGCGCATGGGTGTCTTCCCGAAAGACTATCCCTTCAACGTCAATGCGGCGCTGCACGCGATCTTCGAGGCCGGGCCGGACGGCAAGGAAGATTTCGACCGGCCGAACCCTTTGGCATTCCGCCATTTCGAGGCGCAGGTCGGCGCGTTGCGCGATCTCGGCATCGAGGCCGACATCATCATCTTCCATCCCTATGACCGTTGGGGCTACGCCAACATGAGCGCGGCCCAGGATTTCCGTTATGTCGCCTACCTCGCAGCACGGCTTGCCGCGTACCGCAACGTCTGGTGGTCGCTGGCCAACGAGTACGACTTCCTGCTTGACACCAAGCCGATGGCGCAGTGGGACCGCTACTTCCATATCCTCGAGGAAAACGACCCCTACCAACATCTGAAATCGATCCACAATGGCGAGCAGTCGATGAATTTCGACCACCGCAAACCGTGGGTCAGCCATGTCTGCATCCAGAACTGGGATGTGAAACGCACGCCCGAATGGCGCGACGCCTACGGCAAGCCGGTCGTAAACGACGAACCTGAATATGAAGGCAACATCGTCTTCCCATGGGGCAACATCAGTGCCGAAGAACTGGTGCACCGCTTCTGGCTCACCGTCATGCGCGGCGGCTATGCCGGGCATGGCGAAACCTACATGCACCCCCAGGATCTGATCTGGTGGGCCAAGGGCGGCCGGCTTCACGGCGAGGCGTGGAAGCGGATCGGCTTCCTGCGCGACCTCATCGAAGAGGACGTCAGCAATGGGTTGGAGCCGATGGGCCACAACAGTGCCTGGCCGTGGAGCCGGGTCTCCGGCGCCAGCGAGGGCGATCTTCGCTACATCTATCTCGGCGAGCATCAGCCGGTCATCTGGTCTACCGGCCTACCGCTCGAAGATGGCGACTACGACGTCGATGTGATCGATGCCTGGAAGATGACCGTGACGCCCGCCACGAAAGTGGCGGCGCCAATTCCGCATCCAACACGCCATGGCTCGGTCGTGCGCGGGGGCAAGGCGGACGCTGCTTTCGGGGTCGAGTTACCCGGCAAGCCCTACCAAGCCATCCGCGTCAGGCCACGGCGCTAGTAAACGGGGTTACAAGATGTCTTCTGTCCAGATTGTCGACGTGAAGAAGTCCTATGGTGCGACCCCCGTGATCCATGGGGTCAGCGTCGACATCGAGGACGGTGAATTTGTCATTCTGGTCGGCCCTTCGGGCTGTGGAAAATCGACGCTGCTGCGCATGATCGCCGGGCTCGAAACGATCTCGGGCGGAGAGATTTCGATCGGCGAGCGGGTGGTCAACCATCTCCAGCCGAAGGAACGGGACATCGCCATGGTGTTCCAGAACTATGCGCTCTATCCGCAGATGACCGTTGCGCAGAATATGGGTTTCGCCCTCGAACTCGCTGGCGCCAGGAAAGCCGAGATCAAGGAAAAGGTAGATACGGCGGCATCGATCCTGGGGCTGCAGCCGCTGCTCGCGCGTTATCCGCGCCAGTTATCCGGCGGCCAGCGCCAACGCGTCGCCATGGGCCGCGCCATCGTGCGCGATCCCAAGGTGTTCCTGTTCGACGAACCGCTGTCCAACCTCGACGCCAAGCTGCGCGTGCAGATGCGCACCGAGATCAAGGCGCTGCACCAGCGGCTCAAATCGACCATCGTCTATGTCACCCACGACCAGATCGAGGCCATGACGATGGCCGACAAGATCGTGGTGCTCAACGGCGGCAGGATCGAGCAGGTTGGAAGCCCGCTCCAACTCTATGACCGGCCGGTCAACATGTTCGTCGCCGGCTTCCTTGGATCGCCGGCGATGAATTTCATCGAAGGAACGGTGCGCGACGACCCGCATCCCGGCCTCGAACTGGACGACGGATCAATCATCCCGCTGTCAGCCATTCCCCCCGGCGCCTCCGGACGGCGCCTAGTGCTGGGCGTGCGTCCGGAGGACATTCATATCGACAGCGAAACCGGCGCCGCGGCGAAGGTGATCGTCGTCGAGCCGACGGGCGCCGAGACGCATCTTTCGGTCGAGATGGCGGGCCATGAACTCGTCTGCGTGCTGCGCGAACGCGTCACTTTGAAGCCGGATGAGACCGTCATGCTTTCCGTACGAAAGTCGGCCGTGCATTTCTTCGATCCGGCGTCGGGAAGCCGTATCTGATGATGTTTGGCGATAGGCCGTCCGGGATGTTCGAGGGGTGGTTCTGCCAGCGACGCGGCGGCGTGCTCGTCCTAGCGACAGGGGGGCGTCGCGGGCTTCTGGGGTGAAGTGCTGACAGTGCGGTCGATGCCGCCAGTGTTGCCGGGCTAGTGATCAACGGCGGCGCTCGACATCGCGGTGCTGACCACGTCGCTTTCCCGTCTTTTGCCCCGGAACGCCGCGAGCCGCCTGACGCTATTTGCCGCTAGGCAATCCCGTCAATCTCCGAGGCCGTCGCGAATTGCGCTAAAATAGCGATCGGATCCGACCTGGCCGCCCTTCAGCGCGATTTCGAGGCCGTCGACCTCGCCGCCGCCATGGGCAAGGCAGAGCGGCGAACCCGGTGATTGCGGCAATGGCATGCGCACGGTCAGTGCGTCGATGGACAACTGTCCCAGCGCATGGCTGGAGGTGTCTCCGCCGGCGATGACCGCGCGCCTGAGTTTCTGCTCGACGACCAGCTGGCGCAGAATGTCGCCCAGCGCCCGGCCGAGCCGGTTTCGCGCACCTTCAATATGGTCGATCTCGGCACTGCGATCGGCCTGGGGACCAAGGGCGGTGTAGAGGATGACGCTGCGCCCTGCCGTGAGACTCGCCAGGCCGCTCGCTACGGCACGTTCGATCGCCCCGCCGGCGCTGTCCGAGACCAGCTGCATGGCATCGATCTGGATGCCGTCGAACCCATGGGCGAGCGCGAAGCGGATCTGCTTCTCTGTGGTTGGCGACACACTGCCCGAGACCACGGCGAGCCGGTCCACCGGACCGGGTGGCGCGAAGGACGCGTGCCCCGCGGCGATGCCCTTGCCGGCCCATTCGGCGAGCAGCGCATATTCGACGCCCGAGGATCCGACGACGAAACCATAGCCTTGTTCGCAAATCCGCCAGATCTGCTCGCCGACGCGTGCCTGCGTCTGGCGGCTTTCGACGTCGAACAGGACGATTTCCTTGTCCTGAAGAGCCTGGTCGACCGTCTGCGAAAGATCATCCGCCTGCAACGCCGTCAGGTCGACAAGGCCGGAACCGAGATCGGTCTGCCGATGGAGGTGGATGAGGAGATCAGCCTCCTTCATCGGCGTCACCGGATGCCGGCTCATGACCGGGTGGCGATCGATGCGGAAATAGGTACCGCGAAATGCCGCGAATAGGTTGCCGAACGCCGTGTATCGCTTGAGCTGGGGAGCCCCGACAACCAACGGCACGCTCTTCTGGTTGAAGACACGCCGGCCGATCTCGATGGCGCGGCCAATGCTGCCGATCGCCGGGCTGGAATCGAAGGTCGAGCAGATCTTGTAATGGCAAACCGTCGCTTGCAGCCGGCTTAGCCATTCGAAGGCCGGCGCCAGATTTTCGTCCATCCATTGCGGCGTCTCGCTGCGGCTCGTACCGGCCAGCCCCATGGCAAGGCAATGCGAAAACCGCCCTAGCAGCTGCTGGTCGGGTTGACGCATGAACAGCACGGTCGGCACGCCGCCGAGCTCGAGCGCTTCCATGACGTCGGTCGAGCCGGTAAGGTCGTCGCCATAGTAGCTGAGCAGGAGGTGCTGCATGACGTCAGGCCGCCTTGCCGTCGCCGAACTTTTCGATCGACCGTGCCAGCTCGGGATGCTTCAGGGCGAATTTCGCCAGCGGGATGCCGTCGACTGCCGCTTGCCAGGCTTGCTGGACGGCGCGCACGCCGGCGCCTGGCCCGTCCGGATGGCTGACGATGCCGCCGCCGCAGAGATAGAGCAGATCGACCGTGCGGCCGGTTCGTTGGTAGGTCTCGGGCGCCTGTCCGCCCCACTGGCCGGAACCTGCGACCGGCAGCGCGCAATCGTCAGGCGAAAAGATCGGCGTCGTCACTGCCTCGAAGGAGCGGATGAAGGAGTCGTCCGGCTCCCAGTATTTCGAGGCGATGCCGTTGATCTGGAACTGGTCGACGCCAAGCAGCCGCCAGAACTGCTGCCACACCTTGAAATCCATGCCGAGCCCCGGATGGCGGGTGAGGATGTCCCAGCCGTTGCGGTGGGCGTGCAGCACCAGGCTGGAGCGCTTTCTCAAGTAGGCCATGCCGCCGAAGCCGATGGAGTTGATGTTGACCACGGCGCAATTGCCGCCGGCCTCGAGCACCAGATCATGGTTGCGCATCATCACGTCGGGATCGGCATGCGAGATACCGAAGGCGTACATCACCTTTTTGCCGGTCTTCTGCTCGTAATCGAGGATGAGCGGCATGATCTCCTTCACCCGCTCGGCCAGCGGCGAATAGGTCGGGCTCATCAACTTCTCGTCGTCCTTGATGAAATCGACGCCGGCTGCAATCAGTTCACCCACCATCGCGGCCGTCTCATGCGGCCGCAAGCCCAGCGCCGGCTTGACGATGGTGCCGATGATCGGGCGTCCCTCGACGCCGGTCAGCTTGCGGCTGCCGGCAACGCCGAACTGCGGGCCGGGATGGGCGCCGCGATAGTCATCAGGCAGCTTCATGTCGACAATGCGGATGCCCGACAGGCCTTTGATCGAATAGGTGCCGCCGATGGCGATGGTCATTAGCGCTGACAGGTCCGTGCCGATAGCGTCGAAGGGAAAGCCGATGTCGACATCGGCGCGTTTAAACGGTCCATTGCCGGCTTCCGGAATGGAGGGCTGCAAGGCTTCGGGTAGATGCCGGATCGCCAGGACGCGCGCCGCCACCCGGGCCTTCAGTTCCTCGGTCTCGCCGGGCAGCGCGACGAAGGTGCCAGTCGACTGGTCGCTGGCGATCTTGGCTGCCAAGGCCTCGATGCTTTCGGACGTTTCGATGCGATAGGTGAGGGTGATCATAGTCTGCTGTCTCAAGCCCAGGCGTTCGAAAAAGGTTCACCGGTGTTCGAAATCTGGTATAATGAGTACATAAGTATTGCAAGACATATCCGGCTGGAAGGTTTGCGAGGTCGACAGCCGGCATTTCCGCGAATTGTGGCGGCAGTGTTAGATAGGGCCGGGTCAAGGGAGTGATTCGCGACGATGAACCGTTCGGAACCGATTGTCCGGCGCAAGCTTTCCGACGAGGTCTTCTTGCGGCTGAAGCGCCTGATCACCAGCGGCGAATTGATGCCGGGCGACGATATGCCGTCGGAGCGTGAATTGATGGAGCGTTTCGAGGTCGGCCGTCCGGCGATCCGCGAGGCGATGCAGGCGCTGAGCAATATGGGCCTCGTGGCGATCTCGCATGGCGAGCGCGCCAAGGTGCTGCAACTGACCGCCAAGTCGATCATCAAACAGGTCGATAGCGCGGCCAAGATCATCCTGTCGTCATCGAAGGACACGCTGGAGCATCTCAAGACCGCGCGCATCTTCTTCGAGCGTGGCATGGTCAGGGAAGCCGCCGAAAAGGCCACCGCCGAGAATATTAAGCTGCTGCGCGCAACCCTTGCCGAACAGCGCGGCTTCAGCGGCGACTCCGAAGCTTTTATATCGGCCGACATGAAGTTTCATACGCAGATCGCTGCGATCTCCGGCAACCCGATCTATGTCGCTGTCAGCGAGGCGATGCTGGGCTGGCTGAAGGAGTATCACACCGAAATGCTGATCTGGACCGGCAAGGAACAGTTCACGCTGACCGAGCACGAAGAGATCATCGGACGCATCGAGAAGAAAGATACCGATGGCGCCGAGAAGGCGATGATCAAGCATCTGGAGCGCTCGCGCGCCCTCTATGTGATGAATTCTGAAAAGTAATCTGATTCAGCCGATCCGCGCGATCGCGTAGGGTGTCATCACAATACGGTCGCGGCCAAACTCCGAAAGGTCGACCGCCACGTCGCTTGCCGTCAGGTTCGTCAGCCACACGACCGTCTTGCCCGAGGATGAGCGCCCGGCCAGCGCCAGTACCCGGGTCTCGTCGCTCGTTTTGGCCGCGACGTGTTTAAGGCCGGCCAGTTCGCAAAGCCCCTTGATGGCCTGGAAGATCGGCCGGGGTGACCTTTCCGCAACGGGTTCCCCGGATGCCGCCAGCACGCCGAATGGCCCGGTGAAGGCGGACAGCGTCAGCATCTCCAGACCGACCGGCGCGACACGCGCAGCATAGCCGATGGTCCAGGCGGCGGCGAACCGGCCATTCTGGCGCGGATCGCTGTTCGCCATGGCGATGCGTTGTCCCTGCGGATTGTCCTTGGTGGCGCCGCCATAAGGGTTCTGCCGCATGGCAATGGTCGACGGCCCGATCCGGTAGGGCTTGTCGCCGAAGATCGCCCGCACTGAGCGGGTAATGAACGGCAACGCCTCGAGCGACTGCATGACGCTGAGATCGTCGGCGGCGTGTACGATCGGGCAGGTGCAATGGGTCACGAAATCGAGCAGCCCGGCCGGAACGCGCTTGCGGTTCAGCTCAGTGAAATAGCTGAACATACCGCCGCCAAGACGGATATCCGGGAAGGCGCGGCGCGCTGCGGCGTAGACATCTTCCAGCGGCGGGCAGGGCGGCCAGGCACTGCCCGGCGGCGTCGATTGCCGATCGACAGAGGGCGAAACCGCGATGGCGTCGAGCCGCAGATTTGCCCGGCGCACCGTGTCGGCGACCTCTGCGAGTTCAGCATCGAGATCGCCGCTGCAGGCGACCACGCATTCGAGCGTTGTAAGGGCGGGATAGGCAGCGGCGACCCGGGCGAAGGAGCGCAAGGTATCGAGCCCATGGCCGCGCGTCGGATCGTAGTGAAACAGCAATTGTTGCGGGCCGAGCACGGACAGGGTGGCGAGGTTCGCCAGCGCCGTCTCGACATCGCCGGGGTGGATGATCATGCCGACATCCGGCAGCGCCGGACCGAGGTCGCCGAGCGTCACACGGATCGGACCGGATGCCTCGATGGTGGCCGGTGTGTTGTCGTCACTGGCAATGCGCAGGCTGATCGTCTGGCGGTTGGTCTCGCCGGCCGGCAGCACATAGGGCCACGGCAGCGCCAGCGGCCGCACATAGGTCTTGTAGGACGCATCGGACCAGTTGCGCTGGTCCTCCATTTCGAAGACGTCGCCTTCCATGCGGCATTGCGCGGTGACGCCGGGCCGCACTTCATGCGTGATGGCGCGCAAATCCTTGAAAGGCTGCCACGGGTCGATCAGGTCAGGCAGTTTCGTCGCCACAACGCTGCCATCCGTGTGCTCGACCGTCACGGGGCTGCCGGCGAGGCCGGCGATCGGATGCAGGATGCAGAAGCCGCAGCGGTTGGTCTCGAAGTCGCTGTCGGGCAGGGCGCTGACGTCGAAGACCAGCTGCCCATCAGAAGAGCCTTTGATGGTGGCGCGGAAGGCGAGCCGGCTTCCGCCAGGCCCGGTGCAGCTTGCCGCGTAGCTGACGGAGAAAGCATCGGCACCCTGGTCGATGGTCAAGTCCGTCAGCGCTGGCTCATAGGTGCCCCAGTCGCGGTCGCGCACGACATAGGCGATGGCGCGCAGCACCTCCGTGCCGCCGTGGCGGATCATGCGCAGATTGCCGTTGACGAAATCGGCGTTGAGCGGACCGGCGGTCAACCGGACCGGTTCGGTCTCCGCCGCGCTCGTGCCGCAAAGGAGGAAGCGATCCCAGGTCATTTCAGCAGGTCGTCGATGCGCACCGGTTCCCGGCTCGCGGCGCCGGCATAGGCGGCCTCGACCAGCGCGAATGTCTTGAGGTTATCGGCGCCCGCGGTCGCCGGCTCCTTGCCTGATGCAAGGCAGTCGACCCAGTGCCGCTGGATCGCCAGCACGCTTTCCTGGATGTTGTGCCATGGCCGCGAGGCCCAGGGCAGCAGCGGCGGCGAAATATCCCTGACCAGCGTACCGCTCTTGCCGGTGACGGTGAGCTGGTAGCCCTGCGCCAGCCGGAGCGTGCCGTCGCTTCCGTCGATCTCGATCAGCGTTTCGGGAAACGGCTCCGCCGCAAGTCGGGTGGCATAGCTGCAATCGACCACTGAAATGGCGCCGCTCTCGTGATCCATCAGCATGGTGGCGACATCCTCGCCGGCGATGGCCGGGTTGATGCGCGCGGTACGGGCAGTGAGGCTCGACACATCGCCGAGGAGAAAACGCGCAATGTCGAGGATGTGGATGCCGAGATCCTCGATGATGAAGCGCTTTCCCGTCGCCAGATAAGGCTGACCGGAAAACACGTCATAGGCGGAGCGGAAGGAGATGCGCCCGAAGAAGGGCGTGCCGATCTCACCGCTGTCGAGCACCGCGCGCACCGCCTGGATCGGTGACTGCCAGCGGAAATTCTCATGCACCATCAGCGGCACACCGGCCTTGGCGCAGGCCGCGACCATCGCCTTGGCGTCGGCGAGCGTCGGCGCGAACGGTTTCTGGCAGATCACCGGGACGCGGTGGGCGGCCGCCATCTCGACCAGCGGCCGATGACTGCCGACGGTGGTGGCGATGTCGACGAAGTCGAGCGTCTCGGCCGAAAACAGCGCGGCTGCATCGGTGTAGCGCTTCGCCACGCCGAACTGGTCTCCGACGATCCTGAGCCGCTCCGGGTCGCGGTCGCAGATGGCGACGATCGAGGCGCCGTCGATGTCGCGCCAGGCATGCATCTGATTGACGGCGAAGAAGCCGCAACCGATCAGCGCTCCACTCAAAGTCGCCATGATCAACCCGCCTTTGCCATCTGCATCAGGGTCACACGCTGCTGAAGCCGGCGCTGCGCCTGGTCGACGACGACGGCGACGATGATGACCAGACCCTTGATCACCATCTGCCAGAAGGAGCTTACGCCCATCATCACCAGCCCGTCCGACAGGATGCCGATGACGAAGGCGCCGACGATGGTGCCGCCGATCGTGCCGCGGCCGCCCGACATCGAGGTGCCGCCAAGCACCGCCGCGGCGATGGCGTTCAACTCGAAGCTTTCGCCGGTCGCCGGATGCGAGGCCATCAGCTCCGACGAGATGATCAGGCCGACGATCGCCGCGCAGAAGCCGGAGAACATGTAGACGAACATCTTGACCATGTTGACGCGTACGCCCGAAATGCGCGCCGCGCGCTCGTTGCCGCCGACGGCGAAGATGTGGCGGCCGAGCGGCGTGTACCGGGCGAGATAGGCCGCGCCCAGCGCTACCACGATCAGGATCCAGATCGACACCGGCAGGCCGATGAGCCGGCCGGCGCCGAGGAAGCCGAAGCCGGTGGTGCCAAGTTCCGGTTTGCCGACCAGATTGGGGAAAGTGCGGCCGTCGGACGACAGCAGCGCCAGGCCGCGCGCTACATAAAGCACGCCGAGCGTGGCGATGAAGGGCGCGACGTTGAGCCTGGTGATCAGCAGTCCGTTGACGGCGCCGATCGCTATGCCGACCGCCAAGGTGATCAAGGCGATCTCGACCACGTTGAAGTAGATGGTGTAGCCGATCTGCAGATCGATGCCGTTGAGCACGAGATAGCCGGCCACCATGCCGCACAGGCCGACGATCGAGCCGACCGAAAGGTCGATGCCGCCGGTGATGATGACAAAGGTCATGCCCATGGCGAGGAAGGCATTGAGCGCCACATGCTTGGCCATCAGGATCAGATTGGCGGCCGATAGGAAATTCGGCGCCGCGATGGAGAAGAACACCAGCACGGCGATCAGCGCAATGAAGGTCCTGAGCTTCATCAGCGTCAGCAGCGCTGAGCCGCTGGAGACCGAAGAGGGGGCTGCCCTGGCCGGAATGTCAGTCATCAGTGTTGCTCTCCAAATTCTGGGGCAAGATGTGCGGGGCGGGGCCATGGCCGAACGCCGATGCGGCGACGATCGCGGCCTCGCTCGCCTCGGCGCGGTCGAACATGCCGGTCAGTCTGCCATTGCTCATCACCGCGATCCGGTCGGACAGCGCCATCACCTCGTCGAGATCGGAAGTGGCGAAGAGGATGCCCAGCCCATCGCGCGACAGCTTGCGCATGGTGCGGAAGACGTCGGCCTTGGCGCCGACATCGATGCCGCGGCTCGGCTCGTCCATCAAAAGCACCTTCGGTCCGGTGAGCAGCGCCTTGCCGATCACCACCTTCTGCTGGTTGCCGCCGGAAAGCGAAGAGACTTCCTGTGCCGGGTCTGCGACCTTGATCGAGAGCTCCCGCACCATCTGCGAGACAGCCTGCCGCTCGGCGCCGCCTCTTATGTGGAACAGGCGCACGAAGCGCGACAGGCTGGCCAGCGTCAGATTGCTGGCGACCGAGAGGATCGACACCAGGCCTTCGCGTTGGCGGTCTTCCGGGATCAGCGCCAGCCCGCGCCGTATGCGCCGCGTCGTGTCGCGTTCCCTGATCTGTTTTCCGTCGATGAAGATCTTGCCGCTGGCATGGCCGTGGCGGCCCATGATGCAGTCGAACAACTCACTGCGTCCGCGCGCCCATCAGTCCGTAGATGCCCAGGATCTCGCCGGCGCGCAGCGACAGCGAGACGTGGTCGACCGCCAGTCCGCCGGTGACACGCGGCAGGCAGATGTCTTCGGCGCGGAACACCTCCTCGCCGGGAACATGGCCGTCGGCCTTGGCGAAATCCTTGGCGTCCGAGCCGATCATCTGCCGCACGATCCACTGCGTGTCGACGTCTCTCATCTCCTCCTGGCCGGTGATGCGGCCGTCGCGCAAAACGGTGATGTAGTCGCCGATGCGGATGAGCTCCTCCAACCGGTGCGAGATGTAGACGATCGCCACGCCGTGCGCCTTGAGGTCGGCGATCACCTTGAACAGGATCTCGACTTCCGCCGCGCTCAGCGCCGAGGTCGGCTCGTCCATGATCAGGATGCGCGCGTCGAGCGAGACAGCCTTGGCGATCTCGACCAGCTGCTGCTGGCCGATACGCAGATCCTCGACCAGCATGTCCGGCCGGATACCGGCTTCGAGCCGATCGAGAAATTCGCCAGCCCGCCGCTCCTGCGCCTTGCGGTCAATCTTGCGAAACCGGTTGGTGATCTCGCGCGTGGCGAAAATGTTCTCGGCGACCGTCATGTTGCCGAACAGGTTCAACTCCTGGAACACCATGCCGATGCCGCGGTTCACCGCGTCACCGGAGGATGAGAAGGAGACCTCGTTGCCGTCGAGCAGAATGCGGCCGGCCGTCGGCTGCTCGACCCCGGCGATGATCTTCATCAGCGTCGATTTGCCGGCGCCGTTTTCGCCGACGAGCACATTGACCGCGCCCTTGCGCACCTCGAAATTGGCCTGCTTGACCGCCACGGTGCCGGCATAGACTTTCGAGACGTCTTCCAGCTTCAGGATGACGTCGTCACTGGGCGCCGTGGTCATGGCTTAGGCCCGATCTCAGCCTCCGCCGGGGTCACCAATGGCAGATCCTGGCCGCCTTCGATCGTGTAGGCGCCAAGCACCTTGGCGGTGCGGCCCTCCAGCGCCTCGCGCGGCAGCTTGGACAGCACGGTCTTGTCGGCATAGGCATTGAACGCCTTGCCGAACTGGGCAAAGTCGATCTGGTTGGTGAAGTCGTTGAACTGGACGAAATCCAGGCTGTCGCGCAGCGCCGTGCCGCGCACCGCCGGCCCGATCTGCACGCGCGCATCCGCCTTGCCGTCGCCGTCGACGTCGATATCCATCGTGCCCGCGCGCGACTGTGTGTTGGCGGCGATGATCTTGCCTTCGACGCGGACCGCGAAAGTCCATGGCGAATTCGCCTGCTTCTTGGGATTGCCGTATTTGGCGCCGGCCGCCGCCGGATCGGTCTTCGCCAGAGCATGGACCTCGGCAAACGGCCCGGCCTTTTGCTGCAGATACGGGATGACCTTGGAGGCCCAGATCTCCTCGACCATCTTGTCCGGGTTGAAGCCTGACGCGTCGCCTGCACTGCCTTGCGCTGATGGCGTCGGCAGGATCTTGCAGGCGCTGAGGCCGATGCCGGCGGCCAGCGCAAGGATCGGCCAAGTCGACTTAATCGGCCAGATCGGCTTGTTCAACATTGCGGTCAAAGCATCCCGGTGAAATGAAGGCGAGGGACGAACCCTGAGTTCGCCCCCCGCTGTTTGCGTTGCACAGGTTCAGTTCTTCAGCGCGAAGGTTTCCAGTTTGGCGGCGTTGTCACCATTGACAAGCACGCAGTCCATCAACTGCTTTTCCTTCTCGGGCGACTTCTTGTTCTTGATGAAGTCGTTGGCCTGTTCAACTGCCATCTGCGCCTGGGCGAAGGCCGGCTGCAGCACCGTGGCCTTGATGCCGCCTGATGTGATGGAGTCGCGCACGTCGTTGGAGCCGTCGAAGCCGACGACAATGACGTCCTTGCGGTTCGCCGCGGCGAGCGCCGCATAGGCACCCATCGCCATCGTGTCGTTGCCGGAGATCACGCCCTTGATGTCGGGATTGGCCTGCAGGATCGATTCCATCTTGGCATAGGCCTCGGTCTGGCTCCAATTGGCCGATTGCTGCGCAACCATCTTCAGGTCTGGATAGTCGTTGATGACGTCGTGATAGCCCTTGGAGCGGATGCCGGCATTGGTGTCGGATTCCTTGCCGACCAGTTCGACGAAGTTACCCTTCTCGCCCATCAGCTTGACGAACTCCTGCGCGCCGAGCTGGGCGCCCTGGTAATTGTTGGAGACGATTTGCGCCACGGCGACGCCCGTGGCGTTGATCTCGCGGTCGATCAGGAAGGAGGGGATGCCGGCGTCCTTGGCCTTCTGCACCGCGGCGACGGTGGCGTCGGCGCCGGCATTGTCGAGGATGATCGCCTTGGCGCCACGGCCGATCGCCGTGTCGATGAGTTCGGACTGCTTGTTGGCGTCGTCGTCATGCACCAGCACCAGCGCTTCGTAGCCGAGCTCCTTGGCCTTTGCCTCGGCGCCGACGGCCTCCGCCTTGAAGAACGGATTGTCGTGCGAGGGGGTGATGATGGCGATCAGGTCGGCCGCGAAGGCCGGTGCCGCCGTGCCAAGTGCCAACACGCCGGCGAAAGCCGCAAGCGTCATTCTGCGAGTAAGTTTCATGAAGTCCTCCCTTTGAAAGCTCGTGCCTTGATCGAGCAAGGCTGATGCATTGAATTGGTCAGGCTGCGGATGGCGCCGGATTCAAGAGCCGCGTGCCTGCTCCTCCTGAACGGATCGTTGCTCCCCGCCGTCCTCCACTCGTCCAGGTTTCCCAGCAAACCTTGTTTGATCCGAGTTCGCGGCCAGCTTAGCCAACTGGTATGATGAGTCAACCACTATTTCAGATGATCTGTATATGAGTGGTCGATGTTTCATCCGTCTCCCGCAAGGGGAGAAGGGAAGGCGCGTTTCACGTGATCCGCTGGATGCTGGCGGCGATTTCTTCCGGTTCGAAGACGCGCTTCCAGTCGTCGCGCATCAGCACCGGCTTGCCGAACTCGATGGCCTTGTTGCAGGCATCCGAGAACACCCCCTTGGTCTCGCCGAAGATGACGGCGCCGAGCACATTCATGTGGCCGAGCAGGAAATCGAGCGCGGCCTGCCGGTCGACGCCGCGCGCCACGACCTCGTCGAGGGCCTCCTTCATGACGACGAGCAGCGAGGCGCACACCGTTTCCGAAAGGCCTGGCTCGAGCAGGGCCATGTGCTCGACCGTGACGCGGTGCGAGCGCATCACCGGTGCCCAGATGATCTGGGCGATCCTCTCGCCCTTGGCGTAGTCTTCCTCCGGCCCTTGCATCAGCGCGCTGACGAAATGCTGCTTGGCCGCGACGCCTCCGAAGAAGTCCTTCTTGGCGGTCATCTCGGTCTCGTCGTTGAAGATCGGCGGATGGCAGGGATGGGTCACAAAATAGGTAAGGTCGGGACGATCGGGCAGATGCCCAGCAAAGGGGGCGGCAGCATCGAGCACGATCACCATCGTGCCAGGGGCCAGCTTGCTTTCGATGCTGGCGGCGACCTTGCCGATATGTGTGTCCGGCACCGCCAGGATCACGACCTCAGCACCATTGAGCGCCTCATCGACGCCGACCGCATCGACGCCCAGACCGGTTTTCAGCCGCTCCTTGCCGGCCTCGCTGATCTCGACATGGCGGATCGTGTAGTCCGATCCGCGAAAATTGGTCGACAGACGGTAGCCCATTTTCCCGCCCGCACCAAAAAGCGCAATCGTTGTCATCTGGCTTGCTCCTTGAACCCTGGGCGATCGTCGGCGATCGTCATCTTATATACTGGTATGATCACTCTACCATAATTTGGCAAGTGGAATTGTCGGCCTGGCTGTCACTCCGGCAACGACGCGGCCGCCTTTGCCTTCGGCGTCGCTCCATCTGCGGGCTCGGCAGTGGTGCGCCGCGCCAATACCTGTCGACCGGCAAGCGCCAGGACAAAGATGACGACGATGCCCTGGACGATGTCCTGGGCGCCGGGCGGCAGCCCGATAATCTGCATGGTCGTCACGATCAGGATGAGCAGGATGCTGGCGAACAGGGTGCCGAGCGCGGTCGCCGAGCCGCCGAAGATCAGCGTGCCGCCGAGCACCACGGCGGCGATCGACTGCAACAGATAGGGCTGGCCCATTTCGAGGAAGGCGCCGCCGATATAGGCGCCGAGCAGCAGGCCATCGAGCGAGGCCAGCACCGACGAGATGATGAAGGCCGCCGCGATCACCCGGCCATTCCTGATGGCGGCGAGCCGGGCGGCCGCGCGGTTCTGGCCGACCGCCGACAGGAGCTGCCCGAACACGGTGCAGCGCAGCACAAAGGAAGCCGCCGCTACGCCGAGGATGGCGATGATGGCCATGATCGGAACGCCCGAGATGCGGCCCGTCGCCAGATCCTTGAGCGCCGGGCTGACGGCAAAGCCGGGGAGTGCCTTGTTCGACAGCAGCGTCGCGGTCGCCAGCACATAGCCGGTGGCGAGCGTCGCGATAATCGCCGGAATGCCGAGGCCGACGACAAGCAGCGAATTGAGCAGCCCGACCGCGAGACCGAGCAGGACGGCAGCCGTGACGCCAATGGCAAGATTGGCATCCTGGCCCTTGATGGTGAGCAGCGCGACGAAGGCGCTGAGCGTGATCACCGAGGCGACGGAAAGATCGATGTTGCCGCGCCCTGTGGTGACGACGAACATCTGACCGATGCCGACGACGGTCAGGAACGAGGCCGACAGCACGATGCCTGACAGGCTGGACAGGCTGAACCGGTTGGTGACCACAGAGAGCACGAGCCAGAGCAGGAGCACGCCGATCGCTGCCCAGACCCAGCGGTTTTTCTGGGCCCAAAGAGTGAAGGCGGACAACGCGTTCATTGTTCGCTCTCGCGGTCCGCGGTCAGGCCGCGCAACGTCAGGAGCGCGATCAGGATCAGCCCTTGCGTCGCGGCGTTGAAGTCGCTGCTGACATTGAGCGTGCCGAGCAGTGCGCCGATCAGCGACAGCGTCACTGCGCCGGCGATGGCGCCGACCGGCGAGACGATACCGCCAAGCAGCGAGCAGCCGCCCATCACCACGGCGGCGACGCTGAGCAGCGTGAACGAATTGCCCGAGTTGATGTCGCTCGCCGTGTTGATCGCCGTCAGTGACAGGCCGGCGGCCGCGGCGAACAGCCCGGCGATGAGATAGCGCACCAGCGCGTAGCGTGTTGGCGACCAGCCCGAGCGGACCATTGCCGTCGGATTGTTGCCGAAGCCGCGCAGCACCACGCCGAGTGGCAACCGGTCGATCGTCAAGACCACCAGGGCGACCGCCGCGATGAGGATGATAGATGTCGGCAAGAAGTCGAGCGACCAGCCGAATAGCGCCGTAAGCCATTCAGGGCTGGCGCCGCCTGGCGTCGGCTGCAGCGCATAGCCCAGCCCCACCCAGATGAAGGAGGCGCCGAGCGTGACGACGATCGCCGGGATCTTTCGTGCCTGGATTAGCCCGCCGAGACCAGCATAGGCGGCCACTGCCACAAAAAGCGTTAGCGCGCCGAGCCATGGCTGATCGTAGAGCAGCGTGGCGCTGAGCACGCTGATCAGCCCGGCGAACGCGCCGACGCCGAGATCGATTTCGCTGCCGCCGACGATGAACATCTGCGCCGCCGTTACCAGCACCAGTGACAGCGCCGGCATCAAGAGCAGGTCGAGGCCGAAGATCGAGGCGACCGCCGGATTGGCCGAGGCCATCACCGCCAGCACGGCGGCGAGGCCGATGAAGGGGGCTGCGTTCACCAGCCCGCGGACAAGCCCGGCCGCGCCGGCCTTGCCGTGCGCGGCGTCGATGCGCTTGTCCGTCGGCTGGACGAAAGACGCCCCGACGATCGCCGCTTCGGTGATCGCCTCGCCGGTCAGTTCCTTGACGATCCGGCCGCCGGCAAAGACCAGCACGCGGTCGCAAGCCAGCAATTCGGCGTCCTCGGTCGTATGCCAGACGAGTGTCCGCCCGCTGCGTGCGATGTCGTTGCAGAGCCGGTAGAAATCCTGCTTGGTGGCGATGTCGACGCCGCGCGTCGGATCGTCGAGCAGGATGATCGGCGTATCGGCGACCAGCGCACGGGCAACCAGCGCCTTTTGCTGGTTGCCGCCGCTCAGCTCCAGAATGTTGGACCCGAAGCGGTTTTCGTCGAGCCGCAGCCGGCCGGCGGCGTCGGCCGCGGCCTCGCGATTGACCCGGTTCGAGACCAGGCCCAGCGACGGGCGGCGCGCAAGGCTGCCGATGGAGATGTTGCCCAGCACGCTCCACAGCGGGAATACGCCTTCCTTTTGGCGGTCGCCTGCAATGAAGCCGGCTTCGCCAGACCGGGTGACGGCGGCATCCTTCGCCGGATTGGGCTTGAAGATGGCGTGCAGCAACTCCTTCTGGCCGCTGCCCTCGAGCCCCGCCAGTCCGACGATCTCACCGCGCGCGATCTCGATGTCGCGGCCGAGTTCGGATGTCAGCGCCCCGGACAGCCCCACCAATGCGCCTCCGGTGCTGGCGACGGTGGCGCCATGCTGGTGGATCGAGTTTGCGTCGCCGCCCATGAGCTGCACCAGCTTGCTTATCGAGGTGTCCGCCACGTCGCCGCGCCAGGCGATGCGTCCGTTGCGCAGCACGACAACCTGCGCGGCGATGTCGATGATTTCCTGCAGCTTGTGGCTGATGAAGATGAAGGCGAGCCCGGCCTCGGCCCGCTCGCGGATGAAGGCCCGCAACTGCTTGGAGCGATCGAGATCGAGCGACGAGGTCGGCTCATCGAGAACGATCAGCCTGACGCCGGGTGTGGCGGCGGCACGCGCGATCTCGACCATCTGCCGCTCGGCGATGGACAGCTGGCCGACTTCCGCATTCACATCGATGCCGTTGCCGGGAAAGACGGCATCAAGCGCCGAGCGCGCGCGGCCTCTGAAAAGCATCCGCCAGCCGGGCCGGCTGGCCGCGTCCTGCGGCGTCTCCAGAAAGAAGTTCTCTGCCACGGACAGATTGGCGCACAGCGACAGTTCCTGATGCACCATGCGGATGCCGCGCCGTTGCGCTTCCATCGTGTTGTAGTCGGCGAAGCTGAGCATCTGGCCCGCGAACGAGATCGAGCCGAGGGTCGGCCACATCGTGCCGCAAAGAATGCGCATCAGCGTCGATTTGCCGGCGCCGTTGCCGCCGACGAGTCCGATGATCTCGCCGGCCGAAACGGCGAGGTCGATCTCGGCGTTCGCCAGCGTCGGCCCGAAGCTCTTGGTGATCTGTGAAAGCGAGACGATTTCCTGCCGGATCGAAAAGGCGGGCGCCATGGCGGCTGCACCCTTCTGATCGGCAACGGCAAGGTGGGACATTCGTCCTCCGTTCTTCACGGTCAGGGATCGGGCGCTTTCAGCGGTCCGATCCCTTGTGCTTGTCGCGTTACTTGCTCAGCAAATTCTGCTTGACCCAGTCGAGCGAATAGCTGGGGCTGATGATCTGGCCGCCTGGCAGCTTGGCGTATTCCTTGAGGTTGCTGGCATCGACTGTTGCGACCGGCATGATCATCATCTTGGGCGCCTTGGCGCCTTTGAGCAGGGACAGGCCGAGCCAGAAAGCAGCGCCGCCAATGCCCGGCGTCGTGTTCATGGAGACGGTCTGGTAGCTGTTCTTGGCGTTCTCGTCGGCCCACCATTTGACGAAGTCGGTACCGCCGCCGCCCTCGATGATCGGCATCTTGTCCTTGTACTCGCCGCCATACTGGACGAAGGCTTGGGCAATGCCGACATCGTCGCTGCCGCCCTGGCCGAGCACCGCATCGACATGCGGCAGCGAGGGCAGGACATTGGCGATGGCCGCCTGCGCCACCGAGGCGGTCGCCTGGCCATAGACGGTGGCGACAACCTTGATGTCGGGATATTTCGCCAGCACCGATTGCTGCGCGTTGAACATGTCGTTGTCCGGGGCCGAGCCCTTGACGCCGCGCACCTGGATGACGTTGCCCTTGCCGCCGAGCATCTTGAACACAGCTTCCGCCTGGGTCGCCTTGTAGCCCTTGAAGTCGAAATTGAGCTGGTAGTTGCAGGGCGCAGACGCGACAGAATCGAAGGAGACGACGATGATGCCGGCCTTGCAGGCTTTCTCGATGATGCCGTTGACCGCGGTTTCCGAGGCGGCGTCGACGGCGAGCACGTCGACCTTCTTGAGGATCAGTTCGGCGATCTGGCTGTTCTGCTGCGCCACCGAACCATCGCCATTCATGACGATGTAATCGGCGATCTGCCCAGCCGCCTTCGCTTCCTTGGCCGACGCTTCGAAAGCCTCCACCATCTGATGCCGCCAGGTGTTGCCGTAATAGGCGTTAGTGAGCGCGATGACCGGCGCGTCCGAAGATGCCATTGCCGGCATCACAGCAACGCCCATCATCGCAGCGCTGGCGAGCGCCGCCACGATTGTAAATTTCATGGTATTTCCTCCCAAAAACACGATCGGCTTGGCTTGCCACATGAGCACAGCGGAAACCCTTGGGGACACGCTATGTCAGGTACATATTATACCAGCATACCAAATAGACAAGGGCTTTGCTGCCTGCTCGGGGTCGCTGGGTGAAAAGCGCCGGCCAAGCAATCAAGCAATCCCGTTGAATTGGCATGTCGTCTGGTCAGACAAGCCCGGATCCCGAGGGTCAGGTCGAGCCTTCCTTATGCGAAACGCCCCCAATGCGGTCATTCCAGAATGGTTCGGAACGGGCCGCTCTTGTTGCGAGGTGGCATTCAATGCCAGCTAAAGTCACCTGTGCGCACGAGAGTTGCGGTACGATACGGGATGACGCGAAAGAACTCTGATGTTGGACCGAAAGACCCTGTAACGATGCGTGCGGCAATCGGCGGCAATGTTTACGACTAGGTCGGTTCCGATTTCGGCCGTGCACGCCGCCGGTGCCAGGGTTGGTGGCTAAGGTCGTTGAGAAAAGTTCGCGCCTTACAGCGTCACCTCTTCGCCTGAGATTGTCATGCCCGAAGGCGCATGTAACCTCCCGCCTTTCGCGGCCAAGAGAACCATCGTGGCGCGGATGTCGTCAGTTGCTCGATCAGGCTGCGCGGCCGAAGCGATCAACCCTGAAATCGTCGAGCGGTGTTTCGCAACGGTCGGTCATGACGAGTTCGGCCATGGCGTCGCCCACGCCCGGACCAAGCTGGAAGCCATGTCCGCTGAAGCCGAAGGCATGGAACAGGCCTGGCGTCGTCGCCGAGCGTCCCATGACCGGCAGCATGTCGCGCACATAACCCTCGCAGCCGGACCAGGTGCGGATGACCGCGACCTGCGCGATTGCCGGCAGCAGTCGCGCGACCGCGCGCAATTGCAGCGGAAGGCGCGTGGGATCGGCGACCGCATGACCTGGATCGAGGTCGACCGGTACCCTTTCGGCCGCGCCGCCGAAGACGATGTTGCCCCGCTCGACCTGACGCAGATAGGCGCCATGGTCCTTGTCGCGCGTCCAGATGCCGATCACCGGCAGAATCCGGTGCGGCAGCGGCTCGGTCACGCCCATCTGCGGACCGCAGGCGTCGAGCGGAACCTCTTCGCCGAACTGCGCGGCGACGCGCGCGCCCCAGGCCCCGGCGGTATTGAGCAGACACTCGGCGGCGAATGTACCTTTGGAACATACCACAACGAACCCGGACCCCGAGCGCCTGATCGTGTCGATTTCAGCATCCTCGACGATCGCCACGCCAAGCTTGCGGGCGGCTTCGGCGAAGGCCGGCGCGATCAGTCGGGGATTGCCGCTGCCGTCATGCGGCGAGAACGATGCGGCGATCGCGTCAGGGCCGAGGCCGGGAAACCGGGAGGAGGTTTCGCGCTGTCCGAGTTCCTCCAGTTCAAGCCCCCAAGGTCGCGCCGCCTCGGCATAAGCCCGCATGTCGGCAAGACTACCTTCATCAAAGATCAGCCGGATATGACCGGTGGCGCGGAATTCCACGTCACGGCCCAGCATCTGATCGGCCTCTCGCCACAGCTCAAGCGAGCGATGGGCCAGCGGAAGTTGGGACAGATGACGCCCCGTGCGCCGGATGTTGCCGAAGGAAGCGACGGTCGCTCCGGTGCCGACCCGGTTGCGCTCGATCAGCGTCACGTGCGCACCGCGCCTGGCGAGGAAATAGGCCGAAGCCGTCCCCATCAATCCACCGCCCAGCACGATCACATCCATGGTTGTTCCCTGCGCGGAGCGAATGATCCTGAAGTCGCCGATCTTGTCGGCACCGCTTCGTTGCGTCAAAGATGGGTTTGGACAACAGCCATAAGCTTGACCTATGGAGTGGCAATGCGGGCCCGTCAGCTCGAAGTGTTCATCGCCGTCATGCGCGCGGGTACCGTGACTGCCGCGGCGCGGATGCTGAACATCTCCCAACCCGCACTCAGCCAGATCCTGCTCCACACCGAGGACGAACTTGGCTTCACGTTATTCGAGCGCGTCAAGGGCCGGCTGCGGCCAACCCCGGAGGCGCTCGAGATATTCGCCGATGCCGAGCGTCTATCGGCGGGGTTGGAGGGCTTGCGCCGCAAGACCACTGATCTGCGTCTGGGTCGGACGGGGCTGGTCCGGGTCGCGGCCTCGCCGCCGCCGGCCCTGGCGATCTTGCCGCGCGCTTTCACCAGCTTCCGGGCGCGGCATCCCGATATTTTGCTGCGCTCCCACATGGCGCCGATCGCCGCCATCGTCGACATGCTGCGCGCCGGCGATGCCAGCCTTGGCGTGGCCTTGGACGACCGCCTGCCTCCCGACATCGAGGCGGAGGTGCTCGGCAGCGTCGGCTTCGCCTGCTTGCTGCCCATCGGGCATGCGTTGGCCGGGAAAACCGAGCTGACGCTCTCCGATCTCGCCGGAGAGGAATTGATATCCTATCGTGGAAACACCCGCCCCGCCGACGAACTGGCCCATGCCGCGCGCGCACAAGGTGTGGCGGTTTCGCCGTCGCTCGAGATCGATGTCTCCATCTCGGCGGTTGGCTTCGTCCAGGCCGGTTTGGGGATCGCCCTCGTCGATGCGCTGCTGCCCTGGCACCAGTTTGCCGGGCTTGCCGTCCGGCCTCTCGCGAATGGCCCGGAATTCCCGATCGCGCTGCTCACCTCGCGCACACGGGCTCTTTCGCGGGCCGATGAGATGATGCGCGACCAGATTCGCGCGGCCTGTTCCGTTGTGCTGGGCGACGACAAGACAGGGGCATAAGTAAGACTTATATCGTTCCTCGTCATACGTCTTGGACCCTGGCCATCCTGTCGTGTCAGCTTTGGTTGGCACACAGGAAGGGACGTATCATGGATGGTTCCATCGCAGCGGACGAGGCGCGGAACGAAGCCGACTGGAAGGTCGGCGTCGATATCGGTGGCACATTCATCGATTTCTGCGCGCTCGAAGCCAATTCCGGGCACGTCGCCTCGCTGAAAGTGCTGACGACGCCGGAGGATCCGGGCGCCGAGCTGATGACGGGCCTCAGGCTTCTTGCCGAGCGCGAAGGCTTTGACCCCAACCGAATGACGCGCTTCGTGCACGGCACGACCGTCGGCATCAACACCATCATCCAGCGCAAGGGCGCGCCGCTGGCGCTGTTCACCAATGCCGGCTTCGAGGACGTGATCGAACTCGCGCGGTTGCGCATGCCGGACATGTATTCGCTGTTCTGCTCGCGGCCGGACCCGCTGATCTCGCGCGACATGGTGTTCGGCATCCCGGCTCGCATGCGTGCCGATGGGAGCGAATCCCAGGCGCCTGATATGGCGGCGGTGGCCAGGGCGGTGGCGGCGGCGAAAGCGAATGGGGCGCAGGGGATCATCGTCTCCTTCCTCCATTCATGGCGCAATGCCGCGCAGGAGGCCGCCGTCAAGGCAACGATCGCGCGTCTCGCGCCAGACCTCTTCGTCTTCTCTTCGGCCGAGGTGTGGCCTGTCATCCGCGAATATGAACGCACCTCGACCGCTATCCTCAATGGCTATGTCCATCCGCGCGTCTCGGGCTATCTGACGGCGCTGGAAGAGCGGCTGAAGGACCGCGGCGTGCCGGCCCGTCCGATGCTGACAAAGTCGAACGGCGGGCTGATGAACGCTGCCGAAGGCAAGCGCGCCTGCGTGAACATGCTTTTGTCGGGAACGGCCTCCGGCGTCATCGGCGCCTCGTGGCTGGCGCGCCAGGCGGGCGAGGACAAGGTCCTTACCCTCGACATTGGCGGGACCTCGGCCGACTTCGCGCTCATCATCGACGGCGAGGCGCAGTTCGGCACCGGTGAACTGATCGGCGAATTTCCGCTCCATATCCCGTCCGTGTCAGTGAGCTCGATCGGCGTCGGCGGCGGCTCGATCGCCAGTGTAGACGCGCAAGGAGTGCTGCGGGTCGGGCCGGAGTCGGCCGGCTCGACGCCAGGACCGGCATGCTATGGCCGTGGCGGCGAACGCGCGACGGTGACGGACGCCATGGTGGTGTGCGGATGGCTTGGCCACAGCGAGATGGCCTACGGCCAGCTCAGGATCGATACCCAACTGGCGCATCGCGCGGTCGGCGACCTTGCCGCCCGGCTCGGCCGCCCGATCGAGCAGACGGCGCAGGCGATCCTCGACATCGCGGTGTCGGAAATGTTCGTCGAGGTCGAGAAACTCGCCTCGCGCGCCGGCGTCGACTTGCGCGATTTCACGCTGATGCCCTTCGGCGGCGGCGGCCCCATGCTCGGCGCCTTCCTTGCCCGCGAACTCGGGATGAAGCGCGTCATGGCGCCCCGCCGCCCCGGCGTGGTGTCGGCGCTGGGCGGCCTGGTGGCGGATCTGCGCGGCGACTTCATCCGCACGGTCTTCACCCCGCTGTCGGGCGCTACGCTCCCGACAATTCGCAAGGCCTTCGAGGCGCTCGCGCATGAGGGCCGCGGCTGGCTTGCGGCGCAGGGCCACGGCGCGGCGGCGGAACTCACTCTCTCCTGCGACATGCGCTACTTCGGCCAAAGCTATGAGATCGAGGTCGTCCTTTCGCCGGAATGGCTGACAGGCGACGACGTAGCCCCGATCGAGCAGGCCTTCCATCTTACCCATCAGAGGCTTTACGATTTCCATGACCCGGATGGCGAGGTCGAGCTTGTGGATATCAGGCTGTCCGCTATAGGCGCTGGGCCGAAACTCTCTCTCCCGGAGACCGAAGAAGTGGACGTCGCGGCCATCCCGGCGCGCCGGCTCCCGGTCTATACGGGCCTCCGCGTCGAAACCGTCGACCTCCACGACCGCCAGGCCCTCGTGCCGGGCAGCATGTTCCACGGGCCTGCCGTGGTCGTTCAGGAAGATACTACCTTAGCCATTCCCGCCGGAGCGCAGGCACGGGTAGACCGCCATCTCAACCTTCTGCTGACCTTCGCGGAGTGACGCCATGTTTGACCGTACAAACCTCCAGGTTCTGGCCAACCATGCCCGCGCGGCCGCCGAGAACATGGCCCATACGCTGCATCGCACCGCGCACTCCGCCTTCGTCAAGGAGACGCAGGATTTTACGGTGATGCTGATGGATCGGTCGGGAGCGACCTTCGCCGTGCCGATGGAGCTTGGCGCCACCTGGTATCCGGGGCTTTCCTATCACCGCGCCATTGCGATGGTCGGCGACTACCGGCCCGGCGACATTGCCTTCACCAACGATCCCTATTCCGGCCACGTCGCCACGCACGCGCCCGACACGCATCTGTGGAAGCCGGTATTCGTCGACGGCGAGATTGTCGCCTGGACCGGTGGGCATATCCACAACACCGACATGGGTGGGGCGGTGCCGGCGTCGCTCAGCCGGGCACTGACCGAAATCCATCAGGAAGGCATCCGCTTTCCGCCGATGAAGCTGGTGCGGGAAGGTGTCTTCGACGAGTCGATCCTGCGGATCATGAGCACCAATGTGCGCAAGCCCGACCTCAACATCGGCGACATCAAGGCGCTGGTCGGGGCGCTCAACACCGGCGAGCGCAAGATCCAGGCGATGGTGCGGAAGTTTGGCAAGGCCGGTTTCATCGAAGGTGTTTCCGCGCTTCTCGACCATGCGGAGGCGCAAGCGCGCGACGTGCTGCGCGCCATGTCCGACGGCACCTGGGAATTCGCCGACTACGCCGACGAGGATTCGGTCGAGGCCAATCCATGCCGGCTGAAGCTGACGCTGACGATCAAGGGCGACGAGGCGGTGCTAGACTTCACCGGCTCCGATCCGCAACTCGGTTCCTCGCTCAACGTGCCTTCGGGCGGCGATCCGCGTCACACTATGCTGCTGGTGGGTGTCTACTATGTGCTCTATACGCTGAACCCAAAGATCCTGCTCAACACAGGCCTCACCCGGCCGTTCACCTGCATCGCACCCACTGGGTCGGTGCTGAATCCGGTGCATCCCGCCGCGGTCGGCATGCGCTCGCTCACCTGCGCCCGGCTGCGGTCGGTCATCTTCGGCGCCTTCTCGCAAGCCGTGCCGGAGCGCCTGCCCGCGGCTCCGGCCGGCAACAACTGCATCGTCAACGTCATGACCACGGACGAGCGCACCAGCCGCACCGTCATCGCGGCGGTGAACCCGGTCGTGGGCGGCGGCGGCGCGATGCCGCATCGCGACGGCACCAACGGCTCTGGCGCGGATGCCGCCTACCTCAAGAACACGCCGATCGAGATCACCGAGACCGAGACCCCAATCGAATTCGTGAGATACGGGCTCGCCAGGGATAGTGGTGGCGCGGGCCGCTGGCGCGGCGGGCTGGCGACCGACATGGCCTTTCGCGTCTTTGCCCCAGACTCCAGGATCACGGCGCGCAACCGCGACCGCAGTTTCTTCCGTCCCTGGGGTGTGCTGGGCGGCAAGGCCGCCGGACTGTCGGACATGGTCGTCAATCCGGGCAGCGAGCGGGAGCGGCCGCTGGGCAATATCGACACTGCGGTCCTGCAGCCCGGCGACGTGCTCGAGATCCGCTCCGCCGGAGGCGGTGGGCGCGGCGATCCGTATGAACGAGAGCCCTGGCGGGTCGCGCAGGATGTGCGGCGCGGCTATCTTTCGCCGGGTGCGGCCGAACGCGACTATGGCGTCGTCCTCCGTGGCGACGAGGTTGACGAGCAGGCAACGGGGCAAGTGCGCGCGCATCACGAGCCGGCCACCGGCCATTTCCATTTCGGTCCGGAGCGCGAAGGCTACGAGGCGCAGTGGACGCCGCCAGCCTATGACCGGCTCACCGCCATACTAAGGGACTTGCCGATCCATTGGCGGTTCTTCGCCAAGACGGAGATCTTCCGCCGCATGAAGGGACGCTCCGGGTCGGAGGGTGTTCAGGCGGCTTTCGATGCCGTTTGCGAACGCTTCCCCGAACTGCCGCGTCCTCTCCCCGTGCGCGAGGCCGCGGAATGATCACCACCGGCCGTATCGTCCGGCTGGCCGAGCGCGACCGGGCGGGGGTGCATTTCTTTTTTGACGGGCAGATCCGTAGGGCGCTCGAGGGCGACAATGTGCTGACCGCGATGCTGGCGTCAGGGCATGCCTTGCGGATGTCCGAGTTCGGACCTGAGCCGCGCGCCGGCTTCTGCTTGATGGGGGCCTGCCAGGATTGCTGGGTGTGGCAGGAGGAGGGACCGCGCCTGCGGGCGTGCACAACCCTGATCGCCGAAGGCATGCGGTTGCGCACCACGCCGCCGGAGAATTGGCCGTGAGTGAGGCCCCGTCGACGCGGATCGTGATCGTCGGCGCTGGTCCCGCCGGCATAAGGGCGGCGGCGGCGCTGGTCGATGCGGGGCTCCATCCGGTTGTGATCGACGAAGGGCAGCGCGCCGGCGGCCAGATCTATCGTCGCCCGCCTGACGGGTTCGTCCGCACGCCGGAGCACCTCTATGGGTCGGAGGCGGCGAAGGCGCGTGCGCTGCATGCGGTCTTCGACCGGTTGGCGGCCGACGGGCGACTCACCCATTGCACGGGAAGCTCGGTCATCGCCGTGCAGGCGGGGCGGCTGCACGTGCTGGGCGAGGGCGGCGTGCAGATGATCTTCTATGACCGTCTGATCCTCGCGACGGGCGCGTCCGATCGTGTCGCTCCAGTCCCGGGCTGGCAGAGTGCCGGTGTCTATAGCCTTGGCGCGGCGCAGATCGCGCTAAAGGCGCAGGGCGTGGCGCTCGGGCGGCGGATCGTCCTGATGGGGTCGGGGCCTTTGCTGTCGCTGGTCGGTGCCCAACTCGTCAAGGCTGGAGCGGATGTGGCGGCGGTGCTCGACACCTCTCCCTGGGATCAGCAGATGCGCGGGCTCTGGAAGCTGGCCGCCCGGCCGTTCGTCGCACTGCGCGGCCTCGCCCTGCGGGCAAGGCTCGGCGGTCGCTATCACGCAGGCGTCAGTCTCGAAAAGATCGAGGCCGACGGGCAAGGTGTCACGGCGATGCGCTGGCGCGACGCCGGCGGAAGGCAGCGCCTCACTCCATGTGACACGATAGGCATGGGCTGGCACCTGCGGGCGGAGACGCACCTGGCCGACCTGGCGGGATGCGCCTTCACCTACGACGAGCAGTGGCGGCAATGGCTGCCAATGACAGACCGGATGGGTCGCGCCGGCAACGGAGTCTATCTTGCGGGCGATGGGGTTCGTCTTCTGGGAGCGGACGGCGCGGAGATCGCTGGGCGTCTCGCGGCGGCGGCATGCCTTGCCGATCTTGGATTTCCAGCGCCCTCCAACGCGGCCGATCTGCGTGAGCTTGCGCGGCTAGAGCGCTTTGCCCAC
This sequence comes from Mesorhizobium sp. USDA 4775, assembly GCF_054062655.1. Lineage (NCBI taxonomy): Bacteria > Pseudomonadati > Pseudomonadota > Alphaproteobacteria > Hyphomicrobiales > Phyllobacteriaceae > Mesorhizobium > Mesorhizobium sp. USDA 4775. The sequence continues at coordinate 2,079,866 of NZ_JBSSFM010000001.1, forward strand.
GGCCTGGCTTGCGCTTTTCCCTGGCCGGCAGCGATGGTGCGGGCGCTCCCCGACGCCGCGATCGCCTGCCGCTGCGAGAACGTAACTGCCGGAGAGGTACGCCAGAGTCTGGATTTCGGCGGCGGCGAGGCCAACCGGGTGAAGTCGCTGTCGCGCGTAGGCATGGGCCGCTGCCAAGGGCGCTACTGCCAGTTGGCGGCCGTCGAACTCGCAGCGGCGCACGCCGGCTGCACGCCCGACGCCGTCGGCCGGTTTCGCGGGCAGGCCCCTGCGCGGCCTGCGCCTGTCGACGCCTTTCTCCGGAAAGGCTGATGCCATTGCGAAAACCGCGCCTCGGCATCGGTCACGTCTTAGAAATCGGCGACCTTTCCCCAGGCCGAAACATCGAAGCGCTGCGGATCGTAGGATTTCGGATCGACGATCGGTTGCGACCCGATCATCAGATCGGCGATGAGGTGACCGGCGCCGGGTCCAATGCCGAAGCCGTGTCCCGAAAACCCGGCAGCCAGGAAGAAGCCCGGAACGCTTTGAATCTCGCCGATGGCGGGCACACCGTCCGGCGTGCTGTCGATGTAGCCGGCCCAGGAAGCACTTATCCTGGTCTTTCGAAGCTCGGGCAGAAGTTCGAGCGCCCGGGCATGGGTCAAGCGGATTGTTGCCTGGTCCGGAACCGGATCGAGAATGCGCATCCGCTCCATCGGCGTCGGCTGGTCGAGCCGCCAATGCCGGAGCGTTTCGTGGCCCGAGCGCGCGCCCTGCACCCCGCCGGGCGCGAGGCTTCGCCACCGCTTCAGGAACATGGGCAGGAACTGCGAGGAGAAACGCAATTGCTGCGGCGTCACGTCCACGCGGCCGCGTCCGCTTATGGCGAGCGTGTAGCCGCCATCGCCGCGGCGCGTGGCCGAGATCCTTGCCGTGTGCAGCGCATCCGGCAGACCCTCCGCGCCCGGCGAGACGGACAGGATGGAGGAGCGGATAGATGCTTGCGGAAAGCGGAAGCCAAACTGCCGGCAAAAGGACGAAGCCCAGGCGCCGCCGGCCAGCACTGCCACCTTCGTCCTGATCGTTCCGCTTTCGGTGACCACCCCACTCAGGCGCCCGCTTTCGGTCTCGATGCCGCGCGCGGCGCAATTCTGATGTACGGTGCTCCCGAGATTGAGGATGGCCCGGGCGACAGATGGGGCAGCTCGCGACGGGTCGGCGGTGCCGTCGGTCGGGGAGAAGACACCGCCCTTCCAGGCCCGGCCGGTGGCACAGCCCCGCTTGCTGGCCTCGGCGCCGTCGAGTATGTGCGTGGTGACGCCAGCCGTTTTGGCGAAGTCACGCCAGCGTGCCCAGCCGGCCAGTTCTGCCTCGTCATTGCTGAGATAAAGCAAACCGCATCGGCGAAAGCCGGTGTCTTCGCCGGTTTCCGTGGCAAAGCTGTCCCACAAATCGAGGCTGCGTGTCGCCATCGGTAACTCGCGGGCGTCGCGATTCTGCTGGCGGCACCATCCCCAGTTCCTGGAGGACTGCTCGGCGCCGATGCGCCCTTTTTCGACAAGCGCGACCCGCATGCCGCGCCTGGCCAGATAATAGGCCGCGAAGACACCCACGATGCCGCCGCCAATCACCACCGCGTCCGCGGATCGCGGCAGTTCGCCAGATGTCTCGATTTGCTGTAGCGGCGCGCGCATGGTCTCTCTGCCTTGAAGCGCCAATCTACCGTGTTGCGCAGGCAGCCGCTGCCGCAGTTGAAGCCGAAGCAGAATTTTATTCCGGCAGCTCGGTCAAAATCGGGAGCGACTGCGTTTCAAAGCGCTGTCCGCTTGGATGGACAGGCCAACGGGCTGTGGTAGTGTCAATGTCTACAAGCAAGGCAGCATTTTGTGCTGTGGCGTGCGTTCTGCGGAGACGACCATGAAGCTGGATCGGATCGATATCAAGATTCTTCACGAATTGCAGAAGAACGGCCGCATCACCAATGTGGAATTGGCCGACCTGGTGCATCTGTCGCCAAGCCCGTGCCTGATGCGGGTCAAGAAGCTCCAGTCGGAGGGCTACATTGAGGGCTATTCCGCACAGGTCAATATCGGCAAGCTTGGCCAGACGCTGACCGTGTTCACCGAAATCACCTTGAAGAACCATCGCCAGGTGGACTTCGCCCGCTTTCTCGCCGTGGTGGAGAAGATCGATCAGGTCATCGAATGCCACCTCGTGTCGGGCGGCTACGACTATTTGATGAAATTCGTGACCGCCGGAATAGCCGAGTACCAGACGATCATGGAGCGGCTGACCGACATGGATATCGGCATCGACAAGTATTTCAGCTTCGTCGTGCTGAAGTCCCCCATCGTCAAGGCGCACATGCCGCTGCCCAGCCTGTTTCCGAGGTAGTCGGCGGTGGCAGCGCCGCGCTACATCTGTCGCCTGCGGCTCGCTACGCGATGTCCAGCCGCAAGATCGGCTGCAGTGCTTTCAATTCGACTTGCATCTCGGCGATCATCCAGGCCTGGATATCGGAGACCACAGGCCGCACCGGCCGTGAGCGCGGTGCAATCAGCTGATGGATCCGGCCCGTGTTGATCTGCCTGTCCGAGGCTGGGACCAGGGTTCCCTGAAGCAACGCCCTTGAAACGTTGCTGAGCCAGCCGAGCGCCACGCCCTCCCCGTTCATCGCGGCCTGCAGCACGACCGCGTAGTCCGAGAATTCGAGCCATTTTGCCCTGCTGGTCTTGCGGTCTGCGACGCTGCCCCAGGCGTCCAGCCACTGCTCCTTGGCGTCGCTCAGGTGCAGCAGGACATGACCTTCCCCGGTTCCGGCGTGGATCAGCCGACCGTGGGCCGCCAGATAGGCTGGGCTGCACACCGGAACGATGACTTCCGGCGAGAATGGCCAATGATGATAGTGCGTATCGTCATCGGCCAGGATTCTCGTGGCAAGGTCGACATTCTCGGCGGGGCCTCTCAGAACGCCCGCGATCAGCTCGAACCTCAGGTCCACATCGGGAAACCTGGTGTTGAAAGCCCCTAACCTGGGAACGAACCAATACGTCGCCAGAGAACTCGAAAGGGAAAGGGTAACCACCGGCTTTGCCGCATCGTTCTGCTTGATTCTCCGGATCACCTCCTCGATGCCGTCAAATCCCTCCCGCACGGCCGAGTAAAGGGCACGCCCTTCCGCGGTCGGCGCCAACCCGGTTGGCCCCCGCGTGAAAAGAGCGATGCCAAAATCGGCCTCGAGCTGGGCGATGCTGCGGCTGATGGATGGTTGCGTGACGTTGAATTCGCGCGCGGCGGCGGTGAAACTGCCCGACCGGGCAGCCGCTTCGAAGACCAGCAGTCCGCGTGCGGAAGGAACGAGTTTTGCGAAACCAGCCATACGCTCAGCGTATAGCTACCCCAACAATTTTCAAGCTTTCTCCGGCTCCGCAAATGACGAACTATAAGCTTCATGAATGGGGTGGAGCAGGGCGTGAAGACAGCGGCATCTCAAGCGGACGGCACATCCGGCGATCCCCTGCTGCAGCCGTTTCGGCTCAAGGGCCTGAGGCTCCGCAACCGTGTCGTCAGCACCAGTCATGCTTCGATGCTGGACGATGGCGGCCTGCCGCTCGAGCGCTACCAGCGCTACCATGAGGAGAAAGCGCGCGGCGGCCTGGCGATGAGCATGGCGGGCGGCTCGGCCATGACCTCGCCCGACTCCAGTTGGGGCGGCGGTCAGCTGGACCTCTCCAGCGATCGTATCGTGCCTCATCTCCAGTCGCTGTCGCAGCGCGTTCATCGCCATGGCGCCGCCGTCATGTGCCAGGTCTCGCATCTTGGACGGCGCGCCACCGCCTATGCCGGAAACTGGCTGCCGCCAGTGGCGCCATCGCGCATTCGCGAGACGCGAAACCGAAATTTCCCGAAGGAGATGGACGCCGCCGACATCGACAGGATCATCAAGGATTACGCCACAGCGGCAAGGCGCTGCGTGGACGGCGGTCTGGATGGCGTCGAGACGGTCACCGGCGGCCATCTGATCGGGCAATTCCTCTCACGCAGAACCAACAGGCGCACGGATGGCTTCGGCGGCTCGCTGGAAGACCGCGCGCGCTTCGGCCTGATGGTTCACGAGGCAATACGCCGCGCGGTGGGTGACGACTTCGCTGTCGGCATCCGGTTGGTGATCGACGAGGCGGTCGACGACGGGTCGGATTTCGAGGAATGCCTAGCCTTCGCCAGGCTGTTCGAGCGGGAAGGCCATGTCGATTTCTTCAATTGCATCTTCGGCCGCATGGACACCGACCTGTCGCTGGCCGAGCAGAACATGCCCGGCATGTTCAGCCCGAGCGCGCCGTTTCTGCCGCTGGTCGGGCAGTTCAAACGGGAAACCAAACTGCCCGTCATCCACGCCGCAGCGATCAGGGATGTCGCCACGGCTCGTCATGCGATCCGCGAAAACCTTGTCGACCTGGTCGGCATGACGCGCGCGCATATCGCCGACCCGCACATCGTCAACAAGGTGATGCGCGGAGAGGAAGAACGCATCCGCCCCTGCGTCGGCGCGTCCTACTGCCTGTACAAGAAGGTGCAGTGCATCCACAACCCGGCCAGCGGCCATGAGACCATCGTCAACCACATCATCGACCGGGCGGAGACGCCGAAACGGGTGGTCGTGGTCGGCGGTGGTCCGGGTGGGATGGAAGCGGCAAGGGTCGCCGCCGAGCGCGGACACAGAGTGAGCCTGCTCGAAGCCGCGGCACGGCTCGGCGGGCAGGTGCTCGTCGCGGCTGCAGCGTCCGACCGCAAGGATCTCATCGGCATAGTCGACTGGCGCGTCGACGAACTCGCTCGGCTTGGAGTGGAAGTCCGTCTCAACACCTATGCGGACGCAGAAATCGTCCTTGCCGCAAGACCGGACGCGGTCATCGTGGCCACCGGCGGCATTCCTGATATGGAATGGCTGGAGGGTGCCGAACATTGCGACAGCGTCTGGGACGTCCTGACCGGGGTCGTGCCGGCAAAGGACGACGTGCTCATCTACGACGAGACCGGACGCCAGGCGGCAATTTCCTGCGCCCTGCATCTGGCCCGTCCGGGGCGCGTGGTCAGCCTGGCCATAGCCGACGACACTTTGGCGATCGAGACGCCCTATCCGGACCGGGTGAGTTTTCGCAAACGCGCCACGGAACGCGGCATCCGCGTTGTCTGTGATGTGCGTCTGGTCAAGGCGGTACGCCAGGGCAACGGCATCGCCGCCACGTTTCGGCATGAACTCACCGGTGCGGAAACGGAAATGACGGCGGCCCAACTCATTGTCGAGCGCGGCACGGTGCCGATGGAGGACACTTACCAGGAATTGCGCGCGCGCTCAGCCAATAACGGCGTCACCGACATAGCACTGATGACGGGAACGGAAACGAAGGGGGACAAAGGTCCCCAAGCTGCCGGTTCTTTCGTCCTGCACCGCATCGGCGACGCCGTTGCTAGCAGGGACATCTACTCGTCGATCTACGAGGCCTACCGGCTCTGCTCGCAATTGTAGGCAGGGCCTATGAAACTCGATCGGATCGACATCAAGATTTTGTACGAGCTGCAGAAGAACGGCCGCATCACAAATGTGGAGCTGGCGGAATTGGTCAATCTCTCCCCCAACCCCTGCCTGATGCGGGTAAAGAAGCCGCAGGCCGAAGGCTATTTCGTCCGCTCTTCGGCGCAGATCGACGTCGCCAAGCTGGGGCGCACGCTCACCGTCTTCACGAAAATCACGCTGAAGAACCATCGTCAGATCGACTTCGCGCGCTTCCTTGCCGCCGTCGACAAGGTTGATGCCGCCGTCGAATGCCACCGCGTGTCCGCCCGTTATGACTATCTCTTGAAATTCGTCACGGGTGGGATTGCCGAATATCAGGCGATCGTCGAGCGGCTCACCGACATGGATATCGGCATCGACAAGTGTTTCAGCTTCGTGGTGCTGAAGTCACCCATCATCAAGGCGCATATGCCGCTGCCCAGCCTGTTTCCGATGTAATCAGCGATGGCCGTACTGGCTGACGAGCTCCGGGTCGCGGACGAGGCCATCGAGCCACGTCGGATCGAGCTTGGGCACGGAGGAGAACAGAAGCTTCGAATAGGGGTGGCTTGGCGCTTGCAGCCTGTCGGGCGTGATCTGTTCAACCCGCTGCCCGTTATACATGACCATGATCTCGTCGCAGATCGCTTCGACGACGGAGAGATCGTGGCTGATGAAAATGTAGGAAAGGCCCAGCTCGCGCTGCAGCTCCTTGAGCAGGTCGATCACGGCGGCCGCCACCACCGTGTCGAGCGCCGAGGTGATTTCGTCGCAGATGATGAGCTTGGGTCCGGCCGCCAGGGCGCGCGCGAAGTTCACGCGCTGCTTCTGGCCGCCCGAGAGCTCCGACGGCCGACGGTAGCGCAGCGTCCTGGGCAGGCGAACCATGTCGAGCAGTTCATCGACGCGCTTCGAGCGCGCCTGCCTGTCGAGTTGGTGATAGAAGGCCAGCGGCCGGGCAATGATGTCCTCCACAGGCTTGGCCGGATTGAGCGCGGTATCGGCATACTGGAACACGATCTGCATCTCGCGCAACTGGTCCTGGCTGCGTTTCCCCGCGGCGCGCTGCAGTTCTTTGCCGTCGAATATGATGTCGCCGGCCGCCGCCGGATGGATGCCGGCGATGACTCGCGCCAGCGTCGATTTTCCGCAGCCGGATTCGCCGATAATGCCGAGGTTGCGTCCCTTCTCGACGACCAGGCTGACGGAATCGACGGCCCGGATGAGTGGCAGCCCGTTATCCCGCACCGCGCCATAGCCGGCGGTCACATTGTCGATACGCAGCAACGGCTTCGCGCCGGCATCCGTGTCCGCGTGCGCTTGCCGCGGCTTCGGCTCGAAGGCAGCCAAAAGTTCGCGCGTATAGGGGTGCTGGGCGGCCGAAAGAATCTGAGCGGTGGTGCCGGTCTCCTGCACTTCGCCGCCCTTCAGCACAACGATGTGGTCGGCGATCTGGGCGACGACGGCGAGGTCGTGCGAAACATAGACCCCCGCTATCCCACCCGCCCGCATGACCGCCTTGAATGCTTTCAGCACGTCGATCTGCGTGGTCACGTCGAGCGCGGTGGTCGGCTCGTCGAAGATGACCAGCTTGGGATCGCCGATAAGCGCCATGGCCGCCGACAGCCGCTGCAATTGCCCGCCTGAAACCTGGTGCGGGTAGCGCGCGCCAATCCCTTCCGGATCCGGCAGCGACAAAGCCCGGAACAGTTCGACCGCGCGCTTTCGCGCCTGCTCGGGCGGCATAAGGCCGTGGATGCGCGTGACCTCGATCACTTGCTCCATGATCGTCGACGAGGGGTTGAAGGAGGCGGCGGCACTTTGCGGAACATAGGCAATGTCGGTGCCGCGCAATTTGGCGCGCTGCTTTTCGGACAGTGCCGCCATGTTCTTGCCGTTCACATTGATCTCGCCGCCGGTGATCCGGCAGCCGGGCCGCGCATAGCCCATGAGGGAGAGCGCCACCGTTGTCTTGCCGGAGCCGCTCTCCCCGATCAGGGCGACGATCTCGCCGTCGGCGATGTCGATGCTGACGCCCTTGATGATTTCGACGATGCGTCCGGCGTCCGTCGTCGCCTCGATCCTCAGGTTCCTGACCTCGACGAGATTGGTCATGTATCCCTGTCCCTGATCTTCTGCGGCAGGTTGTCGATCAGCAGGTTGACGCTGATGGTGAGACTGGCGATCGCCAGCGAGGGAATGATGACGGCGGGAGCCGCGAAGGGCAGGCCGCCGATGTTCTCGCGTACCAGGGCGCCCCAGTCGGCGAGCGGCGGCTGCAGGCCGAGTCCGAGGAAGGACAGGCCTGAGAGCAAGAGCACGATGAAGACGAAGCGCAGGCCAAAATCGGCCAGAACCGGGCGGATGATGTTGGGCAGGATCTCGGACCCGATGAGATAGGCGGTGCTTTCGCCGCGGACGCGGGCGACGGTCATGAAGTCCATGGTATTGATGTTGACGGCGAGCGCCCGTGCGAAGCGGTAAGCGCCGGGTATGTAGATGACGGCGAGCGTCAGGATCAGCGCCGGGATCGACGAGCCCACCGCGGCGACGACCACAAGGCCGAACAGCTTGCTGGGGATGGAGTTCATGGCGTCAAGGAATCGGCTTAGGCAGGTGTCGAGCCAGCCGCCGGTGACGGCCGCGACCATCCCCAGCACCACGCCCGAAAAGCAGGCGATGGCGACGGCGGCGAGCGATATGCCGACAGTGTAGCGCGCGCCCATGAGCACCCGTGAGAGCATGTCGCGCCCCAGATAGTCGGAGCCGAGCCATAGACCCTGACGCATCGGGCCGAAATAGTCGTCGTCGACTATGTCGCCGATCGAATGGGGAATGATGGCGGGCGCGAAGATGGCGATCAGCGTCCACGCCAGGATGACCAGCGCGGCCACGACGCCCACGAGATTGTAGCTGTGGCCCAGGAAGGACCGTGGGGAAGCTGCCACACGCGCCATTGTCACCTGAGCCTCGGGTTGGACATGATGGCGATAATGTCGGCGACGGTGATGAGCAAGAGATAGCCGAGGCAGAAGATCATTGCGCAGCTTTGGATCAACGGCAGGTCGCGGGTCGCAACCGCATCGACCATCAGCTTGGCGATGCCGGGATAGTTGAAGATCGTCTCCACGATGATGACGCCGCCGACCAGATAGGACAAAGACAGCGCAACCGCGTTGACGATCGGCCCGAGCGCATTGGGAAGCGCGTGCTTGAGCACCATGCGGCCGCGTGAAGCGCCCTTGAGAAGCGCCATCTCGACATAAGGCGTGGAGAGCGTTTCGATCACAGCCGCACGGGTCATGCGGATCATCTGTGCGGAGATGACGAAGGTGAGTGTGATCACGGGCATTGCATAGATGCGCACCAGGTCGGTCAGCGTGTGCGCCTCATTGACCGAGGAAAGTGCCGGCAGCCATTTGAGATAGACAGCGAAAAGCAGGACCGCGAGGGTCGCGACCATGAATTCCGGCACCGAGATGACGCCGATCGAAAGGATGGTGACGGTTCGGTCGTAGAGGGAGCCACGCAGCATGGCGGCGGTGATGCCGAGCGTCAGCGCCAGCGGCACCGAGAGCAGGGTGGTGATGCCGGCGAGCTCCATTGTGTTGACAAAGCGCCCGCCGATCAGCGCCGCGACAGGCATCTCATTGGCATAGGAGGTGCCGAGGTCACCGTGGAGCAGGCCGAGAAGCCAGCGCAGGAAGCGCAGGATTGCCGGATCGTTGAGATGCATGGCTTCGCGCAGGCCGGCGACCGCCTCCGGGGTGGCTGCCTGGCCGAGCAGGATCGACGCGGTATCGCCAGGCAACATGCTGGTGGCGAAAAAAACCGCGAATAGCACTATCAGAAGCGTGACGACCGCGATCGCCAGCCGCTTCAGCACGAGGTTTAGAACCCCAGACGTCATTGAAGCGCTCCTGCGGTTGCGTTCGGCCAAGCCATGTTGCGCAATAGGTGCCGGGGACCGGCTGTCCGGTCCCCGGCAGGTGCCTCTCAGGCTTCGAGCCAGAGATATTCCGCCATTGCGTAGCCCATCATGCCACCGAGCGGGTTCGCCTCCAAACCCTTCACCTTGCTGGAGAGAGCATCAACGTTGGAAATGTAGGCCGGGATGATGGTGCCGGCCTCCTCTGAGACCATGCCCTGCATCTGGTTGTAGATTTCCTTGCGCTTGGCCTGATCAAGCGAGCCGCGCGCCTCGACGAGCAGCTTGTCGAACTTCTCGGACTTGTACTGGCTTTCGTTCCAGGGCGCGTTGGAGGCGTAGAGGAGCGAGAACAGGATGTCCGGCGTCGGGCGCGGATTGATGTTGCCGAAATGGATCGGCGCCTTGAGCCAGTAATTGTCCCAGTAGCCGTCCGACGGAACGCGCTGGACGTCCAGCTTCATGCCGATATCGGCGCCGGCGGCCTGGATGATAACAGCCATGTCGATCGACGAGGTCGCGGCGTCGGAAGCAATCACGGGGATGGACTGGCCGAGCAAGCCTGACTTCTGGAAGTGGAACTTGGCCTTGTCCGGGTCGAAAGCCTTCGGCTTGATGTCGGGATTGTGGAAGATGTTTGCCGGGGAGACAGGCTGGTCGTTGCCAATCTCGCCAAGTCCACGCAACGCCGATTTGACGATCTGCTCGCGGTTTACCAGATACTTCATGCCAGCCACGAAGTCGGCCTTGTTGCCCGGATCCATGTCGAGCCGGATGTTGAGGTCGGTGTAGTTGCCCGAGGTCGTCTTCGACAACTCGAAGCCCTGCTGCCCGCCAATGAGCTTCATCGCGCGTGGATTGATCGAAGCCGCAAAATTGATGTCACCAGAAAGCAGGGCGTTGACGCGGGCGCTGTCGTCGCTGATGGCGATGAACTCGAAGGAGTCGAGATAGGGCTTGCCTGATTTCCAATAATTCTTGTTCTTGGTGACGACCGACCGCACGCCCGGCTCGAACGTCTGCAGCACGAAGGCGCCGGTGCCGTTGCCCTTGGAGAAGTCCGTGGTGCCGTCCTGGACGATCATGAAATGGTGTAGCGCCAGGATGGTCGGAAGGTCGGCATTCGGGTCGGCGAGCGTGATCTCCACGGTCGACTTGTTGACCGCCTTGAAGCCGGTCATCTGCGCTGCGATCTTGGCGACCTTGGAACCGACCGCCGGATCGAGATGGCGCTTCAGCGAGAACACCACGTCATCGGCGGTGAGAGCCTTTCCATCGTGGAAGGTGACACCCTTGCGCAGCTTCACCGTCCAGGTCTTGGCGTCCTTGCTGTCGAAGCTTTCAGCCAGCTCCATCTGCGTGACGCCGTCCTTGTCGAGGAAAGTCAGGTGGTTGTAGAGCGAGCAGCAGCGGACATAGTCGGTCGACAGCGACGCCTTTGCCGGATCGAGCGTGTCGGCGGTCGAGGACGACCAGCCGGCGGCCTTGAACGTTCCGCCGGAAACCGGTGTGGCGGCGACCGCATTGGTGGCACGGCCAAGCACTATGCTGCCCGCGGCGACTGCGGCGCCGCCGGCCAGCAGCATCTTGAGGAGTTCGCGGCGGCTCGCGCCCCGCCGGATGGCATTTTCGACCATGGCATCGTCTGCGCTGGTCCAGTTCGTGATCTTGTCGGTCATATCATTCCCCTTTCTGTTTGTTTTCCGGCTTGCTCGTCTTGCTGCGGCTTTCCGGGTTTGGGCTCAGGTTCGTTCCTTCAGGCTTTCCCGCACGGCTGCGGCAAGGGCGGCCATTGACGTGAAGTGGTAGTTCGGCGCGGTGAAGCGATCGGGCTCGATCGTGCCGCCATAGCCCTTCTGGGCGTGTGCCGGCGCTCGATCCAGCAATTGGTCACGCCAAGCGCTCGGGATATGCCGATGTCGTGGTACTGACTTTGCGCGACGTGCAGGATGTCATCCTTGCTGTCGCCCCGGGAGGCCACGAAATCGAAGACCTTCTGGAAGAAGGCCGGGTCCGGTTTCTCCGTGCCTGTATCATCGGCCGTGAAGGTGGCGAAAAAGGGCGAACCGAGCTGCTTTTCGAAATGATCTAGTGCCCAACGTCTTGCATTGGTCATGGCGATCAGCCTGTGCGACTTCGCAAGGTCCGCCAATGCCGCCGCGCTGTCGGGGAAGCCTTGCCAGACGCTGGCCGAGTCCCGCAGCCGGATGCCGTATTTCTCCTCGGCCGGCAGGCCGAGTTGCGGCGCGATGGCTGTGTAGACACGCACGAGATCGTCGGGAAACAGGCCGGCATCGGGCATGTAACGGGCCTGCCGGTAGAGGCTCAGCGCTTCCTCGCCATCGATCGAAACGCCGGCCTCGGCGGCAATTCCCGCCAGGCAGGTCGTGATCCCGCCTTCGAAGTCGATCAGCGTACCAACCACGTCGAAGGTCATATATTTGAATTCGCTAAAGCCCCTGGCCAAGACTGGCTCTCCTCTGCGTTCGGCCGAATTGCATGTGTTGAACAGAACAAAATTCCGTGCTGCCTGGGGCGTGGCCTTTCGAAGGCCCGGAGATCCAAGCTTTCTGGCCTTGTCTTATGAGCAGTCTGGCACTTCCCCCGCGCTGGATTCGCCGAAAAGGCGTGAAGGGGCGGCACAAAATTGCGAAATCATCCGCCCCGGCGATATTTCGAGACGCGACATATTCCGCCGCCTTCATGCCACAGCCTGGCGGACATCGGGATCGGCCAGCGTCTGGTCGAGCGTCCGGCGTGTGCGCTCGATGACCGCGTCGATGTCGGCGTCGGTGCAGCAGAGCGGGGGAGCATAGCCGAGAACCCCGTTGGCAAACGCACGGATGATGAGGCCGTTGTCCCACGCCCTGTCGAAGATACGCCGTGCCGGCATTGCCGACGCCGGAAGCGGCGTCTTCTTGTCCTTGTCGACCACCAGTTCGATGGCGGCAAGCATGCCGCGACCGCGTACATCGCCGACAAGCGGATGGCCCCTCAAGCCCTGCAATCCCGCCATCAGGCGAGCACCGGCCTTGATGCCATTGTCCAGAAGGCCGTCTTCATAGAGCTTCAACACTTCGAGCGCGACGGCAGCGCTGACGGGATGGGCGGAATAGGTATAGCCGTGGCCGACGGCCGAACTGCCCGCGCCATCGGCAATGACATTGTAGACATGATCGGCCATGAACACGGCGCCCATGGGAACATAACCCGAGGTCAGCCCCTTGGCGGTCGTCATGAAATCGGGGACGATCTCCTCGTCGGTGCAGGCGAACAGCGGTCCCGTGCGGCCGAAACCGGTGATCACCTCGTCGGCGATGAACAGGATGCCGTACTCCCGGCAGAGTCCGCGCATGGCCTTGATCCAGCCTTTTGGCGGAACGATGACGCCGCCCGAGCCCTGTATCGGCTCGGCATAGAAGGCGGCGACCCGTTCCGGCCCGATCGCCTCGATCTTGGCCTTCAGCGCGGCGAGCGATGCGGCGATGATCGCGTTGCCGTCCTCGCCGACCGGGTTGCGATAGGGATAGGGTGAAGGAATCTTGTGCTGCCATTCGAAGGGAATGCCGAAACCGGCGTGAAAGGCGGGCAGGGCGGTCAGGCCCGCGCCGACCACCGACGACCCATGGTAACCCTGTTCGATGGAAATGAACTGGTCGCGTTGCGGCTCGCCTTTGGCATTCCAGTAGTAGCGGACGAAACGGATCGTGCTGTCGACCGCGTCCGACCCGCCAAGCGTGAAAAAGACGTGATTGAGGTCGCCCGGCGCCCGCTCGGCCAGTTCTGAGGCGAGCCGGATGGCGGGCTCCGAACCGAGATCGAAATAGGCAGTGGCGTAGGGAAGCTCGCGCATCTGCCGGGCCGCCGCCTCGACGATGCTGTCATGGCCGTAGCCGGCATTGACGCACCACAGCCCGGCGAAGCCATCGACGAGTTGCTTGCCGGACGCGTCGGTCACGGTCGCCCCTTTCGCCGATTTCAGCACACGCACGCCAAGCGCCTCGTGGCCACGATATGAAGCGACCGGGTGGATGAGATGGGCGCGGTCGAGTTCGATCAGCGAATTGGCGAGCATTGTTATCCTCCTAGCCGAGCGCCTGGTTGGCGAGCGCGTAAACTTTCGGCCTGATCCGGTCCGCGCCCGTCCTGGGTGGACGGTCCATGGCCACACCGCCGCCGACATGGGTGAGGCCGATTTCCTCGAGCCAGCTGGCGATGCCGGTCACGCTGCCGGTATCCACGCGCAGGAAGGCGCCGGGACGCGGCGCGGCAAAGAAGCCGATCAGGGCCTTCGCCTCGTCGGCGCTTCCCGCGATGACCGGACCGATCACCTCGCCGCGTCCGAACGGGCGGATCGCGGCATAGGCCTCGATGGCGCCGTTGCGGCGGATGACGGCGAACTGGCCGCGCTCCGCCAGCGCATCGATCAGAGCTTCGCGGTCGGCGCCATAGGCGTCGCGGTCCAGCGCCTTGATTTCAGGGAGATCGTCGATGCCTGCGGCTGCCACGCCACCGGGCGCACCAAGCTCCGCAACCTTGCCCTGATGCTGCAGGATGGTGCCGGACGGCACGAAGCCCAATTTCTCATAGAGAGGCATGCCGTCTGCCGTCGCGACGAGCCGCAGCGGACGGTTCCCGGCCAAGGCGAAGGCCTGATCCATAAGCTGGCGTCCAAGCCCCTTGCCGCGCGCGTTCCTGTCGACGATCACCATGTTGATCATGGCGCAATCCATGCCGTAGGGCGTGACCAGGATGGTTCCGGTGACGCGGCCCTGACCATCGAGCGCGACCGCGCCGCTCGAAAGCTGCAACGCCATCTGCCAATCCTGCGGGCGATGCGGCCAATTCTCCTGGCGAGAAAGCGCCACGGCGCCCTCGATATGGTGCGGCCCGAAGGCCTGGAGTTCGATCTCGCCCTGCGGCATGAGGCATCCTTCCGTCTGATGCCAAGTTTCGACCATCAGCGCGCCGCAGATCGTCTGAAGGCCCTGGCTTCGACGGTATCTTTCGCCGTAGCGCAGGCGGTGCGCCGCATCTTGTGCTGGCGGTGCAGGCGCCTCACGCCGCGGGCGGCACCACAATCGGCACGCCAGATGCTACAGCGTGCCAAACCGGACCGCGGATACGGAACTTTCTGCTTTCGAGAGGGTGATTTCGGTCAGGTGGGCCGCTGCCTGCCGTCCTATGATGAATACATCCCAACGCGGATGTGCTTCCACCGGAGATCGACGGACATGGCTTCCTTCAGGCCCAAATACATCACCTTCGACTGCTACGGCACGTTGATCCATTTCCAGATGGCGGAAGCGGCGCGCGACCTCTACGGCAGCCGCCTCGACGAGCCGCGCATGCAGGAGTTCATCAAGAATTTCTCGGCGTATCGGCTCGACGAGATCATGGGCGACTGGAAGCCCTATGCCGACGTCGTCCATAGCGCGCTCGAGCGTACCTGCAAGCGCAACGGCGTCGCCTTCAGCGACGACGACGCCAGGATGGTCTATGAGCGCGTTCCGACCTGGGGGCCGCACGCCGACGTTCCGGCGGGCCTGGCGAAGGTCGCCAAGGAAATTCCGCTGGTCATCCTCTCCAACGCCATGAACGCGCAGATCATGTCCAATGTCGAGAAGCTCGGCGCGCCGTTCCATGCAGTCTACACGGCCGAGCAGGCGCAGGCCTACAAGCCCCGTTTCAAGGCCTTCGAATACATGTTCGACAGGTTGGGTTGCGGCCCGGAGGATGTGCTTCACTGCTCGTCTTCGTTCCGCTACGACCTGATGTCCGCGCACGATCTCGGCATCAAGAACAAGGTCTGGGTCAATCGCGGCCACGAACCGGCCAACCCGTACTACGGCTATGTCGAGATATCGGACATTTCCGGTCTGGCGGGCGTCGTTGGGCTCTGAAACAGGCGGATTGCCGATGAAGTTCGTCTCCTACTGGCACGATACCGCCCCGGTCTTTTCCGGCGGGGCGCAAGGCCCGGTCGAGGGGCACTATGATGCCGCCATCATCGGCGGCGGCTTCACCGGCCTTGCCGCCGCGCGCCAGCTGGCGAAGGCCGGTGCCAAGGTGGCCGTGCTGGAGGCGGAGCGTGTTGGCTGGGGCGCGTCCGGGCGCAATGGCGGACACCTCAACAACGGCCTCGCCCACAGCTATCTCTCGGCCAAGGCGGAGCTCGGCAAGGAGCGGGCAATCGCGCTCTACCGGGCGCTCGACAGTTCCGTCGACACCATCGACGCGCTGGTTGCCGAAGAGGGCATCGACTGCAATTTCCGCCGCGCCGGCAAGCTGAAGCTCGCCTCGAAGCCGCAGCATTTCGAAGCGATCGCCCGCAACTTCGAAGCCCTCCATGCCGAGGTGGACCCGGATACGGCGCTGCTGTCGGCGGCCGATCTCAAATCCGAGATCGGCTCGCCCTTCCATGGCGCGATGCTGTCGAAGAAGAGTGCCATGATGCATATGGGCCGCTATGTGGCGGGTCTCGCCACTTCTGCCACCCGCCATGGCGCCGTCATCCATGAGAACACGGCGGTGACCGATCGCAAGCAGGCCGGCAGCAGGCATGAGCTGACCACTTCGCGCGGCCGCATTAGCGCCGACAACGTGCTGGTGGCGACCGGCGCCTACACCACGCCTGACTTCAGCTATTTCCGCCGCAGGATCATTTCCGTCGGCAGCTTCATCATCGCCACGCGGCCGCTAAGCGACGCCGAGATCACTGCCACCATGCCCGGCAACCGGACATGCGTGACCTCGATGAACATCGGTAACTACTTCCGGCTCTCGCCGGACAATCGTCTGATCTTCGGCGGCCGCGCACGCTTTTCGGCGACATCGGATCAGCGCTCCGACGCAAGGAGCGGACAGATCTTGCGGGCGGGCCTCGCGGCGATCTTTCCGCAGCTTGCCAAGGTTGAGATCGACTATTGCTGGGGCGGGCTGGTCGACATGACCAAGGACCGCTTTCCGCGCGCCGGTTACCATGACGGTGTCTGGTACGCGATGGGCTATTCCGGCCACGGTGCGCAGCTTTCCACCCATCTCGGCATGATCCTGGCCGATGCCATGCTCGGCCGCGAGGACCGCAATCCGCTCAAGGGCCTCGAATGGCCATCCATTCCCGGCTATTCCGGCAAACCCTGGTTCCTGCCGATGGTAGGCCTCTACTACAAGGCGCTCGACCGGGTGAGGTAGGGCAGTAGGGCGGTAGGGCGGTAGGGCAGTAGGGCAGTAGGGCAGTAGGGCAGTAGGGCAGTAGGGCAGTAGGGCAGTAGGGCAGTAGGGTGCTGTCTTCCGTACTGCCGTATTGCCTTACTCCCTTACTCCCTTACTGCCCTATTCCCATGTGAAAGCTCTTCATCTCGAGATATTCCTCGATGCCGGCCTGCGCGCCCTCGCGGCCGAGGCCGGACAGCTTGACGCCGCCGAAGGGGGCGACTTCGATGGAGACCGAACCGGTGTTCAAGCCCACCATGCCGAACTCCAGCGCCTCGCCGACGCGCCAGGCGCGTTTCAAATTCTCGGTGTAGAAATAGGAGGCAAGTCCGTAAGGCGTGCCATTGGCCAGCGCGATCGCTTCCTGTTCCGTCTCGAACCGGAAGAGCGGCGCGACCGGACCGAACGTCTCTTCACCGGCAAGCTGCATGTCCTTTGTGGCGCCGCTCAGCACCAGCGGCGCGACATACTGAGGGCCCTCCGGCAGCACCGGTTTCTCGGTGATGATGGCAGCACCCTTGGCGAGCGCGTCCTCGACGTGGCGGTTGATCTTCTCGACCGCCGCCATGTTGATCATCGGCCCGATAGCGACGCCGGGCTGCGTGCCCGGTCCCACCGTCATGGCGCTGACGCGAGCCGAAAGCTTGGCGGCGAAGGTTTCGTAGACACCGGCCTGGACGAGGATGCGGTTGGCGCAGACGCAGGTCTGGCCACCATTGCGGAATTTTGACACCAGCGCGCCCTCGACGGCGAGGTCGAGATCGGCGTCGTCAAAGACGATGAAGGGCGCGTTGCCGCCGAGTTCGAGGCTGAGCCGCTTCACGCTGTCGGCCGCACCGCGCATCAGCAGCGAGCCGACGCGCGTCGAACCGGTAAAGGAGATTTTGCGGACGGTTTCGTTCGCCATGATCTCGTTGCCGATCTCCGTGGGCATGCCGGTGACGATGTTGATGACGCCGGCGGGAATACCAGCCCGTTCGGCAAGCACGCCGAGCGCCAGCGCCGAATAGGGCGTGAACTCGGACGGCTTGATCACCACGGTGCAGCCGGCGGCCAATGCCGGCGCGACCTTGCGAGTGATCATCGCATTGGGGAAATTCCACGGCGTGATGATGCCGCAAACGCCCACCGGCTCCTTCAGCACGATGATGCGACGGTCTTGCGTCGGCGAGGGGATGGTGTGGCCGTTGATGCGGCGCGCCTCCTCCGCGAACCATTTGACGAAGGAGGCGCCGTAACGGATCTCGCCTTTGGCCTCGTCCAGCGGCTTGCCCTGTTCCGTCGTCAGGATCAGCGCGAGATCGTCCAGATGCGCCAGCATCAGGCCGTGCCATGCCTCGAGGAGGCCAGCACGCTCGGCGTTGGTTTTCTTCTTCCAGTCGCCATAGGCGGAGGAGGCGGCGTCTATGGCCGCGCGGGTCTCCGGGCCGGCCATGTCCGGTACGGTGCCGATGGCAACCTGCGTCGCCGGATCGATGACATTGACGGTCTTGCCGGAGCCGGCAGCGACCCATTCGCCGCCGATCAGGCCGGCTTCGCGGAAGAGATATTTGTCTTTCAGGTTTTTCATCGAAAACGACCTTGCAATCAGGTGAGCGCCGCGACGACCGCGGCGGTGATGGCTTCCGTGCGGTCCTTGCCGGCAACGGTGCCTATGCCTCTGGCGGTTGCGGCTTCGACCGCCTTCATGACGCGGTCGGCCGCGGCCTTTTCGCCGAGATGATCGAGCATCATGGCGCCGGACCAGATGGTGGCGATCGGATTGGCGATGCCCAGATGCGCGATGTCGGGCGCCGAGCCATGCACCGGCTCGAACATGGACGGCGCCGAGCGGTCGGGATTGATGTTGGCGGAGGCGGCGTAACCGAGCCCGCCCTGGATCGCTGCGCCGATGTCGGTGAGGATGTCGCCAAACAGATTGGAGGCGACCACCACGTCGAGGCTCTCCGGCGCCATGATCATGCGCGCGGCGAGCGCATCGACATGATAGCTGGTCACTTCGACGTCAGGGTAATCCGCAGCCAGCTTTCGCGCGATCTCGTCCCAGAACACCATCGAGTATTTCTGCGCGTTGGACTTGGTGACGGAGGCCAGCTTGCCCCGCCGCGACCGCGCCTGTTCGAAGCCGAAGCGCAGGATGCGCTCGACACCGGCGCGGGTGAAGATCGAGGTCTCCACCGCGACCTCGTCCAGCGTGCCTTGATGCACGCGCCCGCCGGCGCCCGAATATTCGCCTTCGGTGTTCTCGCGGATGCACAATATGTCGAAACCTTCCGCCCGCAGCGGCCCTGTCACGCCCGGCAGCAGCCGGTGCGGGCGGATGTTGGCGTACTGCACGAATGCCTTGCGGATCGGCAGCAGCAGGCCGTGCAGCGAAACGGAATCCGGCACCTCCGCCGGCCAGCCGACCGCGCCGAGAAGGATGGCGTCGAAGCCGCGCAAGGTCTCGATGCCGTCCTGCGGCATCATGCGGCCGGTCTCCTTGTAGAATTTGCAGGACCAGGGGAACTCGGTTCCGGTCAAGGCAAAGCCCGCGTGTTTGGTTGCGGTCTCCAGCACTGACCAGGCGGCGGCGGTCACATCGCGGCCAATGCCGTCACCGGGGATCAGGGCGATCGAATAGGACTTCATCGGCATCTCTCTAGAGGCTGATCAGGACGCTCTTGGTCCTGCGGTTGGCGAGATAGGCCTCGCGGCCGAGATCCTTGCCGATGCCGGAGCGCTTGTAGCCGCCGGTCGGCAGGATATGGTCGCGCGAGCGGCTGTAGCGGTTGACCCAGACGGTGCCCGCTTCGAGCTTGCGCGCGAAGCGGATGGTGCGGGACAGGTCTGAAGTGAACAGGCCGGAAGCCAGTCCGTAGGTCGGGTGGCTGGACAGCGCCAGCGCCTCCTCCTCGGTCTCGAAGGTCTGGACGGTCAAGACCGGGCCAAAGATTTCCTCGACGATCGCCGGATTGGCTTGGTCTACATCTGCGATCAGCGTCGGCTCGTAGAAATAGCCTGGGCTGTCCATGACCCCGCCGCCGGTCAGGCATTGGCCGCCGGCTTCGACCGCGGCCCGCACGATGCCGTCGACACGCGCCCGCTGCCGCTCCGAGATTATGGGCGAATACTGCGTCGCCTCGTCCCAGGTCGGGCCGGGCCGTACCGCCTTCATCTTCTCCAGGATCGCGGCCGTCAGCCTGTCTGCCACACTCTTCTTGACGATCAGGCGCGTACCGGCCACACAGGCCTGGCCGGCGTTGAAGGTGACGCTGCCGGCAATCGCGGTCGCCGCCTTGGCCAGATCGGCATCGGCAAAGACGATCTGCGGGCTCTTGCCGCCGAGTTCCAGCGTCATCGGCTTGACGCCGGTGCGTGCAACATTCTCCATGATGGCCGAGCCGGCGCGGGTCGAGCCGGTGAAGCTGACCTTGGCGATCTCGGGATGTCCGGTCAGTGCCGTGCCGGTCGTCGAACCGTCGCCCAGCACCACATTTATGAGCCCCGCCGGCAAGCCTGCTCTGACGGCGAGTTGTGCCATGTAGACTGCCGAAAAGGGCGTCATTTCCGACGGCTTCAGCACGACCGCATTGCCCGCCGCCAGCGCCGGACCAAGCTTCCACCCGGCCATCGAGATCGGAAAATTCCAGGGCGTGATCGCGCCGACCACACCATAGGGCTGGCTCATGATCATGCCGAGAGTGGTGTCGTCGGTCGGCACCAGCTCGCTGCCTTCCTTGTCGGCGAATTCGGCAAAGAAGCGAATCTGCTCGGCAGTCACGCCGATGTCGCCGGCGACGAGCTGGCCGACGGGCCGGGTCGAGCACAGCGCCTCGATTTTTGCCAGCGTTTCGGCTTCCGCCTCGATCAGGTCGGCCCAAGCCTGGAGTGCCCTGGTGCGCTCGCGCGGCCGGACGCCGCCCCAGTTGCTGGCCTTTAGCGCCGCCTTGGCGCTCGCCACCGCGCGGTCGACCATATCAACGTCCGCCACCGGGCTGGCGGCGTATGCCTTGCCATCCGACGGTCGGCGCATCTCGAGCGCACCCTCGGTCGCGATGAGTTCTCCGCCGATGAAATGGCCGACGGGAAGGGAGACGGTATCCGGGTCGAAGCTCAGGCCCATGGGCGCCTACTTTCAGCTATGCTGGACGACCCTAGCGCGGGCAGGAGCGCAGCATGCGCCGTTCGGCGATCGGTCGCGGATGATTGTTGCGTGCTGGCAATGAGGGACGGCAAAATCTGTTGCGGAGGCCAGCACCTCAGGCGGAGCCGTTACCCTACTGTGACGTAGATTTTGCGCACCGTTTCGATGGTCTTCCAGACACCGGTGAAGCCAGGCTTCATCACGAAGCTGTCGCCGGTGCGGTAAGTCACCGCCTCGCCGCCATCGGGCGTGATCTCAATCACGCCGGTGAGGATATGGCAAAACTCGAAGGTCTCCCCCTTGATCGAGCGCGTCTCGCCGGGTGTCGCTTCCCAGACGCCGGTATGGACGAGATCGCCCTTGGCCGTGTCCTGCGCCCAGGTCTTGAAGGCGGGGTTGCCGGCAATCAGCCGTTCGGGCAGCGCCTGGGATTCACGCGGCGGGAAGGCGGGGCTGGTGTCGACGGTCTTGAGCAGGGACAAGGGATGGCCTTTCAGGTTGGATTCAATAGCCGCGCGACCGGTCGACGAGCCCGATGGGCTCGAGGCCGGCGCGGTGGCGTCGGATGTTTTCGATGACGGCCCGCGCGGCTGTCGCGGGCTGGGTGACACTGGCGACATGCGGGGTCAGGATGATCTTCGGATGCCGCCAGAAGGGATGGCCCACAGGCAGCGGTTCGGGATCCGTGACGTCAATCATCGCCGCCGAAAGGTGGCCGTGGTCGAGCGCGGCGACAAGCGCCTCGTGGTCGAGCTGTGGTCCCCGGCCCGTGTGAACGAGCGCCGCGCCCTTGGGCAGTTTCGCGAACAGGTCGGCATCGAGGAAACCACGCGTATCCCTGGTCAGCGGAAGCAGGCAAACGAGTATGTCGCTGGCCGCGAGCATCTCCTTCAGTCCAAGCTCGCCATGATGACAGGATACGCCCTCGATCTGCCGTGGCGAGCGGCTCCAGCCGGCGAGCGGAAAGCCGAAGGGTTTCAGGCGATCGAGGACGGCCTGCCCGAGTTGCCCGAGGCCGAGCACGCCGATCCGGCGCGACCCGGCTTGGAGTTGGGTGATGTCGCGCCATTGGCCGGCGCGCTGCTGCGCGAGATAGGCCGGCAGGTTGCGGTGCAGGGCGAGCACGGCAAGCGTCACATACTCCTGCATCATGCGCACGATGCCTGCCTCGATCGTCCGCACGATCTTCACCTGTTCCGGTACGGTATCGAGGTGGAACTGGTCCGCGCCGGCGCCAATGGAAAACAGGATCTCCAGGTTCCTGTAGCGCGCGAGGTCTTCTGGTGCAGTCCAGGCAATGAGATAACGCACCGCGTCGGGATCGACCGTTGCGGCATCCATCGTGAAGGGTACGTCCGGCAGTTCTTTGGCGAAGGCTTCGGCGAAGATCGCCCCGCGCCGCGCGTCGGAATTGAACAGGAATGTCATTCCGGTTCCCTTCAAGCCGCGCAGCGGGCGCCCAGCGCCTCGGTCAACCGCTGGCAGGCGGCGAGTTCACTCGCGAGAATGTATTCGTCAGGCTTGTGGGCGCGATCGATGTCGCCTGGTCCGCAGATGATCGCATCGAACCCGGCGTCCTGGTAAAGTCCGGCCTCTGTGCCGTAGCTGACGGCGGCAAGCGGCACCTCGCCTGTCAACTCGCGCAGAAGTGCCGCCAGTGCCGCGTCTTGTGGGAGCGACAGCGCCGGATAGGCGCTCATCGGTTTCCACTCGACCCGAAAGCCTTGGGCCGCAAGCGCCTCTGCCCGTGCCTTGACGGGCGCGAGCAGGCTGGCAGGGTCGACGCCGGGTACGGCGCGCGCCTCAAGGTCCAGCGTGCAGGTGTCGGGAACGATGTTGACCTGATGTCCACCCGCCACTACGCCGGCCTGCAGCGAGGAGTATGGCGGCTCGAAATCAGGGTCGAACGGACCGTTCGTCAGCCGCTCCGCTTCGCTCACGGCCGCACTTAGCGCGCCGGCCATGGCGTGGATGGCGTTGAGGCCGAGATCGGGCCGCGACGAATGGCCGGAGCGCCCATTGATGATCAAGCGGGCGGCTGCCTTGCCCTTGTGGCCGCGCACGGCGCGCAAGCCGCTCGGCTCGCCGACGATCACGCCGAGCGGCTTGGCGCAGAGTTCGGGAAGGCGGGCGATCA
The DNA here is from genome assembly GCF_054062655.1 of Mesorhizobium sp. USDA 4775. NCBI lineage: Bacteria > Pseudomonadati > Pseudomonadota > Alphaproteobacteria > Hyphomicrobiales > Phyllobacteriaceae > Mesorhizobium > Mesorhizobium sp. USDA 4775. The sequence continues at coordinate 2,102,808 of NZ_JBSSFM010000001.1, forward strand.
AATGCGGCACGCCGCGGCATCCCACCTCCTCGTCATAGGAGAAGGCGAAATGGATCGGCCTGGCAAGGCGCAGTGCCGCCAGCGTGGGCACGGCGGCGAGCACTGCGGCCAGAAACCCCTTCATGTCCGTGGTGCCGCGTCCGTAGAGCCGTTCGCCCTCCTTGCGCAGCGCGAAAGGGCTCGAACTCCATTGCGGCTCGCTAGCGGGAACGACATCCATATGGCCGGACAGGATATAGCCCGGGACATCACAGGGGCCGATCGTCGCGAAAAGATTGGAACGATCGCCTTCCGGCCCTGGAAGCAGCGTGACCTGCGTCGCGTGTTTTGCGAGATAGGCTTCGATCCAGCCAGCGATGTCGCCGTTCGGTTTGCCGGCGACCGATGGAAAGGCGACGAGACGGTCGAGGATGTCGAAGACGTCCATTCCTGCCCTCAAAACGTTCGGGTTCGCCGGGATCAGTGCCGTCGACCATATGCTGCTAGATTTCCGGAGAGAGTGTGTGCATTCTTGCGCTATTGCGTGCCGAAAGCTGAAATGTTTCAGTTGAATCTTGCGTTGCTGCACGGCTTTCGAGCTAATCGTACCGGTCCGCTCGTTTAGCGTTGGCGGGCAGAGGGTGGCCATCGGTGTGCGGCGCTCAGGACGACAATCTTTTAGGGGCATGGACTTGAAGCCGTCGGGAAGCTTGAAGATCGACACTTTCTCGATGCGGATCGGCGACATCGAAGGCGTCGAACTGGACCGCTTGCACGCGCACTCGCTCGCTGTGGGATGGCCGCATCGCGCCGAGGACTGGCAATTTCTGCGTGAATCGGGAGAGGGGGTCGTGGCCCTCGACGAGATCGGCAGGGTTCTAGGTTCGGCTATGTGGTTCGCGCATGGTGACGATTTCGCCACCGTGGGGATGGTCATCACATCGCCGCGACTCCAAACGCTGGGAGCGGGGCAATGGCTGATGAAGCGGGTCTTCGACAAGGTGGTCGGTCGCGATCTGCGCCTCAATGCAACGCGCGCGGCAAGGCGGCTCTATCTCTCGCTCGACTTCCAGCCGGAGAAGACCGTTTATCAATGCCAGGGCATCGCCCGGATGCAGACGATGGCTGGGCCGGCAAATGCGCGAGGCGATGTCCGGACTTTGGACGCAAGGGATATTCCCGCGGCAATCGCGCTCGACGCGGCAGGATTTGGCGTGAGGCGGGCGGCGCTCATTGAAAAGCTTTTCGCGCATTCGGTCGGCTATGGTCTTTTCAAGGGTGACAAGCTGAACGCGTTCGCGCTTTGTCGGCCGTTCGGGCGGGGCCATGTCGTGGGACCGGTCGTGGCGGAAAGCGACGCCGACGCCGTGGCGATCGTCCGGCCGCACGTGGCCGACCATTCGGGGTCTTTCCTGCGGATCGACACCCACATGGACACTGGCGAGTTCGCCGCCTTTCTGTCGCACAGCGGAATGCCGGTTTTCGACACGGTGCTCACTATGTCCATGGGCAAACGCCTCAACGATTTTGCCGTCGGCGACGCCGTTGCACCGGTGACCTATGCACTCGCCAGTCAAACTCTCGGGTAGTTGACCCAGGACCCGTACCGTCGCGGCTGCCCCACCTCGCGTCACTCTAGCGGCGCTAGCCAACGGTACCATAAATTTCTCGGTAAATAATTGATTTTGCTGCATAAATTTCAAATTTTTTAGCTGTCAATTTTCGCTTCCTTCTACTCATTTGTGTTACCTATTGTGCTACTTAGCGGACAAATTTGAGGGCTGAGCGAAACGACTTTGGGCCTCTTCGTCAATTTTCTCCGTCTCGTTGATGGCGCTCGTCACACGTAGCTCGGCCCTGCCGGTTTCGAAAGACCTTGCAACGACACGTGCGGTAATCGGCGGCAACGATGTGCAATTGGGCCGCTCCTGATTCGGCAGCAGGCATCAAAAATGCTCGAAGACGAGGTGCCGATCCAGCCGTCGTGCGGAGGAGCCCCTCTCGGCATTCAGCGGAGCGGGGCGTCCAGAAAAAAGGTGCCGGCTGTAGTAGTCCGTGAGCCCGTAGGGGGCTTGGACGTATCAACCGTCACGGCGGCGCGGCCGAGCACGTCGGGGCCATCGTCAGTACGCGGCGATGCCCGTGCCGAAGATCAGGCTTCGACTTGATGCTCGATAAGCGCGCTGTACCAAGACGCCTGCCATGTGGCTGCCCATGTCGCCTTTGCTCGGGGTGCCACCGGTCCGGCCCTGCGGACTGGTGCGCAGCTTCTTTAGCCGATATTCATCGGAAAAAAGGAGTCGGAAAATCATGACCGAGATCTGGCAATCACTCCTCGCCAATCTTGCCCTGGTCTCCGTCCTGGTCGTCGCCTGGGACCTTGTCGCCGATTTCACCGGGCGTCTCTCGCCGCGGATACAGTCGCTGCTTCTCGGCGCGGTCATGTGCGTGGGGGCGGTCATTTCAATGGCGACCGCCTTGTCTGTCTCCGGCTTCGTGGTCGATCTGCGCGCCGCTTTTATCGGCGCCGCGGCGTTCTTCGGCGGATGGCCGGCAATGATCGTTGCCACGACCGGCTCCATTGCCTATCGCCTCTATCTTGGCGGGCAGGGGGCCAATGTCGGCGTCATGGGCATCCTGATCACCGCCGTCGTCGGCCTGGCATGGCACCACATTGTCGCGGCCCGGTCGCGCACGATGCTCGACATATTCGGCTTCGGCGTGTCAGTTGCACTCGCCGGGCTGATCACACTCCTGGTCATACCCCCGCAAGTCATCACAGGCCTGATCCAGCAGAGCACGTTCCCGTCCCTCCTGTTCCGCTTCCTCAGTACCATGGTGATCGGCATCCTGCTCGACCGGCAACAGCGGCGGCGCGATCTCTCCATGTCCAACATGATCTATCGGGCCATGGTTCGTGAACTGCCGGACTGCCTGAACATAAAGGATGTGGACGGCCGCTTCATCGCCGCCAATCCCGCCACCGCTGAAATGCTGGGGGCCGCTTCAGTCGAGGAGCTCATCGGCAAGACCGATTTCGATTTCTATTCGAAGGACGTGGCCGAGCGCTTCAGGCACGACGAGGTGGGCGCACTGAAGGCCGGGCAGACATTGCGCATCGAACAGCCGGCGGTCTTTCCGGATGGCAAACAGGGTTGGCTTTACACGCTCAAGGCGCCGTTTCGCGACGAGGCCGGCAAGATCACCGGTGTCATCACCTACAATCGCGAGATTACCGAGCAGAAGCGAAACGCTCAACTCAAGAACGATTTCATTTCGACGGTCAGTCATGAGCTGCGCACCCCTCTTACATCCATCCGCGGCTCGCTGGGCCTGATCGCGGCGGGCGTGGCGGGTGAATTGCCGCCGAAGGCCGCCAACCTCGTCAATATCGCCCACACCAATAGCGAGAGACTGGTTCTTCTCATCAACGACATCCTCGACATGGAGAAGATCGAGTCAGGTGTGATCGCCTTCAAGATCAAGCAGATGCCTGTGCGCCCGATCATGGAGCAGGCCATTGCCGCTAGTTCCAATTACATGGCCGAGAGCCGGATACGTATCGTCCTGGTCGACGATGCACCGCGCGCCGAAGCCAACATCGATCCGGACCGCCTGCACCAGGTGATGGCCAACCTTCTGTCGAACGCGATCAAGTTCTCGCACGCCGACGGCACCGTGATGGTGAAGCTACAGCGTCGCGATCGCGACATGTTGCGCATCTCGGTGATCGATCAGGGGACGGGTATCCCCGAGGCGTTTCGTAGCCGTATATTCGGCAAGTTCGAACAGGCCGACGCGTCCAGCACCCGCAAGAAAGGCGGCACCGGCCTCGGCCTCAGCATCGTCAAGGCCATCGTGGAGAAGCTGGGCGGCGCCGTTTCCTTCGAAACCGAGGAAGAGAAAGGAACCTCGTTCCACGTCGACCTTGCCGAAGCCCGCAGGCTCCACCCGAGGCCGTATCCGCCACCGCGCCCGCCGCGGGAGCCCGATGGCCGCCTACGGGTTCTGATCTGCGAAGACGAGACCGACATCGCCACGGTGATTGCGGCACTCCTGGACTCGGAAGGCTTTTCCAGCGACGTGGCCCCGGACATCGCCACCGCGAAGGCGCTGCTGCAGTCCCGCGATTATGCGGCACTGACACTCGACATCAAGCTGGCAGAAGAATCGGGTATCAAGCTCTTCCATGACATCAGGGCGTCACCAGTGAATTCCGACATTGCGGTCATCGTCATCTCCGCCGTCGCCGATGAGGCCAGGCGCTCACTGAACGGCACCGCCGTCGGCATTGTCGACTGGTTGGAGAAGCCGGTGGATTCGGGGCGGCTTCACGCCGCTCTTGCCAAGATCGTCGCCAGCAGGAATGAGCAGAGGCCGAAGATCCTCCATGTCGAAGACGACGAGGGGGTGTGCTAGCCGTGATGTCGGCGGGGCTGGGCTCCGACGTCTCGATCATCTCGGCGAAAACGCTGCAGGAGGCACGGCGGGCGGTTGCGAAGCGTCACTTCGACCTGGTCATCCTCGACATAGTGCTTCCAGACGGATCGGGACTGGACCTGCTCGCCGATCTGCCGCTGGAGACCGGAGTCATCGTGTTCTCGGCGGCCGAACCGGACCAGAAACTCGGCGATCGGGTGCAAGCGATGATGACCAAGACCAGGGCGTCGGAGATCGATGTGGCAAAGCTGGTCAGAACCATGTTGGCCTCATCGCGAGATGGCACCAGACCCGCCGCCCGTGCCAAGGAGTGACGATCATGCCGGCAAGAATCCTCTACGTGGATGACGAGGACGATATCCGCGAAATCGCTCAGATGTCGCTGGAGCTCGAGCCGGAATTCGAGGTGCGGTCCTGCTCTTCGGGCGCCGCGGCGCTGACCGATGCCGCCGCATGGCATCCCGACCTCATCTTGCTCGACGTGATGATGCCGGACATGGACGGGCCGGAGACGCTGAAGCGCCTGGCTGCTTCACCGCTGACGGCGTCGATACCCGTGGCCTTTATCACCGCGCGCACCCAGACGCATCAGGTCGAGCGCTATCTCGCCATGGGAGCGATCGGCGTCATCGCCAAACCCTTCGATCCGCTGGCCCTCGCCGGCGAAGTCAGGAAGCTGCTCTCGGAGCATCCCGGGCGCGCGTAGCCGCTGGGTCGAAGGCAGCGGCAAGAAGCCTGTCAGCAAGCTCCGTTTGCCGTTTAGGGCACCTATACCATACCCCAATATTCATCTACTGATTGTATCGAAATACGGCCGTCGCGAATCGGTTTTATTTATGATTGCGCGGCATCGGCCGGCGCGGGAGACCCGCACCGGCCTTGTTTGCATGGACCGCATTGGCGGATGTCGGTTCATGGGTTGATCACTCCGGGGGGCACGAGGCGTGAACCGGAGCAGCACTGGTGAATGGAGCGAAGGCAAGAGTTCTGATCTGCGATGATGACCCCTTGTTGCTTGAACTGATGGAATTCAGGCTGAGGGCGAAGGGATACGAGGTCATCACGGCAGTGGACGGTGCCGAGGCACTGGCGAAGGCGGAACAGGAGGGACCCGACATCATCGTGCTCGACGCGATGATGCCCAAGGCCGACGGCCTGGAGGTGCTGGCTCGCCTCAAGAGCGACCCGGCCCTGTCAGACACGCCGGTGGTGATGCTGACCGCCCGCAAGGCCGAAAGGGACATCGTCTCGGCCCTCGAGAAGGGCGCTGACGACTATCTGGTAAAGCCATTCATCCCCGAGGAACTGCTGGCCCGGCTGGCGCGTTTGATCGCGCGCAAGAATGGGAAACGCTGATGAGGCGCAGCCGGCGCACAGCGCTTGCCGCATGCCTGATCCTGGCCATCGCGGCCACTCCTGGTGCGGTGCTTGCGCAGACGGTCGATGAGCTCTACGCGTCCGCCGTGAAAGCCAGGCAGGCCCGGCATTTCGACGAGGCGGTGGATCTGCTTCGGCGCGCACTCGCGCTCAAACCCGACAACGCCGATGCCCTGGTTCAGCTCGGCTTCGCCGAGCTCGGCCGCAACGATCTGGCGGCGGCGCGCGACGCCTTTTCCAAGGCGCTTTCCCTTGCTCCGACCTATCAAGATGCCAGCTTCGGCCTGGCCGAGATCGAGTTCCGTTCGGGCAATCTGGGTGCCGCGCTGCCGCTCGCCGAATCGGTGGCGCGCGCCCAGCCCGGCAACGCCGACGTCGCCGCGCTTGTAGAGAACATCCGCAAGGCCATAGAGGCCGCCGGCAGTGAAGCGAGGAAGGCGTCGGTGGCGGCCCCGCCGCCGAGGGCGAAACCACCCCTCCGGCGGCACGATCCCGTTGCCGGCCTGATGGAGCAAGGTCGGCGGTTGCGAACAACGGGAAAGCTGCCCGAAGCGGAGAAGGTCTATCGCCGCGCGCTTGGGCTGGCGCCGAAGAACACCGACATCTTGGTCGCCCTTGGCCTTATCGTGGGCTCCAGCCAGCGGTTCGACGAAGCCGGGCATTTCTTCGACCGGGCGCTGGCCATAAAGCCCGGCCTTCTCGACGCGCGGATCGGCAAGATCCGCCTGGCGATTTGGCAGGGCGACGTGCCGGGCGCCCGCGCGCTGGTCGATGACGTGTTGGCCTCGTCGCCGGACGATGTGGAGGCGCTCGACCTCGATGCCAAGATCGCCCTGCTCGAGGCCGACTACACGCGGGCCGGGCAGTCGTTCCAGCGCGTGCTTGCGATCGATCCGCGCAATGCCGAGGCGCTGGTGGGGATCGGCGATGTGCGCCGCGCCCAAGGCGACGACGATGCAGCGCGGCAGGCCTACAGAGAGGCGCTCGCCATCGAGCCCGGCTCTTCCGACATCGAGAAAAGACTGGCCGTGCCACCCCCGCGCAAATGGCGGCTCGACCTCGGCACCGAGGTGAGCGATCTCACCAACGGGCTGGGAGACTGGACCGACAGCTCGGCTGGCCTTGCTTATCGGCTGTCGCCGCGCACGACGATTTCGGGCCGCACCCGCGTGGCAACCCGCTTCGGCCGCACCGACGTTCAGATCGAGGGCCGCATCGACGAGGCCTTCTCGCCTGCCTTCTCCGCCTATGCGCTCGCCGCGGTGACGCCGGACGCCGATTTCCTGGCGCGCTATTCGATCGGCGCCGGCGCGTCCTTGCAGGTTATGGCGGCGGCGAAGGCGTTCGGCCCCTTGTCGCTCAACATCGACACCCGCTACGACAATTTCACCAACACAAACGTCACCAGTGTCTCGCCCTGGGTGCAGGCCTATATCTTCGACGGCCGGCTGGGGCTTTCCGCCCGCTGGGTGCATGCGGCCGACGATATCGGCACGCGCGCGGACGGCTATGTGCTTAGGGCCGACCTTGCGATGACGCAGCGCTTCAACCTCTTCGGCGGCTATGCGGACGCCCCCGAAATCTCCGACGGCACGCTGGTGCCGACGCGCACCGTCTTCGGCGGCATCTCCTGGGACGTCAACGATCCGCTGACGCTCCGCGCCAGTATCGCACATGAGCAACGCCCGACATTCGACCGAAGCACATTCGGGCTCGGCCTGACCGCGCGGTTCTGATCATGTGGTACATCTGGGATCTTTCCATTTTGCTCAGCGCCCTTTCCCTGGTGATCATGCTGTTCCTGATCGCGCGGCGGGTGCTGCAGGAACGCCGAGGCAGGGCACAGATCGATCAGCGGCGCCAGCTTCACACGGCACTGATCGCCTTCACGGAAAACCGGGACCGCGAGGCCTTGAAGGTGGTGTTGCTCGCGGTGCCGGCGGGCGTGGCGATCAATGCCGGCTTCGAGTTCATTTCGCTGCTTCGCGGCGAGGAGTATGACGACGTCCTTGCCGCCTTCGACGAATGCGGCCTGCCGGCGCTTGTCGGCAAGCAGCTGGAAAACGGCAACAGCGCCGAGCGCATGCACGCGGCCGAGATGCTTGCGGCGCTGCGTTCGGAAAACGCGGTGGCGAGCCTGCTTTCGGCGCTCGACCGTGACCGTTCGCGCGAGGTGAGGATCGCCGCCGCCATCGCGCTTTGCGATCTCGGCAGCCTGCCGCCGCTCGATATCGCGCTGGGCAAGGTCGGCGTGGCGGGACAGCGCTCGCGGCGCCTGATCGAGCTGTTCAGGCGCTTTCCGCCGGCGCGCTTCGAGGAGCTCAGGGATCATGCCGCGCGCACCGACGCGATACCCTTCATCCGGGCCGCCGCGATCGACGCGCTGGCTCATGCCGCCGGGTTCCATTTCGCCGATTTCTTCGCCCGCGCCACCGGCGATCAATCGCCCGAGGTCGCCGCCGCGGCGCTACGCGCGCTGGGCCTCACCGGGCACGCCGAGGCGCCTGCCATCCTGGCGAGCGCGATGGCCAACGGCGACTGGGACGTGCGCGCCGCCGCCGCTGATGCCGCCGGGCGCCTCGGGCTCGCCGGGCTCGCCGCGCCGCTCTCTGCGCTGATGGACGATGAGGCATGGACAGTGCGCTATGCCGCCGCCAACGCGCTGCGCTCGTTTGGCCAGCCGGGAGAACGGCTGCTGCGTGACATCGCTGCGAGCGAGGTCTCGCGCAGCCAGCGCACCGCCTCGCTCATCCTTGCCGAGGGGCCGGCCGCATGATGTCCGACTGGAGCCACGAGATCGTTCTGGCCGCCTCCATTCTGTCCTGGTTCATCATCGGGGCAGGGCTGGCGCAGACCACGATCTATCTGTTGCAGCTCATTATTGCGGCCTACGCGCTTTCCAGGCGCCCGCCGGTCGCGCGCTCGGCGCTGCTGTGGCACCGCTATGGCGACGTCGCGCCGCCGATCGCGCTCCTCGTACCCGCCTATAATGAGGAAGTGAACGTGGTCGAGAGCGTCCATTCGATGCTGGCGCTCGAGTATCCGAATTTCGAGGTGATCGTCATCAACGACGGTTCCAAGGATCAAACGCTGCAGCGCCTGATCGAGGCCTTCAAGCTGGTGAAATTCCGCCGGCCTTATGAGGAGGCGCTGGCGCACGAGCCGATCCGCGGCCTCTATTCCTCGCCGATGACCGAGCGGCTGTTCGTGGTCGACAAGGAAAACGGCGGCAAGGCCGATGCCCAGAATGCCGGCATCAATGTCTGCCGCGCGCCGCTTTTCTGCGTGATCGACGGCGATTCCATCCTCGAGCCCGATGCGCTGATGCGCGCCGCCCAGCCCTTCATCGACGACCCCGAGCGCACCATCGCCGTCGGCGGCACGATCCGCATCGCCAACGGATCGAGGATCGAAGCCGGCAGGGTGCGCGAGATCCACCTGTCCAACCGCTTGCTGCCGTTGCTCCAGGTCGTCGAATATCTAAGGGCCTTTCTCATGGCCCGGCTGGCCTGGAGCCGCATCAACACGCTGATGCTGGTGTCCGGCGCCTTCGGCATGTTCCGCCGCACGGAGGTGGTGGCGGTGGGGGGCTTCACCAAGGGCTCGATGGGCGAGGACCTCGATCTCGTCATCAAGCTGCACCGCCACATGAGAGATGCCGGGCGCAAATACCGCATCCAGTTCATTCCGGAGCCGGTGTGCTGGACCGAGGCGCCGGAGACGCTGAGCGTGCTTGCCAGGCAGCGAACGCGCTGGCAGCGCGGCGCGCTCGAATGCTTCTTCCGTTACCGCTCCATGCTGTTCAATCCGCGCTATGGCCGCGTCGGCTTCCTGGGCTTCGGCCACATATTGGTTGTCGACGTGCTAGGGCCGGTTGCGGAGGTGCTGGGCTACATCCTGATCCCGGCATTCTGGCTAATCGGCATCCTGTCGACCGAGTATCTGCTGGCTTTCACCTCGCTCATCTTCACCTACGGCGTCTGCGTCAGCGTGTGTTCCCTGGTTCTCGAAGAGGCTGAGTTGCAGCGTTTTCCGCGCGCCAGGGACCTCGCCGTGCTCACGGCCGTCGCCGTGATCGAGAATTTCGGCTACCGCCAGCTCAACAATTTCTGGCGCGTGAAGGGCTGGTGGCAATATTTGCGCGGCAACCAGGGGTGGGGCGAGATGACTAGATCCGGCCTGACCGGCGCCAAGAAATGAGGCCGGCCGGCCGCGTCATTCCAGAGTGCGCTCGATCTCCGCGATAAGCGTGTCGAGCGCGGCCCGGGCGGCGTGCGGCTGCTCGATCAGCAGCGTCTCCAGCTCCGACGCTCGTGCGCTGATACCCGGAAAGCCGAACGTTCCGGCAGCACCCGCCAGCGAGTGCGCTATCCTGACCAGCGGATCGCCCGCTCCCTGGGGCAAAGGGCCGCCCTCACATGCGATGGCCTTCAGCTGCCCGAGCTGATCGGCGCACCGGATAAGGAAGCGTTGCCGCAAGGGGGCGAAAGGATCGTTTGAGATGGGTGGTGCTCCAATGGGATGTCGAAACTATTCAAGCAGAAAGCGGGGTAGGTTTGAACTGGCTGCTTGTCGCGCACGACCTCTGCCCGAGGACTGCCCGAGGCCGCGGTTGCGCCAGAAGCGTCGTCGATGCTCAGAAATCGGCCTCCTCGAAGTATTTGGCCTTCAACCATGTGTTCGACGGTCCGCTCGTGTAGCTGCTGTCGGCGCGCTTCGAGATGATGCTCTTGAGCCCCACCTTCTCGATGGCGCGAAAGATCGCTGGCGCACTGCTCTCGAAATGCTCGCTGTACTGGATCTTGCCGAGGCCGTGCTCAACCAGTTGCCGTAGCGCCTGCTTGCGCTGCAGGAGGGGCAAGGAGACTAGATTGCGACCGTCGAGATGGAGGATGTCGAACGCGACGAACGCGAGCCGGCTCGGTTCGTTCCAGATCGCGGCTTCCAGCGAAGGGCAATCGTGGGCGCCCTCCTCGTCTGGCACAATGACATCGCCGTCGATAATGGCGGCCCGGCATGGCAGCTCGACAGCCAGCGCGATGGGCCAATATTTGGTGGTCCAGTCACGGCCGTTCTTGCTGTAGAGGCGCACGCCGCCTTTATCGATGATGATCTGCGTTCGGTAGCCGTCAAGATTGACCTCGTGAACCCATCCCTCATCTCCGGGCGGCTCCTCGACGCAAGTCGGGATCTGCGGCGGAATGAACTCCAGCCGGCGGCCGGTCGCCTTGGCACGCTTACTCAATGACGCCACCTTTGATCGCGCAACGGCGGCCAATCGGCACAGGCAGCCCGACATCCCCCCAACATGGACGCCTGCCGCCTGTGCCGAGCCCCCGCCGAGCCATTGCCAGCATCTGCGCACCAGGCCGAATTGTCGTTACCTTCGCATCCAAATACTTGTCATGGAGTACATATCTCACTCGGTGCGGCACTCTTGTAGTACGCAGTCCGTAGGCTGATTTCGGGCGACCTTAGTCCATCAAAAGCACCAGGGCGGGATGCAGCTTCTTCAGATTCGGCAAGGATTTCGATTGCCAGGGTATGTCGGGCGTTCCACGCACGACGAACCGAACATCGGGATGCTTGCGCACCTCGATGGTAAATTTCGCCAGCAGGTTGATGCCAGAAGAGTTGAGAAAGTGAAGGTCTTTTAAGTTGAGCGTCATGGAAGAGGGATTTGAGGCAAGAACACTGGTCGCCAGGGCCATGATAGGCGCGCCGGCTTCGGAACTGGCAAGCCGCATGACACCGTCGAAAAAAATATCGCTTCCTTCAAGCCACACGCGGTAGTCGTCTGTTTTGATTTCCATAGACTGGCTTCGCCTCAGCTAGTTGTGAGTTTGCGAGATCGGAATGGAGGCATATGTCTCCAGGCAAATCCGATCGCTTTCGTCGGCGGTGCTGAATATCCAAGCCATGCGTGCGCCATAGTCGCTCATCAACGTCAGCAATCCGAGTCCGGAGCCTGCCATGTCGGGGTTCGCGGCATTCGCTTCGATTCGCTGTATCAGCAGGTCCTTGGGGTCGCCAACCGTGATGTTCGCCAGGAGACTTTGGAACTCGGACACGTCATCACCATCGACGTCATTCAACACCTTGAGCTTGAAGTGCTCCGAATCCATCGATGCCTCGATCACGATCTCACCTTGTGCGCGAAACTTGACGGCATTTTCGATGAGCTCGTTGACCAGATATCCGATGCTATGGTGCACTTCCCTGTAGTCATTGCGGGACGCCTGAAAGCGCAACGCAAAAAGATCGGCGAAGAAGTCCGAGGTCGTGGCACAATGACGCCAACTCAAGTCGAGTGGTCCGTCGAACAGCCGCACACGACTGACACCTTCCATCGTCCCGATAGCAAGCTCAGATGTGCCGAACAGCGTGGTCATTTCTATGTGTGCCTTATGATCACGAGGGTGATGTCGTCATGGATCTTCTGGATTCCGATATGGGCCATCAGATCCTCGACGATTCCGGTTTTGATTTCCTCTGCGCTCCCGCCTTGACGTTTTCGTGCGCTCTGGCAAAGGCGCTCGAACCCGAACAGCCTTCTGTCCTGGTCTTCCGCCTCGGTCACACCGTCGGTGTGCAGCACGATCACGTCGCCGGTCCCGAACTTGATGTCATACGTGTCAATGAACGGCGAGATGTCACTCTCCAGACCAACCGGCAGACCCAGATCAAGCGTGTCGATACGTTCGACTTCCCCGCCCGCACGGACGACAAGGACGTCCTCATGTTGGCCGGATAGCGTTACCCGTCCATCCTCAAAGTCAAGGAAGGCCAGCGAGAGATGCTTGTCGGTGTTCGTCCGCTCAATGTTCTTGTAGATCGCTCTGTTCAACCGATCCAGAAACTGGTGCGGATCCGCTTCGTTGGTCTCCTGCAGCGCGCGTGCGACGGATTGGACCATCAGCATCAGCACGCCGCTTTCGAGACCATGACCGGTCACGTCGCCAATGCCGACCTTGACCCGTGAACCGTTCTGCAGAACGTCGTAGTAGTCGCCGCCGACCTCGTCTGCCGGCCGCATATACGCTGCGATCTCCAGCCCCGGAATCGCTTCGAGTTCGATTGGTTTCGGCAGGACCATCATCTGGATGTGTCTGGCAACCGCGAGTTCGGCACCGAGGCGGACGTTCTCGTCCCGCAACTTTTCGTTGAGTGCGGAAATCTCCTGATTGGCGTCCCCCAACTCCTTGGTTCGTTCGTCGACGAGTTGCTCGAGGTTTTCAGTGTGAAAGCTGATCTCCTCAGCCATCCGGTTGAAGGCAATCCCTGCCGCTCCAACCTCGTCGCGCGTTGGAATGCTCACGCGCACTGAATAATCTTTGGACTGGAGCTTCTGGGCGGCACTGGCAAGCGCCCTCAGGCCCGCTGTGATCCGCTTCGAAATTCCGAGCACGGCCGCAAAGACAATCAGAAGCGAAACGATGATCGCACCGACCTGAAACAGCAGGATGCGATTGGTTGCGCGCGAAATACTCTCCTGCGCGGCGAACAGGGACGCATAGATCTCCCGTTCGGGAACGACGATCCCGACCGACATCGTTTCGGACTTAATCGGTCCCGAACTCCACAGATTGGTCGGCTTCAATCTCTTGAGGACAACGATGTAGGGAACGTGTTCGCCCTTGTTGTCGAGCATGATGTGCTGGATGACACCGTCATTGTTCTGGTCGAGAGGCAGCGACGCGATAGCCGGCTGCGTACTTCCCCGCAGAGACCTTTCCAAGCCGGTGACGCCCTGCGTGCCGGCATCGCTCGATGAAGTCAGGCCGATGATCGCCTGGCCAGACGGATTGATCGCCACCACATTGCCAGTCGACATCGTGAGAAAGCCGAATCCGGTTCGAGCGATCTTCACCCTTTCGACGACTTCCGCCAGCTGATCGAGCGTAATGTCTGCTCCCGCCGTGCCGGCGATACCGGTGCGATCAAGCGTCCACAGCGGATGGAAAAAGCTGACGATCAGCTTTCCCGTGATCGCATCCGTGTAAGGCGCTGTCTGGGTAATGTCGTCAGGAACCGGACGGGAGGCAGGATCCTTGGCCCATTGCTGCCATGAACCATAGATACCCGGAAAGAAGAATTCCCAGAACTCCGCCTTGTTGTGGCCCGGATAGAGCTTGTCGAAGGTCTGCGCCTGGTCCGTATACGGAACCGTCCTGAAGATCGGCCGTTCTTTTGGACCAATATAGTACATCTGCAATTTGGACGACCCGCTGGCCATGAGGGTCGGCGCGACGAGATCGATCACGGTACTGTCTTCTATCTCCTTCTGAACGCCCGGTAGCGGGGTATGGTCGGCACCCAGCAGGTAGCCCCAGACGCTCACCACGGAAGGCGCGCCCGGCAGATTCTGCGCCCAATTGCCCTGCGCGTCGTAGACGATCTTCACGGAGCCGGGCGCCTGATGCGAAAGCGTCGCTCCGACCTGTTGCTGCCTACTCGGATCGTCGATCTGGGCCTGCAGCACGCCGGCCAGCGCCTTGACGTCGCCATGAACCCGATCGAGCAACAGGTCGACGCTCAACGCCGTCGATTGCGCATAGGAACGAATGTATTCCTGGTTTGCGGTCGTCAGGCCCTCACCGACTTCGGATGTGGCATCGCGCGACAGCTTTTGAACGTTCCAAAGCGCCAGACCGCCGCTCAGCAGGAGGTCGAACAGGACGGCGCCGCCAACGACCAATACGAATTTCGCTCGAAAGGAGCGCAGGCCGAAGCGCGGTGTGGGCTCATTGTCGGCTTTCATTGTGGCCGTTGCCCCGATGCGACCCAGATCGGCCAACCCGCGTAACCCTTGGGGTGGAGTGCAGCGAAAATGTGGTCCTGGAAGCCCTGCCGGAACCGTGCGATGAACTCCGGTCCGTCGCCGCGTCGGGTCGCCATCTCGCCCGCATAGACATCCGCCCAGGCCACAATGACATCGGCGAAGTCCTGTGGATCGCCGTCAAGGTTAGTGACCATGAAGGACTCTACACGTATATCTTCGAACCCGGCTTCGACCAGGTATCGCCGACTCTTGGGCCCGAGCTCGACGTCCATCTCGAAATGCCTGAACAGCTTCGCCACCTCGTTGTAGGTCCAACGAATGCTTTCGGCGCGAGGCTCGCCGAGGCAATGCGAATTCTTCTCGTTGGTAATGTAGACCCGCCCGCCCGGCTTGCATATGCGGTAGAGCTCTTTGAGGATGAGTTCAGGCCGATTGAAGATTTGAAGGGAATGCCGGCAGGTGACCAGGTCGAACTGCGCCTCTTCGAGCAGCATCTCCGATGCATCGCCATAGGTATACTCGATGCCCCGGATATCGAACTCCTTCATCACGCGTCGAGCATAGCTGAGGCTTGACATGGAGTGGTCGAGGGCGACGATCCGCGACGGCTGGAACTCCTTCTGCACGAGCACGGCGAAATCTCCGATCCCACAACAGATGTCGGCCATGACGATCCCGGGCCTCATGCCGTGTCGCGGCAAGATTGCGCGCTCGTGGCGCCAGGTCATCTTTGTTTGCGTGCGCAGGATCGGAACGAACGCGCCTTCCTCGAGGAAGCCCTGCCCCGGATAGAATTGACTGTCATACTCCTCGACCGTGATGTTCGGTTCGATTCCGCTCAAGCGACGGAATTTTCGCGAACTCCATCCGACGACGCTTGACGTGATGACGACGAATTTGAGATCAGGGCGAGCGCGGCAGGCATCGATGATGATCCTCGAAAAGGCGTGAAACGCAGCGCTGTTCATCTGCGTCAGGCGTCTGACATTGACATAGAGAACGCCGCGCACACGACCGATCGCATCGCGAAGCAATGCTATGCTGGGGCCAAGCTCATCGATCGCCTGAGGCCGGACCACCCCCGATATGGAGAACTCCTGGTTGTTCGCGTCGTATTGCGCCTT
Source organism: Mesorhizobium sp. USDA 4775 (assembly GCF_054062655.1). Taxonomy (NCBI): domain Bacteria; kingdom Pseudomonadati; phylum Pseudomonadota; class Alphaproteobacteria; order Hyphomicrobiales; family Phyllobacteriaceae; genus Mesorhizobium; species Mesorhizobium sp. USDA 4775. Next base: position 2,118,510 of record NZ_JBSSFM010000001.1, read on the forward strand.
GAAGCGCGGGAGAAGGTCGTACGGGCCCAATTTTACTGGCCCTCAAGCGGAAGATCCACGACAAGCTTGATTGCATCGCCGTCGGCTTCCTCGACCCAGAGTGTCGCGTTGTAGTCGACAGCCAGTTCCAGGAGGACCATCTCCCGGCTGGGCGCAAGATCCCCAGACACCGAGTTAAGGTATCGCTCCTTGGCCTCGAATGCTGCGACTTGCGACAGGGCCTCTTGGTAGAATTGGCGCTCCCCTGGCAGGCAAGGGAATGTCAGCTCGATCCTATCCGTGGCGCCATGGCGAGACACCCTGCACGCCAATTCGCCGTCGGCAAGGCGCGTGCGAAAGGCGACTTCCAGCAGTTCGTTAAAGGCAGAGGAAAAGAGATTTGAATGCCGGACCGAGTCTGATCTATTTTGACTGATCATCCGCGCCATGTATGTCGAGACATAGTCGCAGTGTCTCCAAGCGGAGACGAAAGCCTTGATTTCCATGTCGACCTGGATCATGGGCTCAAACGTCGGCTCGCCAGCCAGGTCATGTTGAACAGGTCCCATCGGCATATTCCCTTGTTTCGTCGATATGAGCCCTGGTTGAGCCATGACCTCCGAGATGGAAAATTTCACCGCGCCCATCATGAGTCAGTCTCGCACCGACTCGAAGAATTGTGCGGTATCTGCCTCGATCGTTTCTACAAATCTCCATTTCACCGTTAACAAAGAGTGCAAGGCGCTAGACCGCCCGATTTGCCTCCATCGCGCGTACCACTCTCAGCGGGGACCGCCTGATGAAATCGCTGGTCGCCTCGGCTCCGAGCGGCCGACCCAGGAAATTGCCCTGCAGGCAATCGCAGTTCTCCTTGATCAGCCACCGTGCCTGTACCGACGTCTCGACCCCCTCGGCGGTGACGCTTATTCCCAGGCCGTGCGCCAGACTTATGATCGATCGCACGATCGTCTGGCTCTTGAGGTCGGTGTCTAGGTCTGCAATGAAGTATTGGTCTATCTTCAATGTGTCGAATGGAAAGTTCTTGAGGTAACTCAACGACGAATAGTATGTTCCGAAATCGTCGAGCGAAATTCGTATTCCTAAGACATTCAGAGTATTTAACGTGTCGATATTGTCGATCGTCTTCTCAAGAAGAACCGTCTCCGTTATCTCAAGTTCAAGTCTGTCTGCCCGGATTCCAACTGCATCGATGATCTGAGCGACCGTGTCTGTCAGCGTGCCGCTAAGGAACTGAGCCGGCGAGAGGTTGACTGCGACTGTCAGCGAGGAAGGCCAGGTCAATGCCTGGCGACAGGCTTCCTCGAGCACCCATCGTCCAATCTGATCCATCAGGCCGTCGGCTTCGGCGATCGGTATGAACACGCCGGGAGGAATGATTCCGACCTCGGGGTGCCGCCACCGCAACAGCGCTTCGAAACCGATCACCGACGCGGGAGGGCGAATGAGCGGCTGATACTCCAGATAAAGCTCGCCCCGCTCCAGCGCGGTTCGAAGGCTGCGCCTCAGATTCTCGCGTTGCTCGAGTAAGAGCAGCATCGAGCGGTTGAATGTTCGAGCGCAACCGCGTCCATCTGTCTTGGCTGCGTAAAGAGCAATGTCAGCGGCTTTCATCAACTGCTCGCCATCGGTCCCGTGTTCCGGCCCGAAAGCAATTCCGATGCTCGAGCCGACGAAGACGGGGATGCCGTTGATGACGAAGGGGATCTTGAAGGCGTCGACCAGCGACCCGGCGAGGCGCTCAGCCTCTGCTGGCTGCTCCCTTCCCAATTGGATGACAGCGAACTCATCGCCGGCATACCGGTACGCGGATTCGCCGTCCTGCAGCGCGTCGCGGATACGGCCCGCAGCCAGCTGAAGAAGCGTATCGCCCGCTCCATGGCCGAGCGTATCGTTGACCGATTTGAAATCGTCAAGGTCGATCTGCAGCAGGGCGGCTTTCGGCTTTGGTTCACCGAGGGTCGCCAGGGCCTGCTGCAACTGCTCGCCGAATCGCCGCCGATTCTGCAGTCCAGTCAGCACGTCATGCGTCGCCAGATGGAGCAGAATTCCATGCTCCTGCTCCTCCGCCGCGCTTCGCCCGCCATGCTTCCTTGATTCGATGATCCCCACACCATTTGCGGTGCCGAAGACGAAAACGGACCGGGGCGCTTCGCCCGATGATGGCGGCAAGTCGATGCTTGCCGGAGAGCCGCCCTGGAACACCCGAAGAAATTCGTCGCGGCACCTCGCATCGAGGAAGCTCGGGTAGATCGCCCAGATGGCGGCGCCCGTCGCCACCACGCCTCCGTATACGCCTTTTAGCTTGGTTGCGTAGTGTGTGAGACAGAAGTCGCGGTCATAGAACGACAAGAGTTCGGTCGTGTTCGCCAAAAGGTCAGCAAGAAGCGCTTCGCCCGGACGCGGAGCATCGCTTGAGGAAGGCCCCTCACTCTCCGAGCCGACGCCTGATGCCTCTGGGTGCAAGAACCACCTCGGTGCGAATCCACGTCCCCCAAATGTAGAAATAGCATAACCGCCAGACTTGGCAAACTTTCCACTTGCAGTCTTAACAAGTGCCGACGCGGCGTAGTTGCAATGTATGCTCCGCTGCGGTTGGCGGCGACAACGATGAACAGTCCAGTTGGTTACTAAGAGTCGGACTCGAAAAGAGGTCAATGATAGCAATATCTTGAGAGACGGCGCGTGATGAGGCGTATGTGGGCGATCATGATCCACGCCTCGGCGGAAGCGACGGATTTCTCGAAGTCCTTCGCCAGCCTTCTGCATCTGCCGAGCCATGCGAAGGTCCGTTCAACGACCCATCTGCGCGGTAGAACCTCGAAGCCCTTTGCCTTGTCGGATCGCTTGATGATTTCCAGTGTCCAGTGCCCGATTTTCCGCAGTCGCCTTTTCAGCTTGTCACCCGCGTAGCCGCCATCGGCAAAGACATGCAGCAGCCAAGGCCATCTTTGGCGGATGGATTTCAAGAGGTCCGGAGCACCGTCCCTGTCCTGAATGTCAGCGGTATGGACCATGAGACCGACCATCAGGCCGAGCGTGTCGACAAGGATGTGACGTTTGCGTCCCTTGATCTTTTTTCCGGCATCATAACCCCGAATGCCGCCGCTTTCGGTGGTTTTCACGCTCTGGCTGTCTATGACGCCTGCCGTCGGGCTGGCCTCTTTGCCTTCCAACTCGCGTGCTTCCATCACGAGATGATGGTTGATCCGGCTCCACAGACCCGTTGCTCTCCATTCGTAGAAATAACGCTGAACGGTTGAACAGGGCGGGAAATCCTTCGGCAGCATACGCCACTGGCAACCCGTCGAGGCGATGTAGAGCAGCGCGTTCAACACCTCTCGCAAATCTGTGGTGCGGGGACGCCCGACACGTCGCGCCGCTGGCAGAAAGGGCTGCACCAGGCTCCATTCACGATCCGTCAGATCGCTTGCATAACGGGTCGCGCGCCGGGCATAGTGCCGACGGGTGATTTCAGTCCAGGCCATCGTGAGCTCCATCGAATCTTTGCAAATCCGACGGAATCACAACCTATTGAAATCACCCACTTCTTTTTGAGGCAGTCTCTAAATCGAAAATTGGCGGGAATTGGCTATATGATTGACGGCGTGGTGGACGGGACACGAAATATTCTGGCCCATGACACGGCGTGGCTCGGCCCTGTGTTGAGCCCGCTCAATCTCGATCATCGCCGGTCCTGCACTCAGCTTCCGAGCGCTTTGAGCCAACCTTCAAAGGAAGAGGTCTTCTCGCGTTCAGCAAGCGAAACAGAGTGGGCGGGGCGCGGCAACATCATGGTACTGCGGCCTTCTCGGGGGCTGTAACCGAATTCCTTGCTGAATGCCCGGCTGAAATTAGCCGCTGAACTAAACCCGAAGGTCTCAGCAATATCAACAATTCGCCGACTGTCCGCCGGGTCGCTGAGCGCAACATGGGCTGCCAGAAGTCGGCGACTTTGTATGTAGTGGAGAACACCCCCGCTCGGTTCGAACAATTGATAGAGACGGGAGCGTGATACGCCGAGAGCCCTGCACATTGAATCCGGCGTCAAGTGAGCCGCATCCAGATTGTTTTGGACGTATCGACGCGCTCGCTCCATCAGCCCGACGCTCGCCAATTGTTCGGCGGCCGCAGCATGGTCCGCCGGAGGCGCGAGGCAGGCAATGATCATGCTGCGGGTTGCGTGTACGATGCGGGGCAGATCTTCAGCCGTGAGACTGCGCAGTCTTGCTTCGACGCTATTGACGTAGTCGGCCAAGAGGTCGGCAAAGTTGCCGGACAGAATTGAATTGTTCTTTGCGTCGAGGGTTGATGCCGCATCAGAGAACAAATCGCGCGGCAGATAGAGGAAGAGACTTTCCGAGTCCGTTACCCTCCCCCGAAACGGGTAGCCAAGCGATCTGATCTCCAATTTGCCTGACTGGGTCTCCGCAACGCGGCGATCGACCTCCGTCCACGACCGGCCAGTGCGTGGCAAGACGATATACCAATGATCGATTGAACTGGATCGGAGCTTGGCGGCCGAACGGATGTAGCTATGTGCCGGCGCGCGCTGCTGAACGATCAGCATTCCACCGAGATTCCAAGCTGTGTGGGAGGCGGGAAAGCCATCGTCCGGCGATTTGTCATCCGGCAATCTGACATCGACAAGCGGCGCCATATGCAGTTGCCAAGCGGCGAATTGATCGCGTGGCGCCAGTTCGAGCGTTGAAAAGGCCAGAGGTTCGAGCACTGGCACGAGCGATGGAGCGGCCTCATCGTGGGGTTGACCTTCGCGCGGCCAGCGACGCCTATCACGGTCCCGCGGCTGCCTCGCTGGGGCCTCGTCTTGCCTCTTAGTATCCATCGCGTGGTGCCATATCCGAATCGGGTATGCCCATGCCCCTCTCAATCATGTGGTGTATTTCAGCCATCTGGCAAGACTGGCGGAACTCGAGTCGACCGAAACGGCGATCCGCTGGATTGCAGTAAGAAATGCATTCCGAGATAAGTTTATGGATGCGAAGCTAACGACACTCTTCAATTCGATGCATATAGAATCTGGCATCGTGAACTAGGAGTTGAGGAAGCCGCGAAATGAACACAAAACTCAACAGCGAAGCTCGGCGCAAGATAATTCTTGATGGATACGGTAACAACGAGCCGTTGAAGGTTATTGCGGAAAGGATCGGATGCTCACTGGCGAGTCTGAAAGTCACCGCCAGTAAGCTCGGATGCACTCGAACTCCGAAAGAGGCGGCGGAATTTCGGCGCGGTTTTCACGTCCCGGAAAACAAACGGCGAGATTACTACCAGCTTATGATTGCTGGGCAGTATAGAGCTCGCGAGTGTGCGGTGATTTTGGGACTTCTAACAGAGGAATCATCAGGCAACAGGTAACTGATTCCAATACACTGTGGACGATATTTTCGCTTGAGAATTGCATCGCGTCAGCGGTTCATCAGCAAAGCCCGCCGCAAGTAAGGGGCGGGCCCTGAAAGGTTCGCACAGATGCTGCGTCGACGTTTCAATCGCACCTGCCTGAGCCCTCACGATCTGGCTATTTGCGAACGCGTGTTCGAACAGGTCTGCTCGGATGAGAAGCTCGACCCTTTGGACCCGGACGCCGAAATCTTGGCGGTGATGGTTGTGTCCATTTTTCGAAATGCTCGCACCAGCGAGCGCGAGCTGCTGGAGGCGGTCAGGTCTCGTCGGCAAAGGCTCCGGCAACCGGGCACCCGAGCAATTCCAGGAAAAGTGTGAAGCGGCTTGGCTTGTCGCGGCGGCGTGACGGTATGATCGGAATTGGTCACGGCGGGCTCGGGGCGGCCCCAGCGCACAAATCATCCCCCGGTCAGCGCTTCTATGTCGTGGCGCAGTTTCAGGATAGCCGCCGTGAGGCCGGCCTCGCCTTGTTTGAAGCGCGTCGACGGCGTCGGGATCGACACGCCGTAGAAGTCCCCCTTCCAGTCCTTGAAGGCGATACCGACCGCCGAAATGCCTGATGTATGTTCATCGCGGTCGAAGGCGACACCGTGCTGGCGGACTTGCGCAATTTCTTCGATGAAGCCACGCATGTCGCGCTTGATGCCCGCGCGCGCCCATTCGCCGCGCGCGAAGCGCTCCAACGCGTCGTCATCCATCAGCGCCAGGCAGGCCTTGCCGTTCGCGGTTGTCGTCAGCGGGAACGTTTCCCCGACTGAGGAAACCGCGCGCAACCTTTGCGTGCCAGCGATCTGGTCGATGAAGATCAGGATGTTGCCACGCAGGATCGACAGGTCGACGGTCTCCTCGGTATCGCGCGACAGGTCCTGAAGCAGCGGCCGGATGGTTTCCGCGATGTTGTAGTGGGCGGATTCTGCGAGCGAATGCAACTCGGGCCCAAGCCTTATGCCTGAGCCGGCGCTCGAAGCGATCACCAGCCGCTCGGCTTGAAGCGCGCCGACGATGCGCTGCACGGTCGATCTCGGCAGGTCGACCCGTTCGGCGATCTGGCCGAGGCTCATCCCGGTCTGCGAACCCTTCAGCGCCCGCAGCACCGATGCCGCGCGCGCGATGACTTGAATGCCGTTCCTCGCCTCGGCTGTATCGGCTTCCGACATCGTCCTGCTCCAACTCTCCGCAGTCTGGCGTTTGCCACGGAAACCCTGGGCGCGCCAGCCTCATTGTGGGTTTTGTAAACCGTATCATGATACAGCTTGACTGCAATACGGTACATATGTATCAAATTGCAGTACAGGAAACTCGGGAGGAGCTTTCCATATTTCAATCTGCAGACCTGGCCCTGCCTCGGTGGGGGATGGAGGATTTTGTCATGACGATCACGGTTCGCGGCATCGAATTCCAGAGCAATCTGGACAATCCGATGGGCATCGAATTCTACAATCTGTCGCATCGTTTCGGCTACCAGTGCCCGAACTGGCCCTATTTCCGCGACGTCCGCATCGAGCGCATGCACTACATGGCCAAGTCCGGCGTGCTGTCGCAGACCATCACCACGACCATGCATGTGACGACGCATATCGACGCGCCGGCGCATGTCGTGCAGGGCACCCCCTTCATCGACGAAGTGCCGCTGCCGCATTTCTTCGGCTCCGGCATCGTCGTGTCGCTGCCGAAGAAGAAGTGGGAACAGATCACCGCAGACGACCTCGAAAAGGCCTGCGGCAAGGCAATCCGCAAGGGCGACGTGCTGATCATCAACACCGGCTGGCACAAGGTCTACGAAGACGGCGATTATTTCCCCTACTGCCCGGGCTTCGTGCCCTCGGCCGCCGACTGGATGATCGAGAAGGGCGTCAAGGTGGTGGGGCACGACACCCAGGCCAATGACCATCCGCTGGCCACCGCCATCGGGCCGCAGCGCAACGGTCCGCTGCTGCCGCATCTGGCGGAGGAGTACAAGCAGTGGTCGGGCGGCATCGACTGGAAAGATGCCTTCCCCGAATGGGAGCCGGTGCACCAGAAGATATTCAAGGCGGGCATCCTCGGCATCGAGAATGTCGGCGGCGATCTCGATGCCGTCACCGGCAAGCGCTGCACCTTCGCCTTCTTCCCGATCAACTGGGACCGCGGCGATGGCTGCATTATCCGCCTGGTGGCGATGATCGACAAAGGCCAGAAATACCGCATCGAGCCCGGCGAGGCGTTCTGATGCTTGCCAAACGCTTTGCCGACGCAAAGCCCTACTTGGCGCCCAACCATCGCGACGTTGTTGGGCTTCGTCTCCAGGGCTTCGAGGCAGGCGGCCCGGAGAACCAGTGGGTCGGCCTGTCGCAATTCCTTCCGTGGGGTGGAGCAGGGCCGGACTCGACGCCGTTCGAAAAAGTCTACGTCGTCCTCGAGGGGCAAATGACGGTGATCGCTAATGGCGTCGAGACGGTCCTGCAGAAATATGATTCCTGCACCATCGCACCAGGCGAAGTGCGCGAGATCGTCAATCGCACGAACCATGTCTGCACGATGCTGGTCGTCATTCCCTATCCGCCCGGAGCGAAGCCATGAGCGACCTGAAGACCAGGAATGCGAAGCCATGAGCGACCTGAAGACCAGGAATGCGAAGCCATGAGCGACCTGAAGACCAGAGGTGGGAAGCCATGAGCGACTTTCTAAAGAAACCACTGTCGCTGTTCGACATTGCCGGCAAGGTTGCAATCATCACGGGCGCATCCGGCGCCTTCGGCGCACTGGCCTCGCAGGTCCTTGCCGGAGCGGGAGCAAAACTCGCCATTGTTGCGGGCAGCGCAAAGGCCCTGGAGGACACGGCGGCAGCGTGTCGTGAACTCGGCGCCGAGGTCGAAGCGATCAATGCTCGCCCGTCCGATGAGGCCGCCTGCGAGGCGATCATATCGAAGACGGTCGAACGTTTCGGCCGAGTCGACATTCTCGTCGTTGCGTCAGGCAAGAACGACGTCGCGAAAATCACCGAGATGGCGCCGGCCCGGTTCCTGGACGTGATGGATGCCAACGTCACGCAATCCTGGCTGATGGCGCGCGCCGCCGGCAAGCAGATGCTGGCGCAAGGCGAGGGCGGCAAGATGGTGCTGATGTCCTCGGCGCGCGGCCTGCTCGGCCATCCCGCCGGATACACCGCCTATTGCGCGTCGAAGGCCGCCGTCGACGGCATCACCAGGGCGCTCGGCTGCGAGTGGGGGGCGACCGGCATCACAGTCAACGCCATCGCGCCGACCGTCTTCCGCTCGCCGCTGACAGCGTGGATGTTCGAGGATACGGAAAACGCCCAAACTGTCCGCAAAGGGTTTCTGGCGCGCGTGCCCAAGGGCCGCCTCGGCGAGCCCCAGGACCTGGCCGGGCCTCTGCTGTTTCTGGTCTCGAAGGCGTCGGATTTCTACACCGGCCACACCCTTTACGCCGATGGCGGCTATACGGCAGGCTGAGGCATGACCCGAGCCAAGCAAACCATCGCGATCGTCGGCGCCGGCCTCATGGGCCATGGCATCGCTCAGGTCTTTGCAAGGGCCGGCCATCGCGTACGCGTCTTCGACGCGCAAGCGATGGCTCTTGATACGCTGCAGTCGCGCATCGCGAAAAACCTCGCTGACCTGGGTTTCGGGATCGGCTCGGAACGCAACGTGTCCGGCCACGCCGATCTCGCCGAGGCCGTCGCCGTTGCCGATATCGTCATCGAGGCGGCGCCGGAAAAGCTTGAGCTGAAACGCTCGATCTTTGCCGAGTTGGTTCGGCTGGCGCCGAAATCGGCGCTGCTTGCCTCTAACACATCGGTCATTCCGATCGGCCAGATCGCCGAAGGGCTGGAAACACGCGCGCGTATTCTCGGTACACATTGGTGGAATCCGCCCTTCCTGGTGCCGCTGGTCGAAGTGGTGGGATCCCCCGATACATCACCCGAGGCGATCGCCGCGATGATCGCCCTCTTGTCGTCGGTAGGCAAAACACCGGTGCATGTGAGGAAGGATGTTCCAGGCTTTGTCGGCAACCGGCTTCAGCACGCGCTGTGGCGCGAGGCAATCGCCATCGTTGCGGAGGGCATCGCCGATGCAGAGACCGTCGACACGGTCGTCAAGGCCAGTTTCGGCCGGCGGCTCGCGGTGCTCGGTCCGCTCGAGAATGCCGATCTCGTCGGCACCGATCTGACGCTCGACATCCACAATGTGGTTCTCCAGCATTTGAACCGCTCGCCTGAGCCGTCGCCTTACCTTAGCGATCTCGTCGCGTCGGGCAGGCTCGGCATGAAGTCGGGCGAAGGGTTTCGCAACTGGACCGACGAACAGGCCGGCGGGCTGCGGGGCACGGTATTTTCCTATCTGAGAAATTTCGCATCAACGCCAACAGGCTCGGGAGGAGACCATGGTGAAGACGATGAAAGCAGCCGGCGCGGAGCATAAGGTCACGCGCCGCAACTTTTTGAAGACTGCGGCCGGGACGGCGCTTGCCGCACCGGCAATCCTCAGCATGACGCGCGCCTATGCCGACACGCCGACCATCAAGGTCGGCTATGTCAGCCCGAAGACCGGACCGCTTGCCGGTTTCGCGGAAGCCGACGATTACATCGTCGGCGGCATCAACAAGGCCTTCGCCGGCGGACTGCAGAACAATGGCAAGTCGTGGGCGGTCGAAATCATCGTCCGCGACAGTCAGTCGAACCCGAACCGCGCCGCCGAGGTCGCTTCGCAGTTGATCCTCAAGGACGAGGTCGACATCCTGCTGGGCGCCGCGACGCCCGACACGACCAATCCGGTTTCCGACCAGGCCGAGATCAACGGCAAGCCATGCATCACCACGGATTGCCCCTGGCAGCCCTACTTCTTCGGCCGCGGCGGCAAGCCGGACAAGGGCTTCGAGTCGACCTATCATTTCTTCTGGGGGCTGGAAGACGTCATCGCCAATTTTACCGCGCTGTGGAACCATCCCGGCGTCGAGAAGAAAGTCGGCGGGCTGTTCCCCAACGATGCCGATGGCAATGCCTGGGGCGACGCCGAGCTCGGCTTCCCCAAACCGCTCGCGGCAGGCGGTTTCGCGCTCACCGATCCGGGCCGCTACCAACCGCTGAGCGACGATTTCTCGGCACAGATATCGGCCTTCAAGGCCGCCAATGCCGAAATCATCACCGGCGTGATGATCCCGCCGGACTTCGGCACCTTCTGGGCGCAGGCTGGCCAGCAAGGTCTCAAGCCAAAGATCGTCACCGTCGGCAAGGCTCTGCTGTTCCCCTCGGCCGTGGCGGCGCTGGGGCGAGCGCGGCAACGGCTTGTCCTCCGAGATATGGTGGTCGCCCAACCATCCCTTCGTCTCATCGCTCGACGGCATGACCTCGAAAGCCCTTGCCAATGGCTACACCGCCGCGACAGGCAAGCCGTGGACGCAGCCGATCGGCTTTCGCCATGCGCTGTTCGAAGTGGTGGCGGACGTGGTCAAGCGCGCGGCCGATCTGGAGGACGCGGCCGCGATCGTCGAGGCGATCCGCGCCACCAGCCTGAAGACCATCGTCGGCACGATCGACTGGTCGAAGGGGCCGGTGAAGAACGTCTCCAAGACACCGCTCGTCGCGGGCCAATGGCAGCGCAGGGATGACAAGCTGGAACTGGTGATCACCACCAACGCCCAGGCGCCGGAAATTGCGGTCGGCGGCGAACTCGTCCTTCTGTAAGCTTCGGGCAGCGGCCGTGCTCCGGCTCGGTCGCTGCCGCACTCATTTGAAGGAAACTCGCTTTGCCCATCCTGGCTGTCAACGGCGTCAGCAAGCGCTACGGAGCCCTGCAGGTTACGGACAATGTCACGCTGTCGGTTGCCAAGGGCGAAGCCCTGGGCATCATCGGCCCCAACGGCGCGGGCAAGACCACCCTGTTCAACCTGATCGCCGGCACCGTGCTGGCCGACGCCGGCACGATCGACTTCGACGGCACCGATGTCACCCGCATGCCGGCACGCCGGCGCTGCCACCGCGGCATTGCCCGTTCCTTTCAGATTCCGCATCCCTTTGCCGGGATGACGACCTACGAGAACATCCTGGTGGGTGCTGCCTTCGGCCGCAAGGCATCGGAGCGCGACAGCGAGGCGAGGGCGGTAGAGGTGCTCGAACTTACCGGTCTCCGGCGCAAGGCGAATGTGCTGGCCGGCCAGTTGACGTTGTTGGAACGCAAGCGCCTGGAAATGGCCCGCGCCCTGGCAAGCGATCCCAAGCTGCTTCTGCTCGACGAGATTGCCGGTGGGCTGACCGAACCGGAATGCCTGGACCTTGTCGAGGCGATCCGGCAGGTGCGCGCCGCTGGCGTCTCGATCATCTGGATCGAGCATGTCGTCAACGCCCTGCTTGCCGTGGTCGACCGCATCGCGGTGATCGACTTCGGCCGGAAGATCGCCGACGGTGACCCGCGCACCGTCATGGCCAGCCCGCAGGTCGCCGAAATCTACATGGGTCTGGACGCGGAGGCCGTGCATGGCTGAAGCATTGCTCGCCATATGTGGGCTCAGGGCCTTCTATGGCGATTTCCAGGCCTTGTTCGGTGTTGACCTCGAGCTTGGGGCCGGTGAGGTGCTGGCACTTATCGGCGCCAACGGAGCCGGAAAATCGACTCTGCTCAAGGCGATCACCGGGCTGGTGCCCTGCAGCCCGGACATGGTGCTGCTGCGCGGCGAGCCGATCGGCGGCGAACGGCCTGACCGTATCGCGCGGCGCGGCATCGCCCTGGTGCCGGAAGGGCGCCGCTTGTTCCGCTCGCTCAGCGTCGAGGAGAATCTGGTGATCGGCGGCGAGCGCGCCAAACCCGGCCGCTGGACGCTCGACGCGGTCTACCAGCTGTTTCCGATCCTTGGCGAGCGGCGGCGCAGACCCGGTACGGCGCTGTCGGGCGGCCAGCAGCAGATGGTCGCCATCGGCCGTGCCTTGATGGCCAATCCCGACATCATCCTGTTCGACGAAATCTCGCTTGGGCTGGCACCGGTGGTCATCAAGGATATCTACGCCGCCTTGCCCCCAATTGCCGCCACCGGCGTCTCGATCATCCTGGTCGAGCAGGACGTCTCGCGTGCGCTTGGCGTCGCCAAGACATTCGTCTGCCTGCAAGAGGGCAAGGTATCGCTTGCGGGCCTGCCCGCGGAGCATGACCGCGCGGCGATCACCGCCGCCTATTTCGGGATGCATCGCTGATGGACTGGGTCAACGCCATCGTCCAGGGCGTTCTGCTCGGCGGGCTCTATGCACTGTTCGCCGCCGGCCTGTCGCTGATCTTCGGCGTCATGCGGCTGGTCAACATTGCCCATGGCGATCTGATCGTGCTCGCTGCCTATATCGCCCTGGTCGTGGTGCACGCGACCGGCCTGCACCCACTGGCGTCGGCCATTATCGTCGTGCCGCTGATGGCGGCGATCGGCTACGGCCTGCAGCGCCTGCTGCTCAACCCGACGATCGGCAAGGATCTCTTGTCGCCGCTGCTCGTCACCTTCGGCATCTCGGTCATCCTGCAGAACGGCTTGCTGGCGACTTTTACGGCCGACAGTCGGCGGTTGGCCGCCGGTTCGCTGGAAACGGCCAGCATCCAGGTGCTGCCGGGCCTGAGCCTGGGCATCCTGCCGCTCTTCATGTTCGCGGTGTCGGTGCTGCTCATTTTCGGTCTCGAATGGATTTTCTACCGGACCAGTCTCGGCCGAGCCTTCCGCGCGACCTCCGATGACGCCGAGATCGTGCAACTGATGATGATCGACCGCCGCCATATCTTCGGCATGGCGATGGCGCTGTCGGCCGGGGTGGTGGCGATCGCCGGCATCTTCCTCGCCATCCGCACCAATTTCGACCCGTCATCCGGCCCGACGCGGCTGCTGTTTGGTTTCGAGGCTGTCATCATCGGCGGGCTCGGCAATCTGTGGGGCACGCTCGCCGGCGGCATCGTGCTTGGCGTCGCGCAGGGGATCGGTGCGCAGATCTCGCCGGGCTGGCAGATCCTTGCCGGCCATCTCGTCTTCTTCCTGGTGCTTGCGCTGCGGCCGAAAGGCCTGTTCCCGAGGATGGACTGATGCGCGCCAGTTTCTCGATCGAGCGCTCCACCGCGACCAGCCGGATGACCGCGATTGCAGCCCTTGTCCTTCTTGTCGGCCTTGTCGCGGCACCCTGGTGGGCGGGTCGCGCCAACATCCGGCTGCTTGGCGAGATCTATTCCTTCATCGCGCTGGCCAGCCTGTGGAACCTGCTTGCCGGCTATACCGGCCTGGTCTCTGTCGGCCAGCAGGCCTATGTCGGCTTCGGCGGCTATGCGCTGTTTGCGCTCGCCATGTTCCTTGGCGTCCATCCGTTGCTGGCGATCCTGCTTGCCGGTGTGCTGGGCGCACTGATCGCCATTCCACTCGCACCGCTGCTGTTTCGCCTGCAGGGCGCCTATTTTGCCATCGGCACCTGGGCCCTGGCCGAAGTCTTCCGTCTCGGTTTCGCCCAGCTCTCGGTGCTCGGCGGCGGCTCTGGAACCAGCCTCACCGCGAGCGTCGTCACCGGCATCGCGGCCAACCGCGACGTGCGCGAAATGCTGGTCTACTGGACGGCACTGGCGCTCGCCCTCGCGGCGTTGGCCTTCATCATCCTGCTGCTGCGCTCGCGCATGGGGTTGGCGCTGACGGCGCTTCGCGACAGCGAGATCGCCTCTGAAAGCCTCGGCATCGACATCTGGCGCAGTAAGCTTTTCGTCTATGTCGCAGTCGCCGGACTGACCTCGATGACGGGCGCCTTCATCTTCCTGCAGAAGCTACGCATTTCGCCGGATGCCGCCTTCAGTGTCAACGACTGGACGGCCTATGTCATCTTCATCGCTGTCATTGGCGGCATCGGCACCATCGAAGGCCCGATCGTCGGCACGATCCTGTTCTTCCTGCTGCGCGAGACCCTGTCCGATCTCGGAACCACCTACCTGTTGATCCTCGGCGCGGTCGCCATCCTCGTCATGCTGAAAGCCCCGAAAGGGCTATGGGGCATCCTCGCCGAGAAGACCGGCCTCTCGCTGGTGCCCACACGCCGGCGCGTGGCCTTTCAGGACCAGTAGAACAATCATCGCTTCCCGTGCAAGGAAAGGACCAGCCCGTGGCCGACCTGTCGAAGAAAGTCATCATCACCTGTGCCGTCACCGGCGGCATCCACACGCCGACCATGTCGGATGCGCTGCCTTTCACGCCGGACGACATTGCCCGCCAGTCGATCGAAGCGGCCGAGGCAGGTGCCTCGATCCTGCATCTGCACGCACGCGATCCGAAGGACGGCCGTCCAACGCCGGACCCGGCGGTGTTCATGCAGTTCCTGCCGCGCATCAAGCAGGCGACCGACGCGGTCATCAACGTCACCACCGGCGGCGGCCTCAACATGAGCGTCGAGCAGCGGCTGGCCGCTCCCCTCTTGGCCAAGCCGGAAATGTGCTCGCTCAACATGGGCTCGATGAATTTCGGCATCTACCCGCTCGCCGACCGCTATTCGTCGTGGAAGTATGAGTGGGAGGAACCGTATCTGCGCGGCACTGACGACTTCATCTTTCGCAACACGTTTCGCGACATCGAGCGCATCCTGAAATTGCTCGGAGACGGCCACGGCACCAGGTTCGAGCATGAATGCTACGATGTCGGCCATCTCTACAGTCTGGCGCATTTCGTCGATCGCGGCCTGGTGAAGCCGCCTTTCTTCGTCCAGATGATCTTCGGCATTCTCGGCGGCATCGGCCCCGACATGGACAATCTCACCTTCATGAAGCACAAGGCCGACAAGCTGTTCGGTTCGGACTATCGCTGGTCGGTGCTGGCCGCCGGCCGCTTCCAGATGCCATTCGCCACCCAGGCCGCCATGCTCGGCGGTTCGGTGCGGGTCGGGCTGGAAGACTCGCTTTATATCGGCCGCGGCAAGCTTGCGGGCTCGAACGCCGAACAGGTACGCAAGATCCGCGCCATCCTGACCGAACTTGGCCACGAGATCGCCACCCCGGCGGAGGCCCGCGCTATACTGGGATTGAAGGGCGGCGATCTGGTTGGCTTTTGAGACCGCGCCGCGGTTGGATCGCATTCGCGCCAACCGTCGAACAGACGAGCACCAAGGATATGAGGTGATCGGTACGCTGTTCAGCGCCGTGAACATGAAGATAGTTAAAGTCCGGCTACTCGACCCGCGTCAGATAACCGGCGGTCACACTCGGGCCTGGAATGATCGCGACGATTTTCATCTGGGCAATCATGCGTTTCATCGCCGCGTCGAGATGCGTTTCCAGCATCGCGGCGGCTGCTGTCACCGCACCGCGGATGAGAAGCTCCACAATCAGGCGCAGTTCGGTGATGACCGTCGGATCACCGGGAAGCCCGAGCTTGCGCAGCAGCCGCTCGGACGCGCCGACGGGAAGCAGGTTGTTGCGAATGAGCTCGCGCAATTGCTCGTTCTCCGTGGTCAGTATGCAGGTTTCGATCAGCCGCGTTTGAAGCTCCTCGATGTTCTTCAGGTGATCGGTGGTATCCAGTTCCTCAAGGGTCACAAGCTGGCTGAAGAGCTTTGTCAGTCTGTCGCGGTCGATGAGCGGCGCACCCGCCAGCAGCGACGACGGCTCCAGCATGCGGCGGAGCGCAAAGTGATCCTTGATCGTCTGGGCGGTGAGGGGGCCGGCCATCCAATGGGAACTCTGGTTCTTGCGCACGAGGCCACGTTCCTGCAGGCGGCTGAGGACGTCTCGCACCACCGTACGGCTGACATTGAAGTGATTGGCGATTTCTATCTCGATGATCCGATACTTGCCGAAAACGACGCAGCCGGCGACGTCGGCTTCGACCGTGTTGTAGATGCGCTCCCAGGACGAGCGGCTCTGAAGCGCTTCATCGGCATGCTGCAGAACGACAAGGCCGAGCGACTTTATGTCGGTGCGGTTGGGCACGACATCGCGACCTTGCGGGCCGACAAGAAAACCTCTGCCCTTGAAGCGATGGACAAGGCCTTCGGCTTCGAGGCGTAGAAGTGCGCGCTGAACGGGAGCCCGAGAGATCTGAAGGATTTCCGCGATCGGTCCTTCAAGAAGAACCAGCCCGCGAGGAAGCAACCCGTCCTTAATATTGTTGCGCAGCACATCTTCTGCAATTTCGTAGCGCCGCTGCGTGTTCTGGCCTGCATTGCTGCGTGTCATGGCGAGAGGCGTTCTCCGTCTTTGACCCTGATGAGAACAGGAAATTGGATGCCTGTGTGTACGCTATTTTGCGAACGTTTCACATCGACAAATAATGACTTTTGCATACAAAATCTGAAAAGCCAGAGCGGCAACGCCAAAATTTTCGGCGCGCGTATAGTTGGCATGGCGCTTGCTTTGAACCCATGGCAGTCAGCGAATCTGCGCTTGAGAGTGAGGTTCGTGCCGTAAATTTAGGCTCTGTTTGCACCAAACAGGCAGCGTTTTCGCATTGCCTGGGCATAAATTGTTGCTCCGTTACAAGCCTATTGATCATTTCGATAAGGGAAAGCCGTTTGTGAAATGTCGATGCAAGCGCCAGCGCCGGTGAGCCATTTGACGCGATGCGCTCAAAATAGCGAAATGCTAAAAAGCCTATTGAATACAAAAATCATTTATGTCATAAATTTTGAAGCGGATGCCGGAAGAAGCATCACGAGGTGGATGAGCACAACCACAAGAAACGGATTGCTTCAATGCGCGCAGATCATGCGCGCAACCGCTATCGGCTTGCCCGTTCGCGGAAACGTTTCCGCGTCACCACGCGGTGACGTAAGCGACAGTTTACTTGCGAGAAACCGGCAGGGAAATCGTGGCGGCAGTTTTGCAGCTCTCTCAGGTGACAAAGGCGTACGGCGCGCTGCGGGCGCTCGACGGCATCGATATCTCGCTGCCGGACAATGCCTACATCTCGCTTCTCGGTCCGAGTGGATCGGGCAAGACAATCCTGTTACGCGTGATTGCCGGCTTCGAGGCTCCCGATAGCGGCAGCATCCTTTTCAAGGGCGAACGCGTCGAAGCGGTTCCGCCGCATCGCCGCAACATCGGCTTCGTGTTCCAGAATTTCGCTCTGTTCCCGCACCTGTCCGTCGCGGGTAACATAGCTTTCGGTCTGGAGAACCGGGAATTGAATCCAATCACGGATTCGGCCGTCGTTCGCGCCAGGGTCAAGGATATCGTCGCTCTGGTCGGTCTGACCGGTCTTGAAGACCGAGGCGTCGCGCAGATTTCAGGCGGCCAGCGTCAGCGCGTGGCGCTGGCCCGAACATTGATAACCGAGCCGTCGCTGGTCCTGCTGGACGAGCCGCTTGGCGCGCTCGATGCCAATTTGCGCACGCGCATGCGCGCCGAGCTGCGGGCGATTCGCGAGCGCTGCGGCGTAACGTTTCTGCATGTGACCGGCAGCGAAACCGAGGCACTGGCAATGGGTGACACCGTACTCGTGCTGGATCGCGGACGCATCGCGCAGGCTGACGACGCCGACACCGTCTACAACCGGCCGCGGTCCGCGACCGTGGCACGATTTCTCAATTGCTACAATCTTTTCGAGGGACAGCTCTCGAAGGACGATTTCATCAGTCCGGTGGGAAGGTTTCCGTTGCAGGGGCAGAAGGCCGATGTGCGCGGTCAACCAGCCTATGCCATCCGTTACGATCGGATCTCCGTCAGGCCGCTCGCGGCCCCTGTTACAGCGGAGGAAGTCCGCATCGAGGGCACGTTCATCGCCGACGAGTATTCGGGCGCGGCCATCAATTCGTTTTTCTCGCTCGATGACGGGCGCGTGATCGAGGTCGAGTCCCATCTCAGCCAGGCCGCGCCACAGACCTGTGTGCCGCACGGCCGCTACGCCCTCGTCTGGAAACGCCAGAATGCACTTGTCTATGCATGAAACGCGCTTGGGTCCTGTGTCTGCCTGCGGAATGGAGATTGTGAACGATGGCGATGACTGCCGCCACGGCTGAACCGGCGTCCGCCGACCGGCCCGCAAGGAAAATGCCCGACAGGACGTTGTGGCTGCTTGCGCCTGGCGTGATCTGGATGGTTCTTTTTCTCGTCGTGCCAATTCTGATGATGGTTTACGTCTCGTTCTGGACGCAGACCACATTTGCGATCACGCCGACGCTGACGATCAAGAGCTGGGTGATGTTTTTCTCCAGCGACACCTATCTCAGCGCGCTTTGGACGACAATTCGCATCTGGCTCATCGTCCTGGCGGCAACCCTGATCGTCGGTTATCCGGCTGCCCTCTTCGTCGGGCTGTTCGTGCGCAACAAGACCGTGCAGACGGTGCTCTTGGTGCTCTGTGTCATTCCGTTCTGGACGTCGTTTCTGATCCGCGTTCTTGCCTGGCGTCCGATGCTCGGCAAGGAGGGCGCAATCAACCTCATTCTTCAGGGTGTCGGGCTCATCAACAAGCCGATCGAGGTGCTGCTGTTTTCCGAGCTGTCGGTCATTATCGGCATGACGCAGATCTATTGCGTGTTCATGGTCGGGCCGATCGCCTTCATGATGGGCCGCATCGACCAAAGCGTCATTGAAGCCGCGCAGGACCTCGGTGCCGGCTTCTGGCGGATTTTCCGCACCATCATCCTGCCGTTGTCGATGCCAGGCGTCGTGGTCGGCGCGATCTTCGTGTCCGTGATGGTGCTTGGCGAATTCGCGACGTCCGCGGCCTTGTCCGGCCGCAAGGTCAATCTCCTGGGCAACATCATCGTGACGCAGGTCGGGTCGCTGAAATGGGCCTTCGCGGCGGTCGCGGGTGTGATCCTGACCATCCTGATGGGCATCGTCGTGGCTGCGCTGCTGCGTGTGGTCGATCTCAGGAAGGAGCTCTGATCATGCAGGCAAGCGGCACGAAGCTGGTTCTTGGCATCTACACGACACTGTTCCTCGTGTTCCTTTACGGTCCGATGGTGGTTCTCGCGATCCTGTCCTTCCAGACAGGACCGGAAGGCGGTCCGCAATTTCCGATCATCGAATGGTCGGTCTATTGGTACAAGCATCTGTTTGGCATGACGCCGCCGACGCGCATCGCGCCGTTGCCGATCGAGGAGGCGCTCGTACGCTCGCTCGTCCTGGCGGTGATGACGATGATCGTCTCGACCGTTCTCGGGGTCACCTCGGCACAGGCATTCCGCAAGAAATTCACCGGCTCCGGTTTTGCTTTCTACCTGATCGTGCTCGGCATGATGGTGCCCGGTGTGCTGGTCGGGCTCGGCATGGCGCTGATCGCCAATGCACTGGGTATCGACCGGCACTGGTGGGGGACGACCTTCGTGCTACACGTCGTCTACACCTATCCCTTCGCGTTCCTGGTGATGCTGGCAATCCTCAACCGCTTCGACCAGAACGTCGAGGAGGCCTCCTGGTCGCTTGGCGTGTCGCCGGTGAAAACGTTCCGCAAAGTGACGTTTCCGCTGATCTTTCCGGGCGTCCTCTCGGCCATGCTGTTCGCCTTTACGCTGTCCTACGACGAGTTTTCGCGCACCCTGTTTGCGTCGGGCCGTGACCTGACGTTGCCACTCGCAATCTACGGAACGTTCTCGGTGGAGGTCCATCCGAACGTCTTTGCGTTCGGTGTGCTGACGACGCTGTTCTCCTTCGCACTGCTCGGGACCTATGCGGCGCTGATGATGCTGTCGATCCGCCGTGCCCGCCGGGTCGCCATCCAGGAGGAGGCATGATGCCCGGCGAGACAGCGAGCACAATCGTAACCGGCGCCGGTTCCGGGATTGGCAGGGCAATAGCCATCCGGCTCGCCGCCGATGGCTACGCCGTACTGGTCAACGACCTCGATCTCGGGCGCGCCCAAGCGGTGGTTTCGGAGATTGCCGTCTCTGGCGCAAAGGCTGTCGCTGCCGCCGGCGACGTCTCATCCGAAGTGGACGCAAGGGCCATCCATGCGGCGGCCGTGGCGGCCTTCGGCGACACCGACCTGCTGATCAACAATGCCGGCATCGTGCATCAGTCGCTGTTTGAAAATCTCGAAATAGCGGATTTCGACCGGATGTTTGCGGTGCATGTCCGCGGAACCTTCCTGATGACGAAGATGGTTCTGCCGGCGATGCTGAAGGCCGGCAAGGGCGCCGTCATCAATGTCGCGTCGCAGCTTGGCCAGGTCGGGGGTATCGAGCTTTCGCATTACGCGGCCGCCAAATCCGCGATCATTGGCATGACCAAGTCGCTGGCCCGTGAGGTGTCGAGCCGCGGCGTGCGCGTCAATGCGGTTGCGCCTGGGCCCATCAACACACCGCTTGTTCGGGAACTGTCGCAGGAATGGCGCACCCGCAAGGCATCCGAGCTGCCGCTTGGCCGTTTCGGCGAGCCTGAGGAGGTGGCGGCAACCGTTGCCTTTCTTGCGTCGCCGCAGGCCAGCCTGTTTGTCGGACAGACGCTCGGTCCGAATTCCGGCGACGTGATGCTGTGAGCGAGGACATGACGATCATGACTGACACGCTGCTCTCTTCCCGTGTTGTTCTCATCACCGGCGCTGGCATCGGCATCGGGCATGCGACAGCCAAGGCCTTCGCGGCACTTGGCGACCATGTCGTCGTCACCGATGTGCTGGAGCGCGAGGGCAACGACACGGTCGAGGCCATCCGGATGGCTGGTGGTTCGGCTGAATTCCATGCGCTGGACGTGCGTTCGACGTCCGCCGTCGATGCGCTGGTCGCCAATGTGGAGGCGCGTCTGGGCCGGATCGACGTAGTCGTTGCCAATGCCGGTATCGCCCACAGGGCGCCGCTCGAAACGCTTGACGACGACAAGTGGGACCTGACGTTCGATATCGATCTGAAGGGTATCTTCCGCGTTGCGCGTGCTGCGGTCCCCGCAATGAAGGCACGAAGATCCGGCGCCATCGTCGCGCTCTCCTCGATCATGGGGACGTCCTACGGCTGGGACGAGCATGTGCACTATTCCGCCGCCAAGGCCGGCGTCGTCGGCCTGGTGCGCGCCCTTGCCGTGGAACTCGCCCGTGACGGCATCCGCGTCAACGGCATGGCGCCTGGCTACATCCGCACCGCCCAGTTGCTGTCGGAGGAAAATTCGCTGGGCGCGGCGGGCGCCGAAGCCGCCGGCACCTTCATTCCAATGGGGCGCATCGGCGAACCCGAGGAAATCGCAGACGTGATCACGTTCCTTGCATCACACGGCGCGAGATACATGACCGGTCAGACGCTGGTCGTGGACGGCGGCCTCCTTGTGGGCCGGTACTAGCACACGACGTCCTCCGAAAATCCTCAACGGCCTTTCGGAATTATTCGCCAGAGCAACGGATCAGGGTGTCCACAAGGGGACGCTCCGGGGAACACAAGAACAACTGGAGACAAAGCAATGTCAGTTTCGTCAGAAATCAATCGTCGTTCACTGTTGAAGCGTTCCGCGGGCGCCATGGCGCTTGCGATGGGAGGCGGTACGCATTTCCTGTCTTCAAGCGCCGCTTATGCGCAAAGCACAGCACTTGCGTCCGAGCAGCTGCGCACCATCGGTCTTTCGGTGACCGTTCAGGAACGCATCCTGGCCGACTTCAAAAAGGCAAGCGGCGTCGGCTCGACCTCGGGCACGGCGGCAACCTTCCCGGATGCGCAGACCAAGATCCTGTCCGGCTCCAAGGACTATGACGTCTGGGAAACCATTGGCGAGCGTCTGCCGTCCGTCGTCATGACCGACAATGCCGATCCGATCGCGACGTCGGCGCTGAAGAACTGGTCGAACATCCGTGACATCTTCAAGAAGCCCGATCCGAAGTGGCCTGCCTCGGCGCAGATCGTCGGACAGATCTGGACCGACGACACACAGACGGCGTTGTGGATGGTGCCTTCGGTCTTCAACTTCGATTCCGTTGGCTACAATCCCGACATCGTTTCCGAGGAAGAAGCAAACAGCTGGACGGCGATTTTCGATTCCAAGTGGAAGGGCAAGTCCGGCCTCAACACCGACCCATTGACCGCTTTCGGCCAAGCCGTGATGGCGATGAACACGCTTGGCCTCTCGGATGTGAAGAACCCGGGCAATGCATCGGCGGCCGAGATCGACGAAGCTGCGAAATTCCTGATTTCCAAGAAGAAGGACGGCCAGTTCCGCGCACTTTGGGGCGATTTCGGCGAACTCGTCAACTTCCTCGCCTCCGGCGAAATCGTCGTGTGCGACGCCTGGCAGCCGGCCGTCATGGCTGTCAAGGCACAGGGCAAGGCGTGCAAATACGCCATTCCCAAGGAAGGCTATCGCGGCTGGTCGATCGGCAACACCATGCTGAAGGGCACGCCGAACAAGGCTGCCGTCGAAGCTTACGCCGACTACTGGCTGTCGGGTCCTCCGGGCATCATTGTTTCCGAGCAGGGCTATTATTCGCCGACGACCAACATCAAAGAGGTCATGTCGCCGGAAAAATATGCCTTCTGGTATGAAGGCAAGCCTTGGGTCGGCGCCACGGAGCGCGGCATCAAGGAAGGCGATCTGCGTGACGGCGGTTCACTCGAAACGCGCGCGGCCAACGTCGCCTACTGGCACCAATGGCCGGAAGAATATGATCACCTGGTGCAGAAGTGGGATGAGTTCCTGAGCGCCTGATATCTGACGGGGCGGGCGATCAGCCTTGCTTGCCCGCCCCACCCCTTTTTTGCGAAGCGAGTGCGATGATTTACGATCTCGAACTGTACAGGATTGGCAAGGTTTACGACAGCGGCACGCCAGCCGTGATCGACTTCAACCTGTCCGTCAGCAAGGGCGAGTTCATCGCTTTCCTCGGCCCGTCGGGCTGCGGCAAGACAACGACTCTGCGAATGATCGCCGGGTTCGAGAGCATTTCCTCCGGCGACATGATGGTCAAGGGCGTTCGCATCAACGACATGCGGCCTGCCGACCGCCCGACATCAATGATCTTTCAGAACTACGCCTTGTTCCCGCACATGACGGTCCGCCGCAATGTCGGCTATGGCCTCGAGGTCAAGGGGATGGCGAAGGCCGAGCGTGACGCCAAGGTCGATCGCATGCTTTCGAAGCTTGGTCTGGACGATATTGCCGAGAAAAAAACCGACAGGCTTTCCGGCGGCCAGCGCCAGCGCATCGCGCTCGCCCGCGGCCTGGTGGTCGAGCCGGATATTCTTCTTCTGGACGAGCCGCTGGGCGCGCTCGATGCCAATCTGCGCAAAGCCATCCAGAACGAGTTGAAGCTGCTGCAAAGGACGCTTGGCATCACCTTCGTGTTCGTGACGCATGCGCAGTCGGAAGCCCTGGCGCTCTCCGATCGCGTCGTGGTGATGAACCAGGGCCGGGTCGAACAGATCAGCCCGCCGCATCAGCTCTATACGCGTCCCAACACCCCGTTTGTTGCCCGGTTTATCGGCCGCAACACGATCTTCACTGGCGCGGTCAGGGGCATTGAAGACGGGCGCACCATAGTCGACACGCCACTTGGAACGCTTGCCGGCAGCGCCAATGGCGACATGAGCCCTGGCGCCGCGGTCAATGTCGTCATTCCGGCCGAAGCCATGGAAGTTCATACATTGAGCAGCGTCACCCGCGCTGCGATCTCCAGGCAGTCTGGCGGCAATGTCATCGACGCCAAAGTCAGCCGCTTCGATGTCGTCGGCCACATTTCCCATCTTTCGGTCGAGTTGCCGGATGGGCGGGCGATCGCGCTCGAGGCCCATATCGACAAGTATCCGCCTGGCGTCTTTCCCGAGGGGTCGGACATCCTGCTTGCCTGGAACCCGGGTCAGGCAACAGTCATCCCGGCGACCTGAAAGACCATCGAGCCCATAAAATGGACCGGAAAACCTCAAGGAGAAAATGACGTGGCTAAGGAAATTCTGTGCAGCTTTGGCATCGATGTCGATGCAGTGGCCGGTTGGCTCGGGTCTTATGGCGGCGAGGATTCGCCAGACGATATTTCACGCGGCCTGTTTGCCGGCGAAGTCGGCAGCATGCGCCTTTTAAAACTGTTCGAACGGTTCGGCATCAAGACCACATGGTTCATTCCCGGTCACTCGATCGAGACGTTCCCGGAACAGATGCAGGCCGTGGCGGACGCAGGCCATGAAATCGGTATCCACGGCTACACCCACGAAAACCCGATCGCGATGACACGCGAACAGGAGATCGAGGTCCTCGACAAGTGCATCGAACTGGTGACGAAACTGTCCGGCAAACGCCCGACCGGCTATGTGGCGCCATGGTGGGAGTTTTCCACCGTCACCAACGAACTGCTGCTGGAGCGCGGCATCAAGTACGATCACTCGCTGATGCACAATGATTTCACACCGTATTACGTGCGTGTCGGCGACAGCTGGACCAAGATCGACTATTCCAAAAAGCCCGCCGACTGGATGGTGCCGCTGAAGCGCGGCCATGAAACGGACCTGATCGAAATCCCGGCATCCTGGTATCTCGACGATCTGCCGCCGATGATGTTCATCAAGAAGTCACCCAACAGTCATGGCTTCGTCAATCCGCGCGATATCGAGGACATGTGGAAGGCGCAGTTCGACTGGGTCTATCGCGAAATGGACTACGCGGTCTTCCCGATCACCATCCATCCCGATGTCGCCGGCAGGCCACAGGTCCTGATGATGCTGGAACGGCTCTATGCCCATATAAGCAGTCATCCCGGCGTCAAATTCGTTACGATGAACGAGATCGCCGATGATTTCGCCAAGCGCTTTCCGCGTCGGAAATAAGGCCGATAGTGCCAGCGCCTTGTCCGTCCTGAGGTCTTTGTCATGTGTTCGCTGTGCGGAATTCTCGGAAGCAATGAGCATTGGACCGATGCGGTTGCACGTCCGGGCGTGTTCACGCGCAACACCGAGCGTGTCGACCGCCGCCGGGAGAGGGCGAAGCGCGTCCGTATCGCCAGCCGTATTCTCACCGAGTTCGGCATGACCCTGTCGGACTGGCAGGGCAGCTCGTTCCTTCTGTCGACCCGCACGGGCAAGACGGAGATGGTCGAGGATCTTGGACATCTGTGGCCGCTGGCGGAAAAGATATCCGGCCGCGTCTGCGATCCGCTGTCTGATGCTCTGATCGAGAGGCTGGAGGGCGGCGGCGATGCCTGATGCCTTCCCCGCCTTCACGCCGGTCAATCTGCTGACCGGGTTTCTGGGTTCCGGCAAGACTACGCTGCTGCACCGTCTGCTGCAGGATCCGGCCCTGTCCGATACAGCGGTGCTGATCAACGAGTTCGGTGAAGTCGGTCTTGACCATCATCTGCTGGAGCGGATCGATGACACCATGGTGCTGCTGCAATCAGGCTGCGTGTGCTGCACCATCCGGGGCGAACTGGCGCAGGCGATGCGCGACCTGCAGTCCAAGCGCGAGCGCGGCATCGTGCCGCCCTTCCGGCGGCTGATCATGGAGAGCACCGGGCTTGCCGATCCGTTCCCGGTTTTGTCCACCCTCAAATCCGATCCTGTGCTGCGCCATCATTTCAAGGCGGCGAATGTGATCACCACGCTTGATGCAGTCAATGGCCTGGCACAGCTCGAAACCCATGGCGAATCGGTGCGGCAGGCGGCAATCGCCGATGCGATCGTTTTGACCAAGACCGACCTGACCGACGAGCCGGCGATTGCCCGGCTTATGCAGCGCGTGCGCCGGATCAATCCGGATGCTCCCTTTGTCGATGCGCATGGCGATCACTTCGATATCGATCGTCTGTTGAGCGGGGCATCGGGTTCGGGTGAGGGCGCGCCTGCAAGGAGCGGCTTTTATTGCGAGGAGCCGGTGTCCGTCATTGGCGAAGCCGGCAGCGCCCATCAAAAGCCGGTGCATTCCTTCGTCATGACCATCGACGCGCGTATCGACTGGACCGCTTTCGGACTGTGGTTGACCATGCTGCTCAACAGGCACGGCGACAAGGTTCTGCGGGTCAAGGGCATCCTCAACATCGAGGGAGAGGACAACCCCGTCGCCATTCACGGCGTCCAGCATCTCGTCCATCCCCCTGTTCACATGACGGGATGGCCATCCGATGATCGCCGCTCCCGCATCGTTTTCATTGTTGACGGACTGGATGCCGATTTGATCCGACGCTCCTTTTCAGCCTTCAATCGGCTCGGGCTGCCACAACCCGCAGCCAACATCACCGAGACCGCGTAGAGGCCATGACCAAGCATCACAAGCCATCGGCGCTTTCGTCGCCAGCGGTTCACACAGAGGGTCGGCCGAAGCTTCGCATTCTCGGCACCGCCATTTCCCTGCTGGAGGAACTGCGGCTCGGCGCCGAGCGCGATCTCGGCATGGACATCGAATTCGACAATCAGGATTTCATGACGGCGCAGCACAAGGCGGCGCTGGAGCCGGACACCTATGATATTTACGACCAGTGTTTTCACAATCTCGATATCGTCTGGTACTGGCGCGCGGTGCAGCCGATCGATATCGACCGCATCGGTCTTTGGGATGAAATCACCGATCTGACCAAGACGGGGCGCATCGGTCCGAACGCGCGGATCGGCCAGGGCGATGCGCCGGTCACCAAGCTTTTCGTACAACCGAACCTTGCCTTGGACGAAAAGCCGTCGCGCTGGATTTCCATGCTGCCGACGACCCACAATTTCGACAGCTTCGCCTACAGTCCCGAGGTCGTAAGGAAAAACTCCGCGCGAATGAACTCGTGGGCAGCGCTGCTCAACGAGGAGTTTCACGGACACGCGGCGCTGGTCAACGAGCCGGCGATCGGCATTTTCGACGCGGCGCTGGCAGCCCAGGCGGCGGGCCTGATGACATTCAAAAATCTCGGCAACATGTCGGTCGAGGAGATCGACAAGCTGATGGATATTCTGGAGGCACGCAAGAAATCCGGATTTTTCAAGGGGTTCTGGAGGTCTGCCGAAGATGCCGCAGACCTGATGACCTGCGGCGACGCCGTGATCGAAAGCATGTGGTCGCTCGGCATCAGCAAGCTGGATCTGCGCGGCGTTCCCGTGGAGCTGGCAAATCCGGTGGAAGGCTACCGCGCGTGGCATGGCGGGCTATGCCTGTCCAAGCGGCTGAACGGACGCATGCTGGACGCGGCCTACGAATATCTGAACTGGTGGCTGTCAGGATGGCCGGGCGCCGTGGTCGCGCGCCAGGGCTACTACATGTCGACGCCGGAACGATCCCGGGCACACATGACGCCCGCCGAGTGGGACTACTGGTACCAGGGGCTGCCGGCGGCGAACGATCTTCCGGGACCGGATGGATTGCTTCGGGTCAAGGCGGGAGCGGTCAGAAGCGGCGGCTCCTACTGGCAGCGTGCCAATTCCATTGCCGTCTGGAACACCACCATGGACGAACACAATTATCTCGTGCGCCGCTGGATGCAATTTGTCGCGGCCTGAGCGCGCCTCAAAAAAGGAAGCATGGTCATTACACAAAAACTCAATTCCCTGTCTGTTGCCCAACTCTCGGTGATGATCCAGTCCGGTGCGGTGGACCCGGTCGAAGTGGCCGAGGCGACGTTCGACGCAATTGCCGCTCATGCCGATCCGGCTGTTTTCATCAGCCTGTTGCGCGACCGGGCAATGAGCGAGGCGGGTGCTGCCTCACGCCGGATCAGGGATGGCCGTTCACTTGGCCTTCTCGATGGCATTCCGGTTGCCTGGAAGGACCTGTTCGACATCACCGGTCTGGCGACGACGGCGGGCTCCAAGGTTCTTGCCCATACTGCGCCGGCCCTCGACGATGCCGATGTGGTTTCGCATTTGAAAGCCGCGGGCATGGTTGCCATCGGCCGCGTCAACATGAGCGAGTTTGCGTTTTCGGGGCTCGGTATCAATCCCCATTACGGCACACCGAAAAACCCCAGAAGTACGGATGTGCCGCGCATTCCGGGCGGCTCCTCGTCGGGCTCTGGCGTTGCTGTCGCGGCCGGTCTGGTTCCGGTCTCGATCGGAACCGACACCGGCGGCTCCGTGCGCATCCCGGCCGCTTTCAACGGGATTGTCGGATACAAGGCCACCCGCGGGCGCTACTCGATGCGTGGCGTCTTTCCGCTGGCGCTGAGCCTTGATGCGCTGGGGCCGCTCTGCCGCACGGTACAGGATGCCGTCTGGATCGATGCCGCCATGCGCGGCTTGTCGGCACCCTCGATAGGCCGAGGCACCCTCCAGGGACTGACCATCGTGATCCCGCAGAATGTGGTGTTCGACGATGTCCAGTCCGGCGTGTCGGACGCGTTCGAGGCCGCAACCGCCCGCCTTGCCAAGGCAGGCGTCAAAATCGTGCGGTTTGCCATTCCCGCGTTCGATGAGATTCTGGACCTGACGGCCAAGCATGGCGCGCTGGTGACGGCGGAAGCCTATGCCCTGCATCAGCAACGGCTTGCCGGCCCTGAGGCAGCCGACATGGATCCGCGCGTGGTGACCCGCACGCGGCTCGGCGCGAAGATTACCCTTGTCGACTATCTGAAAATCATCACTTCGCGCACCCGGCTGATCGGGGAGGTCGCTGGACTCGTGGATGCCGGAGCGCTGATCGCCTTCCCGACCGTCGCGCACGTGGCCCCGCCGATGGAGCCGTTGAAAACCGATGACGAGCTATTCGTCAAAACCAATATGCGCACGCTACGCAATACGCTGCTCGGCAATTTCCTGGACTGGTGCGGCGTTTCCATACCTTGCGGCATGGGCGAGGCCGGCATGCCTGTCGGCTTCCTGCTGTCGGCGCTGCCGGCGCGCGATGAGCAACTGCTGTCGGCGGCACTTTGTGCCGAAGCGGTCATTCGCGGCGAATAGCGCTGCCGTCCAGATGAATAGGCAAGCCTTTGGTCGGGTTTTCCACCTGAAGAACAAGGAGAACGGCAATGTGCATGGCGTGTTACGTCGACGAGGCGATGAAGAGCAGAATTATTGCCTACAACGCCGAATTCCATAAGGTCACCAAGAGCCCCTACGGCAGCGACGACGAGATCGGCATGCTGAACCTCATCGATGCCGAGTCCCGCTCGGCCATCATGAGCCGCACCGATCCATCCAAGGTGTTCGATCTGTCGGTGGATCATTTCATCGGCATGCCCGGCTGGTTTGGTGCCGGCGATCAGCCATATCAGATCTGGATGACGCACACGCCGCAGGGTGAGATCGTTGCCAACGCCATGGGCGTTACCCCCGAAGCCAACAAGCTCGTCGGTTATTCCGGCGATGCGATATCGATGTACACCCATTGCGGGACCCACATCGATACCTTCAACCATTTCGGCTACAATGGTGAGATATTCAACGGCTTTACCGCGCGGGACCATCTCGGCAGCCGCGCCTGGCAAAAATGCGGACCGGAAAAATATCCGCCGATTTTTGCACGTGGCATTCTGCTGGATGTCGCGGCTCTGCACGGCGTCGATACGTTGCCGCCGAGCCATCCGATCGGCAGGGCCGATATCGAGGGCTGCCTGAAGAAGCAGGGCCTGTCGATCAAGCCTGGTGATGTCGTCCTGCTTCGTACGGGCCAAATGCTGCTGTGGCCCGACAAGGCGTTCGCCAGCAACACGCCGGGGCTTAATCGCGAAGGCGCCGAGTATCTCGCCAAGCACGGCGTGATCATGATCGGTGCCGACAATCTGACGCTGGAACAGACACCTTCGGCACATCCGGAGAATTTCTTCCCCGTTCACACCTATCTCCTGGCCGAAGCCGGCGTCCCTATTTTGGAAATGGCCCAGCTGGAGGAGCTGGCGGCGGAAAAGGTCTATGAGTTTGCCTTTTTTGGTGCCTGCATCAAGCTGCGCGGCGCCACGGGAACGCCGATGCGGCCGGTGGCGATGCCGCTTCGATAAATTGCGCGCACGCCCACGAAGCCGCGCGCTTGCAAGCAAATGTTAGCGGCCGCTCGATCGACAGCAACAGGCCAGAGCAATTCCAGGAAAAGTGTGAACGGTTTTTCGTCCGGGATTGCGTCAAAACAAAGAGTTGGAGCAGTCACCGTTTCATGAAACAGTGACTGCTTCAAGGGAACTCGAACCTCGCGCAGGCATGGGAACGCAAGCCAACCACCAAACGGCCACATAAGTTTATTCGTTTTTGACCAATACGCGCTGGCAGATTCCTGTAATCTTCGGAAAAACACCGGGATAACCGGGCCAACCAGAAAGGTCGGGGAATGAAATACGTCGTCGATACGATCGGCGGTCCCGCAGGTGGTGATGCCTGGCAAGCCGCTGTTACCGAAGCCTATTTTCCGCTCGACACCGAGTATCGGAACCGTCGCGAATTTTCAGGTACGCTGGAAACCTTCTCCCTCGGGCTCGTCAGCGTGTCTAAAATGCGCTGCGATGCCGTAAGCTATCGTCGCCATCGCCGCCACTTCCTCAACGAGCGTGACGCCGGCCTGCTCATCACCATCCCGGAGATGTCGGAGGTGAATTTCTCGCAAGGGTCGAGAACCGTCAATTGCGGTCCGGGGGGCTTCCTCGTTGAAAGGGGAGATGCGCCTTACGAATTCTGGCATGGCAAGCCAAACGCGCTGTGGGTCCTGAAGGTGCCGTCATCGAGTGTTCGGGCGCGGATCGGATCCGCCGAACGGCTCAGTGCGCTCAGTTTCGATGCGACCCAAGGCATCGCCGCGCTCTTCCTCGACACGGTGCGCACCACGATCGGCCATGTCGATGAGATCACTGAAGCCGCTCGTGAGATGATGGGCAGGCACATCCTGGAAATGCTGTGTCTGTCGATCGTGAGCGACGATCGCGTGCTGGACAGCAGCATCTCGTCGATCCGGGCCGGACATTTGCATCGCGCCGAGCAGTATATTCGTGACAACCTGAAGAATTTCGGCCTCGGCCCGCAGGCGGTGGCTGATGCCTGCGGCATCTCCCTGCGTTACCTGCAGGTTCTTTTTCAGGACAGCAACCAGTCGATCAACGGCTTCATCCGCGACGCCCGGCTTGAACTTTGCGCCGAGGAGCTGATGTCGGTGACCAACACCAGCAGCGTTGCCGAGATCGCTTACCGCTGGGGTTTCGCTGACCAGTCTCAGTTCTGCAAGCACTACCGGACGCGGTTCGGCTGCGCACCGACCGATACCCGTCGCGAAGCGGCGAACCGGGCAGGCCGCCCTTCGGCCTCGAGAGCGCGCCACTAGACCCGACGAATCCGGGCCATTCCACCATTTATTGCAACGTCGCCCCGGCGAGGGGCGGCGAAGGCGGGGCTTTGCCCGCAAAGACCTTGCGAAGGAACTGTCATGAGCCGAATTAGAGTTGCCGTCGATGTCGGAGGGACCTTCACCGACATCTGCATCATGGACGAAGACAGCGGCGCGATCCGCATCGAAAAGACCGCCTCCACGCCTGACGATCCCATGCAAGCCATCATGAATGGCGTGGACCAGGGCCGCATCGATCTTTCGCAGGTGACGATGTTTTCTCATGGTACGACGGTCGCCACCAATGCGTTGATCACCCGCCGCCTGCCACGCACCGCAATGGTCTGCACCGAGGGTTTCCGTGACGTTGTCGAGATCCGTCGCGCCAACAAGGAAGATCTCTGGGACACCTATAAAGATGTCGCCAAGCCCTATATCCCGCGCCGCGACCGCCTGACCGTCCGGGAACGAGTCAGTGCCGAGGGCGCGATCCTGGAAGCGCTGGACGAAGAGGCTGCGCGCCGTGCCGCCGACATTCTCAAGAAACGGCAGGTCAAGTCCATCGCCGTCTGCTTCATGAACTCCTATGTCAACGGCGCCAACGAGCGCCGCATGCGTGAGATCCTGAAGGAGGCAATGCCGGATGTGCCGGTCTCGATCTCCTCGGAGGTCATGCCGGAAATCTTCGAGCACGAACGTTTTTCCACCACAATGGCGAACGCCGTCTGCGCTCCGGTCGTCGTCGATTACGTGTCCCGTCTTGGAGAAAAGCTTGCCGCGGCCGGATACAAGCGAGATCTCCTTTTGCTGCACAGCGGTGGCGGCGTCATGACACCCGCGAGCGTCAAGGATTTTTCAGCCCGACTCGCAGGATCTGGCATCGCTGCCGGCGCGATCGCGAGCCGTTTCATCGGAAATCTCTGTGGCTTCCCGAACTCGATCGGCTTCGACATGGGCGGCACCAGCACCGACGTCTCGCTCGCATGGAACGGGGAGTCGCGCATCACAAAAGACTGGTACATTGAATTCGGATATCCGATCCGCTTTCCTTCCATCGAAGTGCTGACCATCGGTGCGGGCGGCGGGTCGCTGGCATGGCAGGACGAAGGCGGCAGCTTGCGCAACGGACCGCAGTCCGCCGGCGCCTTTCCAGGTCCGGCCTGCTACAAGAATGGCAACCGCACCGCCACCAACACCGATGCCAATGTCGTGCTCGGCCGTCTCGGAACCAGCCTTGCAGGCGGCAAGATCACTCTCGACCCCGCTCTGGCCGCCCAGGCGGTGCAGGAGACGGTGGCGGCACCCTTCGGCATGGAACTCCATCAAGCGGCCGAGGCGATCATCGCCGTCGCCAACGCCAACATGGGCAACGCCGTCCGGCTTCTTTCCATCAGCCGAGGCTATGACCCGCGCGATTTTGCACTCGTCGCATTCGGCGGTGCGGGCGCTTTGCACGGAGCGGCCGTGGCCAAGGAGCTTTCGATTCCAACCGTGATCGTACCGCCCAATCCCGGCGTCACCTCCGCGCTCGGTTGCCTTCTCGTCGACGTGCAGCACGATTTCTCCGAAAGCTTCATGGCCGATGCTTCGACTGTCTCGCCCGCCGAGATGCAGACGGCGTTTGTTCTCATGGAAAAACAGGCTGTCGAACGCCTGGCCCATGAGGGCGTGGCGCAGGAAGACATGGCGCTGCAGCGCACGGTCGAGATGATGTACCAGGGCCAGTGGCGCTCACTTGCGGTGTCGGCACCGGCGCAAATCGAGAGCATCTGCTCGCTGATCGAGGCGTTCCACAACGAGCACGAACGAGAGTTCAACTACCGCCGCGAAGAGGCGCCGGTGTCGATCTTCCGCATCGCGGTCAAGGCGATCGGCATCGTTCCGAAAGCCGAGATACCGCGGCACGAAGTAGTGCCTCATGTGCCCGAGCCCCTCGGCCGCCGCGGCGTCTGGTTCGACGGCGTATCTCACGATGCAGCCGTGTATGAACGTGATCAGCTCAGCGCCGGTGCTGCTTTCACAGGGCCTGCCATTGTCGAACAGTTCGATTCCACCACCGTGGTTCCGCCGGGAATGAGCGCGACCGTCGACGGCTTCCTGAACATTCTCATCGTGACGAAAGGCTGAGACATGACAAAGCTGATTGAAACGAACCCTGGCCTCGATCCGGTAACGTTCGAGGTGCTGAAGAACTCCTTCATCACCACCGTCGACCAGATGGCCGAACAGATGCTTCGCACCTGCTATTCCTTCGTCATCTACAACCGGGACTTTTCAAACGCCCTGCACGACGCCGATGGCAACTCCGTCGCCCAGGGCAACTACGATATCGCGGTCCATGTCGGCACACTGCACAACACGTGCAAGGAGGTGATCCGGGTCTTTGAAGGCGATATGGCACCCGGTGACGTCTACGCAATCAATGATCCTTATGCCGGCGGTACGCATTTCAGCGATGTTCGGCTCGTCCGTCCGATCTTCGACGAAGACAAACTGATCGGCTTCTCCCAGTCGAACGGCCACTGGTCGGACCTCGGCGGCTCCGTGCCGGGTTCCTTCGACGTCACCGCCCGCGACATGTTCCGCGAAGGCCTGCGGATCACGCCGTTGCGCCTTTTCCAGCGCGGCCGCTTCTGCTCCGACGTCGCCAACATGATCGCGGCCAACACACGCGATCCGGCATCGATCATTGGCGACATCCATTCCCAGGCGCAGGCGACGCAGGCGGCCGAGCGAGAACTGTTGCGGCTGGTCAAGAAGTACGGGCGACGCCAGGTCATGCGCGGTATGGAGGAGGTTCAGGACTACGTCGAACGCGCCGTGAGAAAGCGTCTCGCGGAGCTGCCCGACGGCACCTGGGAGACGGTCGACTACATCGATCGCGATCTCGGCGCTGGCGAGGGAATGATCCCGATCCGCATCAAGATGACGATCAAGGGTGACACGATCCACTACGATTTTACGGGAAGCCATTCGACCATCGCCTCGATGTACAATTCCGCGCCGGGCGCGACCTTCTCGGCCGTGGTCGCCGGTATGAAGACCTTCTTCCCGGACCTTCCACTCAACAGCGGGTTTTACCGGATGATCGAGGTGACCGCGCCGAAGAACAGCATCGTCAGCGCGGAATGGCCGGTGGCGGTGACCGGGTTCCTCATGCCATTCGAAAAGATCATGAACGCGATCTTCGAGATGTGGTCGAAGATCATGCCCCAACGCGCCATCGCCTGCGCCTTCAACCTCGAATATCTGCTGGCAGGGGGGCGGGACGCACGCAAACCCGAAAAGCCGATCTTCATGTTCTACGAATGGCTGCCTGGCGGCTGGGGCGGGCGCAACGGCAAGGATGGCGCCGATGTCACCACCGCCTGCTTCGGAACGGGCCTGATGTCGCAACCGAACGAAGGCAACGAGCGCGTGAATCCCACTCGAACGATCGAGTTCCAGATCAAGCAGGATTCAGCCGGTCCCGGCAAATGGCGCGGTGGTGTCGGCGTGCAGAAGACCTCGTTGTTGCTTGACGCCGAAAATGCCGTCATGTCCTATATTTGCGACCGCGAACGCGCCGTCGTCTGGGGCGTCGAAGGGGGGCTGCCGTCGATGCCCCACGGCTTGACCATGAAGCGCGCCGGAGAAGAGACCGAGATCTGGCTCGGCTCCGTGTTCTCAGATTACTCCGTCCACACAGGCGACCAGTTCGCGCGTCCGACGGCCGGCGGCGGTGGTTTCGGCGATCCACTGGAGCGCGAGCCTCGCAAGGTGATGGAGGACGTGATCGACGACTACGTTTCTCTGGAGCGTGCCAGGACCGACTACGGCGTGGTGATCCGCGAACTCGACCGCGACCTGTGCCAATACGAAATCGACGAGACGGCGACCGAAGCCTGCCGCGCCGACATCCGAGCGAAACGGAAGGATAGGGCACGCATGGATCCCGAGGAGGTCGCGCGCAAATACCGCTCGGGCGAGATCGATGCGCTCGATGCGGTTCGGCACTATGCCGTGATCCTCGATTGGGAGACTGGCGAACTGCTTCCCAAAACCACCGTCCAGTTCCGTGAAAGCTTTGAGAAACGGACCGTCGCCCACTGGGTCTGAGCGCTAACGAGCGCGCCGCAAACCTTGCGGGCGCTCGCGGGATGCCGCAGTTATCTGTTTTTTCGATACCATATTCAAAGAATTACTATTTCACAGGAGCCTGAAGCTGGAGCAACTATGTTGCAGCGTCGCGAAAGTTGGCTGCTTCCGAGGGGTATGACAGATGGCAGCAAGCGTGGAACGATTGTTCACCGCGGCCAGCACGATTGAAGAGGCATTGGCCGCACGCCGGCAAGGCGCGACGGTGCTTGCCGGCGGCACCTGGATGATGCGTGACCCGCGGCGCGGGGTCGACCTTCCCGAGGCGGTGGTCGCACTCCACCGAATACCGGCCTTGTCCAAGGTAGAAATCGAGCCCGACCATATCGTGATCGGCGCGGCTGTTACCCACACGGTGCTTGGCCGCGCGCTGCGTGCGGTAGCGGGCTTCGAAGGTCTGGTTGCCGCGGCCGAGGGTGCGGCCAATCCCGGCATCCGAAGGGTCGCCACCGTGGGCGGCAACCTCTGTGCCCTCGGCTTTGCCGCCGCCGATCTCGCCCCTGCGCTTCTCGCCTGTGAGGCGACGGTGGAGTTGCAGACGTTCGAAGGCTCAAGACTCCTCGGTATTTCGGATTTCCTCAAAGACAGGCCTGCGCTGCTGACCGAAGCGATGGTGACGAGAATTCATCTGCGCCGCGACCTGATCGCAAGTGCTCACATCCGCCTGCCGCTCCGGCAAGCCGGCGACTATCCGGTCGCTATCGTCTCCTTCGCGGTGGACAAAGACAAATGTCGCATCGCCGTCGGCTCGGTGGAGCCGGTAGCGCGGCGCTGGACGGCGCTCGAACAGGCGATGGCGGCTGGCCCGGCGCCCGCGCTCGATCCGAAGCGCGCCGCCGAGCTTGCACTGGAACACAATGATTTTCAGGGCCGCGACGGCAAGGAAGCGGAGGGTTGGTACCGGCGCCAGGTTCTTCCGACACTGGTCAGGCGCGCTGTTGCCGCACTTCTCAAGACCGAGGGCCTGGCATGGTTGTGACATTCCAGCTGAATGGCGAGGACTGCCGCTTTGATGGAGATCCGATGACGCCGCTCGTCGACATCCTGAGACAGGAACGGTTCCTGACGGGGACCAAGGCTGTGTGCCGCGAAGGCTTTTGCGGCGCGTGCACGGTGCATGTCGACGACGAAGCGGTGCCGTCCTGCTTGAAGCCGGTTGGACTCGTCCAGGGATGCGCGGTGACGACCATCGAGGGATTGAGTTCGGGAAACCAGGTGCTGCACCCGCTCCAGGCCAATTTCGAGGCGGCCGATGCCGTGCAATGCGGCATGTGTTTCCCGGGAATGGTCATGAGCCTTTCGGCGTTCGTGCGTGACAATCCGCATGCGAGCCGCCCCGAAATCAAGGCCGCGATGGTCGGCAACATATGCCGCTGCACGGGATATGAGCGGATCGTCGACGCCGTGGCCGACTGCCTCGACCAGGCGCGAAAGGCAGGCCAGTTGGTGGGAGGCATCCATGTCTGAGCTGGCGGCCACGGTGATGAATCTTCCGCGCCGCGATGCACAGGACAAGCTGCGAGGGCGGACGAAATACACCAACGACCGGACTCGCCCCGACATGTTGCATGCCGTGCTGCTGCGGTCGACCGTTCCCGCGGGGCGTATCCGCAAGCTCGACGTTTCGGCGGCACTTCGCTGTCCTGGCGTGCGCGCGGTGGCGACCGGCGCCGATGCGCCAGGGCTCTACGGCATCGGCATTGCCGACCATCCGCTCCTGGCCATCGACACGATCCGCTATCACGGCGAGCCAATCGCCGTCATCGCCGCCGAGACGGAGAAGCAGGCGCGGGCGGCACTTGCCGCCATCGTGCTGGAGGTCGAACCGCTGGCACCGGTGTTTACCATGGCCGAGGCGCTCCAGCCCGCCGCCCGTCTCGTCCACGAGGGCTGGCGCGGCTATGAGGTGATCACGGAAGGCGGTGCACGTTCAGGCAACATCGCATGGGAGGCAAAATCCAGTCGCGGCGACGTCGACGCTGCCTTCGCCCGTCCCGATATACGCATTGTCGAAAGCAGTTTCACCGTCGGCCGGCAGAGCCATGTGCCCTTCGAGCCGCGTGTTGCCATTGGCTCCTGGGAGGACGGCCGTGCTCACATCCAGACCTCGACACAGGTGCCTTGGACAGTGCGCAACGTCACCGGAAGGGTCATGCAGCTTCCGCCCGGGCGTGTGCGGGTCACCGTACCGCCTGTCGGTGGCGGATTCGGCCTGAAATTCGATGCGTCCATCGAGCCGATCACGGCACTTCTGGCGCGGATGACCGGGCGCACCGTGGTGCTGGAAAATACCCGGCAGGAAGAGATGGCAACCTGCCTCTGCCGTGAGAATGCGGAAATCCGCATTCGGTCCGCTGTCACCGCCGAAGGATACATCGCCGGGCGCGAGGCGGTCGTGCTGATGGACTGCGGTGCGTATGGAGGCGAGCAGGTTTTCTTGACGACGATGACGGCGCACACGCTGGGCGGCAATTACAGGGTTGGCGCAACGCGGCTCGTCAGCCGCGCCGTATACACCAACACACCACCCAACGGCGCGTTCCGAGCCTGCAACGGCGTCTACAACACCTTCGCGTTGGAGCGACATACCGACGAAATCTGCGAGGCGCTGGGCTTCGACCCGATGGCGTTTCGGAAGAAGAATGTCCTGGGAGATGGCGATCTCGGTGCCACCGGCCAGGTTTTCGAGGCCGACGTGCTGGGTCCGATGCTCGATCGCATGGAGACGTTGCGCGCCAGCACCGGCACATCGCAAGCCAAGGCCGACGGCAGGCTCTATGGAATTGCGACCACGGTCGGCACATGGTTCGTTTTCGTCGGACCCTCGGCGGCGACGGTGAATTTGAACGCCGACGGCAGCGCAACGCTGGTCACGTCGGGTGTGGAGATCGGATCGGGCACGATGGTGCAATCCTTGCCACAGATCGTGGCTGGGCAGCTTGGCCTCGCTCCCGACCAGGTGATCGTGCGCGAAGCCGATACGGATGCCGCCGGTCTCGATGTCGGCGTTGGCGGGGGACGAACCACTGTATCCATCGGCGCGGCCAGCGTGGCCGCCTGCGCGGAAGTGCGTGAGAAGTTGCTGCGGACCGCCGGCGAGATGCTCCAGACCCGACCGGAAGACTTGGTGCTGCGCGAGGGGCGTGTGGAGATCACGGGACGTCCTGGTTCCGGAATGTCGATCCCCGCTATCGTCGCCCATGCGCAGGCCACCACCGGCCCGATCACAGGAAGCGGAGCCTTTACCGCCAGGAACGCCCCGGCAATGTCCGGCTGCGCCATGGGGCATTTCATCGACGCTCTCGACATCCCCGTCTTCGTTGTTCACGAGGCCGAGGTGGCGGTTGATGCGGACACCGGTCATGTCGAGGTGCTCGCCTATCGCGTGGTGCAGGATGTCGGCCGCGCGCTCAACCCGCGCGCCATCCTGGGCCAGATACAAGGCGGCGTGGTGCAGGGGCTGGGTTATGCGTTGCATGAGGAGGTGACGATCACCGCCGACGGACGCATCGCGCAGGACGATTTCGAGACCTATCGCCTGCCGCTGGCACAGGACGTGATTGCGGTCGCCGCCGACCTCTACGAGGGCGCACCGTCGATGGGCCCGCTCGGCACCAAGGGCGCCGGCGAGGTGCCAATCCTGGCCGTTGGCGCGGCGATCGGCTGCGCAGTGGCACGTGCCATCGGCAAGCCGGTGCGGCAGCTGCCACTGACGCCTCCGCGCGTGCTTCGACTGCTGCACGAGCGCGAACCGCCGCCGGATTTCCCGCACATCGCCCCCGGCTGGGCGTCGAACACCCTGGGCTGAGGCAAGCAAACCATGGTCACCCTGAACTGCGACATGGGGGAAAGCTACGGCAACTGGCGTTTCGGCGACGATGCCGGCATCATGCCTCATATCGATTGCGCCAATATCGCCTGCGGCTTCCACGCCTCCGATCCGTGGACGATGCTGAAGACCGTGCGGCTAGCGCTCTCGCACGGCAAGCAGGTCGGCGCGCATCCTTCCCTTCCCGATCGGGAGGGGTTCGGTCGGCGGGAAATGAAACTTCAGCCAGAGGAACTGACAGCCGCCTTTCTCTATCAGATCGGTGCTCTGAAAGGGATACTGGCCGCCGAGGGCGGGCGGCTCAGCCACGTCAAGCCGCACGGCATTATCTACGGCATGGCCGCGCGCGACATGGACACCGCCCGGGCAATCGCCGCGGCGGTCAAGCCGTTCGGCGTCCCGCTCTTCGGCATGGCGGGAACCTGTCACGAGACGGCGGCAGTTGAGCTTGACGTTGCCTTCGTGGGCGAGTTCTTTCCCGATCTTACCTACGCTCCCGGCGGCAGCCTGATCATCCCGCGCGTACAGTCGGCTATCGACCTGACACTTGCCGAGCACCGCATGATGGGGGCGCTTACCCGACGCGAACTCGTCGCGGTAGACGGTACGGTCCGCCCGGTCGACTTCGACACCGTCTGCATCCACTCCGATCCGCCGAATGCGCGCGACGTCGCCGCGCTGATGCGGCGGATCATCGACACGCATTCCAAAAGCCTGCCATGATTCATTCTTCCGTATCGTGAAGGCTCCGCGCATGGGATCGAAAACTATCTCGAACTCACAACCCCGAACCACTTCCCCAAGCCGCTGAGGACTTCCATGGACGCGCTTTCCAACTCTCTCGCCGCCGCCGACATCGGCGCCACCATGCATCCCTACACCAACCTGCGTCAGCACGAAAAAACCGGGCCGCTGATCATCAGCCGCGGCGACGGCATCCGTGTGTATGACGAGCGCGGCAAGGAATATATCGAAGGGCTCGCCGGGCTATGGTCGGTGGCCGTCGGCTTTTCGGAAAAGCGGTTGGCCGACGCCGCCTATCAGCAGATGCTGAAGCTGCCCTACTATCACACCTTCTCCTCCAAGGCGCATGAGCCGTCCATCCGGCTCGCGGAGAAACTCGTGGAGATGACGCCGCAAAACCTGACGCGTGTCTTCTTCACGTCGTCGGGCTCGGAAGCCAACGACACCATCGTCAAGATGGTGTGGTTCATGAACAATGCGCTCGGCCGACCCAAGAAGAAGAAATTCCTGGCGCGGACCAAGGGTTATCACGGCATCACAGTCGCCTCCGGCAGCCTGACGGGCCTGCCGATCAACCATCGCGACTTCGACCTGCCGGCGATTCCCGTTCGTCACCTGACCTGCCCGCACTTCTATCGTTTCGGCATGGAAGGCGAAGACGAAGCCGCCTTCACGGCGCGCCTGCTCGCCGAACTGGAGGCGGTGATCGCGGAAGAAGGGGCTGATACGATCGCGGCCTTCATAGGGGAGCCGCTTATGGCAGCTGGCGGCGTTCTGCCCCCGCCGGTCGGGTATTGGGAAGGCGTGGAGAAAATCTGCCGGGCAAATGATATTATTCTGATAGCAGATGAGGTGATCTGTGGTTTCGGGCGGCTCGGCACGCCCTTTGGCTGCCAGAAATTCAGCTTCACGCCTGATATCATGACGGTCTCCAAGCAGATCACCTCCTCTTACATGCCGCTTGCCGCCGTCATTTTCTCTGAAGCGATCTATCAGGCGATTGCCGACAACACCGTGACGATCGGTAATTTCGGCCATGGCTTCACGGCGTCGGGCCACCCGGTCGCGACAGCCGTTGCGCTGGAAAATCTCGCCATCATCGAGGAGCGCGATTTGATGGGCAATGCGGCCCGCATGGAAGCGCTCTTCCAGGCGGGCATTCGCTCGTTTGCCGATCATCCCCTTGTCGGGGAGGCTCGCGGCACCGGCCTGATCGGGGCGGTCGAGCTGGTTGCTGACAAGGCGACCAAGCGGCCTTTCGCAAAGGTAGGACGCGCGGGCGCGATAGCGTCGGTGATCGGTCACGAAGAAGGTCTCATCTTCCGCAATATCGGCGACCAGCTTGCGCTTTGCCCGCCGATGATCGTGACGGGAGAGGACATCGCCGAAATCATGACCCGCATGTCGAGATCGCTGGACCGGCTGGTCGGCGCGGTGGCGAAGGAAGGGCTGGAATGATCGGCGATGCGGACCAGACCGGCATGACCGGAGGCGATCTTTCGTTGCAGCGATCCGCGCTTCTAGGCCGGTTCATGGCGGCGTGGAACGCCCATGACCTCGACGGCTTGATGGCCTGCATGGCGGAGGATTGCGCCTTCCATGCTTCGGCTGGACCCGACCCCAACGGTCGCCGTCACACTGGGCGGGAGGCCGTGCGGGCAGCCTATGCCGCTATCTTCTCAACCTTTTCGGACGCTGCCTGGTCAAATGACAACCATGTGGTCAGCGGAGATACCGGACTGTCTTCGTGGCGCTTCACGGGAACAACGGCCGCGGGAGACAAGATCGAGGTCGATGGCTGCGACATCTTCGTTTTTTCAGGCGCGCGAATTGCGCTCAAGGATTCCTATCGCAAGGCCCGGACATAAAAGTTCGCATGTCATGGACTGATAGGTTGAACCCGGCCCACATCGTGCGGGCCGGGTTCTTTGCTTGGGAAGGACGGCCGGACCAAGCCGGCGCCACGACTACTTCAAGAGCGCGTCAAGCGGGATCGGTTCGGAGATCGTCCAACTGTCGATGATCGCTGGCTTGCCCTTCTCGGTGTCGGCGACCAGGTATTTGGTCTGGTTCTGGTGGTGCAGTTCGGAGGTGAAAGTGCGCGAACCGAAGAGGGTCGGCTCGTTCTTCATTTTTTCGAGTTCCGCGACAACGGCATCGGCATCGATGCTCTTGGCGCGCTCGACGGCCTTTGCCCAGACGTCGATCATGACATAGCCTGGATAGACATACATGGAAGATGGGTCGCCGCCGGTCTTGGCCTTGTAGGCTGCGTTGAACTTGGTGACT
Organism: Mesorhizobium sp. USDA 4775; assembly: GCF_054062655.1. Lineage (NCBI taxonomy): Bacteria > Pseudomonadati > Pseudomonadota > Alphaproteobacteria > Hyphomicrobiales > Phyllobacteriaceae > Mesorhizobium > Mesorhizobium sp. USDA 4775. The sequence continues at coordinate 2,160,969 of NZ_JBSSFM010000001.1, forward strand.
TCCGGGTTCGGGTCGTCGCCATAGATGGAACCCTGAACCGGAACGTAGAAGTTGGAAAGGTCAGGTACCGCCGACAGCCAGTAGCTGCCGTCCATGCCGGAGCCGTTGAGGATCATCGAATTGATGCCAGCGGCACGGATTTGTTTTATCGCCGAAACGCCGCCCGGCATCATGGTGCAAAGCATGATCGCATCGGGTTCTTTTGGCAGGGCCTTGATGCGGCTGATCTGGGCAGCGATTGAAGGGTCGTCATTCTTGAAGGTGTCTTGACCCAGAAGTTTGGCGCCCTTGGCCTCCAGCTTCGGCATCATCCAGTCGAAGCCGTCGCAGATGCCCTTGTTGTATTCCGTCCAGCTGTCGAGCAGGCGATAGAAGGTCTTGGCCTCCTTCTTGTTGTATGCCCATTCGGCCATCGTCGCTCCTTGCACGGCCGCCAGCACCGACGCCGAGAAGCTGTGCGGGCCTACGCCCTGGATGCCCGCCTTTACGGATTCAGCACAGAGGAAGAAGGAAACCTTGCCAGCCGCCTCGGCGGCAAGTGCTGCCGGCGAACCGAAGTCGTAGTCGCAGGAAACGACGACGAGGTCAGCGCCCTGGTCGAGAACGGAAAGACCGGCCTTTGCGCCTTCTGCACGGTCGGACTTGGTGTCGGCTTTCACGACTTCAATTTTCTTCCCAAGAAGACCGCCGGCGGCATTGATTTCGTCGATGCGGATCAGCGCGGCATCGGTGGCGGGCTTGTCGTAAGCCTCCATGAAGCCCGATTCCGCCGTGGCGAAACCGACGACGATCTTGCTGTCGTCCGCCAAGGCTGGAAAGGCAGCTGTTGCGGTGAAGAGCATCGTCATTGTCGTTATTTTCAGTTTGTTTATCATAGACTTCTCCTTTCAGGGTTGCGGCGGCTTACAATCCGCCGGTCAGTCACCGCGGTTGCGGGTTAAAGAGATCTCGCGATTGCCGAAGACGCCTGCCGGACGAAGCGCCAGAATGATGATCATGATGATGCCCAGGGCGATCTCCTGAAGGCCTTTCGGTATGGCGAACGCGACGTCGCCAATGGAAACCCCGGCTTCCAGCCAGCGCAGGGTCTGAATGAGGGCCGACAGGAACACGACACCGATCACGCCGCCCGAAAGGCTGCCCATGCCGCCAACGACAAGCATGGCGATCGTGATGAAGGTGAGACCGAGATAGAAGGTGTCCGGGGTCACGACCCCGATGGAGTGAGCCATCAAGGCGCCGCCGAGACCCATTATGGCACCGGAGATCACGAAGGCGACAAGCCGCTCCCGGGGAATATCGATGCCGGAGGCTGCCGCGGCCGTCGGTTCGTCGCGGGCGGCACGCAATGCCAGGCCGGAACGCGATATCGCATGTGCCCAGGCAATGAAGACCGAGAGGATGGCGGCGATCAGATAGGGCCAGATCGAACGGATGATCGGGATCCCGACGACCGACGATGTCCCGCCGGTAACGGTTTCCCAGTTGGAGTAGATGGTGTTGATCATCGCCAGCATGGCGAAGGTTGCGATGGAGGCGGCGATGCCCGACAGCCGCATCAGGATCCGCCCGAAGATCAGCGCCGCCAAACCCGCAAAGATCGCGGCAATGATGGCCGCCTCCCAATAGGGCATCTGGGCTTTTATCAGCCAGCCGGGAAGACCGGAAAAGGCCATCTTCTTCATGATGGGATTGATCGTCAGCCATGCCGCCACATAGGCGCCGAGGCAGGTGAAGCCGATATGGCCGAAGCTCAGCACGCCCGAATTTCCAATAAATACATAAAGGCCGACCACGAGGATGACCCGGAGGAAGACGTCAATGATCACCTGATTGAACGGTCTCGATCCGGTCATCATCGTCAGGAGTGCGATGGCGATCATCAACAGCGACAGCAGGATCGGCGTGATGATGGTACGACGCGCCAGCACGAAGGGCCGGGGGGTTTTGGCGACAATGGCGCCGGTGGTCATTTGCGGCTCGATGGCCGGGGACGCTGCGGACATGGATCAGACCCTTTCCTTTGTGCCACGCGCCGAAATCAGGCCTTGCGGACGGAAGAGCAAAACGAGGATGACCGCTCCGTAGACAAAGGCATCGCGGAAGGGCCGGGCGTCGATAGGAAGCATGACCTGCATGATCACCGACGCGGCACCGAGCAGGAAGCCCGCCAGCACGGCGCCAGCCAGGCTGCCCAAGCCGCCGATAACCGTTGCGATGAACGCCATCAGCATGATCGCCGCCCCCATCTGGATATCGGCGGTGCCGGTCTGCACCCCGAAGATCAAGGCGATGGCACCTGCCAGCGCGCCTGACAGCGCGAAGGCCCCCATGATGACCCGGTTGGCGCGGACGCCGAGCATGCGCGCCATGGAGAAATTCTCCGCCGCCGCCCGCATTTCCAGTCCGAACCGGGTCCGGCGCAGAAAGAGGGTCAGACCTATCAGGATCAACATCGTCGCGATGATGGTGATGAGCTGGAGAAGCGGCAGCCTGGCGCCGAAGATCTCGATGGGCTGGGAGAGTTCTGGGAGGAGATTGATCGACTTCGGCCGGCTCGAGAAAAGCATCAGCAGAAAATAGCGAATGACGAAACCGAGCGCGAAAGAAGCAATCATCATCGTTGCCGGGTTGGCGTTGCGGAACCGCCTGAAGACGACGATTTCGCACAGCACCGACAGCCCGGCTCCGCAGAGCAGCACGAAGGGCACCAGCAGGTACCACGGCAATTGGCCAGCAAAGACGATGGCCATGGCATCCGTCGATGGCCACAGCAGCGCGAAGACGCAGAAGGCGATGACGTCGCCATGCGCGAAGTTCACAAGCCGCATGACGCCGAAGATGAGGGCAATGCCAAGTGCGCCGAGCGCGTAGAGCGAACCAAGCGAGAGTGCGTCAAACAGGATCTGGAGCATCTCAATGGTCCTCGTAACCGAAGTAGGCAGCCTGGATCGCCTCGCCGTTCCCGAGTGTCCGGGCGTCACCATCGAGCACGATCTGCCCGCCACGCATCAGGATCATGCGCCCACCCACCATCATCGCCCGGGCCGAACTCTGCTCTACGATCAGCAGCGTGAGTTGGCGTTGCGCACGCAGCGCGATCAGCCGCTCGTAGACCTGGTCGTTGATGTTGGGGGCGAGGCCCAGCGAAGGCTCGTCGATGGCTATGAGCCGCGGATTGGTCATCAGCGCGCGTCCGATGACCAGCATTTGCTGCTGCCCGCCGGACAGCAATCCCGCCTGCCCGTGCCGCCTCTCTTTCAGCATCGGGAAGGTTGCGTAGACGGCTTCGAGGTCGCCCGCCGTTCGGCTTCGCCAGCCGCGGTCACGAGCGTGCATGCCAGTGCCGACGAGAAGGTTCTCTTCGGTCGTCAGCGAGCCGAAGACATCGCGCCCCTCCGGCACCATGGAGAATCCGAGCCGGGCGATGTTCTCCGGTGCCTGGCCGGTGATCTCATGGCCCGCCAGGTCGATCCGGCCGCCCGCCACCGGCGTCACACCGGCGATCGCACGCAGCAGCGAAGACTTCCCAGCTCCGTTCGGGCCGGTGATGAACAGGATTTCTCCTTCGTCCATGGAGAAGGAGACGTCGCGCACCGCCGTGAGACGGCTATAGCGGATGGTGATATCGGAAAGGGCGAGCAGGCTCATTCCATCACCTCCAGCACGGGCAGGTCGGTGTTCGCGGCCGTGCCCATATAGGCGTGGCGCACCTTCTCGCTATCGCGGATCGCGGCGGGCGGACCCTCCTCGATGATCGCTCCGGAATCGAGCACGACGATATGCTCGCAAAGGCCAAGCACCAGCCCGACATTGTGCTCGATGAGCAGGACACCGCAGCCGAGATCGCCGGCGATGTGTCTTATCAGCGCCGAAAGCTCCTGCGCCTCCGGCGTGCTCATGCCGGCCGCAGGCTCGTCGAGCAGGATGTATGCGGGCCGTCCCATCAGGGCGCGGCCAATGGCGACACGGCGCTCATCCGTATAAGGCAAGGTTCCGGCGATGCGGGGGCCCAGCGCGCCGATGCCGATCCAGTCGAGCATCGCTTCCGCTTCGGCGATGGCTGCGCGCCGGCTCATTCCCAGACCAACGCCGGTTACCTCCAGATTGTCCAGCACCGGCAGGTCGCGGAAGAGCCGCCCACCCTGGAAGGTGCGGGCGATGCCGCGCCGGCGGACCTGATGCGGCTTGAGACCCGAGAGTGCCGCCCCGTCGAGCTTGATGGTGCCTTCCGTCGGAGCCTGGAAGCCCGTCAGCACGTTGACCAGCGTGGTCTTGCCAGCGCCATTGGGGCCGATGAGGCCAACGATGCGCCCAGGCGTAATTTGGAGGTCCACCGATGACAGGGCCTTTAGCCCCGCAAACGACACCGAGACGTTCTCCGCGCTCAGATGACTCATGTCCCTTTCCTTCTTGTTACCGACGGAAAGGCGCGAAGCATCCGGCCTTGCGGCCAGTCACGTTGCTGATGTCTTCCCCTGTCGGTTCCGGCGGTCTCTAGCGGACTGCTCGGATGGCCAAATTCACGCCGTTGCCCGGCGTCGTCTTGTCGTTTCGCGCACCGGATTTTGTCTTCCGCCGCGCGCGGTCGGTTTTGGCCGGCCGATCTCCTCACCTCCGGCTCCTCCGCCGGCATTTCCCGGCTGACGTCAGCCGGCCAGGTACCCTTCGGCACGCGCCAGCGCGGCGCGCTGTTCCGCTCGCGCGGCCAGCGCGTCTTCCAGCGTCACCGCAACGAAGCGCGCCGGGGTGTGCGGCTGAAGCTGGGCGATCAGGTCCATGTCGGCCGAGATCACCACACCCAGCATCATATAGCCGCCACCCGAAACCGCGTCCCGGTGAAGAACGATCGGCTCCGTGCCACTCGGCACCTGGACGGATCCGTAGGGATAGCAGGCGTCGACGATGTTCGAGGGGTCGGAGCCTGCGCCGAAAGGCTGCTCACGCTCAACGAACTCCAGCGGCGTCCCGCCGCGGAAGCGATAGCCGATGCGGTCAGCCTCGGGCGCGACCTTCCAGGTTTCCTCAAAGAACCGATTGCCTGCGGCTTCAGTAATCCGATGCCAGTACATGCCAGGAAGCATTCTGAGTTCCGCCGGACTATTCCACACACGGCGCAGGTTGGCAGGCAGCGAAAGACCGGCTTTGCCGGAGCCTTCACCGATGGGAAGCTCGTCGCCGGCCTTCAGCGTGCGGCCTTGATGGCCGCCGAGTGCGCCCAGAATATAGGTCGAGCGCGAGCCGAGAACCACGGGTACGTCGATGCCGCCGGAGATGGCTAGATAAGCGCGCGCGCCGCCCTTGAGGAAGCCAAAGGACAGCCGGTCACCTGTCTTCACCGGAAAGCTTTCCCAGGTCGGCCGTTCCTCGCCATTAAGTTTGGGTGGCAGCTCTCCCCCCGTGACGGCGATGACTGCCGATTGGGTGAATTCCAGTTCAGGCCCCATGAAGGTGGCTTCGAGCACCGCCGCACCGGGATCGTTGCCGACAAGCAGGTTCGCGATGCGTGTGGCAAAGCGGTCCATGCCGCCGCCTTCGGGGATGCCGACATGATAGTGGCCTGGTCGGCCAAGGTCCTGCACGGAAGTGGAGAGGCCGGGAGAGATTACCTTAGCGGCCATTGATAAGCTCCATCAGCTTTGCATTTGTGCCGTAAATATCGCTGTTGAAGTCGGTCAGGCTGAAGGTGCATTCGCGAATCGTCGGCTGCCACTGATTGGCTTCGATTTCCTCCAGCGTGGCGTCGTACTCATCGCGACCAATGGCCTTGAACTTGACGATGTCGCCTGGCTTGAACAGGCACATATCATCGGCGAGGTAGCGCACCTTCCTGGTAGGGTCGTAGATCGGGGCCGGGGTTATGCCATACATCTGGTAGCCGCCAGCGCCGCGCACCGAATAGATCGCTGCAAAGCAGCCGCCATGGCCAATGGTGAGCTTGGGAGTGTCGGTGCGTGGACGCAAATATTTCGGAGCCTGAATCTGTTTCTTGCGCTCAACCATCTGGTACAGGAAGGGCAGTCCGGCGACGAAGCCGACCATGGACACGAACCAAGGCTGGCCGGAATAGGCCGCGATAAACTCTTCCACCGTGGCGTAGCCGTTGATGCGTGCCGAATATTCAAGATCGGTGGAGGACGGGTCCTGATGGCGCTCGCGGAAGCGCAAGCAGGTTTCACGCGTCCATGGATCCTGGAAAAAAACCGGCAGTTCGATGATCCGGGTCTTCAGCACCGGGGCAGCCTTTGAGGCCGCCTCTTCCATCGACTTCAGTTCGCTGAGCAAATCCTGCGGCCTGACGATGTCGGGGTCGAAGCGGATCTGGAAGCTGGCGTTGGCTGGGCAGATCTCGGTGACGCCCCGGATGCCTGCCGTACGCACCGCGTTAGTCATCGAAAGGCCGGTAAAGAACGAGGTGAGCGACATTTCCTCGGAAACCTCGCCGAAGATATGTTCGTCACCGCCGAAGTTGAATCGTATCGACATCGGTCCTCCTTAGCCCGCCGATGCTGCGGCGTTTTCGATGAGCCAGCCTTCCAGCCAGCGGGTATGCACGTCTCCCGCCCGCACCGCCGGATCGGCGGCCAGCGCAAGAAACAGCGGCTTGGTGGTCTTGAGCCCGCCGATCTTCAACTCGTTAAGCGCGCGGATCAACCGCACTATCGCCGCCTCGCGCGTCTCTGCATGGACGATCAGCTTGGCAAGCAGCGAGTCATAGAAGGGCGGCACCTGATAGCCTTGGTAGAGCATCGAGTCGAAGCGTACGCCCGGACCGCCGGGAACGCGAAGCTCGGCCACCTGCCCGGGGAATGGAGCGAACTCCTTCGCCGGATCTTCGGCATTGAGCCGTACTTCGATCGCATGCCCCTTGACGGAGACATCGCCCTGCCGAATCCGCAGCTTCTCGCCGCCGGCTATGCGAAGCATCTCAGCCACGAGGTCGATGCCGGTAATCGCCTCGGTGACCGGGTGCTCGACCTGAATACGGGTGTTCATCTCGATGAAGTAAAAGCGGTCTGCTTCATCGTCATAAAGATACTCTACCGTACCGGCACCAGAATACTTGACCGCCTTTGCCAAAGCGACCGCGGAAGCGCAGAGCTCCTCGCGCAGCCCGTCGGAAAGTGCGCGCGACGGAGCCTCCTCCCAGACCTTCTGGCGTCGCCGCTGCAGCGAGCATTCCCGCTCGTAGCAGTGGATGGCATCGCTTCCGTCTGCCAGGATCTGCACCTCGACATGGCGGGCCTTGCCGATCACCTTTTCCATGTAGAGACCACCGTCGCCAAAGGCGGCGAGGGCTTCTGCTTCGGCCTGAGGAAAGGCTTGCTCGAATTCGGCGAACGAGTTCGCAATGCGGATGCCCCGCCCGCCACCGCCTGCCGCAGCCTTGATCATCACCGGAAAGCCGGTTTCGGCCAGCACCTCGCGGCCAGCCTCGAGGCCCTCGACCCGTCCAGCCGAGCCTGGCACCACAGGGACACCCGCGGCGGCGGCGGCTGATCGCGCCGAGACCTTGTCGCCCATCATCCGGATCGCATCCCCCGACGGGCCGACGAAAACCAGTCCGGCGCCTGTGACCGCATCTGAAAAGGCGGCATTCTCGGCAAGGAAGCCATAGCCAGGATGAACGCTGTCGCAGCCGGTTTCGCGGGCAGCCGTCAAAATTGCTTCGATGTTGAGATAGGACTTCTTTGCTGCCGGTGGGCCGATGTTGACCGCTTCGTCCGCAAGCTCGACGTGGAGCGCCCCGGCATCCGCGGCCGAATACACCGCCACAGTGGCGATGCCCAGATCTTGTGCGGCCCGGATGATCCTGACCGCGATCTCGCCCCGGTTGGCAACCAGAAGCTTTTTCAGCATCAGTCGAGATCCGCAATAGGCGCGCCAGCCATGATGGGCTCTTCATTGTCGGCAAGGAAGCGGATGTTCTTACCGGCCGTCTCGGCCCTCACTTCGTGGAACGACTTCATCACTTCGATGAGACCGATTACGTCTCCGGCGGAGACCGCGTCGCCATCCGCCTTGTAGGGCGGCTGGTCCGGCGAAGCGCTCCGATAGAAAGTGCCGGGAAGAGGCGATAGAATCTGGGCCATGAAAAGCTCCGGAAAACTGCAGACAGACTGATTTGAAACCGCCTGTGCGGCGGTTTCGGTTGGCTCAATGCCAAGGGGCAATTGCGGCGCGCACCGCCCTGGCTATTTCGATGGCGTTCGGCGTATCGGAATGCACGCAGATGGTTTCGCAGCGCACGGGAAAGAAACTGCCGTCCTGTGCCGTGCCCTCGCCCTCGCTGATGGCGCGCACGCAACGCTCGGCCATCTCCGTGGGGTCCTTGGCGTCATGAACGCGTGTCAGGATCAGCTTGCCGGAGGCATCGTAGTCGAGATCGGCATAGAACTCGGCGACGAATGGGATGCCGCGCTGTTGATAGATCTTCTCGTGCAGGGTGCCCGTCATGCCGAAAAGGGGGACGCCGAAAACCTCTGCCGCGTCGCACACGCCATGGGCAATTGCCTCCTGCTGCATGGCCATGAAGTAGAGGCTGCCATGCGGCTTGATATGGTGGAGTTCCACACCCTCTGCCTTGAGGAAGCCGGCAAGCGCTCCCACCTGGTAAATGATGGCGTTCCTGACCTCGTCGCGGGTCATCCGCATCTCCCGCCGGCCGAAACCCTGAATGTCCGGCAAGCCTGGATGGGCGCCGATCTTTACGCCATTCGCCTTGGCGCCGCGGACGGCTGCGTGCATGTGATCCGGATCGGAAGCGTGAAAACCACAGGCGACATTGGCAACGTCGATGATCGGCATCATGCCCACATCGTCGCCAACCTTGTAAAGGCCAAAGCTTTCGCCCATGTCGCAGTTTAGCGTCACCGCCATCGCATTGTTACCCCTCGAAGCTGCCGTCTTTGCGGCGTTGCAGCATTTTTTGCGCATGCGCGGGCATTTGTGAAATAGTAGTTTATTGATTGTGATATCAAAAAAACAGATAATGGTTCTGGGTCGGAGTGCGCCATGACCATCACCTTGAAACAGCTCGATTATTTCATCGCCACCGCCGAGAGCGGACAGGTCAGTCATGCTGCGGTGGAACTCAACATCTCACAATCGGCGGTCACTGCGGCGATAAAGACGCTGGAGGCTGATCTGGGCGTACGGCTTTTGGAGCGTAACCACGCTGGCGTAAGGTTGACGATGGAGGGCGCGCGGTTTCTTGAACATGCACGTGTCATCACCGGGGCAGTCGCAGCCGCTGTCCGAAGCCCGTTGCGCGACAGGAAGGGTCTGGAGGGTAAGCTGCGGCTGGGCATGACCTACACGGTCGTCGGCTACTACATGTCGCGCCACTACACGCGGTTTCGAAAGACCTACCCCCAGATCGAGGTCGAGGTGCTGGAACTTCCTCGAGACGCTCTCGAAAGCGGCTTGATGAGCGGGGAGATCGACATGGCTGTGATGCTGGTGTCCAACCTGGCGCACACCGAGGAACTGGCGCAGGAGGTCTTGATGCGGTCGAACCGCCGGCTCTGGCTCTCGGCGGATCATCATCTGCTCGCGCGGCAGGAAATCAGCCTCGCCGATGTGGCGGCGGAAGATTATGTCATGCTGACGGTGGACGAGGCACGCACGACGGCAGCCCGTTACTGGGATGCCGCGGGGCTTACGCTCCGCCCAGTGCTTACCACCAGTTCGGTCGAGGCCGTGCGTTCGCTCGTGGCTGCCGGCATGGGAGTCACTGTTCTGTCCGACATGGTCTACCGACCATGGTCGTTGGAGGGGCAGCGCATCGAAGTGCGCCGGCTTGTCGAACCGATCCCCAGTATGGATGTCGGCCTGGCCTGGTCGCGTGATAGACCAATCGGCCCGGCGGCGGCCGCCTTCCGGGCTTTTATGTCCGTGACCATGGGCGGCGGCGGCTAACCGCCAGCCCGTCAGACAGACACTTTACCTCAGGCTCGCTGGGTTGAGCAGCGGGTAGCCCACAAGGCACCTCGCCTGCGCATCCGCAGTTTATACGGCCAGAATGTAGACTGCTCGGCGAGTGGTCGTGCCGGATTCTAGACTCCTTCGTCGATTGGTTCTCGGAAGAAGCCAAGCGCGTCTATGGGGGACTGTCAGGAATTCCGTGTGCGGGCGGGCATAATGGGTAAAAAGGATTCCCACTATGACCCGACGCAAAGAACCTGCGATACCGAATGATCTTCTCGACCAGCTTCTGGCAGGCGGGGCAGCCAGTGCTGCCTTCGAACAGGGCGGCCTGCTGGATACGCTCAAGAAGGCTCTGACCGAGCGCGCGCTGAACGCGGAGATGGACCATCATCTGGCGAGCGGCGAAGACGCTGGCAACACGCGCAACGGTTATGGCCGCAAGACGGTGACGACCGAGACCGGCAAGCTGGAGATCGATGTTCCGCGTGACCGCCAGTCGAGTTTCGATCCGCAACTGATCGCCAAGTACCAGCGCCGTTTTCCCGGCTTTGATGACAAGATCGTGTCGATGTACGCGCGTGGCATGAGCACCCGGGAGATCACCGGGCACCTGCGCGATCTGTACGGCATCGATGTGTCTGCGGACCTGATCTCAACGGTGACGGACGCCGTGCTCGACGAAGTCGCCACCTGGCAGCAAAGGCCGCTCGATCCGATTTACCCGCTGGTCTTCTTCGATGCGATCCGGGTCAAGATCCGCGATGAAGGGATGGTCCGCAACAAGGCCATCCACATCGCACTGGGCGTGCGCGCCGATGGTGCAAAGGAGGTGCTGGGCCTGTGGCTCGAGCAGAATGAAGGCGCCAAGTTCTGGCTGCGGGTGATGAACGAGCTCAAGAACCGCGGCACGGAGGATATCCTTCTGGCCGTCGTCGATGGCCTGAAAGGCTTCCCGGACGCGATCACCGCTGTGTTCCCGGAGGCGATCGTCCAGACGTGCATAGTCCATCTGCTGCGCAACTCGATGGACTTCGTGTCCTGGAAAGATCGCAAGAGCCTCGCCGGCGCACTCAAGGAAATCTACCGCGCCGTCGATGCCGATGCCGCCGAAAAGGCGCTGGCGGCGTTCGAGGCCGGCCCCTGGGGCCTGCGCTATCCCGCCATCGGCCAGAGCTGGCGGCGCGCCTGGGCCGAGGTCATTCCATTCTTCGCGTTCCCTGACGACGTCCGCCGGATCATTTACACGACGAACTCAATAGAGGCGTTGAACTCGAAACTTCGACGGGCTGTCAGGGCCAGGGGCCATTTCCCCAGCGACGACGCGGCGACCAAGCTGCTCTATCTGATCTTGAACCGATCCGAGAAAGAGTGGAAAATGCCGCCACGTGAGTGGACCATGGCCAAGGCCCAATTCGCTGTCATCTTCGGCGAGCGCTTCATCAGGGCAATGGCTGCATAATGTTCAACAGCCCGCCCGCACACGGAATTCCTGACAGTCCCCGTCTATGGCGACGTCATCCGGTCGGCCGGTCGCGACCGGCGTTTCATCGTGTTGAAACAGCCGATCGGCGTCTGCGCCGCCATCACGCCCTGGAACTTCCCGCTGGCGATGATCACCCGCAAGGCGGCGGCGGCACTCGCCGCGGGCTGCACCATGGTCGTCAAACCCTCGGAGGAAACGCCGCTGACGGCGCTCGCAATCGCCGAGCTTGCCCGGCAGGCCGGCATTCCGGCCGGTGTGCTCAACATCGTGCCGTCGAAGGACGCCGCCGGCATCGGGCGGCTGCTCTGCGAGCATCCGGTGATCCGAAAACTCTCCTTCACCGGCTCCACAGCCGTCGGCAAGCTCCTGATGCGGCAGTGCACCGATACGCTGAAGAAGCTGTCGCTGGAACTCGGCGGCAATGCGCCGTTCATCGTCTTCGACGACGCCGATCTCGATCTCGCCGTCGCCGGCGCCATCGCCTCGAAATTCCGCAATTCCGGCCAGACCTGCGTCTGCACCAACCGCATCTATGTGCAGGATGGCATCCACGCTGCCTTCGTGGCAAAGCTGACCGAGCAGGTTGCTGGTCTGAAAGTCGGTGACGGCGCCGCGCCGGAGGTGGTGCAGGGGCCGCTCATCAACGCGAAAGCCGTGGCGAAGGTGGCGGAGCTTGTCGGCGACGCCGTGGATCGCGGCGCGCGCATCGAGACTGGCGGCAAGCCGCATGCGCTCGGCGGCACCTGGTTCGAACCAACCGTGCTGAGCGGAATGCAGGCGCCGATGCGGCTCGCACAGGAAGAAGCCTTCGGTCCGATCGCTCCGGTCTTTCGCTTCAAGGACGAAGCGGACTGGCAGTAGGGACCGGCTGTTGGTGGCGGCCTTTGCGAGCGACAGCGAGAAGGTCGTTCGAGGCGATGCCGATCAGCGCTTTCATCTGGTCGTGAGCGTCGTCGACCCTACGCATGCGGATTGCTTCCAGCACATCGCCATGGGCGCTGAGCGTCTGCTGATAATTGGCCGTGGCCGATGTGGTCAGTCGGAAAGAGAAGCTGAGTGCGGCTGCCAGCATATTGCCGAGATTGGCGAAAACCGGGTTGCGGCTGGCGCGCAGGATAGCGGTATGAAAGCGGACATCGGCATCGAGACAGGCCGCGAGGTCGTCCTCCGGCGCAATGCGCATGGCCTCATAGGCGGCTTCGATCACCGCGAGATCGCCCGCGGTCGCCATCCTGGCCGCAAGCTGGGCGGCAGCCGGCTCGATGACCAGCCGCGCCTCGATCAGGCCGCGGACGAAATCGAGATCAGGCTCGATATCGCGCATCCATTCGAGAACCTGCGCGTCAAGCCTGTTCCATTCGCTCGACGCGCGCACACGCGTGCCAGCCCGCTTGCGCGCCTCGATCAGTCCCTTGGCCGAAAGTGTCAGCAGCGCATCGCGAAGCGCCGTGCGGCTGGCGCCGTATATGACGCACAGTTCAGCTTCCGTCGGCAGGACCACGTGCTGCGCGTAGGTGCCGGCGAGAATGCGCTGTCCGAGATCGCGCGCGATGCGATCCTTCAGGGACAGATTGGCGCCATCCCCGACAGGAAGGTCCTGCTTGCCTTGATCGATTGCAGCGGTCGCCGCGTCCATCGTCATGTCCTGTTCAAGTGGTACTCGGCAATGACCACAGCAAGGATCAGCAGTGAGCCTTTTGCAAGCAATTGATAGAAGGTTGGCACGGACGTCAGTATCATTCCATTGTTGAGCACGCCAATGATGGCGACGCCGAGCAGCGCGCCGACAATCGTGCCCTTGCCGCCCTGCAAGGCACAGCCACCCAGCACGGCCGCCGTGATTGCCTCGAGTTCCAGGCCCTGGGATCCGGATACGGGCTGACCCGAACCGGTACGGGCAGCCAGCAGGATCCCGGCCAATCCGGCGGCAACACCACTCATGATGTAGATGCCGACGCGGTAGCGGTTGATGTTGATGCCGGAGAAGCGGGCGACAACGGGATTGCCGCCGAGTGCATAGATGTTGCGGCCGACGATCGAACGCGCGAGGAAGAGGTGGAATGCGATCGCGGTCAGCACCAGAATCCAGACCAGCAACGGCAGGCCGAGGATGCGTCCAATGCCGATGAACCGGAACGTGTCGCTGAAGATGGCGATCGACTGGCCGTCGGACATGATGAAGGCGATGCCGCGAAAGATCGCCATGGTGCCGAGCGTGGCAATGACCGCGTTGACGCGCCCGTAGGTGATGATGATGCCGTTGACGAGACCGGCAAGGCCACCAAGCACCAGGCCGGCAATGATGCCGGCCGCCGGCGACCCGGTCGCCTGGATGGCCATTGCCGTCGAGACTGTGGTCAGACCGACCGTGGCGCCGACGGCGATATCGAGACCGCCGGCGACGATGACCACGGTCTGGCTCATCGCCAGTACGCCGAGAATGGTGACGCCAAGGCCGATGTTGAGCAGGTTTCGGCTGGAGAAGAACACGTCGCCGCGCAGCGAGCCGAAGATGATGATGAGAATGGCAAGCGCCACCAGAAGGCTGATGTTGTGAACGCCGAGGCGCTCGACGACGCGCGCGGAAGCGCCCCTGGCGTCGGTCTGCGCTTTCGATGCGCGAAGCTCGAGGCTGTTCATTGAACGTGGTCTCCGGGCGCTGATGCGGATTGCGGCATGGCGTGTTTGAGGATCGTCGCTTCGTCGACGTCGGGGCGGGCAAGTTCTGCCGTGATGCGGCCGCCTGCCATGACAAGAACCCTGTCGGCGAGACCGATTAGTTCCGGCATTTCCGAGGAAATCAGGATGATACCGATGCCGCTTGCCGCGAGTTCATCGATCAGCCGATAGATTTCCGCCTTGGCGCCGATATCGATGCCGCGCGTCGGTTCGTCGAGGATGAGCAGCATCGGCTGCCGGGCAAGCCAGCGCGCCAGAACGACCTTCTGCTGATTGCCGCCCGACAGTTTCGAAACCTGCTCGTCGAGGTTGGGTGCCTTGATCGACATCTTGGCTGCCAGCGGCGAGACAATCTCCAGCGCCTTGCGGCGGTTGAAGAAGCCGAAGCTCGACGTCTTGTCAGGCACGCAAAGTGCTGCGTTGTCGAGAATGCTTCGGAACAGGAGCAACGCCTCGTGCTTGCGGTCTTCGGGAGCAAAACCGATGCCCGCGACGATTGCCGCATGCGGACTGTTGGGGAGAACGGGCACGCCGTTCATGGCTATGGTGCCGGCGATGCGCCGGTCATAGCCGACAATCGCCTTTGCCAATTCGGAGCGGCCCGCACCCATAAGGCCGGCGATGCCGAGCACTTCGCCGCGACGAACCCTGAGGCTGACATCGCTGACGCGGTCTGTGGTCAATCCGGCCACATCCAGCAATTGTTCCCCGGACCGCCAGGTCTCGCGGGTGAACAGATCGTCGATGTTGCGGCCGACCATGAGCTTGGCGATGGTCTGCTCGCTGGCGCCGGCCGCCGGCGAATCGTCGACCAGCCTGCCGTCGCGCAAAACGACAATGCGGTCGGCAAGATCGATGATCTCGTTCAGCCGGTGCGAGATGTAGATGATCGATGTGCCTTCCTCGCGCAGCCGGCGGATGACGGAAAACAGGCGACGCGCTTCATCATCGGTCAGTGACGAGGTCGGCTCATCGAAGGCGATCAGCCGGCCGCCGGCACGGATGGCGCGCATGATCTCGATCATCTGGCGTTGCGCCGGGCCGAGCGTGCCGCAGAGTTGGCGTGGCCGCATGTCCTGCTGCATGCCGAAGGTCGCAAGCACCCGGTCGGTCTGCTCCTCCAGTTTGCGCCAGTCGAGCAGGACGCCTGCCAGGCGCGGCAATTCGCCGACGAAAATGTTCTCGGCCACCGTCAGGTTCGGAACGATCTCCGGCTCCTGATGGATGACGCGTATTCCGGCCCGGTGGCTGTCGCGCGGTTCGCCGAAAACAATCGGCGTCGCGCCGTGCCGCACGGTGCCGCTGTCGGGACCGAAGACGCCCTCGAGAATGCGCATCATCGTCGATTTGCCGGCCCCGTTCTCGCCGACCAAAGCGAGCACCTCGCCTGGCCGGAAGGCGATCGAAACGTTGTCGAGCGCCTGCACGATGCCGAAGCGTTTCGATATGCCATCGAGCGAGAAGAAGTCGGATTGCGTCAAAGCTCACTCCCAAGGATCGATCCGAGCAGTTGAAGAGCGTCATGCGCCTTGGAGGCGCATGACGCAGGTCCGGCTCAGTGGCAGAGCTTGGCCTTGTAGTCCGATGCAAAATTGCCGGCGGTGATGTATTCCGGGTCGGTGAAGGACTGAACGGGCAGCTTCGTTCCGTCCTTGATCGAGGCCAGCAGGATCTTCACCGCCAGCGCGCCATGGTTTGCCGAGTTGAGCCACATCGTACCACGGAATGCCGAAGGCTTTCCTGATCCGAAGGCTTCGCAGGCGCGGCTGCCGTCAATGCCGATGCCCATGCCCTGGTCCGCGGCATAGCCGGCGTTTTCCAGCGCTCGCGCCGCGCCCAGCACGCCGTCATCGTTGCAGGAATAGAAGATCCAGTTGGTGACGCCGGGATTGGCCGTCAACGTGGTGGTCATGACGTCGATGGCGTTGACCATCGTGTTGTCATAGGGGACGCGAAGGATGTTCGCCGGCTTGAAATCGGGCACCGCCTTCAGGAATGCTTCCTCGGCACCCTTGTTGCGTTGCATGCAAGTGTCGGCCTTGCGGTCCTCGATCGAGGCGATACGCACCTCCTTGCCGGCCCAGCCATCGGCCTTGTAAAGCTTGGCCAGTTCTTCGCCCACCCGCGCACCGATATTGTGGGCATTCATGCCGACATAGGGGACCTGGGTGCCGTCCTGATAGTAGATATCGTCATCGACCGCCACCAGGGGGATTTTCGCCGCCTTGGCCTTCTCGGCGATGACCGGCCCCAGCGCCTTGTCGGGAACGACGATGGCGATGCCCTTGACGCCGTCACCGACCATCGTGTCGAAGGTGGTGATCGTCAGATTGGAGTCGAACTGGACGTCTTGCGAAACGAAGGTGGCGCCGGCCGCCTCGGCCGCTTTCTTGGCGCCGCCGACTTCGGCGACGAACCATGGATGCTCGCCCATCTTGTTGATGTAGCCGATCTTGATGTCGTCGGCGCTTGCTGCGCCAGCCATCAGTCCGGCAGCCAGTATCGCCAATGTTGCCAGAGCCTTTGTCGTCGTTTTCATGTGGATCCTCCCTGCTTGGTTGTCAGTCGTGGTACAGAACCGAGCGTCCACCATCGATGGTGATCGTCTCGGCATTGATGAACGGCGCTTCGTCCGAAGCGAGAAAAACCGCCGTCATTGCAACTTCGTCCGGCCTGCCAATGCGCTTGGGCGGATGAAGGTCGTAGGCCCGCCGCTTCTCCTCGGCCGGGTCGGGAAACGTGTTCCAATAGGCTTGCGCGATCGGCGTCTCGATGTAGCCGGGGGCGATCGCATTCACGCGGATGCCGCGCGCCGCATATTCGATGGCGAGCGAGCGGGTCAGGCCGACAAGCGCATGCTTGGCGACCGGATAGGGAAATGTGTGGGGAATGATCTTGAAGGCGTGGCAGCTGGCTATGTTGACGATCGACCCCGAACCGTTTGCCAGCATCGTCGGCAACACCGCTTTGGCACAGAACCACGTGGCCTCAAGATCGAGCCTGAGACAGCGGTCCCATTCCTCGTCCGGCATCTGCAAAGGTTCGTGGAAGACATTGGCGCCGGCATTGTTGACGAGAACATCGACACCGCCATAGGCCGCGATCGTCTTCGCCACCATGTCGGCCACTGCCGCGGTGTCGGTGACATCGGTTTCGACGAAAATGGCGTCGGCGCCCTTGGCACGCAATTCGTCGGCGACCGCCTTGCCGGTTGTCGCATTGAGCTCGGCAATCACGGTCTTTGCTCCCTGCATCGCAAAGGCCCGGGCGGTGGCGGCGCCGATGCCCTGGCCGGCGCCGGTGATGATTGCGATCTTTTCCTGAAGCCTGCCTGTCATGGCGCTCACCAGTCGACCACGGTGCCGTCGGGCATGACGGCGTTGCGGGCATGCAGCACTTCCTGCTTGAAGGGATGGCGCGCAATGACTTCTTCATTCACGGTGACGCCAAGGCCCGGCAGATCGGGCACGTCCCAGCGGCCGGGTTTGCGATCGATCGGCCAGGTGACGACATCGTCGTACCAGGCAACCGCGCCCGACATCTCCTCCTGGATGATAACGTTCGGCGTCGATATGCCGAAGTGAAGCGCTGCGACGCCGGCGATCGGGCCGAGCGGGTTGTGCGGCGCAAGGCCGCATGCCGGCGGTTTCGGCCAGAGCCGCGATCTTCTTGGTCTCGAGCAGGCCGCCAGTATGGCCCGACTTAAACACCGCCTGTGAGAATATGTCATTAAGTCAGCATGTTAGGCGCGCGCCGGCGCGTGTTACCACTACATTTTGGGGGGATCTCAGGCGAGTTGTTCGTCGAGGTTGTGTGGCAGAGCGATGCCAGCTGCCTTGAAGACGTTGCCCACTTGGCCGGTGACGTGAGTTCTGGTTGTGACGATGCGACCATCCTTTTCGATGGTGGCTTCCTGGAGGCGATCGAGATCGCGTAGGAGCGGCTGCCATTCGGGCGTCAGGCCTTTGGCCCGGCAGAGGCGGCGCAGTTCCTTGCTGAGCACGAGCGCCAGGAACGAGCAGAACACATGCCCGCGGATGGCGGCATCGGATTGGTGGAAGATCGGCCGGGTATTGAATGATCTTCTTGGGCGGTTTCGAAGTGAAGCGCTGCGACGCCGGCGATCGGGCCGAGCGGGTTGTGCGGCGCAAGGCCGATGCCGGCGGTTTCGGCCAGAGCCGCGATCTTCTTGGTCTCGAGCAGGCCGCCAGTATGGCAGATATCGGGCTGGGCGATGTGGAAGGCGCGCGCCGCAATCGAATGGGTGAATTCGCGGCGCCCGATCAGCCGCTCGCCGGATGCGATGGGGATCGCCGATCGCGCGGTGATATGCGCCAGGCCGGCGACATCTTCCGGCGGTACCGGCTCTTCGGCGAACATGATGCGGGCCGGTTCGATCGACTTGAGATAGTCCATCGCCGCGTTGACGGAGGCCGGGCGTCCGTGAAAGTCGACCATGATGTCGATGTCGGGACCGACGGCCTCGCGCAGCGCGCCAACCATGTTGGCAACGGAGTCGACCGCCTTCGCCGGCGAGACATAGTGGGTGTAGGGAATGCAGACGACCTTGACCGCATCGTAGCCGGCCTGCGTGACGATGCGTCCGCGCTCGACGATCGTGTCCGCCGACCCGCTCTCATAGACCGCCTTCATGTCGCCGAGGCCGAGATGCGTATAGGTGCGCAGATAATCGCGGACCTGGCCGCCGAGAAGCCGCCAGACCGGGACGCCCAGCGACTTGCCCAGAATGTCCCAGAGCGCGATCTCGATGCCGCTGACGGCCGACATTCCCTCGACGCCGGGACGCCAGAAACCGTGGCGCGTCAGGATCTGGTAGCACTGCTCCACATTACGCGGATCCTGCCCGATGAGCAGTGCCTCAAGATCCTGAAGCGCGCCAACGACGGCACGCGTCTTCCATTCCAGCGTTGCCTCGCCCCAGCCAAACAGGCCGGGCTCATCGGTTTCGACCCGAACGAAAACCCAATTGCGCATTTCCGCATTGCAGACGAGCGCCTTGATGGCCGTAATTTTCATAGATGCTCCCAGATGCGCCGTCTTTTTAAAAGTTATTATGTATGATTTATTATGGATCATATGAGCAAGTCAAGCGCGGCGTCGGCTGCACCGGCTTCGCGTCGTATTCGGCTGCCGTGCTGGCGGCTGACTACCGTTGGATGGATCCAGAATGGTCAGGGTCCGTCATCGCTTTTCACCAGCGAATGACCGCAGCGGGCGCGAAGCCCTCATCGGGTCTGAGCCCGCAATGCCTTCATAGGGTCAGGTCACGTCGATGAAACGCGGGGAGGTTGATCAGAAAAAACCGGTCCCGCCCGTCAGTTCTCTGCTCGGCGATATCTTCCGACGCCATGCCATCATGAACGTCTCGGCATCGCCACCTGCGTTGCGGAAGGCCTGGGTCGATTCCGTGATCCTGCCGCTCATCAGAGCCGGACAGGACATTGCTCGCAGGCGAAGGCTTCTAAGCCAAATTAAATCTGCGCATCTCGCGATGATTCCCCAAGCTCCTCACAAGATTTGGGTCGAACGTGGATGCGCGCGCGACATCGCCGTTCCAATCGCGCAGGCACTGTCATGAATTCGCCGGGCTTCGCCAATCATGTACTTGCCTGAACCCTAGGACCTCGCGCACTTTTCGATTTGAGATTGGCCCCTCGAACACATCCATGGAGCGCGTAATTGGCGTGTCGGGGGCATGTTTCTTGAGAAACTCCGCCGTTGGCGTGTCCGCAACGATGTTGTCGTTGACGGCGTTGAAGATCTGGAATCCCAAACCGTCCTTCTCGATGCACAGATCCACGATCTGGCCGAGATCGCGCGCATCCATATAGGTCCAGCCGTCTCTCCGCCGTTTTGACGCGTCGGCCAGGAATTCCGGGAAGCGTGCATAGTCCTGCGGTTCAACGACACCGCCGATCCTGAGTGCATAGATGTCGGCTCCGCTACGGGAGGCGAAAGAGCGTGCAATCTTCTCGCCCAACACTTTGGAAAGACCATAGCTGTCGGTCGGATCGACGTCGTAATCCTCATCCACCGGAAACGACGTGAAATCGCGTTCGCCCTCGGCAAAGCACACGCCATAGACCGTTTCGCTGGAAGCGGTGACGATCTTGCGGATGCCGAGCTTGGTGGCGGCCTCGATCACATTGTAGGTCGACTGCACATTGGCGGCGAACATGGCGTTGTCCGGTCGCAGGAATATCCGCGGGATCGCCGCGAAGTGGACCACTGCGTCGACCGGGCCGCGGCCCTTTCCGCCGAAATACTCTTTGAACCCGAAATGCAGCGTCAGCGCATTATAGGTTTCGCCGGCGTCGGCAAGGTTGGTGATGACGGTGTCGACCCCTGGAACATCGAGCGGCGTCAAGTCGAGGTTCAGGACCTGATGCCCGCGTCTCAGCAAATAGGGTATGACATGCCGGCCGATCTTGCCGCTGCCGCCGGTGAAGACGATCCGCTTGCCCATGGTTTCCTCCGAAGGATTTATTTGATCGTGCGCCGGATCCCGTCAGCCAAGCCGGTCATCCGCTATTCAAAGACGCCGAAGTCGGGGACGGCGTGTTTGCGGACTCCGTCCATGTCGAGCTCGACGCCGATGCCGGGCACGTCGGGCACCACGATATGGCCGTCTTCGACGATCGACCTGGCGCCGTTCGGCAGGCGGATATAACTGTCCCACGCTTCCCGCTCCTCGAGCGCGTGCCATTCCAGCACCAGGAAGTTCGGAACGCTGGCGCAAACATGGCATGTCGCCATCGTGCCCAGCGGCGTCGACACCAGATGCGGCGCGAACGGCACGTAGTACATCTCGGCGAGATTCGCGATCTTGCGGCTTTCCGCCAAGCCGCCGCATTTTGGCACGTCGGGCATGATGACGTCGGCGCCGTAATTCTGGAGCAGTTCCCGAAAGCCCCAGCGCAGATAGAGATTTTCGCCAACGCAGATCGGCGTCTTGGTCCGCATGCGGATCTGCTTCAGGGCCTCGACATTTTCCGCCGGGATCGGCTCTTCCAGCCACAGAAGATTGAAGCGTTCCATCTCGGCCGCTATGCGGCTGGCGCTGAGCACGTCATAGCGTGCGTGCAGATCGATGCACAGATCGATGTCAGGGCCGACCGCATCGCGCACCGCCGCGACGCGCTCGATCATGGAGCGCAGCTCCGCGCCATTGATGGTGTGGTTCACCGCGTCGAACTTCGCCGGGTGGTGCAGATTGTCGATGTCGAATTTCAGCGCGGTGAAGCCTTCCGCCACCATGCGGCGCGCGCGCGCCGCGCATCCCTGCGGCGATCCCGATTCATCATCGCCGTCGCCGCAATCGGCATAGAGCCTTATGCGGTCGCGGAACTTGCCGCCGAACATGCGGTAGAGCGGCTGGCCGGCGGCTTTCGCCGCCACGTCCCACAAAGCCATTTCTAGCCCGGTCAGGGCGATGAGGAAGATGCCGGCCTGGGCGCCGGAAAACACATGATCGCGGCGAATCTTGTCCCAACAATATTCGACATTGCGCGGATCCTGGCCGATGAGTTCCGACTTCAACTCCGAGATCAGCCCGACGATTGCGGCCGCACCTGCGTCGGGATTGGCTTCGCCATAGCCGGAGATGCCGGCGTCCGTATCGATACGGATCAAGGTCGCCTTGCCGTGGTACGCGACCACCGCCGTCTTGATGTCCACGATCTTCATCGAATCCTCCCCGTGATGCCGCCGCGCTTACAGACGCAGATTTCTATCTAAGCCAAACTTGTCTAATAAGCATACAAGATGAAGCGACAAGACGTAAACCCCCTTTGGGGGATTTTGCGTGAATGGCCCATCAACCATTTAATACCATTGAATTATTTGAGAAACTCATGGCTCCCCGATCAGGAATCACAAATCGCAAGAGCCTACTTGTTAGACGAGTATATAAGCGTATAAATTAGGTTTCAGCAGGGCGATAGTCCACGCATGCCGTCAATCAGGAGGAACAGGATGCAACAGCGACAGCTCGGATCGTCGCCGGTCAAGGTATCGGAGATCGGCCTTGGGACTTGGGGTATGTCCGGCGCGTTTTGGGGCGCGGCCGACGATGAGGAATCGATCCGGGTGATCAGACGCGCCCTGGAGCTCGGCATCACGCTGATCGATACGGCCGAAGCCTATGGACATGGCCATGCCGAGGAGGTCGTCGGCAAGGCGCTGGCCGGCCGCCGGGGCCATGCTGTTATCGCGACCAAAGTCGCGCCCAACCATCTCGAACCCGCCGCGATTGAGGCGGCACTCGACGGTTCGTTGAAGCGCATGCAGACGGACTATGTCGACGTCTATTTCGTCCACTGGCCGAACTCGGATTTTCCGATCGGCCCGACCATGGAGATGATGGAGCGGCTGCGCTCGTCAGGGCGCATCAGGGCGGTCGGCGTTTCGAATTTCAGCACCGCCGACATGGACAGTGCGCGCCAGCATGGCGTGATCGATGTTCTCCAGCCGCCCTACAACATGCTGTGGCGCGAGGTCGAGGCTGAGACGCTGCCCTATTGCCGCAAGCACAATATCGGCGTGATGCCTTATAGCGGTCTCGCCCAGGGACTGCTTACCGGCCTGTTGTCAGCGGATACCAAATTCGTCGAGGGCGATGAGCGTCGTACCACCGTTCTTTTCCAGCCGGGCACCTACGAGCGCGCGGTGAACGCCGTCGACGCCCTCAAGCCGATCGCGGCGCGCTATGGCAGGACGGTTCCGCAGCTTGCGATCCAGTGGCTGACCAGCAGGCCGGGCGTCAGCTCGCCGCTGGTCGGCGCGCGCACCGTCAAGGAGCTGGAGGAAAATGTCGAGAGCGCCGGCTGGACGATTTCCGACGCGGACATAGCCACCATCGACAGGATTACCGCGCCGGTGTGGGCGGAAATCAAGGACAAGGGCGACATGTTCGGTTTCCGTGCACGCCAGCGCCAGGAACAGCAAGCGAAGAGAGCTTAGTTCACTTTTCCGGATTGCTCCAAATCAAGCCGTCCTCCCGACACGCTGCGGTGCGGCCAGCGCAAATGCTGGCTGCGCCGCTCCTTCATCGAGGCAAGCCGACCGCGGTGGTTTTCTTGAGGTGCCGGCGCATGGCTTCTTCCGCTCGCTTTTCATCGCGCGCCACGAGCGCCTCGTAGATTGCCCTGTGCATCTCCGTCGCCGAGGGCAGCGCATGCGGCATCTGATTGCTAATGCGCCTGCTCGCCATCTGCCACCACCGGGACGAATACATGAAACGGTCGAGGATCCTGTTCTGGGCCGCCCGGCAAATCTCCATGTGGAAATCCAGGTCGAGTTTCAGATAGGCGTCCGGATTGTCCTCGCTGGCCGACATCGCCGCCAGCAAGGTGCCAAGACGCTCAAGGTTTTCCTTGGTCATATGCTTGGCCGCGATCGCGGCGATGGCCGGTTCGATGATTATCCGCGTCGCATGCGCTTCGGCCAAAATCTCGCGGCTCTGCTCGGGCGGCAGCCAGTCGATGAGCAATGGACTGAGATAGTCCCACTCTTCGGCCGGACGCACCACCACGCGCCGGCCCTGCGCGATCTCGATCATGTCGAGAGACGCCAGGATCTTCAGCGCCTCCCGCGCGACCGCGCGCGAAACCCCGAACTCCTGAAGGATCTGCTGTTCCGACGGTCCCTGGCCACCGGTGATGCCGCTGCTGGCGATTCGACGCGCGAGCACGCCGGCCACCTGCTTGGGCAAAGTTTGAAGCTTGACCTCCATGGCATCCATCATTAACATCCACTTGTCTGATAAGCTTATAGGCTGATAGCTAGATATGCAGTCAACTTATCTCATGGATGCTCACTAGCCCATAACTCGGTCTGCGGGAAGGGAGGATCGAACGGTGGAGGTCCCCGACAGTTCCATTCCTGGCTTTCCGTCGTCCGAGATCAGGATCGTTACGCTTTCGCGTTGGGACAAACGTGCCTAATCGCCCGGCGGGCGCGCAAGCGTCGTCCGCGACGTAATCCAGGCAGTATCGCTGCGGGAGGAGCAAGCCGCCGCGGACTTGCCAGAAAGGTTGAAAGTTATCGGCCGACCCCTGGATGGGCCGACCAATCAAACCAAGGAGGAGATTGTGATGTCCGCAAATCTATCGAGACGCAAATTCCTGGCCGCAAGTGCGGCAGTGACGGCCGGCTCGCTCGCCGCGCCGTGGATTGCCAGGGCAGACGCGAACGAGATCACCGCACTGCTGATCACCGGCGGCCCGCTCTATCCCAAATACTGGGAAAAGATCGTTCAGGATTTCACCGCCAAGACCGGCGTAAAGGTTCGCTACGACCTGTTGGAATTTACCCCGCTGACGGCGAAGGTGGTCACGCTGAGCGCGGCGCGATCAAGCCAATACGACGTCTACAGCACCCACACGGCGCAGATCGATTCCTACTTCAACCATTTCGCTCCGCTGAACAGCTATTTCAGCGATTCCGAACTGGCGGAATTCTATCCGGTTGCGGTCAAGTACCTGCGCGACCCCAAGACAGGTAATCTGGCGGCCATTCCGCGCAACATGGATTCCCGCGTCCAGTACTACCGCAGCGACATCTACCAGGAGAAAGGCCTGAAGCCGGCCGAGACCTGGGAGGAACTCGTCGATGTCGGGCTGAAACTGACCGGCAATGGCCATTATGGGCTGGTCGTGCCGGGGCAGGGCGACCCCGCGCAACGCACCTTCAGCGATCTGCTCTGGCAAGCCGGCGGCGATTGGGTGGACCAGGCCAACAAACCGGCTTTCAATTCCGAAGCCGGCATCAAGGCCCTGACCTTCTATCGCGATCTCATCCAGAAGCACAAAATCGTGCCGCCCGACGCGGTCGGCTATCAGTGGAACGAAAATTCGACCGAATTCTCCTCGGGCACGGTCTATGCCAATTTCGATTGGCCGGGCGCCTTCGCGACCCTGTCCAATCCGGAGACCTCGCGCGTCGTCGGCAAATGGTCGACAGCACCTTATGTCAGGGACAAGGCGGCGATCTCATGCGCCATCTCCCATGCCATGGCGCTCAATGGGCAATCCGGACGCAAGGAAGCCGCCGTCGAATTCATCAAATATACGGTCGGTCCGGAAGCGCAGCGGCTGCAGTTCGATCAGTTCACCAACTTCCCCAGCAGCCAGGCGATCGCCAAGGAAGTGATATCAGCGGCTAAGGGGCCTCAGGCCGTGTGGCTGCAGCAACTCGAGACGACGATAGCCAACGGCAAGGAATGGCCGAAGCTCGCCGGCTTCTCGAAAGTCTGCACGCTGATGTTCTCGGCCATCGAACAGGCCCTGACCGACCAGGCCTCTCCCGCCGACTCGCTCAACCAGGCGGCGACCGAGGCCGAGGAGATCATGCGCCGGGCCGGAGCTTACGATTGACGATGCCGCCCGTCGCGCAGCATCAGGTGCCGGGGCGTCGGCGACGTTCGCCGCTGCCCTACACCTGGCAGAGAGGATACCTTCTGGCCAGCCCGGCGCTCCTCGTCATGCTGGCCATCCTGATCTACCCGCTTGGATACTCGTTCATCATGAGTTTCTTCCGCTGGGATCTCAGCGGCTCGGCGCCTTTCATCGGGATGGGAAACTACACAGACGAACTCTTTGGCCGCCAGTTCAACCAGGCGCTGCGAAATCAGGCCATATTCAGCATCATTTCCATCACGATCGAGGTGGTGGCTGGAATGGCGATCGCCGTGCTCGTCAACGGCAAATTGCGCGGCATGCGGCTCGCCCGCACGTTGCTTTTGGTGCCGCCGATGATCGCGCCCGCCGTGGTGGGCCTGAATTTCCGCTGGCTGTTCAACACCCAGTACGGCCTGGTCGACGCGCTGTTGCGCATGTTCAATCTGCCCGACATTCCATGGCTCAACGACCCCACCTGGGCTCTTGTCTCGGTGATTGTCGCCGATGTCTGGCAGAACACGCCGCTGATGGTGCTGCTGTTCCTCGCCGGCCTGCAGTCCTTGCCGCAGGAGCCGCTCGAAGCCGCTACGGTGGACGGCGCCACGCCATGGCAGCGCTTCTGGCACATCGTGCTGCCGCTGATGCGCCCGGTCATCATGATAGCGCTGATGCTGCGCATCATCGACACGTTCCGGACCTTCGACGTCGTGTGGCTGATGACGCAGGGCGGGCCGGGTGGCGCCACCAACCTGCTCACCGTTTACTCCTACCTGCTGGCGTTTCAGGCGGTGGATTTCGGGCACGCGGCGGCGGTCTCCTACATCGCGCTCGGGATGTCGCTGTTCGTACTCGGGCTCCTCTACGGAGTGCCGTGGCTGATTGCGAAACGGAGAGCGATATGAGCGAAGCCGCCATCGTCACCGCACGCGCCAGGCCAAAGCGCCGCCGACGCCGGTTCACGGCAGGGACCGCTGGTCAATACCTGGCGCTGGCCTTGACCGTCGCCTTCACCGTCTTTCCGCTTGTGTGGCTGTTCCTGACCTCGATCCGCAGTTCGGCCGACATCTTCTCCGTCCCGGTACACATTATCCCCGAGACCGCGACCCTGACACAATACGTGGCGGTTTTCGCCGAGTACGACACGATGGGTTATGTCTGGAACACCGTCATCGTCTCGATCGCGACGGTCATCCTGGTCCATCTGCTGGCCATTCCTTGCGCCTATGCGCTGTCGCGCTTCAGGATGCCTGGCGCCATGCTGATTTTCGGGCTGCTTTTGATCATGCGCATGATCCCGGTCATCGCGCTTGCCATACCGCTCTTTGCCGTATTTGCCGCCTTGGGCCTGCTCGACACCATCTGGGCGCTGATCCTGAGCCATACGGCGGCCAAACTGCCTGTCGCCATCTGGCTGCTCCTGGGCTTCATCCAGGATGTGCCGAAGGAGATCGAGGAGGCAGCCCAGTCGGACGGCGCCGGCACGGTGCGCACTTTGGTCCAGATCGTGGCGCCGCTGATTGCACCTGGCATCGGCGCCAGCGCGGTCATCACCTTCCTCTTCACCTGGAACGACCTGCTGCTCGCCTTGACGCTGACCTCGAGCAAGGCCGCGCAGACGCTGCCGGTCGGGCTCACCAACTTCGTCTCGCAGTACGGCATCGACTGGGGCGCCATGTCGGCTGCCGGCGTCCTCATGGTCATCCCGACCCTTGTGTTCGTCTGGTTTGCCCAGGGCCTGCTGGTCAAGGGCCTCACAACCGGCGCGGTTCGCGGCTGAACGGCGGACATGCGCCACAAGGAACTCGATGGCTTCGACCACGGGTTGGATACGCAACTGAATGACGATCGATGAGGTTGTCACCTCACCGTGCAATGGAGGAAACGGCATGGCAGCTGACCAGATACCGGCGATATCAGACATTTCCCGACCGCCGAGAGAATTGGTCGACGCGCTTGCGGCGATCGGCTCGGCGACACTGGCCAGCGAGCTTTACCATAAGATGGGCATTCGCGACCCGCAAATACGAGGCCCGCATCCTCTGAGACCTGGCCGCACGGCGGCGGGACCTGCTCTCACGCTCCAGTGCATGCCGAAGCGCGAGGATCTCTACAACGAGACCGAGTATGAGGAGCCGGAGCGGCAGTTGCACCGTCACGTGCTTTACCCCACGCAACCGGGCGACATGGTGGTGGTCGATGCACGCGGCGACCTCGGCAGCGGCATCTTCGGTGAGATGATGCTGACCTATTTCGCCGGGCGCGGCGGGGCCGGCGTGGTGGTCGATGGCTGCATCCGCGATTCGGCCCAGGCGGCGGCATTGGATATCGGCATCTGGGTGAGGGACGTCACGCCGAATTTCCACGCCCAGACCAATATCGTCCCCTTTGCCGTCAACGTTCCCATCGCCTGCTCTAACGTGCTTGTCATCCCTGGCGACATCATTGTCGCCGACGATGACGGCGTGGTCGTCGTGCCTATCGCCCTTGCGGCAAAATTGGTTGAACTCGCCGGCGCGCATATCGAGTGGGAAGAGTTTTCGCGCTCGCGCCTGGCGCAAGGAGGAGACCTGCGGAAATACTACCCGCTGAGTCCCGAGGGCGAGGCCGAATACCGCGCATGGCGGCATGCTCAACAGAAATGAGTGATGCCGGACGGGAGGAAACCAGATGTCTGCAATCGAAATAGAACAGCTCGGCAAGAGCTTCGGCGCCGTGGAAGTTCTGCGCGACGTGAACATCGAAATCGCGAGCGGCGAGTTTGTGGTGCTGGTCGGTCCGTCGGGCTGCGGCAAGTCCACGCTGCTGCGCATGATAGCCGGGCTGGAAGAGCAGACGACAGGCGAGATCCGCATCGGCGGACGCGTCGTCGACGAAATGCCCGCCAAGTCGCGCGACATAGCGATGGTCTTCCAGAGTTACGCGCTCTATCCGCATATGAGCGTGGCCGACAATATGAGCTTCGCGCTTCGGCTGGCCAAGGTTCCCAGGCAAGAGATCGTCTCGAGGGTGAAGGCGGCGGCCGAAATCCTTGGTCTGCAGGATTTGCTTGGCCGCATGCCGCGGCAATTGTCCGGCGGCCAGCGCCAGCGCGTCGCCATGGGCCGCGCCATCGTGCGCGACCCCTCCGCCTTTCTGTTCGACGAGCCGCTCAGCAATCTCGACGCCAAGCTGCGCGTGAAGATGCGGGCCGAGATCAAGAAGCTTCACCAGCGGCTCGGCCGCACCAGCATCTACGTGACCCACGACCAGACCGAGGCGATGACGCTCGCCGACCGCATCGTGGTGCTGAACAAAGGCCGCATCGAACAGATCGGAACGCCCTCCGAACTCTACGAAAACCCGGCCAATCTGTTCGTTGCGAGCTTCATAGGATCTCCGGAAATGAACCTGGTCAGGGGCCGCGTCGAGAGTGGCGCATTCATCGCCGAACAAGGCCTGCGCCTGCCACTGCCGAAGGAGGCAGGGATAGGGAACAGGCAAGGCGTGGTTTACGGGATTCGCCCCCAGCACATCGCTGTCGGTGGCAGTCACGCAAAGGCGAGGGTCCAAGTGGTCGAGCCAACCGGGGAAGCCCAGGAAATCACCCTAACTGCTGATGGCGTCGACCTGATGGCGGAAATCCGGGAACAGCCACCATTCAAACCTGATCAAGAGGTGAACCTGGAGATCTTGGTGCACAAGGTGCATCTGTTCGACACCCAGAGCGGCACCAGGATAAACTAGGGGGCGCTTGTTCTCTCGACACTGTCCACCTTCGCCAAGGCGATGCGCCCGCTCGGCGGCTCATCCCCATCGATGAGAATGCGCTCCGCCGCTCCATCAAGATCCTCATACTGGCCGCTTCTCAGGGCCCACAGAAAGCCGCTCAGTCCAAGCGCCCCGAGGAAGAGCGCCACGGGGATGAGATAGACGAGTGTCGTCATGGGTGTTGGACCGACAGGCCGGGGCGTTCGCGGCGGTTGCGCGAAGTGTTTTCAGGCGATGAGCTTTTCGCGAAACCTTGCAGCCGCATGGCGTTTCCGATCACCAGCAGCGACGAGGCGGACATCGCAATCGCCGCGATGAGCGGCGTCACGTGCCCCGATATGGCGATCGGCACGGCGAACGCGTTGTAGACAATGGCAATGGCGATGTTCTGTCGAATGAGCCGGCCTGCCTTTCGCGAGATATCCAACGCCAAGGGCACCGCCAGTAGGCTTTCGCGCAGGAAGACGAAATCGGCGGCATTGCGACCGACATCGGCCGCGGTGGCCGGGGCCATCGAGACATGCGCCGCGCCGAGCGCCGGCGTATCGTTGAGTCCGTCGCCCACCATCAGGACCTTGTGGCCTTCCCTCGACAGCGCCTCGATCCACTCGACCTTGCCGGACGGGAGCAGGGCCGGAACGAAGTCCTCGATCCCCAAGG
This sequence comes from Mesorhizobium sp. USDA 4775, assembly GCF_054062655.1. Classification (NCBI taxonomy): domain Bacteria; kingdom Pseudomonadati; phylum Pseudomonadota; class Alphaproteobacteria; order Hyphomicrobiales; family Phyllobacteriaceae; genus Mesorhizobium; species Mesorhizobium sp. USDA 4775. Next base: position 2,190,888 of record NZ_JBSSFM010000001.1, read on the forward strand.
TCTTGGCGACGTCGCGACAGGCGTTGGCGGTGTCGCCGGACAACATCTGGACCGACATTCCGGCATCCTGCAGTTGCCCGACCGCAGCCTTGGCGTCGGCGCGCGCGGCGTCTTCGAAGGCAAAGGTGGCAACGATCATCCCGTTCTTCGAAAGCACCGTCCCGCCATAGCCGCCATATTTGCCTTCGCCGCCGGTCCGCGCCTTCCATCCAGCCCATCCGCGCCGGCCGAGGCGCCAGGTGTTGCCTTCGGTGACGGCTTCCATTCCGAAGCCGGGGTGCTCGCTGACGGACTGGAGACCGGGTTGACTGGAAGAGCCCGCGAAACCGGCTATGGCCTTCGAGAATGGATGGCGCGAATGCGAGGCCATGTCGGCCGCGATCGCCAGCATGGCCGGGTCGATGGATGGCCCATTGATCAGCCTTGGCCGTCCGAGCGTGAGGGTCCCGGTCTTGTCGAACAGCACCGTATCGATCGCCGCCAGTCGTTCCATGGCCGAACCGTCCTTGACCATGACGCCGGCCTCGAAAAGACGTCGCGCCGCGACGACCTGCACGATCGGCACGGCCAGGCCGAGCGCGCACGGGCAAGTGATGATGAGAACGGCAATCGCGATCGTCATTGCCAGATGCCAGTCGCCCGAAGCGACCATCCATCCAAGGAACGTCAGCAAGGCAGCGAGATGGACCACCGGAGCGTAGAGCGCCGAGACCCGGGTCGGCGATCCTGCGATACTGCGAGCGGCCGCCCTCCGCGGCTTCCATGAGCCGGACCATTTCGGCCAGGAAAGAATCCTTCGCCGCGGCCGTCGCCTGCATGGTCAGCGGGCCGGTGAGATTGAGCGTGCCTGCCTGAACCTGGGCTCCCGCTCCCACGGTCCGGGGCGTGCTTTCCCCGGATACCAGTGAACAATCGATATCCGAAATACCGCTGAGGATATTGCCGTCGACCGGAATTCGCTCGCCGGCGGCGATGTGCAGCGCCATGCCCGGTTCGATCTCGCCGACCGGCAGGTAATCGCGCACGCCATCACCGCGCAGCACGACGGCGCCGCGCGCCGCGAGCCGCGACAGGCCATTCACTGCGGTGCGCGCCCGTTCGCGCATGACGTGGTCAAGCGTGCGGCCGATCAGGAGGAAGAACAGCAGCGAAACGGAAGCGTCAAAATAGGCGTGGTCGCCATGGTTGACGGTTTCGTAGAGGCTCATGGCGTAGGCAAGTGACACGCCGACCGCAATCGGGACGTCCATGTTCATGCGCCCGTGGCGCAATGCATTCCAGGCCGAGCGGAAATAGATGCCGCCGGCAAAGGCCAATGCCGGGATGGCGATCAGCGCCGAGACCCAGTGGAACAGGTCGCGGGTCGCGCCTTCGGCGCCGGACCAGACCGAGACCGACAGCAGCATGATGTTGCCGGCGGCAAAACCCGCGACCGCGACCGCCCGGATCAGCTCCGAAAGCGTCTTGTCCTTGTTGCCGGTCTCCGGATCGAAGAGATGCGCTTGGTAGCCCAGCCGCCCGAGCGTTGCGAAAAATGGCGGAGCCTCGTCGCCATGCCACTGGACCGAGACCCGTTTGGTCGACAGGTTGACGCGAGCGCTCTCGACGCGATCGAGCTTTCCCAGTGCCGTCTCGATCGTCTGGATGCAGGCCGCGCAGTGGACCGTGGGTACCGAAAGATCGGTCTGGCAAAGGTTGTCGCCGATCGATCGGCTTGCCAGCCTGATCTCCTGGCTGGACGGCAGAACCGATGTGGCGCCCGCCAGATCCAGCGTCATTTCAGCGCCAGGTGCACAACAGCTCATTTCATCGCCCCATGGGAAATCATGATCCTGCGGACGTCACGATAGGCTTTGTCCAGACCGGCATCGGCGTCGACTTCGACGATCCAGACACCATCCTTCGGCGTATGCTGCGCGGCGAAGTCCTGACCCGAGGCGAGGGTGAGCGTGATGGCCTTATCCTCCTTCTCATAGGCGGGATGGCGAAACAGCACCTTGACGCCATGCAAGGCAACCGGCTTACCTCCGGCATCGGTAAGGCTGTAGCGAACCTCGCCCGCTGCGATGGTCAGTTTGCCGGTCCAGCCGAGGGCCGCCTGCGCGCGCCCCTCCTCGGCTTTCTTGTTGAAGTGCTGGCTCGCCACATAGGTGTTCTCGACCACCAGGCCGGTCCAACTCGTGCTGGCGAGCGTCGCCATGGTCAGATTGACCGCGATGACCACGCCGAAGAAGGCAAGGACGATGGCCAGCATGTGCCTGCCGGTGAATTCGCGGGACTTTTGCGCCTTGGCGGTCATCTGGCGATCTCCGGTGCGTTGAAGGTGGCGGTGTATTCGTCCGACTCGAAGCTCGCCTTGTCCTCGGCCCGGAACTTGAAGGTCTGTGCCGTGCCCTGGATCTGGCCTGCCGGCTGACGTACGAAAACCTTCAGCATCTTCAGCCGGTCGGGTTCGACCGAGATGGGAACGGAGCGGCCTGCCGGGTGATCGATGCCGACCACGCTCATCTCTGCTCCTTCCAGGCCCTGAAGGGTGACGACGATCGTCCTGGGCTCGGGGATCATGTTGAGCAGCTTGACGGTGTAGCCATTGCGGATGGAACCGTCGGAAAGAGTGACGAACTGCGGATTGCGGTCGTGCAGCACGTTCACTTCGAGCCGGTCGCGCGTCAGCAGCGAATACAGCAGCCCAAGGCCGATCAGCGACCACAGGCCCATGTAGACGTAGGTGCGCGGCCGAAAGATCTTGCGAATGTGGAAATGGGCCACCTTGTCGGAGAACAGGCCGTCGGCGGTTCGGACCAGCGACGGATTGACTGAACCCGAGCCCCCGGCGGTCGCCAGCATCATGTTGGCGTTGTAGTCGGAGAGCGTCGCGTAGGAGATCAACCCATGCTCCCTGCCGAGCTTGTCCATGACGCCGTCGCAAGCGTCGATGCAGAGCGCGCAGGTGATGCATTCGAGTTGCTGGCCGTCGCGGATGTCGATCCCCATCGGGCAAACCGCGACGCAGGCATTGCAGTCGACGCAGTCGCCGACAGGCTGCCCCGCGGCGATCACCTTCTTGGCGTGGCGCGAGCGCGGCTCCCCGCGCCAGTCATTGTAGGTGACGGTGAGGGAGTTCTCGTCGAGCATGGCCGCCTGGATGCGCGGCCACGGGCACATATAGGTGCAGACCTGCTCGCGCATCAGCCCGCCGAACGTATAGGTCGTCGCCGTCAGTACGGCGATGGTGATGTAGGCGACGGGAGCCGCCGTGCCGGTGAAGATTTCGCCGGCCAGCGTTGGCGCATCGGCGAAATAGAAGATCCAGGCGCCGCCGGTGGCCGCGCCTATGACCAGCCAGATGGCGTGTTTCGAGACCCGCAGCACGAGCTTGCGGGCGGTCCAGGGGCCGGCATCGAGCTTCATGCGAGCGTTGCGGTCGCCCTCGATGGCGCGCTCGACGACCAGAAATAGATCGACCCAAACGGTCTGCGGGCACGTATAGCCGCACCAGGCGCGCCCGACCGTCGAGGTGATCAGGAAGAGGCCGACGCCGGCCATGACCAGGAGGCCGGCCACATAGTAGAATTCCTGCGGCCATATTTCGATGAAGAAGAAGTAGAAGCGCCGGTTGGCGACATCGAGCAGCACCGCCTGGTCCGGGGCGAACGGACCGCGATCCCATCGCAACCACGGCGTCAGGTAGTAAATGCCGAGCGTGATCGCCATCACGAGCCATTTGAACTGGCGAAAGCTGCCCGATGCACGCTTGGGGAAAACCTTCTTGCGCGCAGCATACAATGGCTGGCGCACTTTGGCGGAGTTGACCGCCTCTGCTTCGAGCCGTTCTACCTGCGTATTGTCCAGCACCGGTCTCTCCCGTCATGCAGCTTGAGATTTCGCCAGGCGGTCGCCCTATCGATGCGTGGCAGCGCGAAATGCAGCGTCGACCGAACTTTGCCTCCGGTTGGATCGCGCCGCGTTGATGCAGGTCAATCCCGGGACTAGAATACAGTCGAGGCCCGGCAGGGCCGGGCCTCGTCGCCTGGACGGAGAGGGCAGGAGAATAGGCCCCCGTCGCTATTCTCCGCCGCCAAGCGAATGTACGTAGACTGCGAGCTCCTTGACCTTGGTCTCGCCGAGACGGTCGATCCAGGCTGGCATCACGCCGTGTTTCGGCGCGCGCACCTGGGCGGCGATGGCTGCCTCGCCGGACCCGTAGAGCCAGATGGCATCGGTCAGATCGGGGGCGCCGAACTCCCTGTTGCCTTTCGCGTTGGCGCCATGACAGGCCACGCAGTTTTCCGCGAAGACCTTGGCGCCGGGCTCGATCAGACTTGCGTCCTGGACCTTGCCGGAGAGGCTCGCCACGTAGGCGCTGACCTGTGTGATTTGCTCGGGCGTGATGATGTCGCCAAAGCCCGGCATCTCGGAGATGCGTGTGTCCGGGTCGGACGCGAAGCGGATGCCGTGCGTGATCGTCTGCTGGATCTGGTCGGCCTTGCCGCCCCACAGCCAGTCGTCGTCATTCAGGTTGGGAAAGCCCTTGGCCCCCTGTGCGCCCGAGCCATGACACTGAACGCAATTGACCTTGAATGTGGCTCCGCCGGCCGCGACCGCGAATTCACGGAGGGCATCGTCGGCGGCAATCTCGGACACGGTCTTCGATTGAATTGCCGCGACATACTTGCCCTTCGCAAGTTCGGCCGCCGCCAGCTCGTTCTTGACGTCATTTCGGCTCGAATAGCCAAGCAGCCCACTCGTCGCGGAGGACAGCATCGGCCATGCCGGATAGGCGATGGTGTAGCCGATAGCCCAGGCGATGGTGATGTAGAAGGTTATCACCCACCACCTGGGAAGAGGGTTGTTGAGTTCCCTGATGCCATCCCATTCATGGCCGGTCGTCGAGATGCCCGACACGTCGTCGATATGCTCTGTGCTCATGATCAGTCATCCTTGAGGGGAATGCGGGCGGCTTCATCGGCCTGGCTGCGGCCGCCTGGTCGAAGTGCGAAGGCAATGCATCCGACAAAAAAGAGCGCCATCGCCAGCAAGCCCCAACTGTCAGCGAATTCCCGCATCAGATTGTAGTCCATGGTCGTCCTCCTCAGCGGTAACCGGCGGCTTCGTCGTAGTGTTTGAAATCGACCAGCGTGCCGAGCATCTGCAGATAGGCGACAAGCGCGTCCATCTCGGTGACCTGCTGCGGATTGCCGTCGAGATCGCCGACCTTCGCTTTCGGATAGCGGGCCAAGAGGCCGGATGTGTCGGCGTTGGGATCGGCCTGCGCCGTCAAATCGGCGTTGGCGTTCGCGATCATGTCGTCGGAGTAGGGGACGCCAACGCGCCTGTTCGCAACCAGATGCGTCGAGAAGTCCTTCACCTCGATCGGCTTGTCTTTGAGAAAGGCATAGCCCGGCATGATCGATTCCGGCACCACCGATCGGGGATCGGACAGATGCTGCACATGCCACGTGTTCGAGTAGCGGTCGCCGACCCGGGCCAGATCCGGCCCGGTTCGCTTTGATCCCCATTGGAACGGGTGATCGTACATCGACTCGGCCGCCAGGCTGTAATGACCATAGCGCTCGACCTCGTCCCGGAATGGCCTGATCATCTGGCTGTGGCAGAGGTAGCAGCCCTCACGCACATAGATATTGCGGCCGGCGAGTTCGAGCGGCGAGTAAGGCCGCATGCCTTCGACCTTCTCGATCGTATTGTCGAGATAGAAGAGCGGGGCGATCTCGACGATGCCGCCGACCGTCACCACCAGAAGGGAACCAACGAGAAGAAGCGTGGCGTTCTTCTCGATGATCGCGTGTCTGTCCATCAAGCCCATTTCTGGCTCCTATTGTGCAGGCTGGAGAGCGGGAACGGAGCCCGGCAACGGTTGCTCCTGGCGCTGGTGGCCGAGGATCGTCATGGTGATGTTCCAGGCCATGATCAGGGCGCCGGACAGGTACATGGCTCCGCCGATGGCGCGCATGACGTAATAGGGATGCATGGCGGCGACGGTTTCGGCGAAGGAGTAGACCAGGAAGCCCTGCTCGTCGTATTCGCGCCACATCAGGCCCTGCATGATGCCGGAAACCCACATGACCGCGGCGTAGACGACGATGCCGAGTGTCGCCAGCCAGAAGTGCCAGGTCACGAGGCGCAGCGAGTAGAGGCGTTCACGGTTCCACAGCTTCGGCACCATGTAATAGATCGCGCCGAACGAGATCATGCCGACCCAGCCGAGTGCGCCGGAATGAACGTGGCCGATGGTCCAGTCGGTGTAGTGGCTGAGCGAGTTGACCGACTTGATCGACATCATCGGGCCTTCGAAGGTCGACATGCCGTAGAAGGCGATGGCGATCACCATCATGCGGATGATCGGATCGGTGCGGATCTTGTCCCAGGCACCGGACAGCGTCATCAGGCCGTTGATCATCCCGCCCCATGACGGCATCCAGAGCATGATCGAGAACACCATGCCGAGCGTCTGCGCCCAATCGGGCAGGGCGGTATAGTGGAGATGATGCGGGCCAGCCCAGATATAGAGGAAGATCAGCGCCCAGAAGTGGATGATCGAAAGGCGATAGGAGTAGACCGGCCGGTTGGCCTGCTTGGGCACGAAGTAATACATCATGCCGAGGAAGCCGGCCGTCAGGAAGAAGCCGACCGCATTGTGGCCATACCACCATTGCGTCAGCGCATCCTGGACACCGGAAAATGCGGAATAACTCTTCGAGCCCAGGAAGGAGGCCGGCATCGACAGGTTGTTGACCACATGCAGCATCGCGATGGTCACGATGAACGACAGGTAGAACCAGTTGGCGACGTAGATATGCGGTTCCTTGCGCTTCAGGATCGTGCCGAGGAACAGGAGGAGATAGGCGACCCAGACGATGGTCAGCCAGATGTCGACATACCATTCAGGCTCGGCGTATTCGCGGGATTCGGTAATGCCGAGCAGATAGCCGGTGGCCGCCATGACGATGAAAAGCTGGTAGCCCCAGAACACGAACCAGGCGAGATTGCCGCCGAAAAGCCGGGCGCGGCAGGTGCGCTGCACCACATACATTGACGTGCAAAGCAGAGCGTTGCCGCCGAAGGCAAAAACGACGCCGGATGTGTGCAGCGGCCGCAAGCGCCCAAAATTGAACCAGGGCTGGATGTTGAGATCCGGGTAGGCAAGCTGCAGCGCGATGACCACGCCGACGAGCATGCCGACCACGCCCCAGAACATGGTGGCGATGGCGCCGTAGCGGATCGGCCCATCCATATAGGCGGACGGATCGATCCGCGCTGCCGGCGCGAAACTGGTCTTGCGCAGAAGAATAGCGATAAAGCCCAGCAGCACGATGAACAGCACCCACATATGCTGGCGGAAAGGCTCATCCACGCCAAAGCCGGCGGCCACCAGGGCCGCGAATGCAAACAGGCTTAGAGCCACAGTTTCAGTGCCGAATTTCATGACATGTCCCCGACCTCGGATTCCGTGCGCGGAAAACAATCCGCATCAGCACCAATTCCTCAGCCGGGTTGCCGGCGCCTTGATCCATGTCAAAGCCCACCGCGTTATCATTGGGCAGCGTAAGCCTTGTGAAAGACCGGAGGCTGACATTGAATTCGGAGAAAGTGCGAGGATCGTCGCTGTTTGAAAACTACCGGGACATCTCCACGCTGGCCGGGCGGGAGGCCGTCCCGACCGCTGTGATGCGGCGTGCGCATGACGAGAAACTCCGCCTTTGCGATGCTTTGGAAAAAATCGCGGACGCTCTGCCGGGTGTTGATCGGATGATATGCCTCAGCACAGCCAACTCGATCGTGCCGCTTCTGCGCAGTATCCATCAGTACGAAGAGGCGATCATTTTTCCGGCTTACGAGGAGGCGGTGGTCGGCAGCGAGGCGAACCTTGCCTCGACCCGACGATTGCGGGCCGAGCATGTGGAAGACGAATGCTTTGCCGGTGAGGTGACTGAAATCCTGCTGGCCATCGGACATGGCGAGACAGTCGAGAATCCCGAAGCCATCGGGTTCATGTTGCGCGGCCTGTTCGAGAACTTGCGCCGGCACATCGCGTTTGAACGCGAGCACGTGCTGCCGATGATCGGGATCGCTGATTGAGGTCAGGCGCCAGAGCGGCCGGCCAAGCGGGTAAGGCTGGTCACCGTTACATGTCGATTGTTCTCGGTCCGGATTAGCCCATCTGTCCGCAGCCGGGTCAACTGGCGGCTCACCGTCTCGATCGTCAGGCCGAGGAAATCGGCGATGTCGGCGCGTGTGAGCGGCAGCTCGAAGCTCGTCGCGTTGGTGGCCGGATCGAGCGTGGGATCGATGTTTCTGGCAATCATCAGGAGGAAGCTCGCCACTTTTTCGGCGGCCGTCTTGCGTCCCAGCGTCACCATCCAGTCGCGTGCTTCGTCAAGCTCGTTCAATGTCTGCTTGAGCAGGCGATGCTCGAGCTCTGGCGATTCCCTCATCATTCTCTCGATGGACGCTCTTGGAAACGAGCACAGGGAGACGGCCGTTGCCGCTTCGGCGTTGATAGCGCTTTCCACCTTGAATGGCCGCCCCAGAAAATCGGGAGCAAACTGAAGCCCGACAATCTGTTGGCGACCGTCCGAAAGGCTTTTCGTCAGCTTCACCACGCCGGAAAGCACGTTGGAATAGCTGTCGACGGTCTCGGCGTCGCCAATCAGTTCCACGCCCGGTTCAATGGTGTGCTTTGACGAAATCTTGGCGAGCCCGACCAATTGATCGGCGTCGAGCGCACCGCAGACGCCGCGATGCCGCGCCTCGCATGATTGGCAAAGCACGGGAATGCCGGCGCTATGAACATCTTGACGCACTGTCATCACGATCGTCCCATGGCCCTGGGTATCGGCAAGATAAGTGTCGGCCATTGAAAAAGCCTTGTGACAGTTTGTCCGGTGCAAAGGCTTTGACCGAAATCAAGGCATTGGCGCGCGATTGCGGCCATTGCCTGACCTTGCAAACACAGGGAAAGCGACATGCAACCGGAAGTGGCCGCCAGGCTTGGCGAAAATGTACCGCGCTACACGAGCTATCCGACGGCGCCTCATTTCCACCCGGGGGTTGATGCGACTGTCTGTCGGACTTGGCTCGAAGCGCTCGAAAGCCATGACGAGATATCGCTCTATCTGCATATTCCCTACTGCGACAAGCTGTGCTGGTTCTGCGCATGCCACACCAAGCAGACCCGGCACTATCAGCCGGTGGCAAATTTTCTACACTCCTTGCATAGAGAGATCGAGACGATTGGCAGCCTCGTGCGCGGCAAGGGCCGGGTGCGCGCCATCCATTTCGGCGGCGGCTCGCCGACGATGCTGAAGCCCGAGGACATCCTGTCGCTGGGAAAAGCGCTGCGGGATCGTTTCGATGTGCTCGACGATGCCAGCCTCAGTGTCGAAATCGATCCCAGCGACATGGATGAGGCCCGGCTCGACGCCCTCTGCGCGATCGGCATGACGAGAGCGAGCCTCGGCGTTCAGGATTTCGATCCCAAGGTGCAGCAAGCCATCAATCGCGAGCAAAGCTTCCTGCTGACCAAGAGCGTGGTGGACGCCGTGCGGGCGCGTGGCGTGAATTCGGTGAACCTCGACCTGCTCTACGGACTGCCGCACCAGACCCTTGAGAGTGTTGCCCGGACCGTCGCCCAGGCGTTGACGTTGCAGCCCGACAGGCTGGCGCTATTCGGCTATGCACATGTTCCCTGGTTCAAGAAACATCAGACCATGATCGACGAAGCATGGCTCCCCGATTCTGCCGGACGGTTGGCGCAATCGCAGCTCGCCGCCCGGCTGATCGTGGACGCCGGATACGAGGCCCTGGGCCTGGACCATTTCGCCAAGCCGAACGATACGCTCGCCATCTCGGCTCGCACCGGCAAGATACGTCGCAATTTCCAGGGCTATACAGAGGACAATTGCGAGACGCTGATCGGGCTCGGGCCGTCCGCGATCAGCCGGTACCGCCAGGGCTACGCCCAGAACATCGTCGCAACCGGCGCATACGAGAAGGCCGTGGATTCCGGACAGCTGGCAGTGGCGCGCGGCATCGAGCTCAGCGTCGACGATCTGGCGAGAGGCTGGATCATCGAGCGTCTGATGTGCCATTTCGCCTTCTCGGCCATCGAACTGGTCGAACGCTTCGGCGACGTCGGCCAGCGACTCCTGGCCCTAGCAAGTCGACTTGCGATCAGCGGCGGCGACCTGCTGCTTCGGCTCGACGGCGAAAACTTCGTCGTGCCGAAGGACAGCCGCCCGCTTGTCAGGACGGTGGCAGCGAAGTTCGACAAGTACCTCGAAGCCGGCACGGCCAGGCATTCAGTGGCGGTCTGAGCGCCTGTCCGGTCAGAAGTGCTCGCCGACCCTGAACGGGCCGATACGCGTTCCCGCCGCGATCAGATAAGCGGTCGACCAGCCGATGAGCAGAAATCCGTTCACGCCCTCGAGCGCCGCCAGGACGCGCCAGCCATGGGCGGGAACCACGTCGCCATATCCGACCGTCGAAAAGGTGATGGTGGAAAAATAAAGCGCGGTCTCGAAGTCAGGCAAGACGCCGAGTTCAAGATATACGCCGGCCCACAGCCACACCTCGGCCGTGATGACGGCAAAGAGCCCCATGACGACGCTGATCATCGCAATCACTCGGCTGCGCCGGCCATGCATGCGGAAGCGAGCCACGAGGTGCGCCATGGCGTGGGTGATCGCGATGAGGCCGAAGGTGTGGATGAGGACCGTCAGGCTGATGACGATCGTGCCGGCGAACAGATTTATGACCATATGCTGATCGTAGCGGCGCAGCGGCGCTTTGCATTGTGCAAGATCAAACCGATGGAGGCGGCCTTCTTCTGGGGCGCCGGCCAAGATCCGGCATTGCGCAAATATTTCGCGGTCGACTTTACCGAATTACAATCAGTCATCTGCTAAGGTACATCGATATCTCGGACGATCGCCGCCAGGCGAAGGCATGATGCCACGCGTCTGTTTTCTGGTGCGTCCTTTCACCGAGGCAAAGGGGAAGCAGCCCGATGCACCGACATCACATCTGAACGGCGCAGATCGTCGACCGCGTCAGGAATCGCTTCTCACGACCATTGTCGAGCGAGAACATGCCGCCGCGACCAGGCACCACGTCGATGATCAGATCGGTGTGCTTCCAGGCCTCGAATTGCGAAGCGCCGATGTAGAAGGGCGCGTCTTCGATGTGGCCGAGCAGTACATCGTGGTCGCCGACGATGAAGCCGGCGCGCGGATAGCACATGGGCGACGAGCCGTCGCAGCAGCCGCCGGATTGGTGGAACAGCACCGGCCCATGTTCGGCAACGATCTCCGCGATCAGTTCGAGGGCGGCCGGCGTCGCCGTGACCTTTGCGTGCATGGTCTTTCCGATCTCCAGTCTTGGGCGCGGCCCCTCGCGGAGCCGCGCCTGTGCGACAAAGAGCCGATCAGAAGAAGCCGAGCTTCTTCGGGCTATAGCTGACCAGCATGTTCTTGGTCTGCTGATAATGGTCGAGCATCATCTTGTGCGTCTCGCGGCCGATGCCGGACTGCTTGTAACCGCCGAAGGCCGCATGCGCGGGATAGGCGTGGTAGCAGTTGGTCCAGACGCGGCCGGCCTGGATCGCGCGGCCGAAGCGATAGGCGCGGTTGCCGTCACGTGTCCAGACGCCGGCGCCGAGCCCGTAGAGCGTGTCGTTGGCAATGCTGAGCGCTTCGTCGTCGTCCTTGAAGGTCGTGACCGAAACCACCGGTCCGAAAATCTCTTCCTGGAAGATGCGCATCTTGTTGTGGCCCCTGAACACGGTCGGCTTGACGTAATAGCCGCCCGCCAGGTCGCCAGGCAGAACATTGCGAGCACCGCCGGTCAGCACCTCGGCGCCTTCCTGACGGCCGATGTCGATGTAGGACAGGATCTTTTCTAGCTGCTCGGACGAGGCCTGGGCGCCAATCATCGTCGCCGGGTCGAGCGGATCGCCCTGCACGATCGCTTCGACGCGCTTGAGGGCACGTTCCATGAACCTGTCGTAGATCGATTCATGGATGAGCGCACGGCTCGGGCAGGTGCAGACCTCACCCTGGTTCAGCGCGAACATGACGAAGCCTTCGATGGCCTTGTCGAAGAAATCGTCGTCCTCGGCGACAACGTCCTTGAAGAAGATGTTGGGCGACTTGCCGCCCAGTTCCAGTGTGACGGGGATAAGGTTCTGGCTGGCATACTGCATGATCAGCCGGCCCGTCGTGGTCTCGCCGGTAAAGGCGATCTTGGCGATGCGCGGCGACGACGCGAGTGGCTTGCCGGCCTCGAGGCCGAAGCCGTTGACGATGTTGAGCACGCCTGGCGGCAGCAGATCGCCGATAAGATCGGCCCAGAGCAGGATGGCGGCCGGTGTCTGCTCGGCGGGCTTCAGCACCACGCAGTTGCCGGCCGCAAGCGCGGGCGCAAGCTTCCAGCATGCCATCAGCAGCGGGAAGTTCCAGGGAATGATCTGGCCGACCACGCCGAGCGGCTCGTGGAAATGGTAGGCGACAGTGTCGTCGTCGATCTGCGAAAGGCTGCCTTCCTGGCCGCGCACGGCGCCGGCGAAATAGCGGAAATGGTCGATGGCCAGAGGCAGATCGGCCGCGGTCGTTTCCCGGATCGGTTTGCCGTTGTCCCAGGTTTCGGCGCAGGCGAGGAGATCGAGATTCTCCTCCATGCGGTCGGCGATGCGGTTGAGGATAAGCGACCGCTCGGCCACGCTGGTGCGTCCCCACGCGTCCTTGGCGGCATGGGCCGCATCCAGGGCCGCCTCGATGTCCTGGGCATCCGAGCGCGCCACCTCGCACAGCAGCTGGCCGTTCACCGGGGAGTGGTTATCGAAGTAGCGGCCGGAGCGAGGCTCGGTCCATTTGCCGCCGATGAAATTGCCGTAACGCTTGTCGAAAGGCGCCTTGACCGGGCGTGAGAATTCAACCTTGTTCATGTGTCTTCCTCCCAAAGCTGACGTCGCGGGATGCGACGCTTCGGAAGAGACTTGCGATTTATGCTGCCAATGTCACCGCCCCGGAGACAGCGGGCGGGCGGGATGTGTCGCAGAATTGCGACAGTCCTTTGAGGTTTCGACTGGTCAGTGCGACCTGTGTACATCCAGGCGATTGAGCTTGCGGTGAAGCGTCGCGCGGCTGATGCCAAGCGCCTGGGCTGCGGCCGAGATATTTCCGTCTGCCCGCGCGAGCGCTCGCTGCAGAACACCGCGCTCCGCCTCGGCAAGGACTTCGGGGCCAGCCCAGCCGAGCAGATCGGCCGCGGGCATCGGCTTGTCGAGGCACTGCTGGGTAATTCCAAGCGCAAGGCGAGCCGACCGGGTCGCGCCGACCACCAAATCGTCGGTATCTACAGCGATTAGAGCGCCGGAGCCTTTGTCGGCCACCGGCGCCAGCAAAATGCGCGCCTTGGGGAATGCCATTTTGAAGTTTTCTGCTTCGATCCGACGCGCCGCGTCGATAACGGCCAGCGAAATAAGGTTGGCAAAAGCTTCGGTCAGGTCAGCACGGCAGGAAGACACATCAAGCGCTGCCACCAGATCTCCCTGGTGATCGTAGATCGGAGCCGTGGTGCAGCTGAGCCCCGTATTGCGCGTATGGAAATGCTGGTCGCGGTGGATCGTCAGCGCGCGCTGTTCGACCAGACAGGTGCCGATACCGTTGGTGCCCTCGCTTTGTTCGTTCCAGACGGAGCCAGTCCACAAACCCCAGGAATGAAACGTTTCGTCATCCACGGGCGCGCCGCGCCGTTCGACCGGCACGCCGTCACGATCGGCGAGGAGGACACAGCACCCGACGCCGCCCACCGCAAGATAGAGCCGGTCCAGACTCGATTGGGCAGCCCGGACGAGTGGTTCGATGCGTTGTCGGGCCTGCCCCAGCTCAGTCTCCGTGAGGTAGCGTGGGGAACTGCAGTCGGCTGGATCGAGCCGGTGCAAATTGGAAGACCGTCGCCAGGACGCGACCAGCGCGGATTTCGCCGCCGCGTCCGAAGCGATCGCGGCCTGAATGCGGTCGGCATGATGACCGGATAGGTCCTCGCCCATGCTTCCTCCCAAGACCAGTCTTTCCTTCAGCTAAATCAGGCTTTCCTTCAGCTCCTGGAACATCGCTGCTTCAAGACAAGGTCGCGCTGGTGCCATACCAGATTCGGCTTTCAGTCATGACACTGTCAATTCGACAGAAGAACCAGAGGAGGAGTCATCGAACTGCGATATCCGGCCAAGCCATAGCCCTACTCGCCGAGAACACTCTTTGCTCCTAGGCGTCCATCAGGTGGTTCAAAATCTAGCACAAAGAACCGGGCATTCATTGATCGAGAGCAAAGATCTGCTCATTATGGCCTGGTCGCCGAAATTACCGCCAAGGCATACAGATAACTGCCCTGCAGACGTCGCTGATCGATGTGGAACAATGCAGGAAGATTTCTGATCCCAATCCACGAAAAATCAACAGAATCAAAAATATAAATGTATCTTCCGCGCCTGAAAATATCTTTCAGGAGTGAGTTCCAATGGAGAAGCATCTGGCCAAACTATGCATGAAGTCACCTGGGGTTAAGATCCGAAACCCGCAGATATGCCATTTCACGCCGCCTTTTAATTGGGGAAGGATTCATGATTCTCTTACTTGTCTCTTGACAGAAAGATAAAAAATCATTCGACTGAGAAAACGGCGGCTTGGGGTGCCGATATCAAAAAGAGGCTTCGCCATGAAGCGGGTCTTTGTCGAAGCTATCGGCAGCAAGGTTTCAAGTATCGGTTTTGGCTGCGCTTCGCTTGGCTCTCGCATCGGAGTTCGCAAGGGCATCGAGACCTTGGAACGCGCCTACGAAGCAGGGGTGACCTGGTACGACGTAGCGCCTTCTTATGGCGACGGCATGGCTGAATCGATCTGGGGTGAATTTGCGTCCAGGAAACGCGATCGCGTCTGTGTCTGCACCAAGGTTGGCATGCGCCCACCGAAGACCTCCGCCACCATGCGACTGCTGAAGCCGTTGTCGCGGATAGCTGTGGCGACGGTTCCGGCGCTTAAGCAGCATGCTTCAAGAGTGCGCCCCACGCCTTTCAAGGTGCCGCTGTCTGCGGCGTTGATAAGATCAAGTGTCGAGGAAAGCCTGGGGCGTCTTCGCACGGACTATGTCGATGTCCTCGCACTGCATCGTCCGACCGCCGAAGAGCTTGTTCGCGAGGATATCATCCGGGCCGTGGAGCGCGTGATTCAGGACGGGAAAGCCCGGGCCATCTCGGTCGCGGGAGATCTCGAGGCCGGAATGACGGCTCTCCAGGAATCGCTGCCTTATCGGTTCGTGCAGATTGCCAATACCCCGCTGGAGTCAAACCTCGCCAAGTTGAAGGCGCGCTCTCACCGGCACAGAACGTTCGTAACGCACGGGACATTCTCGGGCCTCAATCGAATCGTCGCGAAATTCAATGCGCGCAAGGAAATACTGGTCGCTCTTGGTGACCTCGGATACCACGGCAGTCCCACTGAAATTGCGATCGCATTTCTCGCCGATTACGCATTCGCAACGAATTCAGCCGGCGTCACCCTGGTCTCCATGTTCAAGAAGGAACACCTCGATTTCAATCTGCGGCGATTGAAGCACGATCCAACACCCGACCGCCTGAATGCCGCCATAGCCGCGCTCGACATGGGTGTGGAAGACTGATCGGCTGGCAGCTTGCCGGGTTATCCAACGACAGGTTTGACTGGCGCAGGAATGCCGAACAGCTATACTGGGAAGATCAAGCCAGTGGGGTCGCCATGAGCAAAGAGTTCAGTGTCGCCGACGCCTATGGTACGGGCCGCGCCATCTTCATGGGACTTGAGTTGCTCGTCGCGCCCGGTGCGCTCGTCCCCCGGCCAGAGACGGAATTGCTGGGCACGACGGCCCTTGGTGTTTTGCATCAAATGAACCTGCCGGCGCCGCGCATCGTCGACATGTGCTGCGGCACTGGCAATCTGGCGTGTGCCATCGCCCACCACATTCCCACCGCACGTGTCTGGGCGAGCGACCTCACCGATGGATGCGTCGACGTGGCGCGCCGCAACGCCGCCCATCACGGCATGGCTGACCGCGTTTCGGTGCTTCAGGGCGACTTGTTCGACGCTCTCTCGGGCCTCGGGCTCGACGGGACGATCGACGTGATCGTCTGCAATCCGCCCTACATTTCGGAAAAGCGGCTAGAGGGCGACCGGGCGCATCTGGTCGAACTCGAGCCGCGCGAAGCGTTCGCGGCCGGCCCTTACGGCCTGAGCATCCACATGCGGGTGATGAAGGACGCGCCACGATACTTGCGGCCTGGCGGCACCCTGCTCTTCGAGGTCGGCCTTGGCCAGGACCGACAGGTGATGGGACTGCTGGAGCGCAGCAAGGCATACGAGAACATCCGCGCTGTGTCGAACGAAGCGGGCGAGGGCCGGGTGGTTCTGGGGCAAGCCAAGGCGCAGGCATGAGCGTGCCGAAAGCCAGAGCAATTGCGCGAACCGGTCCGGGCTTTACGCCGGCAATCAGTTCATCTTGCGGATGATGTATTGCTCGATCCCTTGAATGGAATCGAGGTTTTCAGGCAAGAGCTCGCTGTCTTCCACGATGATGCCAAAGGTCTCCTCGATGAAGCCGATAATCTCAAGCACTCCCGTCGAGTCGACGATGCCTTGATCGAGCAAGGACGTGTCGTTCATCAATGTCTTCACGTCGCTCACGTAGAAATTCGAAACCAGGAAACTGCGGATCTGCTCGCTGTAGATTCCGGTGCGGTCCTTGATCGTCAACATGAATTCGCCCTCTGTAAGACACCATAAATTAAGCGACCTCGTCCCCGAGCCCACCTCATGACAAAGCCGTTTTCTTGAGTTTGCCGGTATCCGTCATCGGCAGGCTGGCCACAACGACGATGGACTTCGGAACCATGAAGTTTTCCAGTCGTTTCTGGCATTCCATCTGCAGCTGTTTTTCGCCGATGGTTCTTCCATTCTCCATCACGACGAACGCCTTCACAGCCTGCCCAAGGAGTTCGTCGGGAACACCGATGACCGCTGCTTCCCGGACACCGGGAATATCCATAAGGGCGTTCTCGACTTCCTTCGGCGCCACCTTCTCGCCTCGCGACTTTATGATCTCGTCACCACGGCCGACGAAGTAGAGGTAGCCCTCCGCGTCCATCCGGCAGTAGTCGCCGGTGTATAGGACCTGCTCGCCGGGCAGCGGGCCGGGTTTGAGCTTCCTGGCCGTCGCTTCGGGCTTGCCCCAGTATCCCTTCATCACTGTCGCGCCGCGAATGACGAGCTGGCCGACGACGCCGGGGGCGACCCGCCTGTCATGTTCGTCAACGATCCACATTTCCGTATTCGGGATCGCAATCCCGACGCTCAACGGCTTTCGCGCGAGATCCTCCGGCGGCAAATAGGTGCAACGCTTGCATTCGGTGAGGCCGTACATCGAATAGATGCGTGCGCTCGAAAACAGCTCCCGAAGCATGAGAATATGCTTGAGAGGCAGGGCCGCCGCGGTGTTCGTCACGTAGCGAATGCTTGAGAAATCCTGATCCTTGAGGGACTTGAGCTCGGAGAGTGCCGCAAAGATGGTCGGCACGCCGGGAAAACCCGTAACCCCCTCTTGCCTGATCAGCCCAAGGACCTGCGCCGGGAAGGCGAACGAACGTTCGAGCACCAGCCGGGCCCCGGTGCGGAAACGCCATGATCATCTGGTACAGGCCGTAATCGAAGGCGAGGGGCAGGACATTGAGGATCACCTCGTCCTCGGCAAGCTCGAGGTAGGAAGCGATCGACGTGCATGCGGTCATCATGTTCCTGTGCGTCAGCATCACGCCCTTGGGTTCCCCTGTCGAGCCGGACGTGTAGATGATGGCGGCAAGATCGATATCGATGCAGCGCCGCGCCGGCGGCTTGGCGCTGGCGGCGACCGCGATGTCCCAGCGTACGGCTTGCGGCAATCGGGAGAGCTCGTCGTCATCGATCGATCCGGAAACGATCGTCCGCAGAAGTGACGGGCAACTGCGCGCCGGTTCGCGGAAGATCGAGTGCAAATGCGCGTCCGTGATCAGCGCCGCGGGTAGGCAGTCGTTGAGCAGATAGTCAAGCTTGTCGCTCTTGGTCAGCGGGTTGACGATGCACACCACCGCATTCGCCTTGAGCACCGCCCAGAAGCTCACCACCGTCTCGACGGTGTTGTCGGCAAAGATCATCACACGGTCGCCGCGCGCGACCCCTGATGCGGCCAAATCTGTGGCGACTGCATTGGCGCGCGCCTCGAGCTCGCCATAGGTGACACGTTGCTTGCCGCACACCAGCGCCACCTTGTCGCCGAGCCGGCCGGCTGAGTGGGCGAGGTAGTCATGCAGCAGGGGTACGGCATCATGCAACATGCAAGCGCTCCTCCCGATGTTCGCGGTCGACGTCGACGCTGAGTCCACGCACGTGGGTTGCACTGGGACAGCTCGCGACAAACTGCTGGTGAAGGAGCTGGGTCGACAGCACGCCGACAAGCGCCATGTTGTCGGCATTGGAAAGATCACCGTCACCGGTCCTGGCCTGGCACTTGTCGAGCAGGCGTGTGACCGAAGCCGGATCGAAAACATTCGCCTTGCGTATAGCCGTCTCCGAAAGCGCTTCGCGAATGTACTCCGGTGCGGCGTCGGCAGCGAAGCAAAGCGCATTGGGTGCCCGGAATGGCTGCTTCTTGCGGGTTACGATCTCGGAGGGCACGATTGGCTCCGCCACGCGTTTCAGCACGTGCTTCTCATCGAGGACACGCAGCTTGTAGGAAGGCGGAAGTGAATTGGCGAGCCTCACAAGTTCATCGTCCAGGAATGGGAAGCGTCCCTCGACGGAGTTAGCCATCAGCATCCTGTCGCCCTGCGAGGAAAGCAGATAGCCCGACATCAACGTCTGGACCTCGAGATACTGGTCCTGCGCAAGAGGGCTCCAGCGCGAAAACGCCTCGGGCAGACGGCCAAGCAACTCCGACACGGCGTCGCGGCGCTGGGATTCGGCGCGCAGATCCGCGGAGAACAGGCGCTTGATGGCGCCGGTGCTGCGCCAGCGCGTATCATGGGCAAAGCCGGGCGCCTCATAGGCCTCGATCCCGCGCCCGAAAAACTGGCGCGCCATCGCTTGCTGTTGCACCGGCGAGCGGGTGAGATACGGGTAAAGCCGCTCCAGGAGGCGTGAGCGTCGTGTCGACGTCGGCTGGCGTCCCCAGAATCGGCGGACCTTGGCTTCGCGGAACAGGTCGTAGCCGGCGAACATTTCGTCGGCACCCTCGCCGGTCAGCACGACCTTGATGCCACGCTCGCGCACCAGCCTCGACAGCAGGAACAGCGGCGCCGGGGCGGTCCTCAGTATCGGGCGCTCGGTGTGGTAGATCACCTCAGGAAAGATTGCCGCGATATCGCCGCGCGAAACCACCACCTCGTGGTGTTCGCTGCCGGTTGCTTCGGCAACCAGCCGCTGGAAGCGGGTCTCGTCATATTCGGCGTCGGCAAAACGCAAGGAGAAGGTCTGGAAGCGTCGGCCGGCGAAGCGCCTTCCCAGTGTCGCCACAAGCGAGCTGTCCAGCCCTCCCGAGAGGTAACACCCCACAGGCACGTCGGCGCGCACCATTCGAAGTGCCGTCGCGGCTTCGAGGGCGCCACGCACGCGGTCCACCGCGTCATCGCACGACCCGGTGAACTCGCCCTGCAGCGCTCCAATATTCTCGGGGTAGGAAGGCTGCCAAAAGACCTGCTCGCGAACAGTGCCATCCTGGTAGATGCGGACATGCCCGGGCACGAGCTCGTGGATTCCCTGAAATACCCCCTGCGGTGGAACGACCGTCCAGAGCGTGAAGGTCTGATCGAGGCCGGCAGGATCAAACGCGCGGGGGATGGTTGGATCGGCGGCGAAAATGGCCTTCACTTCACTGGCGAAATAAAGGCGGCCCGCATGCTCGCAAAAATGCAGGGGGCAAATGCCGAACCGGTCGCGCGACAGGACGAGACGACCTGCTATTGAGTCCCAGATTGCGATCGCCCATTGGCCGTTCATCCGCTCGAAGGCCGCTTCGCCCCACGCGCGATACGCATGCAGCGCGACCTCGGTGTCGCTGCGGGTTCGGAAGCGGTGGCCGAGCGCAATCAGCTTTTCCCGCAGCTCGACATAGTTGAATATCTCGCCGTTGAACACGATCCAGGTCGTATCGCCTGTGTCCGCAAGCGGCTGCTGGCCGCTGGAAAGATCGACGACGGACAGGCGGGCATGCGCCAGCCCCGCGCGTTTGTCCCGGTAAAGGCCGCGCTCGTCCGGACCTCTGTGCGAGAGCGTGCCCACCATTCTCATCAGCGCCTCGCGTGAAGGAGAAGCCGCCGCGGCGTTCAGGGCCACAATTCCAGCGATGCCGCACATTCCCGCTCAATCCTCGCCAATTTCCACGGAGAGCAAAGGCCGTGCGTGAAGATAGTGGGCGGCCCGCCGTTTCGCGTCGATGTCCTTGAAAACCTTCTGCAGCTGGGGCTCGGTGAGGCCGGCAACCGCCGCGACCTCGTCGTTGGCGATCCCTTGGTTCAGGCCGTAGAGGCATAGATCCATCAGATGATAGGGCAGCGCGAAGTAGAACTCCTCCTGGCTTTGCGCCATGGAGAATGTGTCGGTGGTCGGTGCCCGCTGGCGGATTTCCTCGTCCACGCCGAGATATTCCGCGAGCTGGTAAACCTGGGTTTTGTAAAGGTGGACGATCGGCATCACGTCGGCGGTTCCGTCACCCTGCTTGACGAAGAACCCCTGGTCGTACTCAAGACGATTTGGTGTCCCCGCAACCGCATATTTGAGGCGGTCGGCGTGGTAGTATTCCGTCATCTTGCGCAGACGCTGCTTATAGTTGGTTGCGGCGACGATCTGCAGATAGGCAGCAGGCGACAGACGCACCGTGTCGACCTTGCCCTCCGGATCCTGGACGGTGAGCCGGGTGATGTTGAGGCCGTTGCTCTCGAGAACCGGTTCGATCACCAGCTTGCATTTCCAGCCGTCCCCGTAGTCGGGAACGACGGTCCGGATCGCCTCGATCTGCCGACGGTAGGCGCCGACGGCCTCCACTGCCGGGCCTATGTCTTCCAGGATATTCTCAATGCCAAGCTGTGACGCGACCCGGCGGCCAAGTCTCAGGGAGTCGCCGGAGGAATCGCGCTCCGGCATGAACAGGCCCAAGACCTTGTCCTTGCCGAACGCCCGTGTGCACAGGGTCGCGACGACGGAGCTGTCGATGCCGCCGGAAAGGCCGACAACCACTCCGCGACGGCGGAGCGTGCCAAGAACCTGCTTGCGCAAGGTGTCAACGATTCGATCGACCTCCGCACGAGCATCGAGCACCAGCATGTCCTTGCTGAAATGTGAGATCACGTCGATGACAGATCCTCCCTTTTGCGAGACTCGGCCGGGGAGTAGGTCTGCACGACGGCCGTCTCGATGAGCGGGCGGTTGGTGGCAAGATTGGGCTCTACGACAAGGTCGATGTGGTTGCCGATGATCGGAACCACGTCCAAATGTGCCAGAGCACTTTCCCAGCCCAGGGCCCGAGGCATTCCCTCCCGACGGCATCGGAACAAGGTGCCGGAGATGGGCAGGGCCGGTTTGGGTGCCGCGAGCCACTGGAAGAAAGACTGCGCCCGCAAGACTTCCTGCAGTTCCAGTTTGGTTCTGAAGCTTGTCGGGCTGAACTCTCCCTTGCCAAAGCGGTCGAGAATCCTGGCGAGATACGCCTCGCAACCCATGGCGACGGTGATCTTGGCAAGAGCTCGGCAAGCCATCCGGTGGGCGGATATGCGATTGGTGCGAATGCGATGGAATGTGCGGGTAAGTGTTTCCCAATGGTTGCTCGGCTCGTCCAGAAGGCTCGTATCGAGGATACCCAAAAACCTTACCGATCGACCGGCCGCCAGAAGCCGCGCCGCGACCTCGAACGCAACCGCGCCACCAAGCGAATGGCCGAGAAGTCGCACAGGGCCGTCAGGCTGGGCGCGGTCTATCTGCTCGAGTGCGGCGGCAGCCATGGCAGAGAGACTGTTACGTCCGTCCAATATCGCAGCGAGGCCAGGATATCGAATGGGGTTCACCCGGGCGACTTTGCCCATGGCGGCTGCGAACGCAGCCAGGCTCGGACCATAACCGACGGACCCTGGAAACAGGAAAAGAACCGGAGGGTGATGCTTCTTGGCGTGTCGTTCGCCCGCCTGTGCGGATACGACAGCCTCAACCATCTCGTCGAAGCTCATACCGACGGTGAAGGCCTCGAGGCCGAGCTCTTGCCCTATGGCGCTCTCGATCGCCATGACGCAATGCAGCAGCTGCAGCGAATCTCCCCCCGCCTCATCCCAATTTCCAGCCGCAGCGCCCGTGTTGAGAACCTGCATCCACGCGTGCTGCACCATTTGCCTTGGATTCAGTTGGCCTCCTGTGGGGAGCGGTCGGGCAGCGGGCGGCTGGACGGCTGGCGCGGTCTTTCTCTCCGTACGATCCATTTCGGTGAGCGTTGCCAGGTCAACCTTGCCTCCCGGCAAGCGTGGGATCTCCGCGATGGTGTGCAACCGCAAGGGACGCAGCGGCGCCGGCAACGTCGTTCTGACGAGCTGACGGAGCTCCTCCGCGAAAGCAGCCCCGGCGAAGCGCTTTGCAACCGCGAATGCAATGAGTTCCTCGGCCGGCGTCACGATTGCCACGGCATCCGCCACCGAAGGCGCGCAACGCAGGACCCGTTCGAGCTCGGCGGGCTCGACGCGTCGACCATTGATCTTGATCTGGCGCCCCTTGCGGCCGACGATGCGCAACAGGCCATCATCGTCCAGCCGAACGAGGTCGCCCGTCGCAAAAACCCGCACACCGGGATCGTCCGGGTCCGGCCGCGCGGGAATGACGACGCCGTTCTCCCAATAACCAAGCAGAACATAGGGGCTTCTGATCAGAAGCTCTCCACTCTCGCCTGGCCCGACATCGTGTCCTGCTTCGTCGACAATGGCGAATGCCATCCCGGGAAGCAGCCTGCCGACGGGGATCGATGCGTCTTGCTCCGGCCAATCCTGCGGCAGGAACCATTGCGAGCCGGTGGTCTCGGTTGACGAGTAGCCGATCTGGATCAGGCACTGGTCCGAAACGGCTTTGCGCAGCAAGGCGATGTCCGTCCACGATACCTTCTCGCCACCGATCCGGGCCACTCTGAGCGACTGGAAAGCGTCAGGAGGGGCGTCGGTCAACAGTGCTCGAAGCAGCGCCGGCACAAGATAGGCGATCGTCACACCTTCGGCTTGAACCCGAGCACGGACTGCGCGGAGGCCGACCGCCTCCACCTCGAGAAGGTGCAACGTGGCGCCCGTCAGCAGTGCGGTAAAAATCTCCCGGCAACCGGCAATCGTGGCAGGCCCGGTCAGCGGCAGGAAAACGTCATCCGCGTTGATATGGCACGCGTCGACATATTGCCGGACCCGCCACAGCAGGCTGCGTTGGCTGTTGACGATGCCTTTGGGGCGTCCGGTGCTGCCTGATGTGTAAAGCACCATTGCGGGCGCATCGACGGAAACCGAAGGGAGCTGTGGCTGCTGTGATGCCTGTTGACCGTTCGGCGCGACGCCAGCCGCAATATCGATCCATAGGACTTCCTGCGGCAAATCGATTGGGCGAACGTTTCCAGCGCCTATAATGGCGCCGAGGCGTGCGGCATTCACAATCTCGATGATCCGAGAGCCCGGATCTCTCATGTTGAGCGGAACCGAAGGCCGCCCGGCCGCCATACTCGCCAGTATCGCCACAGCGTACCAGGCCGAGTTGGCCTGAAGGATTCCGACCGCCTGTCCTTCGGGAACGACGGCAGCGATACGGTACGACAATGTCTCGACAGCCCTGAAAAGCTCGGAATAAGTCAGGCGATTGACGCCGTCGCCGATCGCGAGCTTGTCGGGATATTGCCTTGCGACGTTTCTAAGGTGATCGAAGATGGGAATGTCAGCAAAACCGGCGCCCATCTGCTGATAGGGGCGCCAGAGGGGTCCCTCTTCGTCAAGAGCATATTCGGGAATATCTGACCATCCGCGGGTCGTCGTCGGTCGACAATCCACCCGCAGGTCTTGATTCACCGCTTCAGACTGCAAATACGCTGAAGACATTCAGGGCCCCACCAAGCTGAACGTCGACCATCACTCGCCACCGAAATCTTTTCATCAATCATTCGGATGATGCCTCAATCTTGATCAGACAGCGCTTTCCCGCCCCCGGCCTCGAGGAAGTTCTCCAATTCCCCTTCAGGAACGGCCGGGCCGCCCGGAGGTCCCCGATCTTGAGACGCTTGCCAAGGGCCAATCCCGCGTGCCTCCGGCATATATGAAAGGTCATTCAAATGAACGTTGGTGTGGCTCGTAATCCGGCTAATCTTTGACATGCAGGCGAATGACTGCTTGCTCGGAGACATTTGGGCATTGCGTGATGATCATCGAGTTGTTTGGGCCGCCTGGTGCAGGCAAGACCACACTTCTTCGCGGCCTCTGCCAGGGGATGGCGAAACACGGCATCAACGTGAAGACAGTGAACGGGTATCGCCTGATTGAATATGGGTCGGCCCAGGAAGATGGTCCGGAAGTACGCCATGGCATTGGGCGCATTGGCAAAAAGATTGCCACCTCCGGCCCAGTCTTGCTGTCGACCCTGCCGAAGGATGGTGTCGCGGCGCGGCTTCTGGCGTCAATCCCACTACGAAGCCGCACATGGTCATGGCGCATGAAGGTCGATATCGCCCTGCTGTGCGAGTCATGGCGTCAAGCGCAGCAATCGGAAGGTTATTTCATTTTCGAAGAGGGCCTAATCCAGGCTTTATGCGCGCTGGTTGTGCTGGCGCGAACTCCAAGCATTGACGTGGTTCGTGACTGCCTGGCGTTCATGCCGCGACCAGACCTCCTTATCCAGCTCGATGCGCCGCAGGAAACGCTGCGCCGCCGTCTTATGGATCGGCATGCCCAGCAACCGCTCCTGGAGGTCCTCCTGTTCGAACTCGGCGTGGACAGGGGCTTGAGGCAGGCCAATATCTCAAGGGAGATCGGCAAGTGCCTGCGTCAGGATGGATGGCCCTTGATACAAGTCAACGGTGCTGAACCTCACGACCTCGACAAGATCATCGCGCGAGTCTTGGAAGAGTACGAGACCGTCCCGGGTTGACCAAGGCGATAAAAGCCATAAACACTGGCTTGGCTGGTGATCATGAAGTGGTGGGGACCTCACTTCGGCCGAGCAGCAGGCGTGTTGGCCGTGGACCTGTGCGACGTTGCCAATGCAACTGGCCGCGCAATCATTTCGTATCGCGTTGGTCGAGCACTTCAAGCATGGTGGTCAACATGCTTCCGACTTCTTCCGAGATTTCCTCGGGGCGAATTCCCGCCTTGATGGCGTCCGCCGTCACTTGCTCGGCGAGTTTGGCCGCAAGGGTCGGGTCGGATTTCGAATAGGGCGGCACATTATCCTCCACCCATTTCTGCAGGAATTCGATGCCGCGAGTGCTCATGATGGACCAATGCTCGTTGGAGCGGTTCGTTCCATCAAAGTATTTCACCGAAGTATATTGAGGTATATTCAAGAAAACGTCAGACCCTTGTGATCAGGGTCTGACGTTTCCCAAGGCTCACGCTACGATGAACGAGGACGCAGTCAAAGACAGATGCGGAGACAGGGTGGCAAACTGGATCTGATGTGCGCCACCCTCGCCGTCGCTGTCGAAAGACAGGGCGCCGGTCGAACTGTTATAGATGACGTGATCGCCGCTGTCGTGCGCACCCCTGCCTTCGTGGAACGCCGAGGTGGGAAGGGTGCCCGCTTGAAGGCCGGTAAACACATTGTGGTCGAGCACGATCTTGTCCTGGGTCACATTAAAATCGGTGATCTTGTCGACATTGCCGGTCTTGAGGGCGGCATTGAAGAAAAAGAAGTCCTTGCCCCCATTTCCCGTCAGCACGTCTTTCCCGCCACCGCCGTTGATGACGTTGCTGCCGGCATTTCCGTCTATGGTTTGGGAGAACTCGTTTCCCTTGAGGTTCATGGTCGTAGTGCCGGACTTGCTTGTGATGGCGAGGTGCTCGATCTCCGAGCCGGCCGACAGCGCATAGCTCACCGATGCCAGCACAGTATCGTTGCCGCCGCCCAACAGTTCCACCACCTTGTCGCCGACGTTGTTGACATAGTAGGTGTCGTTGTAGCCGCCACCGATCATCGTATCTACGCCGGTGGTGCTGTGAAACACATCCGCGCCGCCCGTGCCGTAGAAAGTGTGATCGCTGCTCGAAGGCACGGTACTGGTTGGGGGCACCGTGCTGGGAGGGGGCACAGTGCTGGTGGGCGGAGTTGTTTCGCCGGTCGAAGGCACGCTGGTGGTGCTCTGATTGTGCTGAAGGAAGAGGGCCTGCAGCGCCGGCGAGTCGCCAAGCGCGGTGTCACCCTGTTGAGAGCCCCATGCATAGGCATAGTCGAAGGCGGGCGATGGCGCAACCTTGGCCCAGTGGTCCAGCATGGTCTGCTCCTGGTCGACGCTGGGAAGGACATATTGGCCGCCCGTATCGGTGGTGTAGTTGCCGCCGCCGAACGTCTGATAAACCGGAACGATCTGGCTGAGCGGAACGCCAGAGGCGACCGCCGCGGCCACGGTCCTGTCGATCATATTGTAGTCGACGGTGCTTGTGCCGGTGCGCACCGGGTAGGGATCCACGCCGTAATAGTCGATATGCGTGTTGGCGGGATTGAAAGTGTTTGAAAAATCGGGATCAGCCGAAGACCCCATGTTCATCATGGTGATGAAGGTCTTGGCGCCGGGCAGGTGGGTGTGGATCCAGTCGGATTCCGCCTTCAGATTGTCGGCTGTGGCATAGGTTCCCCATTTGCCCGTGGGATCGGGCTCGTCGACGAGGAAGAAGCCGAACACCTTCGGGTTGCCGATGAAGGGCGTGACTTTGTCAATGAAAGACGAGGTTGCGCCATTGGCTTCATCCAGCCAAACCAGACCTTTCGTGCCAGCCGGCAAGGCGTTGAGTTCGTCCACGGATGAAACGTCGACAAGATTGAACCCGGCGGTTGCGACCTCGGAGGCCGACCCACCCGAGGCATAGTGGAGGGTTGTCATGCAAATATCCTTACGTCCGATTCGGTGGTGCCCCATGCCTGCCTATTGGAAAGGATATATTAGGGCCAAATCAAATACCGGCGCCCATTGATAGAATCGTTGATCATGGCAAGGAGAGCCTATGCGACGGGAAGGCTGCCCGGGTCCTGGTACTTGTTGATTATTTAGGGATATTTCAGCGCGGCGACGCAGCACCAGGCTGTTCTCGCTACGACGGCAGTGCCAGCGGATTTGTTGTGGATCCGTCAGCAAGATACACGGGCATCCGGTCTGGATTCAGCCTCCGCGTGCGCGAATCACCCGCTATGTGCCGCTCACTACAAAGGCTTTTTCTATCAGCGGACGGTTGTGGCTGAGATAGGGTTCAACGAGCATGTCCAGGTGCCCGCCGACGATCGGGATTATGTTCAGGCCTGTGACGAAAGCACTCCAGCCAAGGTCTGACGGAACGCCTGTGCGCCTGCATCGAAACAGGGTGGCGGTGATCGGCAATGTGGGCTTCGGTTGCGCGAGCCACTGGCCAAATGCGCGCATCCGCAGGACTTCTTCGAGCTCAAGGCGCAAGATGAATCGCGTTCTGGCGAAGCTCCTCCATTTCAGCCAGTCGATACCCCTCGCAAGCAAAGCCTCGGCGCCAAATTGGGCAAACAATTTTGCCAGAGCCCGCAAAATCATGCGATCCACCGTCACGCGATGCGTGCGGATGCGCTGGGCGGTGCGTGCGAGTCTTTCGCGATAGTTGTGCTGTCCAGGCCCGATATTGGTGTCGAGGATTCCCAGGAACGTGACCGACCGACCGGCGGCAGCAAGTTTGGCGGCAACCTCGAAGGCGACGCCGCCGCCAAGCGAATAACCGATCAGCTTCACATTGCCATCGGGCTGGGCCAGGTTGATCTGGTCGACAACCGCATCCACCATCCGCGGTATCGTGCCATCTCCCTTCAGCAGATCGTTCAGATCCCCGTAGCGCACCGCAACAACCCTGGCGACATTGCCCATCTCGGCGCCGAAGGCAGCCAGGCTTGGACCGTAACCGATCGATCCGGGCACGATGAACAAAACGGGTCTGGGGTCGGGAGTCTCGACAAGCGAGCTGCTTGTGTCTTGTCCTGGAGACGCTGCCCGGACGACATCGGCGAAACTCATCCCGACCGTGAACGCGTCCAGGTTGAGTTCCCGCCCCAGAGCCGTCTCCAGTTCCATGACGAATTGCAGCAATTTCAATGAATCGCCGCCGGCATCGTCCCAGCGGCTGCCAGCTGCCCTTTTGCCCGGGAGAATTCTCTCCCATACGGCCGCCGCGGTGCCTTCGATATCAAGCGGGTTTGCCGCCTGCCGGGCGATGGGCATGTTCTGGGCGCCTTGCGCGTTCAGTGCGCGATCCAGTTCCCGCAGCTTGACACCGTCGACCTTGCCGCCTTTGAGCCGCGGTATCTCGGCAACACTGTGCAGGCGCGTCGGGTGAACAGCCGGCGGCAGGGCCGTCCTGATCAGGTCGCGCAATTCAGCAATGAACTCGCTTCCGCCAGGTCTGGCGGGGACGGCAAAGGCCACCAGTTCGTTCGCGTCCGTCACCACCGCAACGGCATCATCCACCTGAGGCGCCCGGCGCAGGACGAGTTCCAGTTCGGCAGGTTCGACCCGCCTTCCGTTTATTTTGATCTGGCGTCCCTTTCGTCCGACGATCCACATCATTCCGGTGTCGTCGACCCTGACCAGATCGCCTGTTGCGAAGATTCGAAGCAGCGGGTTGCCGGAGTTCGCCTGGAGAGGGACGTTTTCCCCATCCGTCCAGTAGCCAAGCGTGGAGTAGTTGCCTCTGATCAGCAACTCTCCTTCATCGCCCGGGGCGACCTCGCATGCGTTCTCATCCACGACGGTGTATTCGATGCCGGGTAGCACGAAGCCAACCGGGACCGTTGCGCCGCGTTCCTGGTAGCCCCTCGGCAGGAACCATTGCGTGCCGGTCGTTTCCGTGGACGAATAGCTGATCTGGACAAGGCAGGACTCGGGGACGCTGTCTCGGAGCCGGTCGATATCGGACCATAGAATCTTTTCTCCGCCGACCCGCACGATCCGCAAGGAAGAGAATGTGTTGGGCGCAGAACCATTCATCAACACGCGCAGCAGCGCCGGCACAAGATAGACGACCGTCACCTGCCATTTCTCGAAATTGTCGCGGACGGCGCGAATGCCGGCGCTCTCTATATCCGAGAGGTACAATGTGGCGCCGCACAGCATCGGGGTCATCATCTCGCGGCATCCCGCGATCGTCGCCGGCCCGGTCAACGGCATGAAGACGTCGTCGGGACCGAAGTGGCAGGCATCCACATATTGCTGAACGCGTTGGAGGATCGCCCGCTGGCTGTTCACGACGCCCTTCGGCGCTCCGGTACTGCCTGACGTGTACAGAACGATTGCCGGAGCATCGACCGATACTTCGGGCGGCAACGCCGATAGGCTGCCATCCGGCGTTGCGGCCGTGCAACTTGTCGCGTCGATCCATTCAAGCGAGGAAGCATCCGGCCAGCCTGCCGGTTTACCTGGCCCTGGCTTGATGATCGCGGCCAGCCGCGCGCTGGTGGAAATTGCCACGAGGCGCTGAAATGGATCCCGGGGGTTCAACGGCACGGCGGGCCTGCCGGCCCGCATGGCGGCGAGCATGGCCACCGGATACCAGAGGGTATTTCCGATCAGAATCCCGACCGCCTTGCCTGGTGGGGTGGAACCGGCAATCGCAGCCGCCAGGTTTTGGACTGCGTTGAGCAGTTCCGAAAAGCTGAGGGACGTAGAGCCGTCACTGATCGCGATCTTGGCCGGGTATTTTTCGACAACCCGCTCCAGGTGCGAGAACGCCGATTTTTCGGAGAAGTCGTCGCCCATCCGCGGGAAGAGACGGGTGGTTGGTCCGCCCATATCCAGAGGGCGGGTGGAGGCCTGTTTCCATGTGAAGCCGTCTGGAGGGCTGCTGTTGCGAGCTATCACAACATCTTGATCCGCTGTCGGACCGCCAACGGATGGCAAGGCACGTGGAAAACGGCTTTCTAAACGCGGGTAGCCCGACGTCTCCAACACAGCCCCCTTGTTTTGCTGATTGGCTTTGCCGTGTCCTACGCGACCATGTCGGCCCTGGCATCGTTAGAACGAATGAGTTTCCGCTCAACTCATCGATCCGACAGCGGTTGCCGCTGCATCGCCGCACCGCCCAATGCCTTGCTTCATTTAAACAGACGAGGACAACGCGCAAGCCTGCTCCTAGCGTGAGGCTGGGTGTTGTGCGTACTGGGGCGATGAAGCCGGGCCGTGAACAGATCACAGGGCCAGCGGCTTTGCGCGGTTGGGATTCTGCCGGCATCCAGGAGGGACAGGATGAGTCCACATCTGGTTTGCATAGGAGGCGAGGATCACCGGCTTAGAATTCCGTTCCTCCTGGCGCTGCGCGAAAGGGGCTTTCGGGTCACTGCCGTCTCGAGCGATGCCGGAGACGCCTTTTCGCCTCACGGCATTCCGCATCGCAGCTTTGGGTTCGACCGCTTTGCCAGTGGCGGTGGAGAATGGGGAGCTGTCAGCGCGATCCGTAAATTGATGTCCGATTTGCGTCCGGACATTGTTCAAAGTTTCGACACCAAGCCCAACCTCCTCACGCCTCTGGCCGTGCGCGGGCAGGTTCCGGTCATTCGCACCATCAATGGGCTTGGTTGGACATTCTCATCACGGGAACCGCGGGCGCTGGCGCTACGTCCGGTCTTTTGTGGCCTTCAGGGGCTGGCGTCACTCTGGACAGCCATGACGGTCTTCCAGAATCGTGACGATCAGGCCTTCTTCGACCGCTATCGGCTGGTGGGTCGCGGCAAAGGGCGACTGATCCGGAGTTCTGGCATCGACCCGAATGCATTCTCGACAGCAAAGTACCGTGGCCCTTCGGCCGCCGCCATGCGCGAGGAGCTTGGGCTTCAGTCGGCCGAAGTCGTAATCTTTGTCGGTCGGCTGACTCGCCAGAAAGGGATTCCGACCCTGATCAAGGCGGTTCCCCGCGTCCTCTCCGAGAGGCCCAATGCGCGTTTCGTGCTTGTCGGTCCGCAGGACTCTGAAGGTCCGTTCGCGGTCAGCAGGTCCGATATCGAGCAATATGCTCCTTACGTCGTCGCCTTGGGGCCAAGGCGGGACGTTCCAGCTCTCCTTGGCATGGCGGATCTGTTCGCGTTTCCAACACAGTATCGCGAGGGCATTCCGCGCGTCCTGCTGGAAGCGGGTTTGTCCGGGTTGCCAATCGTCGCCTCGAGAATGCCCGGCTGCAATGACGTGGTTGAAGATGGCTGGAATGGCTATCTCGTCGCGCCGCGCGATGCCGATGGCCTGGCGTCCAGAATAGTCGATCTTCTGTCCGACCGCGCCCGTGGAAAGGTCATGGGCAGCCGTTCCGTCGGCCTCGTGCGGGAGCGCTTTTCGCTGTCGTGGGTCGTCGACCAGTATTGCGATCTGTACAAGACTGTCCTCGGTGGCAAATACCGCGGCAGTCTTGCTCGGCCCGCGCCCGTGATCTCGAGGGAAGAGGGTGCGCGGGCCCCCCGACTGGGTGAGGCGCGGCAATGATCCGTGATGCGATCCTGGCCTTCGGCATCGCAATGTCCTACGCGGTGCAGCTCAGCATCCCCGGGCTGCCGTTCGGCTACAGCGAACTGTTCCTCACGCTCTGGATATTGCTGTCGATCACCCGCATCCTTGCCGGCGGCCGACTGGAGGTTACGCCGGCCCTCACCAAACTTGCATGTTTCTGGGTGATCCTGACGCTTGCCCTGGGCGTGGGGTCCATCATCGGCTTTCTGACCACCACGCTGTTCCTCGATCCGTTGTTGCATGACACGATGGCGTACGTGCTGTTGGTCTGCGTTACCTGCCTGGCAGCCGCGGAACCCAACGCTGCTTCCCGTTTACGCCGTATCGCCTGGTGGATGATCGCTGTCGCGAATGCAGGCTTTGTCATCCAGGTGGGGCTTGGTTTCGGCTGGATCCATCAGTCTGGCGTCCACCCCTGGTTCTGGGACCGCTTCAGCGGTTGGTCTGACAATCCGAACCAGCTTGCGCTCTACTGCGCGCTCCTCGGTCCACTGGCCCTGCATCTTGCCACAACCACCAGCAATCCATGGGGAAGATGTCTCGGGCTGTCCAGCCTGATCCTCACCTTCTATGTCGGAAGGCTGACAAAGAGCGATACCTATCTCTATACGACGATCCTGGCCTGCCTGATCCTTCTTGGGCTGAGGGTTCGGGCATGGCTTACTAGCGACGGCGGCAAGGTCAGCCTTTCACGGCAACTTGCCCTCCTGTTCACCGTTGCATTCCTTCCATTGGCGGTCTCCATCGCGCCTTACGCCCTCAGCGAGGCCGCCAACGCCGAAAACTTCGCCAAGAGCCTCACCAAGGACAAGGGCGGGGAAGCAACCGCGGAAACCGCGACACTTCGCCTCCAGCTTTGGGACGAGGCATTGGACAAGGGAGCAAGATCCGGATCGCTGGGTCTCGGACCAGGCCCGCACCTTGATCGTCCCTCCACAGTCGATCAGCAGTTTCTGCCGCGGCCTTTCGAGGCCCATAGCACGATCCTCGATCTCTACACTCAGGGTGGCCTGATTTCAGTCCTGGCCTTGCTGTGGATCCTCGGCTCGGCCGCCTTGTCCGCCTGGGGCGCGAGACAGGACACGCTCGTGGCGCTCGTGGCTTCGATCGCTGTCTTCAGTGCTCCGCACCTGATCATCCGCCATCCGATCGTGTGGTTCTGTGTGACCCTCTGCCTTGTCGCCGGAACGCCGCAGGCGGTCCCCGCGATCGTTCGCCAGAGGAGATATTAGAATGTGTGGGATCGCCGGAATCCTCTTGGCGCCCGATGCAGCCAATACCAACTCGCTCAGGGCGATCGGGCCGATGATGATGGCCCTTCGTCATCGCGGGCCCGATGGCGAGGCATTCTGGACGAGCCGTGAAGCCGGGATCGCCTTCGGGCACCGGCGTCTGGCCATCGTCGACCTGTCGGAGGCCGGTCGCCAGCCGATGCACTCCGCGAGCGGCCGGTATGTCATTACCTTCAATGGCGAAATATACAATTTTCGCGATCTGCGCCGCGAACTGGAAGGGGCGGGCCACCATTTCCGCGGCACCAGCGACACGGAAGTGATGCTGTGCGCGATCGAGAGTTGGGGTCTCGAGGCGGCACTTGCGCGCTTCGCCGGCATGTTTGCTTTCGGGCTATGGGATCTGAAGAACCGGACTCTCCACCTCGCCCGCGACCGGATGGGCAAAAAGCCGCTCTACGTCGCCTCGACACCTGAAGCGCTTGTCTTCGCCTCGGAGCTGAAGGCGATCACCTGCTTCCCGGGCTTCGCCCCTGAACTCGATGTCGATGCGGCGGCGACGATGCTTTCGAAAGGGTGGGTGCCGGATGACCGTTGCATCTGGCAGGGCGTGTTCAAGCTGCCGCCCGGTTCAGTCCTGTCGGTGACGGCGGCGGATTTCGCCAATGCCCGTGGCGCCGGCTCGCTTGCGCATCGCATTCGCCGCTGGTGGTCGCTGGCCGATGTCGCCTGCAAGGCGCAGCGGAATCCGATCGCCGGCAGCGACGAGGACCTTACGACCGAACTCGACAGCCTGCTTCGCCTTGCCGTCAAAGAACGAATGGTTGCCGATGTGCCGCTTGGCGCCTTTCTGTCGGGTGGAATTGACAGCTCGGCGGTCGTCGCCCTGATGCAGGCGCAGTCCCCGACGCCCGTTCGCACGTTCACCATAGCGTTCGGCGAGAGCGGGTTCGACGAGGCCCCTCATGCGGCCGCGGTTGCGCGGCATCTGGGCACCGACCATACGGAACTTCATCTTTCACCGGCCGCGGCGCTTGAGGTCATCCCGGAGTTGCCGAGGATCTGGGACGAGCCGTTCGCCGACGAGTCGCAGATACCGACGCTGCTGGTGTCGCGCCTCGCCCGGCGGCACGTCACCGTGGCTCTGTCGGGCGATGGCGGCGACGAGTGCTTCGCGGGCTACTCTCGACACTTCCTGGCAACCCGCCTCAGAAGGCAGCATGAGCTGCCATCATCATTTCGGCGGATGTTGGCGGCGGGGGCAGGATTGCTCGCCCAGGCCTCCCAGAAAGACATGTTCGGCAGCCTGCCGCTTTCGGCGAACATGCGGCACGGATTGCGCGGTGACCGGTTGAACCGCCTCGCCCGCCTGTTCGCGGCGGCAAATGAGGACCAACTGCTTCAGCGGCTGACGGAATCTTCGACCAACAAGCTTCTTCATCACAAGCCAGCGGCATCCAATGCCAGCGCCACACAGCTCGACGGCCTGCTGTCGCGCCTCCTGTTCGACGACATGACCGGCTATCTCCCCGGCGACATCCTGGTGAAGCTCGATCGCGCCACCATGGCCAACAGCCTCGAGGGGCGATGCCCGATCCTGGACCATCGCGTCGTTGAATTCGCCTGGCGCCTGCCAACCGATGCCAAGGTGCGAAGTGGCAAGGGCAAATGGATACTGCGCCAGCTCCTTGATCGTTATGTACCGCGCCGACTGGTCGATCGGCCCAAGCAGGGTTTCGACGTTCCGATCGGAGCCTGGCTGAGAGGACCCCTGCGCGACTGGGCAACGGATATCATTGCCACGACACGCCTGTCCGGAGATGGGGTCATCGACTGTGCGAAGGTCGACGCATGTTGGCGCGATCATCTGCATGGAAACCAGGATCATTTCCGTGACTTGTGGCCGCTGCTGATGTTCCAGGCATGGCGCAACGAAGCCATGCGGCCATCGGCGCCGGCAACGCACGCTTCTTACGATATCGAACTGACAGGGGATTGAGATGGAAGGTTCCATAGCCAGCCGCGCCAGGCTTCCGCGTGCCACGCAGATGGCCGTCGCTACGCTCGACACCAATCCGCGGATGAGGCGACCGCCGCGCGAGCCCGTGCAACCGCCGTCTCCCTTCCATCAGCTCGTCGTCACTCTGGCGACGGGAAAATGGCTCTTGCTTGCCGTGGCCCTTCTGGGCGGCATACTGGCCGGCCTCGCGGGCTTTGCTCGTCCGGTGCTGTTCGAGGCGACGACCCAGATCATCATAGACGCCCCGAGCACCGGCACTTCGAACCCTACGGCGACCGCCCAGGACTCGCTGGATTCGAGCATCGATGACCATCTGACGATGCTCTCGTCGCAAGCCCACCTGCGCCGAGTTCTGACGGCACTGCGCCAACCGCAGGCAGCCGACGCCGCCGGAAAAAGCGGCATCAGTGCCGTCCCGCCCACCTCAGGCTCGTTCGTGGGCAACCTGCTGAGCCGGGTCTGGTCGAAGGGTGGACCTGCCGCCGAAAGTCCGGAAGCTGCGGATGCGGCCGCGCTGAAGACGCTGCGGGGCGGAATGAGGGTCGGACAAGAGCTGCGCTCGCGCGTCATCACCATCGGCTTCACCGATACCAGTCCGGTACGTGCCGCGCTTGTCGCGAACACATTCGCTCAGGTGTATATCGAAGATCTCGTACAGAAACGGCGTGCATCGGATCAGCGCGAACTGGAATCGCTGGTCGCCAGCCTGCCGCAAGTACAAAGGGACCTGGTCGACGCGACCGATCGGCTGGAGACGTACCGGCTGACGCATGGCGCCGTTGATCAAAGCGCGGCCAACAACGCGGCCAATGAGACAGCGGAGCTCGGCCGACAGATCTTCTTGTCGAAAGCCAATCTTTCCGCCTCGGAATCGCGCCTTCACCATATCGAGGACCTGCGAAAGGCGGGCGCCCCTGTATCGGCCATCGCTGAAGAAATCGGATCGCCTGTGTTGGCCGACCTCCTGACACGTCAGTCGGGTGCCGCTGCGGACGGCGATCTGGGCAGTGCGATCAACCGTGAGATAGAGCAGGGCATCGCGCGCATTGCCGCCGAGGCAAACGTCTACCGCGCCCAGGTTGCGGCTCTCGAGGACCGCAAGAGGGTGCGCGACGCGGCCGTGGCCGACACTGCGAGCCAGCTTTCCGGCTTGCGTGCCCTTGAGCCGCAGGTCACTATCGTGACACAGCACTACAACGAGCTCCTTAGCCGGCAGCAGGACCTGATACGGCGCATCGCCGCTCCCTCGCCAGGTGTAGCGGTCCTGTCGACGGCATGGCCGCCGTCAAATCCCAGCACCCTGTCGAGAATTTTCCTGGTTCCACCCGGCATGATCGTATTTGGTCTGATGGCGGCGGTCTTCGTCCTGATCCGTAACATGTTCAACCAGACCTTGCGCAGCGAAGCTGAAGCCGAGGCCGAGCTTGGGATCCCGTGCGTAGGACTGCTTCCCAAGGTTTCGGGACTCCATGCCAAACAATTGCGGCATCTGGTTCTGGGCCAGCAGAACTCGCCGTTCAGTCGCGCGGCGACATCCCTTCTGGTCACTGCGGCGCCAACTCAGGGAAGGGGGCAGCCGCCGCACATCGTCCTCGTGACGTCCAGCATCCTGGACGATGGCAAGACAGAGTTGGCGTGGAGCCTGGCGCTGGCGGCAACGCGATTGGGAGGAAGGGTGCTTTTCCTCGACCTCGACCGCAAGGACGCGCGCCTCACGAACGAGTTTCGTGGCGAATTCGGCACCATCAAGGCTCACAACTCCTTTGGAGACTATGTGAGTGAACGCTGCGTGCTCCAGGATGCGATCACGAGAATGCCAGAAGTCGGCATCGATCTCATGGCCGCTCCAGCACCTTCGGATGATCTGCTGACGCTTCTGTCCACGGTCGACAAATCCCAGTTCACCGAAGAACTTCTCTCGGTCTACGACGTCGTCATCATCAACGGGCCGTTGGGACTCGGAGGCCCCGAAACCAGGCTCCTGAAGCGCTGGGCCGACGCAGTGCTTTTTGCCGTTCGATGGGCCAAGACGAGGCGCAGCATCGCCCGTGGCGTTCTGGAGTCGCTCCGGGCCGGTGGATCCGTCGCAGTTCCAGTCGGGAGTGTGCTCACCCAGGTGAATTTAAAGCGGTACGCCGGCTCCAGGCTCGAGGACAACGCCGACCTGCTGTTGGAGAGGGTTTGATGAGAACCGTCGTCTCCGCTCTTCAAAAAATGCCACAGGGAACCAACTGCGTTCCAGCAATCGGACCTGCCC
This sequence comes from Mesorhizobium sp. USDA 4775, assembly GCF_054062655.1. Taxonomy (NCBI): domain Bacteria; kingdom Pseudomonadati; phylum Pseudomonadota; class Alphaproteobacteria; order Hyphomicrobiales; family Phyllobacteriaceae; genus Mesorhizobium; species Mesorhizobium sp. USDA 4775. The sequence continues at coordinate 2,228,176 of NZ_JBSSFM010000001.1, forward strand.
CAGAATGATCATTGAATTTTTCGGACCGCCAGGATCCGGCAAAACAACATTTGCGCATGCGCTCGCGCAGCAGTTGCGCGGGAAAGGCTATCACGCCAAGGTCGCTCTCAGCTATAAGCCCAGCACCAGGGCCGGAAGCTTCGACCTTGGGATCATTCTGTTCGTCTCCAGAATAGTATCGGCGATATTCTCGACTGCTGGAATATTTCTATCGTCGATCGGGCGACTGGACGATATTTCAAGTTCGGTGTCGATGGTGAGGTTGATACCGCCAAAGAAACGAATGTGGCGCGCCCGGATCTGGCGATATATCTTGCACCTTTCGCGTTGCTGGAGCGCCGCGAAGCAATCGCCCGAAATTGTCATATTCGATCAAGGATACGTTCAAGCGATTGGATCGCTGGCGATGTTCAATGGGGGCAACGACCGCGAAGCGCTCGAAAAGGCGCTCAGCCTCGCGCCGCCGGCCGATCTCACCATCAGGCTGGTGGTGCCATCTGCGATCGTTGAGAGCCGTCTCAGACATCGGATGGAGCACGAGCCGCCGGCGGAGCGGATTTTCGAGGCCGACTTGGACGTGAATATGAGCGCCTTTGGCGTGTTCGAATCGATAAACGATCTCCTCGCGATTTCCGGCCGAAGTGTCGTTTCCGTTGAGAACGCCGACAGTCAATCAGGGCTCAAAAGTATTTGTAAGGTCGAGAAGCAAATCATTTCCGCGCTGTCACGGATGGATAAAGGATTCGCAAATCGAGACCAAAAAGAAAGCGCACCACTTGCGCATGCTGCGGCAATCGATAGTCGCGTGTCTCGAAAGTCTCCGGGCCATCCCGCCGGTGCTCTTCCAATAGCCACACCCCGGCGAAATAGGGACGTCGGCTCGCGGCTCGCGAGGGCGAGCGTCTTCGCCCTCTTGATCTATATCGGAGGTGCTGGGCTGACCAGCCTTGCACAGCTGGCCATTGCGCGCCTCATCGGGCCTCGCGACTACGGGATCTATGCCTACGTTCTAGCCTGGACCTCCGTGCTCGCCTATCTGGCAACGCTTGGTTTCAATGTGTCCCTGTTGCGTTTTGTGCCCGCCTATAGAGCCAACGGCAGGCTTGATCTGGCGCGAGGGGTGATAAGATTCGCCCTGCGGAGATCGCTGCTCGCGGCGACACTGTTCGGGATGGCGGGTGCTGCCTTGGTCCTTTTCTTTTCAGAGCAGGCGCAACCGGATCATACGCAAAGAGGACTTGAGATAAGCACCATGCTTGGCATGGCGGCCGTACCCTTGATTACCGCTTATGCCATTGGCGCTACGCTTGTGCGTGCTTTCGGCGGCGTGGTTTCGGCATTGTTGCCGGAGCGCATCGTGCGAGACGGGCTGCTGCTGGTATTGGTGGCGATCATGGCCGGGTCCGGATTGTGGGCGGTGCACGCACCGCAAGTGATGCTGGCGGTGCTGACAAGTTCGGCCATCACGGTTGCGCTGGTGTTCATCACCGCCAGGAAGTTTGAACCACCTGGCCTGCGGCAGGCTCAGCCCGCTTACGAACCGAGGGGATGGTGGCTTGCCGTCCCCCCGCTCATGCTCATCACCGGCCTCGATGTTTTCGTCAGTCGTGCCGGCGTGCTGGTGTTGGGCTGGACCAACCATATCCGTGAGGCCGGTATTTTCGCCCTGGCGTTGAACGTGGCGATGCTTGTGGGGCTTTCCCGCATCGCTGTCGCTACCATGTTTTCGCCTACAGCGGCCGACCTGCATGCCAGAGGCGATCATAAAGGCCTGCAGCAGCTGTTCGCGCGGGCCACCTTGCTGTCTGCGGGCGGCGCCATCGCGGTGGCCATCCCAATGATGGTGATTGCCGAGCCGTTCTTGAGCTTCTTCGGGGAGGGCTTTGCTGCGGGAGCGCCAATCGCGCGGGTTCTCATTTTGGGCTATGTTTTTGTTGCGCTGTGCGGGCCTCAGCAGAATCTGCTGGCGATGACCGGAAACGAATGGGCCGCGGCAACGACCATGATCGCCGGCGCGGCGGCCAACGTCATAGCCTGTGCCGTGGGCGTCGAGATATACGGCCCAATTGGCGCGGCTGTCGGTGTCGCGCTTGCCCTGGCCATCTGGAACGTTGCCATGGCGGTCTATATCGGCAAGCGACTGAAGATGCTGCCTGGCTTGGTGTCTGCCCTGCTCTCGATCAAGCCAAGCGCGATTGGCGGCCTACAATGGAACTGGTTATTGAGAGCCGGCAAATGAAGTGGCCGATCCATCGATGATGTCCCTCACGACAGCGCCGGATCGATCGGCGTGCGACCGCTAGCCCATGCCTCCAACATGGTTGAAGGAGCAGGTCAGTGGCGGCCCCAAAGACGCATCGATGGTCATCTGCCTCGCGACACAATCGCACCCCGCCGACGCGGCCTTTGCATCTTATGGCCCTCATGCGTCATTTGAAGGAGTATTGGTGGGAGGCGCGCCTCGTCAGCCGAACCGGCGGTGTGCTCGCCGTCCGGCCTCCCGTGGTCTCGCCCTATGCCTGAATGAACGCTTGTCGTTCTCGGCCGACGGGGCTTGCATGGAAATCCCGGTACCATTCCACGAAACGTTGCACGCCGTCCTCCAGTGCCGTCGCCGGTGCGAAGCCGACAGCGCGGCGAAGATCGCTTACGTCGGCGCGGGTTTTCAGGACGTCACCTGGAGGTAAAGGCACGTTGACGCGAAGGGCGCGGCGGCCAAGGGCAGTTTCGATGATTGCGATCAGACGGTTGATTTCTTCGGGCCGGTCATTGCCGATATTGTAGATCCGATATGGCGCCGAACTGGTGGCGGGGTCAGCCGCGCGGCTGTCCCAGTCCGGATCCGGACGAGGCGGCGCGGCGAGCACGCGAACCACCCCTTCTACGATGTCGTCGATATAGGTGAAATCTCGCCATACGCGGCCGGCATTGGCAATCTCGATCGTGCGCCCCTCGGCGATGGCATGGGTGAACGTATAGACTGCCATGTCAGGCCTGCCCCAGGGACCATAGACGGTGAAGAAGCGCAATCCTGTCACCGGCAAGCCGAACAGGTGGCTGTAGGAATGCGCCATGCATTCGTTTGCGCTTTTGGTCGCGGCATAGAAGCTGACCGGATGACTGGCGCCATGGTGCTCGGAAAAAGGTATGCTTCGATTGGCGCCGTAAACGGAACTCGACGAGGCATAAACGAGATGGCTGACGCCGGCGTGCCGGCAGCCCTCCAGAACATTGAGAAACGCCACTACATTCGACTGCACATAGGCATGCGGGTCGGCGAGCGAATAACGCACCCCAGCCTGGGCGGCGAGGTGCACGAAGTGCGATGGCTGGAAGTCGGAAAACAGCGCCTTCACCCGCGCCTGGTCCGCCAGGTCCATCCGCATGGGAGTGAACCTCGGCTCGGCACAGAGCTGCGCAAATCGCGCCTCCTTCAGCCCGACGTCGTAGTAGGGCGTAAAATTGTCGACGCCGATAACGACAAGGCCGCGCCGCAAAAGCCGCAACGCGACATGAAACCCGATGAAACCGGCGGCACCTGTGACGACGATCGGTCCCGCGCGTGCAAGTTTCAGTACAGCACCATCCGACCGCGTACGAGCGGCATCAGCCAGCTTGTGGACCGTCGAATTTGGTTCGACCATGGCAAGTCACTCCAATTGTGAGATTCCGCGCTCCGCCCGCGTTCGATAGCGCGTGGACAGGCTGGAGATGGCACCGCCAGCTTTGCAATCTGCGCAACCGCGGCCGCAGAATTTGCGGCCGCGTTGCCATGGCACATATCTCGGTTTGCTGAATTCGAGCGGGTGCTGACGCCCGCCGAAATCGCTATTTCATGGCAGGACCGAAATGCGTCCCAGAAGAGCAACCAGTTCAGCCTGACGCCTTGTTTCGGTCTTGGCGAACAGCGAGGCAAGCTGGGAGCGGATCGTCGTGCGACTGAGATGCCAACTGCGAGCAATCTCCAGGGGCGCATCGCCTTGCGCCAGGCGCAATGCCAGCTGCGTCTCCGCGCTGGTCAGACCGAACATCCTTTGCAAGGTCTGAGGGTTGGCCGCCGATGTGTTCTCCCGGTCCAGCAATGCGACGATGCTTGTCCCGTCGGGTGTGACGACGCCCGCCTCATTCAGGATCACAGGCCTGTCGCCTCTGCTGCGGATCACCACCCATGAGAGTAATCCCGGCTGGAAATGGACCGGAACATTCGCGACCAGCCGCCTTAGCCCCGCGGACAGCTCGACGGCCGTGTCAGCCGCTTCGCCCTGGCGCTCAAGCGTCTCCTGCGCGGCTGCGTTCCATTCGATTACTTTCCTGTCGCGGTCCAGCACGATATAGCCGCAGCCGATACGCTCAAGCATGCCGGTTATGGATTCCAAACTGCGTCGCTGCGGCCCGCCAGGTCTGGCGTCTGGCCGATCCGAAAGATGTATCGGACGTGCGTGACGAGAATCTTTCAATACAATGTATTGGCTGACTGCAACGGTTTCGTTGCGCCTCTCAATCAGTGTCATCGCTTCTACCCCAACCCTAGTTGCTGCCCACTCAAGTAAATCTTGTGTGATTTACTTGATTCGAATTCCGCCTGCTGGCGGGAACTTGCTCCTTCGACTCGAATTTCGACACAATTGTAGAAATCTGCGGAAGGTTTTTCCGCAGCGTTCCTTGAATATGGCTTCCTGAAGAACCCTGCCGATCCTGATTCTATTCGCAGGCAAAGGCATGGCAATCCGGCAGTGGTATTAGGCTGCCTCCTCGTGGCCTAGTCTCGACGAACTAGACATAAGGATGTAGTCTGGGCGCATGGGTTCGTATCTGCGCTGGCTTAAATCGAACGTGTCAAGCACCCCGTTGGCTCATGTAGCTTCGCTATTGGTGCTTGCCGGATCGATAATACTCGAAGCGATAAATACGATATACATCGGCCAGGGGGTTACGTTTATTGCGTTTATCCCCGTAATTATTGTTATCGTGTACCTCGAAGGGCGGTTGGTTGCCATCGCCGTAACGCTTCTCATGGCCGCCGCCGGCTTGTGGATGCGACGCGTCCTGAACGCCCAACTCTCAGCTGAAGACTGGACGAGCGCTATCTTCCTTCTGGTCTCGGGTGGCCTGATCGCATCCGTGTTCCATCGCCTGCGACAGGATTTGCGCGGGGCGCTCGAGGTTGCAGAGGCGAGGCTCGCTGCCATCGATGCAGCCGAGAGCCGCTATCGTTGGGCCTTCGAGCGCGCTGCCTTGGGTTTTGCAAATGCCAATCGACGTGGCGAACTGTTGCAATCGAACAGACGTTTTTTTGAGATGACCGGCTACGGAGAAAAGGAGCTTGCCCAGCTGAAGCTGGAAGGGCTCGTTCTTCCCGACGATCGAGATGCCGTGCGGGCCTTGTTGAAGGATCTGGATAATGGCGCCGCGTCGTCCGCGGCCGATATTCGCGTGTTGCGCAAGGACGGCAAGGCATTCTGGGCTCGTCTGGCCCTGTCCTCGTCGCGGCCTGACGAGGCATCCACCGAAAGCGTGTTCGTGGTGGTCGACGATATTTCCGAGCGACGAGCCGCACGCGAGGCCCTCCGGGCTCAGAAGGAATGGCTCGATCTCGCTCTGTCTGCCGGACGCCTGGGCACGTGGCGAATAGATATCAAGGAGGGGACAGTCGCGGGCTCCGGCAAGTTCTGGGACATTCTCGGCCTGCCCTCCAAGCCCGTCCGCCCCTTGGAAGAACTCTCGGCCGTGGTCCATCCGGCCGACTGGCCGAAATTGGCTGCCTCGGCAAAACCCTCGCAGGCAGTGAACTACGACGTCGAGATTCGTGTCAGGCGGATGGACGGGCACATACGCTGGGTTGCTCTGCGCGGACGGCAGGAAGAACATGGCGACCGCGCAATGCGCATCGGGGTGGCGGCCGATCTGACAGAACGTCGACAGACCACGCTTCTTCGCGCCGCCGTAAAGAAGCACGAGCGCATCATGCTCGAAGACCGCCATCGGTTCAGCAATTTGTTCCCGGTGATCACGGCCCTGGTAAAAATGATCAATGTTCCCGAGAACGACGTTGCCAAATACAAGGAGATGCTGATCGATCGGATCAGAACGCTGGAAGCGACGCATCTCATCCTGTCTCGTCATAAGAGCCTGTCGGGGATGCTCCACGATCTCGTGGCTCGGGAGTTGCAGCCCTTCAAGGAGACACGGGACATAACGATCAGTGGCCCCTCGCTCACAGTGCCAAGTGGCGTCGCAGAGAGCTTTGCGATGATCCTTCACGAGCTGACGACAAACTCCGTGAAACACGGCGCGTTGGGTGACTCACAAGGCAAGGTCGGAGTTAAGTGGCAATTCGCATCCGACGGGGCAGGGGACGATCTGGTTTTCGATTGGGTGGAATCGGGAGGTCGGAAGAACTCAAACGTCGTGCGCCATGGGTTCGGGTCCATGATAATCGGCGTGGACGGCACGCCGCTTGTCGGGCATTCGCCGAAATTGGAAATATCGGAGTATGGATTGCGATATTCGTTGCGATTATCGCGGAAGGAGATTGAGTTGTAGTGCCTGCCGCTCCGAAAGCGACTTCGGATTTGGGCACATGCACAGTAAGACGATCAAAAGCGCGCCGGTTCATGGGACGCGCCTAAGTCTATCCCATGCATGCCGGTCCGAACCGCTTCCCGCTTCGGGTGGCAAACATCAGTTCATATTTCTCGACATCCACGTTTGCAGCAAAACGGCTGCTTCAGTCCGGTTTCGCACCCCGAGCTCGCGCAGAATGGCGGCGGCATGGATTTTCGTTGTCGCTTCGGCAATATCCAGATTGCGGGCGATCTCCTTGTTCGAGTACCCTTCCGCCATCAGCTTGAGGACGTCCCTTTGCCTCGATGTCAGTCTGCCAAGATCGCTTGAGCCCATGCGCTGACGGATTGGATTTTTCACCGAGGGGAGGGCGGCATACGCTCTCTGGTCGGCAGACGTTCGAGACAAGAGTGATGGTACATAGATCCGGCCTGCAAGGATCTCATTTACTGCCAAAACGACTTCTTCGTCTTTTTGCGATTTGACGATGTAACCGTGAAGCCCGATCGAAAGAGCGGTCAGGATCTCCGAGCGAGAATCGTCCCCGGAAACGATCGCAAAACGTGTGTCAGGATACGCAGAGAGAACGTCGCTGAGCACCTCCTGGTTAACCAGCCCCGGCATGTTCAGGTCGAGGATCGCAAGATCGATGGATGCCTGCTCCTCTAGAAGATTGACCACAGCATCGAAACACGAGGCCTCGAATATTTCGGCGTTTGGAATTCCAGCCAAAAGTGCCAGCCGAAGGCCGCGCCGATACAAGCCGTGATCGTCGGCGATGACGATCCGATACATTGAACTACCCCAACGCGTTACCCGGTTCCCGACGAGAACACTCGCTGGAACCTCCCAGTCCTCTGTGATGGTCGGAACCGCGGTGAGTCTAAAAGTCGTAGCCAACCGCTGGTCATCACATCACTGTGATGGTCGCAGCGTCCCAACCCACGCACATCACACATGGCTAATATAATACTAATTTGTGAGAGCCGTCGTTATTTTTTTTAACGCTGGCGTCCCGTGCCTGCCTACCGAGCGATATCGAGTGCCCGCCTCCAATGTTCGGTGTGCGGCAGGGCATTTTGATGGCGGCACTTGCCTTCACCGAGGGTGCGCGGGATGGTTCCGGCACTTGGCGGATCGCTGCTTTTTGATCGCAGGACTCGTTCGGCTTCATTGGTCTCATGGCCAGGTCCAGATGCTTGGGTCCGTCCTTGATCTCACGGTTATCTAATACCGGAAACGCTTCGGATCGGTACCATTCGAATGCACGACGACAGCCGCCCCGGCTGTCACATACCCTTCAAGTATGATGTTCGGATTGCCGCCGAGGGTCGAGCCGGATTTGACGGAATGCCAGGTCCGAATGAGCTCGAACACGAAATGCCCGGACACAGGCAATTGCAAATCAGGAGGATCGGATGAAAGCGGTGATTCAATGTGGTGGGATGGGTACGCGCCTTCGGCCCTTCACGTCGGTCCTACCGAAACCCTTGATGCCGATAGGAGCCAGGCCCGTTCTTGAGCTGCTTCTGAAGTGGCTGCGGCGCAACGGCATCGAGGAGGTCTATATCACGACCGGGTATCTCGGGCACCTGATCCGCAGCGTCTGCGGCGACGGATCGCAATGGAATCTGAAGATCAAATACACGCAGGAAATGGAGCCATTGGGCACCATTGGGCCTCTCTCTCTGATCAGGGATGAACTGAACGACACCTTTGTCGTGCTCAACGGCGATGTTCTTACCGACCTGAGCCTCAGCCGGTTTGTGGCGGCGCACCGCATGCATAAGGATCCGGTTACGATCGCCACTGCCTGCCGCCTCATCAAGATGGATTTCGGCGTCATCGACGAGGTCGACAATGCCGTTCAGCTCTTCCGGGAAAAGCCGACGCTTTCCCACCTTGTCAGCATGGGGATTTACTGCATGAACCCGGATGTCCTGCGGTTCATACCTTCGGGCATCCCATTCGGGTTCGATGACCTGATGTTGCAGATGATGCAGGGTGGCACGACCGTGCACGTGTACAAGCATGACGGTCTCTGGCTCGATATCGGTCGCGTCGATGACTTCCAAAATGCGCAGGCGATTGCCTGGGAAGAGCAGTCGACCTCGATCGAGGTAGCCGCCGCGGCCGCATGAAATCCGGATGTAGAGGCCGAACCCATCACAAGGATCTTTAGGAGGTCAAGATGCTCTTGGTGAGCGCCCCAATTCTAGGCGAGCCGGAGAAGGCAGCCTTGTCAAAGGTGATTGACAGCGGCTGGCTTACCATGGGGGAGCAGGTGCGCGCATTCGAACTGGCCTTTGCCGATATGCATGGCGCGCGAGATTGCGTGGCGGTTGGTTCCTGCACCGCAGCGCTTCATCTCATCCTGCATGCACTGGGAATAGGACCCGGCGACGAAGTATTGGTCCCGTCGCTGACTTTCGTGGCGACCGCGAATGCAGTGCTTTATGTCGGAGCGACTCCGGTCTTCGTCGATATCGAGTCGGTCGACGTGCCGTTGATGTCTCTCGCGGAAGCCGAAGCGCGGTGCACCTCACGCACGAAGGCGGTCATCCTCGTTCACTTCGCGGGCTATCTCGCCAATAGGGAACAATGGCAGCGGTTCGCCCGGGTTCGAGGGCTCCATATCATCGAGGACGCCGCGCATGCCCCTGGCCTGAGGGAAGTGGGAACGTTCGGCACTGCGGCGGCCTTCAGCTTCTATGGCAACAAGAACATGACGACGGCGGAAGGCGGTGCCGTGATCGCCCGTGATTCCGATCTGCTCGACAGGGTTCGCCAAGCCCGCGGGCACGGGATGACCAGCGGGACGCACCAGCGGCTGAACAGCCGTACCCCGCAATATGATGTCACGATGCTCGGGTTCAACTACCGCATGGACGAAATGCGTGCGGCAATCGGGCTCGTTCAACTGCAGAACCTGCAAGAGTGGAACGAGATCAGGCGTATCCTGGCCGTCCTGTATCGGCGCCTCATCGCGGAACATTGCCCGGCCGTGACCATTCCATTCAGCGAACCCCGGACGTCGGCTCACCACATCATGCCGATCCTCCTGCCGCGCTACGCAAGGCGGCAGGACGTGATCGACGAACTGCGGACGCAGGGGATACAGACCACGATCCATTATCCGCCAGTGCACCAGATGACGTTCTATCGCGAGCGTTATCCCGACATCACTCTGCCGCGTACAGAGGACTTTGCTCAGCGAGAGCTGACAATCCCGCTGCACCCTCAAATCACCTCAACTCTCGCCGAGGCGGTTGTGGCTGCACTTGCAAGCGCACTCAACGGCGGTGCCCAAACAGGAACTGCGGCATGAATGCGTCGGACCGTTCCCTTCATCGGCGCTTCGTCTCAAACCCCGCTCATGGTTTGGCGCGACGCTCGATCGATCTCGCGGTCGCGGGCGCCGCGCTCATCGTATTTGCACCGCTGATGCTTTTGATCGCCGGAGCGCTTCTGCTCGAAGGCGGTGGCTCGATCTTGTTCGCACAGACCCGCATGGGCGCCGGTGGCCGACCCTTCCGCATGTACAAATTTCGCAAGTTCGGTGTGAACTGCGGTTCCCAAGGCCTCGCACTGACCGTCGTGGGCGACAGCCGCATGACGACGGTGGGCCGGTTCCTCGCGGCAACAAAGTTCGACGAACTGCCGCAGCTGTGGAACGTCCTCAAAGGCGAAATGGCGATCGTCGGGCCACGACCCGAGAGCATGGCTTTCGCCGATTGTTTCCGAGGCGGCCTCGAGGCGGTCCTGCAATACAAGCCCGGCCTGCTGGGGCCAACCCAGGTTGTCTTCCGGCACGAGGCGCATTTCTTCCCCCGATCCGCGGATCCGATCCTGTTCTATCGGGAGGTTATGTTCCCCGCCAAGGCCAGACTCGACCTCTCCTATTATCCGCAGCGCACCATCGTCTCCGACATCGTGTGGATGGCGCGTGGCGTCCTGGCGGTTGTCGGCTGGGTTCCATCACAGCCGATCGACGTATGAACCCCAAAAGGAAAAGCGCTCCAGTCAGCCAAGGGAATGCGCAGTCATGAGCTACAACGGCAAGAAAGTTCTGGTGACAGGCGCGGATGGATTTATCGGTTCGCATCTCACTGAGGCGCTCGTCCGCAACGGCGCGGATGTCACTGCTCTGGCGCTTTACAATTCCTTCGACAGCCATGGATGGCTGGACGATTTGCCGGACAAGATCCGCAGCCAGCTGAAGCTCGTCCGCGGTGACGTCCGCGACAGCGCGTTCCTGAACCGGATCGTGCGCGGTCAGGCCGTCGTGTTTCACCTGGCTGCGCTCATTGCGATTCCATATTCCTACGCGGCTGCCCAGTCCTATGTGGAAACCAACATCCTGGGCACGGTGAACGTTCTTGAAGCGGCGCGTCAATGGGAGACGGAGCGGGTGGTGCATACCTCCACGAGCGAGGTCTATGGAACCGCCCAGACCATGCCCATCAGCGAAACGCATCCGCTGCAGGGACAGTCGCCCTATTCGGCATCCAAGATAGGCGCCGACATGATGGCGGAGTCCTACGCCAGGTCGTTCGATGTCCCTGTGGTCATCATGCGGCCCTTCAACACTTATGGTCCGCGCCAGAGCGAACGCGCCATCGTGCCGACCATCATCCGGCAGGCTCTCGATCCGAATTGCCCGGCGATCATGGTCGGCGATACGAGCCCGATCCGTGACCTGACCTTTGTCGAAGACACTGCGGCGGCCTTCCAGACCGCGGGCCTGGCCGGGCTCGAATTCGGCCACGCCTACAATGCCGGCAGCCAACGCGCCGTGACCATCTCCGACGTATTGGATCTTGTCCTGGAACTAAGCGGTTCCAAGAAACCGGTCCATCGTGACGAAAGGCGTTTGCGGCCGCAAAATTCGGAGGTTCGCGCCTTGCTCGCCGATTCCTCGCGTTTTGAAGGCGAGACTGGGTGGCAGGCGCAGACCAGCCTGCGCGACGGGCTGGAGCGAACGATCGCATGGTGGCGCGCGCGCCTTAGTGAAGGCCGGGTACGGCGCGAAATGGGTTACATGACATGACCCTGCTCCGCCGGCACATGTTGGTACTGCTGCTGATTGCCGGTGCCATGTTCGCGAATATTTATATGCTCGGTGGTCGCGAAAGCAGCGCATCGCAAACGTCGGCCACACCACCGGTGAAAAACCTGCCGGACTATCTTGGCGAAGCAACGGATCCCTGGTCCGGCACGACTTTCGTACGGATCACCCAGCCTGGAATTCTCGGCCTGGCGGGTGTCTGCGGGAAGAAATACTGCACCCACCGTTACTCGAGTGCACAGGCCTGGAATGCTGACCAGAGCCTTCTCGTGATCGTCAATGGTTGTGGTGGCATGTGCTTCCTCGACGGGCACAGTTACGTGCCATTGTTCCATCGCGACCGCTCGAATGAAACTGAATGCGAGTGGCATCCCAGGGATCCCCAGCTGATGATCTGCGTCGCAGGCAGGCAGATTTACACCTGGGCGCCGCGCACAAATCATGAGGATGTCGTGTTCGACACGGCAGCCTACAGCAAACTTCAGTTCGGACCTTACAAAGGCAATCCGAGCCGCGACGGCAACCGTATTGCGGTGCGTGCAACGCGCAATGACGGCAAATCGGTGGTCTTTGGCTACGACCTCAAGCAGCGGCGGAAATTCCCGGATATCGATCTTACCCAGCTTCCGGGGACCACCGGCTCCTGCTCGATCTCTCCGCTGGGGATCAATATTGTGTGCTCACAGGCATTGTCGGAAGACCATGAACCGACCTTCGTCTTTTCCATCGACGGCGTCTTGCAACAGAAGTGGATGGAGCACCACCGGCCCGGTCACGGCGACATGACGGTCGATGCCGACGGCAGCGAAATCTATGTGCGCACGGACGTTCACAGGCATTGTCGGAAGACCATGAACCGACCTTCGTCTTTTCCATCGACGGCGTCTTGCAACAGAAGTGGATGGAGCACCACCGGCCCGGTCACGGCGACATGACGGTCGATGCCGACGGCAGCGAAATCTATGTCGGGATCAGCAAATCGAATCCCGACATATATCAGGTGATCAAGCGCCGATTGGCCGACGGCAAGGTCACGTCGCTGATGAAATATGGCGAGGCCATGCATGCGTCGCTCAGGTCCCTGGACAGGCCCGGCTGGGTGTTTCTGAGCTATGGCGGAACGCCAGCCGAAGTATCGCAGCACCCGGACTGGGCGCCTTACGCGCAGCAGGTCATTGCGGTGCGCACGGACGGCAGCGGAGAAGTCCGCCGTATCGTGGAAACGCAGAACACCCACTTCGACTACTGGAGCGAGACGCATGCCTCGCCCTCGCCGGACGGCTCACAGGTAATCTGGTCGAGCAATTGGGGTGTGCCCGGTGGCCCGGTATACGATTTCGTTACCCGTGTTGAGTGGCCTTCGGAGCCGGTCCCGAACCAGAAGGAGATTGTCGCAAATGGCCTTCAATAAACGAACCGTTCTTGCCGCGGTTGCGGTGATGTCCCTGGCATCGATGGCCGCCGCAGGCGAAGCCGAGCAATATCAACTGTCACCTGGCGATACCGTCGAGATAGGGATAGCGCCGATCCCGGATCGAGCGCAGCGCGCTGTGGTCCAGATGGATGGCAATATCGCCCTTCCCGAGGTCGGGATGATCATGGTCGCAGGCCTGACGGCGTCTCAATTGCAGACGCGCATGCAAGCGCTTTTGCCGACCAAGATCTTTCACGTGCGTCTGGCCGATGGACGGGAGCAGATGGTTGTCGTCAAACCGGACGACGTGACCGCCATCATCGTGGAGTATCGTCCAATCTACGTGATGGGCGACGTGCTCACCCCTGGACAACAGGCCTACCGTCCGCTCATGACCGTACGGCAGGCGCTTGCCGTCTCCGGCGGCTTCAGCCTTTTGCGGTCACGGGCGGGCCAAACGGGTCCCGATCCGGTTGATCTCAGGCGCGATTACGAAACACTTTGGGGGGAGTACACCAAAGACTATTTTCACGCCGCCCGTGTCCGCGCCGAACTTCAGGGCCAGGCGGATTTCGACAAGCAGACGCCGCAGGGGTCACCTCTGTCGCCCAGCGTCGGAGCTGCGATCGCCCAGGCTGAAACGGACGGGCTGAAGATTGCGCTGAGCGATTTCCAGCAGGAGCAGACTTTTCTTGAGAGGGGCGAGAAGGATGCGGCTGATCAAATCGAGGTTTTGCAGAAGCGCGAACAGGTCGAGGCCGAGAGCGTGAAGGCGGATCAGGAAGACCTGGCGAAAGTAACCAAGGCGTTTGATGCAGGCAATCTGACCAACACTCGGCTCGCCGATGTCAGGCGCGCCTTGCTTCTGTCGTCGAGCGGTGCGCTGCAAACCTCGGTCGAGCTCATGAGAGCGCGGCGCCAGCAGGAGGACTATGTCAGGCAGCACGAACGCAATGACAATCAAAGGAGGATTGCCTTGCTGACGGATCTGAAGGACACCAACGCGCGGCTGGGTGATGTCACCGCCAGGCTGCACGCCGCCAGCGAGAAGCTGCAACCGACCGGAGCGTCCGCCCAGCCATTGCCGATTGCCGGCGAAACAATCCGGGCTCAGGTCACGATCGTCCGCAAGGTCGGCGATGAGTGGCGCAAGCTGTCGGCTGACGAAGACACGATCGTGATGCCGGGAGATACTGTCGAAGCCAGGTTCAGCAGCGATCTGCAAAGCGCGGCAATCCAATAGGCCGCTTTAGTCGCAGTCCGAAAAAAGAAATGAGTTGGGGGAACTTACTGTTCGATCAGGGCGTCGAACACAACCGAACGGGAGATACAGGTGAGGCTCAATTCCAGGCAAGGGGTGCCGCCGACGAACGCGGCTCGGATGGCTCAGTCAGCAAGTTACGCTTTCGATACGCCTTCGGCATCGCGAGTTCCCCGGGTCAAGCCGCGGACCGGTGAGCCCGGAATTTGGCAGGAGCTGATGTCCAACCAGCAGGTCCACACGCCGGGCGACCGGGTGTCGGACGACTACAGGGCCAGCCATTGCGCACCGGGCTACGGCGCGCATTACAACAAGACGCACGAGTCCGGCTACTACGGCGCGCTTTGGGAGAAAATCGAAAAACCCTTGATCCTGGACGTTCTTCGCCCAATGGGCGGAGCCGGCCGGAACTGCCTCGATTTCGCATGCGGAACAGGTCGCATCACCAGCGTGGCAGCCGGCGTGTTTGGCGAGGTGGTCGGCGCCGACATTTCGAGATCCATGCTGGGCAGCGCGCAAGTTCCGCCCAATGTGAGACTGCGCCACGTCGACATGACAACAGAACCTCTCGGCGAAACCTTTGATGTCGTAACGGCATTTCGCTTCTTCCTGAACGCCGAGGATCAGCTGAAGCGGGATGCGTTGAAGGCGATAAATGAACATTTGAAGGACGGCGGGCGTCTTGTGTGCAACGTTCACATGAATGCGACTTCACCAATCGGCCTGGTTTGCCGGCTGCTCAATCGGCTGTTTGGACGCACAATTCGCAACACGCTGAGCGTGGCGAAGTTCAAGGAGCTCCTGACGGCGTCGGGATTCCTTGTCGAGGAGATGATACCTTACGGCTATCTGCCCCGGCCGGGAAACCTCTTGCCCGGAGTCTGTGAAGCGTTGATGGAGCCCTTCGAAAAGGCGTCCAGAACTCTTCACGTTCCTGGACAACTGGCGCAACATTTCCTGGTTATCGCGAAGAAGCGCTAGCGGAATCGGACACTCAAATGGCCACGTGAAAACGGCCGGGAGCCGTTTGCCTGAGGGGCGACTCACCCTCCGAAAAGGACGGCGCGGTGTCGCTCGCGTTGCCGGGAACGCGACCTCCACAGCCTTCCGGTACTCCTTAAAACGGTAGTTTTCCCCTGATTTAATGCGTCAGATTCGGGTTTCTCGGCTCGGCGCCACGATTTCGCTACATTTTGACCGAAGGCCACGTACGTTAGTGGGGCGTAAATTAGAAGGCAAAGAGGGATACGCTCCTGAAAACCCAAAAATTGTCCGTGGCCAACGGGGCCAGTGAGCTTGCGCAACGATTTCTCACCGGAGGTCGCAAGCGATGAGCTCCGGAGGGATACGTTCGCCCGATCTGCGTGGCGCCATGCTTGGTGCCGTGCCCGGGCTGGTAGGCGTCGGCGTCTTCTCGGCGGTGATAAACCTTCTCGCCCTGACTGGCTCCGTCTATATGCTGCAGATCTACGACCGCGTTCTGCCTTCGCAGAGCGTTCCGACCCTTGTCGGATTTACGGTCGGAATGCTGGGCCTTTACGCGGTCTATGGATTGCTGGATTTCGTACGGCTTCGCCTCCTGGTTCGAATAGGCAATCGTCTCCATAAGAATCTGCAGCAAAGGGTGTTCGGCCTGTCGCTGTCCTTACCGCTCATCGGCGGGCAGGACGCGAACCGGATACAGCCGCTGCGTGATCTGGATCAGATCCGCGGCTTCCTTTCGGGATTGGGGCCGACCGTCATCTTCGACGCGCCGTGGATACCGTTTTATCTGCTGATCATCTATCTTCTGCATCCTGCGCTCGGTCTGCTGGCAACAAGCGGCGCGATTATTGTCGTTCTGCTCACGGTGATAGCGGAAGTCCTTGGCCGCGCATCCGCGGCACGCGCGTCCGAGACGATGGTGTCGCAACGCAATCTTGCCGATTCCGGCCGCCGCAACGCGGAGGTTGTGCGCGCGATGGGCCTTTCCGGGCGGCTTGCCCGCCGCTGGAGCGAGATCAACCACGCCTATCTCACGCACCAGGAACGGCTTTCCGACATTGTCGGCGCCACAGGTGCCCTCTCGAGGGCGCTGCGGATGGCCTTGCAGTCCTCTGTTCTGGGACTGGGCGCCTATCTCGTGATCGGGGGGGAAGCATCGCCAGGTGTGATCATAGCATCGTCGATACTGCTGGGCCGCTCGTTGGCTCCGGTTGACGCTGCGCTCGCAAACTGGCGAGGCTTCGCGGCTTTCCGGCAAAGCTATTCCCAGCTGGCCAAGGTGCTGGCTGTCGTCGGTGGGCATGAAGAAGTCATGGAACTGCCGCGCCCGCAGGCGGCGCTTGCGGTCGAGGACCTGACAATAGCGCCGCCGGGCCAGCAAAAACCGACGGTCGCCAATGTCAGCTTTAGCCTGCCCGGGGGCGCGGGAATGGCCATTGTCGGCCCGAGCGGTTCTGGGAAAACGACACTTGTGCGCGCGCTGGTTGGAGTGTGGCAGCCACTTCGCGGGAGGGTAAGGCTGGACGAAGCCTCGCTCGACCAATGGAATTCGGAAGAGCTTGGCGCTCATGTCGGCTATCTGCCGCAGGACGTCGAACTGTTTGACGGGACGGTTGCCGATAACATTTCGCGATTTGGTGGCAAGGACGACGCCAAGGGCGTGCTGGCGGCTGCCAGGGCCGCCGGCATCGACAAGATGATCATGCGGTTGCCGAATGGTTTTCAAACACGCGTAGGCGAGGGAGGCGCAGCCTTGTCGGCCGGACAGAGGCAACTGGTTGGGCTTGCCCGGGCACTTTATGGCGACCCGTTTCTGGTCGTCCTGGACGAGCCGAATTCAAACCTGGACGTCGATGGCGATGCCGCCCTGGCCGGCGCGATCCTGGGGGTGCGCCGACGTGGAGGCATCGTCATCATTGTTGCGCATCGTCCTTCTGCCCTCACCAATATCGACAAGGTACTCGTCATGTCGAATGGGATGCTTCACTCCTTCGGCTCGCGCGAGGAGGTCCTGGCCAATGTCATCCGGCCCTTCCCGACGCCTGCCGAACGGCAGGCATCGGTTGTTCCGATGCAGAAAGGGGTGAGCGGTCATGCGTGAGGTGCTGTTTCATGTCTGACGCGACGATGGTCTCGTATGCTCCGTTCGATAACGGGAGCCGAAGGGTCGAGGCGAATTCGGTCGAGGCGCGCGATGATATCAGGTCCAACCTGATCCTCGGTGCGGCGGTCACGGCCATGTTGGTTGTCGGCGGCGGGCTTTGGCTTGGGTTGACCAAGATCGCCGGCGCCGTGATCGCGCCTGCCACCGTGGTGGTCGAAAGCAACATCAAGAAAGTCCAGCATCTGACGGGCGGCACGATCGGGGGCATCTTCGCGCAAGATGGGGATCATGTGCGGGCTGGCGATGTGGTGGCCAGGCTGGATGACACGCTGACACGGGCCAATCTGCAGATAATCAGCGAGGATCTTGATCGCGCAACCGTGCGGCTTGCACGGCTGGAGGCCGAGCGACAAGGCCTGCCGGAAATGCAGCTTCCGTCCAGCCTTCAAGAACGCATGGGCGACCCGGAGCTGGCTGCACTGGTCAGAGGAGAGCGCACCCTCTTCGAAAGCCGCGCAACGGCGTTGACGGGGCAGAAGGCGCAGTTGGAAAGCCGCTCGAAGCAACTCGAACGCCAGATCGATGGCCTCAAGGCGCAGCAGGCCGCGGAAGACCAGTCCGTGGTCCTGTTGGACGGAGACCTTGGCGATGTCCAGGCGCTCTATACAAAGAAATTGGTGTCCAAGGAGCGACTGAGCAACATCCGATTGGATGCGACCCGAGCGCACGGAGAATCAGGACGCCTGGCGGCGGCGGTGGCTGAGGCACAGGCCAAGGTCAGCGAGACCGAATTGCAGGTTCTTCAGCTGGATGAGCAAAGGCGCAGTGAAGTAACGAGCGAACTTCGTGAAACCGAAGCCAAGCAGACCGAACTCAGCGAGCGCAAGGTCGTGGCGCAAGACGAACTGACCAAAACCAACATCCGCGCTCCGCAATCGGGAACGGTGCAGGAATCGGCTATCCACACAATCGGCGGTGTGATCGCTCCGGGGGAGGTGATCATGATGATCGTCCCCGACACCGACAATCTCGTCGTCGACGCGCTGATCCCCCCGTCGCGCATAGATGACGTTCGTCCGGGCCAGCACGTCTCCATCCGGTTTCCGGCCTTCGATGCCGGCACCACGCCTGCTTGCCAGGGATCGGTCAAGCGCATCTCGGCGGATCTGATCAAGGATCAGCAAAAACAGCTTTCGTATTTCTCGGCGCGCATCAATGTCGAGAACAAGGCGGCCTGCCTGACCGATGCCAAGGTGCTCAAACCTGGCATGCCGGCGGAGGTTCACATCAGCACCGACGAACGCAGCGTCTGGTCTTATCTGCTGAAGCCGCTCACGGATCAGATGTCCAGGGCTTTCCGCCAATGACGTGACGAACTGTTGGAAGCGAGCTGCAAAATATGATCAGCTGGCTCGTCCTCCTACGACGCGGTGAGCGCCCTCCGACGAACACGGCGAGCGGTGCGCACCGCTCGCTCCGCCGCCACCGGAAGCGTCTTGGCCACATCGTTCGTATGCGGCAAGGCGTTCGCGGCGCCACGGAACCTCTCATAGGGCAGCAATTCCCTGATCCGGGCGTTGACCGATGCAATTTCGGCTCGCAGGTCTTCGCATTCCTGCCGGCGGATATCGAGTTGTAGCTGATCGGATGCCTGCTGCAGCGAAAGCTGTGAGAAATTCGCGGTCATCTTCGAAAGGTTCAGCTTGTCGGTCTCGGCCTCTTTGGTGAGGGCCGCCAACCTTTCGTCCGCCACCTGTTTTTCCGCCACCGCGTCGCTCCATTGAAGCTTGAGCCTGGCGATCTCGGCCGAGGCCTCGCTGCTTGCGTTCGACGCGACCTCTAGTCGCGAGTGGAGATTCTGAATTTCGGAACGCAATCCTCGGATCTCGGCACGGCTGCGTTCGAGCTCGGCACCCTTGTCCGCCTCCATGATCCTGGCGGTTTCCGTCACTTCCGACAATTTCGCCTGGGCGGCCTCGAGCGCGGTGTGGAGCCGTGCCGCTTCCTTTTCGCTCTTGCCGAGCGCACCAAGCACTTCGGAATTTCGCGCGGCTTCGTTGGCATGGATCGTGGAGAAGGCGTCCAGCCTGTGCCGCGCCTCGTCCTCCCGCTTCAGCGCCTTTTCCAGGTCGATCGACAGGCTGACGTTCTTTTCACGCAGCAGTTTGTTTTCTCGCGCGCGCCTGTCGGCCTCGACGGTCGCGGCGGCAAGCGTGTTTGTGAGGTCTCCGAATTCCGCTTGGCTTCTTGCGTTGGTGTTCGCGGCTTCCACGAGTTCCAGCCTTGCCGCTGCCAATGCGCCACGAAGCGCCTCGGCGTCCTGAACCAGGCTTGCCTCGCGCTGCTGCAGGGCCTCCACCATGCTTTCACGCTCGTGATGCCTTCGGGTCAGGTCATTGAGCTTGTCCGACAGGCTCTTTTGCTCTGCGGTCAGGCTTTGATTGGCCAGCTCCAATTCGTTGGCGCGGAGAATGTCGGCATGAAGGATGTGAAAGAATTCAAAGGTCAGCTGATGTGTGCTTGCGATCTCGGACAGTTTCGCGTTGATCTCCTCGAAATGGAGCTTCGCATCGCGAAACAGCCCGTCAAAGGAACTCAAGGCAGCCATACGGCTCTGCGTATGAGAGGTCAGCCGTCGCACGGGTTCGGGAGTGCCGGCATCGCCGCTGCCGGCATCATCCTTGGTTTGCGCGCTCTCGTCCTGTTCGCTGTTGTCGTTTGGCATGGGCGGCTGGTCCGCGACATCGTCCATTGCCAGCGCCGACAGGTCATCCAAGCCAAGGCACTCGTCGACGGCATCAGCCAAGTCAGCTTCGAGATCCTCGAATGACTTCTCCACATTGTTGTCGGCACGTCTGATCAGATCTCTGAACTTCATGCCCTGCATCCCCCTTCCGCATGCCTGGACCCAGCAAGGCGCGGACTGAGCTTTCTTCTGTATCGAGAGATCAGTTCGGTGTCTTCGTTCAATCAAACGATGCCGGGTGCCGGCGATTCATCGCTTTAACGGCGAAGAGTCGTCGAGAATTGTAAGCGACAGCCCTAAGGTTCGGAGGTCGTCGGTCATTCCCCACCAACCTTTTTAACCTGTGCCGGGATGACCCTTCTCGTGTTCATCTTGACGTTTTTCGTCGCGTGGACCCCAGCGCCGCTCGCTTTCCGGCACGCGAGGCAGTCGGGAGCGCTTTCGCGTGCAAGCCCCAGATTGATCAAGCGGCCCGACAGCCTCTTGTAGGGGGGCATCAGGCGGCCGGGCCTAACCGGCTGTTGGGTGTGTTTTGGTTTGCCGGCTGCCTCAACATGCGCCTGGGCCAACGGAAGCGCATCATTCGAACGAACTGTTCGTCGGGCGGCTTCACGCGGCCGACGACGCAAACTCCGCTACCTGACCCTGCCCCCTCTCGAACCACTTCACAGCATGGCGGTTTCTGGTCGCGATTAAGGCCGTAGGCTCCTTCGAATGAACGATCAGTCCGTAATCAAGGAGGGATATCTTTGCCTTCTACGGCGATAAGGCCGGAATTCTGCAGATCAGGGGGGCAAAACCATGTGCGGCATCGTTGGAATCGTCGGCCATTCGCAGGTTACGCCGCTCATCCTCACAACGCTGAAGCGGCTCGAATATCGTGGTTATGACTCGGCTGGTGTGGCCACTATCGAACATGGCAAGCTCGCCCGCCGCCGCGCCGAAGGCAAGCTGATCAACCTCGAACGCCGGCTCAAGGAGGAGCCACTCGACGGCACGATCGGCATCGGTCACACACGCTGGGCCACCCATGGCGTGCCCAACGAGACCAATGCGCATCCGCATTTTTCCGACGGCGTCGCCATCGTCCACAACGGCATCATCGAGAACTTTGCCGAGCTGCGCGACGAACTGGTCCGCGATGGCTATGCCTTCTCCTCGCAGACCGACACCGAGGTCGTGGCGCATCTGGTGGCGCGGGAGCTGGCCAAGGGGCTGAAGCCGGTCGAGGCGGCGCATCAGGCGCTGAAGCGGCTGGAAGGCGCCTTTGCGCTGGCCATCATGTTCAAGGGCGATGAGGACCTGATCGTCGGCGCCCGCAACGGCCCGCCGCTGGCCGTCGGCCATGGCGACGGCGAGATGTTCCTGGGCTCCGATGCCATTGCGCTGGCGCCATTCACCAATTCGATCACCTATCTCGAGGACGGCGACTGGGCGGTGGTGCGCCGCGACAGCGTCGCCATCTTCGACATCGACGGCAGACAAGTCGAGCGCAAGCGCCAGCAGTCGCTGTCGACCTCCTTCATGGTCGACAAGGGCAACCGCCGGCATTTCATGGAGAAGGAAATCCATGAACAGCCCGAGGTGATCTCGCACACGCTGGCGCATTATGTCGACTTCGTCTCCGGCGTCTCCAAGCCACTCGACCTGCCATTCGACTTCGCCAAGATTGGCCGGCTGGCGATTTCGGCCTGCGGCACCGCCTATCTCGCCGGCCTGATCGGCAAATACTGGTTCGAGCGCTATGCGCGGCTGCCGGTCGACATCGATGTCGCCTCGGAGTTCCGCTACCGCGAGATGCCGCTGTCGGCCAATGACGCCGCCTTCTTCATCTCGCAGTCGGGCGAGACCGCCGACACGCTGGCCTCGCTGCGTTATTGCCGCAAGGCCGGCATGAAGATCGGCGCCGTCGTCAATGTTCGCGAATCGACCATGGCGCGCGAATCCGACGTCGTGCTGCCGACACTGGCCGGCCCCGAGATCGGCGTCGCCTCGACCAAGGCTTTCACCTGCCAGCTGTCGGTGCTGGCCTCGCTTGCGGTGCGCGCCGGCGTGGCGCGCGGGGTGATTTCGAAGGAGCAGGAAAAGACCCTGGTGCGCGCGCTTTCGGAAGCGCCGCGCTATGCCAACCAGGTGCTCAAGCTCGAAGAGCAGATCGAGCGGATCGCGCGCGAGCTGTCGCGCTACAAGGACGTGCTCTATCTCGGCCGCGACACCAATTTCCCGCTGGCCATGGAAGGCGCGCTGAAACTCAAGGAAATCTCCTACATCCATGCCGAGGGCTATGCGGCGGG
Source organism: Mesorhizobium sp. USDA 4775 (assembly GCF_054062655.1). Lineage (NCBI taxonomy): Bacteria > Pseudomonadati > Pseudomonadota > Alphaproteobacteria > Hyphomicrobiales > Phyllobacteriaceae > Mesorhizobium > Mesorhizobium sp. USDA 4775. The sequence continues at coordinate 2,250,611 of NZ_JBSSFM010000001.1, forward strand.
CGAATTGAAGCATGGGCCGATCGCGCTGATCGACGAGAACATGCCGGTCATCGTCATTGCGCCGCATGACCGCATTTTCGAAAAGACCGTGTCGAACATGCAGGAAGTGGCGGCGCGTGGCGGCAAGATCATCCTGATCACCGACAGCAAAGGGGCGGCGCAGGTGAGCGTCAAGACGATGGAGACGATCATCCTGCCCGACGTACCTGAAATCATCTCGCCGATCATCTATGCGCTGCCGATCCAGATGCTGGCCTACTTCGCCGCCGTGTTCATGGGCACCGACGTCGACCAGCCGCGCAACCTGGCGAAATCGGTGACGGTGGAGTGACGGCAACGTCGATGGCCCTTCATCTCGTCGAGGGGACGTTCGACAAGACCCGCAGTCACTATCAATGCCTGCGGGATCGCTCGCGGCATCTCATCGGTTCTTGTTATGCCGCGGTCTGCATGGCCGCTCTCAGCAGCATGCCATAGAGGTCGCGCGGTTCGTCCGGATCGGCCAGCAGATCGAGCTCCTCGTAGAGGCCCGTTGCCTGCAGCTGGTCGCGCACATAGCGCAGCGCCGAAAAGTCCTCGATGGCGAAGCCGACGGAATCGAACAGCGTGATCTGCTTGGCGTCCCGGCGGCCTGGCACCTTGGCGGCGATCACTTGCCAGAGCTCGGTCACCTGATGGTCGGGATCAAGCTGTTGGATTTCACCCTCGATGCGTGTCTGCGGCGGGAACTCGACGAAAATGTCGGAGCGCAGCAGGATATCCCTGTGCAGTTCGGTCTTGCCGGGGCAATCGCCGCCGACGGCGTTGATGTGGACGCCGGAGCCGACCATGTTGTCGGTGAGGATGGTGGCGCATTGCTTGTCGGCGGTGACGGTCGTGATGATCCCGGCTCCTTCGACCGCTTCCTGCCCGGTTTCGCAGATGGTGATGTCAAATCCCATGCCAGCCAGGTTCTTGGCGCATTTCAGCGAGGCGGATCGGTCGATGTCGTAGAGCCTGAGCCGGTCGACGCCGGTCAGCGCCTTGAAGGCGATCGCCTGGAATTCCGACTGTGCGCCATTGCCGATGATGGCCATGGTGCGCGCGCCGCGTGGTGCCAGATACTTGGCCGCGACGGCGGAAGTCGCGGCGGTGCGCAGCGCCGTGAGAATGGTCATCTCGGTGAGCAGCATCGGGTAGCCGCTGCCGACATCGGCAAGCACGCCGAAAGCGGTGACCGTCTGCAAGCCCTGGCGCATGTTCTTGGGATGGCCGTTGACATATTTGAAGCCATAGAGCCGCCCGTCGCTTGTCGGCATCAGCTCGATGACGCCGTCATGGCTGTGTGATGCGATGCGGGGCGTTTTGTCGAAAAGCTCCCAGCGCCGGAAATCTTCTTCGATGTAGCTGGCGAGCTCGGTCAGGAAGCGCTCGACGCCGATGGCAAGCACCAGCTTCATCATACGGTCGACGCTGACGAAGGGGACGATGTTCAGCTTTGCCGTGGTCATGATCAAAAGCTCCCGGAATGGCTGCGGGTCGGGCGATCCATGATGCGGCGGCCCATCAGGCTCGCCGTCAGGTCGACCATAAGCGTCGCGGTTCGGCCACGCTCGTCCAGAAAAGGATTCAGCTCGACCAGGTCGAGGCTGGAGACCAGGCCGGTGTCGGACAGCATCTCCATCACCAGATGCGCTTCTCGGAACGTCGCGCCGCCAGGAACCGTGGTGCCGACAGCCGGCGCAATCGACGGGTCGAGAAAGTCAACGTCGAGACTGACATGCAGCAGCCCGTCTTCATCAGACACGCGCGCCAGGAAAGCGCGCAGCAGCGGCGCGATGCCATGTTCATCGATGGCGCGCATGTCGTGCACGGTCACGCCCGCCTGGTTGAGCGCGCTGCGCTCGGCCGGGTCGACACTGCGCAGGCCCATGGTGCAGATACGCTTGGGATCGACCGCCGCCGGCAGATCCGGGAAATAGCCACTGAAACCTGGCTGGCCGCTGGCGTACGCGAGCGGAACACCATGCAGATTGCCGCTGGCGGTGGTGTCCAGCGTGTGGAAGTCCGGATGCGCGTCGAGCCACAGCACGAACAGCGGGCGCCCGGCCTCGGCGGCGCGGCGGGCGAGGCCAGACACGGTGCCGGCCGAGATCGAATGGTCGCCGCCGAGAAAGATCGGCATGGCGTCCTCGCTCGCCGCGTAGGCTGCCGCTGCGATGGCGGATGTCCAGGCCGATATTTCGGGCAGGGCCTTCAGGGCGAGGTTGCCGTGCACGACGCGCCTCGCTGGCATTGGCTGGACGGCGCCCATATCCTCGACAGCGTGGCCGAGGCCGGACAGCACCTCGGCAAGCCCCGCCGTCCTCAGCGCACTCGGCCCCATTTCGCAGCCCATTCTGCCGGCGCCGTCCTGCACCGGCGCCCCGACGATCCTGCAACGCATTGTTTTTCCCGCGGCCAAAGTTCGAATGGTCGACAGGAGATCATGGCGAGCCGGCAATATGAACAGAGACAATTGGCAGTCCGCGAAGCATAACCTATCATAATGGCGGCAGAATTTATCGAAATGGTAATCTGATGGATGCTTTGGACGAACGGCTCGTGACCTTGCTGCGACATGACGCCCGGCGCAGCGTGTCGGACCTCGCCATCGATCTCGGCGTCTCGCGCGCCACGGTTCGGGCACGCATGGAGCGGCTGGAACGGTCCGGCGACATCATCGGCTACACGGTGGTGCTGCGCGCCGACGCCGTCGATCAGCGCATCCGCGGCATCATGCTCATCGAGATCGAGGGCCATGCCGCCGACCGCGTGGTCCGGGCATTGGGCGGCTTCCCGGAAGTCTCGACCATTCATACCACCAACGGTCGCTGGGATCTGGTGGTCGAGCTCGGGACGGCATCATTGACCGATTTCGATGCCGTGCTACGGCGCATCCGACTGATTGCCGGCATAACGGGCAGTGAAACGAGCCTGCTCCTGGCCACGCCGCGCACGACGCGAGCACGACTGACGTAGGTACGCGTTCAATGAAGACGCTGGTGGCCGAGGAAGTTCTCCCCGACGAAGCCGAGGGCAAATCGTGCGGATTTTGGCACGGCTGATGACGGCGAGCTCCTCGGGCCAGATCGCGCATGGACGCGCTTGTATTCAGCGATCGCCTCAGCCCTTCAATCCGATACACAGTCCCATTCTTCGCATGTGTTGATCCGTTGCGATCGATGGCGAGCGTCAGCCGAGAAGCTCGGCGGCGACTTCGAGTGTGTTGCGGAGCGACGTCTCGAGATGGTTCTCCATCGCCTGCGCGGCGCCCTCGGCATCGTGGCGCTTTAGCGAGTCGAGAATGGCCTCGTGCTGTTCGATCGTCTGTTCGCCGTAGCCGGGCTTGGGAATGGCGAGATAGCGGCCACGGTCCATCTGTGCCTTGGAGATATCGACCGCCCGCCAGATCATCGGCAGGCCGCAGATCTCCGCAATGGTGCGATGGAAGATGTCGTCGAGCTGGATCGCGGTGGCATACCGGCCGCGCGCTATGGCGAGCTTGTGCGCCGCCATATTGTCCTCCAGCAGTTCGGCGGACGCCGGGGTCATCTTGGCGGCGGCGCGCCTGGCGCTTTCCATCTCGAGCGCCCGGCGGATGACATAGGCCTCTTCCAGGTCGGCGCGGCTGATCGGCGCGACATAGGTGCCGGTCTGTGCCAGGATTGTCACCAGGCCTTCGTCGCTGATGCGCTTGACCGCTTCCCGCACCGGAGTGCGCGAAACGCCGAGCGCCTCGGCGATAGCCACCTCGTTGATGACTTCCCCCGGCTTCAACTGGCCGACGACAATCAGATTGCGGATCTTGTGATAGATTTGATCGCGCAGCGGCAGCGCCCGATTGAGCGTCGAAGGATCCAGGTCCATGGCAAATCCGTATCTTCGTTCGCCTGAGATGGTCAATATTAGAATGTCAAATACAACGCACCAGGGACAAGGGGCCCAGGGCCTCCCGAACAGCTATGAGGCATCAGCCAGACGCTTCCGGGCGTGAAGGCTTCTGTCCAACGTCAAATTCGCCGCCGGCATCCCCAACGCAATAGGTCAGCGCAGACCTCTCACCTTGGTCAGAATATCTTCCGACAGCGCCGAGACGAGCGCCCTGTCGGCGCCCTTGCTGGGGATAAGGACAAATTCCACATCCTCCAACGGCGGCAGGCGCCCGGATGGGATCTCCTTCAAACCCGGGGGCGACATGCTTTGCGGTTGCACCAGAACCCCCATGCCGGCACGCGCGGCGGCCGTCAGCCCGCTCAGGCTGCCGCATGTGCAGACAATGCGCCACGGCATGCGGTGCCGTTCGAGCACTTCCAGCGCAATGCTGCGCGTGACGCTCGGCGCGGGGAAGGCAATCAACGGCAAGGCCGCGAGCGACAGGACGTGTTCCGGATCGCGGGCGAGCCAGACAAGCGGCTCGCGATAGACGAGCCGGCCACGGCTGTCGCCCAGCCGGCGCTTTGCCAGAACGAGATCGAGCTCGCCATTGTCCTGCATCTGGTAGAGCACGCCGCTCAACGCCACGGTCAGTTCAAGATCAACGGATGGGTGGGACCGGACGAAATCCTCCAGCACCAGCGGCAGCCGGCTCGTCACCAGGTCCTCGGATACGCCGAGCCTCAAAGTGCCCCGCAGCCTCTGCGCGGTGAAAAGCGCCTGCACCTGTCCCTCTATCGACAACAGGGTCCGGGCATGGCCGAGCAGGGCTTCGCCGTCTGGCGTCAGCACAACCTTGTGCGTATCGCGGGCCAGCAACTGCCTGCCAAGCGCGGCCTCGAGCTTGCCGATGTGCTGGCTGACGGTGGATTGCCCGAGCCCCAGCCTCTCCGCCGCGAAGGTAAAGCTTCCCATCTGCTGGACGGTGACGAAGCTGCGAAGTTGGACCAGATCGAGCATTTGTATCCCAAATCACGATAACTGTTATTCATTGTATCTTGTTTTGCAATGCGTAAAAAGACGGCGTCGCCACTCTGGAGCGAACATGTCATGCGCCGCTTTCTGCCGGACACCTTTCTGATCCTCCTGTTGTGCACCGTCGCGCTCGCGTCGGTCGCACCGGCGACCGGGACGTTCGCGGGATGGTTCGCGATCGCGACCAATCTTGCCGTGGCGCTGCTGTTTTTCCTGCATGGTGCGAGGCTCTCGCGCGATGTCGTTGTCGCCGGCCTGATGCATTGGCGCCTGCACCTGGTGATCCTTCTGACGACCTTTGGCCTGTTCCCGCTGCTGGGTCTGGCGCTTGGCTACCTGCCGGCTTCGATCCTGCCCAAGCCGCTTTACCTTGGCATTCTGTTTCTCTGTGTCTTGCCGTCGACGGTGCAGTCATCGATCGCCTTCACCTCGATCGCCGGCGGAAACGTCCCCGCGGCCATCTGTTCGGCTTCCGCCTCCAACATCTTCGGCATGTTCCTGACACCCTTGCTCGTCGGCCTGCTCTTCTCCATAGGTGGCCATGGCGGATTTTCGTGGGATGCGGTGAGCCAGATCCTGGTGCAGCTGCTCCTGCCTTTTGCGCTCGGACAGCTGCTGGAACCGCGGATCGGCAACTGGATACGCTCCCGCAAGACACTGCTGATGCCTGTCGATCGCGGTTCGATCCTGATGGTCGTCTATCTGGCCTTCAGCACGGCGGTCGCCGAGGGGCTTTGGCACATGTTCTCGCTGCGCGACATTGCCGTGGTCGTTGTCGCCGACATGCTGCTGCTCGGCCTGGTGCTTGTGCTGACGACCTATGGCAGCCGGCTTCTCGGCTTCGACAGGGCCGATCAGATCACGATCACCTTCTGCGGTTCGAAGAAGAGCCTGGCGAGCGGCGTGCCGATGGCCAATGTGATCTTTGCCGGCCAGGGTGTCGGCGCGATCGTTCTGCCGCTGATGCTCTTCCACCAGATACAGCTCATGGTCTGCGCCATGATCGCCCAGAAATATGCCAAGGCGGCGCGCCGGCCGACGGTTCTGCCAGCCGAGCCGACGGCCTCGGTGGCTTAGCGCCGTCGGGCGAAAGTTTCGGCGATCGCGAGGACCGCGGCATGAATCGGTCCCGCGGTGAGGTTGGGCATGATCGACGCGTCCACGACAAAAAGATTGTCGAGCGCCTTGAGCCGCAGATTTGCATCGACGACGGCGTCCGGGTCCCTGCCCATTCTGCAGGTGCCGCAGGGATGGTGGTGCGTGATGACCGATCGCGCGATGAAGTCGTCCATCTCGGCCTCACTGTTCAGCGTTCCTGGCAGGAGTTCGCGCTCTCGCCAGCCGGCGAGTTCCTCTCTGTGCCCGATGGTCCGTGCTGCCTCAAGTGCTCTGCGAAACCGTTCGCGGTCCCGATCAGTTTGCAGGTATCCCGGGTCGATGATCAACCGGTCACCGAGCTCAGGCCCGCTGATGCGCACGCTGCCGCGGCTCGTCGGATGGGTGATGCCGAACAGCAGCGAGTAGGCGGTGCCGGCGGCGGGTGCCTTAAAGCGTTCCGACACGATCGGCGCGACACCGCAGCCAACGACAATTTCAGGCTGCCCGCCAGCGGTGAAGCTGTCAGCCCGCATATAGGCCATCGATTCCGAATGTTGGAGGCGCGATGGCGGCACCGGCTGGCGGGTCGCGTAAAGGTTGCCGGCGCCAAGCAGGTGATCCTGAAGGTTTCGACCGATGTCAGGCATATCGATCAGGCAGCCGACGCCCGCCGCATCGAGCACATCGCGCGGACCGATGCCCGTACGCATCAGCAAGGCCGGGCTTTCCAACGCTCCGGCACAAAGCACAATCTTGTCCGCAAACACTTCGGCCGAACCCTGTCGCCCCACGACCTCGAGGCTGCGGACCTGATTGCCCTCCAGCTTGAGCCGCTGCACTCGGGAGCCCGTGAGGATGGTCAGGTTCTCGCGGCCTCGAACCGCCTTTGTGAGCCAGGCGTCCGCCGCCGTAACCCGGCGCCCGTCGCGAATGTTCATGGAGTTCGGGGTGACGCCGATCATCTCTCCGCTGTTGTGGCCTTCAAGGCGAGGCAGACCCAACGATGCGCCTGCCTCGATGAAGGCGCGAGCAAGTGGACTGACTTCGTCCGCCGGCAAATGGATCGGCAACGGCCCACCCTTGCCGTGAATGCCGTCGCCACCAAGCGGATGGTCTTCGATAGCCTGGAAAACGGGCAGAAGTTCATCCCAACTCCATCGGCGATCCCCGGTTGCGTCGACCCAGGCCTGGAAGTCTGAGGGATGACCGCGCATGTAGCCCATCGCGTGCAGGCAGCTCGATCCGCCGATCAACCGCCCGCGCGCCCAATGATGCACCCGGCCCGCGGTGCCGGCTTGCGGCTCCGTGCGATAGTCCCAATCGTAGCTGCGGCCCTGAAGTGCCGGCCAGGCGGCGGGGTTCCAGATATCGGGATCTGTCGCCTCCTCGCCTGCCTCGATCAGCAGAACGCGGCTGCCCGGATCTTCGCTCAGCCGCGCGGCGAGCAACGACCCGGCCGACCCGCCGCCGACGATGACGATATCGCAATTCGGTGCGTGCTCAACATTGGCCCTGGTCATCCTCACTCCATCTGCCATTTGCCGGTTGCGATAGCCGTCATGTCTGACACCGACACGGAGAAGGCCCGCGCACGAATCCGCGTTCGGCCGATCCGAAACGTCATGAAGGACTTCGAGTCTTCAGGCGGAACGACAGTCCATCGAAGACCTCAAATCCCGTTGTCCATGGATATCTTCGCTGCCGCTTTCGCCCTCAAGACATGCTGTTTGGAGGCTTTGCGGGCGGCCTTCTCGTCGCCGGCGGCGATGGATTCGAATATCTCCCTCATCTCCGCCAGGCTGCTTTGTGCTCTGCCCTCCAGGGACATCGATCGTCCTCGAAAGAAGCTGATCCTGGCCACCAGACCGCGATGGACTTCCTCCAGGATCGGGTTGCCGCAATTCGCCAGTATGATCGAATAGAAATCCGCGGCGGTCATGACCTGCGCCAGGCTGTCATTGCTGGATGCCGCCTCTTCGAATGCGGAAAGCGATTTCTCGAGTTCACGCAACTGTTCCGGGGAAATCCTTAACGCGCATCGTCCTGCTGCCTCGACTTCCAGCAACTCTCGAACCTCGTAGATGGCGGTTGCCACCTCCCACGAAAGCGCCGGTATCGACGGCCCGCGGTTGGGCACGATCTCGATCAGGCGTTCCGCCTCAAGACTGCGCAAAGCCTCCCTCAGCGAGGGGCGGCTGATGCCGAGTTGTGTGCACAGTTGACTTTCGATGAGGCGGCTTCCCGGCTGGAACAAACCGGAGAAGATGGCCAGCCGTAACTTGTCGACGGTTTCCCGTTGCACGGTCCGTGGCGAAATTCGCAAATTCAAATCTGGGGGCATCGGTAACGTCTCATGGCCTTTGAGTCGCAAAACTGAAGCAGCATACGCCACGCCGCGTAAATTTGACAGCAGGATAGCCAGATTGTCAAATATGAAGATTGTCAGACAATCGGCTTGACGTGACCCCGGTCTGTATGATCCTTTTGCAGGAGACGCGCAGCGAGGCGAGGATCCAGGGATCATGGACATGGCGGCAGACATAGCTTCCGACCACTTCATCTCGCGACGCGTCGACATTGGCCGCGTCACCTTGAACGTGCGCGAGAAGGGCAGCGGTCCCTTGATGCTGTTCTTCCACGGCATCACCTCCAACTCCGCCGTCTTCGAACCGTTGATGATCCGGCTTTCGGACCGGTTTACGACGATTGCGGTTGATCAGAGGGGGCATGGCCTCAGCGACAAGCCGGAAACCGGCTACGAGGCGAATGACTACGCGGACGACATCGCCGGCCTGATACGCACGCTCGATCGCGGCCGTGCCATCCTCGTCGGACATTCGCTTGGTGCTCGAAACTCCGTCACGGCCGCGACGAAATACCCGGATCTGGTGCGGTCGGTCGTTGCGATCGACTTTACGCCCTACATCGAGACCGACGCCTTGGACGCCTTGGAAGCGCGCGTGAACGCGGGGAGCCAGCTTTTCGAGGATGTGAAGGCCGTCGAAGCATACCTAGCCGGCCGCTATCCGAACATTCCCGCCGACGCCATCAGGATCAGGGCTGAAAGCGGCTATCAGCCGGTCGACGGCGGATTGCGTCCATTGGCATCGCCCGCGGCCATGGCGCAGACCGCCAAGGGCCTGCGATCGGATCTGGTGCCCGCCTACCGAGACGTGGCGAAGCCCGTCCTCATCGTTCGGGGTGAGGCGAGCAAGCTGGTTTCGGCGGCGGCGCTGGCGAAGACAAGCCGACTGCGGCCCGATCTGCCTGTCGTCGTCGTTCCGGGCGCCGACCACTACGTCAACGAGGTATCTCCCGAGATCACGTTGAAAGCCATCACCAACTTCATAGACGCCTGACGGCCAAGCGCCGTCTTCTTGTACGCAGCATCAGGATAGAAAATGGCCAATCTAAACAAAACTCCGGGTAAAACGCGTCGTGCCGAGGTAGCCGGCGGCGGCTTTGCCGGGCTGACGGCCGCCATCGCTCTCAAGCAGAAGGGTTGGGATGTCAGGCTGCACGAAAAGAGCTCGGAACTGCGGGCATTCGGCGCGGGCATCTATCTCTGGCACAATGGCCTTCGCGTGCTCGAAGGGCTGGGCGCCTTGGACGATGTTCTCCAGGGCTCGCACACGCCTCCGACCTACGAGACCTGGATGCACAACAAGTCGGTTTCCAAGGAGACGTTCAACGGTCTCCCCTGGCGCATCATGACCCGCAGCCACCTGCACGATGCCCTGGTCAACCGGGCCCGCGCCTTGGGCGTCGACATCCGCGTCAATTCCGAGGCGGTCGCCGCCGACCCGGAAGGGCGCCTGACCCTCCAGACCGGCGAGGTTCTCGAAGCCGACCTGATCGTTGGCGCCGATGGCGTTGGTTCCAAGGTCAGGGATTCCATCGGCTTCAAACAGGATCGCTGGGTTTCGAAAGATGGCCTCATCCGGCTGATTGTCCCGCGCATGAAGAAAGAGCTCGGTCATGGCGAGTGGGACAATACCATCGACATGTGGAACTTCTGGCCGCGTGTTCAGCGGATTCTCTATTCGCCCTGCAATGAGAATGAGCTCTACCTCGGCTTGATGGCTCCGGCCGCCGATCCTCGTGGATCGAGCGTTCCGATCGATCTCGAAGTCTGGGTCGAGATGTTTCCTTTCCTGGAGCCATGCCTGGTCGAGGCGGCCAAGCTGAAAACCGCCAGGTACGACAAGTACGAAACGACCAAGCTGGATAGCTGGACAAGAGGCAAGGTCGCCCTTGTCGGGGATGCCGCGCATGCCATGTGCCCGGCTCTTGCCCAGGGCGCCGGTTGCGCGATGGTCAACGCCTTCAGCCTGTCGCAGGACCTGGAGGAGGGCGCTTCGGTCGAGGATGCGCTGGTCGCTTGGGAGACGCGCATTCGCCCGATCACCGATCGCTGCCAGGCCCTGTCTGGCGACTATGCGGCGAACCGCTCGCTCTCGAAGGGAAACATGTTCACGCCGGCGGCGCTGGAAGCCGCCCGCTACGACCCGCTGCGCCGTGTCTACTCGTGGCCGCAGTAGCGTCGGGCGAGCCGGTCAACGAATTAATCGGTGCGTGCGGACACAGCGCGCGCCTTTCAGGAGATAAAGATGAACTATTCCAGTGAAGTCGAAAGAGATTATGATGTCAGGGGATGGTATTCCTCGGTCCAGGAAAGCCGGCATGACGGTGGCACGCCTGGCGAAACCCTCGTCAAAGTCGCGACTGGCGTTGTCATACGCAATCCCTTCGCCGGAAAGTTCGTCGCCGAACTGTCCGATCTGACCAATCCGAGTGCAGCGATCGGTCATGCGCTCGGCGAGAGGGCGGTGGCGCTGCTCGGCAACAGGCCGGTCGAAAGCTATGGCAAGGGCGGTATCGCGGGTACATCAGGCGAACAGGAACATGTCGTCGCCTGCATCACCACGGTGTTCGGAGATCCGCTGCGCCAGCAGGTGGGGGGCGGCAAGGCCTGGATCTCCTCGGTCAGCAAGGTCGCTGTCGCCGGCACGACCATCGATATCCCGCTTGCCCACAAGGACGAGCTCTACATCCGTTCCCACTACGATGCCGTCACCTTTTGCGTGCCGGATGCCCCGCGCCCGGACGAACTTCTGATCTGCGTCGCCGTCGCATCGGGTCCGCGCGTGCACCAGCGCGTCGGCGGCAAATCCGTCGCCGACCTCAAGGCCGGCGCCTAGCTCGATCGAAGTTACTGAAGGACGAATTCCATGCCCCTGAACATCAAGGACCTCAAGATTACGTCAGCGGATTTCCAGCCGCTCGGGAAAATGCGCGACGAGCATGCCGGCGACAAGGGCAACGTATTGCCCAAGCTTAGGGTCAGCGGCGTCCCGGCAGGGACGAAAGAGCTTGCGGTCATCTGCCACGATCCCGACGCGCCCCTGCCCAATGGCTTCACGCATTGGGTAGTCTACGGCATCGATCCGTCGACGACGGATCTTTCTGGAGCACAGGAAAAGTTCCGCGTGGGACCCAACGGCGCCGGCGGCAAGCAATATTACGGACCCCAGCCGCCCGCGGGCCATGGAGAGCATCACTACTATTTCTGGGTCTATGCCCTGGACACGAAGGTCGACGGGACGCCTACCAGGGAGGAGTTCCTGCAGAAATACGCCGGCAACATCATCGAGCAGAACCGGATCGTCGGCATCTACGAAAACAAGTGAAATCCGCGGCCCTGGCGACCGATAACAACAACAAGAATGGTCGCCATCGCCGCAATGGGAGAATTTGGAAATGACAGACAACAGCCCAGTGCGTCGGAAGGTCTTCGAAGAGCTGGTCACAGCGACCAAGATCCTTTTGAACGAAGGCATCATGGATACGTTCGGGCATATCAGTGCCCGTGACCCCGAGGATCCCGCTAGTTTCTTCCTGGCGCAGAAACTGGCCCCGAGCTTGATCACCGTCGACGACATCCAACGCTTCAATCTGGATGGCGAGACCTCGGACAACCGGCCGTCCTATCTCGAGCGGTACATCCACAGCGAGATCTACAAAACGCGGCCCGACGTTCAGTGTGTACTCCACACCCATTCTCCGGCTGTCCTGCCGTACTGCTTCGTCGACACGCCGCTTCGGCCGGTCACCCACATGGGAGCTTTTATCGGCGAGTCGGTCCCGGTCTCCGAGATTCGCGACAAGCACGGCGACGAAACGGATCTCTTCGGCGGCAGCCCAGACGTTTGCGCTGATATCGCCGAGAGTCTCGGCAGCCAGACCGTGGTTCTCATGGCGCGGCATGGCGTCGTCAATGTAGGCAACTCCGTGCGGGAGGTCGTCTTCCGGGCCTTCTATCTCGAGCAGGAAGCAGCAGCGCTCACCGCCGGCTTGAAGATCGGCAATGTCAAATACCTGTCGCCGGGCGAGATCAAGACGGCAGGAAAACTCGTCGGCGCCCAGATCGATCGAGGATGGAACCACTGGTCGCAGCGCCTCAGGCAAGCAGGCCTCGCCTGATGTCCATCAGGCTTTGAACATCAGCTGGGAAGCCTGGCGTCGGCCAGGATTTTCCAGCCTCAATCGCACTAGTTCTATGGCGCCGGGGCGTCGGACGAAAGCAATGAAACCATGCCGCACGCGGAAAGTTACGATTACATCATCGTTGGAGCCGGATCGGCCGGTTGCGTGCTCGCCAACCGGCTGAGCGCCGATCCGAGATGTTCGGTGCTGCTGCTGGAGGCCGGCGGCTGGGACCGCGATCCGATGATCCACATTCCGCTTGGATGGGGCAAGATCCTGACCGAGCGCCGCCATGACTGGATGTATTTCTGCGAGCCGGAAGACAATGTAGGCGGGCGCAGGGTCGAGTGTGCGCGCGGAAAGGTCATTGGCGGATCATCGTCGACCAACGCCATGGCCTATGTGCGCGGCAATCGCGGGGACTACGATCGTTGGGCGGCGACAGGTCTCAGCGACTGGTCGTACGACAAGGTGCTGCCGTATTTCCGCAAGCAGGAAAGCTGGGAAGGGGGCGAGGACCAGTATCGCGGCGGCGCCGGCCCGGTCAGCACCCAGTTCTGCCGCTACAAGGACACGCTGATCGACGCCTTCGCGCAAGCCAGCGTGCAAGCAGGCTATGCGCAGACGAAGGACTACAATGGCGAGCGGCAGGAAGGGTTCGGCCGCCTCCAGATGACGATTTCGAAAGGTCGGCGCGCCTCGACCGCGTCAGCCTATCTGCGGCCGGTGCTGAAGCGGCCCAATCTGACCGTTCTGACGGAAGCGAGCGCAACCAGGATCGTGCTGGAGGGTGCGCGCGCCACCGGCGTCACCATCAACCATCGCGGCGGCGAACGTACGGTTCTCGCCCGCAAGGAAGTGCTGCTTGCCGGCGGCGTGATCAACACGCCGCAACTGATGATGCTGTCGGGTATCGGGGCGCAGGATGAGCTTGCCGCGCACGGTATCCAGACGCGGGTCAATCTGCCGGCGGTCGGCAAGAACCTGCAGGATCACGTCTCGGTCATCCTCATGTACCGGCGCCGGGCTCCGGGCGGCCCTTTCCTGCGCAACATGCGTGCCGATCGCATCGGCTTCGATTTCGTCAAGACCTACCTCACGGGACGCGGTTTTTCCGGCGACGTGCCCGGCGGTGTCGTCGCCTTCCTCAAGAGCGGCCCGGCGCGACCCTTGCCGGATGTGCAACTGCTCTTCACGGCGGCGCCGCTTGCGGCATGGCCATACTTCAAGCCGTTCAAGGCGCCGTTTGCGGACGGCTTCGCAACGCGCATCGTGGCGACGCAGCCAGAAAGCCGCGGAGCCGTGAAACTGGCCTCGGCCGATCCTTCCGCGGCGCCCCTGATCCACCAGAATTTCCTCGCCTCGCCGAAGGATTGGGAGTCGCTGCGGGCCGGTTTCCGGGTGGCAAGGGATCTGGCCGCGCAGCCCTCCATGCAGCCCTTCATCGAGGCGGAGTTCTTTCCCGGTCCGAAGTGCCAGAGCGACGACGAGATCGACGAGCATATCCGCAAGACCTCCATCACCGTGCATCACCCGGCCGGGACCTGCCGGATGGGGGCCGATGCGGCCTCGGTCGTCGACCCGCAATTGCGGGTTCGCGGCGTCGACGGGCTTAGAGTGGTGGACGCTTCCGTCATGCCCGACCTGGTCTGCGGAAACATCAACGCCGCAGTGATCATGATTGCCGAAAAGGCCGCCGACCTCATCGCGAGCTCAAAAGAAAGCAGGGCAGTGCAATGATCCGAAATATCGCCATCATCGGCCTGGGTACGATGGGGCCGGGCATGGCCGCCCGGCTCGCCAGAGGCGGCCTGCAGGTGGTCGCCTACGATGTTGCCCCGGCAGCGATCGAGCGCGCGCGATCCATGCTGAGCGTGGCCGAGACCGTTCTGGACGCCTTGGGCATCGCGCCACCGTCGGCCGGCGTCGGGACGGTTCGCTTCACCGACGATATCGGCGATGCGATATCCGGCGCCGACCTCGTCATCGAGAACGTTCCTGAAAACATTTCGGTCAAGGCCGATGTCTATCGCACCGTCGACGGCCTGATCGGCCCGGATACGATCGTCGCGTCCGACACGTCGGGTATCCCGATCACCAAGCTGCAGGCGCATATCTCGCATCCCGAGCGGATGGTCGGCATGCACTGGTCGAACCCGCCGCACATCATCCCGATGATCGAGGTGATCGCCGGCGAGAAGACCGCGCCGCAAACCGTGGCGACGATCCGCGACCTCATCCGCTCGATAGGTTTGCTGCCGGTGGTGGTGAAGAAGGATGTTCCAGGCTTCGTCGAAAACCGCGTGCTCTATGCGCTGCTGCGCGAGGCGGTCGACCTCGTCGAGCGAGGCGTCATCGATCCGGAAGATCTCGACACCTGCGTGTCCTGGGGCATCGGCTACAAGATCGCCGTGATCGGGCCGATGGCTCTGCTCGATATGGCGGGGCTGGATATCTACAAGTCCGTCTCGTCCTTCCTCAACGCCGATCTCTCCAATCGCGGCGATGTCGCGCCCATGGTGCTGGAAAAGACCAACGCGTCGAAGTTCGGCATCAAGTCGGGCGAGGGCATGTTCTCCTATACGCCCGAGCAGACCAAGGCGCTGCAAGGCGAAAGGGCGCGCAAACTCGTCGCGGTGCGACGCATCCTGGAAGGCCGGGAGTAGCCAATGGTTTATCGAGCTCACAAAGACAGGCACGCCGTCGGGGACTGGACGGTGCGGTCGAGGCTGACGGCAGTGCATGAGGTGGCAAGCCATGCGCGTTGAAACCATTCGAGCGGCCGGCGGCCGGCCGGCCCATATCCGCCATGACGACCTGATCTCCGCCAAGGGTGTGTCGGTGGTCATGGCCAAGCAGCTGGTTCTGCAGAATATCGATCTTTCGGTGCCGAAGGGGTCGTTTGTGTCCCTTATTGGTCCGTCCGGCTGCGGCAAGAGCACCTTGCTCAAGGTCCTGGCCGGGCTTGTCAATCCGACGAGCGGCAGCGTTTCGATCGCTGGGCTTTCGCCGGTCGAAGCGGCGCGCAAGCGCATGATCGGCCTCGTCTTCCAGGACGCCAATTTGCTTCCCTGGAAGAACGCCGTCGACAACGCATCGATGCTGCTCAGTATCGCCGATAAGTCGCTCTCGCGCGCTGAGTTGCGCGGGCGCGGCCAGGAGATGCTGGAACTGGTGGGGTTGGGCGACAGTGCCCACAAGCGCCCCCATGAATTGTCCGGCGGCATGCGCCAGCGCGTCGCCATCGCGCGGGCCCTGGCGCTCGATCCGGCGGTGCTGCTGATGGACGAGCCGTTCGGCGCGCTCGACGCCATTACCCGCGATGCGATGGGCCAGTCGCTGCTGGAGATCTGGCAGCGCACCGGCAAGACCATCGTGCTCGTCACCCATTCGATAGATGAGGCCATTCACCTGTCGCGCCATGTCCACGTGCTGGGGATCAAGCCTGGGCGGATCACCGAAAGCCTCGACATTGGTCTGCCCTATCCGCGCGACCTGACGGTCACCGAGGATCCGGAGTTCGTCAGGCTCGTGGTTCAACTGCGCACCATGCTGCGCGCCAGCCATCAACCGGGAGACGCATCATGAGCGATCAACCCGTCACCAATTTCTCCGAGTCGAGGCCCGAGTCGCGGTTTGCCTCAAGCTGGGGCGCAGCGACCGGCAGCTGGCTTCCCGCGGTCATCCTTCTGCTGGCGACGATCGTGGTGTGGGAAGCCGTGGTGCGGATTTTCGCGATATCCGCCTTCATCATTCCCGCTCCGTCCGAGATCGCGCAATCGCTGGCCGCGCAATGGGGAACGCTGATGCAGGCGACGCTGGTGACGGCGGGCGAGATCCTGTTCGGATTCCTTGTCTCTGTCGTGGTCGGCATTGCCATCGCCTTGGTCATCGTACGCTTCGACTGGCTGGGGCGAGCGCTCTATCCGCTGGTGGTGCTGTTCCAGAATGTGCCCAAGGTGGCGCTGGCACCGATCTTCATCCTCTGGTTCGGCTATGGGCTCGCGCCCAAGATCGGCCTGATCCTGGTCATCGCCTTCTTCCCGGTGACCTTGTCGATGCTGGCGGGAATGCAGTCGGTCGATCGTTCGCTGCTGTCGCTGATGAATTCGGTCGGCGCCAGCCGCACGCAGATCCTGTTCAGGATCCGCGTTCCGCATTCGCTGCCCAACCTGATGGCCGGCACCAAGATCGCCGCGACGCTCAGCGTCATCGGCGCCATCGTCGGCGAATTCGCCGGCGCCTCGGACGGGCTCGGCTACGTCATCCAGTTCGCCTCGACCCAGCTCGATACCGCGCTGGTCTTCGCTGCCCTGCTCCTCGTTTCGGTGCTGGGCATCGCCTTCTACTACGCGGCCGAAATTCTCGAACGCATCGTGGTGCCATGGGCGCCGAAATTCAGCCAGTCCTAGGTCCGCTCTCAACAAACGAAAAAGGGAACAAAAATGCTCAGACGCTCACTCATCAAGGCAGCCGCGCTTGCGGCGTGTGTCGGGACACTCGGCTTCTCCAGCGTGGCCCTGGCGGCCGACAAGGTCAACGTCCAGCTCGACTGGGTGGTGCGCGGCAACCACGCCATGTTCTTCGTCGGCAAGGAGAAAGGCTTCTTCGCCAAGAACGACATCGACGTCGCCGAGATCCGCAAGGGGTCGGGCTCGCCGGACGCCATGCGGCTGGTGGGCAATGAGAACGCGGATTTCGGTTTCGGCGATCTTCCCACGCTCGCCGTCGCGCGGTCGCAGAATGTTCCCGTCGTGGCGCTGGCGGCCGTCAACCAGCACTCGCCCCTGGCGATCATCTCGCTGGCGAAGACGATGAAGCTCACCAAGCCGGCGGATCTGAAGGGTCTCACCATCGGCATTCATCCGGCCGGTTCGACCTACATCTTCTTCAAGGGCTTCCTGGCGGCCAATGGCCTGACCGAGAAGGACATGACGCTGAACAGCGTCTCGCCGCCCTATGAAAGCTACCTGCTTCTGGGACGGGTCCAGACGGTGGTCGGCTATGTCGACGCCGAGGTTCCCGAACTTGAGGCCAAGGCCGGCGGTCCCGGTTCGCTCAGCATCATGATGGGTTCGGACCATGGCTGGAAGGCCTATGGCTCAGGCCTGTTCACCTCGCAGAAGATGATCAAGGACAAGCCCGAAATCGTCGCCCGCTTCGTCAAGGCGTACAGGGAGGCCTTCGACTATGTCGTGGCACACCCCGAAGAGGCAGCCGAGATCACCGCCAAGGCCGCACCCGGCTACGCCGACAAGAAAGACGTGCTTCTGGCGCAGATCAACGCCGACATCGCGTCGACCTTCACCAGCCCGGACACCAAGGAACACGGCCTTGGCTGGATGACGAAGACGCAGTGGGAGGAAACGTTGAAGACGCTCACCGATCAGGGCGTGCTCAAGGCGGCCCTGTCGGCGGACGACGTCTTCACCGACAAATTCCTGGCCAAGGAGTAGGCCGCGCTATGTCGCGGGCCAACGGATCGATGAGCGCCTACCGGCACGCCAGCGTGTCCCGCTCCACGCCGCAGGACACGGCGCGCGCTCCCTTGGCCGCGTCGTTGCGGTCAAGCGTGATCTGCACCCGTGTGGCATATGCGCGGCCCGACAGGCCGCACCACAGCCGCTCGACCGGCAGGTTCTCGCGCTTGTCGTTGAGGATCGTGAACGTGCCGGTCTTGGCGTCGAACCAGAGCTCGACGCGGGCGCTCTTGCCCGGCTCGACCGTCGCGATCCCGGCCGAATACCAGTGGGCGAAGTCGGCATTGCAGGACAGCCCTTCCTTGCTCGCATTCGAAATCGTCAACGGCACCATGTCGAGCCCGTCGGTGCCCTTGCGGACGATGACATGGTGCAACTCGACCGCGTTGGCGAAGGATGTGAACGCCAGCGCGACAGGGAGAACATAACGAATCTTCACTTTGCCTGAACTCCAATGGTAAACTTTATCAGGCAGTCTACCTCGCTTCTGCGCAATAACAATAAGAATATTGATTGGCAAATCAACAGAGAGGGTAACATGTTAAAGATTCTTAAAAGCAGTGTAAGTGCAGTTATACTGAGCGGCATCTTGATGGGTGGCGCGCTTGCTGGCGAAGTCAAGTCGATCGCCATCCTGACACCCGAAGAAGGCACTGATTACGGCTGGAACCAGCAAGGCATCGACGCCGCCAAGGCGGCTGGCAAGGCCGCCGGCGTCGAAGTGGTCGTGGCCCAGGGCCTCGGCTATGGCGACGTTCGTCCGACCCTGCGGGAACTTGCGTCAGACGGTGCCAGCCTGCTGATCGCCCACGCCAGCGGCTACAACACCTCGGCGCCTGAAATCGCCAAGGAGTTGAAGGTTCCGGTGGCGATCGTCGACACGCCGAACGGCCTGGAGAAGGGCCTCGTCGCCGACTACACGCTGAGTGGCCACCAGGGCGCCTATCTCGCCGGCCGTCTCGCCGCCATGATGTCGCGTTCCAAGTCGGTCGGCATCGTCGTCTCGGGCGAACCGCCATCATGGAATTCGCAGTCGGCGGCGTTCGCGCAAGGCGTGAAGGCGGAAAACCCGGACGTCAAGATCACCTATGCGGTGATCGGACCGGCCGCCTACAGCGATGCGGCCGGCGGCAAGCGGGTCACCGAAAGCGTGATCGCGTCGGGCGCCGACATCATCTTCGGCCAGGGCAACGGTTCGAGCTTCGGCATGCTGCAGGCGGTCGAGACGACCAAGGCAGCAGATGGCGGCAAGGTCTATTTCATCGACGTCATCGGTGACAAATCGCCGATCGACAAGGGCTTCCTGCTGTCGTCGGTGGTGTGGAACATCGAACCGGTCTATGCGGCGATGATCGCCGACATCAAGGCCGACACGTTCGGTACCAAGCACTATACGATCGGCCTCAAGGACGACTCGGTGAAGCTGCTGAAAACCGCCGCCATTCCGGACAATGTCTGGGCGGAAATCCAGACGCTGCGCGAAGACGTCATTTCCGGCAAGATCAAGGTCGATCCGGTCTATGACGCGGCCGCTGTAAGGGCGCTGATGACCAGCGTCGCCCAGTAAGGCGATCACGGGTTAGCTGCCGGAGGGGTGATCCGTTAGCCTCTCCGGCCGATTACCATTTTCTTGGTGCAGGCTTTCATGAGCGGTTCTTTTTCATCGTCCGTTGCCGGCCGCGACATCGTCGCGCTTGAGGGCGTGACCAAGCGGTTTCCCGGCATTGTCGCCAATGACAGCGTCGACCTGTCGATCCGTCCCGGCGAGGTGCATGTGCTGCTCGGCGAGAACGGCGCTGGAAAATCGACGTTGATCGGCATGCTGTCTGGCCTGCAGCAGCCGGACGAAGGGCGCATATTGGTCGACGGCAAGCCAACGCCGATCACATCGCCGCGCCATGCGCTGGCGCTGGGCATCGGCACTGTCTTCCAGCACATGATGCTGGTGCCGACGCTGACGGTGGCGGAAAACCTGTTGCTTGGCGGGCCCTGGTGGCAACG
Organism: Mesorhizobium sp. USDA 4775; assembly: GCF_054062655.1. Lineage (NCBI taxonomy): Bacteria > Pseudomonadati > Pseudomonadota > Alphaproteobacteria > Hyphomicrobiales > Phyllobacteriaceae > Mesorhizobium > Mesorhizobium sp. USDA 4775. The sequence goes on from NZ_JBSSFM010000001.1 coordinate 2,270,605, forward strand.
CCCCAGGACCGAGGAGCTTGAGGCGCGCGTCGCCGAGATCACCCGCAGTCTCGGCATCACGGTGAAGCTGCATGCCAAGGTGTCGGAGCTTTCGCTCGGCGAGCAGCAGCAGGTCGAAATCCTGCGCGCCATGGTGCGCAACAGCCGGCTGCTGATCCTGGACGAGTCCACCTCCATGCTGACGCCGAAAGGCATCGACGAACTGGGCGCACTGATGCGCCGCCTTGTCGAGCAGGGTCTGGCCATCGTCTTCATCACCCACAAGCTCAAGGAGGCGGCGGCCTTCGGCGACCGCATCTCGGTGCTGAAGCTCGGCCGCAAGGTCGGCGAGATCCCACCCGAGCGGTTTCGCGCGCTGGGCGAGCAGGCGATCATCTCGGAGATCGTGGAATTGATGTTCGGCAAGCAGAAGGACGATCCGGAAGCCGTCGAGCGTCCGGTCCGTACAGTCCAGGCCGAAGCGGCGCCGCTGCTCCAGGTCGCGGATCTGGCGGTCGCGCCGACGGACAATGCGCCCGGCCTGTCGTCGATCTCCTTCGACATCCGCCCGGGCGAGATCCTCGGCATCGCCGGCATCGACGGCAACGGTCAGAAGCAGCTTGCCGAAGCGCTGGCCGGCCAGCGCGCCGCGACAGGCGGTTCGGTGCGGCTGGAGGGCGTCGCCATCGAGGCGCTGAGCGTCGGCGAACGCCGCCGGCGCGGTCTGCGCTACCTGACCGACGACCGGCTCGGCGAAGGCACTGTCGGCACCTTCCCGGTCTCGATCAACTTTTTCCTCAAGCAGGTCGGCGCTGCCCCGTTCTGGCGCCACGGCGTCGAGCAGCGTGGCGAGATCGACGAGCGCGCCGCCCAGCTCGTGCGCGAATACGACGTGCGCACGCCAAGCCTGAAGACGCCGGTCGCCCGGCTGTCGGGCGGCAACATCCAGAAAGTGCTTCTGGCACGCGAACTGGCAGAGGGCGCCAAGGTGGTGATCTTCAACAAGCCGACCTATGGACTCGATCTCGCCAATACTTTGGCATCGCGCCAGCGCATCCGCGATACGGCGGCCCGCGGCCTTGCCGTGCTGCTCATTTCCACCGACCTCGAGGAGTTGCTTGCTATGTGCGACCGCGTCGCCGTCATCGCCAACGGAGCGCTCGTCGGCACGGTCGAGAACACCGACGATGCCCGCACCAGGATCGGCCGCCTGATGATCGGACTTGCAGCATGAGCATCGACACCGCCCCCACGGCCAGTGCCACCGCGCTCGATGCCACGAGCGGGACGGCGACGCGCCGCGACATCCTGCATCGGCTGCTGATGACGCTCGGCCCGATCCTCATCGCCCTCATCATAGCCGGCTTCATCCTGCTTGCCGTCGGCGTCGACCCGCTCGCCTATTACGGTTTCGTGCTGGAGAAAGGACTGTTCTCCCCGCTCGGTATCCAGCAGACGCTGACGCGGATGGCGCCGCTGCTGTTTCTTGCCGCCGGCCTCATCGTCGCCTTTCGCGCGGGCATGTGGAATCTCGGTGGCGACGGCCAGTTCCTGCTTGGCGCGGTGACGGCGGCGGCCAGCGCGCCCGTACTCGTTCAGATCATGCCATCCTGGCTGGCGCTGACCTTTTCGTTCCTCATCGCCATGCCCAACTTGAACAGTTGGACGTGAACGGATAGCGAACACTGTCCGTTAAGCCATTGAAATCATTTGCCTTGAATTTCGGGCGCGAAAATGTGTGGTAACAACATTTGATCTGCTAGCCGCATGTTGTATGGATTTTATGGCATTTATTCGCTAACAACGCTGGCATGTTTGTCGTTGAGAGAGTCGCGCGCGGCCATCGCTATCTCTACCTCGTGGAAAGTGTCCGCGACGGCAAAACCGTTCGCCAGCGCACGATAAAGGCACTGGGCCGCAAGGATGCGCTGGTTGCCAGCGGCGAACTTGACAGATTGGCGGCCTCGATTGCGCGCCATGGCGAACGCAGCCTCATCCTGTCCGACATTGACGCGGGGCGGATTGCCTCTCGCCGCATTGGCGGTCCGCTGTTGTTCGGGCGGCTGTGGCAGCGGCTCGGGATTGGCGATGTGCTGGAAGAGGTGCTGGAAGGGCGCCAGTTCGGCTTTGCGGTGGAACGGGCGGTGTTCATTGGCACGTTGCATCGGCTGTTCGTGTCGGGCTCGGACCGCGACTGCGCGAACTGGATGGCCGATTATGGTATCGAGGGCGCCGAGGGTCTGGCGCTCCATCACTTTTACCGGGCCATGGCGTGGCTGGGCGAGGAACGCGGCGAAAAGGCGCAAGGCGCGCTGGTGGCGCGCTGCGTGAAAGACGTGATCGAGGAAAAGCTCTTCGCGCGCCGGCAGGACCTGTTCACCGACCTCAGCCTTGTGTTCATGGACACAACCTCGTTATCCTTCTACGGCGCGGGCGGCGAGACGCTGGGCAAGCGCGGGCATTCCAAGGACTTCCGCCCCGATCTGGCGCAAATGATCCTGGCGCTGGTCGTTGATGGCGAGGGCCGGCCGATCTGCACCGAGATGGTGCCTGGCAACACCGCTGACGTGACCGTCCTGTTGCCGGTGGTCGATCGGCTGCGAACGCGCTTCGGCGTCACACGCGCCTGCGTTGTCGCCGATCGCGGCATGATCAGCGCCGATACCATCGCCGCGCTCGAAAAGCTGGGCATGGAATACATTCTGGGGGCCCGCGAACGCTCGAGCAGCGTGATCCACAACGTCGTGCTCAATGACACGGCGCCGATGGTTCCGCTCGTTCTCGAGCGCCAGCGCGGTGAAACTCAGTTGTGGGTCAAAGAGGTCAAGTTCGGTAAAGACCGCTACATCGTCAGCCGCAATGACGCCGAGGCCGAGAAGGACAAGGCCGACCGCCAGGCGATCATCGCCGGCCTCGAGGCACAGCTCAAGAAGGGCGACAAGGCACTGGTCGGCAACTCGGCCTACCGGCGTTACCTCAAGGCCGGCGGCAAGAACTTCAAGATCGATGTCGGCAAGCTTGCCGAGGAAGCCCGCTACGACGGTATCACCGTGGTGCGGACCAACGCGAAGGTGACCCCGCTCCAGGCCGTGCTGCGGTATCGCGATTTGCTCGAGGTCGAGAGCCTGTTCCGCGCCGCCAAGGCAACCTTCAATACCCGGCCGATCTTCCACCAATCCGATGCCGCCATCCGCGGGCATGTGTTCTGCTCGTTCCTGGCGCTCGTGCTCAGCAAGGAACTGCGCCGCCTCTGCCGGGCCAAAGGCCTGACGCCCGAATGGCAGCCGCTCCTACGCGATCTCGATCGCCTCCAGGAAGCCACCATCGAAAAGGATGGTCGCATCGTCACAACCAGAACTCACGTCACCGGCCAAGTGGGCAACGTCTTCAAGGCAGCTGGCATCGCTCTGCCACACAACCTCGACGAACAACTCGCCTGAGATCCCCCCCAGATGTAGTGGTAACACGCGCCGGCGCGCGCCTAACATGCTGACTTAATGACATATTCTCACAGGCGGTGTTTAAGTCGGGCCATGGCGGTGGCGATGATCTGGTCGCTGATCCCAGCTCTGCTGCGTGCCTATCAGGGCGTCAACGAGATCATCACCACGCTGATGATGACGTTCCTGGGCACCTCGCTCGCAAATGTGCTGGTCAAGCTCATGTTTCGCGACCCCAGCACGACCGTGCCGCAGACGCGTACGCTGCCGGTGGACGACAGGCTGCCGCGCCTGTTCGAAACGACCATCACCAGCGGCCTGCTGCTCGGCCTGGCGGCAATCATCATCGTGCATCTGGTGATGACGCGCACGGCGTTCGGGCTGAAATTGCGGATCGTCGGCGCCAATCCGCGCGCCGCGGTCCACGCGGGGCTCGGCGTGTCTGGCCTAACCGTCACCGTCTTCGCCATTTCGGCCGGGCTGGCCGGCCTTGCCGGCGCTGTCGACATCATCGGCGTCCAGGGCAATGTCCGCGCCGACTGGAATCCCGCTTACGGGCTTGCCGTCATTCCAGCCGTGTTCCTCGCCCGCATGAACGGCTTTGCCGCTATCGGTTTCGTGTTCCTGCTTTCGGTGCTGTCGATCGGCGGCGAAAGCGCGGCGCGGCGGCTTGGCGTGCCCAACCATTTCACGCTGGTGCTGGTCTCCATCGTGCTGATCGTGCTCGCGCTCGCCGAATATGTCGACCATCGCTACAACCAGTCGAGAAAGGCTTAGGGCATGACCGGGCTCTTCAGCGAAGTCTTTCTCAGCGCGCTGCTGTTCGGCGCCGTCACCGCCGCCATCCCGCTGCTGCTGGCCGGCCTCGGCGAGCAGATGTCGGAAAAAGCCGGCGTGCTCAACATCGGCATCGAAGGCATGATGCTGGCCGGCGCCTATCTCGGCTTTGTCGGCGCCTTCTATTCCGGGTCGCTGTGGCTGGGGTTCCTTACCGGTGCCGCCGGCGGTGTCGCCGTGGCGATGATCATGGCGCTGCTGTGCGTGCGCATCGGGCTGAACCAGATCGTCATCGGCATCGCGTTGACGCTCGGTCTCGAAGGTCTGACGGCGCTGCTTCATCATTTCCAGTTCTCGCGCAGCTATCCCCGCCTGCCGGCGGCGGACGCCACCATCATTCCGCTGCTGTCGGATATTCCTGTCATCGGACCCGCCTTCTTCAAACATCATCTGATCGTCTATCTGGCGGTCGCGCTGGTGTTCGGCATGGGCTACCTCTATCGGCGCACGCAGCTCGGCCTCAATCTGCAGGCAGCGGGCGACAAGCCGGCAGCACTCGACGTCGCCGGCATCGACGTCATCAGGACCCGGACCATCGCGGTGCTGACGACCGGTGCGCTGGCCGGGCTCGGCGGCGCCTATCTCGCCAATGTCGGTGCGGGCCTGTTCATTCCGTTCATCACCAATGGCGCCGGCTTTCTCGGCATCGTGCTGGCCATGCTGGCGCGCGGCCGTCCGGTCTGGGTGCTGTTCGGCGCCCTGCTGTTCGGCGTCTGCCTGTCGCTGACAACGGCTATGCAGGTGGCGGGCATCAACATACCGACCGACGTCATCCAGATGCTGCCGTTCCTGGCGGTGATGATCATGCTGGTGCTGTTTGGCCGGCGTGCCAGCCTGCCGGCGGCACTAGGCATTCCATACGAGCGCGGCGCGCGCTGACCACAATCAGATGCGCGGAAGGGACCCGCGCCAAACAGGAGGCAAGAATGTCGGATACCAAAGTCTACCTGCTCGACGGCGGCTCGCTCGTTCTCGACGGCTACCACGTGTTCTGGAACCGAGGCCCTGGCGGCGAAGTGCGCTTCCCCGTCTATTCGATCCTGATCGAGCATGCCGAGGGCCGGTTCCTGATCGACACCGGCTACGACTACGATCACGTCATGAAGGTGCTGCCCTTCGAGAAGCCGATCCAGGAAAAGCACCAGACCATCCCCGGCGCGCTTGCGCTGCTCGGCCTCGAGCCGAAGGACATCGACGTCGTCGTCAACTCGCATTTCCATTTCGACCATTGCGGCGGCAACAAGTATTTTCCGCATGCCAAGAAGATCTGCCATCGCTCGGAGGTGCCGCAGGCCTGCAATCCGCAGCCTTTCGAACATCTCGGCTATTCGGACCTGAGCTTCTCGGCGGAGGCCGCCGAAGCGCGAGGCGCGACGGCGCAGCTGCTGGAAGGCACGACGCGCGCCAACTCGACCTTCGAGGGCATCGACGGCGACGTCGATCTCGCCAGGGGCGTCAAGCTGATCTCGACGCCCGGCCATTCGATCGGCCACTACAGCCTGCTGGTCGAGTTCCCCAAGCGCAAGCCGATCATGTTCACCATCGACGCCGCCTACACCCAGAAGAGCCTGGAGACGCTGTGCCAGGCTGCCTTCCACATCGACCCGGTGGCAGGCGTCAATTCGATGCGCAAGGTGAAGAAGCTCGCCGAGGACCATGGCGCCGAGCTGATGTACTCGCACGACATGGAAAACTTCAAGACCTACAGGACCGGCACGCAATTCTACGGCTGACCGCCGCCAATCCGGAGACAACACCATGCGCTATTCCGATCATGCCGATCCGGTCATCACCCTGACCGCGGGTCCGGTAAACGCCTATCCAGAAGTGCTGCGCGGCCTCGGCCGCACGGTGCTCTACGACTATGATCCTGCGTTCCAGCTCTTCTACGAGGGTGTGGTCGACAAGGCGCAGAAGGCGATGCGGCTGTCGAACAAGCCGGTCATCCTGCATGGCGAACCGGTGCTCGGCCTCGAAGCGGCGGCGGCGTCGCTGATCGCGCCCGACGATGTCGTGCTCAATCTTGCCTCGGGCGTCTACGGCAAGGGCTTTGGCTACTGGGCGAAGCGGTACTCGCCGCATCTGCTCGAGATTGAAGTGCCCTACAATGAGGCTATCGATCCGCAGGCGGTCGCCGACATGCTCAAGGCGCATCCGGAGATCACCATCGTGTCGGTCTGTCATCACGACACGCCGTCGGGAACCATCAACCCGATCGACGCCATCGGCGCGCTGGTTTCGGCACATGGCGGCTATCTCATCGTCGACGCGGTCTCGTCCTTTGGCGGCATGAAGACGCATCCCGAGGATTGCAAGGCCGATATCTATGTCACCGGCCCCAACAAATGCCTGGGTGCCCCTCCCGGCCTCACAATGATGGGCGTCAGCGAGCGGGCCTGGGGCAAGATGAAGGCCAATCCCCTGGCGCCGCGCGCATCGATGCTGAGCATTGTCGACTGGGAAACTGCCTGGTCGAGGGACAAGCCGTTTCCGTTCACGCCGTCGGTCTCGGAGATCAACGGGCTCGACGTCGCGCTCGACCTCTATCTCAATGAGGGGCCTGAGGCTGTATGGGCGCGCCACGCGCTCACCGCCAAGGCCATGCGCGCGGGCGTCACCGCGATGGGCCTATCGATCTGGGCGGCCAGCGACAGCATTGCGTCGCCGACCACCACCGCCGTCCGCACCCCCGATGGTGTCGACGAGACGGCGCTTCGCCAGGCCGCGCGCGCCCGCTACGGCGTGGTGTTTTCGTCGGGCCGCGGCGAGACATTGGGGAAGCTGACGCGGATCGGCCATATGGGGCCGACGGCGCAGCCGATCTATGCGATCGCGGCGCTGACGGCACTTGGCGGCGCCGTGAACGCGGCTGGCCAGAAACTCGCGATCGGCAAAGGCATCGAGGCGGCGCTGGCCGTTATCGACGCCGACGCCTGAACAGACATCAACAGATACGGATTGAGGGAGCATTTTCATGACTGAACGGCTTGCGGGAAAGACGGCCCTGGTTACCGGCGCCGCACAGGGTATTGGCAAGGCGATCGCCGCGCGGCTTGCCGCCGACGGGGCAACCGTCATCCTCAGCGACATCAACGCCGAAGGCGCCAAGGCTGCCGCCGTGTCGATCGGCGGGAAGGCGAGGGCGATCGCCGCCGACATTTCCGATCCGGCCTCGGTCAAGGCACTCTTCGCCGAAATCCAGGCACTGACCGGAGGCGTCGATATCCTGGTCAACAATGCCAGCATCGTGCCGTTCGTCGCCTGGGACGACGTCGATCTCGACCATTGGCGCAAGATCATCGACGTCAATCTGACAGGGACCTTCATCGTCACCCGCGCGGGTACGGACCAGATGCGCGCGGCTGGCAAGGCCGGGCGGGTGATCAGCATCGCCTCCAACACCTTCTTTGCCGGCACGCCGAACATGGCGGCCTATGTCGCGGCCAAGGGCGGCGTCATCGGCTTCACCCGGGCGCTCGCCACCGAACTCGGCAAATACAACATCACGGCGAACGCGGTGACGCCTGGCCTGATCGAGAGCGACGGCGTCAAGGCGAGCCCGCACAACGAGGCGTTCGGCTTTGTCGAAATGCTGCAGGCGATGAAGGGCAAGGGGCAGCCGGAACATATCGCCGACGTGGTTTCGTTCCTGGCCTCCGACGATGCGCGCTGGATCACCGGCCAGACGCTGAATGTCGACGCCGGGATGGTCAGGCACTAAGTCAGACAGCGGCTGCTCAGCCCCGCAATGCAAAGGCGGCCGTACTATGGCCGCCTGTCGCGCCTGCCGGGTCAGGCTGCGGACCTTGCGATCACGCCGGGTTGCCTCGACCACTGGGCATACCAGCTGTCGAACAATTTGAGCTGCGCCTCGGCATAGCCGCGCTGGCTGTCGGTGAGGGCATCCGTCTCATTGAAGTGCAGCAGGTACTCGGGATTACCCTTCAGCACCATCATGTGCTTGAAATAGAGCACCAGGTCGGGGCCTTCGTCGAAGGAGGACAGCACGGCGAGCGCGGCGTCCAGTTCCAGCGCGCGCTGGCGGGCCTCGGCGTCGCCCTTGGCCGCCGCCTGGCTCAAGCCCACAAGGTGCAGCACCTCCTTCGGCAGGACGTTGCCGATGCCGGTGATGGCGCCGGACGCGCCGCAATTGACGAAACCGTGGAAGACGGCGGTGTCGACGCCGATCATCAGCGCGACCTCATCGTCGCGGCTGGTGATATTTTCCGCCGCGTAGCGCAGATCCGACGGGCCGCCGAACTCCTTGAAGCCGACGAGGTTCGGATGTTCGGCGCGAAGGGCGAAGAACAGGTCCGCACGTGTGGCAAAGCCGTAATAGGGGCTGTTGTAGATGACCGCCGGCAGATCAGGCGCGGCGGCAAGAATTGCCTTGAAGTGATGGCGCTGCGCCGTCACCGAAGGCCCGCGCGACAAAACACGCGGGATCACCATCAGGCCCCGGGCGCCGACCTTCTGGGCGTGCGCCGCGTGCGCCACGGCCTTGGCGGTGTTGACCGCGCCGGTGCCGACGATCACCGGCACGCCGGCCTTCACCAGGCGCTCGACGCCTTCCATGCGCTGCTCGTCGGTCAGGAGCGGCCAGTCTCCCATCGAGCCGCAATAGACGACGGCCGACATGCCGGCCGCGATCAGCTCGCGTCCCTTGCGCACCAGCGCGTCGAAGTCGGGCTGGCGGTCCTGCGTGCACGGGGTCATCAACGCCGGCATGCAGCCGGAAAAAACATTAGAGGTCATTTCGGATTCTCCTTGAGGCTTGCACGCGGATTGATCAGTTTGTCCCGAAGCGGCACGGCTTGCCAAGCAAAATAGTCGTGGCCGGCAGGGACAAACGCAGGAACAGCAATGCGCAGCAAAACCAGCATTCGTGTCGTCGGCTGCCATGCCGAAGGTGAAGTCGGCGACGTCATCATCGGCGGTGTTCTGCCGCCGGCTGGCCGCACGATGATGGACAAGATGATCACGATGGAGCGCGATCACGACCATATCAGGCGCATGCTGATCTGCGAGCCGCGCGGCAGCGTCGCGCGCCACGTCAACCTGCTCGTTCCATCGACGCGCGAGGATTGCGCCGCCGGCGCCATCATCATGGAGCCGACGGAATATCCGCCGATGTCCGGTTCCAACACGATCTGCGTCGCCACGGTGCTGCTGGAGACCGGCATGGTGCCGATGCAGGAGCCCGAGACGCGCTTCAAGCTCGACATGCCGGGTGGCGTCATCGAGGTGCGCGCCCAATGCCGCGACGGCAAATGCGTCTCGATCACCTTGCGCAACGCGCCGGCCTTTGTTGACCGCCTGGATGCCAACATCGAGGTTGAAGGGCTCGGAACGCTCACCGTCGACATCGCCTATGGCGGCATGTTCTACGCCATCGTCGATGCCAAGGCGCTTGGCTTCTCGGTCGCGCCCGACGAGGCGCGCGAACTGGCGGTGGCCGGCGAGAAGATAAGGCGGGCCGCGCGCGAGCAGCTCGATGTCGTCCATCCGCAATTCGATCATGTGCGCGGCGTGTCGATCGTCCAGTTCGCCATGCCGTTCCAGGGGCCGGGCAATGTCACGCGCAACACCTGCATCGTCTCGCCGGGCCGCTCGGACCGCAGCCCGACCGGAACGGGCACTTCGGCCCGCATGGCCGTGCTGCAGGCGCGCGGCTTGATGGGCGTTGGCGACGTGTTGATCCATGAATCGATCATCGGCTCACGCTTCACCGGCAGGATCGTGGAACTGACGGAAATCGCCGGGCGCAAGGCGATCGTTCCGGAGATCACCGGCCGGGCCTGGATCACCGGCGAGCACAGCTACTATCTCGATCCGACGGATCCATACCCTCAAGGCTACGTGCTGTCGGATACCTGGGGCACCTCCACCTCGGTGAAGCAGTAGGCCTGAGCCGGCCCGTCGATTGCCCTGGTTGCCATGATTTTCGGGTCGCATCATATGGGCGACGATCTTGAGTGTCGGCAATTCGCTGGACTGGCGGGTTCCCGCCGAGCCAGAATGGTCAACGGCGGCATTCCCGTCATATCAGCCTGGTGAGAGTTCACGCATGAACATGGATGGTATCTGCGATCCGCGCTTTGGCGCCGTGCGCGCGGCATTCGCCGAGTGTTTCGCCCAAGGGCTGGAACATGGCGGAGGCGTATCCGTCGTGGTCCACGGCAAGACCGTTGTTGACCTGTGGGGCGGTCATGCGGATGCCGCGCGAACCCGTCCGTGGCGGCAGGACACGCTGATCAATGTCTGGTCCTCCACTAAGGGCGTCGTCGCGCTGGCGATCGCAATGTTGGTGGAGCGCGGCAGACTGGACTATGCCGCACCCATTGCCCGCTACTGGCCGGAATTCGCGGCCGGCGGCAAGGAGCGCATCACGCTTGACCAGGTGATGTCGCACCAGGCCGGGCTGAATGGTCTTGCCGTGCCGATGGACGAAGCGGGCATGTTCGCGTGGACGCCCTTTGTCGACGCGCTCGCCGCCATGCCGCCCCTATGGGAGCCCGGCAGCCGCTGCATCTATCACGCGCTTACCTATGGCCACCTTGCTGGCGAAGTTTTGCGACGCGTCGACGGGCGAAGCATCGGCCGCTTCATCGCGCAGGAGATAGCAGGCCCGCTCGGAGCCGATTTTCATGTCGGTCTGCCGGACCGCGAGGAATCCAGGGTCGCCGAGATGATCGAAGGCCCGGGGGCTTCGGACTGGGTCGAATTTGTCCGCGCCTCGCCATTTCCCCACGCAGGCGACAATCCGGCGCCCCGTGCATTGGCCCCCAACGACCGCGTCTGGCGCGCCGCCGAGGTGCCGGGCGGCAATGGCCAGTCGACGGCGCACGCATTGGCGCGTATTTACGGCATGATGGCAGCCGGTGGCGTCTGGGAGGGCCATCCACTGATCGGCCGCGCGGCAATCGAAGCGGCGGCGCGTCAGCGTGTTCGCGGCATGGATGAAAGCTTCGCCGCCCCCACTGCCTTCGCCGCCGGTTATCAGATGGAAGATCCGGTCTATGCCGGCCGTGCATCGCGGCAAACGTTCGGCCACACCGGCTGGGGCGGCGCCATCGGCTTTGCCGATCCCGGTGCCGGCGTCGGTTTCGGCTATGTCACCAACCGCATGCTGGGTTTTGACGACATGGACCCACGCCGCAAGATGTTGATCGACGCCGTTTACGACTCGCTCTGACTGAATGGCCGAAGGCAGCCGGGTGGTCCCGGCATTTGCTGGAGCGGATTGAGTTTGAACCTTTCCGGTTGTGAGACCCACGCCTTGCAGATGAACTCGTAGGGTGTGAGACCTTTGAGGGTCTTGAGCCTACGGGCAAAGTTGTAGGCTGCGACGAAGTCGGCGAGATGGATGCGGAGTTGGTCGTGGCTCTCGTAATAGAAGCGCTTGACGGTGGCGTCCTTGATAGTCCGGTTCATTCTCTCGACCTCGCCATTGGTCCACGGATGCCTGGCCTTGGTCGTGCGGTGCTTTATGTCATTCCTGGCGCAGGCGTATTCGAAGGCGTGAGCGCGGAAGATCTCGCCATTAGCGATTGCCTCCTTAATCAGCGGCACGGCCGAGCCACCGGCACCGGGGGTGGTGAACTGGATGCCATTGTCCGTAAGCACAGTGTGGATCTTGTAGGGAACGGCCGCGATCAGCCGGAGCAGGAAGTGTTTAGAGATGGCTGTGGGGGCCTTCTCGTGCAACTCGTCGATAGCGACGAACATGTGCAGCTTGCCCTGCTCGGTCCTGACCTCGGCAATGTCGATGTGGAAGTAGCCGATCGGGTAGCTCTTGAATTTCCTCTTCGCCGGTTTGTCGCCCTCGACATCCGCAAGCCGACCGATGCCATGGCGTTGCAGGCAGCGATGCAATGAAGACCGCGTCAGGTGCGGGATGGTCGCCTGAAGCGCATATAGACAGTCGTCGAGCGGCAGCAGCGTGTAGCGGCGGAAAGCGACAATGACCGCCTCCTCCTCAATCGAGAGCACCGTCGATCTCGGTTCCTTCGGACCAGTCGGTAGATCGGCGACCGAAGCTCGCCTCTTTCACTTCGCAACCGTCTTCTGGTTGATCCCGTAGCGCTTGGCCAGGGTCCTCAGGCTCTCTTGACTATGCTGTATCGCTCGACGGACCGCCTCTGTCGTTGTGGCGCTCCCATGCAGAACTTGGCCCATAGCGCATCCTTTGATTCGGAAGATAAGGATGCACCATCAAAAACCGGGATCAAACATCTAGTCGGGCTGACGGTCCGCGGCCGGACGGCGCCCGTCGATCCACAGGGCAAGCAACGTGCAGGCAGCGCCCGACAGCAGATAGGCGCCGGCGGCGATGAGGCCGAAATTGCCGGCCAGCAGCAGGGCGGCGAGCGGCGCGAAGCCGGCACCGAACATCCACGCCAGATCCGAGGTGATCGCCGAGCCGGTATAGCGATACTGCCGGGAAAAGCGCGAGGCGACGACGCCCGACGATTGCCCGAAGCTCAGCCCCAGCAGGATGAAGCCCAGCACCATGAACAGCGCCTCGCCGACGGCGCCGCCATCCAGAAGCTGTGGGGCAAAGCCGCTGAAGGTCGCGATGGCGATCGCCGAACCGCCGAGCAGCGCACGGCGTCCGACGCGATCGGCCAATGGCCCCGATGCGACGATGGCCGCAATGCCGAACAGCGCGCTCACCGCCTCGATCATCAGGAAGCGTGCCGGCCCCTCATTGGTGAACAGGAACACCCAGGAAAGCGGAAACACCGTCACCATGTGGAACAGGGCGAAACTCGCCAGCGGCGCGAAGGCGCCGATGACGACGTTGTGGCCCTCGGCCCGGATCGTGTCCCTGATGCGCGTCGGCTGCAGGTCGCCGCTCTCGTACAGTTTCGAGAATTCAGGCGTGACGACGATGCGCAGCCGGGCGAACAGGGCCACGACATTGATGGCGAAGGCGACGAAGAAGGGATAGCGCCAGCCCCAGGAGAAGAAGTCGTCGGCCGACAGATTGGCGACGAAGAAGGCGAAGAGGGAGCTTGCCACGATGAGCCCGATCGGCGCGCCCAGCTGCGGGATCATGGCGTAGAAGCCGCGCCGGTTCTGCGGCGCGTTCAGCGCCAGCAGCGAGGGCAGTCCGTCCCATGTTCCGCCGAGTGCCAGCCCCTGGCCGATGCGGGCAAGCGCCAAAAGCCACACCGCGACCGCACCGATGTCGCCATAGGCCGGCAGAAATGCGATGGCAACGGTCGACGTGCCAAGCAGGAACAGCGCGATCGTCAGTTTCGCGCCGCGGCCATAGGCGCGGTCGATCGCCATGAACAGCACGGAGCCGAACGGGCGCGCGACGAAGGCCAGCGCGAAGATGCAGAAGGAATAGAGCGTGCCGACGAGCGGATCGTGCGTCGGAAACACCAGTTTGGGAAACACGATGACGGAGGCGATCGCATAGACGAAGAAGTCGAAGAATTCCGACGTCCTGCCCACGATCACGCCGACCGCGATATCGCCCGCGCTGACCTGGCCATGATGCGAGCCGATCAACTCGCTGTTTGTTTCGGCAGTCGAAGTCTGAGCCATCTTATCCGTCGCCACCGCGTGGAATGAACTGTCCGGAACCCAATTCCGGGGATTCCCCCGGGGGGGTCTATTGTGCACTGCACACTGCGCCAAAGCCATGCCTGCTGGGCATTGGACAAATTGTCCAATGTTACCACAGCGCCGCGAGCAGTAGCCCTTGGATCGATACCGCACTGCAACATGAACGGTTGCGGCGATCCTTCGAGGGCAGCGCTTGATGAAACGATTTGGAGCCTTGCTTCTGTTCCCCCTGGCCGGGCTGTTGAGCGGCTGCGATCTGGTCGTTCTGGCGCCCGCCGGCGATGTCGCGGCCCAGCAGCGCGACCTGCTCGTGGTCTCGACCTTGCTGATGCTGGTCATCATCATCCCGGTCATGGCGCTGACGGTCTTCTTCGCCTGGCGCTATCGGCAATCCAACACAGCGGCGACCTACGCGCCGGACTGGGATCATTCGACTAAATTGGAACTGGTGATCTGGGCGGCGCCCCTGCTCATCATCATCTGCCTCGGCGCGCTGACCTGGCTCGGCACGCATCTGCTCGATCCGTACCGCCGGATCGACCGGATCGAACCCGGCCAGCCGGTCACTGAAGCGCACAAGCCGCTCCGGGTCGAGGTCGTGGCGCTCGACTGGAAATGGCTCTTCATCTATCCGGATTACGGCATCGCCTCCGTCAACGAGCTGGCGGCGCCGGTCAACCAGCCGATCGACTTCCGCATCACCTCGTCGGCGGTAATGAATTCCTTCTACATTCCAGCCCTTGCCGGGCAGATCTACGCCATGCCGGCGATGGAAACCAAGCTGCACGCCGTCATCAACCGGCCTGGCACCTACAGCGGCTTCTCGTCCAACTACAGCGGCGCCGGCTTTTCGGGGATGCGCTTTGCGTTCCACGGCCTGTCCGACCAGGCTTTCGACCAGTGGGTGGCGCAGGCCAGAACCGCGCCGGCGACGCTCAGCCGCGAAAACTATCTCGAACTTGAAAAGCCGAGCGAGAACGAGCCGGTCCGCCACTATGCCTCCGTCGATCCCGGCCTTTTTGGCGCCATCCTCAATCTGTGCGTCGAGCGCGGCAAGATGTGCATGAACGAGATGATGTCGATCGACGCCAAGGGTGGCCTCGGCCTCGCCGGCGTGCGCAACACGCTGCCGCTGCAATACGACAAGCTCGCCCGGCGCGGCGCGGTGTTCGGCAACGATCCGTCCTATGTCGCCAGCATCTGCACGGCGGAGGAAGCGGCCGCCGCGGCGCGCGCGGCCAGCGATGTCACGCCGAAGGATTGGCCGGCCAGGAATCTTTCCCCGCTGCGCGGGGCGGGGCTGCTGAGGCCCGGGACCGAGAGCCGTCGCGCCGAGGCGGATACGCCGTCGCTCGGCCTGCTGTGGCGCGAATTGTGAGAGACAGCCGATGCCCGATACGCTGACCAAATTCATTTTCGGCCGTCTCACATTAGACTCGCTGCCGCTGCATGAGCCGATCGTCGTCGCCACCTTCGTCGCGGTGGCGCTCGGCGGCATCGCCCTTCTTGGAGCGATCACCTATTTCAAGCTGTGGACGTATCTGTGGCGCGAGTGGTTCACCAGCGTCGACCACAAGAAGATCGGCATCATGTACATGGTGCTCGGTCTCGTCATGCTGCTGCGCGGCTTCTCCGACGCCATCATGATGCGCCTGCAGCAGGCCATCGCCTTCAATGGCTCCGAGGGCTACCTTAATTCGCATCACTACGACCAGATCTTCACCGCGCACGGCGTGATCATGATCTTCTTCGTGGCGATGCCCTTCGTCACCGGGCTGATGAACTTTGTCGTGCCGCTGCAGATCGGCGCGCGCGATGTCTCCTTCCCGTTCCTCAACAATTTCAGCTTCTGGATGACGGTCGGCGGCGCCATCCTGGTCATGGCCTCGCTGTTCGTCGGCGAATTCGCCCGCACCGGCTGGCTCGCCTATCCGCCGCTCTCCGGCATTGGCTACAGTCCTGACGTCGGCGTCGATTATTACATCTGGGCGCTGCAGGTGGCGGGCGTCGGCACGACGCTGTCGGGCATCAACCTGATCTGCACGATCATCAAGATGCGCGCGCCCGGCATGACGATGATGCGCATGCCTGTCTTCACCTGGACGTCGCTCTGCACCAACGTGCTGATCGTGGCGTCCTTCCCGGTGCTGACGGCCGTGCTCTCGCTACTGGCGCTCGACCGCTATGTCGGCACCAACTTCTTCACCAACGACTTCGGCGGCAACCCGATGATGTATGTGAACCTCATCTGGATATGGGGTCACCCGGAAGTCTACATTCTTATCCTGCCGCTGTTCGGCGTCTTTTCCGAGGTCACTTCCACCTTCTCCGGCAAGCGCCTGTTCGGCTACACCTCGATGGTCTACGCCACGGTGGTCATCACCATCCTATCCTACCTGGTCTGGCTGCACCATTTCTTCACCATGGGCTCCGGCGCCAGCGTCAATTCCTTCTTCGGCATCACCACGATGATCATCTCGATCCCGACGGGAGCGAAGATATTCAACTGGCTGTTCACCATGTATCGCGGCCGCATCCGCTTCGAACTGCCGATGATGTGGACGATAGCCTTCATGCTCACCTTCGTCGTTGGCGGCATGACCGGCGTGCTGCTTGCCGTGCCGCCGGCGGATTTCGTGCTGCACAACAGCCTGTTCCTGATCGCGCATTTCCACAATGTCATCATCGGCGGCGTGCTGTTCGGCCTGTTCGCCGGCATCGCCTATTGGTGGCCCAAGGCCTTCGGCTTCAAGCTCGATCCGTTCTGGGGCAAGGTGTCGTTCTGGTGCTGGGTGGTCGGCTTCTGGTTCGCCTTCATGCCGCTCTACATACTCGGCCTGATGGGCGTGACGCGCCGCATGCGTGTCTTCGACGATCCCTCGCTGCAGATATGGTTCGTCATCGCCGCCTTCGGCGCGGTGCTGATCGCTGCCGGCATCGCTGCCTTCCTGATCCAGATCGTCGTCTCCATCCGCAAGCGCGAGGCCTTGACCGATCCGACCGGCGATCCCTGGGACGGCCGCACGCTCGAATGGTCGACCTCTTCGCCGCCGCCCGCCTACAACTTCGCCTTCACGCCCGTGGTGCGCGACAACGATGCCTGGTGGGACATGAAGAAGGCCGGCTACGCCAGGCCGCTCTCCGGCTTCAAGCCGATCCATATGCCCAGCAATACCGGCACCGGCGTCGTCCTGGCCGCCTTCAGCGTCGCGCTCGGCTTCGGCCTGATCTGGTACATCTGGTGGCTGGCGGCGCTGAGCTTCGTCTGCCTGATCGCCACCGCGATCGGCCACACCTTCAACTATCACCGCGATTTACACATTCCGGCTGCCGAGGTCACGCAGACGGAGGAGGCGAGGACGACGCTCCTCGCCGCCCAGGGCTAGGGTTTGAGCATGGCTTCGAGTGTAACCACGGCCGGCACCGGACCGGTCTTCCACCTGGAAGAAGAGCATGCGCATGCCGAAGGCAGCAGCACCATGCTCGGCTTCTGGCTCTATCTGATGAGCGACTGCCTGATCTTCGCCATGCTGTTCGCGGCCTATGGCGTGCTCGGCGGCAATTACGCGGCGGGACCCGCGCCGAAGGACCTGTTCGATCTCGATCTGGTGGCGGTCAACACCACCATGCTGCTCTTGTCCTCGATCACCTATGGCTTTGCCATGCTGACCATGGACAAAGGCCGCGTCGCGGCGACGCAAGCGTGGCTTGCCGTGACCGGCCTGTTCGGCCTGGCCTTCCTGTCGATCGAGCTCTACGAATTCGCCCACATGATCCATGAAGGCGCCACGCCGCAGCGCAGCGCCTTCCTGTCGTCTTTCTTCACGCTGGTCGGAACGCACGGGCTGCACGTCACCTTCGGCACCGTCTGGCTGGTGACGCTGATGACGCAGGTCGCCCGGTTCGGCCTCACCGAGGCCAACCGCCGCCGACTGATGTGCCTCTCGATGTTCTGGCATTTCCTCGACGTCGTCTGGATCGGCGTCTTCACCTTCGTCTATCTGATGGGAATGTTGCGATGAGCGCTCATGATCATGCCGAGGGTCACGGCCACGCCCATGGCGGCGCCGCGCACGGATCGTTCAAAGGCTATCTGATCGGCTTCGTCCTGTCGGTGATCCTGACCGCCATTCCGTTCTGGCTGGTCATGAGCGGCGCCATCGACAACAAGCAGGCCACGGCGATCGTCATCATGGCTTTCGCGGTGGTGCAGATCGTCGTCCACATGGTTTTCTTCCTGCACATGAACACCGCCTCGGAAGGCGGATGGTCGATGCTGGCGCTGATCTTCACGCTGATCCTGGTCGTCATCGTGCTGACCGGCTCGCTCTGGGTGATGTACCACCTCAACGCCAACATGATGCCGGGGCTTCACGACATGCGCGAGATGCCATGAGCCCGGCGCCGGGCGCGGGGAGGACCACTGCCGAAGTAAGGATCGGACAGGCCGGCATCAGCTTGCCCGCCGCGCCAGGAAAGGATGCCGGCAGGTCGTCCGCGTCGCGGCTTTTTCTCGCATTGCTCGGGCTCGTCGGCGTGGCGGTGTTCCTTGGGCTCGGCATTTGGCAGCTGGAAAGGCGGGTCTGGAAGCTCGACCTGATCGCCCGCGTCGACCAGCGCATCCATGCGCCTGTCGATGCGCCGGGTCCGGCGACATGGGGTGGCATGACCGCGGCCGGCGACGAGTATAGCCATGTGCGATTGGCCGGACGGTTTTTGGGCGGCAAGAACACGCTCGTGCAGGCGGTGACGGAGCTTGGCGGCGGCTATTGGGTGCTGACGCCGATGCGGACAGACCGTGGCTTCGTCGTGCTGGTCAACCGCGGCTTCATCCCACAGGGGCGCAAGGCCGAGTTCGAACAAGAGAGCGGCGGCCTCGGCTCGTCGACCGTCGTTGACGGCCTGTTGCGCATGAGCGAGCCCCGGGGCGGCTTCCTGCGCAGCAACGATGCGGCGGGCAATCGCTGGTATTCGCGCGACGTCGTCGCCATCGCAGCCGCGCGCGGCTTGACGAACGACATCGCCCCTTATTTCGTCGATGCGGAAGCATCCGCGGGCTGGCCGCGCGGCGGCCTGACGGTCGTGACTTTCCGCAACAGCCACCTCGTCTATGCTTTGACCTGGTTCACGCTCGCTGCGATGCTTGCCGCGGCCTTGGCCGCGCCGATGATCGGCGCCCGCCGGCGGCAAGGACCGGCACGATGAGCGCCCCGACGCATACGCTTCGCAACGACAAATCCTTCGCGGCCGCATCGCTTGCGGGCAACGGCGGCACGGCCTCGGATCCCGACGCGGCGAACAGAAAAAACCTGCTCCTGCTCATCCAACTGCGTTGGCTGGCGGTGGCGGGTCAGGTGCTCACCATCCTGGTGACGCAATACTGGTTCGACATCCCGCTGCCACTGGGGGAGATGGCCGGGGTGGTGGTTTTCCTGGTCGGGCTGAACATCTTCAGCCTGCTCGCTTTGCGCGGCCAGCGGCCGATCAGCAACGCGCAGCTGTTCGTCGCGCTCATCTTCGACATGGCGGCGCTGACGACCCAGCTTTACCTCAGTGGCGGTGCCTCGAACCCGTTCGTGTCGCTCTATCTCTTGCAGATCACGCTTGGCGCCGCGCTTTTGACGCCCTGGTCCACCTGGAGCCTGGTGGCGGCCGCCTCCGCCTGCTTCGTCTTCCTCACCTTCCAGTTCCAGCCGATCGCCATCCCGCATCACGGCGGCAGCGACCTGCTGGCCCTGCATATCAGGGGCATGTTCATCTGCTTCGTGCTGGCGGCCGGCCTGATCGTCATCTTCATGACGCGCATCAACCGCAATCTGCGCGAACGCGATGCCTATCTCGCCGATCTGCGCCAGCACTCGGCCGAGGAGGACCACATCGTGCGCATGGGCTTGCTGGCCTCCGGTGCCGCGCATGAGTTGGGCACGCCGCTGTCGACCATCTCTGTCATCTTGTCCGACTGGCGCCAGATGCGCAGCGTTACCCGCAACCGCGAACTGGTCGGGGACGTCGCCGAGATGCAGGCGCAGATCGAGCGCTGCAAAAGCATCGTCTCGGGCATATTGATGTCGTCGGGGCAGGCACGGGGCGAGGGCACGATCCGCACCAGCATCCGCCATTTCCTCGACGATCTGGTCCAGGAATGGCGGGTCAGCCGCCAGCCGCTCAATCTGGAGTACAAGAACGATTTCGAACCTGACGAGCAGATCGTCTCCGACACGGCGCTGAAGCAGGTCATCTTCAATGTGTTCGACAATGCTCTGGAGGCATCGCAGGATTGGGTCGGCGTCGCCGCCGGGCGGCAGGGCGAGAAACTGGTGATTTCGGTGCGTGACCGCGGGCCGGGCTTTGACGAGGGTATTCTGGCCGCGCTCGGCCAGCCCTATATGTCGAGCAAGGGACGACCCGGCGGCGGCCTTGGCCTTTTCCTCGTCGTCAACGTGGTTCGAAAGCTGGGAGGCGACTTTTCGGCGCGCAACATGGAGCAGGGCGCCTGTGTTACGCTCTCGTTGCCGCTCGCGGCGCTGACCGATGGAGATGATCATGAGGCCTGATCGATCCCTGTTTATCGTCGAGGACGACACCACCTTCGCGAAGACGCTGAAACGCTCCTTCGAAAAGCGCGACTACGACGTCGTGGTCTGCCACGGCAGGGAAGATCTGCTCGGCGCCCTCGAAACGGCGGTTCCGGCCTACGCCGTCGTCGATCTCAAGCTTGGCGCCGGCGGCTCGGGGTTGGAATGCGTGAAACTGCTCAGCGCCCGCGACGCTTCGATGAGGATCGTCGTGCTGACCGGCTTCGCCAGCATCGCCACGGCGGTCGAGGCGATCAAGCTTGGCGCATGTCATTATCTGGCCAAGCCCGCCAACACCGACGATATCGAAGCCGCCTTCGGCCGGGCCGAAGGCGATGTCTCGGTTTCCGTCAGCAATCGTCCCACCTCGATCAAGAACCTCGAATGGGAGCGTATCCACGAGACGCTCGTCGAGACCGGCTTCAACATCTCCGAAACCGCGCGCCGGCTCGGCCTGCATCGGCGCACTTTGGCCCGCAAGCTCGAGAAACGCGTGGTGAGGTAGGCTCAACCGTCGTTCTTCAGTGTCGTGGTGCGGCAGGTCTATTCCGCAGCAAACCCAGATAAGCCGCTGGCTTGATCCATAATTGTAGTGGGGCTGTAACGAGGCCGGATCGTCGAACGTGCCGACATGCATCGCTACCTTGGTTGGGCGATGCATCGTAGGTCGGGCTGAGCGGCGATCCACAGGCTGAACGCGTCGACCAATCGCGTTGGTTGCCGCCGGTCCACCAGGAACGAGTCCTGGCTTATGGCGTTCCCGTGTCCTGGGCAGCAATGGGAGAAGTCCATGAGAAGACCACCAGCCGGATATTCTTTGATGTCGGTGCCGGGCTTGGCATATGGGCCGTTGGGTCACGGCTGCATGCATGTCTGCGTGGATATGCAGCGGCTGTTCGCGGAACCGTCGCCGTGGGCGACGCCCTGGATCACGCGTGTCCTCCCTCAGATTGAGAGGCTCGTTGAAAGACGGGCAGAACAGACGGTCTTCACGCGCTTCCTTCCCGCGCAGAGGGCGGGGCAGGGTGTCGGGGCATGGAAGCGCTACTATGAGCGCTGGTCTTCGATGGCGATCGACAATATCGGCCCGGAAATGGTCGAGCTGTTGCCGTCATTGGCTGCTTGCTGTCCGCCGGCGGCGGTCATCGACAAGCATATTTATTCGCCCTGGTTTGAAGGCCGTCTGCGAGCCTTTCTGATGGAACACGAGATCGATACGCTGGTCATCACCGGCGGTGAAACCGACGTGTGCGTACTGGCCACGGTGCTCGGCGCCATCGATTTCGGCTACCGTGTCGTTCTCGTCACGGACGCGCTGTGCAGTTCTTCCGATGCAACGCATGACGCCCTGCTCACCGTCTATCACCAACGTTTCGCGCAGCAGGTCGAGACGGTCGAGATGGAGACGGTTCTTTCGAACTGGACTTGAATGTCACCAGGCGTCGAGGAGGCCGAAGCATCAAGTGCTTCTTCGCGCGGGCTCGGATACCTATCTGTCGAGACAAGACAGAGATCGGAACAGGCAACGGAATTGGCGCAACGATCGGGCAGTGCTGATCTTCCACTTCACGGCGGACGCGTGCCGAAGTGGCTCGGCGACCGCATGACGCGCCTTGGCGCCGTGATGTGCGAGGCGATCATCCATCATTATGGTCGCAACGAGCTGCTGCGGCGTCTGGCGCATCCCTTCTGGTTCCAGTCCTTCGGTGCCGTCATGGGCATGGACTGGCACTCGTCCGGCATCACGACCAGCGTCGTCGGCGCCTTGAAGCGCGGTCTGACGCCGCTGTCGGGCGAACTCGGCATTCATGTCTGCGGGGGCCGTGGCGCCCACTCGCGCAAAACCCCGCATGAGTTGGCCGCCATCGGCGAGCGCATCGGCTTCGACGGAACCCGCCTGGCAAGCGTCAGCCGGCTTGTCGCCAAGGTGGACAGTGCCGCCGTCCAGGATGGGTTCGACCTCTATCTGCACGGCTTCATCGTCACCGATGACGGCGACTGGGTGGTGGTGCAGCAAGGCATGAACGGCGACAGCAAGGTGGCGCGCCGCTACCATTGGCTGTCCGAAGGTTTGAAGAGTTTCGTCGATCAGCCGCACGCCGCCATCGAGGGCGCCAACCAGGGCGAGATCGTCAACCTGACCGACCATCGTGCCGAGGCCTCGCGCCAGGGACAGCTGGACTTGCTCCAGGATCTCGGCCCGGACCGCATCCTGCGCGAATTCGCTGCCCTGGATGCGGGCACAGCGGCGGCTCCCGAACAGCCGATGCTGCCGCATCTGATCATGCCGGCTCACCATGATGTGCGCGAAAGCGATATCGTCATGCGCCGCCTGCATGGAAACATGGCCGCCGCCGCCGAACGCGGCCCGGCGGATTTCTCCGAACTTCTTCTGGTTCCTGGCGTGGGCGCGCGCACGGTGCGCGCGCTGGCGCTGGTCGCCGAAGTGGTGCATGGCGCGCCGTGCCGGTTTTCGGATCCGGGCCGGTTTTCAATCGCCCATGGCGGCAAGGACAGGCACCCGTTCCCCGTTCCGCTCAAGGTCTATGATGAGACGATCGGCGTGCTGAAGTCGGCTGTGCAGAAAGCCAGGCTTGGCCGCGAGGAGGAAATCGGCGCGTTGAAGCGGCTCGACGATCAGTCGCGGCAGGTCGAACGATATGTCACCGGCCCCAGCCTGAAGGAAATCGTTGCCGGCGAATTCGACCAGTCGCACCTGCTTGGCGGCCGCAGTGTCTTTGGCTGGGAGCCGCCGCCGGACAAGGCACCGACGGAGTTGGACAAGAAGGCATGACAGGGGCAGGCTGAACTCCGCAGTCGGGCTCGAAATCAACCGTCCAGATCGATCAACGCAACGCCCAATTCCGGACGCCTGCTACGGCGCAGATGGCCGGGCGCCTCCACCAGGGTCACTTCCAGCGTCGGTCGCACCATGGCCTGAAGCAGGTGTCCACCCCGGGTCGTGCCGTCGCTCAATCCCAACACCGTATGAACGTGGAGGCTGGGCTTGCCGTCATCGCCCAGCGCCACATCGCCGATGGCGCTCAGAACTTCGCATTGTTCGTCGATCGGGATCTTGCGGTAGGTCTTCGCATTGGGGTCGAACCAGCCCACGATCGCTCTTTCAAAGGCGCCGATCGCTGTCAGGGAAGCACTGTCGACTCCTTGGTCGATCGCGAAGGCGGTCAGCGCGGCGAATGCTTCTTCGCCGGGGTCGCGCACCACGACAAATGTTCGCTGTCCACCGGCCTCGCTGACGAGCCGCGATTTCATGCCTGTGCCCTCATCATGTTGGTCTTTCAGGACAGACCAAAGGGTGTTTGTTGACGTCAATGGGCATGGTGCTCGGCATTCCGCTTGCGCGTTGCCGCGGCCTTCCTCGCCGATTCCGACCGACTTGCAGCTGGGCGTGCGGCTGACGCCTTGCCGCCGCTTTTGCCGCCCTTGTGTGCCGCCGGGTGGCCGGTGTGCTTGCCGCGCCCGGAGCCGCCTTCTTTCTTGCCGCCGCCATCATCCTTGTTGACGGTCGCCCAGGCGCGGCGTTCGGCCTCCTTCTCGGAGACGCCGCGCTTCTCATAGCCTTCCGCAATGTGGTCGGCTTTGCGTTCCTGCTTGTCGGTGTATTTCGATTTGTCGCCTCGTGGCATGGCCGTATCTCCTGTTGAACAGGGTCTGAACGTGAAGCCGCCGGGTGAGTTCCAACCGATGCCTGAAAGGCTCATGGACAGGCGGAGCGACACGTTGCGCGCTAGTCTTCCGGTGCCGTGGCGGGAGCCGTGTAGCGGCGGCGCACTGCTTCCAGCACATGCTTGCGGCTCTCCTCGGCGGAGAGCTTTTTATCGTTCTCCGCCTCGGCGGTTTCGCGCGCCAGATCCTTGTCTCTGATCTGGTTGCGGAACCATTTGGAATAGTCGCCGGCACGCAGGTGGAACTCCCAGGTCCTGTCGTCGATGCCCTCGGCGATCTGAGCGAAAATCATCAGATTATGGGCCCTGAGGTTCATCGCATCGTCGGGGCCGTGGAAATAGAAACTGCCCGCCTCGTCGAGTTGCCCCTCGGCATATTTGCGGCTGTGCCGCTTAAGGGATTGACGCGGCTCGATGACCTTGACCACGGCGATCTTCTTGCGTTTCTGCGGTCGCCAGAACAGCACGCGCTCGCCCTTGGGAGGGGCCATGTCCTTGGGCGGGTCGATGCCGGTCTCGCTGCAGTAGGCCTTGACGACATCCTTCGCCTTGGGGCCAAGGGCGATGATGGCGGTCACCAGGCGCAACGCGTCGGTCGAGATCGCTTCGGGATGCACTGTGATCAGCACCGTGCCCGGCAATTCCAGGGACAGGATCGTGCGCGTGTCATCGCGTCGTTTGGGCAGAAGATGGTGCGCTTCGTCGATGACGAGCCAGTGTGGCCTGGCCGTTCGACGTCGAAAACTGCCGAGGCCAGGCAGCAGGTCAGCAAAGAAATCTGGGCGTTCATTGACGCGCAGCGCCAATCCATTGATGACGACATTGCTGTCGGCTTTCTCGATGAGGTCCAGCACTTGCGCCTTGGTCGGCGCGCTTGAGCCGTCGCCCAGACGCACGGCGCCTTCGAGGCCGTCATAATCGCCTTCGGGATCGAAGATGCAGAATTGAAACCCGCTCTCGACGAAGCGTTCCGTCAGCGCGGTGGCCAGGGTGGACTTGCCAATGCCGGAGCTGCCGGCGATGAGGACCGTGTCGGTTGGCGACAGATAGATATCGTCGCCGCCGGCGGAGCCCAGCACGATGCCGTCATGCCGCCTTGGCAGGATGTCGTGATCGCGTTTGATTAGCCTGTCGATGAGCTCCTCCACGCCTTTCCCGCGTGCGCCACGCGTGACCATATCCACTGTGGTCTTGACCGCGGGAATCGCATTGTCGACGGCGACGCTGCAGCCGCAGGCCTTCAAGAAGGCATGGTCGTTCTCGGCGTCGCCGACACCGACCACATTGTGTGGCGACAGCCGGAGATCCTGCAGCGCCGCGGCCAGCCCGGTGGCCTTGTTGATGCCGCTCGGCAGGATCATCACCGCGCCCTTGTTGAAGATGATTTCGAGTTCGAGCCCCATCTTCTTGATGGTTTCGAGCACCGTGGCCTGATGCGGCTCCCAGGTCGCGACGATCGACCGGCCGACCGACAGCGGCTTGACGCCCTGCTTCTTCAGTCTGGAGACGAATTCGGCTTCCGGCGATGGTGAGATGACCCGCTCTTCCTCACTGGCCGGCGTGTAGATCAGCGCTCCGTTCTCGGCGACGACCTTGTCGAACAGGCCGATCTCGGGAAAGACGCGCTTGAGGTCAGGCAGCTCGCGCCCGGTCACAAGAATGAGCTTGCGGCCGCTTTTCTTGAACCGCTCCAGCGCGGCAAGAGTCTTCTTCGAGACGATCCCGTCATGCGCCAGCGTGCCGTCGTAGTCCGTCGCCAATGCGATGAAATACATTGCACTGACCTCAGTAGCCGCCGACCACGGGCAATATCTCGCCGGTGATGTAGCTCGAGCAATGCGGCGAGGCGAGAAACACATAGGCCGGTGCGAGTTCTTCCGGCTGCGCCGGCCGCTTCATCGGTGTATCCGCGCCGAACTTCGAAACGTCACCGGCTTCCTTGTCCGAAGGGTTGAGCGGGGTCCATACCGGACCCGGTGCAACCGCGTTCACCCGGATGCCCTTGCCGAGAAGATTGCCGGAGAGGGCGCGGGTGAAGGCATGGATGCCTCCCTTGGTCATGGAGTAGTCGACCAGCGCCTTCGACCCGTCTATGCCGGTGACCGAACCGGTGTTGATGATGGCCGAGCCCGGCTTCATATGCGGCACGGCTTCCTGTGCCATATGGAAATAGCCGTAGAGGTTGGTCTTCAGCGTCGTGTCGAAATGCTCTTCGGTCAGTTCGGCGAACTCGCTTGAATGAATCTGGAATGCCGCATTGTTGACCAGCACGTCGATGCGGCCGAATGCCTTGACCGTTTGCGCCACCGCGTTGCGGCATTGGTCGCGTTCGCTGACGTCTGCCTTCACCAGGATACAGCGCCGTCCTTCCGCTTCGACGGCGGATTTTGTCGCCTTGGCATCCCTGTCCTCGGCCAGATAGACAATCGCAATGTCAGCGCCCTCGCGGGCGAACAGAACCGCCACCGAACGGCCGATGCCGGAATCGCCGCCGGTGATGAGAGCGACTTTGTCTTCGAGCTTTTTCGATCCGAGATAGAAGGGCGCATCGTAGAGCGGCGCCGGGTCGATCGCCCATTCATCCCCCGGCTTGGGATGATGTTGCTCGGGAAAGGGTGGCTCCGGATATTTTCGGGCGCCGGCCTGCATGGCGTGCTGGCCCTTGCCGTTGCCTTTCGATTTGTCCCTGGCATCGATGCCACGCTGGATGCGACGCTGCTTGGCGGCTTCGCTGGCTGTCTTGCTCTGCATGTCTGTCTCCTCGGCTTCGAGGAAGAACAACGCGCGTCGGACGAAAAGGTTTGCGCAAAAGACGATCTTGCCGCCAGCGTCATGCCACGCGGCGGTAGCTGTAGTGATCCCTGATGAATTCATTGAAGAAGCGGCCTTTCGAGGCAGCCTTCCTGAAAGCGGCATAGGTTGCCGGGGCAACGTCCGCATAGTCGTAGCGATGGCCGCTCGGCACGAACCAGATGGAGAGGATTCTGGTCGCGGGATCGTATTGTGTGCTCCGGATCGCGGCCGACGGCATGTTGGCAACCTGACTGCTCAGCCAGATAAATCCGCCAGAAATGGTCCGGTTCCCTGCCTTTCGCCACAGCACTATCTGTCGCGCACCCAAGAGCGACCCGATATTGCTCTGCGGCTCGGCCCTCACCATCTAGGCGGGATGTCGTCACTCAAATCGAAAGCCACCGGTCGCACTCCGGCATTCCAGCATGATCTCTTTGGTGCCGCACAGGATCTGCCCGAAGGTTTTGCCTACCAGCCGGGATTGATCACGCCGCAGGAAGAGACAGAGCTTGCCCGGCATCTCGAGGGACTGCCGTTCCAGGCGTTCGATTTCCATGGCCATCTGGCAAACCGGCGTGTCGTCGGGTTTGGCATGCGCTACGATTATGACCGGCGCGAAGTCGTCGAGGCGCTGCCGATCCCCGACTTCCTGCTGCCTGTGCGCGAGAGGGTCGCGGCCCTTGCGCGCCGGCCCGTCGAGGCTTTCGCGCAGGTGCTGATCAATGAATACCGGCCTGGCGCCGGTATTGGCTGGCATCGCGACAAGCCGCATTTCGAGGATGTCGCCGGCATCTCGCTGCTGGCGCCCTGCAGCTTCCGGCTTCGGCGAAAGAGCGGTGACCGGTGGGAGCGTCGGACCATCGTCGTCGAGCCAAGATCGGCCTATCTCATGACGGGACCTTCGCGCACGGAGTGGGAACACAGCATTCCCCCGCTTGCCGAGCATCGCTACTCGATCACCCTGCGGACGCTGCGGTCACAGATCCCCTGAAAATCGCTCCGGCGAAGCCAGGCCGATCGCCGAGGCTCTACTTCACTCCGATGCCGGCGGTCAGGCCGCCGTCGATCTTGTAGTCGGCGCCGGTGCAGAAGCCGGCCTTGGACGAGCACAGGAAAGCGATCAACTCCGCCACTTCCTCCGGCTCGCCGATGCGGCCAAGCGGATGAGCCGCGCCGAAGCGCTTGTAGGCTTCCTCGACATCGGCGTCGCTGCCGTGGTCGCCACGCGCGGCCTTCTCCAGGATGGGCGTGCGGATCGAGCCCGGGCTGACCGAATTCACCCTTATGCCTGCTGCCGCGTAGTCGAGCGCCAGTGAGCGTGTCAGCGTATGGATGGCGCCCTTGGTCGTGGCATAGGCGGCGACATTCTGCTGGCAGGCGAAGCCCTGCACCGAAGCGACGTTGACGATGGCGCCGCCGCCACGCTTGATCATTTCCGGGATGCCGAAATGTGCGGTCAGGTAGATCGAGCCGACATTGACCGTCATCGCCCGGTTCCAGGTTTCCCAATCGGTCGTCGTCGCGGTTCCGTACGGATGGACCGCGGCGGAATTGACGATGACGTCGATGCCGCCGAATCGTTTGACGCCGGCCGCGACCGCGTCACGCACCTGGTCGGAAACGGACACGTCGACTGTTTGCACCAGCGCGTCCGCTCTGGCCTTGGCAAGGCTTTCCTGCAGGGCGGTATTGGCGGCCCGATCGATGCCGCAGGCGATGATCGCCGCACCGCCCTGCGCCAGCCGCCTTGCGGTAGCGAGCGCGATGCCGGTCGTCCCCGTTACCAATGCCACCTTGCCGTCGAAATCCTTCATCGCGGGAGCTCCTTCATGCGCTATCAAAACGTGGTTCTGAGTTTGACACTCATCGGTGTCAAACAATAGGTTGCCGGTCTCTCGCAAAAAGGAAAGTTGCAATGGAACAGTGCTGGCGCTGGTATGGTCCGGATGATCCGGTGACACTCGATCATGTCAGACAGGCTGGCGCCACCGGCGTGGTTTCGGCGCTTCACCACATCTACGACGGCAGAGCCTGGCCCGAAGCCGATGTGCTCGAGCGCAAACGGATCATCGAGGCCGCAGGCCTGACATGGTCGGTGGTCGAAAGCATCCCGGTCCACAATTCCTTCAAGATCGGCGCGCCGGAACGCGAGCGCTACGCCGGCTACTATCGCGACAGCATCCGCACGCTCGCCAAGGCCGGCATCGAAACAATCTGCTACAATTTCATGCCGGTGGTGGACTGGACGCGCACCGACCTGATGTATCGCCTGCCGACTACCGGCTATGCCTTGCGTTTCGACGCCATCGATTTTGCCGCCTATGATCTTTTCGTGCTGCAGCGCAAGAACGGCGCCGCCAGCTATACGCCGGCGCGGATCGCCGAAGCCGAGAAGCGGCTGAAGGCGTTGACGTCGGAGCAGGTCGATCAGATCGAGCGCAACCTCATCGCCGGCCTGCCGGCAACCGAGCGCAAATATGACCGCGACAGTTTCCGCGAGGCTCTGGCGGAGTATGACGGGATCGGGCCGAAGGAGTTGCGCGACAACCTCGCCTGGTTTCTGCGCGAGATCATTCCGGTCGCTGAAGAGGAGGGGGTGCGCATGTGCATCCATCCCGACGACCCGCCCTTTTCGCTCTATGGCCTGCCGCGCGTCGTTTCCACCGCGCAGGATGCGCGCTTCATCCTCAACGCCGTCGACAGCCCGGCCAATGGGCTGACCTTCTGCACCGGCTCCTACGGCACGCGCGCCGACAACGACATCGTCGCCATGGTCAAGGAATTCGCCGACCGCATCCATTTCGTCCATCTGCGCAACATCACCATCGAGGAGGACGGCTCGTTCTATGAAGCCGAGCATCTCGAGGGCGGCACCGACATGGCGCATGTCATCCTGGCTCTGATGCAAGAGGAGGCACGCCGCCGCAAGGAGGGCCGTGCCGACTGGCGCATCCCGATGCGGCCGGACCACGGCCACCTTCTTGCCGACGACATCGGCAAGAAGAAGATCAATCCCGGCTACTCGCTGATCGGCCGGCTGAAGGGTCTCGCCGAGTTGCGTGGCATCATGCGCGCCGTGGAGCAGTTCGGGCTGGCCTGAGCGGCGCCTAGTGGAGATGTCTGAGCTTGTCGGGATTGCGCACGACATAGATGGCCGCGATCTTGCCGTCTTCGATGTCGAGTGCGGTGGTCTGGAATTCTCCATCGGCTTCCAGGGTGACGAACCCCGGCAACCCGTTGATGAAACCGACGCGGACAAGCTTCGAGCCATGCGTGCGCAACCAGGCCGCGACCTGTTCATACTGTCTCATGACGGCATCGAAGCCCAGGGCCGGCTGGGTGGCCGCCGGACGCTTGCCGCCACCGTCGGCATGGGCGATGACATCGGTCGCGAGCATGGCGCCAAGCGCCTTCATGTCGCCGCTGCGCGAGGCCGTGAAGAAGGCCTCGGCAAGCGCTAGGCCGCGTTGCCTTTCCACCGTGAAGCGGGGCCGCGCCTCGCGGACATGGCCACGCGCCCGGGCCGCCAGCTGGCGGCAGGCCGCCGGGTCGCGCTCGATGGCGGCCGCGACCTCGTCGAACCCAAGCCCGAACACATCGTGCAGCAGGAAGGCCGCACGCTCGAGCGGAGACAGGCGCTCCAGCACCAGCATCAGCGGCAAGGTGACGTCCTCCACCTCGTCCTCTTCCACAACGGGATCGGGAAGCCAGGGGCCGACATAGGTCTCGCGTTTGCGTCGCGCGGATTTGAGCTGGTCGAGACACAGCCGCGTCACCGTGCGGCGCAGGAATGCCTCGGGCTCGCGCACCGCGGCGCGGTCGGCCTTCATCCAGCGGATGAAGGCCTCCTGCACGACGTCCTCGGCGTCCGACACCGAACCCAGCATGCGGTAGGCGACGCGCATGAGCTTGGGGCGCAGCGGGCCGAAGCCCGCAGCGGCGTCGTCGGGCGCTGAGCTCGTCATCAGGCCGCGGCCACCCGGGCGGCCTTCACGGCAGCCGGGTCGGCATAGAGGCCGAAACCGACAGCGATACGGTTCCAGGCGTTGATGATGTTGATCGTCAAGGTGAGCTTGATCTGCTCCTCCTCCGTGAAATGCACCTTCAACTCGTCAAAGGCGCTTGCATGGCTGGTACCTTCCGAGAGTCGGGTCAAGGCCTCGGTCCAGCCAAGTGCCGCGCGTTCGCGGTCGCTGTAGCAGGGCGCCTCGCGCCAGGCCGGCAAAAGGTAAATGCGCTGCTCGGTTTCCCCGTTCTCACGCGCCTCGGTGGCGTGAAGATTGATGCAGTTGGCGCAGCCATTGATCTGCGAGGCACGCAGCTTCACCAGTTCGGTGAGGCTGTGCTCGAGACTGGCGGCGGCGGAGAGCTCGATCGAAGAGCGTTGCCAGTTCTTCATCAGCGAAGGGGCAGCGGCGAAGAGGTCGATTTTTTCAGTCATGGTGGGCTTCCTTCTGTTGGTGCCGACCACATGACGAAGCAGCATCTGCCAGTGTGACATGCACGCCAGAATTTTCGTCCGTTGATGCGCGTCATTCGGCGGCCCACCGTCTGGCTCATAACTTGCGCGATGCCTAATATAAGAGCAGAATTGAAGGCGTTTGAAGGAGTTCGGCTCATAAGCAAATCGGGAGGAAACCATGAACACCATGAGCCTCACCACGCTTGACCGCGGCAAGACCACAGTCGACGCTGCAGCCATCGAAGCGCTTTCGGCACAATTGCGCGGCACACTGCTTCAGCAGGGGGACGCTGCCTACGACGAAGCCCGCACCATCTGGAATGCCACGGTCGACCGGCGGCCCGGGCTGATCGTGTGTTGCGTCGGCGCCTCCGACGTCATTCGTGCCGTGAATTTCGCCAGGGAAAACAGGCTTCTCGTCTCCGTGCGCGGCGGCGGCCATAACATTGCCGGCAGCGCCGTCTGCGATGGCGGCCTGATGATTGATCTGTCGCCGATGAAGTCGGTGCGGGTCGATCCCGCCGCACGGCGGGCATGGGTTGGACCCGGCGCCACGCTCGCCGATGTCGACCGCGAAACGCAGGCCTTCGGGCTGGCGGTGCCGACCGGCATCAATTCGACCACCGGCATATCGGGCTTGACCCTGGGCGGTGGCTTTGGCTGGATCACCCGCAAATTCGGCCTGACCATCGACAATCTGGTCTCCGCCGATGTCGTCACCGCCGACGGCAAGTTGCTGCGCGCCAGCCAGACGGAAAATCCGGACCTGTTCTGGGCACTGCGTGGCGGCGGCGGCAATTTCGGCATTGTCACGGCATTCGAGTTTCAGCTCCACCAGATGGGTCCCCAGGTTCTGTCGGGGCTTGTCGTGCATCCTTTCGCCGATGCCGAGAAGGTGCTGGAGGAGTATCGCAACGCGCTCGAAACAGCGCCCGACGAACTGACCTGCTGGGTGGTCATGCGGCAAGCGCCGCCACTGCCCTTCCTGCCGGCGGAGTGGCATGGCAAGGATGTTCTGGTGCTGGCCATGTGCTATTGCGGTGATCTCCAGGCGGGTGAAAAGGCGACGAAGAAGCTTCGCGCCATCGGCTCGCCGATTGCCGATGTCGTTGGCCCCAACCCGTTTGCCGGCTGGCAGCAGGCATTCGACCCATTGCTCGCCCCCGGCGCCCGTAACTACTGGAAGAGCCACGACTTCACCGAGCTCTCCGACAGGGCAGTTGAGGTCGTTACCGAAGCGATACGTGAGCTTCCTGGCCCGGAATGCGAGATATTCATCGGCCATGTCGGCGGTGCGGCGGGCCGTGTGGCGCAGAACGCGACGGCGTTTCCGCAACGCAGCTCGCACTTCGTCATGAATGTTCATGCCCGCTGGCGCGAACCGGCAATGGACAGGGCCTGCATCGGCTGGGCGCGCGGCCTCTATGAGGCGGCCAAGCCCTATGCTGCCGGCACGGCCTATGTGAACTTCATGCCTGAGGACGAGGTCGACCGGGTGGAAGCGGCCTATGGCGGCAATTACCAGCGGCTTCTGGAGATCAAGCAGCGCTATGACCCGCTGAACCTGTTCCGCATAAACCAGAATTTGCGGCCGAAACAAAGCCAGCAGGCCGCCTGAGCCGCCCGCATGGCAGTGACGAAAAGCCCGCGTCTCCGCAACAGGCGTGGGCTTTCGCATGGCCATGGGTCTGGCTCTTCAGCGGCTCAGTTCACATGGACTGCCACCGCGTCAGGCGCTGGTCCTCACGAAACCGTCTCGGTCTCATGCGCGGGCAGCGCCGTCGCCAGCCGGTTCGCCCACTCCTCGATGCCGGCCCGGCTCGCCAGCAAATCCTGCCGGATCTCGACGAGGACGGCGGGGATCCCTCGAAAAGCCGTTCGACTGACCCTATCGCGCGTCTTGGCGAAAGTCCGCCCGACCCGCGAGCACACAGGACGCAATCGCAGAGCGGCGACCGATATTCAGCTTCGCGAAAATCCGCCGGATATGCTCGCGTACGGTGTAGCCGCTGATGCCGAGCTGCCTTGCGATCTCCTTGTCGACTTTTCCGTCACTGATCAGCAGGGCTATCTGCAGCTCACGCCGGGTCAATATCTCGGCGGCCGAGAGCGGAAGATCGGCGGTGGCGCCCGGCATGCAGACGGCGTCATAGATCAGGTATTGCGTGCCGGCGCAGACGATGCGTCCTACTGGCCGGCGCTGATCTACATGATTGTTTGGATCACCGCGATCGTCCGCGTAACGGATGGCGACCAGCGAATGGCCGTTCACGACAAAGCTCGAAGTATCCGTTTCCGGGTCGCACTCTTTTCGTGACGCGGAAATCTCATCAGCGAAGTCGGAAAGTCTCTGCAAGTTCTCGGCACGTGCAATCATGGCCGAACGCCCCAGTTGGCAGGAAACTCAGTACAATCACAAGCCCCTGGCGTCCCAACAAAACTGCCACGCCGCCGAACCCCGGCGCGACCAGTATGAATGCTGCATAGATAGTCTGGACTATAGCACTTTTCGAAATATTAGCATTCCAAAAATTATCGTTGGGTCGTCAATTTTCCCAGTTCAGCGCCTGAATCCGGCGCGGATCGAACGCAAGAGATCGGGGGTCAGCCTGACGCCCCGGTTGAACAGGCCCGCTGGGGCAAGCGGCACGCCGGGCCGGCATCCCCAGGCCCCACCCGAATGCGGACGTGGACCGGCGGTGTGAACCGCGATCACCACGGGTACGCCGGCCTGCTGGCGATGGATCCATACTGGAGCGCCGCTGTGCCCCGGACAGGTATCGACACTGTAGAAAAGCTGCCGTTCGGTGATCCGGTCCAGGCGCTCGGAATGCTCCCATTGCGTGCCGTCCGGCTTGTCGGCCGGATAACCCGAAATGTGCAGCAGACGCGTGGTGCGAAGCCGCTCGAGGTCCTGACGGTTCGGCGACCAGAGCTGGAAGTGTCCGGGCGATGGCGAAAACGGCCGCTCGAGTTCGATCAATCCAACATCGTGCAGGCCTGACGGACGGCGGCGGTAAGGCGGGTTGACGTGCCATTGCTTGGCCCATTGCCAGCCGAAGGGCCGCGCGTCACGCGAGGCCCGACCCGGTGTGACACGAATGCGCACGGCAAGATTGGGCAGGCCAAGCCGCTGACGGATCGGGCTGGTGATGCAGTGCGCCGCGGTCAACAGCCGCGTCGGCGAAATCAGGAAGGCGGTACATCCGGTCAACCTGCCGTCGCCGAAATCGCGCTCGATGTGGCAGACCGCGCTGTGCGGAAAGCGGTTGGTGTGGGTGACCCTGGCGCGCCCGTCGGTCGGTCCAACCACCGCATAGTCCGCTTCGTCCGCTAGCCGGTCGAGTTCGAATGGCGCGGTCGAGAACAGCATCATGTTTCTTGCTCGTGTTCGGCTCCCGGCGAGGCGGCATCTGCCGGCATGGCTCCCGGTTGCGCCGCATCATCGATCCCACCTTCATGCGCGGGCTCTTGCGACGCCTCGGCCTGATCCGCGCCAGCACTTGCAGTGAGGCCAAGCAGGCCGCGCAGGCGCTCCATCAGAAGATGAGCCTCGTCGCCACGGCCTTCGAGATAGGCCGCCGCGCGGTCCATGAATTCCTCGTCGGAGCCGAAGGGTGTTTCAGCTGGGCGCGGCGACGCGGCGTGCAGCGCCTTGACCTCCTGAAGAACGATGGCGTCGAGGTCGGCCATACCGACTGCGGATTCCGACGTGAAGCCGGCCGCCATTCCGATCAAACACCGGTCCGGTATGAGCCGGCCACCATTCCAACCAAAGACCGGCCGGTTTTCGGCACTGAAGATTACCTCCTGGGTCAGCAACTTTGGCATCAATTACCTCGCGATGACGAGGACATTTTGATGCCGGCAAAGAGAAGGCTGTGAGACAGTTGAGACAAATGCTTCGGCTTGCGGAAGCGGGACCAGCTCCCGCGAGATTGCGGTCGTGCGCACGCAGTACGGTGCAGGATAATCTGCGGCGCGCAGCGGCAATCGGGTTGAGCGGCCCCTTGCCCGTCGCAAGGTCAAGCAGGGCACGCGGCGGCGCACAGAGCCGAACTGGGCCCATCTTGCCCATACCGACCTTGCATGAGTTGCGGCAGTCGAGGTCGGCCCATACCGACCTTGCATGAGTTGCGGCTTGCCCAGCTTGACCTATGCCGAAGCGACCTGGACCCAGACACTGCCGGATTGGATTGGTTCACACGTCAGGATGTTTCGTCGAGGTCGGCCCATACCGACCTTGCATGAGTTGCGGCTTGCCCGTGTCACGGCGTGCGTGCATTCTGGGGCGGCTGCGCCCATACCGACCTTGCATGAGTTGCGGCTTGCGGCCTGTGAGAGCGTCGAGCGTGTCTGGCAAGCCTTCCGAGCGAAGACTACGAACCGAGTGGCGTTTGGCCCGCGTCTCGACGGATTACCACGTCGAGGTCGGCCCATACCGACCTTGCATGAGTTGCGGCTTGCCCGTCCGGCGCGGTCGAGAACAGCATCATGTTTCTTGCTCGTGTTCGGCTCCCGGCGAGGCGGCATCTGCCGGCATGGCTCCCGGTTGCGCCGCATCATCGATCCCACCTTCATGCGCGGGCTCTTGCGACGCCTCGGCCTGATCCGCGCCAGCACTTGCAGTGAGGCCAAGCAGGCCGCGCAGGCGCTCCATCAGAAGATGAGCCTCGTCGCCACGGCCTTCGAGATAGGCCGCCGCGCGGTCCATGAATTCCTCGTCGGAGCCGAAGGGTGTTTCAGCTGGGCGCGGCGACGCGGCGTGCAGCGCCTTGACCTCCTGAAGAACGATGGCGTCGAGGTCGGCCCATACCGACCTTGCATGAGTTGCGGCTTGCCCGTGCATGGGAATCTCCCTTGGTTCAACTGTTGCGCATCAGCGCCGTTTCATCGAATGTCGTGCTGTTGGGGTCGTAGAGCAGCGGGCGCTCCCGGTCCTGCAGCCAGCCTTCGTAGTTCCTGGCCCGCCTTGGATGCATGGCCTGGCGGGTGAGCCGGGCTGCCTGGACCAGGATCTGGCCCGGCTGCAGATTGCGGATCGCGGTGTTTACCCTGGGGTCGGCCCGGCTCGGCTGCCGGTAGTGTTCGACAATTCTCTGCGCGATCGAATTGTTGCCCTTGGTCATGCCGATGCTGAGCGGCCGGTCGCGGTCGATGCCGGCGCGGGTGATGCGATAGACCTGCGGCCCCGGTGCCAGGAACGGCCGCAGCAAAGCATCGACGTGTCCGCCCCGGCTCACGGCGGTGCGCGCCGCGTCGATCGCCGCCAGCGAGACCGGCGGCGTCCAGCCGCGCCAGCCCGGCAGTTGCGACCCGCGCGCCCGCATCGAAGTCTGGCCGCGTGCCGGCCTCGGGGTGCGCCCGCGCCGTGTGGCTGTCTCGTCGAAGGAAGCGACGTCTCCGCAACTGCCGCAGCCGCAACTCGGAAAATGCCGGCGCCTGACCTCGACGGCGCGAAAGCCCTGCTGCCGGCGACAGCGCGCGCAGCCGCATGGCGAGCGGTGAGCGACTGTTTGCGCGGCCTCGTTGACCAGCGCGTCGAGTTGTTCGTCGAGATATGACATGCCGATCCCTTTCTCGTAACTCGTTTTCCCCTCTGGCTCGGATCTAGCCGGATCCGGCCACCATGCTTGCGTCCGATGCCGTCGCCCGCCGGCGCAGCCTTGCCACGGTTCGTTCCCTCTGCTCGACGGTCGGCAAGGGAAAGGACGGCCGTGCCGGTCGGGGTGGGCGAATGTCCAGGTAGCGCGCGATGTTGGCGTCCGGGCTGAGCTCCAGCTGGAGAACAGAGGCAGGCGCTGAAAGCAGCGAGACGACGCCCGGGCCGTGACCCGCGACAGTGGAGTCACTGTGCACGATGACGCCAACCGACACATGTCCTCCCAGCCGCGACCGGCCATAGCGGTTGTCGGCATCCATGATGCCGACAATGTCGCCGAAGCGCAGAGATCCGAGCTTGTAGCGCCGCACCATGCCGGGATCGGACATCTGGATGTCGTAGTCGCCGCGCAGCACATTGTTGCGGCCGAGACCCGAGCCCATGACGCGGGCAGGGATGCGGTGCGTCACCTTGACGTGGATCCTGCCGTTGCGCTCGACGGGGCGCCAGCGCGCCAGCAGCCTTGGCGAGCAGTTCCAGATCGCGACGTCGGGATAGTCGGTCAGGCGCAGGCCAAGCCCGTAAGCCCAGACCTGGATCCGGTCGCCGATCGCCATCTGCCGCATCGCCGGCAGCGGAAAGTCGATCAGCACGGTGTCGACGCCGCCATGCTTGCCGGTCACCACGCCGCGTGCGCCGACCGCGCGTCCTGACGTGACGATGGCGTGGTTGCCGACGCAGGAATAGCTCTGTAGCGCCTGGTTCGCGGCGTCAGGGTTGCCGCCGGCGGCGCGCGCTTCGTTGCGGATCGACACTGCCGGTTCGACATGGTCGCCGGCCAGCCCGACACAGGGGTCGCCGACGCGATGGTTGAGCACGATGCCGCCGGTACCCGGCAGCGAGCGCGGCCTGCCGTCGTAACCGATGCGCCATGGCGTGCCCCTCTCGGTCGGCGATGCCACTTGTCCGGCGACGCTGATCATCACCAGGTCGCGCGCATTGGTGCGCAGCCCATGCACCGGGTGGATGCGGGGCGGTTTCATGCCGCGGCCTCCGCCGGCACGACATCGTACCAGAGCGCGCAGGCATTGCGCCAGGGATCGTCCGGCGTCCCGTCATCGTGGTCGGCCGGATCTTCTAGCGCCCAGTCGGTCTCGCTCCATCCGTCGGGCAGCGCCAGGATGACCGGGGCGACCACCTGCACGATCGCCGCATTGCGGCCGCTCGCGGCGATTGGAGCCGCGGCGGGCCACAGCGCCGGGCCGGACCATCCGGGGGTTGCTCCAGGATGGCGTTTGGCGGGAAATGCCAGCCGCTCGAGATAGTCGCACAATGGCGGCCTGGCGCCGTCATTGCCGGCGATGGTGAGAATGTAGGTGCTATCGGGCTGAAGCGCGGCGGAGAGCGCGATCACGTCGCGCGCGCATTCGTCGAGCGGAGCGGCGGTGCCGGCCGCATCGCCAAGACGTGTTTCAAGCGCGGCGCAGCAGCCTTCAAAGCGCGGTAACAGGGCTGTTTCCTCGCGCTCGGGCAGCGCGCTCTCATACTGGGCGTCGCCGATCCAGTGCACCCGCGATGACAGGCGGCCGTTCTGCCACGCCCGGCGCCACGGTTCGAGCTCCAGGGTCAATTCCCTGAGGATGGCATCGCGCGTGCCGGGGGCGAGCCAGCCGCCTCCCATCTGATCGGGCCGGCGCCGATAGTACTCGTCGTTGTCGAGCAAGGTGTAGAAGCCGCGCGGCAGCCACACCCGCGCTGATTGCGAAAGCGTTACCGTCACAAGCAGCCCCATCGGCGACAGCGCCAGCGGGGCGTCGATGACGATGTTCGGCGGCTTGGCCGCGAAACGCCCCGCAAGAGCAAGTTGGTGGTCCATCGCAGACACCCTTCAGTCCCGGCGAACGGTTCAGGCGGCTATTCGCGACGCGGTGTTGCGGTTCAGCCCATATGACCAGTGCACACGATCGCCGTCGAGGCCGGGGAAGCGCCGCCCTTCGCGTGTCAGCCGGTAGGCCGCCAGCCATGCGTCGGCCTGCGCGCCCATCTTCTTGGCGTCCGCGTCGAACTCCTCCGGCGTGATCGTCGTGCGGAAATCGTTCTCGGCGATGTATTGCAGGATCCTGCGCCCCGCATCGGCCATCTTGGCGCGTTCCGACATCTCGGTGGCGCCGCCCAGATGACGGTTGGCGACGGCTTCGATAACGTCCCATTTGGTGTTGGCGTCGAAGGATTTCTTGATGTCCGGTGCGTCGAACAGCTCGAAGATCTGCTGTACGTACTGTCCGGTTTCACGGGTCAGGGCCAGGATGTTGCCATAGCTCGAACGGTCGAGGTGATAGCGCAGGTCGGTGCCGACGCGCTGCACCGTGGCCAGCGCTGCGAAGGGCCGGTCGTTGATGGTGGAGCTGCCGCGAATAACCTGACCGATGGTCAGATCCTGGAAGTACTGCGACATCGCATTCATGAAGGCGACCAGCTGGAAGTGGAAGCTGCGGTTGACGATGGCTCCGGCGGGCACCGGGGCGCGACCGTAGTTGAAGACGCGTCGATAGGCGATCAGCCGGTCGCGGCGCTTGTAGCGGATGGGGCGCCATTTCTCGAGGATGTAGAGCCCGCGCGCGCCGGGGCCGCGCTGGATGCGGATCTGGCCGTTCTGGAACAGGCGGCGCAGCACATCGACCACCTGGAACAGCTTCATGCGGTCCATCTGGTAGATGTAGTAGAGCTCGGCCGATGCCTGAAGCTGCGGCGGTATGATCGATTCGTCGAAATCGTTGCGCAGCAGCGGCATCTGCAGCGAATCGAACGGCTTGATCGGTCCGTCGCCGAAGCCGACCAGGTCGGCGAAACTGGTGGTCTTGGCACTGGACGAGCGATCAAGTAGTTCCCCGTAACGACCCTCGAATTCGCTCTCGAAAGCGGCGCGGTCAGCCGGCGACAAACCCGCCAGCTCGTCCCTGAAGAAGCGCTGGAACAGCCGCTGGATGACCTGGTTGGATTCACTAGCCATAATCAGACCTCATCTTGCTCGAATTGGCTGCTCATAGTTCTCAGGCACTTGGTTTCTCAAGCACTTGGGATCTCAGGCACTTGGGTTCTCAGGCACTTGGCGGCTGTTGGCCGCCTGACGCTGCGTCCTGGCTGGCGGCGATCGCGTTCATCACGGCTGGCGCGAGGTCGAAGAAGCGAACCAGTTCGCTATCGGTGACGACCGACGGCAGGCCGCCACTGAACGTGTTGGCATCGCGCAGGCGCTTGACGAACTCGTTGCGGCGATTCTCCTGCGGCTTGCCCTTCTGGAATGACACGATGTCCTGCAACGACGCGAATTTCGCCTGGTTGAACCAACGCCCAGCGATCGTCCGGCCGACAATGTCGCCCGACGTGTCGACAGCGGCGGCATAGAGCGCCGTGACATTGTCCTTGTCGCGCAGACCAAGCGACTGCACCGTTTCATCCAACCTGTTGATCGCCGTGGTGATCTCGCCGAGCTTCTTGTCGATGGCGTCGCCATCGGGCAGTCCAGTCGCGATGGTTTCGATCGCGGCTATCAGCCGGTCGAAAATCTGCTTCGACCGTTTTCCATCGGGGAACTCCCTGATTGCGCTGGCAACGTCGCCGATGGCGGTCATGGTCCCGTCGCCGCTGGTGACGACCTTGTCGGTCAGCCGATCGATCGATTGCGGTGTCTCGGCCTCGATCTCGAAGCGGGCCTTGACCCCGGCGTGGAACTTGTTGGCCGGGTGGTAGGGAAACGGAATCTTCGCAGCCATTGTCGTGCTCCTCTCCTGCCAGCTCAGGCCGACCAGTAGTCGGGACGGTTCTGACCCATGCTCGCCATCGAGCTGGCGATTGGCGAGGGCATCTGGACCGGGCTCGGCAGATTGGTACCAAGGCCGAACATATCCTGGAGGATCGCGCGGATCATCCAGCGGATCAGCGACTGATTGTTGCGGAAATTGAAGACGTTGAAGTCGCATTGCGGCGTCAGCGAACGCACCAGGCGTTCCGTCTGGTCCTCAGCCTGGTAGGCGATACGCAGCTCACGCACCATCAGCGACTTCAGGCCCGGGTCCCAAGCCCCAGGAGCGCCGAATGGGTCGAGCAACTCATCACGGATGACACCGAGCTTGTTTTTCAGCTTGTCGCCGAATTCACACAGAAGCACGCCCGGATTCTTCAACTGGTCGGTCAGGTCCAGCGCCGCGCCGATGGCGAGGCCAACGGCGGTAGCCCGCCTTTCCTGTTCGCCGAGGCCGTCCGGATCCGTGCCGACCGCATAGAGGTCGATCGCTCTGTCGAGCAGGAACAGCAGGTAATCCAGCAGCACCTGGCAGGAGATGTCGTCGTCATCGCAGCCGCAGCCGGCAAAGCAGTCGACCTGCTCGAGCAGGAAACCGCGCGCGATGGTCAGGTTCATCAGGCGGATGGCACCCTGGTCCGGTCCGCCGGCGCCGTAGAGGCCATAGACGATGATCGGCGGGCGCGCCACGTAGAGCAGCCGCGAGCTGCCTTTCGAGACGAAGGCGTCGACGAACAGCTGCAGGCTGGAGACGAATGCCACCAGCGGCGGCGATTCCGGCGGGCCTGAAGTGATCGGCACGTCGATCGGAACCGGGATGCTCTGGCCTAACTGGATCAGGCGCTGGAAGCGGTGGACCAGCATCGCCGACGCGGTCGACAGCTCGCGCAAGCCTTCGACGCTTGCGCCGGTCGAGAGGTCGACAAGGTCGTCCATCGCTTGCGACAGTGCGTTCTCTTCCAGCAGCGCGCGCAGATCAGCCTGGCCGCCGGCCTCCAGCTGCTGCACCAGATTTCGGTAGGCCTCGATGCCGCGCGGCCAGTCTTCCTGGCCAAGCGTGCTTTCGACCGAACCGGTCAGGCTGCGCAGCGCCATGATGACGGCGTTGCGGCGTGCCTGCAGTTCTCCGGCGGCCGAACGCACGATCGAGGTGCTGCGGGTGATGCCGTTGGACGCCAGCCCCTCGCCGATGGCGACAAGAATGAGCCCCGCCAGCACATCGCAGCTCTGGGCAAACCGCCTGAACAGGATGGCGCTGCCGTCGGTGAGCGTGCCGACATAGCGCGCCAGGCGCGAATACTCGCCGAGCTGGCGGCGCGCCGACATGGCACGGTCGTGATTGACCGAATCGAGAGCGAGCCTGGCGGCAGCCAGCCCATCATTGGCGAGCTGCCGGATCGAGCGGCCCCAGCCGATCATCTCGATGCGGATGTCCTTCAGCGGCGAGGAGGTCGAAAGCGTCTGCAGGTCGCGTTCGAGATCGTCTTGCGCCTGTGCCATCTCGACGGAAGACGGGCCCGTGTTGCGGGCTTGCGGCACATAGTCGGGCACGCTCGAATAAGGCAGGCCGGCTTGTTCGCGTCGATCCCTGTCTGCTTCCTCGGGATAGAAGTTCAAGAGAGCGTTGGCGATCTGGTCGGGATCGCGCGGGTCACTGACGCGAAGCGTCTTGCGCAGCAGATTGTCCACGGCAACCGTGGCAGGAGACCGAAATTTCGAGACCGGGCTGGCGGCGGCTGTAAATACGTCGACCATGACATCTCACCTCATGCAACGAGTGCGGCTGGGGACGGTTGCGCAGTAGGCCGTCGGTTTGCCTGACGCTGGGCCAGGTTTCTGATGACAAGCTTTGCAATGGCGTCCGGTTCGGCGCCGGCCTCCAGCGCGAAACGGCTGGCCGACACAAGAAAACGTGGCGGCAGGTCGGGCACTTGCCCCGCCGCGATCTGGATTCCGCCACGGCGGATGCGGGCTTCGTCGGCGCGCGTGAAAGGGATGGCGTCGGCCAGCGCGTGCTGCCCAAGACCCCGGCGCGGCTGGTAGGCGATCTCGTCGACCACCGCCGGAACGACGCGAGGAACCGAAGCAAGCAGGACCGGAGGCAGCCTGTGGCCGCGCGCCGGATTGTAAAGGC
This sequence comes from Mesorhizobium sp. USDA 4775, assembly GCF_054062655.1. Taxonomy (NCBI): domain Bacteria; kingdom Pseudomonadati; phylum Pseudomonadota; class Alphaproteobacteria; order Hyphomicrobiales; family Phyllobacteriaceae; genus Mesorhizobium; species Mesorhizobium sp. USDA 4775. The sequence continues at coordinate 2,313,494 of NZ_JBSSFM010000001.1, forward strand.
CACGCCAGACGCGTTCGGCGCGCGCCGCCTCGGCGGCAAAGCCCATGCGACGCAACATCTCGGTCAAGATCAGAACCCGGATCCAGCCGGTTGGATGCGCCCCGCCGGGGCGATAGGTGAGGGCCCGCGCGCCAGGATGGGCGAGGAATTCCATCATACCCCAGACCGACGCGGTGCCGCCGAGCAGCAGTGCGGCGAGGTCGGCGAAGATTTCCTTGTGCCAGCGGCGCAGGATCGTCACCACCAACGGGTCGAAACGCATCGAGACCAGGCGGTTGGCGACCGCTTGCGCGTTCTCCTGCCATAGGCCCATGTCGGCCTGCAGATTGTGGGCGACCTCGTGCAGGAAGACCGACTGCCAGGGATTGTCGCGATCCCACGGAATGCGGATCACCGGGAACGGATTGCTGTCGCCGAGCAAGCGGGCAAGGGCGACGCCGCGACGCTGCGTGGCAGGCGAATAGCCGTGTTCCATGTAGGTCAGCGGTTTGAGCAGCGGGCCGCCGAAGACGCCCGGCAAGGCCGCGCGGACAACCGTGTAGCAGTCGAGGGCGATCGCATCATGGGCGGCGAGCGCCGGCGCGAAGCCCGAGCCGCGCTGCGACATCACCTCGAAGAACATGCCGAAGGTCCGGCGCAGCCGATCGATCCTGCGGTCGAGCATCGCCATCTGGGAGAGCGCGACCTCGGCCGTCGCGGGCGGCCAGCCGCGCTCGATCTCGGCGATATGCCGGTTGATGGCGTTGCCGATGGTCGCCAGCCGCTTGTTGGCGGCATGGAAGTGAGCCCGCGACGGCGCATAGGGCAGGTCTTCGGGACGAAGTCCGATGCGCCTCGGTGTCAGGCGGTTGAGGCGTTGTGCGCGAGCCTTCAAAGCCCGCAGCTTGGTGTCCAGGAACCGCCTGGTCGAAGAACCCGTGCGCATCGCCGCGATCCTTCTTGTTGCACCGACTGGGTTTAATTGGGCCGGATGGTGATGCTGACCGGACCGCGGATCACGATACGCCGCCGGCGCCCGTGATTTGGGCCATATCCGCCAGTCCAACCGCCTGGCCATCCGCCGGCAGTCCGCCCCAAGGCCCGTCCGGCGATACGCGCCAGGTTGCGTCCTGGGGCCATGCCGGCGCGAACCGCCGCCGCGGTGCGGCGCACGATCTGGCGACCAGCCGGCAAGGGCCTGGTCAACTGCCGGCGCAGGCCGTGCCCGCGCGCCGCGACACGGCGCGCGGTACGCGCCAGGACCAGCGGCCGGACAGACGCCGGGGTGCGGCGCGTCACGGCCGTTCGGCGGACGCTGTTGGCGATGCGCGGCAGAGCGCGGATCGCTGTCGGCCCGCCACGATTGACGAGCTGGGTGGCGGCGCGGCGCACGGTGCGAACCGCCTGGGTGCGTGCGGCCGCGGGCATGCGCACCGCCACCGGGCCAAGCACTCGCCTCGTCGCAAGCGCGGCCACAACGGGAATGGCGGCACGATTGCGCACCGCGAGCTCGGCGAAGGCGTCAAGCGCCTCGTCCTCGGAGGCTTCGTCCGCCATCAACTGGCCGACGACATTGGCGATGCCACCAATCGCGGTGCCGTAGCCGGGAATAAGGCTGGCGACTGGTGCCACCGCGCGAGCAATGCGTCCAATTGTGGGAGCGGCACGCCTGACGGTGCGTACGACGCCGCGCACGCCGCGGGCGATGCGACGGAAGAACTCGTCGCTGTCTTCAGCCGCAAGCGCGTAGCTCATGGCCTGGTCCCAGGCATCGTCGTCGGACTCATCGCCTTCATCGAAACCGTCGCCTTCGTCGAACTCGTCACCGGCATCGAATTCGTCGCCGGCGTCCATCTCGTCGAAGCCCGAGGCCTCGAATTCGTCGCCTTCGTCGAACTCGTCGCCTTCGTCGGCCTCATCGAAGCCGTCGCCCTCGTCCATTTCGTCGAATTCGTCGTAACTGTCGGCAGGGCCTTCCGCTTCATCAAAGGCAAGGTCGTCGAACATCGATTCGTCATACCCGTCCATCTCGAGATCTCCTCTTGAGCGATCGGCCCCTCAGGGGAGCGGGACCAAAGCGATTAACGCCGGTCGGGATAGTCGCCCTCGATACAATAGCTCTCAAGTCGACAGGAACGGGTAGTTGAAAGGTGGTCGCCAATATCAGCGACTGTTCAGTCGAGTGATTTTGTGCGTAATCATAGTTACAATGCAGATATTATTTTATCTTTATTTTCATAGTGGTCGATGAGAGGGTGGATTGATGTGGCCCAATCAAATCGTGAGCGACCACCAATATTTCGCCCTACGGCCTTGGACTTGCCAGCTGAAGGGACGGTGATATCGAAGCAGCCGCCGCGCAAGGCAGAGCGACTCCCACTCCGCCTGAATTCCCTCGGATCGCGATCATCATCCGCTTGCCCCTGCGAATGGAAAAATTGTTCGTCACGGCCGCGCCGAAGGGCCGATCGTTCCTTTCCCGGCCATTCGAAGTCGATAAGACTAGCGCGCAATGATGGCGGCCAGGGTCGCGCAAAAGTGCCGCATGTTCAATCGGCTGGGTTTTTCGGACGGAAATTTCAAGCAACATCCGGAAAGCACTGGGAAAGGAGCTTGATATGCCCAGAATAGTGCCTGTGCTCGATCTGAGCCGTCTTGAACAAGGCGCGTCGGAACGCCGGACATTTCTGGCGGATCTTCGTTCCGCTTCGCGCGACATTGGCTTTTTCTATCTGGCCGGACATGGCATCTCCTGGGCGGAGATCACAGAGGTGCTCACCGCATCGCGCCAGTTCTTTGCCTTGCCGGAGGCCGACAAGCGGGCGATCGAGATGCTCAAGTCCTCGCAGTTTCGCGGCTACACCCGCGCCGGCGGCGAACTGACCAAGGGCAAGGAGGACTGGCGCGAGCAGCTCGACATCGGCGTTGAACGCCAGGCAATCGCGCAAGGGCCAGGAATTCCCGCCTGGACGCGGCTGCAGGGACCGAACCAGTGGCCCGCGGCGCTGCCGGATCTCAAACCGGCTCTGCTTGCCTGGCAGAGCAAGGTGACGGCCGTGGCGATCCGGCTCTTGAAAGCCTTCGCCCTGTCGCTCGATCAGCCCGAGGATGCCTTCGACCCGATCTACAGCAGCGAGCCCAACCATCGCATGAAGATCGTGCGCTACCCCGGCCGTGATGCAACCGGCGGCGACCAGGGTGTCGGCGCGCACAAGGATGGTGGCTTCCTGACCCTGCTGCTCCAGGATGACAATAGGGGGCTGCAGGTCGATTATGACGGCAGCTGGGTGGATGTGGACCCCATTCCCGGCACGCTCGTCGTCAACATCGGCGAATTGCTTGAACTGGCCTCCAACGGCTATTTGCGCGCGACCGTGCATCGTGTCGTGACGCCGCCCGCCGGCGTCGAGCGCATTTCGGTGCCGTTCTTCTTCAGCGCCAGACTCGATGCGACGATCCCGCTGCTTGGCCTTTCCGAGGAGCTGGCGGCGCAGGCGCGGGGGCCGGCCAGCGATCCGGACAATCCGCTGTTTCGCGATGTCGGAACCAATGTGCTGAAAAGCCGGTTGCGCTCGCATCCCGACGTCGCGCGGCGCCATTATGCGGATCTGCTCGAAGGGGAAAGCCGGGTTGGCTGAGCTTCCTGGCGAACAAAGGATAGGATTTTCGCCATTCTGTCCGATCTTTGGAAAACAATTCGTCGTATCTACCCGCGAATCGGTTCAAAAGAGAAAAATCCGTTCGGTGTTTTCCTCCCATTTCACCGAGCGGTGTTCCCCTCTGAAGGTTATGACCTTCTTTTTGGCCGGGCCGGTTTCGCGCCCGGCCTTTTTCTAGCCACGTTGCGCGTTGCCGTCGCCGCGCCGATCCGGCAAGTTTCACCACAGCTCATTCGCCTGCCATCGACCGCAGTCCCGTGGAAAGAAGGAGAGGTTTCATGACATCCAATGTCGCAATCATCGCTGGTGTGGGTTCCGGCTTGAGCGCCTCGCTGGCGCGCCTCCTCGCGAAGGAAGGGTTCAGCGTCGTTCTGGCCGCCCGCAACATTGAGAAGCTTGGTGCCTTGCAGGCCGAGACCGGCGCGCAGGCCGTGGCAACGGATGTCTCCGATCCCGCATCGGTGGAGCACCTGTTCGATGTCGCCGACAAGGCCGGCCCGCTCTCGCTAGTGATTTTCAACGCCAGCGGACGCGCCCGCGGACCAATAGCGGAGCTCGATCCCGAGGCCGTCCGTCAAGCTTTGCTGGTTGGGGCCTATGGCGGGTTCCTGGTTGGCCAGCAGGCGGCTCGCCGGCTCGTCGCGCGAGGATCGGGCTCGATCCTTTTCACCGGCGCGACGGCCAGCGTGAAGGGGTTCGCCGGCTCCGCCGGTTTTGCCATGCCAAAATTCGGCTTGCGCGGCCTGGCCCAGTCCATGGCCCGTGAACTGGCGCCGAAGAACATCCACGTCGCGCATTTCATCATCGATGGCGCCATTGCCTCGGCCGCGTCCGGACAGGAGTCCGGGCCGCAGGATCGCCGGCTGTCCCCGGGCGCGATCGCCGAGGCCTATCTCTCCATCCATCGCCAGCACCGCAGCGCCTGGACTTGGGAAATGGAGCTCAGGCCCTGGGTTGAGACCTTCTGATGGGGCCGGCGAGGTGCGACGTTCCGGGAGTCGACATTGCATGGGGATATCACTATATAGCGGCGGCTTCGACCGGCGCGCCCAGCGCAGCCCTCCGGAGCGACTGTAAAAATGTGTTACGCATTGCGCCATCATTTGTGACCAAAAATCGGCTGGAAAACCGGAAAAGCAAATAGAAACAGTGGCGCGAAGCTGGGTTGATCCAGCTCACGGAAGCAACCCTCCAGAATCAGAAATGTGCTTGAACCCTCGATTTCCTTCGGCTCTGTGGACCCTGCACGGCATTGACTTGCCGGCTCGCCGCGACTCGGCTGGAATGGGAGCATGCATCCTTTGCGGGATGCCGACGTTTATGATTACCAACCGGCTTTGCCGCCAGGGAACAGCAGTATGAGTGAACACGCGATCGAGTTCTTGCGGGGATGGATCGGCGAAAAGGTCCATTGCCAGTCCCAGGCCAGGATCGACAAGCAGGCCGAGACCTTGGCCAGGGAATGTGCCGCCAAGGCTGCGGAAGTCGGTATTCCCCTGGAGGATATCCAGGAAGAAGTCGGCGACATCCAGGAGCTCATTGCCTCCCGGCTCGAGGAAGCCGCCGAGGCCGACGAGAACCAGCAGGCGGCCGGCAAGGCCGCGGAATAGATTCTACCCTGAACTTTCTGTTTGTCTGAATGCGCGGGCTTTTTGGCCCGCGTTTTCGTTTCAGTCGAACTTTTCTATCAGCCCAAATTTTTCTTTCAGCCACGCCTTCGGCAGCGCCGGCACGAAATTGCCGTCGCGCCCGGTCATGTCGTCATTGGCGGCCAGGGCGTTGAGGATCGATTCCTCCACCGTCTGGATCACCGCATCGAAGAATGGATCGATGTCTGTATCGGGAATGAAATCGGCCGTGGCGATACGGCCCGACGGCGCAAGTGCGGCGGCAGGATTGGCTGTCGAGAAGGCGAGAAAGATGTCACCTGAGCTGTGATAGCCGAAGCCGCCGGTCATGGCGACGCCCAGCGGCACCCGGCGTGCCAGCCGCTTCATCTGGTGCGGCAGGAACGGCGCATCGGTGGCGACAACGGCGATGATCGAACCCTTTTCGGCGCGTGGCGTGCCTTCGCGGATCGCGGGCTCCGCGAGTTCGGATCCGGCGCGCAGGCCACGAAGGGTGAAATTGCGCCGCTTGCCGAAATTCGACTGCACGAAGGCGCCGACCGTGTAGGAATTTCCCTGCCACCCTATGATGCGCGACGCCGTGCCCGAGCCGGCCTTGAAGCCGAAAGTGATCATGCCGGTGCCGCCGCCGACGCTGCCTTCCTCGATCGGGCCGCCGTTTGCGTCATCGAGTGCCTGGGCGACGTGCTCTGATGTCAAATGGTGGCCATTGATGTCGTTGAGAAACCCGTCATAGGTTTCCGCGGCCACCGGCAGGCCCCAGGCGCTGTCGAGCGCGGTGGGCAGTACGCGTTGCATCCAGCGCAGCGTGCCGTCACGCGAAACACCGCAGGAATGCGTGTTGGTGATGGTGATGGGGAAGTTGAAAGCGCCGGTTTCCTCGATGATGTGCGAGCCGGTCAACTCACCATTGCCGTTCTGGCTGAAGATGCCGGCGAAGACCGGTGTAGCCAGGTCGGCGCGCGGTCTGGGCAGGATCGCCGTGACACCGGTGCGCACCGGCCCCTTGCCGACGACGAGCGGCCCGTCGCCTGAAATCAGCGTCGCATAGCCGACCGCGACACCGGGCACGTCGGTGATTGCATTGAACGGTCCGGGCGTTCCGTCGAAACCGATGCCGAAGCTGCGCAAGCGCGGCTTGCCACTGGGCGTTGCCAGATGGTGGGGATTATCGGTCATGATCAGAACAGCGATCCCTGATTTCCGGGTTCTTTGGCCTTTGTTGATGGCTTGGCTGCCGGCTTTGGGCGCGCCGCACCGCTGGTTGCCACCGCGTCCGCCGTGCCGTCGGCAAACTCCAGCGAAAGCGCCATCCCCGATGCCACGTCAGCCGCCTGCTTGATGACGGCGCCGTCGGCATCCTTCACCAGCGCGAAGCCGCGCGCGAGCACGGCCTTGTGCGAAAGCGTGGTCAAGAGGCGTTCGGCCTGGCTCAACTGGCCGCGCAGGCGCTCGAGCCGCAGCGAGATGACCCGATCCTGCCGCCTAGCGAGCGCCGCCAGCGTGTCGGCCTGCAGTTTCTGCCTGCGCGCGATCGGTGCCGGCGACAGCCGCGTCGCGGTGCGCGCGAAGCGCGCGCGCCGTTCGCGCACAATGGCGAAGAACGCCGCCTGCGCGCGGGCAAGGTCACGCCCGGTCAGCGTGCGCGCCTCGTTGATGCGCCGCGACAGCGTGGCCGGAGTCAGCCTCTGGCCCTGGAGACGCGCCCGCTTGCGATCGACGCTGACGGACAGGCCACGGCCGAGCCTTGATGTCGCCTCGTCGAGGCGCCGGCGCGGCAGCGCCAGCAATTGGTCGGGCGAGGGCAGGGCCCGCGCCGCCGCGCGGGCGGCCTGCCGCTTGCGTTCGAAATTGCGCAACGCCGCCGCCTTGAGCCGTGCGCCAAGACTGGCCAGCGTCGCTTCGAGGTCGGCCTTCACCGGCACGGCGATTTCGGCGGCGCCCGTCGGCGTCGGCGCCCGCACATCGGCGACGAGGTCGATCAATGTCCAGTCGGTTTCGTGGCCGACAGCGGAAATCACCGGAATGCCGGAGGCCGCAACGGCGCGGGCCAGCGCCTCGTCGTTGAAGCCCCAGAGGTCCTCGAGGCTGCCGCCGCCGCGCGCGACGATCAGGAGATCGGGGCGCTGGATGGAGCCATCCCAGGCCAGCGCGTTGAAGCCGTTGACGGCATTGGTCACTTCCACGCCCGAAGTCTCGCCCTGAACGCGCACCGGCCAGACCAGCACATGCAGCGGAAAGCGGTCCTTGATGCGGTGGATGATGTCGCGGATGACGGACCCGGTCGGCGAGGTGACGACGCCGATGACGCGCGGCATGAAGGGCAGCCGGCGTTTGCGGCCGGCGTCGAAAAGCCCCTCCGCCTGCAGCCGGCGTTTGCGCTCTTCCAGCAGCGCCATCAGCGCGCCGGCGCCGGCCGGCTCCAGATTGTCGATCACGATCTGGTAGTTGGATTTGCCGGGATAGGTGGTGAGCTTGCCGGTGGCGATCACCTCCATCCCTTCCTCGGGGCGGAATTTCAACCGGCTCATCGTGCCTTTCCACACCACGGCGTCGAGCCGGGCACGGTCGTCCTTCAGCGCGAAATAGGCATGGCCGGAGGAATGCGGCCCGCGATAGCCCGAGATTTCGCCGCGCACCCGCACATTGCCGAAGACGTCCTCGACCGTGCGCTTCAGTGCGCCGGAAATCTCGCTCACCGTGTATTCGGTGGCGTTGGTGCGTGATTCGGATGCTGCTTCGCTCATCGGCCGATTGGGGGCTGGTTGGCGCCTCGCGTCAAGGCGCCGGTGTCGGCCCGCATGTCATAGCGCGATCTTATCGCGATCTTAAGCCTATTTTAGTTGACTGGCGCTCGAAGCAGCTGGCCAAGGACGCATGAGCACACGCGCACATCGGAGCCCATTGACGTATCAGGTCACGCTGACCGTGCTGGCGCTTGCCGCTTTCTCGTTCGTCATGGTCGTAGGATTTGGGTTCTACGCCGCCGTGCAGGCTGATCACGTTTCGCTTGAGCGCCAAAAGATATTCTTCGCCAATGGCTTGCAGGACCAGATCGCTGCCGTTGAGCGAGAGCAGGAAAGTGTCTCGGTCTGGGACGATTCCGTCATAAATGCCAAATCAGGCAATCAGACGTGGATGGCCGAAAACCTCAGCGTCTGGATGTACTCCTACTACGGCCACAACCGCGTCTACGTGCTGGATGAGGCCAACCGTCCCATCCACGCCATGCGTGAGGGCAAGGTGGTGGCGCCGGACCTCTATGCCGAGGACGAAACTGCCTTGCGATCCACCGTCGAAAAGCTGCGTGGCCTGATCGACCGGCCACCGGACGAGACTGTGGCCGGCGGCCCGGTCAAGATGGTTGCGGAGGATCTGATATCGCTCGGCGGCAAGCCGGCCATCCTCAGCGTCATGCCGTTGATACCGAGCTCCGACCGCGTCACCCAAGCGCGGGGCAGCGAATATCTGTATGTTTCCGTCGAGTTCATCAACGACACCGTTATCGACAAGATCGCCCGAAAATATCTGCTGGACGGCGCGCATCTCCTGTCGTTGTCGCAGCCGACTGGCTCGGCCGCCATCCCGCTGCTCGACTCGCGTGGGGTTATCCTGGGCTATATCGCTTGGGATCAGGAGCGCCCCGGCCTGACGCTGATGCGCAAGGCCGGCCCAGCCTTGATCGCCGCGATGCTCCTTGCGGCGAGCGTGCTGGCATTTCTACTGCGGCGTCTGCGTCGCGCATCCACGGCGCTGCAGACCAGCCGCAACGAAGCCCAGTATCTTGCCTTTCATGATACGCTTACAGGCTTGCCCAACCGAGCGCTGTTCGAGGACCGGCTGCGCCGCGCCTTGCTGACTGCCGGCCATGATGCCGCCAAGGTGGCGCTACTCTATCTCGATATCGACCGCTTCAAACATGTCAACGATACGCTCGGTCATCCGGCCGGCGACGAACTGGTGCGCCAGACCGCGGCCAGGCTGCAACGGACCATTCGCGACGTCGACACCGTGGCGCGGCTTGGCGGCGATGAGTTCGCCGTCATTCTCGTCGACATCCGCGGCGTGCGTGATGCCGAGGATGTATCGGAGCTGCTTCAGCAGCGGTTGCGGGAACCCTTCAAACTGATGGACGATCAGGTCTTTGTCAGTGCCAGCATCGGCATCGCCGTGTCGACAGGTCCCGAGGCCGACGCCGACGATCTGCTGCGCAAGGCCGACATCGCGCTCTACGAAGCCAAGAAAAATGGCCGCGGCCGCTACCAGGTCTTTGCCGGCGACATGGACGATCTGCTGCTGCGCAAGCGCAAGGTCGAAAGCGAACTGCGCAAGGCGCTGATCGGTGGCACGGGCATCAAGCTCAACTATCAGCCTGTGTTTGCCGTTGACGGCAGGGCGATCCTTGGCGCGGAGGCATTGATCCGCTGGAGCCACGAAGTCCATGGCGCCCTACCGGCGGCGCAGTTCATCGCCATCGCCGAGGAACGCGGCCTGATCGGCGAACTCGGGAAATGGGTGCTGCTGGAAGCCTGCCGGTTCGCCGTTCGATCGGCGCTGCCATGGGTGGCGGTCAATGTGTCGCCGCTGCAGCTGCGCGATGCCGGCTTTCCCACAATGGTCGCTGCGATCCTTGCCGAGACAGGCCTTGCGCCGACACGTCTGCAGCTTGAGATCACCGAAAACGTCCTCCTGGAAAACAACGATATGACCGCGGCGGCCCTGGTGGCTCTGCGCCAGGCCGGCATCGGCATCGTGCTCGATGATTTCGGCACCGGTTATTCGTCGCTGAGCTATCTGCGGCGTCACGCCATCGACAAGCTCAAGATCGACCGTTCGTTCGTGCGCCTGCTCGGCACCGAGGGCAATTCGACGGCAATCGTCAAGGCGCTGATCGACCTTGCAATCGCGCTTAACGTCGATGTCACCGCGGAAGGCGTCGAGACCGAGCAGCAAAAGGCATTGCTCGTCGGCATGGGTTGCCATCAACTGCAAGGCTACCTGCTGTCGCCGCCGCTGGAGCCGGTTCAGTTGCTTGGCTTGCCGGGTCTGGCTTTGCCCGGCGAGCAGGGCGGTCAAGCCACTGCCCGTGCCTGAGAGCCGTCCTACCAGCCCGGCAGGATCTGGTTTGCCTTGGTCCGCCTGATCTTGGCGTAGGCAAGTGCGGCGAAATCGAACGTCCCGGCCTCTTCGACGAGCGGCACCGAGATGTTGTCCAGGCTCTCCGAGATGTGGCGGGCGAGCGCATCGACGATTTCAGGCCGCGAGGTTTGGCCACGCATGATGCCGATGCGGCAGTCGGGCAGGGCGCCGAAGCCGTCGGCTTCGCCCAGCACCCGCATGCCGGGCCTGAGCGCGCATTCCGGCAGCACCGAGATCGCCAGGCCCGATAGCACGGCGGCGGTGATGACGGTCGCCGAGAAGCTGGTGAACAGGATGCGATAGTCGCGGTTCTGCTGGTCCAGCACATCGACGGCGGCGCGCCGCCAGATGCAATTCGGCCGGCCAAAGGCCATCGGCAGCGTTTCCTGTTCATGCGTGGCATGATTGGCCGAGGTGACCCACAGCAGCGGCTCGCGCCGCACCACCTCCGACTGGCCGCGCACATCATTGTGCGTCACCAGCGCCAGGTCGAGATTGCCGCGCTTGATGTGCTCGACCAGTCCCGGTGTCGGCTCGCAGATGACTGTTAGCTCGACGCGCGGGTTGGAGCGCGTGAAGCGCGCCATGATCTCGGGCAGGAAACGGTCGGCATAATCGTCCGGTGTGCCGATGCGGATCGTGCCTTCGAGCCGCTGGTCGTCGAAGGCGGCGAGCGTTTCGCGGTTGAGGTAGAGCAGCCGTCTTGCATAGGAGAGCAGCTTGTCGCCTTCCTCCGTCAGCCTGTTGGAGCGCCCCTCCTTCTCGAACAGCGGCTTGCCGATCCGCTCCTCCAGCCGGCGCATCTGCATCGACACCGCCGACTGGGTCCGGTGCACCTCTTCCGCCGCCCGCGTGAAGCTGCCGGTATCGGCGATCGAGATGAAGGTTTGCAACTGATCGAGATCGAGCGGCGCTTTCATCGGCGTGATCCATCACTGGTGTTGATGCTAAAGATTAAAAACATTCGTTGGATTAATCAATCGGTCGATGGCAAATTGCTGACATCCACATGAAGGCATGTGAATCGAAGCCGGAACGGCCGCTGTCGCCAGCGCCGACTGCTTGGCTTTGTCTGTTCGAGACTGAAGGAGACCGACATGACCACGATCGATTTCGCCACCGAGACCTCGCGCATCACCTCGCGTCCGGCCGTTGCGATGCGCGTGGCCAATACCGTCTTCAATTTCTACCGCGCCTGGAAAAACCGTCGCGCCTTCTATCGCCTTGGCGAGATGTCGGACGCTGAGCTCGCCGATATCGGTCTGACGCGCGCCGACCTGCATGTCGCCATCGACGTGCCGTTCGGCCGCGACCCGACCGCGATCCTGCGCGAAATCGCCAGCGATCGCGTCGAAACGATCGAGGACATCGCCCGCAAGGTGGCCTGATCGGCTGATTTCGGTCCTGCTGAACCTTTTCAGGGTTCAGCGCGACCAAGGATTATGCAGGCTTCCCACTCCCTGCCGGTTCCCCGCCGGCCTGCCTGCACGTTGCCCGGTCCTCCCAAGGACCGGGCTTTTCTTGTCTGGCTTGCTCAGAAAGGGCCGTAGGTTTGGCGCCTACCGACGGTCCATGTCTCGCTTGAACTGGTCGAAGATCGTTTCCACGCCCTTCTGGTAGTCGTCACGCTGCTGGGCGCCGGTCTCGAACATCTTGCCGAACAGATCGTCGAACGGGTTTCTTGGCCGGCCGCTGGGATTGGTTTGCGGCTGTGGGGCTTGGCGCTGCTGCGGTGCCTGCGGCTGCGGCGCCGGCTGCCCGCCAGGCATGCCGAAGCCACCTCCACCACCTCCGCGCAGCATCTCCTCGAAGATTTTCCCGAGCGGGTTGTCGCCATAGGGGCTCTGCGTCTGCTGCGGCTGCGCCCGGCCTTGCGGTTGCGGGGTACCGCCACCGAACATGTCCTGCAGCACCTTCCCCAACGGATTGTCGCCATAGGGATTGGGTGCCGGCTGCGGCTGCGGTTGCGGTGCGCTGCCGCCGAACATGTCCTGCAAGACCTTGCCGAGGGGGTTGTCCATCGGGTTCTGGGGCTGAGGTGCCTGGCGCTGTTGTGGCGCCGGCGCCTGCATGCCGCCTTGGCGCATCATCTGCTCGATGATCTCGCCGAGCGGATTGTTGCCGCCGCCGAAACCGCCTGCGGCCTGCATCTGACTTGTCGTTTGCTTGAACAGTCCGCCCATCACCATCGAGGCGATCGCCGGCAGCATTTGCTGCAGGATCTGCTGGCTGACGCCGCTCGCCTGCGCCGCCTGGCTGGCGACGGCGCGCGACAGGTCCTTCGAGCCGAACAGATGCCCGAGAATGCCGTTGCCTTCGTCGACGCCTTGCGGCGAGAAGGCGCGCGTCGCGTCCTCGAAATATTTGGCGTGCTGGCCGCTTGCCATCGCCGTCATGAAGGCGCCGAGCCCGTAAGGATCGGCGGTGTTGCGTTGCAACCCTTGCGAAAAGGCCGGCAGCAGGGCGGCGACCGCTGCCTGTGTCTGCTGCATCGAAAGCCCATATTGCTGGGCAAGGGCCTGCATGCCGTTGCCGTTCTGGGCCTGCGCCAGCATTTCGAACAAGGTAGGCATCGGCTTCTCCTCCTGAATTCCTCGGAAGGGAGCCTAATTCGTTTCAATGCTCGATTGAAGCGGCTTTTGCCGCTCCCTAACGCGCGCGGTTAATAGGCGTATTCCATGAACACCGGTTCGATCGAGCCGCCCCAGCGCGTGTGGTAGGCTGAAAGCATCTCCTCGGCGCTGGTCGTGCCGCGCGCGACCACCTCGTCCAAAGTGTTGAGGAACGAGGTTTCGTCGTAGCCGTCGCGGTTTTTCTTGCCGCGGTTCTTCAGCCCGGTGCGCGAAATGGCCAGCACATCGCGCGCCATCTCGCGCAGCGTGGCGTTGCGGAAGGGCGCGGCAATGCCGAGCTCGGGCACGGAGTTACGCATCGCCAGCACTTCCTTGTAGGTCCAGCTCGCGGTCAACGCCTCGGCCGCATCGAGTGCCGCCTCGTCATAGAGCAGCCCGACCCAGAAGGCCGGCAGCGCGCAGATGCGCCGCCACGGGCCGCCATCGGCGCCACGCATTTCGAGGAAACGCTTCAGCCGCACGTCGGGGAACAGCGTCGACAGGTGGTTCGCCCAGTCGCCCATGGTCGGCAGGCCGTCCGGCACTTCGTTGCGCGCGGCACCGGCCATGAACTGGCGGAAGGTGATGCGCGTCATATCGTGATAGCGGCCGTCACGGATGACGAAATACATCGGCACGTCGAGCGCCCATTCGACATAGTCGGCGAAACCGAAATCGGGCGAGAAGCAGAATTCGAGCAGGCCCGAGCGCTGGTTGTCGGTGTCGCGCCAGATGTCGCCGCGCCAGCTCTGCAAGCCGTTCGGCCGGCTTTCGGTGAAGGGCGAGTTGGCGAACAGCGCCGTCGACAGCGGCTGCAGCTTCAGCGACACCTGCATCTTGCGGCGCATGTCAGCCTCGCTCTCGAAGTCGAGATTCACCTGGATCGTACAGGTACGGTACATCATGTCGAGGCCCTTGGTGCCGACCTTGGGCATGTAACGCGTCATGATCTCATAGCGCGACTTCGGCATTTTCGGCGTTTCGGCCAGCGACCATTTCGGGCTGCCGCCGAGCCCGAGGAAGCGGATGCCCATCGGCTCGGCGATCTCGCGCACCTGCGCCAGATGCGCATTGCCCTCGCGGCAGGTCTGATGGATGGTCTCCAGCGGCGCGCCGGAAAGCTCGAACTGGCCGCCGGGCTCCAGCGAAATCGCGCCCTGGCCTGTCGGTTCGACCAGGCCGATGATGCGGCCGTCGTCGATGATCGGATCCCAGCCAAGCTTTGACTGCATGCCTTCGAGGATGGCGCGGATGCCGCGCTCGCCGCCATAGGGCACCGGCGCGTTGCCGTCGACATAGAAGGGGAATTTCTCGTGCTCGGTGCCGATGCGCCACTTGTCGCGCGGCTTGTTGCCCTCGGCCAGGTGGTCGACGAGTTCGTCGACGCCTTCGATCGGCCGGAAATCGGTTGTGTCGCGCGCCATGGTTCAGCCCTCAGAGGCGGTCGGGCGACCGCCGGCGGTAAATGGACGAAATGTCAGTAGCCGATCAAGCGAAAAATCCTGAGCCACAGGTCAAGAGGAATTGAAGGCCACGATCCGGGCGGCCTCTTGCACGACATGACGTCCTACCAGTCTCCGACAGTTGCCTGCATCACCGCAAGTGCGGCCACCGCCGCCGTGTCGGCGCGCAGGATGCGCGGACCGAGCGGAATGGCGGTCACGAAGGGCAGGGCGCGCAGCATCTTGCGTTCATCGTCGGAAAAGCCGCCCTCCGGCCCGACCAGCAGCGCGAGCTTCTTCTCCTTTACGGCCTGCAAGGCAGGTAGCGGATTGTTGGTCGAGGCGTCCTCGTCGCAAAAGACCAGCCGCCGCTCTCTGTCCCAGCCGGTCAGCAGGCGTTCGAACTTTTCTGCTTCGCGTACTTCCGGAACCGCCAGGATGCCGCATTGCTCGGCGGCCTCGACGACATTGGCACGCAGCCGATCGATGGACGGCTTGGCCACTTGCGTGTGCTGCGTGATGACAGGCTGCAGGACGCCGGCGCCCATCTCGACCGCTTTCTGCACGAGATAGTCGAGCCGGCCCTGCTTCAGCGGTGCGAAACAATAGATGAGGTCGGGCAGTGGTGGCTGTGGCCGCTGCAAGGTCCGCACCCTGAGTCTGACCTCTTTCTTCGACTTCGCCGCGATGGCCGCCGACCATTCGCCGTCGCGGCCATTGAACAGCAGGATTTCGGCGCCTTCGCCAAGCCGCAGCACATGCATGAGATAATGGCTCTGCTGCTGGTCGGTGTCGAACTCGGCATCCGGCCCAAGGTCGTCAGGCACGAACAGACGTTGCATCTTGTAATTGGCGCGCATGGCCGAGGAATGAGCGAGCCGGCGGCTGGCGTCAAGCCTCGGCCGACGGATGCCAAACCGGTCGAAAGCCATGCCGCAGGACGGCAAGCGTTGTCTGCGGGGTCAGCAGCATAAGCGCCTTGTCTTCCAGTTGGCCAAGGCCGGCGGGTGGGCCATATCCGGCGAAGGACCAACGCAACGCCTTGCCGTGACGCAAGGCATAGGCGTTGCCGCTGGTGGCGACCACCGCGCCGTCGGGCAGGCTGGACAGCTCATGCATCGCCACAGCAGGGCGTTTGCCACTCGACGCCAGCCGCTCCTTGTGCAGCCTTTTGTCGACTTGTGGCGCACGGGGTTCGGCAATGCCAAAGGCTTCGCCGAAGCGGCCGACAAAATCCCTGGCCCGTTCGCGCTGGCAAAAGAAGCACGGCCGATGACCGGCGGAAAGCGCCGTCACCTCGTCGAGGAAGAACAGCTCGGTCCAGCCGGCCTTGCCACCAGGACGGTTTTTGCCCATCGGCTCGCGCCGCACATTGCGGAATTGGCATATGCAGATGATCCAGGCCTGAAGCGCCCAGCGCTTCTTCAGCAACGTCTTGGTCGTGGGATCGTGGATGATGCCGCGATTGCCGGTGAACAGTCCGCGCTCGGGCACGGCGTGGATGGTGCCGAACGGATCGACCCGGTTCTGCAGTGGCATAGTTCTCTCCCAGAATACGATCTTGGCTGCAACGCGGGCGGCATGATATCGCTCCTGGCATCATTTTCATGTCAGCAGGGTTTTGCGATGCGGGTGCTGGTGGTTCAGAACTACGACAATACCGGCCTCGGCCAGGTCGGTGCCGCACTTGCTGAAGCCGGCGCCGATCTCGACGTGCGTCTCCCTTACAAGGGTGATCCGCTGCCGGACGACGCCACGGAGCATGATGCGATGGTGGTGCTCGGCGGCGGCCAGAATGCGCTGGCCGATGATGAGTATCCCTATTTCCCAGCACTGCTCGAACTCACCCGCGATTTCGCCGGCAAGGATCGCGCCGTGCTCGGCATCTGCCTTGGCAGCCAGCTCGTCGCCCGCGCCTTCGGCGGCGAGAACCGCATCGGCGGCGCCAATGAATTCGGTTGGTGCGGCGTGTCGCTGACGCCAGACGCCAGGGCCGATCCGGTATTGGCTGAACTGCCGGAAATGTTCCCGATCTTCCAGTGGCACGACGACACGTTCGATCTGCCGCATAACGCCGTGCGGCTGGCCGGCAACGAAGTCGCCGACAACCAGGCGTTCCGTGTCGGCCGCGCTATCTATGGTTTCCAGTTCCATTTCGAGGCCGACCGGCCGATGGTGAAGGACTGGAGTACCTCCTTCGCGTCGACACTCGCTTCGCGGCATCCCGATTGGGCCGAGAGGCTCGATGGCGAAATGGCCCTTAACGGACCCGACGCCGATGCCGCCGGTATGGCGATTGCCCGCGCCTGGGTAGCCACGATCTGAGAGCCTGCCCTCGTGCCTCGCGTGACATACGTGACATAATTGGCACGCAGCCGTGAAACCGGCTGGGGAAAACCCCTTTCATCCTTGGCTTGTGTCAGACCGCCATCCTAGAAGGCGCGCGCTCTGCATCGGCTGTGCAACCGGGATGAACCTTTTGTGTGACCCGTGCGACACACCTCCGATACAGAACGCGCTTAGAAGCGCGAAATCGTCGAAACTTTGAAGCGAATTCTCCGTTTCAACGCATTGGTAACCGCCTGGTGCACAGATGCAGGAAGCTCAACAAGAGATGACGTCCGTGAAAGCAGCTCTTCTGTCCTTTGCCATGTTGTCCGCCATCGTGCTGTGCGGTCTCGGCATCTATTCCGCCGATGCCGCCAACAACCACAACGCCGTCGACGGCTACGGCGTCACCGCCTCGCTTCGCTAGAAAAGCCGGCCCGCTCGCGACGCATCCCTGCGACGCGGCTGGGCTCAAGCTCCCTTCATAGCCATTTCCAGGATGCGTTTGTCCGCCCCGTCGACGACGAGGGCGGTCAGCATGCCTGATTGCCAGGCAAGCGTGTCGACATTGACGCGGTTGGCCATCACTTCGGCCTCGGGGACAGGTGTGTGGCCGTGCACCACAATCTTCGGGAACAGGCCGGTGTGATCGTGGAAAACGTCGCGGATCCAGATCAGGTCCTGCGGATTCTGCTTGTCCAGCGGAATGCCCGGCCTGATGCCGGCATGGCAGAAGAAGAAGTCGCCGAACGTTAGCGAGAACGGCAGCGATCGCAGGAAATCGACATGGCCCGGCGGCATCGCCTCAAGCAGGGCCTGATGTCCGCGTCTCATCGTCTCCATCTTGCCGAACCAGCTGGCGTCAGCAGTCAGCGACACGCCATAGGACAGCGCCGTCTGGACGCCGCCATAGCGCATGAAAAGCCCTTCCGGCTCGGGGGTCCTGAGAAAATCGAGAAAGCCGATGTCGTGGTTGCCGGCGAGCATCAGATGGCGAGGATCGCGTTCGCGCGCCGCGATCAGGAAATCGATGACGCCCTTGGAATCCGGTCCGCGGTCGACATAGTCGCCGAGATGGATCACCCGCCAGTCGCGAACCGGTTTCCACTCCAGCTCGCTCTCGATCCGCTGGTGCATGGCTGCCAGCAGGTCGAGCCGGCCATGCACGTCGCCGATGGCGTAAAGACGCACACCTTCCGGCCCATGCGCGTCGAGAAAATGGATGCCGGGTTCCGCCAACGCCTCGTGGTCTCCGTGGTCAGGCTGTCACCGGACCCTAGCGCCGGAGCTGATCCTTGCCCATGTCGGTGACCAGACGCTTTCCGCACAGAGCCAGCGTGATGTCCATCTCCTTGCGGATGATTTCCAACGCTTTGGTAACCCCTTCCTTGCCGAGCGCGCCCAGGCCGTAAAGGAATGGCCGGCCGATATAGGTGCCCTTGGCGCCGAGACAGAGCGCTTTCAGCACGTCCTGGCCGGAGCGGATGCCGCCGTCCATATGCACCTCGATCTTGTCGCCGACCGCGTCCGCGATTTCTTCCAGCGCCATGATCGAGGACGATGCGCCGTCGAGCTGGCGCCCGCCATGGTTGGAAACCACGATCGCGTCGGCGCCGGTCTTGGCCGCCATCAGCGCGTCCTCCTTGTCGAGGATGCCTTTCAGGATCAGCTTGCCGCCCCAGCGTTCCTTGATCCAGGCGACATCTTTCCACGACAGCTGCGGGTCGAACTGCTCGTTTGTCCAGGACGACAGTGAAGAGACGTCACCGACACCCTTGGCGTGGCCGACGATGTTGCGGAAGGTGCGGCGCTTGGTGCCGGCGATACCCAGGCACCAGCGCGGCTTGCTGGCCAGGTCAATGATGTTGGCCAGCGTCATCTTGGGCGGCGCCGAAAGCCCGTTGCGCACATCCTTGTGGCGCTGGCCGAGGATCTGCAGGTCGAGCGTCAGCACCAGCGCCGAGCATTTCGCCGCTTTTGCCCGATCGATCAAATCGAGCACGAAATCCTTGTCGCGCAGCACATAGAGCTGGAACCAGAACGGTTTCGTCGTCGCCGAGGCGACATCTTCGATCGAGCAGATGCTCATCGTCGACAGGGTGAAAGGCACGCCGAATTCCTCGGCCGCCTGTGCCGCTAGCATCTCGCCATCGGCATGCTGCATGCCGGTCAGGCCGGTCGGCGCCAGCGCCACCGGCATCGACACTTTCTGGCCGATCATGGTCGATTCCAGTGAGCGGTTGCTCATGTCGACCATCACGCGCTGGCGGAACTTGATCTTCTGGAAGTCCTGCTCGTTGGCCCGATAGGTGCTCTCGGTCCAGGCGCCGGAATCGGCATAGTCGAAGAACATCTTGGGCACGCGCCGGCGGGCGAGATCCTTGAGGTCCGCGATGGTGAGAATGTCGCTCATGATGTCCCTGCTTGATCGTACTACTAGGAGCGCCTGCGCGCCGGTTCGGTGTCGCCGGCTTCCGAACGCTGCCGCAACCGCAGCCGTGACACGCGTTGCCAGTCGCCGCTACGCTCGGCTTCGGCCATCGACCGCTCGACATAGGTCATGTGGTCCATTGCCGCGTGCCGGGCAGCGTGGGGATCGCCGGCCTTGACCGCGGCGTGGATTGCCTTGTGCTGCGCCAGCAGCGCCTCGCGCGCGCCAGGCACGGTGAAGACCAGCAGCCGGTTCTGGAAGACGCCTTCCGACAAAAGCCGGTAGCAGGAACGCAGCGTGTGCAAGAGCAGGATGTTGTGCGCGCATTCGCAGATCGCTTGGTGGAACTCGACGTCGATCTCGGCCTCGTCGTCGAAATCGCCGGTGCGATGCGCCTCGTCCATGCGCGCCATGATGCGGTCGAGCAGCGCCAGATCCTCGGGGGTGGCGCGCCGCGCCGCATATTCGGCGGCTATGCCTTCGATCTCGCGGCGATATTCCAGATAATCGGTCACCGCCTTGCGATGCGTCGAGATCAGGTCGGCCACCGGCTTGGTGAACAGCTGGCCGATGATGTCGGCGACATGCGTGCCGCCGCCGGCCTTGGTCGTCAGCAGCCCGCGCCCTTCCAGCGCCTTCAGCGCGTCGCGCAGGATCGGCCGCGATACGTCGAACTGGCGTGCCAGCTCGCGCTCGCCCGGCAGCCGGTCGCCGGTGCGCAGCACGCCTTCGAGGATGAGGCTTTCGATCTGCTGCACCACCTCGTCGGCGGTGCGCGAATGCTCGATCCGGGAAAAAATATCGCTCAACAGCTGTGCCTGGGAATTGAACCGGTGTCGCGCAGGATAAAGCCTGCGTCGCCAACTGGTCAAATTATTTATCCAATTGGTCGAAGCGTGTCGGTTTCGCCGCCCGGCGCAATATCATCTTCGGCTAAACTTTGCTGTTTGCGTCGTCAGCCTATTGGCTCTAGAGGGACGCGACTGCCAAAAGGTCAGAGAAAGAGGGTCTAGAGAACCCCGGGGGGCAAGCCGTGTCAGACGACCCGTCCAATCTCGAATTCCAGCCGCGCGCCAAGGGCAGCGTCATGGGTTTCCCCGCGCATGAGGGCCGGCCCGGCGCGCTGGGAGAGGTCCATGCCCGGCCGCATCCGCTCATCGAAAAGCCGCGCGTCCTGGTGCAACTCGCCTTCATGACCGAGGGTGGCTCCGGCGTCGACCATGCCGTGCTTTCCGAACTGTCGCGGCGCCTCGGTATCGCCGCGCCCGATCGCCAGGCCCGTCACCATGCGATGAAGTGGGGCAAGGGTTCGCTGCGCTGGGAGCGGCATACGGAGTTCTCGACCTATCTCTGGGAGGGCCCGCTTTCCGAAAGCGGCAGGGCGCAGGAGGATACGCCCTTCGGCAACGGCTTTTCGCCGCCGGGCACCGTCATTTCGGGCATTCGGCTGGAGATCCGCAAATGGACGCAGACGAGCGAGCGGCTGATTGCGGCTTTCGACCCGACCAGCCTGTGCTACTCGCTGGTTGAGCGCGGCAACGCAGCCATCGTCACGGATTTCCGCCAGGATGGCGACGGCATGACCCGCATCCTGGTGCTCGACCGTGGCCTGACGCCGGCGCGTACCGGGGCGCTGTCGCAGCGGCTGATCGACATCGAGACCTATCGCACGCTCGCCATGCTCGGCCTGCCGCTGGCGCTGACCCTGTCCGGCCGCGCCCGCCGCATCGAGGACAGGCTGGCGCAGACCACGCTGGAAATGAAGGTCGCCGAGACCCGCGACAGCCAGACTTTGCTCGCCGACCTGACCGAACTTGCCGCCGAACTGGAGGCCGACGCTGCCTCCAGCCTCTACCGCTTCGGCGCCAGCCGCGCCTATGACGGCATTGTCGTCGAGCGGCTCGAAGCGCTCGAGGAAGAGGCCGTGCCCGGCTATGACACCTGGGGTGGGTTCCTGCAGCGCCGCGTTGCGCCTGCCATGCGCACCTGCCGCTCGGTGGAGGAGCGGCAAGCCAATCTGTCGCGCAAACTGACCCGCGCCACGACGCTGCTGCGCACCTGGGTCGATGTCGAGGTCGAGAAGCAGAATCGTGACCTGCTCGCCTCGATGAACAACCGCGCCCGGCTGCAACTGCGCCTGCAGCAGACCGTCGAGGGCCTCTCGGTCGCCGCCGTCTCCTACTACGTCGTCGGGCTCATCGGTTATGTCGCCAAGGGCGCCTCGATCTTCGGCCATGCTTTCGCGCCGGAAGTCGTCACCGCCGCCTCGGTGCCGGTCGCCATCCTGCTGGTCTGGTGGGGCGTGCGCCGCGTGCGGCGGATGCATTCCGAGCCGGCCAAGCACCCGGGCGAATAGCGGCAGATTGCCGCTGCGGAAACCTGTCCCGGCCCGACGCGGGCGCCTCCCATCACCGCGGCATTTGCAAGCAGCGCGCTTCACTGGTAAAAGATTTTGACCAGTGAAGCAAAATGAGGCTGCTGATGTCCGGCCTGGCCATGCCGAAACCAGACGACGCCACGATGCGTCGGCGCGAAGAGATCGTCGCCGACATGCGCATCATCGTGCCGGGCGAGGGCGTGGTCGACGCCGCCAACGCCATGCGTGCCTTCGAGAGCGATGGCCTGACCGCCTATCGGCAATTGCCGCTGGTCGTCGTTCTGCCCGAGACGGTGGCGCAGGTCTCCCGGGTGCTGAAATACTGCAACGACCGCAACATCCGCGTCGTGCCGCGCGGTTCCGGCACCTCGCTGTCGGGTGGTGCGCTGCCGCTGGAAGACGCGGTGCTTCTGGTGATGAGCCGCTTCAACCGCATCCTGGCGATCGATTTTCCAAATCGCATCGTCGTCGCCCAGCCGGGCGTCACCAATCTCGGCATCACCACCGCCGTCGAGCAGGAGGGCTTTTACTACGCCCCCGATCCATCCTCCCAGATCGCCTGCTCGATCGGCGGCAATGTCGCGGAGAATTCCGGCGGCGTGCACTGCCTGAAATACGGCCTCACCGCCAACAATGTGCTCGGCATCGAGATGGTGCTGATGAATGGCGAGGTGGTGCGGCTCGGCGGCAGCCATCTCGACGCCGAAGGCTACGATCTGCTTGGCGTGATGACCGGTTCGGAAGGCCTGCTCGGCGTCGTCACCGAGGTTACGGTGCGCATCCTGAAGAAGCCGGAAACGGCGCGCGCGCTGCTGATCGGCTTTCCGACCAGCGAGCAGGGCGGCCAGTGCGTCGCCGACATTATCGGCGCCGGCATCATCCCCGGCGGCATGGAAATGATGGACCGGCCGGCGATCCATGCCGCTGAGGATTTCGTCCATGCCGGCTATCCCCTCGATGTCGAGGCGTTGCTGATCGTCGAGCTCGACGGGCCGGGCGTCGAGGTCGATCACCTCATCACCGCTGTCGAGGCGATCGCCATAAGCAACGGCTCGACCACCTGCCGCATCTCGCAATCCGAGCAGGAGCGGCTGAGCTTCTGGGCCGGCCGCAAGGCGGCCTTCCCGGCGGTCGGCCGGATCTCGCCCGACTACTACTGCATGGACGGCACCATCCCGCGCAAGGAATTGCCGCGCGTGCTCGCCGGCATGCGCGAGTTGTCGGAAAAATACGGTCTCGGCGTCGCCAATGTCTTCCACGCCGGCGACGGCAATCTGCATCCGCTGATCCTCTACGATGCCAATGTTCCCGGCGAACTCGACAAGGCCGAAAGTTTTGGCGCCGATATATTGCGCCTCTGCGTCAAGGTCGGCGGCGTGCTGACAGGCGAACATGGGGTTGGGGTCGAGAAGCGCGATCTGATGCCGGAAATGTTCAACCAGGTCGATCTCGACCAGCAGATGCGCGTCAAATGCGCCTTCGACCCCAACCATCTGCTCAACCCGGGAAAAGTCTTCCCGCAACTGCGCCGTTGCGCCGAGCTTGGGCGCATGCATGTGCACCGGGGGCAGGTGGCATTTCCGGACATTCCGAGGTTTTGAGGGGATGCTGTTCCGGGACCAGACCCTTGCGGCCATTGCGTTGGGCGAAGTGACGCTCGCCTTTCGCCGCTGGAAGCGACCGACGGTCAAGGCTGGCGGGCGGGTGAGAACGGCGTCGGGTGTCGTGCTGATCGGCGGTATCGCGGTCGTGGAGATGTCCGCATTGTCGGAAAAGGATTCGAGTGCCGCCGGCTTTCCAACACTCGAAGCTCTTCGGGAGATGCTGGGGTCCGACGACGGCGCCCCGGTCTATCGCATCGAACTCATCGGTCTTGAACCCGACGAACGGGTTGCCTTGCGCGGCGAGGCTTCGCTTTCCGATGCGGACTGGCACGCCCTGACCGCACGCTTTGCCCGCTGGGACAAGACGGCACTCGGCTATTTCCCGTCGATCCTGCGGGCAATCGGCGCGCATCCGGAAGTGCGGGCGGCTGACCTGGCGGCCAAGGCCGGGGTCGAGACGCTGAAGTTCAAGCGGGATGTCCGCAAGCTTGGGGAATTCGGGCTCACCGAGAGCCTCGAGATCGGTTACCGGCTGTCGCCAAGGGGCGAAGCCGTGCTCGAAAAACTCAGGGAGCACAGGCTTTGACGACTTTGACCCCAACCACGTCAGACGAGGTCCTGTCCACCATTGCCTGGGCGGTGGGGGAAGAGACGCCGCTCGAAATTATCGGCCACGGCTCCAAGCGCGGCATTGGCCGGCCGCTGCAGACGGAACACACGCTCGACCTGTCGACACTCACCGGCGTGACCCTCTATGAACCCGCCGAACTGGTGCTGTCGGCAAAGGCCGGTACGCCTTTGGCCGATATCGAAAAGCTGCTGGCGGAAAACGGCCAGCAACTGGCCTTCGAGCCGATGGACTATGGCCCGCTGCTCGGCGGCGAGCCGAGCAAAGGTACGATCGGCGGCGTGCTTGGCGCGAACCTCTCCGGTCCGCGCCGGCTGAAGGCCGGTGCGGCGCGCGATCATATCCTCGGCATCAACGTCGTGTCCGGCCGGGGTGAAGCTTTCAAGTCCGGCGGCCGCGTGGTCAAGAATGTCACCGGCTACGACATGTCGAAGCTGATGGCCAACAGCTGGGGCACGCTCGCCGTTTTCACCGACGTCACTTTCAAGGTGCTGCCATCAGCCGAGACCGAGGTGACGCTCGCTATCCGTGGGCTGCTCGACGATGCCGCGGCAAGTGCCATGGCGCTGGCGCTCGGGTCCAGTGCCGAAGTGTCGAGCGCTGCCCATCTGCCGGAGCGCATTGCCGCGCGCGTCGCCGGCGGTGCGCTCGGCAGCGACGCCGCCACGCTGCTGCGCGTTGAAGGTTTTGGCCCGTCGGTCGCCTATCGCATCGCCGCGCTGAAGACGCTGCTCGGCAAGGCCGGGCCGCTGGAGGAGATTGCCGGCGAGGCTTCGCCTCTGATCTGGCGCGATGTGCGCGATATCAGGCCGTTCGCCGACGGCAGCGAGAAACCGGTCTGGCGCGTGTCGATGGCGCCCTTTCACGCGCATCAGATGGTGCTGACCCTGCGCATGCAGGCGGCCGCCAGCGCCTTCTATGACTGGCAGGGCGGGCTGGTGTGGCTGCGCATGGAAGAGGGCGACCCCGAAGCCGCCCTGCTGCGCGGCCTGTTGCGCAAACATGGCGGCGGCCATGCGACGCTGGTGCGCGCCGCCCCTGCCCATCGCGCCGCGCTGCCGGTGTTCGAGCCGCAGCCGCCGGCGCTGGCAGCGCTCAGCCAGCGGCTGAAGCAGGAATTCGACCCGAAGAACATCCTCAATCCCGGCCGCATGGCCTAGGACATCAGCGATGCAGACGAATTTCTCATCCGCCCAGCTCGCCGACCCGCATGTCGCGGAATCCGAAAAGATCCTGCGCAAATGCGTGCATTGCGGCTTCTGCACGGCCACTTGCCCGACCTATGTGACGCTCGGCAACGAGCTCGATTCGCCGCGCGGGCGCATCTATTTGATCAAGGACATGCTGGAGAACGGCCGTCCGGCCGACAAGGAGATCGTCACCCATATCGACCGCTGCCTGTCGTGCCTTGCCTGCATGACCACTTGCCCTTCGGGTGTGAACTACATGCACCTGGTCGACCATGCCCGCGCCCACATCCAGGAGACCTATGACAGGCCGCTGCTCGACCGCTTGACGCGCGCCATGCTGGCCTTCGTGCTGCCCTATCCCCCGGCGTTTTCGCGCCGCTCTCAGACTGGCGAAACTCGGCAAGCCCTTCATCGGCCTGTTCGAGAAGCTGCCGGCGCTAAAGCCGCTCGCCGCCATGCTTAAGCTCGCGCCGGCCTCGATCCCGGCAGCCTCGCCGATGGCCTCGCCGGGCGTCCATGCTGGGCAGGGGGCCAAAAAGGGCCGCGTCGCCATTCTCACCGGCTGCGCGCAATCGGTACTCGATCCCGCCATAAACGACACGACGATTTCGCTGCTGACGCGCCTCGGCGTCGACGTCGTGGTGCCGCCCGGTGAGGGCTGCTGCGGCGCATTGGTCCATCATATGGGGCGAGAAGAGGCCGCACTTGCCTCGGCAAGACAGAATGTCGATGCCTGGACGCGCACCATAGACCAGGGCGGGCTCGACGCCATCATCATCACCGCGTCCGGTTGCGGCACGACGATCAAGGACTATGGCTTCATGCTGCGGCTCGATCCGGCCTATGCGGAGAAAGCCGCGCGGGTGTCGGCGCTGGCCAAGGACATCACCGAATATCTGGCAAGCCTCGACTTGCCGGAGCCGGTGCGCAAGCCAGGTACCATCGTCGCCTATCACTCCGCTTGTTCGATGCAGCACGGCCAGAAGATCACACGCCAGCCGAAAGAGTTGCTGGCCAAGGCCGGCTTCATTGTGCGCGAGCCGCGCGAGGGTCATCTGTGCTGCGGCTCGGCCGGCACCTACAACATCCTGCAATCCGAGATTTCAGCCAAGCTGCGCGACCGCAAGGTCAGGAATATCGAGGCGACCGGGGCTTCGATCGTGGCCACCGGCAACATCGGCTGCATCACCCAGATTGCGTCGGCCGCCAGCATGCCCGTCATACATACCATCAAGCTGCTTGACTGGGCCTATGGCGGGCCAAAGCCGGAGGGTGTTCGCGACGAGAGCCTAATCGCCGCGGAGTAGGGATCGGCGCTTACTCCGCCGCCAGCCTGTCCGCGGTGCCGTAGGTCGCCTCGTACAGCGCGCGCTGGCGGCTGAGCGCCACCATCGTGTTGCGCAGCAGGATCGCGACCGTGATCGGGCCGACGCCGCCCGGCACCGGCGTAATCCAGGAGGCCACGTCTTTCACACTGTCGGTGTCGACGTCGCCGACGATGCGGCTCGTCCCATCGGGTCCGATCTCGGAATTGATGCCGATATCGATGACGGCAGCCCCTGGCTTGACCATGTCGGCCTTGATCAGCCGCGGCTTGCCCACGGCGACGAACAGCGCGTCGGCGCGGCGCGCATGCGCTGCGACCGATCGCGTCATGTGATGGCAGACCGTGACCGTCGCGCCTTCGCTCATCAAGAGGAAAGCGATCGGCTTGCCGACGATTTCCGAATGGCCGACGATGACGACTTCCAGCCCCTTGAGGTCAAGGCCGGTCTCCTTGAGCAGTTCGACGGATGCAGCCGCCGTGCAGGGCGCCAGATCAAGCTGGTTGTAGACGATGTTGCCGATCGAAGCCGGGTGCATGCCTTCGACATCCTTGAGCGGATGCACAGCCGCCTGCAGCGTCTTGACCGAAATATGCGCCGGCACCGGCCGCTGGATGATGATGCCGGTGACGCGCGGATCGGCGTTCAGGCCGTGGATGGCCGCTTCCAGTTCGCCCGAGGTGATGGTGGCGGGAAAACGCCGTTCCTCGAAATCGATGCCGGCAAGCTGCGCCTTGGCGCGTTGGTTGCGCACATAGACATCCACGGCATCGGTATCGCCGACGGTGATCGAGATCAGCTTGGGCGGAAAACCCTCGGCCTTGGCAATCGCCGCATCCTCGCGCACGGCGGCGATGATGCGCTGGGCAACCGGGCCGCCCTTGAGATAGCGGCTGTCGTCGGGCAGGGACATGGGAGGGACTCTTTGCTTGCGTTGGCGCCGACATAGCAAAGGACCGCCGAAAATGGCAGCATGAAAGCGAAGCGCCATGCCTTCTGCGCGACGCAACGACGCGGGCTTTGTCGCTGGGACAGGACGCCGATCAAAGAAGAAGGGCAGCGCGGTTTCCCGTGCTGCCCTTCCTGACTGACCGCATCCCCATACGGCCCGTCCCCCGTTGTTCCTTCCGACTTCAGGAAACGATGTGCTTCCCGACCAGGTGATTCGCTGCAGCTATTGTATCACCTCGACCGTGGTTCCGACATTGACCCGCTCATAAAGGTCGACCACGTCCTCGTTGCGCATGCGGATGCAGCCAGACGACACCGCGCCGCCGATCGTCCATGGCTGGTTGGTGCCATGGATGCGGTATTCGGTCGTGCCGAGATAGAGCGCGCGGGCGCCGAGCGGGTTCTCGATGCCGCCGGCCAGATAGGTCGGCAGATAACGGCCCTTGGCG
Organism: Mesorhizobium sp. USDA 4775; assembly: GCF_054062655.1. NCBI lineage: Bacteria > Pseudomonadati > Pseudomonadota > Alphaproteobacteria > Hyphomicrobiales > Phyllobacteriaceae > Mesorhizobium > Mesorhizobium sp. USDA 4775. The sequence continues at coordinate 2,341,236 of NZ_JBSSFM010000001.1, forward strand.
GCTTCGCGCTTGATCATCTGCGCCGGCGGGCGCCAGTCCGGCCACTCGCGCTTGTTGGTGATCTTGTGCGTGCCCGACCATTCGAAGCCGGGCTTGCCGGTGCCGACGCCGTAGCGCCGCGCCTTGCCGTTCTTCTCGACCAGATAGAGAAAATTCTGCGTCGTATCGATGACGATCGTGCCCGGCTTCTGCGTGCCGTCATAGGCGACTTCCTGCGGCAGGTAGATCGGATTGATCTGCGGGCGCATGACCATGCGCTTCGCCGGTGCCTGCACTGCCGCCGTCTGCACGCGGTCTGGCTGTGCCGGTTGCGCGGTGCGCAGGCGCGGCTGCTGGCGGTTCTGCCGCACGATGCCGGGCGCATTGCCGAGCTGCAGCACCCAGGGGGCGGAAAGGTCGGGGCTCACCATCACAGGCGGCCTGTCGGCATAGCGGTCGCCAGCGGCCGAGGGTGTGACGCCGGCAAACACAGCCACGGCGCCGAACACGGAAAACACAACTCTCTTCATCGGGAACGCACCTTAGATCGTCTGATACACCGGGTGGAAACGCTCCCCGGTCCAGCGATCATTGGCGCGCAAGCAGCAACCGAAACATGAATCGGAATGCGTAAAATGCGGCTTTGTCAGTAAACCTTTTTGGTGTGGTTACCGCCGGGTTCAGGAATCTGGTAAAGCCACGGTAAAAGCAGCGCTAAAGCGCGTTAACGGATGGATTTTTCGCAATGAGCAATGAAAACACCGGCCTGCTCGCCGGTCCCGACGGTGTCGTGCGCTGCTTCTGGCACGGCAACCTGCCCGACTATCTGCACTATCATGATCATGAATGGGGGCGGCCGGTGGCCGACGACCGCAGGCTGTTCGAAAAGATCTGCCTTGAAGGTTTTCAGTCGGGCCTGTCGTGGCTGACCATCCTGCGAAAGCGCGAGAATTTTCGCGAGGCCTTCGCCGGCTTCGATTTCGACAAGGTCGCCGCCTTCACCGACAAGGATGTCGAACGCCTGCTCGGCAATGCCGGCATCATCCGCCATCGCGGCAAGATCGTCTCGACCATCAACAACGCCAAGCGCGCCCGCGAAATGGTCGACGAGTTCGGGTCGCTCGCCGCCTGGTTCTGGAAGTTCGAACCCGGCAAGGCGGAACGGCCCGAAATCGTCGACCTCGCCCATCTGCGCGCCAACCCGACGACGGCGGTCTCGGTGCGGATATCGAAGGAACTGAAGAAGCGCGGCTGGAGTTTTGTCGGCCCGACCACAGTCTATGCCTTCATGCAGGCCATGGGCCTGGTCAACGACCATCTCGAGGGCTGTGTCTGCCGCAAGCAGGTCGAGAAGGAACGCAAGGCGTTCAAGCGGCCGGCGTAGCCACCTTCTCCCCGTTCACGGGGAGAAGCCCAGTCGCCTGCTCAATCCCTCGATCAGAAAATATGGAACCCGACGAAGCGGGCGGTTTCAGGTGCCGTTGACGCTGGCAAGGAACAGTCCGGCGACGATTGCCACCACCGTGGCCACCGTCGGATAGATCACCAGCAGGCCGGTCACCAATGCATCGCGCAGGGAGGGGCCCTTGCCGGTGTCGGCGGGCACATTGAACGGCCCGGCAGCCTGGCCAACCAGTTTCGGCGCGTGGGTGCCGGCCGGGCGCAGCCGCGCAGGCAATTCGCCGGCATCGCTGTTGGCATGGAATTTCGCTGCGCTGGTCATGTTCCGAACCCCTTCGTGTCCTGCGCTGTATCGGCGCCGATTGTGTCGGCACGATGCCGTGCCCGTGGCGGATTGTTTCATTCTCGGTGCGTTTCTGTTTCAGTCATCTTTCCTTCTCCCCTTGTGGGAGAGGTGGATCGGCGCGCAGCGCCGAGACGGTTGAGGGGTGCGTGACGGAGTGAGGCGTTGGCATTCCCTGGAGCACCCTCATCCGACCTCGCTTCGCGAGGCCACCTTCTCCCGCAAGGGGAGAAGGGAGAGGCGCTAACCCTTGCCGCTCTCGGTAGCTTCGGCTAGGACACGCGCACTCGAAAATAAGTCATCCTTTACTTAGCAAAAAGACCCATCTCATGGCCGACAAATCGGAAAAGACGAAAGCGCGGCTGCCGCGCGGTTTTGCCGACCGCAGCGCTGAGGACATCCGCGCCGTCGAGAAGATGATGGCGACGATCCGCTCGGTCTATGAGCTCTATGGTTTCGAACCGGCCGACCAGCCGCTGATCGAATACACCGATGCGCTCGGAAAATTCCTGCCCGACCAGGACCGGCCGAACGAGGGCGTGTTCTCCTTCCAGGACGATGACGAGCAGTGGCTGTCGCTGCGCTACGATCTGACCGCGCCGACGGCGCGTTTCGTAGCCGAGAACTACGAGCGCCTGCCCAAGCCCTATCGCAGCTACCGCTCGGGCTGGGTGTTCCGCAACGAGAAGCCAGGCCCCGGCCGCTTCCGCCAGTTCATGCAATTCGACGCCGACACGATCGGCACGCCGGGCGTCGCCGCCGACGCCGAAATGGCGATGATGATGGCCGACGTCATGGAAGCGCTCGGCATCAAGCGAGGCGACTACGTCATCCGCGTCAACAACCGCAAGGTGCTTGACGGCGTGCTGGAGGCGATCGGCCTTGGCGGCGACGAGAATGCCGGACGCCGGCTGACCGTGCTGCGCGCCATCGACAAGCTGGACAAGCTCGGGCCGGAAGGCGTGAAGCTTCTGCTTGGCCCGGGGCGCTGGGATGGCGGCAAGGAAGGCGAAGGCGATTTCGCCAAGGGCGCGGGCTTGGACAACGGGCAAGCCGAGGCGGTTCTTCAAGCAACCGCGAGAAATGCGCAGGCCGGCCAGGATTCCGTGGTCAATTCCAACGCGACCTATCAGGAAGGCGTCGGCGAACTCGCGACGATCGAAGCCCTGGTCAGGGCGGCAGGATACGGCGAAGACCGCATCGCCATGGACCGCTCGGTGGTGCGCGGCCTGGAATATTACACCGGCCCGGTCTTCGAAGCCGAACTCCTGGCCGAAATCCCCAATGAGGACGGCCAGATCGTGCGCTTCGGCTCGGTCGGCGGCGGCGGGCGCTATGATGGCCTGGTCTCGCGCTTCCGCGGCGAGCCGGTGCCGGCGACCGGCTTTTCCATCGGCGTCTCCAGATTGATGACGGCGCTAAAGAACCTCGGCAAGCTCGACAGCGCCGATGTGATCGCGCCGGTCGTGGTCCTGGTCATGGACAAGGACACCGAAAGCCTCGGCCGCTACCAGAAGATGGTCAGCGAGTTGCGGGCCGCCGGCATTCGTTCCGAAATGTATCTCGGCGGCGCCGGCATGAAGGCGCAGCTGAAATATGCCGACAGGCGCGGTTGCCCGGTCGCTGTCATCCAGGGCGGCGACGAGCGCGCCAAGGGCGAACTGCAGATCAAGGACCTGATCGAAGGCGCGCGCATGTCCGCCGAAATCACCGACAACGCCGAATGGCGCGCCGCGCGCCCGGCGCAGGTGACGGTTGCGGAAAGTGAGTTGGTCGCAGAGGTGAAGAAGATCCTGGCGGCGCAGGCCGAGGAACGGGCGAAATGATGAGCGCCGCGCTGTTCTTCCCTTCCCCCCTTGTGGGAGAAGGTGGATCGGCGCGCAGCGCCGAGACGGTTGAGGGGTGCTCCAGGGAATGCCAGCGTCTCACTTCGCTGGAACACCCCTCATCCGTCGCCTTCGGCGACACCTTCTCCCACAAGGGGAGAAGGGAAGGGCGCGCCACATGACCTCCCGCTTCCCCGCCATCGCGGCCGACATCACCAGCCTCTTCGCCACGCGCAACACGCACGCGGTCGAGGTCGCCATCCTGCAGCCGGCGGACCCGTTCCTCGACATGGCCGGCGAGGATCTGCGCCGCCGCATCTTCCTCACCGAAAGCGAGACCGGGCAGACATTGTGCCTGCGGCCGGAATTCACCATTCCGGTCTGCCTCGACCATATAAGCTCGCAGGCCGGCACGCCGCGCCGCTATTCCTATCTCGGCGAAGTGTTTCGCCAGCGCCGCGAAGGCGGCAACGAGTTCTTCCAGGCCGGCATCGAGGACCTTGGCGACCGCGACACCGCTGAGGCCGACGCCCGCTCCGTGGCCGACGCGCATGCGCTGCTGTCGCTGGTGCTGCCCGGCCGGTCGCTGGCGGTCACGCTGGGCGACCAGGGCATCTTCGAAGCGGTGCTGGCCGCACTCGGCCTGCCGCGCGGCTGGCGCATGCGGCTGGCCCGAGCCTTCGGCTCGGCGCCGATGCTGCAGGCGGCACTTGCCGACCTCGCCAACCCGCCGCGCAACGGCCAGCTCTCCGGCGAGGTCGCCGCCCTTGTCCTCGACGGGGATCTCGAAAGTCTTTCCACGCACATTGCCGGCGGCATGGAGGAGGCAGGCCTGTCGGCATCGGCCGGACGCGCGCCCACAGACATTGCGCGGCGATTGATCGAGAAGGCCGAATTGCGCAGTGTGCGGCTGTCGAACGAAGCCTTCGCGGCATTTAAGAATTTTCTGGCGATCGACGTGCCGCTCGATGGTGCGGCTGAGGCGCTGGAAACCTTTGCTGCCGGTGCCGGGCTGTCGCTGGGTGCCGCGCTGGAGAAATTCGCTGCCCGTGCCAAGGCGATCGAGGCGCATGGCTTGCCGGCGGAAAAAATCCGCTACGATGCCGCCTTCGGCCGTCCGCTCGACTATTACACCGGTGTGGTCTTCGAAATCGCGGCGCAAGGCGGCGAGCGTCCCCTGGCCGGTGGCGGCCGCTACGATCGGTTGCTGACGCTGCTTGGCGCCAAGACGGCGATCCCCGGCGTCGGCTTTTCCGTCTGGGTCGACCGCATCGAGGCGTTGCGGGAGACGGCACCATGATCACGCTGGCGATCCCATCGAAAGGCCGGCTCAAGGAACAGGCGCTGGAAGTGCTGGCCAAGGCCGGCCTCGCCATCAGCCTGCCCGGCGACGAGCGCAAATATCATGCCCGTGTCGAGGGCCTGGACAATGTCGAGATCGCTTTCCTGTCGGCTTCCGAGATTGCAGGCGAAATCGGCCAGGGTGCGGTCGATCTCGGCATCACCGGCGAGGATCTGGTGCGCGAAAATCTCGCCGACTGGGAAGCCCGCGCCGAGATCGTCGCCCGTCTCGGCTTCGGCCATGCCGATGTCGTGGTGGCGGTGCCCGAAATCTGGCTCGATGTCGACACCATGGCCGATCTCGACGACGTCGCCGCCGATTTCCGCCAGCGCCACGGCCGGCGGCTGCGCATCGCCACCAAATATTGGCGGCTGACGCAGCAGTTCTTTTCGCAAAAACACGGCATCCAGGTCTATCGCATCGTCGAGAGCCTGGGTGCCACCGAAGGCGCGCCGGCGGCTGGGTTGGCCGACGTCATCGTCGACATCACCACCACCGGCTCGACGCTGCGCGCCAACCATCTCAAGGTGCTGGGCGACGGCGTGGTCTTGAAGTCGCAGGCCTGTCTGGTGGCATCGCGCAAATCGCGTTCGGCGGCTGACGAGGCGGTCTTGCGCGACATCGCTACGAAGATGGCGGTGGCGGTCGGATAGCCATCCCGTCCGTCCGAGGGACCAGAACTCCACGACCATCGACAGGATTTCCACTGCCCCGCCGGGCTGATAGACTCGGCGCGGCCTGGGGAGGAAACAGCGATGCCGGTCAATCTCGACGAGCTGAAGAACGCCACCAATCTGCGCGGCCGCGCTGCGCGCGCCGGCAGCGTCTTTATCGCACCCATCGATGGCAGGGCGCATGTCTCGGGCGAGCGCAAGGTGCCGCTGCTCGACAAGACCATTCCGGCGCTTTTCTCCGACACCGCAAGCAAATACGCCACGCAAGATGCCGCCGTCTTCGTCGGCCAGGACAAGCGCTTCACCTGGAGCGAACTGTCCGACACGGTGGATGCGCTCGCCGCCGGCTTCCTGGCGCTGGGTCTCGAGAAAGGCGACCGCGTCGGCATCTGGTCGCCCAACCGCTGGGAATGGCTGGTGACGCAGTTCGCCACCGCCCGCATCGGCCTGATCCTGGTCAACATCAACCCGGCCTACCGGCTGACCGAGCTGGAATATGCGCTGAACAAGGTCGGCTGCAAGGCTTTGGTCACGGCCGCCAGTTTCAAGACCTCGGACTATCTCGGCATGATCGAGACGCTGGCGCCGGAGATCGCCAAGGCCACGCCAGGCAAGCTGAAGGCGCAAAAACTGCCGGCCCTGAAGATCGTCATCCGCATGGGCGAGGACAATTCGCCGGGCATGTTCAATTTTGCCGACGTGCTGGCCATGGCCGGCCGCGACGAGCATGATAGTCTTGACCGCATTTCCGAGGGGCTGAAGCCGAATGATGCCATCAACATCCAGTTCACCTCGGGCACGACGGGCGCGCCCAAGGGCGCGACGCTGACCCACCACAACATCGTCAACAACGGCAATTTCGTGACCTCGGCGATCAAGCTCACCGTCGACGACCGGCTCTGCATCCCGGTGCCGCTCTATCACTGCTTCGGCATGTCGATGGGCACGATGGGCTGCGTCACCAAGGGTGCGACCATGGTGTTTCCGGGTGAGGGTTTCGATCCGTGCGCCACACTGAAGGCCGTGGCGCAGGAGCGCTGCACCGGCCTCTATGGCGTGCCGACCATGTTCGTCGGCATGCTCGACCATGCGGATTTCGCGACCTTCGACCTCTCCAGCCTGCGCACCGGCATCATGGCCGGCTCGCCATGCCCGATCGAGGTGATGAAGAAGGTGGTGTCGCTGATGCATATGTCCGAGGTGACCATCGCCTACGGCATGACCGAGACCAGCCCGGTCTCCTTCCAGAGCGGCGTCGACGACCCTCTGGAAAAGCGCGTCTCCACCGTCGGGCGCATCCACCCTCATGTCGAGGTCAAGGCCATCGACGCCGACGGCTCCACCGTCGCGGTCGGCGCGCCGGGCGAGCTCTGCACACGCGGCTATTCCGTGATGAAGGGCTATTGGGACGACGCCGAAAAGACCCGCGAGGCGATCGACGCCGATGGCTGGATGCACACCGGCGACCTCGCCACCATCGACGCCGAGGGCTATTGCAACATCGTCGGCCGGGTCAAGGACATGGTGATCCGCGGCGGCGAGAACGTCTATCCCAGAGAGGTCGAGGAATTCCTCTACCGCCATCCCAAGGTCAGGGAGGTGCAGGTGTTCGGTATTCCCGACCAGAAATATGGCGAGGAGCTGTGCGCCTGGATCGTGCTCAAGCCCGGCCAGATCGCCACCGAGCAGGAGATCAAAACCTTTTGTGCGGGCCAGATCGCACACTACAAGATCCCGCGCCACATCCGCTTCCGCACCGAATTGCCGATGACGGTGACCGGCAAGCCGCAGAAGTTCCTGATGCGTCAGGCGATGGTCGAGGAATTGGGGCTGGTGGCGCAGAAGACGGCGTGAACGGGTGAACGCTTCGATCTGTCGGTGCGCGAATGCAGCCAAGGTTCGCAGAAGCGCACAGGGGCTTGGATGAGCGGTTTCGGACGATCGGCGATTTCCTACGCGATGCCCCTCGCTGCGCTAGCGATGGCTGTCGCGGTCAGAGCCAGCGGGCTGTCCGTGGACGAGGGTTTGCTGAACGCCAGGATCCTTGTCGGTGCGCTGTCGAGTGCGATCATGTTCGTCACCATTTTCGTGGTGCTCGACCACGCCGAGGCGGTAGCTCGGCGGGTAGGGGAGCCGTACGGCACGCTGGTGCTGACGTTTGCCGTCACGGCAATTGAAGTGTCGATCATCGTTTCCATGATGCTGCATGGAGAGAACAACCCGACGCTGGCACGGGAGTCCGTCTTCTCGACGGTGATGATCGCATCCACCGGCGTCGTCGGCATGTGTCTCGCGTTTGGCGGCTGGCGTCATCGCAAGCAGGCCATCGTGCGGCAGGGGACCAGTGCCTATCTGGCGGTTCTGATCGCGCTGACCGTCATGACGCTTATTCTGCCGACCTACACCCAGACCACGGATCCCGGCACGTTTTCCGCAGCCCAACTTGGTTTCGTCAGCGTCCTTTCAGTGCTGCTCTATGCAAGCTTCGTGTTCGCGCAGACGGTCCGGCACCGGGAAGACTTTATCCAAGGACAACCACACGACGTTTCGGTGCGCGCTGCCCCTCACGAGAACATCTCTTCCAGCGCTCTGCTGCTGATGGCCGGGCTGATCGGAATTGTCATGCTCGCCGAGCAGGTCGCGGCAAGCGTCGAAGATACGCTCGTTGCCTACCAGGTGACCCAGGCTGACAGCATTGTCGGAGCAATGATCGCGGGGCTGGTGTTGATGCCGGAGGCCATTTCGGCGGTGCGCGCTTCACTCAACAACGAGCTGCAGCGCGGCTTGAATGTCGCGATGGGCTCGGCTTGCGCCACGATCGGCCTGACCATACCGGCAGTCGCAGCCGCCAGCCTGCTGACGGGGAGAGGACTGACCCTGGGGCTGCCGGCTGCTGATGCGGTCCTTTTGGTCCTGGCGCTTTTCATATGCAATGTAAGTTTCAGCACGGAAAGAACGACGTTCTTGACCGGAATGGTCCATCTTGTCGTATTTTTTACCTATATATTTCTGATATTTATACCATGAGAGCTTTGGTGCAAGTGAGCGATCAGGCTCCGACATCCTTCGCTGCCTCAGACCGAGGATTTGAGGTGATCGATGAAGGCGCGCAGCTTCGGCAGGATCTGGCGCTTGCCGGGATGATAGAGGAAGACGCCCGGCGTCGTCGCCGCGATGGTGTCCAGCACAGGCTCGAGTTTTCCCTGTTCTATCGGACCTTCGGCGACCGGTCGCGGGATCTGCGCCAGCCCAATCCCTCGCATCGCGGCGCCGAGCAATGTCGGATAGTCGTGGGCGATCAGCGGACCTGAGACCATCGCCTCGATCGCTTCGTTGCCGTCGACGAATGTCCACGGCGCGATGGCGCCGTTGGAACGGCGCAGGCGCAGGCAGGCATGCCGGCGCAAATCGTCGATACGCTCAGGGCGGCCCTGGCGATCGAGATAGTCGGGACTGCCGACGACGACGAACCGGAAGGACGGGGTCAGCCGCACCGCCACCATGTCGGTGGCAATGAACTGGCCGAGGCGGATGCCGGCATCGAACCCGCCTGTCGCCAGATCGACCATCTCGTCGCTCGCGGCGATCTCCAATTCGACTTCGGGATAGGCCTGGCAGAACGACGCGATCACCGGCTCAAGGATCAACGGCACGACGGCGCGCGGCACCGACAGGCGCAGCAGGCCGGTCGGTCGTTGGCCGACATCACGCGCGGCCTCGCCTGCGGCGACGATCTCCTCGAAGCCAGGGCCGGCACGGTCGAGGAAGCGCTGACCGGCCTCGGTCAGACCGACACTGCGCGTCGTGCGGACAAACAGCGCCGCACCAAGCCGCGCTTCGAGCACGCGCACCGCCTGGCTCACAGCCGATGGCGTCACCCCGAGATCGGCGGCGGCGCGGCGGAAGTTGCGGTGTCTGGCGACAGCCAGGAACACCTCGACGCCCTCCAGCGCCCCGTGCCGGATTGTGTAGTTCTGCTTCATGGGTTGTTGTAATTACAGCGGATAGTCGAACGATGGAAGCGGGTTTAGGTAAGAGCTTGAGACAGGAGCATCTTGCCATGACCGATGAACTTGATGGAGTGCGCGACCACTATCGCGCGACCGGCCTGACTGAACGGTTGAGGGCGGTATTGGCTGCTCTTGGCCCTGAGGATCAGCTTCTCACGCCGCAGCAACTGGGCACCCTCGACCAGTTTCACACCCGTGGGCTTGCCGCCACCGCCGAGCTTGCTCAATTGGCTGACATCATCGCTGGCATGTCGGTTCTGGACGTCGGCTCGGGCGTCGGCGGGCCGGCGCGCTTCCTGGCTGCGACTTATGACTGCCGGGTTACCGGCGTGGACCTCAGCGAGCCATTCGTGGATGCCGCGCGCTACCTGACCGAGCGCACGGGGCAGGGCGAGCGGCTGTCTTTCCAGACCGCCAACGCCCTGGAGCTTCCGTTCGATGACGGCTGTTTCGACATCGTGCTGCTGCAGCATGTAGCAATGAACATCTTCGACCGGGGGCGGCTCTATCGTGAGATTCGGCGCGTGCTGAAATCAGGCGGCAGGTTTGCCACCTTCGATGTCGTGTTAGGCGGCGGGCAGCCGGACTATCCGCTTCCCTGGGCGCGAACACCGGCGACGAGCTTCCTCATGACAATCGATGCGACGCGTGAGGCGATCGAGCCGGCCGGCTTCCGTATGCTGGCATGGCAAGACGACACCGAGACCGCCAAGGCCTGGTTCGCGCAACTACGGGCGTCGGGTCCGCCGCCTTCGCCAAATCTCGGCGGGGTGATGGGGCCGGACTTCGCCGAGCTTGCAGCCAATCTGGGACGAAACCTCATGGAAGGCCGGCTCGGCATCCTGACCGCGGTGTTCGAGGCCGCGTCGACCAACAGCTGACGGGAGACCACAATGTCGACGGAAGTCCTTTTTCAGATCCAGCTCGTTCTCGGCTATGTTGTATGGCTGCTGTGCTTCGGTGTGTACATCTGGCCCTGGCTGAGCTCGATGGACGGGGTCGCAGCGCAACGCGCCATTGCCACCCTGCACAGTTTCCGTTTCTTCGGGCTCGTCTTCATCCTTCCGGGCGTCGTCAGCCCCGACCTGCCCGCAAGCTTCGCTACCTTCGCCGCCGACGGCGACTTCGCAACCGGGGTGCTGGCCATGCTGGCACTGTCTGCCGTGAGGGTACGCCCGCTTTTCTGGTTATTCGTCGTTGCCTTCAATGTCGTCGGGACCATCGACCTCATCGTCGATTATTACCAAGCGATCCAGGCCGGTCTTCCCGCCCATGCGGGATTGTTGGGTGCGACCTATGCGATCCCGGTCATCTACGTGCCGCTGCTGATGATCACGCACGTCGCCGCGTTCTATTTTCTGCTACGTCCCCAGCAGAACGCGACTCGCGCCATGGCAGGTGATGCGGCTGCTTCCTAGATGATTGGCAGGTCGCTGGACGCACCGCAGCCCGCTATCGCTGGCACGCCCTTTAACGCCGTCCGCTCTGAATCTCCGACGGCCGTGGCGCCGAGCCCGGTTCCTGCACGAGCGGTCCAAGCAGCACCTCTCCGAACAGCGGCTGGTAGCTCCTGCGCACCGCCGGATCCTCCTTGAAGGACAGCGCATACTGGCCGATCTGGTGGAAATAGGTGATGCGCGCCCGGACCAGGCTTTCGTCCTCCGGATAGCCCATGGCGCGGAAGGAGCGGATCAACAGCGCGATGCGCAGATCGTCCATGTCCTTGACCTCCTGCGCCAGCTTCTTCGACGTTCGCGACCAGTCGCGCACGGCCAGATCAAGCAGCGGGCTGAAAGGCGCCTCATCGACCCAGACATGCACGATGTCGGTGAAGAATTGCAGGCCGTCTATGTCGTGCACGTCGCGCATGGCCCAGAACGGCGCGCAATTGGTGTTTCGCCATTCCTGCAGCAGGCCGTCGCGAAGGTCGGCCAGGCTGGCGAAGTGGAAGTAGAAACTGCCGCGTGTCACCTTGAACTGGTGCGCCAGGCGGTCGATCTTGACCTCACCGATGCCGCGCTTCTCCAGCACCTTGCGCGCAGCCGTGATCCAGGCCTCGCGGCTGAGCGTCTGCCGCGCCGGCTTCGCAGGCGGGGCGGCCTTCGGTCTTTTGGCCCGGGCCGGGGCAGGGTCCGCTTTCATCTGATCAAGACCTTCATCGCCATATGCGACGCCTGCAACCCGTTCGCCGGCTTCGATGCGCTTCGCGACTCATCAAGTGTCCATCTATCGCGGAAGGCGCAGCTCAGGGCAATGCGCTGATCCGCTCCAGCATGAGTTCGAAGAATGGCGCCGGATCGATGCGCCGCAGGACGTTGCAGTTCTTCCGCCGGCCGGTCACATGCCACCAGTCGACCACGGTCATGCCGATCGTCTCCGGCGAGACGATGTCGACCGTCACCGCGCATTGGCGCTGCTCATAGATTTGCGGCGCCAGCAGATAGCCGGTGACGCAGGCATCATGGATGGGGCGCGCCGGCGTTTCGAATTTGTGCGTGCCGTATTGGCGGTAGAAGTCGGCCAGATTGGCGGCCTCGATCGCCGCCCGGCTGCCGGTTGCCCGCAGTCGGTCGAGCCATTCCGGCGTCATCAGCGCGGTGTAGGTGCAGTCTATGCCTGCCATGGTCACAGGCACGCCGCTGTCGAATACCTTATGCGCGGCATGCGGATCGACGAAGATGTTGAATTCCGCCGCAGGCGTGGCGTTGCCGCCCTGGAAGAAGCCGCCGCCCATCAGCACGACTTCGCGCAGCCGGGGCACGATCCTCGGCTCCATGGTCATGGCCATTGCGAGATTGGTCATCGGCCCGAGCGTGCAGACGGTCAACTCGCCCTCCGGCGCGTCCATGATGGTGCGCACGAGATAATTAACCGCGTGTTCGCTCTGCAGTGGCGTCACCGGTTCGGGAAGATCGGCGCCGTCGAGGCCGGTTTCGCCGTGAACATATTCGGCGGTGATCAGCTTGCGCACCATCGGCGCCGGGCATCCGGCATGCACCGGCACATCAGGCCGCCCGGCAAGCTCCACCACCTTCAGTGCGTTCTTCGACGTCAGGGCAAGCGGCACGTTGCCGCCGACCGTGGTGATGCCGACCACGTCGAGCTCGGCCGGCGACCCCAGCGCGAAGAGGATGGCGAAGGCGTCGTCCTGACCCGGATCGGTGTCGATGATGATCTTGCGTGGTGCCATGTTTCAGCACTCTTCCTTTCGCGATCGAAAGCCTATTGATGAGGCCGTTCGGATGTGTAGAAATACAGTACTGTATCTTATGTTCAAGACAGGGTGTTCGAAAATGGATGCACAAGAGCGCGGCGATTTTTCCGAAATTCCGATCCTCGACGTTTCGGCGCTCTATGGCGACGATGAGGGCGCCATCCGGGCAACGGCGGCGACGCTGCGCCGCTATCTCGAGACGATCGGCTTCCTCTATGTAACCGGGCACCCCATTCCGCGCTCCGATGTCGAAGCCGTGCGCGAAGCCAGCAAGCGCTTCTTTGCCTTGCCCGAGGAGGAAAAGGCGAAGCTGAAGATCGATAGGAATTTCCGCGGCTATCTGCCCTTTGCCGGTTCGACCATCGTCACCTCGTCGGTGGCAACCGTCAGCAAGCCCAACCAGAGCGAATCGATCTTCTTCATGCACGAGGTCGGCGCCGACGATCCAAGGACCCTGGCCGAAAAGCCGCTGCAAGGCCCCAACCAATGGCCCGACGAAACAGCGCTTGCCGGTTTCAGGGAGACGATAGAGCGCTATGTCGAGGAGATGGGAACGCTCGCGCGCAAGATGGTCCGCGCCATCGCGCTCTCGCTCGGACTGCCCTCCGACAGTCTCGACCGCCATTTCGAGCAGCCGACCACCTTCCTGCGGCTGCTGCACTATCCGACCCAGCCCCAGGAAGAAGGCCTCTTCGGCTCGGCGCCGCACACCGACTATGGCTTCATCACCTTGCTGGCGCAGGACAATGTCGGCGGCCTTGAGGTGAAGAACAAGGCCGGCGACTGGGTTCCGGCACCTCCCGTCCCGGATTCCTTCGTGATGAATGTCGGCGACATACTGGCGCGCTGGTCGAACGACCAGTTCGTCTCGACGCCGCACCGGGTCATCAACCGGTCGGGACGCGAGCGCTATTCGCAGCCCTTCTTCTTCGATCCATCCATGGACGAGACGATCGAGGCGCTGTCGGTCTGCGTGCCGGCCGGCACGCAGCCGAAATACGGGCCGGTGCTCTACGGCGACTATCTGATGGAGCGCATCGACAAGAACTACCACTATCGCAAGAAGAAGGCGGCGGAAGCCGCCGGCGCATAACGGCAAACAAGCAAGAGAAAGGGGAACAGCAATGAATGCATATCTGCGAATGACCGGCCTTGCGCTGGCGATATCCACCGTGGCCTGGGGCGGGGTTTCCCGGGCCGCCGAGGTTGCGAAATCCACCGAGGTCAAGCAGAGCGGAACGCTCGCCGTCGCCAACACGCTGGACTATGCTCCGTTCGAATATCTCGATGCCGACGGCAAGCAGACCGGCATCATCATCGAGCTGGCCGGCGAGGTGGCCAAGCTCGTCGACGCCAAGCTCGACGTGCAGCGCACGCCCTTTCCCTCGATGATCCCAGGCCTTGCGGCCGGCCGTTTCAAGATCGCCTGGGAGACGTTCTCGGCGACGCCGGAGCGGCTGAAGCAGGTCGATTTCGTCATGTTCCTCAAGGCCGGCCTCGCCGTCTCGACATCGCCCGACAAGAAGGCGAGCTTCAGCGGCGACACCCCGCTTTGCGGCAAGCGCATCGGCGTTTCGGCCGGCAGCGCCTCGGACTTCCTGGTCGACAAGCTGAGCAAGGAATGCACGGACAAGGGCCAGGCGGCCATCGAGAAGTCGGTCTTCAACTCCTCGACCGATATCGTCCAGGCCGTGCTGTCGGATCGCGTCGACGCTCGCATGGACGATGCGACCGCTTCGAGCTATTTCGAGGTGACGAGCAAGGGCCAGCTGGTGGTGCTGCCGACGCTTTACGACGTCGCGCCGCTCGGCATGGCGATTGCCAAGGACGACAAGGAGACCGCCGACATGATGGTGGCAGCACTAGCCGAACTGTTCAAGAACGGCACCTACAAGGCTATCCTCGACAGATACGGCATGGGCGCCTACGCGATCAAGGAACCCTATTTCGTCGGCACCATGGACGCGCTTCGCGCCGAATAGGAATTACCCGGCGCCTGATCCTGGTCAGGCGCCGGCCAGCAACCAGGAGACCATTGATGGGCGTGGCCCACCCGACCGAGATCGGCGTCGAGCCCGGCGTTGCCGCCGCCGTGTCACGACTGACCGTCGTGCCGCAGCGCCGCTATGGCATCTGGGTCGGCACGGCGTTCGCCTTGCTGCTGGCCTTCCTGATTATCCGCGCTTTCGCCAGCAACCCGGCCTTCGCCTGGGGCACGGCCGCCGGCTACCTGTTCCATCCCTCGATCATGCGCGGCCTTGGCAACACGCTGGTGCTCACCGTCATCATCATGGCGCTGGCGATAGTGGTCGGCACCGTCATCGCCATCATGCGGGTGTCGCCAAGTCCGGTGCTGCGCGCCTTCGCGGGCGTCTATGTCTGGTTCTTCCGGGGTGTCCCGGCGCTGATCCAGCTGATCTTCTGGTTCAACCTGTCGCTGCTGGTGCGAGAAATCTCGCTCACTCTGCCTTTCCTGGGCACGCTGTTTTCCGTGCGCACCAATGATTTCATGACCCCGTTCTTCTCCGCCGTCGTGGCGCTTTCGCTGTGCGAGGCCGGCTATATGGCCGAGATCATCCGCGCCGGCATCAAGTCGGTGCCGACGGGCCAGGCGGAAGCCGCGAGCGCGCTCGGCATGCCCTACAGGATGATCCTGAAGCGCATCACCCTGCCGCAAGCCATGCGCTTCGTGCTGCCGCCGACCGGCAACGAGGCGATCAATCTCCTGAAGATGACCTCGCTGGTGACCTTCATTGCGGTCGACGATCTGTTCTACACTGCGCAAAGCATCTATGCCCGCACCTTCGAGACGATCCCGCTCTTGATCGTGGTCGCCTTCTGGTACCCTCGCCGTGGTCAGCATCCTGTCGGTGGGGCAGCATTTCCTGGAGCGCCATTTCGGCCGCAGCGACACGCGCCGTGAACCTCTGACGATGCGCGCCTTGCGCAATCTGGTCAGCCTGCGCGGCATTGCCCGATGAGCGATGTGAAGTCCGATAATCGCGCTCGCTTCGGCGTGCCTGCCGATTCCATGGTGTTCGCGCGGGGCGTGCGCAAAACCTATGGCTCGCTCGAGGTCCTCAAGGGTGTCGACTTCGACGTGCCCGAGGGCTCGGTGGCCTGCATCATCGGCCCGTCGGGATCTGGCAAGAGCACGTTCCTGCGCTGCATCAACCATCTGGAAAAACTCAGCGGCGGCATCCTGTTGGTGGACAGCCAGTTCGTCGGCTACGACCTCCAGGGCGACAGGCTCTACGAGGTCAAGGACGATCTCCTGTGCCAGCGCCGGGCCGAGATCGGCATGCTGTTCCAGTCGTTCAATCTGTTCTCGCATATGACGGTGATGGAGAACCTGATCGAGGCGCCGACGCAGGTGCGGCGCATCGCGGTCGACCAGGCCAAGGCCGAGGCGGAAGTCCTGCTAAGGCGCGTCGGCCTTGCCGACAAGGTCGACCGCTATCCGCGCGAACTGTCCGGCGGCCAGCAGCAGCGTGTGGCGATTGCGCGCGCCATGGCGATGAAGCCGAAGGTGCTGCTGTTCGACGAGCCGACATCGGCACTCGACCCGGAACTGGTCGGCGAGGTGCTGCAGGTGATGCGCGATCTGGCCGAGAGCGGCATGACGATGGTCGTCGTCACCCACGAGATCGGCTTTGCCCGCGAGATCGGCGATCAGCTCGTCTTCATGGATGGTGGTGTGATCGTCGAACGTGGCGCGCCGCGCGAGATGATCGCCAACCCGCAATCGCCGCGCACCCGCGAGTTTCTGTCCCGCGTTCTGTGACGTCCGGTTGATCGTTTCTCACGCGGCCAACACCGCCGCGCCGAGGCTGCGGATGATCTTGGCGAGTTCGACGCATTCGCCATGTCTTGCATTGTTGCGCCGCCAGGCGAGGCAGATCATGCGCTGCGGCATCGGTTCCTGGAACGGCACGATCTTGAGGTCGGGGATGGTGCCGGCGGGGCCGGTCGCCATTTCGGGAATCAGCGTGACGCCGAGCCCGTGCGCCACCATTTGCAACAGCGTGGTCAGGCTGGTGGCGCCGTAGCTGGCCATCGCCACCGGCCGCACATTGCCGCAGACCGCGAGCGCCTGTTCGCGCAGGCAATGGCCCTCTTCCAGCAGCATGAGCCTTTCCAGCGCCGGGCTTTCGGGCGGAACCGGCGGTGAGGCGAAGGCCGGGTCGCCAGCCGGGACGGCAAGGAAGAACCGGTCCGAAAACAGCGCCTCGGTGATCAGGCCCGGATGATCGAGTGGAAGCGCTGCGATAAAGGCGTCGAGCTTGCGCGATGCGATGTCATCGACCAGCGTGGCGGTGACCGCCTCGCGCAATTCGAGCAGCAGGGCCGGAAAATGCTTTTTCAGTTCGGGCAAAGCGCGCGGCAGGAGATAGGGCGCGACCGTCGGGATGATGCCCAGCCGGAAGCGTCCCTCCATGGCGGTGCGGCCGCGCCTTGCCGTCGTTTCGACATCGCGTATGTCGGCCAGGATGCGTTCGATGCGCGGCAAAAGCGCGATCGCTTCGTCGGTCATGCGCACCGACTTGCCGCCGCGTTCGAACAGCCGGCAGTTCAGCCTCTGCTCCATCTCCGCGATCTGCGAGGACAGCGCCGGCTGGCTGACACCGGCGAGTTTTGCCGCGCGTCCGAAATGCAGCGTCTGCGCCAGCGCGTCGAAATAATGCATCTGGCGAACTGTCAATCCGATCATAAGAAAATCCTATCGAAATGAACAGGAAAGGCAATTTGTTTTTATCGCCAATGCGGCCTAGTCTGGAATCATTCCAAGATGGTGCGGCCGACCAGCCCGCACCCAAAATCCTGGCAAAGATCAAAACTCGGCAAAAATCGGAGACTCAAGATGGACGCGAACACCGATGAAAAAAGCGCGGGCAAATGCCCAGTTGCGCACGGAGCCGTTGGCAGGACCAACCGCGACTGGTGGCCGAACCAGCTGAACGTCCAGATCCTGCATCAGCAGTCATCCCTGTCTGATCCGATGGGCGAGGCGTTCGATTATGCCGAGGAATTCAAAAGCCTCGACCTTGATGCTGTCATCAAGGACCTGCATGCGCTGATGACGGATTCGCAGGAATGGTGGCCGGCCGACTTTGGCCATTACGGCCCGCTGTTCATCCGCATGGCCTGGCACAGCGCAGGCACCTACCGCATCGCCGACGGTCGCGGCGGCGCCGGGGCTGGCCAGCAGCGTTTCGCGCCGCTCAACAGCTGGCCGGACAACGTCAACCTCGACAAGGCCCGCCGGCTCTTGTGGCCGATCAAGCAGAAATATGGCCGCAAGATCTCCTGGGCCGACCTTCTGATCCTCACCGGCAACGTCGCGCTGGAATCGATGGGCTTCAAGACCTTTGGCTTTGCCGGCGGCCGCGCCGACGTCTGGGAGCCCGAGCAGGACGTTTACTGGGGTCCCGAAGGCAAATGGCTGGCCGACGAGCGCTACAGCGGCGACCGTGACCTGCAGAACCCGCTCGGCGCCGTGCAGATGGGGCTGATCTACGTCAACCCGGAAGGGCCGAACGGCAATCCGGATCCGCTGGCCGCGGCGCGCGATATCAGGGATACATTCGCGCGCATGGCGATGAACGACGAGGAAACCGTAGCCCTCATCGCCGGTGGCCATACGTTCGGCAAGACCCATGGTGCGGGCGATGCGAGCCTGGTGGGTGTCGAGCCGGAAGGCGCCGATATCGAGCAGCAAGGCCTTGGCTGGGCGAGCAAATTCGGCACCGGCAAGGGCGGTGACGCCATCGGCAGCGGTCTGGAAGTCATCTGGACGACGACGCCGACCAAATGGAGCAACAACTTCTTCGACAATCTGTTCGGCTTCGACTGGGAGCTGACCAAAAGCCCGGCGGGCGCGCATCAGTGGACGCCGAAGGGCGGTGCCGGCGCCGGCACGGTGCCGGACGCACACAATTCGGCCAAGCGCCACGCACCCTCCATGCTGACCACCGACCTCGCGCTGCGTTTCGATCCCTCCTACGCAACGATCTCGAAGCGCTTCCACGAGAATCCGGATCAGTTCGCCGACGCCTTCGCCCGCGCCTGGTACAAGCTGACCCACCGCGACATGGGCCCGGTCGCCCGTTATCTCGGCCCGTTGGTTCCGAAGGAAGAGCTGCCCTGGCAGGACGTCATCCCGGTGGTCGATCATGTGCTGATCGACGAGCAGGATGCCGAAGCGCTCAAGGCCAAGATACTGGCTTCGGGCCTGTCGGTGTCGCAGCTGGTCTCGACGGCGTGGGCGTCGGCCTCGACCTTCCGTGGTTCGGACAAGCGCGGCGGCGCCAATGGCGCGCGCATCCGCCTCAGCCCGCAGAAGGACTGGGCCGTCAACCAGCCGGCCGAGCTCGCCAAGGTGCTCGACAAGCTCCAGACGATCGCCAAGGACTTCAACGCCGCACAGACCGGCAGCAAGAAAGTCTCGCTTGCCGACCTGATCGTTCTCGGCGGCAACGCCGCGATCGAGAAGGCCGCGAAGGCCGCCGGCCACAGCGTCGACGTTCCCTTCTGGCCGGGCCGCATGGACGCCTCGCAGGAGCAGACCGACATCCACTCCTTCGCGCCGCTGGAGCCGACTGTTGACGGCTTCCGCAACTATGTCAGCGGCAAGCAGCGGCTCACCGTCGAGGAAGCGCTGGTCGACCGGGCGCAGCTGCTGACGCTGACGGCTCCGGAAATGACGGTCCTCGTCGGCGGCCTGCGTGTTCTCGGCGCCAATGCCGGGCAGTCGAAGCATGGCGCGTTCACCAAACAGCCGGAAACGCTGAGCAACGACTTCTTCGTCAACCTGCTCGACATGGGCACCGAGTGGAAGGCGACATCGGACGCCAAGGACGTGTTCGAAGGCCGCGACCGCAAGACCGGTGAAGTCAAGTGGACCGGCACCCGTGCCGACCTGATCTTCGGTTCGCACTCGCAACTGCGCGCGCTGGCCGAAGTCTATGCGACGGCGGACGCCAAGGCGAAGTTCGCGAAGGACTTCGTCGTGGCCTGGACCAAGGTGATGAACGCCGACCGTTTCGACATCGCCGGCTGATCCAGACAAGGCTCTATCCAACAAAAAAGGCGCGGGCCGTGGCCCGCGCCTTTTGCATTCAGGCTCTCGAGATCAATCCTTCTCGAAGATGCGTGCCTTGGCGACGACACCAGCGATGGCGCCGCCGATCAGCGGGGCGACGATGAACAGCCAGAGCTGGCTGAGCGCTGCACCGCCGGTGAACAGCGCCGGGCCGATGGAGCGGGCCGGATTGACCGAGGTGCCGGTGACCGGGATCATGGCGAAGTGAATGCCCGCCAGCGTCAGGCCGATGACCAGACCGGCAAATGCCGTCGAGTGCTTTTCAGCGGTAACGCCGAGGATCACCGTGACGAAGGTGAAGGTGCCGATCAGCTCCCACAGGAACGCCGAGCTCATGCCCCATTTGGCCACATCCCAGCCATTGGCGCCAAAGTTGGTGATGGGTTCGCTGGCCTTGCCCGAGACGATGATCCACAGTGCCAGCGAAGCCAGAATGGCGCCGATGATCTGCGCGATCCAGTAGGGGATGACGTCCTTGGCCGGCAGCCGGCCGGCGAGGAAGACGCCGAGCGTCACCGCCGGATTGAGATGCGCGCCCGAAATCGGGCCGATCGCATAGGCCGCGGCGATGAGGCCGATGCCGAATGCCAGACCGATGCCTTCCTGACCGAGCGGTAGCGCGCCGCCGAAGCCGCCCGTCACCACCGACGCCGTGCCGATGAACACCAACAGAAATGTGCCTAGAACTTCCGCCAGATAAGTTTTCATTGCCCTCTCCTCGTAGCGATCCGCCGGTTCGCGTTTTCCGCGCCGCGAATCATAGCGTGAAGAGTATTCCCAACGGAAAAACTTGGAAAGCAGAGCGGTTGCGCCACAGGCCGTGCTTGCAGTCGCCAGTTGCGAACATTAGAGACCTTGCATCTATTGGTCGATCTGCTGTTGCCGGCCCGCGATATTTATCGATCAGAAGATTTCAGGCGACCTCTTCGTCGCGTGACGCAGCGGGGTTCAATCCGGACGCGAAAGGCTCTAAGAGCAGGCGATAAATCTTGATTTGATGGAATGATCAATGCGACTGGGCGGACGGCTGGCTGCGGCCATTGAAGTGCTGGAGGACATCGGCCGGCGGCACCGGCCGGTGGCCGATGCGCTGAAGGATTGGGGCCTGTCACACCGCTTCGCCGGTGGTGGTGATCGCGCGGCGATCGGCAACATCGTCTACGACGCGCTGCGCCACAAACGTTCCGCCGGCTGGCTGCTCGGCGAGGACACGCCGCGCGCCGTCGGCTTCGGCGCATTGCTGCTCGAATGGGGCCAGACAGCGCAGTCGCTCAACGACGCACTCGATGGTGACAAGTTCGCGCCGCCGCTGCTCAGCGCCACCGAGCTGCAGACGATTGCCGGTCGCCGGCTTGCCGACGCGCCGCCCGCGGTGCGTGCCGACATACCAGATTGGTGTGAACCGCTTTTCGAACGGGCTTTTGGCGAGGCATGGGTCGGGGAGGGCGCGGCGCTGGCGACCCGCCCGCCGCTCGACATAAGGGTCAACACGTTGCAGGCCGATCGCGCCAGGGTGCTCAAGGAACTGGCCGATACAGGGGCGCAGGCCACGCGGATCGCGCCGCTCGGCATCCGCATTCCGCCCATCGACGGCGACGGCAGGCACCCGAACGTGCAGGTCGAGCCCGCCTTCCAGAAAGGCTGGTTCGAGGTCCAGGACGAGGGCTCGCAAATAGCGGCAACACTTGCCGGCGCCGAGGCCGGCATGCAGGTGCTCGACTTCTGTGCCGGCGCCGGCGGCAAGACATTGGCGCTGTCAGCTGCGATGGACAATCGCGGCCAGATCTTTGCCCATGATGCCGAAAAGGCGCGCCTTGCGCCAATCTTCGATCGCATCCGCCGCTCGGAAAACCGCAACGTGCAGGTCGTCACCAAGCCGGCCGAACTCGCTCCGCTCTCCAATCACATGGACATCGTGCTGGTCGACGCGCCTTGCACCGGCAGCGGCACCTGGCGGCGCCGTCCCGATGCCAAATGGCGGCTGACGCAAAGGCAGCTCGATGCCCGCAAGGGCGAGCAGTCGGCGATCCTCGATGCCGCACGAGCCTATGTCAAACCCGGCGGCCTGCTGGTCTACATCACCTGCTCGGTATTCTCCGAGGAGAATGGCGAGCAGATCGCCGCGTTCCGCGAGCGCAACAGCCGTTTTGTTCCGGTGGACCACCGCGCGTTGTGGGATCGCTATTTTCCGGGCCACGAGGCCGCAACGCGGATCGGCGCTGGCGGGGATATATCGCTGTCCCCGGCGCTGAGCGGCACGGACGGGTTTTACTTCTGCGCCATGCGCAACGTGAGTTGAACGCTGCCGTTGACAGGTAGCGATCGTGCCCCAGTTGCAGTTGCGCGGCGCCGTGCCGCCACTGGGGTGGGATTCTTGAAGAAATATCTGTCGCTGCTGCTTTTCCTTGTCATGGTGCTCGGTGGAGGCCTGCTGATCGGCTATGCCACATTGCCGGGCGCCTGGTATGCATCGCTGGTCAAACCGCCCTTCAATCCGCCCAACTGGGTATTTGGGCCCGCTTGGACACTGCTCTATGTGCTGATCGCGATAGCCGGCTGGCGGACATGGAGACGAGAGCCGACGGGAGCGGCATTGAAGGTCTGGGGCGTCCAGCTCATCTTGAATTTCGCATGGTCGCCAACCTTCTTCGGCGCAAAAATGATGGGACCTGCCTTGGTCGTCATCGTCTGTCTCCTCGCCAGCATCGTCTTGTTCATCGCCAGCGTCTGGAACCGTGACAGGCTTTCCGGCTGGTTGTTCGCGCCTTACGCGGCATGGGTGGCCTTCGCCACCGTGCTCAATGCTTCGCTTCTGGGGTTGAACTAGCTGCTTCAGATCGTTTTGTTGCAGTGCAGCAAAAGCATTTGCCTGCCGCGCGTGCCTCTGCGATAAGCTTTCCCGGCAAAACTGAAGGCAATTGCGATGGCAGCAAAGATCGTACCGGCCCCGGACTATGAGGATCGCGTCAGGGCGTCTTTCGCGCGCCAGCAGGCGATGGCGACGATCGGCGCCGAACTGACGCTGGTGACGCCCGGCATCATCGAGATCGAGATGCCCTATTCGGCGGCACTGACCCAGCAGCACGGCTTCCTCCATGCCGGCGTCATCTCGACGGCGCTGGACTCGGCCTGCGGCTACGCGGCTTTTTCGCTGATGCCTGAGAATTCCGGCGTGCTGACCATCGAATTCAAGGTCAACCTACTGGCGCCGGGCAGGGGCGAACGTTTCCTGTTCCGCGGCTCGGTGACCAAGCCCGGCCGCACCATCATCGTCGCCGACGGCCAGGCCTACGCCTTCGCCGCCGATGGCGAGGCCAAGCTCATCGCCACCATGACCGGAACGATGATGACGGTGGTTGGGCGTGACGGGATTGCTGGGTGATGGCCAACGTTACGCGAATTGGCGGCAAGGACGTCCTCTTCGTCATGGCGGCGCAGGCCGAATATGGTTCGCATCTGCAAAAACTGTTCACACCGCTGATGACGGGCGTCGGTCCGGTCGAGGCAGCCGTCCGGCTGGGTGCGGAACTGTCCTGGCTGAAGTCGCAGAAGGCGTTGCCGGACCTTGTCGTCTCGCTCGGCTCAGCCGGCAGCCGGACGCTGGAACAGACGGAAATCTATCAGGCCGTCTCGGTCAGCTATCGCGACATCGATGCCTCGGCTTTGGGTTTCGAGAAAGGTGCGACGCCGTTCCTCGATCTGCCGGTCACCGTGCCGCTGCCGTTTCGTATTCCTGAAATCAGACAAGCCACACTGTCGACCGGCGGCGCCATCATCACCGGCGCTGCCTATGACGCAATCGCGGCCGACATGGTCGACATGGAGACCTTCGCCTGCCTGCGCGCCTGCCAGCTGTTCGATGTGCCCCTGATCGGGCTGCGCGGTATTTCTGACGGCGCTGCCGATCTCAGGCATGTCGGCGACTGGACCGAATATCTTCATGTCATCGACGAAAGGCTGGCCGACGCCGTCATGCGCCTCGAACAGGCGATCGGCTCGGGTCTGCTGCGGACGGCTCCGTCCAACGACCAGGCCAGACCAGTCTGAAAGTCAGGCTACGCAACCCATTGCGTCGACTCATTTCTTTCTCTAAACGCTCGCCATGAAAACAGCCAATCATCCCGACACCGTCCTGATTGTCGATTTCGGCAGCCAGTTTACGCAGCTCATCGCCCGCCGCATCCGTGAGGCCGGCGTGTTTTCCGAGATCGTGCCGTTCCAATCGGCCGAAGCCGCGTTCAAGCGCATCAATCCCAAAGCCGTCATCCTGTCGGGCGGCCCGGCTTCGACATCGGATATCGGCAGCCCGCGCGCGCCGCAGATCGTCTTCGATGCCGGCGTGCCGGTGCTTGGCATCTGCTACGGCCAGATGGCCATGTGCGTGCAGATGGGCGGTGTCGCCGAAAGCTCCAACCATCGCGAGTTCGGACGCGCTTTCGTCGAGATCGAGAAGGACAGCCCACTGTTCGAGGGGCTGTGGGCGACCGGCCAGCGCCACCAGGTGTGGATGAGCCATGGCGATCGCGTCATTGCCTTGCCGCCGGGTTTTCAGGTTTTCGGCAAGTCGGAAAGCTCGCCTTTCGCCATTTTTGGCAATGTCGAGCGCAAGATGTACGGCATCATGTTCCACCCCGAGGTGGTGCACACGCCCGACGGCGCCAGGCTGCTCCGGAACTTCGTCCACAACATCGCCGGCATCGAGGGCGACTGGACGATGCGCGCCTATCGCGAACACGCGGTCGAGGCGATCCGCAAGCAGGTCGGCAAGGGCAAGGTCATCTGCGCGCTGTCGGGCGGTGTGGATTCCTCCGTCGCGGCGCTGCTGATCCACGAGGCGGTCGGCGACCAGCTCACCTGCATCCTCGTCGACCATGGCCTGATGCGCAAGGATGAGGCGGCGGGCGTGGTGGCGATGTTCCGTCAGCATTACAATCTGCCGCTGATCCTGGTCGATGCCTCGGAAAAATTCATCTCGGCGCTGGAAGGCGAGGTTGACCCCGAGAAGAAGCGCAAGACCATCGGCCGGCTGTTCATCGAAGTGTTCGAGGAAGAGGCCAAAAAGCTCGGCGGCGCCGACTTCCTGGCACAGGGCACACTCTATCCCGACGTCATCGAGAGCGTCTCCTTCACCGGCGGCCCGTCGGTGACCATCAAGTCGCACCACAATGTCGGCGGCCTGCCTGAGCGCATGAACATGCAACTGGTCGAGCCGCTGCGCGAACTGTTCAAGGACGAGGTGCGGGCGCTGGGCAAGGAGCTCGGCCTGCCCGAAAGCTTCATCGGCCGCCATCCGTTCCCAGGTCCTGGCCTTGCCATACGCTGCCCGGGCGGCATCACCCGCGAGAAGCTGGAGATCCTGCGCGAGGCCGACGCCATCTATCTCGACGAGATCCGCAAGGCCGGGCTCTACGACGCCATCTGGCAGGCCTTCGCCGTGCTCTTGCCGGTGCAGACCGTCGGTGTGATGGGCGATGGCCGCACCTACGAATTCGTCTGCGCGCTGCGCGCCGTCACCTCGGTCGACGGCATGACGGCGGACTTCTACCACTACGACATGGCCTTCCTGGGCGCCGCCGCCACCCGCATCATCAACGAGGTCCGCGGCATCAACCGCGTCGTCTACGACGTGACGTCGAAGCCGCCTGGTACGATCGAGTGGGAGTAGGGGTTTAGCGCAGTTTGGAGTACTGCGACGTAGTTTTTCGCAGAAAAAACAATGTTTTGCGGCTCATTTCATTCACCATCGGACCTATGTTGTCAATTGAAGTCATCGACTACCTAAGCCGCTGATTTTTATGGCTAGTGCGAACCAGGATTGCGCTGAAAGTGAAGGCTACTAGATCAATTTGACGGTACTTCTGACGGTACTTTTCATGTGCTGCTTGATGTCCGAGAAAAAGTACCGTCGCCGGTTTCCGCTCCTGACGGTACTTTTCTATAGGTCAACGCTTTGAAATATATATGGAAAATGCCTTTCGCGTGACGTTTTCTCGCTAACGATGCTTTAGCATGTTCCTCGGCCAGGGTCCCTCGGCTCAGTCTGCTCTCGTCGAGGTAGAAAAATTCGCTACAGCAAGTGGAGGGCAGGCCATTTTGAGATGCCCCTAGGTTAAGCAAAGCCAATAGGTATGAGTTGCCGGAAGCCGACACAGGCCGCCTCAATCTCGGCGAGCTGAAATGCATCGAGATCGCCCGAGCGCTGTCTACAAATCCGAAAATCCTCCTTCTCGACGAATCCACCGCCTATCTCGATCATCGAGAGGTTCAGGCTGTCCTTCGCGTCATCAGCGAACTCAAGGGGCAGGGGATGACCGTAGCCTTCGTTTCTCATCATCTCGACGAGGTGCTTGCCGTCGCGGATGAATTGACGATCCTGAAAGACGGCCAATATGTCGGAACATATCGGACGACCGAGATCGAGCCCAATGAAATTCATCGCCGCATGGTGGGGCGCGAGCTCGCGAGAAGCATCTATCCGCCGCGGCCGCCGGGAGATCCAAGCAAGCCTGTTGTCTTCGAAGCCTGCGAGGTCGCCGTCGGGCGCGAACTCGGCGGCGTCAGCCTGAATGTGCGTGCCGGCGAAATCCTCGGCCTTGCCGGATTGAAGGGCGCTGGCGCCGAAGCGCTGTTCGCAGCCATTTGCGGCGACTTGCCCTTGCGTGGTGGCTCGATGACGCTTGCGGGTAGTTCATATGCGCCGTCAAGCCCGACTTCTGCCTGGGTACAGGGCGTCGCCTATCTGCCGGGTGACCGGCACAATGAAGGCCTGATCGCCGACTTCAGTATCCTCGACAATCTGGTGATGGCCCGCCCGCCGCATTATGGGCCGTTCTTCGATCGCGCCGCTGCCACTGCCATCGCGGGTGACCTCATTGCCCAGATCGGCATCAAGACACAAAGCGTCGATTCGTCCTGTCGGTCACTCTCGGGAGGCAATTTGCAAAAGGTGGTGATCGGCAAGTGCCTGGCTGTTCAGCCGCGTCTGCTCCTGCTCAACAATCCTACGCGAGGGGTCGATATCGGCGCCCGCACGGAAATCTATCGCATCGTAAGGCAGAAGGCGGCGCAGGGCCTCGCCGTGATCCTGTCATCAGAAGACATGCCCGAACTGATCGGTATGTCGGACCGCTTGCTGGTGCTCAGGCAAGGACAAATTACGCATCGCATCGAGACGGCAGCCGATGCCACCGAGCATGACATCATTGGACATATGGCCTGACCATGGAAACGAACGTGACCTCGATCGCCACCAAAACACCGAACGCAACCGGGGAACCTGGCGTCAATGCCAGCCGGTTCGAATTCGTCAAACGCGGCTTTCCCCTTGCCATGCTTGTCTTGCTCATTGTGACCTTCTCGATAGCCTCGCCACGCTTCCTGACCTTCAGCAACTTTCTCATTGTGCTTCAGCAGGGCACGGTGCTGCTAGTTGCTGCGCTCGGCATGACCTTCGTTATCATGGCCGGTTCAATCGATCTTTCGGTCGGTTCAATTGTTGCGCTCGCGGCATTGGCAACCGCGTTGACAGCTGACAGCCTCGGCGCCGCGGCGATCATTCCCGCCATTGCTGTCGGTGCTGCTGCCGGACTGGTCAATGGCGTTCTCCTGGCCAAAGGCAAGGTGCCGTCCTTCATCGCAACCATGGGCGCGATGGTGGTCTATCGTGGCATCGTGCTGCTTTTCACACGCGGTGCTCCTGTCTCGATCGAGGACGAGCAATTCCTGAATGTCTATACCAACCGGACTTTGGGCATTCCGCATTCCGTGATCATTGGCCTGGTGCTGATGGTTGTCGCGTATGGCATTATCAACAGGACTGTGTTCGGGCGCGAGGTTCGCGCCATAGGCGGTGGGGAACGCGTCGCCATTTTAACGGGCATTCAGGTCGCACGCGTGAAAATCTATATGTATGTGCTTCTCGGTGCCCTGTGCGGCATTGCCGGCCTGCTGCAAGGCGCGCGCGCCATGGCCGCCACCGCTCAACTCGGGGAGGGGCTGGAGCTGGACGTCATAGCCGCGGTGGTGGTCGGCGGAACACCGTTGACCGGAGGTGTCGGCAGTGTTGTCGGTACCATGCTGGGCGTTCTGATAATCACGCTTCTGTCGAATGGAATGAATATGGCCGGCGTCGATCCGTACCTCCAGAATATCGTCAAGGGGACCGTTCTGGTTTGTGCCGTCTTCGTGACCATCGATCGCAGGAAGATCGGCATAATAAAGTAGCAAACTGCGCTCAATGCCATCGCTATCTCGCAATCACGCGAGGCCATACCGGCACCGAACGCAATAGATGCGTTCGGTCAAGGCGCTACGCTCGGCCCGACCATCCCGCTCCGGTCATAACTCCGGGCATCTATCGGTTTCGCCGAGCCGCCCGCCGGCGCGCCGACCGACTGCCGTGACGGTCAAATCAGGTAGCGGTGGCTTCTCGCGAATTGTGACGGGAGGCGTCGGAGGCTGATGGAAGGGCGGCCGGCTCGATGGCGTCGACGATCACCAGCGCTGGTGCACGTAGGGTCTGATGTCCTGGTCGTATATGGCCTTCACCTTGCCCATAAGATCATCGGACAATGGCGCAAGCACCGCCGCTTCGGCATTGGAACGCGCCTGCGCCGGATTGCGGGCGCCGGGAATGACCACGCTCACCGCGTCGAACATCAGGATCCAGCGCAGCGCGAATTTCGCCATCGTCGCGTCGCCCGAAACCAGCGGCCGGATCTTCTCGACCGCCGCGAGCCCAACCTCATAGGGCACGCCCGAAAACGTCTCGCCGACATCGAAGGCTTCGCCGTTGCGGTTGAACAGGCGATGGTCGGTGGGCTCGAATTTGCTGTCGGCCTTGAACTTGCCCGACAGCAGACCGCTGGCCAGCGGCACGCGGGCGATAACAGCCACATCGTTCTTCTTCGCCTCGGCGAAGAAAAGTTCCGCCGGGCGCTGGCGGAAGGCGTTGAAGATGATCTGCACGCTGACGACGCTGGGATACTGGATCGCCTTCAGGGCCTCCTCGACACGCTCGACGCTGACGCCGTAATTGCGAATCTTGCCTTGCTCGACGAGCCGGTCGAGGCGCTCGAACACTTCCGGGTGGTAATAGAGGTCGGTCGGCGGGCAGTGCAACTGCACCAGGTCGAGCGTGTCGGTCTCCAAATATTTCAGGCTGCGGTCGATCCAGCCGGTCAGGTTTTCCAGGCTGTAGCCTTCGACGGTCTGCTTCGGCAGCCGCCGTCCGGCCTTGGTGGCGATGAACGGCCGCTCGCCGCCGCGCTCCTTCATCACCCTGGCGATCAGCTTCTCCGAGCGGCCATCGCCATAGACATCGGCGGTGTCGAGGAAGGTGACGCCGGCGTCGAGTGCCGCGTGCAAGGCGGCGACCGCATCGTCGTCATTGACCTCGCCCCAGGCGGCGCCGATCGCCCAGGCGCCAAAGCCGATCTCGCTGACTGATCTGCCGGTGCGGCCGAATTTCCGTGATTGCATCTTGCTGTTCCTGACTGCGGCTTCGCCGGCAATTCCGGCTCTGCGATTCTGATTTTCGGGCAGCCTTATCGCATGGCAATGCGATTGACATCCCCGTCCGTAAGATTTACCAGATTACAGGGTTGTATGACAACCCGGTAAGACTGCAACGATTTGGAGTCGGGAGGATCTCAAATTGAAAACCGTGCTTAAACTGGCCGCCTCGGCGGCCTTGTGCCTTGGCGCGTTCGCTCATCCGGCGTTTGCCGAGGACAACATCGTCAAGATCGGCGTCGTCGCGGCGGAATCGGGCTCGTTCGTGTCCGCCGGCCATACCTTGCCGGCGGGCGTCGGCCTTGCCGTCAAGCAGATCAACGATGCCGGCGGCTTCAAGGTCGGCGGCAAGACCTACAAGCTCGAAATGGTCAAGCGCGACGACCGCACCGATATCGCCACCGCGATCGCCGCCACCCAGGAACTGGTGCGCGACGTCAAGGTGCAGGCGATCTTCGGCTCGGAAACGCATGACTTTACGCTGGCCATGGCCAAGATCACGCAGCCGGCCAAGATCATCCATTTCGCCGGAAATTCGACGCTGGCGAAAATCCTCAACCCCGACAGCGTCAAGCCGGGCGGCGAGGATCACTATCTCTTCCAGTCCGAACCGCAGGAGTTCCAGCGCTCCGGATCGACCGCGCGCGGCGTGCTGTCCCTGCTCGAACCGCTGCTTGGCTTCAAGCCGAAGAAGTCGGTGATGATCGTCGGCAACGATGCCACCGGCCAGTTCCTGTCGTCCTACTACTACAAGGCGCTGAAGGCCGAAGGGCAGGATGTCCCGGACATCATCTTCTATCCGCCGGACACGACCGACTTCTCGCCCTTCCTGACCCGGGCCAAGAGCCTTAATCCTGATATCATCCACTTTTGGTACAATGGCGATTCAACACTGACGGCACTGCCGCAGGCGCTCGAACTGGGCGCCGCTAAGAGCTACTTCCTGTTCGGCGTCGACCCCGGCATCTGGAAGGAAAAGCAGCTTTCGGCTGACGTACCGGTGGCGATGAGCTGCGTGCCGGTTTGCTGGGGCGAGTCCTCCAACCCGAAGGCCAAGGCCTATTTCGATGCCTACTTCGCCGCCGGCGCCCCGCACGGCGTGACCTCGTCGGTGTCGCTGCTCTACCATGACTATGTGCACTTCCTCGTCGAAGCCTGGCAGAAGGCCGACAGCTTCGATCCGGACAAGACGGTCGAGGCGCTGCTCAGCCTCCACCACCAGGGCGTCGTCTCGGATGATCTCACGTTCAATCCGACGCATCAGGTCACCCATGCAACGGAAGTCTGCGCCGCGGCACCTGGCGGGGCAATCTCCTGCGCCATGCAGCAGCCGCCGGCCGAAGCGCCGAAGAGCTAAGCCCCTAATCCCAAGGGTTGGCGGCGGCATCAGCCGCCAACTCCCTTTTTTGCAAGACAGGTCTCGATCGCCGTGGATATTTTCATCCAGCAAATCCTCAACGGCCTTTCCATCGCCAGCGTCATCACGCTCATCGCTATCGGCGTGACACTGATCTTCGGCCTGACCGGCATCATCAATTTCGCCCATGGCGAATTCCTGATGATCGGCGGCATCGTCACCTGGCTCGCCGTCAGCGCCGGCCTCGGTTTCCCCGTTGCTGTGGTGCTGGCGATCCTGGCGGTGGGGCTGATGGGCTATATCCTCGAGCGCGGCCTGTTCCGCTTCACGCTGGAGCGGCCGACCAATGGCTTCATCGTTTCGCTCGGCCTCATCGTCGTGCTGCAGCATGTGGTCGTGCTGTTCTGGAATCCCAACCAGAAGAGCATTCCGCGGCCGCTGACCACGGTGTGGGAGGTCGGCGGCGTGCGCATCGCATCGGTCCGCGTCATGGTCATTCTGATCACCATTGCCGTGGTGGCGCTGAGCTTCCGCATGATCACCGCCAGCCGCTATGGCCGCGCGCTGCGCGCCAGCGTCGAGGACCGCGACACTGCCGCCCTGATGGGCATTCCGGTGCGCCGCTACATCACTGGCGTCTTCGTGCTCGGCAGTGCGCTGGCCGGGCTCGGCGGCGCGCTGCTGATCGCTCTCTTCCCCATCACGCCGTTCACCGGCGGCACAATGGTGATGAAAGGCTTCGCCGTGGCCCTGATCGGCGGGCTTGGCAACATCTATGGCGCCGTCGCCGCTGGCCTCATCCTTGGCATCGTCGAAGGCTTCAGCGCCGGCTACGGCTTCTCGCAATGGACCGACGCCTATTCCTTCGTGCTGATGATCCTGGTGCTGATCGTGCGGCCGCACGGCCTGTTCGGCGGCACCAGCGGACCCCGGATGGCGTCATGAAGACGGGCAACGCGTTGCGGTCACTGCTGCCGGTGCTGGTCATCCTGGCGCTGATCGCGGCGGTGCCGCTGTTTTCGCCCTCGAACCGCTTCCTGTCGCTGGCGATTTCGGCCGGCACCAACGTCATCGCGCTTTACGGCCTGTCGGTCCTGTTCGGCCAGACCGGCATCCTGTCGATGGGGCATGCGGCGCTGGTCGGTGTCGGTGCCTACGCGGCGGCGATCCTCGCGCGGGACTTCGGCATCGGCTTCTGGACGGCACTGCCGGTGGCCGCCCTGGCAAGTGCCGTCTTCGCCATGATCGTCGGCATTCCCTCGCTGCGTGTCGGCGGCCATCACTTCGTCATCATGACCTTCGCCTTCGGCCAGCTGCTCGCCATCGTGCTCACCAATGGCGGCGACTATACCGGTGCGGCCACGGGGCTCGACATCGCCGGTCCGGTCACCCTGTTCGGCGCCGACATGAGCGATCTGACGCGCTACTATCTGATGGTGGTGGCTTTCGTCACGGCAGCGGCGGTGGCGAGCTGGGCGATCATCCATTCCTCCTATGGCCGCACGCTGCGCGCCATCCGCGAAAACGAAAAGCTGGCCGCCTCGCTCGGCATCAATGTCGGCCGCCACAAGATCGGCGCCTTCGTCGTCAGCGGCGTCTTTGCCGGCATCTCCGGCGAGCTGTTGGCCTATTTCCTCGGCCACATCTCGCCCTCGCAATTCTCGTCTTTCCCCAGCATCTACCTGGCGCTGATGGTGATGATCGGCGGGGCAAGGCTGATCGAGGGCCCGCTGGCCGGCGGCATCCTCGTCGCCTTCCTGCCGGAAGTGCTCAACCTCGATCCGGTGCAGTCGCGCATCGTCTACGGCGTCTGCCTGATCGCGGTCATCATGCTTTTGCCCGACGGGTTGATCGGTGGCATCGTCCGAGCACTCCGCGTGGCATTTTCGGGCAAGCCGAAACAGGAGGCGGAGCGCGATGCCGCCCCCTCGGAGGCGCGGCAATGAGCCCGATCCTGGCGATCAGCGGCCTCGGCAAGCAGTTCGGCGGCGTCACGGCCCTTGCCGGCGTCGACCTCGCCGTCGAGGAGGGCGAAATCCTCGGTGTCGTCGGCCCGAACGGATCCGGCAAGACCACACTGTTCAACGTCGTCACCGGCGTCCACAAGCCAAGCGGCGGCACGGTGCTGTTTCGCGGGCGCGACATCACCGGTCTGGCGCCGCACGCCATATCGCGGGCGGGCATCGGCTACACCTTCCAGCAGGCCATGGCCTTTGCCGGGCTTGGCGTGCTGGAGAATGTGCAGATCGCCGGCGAGCACAGGCGGGCAGGGGGCGCCGCCAATCCCTGGCCGACGCCGCAGGCGCTGCTCGATTTCGTCGGCTTGAGCGCGCTCGGCGGCGAAAAGGCCGGCGTTCTGCCCTTCGGCAGCCTGCGCCTGCTTGGCCTCGCGCTGGCGCTGGCCACGCGGCCGTCGTTGCTTCTGCTCGATGAGCCGGCCGCCGGCCTCAACGACCGCGAAACCTCTGCCCTTGTCGGCCTTGTTCGCCAGTTGCCGGGCCATGGCATCACGGTCTGCGTCATCGACCACGACATGAAGCTGATGCAGATGCTGTGCCGGCGCCTTGCCGTGCTCGACTTCGGCTCCAAGATCGCCGACGGGCCGACCGAAAAGGTGCTTGCCGATCCCAAGGTGCTGGACGTCTACCTCGGAGGCGATCTGTGAACCTGCTCGCCGTCTCCGATGTCGTCACCGGCTATGGGCCGACCATCGTCAACCGCGGCGTCTCGCTGACATTGGCCGAAGGCGAAATCGTCACCATTCTCGGGCCCAACGGCGCCGGCAAATCGACCTTGCTCAAGGCCATCGCCGGGCTGATCAAACCCCGCGCCGGCAACATCGCTTTCGACGGCGCCGACGTCACCGGGTCCGCCGCCGATGTGATGGCGAGACGCGGCGTCGTGCTGGTGCCGGAGGGCAGAAAAATCTTCGTCGATATGACGGTCGAGGAGAATTTGCGCCTCGGCGCCTATGCGCGCCGCGACGAGGCGGCCGTCGAGGCCGACTTCCAGACCATGCTCGCCTTCTTTCCGATCCTCGCCACCAAGCGCCGCGACCGGGGCGGCTCGCTGAGCGGCGGCCAGCAGCAGATGCTGGCGATCGCACGGGGGCTGATGACGCGGCCGCGCGTGCTGCTGCTCGATGAACCGTCGCTCGGCCTGTCGCCGCTGCTGGTCAAGGAGATCAAGGCGATCATTCTGGATATCGGCGCGCGCTTCGGCGCCTCGGTGCTGCTGGTCGAGCAGAATGCCGGCCTGGCGCTCGCCGTCGCCTCGCGCGGCTATCTCATGCAGAACGGCCGTATCGTCGTTTCAGGACCGATCGAGGAACTCAGCGACATGTCGCTGATGCGCGAACTCTATCTCGGCGGTGTGGCTGGGGCACCCGCATGAGCGAGCACTCAGTCGTGGCGGGCCTTGTCGCGCAGATCCTCGAACCGGGCGTAGCTCTTGGCCAGATGGCTGCGCATGGCGCGCCGCGCCGCGTTGACGTCCCGGGCTTCGATCGCCGCGAGGATGGCGCGATGCTCGCGCTGCATGCGCTCGAGATATTTTTCCCGGTCGGCCTCCGTCATCCGGTCGAGCCGCGTCCACTGGCGCGGGATCATGGCGCTGCCGAACGTGTCGAACAGCCGGGTGAAATTGGGGTTCTGGGTCGCCGCCAGAATGGCGCGGTGGAAGCCGAAATCCTCTTCCGAGCCCGATCCGCCGGCACGCACCGCGGCCTCCAGCGCGTCCAGCCGCGAGCCCATCTGCGCCAGCGCCGCCTCGCTGCGCCGCTCGGCGGCAAGGCCGGTCGCCTCGACCTCGATGCCCATGCGCAATTCCAGCACGCGCAGCACCTCGTCGATCGATTCGAGATCGTCGGGCAGGATGGAAAAGGTCCGTGGCAGCGGATCCTTGGCGACGAAGGCGCCGAGGCCCTGACGCGTGGTGATCAGCCCCCGGGCGCGCAACGCTGCGAGAGCTTCGCGCACCACGGTGCGGCTGACGCCGGTGGCGGCGACGATCTCCTGCTCGGTCGGCAGCCTCTGGCCGGGCGCCAGGTCGCCGGACTCGATCTGTGCGATCAGCGTGTTGACGAGCCCGGTCCGCAGGTTGGGCGCCTGCGGTATGGCATCGAAAAGCGTGGTCTCCGCCATCGCGCGGGCTCCGGTCCGGTTCTTCGGCAAAGGCCGATTCTGCTTCGGAAGATTGCATCGACAGGTGCCCGCCGCAAGGTGACGAAAGTTGAGCCCGCCGGCACGGGTACAGGAGGTTTCGCATGAAAGAACGCATTGGCTTCATCGGCCTGGGCGCGATGGGCGCCGGCATGGCCGACAATCTGCTGCGCAAGGGCTGGCCGCTGACCGTTTGCGTGCACCGCAGCCGCACCGCCGCCGAACGCTTGATCGCTGCCGGCGCCACCGAGGCGGTAAGCCCGCGCGACCTTGCCGCCGCCTGCGACATCGTCATTCTGTGCGTCACCGGCTCGCGCGAGGTGGAAATGCTGGTCAAAGGCCCCAATGGCCTTGCCGCGGCCGGCACACCGTTGCTCATCATCGACTGCTCGACCTCCAATCCCTCATCCACGACAGCACTTGCCGCCGAACTCGCAGCACTTGGCGTGACGCTGATCGACGCGCCGCTGGCGCGCACGCCCAAGGAAGCGGCGGAAGGCAAGCTCGACGTCATGGTCGGCGGCGCGGCCGAAGCCGTCGCCCGTGCCCGCCCGGTGCTCGAAGCCTTCGCCGCGCGCATCATCCACACCGGCCCGACCGGCAGCGGCCACACCATGAAGCTGCTCAACAATTTCGTCTCGATGGGCTATTCCGCGATCTATTCGGAAGCGCTGACGCTGGGCGCCAAGGCTGGCCTGACGCCACAGATCTTCAACAGCGTCATATCAGGCAGCCGCATGGATTGCGGCTTCTACCAGGCCTTCTTCGATTTCGTCCTTAACCGCAACGAAAACGCCCAACGCTTCGCCATCGCCAACGCGCTGAAGGACATGACCTATCTCGCGTCGTTCGCCCAGGCGGCGGGCGTTGCGAACCCGGTGGGCGCCG
Organism: Mesorhizobium sp. USDA 4775; assembly: GCF_054062655.1. Taxonomy (NCBI): domain Bacteria; kingdom Pseudomonadati; phylum Pseudomonadota; class Alphaproteobacteria; order Hyphomicrobiales; family Phyllobacteriaceae; genus Mesorhizobium; species Mesorhizobium sp. USDA 4775. The sequence goes on from NZ_JBSSFM010000001.1 coordinate 2,377,045, forward strand.
TGGTGCGCAACGGTTTTGCGACGGCGGTCGCCACCGGCCACGGCGAAAAGTTCGTGCCGGCGCTGTCGGATATTGTCGCGGGGCTGAATGGGGTGTCGCTGGTGGAGCTACCGGCGGAATGACGGCAGGGCCGATTATTGCAGCCAATTACCAGCGATCACCCCAGCACGGGCGGAGTAGGATCGTAGCCGATTGACACTATCCCCGGATGCCGGTGGGCGATGGCGAGTATCTGGGTCTCTAGCTCGCAATTATAGGCCATGAGCGCCTTCACGGTCTCAAGCGGACTGTCGTAGCGCGCGATGAGCTTCACGGCTTCCGAATGGAGCTCGGCTTTCGCTTCGTCGTCAAAGTGCATCGTGCCCATAGCGGTCCCTCCTAGCGTGTCGCGCGGCGAGGGGTGGTGAGTGCATCAAGCCGTTCCTGAAGATGCCCGTTGAGCACGATCATTTCCTTGAGCGCCTTCATCACATCGCCCTTGTGGACGGCGATGAAATCCTCGGCGTGAGCCTGGAGAGCGGCCTCCTGGCGACTGTTCAGTGTCACGATGCGGTCCATGGCTAGTACTCCAAACGCTTCATGGCCACAGTGAACAAAAAGGGAACATAAATGTCAAGGGCGAATTGACTTGGCGAGGAACTCATTCCTATTTTGCTCATGGCGCACCACCGGGCCGGGCTGGTTGGGATAGATGTCGATGGACGGCTCAAGGTTGCCCAGGATGTCCCGCAGAGTCCGGGTCCATTGGCGGATGGCCTCTTGAGATGTGGTGATGTTATAGAGGTTGCACATGGCCACACTCTGCCGTGAGAGCGAACCGGCGACTAGCCGAAAAATTCGGACGAAATAGCGCCTAGGACGAACCGCTATCCCCCAGCCCGCCCGCGCACAGCCTTCCTCAATCGTGAATGCCGCACCGGAGACGGCACCTCCTGCGCCGGCGCTACCGGCTCCGCCGCCTCCCCATCATGCAATCCCACCCGCAGCGCCGCGCCTGCCAGATGGTCGCGCATGGCCGCTTGCGCGCCTTCGGCGTCGCCGGCACGGATGGCGGACAGGATGCGCTCGTGTTCGCCGAGCGTGATGCGGGCCATATCGTCGGATTTCTGCTGGTTGCCGGCGGCGAGGATGCTCTCGCGCACGCGCTCGGAAACGAAGACCAGGAACTGGCCCATATAGCTGTTGCGCGTCGCTTCGGCGACGGTGCGGTGGAATTCGAGGTCGCTGCGCAGCCAGGCGACGCTGCCATAGGGGGCGGCGCGCATGCCGGCGAGTGCGGCGCCCATCGCGGCGAGATCGGCCTCCGAGCGCCGCTTGGCGGCAAGGGCCGCCGCCTGCACTTCGAGGATGCCGCGCAGCTCGAACAGGTTGCGGAAGGAATCGGCGCGCTGCAGCGCCTCATAGTCGATGGTCAGCACCGTCGGGTTGGTGCTCTCCACCACGAAGGCGCCGCGTCCCTGCTGCGACCAGATGCGGCCCTCCGAGCGCAGCCGCGCGATCGCCTCGCGCACTACGTTGCGGCTCACCCCGAAGGTGGTCGCCAAGGCTTGCTCAGTCGGCAACTGGTCGCCCGGCTTCAAGCGCCCCTGCGCGATCTCGCGCGAGATGGAACTCGCCACCAGAGTGGAGAGGTGTGGACCACGATTGACCTTGTCGAGTTTCAGCGTCATCGCTCACCTATAGTCGACGGCGGATGTGGACGCCAGAATGCGGCCATTGCTCAGGATATGGCTGGGATCGAACGCGTCCTTGATGCCCGCGGCGAGGTCCAGCGTCACCGGGTCGATGCGTTCGAGGAACGCCTTCTGCTTGACCCGGCCGATGCCGTGCTCGGCGCTGATCGAGCCGCCATAGCGGTCGACGACGGCGAAGATCTCGGCTTCCGCCTCCTCGAACAGATGCTCGATCGCGTCCGCGCCCATGCCTTCCGGTGGCACCACATTGAGATGGATGTTGCCGTCGCCGACATGGCCGTAGGTGACGGCCAGCGCGTCCGGGCGCGCCCGCTGCAATTCGAAGAGCGCGTCGGTGACGAAATCGGCGAGCTTCGAGATCGGGACCGAAACGTCGGTGCGCAGATAGCGGCCGCCGCGGCCCTGCCGCTCGACCATGATCTCGCGGTAGAGCCACAGGCGCTCGCCTTGCGCCCGCGTCGATGCGACGAGGCCGTCCTCGACGATATCGGCGGCGCCGCCGAGGAACCCCAGCAGCATGGCGGACAGGTCGATCAGCCCGCCGGAGGAAACCTCGATCAGCACATAGGCCGGGTAGGGCTTGTCGAGCGGGTCGGCAAAATCCTTGCCCTCGCGCATGGTGATCTCGATGGCCGCCGCGCAGGATCAGCTCGAAGGCGGTAAGAAGGTCGCTGCAATCGCGCCGGGCGCGGGCATAGAGCGCCATCGCGTCCTCGACGGAGCGCAGGCCGACCAGTGCGGTCTCGATCTGCGTCGGCTTGGGAAACAGCTTCAGCGCGGCCGCGGTGACGATGCCGAGCGTGCCTTCCGAGCCGATGAAGATCTGCTTGAGGTCGTAGCCGCGATTGTCCTTGCGCAGCACCTTCAGCCCGTTCCAGATGCGGCCGTCGGCCAGCACCACTTCGAGCCCGAGCACAAGGTCGCGCGTCATGCCGTAGCGCAGCACGTTGAAGCCGCCGGCATTGGTGGCGACGTTGCCGCCGATGCGGCAGCTTCCTTGCGCGCCGAAGGTGATCGGCAGCAGGCAGTCGTTCTCTTCCGCCGCGCGCTTGGCGTCCTCGAGGATGCAGCCGGCCTCGACCACCATGGCGAAGTCGATCGGGCTGATCGAGCGGATCCGGTTCATGCGCTCCAATGAGATGACGATCTCACCGCCATCGGCAGCTACTGCGGCACCGACGAGGCCGGTCAGGCCGCCTTGCGGCACGACCGCAATGCGCTCGGCATGGCAGAACCGCATCAGCGCCGACATCTCCTCGACCGTGGACGGCCGCGCCACCGCCAGCGGCCGGCCGAAATGGTCGCCGGACCAGTCGCGGCTGTAGCGCGCCAGGTCCTCGTCCGCCGTCAGCAGCCCGCCATCAGGCAGCACGCCGGCAAGGGCTGCGATCAGCGATGCGGAGGAGGGCGGCACGGCATTCATGAATTGACTCTGCACCCCTGGGGAAAACGACTGGACAACCACCGTTCTTGTCGTGTTATCATACAACCCTGATTTAGAACATCAAGCGAGGTCATGTTCCAACCAGCTGTTTGATGTGGATGGTCAGACCAGCAAATCCCTGAATTCGGAGGACTTTCCCAATGAGCGACGCCCCGGGCTTTCGCTATATGCACACCATGATCAGGGTGCTCGACCTCGACAAGTCGATCGCCTTCTACACTGAGGTTCTCGGCATGACCTTGCTGCGCCGTGACGACTATCCCGGCGGTAAGTTCACCAACGCCTTTGTCGGCTATGGGCCGGAAGACAAGGAGGCCGTCGTCGAGCTGACTTTGAACTGGGGCAGGGAAGAGCCCTATGAGATCGGCACCGGCTTCGGCCACCTGGCGCTCGGCGTCAACGACATCTACGCCGTCTGCGCCGAGCTCGAAAAGCGCGGCGCCAAGATCCCGCGCAAGCCCGGGCCGATGCAGCACGGCACCACGCACATCGCCTTCGTCGAAGACCCGGACGGCTACAAGATCGAGTTGATCGGCCTCGACACGATGTGACCCGAGCAAGCGGGGTCGCATCGGGCTTGTGATGCGACCCCGTCCTGTCCGCGCTGGCTTGGGAGGCGGTGCGGATTTCTCTTTCACTTGATGACCGCGATCTTGCTGCGGTCGATGGTGATGGCGACGGCGGCGATGAGCACCGCGCCGAACACCATGTTTTCCAGGAAGATGTTGACGCCGACAAAGGTCATGCCGATGCGCACGATCGAGATGATCAGCGCGCCGACTGCCGTGCGGGCAACACCGCCCAGCCCGCCGGTGATCGCGGTGCCGCCGACGATGACGGCGGCGATGGCCGGCAGCAAAAGCTGGTTGGCAAGCACCGGCGAGCCGCTCGACAGCCGTGCTGCCAGCACCACGCCGGCGACAGCGGCCAGCATCCCGGAAGCGGCGAAAGCGATGATCTTGGTGCGGTCGACATTGATGCCTGCCGCCCATGCGGCCGGCTCGCCGGCGCCGACCGCGATCGCCTGGCGGCCAAAGCGCGTGTAGCGGAGCGCCAGAAAGGCGGCGATGCCGATGACCGCCGAAATCAGCACCACCACGGGCACTCCGGCAACCGCGGCGTTGATCCAGGCGGTGTTTTCTCGGCCACTTTCCTCAATGGTGATGGCGCGGCCATTGGAGACCCAGAGCGCCAGGCCGGTCACCACGCCGCCGGTGGCGAGCGTCGCCACGAAGGACGGGACGCGCAGCTTGACATGGACGATGCCGCTCAGCGTGCCGAAGGCAAGGCCCGACAGGATCGCCACCGGGAAGGCGGCAAGGCCGAGCGAGGGCAGCAATTGCGCCAGGATGACGCTGGCCAGCGAGGCCACGGCCTGGATCGACAGGTCGATGCCGCCGAGCAGGATGGCGAAGGTGACGCCGGTCGCCAGGATGAACAGTACGGCGGTGTTGGCAAACAGCAGCGACACGGTCTCGCCGGTCAGGAAGCCGGGCGCGGCGATCTCGATGATCAGCAGAAGCGCGACAAGCAGGACCAGCGGAATGGCGCCTTGCGTCCATTTGCCTTCGAACATCTGTCGGATGGACGTTTCGTTCATCGGCTCACACCATTGCTCGCAGCAAATCGACCTGGTTCGGCTTCTTGCCCGGGCTGGCGTCGAAGCGCGCGGTGATCTCGCCATCGCGCATCACCAGCACCTGGTGCGACAGGCCGATCGTCTCTTCCAGCGTGTCGGAGATCAAAAGGATCGCCACGCCTTGCGCGGAGAGATCGCGCACCAGTTCGTAGACTTCCTCCTTGGCGCCGACATCGAGGCCGCGCGTCGGGTGGTCGAGCACCAGGATGCGCGAGCCGGCCGTCATCCAGCGCGCCAGCACCACCTTCTGCTGGTTGCCGCCGCTGAGCTTGCGGCAGGCTGCATCGGGGCCGGGCGCCTTGATGCGCAGCCGTTTGATCCAGTCGGCGGCCAGCCGACGCTCCTTGCCATAGTCGATGGCGCCATGGCGCATGACGCTGGAGAGATCGGCGAGCGAGATGTTTTCCGCGATCGACAAGAACATCACCAGCCCTTCGAGCCTGCGCTCGCGCGGCACATAGCCGATACCCTTGCGCACCGCCGGTTCCGGTGAGGCGAAGCGCACCGTGTCGCCGGCGATCTTCATCTCGCCGGCATCATGCTGCAGGAAGCCGCCTATGGTGCGCGTGACCTCCTCGCGGCCGGAGCCGACGACGCCGGCAATGCCGACGATCTCGCCGGCCCTGATATTGAGGTCGACGCCGTGATAGGCGCCGTTGGCGCCCAATCCCTTGGCCTCGACCATGACAGTGTCGCGCGGCGCAAGCTGGCGGGCCTCGCGGTAATATTCCGCCTGCAGGCCGCGCCCGACCATGATCTCGTGCAGCTCCGGCGCCGTGACCTCGGCCGCGCGGTGTTTGGCAACGACCGCGCCGTCCTTCATCGTGTAGACGCGGTCGGAAATCGCCAGCACCTCGTCAAGACGGTGCGAGACGAAGACGAAGCTGGCGCGCGATTTGAGCGAACGCACGCGCGCGAACAGCACCTCGATGTCGGCGGCGTTGAGCACCGAGGTCGGTTCGTCGAGCAGGATGAGCAACTGCCGTTCGACCACTTCCTCCAAGGTTAGCGCCTTGGCCAGCTCGACCATCTGGCGCGCCGCGAAGGTGAGTTCGGAGGTGCGCGCCGTGACATCGATGTCGATGCCGATCTTGGCCAACTGGCGGCGCGCCGCCGCGTTCATGGCGCGCCAGTTGACGAGGCCGAAGCGAGTGAAGCGGTCTTCCTCGCCGAGATAGATGTTTTCGGCGACCGTCAGATTGAGCACCAGCGACTGTTCCTGGAACACCATGCCGATGCCATGCCTGGCCGCGTCGCGTGGGCTGCGCATGCGAAGCTGTTCGCCGTCCAGCGTCAGGCTGCCGCCGTCAGGCCGGTAGCTGCCGGCCAGCACGCGCATCAGCGTCGATTTGCCGGCGCCGTTCTCGCCGATCAGGCCGACCACTTCGTTGGGCCGCACTTCGATCGAGACATCGCGCAGCGCCTGGACGCCGGGAAAGTTCTTGATGATGCCGGACGCGTTCAGCATGGCGCTCACTTGACGATCCTGAGGCGCACACGGTCGAGCGACAGCGCTACCGCGGCGATGATCATCAGCCCCTGCACCGTCTGCTGGATATAGGGCGAGATGCCGAGCAGGATCATGCCGTTGGCAAGCACGGTGACGATCAAGACGCCGATCAGCGTGTTGACGACGCCGCCTTCGCCGCCGGTCAGCGCCGTACCGCCGACGACGACGGCGGTGACCGCAGCAAACAGCCTGCCGTCGCCGATGACCGCATGCGATTGGCCAAGCTGCGCGGCGGCAAGTACGCCTGATACGCCGAAGAAGAAACCGGCGAGCGCAAAGGCGGTGATGCGCACGCGGGTCACGTTCACTCCGGAGAGCTTGGCCACATCCTCGTCACCGCCGATCGCCAATATGTGGCGGCCGAGCTTGGTGTGATACTGGATGATTGCGGCGAGCAGGAAAGCCCCGAACGCGACCCAGACCGCCACTGGCAAGCCAAGGAAACGGTGCAATGCCAGGTCGCGGATCGAGGCGTCGTTGAGCCGGATCGCCGAGCCGCCCAGCATATAGACCGACAGGCCAAGGCCGATAAACCACATACCGAGCGTCGCCATGAAGGAGGGGATGCGCAGCATGGTCTGGATGAGCCCGCTGACGAAACCCATTGCGGTGCCGGCGACCACGGCGGCGAGCACCGCCCACCAGCCATAATCGTTGCCGTTCGCGTCATTGGCGGCGAGCAGCACCACAACCATGGCCGACACCGACAGGGTGCCCTCGACCGAGAGGTCGATGCTGCCCATCAGGATGATGAAGGTCAGCCCCATCGCCAGCGTCAGCGGCACGGCGGCCGAGTTGGCAAGCCGCACCAGATTGCGCAGCTCGATGAAGTTGGGATTGGCGATGGCGATCAGTACGCAGAGCACGATCAGTACCGCCAGCGGCGCCAGGCTGCGCCAGCGCCTGCCACCGAACACAGCGGCGATACGGCCGGGGATCAATGTCATAAGCGTTGTCCGCTCGATGTCCGAAACGGACTTCAGGGGTTCTGTATGGATTGTCAAGAAACCGCTTCCCGTCTGCTGAAAAGGGGAGCGGGCCGCCAGGGAGCAGCGGCCCGCCCGGCGGTCAGGTGCGGATGGCTCCGGTCACCCGGCCCCACAGATCGTTCCAGTCGATCTCCGGTTTGGCGTCGACATTGGTCTTGTAATATTCCTCGACATTGTCGTGCGAGATCAGCACCGCCTTGCCGTAGAATTCACGGTGTTCCGGCGGTTCCTTGGTCGGATCGAACTTGCCGATCTTTGCGTTGTAGCCGATGGCGAGACCCATGCCGCCTTGCCAGAACGGATCGGAGGTGACGGTGCAGGCGAATTCGCCGGTGCGCACCGCATCAACCGCCGTCTTGATGCCGTCGACGCCGACGATCGGCACCTTGCCAGCGAGGTTTTCGGCGCGCAGCGCTTCGAGCGCGCCGGAGCCCATGTCGTCATTGGCGGCCCAGATGCCCTTGATGTCGTCGCCGAAGCGGGTGAGCAGGTTGCCCATCAGGTCGAAGGCCTCGGTCGATTTCCAGTTGGCGACCTGGAAGTCGAGCAGCTTGATGTCAGGATTGGCGGCCAGCGCCGCGTCGAGGCCCTTCTTGCGTTCGATCGCCGCCGTGGTCGAGATCAGGCCGCCGAGCGCGACGATGCCGCCCTTGCCGCCAATGGTCTTGAACAGGATCTCGGCAATGGTCTTGCCGCTTGCGATGCCGTCGAACTCGATGTGCGAGACATAGTTCGGGTTGAAGTCCTTCGGATGCAGATCCGCCGGCTTGTTCCACTGCGTCACGACATAGGCGCCGGCCTTGGCGCAGGCTTCGACGATAGGGCGCGCATCCGGCGTGTCGTTGGGATCGGAATTGAGCACCATGTTGCCGCCAGTCTTTGCCAGCATCGCCTTGATGTCGGCGATGCCTTTCTCGCTGTTGCCTTCCGAGACCAGCGTGACATGTTCGAGCCCGGCCCATTTGGCGTAGGCCTCGGCCCCGGTCTTCCACACTGCGTGATAGGGGTTTGAGAGCGAGCGGATCGACGTCACCAGCGTCGGCTTTTCCTGGGCGCGTAAGACCCTCGGCATGGCGAGCGCCGCCACGCCGGCGGCGGCGCCCATCATCAGCGTCCGGCGGCTGACCGAAAGCGTAAGATCTGTCCTGTCCTTCATATTCAAACCTCCCGATTGAAATCTGTTTCCCGCCCGGCGGCATGCGCGGGGAGCGCGGCCGGGCCTCCGATCGATGGGTTGCCAAGCTCCTCCACTTGTACGACAACCCTTCAACACGATAACCATACCCTTTCTCTTGACGCGGCACAAGCGACTTGAGATCGTTGCGCAGAGCAGAGCAGGGCGATGATTTCGCGCTGCCAAGGGAGTGAGAATGTCTGACTACATCATCGTCGGCGGCGGCTCGGCCGGCTGCATTCTGGCCGCCAGGCTGAGCGAGGATCCGGACGTTTCCGTCACCTTGCTCGAGGCCGGCCCGCCTGACACCGATCGCTACATCCATCTGCCGGTCGGCTTCTTCAAGATGACGTCGGGGCCGCTGATCTGGGGCTATGATACCGCCCCCGGCAAGGCGATCGACGGCCGCACCATGGTCTATCCGCAGGCGCGCGTGCTGGGGGGCGGCTCCTCGATCAATGCCCAGGTGTTCACGCGCGGTTGCCCGCAGGATTACGACGGCTGGGCGGCTGATGATGACTGTACGGGATGGAGCTACGCCGAGGTGCTGCCCTACTTCATCCGCTCCGAGGGCAACGACACCTTCGCGGGTCGTGAGCACGGCATCGATGGCCCGCTCGGCGTTTCCAGCGGCGCCCCGCATCCGCTGACCCGGGTGTTCGTCAAGGCGGCGCAGCAGGCGGGTCTTCCGTTCAGGGCCGATTTCAATGCTGGCGAGCAGGCAGGCACCGGCTTCTATCAGACGACGACGCGTCAGGGGAAACGCTCAAGCACCGCCGTCGCCTATCTCAAGCCCGCACTTGGCCGTCGGAATTTGACGCTGCGCACCGACGCCACGGTCAGCCGCATCGTCGTCGAGAACGGCCGCGCCATCGGCGTCGAGGTCATCGTCAAGGACCGCACCGAACTCTTGCGCGCCGAGCGTGAGGTGATCGTCACCGCCGGCGCCATCGGCTCGCCGAAACTGCTGATGCTGTCCGGCATCGGCCCGGCCGCGCATCTCGGCGCGCACGGTATCAAGGTGGTCCGCGATCTCGCCGGCGTTGGCCAGAACCTGCACGATCACATGGATGTCGACGTCGTCGCCGAGCTCAACGGACCGCATGGCATCGATCGCTACAAGAAGAAGCGCTGGCAGGCCGTCGCGGGCCTCGAATATGCGCTGTTCGGCAAGGGGCCGGTGGCCTCCAACATCGTCGAAGCCGGCGGTTTCTGGTGGGGCGACCGCGCGCAGAAAACGCCCGACATCCAGTTCCATTTCCTGCCCGGCGCCGGCGTCGAGGAAGGCATCGGCTCGGTTCCCGGCGGCAATGGCTGCACACTGAATTCCTACCATGTGCGCCCCCGCTCGCGCGGTAGCGTCACGCTGCGCTCGGCGGACCTGCGCCATGCGCCGGTCATCGACCCCAACCCCTTCGCCGAGCGCTACGATCTCGAGCGCGCCATCGACGGCATCGAGATCAGCCGCGAGATCCTGTCGCAGCCGGCTTTTTCAAAATACATCAGCCGCGAGCATCTTCCAGGCGCGGCCATGCAGGGACGCGCCGCACTCGAAGCCTTCGCCCGCGAACATGGGCGCAGCGCCTATCATCCGGTCGGCTCGTGCCGGATGGGCGGCGATGCCGGGAGCGTCGTCGATCCCGAGCTTCGTGTGCGCGGGTTGCAAGGCCTGCGTGTCTGCGACAGCTCGGTGATGCCAAGCATTGTGTCGTCCAACACCAACGCCGCGGTCATCATGATTGCCGAGAAGGCGGCGGATCTAATCGCCGGGCGCGGCCCTCTGCCTGCGGCGACGGCCTAGTCGTCAAACATCTCACGCGGCGGAAAGCCGGTGCGGCTGTAGTCCGCCACGATGAACTTGCCACCCTGGTAGCGCTCGACCACGGGATTGTCCGTCACCTTGCCGCGCACGCGTTCGGCCTGGGCGTCTGAACTGTCGAGCGGGGTCCAGCCGATCTTGTCCCTGGCATCATGCCGCCAGAAACCGCGGCTGTTATTGGACTGGCCCCAGATGACGGAGCAATCGACCCGCTCCGCCGCTGCGCAACGCTCGATCAGCCGCACGAAATCGTCATGCGAAATCCAGGTCGACAGGATGCGTTCGTCCGGCACCTCGGGCAGCACCGAGCCGATGCGGATCAGCACGCTTTCCACCGCATGCTTGTCGAAGTAGAGCCGCGCCAGCATCTCGCCATAGGCCTTCGACAGGCCGTAATAGCCGTCGGGCCTGAGCAGGCAGTCCTGATCGAGGATCTGCGTCCGCTCGTAGAGGCCGACCGCATGGACCGAAGACGGGAAGACCACGCGCGCCTTCTGGCTGCGTGCCGCCTCGTAGATGTGGAAGCTGCCGCGAAAATTGGGGCCAAGCACGGTCTCGAAGGATTGCTCGGTGGAGATGCCGCCGAAATGCAGGATCAGGCCGCAACCCTCCGCCAGATCGTTCACCGCCTGCTGATCCTCGAGATCGGCGATGGTGAAGCTTGCGTTTGGCGGCAGCGAGATCGGTAACGGCACGACATCGGTGAGCCGCAAGGTCCAGCCCAGCGCCGCCAGCCGGACTGAGAGCAGGCGCCCGATCGTGCCGGAGGCTCCGGTCAACAGGACCGGTTTGTCGGTCAGCATCACATCCAGTCCTTTCGCTGAGACCGCGGACATGTTCGCGCTGATATGGCAAGGCGAATGAAGACTGGTCGTGGCGAGCATTCCGCAAATTTCATCATATCACCGTATAAATAATCGGTTGCCAAGGACGGCGGTTCGTTTATTGCTTGGTGGCGATGAAACGCTCCTTTGGCCTTCCCCCGCAGATCAGCCGCACGGCGCAGGTTGCCGACTGGTTTGCGCGCGAAATACGTGCCGGCCATATGACGAGCGGCGAGAAACTGCCGACCGAGCAGGAACTGATCGCGCAATTCGGTGTCAGCCGCACGGTGATCCGCGAAGCCATGGCTTCTCTTCGATCGGAAGGGCTCGTCGTCAGCCGCCAGGGTTCTGGCGTGTTCGTCGCCGACCATCAGGCCAACACCACGTTTCGCATCGTCTCCGACGAGCTGCACTCGCTGACCGAAGTCCAGAACGTGCTGCAGCTCCGGCTGGCGGTGGAACAGGAAGCCGCCGGCATCGCCGCCGAGAAACGCAGCGACGACGACCTTGCCCGCATGCGCGACTGCCTCGACGCCATCGATGCCTCGATCGCGGCGGGAGAGAGCGCCATCGAGCCGGATTTTGCCTTCCATCGGGCGATCGCCTCGGCCACCGGCAATCCCTATTTCGAACGCTTCATGCATTTTCTCGGCCCTGTCGTCATTCCACGCCAGCTGATGCGTCCGCGCGACGAAACGCCGGAGCAGCGGCGGCACTATCTGGAACAGGTCCAGATGGAGCACCGCCGCATCTATCAGGCCATCGAGCGGCAGAATGTCGAAGCCGCCCGCTTCACCTTGCGCGAGCATCTGGAGGCTGGCCGGGAACGCTATCGCCGCATGGTCGACGGTTCGGCCCGATCGTAGCGCGCCGTCAACTCGGGTCTTCGATCCACTCCAGCAAATCATCCCGTCCTACGCCAGCTCCGCGACCGGCATCTCGCAGGACTGCATGAGATCAGCGAGCTGCCGCTCCTCATCATCAGTCAGGTCGAGAAGCGGCGACCTGACCGGGCCGCAATCGATGCCGGCGATGCGCGCACCGGCCTTGACGATCGACACGGCATAGCCGGCGCGTCGGTTGCGGATGGCGAGGTAGGGCAGGAAGAACGAGCGGATGAGGTCGTCGACTTCCGTCTTGTGGCCGGCGCGCAGCGCATTGAAGAAGCGCAGCGCAATCGCGGGCGCGAAATTGTAGATGGCCGACGAATAGGTCGTCATGCCGATGGCGGCCCGCCGCACTCGCATGGACCTCGGCCGTCGGCATGCCGCCGATGAAGACCAGCCGGTCGCCCATTCGGTAGCGCGTGGCGGTGAGTAACTCGATGTCGCCGACGCCGTCCTTGAAGCCGATCAAATTAGGGCAATCCTGAGCCACACGCTCGAGCGTCTCGGGTGTCAGAATGGCATTGTCCCTGCTGTAAGCGATCACGCCGATGCCGACCGAGCGGCAGATGGCGGTCAGGTGCCGGCGCAGGCCCTCCTGCTCCGACTTGACCAGATAGGGGGGCAGCACCAGCAACCCGTCGGCGCCATTGGCCTCGGCGGCCTTGGCGAACTCGACCGCCATATGCGTGCCGTAGCCGACGCCGGCCAGCAGCGGCAAATGATCAGGCACCTCGTCAGACGCCGCACGCACGACGCGCTTGTATTCCTCGAGCGTCAGCGAAAAGAATTCGCCCGTGCCGCCGGCGGCGAACAGCCCGCTGGCGCCGGCAGCGCCTTGGCTGGCGACATGGGCGCGGTAGCCGCCTTCGTTGAAGCCGCCGTCATCATCGAAGAAGGTCAGCGGAAAGGACAGCAGCCCGCGGCCAAGGGATCTGGTCAGTTCGGTGGGTGAGAACGTCAAAACGAATACTCCGTGCGAGGGGCCGGGCCGATGGTGGTCGGGCCGGCGGGGATTGGTTCAGCCGCGAGGCAGGTTCATACGAGGCCCGGCCGCACTTCAGCCGCGGCGGCGTCGATCGCCTTGCGGCCGAGGCCCGATTTGACGATGCGGATCAGCTCCTCCTCGCTGGTGTCGGCGGTGGACGCGTCCAGCGCGACCTCGCCCGAATGCAGGAAGTTGATGCGGTCGCAGACTTCGAAGATCTGGTTGTAGTTATGGACGATCAGGATCACCGAGACCTGGCGCTGCTGGCGCAAATTCTGGATAAGCCCCAGCACATGCGCGCTCTCGCGCACGCCAAGGGCCGCCAGCGGTTCGTCAAGCACCAGGATCTTCGGTGACGAATAGATCGAGCGGGCGACCGCGATGCACTGGCGCTGCCCGCCCGACAGGAGATCGACTGTGCTGTTGACGCTGGGGATCGAGATGCCGAGCGTATCGAGATAGAGCTGCGCCTGTTCGCGCATCTTCCTGTTGTCCAGCAGGTTCAGGCCAAGGAAGCGCTTGTGGTACTCGCGGCCCAGAAACATATTGTGGAAGACGCTGAGGTCGCCGATCAGAGCCAGGTCCTGATAGACGGTTTCGATGCCTTGGGCGCGCGCATCGCGCGGCGAGGCGAAACGCACCTCCTTACCTTGCGAGACGATCGTGCCGGTATCGGGCTGGTGGAAGCCGGACAGGATCTTGATCAGCGTCGATTTACCGGCGCCATTGTCGCCGACCAGCGCCAGGACTTCACCCTGGCGCAATTTTATCGAGACGTCGACGAGGGCGGTGACCGCGCCGAAACTCTTGGAGATGTTGGACATCTCCAGCACGACGGGAGAATCCTTGCTGAGGGGTGGAATATCTTGCGTGTTCATACGCGCCTCCGTGTGCGCAGGCGGTCGACCTGGATTGAGAGGATCATGGCGGCGATGATGGCGGCGCCGAGATAGATGTCGGATACGGTGGCCTGCGCGCCGATCATCACCAGGCCGTTGTTGAGCGAGGCGACGACAAAGGCGCCGATCAGCGCACCGATGACCGTGCCGGAGCCGCCCAGCAGCGAGGTGCCGCCGATGACCGCCGCGGCGATCGCCTGCAGGGTGAGGAACGGGCTGCCGGCCTGCGGATCAGCCGAGGTGAACTGCGCGGTGTTGATGATGCCGGCGAAGGCGGCGAAGCCGCCGGCGATCATGAAATTGTAGATCTTCATGCGGTCGGTGCGCACGCCGATCTCACGCGCGCCGATGATGTTGGAGCCCGTCGCGATGGTGTGCAGACCGAAGGTGGTGCGGTTCAGAACCAGCGCCAGCACCAGCACCAGCACCGCCGCCCACAGGAAGGGCGTGAAGGCGGTGATGCCATGCCAGGACAAGAGCGCATCCGATGGCTGGTAGAGGCTCTGTCCGAAGATGGCGTTGAAGGGTTGCTCGACCGGCGCCACGATCGGCTGGCTGTTGTAGATTGAGACGACGATGCCTTGCAGGAAGAACAGCATGCCGACGGTGGTGATCAGCGACGGCACCTTGAAGCGCACGGTGATGATGCCGTTGATGGCGCCGACCAATATGCCGATCAGCACGCCGATCAGCGCACCCACGGCGAGCGGTACACCATAGGTGACCGACAGCAGAGCCATGACATAGGGGGCGATCGAGAAGATGGCGCTGAGCGACAGGTCGATCTCGCCGGTGATCATCAGCATGACTTCCGCCGCGGCGATCAGGCCGAGCCGGCCGGTGTCGCGCAGCACCACGCTCATGAATTGCGGCGACAGGAAGCCGCCATCGCTGCCGAACTGGAAATAGATGACCAGCACGATGGCGACGACGGCGATGCTGGCCTCGCGATAGCGCGAAAGCAGGATCAGCAGCCTTTCCGTCATCGTGTGCGGGACCTTGACGCCGGTCTTCTTCGCGGGCTTGGTTTCTGTGGGCGGCACTCTTGTCTTCCTGATTTCGAACTTCTTCTTGATTTCGAATTTTGGGCGAAGAAGAGGATTTGCGATGAGGCGAAAGCAGCCAGGTCGGCAGCCGACGCCGCCCCCGCCACATCATGCGAAATGACGCGGCGAGGGCAGGCGTTTCACAGGGTTGACCGTGTCAGGTCGGCTCGACGTCGCTGCGGCCCTCGAAGCGCGATTTGCCGACATAGGCGTCGACATTGTCCTTCGTCACATAGGCCTGGCTGGTGTCGCTGTTGGCCGGGCCGACGAGACCGCCGGAGAGCTTGTAGAGGTACATCTGCTGCACCGGCAGGAAGCCCTGCAGATAGGCCTGCTGGTCGGTGGTGAAGTTGACGTCGCCGGCCTTGATGAAGTCCAGCGTCTGCGGGAACAGGTCGAAGCCGGCCACCGCGCCGCCTCCCTTCACCAGGCCGTATTTGTTGGACACGAAACCGCAGGCATAGGTGTCGGAACCGCCGGTGCCGAACAGGCCGTTGACGTTTTTGTGGCTGAGATAATAGCTCTCGACGCGCGAGATTTCGGTTGCCGGATCCGGACCGGTGTTGACGACATCGTAGGTGACGCCGCTGTTACTGTCCTTGATCGCCTGGATGTAGCCGTCGAGACGCGGCTGCGTGTTCAGCGAGCCGGGCACGCCGATCGACAGCATGACATGGCCGCCCTTGGGAATCAGCTTCAGCCACTTCAGCGCCGAGTTGTAGCCGGACTGATAGAGCGGCTGGCCGACATAGGAGAGCCGCTTGTTGGGGCTGCCGACCGGCACGTCGGCGTTGAAGGCGACAACCGGGATACCCGCCTGCGCGGCCATGTCGGTGGCGGCGTCGAAGGCCGTCGGATCGACCAGGCACACCGCGATGCCGTCCGATTTCTGCGCGATCGCCGTCTGCATGGCGCTGACCATTTCGGAGACGACGTTCTTCTGCGAACCTGTCCACTGATAGCTGCAGCCGAAAGCCGCGCAGGCATCCTGGATGCCGTAGACCGTTGGCGTGAAGAACTGGTCGAGCGTCACGTGGCAGACGAAGTGGAATTTGTAGGGCTTCTTCGGCAGGCCGGGCGATGAATCGGCTGCTCGTGCGGCACTGATGCCGCCGGCCAGACCTGCACCTGCCAGTCCGCTGGCGAGGCCTGCGGCACCGAGGCCGAGCTTCCCGGCCAGTGCGAAGGCACTGCGCCGGCTGATGCCGGCATTCACCATCTCCATCAGATTTTTCGTCTCGTCGTCCATGCGTTCCTCCCTTGTCGCTTTGTAGGCATCGCTACATTTGTCATCTGGTTACATTGTTATATGACAACTTTTGTGTCAATGCTTTTTCGCCGCCGAGTTCAGGACGGCCCTCTGCGGCCTAATGGCGCGAAGGCGGCCTTCTGGGCGGCACAAATGGACGATCAGGGATTACAGGAAGAGAAAATGGCTGAAATCGAATTCAGGGCTGTTAGCAAGGGCGGCCTGAAGGTGACGACGATCGGGCTCGGTGGCACGGGGCTCGGCAACATGTACCGCGCCGTCGACACCGATGCGGCGGTGAAGACTGTGCAGGCGGCCTATGACAATGGCATCCGCTATTTCGACACCGCACCTGTCTATGGCTTTGGCGTCAGCGAGACGCGTCTGGGCCTCGCCATCAAGTCGCTGCCCCGCGCGGACATCGTCATCTCGTCGAAGATCGGCTACGACCTCGTGCCGATCCCGCCCGAAGAATTGAAGCCGGCGCTGTGGGACCAGCCCGGCTCCTTCCGCGCCGAATTCGACTATTCGCGCGATGCGGTGATGCGTTCGCTCGAGGGCACGCTGAAGCGGCTGGACACCGACTATGTCGACATGGTCTCGATCCACGATCCCGACGAGGCCATTCATTTCGGCCCCGGCGAGGATCCCTATGCCCGGAGCCGCTTCCGGGAAGCCATGGACGGCGCCTATCCAGCGCTCGACGAACTGCGCTCGCAAGGCGTCATCAAGGCGGTCGGCGTCGGCATCAACCAATGGCAGATGCTGTCCGATTTCGTCGTTGCCGGCGCCTTCGATTATTTCCTGCTCGCCGGCCGCTACACGTTGCTCGAACAGGAGCCACTGGCGAACCTGCTGCCGCTCTGTGAACAGCGCGGCACGAGGATCATTATCGGCGGCCCCTACAATTCCGGCATCCTGGCGACGGGCGCGGTCAAGGGCGCGACCTTCAACACCAGGCCGGCTCCCGAGCCGGTGCTCGAACGCGTCCGCCGCATCGAGGCGGTGTGCGCCAGCCACAAGGTTTCGCTGCCGGCGGCGGCGCTGCAGTTCCCGCTCGGCCATCCCCTGGTGTCGAGTGTCATCCCGGGCGCCCGCTCTGCCGAGGAATTGAAGCAGAATCTGGCCTATCTGCGGGAGGATATTCCGTCGGAGCTATGGGCTGATCTCAAGCAAGCCGGATTGGTTGCGGCCGCTGCACCGACCTCTTGAGCGCCCGCCGATGACCTGAAGAATGGACGCTGGATCAGTTCACCGTCTCACGGAAAAGGCGAACTGCTCTAAGTCTTTTGTCTTGCTCTGGTAGCGGAGGGGTGGCGCTGAAGCGAGGCCGCGAGGAGGCATCTCGATAAACCGCATCCACCGTTTCTGTCGCGGGGAATAGCTAGCGATGCACAAGCCTCGGCGAGCGGACGGCACTGTGGAACCAGTCCTGGGGAAAGCACAGCGAACGCGTCTTATGGCACGGGCGGATGTAGTTCTCCTCGGTCAGCCCGCCATCCAGCCGCCGTCGACCATCAGGTTGATGCCGGTGACGTAGCTTGCCATGTCGCTGGCAAGGAACAGTGCGGCACCTGCCACGTCATTCGGATGCCCGAGCCGCGGCCAAGGCGTGCGGCGGTGTGAATAGTCGAGCGCGCCAGGGTCGTTGGCAACGCCTGGCTTGCCGGTGATGATCTTGCCGGGTGCGATGGCATTGCAGACGATCAGGTCGTCGGCGTGGTCAACGGCGATCTGCCGTGTCATCTGCACGATGCCGCCCTTGCTCACCGAATAGGGGAAGTCGCCCGGGCAGGCCACCATGCCATGCTGCGAGGAGATGTTGATGATACGGCCGCGCACGTCGTTGACCGGCGCCTGGGCGAGCATCTGTATCACCGCCCGTTTCGAGCAGTAGAAGAATCCGGTCAGGTTGACGCCGACGACGCGCTGCCATTGTTCCGGCGTGGTGTCGATCAGATTGGTGCTGGTGTAGATCGCGGCGTTGTTGACCATCACGTCGAGCCGTCCGAACTGCGTGACCGTCGCACCGACCAGCCCATCGACGGCGCTCCAGTCGGAGATGTCGGTCCGGATGTAAACGGCAGCTCCGCCGGCCGAGCGGATCAACTCCACGGTGCTCTCACCGCCCTCGATCGGCTGCTCGACCGTGTCGGCGATGACGACGTTCGCGCCCTCGGCCGCGAATTTCAGCGCGATCGCGCGGCCGATGCCGGAACTGCCTCCGGTGACGATGGCGGTCTTGTCTGTGAGCAGGGGCATGGTCCTCAGCTTTCCCGGGTGACAATATTTCCAACGCTCGGGCCAATCAGTTTTCCCTCGCGCACGATCTCACGACCACGCAGGAGGACGCTTGTCAGCCGTGCCTGGACCGTCCAGCCGTCGAATGGTGTATAGCCCGCTCGCGACACCTGATCGGCATTGGCGATCGTGCTCGACTGGCGGGGATCGAGGATGAGGATATCGGCATCGTGGCCGGTGGCGATCCGTCCCTTGCGCCGGCCGAGGCCGAAGCGCTCGGCTGGATTGCTGGCACACATGCGCACCACATCCGGCAGCGCTATCAGCCCTTCCTCGACCAACCTCAGCACGGTTGGAAGCAGCGTCTGCAGCCCAGGCATGCCGCCCGGAATGTCGGCGAAAGCAGCATAGCGCGCGGCCTTTTCGGCCGGTGCATGCGGCGCGTGGTCGGTGGCGATGATGTCGATCAGGCCGGCGCTCAGCGCCGCGCGCAGCGCGTCGACATCATGCGGCGAACGCAGGGGCGGAGAGGCCTTCAGATTGGCGCCTTGTGTTTCGTAATCCTGCGCCGTGAAGAACAGGTTCTGCGGCGTGGTTTCGACGCTGGCGTCGGCCATGCCGTGCAGCCGGCTCCAGGTCTCGATGCCGAGTTCGGAATTGATCTGGCGGACATGGATCTTGGTCTCGGCCGAGGCGGCGGCGCCAAGCGCGCGGGCAATGCCGTTGGCCTCCGCCAGCGGCGGCCGGCTGGCCTGAAAGGCGGCGATGGTGCCGGAACGGTCACGCAGTGTGCTGCCGGTCAGGATCGATTGATCGCCCGGCGAGATGCCGATCAAAGTGTCGCTGCCGACGAAAGCTCTCAACGCTTCGGCCACGGCGTCGAGCGTCGCGAACAGGAAGTCATCGGGCACATCGGCTGTGAACAGTTCGAATGAGACCGGCGCGAGATCGAGCAGGCCTGAGATGTGCGACAGGTCGTTGCTGACCACGGCCTGGAAGCCGACATCGACATGGATGCGGCCATCGGTCATCGCCATCTTGTCGGCAAGCTGTTCGGCCGTGGCCGTCCACGGCTCGTCGGTCGGCATGTCGAGCACCGTCGTCACACCGCCAAGGGCCGCGGCATGCGTGCCGGAGGAAAAGTCCTCCTTGTGCGTCAGTCCGGGCTCGCGCAGATGCGCATGCGCGTCGACCAGGCCGGGTAGCAGATAGGCACCGGCCGCATCGACAACGGTCCTGGCCGAAGCCGTCTCGCCGGGCGCGATCATTGCCACGATGCGGCCGTCGGTGATGCCCACGTCGCGCCGCTCGAACCCTTCGGCGTTGACGATGGTGGCTCCCCGGATCAGCGTTTCGAACATGTCGCCGTTCTCGTTGCTCTTGTCAGCCGCGCCGCTCGAAGCCGGCATGATTGTCCAGCCAGAACCGGGCAATGTCTTCGCGCCGCATAAAGGCAGCGGTCGGGTTCTGCTTCACATGCTCGATCACCTCGCGCAGCCCGGACGCCCGGTTGGGCTGGCCCATCCAGCGCGCGTGGATGCCGATCGTCAGCATGCGGCCGCCGGTTTCGTCCGCCTCGTCGAGCATGTAATCGATCGCCGAGCGGCAATCCTCGGCGAAGTCGCGCGGATTCCTGTAGCCGGGCGCCACCAGATAGCGGCTGTCGTTGAGCGTCTTGGAATAGGGCACGACCAGGATCTCGGTCCCCCGATGATCGAGGAAATAGGGCAGGTCGTCGTTGCAGGGATCGGAGTGGTAGAGGAAGCCGCCTTCCTCGACGAGCAAATCGCGCGTGTTGATGCTGGGCAGCGAGCGGCAGTTCCAGCCGAGGGGGCGCCTGCCCAGCAGCTTCTGGTAAAGCGCGATCGCTTCATGCAGGTGGCGCTTTTCCTCGCTGCGCTCCATGGTCGTGTAGTCGATCCAGCGCAGGCCGTGGCCGAGCAGATCGTGCCGCCGCGTCTTCATCCATTCGACGAAGGGCGGGTTCCGGTCCAGCGCTACCGCGCAAGCGGAGATGGTGATCGGGATGTCGTAGCGATCGAAGAGCCGTGCCAGCCGCCAGACACCGGCGCGGCTGCCATATTCGAAATGCGTCTCGGTGCCGAGATCGCGCACCGGCGGGCTGGAGGTGAGATTGTATTCGCCCCAATTGTCGTTTCGGCCGTCCTCCAGCCAGGAGTACTCCGAGCCTTCCTCGTAATTGAGCACGAGGTTGATGGCGAGCTTGACGCCGCCGGGCCAGGTCATGAAGGGCGGGCGCGGACCATAGCCGACGAAATCCCTCGGCTGGGTCGGTTGCGAGGCAGCGCTCGGCGTCATGGCAAGTTCCTCTCAGCTCGTTTCGTTGGCTTCTATCCAGTCCATGTAGGCGTGGAAGGCTTCCTTGCCGGGGCGCGGCCGCCATGTGGTGTCGCGTAGGATGCGGGCGATGTCATACGCGCCCCACATGCCGCCTTTCAGTCTCACATCCTGGACGATGTTGGCGTTTTCTCCCGATGTCACTTCGGCCTTCAGTCCGGGCACGCGTTCCCTTGCCCAGCCGATGATCTCGCCGATGGTCTGGCTCGAGCCGGAGCCGATGTTGTAGTGGCGGTAGTTGAGGCGCGGCGCATCGATCAGCGCGAGGATCGCGTCGGCAACGTCGGTCGAGGCGACATAGTCGCCGACAGGCTCCAGGCTGTTCGGCCTGATCGTCTCGCCGGCCAGAGCCATATGCGCGACGCGGTTGGGAACATGGCGAAAGTTGCGGCTCTCGGTCGCGCGGTCCATCGGGCCGTAGACCGAAGCAAGCCGCACCGAGACAGCCGACAGGCCGAACAGGTCGGCATAGCGGTTGGTCACCATCTCGGAGGCGAATTTCGAGATGCCGTAGAGCGTCAGCGGCGCGACATAGCCGTCTTCCGGCAGCGGCTCGCCGCCCCAGTCGGGTCCATTGTGACGGTAGACGGAGCCGGAACTGACATAGACGAAGCGCTTTACCTCCGGCCTCGTGCGCGCCCAGTCCAGCACTCGCACGGTGCCCATCAGATTGACGTCGACGATGCGGGCAGGGTCTTCCGCCTCTGGCTGGCGTTTTGCCTCGGAGGCGCTGCCGCGCGAGATCGGCGTGATCGTCGCGCCATGCACGATTGCCGTGATGCCATGCTTGTCGAGTGTCGCGGACCAGGCCTTCGGGTCGAGCACATCGGCAGCGATCACCGTGAGCCGGTCGCGTACCGGGGCGAAATGCTTTTCGGCCGCCGTGTCGAGGCCGGACCGGTCGAGGATCACGGCCCGGGCTTGCGGATCGCGGTCGAGCCAGGCGCGCGCGACCACGCTCATGACAAAGCCGGTGCCGCCAGTGACGAGTAGCGTCATGCGAACTCCTTGGTGGTTGAATGATGAGGGTCAGCGCGTCGCATAGCCGCCGTCCACGAGCATGTCGGATCCGGTGACGAAGGATGCATCCGATGACAAAAGGAAGGCAGCCGCCGCGGCGATCTCATCCGGCTCCGCGATGCGGCCGAGCAGATGCGCGGGTCCGAGACCTGCATTGGCCGCCTCGAAGTCCGGAAATCTGCGCAACAGGCGCGTCGTCGCCACCGCGCCCGGCGACAGGCTGTTGACGCGCACCTTATCCGGCGCATGGTCGACCGCCATCGCCTTGGCAAGATGGATCAGCCCCGCCTTGGCGGCGCAATAGGCGACGGCCCTGGTCGTCGCGACCCGTCCGAACTGCGATCCGATGAACACCACCGACCCGCCGCCACCCGCGGCGATCAACGGCACCGCGTACTTGCTTATCAGGAACGCGCCGGTCAGGCTGGCGTCGAGTTCGCGGCGCCAGGACTGTTCGTCGAGATCGACGACGGTGGCGTTCGTCGACGGCGCGGCAGCGTTGTGCACCAACCCGTCGAGCCGGCCGAATTTTTGTCTCGCGAATTCGACGGCGTCCCGGGCGGAACCGATGTCGGTCACGTCACATTGGCAGGCGGCAGCCGAAGGACCAAGTATACCGGCAAGCTGTGTCGCCGGCAGAAGATCATAGTCGGCGCAGACCACGCTGGCGCCTTCCGAAACACAGCGTCGGGCAATGGCGGCGCCAATGCCGCTTGCGGCGCCCGCTATCAGGACAACGCTGCCTTGCAGTCGGTTCATCGCGGCGACCTCAAACCCGTTCCTCGGCGCTTTGCATGACCGGTGCCGTGACCGGCCGGCGCAGAAGATTGTAGCAGGCCGCGAGCGTGACCAGGGCAGCGCCGCCGCCGAGCAGCAGGAACATGGCGGGAGGCCCAAGATGCGCCATCAACCCCGCGGCGACACCCGGCGTTGCCACATTGCCGATCGAGTAGAGCAGAAGCAGCGTGCCGGAGGCGGCGACCATGTGCCGGCTATGAAGCTGAGACGCGCCGAAGGCCATCGCCACCGGATAGATCGTCAGCGCCGTGGCGCCATAGAGGAAGAACAGCACGAACAGCAGCGGCACCGACAGGGTGCCGACCCATGCGATCGCGGCGCAGGCCGTCACCGACACCAGCCCTTGCGCCAGCAGCATCAGGCGGCGGTCGAACCGGTCCGACAGCCAGCCGACCGGGGTCTGCGCCAGCATGCCGGCGATGCTTATCGTGGTCACCAGCCAAACCGTGGCCGCCGCCGACAGTCCGATCTGCGTGCCGTAAAGAGGCGTCAGCACGAAGATGTTCATGTTGGTGATGCCAGCCTGGAAAATGGCGACGACGGTCACCGGCGCCAGCCTGAAAAGCGCCAGCGGTCCGAGCCGCCTGTCCGTCTTCGCCCCGGGCGCGGGCGCCGGCTCGGCCGGCACAGGAGGCAGCGTCGGCCAGCGCAGCCCCGCGAAGTTGGGCGTGAAGGCCAGAAGGACCGTCGCGGTCGCGACCAGAAACAGATGCGGAGATTGTGGACCGACCAGCGCGACCAGGATCTGGCCGAGCAGCACGGCAATCGCCGTCGTCAGCATGTAGATCGAAAACATCGCGCCGCGATTGTGCTGTTCGGCATAGAGATTGATCCAGCTCTCGCAGACGACAAACATCGACGCCATCGACATGCCGCCGAGCAGCCGGAAGCAGAACCAGCCCGGCATGAAGTCGGTGAAGACGAAGCCCAGGGCCGACAGCAGCGCTGTCGTCAGGATCAGTAGGAAGGTCCGCTCATGGCCGTAGCGGGCGACCAATGGACGCGTCATCAGGCATCCGATGAGGAAGCCGACCGGATAGGCGGTCAGCACGATCTGCACGATGTCGGGGTCGACGCCGGGTTTGCCGAGGTGGAACGAGACAGCGGTCGTCAGCATGGCGCTGCCGATACAGGCGAGGCAGACGCTTGCCATGATCGGCAGCGTGGCGCGGGAGCGCTCGGCATTCCGCCACAAGCGCATCGCGGATTGAGCGATCGATCCCATGAATGCAGCCGTCGGCCGGCTAGGACGGGCGCCGGAGATCGCAAGCAGGATCACTGACCGACGCCGGACTTTTACGCATTGCGACGGCTCCCCTTGGCAGTCACGCTGGCCGGCGGCTGCTCTCCCTGAGGGAAGCTACACCTCGCCATGCATGCCACAAGCGAAGATTGACACGGCTATGGCGTCATTTTTTTTGGCCATCCCAGTTGCGGAAAACAGGGTTGTGCCGTGCGACAGCCTTTACAGTCCTTTTGCACGCTCCCTACGATAGGTCGCCTGCCGAAGATCGAGAGGAGACCAGGAGATGACGATTGAACGCCTTGAGAATGGCCAACGCTTCTGCCGAGTGCTGCGCTATAACGGTACCGTCTATGTCGCCGGCCTGACGGCGGACGACCTTTCCGGCGACACCACCGCGCAGACCAGGCAGATCCTCGGCAAGATCGATACCCTTCTGGCCAAGGCCGGCAGCGACAAGTCGAAACTTCTCAGCGCCCAGATCTGGCTGCGCGACATCGCCGACTTCGAGATGATGAATGCGGCATGGGATGCCTGGATCGATCGCAGCGCCATGCCGGTGCGCGCGACGGTGGAGGCGCGGCTTGCCGGCGACCAGTATCGCGTCGAGATCATGGTCACGGCGGCGGTCGGCTGACGCCGTTTGGGGTGGGAAAACCGAATGCATGAGCTGGTGATCAAAGGCGGACGCGTTGCGCTCGACGACGGGTGGGCCGAATGCGAGATCGCCGTCGACGACGGCCGCATCGCCGCTATTGGCACCAGCCTGGCCGGTAAATCCGTGATCGGCGCCGGCGGTCGTTGGGTCATGCCCGGCGGCATCGATGCCCATTGCCATCTCGACCAGCCGGTCTGGGGCGGGGCCGGCAATGCGGACGATTTCGAGTCCGGCACCATCTCGGCGGCTTTCGGCGGCACGACATGCATCGTCCCGTTCGGAATGCCGGGTCCCGAGATGAGCACTGTCGGCGCCATTGATCGAGCGCTCGATCGCGCCACAGGCCGCGCGGTGATCGACTACGGGCTGCACGCTGTGGTGACCATGGGCACCGGCCCGGATGTAGAACAACAGCTTTCGCAACTTGCCGGTCGCGGCATCGCCTCGGTCAAGCTGTTCATGACCTATCAGGGTTTTGCCGTCGACGACGACCTGTTCTTCAGGGTGCTCGATACTGCCCACAGGCTTGGCTGGATCGTCATGGTCCATGCCGAGAACGATGCCGCGATAAGGCGCACACGCCAGCGGCTGATCGATCTCGGCCGCACCGATATCCGCTACCATGCCGTTGCCCACAGCGAGACGATGGAGCGCGAGGCCACGCATCGTGCGCTGGCCTTCGCCGAGATGACAGGCGCGCGCATGACCATCGTCCACGTCTCGTCCTGGCAGTCGGCCGAGGAGGTGGCGCGAGCGAGGACGCGCGGCGTCGGCGCTATCGCCGAGACCTGCCCGCAATATCTGTTCATCGGCGCAGCCGACCTCGACCGCCCGGCCATCGATGCGGCGCGTTTTGTCTTTTCGCCGCCGCCGCGTTCGCCGCTCAGCCATCGGCATCTGTGGCAGGCGCTGATCGATGGCGGCATCGATCTCTGGTCCTCCGACCATTCGCCCTATTTCTTCGCCGACAAGATCGCGAGATCGCAGACGCCCGCCTTCACCACCACGCTGAGCGGCATTCCCGGCATCGAGACTCGTCTGCCGTTGCTCTTCTCGGAAGGGCTGCTCACCGGCCGGCTGACGCTGGACCGCTATCTCGATCTCACCTCCCGCAATGCCGCCGCGATCTATGGTCTGGCCCATGCCAAGGGGCGGATAGCGGTCGGCCTCGATGCCGATCTGGCGCTGTGGGATCCGACCGCGACCTGGACGCTCGGGCATCAGGCGCTGCATTCGCGCGTCGACTTCACGCCCTACGAGGGCAGGAGCGTGACCGGCAAGCCGACCACCGTGCTGGTGCGCGGCGTGCCGGTGGTCGTGGACGGCAAGCTCCAAGTGCGGCCGGGGTTCGGACAATTCGTAGCGCGCACCGCCGCCGATCCGGCTCTTTCGCGAAAACCAGTCGAGGAGACGACGCCATGGCTCGATGCCTGACTATTGCGGTTGCCCAGACCGGACCCATACAGCGCAGCGCCTTGCGTGCCGAAACAGTCGATCGCCTTGTCCATCTGCTGGAACAGGCCGCCGTCGCAGGTGCGGAGATTGCTGTATTTCCCGAGATGGCGCTGACCACCTTTTTTCCGCGCTGGCGCATTGACGGCCAGGCGGAGATCGACGCCTTCTTCGAACAGTCGATGCCAGGCCCCGAAACGCAGCGCCTCTACGATGCCGCCGCGCGCCTCAAGGTCGGCTTCGCGCTCGGCTATTGCGAGATCGCCAGGGAAGACGGCCACACGCGCCATTTCAACACGATGGACCTTGTCGGCCCGGACGGGCGCTTCATCGGGCGCTACCGCAAGATGCATGTGCCGGGGTCGAGCGAGCCGGAGCAAGGCACCACCACGCATCTCGAACGCCGCTACTTCGAACCCGGCAATCTCGGCTTTCCCGTCTTCGACTATCGCGGCGTCCGTGTCGGCATGGCGATCTGCAACGACCGCCGTTGGCCGGAGACTTACCGCATGCTGTGCCTGAATGGCGCCGAGGTCGTGCTGCTCGGCTACAACACGCCGCTGCTTCTCGACGAAGCGCCGGGACTGGCGCATCTGAGAATGTTCCACAACCATCTGCCGATGCAGGCCGGCGCCTACCAGAACACGCTGTGGGTGGCGGCGGCTGCCAAGGCTGGCCTCGAAGACGGCCAGGCACTGATCGGCGGATCCTGCATCATCGCGCCGACCGGAGAGATCGCCGCGCAGGCGATGTCGCTCGACGACGAGATAATCGTCCATCGCGCCGATCTCGATCTGATCGAGACCTGCCGGAAGGTGAATTTCAACTTCGCGCTCTATCGCCGCCCCGACCAGTACCGGCGCATTTCGGAACCGGTCTGAGATCGAGCGAGATGGGCCTCCTCGAAGCCAATCAGGACACGATGCCGCGCGCGGCCCATCCGCTGTCACTCGGCGAGATCGTCGAGAATGGACTCTGTATCGGCTGCGGCCTCTGCCGTTCGATAGCCACGCCCGATGCCATCGAAATGGTGATGACGCCGGAGGGCCGCGAGCGGCCGGTGGCGAGACAGGCGCTGGACAGGCCGACGCTGATGCGGATCAATGCCGTCTGTCCGGGAACGCGCATCGCAGGTCCGCCGCCAGCCCGATCAGGCGAAACCGCGTTGATGGACACGGTCTGGGGACCGGTCGAGAGGCTTGTGCTCGGCCGCGCCGGAGATCCGAGCGTGCGGTTTATCGGTTCCGGCGGCGGGGTGCTGACGGCGCTCGGCCAGTTCCTGCTGAGCTCCGGGCGTGTCAAATTCGTGCTGCATGTCGCGGCGTCACATTCCCAGCCGATGCGCAGCGAAACGCGGCTGAGTTTCGATGCCGCTTCGATGCTCGAGGGCGCGGGCTCGCGCTATGGCCCGGCTGCGACCCTGGTGGATTTCGGCGATATCCTTGATCGCGGCGAACCCTTCGCGCTGATTGCCAAGCCTTGCGACATCACCGCCGTGCGCAACCTGGCGCGGCTCGATCCGCGCGTCGACGAGTACATGCGCTATGCCTTGGCCTTCGTCTGCGGCGGCGCATCGGACCTTTCGAAATCGGAACAGGTGCTGCAGCGTTTCGGCCTCGCCGAGGACGAGCTCGCGCTGTTCCGCTATCGCGGCCACGGCAATCCCGGCCTCAACCGGATCGAAACCAGGGACGGCCGCGCCTTCGAGCTTAGCTATCGGCAGCTGTGGGAAGACGAGGACAAATGGATGATCCAGCCGCGCTGCAAGATCTGTCCCGACGCGATCGGCCAGGTGGCGGACATTGCCGTTTCGGATGCCTGGCTGAATGGTGGGCCGGCGGTCGAGGACGAGGCGCTCAACGGCATCATCGTGCGCACCAGGCGCGGCCTTGAACTGTTCGACGCGGCCGTCGAAACCGGCGCGCTGGAGATCAAGCGCGAGACCGGCATTGCCGAGATCAGCGAATTGCAGTCGCACCAGGTGCGCAAGCGGCGCGCTGTCTGGGCGCGGCTGAAAGGCATGGCGATCGCCGGCAAGCCGGTGCCGTTTGTCACCGACCTCGCACTTGGAGATTGCGCCCTGCAGAATTCGCTGGCGGAGAACCTGGCCGAGGGTCGCGGTGCCCGCGACCGCGCTCACCGCGGTCGCCTGGGTGAGCCTCCTGCCGCGCCGCGCAAAAGCAGGACCGTGCAATCGTGTTGAAGGATGGGCTGATATGAATGCCGCCGAGGAAACCGAAGTCATCATCATTGGCGGCGGCATTGCCGGCGCAGGCGCCGCCTTCGAGATTTCCCGCACTTCCAAGGTGGTCGTGCTCGAGCGGGAAAGCCATTGCGGCTACCACACCACCGGCCGCTCGGCGGCGAGCTTTACCGAGAACTACGGCAACGGCATCATCCGCCGCATCGTGCTGGCAAGCCGGGCTTTCCTGAGCGAGCCGCCAGCCGGCTTCAGCGATTATCCGCTGCTCGGCAAGCGCGGCATGATCACCGTGGCGCGCGCCGATCAGCTCGACCTCTTGGCGCAGGATCTAGAGGCCGCGCAGGCGCTGGTGCCCTCGATCGTCGTCATGACACCGGCCGAGGCGATTGCGCGCGTGCCGGTGCTGCGCGCGGATTATCTCGCCGGCGCCTATATCGAGCCGCATTCGATGGACATCGATGTCAACGGCCTGCATCAAGGCTATCTGCGCGGCGCCCGCGCGCGTGGCGCGCGCATCGTCACCAATGCCGGCGTTAACGCCATCGACCGCCGAGGCGGCCAGTGGCGGGTCGAAACCCCGGCGGGAACATTCCTTGCGCCAACGCTCGTCAATGCCGCCGGTGCCTGGGGCGACGAGATCGCTTTGATGGCGGGCGTGCGTCCGGTCGGATTGCAACCGAAGCGCCGCACCGCCTTCAACATTCCAGCACCCGCCGGTGTCGACATATCAGAGTGGCCGCTGGTCAACGATGTCGGCGCCGAATTCTATTTCAAGCCTGATGCCGGGCAGTTGTTCGTCTCGCCTGCCGATGCGACGCTTTCTCCACCGATGGATGCCTATGCGGAGGACATCGACGTCGCGATCGGCGCCGAGCGTCTTGAACGGGCCACCACGATCGAAGTGCAGCGCGTATCGCGCTCATGGGCGGGCTTGCGGACCTTCGTCGCCGATGGCTCGCCGGTGGTCGGACCGGATGACGAGGTCCCGGATTTCGTCTGGCTGGTCGGGCAGGGCGGTTACGGCATCAAGACCTCGCCGGCGCTGTCGCGCGTCTGCGCCAGCCTGATCGCGGGCAAGGGCTTTCCAGACGAGGTCGCAAGGCAGGGTGTGTCGTTGGACGACCTCACGCCACACCGGCTGCGCGGCGGCGAGTCTCAAACCAGGCAGGTTGCTTCATGAGCAACGCCGCCCTCACAGCCGGCGGCACGTTGGCCGGGCATCTGCTGGAGAGGCTGGCGCAGGCCACCACTGACGCGCCAGGGATCACGCGCGTCGCCTACGGAGCCGGCGAGCGTTTTGCGCATGGTCTCGTGCGCGACGAAGCGGAAAAGCTCGGTGCCACGGCGCGTGTCGATCCCGCCGGTAATCTCTATCTGACGCTGAAGGGCCGCAATCCGGATTTGCCGGCGATTGTCATCGGCTCGCATCTCGACAGTGTGCCGCATGGCGGCAATTTCGACGGCGCCGCTGGTGTCGTGGCGGGGCTGGCGGTGATGGCCGAACTGGTTGGGCGAGGCATCCAGTTGCCGCGCGACCTGATCGTGCTGGCGACCCGCGCCGAAGAGGCTGTCTGGTTTCCCCTGTCCTATCCCGGCAGCCAGGCCGCACTTGGCCTGCTGCAGCCGGCCGCGCTAGACGCAAAGCGGTCGGACAGCGGACGCACGCTAGCCGAGCACATGTTGGAAGAGGGTTTCGACCCCGATGCCGTGCGGCGCGGCGTGCCTGGCATCGATGCCGGCGGGATCGCGGCTTTCATCGAAGTGCATATCGAGCAGGGACCGCGCCTTGTCGCGTCCGGCGCGCCGGTCGGTATCGTCACCGGCATTGCCGGCGGCTTCCGCTATGTCGAGGCAAAATGCTTCGGCGCCTATGGCCATTCCGGCGCCGAGCCGCGCTTTGCCCGGCATGACAGTGTGCTTGGCTTTGCCGATCTGGTCGCCGGCCTTGAAGCGGAATGGGACGCGCTCGAGCGCGAAGGCCACGAAGCCACCATCACCTTCGGCCGGGTGGAATCCGATCCGAGCCAGCATGGCGGCAGCCGCGTCCTGGGCGAGCTTCGCTTCACGCTCGATGTGCGCAGCGCCGAGGCCGCTGTCCTGGAACGGATCGCGGCGAGGCTGCACGCGATCTTCGCCGAGGTCAGCACGAAGCGTGGTGTCAGCTTCGAGGCCGGGCCACGCTTCACCTGGGAGCCGGCGACCATGTCGCGGGCGCTGATTACGAGGTTGGACCGCGCTGCCACAGAGCTGCAGATCCGGTCGCCGCATGTGCCGAGCGGGGCGGGGCATGACGCGGCCACCTTTGCCGGCGCCGACATTGCGACCGCCATGATCTTCGTGCGCAATGAGAACGGCAGCCACAACCCGCATGAAGCGATGGAGATCGCCGATCTCGATCAGGCGATCCGCCTGCTTCTTCGCTTCGTCACCGACTTCGACAATCCCCTGGGACAGCCATGAACCTTGCCGCGACCGCCCTGCTCGTCATCGACCTGCAGAACGAATACCGCCCCGGTGCCGCCTGGCCGGTGATCGGCTATGACGCGGTGCTCGCCAACACCGCCACGCTGATCGAAGCCGCTCGTGCGGCGGGCGTGCCGGTCATCCATGCCCAGGCCTGGGTGAAGCCGGAGGAACGCGACGGCTATGCGCGGCAGGAAGAAATCCTGACCGAGGAATTCCGCTCCGCCGTGGCCGGCAGCGAAGGTGCTGCGATCTGCGCCGAGGTGGCCGCGCAGCCCGGCGACATCGTCATCCATAAGCACTGGCCAAGCGCCTTTCGCCGCACCGATCTTTCAAGACGGCTTGCCGACCTCAAGGTCGAGAACCTGATCGTGACCGGCGTCCTGACCGACAGCTGCGTGACCGAGAGCGTGTTCGACGCGGTCTATCAGGGGTTCAGGGTCTGGCTGGTCAAGGATGCCTGCGGCAGCATGAGCGAGGCCATGCACCGCACCGGCATGCTCGACATGGCCAACCGGCTCTATGGCGGCGGCATATTGCGCCTGCCCGAGGCACAGAAGGCGCTCGCCGGCCAGCCCTTCGACGGCTGGCGCTGCACGCGGCCGGTGGAATTCGTCTACACGTTAGAGACGGTCGACCGGATTTACGAGGCGCTGTGATCGACGCCGCAACCGCATGCGCCTCCGACAACTTTTGAAGCCGAGGGCTTGAGAACCGCGCCCGGCAATGCTCCGGTCGCCCTGCCGCCGCGCCAGACGGATATGCCATTGACGAAGACATTCTCGATGCCAGTAGCGGGCCGGCGCGGCTCCTCGAAGGTAGCGGTGTCGATGATCGTTTCCGGATCGAAGATGACGAGGTCGGCGAAATTGCCTTCCGCCAGAAGCCCGCGCTGCGCGATGCCGAATTCCCGTGCGGGCAGGCCGGTCATGCGGAACACAGCCTCCTCCAGGCTGAACAGGCCGACATCCCTGGCATAGTGACCGAGCACACGCGGAAACGTGCCCCATAGGCGCGGATGCGGATGGATGTCGTGCGGCAGGCCATCCGACCCGATCATGGTGCGCGGATGCGCGATGATGTTGCGCACATCCGTCTCGTCGAGTTGGAAATAGACGGCACCTGCCGGCAGCAGGCGCTGGCCCGCCTCGCGTTCGCTGCAATTCCATTCGAGCGCGATGTCGGCGATCTCACGCCGGGCCATCTCGGGATGCGGATCGGACCAGGTGATGAGGATCTTCAGGCCGGTGTCGCAGCGCTCGAGCCGAAGCACGGTCGAACTCGCGGCGTAGGGGTAGACATCCATGCCGATGGCCATCGTCTGGCGCGCCTGGTCGATCCGTTTCAGGGAAGGGGTGCTTTTGCCGAAATTGGCGCGGCCGGTGCATTGATGGTGCGAGATGAAGAGCTTGCCACCGGCATGGTCGGCGATGTCGATGGCTTCCTCGATGGCCTCGTCCATCGTCTCGAAATAGTTGCGCGTGTGGGTGACATAAGGGCCGCCGAGGCTTGCCGCCGTGGCAGCGAGCGCCTTGACCTCTTCGGTCGAGGAGTTGACCGCCGGCGGATAGTCAAGGCCGGTGCTGAGCCCGAACGCACCTTCGGCCATCGCCTCGGCGACCGCCTCCTGCATCGCCGCCGTCTCGGCTTCGTTGGCCGGACGGTCGGTCACCGGCATGCAGTGCTGGCGCAACGTGGTGTGGCCGACCAACAAGGCTGCGTTGGTGGCGATGCCACACTTTTTCAACTCAGCGACATAGTCGGCAAAACGGTCGAAACGGAAATTCTCGCGGCCGCCGACCAGCGTGAAGGGCGGTGGCGGCGTCTTGTCGAAAAGCAGCGGCGCCAGGCTGACGCCGCAATTGCCGGCGATCACCGTCGTCACGCCCTGGCTGATCTTCGGGTCCATGCCGCGCGGAGCCAGCAGCGCGCCATCGTCATGGGTGTGCACGTCGATGAAGCCGGGCGCCACCACCTTGCCCCTGGCATCGATTTCCTCGATGCCAGTCGCGTCGTCCAGCCGACCGATGGCGGCGATCCTGTCGCCGGTGACGGCGATGTCGGCCTTGAAAGGTTTCGAGCCGTCGCCGGCGATCAGCGTCGCGTTGCGGATGACGAGATCACAGGGCATCGGGCAGAGGTCCTAACCTTCAGGATTGGCGGCGATCTCCTCGCGGCGGCGCGCGACATAGGCGTCGAGCTCCTCGCGGATCGCGGGGTCCATCGCCGGTTCTTCGTAGTCGTGCAGCGCCTGCTGCCAGAGCTCCGTAGCCCGCTCCAGCGCATCCTTGCCGCCGGCTTCCTCCCAGGCGCCATGGTTCTGCCAGTTGGAGAGCATGGGCTGGTAGAAGGCGGTGGTGTAGCGCGACATTGTGTGCTCGGCGCCGAAGAAATGGCCGCCGGCCGGCACCGATTTGATGGCCTCGAAACCGAGATCGTCCTCCTGGAACGGCAGCGGCCGCAGGAACTCCATCATGTTCTGCAGGATCTCGACGTCGAGCACGAGCTTTTCATAGGAGGCGGTGAGCCCGCCCTCCAGCCAGCCGGCGGCGTGATAAATCAGATTGGCGCCGCCGAGCACCGCGCCCCAGGTCGCCATTTCCGTCTCATAGGCGGCCTGCAGGTCGACCACGTTGGAGGCGTTGGCATTGGAGGTGCGGTAGGGCAGATGATAACGCCGCGCCAATTGGCCGGCGACGATGTTGGCCTTGGCGTTCTCCGGTGTGCCGAAGGCCGGCGCTCCCGACTTCATGTCGACATTGGAGGTGAAGGCGCCGTACATCACCGGCGTGCCGGGATTGACGAGCTGGGTCAGCACCACGCCGAACAGCGCCTCGGCATTCTGCTGGCAAAGCGCTGCGGCAAGCGTCACCGGCGTCATTGCCCCCATCAGGGTGAAAGGCGTGACGGTCACCGGCTGGCCATGTTCGGCCATTGCGATCAACCCTTCCGCCATCGCATCGTCGAACAGGCGCGGTGAGTTGATCGAGATGATCGTGGTCACGCCGGGCGAGACGCGCATCTCCTCGACGGAGATGCCGCGCGCGATCGCCATCATGTTGATCCCGTCCATCGCCCTCGCGCGACCGATCGCCGTGCAGTGGAAGGAGAGATCGCTCAGCGTCAGATTGGCATGGTAGGTGTCGAGATGGCGGGAATTGGCCGGCAGCTCCATCGGCGCCACCACCTGGTTGCCGATGATGTGGATGGCATTGAAGTGGTGCGCCAGCTTGATGAAGTTCTGGTAGTCGGCAAGATTGCCCTGACGGCGGCCGTGGATGCGGTCGTGCACATTCGGCGGACCCGCTACCAGGCCGAAGACCAGCGAATTGCCGCCGAGATGCACCTGCTTCTCAGGATTGCGGCTGGTCAGCGTGAAGGAGGACGGCACCGCCCGCAGCGCCTCGTTCACCAGGCTCTCGTCGATGCGGATGGTCTTTTCCTCGCGGTCGACGATGGCGCCGGCGGAAGCGAACAGGTCCATCACCCGCTCGCTCATGACGCGGATGCCGAGTTCAGACAGTATACGCATCGAGGTGTCGTGAAGCCGCTCCATCCGCTCTTCGTCGAGCAACTGCATCGGCGGGTAGGGGTTCTCCACATGCTGCCAGGGCAGTTGCGCGATACCGCCGCCGCTGCGTCCCAGCTTCGATCTGCGGCCACCGCCGCGCCTGTCCTGTGACATCGGATTTATTCCTTCCCGGCCGTCAATAGCCGCGTTCCGGACTGACCACGTTCTCCAGCGGCTCGCCGTTGCGATAGCGCTTCAGATTGTCGGCGAACATGCGAACCGACTTGATGTCCCAGCCGTCATAGACCGCCGCGCGATGCGGCGTGATGGCGACGTTGTCGTAACCCCAAAGCGGATGCTCTGGGGGCAGTGGCTCGGTCGCAAAGACATCCAGCGCCGCGCCCTTGATCCGTTTGGCGTCGAGCGCGGCCAGAAGTGCTGCCTCCTCGACGACGCCGCCGCGCGAAATGTCGATGAGCACGGCTGACGGCTTCATCGCGGCGAAGGCCGCCTCACCGACCAGGCCGCGCGTGCTGGACAGCAACGGCACGCAGCAGACGATGAAATCGGCGCGGCCAATCAGCGGCAGGAGCGCGTCCGGACCATGCACCTCTTCGACGCAAGGCATCGGCTTGGGGCGTGCCCGAATGCCGAGCGTGTGCATGCCCATTGCCTGTGCCCGCTTGGCGACGGCCTCACCGGTCTTGCCGAGGCCAATGATGAGTACGGTCTTGCCCTCGATCGGCTCGACACGGCCGCCTCCCCACTGGCGAGCCTGCTGGCGGCGTTCGAAGCCGCGCAAGTCGAGCGAAAAGGAGAGCATGGCGCCCAACACATATTCCGCAAGCATGCCGGCGGCGACGCCCGCGGAATTGGTCACCGTAACGCGCGTCGGATCCCAGCGACCCAGATGATCCGTGCCGGAGCCGCCGATGGACACCCATTTTACGGTCGGGCTTTCGACGAGGGCCTGGCGTGGATAGCGCGGCGTCCCATCGAAGCGGATGGAATAGACCACTTCCGCCGCCACGCGCTCGATCAACTCGGGAAGCGCCGCGTAGCTCTCGCAGGGATGCACCGGCAGGTCCGGGTGCGTCTCCACGAGCACGGCCAACGCGCCGGCCGGCTTGTCGGTGTGCAAAATGACGGTTGGGCGAGGGGACATGATGCCGGTCTCAGCTCCGGCCAATGTGATGGGCCGAAGGACCGAGCGCTGCGAGCAGTTTCTCGCCGCTCTCGAGCGTCGCGTTCTCATGTGGAGCGCGCAGGTTCAGCCATCGCCTATCGCCCGAGCGCACCGCCAGGACGGCCTTCATCGCCGGGATCAGCCCGGCATCCTGGATGATCTTGCGGAACGCCTTGATCGCGGCATCCGCCTCGGCGACGTCCTCGCCTGCCAGCGTACGATCATAGAGGGAGCGGATGGCCGCGGCATTGAGGTTGACGGTGGCCGAGATGCAGCCTGCCGCGCCGTGGGCCAGGCCCTTGGTCAATTGCGCTTCAGAGCTGGGGAACACCGCAACCTTGGGCGCCGCTGCAATCACCGCAGCCGTGTTGTTCCAGTCGCCGGCGCTGTCCTTGTAGGCGACAACGGTGTCAGGAAAGGTTTCGCTCAAAAGCGCCGTCAAGCCAGGGCTCACCGCCACGCCAGAGTTCTGCGGGATATGGTAGAGGATCATCTTCAT
The DNA here is from genome assembly GCF_054062655.1 of Mesorhizobium sp. USDA 4775. Classification (NCBI taxonomy): domain Bacteria; kingdom Pseudomonadati; phylum Pseudomonadota; class Alphaproteobacteria; order Hyphomicrobiales; family Phyllobacteriaceae; genus Mesorhizobium; species Mesorhizobium sp. USDA 4775. The sequence goes on from NZ_JBSSFM010000001.1 coordinate 2,412,836, forward strand.
CGCAGGATTCGCGATCCGCTCGATCAGTTCGCTGTAGTAGCGTTTCTGGCCATCGTCGCCGACGGCGGTGTAAAAGAACGAAGGCAGCACCATCACCCCGGCGCAGCCGAGCCCGACCGCGTGCGCCGACAGTTCGACGGTTTCGGGCAGCGCTGTAACGCCGGTGCCGGGCATCAGCCGGCTTGGCGGAATGCCGGCTTCGATCAGCCACTCCAGCGCCTGGGTGCGTTCATCGAGCGAGAGCGACAGCGCCTCACCGGTGGTGCCGAAGGGAGACAGGAAATGTGCCCCCTGGCCCAGCACCCATTTGGCGTGGCCTATCCAGAGGTCGCGCGCGATGCGGCCATCGTCTTCGAACGGCGTCAGGATCGGTGCGATGGTTCCTTGCGGGCGGGTCATGTGCGTCCTTCCGTGTCGATCAGCAAATCTGTGCAGTGCCTGGCAGCCGCCGTTACCATCCTGGCGAAGTACGCCGACGCGGTGATGTCGAACAATACGTCGAAGCCCGCCTGGGAACGGAACGTGACGGCCTCGATGTGGCCAACGCGCGTCTGCGCAATGTCCTCTGTGCCGAATCTGTCGGCTCTGAGATCAAGCGCGCATAGCCGCTCCATGGCGCTCGGCGCCCGCGGGCCCGAGAGGCGTAGCCATGCCCAGCCTTCCTCGCGCCATGACGAATAGCCCTTTGGCTCGATTGCGCCATGCCAGTTGCCTGCAAGCTCGGCGAGCGCGTTGTCGGCGTCTTCGGCCAGCAACAGGATATCGTCGTTGCCAAGGCGCAGCACACGTGCACCGCGCCAGCTCTCGATGCGATTGACAGCAGGCAAGGGCACGCCTCGCGACGCGAGCCAGCCGGCGCTGCCGCCGCCCTTAAGGCCGAAGCGGAGACTGCCCGTAAGATCGGTCAGCATCACCGCTCCCGAAGGCAGACTCGCGCCGTCCGCGGCGCCACCCGGCATGAACGGAAACACAGGGGATGCTGGCATTTACATCTCCTGCCGTGCATTCGCGGGATCGAAGAAAGCATGACCGACCACCGGTGCTTCGACCAATTGCCCGTTCCGGCACTTTACGGTCACTCGGCTCCCTTCCGTGGCGTCGGTAACATGGACGTAGGCGAGCGCTATGGTACAGCCGAGCGTCGGGGAGAAGCCGACCGAGGTGATCTGTCCGACGGGAGCATTGCCGCGAAGCACGAGGCAGCTTTCGCCGGGAGTATCCCTGGCATCGGCCGGAAATCGCAGGCTGACGAGCTTGCGCGCCTGGCCCAGCCTTGCGCGCATTTCGATCGACCGCTTGCCGACGAAGAACGGTTTCTTCTTCGAGACTGCCCAGCCAAAGCCGAGCTCGTCCGGCGTGGTGATGGCATCGGTGTCCTGGCCGATCAGGATGTGCCCCTTCTCCAGGCGAAGGATGCGCGAGGCTTCGAGACCGTAAGGCTTCAAACCGTACGGTTTGCCGGCAGTGATCACCGCGTCCCAAAGGACGGGTGCGAGGCTTGACGGACAGTGCAGTTCGTAGCTCAGCTCGCCGGTGAAGCCGATCCGCATGACACGCACCGGCACACCGGCGACAACGCCTTCGCGGCCGCTCAGATAGGGGAATGCTTCGCGTCCAAAATCGATATCGCTGTCCAGCGCCTCAAGCACGGACCTGGCCTTGGGTCCGGTGACATTCAAGCCGGAGAACGCGCCGGTGAGGTTAAGGACATCGACCCGCAAACGCCATTGCGCATTCCAGAACAGCATGTCGGCGTAAACACGCGCGACCGCACCCGTGGTGGCCGTCACATAGAACCGGTCTTCCGCCATGCGGTAGGCGACGCCGTCATCGACCACCGAGCCCATCTCGTTGAGCATCAGGCAATAGCGGACGCGCCCGACTGGCTGGTTGGCATGCGCCATGGTGTAGAGGCGGTCGAGGAAGGCGCCGGCATCCGGCCCACGCAGTTCGAGCTTCCCGAGCGTCGAGACGTCGAGCAGGCCCACGCCTTCGCGCACCGCCGTGATCTCACCGCGGATCGCCTTTTCCGCCTCGCTTGCCTCACCATAGAAATACGGCCGCCACCAGGCGCCGACCGGCTTCATCACGGCGTTGAGCGCCAGGTGTCTTGCATGCAGCGCAGTGCGCCGTTCGAGCGGCTCGTGGTGGCCGGCGAGCACACCCAGCGTCTCCGGTCCGACCGGCGGGCGGGCAGTGGTGATGCCGACTTCGGCGACCGTGCGGTTGGTCGCTTCGGCAACGATCCTCGCAGTTGCCAGCGCGGAATGGCGCCCCTGGCTCGGACCCATGCCGACGGTGGTGAAGCGCTTGACGAGCTCGATCTCGCGATAGCCCTCCTTGACCGCGTTCAGCAGATCCTTGACCTGCAAGTCCTCGTCGAAATCGACGAAATCGCGCCCCTTTGGATTGGCGACGATCGGCTCCACATGGAGCCGGCTGGTGATGGTCGGCTTGTTGGGGATTCTGTCTTCTACGACCGCTTGGCCGAGCCGCGAAAGCGCGGCGGCCGCCGCCTGACGACCGCTGGCAATCGCGCCCTGCAGATCGCTGCCTCTGGAAACGGCACCGGCAAGGTGGATCGGCGCTTTCGGGAGAGTGAGTGTCATCGATCCGCTATCGGCGTCATAGCCGACCCTTGCTCCGGCCTGGCAAGGCAGTTGCCAGGCAGGCACCTGGCCGGCCGAGACGGCGAGCAGATCGCATTCGATCCAGCTTCCACCGACACGAACCCGGGAAAGATGGCGATTTCCCGCCGTCCCCTCGGCGGCGTCGATCGTCGCGGCCTTCTGGATCGTCACGCCCTTGCCGTGCAACTCGGCTTCGAAGGGACCTGTCTCGCTGCTGGATCTCGGATCAGCGACTAGCATGACCGAGACGCCGGCCTCGACCAGATCGAGCGCGACGCAGTAGCCTTCGTCGCTGGTGGCCAGCACCACAGCCTTTTGTCCCGGGCGCACGCCATAGTGCCGGATCAGCCGCTGCGCGGCACTGCCCAGCATAATTCCCGGCAGGTCGTTGTTACGAAAGATGGCGGGCTGCTCGATGGAGCCTGTGGCCAGGATAACCGCGCGCGCCCGTGTGCGATGGAGCCGGTCACCTTGAATCAGCGGCAGCCAGTTGTCCTCATACCATCCGTTGCAGACCGTCCCGATCAGTAGACGCAGATTTGGCAGCACCCGAAGTCTGGAGGACAGGTCAACAAGCATGGCCGGATCATACCGACCATAGGTCAGCGATCCGCCGATCTCCGGGTTCTCGTCGCAGAGCACGACATCCGCGCCACCCTCGGCGGCGATGATCGCGGCGTTCAGTCCGGCCGGACCCGCGCCGACCACGAGGATGTCGCAATGCAGATGCGTCTTGTCGAAATGCCGGTGCGGGGCCGTGGTGTCGACCACGCCCAGCCCGGCCTTGCGGCGGATCATCGGCTCCCAGAATTTGAGCCAGCTGTCACGGCGTGGTCCCATGAAGGTGCGGTAGTAGAAACCAACAGGCAGAAAGCGCCCCAACCTGTCAATGATCGCGTCGCGGTCGCGTTCGAGCGAGCCGTTGACGTTTTGGGCGCTGACCCGCAGCCCCGTGCTGATCGGCGTGCGGTCGGCGGCGACGTTCGGCTCGGACGGCAGTTGCACCAGCGTATTGGCGTCCGCGCCGGTCATTGAGAGGATGCCGCGCGGCCGGTGGTATTTGAAGGAACGCGACAGCACCCATTGTCCGGAGGCCGCGAGCGCGCTGGCGATGCTATCGCCGGCATAGCCTTCAAAATGCTTGCCCTCGAAAGTAAAGGGGATCGGACGGCTGCGGTCGATTCTGCTCCCCCAGGGCTCAGCTAGCCGATTCATGATTGGGCCCGACGTTCGGAAGCGTCGAAAGTGCGGATGATCTCGTTGGTGACGAGGTCGCGCTCGGCCAGGAAAAAATAATTGCTCGGCACATGCCGCCACCACTCAACCACCATACCCCTGCGGTTCTCGGCGCGGAACAGGTGTCGCGACCAGTCGGCATCGGCGGTCATATCCGGATCCGGCTCCGCGCGGACGGGTCCGAAAGATTGGAACTCGTCTATGTTGCGCGGGCCGTTCATCGGGCAGGTCAGGATCTTCATGGTCAGTGGCGTTTCATGGTCAGTGACTGGCCGCCGTAGCGCCCATTTCGTTGAGCAGCCGGAATGTCTCGAAGCGCTCAAGCGCGAATGGCTTCAGGATGTCTGGCACACGGCCCGTGGCGATGGCCTGCGCCATCCGCTTGCCGGCGACCGGCGTTGCCTTGAAGCCCCATGTGCCCCAGCCGCAATCGAGCCATAGATTTTCGAGTGGGCTGGCACCCATGATCGGGCTGTAGTCAGGCGTCATGTCGGTGACCCCTGCCCATTGCCGGAGCAGCCGCACACCTTGCAGGAACGGAAAGAGGTGGACGGCGCCTTCGGAGAGGTGCTCCTTCATGTCGAGCGTCGATCGCGTGGAATAGAGCTGGTAGGGATCGGAGCCGCCCCCGATGACGACCTCGCCGCGCGAGGACTGCACCAGATAGGTGTGCAGGGATACGGAGGAAACCAGCGTGTGCAGCCAAGGCTTCAGCGGCTGCGTCACCATCGCCTGCAGTGGATAGCAGCGGATCGGAAGCTCCACGCCGGCCATCATCGCCACGTCGTAATTCATCCCCCCGGTCGCGATCAGCACCTGACCGCAGGCGATGCGGCCGCGGTTGGTCCTGACGGCCCGGACTTGATCGCCGACAACCTCGAAGCCTTCCACTTCGGTACGCTGGTGGATCTCGACACCGCGTCGCGACGCTTGGGCGGCATAGCCCCATGCCACCGCGTCGTGCCGCGCGGTGCCGCCGTCGGCATGCCAGAGTCCGCCAAGGATCTCGAGCGCGCCGCCATAGTCCATGTTGAGAGACGGCACGAGTTCCTCAACCGCCTTCTGGTCGATCACTTCGGTCCGTGTGCCCAGATGCTTGCCCATCTCGGCGCGTGCGTGGAAGCTGCGAAGAGTTGCTTCCGTGTGCGCAAGGGTTAGCTGGCCGCGCTGCGAGAACATGACGTTGAAGTCGAGTTCCTGCGAGAGATTCTCGAAAAGTTCGACGGCTTCCTTGTAGAAGGCGATGCCCTCGGGCGTGATGTAGTTCGAGCGGATGGTGGTCGTGTTGCGCGCGGTGTTGCCGCCCGCGAGGTAACCCTTCTCGATTACGGCGACGCTGCTTATGCCGTGATATTTCGACAGGTGATGCGCGCACGACAATCCGTGGCCGCCGCCGCCGACGATGACGACATCGTAGGATGGCTTGAGGTCCGGCGTCGCGGGGATGTCGCCACTGACCGGATAGGTCCTGCTGAGACCGTATTTCAAAAGTCTGAGCGGCATCTAGCCTACCACGCTGGCCGCTGGAGAAGCGTACTGATCAATGGCGGATCGTAGATCAATACCGAAAGATCGGAAAAACGGCTTTCATGATCCGCAAGAGACAGGACTGCGTCCCGGATCGCGCTGGCGCGGCCCTGTCCCAGCACCGGCGTCGCGTAGTCCATGTACTTGGCCTCGATTTCAGCCTCTGTCAGAGGCGCCTCTGGTCCACCGCGCGCGTGAACGTCGCCGGAAGCGAGCACGCGCGCATCGCGGGTCGTGATCGTCACATCGGCCCAGCGGCCTGCCGGAAAGCGGGCGCTGTGGCGCGCAGATTCCGATACGCTGATACGATCCAGCATGTCGGCGACGGCGGCATCCTCAAGCCCGCTGCCTGAAATATGTTCCAGTCCGATGCGGCCATGGACAATAAAGGTCGCGACGGCGAAGCGCAGGCTGTACTGGGCCTTGGAGGTCGTGTCCGGCATGCCGTCGAACAGTGTTGCGGCGTAGTGGAAGCTGTTCACCTCGACGTGGCTGATGTCGGAGGGCCCGAGATGATGCGCATGGCAGAGCCCGCGCGTCGCGTCGATTGCGGCATGCGCCCAACGGCAGATCGGATACGGCTTCACATACTGGTGCAGCACTTGCCAAAAGGCGCCGAGATCCTGCCAATGCGTCGCGACGTCGGGCTCCTCGATCGTGATCGCCGGGGCGCCGGTAAAGCCGCGTTCGGCGAGCACGGCCGCGGACAGGCCGATCAAAGTGCCGACACCCGAGCCGTCATGCAGCATCGTCGGGTTCGCGATCTCGCGCATCATCTGGCTACGTGGGCCGTGATATTCGGCGATGCCAAGCGCCTGGCGCAGCTGATCGTCGCCGAGCCGCCGCAACCTGGCCGCCATCGCAACCACGCCCAGCGCGTTCCAGGCGCCCGACGTGTGGTAGTCGGACACGGTTGCATGCAGCGAGATACCTGCCCGGCCGGCGACTTCGTAGCCGACGACCAGGGAGGCCAGCGCTTCCGGGCCGCTGAGGTCGGGGAGCGCCTCGGCAAGCGCTGCCAGCGCCGGCACGACGGCGACGCCGATATGCCCCTTGGTCGGGCTGTAGCCGTCGTGGCCGTCGAGATTGTCGATCTGCGTTGCGGCCGCATAAGCGGCTCCGGCGATGCTGGCGCGGCGGCCGTCGAAAAGCATGCGCGCCGAATGCAGCGGATCGGCCGAGCCGTAGAGAAGGGTGGCGGTGTCGCGGGCGATCCGCCCGGCTTCCATAGGACCAGCCGCAATGGCGATTCCGAGCGTGTCGAGCAGAAGATATCGCGCCCGTTCCAGGACAGGGAACACATCTGCCGGCCGCCGCAACACGAAGTCGGCCAGGCGAACGGCAACGCTGGTACACGCGTCAGGCCCTTCACGCCGATGCGACGGCACAGCCACTGGCATTACTCCCCTCTGCGTCACGACATCATTAATTTGGGTTCATCGTGCTTTCACGCAATTAGTTCGGCGGCATTGGCCAAAAAAATTCACGTCTTGCGACCAGGCGCGATTGAACGCCGGCCCGTCTGTGGGATAGCTATCCCCTTGCGTCTTGCAGGAGTTAGCGATGAAGCCGCCACCCCCGTTGAACTATATCAGGTCCTTTGAGAGTTCGGCCCGGCATCTCTCCTTCACCGCCGCCGCCAACGAACTCGGATACACGCAAGCCGCTGTCAGCACGCATGTCCGCGCGCTCGAACATTACATCGGACGGCAATTGTTCATCCGCTATCCGCGCAGCCTCAAGCTCACCGAAATGGGCGAGGCGTTCCTGCCGACCTTGCGCCAGGCCCTCGATCAGATCGATCAGGCGACGGAGGCGATCGTGACCTCTTCGCGCAACCGCACCGTGGTCGTCTCCTGCCCGATGAGCCTGGCGGAGAACTGGCTGGCGGGTTGCATGGCCGCGTTTCGCAAGAAGCATCCTGAGATCGAGATCGTGCTGCACGGTACGATCTGGGAGGATATGAGCGAACAGATCGCCGACATCACCATTTCAACGCGGCGTTTCGACGACCGCCCGCCCGCGGGCATACCGCTTTGGAACGACGAGTTGTTGCTGCTGTGCGCCCCGGCGCTGCTGGATGGCGAAGACGCGCTGAAGACGCCGCGCGACATTCTCAAGGTGGACTGGATTTTCGTGCACGGCCGCCAGGAATACTGGCAGGTGGTCACCACGGCGCTTGGCCTCGACATGGACGACCACGACAAGGGCCTGTCGACGAACGCCTCCAACATCGCGCTCGAACTCGCCGCCATGGGAGCCGGACTGGTGGCCACCCAGCGGTCGCTTGCCCACGCCTATCTGCGTCGCGGGCTGCTCGTCGAACCCTTTCCGGTTCGGCCGCCGAGCCCCTGGAATTACTACCTCACCGAGAGCCAGCTCTCGAAAGGCAACATCGCGCGCATCGTGCGCGAATGGATCCTCTCGCGAGCCCGCGAAGACGGCGCCTGAAAGCCATCCGCGAGCGGCCGGCAAGCTCGCGCTCAAAAAATTGACACGCCAATGGCATCGTTTTTTTAGGCCTTTAGAACCGGGTTTTGGCGGTTCTTCGGGGCTTGAGCCCTTCCGGGATTTTTGCATCGCCCCTAACATGGCTGTCGCAAGGGGAATGTAACGGGCGGAAAGCCCTGAACCGGAGAACAACGATGACAATGTTCAAGAGCAACGGTGATCGCGTCCCGGCGGTCATCGAAAGCTACGCAGCCGAAGTCAAAAGCGGCAGGATGGATCGCCGCGAATTCCTGGCCATGGCAAGCGCGATGGGCGCTTCCACGGCATTCGCCTATTCGATGGCCGGCATCGCCCCGGCCAAGGCCGCGGCGATCGTGCCCGGCAAGAAGGGCGGCATCCTCAAGATGCAGATGATCATCAAGGACATGAAGGATCCGCGCTCCTGGGACTGGTCAGAGATCGCCAACGTCATGCGCCAGTGCAACGACTACATGATCCGCTACACCACCGACTTCACCTTCGAGGGCCATCTGGTCGAGAGCTGGGAGGTGAGCGACGACGCCACGGAATACACGCTGCATCTGCGCAAGGGCGTGAAGTGGTCGAACGGCGACGACTTCAACGCCGACGACATCGTCCACAACATCGAGCGCTGGTGCGACAAGGCGGCCGAAGGCAATTCGATGGCCGGCCGCATGGGCTCCCTGATCGATCCCGCCACCAAGAAAGCCGCCGCGGGCGCCATCACCAAGGTCGACGACCACACGGTGAAACTGAAATGCCATCAGTCCGACGTCACCATCATTCCAGGCTTTTCCGACTATCCGGCTGTCATCGTCCATCGCGACTTCGACAAGAACGGCGCGGACATGCTCAAGACGCCCGGCACCGGTCCCTATGAGCTGATCTCGTACAAGGTCGGCGAGTCGGCCTCGGTGCGGCGGCGCAAGGACTTCACCTGGTTCGGCGGCGAACCTTATCTCGACGGCGTCGATTGGACCGACTACGGATCGGACGCCTCCAACCCCGCCATCGCTAGCGCCTTCGAGGCCGGCGAGATCGACTGCAACTACCAGACCGTCGGCGGCACCGTCGATCTCTACGACAGCATGGGCCTGGTCAAGGAGGCGGTCGTCACCGCCGGCACCATCGTGCTGCGCACCAACGTGACCAACAAGCCCTATGACGACAAACGCGTGCGCAACGCCATCCAGCTCGCGGTCGACAACGAAACCGTGCTGAAGCTCGGCTACAGCGGCCTCGGACAGGTCGCGGAAAACCACCATGTCTGCCCGATCCATCCGGAATATTATGAATTGCCCAAAGTGCCGCGCGACATTGCCAAGGCCAAGGCGCTGATGACCGAGGCCGGTCAGATGGATCATGAATTCGAGCTCATCTCCTACGATTCGGACTATGTCAAAGACCCTGCCGACGTCGTCGCCGCGCAGATGCGCGAGGCCGGTTTCAAGGTCAAGCGCACCGTCATTCCGGGAGCCTCCTTCTGGAACGACTGGACGAAATACCCGTGGTCGACCACCGACTGGGGCATGCGGCCGCTCGGCGTCCAGGTGCTGGCGATCGCCTATCGCAGCGGTGAGGCCTGGAACGAGTCGGGCTACGCCAATCCGGAATTCGACAAGAAGCTCAATGCGGCGCTCGCCGTGGCGGACGTCGACAAGCGCAAGGAACTGATGAAGGACGTCGAGTTAATTCTGCAGGATTCCGGCATCCTCATCCAGGCGTTCTGGCGTTCGCTCTACCGGCACCATGCGACCTATGTGAAAAATCTCGGCATGCATCAGACATTCGAACTGCAGCTGGATAAGGTCTGGCTCGACAAGGCCTAGGCCGGGCCGTCACAGCAAATATCTCAGGGGCGCATGTTGCGCCCCTGACCTCGCCGGGCGACTGCGATTGACCCATCAGCTAAATCAAACGCCAAGATAAAGTCGCCGAACAAAGGGAAGAAACATGCGTACTCATGCACAAGCCGTCGTCATCGGCGGTGGTCTGATCGGCTGCTCGATCCTCTATCACCTTGCCAAGTTCGGCTGGACGGATGTCGTCCTTCTGGAGCGCAGCGAACTGACCTCCGGCTCGACCTGGCACGCGGCGGCCAACATTCACGGCCTGCATGATTCCACCAACATCAGCCGCCTCCAGCACTACACCATGGCGCTCTACAAGGAACTGGAAGCCGAGACCGGCCAGGGCTGCGGCATCTTCCAGCCGGGCTCGCTCTATCTCGCCCAGACCGAAGCGCGCGAGCACCAGCTAAGGCTGCAGGAAGCCAAGGCGCGGCGCTACAAGATGAATTTCTACGAAGTCGCGCGTGACGAGGCGGAGCGCCTGCACCCGCTGGTGGATTTCGACGGCATACGCTGCATCATGTACGAGCCGGAAGGCGGCAATGTCGATCCGTCCGGCGTCACCGCTGCATACGCCGCCGGCGCGCGCCAGCGCGGCGCCGAGATCCATCGCTTCACGCCGGTCACCGCCACCGAGGCGCAACCCGACGGCAGCTGGATCGTACGCACGCCGAAGGGCGACATCCACACGCAATGGGTGGTCAATGCCGCCGGCCTGTGGGGTAGGGAGGTCGCCGCGATGGCTGGCCTGCAGCTGCCGCTGATCCCGACAGAGCACCAGTATTTCGTCACCGAGACCATCCCGGAAATCGCCGCCATGGGCCGCCGCTTGCCTTCGGTCGCCGATCGCGACGGCGAGTACTATCTGCGCCAGGAAGGGCTGGGACTGCTCATCGGCGCCTACGAGCGCAAGATGAAGTTCTGGGCCGAGGACGGAACGCCACTGGATTTCGGCCACGAACTGTTTCCCGACGATCTCGACCGTATCGAAGAGAACATGCTGCGCGCGATCGCGCGCGTCCCGGCGGTCGGCACTGCCGGCGTCAAAAAGGTGATCAACGGACCCATGATTTGGTCGCCGGACAGCGCTGTCCTGTTCGGACCGGTGCCCGAACTCAACAATTATTTCTGCTGCAACGGCATCATTCCCGGCTTCTCGCAGTCGGGCGGCATGGGCAAGCTGGCAGCCGAGTGGATGATCGAGGGTGAGCCTTCGCTCGACATGTTCGCCTGGGACATGGCGCGCTTCGGTCAGTGGGCCGGGAAGTCCTTCACCAAGGCCCGCGTCGAGGATCAGTATAGCCATCGCTTCAAGATCCACTTCCCCAACGAGGAACGCACCGCCGGACGGCCCGTGCGAACCCGGCCCGCCTACGACAGGCAAAAAACGATGAACGCTGTTTTCGGCCTCAATTTCGGCTGGGAGCACCCGCTGTGGTTCGCCGCCGAGGGCGAGCCGCGCGAGGAGACGATTGGCTTCACCCGGCAGAACTGGTGGGGACCGGTGGGTCGCGAGGCGCGCATGCTGCGCGAACGCGCTGGCATCATCGACATCTCCAACTTCGCCAAATACGAGGTCAAGGGTCCCGGCTCCGAGTCCTGGCTCAATGCGCTGTTCGCCAACCGCATGCCGACAAGGTTAGGCCGTTCCTGCCTCACACCGCTGATCGGCAAGCGCGGCGGCATTGCCGGCGACTTCACCGTGACCAGGCTCGCGGAAGACGAATTCATGGTCATCGGTTCCGGCATGGCCGAGCGCTTCCATCAAAGGTTCTTCAAGGCCGTCCCGTTGCCGCAGGGCACGACCTTCCGCTCGCGCACCGAGGACCTTTGCGGCTTCAACGTGGCGGGACCGAGTTCGCGCGACCTGCTGCAGCGCTTGACCAATGAGGATCTGTCGAACGAGGCATTCCCCTTCATGGAGTCGCGCCGGATCACCGTCGCCGGCATCGATGTGGTGGCGCTCAGGGTGTCCTTCACCGGCGACCTTGGCTGGGAACTGCATTGCAAGGCCGCCGACCAGGTCGAGCTTTACGACGCGCTGCTCAAGGCCGGCAACGAAGTCGGGGCCGGACCGGTCGGATCGCGCGCGCTGATGTCGCTGCGCGTCGAAAAAGGTTATGGCAGCTGGAGCCGCGAATACTCGCCCGAATATTGGCCGCAGGAGGTCAAGTTCGATCGCCTTGTCAAAATGGACAAGGGCGCGTTCCTCAATCGCGATGCCTATGCCGCCATTGCCGAAAAGCCGGCACGCGACGAACTGATCATGCTGTCGATCGACGCCCGAGATGCCGACGCGACCGGAGGCGAGCCGATCTTCCTCGCCGACGGCACGCCGATTGGCCAGGTCTCCTCAGGCGCCTACGGTTATTTCGTCGAGCAGTCGCTGGCGCTCGGCTATGTCAAGGCAGGCTCCGCCAGGGCCGGCGACAAGGTCTCGGTCGCTATACTGGGAAGGCCGCACGAGGCGATCCTGCTGCCGCATCCGCCATTCGACCCCGAAGGCAAGCGGCTGCGCTCGTAGAGCCTCGGCTATCCGTTCGCCCGGTGAACCAACAGCGGAAACCGTTAGCAGGCCGGAAACGCCGGCGAAGCTGAACGAGGAAGATTTCGACCGCCTGCCAACAAAGGGGAATCGCATGATCAAACGGCATCTGCTGGGCACCATGTTTGCCCTGGCCCTCACATCCTCCGCGCATGCGGGAGACGTCAAGGTCATCAATGAAGACGCATGGTTCGCCGAAGGTCCGATCTGGTATCAGGACAAGCTCTTCTACGTCGAATATGGCCGCGGCACTGTGACCGTGTGGGACGGCAAGAAGAACGAAATCTTCTGGAAGATGGACGGTTGTGGCCCTTCGGCGGTACTGCCGACGACCACCGGCGAGTTTCTTGTCACCTGCTACGACAGCAACTCGATCGGCCGCATCTCCGCCGACGGCAAGACGCTGCCGGCCTACGACAAGGACACGGACGGCAATCCGTTCAGCGGACCGAATGACTTTGCGCCCGACAAGGATGGCGGCATCTACTTCACTGGGTCCGGCAAGGGCGGACCGCTGATCGACGCCTCGGCCTACTACATCGGCAAGGACGGCAGCGTGAGGAAGGTCGCCGGCGACCTGCACAATGCCAATGGTCTGGTCATGTCGAGCGACGGGAAAAACCTGTACCTGGTCGAGACCGAGGACAACAGGATCATCGAGTTCGACGTCCAGCCCGACCACAGCCTGTTGCACCGCCGTGTCTTCCTGCGCCTCGACGATCTGTTCCCGAACCAGCCACATATCTGGCCTGACGGTATCAAGATGGACAAGGCCGGCGAGATGTATATCGGTCAGAGCTCCCGCTCGCTCGACGCGCCAGGCAAGATCATCGTTGTCGACAAGGACGCGAAGCTGCTTCGCATGCTTTCGGTGCCGTCACCATCCATGCCGAACTTCGCCTTCGGACCGGATGAGAAGGTGCTCTACGTGATGGCGCTCGACCAGATCGATGCAGCGCCCTGGCACGGCAAGGTCTACGAGGTTCCGAACAAGTAGCGTGTTGCCGGCGGCCAGAGCAATTCCAGGAAAATTGTGAAGCGGTTTTCCGTCCGGAATTGCGTCAAAACAATGCAGCCGGACATCGTGTCAGCCACCGAATCGATCCAGCCAATGTTGGGCAAGGTCGGAGCGGCGGCAGATCCAGATGTCGGGATTGGCCCTGACTTTGTCGAGGAAGCGGGCGAGCCCGATCATCCGGCCGGGCCGGGCCGCCAGCCTGCAGTGCAGCGAGACGGTCATCATGCGTGGCGTGCGCCCGGCTTCGGCCAGCAGCCAGTCCACCCCATCGCTGACATATTCGAAGAACTGGCTGCCTGTCTCCAGGCCGGAGCCGCGCGAGAACCGGCTGTCATTGTTGTCGAAGCTGTGCGGCACGACCAGATGCCGCTTGGCATCGACGTCGACAAAATAGGGCAGGTCGTCATTGTAGTCGTCGCAGTCGAACAGGAAACCGCCGTGCTCCACCACCAGCCGCCGCGTGTTGAGACTGGGCCGGCCGGTGTACCAGCCGAGCGGGCGAATGCCGGTCAGGCGCTGGACGGTGTCCACCGTCAGCGCGATGTGATTGCGCTCCTCGGCTTCGCTCAGCGGCGCGTAATCGATCCAGCGCCAGCCATGGCAGACGATGTCGCTGCCAAGGGTCGCGATTGCCTTGCCGGCCGTCGGATTGAGTTGCAGCGCTCGTCCGACAACGTAGAAGGTCGGAATGATGTTCTTTTCCCGAAACAGCGAGGCCAATCGCCAGACGCCGACGCGTGAGCCGTATTCGTATAGCGATTCCATGTTGCGGTTGCGCAGGCCCGGCACCGCCGGAGACACGGCAAGGTCCGACAGGATCGCCTCGGAGACACCGTCGCCTTCGCCGATGCTGTATTCGGCGCCTTCCTCATAGTTGACGACGATGTTGAGTGCCAGCTTGGCGCCGCCCGGCCACTCAGCGGCCGGAGGCTTGTCGCCATAGCCGATGAAATCACGGACGGGCAAATACGGCATTCTCAAATCTCCTCAGGATGCAGTCGCAAGACATGCAGTCGCTGGATCTATTCACCGCGCATGTCGATGAGTATGTGCAGGGCCCGGTCCATCATCTCTTGCGGACCGACCGTCGCGCGCAAACAGTCCCTGAGGCCGTAACCGCCCAAGCTGCGGACGATGATCCCGGCGCCGCGCAATGCCTTCTCTGCTGCCTCCGCGGCGGCTGCGCTGGAGAAGCCAATCAGCACGAAGTTCGTTCGGCTTTCGGGAACATGGTAGCCGGCGGACCGCAGATCGTGCGCAAACTGATCGCGAATTCCGGCCGTCCGGGCCACCGTTTCGCGCATATAGGCCTGATCCGCCATGGCCGCCACGGCCATGGCGAGGCTTGACGTCGTGACCTGGTTCGAATTCTGCATTTTGCGCACTTGCGCCGCGACCGCAGGCGGAAACAATCCCCATCCGACGCGCGCGCCAGCCAGGCCATAGGCCTTGGAAAGCGTGCGCAACACGACGGTATCGCCACGCGCGACAAGCGCAAAGACAGGTGTTGGATCCTGATCGTCGAACTCGCCATAGGCTTGGTCGACAACCAGCAGCACATCCCTTGGCAAGCCGGCGCGCAAGCGCAGCAGTTCGGCGTTCGGGATTACAGTGCCGGTCGGATTTCCGGGATTGCAGACGAAGACGATCCGCGTTGCCGGCGTGAGGGTCGTGAGAATGTTGTCAACCGAAACGGCGAAATCCCGTTCAGGGGCCTTAAGATAGATCGCATCGACGCGCGCAACGGCGGAGGCCACGAAATTATAAGCGTAAGAGGTGCCCAGAACCTGGCTGCCCGGTCCCGAAAAGGCTGCGATGGTGCAGCTTATCAAATCCATCGAACCGGCACCGCACAAGGTCAAATCCGGCTCGGCACCATAGGTCTGCGCAATCGCCTTGCGTAATTCCGTCCAGTCCGGATCAGGATAGAGATGGCTGCGGGTCATCGCGTCTCTGCCGGCAGCAATCGCTCTGGGGCTGGGCGGAAAGGCGCTTTCGTTCTGTGCAAGGGTCGTCCGATCGTAGCCGCCGAAATTCGCCAGTGCGAACGCAGACATGGCCTCGATGTGGGCCGCTGCTTTCAGATGCATGATTTGTCCTTGGGAAACATGCTGGCGGTCACCTCGCGAGCTACCCCTGCCGAACAACACAAGGGCAAGCTACAATCCGCCTGCGCATGCACAAGCAAAAACTATCCGTGCAATGGCTTCGAAATTCTGGCCCTTGTTAGACAAGCTGTCACCAGGCCTGCTGGCGACCTCCTCGCTCGAAGTGTCTCTCCAAAGCGGGAACAAAGGTGATGAAACACCGCGTCGAATACCGGCCTCTCGCTGGTGCCCACACGCCGGCGCGTAGCCTTTCAGGACCATTAGAACAATCGTCGCTTCCCGTGCAAGGAAAGGATCAGCCCGTGGCCGACCTGTCGAAGAAAGTCATCATCACCTGTGCCGTCACCGGCGGCATCCACACGCCGACCATGTCGGATGCGCTGCCTTTCACGCCGGACGACATTGCCCGCCAGTCGATCGAAGCGGCCGAGGCAGGTGCCTCGATCCTGCATCTGCACGCACGCGATCCGAAGGACGGCCGTCCAACGCCGGACCCGGCGGCGTTTCATGCA
The DNA here is from genome assembly GCF_054062655.1 of Mesorhizobium sp. USDA 4775. NCBI lineage: Bacteria > Pseudomonadati > Pseudomonadota > Alphaproteobacteria > Hyphomicrobiales > Phyllobacteriaceae > Mesorhizobium > Mesorhizobium sp. USDA 4775. The sequence continues at coordinate 2,428,734 of NZ_JBSSFM010000001.1, forward strand.
GTTCCTGCCGCGCATCAAGCAGGCGACCGACGCGGTCATCAACGTCACCACCGGCGGCGGCCTCAACATGAGCGTCGAGCAGCGGCTGGCCGCTCCTCTCTTGGCCAAGCCGGCGGTTGGCCGGCGCCACCACCCGTTTGGTCGTCGTGGGTCGAACTGCATCTCCAAGCACGAAAAGTCTTTCCAGGCAGCGCACGGCGCTGCCACTAGGTGACTCTCGGCTTCGGGCATACTACACAGGCTGATTGATCTGAAACGCAGTCGTGCGCGGATGTAAAGCGCGATAAACATGACATCGGGCCGCGGTCTAGAATGACGTGGAATTAGGCGCGTCCACTGCCCAACGACGCTTGATGACGGGGAGAATTCTATGCGAAACACCATCCTGGGTTTCGTGGCAGTTGCCCTGGCTGCGTGCCAATCGCCTCCTCCAGTGCCCCACCACACCGCTCTCGAGCCTGCGTCAGAGCCTGCTACCGTCCCTCCTCAACCCGTCTTGGATCCCGGCGTGGTTCCTCCTCGCTCGGCAATCATGGATCAATCCGTGACAATCACTCCCCCTGCAAAGGGCATTCCGACAAAGTACGCCGCATTTTCGGGTATGTGGGCTGGACGATTGGAGGGGACGTATGAAGCCAAAGTCGCGGTGCAGACGATTTCTCCAAATGGCGAAGTGACGGTCACCTTTGCATGGGGGAATCTGGGCGACAACAATCCAGGAGAGGCCGCCGGCGTCGGAAAAATCATAGGCAGGACATTGAAACTTGGGCGCCTACCGAACGGCGCGGACGTCAGTCTTGTGATGCTGTCGGATGACACCCTGGCCGGAACCTATACGCTTGCCGGCCAGACCTACACGGGGATGTTCATCAGGCAATGATAAAGCAATCATCTAACTGATCGCATTGATGGTGCATCGCCTTCAGGGTTCTGACTGGTGCTGCAATTCACTGTGTGGACATTGCAGTCGTGGCGACAGGACTGGCGCAAAGCGGCCGAGCGGCCAAAGGTAGGTCAGTCGGAGATCGGCGGCGGCAAGCGGGGCAGTGGATGGATACTCCAGGAAAGACACGTAACGGTACTTTTCAGTTTCTGGCGGCGAGGACATATCGGCACCTGAAGTCGACCGAAAAGCGCGATTGACTGCGACTGATGCTGAAATCTCAGAATATCGTTCATGGCGATTTGCCCTTTAAAATCAAAAAGCGTAACTTTTTGGCGGACCATGCATTCCTCGGCCGCTCTCGTGAAACTTAACGTGCTGGACAGGGGCAGAAAGTAGCGGACCTGCTGCATCTCCATGAACTTTCGCCCCCTTTGGCGACGATTTTTGTCCCTTCAAAAAGCAGACATTGACATCAACAGCCATTGCGCCCCGGTCCAAGCCCCTCACTTTGAACCAACGACGATAGTGGGCCGACCGCCGCAGCCCTGGTCTGGGCTTCATCTTCTCTACTGCTTCACGGGAAGGCGTGGATTTTCCGGCGCGGCGCCGAGCTCCGACCGTGCCAGGCGCCTTGGCCTGATCCACTCGCCGCGCGCCTTTTCCGATAGGACCAATCCATGGCCTGGCCGATCGGGCGCGTAGGCGTAGCCGTCCCGGATTTCGATAGGCTGTTCCACCAGATGATCGAAGTTCTGAAATGAATATTCCAGCCATTCGACCTCGGGAAGCGCGGCCGCCATATGCACGCCGACCTCCAGGAACGTGTTGCCGATGCTGATCGGTATCCCGAGTTCGGCGGCCAGCCAGCCGATGCGCATGACATCCGTCACCTGGCCGTGGACATTCAGGATATCGGCCGCATGGGCTTCCAGGAGCAGCCGTTTGCCCTGGAGATCCAGATACTCGCCGCTGTTGATCTGGGTCCATGTGACGGCATGCCTGAGTGTTCTCAACCCTTCATGGTCGTGACGCAGGATTGGATCCTCGACCCACAGAAGTTCGTGGCCGGCCTCGCGGATCGCCACCAACTTCGTGAGCGCCTCCTTAGAGGTCCAGGCCTCGTTCGGATCGATCATGATTTTGGACCCGGCCGGGACACAGGCCTTCAACAGTTCCAAGCGCCTCAGGTCGCGGTCGAAATCCTGGTGGCCGACCTTGATCTTGAAAGCCGAGTAGCCAATCGAAGCCGCGTGGGAGAACAGCGAGACGAAGGCCTCATCGTCGAGGTGAAAATCGAGACCGCTGGCATAGGCTTTCACCCGGTTGCGGCGACTTCCAAGCAAGACATGAAGGGGCAGGCCAGCTTCTTTGGCCGCAAGATCCCAAAGCGCCACCTGAATCGCTTCGTGAAAGGGCAGGGAGTAAGCCCGCTGATTGCCGCCGCGCGGGCGGTGCACACGGTGGACCAGGGCGATCGCCCTGTTTCCCTTCAGGCTCGGCCAAACCTCATGTTCGAAAACGCTCTCGATCTCTTGCTGATCAGGCAGTGGATTGAAGAGCGTCTGGATGAATCCCAGCCCCACCTCGCCACTCTCGGAAACGAGCTCCAGCGCGGCGACGTTGACATCGTCGGCCCGAACCTGGCTGTCCCCGATTACCCGGTCGCGGGCGAACTGAAATCGGGTTATACGAAAATGCGAAAGGCTCATCACAAGGGCTTTCTGATCGGTTACGATATCCAACTGATCTATCAGATGGCATCTTAGTACCGGACCAATGGAGGGGCCGCAAGTGGCGGGCAAGGCAAAAACGGACTCTTCTCCCCTCGTGGCGGCCGCCCGCATGAGCGATGTCGCCTATGAACGAATCCTGGAGGGCTTGTTCGACCGGCGCGTGCCGGCCGGGGCATTCATCTCGCAAAACGAATTGTCCGCGATCGTCAACGTGCCTGTCGCCCCGCTTCGCGACGCCCTGCGTGTTCTTGAGGCGGAAGGGATCCTGACCATCCACCCGCGCTCCGGCATCCAGTTCGTCAGGCCTGGCCTGGAGCTTACGCGTGCCACCTACCAATTCCGCTCCATCGTCGAGCGCGCCGCGATCCGTGTCTTTGCGGAACAAGGCGATGAGGCCGTCATGAATGCCTTGGAAATCCGGCATTCCAGGCTGCTTCGGCGCGTCGAGCGCGATGGTCTCGGAAAAGAACAACTGGAGGAGATGGACGCGCTGGAGGGAGAGTTGCACGGCGCGGTCATCGCCGCGCTGCACAATCCCCTGATCGACAGCACCTACCGGCGCATGCACAATTATCTGCGTCTGCTGCGGCTCGACAGGAAGATCACGACACCCATCATGGTCCGGACGCTCAAGGAGCACCTCGATATCCTAGAGGCTTGCGGCACAAGGAATGCCGACGCCGCCGAGGCAAAACTGCAGGCGCATTTCCAGGCGGCGATGCAGCGAAGCCTGGGTCTCGTCTGACAGGTCAATCGTGATCCGTCGCTTAGTCCAGTTGCGCGCCGGGCGGTTGCATGGCGTGGGAAAGGATGCTACCCAAACTTCAACTGATCGATCAGATTGATGATCTGATATCTTGGAGGAGATGGGATGCAGTTGAACAAGAGGCAGTTTCTCATGGGTACGGCGGCCCTGGCGATGGCAGGGCATATCGGCGGCGCCCGTGCCGCGAGTGCCATCAGTTACTGGCACCATTTCACCAGCCAGTCGGAAATGGCCAGCCTGCTGAAGATCATCGCATTGTTTCAGGCGGCCAATGCCGATGTGGCGGTGACGCAGGAGAACATCCCGAACTCTGAATATATGGCGAAGGTCTCTTCGGCCGTGCTGGCCGGTGGCCGTCCGGATACCGCCATGGTGATCGCCGAGCGTTTCGCTGATCTTACCGCGATGGAGGGGTTGATCGATCTTGCCGATCGGGTGAACGGGTGGAAGGGCAAGGCCAATTTCCCCGAGAATCGCTGGACCGGGCTTTCCAGCAACGGCGCGATCTATGCGGTTCCCGCCTTCGCCTTCGTCGATTGGATGTACTACCGCGCAGACTATTTCGAGGAGGCCGGGCTGGCCGGGCCGCCCCGGAATTTCGACGAATTCCTGAGCGCCTGCCGCAAGCTGACCGATCCGTCGAAGGGTAGATATGCCTTCGGCATGCGCGCCGGCGCCGGCGGTTTCAAATATGTTATCGATGTCATGGAGGCGTTCGGCTCGCCGATCGTCAAGGATGGGCAGCCAGCCATCGACAGGGCCGCGGCGATCGAGGCGATAACGTTCTATTCCGATCTCTTCCTGAAGGAAAAGGTCGTGCCGCCGAGCGCGCCCAACGACAGCTACCGCCAGATCATGGAGGGCTTCCGCACCGGGCAGACGGCAATGGTGTGGCACCACACCGGTTCGCTGAATGAAATCTCGGCCGCGATGAAGCAGGGCAAACAATTCTCGACCGCACCCATGCCGGCGGGTCCGAAGGCGCATGTCGCTCGCGTTGCCTACGCCGGCAATGGCATCATGAAGGAAGACAATATAGAGGCCGCCTGGCGCTGGGTGAGTTTCTGGGGCGAGACCGATGCTGCCCTGGCCTTGCTCGAAGGCACGGGCTATTTCCCGGCCTCCGCCGCTGCCCTGCAAGATCCGCGGATCACCGGCAATCCAATCTATCACGCGGCGGTCGAAACGCTCGAGTTCGGACGTCTGCCGAACAATTTCGTGGGCGCGGCGGGCTGGTCCGAAAATGTCGTCAATCCCGCCTTCCAAGCAGTGCTCACGGGCCAGTCGACACCGGAGCAGGCTGTGGACCGTATGATCCAGGGCCTCGAGGCCGCCCTTCGCTGATACATCCCTGCACGGCCGGCTCCGGCGTGCGGCCATGCGTTGAACGCAACGGGACGATGCATTCGCATCGCGGATCCATGACATCAAGCTCAAGCGGATATCGGCCATTGCGGGCTCTCGGCGAATTGTCCGAGACCCGCTACTGGATGTATTTGCTGCTCCTTCCCAGCCTCGTCATGATCCTCCTGGTGATCGCCTATCCGACGCTTTACGGCATGGCCATCAGTTTTCGCGAGATGCGTCTGACGCGTCCCGGTCTGGGTGGCTGGGTCGGCTTCAAACATTATGCGGCAATGTGGTCCGATCCTGTCTTCTGGATCGCCCTGAAGAACACGGTCGTCTGGGTCACCGCGGCCGTCGTGCTGGAATTGGCGCTCGGCCTTCTCGCCGCGACCGCCCTCAACAGGGATTTGCCGGGCACGAAGATCTTCGCCGTGCTGATCCTGCTTCCCTATTTCCTGCCCAACGTCGTGGCGGGTCATATGTGGGCCCTGCTGCTCGATCCGAGGCTTGGGGTCATCAACGATCTTCTCGTCCGCGCGGGCGTCCTGCACACCTACAAGGCATGGTTCGCGGATCCCAATACCGCGCTTGCGGCGACCGTCCTTGTCGAGGCGTGGCACGGATTTCCATTCTTCGCGCTGCTGTTGCTCGCGGGCCTGAAGAGCATTCCCGAAGATCTCTACAAGGCAGCCGCGGTGGACGGCGCGGGCGTCCCGGCGCAGCTCAGGCTGATCACCTTGCCGATGCTCAAGACCGTGATTGCGGCGGCGGTGATCCTGCGCGTCATCGGGCTGGTCAATTCGCCCGATCTGCTCCTCATTCTCACCGGTGGCGGACCGGGAGATGCCACGCAGGTCCTGTCGCTATACGCCTTCCAGACCGCGTACAAGGAATTCAATTTCGGCTACGCATCCGCCCTGTCGGTGGTGATGTTCGTAATCCTGATGATCTTCGCGACGGCATATATCCGCCTGTCCAGGATCACCAAGGGAGACGGCGATGATTGAAAGCAAGCGCCGCCGGCGGGTGATCGCCAACATCGCCACCTACTTGGTCCTCGCGACCCTGTCGATGTTCTGCATCGGTCCGATGATTTGGATGTTTCTGACATCGCTAAAATACGAGGCCGACATCGTCACCCAGACCATGCAGTACATACCGAGGCGCGTCACCTTCGACAATTATGTGGCGATCTGGACGCAGTCCGGTTTCCCGCGGCTGATAGCCAACAGCCTGGTCGTCACCTTCCTGACGGTGACGATCTGCGTCGCCACGGGCACGCTCGCCGCCTATGCATTTTCACGCTTCGCATTTCGCGGCCGAACGCAGCTCATGCTCGGCTATCTCGTCGTGCGCATGTTCCCCGCCGTGATGATGATCATTCCCCTTTATGTCGTCATGCGTGGCGTCGGCCTCGTCGACAGCCGTTTCGGACTTGCGCTTGCCTATACGAGTTTCCTTTTGCCGCTGTTCGTGTGGATGCTCAAAGGTTTCTTTGATTCCGCACCCAAGGAACTCGAGAGCGCGGCGCGCATCGACGGCTCGACAAGGCTTGGCGCCATGGTCCGCATCGTCATGCCGCTTGCGCGCAACGGTCTGGTGGCAAGTTCGGTGTTCATTGCCATCGCTGCCTGGAACGAGTTCTTGTTCGCCCTGATGCTGACGACAGGGCAGGGATCACGCACCTGGCCCGTGGGCCTGCAGTTGATGGTCGGCGAATTCCAGCTTCCATGGGGTGTGCTGGCGGCAGGCGGCATTCTCAGCATCCTGCCTGTCATCGTCCTCTTCGCCATCGTCCAGCGAACCATGGTTCAGGGGCTGACCGCGGGCGCCATCAAAGGTTAGGACGTGTCGATAATTTATCGCGCTAATTTTTGGGATTGCGGCTTGATTGTATAGTTCCATTCACCGTGGAATTCGTTGCGAATGATGTTCAAGCTGGCCATGTCCTCGTCGGAGACTTTGATCCCGGCGGGATAGCGGTTTTCATCAAGTTCGCAACGAACGGTCAGTCCCGCCGTCGAGGTTGTGGCGCCGATGAGTTCGACGATGGTGCGATAATCGGTGAGCGGTCGTCCACGCCAGTTTCTCGAGATGAACGAGAAGAGGCGGTGTTCGATCTTGTTCCATTTGCTGGTGCCGGGCGGGAGATGGAGGACAGCGATGGTCAACCCCAACTCGTCGGCCAGCTTTTGGAGTTCGACTTTCCACAGGCGCACGCGCGAACCGTTGCTTCCGCCGCCGTCGGCGGTGATCGTCAAGGTATGAGCGTGCGCGTAGCGATCACGCCCCATGCTGATCCACCAGGAGCGTATGGCGTTGACGGCGAAGGCAGCGGTATCGTGGTCGATCCCGACGCTGACCCACCCTTTGTCATCGGCGATATCATAAATACCGTAGGGCGCGGCACGACCGAGCTTCGGGTCGACGAAATCATGGACGCGGACCGGCTCTGGTGCTCCGGCCGGTCGGTATTCACGTCCGCCATTCTTGAAGTCGCCGACGAGTTCTTTCTTCTTCGTATCGACGGAGATCGCAGGTTGACCGGCCGTAATGGCGTCCTTGACCGTCCTGGCGATGTGCTGGAACTGTGCGTCGCGATCGACGTGGCTCGATCCCTCCAGCGTCTTTCGATTGCCCTGAAGAGAATACCCAAGCGTTTTCAACAGAGTACCGACGACGTCATGACCGACACGATGGCCCATGGCGCAAAGCGCCGCCGCCAAGTTCCGCAAGCTTTTCGATGTCCACTTCAAGGGTGACATCGGATCGCCACGCGTGGCGGGGTCGACAAGCCTTTCCAGGTCGCTGAGAAGTGTCGGATCCGTCTGCGTCAAAGGTTTGCGTCCGGCACCCTTGCGCCGGATGCCGCCAAGAGCTGAATCCGGCGCCGCGCCGCGCAGTTCCCGCAATCCATATCCGATGGTGCTACGCGCGATCCCCGTTGCCGCGGACACCGCCGCGATCCCGCCCCAGCCCGCGGTGAGCGCTTCCGCCGCCGCAAAGCGGCGACGACCACGCTCGTCCAGCACGGGGCTAACCGCATCATAGCGGAGCTTTATAGCGGCGACATCGATCACCGCCCATGTCTACAAAGCAACGCAGGATTTCGGAATCCCCCAAAACGAGCTTTATCGATTCAGCAATTTATCGACGTGTCCTTAGGAGCATTCGCATGGCGACACTTTCCATCAAGGACGTGCGCAAGTCCTATGGCTCCGTAGAGGTCCTTCACGGGGTCGATATCGAGCTCGAGGACGGAGGCTTTCTGGTTCTGCTCGGGCCGTCGGGATGCGGCAAGTCGACCCTGCTCAACATGATTGCGGGCCTCGACGACACGTCCGGCGGCGACATCCTGATCGGCGGACGCTCGGTCGTGGATCTCGCGCCCAAGGACCGCAATATCGCGATGGTGTTCCAGTCCTATGCACTTTACCCGACCATGTCGGTGGAGCGAAATATCGGCTTCGGATTGGAAATGCGTGGCGTGGACGCCGATCAGCGCAAGCGCGCCGTCGACGACGCCGCGCGGCTGCTGCAGATTTCGCATCTGCTCGACCGACGCCCTGCCAATCTTTCGGGAGGACAGCGGCAGCGCGTTGCAATGGGGCGGGCGATCGTGCGCGACCCGGAGCTGTTCCTTTTTGACGAGCCGCTTTCCAATCTCGATGCAAAGCTTCGTGTGGAAATGCGCACGGAGATCAAGCGCCTGCACGAGCGTCTCGGCACGAGCATCGTCTATGTGACACATGATCAGATCGAGGCGATGACGCTGGCCACCAAGGTGGCGGTGATGAAGGGCGGCCATATCCAGCAGTTTGCCGATCCTCGCACCATCTATGAACGGCCCGCCAACGTGTTCGTCGCAAGTTTCATCGGATCGCCGGCGATGAACTTCCTGCCCGGGCGTCTGGTCTCGGACGCGAATGGCGTGCGTTTCGCGGCGAGCGGCGTGTCGGTCGCATTGCAGACCGGCAAGCGGCCGGTTGATTCAGAGCGCCCTGTGATCCTGGGCATAAGGCCTGAAGAACTGAAGGTGGCCGGGCGCGATGAAGCTTCGGTCACCGGGGTGATCGATGTCGTGGAGCCTACAGGGCCTGAAACCATGGTGACGGTGCAGGTTGGCGACCAGTCGATCATCGCCCGCCTGCCGCCGAGGTTTGCAGGCCGGCGAAACGAGCCGATATTCCTTGCCGTCGATCCGGCCAGCGCCAACCTGTTCGACCCCGGCAGCGAGCAGCGCATCGATATCTAGACTAGGGGACCGACACCACGGCGCTTCTGGCGCAACGCGGTTTCGGTCATCGGCCAAAGCATAGCCGAAGCCGGCATCGGTGCCGGCGAGATCGTTGCCATCGGCTGCAGCGGCCATGGGTGGCGGTTGCCGAGGCCTACGCGGGAGGGTATCGCCTTTATGGCGAGATCAACCAGGCGATGATTCCGATGTGGGAGCGCATCGCCGCACGGCAGGCACGCACGTGAGCGAAACTTCACCATCCCCTTTCGGCGATTACGACTACGTCATCGTCGGCGCCGGCTCCGCCGGCTGCGTGCTCGCCAACCGGCTCTCGGCCGATCCGCGCAACCGGGTGCTGCTGCTCGAAGCCGGCGGCAGCGACCGCTATCACTGGGTCGATATCCCGATCGGCTACCTCTTCTGCATGGGCAATCCGCGTACCGACTGGATGATGAAGACCGAACCGGAAGCCGGTCTCAACGGACGCAGCCTCAACTATCCGCGCGGCAAGGTGCTTGGTGGCTGTTCGTCGATCAACGGCATGATCTACATGCGGGGCCAGGCAGCCGACTATGACGGCTGGCGACAGGCCGGCAATGTCGGCTGGGGTTGGGACGATGTGCTGCCGTATTTCCGTAAGTCGGAAGACTATCACGGCGGCAAGAGCGCCATGCACGGCAGCGGCGGCGAGTGGCGGGTCGAACGGCAGCGTCTGTCCTGGCCGATCCTCGACGCGTTCCGGGAAGCCGCCGAGGAACTCGGCATTCCCCGCACCGAAGATTTCAACACCGGCACCAATGAAGGCTCGGGCTATTTCGAGGTCAACCAGCGGCAAGGGGTGCGCTGGAACACATCGAAGGCATTTTTGCGCGGCATTGCGGCGCGTCAGAATCTGCGCGTGGTGACGGGGGCTGAGACGGAACGGCTCGAATTCGACGGCCGACGCGTCACCGGACTGCGCTTCCGCCAAGGCGACCGCCTGCACAAGGTCAGCGCCGGACAGACGATCCTTGCTGCCGGTGCCATCAACTCGCCGAAGATCCTCGAACTGTCGGGGGTGGGGCGCCCTGACCTGCTTTCGAGCATTGGCGTGGATGTTCGACACGCCTTGCCGGGTGTTGGCGAAAATCTGCAGGACCATCTGCAGATACGCACGGTTTTCAAGGTCGCCAATGCCGCGACGCTCAACCAGCGCTATCACAATCTGATCAGCCGCGCGGCGATGGGTGTGGAGTATGCGCTCAAACGCAGCGGGCCGTTGTCGATGGCGCCGAGCCAGCTCGGCATTTTTGCCAGGAGCGATCCGCGCCTCGCAACACCTGATCTGGAATATCATGTGCAACCGCTCAGCACAGACCGTCTGGGCGAGCCGCTGCATCGCTTTCCCGCGGTCACCGTGTCGGTCTGCAATCTGCGCCCGGAAAGCCGGGGTGCCGTGCATATGGCATCGTCCGATCCGCGCGAAGCGACGAAGATCCGGCCGAACTATCTCTCCACCACGGGAGACCGCAGCGTCGCGGTCGCATCGCTGCGCCATGTGCGCAGCCTGATGAAGGCACGGGCCGTGGCACGCTTTGCGCCCGAAGAGATGCTGCCCGGTACGCAATATGACAGCGACGAAGACCTTATCCGCAAGGCCGGCGATATCGGCACGACGATTTTCCACCCGGTCGGCACCTGCAAGATGGGTTCGGACTCGATGGCGGTGGTCGACGACCGGCTACGCGTTCACGGGCTTGCCGGACTGAGCGTGGTCGATGCCTCGATCATGCCGACAATCGTCTCGGGCAACACCAACTCTCCGGTCGTCATGATCGCCGAGAAGGCAGCGGAGATGATCCTGCTGGATCCGCGCTAATAATGTCGTGGCGATGTGCGTTGTCCTCGGATGCCGAAGCCGCCGCGACCCATGGCGGCCACCGCTTGGCGCGGGAGCTGGACGAACATGATATCGGCGATGCGCTGCCGTTCCGGCGGGAAATGACGGCTCTGGCGGCGGAATAGGCCGGAGCTGCTCTCGCGACCATGGTCCAAATCCATCAGGGTTGCCGCGGTCCCGGCCCATGCCGTAGACAGGCGGCCGTGAAGGACGTTGGCGGAGAAGAAACAAGATGTCGGACCGGATGAAGACCCTCTCCTCGGCCAAGTCGCATGGCGGCGTGCAGGGCGTCTATTCCCATGCTTCGGACGCCTGCTCTTGCGACATGATTTTCGCCGTCTTCGTGCCGCCGCAGGCGCGTGAGAAACCTTGCCCCGTCGTCTGGTACCTCTCCGGCCTCACCTGCACCCATGCCAATGTGATGGACAAGGGGGAATACCGGCGCATGGCCGCGGAGCTTGGCCTGATCGTCGTCTGTCCCGATACCAGCCCGCGCGGCGCCGATATTCCCGACGAGAAGGACAATTGGCAGTTCGGCAGCGGCGCCGGCTTCTACCTCGACGCCAAGCAGGCGCCCTACGCCACGAACTACCGCATGTATTCCTATGTCACCGAGGAATTGCCGGCGTTGATCGCGCAGGAGTTTCCGGCCGATATGACGCGCCAGGCGATCTTCGGCCATTCGATGGGCGGGCATGGCGCGCTGACGATCGCGCTCAAAAATCCCGAGCGCTTCAAAAGCTGCTCGGCCTTCGCGCCGATCGTGCAGCCAAGCACCGCCGGCTGGTCGCGGCCCGCCCTCGAAAAATACCTCGGCGCCGACGAGGCTTCATGGCGGGGCTACGATGCCACCTTGCTCATCGAGGATGGCCACCGTTTCCCCGAGCTTTTCGTCGATCAGGGGACGTCGGACGGCTTTCTCAAGGACGGGCTGAGGCCGTGGCTGCTGGAAGCGGCCTGCGCCAAGGCCGGCATTGCGCTGACCTTGCGTATGCAGGACGGCTACGACCATTCGTATTTCTTCATTTCGACATTCATGGACGACCATCTGAGATGGCACGCCGAAAGACTGGCTGACCCGGTTCGTGGCACCGGGTCACGCTGAAGCAACGGCATATCCCCGAGCGGGCTAATCCCGCAACAGGTCGAACATCAGCTTGAAGAAGCGGTCGGCATCGACTTCGTGAGCGATGCGCGCATTGTCCTTCTCGCCGCGCTCGCCCCAGAAATCGGCAACCGTCGCGCCGAAAGCATAGGTGCCGGACAGCCGATGGCGATTTCAAGAGCAGCGTCCAGCATTTCGCCGACCGCATCCCGCTGCGCCGCATCGGCCAGCCGGACGATGTCGCGGCCGCCGTGGCGTTCCTCGCCTCGGACGAGGCAAGGCACGTCACCGGCGTCGACTGGCTGATCGACGGCGGCCAGACATTGCAGAGCTGGGCCAACGCGCCGGCCGGCGACGCGTTTCCGAAGTATCGCTAGTTAGGAGCAGCTTTTCCAACCTCACGAGCCGTCAGGTCGGTCGAACGCTTCGCGTCAGAGGCCGAACCGGTCCTTCAGCCGCCCCGACAGGATCGCGGCCTTCACCCCGAGCGGCCAGAGGCGGTGAAACCGGATTGGCTCGAGCGCCGATATCGGCATGGGAAACGGCGACGTCTCGCGGCCTTGCAGCCGTTGCGCCAGGGCAGCGCCCATCGCCGAGGCCATGGCGACGCCGCGACCGTTGTAGCCAAGGCATATCAGCACGCCGTCCTCCGGCTCGTGAATGTGCAGCAGATGGTCCTTGGTGATCGCGACCCGGCCGTTCCAGCCATGCGTCCAGCGTGCTCCGGCGAGCGCCGGCCACAGCCGCAGCGCATAGTCGGTGAGGTAGCGGATGGCGGCAGCATCGCCGATCGGCTTCATCGGTCCCCGGCCGCCCATGAGAAGACGGTTCTGCGCGTCGATGCGGTAGTACACGGTGATATTGCCGGCTTCGTAGACGACCGGCCTTTCAGGGAGAATTGCGGCCGCGGCTGCCGGCGCAAGCGGTTCGGTCGCCGCGATCGCGCTGAACACCGGAACAACCGACTGCTCCAGGCCCGGCCACAGGGCTCCGGTATAGCCGTTGGTTGCTACAAGCACCTTCTCGGCGCTGACCGAGCCGTTGGCGGTTTTGAGGACCCATCGTCCAGCCTCTCGCTTCAGCGAAAGCACTTCGCTGCCACCGAAAATCCGCGCGCCGGCGTTCCGCGCGGCGGCTGCCAGGCCGATCGTGTATTTCAGGGGATGGAGGTCGCCGCCGCGGGCGTCGAACATGCCGGCTATGTATCTGCCGGTACCGGTTCGTGTCGCCATCGCCTGTGCATCCAGCATGCTGACCGGCATGCCCCGCCGCTCGCATTGCGCGGCCGTGGTTCGCACCGCGGCTTCCGGCTTCGGCCGGATGGCCGCGCGGATCGTGCCATTCTGCCGGGCCTCGCAGGCGATCGACAGGCGCCGGATGAGGCCGAAGGTGAAATCCGGCGCGCCGTAGGAGAAATCGATCATCCGCGGCCCAAGGTCGGGGCCGAACATCGCCTCGATCGTGTCGGGATCGTATTTGAGGCCGGGATTGACCTGGCCGCCATTCCTGCCCGAAGCGCCCCAGCCCGGCTGGGCCGCTTCCAGCACGGCAACGTCGTCGCCCGCTTCCGCCAGATGCAAGGCGGTGGAAAGGCCGGTGAAGCCGCCGCCGACAATGGCGACCCTTGCCCGCTGCGCCCCGGCAAGGGCAGGGTAATTGCCGGTACCGCCGGCCGTTTCGCGGTAGAGGCTTTTCGGTGGGTTGCTCTCAAGCATGCTGGGTATCGTCAAGGTGACCCGGGAGGAACACAGGCCCGAGAGGCTGGATGGAAGCCGTTGGCCGAAAGCGATGCGCCACTTGCGAAAACTCCATATTGGGAACGGCAGACCGTCCAATATCGTGCCCGGCGCGCGCCAGGCAATTCAGCATGGCTATCGGGAAATCACAACAGCGGCGACAGCGCCGCCATGAAGTGGTCGTTCTCCGCTGGCGAGCCGATGCTGACACGCACATAGCTGTCGAAATCTTGTTGCTTCCAGGGTTTGACGATGACGCCTTCGCGCAGCAGGCCCTCGGCGAAGGCGGAGGCATTTTGCCGGCAGTTGAAGAACAGGAAATTGCCGCGGGAAGGGGCGACGTCGAGGCCCATGTTCCGGAGGAAACTCTCGACCCGCGTTCTTTCCGCCTTGGCCAGCGCGACGACCCTTGCAAGGTGTTCCTCGTCCGCCAACCCCGCCAGCGCTGCGGCTTGTGCCATGCCATTGGCGTTGAATGGTGTGCGCACCCTGTCGAGCAGTGCGCGCAATTCCGGGTCGCCGACGATGCCGAAGCCGATCCGCAATCCGGCGAGCCCGAACGCCTTGGAAAATGTCCGCAGCACGATCCAGGGTCGGTCGCGTTTGCGGAGGTAATGCAGCGACGAAGCATAGTCGTCGCCTTCCGCATATTCGGCATAGGCTTCGTCGACGACGATCAGCGTCTCGTCGCCGGCCGCATCCAGAACCTTCGACAGGTCGCCGGCGGACAGCCAGCTGCCGACCGGGTTCATCGGGTTGGAGAACAGCAGCATGCGGGGCCGCTCGCGCACCGCGTCGATCAGGGCATCGACATTGATGGTGAGGTCGTTGTTGACGGTCACTCGTTTGACGCTCGCGCCCATCAGCGTCGCGTAGTCCTCGTGCAGCGGGAACGATGGATAAAGCGTGACGACGGTATCGCCGGGCCTCAGCACGGCACGGCTGATGACGGACAGAAGGTCCTCCGAGCCATTGCCGAGGATGATCTGGTCCTCGCCGAATTCATATCTGGCGGCGATCGCCTGGCGCAGTTCGCGCCCGGCCGGATCTGGATAGAGCCGGAACATCTCGGCGCCGGCCTGCACCATCGTGGCCAGCGTCGGGCTCGGGCCGAGGGGGTTTTCATTCGACCCCAGCTTGGCGATCCTGGCCGGAGCATATCGTTGCATGACTTCGGCGATGGTCAGTCCGGAATTGTAAGGCGACAGGCGCGTGACTTCGGTTCGGACCATGTCTGATGCTTTCGACACGAGCGGGCTCCTCTGCGGTCGGCCGGCGGACCCCATCATCGACCGGGTTCTGAAACACTGGGTTTCGCCGCATCGTTCCCGGGGTGAGTCAGGTCATTGACAGGCGCACTGGTGCAGCGAATTTTTGCTAGAAGTAGCGCAGCCGAAATTGTTTGTATATGCTTGTATATGTAACTTGATCTGGTAGTCTCGCTATCGGAACGGAAGCGCGACACCGGCAAGGAGGATCACATGCGCAATGCTTCTCTGTTCGATCTCGCCGGCAGGAAAGCGCTTGTCACCGGCGCCAGCCGCGGAATCGGCCGCAGCATTGCCGAAGCGTTGAGCGCTGCCGGCGCCGACGTCGCGGTCACCGCGCGCAGCCTGGCGTCCCTCGATGAGGTCACGGCGGCGCTCCGCGCGGCCGGCGGGGTTGCGCATGCCGTCGCTCTCGACGTTACCGATGTCAACCGCTGCCGGACGGCCACCGCCGAGGCTGCGGGCCTGCTTGGCGGTCTCGACATCCTCGTCAACAATGCCGGAATGGAAGAGGTCAGGCCCTCTCTCGACGTCGACGAAGCGCTGTGGGACCGGATCATCGACACCAATCTCAAGGGGGCGTTCTTCTGCGCCCAGGCGGCCGCGCTGCAGATGCGGGATGCCGGGCATGGCGGCGCCATCATCAATCTCTGCTCACTGACATCAGAAGTCGGCATTCCCACCGCGGTGCCCTATGGTTCGTCGAAGTCGGGCCTGCTCGGCATGACCAGGGCGCTGGCGGCGGAGTGGGCGGGTCTCGGCATCAGGGTCAACGCCATCGCCCCGGGTTACTTCCGGACGGCGATGACCGATGTGTTCTACAGCAACGAGGCATGGCAGCAGTCCATGCTCGCCAAGATCCCGCAGCACCGTTTCGGCGATCTCAGCGACCTGCACGGCGTTGCCGTCTTCCTTGCCTCGGATGCGGCGGCCTACATAACCGGCCAGTCCATTCCGGTGGATGGCGGCTTCCTGGCATCGATTTGAGGCAGCGCTAAAGGTTCGAAATCAACGTCTTGCGCAACGTAACCGGCCGGAGCGTTGCGTTCCAACAAAGAGGAATATCCATGTCCGACGTCAGCTTCCACGATCTGTCATCGCTCGACGCCACCCAGCGGTCCAGCCTGCTGAAGCGCGCCGAGGCCGATCTGTCGGTCTTCGTCGAAAAGGTCCGCCCGATCATCCAGGCCGTCAAGGACGAGGGTGACGCCGCGCTGATCCGCTTCGCCAGGGAGCTCGACAAGGCCAATGTCGCCGAAGGCGGACTGCAGGTGTCGGAAGCCGAGTTCGATGCGGCCTTCGACAAGGTCGAGAAGGATGTCGTGGAAAGCATCGGCTTCGGCATAGACAACATCAGGCGTTTCCATGAGGAGCAGAAGCCGGAAACGATGTGGCTCAAGGAAGTTCGGCCGGGCGCCTATGCCGGCGACCGCTATACGCCGATCGCCTCAGTCGCGCTCTATGTGCCGCGCGGCAAGGGCGCCTTCCCGTCGGTGACGATGATGACATCAGTTCCGGCGGTCATTGCCGGTGTGCCGCAGATCGCCATCGTGACGCCAGCGACATCGGATGGTTCGGTGGATGCGGCGACCCTGGTCGCGGCTCGTCTCGCCGGCGTGCACACCGTCCACAAATGCGGCGGCGCCCATGCCGTCGCCGCCGTCGCCTACGGCACCGAGACGGTGAAGCCGGCGCTCAAGATCGTCGGCCCCGGCAGCCCATGGGTGGTGGCGGCGAAGAGCGTACTGTCCTCGGTCATTAACACAGGGCTTCCGGCCGGACCGTCGGAAGCCATCATCTTTGCCGATGACAGTATCGACGGCGGCCTTGCCGCGCTCGATCTGCTGATCGAGGCCGAGCACGGACCGGATTCCTCGGCCTATCTGGTGACGCACAGCCGCAAGGTCGCCGAGGCAGCGCTCGCTGCGCTCCCGCAACACTGGTCGCGGATGACCGAACAGCGTGTGGAATTCTCGCGCGCGGTGCTGACCGGCAAGCGCGGTGGCATCGTACTGACAGCGTCGCTGGAAGACAGCTACCGCTTCATCAACGACTATGCGCCCGAACATCTGGAAATCCTGTCGAACGAGCCGTTCGCGCATCTCGGGCACATCACCGAGGCGGCGGAGATCCTCATGGGTCCGCACACGCCGGTGACGCTTGCCAACTTCGTCCTTGGGCCGAATGCCGTGCTGCCGACCAGCCGCTGGGCGCGGACCTATGGGCCGCTTTCGGTGACGGATTTCGTCAAGCGCTCGTCGGTCGGCTATGTCACCTCGGCCGCCTATCCGGAATTGGCGAAGCACGCCCGCAGGCTCGCCCGCTACGAGGGCTTCAGCTCGCACGAAAACGCCGTCTCGGAAATCCGCGACCGCTACCTCGCGGGCTGAACGGAGACGATCGCGATGAAGGCAGCACGGCTTTATGGACCCGGCGATCTGCGCGTGGAGCACATTGCCCCGCCAGGCATTCCGGATGCCGGCTGGGTGAAGCTCAGGGTCGATGCCGCCGGCATCTGCGGTTCAGACCTGCACAATTTCCGTACCGGCCAATGGATAAGCCGGTCGCCTTCGACCGCCGGCCATGAGCTGACCGGCACGGTGACCGCGATCGGCGAGGGCGTCGGCACCGTCGCCGTCGGCGACAGGGTGGTTGCCGATTCCCGCTTCTGGTGCGGGGAGTGCGCGCAATGCCATGCCGGCAGGCGCCATCTCTGCGCTTCGCTGGGCTTTGTCGGCGAGGTCTGCGACGGCGGTTTCGCCGAACAGGCTGTTTTGCCCGCACGCTTGCTGCATGTCGTCGATGCGGAACTTGACGAGCGGGTCGCCGCGATGGCCGAGCCGCTCGCGGTGGCGCTGCACGCGGTGCGGCGTCTGCCCAAGACGGCAGGCCCGGTGCTCGTCGTCGGCTGCGGGCCGATCGGCGGTCTCGCCGCGCTGCTGCTTTCGCAGAGCTTTGCAGGCGCCGTGCTTGTCGCCGACCGCAACCAGGCGCGCTGCGACCGCGTGGCGCGGGTGACCGGCGCAAAAATCGTTGACCTCGACCGCGATGCCATTGCCGCAGCGACTGGCAACGCCCCCTTGCTGGCGGCCGTCGAGGCGACCGGCAGCATCGCCGCGTTCACCCAGTTGCTCGGCGTTCTCGATTCCGGCAGCACGGTGGCGATGGTCGGCATCTTCCATGGCCGTCTCGACATCGATCCCAACCTTCTGGTCGAACGCGAGATCGCGCTGCTGGGGTGCCATGCCTTCGCCGACGAGTTGCCCGACGCCGTGCGGATGCTGGGTGGATTGAGCGAACCTTTGCTCGCCCTGATCGATCGCGAGATCGGTCTCGACGATATTCCGGCCAATTATGAGCGGCTGTTGGCGGGGCAAAGCGACGGCTTGAAAACAATCATCCGCATGCGGCAACCTGTTGAGCCGGCGTGATTTCCGATAAATTGCCGGAAAGGATTTTGAAATGATCGATTTGCCCGATACGGCGAGCCCCCTTTACGAGAAGGTGAAGGACTACATCCTGACCAACATCGGAACGGGCCGGTGGGGCAAGGATCGCAAGCTGCCGTCCGAGAATGAGCTGGTGGTTTCGCTTGGTGTCTCGCGCATGACGGTCCACCGGGCCTTGCGGGAACTGACCGCGGCGGGGTTCCTGATCCGGCTGCAAGGCGTCGGCACCTTCATCGCGCCGCCCCGGCCGCAGTCGACGCTGATCGAGATCAACAACATCGCGGCCGAGATCGTCGAGCGCGGCAACAGGCATCGCTCCGAAGTCCTCGTGCTGGAAACCATCATGCCGACCAAGGAGCTCGCTTTGTCCTTCGAGTTCCCAAAGCGCGTCGCGATCTATCACTCCGTCGTCGTCAATTTCGAGAATGATTTGCCGGTGCAGCTCGAAGAGCGCTTCGTCAATCCGAACCTGATCCCCGACTACGACAAGCAGGACTTTTCGAAGACGGCGACCTACGACTACCTCATGCAGAAAACCCCGGTGACCGAGGTCGAGCATATCATCTCGGCGATCCCGGCCGACGCCGAGACGGCGCGGCATCTCAATATCGATGTCGGCAGCTGCTGTCTGTTTCTGCACCGCCGCACATGGACAGGCGCGATCGTCGCCACCATCAGCAAGCTGACCTATGCCGGCAGCCGCTATTCGCTCGGCAGCCGCTATTCCCCCTCCAAGACCAACTGACGGCGGCAGGGCTACCGCAGTTCGCAGAGGTTTTTCCATAGATGTATGTACATGTATTGATGAGAGCGATTTCACTCTCGGCTGACGGCCTGACCCGAGGCGACGATCGATGACACAGACACCGAGCCGTACGGCGCGGATCCGCACGCTCGCGCAGCATGATGTCGGCGAGGCGCAACGCGCGCTGGCGGCGCTGCTGGGCGACCTGTTCGGGATGACTCCAAGCAATGTCCGCATCAATGTCGACAAATACAGCCTCAATTCGTTGAACGGTTTCTTCGACAGCGAGGGCCAGGCCTATTTCTTCAAATTTCACCAGGAGGAACGCGAAGAGGGCATGACCGGCGAATACTACCGGGCCGAGATCCTGTCGCGTGCCGGCCTGCCGGTCGACCAGCCTGTCCATATGTCCGCTCAGCCCGGCGAGCAGATCCTTGTCTATCGGCGCCGCACGGATCCGAGATTCTCGGATGTCCTGTTCGCGCTGGATGTTGAGGACGATGCCGGCAAGCGGCGCGAGGCGGTTCTTGCCGAGCGCGACCTGTCCGCCAGGCTGCTCGAGGTCTATCTCGAGAAGCTGCATCCGGTGACTGTCGCGGAGGTCTCGGCGGAGCCGATCCACCGGCTGTTTTATGAGCGGCTGGTCGACGCCGATACGCGGTCGTCGCCGGGCGGCCGGCTGGCGGATTTCTATGTCGGCAAGCCGTTTGTCTTTCCCGGCATGGAACTTGGCTGGGATCGGTTCTCCCGGCTGAAATTCGTCATCAACGGGCAGCTTTACACCAGCAGCATCGGCGAACTTTTCGACGCTGCTACGGCGCGCTTGCGGCCGGAACGGCTAGCCGATGCCGGCGGCGTGGTCGCGCATGGCGACGCCCACAATGCCAATGTCTGGTACACGGAAGAAGCGGGGAGGGCGGAGCTGTCCTTCTTCGATCCTGCTTTTGCCGGCTCGCATATCCCGACGCTGCTGGCCGAGGTGAAGGCCACCTTCCACAACATCTTCGCCCATCCGTTCTGGCTCTACGATCCGGCCATCGCGACGGAGACTTTTCGCGCACGGGCGCGGCTGGAAGGAAATCTGCTCCATGTCGACACCGACTGGGATTTGAGCCCGGTTCGCCGCGACCTGCTGGAGGTCAAGGCCACCGCTTTGTGGCGACCCTTGCTGCTCGAGCTCAAGCGGCGCGGCATGCTGCCGGCGGATTGGCGGGCGGTCCTGCGCTCAGGGCTTTTCCTGTCGCCGACCCTGGTCATGAACCTGCGCGCCGGCGCGCGCAGCCACACGCCGGTGTCTTCTCTCATCGCCTTTTCAGTCGCGGCCATGGTCGGCAGCGAGCCCGATGCCGGGGCCGATCGGGTGACCGATTTCCTCGACTTGATCGATCCTGAAAGCGCGAGCGGATGCGCCTGATCCACGAGGGAAATTGAGCCGTGCCAACTTGTATATGCATGTATGTATTTTAGCCTTGACATCCGCTCCCGCTGACGCTGAAATATCCCTGCACTTCACCACGAAGTGGTGGGCAAGACGCCGAGGCACAGTGCCGCAAGAGCAGAAACCCGCAGTCTCACCAGACCGGATGCCTGGGAAAAAAGCGGTCTGATCATCAAGGGGAACTTGAGATGATGCGTAACCTAGCAGGACAATTTCGCGCGCTCATGATGGCCGCCGCCATCGGGCTCGCCGCCGCGCCAGTGGCCCACGCCGCCGATGCGGCCATTCCCACGACGCCAGAGGCAGGACCGTTCAAGATAGGCATCGAGCCCTGGCTCGGCTATGGCCAGTGGCACGTCGCCGACGCCAAGGGCCTGTTCAAGACGAATGGCTTGTCGGACGTCCAGATCGTCAACTTCGCCGAGGACAAGGATATCAACGCCGCTTTGGCCAGCGGCCAGCTCGACGCCGCCAATATCGCGACCCACACGGCGATGGGCATGGTGGCCGCCGGCCTGCCGGTGAAGATCGTGCTGCTGCTCGATGTCTCGATGACGGCCGACGCCATCATCGCCGGCAAGGACGTCACCTCCATCGCCGACCTCAAGGGCAAGCAGGTTGCTTTCGAAGAAGGCACGACCAGCGACATCCTGCTCAAATACGCGCTCGCCAAGAATGGCATGTCGATCGCCGACGTTCAGCCGGTTCCGATGCCTGCCTCCGACGCCGGCGGCGCCTTGATCGCCGGCCGCGTGCCGGTCGCTGTCACCTACGAGCCCTACCTCACCGTCGCCATGGCGCAGAACAAGGACGTCAAGCTGCTGTTTTCCGCCGGCGAGGACCCCGGCCTGATCAGCGACGTGCTGGTGGTGCGCGACGAGGTCATCAAGTCGCGGCCCGGCCAGGTGCTGGCCATGATCAAGAGCTGGGACGCCGCACTCAAGGATTACAATGCAGACACACCCGGCGGCCGCGCCATCATCGCCAAGGCGGTCGGTTCCGACGTCAAGGACCTCAACACCGCTTTCGACGGCGTGCGCTACTATTCGCTTGCCGAAAACAAGACGGCGCTGACCGGCGATTTCACCACCAAGACATTCGCCGACGTCGAAGCTGCCGCCAAGAACGCCAAGCTGCTCCAGGCCGACGTGACGCCCGAGCAGATGATCGACCCGTCCTTCGTCAAGGCGGCGCAATGATAGAGGCCGGATCGCGGTGGTAGCGCAGATGTCAGCGGATCCCCCCGCGAAAACCGGCCCGGCGCGCTCCGCGCCAAAGGCGGCCACGAAACAGGCGAGGCGCCGCCGGTCCTCCGGGATCGGCGCGCCCATCGCCAGGTCGCGTTTCCTGATGATCGCGGTGGCCGTCTTTGTCGGGCTTGGCCTCGCCTGGTGGGCGGCGACCGGGCTGGAATGGGTAAAGCCCATCTTCCTGCCGTCGCCCGGCAGTGTTGCGACCCAGATCGCCAAGCTCGCCGCTGACGGCACGCTGTGGCTGGACCTCACCGCCTCGGCGTATCGCATTTCCATCGGTTTCCTCATCGCCTCGGCACTGTCGATCCCGATCGGCGTGCTGATCGGCAGCTTCCGCTCCTGGGAGGCTGGTATCGAGCCGCTGGTGGATTTCATCCGCTACATGCCGGTAGTCGCTTTCGTGCCGCTCTCCATATTGTGGGCAGGTACCGGCGATACGCAGAAATTCCTGATCATCTTCATCGGCACCTTCTTCCAGCAGGTGCTGATGGTCATGGACAATGTGAAACGGGTTCCCGCCGATTTCATCGGCCTTGGCCGCACGCTCGGCCTGCCGGACCGCAAGATCCTGACGCGCATCGTCGTGCCCAGCGCCCTGCCGGGTATCTGGGATACGCTGCGCATCAGCCTCGGCTGGGCATGGACCTGGCTGGTGCTGGCCGAACTTGTCGCGGCGACATCTGGCCTCGGCTATCGCATTACCGTGTCGCAGCGCTATTTCCAGACCAACACCATCATTGGTTACATCCTGCTCCTCGGCGTGCTTGGTCTCATCACCGACCAGGTCATGAAGGCGCTGGAAAAGGTTCTGTTTCGCCAGGATGGCCATTCGCAATGAGGAACCGCCGATGACTGTTCCCAAATTGCGCATCGCCGGCCTCGACAAGAGCTTCGGCACGGGCGAGCGGCGCACTGAAGTGCTGCGCGACATCAATCTCGATCTCGCCGACAATGAGTTCGTCTCGCTCGTCGGCACGTCGGGGTGCGGCAAGAGCACGCTGCTGTCGATCGTTGCCGGACTGCAGGACTTCGACGCCGGCGATCTCAGCATCGATGGCGCGCCGATCCTGCAGCCGGGTCTCGACCGCGGCGTCGTCTTCCAGTCCTACACGCTGCTGCCCTGGCTGACGGCGCGGCAGAACATCGAGTTCGCCCTCAAGGCCGCCGGCTACGATCGCACGGCCTGCCGCGAGATTGCGCTTGAGCATCTCGACCTCGTCAAGCTGTCGCAAAGCGCCGACCGCTATCCGTCCGAACTGTCGGGCGGCATGAAGCAGCGCGTCGCCATTGCGCGCGCGCTGTCCTATCGGCCGAAGATGCTGCTGATGGATGAACCGTTCGGCGCGCTCGATGCCTTGACCCGGCACCAGATGCAGGAACTGCTGACCCAGATTTGGGAGGAACACAAGCTGACCGTTCTCTTCGTCACGCATGATGTGGAGGAGGCGGTCTATCTGTCGGACCGCATCGTCGTCATGGGGATCGGGCCGGGACGCATCATGCAGACCTTCAACGTCGACATCGAGCGGCCGCGCCGGGAAGAGGTGATGGAGACCCCGGCCTTCATGGATCTGCAGCGCGGCGTGCACAAGGCGATCCGCGAGGCGTCAAGACGTCCTGAAATGGCGTAGCCCTCGAGCCCTCGCGGCTACCATGGCCCGACAAAGGTCAGAGCATTCCGAAGGGGCCATAATAGTAGGGGCGGTATGGGACACATAGGCCGAGCGCCAGCTGGACCGGTCCGCAATAATCGTAGTAGCCGCCATAATAGCCGCCTCGCCAGCCGCCGCCAGCCCAATGGCGGCCGTGTCCGCGGTGAAAGGCGTATCTATGCCCGCCACCGAAATGGCGGCCGCGGAAAGGCCCCATGGCATGGCCGCCGCCATGGTGCCTGACGACCGCGGCGTCGGCCATGGTTGCAAATGAAGTCGTACCTGCCGCCAATGCCAGCGCAACGGAGCTTGCAAACACCAATTGCCTTTTCATGAGCGTTACTCCTGTTTTGTTGCGATATTGCGCATGGGAGAAAAACGGCCGCCTCACCGCACACGTTCCTTCACGAAATCGGGACGGAGAGTCGCTCTGCATGGTCAGCAATCAGGGGCCGTGGGGACCGCATAGGTCGAGTGTCCACGCGATGGTCCCGCAGAAGTCACCGGCGTAGCCATGATAACTGCCGTAGCCATTGTAGTCGCTGTCCATCCGGCCATGGTTGCTGCCCCAATTGTCGCCAGTCCAATCGCGGCCAACCCAGCCGCCGTGGCCAGCGTGTCGGCCATGTGCGGCGTGCGCATGGCCGCCGTGCGCAACGGTGAGGTGGACAAAGTGGTGCCTGACGACGGCGGCGTCGGCGACGGTGGCAACGCTATCGTGCTCGTGGCCAAGGTCAGCAGCATGGAACTGATGAATACGAGTCGCCTTTTCATGGAAATGTCTCCTTTCCGTTCCAAGGATATGGGGAAGAAAGCCGTCTCTCGCCGGACACGTTCCTTCACGAAATCGGGACGGATGCTTGCGGGACCGTGCAGTGTCTTCAGGCGATCTCGCGACACCATCGCCTCCTTGCCGACGTCCGGCCCATTCACGGCGCCGGTCAAGATTTGTTGACTTCCGGCAAGGTGGAAATCGCTACCCCTGACCTATTTGTCGGACCATAAGACGGCCGTGCGACCAGACTCCGGCTGGCTGGCACGTAGGGCAATCTTGCCTTTGAACTGGGATGCGCTGCTTTGGCTACAGAATATAAGCCGCTCGCATGACGGAATTTGCCGCAGCATTGGAACAGCCTCAATTCGCCACCGAGCGTGATCCGAGGCTGAGGCTGATCATTCCGATCATTGTCGCCATCGCCTTCCTGATGGAGCAGCTCGATTCCACCATCATCACCACCGCGATTCCGGCCATTGCGCACAGTCTCGACACGACGCCGGTCCGGCTGAACCTTGCGATCACCACCTACATTCTGACGCTCGCTGTGTTCATTCCCGTCAGCGGCTGGTTCGCCGACAGGTTCGGCGCGCGAAAAGTGTTCGCGCTGGCGCTGTTCACCTTCACCCTTGGCTCGGCACTGTGCGGTGTGGCCAACAGTTTCGGCATGCTGCTGGCCATGCGTGCGCTGCAGGGGTTGGGCGGGGCCATGATGACGCCGGTCGGCCGGTTGATCCTGCTGCGCAGCTTTCCGCGCAGCGGGCTGATCACCGCCATGACCTACATGACCTTGCCCGCCATCATGGGGCCGGTCATCGGGCCGCTGCTCGGCGGCCTGCTTACCACCTACGCCTCGTGGCGCTGGATATTCTATGTCAACGTGCCGTTCGGCTGCCTCGGCATTCTGGCCGCGCTGCGCTTTGTCGACGATTTTCACGAGGAGGCGGTGCAGCGCTTCGACTTCGCAGGGTTCCTGATGGTGGGATGCGGTGTGGCACTGCTGCAATTCGGGCTGGAAAACATCGGCCGGCCGATCATTCCCGTTTCAGCCACAGTGCTGGTGCTGACCGCTTCCGTCCTGCTGCTGCTCGCCTTCGGGCGCTATGCGCGCCGCGTCGCGGCGCCGGCCGTTGACCTGACGCTGTTTCGGTTTCGCTCCTTCTGGGTCGGCACGCTGGCCGGCGGCCTGTGCCGCGTCGGCCTCAACGGCGTGCCGTTCCTCCTGCCGCTGATGCTGCAGCTCGGCTTCGGCATGAGCCCGGTCACTTCGGGCTCGCTGACATTCGTGGGCAGCTTCGGCGCCTTGCTCATGCGGCCGCTGCTGTCGCCGCTGCTGCGGCGGTTCGGCTTCAGCGCCGTGCTGATCGGCAGCGCGGTCGTCGGCTCCGCCACCGTGGCGGGTTTCGCCCTGATGGGGCCTGATACGCCGCATTGGATGATCGGCGTCTACGTCTTCCTGTTCGGCATCGTCCGCTCGGCGCAGTTCATGACCTCCAACACCTTGTCCTACGCCGATCTGCCGGCGGACAAGCTCAGCCGCGCCACCAGCCTTGGTGGCGTGCTGCAGCAGCTCAGCGTTTCGCTTGGTGTCTCGATCGCCGCCATACTGCTGGGCCTGATCGCGGGGGAGACCCATGTGCTTACGCCGGAGCGCTTTCACCAGGTGTTCCTGCTGACCGCGATCATCCCGTTGATCTCCATTCCCGGCTTTCTGTATCTGCGCGCCGAGGATGGCGTGCAGGTCAGCGGTCACATCAGGGGATCTCGCAGATAGGTTCTTTCAGGAGGGCAGCGGCGGTTCGAACCCGCCCGCACCGCTCACGTCGCTTTGCCGAGCGCCGCGTCCATTCCCATTTCTTCGTCGGAAATGTCGTCGAACGAAGCGTAGTTCATGTTGTAGAGCCGGGCGTAGAGGCGCTTCCTCAGCATCAGCTGTTCGTGGTTGCCGCTTTCGACGATCTCGCCATTCTGCAGCACGATGATGCGGTCGGCGCCGCGGATGGTGGCGAGTCGATGGGCGATGACCAGCCCGGTGCGGCCCTCCAGCAGGGTGATCAGCGCCTTCTGGATCAGCATCTCGGTGTAGGAATCGATGCTGGCCGTGGCCTCGTCGAGCACCAGGATCTTGGCGTCGGCGACCAGCGCGCGCGCGAAACTGATGAGCTGGCGCTGGCCGAGCGAGAGGTTGCCGCCGCGCTGTTCGAGCTCGGTATCGTAGCCGCCGGGTAGTTGCTCGATGAAGTCGTGCGCGCCGACGGCCTGTGCCGCGCGAACCACTTCTTCGCGGCTGGCTGATGTTTTGTGGTAGCGGATGTTCTCCAGCACCGTGCCGGAGAACAGGAACGGCTCCTGCAGCACCATGGCTACTTGGTCGCCGAGTGAATCCTGCGTCAGGTCACGCACATCGTGACCGCCGACAAGGACTTGCCCCGACCAGACATCGTAGAAGCGGTGCACCAGCGCCATCGAACTCGACTTGCCCGATCCCGTCGGGCCGACAAGCGCGACGGTCTCGCCAGGATTGACGCGGAAGGAGATGTTCTTCAGCACCGGCTGGTTCGGCCGATAGCCGAAGGTGACGTTCCTGAACTCGACCGAGCCGTCCGTATCGCGCGACAAGGCCACCGCATTGTCCTTGTCGCTGACATCCACCGGCACGTCGAGCACTTCGGAGATGCGCTGGCCCGAAGCCATGGCGCGCTGCATGACGCTGTACTGCATGGTGAGCGAGCGGATCGGGTCGAAGAAGCGCTGGATGTAGAACAGGAACGCCACCATGACGCCGACATCGAGGCTGTGCGACAGCACCATCGAACCGCCGACGACAATGACCGTCGCCATGGCGATGCCAGTCAGCGTGTCGACGATCGGCACCATCACCTGCGCGTATCGAGCCGACCGCAGATGGGCGTTGAGGTTGGCCAGCACCTTTTCGTCATAGAGGTCGAAATTGACGTGCTGGCGTTCCAGGCTCTGCACGGTGCGCACGCCATGGATGCCTTCGGCGAGTGCCCCGTTGGCGATGGAATTGGTTTCGTGCGCCGCCATGAAGGCGACCTTGGCGCGCGGCAGCCAGAACAGCCGCACGATGAACAGCATCGGCATGGTCGACAGCGTCAGCAGTCCGAGCCGGAAATCGAGCCACAGCAGAACGGTGACGATACCGAACAGCAGCACGATGTCGCCCACCGACATCACCGATGTCTCGAGGAATTCCTGCATCGAATTGACGTCGCCCTGCAGGCGCGACATCAGCCGGCCGACCTCGGTCTTGTCCATGAAGCTGAGCGACACAAGCTGCAGATGGCTGAACATGGCGCGGCGCAGGTCGGAAAGCACGTTCTCCGCCACCTTGCCGACGACGCTTTCCTGCACATAACTGGCGGCATAGTTGATCAGGATGATCACGGTGAAGGTGACGATCGCGGAGATCATCACCGAGCGGTCGAGCCGGCCCGGAGCCATGCCGTGGTCGATGGCGTAACGGATGACCAGCGGGATCGCCAGCTGCGTCAGCGTGAACACCAGCACCGCCGCCACCGAGATGAAGATCCGGCCCTGATAGGGTCTGACGAAGCTCCAGATGCGTCTGACGATGCGCGGATCATAGGCCTTGCCGAAAACCTCTTCCTCGTCGCGATGCGAGCCGACGACGGCCTTGGTCGGCCGCCCGCTTTTGTCGTCCTTCTCGTCGTCGTCCTGCGTCGACATCATGCGGCTCCCTCGAGCCGGTCGTCGTCCGGCCGCAGCTGCAGGTCATAAAGCGCGCGGTAGCGTCCGCCCAGCGCCAGCAGTTCCTCATGCGTGCCGCGCTCGACGATGCGGCCGCCCTCGACGAACAGGATCTGGTCGGCATGCATCAGCGAACTCAACCGGTGCGAGATGATCAGCGTCACGCGATCCCCGGCGAAGCGCTTCATCGCCGCGCGGATACGCTGCTCGGTGCCGGCATCGATTGCCGCGGTGGAATCGTCGAAGACCAGAACCGATGGCCGCAGCATCAGGCTGCGCGCAATGGTCAGGCGCTGCCGTTGGCCGCCGGAAAGCGAGGCGCCGCGCTCGCCGACGACCGTGGTGTAGCCGGCCGGAAGCCCGATAATATAGTTGTGCAACTGCGCATATTCGGCGGCCTGTCCGATGCGGGTCTCGCGCGCCCAGGGGTTGCCATAGGCGATGTTGTTCTCGATCGAGGTGGTGAACAGGAACGCATCCTGCTGCACCACGCCGACCACCTTGCGCAGCGATTGCAGCGTGACCTTGCTTATATCCTGGCCGTCGATGGTGATCGCGCCGGAGGTGACGTCGTAGAAGCGCGGGATCAAATGCGCGATGGTCGACTTGCCGCTGCCCGGCGGGCCGACAATGCCGACCGTCTCGCCGGGCTTCGCCTCGAAGGATATGCCGGACAGGGTCGGACGGCCGCCCGCGCCCTCATAGCGGAAGCCGACATCATCGAAGCGCAGCACGCCATCGGTGATGACGAGATCCTTGGCGTCGGGTGCATCCTCGATGTCGAGTTCGGTGTCGAGCAGTTCGAACAGCCGCGTGCCGCAGGTCGAGGCGCGCGCGAAGGAATTGACCATCAGGCCAAGCTGGCGCACCGGCATTTGCAGGATGGTCATGAAGGTGAGGAACTGCGCCAGCGTACCGACGCTGATCTGGCCCGCGATCACCTTCTGGCCGCCGAACCACAGCACCAGCCCCATGGCGGCCAGGAAGGAAAAGTTCATGGCGCTGGTGTTGGCGACGCGGATGTCGACGCGCTGATTGGCCAGCTCCAGCGCGTCCTGCTTGGCGCGGTCGAATTTCTTGAGCTCATGGCGCTGCGCCGCGAAGGCACGCACGACACGGATGCCGCCAAGATTCTCGTCCATCACCCGGCTCAGCACCGACAGCCGCTCCTGCAGCGTCAGCCAGGTGCTGCGCAATCTGAGCTGTGTCACCGAGGAACGCCAGGCGACGAAAGGCACGAAGCTGAGGCTGAGCAGGCCGAGCACGAGATCGGTGCTGATCAGGAGATAGGCGCCGACGCCGATCAGCACGCCGAGCAGCACCACGCGCAGGATGCCTGTGGCAAAGAACATGCGCACGCCGTCGAGATCGAGCAGCCCGAGCGTGATCAGGTCGCCGGTATGGACCTTGTCGTGGAAGGAGAAGCTCAGCCGCTGGATCTTCTCGTAGAAGGCGAGCCGCAATTCATAGCCGGTCTGATGGCCGACGGCCTCGCCAAAATAGTTCTGCGCCATGGTGAAGAGGCCGCGCAGGATGCTGACGACCAGCAGGGTCAGCGCCGTGTGCCACAGTGCCTGTTCTGCCGCGGTGCCGGCGCCCGCGGCGATCACGCCTTGCGCCTGGTCGATGGCGCGTCCCAGCAGGCGTGGGATGAAAAGCTGCAGCGTCGCGGCGATGAAGGTCGAGACCAGCGTGATGGTGACCTGCCAGGGATGGCGCAGCGTCATGCGCACGATGCGCAGCAAGGTGCTGAGGCCC
This sequence comes from Mesorhizobium sp. USDA 4775, assembly GCF_054062655.1. Classification (NCBI taxonomy): domain Bacteria; kingdom Pseudomonadati; phylum Pseudomonadota; class Alphaproteobacteria; order Hyphomicrobiales; family Phyllobacteriaceae; genus Mesorhizobium; species Mesorhizobium sp. USDA 4775. The sequence goes on from NZ_JBSSFM010000001.1 coordinate 2,458,493, forward strand.
TTGCCCCAGGAGGCTTCCGCCACATGGGCAAACGATTTGCCGCGCTTCGCCGCGCCGCTGGTTGCATCCGTAGGCAAGGAAATATCCAGTCCAATCCGGACATTAGCCCGGACGCATGAAGCAGACTCAGTTCTGATGACGCAATGTTACGCGTGTCGGACTTGACCCTTCAAGGGGCCAATGGCGGCATCGCACTGTGCCTGACAGGCGGTGCCGCCATCGGTCGTCGCCGGGCGCTTGCGCCTTTGCCGCCAAAGTTCCTGTGAGGGTGTCGAGCCGACATTCGCTGGCATAAACAATTCATTGCATTGACGCGCAGATTCTCCAGCTCGACCCAGCCTTGACGGACTATCAGTTCTGTCACGCGTCGCCGACACGGAAGCAGCCAGGGCCGACGCCGCCGTGAAAAGCAAGAGGGCAGTCTTCCTTGACAAGTTTTCCCTTCACCGAAGCCATGCCGATCCAGTTTCAAGCACCGTTGCCGAAGGCTTCGGAGGTTGTGGTCATCGGTGGTGGCGTCATCGGCGTGACCACGGCCCTGTTCCTGGCGCGACGCAACATTTCGGTGACATTGCTGGAAAAGGGCCGCATCGCCGGCGAGCAATCGTCGCGGAACTGGGGCTGGATCCGGCAGCAGGGTCGCGATGCCGATGAACTGCCTGTTGTCATCGAAGCGCAACGCCTCTGGCGGCAACTGGCCGAGGAATGCGGCGAGGACATCGGACTGAAGCAGACGGGCGTTACCTACCTTGCGCGAACCGACAAGGAGATGGCCGGCTTCGCGAAATTCCTGAAGATCGCAGAGATACACGGCGTCGACACGCGTCTCCTCGACCAGGGTGAGACGGCCAGGCTGATCCCGGCCATGTCGCGCTCTTTCAAGGGCGCTATGACCACCCCATCCGACATGCGCGCCGAGCCCTGGGTCGCGGTTTCAGCGCTTGCCCGCCTGGCCGCCCGGGAGGGCGTCACCATCATCGAGAATTGTGCGGCGCGCATGCTCGACATATCGGCTGGACGCGTTAGCGGGGTCTGGACCGAGCAGGGCCGTATCGCCACCTCGAGCGCGGTCGTCGCGAGCGGTGCGTGGACGTCGCTCTTCCTGCGCGCCCACGGCGTCTCCATCCCGCAGCTGAGCGTCAGGGCGACCGTCGCCGCGACCGGACCGATGCCCGAAATCCACTCTGGTGCCGTCGCCGACGACCATATCGCATTCCGACGCAGGCAGGATGGCGGCTACACGCTGGCATCGGGAGGCACCAGTCAGCTGTATGTCGGGCCTGATGCCTTTCGTCATGCGACCAAATACGTTCCCGCTCTGATGGCAAATCCTTTTGGCACCTCCTACCTGCCGGCGCCGCCGCGCGGCTATCCGGACGGCTGGTCGACCCCACGCAGGTGGAACGCGGACGAGGAAAGCCCGTTCGAACGGATGCGCATCCTCAATCCCGCCCCCAAAGCCTCGGCATTGCGCGATATCGAGCGCGAATTCGCGGCACTTTTCACGCAGTTCAAGACGGTGCCGATCAAGGCGAGCTGGGCGGGCATGATCGATGCGATGCCGGATGTGGTGCCGGTCGTTGATCGTGCCGCCGAAATTCCGGGTCTCGTCATCGCCACCGGGATGAGCGGTCATGGCTTCGGCATCGGACCTGGCATGGGCCGCGTCGTGTCCGACCTCGTCCAGGGAAACGAGATCGGGCATGATCTTCACAGGTTCCGTCAATCGCGGTTCAGCGACGGCAGCCCGATCAAGCTAGGACCCAGTCTCTAGATAGGGCTGTCTGGCGTCGCGGGCCAAGAACGTCATCTATGCCTTCGGCCATGGCCATCAAGGCCTCATCGGCGGCGCCGTCACCGGCAAGATCGTGTCGCAACTCGCCGCCGGTTTGCCGCCGGCGATCGATCTGACGCCCTTCCGGGCGGATAGGTTCTGATTTCAGAGCGTGCTGCCGTACCGGCAGACCTTTCCGTTCTTGCATGGGGAAACGACGTGACCGCAAACACCAATACCCAGGCCGTAGAGCCGATCGATCCGCAGGGGATCTACACCGTGCTGATCTGTGATCTGGTCGGCCTGCGCTTCGGACCTGACGGCAAGCCTGATCCCAGCGACGTGCGCGCCCATATCGAAGCCAAGGGCGGCCGCTTCCATTTGTCCGCGCTTGGCGACAAATCGGGCCTCGAGCGGGGCCGGGTGCATTTCTTCTACCAGCCGGATCTCAGCACCCGCGAGGAGCTGGTCGAGGCCGCCGGCGACGGACGCTACGACGCCGTCATCGCCGCAGCGACCTTCCTGCCCGCAGAGACCGTCTTTGCGCTGGCCGGTGTGCGGATCGGCGCCGGCACCGGCAATATGGGTTCGCGCTCCTGGGGTGGCGGCAGCGGCGAGGGCGGCAGCGCGGTGCTGATGAACACGCCCGGCATCAACAGCCGCGCCACCGCACAGATGGTGATGAAGGCGATCCTGAAAGTGCTGCCGGATCTACCTGTCGGCTTGCTTCACGACCGGGTGGCACGCGGCGATTTCGACACCGGCAGGGAGTTGCGTGATTTCCCGACCGAAAAACTCGAAGGCAAGACGATCGCTATCATCGGCTACGGCAATATCGGCCGCGAGGTGGCCAAGCTCGCCCGTGCCTTCGGCATGCGCGTGGTGATCCATGCAAGGCCACGGCACCGCGACTGGGTAGAAGCCGAGGGCTTTGCCTTCGCGGCGGATCTTGCCGACGCGGCTGAAGGTGCAGATGTGCTCAGCGTCCATGTCGGCCTGGGCAAGCAGGACGCGCAGACGGGCCGCTACGCCAATGCCGGGCTCATTGGCGCCGAGGTACTGTCCCGCATGAACAAGGGTGCGGTGCTGGTCAACTACGATCGCGGCGAGCTTATCGACGTCGCAGCGCTTGGCGAGGCGCTGGACGCAGGGCGGGTGCGCCACGCCGCCATCGATGCCGATCTGTTCAGGGATGACTCGACTGGACGTCTTTCCGGCCCGATGCTGCCTTATCTCGACCTCGTCGAAAGGCACGGCGAAAAACTTGAACTTCTGCCGCATGCGGCAGCCGATACGGACCATCCGTCGCGCGTTGCCGGCGCCAAACAGGCTGTCGACCAGCTGTTCGATGTCATCTGCCGCAAATCGGTGACCAATGCCAAAGGCACCGTGCCGCCGGGTTATCTCTCGCTTGGGGCGACAACGCCCCCAGGCATCGGACCGGTGACGGCGGATCATTTTTTGAAATTGACTGCCAGCGACTGCTCCGAACTGGCGGATGTCTGTGATCGGCAAAGCCGGCTGTGGAAGGCTCTGTCGGATGCGCCGCCCACAGAGCGCGGCAAGATGGTCACTGAGCAGGGCGAAGAGCTTGTCCGGCTGATCGACCGCTTCTGCCTCCTGGCCGAGAAACTCAACCTCAGAGGCCCTTATCAATAACATCGCGCTGCCGCCGCGGATTATCACGGCAGCAGGTCCGAACGAGACGTTCCGCCGCAATCTTCAATATCTAACCCACCGTAGGCTCGATCCGATATCGGTGTGGAACGCCTGTCGCGGCCCGGTTGTGGATCTTGTCGGGCGCTTGACCTGCCAGCACCGCGACTTCATCGTCGCGCACCGGCGTATAGAGCCGATAATATTGATGGCTATCCATGTTGAGTCCGGCTGGAACGACGTCGCTCACGTCCACCGCACTCACCTTGTCGCTGATGGTTGCCATGTTGTCAGGGCCTCCGGCGCCGAGCCGGGGGCCGTTGAATTCGATCCCGGCACTCAAGAAGGTCAGCACCCAATCCTCGTGGGTGTAGTAGACGGTAACGCCACGCCCGAGGTCGGGCAGCGCCTTCAGTTTGTCCTGCCGGTCGAACGCGTCGGAATCCTCGTCGGCTGCGGCGAGAATGATCTGATTGAAGATGGTCGGAAGATGCGTCGCCGGTACGGCCGGTTGGGTCTCGCCGGGTTTTGTATCTTGCGGTTGCGCCAGCAATGCCTGAACGCCAAAACGCAGCACATAGTTTCCCATACTGTGACAGAGCAGGTGAACAGTCGGACGCGGCGCGGTCGAGGAAAGCCCGGCAAGCTCCGTCGCTAGCCTGCGGATAACCCGGGCAAAGGCCGGACCGCTCTGTCGTGATGTTGCCCGGTCATGCTGGTAGCCGATCAATGTGCCGGCAGAGGGCCAACTAAAGACGATGATCTCGGCATGTATTCCGTAGAAGCTGAGGATCGTCGCCGCGCGTTCGACGCTGTCGGAAAAGGTGTTGAAGAAGCCGTGCGCGAACAAGATGATCGTCTTTGCCGAAACGAACGCCGGATGAAGCGCGGAAAACATCTGGTCGCTTCCACGAATTTGAGCCTTGCCCTTCTCGACGAGTATCTTCTCGTCATACACACGCAGGGTGCCAGGCACGATCTTGCCCTGTTTGGGAGCTCCGGTGACTGTCACCTGGACCTCTCCGTAGCGAATATCGACGCCTTGAGCTTGGCTGAGATTGGGGCCGAAGCCGGTGATCCGCCCTTGGCTGTTCACGATGGGGTTCCGATTGCTGACGAAATGGACCTTGTAGGTGTTGGCCATGGGCTCCTCCCAGACAGGATCAGGGGTGTCAGGTCAGGCAAACGTTCGGCAATTCACTCCAGGGCGGCACATTCTTGTCTGCGAACCGCATACCCGGGCCTTGGCTCTCCTCGGATACTTTCGCAGTGCTTGCGCTAGCCAAGCGCAGGTTCCGTTATTTTACCTCATGGAAGAACGTATTTGTTATTTCTAATATGATCATGCCATATCGGCAAGCAATTTCGCGACATCTCTTCTTTAATGTCTTGATGCATTGCATGCGCCGCTTGTGACGCCGAAGATGAGTTTTGCAACGACCGACCACACCGATAGCCCTGGTGGGCGGACCGCGCGCGTTGGTTGCTTGACGCCTAGGATTCGCGCCGGAAGATCGGGATACCGATCGTGGCGGACCGGCCGTCGGCTCAGTACCGGGGACCGGCCACCATCCGCGCCATCCGCGTCATGTCGGTGCTCATCTCGCGGTCGTCATCGAGCGGGCTTACGAGCGCGCGCACGGCGGCGAAGGTGCGCCGCGGCCCTTCGCCCATGCTGTCGACGACACCGCGCAACTCCACACCCGTCGCAGCGAAGATCAGCTCCATCGCCACGAGATAGCGCATGCGCTCGATGATCTCGGCGGTCTTGGCCACCACCCTGGGCGCCATCGACGACTGATCCTCGATGCCGTCGGAAACGGCGAGCGGGCTGAGTGACATCGGGTTGGCCAGGTGCCGGATTTCGGCTTCCAGCGCGGACAAGGGCTTCTGCAGTTCCGCATAGCCCTGACGACTGCCGCCTCTCGCCGATAGGAAACGCGGCAGTTCGGCTGTTGTCGGCGACATCAGCTTCATGCAGCGGTTGGCGGTGCCAACCGCGCAATGCGCGAGTGCCTGGCCGAGCTGTTCCCAGGCGAGCGTCATTGCCGTCAGGTCGAAATTGCCGTTGGAAATCACCCGTTCGCCGTCGGCCAGGATCACCGGGTTGTCGCCCGAATGGGTCAGTTCGATCTCGGTAGCCAGCCGTGCCTGTTCGAACGCATTGAGCAGGCCGCCCCAGACCTGTGGCACGCAGCGATAGCTGAGCGGATCCTGCAAGCGCCGTGCCGCCTTGTCCTTCCACAAGCCGCTTCCCGCCAGCTCCGCGCGCAACCGCGCGCCGATCTCGCGCTGGCCGAAGGCCGGCCGTGCGGCCAGCGCTTGCTCGTCGATCGCGGTGAGGGAGGAGCGGAACGCCTCGTAGTTGAGCGCCACGGCGGCCAGCGCCCAGTCGATGAGATGGGCGACGTCTTCGAGGCACAGGCACGCCGCTCCGGTCGACAGGCTGTTGGCGACGATGATGGCGTGGCCGTCCTTCTCGCGCAGGTCCAGCGGATCGAGCCCGGCCAAGGCAAGCGCCTCGGCGGAGGGCATGATCCTGCCCTGGAATTCCGCCTCGCCATCGCCGCGCAGCGACCTTGCCATATGGCCGAGATGGGCAAGGTCGGCCGCGCCGATCGAGCCCCAGGTCGGGATCACCGGATGGACGCCGGCGTTGAGCGCCGCGACAAGGCCCGTGACCACGCGTTCGGAGGTTCCGGTGCCGCCGGCGGCCATGCCCGAGATGCGCGCGGTCATCATCGCTCGCACCGCTTCTGTCGGCAAGGCCGGCCCGATGCCCATGCTGTGGCTGAGCGGCACGCTGTGCTGGAAGGCGATCAGGTCCGCCTGTGCGAGCGGCGTGTCGACACAGGCGCCCAGGCCCGTGGTGACGCCGTACATCGGCTTGCCAAGCCCGGTCAGATGCTCGATCAGGGCGCGGCTCGCCCGGATGCGGCGCATCGCCTCTTCGCCCAGCATCAGCCGGGCGTTGCGGCGTGCGATCTCGGCGACGTCGGCCACGCCGAGCGGCCTGGCATCGAGCAATATCATTCGGCCTGTCATGTTTCGCCTGTATCCCGCGACCAGATGCCCGGACCAGTATGACTACGGGCGTCGCCGTTTGTGACGGCTCGCAGACACGACTGCAAGCCATTCCCATTGGGACAGCGGCAGAAGGTGGCTAGAGCGAGGGGCCAGGAAACTACGCCGGCCGCTCCGCCACGGCATCAGGTACCACCACCAGCTTGCCGACGAAATCCTTGGCGACGAAGTCGGCCTGTGCGCGGTGAAAATCGGAGAGCCTGTAGACGCCGCCGACCAGTGGCCGGATCTTTTTCGCTTCGATGTAGCTGACGATCCGGCGGAAATCCGCGCGCGTGCCCTGGCTCGAGCCATGCAACTGCAATTGCTTGAGATACATGGTCCTGAGATCGAGCTGCACGACCGGCCCGGCGATCGCGCCGGCCGTGGTGTAGCGGCCTTCGGGCCGCAGAATACGCAGCAGGTCGTTGAAGATCGCGCCGCCGACAAGATCGGCTACCACGTCGATCGGCCGGCCGCCGGTCACTTCAGCCACGGCCTGTGGCAAGTCAGCGACGCCACGGGTGATGACGGCCTCGGCGCCGATGTCGAGCACCGCCTGTTCCTTGCCCTTGCCGACGACGGCGTAGGGAATGGCGCCGCGCGCCCGCGCCAATTGCACGATGCCGGAGCCGACGCCGCCCGAGGCACCGGTGACCAGCACGCGCTCGCCGGCTTTTAAGCCAGCGCGTTCCAGCATCTGTTCGCCGGTCAGGTAGGCGCAGCAGAAAGTGGCGAGTTCGACGTCACTCATATCCGTGTCGACGACATGCGCATTCTGCGCCGGCACGGTCTGATACTCGGCGTAACCGCCGTCGCGGCCATGGCCCATATAGTCTATGTCGGCCAGTGAATCGTCGTCGCGGTTGTAGATGGAGAAATCGACCATCACCCGCTCACCGATGCGGTCCGGCGAAACGCCGTCGCCAACGGCAACGATGGTGCCAACCGTGTCGGTGCCTTGGATGCGAGGGAAAACAAGCGTGTTGCCCTGGCGCCGCCAGGTCGACACGGCGGCGGCATCCTCTTCGGTACCATAGGCACCCTGGCGCACCCAGACGTCGGTGTTGTTCATCCCGCAAGCGCCGACTTTCACCAGCACCTCACCCGGGATAGGCGCGGGCACCTTCACATCGGTGCGGTAGACGAGTTTTTCCGGTCCGCCGTGCCCGGTGAGCAGCACGGCGGCCATGGTGGCGGGGACGGTTCCGGTCATGGCATTCATCGTCGATCTCAAAGATTGGCAAACACGCTCTTCACCGCATCCGCCGTCTTCGAGACGACGATGTCGGCCTCCTCGCGGGTCAGGCAGAGCGGCGGTGCGAAGCCCAGAATATCGCCCTGCGGCATGGCGCGGCCTATGACGCCGCTGGCGGCAAGCGCTGTCGCCACTTGCGGCCCGATCTTCTGCGAAGCGTCGAAGAACACCCGGTCGTCCTTGTCGGCGACGAACTCGACCGCCGCCAGCATGCCATCGCCGCGTACGTCGCCGACATTTTTATGGCCGCCGACGGCCTTGGCGAGCTCGGCACGGAAATAGGCGCCGGTCTCGCGGGCATTCGTCACCAGATCCATCTCGTCGATCAGTTCGAGATTGGCGACACCGGCGGCAACGCAGATCGGATGCGCCGAATAGGTCCAGCCATGGCCGAGCGAACCGAGCTTGTCGGAACCGTCGACCAGCACCTGCCACATCTTGTCGGCGACGATGACGCCCGACAGCGGCGCATAGGCCGAGGTCAGGCCCTTGGCGATGGTGATCAAGTCCGGCTTGATGCCGTAATGGTCGGAGCCGAACATGGTGCCCAGTCGGCCGAAGCCGGTCACCACCTCGTCGGCGACCAGCAGCACATCATACTTCCTCAGCACCGCCTGGATCTTTTCCCAGTAACCGGCAGGCGGGGGCACGATGCCACCGGTGCCGAGGATCGGCTCGCCGATGAAGGCGGCGACGGTTTCGGGGCCTTCGGCCAGGATCATCTCCTCGAGCTTGTCGGCGCAATGCTGCGAGAACTGCTCCTCGCTCATCGAGCGGTCGGCGCGGCGGAAATAATACGGCGCTTCGGTGTGCAGCACCGGCGCGCGCGGCAGGTCGAAGGCGTTGTGGAACAGGTCGAGCCCGGTCAGCGATCCGGTCATCACGCCCGAACCGTGATAGCCGCGCCAGCGCGAAATGATCTTCTTCTTTTCCGGCCGGCCCAGCACATTGTTGTAGTACCAGATCAGCTTGATGTTGGTTTCGTTGGCGTCCGAGCCGGAGAGGCCGAAATAGACCCTCGACATGCCCTTCGGCGCGCGGTCGATGATCATCTTGGCCAACGTGATCGAGGCCTCGGTGCCGTGGCCGACATAGGCATGATAGTAGGCGAGGTTCTTCGCCTGGGTGGCGATTGCATCGGCGATCTTCTGGCGGCCATAGCCGACATTGACGCAATAGAGGCCGGCAAAGGCATCGATACTCTTCCTGCCATTGTTGTCCCAGACGGTGACGCCTTCACCACCCGCCATGATGCGGGTCGGCGATTCACCGCGCGCGTGCGTGCCCATATGCGTCGAGGGATGGAAGAAGTGGTCGCGATCCCAGGCGTTGAGTTCGTTGGACTGGTCGAGCATTTTGGTCTCCTTGAGGGATGGCCGGACGGATTTATGCGACGTCCAGGCAGAGATATTTGAGATCGGTGAACGCTTCGAGCCCGTGGCGCGAACCCTCGCGGCCGATGCCGGACTGCTTGACGCCGCCGAAGGGAATTGGCGCGCCGGTGATCTTCACCCGGTTGATAGCGACCATGCCGTAGTCGAGCGCGCGGCCCACGCGCTGCTGGCGCGCGCCACTCTCGGTCACGACATAGGCGACCAGGCCATATTCGGTGGCATTGGCACGTTCGACAACCTCGTCCTCGCTGTCGAACGGCGTCACCGCGGCGACCGGCCCAAAAGTCTCTTCGCGCATGATCAGCGCCGCGTCGGAAACGTCGGCCAGCAGCGTCGGCTGGTAGAACAGCGGCCCGGCCTGATGTCGCTTGCCGCCGGCAAGGCAACGCGCGCCATGGGCGAGCGCATCGGCGACCTGCTCCTCGACTTTCTGGACGGCGCGCTCATGCATCAGCGGCCCGATGTCGGTCTTGTCGTCAAGGCCATTGCCGGTCCGCAGCGCCTCGATCCGCTTGGCGAAGGCAGCGTAGAAGCGATCGTGGATCGGCCGCTGGACGTAGATGCGGTTGGCGGCGAGGCAATCCTGGCCCGATGTGGCGAATTTAGCGTCGATGGCGATGCTCACCGCCTTGTCGAGATCCGCATCGGCAAACACGATGAGCGGAGCGTGGCCGCCAAGCTCCATCACCAGCCGCTTCATCGTCGGCGCGCTCTGCGCGGCAATCAGCCTGCCGATCTCAGTCGAGCCCGTAAAACTCATGGCGCGGACGCGTGCGTCTTCGCACATCCGCCCGACGATCGTCGCGGCCTTGCCGGTGACGATGTTGAAGACGCCGGCCGGCAGTCCCGCGCGCTCGCCAAGCTCGGCCAGCGCCAGCGCCGACAGCGGCGTTTCCGAGGACGGATGCGCGACAATGGTGCAGCCGGCGGCAAGGGCGGCGGCCGCCTTGCGGGTCAGCATGGCCGAGGGGAAATTCCACGGCGTGACGATGCCGACGACGCCGAGCGGCTCGCGCCGCACCATCATTTCCGCGTTCGCCAGATGGCTGGTGACGCTCTCGGCGTTGAGGCGCTTGGCTTCCTCCGCATACCACTCGACGAAAGTGGCGGCATAGTCGATTTCGCCGAGCGATTCCTGCAAGGGCTTGCCCTGTTCCAGGGTCATCAGCAATGCCAGGTCGTCTTTCGCGGCAATGATCAGCTCGAACCATTTTCGCAGGATTCTTGACCGCTCCTGCGGCAGCAGCGACCGCCAGGCCGGAAAAGCGCGCGCGGCGGCATCGATTGCTTTTGTCGTTTGCCGTGCATCCAGCGCCGCGACGAAAGCGACCGTGCTTCCCGTCGCCGGATCCGTGACCTCAAAGCTTTCGGCGGCCTCGCTCGCCGTCCAGTGGCCGTCGACATAGGCGAGTTCGCGCAGCAGACCGCGGTCGGCGAGGCGGTCGAGCGCCTCATGGCGATGCGAGCGGGCGAAATGCGCGGACATGGTCGAAGCCTCCCGGTTCGGTCTGATCCTGGGAGACTATCGGTCGTGGGCAGACAGAGAGGCTGTTTGGGTGTTCTGAAGTAGAGAGATTCTCTCTATTGTGAAGCCTCTGCAGACGATTTCTCCGGTACTACGGCGACACCGGCAGCAACTCGGTGATGGGAAGTGCGATCTCTTCCTTCACCGTCTTGGTGACGATGTAGGTGAAATAGCGGTCGATGCCGATCTCGCGGTCGAGCAAGCCGTCGACAAGCCGCTGATAGGCGTCGATGTCGCGAGCCATCACCTTCAGCACATAGTCGACGCCGCCGCCCACCGACCAGCAGGCGACGATTTCGGGGATATCGCGGATGACGCGCTCGAAGCGGTCGAAATCGGCCTGGCGGTGGCTGGCCAACGTCACTTCCATCAGAACGGTGGCCACCGGCGCCACGACGCGCATGGCGATCCTTGCGTGATAGCCCGAGACGATGCCGGCCTTTTCCAGCTTACGCAGCCGCATCCAGCACGGCGTCGGCGACAGCCCCACCTGCTCGGCCAGCGCCAGCTTGGTGATGCGCCCGTCGCGCTGGATGGCGTCGAGGATTTTGAGGTCGATCGCGTCGAGTTTCGCAGCAGCCATCAGCGCCCACTTTTTCGTCCACTGTACCATGATGGCGCATTATTTCGATTGTCAATTGCACTGATTTCGATCTCTAATAAGTCATGACATTGTGGCAACCCGATCCCGCGCTCATAAGGCGGCCAGCCTATCAATCGCTTGCCGACCAGTTCGCGCGCGCCATCCATGACGGACGTCTTGCCAATGGCGCGCGGCTGCCGACACATCGACGGCTGGCCGACGATCTCAAGCTGTCGGTGCAGACGGTCAGCCGCGCCTATGAGGAATTGATCCGGCGCGGCCTGATTTCCGGCGAGATCGGCCGCGGCAGCTTCGTCCAGACGCAGCGTCGCGAGCCGGAGCCGCCCTATCTGCCCGAGCGTCTCGGCGAGGTCATCGACCTCTCCATCCTGAAGCCGGTCTGCGAGCCGATGCATCTGGAGCGATTGAAGCAGGCGCTGGGTTGGCTCGCCGAAAACCTGCCGTCGAGTTCGGCGCTGTCCTTCCGGCCCAACATGGTGTTTCCGCGCCATCGTGCGGTGGCGGTCGAATGGCTGAAACTGTGCGGGCTCGACATTTCCGCCCAGAACATCAGCCTGACCAATGGCGCCACCGCCGGCATGACGGTGGCGCTGATGAGCGTGGCGCCGCCGGGATCGACCGTCGCCACCGAGGCGATCGGCCACCACACGCTGGTGCCGCTGGCGCGCTATCTCGGTTTCAACCTCGAAGGCCTGCCGATCGATGATAGCGGCCTGATCCCGGAGGCGCTGGACGAGGCCTGCCGTCTTTCCGACATCCGCGCGGTGTTCGTGCAGCCTTCGGTGATCAACCCGACGGCGACGCTGATGGATGCGCGGCGGCGTGAAGAAATCGCCGCCGTCGCGCGCAAGCATGACATCGCCATCATCGAGAATGACGTGCTGGGGCCGCTGGTCGAGGACCGGCCGCCGCCGGTCGCCGCTTACGCGCCGGAGCGCACGCTCTACGTCACCTCTTTCACCAAGATCACCGTGCCCGGCCTGCGCATCGGCTATCTCGCCGCGCCTGACCGTTATGTCGCCGCCGTCGCCAACCGGCATCTGGTGTCGAACTGGATGGCGACGCCGCTGGTGGCCGAGATCGCCACCAAATGGGTGACCGACGGCACGGCGATGGAACTGGTGCGCTGGCAGCGCGCCGCGTTACGGCGGCGCCAGGATATCGCCGCCGAGGTGCTTGCCGGGATCGACTATCGCGCCCGGCGCGACGGGCTGCATATCTGGCTGCAACTGCCCGACGACCGTGCCGAAGAGGGCTTTGTCGCCCAGGCCCGGCTGCAGGGCGTGGCGATCGCGCCGGGAACATCCTTCCGCATTTCCGACGCGCCCTGGCATCCGGCGGTGCGCATCTCGCTGGGCTCGACCACCGAAGGGGAACTGCGCGCCGGCCTCGGCGTTGTCACCAAGCTCTTGCTTGGCGATCCGGAGCATCTGCTGTTGGCAATCTAGCGAGTGCGCCGCTCTTCGGCACCGATTGCTCAACAATTGTGCGGAATGGGAAATATTGTCATGATATTATTTTCCCAATTGACATGATTTGGCGCGTTCCGCATCGTTAAGGGCACAGGCTTCTCCAGCACGGGGAAATTCATTTGTCCGCACCCATCATCAAGGTCGATGCCATTTCGAAGAGCTTCGGTGCCTTCAAGGTGCTGGACGGCTTGTCGATGCAGGTCATGCCGCGCGAGAAGCTGGCGCTGATCGGTCCGTCCGGCTCGGGCAAGACGACGATCCTGCGCATCCTGATGACGCTGGAGCGCATCGATGGCGGCCACATCCAGATCGAGGGCGAGCAGCTCTACCACATGGAGCGCAACGGCCAGCTGCTGCCGGCCGACGAGCGGCATCTGGCGCGGATGCGCCAGAAGATCGGCATGGTGTTCCAGCTGTTCAACCTGTTTCCGCACAAGAGCGTCATCGACAATGTGACGCTGGCGCCGATGCTGACCAAGGGAACGCCCCGCGCCGCCGCCGAAAAGCGGGCGATGGAACTGCTCGACATGGTCGGCATGGCCGACAAGGCCAAGGCGATGCCGGCGCAACTGTCGGGCGGCCAGAAGCAGCGCGTGGCGATCGCCCGGGCGCTCGCTCTGCAGCCAAAGATCATGCTGTTCGACGAGGTGACGTCGGCGCTCGACCCGGAACTGGTCGAGGAGGTGCTCAACGTTCTGTGGCGGCTCTGCGCCGAGACCGACATGACCATGCTGCTGGTCACCCACGAGATGGGGTTTGCCCATGACTTCGCCGACCGGGTGCTGTTCTTCGATCGCGGCAAGATCGTCGAGGAAGGCAAGCCCGACGAGATTTTCCGCCATCCCAAACAGGAGCGCACGCAAGGCTTCCTGAAGAAGATCATCGCGGCCGGACATCGCGTCTGACCGTCATGCCCGAGGCGACAACGCCGTCCTCAAGGGACGGAAAGCCGCCCCAAACAAACCAAGACAAGAAACAGGAGTTGGGAACAATGAAGAAACTTGGCATTCTGGCCGGCGTCGCCGGCCTTGCACTGACGGCGGTGCTGGCCGCCTCGATCCCGGGTTCGGCCGACGACAGCAAGCTCGAGCAGTTGAAGTCACAGGGCTTTGCCCGTGTCGCCATCGCCAATGAGCCGCCCTACACGGCGGTCGCGGCCGACGGCAAGGTTTCTGGCGCGGCGCCCGACGTGGCGCGCGAGATCTTCAAACGCCTCGGCGTTGGCGACATCGTCGCCTCGATCTCGGAATATGGCGCCATGATCCCCGGCCTGAAGGCCGGCCGCTTCGACGTCGTCACCGCCGGCCTGTTCATGAAGCCGGAGCGTTGCGCCGCGGTCGCCTATTCCGAACCGGTGCTGTGCGACGCCGAGGCGATGCTGGTGAAGAAGGGCAATCCGAAAGCCTTCAAGAGCTACGAGGACGTCGCCAAGGACACATCGGCCACGATCGGCGCGCCCGGCGGTGGCACCGAGGAGAAGCTGGCGCTGAACGCCGGCGTGCCGCGCGAACGCGTCATCGTCGTGCCGGACGGCCAGAGCGGCCTGAAAATGGTGCAGGACGGCCGCATCGACGCCTATTCGCTGCCGGTTCTGTCGATCAACGATCTGATGAAGAAGGCCAACGACCCGAACCTCGAAGTCATCGCCCCGGTCCAGGGTGCCCCGGTCTATTGCGACGGCGCCGCCTTCAAGAAGGGCGACGAGGCGCTGCGCGATGCCTATGACGTCGAGCTCGCCAAGATGAAGAAGTCGGGCGAATTCGCCAAGATCATCGAGCCCTACGGTTTCTCGGCCGCCGCCGCGATGTCGACGACGCGCGACAAGCTCTGCTCGGCGAAGTAGGCGCCTCTTCTTCCTTCTTCCCGTTTCACGGGGAGAAGGTGTCACGAAGTGACGGATGAGGGGCGGCGCCAAGTTTGGAGAAGCTGGAGCCGCCCCTCATCTGCCTGCCGGCTTTCGTCGCTCGAAAAGCCAAGCAATTGGCTTTTCGCCCGCTACGCGGACCGCTCCTCAACTCGCCGTGAACGGGGAGAAGGGGCTAAAATGGAACGTTGGAACCTAGATGACCCAGTGGTCCGGCTATCTCGGCCTGATATTGCAGGGAGCGCTTGTCACCATCGAGCTGACGCTGATGGGGTCGGTGCTTGCCCTGATCATGGCCTTTCTGGCCGGCATGGGACGGCTGTCGCGCTTCTTCGCACTGAGGGCGCTCGCCACCGCTTATATCGAATTCTTCCGCGGCACCTCGATCTTCGTGCAGCTGTTCTTCGCCTATTTCGTGCTCCCGCTGATTGGTCTCGAACTGACCCCGCTGCAGGCCGGCGTGCTGGCGCTGGGCCTGAACGTCGGCGCCTATGCCGCCGAAGTGGTGCGCGGCGCCGTTCAGTCGATCGGCCGCGAACAGCATGAGGCCTGCATCGCGCTCAATCTCGGCCGCTGGCAAGGCCTGCGCCATGTCATCCTGCCGCAGGCCTTTCTAGTGATGCTGCCGACCTTCGGCAACAACGCCATCGAACTGCTCAAGGCCACCTCCGTGGTCTCGCTGATCTCGCTCGCCGACCTGACCTTCCAGGCGCAGGTGGTGCGCGCCCAGACCGGCAACACGATGGTGCCTTTCGCCACCATCCTGGTCATCTACTTCGTCCTTGCACTGCTCATTTCTTGGGGCGTGCGCTCGCTGGAACGCCGCATGGCGCGCGGCCTCGATGGGGTGCGCGTCTGATGGAGTGGGACTGGGATTTCGTATGGCAGATCATGCCGACGCTGATCCAGGGGGTGAAGATCACCATCCTGGCGACGCTGCTCGGCTCGGTGCTGGCGGCGATCGTCGGGCTGGGGATCGCGCTTGCGCGCCGCTCGCCCAACAAGGCGTTGTCGCGTACTGTCGGCTGGGCGGCCGAGTTCATCCGCGGCACACCGCTTCTGGTGCAGCTCTATTTCATCTTCTACGTGCTGCCCGACATCGGCATCCTGCTGCCGCCGCTGGTCGCTGGTGTCATCGGGCTCGGGCTGCACTACGGAACCTACACGGCGGAGGTCTACCGCGCCGGCATCGACAATGTACCGCGTGGCCAGTGGGAGGCCGCCAAGGCCTGCAATCTCAGCGCCCGGCAAACCTGGACGCACATCATCATCCCTCAGGCCATCCCGCCGATGATCCCGGCACTGGCCAATTATTTCATTGCCATGTTCAAGGAGACGCCGTTGCTCTCGGCGATCACCGTGCTGGAGCTGATGAACCAGGCCAAAAGCGTCGCCAACACCTATTATCGTTACATCGAGCCGATCACGCTGGTCGGCGCCTTCTTCCTCGCCATCAGCCTTTGTTCGGTCGTGCTGCTGCGCTGGCTGGAACGCCGTTACGGCAAGATCGAGAGGTAGCCGATGAAACCCTTGCCCGAGATCAAGGTCTATCCCAGTCGGCCATCACTCGATGAGCGTCCGCTCGACAAGCGCGTCGGCCTGATCATCCTGGCCACGGATCACACCAGCGAACCGGATTTTCGCCGCATGGTGGCGAGCGAACGCATCGGCGTCTATGTCGCGCGCATTCCCTATGCCAATCCGACGACGCCGGAAAATCTGCGCAAGATGCAGCCGGCGCTGACGGCGGGTGCTGCCCTGATCCTGCCCGACGAGAAGCTCGAGGCCGTCTGCTACTCCTGTACGTCGGCCTCGGTGGTGATCGGCGATGCCGAGATCGAGACGGCGATCCAGGCGGCCAAGCCTGGCGTTCCCGTGGTCACCCCGCCAATGGCCGGCATGCGCGGGCTGAATGCCTTCGGCGTGCGCCGGATCAGCATTCTGACCCCCTACACGGTCGAAACCTCCAGGCCGATGGCGGCCTATTTCGCGGCGCGTGGTTTCGAGATCGCCAGCTTCACCTGTCTCGGTTTCGAGGACGATCGCGAGATGGCGCGCATCCCGCCGACAGCCCTTGTCGATCTCGCGCGCCAGGCGACCCACCCGCAGGCCGATGCCCTGTTTGTGTCCTGTACAGCGCTGCGCGGCGCGCTTGAGGTCACCGGCATGGAACAGGCCATCGGCCGTCCCGTTGTTACCAGCAATCAGGCGACCGCCTGGAACTGCTTGCGCCTTTGCGGCGACGAGACAGCCCATCCTGAATTCGGCCGTCTGATGACGCTGCCGTTGCCGCGCGATTGATGATCATGAGACAGGTTACGCTTGAGCATATTCGAGCCGCGCGTGAGCGTATTGCCGGCAAGGTCGAGCGTACGCCGACCGTGCTTTCTTCGAGTCTTTCCGAACAGCTGGGCGCACAGGTTCACCTCAAGCTCGAACACCGGCAGACCACCGGCAGCTTCAAATTGCGCGGCGCTTCGAATGCCATCGCTTCGCTCCGTGCTGACGAAAAGGCGCGCGGTGTTGTCGCGGCCTCGACCGGCAATCACGGTCGCGCGCTGGCGCATGCGGCGAAGCTCGAAGGCATGCGCGCGGTGATCTGCATGTCGCGGCTGGTGCCGCAGAACAAGCTGGACGAAATCCGTCGGCTCGGCGCCGAGGTGCGCATTGTCGGCAACAGCCAGGACGACGCCCAGCAGGAGGTCGAGCGGCTGGTGGCGGAGGAGGGGCTGGTGATGCTGCCGCCCTTCGACCATCCCGCCATCATCGCCGGGCAAGGCACGCTCGGGCTGGAGATGATCGAGCAGGTCCCGGAGGCCGGTCTCGTGCTGGTGCAGCTTTCCGGCGGCGGCTTGGCCTCAGGCGTGGCCGCAGCCGTCAAGGGTGTCAGCCCCGGCACGAAAGTCATCGGCGTTTCGATGGCGCGGGGTGCTGCGATGAAAGCGAGCCTCGATGCCGGCCGGCCTGTCCTGGTGGAGGAACTGCCGACGCTGGCGGATTCGCTTGGTGGTGGTATCGGCCTCGACAATAGGCTGACCTTCGCCATGTGCCGGGACCTGCTCGACGAAATCATCCTGCTCGGCGAGGACGAGATCGCCGCCGGCGTCCGCCACGCCTATGCGCAGGAGCGCGAGATCGTCGAGGGCGCCGGCGCGGTCGGCATCGCAGCGCTGCTCGCCGGCAAGGTCAAGGCGAAAGGGCAGGTGGTCGTACTTCTCTCCGGCCGGAACATCGACATGAACGCGCACCGCAGGATCGTCTGCGGCGAGGCAATCGGGGAGCGCGCCGCATGAGCCGTATGATGATTCTGACCGAAGCAGAACTGCGCAAGATCGTAACGCTCGATCTCGACGCGGTCGCTTGCATCGAGAACGCTTTTCGCGCGCTCGCCACTCTGCCCGTGGCGATGCCGCCGATCCTGCGGCTCGACATTCCCGAGCGTCGCGGCGAGGTCGACGTGAAGTCCGCTTATGTGCCCGGTATCGACGGCTTCGCCGTGAAGATCAGCTCCGGCTTCTTCGACAATCCAAAGCTCGGCCTGCCGAGCGGTGGCGGCATGATGGTGCTGCTTTCGGCAAAGACCGGTGTGGTCGAGGCGCTGCTGCTCGACAATGGCTACCTGACCGATGTCCGCACCGCTGCAGCAGGCGCGGTCGCGGCGAAGCATCTCTCGCGCGAAGACGCCACCGTGGCAGCAATCTTCGGCGCCGGTTTGCAGGCAGGTCTGCAACTGGAAGCACTGCGCCTTGTCAGGCCGATCGCCGAAGCCCGCATCTGGGCGCGCGACGCCGCCAAGGCCGAAGTCACCGCTGCCCGCTTGCGCGAAAGACTGGGCATTGTCGTGCGCGCCGAGCCCGATGCAGCAAATGCCGTTGTCGGCGCCGACATCATCGTCACCACCACGCCGTCGACGGAGCCGCTGATCAAGGCAGGCTTCATTTCGGCCGGCCAGCACATCACCGCCATGGGCTCGGACGCCGAACACAAGAACGAGGTCGCGCCGGCCATCCTGCGCATGGCCGATCTCTACGTCGCCGACAGCGCGCGCCAGACGCGGCGTCTGGGCGAACTGCATCATGCCATCGCGGCAGGGGTGATGGCCGCCGATGAAGAAGTGACCGAACTCGGCCAGATCATCGCCGGCGAACGACACGGGAGACGTTCGGCCAGCGATATCACCATCGCCGATCTGACCGGCACCGGCGTGCAGGACACCGCGATCGCCACGCTCGCCCGCGACCGCGCGCGGGCGGCTAATGCCGGAACCATTTTTGAAAGCTGATGCTGGCCGCAAAGCATGATCCGGAAAAGTGGGAACCGGTTTTCCGATCAGATCATGCTCAAGCAAAATTCCTGGAGCCGGGTTCACCGAAGTTGAAACGGGTTCCAGGGCCTAACAAACGAGGACCAAGAACAATGCAACCGAACCTGAAATTCTCGCGCGGCGAATTTGCGGATCGCCTCGCCAAGACGCGGCGAGCCATGGAGGCCAAGGGCGTCGATCTCCTCATCGTCAGCGACCCTTCCAACATGGCCTGGCTGACCGGTTATGACGGCTGGTCCTTCTACGTGCACCAGGCGGTCATCGTGCCGCCGTCGGGCGAGCCCGTCTGGTACGGCCGCGGCCAGGACGCCAACGGTGCCAGGCGCACCGCCTATCTCGCGCAGGACAACATCGTCGGCTACGCCGACCACTATGTGCAGTCGACGGAACGCCATCCGATGGACTTCTTGTCCAGCATGCTCGTCGATCGCGGCTGGGGCAAGCTCACCATCGGCGTCGAGATGGACAATTACTGGTTCTCGGCCGCCGCCTTCGCCTCGTTGCAGAAACATCTGCCCAATGCCCGCTTCGTCGACGCCACCGCGCTGGTCAACTGGCAGCGCGCGGTGAAGAGCCCGACCGAGATCGACTACATGCGTAAGGCCGCCCGCATCGTCGAAGCCATGCACCAGCGCATTTTCGACAGAATAGAGATCGGCATGCGCAAATGCGATCTCGTCGCAGAGATCTATGATGCCGGCACGCGCGGCGTTGACGGTATTGGCGGCGACTATCCGGCGATCGTGCCGCTGCTGCCGTCCGGCGTGGACGCCTCGGCGCCGCATCTGACTTGGGACGACCAGCCGATGAAGCGGGGCGAGGGCACCTTCTTCGAGATCGCCGGCTGCTACAACCGCTACCATTGTCCGCTGTCGCGCACCGTCTTCCTCGGCAAGCCGACGCAGGAATTCCTCGATGCCGAGAAGGCGACGCTGGAAGGCATGGAGGCGGGGCTTGCCGCCGCAAAGCCCGGCAACGCCTGCGAGGACATCGCCAATGCCTTCTTCGCCGTGCTGAAAAGGTATGGCATCGTCAAGGACAACCGCACCGGCTACTCGATAGGTCTGTCCTATCCGCCGGACTGGGGCGAACGCACCATGAGCCTGCGCCCCGGCGACCGCACCGAACTCAAGCCCGGCATGACCTTCCATTTCATGACCGGCCTGTGGCTGGAAACGATGGGGCTGGAGATCACCGAGTCCATCTTGATTACCGAAACCGGTGTAGAGTGCCTGGCCAATGTTCCGCGCAAACTGGTGGTGAAGAATTGAGCCAGATGTCCAGCCTCCGCCCGTCACCGATCACACCGACCGTCGATTTCGGTCGTGACGGCGTCCAGCACGGTTTCCTGCGCCTGCCATACAGCCGCGACGACTCGGCTTGGGGCTCGGTGATGATTCCGATGTGCGTCGTCCGCAACGGCAAGGGACCGACGGCGCTGCTGTCCGGCGGCAATCATGGCGACGAGTATGAAGGGCCGTTGGCGCTCTACGATCTCGCCCGCACGCTCGACCCGAAGCAAGTCAGCGGCACGGTGATCATCGTGCCGGCGATGAACTATCCGGCCTTCCGCGCCGGCACGCGGACCTCGCCAATCGACAAGGGCAACATGAACCGCAGCTTCCCCGGCCGGCCGGACGGCACGGTGACCGAGAAGATCGCCGACTATTTCCAGCGCGAGTTGCTGCCCCGCGCCGACATCGTCTTCGACTTCCACTCCGGGGGAAAGACGCTGGATTTCGTGCCGTTCTGCGCGGCCCACACTCTGCCCGACAAGGCACTGGAGCAGAAAGCCTTCGATGCGGTGGCGGCATTTTCGGCGCCCTTCTCGATGCGCATGATCGAGATCGACTCGGTCGGCATGTACGACACGGCGGCCGAGGAGATGGGCAAGGTCTTCGTCAGCACCGAGCTTGGCGGCGGTGGCACCTCGCGCGCTCAAACGGTGCGGATTGCACGGCGTGGCATTCTCAATGTGCTGCGTCATGCGGGCATTGTTGCTGGGGCGGTCGAGAAGGGCAGAACTCAATGGCTGGATATGCCGTCTGGCGATTGCTTCTCCTTCGCCGAGGAGGACGGCATGATCGAAACCATGGTTGATCTCGGCGAGCCCGTCGAAGAGGGCGCGGTGCTGGCACGGATCCATTCGGTTGGCCGCACGGGCATTGCCCCGCAGGAGATCCGGGCAAAAATGTCGGGTATGCTGGCGGCGCGGCATTTTCCCGGCCTGGTCAAGGCCGGTGACTGCGCGGCGGTGGTCGCCGTGGAGGTCGATTGATCGAAGGCGGCTGCGTCCCGCACGTGCCACGCGGTTTCTGGCGGTTGCGGCTGGCTGCGCCGGACTTTCTCCATTGGATGGAAGTGTAAATTAACGAGAGGCGGGCAAACTAGGCATTGGCAAGCGGGCCCTCGCTCTGCTGCCATCGTTGCGGGCATTGGGACCGCGCGACATTGCGATGATCGTTGAACGCCCGGGCGCCTGGTCTGAATCATGAGATCTTCGACTGGAGAACACTATCCGGCGCTGGACCATGTTCGTGGCCTAGCGGCTTTCCTGGTCTTCACCTGGCATTTCCTCCACCAGTCTCCAGAGGGGCCGGTGCCCTATGGTTTTGTACCTGCCGTGCCCATTTTCAGCCTGCTGGATGAGGGGGTCACCGGCGTTTCATTGTTCATGACGCTCTCCGGCTACCTGTTCGCCAAGCTTCTTGATGGGAAACAGGTCAGCTATCTGCCCTTCTTCGCCAACCGGGCGCTGAGGCTGCTTCCGCTCCTGCTGGCCGTGATAGCCATCGAGGCTTGCCGCGTATCTATGGCGGGCCAGCCCCTGGGCGGCTATTTCACCGACGTCGGGAAGGGGGTGATCTTTCCAACCCTCCCGAACGGCGGCTGGTCGATAACCGTGGAAGCCCACTTCTACATCCTGCTGCCGTTCCTGCTGATGGCGTCCAGACGCTTCCTGTTCGCTCCCTTGCTGTTCATCGCGGCGGCCATTTTGCTGAGGTGCGCACTTTACGTGCACCTCGGCGAGGTACAGTCGGCGGCGGCCTGGACCATCATTGGCCATGCCGATCAGTTCCTGGCCGGCATCCTTGCCTTCCATCTCCGCGCCCATGCGAAGGACCGGCACTGGCTCGCGCTGGCCGTTCTGCTGGCCTTTTCGGGGTTCTTCTGGTGGTTCGATGCCGCGGGAGGGTTTTACCAGCTTGAGCGGTATCCCTCGCCGCATTGGATATGGATCATCCTGCCGACGGTGGAGGCGGCGGCCTATTCGTTTGGGATCGCCTATTACGACACCAGCTTTCCAAGGCAGCGAACAGGCCTGCCGTTCAGGATCCTGGAGAAGGCTGGGGCCTACAGCTATTCGATCTATCTCCTGCACCTGTTCTTCGTCATGCAGTTGGCGGCGTTCATCAACGCGAACATCATGGGCATCAGCAATTTCTACATTGCCTGCCTCTGGTCCTTGCTGTGTTTTCTGGCGACGATCCCGATCGGATATCTCAGCTACACCTGCATCGAAGCGCCATTTCTGCGCCTGCGCATACGGTATGCGGAGCCGGCTGTTGCCGATCCGGTCCTGTTCAAGGATCGGCCGGCCACGGCAGCATAGGCGAACTGCCTGCGCCGGGCAGCGCCCTGCACGAATATTCGACAGAGACCATCGGCTCGGCGCATCTCGCTATCAGCGCTGTCCAGTCTTCAGCGGCGTGTGCCGTACCGTACACGAGGATACTCATATCCAGTTCGCTGGTTTTCCACTACTCTGGAGTCCGCGTGTCAGGGAGCATCGATTGCGTGGGAGGCCGCAGACAGTGGCGGAGCAGGTCGCCAACGTCCTGCGCGAAGCCATTGCCAGCGGAACGCTGAAGGCCGGCACCGCGTTACGCGGCGGCCTGTCGCGAAAATCCTAGTCGGGATGGTCCTGCTGCTCGGGGCTCAAGCGCATCACCGCACGACCGGTTCGTAAGAACCACGCTGTTCTTCAGCTCTGCGCCGGCTTGCGTTCGACGATGTAGATATGATCGGCCGCCAGCACGACCTCGCCGCGCTGGTTGATCACCTCGCAGCGTTCGATCACGCGTCCCGAGCCCGGCCGCTTGGGATCGTCTTCCTTGGCCGTAATGGTGGTGCGCGTGCGGATCGTGTCGCCGATGAACACCGGCTTGATGAAGCGCAGCCGGTCATAGCCATAGGAGAAGGCGACGGGGTTGACGATGCTTGCCGTCAGCCCGATGCCGACCGAGAACACCAGCGTACCATGCGCGATGCGCTGGCCGAACGGCGTCGTCTTCATGTACTCGGCGTCCATGTGGTGCGGGAAGAAATCGCCGGTGTGGCCGGCATGGACGATGAAGTCGGTCTCGGTGATGGTGCGGCCGCTGGTTAGCCGCGAAGAGCCGATTTCATAATCTTCGAAATATTGGATCTGTTCCATCAGGGTCTTTCCGCGATCGGCGTCGCCGGCGCCGCGCTCGATCTATAGGCGGCTTCCACCAGCGCCATGGTGCTCCAGGCGTCCTCGACCGAGCTGACCAGTTCGTCGTCTTCTCCTGATGCGAAGCGCTGGACGTTGGCCATGCGCCCGACGAAGGCGTCGGGGAACCACTCGCCGGCAAGCGGTACCGCGATCCAGTCCGTTGCGCCCTTCGGATGGATTTCCAGAATGTCCGGTTCGCCCCGGGGATAGTCGAGGTTCAGGCCGAGCTTGAGATAGGCCGCCCCCTCGGTGCCGCAGATGCGGAATTCGCAGGCCTGGTGGCGGCGGCCGAACTTGTGGTCGTGGTTGATCGACAGCGCGCAGCGCATGGTGTCGCCATAGTCGAGAATGGCGCTGGTGCGCGTCTGCGCCACCTTGTGGTTGGGATGGCCGAGCGTCTTGGCGTGGACGCCTTTGGGATCGCCGAGCAATTGCCGGATGAGATCGATATAGTGGATCGAGTGCATGGCGATCTCGACGCGCGGCGCCTTGAGCAGGAACTCCCACAACTCCCACGGTGTCGCCAGCGCCAGCCAGGCATCGAAGTCGACGACTTCGCCGAGCCAGCCCCTGGCGATAGCGTCCTTGAGCGCCAGCATCATCGGCGCGAAGCGCAGCTGAAAGTTCACGGCCGCCTTGAGGTTCTTGGCACGGCAGATTTCGAGGATTTCGGTTGCCTCGCCGAGATAGTTGCCCATCGGCTTCTGGATCAATGCGACCGCAGCGTCGGGCAGGGCTTTCAGGATCTCGGCGTGCCGTCCCGGCGGGGTCGCCAGATCGAAGATCGCATCCGGGACGGATGCGGCTTCGTCGACCGAACGGAACGCCGTCATGCCCCATTTGTCGGCCAGGGTTTTCGCCTTGGCCTGGTCGGGATCATAGAGGCCGGCAATCGGAAAGCCGGCTTTGCGATAGGCGGGAAAATGCGCGTCCCCGACGATCGATCCGGCACCGAAAGTGACGATCGGGCGAGGCTTCGAGGGTGTTGGCCAGGACTGGACGAGTAAGGCAGGGTCGAAACCGCCCTCAGTCATAGTGGAAGACCTCGTCCGTGCTGGCCCACCATTCGCCCTCCTTGCGGGTCGTGAGCGGCTCCTGGCATGGTATGCAGACCGACCACCATTCCTGCGTCTTCGGGTCGGCGGCCATCTTGGCCATGTCGGCCGCATAATCGGTGCCGTGATATTCGAAATAGGAGAACAGCAGATTCTCCGGCCGCTTCAGATAGATCGAATAATTCTTGATGTTGCAGGCCGAGATCATGGTCAGCACGTCGGGCCAGACGGCGGCATGCAGGCGGACATACTCCTCGACCTTTTCGGGCTTCAACCCCAGCACCATGCCCATTCGCTGCATATCCGACTCCTACTTCGTGATCGCCGTAGTGAATTCGGCGATGCTCATGGCCTTGACCGCGTCCCAATCCCAGTCGATGCCGATGCCGGGTTCGTCGGGCGCCAGCGCATGCCCATCCTCGATGCGCATATGCTTGCCGGTCAACTGGTCGAGTTGCGGAATGTACTCGACATACCTGCCGTTCTGAACCGCGCAGGTCAAGCTGACATGCAGCTCCATTAGGAAATGCGGGCAGACCGGAATGTCGAAGGCCTCCGCCGCATGGGCGATCTTGAGCCATGGCGTGATGCCGCCGATGCGGCCGACATCGACCTGCACGATCGAGCAGGCGCCTTTCTGCATGTATTCGCGAAAATGGCGGATCGAATAGAGCGATTCGCCAATGGCAATTGGCGTCGGCGTCGAGTTGGACAACCTGATATGGCCGTCAATGTCGTCGGCCGGCAGCGGCTCCTCGATCCAGGCGAGGTCGAGTTCGCGCAGCCGCGCCGCGCGCCGGATCGCCTCGTCGACCGAAAACCCCTGATTGGCGTCGGTCATGATCTCGTAGCCGTCGCCCACGGCCTTGCGCACCGCCGACAGGCGGGCGAGATCCTCCGACCCGTGCGGCCTGCCGATCTTCACTTTCGAGCCACGAAATCCCTTCGCCTTGGCAGCCAGCGCGTCGTCGACAAGTGCTGCGGTCTCGATGTGCAGCCAGCCGCCCTCGGTGGTGTAGAGCGGGCAGCGGTCCTTGGCGCCGCCGGCGAGTTTCCACAGCGGCAGGTTCTGCTTCTTCGCCCTCAGATCCCAGAGCGCCGTATCGATCGCCGCAATGGCGATGGAGGTGATCGCACCGATGGTCGTCGCATGGGTGGCGAATTCGAGATCGTGCCAGATCGCCTCGATCATGTCGGGGTCGCGGCCGATCAGGCGTGGCGCCAGGTGGTCGGACAAGAGCCGCATCACCGACGAACCGCCGGTGCCGATCGTGTAGCTGTAGCCGGTGCCGACCGCGCCGTCGGAATCGGTGATGGTGACGATCGGTGTTTCCTGGCTGACGAAACTCTGGATGGCGTCCGTGCGCTTGACCTTGGGCACAAGGTCCACCATCCGCAGTTCGATTTTCTCGATTCTAGCCATCGGTCAGCTCCGCAATGTCTTTCCGGTCTCGGCGGTGAACAGATGCGCCTGCGACAGGTCGAGGCTCATCGCCACCCGCTCGCCGGAGCGCAACGGGCGCGGGTTCAGCATGCGCGAAACCCAGTCGGTGCCGTTGAACTCGACGAACACCAGCGTCTCGTTGCCGAGCGGTTCGGTGACGGTGATCGGCAGGTCGATCTGATGGACGTCGGCCGCACCGCCGGAGCTGATGCCATGGCCGGTCGGATAGATGTCGTCTGGCCGCAGGCCGAACACGACCTTGTCGCCGGTCGCGACATTGGCCTTGAATTGGGCGGGTAGCGGCAGCTTTTCGCCGCTGGCGAAAACCAGTTGGCCGTCATCGACCGTCGCCTCGTGCAAATTCATCGGCGGCGAACCGATGAAGCCGGCGACGAAGCGTGTCGCCGGGCGGCGGAAGACCTCGTCTGGCGTGCCGACCTGTTCGATATGGCCGTCGCGCATGATGACGATGCGGTCGGCCAGCGTCATTGCCTCGACCTGGTCGTGGGTGACGTAGATCACTGTCGACTGCACCTTGGCATGCAGCTTCTTGATCTCGGTGCGCATCTGCGTCCTGAGCTTGGCGTCGAGGTTGGAAAGCGGCTCGTCGAACAGGAAGACGTCAGGGTCGCGCACGATAGCGCGGCCCATGGCGACACGCTGGCGCTGGCCGCCCGACAGTTGCGACGGGCGGCGGTCGAGCAGCGTGTCGAGGCCCAGGATGGCCGAGGCCTCGGCGACACGGCGTTCCATGTCCTCCTTGGCCGCACCGGCGATCTTCAAGGAGAAGCCAAGGTTTTCGCGCACGGTCATATGCGGATAGAGCGCATAGGACTGGAACACCATCGAGATGTTGCGCGAGCGCGGCGGCAGATCGTTGACGATCCGCCCGCCGATCTCGATCGAGCCGGCGCTGATCTCTTCCAGTCCGGCGATCATGCGCAAAGTCGTCGACTTGCCGCAGCCTGACGGGCCGACCAGCGCGATGAATTCGCGGTCGGCAATATCGAGATCGATGCCATGCACGATCCCGATATTGCCGTAGCGCTTGGTCAGTTTTTTCAGGGAAACCGTTGCCATGGGATCAGCCTTTCACCGCGCCGGAGGTCAGGCCGCCGACAAGGTGTTTCTGGACGATATAGGTGAGGGTGAGTGCGGGAATGATCATCACCACGGCCAGCGCGCACATGCCGCGCCAGTCGATGGTGAATTCGGCCGTGTAGTCGAGCAGGCCGACCGGCAGCGTCTTGGCGCTCACCGAGCGGGTCAGTTGCGAGGCCAGCGCGAACTCGTTCCAGCAGGTCAGGAAGGCAAAGATGGCGGCAGACGCAATGCCCGGCCCGGCGAGCGGGAACTCGACCTGCCAGAAGGCCTGCCAGCGCGTGCAGCCATCGATTTGTGCTGCCTCCGCGAGGTCTTTCGGCACCTGGCGGAAGAAGCCGTCGATCAGCCAGATGGTGAACGGCACGTTGAGCGCGACATAGGCGAGGATCAGCCCGAAATGCGTGTCGATGATGCCGAGCCGCACATAGAGGAAGAACAGCGGCAGCGACAGTGCGATGCCGGGCACCGTGCGCGTCAGCATCAGGCCAAGGAAGACGCTGGATTTGCCGCGGAAGCGGTAGCGCGCGAAGGCATAGCCGCCGGCCATGCCGATGGCCACCGCAATGATCGTCGAGGTCACCGAGATGATCAGCGAGTTGCGGAAATATTCGATGACCGGGATGCCGCCTTTGCCGATGCCCGAGAACATTGCGATGTAAGCGTCGAACGAGATCTCCTGCGGGATCCACACCGGCGGCTTGGCCATGATCTCGACGGTTGGCCGCAGCGACGATAGCACGATCCAGAGGCCGGGCAGGCAGATTGTCAGCATCGCCAGGAACAGGCCGACGCGATGGACGATGCCCAGCAGCCGGCGCTTCAGGCGGGCGGAAGAATTCTCGTCCATCACCACTCCGCGCCGATCTGCGTGCGCGCCGCGGCGAGCTTGTTGAAGAAATAGACGGTGAAGGCGATCGACAGCAGGATCGAGAAATAGGCCATGGCGTTGGCCATCCCCATGCGCCCGTCGCTGTAGGCGGTGCGCGCCACCAGCGTCCACAACAGCTCGGTGCGGCCCGCCGGTCCGCCATCGGTCATGATCTTGACGATGTCATAGGCGCGCGCGACGTCGAGCGAACGGATGGTCATGGCGATATAGGCGAAAGGCATGACGAACGGCCACGTCACATAGCGGAGGGTCTGCCAGGGCGTGCAGCCATCGACCCGCGCGGCCTCGATCGGCTCCTTGGGCATGGCGAGCAGGCCGGCGAGGATCAGGATGGCGAAGATCGCGGTCGACGACCAGATCTCGGCGATCGAGATGGCGATGAAGGCGAGATGGCCCTCGATCAGCCACGGAATGGCGTCCTGCGTGATGCCGAGCGACTGCAGCGCGTTGTTCACCAGGCCGATATTGTCGTTGAACATGAACTTGAACTGGAAGCCGACGAGGATCGGCGAGAACATCATCGGAAACATCATCAGCGTGCGCAGGATGCGCTGGCCGCGCGTCGCCTTCTCGACCAGCATGGCGAGGCCGAGGCCGAGCAGCATTTCGAGATTGAGCGCGATCGTCAGCAGCAGCACCGTGCGCCCGAACGCCCACCAGAAATCGGTGTTGGCCAGGATCGAGAGATAGTTCCGGAAGCCGACGAAGACGAAGAATGTTTCGGGCTTGGTCAGGCGGAACGGTGTGAAGCTGGAATAGAGCGACAGAAGCAGCGGCACGACGACGACCGCGGCCAGCACGATGAAGGCTGGAAGCAGCAGCAGGAATGGCGCCGATGGCTTGAAGCCCTTCATCAGAATCCTGTTGGGTTTTGCATTGCGTGAGCGAGGCGCCGAAAGGCGGTGTGCATCGCGGGGCCTCCGGCGAGACGCGATCGCCTCCCCCATTCATTATGGGGGAGGCGGCCTTGGGAGACGGTTCTAGAGCTTGCCGGCATCCTGCAGGATTTGCGTCGCCTTGGCGGCGGCTTCGTCCAATGCCTGCTTGGGGGTCTTGTCGCCCAGGATCGCCGCCTGAAGTTCGGGATAGACGGCGTTCGAAATCTCGATCCACTCAGGCGTCTGCGGCACGGCGAAGGCGTGCTTGGCTTCTTCCTGGAAGGCAGAGAGAACCTCCTTCTTGTAAGGATCGTTTGCGGCCTGCTTCAGGTCCCAATCCCACACGGCCGTGCGTGTCGGCAGCGGGCCTGCGGCGGCTTCCAGTTTCTGGCTGTCCTCATTGGTCAGCCACCAAACGAGCGAAGCGGCGGCGGCCTTGTTCGGGCAGTTCTCGGTCACCGAGAAACCGTGGAAACCGGACCAGCCGGTGCGCTTGCCGGAAGAACCCTTCGGCGCGACCTTCACGCCGACATTGCCCGCCACCTTGGACGATTTCGGGTCGTTGAAGAAGCCGGCCCAGCCCGGCCAGTCCAGATTGATGGCGACGGTGCCCGAGGCAAAGCCCTGGCCGAGATCGTCCCAGAGATAGTTGGTCGTTCCGGCCGGCACGGCCTTGGCCTTGTAGAGATTGACGAACCAGTCGAGCGCCCGGATGCCGGCCTCCGAGTTGAAGACCGGCTTGCCGTCCTTGTCGAGATACTCGCCGCCCTCGGCGACCACCATCTCGTAGAAGCGGCCATTGATCGCCTCTTCCTTGCCGGCGAACTGCGTGCCGTAGAAATTGGGCGGGTTGGCGAAGAACTCGGCCTGGTCGGTGACTTCCTTCCAACTGTCCGGCGGCACCAGGTCATAGCCGTATTTGGCCTTGAACTTGGTCTTGTTGTCTGCGTTCTCGTAGAGGCTCTTCTGGTAGTAGAGCGCCGAGACGTCGAACTGCGCGCGCGGCAGCATCTCCAGCTTGCCGTCGATGGTTGCCGCCTTGATCGTCGACGGCACGAAGGCGTCGATCTCTTCCTTGGGCAGCAATTTACTGAGGTCTGTGTAGAGGCCGGTATATTGCGGCGCGAAGGACGAATGGTTCCAGCCGACGCACCAGTTGGTGCTGCCAGAGGCGATGTCGGACTTCAACTCCTTGTCGATGTCGAAGCCATTCTTCTTGGTCAGGATGTTGACCTTGGCGCCGGTGGCCTTTTCCCATTCGGGAATGCGCTCATAGAGCTTTTCATATTGCTGGCCGCCGATCAGTTTCACGTCGACGGTGACGCCTTCGAACTTGCCGGGCAGGTCGCCGGCAAGGGCCGTGCCTGCACCAAATGCAAGCACCAATGCGCCGGCGGAGACGCCGGAAAGCAGTCTGTTCATTGGTTTCCTCCCTGGGTGCGCCTTAGCGGCGACCGCAACTTGTCCGCGTGACAAGAAATGCTACATTCATATACAAACAAAACATTCATACGTACGTCAAGGCGAAATTTGTTTCCGCCGGGCGCATTCCTGCGTATATGAAGAATCGATTTCACTGGAGAAATGCCTCATGGATGACAGCGAAGACGAGCGCTACCGCGCGCCGGCGCTCGACAAGGGGCTCGACATTCTTGAGCTGCTGGCCGGCGTGGACGGCGGCCTTACCCAGGCCGAAATCGCCAAGAAACTTGACCGCAGCCCCAACGAATTCTACCGCATGCTCGACCGGCTGGTGCGGCGCGGCTATGTCACAAGGCTGGACGGCGACCGCTATTCACTGACGCTGAAACTTTTCGGCCTGGCGCAGCTGCACGCTCCGGTGCGGCGGCTGGTGTCCTACGCCACACCACTAATGCGCGAACTGGCCGAGACCTCGCAGCAGGCCAACCAACTCGTTGTTTTTGATCGCGGTTCTGCCGTCGTCATCGCCCAGCAGGAGGCACCGAACTACTGGGGCATCTCGATCCGCGTCGGCTCCCACATCAGCCTGTTCGACACCGGTTCGGGCCATGTGCTGCTTGCCTTCCGCTCGCAGGAAGAGCGGCAGATGATGATCTCCGAACACGTCCGCAGCACCGACAAGACGGCGCAATCGGCCGAGTTCTTCACCCGGCTCGACCAGATCCGTGACCGTGGCTACGAGATGATGGCCTCGATGCAGACCGCCGGCGTCTTCAACCTCTCGGCTCCAGTACGCAGCTCCGACGGCAAGGCCATCGCCGCCCTGTCGATCCCTTACATCACCGTGGTCAATGCGCCGTCCGCGCCAGATATCACCAGGACAATCGAACTGCTGCTGGCGACGTGCGAGAAGCTGTCGCATCTGGCTGGCTCGGCTGTAGGGTCGGCTGCATAAATTCTTATTTGAATGAAGAATTCCTCCGTGAGATAATTTGACAAAGAATTTGGAGGAGCTCCAGTGATCATCGATACCCATCTGCATCTCATCGATCGCTCGGCCTTGCGCTATCCCTGGCTTGCCGGGGTGCCGCCGCTCAACCGCGATTTCTCCTACGAGGAATATGCCACCGAGGCGCTGCGTGTCGGCGTCGAGCGCGTGCTGCACATGGAGGTCGATGTCGATCCCGCTGACATTGAAGCCGAGACCGCACGGGTGGAAGGTCTGTCGCGACAGGCCGGCAGCATGCTGGTCGGGGCGATCGCGTCCTGCCGGCCGGAAGATGCTGACTTCCCGGTCTATCTCGAAAGGCAGCGGGCAAATCCTTTCGTCAGGGGTTTCCGCCGTGTGCTCCATGTCGTGCCCGACGATCTGTCGGAGGGCGCGGTGTTTCGCGACAACATCAAGCGGCTTGGCGGTGCCGGCCTGACCTTCGATCTCGTCGTGCTGCCGCACCAGATTCCGAAAGCAATAGCGCTGGCCGACCTCGCACCCGACGTCCAGTTCGTTCTCGACCATTGCGGCGTTCCCGACATCAAGGGCGGCGCCGAGCATCCCTGGCGCGAGCATATGAGCGAGATCGCGCTGCGTCCGAACGTCATGGCCAAGATCTCCGGCGTCGTCGCCTATGCCGATCCCGGCAGCTGGACGGTCGGGACGCTGCGGCCCTATGTCGAGCACACCATCGCTGCGTTCGGCTGGGACCGTGTCGTCTGGGGCAGCGACTGGCCGGTCTGCACGCTCGGTGGCGGCCTGTCGACCTGGGTCGCGGCGACCCACGCGCTGCTTTCCGGCTGCAGCATCGCGGAGCGCGACAGCCTGCTGTCGGGCAATGCCCGCAAGCTCTGGCGGCTGGAATAGGTTGCATTTGCCTCGGCATCTCGCCGGGGCGTAGCCCGGACGTTCTACGCCGTTCGGTTTCGTTCAGGCTCCTCTACCGGCAGCGCCGGACACCTGCGCGGGGGCACTCTCCCGGAACAGGCTGACGAGATCGGCAACCACCTCGGCGGCCCTGTGTCCGGAAGTCATGCCGGACAGGATGCGGTCGGACGCTGCCTGCTGGAACGCCATGTAGCCGTCATGACGCGGCCGCACCCATGCGCCTCCCAGCGTTGCGCGCGTGTCGCGATAGAAATTGCCGGTCGCGGCATTGACGGTGTGGTCTTCCCAGGCGGCAGCATGGCCTGGTTGGCCACCGGCAGCGGCATAGGCGCCGCGCTGCACGTCGCCGCTGGCGACCCAATAGGCAAAGTCGGTCGCAGCCTCCTTCGCCTTGGAAAAGGCTGACACCGCTATGCCGGTGCCGCCGAGCGCCGAGCCGACAGGGCCGTTGGCGCCAACGACCGGGATGTCGGTGAAGGCCAGCCGGCGCGCGCGAAACCCTGATAGCGCATAGGAAGCGTAGCCATAGATCAGCGGCGCGCAGACGATCTGGGAATCGGCTTCCGCCATGCGTTCGGAAACCGCGATCGGATCCATCTCCAAACAGGCCGGTTCGACCAGGCCGGCGATCTCTCGCATCATTTCGAAGACTTGGCTGCCGGCCTCGCTATCGATGAGATCGCGGGACGGATCGGTCACGCAAGCGTGCCCGAGATTGCCGGCAAGCGTGTAGAACACCATCAGCACATGCGGCGGGCGCAGCGGCAAAAGCACGTGTCCTTGCCGGGCGAGGTCGAGCACCTCGCTCCAGCGCGCCGGCGGCGCATCGAGCGCGTCCGGCCGCCATGCCTGGACCTGGCTGGCCGCATCGATCGGAAAGGCCCATTGCCGCCCTTGCCAGGCGTAGCTTGGATAGGACTGGCCGACGCTTCCCGACGCAAGGGCTGCGCGCTCGACCTCGCGGCCGGCGACATCCAGCGGCGCGAGGCAGCGTTCCGCGGTGATCTGGCCGACATGCGGATGGTCGATGACGATCAGATCATAGGCGCGCGCCAGTTCCTCGACCGGGAAGGATTCGAAATCCTGCAGCGAGCGCTTGTCCCAGTCGATGGCGACGCCGGTCTTCTGCTGCCAGAGCGACGAGCAGGCGACCATCGGATCGTAGCCGCGCGGATGGCTCCAGGTCATGCCCTTGAGCGTGGTCACAGGCCGAACTCCTCGCGGATCGCGGCACTGTGCTCGCCGATGCGCGGTGCGGCGCGATCGACCTTGGCCCTGACACCGTCGACCCTGAGCGGCGAACTGGTGGTGAGGATCGAGACATCGTCCTCGCGCGTCACCGTCTGCAGCATGTCGAGCGACTGGAAACCTTCGCTGGCCAGCATCTCCGGCCAGGTCAGCACCTTGGCGCACCAGATGTCGGCCGGCTCGAGAATGGCGAGCCATTCGTCGATGGTTTTGCTGGCGATCCGCTGCGCGATGATCGCCTTGATGTCGTCGCGCGCGGTGAACCAGGAGGCCGGTCTGTCGCGATAAGGCGCCAGCTCATTGAGCGACAGCAGGTCGGCAAGTCTGGGGATCGGCGTCATGGCGATGGCGAGATAGCCGTCCTTGGCCGGATAGACGCCATAGGGCGCCGAGAGATAGGCATGCGCGCTGCGGAAATTGGAGCGGCGTGGCAGCCGGCGGCCGTCATTGAGATGCGTGGTCAGCACCTCGAACTGGAAGTCGACCAACGCTTCCAGGAGGCTGGTTTCGATATGGCTGCCCTGGCCGGTGATGCCGCGCCGCACCAGCGCCGCCAGAATGCCTTGCGCGCAGGCTGCACCCGCCAGCATGTCACCGATCGCAAGGCCGAAGGGCACCGGCCCCTGGTCCTCGTCGCCGTTCAGCCACATCACGCCGGAGCGCGATTGGGCCAGGAGATCCTGGCCGGGCCGCTTGACCCATGGGCCGTCCTCGCCATAGCCGCTGATCGACGCGTAGACGAGCCGCGGGTTGATCTTGCGGACGGCTTCGTAGTCGAGGCCGAGCCGCTCGATGACGCCGGGCCGGAAATTCTGGATAAGCACATCGGCCTTGGCCAGAAGCCCGCGCAGCGCCTCGAGATCGGCCTCGTTCTTCAGGTCGATGGCAAAACTTTCCTTGGCGCGGTTGATGGCGTGGAAGATCGTGGAATCGCCGCCGATCTCGGTGTCGCTGAGATAGAGCCGGCGCGACAGGTCGCCGCCATCCGGACGCTCGATCTTGATGACACGGGCACCGAGATCGAGCAGGCGCAGCGAGCAATAGGGGCCGGACAGGAACTGGCTCATGTCGACGACGGTGAGACCGGCAAGCGGCAATTCGGCGGCTGCCGGCATTTTCATTTCTCCGTCTTGCCGACGAAATCGGCCGGGTTGCGATACTTCACCGTCTGCAGATGCTCGCAATAGAGGACCAGCTCGCCTTCGCCCTTGAACACTTCGTAGCTGGCACGGATCAGCCCCATCTCCTTGTAGCGCGGCGTCTTGTCGAGGTTGGAGCGGATCGAATAGATCGTGTCGCCAATGAAGACGGGCTTTATGAAACGGAGCTTGTCATAGCCATAGGAAAAGGCGTTGACGCAGTTGGTGGCGACCAGCCCCAGCCCCGCCGAAAAGACGAAAGCACCGGCGATCAGCCGCTTGCCGAAAATGCCTTCGCTTTCGGCGAACATCTGGTCCTGCACATAGGGGTGGATGTCGAGCACCAGCGTGTTGAAGAGATGGCTGTCGCCTTCCGCCATCGTGCGCCGCAACGACCGAATTTTCTGGCCGACCGGCCAGTCCTCGTAGAACCAGTTCTCGGCGTTCCACACTGGCAGTGCCGCGTGCGCCTCAGGCATGTTTTTGGGGTAGGTCGATGCGATGCCGACGGTGGGCGCGAAGTCGTTCATGGCTGGCTCCGGCAGTCTCGCAGGAGGCTTAGGTCAGCCATTTGAACACGCCTCAAAGCGCCGGACTGCATGACGTCTCCTCCCGCCAATCTTCTTTTGTAAATAGTATTTTCACATATGGGATTACGTTGCAAGCGAGGGCGGGGCGAATTTTTCCCAATCCCGCGCGCTCACGCGCGGGCAGGCGGGGGGAAATCATGAAAAAGGATTGCCTGGTCTTTGTCGGCCGCCTGAACCGGGAGGCGCCTTATTTCAGCGCGCAGGCGTGCTGACGGACATCGGACGCACCATCGAGATCGGCACGCCGATGTGCGTCAGGATCGTGCGCTGAGGCGCTACCGACGCACCCGTACGATGGTCGGGCTCAGGCCTGTTGGATTGCCGAGAGCTTCCAGTTCGAGCCATTCTGACGCGTAAATGTCCACAGCTCGGTCGTCTCTGTCGGATGGTTCTCGTCGCCCTCGACAACCTTGCCGCTGGCCCGCTCGCGCATCACGTCGCGAGACTCGTAGCGCAACGCGGCCGTGGCGTAGTCGCGGTCATCCTCGCGCCAGCTTTCCGCGATGTCGGCCTGCAGCAAGGTGATATCGGAGACCTCGTTCCTGAGACCTTTCTGGGCATTGTCGGCCAGCTCTTCCGAGAGATAGGACACCATTTCGGGCGTCGTCGCCCGGCGCAGGGCGGCATGGTCTTCGTCGAGGTCGCTCTGAGCCAGTGTGATCTCCTCCGAGACGTCAGCCGGTGAGCCTCCGCCCGAACCACCGCCAAAGCCGGGAATTGTGAACGAGCTTGCCTGCTGCTGCGCCGCAGCACGGTTCTCAAATCGCGACGCCTGGGCATTGCCGGCACCGGCCAGCGCCGGGGCAGGGCCCTGCGCCGACTGCGAGCGGAAGAAGCGGATGGCCAGCATGATCGCGCCACCGATGAGCAGGGCTTGGAGCAGGAAGCCGAACATGCCGGCCAGACCACCGAAGCCTTGGCCCAGGAGCAGGCCGATCAGGCCGCCGATCAGCAGGCCGCGCATCATCGTTCCACCGAAGCCGCTCATGAAGCCGGGCCTCTGCAGGCCGGCCTGCGGCTGCCGGGCGGCAGAGTTCACACCGGTGTTGGGTGTCATCGAACGCTCGACCGGAGCGGTCGGCGCCGGCGCCGTCCTCGTTGGCGGTGCCGACTGGAACGTGCGCGTGCCGCGACTGCCGAAACTGCCGCCACGCCGAGCCTCGGCATGATCGATCGCGACCATGGAGAATGCGAGGAACAGTCCGGCGAACAGGGCTGCAAATCGGCTGGTGCGAGACATCATCGGAGATGAACCTTTATCGGTATGGTTTTGGAAATTTTAAGCAGGTGCCGGGCGCCATGCGGTCAATCGAACAATTCTTCGAAGAAGGATTTCTTCCGCTTGGGGTAGCGGTGGCCCTGCGAGCGCGAATAATCGTCATCGCGGCCGTGTTGCGGCTGGGAGAAGGCTGCCGGCTGTGGCTGCGCCGCAGGCGACGCTTCCCTGCCGGAACGCTCGATGATCTTGTCGAGTTCGCCTCGATCAAGCCAGACGCCACGGCACTGCGGACAATAGTCGATCTCGATACCCTGGCGTTCGCTCATCACGAGCGCGACGCGGCAGGAGGGGCAAACCAAACCAAGGAGGGAAGATGTCATACGGGGCTCCAAACCGAAAGGATTGAGCCCGCTTGACCGAAAAAGGTGGAAACGGGCCCGTTAAAGCGGTCCGACATCACAATCACCAGAAGCGATCGTCAGAGGGGCCCGGCCCGCACCACACAGTTAGGAATGCCGAGCCAGGCCTTCAAGGGCGATATTGCCGGAATGATTTGTTCGCCGCTGCCGTCGCTCAAACCGTTACGATGATCTTGCCGAATTGCTCGTTCGATTCGAGGTAGCGGTGCGCCTCGACGATCTGGTTGAACGCGAAGCTCCGGTCGATGATCGGCCTCAGCGTACCCGTCTCCAGGCCTTCGAGGATGAACGCCTTGGCGACCTCCAGCTTCTCCGGGGTGCCGGTGATTTCGTGCACGAGATAGCCACGCAACGTCAGCGTCTTGCCCAACACGGCAGCCAGAGGGAACGGCGTCGGCTCGGGGCTCAACCCGCCATATTCGATGAGAATGCCGCCCTTTGACATTGCCGCCGTCAGCGGCTCGAAGATCGGACCACCGATTGCATCGAGCACGACGCGCACGCCTTGCGGCCCCGCGATCTCGCTCAGCCGTGCGGCGAGATCCTCCTCGGCCAGGACGACAACCTGCGCCGCTCCGGCATCGAGCAGGGCCTGTTTCTTTACCGATGTTCGCGTCACCGCGATCGCTGTCGCGCCAACCTTGTTGGCAATCTGGAGCGCGGCAAGCCCGACGCTGCTTGAGGCCGCGGTGATGACGACAGCGTCTCCGCTGCTCAGTTTGGCGATATCGATCAGGGCGCCATAGGCGGTGAGATATTGCATCCAGATCGCCGCCGCCGTCTGCCAGTCGAGCGACGATGGGTGCTTGACGATGAGCCTGGCGGGATAGGTGACCAGCTCGCCGTAAGCGGGCCAGCGCACCATCGATTGCGGCGGGATGACGCTGACAGCGTCGCCCGGGGCGAAATCCTTCACGCCTTCGCCTACCGTTTCGACAATGCCTGCCGCTTCCAGCCCGAGCCCGGAGGGCAGGGGCGGAGTCTCGATATAGCTGCCCGCGCGCAGCAGCGCCTCGGCACGGTTGAGTCCGAGCGCCTTGACGCGGATTTGAACCTCACCCGGACGCGGTGGAGTGAGGTCGATATCCTCGATGCGCAGAACTTCGGGACCGCCATGCTGGTGGAAGCGGACAATACGAGCCATTCGGGTTACTCCTAATTATCTGAACCGAATGAGCTATGCAGGCAGAGGCTTCATGGATAAATGGGCGTAGGGATAAAGCAGTAGAAACCAGAGGTTTCGAATATGGATAGGCTCGAGAGCATGGCCGTGTTCGTCAAGGCGGTCGACCTTGGCTCGTTCGCGGCTGCGGCGGTGGCGCTCGACCTGTCCGGGCCGATGGTGGGCAAGCATGTCCGCTCTCTCGAAGAGCGGCTCGGCGTACGCCTCATCAACCGCACCACGCGCCGCCAGAGCCTGACTGATTTCGGCCGCGCCTATTACGAACGCTGCCGCATCGTGCTGGCCGAGGCGAAAGCCGCCGATGCGCTGGCCGCCGACCAGTTTTCGGAACCGAGAGGCAGACTGCGCGTGACCATGCCGGCGCATTTCGGCCGCCACTGCGTCACCCCCGTGTTGCTGAAGCTGGCGCGGCACTATCCGATGCTGGAACTCGATCTGTCGCTCAGCGACCGCTTCGCCGATCTCGCGGAGGACGGCTTTGACCTTGCCATCCGCACCGGCGATCTTGAGGACAAGGCCGGCGTGATCGCGCGCCGCGTTGCACGCCAGGGCATGGTTGTCTGTGCCGCGCCTGCCTATCTCGGAATCCATGGCGAACCGCGGCGGATCGAAGATCTCGCCGACCATCAGGCAATCGTCTATCGCCGGCTCGGCCAGGTCGTTCAGCCCTGGCTGTTTGCGCGTGAAGGGCAATCCGTACAGGAGATCATCCCCAGCGGTCGGCTGCGGCTCGACGATCTCGACGCCATCGCCGATGCAGCGGCCGAAGGCATGGGGCTGGCGTGGCTACCGTGGTGGCTGGTCCGCGAGCGCATAGAGGCCGGTGCGTTGGTCGCGCTGTTGCCGGACCAGCCGCACTATCTCTACGACTGCCATGCGCTCTGGCTGCAGACGCCGCATCTGCCGCTCAAGGTTAGGCTCGCCATCGATGCGCTGGCAGCCGCCCTGCCGAAACTGATGGGCTGATCGCCGAGAGCAGGCTTGCGCTCTTTGAGGCGCCGCTTACCAATGCCATATGAAGGCGGAACGTGCGCATTGCAGGAGAGGCGGTTCATGACCAAAGGTTCGGATCTGTTCGTGGCGGCCCTCGAGAATGAAGGGGTCGACCGGATTTTCGGCATTCCCGGCGAGGAGAATCTCGACATCGTCGAATCGATCCGCCGCTCGTCGATCCAGCTGATCTTGACCCGACATGAGCAGGCCGCTGCTTTCATGGCTGCCACTTATGGCAGGCTCACCGGCAAGGCGGGCGTGTGCATCACCACGCTTGGCCCCGGGGCGCTCAATCTGACGACCGGGGCGGCCTATGCGCTGCTCGGCGCGATGCCGATGATCATGATCACCGGCCAGAAAGGCATATTGTCATCACGGCAGGCGCGCTTCCAGATCGTCGACATCGTCGCGGCGATGAAGCCGCTGACCAAGCTGTCGCGCCAGATCGTCTCGCCCAAGATGATCCCCTCGCTGGTGCGCGAGGCCTTCCGCGTTGCCCAGGAAGAGCGGCCCGGCCCGGTGCATCTGGAACTGCCGGAAGACATCGCGGCGGCCGAGTGCGAGCCGGTGGCGCTGGTGCCGACGCATCCGGTCGAGCTGCCGCTGGCCAGCGCGGACGCGCTCGATCGCGCCGCCCGCATGATCATGGAGGCCAAGCGTCCGCTGCTGATGTTCGGCGCGGCGGCGTCGAGGCCGCGTGTGACACCCGATGTCGCCCAGTTCGTGCTGCGCACGCAAATACCCTATTTCACCACGCAGATGGGCAAGGGCACGGTGCCCGGCGGCACCGAACTCTATATGGGAACGGCGGCACTGTCGGAGCGCGACTATGTGCACGAGGCCATCGAACAGGCCGATCTGATCATCACCATCGGCCACGACACGGTTGAGAAGCCGCCCTTCATCATGGGCGCCAACGGGCCGAAGGTCATCCATGTCGGCTACCACTCGGCCGATGTCGAGCAGGTCTATTTCCCGCAGGCCGAGATCGTCGGCGACCTTGGCCCGTCGCTGGCGCTCCTGGCGGACCGCATCGAGGGCAAGATCCCCAACGCACAGGCGCTGCTGCCACTCAGGGAAGGCATTTTGAGCCGGATCGCGGCGCGCGCCACCGAAGACCGCTTCACGCCGCAGCGCATCGTGCATGATGTGCGTGCCGTAATGCCGGCGGACGGAATCCTCGCCCTCGACAACGGCATGTACAAGATCTGGTTCGCGCGCAACTACCGCACGCGCATGGCAAACACGCTGCTGCTCGACAATGCGCTGGCCACGATGGGCGCCGGCCTGCCGTCGGCGATGATGGCGTCACTGCTCTATCCCACGCGCCGTGTCATGGCCATTTGCGGCGATGGTGGCTTCATGATGAACAGCCAGGAACTGGAGACCGCCGTCAGGCTGAAGCTCAACCTCGTCATCCTGCTGCTCGAAGACCATGCCTATGGCATGATCCGCTGGAAGCAGGCGGTCGACGAATTCCCGGATTTCGGCATGACCTTCGGCAATCCCGATTTCGTCAAATACGCCGAGGCCTATGGCGCCAAGGGAACCAGGGTTATGGAGATCGCCGATTTGCGGCCGGCGCTGGAGCGGGCCTTCACCGGCGGCGGCGTGCATCTCGTCGTCGTGCCCATCGACTATTCCGAAAACACCAGGGTGCTTGTCGACGAATTACGCGAGCGGCTGCCGGCGCCGCGGACGCCGTGACGGCGGCCGAAAAGCCGCCGTCAGGACCTCTCGGGTGTAAGATCCTACACCTTGCAGTAAGGCGTGACCGGCGTGATGGCGCCGAAATCCTTAGCGATCTCGTAGCTGACGCCGTCCGCCGCCGCCTTGCCGACATAGGAATGGCAGAGCGTGTGGTTGTTGGAGGCATCGACGCGGATCTTGCCTTGCGGCGCGTCGAACTCGATGGTGGGCAATGCCTTGAGCACATCGTCATCCCTGAGTGACCCGGCCTTCTCGGCGGCCAGCGCATAGAGATGCAGGCCGTTGTAGCCGGCCTCACCGATGCCGTTGACCATCTTCTCCTGGCCGAACTTTTCGCGGAAGCTTGCGATGAACTTCTTGTTGACCGGATTGTCGAGCGCCATCCAGTAAGGCTGCGGCGCATAGGTGCCGGCGGCGACGCCGGGCGGCAGCGCGTCCTTGTTGAAAACCTCGTCGAGCGGCGCGATCAGCGGCTGCTTGATGTCGAAAGAGCGATATTGCTTGAGCTGCGTGACGGCATCGTTGCCGACCACCATCGACCAGACGACATCGGGCTTCAGCGATTTGATCTTCTGGAAAGCCGGGCCGAAATCCGTGGTGCCGAACGGATAGTAGTCGGCGCCGATGATCTTGCCGCCGGCCTTCTCATAGGCCGCCGTGATCGCCTCGGTCATCTTCTGCGGCCAGGCGTAGTCCGAGGCCATGACATAGATCGTCTTACCGAGATTCTCGGCCACCCACGGCATCATCGGGTCGACCTGCTGCATCGGGATCGGCCCGGTGGCGACGAAGTAGCGGTTGCATTCGCCGCCCTCGAAATTGGTCGGGTAGAAGAACAGCTTCTTGGCTTTCGAGGTCACCGACAGCGTCGCGCTGCGCTCGGGCGAAATGATCGTGCCCATGACCACGTCGACCTTGTCTTCGTTGATGAGCTTGCGCGCCTTGTCGATCGAGCCCTTGGTCGTCGTCTGGTTGTCCTCGATGAACAGTTCGACCTGGCGACCGCCAATGCCGTTGGCGGCATTGAGCTCGGCGGCGGCGAGCTTGTAGCAATTGAGCAGCGTCTCACCGAGGATCGCCTGCAGTCCGGTGATCGGGATCGACAGGCCGACCTTGACGGTATCGGCGGCGCGCAGGATCGACGGCGCGCCGACCATGGCGAAGGCGGCGGCTGCGCCGCCGGCTTTCAGTATCGTTCTTCTGCTTATCATTGTTATGTTCCCTTCCAGTCCAGGCACGCCCCATGCACGCCTTACAAAGTCAGCAGGTCCAGATGCGCTTCGGGCGCGCCTCATAGGGCCAACAGGTCCTTCAGCAGGCTCTCGTCGGCGAACGCCTCCGGCGTGCCCTCGTGCACGATCCTGCCCTTTTCCATCACCAGGCAGCGGTCGGCCGCCTTCAGAACGAGATCGAGATTCTGCTCGACCAGAACGATCGCGATGCCGCGCTCGCGGGCGATGCGCGGCACCAGCTCGGCGATCGACTGCACGATGTTCGGCTGGATGCCTTCCGAGGGTTCGTCGAGCAGCAGCACCGACGGCAGGCCGCATAGCGCGCGGCCGATCGCCAGCATCTGCTGCTGGCCGCCCGACAGCGTGCCGGCGATTTGCGCCTCGCGTTCGCGCAGGATCGGAAAATAGCCGAAGATGTCGTCAGGAATGCCGCCGTCGCCACGGTCCATGGCTGCGCGCGTGCCGACCTCCAAATTCTGCCGCACGGTCAGCTGGTTGAAGATGCCGCGGCCCTGCGGCACATGCGCTATGCCCGCCCGCGCCCGGCGGAAGGCCGCCGCGTCGGTAAGGTCCTGATCGCCGAGAACAACCGCGCCGCCGCTCGCCTTCAGGCCACCGGCGATGACGCGCAGCAGCGTCGTCTTGCCGGCGCCATTGCGGCCAAGCAGGCCGACGACTTCACCCGGTGCCACGCTGAGATCGATGCCGTTCAGCACAGGGAGCAGGCCGTAGCCGGCCGAGACCGCGAGTGTCCGCAGCATGGTCAGCGCCTCCCCAGATAGACATCGCGGACCATTTCGTCGGCCTCGATGTCGTGGAAAGGACCGCTGCGCAGCCGGCGTCCCTGGTGCAGCACCAGCGTCTCGCAGTTCAGCGCCCGCACGAAGCGGATGTCGTGCTCGACAGCGACGATCGAGAACTCGCCCTTGAGCCGCAGCAGCATCTGCGCGGTCGCCAGCGTTTCCTGCGGCGTCATGCCGGCGGTCGGCTCGTCGAGCAGCAGCAGCCTTGGCTCGATCGCCAATGCCATGCCGATCTCCAGCCATTGCTTCTGGCCGTGCGCCAGTTCGCCGGCCAGCGTGGCCGCGCGGCTGCCAAGCGCGACCAGGTCCAGCAGCTCACCGACCGGACGCACCGGCGACGAGGTGCCCCACCGTGCGACCTTGAGATTGTCCTCGACCGAGAGGCTCGGAAAGACCGACGGGATCTGGAATTTTCGGGCGATGCCGAGCCGGGCGATGCGGTGCAGCGGCAGGCCGGCAATGTCGTGGCCGAGGAAGCGCACGCTGCCGCTGGTCGGGCGAAGTGTGCCGGTCAAAAGGTTGAGGAAGGTGCTCTTGCCGGCGCCGTTCGGCCCGATGATGCAGCAGAGCTCCCTGTCGCGCACCGTCAGGTTCAACCCTTCCAGCGCTTGCAGCCCGCCAAAGCGTATGCCGACATTCTCGGCCTGAAGCAGCACGTCGCTCATTGCGCTTGCCTCCGGCCCTTGAACAGGCTCTTCAGCCGCGCATAGATCGACAGGATGCCGTCCGGCAGCACGAAGACGATGACGACGAAGACGCAGCCGAGCAAAAGCGGCCACAGGCTCGGGTTGAAGCTGCTGATCGTCTGCTGCGCGCGCTGTATGGCGATGGCGCCCAGGACCGGACCAAGCAGCGTGCCGCGCCCGCCAACCGCTACCCAGACGATGACTTCCGTCGACAGCAGCAGCCCGGACAGGTCGGGTGCCACCAACCCGGCCATGCAGACATAGAGCGCGCCGGCGAGCCCGGCGATCGCCGCGGACAGGACGAAGGTGACGAGTAGCCTCAGCGGCGCATTGTGGCCAAGGGCGGCCGCCCGGACTTCATTGTCCTGGATGGCGGTCAGCACGGTGCCCCAGCGACCTCTGCTGAGCGACCACAGCACCAGCACGACCACCGCAACGATGGACGCGACGAAGATGTAACTCGGCAGATCCTGGCTGAGATCGACATGTATTTCGCCAAGATCGAAGGCGATCGACGGAATGCCGATCAGGCCGCTGTCGCCACCGGTGACCGAGCTCCAGGAGACGGCGGCCTGCTGGCAGATGACGCCCATGGCAAGCGTCACGATGGTGAAGTAGCTGCCGCGGATGCCGCCGAAGAACAGGAAGTAGCCGATGATGGCG
Source organism: Mesorhizobium sp. USDA 4775 (assembly GCF_054062655.1). Classification (NCBI taxonomy): domain Bacteria; kingdom Pseudomonadati; phylum Pseudomonadota; class Alphaproteobacteria; order Hyphomicrobiales; family Phyllobacteriaceae; genus Mesorhizobium; species Mesorhizobium sp. USDA 4775. The sequence goes on from NZ_JBSSFM010000001.1 coordinate 2,502,463, forward strand.
GCGACGAAGGCAGCACCCGCAATCGCGCCCAGGATGCCGAGCAGGCTGCCCAAGGGGATGGCGTCGTTGAGCGTGACCAGCGCCATGATGTAGCCACCAATGCCGAAGAAGGCGGCGTGGCCGAAACACAGGATGCCGGTGCGGCCCCAGAAGAAGTCGAGGCTCGCCGCGAACAGACCGAAGATCAGCGCGTCGCGGATCACCGTCAGCTGGTAGCCGTCGGCGATGAACGGATAGACGACGGCGAGCGCCGCGCAGACGGCGAAGATCAGCAGCCAGTTGCGGTCGCGGGCGATCATCGCGACGCTCCGTTGAACAGGCCGTTGGGCCGCAGCCGCACGGCGACGATTGCCGCCAGCAGCACGATCGCCTGCGCCAGCGATGGCGAGATCTGGTAGTTGAGCACACTGGTCAGCCCGCCGACGAAGACACTGCCGGCGACGAGACCGCCGATCGAGCCGACGCCGCCGACAATCACGACGAAGAAGGCATTGGCGAGGTAGTTCACCCCCATCTGCGGCAGCACGATCGCCAGCGGTGCGACCAGGCCGCCGGCGAGCCCGGCGATCGCCGCGCCAAAGGTGAAGGCGATGGCGTAGGTGCGCCGCGTGTTGATGCCGACGCCTTCGGCCATTTCGCGGTTCTGGATGACGGTGCGGATGTCGAGGCCGAACGACGTCCGGCTGATCAGCAGCACGACACCGAGCAAGGTTAGCATGGCGATGGCGATCAGGATCAGCCGATAGGCGGGATAGACGGTGAAGAACAGGTCGAACGTGCCCTCGATCGGCGGCGTCACCGGCTTGGCGCCGAGGCCAAAGGTCAGTTCCAGCCCCTGCTGCAGGATCAGGCTGACGCCCCAGGTGGCAAGCACGGTCGAGACCGGCCGCGAATAGAGATGGCGGATGATGGCGAACTCCAGGATGCAGCCGACCACCGCGCCGGCGATGGGTGCGGCGGCCAGCCCCAGCCAGAACGAGCCGCCCACGCTCTGGACGAAATAGACCGCGAAGGCGCCGACAGTGACGAATTCGCCATGCGCCAGATTGGTCACGTTCATCAGGCCGAAGCTGATCGCCAGCCCGAGCCCGACCAGCATCAGGATGCTGATCAGCGTCAGCGCGTTGAGGAGCGTGGTGACGATAAAATCCATCGTGTCAGGCAGCACTTGCGAGGCGTTGGCGCAGGCCTGCGAGCAGGCCTTCGGCCGCATCGATCACCGCAGCCTGATGCGGCTGCAAGTCCTGCCCGGCCCATTCGTCGATATGGTCCGACAGCGGATCGATCACTTCGGTGCGGTGATTGGCGAGTGTCTCGATGACGGCATGGCCGCAGAACGGCACATAGCCTTCGGAATAGCCGCCTTCATGGGTCATCATCAGTCGGCCCTTCGATGTCTCGGCTGCCAGCGCCACCATGCGCGCGGCAAGGCGCCGGAAGCATTCGCTGTTAAGCATCATGCGGCCGAGCGGATCGAAGCCCGACGCGTCGAAGCCGGAGGCAACAATGACGAGATCCGGTTTGTAGGCGCGCAGCGCGGGGGCGACGATGCGGTCGAAGGTGGCTTCATAGGCGCCGGTGCCGCTGCCGGCCGGCAGCGGTATGTTGATGTTGTAGCCTTCGCCTTCGCCCTTGCCATTGTCGGCCATCGCGCCGCGCCCGGTCGGATAGAGATTGTCCTGGTGCAGGGAAATGGTCAGCACCGACGGATCGGAATAAAACACCGTCTCGGTGCCGTTGCCATGATGCACGTCCCAGTCGACTATCGCCGCGCGGCCAAGCAGGCCTTCATGCTGCAGCCGGCGCACGGCAATGCCGATGTTGGAGAACAGGCAGTTGCCCATTGCTTGGTCGGGCTCGGCATGATGCCCCGGTGGCCGCGCCAGCGCATAGGCGTTGTCGACACGGCCGGTCAGCACCGCGCGCATCGCGGCATAGGTGGTGCCGGCCGAGAGCAGGGCGATGTCGAAACTGTTGAGGCCGATCGGTGCCTGGGGGCCGGCGAAGCCGCAGCCGCGTTCGCTGAGCATGCGGATGTCGTCGACATGGCGCTGCGTGTGGACGCGCAGCAGGTCCTCGACCGTCACCGGCTCGGCAAGGATCGGCACCAGATGGCGCGCCAGGCCACTGACCTGGATAAGGTTGTTCAGCCGGCGCTTCGACCCCGGCGATTCCAGGTGCCGTCCCGGTTCCACGAAACGGCCGGGAGGCATCATGTCGGCGCTGGGGCCGGTGTCATGCCACATCAGCTGTTCGTGAAAAACGTAACCTGTCGCCATAAGCAGCGTCCTCTAAAATCTGGACGACGCTAGCAGGCTAAAGATCCCATGGCCCGACCCGAAAGAGGGGGCACGCGGGATGTCTATGCCCCTCCTTTCGGAGGGGGGCGGAGGTTTGCGGCCGCCTGCGCGGCACGCACAGCCTGGACGCGGTTCGAGACCGAGAGCTTGCCGAAAATGTTCTTCAAATGCCATTTCACCGTCGTTTCGCTGACCGAAAGCGCGACCGCGATATCGCGGTTGGACATGCCTTCCGACAGGCAACGCAGCAGCTCGGACTCGCGCTGGGTGAGATGTTCCTTCTCGGCTGCAGGGGCGGCCAATTTGCGCGTCGCCATGGGCATCGTCTGCGCGGCATCGATAATACGCGTCGCATAGGCCGACAGGGACGGGTCGGTCTTTGCCTGCGCCGCGCGCAATCGCATCAACGCTTCGACCACGGGCCTGCCCTCGTCGACGAAGGAACGGATGAAGCCGGAAGGCTGGGCAAGGCGTAGCGCTTCGAGGAGATGACGGTCGGCCTCGCGCTGGTCATGGCCGGCGGCCTTGGCGCGCAGGATCAGCGCCAGTATGTGGCGGCGCATGCGCCCGCTGCTTTTCGTCCGCTCCAGCAGCGCGCCGAAAAGTGCCGTGGCCGCCGCGTAGGATTTTTCGGCCGTCAGCAGCCGGCCTTCGGCGAAGAACTCGAATTCGTTGGCGACGGTAGGGGCGGTTTCAGTGCTTTCGCGGCGATGATCGTCGAGCAGGCCGCGTGCCTCGGCGACACGGTTCTGGTCGATGAGCAGCCGGATGCGATCATGCACCAGCACCGACGCGAGGCGGCGGTAGACCGAGCCGCGCACGCGCTGGTAGACGCGCTCCAGCATGTCGAGTGCCGCGTCGCCGCGACCGGTCAGCTGCAGCACGCGGGCATAGGTCGGCACGCTGGCCAGCGGATAGACGATGACCGCGGCGCCTTCGATCAGCGGCCCGAGATTCTCGACCAGCGTCAGCGCCTCGCCGGATGCGTTGGTCTCATAGGCGAGTTCGGCCAGCAGCGTTCCGGCAAGGGCCTCGGCATAGGAGTTTGCGCCGATCCGCGTCCTGGCCTCGATGATCGTGTTGCGCAGCAGCCTTTCGGCGGCGGGCAGGTGGCCGGCCGAGCGTTCGATGACCGCCATGTAGCAATTGGCGATGGTGACGCCGAGCAGGCTGCCGCTTCGCTCATGCGCCTTGCGTGCCGCGTCCGCCGCCGCCCGCGCCCCCTCGAGGTCGCCCAGCGCATAGAGATTGTAGCCGATGACATTGGCGGTCGCCCCTTCCATGAACCAGGCATCGGGCGCGATGATGCGCAGGGCGGACAGTGCGGTGTCGCGCGCGTCCTCGAACCGCTCCAGCGTGCTGTGCACGGCGGCATCGAGGACGGCGATTTCGGCCTCGATCGTGGTGCCGGTCAGCGTGCCCGGATCCTTGCCGTCGGCCGGCCCGGTCTCGATCAGCTTGCGCGCATTGGCAAGTGTCTGCTGGGCAATCTCGGGCTGGCTTGAGTGCACCGCCAGCCACAGCACGATGAGCTGCAGCCGGATGCGCTGGTCGACCAGTTTCCTCGGCAACAGCGCCAGCAATTGGCGCACATAAAGCAGCTGGCACTGGGCGATGAGCTCGAGCGCGTTGTTCTCGACGAACACCGCTGCGCGGGCCTGGTCGCCGGCGGCGAGCGCATGCCCGATCGCCTCGGTCAGCATCTTGCGTTCGCCGAACCATTCGGCGGCGGCCAGGTGCAGCGGTGCGATCATCTCCGGCTCGCGCCGCTCCATTTCGCGGCTGAGGAAGTCATGGAACAGATGATGATAGCGGAACCAGCGCCGCTCCTCATCGAGCGGCACGAGGAAAAGATTGCGGGTCTCGATCTCGGTGATATCGGCCTCGGCATCCGCCGCCCGCAGGACCGCCCGGCACGCTTCGGCGCTGAAGCGCGCGAAGATCGAACTGTGGAGCAGGAACTTCGCCAGGGCCGGCGGCAGCCCCAGGAAGACTTCGCCCATCAGGAAATCGGCGACGTTGCGGTTGGCGCCGGTGAAATTGCCGATAACGGTTTCCGGTGCATGCGCGGCGCTGAGCGACAGCGAGGCGAGTTGCAGGCCGGCGGCCCAGCCCTCGGTCCGCGAGCACAAGGCCTCGACGGTACCGCTGCTGACGCTGAGGCCCAATTTGTCATTGAAGAAGGCTTCGGCTTCGGACGAGGCGAAGCGCAGATCGTCCGGGCCGATTTCGAAAACGTCGCCAAGCACTCTGAGCTTGCCGAGCTGCAGGTCGGGCAGGTTGCGCGAGCCGATGACGAAGGCGATGTTGGCGGGCGCCTGCCGCGTCAGGCGTTCCATGAAGCGCTTCACCGCCGCCGCCTCGATGACGTGGTAGTCGTCGAAGAACAGGGTGATTTCGGCGTCGCGCGCCGCAAAACCCATCACCAGTGCCGCGAGCACCACGTCGAGCTGGGGGATAGGGCTCGACTGGAAGGCGAGGTCGAGTTCGGCCGGGTTCTGGACCAGGTGGCGCAGCGCGCCCACCAGATGCGACAGGAAGGCGCCTTCGTCATTATCCGTCGCCTCGCAGGACAGCCATGCCGTCAAACGGCCGTGGCGCGCGACCTCGGCCGCCCATTGCGCCATCGTCGTCGACTTGCCGAAGCCGGCGGGCGCCGCGAACAGCACGATGCGCGTGTCGACATGCCGCTCCAGCCTCGACAGGATGCTCTCGCGCCGCACCCACCGGCGATGGTGAGACGATGACAGGCCGGCGGGTTGCGAAGATGGTCTCATCTGGCGACGGGCACCCATTCCGTTTCGATCAACGGGATTTGCGGGGCGGCATCGCGCGGCAGGGTTCCCTTGATCCGGGGATCGTCGGTGATTTCGAAACCGGTCGCATAGGGCTTAAACCCGCAAGCCTGGTAGAAACCGATGACGCTGTGATGGTCGATGCTGCTGGTGTGCAGCCAGATGCGTCCCGGCGCGAGGCGCCATGCCTGATCGAGCGCGCCAGCCATCAGCCGTTTGCCGAGGCCACGACCGGTCAAGCCGGGGAACAGGCCGAAATAGGTGATCTCGATCTCGTTGTCGTCGGCCATGCGGAACTCGACCATGCCGACATGGCCGCCACTCTCATCACGGCCATAATAGAGATGCTGGCACGGATCGGCGAAATGCGCTGATATTTCGGCATCCGACATTTCGGCGGCGCGGTCCCACAGCCAGGGAGCACCGATCTTGAGGAAGATCGCGCGGTAGGCGGCGCTGTCGGGTTTGGCGATCCGGGTCATCGCCAGGGGCTGGGCGAAACCCGGCACCGGGGCGCGCGCCTCCATCCACGTCACCGCATTGACGATCTTGCCGGCCGGCACGCGCCGGTAGCCTGACGTGAGATCGGTGATTTCATCCGGCAATGCGCCTTCGGTGACCAGCATCTGTCCTCGAACTCTGCCAAGCGGTTTCGCCAGCATGCAGTAAGCTGATGCCAACTCTGCGCCCGCCTGCCAAGAGCTTCCCGGGTTGGGCCATAGTTTTGGCCCGACCTGTCTCCTTGCCTTTCCACGATATGGCATATGAGATATGATACACCATTCACGAGAAAGCGAAATATTATGCCTGAGCGGATTGCCGACGAAGCCATTTTGCGCGCGATCGATAACGGCTTCGCGCGGCAAGTCGCGTTCCTGGCGGACCTCGTGCGCTTTCCATCCCAGCGCGGCGAGGAACACGCCGCGCAATCCTTCATGGCGGCCGCTTATGAGGCCGATGGCTACGCTGTCGATATGTGGCGCGTCGATGTCGACGCGATCCGTAACCTGCCTGGGTTTTCACCGGTTGCGGTCTCCTACGACGATGCTTTCAATGTCGTCGCTACCCACACGCCGAGAAACGCCACCGGCCGCTCGCTGATCCTCAACGGCCATATCGATGTGGTGCCGACGGGGCCGCTCGACCGCTGGGTGCGCGACCCCTACGATCCGGCCATCGAAGACGGCTGGATGCATGGTCGCGGCGCCGGCGACATGAAAGCCGGCCTGTCGGCCTGTCTCTACGCGCTCGCCGCCTTGCGCAGCCTCGGCTATCAGCCGGCCGCGAATGTTTACCTCCAGTCGGTGGTCGAGGAAGAGTGCACCGGCAATGGCGCGCTCGCCTGCCTGCAACGCGGCTATCGCGCCGACGCCGCCTTCATTCCCGAGCCCCTGGAACCGCGCTTAATGCGGGCGCAGGTGGGGCCGATCTGGTTCAGGGTCGAGGTCGACGGCGATCCGCAGCATGCGTCGGGCGCTTTCTCGGCCGGCGCCAATGCCATCGAAAAGGCCTTTCTCATCATCCAGGCGCTGAAGCAGCTCGAAATCGTGTGGAACGCGCGCAAGGTCGATGACAAGCATTTCTGCGATCACCCGCACCCGATCCGCTTCAACCTCGGCAAGATCGAGGGCGGCGAATGGACATCGAGCGTTCCGGCACGCTGCGTCTTCGAGATGCGGGTCGCGACCTATCCCGGGCAGAAGCTCGAGGATGCCAGGGCCGAGCTCGAAGCCTGCATCGCAGATGCGGCCCGTGCCGATCCCTTCCTGGCCAATCGTCCGCCCAAGATGACCTACAACGGCTTCATGGCCGAGGGCTATGTTTTGGAGGGCGCCGACGAGATGGAAGCCGTGCTGCGCCGCAGCCATACCGCCGTGTGGGGCGAGCCGCTGACGGAGCATGTCACCTCGGCGACCACGGATGCGCGCTTCTTCGGCCTCTACGCCGACACGCCGGCGATCGTCTATGGCCCGATCTGCCGCATGCCGCATGGCTATGACGAGGCCGTCGATCTGGACTCGGTGCGCAAGGTCACCCAGACCATAGCGCTGTTCATCGCCGACTGGTGTGGTCTCGAGCCGATCGATCCGGAGATGAGCTCATGAATGCGGCTGTGCCTGACGCTTTTGGCGAAACGCTGGCGCAGGATGCGCCTGACGTTTCGATCGCCGATGCGCTTGCCATCTTGCGCCGGCACTACGGCCTCACCGGCAGCGCGCGGCCGTTGCCGGGCGAACGTGACCACAATTTCCACATCCATACCGACGGCGAGGGCGAGTTCGTCCTCAAGATTTCCCATCCGGGCGGAGGAAGCCGGCTTCACCGATTTCCAGAACAAGGCGCTCGACCACATCCTTGCTGTCGACCCGACCTTGCCGGTTCCTTCGGTGCGCAAGAGCCTTGAGGGCGACGCGCAGTTCACGGTCAGCGCCGGCGGATCGGCGCCGCGCATCATCCGGCTGGTCACCTATCTGCCCGGCCAGTTGCTGTCGCGCTGCCCCACGTCGGCGGCGCAGGATCGCAATCTCGGCATTTTCCTCGCCCGGCTTGGCCGGGCTCTGCGCGGCTTCTTCCATCCGGCCGCCGGCAGCGACCTGCTCTGGGACATCCGCAAGGTCGCCAAGACGCGGCCGATGCTGGCGTTTATCGCCGATGCCGGCCACCGCGCCATGGTCGAGCGCGTCATCGATGCCTTCGAGGCGCGTACGGCGCCGGTCATTCCGAGCCTGCGCGCCCAAATCGTCCACAACGACATGAACTCCTACAATGTGGTGATGGATGCCTCGCGGCCGGAAATGGTCAGCGGCATCCTCGATTTCGGCGACATGATTCATTCGCCGCTGATCTGCGATCTCGCCATCGGCGCCGTCTACCGCTGGCCTGCTGAAGGCCATCCGCTGGCGCCGGCGGCGCGCTTCGTCGCCGGCTACCAGTCGGTGCTGGCATTGGAGGCCGAAGAGATCGGCATCCTTTTCGATCTGATCCGTGCTCGCCTGGCGCTCATCGCCAACATCGCCAACTGGCAGGCGGAACGGTTCCCGGCCAAGCGCGACTATGTGCTGCGCCTCATCACCGAGGTCTGGGCGTCACTCGAACGACTGGACGGGCTGTCGTCCGATGAGGCCCGCCGTTATTTTCTCGACCATTCCAATCCGGAGTAGATGCCCGTGTCCCAGTCTTCGCCATATCCCGCAAATACCGACTCGACAGCATCCGAGCAGGCCCTGCTCGAACGCCGCGCCAGGCTGCTTGGGCCGACCTATCGCGCCTTCTACCGCAACCCGATCCATCTGGTGCGCGGCAGCGGCGTCTGGCTCTACGATGCGACAGGTCGCAAATTCCTCGACGCCTACAACAACGTCGCCTCGGTCGGGCACTGCCATCCGCGCGTCGTCGAGGCGCTGTCGGGACAGGCCGCAACGCTCAACACCCATACCCGCTACTTGAGCGAGATCATCCTCGATTATGCGGAAAAACTGCTCGGCACGGTTCCCTCCCATCTCGGCCATGCCATGTTCACCTGCACCGGCAGCGAGGCCAACGACCTCGCCATCCGCATCGCCCAGCATTCGAGCGGCGGCACCGGCGTCATCATCACCGATTTCGCTTATCACGGCGCCACGATCGCTACCGCGCAGCTGTCGCCTGCGGCGGTCGGCGCGAAGGGCGTGCCCGCGCACCATCGGACCGTGGCCGCGCCGGACACGTTCCGCGACCACGGCCGCGCCGCGAAGGACTTCGCCAGAAATGTCGCCGCCGCCATCGAGGACATGCGTGCGCAGAATATTCGTCCGGCGGCGCTGCTGCTTGACTCCGCCTTTTCCAGCGACGGCATTTTCTTTCCCGACGCGGCTGTCCTGCGCGAGGCGGCGGATCACGTCAGGAAGGCCGGCGGCATCGTCATATCAGATGAGGTCCAGTCCGGCTTCGGCCGCCTTGGCCAGGGCATGTGGGGTTTTGCCAATTATGGCATCGAGCCCGACATCGTCACCATGGGCAAGCCGATCGGCGACGGGCATCCGATGGGTGCGGTGCTGGTGCGCCCGCGGCTTGTCTCGTCCTTCGGCTCCAACACCGGTTATTTCAACACCTTCGGCGGCAATCCGGTCGCGGCCGCCGTCGGCATCGCGGTTCTGGACGTGATCGAAGGCGAGGGGCTGATCGAGAACGCGCGCAATGTCGGCGCCTATACGGCTGATCTGCTGCGGGCGCTGCAGGGCCGGCACGGCATGGTCGGTGACGTCAGGCACAACGGCCTCTATTTCGGCGTCGAGTTGACAGCGGATGGCGACGAAGCGCTGGCCGCCAGCAAGACGTCTTCTGTCGTCGAAGCCATGCGCGAGAATGGCGTGCTGATCTCGTCCTGCGGTCCGCGCGGCAATGTGCTGAAGATCAGGCCGCCGCTGCCCTTTGCCAGGGACAATGCCGAGCAACTGGCCGAGACGCTCGATCGCGCTTTGTCAAACTGGTGATCGGAACGCATGCTGAAGCTCGAACATCAAACCCTCAACGACCGCGCCTATGGCGCGCTCAAGCAGGAATTGATTTCAGGCGGTTTCAGCCCGGGCCAGACGCTGGTCATCCGCAAGCTTGCCGAGACCTTCGGCATCTCGACGACGCCGATCCGTGAGGCGCTGCAAAGGCTGGTCGCCGAGCGGCTGCTCGAGATGCAGAACAACCGCTCTGTTATCGTGCCCTTGCTGTCGGCCCCGGCCTTCGAGGAATTGACCCATATCCGCATTGCCGTCGAAGGGCTGGCGGGTGAGATGGCCGCCACGCGGATGAGCGAAAGCGGGCTGGTCGAGATAAAGGCGACGCTCGCCGGCATGCAGCGCGCGATCGAGGCCGGCGACGCCAGAGGCTATCTCGCGCTGAACGAGGCGTTTCACTTTGCCATCTACCAGCATGCCGGCGCGCCGATCCTGTTGAACATGATCCGCGATCTCTGGGGCCGCGTCGGGCCCTATCTGAAGCTGCTGATGCAGGCCGACCGCTATATTCCGCAGTCGAACGACGCGCATCGCGGGATTGTCGCGGCGTTGGAGCAGCGCGATGGCCCTGCTGTCCGAGTCTCCCTTGAACAGGACATCGCCGTGGCGGCCGCGGTTCTCTCCGAAAATCTTCGCACGACGACCTGATCGGACGGCGGCTGGATCAGCCTACGCTGTCTCGTCTAGCCGGTCGCGCAGCATGCTCCAGCCAAGCAGCATGTTGGGCGCGTGCCGCAGCAGCGCGTGGAAGGGGATCGGCGCCGGCGGTGCGAACGGCAGCGGCAAATCACGCACCTCGGTTCCGGCGGCCCAGTCGGCCAGCACTTTGCCCATCGCCGTCGTCATGGCGATGCCGCGCCCGTTGCAGGCGCGGCCGGCGATCAGCCCTGGCCCCAGATCCAGGAGGTGCGGCAGGAAATCCGGCTCGACCGCGGCCATTCCTGACCAGCCATAGGCAAGCGGTGGCAGGTCCGGCAGGTCGAGATGGCTGGCCAGCCGCCGCCAGATCGTGTGCGGCACGCGTGTGTCGGCGCCGGCGCTCAGAATATGCATGCCGCCGCTGATCAGCCGATTGTCGGCATCGAAGCGGAAGGTGAAGAGATTGCGCCTGGTGTCGCCCACGCCCTGCCCGCCGGGAAGCAAACGCGTCCGCACGTCGCGCGGCAAAGGCTCTGTCGCGATCTGGAAAATCTTCAGCGGAAAATAGCTTCGTTGCAGCAGCGGATTGAGCGATCCGCCATAGGCGTTGGTGGCGATCAGCACCTTGCCGGCACGCGCCGAACCCGATGGCGTTTTCAGCGACCAGCCATCGACCACGCGATCGACCGAGGTAACCGGCGTGCGCTCGAAGATCTTGGCGCCAGCCTTCTGCGCCGCACCGGCCAGTCCATTCGCGTAGGCGACCGGATTGAGCACGCCGCCCGAACGGTCCATCCAGCCGCCGACATAGCCGCGTGCGCCCGTCAGCGCCTCGACGTCTTGCCGATCCAACGTGACAGCCGGTCGGTTACGCCACGCCCATTGCCCGGCGCGCGATTTGACCTTCTCGAGGGCGGCAGGCGAATGTGCAGGTTGGATCCATCCGTTCTGCACGGCGTCGGAGTCGATGCCGTGCCGTTTGATCAGGCCGAAGACCAGGTCGGCACTGCCGGCGGCAAAGTCGATCAGGCGTTCGCCGCGCTCCGGGCCGAGATGCGCGACGATGCTGTCAGGGTCCATCTTGGCGAAGTTCGGCACGACGAAACCGGCATTCCTCCCGGTCGCGCCCCAGGCGATGATTTCGGCTTCGAGAACAGCCACGGAGATGCCTTTTTCAGCGGCGTGCAGCGCGGTCGACAGGCCGGCAAATCCACCGCCGACGATGGCCAGATCGACATCCAGCCTGCCTTGCAGCGCCGGCCGTTCCCGGCGATTGCGGCTGACGGCATGCCAGAGCGAAGCGCCACGCGCTTCCTGCCCGATCGCAGCGGTCATGATCCAAAACTGCTCTTGATCGCCGCCGCTTTTTCTCGCTTGCCGAAGCGTGGGCGACGCGGCCTGTCGCCGAACAGACCGTTCGGCCGGATCAGCAGGATGACGCAGAGCATGACGCCGATAGCGACGATCTGCAGCGAGGCCGCACGCGCCTGCTGCTCGGGCGCGAACAGAACGCTGGTCAATGTGCCCGACCCCGCCCATATCCCCCAGACAAGGATGCTGCCGATGACGGCGCCGAGATTGCTGCCCGAGCCGCCGACGATCAGCATCACCCAGACCTGGAAGGTCAGGATCGGCAAATAATTGTCCGGTGCGATGAAGCCGGTGAAATGCGCCTGCAACGCGCCGGCCAGCGCCATGATCGCGCCGCCGACGGCAAAGGCCTGGACGCGGTAGAAGCGCGCGCTCTTGCCCAGCGAGATCGCCGCCCGCTCATCCTCGCGCAAGGCCTTCAGCACGCGTCCCCAGGGGCTGCGCGACAGATGCTCCAGAGCGAGATAGGCGATCAGCGTGACCGCGCCGACGACGGCGAGGTTGGACAGGTTGAACAGCAGCGGCGTCTCCGCAAGGCTGCCGAAGGGACGCGGAATGAAGCCGATGCCGAACGGCCCGCCGGTCAGCTTCTGCGCATTGAGCGCGACCAGTTGCACGACGACGGCGACGCCGAATGTGGTGATCGCCAGATAGTCGGATCTCAGCCGCAGTGTCGCCATGCCGGTCAGTGCAGCGGCAATGCCGCCGACGACCATGGCACCCGCCCAGCCGACAAGGATCGGCAGGGCGAAGCCACCAAGTCGCGCAGCATCGTCCGGCGTGGTCAGCAAGGCCGAGGTGTAGGCACCAATGGCGACGAAACCGGCGAGGCCGACATTGAACAGGCCGGTCAGCCCCCACTGCAGATTGAGCCCGAGCGTGACCAGCGAAAAGATCAGCGCGGTGGTCAGGAAGAAGGCGCCGTAGCCGATAAGATCGATCATCTTTCCCGAACTCCGAAAAGGCCGATCGGCCGCACGAACAGCACCGCCATCAGGATGATGAAGGAGACGGCGGCGCGCCATTCGGCGCCGATCAGCTGCACCGCGCCGGCTTCGGCGAGCCCGATGATCAGCCCGCCGAGCACCGCACCCGGAATGCTGCCGATGCCGCCGAGGATGGCGGCGGCGAACATCGGCAACAGCATGTCGAAACCCATGAACGGGCGGATCTGCACCAGGATGCCGATCATCACGCCGGCGACGCAGGCAAGCGCGCCGCCGATGATCCAGGTGACGCGCACGACGCCGGCGACGTCGATGCCGACGATGCGGGCAAGCGCCGCATTCTGGCTGAGCGCCTGCATGGCGCGGCCGGTCTGCGTGCGCGTCATCAAAAGATGCACGCCGAGCACCAGCACCGCGGTCAGCAGCAGAAGTGCGATCTGATCGGGCGTGATGCGGATGCCGAAGCCGACCGGCATGGCGATCTGGATCGCCCTGCTGAAATAGGTCGGACGTGAGCTGAAGGTGAATTCGAGCAGGCTCCTCAGCGCCATCGAGGCGCCGAAGCTCGCCATCACCACGATGATCGCCTGGCCCTGCGAGCGCAGCCGCGAGAACAGCACTCTGTCGAGTAGCAGCGCCAGCAAGGCGGTGAAGGCCATGCCGACGACCAGCGCAACCAGGAGCGGCCAGCCGAAGGACAGCGGCGCGATGGGTGCTACCTTGCCGAAGGTGGCGCCAATGGCACTGACGACGGCCAAGGTCGCATAGGTGCCCCAGGCCATGAAGTCGCCATGAGCAAAATTGGAGAAGCGCAGGATCGAATAGGTCAGTGTCACGCCGATGGCGCCAAGGCCGATCATCGAACCCGTCAGCAATCCATCGACGACAAATTGCAGGCTCATGCCGCGCCTCCCTTGCTGGCGCGAGAGGGGCGCTGGCCGAGATAGAGTTCGGCGACGACAGGATCGTTCCACAGTTCGGAAGCGACGCCCTCGTGCCGATCCTTGCCCTCGACCAGCACATAGGCGCGGTCGCCGATGGCCAGTGCTGCCTTGGCATTTTGTTCGACCAGGAGGATGGTGACGCCGGACTTGCGGATGCCGGCCAGCATCTCGAACACCATCGACACGAATTTCGGCGACAGGCCGGCCGACGGCTCGTCGAGCACCAGGACCTTGGGATGCACGATCAGGGCGCGGGCGACCGCAAGCATTTGTCGCTGTCCGCCCGACAGATTGCCGGCGGCGGTGCGGCGCTGGCGCACGAGATCCGGGAAGGCCGCGTACATCTCGTCCATACGCGCTGGGATTTCACGCCGCTCGAGGATGCCGCAGGCGACTCTGAGATTGTCCTCGACCGACATCAGCGGAAAGATATTCTCGGTCTGCGGCACGAAGGCCAGGCCAAGCCGCACCATGGTATGGGCCGGTGCTGCGGTGATGTCCTTGCCGTCCAAGAACACCGTGCCGCCGGTGATCGGGACGAGGCCGGAGATCGCCTTGATGAAGCTCGATTTGCCGGCGCCGTTGGGGCCGAGGACGACGACGATCTCGCCTTTTCTGACAGTGATCGAGGCGCCGCGCACGATCGGCACGCCAGGCTCGTAGCCGGCTTCGAGATCGCGGACATCGAGGACGGCTTCGCTCATGCGGTGCCCCCGAGATAGGCCTCGATGACGCGCGGGTCGCGGGCGACCTCTTCCGCCGTGCCTTCGCTGAGCAGTTGCCCGCTCGCCATGACCAGCACGCGGTGACAGAGCCGCGTCACCATGTCGATATTGTGCTCGATCAGCAGGAAGGTGATGCCGCGCGCATTGATGTCGCGGATGCGGTCGATGATGACTTCCAGCAGCGTCGCGTTGACGCCGGCCGCCGGCTCGTCGAGCAGGATGATTGCCGGGTCGGCCATCATGACACGGGCGAGTTCGAGCAATTTGCGCTGGCCGCCGGACAGCACGCGCGCCGGCTCATGCGCCAGATGCGCGAGGGTCACCAGTTCCAAAAGGTCGAGCGCCTTTGCCCTGGCCGCTTTTTCCTGTGCCGCCACCCGCCATGGCGTGACGAAGTTGGCCAGCAGCTTTTCGCCGGCCTGGCCCTGTGCCGCCAGCATGATGTTTTCGATCAGCGTCAGATTGGGCAGCGGGCGGGGGATCTGGAAGGTACGGCCAAGGCCACGGCCGATACGCAGATGCGCGGCTTCGCCGGAGACGCGCGCACCGTTGAGCAGGATATCGCCGCTGGAAGGCAGAATACTGCCGGCCAGCAGGTCGAACATGGTCGTCTTGCCGGCGCCATTCGGTCCGATCAGGCCAAGGATTTCGCCGGCTTTGACGTCAAACGAGACATCGTTGACGGCGACAAGGCCGCCGAACCGCCTGACGATATGCCTCGCCGTCAGAGCCGGCGCACGGGTCTCCTTCCCCTGCCGTTCGGTTGCCTCGCTCATCAAACCCTCTGGCCGAAGACGGTCATCGCCATCTCCTGATTATTGATTTGTGATCACACTTGCTTTGATCACGCTATTCGGCTTTAATTTCATCCGCAAGCCGAAAACGGGGCACAAGCCGGGAATGCAGAAGGCTGCCATCGAGCGAACCAACGAAACAATCGCAGCCCAGCTTACGCCGGTCGGCCGCGAGACCGTGCAGGATCGCGTCTATTCCGAATTGCGCCGCGCCTTGATCGGCGGCCTGTTCGAGCCGAACCAGGTGCTGACCATCCGCGGCCTTGCCGATGCGCTGGTCACCTCGACCATGCCGGTGCGTGAAGCGCTCGGCCGGCTGATCACCGAAAAGGCGCTGGAGGCGCTGCCCAACCGCTCGGTGCGCGTGCCGCCGATCACGCTGGAACGTATCGACGATCTTTTGCGTGCCCGCTCACTCATCGAAGGCGAAGCGATCGCGCTTGCCGCCACGCGCATGAGCCCGCGCCAGATCGCTTCGATTGAAGCCATGCTCGGCGAGTGGGATGAGATGCGGGCGCTGAAGCACAAGAAGGATATCGACCGCGAAGCGACGCTCAACCAGAGCTTCCATTTCGAGATCTACCGCTGCTGCGGCTCGGCCGTGCTGATCCCGATGATCGAAAGCCTTTGGCTGCAATCGGGCCCCTGCATCCGCGTCGCCATCTATGCCTTTTCCGACGCCGGCGAGGTCGACACCGCGCACTATCACCGCCGCATCGTCGCGGCGCTCGCCAAGCAGGATGCGCAAGCGGCGCGCGAGGCGCTGGTGGCCGATATCAGCCGGCCTTTTGCCTTCTTGCGCGACAAGCTTCAATCCGCCGCCGCGAAAGACCAGACATGAACAAGCCGGCCTTCAAGATCACCGAACCGCGCTCGAAGCTTTCCGTGACGGCGCTGCTGCTGCCCGAAAAGGCGCCGGAAAACGCTGCCTTTCTCCAGGCGTACCTCGCCACGCCACGTGTCGTCCCCGGCATCCATGCGATGTGGACGGGACCGGAAATCTCCTGCCCGATTCCATCATCTGATCTCGATGGCCAGGCCTATGCCAGGCCCTTGCCGTCGGAGAACGCAACGCTGACACCGCAGCCCGGCGATATTGTGCTGTCCTATGTGCCGCCGCGCATGTGGGGCGGCAACCCCAATGCCATTTTCGACATCGGCCTCTACTACGGGCAGGGCGCGCGGCTTCTGTTCCCGATCGGCTGGCTGGCCGGCAGCGTGGTGGCGCAGGTACGCGCTGAAGAGCGCGACCAATTCGCCGCCTCATGTGGCGTCATTCGCCGCAACGGCGCCTGCGACGTCACCTTCAGCCTGGTGGAGGCCTGACATGGCCGACGACAGTTTCGAGCTCTTCGACCTTCGCGTCGAGGCGGTCATCCCCGAGGGCAAGCCGATCTATTGCGGCGCCAAGGCAGGCGATTATTTCGAACTCAAGGGCGAGATGCTGTGCCTGCCGGCGGGGCAGGGCTTTTCGATCTATTCGCTCGCCGCCGTGTTGCCGCTGCTGGCGGCAAAGCAGCGTCCGACCGACGCCAATGACTGGATGACCTCGGACGCCGAGATCGCCTGTCCCGATCCCAATTGCGCCAGCCGGCTCAGGATCGTCAGGACCGGCAAACGGCGGTTCAGCCATGCGCAGACCACGGCCGTGCCGCTGCCGAAGGAGAATGACAAGGGATGACTGCCAAGACTTTCGAACTCGGCCCCGGCTACACCATTTCGCGCGTCATTCGCGGCGGCTGGCAGCTTGCCGGCGGCCATGGCGCCATCGACCGCAGCCAAGCGGTGACCGATCTGATCGCCACTTTCGATGCCGGCATCTGGACCTATGATTGCGCCGACATCTACACCGGCGTCGAGGAACTGATCGGCGCCGCGCGCCTGCGGCTGGCCAGCGAGCGCGGCCTCGACGTTGCCGCAAGAATGAAGGTGCACACAAAGCTGGTGCCCGACCTTGAACGGCTGGCCACGATCAGCCGCGACTATATCAGGGGCATCGTCGAGCAGTCGCTGCGCAGGCTGAAGACCGAGCGGCTCGATCTCGTGCAGTTCCACTGGTGGGACTATGACCAGCCTCGCTATGTCGAGGCGATGGGCTGGCTCGACGAGCTTCGGCGCGAGGGCAAGGTGCGCAATCTCGGCACCACCAATTTCGACACGCCGCGGCTGGCCGAAATCCTCGCCGCCGGCATTCCGCTGGTCAGCCAGCAACTGCAATATTCGGTGCTCGATCAGCGGCCGGCACACAGCCTCGCCGAGCTTGCCGCGAAAAATGGCGTCAGCTTCCTCTGCTATGGTTCGGTGGCCGGCGGCTTCCTCAGCGACAAATGGCTTGGGGTCGCCGAACCCACCACGCCGCTCGAAAACCGCTCGCTGGTCAAATACAAGCTGATCATCGATGATTTCGGCGGCTGGGACCTGTTCCAGCAATTGCTCCAGGCATTGAAGGCCGTTGGCGACCGCCACGGCGTCGACATCGCCACCATCGCCAGTGCCTGGGTGCTGGAACAGCCGCGAGTCGCCGCCGTCATCGTCGGTGCCCGCAATCAGGCTCATGCGCTGGCCAATGCTGGCATTATGGATGTCGCGCTCGACGCCGATGACCGGGCGAAGATCACGGCCGTGATCGCGCAAAGTCAAGGTCCCCTGGGCGACGTCTACACGCTGGAGCGCGACCGCCACGGCCGCCACGGCTCGATCATGCACTACAATTTGAACGCAGGCCGCACATGAGCGCCAGCAACCCGACGCTGTTTTCGCGGGCCAGCGCCGAGGTCTTCGGCCTGCATCGCTTCTTCGTCGACTGGTTCGTCGCCGCGCGTGCCGACACGGTGGATTTCTCGCGCTTCGAAGACGTCATGGGCGAAGGCTTGACCATGATCGCACCGAGCGGCCAGATCCTCGACCGTGACGCTGTGATCGATCATGTCCGCTCAAGCCGCGCCACGTGCGACGACGGCTTTGCCATTTCGATCGAGGATATCAGGCCCGGTTGGCAAACCGAGGACACCATCGTCGTCCTTTACGTCGAGGTGCAGTTGCGCGCGGGCAAGCACAGCCGCCGTCAGTCGAGCGCTGTCTTCACCACCAGTTCATCGGCGCCCAACGGCGTCGAATGGCGACACCTGCATGAAACCTGGCTGCAGGTGCCGGAACGCTGAACAGGCTCCAGAGATCAATTTAGTGCGAGTAACGAAAGGGGAACAACAATGAGAAAGACGATACTCCAACTCACCACCGCGCTTGCTCTCGTCACGATGGCGGGCGCCGCGCAGGCCGCCGACTGCAAGATCACCGTCGGCCTCGTCATGGAACTGACCGGTCCGGCCGGCGAATATGGCCAGGCCGGCGCCAAGTCGGTCGAAATGGCTTTTCGCGACATCAACGAGGCCGGCGGCGTGCGCGGCTGCGATCTGGTGACCGATACGCGCGACAGCCAGAGCCAGGGCAACATCGCCGTCGACGCCGCGACCCAGCTGGTGCAGGTCAAGAAGGTGCCGGTCATCATCGGTGGCATCATCTCGTCGGTGTCGATCCCGATCCTGACCTCTGTCACGGCACCTGCCAAGATCGTCCAGGTCTCGCCGGCATCCTCTTCGCCGACGCTGACCGCGCTCGGCCGCGACGGCAAGACCAACGGCATCTTCTTCCGCACCATCACGTCCGATACGCTGCAAGGTGTGGCTGCCGCCAAATACGCCATCGACAAGGGCTTCAAGAAGCTGTCGATCATCCACGTCAATAACGATTTCGGCGTCAACATGGTGGCCGAATTCTCGCGCGCTTACAAAGCGCTCGGCGGCACCATCGTCTCCGACACGCCTTACAACGAGAAGCAGTCGAGCTATGCCTCGGAAGTCACGGCGGCGATGGCCGGCGAGCCGGACGGCCTCTATCTGGTCAGCACGCCGGTCGACGGAGCCACCGTTGCCCGCACCTGGATTTCGCAAGGCGGCGTGCAGAAATTCCTGCTCAATGACGGCATGAACAGTCCTGACTTCATCGAGTCCGTCGGCGCCGACTATCTGAAGGACGCCTACGGCACGTCGTCGGGAACCAGCCCGACCGCATCGACCGAGTACTTCACCAAGAACTACAAGGCATTCTCCGGCATCGAACCCTCCAACCCGGCGGCCGATCGTTCCTATGATGCCGGCGCCATCGTCGGGCTGGCCATCGCCATTGCCGGCTCCGAGGATCCGGCCAAGATCAGGGATGCCATGTACAAGGCAGTCGATCCGGCAGGCACGCCGATCTTCGCCGGTAAGGAGGAGTTCGCCAAGGCGCTCGGCCTGATTAAGGACGGCAAGCCGATCCGCTACGAAGGCGTCATCGGTCCGGTGGCCTTCGATAAATTCGGCGACATCACCGGCCCGTTCCGGCTGTGGAAGATCATCGATGGCAAGGTGACCACCGATGGCGAAATGACCACCGATGACGTCAACGCGCTACAGGCCAAGCTTCAGTAAGCAGACACAATGGCCGCCGGCATCAATCGCGTCTTACCGTGATTGATGCCGGTGTCGCTCAGGGCAGCCGATATCGCTTGCACGACAGGCGATCCCGAATAGGATCGGCCGGCTGCAATTGAAGGATGGCGAGCGTGGCGGACGGAAATACTCATCGGCCCATGCGGTCGCGGGACGCAGACGACGCGCTTCGCCACGCCGGCGTCTGAGTCCGATGTCGCCTGAAACGCAACGGCTTCTCTCCGCCCTTGGCGATCGGCTGGGCGTGGGCGGCGTGCTTGCAGGCTCCGATGTCGACCAGCGCTATCGCGACGATCCCGACGGCAAGCTTGGCGTGCTGCCCGAAGTGGTGCTGCGTCCGCGCGATACTATCGGTGTCGCGGCGGCGCTCGCTGGCTGCAACGCTCTTGGCCAGCCGGTCGTCGTCCAGGGCGGACGCACCGGGCTGGCCGGTGGCACACGCGTCCAGCCCGGGGAGATCGTGCTGTCGCTGGAGCGCATGAGCGGCCTCGCCGCGCCGGACACTCAAGCCTCCAGTATCGTCGCCGAAGCCGGCGCGACGCTGCAAGCGGTGCAGGAGGCGGCCGACGGTGCCGGGCTGGTGTTCGGCGTCGATATCGGCGCGCGCGGCTCGGCCACGGTCGGCGGCAACATCGCCACCAATGCCGGCGGCATCCGCGTGCTGCGTTATGGCATGTACCGCGCGCAGGTGCTGGGGCTGGAGGCTGTGCTGGCCGATGGCAGCGTGCTGTCCTCGCTCAAGGGCCTGCCCAAGGACAATTCCGGCTACGACCTCGGCCAGCTCTTCATCGGCGCGGAAGGGACGCTCGGCGTCGTCACCCGCGCCGCGCTCCGGCTGCATCCGAAGCCGGCCTCCGAGGTGAACGCCTTCTGCGCGCTCGCTTCGCTCGATGCGGCGATCGCCCTGCTCGGGCTGCTGCGGCAAAAGCTCGGGCCATTGTTATCCGCCTATGAGGTCAACTTCGCGCCGCTCTATGACGTAATGGCTGCCAGCATGGCCATGCCGGCGCCATTGCCGGCGGGCTCGCCCGTCTATGTGCTGGCCGAAATCCAGGGCAGCGAGCCTGAGCGCGACAGCGAGCGCTTCGCCGAAGTCCTGATGCAGGCGGTCGAGGACGGCGTGGTCGACGATGTCGTCGTCTCGCAATCGCCGCGTGAATTCCGCGCGCTCTGGGATGTGCGGGAAGACGCCAATCGCGTCCTGTTTTCGATGAAAGGCCTGATCGGCGTCGACATCAGCATTCCGCTGACACGGATGGGGGCGTTCCTGCAAGAAGCGGAGACCGCGATCCGCGCCTTTGACCCCGACGCCGACATCTATGTCTTCGGCCATCTCGGTGATGGCAATCTGCACTACCAGGTGCGCACTGTGGATCCGGCGGCGGCCTACGGCATCGTCTATAGCGGCGTGGCGGTGGCGGGCGGCGGCGTTTCGGCCGAGCATGGCATCGGTCTCGACAAGAAGCAGTGGTTGCATCTGGTGCGCAGCGACGCCGAGATCGCCACGATGCGGCGGCTGAAGACGGCGCTCGACCCGAAGAACATCCTCAATCGGGGGCGCGTCTTCGACCTCGATCCAGCTGCCTTCGCACGATGACGGGTGTTCGATAATTCAGCTCCGCTCCGTCGCCATCTGCCTGGGGATCAGGAAACGGGCGGCGAGCACGCAGAGCAGCACGGTGAACATCAGGATCAAGGCGACCAGCGCATTGATGTCGGGCGAGAAGCCAAGCCGCATCATCGCCCACAGCCTGACCGGCAGGGTGCTTTGCGTGCCGGTGACCAGGATGGTGATCATCGTCTCGTCGAACGACAGCGCGAAGGCCAGGATTGCGCCGCCGACCATGGCGCTCGACAGATTCGGCAGGATGATGCGCCAGAAGGTCTGCCAGCCGGTGGCGCCGAGATCGTAGGACGCTTCGACCAGTGTACGGCTCATCGACTGCAGCCGCATCAGCACGGTGCGATAGACGATCGCCAGCACGAAGACCGTATGGCCGATGACGACCGTCAGCAGAGAACGTTCGAGGCCGATCTCGCGGAAGAAGATCAGCAGCGCGAGGCCGCTGATGATCGGCGGCATCAGGAACGGCAGGAAGATGATGAACTGCAGGATCGAGCGCCCCGAGCGGCGCCCGTGATAATAGAGCGCCAGCAGCGTGCCGCTGACCACCGAGAGCACGACGGTGCACAGGCCGACGATCAGCGTGGTGCGCAAGGCTGCCAGGATGTTGTGGTTTTCGGCCAGGGCTCGGTAGGTCGAGAGGGTTGGTGACGACCAGTCGACATCGCCGTGCGAGATGGTGAAGAACGACGACACGATCGGCACGAACAGTGGGCTGTAGAGCAGCACCGCGACCAGCGTTGTGATCACGGCCAGGAAGATGGTGGAGGGTCGGGGCAGGGCGTTCATACCGACGTCCCCCGGCTGCGCCCGAACCGTTCGCCGATGAGGATGGCGCAGATCACCACGATCGCCAGCGCCACCGACAGTGCCGCGCCGAATGGCCAATTATAGGCCGTGCCGAACTGGCTGTAGAGGATGCGGCCGAAGGTGAAGCCGCTGATCCCGCCGACCATCTGCGGCGTCAGGAAATCGCCGATCGCCAGCACGAAGACGAAGCTCGCCGCCGAGGCGACGCCGGGCAGGCTGAGCGGCAAGGTGATGCGCAGGAACGTCTGCAAGCCGCTCGCGCCAAGATCGTCGGAGGCACGCAGCAAGGTCTGCGGTATCCGCTCCAGCGACAGGAAGATCGGCAGGATCGCGAAGGGGATCAAAAGCAGGCTCAGCGTCAACAGGATGGCGTTCATGTTGAACACGAAAAGCGTCGACGGCTGCTGCAGGATGCCAATTGCCACCAGCGCCTTGTTGAGGAAGCCGTTGAGGCCGAGGATGCTGCGGATCGCGTAGATCTTGTGACGTAGCTCATCAGCAGCGGCACCAGAAGCAGCATCAGCAAGGCATAGCGCCACCGCCCTCTCAGCGTCGTCAGGAAATAGGCAGCGGGATAGGCAAGCAGGATGCAGATGACGGCGACCGACACGCACAGCACGATGGTGTTCCAAAACACCGGCAGGAAGATCCGATCGGTGAAGAACCGGACATAGTTGCCGAGCGTCGGCGCGTAGACGATCGTGCCCTGGTCGACGCTGAAGAAACTGTAGACCAGGAAGATCGCCAGCGGCACCAGGACGAAGATCACCGGCAGGGCGAAAGCCAGCACGGTCACCAGCAGCGACAAACGCCTTTCCGCGGGCTGTGTCGTGACGCCCGCGCTCATGCCAGCAC
This sequence comes from Mesorhizobium sp. USDA 4775, assembly GCF_054062655.1. NCBI lineage: Bacteria > Pseudomonadati > Pseudomonadota > Alphaproteobacteria > Hyphomicrobiales > Phyllobacteriaceae > Mesorhizobium > Mesorhizobium sp. USDA 4775. Next base: position 2,525,247 of record NZ_JBSSFM010000001.1, read on the forward strand.
CAGATGGCCTTCATGCGGCGCAAACGAAAGCGAAACCGTCTCGCCGGATCTCAGCGCGCTGCCGTCGATCCGGCTTGGGGTTCGCAGCCGCAGCCGCTGCGCGGCAGTGTCCGCACCCGCCGTGATCGTGGCGACGGTCGACGAGCCGGCAAAGGCCAGATCGGCGATGGTGCCGGAAAAGCGGTTGTCGCCGTCTGTGGAGTCCGCGAGATGCAAGGCCTCGGGCCGGAACGCCGCGAAGGCGCTCGCGCCGTCTGGCGCGGCCTTCAAATGCGGCTGGCCGCTGATCGAACAGATCAGTCGCCCAAGTGCGGTCTCGATCGGCCGCTGCTCGCCCTGGACGGGGCCGAGCTTTCCGGCCACCAGATTGTTCTCGCCGAAGAAGCGCGCCACGAACTCGCAATTCGGCTTGTAGTAAAGCTCGTGCGGCGTGCCGAGCTGGCGGATATGGCCAGCCTGCATGACGCAGATCCGGTCGGCCATGCCGATCGCTTCTTCCTGGTCATGGGTGACGAAAAGGAAGGTGGTCTTGATCTCGCGCTGGATGGATTTCAGGAACTCCTGCATCTGCCGGCGCAGTTCGAGGTCGAGCGCGGCGAGCGGCTCGTCAAGCAGGATCAGGCGCGGCTGGCAGATCAGCGCTCGGGCGAGCGCGACGCGCTGGCGCTGGCCGCCGGAAAGCTGTGCCGGAAAGCGGTCGGCGAAGCGCCCGAGTTGCACCAGCTCCAGGGCTTCCGCGATACGGCGCGCAATCTCCTTGCGCTGGACATGGCGCACCGAGAGACCATAGCCCACATTGCCGGAAACGGTCATATGCGGGAACAACGCATAGTCCTGGAACACGGTGTTGAACGGCCGCTTGTTGATCGGCATGCGGCTGATGTCCTGGCCGTCGAGGCGGATCTCGCCCGCGGTCAGTGGCTCCAGCCCGCCGATCAGCCGCAAGACCGTGGTTTTGCCCGAGCCCGACGGTCCAAGAACGGTCAGGAACTCACCGTCCCGGACAGACAGGTCGATGTCGTGCAGCACGGGAACCGTGCCGTAGGATTTCGAGACGGACCGCAGCGTCAGCAGGTCGGTGTTCTGGCTCATAGACTATTCTCGCATACGCTGCGGCGGTCCGGAACGTCCGGACCGCCGGGTCCTTCTAGGTCGGGCTGCGGAAAGGATCAGGGCGTCGCCTTGATCTCGTTCCACATGTCCGACCGCTTCAGCGGGTCCTCGACATTGTTCAGCCAGACCAGCTTGTCGTTGCTGCCGGCACTGCTCGACTCGACCACGGTGTTGCCGAAGCCGGTGCGCTCGGAAAGCTCGCCGCTGACCTTCTTCGTCAGCATGAAGTCGATCCATTGCTCGGCCGCCGCATTGTCGCGCACGCCCTTGGAGATCACCCAATTGTCGAGCCAGGCCAGAGCGCCTTCACTCGGATTGACGTAGGCGACATGGGCGCCGATCTTCTGCAGCGCCTTGACCTGCTGCTGGCCATAATTGGCCCAGATCAGGGCAACGTCATTGTTCTGGTAGATCTGCTGCGCCTCGTCGGCGGTGGTGTAGAAACTCAGCACATTGCGCTTGAGCTCAACCAGCTTGGCCTTGACCGCCGCCATCTGCTCCGCGTCGAGATTGAACGGATCCTTGTAGCCAAGCGTCAGAGCGGTGAACGAGAAATTGTGCTCGCCATTGTCGTAGGCCAGGACCTTGCCCTTGTAGGCCGGATCCCACAGCACCGACATCGAGGTCGGCGCCGGCTTGACCTTGTCCGTGTCGTAGATCAGCCCGATGGAATCGAAGCAGAACGGAATGCCGTAGACCTTGCCGTCCTTGGTGTCGCCGCTGACCTGCGATAGATCGCGGAAGCGCGGCAGCACCTCCTTCTGGTTCGACAGCTTGGTGATGTCGATCGGCGACACCAGATCGGCCTTGATGTAGCGCTGCAGCTGGGCGGTGTTGACGGCGAAGACATCGAAATCCTGGCCTTCGCTGCCCTTGATCTTGGCCCAGATCTCGTCATCGCTGCCGATGAAGACGACATCGACGCCGATGCCGGTTGCCGCGGTGAAATCCTTCACCCAATCCGGGTCGGCATAGCCGTCCCAGGCCAGTACTCGAAGGTTCGCGGCCAAGGCCGCCGATGTCATCAGGCCGATGCCGAGCCCGATTGTCGCTAGTTTTAGAAACGCTTTCTTCAGTCCCATTTTTAATCTCCCATTGTCGTTCTGGTGGACCGTGATTTCGGACCTCTGCCGTCACAGCTGGGTGACGGTGACCAGTCCCTCGTCCGGCACCGACACCATCCGGTTGCGCAGTGGCTTGCCGAATGCCTGTGCCTGGATTTCATACTCGTCGCCGGAAGCCGTCTTGATGCCGGAGGCGTAGCTCATCACCGCCGCGCCGAAGAAATAGGCGTGCAGATCGCCCGCCCTTCGGTGCATCGGGTAGCGGAAATGGAAATGTTCGAGATTGGCGATCGAGTGCGACATGTGCGCTTCGCCCGACAGGAACTCCTGCTCCCAGATGACAGTGCCGTCGCGCAGGATGCGGGAATGGCCCCGAACTTCTTCGGGCAGGTCGCCGATCAGCAGCTCGGGTCCGATCGAACAGGAGCGCAGCTTGGAATGGGCGAGGTAGAGGTAGTTCTCGCCCTCCGTCACATGGTCGGAATATTCGTTTCCGAGCGCATAGCCGATGCGATAGGGATGGCCGTCCGGGCCGTTGAGATAAAGCCCGACGATCTCGGCTTCCTCTGCCCCGGCTTTCGCGAATGCCGGCATCGGCAGCTCAGCACCTGGCGACACAACGCAGGTGCCGACGCCTTTGAAGAACCACTCGGGCTGGATGCCGATCTTGCCAGCGCCAGGCTTGCCGCCCTCCAGCCCCATACGGAAGATTTTCAAGGAATCGGATTCCTCGACACCGTCGCCATGGGTCAGAACATGCATCTGGTTGCGCGCGGCGGCACTTCCGGTATGGGTCAGGCCGGTTCCGGTAACCAGGAAGCGCGCCGGTTCCGGATGATCGACGGGAGCCAGCACGCGGCCATCGCGCAACAGCTCGTTGTAGTCGACCGTCGTGGTGCCCGTGCGCTTCTCGACCAGCGACGCGATGGACATGTCCTCGGCGATCGCCGCTTCGGCGAGTTCCAGAACGCTGCCAGTCTTGTCGAGCGGGTGCAAGCGATTGCCGTCTTCGGAGACGCGGCCGACCCGCCTGCTGCCATCCGGCATTCTGTACTGAACAAGACGCATGAAATACCCTTCTTCCCTTGGAGCCGTATCGGTCACACCCAGCCCGCATCGACGATGAATTGCTGGCTCGTACACATCAGGCTGTCGTCGGCGGCGAGGAACAGCGCCATGCGCGCGATGTCGGCGGGCTGCAACCGGTCGGGCAGGCACTGCCTTTCCGCGATCTGGCGTTCACCGGCCGGATTTAGCCACAGCCGCATCTGGCGCTCGGTCATCACCCAGCCCGGCACCATGCAGTTGACTCGGATGCGCTCGGGGCCGAGTTCGCGGGCCAGCGCCCGCGTCATTCCGTAGACAGCGGCTTTCGCGGTGACATAGGCAGGACAGTCGGGATCGCCGACCATCCAGGTGATGGAGCCGAAATTGATGATCGAGCCACCACCCTGCGCGCTCATCTGCGGTCGCACCGCCTGCGCGGCGAAGAACTGGTGGCGCAGATTGACCGCCATGCGGTCGTCCCAGTAGGCGACCGTCACGTCCTTGGTCTGATGGCGGTCATCGTTGCCGGCATTGTTGCACAGCACCTGGATCGGGCCATTGTGCTGCATTGCCTGCGCGGTTGCCGCCTGCAGCTGCTCGACATCGCGCAGATCGCACGGAATAAACAGCGGCGCTGGGTGTCCTTCGGCCGCGATCGCCTCGACCAGGTGCCTGGAAGGCTCTTCCGCCAGATCGACGAAGGCGACGCGGCTGCCTTGCGCGCAGAAATGGCGCACCAGGCTTTCGCCGATGCCGCTGCCGCCGCCGGTTATGAAGACACTGCGGCCCTTGAGGCTCGGGTAGATGGCGTAGCCGATTTCATCCGTCATCGCGCGCCTCTCTAATGGGAATGCCGGGGGATGCCGGCATCGCGCCGGCCGACGAGAAAGTCGAAATCGCAGCCCTTGTCGGCCTGCAGCACGCGTTCGACATAGAGGCTCTGATAGCCGCCTTCAGGCGGCGCCGGCGGCTTCCAGTCGCGGCGGCGGATCGCCAGCTCCTCGTCCGATACCAGCAGTTCCAACCGGCGGCCGGCGACATCGAGCTCGATGAGATCGCCGTCGCGGACCAAGGCCAGCGCGCCACCGGCCGCGGCCTCCGGCGCGACATGCAGCACCACCGTGCCATAGGCCGTGCCGCTCATGCGTGCATCCGAGATGCGCACCATGTCGGAGACGCCCTGCTTGAGCAGCTTCGCCGGCAGCGGCATGTTGCCGACCTCGGCCATGCCGGGGTAGCCGCGCGGCCCGCAATTCTTCAACACCATCACCGAGGAGGCGTCGATATCCAGCTCCGGATCGTCGATGCGGGCGTAGTAATGCTCGATGTTCTCGAAGACGACCGCCTTGCCGCGATGCTGCATTAGTTCGGGCGTTGCCGCCGACGGCTTGATGACCGCGCCATTGGGCGCCAGATTGCCGCGCAGGATCGAGATGCCGCCTTGGTCGGTCAACGGTTCGCTCAGCGGCCTGATGACCTCGCGGTTGTAGTTGGGCGCGCCGTCGATCAACTCGCCGATCGTCTTGTCGCTGACGGTCATGACGTCGCGATGAAGAAGCCCCACTTCATCAAGCGACGCCATGACCGCAGCCAGCCCCCCGGCATAGTAGAAATCTTCCATCAGGAACCGGCCCGACGGCATCAGGTCGACAATGGTTGGAACGTCGCGGCCAAGGCGGTCCCAGTCTTCGAGGCTGAGATCGACACCGACCCGGTTGGCGATGGCGATCAGATGCAGCACCGCATTGGTCGAGCCGCCGATCGCGCCATTGACGCGAATGGCGTTCTCGAACGCTTGCCTTGTAAGAATGTCCGAAATTTTCACGTCCCTGCGGACTAGGTCGACGATCTGGCGTCCGGCCAGCTGGGCGAGCACGCCACGGCGCGAATCCACGGCCGGGATCGCGGCGTTGTCCGGCATGCCGATGCCGAGCGCTTCCACCATGCTGGCCATGGTCGAAGCCGTGCCCATGGTCATGCAACTGCCGGCCGACCGGCTCTGACCCTGTTCCGCGGCGAGGAAGTCGGCGACCGGCATGCGGCCGGCCTTCACTTCCTCTGCGAATTTCCAGACATGCGTACCCGAGCCGATATCCTGCCCACGGAACTTGCCGTTGAGCATTGGCCCGCCGGAAACGGTGATGGTCGGCAAATTGCACGAGGCGGCCCCCATCAAGAGCGCCGGCGTGGTCTTGTCGCAGCCCACCAGCAGGATGACGCCGTCGATGGGGTTACCGCGGATGGATTCCTCGACATCCATGCTGACCAGATTGCGAAACAGCATGGCAGTGGGGCGCATGTTGCTCTCGCCGAGCGACATGACAGGGAATTCGAGCGGCAGGCCGCCGGCCTCGTAGACGCCGCGCTTGACGTGATCGGCCAGCGCCCGCAGATGCGCATTGCACGGCGTCAGCTCCGACCAGGTGTTGCAGATGCCGATCACCGGGCGGCCGTCGAAAGCATCGGCCGGGATGCCCTGGTTCTTCATCCAGCTGCGGTGCATGAAGGCGTTCTTGCCTTCACCGCCGAACCAGGCTTCGGACCGCAGTTTGCGTTTGGTGTCGGTCACGATTGCTGGCCTCGATCCTTGCGGCGTCTGTTGCGGTTCTCGACGCTGCGGCGCACGTCATCCTCGGCATTGTCGATGAGCACCAGCAGTGCCTTTTGCGCGCCGGCGGCGTCACCGGCGGCGATCTTCTCGGCCACCTCGCGATGCAGCGGCAAGGAATGGCGCTGGCCTTCCGGATTGTCGTTGGAGAGGCGAAAGCTCATCACCAGTGCGGTTTCGACGAGTGCCGCCAGCGAGCCGATCAGCTCGTTGCCGGTCATGCGCAGGATGGTCTGGTGGAACACCAGATCGGGCTTGGCGAAGCGGTCGCCATCGTCGCTCACCGCTTCCATCTCGGCCAGTGCCGCATGGATCTCGGCGATCTGGGCAGGCGTGGCGCGCTGGGCCGCAAGTGCTGCCGACATTGGCTCGATGGCACGGCGCAGCTCGAACAGCGCCCGCACATCGTCGGCGCTGACACCGCCGGCGTAGCGCCATGACAGGACGTCCGGATCAAGGAAATTCCAGTCGGAGCGTGGGCGCACCCGTGTGCCGGTCTTCGGCCGCGATTCGACCAGCCCCTTGCCGGCCAGCACCTTGATCGCCTCGCGCAGCACCGTGCGGCTGACCCCCAGCATCTCGCTGGAATCGTCGGCATTGGGCAGCGCCTCGCCGGGCAGGAAGTCGCCCTGCACGATGCGCAGGCCGATCTGCTCGACAACGGTCGCGTGCAGTGCGGTGGAGCCGCTGGAAACCGCCACGGCAACCCGCGACGTCCGTGCCGTGCTAAAAGATTTCTTATTCTTCATACTATTCATACGATATGTCTTATCGCCATGGCGATCGGAGTCAATGGACGGGGGAGCGCCGATGACAAAGAATTTCGCTGCGGTTGCCGCGCAGCACACGGAACTGGTCTCGATCAGCGATGGCATCGCGACGGTTGACATTGCTCCGGCCGCCGGCGGTGCGCTGGCGTCGTATCGATGGTGGCAAGATGGCGCCGTGGTGGATTGGCTGCGCCCGGCAGATCCGGCCGCGATCAGTAGCCGCGATGCCGGCGCCATGGCCTGCTTCCCGCTCGTTCCCTATTCCAATCGCATAAGGGGCGGCCGGTTCGAGTTCGCGGGACGCACCATCCGGCTTCCGACGACTGCCGACGATCCTCATCATGAACATGGCCATGGCTGGCGCCGGCCTTGGGTGGTCGTCAGGCATGAAGCCGGCACGATCGTCCTGCGCTATCGCCACGCCGCCGATTCCTGGCCATGGAGCTATGAAGCCGAGCAAGAGATAACGCTGGCTGACGGCAGGCTTTGCGTGACCATCAAGGTACGCAACCTGTCGGACGCACCGATGCCGGCCGGCTTCGGCCTCCATCCCTATTTCCCGTCGACGCCGTGGGCGCATGTCCAGGCGCCGGTGTCCGGCATGTGGGAGACGGACACGGAGGTCCTGCCCGTCCGGCATGTCCTGCCGCCGGTAGGAGCTGACCCGTCCATCGGTTTTGACGTATCGGAAGTGGACTTCGACACGGTTTTCAGCGGATGGGCGCGCCGCGCCCGGATCTCCTGGCCCGAACACGGACGGCGACTGGACATCGAGGCCGAGGCGCCGCTCGATTTCCTTGTCCTCTACACGCCGCCCGGCGAGCCGTTCTTTTGCGCCGAGCCGGTCAGCAATATCACCGATGCCTTCAACCGCACGGGCAGCCGCATCGACACTGGCTGCATCGTACTAGCGCCCGGTCTGATGCGATCCGCCAGCGTTCGCTTCACGCCGTCCCTGGCCGGTTGATCTTCATTGCCGACCGCGAGACGAGGCCGGCTAGAACGGATAGTGCTGGCCGGGATCCTCGATCGTCACCCAGCGCAGATCGGTGAACTCGGCGATCGAGGCCTTGCCGCCGAAGCGGCCATAGCCCGAGCCCTTGACGCCGCCGAACGGCATCTGCGCCTCGTCACCGACGGTCGGGCCGTTGATGTGGCAGATGCCGGCTTCGATGCGCGCGGCGACCGCCATGGCGCGCTTGATGTCGCGGCTGAACACGGCTGACGACAGGCCATACTCGGTGTCGTTGGCGACACGCACCGCCTCGTCCTCGCCCTTCACCCGGATGACCGGCTTGACCGGCCCGAAGGATTCTTCGGCATAGACGCGCATCGCCGGGGTGACATGGTCGAGCAGCGTTGCCTCGACAACCGTGCCGGTGCGCTTGCCACCGGCGACAAGCTTGGCGCCCTTGGCGACGGCGTCAGCGACAAGCTCCTCCATCTTGTCGGCCGCCTGGCTGCTGATCAGCGAGCCCAGCACGACATGGCCGCGCGGATCGCCGGCCGGCAGGCCCGACGCGCGGACGGCGAGCTTGGAAACGAATTCGTCGGCGATCCTCTCGTCGACGATCAGCCGCTCGGTCGACATGCAGATCTGGCCCTGATGCATGAAGGCGCCGAAGGTCGCCGCATTGACCGCTGCGTCGATGTCGGCGTCGTCCAGAACCAGCAGCGGTGCCTTGCCGCCGAGTTCGAGCAGCGCCGGCTTCAGATGCCGCCCGGCAAGCTCGGCGATGATGCGCCCGACCTTGGTCGAGCCGGTGAAGTTGACGCGCTTGACCGAGGGATGCGCGACCAGCGCCTCGACGATTGCGGCGGCATCCCTGGGGTCGTTGGTGACGACATTGATGACGCCCTTGGGCAGGCCGGCCTCGACCAGAACCTGACCGATCAACCGGTGTGTGCCGGGGCACATTTCCGAGGCCTTCAGCACCACCGTGTTGCCGCAGGCGAGCGGCATGGCGATGGCGCGGGTGCCGAGAATGACCGGCGCATTCCATGGCGCGATGCCGAGACACACGCCGGCCGGCTGGCGGATCGCCATGGCGAGCGTCCCCGGCTTGTCGGAAGGAATGATCTCGCCAGAAATCTGCGTCGTCATCGCCGCTGCCTCGCGAAGCATGTTGGCCGCCAGCATGACATTGAAGCCGGCCCAGGGACCGGTGGCGCCGGTCTCTTCCATCATCAGCCGGGTGAATTCGCCGACCTTGGAGGCCATCACGTCGGCCGCCCTGGACAGCAAGGCGCGGCGCTCACCAGGCCCGGTCTTCGACCAGGTCGTAAAGGCAGCGGCCGCGGCTTCCACAGCCGCGTTGGCGTCGGCAACGCTGGCTGCTGCGGCGCGCGTCGCCAGCTTGCCGGTGAACGGGTCCATGCGCTCGTAGGCGGCCGCGCCGGACGCATCCCTTTTGTCGCCGTCGATCAGAAGTCCGATATCCATGATTGTCTCCCTCGCTCCGGTGGAGCTTCGCGATTAAAAGCCGAGCACTTCGGCGTTGATCGATGCTTCGAGGCCGCCGTCGACCGGTACATTGGCGCCATTGACCCACCGCGCGCCGTCCGAACACAGGAACAGCACGACAGGCGCTATATCGCCCGATGTGCCGGCCCGTCCTACCCGGGCAATGTCGCTGTCGACGCGGGCATCGCCAAGTACGGTGCGGAATTGTTTCAGGATAGGCGTCTCGACCGGTCCGGGACTCACCGCATTGACGCGGATGCCACGGCTCTTGAACAGATCCTGATGCGCCGCGCGAAAGGTCCACAGCAGGAGCAACTCCTTCGAGACGGGGTAGCCTTCCTCGTTCCTGACGGCGTGGTCGCGGACCACCTCGGCGACATCGGGAAAGCCTTCGATGCTGACCATCGAAGCGGCGCGGTTGAGGTTGGCGCGCCAGCCATAGCCGGCGATCGAGGCGACGTTGACGATGGCGCCGCCTTCGCGAATTTTTGGCGCGACGGCTTCGGACAGTGCGCGCAGGCCAAAGAAGTTGACGGCCAGGGTTGCTGCCGCGCCGGTGTTGCCGGAGAGGCCGGCGACATTGCATAGCGCGTCGATGCGCTGCGGCAGTCGCGCGACCAGTTCGTCGACGCCGGCCTTCGATGAGATGTCGGCCTTGACGAAACTGCCCATCGCTGCCGCCGGCTCGCGCACATCAACGCCGATCACGTCCGCGCCAAGCTGGCCGGCAAGTTCGGCTGTGCGCGCGCCGATGCCGGAGGCGACGCCGGTGATGAGGATCGTCTTGCCGAAAAGCATGGTCATGCCTTCTCCCGAGATATCGTGGATTGTTGTGGCGTCGCGTCGCCGTCGACAGCGGTTGCCGGAAGCCTGACGCGGTAGCCGACCGGCAGCAGGCGCAGCCCAAAACGCTCCTCGATCGTTCCCCACAGGCCGCGCGGCAGGAACAGCGAGAACAGCACGGCCGTGGCGCCGAGGCCGACGAGGTACCAGACGCCGGTGCCGCCGAACCAGGTCTCAATGAGGAAGAACACCAGCGCGCCGAGGATGGCGCCCTCGAACGTGCCGATGCCGCCGACCAGCACCATGAAGATCATGTAGGCGGTCCACTGGACGTTGAAGTAGGTTTTCGGCTGGAAGGTGATGGAGGTCGCCAGCCACAGCGCCCCGGCAACGCCGATGCCGAAGGCGGCAAGCACAAACAAAAGCCGCTTGGTGCCGGTGACGCGCACACCGACCGAGGCTGCGGCATCCTCATTGTCGCGGATGGCGCGGATTGCCGCACCCGTGCTGCCGCGCAGCAGGCCGAACAGGATGGCGAGCAGCGCGGTCATCGAGGCCAGCGCCAGCCAGTAGATCGCCACCCGCCTTGTACCGGCATCGTAGACGTTGAGCGAGATCAGCGACGTGCCGGTTTCGCCTTGCACCAGCCGGTCGAGATTGACCAGGAGATGCGTCAGCGCCGCGATCACCCACATGCCGATGGCGAACTCGCCGTTCCGCAGCCGCAGCATGAACAACGAGAGCGGCCAGGAGACAACGCCGACAACGATCGCTGAAACGAAAAGCGAGGCGAAAGGGTTGAGGCCGGCATCGGCCAGCCGGATGGCGAAATAGGCTCCGAGCCCGAAGAACACCTGCTGGCCTACGGAAACCAGGCCGCCGAAGCCGGCCAGAGCGTTCCACATCGCCGCCAGGATCACATAGATGAACAATGCCGTCATGCGGTCGACCGCGCCCGCCGAGAGGAACTGCGGCGCAATAGCGAGCAGCGCGATGATGACGGCGACCGCAATCGCCGCGATCCGCGACGTCGCCGTGCCGCGCTCGATGACCGGCGAGGACGAAACCGCACTCATGATGCGCTCCGGGAAGGCAGGCGCAGCAGGCCGCGCAGGCCGAGGCCGGATGTAGACAGCCGCACGAACAGCACGACGAGGAACACGGCATGGCCGCCGATCAGAAAGCCTTGCGGGTGCACTTGCGCGCCGAGTGTCTGCGCAAGCGCCAGCACGATGCCACCGACCAGCGTTCCCCACAGCGAACCGGCACCGCCGATCACAGCGGCTTCGAAAGCGAACAGCAGTTGCGGCGCGCCGGCATAGGGATCGAAGGTGGCGCGCATGCCGAGAAAGGCGCCGGCAAGACCAACCGTGACCATGGCGATGGAAGCGGCGATGGCATTGGCGCGACGCGCATCGACGCCGACCAGGCCGGCCGTATCAGGGTCTTCCGAAGTGGCGCGGATCGAGCGGCCAAGCCGGGTGCGAGTGAGGAACAGCTGCAGCCCTCCCAGCAGGATCACGGCGGTGGCAAACATGATCACGGCCAGCTTGCCGACATAGATGCTGCCCGGCCACTCCCAGGAATCATAGGACAGGCTGCCGATATAGGGTGCCAGCGAACGCGTGTCGGCGCCGAACTGCTCGAACAGCATGTTGTCGATGACAATGGCCAGGCCAAACGTGGTCAGGATCGGCAGCAGCGCACCGCCACGCGCGCTGCGTTCGAGCAGGAAACGCTGCAGCGCCCAGCCGATCGCCGCCATCAGCGGCAGCACGATCAGCAGGCCGACAAACGGCGGGATATGGAACCGCGAGGCCAGCCACCACAGCGCAAAGGCCGCGAACACGGCAAGGCTGCCATGGGCGAGGTTGATGATGCGCATCACCGAGAACATGAAGGACAGGCCGCAGGCGATTAGCGCGTAGTAGCCGCCGAGCAGGATGCCCTGAATGATCTGGTTGCTCATGCCGGAACGCTCCCGGGACTTTTCCGGTGCAGGCCGAAATAGGCTTTCGTCACCTGGTCGCGCGAAACCGCCTTGCTCGGCCCTTCCAGCGCCACACGCCCTTCGAGCATGCAGATCACCCTGTCGGAGACAGCGAGCGCGCGGTTGAGGTCCTGCTCGACCAGGATGATGGTCGTGCCGGAAGCGATCAGCCCCTGGAGGGCCGCGTAGACACGGTCGACGATCAGCGGCGACAGGCCAAGCGAAACCTCGTCGAGCAAAAGCACTTCCGGATTGCTCATCAGCGCCCGGCCGATCGCCGTCGCCTGCTGCTCGCCGCCTGAGAGATGGCCCGTCTTGGCATGGCGGCGGGGCTTCAGATTGGGGAACATGTCGAGCACTCTGTCGACGCTCCACTCGCCCGGCCGGCCGGCGGTTCTGCCGAGCAGAAGGTTCTCCTCGACCGTCATCTGCACGAAGAGCTTTCGCCCTTCCGGCACCAGCGCGATGCCCATGCCGACGCGCCTGTGCGACGGCACGTTGGTAAGATCGGCGCCGTCCAGCAGCACGCGGCCGGCCGCCGGCTGGTGCGCGCCGGCAATTGCCCTGAGCAGCGTCGTCTTGCCGGCGCCGTTAGCGCCGACCAACGCCAGCGTCTCGCCGCGTTCGATGCTGAAGCTGACGCCGCGCACCGCCTGCAGCAGGCCGTGGCGGACAACGAGATCCTCAACCGACAGCAGGCTCATTTCGGGCCTCCGCCGAGATAGGCGCGCACGACCTCCGGATCGGCCATGACGGCTTGCGGCTCACCGTCGGCGATGATTTTTCCCGCATCCATGCAGATCAGCCGTTCGGCCACTTGCAGCAGGATGTGGACGATGTGCTCGATCCAGACGATGCCGATCTTGCGGCGGCGCAATTCCTTGATCGTGGCGACAAGCTCGCCGGCTTCGCCGTCGGTCAGGCCGCCGCCGATCTCGTCGAGCAGCAGCAGCGTCGGCCTTGCCGCCAGCGCGCGCGCCAGCTCCAGCCGCTTGCGGTCGAGCAGTCCGAGCGTCTCGGCGCGGCGGTTGGCAACACCCAGCATGCCGCACAGTTTCAGCGAACCGAGGGCTTCCTCATAGGCCTCGTCGCGGCCGAGGCCGGCGCCGTGCGAGGCCGCGACGAAGACATTCTCGAAGGTGGTCATGCCGCTGAATGGTTTGGGCACCTGGTGCGTGCGCACCAGGCCGAGCCGGCAACGCTGCGTCGCCGACAGCGGCGTCACGTCGCCGCCCTTGAAGCTGACCGTGCCCGCACTCGGTGGAAAGGCGCCGGAAAGCACACTGAGCAGTGTCGTTTTGCCGGCGCCGTTCGGGCCGACAATACCCACCGCCTCGTCGGCCGCCATGGCGAAGTCGACCGCATCCAGCACCACAAGCGCGCCGAAGCGCTTATGGATGCCGGCAGCGGTCAGAACAGCCTGTTGTTGCGGATGGGTCACCAGGCGATCCTCGTCAGCGGTCCATCAGCCGTTGTAAGGCTGAAGCTTGGCTTCGACGGGCACCTTCGGATCGGTGGCGTTCTCGGTCACGACATAGTCGAGCGGGAATTTGCTGCCTTCCTTGGCAGCCACCCACTGCGTGCCGATGATCGGACCGGGCGAGACATTGGCGACAGGGCCGCTGGTGAAATCGACCTTGCCGATCATGGTCTCGGTCTTCAGCGTGCTCAGCGCCTTGGCCACCGCCGCCTTGTCCTTGGCGTCGGAGCTGGCCTTCAGCGCTTCGAAGCCGGCGTCGAGCAGCGACATCGAGGCGCCGAGCTGCTGCGTCCACTGCTTGCCGCTCGCCGCCTCATAGCCGTCGGCGAGCTCGGTGCCCGAAACGCCGGTAAGCGGCGACTTGTAGGGGAAAGCCTTGTGCCAGTAGGCGGCGCTCGAAATCTTCATGCCGAGGTCGCCGAGCGCCTCGATGTCAGACGGGAACAGGCCGGTCTTGGCGACCTGGGCGATCTTGATCTGCTTGATCAGCCCCTGCTGTGCCGCCTGGCGCCAGAAGGCGGCAAAGTCCGGCGGGATCGGGAAGGAATTGAAGATCTCGACGCCTTCCTGCTTGAACAGCGCGATCTGCGAGGAATAGTCGGTGGTGCCGGTCTCGTAGGCGCCGGGATCGACGATGGTGAAGCCTTGCTTGGCCAGCAGCGGCGCCAGATTGGCGCGGATAGCGTTGCCGTCGGCGTCGTTGGGATACATGACGCCGACCTTCTTGTTGGTCTCGATCAGGTTCCATTGCGAGATGTAGGTCTTGAAGAACTCGCCGACGCCGAAGCCGAAATGATAGGTCCATTTGAACGGCGAGGGCGCGCCGGGCTTGGCGCCGCGGCCGAAATACCAGGCCTCCCACGGCATGACGGTCGACAGGCAGGGCACCCCCGCGGCCTCGCAGGCGTCGGCGACCGGGTTGATCACCTCGGGCGTCGACACCGCCAGCATCAGGTCGATGGCCTGGTTGTTGACCAGGTCCTTGGCGAGCTGGCCCGCACGTGACGGGTCCGACTGCGTGTCCTGGTCCAGGATTTCGACGCTGTATTTCTTGCCGCCGATATCGAGGCCGCCGGCCAGCGCCTTGCGGGCGAGGTCGAGCACATAACCGTCGGTCTGGCCGAAGCCGGCCAGCGGCCCTGTGCGCGGGCTGACGAAGCCGACCTTGAGCGTGCCGGCCGCCTGGGCGAAGGCCTTGCCGCCACCAAGCGCGAGCGCCGCGCCGCCAGCGATCGAGGTGGCAATGAACTGGCGCCGCGACACGCCACGAATACTGGATCTGCTACCGTTAGCGTAGGTCATGCATTCCTCCCTTTGTGCTCCTCCATCGGCACAGTGCACCAGCGTTTTGGTTCGGTAAAATGATATTTTGCGGTGTTTCATTAACCCTGGGGTTAGGGGATTTCCGAAGAACGCGGGGATCGGTCCGAACGGCCCGACGCCTCACTTGCCCGGCCTTGCCGCCTCGCGAATGGTCTGCAGCAGGATGGTGAAGGCCGGCGATGGCGCCGTATCGGTGCGCATCGTCAGGCCGACCGGTCCCTTGGTTTCCTCGGTGTCGACCGGCAGGGCGACGAAGGCGCCGCTGGCGATCTCGTTGGCAACCACGCCGGCCGAAATGATCCACACCGCATTGCTCTGCCGCATGAAGGAGCGGCCAAACGAATCCGAGACGGTTTCGATCTCGGTCGCCGGCGCGGTCATGCCGTTGGTGATGAACAGGCGATCGACGAAGGGGCGGATGACGGATTCCCGGGTCGGCATCAGCACCGGGAATTCGTCGAGCCTGGCGAAGATATCCGCTCCCGGTTCCAGCAGTGGATGCCCGGCCCGCACCACGAACAGCACCTGTTCGGAATAGAGATGCTCGAAGAAGAAGCCGGTCATGTTTTCGGGCGCTGCCAGCCGTCCGACGACAAGATCGAGCGCGCCGGTACGCAATTGCTCGAGCAGCACCGCGTTCTCGCCAGTGACGATCTTGATCGCCGCGCCGGTGTTTTCTCCGAGGAACAGGCTCATGGCCTTGGGCATGACCTTTGCCGACACGGTCGGCAGAGCGCCGATGCGGATCGGATGGCGGTTGATTGCGCCGTCCTGGCGAACGGAATCGACGCCGCGCTTCAACGCGGTGATCGCAGAACCGGCATGGCTGAGGAAGATCTCACCAAGCCTTGTGACCCGGATACCGCGCCCGTCACGCTCGACAACGGCGACACCGAGCGCCTCTTCCAGTTCACGCAACGTCTTGGTCACCGCCGGCGCGCTGACATGCAGGAAATCGGCGGCGCGGGCCACGCTGCCCTGCCGCGCAACCTCCAGGAAGGCCTGCAGGTGACGGAAGCGGATGCGGCTCTCGGCCATGGATTTAGTAACCCCTGAGTTAATGAAATGGCGCAAAATATCATTTTACCGAACCAAATGCCTTGTGCAATGTGGGAGGTGGAGGATCGAAATCGTGTCATTCGTCACCATCGGCGGCATCACGCTGCACCATCGCCACCTCAAGGCGACCGGCAATGCGCGCGCGATCATATTCATCAATTCGCTGGGCACCGACTTCCGCATCTGGGACGACATTGTCTCGGCGCTCGATGGGGAAATGTCCTTGCTGGTCTATGACAAGCGCGGCCACGGGCTGTCCGACATAGGCGAGATCAAGTCGATCGACGATCATGTCGACGATCTCTCGGGGCTCATCGATCATTTCGGCTTGAAGAAGGTCGTGCTGTGCGGCCTTTCGGTCGGCGGCATGATCGCGCAAGGGCTCTACGCCAGGCGCCCGGGGATCGTCGAGGCCATGATCCTGTGCGACACGGCCCACAAGATCGGCACAAATGAGAGCTGGAACACCCGCATCGCGGTCGTCGAACGCAAGGGCATCCAGGCCATTGCCGATGGCGTGCTCAAAGTGTGGTTCACTCCCGCCTTCCACACCTCACGGGTGGCCGAACTGGATGGCTATTGGAACATGATGACCCGGCAAGCACTTGCCGGCTACGTGGGAACCTGCGTTGCTATCCGCAACGCCGATTTTACTGACGCGGCACGCCGCATCGAGGTGCCGACACTCTGTGTCGTCGGTGACCAGGACGGCTCGACGCCTCCCGCTCTCGTCCGCTCGCTGGCCGCTCTGATCCCCGGTTCGCGTTTCGAGATCATCCGTGACGCCGGACATATTCTCTGCGTCGAACAGCCTGAAGCGCTCACCGCGCTGATCCGCGATTTTGTCACATCGCTTGCCCCTGGAGCAGAAAACCATGGATGAAGTCCCCGGCAACGCAGCCCGATATCGCACTGGCCTCGTGGTGCGGCGCGCGGTGCTCGGCGATCGGCATGTCGATCGGGCTGAGGTCGCCGCCACCGATTTCGATCAACCCTTCCAGGAACTGATCACCGAGGCAGCCTGGGGGACTGTGTGGGCCCGGCCGGGCCTCAGCAAGCGCGAGCGCTCGATCGTCACGCTGGCGCTGCTGGCGGCACTCGGCCATGATGAGGAGGTCGCCCTGCATGTGCGCGCCACCGCCAACACCGGTGCGACGCGCGACGATATCTGCGAGGCGTTCCTGCATGTCGCCATTTATGCCGGCGTGCCGGCCGCCAACCGTGCCTTCAGAATAGCCAAGGACGTGTTTTCGGAAATGGACGGAGCCGACAATGCCCTCTGAGTCCGGCTCGAACCGGAGACCTGAGTCCGGCGCCTTCTTCCAGCGCGACCGGACATGGCATCCGCCGGCGCTGACGCCGGGCTATAAGAGTTCGGTGCTGCGCTCGCCGCAAAAGGCGCTTTTGTCCTTCGACAACACGCTGTCGGAAATAGCCGGACCAGTCTTCGGCCATGCCATGCTCGGTGAACTCGACAACGACCTGATCCATAATTTCGCCAGGCCGGGCGAGAGCGCCATCGGCGAGCGCATCATCGTCCATGGGCGTGTGCTCGACGAACGCGGTGTTGGCGTTCCCGGCGTGCTCATCGAATTCTGGCAGGCCAATGCCGGCGGCCGCTACCGCCACAAGAAGGACGGCTATCTGGCGCCGCTCGACCCGAATTTCGGTGGCTGCGGCCGCACCATCACAGGCGACGATGGTGGCTATGCCTTCCGCACTGTCAAGCCCGGGCCTTACCCGTGGCCCAACGGTCCCAATGACTGGCGCCCGGCGCACATCCATTTCTCGGTTTTCGGCCACGGCTTCGCGCAGCGGCTGATCACGCAGATGTATTTCGAGGGCGATCCGCTGATCTGGAAATGCCCGATCGTGCGCGGCATCGCCGACAAGGCGGCCATCGAGGCGCTGACGGCCATCCTCGACAAGCAGGCGACGGTCCCGATGGACGCGCTCGCCTACAAGTTCGACATCGTGCTGCGCGGCCGCCGCTCGTCGCTGTTCGAAAATCGGCTGGAGGGCAATTGATGCGCCAATCGCTCGACCGCCTCAGGGAAAGCCCCTCGCAGACCGCGGGACCCTACGTCCATATCGGGCTGACGCCGAACTTCTGCGGCATCGGTGGCGTCTATGCGACCGATCTCGGCGCGACCATGGTCAACGACAAGACCAGGGGCGAGCGCATCGGTCTCAAAATTAGGGTACTCGACGGCACAGGCACGCCGCTCAAGGACGCGCTGATCGAGATCTGGCAGGCGGATGCGGACGGGCTCCACAATTCGCCGGCCGAATTGCGCGGCGCGGCCGATCCGAACTTCTTCGGCTGGGGCCGCTGCCCGACCGACATGGACACAGGCGTCTGTGCATTCGAGACGATCAAGCCGGGCCGCGTGCCGTTCCGGGATGGAAGGCTGATGGCGCCGCACATCACGCTATGGATCGTCGCGCGCGGCATCAATCTCGGCCTGCACACGCGGCTCTATTTTTCCGACGAGGAAAAGGCCAATGGCGAGGATCCGATCCTGGCGCGCATCGAGCATCGCGTCCGCGTGCCGACTTTGATCGCCGAGCGCCAGGGCGGCACCTACGTCTTCGACATCCATCTCCAGGGGGAGAAGGAAACGGTCTTCTTCGACAGCTAGGAGATCTCATGACCGTATCGCCCTTCGACCATCCGTTGCTATCCGCACTCCTCGGCGACGAGGAAGCATCGCGGCATTTTTCCGTCGAGGCGGAAATCGAGGCGGCGCTAGCGTTCGAGTGCGCATTGGCCGAAGCGGAGGCTGAAAACGGGATCATCGCCAGGGATGCCGCGGCAGCGATCGTGACGGCACTGGCATCATTCCGGCCGGATACCGCTTTGCTGAGAGCAGGCGTCGCCAAGGACGGCGTCATGGTGCCGGAACTGGTGCGCCAGATCAGGGCTGCGGTCGGTGAACCGCATGGTGACAAGGTGCATTTCGGAGCGACCAGCCAGGACGTCATCGATACGAGCCTTATGCTTCGGCTGAAAGCGATCGTCGAGCATATCGGCCTGCTGCTGACCGAAACCGTTTTGCGCCTCACCTCGCTTGAGGAGCGCTTCGGCGGCAGGGCGCTGACCGGCATGACCCGCATGCAACCAGCGATCCCTATCCAAGTGACGGATCGCATCACGGCGTGGCGTGGGCCGTTGCAGCGGCATCAGGAAAGATTGTCGGACCAGGCGAGGCGCCTGCTGGTGGTGCAATTCGGCGGCGCTGCCGGCACGCTGGAAAGGCTCGGCGATAAGGGGCCGGCGGTGCGCGCCGCGCTTGCCGCAAAACTCGGCCTTGCCGATGCGCCCCAATGGCAGAGCCAGCGCGACACGCTCGCCGACTTCGCCGGCTGGCTGTCGCTGCTGACCGGCAGCCTCGGGAAGTTCGGCCAGGACATCGCGCTGATGGCGCAGGGCGGAACTGACATCGCGCTTTCCGGCGGCGGCAGCTCGTCGGCCATGCCGCACAAGCAGAACCCGGTGAAGGCCGAGGCGCTGGTGGCGCTCGCCCGCTTCAACGCCACGCAGCTTTCCGGCATGCATCAGGCACTGGTGCATGAACAGGAGCGCTCGGGTGCGGCCTGGACGCTGGAATGGCTGTTGCTGCCGCAGATGGTCGTCGCCACCGCCGCGTCGCTGCGCCTTGCCGCCGAACTGGCCGGACAGATCGAAAGCCTCGGTCACTGATGCGCACGCAGGTCGCCATTGTCGGCTCCGGACCCTCCGGCCTGCTGCTTGGGCAGCTTCTCGCCGGCATCGGCGTCGAGACCATCATTCTTGAACGCTCGAGCCGCGAACATGTGGTTGGCCGCGTGCGGGCAGGGGTGCTCGAACAAGGCACGGTCGAGTTGCTGGAAGAGGCCGGTGTTGCTGCAAGGCTGCATGCCGAAGGCCTGCCGCATTCCGGCATTTCGCTGGCTTTCGACGGGCGCCTGCACCGCATTGATCTCGCGGCGCTCACCGGCGGCAAGCATGTCACCGTCTATGGCCAGACCGAAGTGACGCATGATCTGATGGACAAGCGCGAGGCGGCTGGCCTCGTCACTGTCTATGAGGCCGCTAATGTCGCGCTGCATGATTTCGATGGCGCTGCGCCGTTCGTTACCTACGACGACAAGGATGGCGTCTCTCACCGGATTGATTGCGACTTCATCGCCGGCTGCGATGGCTATCACGGCGTCAGCCGCAAATCGGTGCCGGAGCGCGCGCTGAAGACCTTCGAGCGGCAATATCCGTTCGGCTGGCTCGGCGTGCTGGCCGAAGTGCCGCCAGCCGATCACGAACTGGTCTATGCCAATCACGAGCGGGGCTTTGCATTGTGCTCGATGCGTTCGACGCATCGCAGCCGCTACTATGTGCAGTGCCCGCAGGACGACCGCGTCGAGGCCTGGTCCGACGACCGCTTCTGGGACGAGCTGCGCCGCCGCTTGCCGGAACGGACGGCGGCAAGCGTCACCACCGGGTCATCCTTCGAAAAGTCGATCGCGCCGTTGCGCTCCTTCGTTGCCGAGCCGATGCGTTTCGGCCGGCTGTTCCTGGTCGGCGATGCCGCCCACATCGTGCCGCCGACTGGCGCCAAGGGCCTCAACCTCGCCGCCAGCGATGTACGCTATCTCTTCGCCGGTCTGCGCGAGTTCTACGTTGGAAAGTCCCAAGCTGGCATTGAGGCCTATTCGCAAAAGGCGCTGGCGCGGGTGTGGAAGGCGGTGCGCTTTTCCTGGTGGATGACGACCATGCTGCACCGCTTCCCTGACACAGGCGATTTCGGCCAGCGCATCCAGGAAGCCGAACTCGACTATCTCGTGCACTCGCAGGCCGCGTCGACCGCGCTCGCCGAAAACTATGTCGGGCTGCCATACTGAAGCAGCTATCCCTTGATCGCCGAGCCGACGATGGAATCGACGAAGAAGCGCTGCAGCAGGACGAACAGGATGAGCGGCGGCAGCACGGCCAGCGTCGCGCCGGCCATCACCAGGCCGGTATTCACCGCGCCACGGTTGTAGCTCAAGAGCCGGCTCAGGCTGATCACGATCGGGTAGGCGTCGGCATTGCCCTGCAGCACGGTCAGCGGCCAGAGATAGCTGTTCCAATGGTAGACGAAGGCGAACAGGGCGAGTGCGGCGATCGCCGGCGCGACGCTGGGCGCCACGATCTTGAAGAGGATCAGCAACTCTGAAGCGCCGTCCATCCGCGCCGCATCGATAAGGTCGTCCGGCACGCCTGATATGAACTGGCGCATCAGGAAGATGCCGAAGGCATTGGCGAGGTTGGGCACGATGATGCCTGCCAGGCTGGCATTGAGCCCGATCGAGCCGACCAGCCGATAGAGCGGGATCAGCGTGACGATCGGCGGCAGGAACATGGTGGCGATCAGCAGCGAAAACAGCAGCGATTTGGCGGGGAAGTGGTATTTGGCGAAGGCATAGCCGGCCATCATGCTGGTGATCAGGATGCCAGCGGTGGTGATCGAGGCGATGACCAGGGAATTCCACATCGAGCGGCCGACATTGACCACGCCGGAAACCTTTTCATAGGCGTCGAGGCTGGGTGTGTGCGGTATCCACACCGGCGGCACCTGCATGCTCTCGGCCGGCGTCTTGAGGCTCGACAGCACCATCCACACCAGCGGGAAGGCCGAGGCCACGGCGACCAGCAGCATCAGCGTCGCCAGCAGCGCCTTGCGCCCGGACGGGCGCTTGCGCGGCAGCCGGCTCGATGATCCCGCGCTCATTCCTGATCCTTCCGGTTGGCGAGAGCAAACAGCGCGCAGACCACGACGATAAGTGAAAGCATCAGCATGACCGCCATCGCCGAACCCAGACCGCCTTGCGCGCGCTCGATGCCGACGCGGCGGATGTGGTAGGTGAGCACATTGGTCGAGCCGACCGGCCCGCCTTGCGTGATCAGCGCCACCGGCTCGAACACCTGCACGGCGTTGATGATGGCGATGACGGCGCTGAACAAAAGCGTGCGCCGCATCAACGGCAGCGTGATGAAGCGGAACTGCTCGAAGCGGTTGGCGCCGTCGAGCTTCGCTGCCTCGTAGAGGCTGCCCGGGATCTGCGTGAGGCCCGCGATCGCCAGCACGGTGAAGTAGCCGACCTGCTGCCAGACATTGAGCAAGACGATCGAGACCAGCGCTGAGCGCGGCGACGACAGAAAGGGCTGCGGGCCGATACCGATGAGGCCGAGCATCTGGTTGAGCGGTCCTTCGCTCGGCGAATAGAGCTTCGACCAGGCCAGCGCCACCGCGATCATCGGCACCATGTAGGTGGAGAAGAGCACAGTCCGCAGCGCCGTGCCGCCGGCGACATCATGCTGGTAGACCATCAGGCCGAACGCGACCGATAGCGGCAGGATGAGGATGACGGAGAGCGCGGTGTAGATGGCGGTGTTGGGTGAGCGCGCCCTTAAAGTCACGCCCGACCGAGGAGGCCCCAAAGATCTCGTGGAAATTGTCGAGGCCGACGAAGCTGGCGCTGGAAAACGGCGTCTGTGTCGACCAGTCCTGGAAGGACAGCCAGACGGTGAGCATCATCGGCAACAGGATGAAGATGCCGATCAGCGTCACGGCGGGCGTAAGCATGATGCCCGCCGAGGCACGGTACCTCTGGATCATTATTTGGCGGCGCGCTCCAGGATCGAGGTGGCGTCGGCCTGCGCCGTCGCCTGCGCATCCTTGGCCAAGACCTGGCCATACTGCAACGCCTCGAGCGTCTGCTGCAGGGATTCCGAGAATTCCTGTCCGCCCGGCACGACCGGAAACGGCTTGGCATCGGCGAGCACGCTGATATAGCCGGAGAGGAATTCCGAGCCGAGCTTGTCCTTGTGTGCTTCGATATCGGACAGGCGCGAGGGCAGGATGCCCATCGACATCAGGATATCCGACATGGCCGAGGCGCCGTTTTTGCCGGACTTCGGATTGTTGAGCCAGGCCAGGAATTCCCACGCCGCCTTTTGCTCGGCAGCACCCGCATTGGCGTTGACCACGGTCATCCACGAATAGGAGATCGAATGCGGCTTGTCGCCGCTCGGGCCGACCGGGATCGGCGCGGTAGCGATGTCGGCGAACTTGTCGCCCATGCCGGTCTTCAGCGCGCTCTCCCACCAATTGGCCATGATGATCATGCCGGTCTTGCCGGAGACGAAATTGTCGAGGAACGGACCGGTGGTGTTGGCATCCGCCGTCGCCATCGCCGGCACGCTGGCGCCCGACTTGATCAGGTCCTCATAGAGCTGGAAGGTCTGCGCGGCTTGCTGGCTATCCAACACCGGCTTGCCGTCCTTGACCAGCTCGCCGCCGTTAGAAACGAGCAGCGAAGCGAAGGGATGGACGACGCCGGCCGCCCAGCTGTTGATCATGCCGAAACCCTGCTGGCCGGCCTCCTTGTTGGTCAGTTTCTTCGCCGCATCCTTGAACTCGTCCCAGGTTTTCGGTGGCGCCGCGATGCCGGCCTGCTTGAACAGCGCCTTGTTGTAATTCAGCGCATAGACATCGATCTCGTTGGGAATGCCGTAGAGCGTGCCGCCGACAGAGGCGGCGCTGGTGACGCCCGCCGGCCATGAGGCCTTGACCTCGCTGGCCACCGCATCGGGAGCGGGCGCGACCAGCTTGTCGCGGGCGAGTTCGGGCAGCCACAGATCGTAGATGCCGCCAATCGTCGGGCCGTCCGAGCCGCCGCCTTGCGAGCGCAACGTGGTCAGGAGATCGCCGAACGGAACGGCGCGCACGGTGACGCTGACGTCCGGATTGGTCTTGGCATAATCCTTGGCCGCCGCTTCCAGCAGCGCGACCGTCTCCGGCGACCAGTGCGTCAAATAGGAGATGTTGACCGATTGCGCCCATGCCGTGGCGGGCAGGATGGCCAGGCCCGCGGCCAGCGCCAGTTTCGAAGTCCAGGCAAACGACATTCCTCATCCTCCCTATCGATCACGATGACGTTATGACAACTTCAGGCGATGGCGCAAGAGCCTGTCGGCGAAAAAGCTGGTATCGAGCGGTTTCAGATTTCTTCGCTCTGCCGAATAAGAAGATTTTATCGTTATAAAACAGTATATTGATTGCTTGACGCCACTAGTTTTTCCGTGACGGCGCCATGCCTGAGGCGTGCCAGACCTCTTGCGAATGCTGCTATGTCGTTATAATGACTTGCCCGAGCCAATGACTCTCTCGCGGCGTCGAAGCGCTGCGGGGCGCCAAGGACAGAGAAAATGGGAGACTGGCAATGAGCATGCTTTCACTTCATCGACGTACCGCCCTTGGCCTTATCGGCGGCCTTGCCGCCGCCTGCGCCGGCGTCTTCACTGCCTTGCCGGCGAGGGCCGACAGCACGGTGACACTGTGGAGCTGGCGCACCGAGGACGAGGCCGCGATGCGCCGCATCTTCGATGCCTTCGAGGCGAAGAACCCTGGCATCAAGATCGACATCCAGTTTACGCCGGACGCCGATTACCAGAACCGTCTGAGCACCGCCCTGCGCGGCGGCCGGGGCCCCGACATCGCCCAGCTCAAGGCCTATGGTGAATTGCAGCCCTTCGTCGACGCCGGCTATCTCGACGCGCTCGACGACAGCGTGCCCGAATTGAAGAACATGGCGGACGCCGCGCTGGGCGGCGCGCGCGGCCGCGCCGACGGCAAGCTCTATGGCGTGCCCTATTCGGTGCCGATGATGGGCGTCTTCTACAACCAGGATATTTTCGCCGCCCAGGGCATCGAGATCCCCAAGACCTACAAGGATTTCGTCGCCGCTTGCGAGAAGTTGAAGGCGGCCGGCATCACGCCGGTCGCCGCCGGCGGCGCCAACGGTTCGGCCTGGGAGCTGGAGATCGGCGTCGGCGTCATCGGCCCGACCGTCTACGGCCCGGGCTTCTACGACGAGATGATGACCGGCAAGGCGACCTTCGAGGATCCGCGCTATGTCGCGGCGTTGAAGCGATTCGCCGATTTGAAACCCTATTTCCCCGATGGCTTCGCCGGCATCGACTACACCACTGCCACGCAACAGTTCATCGGCGGCAAGGCCGCGATGTTCCTCGGCGGCTCGTTCGAGAACGGCAGCTTCAAGGCGCAGAACCCGAAGCTGAAATTCTCGATCTTCCCGTTCCCGGCCGACGATGCCGGAGCAAAGCTCTACACTTCCGCCTTCTCCGACGGCTCCTACGGTCTCGTCTCCGAAAGCGCCAACAAGGAGGCAGCGACCAAGGTGCTGGGCTTCATGGCTTCGGCCGAATTCGCGCAGATGTTTGCCGACGAGCTCGGCTGGCCGCCGGCCCGCACCGATGTCACCGTGAAGGACCCGGTGCTGGCCGAGATGATGGCGATGTCGAAGAATTCGACGCCCTATCTGACGCTGGTCGGCTTCCGCTGGCAGTCGCCGACGGCGTCTTCGGTGCTGCAGTCGGAGATCATCGACATGGTCGAAGGCAACATCGCGCCGGAGAAACTGGCGGCCGACATGCAGGCCGCCGTCGCCACCTGGTTCAAGCCGAAGCAGTAGGGAGCCGGTCGGCCGCATCGCGGCCGGCCTCTCGTCCGGACACAAACAGCGCATGACCACTTTTCGCCGCACAAGCAGCCTGAAGCGCACGCAGCAGCGCATGGCCGTGCTGTTCATCCTGCCGGCGCTGGCGGTCTATGCCTTGTTCGTTCTCTTTCCGCTGGCGATGTCGCTGTGGGGCAGCGTCTTCGTCTGGAAGGGGCTGCGCATGGTCGAGTTCGCCGGCGTTTCCAATTTCTCGCGGCTGGTTGTTTTCCCGAGCGGCGCGCGGCTCTATGGCGCGCTCTGGCACAACACCGCCTGGTTCCTCGGCATCATGGTCTTCCAGAACGGCATCGGGCTTTTGTTTGCCTGGCTGCTCTTCCTGCGTGACAAAGGTGCCGCCTTCTTCCAGTCGGTCTTCTTCTTCCCGGCGGTGCTGAGCCCGGTCATCGTCGGCGCACTGTGGCGGCTGCTTTTGGCGCCGGGCGGCGTCGTCGAATGGGCGCTGAATGGGCTTGGCCTGCACCAGGGCAGCCTCACCGTGCTCGGCAACAGCCACACCGCACTCGCCATGCTGATCGCCGTCGATGCCTGGAACTGGATGGGCCTGCCGGTGCTGATCTACACGGCCGGTCTGCGGCAGATTTCCGGCCAGATCTTCGAGGCGGCGAAACTCGACGGCGCCGGCAATGCGCGTATGCTGTTCTCGATCGCGCTGCCGCTGCTGATGCCGGCGCTGGGCACGCTGACGATCTTGTCCTTCATCAATACCTTCAACCAATTCGACATCGTCTATGTCATGCAGGGCGTGCAGGGCAATCCGAGCTATTCGACCGACACGCTGGTGACCTATTTCTACCGGCTGGCCTTCGGCGCGGAGGGGGCTGTCGGCATCACCGATATCGGCCTCGCTTTGGCACTTGGCACCATGCTGTTCCTGATCCTCAGCGTCGGCACGCTGATGATGCTGCGGTTCTTCGACCGCCGCACGGTGCAGCTATGAGCGCGCTGGCGATTTCAGACAGGGCGGCGATCTCGCGGCAATTGGCGCGGCTGCCCGGCTGGACGGTGTTGGCCGTGTGGACGGCGGCTGTGCTGTTGCCGCTCTACATCCTCGTCGTCTCCTGCTTCAAGACCACAGCCGAGATCTACGCCAACCGGCTTGGCCTGCCGCAAAGCTGGGCTCTCGACAATTTCGTCAACGCCTGGACGCGCGCCGATCTCGGCCACAATTTCATCAATAGCCTGATCGTCACCGGCGGTGCGGTGGTGCTCACCATCGTCGTCTCGGCCATGGCCGCCTATCCGCTCAGCCGCTATCGGCTTGGCTGGAATGCTGTCATGCTCGGCCTGTTCCTGTCCGGCATCATGCTGCCGATCCGGCTGGCCTCGGTCGAACTGTTCACGCTGATGCGCAATCTCGGCCTCCTGGATTCGCTGACCGGATTGATCCTCGTCTATTCGGCGATCCGCATTCCCTTCGCCGTCTTCATTTTCGCCAATTTCATGCGCGTACTGCCCTCCGAACTCGACGAGGCGGCGCGCATGGATGGCGCCGGCGAAGTCCGCATCCTGTTCCAGATCATCCTGCCGATGGTGAGGCCGGCGGTGTCGATCGTCGCCATCTTCACCGCGATCGCGGTGTGGAACGATTTCTTCTTCCCGCTGATCTTCATCTTCGACGATCGCTACAAGACGGTGCCGCTGGCGATCAGCGTCTTCGTCGGCCAGTTCCGCACCGACTGGGGCCTGGTGTTCGCGTCGCTGGCGATTTCCATGGCGCCTATCCTGATCATGTATTGTTTGCTGGCGCGCCAGATTCGCGAGGGCGTCGGCGCCGGGGGAGGCATGAAATGATCGAGGACAGGATCTACGCCGCGCACTCCATCCTGGTGGTCGGCGCGCATGCCTTCGATGCCGAGGTGATCGCCGGGCCGCTGGCTGCGGCCGCCGTGAAGCGTGGTGCCGCGGTAACCTTTCTGCACCTGACCATGGGCGAACAGGGCCATCCCTGTTTGATCCCCGAGCATTATTGCGTGCAGAAGCAAGAAGAAGCGGGCAGGGCGGCCGCGCGCCTTGGGGTCACGCTGCGCAGTCTTGGGCTGCGCGATGCCTTCCTGCCTTCCAACGACGAGACGGCGCTGAAAGTGTGCGAGGTCATTCGCGAGCTGAAACCTGAGATCGTCATCACCCATTGGCACGGCAGCTGGCACAAGGACCATCGTGCCGCAGCGCATCTCACGCAGACCGGCATCTTCTTCGCCGCCCTGCCGACCATTGCCAGCGACCATGCGGCGCACACGCCGCAATTGCTGCTGTTCGGTGAGAACTGGGAGGACGATGACGGTTTTCGCCCGGAGCATCTTGTCGATGTCAGTGACGGCTTCGAGGCCTGGACCGGGGCGGTCAAGGAATATGAGCTGGCGCGAGGCTTGAGCAGCTTTCCCTATGTCGACTATTACAGCGCGCTCTACCGCCTGCGCGGCTGCCTGCGCGGCACGCGCCATGCCCAGGCTTTCACGGCGGCATCGCATTCCTGGAATGCCGGCAGCGGCCTGTTCTCGCCACCGTTCGGCAAAGGGTCGGGCCGATGACGCGGGTTCTGGCCATCGATCTCGGCGGCACCAATCTGCGCGCCGCCATCTCGACCGGCGACATCAGCGCGTTGAAGGTGCTGAGCCGTGAGCTGGCGCCGGCAAGCCTCGATGCTCTTGTCGCCCGCATCAACGCACTGTGCGCGGAAGCCGGCCCGGTCGAGGCGCTTGGCATTGCGGTGCCGGGGCTGGTCGAGGGCTCGGCCTGCCGCTGGATTCCGAACCTGCCATTCCTCGACGGCGTCGACCTCCAGGCGCTGTTTCCGGGCCTGCGCATCGCGCTTGGCAATGACGCGCAGATCGCGCTGCTGGCCGAAGCCGTCGAAGGCAGCGCGAAAGGCATGTCGGACGCGATCCTGCTGGCGATCGGCACCGGCATCGGCTCGGCGGTGCTGGCCAATGGCCGTATCGTTGCCGGCGCGCATGGCGGCGCCTGTTCGTTCGGCTGGGCGTGCGCCGACATCAGGGACCATGGCGCGGAGCGCAGCGGCTGGCTGGAGCGTGCCGCTTCCGGCAGGGCGCTCGATGCGCTTGCCGGCCAGATCGGGCTCGCCGACAGCCGCCAGCTGATCGCCGCTGCCCGCGCCGGCGAGCTCGCCGCGCAGACCTTGCTTGAAGTGCCGGCACGCCAGATCGGCACGGCGCTTGCCGGCGCGGTGGCGCTGCTCGACCCGCAGGCGGTGCTGATTTCAGGCGGGCTGGCCGAGGCGCTGGACGTGATGCGCCCGCCGCTGCTCGCGGCACTGCGCCGTCAGTTGCCCTCGCATTTGCGCGGCATTGAGATCCAGCCCGGCCATTTCGGCCCGGATGCGGGACTTGTCGGCGCGGCGCTGGCCGGCCGTGTGGGGGAAGGGTGGAGGCAGGTGCGATGAGCGAAGCGAGCTTTCAGCAGCCGGACCGCAGAAGGCCGGAGCCGCTCTGGTATCAGGTCGAGGAGGCGATCCGCGCCATCGTCAAGAGCGGCGAATGGGCAACGGGCGACCAGATCCCGGCCGAAGACAGGCTGTGCGCCTTGTTCGGCGTGAGCCGCATCACTTTGCGCCATGCCTTGCGCAATCTCGAGGAGGCCGGGCTGCTGCGCCGCGAACATGGCCGCGGCACCTTCGTGCGCTCGACCACGCTGGTCGCCGGCACCCGCGAGCTGACCAGCTTCACCCAGGAGATGGGCAATATGGGCGTGGTCGCCGGCTCGCGCCTTCTCGATTGCAGCCTCACCACCGCCAATGCCGCCGCCGCCGGCGCGCTGGAGATCGAGGAGGGTGATCCGGTGGTGCGCATCCGGCGGCTGAGACTGGGCAACAATGAGCCGATCGGTATCCAGACGGCGCAGCTGTCGGCCGTGCGCGTGCCGGGCTTCCTCGACGCCGGCCTGCTGCAGGGCTCGCTCTACGAGGCGCTGGAGCGCCATTACGGCATCGTACCGGTGGCCGCGCGCGAGAATTACCGCGTCGGTGCCGTCGGCGCGGCGGATGCCGAACTGCTCGATCTCCCGGCCGGCAGCCCCGCTTTCGTCGTCGAGCGCATCACCACCGACGAGCGCGGCCCGTTCGAATTCACCGTCTCGATCATGCGGGGCGACCGCTATGAAATCCGTTCGACGCTGCGCGCCGGCCGCGTCCCGTCAACCCCCAGAAGCTGATCCTTTCCAAGCCTAGATATCAACAGGAGTACCCAAGTGTCCGATCTCTACATCCACCGTCTCACCGCCCTTATCGATCAGGCGGCAAAAGCCAATGAAGAGGCCTTCGGCCAGGCCGCCAGCCGCTTTGCCGACTCGCTCGAAGGTGGCGGGCTGGTCCATCTCTACGGTTCGGGCCATTCGGTGCTGCCGGTTCAGGAAGTGTTCCCTCGCTACGGCAGCTATGTCGGCTTCAACCCGCTGACCGACCCGCGTGTCATGTGGCACAACGTGCTCGGCGCCGGCGGCGTGCGCGAGCTCTTGTGGCTGGAGCGGACGGAGAAATACGCCGAGAAATTCCTCGACCACCAGCCGCTCAACAAGGGCGACTCGATCATCATCTTCGGCCATAGCGGCCGCAACTCCTCCGGCATCGACACCGCGCTCTATGCCAAGAAGCGCGGCATTTTCGTCGTCGCGGTGACCAGCAAGAACAATTTGGACAAGCCGGCGACGCACTCCTCCGGCAAGCGGTTGGCGGATGCGGCGGACCTCGTCATCGACACGTGCTCGCCGATCGAGGACGCCATCGTGCCGGTCGAAGGCTGGAGCCGTCCGGTTTCCGGCTCGTCGACGGTGCTCGCCATGATCCTGGCGCACGAACTGATCGCGCGCACCGCCGAGCAGCTCGCCAAGCGCGGCATCGAACTGCCGGTCTTCGCCTCGCCGACGATTGCGGGCGTGACGCTGCACGACACCGACGTCATCTACGGCGTCTACCGCGAACGCATGCTGGAAGCGCAGAAGAAGCACCTGCCGACCTTCCAGGCGACAATGCGCGGGGAGTGATATTCCGAGATTGGGGAGGCGATGCCTCCCCAACGCGCACCGCGATCTGGAATAGGGGCGCAGGGCTGGGCGGCGCTGGCCTTGTACCGAAGCCGTAACCGGCGGATCAGCCGGTTGCGCTGGCGTAGATGTCGAGAACTTCTGTCACGCTGGCGATCAGCAACTCCCCGGCCTTTGGCGCCGCGGACCCGTTCGCCACCGCGCCGTCGAGATGGCCGAGATACTGGCTGATGAGGGGCAGGGGGATGTCGCGGTCGCCGAGCGCGTGCATCAGCGCTTCCGTCGCGTGCTGTGCCGCCGGCGCCGGCCAATAGTAGCGGATGCGGTCGCTGTAGGAGAAGTGGCGTTCGATCCGCTGCTCTGGCTCGGAGCCGTGGTAGTAATTCTTCCAATTGCCCGGCGCTGCCAGCATCACGCGCTCCATCGCCGCCGGCAGGCTTTCGCGCGCCGGGTCGGGAGCCAGAATGTCGGCGATATGGCTCAGGCCATAAAATGCTTCGCGCAGCGCGAAGGTCAGCCATGGCCCGACCTTGAGAATGGCGAAGCCGTCATCGACCAGCGCGGTCAGAGCCGAGACCTGCTGGTAATCGGTCGAATGCGCCTCGAAGACGAATTGCGGCAGATCCCGCAACGTGCCGGCCAATGCTCGGGCGCGTTCCGGTTTATAGGTGATCACCTCGGCATTGCCGAATTCGACGCCCGGCTGCACGACGACGCCGAGGGCGCGCGAAAAAGCCTGGTCGAGGCCTCGCCGGCTGAAGGCATCGCGGTGGAGACGCACCGTCTCTCGTGCCGCTTCGGGCGTCGTCACCGCCAGATGGTCCATCGCTTCCAGAGCGCCGCCCGGCACCGGCACTTCGGTGCCGATGACATAGACAGGCTTTGTGCCGCCCGTTCGTTCGGTGGCGGCCTCCGCCACCTCGGCCAGTTCGGCGGCGCGCGCGGCGATCGTCGCATCGGACGGTGCGGCACCTTCGCCGGCGCAGCCCATGCTGGCATCGAGATGGATCTTGGTGAAACCGGCCTCGGCATAGGCGTCGACCATGCGCGAAGCCTTGGCCATGGCCTCGCGCGCTGGCAGATGCTTCCACGGATTGGGGCCGAGATGATCGCCGCCGAGCACTAGCCTGTCGAGGGAAAATCCGATCTTGCCAGCGATCGTCTCGACGAAGCGTCGGAAATCCGCTGGTGTCATGCCGGTATAACCGCCTTCGTGGTTCACCTGGTTGCAGGTGGCCTCGATCAGCACGTCGGCGTCGCGCGCCTTGCCATGGCGCAGCGCCGCCTCGATGACCAGCGGATGGGCCGAGCAGATCGAGGCGATGCCGCTGCGTTCGCCGGCCGCACGGCGCGTCGCGATTATCGCCAGCCTGTCCGTCGCCTGGCTCATGCCGGCGTTCCGGTTCGGGCGGTCGCGAGGAAGGCCTCGACGGCGGCAAGCGAGGCGATGCCCTCCATCGGGCCCTTCCTGGTCACCGCCAGCGCGCCGCAGCCATTGGCGATGCGCAGTGCTTTTTCAGGTACTTCTCCACGCAGCCAGAATGAGACGAAGGCCGCCGCAAAGCAGTCGCCGGCGCCGGTCGGATCGATTTCGTCGACGACGAAGCCGGGTGACGCGGTGCGTCCGGTCTTGTCGTAGTGAACGGCACCTTGCGCGCCTTTCTTGATGACCACGGCGGAGATGCCGCGGTCCAGCATTTCGCGCACCGCGCTCTCCTCGTCGGTCGCCCCGGCGAAGATGAACAGTTCCGGTCCGCTCGGCAGGAAAACGTCGGTCTTCGACAGCACGAAGTGCAGTGCATCGCGCAGGCCCGGCAGATCGAGCATCTCCTTGCGGATGTTGGGGTCGAAGGACACCGTGCCGCCGCGCGCCTTGACAGTCTCGATCCCGATACGCGCCACCTCGGTCACCTCTGGCGAGAACAGCGAGGTGCCCATGACGTGAAAATGGTCGGCCCCGGCGAGCAGCGCGCGTGCCTCGACGCCGATCTCGATCAGGCCGGCCGCACTTTGCTTGATGTTGTAGACGAAGTGCCGGCTGCCATCGGTTTCATAGGTCACGAAAGCTGTGCCCGTGGCGGCGCCCCGGTGAACCTTGATGGCCGAGATGTCGGCGCCGTCGGCGCGCAGGCGCTCGATGTTCAAATGGCCGAAATCATCGTCACCGACGGCCGCGATCAGGCCAGCCGGCTGGCCGAGCCGTGCCGCCTGGTCGATGAAGATCGCGGGCGCGCCCGATGGAAACGGGCCGACCAGCGGGCCGGGGGCAAGGAAACTCTGGCCGATCCGCTCGGCCATGATCTCGACCAGGATCTCGCCGGCACAAACCAGTTTCTTCATGTCCTCACCATTGCCGGATGGTTGGCGGCCGGTTGCCGAGCGCCTTTCGTCATGTCCGTGCGGGTTCAAAACCTAAGTCGCAGCTTTTGGAGCGTCAATAAATAATTTGACGCGCGCAACTCTTTTGCGTTGTACTGGAAACGCAAAAATTTGACTGAACAAATTCGGTCAAGCAATGCTGCCTCGCGGCAACGGCCGCAAGACTGATTCTGGCCCGACCGGGAAGGTTGACGGGCGCGAGCAAAGGGGCTGGACATATCGATGGCGGAGAAGACCCACCGCACGATGGATGATTTCGCCAGGGCGTCAGGCGTGTCGCGACCGACCCTGTCGAAGTATTTCGATGATCCGGCCAGTGTTAAGCCGGCGACGCGGGCGCGCATCGAAGCGGCGCTGCGATCCTCGGACTATCAGCCGAACGTTTTCGCGCGTAATCTCAACCGCAAGCGCACCCGCAATGTCGGCATTGTCGTGCCGGCGCTCACCGATCCGTTCTATGCCGAAATGGTCAGCCGCATCGAACTGCGCTGCCGCGACGAAGGTTTCTGGCCGATCGTCATCTCCTCGCACGGCTCGCCGAAACTGGAGGCGGAATCAGTCAGGACGCTGATGTCGCTGAAGGTCGCGGGCGCCATCGTCGCTCCGCTGGGGTTGGTCTCCGAACCCGGCGTCTTCGAGCGGATGAGCGAGGACATTCCGATTGTCTATTTCGACACCTATATCGAAGGCGACACGCCTTTCGTCGGCAACGACAACCACCAGAGCACGTCGACCATCGTCGACTATCTCTGCCGGTCCGGCGAACCGCCGGCCTATGTCGACATTCCGCACGTCAATCACAATTCCGGCGAACGCCTGCAGAGCTATATCGACACGATGCGGGCCGCCGGCCTGGAACCCGTCGTGCTCAAGGCGGCAGGCGACTACAGCTGGGATTTCGAGCGCATCGGCCATGAATGGATGGACAGGACACTCGAGAACGGCGGCCTGCCGGCGCGCACGCTGCTGTGCGCCAATGACCGCCTCGCTTTCGGCGTCATGGCGGCGGCCTTTTCGCGCGGACTGAAGATCGGCCGCCGGGCCGATTGCGATTTCCGTGTCGCCGCCCATGACGATCATCCGCTGAGCCGCTACACCTGTCCGGCGCTGACCACCATGGCGCAGGATTTCGCTGCCATGGCCGGCCGCAGCGTCGAGATCCTGCTGGCCTTGCTGGATGAGGCCGATCCACCCGGCCAGGGTCTGGCGCGCAACGTGAAGCTCGGTGCGACGCTGGTGATGCGTCAGTCGGCCTGAACACGCGTCTGCAATTGCAGCCAGGCCGCCGCCTCGCTCACCGCTTGCCGCGCGGCCAGTATATGACGGCCCATCGAGACGAAGCCGTGGATCTGACCCAGCCAGGGCCGCAGCACCAGAGGCACGCCTTCGATCCGCAGGCGCTCGGCATAGGCCGTGCCTTCGTCGGCAAGAATGTCATGGCCGGCGATCACGACGAATGCAGGTGCCGCGCCGGCAAGGCTCGATGCCAGCAGCGGCGAGACGCGCCAGTCCGTGATGTCGTCCGGCGTTCGCACATAGTGGTCGCGGAACCAGGCCATGGTGGCGGCGGTGAGCCCGAAGCCGTCGCCGAAGCGCCGGTAGCTGTCCGCCGTCTGGCGGGCATCGGTGTTGGGATAGATCAGGACCTGCGCGGCAAGCCGGGGTATCAGCCCGTCACGGGCGAGCAATGCCAGAACGGCGGCAAGGTTGCCGCCTGCGCTGTCGCCGGCAACGCTGATGCGAGTGGGGTCGATGCCCAGTTCGCCGGTATTCTGCGCCATGAAGCGGAGCGCTGCCGCGCAGTCCTCGAGCCCGGCGGGAAATTTATGCTCCGGCGCCAGCCGGTAATCGGGGCAGACCACGACGGCGTTGCCCAGATTGGCCAGCCATCGGCAGATCTCGTCATGCGACGAGAGATTGCCGATGACCCAGCCGCCGCCATGCAGATAGAGCACGGCGCGCGCCCCGGTGCGCGGCGCGCCGATGCCGCGATGGATGCGGATCGTGACCGGGCCGTTCGGCCCATCGATCTCTTGTTGCAAGGTCGCCGCCACCGGCTCGTGTTCGCCCTGCTGTGTCGGGAACGAAGCGTTGTAGGCAGCTCGAGCCGCCGCCACGCTGCCGTTTTCGAAAGGCTCGCCGCCGGCCGCACGGCCGATTTCAAGGGCGCGCAAAGCATCAGGGTCGAGCGTCATTGCCATCTCCATCGAAAGCAATTCCAGGAAAAGTGTACAGCGGTTTTCCCGGGAAAAGCGCGTAGCGCGCTTTCCCGTGGGAATTGTGTGAAACAAGAGATAGGGCGGTTCGCCGTTTCCGCGAAACGGCGAACCGTTCTAGGCAAGGAGGGTGCTTGCCTCGTCCTCGGTCAACAGCGCCGGCTGGACCACGTCACCGGTGATGGCGACCGAGCCTTTCGTTTCGCCGGAATGCAGGATCGCCTCCATGATTTCCAGCACATGCAGCGCCAGATTGCCGGACGCACGGGGTGCGGCGCCTGTCTTCAGCGAGCGCACCAGATCGGCGACGCCGAGCATGCGGTAATTGGCGCGGTCAGGCGCCGCATACGGCCAGTTGCGGGCGCCGTAGAGCTCGCCTTCGCTGGCGAAATCCTTCCACTCCGCGCCGCGCTCGGACAGCGAGACAGTGCCGCCGAACGTGTCGGGATCGGGCAGGCGCAGCGAGCCTTCCGTGCCGTGCAGCTCAATCGGATGGTTGGAATGCCTGAAGACGTCCCATGAGGCGCCGAAGGTAACGGTGGCGCCCGAGCGGAATTCGAGCAGGGACAGCACGTTGGTCGGCGTCCCGACCTTGAATGTGGTGTTCTTGAACGACCCTTCGGCAGTGATCAGGCGTTCCTCCTGGCCGCGTGTCGCCATAGCCATGACGCGCGCGACCGGGCCAAGCAGATTGACCAGCATGGTCAGGTAATAGGGGCCCATGTCGAACACCGGGCCGCCGCCCGGCTGATAGTAGAATTGCGGGTTGGGGTGCCAGTGCTCCATGCCGCGCCCCATCATGAAGGCCGTGCCGGTGACCGGGCGGCCAATGGCGCCCTCATCCATCAGGCGGCGCGCGCGGCGCCCGGCGGCGCCGAGGAAGGTGTCGGGCGCCGAGCCGAGCAGCACGCCGCGCTTGGCGGCCTCCGCTACCAGCCTGTGCCCGTCGCTGGCCGACGTCGCCAGCGGCTTTTCAGTGAAGACGTGTTTTCCCGCTGAAAGGGCTGAAAACGAAATGTCGAAATGCGCGGCGGGAATGGTCAGGTTCAGGACCAGATCGATCTCGGGGTCGGCCAGTAGCGCGTCGACGCCGAGCGCCTGGATGCCATATTCCTTGGCTCGCACCGCCGCCATGTCGGCGGAGATGTCGGCGCAGGCGCGTAATTCGATTCCACCGAAGAGGGCGGCATTGCGCAGGTAGGTCATCGAAATGTTGCCACACCCGATGACGCCGATTGCGAGCTTTTCCTTTGATTTTGCCTGCATTTCTGATCGGTCCTCCCCAATAGGGTCATGCTCTGCTTGATCCGCTGCGTCGGCAACGGATCGTGGTGGAAGAGCCCTATACAACATTTTAAATCTTGACGCGCGTAAAATTTTTATAGACCATGCGGAAATGGCGGCGCAATATCGGGAGGCCGCTAGCCCTGGGAGGAGAAAATGACCGACATCAAGAAACGGCCGACCGCCGATGCGAATCCCGTGGGTCATGCGCGCATTGGATATTTCCGTCGCGGCCAGGGACCGCGACAGGGTCAGGCATAGATCACCTTGGCCCCGGTCCTATCGAGTTGGCTGCGTATCGGGCCGGACAGGCCATCGTCGGTGATCACAACATCGACGCTCGACAGCGAAAATGCCTTGGAGGTCCCGCTGACGCCCCATTTGCTCGAATCCGCAAGAAGGACAACGCGGCGGGCCATGCGCACGAGGTTTCGCTTCGTTCGCGCCATGTCTTCGTTCACGTCGACCACATCCAGTGACGAGTCAATCGCATGCGCTCCAACAAAGACCTGATGCGCTACCAAGCCGCCGAGAGCCGTGTCGGCATCGGTGATCAGCGTGCTCACCGTGTCCGGATAGACCCGGCCGCCGATCATGTGAACGTCGAGTCCGGGCCGATGCATCAGATGCTGCACGATATTCATTGCCGTGGCCGCGACCACGACATTGCTGAGCGGCGGTAACAGCATGGCAACCTGCATCAATGTCGAGCCGCCGTCGAAGATGACCGATTGGTTGTCCTCGAACAGTTCCACCGCTGCCCGGGCGATGCGCTTCTTTGCGTCGAGGTTCGTTTGCATCCGCCGGGCGAAAGCGGCCGTGGTCGAATCCGTGGTCCGGGTCACCGCCCCTCCACGCGTCTTGGTCAGCAGTCCCTTGCGGTCCAGTATCTCGAGGTCGGAGCGCACCGTGACTTCCGACACGCCAAAATTGTCTGACAGATCCTTGATGCGAACCTGTCCGCTTCGTTGCACTTCACCCAGGATCGATTGGCGTCTCTGCTCTGACAACATTGCCCTGTCCTTGGCTCCATGCGCCAGGCGATCGCCCTGGCCTCGGTTCACTCTACCAAAAATATGCGAATTCGAAAGGTTTCGAAAGATTGCATTTAACCTTTCTTTCGAAAACACTATGTCCAGGATTTTGAAATCAATCGATTGGAGAGTTTTGGACTCATGAGCCTCGGAACCAAGGTGCGCCTGGCGCGCCTCTTCTCACATCCATCGGGGAATCTTTTTGGCGGCGCGGTCGACCACTTTGTCGGCTATGGCGACGTGCGCAGAGGAGGTCTTGCCGACCTGCCGGGCGCGCTTGCACGCGTCATGGCGGGCAAACCCGACTATGTCAGCATCCAGCCTGGCACCGCGCGCCATCTGTGGCCGCAATATGCGGGCAAGGCTTCCCTGGTGATCCAGGCCGGCTGCTTCACCCCGGACGATCGCATCAGCGAACTGATTGCAACGCCCGAGGATGCGGTGCGCGCTGGCGCCGATGCGTTGGCGGTGGCCATTCCGGTGCGCGGCGCGACCGAGGGCAAATACATTCGCTGGCTGACCGATTCGGTGAATGCCGCGGCCCGCTACGGCATGCCGGTGGTGGCGCATATCTACCCTCGCGATTTTACCGACGGAGCTAAGATCGTCTTCACCCCCGACGAGATCGCCTATGCGGCGCGCATAGGCTACGAGTCCGGTGTCGATGTGATCAAGATCGGTTACACGGGCGATTTCGAGTCGTTCCGAGAGACCGTTCGGACCTGCCCGGTGCCGGTTGTGATCGCCGGTGGTCCGAAGACCGATACGCTGCTTGGCGCCCTTCAGCAGACGGCGGACGCCATCCGTGCCGGCGCGCGCGGTGCCGTGGTCGGCCGTAATCTCTGGGGGCATGGCGATCCTCAGAAGGCAGCGCTTGCCTTTCGGGGCGTCATCCACGACGGCCTTTCGGCGCAAGACGCCTTGGCGAAAGCGGGGGCCTGAGCGATGCCCGCCGTCCCCTCGATCCTCGGCTTCGGCGCTATTGCGATCGACGACATCGTCTATGTCGATCAGCCGTTGTCGGCAGGCAAGGGGAGGGTTCGGCAAAGTGCCCGGGCTTTCGGGGGAAATGTCGCGACGGCCCTTGCCGCCGTCGCGCGGCTCGGCGGAAGCGCCGGGTTCGTCGGATGGCTGGGCGATGCCGCGGACGACCCGGTACTGTGCGATCTCATTGAGAGCGGTGTTGAAACCGCATTCGCGCCGCGCCACGCCGACGCGCGCCCGGTGCGCTCACGCATCACGGTCGGCTCGGACGGGGAGCGGTTCATCGCATATGACGACGACGCGATGCTGGGCACCACGCCGGATTTCTCAGACGAGGTCCTCAGCCGAGCGGCCGTCCTGATCGTCGACAGTTACGCGATCCGGTCGGTGGATGTCGTGGCTCGGGCTCGCGATCACGGCCTTGCGATCCTCGGCGATATCGAATGGAGCGGTGGCCCAGCCACGGAGAGGCTGATCGGGCTCTGCGACCACCTCATTCTTCCTCTTGGCTTTGCGCGGGCCGCTACGGGCTGCCGATTGCCCGCCGAGATGCTCGAAGCATTGTGGTCGCCGTCGCGATCCGCCGTGGTTCTGACCGATGGCGGCAGGGGCGTATATTATCGCGGGCGTGAAGAGACACGGCTCTGGCAACTTCCGCCGCACCGGGTTGCCGTTGTCGACTCGACCGGCGCCGGTGACTGCTTTCACGGCGCCTACGCCCATGCATGGACGCGCGGCGCCGACACCGCAGGCCGAGTGGCATTCGCTGCCGCGGCGGCAGCCCTTTCGATAACGGGGCGTGGCGGGCGCGAGGCGCTTCCGACCGAAGACCAGGTAACGGAACTGCTGGCATCGGCGAACGCGCCGTCGGCGGTCGAACTGAAATATGCGCAGCTCGATACAGGAACATAGCCTGCAACCATCCGAGGAAGCATCTCACAGGCGAAAGGGCCAAGAAGAATAATAAAAACCAGCGGCTTAGACTTGTGGAGGGAGGAATATGGCAGAAGTCGTTCTTGAGAATATATGCAAGACATACGGGAACAATTTTCGCGCAATCGACCAATTGAACCTGTCGGTCGAGGACGGCGAGTTTTTGATTCTCGTCGGGCCGTCGGGCTGTGGAAAATCCACCGCGTTGCGGATGATCGCGGGATTGGAGGACATCACCAGCGGTAGTCTTCGGATCGGCGGTACCGACGTCGTCGACATGCCGCCCAAGGACCGCGACATCGCGATGGTCTTCCAGAGCTACGCGCTTTACCCGCATATGACTGTGTTCGAAAACATCGCCTTTTCGATGCGGCTGGCAGGCAAGCCGAAGGCCGAACGCAAGAAGCGCGTCGACGAGATCGCCAAGACCCTTCAGCTGACGTCTTTGCTGGACAGCAAACCCGCCAACCTTTCCGGCGGACAGCGTCAAAGGGTTGCCATGGGCCGCGCCATGGTGCGCGAGCCGGCCGCCTTTCTCATGGACGAACCCCTTTCGAATCTGGACGCCAAACTGCGCGTGCAAATGCGCGCCGAAATCACCCGCCTGCAAAAGCAGCTCGGCGTAACGACCATATACGTGACCCACGACCAGACCGAAGCGATGACGATGGGGGACCGGGTCGCCGTGCTGAAGGGCGGTGTGCTGCAGCAGGTCGACACGCCCAAGAGGCTTTACGAATCACCGGTGAACGCCTTCGTTGCCGGCTTTATCGGCTCTCCCTCGATGAACCTTTTCGAAGCGACCCTGACGGGCGGCGAACTGATGCCCGGGGCCTTTGCCATTCGGCTGCAGGATGCGGCCTTCGTGCGCAGGCCGGGTTTGAAGTCGTATGCGGGGCGCAAGGTCGTGTTCGGGATACGACCGGAGGATCTCTATGACAGCAGCCTCGAATCCGGCCGCAAGTATCAGACGATACCGGCAAGGGTGACCTCGATCGAAGAACTCGGGTCGGAACATATCGTCCATCTCAACATCGACGCGGTCCGGGTGGACTCCGGCGACCCCGACGCGGTGCAGGATTTCGGCCTGACGTCGAATGCGGTGGCGAGATTCGAACCGGACAGCACAGTCCGTTCCGGCTCGGAAATCCGGTTGGCCCTGGATGATACCAAGCTCCATTTCTTCGATCCCGAGACGCATCTGGCGATCTGACGAATTGTGGCAGAGCCCGCGGGCGAGGGCGAGGCGCCCACGAAGTACGCGTAAGAAGACTTCTGAATGAAGCAGACGATCGGCTGCATTGTGCGGTCGATCCCAAAGAAGGAGGAGAAAAAATGACGTTTCGGATAAAGCCCGCGATGCTGAAAATAGCCGCGGCAGCATGGTTGCTTGGCGCAACAGCGGCAATGGCGGACACCACGCTGGAATTCACCCAGTGGTGGGAGCCG
The DNA here is from genome assembly GCF_054062655.1 of Mesorhizobium sp. USDA 4775. NCBI lineage: Bacteria > Pseudomonadati > Pseudomonadota > Alphaproteobacteria > Hyphomicrobiales > Phyllobacteriaceae > Mesorhizobium > Mesorhizobium sp. USDA 4775. The sequence continues at coordinate 2,565,783 of NZ_JBSSFM010000001.1, forward strand.
GAGCTGCCCGCAGGTTCTTTGCGGAAAATCATGGACGATTTCGAGGCCGCGAATCCCGGCATCAAGGTGACGCTGGTCAGCGGTCCCTACGCGACCACGCGAGACCAGATCTCGGTTGGCGCTGCAACCGGAACGCTCAGCGACGTCGTCGGTCTCGACGGCGCCTGGGTGAACAATCTGAACGCGCAGGGTGCGCTTGCTGACATGAACCCGATGATGGATGCGAGCAAGTTCGATAAAGCCCAAGTCGCGGACATCATCAAGGTGGACGGCAAGGCGGTGATGTTTCCCGTCGCTTCCTTCGTCTATCCGGTCTTCGTCAATCTGGACCTCGCCGCCCAGGCGGGCGTGACCAAGCTGCCGTCGACCCGTGCGGAGTTTCTCGAAGCCGCCAAGAAGATGACCCATGCCGACAAGAACCAGTATGGCTGGGTGCTGCCCCTGTCGCTGCAGACGCCATCCGGCGTCCAGAACGACATGATGTCATGGGTTTGGGCTTCGGGTCAGTCGATGATGGCGAACGGCAAGCCAGCCCTTGAGGGCAAACCGGTGGTGGACATGCTCACCTTCGTCAAATCACTCAACGACGCCGGCACCATCTCGCCCGGCATCGCCACCAAGACCGAGCAGGAAAAGGTCGAGGAATTCGTCAACGACCGCGTCGGGATGATGATCGACTCGCTCGCCCATGTGAACCTCATCCGCAAGCGCAATCCCAAGCTGAACTTCGACCTCATCCCGGTCCCGGTCGTGGAAAACTATACCGGCAAGCGCGGCCTTCCCTATGCCTCCTGGGGCATCGGCATCTCTGCCGCCTCGAAACATCAGGAAGAGGCCTGGAAACTCGTCCAGTATCTGATGAGTGAAAAGGTGAACGCCAAGCTCGTGTCGCTTGCGAACGCCTTCCCGGGCAACGTCAACGCCAAGCCCGATTTCGTGACCTCGGACAAGGCTTTCGCCAAGGCTTTTGAGATATTCAAGACCGGTTATCTCGCCAATGAGTTCACGGGCCTGCCGGTGGCTGAAGACCTGATGACCCAGTTCGACGTGCAGGCCCAGAAGATGCTCGCCGGGGAGCAGTCTCCGGAGCAAGCCGCAACCGCCGCTCAGAAGGGCTGGATGGCGAAATTCTGATCGACCCGTTCCGGTTTGCTATCTTCTGCCGGGTGGCCTGACTTCGGGCCACCCGGCAACAACGGATCGGCAATTTGAGATGGCTCAGTTTCCGAAGTTTACCTTCTCTTGAAGGCGTATCCCAAGGTTGGCACATGACCCGGCAAAAGCGCTCCCACCACAAGCTGAAACGAGCGGTCGCACCCTACCTCTATCTGTCGCCCTCGCTGCTCATAATCGGGCTTCTGATGCTGCTGCCGATGGTGACGGTGATTGCCTACTCGTTCCAGAACAGCGCGGTGCTGCGTCGTGACCCAACCTTTGCCGGACTGAAACATTACCAGGCGATCTTCGACGATCCGGTGTTCTGGGCATCGCTGTGGCACACGCTCTACTTCACATGCATGAGTGTCATTTTCCACATGACCATCGGCATGGTCTTCGCGCTCATGCTGAACAGCGACCGCATCAATCCGACGCTGCGCAATATTCTGCGCGTGCTCTACATACTACCCTGGCTGTTCACCGCGGTGATCATCGCGGTGATCTGGCGCCTGCTGCTCGAGCCGAACGGCGTGGTGAACAGCATTCTCATGCAAATCGGCATTATCGGTTCCAAGATCGAATGGTTTTCCTCGCCTGAGACCGCGCTGCACGCCGTCACCTTCGCCAACATCTGGGCGGGTTATCCGCTCTTCATGGTCAGCCTGCTCGCGGGTTTGCAGGGCATTCCCAAGGATTTCTACGAGGCCGCCGACATCGACGGGGCGAAAGCCTACCAGAAGCTGATCTTCATCACCATCCCGCAGCTGATGCCGATCATCATCAGCATCTCGCTGCTCGACTTCATCTGGACCATGCAGGTCTTCCCGTTAATCTGGATAACGACGGGCGGTGGTCCGATCTACTCGACCGAGGTCCTCAGTACCTACACCTACAAGCTGGCGTTTTCGAGCTACAACCTGTCGCAGGCTTCGGCGAGCGCTGTGGTCATCTTGTTGATCTCTCTCGGCCTGACGCTGTTCTATATTCGCTATCAAAAGGCTCGGTAGTCACCATGAGGAAAAGGCATACGCCAAAAGACAGGCTGATCACCGTCGCGCTCCATGTAGCGCTTGCAGCGGGACTCTTCTTCGCGGCATTCCCGATCTACTGGATGCTGAGCAGTTCGTTCAAATCGAATACCGAAATCTTTGCCCTGCCGCCAACCATCCTGCCAAAGGCCTTCACGCTGGAAGCGTATGCAGCCATCCTCGGCGACCCGGTAAAGCTGCGCTTCTTCTTCAACAGCTATTTCGTGGCGGGAACGGTAACCGTGCTGACGGTGCTGATCGCCTTGCTGGCGGCCTACGGGTTCAGCCGCTTCAACTTCCGCGGCAAGGGCAGCCTGAACACACTCATCATCAGCACGCAGACGATTCCGCCGATCACACTTTTGATCCCGTTCTTCGGGCTTGTCGTCTCATACGGTATCTTCGATACCTATGTCGCACTGATCCTGACTTACCTGGTGTTCACCCTGCCGTACGCGATCCTGCTGATGACGGGATATCTGAACACCTTGCCCCGCGATCTCGATGAAGCCGTGGCTGTCGATGGCGGCACCAGCTGGACAGCGCTTTGGCGGGTGATCGTCCCGATTTCGCTGCCTGGTATCGTGGCGACGTCGGTCTACACCTTCCTGTTGTGCTGGAACGAATTTCTCTTTGCGCTGACGCTGACGAAGTCAACGTCCATGCGCACCGTCCCGATCGGCATCCAGCTGTTGATGGGGCAGCACGCCTTCGAATGGAACCAGATGATGGCGATGAGCGTGCTCGGCTCGCTGCCGCTCTTGCTCATCTACCTCGTTGCCCAGAGGTACTTCCTCGCCGGGATGACCGCGGGCTCGGTCAAGTAGGATGTCCATGCCACGGCGGCATCAACTATAAGCGGTATCAAGGATTGAAAGGATGAACGTGAAGGACCTTAAAGTCGGCTGCCAGACCTTTACCTGGGAAATGCTCGGCGACCGTTTTGCCGGCGGCCCCGACGATCTGTTGAAGGCCATTGCCGACGGCGGCTATTCCGGCATCGAGATCACCGACACCATGATCGGCCGCTACGCCGACCGGCCGTCGGAATTCGCCGCCGCGCTGAAGTCGTCCGGCCTGACGCTGGTCTCCTTTGCCTTCGGCTCGAACAGCGGCTTTACGCTGAAGGAGGAGATTGGCGCCGACCTCGAGGCGGCGCAGCGCTGGATCGATTTCGCTTCCGCCTTTCCCGGCGCGCTGGTGTCGATGGGGTCGGCAACCGTGGTGTCCGACGGCCCGCGCGACGACAAGTTCGCCATCGCCGCGGAGGTTTACAACAGGGCCGGCGAGCTTGGCCGCAAGGCTGGCGTCCAGGTGGCGGTGCATCCGAGCTCGCATCACAACACGCTGCTGTTCGACCGCGCCGACTACGACAGGATCTTCGCCTTGCTCGACCGCGATCTGGTCGGCTGGGTGCCGGACACCGGTCATATTTTGCGCGGCCACAAGGACATGGCCGACACGCTGCGCACCTATAGCGACCGCATCCGCTACATCCACTTGAAGGACGTCGACGCCAACGGCACCTGGGCGATGCTGGGCAAGGGGGTCTGCGATACCCCTGCAGTTATCGAGATTGCCGGCACCGCGCCGCGCTTCAATGGCTGGCTGGTGCTGGAAGAGGAATCCGAAACGGCCGCCGCCGATCCCGCCGGCGCGGTCAAGACCAACCGCCAGACGATGCGCAGCTACGGCGCCTGAAGAACGAAACGATGATCAAGAAACAAGACAGACGCCTCAGGGTCGGTGTGCTCGGCTGCGGCCCGATCGCACAGTTCGCGCACCTGGAATCCTGCGCCAAGGCCGGCAATGCCGATCTCTACGCCATCTGCGATGCGGCTCCCGACCTGCTCGCCCGCATGGGCGCCACCTACGAGCCGCAAAGAATGTATGCCGACTATGACGCCATGCTCGCCGATCCTGAGCTGGAGGCGGTGGTCGTCGCCACCTCGGATGCCTATCACGTGCCGATGTCGATCAAGGCGCTCGACGCCGGAAAGCATGTGCTGTGCGAAAAGCCGATCGGCACTTCGGTCGAGGAGGGCGAGGCGCTGGCGGCGGCGGTGAAGCGTTCGGGCAAGGTGCTGCAGGTCGGGCACATGAAGCGCTTCGATCCGGCGCTGGAGGCCGCGCGCGACTTCGTCCGTGACGAGATGGGCGAGGTGCTGGCGCTGAAGGCCTGGTATTGCGATTCCACCCATCGCTACACCAACACCGATGCGGTGCAGCCGCTGCCGGTCACCAGCAAGCTGGCGAGGAAACCTTCGGGCAATCCGAAGGCGGACCTGCGGCAATATTTCATGCTGGCGCATGGCTCGCATCTGGTCGACACGGCGCGCTTCCTGTGCGGCGAAATCACCGCCGTGCGCGCCCGTCTCAATGAACGCTTCGGCGCCTATTGCTGGTTCGTCGAAACCGAATTCGCCAGTGGCGCGCTCGGTCATCTCGACCTCACCGTCGCCGTGCGCATGGACTGGCATGAAGGCTTCCAGCTTTATGGCGAGAACGGTTCCGTTATCGCGAAAACCTTCAACCCCTGGTACTTCCGCGCCAGCGAGGTCGATATCTTCCATGAAAAGGATGCGACCTCGCGCAAGCCGCTCGGCGCCGACGGCCATTTCTTCCGCCGTCAGTTGGAGGGTCTTGCCGATACGGTGCTGACCGGCGCGCCGATGCGCGGCGCCAATGTCGAGGACGGCATCGCCTCGATCCGCTCCATGGTGGCGATTGCCCGTTCTGTCGAGAAAGGCGAGCGGGTCGAACTCGCCTCGGTTTCGGGTGCGGTCTGATGCGCCTCGGCATTTTCGCCAAGACTTTTCCCGGCACCGACCCGACCGCCGTGTTGCCCGCGGTGAAGCAGGCCGGATATGAGACGACGCAGTTCAATCTCGCCTGCGCCGGCCTGCCGTCAATGCCGGATGCCGTCCCGGCGGATGCCATCGAATCCATCCGTGCTGCAGTGCAATCATCAGGCGTCTCGCTTGCAGCCCTCTCGGGCACCTACAACATGGCGCATCCCGACAGATCGGTGCGCGACGATGGCCTTCGCCGTCTTGGTGTGGTCATCAAGACGGCTGCATCCCTCGGCATCCCGCTGGTCACGCTCTGCACCGGCTCGCGCAATATCGCCGATCAATGGGCCTATCATCCCGAAAATGCCACACCCTCCGCCTGGTGCGACATGGCTGCCGAAATGGGCAAGGCGCTGGCGCTGGCCGAGGATGCCGGCATCGATCTCGGCATTGAGCCCGAGCAGGCCAACATCGTCACTTCGGCGAGCGACGCGACGCGCCTGATCGCCGACATGCGCTCGAAGCGACTGAAGATCGTGCTCGATCCGGCCAATCTGTTCGAGTACGCCACGCCAGACGAAGCGCGTACTATCGTCGCTGCCGCGGTCGGCGAGGCCGCCGGGCACATCGCCATGGCGCACGCCAAGGATCGGCATGGTGATGCCCGCTTCGCCACGGCTGGACAAGGCATCGTCGACTTCCCGGATTTCGTCGCGCGGCTGAAGGCCGTGGGTTTTGGCGGTGCGCTCGTCACGCACGGGCTGTCCGCTGATGAGGCCCCTGAAGTCGCCGCCTTCCTGCGTGGGTTGCTCTGATGAGCGCCGCCCCGACGATCCTGCTGCGCGACGACGCCGCGCTTCGTGTCTTCGACACGGGGCAGGGCAGGCTTCCCGTCGTCTTCCAGCATGGCCTCGGCGGCGACGCCAATCAGGTGGCGCAGAACTTTCCTGACCAACCATCATACCGCCGGCTGACCGTCGAATGCCGCGCGCAGGGCGCCTCCAGCGCCGGCAGCAGGCGTCCGTTCTCGATCACCATGTTCGCCGACGATGTGCTGGCCGCCGCCGATGCGGCCGGCCTCGACCGTTTCGTAGCCGGCGGCATTTCCATGGGCGCGGCTATTGCGCTGCGGCTTGCTGCTCGCCATCCGGACCGCGTGCTTGGCCTGGTGCTGGTGCGACCTGCCTGGGCCTTCGATGCGGCACCGTGCAACATGCGCCCCTATGTCGAAGTGGCGGAACTTATCCGACGGCTCCCCCTCGCGGAGGCCCACGACGCCTTCGCGTCCTCCGCGACATCAGCCCGCTTTCGCGCGGAAGCGCCGGACAATCTTGCTTCGCTGCTCGGCTTCTTTGCGCGTGAAAACGCGACGACCTTCGCCGAGGTGATGCAGGAGATCGCCAATGATGGGCCTGGCGTGACGCAGGCGGCAGCCGCTCGCCTCGCAATTCCCTCGCTGGTCATCGGCAGCGGCATCGATCTCGTCCATCCCCTGGCGACCGCCCGCGAACTCGGCGAGACCATCCCCGATGCCGCCTTCGTCCAGGTGACGCCGAAAGCGGCTGACAAGGATCGCCATTTCGCCGAAATCCACGCCGCTATCGGCGGCTTTCTCGACAGACATTTCAACAATCAGGACCAATCATGACTTCAAAGCCCCTGTCAGGCCCGGCGGCAATAGCCGCATTGCCGCGCGATCGCTTGATCGCCGAATTCTCGCTCTGGTCGGCCAATCTCGCCAATTTCGAGAGCGACCTCAGGCGCATCGAACCCCATGTCGATCTGCATCACATCGATGTGGCGGACGGCCATTTCGCGCCGTCCTTCCTGTTCTTCCCCGATCTCGTCGCCCGCATCGCCGGACTGACGGCCAAACCCATCCATGTCCATTTGATGGTCGATGCCGCAATCGTCGAGGCGCAGACGCGCCAGTTCATCGAGGCCGGCGCCGACATGATCAGCGTCCATGCCGAGAACGGCGAGGCAGGATTGCGCGCCGTGCGGCTGGCGCGCGAACTCGGCGCCGAAGCGGGCGTCGTGTTGCGGCTTGAGACGCCGGTCGAGGCAGTGAAGCCTTTCGTCTCCGAGGTCGCCTTCGTCACGCTGCTGGGAACCGCGATCGGCGTGAAGGGCCAGAGCCTGTCGGACAAGGCATGCGACAGGCTGGGCGCTGCCCGCGCTATCCTGCGAGGAGCCGGCCGTGAGGCAGAAGTGGTGCTTGCCGCCGATGGCGGCATCCGCCACGAGACCGTGCCGTTGCTGCGTGCCGCCGGTGCGCAGACCGTGGTTCTCGGTTCGCTCGCCTTCGGCGACAAGGATCTCGCCGGCCGCATCGGCTGGCTGCATGGGCTGAAGGTCGCGGCATGAGCACTGAAGCCGCCCTCGCGATCGATCTTGGTGGCACCGAGCTTCGTGCCGCGCTGGTCGATCGTGACGGCAAGATCCTGGCCTTCGCCGCCGTGCCGACGCAGGCTCAGGCCGGACCTGACGTGGTGATCGGCCAGATCGAGGCGCTGGCCGCGACCGTGCATGCCGAGGCGCCGGGCCTCGCCATTGTCGGCGTCGGCGTCGGCGCGCCGGGACCGCTCGACCCGCTGGCCGGCATCGCCGTCGGACCGCCGACACTTGCCGGCTGGCAGGATGTGCCGCTGGCCGACATCCTCGAGCGCCGGCTCGGCCTGCCGGTGCGTCTGGAAAACGATGCCAACGCGGCCGCACTCGGCGAATGGCGCTTCGGTGCCGGCCATGGCGCCCGCTCGCTGGTCTTCGTTACGGTTTCGACCGGCATCGGCGGCGGTGTCGTTGCCGACGGGCGCATCTTGCACGGCCGCCGTGGGCTGGCCGCCGAGATCGGCCATATGACCATCACCAACGAGGGCGAGCGCTGCGTGTGCGGCGTCGTCGGCTGCTTCGAGGCCATCGCCTCGGGCACGGCACTTGGCCGTCGCGCCAACGCCGCGACATCGGCCTTTGACGGCTCGACGTTGCGCCGCCTCTCGGCCAATGCCGAGGTCACCGGCCGCCACGTGGTTGAGGCGGCGCGGCTGCAAGACGACCTCGCTCTGGCCCTGCTGGAGGAAGAGGCACGCTGGCTGGGCGTCGGCTTCACCAATCTCTTGCACCTTTACTCGCCCGACGTCCTGGTCGTTGGCGGCGGCATCGCCAATGGGCTCGACCTCATGCACCCCGTTATCGAGGCGACCATCCGGCAGCGCGCCATGCGCGCCTATCGCGACGTGCCGGTGGTGCAGGCCCAGCTTGGCCGCCACGCCGGGCTGGTCGGCGCCGCCAGCCTTGTCCTGTTCGACGATGGCAGCCTGGCAGCCCGCATGCCCGTCGGTCCAAGCACGTTCCCGGAAGCGCGGAGGGATTTCAATGGCTGACATGTCACGTTAGAAAAGCGGCCGGAGGCATCACCGCCTCCGGCCTTTTTCATGCCATTCGCTGCGCCAACTATTCGGCGGGAACAATATCAGCCGGCAGGCTGTCGTCGGCCGTGCCGGCCAGGGCTCTCGCCAGCTTTGCCTCGTCGAGTTCACCTTCCCAGCGGGCGACAACCAGCGTGGCGACGGCATTGCCGATGAAGTTGGTCAGCGCCCGGCATTCCGACATGAAACGGTCGACGCCGAGGATCAGCGCCATGCCGGCGACCGGCACCGAAGGCACGACCGAAAGCGTCGCGGCAAGGGTGATGAAGCCGGCGCCGGTGATGCCGGCGGCACCTTTCGAGGACAGCATCGCCACCAGCAGCAGCAGGATCTGGTCGCCCATCGACAGATGGATGTTTGTCGCCTGCGCGATAAACAACGCGGCCAGCGTCATGTAGATGTTGGTGCCGTCGAGGTTGAAGGAATAGCCGGTCGGGATGACCAGGCCGACCACCGAGCGCTTGGCGCCGGCCTTTTCCATCTTCTCCATCAGCGAGGGCAGGGCCGCTTCCGACGAGGACGTGCCCAGCACCAAGAGCAGCTCTTCCTTGATGTAGCGCAGCAGCGCCAGAATGGAAAAGCCGTTGTAGCGGCAGACCGCGCCGAGCACGACGAAGACGAACAGCAACGACGTCGCGTAGAAGGTGCCGACCAGCATGGCGAGGTTGATGACCGAACCGATGCCGTATTTGCCGATGGTGAAGGCCATGGCGCCGAAGGCGCCGATGGGGGCGGCCTTCATCAGCACGCTGACCAGCTTGAACATCGGCGCCATCAGCGCCTGCAGGAAGTTGAACACCGGTGCGCCCTTGTCGCCGACCAGCGCCAGCGCGATGCCGAACAGCACCGAGAAGAACAGCACCTGCAATATGTCGCCATCGGCGAAGGCGCCGACGATCGTGCCTGGGATGATGTTCATCAGGAAGCCGGTGACCGACTGGTCATGCGCCTTGGCGGCATAGGTGTTGACGGTCGAGGCGTCCAGCGTCGCCGGGTCGATGTTGAACCCGGCGCCCGGCTGCACGACATTGGCGACGATGAGGCCGATGATCAGTGCCAGCGTCGAGAAGGTGAGGAAGTAGAGCATCGCCTTGCCGGCGACACGGCCGACCTTCTGCAGGTCACTCATGCCGGCAATGCCCGTCGCCACCGTCAGGAAGATCACCGGGGCGATGATCATCTTGACCAGCTTGATGAAGGCGTCGCCGAGCGGCTTCATGCTTTCGCCGATCGACGGATAATAGTGGCCGAGCAGGATGCCGACGGTGATCGCCACCAGCACCTGCACGTAGAGTTGGGCATAGAGGGGCTTGCGCTGCGCGGCAGCCGCGCCCGATTGGTCTGCGATGTGCATCGAACTCTCCCTGGCCGGATGGACGGAACCCGCCCTGCGTGACTTCTCCCATCGCGGCGTTCCGGTCGCCCGCCGCTGGCAAGGAGTTTTGCAAGCGCTGTGCCAGATCGGGGGAAGCCCGGAATGCCGGGATTCCGGGCTTTGTTCGGCGTCCTGCGGGGGAAGCGTGTGCGGATTTCCGCACAGGTGGCATTTGCCTGGGCGGAATTTCGCATTAGAGTGGCGGGTGCTAGGAAAAGGAGAGGGCAGACGCCGCAGACAGGCACCGATAGGGGCTCCGCAGCCGGTCGTGAAATGCTGCGCGAGGCGGTGGCGCGGCTGCGCGATGGCCGCTGGCTTGTCGTCGTCGTCGCCCTCGCGATCCTGGCAGGCGCGATCGCCGTCGCGGGGCGCATCGCCACCGGCCAGGCGACCACTGACCTGCGCGATGGCGCACTTGCCGCCTTGCCGCTGGCGGCGGGAACGCTGACCGGCGAAATCGAAAAACAGCGCCTGGTTCCCTTGGTGCTGGCGCGCGACGATGCTGTGCGCGGGGCGCTGCGCCGGGCCGGGACGATGCAGGAAGCGGCCCTCAACGACAAGCTCAAGGCGATATCAGGCGACGCCTCGGCGTCCGCCATCTATGTCATCGACACGGCGGGCATCGCGATATCGGCCAGCAATGCCGGCGAGCCGACCAGCTTTGTCGGCATCGACTATAATTTCCGCCACTATTTCAACGAGGCGATGGCAAAGGGTTCGGCCAGCCAGTATGGGCTCGGCACGATTAGCGGCCGGCCGGGACTCTATCTTTCGAGCCGCGTCGACGACAACGGCAAGCCGCTGGGCGTCGCAGTGCTGAAGGTCGAGCTTGACGGCGTCGAGGCCAATTGGCGCTCCAGCGGGTTTCTCGTTTTCGTCACCGACGAACGCGGCGTCGTACTGGCCACCAGCCAGCCCGAGTGGCGGTTTCATGCCCTTGCGCCGCTTTCGGCGGAGGACGCCGCCGCTGCCCATGAGCAGCTGCAATTGCCGGACGCCGGTTTCGAACCTCTGCCGATACGGCGAGGTGCCGGCGACGGCCTGGCGACTGTCGACGGCCCCGGCAAACCGCGCCAGTTTGTCGAGGTGGTGCAGGATCTGCCCGGTGCGGTTCCCGGCTGGCGCCTTTGGCTGCTGACGCCGGCGGATGCGGCTCTCTCGTCCGCCGCCAACACGGCGCGGCTGACGACGCTGCTCGGGCTGCTGCTGACCGGCCTGCTAGCCTACGTATTCACAAGGCGCCGCCGCACACGCCGTCTGCGGCAGGAGGCGCTGGCGCGCATGAATGCCGAGCTTGAAAGCCGGGTCAGCACACGCACGGCCGAGCTGACCCGCTCCAACACCGCGCTTGCCGGCGAAATCGCCGAGCGCGAAAATGCCGAGGCCAAGGTCCGCCGGCTGCGCGACGATCTCGCTCAGGCCAACCGGCTCTCCATTCTCGGCCAGATCGCCGCCGGCGTGGCGCATGAGATCAACCAGCCGGTCGCCGCGATCCGCACCTATGCCGAGAATGCCTGCCGCTTCCTCGAAACCGGCAAGACCGAACCGGCGAGCGGCAATCTGAGCTCGATCGTCTCGATGACCGAACGCATCGGCGCCATCACCAACACGCTGCGCACCTTCGCCCGCCGGCCCGGTGTCGCCGCTTCGCCGCTGCCGGTGCGCGAGGCGATCGACGGCGCGCTGTCGCTGCTCTCCGGCCGCATCCGCGATTCCGGCGTCACCATCGTCAAGCCGCAAGGCGACGCGTCGCCGATGGTGATGGCAAGCCGCATCCGGCTGGAGCAGATCCTCGTCAACCTCTTGCAGAACGCGCTCGACGCCACGAAGGACCAGCCCGATCCCCGCATCGACATCGACCTCGCCGAACGTGGCGACAGAGTGCTGATTTCGGTGCGCGACAACGGCCCCGGCCTCGGGCCGGAAGCGGCCGGCAATCTGTTCATGCCGTTCCAGACCACCAAGGAGAAGGGGCTCGGCCTCGGGCTGGTGATCTCGCAGGAGATTGCCCAGGAATTGGGCGGCACTTTGCGGCTCGATCCCGACAGCGCCAAAGGCGCGTCCTTCACCATCGATTTGAGGCGAATTGAATGAACGAGGGATCAGGGCGGGTGGCGCTCGTCGACGACGATGCGGACCTGCTTCATGCCACCACGCAATTGCTCGAACTTGCCGGCTTCACCGTGGTGGCGCGCGATGCCGCCGAGGCCGCGCTTGCGGTCGTCGACAGGGACTTCGACGGCGTGGTGGTTAGTGACATCCGCATGCCGGGAATGAACGGGCTGCAGCTGTTCGATCGTATCAAGGCGATCGACCCTGATATACCGGTGATCCTGGTCACCGGGCATGGTGATGTCGATCTTGCTGTCGCCGCGCTCAAGGACGGTGTCTACGATTTCATTCCAAAACCCTATGCCGGCGATCGCCTCGTCGAGGCGCTGAGAAGGGCCTCGGAGAAGCGGCGGTTGGTGATGGAGAACCGCCGGCTGCGCGAGGCCGCCGCGCTTGCGGCCGACGGCCTGCCGCTGATCGGCGAGGCGCCGGCCATTCGGCGGTTGCGCGAGACCTTGCGCCAGATCGCCGACATGGATGTCGACGTTCTGGTGGAGGGGGAGACGGGAACCGGCAAGGAGGTGGTGGCCGACCTCCTGCACCGGTGGGGCCGGCGTCGTTCCAAACCCTTCGTGGCGCTGAATTGCGGCGCCTTGCCGGAGACCGTCATCGAAAGCGAACTGTTCGGCCACGAGGCCGGCGCGTTCACCGGCGCGCAGCGGCGGCGAATCGGCCGCGTCGAGCATTCCAGCGGCGGCACGCTGTTTCTCGACGAGATCGAATCCATGCCGCCGGCCCTGCAGGTCAAGCTGCTGCGGGTGCTGGAAACACGCAGCCTCACCCCGCTCGGCTCGAACGAGACAAGGCGCATCGATTTACGGGTCGTCGCGGCAACCAAGGTCGATCTCGGCCGGCAGGACCAGCGTGGCGATTTCCGCGAGGACCTCTATTTCCGCCTCAACGTGGTGACGCTGCGCATTCCGCCGCTGCGCGAGCGGCGCGGCGACATTCCAATGCTGTTCGGCCATTTCCTCGGCAAGGCAGCGGAACGGTTCGGCCGTCCTGTCGCCAAGGTGAATGCCGCGGTCAGCGATCATCTCCAGTCGCATGCCTGGCCGGGCAATGTCCGCGAACTTGCGCATTTCGCTGATCGCGTCACACTCGGTCTTGGGCCTGATGACGAGACGAAAGCTGTTTCCCCGCAATCGGCGGAGCCAGCCGCCTCGTTGCCCGAACGCGTGGGCCACTACGAGGCGCAGCTCATCCGTGACGCGTTGCGCGACCATGGCGGCGATGTGCGCAGCGCCATCGACGCGCTCGGCGTGCCGCGCAAGACTTTTTACGACAAGCTCAAGCGCTACGGCATTGCCGCATCCGAATTCCGCAACGGCGGCGATCCGCACCCTGTTCGGGAGCAGACATAGAAATTGCGCAAGAGCCTCCTGCTCCGTAACCCTTCATCCCATCCAGCCTAGCTTTCCGGAAAGAGCCATGCACACGACACTCGAAACAACGGCAAACCCCTTGCCGGAGGACCTTGCCTTTCTTGCCGAACGGCTGACGGCGTTCAATGACGGCGATGTCGGCCCGTCCGAAAGAAAGGCGCTCGCTGTGTTCGTGCGCGACGAGGATGGCGCAGTCGTCGCCGGCATTTCGGGCTACACCGCCTGGGGCTGGCTCTACGTGCAATGGCTGTGGGTTGATGAAAGGCTGCGCGGTCAGCACATGGCCGGCCGGATGCTGGACGCGGCCGAGCAGGAAGCCTTGGCGCGCGGCTGCAACAACGCCTGGATCGACACCTTCAATCCGAACGCCGCCAAGGTCTACCAGCGCCAGGGCTATCAGCCCTTCGGCACGCTGGCCGATTTCCCGGTCGGACGCAGCCGGATCTTCCTGCGGAAGAAACTGGCTTAACCGGCCAGCTTTCCGCCGCGCATCGGCTGCGGCGCGCCAGTGGTGCTTGGAAAGCTGATCGGCAGGCCGCGCAGCACGCGCACCGCCAGGAAGGCAAAACACTCGGCCTCCACCGCGTCGCCGCTCCAGCCTAGGCTTTCCGCCTGCACCACCTCGACGCCGGCGCGGCTGGCGAGCATCGCCATCATCGTCGGATTGTGCCGGCCACCGCCGCTGACCACCAGTTTCCTGGGCCGGCTTGGCAAGAGATCAAGCGCCTTGCCGACGGCGCCGGCGGTGAAGGCGGTGAGCAGGGCGGCACCGTCCTCGGCATTGAGGCCGTCGGCCATGGCGGCGCCGAAATCGAAACGGTCCAGCGATTTGGGGTAGGGCTTGCTGAGATAAGGATGCTGCAACAGCTTGGCGAGCCGGGCCTCATCGACCGTTCCCGCACGGCCAAGCGCGCCATCGCGGTCCATGTCGCCGAGCCCCTTCGATTTGATGAAATCGTTGAGCGGCGCATTGGCCGGTCCGGTGTCGAAGGCGACGACATTGTCGGCGCCGTCCCACCAGGTGACGTTGGCGACGCCGCCGAGATTGAGCACGGCCACTTCGCCGCTGGCGCCGGCGCTGCGCATCAGCGCGGTGTGATAGGCGGCGGCCAGGGGCGCGCCTTGCCCGCCGGCGCGCATGTCGGCCGAGCGAAAGTCATAGGCGACCTTGGTGCCCAACAGGGCATGCATCAGCTCGCCGTCACCCAATTGCCGCGTCTGGCCGAGTCGTCCCACCTGCGGCGCGCGATGCAGCACCGTCTGGCCGTGAAAGCCGACGACGCCGATATCGGCCATCGTCATGCCGTAGCCCTCGACCAATTCCTTCACCGCCGCCGACTGGGCACGCGTCAGCGCTTCCTCGGCCTTGCGGAAGATCGCCGGTTCCGGCCCGACAAAATTCCAGGCCCGCGCCGCCGTCAGCGTCTCTTCCAGCAGCGAGCGGATCGACGGGGGATAGGGCATCAGCCGGTAGGTGCCGAAGTCGTCGATGCGCTCGCCATCGGTCTTGATCAACGCGACGTCGATATTGCCGTCAAGCACCGTGCCCGTCATCAGGCCGACGGCCCAGATTGGTTCCATCATCTAGCTCCTAAAGTCCGTTGACGAGATCGCCGACCGTCTGCCGCAGCGGGATGATTCCGCTGTCGAAATGACGTGTCGGATGGATCCGGTTGGTGAGCAAGGTCCAGGCCTTGCCGCTGTCGAAATCGATCCACAGTCCGGTGCCGGCAAAGCCGGTGTGGCCGATCGTTCCCAGGCTGCACAACTTCCCGCCGGACCAGCCGTCATAGGGGCGCTCCCATCCATGGGTGCGGGTGGCGGAAAGGGGTGTGCGCATCAGCGTGATCGACCGTGCGGAAGCACCGCTGCCGTCCAGCAGCCCTTGTGCGAAATCCAGCACCGAAGCTGCCGTGCCGAACAGCCCGGCATGACCGGCGCCTTGCAGCGCCGAGCAATTGTCGTCGTGCACCTCGCCGGACAGCACGCGATGACGCCAGGTGCAGTCCTCGGTCGCCGCGGCGGCATCCGGTTCCGTAGACCAGGCAAATCCGGGGCCGGGGGCCATGTCGCGGATGGTCCTGGCCGACAGCCGCTCAAGGGCAAAGCCGAGCAGGATGAAATTGATGTCGGAATAGACGGGTTCACGGGCTCGCCATTCGCGCTGCAGGATGAAGGCGCGCAGCAATTCGGGATCGCGCCCGTAGGTGTAGATCGGTTCGACGGCCGGAAACGGCGTCTGATGGCCGAGGCACTGGCGAAACGTCACCTTCCGCTCCCACGCCGATTGATCGTACTGGCGAAGGTCGGGCAGCACCGAGATTAGCGGCGCGTCGAGATCGATGACGCCGTCCTCCGCCAGCGCCAAGATGCGCGGCGTGGTGAAGATGACCTTGGTCAGCGATGCCAGGTCGAACCAGGTTTCGACGGTCATTGGACGCTGCTTGGGCACGAGTTGCGCCGAGCCGATCGCCCTGACGATGCGGTGGCCATTGCTGTCGACAATGCCGAGCACGCCGCCGGGAATCCGCTTGGCAGCCACTGCGGCTTCCAACGGTGCGAACGCGCGGTCGAAGAGCTGTTGAAGATCGGCCGAAAGAACTGAAGTCACGCCTCAACCCTCGCCATATGGTCGCTCCCGAACCGCTCCCACAGCGCCGGCGCCGGCTCGAAACCCTGCGGGCGCACGAGCGAGGGAACCTGGCGTGTGTCGATCTCGAAATGCTCGCGCCGCCGGTCGATGGTCGGAACCGCTGCGATCAGTTTCTTCGTATAGGAGTGCTTCGGCTTCGACAGCACCGAGGCCGCATCGCCGATCTCGACGATCTGGCCGGCATAGATGACGGCGATGCGGTGCGCGATCCGCTCGACCACTGCCATATCGTGCGAGATGAAGAGATAAGCCAGCCCAAATTCGCGCTGAAGCTCGACCAGCAGCTCCAGCACCTTGGCCTGCACCGAGACATCGAGCGCCGACACGGCCTCATCGAGAACGACCACGGACGGGTTGAGCATCAGCGCACGCGCGATGCACAGCCTCTGCCGCTGGCCGCCGGAGAATTCATGCGGATAGCGCTCCAGGCTATTCCTGGGCAAGCCGACGCGTTCCAGCAGGCTCGCCATTTTGGCGCGTGTCTCGGTGTCCACACGACCACCGTTCGCGATCACCGGTTCTGCCAGGATGCTCTCGATGGCCAGCCTCGGATTGAGCGAGGCATAGGGATTCTGGAACACCATCTGCACGGGCTTGGCGCTGCGCTCGGCCGAAGCCTTTCGTGCGCCGACCGAGAAGCTGCCGCGCGTCGAGCGCACCAGCCCAAGCACCGCCTTCGCGGTGGTCGATTTGCCCGAACCGCTCTCGCCGACGATGGCCAAAGTCTCGCCCGGCATCAGGTCGAAGTCGACGCCATCGACGGCATGCACGGCGCCGGTGGCGCGGCTGAAGAAATTGCTCTTGAGGGGAAACCGCACCACCAGTCCGTCGACCTTCAAGGCCGGTTCTGCGTGTGGATCCTTGTCGCGTTGTCCGTCCGCGCGGGTCGCGCCTCCCCTCGCAAAATGCGGCACGTCCTGCAGCAGATGCTGGGTGTAGGGGTGCCGCGGCCTGTCGAGGATCTGGTTCAGCTCGCCTTGCTCCACGGCCTGCCCGTTCTGCATCACCACGACCTTGTCGGCGATGCCGGCAACCAGGCCGATATCGTGGGTGATGAAGATCACAGACATGCCTGTCTCGCGCTTCAACTCGGCCAGCAGCGCCATGATCTGCGCCTGCACGGTGACGTCGAGCGCGGTGGTCGGCTCGTCGGCGATCAGCAGGCGCGGATTGCAGGCGAGCGCAATGGCGATCATCACCCTTTGCAGCATGCCGCCCGATAGCTGGTTTGGCGTGTATTTCAGCCGCCTTGCGGCATCGGGAATGCGCACGCGGTCGAGCGCATCTTTGGCCGCCGCCGTGGCTTGCCGGCCGGTCAGTCCGCGGTGCAGCCGGAACGATTCCTCGATCTGCGAACCGATGGTCAGCACCGGGTTGAGCGAGGTCATCGGCTCCTGGAAGATCATGCCGATTTCGGCGCCGCGAATGCCGCGTAGCTGCGGTTCGGCGGCGCTCGTCAGGTCGAAGAGACTGCCGTCGGCCCGCTTCAGCTTCATCGCGCCGCCGGTGATGCGGCCGCCGCCGAAATCGATCAGCCGGTTGATCGACAGCGCGGTGACGGATTTGCCGGAGCCGCTTTCGCCGACAATGGCCAGTGTTTCGCCATCGGCAAGGTCGAAGCTGATGCCGCGCACCACTTCATTGGCTTGCGGATCGCGGCCGAAGCCGACGTGCAGATCGCGAACCGACAACAGCGGCGTCATGCCGGCGCCCTCCGCATCCTGGGGTCGAGGATATCGCGCAAGGCGTCACCCAGCAGGTTGAAGCCGAGAATGCTGATCATGATGGTCAGTCCTGGAAAGATCATCAGCCAGGGCGCGGTCTCCATCAGATTGCGGCTGTCGCTCAGCATCAGGCCGAGCGAGGCGGCGGGCGGCTGCGTGCCCAGCCCGAGGAAGCTCAGGCCGGCTTCGGTGAGCAGCGCCCAGGCCAGCGCCAGCGTCACTTGCACGGTCAGCGGCGCCACCAGATTGAGCAACAGATGGCGCGTGACGATGTAGCTCGAACTGCTGCCGAAGGTGCGCGCGGCATCGACGAATTCGCGGGCCTTGAGCGAAAGGGCAGGGCCGCGCACCACGCGCGTGAAGATCGGCGTGTAGACGATGCCGATGGCAACGACGCTGGTCCAGGTGCCTGGCCCGGCGACGGTGACAATGAGCAATGCCAGAAGGATCGCTGGGAAGGCCAAAAGCACATCCATGATGCGCATCACCACGCCGTCCCAGCGGCGTCCGAGCCAGGCTGCCGCCAGCCCCAGCACGGTGCCGGCAAAAGTCGCGAAGGCCACCGAGAAGAAGGCGACCGTGAAGGATTGGCCGATGCCGGCCATCAGCCGGCTGGCCACGTCGCGGCCGAACAGGTCGGTGCCCATCCAGTAGGCGCCATTGGGTGCGTGCAGCCGGTCGACGCGGAACTGCGTGATCGGATTGTGCGGCGTCAGCCCGAACAGGCCAAGGATGGCGATCAGCAAATAGACGCTGACGATGACGCCGCCGATACGGCCGCTGCCATGGCCGAAGATAGCGCGCAGGGTGCGCATCACTGTTCTCCCAGCCGGATGCGCGGATCGAGCCCGACATAGGCGAGGTCGACCAGGAGATTGACGATCATGAAGTTGAAGGCGATGAACAGCACAGCGCCTTGCACCAGCGCGTAGTCGCGCTGCAGGATGGCGTCGAGCACCATGCGTCCGAGGCCGGGCAAGGCATAGATCTGCTCGACGATGACGGCGCCGCCGAGGAGATAGCCGAATTCAATGCCACTCAGCGTCACCACCGGGATCAGCGCATTGGGGAGCGCGTGCCGCCAGATGACGCTGCGCGCCGAAGCGCCCTTGCTGCGCGCGGTGCGCACATAGTCGTCGCTCAAAACGTCGAGCATGGCCGAACGCGATATGCGCGTGACCGACGCGGCGAAGGCAAAGCCGAGCGTGATCGCAGGCAGGATCAGCTGGCTGAGATTGCGCAAGGGATCCTGCCAGAGCGGCGCGAATTCGCCCATCGCCGGCAGCACGCCGAAGCCGGCCGACAGCGTGTAGATGATCAAGAGGCCGAGCACGAAGCTCGGCGTCGACTGGCCGGTCATGGCAACGATGCGCACCCCAAGATCGGACGGTTTTTCGCTATGCGTGGCGGCGTAGATGCCGGCCGGCATGCCAACGGCAAGCGCGATGATCATCGACAGCAGAGCCAGCTCCAGTGTCAGCGGAAAGCGTTCGAGGATGACGTCGAGCACCGGCCTGCCATAGGTGACCGAAATGCCGAAATTGCCGTGCAGGATGCCGCCGATCCAGCGCCAGTACTGGACGAACCAGGGCTGGTCGATGCCGAAATAGGCGGCGAGCGAATCCCGCTGTGCCGGCGTCAGCAGCCCGGCTTCGGTGCCCAGCATCGCCGTGATCGAATCGCCCGGTACCATCCGGATCGCAACGAAGACCAGGATGGACACGCCAAGCAGGACGAGAGGAAACGTCGCCAGTCGTCGCATAAGAGTCGGACTCGAAAAGAGGTCAATGATAGCAATATCTTGAGAGACGGCGCGTGATGAGGCGTATGTGGGCGATCATGATCCACGCCTCGGCGGAAGCGACGGATTTCTCGAAGTCCTTCGCCAGCCTTCTGCATCTGCCGAGCCATGCGAAGGTCCGTTCAACGACCCATCTGCGCGGTAGAACCTCGAAGCCCTTTGCCTTGTCGGATCGCTTGATGATTTCCAGTGTCCAGTGCCCGATTTTCCGCAGTCGCCTTTTCAGCTTGTCACCCGCGTAGCCGCCATCGGCAAAGACATGCAGCAGCCAAGGCCATCTTTGGCGGATGGATTTCAAGAGGTCCGGAGCACCGTCCCTGTCCTGAATGTCAGCGGTATGGACCATGAGACCGACCATCAGGCCGAGCGTGTCGACAAGGATGTGACGTTTGCGTCCCTTGATCTTTTTTCCGGCATCATAACCCCGAATGCCGCCGCTTTCGGTGGTTTTCACGCTCTGGCTGTCTATGACGCCTGCCGTCGGGCTGGCCTCTTTGCCTTCCAACTCGCGTGCTTCCATCACGAGATGATGGTTGATCCGGCTCCACAGACCCGTTGCTCTCCATTCGTAGAAATAACGCTGAACGGTTGAACAGGGCGGGAAATCCTTCGGCAGCATACGCCACTGGCAACCCGTCGAGGCGATGTAGAGCAGCGCGTTCAACACCTCTCGCAAATCTGTGGTGCGGGGACGCCCGACACGTCGCGCCGCTGGCAGAAAGGGCTGCACCAGGCTCCATTCACGATCCGTCAGATCGCTTGCATAACGGGTCGCGCGCCGGGCATAGTGCCGACGGGTGATTTCAGTCCAGGCCATCGTGAGCTCCATCGAATCTTTGCAAATCCGACGGAATCACAACCTATTGAAATCACCCACTTCTTTTTGAGGCAGTCTCTCAGATAATTCACGCGAAAAGTCCTCTCGTCCAATGCCTGCCGAGGCTACTGCTGGATGGTAACCTTGCTCAGGCTGAACAGAGTGCCCGTCGGCGTCGGCACGAAGCCGGCGATGTTCTTCTGCTGGGCCGTGTAGCTATAGGAGGTGTAGAGCCAGATCCACGGCGACATCTCGGCGAGGTGCTTCTCGAATGCAGCGAAGATCGCCTTGCGTTTGGCCGGGTCGGTCTCGGCGCGCCCCTGCTGCATCTGGCTGTCCAGCGTGTCGTCGATGTAGTTGGCTACCTTCTGCAGATTGCCGGCCTTGGTCCAGTAGCGGTTGTACATGGTGTAGGGGTCGGCGCGGCCGCCGTTGAGCGCGATCGCCATGTCGAAATCGCCCTTCAGCCAGGCGTCGACATAGACGTTGAGCTCCATCATCTTGATGTCGAGCTTGACGCCGATTTCGGCGAGCTGTGACTGGATGACCTGGGCCTCCGCAGCCGCCGTCGGCGGCTCGCCGGTGGCGCCGATCACTGTTGCCGAAAAGCCGTCGGCAAAGCCGGCCTCGGCCATCAGCTTCTTGGCCTTTTCGACATCGCGCTTGTAGCAGAACAGCTGGGTCGGATCGGTGGCGAGCGCCGGGATGGTCAGCGGTCCGGTGACCTTGCCTTCGCCGAGCGATGCGGTGTCCAGCACCTCTTGCCGGTCGATGGCGCAGGAGATCGCCTGGCGCACCTTGAGCTCGGTCATCGGCTTGCGCGACGGGTTGAGCTGCAGCACGTGATAGGCAAGCACCGGTACGCGATTCAACTGCAGGCTGGCCTCCTTCGGCACCAGCGTCGCGACCAGCGGGTCGTTGAGCAGGGCGAAATCGATCTGCTTGGTGCGCATGGCGGCCAGGATCGCCGCTTCGTCGGGCAGCACGCTGATCTCGATGCCGTCGACACCGGTAGCACCCCCCGCCCAATCCTTGTTGGCGCTCAAGACTTCCTTGGCGTTGGGGTCCCATTTGTCGAGCTTGAACGGGCCCGAGCCGACCGCCTTAGTGCCGATCGAGCCGGCCTTTATCTCGGCTGCGGGAACGATGGCCGCGTTGACGTCGCTCATCGCCGTCAGGATCGGCACGTCGGGCTGCGATAGATGGAATACGACGGTGGCCGCATCAGGTGTGTCGATGCTGGCGATCGACAGGAAATTGGCGCGGGCGGCCGCGCCCGTCTTCTCGTCGAGGATGCGCTCGAACGAGGCTTTGACGTCAGCGGAGGTGACGGCCTTGCCGTCCTGAAATTTCGCCTTGGGATCGAGCTTGAAGGTCAGTTCCTTGCCGTCCTTCGAGAATTCCCAGGAAGTGGCGATTGCCGGAATGATCTGCAGGCTGGCATCGACGCGCACCAGCGGCTCATAGATCAGTTCCAGGAGCCGCAGCGACGAGAAGGCCGTTTGCTTGTGCGGATCAAGCCCGGTGGCGTCCTGCGACCACGCCATGTGCAGCGTCGCGGCCTGCGTCGAAACCACAGCCATGCCGAGCATCGCGGCAACCGTGATGCCCGACAGCAATGTTCTTGTGAGATGCCTTGTCATTTCCGTCTCCCATTATGATTTGACTTGATGCCTTGCAGTTTCCGCCGACCGCTTCCAAGACACACATGCTTCGGAGTATCGGCCCAGTCTATGCGGCTTCACGCCGTCTTGTCTAAAGCGGCTTCTTGCCGTCTTGTCTAAAGCGGCTTGTTGCCGTCTTGTCCCGGGCGGCTTCATGCCGTCCCATCGCCGATTGCCTTTCGCAGGAAGCCTCCGGCCTTGCCGAGGGCAGTTCGCGCCGCCTCGACATCAAGGCCGGTGATCGTCACCAGTATCGCCAGCTTCACGTCATTGTTTGTCAGATGGAGTGCTTGTTTGGCCTGCTGCGCCGAACACCCGGCGGTCTGCATGACGATCCTGGTTGCCCGCGCCACCAGCTTCTTGTTGGACGGGTTGAGGTCCACCATCAGATTTTCATAGCTCTTGCCGATGCGGATCATCGAGGCGGTGGTCAGCATGTTGAGCACCAGCTTCTGCGCGGTTCCCGACTTCAGCCGCGTCGATCCGGTGAGCACTTCCGGGCCGACGACCGGCGAGATGGCGATGTCGGCGATGCCGGCAATGGTCGATGCCGGATTGCACGACAGGGCAACCGTGGTTGCGCCGACCTGCTTGGCATAGTTCAGTCCGCCGATAACGTAAGGCGTGCGCCCGCTGACCGCGATGCCGACCACCACGTCGTTCCGTACTAGTCCGATCTCCTGCAGCACCTTCGCGCCCATTTTCGGATCATCCTCGGCGCCTTCCGTCGACCGCACCAAGGCGTCCGGACCGCCGGCGATCAGGCCGATCACCATGCCCTCGGGCACGCCGAAGGTGGGCGGACATTCCGAAGCGTCGAGAACGCCGAGCCGGCCACTGGTGCCGGCGCCGATATAGATCAGTCTTGCGCCCTTCTGGAAGGCAAGAACGATCCGGTCGACGGCCGCGGCGATTTCCGGCAGCACCTTTTCAACAGCAGCCGGGACAAGCCTGTCCTCATCATTGATCTTGCGCAGCACGTCGATGGTCGGCAGCAGGTCGATATCCATTGTCCGCGGGTTGCGGCCTTCGGAAACCAGCAGGTCCAGCTCAGACATCAAACCTTGCTCGGTCATTCCAGCGCTTTCAAAAATTCTGCTGCCGGCGTCCGGCATGGCTCAACGGGCGCCAGGGCACACGGACGTCTGATCCGTCATCACAGTCTTTCTTTGTTAACTTTCTAGAATTGGATATTCGTATCGTCAACAGGAGATTGGAATATTTTATTCCTATCTCTTTGCTAAGCCTACAATACGCGGGGCGATCTCTTGGCAAGGATGATCGCGCCGGATACGGCGTCGCCGTCGGCGGGCTTCAGGCGGCGCCTTACATCGGGCGAAAGCCACGGTTCGAGCGGGCTGGCGAGGCCACCCAGCAAGGTCACGCGAGGCGCGCCTTTTTCGAACAGCACCCGCACCAGCGTGTCGATCTGCTCGGCGGCATTTTGCACGATGCGCCGCCCGGCTGGATCGCCCTGGTCGGCATGGCGCATGACCATCGGCGCCAGAGCGGCGTAATCCGTGGCGCTGGCGCGATCCATCCAGGCGACCGCCGCCATCGGGTCACCCTCGAAACGTTGCATCACCTCCGCCAGCAGCGCCGTCCGCTCGTGCCGGCCGTCATGACCGCGCAACGCCATTTGCACGGCTTTCAGCCCAAGATGGGCGCCGCTGCCTTCGTCGGAGATCGGAAAGCCGTAACCGCCGACGCGCAGGTCACGCCCCTCGACAAAGCCGAGGCCGATCGAACCGGTGCCGGCAATGACGATGGCGCCGTCCTGACCGGAATGCGCGCCCAGGCAGGCGCCGACGCCGTCGCTGACGAAATCGATGCTGGCAAACGGGTGCGCGATTGCCCGCAACGCCTCCAGCGCGCCCTTGCGGCCAATGCCGGCAAGCCCGATGCCGGCGTGGGTCCGAGCGATTTCGGTCGGTCCAAAGCCAGCCTCCGCGATCGCCGCGCCAAACGCTTTGGCAATCGAGGCCCATGCCGCGTCAATGCCAAGCCGCGTCGTCGCCGGGCCGGACAAGCCTTGTCCCAGCACGTTGCCGTCCGCGTCTTCGATACGAGCCCGGCAGCCGGTGCCGCCGCCATCGACGCCGAGAAGATAGTCAGCGCCGCTCATGCGCTCAGCCGCTCGATGTCGGCGCCGCAAAGGCGGAGCTTGCGGTCGAGTTGCTCATAGCCACGGTCGAGATGATAGACGCGGTTGATAATCGTCTCGCCTTCGCTCACCAATGCCGCCAGCACCAGCGACACCGAAGCGCGCAGGTCGGTGGCCATCACCTGCGCGCCATGCAGCTTCTCGCCGCCGCGCACCAAAGCCATTGTGCCTTGCAACTTGATGTTGGCGCCGAGCCGCATCAGTTCGGGCACATGCATGAAGCGGTTCTCGAAGATGGTTTCGCGCAGCAGCGACGCACCCTCGGCGCAGCACATCAGCGCCATGAACTGCGCCTGCAGGTCGGTCGGAAAGCCCGGATAGGGTTCCGTCGTGAGATCGGCGGCCTTGAGCGGCCGCTCGCGCGACACGATGAGCCCGCGATCGCCGGGCCAGACGCTGACGCCGGTGGCTTCCAGCAATTGCACCACCGAGGCCATGTGCTCGAGCCGGGCGTGTGTGAGCTCAAGCTGGCCGCCGGTGATCGCCGCGGCGATCGCATAGGTGCCGGCCTCGATGCGGTCCGGAATGATGTCGTGCCGGGCCGCGTGCCAACCGGTGTCGCCGGCGATCAGGATGCGGTGCGTGCCGGCGCCTTCGATGCGTGCGCCCATGGCGTTGAGGCAAGCGGCGAGATCGGCCACCTCGGGCTCGCGCGCCGCGTTGAGGATCTCGGTTTCGCCCTTGGCGGTGGTTGCCGCCATGATGGCGGTTTCCGTTGCCCCGACGGACGGCGAGCTGAGCACGATGCGCGTTCCGGTCAGCCCGTTCGGCGCCGAGGCGACGATCAGGCCGTTCTCGACGGCGATCTTGGCGCCGAGTGCCGCGAGTGCGGCGACATGCATGTCCACCGGCCGCGCACCGATGGCGCAGCCGCCCGGCAGCGAAACCCGGGCGTGGCCGAACCGGGCGAGCAGCGGCGCCAGAACGAGCACCGTCGCGCGCATTTTGCGCACCGTGTCATAGGACGTTTCCTTCGAAACGGCGGCATTGGTGTCGATCGTCGCGGCATGGGCCGATCGCGTCACGTCGGCGCCGTGAAGCCGCACAACGCCCAGCATGTTCTCGACATCGGTCACATCAGGCAAATTGGTCAGTTCGAGCGGGTAGGGGCTGAGCAGGGCGGCCGCGATCTGCGGCAAGGCAGCGTTCTTGGCGCCGGAAATGGTGACCGCGCCTTCCAGTCTTCGTCCGCCGACGATCCGCAATCTGTCCATGGCTAAACCCTCGTATGGCGAAAGCCGGGCGGCGGTCCGGTCGCTCCGGAAGAGCCATTCGATTCCCGAACCTGGCCGGTTCGAGAATTAATTCTGCGTTCTTGGCTGTCAATCGAAATTGGAATATTTTATTCCTCCGAGCACCGAAGCGCTGCAGAGGGTCCATGTCCGTTCTCAAGAAGATCAATGCGAAGCTCGACGGCATGGCGCCAGGCGATCGCGAGATCGGCCAGTACATCGTCGACAATCCCGACCAGATGCTGCGCCTGTCGACGGCAGCGCTTGCCGCCGAGATCGGGCGCAGTCAGTCGAGCGTCGTCAAGTTCAGCCAGAAGCTCGGCTATGCCAGCTACCAGGAGCTCAAGCTCGCCGTCAGCGAGGCCAAGGCGCAGGACTGGCAGGTGCCGGCCGGCGTCATCCATGGCTCGATCGAGGTCGGCGACACCTATCCGGTCATCCTCAAGAAACTGATCGGCAGCAAACTTCTGTCGATGCAGCAGACCGTCGCCGCCAACAGCGAGCGCATCATTTCCCGGACGCTGGAGCTGCTGGATGGCGCGCGCCGCATTCATCTGGTCGGCGTCGGCGCCTCGTCGCTGGTGGCGCGCGATTTCTCCTACAAGCTGATGAAGCTCGGCCGCAACGTGCTGCATGACAGCGACAGCCACATCCAGATGGCCAATGCCGCGACGCTCGGGCCTGGCGACGTGCTGTTCGCGCTCTCCTATTCCGGCGCCAGCATCGAAACCTTGCGCATCGCCGAACTCGCCGCCAAGCGCGGGACGACGGTGATCGCCGTCACCGGCCTGCACGACAATCCGCTGAGCCGGGTCGCCGACATCCGCCTCTACACCATCGCCGACGAGGAGCGCGCGCGCTCCTCCTCCATCACCGCGCGCGATGCGCAGCTGACGCTGACCGATCTGCTGTTCATCCTTTTGCTGCAGAAGCAGCCCGACGCCAACGACTATGTCCACAACAGCGAAGCGGCGGTCTCGGTGCTGAAGGCCGAGCGGTCCTCGTAAGGTCTCAGACGCTTTCGAGATAGGTCTCGATCTCGAAATCGCTGACGTTGAGAGCAAACGTATTCAACTCCTGGCGTTTGCAGGCGACGAAGGACTCGCGCAGGATCGCTGGGAAAATCTCCGCCACATGTGTCCCGCTTTCGAAGGTGGCGATCGCCGAGGCCCAGTCCGGCGGCAGCTTGGCTGGTGCCGCGCCTTGGCCGTCGCTCCCGGTCGGCTCGCCCGGCGACATCTGCCTTTCGATGCCGATCAGGGCCGCGCCCAGTATGGCGGCAAGCACCAGATAGGGATTGGCATCCGCGCCCGACACGCGATGCTCGATGCGGCGCGCCCCGGTCGGGCCGCCGGGAATGCGGATCGCGACCATGCGGTTCTCGTAACCCCAGGCGACCGCGGTCGGCGCATAGGAACGCGGGCGGAGCCTGCGGTAGGAATTGAAGTGCGGTGCGAACACCAGCGTGCTCTCGGCCATCGCCGCCAGCAGCCCGCCGACCGCGTGGCGCATCGTTTCCGAGCCCTGATCGGTGCCGTCGTCGAACACATTGCGCCCTTCGGCGTCGACAAGGCTGAAATGGACGTGAAAGCCGTTGCCGGCGCGGTCGCCATAGGGCTTGGCCATGAAGCAGGCGGCAAAGCCGTGCTTGCGGGCAATGCCCTTCACCGTGCGCTTGAACAGCACCGCGTCGTCGGCCGCCCGCAGCGCGTCGGCGACATGGTTTAGATTGATCTCGAACTGGCCGACGCCATTTTCGGCAATGGCCGTGTCGACCGGAATGCCTTGCGCCCGGCAGGCTTCGTAAACGTCATGAATAAAGGCTTCGAAATCGTCGATCTCATCGATCGACAGCGCTGCGTCGGAATCGAGACGCCGCCCGGTGACCGGTGACACCGGCCCGACCGGCCGCTGCGATTGCGGATCGACCAGATAGAATTCGAGTTCGGTTGCCGCGACCGGGGTCAGGCCGAGCGCCTTGTAGCGGTCGAGGATGCGGGCCAGCGCCCGCCGGGGATCGCCGAGATAGGGCGCGCCGCTTTCATCGGCGAGCCAGAGCGGGACAAGTGCCGTCGGATGCGCCGTCCAGTCCACCGGCAGAATGCCGCGTCCCGTCCATTGGCAGAGGCCATCGGCATCGCCGGTCGAGAAAACCAGACTGTTGCCTTCGATGTCCTCGCCCCAGATGTCGAGCCCGATCAGCGAATAGGGCATGCGCAGCTTGCCGTCCAGCGCCTTGCGGGCCTGCTCCACGGGTATGCGTTTTCCTCGCATGACGCCGTTGAGGTCGCACACCGCCGCCCTCAGGCTCTGTATGTCGCTTCTGCTTTCAAGCCAGCTCAGAACGTCCGCAATTGCATCGCTCAATTTTAAAACCTCTGGTTTTCGAAGGTGCCCAAGCCCTGCCGGCTGCGCTATCCCTGGTAAAAATGCTTGTGAGTTTTCGGAAAGCCTATCCAGCCACTGCCGGATATTTTTCCTTATTTTTTCAAGTCACTAGCTGGGATGTCGGGAGGCATTTCAAAACCAATTGCGCGATCTGCGATCGCAACATAGAGGCTAGGAGGCGGAAAGCCAAGGGGCATTCGGCATGCCGGCTTTGCCGCCGGGCAGGCCTGATCGGCCTTTGGGTCGAGCGACTATCACCCGGCGATCCTAGCGCCCGGCGCCCGGAAATCTGGCCTGGCGCAGGATGTGCGCCGCGCCTTCTTCGATGTCGCGCACGATGGCTGAGCGGGCGCGGGCGCGGCATCCTGCGCCTCGATCGCGGCGACGACTTCCTCATGATAGTCGATGTCGAGGATGGAGGAGAGATCGTCCTCGAACCCCATGGCGAGGTTCCTGAGGAAGGGGCCGACCTGCATCCACACGGTCTCGATCAGGAAGATCATCTGTTCGTTGCCGCAATGGCGATAGATCGAGAATTTGAAGGCGTAATTCTTCCTGAGATAATCGTCGATATCGCCCTCGCGCGCCGCCAGGGTCAATTCGCTGCTGTGGCGCCGGATCGCCCGCAGATTGTTGCCGTTGATGCGCTTTGTCGCGAGCTCGGTCGCCGAGCCTTCCAGGATCGTGCGCACGGCGGTCAATTGCGAAAACCGTTCGGCCGAAATGACAGGCACCTCGACGCTGCCGTTCGGCATCGGGCTCAGCGCCCGCAATGCCTGCAGCCGCATGAAAGCGCTGCGCACCGGCATGTCGCTGGTGCCGAGTTCCTTGGCGAGCCTGCGTGATGTCAGCTTCTGGCCCGGCGTGAACTGGCCGGACATCAGCGCCCGCACAAGCTCCAGATAGACCTTCTCATGCAGGGGTACGCTGTCGATGGCGCTCAACCCGAATTGTGTTCTGTCGGCCATTGGCGGGGGCGCTACTTCATTCGTTCTGAAATCTGGCCTGACGACGGCAGCCGCAGGTGATCCTGATTGGGCCGAGCACGGCGGGCGCCGAAGTCAGCGATATATCGGCGCATGATAGACGCCTCAATCGTTACGCGGCAAGCCGTTAGCAATGCGGCCAAGGGCAGGTCGCGCGGCACGATTCCGGCGCACGCGGTAGCCGCGTAGCGGTTTGCAATATCGCGATCACAAATCTTGACCTTGCGCGCACTTGCACGTCCGGCCGCTCTCTGGCTTTTTGGGGCACCCATCCGAACGGACTGATTCGCGTCATGCCGCTCGATTGCAATGTCTTGCAGACAGTCTGCTCGTGGGTCGTGAAGCGCGCGCAATTGGCGAAGGAGAAGCAGGCATGGCCGAGTTCAAGAAGCCGGAAATCTCCGAGATGAGGCCCAAGATCACCGTTATCGGTGTCGGCGGCGGCGGCGGCAACGCCATCAACAACATGATCGCGGAGCAGCTTCAGGGAACCGAATTCATTGCCGCCAACACCGATGCCCAGGCGCTGACCATGTCGAAGGCGACGCGGCTGATCCAGCTTGGCGCGCACGTCACCGAAGGCCTTGGTGCCGGATCGCTGCCTGAGATCGGCCGTGCCGCCGCCGAGGAATCGCTCGACGAGATCATGGATCATCTGGCCGGCACGCATATGTGCTTCGTCACCGCCGGCATGGGCGGCGGCACCGGAACCGGCGCTGCCCCGGTCATTGCCCAGGCGGCACGCAAGGCCGGCATACTGACGGTGGGTGTCGTTACCAAGCCCTTCACCTTCGAGGGCCGGCGCCGCATGCAGATGGCCGAGGAGGGCATCGAGCGGCTGCGCGAAGCCGCCGACACGGTGATCGTCATCCCGAACCAGAACCTGTTCCGCATCGCCGATGCCAAGACCACCTTCGCCGACGCGTTCGTCATCGCCGACCGGGTGCTTTATTCCGGCGTCAGCTGCATCACCGATCTCATCGTCAAGGAAGGTCTGATCAATCTCGATTTTGCCGACGTCAAATCGGTCATGCGCGGCATGGGCCGCGCCATGATGGGAACCGGCGAGGCGTCGGGCGAAAGCCGGGCGATGAAAGCGGCTGAAGCCGCGATCGCCAACCCGCTGCTCGACGAAGTGTCGATGAAGGGCGCCAAGGGCGTGCTGGTCTCGATATCGGGCGGCCGCGACATGACCCTGTTCGAGGTCGACGAGGCCGCCACCCGCATCCGCGAGGAGGTCTACGAGGATGCCGACATCATCGTCGGCGCTATCTTCGACAAGAGCATGGAAGGCCGCTTCAGGGTCTCGGTGGTGGCGACGGGTCTCGACCGTGCGCTCGGCGTGGGCGACGCCGATGCCGGCATCGCGCATGACCATTCCATGCCGTCCGCCGCAAGGATCTTGCAGTAGCTTTTTCTCTTCGAATTTAAGGGAGCCTCGGGCAGGCGGCCTGCGGAATGACGCAGGCGCGCTGCATTCGCTTGCGCTCCCCACTTTGGCCAAAACGGCCATTCAACGAGGCCTACAAGAAACTCGGCATGCTCGGCACCGGCGAACAGAAATATATGCCCTGGATGCAGGCCACCTATCTGATGGCCGCCAACAAGCAGGCGCTGCAATATCTGCCGGCGGGCACCGATCTCAACACCATCACCTATGACCAGCTGATCGAATGGTCGAAGAATATCGCCGAAAAGACCGGGTCGCCGAAATTCGGCTTTCCGGCCGGCCCCAAGGGGCTGAAGCATCGCTTCTTCGAGGGCTTTCTCTATCCGTCCTACACCGGTTCGATGGTCACGAAATTCCGTTCGGCCGAGGCCGAGACGGCGTGGAACAAGTTCAAGGAATTGTGGCAGTACACCAACCCGAACTCGACCAACTACGCCTTCATGCAGGAGCCGCTGCTCTCGGGCGAAGTCTGGGTGGCGTTCGACCATGTCGCGCGGCTCGCCGACGCCTTCAACAAAAAGCCCGACGACTTCGTCGCCTTCCCGGCGCCGGCCGGGCCTGCCGGTCGCGGCTTCATGCCGGTCGTGGCCGGCGTCGCCATTCCGAAGACCTCGCCGGACATGGACAAGGCCAAGGCGCTGGTTGCCTATATGCTGAAGCCTGAAACCCAGATCGCCACGCTCAAGGCGACCAATTTCTTTCCGGTCCTCGACGTCAAGCTGCCCGACGACATGCCGGCCTCGGTGAAGGCGTTCGGCCCGGCGATCGCCACCATGACCGCTGCACCCGACGCGCGGCCGGCGCTGCTGCCGATGGGGCTCGGGGACCTCGGCGGCAAGTTCAACCAGGTCTACACCGACAGCTTCGAGCGCATCGTACTCGGCGGCGAAGATGTCCATGGCGTGCTCGGCGAAGAAGCAGCGGCGCTCAAGGCGATCATCGACCAGTCGAAGGCGCCGTGCTGGGCGCCCGACAAGCCATCCGCCGGCGCTTGCCCGGTCGATTAGACCATGATCCCGAAAAGTGGAAACCGGTTTTCGGAAAAGATCATGGTCAAACAAAAGTAGGAACCTCCCGAGGGTGCGCCCGGAGTTTGTTGCACTCCGGGCGCCCAGACCGCAGCACTCGACCGCAGCACGCGAAGGACACCACCATGCACGGCAAGGCTCTGCCCTATCTGCTGCTGATGCCGGCGACCTTGTTCCTGTGCATCTTCTTCCTCTACCCATTCGCGCTGGTCGCCTTCGAGGCGGTGAGCCGCGACGGCGCCTTCACCCTCGACAATTTCCGCACCATGGCCGGCAGCTGGAAATTCCCAGTCACCGTCCGCAATACGCTGCTGCTGGCGGCCATCGTCGTGCCGATCCAGCTGGTCATGGCGTTGCTGATGGCGAGCGTGGTGTCGCGGCTGGAGACCGGGCGCAGCGCGGCCCTCTATGTCTTTGCAATTCCGCTCGGCATTTCCGATCTCGCCGCCGGCCTGATCTGGCTCGCCATCTTCGATCAGTCCGGCTTCCTCAACACGCTGCTTTCGAGCCTCGGCGTCGTCGACAGGCCGGTCATGTTCCTCGGCTACCAGAGCAAGCTGACCATCTTCATCGCCGTGGCGCTGGCCGAGATCTGGCGGGCCACGGCAATCATGATGGTCATCCTTGTTGCCGGCATGGGCCTGATCCCCAAGGAATATTACGAGGCGGCCGAGGTGTTCGGGGCAAGCCCGTGGCAGCGCTTCCGGCGTATCACGCTGCCATTGCTGCGCCCCAGCCTGCAGACGGCGATCATACTGCGCGTCATCCTCGCCTTCGAGGTTTTCGCCGTGGTCGCAGCCCTTGGCGGCACCAACCTGCCGGTGCTGATGGGCGAAACCTACAACTGGCAATTCACGCTGCAGGACCGCAATGTCGCCGCCGCCTCGGCGCTGCTCATCCTCGCCATCTCGATCGGCTTCACGCTGTTTTTCCTCAGGGTGCTGCGTGTGCCCAAGGAAGCACGGATATGAACGCCATCACCGAACCGCCGGTTGCGGCGACAGCCGACGCACGCAAGGCCGGCGACTGGCTGCTGGTCGCTACCGCCATCCTGCTTTGCGTCTGGGTGCTGCTGCCGATCTATCTCTTGATCGTCAACGCGCTGTCGTCGCCCGACCAGGTGACGGCTTTCCCGAAGCGCTTCTTCCCGTCCTTCGATCTCGGCAGCCTCTCGTTCTTCATCAATTTCGCCGGCGTCGCCCGAGCGCTGTGGAACTCGGTGCTCGTCGCCACGCTGACGATGATCCTGGCCATCGGCTTCGGCGCGCCGGCCGGTTACGCGCTGTCGCGCTTCGATTTTCCGGGAAAGGGCGCGTTCCGCTTCCTGGTGCTGATGACCCGCGCCTTCCCGCTGCCGCTTCTGGCGCTGCCGCTGGCAGTGATGTTCATCCGCACTGGCCTCGACGACACCGCCATCGGGCTGGCGCTGGTGCACACCACGCTGGCGCTGCCGTTCGCCGTACTGATCACCTTCTCGCTGTTTTCCGGCATTCCCGTCGAGCTCGAGGAGGCGGCCTGGACGCTCGGCTGCACGCGCTGGCAGGCGTTCCGCAAGGTGATCCTGCCGCTGGCGCTGCCCGGCATCGCCGCCTCGGCGGTGTTTGCCTTCACCATCTCCTGGAACGAGGTATTCGCGGCCGCCGTGCTGACCATCGAAAACCGCACGCTGACTGCGTTCCTGCTGCAGAGCCTTGGTGAATCGCCGCTTTATCTCAAATTCGCCGGCGGCGCGGCGCTGGTCGTGCCGGCGCTGATCTTCATCGTCGCCGTCCGCAAATACCTTTTCGCCATGTGGGGGATCGCCAACCGATGACCCGTTATACGGAGACGGCCCATGGCTGAAATCGCAATCAAGGGCGTGGCCAAGCGCTTCGGCGGCTTCACAGCGCTGCACCAGGTCGACCTCGCAATATCAGACCAGGAATTCATGGTGCTGCTCGGCGCATCGGGCTGCGGCAAGACCACGCTGCTCAGGATCGTCGCCGGGCTGGAGACGCCGAGCCAGGGCGAGGTCTGGATCGGCGGCCGCCGCGTCGACCATCTGCCGCCGCGCGAGCGCGGCATCGCCATGGTGTTCCAGAACTATGCCGTCTTTCCGCATCTGACCGTGTTCGAGAACATCGCCTTCGGCCTGCGCATGAAGAAATTGCCGCAGCAGGAGGTCGAGCGCCGCGTCAACCGCACCGCCGAACTCATGCATATCGAGCAGTTGCTGAAGCGCTATTCCGGCCAATTGTCCGGCGGCCAGCGCCAGCGTGTCGCGGTCGCACGCGCGCTCGCCATGGAGCCCGACGTCATCCTGATGGACGAGCCGCTGTCGAACCTAGACGCGCTGCTGCGGCTGGAAATGCGCGCCGAGCTCAAGGGCGTGCTCGCCGCGTCGAAGACCACCACCATCTATGTGACTCACGACCAGGTCGAGGCGATGAGCCTTGCCGACCGCATCGCCGTCATGCATCAGGGCCGCATCGTCCAGGCGGCCTCGCCGGTCGAGGTCTACCGCAATCCGGCCGCGCGTTTCGTCGGCTCCTTCATCGGTAATCCGCCGATGAATTTTATCCCGGCGGCCAAGGCCGCGAACGGCAGCTGGACCGTTGCCGGACTGACGCTGTCGGGCCCGAAGTCGGACAAGCCAAGAATAGAATTCGCCATCCGTCCCGAGGATGTCGATGCGGGCGGCGAGGGCTTGCGCGCCACGGTGCGCGTCATCGAGCCGCTCGGGCCGCACACGCTGGTTACCTGCGATGTCGAGGGCGGCCTGTTCCGCGCCATCCTGGACTCCAACGCCAGCGTTCAGGTCGGCGACGACCTGCGCCTGGCTCCCAAACCCGACCGCATCCGCTGGTTCGATCCCGAAACCACCAATGCCCTTTGACGCCGAAAGCCCTGAAACGCCCATGACTGTTTCCGCCACCAGTGACATCATCGCCCGCGCCGTCGAGGTGCTGAAAGAGAACGACCAGGGCGCCTACACCGTCCCGACAAAGGGTCTCTACCCCTTCCAGTGGAACTGGGATTCCTGCCTGACCGCGCTCGGCCTTGCCCACTACGACGAGGCGCGCGCCTGGACCGAAATGGAGACCTTGTTCGCGCATCAGTGGCCGGACGGCATGGTGCCGCACATCGTCTTTCATGTCTGGAACGACGGCTATTTTCCCGGCCCCGAGGTCTGGCGGACTGGCCGTCCGACAGCGACGTCCGGCATCACCCAGCCGGCGGTCGCCGGCTTTGCCGCGCGCCGCCTGTTCGACCGGGCGAACGACAAGAAATTGGCTGCGGAGCGAGCTCGCGCGCTGTTGCCGAAAATCGATGCCTGGCACCGCTGGTTCTATGAGAACCGCGATCCCAAGGGAGAGGGGCTGGTCGCTATCATCCATCCCTGGGAGTCCGGCCGCGACAATTCCATCGACTGGGACGATGCCTTCGAGCGCGTGCCGACCGAAGGCGTCGAGCCCTACACCCGCCGCGACACCTTGCACGCCGATCCGGCGCATCGGCCAACGCGCGAGCAGTATGACCGCTACATCTGGCTGGTTCAGCATTTTCGCGGACTCGGTTGGGACAATGCCAGGCTGCATGACGCCTCGCCCTTCCAGGTCGTCGATCCCGGCTTCAACGCCATCCTGATCCGCGCCGCGGCCGATCTTGCCGATCTCGCCGAGGAACTGGGCGAAACCGAAATTGCCGCGGCCAACCGCGCCCGCGCGCAAAAGGGCCTGGCGGCCATGGAGCGGCTGTGGAGCGAGGCGCGTGGCCAATACGTCTGCCTCGACCGCGTCACCGGCGATTTGATCGATAGCGCGTCGGTGGGCGGCCTCCTGCCGGCCTTCGCGGCCATCCCCAAGCCTCGTGCCGCCGCAATCGCCGCAACCGTCGAACGCCTTGCCGGCAAGGCACGCTATGTCGTGCCGTCGCATGATCCCGGCGATCCGCTCTTCGACGCCAAGCGCTATTGGCGCGGCCCGGTCTGGCTGGTGGTCAACTACATGATATCAGATGGCCTAGCCGCCGCCGGCCACGGTAAGGTCGCGCAACGCATCACCCAGTCCAGCCTGGATCTGATCCGGGAAAGCGGTTTTGCCGAATATTACGACCCTCTCACCGGCGAGCCGCTCGGCGGCGGCCGCTTCACCTGGACGGCGGCAATGGTGATAGAGTTTCTGCGCAACGCCAGTTGAGTGCTTGCAGCCCGCTGTATCGACCTCTATCCCTCTGCTGCTACAAGAATCCGTCATATCGGGCCATCTATACTGGCGACCGGAATTCGTTCGAGCGACGAGAGGCGCGGCTTGGAATTTGACTTGAAAACCATCGAAGCGCTCGCGCCCGACCAGGCGTCGTTGAGCGCGGCGTCCAAGTTGACCAAGCAATCGAACTGGCCACGGCTCGAAAAGAACGAAGAACTGGCGCTTATCTGGGGCGAATGCCAGGGCTCCGGCTCCAACCCCTATCGCGTCGTCGTCGACACCAGCGACCACGGCTACAAATGCACCTGTCCGTCGCGGAAATTTCCCTGCAAGCACACTTTGGCGCTGATGTGGATCGCCGCCACCGCGCCAGCGAGTTTCGCCGCCGCCGGCTCGACGCCGGAATGGGTGAACGATTGGCTCGGCCGTCGCAGGAAGACCACATCGCCGCCGGTTGCACCGACGCCCGGCGCGGCAGGCAAGAGCATCGGCGAGGCCTCGCTTAACGACGAAGGCGCCGCTGTCGAGGACGCAGCCGCGATCGAACGCCGGGAGACGGCGCAGCGCAAGCGCGCCGAGGATACGCGGTCCTCGGTCTCGGCGGCTTTGGACGAACTCGATCAATGGATATCGGATCAGCTACGGCTTGGTCTTGTAGGCTTTGTCGACAACAGCAGTGATCGGTGCCGCCGCATTGCGGCGCGGCTGGTCGACATGAAGGCGACGGCGCTTGCTGGCCGCATCGATGAGATTCCGTCCCGGCTGATGGGTCTGCGCAGCGAGGAACGGCCAGACGCCGCAATCCGCGAACTCGGCAAGCTCGTGCTGCTGGCCAAGGCCTGGCGACAGGCACCTGACGACGCCGAACTGAGGCGGCTGGTGTCCACTTCCGAAAGCCGCGAGCAGGTGCTCGCCAATCCCGACGCGATCCAGGTCGAAAGCCTCTGGGAGGTGCTCGGCGAAAAGATCGAGACGCGCCGTGACGGCCTTGTCAGTCATTCGACCTGGCTGCTCGACCTGAAGAGCGCCGCCCCGCGATTTGCTCTCCTGCTCGACTATTTCCCGGCCTCGGCCGGTCGCCGGTCTAACGCCTTCACGCCGGGCGATCGCTTCGATGCAACGCTCGTCTTTTATCCCGCGCGCCAGCCCTTGCGGGCGCTGGTTGCGGAGCGCAGGGGCGACGTCACGTCAGGGCAATGGCCGGATTTCGGCTTGGGCGCAGCCGATCCGCTCGCGGCCCATGTCGCTCACCAGGACACGGCCCCCTGGCTCACCGATTGCCCTGTCCTGTTGCCCCCCGGCGCGATCCTGCTGGACGATCGGGGGGACGCCTGGTGGCAATCCACTGACGATCCGCACGGCATCGCCTTGCCGATCGCCGATACCATCAGTCCCACGCTGCTTGGTCTCGACCTAGCGGCAACGGCAGCGGTTTGGAGCGGCGGCCGGCTTCATCTTCTGGCGGCGCAAAGCGGCTTCGGGAGGCTTGATCTGTCGTGAACGAGATCGAGCAGACAGGCCTTGCGACCATGCGCGATTGCTGGATCACCGGCGGAACGAGCTTTGAGCTGGCTCCGGCCACTTGGAAGGAGTTCGTCGCCGGTGCCAGCCCCGACGAGCGTGAGCGCCGATTGCTGGCGATCGCCGCACAAGCCCTCGAAATCGCCTTGCGGCCGGCCGCGCCGAAGACGCTGAAGCGTCGCCCGCCGCTGCCTGAACTCGCCTTGCCGATGCTGCCGGGGCGGCTGCGGCCGCTGTTGCGGGCGGCGCTGAAACACGCCGACGACGCAAGGGGCAAGTCGCGCGTGGTGGCCCTCGTCGCCAGCCGCGGCTTCGTGCTGCATCCGATGGACTGGATGCCGGCCGCGTCGGATCAGACCAGTCCGGATGTCTATGCACCCTGGATCGACTGGCAGGCGGGCGTCGACGGCGAAAAACGCACGAGCCGGGAGCAACTGACGGCTGAGAATTGGGACGAATTCTATCCCGCCGCGCGCCGCAGTGCGCTGGCCGACATGCGCCGCACAGCACCCGCTGTGGCCCGGCAACTGATCGAGACCAAGGGATCAAGCGAACCAGCCGAGATCAGGCTTGTGCTCATTGCGCTCATGCATTTCGGCCTGGGCGCCGGTGACGTGCCGTTCCTGAAAAGCCTGTCCGCCGACCGCTCCGGCAAGGTGCGCGAATTGGCCGGCCGGATGCTGGCGCGGTTGGGCGAGCATGGCCAGCCAGGCGATGGCGGGCCGGGAGATCCAACAGCCGAACTCGCCGCCTTCATCACGGAAGGCAAATCCGGCTTCATCCGCCGCCGCACCACCTACGCGCCGGCGAAGCTGAAATCCCCGGCGCAGGAGCGGCGCCGCGCCGAACTGTTCGAGACCTGGAACCTGATCGACCTCGCAGCGCGCTTCGGCGTCACCGAAGCCGACTTCATAGGCGCGTGGCAGTTCGGCGCCGACAACAATGTCGATATCCTAGTCTCCCGCATGGTCGCCGCGTCGGGCAGCGACGCTGCGGTCGCGCACATGGCCGACACGCTTGCCGCCGAGGGCGGCAAGCCGGCGCTTTTCGCCCTGCATTTGATGCCGCGCCTGGACAGTCGCAGGCAGCGGGACCTGATCAGGCTGATCTTGAAGGACACGTATTATCTCGGTGCGCTCAGCCTGGCCGAGGGCGTCGAGGCAGGCTGGCTGGACTGGGCCGACCTGACCAACGGCAAGACGCTGCCGGCACTGTGCGCTGCCGTCGCGGGAAACGATGAGGCCGCAAAGCGCGGCGCCGACCAGCTTCTGGAAACGCTGGGCTTTCTCGCCACCGCCGCGGCGTCGGAAAGATTGATCGGCGATGTCGTCACGGCCGGCATGGCGCCGGCAGCACCTTCTCTTGGTCTTCTGCGCCTCAACGCATCCCTGGCAGGGCCTTCAACCGACACATGATCAATCCGGAGAACAGCAAATGAACGCAGCCATCCGTCTTCCGGTCGAGCAGGCCTACGCCGCCGAATTGCAGGCGCTCGCGCGCAACGACGACCGGCAAAGGCCCGCCGGCTGGAGCCTGTCGCCAAAGGCGGTGCTGACTTACCTGCTTGGCGGAAAGGCTGACGACGGCACGCTGATAACGCCCAAATATGTTGGCCGCCGCCGGTTGATGGAAACCGCCGTGGCGACGCTTGCCACCGACCGCGCATTGTTGCTGCTTGGTGTTCCCGGGACCGCCAAATCCTGGGTGTCGGAGCATCTCGCCGCCGCCATCATGGGCGACTCGACGCTGATCGTGCAGTGCACGGCCGGCACCGATGAGAACCAGATCCGCTATGGTTGGAATTATGCGCAGCTTCTGGCCAAGGGTCCAAGCCAGGAGGCGCTGGTGCCGACGCCGCTCTACCGCGCCATGCAGGACGGCAAGCTCTGCCGCCTCGAGGAACTGACGCGCATGGGTTCGGATGTGCAGGACACGCTGATCACCGTGCTGTCCGAAAAGATGATGCCGATCCCCGAACTCAACACCTCGATCTACGCGCAGCGCGGCTTCAACATCATCGCCACCGCCAACAACCGCGACAAGGGCGTCAACGAACTGTCCTCGGCGCTGAAGCGCCGCTTCAACGTCGTCGTGCTGCCTTTGCCCGAAGACATGGCGGAGGAGGTGGCGATCGTCTCCAAACGCGTCGGCGAGATGGCCGGCGGTCTCGACCTTCCGGTGCCGAAGAATGTCGGCGAGGAGATTGCCCGCGTGCTGACCATTTTCCGAGAGTTGCGCTCCGGCGCGACGGCGGACGGGAAGGTGACGTTGAAGACGCCGTCCGGGTCGCTGTCCACGGCGGAGGCAATCGCCACCATGGTTGGCGGGCTCAGTCAGGCCGCTTGGTTCGACAGTGGCAAGCTCGGCGCCGAAGGCCTCGCCGCCAGCCTTGTCGGTGCGATCGTGAAGGATCCGGTGCAGGACAAGCTGGTGCTGGAGGAGTATCTGGAAACCGTGCTCAAGAAGCGGCCCGACTACGCCGGCTATTACACCGCCTTGAACGCCGCGATCTGACGTCATGGTGGACAGCGACGTTTCCTATTTCGGCATACGCCATCACGGGCCCGGCTCCGCCGCCAGCCTGGTGCAGGCGTTGCAGGAGTTGAAACCGGCCGCAGTACTGATCGAGGGGCCGGCCGACGCATCGGCGCTGCTGTCATTTCTCGCCCGCCCCGAAATGCAGCCGCCGGTGGCGTTGCTGTGCTATCCCGAAGACGATCCGGCCGCGACCAGCTTCTGGCCCTTTGCCGAGTTCTCGCCGGAGTATCAGGCCACGCTCTGGGCCTTCTCCAACAAAGCCACTGTCCGGTTCATCGATCTGCCGTCTTCGGCGCGGGTCGCACCGGTTGAGGCTGCGGAAAAAGCCGATGGAACGGAAGCCGCCGTCGAGGTTGAGATGGCGCCGCATCTGCGCGATCCGATCGGCACGCTGGCGCAGGCCGCGGGCTATGAGGATGGCGAAAGCTGGTGGGCCGACATCATCGAGCAGAACCCGCAGCCCGGCCCGATCTTCGCGGCGATCGCCGATGCGATGACGACGCTGCGCGAGGGCGAAGGTCCGCTTGTGGAATTCGAGGCGAAACGCGAAGCCCATATGCGGCTTGAAATCGCCGCCGCGCGCAAGGAATTCGACGGGCCGATCGCTGTCGTCTGCGGCGCTTTCCATGTGCCGGCACTGCAGGTGACGCGACCGCAGAAGGAGGACCAGGCCCTGCTCAAGGGGCTGGCCCGGCGCAAGAGCACGATGACCTGGGCGCCATGGACAGGCCCGCGCCTGGCGCTCGGTTTCGGTTACGGGGCCGGTGTCGTCGCGCCCGGTTGGTGCAAGCATCTCTGGCAGACGCGCGGCCGGCATGACGCGGCGACGCTGTGGCTCGCCATGATCGCGGCGGTGCTGCGGGCGAAGGGGCATATGGTCTCCACCGCCTCGCTGATCGAAGCCGAAAGGCTGGCACGCACGCTGGCTGCGATCCGCGAGCGGCCAAAGCCCGGCTTCGAGGAATTGCGTGACGCCGCGATCGCCGCTTTGTTCAACGGCGAAGCGGTGCTGTGGGCGCTGGTCGAAGCCGAGCTGCTTCTGGGCGCCGATGTCGGTGAAATTCCACCCGACACCCCGCTGGCGCCGCTGATCGAGGATCTGCAGCGCAACCAGAAGGCGGCGCGGCTGAAGCCGGAGGCGCTGGAGCGCGAATTGTCGGTCGACCTGCGCAGCGACAGCGGGCTGTTCCGGTCGACCTTGCTGCATCGCTTGAACGTGCTTGGCGTGCACTGGGGCAAACTCACCGACAGCGGCCGCAGCCGCGGCACGTTCCGCGAGCGCTGGACCATGTCATGGGAGCCGGAATATGCCGTTCGCCTGGTCGAGAACCTCGTCCATGGACCGACCATCGAAAAGGCCGCCAACGGCCGGTTAGTTCAGATGATCGGCGCCACGACATCGCTCGACGCGCTGGCGGCGCTGGTTCAGGGCGCCATTACGGCCAATTTATCGGAGGCTTCGACCGCCGGCCTGGCGGCACTGGAGGAACGCGCGGCGCGCAGCAGCGAATGCCTGGAAATCCTGGCGTCGGTGCCGCCGCTCGCCGACATCATCCGCTATGGTGAAGCCCGCAAGACAGAAACAGCACGCTTGTCCGGCCTTTTGGAACGGCTGATCGTCGAAGGCGGCATCGCGCTCGCCTACGCCGCGCGCGACCTCGATGCCCAGGCTTCGACGGCCTTGGTCGGCGCCATGCGCAAGGCTGATGAGGCGATCAAGCTCGTCGAACCGGCACAGGACGTTCTGGACGCCTGGCGCAACGGACTGGCGACCGTGCTCGACGGATCTCGATCGACGGCGCTGGTCGCGGGGTGTGCCGCGCACCTGCTTTACGAAGCCGGCCATCTGTCCGCCGAAGCCGCGGCCGGCCTGATCGAGCGGCGCCTCTCTCCGGGCACGCCGGTCACCGAGGCCGCGGGCTTCTTCGAGGGTTTTTTCAGCACTGCTGGTCAGAGGTTGATCTATGATGAAAGCCTGCGCGGCGCGGTCGATGCCTGGCTCAAATCCCTCGACGAAGACGCCTTCATCGCGCATCTGCCGCTGCTGCGCCGGGTGTTTTCGCATCTGGATTCGATGGAGCGGCGGCGGCTGATCGAAGCGGTGCTCGGTCGTATCAGACGCCTGCCGGTAGGGCTGACGCCGACGCCAAACGGCGATGAGGCCTGGCGCCGGCATCTCGAACGGCTTGGACCTTTGCTGATGAGTGGGAACGGCAATGGATGACCAAGTCGACATCGGCGAAACGGAGCCCGCGGGCGACGGCCGGGAGCGCCGCTGGCGCCTGGCGATCGGTGCCGACGATGAGAAATCGTCGGCGTTGTCAGACAGCGACAAGCGACTGTCGGCGGCGCTCGATGCGCTCTACGGCGATGGCGCCGGCGATACGGTGGCCGATCCGCGCAAGCGGCGCGGCGGGCTCGGCCGCTCGGCGCCCCGGGTGGCGCAGTGGATGGGCGATATCAGGTCGTTCTTTCCCGCGCAGGTCGTGCAGATCGTCCAGAAGGATGCGTTCGAGCGGCTCAATCTGAAGCAGATGCTGATGGAGCCGGAATTCCTCAAGGCGATCGAGGCCGACGTCAATCTCGTCGCCGACCTGATTTCGCTGCGTTCGGTCATGCCGGCCAAGACCAAGGATATAGCGCGCACCATCATCGCCGATATCGTCGCCAAGCTGATGCAGCGGCTGGAACAGAAGACCGCCGAGGCGATCCGCGGCGCGCTCGACCGGTCGCAACGCACCAATCGTCCACGCCAGCGCGACATCGACTGGCCGCGCACCATCTCGGCAAACCTTCGCCATTACCAGGCCGAGCACAAGACAATCGTGCCGGAGAAGCTGGTCGGCTTCATGCGAAAGCAGCGCAGACTGGTCGACCTGGACGAGGTGGTGCTGTGCGTCGACCAGTCCGGCTCGATGGCAAGTTCGGTGATCTACGCCTCGATATTCGCCGCCGTGATGGCTTCCTTGCCTGTGGTGCGGACCAAGCTCGTCTGCTTCGATACGGCGATCGTCGACCTGACCGAGGAACTCAGCGATCCCGTCGAGGTCCTGTTCGGCGTGCAGCTTGGCGGCGGCACCGACATCAACCAGGCCGTCGCCTATTGCGCCGACCGTATCGAGCGGCCGACCAAGTCGCATATGGTGCTGATCACCGACCTTTATGAGGGCGGCAACGGCCAGGAATTGCTGCAGCGGCTGGCGTCACTCGTTCGCTCCGGCGTCAATGTCGTGGTGCTTCTGGCGCTAACCGATCAGGGCAGGCCGGGCTATGACCCGAAGATGGCAGGCTCGGTGGCGGCACTGGGCATCCCGGTCTTCGCCTGCACGCCTGATCTGTTTCCCGACATGATGGCGGCGGCCTTGCGACGGGAAGATGTCAGCGTATGGGCGGCAGGCGCCGACATCAAGCTGGTCCGCGCCGAGGACGAGAGTCCGGCGGCCAACGCGTAAGCACGCGCTCGACCTGGCGCAATCAAAAAACGGCAATCCAGAACCTGGCTTGAACAGCTGGCGGTGCTGACCTGCACGCCGGATAGGGCCGCTCGTATCGCCATTCATCGGCATCGCCAGACAGAAGGCCAAAGCTCGTTTCGATCGCCATGCCGCGATTTCGCAAAAGGGGTCGCTTGACTCCGATCGCTCGTTGTGAAAAATTTTGCATCAACTGATAAAAATATCATAGGGTGGAAATGGTAGGGTTCGGCAACGGCCTCCTGCGCGACGACGAAACCAGCATGGCGACGCGTGCCGCGTGGCTTCACTATGCCGGCGGCCTGACCCAGTCCGAGGTCGCCAAGCGGCTGGGGCTGACCAGCCTCAAGGCCCATCGCCTCATCACCAAGGCCAACCAGGAAGGGTTGGTGAAGGTCTATATCGACGGCGAAGTGTCGGAATGCGTCGAGCTCGAGGATGAACTGTCCCGCCGCTACGGCCTCGATTATTGCGAGGTGGTTCCGGACTTCGATTCCGAGGATCTGCCGCTCAAGGCGCTCGGCATTGCCGGCGCGCAGTTCCTCAAGCGCGAGATCGAGCGCGGCGAGGAAGCGCTGATCGGCGTCGGCCATGGCCGCACGCTTGCCGCCTGCGTCGAATATCTGCCGCGCACCTCGACCGACAAGATCCGCTTCGTCTCGCTGCTGGGCGGCCTGACGCGTAAATTCTCGGCCAATCCGCATGACGTCATTCACCGCCTGGCCGAACGCACCGGCGCCGAAGCCTATGTCATGCCGGTGCCGATGTTCGCCAACACGGCCGAGGACCGCACCGTCCTGCTCGGGCAGAAGGGCATCAGCGAGGTCTTCGATCTCGCGCGCTCCGCCGACCTGTTGTTCGCCGGCATTGGCACCGCTGAGCGCGAGGCGTCGCTGGTTGCCACCGGCATGATCGAAAAGGGCGAGATGGAGGAGATCCGCCGCAATGGCGGCGTCGGCGAATTGCTTGGCCATTTCTTCGACAAGGCCGGCAAGGCGGTGGCGACGACCGTTTCCAACCGGGCGCTGGCCTTGACGCGTGAGGACATTGCCAGCCGCCGGATCGTCGCCGTCGCCGGCGGCAAGATCAAGGTTCGCGCCATCAAGTCGGTGCTCGAAGGCCGCTATCTCAAGGGCCTGATAACAGACGAGCGGACGGCGCGATCGCTCGTGGAAGAGACGCCGGTCGGGTAGCCGGCAACGGTTCAGTTGAAACTACCCTGTGGAGGAGAAGACGAAATGCATGAGAAAGAGAAAGACCTCATTGATGCCTTCCTGCGCGGACAAGTCGACCGTCGCGGGCTGATCAAGGGCCTGGGTGCCATGGGCCTTGCCGCCGGCACCGCCGGCACGCTGCTCAATCTGGGGCAGACACGCGCGCTCGCCGCCGACTTCGACTGGCAGGCGCACAAGGGCAAGACCATCAAGCTCCTGCTCAACAAGCATCCCTATGCCGATGCGATGATCGCCGATCTCGAGAACTTCAAGAAGCTGACCGGCATGAACGTCGTCTATGACGTGTTCCCGGAAGACGTCTATTTCGACAAGGTCACGGCAGCCCTTTCGGCAAGCTCGCCCGAATATGATGCCTTCATGACCGGCGCCTACATGACCTGGACCTATGGCCCTGCCGGCTGGATCACCGACCTCAACGAATGGATCAAGGATCCGGCCAAGACCAACCCGAACTATGCCT
Source organism: Mesorhizobium sp. USDA 4775 (assembly GCF_054062655.1). NCBI lineage: Bacteria > Pseudomonadati > Pseudomonadota > Alphaproteobacteria > Hyphomicrobiales > Phyllobacteriaceae > Mesorhizobium > Mesorhizobium sp. USDA 4775. Next base: position 2,610,382 of record NZ_JBSSFM010000001.1, read on the forward strand.
GGGACGACTTCCTGCCCGGCGTCAAGAATTCCTGTGCCTGGAATGGCAAGCCCGGCGGCGCGCTGGGTTCGGATGATGCCAAGCAGTGGTGCATTCCGTGGGGCTTCGAACAGAACAACATCACCTACAACAAGGCGATGTTCGACAAGGCCGGCGTCACCATTCCCGGCAACATGGACGAGATGGTCGCCGCGGCGGCCAAGCTCACCAAGGATGTCGGTGGCGGCGTCTATGGCATCGGCGTGCGTGGCTCGCGTTCCTGGGCGACGATCCATCCCGGCTTCCTGTCGGCCTACGCCAATTTTGACCAGAAGGACCTCAACGTTTCGGCAGACGGCAAATTGTCGGCCGCGATGAACACCGCCCAGTCCAAGGCTTTCCACAAGCAGTGGGTTCAGATGATCCAGGAGAGCGGCCCCAAGGACTGGTCGACCTACACCTGGTATCAGGTCGGCACCGATCTCGGCGCCGGCGCCTCGGCGATGATCTTCGACGCCGATATCCTCGGTTACTTCATGAATGGCGGCGACAACAAGATGGCCGGCAAGCTCGCCTTCGCAAGCTTCAAGGCCAACCCGGCAGCCAAGGCGGCGACACCCAACATCTGGATCTGGTCGCTGGCAATGTCCAATTTCTCGAAGGACAAGGACGCCACCTGGTATTTCATGCAATGGGCCTCCGGGCCGGAGCATGGGCTGTTCGGCGCGACCAAGATGGACTTCGTCAATCCCGTCCGCCAGTCGGTCTGGAAGGACGAGATGTTCCGCGAGAAGCTGAACAAGAGCTATCCCGGCTATGTCGAGATGTTCGACGCCTCCGCGCCCGGCGCCTCGATCAAGTTCACCGCGCAGCCGCTGTTCTTCGATCTCACCACCGAATGGGCGGCGACGCTGCAGAAGATGGTGGCCAAGGAGGTGCCGGTCGACGAAGGCCTCGACAAGCTCGCCGAGAGCATCAACGGCCAGCTCAAGGAAGCCGGCCTCGGCTAAGTCGCAACGAGGGCCGGCCTGCCTGGCGGGCTGGCCCTCGTCACACCTTTTCAAGCTTGCGATGCGGTGCCGGAAGGTGACCGCTATTTCGCCCGACCGGTCGCCTTGCTCCCTTGGGCGGCCGGCAGGGCGAAGCGACAGCAACAACGGAGCAGCTCGATGACTGCGGTGGTATCGCAAAGGCCCAAGCCATCCGGCTTCAGGATCAGCAAGAAGGTGCTGCCCTATGTGCTCAGCCTGCCGGCATTGCTCGTCTGCATCGGCATCCTGATCCCGTTCCTGACCTCGGTGGTCTATTCCTTCCAGCGCTACCGGCTCAGCCAGCCTTGGGCGCGGCAGTTCAACTGGGGCGACAACTACATCTCCTTCTTCACCGATCCGAAATTCTGGAACACGCTCAAGGTGTCGCTGCTCTATGCCGGCACCACCGTCGTGCTGGAACTGCTTCTCGGCCTCGCCATCGCCTTGCTGCTACAGAAGCGCTCGACGCTGAACAATTTCATCTCGATCATGCTGTTGATGCCGCTGATGACGGCGCCCGCACTTGCCGCGCTGATGTGGAAGCTGATGACCAATCCCGGCTTCGGCGTCTTGAGCTATCTCGCCAGCCTCATCGGCCTGCAGGATTTCCGCTGGGCGTCGTCGCCGTCGACGGCGCTGTTCACGGTGGTGCTCGTCGATATCTGGGTCTACACGCCCTTCATCATGATCCTGCTGCTCGCCGGCCTGCGCAGCCTGCCGACGCAGCCCTTCGAAGCGGCGGCGCTCGATGGCGTGCCGCGAAGCTTCGTCTTCTTCCGCATCACGCTGCCGATGCTGACGCCCTACATCCTGACGGCGACGCTGTTTCGGCTGCTCGATTCCATCCAGCAGTTCGATATCATCTATGCCATGACACAAGGGGGGCCGGGCGACACGCTGACCGTCTTCCAGGTCGAGGCCTATCTCAACTTCTTCCAGTCGACCAATGTCGGCCGTTCGGCGGCACTGATGATCATCCTGTGGGCGATCACCTATTTCCTCTCCAACATTTTCATCAAGAACTGGCTGCGGCTGCGCGAACGCGCCCGTGGCCAGGCATAGGAGGCCGGGATGGAACATACCTCGCTTCTCGAGCGCATCCTGCGTGGCATAGCCCTGACGCTGGTCGTGATCTTCTTCATGTTCCCGATCGTCTGGATTTTCATGATGTCGTTCCAGACCAACGAGACGATCCTGCGCATCCCGCCGCAGCTGATCTTCGAGCCGACGCTCGCCAATTACACCGCGCTGATCACCGGCAAGCTGATGACCGCCGCCGGCACGCTCGACATCGCCTTCATGCGCAACCTCGGGAATTCGGTGTTCCTGTCGGTGACCTCAGTGGCGGTCTCGTTGCTGCTCGGTGTGCCGGCGGCCTACGCCTTCGCGCGCCACAAATTCCGCGGCTCGGAGGACATCGCCTTCACGCTGCTGTCGTTCAAATTCGCGCCGGCGCTTCTGGTGCTGTTGCCGCTCACCCTCTATTTCCAGAAGCTCGGGCTCGCCAACACCTATATCGGCCTGATCTGGGTCTACCAGCTGATCTGCCTGCCGCTGATCCTGTGGATCGTGCGCGGCTATTTCGAGGATATTCCGGCCGACATCGAATATGCCTACCGCATCGGCGGCCATTCCTGGTTCGCCACCTTCCGCAAGATCGCGCTGCCGCTCGCCGGTCCCGGCATCGCCGCCGCCGGCCTGCTCGCCTTCATCTTCGCCTGGAACAATTTCGTCTTCGCCCTGGTGCTGGCCTCAGCCGACAAGCAGCCGGTGACGGTCGGCGCGCTTGCCTTCATCACCTCCTCGGGCATCCAGTACGGCCAGATCTCGGCGGCCATCGTGCTCTCGATCACGCCGACGCTGGCGCTCGCCCTCTATGCGCAGCGCTATCTCGTCGAAGGCCTCTCGCTTGGCGCGGTGAAAGGATAGACATGGCCAGCCTCGAACTCAAAAACATCGTCAAGCGCTACAAGAGCCAGACCGTCCTCGACAATCTGTCGCTGACGGTTGCCGACGGCGAAACCCTCGTGCTGTTCGGCCCGTCCGGCGCCGGCAAGACGGTACTGCTGCGCCTGGTCGCCGGCGTCATCGATCCGGATGAGGGCAAGATCTTCATCGGCGGCGACGACATGACCGATGTCGATGCGGAATTTCGTGGCGTCGGCATGGCGTTCCAGAATTTCGCGCTGTTTCCGCATATGAGCGCGTTCGACAACATAGCAACGCCTCTGGAGGCAAAGCGGTCCTCGCCTGGCGCCATCAAGGCCGGCGTCGAAAGTGTCGCCAAGCTGTTGAAGATCGCCCATGTGCTCTCCCACAAGCCGCGCGCGCTCTCCAACGGCCAGAAGCAGCGTACGGCGCTTGCCCGCGCTTTGGTCGGTTCGCCGCCGCTTCTGTTGCTCGACGACCCCTTGCGCAATGTCGACGCCAAGCTGCGTTTCGAGATGCGGCTCGAACTGCCGCGTTTGCTTGCCGATCGCGGCGCCACCGTCGTCTATGTCACCCAGGACTACAAGGAAGCCATGGCGCTCGGCGACCGCATCGCGGTGATGTCGCAAGGCGTCATCCGGCAGCTCGGCACGCCCGAGCAGATCTATCGCGAACCGGCCAATATCGAGATCGCGCGGCTGTTCGGCGACCCCACCATCAACTTGCTCGACGTCAAGCCTTCGCGCGATGCCAAGGGCATCTATGTCGGCCTGTCGAACGTCCAGGTCCATCTGTCCGGCGCTTGCGACGCGGCGGTTGGCCGCGATTGCGTCATCGGTCTGCGGCCGGAAGCGCTGAGTTTCGTCGAGGAGGGCATTCCTGGCGCCATTCCGGTGACGGTCGAGGCCGAGACGCCGCTCAACGAAAAGATCGTCACCCTTGTGCGCACCGTGCGCGGCCGCGAAATCCTGGTCTCGCGCCCGGCCGGAACGCCGGGCCGCAGCGAAGGCAAGGCCCATATCGCCGTCGACGGCAAGAGCGCCTTGCTGTTCGATCACGCCAGCGGCGACCGCATCGGTTCCAAGAACGTCGTCGCCTTGCGCAATGGAGAAGCGGCATGAGCCAGAGCGCGCTCACCATATCAGGTGTTGACAAGTTCTACGGTCCGATCGACAGGGGCGTGCACGCGGTCAAGAACCTGACGATGGAAATCGGCAAGGGCGAGATCGTCGCCCTGCTTGGCTCGTCCGGCTGCGGCAAGACGTCTACGCTGCGCATGATCGCCGGTTTCGAGGAGGTGTCGCGGGGCGCCATCTCGGTTGGCGGCCGTCAGGTGCACACCTTACCGCCGGTCAAACGCAATGTGGCGATGGCCTTCGAAGGCTATTCGCTCTATCCACCGCTGACCGTGCGCGAGAACATGGCTTTTGCGCTCAAGGCTGCCCGGCTGCCGAAAAGCGAGGTCGACGCCAAGGTCGCCAGCATCGCCAAATTGCTCGAGATCGAGGACATATTGGAGCGCTATCCGAGTTCGATTTCCGGCGGCCAGCAGCAACGCGCCAGCCTTGGCCGGGCTCTGATCCGCGAGGCCGACCTGCATCTGCTGGACGAGCCGATGGGGCAGCTCGAACCGCAGTTGCGCGCCGTGCTGCGCGGCCGCATCAAACACTTCATCAAGGAGCGCGGCCTGACCGCGATCCTGGTCACCCACGACCAGACCGAAGCCAATGCGCTTGCCGACCGCATCGCGGTGATGGAAGGCGGCGTGCTGCAGCAGTTCGACACGCCGGACCGGATCAAGGAACGTCCGGCAAACCTGTTCACCGGCACCTTCGTCGGCGAGCCGCCGATGAACGTCTTCGAGGCCTATGTCGCAACCGCCGCAGGCCGCATCAATCTCAAGCTTCCCGACGGCCTGTCGCTCGACTACGACAAGGACGCCTTCAGCGCTCCGGTTCGCGATCAGTTGCTCAGCCGCGAGCGGGTGGTGATCGGCATCAGGCCTTACGCGGTCCGGCGCTCGAAGGAGGGTGTTCCCGCCGCGGGTTTCGGCCAACCAGTGGCTCGGCGACCAGACCCACATAGCCGCCGATTTTGCCGGCGGCTCGCTGGTCCTGGTCGAGCATGACCGCACCCGCCTCGATCTGGGTGCGCCGATCAATGTCAGCATCGATCCGAAGAATCTTCATGTCTTCGATCAGGCGAGCGGCAAGGCGATTTCGCACGGCATGGAGCTTGCCTGATGCGTGACATACTGATCGGCATCGACGCCGGCACCTCCGTCATCAAGTCAATCGCCTTCGACACGTCTGGCCGGCAGATTGCCGCCGCCGCGCTGCCGAACCATTATGAAACGCTGCCGGGTGGCGGCGCCGAACAGGATCTGGCGCGCACATGGAGCGATGCCGCCACGACCTTGCGCCAGCTCGCCGACAAAGTGCCCAATCTCGCCAGCCGGACCGTGGCGATCGCGGTGACCGGCCAAGGCGACGGCACCTGGCTGATCGACGCCAAGGGCGAGCCGGTCGCCAAGGGCTGGCTCTGGCTCGACGCGCGCGCCGCGGCCATTGTCGAGGAAATCCGCGCGCGGCCCGAGGATCGGCTCCGCTTCGAGAAGACCGGCAGCGGGCTCGCCGCCTGCCAGCAGGGTTCGCAATTCGTCTTCATGAAGCGCACCATGCCCGAAATGCTCGGCAAGGCGGCAACCGCCTTCCACTGCAAAGATTGGCTCTATTTCAAGCTGACCGGTGAACGCGCCACCGATCCGTCCGAGGGCACCTTCACCTTCGGCGATTTCCACACCCGCGACTATAGCGACGATGTGCTCGACGTGCTTGGCGTCGCCGATCGCCGGCATCTGCTGCCGCCGATCGTCGATGGCACCAGGCACAGCACCGCCCTGTCGCAGGCAGCGGCCGACGCCACCGGGATGCTGGCCGGCACGCCGGTCGTGCTCGGCTATGTCGACGTCGTCTGCACCGCGCTCGGCGCCGGCCTGCTCGACCGCCTGCGCAAGCCCGGCTGCTCGATCATCGGGTCCACCGGCATGCATATGCGGCTGGCCGAAACCCCTGAGGACGTGCAACTGAACGAAGCGGCGACCGGTTATACGATGGCGATGCCGGCGCCCGGCGTGTTCGCGCAGATGCAGTCCAACATGGCGGCGACGCTCAACATCGACTGGGTGCTTGGGCTCGCCTCGGGCATTCTCGCCTCGCAAGGCATATCGCGCAGCAATGGCGAGATGATCGCGCTGGTCGATGCCTGGATCGCGGCCGCGCAGCCGGCCTCGCTGCTCTATCAGCCCTATGTGTCGGAAGCCGGTGAGCGGGGGCCGTTCGTCGATGCCAATGCCAGGGCCGGCTTTGTCGGCATTTCCTCACGGCACGGCTATGCCGACCTCGTTCGCGCCGTCTTCGAGGGCTTGGCCTTCGCGGCACGCGACTGCTACGCCGCCATGGGGCCATTGCCGCGCGAAGTCCGCCTGACCGGCGGTGCGGCCAGAAGCCCGGCGCTGCGCAAGATCCTGGGTGCGGCGGTGGGGGCCGATATTCGCACCAGCGCGCGCGAGGAGGCGGGCGCCGCGGGCGCGGCAATGATCGCCGCTGTCTGCGTCGGTCTCTACCCGTCCATGGACGAATGCGTCGGCGAATGGGTGACACCGCTGCTTGGCGAGGCCGAGCCGAGCGACCGCAGCCTCGCCGCGATCTACGACAAGATGACCCCGTCCTACATGTTGGCACACCAGGCGCTGCGGCCGGTCTGGCGCGCAATGGCGGCGTCGCAGGCAAATTGAATTGAGAAGTCGAGTATGCGTAAGAAAATAGCGATCATTGGCGACAACTTCATGCTTCCGCAGGTTTTCCGTACCGAGATCGAGAAAGTCTCGCGTGGCGACCTCGATATCAGGACATTGCAGACGGCCTGGCCCGATGAACCGATGGAATTCGGCAATCCGGCGCTCGGCCTCGACAAGGTCAAGGAGTATTTCGGCCATCCCGACGAGATCGTTGATTTCATCGGCGATGCCGAGATCCTCGTCACCCAGCTGGCGCCCCTGTCGGAGGCCATGATGCGGCGCTTGCCGGCGCTTAGACTGGTCGCGGTTTCGCGCGGCGGCCCGATCAACATCGACATGGTGGCGGCCAGGGCACATCGCATCACGGTGGTCAACGTGCCCGGCCGAAACGCGACGGCCGTCGCCGAGTTCACCCTCGGCGCTATCCTGGCCGAGACGCGGCTGATCCGGGTCGGCCACGAGGCCTTGCGCAAGGGCGAATGGCGCGGCGACCTCTACCGCGCCGACCGCACTGGCCGCGAGCTCAGCGAAATGACCGTCGGCGTCATCGGCTATGGCAACATCGGCACCAAGGTCGTTCGACTGCTGCGCGCCTTCGGCTGCCACGTCCTGGTTTGCGACCCCTATGTGCAGTTGAGTGCCGACGACCGCAATGCCGGTGTCGAACTCGTCGCTCTGGACAATCTCCTCGTCCGCTCCGACGTGGTCACGTTGCATCCCCGGGTGACCGAGGAGACGCGCGGCCTCATCGGCAAGGACACCATCGCGCTGATGAAACCGGGCGTGATTCTCATCAACACCGCGCGCGGGCCTCTGGTCGACTATGACGCGCTCTACGAGGCGCTGGTTTCAGGGCAGATCGCCAGCGCCATGCTGGAGACGTTCGCGGTCGAGCCGGTGCCGTCGGACTGGCCCTTGCTGCTGCTTCCCAACGTGACGCTGACGCCGCACATCGCCGGCGCTTCGGTGCGCACCGTCACTTACGCCGCCGAAAAGGCCGCCGAAGAGGTGCGCCGCTACCTCGCCGGCCTGCCTCCGGTCAATCCGTGCTGAGGCGGTGGCCATGACTTTTCAAATCGACATCGAGGCTACTGCGACATGAACGGCGGCCCTGAAATCGTCGACCTCTTCGTCATCGGCGGCGGCGTCAACGGCGCCGGCATCGCGCGCGACGCAGCGGGCCGCGGCCTTTCCGTCATCCTGTGCGAAAAGGACGATCTCGCCGAAGGCACCAGCTCGCGCTCCCGGCAAGCTCGTCCATGGCGGCCTGCGCTACCTCGAATATTACGAGTTCCGCCTGGTGCGCGAGGCGCTGATCGAGCGTGAGGTGCTGTTGGAATCGGCGCCGCACATCATCTGGCCGATGCGCTTCGTGCTGCCGCACAGCCCTGACGACCGGCCGGCCTGGCTGGTGCGGCTCGGCCTGTTCCTCTACGACCATCTCGGCGGGCGCAAGCGGCTGCCGGCGACTAGAACGCTTAACCTGCGCACCGCGCCCGAGGGCGCGCCGATCAAGGATGCCTTCAGGCGCGGCTTCGAATATTCCGACTGCTGGGTCGACGATGCCCGGCTCGTCGTCATCAATGCGCTCGACGCCGCCGAGCGCGGCGCCAGGGTTTTCACCCGCACCGCCTGCACCGCCGTCCGCCGCGAGAACGGCCTGTGGGTTGTCGAGATGCAGGACGGCAGGACGGGCATCAGGACGGTGGTTCGGGCGCGTGCGCTGATCAATGCCGCCGGCCCCTGGGTCAATGACATCGTCAACCGCGTTGCCGGCCAGAACTCCAGGCGCAACGTACGCCTGGTCAAGGGCAGTCACATCGTCGTGCCGAAATTCTGGGAGGGGCGGCAGGCCTATCTCATCCAGAACAGCGACAAGCGCGTGATCTTCATCAACCCCTATCAGAACGATCTCGCTCTGATCGGCACCACAGATATCCCTTATGAGGGCCGCCCCGAGGACGTGGCGGCGGATGAGAGCGAGATCGACTACCTGATCAAGGTGGTCAACCGCTATTTCAAGCGCGGCCTGGCACGCGGCGATGTCGTCTATTCGTTCTCCGGCGTCAGGCCGCTTTATGACGACAATGCCGACAACCCAAGTGCTGTGACCCGCGACTATATTTTCGAGCTCGACGCGCCGGATGCGCAGGCGCCGCTGCTCTCCGTCTTCGGCGGCAAGATCACCACCTTCCGCAAACTGGCCGAGCATGCGCTGGACAGGATCGCGCCGTTCTTTCCCCATATGGGCAAGCCCTGGACCGCGAAAGCGCATCTGCCCGGCGGCGATATCGCCAATGCCGATTTCGAACAGTTTCTCGGCGACCTCGCAGGTGAATATCCCTGGATGCCGGCGTCTCTGCTGAAGCATTATGGCCGGCTCTACGGCACCAGGACACGGGCTTTGGTTGGCGCGGCGCGTTCGCTCGATGAGCTCGGGCGCTGCTTCGGCAAGGATTTCTTCGAGCGCGAGGCCGCCTATCTCTTCGACCGGGAATGGGCCGTGACGTCAGCCGATATTCTCGAGCGTCGCACCAAGCACGGCCTGCATCTGTCCGCCGAGGAAAGGGCGGCCTTCGAGCATTGGTGTGCGAACCGGCTGGCGAGGGCAGGCTGATGGTCCATCCCGTCGATACCGGCGCCAGTGAATTCCGCATGCTGCGCTCCTTGTCCGCCCGCATCGGTGCCGACCCGTTGCTGGTTCAGGGCGCCGGCGGCAACACCTCCATCAAGCAGTCCGGCGTGCTGTGGATAAAGGCCTCGGGCACCTGGCTGAAGAACGCGCGCGACGATGAGATCATGGTGCCGGTCGCGCTGGCGCCGTTGCTCGATGCCGTGGCGCATCGCAGCCCGGCGGCGGAGGCCGCGGGGCAGTTCACGCTGGCGGACCTCAACCCTCGCCAGTTGCGGCCCTCCATCGAGACGACGGTGCATGCGTTGCTGCCGCAGAAGATCGTGGTCCACGTCCATTGCGTCGAGACGATCTCGATCGCCGTGCAGGCCAATGCCGAAGCCTTGCTGGAAGGGCGCCTGCGCGGCCTCGACTGGGCCTTCGTACCCTATCGCCGGCCCGGCCTGCCGCTGGCGCAGGCAATCGCCGAGCGGCTGAAGCCCGCGACCAACGTGCTCGTGCTTGGCAATCACGGCCTGGTGGTCGCCGCCGATACGGTCGCCGAAGCAGCCTTGCTGCTGCAACGGGTGACCGGGCTGCTCGCGCGGCCGCCGCGCCCGGCTCCGCCCCCCGATCTCGATGCGCTCCTGAGGCTCGCCTCCGGCAGCGACTACCGGCTGCCGGCCTCGACCGCCGCGCATGCTGTTGCGACCGACCTCGCCAGTTGCCGTATCGCCGCCTCCGGCAGCCTCTATCCGGATCATGTCATCTTCCTCGGTATCGGCTCGGTGATCGCCGGCCCTGGCGAGAACGCGGCGGCGGTCGTCGCCCGCAATGCAGCGGTGCCGACATCCATCCTCTTTCCCGGCAAGGGCGTGCTGATGCGCCGGGACGCCAATGCCGGCGCCGAAGCGATGGCGCGCTGCCTGGCCGACGTCGTCGCGCGCGTCGATGGCGTTGCGCGCGTAAATTATCTCAGCCCGAAGGAGAATGCCGACCTGCTGAACTGGGACGCCGAGAAATACCGCCAGCAACTCAACCGCGAAGGGACGACGCTGTAATGACGGCATTCCGCTCCAGTGTCTTGCTTTGTGTCGGGGAGGGATAGCGACCTTGGCCTTCACGCTCTCCCTCAACACCAATCCGCTGGTCAATCGCTTCGCCGATCCTGACGACCTGATCGACACCATCGCCTATGACATCGGCATAAGGGACGTGCAGCTCACGCATGAGTTCGTCAATCCCGGCTGGCCGGCGGCGACGATCGTCAAATTCGTCCGCCTGTTTCACGGCGCGCTCGCCCGCACCGGCGTGCGTGTCACGTCCGGCATGACCGGTCCTTATGGCCGGCTCAATCATTTCGGCCATCCCGATGCCGATGTGCGCCGCTACTATGTCGACTGGTTCAAGACCTTTGCCGACATCTCGGCCGAGCTTGGCGCCAGTGGCATGGGCACGCAATTCGCCATCTTCACCCATCGCGACTTTGACGACCCCGAGCGCCGCGCGCGGTTGTTCGACATCGCGCTGGATTGCTGGCGCGAGGTCGCCGAGCATGCTCGTGCGGCCGGCCTGACCTATCTGTTCTGGGAACCGATGTCGGTTGGCCGCGAGTTCGGCCACACCATCGAGAACTGCCGGATGCTGCAAGGTGCTATCGACGTCGCCGGCATGGCGATCCCGCTGGAGATGATGGTCGACATCGACCATGGCGACGTCACCTCAAGCAATCCGGCCGACATCGATCCCTATGCCTGGGCCGAAGCCTTTCCCAGGAAATCGCCGATCATCCACATCAAGCAGTCGTCGATGAACAAGGGCGGCCATTGGCCGTTCACATCAGCCTACAACAGGGATGGCCGCATCACGCCTGAAAGGCTGCTGGACACGGTGCGGCGCGGCGGCGGCACCGACAACGAGATCTGCCTCGAACTGTCATTCCGCGAGCGCGAGCCGGTCGACCATCAGGTGGTCGCCATGATCCGCGAGTCCGTCGACTACTGGGCGCCGTTCATCGAGACAGGCAGGTCCGATCTTCTGCCAAAGGCCGAATAGAAACGGGCAGGGGCCGATGCGGCTCCTGCCCGATGAACTCAGCAGATTGAAGTAGCCAGAACTCAACCGAATTTCGGATCGAGGCTGCCAGACTTGTAGCGCTTGGCCATTTCCGAGACCGGCAGCGGCTTGATCTTGGGTGCGTTGCCGGCGGTACCGAACTGCTCGAAGCGCTCCTTGCAAAGCTTGCGCATCGCCGCCATTGCCGGCGTCAGATATTTGCGCGGATCGAACTCGCTCGGGTTTTCCGTCAGCACCTTGCGGATCGCACCGGTCAGCGCCATGCGGTTGTCGGTATCGATGTTGATCTTGCGCACGCCGTGCTTGATGCCGCGCTGGATCTCTTCCACCGGCACGCCCCAGGTCGGCTTCATCTGGCCGCCATATTTGTTGATGATCTCCTGCAATTCCTCCGGCACCGAGGACGAACCGTGCATGACCAGATGCATGTTCGGCAGGCGGCGATGGATCTCCTCGATGACGTTCATCGCCAGCACCGCGCCGTCCGGCTTGCGCGAGAATTTGTAGGCGCCGTGGCTGGTGCCCATCGCCACCGCCAGCGCATCGACATGGGTGTCGCGCACGAACTGTTCGGCCTGCACCGGGTCGGTGAGCAATTGGTCGTGGCTGATCGCGCCTTCGACGCCGTGGCCGTCCTCCTGCTCGCCGCCGCCGCTCTCCAGCGATCCCAGCACGCCGATCTCGCCTTCGACAGACACGCCACCCCAATGCGCCATGTCGACGACGCGCTTGGTGATGCCGGAATTGTAGGCGTAGTCGGCCGGCGACTTGCCGTCTTCCTTGAGCGAGCCGTCCATCATCACCGAGGTGAAGCCGTACTGGATCGCGGTGACGCAGGTGGCTTCGTTGTTGCCATGGTCGAGATGCATGCAGACCGGGATGTCGGGATGGATCTCGACCAGCGCGTCGATCAGCTTGGCCAGCACCACGTCATTGGCATAGGCACGCGCACCGCGGCTTGCCTGCAGGATAACAGGCGATTTGGTCTCTTCCGCCGCCTCCATGATGGCGAGGCCCTGTTCCATGTTGTTCATGTTGAAGGCCGGCACGCCATAGCCGTATTCGGCGGCGTGATCGAGCAATTGTCTCAATGTGATGCGAGCCAACGAATAGTCTCCCGTATCTGGTTTCAAACCTGGTGGTTGCGGACTGTCCGCGCATCGTCCAGCCCACCGATGCTTCTGGCCGGATTTCCGCGCAACCGCAACCGTCACAGCCCGTCGCGGCAGCAATTCTTGTTACAGAGCCGCGATCGGAGCAAACGGAATATCCCACGAATTTATCCCATTATCACAAAATATTTTATACTTTTGCGGCGGAAGCTGTTATATCTTGCGCTCGATCAAGGAGCCGCGCTTCGGGCGTGGGCGGTCAGCGGCAATGAAAAGCGACATCAGGCGGCAAGGCATTATGGAGTTTCTGATGGACGCCGGTCAGGCCGGCGTCGACGATCTCGCCTTGCGCTTTGGCGTCTCGAAGATGACCGTGCATCGCGACCTCGACGAGCTCGAGGAAAGCGGTTTCCTGCGCAAGGTGCGCGGCGGTGCTTCGATCCAGCCGAGCAGCCTGTTCGAAAGCGATTTCCGCTACCGGCAGAAGCAGGCGACCGAGGAAAAGCAGCGTCTGGCCGCAGCTGCCGTGGCCATGATCGAACCTGGCCAGACGGTGATCATCGATGACGGCTCGACGGCGGGCGGCATTGCGCGCCATCTCGCCGACCTGCGGCCGCTGACGGTGATCTCCAACAATCTGGCCGTCATCCAGGAACTGGCCGGCGCCGGAGGGATCAACCTGATCGCGCTCGGCGGCCAATACAGCAAGAAGTTCCACGGCTTCTTCGGCCTGCTGGCCGAGGCCTCGCTCAAATCGCTGCGCGCCGACGTCGCCTTCCTGTCGTCTTCGGCCATCCATGGCGCTTCCGCCTTCCACCAGGATCAGGAGGTGGTGCAGGCCAAGCGGCTGATGATGGTGGCGGCGACCCGCAAATATCTGCTGGTCGACCACGGCAAGTTCGGCCGCACGGCGCTGCATTTCCTGACGGATCTCAGCGCATTCGACGCGGTCTTCACCGGCCGGGCGCCCGAGCCGGGCGTGCGCGCGGTGCTGGATGCCGCCGGCGTTTCGCTGACGGTGATCGACAGGGGATCATGATGCCGGAAATCGGCGGATCGTGATCAGCAAAGTTAAGGAGCAGTACGCGTGGTTTACTGGGTCGGTACAAGCTGGAAGATGAACAAGACGCTCGCCGAGGCGCTGGATTTCGCGCAGCGCCTGGCCGGTTTCATTCCCGGTTTCGATGACCGCATCCAGCCTTTCGTCATCCCGCCCTTCACGGCGGTGCGCGAGGTCAAGCAGGCGCTGTCGTCGACGCACATCAAGGTCGGTGCCCAGAATATGCATTGGGCCGACGCCGGGGCCTGGACCGGCGAGATCTCGCCGCTGATGTTGAGGGATTGCGGGCTCGATCTGGTCGAACTCGGCCACAGCGAACGGCGCGAGCATTTCGGCGAGACCGACCGCACGGTTGGCCTGAAAACGGCGGCCGCCGTGAAGCACGGACTGATACCGTTGATCTGTGTCGGCGAGACGCTGGCCGAGCGCGAAAGCGGGCAGGCCGATGCCGTGCTGAGCGCCCAGGTCGAGGGCGCGCTGCAATTCCTTGAAGGCGAGGCGAAGGGCGGGAAAATCCTCTTCGCCTACGAGCCGGTCTGGGCGATCGGCGACAAGGGCATTCCGGCCAGCGCCGACTATGCCGACAAGCAGCAGGCATTGATCAAGACAGTGGCCGGCGCCCTGCTGCCGTCGGTGCCGCCGGTGCTTTATGGCGGCAGCGTCAATCCCGGCAATGCCGCCGAGCTGGTCGGCCAGCCCAATATAGACGGCCTCTTCATCGGCCGTTCCGCCTGGCAGGCGGACGGCTACATCGACATTCTCGGCCGCGCCTCGGCGGCGATCTGAAACCATCCGGACACGAAAGGGAAAAACATGAAAATAGCCATTGGAGCCGACAGCGCCGGCAAGCCGCTGCTCGATGTCATCGCCGCGCACCTTGCCACCAAATCCGGCCTGACGGTCAGCGATCTCAGCCAGGCCGGCTATTATGCCGACCTGTCGCAAAAACTCGCCCAGACCATCATCGACGGCGAGAACGATCGCGGCATCCTGTTCTGTGGCACCGGCATCGGCGTCTCGATCTCGGCCAACAAGGTGCCGGGCATCCGCGCCGCGCTCACCCACGACACCTATTCGGCCGAGCGCGCGGCGAAATCCAACAACGCGCAGATCATCACCATGGGCGCCCGTGTCATCGGCCCGGAACTGGCCAAGGCGATCGTCGATACATGGCTGGCCTCCGAGTTCGACGAACAAGGGCCCTCGGCCGGCAACGTCCAGGCGATCAACAGGCTCGACGCGGCGGCGAAACGTTAGCTCAGGCTCTTGCGTATCGCGCCGATCACGGTGACGGCCGATGCCGCGCCGGGGTCGATATGCCCGAGTGATCGCTCGCCGAGCCGCGAGGAGCGGCCCTTGGCGGCGATCATGCCCTTGGTTGCTTCCGCCCCACGCTCGGCGGCTGCCAGGGCCGCCTCGAGACACTGAGCCAAGGTCTTGCCGGCTACACTGGCCGCGGCGGCCGCTTCGGCCGCCGGTTGCCAGGCATCGACCATCGTCTTTTCGCCCGGTTCGGCCTTGCCGCGATCCTTGATGCCCTGTGCCATGGCCTGGAACAGGGCGATGAAGTCCGCGTCCGCCAGCGTCGCCTTGCCCTTGACGGCGGCGCCGCCGCGCATGAAGGCCGTCGCATAGAGCGGGCCTGAGGAAGCGCCGACGGCATTGAGGAATGATTTCGCCGCCGTGTTGAGCAGCGCCGTCGGCTCGGTCGCCGCAAGGTCGAGCGAGGCCAGCGCATCGCGCACAGCGTTGAAGCCGAGCGCCATGGCGATGCCGTGATCGGCGTCGCCAATGACGCCGTCGAGCTGGCAGAGCCGGTCCTTGTCGGCCTCGATCGCCACCGCGATCGTATAGAACATTCTTTTCAGGTCAGCGGTGTCGATGGTCACTGTTTTGCTCTTTCGTCAGCCGGCACGGAACATGGCGCAGTCGCAGGGGTGATCGAGCATGGTCTGCAATTCCTCGTCGAGATGAAAAAGCGTTACCGAGGCGCCGGCCATTTCCAGTGACGTGCAGTAATTGCCGACCCAGGTCGCGTGGGTGGAAACACCGATATCGTCGAGCCGTTGCTTGACCCGCCGGTTCATGATGTAGAGCTCCATCAGTGGCGTCGAGCCGAGCGAATTGACCAGCACAGCAACCTTGTCGCCGCGCTTGGGCGCCATCTCGGCGAAAATCTTGTCCAGCATCTCGTCGGTGATCGCGTCGGCGGTCCCGAGCTTGCCGCGGGCGATGCCGGGTTCGCCATGGATGCCCATGCCGATCTCCATTTCGTCCGCGCCGATCTCGAAATTCGGCCGCCTTGTCTGCGGCAGCGAGCAGGGCGACAGCGCCACGCCCATGGTGAAGGTGTGGTCGTTGGCCTTGCGGGCGATGCGCTCCACCTCGTCCAGGGAGAGCATCCGGTCGCAGGCCGCACCGGCCGCCTTGAAGATGAAGAAATTGCCAGCGACGCCACGGCGCTTCTGCCGCTGGTCGCGCGGCGCCGAGGCGACGTCGTCGGTGGTCAGGACGGTGCGCGCCTCGATGTCGTCCATCGCTGCCATCTCGGCCGCCATGTCGAAATTCATCACGTCGCCGGCATAGTTGCCGTACATGAACAAGACGCCGACGCCGCCGCTGACTGCCTTGGCGCATTCGAGGATCGGATCGGGCGGCGGCGAGGCAAAGACGTTGCCGATGGCCGCCGCATCCGCCAATCCCTTGCCGACAAAGCCGAGAAAGGTCGGCTCATGGCCTGAGCCGCCGCCGATCACCAGCCCGACCTTGCCGGGCCGCGGCCCGTCGCGGGCGATGATCGAGCGCGGACTGCCGTCAGCGCTCCTGAGGTGGCGAGGATGCGCGGCGAGGATCCCTTCGAGCATTTCGTCGACGGCGCGATTGCCGTCATTGATGATCTTCTTGGTCTGCACCGGCATCCTCTCCGAACTCGGTATTTCGCAAATACTACCGGGTGTTATCGCGATTTCCACCCGGCCGGGAAGATTTCATGCCGCGATCTTTTCCCGCGCGGCGAGAATTTCCACGCAGGCCCTGGCCGCTTCCTTGCCCTTGACGGTGAAGTGCTCGAAGAAGAAGCGATGGTGCTCGGCGCTGTCGTGATAATTGTGCGGCGTCAGCACCGCCGAAAGCACCGGAACGCCGGTTGATAGCTGCGCGTTCATCATGCCGTCGATGACGGCGCTGGCGACGAATTCATGCCGGTAGATGCCGCCATTGACGACGAAGGCCGTGCCGAGGATCGCGGCATAGCGGCCGGTCTGCGCCAGGGTCTTGGCATGCAGCGGGATTTCGTAGGCGCCAGGCACGTCGAAGACATCGACGGCGAAGCGATCGCCTCCGATGTCGGCCAGTTCCGCCACGAAGGCGTTGACGCACTGATCGACGATGTCGGCGTGCCAGCGCGCGCGGATGACGGCGATGCGAACAGTTTCATAGTCTTTGTGGGAATGCTGATTCATGGGTCCATCCTTCCGTTTCGAACCAGAATCAGGACGCACGATACGGAATTCGTCCCGCCGGAGCGGTCCGTTTTCCGTTTCGTTCTCTTTCATCCGGACTGTAACCGTCGGCTCCGGAATCACACCGGATCTGCTGACCTTTCCGATTTCTTTTCGGAAAGCGCTCGCGGGCTTGGCCGAAACCATTACCGCCGGTGGGGATTTTCACCCCGCCCTGAGAACATTAACGGGCTTGTATGGAAGGGCAGGGGTGCCGCTGTCAACCGAGCGACGGGCCGGTGGCCAATCACGTTCTGTCAACTGGAACAATTCCGTAAAAGAACCGCTCTATCGCGTGCGCCACGCAGCCGCCGCTACGGCAACCAGCATCAGCAGCGCCGCAACCATCGCGCAGACGGCAAAGCCGAAGCTGGAATAGATCGGCCCGAAGCCGGTGGTACCGATGAAGACCGCCAGATAGGTCACCGCGCTGTTCAGGCCCATGATCGTGCCGCGCCGTGAGGGGTCGAGCGCCGAGAGGCGCATCACCAGGACATTCAGCCCGAAATGATTGGCAAGCCCCCAGATGGCCACCATGGCCAGCGTCAGGCCGAAACTGTCGCTCGTCGCGGCAATGGCGACATAGACGGCGGCGACAAGAAGATAGGCGAACGGCATGACGCGACGCGCACCAAGCCGGTCGATCACGCCGTCGAGCAGAGCAGCCGTGCCGAAGCCGACGCCGTAGGCGAGCGCGGCCCAGCCATTGGCGCTCACCGATTTGCCCAGTCCGCTGTGCAGGTGGTCGCCGAGATAGCCATAGACGCCGTAGAAGGCGGTCATGAAGGCCGCGCAGGCGATGAGAAGCGGCACAATGCCGGGAATGCCGAGTGCCGCAAGCGGCGTCGGTGCCGGGCCCCTCTTCCTGATGTCGCTCAATGACGTCATGGTGAGGCTGGCCAACGCCAGCATTGCCAGCGCCGCGACGGCGGCGAAAACGGCGCGCCAATGCACGAGATCGGCAAGCACGGCCGAGAGCGAGACGCCGGCCACCATGCTGAGCGTCCATCCGGTCAGCACGACGCCGATGGTGCCGCTTTCGCGGCCGGGCGGCGCGATCGCCGCTGAACTCGCATAGATCGCCGGCATGGCGACGCCGGCGGCGATGCCGGCGATGAGTTGCGCCGCGACAAGCATCATCACCGTCGGTGCTGCCGCGCTGGCAACGAGGGCAATGGCCAGCAACAGCAACGCTCCTTGCAGCATCCGGCGGGCGCCGAGGCGGTCGATGTAGCGGGCAAGGAACAGGGCGCTCGCCGAGGTTCCGAGGCCAAAAGCTGCCGCCGCGACCATGACGGTCGGGACGCTGCTTTCGAAGGACAAGGCCACCGCCGGAGCTATGGGCCCCAGCACCAGCGAATTCGATCCGATCACGGCGATGCAGCCGGTCAACAGATAGGCGAGGGCTGGGATCGGCGGCCTGGCGTCTGCTGCCAGGACTGTGGCTTGATTGCTGTTCGACATATCCTCATAATGGCCGTATTAGATTCCGTTGCAATCAGGATTGTCGACATGGATGAAGAAACAGATGGCGTTCTGCAGAACAGGCCTGCGCCCCGCGATATCGATGCGATTGACCGAAAAATATTAGGTGTTCTCGTCGACGACGCAACGGTCAGCTATGCCGAACTCGGCGATCGGGTCGGGCTTTCGCCGCCAGCCGCGCATGAACGGGTCAAACGCCTTCGGCGCAGCGGCGCCATTCGCGGCACGGCAGCGATCATCGACCCCAAAGCGGTGAAGAAGCCGCTGCTCGCCTTCGTGCATATCGACACCAGGGGTTGGGGCAAGACCCCGGAGCTGATGGCGGTTTCGCAATATCCGGAAGTCGAGGAGATCCACACCGTCGCCGGCGATACCTGCATGCTGTTGAAGGTCCGCACGGAAGATACGAGGGCGCTGGAAGGCCTGCTTGCTCGCCTCTACGAAACGCCCGGCGTCACCTCGACGCGCAGCTATGTGGTGCTGTCGACCTATCTCGAGCGTCCGGTGCAGCCCGGCATCACCGACACATGGCCGACGCCGGGGCACATGAGCAAGCCGTTGTACTAGCCGGTTTCGGCGCTATGCCCGTTCGGGGAACATTGCCTTCAGGCCCTCGCGCGAGGCCTTGGCGATGCCGCGCTCGGTGATGAGCCCGGTCACTAGCCGTGCAGGGGTCACGTCGAAGGCCGGGTTGGCGGCCGGCGTCGCTTCGGGCGAGATGCGTACCTGGGCGATCTCGCCGCTGGCGGTCTTGCCCCAGACCAGCGAGACCTCGTCGGCCGAACGCTGCTCGATAGGGATCTCCTCGAGCCCGTCATGCACCGTCCAGTCGATGGTCGGCGAGGGCAGCGCGACATAGAACGGCACGTCATTGTCGGCGGCGGCGAGCGCTTTCAGATAGGTGCCGATCTTGTTGCAGACATCGCCGTCGGCGGTGGTGCGGTCGGTGCCGACGATGACCATGTCGATCGCGCCGCGCTGCATCAGATGGCCGCCGGCATTGTCGACGATCAGCGTGTGCGGAACGCCGTGGCCGGCCATCTCCCAGGCGGTGAGCTGGGCGCCTTGGTTGCGCGGCCGGGTCTCATCGACATAGACGTGGACCGGGATGCCGGCTTCCGTTGCCAGATAGATCGGCGCGGTGGCAGTGCCGTAATCGACGGTCGCCAGCCAGCCGGCATTGCAGTGGGTCAGGATATTGACCGTTTCGCCCGGCTGCTTGCGCGCCGCGATCGCCTTGATGATGGCGAGACCGTTCTCGCCGATGGCGCGGTTCAGTCCGACATCCTCGTCGGCGATCTCGGCGGCGCGCCGATAGGCGGCCGCGGCGCGTTGTTGCGTTGGCAGCGGCTTGAGGAAGCGCCGCATCTCGTCCAGCGCCCAGCGCAGATTGATCGCCGTCGGACGCGTCTCGTGCAGCGTCTCCCACACGGCATCGAGCGCTGCGTCGGACGGATCATCCGCCATCTGCATGGCGACGCCGTAAGCCGCGGTGACGCCGATCAGCGGCGCGCCGCGCACCCACATGTCGCGGATGGCGGTGGCGATTCCGGCAACCGTGCCGATCGTCTCGATGCGGAAATCATGTGGCAGCCAGCGCTGGTCGATGATCTCGACCGAACGGCCGTCGTCGCTCAGCCAGATGGTGCGGTAGTGGCGGTCGCCGACGTTCAAATGCTGCTCTCCTGTTCGATCAGCGCGGCCAGGGTGTTGACCTCGTCGATGCTGTGTATCTGGCGCCGGTTGACGGCGATGTGACGGCCGAATTTCAGCGCCTTTGCCTCGCAACTGGCGCGAAGCTCTTCATCGGCAATGGTCTCGAAATCGGCATTGTGGGCGAGGCCGAGGATGCGCCTGTGCACCTCGATGCCGGCAAAGCCGAGCAGATCGGTCCAGATCTGGTGCAGCATATGGTCGAGCGCCTGTTCGGCACCCAGCCTGTCGCCCTGATCCTCGAACAGGCTTTTTTGGTAGAGCATGCCGGTGCGCTCGCTGCGCCACAGATGCGAGAATTCGGCGCGGAACACCGCCCATGTCTCTGCGGTGACCCCAAGCAGATAGGCGCGCATCGCATCGCGCTTGCCCTTCTCCTCATGTCCGTGTTGCGAGAAGAACGACATCCAGAAATTGGCGAGCAGCATGCCGACATCGAAGGCCATCGGTCCGTAGAAGGCGAACTCCGGATCGATCATCCGGGTCTCCGTGTCGGTGACCATGATCGAGCCGGAATGCAGGTCGCCATGCAGCAATGTCTCGGCATTGGCGGCGAAAATGTGCTTCAGCCGCTGCGCCTCGACCTTGAGGTCGCGATCAGCGCGCAATTCGGCGACGACGCCGTCGAGCTGCGGCGACGTATGGCGGTTCATCTTGGCGTCGAAATAGGGATCGGAAAACACCAGGTTCTCGGTGATGTCGCAGAGCTCGACATTGTCGGCGAACAGCGCGAGATCGGCCTTGCGATCCTTGGTCACCATCGACAGGTCGGAACCGCGAAACAGCGTACGGGCCATGAACAGGCCGATATCCCTGGCGATGTTGGGCAACTGGCGCCCGTCGATCAGGGCGCGCCTGAGAATGATGTGTGGCGGCGCCAGATACTCCATGATGATCAGCGCCTGGCCTTCATCGAAATGATAGATCGCCGGCACCGAGCCCGGCGCGCGCGCCTCTTGCCTTGTCAGCGCGTGATACTCGAAGAAGGAGCGCTTCAGCGGCAGCGGCCAGCTGTCGCCGACCAGGCGGACATAGGGCAGGGCCTGCTTGACCACCGCCGCGCCGCCGGCGCCCTCGACGATGAAGACGAGGTTGAGATTGCCGTCGCCGACCTCGCGGACCTTCCACTGTGTCGTGTCCCTGCCGATCTTGGCGCACAGCGCCTCGTTCGTGCCGAGGCGCGTTGCAAGCGTCTCCACCGACAGTGCTTCGAACGGCGATTTTCCGGTCATTCGTGTCCCTCCCGCCTGTGCGCTCCGATCATAAGGGAGCCTTGACGGCGGGGCCAAGCTAGGAAGCGATCTGGCAATTGTCAATCGTGTTGACAATTGCCGATGTAGTCCATAGCGTCATGGTCAGGGAGGAACGCATGGTCGGCAATGCCGTGTTCCGTGTAGAGGGACTGAGGAAATCCTTTGGCCGTAACGAGGTGCTTGGCGGCATCTCGCTCGAGCTGCATTCCGGCCAAGTCACCGTGCTGATGGGCGCCAATGGCGCCGGCAAATCCACCCTCGTCAAGATCATCAGCGGCGTCTACGAACGCGGCGGCGGCACGATGACCCTCGCGGACCAGGATTTTGCGCCGAACACGCCGGCGGAGGCGATCCGCGCCGGTGTTGTCACCGTGCACCAGAACATCAATGACGGTGTGGTCGCCGACCTCGACGTCGCGACAAACCTCACACTCGACAGGCTGAGCGGCAAGGGCGTGCCGACGCTGTTCAATCCGGCCCGCGTGCGCCGCGAGGCCAAGGCCGTCGCCGACCGCATGGGGTTGGCTATCGATCTCAAGGCCCGCGTCAACGACCTTTCGCTGGCCGATCGCCAGATGGTGGCGATCGCGCGGGCCTTGGCGCATCAGCCGAAAGTGCTGATCCTTGACGAGCCGACCTCCTCGCTCTCCAGCGCCGAGGCCGACCGGCTGTTCGCGCTGGTCGACAGGCTGCGCGAGCAAGGCGTGGCGATCCTCTACATCTCACACCGCATGTCGGACATCAGGCGGCTTGCCGACCGCGTCGTCTCGATGCGCGACGGCGTCATTTCAGGTGCCTTCGACACCAAACCGCTCGACTATGAAGGCGCGATCAATGCCATGCTCGGCCGCAAGATCCATCTCGACCAGATCGTTGCCAGGAGTTCGGCCAAGCCGGTCCTGACGGTCGAAGGCCTGCGCATCGGGCAAGGCGCCAGGCCGATTTCGCTGACGCTTGGCGATGGCGAGGTCGTCGCCATCACCGGCCTCGTCGGCGTCGGCAAGACAGCACTTGCCGAGACGCTGTTCGGCGTGCGCAAGCCGCTGACCGGCACCATGACGATGAACGGCAAGCCCTATGCGCCGCGATCGGCCGGCGATGCGATCGCCGCCGGCGTGTTCCTCGTCGCCAAGGATCGCGCCACCAGCGGCATCGTCAGCGGCTTCAACATCGAGCGCAATGTCAGCCTGCCTTTCCTCAAGCGCATGTCGACTCTTGGCGTGCTCAAGCGCCGCCTCGAACGCGCCACCGCGCGCCGGCAGATCGAGGAACTCAGCATCGTCTGCCGTTCCGAGAAAGACGAAATGTCGGCATTGTCAGGCGGCAACCAGCAGAAGGTCATGGTTGCCCGCTGGATGGCGCAGAATGCCGCGCTGTTCATCCTCGACGAGCCCTTTCAGGGCGTCGACATCTCGGCCAGGCGCGACATTGCCGCCAAGCTGAGAGCAAGCGCCAATGGCCGCGCGACGCTCTTGTTCGTCACCGAACTCGACGAGGCGCTGGAGACGGCCGACCGCATCCTGGTGATGTCGGAACACACAATCGTCGGCGAACACCGCAACGCCGAAGTCGATCTCGATCGCCTGCTGGCCGAGGTTGCCGGCGGGCCGCTGCACAGCGCCGCCTGAGCGTGGCAGCGGCTAGAATTGGAATGGAGAGACTATGCGTCCGAGTTGGATAGGAATGGCTGCGTCGCGCGGGTGCGCTGAATGACGCTCCGCGACCACGCCATACGCTATGGGTTTATCGTCCTGTTGTTCGGGCTCGTCGCCTATTTCGCGATCGCCGCCGATGGGTTCGTCTCGCCGCAAAGTGCCGTCTTCATCTTCCAGTCGGTCGCCATCACCGGCGTGCTGGCGCTCGGCGTCACCGCCACGCTGGTCGTCGGCGGCTTCGACCTGTCGATCGGCTCGGTCGCCACATCGGCCATGATGGCGGCTGCCTATGTCATGGTGGTGTTGGAGCAGAACGCCGTCGTGGCGGTCGTTGTCTGCCTGCTCATCGGTGCCATTGTCGGGCTGATCAATGGCTGGCTGATCGTCTATATGCGCGTGCCCGATCTTTTGGCGACGCTCGGCATGATGTTCCTGCTGGTCGGCCTGCAGCGCATCCCGACCGAAGGCCGCTCGATCGCCACCGGCATGACCATGCCAGACGGTTCGGTCGCCAATGGCAAGTTCGGCGACGCTTTCCTGGCGCTCGGCCGCCACCGCTTCGACTTCTTCATCCCGAACCTCATTCCGGTGTCGGTGGTGGTGCTGCTGGTGCTGGCCCTGCTGATCTGGTTCTTCCTCGAATACACCCGGTTCGGCCGCATGATGTACGCGGTCGGCTCCAACGAGCGTGCCGCCGAACTCGCCGGTGCGCCTGTCAAGGCATACAAGATCTGGGCCTACGTTATTTCAGGAGTTTTTGCCTCGATCGGCGGCATTTTAGCTCGCCGCCCGGCTTGGACGCGGCGACATCGCCTCGGGTAATAATCTGCTGCTCGATGCGGTTGCCGCGGCGCTGATCGGCTACGCGGTGCTCGGTGCCGCCAAGCCGAACGCCTTCGGCACGGCCGTCGGCGCGCTGTTCGTCGGCATCCTGCTGCAAGGCCTGACGATGATGAACGCGCCTTACTACACGCAGGATTTTGTCAAGGGCGTGGTTCTGGTCGTCGCCCTTGTCTTCACCTTTGCCCTTTCGGGCAGGGGCAGGGGGTAGTCTCGACCGGACAGGATTTTGGGTTCAACAAGAGTGGAGGAAACAAGGTGAACATCACGAGAAGACTTCTGGGGAAGGTGGCGCTCGGGCTGGCCGGCGCAACCATGCTGATGCAGGTCCCGGCTTTTGCCGCGGACAAGCCGGCGCCGTTCGACAAGCCCGGCGTCAAGATCGCGCTGGTGCGCTATCTCTCGACCGGCGACTTCTTCCAGGCCTATCTCTCGGGCGTCGAGGCGCAGTCCAAGGCGCTTGGCATCGACCTGCGCGTGCTCGACAGCCGCCAGGATGCCGCCCTTCAGTCCGATATGGTCGACCAGGCCATCGCGCTTGGCGTGCAGGGTATCATCATTCAGCACGGCCTGACGGAATCGATGAAGGATGCGGCCCAGCGCGCGGTCGACGCCGGCATCAAGGTGGTGGCATTCGATGTCAATGTCGAAAACCCCAAGATCCCGCAGATCGAACAATCGGATAAAGACCTTGCCCGTCTCGCGCTCGAGCAGGCGGTGAAGGACAATGGTGATAGCTGGAATGCCGGCTATGTCTACGTCGCCGGTATCGCGCCGCTCGACCGCCGCAACGAGACCTGGGTCGACGTGAAGAAGAAATATGCCGGCATCAAGGAAGTCGCGATGTTCGGCACGCTCGACAACCCGATCGCCAACTCCGTCGCCAACCAGGCGCGCTCGGTGCTGTCGGCCCATCCCGACATCAAGGTGATGTTCGCCCCCTATGATGAATTCGCCAAGGGCGTGAAGATCGCCGTCGACGAGGCCGGCCTGAACAAGGGCATCAAGATCTATTCGGCCGACATCTCGACATCGGATATATCGGCGATGCGCGAGCCCGATAGCGCCTGGGCGGCGACCGCGGCGACCAACCCGGCCGTCGTCGGCCAGGTCTCGGTGCGCGCTCTGGCGCAACTGCTCGCCGGTGAAGATCCCGGCCACAACGTCATCGTGCCGCCGACGCTGATCACCCAGAAGGAACTGATCGACAAGGACATCAAGAACATGGAAGACCTGTCGGCCAAGCTGCCGCAGTTCGCCCATGCCGATGTCGCCATGCCGGCCTGGATGCCGAACCCGAACGCGAAGTAGGTGGCGTCATAGCGCATATGAAAAGGGCGGCCTGCGAGCCGCCCTTTTTGTTGTCTGCTGGAAAGCCTATCGCAGCGCCGCCGCGATGTTGCCGCCGTCGACCGTCGTCACGTCGGCGGTGGTGCGTTCGGCAAGCGCGTGATGCAGGAAGGCCTGCGCCACATCCTGCGCCGTCACTTCCTGGCCAAGCAGGTTGCCGGACATGTATTCCTTCTCCGACACTCCGCGCGCGCCGGAGCGGCTGGCGATCATGGCGTCGGTCAAAAGGCCGGAGCGAATACGGTCGGCGTTGACGGCGTTCGAGCGGATGCCATGGGCGCCGTAGTCGAGCGCATATTGCCGGGACAGGAACAATGTCGCCGCCTTCGGCACGCCATAGGCGCCGAATTTCGGACCGGGATTGACCGCCTGCTTGGAGGTGTTGAACAGAAGCACACCGCCGGTGCCTTGTTCGAGCATGATGCGCACGGCGTTCTGCGCCACCGACTGATGGGCGAAGAAATTGAGTTCGAAACTCTTGCGCAGCAGCGCATCGTCGAGCTCGCCGATCCGGCCTTCCCAGGCCGCGCCCGCATTGGAGACCAGGATGTCGACGCCGCCGAAGACTGCGACCGCTTTGTCGAAAGCGGCCCGCACCTGGACCGGGTCGGTGATGTCGGCGCCTACACCGATCGAATTGTTGCCGGCTTTCTTGGCGGCTTCAGCGGCCTTTTCGGCATCGAGATCGACGACGACCGCATGGGCACCATTGTCGGCGAACAATTTTGCCGTCGCAGCCCCGATCGCGCCGGCGCCGCCGGTGATCAGCACCACCTGGCCGGTCAGCGGCTTCGGCTTGTTGGAGGCAAGCTTGGCCTGTTCGAGCGACCAGTATTCGAGCGGGAACAAATCGGCCTTGGACAGCGGATGGAAACGGCCGACGGCTTCGGCGCCGCGCACCGCCTCGATCCATATCTCGCCGACATCGGAGGCGATCCTGGCATCCTTCAGCGTGCGGCCGTGGCCGAACATGCCGAGCCCCGGCACCAGCGTCAGCCGCGGCATCGGGTCGAGCATGGTGCGCTTGACGTCGTCGAGTGCGTCATTGGTCTCGAAATAGGCGCGGTACTCCTTGGCGAAAGCGTCAACATGGCTCTTGATGACGCCCTTGTAGTCGCCAACCTTGTCGGCGTCTGGCGCGGGCACCGCCATCGGTCCGGTCTTGATGCGGATCGACAGATCCGGTGTCGACACGCCGCGTCCGGCATAGTCGGCGATGGCGGCCGAATTGATGAAATCGACGATCGCGTCGGAGGTGCGGAAGTCGGAGATCATGCGATCGAAGCGGCCTTCGCCGCGCGCCACCGCAACGGCGCCGCGCAGCATCGGGGCAATGGAAGCCGGGGTCGCGAGCTTTGCCGGCAACGCTGCTTTGGCAGCCTTCGGCTTAGCATTCTCAGCGACGTACTCCTCGGCGACGTTCACATAGTGGATCATCCGGTCATAGGCCTGTTTGGCATCGTCGCCGAAGGTGAAGATGCCGTGCTTGTCGAGGATCAGTCCTTCCACCGTCGGGTCGGCATCGAAGACGTCGGCCGCCGCCTTGGCGAGGTCGAAGCCCGGCATGATGTAGGGCACATAGCCCATCTTGCTGCCGAACACCGTCTTCACCAACGGCTTCGAATCTTCCTGGTCGACGATAGCCAGGATGGCGGTCGAATGGGTGTGATCGACGAATTTGTGCGGCAGGAAGGCATGCAGCAGCGTCTCGACCGAGGGGTTGGGCGAGGAGGGGTCGATGAGGTTCGCCCGCTGCAGCGCCACCATGTCCTCATCGGCGAGCTTGTCCAGCGCGCGCGCCTTGAGCAGGGCGCGCATCTTGACCGCCGGCAGGCCCTGCGGCTCGATGACGGCCATATCCCAGCCGCTGCCCTTGACGCACAGCACATCCCATTCATCGCCGACGAGATCGGTCGCCTTGATCTTGCAGGACGTATTGCCGCCGCCATGCAGGACCAGCTGTGGCACGCCGCCCAGCAGCCGCGTCGTGTAGACGCGCAGCGCGAGGTCGCGGCCGACACCCTTTTTCGCATAGTCGGCGACGAGTTTCTCGGCCGTGTCGTCGTTCCACAAATTCTTCATGTTCGCTTCGTCCAGTTGCTGTCTTGGGTGGTGAAACAGGAATGCCGCGACGCCTTGATGACAATGCGCCGGCGAAGGGTTGCTTTTTCAGGATGCGTTTTGTGGTGCCGCTCCGGCATGATCGAGCAGCCGCTGCGCCATATGCGCGCCGACCACTAGATGCGTGCAAAGCCCGCCGGCGAGCGCCGCCAGCAATGGCTCGAACTTGCTGTCCTCCTGCACCACCATCAGGCGTTTTTCGATGGCGCGCAGCGAGGCGAGGTCAGCCGAAATGACCCGGCGGTTATAGCTGCAGTCGAGCGCCTCGCCCTTGGCGTCGATGATCTGTCCGGCGATCACGCCGGCGGCGCCGATACCGCGCAGCGCGGCCATTTCGTCCGGGTTGAGCGCGCCGCATTTGACGACGTGGCTGTCTGCATCGACGGTGCCGACGGAGAAAAGCGCGAGGTTGCAATCGCTGATGCCGGCCAGTTGTTCGCGGATCACCGGCTCGGCGCGCAGCGCACGCGCCAGCTCTTCCGTCGACAGCACCAGCGGCGCATAGAAATTAAGCCCCTTGGCGTTGAGGCGCCGCGCGATCTCCATGGTGCACTGGTCGGGCCGATAGGAGTAGGGCGCGCCGAGATTGCCGCAGAGCTGCACCACCGTGACATCCTGCAGGTCGGCATAGGACATGATGTCGGCGATCGTATAGACGGTGCGGCCCCAGGCGACGCCGATGCGGTCGCCCTTCTTGACCAGTTCGAGAAAGACGCTCGCCGCCAGCACGGCGATATCAGTCGATGGGTCCGGGATATGGCCGTTCTCCGGCGCGATCCAGACCGCGTCGAGTTTCAAGGCGTCCTCGAGCCTGCGCGCCATCACGTCGTCGGTGAACAACTGGGTCGAGGTCGAGATGTTGACGATGCCGGTCTCGCGCGCCTTGCGCAGATACATGGCCACCGAAGCACGCGAAATGTTAAGCTGGCTTGCAACCTGGTCCTGCCGCAGGCCATGCGCATAGTAGAGCCAGGCGGCTTTGTGAATGAGTTGTTCTGCCGGTCGGATCGCCATGCCGCCTCCTCGGCTGACATTAGTCACGGCTCTCGACAAAAGTCAAATTGGCATGCGTGAGTGCGATCGCCTCGAAACAAAACGCATCCGGGATGGTCGTTCTACAAAGCCAGGACAGCATAGCATTTTCGGCCATTCAGGGGGATGGCTTGACGAGAGCCCTAAGGTTAGAAAGCTCGAAAAGGACTTTTGGGGAGGACGGGATGGGCAATCCTTACGAACAGGATCTCGACAGGAACGCGGCCAACCACCAGCCGCTGACGCCGCTCACCTATCTGGAGCGCGCGGCAAGGACGTATCCCGACCACATAGCCATCATCCACGGCCGCCAGCGCATCAGCTACCGCGATTTCTGGCGCCGCTCGCTTAAGCTCGCCTCGGCGCTGCAAAAGCACGGCATCGGCAAGGGCGACACGGTCACCGTGATGCTGTCCAACACGCCGCCAATGCTGGAGACGCATTTCGGCGTGCCGATGACCAAGGCGGTGCTGCATTCGCTCAACACCCGCCTCGACGCCGCGGTCATCGCATTCCAGCTCGACCATGCCGAGACCAAGGTGCTGATCGTCGACCGCGAATTCTCCGGCGTCGTCCGGCAGGCGCTCGATCTGGCCAAGGTCAAGCCGCTGGTCATTGACTATGACGATCCCGACTACGCCGCCGACGCCCCCTATCCGAAGGGTGAGCGGATTGGCGCGCTCGACTATGAGGATTTTGTCGCCGGCGGCGATGAGGATTTCGCCTGGTCGATGCCCGACGATGAATGGGACGCCATCTCGCTCAACTACACCTCGGGCACGACGGGCAATCCGAAGGGCGTCGTCTATCACCATCGCGGCGCCGCCCTGATGGCCTACACCAACACCATCCATGCCGGCATGGCCAAGCACGCCGTCTATCTCTGGACGCTGCCGATGTTCCACTGCAATGGCTGGTGCTTTCCATGGACGCTGGCCGTCCAGGCCGGCACCCATGTCTGCCTTCGCTGGGTGCGGCCGAAGCCGATCTACGATGCTATCGCCGATAACGGCGTCACCCATCTCTGCGGCGCGCCGGTCGTCATGTCGGTGCTGATCAATGCCAAGGATGAGGATAAGCGCACGTTCGCGCAGACGGTGACCTTCAACACCGCGGCCGCGCCGCCGCCGGAAGCCGTGCTGTCGGGCATGGCCGATGCCGGTTTTGCCGTCACCCATCTCTATGGCCTGACTGAGACCTATGGCCCGGCCGTGGTCAACGAATGGCACGGCGAATGGGACGATCTTGCCAAGGGCGAGCGCAGCGCCAAGAAGGCAAGGCAGGGCGTGCGCTATGCCGCGCTCGAAGGCCTGACCGTCATGGATCCCGAGACGATGCAGGCGACGCCGGCCGACGGCGAAACCATCGGCGAGGTCATGTTCCGCGGCAATATCGTCATGAAGGGCTATCTCAAGAACCGCAAGGCGAGCAACGAAGCCTTCGCCGGTGGCTGGTTCCATTCCGGCGATCTCGGCGTCATGCATCCCGATGGCTACATCCAGCTCAAGGATCGTTCCAAGGACATCATCATTTCGGGTGGCGAGAACATTTCCTCGATCGAGGTCGAGGATGCGCTCTACAAGCACCCGTCCGTCGCCTCCTGCGGCGTTGTGGCGCGCCATGACGACAAATGGGGCGAAGTACCGGTTGCCTATGTCGAGCTGAAGCCCGGCAAGACGGCGACCGAGGCCGAGATCATCGGGCACTGCCGTTCGCTGCTTGCCCGCTTCAAAGTGCCGAAAGCGGTGATTTTCGCCGAGATTCCAAAGACCTCGACCGGCAAGATCCAGAAATTCCGGCTGCGGGAAATGGCCAAACTCGCCTGAAGCGCCGGCGGCTTCTTCAAAAATATTTTGAGTTGCCCGCATCCTTGGGCCGCTTGGTGACGTCTGTTGGATGTCACCATCTGTCACTATCTTGTACGCGTACGTCGATTTCGCGTTGACATCCCATCTTCTTCAATTTACGACTGACGAAAATTGAAATTCGTCACTTGTCAAACGAAAGAGCTATGTCCGAAGCCGCCAACATCATGGTCGATGCCGCCAGACAGGAGAATGTGACGCGCATTCTCGACTGCGCCGAGCGCCTGTTCCGGCACTACGGCTACGGTAAGACCAATGTTGCCGACATTGCCCGCGAGCTCGGCATGTCGCCGGCCAACATCTACCGTTTCTTTGCCTCCAAGGTTGAAATCCACCAGGCGGTGTGCGGCCGGATGCTCGGGGCCAGCTACAAGATGGCCTACGAGATCATGCGCCTGCCGATTGGTGCCGAGGAGCGGCTTCGTCGCTACATCCATGCGCAATACAAGATGACGCTGGAGACCATGCTCGATGCGCAGAAGGTCCATGAGATGGTCATCGTCGCGCTGGAGCGCGACTGGGGCGTCATCGACAAGCACATCGACAGCATCCACGATCTCTTCGCGGAGGTGATACGCGAGGGTATCGAGACCGGCGAGTTCGCCGAGCAGGACCCGGTGACCGCGTCACGCTGCTTCGGCGCCGCCACAATCATCCTTTGCCATCCGCAGATGGTGGCGCAGTGCCTTGCCAAGACCAACCGGGCGATGCCCGACGACCTGATCGACTATGCGATCAAGGCCTTGAAGAAATAGCCGCCGCCCGCCGGGCGCCGGTCGACAGTTCATCTCCAGTTCGGGAGTGCCAAGGTGTCTTTGTCCCATTCCATTATCCGCCGGTTGCCGGTCGCGGGCCTGTTCGTCGCGGCGCTTGGGCTTGCCGGCTGCAGCCAGGAGAAGGCCGAGGTCAAGGAGATCATCCGCCCGGTCAAGGTCGTCGAAATCGCCCAGGTGCATGACTCCCGCATGCTCTCCTATTCGGGTTCCGTGCGGGCCCGCACCGAAAGCGCCCTGGCTTTCCGCGTCAACGGCAAGATCACCGAGCGCCTTGTCGACATCGGTCAGCACGTGGCGCCGGGCGATGTGCTCGCCCGTATCGATCCCACCGACTACGACCTTTCGGTAAAAAGCGCGCAGGCAGCGCTTGATGCCGCCGAACGGCAGGTCGAGACGACGGAGCTAGCGCGCAAGCGCGCCGAGCAGCTTTTCACCAAAAACTTCGCGCCGAAATCGCAGCTCGAACAGGCGACGCTGACCCATGACCAGGCGGTCGCCACGCGCGACTCCGCCCGTTCGTCGCTTGACCAGGCCAAGAACCAGGTCGGCTATACCGACCTCAAGGCCGACAGGGACGGCATCGTCACGGCTGTCAACGCCGATGTCGGCCAGGTGGTCGGCTCCGGCACGCCTGTGGTCACTGTCGCGGTCGACGGCGAAAAGGAAGTGCTGATCGCGGTGCCGGAAATGGAGATCGCCGAGTTCAAGCCGGGCAAGTCAGTCAAGGCGGGCTTCTGGTCCGACAGCACGCTGGCGCTCGACGGCAAGGTCCGCGAGGTTGCCGGCAGCGCCGATCCGCAGTCGCGCACCTTCGCCGTCCGTGTCAGCCTGCCCAATGATCCCCGCGTGCTTCTAGGCATGACCGCCAATATCGAGGCCTCGGCCGCCAACGAGAAGCAACTGGTTTCGATCCCCTTGAGCGCCTTGGCTGAGAAAGACAGCCAGTCGATCGTCTGGACCGTTGATCGTGGCGCCGACACCGTTCATGCCCGTCCGGTGACGGTTGCCAAGTTCGCCGCCGATGGCGTGCGTGTGGCCGAGGGATTGAAGCCCGGCGACATCGTGGTCGCCGCGGGGACGCAGTTCATGACCGAGAATCTCAGGGTGAAGCTCGCCGGCGGCGTGGCGCAGCAATCAGCGTCCGCCGAGGGCGACGACGCCAGCCGGCTGCGCTGAGGACAGATAGGTCGGCCGCGCGTTCTCGCGGCCGCAGGTTTCCGGGCGGCGTGCGCCCGAAGGTTGAGACGTCACGGCCGATGTACCCCCGCATCGACTTAGCGTCCCACCGCGATGAGTGTCTCTCCGCTCGGAAGGCCTCGCCGCCCGGAAGCCAGATCGAACGCAGATGATTTCGTTTCGCGCGCGGCGCTTCTTCGAAGTGCCAGGCGCCGGCAAACAAGCAAAGTGGACCTGCAACGATGACGACCTCCACTGAAGAAAAGCGGCCCTTCAACCTGTCGCGCTGGGCCATCGGCCATCCCTCCATCGCGCGCTTCCTGTTCGGGCTGATCATCATCGCCGGAGCCCTCGGCCTGATGCGCATGGGCCAGAAGGAAGACCCCGATTTCACCTTCCGGGTAATGGTCGTGCAGGCGATTTGGCCGGGCTCCTCGATCCAGGAGATGGAAGACCAGGTCGTCAACAAGATCGAGCGCAAGCTGCAGGAAACACCGCATCTCGACTTCGTGCGATCCTTCACGCGCGCCGGCAGCGCCATCATCACCGTGCAGATCAAGGGCGACACCAACGCCGCCGAGGTGGCGGACGCCTTCTATCAGGTGCGCAAGAAGGTCGGCGACATCTCCGGCGACCTGCCGCAAGGCCTGCTCGGTCCCTATTTCAACGATGAGTTCGGCGACACCTTCATCACCCTGCACTCGATCAGCGGTGACGGGTTCTCCTATCCAGAGCTGAAGAAGTTCGCCATCCAGGCGCGCGACATGCTGTTGACCACGCCTGGCGTCGAGAAGGCCGTCATCATTGGCGATCAGCCGGAAAAGCTCTATATCGACGTTTCGTCCAAGGCGCTCGCCGAGCGTGGCTTGACGCTGCCCGACCTGCAGAACGCTATCAAGGGCCAGAACAATGTCGATCCGGCCGGTGCCGTCGACACCGGCGTCAATTCGGTGCGCATCTCCGTCGAAGGCGACGTCACCAAGGCCGCCGATATCAGGGAATTGCGCCTGCGTGCCGGCGGGCAAGTCACCCGTCTCGGCGACATCGCCACCGTGACCTCCGGGCTCGAGGATCCCTTCCAACGCAAGTACCGCTTCAACGGTCATGACAGCGTGCAGCTTGGCGTCGTCATGGCCAAGGGTTTCAAGGTCACCGATGTCGGCAAGGACGTCGAGGCGACCTACAAGCGCTTCGAGGAGGCGCTGCCCTATGGCGTGTCGGTCGACCAGATTTCCGACCAGCCGGGCGTCGTCACGGATGCGGTGGCCGAATTCATGCATGCACTCGGCGAAGCGCTGCTGATCGTGCTTGTCGTCTCGTTCCTGTCGATCGGCTGGCGTTCGGGGCTGGTCATCGCCATCGCCATTCCGCTGGTTCTGGCCGCTACCTTCGCCATCATGTACGAGCTCGGCATCGACCTGCAGCGTATTTCGCTGGGCGCCCTGATCATCGCGCTCGGCCTGCTTGTCGACGATGCCATGATCGTCGTCGAGATGATGGAGCGCAAGCTGGAGGAGGGGCTGGTCAAGATCGAGGCCGCGAGCTTCGCTTATACATCGACCGCATTCCCGATGCTGACGGGCACGCTGATCACCACCGCCGGCTTCATCCCGGTCGGCTTCGCCGCCTCCACGGCCGGCGAATATGTGCGCACCCTGTTCTATGTCGTCGGCATCGCGCTGATCGTCTCGTGGTTCGTCGCGGTCTATTTCACGCCGTGGCTCGGCAACATGATCCTCAAGCAGCGCAAGCATGCCGGCAGCCATCATGATGTCTTCGACACGCGCTTCTACCGCCGGCTGCGCTCGACCGTCGGCTGGGCGGTGCGCCACCGCATAATCGTGCTCGTCATGACGCTGGTGACTTTCGGCACCAGCCTGTGGGCGTTCCAGTTCATCCCGCAGAACTTCTTCCCGCAATCGTCGCGGCCGGAAATCCTGGTCGACCTCTGGCTGCCGGAAGGCACCAGCATCAAGGAGGTCGAGGCGCAGGCCAAGGCGCTGGAAGCCAAGATGATGGACGACAAGGACAAGCGCTTCATCGCCACCTATATCGGCGAGGGCGCGCCGCGCTTCTTCCTGCCGCTCGACCAGCAACTGCGCAACCCAAACTTCGCCCAGATGCTGGTGATGGCCAATGACGAGCCGGCGCGCGAGCGGCTGATCGTCAAGCTGCGCACGGTTCTGGCCGAGGATTTCCCCTCGATCCGCGCCAAGGTCGACCGCCTGTTCCTCGGCCCGCCGACCGGCTGGCCGGTTCAGATGCGCGTCATGGGTCCCGACCGCCAGGAGGTGCGCCGCATCGCCGACCAGGTGAAGGCGAAATTCCGCGAGGATCCGTTGCTGGGCGCGGTGCATGACGATTGGCTTGAGCCGGTGCCGGCGATGAAGCTGGTCATCGACCAGGATCGCGCCCGGGCGCTAGGCGTCACCTCGCAACGCATCCGCCAGATGCTGCAGGCGACCATGGCCGGTGCGCCGCTCGACGACTTCCGCGACGGCGAGGAGACGGTCTCCATCGTTGCCCGCGAGCCGGATGCCAGCCGCAGCCTGCTGTCCTCGGTCGACTCGGTGTATATCCCGACCGATTTCGGCGGCTTCGTGCCGTTGTCGCAGGTGGCCAAGGTGGTGCCGGTGCTTGAGCAAGGCATCGAATGGCGCCGCGACCGCCTGCCGACCATCAGCGTGAGGGCAACGCTGCCCGACGGCGTGCAGTCCAACGATGTCGTCACCAAGATGTACAAGGACATGCAGGGCCTGCGCGACGGCCTGGCGCCCGGCTACAAGATCGAGATCCAGGGCGGTGCCGAGGATTCGGCCGAAAGCCAGGCCTCGATCGCCGCCAAGGCGCCGATCATGCTGGCCATTATCGTGGTGCTCTTGATGATCCAGCTGCAGAACTTCGGCAAGGCGATGCTGGTGCTGGCCACCGGTCCGCTCGGCATCATTGGTGCGGCTGCCGCGCTTTTGATCAGCGGTGCGCCGTTCGGCTTCGTCGCCATCCTCGGCGTGATCGCGCTGCTCGGCATCATCATGCGCAACTCGATCATCCTGGTCGACCAGATCGACCAGGACATCGCCAGAGGCATGGAGCGCTCGGAGGCCATCATCGGCTCGGCTGTGCGCCGTTTCCGGCCGATCGTGCTGACGGCGATGACGGCGGTGCTGGCGCTGATCCCGATATCGCGCGCCGTGTTCTGGGGCCCGCTCGCCTACGCCATGATGGGCGGCATCGTGGTTGCCACCGTGCTGACCATCCTGGTGCTGCCGGCAGGTTACGCGCTGTTCTTCGGCCGCGAGCCGAAGAAGGCGGTGAACAGCGACCAGGCGCCCGAACCAGAGTTGGCGACCGAGCGGCCGCAACTGGCCCTGGCCGCGGAATAGAGCGGTTCTATCGCATCATCCGCCATCGGCTATGGCGGATGATGCGGCGTGACGGCTGCTCCGTTGCGCCGATGAAAATGCTCCCCGCTGCCGATTCTGCAAAACAGAATTCCTTCCCAGGGCCGCAAAGCGGTTCCATCCTGCGCGACACCGGAGCGGCAACGCTCGTCCTCATCAGGGTGTCTTTCCATGACAGAAAAACGGCAATTGCGGCTTGGCGCCTTCATGCGCCCGGTCAGCTTGCACACCGGCGCCTGGCGCTATCCCGGCGCCTATCCCGACGCCAACTTCAACTTCGCGCATCTGAAGCGCTTCGCCCAGACGCTGGAAGCCGCGAAGTTCGACGCCTTCTTCATGGCCGACCATCTGGCCGTGCTCAACATGCCGATCGAGGCGCTGCGCCGCAGCCACACCGTCACCTCGTTCGAGCCGTTCACGCTGCTGTCGGCGCTGGCCGCCGTCACCGATCATATCGGTCTCGTTGCCACCGCGTCGACGACCTTCGACGCGCCCTATCACATTGCGCGCCGTTTCGCGTCGCTCGACCATATCAGCGGCGGCCGTGCCGGCTGGAACATCGTCACCACGTCCAACCCGGATGCGGCGCTCAATTTCGGGCTGGACGAACATGTCGAGCATGACGAGCGCTATCACCGGGCGCGGGAATTCTACGATGTCGTGACCGGCCTGTGGGACAGTTTTGCCGACGACGCCTTCATCCGCGATGCCGAGAGCGGGCTCTATTTCGATCCCGCCAAACTGCATGTGCTGGACCACAAGGGCGAGCACATCTCGGTGCGCGGGCCGCTCAACATTGCGCGGCCGGTACAAGGCTGGCCGGTCATCGTTCAGGCTGGTGCCTCGGAAGCCGGGCGGCAGCTGGCGGCCGAGACGGCGGAGGTGATTTTCGCCGCCCATGGCGATCTTGCCGCCGGGCAGCGCTTCTATGCCGACGTCAAGGGCAGGGCACAGAAACTCGGCCGCTCCCGCGACGACATCAAGATCCTGCCTGGCGCTTTCGTCATCGTCGGCGACAGTGTCGAGGACGCGCGGGCCAAGCGGGCGAAGCTCGACAGCCTGGTTTATTATGAAACCGGCATTGCCTCGCTATCGATCGCGCTTGGGCATGATGCGTCGGCCTTTGATCCTGACGCCGCTTTGCCTGACATACCGGAGACCAATGCCTCGAAGAGCAGCCGCGAGCGCGTCATCGAGCTTGCCCGGAACGAAAATCTCACGGTGCGCCAGCTTGCCCAGCGGCTGGGCGGTTATTCCGGCCTCGCCTTCGTCGGCACACCGCAAACCATTGCCGACGAGATGGAGGAATGGCTTGTCACCGAGGGATCGGACGGCTTCAACATCATGTTTCCCTATCTGCCCGCCGGGCTCGACGATTTCGTCGAGAAAGTGGTGCCCGAGCTGCAGCGGCGCGGCATCTTCAGGCGGCAGTATGAGGGATCGACGCTGCGCGAGAATCTCGGCCTGAAGCGGCCGCCCAACCGGTTCTTCGAAGACGCGAAATCGGCAGTTCGCAAGGCTGGTTGATGCGAGGCTCTGGTCGGTGGCCGAAAAGAATCGGGCGCGCCGAAGCGCGCCCTATGTCTGATAAATCGGCCTGTCAGATGACGAATATCCAGTTGGCGATC
Organism: Mesorhizobium sp. USDA 4775; assembly: GCF_054062655.1. Classification (NCBI taxonomy): domain Bacteria; kingdom Pseudomonadati; phylum Pseudomonadota; class Alphaproteobacteria; order Hyphomicrobiales; family Phyllobacteriaceae; genus Mesorhizobium; species Mesorhizobium sp. USDA 4775. The sequence continues at coordinate 2,647,774 of NZ_JBSSFM010000001.1, forward strand.
AGCATCACCGCCACGCCGGCGACCAGCGTCAGATAGGGCAGCATGCCTGCTTTCTTCACCGCCAGGTCCGCTCCCGTCATGCCGAGATCGGCCAGCATGTGGTCGGGGAACTTGCCCTTGTCCTGGATGTAGTGGCGGAAGCAGAACACCGGGATGATCAGCGCCGCCGTGATCAGCCCAGCCCACAGCGCCATCGGGTTCCACACCTTGGCGCCGGCACCCATGAAGACGGCGTTGACGTAGGCGAAGATCGCTCCGATCCCGAGAAGCCAGGTCGGCGCTTTCCACGGCCGTGCGATATGGCCGTTGTCGATGCGATGGATCCAGCCGGCATTGAGGTTGAGGAAGTTGAAGATGATGTAGCCGCAATTCGACACGGCGAGGATGAAGAAGAAGCTCGTCGCGTCGGCCGAGGCGATGGCCAGCACGATCAGGTTGAAGCAGAGGTCGGTCCACATCGCCCGTGTCGGGGCGCCATGTTCGTTGACGTGGCTGAGATAGCGCGGCAGCCAGCCATCGACCGAGCCCTGATAGAGCGTGCGCGAGGAGCCGGCCATCGCCGTCATGATGCACAGGACCAGCGCCAGGATCATCAGCATCACCAAGAGGCTGTGGATGATCTTGCCGCCGCCGACCATGCCGGCCAGTGCATCCGCCACGCCGGAGCCGTCGACGATCGGTGTCGCCAGCATGCCGTTCAAGCCGAGCACGCCCTGGAAGGTGAAGGGCACCAGGATGAACAGAAGCATGCAGAGCAGGCCGGAATAGAAGATGGCCTTGAACGTGTCGGTGCCGGGGTTCTTGAACTCGGAGGTGTAGCAGACGGCGGTTTCGAAGCCGTAGGTCGACCAGGCGGCGATGAACATGCCGCCGAGCACCAGCGTCCAGCCGGCGATGTTCCAGGCGCCCGGGTCCGGCGCATAGGCGGCGGCCAGCGGCACCAGCGGCGAGAAGTTGGCCCAGTTGATCTGTCCGGTGAAGATCGGCACGACGCCGACGATCAGCATCGGGATGATGACCAGCAGGCCGATATATTTCTGCACATTGGCCGTGCCGAGGATGCCGCGATGCTGGATCGAGAAGATGATCAGCATCAGCACCGCGCCGATGAAGAAGGTCGCGTTGAGCGTGAAGGAAACCGGACCCAGCGTGTGGCTGTACAGCGTCCAGTTGCGGATCGCCGGTGTCGCGGCCGCGGTCACCGCGGTGATGGCGTCGGCGGGCGCCGTTCCGGCATGCGCCGCTATATAGGCGACGACATCAGGCGAGGTCTCGGTGAACAACGGCACCGGCGCCAGCGCATTGAGGATATAGGCTGCGGCGATCGAGCAGCCGAGCGACAGCACCGGCGACCAAGCGAACCAGTTGCACCACACCGACAGCGGCGCGATGAACTTGGAGTAGCGCAGCCAGGCGGTGGCGCCGTAGATAGAGGCGCCGCCCGACTTGTTCGGGAACAGGCCGGCGATCTCGGCATAGGTGAAGGATTGCAGGAAGCCCATGATCATGGAGACCGTCCAGATCAGGAAAGCCAGTGTCCCCGTCGTGCCGGCGATGCCGCCGATCGAAAACAGGACCAGCGCCGGAACGCCGCTCGCCACCCAGAAGGCGCCGCGCCAGTCGATATGCCTGAGCAGCTTGCTTTCGGCAGGCTGCTCGAGGGCCGTGCTTATGGTGCTCATGTCAGTGACTTCCCCTTTTTCCAGTGTTCCCCGCCAGCGATGCCTCGGCTTTGCGAAGCTTGCTCCCCGGCACATGACCTTACGACTCCGGTGTTTCCACTCAGTCGTATTTTTTTCTTAGGAGTGAAGATTGATCCGGCGCGCTTTCACGTCAAGCGTTTTGTGACGCCGTGCACATCACGCTTGCGCGCGTACGCAACAATACGTCTCGCGGCACCGCCGGCGCCCGGTTTTGCCTGTCCGGAAGGCAGCAGTCACGAGCGAGGTCTGGTCTTCTGCGGATCGTAATGGGCGAAGGCGACGACGCGCGCCGGCAGCCGCTTGGCATGGCCGTCGAGCTTGCCGATCTCGACTTCGGTACCAACAGCCGCATGGGTGACGTCGAGCCTGGCCAGCGCAATGTTCTTGTTCAGCACCGGCGAGCGCATGCCCGAGGTGACGACGCCGATCTGGGCACGTCCGACATGCACACAATCGCCATGGCCGACCGCGACATTGCTGTCGATGTCGAGCCCGACCAGTTTGTTCTGCGGGTTCTCCTTGCGTCGGATCAGCGCGTCGCGGCCGATGAAATCGTCGGTCTTGCTCTTCAGCGGCACGGTGAAGCCGATGCCGGCCTCGAACGGATCGGTCTGGTCGGAAAATTCATAACCGGCGAAGATCAGCCCGGCCTCGATGCGCACCATGTCGAGCGCCTGCAGCCCCATCGGCTTCAGCCCGTGCGGCTGGCCGGCTTCCCAGATGGCGTCGAACACTTTTTCGGCGTCGCGCGGATGGCACCAGATCTCATAGCCGAGCTCGCCGGTATAGCCGGTGCGCGAGACGACGATCGGAATGCCGTTGCCGCCGCCGATGCGGGCGACCGCGAAGCGGAACCATTCGAGCTCATCGATCGACGGCTGCAGCGGCGAAGTCCAGATCACTTCTCTAAGGATATCGCGGCTCTTTGGACCCTGTACGGCGACATTGTGCATCTGGTCGGTCGACGACCGCACCAGCACGTTGAGGCCGAGCTTTGTCGCCGTTTCGCGCAGCCATTCGCCGGACAGATCGTCGCCGCCAACCCAGCGGAAATTGTCCTTGCCGAGCCTGAGCAGCGTGCCGTCATCGATCATGCCGCCATGCTCGTAGCACATGGCGGAGTAGACGACCTGGCCGACGCCAAGTTTTTTCACGTCGCGGGTCAGCGTGTATTGCAGCAGCGCTTCGGAATCCGGGCCGGTGACCTCGAATTTTCTGAGCGGCGACAGGTCCATGATCACGGCGTCCTGCCGACAGGCCCAGTACTCGGCGATGGCGCCTTCCCTAGCGAAGGAATTGGCCAGCCAGTAGCCCCTGTATTCCGAGAAATTGCGGGTGTGCTTGGCAAAGCTCGAATGAAAGGATGTCTCGCGGGTCATTTTCGGTTCCGAATCGGGCGTCATGCGTCTGGCGATCGCTCGCGAGAATTTGTGCTGGCCGGAATAGGTCCGCACATGGATGTCGGTGAGATCCCAGCCATTGGCCGGCGTCGTGTCGTCGGGACAGGCGGAGGAGACGCAGATGATGTCGGTCAGCGCCCTGAGCAGCACATAGTCGCCCGGCCGCGACCATGGCTCGTCGGAAACCATCACGCCATGCGCATCGATCGCCGTGTTGAAGAAGAAGTTGATCGCCATCCAGCCGGCGCGGGGGCTCACACCTTTGTCCGACAGGGCGCTGTTGAAATTCTCCGAGCAGTTGGTGTGGCCGGGATAGCCGATATCGTCGTAATATTTGGCGGCACACGCCAGTGCGAAGGCATCATGCCGGCCGCATGTGTCCTGCACCACCTCGACCAGCGGCTCCATGTCCTGGTCGTAATATTTGGAATGCAGGCCGGGCATCGGATAGCTCGACCCCATCAGCGTGCGGGTCGTCGTCACATCGAGCGGATGGTCGAGGCCCTTGTCCAGCTTGCGCGCCGAGAAGCACTGGAAATCGGTGCATTGGCGCCCGTCGACATCGATGATCTGCAAATAGTCGCCGGCCTTGACGAAGTAGGATTCCGCCGTTGCCGAATGGACGCGCAGATCGAGCACCGGATCGGCGAGGGGATCGGCCAACTGCGATTTTGTTTTCAGGCGGATCGTGGCGCGGCGCACGATGACGGTGAGCGGTGTCGCCGTATCATGGCCGTCGACCAGCATCGGCCCGCCGGGCGCAGCGATGATTATAGAGCCGTCGCGCGTGACAGTGAAACTCTGTTCCGTACCGGCGGGTGTTGTGCTGCCGAACACGCGCAGCGCCTTTGCCTGATCGAGCACCACCTGCCGGCGCGCCAGTCCGCGGCGCAGGGACGCGAGGCTGTCATCGCCCTCGGCGAGGAGCGCCTTGATGCCCGCGGCATTGCTGTTGGATTTCTCGCCAAAGATGCCGGGATCGGTGATGCCTGTGGTGTTCCAGGCCAGCAACTCGCAGGCCTGGCCGCCTTCGACATTGCGCACCGTGATCGTGTCGCCGGCTTCGACCTCGATCACTACCGCGCCATTGCCTTGGATCGTGTAGCGTTCCAGGCCCGGCGGCAGCGCGATCTGGCCGGGCCTCAGGATGAGGCTCGGTCGCGGCGGTCCGGCTGTGATTGTTGGGTAGGGCGACTGGCTCATCTCAGCCTTGCGGTTCGAGAAACAAGTTTGCCTGTGTGTGAAATTATTTTAGCAGCAAGAATAGCAGCGCGATTGCGTTTGGCAAGGCGAAGGGCGCATCTTCCCTTCTCCCACAAGGGGAGAAGGGAGGAGCGCGCACGAGCGCTACGCCAAATCTTCTGAATGCCCGACAACCACGCCATACTCAGCAGCCGAATCCAGCATCGTGTGCCATAGGCTTTCGGCGAAAGTCGCGAACACCAGCACGTTGAACACAGCCTGCCCATCTGCCTGATCATTTCCGCGCCACAGCGTGACACTGGTGTGATCCATCGACGTGGCCGCCGCCGCACCGACAGCAAACACACTGGGATGCAGATCGATAGACGACATCTTGGCCAACATCGCTCGCGCCTTGGCGCCGGAGACGGCGATCAGCACCCGCGCATGCGATTGGTCGGACAGTGAAGCCGATCCAGCACGGAGAGGAGCGAGCGCCGCCATCGCGTGCTTGCGTCCCTTCGACAGAATGAAAAACTGATCCGGTCCCGACCAGATCAGCGTGGCATCAGCCGTGCCGACCGCCTTCGGCGTTTCTGGAGCGGCAACACCAAAGCGAACTTTGGCGGCCTTGGCCAGCTCCGCCGTCTTGCCGCGCCGCGCCATCACCTGGACGAGGTCGAAATTGCGGATCTCGGTCAGCGTCACGCCGGCATCGCCATGCGCGCCATACCGCCCCACCGCGAGCACGCGATCGAGCGGACTGCGAACGTCCCAGGAAAACTCAGCCACGCTGGCGCCCTCCATCCGGATCGTAGAAAACGGGATTGCAGAGCTCGACGTCATAGTCCTCGCCGCGTATCGGGTCATGCGCATGGACGATCTCGCCGATGCGCTCGCGTCCGCGCTCGACAAGCGCGAGCCCGATCCACTGGTCTGATGTCGGCGAGAAGCAGACCGAGGTGACATAGCCCTGGTCGTTGCCTGGCCCAGGCGTCTGCCCCTTCGGGATGATGTGCGCGCCCGAGCGCAGCCGGCGCGCTCTGTCCGTCGGCTTGATGCCGACCACGACCTGCCGGTCGGGCGCGGCCAGCGCCTCGCGGCCGGCCATGACGCGGCCGATGAAGTCTTTCTTGGTCGACATCATCTTGCCTAGGCCGAGATCGGCGGCCGTTGTCGTGCCGCTCAATTCCGGTCCGGCGATGTGACCCTTTTCAATGCGCATCACGCCGAGCGCCTCGGTGCCGTAAGGCGTGACGCCGAACGGTTTGCCGGCCAGCATCAGATTGCGCGCCATCGCCTCGCCGTAGCGTGCCGGAACGGAAATCTCGAACGCCATCTCGCCGGAGAAGGAGATGCGGAACAGCCTTGCCTTGATGCCGCCGCGCAAGGCGACTTCGCGCGCGCCCATGAACGGAAAGCCTTCATTGGACAGGTCCTCCGTCGGGTCGACGATCTCCTTCAGCAGGTCGCGGGTCTTCGGGCCGGCAATGGAAAACTGCGCCCACTGGTCGGAGACCGAGGTCAGCTGCACGTCGAGCTCGGGAAACAGCACCTGCCGGCAGAATTCGAGATGCTGCATCACCAGTCCGGCCTTGGCCGTGGTGGTGGTCATGAAATAATGATCCTCGGCCAACCGTGACGTCGTGCCGTCATCATAGACGATGCCGTCTTCCCGCAGCATCAGCCCATAGCGCGCCTTGCCGACCGCGAGGTTGGAGAAGGTGTTGATGTAGACGCGGTCGAGGAAGGCGCCGGCATCCGGGCCAAGCACGTCGATCTTGCCGAGTGTCGAGACATCGCAGAAACCGACGCCGCTTCGCACCGCCTTGACCTCACGCGTCACCGATTCCAGCCAGTCCTTCTCGCCCGCGCGGGGGTACCACTGCGCCCGCTTCCAGAGTCCTGTGTCAACGAAAACAGCACCCTGTTCGGCGGCCCAGTGATGCGACGGCGTCAGCCGCGTCGCATGAAAGGTCTCGTCGCGATGATGGCCGGCAAAGGCGCCGATGGCGACCGGCACGTAAGGCGGCCGGTAGATGGTGGTGCCGGTCTCAGGAATGGACTTGCCGGTCACCGCAGCCATGATGGCGAGGCCGGCGACGTTGGATGTCTTGCCCTGGTCGGTCGCCATGCCGAGCGTGGTGTAGCGCTTCAGATGCTCGACCGATTCAAAACCCTCGCGCTGCGCCAGTTCGATGTCGGAGGCGGTGACATCGTGCTGGTAGTCGACGAAGGCCTTGCCCTTGCCGGTGACGTGCCAGAGCGGCGTCAGCGAAAAGGCTTCGTCGTCGGCGACAGGCGCGGTGCCTGCCTTGCCATTGTGTCCGGCATCGTGTGCCGCGGCCGCGCCGGCGGCAAACCCTTGGGCGAGGCAGACGCCAAGTCCGAAATCGCCGTTGGCGGCGCCCGCCGCGACCATGCCGGGAGGCGCGCCGTCGGGCACGAAGGCGGCGATGTCGTCGCGCCATTTCGGCCGGCCGCGATGATAGGAGGTGAGCCCGACCGCCGGGTTCCAGCCGCCGGAAACCGCCAGCCCGTCGGCCTCGACTTCGGCGCGTGCGCCGCCGGTCAGCGACACCGCGATCTTTTTGACGCCGTCCTTGCCGCCATCGACGCCGGTCACGGAGCCGTGCAGCACCGGGAAGCCACCCTTGGAGGCGAGCGAGCGATGTGCGGGCGACACGTCAGGCCGCGCGTCGATCACCGCCGCGATTTGCAATCCCGCGCCGAGTGCTGTCTCGACCGTGCGCCAGCCATCCTCATTGTTGGTGAACAGCGCGATGCGCTTTGCAGGAGCGGCGGCATAGCGTCCGACATAGGTTCGCATTGCCGAAGCCATCATCACGCCGGGGGTGTCGTTGCCGGCAAAGACGATCGGTCGCTCGAGGGCGCCGGCCGCGACCACGCAGCGCTTGGCCACGATGCGCCACATCCGCTGGCGCACCTGATGTTCGGGTGGCGAGGGCAGGTGGTCGTTGACCCGCTCCAGCGCGCCATAGGTGCCGCCGTCATAGACGCCGAACAGCGTCGTGCGGGTCATGATGCGGACATCGGGCATTGCCGCCAGTTCGGCCAGCGTCCGCGACAGCCATTCGGCGGCCGGCAGGCCATCGATCGTGCCGCCATCCGACAGCAGGCGGCCGCCGAACGCAAAATCCTCTTCGCACAGGATGACGCGGGCGCCGCTGCGGCCGGCGGCCAACGCCGCCGCCAGACCGGCCGGACCGGACCCGGCGATCAGCACATCGCAATGCGCCCAGGCCTTGTCGTAGTGGTCGGGATCGGCGACGCCCGCAGCGCGGCCCGAGGCCGGCGGCGCGGCGGATCGCCGGCTCATAGATGGCTTCCCAGAACTTCGCCGGCCACATGAAGGTCTTGTAGTAGAAGCCGGCGACGAAGATCGGCGCGAACAGCTGGTTCACCGACATCACGTCGAAGCGCAGCGACGGCCAGCGATTCTGGCTGGCGGCCTCGAGCCCCTCATAGAGTTCGGCCGTCGTCGCCTTGGTGTTCGGCTCGCGCCGTGCGCCGGTGCGCAGTTCGACCAGCGCGTTGGGTTCTTCCGAGCCTGCTGTCAGGATGCCGCGCGGGCGATGATATTTGAACGATCGGCCGACCAGCTTGACGCCATTGGCAACCAGCGCCGATGCTAACGTGTCGCCCTGGAAGCCGGAAAAGCTCTTGCCGTCGAAGCGGAAGTTCAGCGGCGCCGATCGGTCGATTAGGCCGCCCTTGTCGAGCCGGTTTGTCTGCGCGCCGGCCATCACGCGCCGACCTTCGCCGCACCGGCGCCCGCAGCCGGCTCGACCGCGGAAATCTCATGCGTCAGCGTGTTGCGGGTGACCTTCAGCCATGCCCGGCAGCCGCCGCCGTGATACCAGTTCTCGCTCATCACGCCGGCGACATTGTCGCGCAGATAGACATAGTCGTAGACCGCTTCCTCACCGGCATCCGCCGCCGGCCGCACCGGTTTGGCGTCGCCGAGATAGGTGAACTCGCCGAGTTCGCGTTCGCCGCAGAAGGGACAGACAATGCGCATGATTTTCCGGCCGTCCTTAGTGCAGGTTCGGTTGGGCACCCTGGCCCTTTTCGTCGATCATGGCGCCAGTCCGGAACCGGTCGAGGCGGAACCGTGCAGCCTCTTCATGCGGCGTGTCGCGGGCCAGAAGATGGGCAAAGACGAAGCCTGAGCCGGGCGTCGCCTTGAAGCCGCCATAGCACCAGCCGGCGTTGAGATAGAGGCCTTCAACTGGCGTCTTGTCGATGATCGGCGAGCCGTCCATCGACATGTCCATGATGCCGCCCCACTGGCGCAAAAGCCGCACGCGCCCGATCATCGGCATCAGCGCCATGCCGCCCTCGCAGACATCCTCCATCACAGGCAGATTGCCGCGCTGGGCGTAGGAATTGTAGCCGTCAATGTCGCCGCCGAAGACAAGGCCGCCCTTATCCGACTGGCTGACATAGAAATGGCCAGCGCCGAAGGTCATGACGTTGGGGATCAGCGGCTTGATCGCCTCGGAGACGAAGGCCTGCAGCACGTGGCTTTCGATCGGCAGGCGCAGGCCCGCCATATCAGCGACGCGCGACGAGGAGCCGGCGACCGCCATGCCGACCTTGCCGGCGCCGATCCTGCCGCGCGAGGTCTCCACGCCGCTCACCTTGCCGTTGGCATCCCTGACAAAGCCGGTCACCTCGCAATTCTGGATGATGTCGACGCCGAGTTCGCTCGCCGCATGGGCATAGCCCCAGACCACGGCATCGTGCCGCGCCGTGCCGCCGCGCCGCTGCAACAGCCCGCCTTGCACGGGGAAACGCGCATTGTCGAAGTTCAGGAACGGCATCATCTTCTTGACCGCCGCGAGGTCGAGCAGTTCGGCGTCGATGCCGTTAATGCGCATGGTGTTGCCTCGCCGCGCATAGGCGTCGCGCTGCGCGTCGGAATGGTAGAGGTTGATGACGCCGCGCTGGCTGACCATCGCATTGTAGTTGAGGTCTTGCTCCATCCGCTCCCACAGCTTCATCGACAATTCGTAGAAGCCGGTATTGCCGGGCAGGCCGTAATTGGAGCGGATGATTGTGGTGTTGCGGCCGGCATTGCCGGAGCCGATCCAGCCTTTTTCCAGCACCGCGACATTCCTGATGCCGTACTCGCTGGCCAGGAACCAGGCGGTGGCCAGGCCATGGCCGCCACCGCCGATGATCACCACGTCGTAGCGATCTTTCGGCGTGGCGTCGCGCCAGGTGCGCTGCCAGTTCTTGTGGCCGGACAAGGCGGCGCGGGCGAGCGAGAAGATCGAGTATTTCATCAGTTCATTCCGAGGTCGCTCGCACCGGCAGGGAATTTTCTTGACGCATCGGATTTGCCCGAAAACCGTGTGACACTTTTCGGTCCGATGCGCCTAGATATCCAGCGTGTGGTCGCGCTCCCATTGCGTGAAGTGCGAAGCATAGGAATTCCATTCCTGGTGCTTCAGCTTTAGGTATGCCGACGAGAATTCCTCACCCAGCGCCGCCTTGAGTGATTTGTCCTTGTCGAACTCGCGCAGTGCGTCGAGCAGGTTGAGTGGCAGTTTCGGCGCGCCCTTCACCGTGTGGCCGTGCTGGTACATGTCGATGTCGTAGCGCTTGCCGGGATCGGCCTTGGAGCGGATGCCGTCGAGGCCGGCGGCAATGATCACGGCCTGCAAGAGATAGGGGTTTGCCGCACCATCGGGCAGGCGCAGCTCGAAGCGGCCGGGGCCCGGCACGCGCACCATGTGGGTGCGGTTGTTGCCGGTCCACGTCACCGTGTTCGGCGCCCAGGTGGCGCCGGAAATCGTGCGCGGGGCATTGATGCGCTTGTAGGAATTGACCGTCGGGTTGGTGATCGCGGCGAGTGCGGAGGCATGCTTCATGATGCCGCCGAGGAAGTGCTTGCCCTTGGCCGATAGGCCGAGCTCCATCGAATTGTCGGCGAAGACATTGGTCTTGCCCGCCTTGTCCCACACCGAGATGTGGGCATGGCAGCCATTGCCGGTCAGGCCCTGGAAGGGTTTCGGCATGAAGGTGGCCCGCAGGCCGTGCTTCTCGGCCACCGACTTGACCATGAACTTGAAGAAGGAGTGCTTGTCGGCGGTGGCGAGCACGTCGTCGAAGGCCCAGTTCATCTCGAACTGGCCGTTGGCGTCCTCATGGTCGTTCTGGTAGGGGCCCCAGCCGAGTTCCAGCATGTGGTCGCAGATCTCGGCGATGACGTCGTAGCGTCGCATCACCGCCTGCTGGTCGTAGCAGGGCTTCGAGGCAGTGTCGTATTGGTCTGATATAACGCTGCCGTCCGGGGAGATCAGGAAGAACTCGGCCTCGACGCCGGTCTTGACATGCATGCCGTCGCCGGCCGCCTCCGCGATCAGCCGCCGCAATGTGTTGCGCGGCGTCTGGTCGACCTCCTTGTCGTCCATGATGCAGTTGGCGGCGACCCAGGCCACTTCCTTTTTCCATGGCAACTGGATGACCGAGTCCGGATCCGGCACCGCGAGCATGTCGGGATGCGCCGGCGTCAGGTCGAGCCAGGTGGCGAAGCCGGCAAAGCCGGCGCCATCCTTCTGCATGTCTGATATCGCCTGCGCCGGCACCAGCTTGGCGCGCTGGCCACCGAACAGGTCGGTGTATGAAATCATGAAATATTTGACGCCGTTCTTTTTGGCGAAAGCGGCGAGATCGTTCCCCATTATAGTTCCTCGCTTATGGTATTTGGATGCTGTTTTAGAAGCCGTTCTTCCCCGGTATCCAGTTGGTGCCGGCGAGCGGCACGCCGGCCATGGCGGCTGCCTCGATCGTCAGGGCGACGAGATCCTCGGGTTCGAGATTGTGCAGGCTGTTCTTGCCGCAGGCCCGCGCAATCGTCTGCGCCTCAAGCGTCATCACCTTGAGGTAGTTGGCGAGCCGCCGTCCAGCAGCGATCGGATCGACCCGCTTCATCAGCTCCGGGTCCTGTGTGGTGATGCCGGCGGGATCGCGGCCTTCATGCCAGTCATCATAGGCGCCGGCCGTGGTGCCGAGTTCGTTGTACTCCGCCTCCCAGCGGGGATCGTTGTCGCCGAGCGCGACGAGAGCAGCCGTGCCGATCGAGACCGCATCGACGCCGAGTGCAAGCGCCTTGGCGACATCGGCGCCGTTGCGGATGCCGCCGGAGACGATCAGCTGCACCTTGCGGTGCATGCCGAGATCCTGCAGCGCCTGCACCGCGGGCCTTATGCAGGCGAGCGTCGGCTGGCCGACATTCTCGATGAACACTTCCTGCGTTGCCGCCGTGCCGCCCTGCATGCCGTCGACGACGACGACATCGGCGCCGGCCTTCACCGCAAGCGCGGTATCGTAATAGGGGCGGGCGCCGCCGACCTTGACGTAGATCGGCTTCTCCCAGTCGGTGATTTCGCGCAGTTCGAGGATCTTGATCTCGAGATCGTCCGGGCCGGTCCAGTCGGGATGGCGCGAGGCCGAGCGCTGGTCGATGCCCTTGGGCAGGGTGCGCATTTCGGCGACGCGGTCGGAAATCTTCTGGCCGAGCAGCATGCCGCCGCCGCCGGGCTTGGCGCCCTGGCCGACAACCACCTCGATCGCATCGGCGCGGCGCAGGTCGCGCAAATTCATGCCATAGCGTGACGGCAGATATTGATAGACCAGCTGCTTGGAATGGCCGCGCTCTTCCTCGGTCATGCCGCCGTCGCCCGTGGTGGTCGAGGTGCCCGCCAGGGTCGCGCCGCGTCCGAGCGCTTCCTTGGCCGGGCCGGAGAGCGAACCAAAGCTCATGCCGGCAATGGTGATCGGTATCTTCAACTCGATCGGCTTCTTGGCATGGCGCGAGCCGAGCACTACTGATGTGTCGCAGCGCTCGCGATAACCTTCGAGCGGATAGCGCGAGATTGAGGCGCCGAGGAACAGCAGGTCGTCGAAATGCGGCAGCTTGCGCTTGGCGCCGGCGCCCCGGATGTCATAGATGCCGGTCGCCGCGGCACGGCGGATTTCGGAAAGCGTGTAGTCGTCGAAGGTCGCGGATTTGCGCGGCGTCGTCGGCGGGTTGCGATAGGTCATGCTGCCTCAATACGCGTCGGCGTTGTCGATATTGAAATTGTAGAGGGTGCGCGCCGAGCCGTAGCGCTTGAACTCCGATGGCTTGACGCCGGTGACGCCGGCGCGGTCGAGCAGCCCCTGAAGCAGTTCCAGGTGTTCGGCCCGCATCTCCTTGGCGATGCAGTCGGCGCCGAGGCTGTCGACCTTGCCGCGCACGAACAGCCGCGCCTCGTAGATGGAGTCGCCCAGCGCATCGCCGGCATCACCCAGCACCACCAGATTGCCGGACTGCGCCATGAAGGCCGACATGTGGCCGATATTACCGTGCACGACGATATCGATGCCTTTCATCGAGATGCCGCAGCGCGACGAGGCATTGCCCTCGATGACCAGCAGGCCGCCCTTGCCGGTGGCGCCGGCATATTGGCTGGCGTCGCCTTTCACGATGATCGAGCCCGACATCATATTCTCGCCGACGCCGGGTCCGGCCGAGCCGTGCACGGTGATGGTGCTGCCGGAATTCATACCGCCGCAGTAGTAGCCGACGCTGCCGCGCACATCGATGGTGACGGGCTGGTCGACGCCGACGGCGACCGAATGGCTGCCCTTTGGATGCAGCACTTCCCACGCCGTTTCGTTGGAACCGGGCGTCAGATTGTGCAGCGCCTGGTTAAGCTCGCGCAGCGACGACACATCGAGATCGAAGATCCGGGAGGCCTGATCGTGCGACGCCGCCTTTGAAAGTTTGGTTGCCGGCATGAACTCAATGCTCCCAGAAATAGACGGTTGCGGGTTCCGGTTCCCAGACCCTCGCATTGTCTATGCCGGGCAGTTTGGTCAGCGCGCGATATTCCGAGCCGAAGGCGACATACTGGTCGGTTTCGGCCATGACGGCGGGCTTGCAGGCGATCGGGTCGCGCACCACGCCAAAACCGTTCTTGGTGCCGACGACGAAGGTGAAGAAGCCGTCGAGGTCCGAAAGCGTGCCTTCCAGCGCTTCGCCGAGGTTCTTGCCATGCGCCATCTGCGAGGAGAGATAGGCGGCCGCGACCTCGGTATCGTTCTCGGTCTCGAATTTCATGCCCTCACGGATCAGCTCGCGGCGGACATTGTTGTGGTTGGAGAGCGAGCCATTGTGCACCAGGCACTGGTCGGCGCCGGTCGAGAAGGGATGCGCGCCCATCGTCGTCACCGCGGATTCCGTCGCCATGCGGGTGTGGCCGATACCATGCGTGCCGCTCATCTTGCGGACGTCGAAGCGATCGACAACCGCCTCCGGCAGTCCGACTTCCTTGTAGATCTCGACGACGTCGCCGGCGCCCATGATGCGGATGTCGGGGCGCAGCGCCTGGATCGCCTCGCGCGCTTCGTCGATCTTGGCAGGCGCGGTCCTGACAACGGCATGGGTCGACTTCACCGCAATGCTCACGGGCGCACCGATGGCCTTGGCAAGCTCGGTATCGAGGTCGCGAAAATCGCGCGCGGGCTTCGCCGACTGGATGGTGATCTTGGCCTCATTGCTGGAAGGCGCGCCATAGATGGCGATGCCTGCGCTGTCGGGCCCGCGGTCGCTGAGCGATACCAGCATCTCCGACAGCATCGCGCCGAGCTTCGGCTCCAGCGACTTGTCCTTTAAAAACAGTCCGACAATTCCACACATGTCAGCCTCCCGGCGTTTGTAGCTAGAAGATGATGTATCGGATGAGTCCCGCAAATTCAATCATATGAAAAAAATTTTCCTGTAGTTACGTATGTGGCGCAATGCCGCTTTGCGAATTATCACTGCCCTGCGCGGCATTGTGAACCCATTGGGCATGGCGGATACGGGCGAGCTTGTAGGCGTCCAAGATGGATAGCGCATAGATCAGCAAGCCGCCGGCGTGACGGCCGATGAAGCTGGCGTCGGGCGGCGCGATCTTGGCGGTCACCCAAGCCAGGATCACCATGAAGAAAAGGAACTGCAGCCCGCGCACCGGCACGCCCAGAATGACATGGCCGCTTGCCGGCAGCACGATTGACGCGCCGAGGACGAGATAAGGGCTCACCGGTGCCGGCTGCGTATTCAAACTGGTCATGCGGCTTGCCGTTCGCTTTGGTTGATGGCGTCGCGCAGTGCCGAGAGCGAGGCGAGCAGCCGCTCGATCAGCGCTGGATCGATCTGTGCCTCACCGAACGCGGCCTGCCGGAAAACGCCGTAGCGCGCCCGTTCGGCCTCGGCCAGCAGCCACACGATGCGCACGCCGTTTGGCGTGATCAGCAGTTCCTTGGCGCGCCCTTCCGAAAAGGGTTCCAGATGTTCGGCGATGATGCCTTGCGGGAAACGCGTGCCGCGGCGGTCGGTCCGCAGCACCGCCTCGGCCGGAAATCCCGGCGCCTTCGGCAGCGTATGCTGGAGGTGATCGAAATTGGAGAAGGTCGTCGGCGAGCCCGGCCGCATCATCATGTCGAACGTCGCTGGCACGGCTACCTTTTCGGTGATCGAAACGCTGAGCCAGCGCGCCGGGAGTTTTCGTGTCGCCAGCGTGTCTACGATGGTGCGCAACTGGACGCGCTGGCCGTTCCACGAGCCTTCCCAGGTGACGACACCGGCGGTGCCGTCCAAAACATCAGCGGCGTCGGCGACAATGGTGCGTATGCTGGCCTCCTCGGCGGCGAGTGCCGCCAATGCCCCGTTGCGGCTGCGCCGCGCCAGCCACGCAAGATGGAGGACGAGAGCCAGGACAATGACCCCGGCGAGCAGTGCTGATGTCACTTCGGACATTTGTCATGTCTGGCCCGCCAAGGATCGGGGCGGGCCGTCTCCCATCAATAGCCCTGCGGTTTCGGCCACGGCATGGTGAACTGGTCGCCGCGCCGCACGAATTTGTAGCGGTAGAAATGGAACCACAGCGAGATCAGGAAATAGAAGATGGTCATCGCGATCAGCTGCGAGCCGAAACCGAGGAAGATGGCGAAGAAGGTCACCACGCAAAGGCAGAACAGCACGATCGCCGGCAGCGGATGGAACGGGTGCGTGTAGCCACGGCGGATCGTGCCGAGCGGCCACTTCTTGCGGAACATCATGATGTTGATGCTCATGAAGGTGTATTGCAGCACGCCCGACAGGATCGAGAAGGTGATCGCCTGGTTGAGGTCGGCAATGAAGGCGAAGGCAAGCGCGATCGGCAGCAGGAACAGGATCGAGCGGTAGGGCGTGCGGTATTTCGGATGCACCGCCGAGAACCAGCTCGGCAGATAGCGGTCGCGGCCGAGCGAGAACCATGCGCGCGCCGCATCGTTGATGCAGCCATTGGCGGAGGCCAGCGCCGCCAGCAGCGTTGCGATGAACAAGAGGTTTTCCAGCAGCGGGCTGCCGGTCAGCTTGCCGGCGTCCCACAAGGGATAATAGGTGATGCCGAGATATTCCCAGGGCATCAGCGAGGCGCAGACATACCAGGTCATGGCGGCGGCGATCAAAAGCGTGATCATGCCGGCCATCGTGCCGTAGGGCAGCGAGCGGGCCGGCGAACGCACTTCCTCGGCCGCCTGCGTGGTGCCTTCGATGCCGAGATAATACCAGATGCCGAACTGGAAGGCGGCGATGACGCCGATCCAGCCATAGGGCAGCGCATTGCCCGGCGTCACCAACTCGTTGAGCTTCAGCACCGCGCCTTGCGTCCACGGGCTGACCGAGAAGAACAGGATGACGATCGAGACATAGGCAATCGCGGTGATGACGAAGTTGACGTTGAGCGTCATCAGCACACCGCGATAGTTGAGCCAGGCCAGCACGACGATAGTGGCGGCGATGAAGGAATTGTGCGTGAGCCCCTCGACGCCGGCCTTGGCGACGATGGTGTCGCCCAGCAGGATCGCGTCCGAGACTTCGAGCATCGTGTAGGCGAAGACCAGGAACAGCGCGACGTTGAAGGCCATCAGCGGCCCGACAATATGCTTGGCCTGCGCGTATTGGCCGCCGGCCGCGGCGACCGTCGACGTTACCTCGGAATCGATCATGGCGACCGAGGTATAGAGCAGCCCGACGATCCAGCAGACGATCAGCGCGGCGAGCGCGCCGCCCTTGTCGGCCGAAAAATTCCAGCCGGTGAATTCACCGACCAGAACGATGCCGACGCCGAGTGCCCAGACATGGGCCGGGCCGAGCACCCGCAGCAGTGAAACCCTGTCGCCGTGAATTGCCGGTTCAAGTACGGTCGTCGTCATTGTTCGTCCCCACTCAAATCCGGTGTTTCTCGGAAACGGCTTCAAGCTCGCCTTCGCGTGACGAGGTCAGAACGTCTTCGGAATAGGTCGTGTCGACCTTGAACCAGTCGTAGAGCATCCACAGCGCGAGCACGATCGAGATGCCCCAGCATGCGTAAGAGAGTGAAATCCACATGGTGCGTCCCCGATTGCTTGTCTTCGGAACTCTTACTTGTCGTCGAATTTTTCGTTGATGACGTCGCGATATTCGCGGTCGGAGGCTCGGAACAGGAAGACGAAATAACCGATCAGCACCGCCGCCATGATGATCAGCGTCGGCCAGTCGATGACATAGTGGAACCGGTTCTGGATGACGTCATGCGCCGTCTCGGGCGTGTAGCCGAGCTTCTCCCAGATGGCGGCCATGGTCGGGTTCTGGCCAAGCGCTTCCCAGGTCTTGGCATCGAGCGCGTCGATGGATTTGGCGGCTCCGGCAAGGCCGAGCTTCAGCGGCAGCCACAACGCCACGAAGATGGCGACCACAACGACGACGATATCGAAAACCTGGCCGGCCTTGCTCTGCTCCGGCGGCGTATAGCGCGACATTTCTTGTACCCCTCAGGACTGGCGGTTGCGGGATGCGTCGGCGTTCTTGATGTCGAGGCCGTAGATGAAGTCCTTGTCTTCCTTGTAGTGTTTGACCATCGCCAGGATCGCGGCCGTGTTGAAGATCAGCACGGCTGCAGCGGCGATCGCGACGACGGCCTTGATGCCGGCGTGCGGGATGTATGGCCACGTCATGAACAGGACGAAGAGGATCGTCGCCCACAGGCAGATGATCAGCAGCGCGGATCCGCGCAAATCGGAACGGTACAGCACCTCGATGCGCTGCTGCAGGTCTGACATCGGTTTTTCCCCTTTTTTCGACGCCCCGGTTCCGAATCCACCGCGCATCGCTCTCTTTCAAGAGAGTGAAATTTTTTTCATAAATTCAGGCCGTTTACCGCAATTGTCAAGACGAATTTACGCTGAGTTAACCGTTTGCTTGGGGTGATGAATTTTGCCTGACAATGAAATTATTTGCTTTCAGGGGATTGCGGCCCTCCCGCGTTTGCGGTCAATATTCAACCCAAAGCTCCGGCCTTCAAGCCAAGGAGCGGGGAACAGTGGATTTTTGAACGGAGGACGATCGGATGACGGCATCCTGGAGATTTTCGACCCTGGCGGATCGCCATCGCGCGCTGGGTTCGAAGCTCGAAGACTGGAGCGGCATGGGCACCGCCTGGACCTACGACAAGGATGCTGACGAAGAGTACATCGCCATCCGCACCAAGGCCGGGCTGATGGATGTGTCGGGCCTGAAGAAGGTGCACATCACAGGGCCGCACGCCTCGCATCTCATCGATCTCGCAACCACCCGCGACGTCGAAAAGATCTATCCCGGCAAATCGGCCTATGCCTGCATGCTCAACGAGGCGGGAAAATTCACCGACGACTGCATCCTCTACCGCACCGGCCCGAACAGCTGGATGGTCGTGCATGGTTCGGGCACCGGCCATGAGGAATTGCAGCGCGCCGCGATGGGCCGCGATGTCTCGCTGCGCTTCGACGACAATCTGCACGATCTGTCGCTGCAGGGGCCGACCGCGGTCGACTATCTCGCCAAGCATGTGCCGGGTATTCGCGACCTCAACTATTTCCATCACATGCAGACGCAGCTGTTCGGTTTCCCCGTCATGATCTCACGCACCGGCTACACCGGAGAGCGCGGCTACGAAATCTTCTGCCGCGGCCAGGATGCCGGCACGATCTGGGACAGGATCCTCGACGAGGGCAAGAGCGTCGGCATCATTCCCTGCCGCTTCACCACGCTCGACATGCTGCGGGTCGAAAGCTACCTGCTGTTCTATCCCTACGACAATTCGCAAAAATATCCGTTCGAGAATGAAGGTCCTGGCGACACGCTGTGGGAACTCGGCCTCGACTTCACCGTCAGCCCCGGCAAGACCGGCTTCCGTGGGGCCGAGGAACATTACCGCCTGAAGGGCAAGGAGCGCTTCAAGATTTTTGGCGTGCTGCTCGACGGCAAGGAGCCGGCCGACGAGGGCGCGCCGGTCTATCGCGACGGCAAAAAGGTCGGCGTGGTGACCTGCGCCATGTATTCGCCGCTGGTCAAGAAATCGATGGGCATCGCCCGTCTCGACGTCGACTGCGCGGTCAAGGACACCGAGCTCGAAATCCGCAACAAGAGCGGATCGATCAAAGCGACGGCGCAGCCATTGCCGTTCGACGATCCCAAGAAGACCAAGCGCACGGCGAAAGGCTGAGGCATACTCAACAGCGAGAGGTTCGAGGCACGAAGACTTAAATGGCAGCCAAAAGCATCATCAGCCGGCCGGTCTACGGAACGCTCTCTCCGCAGCCCGGCAAACATCATCTTTTCATCGCCGATGCCGAAGGTGCGCTCGCTATTTCAGATATGGCCGCAAAAGCGCCCGCCGGGTTTTTCGATGGCGCCGAAATCGACTTTATCCCGGGTCCGGACAACAAACACGTCGCCACCCTCGAAGCGCTGAAGCCGGCGCAGTTTCATCTCGCGCCATCCTTTGCCAGCCTGCTGCCGAGGCTGAAGCAGACGCTGGGCAATGCGCATATGGGCCTGCGCCTCTACCTCGCCGGCACCGAGGGATTGATCGGCCAGGCCATGCAGGTGGCGCTCGAAGCCGGTATCGACCACACCTCCATCCAGACCGAGCATCGCGGCTCGCTGGCCAGGCGCATGCAGTGCGTTCACTGCAAGGGCATCACCGAGAACGTCACGACACAGCCAGCAGCCTGTTCGCATTGCGGCCTGCTGCTTCTGGTGCGCGATCACTATTCGCGGCGCCTCGCCGCTTTCCAGGGTGTCTGCATCAACGCCGAGGATCGCTCGGAGATCCCTCCAATCGAGGAGGCCTTCCCATGAGCACCGGCACCACCAAGCTCGATGTCGTCGTCAGCGATGTCGTCCCGGTCAACGAACTGGTCACCCGCTTCCATTTCCGTCGCCGCGACGGCGAGCTGTTGCCGACCTTTTCCGGCGGTGCGCATGTCGTGGTGGAGATGCGCGATGGCGATCGCACGAGGCTCAATCCCTATTCGCTGATGGGTTCGCCGCTCGACACGCGCGAATACACGATCTCGGTGCGCCGCGACGATGTCGGCCGCGGCGGCTCGCTGTTCATGCACCGGTCCGTCAAGCCGGGCCTGGAGATGGTGATCAGCTATCCCGTCAATTTGTTTTCGCTCGATCTCAGGGCGAAGAAGCACTTGATGCTGGCCGGCGGTATCGGCATCACGCCCTTCATGGCGCAGACAGCGCAACTGGCGGGCGAGGGCGGCAATTTCGAACTGCACTACACCTGCCGGACCGCCTCTCTGGGCACTTATGCCGACGTGCTGCGGGAGCGCTACGACAGGCGCATCCGGCTCTACCATGACGACCGTGACGAGCGCATCGATCTCGACCGGCTGCTGTCGACGCAGCCGCTCGGCACGCATCTCTATGTCTGCGGCCCCGCTGGCATGATCAACTGGGTGCGCGACCGCGCGGCCGCCTTGGGCTGGCCATCGGAGGCCGTGCATTTCGAGCATTTCGCGGCACCCCAGCCCGGCCTGCCTTTCGACGTCACGTTGGCGGTCAGCGGCAAGACGATCCGCGTCGATGAACAGCAGAGCCTGCTGGAAGCGATCGAGGCCGCCGGTGTCGATCCGCCCTATCTCTGCCGAGGCGGCGTCTGCGGCCAATGCGAAACCAATGTCATCTCTTACGATGGCAAGTTCATCCACAACGACCACTGGCTGAGCGAGGAAGACCACCGCTCGGGCTGCAAGATCATGCCGTGCGTGTCGCGCTTCGAGGGCCGGTCGCTGGTGCTGGAAAGATAGGAGGCGAGCTTGGGCATCACCTTTCGCAAGGAAACCTTCCGCGACGATTTCACCTTCAGGAACAGCCCGGAGCACATCAGGCGGTTCCCGTTCCCGTTCCATGAAGACGCCTACATGTATGCGGTCAACATCGAGCCGCACGTCGTCGGGCCAAAGGGCAGCGTGCTGGAGAATCTGATCGATGTCGACGAGCACTACGTCGCCGAGATGCAGGACCGCGCTTTGGTGCTCGCCGAGGATCCGCTGCGCTGCCAGTCGCTGCCGCATATGACGCTGGCCGGCTGGGATCTGCTCGAACTGCTGATGGAACAGCAAGCGCTGGGCTATCCCGAGCATTTCACGCTGACGCGGGACGGCGACCGTTGGCGCTGGATCAACCGGCCGCTCGGCATCGACGACACCTTCACATTCGGCGACACCTCGACCCTGCCTTACGGGCCGATGGAATACATCACCCGCCAGAGCCAGGGCGATTTCTGCATCCTCGACCAGCGCGACGGCAATCTGTGGATGGATGCCGGCATGGTCACCACCCAGGCCGACTGGTCGCTGGATTTCGACATCGGCATGAATTTTTTCGAGTGGCATGCACCGGTGCCGCTGGCGCATGAGAAGGGGATTTTCACCAGGGCGCTGAAGTTCCTCACCAACATCCAGCAGGGCAAGCCGGCGCGGCGCCTCAACTGGACGATGACCATCAATCCGCGCCTCGATACCAGCCCGGAAAATTACCACAAATGGGGTCCGGACCGGACGACCGTGACGCCCGAGAATGTCGGCGACAAGGTGCATCTGCGCGTCGAGCTGCAAAGCTTCTGGCGGCTGCCGCGCTCCAACGGCATCGTCTTCCCGATCCGCTGCTACCTGATCAAGATGGACGAACTGGTGACGCAGCCGAAATGGGCACGCCGCCTGCACCGCGTCATCCGCGACCTGCCCGAGGAACTCGCCACCTACAAGGGTCTGACACGGTACCGGCCGACGCTGGTCGAGTGGCTGTCGAAGCTGGATGATGGGAGCGCGACCAGCCCGGGTTTTGGGCCCGATTAACCCGCGCTGTTCTGCGGATAGCAGATGATCGACAGATACCGCATCGGCAGTTTCGTCAGCTGCTCCGGTCCATGCGGCGCGTCGGCGTCGAAGAACAGGCTGTCGCCCGGCTTCATCGGATAGAGGTTGCTGCCGTGCCGGTAAACGACTTCGCCCTCCAACATATAGAGGAACTCCATGCCCTCGTGCTGGAAGGTCGGGAACACATCCGAATCCTCGGTCAGCGTGATCAGGTAGGGTTCGACGACGACACCGCTGGTGTTCGACCCGATATGGCCGAGCAGATTGTACTGGTGGCCGGCGCGCGTGCCGCGGCGCTCGACATCCAGGCCTTCGCCGGCCTTGACGAAGACAGCGCTGCGCTCCTCCTCGAAGCGGCGGAAGAAGGCGGTGACGGGAACGCCGAGCGCCCGCGACAGCGCCTGCAGCGTGGTCAGCGACGGCGAGGTGATGCCGTTCTCGATCTTCGACAGCATGCCCAGCGAAATGTCGGTGGCGACGGCGAGATCGGCGACGGTGATGCCGAGCTTCTTGCGGAACGCCCGCACCTCGCGGCCGATAGCCACCTCCAGAACTTTCTCGCGTGTGTCGCGGATGGCGTGTGGGTTCTGCGTCAGCGGTGCGCGGATGGTCTTGCCGTCCGCCGAGACCTTTGGCTGGGGCTTCGACTTGGCACCGGCAAGCCCGGCCTTGGAACTGTCTTTCGCCATGTCGCCCCCGGATTTCGCGGATTAATTTCACTCAAGGTGAACATCAGAGCTGGCGATACAGCAGCGCGGCGGTGTCGGCAAGCCGTCTTAAGTGCCATCGGACGATCCCATGGATTCTGTCCGCGTAGGTTTTTCGCCAGGAATCCTTTGCGGGCAAACGCTGTTCCCGCAGATGTCTGTTGACAGCACCGAAGGGCCAATTAGTGTCACTGTCAGTGAAATTTGTTTCGCTGGGGAAATCAAAAAATGAGGAGGCCCTTGAAATGAAAACGCGTGTTGCCGTCATCGGCGCCGGACCGTCCGGCCTGGCACAGCTCAGGGCCTTCAAGTCGGCTGAGGACAAGGGCGCCGACATCCCTGAAATCGTTTGCTTCGAAAAGCAGTCGGACTGGGGCGGCCTGTGGAACTATACTTGGCGCACCGGCCTCGACGAGCATGGCGATCCCGTGCATGGCTCGATGTACCGCTACCTCTGGTCGAACGGGCCGAAGGAATGCCTGGAGTTCGCCGACTATACGTTCGAGGAGCATTTCGGCCGGCCGATCGGCTCCTATCCGCCGCGCGCCGTTTTGTGGGACTACATCAAGGGCCGCGTCGAAAAATCGGGCCTGCGCAAATGGGTGCGCTTCAACAGCCCGGTGCGCATGGTGACCTTCTCGGACGAGACCAAGAAATTCACCGTCACCGCGCATGACCGCGCCAACGACGTCACCTATTCCGAAGAGTTCGACAACGTCGTCGTCGCCTCAGGCCATTTCTCCGTCCCCAACGTTCCCTATTTCGAGGGCTTTGCCACCTTCAACGGCCGCATTCTGCACAGCCATGATTTCCGCGACGCGATGGAATTCAAGGGTAAGGACATATTGATCATCGGCCGCTCCTATTCGGCCGAGGACATCGGTTCCCAATGCTACAAATACGGCGCCAAATCCATCACCTCCAGCTATCGCTCCAAGCCGATGGGCTTCAAATGGCCGGAGAATTGGAAGGAGGTGCCGCTGCTGCAGAAGGTCGTCGGCAAGACAGCCCACTTCAAGGACGGTTCGACCAAGGATGTCGACGCCATCATCCTGTGCACCGGCTATCTGCATTCCTTCCCCTTCCTCACCGACGACCTCAAGCTCAAGACCGCCAACCGCATGTGGCCGCTCGATCTCTATGAAGGCGTGGTGTGGGAAAAGAATCCGAAGCTGTTCTATATCGGCATGCAGGACCAGTTCTACACCTTCAACATGTTCGACGCGCAGGCCTGGTTCGCCCGCGATGTGATCATGGGCCGCATCAAGCTGCCGTCAGTCGAGGCGATGGCCGAGCACAGCGCCAAATGGCGCGCCCGCGAGGAAACGCTGGAAGACGCCGAGCAGATGATCTGGTTCCAGGGCGACTATACCAAGGAATTGATGGACCAGACCGACTATCCCGGCTTCGATGTCGAGGCGGTCAACCAGACTTTCATGGAATGGGAACACCACAAGGCGGAAGACATTATGGGCTTCCGCGACCACGCCTACCGTTCGCTGATGACCGGCACCATGGCGCCGCTGCACCATACGCCCTGGCTGCAGGCGCTGGACGATTCCATGGAGAGCTATCTCGAGGTGAAGGGCGTCGCGGCGGAGTAGCCGCGGCGCATCTTCCAACCTAGAGCCGCTCACCGCTCACCGCTCACCGTTTAACGGAAACGGTGAGCGGCTCTAGCGCTTTGTTTTTGAAGAAATTCCGGACGGAAAACCGCTCACACTTTCCTGGAATTGCTCTAACCCAGCCTTGCCCGCGCCTTCGCCGTCCAGGCGTTGAACAGCCGGTCGGCGACGATGCCGATGAAGGCGATTGCCAGGCCCGCGACAATGCCGCGGCCGGAATCGGCTTTGGACAGCGCGATGAACACCTCCTGCCCGAGGTCGCGCGTGCCGACCATGGCGCAGATGATGATCATCGCCAGCGCCATCAGGATGGTCTGGTTGACGCCGAGCATGATCTCGGGAAGCGCCAGCGGCAATTGCACGCGAACGAAGGTCTGGCCCGGCGTGCAGCCCGACACCTTGGCCGCCTCGATCAGAGCCGGCGGCACCTGTCTTATGCCGTGATTGGTGTAGCGGATCGCCGGCACCACGGCGAAGGCTATCGTTGCAATCATGGCGGTCACGTCGCCGACTCTGAACAGCATCACCACCGGGATGATGAAGCAGAAGGACGGCAGTACCTGCAGCGTGTCGATAATGGGTGTGACGATCTTCTCGAAGCGGTCGCTGCGCGCTGCCATTAGCCCGATCGGGATGCCGATCAGGCAGGCGATGAAGGCCGAGATGCCGCAGAGATAGACCGTCGCCATGGTCTTTTCCCACAGCCCGGTGACCGCGCAGAAAGCGGTCAGCGCGGCGACCAGGGCCGCCAGGCGCAGGCCCGAGAGCTGATAGCCGGCAAGGCCGAGCAGGAACACCGCGCCCAGCCACGGAAAGCCTTCGCAGAAGGCGCGCACCGGGTTGAGCACGTTGAGGATCAGCGCCACGCGAAAGGCTTCGATCGCATCGAAGAAGTTGATCGTCACCCAGTTCACCGCCGCCTTCCACAGCGGCGCGGTGGTGAAGGTGATCGCCTTCGGCACCGCCGCGAAAGCCGGGACGAACAGGCCGAGCAGCGTGGTGACGGAAAGGATGGCGATGGCCAGCGACAGATTGGGATGGCGTCGCCAGAAGCTCGGGTTCGCCGCCTGATGAACATGGCCCTTCGCCTGCTTGTGGGCGATGGCCTGACTCAGCCGGTCGAGCGCGATCGCCAGAGCCACAATGGCGAGACCAGCCTCCATCGCCTCGCCAACCTTCAGCGCGCGCAGCGCCAGAAGCACGTCGTAGCCGAGGCCGCCGGCGCCGATCATCGAGGCGATAATGACCATGTTGAGCGCCAGCATGATGACCTGGTTGACGCCGACCATCAGCGTCGGCCGCGCCGAGGGCAACAGCACCCGCCAGAGTTTCTGCCGCGCCGTGCAGCCGGCCATGTCGCTGAATTCGCCGATCTCCAGCGGCACGCGGGTGAGGCCGAGCATCGTCGCCCGCACCATCGGCGGCGTGGCGAAGATGGCGGTGGCGATCATCGCCGATACCGGGCTGTTGCCGAACAGGAGCAGCATCGGGATGAGATATGCGAAGGTCGGGATCGTCTGCATCAGGTCGAGGGCAGGGGAGACGATGAGCCTTTCCGCCCAAGGCTTGCGCCAGGCCCAGATGCCGGCGAACAGGCCAGTGACGATGCAGAACGGCACGGCGATGGAGATCAGCGCCAGCGTCAGCATGGCGCTGGTCCATTGGCCGAACAGCGCGATGTAGAGGAAACAGCCGCCGACCAGCAGGCTGAGTTTCCGACCGCCTACGGCATGTCCGGCGATGAAGGCGACGGCGCAGACGCCAACCCAGGAGAGGCGCGGCAGGACATAGGCGTCCGCGCCATGGCCGATCTTGAAATTCTTGGCCAAGAGATTGAGCGCGAAATCGAGCGGCACGCCGAGCACCGCGGTGATCGAGCGCGTCAGCCAGGACAGGTTCGACTTGATCCAGCCCATCAGCGCGCTGACCCAGTCGGCGACCGGTACGACGGCGCTGGCCGGATAGTTGACAGCCCAGGGGACACTGTCCTGCAGCAGGAACACCAACAGCACAGCGGCAAGGGCCGCCGCCCAGACGAGCAGCCACCGCTGAAGTGGCGGCCTGGCCTCGCTGGCGCTTGCCGCCACCGTCATGCGCCGGCTCTCGCGTGCTCGATGCCGGCCAGCAGATCGATGACCGCTTGCGGCGTCACTTCGCCGATCGGCTTGCCGGTGCCGTTGATCACCGCGAACGGCTTGCCGGCCGAGACGATGTTGGCCGAGAAACTGGCGATCTTGGCATCAGGCGAAACCGTGCCGCCATGCTCCGAACCATCGCAAGTCCGCATCAGGCTGCGCGCCGAAATCACCTTGGCGCGGTCGACGTCGCGGGTAAACTCTGCGACATAGTCGGTCGCCGGATTGACCACCAGTTCCTCCGGCGTGCCGATCTGGATGACCTCGCCGTCCTTCATGATGGCGATACGGTCGGCCAGCCGGATCGCCTCGTCGAAATCATGGGTGATGAAGACGATGGTCTTGTGCAGCATGGTCTGCAGCCGCATCAGCTCGTCCTGCATCTCGCGCCGGATCAGTGGATCCAGCGCGGAGAACGGCTCGTCGAGGAACCAGATCTCCGGTTTGGTCGCCAGGCTGCGGGCGATGCCGACGCGCTGCTGCTGGCCACCGGACAATTCGCGTGGGTAGAAATGCTCGCGGCCGCGCAAGCCGACCAGCTCGATGACCTCGCGGGCGCGCGCCTCGCGCGTTGCCCGGTCCTGCCCCTGGATGCCGAGCGGAAAGGCGATGTTGTCGAGCACATTGAGATGCGGCAGCAGCGCGAAATTCTGGAACACCATGCCCATGCGGTGGCGGCGCAATTCGATAAGCGCCGCATCGGAAATCTTGAGCAGGTCCTTGCCCTCGAATTCGATCTTGCCATGGCTCGGCTCGACCAGCCGCGACATGCAGCGCACCAGCGTCGATTTGCCGGAGCCCGACAGGCCCATGATAATGAAGATCTCGCCCTGGCGAATTTCGAGATCGACGGCGCGCACGGCGCCGACCAGTCCGGCAGCATTGACATCGGCCATGCTGGCCTTGCCGTCGCGCTCGCGGATGAAACTGGCCGCGTTCGTCCCGAACAGCTTCCAGACATTGCGGCAGGCAAGTTTTACCGGGCGATCGTTGGTGCCTGGTTGGGTCGATCCCTGTTCAGTCGTCATCCAATCGTCCTTCTGGAACATCAAGACTTGGGACCCGGCCGATCAACGGCCGGGTCTCGCTTTCCAGTCGGAACGATCACTGCGCCCAGGCTTTCCAGTCTGCCTCGTGGGCGGCGATCCAGGCGGCGGCGACATCTTCCGGCTTCTTGCCGTCAAGGTCGATCTCTCCGCTCATCTTGTTGAGCTCGTCGGTATCGATCGTGAAGGCCTTGGCCACCTTGTAGGCGACCGGCCATTTGTCCTTCATGCCGTTCCAGGCATATTTCCAGATCTCGCCATGCGGCTTGCCGCAATCATATTTGGCGTCGGGGTTCACGCCCCATTTCGGATCGTTGTAGCATTCAGGCGTGTATTCGGGGAACTGCACCCATTCGCCCTTGTACTTGGCCGGCGCCCAGTGCGGCGAATAGATCCACAGCATGATCGGCGCCTTGCGCTGATAGGCGGAATCGAGTTCGGCGAACATCGCCGCATCGGTGCCGGCATGGATGACGGTGAAGGGCAGTTTCAGTGCCGCGACGCGCTCGTCGTCAAAGCCTTCCCAGGTCACTGGGCCGCCGAGATAGCGCCCCTTTGGTGCGGTCTCCGCCGTCGAGAACGAAGCCGCGCATGTGGCGTCGAGCAAGGCATGCCAGTCTGGCAAGGTTGGGCATTTCTCCTTCATGTATTCAGGAAACCACCACTCTTCCTTGGCCTTCGGGCCGAGCTTGCCCAGCCGCTCGGTCTGGCCGGTCGCATCGGAGGCCTTCATCGCCTCGCCGGCTGTCGTGTCCCAGAACTCCAGGCCGACATCGAGGTCGCCATTGGTGAGGCCGGTGGTCAGGCTGGAGAGGTAGTCTGCGGTCGGGTATTCAACGGTATAGCCGAGCTTTTCCAGGATGCCGCCGAGGATCTTGGCGTTGAGATTGACGCTGGTCCAGTCGAACAGCGCGATCTTGATCGGGTCGTTGGATTCCGGTGCGGCGGCCTGGGCGGAAGGTGTCAGCAGACTCAGCGTTGCGAGCGCAACGGCGCCCATCGATAGTTTTGAAACTCGACTGCGAAATGACATGCTTGTTCTCCTTCAAGCTGTGACGGTTATCGGTCGTTCCCTTCTTGCGGCTTTTTTTGATTGTGTTGGAAAGGCGGTTCGCTGCGCAAGTCCGTCGGCGCCAAAATTGTCGCCCTGGCCTTGGCCAGCGCAGGCAAGATGGTGCTCAATTCTCGTGATGATGGAATATGCCGTCCGCGTCATGGCTGCCGACAGACCGCTGGTGGAGCGATCATCTGCGGATCAATTGCCAGTCTTGCGGCGCCCGGCAAGGTGCAAGCCATCAAGGTCCCATGATCTCGGCTGTCGGCATGGCAAGCCCCATCTCGCCAAGCCCTTTCATAGGATGAAATTATATATACCAACGTTCATCTCGCGCAACGACTAACGCTTCGCAGATGCACAAATTCAGACTGCAGGCGAAGTTCGGCGAGATGTGGCCCTACCAGCAGACGTAGCCGCCATCGACGATCAGGTCGAGGCCGGTGACGAAGCTCGACGCGCGGCTGGCCAGGAACACCGTCGGCCCGACCATTTCCTCCGGCGCGGCCATGCGCCCCATCGGCGTGTCGCGCTTGAAGATCTTGATCTCCTCCGCCACCTCCGGCCGCTTGTTCATCGGTGTCAGCGTATAGCCTGGGCTGACGACATTGACGCGCAATCCGCGATCAGCCCACTCCATGGCAAGGCTCTTGGACATGTGGATGACGGCGGCTTTCGAGGAGTTGTAGTGCGCCTGCGTCAATCCGCGATTGACTATAGTGCCGGACATCGAGGCGATGTTGATGATCGAGCCTTTGCGGCGCGCCAGCATCTTGCGGGCTTCGGCCTGGCAGGACAGGAACACGCCGGCGACGTTGACCTCGTGCACCTTCTGCCATGTCTCGAGCGACAAGGTCTCGGCCGGTTCCGAACCGGCGATGCCGGCATTGTTGACGGCAACGGTCAATGCACCGAGTTCGGCCTCGACGCGATCGATTGCCGCCGCCAGATCGCTCGCCGAAGCGACCGTGCCGGTCAGCACCAAAGCCCTGCGGCCAAGTGCCGTGACTTGGTGCGCGGTCTCCTCAAGCCCACCTTTCGACGCATGACCGAAACACGCGACGTCGGCTCCTGCCTCGGCCAATCCAATTGCGATTGCCTGGCCAATGCCGCTGCCGGCACCGGTGACCAGCGCGACATCGCCATCCAGCTTGAAAAGATCCATCGATAGCCCTCCCGTTTCAGGGAAGGTATGCGCTTGGCCATGTTTCGATCAAGCGCTCAATGCGCAAGCCGGCAAGGGGCGGCGATGCCTAGAAATAACCGTCCGATGCCGCCGTCGCCTCTTTCGGGATCTCGACGCCGTCGACCAGGATCTTGTCGACCAGTTCGTGGTGGAAGCAGACCAGTCCCTTGATGCGCGCGGCCTCATGCACCGGCTCGGGATAGTACCAGACGAGATTCTCGTGCCGCTTCTTGGGCGTCGTCACGTGATAGTAGTTGGAGATGCCCTTGTAGGGGCAGCGCGAAATGTAGCGGCTGGGCGCGAACATATCGAGCCGCGTGTCCGAGATCGGCAGATAGTGGCGCACCGGATGGCCGGTTTCGAACAGAAATATGCCACGGCGTGAATCGGCGACCTGTTCGCCGTCGAGAATGACCTGCACCCGCCGCGAGGAGGGCAGGCAGTCGACCCGGCGGAACGGGTCGCGGGCGTGGACGAAGATCTCTTCGTCTTCCTCGTACCAGTGCGTCATCTTGGGCCAATAGAAGGACATGTAGTCCGATAGGTCAGGCGATCCCTTGACCGGATCCAGATAACGCCAGGCGGCATCCTCGACCAGCGTTATGCCGGTGTTCAGCGAATAATGCGTGGCGACGCCCTTGAACGGGCTTTCTGTCGTCGTCCTGCTCGGCAGCAGGAACTCCTCGCGCACGTCGCTCATCGGAAAGTAGTAAACCGGCAGATGATCGGATTCGTAGAGCACCAGCGCCTTGGTCGTATCGGCGACGATCATCGATCCCACCTGCACGCGCAGCCGCTTCTGCATCGGCATGGTGAAGGCGACATAGCCCGGCTCGAACTCGTACTGCACGATACTGTCGAGCAAGGGGAAATGCGGTCCGCGACCGCGCAAATGAGGCTTGCGAATGGTAGTCTCCCGTTTCTTGTCTTTTGTCATCGAGCGTTGGCGCACAGCGAGATGAACCTGGATTGAGCCATGGTGCCGGAGAAGGTTTCCGGGCGGCGGGTTTCCGTTGCATCGAGCCGCTCGAACGATGGCCCCCCATCGCTCTTCGCAGCCTTGCCAGCGGATAGCCTCACCGCCCGAAAGCAGAATTTTCCAATCCAGCCTCTATCCCAGCGACACACGATCGAGCAGCAGACCGGCTGCGATCGGCGGCAGGCCGCTGACATTCTTGCGCACCGGCACCAGCAGGTCCGGAAAATAGCTGAAAATGACCGGTGTCTCGTCGAGCAGCAGCTTCTGGATGTCGGAGGCCACCGCGCGCTGTGCGCCGATATCGAGCGCCTTGAGGTAGGAAGTGACCATGCCGTCATAGGCAGTGTTCTTGAAATGCGCCGCGTTCCACGGGCCGTCGCTGACCAGCGGGCTCTTGAGGAACACATTGGGCACGCTGCGGTGCGCGTAGTCGGTGATGCCGAGAGGGCTGTCCAGCCAATCCGACTGGCCGAACACCGCCTTGCCGTAATATTTGTCCTGGTCCTCGATGTTGAGCGCGATGCGGGCGCCGATCTCCTTGGCGAAATTCTGGAACAGCTGCGCGTAGCCTGGAATGTCGGAATAGCGCAGCGTCGTCAGGGTGATGTCGAAGCCGCTTGCGAGGCCGGCCGCCTCCATGAGTTGCTTGGCCTTGGCGATGTCCTGGACACGCTGCGGCACCGTCTTGTCGGTGGCGGGAAAGGCCGGCGCGAACGGGCTGTCATTGCCCGTCGCCGCCATGCCGCGGCACAGGCCGTCGACCAGCTTGGAGCGGTCGATGCTGAGCGCCAGTGCCTGGCGCACGCGCTTGTCGGTGAACGGGCCGGTGTCGCAGCGCATGTGCAGCTGGCGGTGCGCGGTCGAGGCGACACGCAGCACCGTGATGTCGGGGCTGTTCAGCACCACCTGGCTGACGTCGAGCGGCACGGCGTCGAGGACGTCGACCTCGCCGGCCTGCAGCGCCAGGATGCGCGGCTGCACGTCGCCGTAGAACTTGAATTCGAGCCGGTCGGGCAGCGCCTTCTCGCCCCAATAGTCCTCGTTGCGCACGAAGGTCGCACCGACTTTCGGCGTGTAGCTCTCCAGCCGGAACGGTCCGGTGCCCTCAAAGGTCTTCTCGTAGTCGCCCTTGTAGCTCGCCGGCAGGATGACGGCGTTGTAATTGTCGATCGACACCGAATAGGGAAAGCTGCCGTTCGGCGCGTCGAGATGGAAGGCGACAGTGTGGTCGTCGACTTTCTGCGTGCCGCCCTTCGACAGCAGACCCTTGAACACCGAAAGCGCGTTCGAGGCGCCGTTGGGATCGGCGAGGCGATCGAAGGTCGCCACCACGTCGTCGGCTTTAAAATCCTCGCCATTGTGGAACTTCACGCCCTTGCGCAGCTTGAAGGTCCAGACACTGCCATCCGCGTTCGGCGACCAGCTTTCCGCCAGCACCGGCTTCAGGGTGAGATCCGGCTGCGTGATGCACAGGAATTCGGCGGTCTGGAAAACCAGCTGGTAGCTGCCGCTGTCATAATAGGTGACGGGATCGATGGCGCCGCCAGGCGTCGCCACGCCGGCGCGCACCGTGCCGCCGGGCTTGCCCTCGGCGCGGGCCTTCGGGGTGCCGAGGCCGGCAGCCGCGACAAGGCTGGCCAGGAACGGCAGGGAAAGGCCGAGCACGCTGCCATGGCGCAGGAAATCGCGGCGGTCGAGCCTGCCGGCCAGCAATTCGTCGACAGCGGAATTTTCGATTGCCGTCAGGTTTTTGCGAGCGGCGTCGATCGTCATGAAATGCCTTGGTATGGCTGCATTCCTCGCTTGCCCTTGAGGGACCAGCCATTTAGGTCATTGTTGACCGCGACCGGAAAGCGATATTTTTTGATAGGGTTCATCGAAATCTTCGATGCAAGGTCTAAGCCATGGATACAGAGAACCTGCGCAGTTTCCTGGAGGTCGCCGAACATGGCAGCTTCACCGTGGCGGCCAGCCGGCTCAATCTCGCGCAGTCGACCGTCAGCGCGCGGATCAGGGGGCTGGAGGAGCAGTTGGGGCGCCGGCTTTTCGTGCGCGACCGCGACGGCGTCAAGCTGACGCCCGCCGGCCGGCAATTCCTGCCGCACGCCTCGTCCATCACCCGCACCTGGGAGCAATCGAGGCAGGATATCGCCGTTCCCCATGGCTATGACAGCCTGCTGCGGCTGACCGCTCCCGCCTACCTGTGGGACCGGATCACTTCGCCATGGGTCGAGTGGATGCGCGCCAGGCGGCCGAACGTGGCGCTGCGCCTCGAGGGCAGTTTCCCGGATCTGGCGATCGACCAGCTGGCGGAAGGCCTGCTCGACATCTGCATCCTCTATCTGCCGCGCCCGCATCCCGGCATCGTCTATGAGACGCTGGCCGTCGATCAGGTCGTGCTCGTCCAGCATGCGGCGCAGACCAAGCCATGGACCGAAAACTACATACTGATGGATTGGGGGCTCGAATTCCGCATCGAGCATGACCGCGCCTTTGCCGGCATGGTGAAGCCAGCCATCTCGGCTGGCCTGGTCTTCATCGGCCTGCAGCATGTGCTGTCGCGGCAAGCGGCCGCCTATCTGCCGCTCAGCGCCGTCAGCACTCACATCGAGCGCGGCGAGATGCGGCGTATCGACAACACGCCGGTGTTCCAGCGGCCGATCTATCTCGCTTATCCATCGAATCCCGTCTCGTCGGATGTTCTGGATGTCGCCCTGACGGGCTTGCGCTCGCTGGCCAGGGACTGGACCAGCGAACAGGGTTTTTCGGAAGGCGACCGTTCCTTAGAGCAGTTCACATTTCGCGGAAACGATGAACTGCTCTAACTCCTTGTTTTGACGCAATTCCTAAGGGAAAGCGCTACGCGCTTTTCCCGGGAAAACCGTTTCACACTTTTCCTGGAATTGCTCTAGGCATGGCCGGCCTGAGGTAGCCGGCCGGCAATATCCTGCTATGCCGGTTCAATCACGGCGGCCTTCTGCAGCCTGGCAAGTTCCGGGTAGGGGATATGGCAGCGGATGGAATGGCCGGGCTGCGCTTCGGCCAGCGGCGGCTCCTGCTGCTCGCAGATCGGGCCGATCTTGCGCGGGCAGCGTGTGTTGAAGACGCAGCCCGGGGGCGGGTTGGTGGCGCTGGGGATTTCGCCGTCGAGCCGGATGCGCGCCGTCTCGGTCTGGTCGAGCTTCGGCACAGCCGACAGCAATGCCTCGGTATAGGGATGAT
Source organism: Mesorhizobium sp. USDA 4775 (assembly GCF_054062655.1). NCBI lineage: Bacteria > Pseudomonadati > Pseudomonadota > Alphaproteobacteria > Hyphomicrobiales > Phyllobacteriaceae > Mesorhizobium > Mesorhizobium sp. USDA 4775. The sequence continues at coordinate 2,681,248 of NZ_JBSSFM010000001.1, forward strand.
GCGGACCGGAGAAGACTTCCTCCGAAGGTCCGATCTCCATGATGCGGCCGAGATAGAGCACGGCGATCTTGTCGGAGAGGTAACGCACCACCCCAAGGTCGTGCGAGATGAAGATGTAGCTGACATCTTCCTTCGATTGCAGGTCGGCGAGCAGGTTGAGGATCGCCGCCTGGACCGAGACGTCGAGCGCCGAGGTCGGCTCGTCGCAGACGACGATGCGCGGATCGCCGGCAAAGGCGCGCGCAATGGCGACGCGCTGCTTCAGGCCGCCTGACAGCTGGCGCGGCTTGACGGCGAGATGCCGGTCGGTCAGGCGCACCGAGCGGACGAGATCGTCGAGGCGTGCCTCCTGCGCCTTGCCGGAGAGGCCGGCCAGCCGCTTTAAGGCGCGGCCGAGAATGTGGCGGATCGAATGCGAGCGGTTGAGCGCGGAGTCCGGGTTCTGGAAGACGATCTGCATCGCCTTGACCTGGTCGTCGCCACGGTTCTCCAGCTTCGGCGCCAGCGCCTTGCCCTCGAGTTCGATGGTGCCGCCGTCATCGGGCGGCACAAGGCCGAGCAGCAGCCTGGCGAAGGTGGTCTTGCCGCTGCCGGATTCGCCGACCAGCCCCAGCGTCTCGCCGGGCCGCAGATCAAGCGAGACATCCTTGACGGCGCGCAAGGGATGGCCGTGGCTTGCATAGGTCTTGTTCAGTCCGGCAACGCGCAGCACCGGCGCGGTTGTCGGCTTGGGCGCTGTCGCAACATCGCTCGGTGTGGCGCGCGGCAGAGCCTGCGCCTTGTCGTGATGGAAGCAGCGCGACAGGCGCTTGCCGCGCTCGTCGCTCAAATCATAGAGCGGCGGCAATTCGGTGCGGCAGCGATTGTCGGCGAGCGCACAGCGGTCGGCAAAGGCACAGCCCTTGATGTCGGCACCTATGCCGGGCAGGAAGCCCGGAATGGTGTCGAGCCGGCCCTGGTCCTTGCGCTGGCCGCCGCGTGGCAGGCAGCGCAGCAGCGCGACCGTATAGGGATGGCGCGGATCGTTGAAGACGACATCCGTCGGCCCTTCTTCCACCAGCATGCCGGCATAGAGCACGCCGACGCGGTCGCACATGTTGGAGACGACGGCGAGGTTGTGGCTGATGAACAGGATCGAGGCCGAGAGCTCTTGCCTGAGCTGCGCAATGAGGTCGAGCACCTCGGCTTCGACCGTCGCATCAAGGCCGGTGGTCGGCTCGTCGAGGATCAGCATCGAGGGATCGTTGGCCAGCGCCATGGCGATCGCCACGCGCTGCTGCATGCCGCCGGAGAGCTGGTGCGGATAGCGCTGCATGACGCTTGGCGGATCGGAGATGCGCACGCGGTTGAGCATGGCGATGGCGCGATCGGTCGCCGCCTGTCCCGTGATGCCGCCGAGCTCGAAGATCTCGGTCAGTTGCCGGCCGATGCGAATCGACGGGTTCAGCGCCTTGCCGGGATCCTGATAGACCATAGAGACGCTTTCGGCGCGCGCCCGCCGCAAGGCCTCGGCATCGAGCTTCATGACGTCCTGGCCGTCGAGCGAGATCGCGCCGCCCGATATCGAGCCGTTCCTCGGCAAATAGCGCACGACGGTGAGCGCCACGGTGGATTTGCCGCAGCCGGATTCGCCGACCAGCCCATAGGCCTCGCCTTGCCTGATGTTGAGGCTGAGATTGCGCAGCACGGCGCGGTTGCGCCCGGCGACCCGGTAGGCGACCGACAGGTCGTGCAGTTCGAGGGCGTTTTCAGCCTTTGCCGGTTTAATCGGGGCGGAATTAGTCATTGAGTGCTCCATGCACGCCGTCGGCCACAAGGTTGACACCGATCACCAGCGAGGCGATGGCGAGCGCGTCGAACAGCACTGTCCACCAGAAGCCGCCGCCGATCATGCCGTAGTTGCTGGAGATCGACAGCCCCCAGTCGGGTGAGGGCGGCTGGATGCCGAAGCCCATGAAGGAGAGCGTGGCGACCGCGAAGATGGCGTAGCCCAGCCGCACGGTGGTCTCGACCAGAATCGGCGGGATGACGTTGGGCAGGATCTCGACGAACATCGTGTGGAAGGCGCTCTCGTGCCTGAGCTGCGCGGCGGCGACATAATCGAGTTCGCGCTCGGCCAGCACCGCCGAGCGCACGGTCCGGGCGATGATTGGCGCGAAGCTCAGGCCGATGACGACGATGACGGTGGCCTTGGAGGTGCCGAGCGCGACGATCGCGAGCAGCGCGACAATGACCACGGGGATGGCCATGAAGGCTTCCAGGATGCGGCTGACGACATCGTCGACGATACCGCGGAAATAGCCGGTCAGCAGGCCGAGTGCCGTGCCGGCGACCGTCGCCAGCAAGGTTGCCAGCGGGGCGACGGTGAGGATGTCGCGCGAGCCGACGATGACGCGCGAGAAGACGTCGCGGCCGATCTGGTCGGTACCGAACCAGTGTTCGGACGAGGGCGGCGCCAACGCATTGATGATGTCGTCGGCAAGCGGGTCGTAGGGTGCGAAGTGCTCGCCGAACAGTGCGCAGGCGACCCAGAACAGCACGATGAAGAGACCGACAAGGAAGGTCCGCGAGCGCATGAGCGAGAAAAAGACTTCCGCCATGGGGCTGCGCCGGCGCGTATCGTCTTGCGGAGGGGAGGTGGTCTGGACGGCGCTCATTGGTCTGACCCCAGCCGAATACGCGGATTGAGTACGGAATAGAGGAAGTCGGCGATCAATGTCGCCACGGCATAGACGATGCCGATGGTGAGGATACCGGATTCCAGCATCGGGAAATCCTTGCCGCGCGCGGCGGTGAAGATCAGCGAGCCGATGCCCTGGTAGCGGAACAGCGTCTCGATCACCACCAGGCCGCCGATGAGATAGCCGGTCTGGGTGGCGATGACGGTGATGGTCGGCAGCAGCGCATTGCGCAGCACATGGCGCCAGATCACCGTGCGCCAGGGCAGGCCCTTGAGCACCGCCGTTCGCGTATAGTCGGAATCGAGCGCTTCGATCATGCCGGAGCGCGCCATGCGCGCGATATAGCCGAACAGCACCAGGAACAGCGGCAGAGACGGCAGGATCAGATAGTAGAGCTGGGTGAAGAAGCCGGCGTTCTTCGGCCATGCCGCCGATATCGGCAGCCAGCGCAGCCAGACGCCGAAGATCAGGATCAGGATGATGCCGGTGACGAATTCCGGCAACACCGTCACCGACAGGCCGCCCAGGCTGATGATACGGTCGAGCGGGCGGTTAAGGTTGAGCGCGGCCACGACGCCGCCGAGGATGCCGATCGGCACCACCAGCACGAAGGCGACCGCGGCCAGCTTCATCGAATTGCCCAAGGCATCGATGACGAACGGCGCCACCGGCGAGCGGAAGATGTAGGATGTGCCCATGTCGCCGCGGATGAAATTCCAGATCCAGGTCGCATATTGGGTGAGCAGCGGCCGATCGACGCCCAGCGTGTGATTGAGCGCGTCGACAGCGCGCTGGTCGGCAAACGGCCCCAGGATCGCGCGCCCGACATTGCCGGGCAGCACCTGGCCGCCCAGGAACACCATGATGCTGAGCAGGAACAATGTAACCAGCGACAGCGACACACGCCGTGCAAAGAAGGAGAGAATGGCTAAGACTCCTTGTGGAGCCAGCCCCCACGCGGGAGCTGGCTGTTAGAGGATTGGCTTTCCCTTTCGTTTTAGGCCTTCGATGCCTTTTCGAGGAACAGCTGCGACATGGCGGTCGGCTGCACGCCGGCCACGCCCTTCGCCGTCGCCGTCAGATAGTCGTAGAAATAGCCGAAGATGACGGGCGTTTCCTCGAGCAGCAGGTTCTGGATCTTGCCCGCCGTCGCCTTTTGCGCCTCGAGATCGAGCGCGGCGATATAGCTGGTCGCCAGCGTGTCATAGTCCTTGTTCTTGAAGTGCGCGGCGTTCCAGGTGCCGTCGCTCTTCAGCGGTGCTGCAAGGTACACGTTCGGCACGCCGCGGTGGCCGTAGTCGGTGATGCCCATCACCGAATCCAGCCAGTTCGATTTGCCGAATACGGCGTCGCCGTAATACGCGCCCTGGTCGAGGATGTTGAGCTCGAGCTCGATGCCGATCTCCTTGACCCAGTTCTGGATGAGCTGGGCGTATTCCGGTATTTCCAGGTAGCGCTCGGTGGTCAGGGTCACCTTGAAACCCTTGCCGGCGCCGGCCGCTTCCATCAACTGCTTGGCCTGCGCGATGTCCTGCTTGCGCTGCGGCACGCTGGTATCGGTCGAAGGATAGGCAGGCGCGAACGGGCTGTCATTGCCGGCCGAAGCGCGGCCCTTCATCAGGCCGGCGACCAGCTTGTCGCGATCGAGGCTGAGCGCGATGGCGCGGCGCACGCGCGGGTCCTTGAACGGATCGGAATCGCAGCGCAGATGCAGTTGCTGGTGCGCGACCGACTTCAGGCTGATGATGTCGACGCTCGGATCATTGAGCAGGGCGACGCCCGCGAGCACCGGCATCTGGTTGATGATGTCGATCTGTCCGCCCTGCAGCGCCAGGATCTGCGGCTGCATGTCGGCGAAGAAGGTGAACTCGGTGCGCTCCGGCAGAGCCTTTTCGCCCCAATAGTCCTCGTTGCGGACGAAGGAGGCGCCGACCTTGGCCGTGTATTTTTCGATCTTGAACGGCCCGGTGCCGTCGAAGCTTTTCTCGTAGTCGCCCTTGTAGCTCGCCGGGATGATGACGGCGTTGTAGTTGTCGGACGACACCATGTAGGGGAAGTTGCCGTTCGGGGCGTCGAGATGGAATTCCACCGTGTAGTCGTCGACCTTCTTGGTGGCGCCCTTCTGCAGAATGCCGGTGAACACCGACAACGCGTTGGACGAGTTTGCCGGGTCGGCGAGGCGGTCGATGCTGGCTACGACGTCGTCGGCCTTCATCTCGCCGCCTGAGTGGAATTTGACGCCCTTGCGCAGCTTGAAGGTCCACACCGTGCCGTTGTCGTTAGGCTTCCAGCTTTCGGCCAGTGCCGGCTTGAGCACCAGGTCGGGGCCGTCGACGCAGAGGAATTCGGCAACCTGCTGCATGATCAGCAGGCCGCCGGCATCGGCGATGGTGACCGGGTCGATGGTTGCCGCCGGCACGCTGCTGCCGACACGGATGGTCGCGCCGGGCGCGCCCTGGGCGCGGGCGAGCGACGGCATGCCACTAAGGCCGGCAGCGGTGGTGATGCCGCCCAGAAGCGGCAGCGACAGGCCGAGCAGACTGCCGTGGCGAATGAAGTCGCGGCGGCTGACACGGCCGTCGACGAGACCGTCGATGAGATGGTTTTCGAGCGGCGAGCGATTGCGACGGATCAGGTCGAGAATGCGGTAGTTCTTGCTCATGGGTTTAACCCTTTCCCCTTGTTTCTTATGGCTGAAGAATGCACTTCCAGTTGACGAAATTCCGTGGAGTTCTCCTTGTCCCGGTCATCAACGAAGTCGGTCGACCGGGACTGTAGCATGCTGTCTTTTCTGGTCCATCCGATCCTGGCGGCGCAGGGTTCAGATTTTCTTGAGGCCATGCTTTCACCCGTCAGGCCCTGCCGTGGCGATCCAAATTGCCGCGGCCGACCCTTGTGTTGGCTAGTCTCCTTTCCTTCTCGGTCTCCTAGTTCAGCGGCAGGCGGCGATATGTTCCGGGCTTCGCCGGGTCATGATATTTGTTGCACGGGCCGTTCTCGACGAAATCGCGATGGCAGGCCGTGAGGTTTTTCCGCGATAAGGTGACGCCGAGACCGGGGCCTTCCGGGACGCGCACGACATTGTTCCTCGGCGAAAACGGCCCTTCCTCGGTAATGTCCATGGGCTGCATGCGAAACAGCGACTGGTTCGGCTCCCGGATCCAGCCAAGCGCCGCGCACAGATGCAGATAGGCCGCGCTGCCGATGCCACTGTCGCCGCTGTAGCACCAGAAATCGACGCCGGCGTGCTCGCAGGCGCCGACGAAACGCGTGAGGCGGCCGATGCCTCCATGCGCCGTCGGATTGCCGACGAAGGCATCGGGAACCTTGAGGTCCATGGCGCGCGCAATGTCGATGTTGTGGGTCGAGAACGGGATCGAGCAATGCTGCCGCAACTGGCGCATCTCCTCGATCGTCGCCACCGGATCCTCCCAGTTGCGCACGCCGAGCTCTTCCAGCGGCCGCGCCAGCCGCCGCGCCGTCGCCAGCGAATAGGCCTGGTTGGAATCGATGCGGATCATCGCCTCGTCGCCGAGTTTTTCACGGATCAGCTCGACCATTCTGAGCGAGACTTTCGGGTCTTCGGTCGAGAATTTGCCTTCGAAGAAGGTCGTGCCATGCGTCTCGTGCAGCTCGACGCAATAGTCGGCGACTTCTTCCGGCGTCGTCTCGCCCTTCACCTTGGGTCCATCGCCGCGCAGCGAAAAATAGTCGGTGAACGGGATATCCTTGCGCACGGCGCCGCCGAGCAGCTGATAGAGCGGCTGCTTCCACGCCTTGCCGCGCAGGTCCCACAGCGCCATCTCGATTGCGCCGAAGGCCATGATGCGGGTGCGGTCGTTGATCGACTGCACGCCGGTCCAGTAGGGCAGGCAGACATGCTCGGCGCCGGCGATGTCGAAGGCATCGCGGCCCACCAGGCGCGCGGCCAGAACATCGTTGATGATCGCGGCCGCCGCTGGCGTCGGCGCCTCGCCGAGGCCGATCAGCCCTTCCTCGGTCTCGACCTCGACAATGGTCTGCGAAAACCCGTCGAGCTCGCCGAACACCCAGCCATAGGGCGCTTCGAGACGAAGATTGATCGGCGTTGCCGTGATACCGCGGATTTTCATCTCAGCCGATCTCGAAGAAAGGCTTGCCGAGCAGGCTCGGGTCCACGTCGATGCCGAGGCCGGGTCCGTCTGGAACGCCCATATGGCTGCCGGTGACCGGCGGGGCGTTGAAGGCCGTGCGCACCGTCACCCATTGATGGAAGGCAATGGCATGCAGCCGGCGCTCCTCCGGCGTCGACAGCGACAGATGCGCCATCGCTGCCGTGTCGATCTCGGCGCCGCCTGTGTCTTCGACAGTGATCATGAAGCCGAGGTCGACGGCAACGTCGCGAATCTGCCGGGTCTTGGTCACACCGCCCAACCGCGAGATCTTCAGCGTCAACCCGTCGGCCGCGCCCAGGCGGTGAATCTCCAGCATCGCTTCCAGCGAGGTGACGGATTCGTCGAGCACCATCGGCTTGTCGAGCATGCGGCGCACCGACATGTTCTCCTCGATCGTCGTGCAGGGCTGCTCGAACGTGTAGTCGATGCCGCGCGTGGCATCGGCGAACTGCCGTGCCTGATAGGGTGTCCAGCCGGCATTGGCGTCGCAGAAAATCACCGTACCTTTCGGCACGGCCGAGGCGACCGTCGTCACCCGCTCGATGTCGTCGTGCACATTGCCGCCGACCTTGACCTGCAAACGCCGACAGCCCTCCGCGATGATCCTTTTTGCCAGTGCCGCCATCTGATCGAGCGTGCCGTGGGTGACGACCCGGTAGGTCTCCGCCATGTCGCTCTCGCGGCCGCCGAGCATGGTCACCAGCGGCACGTCGGCGGCGCGCGCGGCGAGATCCCAGCAGGCCATGTCGAGCGCCGACTTGATGTAGGGATGGCCCTTGAACACCGTGTCCATAAGCCGGCCGATGCTGGCGAGGCCGCGCGGATCGTGGCCGATGAGATGCGGCGCGATTTCCGGCACGCCCGCGCGTGTTCCTGCTGGAAACGCGGCCGAGTAGAAATTGCCGAGCGGCGCCATTTCACCCCAGCCGGTCAGGCCGCTGTCGGCGGTGATGGCGACGATCACCGCGTCAAAGGCGTCGGCCTGGCGCCCCTTGGACATGCGGTAGGGGCCGTCCACGAAGGGCTGCACGACATGGTAGGCTTTGATGGATTTGATCTGCACTTCTGTCTGTCCGCTGGCTGCGATGTCTGGGAATTGGTCAGGCGCCCTTTGACGGACGCTGTTCGAGGCTGCGCGCATAGGAGAGCAACTGCTCGAAGTCGAGATTGATATGTTCGCGTGCATGACGCTGGGCAGCGCGCATATCGGCGCCCTTCATCAGTTGCACGTAGATCTCATGGACGTCTTCGGCCGGCACCGGCTCGTTGCGCGCATGCTGGTGCAGCGCGAAATACATCTGAAGCCGGCTGGTCAGTCGTTGCCAGGTTTCCAGAAGCACTGAATTGTCGGCCCATTCATAGATCAGTCCGTGCAGTTGCAGCGCGGTTTCGATCTGCCTTGTGGTGTCGAGGTTGCGTGTCGCCTGCTTCACCGCTTCGTGGCGCCGGTCAAGTTCATCGAAGAAACGCTGGTCGCGCTGGGGCCATGTTCGTTCGATGGCGAACTCATCCAGCACCTGGTTGAGCGAATAGGCATCGTCGATGTCCTTGGCGGTGACGTCGATGACGAAGGTGCCAGCATATGGAATGCTGGTCAGGATGCCTTCCTGCACCAACTCGCGCATCGCCTCGCGCAATGGCGCGCGGCTGACCCGCATCTGTTCGGAGATTCTGAGCTCGTTGAGCTTCTGGCCAGGTTGCAGTTGCCCGGTCAGGATGGCGCGCCGCAGGAGCGCGACGATTTCGGCGCGACGCGTCGTATCGGCAATCGGGCTGAAATCCGTCGTCACCATCCGGCCCACTCCAGCGAGTACAGTGGGCAAGACAATCAGATTGTCGACAATCTAACAAGATGGCATTTCGGATTTTTCATCGTCGCCCGGCATTTCCGATACGGACGCGGTTTGGGCGGCTCAGGCCGCGCGGCCGTAGAAGCCGACCCGCTCCTCGGCGCTGAACATCACGCCTGGTTTCTCGTAGTAGGAGAACACCGCGATCATGCGTTCGCGCTCGCCTTCGACCGTGGTGACGCGGTGCGCGGTGTTCTTGCCGCGGAACACATTGAGCGTACCCGGCTTCATGCGCAGGATCTTGGCGTCGGGATCACGGCCTTCGAGCAGCCTGGCGACGCCCTCATAATTCGGGTCGTCATCCGATCTGAGATCGGTGCGGTATTCGAGGTCGCCGCCACGTTGCGATTGCTGCAAAAGCAGCGTCGTGGTGAATTCCGAGCGGTCGAAATGCCAGTTCAGCGCCTCGCCGGCGCGATAGGCCATGACATTGGTGCGGGCCAGCGGATCCTGCATGACATGCAGTTTTTCCTTGCCCATCGTCGCCGCCAGGAAATGCACGAGCGGCTCGTATTCGTAGATGGCAAGCACGGTGCTGTCCGGAATCTGGTCGGCGCACACAGTGTGACTGATGGTTTCGACCTTGCGCAAAGCGGGGTGGTCGGGTGCGAGCTCGGGAATGCTGGGCTTGAAGTAGATGTTGTGCATGCGCTTGTGGACATGGGACTGCGTGTCCATCACCGGCTTGATTTCCCGCACCGCCTGTTCGGCGAAGCCGGGCCGCAGAAAACCTTCGAGATTGAACATGCCGTCGGTCCGGAGGGCTTCGATCGACTGTTCGACGAGGCGCTTCCATTCGGCGCTGCCTTCGCGGTCGAGCGGATAACGGTCGAGATCGAGAATGTCTTTCATGTCGCGTGCTCCATCGGTTGGGCACAGAAGATCGCAAAAAATTCTTTCTCTCAACGGCGAAAATTATTATGAATGAGCAAGAAACAAAAACTTATGGAGATTGGCATGGAAAAACTGCCGCCACTGAACGCGATCAAGGCCTTCGAGGTCGCGGCCCGCGCCGGCAGCTTCACTTTGGCCGCGAGCGAGCTCGGCGTATCCTCGGCGGCGGTCAGCCAGCAGATCCGCAATCTCGAAACATGGTTCGGCAAGCAGCTGTTCGTACGCACTGGCAACCGCATCACCCTGACAGACGCCGGTCACGCCATCTACCCGCAGACCGCGCGGGCATTGGGTGACATTGCCGCTATCGCCCAGCGCATGCTGGAAGGCGGCTTGAGGACACGGCTTGTCGTGAGCGTGCCGTTCTCGCTGGCAGAGCTGTGGCTGGCGCCGAGGCTGGCCGCTCTTCTCGAGGCCTTCCCGCATATGGCGATCGATGTGCGGGCCGAAGACGATCCGATCGATCTGGTACGCCAGAATGTCGACCTGCGCATCTCCTATGGCGATTATCACTATCCCGGCCTGAGGATGGTGCGCCTCGTCCATGACGATGTGCTACCGGTCTGCGCGCCGGAATTCTGGCACCGGCACGGCAATGGCGATCCGGGGCTCACGGACCTGCATGAGAGCCTGTTCATCCACACCAATTGGGGGCCGAACTATGCCTCGCACCCAAGCTGGGCGGACTGGTTCGCGGCATGTGGAGGCGGCCGCTCGCCCGACCCGTCGCATGGCCGGCGCGTCGGCCTGTCCAGCCTGGCGATCGCCTCGGCGAGGTTGGGTCTGGGCATTGCGCTCGGCCAGCGTGTGATGGCGCAGGCCGATCTGGAGGCCGGGCGCCTGATCGCGCTGTCATCGGTCTCGGTGCGCCTCGGTAACCCCTATTGCGCCTTCATGCCGCCGGCCAAGGCCGACCGTGCCGATGTGGCCGCTCTTGTCGGCCTGCTTGTGAATACGGCGCCCACGACCCGTGGGTAGGTCGAGGGCGCCGCGCGGAAACCGGGCCTGCGGGGGTGTCAGGTAGCCGGTTTCTGTGGCAGTGGCGAGATCGGCATTCCGGGTCCGATCTTCTGCAGATTGCCTGTGATCACCTGGTCGCCTTCCGAGACGCCGCTCAAGATAGCTACAAGGTCGCCGCTGGTCGGCCCGAGCGAGACCAGCCGCTGGTCGACCGTGTTGCCCTTGCCGACGACGTAGAGATATTTGCCGAGCTGGCTCGAACCCAGCGCCGTCTGCGGCACCATCAGCGCGTCCGGCTGTTGCCTGATATGCAGCCGCACGCGGACGTACTGGCCAGGCATGAGCGTGAACTTCGCATTGCCGATGGTGGCACGCGCGGTGATGGTGCCGGTCGAGTGATCGACCGTGTTGTCGATGAAGGTGAGTTCGCCCGTCTGGCTGGTCTCGGTCTGACCCGGCAGCAGGACTTCGACATCGACCGGGCCGGCCGCGCGGGCCTGCTCGATCTCGGCCAGATCCGTCTCGCTCGGATTGAAGGTGACATAGATCGGGTCGAGTTGCACCAGCGTGTTGAGCACCGTGCCGGCGACGCTGACCAGCGTTCCGACCGAAGCCTGGTTGCGGCCCAGGCGCCCGGGGAACGGAGCATGGATCTCGGCGTAGCTCAGATTGAGCTCCGCCGTGCGCACGGCCGCCTGGTTGAGCGCCAGCGACGCCTGCGCTTCGCGCAAGGTGCTGGTGCGCTGGTCGAAGCTGTCCTTGTCCAGGTAACCGCTCTTGGCAAGCTCGGTGCCGCGGCCGAGATTGGACCGCGCATAGTCGAGCGTCGCCGTATCGCGCTGGACCTGGGCTTTCGCCTGGTCGAGCGCGGCCTGGAAGTCGTCGGGCGAGATCCTGTAGAGAACGTCGCCTTGCCGCACATCTGCGCCGTCCTGCGCCGTCTGTTCCTGCAAATAGCCGGGCACGCGCGCCTGCAGCGTGATGCTGCGGATAGGCTCGATGCGGGCGGCATAGTCCAGATAGATCGGGATCGTCTTCTTGACCACGCTCGCCACCGGCACCGGCATGACGAATGCCGCCGGAGCGGGCGTTGCCGCACCGGCCGTGCCGGTGCTCAGCCTGAGATTTCCCATATCGAGCAGGTGGACGCTGGCCACGGAGATCGCGCCCAGCGCGACAGCCGCTCCCAAAGCAATTTTCCATTTACGCATAATATTTCTCCAATCTTATTCGGCCGCTTCCGCCAGGGGAGGGAAGGCGGGTTCGGCAGTTGGTTCAGTATGCTTGGAGGCGGGTTCGCCGCTTTCGCGGCGCTCCCGCAACTGTTCGATGACCGCGTAGAAGACCGGCACGAACACCAGCGACAGGATGGTCGCGGCGACCATGCCGCCAAACACCGTGGTGCCGATCGACTGGCGGCTTGCGGCACCGGCGCCGGTGGCGAACATCAGTGGCAGCACGCCAAGGATGAAGGCGAAGGCCGTCATCAGGATCGGCCGCAGCCTCAGCCGCGCGGCTTCCATCGCCGCCTCGACGATGCTGAGGCCCTCCTCGCGCCGCCGCCTGGCGAACTCGACAATCAGAATCGCGTTCTTGGCCGCCAGGCCGATCAGCATGACGAAGCCGATCTGCGAGTAGACGTCGATCTGCATGCCGCGCACCGACAGGGCCGCGAAGGCGCCGAACAAGGCCAATGGCACCGCCAGCAGCACCATGAACGGCATCGCCCAGCTCTCATACTGCGCCGCCAGGATCAGGAAGACGAAGACGATGGCGAGGCCGAAGACGACGGACGCGATCGATCCCGCCTTGAGTTCCTGGAAGGTGATGCCGGTCCATTCGAAACCGAAATCCCTGGGGAGCGCGGTGGCAGCCGCCCGTTCCATGGCAGCGACAGCCTGGCCCGAGGAGAAGCCCGGCGCGGCACCGCCATTGATCGAGGCCGAGGCGTTGTTGTTGTAGTGCGGCACGGTTTCCGGCCCGACGAACGGCACCAGCTTGCCCAGCGTCGAGAGCGGCACCATGCCGCCCGAGGCATTGCGCACATAGAGCCTCGATATGTCGGCGGCGCCCGCACGTGCATCCTTGTCGGCCTGGATGGTCACCCGGAAGGTGCGGCCGAACAGGTTGAAGTCGTTCACGTAGAGCGAGCCGAGATAGATCTGCAGCGTGTTGAAGACATCGGGCAGGTTGAGGCCGAGAAGCTTGGCCTTGCTGCGGTCGAGGTCGTAGTTGAATTGCGGCGTCGAGGTCGAGAACGGCGAGAACAGCTGCTGCGGATTGATTTCCGGCTGCTTGCGCGCCTCGGCGATCACGGCTTGCGTCGCGTCGTTAAGGGCGGTGCTGCCGCGACCGGTGAGGTCCTCGACGACGAATTCGAAGCCGCCGGTCGTGCCGATGCCCGGGATCGAAGGCGGATCGAAGGAAAGCGCGAAAGCTTCCGGAATCTGCATCAGCTTGCCGCGCACGTCGGCGACGAGCTTCGACGCGCTCTGGTCGGGGCCACGCTCTTCCCATGGCTTGAGGATGGCGAACTCGACCGCCGAGTTCGACTGCGCCGCACTGGTCAGGAAGTTCAGGCCGCTGATCGAGCCGACAATGTCGACACCGGGCGTCGCCTGCAGGATGTCGCGCGCCTTCTGGGCCACCGCGTCGGTGCGCTCGAGCGAGGCACCGTCGGGCAACTGGATGACGACGAAGAAATAGCCCTGGTCCTCGACCGGAAGGAAGGTCGAGGGCAGCTTCTGCCAGACGAAATAGGTGGCGACCAGCCCGGCCGCAAACAGGCCAAGCATGATCCAGCGCAGGCGGATGAGGAAGCGCACGCCATGGGCGTAGGCATGCGACAGCTTGTCGAAGCCGGTGTTGAACCAGCGGAACAGGAAGAACTGTGGCCCATGCCTATGGCGCAGGAAAGCGGCACTGAGCGCGGGGCTCAGCGTCAGCGAATTGAAAGCCGAGATGCCAACCGAAATCGCCACCGTCAGCGCGAATTGGTTGTAGAGCCGACCCGAGACGCCCGGAATGAAGGCGACCGGCACGAACACGGCCATCAGCACGGCGGTGGTGGCGATGATCGGACCGGTGACTTCGGCCATGGCGGCCTTCGTCGCCGCCAATGGTTTCAGCCCGGCCTCGAGTTGTCGTTCAACATTCTCGACCACGACGATGGCGTCGTCGACGACAAGGCCGATCGCCAGCACCATGCCGAGCAGGGAGAGCATGTTGAGCGAGAAGCCCAGCATCTCCATGACGACCAGTGTCGCCACCAGCGACACCGGAATGGCGATGGTCGGGATGATGGTCGTGCGCCAGCTCTGCAGGAAGATGAACACCACCGCGACGACCAGCACCAGCGCTTCGCCGAGCGTGATCAGCACGTCATGCATCGACGCCGAGACGAAGCGCGTCGTGTCGTAGTGCATGGCGTAGGACACGCCCTTCGGGAAACGCGCCGACAGTTCCTGCATCTTGTCCTTGACGCGCTGCTGAAGGTCGAGCGCGTTGGAACCGGGCATCTGGTAGACCGCGAGCACCACGGTCGGGTCCTTGCCGAAGAAGGCCGAGGACGAATATTGCAGCGCGCCGAGTTCGATGCGCGCGACGTCGCGCAGCCGCACCAGCGAGCCGGTGTCGGTGTTGGCGCGCACCACGATGTCGCCGAATTCCTTCGGGTCGCTCAGGCGGCCGACAGCGTTGACCTGCATCTCGAAGGCGGTGCCGGCGGGCGCCGGCGACTGGCCGATCTTGCCGGCCGCCACCTGGACGTTCTGCTCGGAGATGGCATTCTGCACGTCGACGGCGGTGATGCCGAGATTGGCAAGCTTGTCCGGATCGAGCCAGACGCGCATCGAATAGCGCCGCTCGCCGAAAATCTGCACATCGCCGACGCCTTGCAGCCGCTTCAGTGGATCGACAACCTGCAGGTAGGCGAGGTTCGACAGCGCCACCGGATCGACCGACTTGTCGGGCGAGGTGAGGTTGACGATGAGCACGAAGTTCGGGTTCTGCTTCTTGATCGTCACGCCGCCCTGGTTGACGATCGCCGGCAGCGACGAGGCCGCCTGCGAGACGCGGTTCTGGACGTCGACGGCGGCGGTGCTCAGGGAGTAGCCGACATCGAAGGTGATGGTGATGGTCGAGGAGCCGTCATTGGAGCTCGTCGACGACATGTAGGTCATGCCCTGCACGCCGTTGATCTGCTGCTCCAGCGGCGTCGTCACCGTGTCGGCCACGACTTGCGCGCTGGCGCCCGGATAGTGGGCGCTGACCACGACCTGGGGCGGCGTGATGTCTGGAAACTGCGAGACCGGCAGCAGGAAATAACAAATCGTCCCGGCGAGCACCATGATGATGGCGATCGCCGAGGCGAAGATCGGACGGTGAATGAAGAAGTTTACCACGACACACATGCCTCGCCGGCTGCTCTTGCCCGCCCGAAGGCGCTGGCAACTCTGGATAACTGGCCGTGCCCGTCACGGGAGACTTCCCGTGAACGCAGCAACGGCACCTCGCGACGCTGCCCATCGGCAAGCGAGCGAAGCATCTTCTCGAGGGCGCGGGGGTCGACCCCATCTGCCTTCATGACCAGCCGGATCATCGGATCCCGGACGGCCTCATCTATGGTAAGATCGCGGCGCTGTGGCATTGGCCGGCTCCTTGTCTGTCGATTCGCAGCCCATGCTCGCGAACCGTTTTTCATTTCCTCACCGGCCGGAGCCGCATGATTGGCAGTTTCTCGTCCGTCTCATCTGGCAGGACCAGTTCACGGCCTTGTTATTGACGGCGGGCGACATAGGTGTTACCAGTAAGTAACATTCTGGAAGTTACAGACCGGTAACACCCTAGTCAAGAGGTGGCCGAGGGTTTTTTGGAAACGAAAGGAGATCATGATGACAGACGGCGTCGTGGAGCGCTCTCGTCCCCGGGATCGGATTCTGGAGACGGCACGCGACATGTTCCACAAGCACGGCATCAAGGGCGTCGGCGTCGACGCCATCACCGAAGCTGCCGGCACGAACAAGATGACGCTCTATCGTCACTTCGAATCCAAGGACGAACTGATCGTCGAGTGCCTGCGCGCCAACGCGGCCAAGGCCGGCGCCATGTGGGACGCTTTCGAGGCCGAGTTTCCCGGCGACAAGCTCGCGCAGTTGCATGCCTGGGTTGGCAAGGCGGCTGCCATGCTCAATACCGACGGCCGCGGCTGCGACATGGCCAATGCCGCCGCTGAGCTGACCGAGCCAGACCATCCGGCGAGGCTGGTGATCAAGGAACTCAAGGAAGCCCAGCGCGAACGCCTTGTGACGCTATGCCGGGGTGCGGGCATCGGTCAGGCCGAACTGCTTGCCGATACGCTGTCGCTGCTGTTCGAAGGCGCCCGTGTCAGCGTGCAGACCGTGGGCGCCGAAGGTCCGAGCACGCAGTTCGTGCGCATGGCCGAAGGGTTGATCGTTTCCTTCCGGGGCACCGCCGCCGGTTGAAATCCGCCGCGACTGTTGGCGATTTGCCGGCGTATGATCGAGGCGATGCTTGGCGCCCTTTGGCGTGGAAGGAATTTCCGATGCTGAATGAAAAAAGCCCGCTGCCGGGAGGAGGTGGCAGCGGGCTCGATTTCGAATGTGGCGCGGGAGGAGGTGCACCCCATTCATCGTCGGCATCGCATCTGGGAGGAGTAGATGGCCGACAACCAGAACTTACGAGTTGCCCAATGATTCGGCAACAATGAATTGTGCATAGCAGCTGTGCAGATTTGCCGTATCAATTATCAGACAAATCCAAGAAACCGGCTTTTCCGAGGCGCCGGCCTTATTGCACCGGCACGTTTTCCCTGAAAATCAGGCGCGGCTCGATGAATTTCCGGGTGAGATAGGGCGCCGATGAGGCGATGGAGCCGAGCAGGCGGATAACCGACTGTTCGGCGATCAGCCTGGCGTTCTGGTCGATGACGACGTCGACGAGGTCGTCGACGAGATAGCCGCGGGTTTCCCGCGTCAGGTCGTGGCAGATGAACACCGGCTTGCGGTTGGGCCTGGCTTCCCGGATGGCTTTCGCAACGCCGGAGCGTCCGGCCCCGACGCAATAGATGCCGAGCAGTTCCGGTTCGTTGTGCAGCGCCTTCATGGTTTCGGCGTAGCTGGCATCCGGTTCGTCGTTGATCTCGACGGCACTGGTTACGGTGAGGTTGGGAAACTCTTCGCCGAGCACTGAGCGAAAGCCCATTTCACGCTCCTCATGGCCGCGATAGGAGCGCGAACCGACGACCATCGCCAGATGGCCCTCGCGGCCGCCGAGGAAGCGGCCCATCAGAAGTGCCGCCGTTCGGCCCGCCACCCGGTTGTCGATGCCGATATAGGCCGAGCGGGGAGCGGCAGGAATATCGGACACCAGCGTCACCAGGCGGATGCCGGCCTCGACAATGTCGCGCAGGATGTTGCGGGTTCGCGGATGGTCGATGGCGATGACACCGACGCCATTGGCCCTCAGCGACAGATTTTCTACGGCGCTCTGCAGTGCGTTCGGCGAGATGCCGGCGAGGTTGTGGATCCGGCACGAAGCGACCAGCGGCAGGCGCGATGCATAGTCCTCGATGTGCCTTGCCAGATCCTGCATGAAGGCGTTGCCGCCGATCGGCAGGAAGAATTCAAGGTTTGCGGGCTTGGAGGGAAGCGTAACCTGGTCGGCGACCGGCAGATAGCCGAGCTGCTTGGCGGCTTCCATGACGCGCTGCCGGTTGGCGGCGCTGGCGCCCGGCCGGTTGTTGAGCACCCTGTCGACCGTCGCGGTCGAGAGTCCGCAATTCCTGGCGATGTCGGAGACGGTGGCCTTCATGCCGCAACCCTATGCGCCGATGCGATCGTGCGCCAGACAAGCAATTTCGCAGCCGATGCGATCCGAGGGACGGGTGATCGACATCCATCACCGCGATGCGCGTTGGGCTGTTTCGACAAGGCGGCTTCCGCCCTCAGTGCGGCGGCTTGCCGTCGGCGATGGCTTCGCGAATTTCCTTGTCCGACATGCCGGTGATGATCCGTTCGACTTCCGTCACGGTTGTCTCCTTCGGGTCGATGTCGTCGGCGACCACCTTGCCCCGGCGCATGACGACGATGCGGTCGACCACCTGGAAGACATGATGGATGTTATGCGCGATGAAGATGCAGGAATGGCCGGAATCGCGAGCGTTGCGCACGAAGCTCAGCACGCCTTGTGTCTCGGCGACGCCGAGATTGTTGGTCGGCTCGTCGAGGATGATGAGGTCGCTGTCGAAATGCATGGCGCGCGCGATCGCCACCGCCTGGCGTTCGCCGCCGGAGAGCGAGCCGATCGGCGTCGTCGGCGGAATGTTCTTCGAAATGCCGACCTGTTTGAGCAGGTCGCGGGCGACGGTGTTCATCGCCTCCTGGTCCATGCGGTTGAGGAAACGCGGCGGCTTGATCGGCTCGCGCCCGAGAAACAAATTGCGGGCGATCGACAGTTGCGTGACCAGCGCCGAGTCCTGGTAGATCGTTTCGATGCCCTGTGCGATGGCGTCGCTGGTGCTGCGCAAGGTGACCTTCTTGCCGCGGATGAAGATGTCGCCGCTGGTCAGCGGCACCGCGCCCGACAAGACCTTGATCAGCGTCGACTTACCGGCGCCATTGTCGCCGAGCAGGCCGACGATCTCGCGCTCGTTGACATGGAAATTGGCGTCCTCGAGCGCCTGCACGCGGCCGTAGGACTTGCGGATGTTCTGCATGCGGATCAGTGGCTCGGCCATGGTTCAAGTCCCTGCCTGGTGCCGGCGTTCCAGCCATGAGTGGAGCGCCATCATGCCAAGGATGATCGCGCCGATGAAGATATTGTAGGCAAGACCGGGCACGCCGATCAGCACGATGCCGTTGCGCATCACGCGCAGGATCAGGATGCCGAGCACGGTGCCGATGATGGTCCCGCGTCCGCCGGTCAGCGCCGTGCCGCCGATCACCACCATGGCGATGACTTCGAGTTCGTAGCCGGTGCCGCTATTGGGATTGGCGGCGGAAGTTCGCAGCGAGGAGATGACGCCGGCCAGCGAGGCCATGAGCGACGACAGCACGAACAGGCCGATCTTGACGCGGTTGACATTGACGCCGCGGGCGCGCGCGGCGTTGGGATTGCCGCCCGCCGCCTGGATCCAGTTTCCGGTCCGGCTTTGCGTCAGCACATAGCCGAGCGCGATCGCCGCGGCGATGAACCAGAACAGCGACATGTAGATGCGGAACGGCCCGATGAAGAAGTCGCCGACCAGCGCCTCTGCCAGCCAGCTGCCCTCGGCGCTCCAGGTGCGCTGCGGAAAACCGTCGGTGATGAAAAGCGCACTGCCGCGCACCACGAGCAGCATGCCGAGCGTGACCAGGAAGGACGGGATCTTGAGTTGCGTGACGAACCAGCCATTGACCAGGCCGATCAGGGCGGCAACCACCAGCGCGGCAACGAAGCCCATTTCCAGCGAGGTGACGCCGCTGTTGAACAGCGTCCACATCAGCACGGGCGAGAAGCCGAACAGGGATCCGACGGACAGGTCGAATTCGCCTGACGTCATCAGCAAGGTCATCGCCAGCGCGATCAGGCCGAGCTCGACGGTGAAGGCCAGGGTGTTGGAGATGTTCTGCGGCGACAGGAAGTCGTGATTGAAGCCCCAGAAAACGCCGATCTCGACGATGAGCAGCACGAAGGGACCGAATTCAGGCCGCGCAATCAGGCGTTGGACAAGCGAATGATTTTCCACTGGGAACCCGCGACATGGTTTGGAACGGGCCGCGATCTCCACCGCCTCGGATGGATTGTCGCGACGCAAGAAGATATCTGGCGCCGCGAGCCAGACGGACACGGCGCCAGGGATCGCGGTTTATTTGCCGGACAGTATCTTGTCGTAGATGCCGGCGGTGTCCTTCTCATAGAGCGCGCCGGTGATGACGTTGAAGCCCGGAGGAATGCCTGACGCCGCCATGTTGGCGAGCGACAGCGCGACATAGCTGGTCGCCTGCGGGTCCTGCCACTGGCCGGCATTGACGTAGCCGTTCAGCACTTCCTGCGTGGTGTCGAGCGAGTTGCCCCAGCCGACAACGGGGATTTCGCCCGGCTTGACGCCGACCTGGTCGAACACCCGCTTGATCGAGCCGGTGACGAGGTCGCCGAGACCGATGATGGCGTTGACCTTGCCCTTGTGGGCGGTGAGGTAGTCGACCATGCGGTTGATCACTTCGGCCTGGTCGAGCGTTGCTTCGGTCACTTCGTAGGTGATGCCGAGCGGTCCGAACACGCTCTTGATGCCTTCCTCTTCCTGGACGCCATAGGTGGCGCCGGGGATCTCGACGGGCATCCAGACGAAGTCGCCCTTCTTCACCAGGCCCTTGTCGACCAGATATTGCGCCCAATGCTTGCCGAAGGTGACGTTGTCGCCGCCGACATAGGCATTGAAATTGGCTTTTGGATCAGGCGTGTTGAAGTTGATGATAGGGATGTTGGCCGCGCGGGCTTCCTTGACGATCTCGACGAGGCTGCCCGGATCGGGGCTGGTGGTGACGATGCCGTCGGCCTTGGCCGAGAGGGCGGCGCGAACCGCTTCTTCCTGCTGGGAAGCGACGTCGCCATTGTGAAACGAGGTGTTGACGGTGTTGCCGGTGTCCTTGGCCCATTGCTTGGCGCCGGCCAGGAAGTAGGTCCAGACCGGGTCGGCCGGGCCGCCGTGCGAAATCCAGTAGAAGGTCTTGGCCTGCGCCGCTGCCGGAACGACCGTCAGCGCGACCAGCAGGCCGTAGAGCACAAGTCTCAGTCTTGTCAGCATTTGATTTCCTCCCGGTTGAAGATGATCCGTCTCTTGTTCCGGCGTCGGCCGGATTGCGTCTTTTGCCAGCGCCGCTCGGATGCCTCAGAGCATTCCCTTTTTCGACGGATGGCAAGCCTCCATCTGCAGATGTAGTTGGCGCCTGACGCGGCGCCATCAACGGTCCCATCAGATTGCATCAGTCGGGGTGATTTTTCCGGGCGGCCGGATGATGATTGGCGGCGAGGCTCAGCCGAGCGGATTGTCCCCGCTGTGTCCGGCGTGCCAGTAGCGCCACGGCCGGATCAGCCGGTCGATCGCCAAGCCAAGCACGACCAGAGCACCGGTGGTGAAGGCGGCCCAGATGGCATCCACGCCAAGCAAGGTCATGGCGTTGTGGGCAGGTTCTTAGATCAGATCGGCCTTTGCCAGGTCGCGCATGAGATGGCTGGCGCCGTAGGTCCAGTGCGGGCAATCGGGCGACAGCCGCACCCGGTTGACCAGCGCGCCGAACTTTTCCGACGAGATGGTGACGATGTCGCCGACCTTGTGGGTAAACCCCTTGCCCTTTTCGCCGCGGTCTTTCGACGGCACGAACATGGTGCCGAGATAGAGCGCCAGCCCGTCCGGATACTGGTGATGCGGCCCCATGGCGGCGGCTACCAGTTCTTCGGGCGAACGGCTGATCTCGGCCATCGAGCTTGCGCCCTCCAGCGAGAAGCCATCCTCGCCCTCGACCTTGAGGCGCACCACGGCGCGCTTCACGTCGTCGATCGAGAAGGTGTCGTCGAACAGTCGGATGAAGGGTCCAAGCGACGCCGAAGCGTTGTTGTCCTTGGCCTTGCCGAGCAGCAGCGCGGAGCGCCCTTCGACGTCGCGCAGATTGACGTCGTTGCCGATGGTGGCGCCGACGATCCTGCCGCTCGAGGCGGCGATCATGGCGATCTCCGGCTCCGGATTGTTCCAGGTCGACACCGGGTGCAGGCCGACATCGGCGCCGAAGCCGACCGAGGCCATCGGCTGGCACTTGGTGAAGATCTCGGCGTCGGGACCGATACCGACTTCCAGATATTGCGACCAGGCGCCGCGCGCGATCAGCTTGGCCTTGATCTCCATGGCTTCCGGCGAACCGGGTTTGAGCTTCGAAAGGTCGTGGCCGATCAGCCCGGCAATGTCGGCGCGGATGGCGTCGGCCTTTTCCGCCGAGCCGCGCGCCTGTTCCTCGATCACCCGCTCGAGCAGGCTGACGACGAAGGTCACGCCCGACGCCTTGACCGCCTGCAGGTCGACCGGGGAGAGGAGATGGGGCTTTGTCGGATCGCGTCTGGCTTGAAAACTGTTTGCTGCGATGTCGTCGAGCGAGCCGATCGGCTTGCCCTTGGCCGAGCGCACATGACCTGCCGGATCGGCCATTTCGCAGATGTCCCGCACGGTCGGCGCTGCGATCGAGGTGATATCGAAGACGGTGTCGTCACGCGCCGTGACCACGAGTGGGTGAGGCACATCAGCCGATCGAGCGCGGCCGAGAAAGACGCCATCGTCAGGCAGAAACGTCATGTTTGTCATTGCACTCTCGTCGTTACGCAGGATGGTTCGATGTTATGAGGTGCGCATGGCCTCTTCAAGCCGACACGCCCTGAAGCAGCATGTGCCAAGCGACAGGCGATCAACGAAAATGGCCTTTGTCACGATGTCACTGCACTGCGTCGCGACTTCCGATGTGGCGCTACAGCTCATCCCAACGTAACCGCAAATGCGCGCTTGTCGATCCGCCTTTTTCCAGCGTGGTCAGGCCGCTGCCGTGATGAGCATCCACCACATGTGAAACGGGTTCGAAGCAGAAGAAATCAGCGTTTCGTGCCGGCGAATAGAGGACGAAGACATTCAGCGAGGGCGACGCCTCGATCGTGACGGCGATAGCGTCATCCGGCTGGATGATCGAGGCGTGCCCGTTCCAGCCTTCGAAGGCATTGTTGACCCAGGCGTCGGGAAGCGGCGCGGCTTGCGAAAAATCCCAGTCCGGCCGGGAGGCCAGCGGCACCACCCCCGTCGGCAGGTGTCGCTCGTCCTCCAACCAGACACTGCGCGCCGATGCTTGGAGCAGAGTGCGCGGGCGGCGCGGAAACCAGGGGTGGAAGCCTAGCCCGTAGGGCAGGCGTATGGCGGCTCGGTTCTCGACAGCCAGCACGGCGGACAGCGCGCCATCCTCCAATGCATAGCGGACGCTCGCATGGTAGCGGTAGGGTCCGATCGCCCCATCCTCCAGAGCCAGCTCCATTTCAGTGCCGGTTCGCCTCGTCAACCGCCACGGCCTTTGAAATGCGTCGCCGTGGAGTGGGAACGGCTCGCCGTTGACATTGGGCTCTATCGCATGGAAGCGCCCGTCAAACTCGAAGCCGCCGCCGGAAATGCGGTTTGACCAAGGGATCAGCAGTTGGGACCCGAACTTCAGCAGACCCCTCGATGGCTCAAGCACAGGCGTCGGTGCTCGGCCGGTGCGGAGCGCGTCGTAGCGCAGGATGGCAGCGCCCTCGCGGGGGCGCACCACGACGCTCGCACGCCCATCGGCAAGTTCGATCTCATCGCCATTGCTCATTGAAAAGCAGCCATGGCTACCATCCGCCATCGATGTTGATGTTCTGACCGCTGATCATGTCCGATGCCGGGGAGACGAGGAACAGCACGAGATCGGCGATATGCTGCGGCTCGATGCGTCGCTTCAGGCATTGGTTGGCAAGGATCCAGTCATTGTATTCCTCGAGCCGTTCTCCGAAGACGCGCTCCTCTGCCTCGGAAACGACGGCGCCTGGCGACACCGCGTTCACGGTGATGCCGTGTGGTCCCAATTCCCGCGCCAGCGACTTGGTGAGTCCCAGCATGGCTCCCTTCGAAGCCACGTAGGGCACGTAGCCGTCCCAGCGACCGTTCAGCGTCACCGAGCAGAAGTTGACGATCCTGCCCTGGCCTTTCTTCTTCATGCCAGGCGCGCAGGCGCGCGCCAGCGCGAAGGCGGCTGACGAATTCACACGGATCTGGTCCTCGTACTCGCCAAGTGAGAATTCCTCGAACGGACGGTTGATGATGAGCGCCGCGTTGTTGATCAGAATGTCGATCGTGCCTTCTTCGTCGGCTAGCGCCTTGACCGCTGTCTCGGCTTCGGCCAACTGGTTCAAGTCGCAACCGACATAGACGATCGTACCCTTGTTCGCCGCCGCCAATTCCGCTGCGATTCCGGGCCCTTCTGCATTCTCGGGCCGGTCAAGCAGAAGCACGCGCGCGCCAGCGCGGGCAAGCGCGGCAGCCTGGGCGCGGCCGAGCGAACCCAGACCGCCGGTCAGGAGCACAACTTTACCGGAAAGGTTCGTCATCACCGTTCCCGCCCCTCAAAGCACGTTGTGAACTTCATCGATGGAGGTTTCCTCGATGCGTTTGTCGAGAACGACCTCGCCGCGCGCCATCGCCACCACGCGATCACAGCAATCAAAAACGTGATGCATGTTGTGGCTGATGAAAACGCCGGTCACCCCTTGTGCCTTCAATCCACGTACAAAGCCGATGACCTTGCTGGTCTCCTTGACCGAAAGGTGATTGGTCGGCTCGTCGAGGATCATCACCTTCGACTTGAAATGCATGGCCCTCGCGATGGCGACGCCCTGCCGCTGGCCGCCTGACAGTTCACCGACCAGTGCGTCGGGCGAGCGCAGATGCAGGTCGACATTGGCGATCGCCTTGATGCTTTCGCTGCCCATCTTCTTTTGATCCAGTATGCCGACGCCGAATACGGAAAACAGCGTCGGTTCGCGGCCGATAAACAGGTTCCTGGCGATCGACATGGTGGGAACCATCGAATTGTACTGGTAGATGGTCTCGATGCCGAGGTTCATCGCGTCGCGCGGCCTGGCGATCCGCACCGGTCTGCCTTCGACCAGGATCTCGCCCTCGTCGGCGGTATGGACGCCCGACAGAATGTTGATGAGCGTCGATTTGCCGGCACCGTTGTCGCCGACCAACCCAAGTGCCTCGCCTCGCTTCAGGTCGAGGCTCACGCCCTTCAACGCATGGACGCCGGAATACCATTTGTGAAGATTGCGGACGGAGATGATTGCGTCTTCCATGGCTCAGCCCTCCATCTTGATCGCCTTGGCACGCTTGCGCATCCAGGCATTGGCTACGACGGCGAAAATGGTCAGGAAGCCGATCGCGAATTTGAACCAGTTCGCGTCGACATTGGAGAGCACCAGCCCATTGTCGATGATGCGGATGAGGATCGTGCCGATGATGCCGCCAGCGACCGTACCGATGCCCGCCTGCGAGCGAAGCGCCGCCGATGACCGCCGAGGCCACCGCCTGGAGTTCCAGGCCTTCGCCAATGGAAGGCAAAGGAGAGCCCAGCCTCAGCACTTGCAACATGCCGGCGAAACCCGACAGCATCGAGCAAAGCACGAAGCATGCGAGTTTTACTCTCGCTGTCGGGATGCCCATCGAGGCGGCAGCCGGGTGGAAGCCGCCGGTGGCCTTTATCCAATTGCCGAAATTGGTTCTGGAAAGCATCAGTGACGTTAAAAGGGCAATTCCCGCAAACCACAGGAACGACATGCGGAACATGTTGCCGGGGCCGACGAACGAGGTGAACAGCCAGTTCGGAAGATCGGCGGGAAGCAAGGGTGGAAACCCGCCCGAGACGACGATCGTCAGCGACCGGGCGATGAAAAGCATGCCGAGCGTGGTGATGAAGCTCGGGATCTCGAACCAGATCGTCACATAGCCGTTGATAAATCCGATCACCGCGCAAACGATAAGCCCGGCCAGCAAGGCAAGTGGGAAAGGCACCCCTTCGACCATGAGGACCGCCATGCACATCGGCATCAGGGCGAACACCGATCCGACCGACAGGTCGAATTCGCCGCTGATCATCAAGATCGTGACGCCGATGGCGACGAGGCCCGTTTCCGGCAGAATGCCGAGTATGCCGCGAAGGTTATCCTGGTTGAGGAACACGCCATTCGAGCGGATCTCGAAAATCACTACCAGAAGCACCAGCAGGATCAGTCCCGCCAGTTCCGGCTTTTCCAGATAGGTCTTGAAGAGGCGTTTCAAGGCAGGCTCCAGGAATTCGAGGCAAGGGACCCACCCGGCGGTGCGAGCACTGCCGGGCGAACACATGGCGCGCGTGGGCTTAACGCAGACCTTGCGAGGAAAGCGTCATGATCGCGTCGGCCTGATCCGGGCGCACGATGCCTTGACCCGTATCGATGTCGGAGGGGGCCAGACCTACCTTCTTGTTCAAGTAGGTTTCCATGACGGGCATGAAGCCCTGCATATAGGGCTGTTGGTCCACCAAAGCCTGTACGTAGCCCTTCTGCATCTGCTGCAGAACTTCCGGCACCAGATCGAAACCGCCAAGGAGTACCTTGCCCGGCGCGACGCCGCGGTCCTGCAGCGATCGCGCAACGCCCGCGCACCAGAAGCCGGTGTCGAAATAGGCTGTGGTGTCGGGATGCGCATTGAGATAGGCGCCGACACGATCGGATGTAATCGCGAGGTCCGTTCCGCTGTCGATCCGCTCCCATGAGACCTGGCGGTCGGGATGGGCCGCCTTGTACTCTTCCAGGAACTGCATCACGCCTGCGCCACGGCTTTCGGACCAGTTCTGGCCGGGTGCGGAAATGCCGACCAGAACCTTGATTGGCCCCTCTTTCGGGAAGCTCTCGGAAATCGCCTTGCCGAGCGAATAGCCCGCCGGCTTGAAACCTTGCCCTATGAAGGCCTGCCGCGCATTGCCCTTGGCGCCTTCGGTGTCATCGACATTGACGGCAATCACCAACACACCGGCATCTCGCGCCTCCTTGATGACGTCGTCGAACGCCTTGTTGTCGACAATCGAGGTCAGCAGGGCATCCGGCTTGGCGGCAAGTGCGGCGCGCATGTTGGCGAGTTGTTGCTCGACCGAGCCTTCGGTCTGGGTGAAAATCATGTTGCACTTGGCCTCGACCTTGCCGCAGGCATCGTCAAAGCCCTTTTTCACCGCCTGCCAGAAGGTGTTCGAGGCCGACGAATGGTGTGTAAAGACGATGTTGAGCCCGTCGGCACTGGCGACGGAAGGCCCGGCAAGCAGCGTCGTGGCGAGCAAAAGCGTTGCAGTCAGTCGTTTCATTTCTATTCCTCCCGTTGAGTGTTCTTCAGATGTCCGTCTTGTCGGAGACGCGGCGATGGACGGTGTAGGCCCGACCGAGGTCGGGATTGAGTTCCAGCCCGAGGCCTGGGCCAGGCGGCACGGTGATCATGCCGTCCTTGACTTCCGGTAGCGCGGTCACGAGGTCGCGGTACCAGGTCCTGTAAAATGCCCGCACACTCTCCTGTACGAGCGCGTTGGGCGCGTTGAGGGATAAATGCGTGGATGCCGCCAGGACCACTGGCCCGGTGCAGTCATGCGGCGCGACCGGCAAATGCCAGGCCTCCGCCATTGCGGCGATCTTGCGTGCTTCGGAAAGCCCGCCGCACCAGGAAATGTCCAGCATGACGATGCCTGCGGCGCCGGTCTCCAGAAGGTCGCGGAATGCCCAGCGACTGCCCAGGGTTTCCGACGCCGAGATCGGTGCCGGGCTCGCGGCCTCGTAGCGCTTGAGATCGGCGAGGCTATCCATGCGGATGGGATCCTCATGCCAGTACGTGCCATAAGGCCCGAGCGCCTTGGCGATCTTGATCGCCGGCAAGAGCTGCCACATGGAGTGGAACTCGACCATGATGTCGATCTTGTCACCAACCGCTTTGCGGATCTTTTCGAAGGGCTGCAGCGCGGCTTTGAGGTCGCCGGCGGTGATGTCTTGCCCCCGGCTTTTCTCGGCGGCATGGTCGAAAGGCCAGATCTTCATGGCCGTGATGCCGTCCTCAAGCAGCTCCGCCGCCAATTCGTCGGCGCGGTGGAGAAACCCGTTCAGGTCGTCGTATCCTTGCCTTGTGCCCAGACCATAATTCGCGGTGGTCTGTCCCTTGCCGTCCTTGATGTATTCGGTGCCGGCGCAGGTGTTGTAGGTACGGATGGACCGGCGCGAAAAGCCTCCCAGAAGTTGCGCGATCGGCTGGTTCATGGCCTTGCCGAAAATATCCCAGAGCGCGATGTCGAAGGCGGAATTGCCGCGGACTTCGACCCCGCTTGAGCGGAAACCGAGATAGCCAACCAGGTCCGCGGAAAGCAGATCGATCTGCAGTGGATCGCGGCCGATTACGCGTGGCGCGACATATTCATGGACATATTCCTCGACCGTGCGGGCCAAGAAAAAAGTTTCGCCAAGGCCGGTAATGCCTTCGTCGGTATGCACCTCGATCCAGAGCAGATTGGGCCGCTCTTCGATACGAATGGTCTCAAGCGAGCGGATTTTCATGCGATCCCCGCGTCGATCAATGCCTTGACGCTTTTGTCGAAATGCGCGGCCATATGTTCGGCGGCAAGTTGCGGGTTCCCCGCGATGATCGCCCGAGCAATATCCGCGTGCCCCTCGATCATCTTGATCTGCTCTTCCTCGGTTACACGCGTACGCCAGCCGATCACCCAGGTGCGTCGCGTGACGCCGCTGAAGGCGTTGATGATCAACGAAAACACCGGGTTGTGAGAGGCCCGCGCGATCGCCTCATGGAATGCGATGTCGTGTTCCATGACGATCTCGGGCGCACGGTAATTCTCGCGCATCAGCCGCGCGCATTTCTGTATTTCAGCCGCCTCCGCGTCGGTCCGCCGGAGTGCGGCGAGCGCCACCGTGCGCATTTCGATGGTGCGGCGCACATCATAAACCTGCTGGACGCTGATCTGTTCGGTCGTGACGCCGTGCTCGATCACCATCGACATGGCACCAATGTCGAGCTTGGCAACGCTGGCGCGCCGGCCGGC
Organism: Mesorhizobium sp. USDA 4775; assembly: GCF_054062655.1. Taxonomy (NCBI): domain Bacteria; kingdom Pseudomonadati; phylum Pseudomonadota; class Alphaproteobacteria; order Hyphomicrobiales; family Phyllobacteriaceae; genus Mesorhizobium; species Mesorhizobium sp. USDA 4775. Next base: position 2,709,456 of record NZ_JBSSFM010000001.1, read on the forward strand.
GCTCATGTCGATGAGGCGCATCGCCGACAGCGACCGAAACGCCTCCCGCACCACCGTCCGCGAGACACTGAGCCTGCGGGTCATGTCAGCTTCACTGGGCAAGAGGTCGCCAGGGCCAAGGCCTTCAACGCGGATGTGCTGGGTGATGGCCTGAATTGCGGCACTCACCAGCCCGGGATTTGTCTCGTCAGGCCCTATGCCGCGATCGCTTACCATTTGCCCAAAACCTGTATGACATGTTTTCTTGAAATGGGTATATCTTTGTGAAATCTTGTCTGTCAATAGCGGTTGACTACGCGACAGTTGGGAAGGGAAAAGGGTAGTGGATAGCGGAGAGAAACAGCCAGGCTTCGTGTTCGATGCCCAGGATATCGTCGGCGAGAGCCTGCTCTGGGACGAGAACAGGAAGACACTGATCTGGGTGGATATCATCGGGCGACGCATTCACCAGCTCGATCCGGGTACTCGCGATCATCGGAGTTGGCCGACGCCGGACCTCGCAACCTCGATTGGCCTGCGTAAGGACGGTGGCGCGATCGTCGGGCTGCGAAAGGATGTGGCTCTGTGGGATTTTGGAAAAGCCTTCAGGACGATCGCGACGATCGAACCGGACAGTCCTGACACACGGTTGAATGAGGGCATTGTCGCCCCGGATGGCTCATTCTGGGTCGGCACCATGGAAAACAACATCGATGCCGACGATCGTCCACGCGATATTTGGCGAGATGCGGGGCGGATCTATCGCGTCGACACGGCCGGCATCGTCGAGGCGCTCAGCGCCGATCGCTTCGGCATCACCAACACGATGGTCTGGACAGCGAATGATACCTTCATCACGGCGGACACTACCAAGAACCAGATCTTTCGCTATCACTGGGACAGGGTGCGGTCGCGAATAACCGACAGGCGCCCTTTCTTCTCGGACTTTCCACGCGGCCTGCCGGATGGGTCGTGCATGGATGCGGAGGGCTATGTCTGGAATTGTCGCGTTGCGGGGGGCGGCTGCCTGGTTCGCATTTCACCTGACGGGGTTCTGGACAAGGTGGTGGACCTGCCCTGCAGCTGGCCCACAAGCTGTACCTTCGGCGGCGAGAATTTCGATATCCTCTTCGTCACTTCGGCACGGTTTACCATGAGCGAGAGGCATTTGCAGGCAAACCCGCAGGAGGGCGGGTTGTTCGCTGTGCGCGCAGGCGTTCGAGGCACACCAGCCAAACGGTTCGGTGAGATTACCTACTGACGCGGCCGAGAACGGCAGGCTTACCAGGTCGGCTACGGCTTTTCGACCAATCCGGGCAAAGCGCAGCGTTCCGGCAGTCGCCGGAGCGTTGATGACGACCAATTCAGGAAAGCCGGATTCTGCTTGACAGTTTCACGAATATGAAAAATTGTTAGCCAATTTCAAATTTGGTGAGCTGGTCGATGTCGGCCTTAGTTGCAGCACAAGCGCCAAAGGCCCGGTCTTCATCGGGCTTCCGGCTCGCCATGCTGTTGCCAGGGGCGCTGGTCACTTTCCTGCTGATCCTGTTCGCGCTTGGCCTGGTGCTGTTCCTTGCCTTTCGCGGCAATGACGGCTCGCTCCTCGGCGTTGGGCTGACCGTCGATAATTTCGTCACCGTGGCCACCGATCCGCTCTACTGGACGGTGACGCTGCGCTCGTTGGTCATCGCCGGCCTGGTGACGCTGGCAACCGTCGCCACCGCCTATCCCGTCGCCTACTATCTTGCCTTCCATGCCGGGCGCCGGCGCGGCCTGCTGTTGTTCCTGGTGACGCTGCCGTTCTGGACCAGCTATCTCCTGCGCGTCTTCGCCTGGAAGATCGTACTCGCCTACAATGGCGTCCTGAACTCGGCGCTGATCGAAAGCGGCATCTGGTCGGAGCCGACACTGGCATTTCTCAACACGCCAGCCGCTGTGGTCGTCACGCTGGCTCACGCCTATGCGCCCTTCGCCATCCTGCCGATCTACGTGGCGCTGGACACCATCCCGAAATCGCTGCTCGAGGCTGCCTCCGACCTCGGCGCGCGGCCGTTCACCGCTTTCCGCCGCGTCGTGCTGCCGAATTCGATGCCGGGCGTGCTGGCGGCCGCGCTCGTCGTCTTCGTGCCGACAGTCGGCGACTATGTCACGCCGGCCATGGTCGGCGGCCCGGCCAGCACCATGATCGGCACGCTGATCCAGTCGCAGTTCGGCAAGGCCAATGACTGGCCGTTCGGCGCCGCCCTTTCGGTCTGCGTCATGCTGGTCATCCTCGTCGTGGTGCTGGTCGCGCGCAACGCCGACCGCAGATTTGGCAGCCGCACATGAGAGTGGACCGGGCCGGGACGAATCGGGATGGCCGCTGGCTCGGCCTCTACGTGCTTGCCTATCTGGTGTTCCTATATCTGCCGGTCCTGCTGATCCCGCTGTTTTCCTTCAACGATTCCATCCAGGCGGCGTTTCCGCTCCAGGGGTTCACGCTGCAATGGTACGAGACGCTCTACGGCAATCCGGCGCTGTCGGGCGCGCTCGTGAACAGCCTCGTCATCGCCACTGTCGCCGCTTCCGGTGCAACACTGTGCGGCATCACCGTTTCCTATATGGACCTTTACGGCCGCTCGCCGCTTGCCGCCACCATAAGCGCCATAGCCCGCCTGCCGATCCTGATCCCCGGCGTCATCGTTGGCATATCGTTGCTGATCCTGATCAACCTCATCGGCCTTGGGCCGTCGCGCATCGCCATCGTGCTCGGCCACATACTGGTGGCTTTGCCCACGACCGTCGTCGTCATGCGCAGCCGTTTCGCCGCCATCCCCAGGACGGTTCGCGAGGCGGCGCTCGACCTCGGCGCCTCCGACTGGACGACGTTCCGGCGGGTCATGCTGCCGCTCAGCCTGCCCGCCGTGCTGTCGGCCTTCATGCTGGCCTTCCTGATCTCCTTCGACGAATTCATCGTCGTCTTCTTCCTTGCCGGCACCGAGCCGACCCTGCCGCTCTATATCTGGAGCCAGCTGCGCTTCCCCCGCTCGTTGCCGACCGTCATGGCGCTGGGGACGGTGATCCTGGCCACATCCTTCATTATCGCCGGCACCGCCGAGATCTTGCGCCATCGCGGGCTCGGTGCCACGCGCCGCAATCCAGCCTGACCATAACAATGAGAGGAGAACGAAAATGACATTCCACCTGACATCGATAACCGGACACAAGGCGCGCGCCGGCCTCGCCGCGCTGGCGCTGGCACTGTCTTCGACCGTGGCGCTGGCCGCCGAAAAGCTGCAATATTTCACCTGGTCGGGTTACGAATTGCCCGATTTCAACAAGAGCTTCCTCGCCGCGCATCCCGATGGCGTCGAGGCCTCGATCTTTGGCGATGACGACGATGCCTTCACCAAGGTCAAGGCCGGCTTCCGGCCCGACATCGCGCACCCCTGCTACGACAAGGTGGCGCGCTGGAACAAGGAAGGCCTGCTGCAGCCGATCGACACCAAGCGCATCAAGAACTGGGATTCGATCTTCCCGGTGTTCAAGAACCTGCCCGACCTGCAGGCCGGCGATGGCAAGGTGTGGATGGTGCCGTGGGACTGGGGCAACACTTCCATCCTCTACCGCACCGATTTGGTGAAGAACCCCGAGGCAAGCTGGAACCTGCTCTGGGACAAACAATATGCCGGCCGCATGGCGACCATCGACGCCGTGCACGACACGCCGATCGTCGCCGCGCTTCTGGCCGGCGTCAATCCGTTCGACATGACGCCCGAGCAGATGGACAAGGTTGCGGCAAAGCTGCGCGAACAGCGGCCGCTGCTGTCGAGTTACACCACCGACATGACGTCGGTCGAGCAGGCGCTTGCCAGCGGCCAACTGGTCGCCGCAATGACCTGGAACGCCTCGGCCACCTCGCTCAAGAAGCAGGGCGTGCCGGTCGAATTCATGAATCCGAAGGAAGGCATGCTGACCTGGGCCTGCGGCTTCGTGATGCTGAAGGACGCCAAGAATGTCGATCTCGCCTATGATTTCATCAACAGCCGGCTGGATGCCGATTCGGGCAAATATCTCATTCAGTCCTATGGCTATGGCAGTTCGCTGAGCACCGCCTTCGCCGGCGTCACGAAGGAGGAACTGGAGAAACTGCAGCTGCCGTCCGATCCCGAGGTGATGCTGAAGAGCACCATCTTCACAGGGCCGATGAAGCAGAACGACGATGTGGCCAAGATGTTCGAGAAGGTGAAGGCTGGCGGGTGATCGGTGGTTAATTTCGGAAGCTGGCGCTGTCCCTCATCGCCCTGCCGGGCACTTCTCCCCGTATAGTGACGGGGAGAAGGAGCCGGGCGCAATGCCGGCGAGTCCCTTGCGACGCTGGTGATTGGCGAAACCGGCGATAAGAGCGTCCCTCTCCCTGTCACTATACGGGGAGAGGATGCCGGCAGGCGGTGAGGGGCGGCGCCAACGCCCGGTAAAGTACGAATTCAATCCCGAGGCCGGCCGTTGTCTGGTGCTGGCCTTAGACGCAACAAGGATCGACGAATGGACATAGTCGACGAGGCCGCCGAGAAACCCAAGGACGATGCCGATGTTCGCGTCGGGCGCCGTGTGCGGGCGCTGCGGCTGGAGCGGCGCCTGTCGCTGGCCGAACTGGCGGCAAAAGCCGGCGTGTCGATCGGCGCGCTGAGCCAGATCGAGCGCGGCATGTCCTCGCTGCGCGTCAAGGTGATCTGGCCGCTCGCCGCCGCCCTCGACATCGAGCCTTCGGCGCTGATCGCCGATGGCGACGAGGCCGTCAACGATCTCTATTGCGTGCGCGCCGACAAGCGGCGCTCCATTCCCGTCAAGTCGGAAGGCATCGCCAAGGCGCTGCTATCGCCGCCGGGTGCGACGCTCACCGGCATGCTGGTGACGGTGGAGGCCGGAGGCGGCACGGCGGAAGCCTATGCCCATGCCGGCCATGAATTCGGCTATGTGCTTTCGGGCGAGGTCGAACTGGTGGTGGACTCGACAAAATACGGGCTGAAGACCGGCGACAGCTTTGCCTTCAAGAGCACGCTGTTGCATGCCTTCCGCAATCCCGGCGCCGAGCAATGCCAGATCCTGTGGGTCAACACCACGAAGCCTTCCGAGGTTCGCGATGGCGCCTGATCCACTCGTCCGGCTGCAGGCGGTCTCCAAGGTTTTCCCGGGCGGCATCGTCGGGCTCGATGCCGTCGATCTCGACATTATCAGCGGCGAGTTCATCACGCTGCTCGGGCCGTCCGGCTGCGGCAAGACCACCAGCCTGCGCGTCATCGCCGGCTTCGAAAGCCCGTCGAGCGGAAAGGTCTTACTCGACGGCCGCGACATCACGGCGCTTCGGCCCTTCGACCGGCCTGTCAACACCGTGTTCCAGGACTACGCGCTGTTTCCGCATATGGATGTCGCCGAGAATGTCGGCTTCGGCCTGTCATTGCGCAAGTTGTCGGGAATCGAGCAGGCAAAGCGGGTCGGCGAAGCGCTGGACATGGTCGGTCTCGCCGACAAGTTTCGCGCCCGTGTCTCCGAATTGTCGGGCGGCCAGCGCCAGCGCGTGGCACTTGCTCGCGCCATCGTCTGCGAGCCGCGCGTGCTCTTGCTCGACGAGCCGCTGTCGGCGCTCGATGCGCATCTGCGCGAACAGATGCAGGTCGAGTTGAAGCGGCTGCAATCGCGGCTCGGCACGACCTTTGTCATGGTCACACATGACCAGACCGAGGCGCTGTCGATCTCCGATCGCATCGTCGTCATGAACAAGGGCCGCATCGAGCAGATCGCGCCGCCGGCGACGCTCTATGACCAGCCTGCGACGAAGTTCGTAGCGAGCTTCATCGGCACCATGAACCTGCTGCAGTCGCGCTTTGTCGGCCGCGATGGCGATCGGTTGCGCTTCGCTGCCGGCGCTCTGCCGCTGGAAGCTACCTCCGAAACCGGCCAGGCACCCGGGGAAGGCGAGATGCGCACCATCGGCGTGCGCCCAGAGGATTTGCTGGCCGCCACCGAGGCGACCGAAGGAACCGCGCCGGCGCGGGTGAACAGCATCGTCTTCCACGGCCGTACCTTGCGGCTGCATGCTGAACTGGGGCAGGGGTTGCCGGTGGTGATCGATGCGCCGCGCCAGGCCGAGGGGTTTCAATTCAGCGTCGGCGACGTGGCGCATGTCAGCCTGCGCCGTGGCGCCAACTGCCCCATGCTGCCGAGCTAGCCTCATCCACCTGCGCAAGGTCGCCCGCACGGCTGTGGGCGCGGCTGGTCTGATCGACATGTGAACAAACGACCATGGAATTAAGTAGGAATTGACTAAGCTAGGAAGACATTCCTAAATTAGTTGATGCCGGAATTGAGCACCCGACCGCGCCGAAATGTGCAAACCCTATGCCTCGCGCACGAAGTGGGGCAACTCATTCGTGTCCGATGCCGGCACTGCAACATCACCCGGCACTATCTGCCCGGCGACCTTGCAAAGCTTGTTGGTGACATACCCTTTTGGGATGTCGAAGGGCATATGCGGTGCGAGCGCTGCAAGCTTCGCGAGCTTGATGCCGACATAATTTTGCCGAGTGCTGCTGAGCGCTTGAAAATTCGTGTGAGACGCCTTGTCGAAATCCGCATGGTTCGCCGTGTGATATGGCGAGACGAGGAATGAGGAGCGCGGCCATCCCTTCAGCCTAGAACAGAGACCCTTGGGCTGGTGCCTGCTGCGGAAACTTGATTTGTGTGGCTGGCTTCTCAACGATGACCAACGCGTTGTCTGGCGCTGTTCGCTGCAAATGCCGTGCTTCTGCCCAGGGTGCTGTCAGCCAGGCCTCGGTCTCTTCCGAAGTGGTCAGTATTACGGGCATAGCCTTCTCATGGATCGGCGCGATGAGGGCGTTAGGCTTGGTTGTCATGAAGGCAAATAACTCGAAGTCGCCGGGTCCGTCCTTGACCTTTCGAACACCCTGCCAAAGGGTCCAGAAGCCGGCGAAGAAGAACAGAGGCCGGCTTTCGTCACGGGCAAACCAGTAATTGCGTTGGATGCCTGTTTCCGGGTCCTTGTCGCTCGGTGTCGGGCTGGGTTCGGCAAAACTGGTGACCGGTACGACGCATCTATGCTCGACCCCGACAAACTGTTGCCAGTGCGAATATTGTGGATTGCGAACGTTGGTCGTGCCGTAGTCGGCCTTACCCTTCATACGCTCTTGAGGCGTCGGCAACCCCCAAAGCAGGTTCGCCAGCTCACGCTTCCCGTCTGCCGTGTTGCGGACGACCGGGCCGGGTTGATTGGGATAGATGTCAACGGAAGGTTCAAGGTTGCCGCTGATATCGCGTAATGCGCGCGTCCATTGGCGGATCGCCTCTTGCGTTGTGGTGATGTTGTAGAGGTTGCACACGCACCTAGCATTGCGGAATTGGCTTGTGTCTGCAACCGAGGCCGCTGCCCGCGCTCCTGCAATTCGTGTCACAGAGCCGCGTTGTATCGATCGTCCTGACACGCCTTGTCAGCTGTCATGTGGGCACAGGTGGCAGACGGGCTGGCTCTTCCCTAATTGCAGTGCGTCTGAACAGGAGGAATACACATGACCATCGCGGAAATTGCCAAGGATTTCACCGAGCTCCTCAAGCAGGGCGATCACAATGGCGCTGCTGAAAAATACAATGCCAACGATATCGCCAGTTACGAAGCCATGGAGGGGCCGATGGCCGTCAGCCACGGCAAGGAGGCCCTCAGGCAGAAAAGCCAATGGTGGCAGGAAAACCACGAAGTCCACGGTGGTTCGGTCGAAGGCCCTTATGTCAACGGCGACCAGTTCGCGGTGCGCTTCACGTTCGACATTACGCCCAAGGCCACCGGCCAGCGCGTCACGATGGATGAGGTTGGCCTCTACACGGTCAAGAACGGCAAGATCACCGAAGAGCGCTTTTACTACTGAGGCCGGAAGTCAGGCTTTCCGACCTTTGCTCTCTTCGTTGCAAGTTTGAAAAATGAGCATGGCGGTCGGGGCAATCCCCTGGCCGCCATGCAAATTCAAATGGTCTTCACATACTTGGCAAACTGGTCGGCCACCGTACCCCAGCCGTTGAAGAAACCCATTTCCTCATGGTTTTTGCGGGTCGCGTCGTCGCGGTGGAGGAAAATCCTTAGTACTGGCAAGTCCAAAAATTCCGACGATGCGGGCCTGGGCGCTGGCAAAGCGGGAAGGGCGGTTTTAGGCTGTGGGACGGATTCGACTGTCAGCTTGAGGGACGCGCTTTGACGACTGCGATTTACGGCATCACCACCTGCGACACGGTCAAGAAGGCGCGCGTCTGGCTGGAGAGCCATGACGTTGCCTATCGCTTTCACGATTTTCGTGCGGAGGGGCTGGACGCGAAGCGGCTGGATGGCTGGGTCGGCAAGGTTGGCTGGGAAAAGCTGCTCAACAAGGCCAGCACCACATTTCGTGAATTGGCGGATAAGGACAAGCAAGGTCTCGACGAAAAGAAGGCGAAGGCGCTGATGCTGGCCAAGCCGACGATGGTCAAGCGGCCGGTGCTCGAGGTCGGCGACCGGGTTCTGGTCGGCTTCAAGCCGGAAGTTTATGAGCAGGCGGTCGGGAAGTAGGCGAAAGCATTGCGACGTCCGATCTCCCCCCTCGTGGGGGAGATGTCAGGCAGGACAGAGGGGGGCGCGCTGTCCCACCGGCCTCAGAAAGGTCCGGCCGCCTCAGCCCATACCGCGTAGATACTCCGACAGCGCCACCGCATTGTTGTGCGCCTCATCATGCGCGCCGTAGAGCAGCGTCACCTTGCCCTCGCGGAGCAAGTCGCGCAGCGTCGCCACCGCCTCACCATTCCCGTCCAGCTCAGCCCCGTACCGCTTCCGAAATTCCGCCCAACGCTCCGGCTCGTGCCCGAACCACTTCCGCAACGCTTCGCTCGGCGCGATCTGCTTCAGCCACAGGGCCAGCGCGGCATGCTCCTTGCTGACGCCGCGCGGCCAGATGCGATCGACCAGCACCCGCTGCCCGTCATCGGCAGCGGGCGGCTCGTAAATCCGCTTGACCATCAGGTCGAAAGCCATTCGACCTCCCTACGCCGAACCCTCAGGCCCACTCGCCCTTGCGCATCACCGGCACGCGGCTGCCGTCCTTGTGCACGCCGTCAATGTCGATCTTGTCCGAGCCGATCATCCAGTCGATGTGGATAAAGCTCTTGTTGCCGCCGCGCGCGGCGATCTCGTCTTGGCTGAGCGAGGCGCCGTCGACGAAGCATTCGGAATAACACTGGCCGAGCGCGATGTGGCAGGCGGCATTTTCGTCGAACAGCGTGTTGAAGAACAACAGGCCGCTGGCCGAGATCGGCGAGGAATGCGGCACCAGCGCGACCTCGCCGAGACGGCGGGCGCCCTCGTCGGTGTCGAGCACTTTCTTCAAGACATCTTCGCCTTTCGACGCCTTGGCCTCGACGATCCTGCCTTCTTCGAAACGCACGGAGATCTCGTCGATCAGCGTGCCTTGGTAGGACAGCGGCTTGGTCGAGGAGACATGGCCCTCGACGCGCCTGGCATGCGGCGTGGTGAAGACCTCCTCGGTCGGGATGTTGGGATTGCAGGTGATGCCGTTCTTGGCGGTCGAGGCACCGCCCATCCATTCATGGCCGTCCGCCAGCCCGACCGTCAGGTCGGTGCCCGGTCCGGTGAAATGCAGCGCATGGAAATTATGGCCGTTGAGCCACTCGGTGCGGCCGCGCAGCGCGGCATTGTGCGCCTTCCAATCGCCGATCGGGTCTTCCACGTCGACCCGCGACGCCGCGAAGATCGCGTCGGCGAGTTTCGCCACCGCGACATCGTCGGCATCTCCGGGAAACACCTGCTTGGCCCAGGCGAGATCCGGGTATGCGACGATGTTCCAGTTGATGTCGAAGCCGGTGATCTTTTCCAGCGCCGGCTGGTAGGCCATGGAATTGGCCTTGTTGGCGCGCGCCACTTTTGCCGGGTCCTGCGCCGACAGGAGCGACGGATCCTCGCCGCGCACGGCAAGCCTGGCGGCATTGTTGGAAAAAGCCTTCGCCATGCCTTCATACAGCCAGCCGGCCGCGCGGTCGAAGCTGGCATCGGCGCCGAAGCGGTAGCGCGCCAGCGTCATCTCGTCGTCATTGAAGATCGGCGTCACCAAACCGGCACCGGCCTTGTAGGCATGCTCGACGATGCGCCTGGTCAGCGGCAGGGCCGCGATCGACGAGGTCAGTACGAGATCCTGGCCGGGCTGCAATTGCAGGCCGACCTTGATGGCGACTTCCGCCAGCCTGTCGAGCTTCACCGGGTCGATCGTTGCGGAAACGCCGCGCGAATGTGTGGTCATGATCCTGCCTGCCGTGATGTGGGAATCTGACCCATACATAGACCGCTGCCATGATCCTTTCCACCAGGTTTGCGGTGGGCCAAGCTTAAGCAGCGCTTTCGAGTGATCCGAACTGCGCCATCGTCGCCTCGATCTCTTCCTTGATCCAGGCCTTGAAATCCCGGACCTTGCGGCTCTCCGTCTTGGCCGACGCGGTCACCATCCAGTAGCCGAGCCCGCTCTGGGCGCGGATGCCGAACGGCGCCACCAGCCGCCCGTCGGCCAGCGCATCCGCTGTCAGCAATTGCCAGCCCAGCATCACGCCATGGCCGGCAATCGCCGATTCCAGGCACAGCATCGGGTCTGTGAAGCGCGCGCCTTTCTGGAAGGTGACGGGCGCGACACCGGCTGCCGCGAACCAGCTCTCCCAGTTGATCATCGCCCGCTCGTCTGTAATGGCGCAGGTCTGGGCAAGGTCCTCGATCGACTTCAGTTTCCGGGCGATGTCAGGTGCGCAGACCGGGAACACTTCCTGCGCCAGGAGCAGTTCGGCTTGGCCGCCGGACCATTTGCCGTCGCCAAGCCGGATGGCGATGTCGACGTCGGAATGGTCGAGATTGGCCAGCCGCACCGACGCGTCGATGCGCAACAGCACATTGGGATGGCGGTCGAAGTGACGCGACAGCCTGGGCAGCAGCCATTTCGAAGCGAAGGCCGGTGCCGCCGAGACGACCAATGTGCATTGGCTCGCTTCGTCGGCCAGCGCCACGGCCTGAGCAAGCTCGCGAAATCCAGCCCCGAGGCGGGTCGCGAAGACGGCGCCGAACTCGGTCAGCACCAGACCACTTGCCGTGCGCTCGAACAGCGCCTGGCCGAGCTGCTTTTCGGTGCGGCTTATCTGCTGGCTGACGGCGCTGACGGAAACGTTGAGCTCGCCGGCGGCCGCAGCAAGCGAGCCGAGACGGGCTACGGTTTCGACGGCGCGAAGGCCGTTGAGATGAACGCGGTTGAGCATGGCCATTTGAGATTTTCTAAACCGTTCCGGCTGAAATCTCAATTGAATGACGAGAGGGAACGGCAGACTTTATCAATGGGAGCCAGATCCGAGGAGCCGGAAATGTCAAGGCTGTTGTCGTCGCTGAAGGTTCTGTTCGCCATGGGCACGCCGTCCGGGTCGCGCGCGCAGAACGACACGCAGACATGGCTGACCGATCCGCTGTCGCATCCCGTGCTGAACACCATGTCGGAGCGTGAATTGGGCGACGTGCCGTTCAGGCTGACGGCCCGGCGAACGGTGCACGAGACCGCTTCGTTGCATGCCGGTTTGGGTGGGCGCAGCTAAGCCGATGACGCGCCTTCAGCTCAATTAGGAGTCGAACCCGCCGCGCCTCTCTGCGCGCGCACTGGCCCAACGGATGGTGGATTGTTTCAGCGATCCCTGCATTTATTGTGCGCTGCAATGAGATCGGCTACCTCAACAGCGCTGCGCTTCACCGTCGCCGGCATGATCGCGATGGCGGTGGCCATGGGCATCGGCCGCTTCGTCTATACGCCGATCCTGCCCGGCATGATGGAAGAGCTGCATCTGTCGCCGGCCAATGCCGGGTGGATCGCCTCGGCCAATTATCTCGGCTACCTCATCGGCGCGTTTGTGGCGGCGGGCGGCTGGGCGCATGGCCGCGAGCGTCTGCTGATGCTGGGCAGTCTTGGCGCCAGCACCGTCCTGGCGGCGCTGATGGGGCTGACCGACGCCATGGTCGCCTTTCTCCTCATCCGCTTTCTGGCCGGTCTGGCCAGCGCCTTCGTCATGGTGTTCATGGCCAGCATCGTTTTCAGCCACATCGGCGGTGCTGGTCACCGAGCATGCCGGCTGGGCCGCGGGCTGGTTGTGGTCGGCGGCAATTTCAGCTTGCGGCTTCGTGGTCGTGACGCTGCTGACGAACGAAGGCCCGCTGGCCAACGGCCAAGCCGTCCGTGAGCCGGCCCTGCCGAAAGACCGGTCGCTGATGAAGATGATCGTCGCCTACGGCCTGTTTGGGTTTGGCTATGTGGTGACGGCGACGTTCCTGGTCGCCATCGTCCGCCAGGGCGGCGGCAGCCGCGTCTTCGAGGCCATGGTCTGGCTGGTCGCCGGCCTCGCCGGTTTTCCCTCGACCTGGTTGTGGCAGAAGATAGCCGGACGGGTCGGGCTCAATGCAGCCTATGCGTTGGCATGTTTCATAGAAGTGATCGGCGTCACCGCCAGCGTGGCGCTTGGCGGATATTCCGGGCCGCTGCTTGGCGGTCTGCTGCTCGGCGGCACCTTCATCGCCATCACCGCGCTTGGCCTGCAGGCCGCCCGCCAGCAGGCGCCACAGGCACCCCGGCGCATCTTTGCCTTGATGACGGCGTCGTTCGGCCTTGGCCAGATCGTCGGCCCGATCGCCGCCGGCCTTTTGGCGCAGATGTCAGGCAATTTCTTCCTCGCTTCGATTGTCGCTGCGGCCATGCTGGTGGTCTCCGGCGTCATCACGTGGTCGGCCGTGCCAAAATCGCCATGATTTGTGGTCTTGCTCTGCGCCGGGCATCGGGCAGGCATTTTCTTTCCCCCTAATGTGTGACTTTATGCCCGCCGAAGTCAGCTGATTTGCCCATCAAGCAAGGAATTCGCCACAGTGTTCGTATCCTTCTTCCCGCAGCCGAAGCTCTTCTTCTCTTCGGCCGCCATCTGGAGCCTTGCGGCGATCCTGTTCTGGTTTTTCGGCGGTGAGCAATTGGGCGCGATTTTTGGCCTGCCGGCAGCCGCCGCCGACGCGCCGCCCATCATCGGTATCGCCGTTCTCGTGTCGAAGCCGTTCCTCTGGTTCTACATCTACTTCGTGGCCTGCGTCGCCATCTTCTACGCATTCTGGAGCTGGTATTCGCCGCATCCGTGGCAGCGCTGGTCGATCCTGATGACGGCGGTCATCCTGTTCTTCATCTATTTCAATGTGCAGGTCAGCGTCGCCGTCAACGCCTGGTACGGGCCTTTCTTCGACTATGTGCAGGGGCTGATGTCAGGGACCGGAAAATCGACCAACGGTGAATTTTATACCGGGCTGGCCGACTTTTCCTGGCTGGCGCTGGTCGGCATGAATGTGCAGGTGGTCAATGCCTTTATCGTCAGCCACTGGATCTTCCGCTGGCGCACGGCGATGAACAACTACTTCATCGAGAACTGGGCTAGGCTGCGCCATATCGAGGGTGCTTCGCAGCGCATCCAGGAAGACACGATGCGGTTTTCGCAGATCATGGAAGATCTCGGCTCCAGCTTCGTCCAGTCGATCATGACCTTGATCGCCTTCCTGCCGGTGATGATCCAGCTGCAGGCCCATATCAGCGAATTGCCGATCATCGGCGCGATCCCGCAGCCCCTGGTGGTCGCGGCGCTTGCCTGGTGTCTGTTCGGAACGATCTCGGTGATGATTGCCGGCCTGAAACTTCCGGGGTTGCAGTTCCGCAACCAGCGCGTCGAAGCCGCCTACCGCAAGGAACTGGTTTACGGCGAGGATCATGTGGATCGTGCACAGCCTGCCACCACCGCCGAGCTGTTCGCCAATGTCCGCCACAATTATTTCAGGCTCTATTTCCACTACATCTATTTCAACGTCGTCCGGTACACCTACCTGCAGGCCGACAACATCTTCTCGCTGCTGATCCTGGGTCCGTCACTGGTCGCGCACAAGATAACGTTCGGTGCGCTGAACCAGATCTCAAACGCCTTCGGCAAGGTGACGGGTTCGCTGCAGTTCCTCCTCACCTCGTGGTCGACCATTGTCGAGCTGCAATCGGTCCATAAGCGCCTGCGCGCCTTCGAGGCGACTCTGCTGGGCGAGCCGCTGCCCGATATCGATCAGCGCTATCTGGCAAGGCAGGGCGCCGAAGATCCGGCATAGTAAGGGTTTGACGTAAACCGGGTTGGCGGCTCAGCCGCCAACCGAGGCTTGCTTCTGGCCGGCAGCCTGCCGCGCGATATAGTCGTGAAAACTGATGCATTCGACGTCGGCCTTGACGCAGACCTCGCCGGCGAAGCGCTCCAGCGCGTTCCAGTAGGCTCCGTCATTCATCAGCGTGAAGTGGAAGCCAAGTTCCAGCGGAATGCGCTTGCCCTGATATTGCGCGTCGAAGGCGGCGCGAAACGCCTGATAGGTCCGCTCGGCGAACTCGTCCGCCTTGCTCGGCTTTTCGAAGCCGCCGGAATGCCTGACATAGAGATTGTAATCCATGGCGATCACCGGCCTTAATTTCGGTCCTTCCGGGATCTGCGGCAGTGAAAAGCGGGTGATGCCGCCGATGGTCGGCGGCTGGACAGGCCCTTGCGAGACGCCGCTGGCGTCAAACTCGTAGCCGGCGGCGGGCAGCGCCTCGTAAAGCGCCTTGCTGGCCGACAGATAGGGCGCGCGGAAACCGACCACGGAATGCCGGGCGAAATCGCGCCAGCCGGCGGGTTCAGGTGCGATGCCGTTGATTGCATAGGCGTTCTCGAGAATGTGTGCGAACGAGGCGAATTCCTTCAGCCAGTCGGCCTTGCTCCAGTCCTTGCCGTCGAAATGGCCGCAGGCGTGGCTGGCGATATCGTGGCCTTCATGCGCGGCGAGGCCGATCTGTTCCAGCCGCTCGGCCACCTCCCGTTTGGAAGCGGCAAAGCCGATATTGGATTTACCTGCTGTTTTGCCCGGTGCGGTGTATTCGTTGCGTGTCTCCGGCGACAGCAGGAAGACGCAGGAGAGAAAATAGGTGAAATGCGCGCCGGTGCGCTCCGCCAGAGCGCGGCTGCGCTTCCACTGCGATGTCGCGGGCGCTGTCGAACGAGATGATGACCACCTGCTTCGGCTTTGCCGGCATTGGCGGTGCGGGCGGATCGGCTAGAGCGGCGCCGGCACAGGCGAGGGAGGCAAGCGCGAACGCAGCAACGCGGGACAAACTGGGCATCGGCAAACTTACAGGCTCCGGGCGGTCACAAGCCGGCTATCCCCGAATTGTGGCGTGGGTGCGATTGGGCTTTTTGGGCGGTTTGGCCGGGCAAACATCCGTTTCCCCCGGCCAAACATCCGTTTGCCCCTGGGGAATAGGCGATTTTCCGGCCGAACCCCTTCCATGCCGACAAAATTTCGCTAAAACGCGGGCTCATGAACCGCCCCGGCCCGGGGCAAAAGTGGTTTTGATTGATGTCCGACGACAGTTTTATCCGTGAAGTCAACGACGAGATGCGTCGCGAGCAGGCGCAGAAGCTGTGGGACCGTTTCGGCCCGGCTTTGCTCGTCATCGCGATCCTCGTGGTGCTCGGCACCGCTGCCTTCGTTGGCTATCGCTATTGGGACGAGACGCGCGCCAATCGCTCCGGCGATGCCTTTTCGCAGGCGCTGAAGCTGGCCAATGACGGCAAGAACGACGAGGCGCTGGCCGCGCTCGACCAGCTGGAAAAGGATGGCTACGGCGCCTATCCGCTGCTTGCTCGCATGCGTGCCGCCACCGTCAAGGCGAGCAAGGGCGACACTGCTGCCGCCGTCAAGGATTTCGACGATGTCGCCGCCGACACCGCCATTCCCCAGGGCATTCGCGACATGGCGCGGCTCAGGGCAGCGCTGCTGCTCGTCGACCACGGTTCCTTCGCCGACGTCTCCAGCCGCGTCGAGGCGCTGACATCGGACACCAACACGCTGCGCCACACGGCGCGCGAGGCGCTCGGCCTTGCCGCCTGGAAGGAAGGCAAGACCCAGGATGCGCTGAAACTGTTCGACCAGATCGCGGCCGATGACGGAGCCCCGCGCAACACCCGCGAGCGGGCAACGCTGATGTCCGAGCTGATCCGCGGCTCGGGCAATGCCTCGTAAGTGCATGTCGCCCAAAAGTGTGCAGCGGTTTTGGGACAACGACATGCATGATTGTAGGACCGTATGACCTTCAAAGTCGCCATCATCGGCAGACCTAACGTCGGCAAATCGACCCTTTTCAATCGGCTGGTGGGAAGGAAGCTGGCGCTTGTCGACGACACGCCGGGCGTCACCCGCGACCGTCGCGTCCATGCCGCCAAGCTTTACGATCTGCATTTCGATGTCATCGACACAGCTGGTTTCGAGGACGCCGGCGCATCGACCTTGCCCGGCCGCATGCGCGCGCAGACCGAGATCGCTATCCACGAAGCCGACCTGATCTTCTTCACCATCGACGCCAAGTCCGGCCTGCTGCCCGACGACAGGACCTTCGCCGA
This sequence comes from Mesorhizobium sp. USDA 4775, assembly GCF_054062655.1. NCBI lineage: Bacteria > Pseudomonadati > Pseudomonadota > Alphaproteobacteria > Hyphomicrobiales > Phyllobacteriaceae > Mesorhizobium > Mesorhizobium sp. USDA 4775. The sequence goes on from NZ_JBSSFM010000001.1 coordinate 2,725,968, forward strand.
GATCGTGCGCAAGTCCGGCAAGCCGGTGGTGCTGGTCGCCAACAAGGCCGAGGCCAAGGGCGCGCAGGGCGGCATGCTGGAGGCCTGGGAACTCGGGCTGGGAGAACCGATCCCGGTTTCGGCCGAACATGGCCAGGGCATGCCCGATCTGCGCGATGCTGTGATCGCGGCGATCGGCGAGGCGCGCGCCTTCGGCGAAGACGAAGAGGGCGAAGACGACGAGATCGCCGCCACCGAGGTGCTGATCGGCGAGGACATTGCCGACCCTGACGCCGAGGATGTGCACACCTACGACGACACCAAGCCGATGCGCATCGCTGTCGTCGGCCGCCCGAATGCCGGCAAGTCGACGCTGATCAATGCGCTGATCGGCGAGGAGCGGCTTTTGACCGGACCGGAAGCCGGCATCACCCGCGATTCGATCTCCGTCGACTGGGATTGGCATGGCCGTCGGCTGAAGCTGTTCGACACGGCCGGCATGCGCCGCAAGGCCAGGATCCACGAAAAGCTGGAAGTGATGTCGGTGCAGGACGGCTTGCGCGCCATTCGTTTCGCCGAGATCGTTATCATCGTGCTCGATGCCACCATTCCCTTCGAGAAGCAGGATCTGCAGATCGCCGATTTGATCATCCGCGAGGGCAGGGCGCCGGTGATCGCCTTCAACAAATGGGACCTGATCGATCATCCGCAGGAGCTTCTGGCGGAACTGCGCGAGAAGACCGAGCGGCTGCTGCCGCAGGTGCGCGGCATCCAGGCGGTGCCGGTCTCGGCCGAGACCGGGCGCGGCCTCGACAAGCTGATGGATGCGGTATTGCGGACCCACAAGGTCTGGAACAGCCGCGTCTCAACCGGCAAGCTCAACCGCTGGCTGGAAGCCATACTGGCGCATCACCCGCCGCCCGCCGTTGCCGGGCGCCGGCTGAAGGTCAAGTACGTCACCCAGGCCAAGACGCGGCCGCCGGGCTTTGTGGTCCAGTGCTCGCGGCCGGATGCGATGCCGCAATCCTATGTGCGCTATCTCTCCAACAGCCTGCGCGAAGCCTTCGACATGCCAGGCGTGCCGATCCGCATCGCGCTGCGCACCTCGGACAATCCGTTCGCCGGCCGGGCCAAGAAGCGCAACTGAGCGTCGGTACTCGTCCGATCAGGCGACCGCACGCAAGCCCACAGTCCGCGCATTGCCCGGCAAGGCCTGCCGTGCCGCCTCCAGCAATATGTCGGCGAGGCGGGCCGCCACCGGCTCGGGTTCGGCATCCCGGCGGTGCAGGAACAACGCCATCTTGGGCAGCGCCGGCAGACCGGCAATCTCTGGCGTCATCGCACTGACGCTGGCCGGCAGGCCGATATCGGTGCGGATCGTCAGCCCCAGCCCCGCCGCGACAGCCGCCCATATGCCGCCAAGGCTCGGGCTGGAGAAGGCCATGCGCCAGGGCAGCCCGGCGCGGTCGAGCGTTTCCGTCGCCACCGTGCGCAACAGGCATGGCGCCTCGAGCGCCACCAGCGGCAGCGGTTCTCCGTCGCGCAAACTGGTCTCGATGCGCTTTGCCGGGCCGATCCAGCGCATTGGAACATCGGCGACATGCTCGCTGTAGGGCAGCGTCTGGCCGCTGTGCCAGGCGAGAGCGAGGTCGAGGCTGCCTGACATCACCCTTTCGGCAAGCTCGTGGCTGCGCGCGATCCTGGCCTCGATCTTGACCTTGGGGTGGGCGCGGGCGAAGCGGCCGAGCACGTCCGGCAGCACCGCCTCGCCGAAATCCTCCTGCAGGCCGAGCCGCACCCAGCCCTCCAGTTCGACATCGTGGATGGCCGCCGCCGCCTCGTCATTTAGTTCGAGCAGCCGCCGCGCATAGCCGAGCATAGTCTCACCGGCCTCGGTCAAGGCCAGCCCACGCCCCGATTTGCGGAAGATCGGCGTCGCTGCCTGCTCTTCCAGTTTCTTCAATTGCGCGCTGACCGCCGAGGTCGACCGGCCAAGCCGGTCGGCGGCCTTGGCAAAGCTGCCCAGCTCCATGCCGGTGACAAAACTGCGGAGAACGTCGAGGTCGAAGGTCACGCGTTGCATGGAAAACGTCCTGCTTTTCAGGATTGATAGTCAAAAACTTCCTGATTTTAAGGATAAACCTATGGCGTTAGAGAAATGCCGTCAAGGTCCAGGCGACTGGGCCGTCACGGGAATGAAACCATGTCCGCCATCCTCGACTGCACCGACAAAGACACGCAGAAATTGCTGGGAGGCAGTGCTGCCGGCCCTGCCGGAAGGGTGTTCAGCCCCGGCCACCGCTGGAAGGTCCTGGGCATCGGTGTCGCCGCCAACGCCAGTTTCTCGGCCACCTTCTCCGGCATACCGGCAACGGCGGTCGTGCTGCGTCAGGGCTACCACCTAAGCAATGCCGAACTTGGCCTGGCACTCGGCCTTCTCGGCTTGGGCGTTGCGCTCAGCGAATTGCCCTGGGGCTTGCTCACGGATCGCTGGGGCGATCGCCGCGTGCTCCTGATCGGGCTTGGCGCGACGGCGGCCTGGCTCCTTGCCATGGCCATGCTCGTTGTGCCGACAAGGTCGGGCGTTCCCGATGTCATGCTCCTGTCGGCAAGCCTGCTCCTCACCGGACTGCTCGGCGGCAGCGTCAACGGCTCGAGCGGCCGCGCCATCATGGGCTGGTTCCGGGAAAACGAGCGCGGTTTCGCCATGAGCATAAGGCAGACGGCGGTGCCACTCGGCGGCGGTCTCGGCGCGCTTGTCCTGCCGTCGCTTGCGCTTGCTTTCGGCTTTTCTGCGGTGTTCGCGCTGCTGGCCGGCGCCTCCGCTCTCTCCGCGCTGTTTGCCTGGCGCTGGCTGCACGAACCGCCAACGACGGGTCACGTCGTTACGTCCGCCGTGGCCGGACCGGCGCCGCTGCGCAACATCGAGGTCTGGCGCATCGCCACCGCCATCGGCCTGCTCTGCTTCCCGCAAGTGGCGGTGCTTACTTTCGCATCGGTGTTCCTGCACGACTTCGTCGGGCTGGGGACGGCGGCGATCAGCGCGAGCCTCGCAGCCGTGCAGATCGGCGCCATGGTCATGCGCGTCTGGAGCGGCGGCTTCACCGACCGCCATGGCAACCGTCGCCAGTTTCTGCGCTCGTGCGGTGCGCTCAGCGGGTTGGCCTTCTCTGTGCTTTGGCTGATGGTCCTGACCAGCCCCGCATTGCCGGGCGGCCAGTCCTTTCTGATCGCCGTCCTTCCCTTGGTGTTGATTGTCGCGGGCATCTCGGTCTCCGCCTGGCATGGTGTCGCCTATACCGAGCTTGCCACGCTTGCCGGCGCCGGCCATGTCGGAACCGCGCTCAGCCTGGCTAACACCTTTGTCTTCGTTGGCTTCTTCCTTGTGCCGGTGGCCATTCCGGGGTTGCTGCACCTCTGGTCCTGGTCCGGTGTCTGGCTGTCGGCTGCCGTCTGCGCGCTGATCGCCTGGCCGGTCTTCCTGCGACCCGCCTGAACGCTCCGGCCGTAAAACCGCCCGACTTCGAAACCACGACCTTGAGCCGACTGAGAAAACCCGATCGATCCCGTTAACGTCCCATCAAGGTTAATGCATCATTTTGCTCTCCAGTGGGGTCAGTAGCGTTCCTGGAGAGAGTTCCGTGCATCGACGCGTCTTGAAGCGGCTTGTCGCCGCCGCCGGTGAGAAGAAACGCAATTTTGTGTCTCCTTTCATCATCGGCCTCGGCATCTGGATCGGCTTCCCGACCGTTGCCGCCTATCAGGACATGACCAGTCTCGTCTCCGGCCTCGAATCGCCGACCGCGCGCTGGAATTCCTATGTCGAGAGATCCGTCGCCGGTTCGACCCATGCCGCCGAGATGCCCTTTGTCGATTCCGACGTCACCGGCTCGATCTCCGGATCGGGCATTCATCTGGCTGGCGTCGGCAACGTGTCGTTTCGCGGCAAGGGCGGCAAGGTCAGTGGCTCGCCCGACGAGGACCGCGTGGTGCGCGCCGACAAGAAAGGCCGCATCGTCCAGGTGTCTCCCGTTGCGCCGCCGAAAAACTTCAACGCCGGTTCGATCTTCCAGCGGACCTCTTCCTTGATGCGGCCGAGCATGGACGGCGGCCTGAAGATGGCTTTCGCCAAGCCGCAGATCAAAGGCAAGGAAATCCAGATCGCCGCGGAATTCCACGCGCGTGAGGACAAGAAGCCGGATCCCGGCGTGCCGGCCATGCTTGCCGCTTTGGTCAACAACGATCATCCGGATGTTCTGGCGACGGCCTACGCGCAATCCGAGCCGGACTATGCCAAGGCCTCGCCCTTCGAAGCTCTGCTGCAGGATGAGCAGCCCAATAGCGGCCGCTTTATTCCGCCTATGGCCAAGGGCGACCATTCATGGATCCAGAACCCGCTTCCGGCCAGCGTCTTCTCCAAGCCTGAGCAAAAGTGCCTGGCCAATGGCATCTATTTCGAGGCGCGGAGCGAATCCGTGCGCGGCCAGGCCGCCGTTGCCCAGGTCATCCTCAACCGCGTGCGCAACCCGGCCTATCCCAATTCGATCTGCGGCGTGGTCTACCAGAATGACAGCTGGTTCAACCGCTGCCAGTTCTCCTTCGCCTGCGACGGCCGAAAGAAGCGCATCGAAAGCCCGGCCGCCTACAAGACCGCGCAGGACATCGCCATGGCCGTCACCGCCGGCAAGATATTCATTCCCGAGGTCGGATCGTCGACCCACTACTATGCCCAATATGTCCATCCGGGCTGGGCGCGCACCATGCAGAAGATGACCAAGATCGGCCTGCATATCTTCTACCGCACCTATGGCGGCGGCTGGAGTTGAGAGCTCGCCGGCCGATGGTCTTTTCCATCGGCCACAGGCTCGATCAGGGAGCCATTGCCGAGAGGATTCGCACGGCACATCCCCATCATCGCGACGGGCACGATGTCGCACCTCACTAATTAATTGATTTTATTGCTTAAAATACATGGCAATGATCTTCCGCCCGTGGCTTGACGGGCGCAAACCCTCTAACTATGTTGCCGGCGACTTTAGAAGCGGACGGACGGTGACGGTCTGACCGGGCAGGGGGGTTGCGATGGCCGATAAAAGCAGGCCAGACGGAACCGGAGAAACCGGCCGCGGCAAGCAGCATGAACCTGACATCCGCGACGACGATCTTGAGCGACGTCGGCGTGAACTTGAAGCATCGCTTGCGACAAGGCTGCCGAACCGGCTCGAGGGGAAAGACGACGCGAAAGCGGGCAGTGCGGCCGGATATGGCCAGGCGGTCAAACTCTCCAGTGAATTTATCGCTGGTGTGGTGGTGGGCGCCGGCATCGGCTGGATCATCGACCGTATGGCGGGGACATCGCCGTGGGGTCTGATCGTTTTCCTGCTGCTTGGTTTTGGCGCCGGCGTGCTCAATGTCATGCGTTCAGCGGGCGTTGTGGCAGAATTCGGACAGGGCGATAAATCGCGCTCTGGCCGGGACGACAGCAAATGACCGCCCTTCAGGCGGCATTCGGAAATAGCCGCCCTCGTGCGGCAATGGTAATTTGGCCGTACGCGGCATTGACGGGGTTAGAACGTGGCAGCTGACAAGGTCGATCCGATCCACCAGTTCCATATCATCAAGCTGGTTCCGATTAACATCGGCGGCTACGACCTGTCCTTCACGAATTCGGCATTGTTCATGGTCGCGACCGTGGTCGTCGCCGCCGCGTTCCTGTTCCTCACGACATCGAGCCGCAGCCTGGTTCCCGGCCGCCTGCAGTCGATCTCCGAGATGGCCTATGAATTCGTCGGCAACATGCTGCGCGATGCCGCCGGCACGCAGGGCATGAAGTTCTTCCCCTTCGTGTTCTCGCTGTTCATGTTCGTGCTGGTCGCCAATCTGCTCGGCCTGTTCCCCTATTTCTTCACCGTCACCAGCCACATCATCGTCACCTTCGGCCTCGCCGCCTTGGTGATCGGAACCGTGGTGGTCTATGGCTTCATGAAGCACGGTCTCGGCTTCCTGAAACTCTTCGTGCCGCATGGCGTGCCGGTGTTCTTGCTGCCGCTGGTGGTGCTGATCGAAGTCATCTCCTTCGTCTCGCGGCCGGTCAGCCTCTCGGTTCGTCTGTTCGCCAACATGCTTGCCGGTCACATCACGCTGAAGGTGTTTTCGGGCTTCGTCGTCAGCCTATCCGCTCTCGGCGCGGTCGGCGTCGCGGGCTCGGTCCTGCCGCTGGCCATGGCGGTGGCGCTGACGGCGCTTGAATTGCTGGTCGCCTTCCTGCAGGCCTACGTCTTCGCGGTGTTGACCTGCATGTATCTCAACGACGCCCTGCATCCCGGGCATTGAGGAAAAGTTTCCGGCCCAACGACGTCGGCGCCGGATGGAAACGCAACGGAATTTCAGATCCAAAGGAGTTGAACAAATGGACGCAGAAGCAGCAAAGTACATCGGCGCCGGCATCGCTTGCCTGGGCATGGGTGGCGCAGGCATTGGCCTGGGCAACATCTTCGGCAGCTACCTGTCGGGCGCGCTGCGCAACCCGTCGGCTGCTGATGGCCAGTTCGGCCGCCTGATCTTCGGCTTCGCCGTGACCGAAGCTCTGGGCATCTTCTCGCTTCTCATTGCGCTGCTGGCCCTGTTCGGCTGAGCCAGGCTTTGGGAAGATTGGACAGGCCGGCCGCGCGAGCGGCGGGCCTGATATCTGGGGATAGTCCATGTTCGTGACATCTGCCTTCGCGCAAGAGTCCGCGCCATCAGCCGATACCAGCCACGCCGCGACCGGAGCCGATACGCACTCCGGTACCAGCGTGCCTGCCGAAGCGCATGGCGCATTTCCGCCCTTCGATCCTGCGACTTTCCCGTCGCAGCTTCTATGGCTGGCGATCACTTTTGGGCTGTTCTACCTCTTCCTGAAGCGGGTCGTGGTGCCGCGCGTCGGCGGCATCATCGATGTCCGCAACGATCGCATCAGCCAGGACCTCGATCAGGCAGCGAAGTTGAAGGGCGAGGCCGACGCCGCCGTTGCTGCCTACGAGCAGGAACTGGCGGAAGCCAAGAAGAACGCCAGCTCGATCGGCCAGCAGGCCGCCGATGCTGCCAAGGCGGAAGCCGAGACCGCACGCAAGAAGATCGAGGCCGCGCTCGACGAGAAGCTTGGCGAAGCCGAGGCGCGCATTTCTTCCATCAAGGCCAACGCCATGAAGGAAGTCGGCAGCATTGCCGAGGACACTGCTTCGGCGATCGTCGAGGCCCTGGTCGGCGGCAAGGCCAGCAAGGCCGAGATCGCGGCCGCGGTCAAATCCGTGGGCCGGTGAGGAGCGCATCATGGACGCTACATCTCTCGCAACGCTTTGGGCCACGATTGCCCTTATCATCTTCCTGGGCGTCGCCATCTACATCAAGGTGCCCGGCCTGATCGCCAAGGCGCTCGACGCCCGCGCTGCCAGGATCAGCAGCGAACTCGATGAGGCCCGCAAACTGCGCGACGAGGCCCAGCAACTGCTCGGCCAGTACAAGAAGAAGCGCAAGGAAGCCGAGCAGGAGGCTGCCGACATCGTCGCGGCCGCCAAGCGCGAGGCCGAAATGCTCGCCACCGAAGCGCACAAGAAGACCGAAGACTATGTTGCCCGGCGCACGGCACTTGCCGAGCAGAAGATCGGTCAGGCAGAGCGTGATGCGGTCGCCGAGGTGCGCGCCAGTGCCGTCGACATCGCCGTCGAAGCCGCCCGCGCGCTGCTCGCCGCGAAGGTCGACGTCAAGGCCGGAGCCGACCTGTTCAAGGCTTCGCTCGCGGATGTGAAGGCCAAGCTGAACTAGGCTGACAACATTTGGAAATCAGAAAGCCGCCGGGGCAACCTGGCGGCTTTTTTGTTTCAGCGCTGAGGTCAACGCTATCGATCTCCGAACGAGAGCGGAGATCGCCCACTCGGCCAGTTTGCTCAATCGAGCTCTGCGAAGCTCTCTTCTTCGGTCACTTCCGCCCCGCCCAGCCTGAACGGCGCGAACGACACGCGGTGCAGCCGTGCAACCGGGCCATGCGCCTCGATCGCCGTGCGGTGGCGGGCCGTGGCATAGCCCATATGGACCTCGAAGCCGTAGCGGTCGTGGTAGCTGCCGCAGCCGCACATCATGCGGTCGCGCATCACCTTGGCGACGATGGAGGCGGCGGCGATCGATTGCGAGCGCTGGTCGCCCTTGATCAAGGCGCGGCCGTCGCAGGGTAATCCAGGCGGCACGTCGCGTCCGTCGGCAAGCGCGAGCTTCGGTCGAACCGACAGCCCGACCAGAGCGCGGCGCATCGCCTCGAGGCTGGCCTTGAGGATATTGCTGCCGTCGATGCCCTCGGCGCTGATCGAGGCCATCGAGACCGCTTGCGCGGAGCCGAGGATGCGCAGGAACAGTGCTTCGCGCTGCAAATGGCTGAGCCGTTTGGAATCGTCGAGGCCTTCGGGGATGTTGGCAGGATCGAGCACCACAGCCGCGGCGACCACCGGCCCGGCCAGAGGACCGCGGCCAGCCTCGTCCATCCCCGCGACTGGCCAAAGCCCATCAGCCATCGCCTTCGTCTCGAAGGAGAAATCGGGTTTCTCGACGATTTCGAAGAGAAGCGGAGAATCGGAACGCGCGCGAGCCATGTTGCGGCGAGGTTCGCATCGGCTCCGATTCTCCGCAAGTCCCTCCGGGTCGGGTGGGGCGCCGGACCGGGAGGGCACCGTCTGCAGGCCGGGGCAGGCCGGACGGGATTTTGTGCGCCGTGGCAGCTCAAACCGCCGCGGCGAATTGCAGTCTCACAGCAGCATCAGCTGCTCCTGGTCCTTTCCGGCGGCGACGAACTGGTCGGTGCGCAGCGTGCGCCGTTCGGTGTTGAGGCCAAGCCGCTTGGCGGTGATTTCGAAGCGGCGGCCGATCTGCCAGGCGTAGGGTCCAGCGCCCTTCATGCGCTTGCCCCATTCCGAATCGTAATCCTTGCCGTCGCGCATCGAGCGGATCAGCGACATCACGTGGCGGTAACGGTCGGGATAGTGGCGCAGCAGCCAGTCCTTGAAGATCGGGCTGACCTCCAGCGGCAGACGCAGCACGACGTAACCTGCCTCGCGCGCACCGGCGGCGTACGCCGAATCGAGGATCCGCTCCATCTCCTGGTCGGTGAGGCCGGGGATGATCGGCGCCACCATGACCGAAGCCGGAATGCCGGCGTCAGAAAGCTGCCGGATCGCTTCGAGCCGCTTGGTCGGCGTCGACGCGCGGGGCTCCATCGTCCTGGCCAGTATGCGGTCCATTGTCGTCACCGACAGCGCCACCTTGGCCAGCCCGCGTTCGGCCATGCGCGACAATATGTCGATGTCGCGCGTCACCAGAGCGGATTTGGTGACGATGCCGACCGGATGGCCGCGCGCTTCCAGCACTTCCAGGATCTCGCGCATGATCCGGTACTGTTTCTCGATCGGCTGGTAGGGATCGGTGTTGGTGCCGATGGCGATGGTGCGCGGCTGGTAGCCGTCCTTCGACAGTTCCTTGTCAAGCAGCCGCGCCGCATCCGGCTTGGCGAACAGCTTGGATTCGAAATCCAGCCCCGGCGACAGGCCCATGAACGCATGCGTCGGCCGCGCGAAACAATAGACGCAGCCATGTTCACAGCCGCGATAGGGGTTGATCGACCGGTCGAAGGAGATGTCGGGCGATTCGTTGCGGGTGATGATGGTGCGCGGCTTCTCCACCTGCACCTCGGTCTTGAACGGCGGCAGTTCCTCCAGCGAACTCCAGCCATCGTCGAACACATGCCGGCTGACCGGTTCGAAGCGGCCGGACGGATTGATGCCCGCCGACCGTCCGCGGTTGCGGTCCGGACGGATGCGCATGCCACTCTGCTCGATCATCGCATTGGCCATTTCGGCTCGCCCTGCCCCGAAGGCTGCAATGTCGGCGCGCACGATCGGTTCCATCTTGGCCCGCTCCCAGGGACTGTCCATGTTGTTTCGAATCGCTCTGCTCATGAAATTATTCCTATTTTGCCGATGAGAACAAAGCAAGAACTTTTTATGCTGCGCCGCAAAAACTGGCGCTGTGCGCGGCTTTCCGCTATTCGGCTAAATATGCTCAGTGTTCTCATCGAAACCCGCAATGACGAGGAGGCTCTCGCCCGTACGCTCGGCTCGCTGATTGGCGGCGCGGTGGAGGGCGTGGTGCGCGACGTCATCGTCTGCGACACCGGCTCCACCGACCAGACGCATCATGTCGCCGAGCATGCTGGCTGCCACTACGTAGCAAGCGGCGGCATCGCCGCCGGGATAAGGCAGGCCAAGGGCGATTGGCTGCTGTTGCTGGAGCCGGGCGCGCGGCTGGTGGAGGGCTGGATCGACGCGGTCGTCGCCCACACGGCGAGGCAAACCATGGCGGCACGGTTTTCTCGCGCGCGCGGCAGCCGCGCGCCGTTCCTCGCCCGGGTCTTTTCGGGAAACCGCGCGCTCGCCGACGGGCTGGTGATCAGCAAGCGCCAGGCGGCGTCCCTGTCGAAAAACGCCGGCAGCGCCGAGGCGCTGGCGCGTGGCCTGGCGACGAAGAAGCTCGAAGCCGAGATCTGGGTGGCGCCGCCCAAGCAGCAGCCCCGGGCGCCGAAGTGATTTTTTGCACCTGCTCTGTTTATTGTGCATTGCACAAAATCTGACGCGAGGTTAGCCTTCCCCGAGGTGGGTGAATTGGGTTTGGGTCATGCGAGTGGTGGGCACCGATGCGGCATCGGTGTCACCCTCATGGAAGAGGACCCGATGACCCTTTCAACGCCTGACGAATCCGGAGCCGCCAGTCTCGAGGCGATTGCGCGCAACGGCAGCCTGCTGCGGCGCATTGCCGTGCGCATTCCGACCTATCTCACGGACCTGCGCGAAAACCCTGCCTGGTTGCCGATGTTCATGCTCGCGCGCACCATGCCTGGGCGCCGGATGCATTGGCTGGGCGCAAAGCGCGCGCGTCCTGCCGACAATGTCGGGGATACGATGTTTTCCGGTGTCGCGCGGGCGGCGGTGGTCGATGCGTTGCGTTCCGACGGCCTGTTTTCAGGCCTGGTCCTGCCGCCGGCGATCCATGAAGAGATCGCGGATTTCGCGGCGCGCACGCCTTGCTTCGGCAATTTCGACCGCCGCCTCGAATTCATGCCGGGCGACCATGCGCAGGCCAAAAAACGCCTCGGCCGCTCTCTGCTCAGCGGGCACTATTTCGAGCGCATCCTCGACTGCCCGGCCGCACTCGCCGTACAGCGCGATCCGCTGCTTCTCGACATTGCCGCGCACTATCTCGGCGCTCAGGCGAAACTGATCACGACGCGCGTCTGGTGGAGCTTTCCGACCGGCGAAGCCTCGGACGCCGACAAGAACCTTGCCTCGCTCGGCAAGTATCACTTCGACCTCGACGACTGGCGCATGCTGAAGTTCTTCTTCTACCTCAAGCCGGTCGACGCCGACACCGGGCCGCATGTCTATGTCAGGGGCAGCCACAGGCGCCGCGCCATCAAGCACCAGCTCACCCTGTTGGTCGGCCATCCCGCCCAGGAGGTGCTGGGCGTCTATGGCGAGCAAAGTCCGGTAACGCTGACCGGCGAAGCCGGCCTCGGCTTCGTCGAGGACCCTTTCGGCTTCCACATGGGCACCGTGCCGGCGCGCACGCCGCGGCTGATGATGGAAGTCGGCTTCGGCGTTTCACGCCCCTCGCGCCGGCGCTTTCATGGCGAGCCGGTGATCCGCTGAAGGCTGACTGTTGGAAGTGCAATTTCGCGTATTACTTTCCGCGCCGCAGATGCTCGTCCAGGCGCGGCATGATCTCGACGAAGTTGCAGGGCGTGTGGCGGTAGTCGAGCTGCGCCTTGAGGATGCCGTCCCAGGCATCCTTGCAGGCGCCGGGCGAGCCCGGCAGCACGAAGACGAAAGTGGCGTTGACGACGCCGCCGGTTGCCCGGCTCTGGATCGTCGACGTGCCGATCTTGTCGTAGGAAATGCGGTGGAACACTTCGGAAAAGCCATCCATGCGCTTTTCGAAGATCGGCTCCAGCGCCTCCGGCGTCACGTCGCGCCCGGTAAAGCCGGTGCCGCCGGTGGTGATGACGACATCGATGGCCTTGTCGCGCGACCACGCCAGCACCGTATGGCGGATTTTGTCGCGGTCGTCGGTGACGATATCGCGGGCGGCCAGTATGTGGCCGGCCTCGGTGATGCGGTTGGCCAGCGTCTGGCCGGATTTGTCGTCGGCAAGGCTGCGCGTGTCCGAAACCGTCAGCACCGCGATACGCACCGGAACGAACGAACGGCTCTCGTTGATCCCAGCCATTTCACTCAGCCTCCGATGACATGCTGCGCGTCGCCGCGACGAACCAGTCGGGCTGGCGGCTGCGGATTTCGGCCGCCGCGCGCTTGGCGACATTGCCGGTCTCGAACAGGCCGAAACAGGTCGCGCCTGATCCCGACATGCGTGAAAAGCCTGATCCGGCCTTATCAAGCCATGACAGCGCGCGGCCTATGGCGGGCTGCAGCGCAAGCGCAGCTGGCTCCAGATCATTGCGGGTAATCTCCAGCCAGTTGCGCAGGCTATGGAAATCGATGCTGCGCGGCAGCGGCGGCAGGGGCTCGTTGTCGCGGCGGGACAGGGCCGCGAAGACATCCGCCGTCGAGACCGGCGTGCCCGGATTGACCAGCACCAGTCCCAGCGCCGAAAAGTCCGGCACCATCGACAACTCGTCACCAATGCCGCGCGCCACCAGCGGCTTTGCCGCCAGACACATCGGCACGTCGGCGCCAAGCGAAAGGCCGATCCGCGCCAGGCCGGCGTCGTCCATATCCGGGGCCCATGCCTGCGCCAGTCCGCGCAACACGGCCGCCGCATCGCTCGACCCGCCGCCGACGCCGGAGGCAACCGGCAGGTTCTTTTCCAGCTTTATCGAGACGGGCGGAGTTCGCCCGGAGCCAACCTCTCGCCGCAAGGCATCGCGCGCCTTGAGCACAAGATTGCTGGCGTCGAGGGGAACCGCTGGCGCGTAGCGGCCGGACACGGCGAAATCGTCGCTATCGGCGAGCGCGATCTCGACCCTGTCGCCGAAGCGCGTGAACACCGCCAGGCTTTCGATCAGGTGATAGCCGTCAGCACGCCTGCCGGTGACATGCAGCGCCAGATTGATCTTGGCGTGCGCGTGCCAGGTGCGCGAACCGATCTCGGTGTCCACGGCGTCAGTCGTATGGGGGATGATGCTCAGTCCTTGGCCAGCCGGTATTCGCCGGTCTTCGGGTCCTTGACCAGCGTTCCCATCGCGCCATTGGCCGCCTGCTTTTCGGTGCGCCGTACCTTGGCCGTCACACGCTCCGCTTCCCGGATGAAGGTGCGGTAGCCGAAATAGGCGGCGGCGCCAACGACGGCGAAGAAGATGATCTGCGGCATGTCACAACTCCTACCACGCTGGGCCGGCGAAGGCGGCCGGTCGGGTCGGTTGATGCATGTCGCCCAAAACTGTGTCCGGTGTTGGGAAAACGGCATGCATAGGACTTCAAACCTTCATGCTAGACGCTTTTGCGCGGTTTTCAAAGCCCGAAGCGAGCCCACAATGCGCGCTCTTCCGCCGCATCGATGACGCCGCTGGCGGCAGCGGCGGCGATATCGGGCGCTGAAAAGCCCTTGCTCGAGCCGAACAGGCCGAAACGGCCGAGGAAACCGCGCGGCGCGGTGATCAGCCTGAGCTGGGTCTTCGCGCCGAACCGGGTCTTCAGCACCGTGCGCATGTCGCCGAGCGCATCGACGAGGCCGAGCTCCAGACCCTTCTTGCCGGTCCAGAACAGGCCGGTGAACAGATCTGGATCGTCCTTCAGCTTCGTGCCGCGCCGCTCCTTGACCAGATCGATGAAGGTTTCATGCACCTCCAGCTGCAGCGCCTTCAGCCGCTCGACGTCCTCCTTCTTCTCGGGCTTGAACGGATCGAGCACCGCCTTGTTCTGGCCGGCGGTGTGGACACGGCGTTCGACGCCGATCTTCTTCATCAGTTCGGGAAAGCCGAACGAGGCCGAGACCACGCCGATGGAGCCGACGATGGAGGAAGGATCGGCAAAAATCTCGTCGCCGGCGACCGCGATCATGTAGCCGCCCGAGGCCGCGACATCCTCGACGAAGATCAGCACCTTTTTGTTCTTTTCAACCGCCAGGTCGCGGATGCGCTTGAAGATCAGCCGCGACTGCACCGGCGAGCCGCCGGGCGAATTGATCGAGATGGCGACCGCCGGCGCATCGAAGGAAAACGCCTTTTCGATGAGGCCGGCCGTCGAGGCCAGCGACAGATTCTGCCGGAACTGACCGCCGGCCATGATCGTGCCATGCAGCCGGATGACCGGAATGGTGACGACGGTGGAGCGCCAGGATTTCGGCAGCAGGCGGTTGAAAAGGCGTTTCACGAGGGCGTGGTCTCCGGTCGATGGGTTGCAGGCATGTAGGGATTTCCCGGCCAACGGCAATGCGGCGGCCAAGAATAGCTCAATCTCCAAACAGCGAGGCGAGACCGTTGGCAATCATTTCGCTTCGCTCGTCGGGGCCGTTGCCCGATTGCGCGTGCAGCATCAAAGGCGGACGGATGGCGAGCTTTCCCCGCGCACCGAGCGCTGCCCGCACGATGATACGGATCGCCGCTGCGTCGGGGCGAGGGTGCACGGCCAGCATCTCGGCATCGCCGAAACGGCCCGACATCGCGTCGAGAATGGCGCCGAGCTGTTCGGGACGCGCGATGACGGCAAGCCCGCCGCGCGGCCTGACCACCGCCGCCGCACTGCGGATCCAGCTTTCGAACAGCCCGTCCTCCATGACATGGGCTTCCTTTCGCAGCCGGTCCGGCGTGGCGCGGTCCCGGGCGGCGTTGAAGGGCGGGTTCATGATGACGAAGTCGAAATCATTGTCGGCCAGACCGACCGCCACCCGGGCCTGGCCTGAAACCGTGACGTCGGCGACGAGCACGGATGCGCGATCGCTGAGATGCGCATTGCCGGGGTGAGCAAGGGTGGCCGACGCGAAGGCGGCCATTTCCGGCGCGCGTTCGACCAGAACGGCCTGGGCAGCCGGGCAGCGCGACAGCACCGCCAGGCCGGCAGCGCCGGCGCCGGCGCCGAAATCGGCGAGACGTCCGCCAAAGACGGACGGCACCGACGCCGCAAGCATCATCGCATCCATGCCGGCGCGGTGGCCGCCATGCTTGGGCTGCACCAGCCAGAACCGGCCGCGATGGAAGGCATCGACCGTATGGGCCGGCGTGTCCGGGCCAAGGGTGTCAAGGGCAGGGGCGGCTGGCGCGGCCGACATTATGTTGTGCGGATCTCGTTGGCGATGCCGGCATCCCTGAGGATGCGACGTGCGGCATCGGCCTGGTCGGCGTCGACCATGACGCGCTTCTGCAAAAGACCGATCGACCCTTCGAGAATGCTCATATTCTGATCGGCGACAAAGCAGGCGATACCGGCGTCGCGCATCAGCGATTCGACGAAGGAGATGATCACGGCATCGTTGGTACGGACAAGTTCTATCATCATATGAAACTCGCAGTTTGCGTCATTGATGTAAACGGGCAGGGGATTTCTGTGGCGGAGCCTCGCTCCCTCCCGTGCCGGTTGACAGGCTGTCGCCGGCGCCGCGCCAATTCGCCACTTGCCGTGGCCGTGTCCGCCGCCCTAGAGTCTGGATAGGGATTAAGGGTGCCGTCGCACGCGTTACAACAAGACGGGAGTGATTGTCGTGGGTGTCGTTCTCAACATCGAAAACGGGAAGCGGGAGCCCGCCTCCATCAAGGATCTGATCGATCTGACGGCGGCCGATATGGGACGCGTCAACGAATTGATCCTGTCCAAGGCCGGCTCCGACGTCGAGATGATTCCGGAGGTCGCCAACCATCTGATCTCGTCCGGTGGCAAGCGGCTCAGGCCGATGCTGACGCTCGCCGCCGCGCAGATGTTCGGCTATGCCGGCGAAGGCCATGTCAAACTCGCCACCTCGGTCGAGTTCATGCACACCGCGACTTTGCTGCACGACGACGTCGTCGACGAGAGCGGCATGCGCCGTGGCAAGAAGACCGCCCGCATGATCTGGGGCAACCAGGCAAGCGTGCTGGTCGGCGATTTCCTGCTTGGCCAGGCCTTCCGCATGATGGTCGATGTCGGCTCGCTCGAAGCGCTCGACATCCTGTCGAGCGCCGCCTCGATCATCGCCGAGGGCGAGGTCATGCAGCTCGCCGCCGCCAAGAACCTTGAAACCACCGAGGACGAGCACTTCGCCGTCATCAAGGCCAAGACAGCCGCGCTGTTTTCGGCCGCCGCCGAAGTTGGACCGGTCATCGCCCAGGCAACGCGTAATGATCGCGCTGCACTGCGCTCTTACGGCATGAATCTCGGGCTCGCCTTCCAGCTCATCGACGATGCGCTGGATTATGGCGGCACCAGCAAGGATTTGGGCAAGAATGTCGGCGACGATTTCCGGGAGGGCAAGGTGACCCTGCCGGTCATCCTCGCCTACCGGCGCGGCACCAAGGCCGAGCGCACCTTCTGGAAGCGCGCCATCGAGGACAATGTCGTCGACGACGCGGGTCTGGAAAAGGCGATCGGCCTGATGACTCGTCACGGCGCCATCGCCGACACGATCGGCCGCGCCCGTCATTTCGGCGAGATCGCCCGCGACGCTCTGGCGCCGCTCGAAGAAACGCCGCAGAAATCGGCGCTGATCGACGTCATCGATTTCTGCATCAGCCGGGTGAACTGAGAAGGCCGACCTTTCGCCGAATTTCCCCTCGCTTTGTACTGGGGAGAACCTTGGCGAACAAGGCTTCGCCGTCTCGACAAGGTGCCTTGCCGCAAATTATCTATAAAACATGGCAAAGGGCACGGACGACACCATCGCGGTGCGCATCAGCAAGGCGCTGGCGGACCGCATCATCTCGGGCGCGATCGAGCCTGGAGCGCGGCTGCGCCAGGATCATGTCGCCGAGGAATTCAACACCAGCCATGTTCCGGTGCGCGAGGCCTTCCGCCGTCTGGAGGCGCAAGGCCTGGCCGTCAGCGAACCGCGCCGCGGCGTGCGCGTCGCGGCTTTTGATCTCGGCGAGGTCAAGGAGGTCGCCGAAATGCGGGCCGCCCTCGAAGTGCTGGCACTGCGCCACGCCGCGCCGCATCTGACGTCAGCCATTCTCGATCTCGCCGAGGAGGCGACCAAGGCAGGCGACAAGTCCCGCGACGTCCGATCCTGGGAGGAAGCCAACCGCGACTTTCACCGGCTGATCCTGGCGCCGTGCGGCATGCCGCGCCTGCTCGCCACCATCGACGATCTGCATGCGGCCAGCGCCCGCTTCCTTTTCGCGGCATGGCGATCGGAGTGGGAAACGCGTACCGACCAGGACCATCGGGCGATCCTGACCGCCTTGCGGCAGGGAAATACCGAATCGGCCGCGGCGACATTGGGTCGGCATGTCCAGTGGATTGGCCGCAAGCCAGTCAAGACGGCGTCCGGCGCGACGCGTGAAGCCTTCGCGATCGTTGGTTGATGCCTGTCACCCAAAGGTGGCCCTCAATTTGGGGCGACATCCACAAAGCAATGGCCTGAAGCACATCGCGACGCAGTTCAGACGCTCTTTGTCGTGGGAAGGCTTGCTATGTCGCGAGAAATGTGGATTCGATAATAGATCGAAAATAGAAATTATCTATAATTTCAAATCGACCGAAGGGACCCTCATGACAGACATCGCATTCACGCCCCGCAAGCCGTCCTTCAGCCCGCTTCGGCTTCAGGACCGCTCGCTCGCCTGGCAGGTCGGAGCCGTCGCGCTTGGCACGCTGTTCCTGGCGCTGTCTTCCTACATCGAAGTGCCGATGGTGCCGGTTCCCGTAACCATGCAGACCTTCGCGGTGACGCTGATCGGTGCGCTCTATGGCTGGCGGCTTGGCGCGGTCACTATCGCGGCATGGCTTGTCGAGGGCGCTGCCGGCTTTCCGGTGCTGGCTGGAGGTGCCGCCGGCGTCGCGCATTTCGTCGGGCCGACCGGCGGCTATCTCTTCGCCTTCCCGATCACCGGCGCCCTGGCCGGCTGGCTGGCCGAACGCGGCTGGAACGGCAACAGGGTGGTGCTTGCCTTTGCCGCCATGCTGCTCGGCAATCTTGCCTGCCTGGTGCTCGGTACCGCATGGCTTGCCGTCATGATCGGCACTGAGAAGGCCATCACCTTCGGCTTCCTGCCCTTTATTGTCGGCGGCTTGCTGAAGTCGGCGCTTGGTGCGGCGACTCTGATGGCACTTCGCGGCGGCAAGGCGAAGCCGGCCAATCCGTGACGATCAGGCTGCGCGCCCATCATCTCCTTTGCCTGCTCACCTATGTGGGCAAGGGATACAGCCCCGCCTTCACCGTTAATTATGACGTGATCGCGGAGCGCCTGAGCGGGGGCGAGGATATCCTCCTCGTTTCCGGTCCTGACGACATCTGCGCGCCTTTGCTCGACGGGCCGGAGCCGCATTGCCGCAACGAGAGCGTCGTCGAACGGGACCGGCTTGCCGCACGCGATGTCGGGGATGTTCTGGCCCTGCCAATCCAGCCCGGCGTCCGCCTCGATCTCGACGAGGCAATCCTGGCGCGGCTGCGACAGGCGTTCTCCGTTGGTGGCGTGCGCAAGGCTTGCGGCGGCTGCGAGTGGAGCGAGCTGTGCGGCGCGATTGCGGCCGGCGGCTTTGCCGAGACGAAGGTGCGGCGGCCCATCGTGCAGGACTGACCTTGACGCCGGCTTTTCCCCAGTCGAAAATCACCTCCAGCTATGGTTTGTTAATCGGCTGCCTCGATTGTGAATTTCAGGCGGATTGAAGCGCGACCCCAAAAAGGCCATGCTTTGCCCGGAAAGATCGAGTCTACGTCGATCCCGCTGACGCGGAGATGGCGCCTGGCTGAAAGGGATACGATGCAGCAAGGACGTGCGCGCTGGCTGACAAGGCTGGCAATTGTGACGGGCATGGCGATTTCGGCTTTGCCGGCCTATGCCAAGCAATCCACCGAACCGGTCAAGATCTCGTCGTTCTCGGGCGCCTATCTGGCAGCCCGGATCGCCGAAGGCGACAACGACCTCGACAGCGCCATCGCTTACTACAAGCAGGCCCTGGCCTTCGATCCGAGCGACACCGGCCTGCAGCAGAGCCTGATGCTGTCGCTGATCGCGCAAGGCCGCTTCGACGAATCCCTGGTCTATGCCGACAAGCTCAAGGAAGTGCCCGATGTCGAGCGCTTCTCGCGCCTGGCGCTGGCCGTCGATTCTTTCCACAAGAAGGATTTCACCAAGGCACAGTACTGGCTGAAGCTGTCACTGGAATCCGACCTCGACCGGCTGATCTCCGGCGTGATGTCCGGCTGGGCCGAACAGGGTGCTGGCCAAGCCGGCGACGCGATGGCTTCGATCGACAAGCTTCAGGGCCCGGACTGGTTCGGCCTGTTCAAATCCTTCCACCGCGCCCTGATCGCCGATGCCTCCAACATGCCCGAAAAGGCCGAGGCGATCTACGCCGCGACGATGCAGGATACCGCCGCCGGCGGTGCCGCGCCCGAAACCTGGATGCGCAACGCGCAGGCTTATGCTTCGTTCCTGGCCCGCAAGGGCGACAAGGCCAAGGCGATCTCGGTGCTCGACCAGGCCGAGGCGTTTTCGCCGGGTAAGCTCGAAATCGTCGCCTTGCGCGACAGGATCAGCAAGGGCGACAAGATCGCGCCCTTCGTTTCCGGTCCGTCCGACGGTGCTTCCGAAATCCTGCTCGACCTCGCCACCGCGCTCAACCGGGGCGGCGGCGAGCCGTTCGTTCGCCTTTACCTGCAATATGCGCTCGCCCTGCGGCCCGACAGCGACGCGGCTCTCGTGCAACTCGCCGCCGTCGCCGAGCAACTGAAGGACGGCGAGGGTGCCATAGCGCTCTATCGGCGGATTCCCGATTCTTCGCCGCTGAAGGAGCTTTCGGACCTGCAGCTTGGCCTCAACCTTGCCGATCTCGACCGCCATGACGAGGCGATCACTCATCTGAAGGCCTTCGTCGAAGCTCATCCCAACGACATGCGCGCCTATCTGGCGCTTGGCGGGGTCTATTCCTCGAAGGAGGATTTCCGCTCGGCCGCCAACCTCTACGACAAGGCCGTCGAGGCGCTGAAGACGCCGACCGCTGCCAACTGGAACATCTTCTACCAGCGCGGTATCGCCTATGAGCGGCTGAAGGAATGGCCGAAGGCCGAACCGAATTTCCGCAAGGCGCTGGAATTGCAGCCGGACCAACCGCAGGTGCTGAACTATCTCGGCTATTCCTGGGTCGACATGAACACCAACCTGAAGGAAGGCCTGGCGATGATCCAGAAGGCCGTCGACCTCAGACCGAGCGACGGTTACATCGTGGATTCCCTGGGCTGGGCCTATTTCCGCCTCGGCCGCTTCGATGACGCGGTGCGCGAGATGGAACGCGCCGTATCGCTGAAGCCGGAAGATCCGGTTCTCAACGACCATCTCGGCGACGCCTACTGGCGCGTCGGCCGCAAGCTGGAAGCCACCTTCCAGTGGAATCAGGCCCGCGACCTCAAGCCCGATCCCGACGTGCTGGCCACCTTGCAGCAGAAGCTGATGAAGGGCCTGCCGCCGATCGAATCCAACACGGCGCAGGAGACACCCAAGGTCAAGCCCGAGCCGGTGCCTGTCCCGAAGGGCTGAGATCGGATGTTTGAATGCGAACGGGGCTGCTTTAGGAGCCCCGCTTTCGTTTCCAGTCTAGGGCTGTTGAGATTCAGGTCAGGCCGGCATCACCTGAATATCAGCAGACCCTAGAATAGCCTCCGGTAGACGACGAAGCCGGAGCGCTCGCCGACCTTGTCGTAGAGCTTCATCGCGGTCTGGTTGGTTTCGTGCGTCAGCCAATACACCCGTCCGGAGCCGGCGGCCTGCGCCCGCCCATAGACGCCTTCGATCAGCGCCCGGCCTATGCCTTTGCCACGCGAAGCCTCCGTGGTGAAAAGATCCTGCAGATAACAGTTCGGGGCGATCGCCGTCGTGCTGCGGTGAAAGAGATAGTGCACAAGGCCGAGGAGCTTTCCCTCGCTTTCGGCCACCAGCGCATGGACCGGTTCATAGGCATCGAAGAAGCGCGACCATGTCATCGCCGTGATTTCGCTCGCCAGCGCCGTCTCGCCGTAGCGGCCATAAAATGCGTTGTAGCCGTCCCACAGCGGCAGCCACCGATCGAAATCCTGTCGCGTGACCAGGCGGACGATGATGGAACTCGGCATGGCTGGACCTATCGTCGTTGATGTGGACTGTAGGAACGAACAGACCTCAGGCCCCCGAGGTCGGCAATGGGCCAGCCCTCGGCAAACCTTCAACACCGCGCGGCATACCCATGGAGGCTCGCATCCGGCGTGCCCTTGCTTGACGCTTCGCCGCCGTGTCTCTAGGACGTGCCGGCAAGAGCGTGATCCCGAAAAGTGGATACCGGAAAAGATCATGCTCGAGGATAGGCTCTAGCCTTTGCTGTCGAGGCCACCCGTGACGATTGAAATCCCTGCCCATATGCACCCCAGCCGCTCGTTCCAGGGGCTGATCCTGACCTTGCACAATTACTGGGCGGCCTATGGGTGCGTCATCCTCCAGCCCTACGACATGGAGGTCGGCGCCGGCACGTTTCATCCGGCAACGACGCTGCGCGCGCTCGGTCCAAAGCGCTGGAACGCCGCCTATGTCCAGCCCTCGCGCCGCCCCAAGGATGGCCGCTATGGCGAGAATCCGAACCGGCTGCAGCATTATTACCAGTACCAGGTGATCCTGAAGCCGAACCCGCCGAACCTGCAGGAACTCTATCTCGGCTCGCTGGCGGCGATCGGCGTCGATCCGCTGCTGCATGACATCCGCTTTGTCGAGGACGACTGGGAAAGCCCGACGCTCGGCGCCTGGGGACTTGGCTGGGAATGCTGGTGCGATGGCATGGAAGTCTCGCAGTTCACCTATTTCCAGCAGGTCTGCGGCATCGAATGCGCGCCGGTGGCGGGCGAACTTACCTACGGGCTGGAGCGGCTGGCCATGTATGTTCAGGGCGTCGACAATGTCTACGACCTCAACTTCAACGGCCGTGAGGGTGCCGACAAGGTGACCTATGGCGACGTCTTCCTGCAGGCCGAGCAGGAATATTCGCGCCACAATTTCGAATACGCCAACACGGCGATGCTGCTCAGGCATTTCGAAGACGCCGAGGCCGAGTGCAAGGCACTGCTCGAGGCCGGAGCGCCGGCGTCGAACGACAATCTGCCGATGCACAAGATGGTCTTTCCGGCCTACGACCAGTGCATCAAGGCCAGCCATGTCTTCAACCTGCTCGACGCGCGCGGCGTGATCTCGGTCACCGAGCGGCAGAGCTACATCCTGCGGGTGCGCAACCTGGCGAAGGCCTGCGGCGAGGCGTTTTTGAAGACGCAGGCGGGTGGATTGGCTGCCTGAGCTTCAGGCAGACCTCATCGTTTCGAGGGAAGCGTTGATCGGTGACAGGATCTGGCCGCTCGGGCCAGCCATTGTCCGCAATGCCTGCCGAACACCCGGCATCGAGAAGGCGCCATGGACCTGCGCGGTGAAGCAGGCGCTGAGCGCGAGAATCTGCAGAAGTCTGGATGCCGTTTTCATGGTCGTTCAGCCAATAGTTCCCTGCCTGAGCGTGGGTCGCTTCAGCGCTGCGTTCGGTTCATGGAAATCTTTGATCCAAGGACGGACTGGGGTGCCGCGTCCCGACAGGGCAGCCAAAATTTCCGGAAAGGGTGACAGCGGCCAGCCGAGTTGCTATGCCCCGCCCGGACCACTCTCCCGCATGAGCTGACCCTATGCCCGACCTGCTTCTAGAACTTCGCTCCGAGGAAATCCCCGCCCGCATGCAGCGCAAGGCGGCGGGTGATCTCAAGAAGATGCTGACCGACGGTCTGGTCGAGGCGGGGCTGACCTATGAGGCGGCGCGCGAATACTGGACGCCGCGGCGCCTGACGCTCGACATCAGGGGCCTGACGGCGCGCTCGAAGGACATCCGCGAAGAGATCAAGGGACCATCGACGACGGCGCCCGAGCAGGCGGTCCAGGGGTTCCTGCGCAAGGCGGGGCTGTCCTCGGTCGCCGAGGCGCATGTCCATTCCGACCCGAAGAAGGGCGACTTCTATGTCGCCCACATTTCGAAGCCGGGCAGGGCGGCCGAAGAGATCATCGCGGAACTGGTCCCGGGCATTATTCGCAATTTCCCCTGGCCGAAATCGATGCGCTGGGGGCCCGCCTCGGCCAAGCCAGGCTCGCTGCGCTGGGTGCGGCCGCTGCAATCGATCCTGTGCACCTTCGGCCCGGAAACCGAGGAGCCGGTCGTGGTCGATTTCGAGATCGACGGCATCCGCTCCGGCAACATCACCTACGGCCACCGCTTCCTGGCACCGGGCGAAATCACCGTACGCCGCTTCGACGATTATGTGAGCAAGCTGGAAGCGGCAAAGGTAGTGCTCGACGCCGACCGGCGCAAGGAGATCATCCTTGCCGACGCCCGCAACCTCGCTTTCGCCAATGGGCTCGATTTGGTCGAGGATGAAGGGCTGTTGGAGGAAGTGTCCGGTCTCGTCGAATGGCCTGTCGTGCTGATGGGCGAGTTCGAAGAGGATTTCCTCGCCATTCCGGCCGAGGTGATCCGGCTGACCATCCGCGCCAACCAGAAGTGCTTTGTCACGCGCCCGCAAGGTGAAGGCGAAGCGCTGTCCAACCGCTTCATCCTCACCGCCAACATCGAGGCCAGGGACGGTGGCAAGGAGATCGCACACGGCAACGGCAAGGTGGTGCGCGCCCGCCTCTCCGACGCGCTCTATTTCTGGACGACCGACCAGGGCGATCTGCCTGATCTGGGCCGGCTCGAAGCCACGGCGAAAAAGTTTGACCTCGACCTGAAAAAGCCGCTCGACCAGCGCATGGCCCGGCTCGACCATCTCAATGTGACGTTCCACGCCAAGCTCGGCACACAAGGCGAGCGGGTGGAGCGGATCAGGCGGCTCGCCGAAGAACTGGCGCCGACCGTCGGTGCTGACCCGGCTCTCGCCGCTCGCGCGGCGGTTCTCGCCAAGGCCGATCTCACCACTGAAGTCGTCGGCGAATTCCCCGAATTGCAGGGCGCCATGGGCCGCAAATATGCGCTGCTCCAAGGCGAGCACCCGTCCGTGGCCGCGGCCATCGAGGAACATTACAAGCCGCAAGGCCCGTCCGACTACGTGCCGAGCGATCCGGTGTCGGTCGCCGTCGCGCTTGCCGACAAGCTCGATACGCTGGTCGGCTTCTGGGCCATCGACGAAAAGCCAACGGGGTCGAAGGACCCGTATGCTCTGCGTCGTGCGGCGCTGGGCGTGGTGAGGACCATTCTGGAAAACAAGCTCAAGCTTTCGCTGGGCGTTGCCATTGCGGCCGCGGTCTCGTCGGCCCTCGCTGTATACAAACAAAAAGGCGAGGGCGCAGACAGCCGTGGCGTGGTCGCGATGCTCGATTCCCGCATTCGCGATTACAAGGGGACAAGCCAGCTGTTGTCGGAAGCAGGCCTGATTTCCAACTTGTTGAAAGGCGGGCTGGCCAACGCAAGTGCAGAAACTTTTGGCTCCGCCGATCAGGAGCGAGAGTTCTTCGATGGCCAGCGTCTGATGGAGCTGAATACATCGCTGTCGCCATTCATCGCCGACCTCGTTGCCTTCTTCCACGACCGCCTGAAAGTCTACCTCCGCGACCAGGGCGCCCGACACGACCTCATTGACGCCGTCATCACCCCACAGTCCGACGATCTCTTGCAGATCGTCCGCCGCGTCGAAGCGCTCGGCTCCTTCCTCGACACCGAGGACGGCAAGAACCTGCTTGCCGGCACCAAGCGCGCGGCCAACATCCTGGCCGCCGAGGAGAAGAAGAAAACGGCTGTCGCCGAAACCGTTGAGCCGGCTCTGTTCAAGGAGAATGCCGAGAAATTGCTGTTTTCGGCGGTGAATCAGGCCGAGAAGCAAGCCGGCGAAGCGATTCAAAACGAAGACTTTTCCGCCGCCATGCTGGCGCTTAGCGCGTTGCGCGAACCCGTTGATTCATTCTTTGAGCATGTTCTCGTGAATGATGAGGACTTGTCCGTACGTGCCAATCGTCTGGCGCTGCTCGCTCGCATCCGTGCGGCCACCGGTCAGGTCGCGGACTTCGCGAAAATCGCCGGCTGAGTAGCATGATCCAAAAAAGTTGGTGCCGGTTTTCTCGGACAAACGGTTTTCGTTTGTCCGGCGATCATGCTCAGATAAAAAGGCCGCAGGCCTGAGAAAAATAATATCTGCGAGCCGGCCGTTCGAGCCGGCTTACAGTCATATGACGATGATCTCTCCGTGGCAAAAGGGACATGTTCCCCAACCCAACGGAGGCTTCCATGAATTCCGATCACGACATCGAAGTGACTGAAGAAACCTCGGCCGCCGCCGAGGCGCTTGAATCCGCTTCCGAAACCGTCCTCGACCATGCCGGTGCGACGGCGGTCGATGCCGCCGATCACTCTGACGACGAGGAGGATGGCGACGAAGAAGAAGGCGACGACGAAGACGAAGACGGCGAAGAGTCTGACGAAGACGGCGCTGAAGCCGCCAAGCTCTCGGGCGATGACGACGAAGACGAGGACGATGCCGACGACGCCGTGAAGGCCGAAGGCGACGAAGAATCCGAAGACAGCGCGTCAGAGGAAGACGAGGACGACAAGGAAGAAGCGGCCTGAGATTTCAATCCGGCTCTGTCGAGAAGAAGGGCGGCGCATCGGCGCCGCCCCTTTTTATCCGTCTTCCCGGGCGCTTGTCAGTTCTCCAGGATGCTGACGCGCACGCTGTCCTCGTAGACGTCGACCTGGATCAGCGGTTCGCCATTGACGATGGCGCGCTTGGTCGACGAACTCATCGCGCCGGGACGTTCCAGCATGCGCTGCAGATCGGCGCGCTGGTCGTTGGTCCTGAACCAGGCATCACCCTCATCGTCGCTGTCGCGGCGATGGAATTTGTGCCAGTTGGCGCGGTCCTGCCGCACCATCTGCGCGGCGCTGTCCAGCGCATAGCCGTCGCTCGCCTGATGATCCCGATCGGAAATGCGCGCGACATAGGACCCCAGCATGTCATCGGCTTGCGCTGTACCGGCGCCCAGCAGCGATGCCAGCAGAAGCCCGGCCACGGTAACGGTCTTGGATAGTCTCATGATCAACCCCCTTTGAAACGACGAAGCTCGTCTGCCAGAGCCACCCCTTTTCCTGAATCGCTTGACCAAATTCAGGCGGCGGCTTCGAGCAGCCAGATATGCCGGCACGAACTCGCGCGACAATGGTGCGCAGGGCACCATCAAGCTGTCAACGAGCTGACTAGTTCAGCAATTCGTGGCCGCTACTTGACCTTGCCGACCCCGGGAACGGGCTTCGGTGCGGCTGCCGGTGCGGCCGGCTTCCTCTGCGTGCCCGACGCCGGAGCCGCCGAGGCGGTCGCCTGGGCCGGGGCAGGAGCCGCGGCGGTGGTCGCGGCTGGTGCCTTGGCTTGCGTCGGCGTCGAGAAATCGCCGCCGACGATGCCGCCGCGGATGATCATCGGGCTTGGCATGAAGCCGTGCCGTGCCTCGGGCGCGTTGGGGATCGCCGCCACCTTCTCATAAGTGACGTCGGGCTCGCCGAGCGCGACGACGGACACCACATCGCTTGCCTTGATATCAGCCGCCTTCAGCACCAGGATGGAGGGCGTCGCGGCCGGGGCGGCGGGAAAGACCAGGGACGAGGCCTGAGCTCCGCTGGCCATCGTGGCCAGAGTTATTCCCAGCAATACACGCACAGACACTGATATAGCTCCCCTTGCCCAGAAGCTGCTCAATAGCAGGCCGGAATTGATGCCGGCTTTCGCACAAACATAGCATTTTAGGGATTGATAAATCGCCAAGACCCTCTCTTGCCGAACAGCCGGCTTGCCCAACAGCCGCCATCGTACTACGCAGCCGGCATCTGCGAGGTGACGAGAGTGGCTGAGATACTTGCCGTCGGCGAGGCGTTGGAGCGGGCGCTGGCTTTGCTAGAGGGCGGCGATGTCGTCGCCATCCCGACGGAAACCGTCTACGGGCTTGCCGGCGATGCCACCAACGGCATCGGCGTGGCGCGCATCTTCGAGGCCAAGGGGCGGCCGCGCTTCAATCCGCTGATTGCCCATGTCGCCGACATGGCCATGGCCGAGCGCATCGCCCTGTTCGATCCGCTGTCGAAGAAACTCGCGCAGGCGTTCTGGCCGGGTCCACTGACGCTGGTGCTGCCGCAGCGGCCTGGCAACGGCATCCATCCGCTGGTCACGGCCGGGCTCGACACGATCGCCTTGCGCATGCCGAGGGGCTTTGGCGGCAACCTGATCGCAAAGCTCGGCCGGCCGCTTGCCGCGCCCAGCGCCAATTCTTCCGGCAGGATCAGCGCGACGACGGCACAAGCGGTGGCGGCCGATCTCGGCGCCCGCATCAAGCTGGTCGTCGATGGCGGCGCGACGCCGGTCGGGCTGGAATCGACCATCGTCAAGGCCGAAGGGGCAGGAGTGCGCCTACTCCGGCCCGGCGGCATTGCCGCCGAGGAGATCGAGGCGGCCATCGGCATGGAGCTGTTGCGCGGTGGAGGGGCG
The DNA here is from genome assembly GCF_054062655.1 of Mesorhizobium sp. USDA 4775. Taxonomy (NCBI): domain Bacteria; kingdom Pseudomonadati; phylum Pseudomonadota; class Alphaproteobacteria; order Hyphomicrobiales; family Phyllobacteriaceae; genus Mesorhizobium; species Mesorhizobium sp. USDA 4775. Next base: position 2,753,616 of record NZ_JBSSFM010000001.1, read on the forward strand.
GGCATCGAGGCGCCAGGCATGCTCGCCTCGCACTATGCGCCAGGTGCTGCCATGCGGCTCAATGCCGGAATGGTCGGCGAGGGCGAAGCGTTGCTCGGCTTCGGCGGCAACCGGGCCGAAGGCTGGCGCAATGCTACAGCCTTCCTCAACCTGTCCGTATCAGGGGACCTGCGCGAGGCGGCGAGCAATCTTTTCGCCTATATGCAGGCACTCGATCGCAGCGGCGCGCGTACCATCGCTGTGGAGACGATTCCCTTCGGTGGGCTCGGCGAGGCCATCAACGACCGGCTCTCGCGTGCAGCCGCCCCCCGGTGACAACGCACACCCCACAACATAGTTTTGCCGCATGACCGAAATTTTGCAAAAACTCGATCCCGCTCTCATCGACCGCTTTGCGGCGATCGTCGGTGACAAATACGCACTGCGCGATGAGCAGGACATCGCGCCCTATCTTATCGAGCGGCGCGGGCTCTGGCATGGCGCGACGTCGCTGGTGCTGCGGCCGGGCAGTGTCGACGAGGTCAGCCGCATCATGAGGCTAGCGACCGAGACCGGAACGCCGGTCGTGCCGCAAAGCGGCAACACCGGGCTGGTCGGCGCCCAGGTGCCCGACAGATCCGGTCGCGAGATCATCCTGTCGCTGTCGCGGCTGAACCGCATCCGCGAGATCGACGTCCTGTCCAACACAGTGACGGCGGAGGCCGGCGTCATTCTGCAGACGCTGCAGGAAGCGGCCGACGCCGCCGACCGGCTGTTTCCGCTGTCGCTCGCCGCGCAAGGCTCCTGCCAGATCGGCGGCAACCTTTCCTCCAACGCCGGCGGCACCGGCGTGCTTGCCTACGGCAATGCACGCGAACTCTGCCTCGGTGTCGAAGTGGTGCTGCCGACAGGCGAGGTCTTCGACGATCTGCGCAAGCTGAAGAAGGACAACACCGGCTACGATTTGAAGGACCTGTTCGTCGGTGCCGAAGGCACGCTCGGCGTCATCACCGCCGCCGTGCTGAAGCTGTTCCCGAAGCCGAAGGGGCGTGAGGTCGCGTTCGCCGGCCTGTCGTCTGCCGAAGCGGCACTGTCGCTGTTCAGCCTGGCGATGGACCGCGCCGGCGCTTCGCTCACCGCCTTCGAATTGATCGGTAAGAGACCTTACGATTTCACACTCAGGCATGGTCAAGGTGTCGTGCGGCCGCTGGCCGACGACTGGCCCTGGTATGTCTTGATGCAGGTTTCCTCCGGCCGCTCGGAAGCCGATGGCCGGGAACTGATCGAGGAGGTGCTGGCGGATGGTCTCGAGCAAGGCATCGTTGGCGATGCGGTGGTCGCGGCCAGCCTTGCCCAGGGCGACGCTTTCTGGAATTTCCGCGAGACGCTGCCCGAGTGCCAGAAGCCGGAGGGTGCCTCGATCAAGCACGATATTTCGGTGCCGATCGCATCGATCCCGCGCTTCATCGAAGAGGCGGCCGGCGCGGTGGCGTCGGTCAGCGCCGGCGCCCGCGTGGTCTGCTTCGGCCACATGGGCGACGGCAATCTTCACTATAACATCTCGCGGCCCGTCGATGGCGACGACGAGGCGTTTCTCGCCCTCTACCATCCTATGAACAAGGCGGTGCACGATGTCGTGCGCTCCTTCCACGGTTCGATCTCGGCCGAGCACGGCATCGGCCAGTTGAAGCGCGACGAACTGATCGCCACGGCGCCGCGGATGGCCATCGATCTGATGCGCCGGGTAAAGGCTGCCTTTGATCCCGCCGGCATCATGAATCCCGGTAAGGTTATCTGATCCTTTCAACATCTTGTGGCCGGTGGCATTCCGATAACCATCCCTGAGATCAGCAAAATTTAACCGACTTTCTTAAGCGCGGCGGTAAGGAGCCCGCGCTACTGTTTCCCCATAACGAGGCCGGGAAAACTGGCCCGGAGAGAACCGGACACCGGCTCTCAGGAGACAGACAGGAAGGCACTCTATGAACACCGGACTGAAGCCAGTCTGGGCGGGACGCAACATGCGCCTCGACCCATTCCGACTGCCCCAGATGGTCAGCTACGCCACGCGCGACGATTATGGCGACGTGACGTTCACCATCGACCACCGTGGCGCCGTGATCCGCCGCATGCTCGAGATGAGCGGCCTACCGGCGATCATCGCCCTGCCGGCCAATGCGTTCCGCGGCGTCGCCGCCCGCGCGATGGAGGATCCGGAAGGCAATGTCACGGTGACCCTGGAACTCCTGCACAATGATCCGATGCTGTCGGTGCCGCTGCTGGTGGCCGACGATCTCGACGATGTCGCCGCCGACTGGCGCGCCTGGGCCGATGCCTACCGCCTGCCGATGCTGTTGATCGAATCGGACGGCGTCGCCCGCACCCTGGAAGAATCGCTCGGCGCCGCCATCAAGACGCTGCCGCCGCAGGATCGCCGCAAGGGCCGCGTTTCCAACACGCGCCGCCCGCGCTTCCTTGCCCGCCGCAGGGCCGGCAACCTCGGTCTCAGGCTGGTCATCGACGGCCAGGAGATCATTTCACGCGACTAGCCTAGGGGCAGCGCCGACCTGAGTGTTTGGTCACTACCTTAAGACTTAGTTGAGTTGTGTCGCCGCTGAACCTCTCACCTTGAAGGTTGGCGCTGCCCCTCATCCGGCTGCCGCCACCTTCTCCCCGTATAGTGACGGCGAGAAGGAAGACTACACCAGCGGCTTCAGCGCCACCCACAATGCGCCGCCGATCAGGCCGAGGAAGATCAGCCAGCCGACCTGGTTGTTCGACCGGAACAGCCGCAGGCATTGGTCCGGATCGTTGATATCCAGAACCGCGATCTGCCGCGCCATGTGGGCGCCGGCGGCGATCAGTCCGGCGAGCGCTACTACGGGCGCCTGCGCCGAGGCGAAGGCGATGGCGAAGCAGATCAGGGTGCCGCCATAAAGCCCGGCCAGCCACGCCTTGGTGTTGTCGCCGAACAGCCGCGCCGTCGAGCGCACGCCGACAATGGCATCGTCTTCCTTGTCCTGGTGCGCATAGATCGTGTCGTAGCCGATCACCCACAGGATCGAGCCGATATAGAGCATGATGGCGGGGCCATCGAGATCGCCGAACTCGACCGCCCATCCCATCAGCGCGCCCCAGGAAAAGGCAAGGCCGAGAAACAATTGCGGCCAGTTGGTTATCCGCTTCATGAATGGATAGATAGCGACGATCGCCAGCGAGCAGATGCCGAGCAGGATGGCGAAGCTGTTGAACTGCAGAAGCACGGCAAGGCCGACCAGGGCCTGCAGGACAAGAAACAGCCAGGCCCGACGGCGTGTGGTCTGGCCCGATGGCAGCGGGCGCGAGCGGGTGCGTTCGACCTGGTTGTCGATGCCTTCGTCGACGATGTCGTTATAGGTGCAGCCGGCGCCGCGCATGGCGATGGCGCCGACCAGGAACAGCACGAGATACAATGGCGCCGGCAGCAGCGAGAGCAGCGGGTCGCCGGGGCGGGGATAGGCGCTTGCCGCGAGCGCCGCCGACCACCAGCACGGCCACAAAAGCAATTGCCAGCCGATCGGCCTGTCCCATCGCGCGAGCTGCGCATAGGGCCAAACCGCGCGCGGCAGCACGCGATAGACCCAATGTCCGTTCGGTGCATCGGCAACACGGCCTTGAGCCGCTTTCGACTGGATAGGTTCCATGTCCATGGAGTGGCAGCAGCCGCGGAAACCGTCAAGCGGCAAGCGGCCGAGGGACGGCCGCCGACCCGTCACGACGCGAAGATGTCGCGCGTGGAAAACCAGGCCTTCGCCGTCTCGACAAATGCCAGTGCCGCGTTCGACACGCGCTGATGCGTGTCATAGGTCAGGATGATGCGTTGCATCGGCAGAGGATCCGACAGCGGCTTGCAGATCAGGGGCAGTCCATCATAGCTGCGGTCGCCGTGCGGGCGGGTGTAGCTGACGGCGACGCCAAATCCGTTCGCTACCATGCTGCGCTGGAGTTCGAACGAGCTTGTCGCCCTGTCGGCCACCGGCGAGAGGCCACGGCCACGGAACAGGTCGAGCATGTGCTGCCAGCTGTGCGGCTGGTCCGTCGTGATCAGCGGATAGGCCGCCAGATCCGCCAGGCTGACCTCGGGATAGTCCACCAGCGCATGACCTGCCGGCAGCAATGCATGCGGCCGCAGCTCGTGCAGCAGGATGCGGGCGAAATGCGCGGGCAGGCCAAGATCATAGCTGAGGCCGAGATCGATGGCGGCATCCGTCAGACGCCGCCCGAGCGTCTCGAACGTTTCGTCGCGAACGATCACCGTGACGTCTGGGTGGCGTTCGGAAAAAGCGCGGATCAGACCCGGCGCGAAATAGGGCGCCAGATCCTCGAAACATCCAAGCACCAACTCGCCGCCGACGGCCGAATTGCCCGCCCCCAGGCTCATCAGTTCGTCGGTCTCGGCAAGAACCTGTTTTGCCTTGGCCACGACGACGCGGCCGAAGGAGCTCAGCGAGACGCCGCTGCCGCGCTGGCGCACGAACAGTTTTTGCCCGAAATCCTTTTCGATCGCGTCGATCGCCACCGAAATCGAGGGCTGCGAAATGTTCAACGCCCTGGCCGCGCCGGTGACGCTGCCGTGGCGGGCGACAGCGACCAGATAACGTAATTGGGTGAGGCTGATTCTCATAGTCTGATTCTATGTATCAGATGAGAAGTTATTATTTTACTGAATGAATGCGGGTTGCGATAGTCGTCCCGATCCTGAAAGGAGGACACCATGGCTCCCCAGACTGCTGCCCGCGCCATCGACACCAGCCTGATCGATGCGGAGACGATTGCCGACTACCAGCGTGACGGCGCGGTTTGTATCCGCGGCGCGTTCAAGGGCTGGGTCGACACGATTGCCGCCGGCATCGAGCGCAACATGCAAAACCGCAGCGCCACCGCGTCCGACATCGCCAATGGCCGCGGCAGTTTCTTCGACGATTACTGCAACTGGGAGCGCATTCCCGAATTCGTCGAGTTGGTGCGGAAGTCGCCGGCCGCCGAACTGGCGGCGGCGGTGATGCAGTCGCGCACCGCGCAGTTCTTCCACGATCACGTTCTGGTCAAGGAGCCCGGCACGCAGAAGCCGACGCCCTGGCATCAGGATATCCCCTATTACTTCGTCGATGGCCAGCAGACGGTCAGCTTCTGGATCCCCATCGATCCGGTGAAGGAGGCAACGCTGCGCCTGATCGCCGGCTCGCACAAATGGGACAAGATGATCCTGCCCGTGCGCTGGCTCGACGACAGCAATTTTTATGCCGGCGAAGGCGACTATTTGCCGGTGCCGGATCCCGACAACGACCCGTCGATGAAAGTGCTCGAATGGGAGATGGAGCCGGGCGACGCCATCCTGTTCGACTTCCGCACCGCGCATGGCGCGCGCGGCAATCTAACCGCGGCGCGGCGCCGGGCGCTGTCGCTGCGCTGGGTCGGCGACGATGCCCACTATGTCGAGCGGCCGGGTCGTACCTCGCCGCCCTATCACGGCCATGGCATGCGGCCGGGGCAGAAATTGCGCGAAGACTGGTTCCCGGTGGTCTTTCCCGGCTGAAGCGGGCCAGAATATGGGCGCCGGAATTCGGCGCCCATATTCGGCCGGGGATAACGTTCCCGTGCGCAATTCGGATCAAAACACCCTGATGCCTTGACCCGTCGCCCGGAGAGCAATAGCGGGTGCTCTCCAGGGTTAGCATCAAGAGGTGGCCATGAACGTTCTTCTTCTGGGCTCCGGCGGCCGCGAACATGCGCTTGCCTGGAAGATCGCCGCCTCGCCGCTGCTGACCAAGCTTTACGCGGCCCCCGGTAATCCCGGCATCGGCGCTGAGGCCGAACTGGTGAAGATGGATATCACCGACCACGCCGCTGTCGCCTCCTTCTGCCGGGAGAAGAAGATCGACCTCGTCGTCGTCGGTCCGGAAGGGCCGCTTGTCGCCGGTATCGCGGACGATTTGCGCGCCGAAAACATCCGCGTCTTCGGGCCTTCGAAGGCCGCCGCGCGGCTGGAAGGCTCCAAGGGTTTCACCAAGGACCTCTGCGCCCGATACGACATCCCCACCGCCGCCTATGGCCGTTTCAACGATCTGGCCTCGGCCAAGGCCTATGTCGAAAAGACGGGTGCGCCGATCGTCATCAAGGCCGATGGGCTCGCCGCCGGCAAGGGTGTCACGGTCGCCATGACGCTGGACGAGGCGCGGGCGGCCCTCGATGCCTGCTTCGAGGGCTCCTTCGGCGCAGCCGGTGCGGAGGTGGTGGTCGAGGAATTCATGACCGGCGAGGAGGCGAGCTTCTTCTGCCTCTGCGACGGCACGACCGCGCTGCCTTTCGGCACGGCACAGGACCACAAGCGTGTCGGCGACGGCGATGTCGGCCCCAACACCGGCGGTATGGGCGCCTATTCCCCGGCGCCGGTGATGACGCCGGAAATGATCGAGCGCACCATGCGCGAGATCATCGAGCCGACGATGCGCGGCATGGCCGAGCTTGGCGCGCCCTTCGCCGGCATTCTCTTTGCCGGGCTGATGATATCAGACAAGGGGCCGAAGCTGATCGAATACAACACCCGCTTCGGCGATCCGGAATGCCAGGTGCTGATGATGCGGCTCAAGGACGACCTGCTGGTGCTGCTCAATGCCGCCGTCGACGGTCAGCTGGCGCACACGTCCATACGCTGGCGCGATGAGGCAGCACTCACCGTGGTGATGGCGGCGCGGGGCTATCCCGGCACGCCGGAAAAAGGCTCGGTCATCCGCGGCGTCGGGGAAGCGGCGGGCGAAGGCGTCCAGATCTTCCATGCCGGCACCGCCATCAACGGCGGCGCGCTGGTCGCCAATGGCGGCCGCGTCCTCAATGTCACCGCCACCGGCGCCACGGTCGGCGAGGCGCAGAAGCGGGCCTATGCCGCGCTCGACCGGATCGATTGGCCGGACGGATTTTGCCGCCGCGACATCGGCTGGCAGGCCGTGGCGCGCGAGCGGGCGAGCTGAGATTTCGGAGCGGCGGCCTACGGCTGACCGCGATCGATTTCGGTCGAACCGGTGCTCACGGGGTCGGCCGCGGCAAGGGCGGCGTCCAACTGCTCGGGTGAGCGTTGCCCGGTCCGCTTCCAGGCGACATATTGCACGATGCCGAAGCCCGGCCTGCGCGGCACCGTCTTCACAACAGGCATGCGGAACCCGTCGCGGAATTTGGACCAGCGCGAACCGAGCACCGCGACCATTTCCTCGAAGGTCGGCGGCGTTGCTACATCCGCATAGATGAGGGTGGTCTTGCCGGCGAGCGCTGCTTCGCGCGACAGCGGCACCGGCACGCTGGCAAGATAGTCGGATGGCACGTCGATGAGCCCGCCAAAGGGCCATTGCTGGCGCAGCATGGCGGCATCCGCCGGCACGACGTTGACGTCGATGTCATTGGGCGTGCCGGCCACCCTGTAGGGGCAGCGGAAGCGGCCGCAATTGGCTTGCGCGGAAAATTGCCAGAGCGCGTAGCCCTGCCAGTTGCCCATCGGAAAATGCACGTCGATATCAGGCTTGTAGCGTGCGTACCAAAGCGGCAGCCGCGACAAGAGCCGGTACTTGTAGCGGTTGTCGGCGATGTACTGCGCGGTCTTGCCGTTGGTGTAGAGCACCGGGAAGCGGCCGATGCGCCGATGCACCTGGCGCACGAACTCCTCCGCATCGTCGAGCGACATCCATTGCGAGGGATCGATGCCCTCGATGTCGAGCGCCATGAGATCGTCCGGTGCCGGATCGGCGAAATCGAGGAAATTATTGGCCTGCTCGACCGGATTGCCGGGGCGGGCGAGATGATAGGCGCCCCATTTCAGTCCCAGCGCCTTGGCCACGACCCGGCGCGTCTGAAACAGTTCGCGCGTCACCGCATGGCGTTTCCACAGCGCCTTGCAGAGCTTCACGTCGGTGTCGCTGCCGAAACAAAAATAGGGCGGCGGCATGCCGTCCGACGCCTTGTTGATGAAGGCGGCGATGCGCTTGTCGGTGGCCAACTGCGCCCAGTCGATGGAATTGTATTCGTAGGCGTCGATCACCAGCGCGCGGTCGGCGTTCTTCCACGGCTCGGAGAAATCCGAAGCCTTTGACGCCGATATCAGCGCCATCATCGCCGCAAGAGCGATCGCTGAGCGGCGAAGAAGGTGCGCCGGCGTTTTCAAACAGGGGGTCCCCGTTGATCAAACACCGATGGTGAACCGCTATGGTTAAGGAAATGCTTCTCGATGCAGAGGCCGTTGGGAAGCTAGCGCCGGCTGAAGGGCTGAAATTCAAACGGATCGGGCGCGGGCTCCTGCTGCAGCGTGCCTTCGGCGGCGCGCTTGCGGTGGTGGGCAAGAGAACATTGCGGCGAGCACAATATGCCGCGATCCGACCAGTAGGCCGCACCGTGCTCCAACTGGCCGCCATGATGCCAAAACCCTGTCGCTCGGTAAGGCAAGCCGCATTCGATGCAGCGATAGGCGTCGGGTCTGGCGAGCATGGGCTTGTTCCGGTCGGCTGGTTCTGGTCTGTCGCCGGTCGGCTTGATGCGGCGCCTATCGAATTTAATACAGGCCGGCGCGATTGCAAAATCCACGTGACAAAGTTTGACGTTTACGTAAAAAGAAACGGGGAGACCGCCCAAAGGCGGATGGTTTTGCAGCCGCGCCGGCTCTAGGATTGGCGAGGCCGGTGCATCAGGAGGATCGAGCGGCATGTATCGGGCACCGGTCGAGGATATCGCGTTCACGCTGAAGCATGTTGCCGGCATGAAATCCGCCCTTGATGCCGGTAGGTTCGGCGATCTCGGCGAGGACCTGGTCGACGCCGTCCTTGGCGAGGCCGGCCGTTTCGCCACCGAGGAGGTGGCACCGCTCTACAAGATCGGCGACGAGCAGGGTGCGGTGCTTAGGGATGCCGCCGTCACCATGCCGCGCGGCTGGAAGGAGCTTTATCGCCGCTGGATCGATGGCGGCTGGAACGCATTGTCGGGGCCGGAAGAGTATGGCGGCCAGGCGCTGCCGACCATGCTGGGCGTCGCCGCGCTCGAAATGTGGAACTCGGCCGCCATGGCCTTCGGCATCGGCCCGACGCTGACCATGGGCGCGGTCGAAGCGCTCGACAAGCACGCTTCCGAAGCGCTCAAGGCGAAATATCTCGAAAGGCTCGTCTCCGGCGAATGGATGGGCACGATGAACCTGACCGAGCCTCAGGCGGGCTCCGATCTCGCCGCCTTGCGCGCCCGCGCCGAGCCCGCTGGCGACGGCGCCTACCGCATCTTCGGCCAGAAGATCTTCATCACCTATGGCGAGCACGATTTCACCGACAACATCATCCATCTGGTGCTGGCTCGGCTGCCCGATGCGCCCACCGGCACACGCGGCATCTCGCTGTTCCTGGTGCCGAAATTTTTCGTCAACGATGATGGCTCGCTTGGCACCCGCAACGACGTCTTCTGTTCCGGCCTCGAGCACAAGCTCGGCATCCATGCTTCGCCGACCTGCACCATGATTTATGGCGACGGTTTCCAGGGCGCCGGACCCGGCGCCATCGGCTGGCTGATCGGCGAGGAAAACAAGGGTCTCGCCTGCATGTTCACCATGATGAACAATGCCCGCCTGGCCGTCGGCATGCAGGGTGTCGCGGTCGCGGAAGCCGCCACCCAGAAGGCGATCGCCTATGCCAATGAGCGCCGCCAGGGCAAGGCGGCGGATTATGCCGGCGCCGGCATGGCGCCGATCGTCCATCACCCCGACGTGCAGCGCAATCTCCTGACCATGAAGGCGCTGACGCAGACGGCGCGGGCGATCAGTTATTCCTGCGCCCATGCCATCGATATGGCGCGCGTCTCGGATGGTGATCAGGCTGTGCATTGGCGTGATCGCGCCAACCTGCTCACGCCGCTGGCCAAGGCGTTTTCGACCGATGTCGGCGTCGAGGTGGCTTCGCTCGGCGTGCAGGTGCATGGCGGCATGGGCTTCATCGAGGAAACCGGTGCAGCAGCCTTCTACCGCGACGCGCGCATCGCACCGATCTACGAGGGCACCAACGGCATCCAGGCGATCGATCTGGTCACCCGCAAGCTGCCGCTCGGCGGCGGCCAACATGTGCATGGCTTCATCGGCGAACTGGCCGCCGTCGCCAACGCCGTGCGGACCTCAAACCTGCAAGGTTTCGGCCGCACCGCCGATGCTCTCGACGCAGCCCTTAGCGACCTGACGCAAGCGACGCGCTTCCTGCAGAAACCGTCGGCCGACGGCCGGATGGAAGAGGTGCTGGCGGGAGCGACGCCGTATCTCAGGCTGATCTCGCTTGCCGCCGGCGGCGCCTATCTGGCGCGCGGCGCTCTTGCCGATCAGGATCGCATCGCCCTGTGCCGCTTCTTCGCCGAAAACCTGCTCGGCGAGGCACGCGCCTTGAAGGAGCGTGTCATCGACGGCGCGGAGAGCCTCGCTGCCGCCGGCAAGGCGCTGATATCAGCTTGAATTCTCTTAGCGCTCACCAGGGAAGAAGACCGTGACAGACCATATCCTCGTCGAGCGCCAGGGCGCCATCCAGATCATCCGCATGAACCGCCCGGACAAGAAGAACGCGCTGACGCGTGCCATGTACGCAAAGATGTCGGCGGCGCTTGCCGAGGGTGACGCCGATCCGGCGATCCGCGTCCATGTCTTCCTCGGCGTGCCCGGCGCCTTCTCCTCCGGCAACGATCTTGCCGATTTCATGGTTGTCGCCACCGGCGGTGACGGCGGCACGGAAGTCTGGGATTTCCTGATGGCGCTGGCCAGGGTCGAAAAACCCATCGTCTCCGGCGTCGACGGCATCGCGGTCGGCATCGGCACGACGATCAACCTGCATTGCGACCTGACCTTCGCCACGCCGCGCACCGTCTTCAGGACGCCTTTCGTCGATCTTGGCCTGGTGCCCGAGGCTGGCTCCAGTTTGCTGGCGCCACGCATCCTTGGTCAGCAAGGCGCTTTCGCGCTGCTCGGCCTAGGCGAAGGTTTTTCCGCCGAGCGCGCGAAGGCCGCCGGCTTGATCTACGATGTGGTCGAGGAGGCCGCGCTGGAGGCCTCGGTCCTTGCGGCCGCCAGCCAGATCGCCACTAAGCCGCCGCAGGCGCTGAAGATCGCGCGCGATCTCATGCGCGGCTCGCGCGACGACCTCGTTGCCCGCATCGGCGAGGAAAGCCAGCATTTTCGCGATCGGCTGAAGTCGGATGAGGCGCGCGCCGCGCTCACCGCGTTCATGACCAGGAAGAAGAGCTGAGGCCTTGCCCTTTCAGGGATAGAGCCGCGTCTTGTCCCAATCGCCTTGGGCGTTGCGGGTAAAGACCACCCGGTCATGCAGCCGGAATGGACGGTCGTGCCAGAACTCGATCGTCTTCGGCACGATGCGGAAACCCGACCAGTGCTTCGGGCGCGGAATCTCGCCGATGGCGTAGCGCGCCGTGTATTCGGCGACAGCTTTCTCCAGTGCGAAGCGGCTTTCCAGCGGCCGTGACTGCTTCGACGCCCAGGCGCCGATGCGGCTGCCGCGTGGGCGCGTCGCGTAGTAGGCGTCGGCCTCGGCATCGCTGACGATCTCCACCGGGCCGCGAATGCGCACCTGGCGGCGCAGCGATTTCCAGTGGAAACACATCGCCGCCTTCATGCTGTCAAGAATCTCCTGGCCCTTCGCGCTCTCGAAATTCGTGTAGAAAACAAACCCGCCTTCATCGAACCCCTTCAGCAGCACCATCCGCACATCCGGCATGCCTTCGGCGTCGACGGTCGCCAGCGCCACGCCGTTGGCATCGTTGATTTCGCTCTTGGTGGCGTCGTCAAGCCATGCGGCAAAGAGGCGAAACGGCTCGGCCGCTTCGGTAAAGTCACTGGTTGTTAACTCTGTGTCACTCATAGTTTTTCTCAAATTGTCACGAAATCAGGGAGGTTGCCGATTGTCGCGTATCGCGCAAGCTTTTGACAGCAGGCAATGGAGCGTTATCGCTTCGGCCAGCGCGAAAGCGGCGATCGTGGCGGCCGCCTTGCCGCTTGCCGCCTGCGGCGCGGGTGGCTTCAGCCTGGAAAAAGCCGAAGTCGACCGCTCGATCCTGACCAGCAGCACGCAGCCTCAATCGGCGCCTGCCGATTCGGATCGCGACTCCGACCAGACGACGATCGGCAATGCGGTGTCCTCCGCCGACATCGAGCAGCTCGGCGGCCAGGCCGTGCCGTGGGCCAATGCCGGCACCGGTTCACGCGGCTCCATCACCGAACTCGCGGAATTGAAGGACCGGGGCCAGACCTGCCGCCGCTTCAAGGCTTCGCGCGAAAGCTTTGACGGCGTTGCCATGTTCGAGGGCGAGCTCTGCCTGGCCAGCGCCGGCGGCTGGCGCATGCAAGGCTTCAAGGCGCTCTGAGCCTGATCCGAAAGTCGATCGGGTCGGCTTGGCGGGTCTTTTCGCCGCCCAGCGCGTCGCCGATCTTGCCGATATCCCAATATCGGCTGCGATCGGCTCCTTCCGGATCGGCAAAAATCCCTCGCCAATCCTCAGCCGCCGACTTTCGGATCAGGCTCTGATCTCGACTTTGTACGTTTAGGTGGCGAAGCATAGTGCTTGCGCCATTCGCAGGATGCGTTGTGGCGGGATATTTTGTCGTTCCCGGTTTGGCGGGGAGTGTTGATTAATATCGCCGATCCAGATTTCGAGGCGGACTGCGCCGATGGCATCGCTGAACGTCAGGCTGGTTTTTCGGTACCACGCTGCGGCGTATGGGGTGGTGGTGCTGGTGAGCAGATCGCAGGCCCATAGCGATACGAGGGTGTAGAGACCGAGCAATGTTGGGGTGGTTCGTGCAATGGCCTTGTCGGACCATTGCCGTTGGGTCTCAACGCCAAGGTGGGCGCGGGTCTCGGCGAACGTGACCTCGATCTGCCAGCGGCGGACGAACAGGGCGATGATGTCGGCGGGCTCGAGGGCGATGTCTGTGCTGAAGAAGGCTTGGGGCGCGCGTTTACCATCGGGATCCCGGACCAGCACCCAGCGGATCGGCATTACCGGGGTACCGGGCCTGTACCACAAGGCGGTATCAGACGTGATCTCGAGCGTCTTGCCGTCGACATGGCCATACCAGGCGGACACGATGATCCTGGCCCAAGTCGTGGCGGGGTTGGACAGGAGGGTCTTGAGCTTTGGTAGTGCTGGACCTTTTTGCGCTGGCCGGCCGAGGGTGCGCGTGGTCCGCTTTGGCGGTGGCGCAAACAGGCTGGCATCCAGTCGCAGCCGGCTGATGAGCGTTGCCCTGGCAGTGATGGCATGGGCCAGTTCATGGACGGCAAAGCTGCTGTCGCCTACGAAGATGACGCGGCGCCCTGGCAGCCAGCGACAGAGTTGCAGTGCGCCCTGCCGCGCCCAGTCGGTCAGCAGCTTATGGCGCCGCCCACGTTGATGGTCGGATCGCTCGGATGGGGCAAGCAAGGTCAGGACCGGCAAGGCCTTTACCAGGCTCGTCCATGGCACCGGGGTCAGCACCATGAAGCTCAACCAGCGCAGGCCACTGGCTTTGACGAAATGGCCATGGCTGGAGCGCACTGGATCCCGGTAGATGCCCCGTGCGCTGATCCGGCGTCCCCATCGGCGTTCGATGGTGTCGTCCATGCCAATGACGATGGGGCCATCGGGCACGAGCCGTTCGACCACGAGGCCCAGCAATCGCCTGGCAACGGCACGGGGGCTCCAGCAGGCTCGGTTGAAGATTTGGTGGTAGCTTGCAAAGTTGGCGGCCTCGGCCCTGCCGGTCATGCGCAAGCAGGAGCTGACGGTCCGCTTGCCCGGCGCCAGCAAAGCTCCCATGACCAGAACAAGGACATGTTCCCAACTGGGCGCTGTGAAACAGGTGCGCAACTCTTGGAGCCACTGGCGCAGGATCTGAGGAACGGCATCGCTGACGGCGGCGTTGGGATGGTGCAGCATCCCATGCTTCGAATCCCGGCCAGCACATGTTGCAAGGCAATGACCGTGCGGCGAAGTGAATCAGACCTGACTAGGGCTGCGGCAGCTATGACTGCACAATGGAAAAGGACGACATAGCCCTGCGCATCGAAGCGTTCGACCAGGCCAATGGCGGCGGCGTTGGCTGGTACAAGGACAAAGGTGCCTACCACCTGTACCTGCTGGCAACCGAGGTGCCGATCGCCCGTCTCAAGCCGATCGGCAGAGGCGATGAGGTCAAAATCGCCTACTGGTCACACCGGCGAAAATGGGAAGACATCGACGATATGGGAGGCTGCAGCCTGCCCCTCGATCAGGCGCTCAGCCACATCGCAACCAACAGCCTCTTCTGGACATGGACCTGACCAAAAACGTACAAAGTCGAGCTGATTTTCCGCCTTCAATATGGCCACCCGCTACTGGAATTTCTTCCTATCCGAGCGCATATAGGGGGCAAGTATGGACTCAACTCATTTCCAGGGCAGGAAGCATGCGCGACCCGTATGAGGTCCTGGGCGTTGCAAAGAACGCATCGGCCAAGGACATAAAATCGGCGTACCGGAAACTCGCCAAGAAACATCATCCGGACCAGAATCCGAATGATCCCAAGGCGAAGGACCGTTTTGCCGCGGCCAATCAGGCCTATGAGATCGTCGGCGACGAGAAGAACCGTGCCGCTTTCGATCGTGGCGAGATCGACGCCGACGGCAAGCCGCGCTTCCAGGGTTTTGAGGGCGCCGCCGGTGGCGGCGACCCCTTTGCCGGGTTTCGCCGCCAGCAAGGCGCCGGCGGTTCGCGATTCGAATTCCGTTCGGGGCGCCCGGGCGGTGATCCGTTCGACGGCAACAGCGATATTTTCAGCCAGATCTTCGGCGACGCCTTTTCCGGCGCGCGCGGTGCCGGCATGGGCGACCGCCGCCAGCCGGCGACGGCGGCTGATCTGAACGTCACGCTCGACGTCACCATCGAGGAAGCGGCGACCGCCGAAAAGGTGACGGCGATGTTCCCGGATGGCCGCAAGGTGGCGGTCAAACTGCCGGCCTTTGTCGAGGATGGCCAGACCATCCGGCTGAAGGGGCAGGGCGAGCAGGGGCCGGGCCAGCCCGGCGACGCGCTGGTCAAGATCCATATCCGCCGGCATCCGCGCTACCGCATCGAGGGCCGCGACCTGCATGCCGATCTGCCGGTGTCGCTGACGGATGCGGTGCTGGGCGCCAAGGTGCCGGTCGAGACGCCGACCGGCAGGCTGGCGGTCAACGTCCCCGCCTGGTCGAGCTCGGACAAGGTCCTGCGGCTCAAGGGCAGGGGCCTGCCGGAAAAGGCCGGCGGCCACGGCGATCTCTACGCGCATGTCCGCATCATGCTGCCGGAGGGCGGCGACAGCGCTCTCGAAGCGTTGCTGCGTGGTCAAAAAGGCTGATCCAGCGCTCTTGTCCCCCGAACTGTCCGGTTTGAGCGCTTGAAGGGGCTGTGTGCCTGTGCGATAGGCACTCCACAAAGCACAAACCTTGCGGAGAGCGCTCACATGGCGGGTGGACAGGGCCTGATGGCCGGCAAGCGCGGCCTTATTCTTGGCGTCGCGAACAACAGGTCGATAGCCTACGGCATCGCCAAGGCATGCGTCGACCATGGCGCCGAGATCGCGCTGACCTATCAGGGCGAGGCGTTCAAGAAGCGTGTCGAGCCGTTGGCGGCGGAACTGGGCGCCTTTGTCGCCGGCCATTGCGACGTCACCGATCCGGCGAGCCTCGACGAGGTTTTCGCCAATGTCGCCAAGCATTGGGGCAAGCTCGATTTTCTCGTCCATGCCATCGCCTTCTCCGACAAGGACGAGCTGACCGGCCGCTATGTCGAGACGACGCGCGACAATTTCCTGCGCACCATGGACATTTCGGTGTTCTCCTTCACGACCATCGCCAAGCGCGCCGAGGCGCTGATGACCGAGGGCGGTTCACTGCTCACGCTGACCTACTACGGCGCCGAGAAGGTGATGCCGCACTACAACGTCATGGGCGTCGCCAAGGCCGCGCTCGAAGCCAGCGTGCGTTACCTTGCCGTCGATCTCGGCGGCAAGAAGATCCGCGTCAACGCGATCTCGGCCGGCCCGATCAAGACGCTGGCCGCCTCGGGCATAGGCGACTTCCGCTACATACTGAAGTGGAACGAATACAATTCGCCGCTGAAGCAGACGGTCACGCAGGAGGAGGTCGGCGATTCCGGCGTCTATTTCCTGTCCGACCTGTCGCGCGGCGTCACCGGTGAGGTGCACCATGTCGATTCCGGCTATCACGTGGTGGGCATGAAGGCGGTCGACGCGCCTGATATTTCGACGGTCAAGGAATAACGCCCTCCGCCCATCCTCCGCCCAGGCCCTGGCCCGACCTCCGGAAGACCTGATGTACCCGCTGGTTTATATCGTGCGCCACGGCCAGACCGCGTGGAACGCCGAATTCCGGCTTCAGGGCCAGGCCGACACCGATCTCAATGCCCTTGGCCGCGAGCAGGCGACCGGAAACGGGCGTCGGCTGGCAGACCTTGTAGGCGATCAAGGGGAATTCGACTTCGTCGCCAGCCCGATGCGGCGGACGCGCGAAACGATGGAACGCATCCGCGCCGCGATGAAACTCGATCCGCTCGCCTATCGAACCGATGTCAGGCTGGTCGAGGTCAATTTCGGCGACTGGCAGAGTTTTACCTTTGCCGAGCTCGAGACACAGTCTCCCGGAGCAAGCCGGTTCCGCGCATTGGACAAATGGAATTTTCAGCCGCCGGGCGAGGGGGCGGAAAGCTACCAGATGCTGCTCGAACGGGTGAAACCCTGCTTCGACGAGATCGACCGCAAGACGGTTTGCGTGACGCATGGCGGCGTCATGCGCACCCTGTTCCGTTTCGTGCTCGATATGGCCGAGGACGAGGCCGCGAACCTCGAAATACCACAGGATCGCGTGCTCAAACTCGAAGGCAAGAGCCTGGAGTGGCTTTAAGCCGCCTGACCTAGTTCGTGTCGCTGTCCGGCAACTGCATATCGGTCACGACATTCTCGCCATTGGTCACGTCGTAGGCGATGACGATGTCCATGCCCGGCTTCAGCGAGTCGAGATCGGTTTCGGCGTTCAGCTTGTAGGATTTACCGTCGTCCAGCGTCAGGGTCAGCGCGTCCTTGTCGACCTTCTTGATCAGGCCTTCGGTCTGTCCGGCGAAGGCGGCGGTGGAATAGAGCAGGGTGGCGGCAACAGCGCCAATCAGGGTACGCATGATCGTCCTCTTTGGTCATTGCGCCGGCACTGTGGCGGCGGATCCTCAACGGCGGATGGAAGAAAGCAGAAACCAGCCGAATGTGTCAAAACTTAAACGGCAGGGATGACAGTTTGACCACCGCAAAAAACGCCAATAGAAGGCAGGCTTCAACCGGCTCCGCTGCCGGGCAGGGCACTTTTCCATGTCTCACAACACGTTCGGCCATCTTTTCCGCGTCACCACTTGGGGCGAAAGCCATGGCGCAGCGCTTGGCTGCGTGGTCGATGGCTGCCCGCCCGGCATCCGCTTTACGCGCAACGAAATCCAGGCCGAACTCGACAAGCGCCGGCCGGGCCAGTCGCGCTTCGTCACCCAGCGCCGCGAACCCGACGAGGTGAAGGTGCTGTCCGGTTTCGTCCTCGACGAGGACGGCGAGACGATGATCACCACCGGCACGCCGGTCTCCATGCTGATCGAGAATGTCGACCAGCGATCGAAGGACTATGGCGAGATCGCCCGCCAGTACCGGCCCGGCCATGCCGACTACACTTATGACGTCAAATACGGCATACGCGACTATCGCGGCGGCGGCCGCTCCTCCGCCCGCGAGACCGCCGCCAGGGTCGCCGCAGGCGCGCTCGCCCGTAAGGTGGTGCCCGGCATGGTGGTGCGCGGCGCCCTGGTTTCGATGGGCGAAAAATCGATCGACCGCGCCAACTGGAACTGGAATTTCATCGGCGACGCGGAAAATCCGTTCTTCACGCCCGACCCTGCTTCGGTTCCCGTCTTCACGCAGTATCTCGACGGTATCCGCAAGGCCGGATCCTCGGTCGGCGCTGTGATCGAGATTGTCGCCGACGGCGTGCCGCCAGGGCTTGGCGCGCCGATCTATGCCAAGCTCGACCAGGACATTGCCTCGGGCCTGATGTCGATCAACGCCGTCAAGGGCGTCGAGATCGGCAATGGTTTCGAGGCCGCGCGCATCACCGGCGAACAGAATGCCGACGAGATGCGGATCGGTAATGACGGCAAGCCGGTGTTCCTGTCCAACAATGCCGGCGGCATCCTTGGCGGCATCTCGACCGGTCAGGCGATCGTGGCCCGTTTCGCCGTCAAGCCGACCTCGTCGATCCTGACGCCGCGAAAGTCGATCGACAAGGACGGCAACGACGTCGAGGTGATGACCAAGGGCCGGCACGACCCCTGCGTCGGCATCCGCGCCGTGCCGATCGGCGAGGCAATGGTTGCCTGCGCGATTGCCGATCACTATCTGCGGCACAGGGGACAGACGGGGAAGGGAATAGGCAGTAGGGAATAGGCAGTAGGCCGCCCGAAACAGCCTTTTTCTTCCCTTCTGCCTACTGCCGAATCCCTGCGAGCGAAGCGAGCATCCCATGCCTTACGATCAGAAGAAGATTGTCGAAGCCATCCGCGCATTCGAACGCGGCGAGATCGTCGTCGTCATGGATGATGACGGGCGCGAGAACGAGGGTGACCTGATCGTCGCCGCCGTTCACTGCACGCCGGAAAAGATGGCCTTTATCGTGCGCAACACCTCGGGCATCGTCTGCACGCCGATGCCGCGTGAGGAAGCCAAGCGGCTCAACCTGCAGCCGATGGTCGCCGACAATGATTCCGCCCACACCACCGCCTTCACCGTCAGCGTCGATTTCAAGCATGGCACGACGACAGGGATTTCGGCCGAAGACCGCACGCTGACCGTGCGCAACCTTGCCAACGGCAATGTCGGCGCCTCCGATTTCGTCCGCCCCGGCCACATCTTTCCGCTGATCGCCCGCGAAGGCGGCGTCCTGATGCGTTCGGGTCATACCGAAGCGGCGGTCGATCTCTGCAAGCTCGCCGGCCTGCCGCCGATCGGCGTCATTTCCGAACTGGTCAACGACGACGGCACCGTCAAGCGCGGCCCGCAAGTGCAGGCTTTCGCCGAAGAGCACGGCCTGAAGCAGGTGTCGGTCGCCGACCTCATCGCCTACCGCCAGCGCAAGGAAACGCTGGTCGAGCGTGTCGCCTGCTCCGATATCGACACGCTTGGCGGCAAGGCGCAGGTCTTCACCTACACGCTGCCCTGGGACACGATGCATCACGTCGCTGTCGTTTTTGGCGATATACGCGATGGCGAGGACGTGCCGGTGCGGCTGCATTCCGAGGATGTGGTGACCGATGTCTTCGGCACCAGCCATCGCCTGGACGGCATCATGAAAGCGATGGGCGAGCGCAAGCGCGGCGTCATCGTCTATCTCAGAGAGGGCTCCGTCGGCGTCGCGCACCAGGAGCGCAAGCGTCCGCTGAGCGGCGACCGCGAGGATCACGAAGAGGCGCGCCGCCGCGAAAACGAATGGCGTGAAATCGGTCTCGGCGCGCAGATCCTGAAGGATCTCGGCATTTCCTCGATCAACCTGATCGCCTCGCGCGAGCGTCATTATGTCGGCCTCGAAGGGTTTGGCATCCACATCGCCAAGACCGAGATCCTCTAGAATATATCGATATTCGGGTCAGGTCGGCCTGACCTGAATCTCAACTTATCCTGCCTGTCACTCGGCCGGAACGGCGGCTGCTTCGCATCCGTCCAGCTCGCATTTTTGCGTGGCAAGGATGCGCTGGCCGAGCAGCACGGTGGCGAGCGCAATCGTGCCTGATGCCACCGAGACCCAGAACCCGTTCTGGGCGCCGAACGCATCCACCACGGCGCCGGCGGCGAAGGAGCCCAGCGCCATGCCGATGCCGATCCCGGTGGTCACCCAGGTGATGCCTTCGGTCAGCATCGCTTCCGGCACATGCCGTTCGATCAGGCCGAAGGCCGTGATGAAGGTCGGCGAGATCGCCACGCCGCTGATGAAGACGGTCAACGCCAGAAGCGGCACGCTGCTGGCGGTGAGCGGCAGTAGCGTGCCGAGCGTGACCAGGGCGACCGCGATGGCAAGCTGGCGTTGCAGTGGACCCTTCAGGTTGAGCGCGCCGACAATGATGCCGAGCACGAACGACCCCAGCGCGTAGACGCCGATGACGAGGCTGGCGGCGCCGGGCTGGCCGAGCTCTTTTGTGATGGCCACCGTGCTCACTTCCGTCGTCGCGAAGGTGGCGCCAATGAAGATCAGGGCAAAGGTGATGATCTGCACTGGCCGCAGGCGGATCGCCGAGCCGCTCGAGCCGTGGTCCACCGGGCGCACTTGCGGCTCGGTCGATCTCTGCAGGATGAACGCGGTCGACCCCAAGGCGAGGAACAGTGTGCTCGCCAGCATGCCCGCTTCCGGAAACAGGGCGGCGCTGAGGCCGACCGACAGCGATGCGCCGGCGATGTAGACCAGTTCATCCGCCGCCGATTCGAAGGCGAAAGCGGTGTTCATCTCGGGCCGGCCCCGGAAAAGCTCCGTCCAGCGCGCGCGCACCATGGCAGGCATACTGGGCATGGCCGCCGCCAGCAGCGCCGACACGAACAGCGTCCAAACCGGCCAGTCCTGATTGGCGGCCGCAATGAGAGTGATGAAGGCGAGCACGGAGATGATTGTCGTGGGCACGACGATCCGCGTCTGGCCAAGGCGATCGACCAGTCTTGATATTTGCGGCGCCAGGAATGCGTTGGCCAGAGCGAATGTCGCCGAGACGGCACCCGCCAACCAGTATTCGCCACGCGTCTGCGACAGCATTGCCACGATGCCGATCGGCGCCATGGCGATCGGCAGGCGCGCCATGAAGCCGGCGGCCGCAAAGCCCCTCGCTCCAGGGGCGCGGAAGATTTCTGAATAGGGGTTTTGCATGGGGTTCCTCGACAAAGGGCGGTTCGACAATTACATACGAAGCGTATGAGGATTAGATAGAGCATACGCGACGTATGTCAATTGGCATACGGAACGTATGTGAATAGGGCCAGACGGAAATGCACAGACCCCGCAAGGAAATGATCGCCGAAACGCGCGCCAAGCTGATTGCCGCGGCCCGCCAGGCCTTTGGCACGATCGGATATGCCGAGGCGTCGATGGATGATTTCACGGCATCGGCCGGGCTGACGCGCGGCGCCCTCTATCACCATTTCGGCGACAAGAAGGGACTGCTGGAGGCGGTTATCGCCGAAATCGACGGCGAGATGGCGGCCCGGGTGAATGAGGTGGCGTCGAGAGCGCCGACCCGCTGGCAGCATTTCGTCGACGAATGCACGACCTATATCGAAATGGCGCTGGAGCCGGAAATCCAGCGCATCATGTTCCGCGACGGTCCGGCCGTCTTGGGCGATCCGGCGCAATGGTCGAATGCCAATGCCTGCGTCGGCTCAATGACCGATCATCTGACCGCGCTGCAAGGGGAGGGGGTGGTCGTCCCGGGCGTCGACCCCGAGACCGCCGCACGGCTGATCAACGGGGCGAGCGGCCAGGCGGCGCAGCGGATCGCCAATTCTAACGACCCCGAAGCGACGTCGAAGATAGTGGTTGCGGCGTTCAAGCAACTGCTCGAGGGACTGCTCAGAAAACCGGGTTCGCAACAGAACTAAATCCTCGTTGGGCGCACCGCTGTCCACCGCTCATGATTGACAATCCTCGGGGTGAGCGCATCCTTTCCAGCCATCTCTGAGGGGAGATTCGGGCATGTGGGATTTCGATATCGGCATGTCGGTGTCCATCATGGTGCGGACCTGGCCTTTCATTGTCTTCCGCATGATCGTCTATTTCGGCATCACGCTGGCCTACATCATGGCGACCGGCACCGGCGCTTCCGTCGGCTATGGCGTCGGCCATATCTCCACCGATCCTGACGGGCCGATGTCCTTTGCCCTGTGGGGCGGGGTGGTCGGCTTCGGCGTGGTTTCGATCGCCGTCTATTGGATCCGCGAATACATCCTCTATGTCGTCAAGGCCGGCCATATCGCCGTGATGGTCCATCTGATTGATGGCCGGGATGTTCCCGACGGCCAGAACCAGATCGCCTATGCCAGGCAGGTCGTGACCGAGCGCTTCGCCGAGGCCAACATCCTTTTCGTCGTCGACCAGCTGGTCAAGGGCGCCATCCGCGCCATCACCGGCCTGCTCGGCGGCATCGCCGCCTTCCTGCCCATTCCGGGGCTGAGCGGCCTGGTCTCCTTCATCAACACGGTGATCCGCCTGTCACTCACCTATGTCGACGAGATCATCCTCGGCTACAACATCCGCATCAATTCGTCCTCACCGTTCGAAACCGCTCGGCAAGGCGTGGTGCTCTACGCCCAGAACGGCAAGACCATGATCAAGAACGCCGTCTGGCTGGCGGTCATCATGTGGGGTGTCTCCTTCGTCATCTTCCTGCTGATGCTGGCCCCGGCCGCCGCCATTCTTTTCCTCATGCCAGGGCAACTCGCCGGCTGGGCTTTCGTGCTCGCCATCGTCTTTGCCTGGGCCTTCAAGGCGGCCTTCATCGAGCCCTTCGCCATCGCCTGCCTGATGCAGGTCTATTTCAAGACCATCGCCGGCCAGGTGCCTGATCCGGCCTGGGATGCCCGGCTGGCCGAGGCGTCGTCGAAGTTCCGAGAGTTGAAGGACAAGGCGCTGGCCTCCTTTGGCGGCTCGCGCTGGGGCACGGCCGGCGCGACGCACTGATCGGCGGGATTCGCCTGCGCAGCAGCAACCGTGTTGAGGTGCGCCACCGCTGACTTGAGTGGCGTCTCTCCTTGCCCGCAAAAAGTCTCGCTCATGATCAGATCGGGCAGCGGCAGCCGCCGGCCCCAGCCATGCGTTTCCAGGTCCGGTTTGGATGCGAACTCGGAAACCCGGCCGACGCAGAGATATGCGATCGGCGTCACGTGCTCGGGAATGGACAGCAGGCTCTTCAACGCTTGCGGCTCGATGATGCTGACCCAGCCGACGCCGACGCCTTCGGCACGCGCGGCCAGCCAGAAATTCTGCACCGCGCAGACCGTGCTGTAGAGATCCATCTCCGGATTGTGCCAACGTCCCAGCGGCGAGTTTTTTGAGCGCTCGCGGTCGCAGGTGATGCAGATGTTGAGGGCGCTTTCGCAGATGCCTTCAAGCTTGAGCTTGCGGTAGAGCGCCTGTCTTTCCACTTCGATTTCAGGCAATTCCTGCTCGCGCGCGGCCAGGAACAGGTCGCGCACATCAGCCCGTCGCGCGGCGTCGCGGATGACGATGAAATTCCACGGCTGCATGAAGCCGACCGACGGTGCATGGTGGGCGGCAAGCAGAAGCCGCGCCAGCACCGCGTCGTCGAGCCCGGTGGGCAGAAAATGGCTGCGCACGTCGCGCCGCGTGAACATGGCGCGGTAAACCGCGTCGCGCGCCATCTGGTCAAATCCATCACCCATAGCAGCGGTCATGTGTTCCGGCATCGCTCGTCCCCTTGCGATTGCAATAGCTCCACACCGTCAGAGCGCACTTTGTGCATCCAAGCGGACGCACGTCGCTCCGATGCCGTCCGCCTGACCATGCGGATGACGATGCCTGCCAGGCCGGTCTTCTGGCTTGGGATCAACCCGCGTCCGGTGCCTTCCCGTCATCGACAGTGGCATTTACCGGCGCGGTCCCCCTCACAGCGTTGGGCACGCCACGGAATTCAACCGTGTTCCCGATTCTCCCGCTTGCGACGGGCACCAGGCAGTAGCGGCGACCTTACGCCGAAGGCTCGGCCGCGCCAATCCCCGCAGCGACGCCAATGGACGCAGGCGCGATTTTCCCCAGCCATCAAGCTGCAATGCATGGCCATCGCGGCGCCGGGGCACTAGATAGGGAGCATGACAACCCGTCTCTACACGCATCCGATCTTCCTCGAACACATCACACCGCCCGGTCACCCCGAGCGGCCGGACCGCCTGCGCGCCATCGAGCGCGTGCTCGACGACGAGGCTTTTGCCGCGCTCGATCGTGTCAAAGCGCCGGAGGGCGACGAGGCCACCATCCTCTACGCCCATCCCGCCGATTTCGTCGCCCGTGTGCGTGCCGCCATTCCCGAAGAGGGTATTGCCCGCATCGATGCCGACACCACCGCCAGCCCGAAGAGCTGGCAGGCGGTGATCGCCGCGATCGGCGCGGCCAACGCCGCTGTTGACGACGTCTTTGCAGGCCGCGCCGACAATGTCTTCGTCGCCGCAAGGCCGCCCGGCCACCATGCCGAAAAGACCACCGCAATGGGCTTCTGCTTCTTCAACACGGCGGCGATTGCGGCGCGCTATGCGCAGAAGAAGCATGGCGCCGAGCGTGTCGCCGTCGTCGACTGGGATGTCCATCACGGCAACGGCACGCAGGATATTTTCTGGGACGATCCCTCGGTTCTCTATTGCTCGACGCACCAGATGCCGCTTTATCCCGGCACTGGCGCGAAGACCGAGACCGGCGCCGGCAACATCGTCAATGCACCCTTGGCGCCGCAGACCGGCAGTGAGGTGTTTCGCGATGCCTTCCTGTCGCGGGTGCTGCCGTCGCTCGACAATTTCGCGCCCGATCTGATCATCATTTCGGCCGGTTTCGACGCGCATCACCGCGATCCGCTGGCCGAGATCAATCTGACCGAGGACGATTTCGACTGGGCGACCGGCCAGTTGATGCAGCGCGCCGCGCGCCACAGCGGCAACCGGCTCGTCAGCCTGCTCGAGGGCGGCTACGATCTGCAGGGACTGGCATTTTCGGTCGCCGCCCATGTCGGGCGACTGATGAAAGGATGAATGATGGCTGGTGAAACCAACGAAGACGTCAAGGCGATGAGCTTCGAACAGGCACTCGACGCGTTGGAGAAGATCGTCGATGATCTGGAGCGTGGCGACGTGCCGCTCGACCAGTCGATCAAGATCTACGAGCGCGGCGAGGCGCTGAAGGCGCATTGCGACCGGCTGCTGAAGGCCGCCGAAGACAAGGTCGAGAAGATCAGGCTGTCGCGCGACGGCAAGCCGGTCGGAACCGAGCCGCTCGACGCGGATTGAGGCGCGGAGTAGCCTTACCGGTTTTTGGACACGATCAAGGTTGAGGATTAAGCTCGTCCCGATTGAAACGGCTCCAGGACAAGAGGAGATACGGAAGCGATGTGCAGAAACATCAAGACCCTGTTCAATTTTGACCCGCCGGCAACCAATGACGAAGTGCGCGACGCGGCCCTTCAGTTCGTTCGCAAGCTGAGCGGAACGACACGGCCCTCGAAACAGAACCAGCATGCGTTCGATCACGCCGTCGAAGCCATTGCGGCATCGGCGCGCGAACTTCTCGATTCGCTCGAAACCAATCAGCACCCGCGCAACCGCGAAGAGGTGGCGGCCAAACTGCGGGCAAAAGCGGCGATCCGCTTTGCCTGATGCGGCCAGAGCGGTCCTCGACCGCTGACAAGGAGAGCCCATGAGCTTCTTTCCCGGAAAAGACCCTGAAGCCGGCGACGCCTTTGCCAGCGACCAGATCGAACTGATGGTCATCCCGAATGCCAAGGACATTGGCGGCTTCGAGGTGCGCCGCGCTCTGCCGACCGCCAGGCGGCGGCTGGTCGGGCCATTCATCTTCTTCGATCGCATGGGTCCGGCGATCCTGCGGGCAGGCCAGGCTCTCGATGTCCGTCCGCACCCACATATCGGCCTGTCGACGGTGACTTATCTGTTCGACGGCAAGATCCGTCATCGCGATTCCCTGGGCACCGAAATGGTGATCCAGCCGGGCGACGTGAATTTGATGACCGCCGGCCGCGGCATCGTCCACTCCGAGCGCACGCCGGAGGAATTGCGTGGAGCGCCGATGTCGATCTCTGGCCTGCAAACATGGCTCGCCTTGCCCGATGGCAAGGAGGAAGTGGCCCCGGTCTTCGAGAACACCGCCGCCTTGCGGCTGCCCGAGATCGATGCCGAAGGCGTGCGCGGCCGCATCGTCATCGGCGATTTTCAAGGGTTGCGCTCCCCCGTGAGAGCCGATTCCGAGACACTTTACGCCGACCTTAGGCTGGCGCCGGGCGCCAGTATAAAGATTCCCGCCGACGCGGAAGAGCGCGCCATCTACACGCTGGAAGGCGAGGTCGCGATTTCGGGCGACGTCTTTCCGGCAGAGCGGTTGCTGGTGTTCCGGCCCGCTGACGAGATCATCATATCGTCGCAAACCGCGGTGCGCATTTCATGCTTTTCGGCGGAGCCTCGCTTGGCTCGCAGCGCTACATCTGGTGGAATTTCGTCTCCTCGTCGAAGGAGCGCATCGAACAGGCCAAGCAGGAATGGAAGACGGGACGCTTCGATATCGTTCCTGGAGATGAGAAAGAGTTCATCCCGCTGCCGGAAAGCTGAGGAAATCGGCGAGGGGATCTGATTGATCCGCGTCACCGACACGCATTTACTTTCGCCGGCCGGCGGCTTATCCCGCCGTTGAACAGAAAGCCTGAGCACCCGTGAACGCAACGCCGCATACGCCGCTTCTCGACAAGGTCCGCATTCCGGCGGATCTGCGCGCGCTTGACGAGAGCGAATTGCCGCAACTGGCGTCCGAGCTTCGCCTCGAACTGGTCGACGCGGTGTCGCGCACCGGCGGCCATCTCGGCGCCGGCCTCGGCGTGGTCGAACTGACGGTGGCGCTGCATTACGTCTTCAACACGCCGGACGATCGGCTGATCTGGGATGTCGGCCACCAGGCCTATCCGCACAAGATCCTGACCGGCCGCCGCGACCGCATCCGCACATTGCGCCAGGAGGGCGGCCTGTCCGGCTTCACCCGCCGCGCCGAAAGCGAATACGATCCCTTCGGCGCCGCCCACTCCTCGACATCGATCTCTGCCGGCCTCGGCATGGCCGCCGCCCGCGACCTCTCCGGCGGCCGCAACAACGTCATCGCCGTCATCGGCGACGGCGCCATGTCGGCCGGCATGGCCTATGAGGCGATGAACAATGCCGGCGCGCTCGATGCCCGACTCATCGTCATCCTCAACGACAATGACATGTCGATCGCGCCGCCGACCGGCGCGATGAGCGCCTATCTGGCGCGGCTCGCCTCGGGCAAGGCTTATGCCGGCCTGCGCGACTTCGGCAAGAAGCTGACATCCTATCTCGGTAAGCGCGCCGATCGTGCGATCACAAGGGCGGTTGAGCATGCGCGCGGCTACGTCACCGGCGGCACGCTGTTCGAGGAGCTCGGCTTCTACCACATCGGCCCGATCGACGGTCACAATCTCGAGCATCTGATCCCTGTGCTGAAGAATGTCCGCGACAATGGCGAAGGCCCGGTGCTGATCCATGTCGTCACCCAGAAGGGCAAGGGCTATGCGCCGGCGGAAGCCGCCGCGGACAAGTATCACGGCGTCAACAAGTTCGACGTCATCACCGGTGCGCAGGCCAAGGCGCCGGCCAACGCACCGGCCTACACCAAGGTGTTCGCCGAGAGCCTGATCCAGGAAGCCCACGAGGACGACCGCATCGTCGCTGTCACTGCCGCCATGCCGAGCGGCACAGGGCTTGATCTGTTCGGCGAAGTGTTCCCGTCACGGACCTTCGATGTCGGCATTGCCGAACAGCATGCTGTGACCTTTGCTGCCGGTCTCGCGACCGAAGGCTACAAGCCGTTCGCGGCGATCTATTCGACCTTTCTGCAACGCGCCTATGACCAGGTCGTCCATGACGTCGCGATCCAGAAACTGCCGGTGCGCTTCCCGATCGACCGCGCCGGCTTCGTCGGCGCCGATGGCGCCACCCATTGCGGCGCCTTCGACACCACCTTCCTGGCAAGCCTGCCGGGCTTTGTCGTGATGGCGGCGGCTGACGAGGCGGAACTGCGCCATATGGTGCGCACCGCCGCAAGCTATGATGACGGCCCGATCGCCTTCCGCTATCCGCGCGGCAATGGCGTCGGCGTCGACATGCCGGAGCGCGGCTCGGTTCTCGAACTCGGCAAGGGCCGCATCGTCAGGGAAGGCACAAAGGTGGCGCTGTTGTCCTTCGGCACGCGCCTGCAGGATTGCCTGATAGCTGCCGAGGAACTCGGCGCGGCCGGGCTTTCCACCACCGTTGCCGATGCCCGCTTCGCCAAGCCGCTCGACGAGGATTTGATCCGCCGGCTGGCCCGCTCGCACGAGGTTCTGGTCACGGTGGAGGAGGGCGCCATTGGCGGCTTCGCCAGCCATGTGCTGCAGTTCCTTGCCCATGAGGGATTGCTGGAAAGCGGCCTGAAGGTGCGCCCGCTGGTGCTGCCTGACGTGTTCACTGATCACGCCAAGCCGGAAAAAATGTATGCCGATGCCGGGCTCGATGCCACCGGCATCGTGCGCACCGTTTTCACCGCGCTCGATCATACGGCCCGCGCCCAGCGCGCCTGACTCAAAATCTGAAGCGCTTGAATCAGTTTGCCGGCTTGATTTCGTAACGCATTGTTAACACTGCCGTTTGGCGTTTTGCTTACCGTGTCCCTTGGCCGTTTTTCAACGGCGCCCTGCTAGACCGGCGTCAGGCAGGGAGACAAGAACAATGAAGACGCTTCTGTGCGGCGTGGCCCTCTTGGCCACCATAGTCGCGCCGGCCGCCGCCGAGACGCGCTATGATCGCAATCTCGAAAAGGCGGCGCTGGGCATCGTTGCCAGCAAGATGGGTGATATCCGCGGCGGCTTTTCCTACGAGCAGGTGCCGCAGCTTGTGGTCTTGCCGGATCCTGTTCCGCCGCCTGCCAATGCCACCGAGCATCCTGCTGTGCAGGCATCGGGGGGTCGCGACGACGGTTTGTCTCCGGCCGTCGAGCGCCAAGTGTCCCGCACCATCTTCTAGAACCACATGTCGCGCACGCAACGCCCGTCGCGGGGCAGGTCGTCATATGTGTCGAGGCCATCGAAATGGTCGATAGGCAGATCGGCGACCGCCTCGGGTGGCGCCAGCCTTACATTGACGGCGATGCGTGTGCGACCAGATTCCTCGGCGCGCAAACCACGCCAGGCGAGCACGCAGGCGCAGGTCGGGCAGAACAGGATTTCGAGCGACGGTGTGGCCTTTCCGGCGCGCGTATAGCTGTCCGTCGGTCCCGAAACGCGAATGCGTTCGTCGACATAGTCGTAGGCCCAGAGCACGCCATAGCGACGGCAGAGCGTGCAGTTGCAGGCCGTCACCGGCCCGGGATCGCCTTCCAGGGTCCAGTGGGTTGCGCCACAATGGCAGGTTCCCGTCAGCATTCGTTCCTCCTCCGAGTTCTGACAGCAAACGGCTCTCCTCCCTAACATTGTGCCGGACCCAAAGCGATTCCAGCAAGCCGCGGAGCGGCTTGACCCATTCGCCTGCGTGCGAGGATGTTCTTCGTCCGTCCCAATGTCCTTGCCTTCGCTGCCGGCTTTCGCCATGAAGGCCGATGAACTCGCCTCTGCCAGCCAGCACACGCCAGCGGCTCGACGACCTGCTCGTCCAGCGCGGCCTGTTTGCCAGCCGTTCGCGTGCCCGCGACGCGGTCGAGCGTGGCACGGTGACGGTTGACGGCACCATTGCCCGTAAACCCGGTCAGAACGTCTCGCCGCAATCCCTTGTTGCCATCGATGATCCGGCGCAAGGCTATGTCTCGCGCGCGGCCCTGAAGCTCATCGGCGGGCTCGATCACTTCAGCCTCGATCCGGCCGGCCGCGAGGCCATCGACATCGGCGCCTCGACCGGGTGGCTTCACCCAGGTGCTGCTGGAGCGTGGTGCCTCCCATGTCACCGCGATCGACGTCGGGCACGGCCAGATGCATCCCGATGTCGGCAAGGACCCGCGCGTGACGGTTATCGAGGGACTGAATGCCCGTGACCTCACCGCCGCGGATCTTGCCGGCCGCATTCCGGATTTCATCGTCTCCGACGTCAGCTTCATCTCGCTGAGACTGGCGCTGCCGCCGGCGCTTGCGATTGCCGAACCTGGGGCTGCCGCGGTCTTTCTGGTCAAGCCGCAATTCGAGGCGGGTCGCGAGGCGATCGGCAAGGGCGGCCTGTTGAAGGACCCCTTCGATGCCGCCCGCGTCGCCGGCCTGCTGCAGGATTGGCTGGACGCCGTTCCGGGCTGGCGTTCGCTCGGCCTGCATCTGTCGCCGATCGAAGGCGGCGACGGCAATCGCGAATTCCTGCTTGGTGGGATCAAGGATCGATGAGCGCGCGCTTCACCATCAAAAAGCTTGGCGCCCAGGGTGACGGCATTGCCGAAACCGAAAGCGGCGATCTGTTCATCCCCTTCACGCTGCCCGGCGAGACCGTTACCGCCGCGCGCGAACGGGATCGTGCAGCGCTGATGGCGGTGCTGGCAGCCTCGCCGCTGCGCATCGAACCCGCCTGCCGCCATTTCACCGAATGCGGCGGCTGCGCCCTCCAGCATTTCGAGGCCGAAGCCTATCGCCAGTGGAAGCG
Source organism: Mesorhizobium sp. USDA 4775 (assembly GCF_054062655.1). NCBI lineage: Bacteria > Pseudomonadati > Pseudomonadota > Alphaproteobacteria > Hyphomicrobiales > Phyllobacteriaceae > Mesorhizobium > Mesorhizobium sp. USDA 4775. The sequence continues at coordinate 2,784,100 of NZ_JBSSFM010000001.1, forward strand.
CGAGAAGGTGGTGCACGCCCTGAAGGGCATCGATTGCGGCATTGACGAACTGGTCGCCTGCGCGCCGCACACGCGCCGCCGCGTCGTGCTTGCCGCCCGACGCAGCGAGACGGGCATGCTGCTCGGCTTCAATCGCCATTTGTCACCGGAAATCATTTCCATATCGGAATGTCCGATCTCGCTGCCCGAGATCGTCGCAGCACTCGACCGGTTGAGGGCGCTCGCCGACTTGATATGCGCCACCACCAAATCGTTCCGGATGGCGGTCACGGTGACGGGTTCCGGCCTCGACGTCGCGGTGCATGAGTCCGGCAAGCTCGGCGAACACCAGCGCCGCATCGCCTCCAATTTTGTCCTGGCGCAAGGCTTTGCCAGGCTGTCCATCGATGACGAGATCGTCATCGAGCCGAGGAAGCCCGTGGTGATGTTCGGCAGCGTCGCTGTCGCCGTGCCGCCCGGCGCCTTCCTGCAGGCGACCGAGGCAGCCGAGCAGGCCATGGCCGAGATCGTAGGCACGCATCTGAAACGCGCCAAGAAGGTCGCCGATCTTTTCGCCGGTTGCGGCAGCTTTGCCTTGCGGTTGGCCGCCAAGTCGGAAGTCCATGCGGTTGAGGGCGATGCGGCGGCTCTCTCGGCGCTCGATCGGGGGGCACGATTCGCGACCGGCCTGAAGCGGGTGACGGGCGAGCGCCGCGACCTGTTCCGCCGGCCGCTGACATTCAAGGAGTTGAACGCCTTCGACGGCCTTGTCTTCGATCCGCCGCGCGCGGGTGCCGAAGACCAGTCGAAGCAGATCGCCCGCTCGGATGTTCCCTTCGTTGCCGCGGTGTCCTGCAATCCGGTGACGCTGGCTCGCGACCTGCGCATCCTCATCGACGGCGGCTATCAACTGAAGAGCGTGACGCCGATCGACCAGTTCCTGTGGTCGCCCCATGTCGAGGCGGTCGCCCTGCTGGAAAAGCCCAGGAGAAGGCGCGGCTGAGACCGGCCCGTGATCACGTTTCGTTGAGACCGGGCACTTCGGCCTCTCCCGGCCCAAAGCGGCCGGATTGACGCCGCAAAGCCGCCTTCTTGTGCCAGCCTAGTCCGGTTGGGGCGGAAGATTCGGCACTCTCACTGACGGATGATCGTAATGCGGACGGTCTCGAAACTTCTCGCTTTCTTCCTCGCCCTCTCCATTTTCGCGTTCGGGTCGACAGCCCTGGCGCTGGCGCAAAGCCAGAAGCGCCTTGCCTTCGTCATCGGCAATGCCGCCTATCCGGCGGGCGCGCTGGCGACGCCGGCCAACGATGCCGGCCTGATTGCCCAGACATTGCAAGCGGCGGGGTTCGACGTGGTCGGCGCGCGCGACGTCGACCAGGAATCGCTGCGCGGCGCCTATCGCGATTTCCTCGCCAAGGTGACGGCAGCCGGTCCCGACGCCGTGGTGTTTGTCTATCTGGCCGGCCAGGGCCTGCAGTTCGAGGGCGAGAACTATTTCGCGCCCGTCGATGCCCAGATCGCCAACGCCGCTGACGTGCCGATGGCCGCGGTGCGGATCTCCGACCTCACCAAGCCGCTTGCAGCGCTGCCGACCAAGGTCAACATCGTCGTGCTCGATGCGGCGCGGCCAAACTCCTTCGCCAAATCGAACCAGCCGCTGGCTGGCGGCCTTGCACTGGTCGATCCCGACCCGAACATGCTGATCGCCTTCAACGCCGCCCCGGGCACGGTCGCGCCGGAAGGCAAAGGACCTTACGGCGCCTATGCGCAGGCGCTTGCCGAGATGATCAGGGATGGCGGCCTGCAGCTTGGTGATGTTTTCGACCGCACGCGCCTGCGCGTCAACGAGGTGACGCAGGGTGCGGAGTTGCCCTGGAACGCCTCCAAGATCACGGAGCCTTTCGTCTTCTTCGACCGCGGGCCGGATGCCCCGCCGCGGCAGGTGTCGTCAGCCGAGGTCGGCGCCATGCGGACCAAGGAAATCCGCGACTTCGATGCGCATGATGCCTATATCGCGGCTGTCGATCGCGACACGATGCGTGGCTACGAGGATTTTCTGGTCGCCTATCCCCACGATCCGATGGCCAGGCGCGTGCGCGCGATCCTGGCGGCGCGGCGCGAGGCGATCACCTGGCGCCAGACCTGGCTGAGGGACACGCCCGAAGCCTACTGGTCCTATCTCGATCGCTATCCGCACGGTCCGCACGCCTGGGACGCAAGGCGCAGGCTCGAGCATTTCGACGCCGCGCTTGAACCGCCGCAGGGCTTTACCGTCTACGCCTACGACGTGCCGCCGCCACCGCCCGATGAGATCGTCTATGTCGACCGGCCCGTGCTCTATTTCGACGACCCGGAATTCGATTTCGCGCCACCGCCACCCGTGGCGGTCATCTTCCTGCCGCCGCGGCCGCGCGACTTCATTGAACTGGCACCGCCGCCGCCGCCAGTCGGAATCTTCCTTCTGCCGACGCCTGTTTTCGTGCCGGTGCCTGCCTGGGTGAACCCGCCGCGTGATATCTCCCCGCCGCCGAACGACGTCATCTTCAACAACATCCACAACACAACGATCATCAACAACACGACGATCAACGAGAACAACAACCAGGGCGGTGGCCTCACCACCGGCCAGAAACTGACTGCTGGCGCCGTGGGCCTGGGTGCGGCGGCGCTGGCAACGAAGGTCGCGTTGCCGGCCTTCCTGCAGAAAAAGGAAACCGTGCTGTCCAAGCAGAATCCCGGTGGCCTCCCGTTGAAGCCGGGGCAGGGTGGCCAGCAGCCGGGCGGTGTCACGCCGCTGTCGAAGACATTGCCTGCCAACAAACTGACGGGTCATGCCTTGCCCGGCGCCGACGGCAACACGCTGCCGCTCGTCAATGGCAAGCCGGTGCTGAATGGGCAGAACCTGCCCAACAACCCGAATCTGCCGAAGCAGAACCCGGGCGGCCTCCCGCCGAAGCCGGGGCAGGGTGGGCAGCAGCCGGGCGGTGTCACGCCGCTGTCGAAGACATTGCCTGCCGACAAGCGGACGGGTCATGCCTTGCCCGGCGCCGACGGCAACACGCTGCCGCTCGTCAATGGCAAGCCGGTGCTCAATGGACAGAACCTGCCGAAGAACAAGTCCAGGAAGCTCCTGAACAATCAGGCCACGGCAGGTGGAAACGCCGTGACCGGCAACCCGGTGGTTAATGGGCAAAACGGGGCCAATGGCCAGGGCAATGGGCAAGGCCAGAATGCAACCGGCAAGACCGGCAAGGATGCCAAGTTGCGCAAGATCCCGGGCGCCAACGGCACGTCCGCGGCGAATGGGGTGAACAACCCACCAGCGCTTGTTGGCCAGAATTCAGGCCAGAACCCGCCCAACGGCAAGTTCAAGAAGCTTCACAATCAGGGCGGCGGCCAGACGAACGGTCAGGCCAATGGGCAAGGCAATGGGGCACAGGGCAATGGCAACGGTCCCAAATTCCACAGTTTGCCTGCCAACGGAAATGGTGGTGGCAATGTCCAGCAGAAATTCAAGGTCAACAACGGCAACCCGCAGCTGAAGGTGCAGGGTCAGCCCAGGCCGCAGAGGCCGGAGTTCCACGCCCAGCCGAAGCAGCAAATGCAGCAGCAGGTGCAGCGGCAGGCACAGCGGCAGGCACAGCCAAGGCCGCCGCAGCCGCAGCCGCCGGCCGTCAAGAAGCCGTCTTGCGGGCACCCCAATGAGCCCGCTTGCAAGAAATAACGCATGTCGGCCAGAGGTGGTTCGGCTTGGGTCGGGACATGCATGAGACAAAGGCTTGAAACGCGTCGCTGGTCGCGTTGTGTGAGGTAACCGGCTGTGTCGGCCGGCGACAATACATGGCTGGCCGTGACGGCTACCCGCGATCAGATCACAACTGCGTGGTTGGCCACGACCAAGATTGCGCAGTGCCTCGGCCCGCTGGTACCCAGTCGGCGCCGGGGGGTCTCAACGGAGTGAGCACAATGAGGATTGCAAGCGTTCTGACGTCCATCGCCCTGGCCGGGTTCATAGCGACGGGAGTCGCCGCGGCAGCGACGACAGCAGCGACCACGACCACGGCTGCCCCGGCCGCCACCACGGCCGCCCCGGCGAAGAAATCGGCGGCCTCTGCCATGACGCCGGAGAAGACCGCGATTTCCAAGCAATGTTCCGCACTCGCGGACGCCAAGAAGCTCCACGGCAAGGCGCGCGAGAAGTTCCGGGCCGATTGCAAGAAGAACGGTGGCAAGGCCACCTGATCAACAGCTGATTTCGGCTATTGCCGCCAGCCTAGGCTGGCGGCAATTCCTTCATCCCGAGCGCTGAAACTCATCAGACGTCGGTGGCGCCTGGACTGCTACGGCCACAAAGGTTGCTCAATCTACGAGCTTGGCAACGTTCGTGAGGGTCTGCGGCGTGCCGCCCCGCTGGTTGATCGACACCCAGATATTCGGGTTCTGCTGCGACTGGCGTTTCACGAAGTAGTAGCCGGTCGCGTTCCACGGCCTAATTTCGTCGACCAGATTGTCCAGGACCAGATCGCCCTTGTCGGTTTTCACCGTCAGGATGGTGTGGCCTTCATTGTCGAGGTCGTGCACCACGGTCATCAGCAGCGCCTGCCGGGGGAACCCGGCCTCCTGAAGAAGCTTGCGCTTGTAGAGTGCGTAGATCTTGCAGTCACCCTTACCGTCAACCGGGTAATCCCAGTGGTCCGCCATCGTGCCCCAGTGGTCGAAATTGCTGACGGGCTTGATGGAACTGTTCGCCTTTTGATTTATCCGCTTCAGAGTGCGCAGGTTCTGCGCGGTCAGCTTGACGTTCGTGGCCGGCAGAGCGGGCACCTTGCACTCTTTTGGCCGGCGATGGCAGAAATCGACCCAGCCGTAGGGGACGCTGGTAGGACCACCGACCGTGACGGCAGAAGATTGCGTCGATCGTACTTTGAACCACGTCGACTGTGCTGCTGCCGGAGCGGCTTGCAGCGCTGTCGCGCCGATCAACGAAACCAAGCCAAGCAGGATTGACGAAGTCAGGACCGAAGAATGCCGCATTGCCGAAACCACCATCGCAACGAGGAACTGGTGCTGCGTCGTGCGCAAAAAGGCAGCCCAGGCAGTTTAACAGTTACTAATTTCCTAATGCGAATTGTGTTCACTTCAAGGTGATGATCGCGGACGATCTGGTTGGCATCAATCGCTAACGCGGCGTCGGGGTGCTTCGGCGAGCACCCCCGCATCCATTTCTCCCAGCGTCTTCGGCTTGGCCCTCCGGGGCAGGGACGCGAACACGTCCTCAGGCCGCGTTAAAGGAAGGACCGGAGCAGCTTGTGCGACTTGATCATCGGATGAACTGACGGCTTTGAAATTTTTTCCGTTGACCATCATGGTTCCTCTCTCGATATACGCGGATATTGATCGCCCCGATTTCCGAGGCGACACGGACTGTCAGCCGACGCCCGAAAGAATCCGCCCCACGAAAGCCGGCACCACTTGTGTCGCCGGTCCTTCCAACTGTTCGTCGAAGCTGGAGGCCCAGCCGGCGCACTTTAGGTTGAGTTCGATCGTCAAGGCGCCGGCGGCGCGCGCGTTCGGCCCGACACCGTCCATCTGCCGCCGCCGCATGTTGTAGAAATCCTGCACCTTGGCGGGGTCGCGAGCAAAGCCTTCGGGCGTCGCAACGTCCTCAAGGTTGAATTTGGCCCAGACGCCATCGGGATCGCGAAAGGTCGCGACGCCCGATTCCGCCGAAATGCCGGCGCCCGTCAGGATGACGATTTTGGATCTGGACATTGTCAGGCCGCCCCAACTCGGAAACATCACTTTGGCGGGCGATGTTACCGGAACGGCTCGAGCCTCAAACCCTGGTGCCGCCCACCGTCATCTGGTTCATCCTGAGATGCGGCTGGCCGACGCCGACCGGCACGCCCTGTCCGGCCTTGCCGCACATGCCGATGCCATTGTCGAGCTTCATGTCGTTGCCGACCATCGAGACGCGGTGCATGGCGTCGGGCCCGTTGCCGATCAGCATGGCGCCCTTGATCGGCTGCGTCACCTTGCCGTTCTCGATCATGTAGGCCTCGGTGCAGCCGAACACGAATTTGCCTGAGGTGATGTCGACCTGGCCGCCGCCGAAGGAGACGGCGTAGATGCCGTTCTTGACCGAGGCGATGATCTCGTCCGGTTCCATGTCGCCTGACGTCATGTAGGTGTTGGTCATGCGCGGCATCGGTTGGTGCGCGTAGCCTTCGCGCCTTCCGTTGCCGGTGGCTTTCATGCCCATCAGTCGTGCGTTCTGCCGGTCCTGCATGTAGCCGACCAGTTTGCCGTCCTGGATCAGCACGTTGCGGGCCGAGGGCGTGCCTTCATCGTCGACGGTGAGCGAGCCGCGCCGCTCCGGGATGGTGCCGTCGTCGACGACGGTGACGCCCTTGGCGGCGACCTGCTGGCCCAGCAGGCCGGCGAAGGCCGAGGTCTTCTTGCGGTTGAAATCGCCTTCCAGCCCGTGCCCGACGGCCTCGTGCAGCATGACGCCCGGCCAGCCGCTGGACAGCACGATGTCGAATGTGCCGGCCGGAGCTGGGATGGCCTCGAGATTGACCAGCGCCTGCCTCAGCGCTTCCTTGGCGGCATGCTTCCAGCTGTCCTCGATCAGGAAGTCGCCGAATGCCTTGCGTCCGCCCATGCCGTAGGAGCCGCTTTCCTGGCGGTCGCCGTCGCCGACGACGACCGAGACGTTGATGCGGACCAGCGGCCTGATATCGCGCACCATCTGGCCGTCGGCGCGCACGATCTCGACATGCTGCCAGGACGCGGCGAGCGAGGCCGTCACCTGGCGCACGCGTGGATCCTCGGCGCGCAGCCAGGCGTCGATTTCCTGCAGCAGCTTCGCCTTGGCCTCGAAGGAGGGCGAGGGGATCGGGTTCTCGTCGCCGTAGAGATGGCGGTTGGTGCGGGCAGGGGCAGCGGCAAGCGTTCCGGAATAGCCGCCCTTGACGGTCGAGACCGCAGCGGCCGCGCGCAGCAGCGAGGCTTCGGAGAGGTCGCTCGAATGGGCGTAGCCGCTGGCTTCACCCGCGACGGCACGCAGGCCAAAGCCCTGGTCGGTGTTGAAATTGGCGGTCTTCAGCCGGCCATTGTCGAACATCAGCGCCTCGCTCTCGCTGTATTCGAGAAACAGTTCGCCGTCGTCGGCGCCGTTGATGGTGTCGGCGACGATCTGCTTGATGCGATCGTCGGAAATATCGAATTGGCCGATCAGGCTGTTCATGGCGCGTCCGTCCGTGGGAAGATTGCTTTCCCCCGATGTAGGCGCGAAGCCGCGCTCGCACAATCGGCAATGACGATCGGCGTCGGCGAATGACGACGGCCAGCCGATGCGGCATTCAGATGCGGCATTCAGGAGAGCTGCGTCAGAACCTGGTTCTGCGCCAAGCTCGGGATCAGGGAAGGGCGGCGAAGCCGTCGGCAAAACCCTTGAGGTCGACAGGGATGCCGATGCCTTCTTCCGGCGTCTGGAAGACGATGAACGTCGCCGACGTGCCGGTCTTCAGCGTGTCGAGCAGCGGCTTTTCGAGGATGACCTCGGCATAGCAGCCGTCCTGGAAGCAGCGCACGAAATAGGCGCGGCCAATGTCCTTGCCGTCGACATTGAGGCCGAGCCCGTTCGGCAAAAGCACGCCGAGCGGCGCCAGCACGCGCAGGATCTCGGCCTTGTTGTCGGCGGTGCGCAGCACGACCACCGACAGCCCCATCTCCGGACGGTCCTCGGCGACGACATTTTGCATCATCACGCATTGTTCGGAGGTGGCGCCCGCCGGCGTGTCGCAGATGATCGACCAGGCGCCATGCGTCGAGCGCACCGTGCCGCTCGGCTGGGCGGCATTGGCCTGACCGGCCACGAACAGACCGGCTGCGGACAAAGCGGCAAGAAACATGGCCTTGACCAAGGTGCTCGAAAGCTCCGGTCTCGTATGCCCCAGTCTCGAAAGCCAAGAGTTCATGACGGCTCCATTGCGAATCACGGCACTTTAAGCCGCGCCAATGCCAAGTAAAGGACGAGACCGCTGCCGAACTGTCCCGAAACAGGCAATACAGCGCTTTTCTCTGTCAAATTCGCCTGAATTACGACGCATCGCGCACCTCGCCAACATGAGGCGAGCAACCTGCCGGACATACGCGATTCGCCGCCATCGCCGCTGCCCCGGAAGAGCCGTCTCACCTTGCGCGCAAAAATGCCGCACAGTTTCCTCCGCTCCTTTCTTGCGGAGGGAAAAAGAGTATGGTTTGAACCAGTTTGAGACTGTCGGGATTCCCGTCCCGGCATTGTTCGTTATTCTCGTTGGCACCGCCGCGAGGAACTGGGAGACGAAGAGGGCGATGAGAAATTTCCTAGCAGACGCCAAGTTTCTAGCCAGTGCTGGGGCTGCCACCGCGCTTTTCGCGGTCACGTCCGCCCATGCAGACCAGCCCGTGGCGTGGGAGACGACCTTCCAGGCGCCGGCGACCGACATGATGCGGCAGATCGAATGGTTCGGGAACTACACGATGTGGTTCATCGTCCCGATCACCATTCTGGTGCTGCTTCTCCTCGCCTACTGCATCGTCAGGTTCCGCGCGAGCGCAAACCCGGTTCCCTCCAAGACCAGCCACAACACGCTGATCGAGGTGATCTGGACCGTCGGCCCGGTCGTGATCCTGCTCTGTCTCGCCATCCCCTCATTCCAGCTCCTGACCGCGCAGTACACTCCGCCGGAGGAAGCCAAGCTGACCGTCAAGGCGACCGGCAACCAGTGGAACTGGGACTATGAATACCAGACCGACAACACGCTCTCCTTCAATTCGGCCATCCTCCAGGATGGCGACCGCGCCAAGGCCGGCAAGGAGGATCGCAAGGTCTATCCGCGCCTGCTCGCCGTCGACAATGAGCTGGTGGTGCCGGTCAACACGATGACGCGCGTGCTCGTCACCGCGACCGACGTGATCCACTCCTTCGCCATGCCGTCCTTCGGCATCAAGATCGACGCCATTCCGGGGCGCACCAACGAGACCTGGTTCAAGGCGGAGAAGGAAGGCCTCTATTATGGTCAGTGCTCGCAGCTTTGCGGCAAGGACCACGCCTTCATGCCGATCGCCATTCGTGTCGTCTCCGACGCGCAGTTCAAGACCTGGCTGGCTGCGGCCAAGACCGATCTGCCCGGCGCCAACAAGACGCTGATGGCCGAGGTCGATGGCCAGAACAAGGTAGCGGCCGCCGGCAATTGATGCCGCGGGTTAGTAAGATTTAGGGAACGGAGCGGAACATGGCAGACGCTGCAGCTCACGACAGCCACGACCACAAGCCTTATCATGGCTGGGTGCGCTGGGTCTATTCGACCAACCACAAGGACATCGGCACGCTCTACCTGATCTTCGCGATCATGGCCGGCATCATCGGCGGCGCGCTGTCGGTCGCCATCCGCATGGAGCTGCAGGAGCCTGGCATCCAGATATTCAGCGGTCTGGCGCAGATGGTCTACGGCATGAACGGTGACGCAGCGGTCGACGGCGGCAAGAGCATGTACAATGCCTTCGCCACCGCGCATGCGCTGATCATGATCTTCTTCATGGTCATGCCGGCGCTGATCGGCGGCTTCGCCAACTGGATGGTGCCGATCATGATCGGTGCGCCCGACATGGCGTTCCCGCGCATGAACAACATCTCCTTCTGGCTGCTGCCGCCGGCCTTCATCCTGCTGCTCACCTCGATGTTCGTGCCGAGTGCGCCGGGCGCCTACGGTGTCGGCGGCGGCTGGACGCTCTATCCGCCGCTGTCGACCTCGGGTCAGCCGGGCCCGGCCATGGATCTGGCGATCCTGTCGATCCACATCGCCGGTGCCTCGTCGATCCTCGGCGCCATCAACTTCATCACCACCATCTTCAACATGCGCGCTCCGGGCATGACGCTGCACAAGATGCCGCTGTTCGCCTGGTCGGTGCTGGTCACTGCCTTCCTGCTGCTGCTGTCCCTGCCGGTCCTGGCCGGCGGCATCACCATGCTGCTCACCGACCGCAATTTCGGCACCACCTTCTTCGCCCCCGATGGCGGCGGCGATCCGCTGCTGTTCCAGCACCTGTTCTGGTTCTTCGGCCATCCGGAAGTGTACATCCTGATCCTGCCGGGCTTCGGCATCATCAGCCACATCGTCTCGACCTTCTCGAAGAAGCCGGTGTTCGGTTATCTCGGCATGGCATACGCCATGGTCGCGATCGGCGCCGTCGGCTTCATCGTCTGGGCGCACCACATGTACACGACCGGCCTGTCGCTCGACACGCAGCGCTACTTCGTTTTTGCCACCATGGTCATCGCGGTGCCGACGGGCGTGAAGATCTTCTCCTGGATCGCGACGATGTGGGGCGGGTCGATCTCGTTCAAGACGCCGATGCTGTGGGCGCTGGGCTTCATCTTCCTGTTCACCATCGGCGGCGTCACCGGCGTCCAGCTGGCCAATGCCGGCCTCGACCGCTCGCTGCACGACACCTATTTCGTCATCGCCCACTTCCACTACGTGCTGTCGCTGGGCGCGGTGTTCGCCATCTTCGCCGGCTGGTACTACTGGTTCCCCAAGATGACCGGCTACATGTATTCGCCCGTGATCGCCAACACCCACTTCTGGGTCACCTTCGTCGGCGTCAACCTGATCTTCTTCCCGCAGCACTTCCTTGGCCTGGCCGGCATGCCGCGCCGCACCATCGACTATCCGGACGCGTTTGCCGGCTGGAACTACGTGTCGTCGATCGGCTCTTATATCTCGGCCGTCGGCGTGGTGATCTTCCTCTACGGCGTGTTCGAAGCCTTCCAGAAGAAGCGGATCGCCGGCGCCAACCCATGGGGCGAGGGTGCCACCACGCTCGAATGGCAGCTGCCTTCGCCGCCGCCGTTCCACCAGTGGGAGCAGCTGCCGAAGATCAAGTAAGGCGGCTCCCGCCCGAATACAAAACCGCCGGCCCGCCGGCGGTTTTGGCCAACGGAATGATGGACTGAGTACGCATGGCCCTAGTCGACGAAACCAGCATTGACGAAGCGGGCTTCCGCATGTCGGAAGCGACGGCGGGCGATTTCTTCGCCCTGCTGAAGCCGCGCGTAATGTCGCTGGTAGTGTTCACGGCGTTTGTCGGGCTTGTCGCCGCCCCGGTGACCATCAACCCGCTGCTGGCTGTGATCGCCATCCTGTCCATCGCCATTGGCGCCGGCGCCTCGGGCGCGCTCAACATGTGGTACGACGCCGACATCGACGCGGTGATGACCAGGACCGCAAGCCGTCCGGTGCCGTCCGGCCGCATCCAGCCGCACGAGGCGCTCAGCTTCGGCCTGGTGCTGTCGGTGCTGTCGGTGATGACGCTCGGCGTGCTGGTCAACTGGCAGTCGGCAACGCTGCTGGCCTTCACCATCTTCTTCTATGCCGTCGTCTACACGATGTGGCTGAAGCGCTGGACGCCGCAGAACATCGTCATCGGCGGCGCGGCCGGCGCCATTCCGCCGGTGATCGGCTGGGCCGCGGTGACCGGATCGGTCAGCCTCGAAAGCATCGTCCTGTTCCTGATCATCTTCCTGTGGACGCCGCCGCATTTCTGGGCGCTCGCGCTGTTCAAGTCGGGGGACTATGAGCGTGCCGGCATCCCGATGATGCCCAATGTCGCCGGCCACGCGTCGACCCGCCGTCAGATTTTCGCTTATGCACTGGTGCTGGCCCCGGTCGGCGTGGCGCCGTGGCTGCTCGGCTACACGACGCCTTTCTATGGCGTGGCCGCCATGCTGCTTGGGGTTGGCTTTGTCTGGTATGCGTGGAAAGTGCTCGGTATGGCCGACGACGACCGCGCCATGAAGCCGGCCAAGGCGCTGTTCGCCTATTCGTTGCTTTATCTCTTCGCCATCTTCGCTGCCTACCTGGCCGACAGCGTTGTCGAACGCGCGCTTGCCATGGGTGGGGCATGATCATGGTCGAGGAAAAGCTTGAGACGGTCACCTTGACCGAGCGTCAGAGGAAGGCCCAGCGCAGCCGGTCCATCGCGATCGGCGTGGCGCTGGCGGTGCTTGTCGTCATTTTCTACATCGCCACGATCATCAAGTTCGGCCACAATCTGGGCACGATGTGATGAGCGTCGAGACGTCCAAAAAACCGACCGGCAAGAACAGCAACCGCATCGTCGCTGCGGTGTGCCTTGCCTTCTTCACAGGCATGATCGGCATGGCCTATGCCGCCGTGCCTCTCTACAAAATGTTCTGCCAGGCGACCGGCTATGGCGGCACGACGCAACGTGTCGAGAAGCAGTATGCTGGCCGTGTGCTCGACCGTGAGATCACCGTGCGTTTCGACGCCAATGTCGCCGGTGTGCCGTGGGAATTCCAGCCGGTCCAGCGCTCAATGAGCATGAAGATAGGCGAGACCGTGCAGGCGCATTATCAGGCGACCAACAAGTTCGATCGCCCCGTCACCGGCCGCGCCACCTTCAACGTGCAGCCGGAACTGGCGGGCCCGTATTTCAACAAGGTCGAGTGTTTCTGCTTCACCGATACGTCGCTGAAGCCTGGCGAGACGCTGGACATGCCGGTCCTGTTCTACGTGGACCCCGATATCGTGAATGTGCCGGAACTGAAGGACGTGAAGACGATCACGCTGTCCTACACGATGTTCCCGGCCGAGAAGAACAAGCCGGTTGCCTCTTCGGAGCCGGTACAAGGCACCAGCAAGACAGTTTCAGATACCGAAGCAAATCTCGGGGGTTGATATGGCAGACGCGCACGCAAAACCACAGCATGACTATCATCTGGTTAATCCGAGCCCATGGCCTTTCCTGGGATCGGTAGGCGCACTCGTCACCGCCTTTGGCGGCGTCTGCCTCATGGAGTATTTGAAGGGCGGCTCCTTCCCGATCTTCGGCCACAACATCGCCAATCCGTGGCTGTTCTTCATCGGCCTGGTGATCGTCCTCTACACCATGTTCGCCTGGTGGTCGGACACGATCAAGGAAGCGCATGAGGGCCATCACACGCGTGTCGTGTCGCTGCATCTGCGCTACGGCATGATCATGTTCATCGCGTCTGAGGTGATGTTCTTCGTCGCCTGGTTCTGGGCCTATTTCGACGCCAGCCTTTTTGCCGGTGAGGTGCAGAACTATGCGCGCCACACATTTACCGGTGGTGTCTGGCCGCCGAAGGGCATGGAGGTTCTCGATCCCTTCCACCTGCCGCTCTATAACACCATCATCCTGCTGCTGTCGGGCACCACGGTCACCTGGGCGCACCATTCGCTTATCCATGGCGATCGCAAGGGCCTGATCAACGGCCTGGTGCTGACCGTCGGCCTCGGCATGCTGTTCACCATGGTGCAGGCCTACGAGTACATACACGCTCCGTTCGGCTTCAAGGATTCCATCTACGGCGCCACCTTCTTCATGGCGACCGGCTTCCACGGGTTCCATGTCATCATCGGCACCATCTTCCTGCTGGTTTGCCTGATCCGCGCGATGAAGGGTGATTTCACCCCCAAGCAGCATTTCGGCTTCGAGGCGGCCGCCTGGTACTGGCACTTCGTCGATGTAGTCTGGCTGTTCCTGTTCTCGGCGATCTATGTCTGGGGATCGGCTGGTGCGGTGATCGAAGGCCACTGATCCGGCCTTTGGGATTTTGATTTCAAGAAGGCGGCCGCGGCGACGTGGCCGCCTTCTTCTTTTCGGCGAAATGATCGCCGATCGGTTGCCAATGCGGCAGACAATTCCCTGGGCGATTTGCGCGTTCATCCTCCTGGCATTTCCGGCCTTTGCGGCTGAGCAGGTCGATCTGGTGCGTGTCCACAAGGCGGAGCGGCTACTGGAACTGATCGGCGACGGCAAGGTCGTGCGCCGCTACGGCATTGCGCTTGGCGGGGATCCCGTCAGCCATAAGCACCAGGAGGGCGACCGGCGCACGCCCGAGGGGCGCTATATGCTCGATTGGCGCAACCCCAACAGCATCGCGCACAGATCGATCCACATCTCCTATCCCAGTGCCGACGATCTGGTGGCGGCAAAGGCGCGCAATGTCGACGTCGGTGGCATGATCATGATCCACGGCCAGCCCAATGGTTTCGGCTGGTGGGGCTGGCTGCTTCAATTGGTCGACTGGACTGATGGCTGCATTGCCGTTACGGACTCCGACATGGACGAAATCTGGGCAATGGTGACCGATGGGACACCGATAGAGATCGAGCAGTAGCGATGAGTGAAGACAAGGCGATCTGGCCTCCGATCGATCCGATTTCGGCCGGCCTGCACGGCCGCTGCCCGCGCTGCGGCGAAGGGCGGCTGTTTTCCGGCTTCCTCACCGTCGGCAAACGCTGCGTCAATTGCGGCCTCGATTATTCCTTCGCCGATGCGGGCGATGGCCCGGCGGTCTTCGTCATCCTGATCATCGGCTTCATCATCGTCGGCCTGGCGCTCTGGGTCGAGGTGACGCTGAGCCCGCCGCTGTGGCTGCATCTGCTGGTCTGGATCCCGCTGGCCCTGGTGCTGTGCCTGACGGCGCTGCGGCTGATCAAGGGCGTGCTGCTCACTCTCCAATATGCCAACAAGGCGGCCGAAGGCCGGCTGGACCGCGGCGAATGAGCGAGGCAGCCATCAAAGGTGCCGGCCGTTCGCGGCCACGATCGGCATTGCTGCTCGGCCTTGGCCTGGTGCTGCTTTTGATCCTGCTGGCGCTCGGCACCTGGCAGGTCCAGCGCCTGCACTGGAAGGAAGGTCTCCTGCAGACCATCGACCAGCGCACGCATTCTGCGCCGCTGCCGCTAGCCGAAGTCGAGAAGGAATTCGCCTCCACCGGCGACGTCGACTACACGCCGGTCACGGTCTCCGGCACGTTCCTGCATTCGGGCGAACGGCATTTCTACGCGACCTGGGAAGGTGATGCCGGCTTCAACGTCTACACACCGCTTGCCCTCGATGATGGCCGCTTCGTGCTGATCAATCGTGGTTTCATACCCTATGATCTGAAAGACCCGGCCAAGCGCGCCAAGGGGCAGATCCCAGGCAAGGTGACCATCACCGGGCTTGCCCGCAATCCGTTGCCGGCAAAGCCGTCGATGATGCTTCCCGACAATGACGTGGCAAAGAACATCTTCTACTGGAAGGACCGCGACGCCATGGCGGCGAGCGCCGGCCTGCCGGCCGAGTTCACGCTGGTGCCGATCTTCATCGATGCCGACAAGACGCCGAATCCCGGCGGTCTGCCGATCGGCGGTGTCACCATCATCGACCTGCCGAACAGCCATCTGCAGTATGCGATGACCTGGTATGGGCTTGCCGCGGCGCTGGCCGCAGTGCTCATCCTGCGGCTTCGCCGTCCCGCGAAAGAAGAATGACCGCGCGCGACGCCCCCTTTCTACCGACGCCCTTGACAGGGCAGGGCTAGGCACCTCATTTCGGCGCTGACGAACCGGCCAGGATTTAATGCATCAGACAACCAACAAGCCTCCGCTGACGATCCGGCTCTGCCAGCCGCGCGGTTTCTGCGCCGGCGTCGACCGTGCGATCCAGATCGTCGTGCTGGCGCTGAAGAAATACGGCGCGCCGGTCTATGTCCGCCACGAGATCGTGCACAACCGTTACGTTGTCGAAGGGCTGCAGAGCCTTGGCGCCGTCTTCATCGAGGAACTCTCCGAGATCCCGGCCGAACACCGGCAGTCGCCGGTCGTCTTCTCGGCGCACGGCGTGCCGAAATCGGTGCCGGCGGACGCGCAGGCGCGCAACCTGTTCTATCTCGACGCTACCTGCCCGCTGGTCTCCAAGGTCCACAAACAGGCGATGCGCCATCAGCGGCTTGGCCGCCATGTGCTGTTGATCGGCCACGCCGGGCACCCCGAGGTGATCGGCACCATGGGCCAATTGCCGGACGGCGCTGTCACGCTGGTCGAGACCGAGGCCGATGCCGCCAGGCTCGTGCCCGCCGATCCGAAGGCGCTTGGCTTCGTCACCCAGACCACACTATCAGTCGAGGACACCGCCGGCATTATCCGTGCGCTGCGGGAGCGCTTTCCCGATCTGTATGCGCCGGCGGCGGAATCAATCTGCTACGCAACCACCAACCGCCAGGAAGCGGTCAAGGACACCGCCCCTGGCGCAGATCTCTACCTGATCGTCGGCGCTCCCAATTCCTCCAATTCGCGGCGCCTTGTCGAAGTGGCCGAGCGTGCCGGCGCCACAATGTCGCTTCTCGTGCAGCGCGCAGCCGAGATTCCGTGGAATGACATCGGCAACATTTCGACGCTCGGCCTGTCGGCTGGGGCATCGGCGCCGGAGATCATCGTCGACGAGATCATCGACGCGTTCCGCCAGCGCTTCGATGTCACCATCGACCTGGCCATCACGGCCACCGAAACAGAGGATTTTCCGGTCATGCGGGTACTGCGCGATGTCGAACTGACGCCGGCCGATATGGCCTTCGTCAATGGGGCCGCGTAAGGCAGATGGCGGTCTATACCGACGTTGCGGAGGGCGAACTCGGCGCTTTCCTGAAGCACTATCCGGTTGGCGATCTCCTGTCCTACAAGGGCATCGCCGAAGGCACGGAAAACTCCAACTTCCTGCTGCACACCTCCAGCGGCTCCTACATACTGACGCTCTATGAAAAGCGGGTCGAGAAGGCGGATTTGCCGTTTTTCCTCGGGCTGATGGGCCATCTCGCCAACAAGGGCGTGTCCTGCCCGCTGCCGGTGACCGCGCATGACGGCAGCGTCATCGGCACGCTGGCCGGCCGGCCGGCCGTCATCATCACCTTCCTCGAAGGGCTTTCGCTGCGGCGCCCGACGGCGACGCACTGCGCCGAGGTCGGCAAAGCGCTGGCCGCCTTGCACCTGGCCGGTGCCGATTTTCCGATGACCCGCCCGAATGCGCTCGCCATCGACGGTTGGCGCAAGCTTTGGAACGCAGCCCGCGACCGGGCGGACGAGGTCGAGCCAGGCCTGGCGGCGGAGGTCGACGCCGACTTCGCCGATTTCGCGCGCAACTGGCCTAAGGGCCTTCCGGCGGGCATCATCCATGCCGATCTGTTTCCGGACAACGTCTTCTTCCTGGGCGAAAAGCTGTCCGGCCTGATCGATTTCTATTTCGCCTGTGACGACCTCTATGCCTACGACGTCGCCACCTGCCTCAACGCCTGGTGTTTCGAGAAGGATTTCTCCTTCAACCTCACCAAGGGCAAGGCACTGCTCGCCGGCTATCAGAGCGTGCGCCCGCTGAGCGAAGAGGAAAAGGCGGCACTGCCCATGCTGGCTCGCGGTTCGGCGCTGCGTTTCATGCTGACCCGGCTCTACGACTGGCTGACCGTTCCCGATGGCGGCCTGGTCATGAAACGCGACCCGACCGAATATATCAGGCGGATGCGGTTCCATCGGGCGATCAAATCTGCTTCGGAATATGGATTGGCCTGATATGGGGTATCATGAGCAAACAGGTTGAAATCTTCACCGACGGCGCCTGTTCGGGCAATCCCGGCCCTGGCGGCTGGGGTGCCATCCTGCGCTTCAACGGCACCACCAAGGAGCTTTCCGGTGGCGAGGCCGAAACGACCAACAACCGCATGGAGTTGCTGGCGGCCATATCGGCGCTGAATGCGCTGAAGGAGCCCTGCACGGTCGAGCTTCACACCGACAGCAAATATGTCATGGACGGCATTTCCAAATGGATCCATGGCTGGAAGAAGAACGGCTGGAAGACCGCCGACAAGAAGCCGGTCAAGAACGGCGAGCTGTGGCAGGCGTTGGATGAAGCCAACCGACGCCACAAGGTCACCTGGAACTGGGTGAAGGGCCATGCCGGCCACACCGAGAACGAGCGCGCCGACGAGCTCGCGCGGGAAGGCATGGCGCCGTTCAAGAAGGGCTCTTTCAAGCCGGCGGTATCAGCGCCGAAGCCGGATGCCCAGCCCAAGCAGCCGGTGGCCACGAAAGCGCGTCGTTCGACCCAGAGCTATTGAGTTCCGGCGGCCGGTCCACTTTCAGGCAGGAACCTCGATCGTGCCGATCCTCTACTATGTCACGCATCCCAGGTTCAGATCGATGCCGCCATTCCCGTGCCGGAATGGGGGCTGTCCGGCGTCGGGCGGGCGAGAGCTGTTGCCATGCTCGATCAGCCATGGGTCGGTGCAATCCGGCGCATCGTGTCGTCGGGCGAACGCAAGGCAATAGAAACGGCCGAAATCCTGGCAAGTCATCTCCGCCTTGCGGTCGAGGTCAGGGAGCGGATGCATGAGAATGACCGGTCCGCGACCGGCTTCCTGCCGCCGCCGGAGTTCGAAGCAGTCGCCGACCAGTTCTTCGCCAACCCGCACGAAAGCATTCGCGGGTGGGAGCGGGCCGGCGAGTATGCCACCGCTAGCGAGATTGTGCGTGAAGCGGTGCGGGATTGGCAGGCCAAGCGCGAATTGCGGCATGACGATATTCGCCGGCTGAGGCAACGGTGGGATGAAGGCAAGGCAAGCGGCCCACCGGAGCCTGTGGATTTCGACGCGTTGCGGAAGGAAGCCCGGCGAAAGCTGACGGAAGCCTCGTCGAATGGCCGTTAGGCTGGTTTGGTCACCCGCAGCCAGGACGGACCTCATCGACATCTACGTGACGATAGGCAGCGAAAACATACGGGCGGCCGATCGCTACTATGATCGGTTGGAAGCGCGGGCCATGCAACTGGCAGACCAGCCGCGCATGGGTGTTAGGCGACCGGACATCAGGCCTTCCGCACGAATGCTGGTGGAGGCGCCGTTTGTACTGCTCTACGAAACGATTCCTACACCGACGACGGCCCTGTCGAGTGGGTTGTCCGTGTGGTGGACGGGCGGCGGGATCTGAACCGTCTGTTCTAGCTGTCTAGCTAGCGTATCAGCAGCGCCGTGCCCCAAAGCCCGAGCGCGAAGACCGTGTGCGCCACCAGGTTCAGCGCCCGGATCCGCATCGGATTGGGCCGCCTCGAGGCTGCCCATCCGGCACCCATGCCGGGCGCCAACAGGAACCAGCCGGCGCCGACGGTGACGATGCCGAGGATGAAGGCCGGCAGGAAGGTCGGCGCGGCAAGCCAGCCGGTCCCTGCCAGCACGACCAGGATGATGCCGTAGACGATGCCGACGAAATAGTGAAACGCCCAGCCCAGCGCCACTTCGTGCGCGTAGGGTGCCGCGTCGCCGATATCATCGTGAAAGACCTTGTCGGTGAGATGCCAGACCCAGCGACCGACCGGTCCCCAGTTCGGCCGTGGCTGGCCAAATGCCTTATGGAACAGGATGGCCCAGAGATCCATCAGCACCGTGGCGCCGATGCCGATCACGACAGCGCGCCAGAAGACGTCGAACATCGTTGGGATCCCCCCCGAAAGCCGGCAGTTCTGGGGTGCAAGCGGTCGTCGGGCGAGGTCAGCCCTGCGGCTTCGCCCGACGCGACCGTTGACGCCTAGAGCTGCCCGAGAATATGAGCCGCGCCGGACTCGTCGACACCCGGCTTGGTCTCGACATTGATCGCGGTGACCTTACCGTCGTCGACGATCATCGAAAACCGCTTCGAGCGCAGGCCCATGCCGGCGGCGGAAAGGTCGTTGTCGAGGCCGACCGCCTTGGCGAAATCGCCGCTGCCGTCGGCGAGGAACAGGATCTTGCCCTCACCGCCGGTGAAGCGCGCCCAGGCGCCCATGACATGGACGTCGTTGACCGAAACGACGGCGATGGTGTCGACGCCGCGTGCCAGGATCGCGTCATGGTTTTCGAGATAGCCGGGCAGGTGGTTGTTGCTGCAGGTCGGCGTGAAGGCGCCGGGAACACCGAACAGGACCACTTTCTTGCCCGGGAAAATCTCGGCTGAGGTGATCGTCTTGGCGCCGTCGTCGGTCATCGTCTTGAAGGTTACCTCGGGCAGCTTGTCGCCGACGGAAATGGTCATGAGTTCCTCGCTTGGGGAATGGGAAGGAAGGATGCATGCTTGCGTAGCGAACTCGGCGGCGTCCTGCAACCGTTCGGGCAAGCTGGATCAAGGGAAAGGCAGCAGCCCTTCGACGGCGCCCGCCGAACTCGTCAGCGTGTAGTGAAGTCCGCCATCCGTTGGCGTTGCCGAGGGGCGGTCGAGGATCGGCACGGTGAAGATCAGCTTGCCGTCCTTTTCGCTGCGGGAAGGGGCGCCGAACATGTAATCCCGCTCGCCGGCGACGAAGAAATCCGCCGCGTCGGGGTCACCGGGAAAATTCGCCTCGACAACCAGCGTCTCGTGATCGCCCGGCAGGACATTGATGCCGAAATCCGATCTCGCGGGCGCCGGCAATGCCGCGAAACTTGCCTTCACCAGGGCTGCATCGTCTGCATTGTCGGGGTCGGAACCAGGGTCGACCGTCAGCCGCGTCTGCACCGGTATGCAGATCGTTTCGCAAATGCCGAGGAAGACGTCGGCGTCGATGACGGCCGAATCCTTCGCTGCCGATAATTTGAACACCACGGGCAGCGAAACCGGATAGTTGTAGCCTGCCCATTTGCCATAACCATCGTCGTGACGTTGGGGTGCCGGAAACGAGAGTGTGGCGTCGGCAATATTGGTGCTGGCCGAAACATCGAGCTGCGGCGGCACACCGGCGTCGCCCGGATCACGCCAATAGGTCTTCCAGCCCGGCTTGAGCGCGATGTCGAGAACGCCCTGGATGCGGCCGGCCTCGTCGGCTTTGCCTGATGTCACCAGCCGCACCTTGCCGCCTTCGCTGTTGTACCAGGCGGACGAGGAGGCCGAGGCGGGGAGAACGCTCGCCGATCCGATGGCGGCGCCGAGCAACAGGATTTTCAAGCTTTGCATGGCGGTGATTTGATCGTCCGTTCGTGGCGGTGCAATGATTTCATGGCCCTGCCGGCATCATATTTGCGTGACCCCTGGTGGCAAGCCATGGCGGCCTGGCGCCATGGGCTTTGGTCGAATCCGGCGCGGCGCATCTTTTCGGCGCCGGGGAAACACGGTACCCTCCCTGTCATGGATTTGTTGCGCCACAAAAAGACGGCTGCTGGACGCGGCTTTCTCGACGATCAGTTCCTGATTGCCATGCCCGGCATGAAGGACGACCGTTTCACGCGCTCGGTCATCTACATCTGCGCCCACAGCGATGAAGGCGCGATGGGCCTGATCATCAACCAGACACAGCAGATGCTGTTTCCGGATCTGTTGGTGCAGCTCGGCATCATGAACGAGCAGGAAGCGATCCGCCTGCCGGCGCAGGCGCGCGATTTCGTCGTGCGCAATGGCGGGCCTGTCGATCGCAGCCGAGGCTTCGTCCTGCATTCGGGCGACTACCGCGTGGAATCGTCGCTGACCGTTTCCGACGATATCTGCCTGACCGCGACGGTCGATATATTGCGCGCTATATCGTCGGGCCGCGGCCCGCGTCACGCGCTGATGGCGCTCGGCTATTCCGGATGGGGCGCCGGCCAACTGGAAACCGAGATCGCCGAGAATGGCTGGCTGACCTGTCCGGCCAGTCCCGAACTTCTCTTCGACGCGGACATCGAGCGCAAATACGATCGCATCCTCGCCTCGATCGGTATCGATCTGGCGCATCTCAGCCTGGCTGCCGGACACGCCTGACCTGTCACGCTAACGCAGCCTCTAAGCCTGCGTCAGCGGATACTGCTCCTTCAACGTCTTCAGCACCTGGTCGCCCGGCATCGGCGCGCCGAACATGAAGCTCTGCACATATTCGCAACCCATCTGGCGCAATTCCAGCGCATCGCGTTCGTCCGAGATGCCCTCGGCGACCACCGACAGGCCGAGTTCATGCGCCATGTTGACCATGGATTTGAGCAGCACAGCGCGCTTCGGCGTGCTGTCATCGACGAAACTCTTGTCGATCTTGATCGTGTCGAACGGGAAACGCGTCAAATAGGCGAGCGATGAATAGCCGGTGCCGAAATCGTCCAGCGACAGGCCGATGCCGAGCTGTTTCAGCTTGGTCAGCACATGGGCGGTCTGCTCGGGATTGTCCATCACCAGGGACTCGGTGAGCTCGAGCCGGAAGCAGCGCGGCTTCAGATTGGCCCGCGCGATGACCGAGCGGACATCGCTGACCAGGTCGCGGCGGATGAGCTGGCGGCTGGACAGATTGACCGAGACCGACAGCGGCGCGTCGCCGATCTGCTTTTGCCATCCGGCCAGGTCCTCGGCCGCCTGCTGCATGGCGAACAGCCCGAGCTGCACGATCAGCCCGCAGCTTTCGGCGACCGGAATGAAATCCGCCGGCGGAATCATGCCGCGGCGCGGATGGTCCCAGCGCAGCAAGGCCTCGAAGCCGGCGACGCTGCCGTCCTCCAGCCGCACGATCGGCTGGTAGGCAAGGGTGAATTCGCGCCGCTCGATGGCGCGCCGCAAATCGGATTCGAACTGCAGCCGGTCGGTGCCGACGGTGCGGAAAGCCGGGCGGAACGGCTCGATCCTGTCGCCGCCGAAACGCTTGGCCTGATGCATGGCAAGTTCGGCGTCCTTGACCATGTCCTCGGCCGAAGTCTGCGCCGAGGTCCAGGTGATCAGGCCGATCGAGGCGGTCAGCACGATCTCGCGCTTGGCGAAGGTGATCGGGTTGTTGATCGCATGCTTGATGGCGTCCGCCACGCCGGCGATGCGGGCGGGGTCCTGTTCGGACAAAAGCATCAGCGCGAACTGGTCGCCGGCAAAGCGCGACAGCGAATCCTTCGGCTTCAACAGCCGGTGCAGGCGCCGAGCGATGGTCAGCAGGATGGTGTCGCCGGCCGAGATGCCGAGCCCGTCATTGACCTGCTTGAAGCGGTCTATGTCGATGACGAAGACTGTCGGACGCACCTTCTCTTCGGTGCGGGCGATCGAGATGATCGCTTCCAGCCGGTTCATGAACAGTTCGCGGTTCGGCAGGCCGGTCAAATTGTCGTGCACGGCATCGTGCAGCAGCCGCTCCTCGGACTTCTTCTGCTCGGTGACGTCGACCATGGTGCCGACGCAGCGGATGACTTCGCCGTCCGATCCTATGACCGGCCGCGCCCGCAAGGCGAACCAATGATAGTGCCCGTCGGCGCCGCGCAGGCGGAAATTCTGCGCCACCCGGCCGCGCCGGTGCTCCAGCACCACGTCGAGCGTCGTGCGGAACGTGTCGCGGTCGTCGGCATGCAGCACCGGCAGCCAGTTGCGCGCGGCACCACCAAGGCTGTTGGGCGCTAGGCCGAGCTGGATGCTGACATCAGGCTTGGTGACGACGCGGTCGCGCAGAACGTCCCAGTCCCACACCGTGTCGCCCGACCCGGCCACCGCCAGCGCCTGGCGTTCGAGGTCGGAGAACAGCCCCTGATGCAGCGCGCCGCCGGCGAAGGCATGCTGCATGACGGTGAAGCCGATCAACAGGATGATCAGGATCAGCCCGCCGCCGAGCGCCGGCTGGGCGATGTCATTGTCGAGCATGCCGGTGATCGCCATCCACGACCCGCATAGCCACAACAGCACCATGACCCAACTGGGCACCAGCATGATGGCGCGGTCATAACCACGAATTCCGAGGAAGATGATCAGGCCGAGCCCGGTCAATGCGGTGGCGGCAAAGGAGATGCGGGCGATGCCTGCGGCGACCGCCGGATCGACGATGGCCACGCCTGCAATCAGCACCAGCCCGAGGATCCAGACCAGCGCGCCATAGCTGAAGTGACCGTGCCAGCGGTTGAGGTTGAGATAGGCGAACAGGAAGACCACAAAGGTCGCCGCAAGCGCCACCTCCGTTCCAGCTCGCCACATCTGCTCGTTGCCGGGCGAGATTTCGATGACCTTGTTGAGGAAACCGAAATCGACGCAGATATAGGCAAGCACCGCCCAGGCAAGGGCCGCGGTTGCCGGGAACATCGAGGTCCCCTTGACCACGAAAAGGATGGTCAGGAACAGCGCCAGAAGGCCCGCAATGCCGATGACGATGCCGCGAAACAGCGTGTAGGAGTTGACCGAGTCCTTGTAGGCTTCCGGCTCCCACAGATAGACCTGCGGCAGCTTGGGCGAGGCGAGTTCGGCGATGAAGGTGATCACCGTTCCCGGGTTCAGCGTCACCCGGAACACATCGGCGTCAGGGCTGGTCTGGCGGTCGAGCGCGAAGCCCTCGCTGGGCGTGATCGCTGCAATGCGGGTTGCGCCGAGATCGGGCCAGAAGATGCCGGAATTGACCAGCCGGAAATGCGGCGCCACGATCAGCCTGTCGAGCTGCTGGTCGGTGGTGTTGGCCAGCGCAAACACCGCCCAGTCGCCGGTCGAACGCGCGTCATTGGCCTCGACCTCGATGCGCCGCACGATGCCGTCAGGCCCGGGCGCGGTCGATACCTGGAAGTTCTCACCCTGGTTGCGGTAGATCTCGAAGGCGCGCGACAGGTCGAGCGCGACGTCGTCGCGGGCAATCTTGATCGGTTCGACGGCAAAGGCCGACGAAGCCGCGCACAGCGTCAGGATTGCCGCGAGGACAAAGGCGAACAGCGGCCCGTTTCGCAGGAAATTCGTCAAAAATCAGTCCTTCGTTCCTGCGTCCAGCGGATCGTCCGCGATCCGGGCGTAGAGGTAATGGTCCTGCCAGATGCCGTTGATCCTGAGATAAGATCTTAACAGTCCTTCGCGCCGGAATCCGGCTTTTTCAAGCACGCGGATCGATCGAATGTTGTCGGGAATACAGGCGGCTTCGATCCGGTGCAACCTCAGCGTATCGAAGGCGAACCGGGCCACGACCTTGACCGCGTCGGTCATCAGGCCGCGGCCGCCGAAGCGCTCGCCGATCCAGTAGCCGACATGGCCGCTTTGCGAGACACCGTGGCGTATGTTGCCGAGCGTGATGCCGCCGGCCAGCTTGCCGCTCGACTTCTCGAAGATGAAGAAGGCGATCGCGGTTCCCTGCGCATAATCTTCGCGGTAGCGGCTGATGCGCAGGCGCCATGCCGTGCGGTCGAGTTCATCGGGGGTCCAGCGCGGCTCCCACGGCTCCAGGAAGGCGCGGCTTTCGCCGCGCAGCGTCGACCATTCCCGATAGTCATTGGTGTATGGCACGCGCAACGTGACGAGATTGCCCTTCAGCGCCGGCAGGTCACGGCGAAAGAAAGGGAGCGCGAACACGGCGCTTGGGGGACTTAGACGGCGAGCCTGCGGGCCGTGGTCTGCGTGCCCGGAAGCGAATCGAGGATCGCCTCATATGGTGCCAGCGTACCCACGGGCCCGACAGCGGTGAGCGTCGGTTTGGTTGAGAACATCCGCGACGACAGGTCTGTCAGCCGCCCCACCGTCAGCGCCGACAGGCGCTCCATCAATTCCTCCTTGGCGATCGGCCTGCCGAATAAAAGCAGTTGCCTTGCGATCTGCGAGGCGCGGCTGGCCGGGCTTTCGGCGGACATGATCAGCCCTGCGCGATACTGCGCGCGCGCGCGGTCGAGTTCTTCCTGCAGGATGTTCTCGCCGGCCTTCTGCAGCTCGTCGATGATGACAGGCACGAGTTCGGCGATGTCGCTCTGGCCCGTCGCGGCGTGGACGCCGAAAATGCCGGTGTCGGAAAAGCCCCAGTGGAAGGCATAGACCGAATAACACAGGCCGCGTTTCTCGCGGACTTCCTGGAACAGGCGCGACGACATGCCGCCGCCGAGGATCATCGACAGCACCTGCGAGGCATAGAAATCGCGCACGTGATAGGCGCGGCCTTCGAAGCCCAGCACGATCTGCGCGTCCATCAGGTCGCGGTCCTCGCGGAAATCGCCGCCGACATATTGCGCATATTGCGGGATGGTGCTGTCGGCCTTGCTGCGGAAGCCGCCGAGCTGCTTCTCCACCTCGCGCACGAAATTGTCGTGCTTGATGTCGCCGGCAGCCACGATCACCATCCGTTCGGCGCCATATTGGCGTTCGATGAAATCGTGCAGCTGCTTGGAGGTGAAGGATTTGACGGTTTCCGGCGTGCCCAGGATCGAGCGGCCGATGGTCTGGTGGCGAAAGGCCGTCTCGGTGAAACGGTCGAAGACGATATCGTCTGGCGTATCGTGGGCAGCGCCGATCTCCTGCAGGATGACGTGCTGCTCGCGCTCGAGTTCCTGCGGGTCGAATTCGGACTCCTGCAGGATGTCGGCGAGGATGTCGACGGCCAGCGGCACGTCGTCGCTGAGCACCCTGGCGTAGTAGGATGTGGTCTCGACACTGGTGGCGGCATTGATCTCGCCGCCGACATCCTCGATTTCCGATGCGATTTCGAAGGCCGTCCGTCGCTTCGTGCCCTTGAACGCCATGTGCTCGAGCAGATGGGCCATGCCATGCTCTTCGTCACGTTCATTGCGGGCACCGGACTTGACCCAGGCACCCAAGGCAACCGATTCGATACTTGGAAGGGTTTCGGTGGCGACTGTCAGGCCGTTCGACAGACGGCTTACCTCAACACCCATATGGTTCGTACTCCCTAACGCGCCGCCCGCGCGCGGCGGCTGACGTAATCTTCCACCATTTTCAGGTCGGATGGAAGTACCGTGTATTTTTCCTCAAATGTCATCAATCCGCCTAGCCATGCGGGCAGGGCCGGCGAGACGCCGCTGGCGGCCTCGACGGCGGCCGGAAATTTGGCCGGGTGCGCTGTGCCCAGCACCACCATCGGCACGGCGCTTGCCGCCTTGCCAGCCGCGACATGCACGGCTGCCGCCGTGTGCGGGTCGAGCAGGTAATTGCTGGCCGCGAGCGTCGAACGGATGGTGGCGGCGACCTCGTCCATGGTGGCGCGGCCGGCGTCGAACTCCGACCGCATCCCATTGATTTCACGGGCTTCAATGGTGAAGGCGCCGGACTGCTTCAGGCCGTCCATGTAGCGTCGCACGGTCGCCGCGTCGCGGTTGGAGGCTTCGAACAGCAGGCGTTCGAAATTCGACGAAACCTGGATGTCCATCGAAGGCGAAGTGGTCGCAAAGACACCCTTGGTGCGGTACTCGCCGGTGGCGAAAGTGCGCGCCAATATGTCGTTGTCGTTGGTGGCGATGACCAGCCGTTCGATCGGCAGGCCCATTTTCTTGGCGGCATAGCCGGCGAAGATATCGCCGAAATTGCCGGTCGGGACGGTGAACGACACCGGTCTGTCCGGCGCGCCGAGCGACAGGGCCGAGGAGAAATAGTAGACGATCTGGGCCATGATGCGCGCCCAGTTGATCGAATTGACCCCCGACAGCGCCACCCGGTCGCGGAAGGCGTGGTCGTTGAACATGTCCTTGAGCAGCCCCTGGCAGTCGTCGAAATTGCCTTCGATCGCTAGCGCATGGACGTTTTCCGCCTTCGACGTCGTCATCTGCCGCTGCTGCACCGGCGAAACGCGGCCATGCGGGAACAGGATGAAGATGTCGGTGCGGCTGCGCCCGGCAAAGGCGTCGATCGCCGCGCCGCCGGTGTCGCCTGACGTGGCGCCGACGATGGTGGCATGCTGGTCGCGTTCGGCAAGCACATGGTCCATCAGCCGGGCGAGCAGCTGCATCGCCACATCCTTGAATGCCAGCGTCGGCCCATGGAAGAGTTCGAGGACAAACGTGTTGGGGCCGGTCTGGACAAGCGGGCAGACCGCCTCGTGACGGAACGTGGCATAGGCTTCGCGCACCAGGCGCTCGAAGACCGGCGCCGGAATTTCGCCGCCAAGGAACGGCGACAGCACGCGGATCGCGAGATCGGGATAGGCAAGGCCACGCATGGCACGGATATCGGAAGCTGAAAACTGCGGCCACTCGCGCGGCACGTAAAGCCCGCCATCGCGTGCCAGCCCCGCCAGCACGGCATCGGAAAATCCAAGCGCGGGTGCTTCCCCGCGCGTACTCACATATTGCATATCTCAGTCCCGTTGCCGCTTGGCTTTTCCGTTCACCACAAGGTGGTTAATTTCTGTGCCGGCTCCAGTCGCATTTTTGCCGCGCCGTTGATATACGTCACCAGCTTTACGAGAGGGAAGTGCAGTTTCATGGCGTTTCGTACATCAAGTGGCCGCTTTTTGGCGGGTCTTGCGCTCACCGGCTTTATGCTCGCCGCCGCCGGCTGCCAATCGGGCGACAATGGCATCCTTAACCTCGGTTTCGGCAAGAAGGACCCGACGGCGCCTCCGCCTCCGCAGGATCCCAAGATTCTGGCCAGCCAGCTGAACGCCTATTGCCCGCGGGTGACGGTGCGCGACGGCACGGCCTTTTTCAACACCTATGCCAACGAGGTCAAGAAGGCCAAGCCGAAGCTCAAGAAGACCGGCGACGCCGCCGCGGATGCCGCGGCGCAGGCCGCGGCTGACGCCGCCGCTGCCACACCGCCTGATGATTCCGCGAGGATCATTTACCAGGCGTCGATTTCCGACGTGACCCGCGATTGCAGCCGTGCCGACGGACAGCTGACGATGAAGATAGCGGTTGCCGGCAAGATCGTGCCGGGAGCGAAGTTTACGCCCGGCACCATCACCATGCCGATCCGCACCGCGGTGATGCACGGCACCGACGTGCTCTATTCGCAGATTCACCAGTACCAGGTCCAGGTCACCGATCCGTCGGTCGCCACCCAGTTCGTCTTCACCGATTCCAATGTCGTCGTGCCGGCACCGACGGCGCAGGATTATCAGGTCTATGCCGGCTATGACGAAACCGCGCCGAAGGCGACGGACAAGCCGAAGAAGACCCACAGGAAGAGGGCCGCGGCGACAAACTAGTCGGGGTCTAGTCCTGATACTTTAAGGGCAACGTGCGTGGCGGCGCACGGTGCTCAGGCGTCGGCCGACCATTCCGAAAGCGCCGCGATCACGCTTTTCAGCTCTGCCCAGCGGCGGATCACCGTTTCGGCGCCGGCCTCGGTCAGCGCGTCGGCATGGCCAGGGTAGCTGTGGCTGGCGCCGGTGAAGCCGATCACCCGCATGCCGGCTGCCTTGGCGCCGGCGACGCCGTGCACGGAATCCTCGATGACGAAAGTGTTGGCTGGGTTCGCGCCGAGTCTTTCCGCCGCGAACAGGAACACGTCCGGCGCGGGTTTGGTCTTTTTGCTCGGTATTTCCAGTGCCGAGAAGATGCGGCCGGCGAAGAAGGTCAGCAGATGCACTTTCTCCAGCATGAATTCTATCCGCTCCGAGCGTGAGTTAGAGCAGATGCAGCGTTGCGCCGTGACCGAGGCGACCGCTTCGCGCACGCCCTCGATGGCACGCACATCGCTGCGCAGTTTGCGGTCGACGAGCTCTTCGGCGCGGTCGATCAGCGACGCCTGGAACGGAATCTTGGACTTCTCCTCGATCCGCATCAGTATGTCCTTGAACGTCAGGCCCGCATAGCTTTCGGCAATCTCCTCGGCCGAGATTTCATATCCGGCGAGCGTTATCAGCTCGGCCTCGACCCGCGCGGCGATGATTTCGGAATCGACGAGCACGCCGTCGCAATCGAAGATGACAAGGTCTGGCTGGGGCATGGTGATCCGGACAAAGAAAGGATGAAGCGGCCAGGAAGGCCTCAGGCGGCGCGGCATACACCAATGGCCCGGCCTTCGCAAACCTGGCAGGCGATCGCGCCGGCCTTCACCGAATATTTACGCTGATCGGTAACCATAACGGGGAGTAAACAGTAACGCGTGCCTTGGGTGTAAAAATGTCTGCCGTGCGTCTTCTCCACGAGTTGTCCCGCGCTCCCCAGCAATCCGAATGGCTGGACACGATCCTCAAGGGCGACTGCGTCGCGGCCCTCGACCGCCTACCCGAAAAGTCGATCGACGTCATCTTCGCCGATCCGCCCTACAATCTGCAGCTCGACGGCGATCTGCACCGGCCCGACCAGTCCAAGGTTGACGCGGTCGACGATCACTGGGACCAGTTCGAGAATTTTGAGGCCTATGACGCCTTCACCCGCGCGTGGCTTTTGGCGGCGCGCCGCGTGCTGAAGCCCAACGGCACCATCTGGGTCATCGGCTCCTATCACAACATCTTCCGGGTCGGCGCCAAGATGCAGGATCTGGGCTTCTGGATCCTCAACGACGTGGTCTGGCGCAAGACCAATCCGATGCCGAATTTCCGTGGCCGCCGTTTTCAGAACGCGCATGAGACGATGATCTGGGCTTCCCGGGACCAGAAGGGCAAGGGCTATACGTTCAACTACGAGGCGCTGAAGGCGTCCAACGACGACATCCAGATGCGCTCCGACTGGCTGTTCCCGATCTGCACCGGCGGCGAGCGGCTGAAGAACGACAATGGCGACAAGCTGCACCCGACGCAGAAGCCGGAAGCGCTGCTCGCCCGCATCATGATGGCCTCGACCAAGCCCGGCGACATCGTGCTCGACCCCTTCTTCGGCTCCGGCACGACAGGTGCGGTCGCCAAGCGTCTTGGTCGCCATTTCGTCGGCATTGAGCGCGAGCAGCCCTATATCGACGCCGCCAACGAGCGTATCGATGCGGTGCGGCCGCTGGAGGATGCTGATCTGACGGTGTTAACCGGCAAGCGCGCCGAGCCGCGCGTCGCCTTCGTCAGCCTTCTCGACACCGGGCTGATGCAGCCGGGCGTCACGCTGTACGACGCCAAGAAGCGCTGGGCGGCCAAGGTGCGCGCCGACGGCACGGTGGCGATCGGCGACAGCGCCGGCTCGATCCACAAGATCGGCGCCGAAGTGCAGGGGCTGGACGCCTGCAATGGCTGGACCTTCTGGCATTATGAGCGCAGCGGCGGGCTGACCCCGATCGACGAACTGCGCCGCATCGCCCGTCTCGGCATGGAGCGGGCAGGGGGCTGACCCCCTGCCGAATTATCGCGTATTGCGTTGAATCAAAATCTCAGCGCATCGCCGCAAGCGATTCAGATCGCGCCTTGATTCCCAAGCGTTCAAGATCTGCTTGAAGCGTCCTGGCATCGGTGAACAGCACGGCTTTCCAGCCCGCGGCCTTGGCGCCGTCGACATTCTTCTGGCTGTCGTCGATGAACAGCGTCGCCGAGGGTTCGAGCCCGAACGCAGCCACGTGATGGTCATAAATGTCACGATCCGGCTTGATCTTGCCGATCTCGCCGGAGATGGTCACGCCGCGTGGCCGATTGAGGAAATCGAAGCGTTCGCGGGCTTCCGCCAGAGTGTCGGAGGCGAAGTTGGTCAGCATGGTCACATCATGGCCGCTCTCGATCAGGCCAAGCATTATGGCGACGCTGTCGTCATAGGCATGCGGCACCATGTCGTGCCAGTGGCGGCGGAAATTGCGGATGTTTTCCGCATGGTCGGGATAGTCCGCAATCAGCAGCGCCTCGGCCTCTTCCCAGCTCCGGCCGCGATCCTGCTCGATGTTCCAGTCATGCGTGCAGATATTGTCGAAGAACCACTTTCTCTCTTCGGCATCGGGGATGAGGCGGCTGAACGGAATGTCTGGATCGTAGTGGATCAGCACGCGGCCGATGTCGAAAACGATGTGGCGGATCTCGGTCATGAAGCCTCTTTCAATGCGGGCGTTGCTTTTTCGTCGCGCCGGGTATCGCAGCCTCGATTGCCTTTTTCATGACAGTGGGCAGGGCCTCTTCGGAAATCTCGTGGGCGTGCGACCAGAAATGCCCTGCCGGCGCAGCACCTTTGATGTGGGCGTGAAAGACTTCGAGCTCGAGCGCGAAATGGGTGAAGACATGCGTGATTGTCCCGGCGCGCCGCCAGTCGCCGGGAAAGGGCGCCGCCGCCTGCGTGGTGGCGCCGTCCACCCGCGCGGTCCAGCCCGTTGTCGGCACCTCGGTCATGCCGCCGAGCAGACCTTTGTCCGGCCGTTTTCGCAGAAGTATGGCCCCGTCCTCGCGCATGGCGACGAAAGCAGCACCGCGTCGCTGCGGCTTGTCGGCTTTGGGCAGCCGCACCGGGAAGTTTTCAGGGTCGCCCGAAACGACGGCACTACAGCTCTCGCGCAGCGGGCACAGCATGCAGCGCGGCCGGCGCGGGGTGCAGATCGTGGCGCCGAGATCCATCATCGCCTGGGCGAAATCGCCCGGCCTCGCCACCGGCACCATGGCCTCGACATGGGCGCGTATCTCGGTCTTGGCTTCGCTGAGCGGCGTGGTGATCGAAAACAGCCTCGATATGACGCGTTCGACATTGCCGTCGACCACGGCAGCGGGGCGGTCGAAAGCGATCGCCGTGATCGCCGCCGAGGTGTAGGCGCCGATGCCGGGCAGGTCTCTCAAACCGGCCTCGGTGTCGGGAAACCGGCCGCCGCGTGCCGCCACCAGATCGGCGCAGGCCTTGAGGTTGCGGGCGCGGGAGTAATAGCCGAGCCCCGCCCAGGCCTTCATCACGTCCTCGGTCGGCGCCGCGGCCAGTGCCTCGACATCGGGCCATTTCTCGACAAAGGCTCGAAAATAGGATTTCACCGCCTCGACTGTGGTCTGCTGCAGCATGACTTCGGACAGCCAGATGCGGTAGGGATCGGGCCGCACGCCGCGTGCATGCTCGCGCGGGCTCACCCGCCACGGCAGCTCGCGATGATGCACGTCGTACCAGGCGAGCAGGCGCGACGCGGTATCGTCCGGCATTGCCTTGCGTGTCTGGGCCTTGCGTGCCTGGGTCTTGCGGGTCTGGTCTGCTGGTGCCATTGATCGTGTATTGGCCTTGCCGGTAATCTGCTGGGGTCGCGGCTGGAGAACGTACATGGCAGGGAGAACGCCCTACGGCAATCCCGTTCCGGTGAGCGATCTTGCCACCAAAATCCTCGACCCGGTGCTGCGCAAACGGGCAGGCATCTCGATTGGTCTCGTCCAGTCCTGGGAAGAGATCGCCGGGCCGCGCCTGGCCAGCCGCTCGCGGCCTGAGAAAATTCAATGGCCACGCCGCCTGCATGAGGACGATCCGTTCGAGCCGGCGGTATTGGTCATTGCCTGTGAAGGCATGGCAGCACTTCATCTGCAGCACGAGACCGGCGAGATCATCAACCGGGTCAACGCTTTCCTCGGCTTTACGGCAATAGGCCGCATCAGGATCGTGCAAAAACCGGTGACGACGGACAAGGGACGGCCTAAACCGACCTTCAGGCCGTTGACGGCGGCGGAGCAGACCAGACTGTCCAGTACGGTCGAACTGATCGAGGATGACGGGCTGCGCGCCTCGCTGGAAAGGCTTGGCGCAACCATTTTGGGTGAAAGGAAGTCAAAAACCCCTTGAAGACAGTCATGGATTCGTCGTCAACATCTCGCATTCGTGATCGCCTTTGTCAGGTTTCACGATTGGATTGGGGATGGAGATGCCTTAATTCGCGCCAACTCTCGCCTTTTCGTGCCTTTGCATTGCAAAATTCAACCCTTGTCAGGTGATTCGTATGAACCGTCCTCCGTTCGGCAAAAGTCTGTCTCGCAGAAACGTCCTGTCTTCGCTGGCCGCCATTCCGGCGGTGGCCCTGCTTGCCGCCTGCAGCGACTCCGGCGAGCAGGCCAAGGCGGCGGATGTGAAGCCCGCGGATCCGGCCGCTCCCGCAAAGCCCGCCACGCCGGCTGCCGCCAAGGTTCCCGAATCCCAGGGCAATGTCGATATGGCAGAACTGTTGAAGCCGGGCGCGCTGCCTGACAAGCAGCTCGGCAAGGATGACGCCAAGGTCACCATCGTCGAATACGCCTCGATGACCTGCCCGCATTGCGCGCATTTCGCCGAAACCACCTTCCCGGACCTGAAGACGAAGTACATCGACACCGGCAAGGCACGCTATATCCTGCGCGAATTCCCGTTCGACCCGAGCGCGGAAGCCGGTTTCATGCTGGCGCGCTGCGCCAAGGACAACTATTTCCCGATGGTGGACGTGCTGTTCAGGCAGCAGGCGAACTGGGTTGGCGTCTCGAACACCAAGGATGCGCTGCTGCAAATCTCGAAGCTCGCCGGTTTTACACAGGAGTCCTTCGAGGCCTGCTTGACGGACCAGAAACTTCTGGACGATGTGAGATCGGTCCAGAAGCGCGGCGCCAATGAATTCAAGGTCGACTCGACACCGACCTTCTTCATCAACGGTAAGACCTACAAAGGGGCGATGTCGATTGAGGAAATGTCGGCCATCATCGACCCTCTGCTCTGACGCTCGCGCAGCGCTGAAGCGGCAGCGCTTCGGCGTGCCCATCCATTTGCCTTGTCGCGGGCTCTATTCGCAAAACCGCGGAACACTTTTGCGGAACCCGCTTGCGGGGCGGCGCGAATGAAGTTTTCGCGCCTTCGCCTCCTCGGTTTCAAGTCCTTCGTCGAGCCCGGCGAGTTCGTCATCGAACGCGGCCTCACGGGTATTGTCGGGCCGAACGGCTGCGGCAAGTCGAACCTTGTCGAGGCGTTGCGCTGGGTGATGGGCGAAAGCTCCTACAAAAACATGCGCGCGTCCGGCATGGACGACGTCATCTTTTCCGGTTCAGGCACGCGGCCCGCCCGCAACACCGCCGAAGTCACGCTTTTCCTCGACAACAGTGATCGTTCGGCGCCCGCTGCGTTCAACGATGCCGACGAGTTGCAGGTGTCGCGCCGCATCGAGCGCGAGGCCGGCTCGCTCTACCGCATCAATGGCAAGGAAGCGCGCGCCAAGGATGTGCAGCTTCTGTTCGCTGATCAGTCGACTGGCGCGCGCTCGCCGTCGATGGTCGGGCAGGGCCGCATCGGTGAACTGATCCAGGCCAAGCCGCAGGCGCGCCGCGCGCTGCTCGAAGAGGCCGCCGGCATTTCCGGCCTGCACACCCGCCGCCACGAGGCGGAACTGCGGCTGAAGGCGGCCGAACAGAATTTGGAACGCCTGGACGACGTCGTCGGCGAATTGGAAAGCCAGATCGAAAGCCTGAAGCGCCAGGCGCGCCAGGCCTCGCGCTTCAAGAACCTGTCGGCCGATATCCGCAAGGCCGAAGCGACATTGCTGCATCTGCGCTGGACGCTCGCCAAGACACAGGAAGGCGAGGCACGTTCCGCGCTGGCTGTTGCCACGGCACTGGTCGGCGACCGCGCCGCCGCGCAGATGAACGCGGCCAAGGAGCAGGGCATCAGCGCTCATCGCCTGCCCGATCTGCGCGACGCGGAAGCCGCCGCTGCCGCCGCCTTCCAGCGCCTGTCGATCGCCAGGTCGCAGATCGAGGAGGAAGCCGGCCGCATTCGCAACCGCCAGGCCGAAATCGAGCGCCGCCTGCAGCAGCTCGACGGCGACATCGCTCGCGAGGAGCGGATGGTGCGCGACAATGCCGATGTCCTCGAACGGCTGCGCACCGAAGAAGCCACGCTGAATTCCGAGAACGCCGGCGCCGCGGAGCGCGAGGCCACCACCCGCGCGGCTTTCGAACAGGCGGCATCGACGTTGGCGCAAAGCGAAGCCAGGCTTGCCGCGCTGACCGCCGAACGGGCCGAGGCCGCCGCTTCGCGCCATCAGATCGAGCGCACGCTGCGCGAAACGGCCGAGCGCCGCGACCGCTTCGCCCGCCAGCTCGCCGAGGTCGACCGCGAATTGTCGGATATCCTCTCCAAGGTCGCCGGCCTGCCGGATCCGGCCGAAAAGCGCGTGCTGGTCGAACAGGCCATGGCGCTGCTGGAAGAATCCGAAGCCGCCGTGGCGCAGGCCGAACAATCGGTCATCGATGCCCGAGCCGACGAAAGCGCTGCCCGCCCGCCGCTTCAGGACGCCAGGGCCGAACTGGCGCGGATCGAGACCGAAGCACGCACGCTGGCCAAGATCCTCAATGCCGCCAGTGGCGATCTCTTCCCTTCGGTACTGGAGCAAATCAGTGTCGAGCGCGGCTTCGAGACGGCGCTGGGTGCTGCCCTTGGCGAAGACCTCGACGTGCCGCTCGACCGCAGCGCGCCGGCGCATTGGGGCGAAAGCCAGATCCAGCCGGGCGACGCGGCACTGCCGGAAGGCATCAAGAGCCTGGCCAGCGTGGTTCGCGCCCCGGCGCAGCTTGCCCGCCGCCTGGCGCAGATCGGCATCGTCGAGGCCGCTGACGGCCGCCGGCTCCAGGCGCTGCTTGCGCCCGGCCAGAGACTGGTCAGCCGTGAAGGCGCGCTCTGGCGCTGGGACGGCCTGACCGCCAGCGCCGATGCGCCGACGGCCGCCGCACAAAGGCTGGCGCAGAAGAACCGGCTTGCCGAACTTGATGCCGAAGCAGTGCAAGCGACACTTGTGCTGCGCCAGGCTGAGGATGCGCTAGCACGGGCCGAGCAGGCGCTTCGCCAGGCAAGCGAGGCCGAACGCAACACGCGCCAGGCTGGACGCGACGCTCAGCACCGGCTGGATGCGGCCCGCAATGCGCTGGCCGAGGCCGAAAAGGCCGGCGGCGAGCTGGCGAGCCGGCGCGCGGCACTCGATGAGGCGCGCGCGCGCATCGTCGACAGCCATGAGGAAACCTCGGCGGCCTTCGTCGAGGCCGAAATGCTGCTGCAGGACGCGCCCGATCTCGGCGACCTGCAATTGCAGCTTGAACAGTCCTCGGCCAATGTCTCCCGCGACCGCGCCACGCTTGCCGACGCGCGGGCCGTCCATGAAGGGCTGCGGCGCGAGGCCGAGGCGCGGACGCGCCGGCTCGATGCCATCGGTGCCGAGCGCAGCAACTGGCTGGTACGCGCCGAAAACGCCTCGACCCAGATCGCCTCGCTCGGCGAGCGCAAGGCCGAGGCCGAGGCCGAGCGCGAACGGCTGGCCGATGCGCCCGATGAGATCGATGCCAAGCGGCGCGCGCTGCTGTCGCAGCTCACCGAGGCCGAGACCTTGCGCAAGGCGGCCGCCGACCGGCTGCAGGAAGCGGAAAACCGGCAGGCCGAACTGGACAAGGGAGCCACATCGGCCATCCAGTCGCTGGCCGAGGCGCGTGAGACCCGTGCCCGCGCCGAGGAAAGGCTGACGGCGGCCGACGAGCGCCGGCTCGAGGTCGAGGCGCGTATCCAGGAAACGCTGAACACGCCGCCGCATCTGGTCATCCGCCATACCGGCCTGGAAGCCGACGACCCGATCCCCGAAATGGCCGAGATAGAACGCCAGCTTGACCGGTTGAAGATCGAGCGCGAACGGCTCGGCGCCGTCAATCTGCGCGCCGAGGAAGAGCAGAAGGAGCTCTCCGACCGGCTCGAAGCGATCGTTACCGAGCGCGAGGATATCATCGAGGCGATCCGCAAGCTGCGGCAGGCGATCCAGAGCCTCAACCGCGAAGGCCGCGAGCGGCTGCTCGCCGCCTTCGATGTGGTCAACAGCCACTTCCAGCGGCTGTTCTCGCATCTGTTCGGCGGCGGCACGGCGGAATTGCAGCTGATCGAGTCCGACGATCCGCTCGAGGCAGGGCTTGAAATCCTTGCCCGCCCGCCCGGCAAGAAGCCGCAGACCATGACGCTGCTGTCCGGTGGCGAGCAGGCGCTGACGGCGATGTCGCTGATCTTCGCCGTCTTCCTGACCAATCCGGCGCCGATCTGCGTGCTCGACGAAGTCGACGCGCCGCTCGACGATCACAATGTCGAGCGCTTCTGCAATCTCATGGACGAGATGGCCAAGACCACCGAGACGCGCTTCGTCATCATCACCCACAATCCGATCACCATGGCACGCATGGACCGGCTGTTTGGCGTGACCATGGCCGAGCAGGGCGTCAGCCAGCTCGTTTCGGTCGACCTTCAGGCCGCCGAGGCGATGCGCGAGGCGAGCTGAAGCGTTCGGATTGGCGGCTCCGGCCAGCAGAGCAGGGTGCGGTTGGCTATCAGCCTTTGCGGCGCATGACCCAATTTACACACAGCGCGACCACGAGGCCGCCCGCAATGCCGATGCAATCGGCAACCCAGTCGAACATGTCGAGATCGCGGTCTATCAGCGTCGTGCCCTGAAGGACTTCGATGGCGGCCCCGACCAGCGCCAGGAAAATGACCAGCGTGACTATGCGCCTGGGCCAGCCAAAAGCTCCAAGAGCAGCCAGGGTGGCGAATGCGCTGGCGTGATTGACCCTGTCATTTTCGAAACCGATATCGAACCCGAATTCCTGAAGCTCGGGCACTGGCAGTAGTGCGAGGACCAGAACCGCAACGAGCGTGACGATAAAGGCGGTCGATATGGCCACCGAATAAAAGTTCATCTGCTCCAACAATCTTCGAAGAGAGCTGACATCGGTCCGAGGCCTTGAGCCGCAGGACGATCCAGGCCAAGCACGGATCAGGCCGCGGCGCAACCATCCGGTGGCAATGGGATGGCTGGGGCGCCAGGATTCGAACCTGGGAATGTCGGTACCAAAAACCGATGCCTTACCACTTGGCGACGCCCCAATAGCCGTCAGAGTCGCTTGTGCGGCGCGTTATTAGCAGAGCAGCCGAAAAGCACAATGGTTATGAGCGATGGCAGGAACGCCCAAATCGAGCAATCCACAAATGCCACCGGATCCCATTCGGGAAGGCTATTTGCCCCAGACAGCCAGCTCGTTGCCGGCCGGATCGACGAAGTGGAAGCGCCGGCCGCCGGGAAACGGGAAGATCGGCTTGATGATCGTGCCGCCTGCACTTTCGACGGCGCCGAGGGTTTCCTCGAGGTCGTCGCTATAGAGCACTGGCAGTGGCTGGGCAGGTGCTTCCGCGGTATCCGCCTGAAAACCGCCATCCAGACCCTCGGCAAAGGCCGAATAGGTCGGCCCGTAGTCGGTGAACGACCAGGCAAAGGCGGCACTGTAGAAAGCCTTCAACCGGTCCAGCGTGCCGCCGGTCGCCGGCATTTCCAGATAGTCGAGCTTTCCAGTCAGTTTCATGGGGCACCTTTTTGTTCCCTTTATGTTCTAGTCATCAAGTGGTGAGGTGGCAAGTCTTTTTGACGCATGCCGAAGCGAGGCTTTTTCTTAATCGATTGTAGCGGCGGGACGGCTCTGCCGGCGCTTGCCTTTCGCACTGCAGCATCATATCGCTCCAAAGTCGGACCAGGGTGGAACTTTCCGTTTCGCCAATCTTTCCAATCTCCTGCAACCGGAGAGCAAAGCATGACCAAATGGGTTTTCACCTTTGGCGATGGTGCGGCGGAAGGCCGTGCCGGCGACAAGAATCTGCTGGGCGGCAAGGGAGCCAACCTGGCCGAGATGTGCAGCCTGGGCCTGCCGGTGCCGCCAGGCTTCACCATCACCACCGAGGTCTGCAATGCCTATTATGCCAATGGCCGCGCCTATCCGGCGGGGCTGGAAGGCGATGTCGCGGTCGCGCTCGATCACATCGGCCGGCTGACCGGCCGCCGGTTCGGCGATCCTTCGAAGCTGCTGCTGGTGTCGGTGCGCTCCGGAGCTCGCGCCTCGATGCCGGGCATGATGGACACCGTGCTCAATCTTGGCCTCAACGACGAAACGGTCGAGGCGCTGGCCACCGATTCCGGCGATGCGCGCTTTGCCTATGACAGCTACCGCCGCTTCATCCAGATGTATTCCGATGTCGTCATGGGCCTCGATCACGAGGTGTTCGAGGAAATCCTCGAAGACCAGAAGGCAAGCCTCGGCCATGAGCTCGACACCGAACTGACGGCCATCGAATGGCAAGGCGTCATCGCGCTCTACAAGGCCAAGGTCGAGGAAGAGCTCGGCAGGCCGTTCCCGCAGGATCCACAGGAGCAGCTCTGGGGCGCCATCGGCGCGGTGTTCTCGAGCTGGATGAACAACCGCGCCATCACCTACCGTCGCCTGCACGACATTCCCGAAAGCTGGGGCACGGCGGTCAACGTCCAGGCCATGGTGTTCGGCAATATGGGCGAGACCTCGGCCACCGGCGTCGCCTTCACGCGCAACCCTTCGACCGGCGAAAAGCAGCTCTATGGCGAATTCCTGGTGAACGCACAGGGCGAGGATGTCGTCGCCGGCATCCGCACGCCGCAGAACATCACCGAAGCCGCCCGCATCGCAGCCGGTTTCCGACAAGCCGTCGCTGCAGAAGCTGATGCCGGACGCCTTCCAATCCTTCGTCACCATCTCCGACAGCCTGGAAAAGCACTATCGCGACATGCAGGACCTCGAATTCACCATCGAGCGCGGCAAGTTGTGGATGTTGCAGACCCGCTCGGGCAAGCGCACCGCCAAGGCGGCGCTGAAGATTGCCGTCGAAATGGCAAGGGACGGCCTGATCACGAAGGAGGAAGCCGTCGCCCGCATCGATCCGGCCTCGCTCGACCAATTGCTCCACCCGACCATCGACCCGAAGGCCGCGCGCGACGTCATCGGCGTCGGCCTGCCGGCCTCGCCTGGCGCTGCCACCGGCGAGATCGTCTTTTCCTCCGGCGATGCGGAAGACTTGAAGGCACAGGGCCGCAAGGCGATCCTGGTGCGCATCGAGACCAGCCCCGAGGACATCCACGGCATGCACGCCGCGGAAGGTATCCTGACCACGCGCGGAGGCATGACCAGCCATGCCGCCGTCGTCGCGCGCGGCATGGGCAAGCCTTGCGTGTCTGGCGCCGGCTCGCTGCGCGTCGACTACAAGGCCGGCACGCTGCTCTCGATGGGGCAGACCTTCCGCAAGGGCGACATCATCACCATCGACGGCGGCAACGGCCAGGTGCTGAAGGGCGCCGTGGCGATGCTGCAGCCCGAACTGTCCGGCGATTTTGCCGCCATCATGGAATGGGCGGACGCCGTGCGCCGCATGAAGGTGCGCACCAATGCCGAAACCCCGCTCGATGCCCGCATGGCGCGTTCTTTCGGCGCTGAAGGCATCGGTCTCTGCCGCACCGAGCACATGTTCTTCGACGGCGCCCGCATCGTCGCCATGCGCGAGATGATCCTGGCCGACACCGAAAAGGATCGGCGCGCCGCCCTTGCCAAGCTTCTGCCCATGCAGCGCTCGGATTTCCTGGAATTGTTCGAGATCATGGCCGGCCTGCCGGTGACAATACGCTTGCTCGATCCGCCGCTGCATGAATTCCTGCCCAAGACCGAGGCCGAAATCGCCGAGGTCGCGGCCGTCATGAATGTGTCGCCCGACAAGCTCAGGCAGCGCACCGAGGCCTTGCACGAATTCAATCCGATGCTCGGCCATCGCGGCTGCCGGCTGGCCGTCTCCTATCCCGAGATCGCCGAGATGCAGGCACGCGCCATTTTCGAGGCCGC
The DNA here is from genome assembly GCF_054062655.1 of Mesorhizobium sp. USDA 4775. NCBI lineage: Bacteria > Pseudomonadati > Pseudomonadota > Alphaproteobacteria > Hyphomicrobiales > Phyllobacteriaceae > Mesorhizobium > Mesorhizobium sp. USDA 4775. Next base: position 2,825,071 of record NZ_JBSSFM010000001.1, read on the forward strand.
CGTCGAGGCCGGCCAGAAGGCCGGCGCGCTGGTCGTCCCCGAAATCATGGTGCCGCTGGTCGGCCTGGTGAAGGAGCTCGACTATGTGAAGGCGCGCATCGATGCGGTCGCCAAGAGCGTCATGGAGGAGAGCGGCGTCAAGATCGACTACCTCACCGGCACGATGATCGAACTGCCGCGCGCGGCGATCCGCGCCCATGTCATCGCCGCTACAGCCGAGTTCTTCTCCTTCGGCACCAATGACCTCACCCAGACCACGTTCGGCATCTCGCGCGACGATGCGGCCTCGTTCCTGGAGACCTACCGCCAGAAAGGCATCATCGAGCAGGATCCATTCGTCTCGCTCGACATCGACGGCGTAGGGGAATTGGTGCGCATGGCCGCGCAAAAGGGCAGGGCGACGCGCCCCGACATCAAGCTCGGCATCTGCGGCGAACATGGCGGCGACCCGGCATCGATCCGCTTCTGCGAGGAGGTCGGGCTCGACTATGTGTCGTGCTCGCCCTATCGCGTGCCGATCGCCAGGCTGGCGGCCGCGCAGGCCGCGGTACAGGTGGCGAAAGCGGGGCGCGGATAGGGAGATCAAGGCATTGCGTAATCGCACCGAGATGAAGCGGCAACGCGCTGTCTGAAGGGCAACGGCTCGTCAGGCTGCCGAAATGGCGCGTGCACCAGGGCAGTCAAATTGCCGCGCCATGCATTTTTCTGCTATCCATCGTCCGATTTCCGCCTTCATGCGGGTCTTTGGATGCCGGCTTGAAATCGCCAATCAGGAATTCGGTTTGATGCGTCTGCTGCAAAGACATCTCTGCATGATCGCCATGTCGTTGGTGGCTGTATCCAGCGCCCATGCCGCGACGCTGGTCGAGCCCACGCTGCACATCAAGCCCGCGGCGAGCGGAGCGGGCCGCGTTGCGCTCACGCTCGATGCTTGCGACGGACGGACCGACACACGCATTCTCTCGGCCCTGGTGGAAAACAAGATCCCCGCCACCATTTTCGTCACCGGCATCTGGCTGAAGCGCAATGCCGCGGCCGTCGAGATCATGCGGGCGCATCCAGACCTTTTCGAACTGGAAAATCACGGCGGCCGCCACATTCCGGCGGTCGACACGCCACAGAAGATCTATGGCATAAAGAGCGCCGGCAGCCCGGATGCCGTGCTGGCCGAAGTCGAGTCGGGGGCCGCGGCACTCGCCAGGACCGGCGAGCCGACGCCCAAATGGTTCCGCGGTGCAACTGCCGAATACAGCCCCTCGGCGATCGCGATGATCCGCAAGCTCGGCTTCAAGATTGCCGGCTTCTCGATCAATGGCGATGGCGGTTCGCTGCTCGGCGCCAAGGAAACCGCCAAGCGCATCGCCGCGGCCAAGGACGGCGACGTCATCATCTCACACATCAACCAGCCGACCCACGCCGCCGGCCAGGGCGTGGTGCAAGGCCTGCTGGCGCTGAAAGCCAAAGGCATGATCTTCGTGCGCCTCGACGATGCCGACGGCACAGGCAATCACGGCACCACGGACTAATTCCGCAGGACGAGCTGGAACTGACCCCTACTCAACCCGGCGTGGCTTCGATTGTCACCTTGCTGGCGTAGAAAGCACCGTGGTCGCGGATTTCGGTCATTTCGTCGAAAGGCCGCTCATAGGCCCACATCGCGTTCTGACCGGCTTCGCCGGCAGGCAGCACGCTCCAATAGCTGGCATCGCCCTTGTAAGGGCAATGGGTCGAGTGTTCGGTGCCGCTCAGCCTGTCGAAATCGATGTCGGCGAACGGAATGTAGAAGACGGCGGGATAGGGCGCTTCGCTCAGGACCTTGGCCTTCGTGGACGACGCGATGACCGTATCGCCAGCGCGCACCGTGACGGTGCCGACATAGGGTTCGATGGTGATGATCTTGTCGGGGTTGCGCTGGAAGCCGGGTGCCGGGTTGGCGATCTTGTCCATGCTGGTTCTCCTTGCGTGGCCCCTTAAAGTGTGGCGGGCACAGCTGTTGCGCAAGGTGGGTTCACATCACGAAAACAGGCGCGCCAATCACCAAGGCGTGGCGCTGCAGCGCTTCGAGTGGCAGCCGTGGCTCAGGCGGCGGTCTTGAATGCGTCCATCAGTCCGGCATAGGCGGCCGCGATGCCCGCAACCGGGTTGCTGCTCCTGGAAACGGTCTCGACCTTCAGCGAGCCGCCGCCGGTCGGCAAGGTGAGCAGCAGGAACTGGCGATTGCCTCCAGCGCCGACGGATGCGGCCGCGACGTGCTGGCCTTCCCCCTCGTTCTGGACGCACATCTTGAACAGGAGCGTGCCGCCGACCGCTTCGAGCGCGCCGCCGACAACTTCAACAAATTCGTCTTCGGAAACAGTCTTTTCGTCCGGCACCAGATCGGCCAGGCTTTCGGCAAGTGTGCTCTCAAGGGCTTTGTCGTCGAGCTGCGTGTCCATGCGAACCTCTTTCAGTCGCCAATCGCCCCCTTTACCCGTTAACGAAGCTTAACGCCGACGATGGCCGGATTGTGGCGGATTTCCCAGTCAATTCGTGGGATAGGACACCGTAGCGCCTGCAGTGTTTTCGACCCTCCTGCCATCGCGGTGGCACGAATGCCCAGCAGTCCAAAATCCAAAACATGTCAAAATTCAACTGCTTGCCGTTGCGGCACGGACCCTGAAATTCGTGTGCCGCGCGAGCGGGTGACTGGACAATCCGCCGGTTCGCTTCACAATGCGCCAAAGCTACGACGCAAAATGCGCGAGGGAGGAGGAACCGGATGCTGGGGCTGATGCAGGAATGGCCGCTGCTGTGCCACAAGCTTATCGACAACGCCGAACGGCAACATGGGGTGCGCGAGATCGTATCGCGCTCGATCGAGGGGCCGATCGTGCGCACCACCTACGCCGACATCCATCGTCGTTCTCTCAAGGTCGCCCAGCGGCTGGAGCGGGACGGCTATGGCTTGGGCGACCGGATCGCCACGCTGGCCTGGAACACGGCGCGCCACCTCGAGGCCTGGTACGGCATCATGGGCGTCGGCGCGATCTATCACACGCTCAATCCGCGCCTGTTTCCCGAGCAGATCGTCTGGATCATGAACCATGCCGAGGACAAGGCGGTCTTCGTCGACCTCACCTTCATTCCTTTGCTGGAAAAGATCGCCGGTGCCGTCAAATCGCTGAAGAAGGTGATCGTGCTGACCGACAAGGTGCACATGCCACAGACGACCTTGCCCAATGCCGTCGCCTATGAGGACTGGCTTGACGAGGCCGATGGCGACTTCGCCTGGAAGGCCTTCGACGAAGGCACCGCCGCCGGCATGTGCTACACATCAGGCACCACAGGCGATCCCAAGGGCGTCGTCTACAGCCACCGCTCTAACGTGCTGCACGCCATGATCGCCGCCATGCCCGACGCGATGGGCCTGTCGTCGCGCGACACGATCCTGCCGGTTGTGCCGATGTTCCACGCCAATGCCTGGGGCCTTGGCCAGAGCGGGCCGATGATCGGCGCCAAGCTGGTCATGCCCGGCTGCAAGATGGACGGCGCCTCGATCTATGAGTTGCTCGACACCGAGAAGGTAACCTTCAGCGCCGCCGTACCGACCGTCTGGATGATGCTGCTGCAATATCTGGAGGAGACCGGCAAGAAGCTTCCCTATCTCAACAAGGTCGTCATCGGCGGTTCTGCCTGTCCACGCGCGATCATGACGAAGTTCCATGACGATTACGGTGTCGAGGTCATCCATGCCTGGGGCATGACTGAAATGTCGCCGCTCGGCACGCTGTGTACCTTGAAGCCGGAATATACCGCTCTCCAGGGCGAGGCTCGGCTTGATATCAAGCAAAAGCAGGGCTACCCGCCCTTCGGCGTCGAAATGAAGGTGACCGATGACGAGAACAATGCGCAACCCTGGGATGGCAAGACCTTTGGCCGCCTGAAAGTGCGCGGCCCGGCCGTCGCTCGCGCCTATTATGGTGGCGCCGGGGCGGAGCAATTCGATGAGGACGGCTGGTTCGATACCGGAGATGTCGCTCACATCGACGCCGGCGGCTACATGCAGATCACCGATCGTGCCAAGGACGTCATCAAGTCCGGCGGCGAATGGATTTCGACCATCGATCTCGAGAATCTGGCCGTCGGCCACCCGGACGTGGCGGAAGCTGCGGCGATCGGCGTCCATCATTCGAAATGGGGCGAGCGGCCCTTGCTGGTCGTCGTTACCAAGCCCGGCAAGGAGCCGACCAAGGCGGATATTCTCCACTTCATGGATGGCAAGGTGGCCAAGTGGTGGATGCCCGACGATGTCGCCTTCGTCGGCGAAATACCGCATACCGCCACCGGCAAGATCCAGAAGATCACCTTGCGCCAGCAGTTCAGGGACTACCGCTTGCCGACGGATTGAGGGGATGTTGCGTGTTTCGGCTTCAAGCCGCCGCGAAAAGGCACTAAACCTCCGTCCGGGTTGGGGCAACGCAGAGAACCATGGTTAGCATTCCCGAACGGCGAACGTCGAAGGCTGCCGGCTGGTCGCGGCGCACGGCCGCGTTTTCAGCGGTGCTTTTGCTGACCGACTTCGCCGGCCACCGCTTCGATCTCGTCGAGACGCCGGTGTTCCTGTGGGTGCTCGGCATCGTCGCGCTGCTCGCGGCGCTGGCGCTGCTGTTCGCCGCCTTTGCCTTTTCGAGACTATGGAAATTCGGCGATCGCGGCGGCCGCGACCTGACCGTCGGCGCCTTGCTGGCACTGCTGGTGCTGGCCCCCTATGGCGTTGCCGCCTACTGGGCGACGATCTATCCGCCGCTCAGGGACATTTCGACCGATTTCGATGAGCCGCCCGCGCTCGACGTCAGCGAGCGGACAAAGGACATGAATGTGCTGTCCCCATCGACGCCGGGCGAACAGAGGCTGCAGGCCGACAGCTATCCATTGGTCACCGCGCGCAGCTACGACCTGCCATTCGAGACCATCGTCAATGCCGTCGAAACCGTGCTCGACCGGCGCAGTTGGGATCTTTCCGAACCCTATCCCGACCTTGCCGGGCAAAGCGACGTGACCATCACCGCTGTCGCCAAGGGTTTCGTGCTCGGCCTTCCGGCCGATGTGGCGATCCGTGTGACGGACGATGGCGATAGCGTGATCGTCGACATGCGGTCGGCCTCGCGTTACGGCCGCTACGACCTTGGTGACAATGCCGCGCGCATCACCGATTTCTTGGCGGAACTGGATCAGGAAGTCGCCGGCCAGGTCGGAGCGGCTCCGGCCGAATAGGCATTTTCCCACGGATCCAGCGCCTTCGGGAGCCCCCCGGGGAGGCAGGCCCTATCGGGCTGGGATGAAAATGCCGTCGATAGCGGGGGCGGCGTCTGTCGATACCATCCCGCGCGCCACCAGGTCCTCGAGATGGGCAAGTACCGACAGTCCGGCGGCACCATGCAGCCGGGGATCGGTGTCGCGATAGATCGACTTCACCATGTCGGGAATCGTCCGGTCGCCGGCTCTGACCCGCTCCAATATGGCCCGCTCGCGCATCTTGCGATGGGTCTTCAGTCCCCGCATGAAAGCGCGCGGCTTCGTCACCGGCCCGCCGTGCCCAGGCAGCAGCAGGCGGTCGTCGCGCTCGATCAGGCGGTCCAGCGATGCCATGTAGTCGGCCATGGCCCCGTCCGGCGGCGCGACAATCGATGTCGCCCACGCCATGACATGATCGGCCGAAAACAGGATGCCGGTTTCTTCCAGCGCGAACACCGCGTGATTGGCGGTGTGGCCGGGGGTCAGAACCGTACGGATCGCCCAGCCGTCGCCGGCGACCAACGCGCCGTCCGGGAGTGCGATGTCGGGAATGAAAGCGGTGTCGGCGCTGGCGTCGAGCGCATTGGTCTCGCCGATATGCAGTGGCCTCGCCGGCCGGTGCGACCCTTCCGCCATCACCAAAGCACCGGTGCGCTCCTTCAGCCGGGCCGCCAGCGGGGAATGGTCGCGATGCGTGTGGCTGACGAAGATATGGCTGACCGGCCTGCCGGCGATCACGCCGAGCAAGGTCTGAAGATGCGCCTCGTCATCCGGCCCGGGATCGATGACCGCCAGCGTGTCGCGCCCGATGACATAGCTGTTGGTGCCATGAAAGGTGAAGGGGCTGGGGTTCCGGACCGTGACGCGCTGCACGTCCGGGCCGACGTTCACGCCCTGGCCGTAGTGCGGATCGAAGCTGGTATCGAATTTGAGAGCCATGTCGGCACATTGTTCCCGGAACGGCAAAACCGATTGCCGCATAGCACGCAAGCCAATATAGGAAAACGCAGGACCGCGATTATAGGATCGCGCTAGACCGAATGGGGAAGACCATGGCAACTGCAACGACGATGCGCCCGCTTGTTTCTCTGGCTTTGCCGCAGGAAGGCGCGGCGCGACTGGCAACACAGCTTTTCCTGGCGATTGCCGGAACGCTGCTGCTGACCCTGTCGGCCAAGACCAAGGTTGTGCTGGGGCCCGTCGACATCTCGATGCAGACGCTCGCCGTCTTGCTGATCGCCGCCGCCTTCGGCCTTCGCCTCGGCGTCGCCACGCTGCTGCTCTACATGGCGGAAGGCGCCATGGGCTTCCCGGTCTTCCAGGGCACGCCTGAGAAGGGCATTGGCCTTGCCTACATGGTCGGCCCGACGGGTGGCTATCTCGCGGGCTTTGTCGTCATGGCGGCGATTGTCGGCTGGGCCGCGGATCGCGGCTGGGATCGCCACCCGATCAAGCTTTTCAACGCTATGCTGGTTGCCGAAGTGGTGATGATGGCGATGGGCTTTGCCTGGCTGGCGTTGCTGATCGGCCCGGAAAAGTCCTGGCAGTTCGGCGTCGTGCCGTTCATCGTCGGCGACCTCATCAAGGTTGCGCTGGCGGCAAGCCTTGTGCCGGCCGTCTGGTCGCTGCTGAAACGCTCCTGAGGTCTGTAGGAAGATTGGCGTGCCATAGACGTCAGGGATCCATTCCCGAGGATGGGCGCTTCCGATGAAGGTTCTGGTCACCGGCGCCGCCGGCTTCATAGGCTATCATGTCGCCAGGCGGCTTCTGGAGCGTGGCGACGAGGTTGTCGGCATCGACAGCGTCAACGACTACTATGACCCGCGGATCAAGCAGGCGCGGCTGCGGCTGCTGGCCGAAGCCAGCCAACGCACCAATGCCGGCTATCATTTCATCCACGGCAATCTTGCAAACAGCGAAATCGTGGACGGCTGCTTTGCCGCTCACGGCTTTGATCGGGTGATCCATCTCGCCGCCCAGGCAGGGGTGCGCTACAGCCTGGAAAACCCGCGCGCCTATGTCGAAAGCAACATCGTCGCTTTCACCAACATGCTGGAGGCCTGCCGCAATGCCGGCATAGCGCACCTGACCTATGCCAGCACCTCGAGCGTTTACGGCGCCAACACCGACATGCCGTTTTCCGAGCACCGCCCGGCCGATCATCCGCTGCAGTTCTACGCCGCGACCAAGCGCGCCAACGAGCTGATGGCGCACAGCTACAGCCATCTGTTCGGGCTGCCGACGACCGGGCTGCGGTTCTTCACCGTGTATGGCCCCTGGGGGCGCCCCGACATGGCGCTGTTCCTGTTCACCAGGAGCATTCTGGCCGGCGAGCCGATCAAGCTGTTCAACAATGGCAACCACACGCGCGATTTCACCTATATCGACGACATCGCCGAAGGTGTGATCCGGACCAGCGACAGCCCTGCAGCCGGCAATCCCGCCTGGGATTCCGGTCATCCGGATCCGGCAACGAGCAGCGCGCCCTGGCGCATCTTCAACATCGGCAACAACAATCCGGTGAGGCTGACCGCCTATGTCGAGGCGTTGGAAAGCGCGCTTGGCCGCAAGGCCGTCATAGAACTCTTGCCGCTGCAGGCCGGCGACGTGCCGGACACATTCGCCGACACTTCCGCGCTGCAGGAGGCTGTTGGCTACCGCCCCGGCACGTCCGTGGCAGACGGGGTAGGGCGGTTCGTCGAGTGGTACCAGGCGTATTTTGGGTAGGGGTGGCGGAGGTCATGTCCTGGCGTGCGAAACAGACCTCTCCTGTGCCGGGTGCCGCATTGACAAGCCATTGAATGAAACCTAAGCACGGTCGATCAGGGCCGGGGGGCTCAGCATGTCAAGGAGAGCTTCTTGAAAGGAATTATCCTTGCTGGAGGCAGTGGAACGCGTCTTTATCCACTGACATTAGCAGTCTCTAAGCAAATCCTTCCGATATACGACAAGCCGATGATTTATTATCCGCTGAGCGTACTGATGCTCGCGGGAATCCGTGAGATTCTGATTGTTTCGACGCCGCGTGATCTGCCGGCTTTTCGTGATTTACTCGGCGACGGATCGGAGTTCGGGCTGGCGTTCTCCTACGCCGAGCAGCCGCAGCCCAATGGTCTTGCGGAAGCTTTCATTATCGGCCGTGATTTCATCGGCAAAGACAGTGTCTCGATGATTCTTGGCGACAACATATATTTCGGTGACGGCCTGTCGCAGCTTTGCCGCGCCGCCGCTGCGCGCGAAGCGGGTGCTTCGGTGTTCGCCTACCATGTCGAGGATCCCGAGCGCTATGGTGTTGTGTCCTTCGACAGGGCAACCGGAACCGCGCTGACGATTGAGGAAAAGCCGCAGAAGCCGAAGTCGAACTGGGCAGTCACCGGTCTCTATTTCTACGACAATGACGTGGTCGACATCGCCCCGACGATCCGCCCCTCGGCGCGAGGCGAGCTCGAGATCACGGCTGTCAACAATGTCTATCTCGAGCGCGGCAAGCTGCACGTGCACCGTTTGGGACGTGGCTATGCCTGGCTCGACACCGGCACGCACGACAGTTTGCACGAAGCCTCTTCTTTCGTGCGCACGATCGAACATCGGCAGGGCATCAAGGTTGCTTGCCCTGAGGAGATCGCCTTCGAGCAGGGCTGGTTGACGGCAGAGCAAGTGCTGCAACGCGCAACTCGGTTGGGCAAAAATGAATATGCCGCCTATCTGCGGCGGCGCGTCGCCGATCTGTTGGAGGGCTAAGCTTTGGAGATCAGGTCCCTCGGCATCGATGGCGTGCTGGAAATCGTTCCCAAGCGACATGGCGATGCACGCGGCTTCTTCATGGAAACCTACAATGCCGAGCGGTTTTCGCAGGCGGGCATCGACTTGGTTTTCGTCCAGGACAACCACTCCTATTCCGCTACGGCAGGCGTCTTGCGAGGGCTTCACTACCAGCTCGAGCCGCGGGCCCAGGACAAGCTGCTGCGCGTGATTCGCGGCAGTATCCTCGACGTCGCAGTCGATATCCGCCGTGGTTCGAAAACCTTTGGGAAGTGGGTCGCCTGCGAGATTTCGGCCGAAAAGGGCAATCAGATTCTGGTGCCGAAGGGTTTCGCGCATGGCTTTGTGACGCTCGTGCCCGACACCGAGGTTCTCTATAAGGTTACCGACACCTATTCGCCCGAGCACGATCGGTCTGTTCGCTTCGATGATCCCATCATCGGCATCGAATGGCCTTCAGTGGCTGGCGGATTCCAGCTTTCGGACAAGGACCTCAAGGCGCCGGTGCTCGCCGAGGCCGAAGTGTTTGCCTGATGGGCATGAGGATAGCGGCATGAATTTTCTGGTGACAGGCGGGGCTGGCTTCATCGGTTCGGCGGTGTGTCGGCATCTGTGCGCCAATCCGGCCTATAGGGTGACCAATCTCGACAAGCTCACCTATGCCGGCAACCTGGCCTCGCTGCGGCAAATCGAGAACGCGCACAATTATCGCTTCGCCCAGGTCGATATATGCGACGAGAAAGCGGTGCTCGACATAATGCGCCGTGACGATATCGACATCGTCATGAACCTTGCCGCCGAGAGCCATGTCGACCGCTCGATCGATGGGCCTGGCGCCTTCATCGAGACCAACATCGTCGGCACCTACCGCATCCTCAATGCGGCGCTCGAATACTGGCGCGGCCTTGCCGACGACAGGAAGGGCCGCTTCCGCTTCCATCACGTGTCGACCGATGAAGTGTTCGGCGACCTGCCTTTCGATGGCGGCATGTTCGTCGAGGAGACGCCTTACGCGCCGTCCTCGCCCTATTCGGCCTCGAAGGCGGCCTCGGACCATCTGGTCCGCGCCTGGCACGAGACCTACGGCCTGCCGGTCGTGCTTTCCAACTGTTCGAACAATTACGGCCCCTATCATTTTCCCGAAAAACTGATCCCGCTCGTCATCCTCAACGCGCTCGACGAAAAGCCGCTGCCGGTCTATGGCGCCGGTGCCAATGTGCGCGACTGGCTGTTCGTCGAGGATCACGCCCGAGCCCTGGAACTGGTCGCCACCAAAGGCACGCCGGGCGAGAGCTACAATGTCGGCGGCAATTCGGAGCGGACAAACCTCAGCGTCGTCGAGACGATTTGCGACCTGCTCGACAGCAGGCGTCCCCGGGCCGGCGGCAAGAGCTACCGCGACCTGATTTCCTTCGTCACCGACCGCCCCGGCCATGACCGCCGCTATGCCATCGACGCATCGAAGATAAGCCGGGACCTCGGCTGGGTGCCCAACGAGAATTTCGACAGCGGCCTGGCCAGAACCGTGGACTGGTACCTCGACAACAAATGGTGGTGGGGGCCAATCCGCGAGCAGAACTATGCCGGCGAAAGACTGGGCGAAGCCCGCAAGGGGGCCGCGTGAGGCTCGTTGTCACCGGACGCGAAGGCCAGGTTGTGTCGAGCCTTCTGGAGGCCGGCCAGCTTGCCGGTGTAGACGTCATCGCCATTGGCCGTCCGCAGCTCGACCTGGCAAACCCCGACACCGTGATCGAAGCCATTGCTGCGGCCAGGCCTGACGTCGTCGTCTCGGCTGCCGCCTACACGGCCGTGGATCAGGCCGAGGATGAGCCCGATCTGGCATTCAGGGTGAACGCCGTCGGCGCCGGCAAGGTGGCGCAAGCCGCGGCGCGGCTTGGCGTTCCCGTCATCCACCTTTCGACCGACTACGTCTTCGACGGCAGCGCTTCCGGTAGCTATGTCGAAACCGATGCGACCGCGCCAGCCAGCGTATACGGCGCTTCCAAGCTCGCCGGCGAACAGGCGGTGGCCGCCGCCAATCCGCGCAACCTAATCCTGCGTACCGCCTGGGTCTACAGTCCGTTCGGCAAGAATTTCGTGAGAACCATGCTTCGGCTTGCGGCCGACCGCGACGAGATCTCAGTGGTGGCCGATCAATGGGGAAATCCCACCTCAGCGCTGGATATCGCCGATGCGATCCTGCATGCCGCGGCCACGCTGCACCGCGACAAGGACTTCGCCGCGTTCGGCATCTATCACCTGGCCGGCACCGGCGAGGCCAACTGGAGCGGCTTTGCCCGTCATATCCTCGACACGAGCCGCGTGTCTGGCGGTCCTTCAGCGCGGGTCCGCGACATTACGACGACGGACTACCCGACCAAGGCGCGGCGCCCTGCCAATTCCCGGCTATCGAGCGCGAAGTTCGCCTCCGCCTTCGGCTGGTCTGCGCCGGACTGGCGGCTTTCGACGGAAGCAGTGGTGCGTCGGGTCCTGCCCTGAGAGACGCGAACCCGCGCAAGGCAAAACCGGCCACCGGCGCAGGGCAATACCGGCAAGCTCAGAACAGATGTCGGTCAATGTCGGCGCCCCCGCCATCCGGCTCGTGACCAATGCATAATGGCTCCCTGAGCGAGTTCGCCTGAACGCCATGAAGTCGGCGCCGCCCGGAGCTCCTCGCGCCGTTTTTGTCAGCCGCAAAAACAGCTTATTTTGCCAAAGCAGGTAGCGCGCGGAAGCAAAGTTCTTTAGGTCCATATGGAATACGGCAGCCTATCAGCCTTGCGGAAAGAAGAGGGTGGATTGTCAAAGCTTATTATTCAAATCCCATGCTTGAATGAGGAGGGGACGCTCGCCGTCACATTGGCCGATCTGCCGCGTCAGGTCGCGGGTTTCAGCACGGTGGAATGGCTCGTAATCGATGATGGCTCCACCGACCGCACGGTCGAGGTCGCCCGGGAAAACGGCGTCGATCACGTGGTCTCGCTGCCCCATAATCAGGGGCTTGCCAAAGCGTTCATGACCGGCATCGAAACCGCGCTGAAACTGGGCGCGGACGTCATCGTCAACACCGATGCGGACAACCAGTACGATGCCTCCTGCATTCCCGATCTCGTCCGGCCCATACTGGAGAAAAAAGCTCAGATCGTCATCGGCGCAAGGCCGATCAGCGAGATAGAGCATTTTTCACCGGTCAAGAAATTTCTGCAGAAGCTTGGCAGCTTCGTTGTCAAGCTTGCCAGTGGCACGACGGTGCCTGACGCCCCGAGCGGTTTCCGGGCCATTCATCGCGACGCGGCGATGCAACTCAATGTCTTCAACCGCTATACCTATACGCTGGAAACGATCATCCAGGCGGGGCGCAGGAACATCCCGATCACCTCGGTGCCGATCCGCGTCAACGGCGATCTTCGACCCTCGCGGCTGGTCAAGAGCATACCGAGCTATGTGCGGCGCTCGTTGATAACGGTCGTGAGGATTTTTGTCGTCTATAGCCCGCTGCGCTTCTTCTCGACATGTGCGGCAATCGTCGCCGCGCCGGGGTTGATCGGGGTTATCCGGTTCCTTGTCCACTATTTGATGGGCGAAGGCAGTGGCAACATCCAGTCACTCGTTCTGTCCAGCGCCCTGCTCGCGCTTGCCGGCATTCTTGCGATGAGCGGCATCATTTCCGAGCTCATCGCGGTCAACAGGCAATTGCTTGAAGAAATAAGGATCAGGCAATTGCAGCAAGAGTATGGTGCAAGGGCCAGGATCCGGTCGTTTACAGTAGAGAGCAAAATCAAGAAAGAAAGTGTAGGCGGAACGATATAAGATGAATGATACGCCGGTCGCTTACGATAACGTTCCAGGTAATTACTATGATAAGTACAACACCCGGAATCCGGTTGCGCGATATTTGATGGATGGCTTTTTAAGTAGCTTCGATGCGTTGACGGCCGAGACAGGCGTTCGCAATGCCTACGAGGTCGGCTGTGGCGAAGGAAATTTGTCCATTCGGCTTCATGATCGGGGGTGGAACGTCCGCGGCAGCGATCTGGAAGGCGTCAGTGTTTCGCAGGCCAATGAGCAATGCGTCAAGCGTGGGATAGCGCCGTTGTTTGAAACGCGCTCGCTTTTCGAACTGACGCCGCAGGCGAACTCCGCTGAATTGGTAATATGCTGTGAGGTTCTCGAGCATGTTCCAAATACGCAACAAGCGCTCTCGGTCCTGAAATCGCTTGGCAAGCCGTATCTCCTTGTCAGCGTGCCGCGAGAGCCGATCTGGCGGGTCCTGAATGTCGCCAGGGGAAAATATGTAACCCAGTTTGGCAACACGCCAGGGCATATCAATCACTGGTCATCCGCGTCTTTCATCGATCTGTTGAGCAAGACGCTAAAGGTCGTGAAAGTCAGCAAGCCCTTTCCCTGGACCATGGTCCTTTGCCGCTGTGACTGAGCCAACGCAGACGGCACAGCCACCCAAAAGCAGCAGGCTCAGGCTAAAGTCTTTAGTTCGCCTTGGAGCGATGGCCGTCAGTCTCGCGGCGCTCGTCTTCGTGGGGCTGGCGATCCATCGCTCCTTCGGCGATGTGCAACGCCAGTTCGTTTCCCCGCTCTTCTTGATCGCCATATTGGGGTGCGCTGTCGCTTATGCAGTCATTCTGCAACTGGTCGGTATCGCCTGGTACCGGTTCCTGGTTCTCGTCGATGGGGCTTCGTTTGGATTGGGTCGTGCGCTTGCCATTTTTGGACGGATACAGGTTTACAAATACCTGCCGAGCAATGTGATGCATATGGTTGGTCGTTTTGCCCTTGCCCGCAACGCCGGGGCGTCGAACAGAGCGCTTGCCGTTGCCCAAATAGGTGAATTGTCCATCACCGTTCTGGCTGCCGGGGCGTTGGGTGCATTGCTGGCGTGGCCGATTTTCCAAAGCGCGTATCGACAGTATGGTCCACACAATCCTACTTTGACTTTGGGATTGGTCGCCGCCGGTCTTTTGGCGCTTGCGATCGGGATGGGACTATTTTTCCGCTTCAGGATGGCCGACATCGGTGGCAGAGCGCTTGTGGTATGTGCTGAAGCGTTTTTCCTTTATGCACTGTTTTTCATTGGCAATGGGCTGCTGATCGTCGCGCTTTCTAGGACCCTGAACGATACGAGCCATATGGCCGAGTTGATCGGCATAGGAGCGGTGGCCTGGCTCATTGGCTTTGTCGTTCCGGGCGCGCCAGGCGGGCTTGGCGTGCGCGAGGCCGTTCTGATCATGGGGCTTGCTGCCGCGGGTCTGCCGGCCCCATCGGCCACTGCGGTTGCCCTCGGCAACCGGCTTGTCACCGTTCTTGGGGATTGCCTGGTCGCCTTGGTAGAGTTGGCTATCCGAAAAGGGAAAAGCGCATGACGCGGCAAATGACGGCGACATCCGTGCAAGACACCCATATGCCGGACCGGGTTCCGCTTTTGCGACACATCATTTCGATGGTGCTTCTTTTCGCTCTTGTCCTGGGGATCGTGGGCGTGAATCCTTTTCGGCAAACGCTGGCGCCGATGGATCTGCTGTTGGCCTATCCAGGATGGGACAATGCCGGGATCGACACTCCACTTGTCAACATAGAGCGTTCCGACGCATTGGATCATCGGCTGCCAAACTGGCGGGAGTTCAGGCGAGAGTTGCGGGAAGGGCATATCCCACTATGGAACCCCCTCCATCAACTCGGTGCGGCTGGCATCCAGGCACCGATTTATGAAGGCCTTTCAATACCTTTTTTAGTTTATGCCCTCACGCCGAACGAGGGCTATGGGTTACACGTTCGCAATTCTGTCGAATTATCTCCTGGCTGCTTTCGGCGCCTATTTTCTGTTGTTTTTCATGTTCGGAAATCGTGTGGCCGCGGTTTTTGGTGCCATGGTGTTTGCATTTTGCGGTTTCAACATCGCCTGGGCACATTGGCCGCACGTGACGACCGGCGCTCTAATTCCATGGGTGCTCGCTACCCAACTTCGATATTGGCAAACAGGCCGTTTGAGTTGGGCCTTGGGGTTCTCCTTCAGCGTGGCCCTGATGGCCCTGGGCGGCTTTCCATTTGTTGCCCTCCTTGGAACCCTCTCATCTCTGACACTGGCGGTCATACTCCTCTGGACCGAACTCTGGAGCGCCGGCATCAACCAGCTTGCGATCAGGCGAGCTATGGGGCTGGGATGCGCAGGTATTGCCGGTGCGTTCCTCGCCCTTCCAGGTCTCTTGCAAGTCAAGGGCATTCTAGGTTCAACTGATCTATCGAGCCGAACAGGTGGAACGTGGTTCACGCCCTACGATATCATTTATATGTTCGGCTTCGACTTTGTGAATCATTTCCGCGTTGAGCGCATCTTTTCGGCTGGAGCACCTGCCGCTCTCCTTGCTCTTCTTGCACTATGTCTTATTTTTAAGTTTCCTAATCGGTTTGCTTTTTTTGGGCTAATCGTGGCAATATTCATGCTGGCGACTGTTTTTGGGGCGGCGCCCGCCGAGTTAGTGGAGGCAATTCCGGGGTTTGGCTTCAATGCATGGAGCAGAGGGTCAATATTATTCGGAGTGTCGGCAGCTATATTGTCGTCTTACTCACTCTCAATCATATTACCTTCTATGGAGTCTGTATCGCCTTTAAAAATTAATTCGTCTTATAAATTGCATGCAGTGCTATTTCTGTGTGTATTGCAGGCAATTAATCTAGGATATTGGTTCAGGCAGTATAATGCGAGACCTGATATCGATACGTTCTTTCCAGTTACTCCATCTTTATCCTATGTTTTATCTAAGATTTTGCCGGGTCAAAGTGTTGTAGCGGATAACAGCTTTCATGTATCTGGTTTTCTATCAAAATATGGATTGCCAGAGTTATTTGCTCATGGCTTTCGTACCGATGCTCAAAGAAAGATAATCGCGGACATATTGCCTTCCTTTCAGACAACATACACGGCATCAGTCATTCAATGCTCCGACATTAATTTCTCCAGCCGAGACATTACCTACGCCGCGATCCGTTTCCTCCTTATTAAAGACAACTGTGTCGACTTGGATTACGAAACCGCTGGCACGGGTCAGCGAGCTACTCTCCCTCTTAACAGCGGTGCCCTTAACGGTGACTTGTTAATCGACAAGTCCATGAACGCTACGAATGTACAGGTGCTGCTCGCAACCTATGATCAGGATTTCGCCCCTTCGGCAGTGACGCTTGATCTTTACCGGGATGCACTCCTCGTAGCCCATGCTGAATTGCCGCCGGAGGCGATACGCAACAACCAATTCGCCACCTTTCGTTTCAATCAAGATATCCCTCTTACGGCCGGAACCTATCGGTACGTCATTTCAATGATCAAGCCGGATAGCGAGAAGCCGCTCAGTGCATGGGCCTTCGAAACCGCTGGAGGAGCAACTTATCAAATTGGGTCGAGTGTATTTCCCGGCATGCCAATGATTAAGATTGGCGACAGGGTTCGTACTCCACGGAATTTCTCGACGGCGTCGGTAGAGCCGGGCATTAGCGTTATCGAAAATCATGCGGTTTCAGGTTCCGCCTATTATGTGAATGATTTGAGCGGACAACCGGACGCGGATTTTGGCCCTGTGCACCTTGCGACATATCGACCGGATGACCTGACGGTGGAATATTCGGGCGCAACCCATGGATGGGTCGTTTTCCCAATTCGCATCAATGAGGATTGGCGAGCCACGCTGGATGGAAAGCCTGTGGAATTGAAGAAGTTTCTGGAGTTTTTTCCCGCTGTGGAGGTGAGCGGACGAAGCAAGATTCGTTTCTATTACGATAGCAGTCACTTGCTGAAAACGCTGGAGCTTTGCATTGCTGGTTTTGCAGCATCAGTCATTCTCCTAATCATGGTAAATCGCAGAACCTCTGGGTCCCAAACGGGTTCTTTGAATGCGGCTGAATGAGCATCGGACTAACGGGCGGCGGAATATGCTTCGCCCCCCTGGCTCAGGGCGTTAGTCTAAACCACGACCTGGTGAGTGATATTACACCACCGCCGGGGACGCGATTCCAACCGAATATGCAGCAGCGACTCTTGACGTTTTTTGTGATGTCAGTTCATTGCCGGACTGTCTGAAGCAAGTAATGTTTGATGACAACAGGGCAAGTTTTGCGACACTCGATATAGGAGGAATTGGGTTTTGGCGGATCAAGCGTCGCAGGGAATATTTTCTCCCGCCCTTCGTTTGGCGAGGATAACCAAGGCTCGGCCTTGGTTGCGTGGCGACACACTTGACGTCGGGTGCGGAAGCGGAGCGCTCGCCTCGTTCGTTGAGGTGGATCAATATTTCGGATACGACTACGATGCGGATTCGGTCGAGTTGGCTCGCCAGTCCTATCCAAAACACCAATTCGGCACTGTACTTCCTGAAGGCCGGCGATTTGACACAGTCATTGCTCTTGCATTGCTGGAGCATCTCGAGGATCCAGCAGATCATCTCAATGAGTGGCGATCGCTTCTTGCTCCGGGCGGTCGCATTGTATTGACAACGCCGCACAAAGCATTCCGGAGGGTTCACGATCTGGGGGCCGCAGTTCGTCTATTCAGCCCAGACGCTGCCGACGAGCATGAGGAAATGTTCGATCGGACTTCGCTAGCGAAGTTGGGCAAAACTTGTGGCATGCGTCTGTCTCATTATGAGCGATTTTTGCTGTGGGCCAATCAGCTGGCAGTCTTCGAGCCGGTTCCCGATTAACTGAATAACGCTGGATTCCAACCGGCAGGTAGAATTACCGCGTTTACACCCAACACGATGCGCAACAATTCGTGTTCCAAGTTGGGTATCTATATTTCGTGAAAGCTGGGAGGCCGTCGCCCAGTCGCCAAAATGTGAACATTTGTGGGGCGGCAGAGCCATGACGCTGGCGACGACGCGAACCAAATCAATGCAACTGTCATGCCGAGTATGTCGTGAAACGCAGCAAAAGGCAGCACGTCTTTAGCCCACAAGCCGCCTAAAACGAGCAGATAGCGGACAGCTTTTGATTTTTGCCCTCACCACTTCCTGCGTTGGTGCGACCGCAGTACCTATCCGCCAACAGTGTCGCCACCATTCACCATCCATCGCTGGTGAAGGTTTGAATTTGACATTTGAGAAACAGCCCTGCGTAAAGCAGGGCTCAAAACTTCAAATTCACTCACCAGAGCGGATGCCGAACTTGACGTGTGAATCCCGATCCAGCTGGAGCTGGACCTCTTTTGTCTATTCAAATGGGATCGACGCTGATAACGAACGGCCAAGTCAATGAAACGGGAATGCTATCTGAATGTCTAAAACATGCGTGGTGACGGGCGGAGCTGGATTCATTGGATGCGCGTTGTCCGCCAAATTGGCAAACCGTTTCGATCGCGTGGTTGTCATCGACAGTTTGCATCCGCAGATCCACGCAGAGCGAAAGCGTCCCGCCGACCTTGATCCGCGCGTTGAACTCGTGGTTGCCGATGTGACCGAGGCCTCGACCTGGCCGCAGGCACTGGAAACCATCCGACCTGAAGTTGTGGTGCATCTAGCTGCCGAAACGGGCACGGGTCAGTCGCTCACGGAGGCCTCTCGCCACGCGATAGCAAATGTTCTTGGCACCACCCGCATGTTGGATGCTTTCGCCACGGCATCGCACGTTCCTGAGCGTTTTGTCCTGGCTTCGAGCCGCGCGGTCTATGGAGAAGGGGCATGGCGGTCCAGGAAAACAGGCGAGATAACGTATCCCGGTCAGAGATCGAAACAGCAGCTCGAACGCGCGGAGTGGGATTTTGCCGGGCTCGAACCTCTGCCGATGGACGCGGTAACAACGATACCGAACCCAACCAGCATCTACGGAGCAACGAAACTAACCCAGGAACAGATATTGCGGGCTTGGGCCCTTTCGTTCGGAACAGCTGTCAACGTGCTTCGGCTTCAGAACGTATATGGTCCTGGCCAATCGCTGACCAACAGCTACACGGGAATCGTGTCGTTGTTCATCAGGATGGCGAAGGAAGGCAAGAGCATCCCGGTCTATGAGGACGGGGATATCGGACGCGACTTCGTCTTCATCGATGATGTGGCGTCGGCTCTCGACAAGGCCACGGCCACGGATCTGTCACAGTCGCTCGCCTATGATGTCGGCACCGGGTCCAAGACCACGGTTCTTGACCTGGCAAGGATCGTCGCAAAAAGATACGGGGCGCCGGAACCGCACGTCAACGGCATGTTCCGCAACGGCGACGTTCGCTGCGCTGTCGCCAACATCGACAGGACGGTGCGCGAACTGGAATGGCGACCTTTGAAAAGCGTAGACGAGGGGATCGGTCAGCTTTCCGAGTGGATCGATTCACAAATTGGCTAGAATTATGAGATCGTGACAAGGGAAGCGTTCTGCCGTCGAAAATGCTTCCATGGGAGACGTGGTCCCTATACCACGTGGATGTGATATTTGCAGGGACTTGGCGATGCGGCGTGCGGCGATATTTTTCTTCTATGACGAACGCGGCCAGGTTGATGACTATATATTCTACCTTCTAGAAAAATTGCGGCCATTCGTGGAGACGATTATTTTTGTCTCAAACGGGGCAATTTCAAAATCATCGGAAGTCTCACTGCGATCCACGGTTGACGAAACTATCATCCGCGAGAATACAGGATTTGACGTTGGGGCGTATCGCCAAGGGCTCGAGTTCATCGGTTACGACAAGCTCGGCGATTATGATGAAATCCTTTTGCTTAACCACACATTCTACGGACCTGTTTTTCCGTTCTCGGAAATGTTTTCGGAAATGGAACGCCGGGACTGCGATTTTTGGGGCATATCCGGTCACAGGGAAATGGCGCCCAATCCTTTCACCGGGCAAGGGAGCTTGGCTGGTCATCTAAATTCTCATTTCATCGCGATAAGAAGGGCGATGCTTATCTCGATCGCTTTCCGGAATTATTGGGAAAGCATGCCGCCAATTAAAGACTATAAAGACTCGGTGTTGATTCACGAGTCACGTTTTACCAAGTTTTTTGAAGATCTTGGATATTCATCTTCGATATATTTTGAATCGGATGTATACACGTCGAAATATCCGATATTCATTGAAGTCGATGAGACTGTTGCCAACAGGAATCCAATCTTAAAGAGACGGCTTTTCTTTAATGACCCGATTTTTTTGGAGCAGAATGGCATCGATTTGCCGCGTGCTTTGCGGATGCTCAAAGAGAGATCGGACTACGACCTCAATCTGATTTGGCGCAATGTCCTGCGCTCTTCGGAATTGAGAATCCTCAACACCAACGCGGCGCTGATGAGTGTCTTGCCGGACAAGCGGATTAAAGGCGACGGTACTGCTGCCGACTATGGCAAGATCGCTGTCTGCGCGCATATCTACTACACCGATATGCTCGACGAGATACTGGGCCTGACCGGCAATATCCCGGTACCCTATGATTTCATTGCCACCACGAATACGCCGGAAAAAAAAGCCGAAATCGAAACCGTTTTGGCGAAACGCCCTGGCGTGAAGAACGTCATCGTCCGCGTGGTCGAGCAGAACCGCGGCCGTGACATGTCCTCGCTTTTCATCTCCTTGCGAGATCTGCTTGTCGACGATCGCTATGACCTTGTTTGTCGCCTGCATACAAAAAAATCGCCTCAAGTGCAGTCGTCGATGGGCAACCTGTTCAAGCGGCATATGGTTGACAATCTGCTGCATAGCCGTGGCTACGTGCACAACGTGTTGGATATGTTTCTCGACAATCCTTCGGTCGGCCTGGCCATTCCGCCTATCTTTCATATCTCCTATCCGACAATGGGGTTCTCGTGGTTTGCCAACAAGCCAAAGGTTGAGGAAACCGCGCGGCTTTTGAATATCGACGTCAAGTTCGATGAGAGCACTCCGGTGGCTGCCTATGGCACCATGTTCTGGTTCCGGCCACGCGCCTTGCGCAAAATGTTCGAACACAGGTGGAAATGGGAGGAGTTCAATGCCGAGCCGGATCATGTCGACGGCGGCTTCGCCCATGCGCTGGAGCGGCTGATCGCCTACGCGGTTCAGGATGCTGGATATACAACGCAGCACATTATGTGCGCGCATCAGGCGGAGCACAACTACACCATGCTGGAGTTCAAGCTGCAAAAGCTCGCCAGCTTCATGCCATCAGGCGACTTCCCTTGGCAGAGTCATCTGTTGTCCGAGTGGAAGAAGGCCGGCTATCCCTTGGGAAGCCATGTATCGGCCACTGCGGCACCAATGCCGACGTCGGTGAAGCATTCTCTGGCTGAACTCAATTTGGCCGTCAAAAGCTCTTTGAGGTTCAGGGCGCCTATCCTGTTCAAAGCACTAAGACCGATCTATCGCGGCACGAGGGCGGTTTTGAAACCGAACTCTCGGCGTAGTGGCGGATGATGGCGGGCATCAGACAGGTTCACGGTCTAGTCAGGAGCATCAAGGTGCGTCGTATTGCCGTATTTTCTCTCTACAACGAGCATGGAATTGCCGATGACTATGTCATCTTCCTCCTCGAAAAGCTGCGCGAGTTTGTCGAGAGGATTGTTGTCGTATCCAATGGAAATCTTTCCAAGCTTTCGGAAATAGCAATCAAAGCCAGCTGTGATCAGCTTCTGGTCCGGGAGAACGTGGGATTTGATGTATGGGGATACAAGACCGGTATTGACGCTGTCGGCTTTGACGCTCTTTCCGAGTATGATGAACTTATCCTGCTGAATGACACCTGCTACGGGCCTCTTTTCCCGTTTTCGGAGATGTTTTCGGAAATGGAGCGCCGGAATTGTGATTTCTGGGGCAGCGCTGCCCATTCGAAAGTGACGCCAAATCCGTTTACCGGAACAGGCCATCTGCCCCGCCACCTCACAGCAAACTTCATTGCTGTGCGCGAGAAGATGCTGAAATCACGTGCCTTCAAAACATATTGGGAAAATCTGCCGGCGATCAAAACTTACATCGATGCGATCATGCTTCACGAGTCGCAGTTTACCAAGCATTTTACAGATCTTGGCTACTCGGCGGAAGCGTATGTCGATCCGGATAAGTATGGTTCGCAATATCCGGCGTTTATTAACGTTGATGAGACGATCATCAATCGCTTTCCCTTGCTAAAGCGACGTCCGTTTTTTCATGATCCGACGTTTTTGAATGCTCAAGGCATTGATTTGCCGCGCGCTTTGCGAGTTCTTGAAGAGACATCCGACTACGATCTCAATCTGATTTGGCGCAATGTCCTGCGCACTTCGGAATTGAGGAATCTAAACACCAATGCCGCACTGATGAGCGTTTTGCCCGATGAGCGAGCCAAAGACGGCGACGCTCCTTCCGACTACGGCAAGATCGCTGTCTGCGCGCATATTTACTACACCGATATGCTGGAAGAGATACTGGCGCTGACCGGCAACATCCCGGTGCCCTATGATTTCATTGCCACCACGGATACGCCGGAAAAAAGGGCCGAGATTGAAGCCACACTGGCAAAACGCCCTGGCGTGAAGAACGTCATCGTCCGCATCGTCGAGAAAAATCGCGGTCGTGACATGTCCTCGCTTTTCATTTCCTTGCGCGATCTGCTTGTCGATGACGGCTATGATCTTGTCTGCCGCCTGCATACAAAAAAGTCGCTTCACGTGCAGGCGTCGAGAAGCAACCTGTTTAAGCGGCATATGCTTGAGAATTTGCTGAATACGCGTGGCTATGTCCACAACGTGTTGGACATGTTTCACGACAATCCGTCAGTCGGACTGGCCGTTCCGCCTGTCGTTCATATTTCCTATCCGACCATGGGGCACGCATGGTTCTTCAACAAGCCAAAGGTTGAGGAAACCGCACGGCTTTTGAATATCAAGGTCAAGTTCGATCAGGACACCCCGGTGGCTGCCTATGGCACCATGTTCTGGTTCCGGCCACGCGCCCTGCGCAAGATCTTCGAACACAAGTGGAAATGGGAAGACTTTAATGCCGAGCCAAATGATGTTGACGGCGGCTTGGCTCATGTGCTGGAGCGGCTGATCGCCTATGCGGCTCAGGATGCCGGATATACCACGCGGCACATCATGTGCGCGCATCAGGCGGCGCACAACTACACCATGCTGGAGTTCAAGCTGCAAAAACTTGCCAGCCTGATGCCGTCAGGCGACTTCCCTTGGCAGTGCCATTTGTTGTCTGAGTGGAAGAAAGCCGGTTATCCCGTGGCAAACCATCTACCGCCCGCTGCGTCATCGTCGCAGACGTCGGTAACGTCAGTGAAGCGCTCTCTGGGTAAACTCAATTTGGCCATTAAAAACTCTCTGTGGTTCAGAGCGCCTACCCTGTTCAAAATACTGAGACCGATCTATCGAGCTGTGGCCAAGCCCTAAATCAAACTCCAGGCATGGCGAAACGCTGTGCGCTTTTTCCTGGAAGGCGGGCATCATTTGGCAAGCCGCATGTCGGCGTCGTGTAGAAGATCGCATGTGGCCGGCCTTTTTTGGCGGCACCGAATGGTTTAATGGGTGCGGTCGACGTCCTGCCAGATGGTGCCATTCCAACCAGCGGTCTTGGAATACCTGTTTTTCAACGCTATCACGGGCATCGAGGGCGCAACCTGGAAACACCGCCTCTCGATGATGTTTGCGTGGCAGGATGTGGTTCGGTGCCGCCGGCGATCCCATATCGGAGCGTTCTAATTCTAAGTGCCATCTGCACCAGAGAGAGATTAGGTCGATGAGGCGCCTGGCAATCGCATTTTATTACGATCAAGAAGGCAAGATAGATGAGTATTATTTTCACCTGATTGCATCGATAAGGCCCTTTGTTGAAAAACTGCTGGTCGTTTGCAACGGTCCGGTAGACGACGAGGCCCGATCTCGCCTTTCTGACGCTACCGACAGCTTTCTAATCAGGGAAAACAAGGGGTTCGATGTCTGGGCCTATCGGGCTGCCCTCGAACATATCGGGTGGGATGAGCTTTCACACTTCGACGAGATATTGTTTTTCAACCACACTTTCTACGGGCCGATCTTCCCCTTTTCCGAAATGTTCTCGGAGATGGACCAACGTCACTGTGACTTTTGGGGAATCTCCGCCCACAAGGCGATAAGGCCCAATCCGATCGACGTCAGAAAATCGGAACTGCCCTTCCATCTCAATTCCCATTTCATCGCAGTGCGGCGGTCCTTGCATCAGTCGAAGGCGTTTCGTGACTATTGGACCCGGATGGTGTCCATCAACTCCTATATGGAGTCAGTTGCGAAGCACGAGACGGTGTTCACAGCGCATTTTCAGGCTTTGGGCTACACCTGTTCGGTATTGCTCGATCCGGAACGATACAGGACGCCATACCCGGTTTTCATGGAGCCGGACAAAACGCTGGAGGACCGGAGCCCGATACTGAAGCGTCGCCTCTTTTTTCACGACACGCTGTCCCTCGAGCGCGCGGCCATCAACCTGCCGCGTGCCTTGGAGATCGTAGAAAACCAATCTGATTATGATTTGTCGCTGATATGGAAAAGCGTTGGCCGCTTGGGCTCGCCTCGTACGCTAAATGGCAATGCCGCGTTGCTCTCTGTCCTGCCGGACATCCATATTGGCGCGCAAAGGAATTGGGACGATTATCGGATAGCAGTTCTTGCGCATGTGTATCACGTTGACATGATCGATGAGGTTCTCGGCTATGCCGAAAACGTGCCGAAAGGCTACGATCTGATCGTCACGACCGACAATGCCAACAAGCAGGCATTGATTCAGCAAGCAGTCGCGAAGGCGACGAACGCCAGGAATGCGGTCGTCCTGGTCGTCCGGAACGATGGCAGGGACACTTCCGCCCTTCTTGTCGGTTGCCGGGACTATGTACTCGAGGATCGGTACGACTTGATCTGCCGGATCCATTCCAAGCGATCTCCCCAAGACGGCCCGAGGGGAGAGTTGTTTAAACTCCACACTTTTGAAAACCTTCTTCATACGCCTGGATATGTCTCGAATTTGCTTGAACTCTTTGCCAACAATCCAGTGCTTGGTCTCGTCATGCCGCCGTTGGTTCATATTGGGTATCCGACCATTGGAAATTCATGGGCTGGCAACAAAGCCAACGTAGCGAAGCTTGCCCGACAGTTGGGTTTGATCGTGCATCTGGATGATAGTACACCTGTCGCGCCTTACGGTGGGATGTACTGGTTTCGTCCTGCAGCTCTAAGGAAGCTTTTCGAAGAAAAGTGGGGCTGGAACGATTTTGCCAATATGGATTATCGGGATGGAAGTTTGGTCCACGCCATAGAGCGGATCATAGCCTATGTTGCAATCGACGCCGGCTATACCTTCCGGCACGTGATGACTGCCGGGCATGCTGCTCACAACTACGTAATGCTGGAGGCTAAATTGCAAGCCCTATGCGAGAACGGAGCTCCGGCGGAATTTGGAAACTATGGAGTGGTAAGATCCTTTCGTGGCCTCATCTTCTCGATCAAGAGATCGATTGTAGCCAGATCGCCATTAGCGTTCAGGATTCTCAGGCCACTCTATCGCGGCCTACGAAGGATAATCGCGTTCGGGGATTAGCCAGATCGCGATACAGCAAACTGAGCTCTCTTACGTGGGCGAAGTCGCGCGTGAGGGGCTCCATGTGCCTCGCGCGTTTACTGTCCGCGCCCGCATCAGCCACGGGCGAACAGACCACGTATCAGTCGCAAAGGTGCGGTCAGCCGCCAACTGCGCGACGTGAGTATCGCGTCGCGCTCATTGGCGATGCCGATTATGTCCCGCAGGAGAGCATCGCGTTCGGCGATTAAGCTAGCTTGGGCATTAACGAGGGCATCCCGTTCAGCGATTAAGCTGGCTTGGGCGTTTACGAGGGCATCCCGTTCAGCGATCAGAGTGTCGCGAGTTCCGACGAGGGCATCACGTTCGTCCGCCAAGCCGCGGATTTCAACGGATTGCTGTTCCAGAAAGCTCGCAAGCCTCGAATTCTCTTGACGGACCTGCTCTGTCTCGGTGCTGCGCGCGCTGAGTTCACCACGCAATTGCGCAACCGCCAATTCCTCCGTCGCCATGGCTACCGAAAATGTTTCGCAGGCTTCGTCGAATCTCGTCCGCATAATATCCAGCTGAGCAAGCAAGCCATTGTCTTCATCCCCGGCGGCGATTGTGGACAGAATTTGATAGGTCTCGCGGACCAGCGACGTAACATCCGGATGATTATGCACATCTTCGAGCGTGGACCTTTCATGATAAAGGTCTGTCGTCAGAAACTGCTCGATCTTGACGTCCGACTGGTCGGGCTGAGCAGGCCAGACGACACCTGTTTTTTCAGCTGCGCGGTCCATATGCTTTCGCCAGTCGACCAGGAACCCTTCATATGACAGAATATATCGCGGCATGTGTCGTGAATGATATTCAGCTTCGAGCACATGCCTGAGCCACAACAGAAGGGACTCTGGCAGTGTGATTTTGTCTCGCCGGTGCAGCGAATATGCGACCTCAAGAGGATTGCGTACCGGCAGAAGGGCGACAGGGCTGACATTCATTTCGTCCAAGATCGACGACATGAACGGAACAAATCTGCATGTCCGCGGGTCTTTGATTACGATCAATGGTTCGTCACCGAACTCGTCGATGAGCAGCTGTTTTATTTTCTGACGACACGGCTCTGTTGCCTTTGAGTTCATCCTTTGCTGATCGAGTTGACGCCAGTCAAGCCAGGACGAGCCTGCTAATGCGAGCAGTGCGTCGTGGGCAAGGGCAAGGGGCGCGCTCTCGAAGAATCCGCGCGGATTGGCCGCGTGCGACGGCAGCGGGGTCTTCGGGCCGGCTGCTCCCAGTGCATTGATTACACCCCCAAGCGCCGAGGTTCCGCTCCTGTGCATTCCCAGGATTAAGATGGCTTGACGCCTCGGTCCCTGTGGCAATCCGGCTGTTGGGGTTATCACATTGAAGGTGCTTTTCGGTCCGGTTGGTCAACGTTCAGTACGCTTAGACCAGGCTCTATCAAAGCGTCAATTCTATGAAGATCGCATGCGGGGCTGACAGGGTGCACCCGATCTCTGTTGTTCGGCCGTGACTTCGCCAGTGGTTTTGGACCGTTGAAGGCCTGCGGAAAAGGAGGATGCTACGACTATCGTGCCCTCGCTCGACCTCGATATCGAATATCGCGAGACGCCTTAAGCCAGCGACTCCACCCGGCCAGCCCGAAGTGTGAGTTTCTTCGTGCAGACCCGCCGGATGAGCGCATCGTCGTGGCTTGCCAACACGATGATGCCGGCCTTTTCCGCCAGTTCGTCCATGCGTCGCTTGGCTTTTTCCTGGAACGACGCGTCACCGGCGCCAATCCATTCATCCATCAGCAGGATTTCAGGCTCGAGAGTGGTCGCTGCTGCAAACGCCAAACGTGCCGCCATGCCTTGGCTGTACGCCTTGAACGGCAGGTCGATGAAGTCGCCCAGTTCGCTGAAATCGATTATTTCTTCCATTTTCTCTTCGATCTCGGCCGCCGTCCAACCACTGATCAACCCTCTCAGCACGATGTTTCTGCGCCCGGTGGCCTCGGGACGAAACCCTATGTGGATGTTGAACAGGGCATCGACCTTGCCGGTGATCGATATCGTACCACCCGATGGCTGGTAGATTCCGTATAGAACCTTGAGCAGGGTGGTCTTGCCGGCGCCATTCGGGCCGACAAGCCCTAACCGGTCGCCCGCCTTGAGCTCGAAGCTGACACCGTCGAGCGCCTGCACGACCTGTTTGGTGCCCGACTTGGCTATATTGCCGCCGAGAGCGCTCCGACGCCGGCCGGGCGCCGAAAGCGTCAACTTTTCAAACAGTCGATAGACGAGGCTGACATTGTTCAGTGTGATGGAGGTCATGGAACTCAGATCAGGAAAACGATGCGCTTGCGATAAAGGCCCAGCAGCAGCAGCGCAATAGCCCAGAGGCCGAGGCAGAAATAACCTGTCACCGCCAAGGAATGCCCCGGAAATATGCCCGCCGTGATCGGCTCGCGCACGCCCTCCAGGAAATAGGTGAACGGGTTCCAGTGATAGGCATATTCTTGAACGCCCTCTTGCCCACTATAGACCCAGAAGACAGGCGTGAAGAACATGCCCACCCGCATCAGGTTGCCAACGATGAATTCGCTATCGGGAAAGAATGCGCCCAGGAACGCAAAAACCACCACAAATGCAGGGGTTGCCAGGATGAGGAGCAACAATCCCACCAAGGACAGCAGCCAGTTTGTGTTGATTCCGTAACCGCTCAAAAGCAGAATGAGAACGCAACCCGCCAGCGAATAACCAGCTCGAATAATGCATTGCATCGTCAAGCGCATCACATACACGAACAACGGCAGCGTCGTGCCCTGAATGAAGCTCGCTTCGCGTTGGAAGAGAGACACGCTCATGGTGATGGTCTCGGTAAGATAGAACCACACCAGCATGCCGATGGCCACATAGGCTATATAGCTTGGGTTGCTTGCGTCCTTGGTCACGAAAACAAAGGCAAATGTGCCGACGAAAGCGAAATAGTTGACCAGCATCCAAAGCGGGCCGAGCGTCGTGCGTCTGTGCTGGTCGCCGATGTCCTCATGGGCAAGCGCGATCCAGACTCGGTGTAATCTCATGGCTTTTGAGATGTCGTCAAAAGCGCCGTTTAGTGCCGCAATCATAGCTGGGAATATCGCAATCCGTTGTTCTGGCGCATTGTCCTTCGCTGGCCATCGCGAACCACCACACCCATCTCTAATAGCCATTTCGACGGGCATATGGCAACGCATTGCGTCGTAACGAGGTCAAGAGCAGAGTCAACTGCGGCAAAACTGGGCACGTGCTGATACCGTGCGGTTTCTTTGTTAGCTGAGACTAATATCAGGCTCGCGGCAATCACCCAAGAATGATGCACCACGCTTGTCCATTGACCGTCCGCTCTTGCCGAAAAAACCTCTGGCTATGACTTCCAGCCCACAGTATGCGATACAAAGCGACGGGCCGGAAATCGCGCTTTGAGAAAACTGAACGGCCATGAGCGATTTTCGTGTTCGCACTTTGCTGGTGTTCACGTCCACGAGCCTGGAGCCTGGTGCCATCCGATGAAGCTGGAATCTGTATTCGGACTTCGGCCACGGATGCACCTCGCCTTCATGAAGAACTCAAGTAAGGTGTTCGACATTCGTGGATAGGGCAGATCTGCGCATAGCGGTGCTGATGGGCACGAAAGACGGCGCGGCGTTCATTGATGAGCAGTTGCAATCCCTGCTCGCACAGTCGCATCCGCTCATCGACCTCTGGATCTCCGACGATGGCTCCGTCGACGGCACGGTTCCCATCATCGAAGCCTGGAAGTCCCGCTGGACAAAGGGTCGAGTGACGTTGGTGGAGGGGCCGCACCGAGGGTTCGCCGCCAATTTCCGCTCGATGATACTCGACCGGCGTATCGATGCCGACTTCTATGCCTTCAGCGATCAGGACGATGTCTGGGAGCCGGACAGGCTGGAAAGTGCCATCCAATGGATGCAGGCGTTCGGCGCGGAAATGCCGTTGATGTTCTGCTCGCGAACCGCGACCATGACCGAAACGGGAAGCCTTGTCGGCCAGTCGCCATTGTTTCGGCGGCCGCCATCGTTCCGCAACGCGCTCGTGCAAAGCATCGCCGGCGGCAACACCATCCTGCTCAACCGCACGGCACGCGATCTGTTGGCAAGGGCTTCGGCACGCACGGGCTTCGTCAGCCACGACTGGTGGGCCTATCTGGTTGTCAGCGGTGCCGGCGGCGTTGTCCACTACGACCCGCGGCCCCTGGTGCACTACCGGCAGCACGCGGCGAACCTTGTCGGCGCCAACGTGTCGTGGCGGGCAAGGGTCTCGCGGCTTGGGCGCCTGTTCAAGGGCGAGTTTGCCGACTGGACCGATCTCAACCTTGCCGGTCTGGCGGTCAATCGCGACCTCCTTACGCCGGATGCCGCGGCGTGCCTCGACCTGTTCGCAAGCGGTCGGAAGGGCAGTCTTTTCCAGCGTTTGCGCACTCTGCCCGCAAGCGGTGTCTACCGGCAGACTCTTGCCGGGACCCTAGGGCTTTATCTCGCATTCGTCCTGGGTCGCATCTGAAATCGGATCGCTTCAAGGCGCGTGGTCGAGCGGTGACCTCGTGCTCTATTGGCCCGAGCGTTTCTTCGCTGTTACAAGTTGAGGGCGATACGTCGAGGAACGCCGAGCTGTTCTCGCATGAGGCCAGCGAATGCAGTGACCGCCGTCGGAAGGGGCTTGCGCCAGTGCGAGAACCATCTTCATGAGACGCCCGCGGTTTAATCCGTGGACGTGATCGCCCGCGCCCTCTCAAGCGTCAATGCCACGATCGCCGCCGCTCTGTCCGGGTTTGCAGCCTCCGAATAGCAGCGAAGTTCTGGTGCGTTGCCGGAGGGCCGCAAATGGATGATCTCACCAGTCTGCATTCGCATCCTTAAGCCGTCGGTCTCGTCGACTTCGGCAACGGTCCCGAAAGGCGCCAGGAATTGCTGCAATGCATCCCGATCCGCAAGGCGGCGCATCAAGCTGTGCGAGCTTTCCACCGGGAAGTTTTCAAGTCGCTCGCTTGCGCAAACCGGAAGCTTCCAAACCTCGCGCAGCTGCGACAGCGTTTTTCCTGTCGATGCAACCAGACCCAGGACGGCGAGGATCGGGAGTAGGGAATCCCGTGTCGGTAATGCCGTCAGTGTCTTTCCGCGCAGGGAACAATCCGATCCCAGGAGAACGCCGCCATTGGCCTCGAAGCCGACGACGATGCGACCGGCATGGTATGATGCTTCCATCCCTTCGATAACAAAGGGAGATCCGACCTTCGTTCTCACGACCTCGAAACCGAAAGCTTTCGAAATGCCCGAATTGGAGGTCACCGGCGTTACGACGACGTCTGCCCGCAAGAACAAGGCCGTGGCGAGGCCGATCAGGTCGCCGCGAAAGAGATCGCCATTTTCGTCGGCGATAAGCGGACGATCGGCATCGGCATCTGTCGACACGATGGCATCGAGGTCGAATTCCCCAGCCCAACGCTTGAATTTGGCAAGTGTGGTCGGGCTGACGGCTTCGGTGTCAACGGGCACGAAGGTCCCGGATTTCCCGACAGGCGTCACATGAGCGCCAAGGGATTGGAGAATCTCGACCAGCAGATCCGCCGCCACCGAGCTGTGCTGATAAACGCCGACCCTCATGCCGGAAAGGGAGCTGGGCTCCAATATGATCTCGGCGCGCGCGCGATAGGCGGCGATCGCCTGATCATGGCGTGTCGGCAAGGCCGTTCCTGGCGGAGGCGGAGGGCGATAGGCTCCCGATCTTCCGGCGGCGTATTGTGCCATGGCGGCTTCATCGGCCTTGCTGATCTCGCCGTGCGGGCCGTAAAATTTGATACCGTTGCGGTCAGCGGGAATATGCGAACCCGTCACCATAAGTGCCGCTGCGCCATGCTGCTGGCCGTACAGCGCCAAAGCCGGTGTTGGAATAGCGCCGCAATCGATCGGTTGAAGCCCGCTTGCCGCCAGGGCCGCCATGCAGTTGGCGGCAATGGTGGGGCTGCTGTCGCGTAAGTCACGGCCCACCAGCACCATGGCATTTGGCTGAATCCCGCCGGCAGCCAGGCGCCAGGCGAAAGCCTCAGTATAAAGCCCACTTGGGTTCCCGACCAGTTCCGAAGCCAGGCCTCTGAGGCCACTCGATCCAAATTTCATCACTTCGCTTTGGCTGATGAGAGGGAAGGTTGTCATATTGAGGTAGGTTCCCCTGTTAACCGAAAAGCGCTTTGCCGCCCACCCGAGGTTTCCTCGAGAGCTTGAAAAATAGTGCGTCGCGATGAACGAACGGGCAACGGCAGCGCTGTAGAAAGTGCGTCAGACGGCAGCCAATCGCATCGCCTGACCTGCTCCTGGCAACAGCGTGAACCTTAAACCTCCCCGCCGGTTGCGCGATATCCTGGTCGACACTTGATCCCGATCGAACCGTCTGTGAAGAAATCTCTGGCGATGACCTCACGTCCACGCTATGCGGTAGCGACGGCGGGGGCCGAGGATTTGACGCTGAGAACAGGTGGCCGGTGACGGATGGTATTCGATCTGACGCCGCATTAGTGTTGAAGTTCTCACGCCTGGAGTTCAATACTCGCCAATGACTTCCTATGCAGAAGCCGTGTTCGGATTTCGACCGAAGATACGGCGCGTCATCATCATGGTCCAGGACCTGCTCATGGTCCTGGTTGCGGTGGCGCTTAGTCTCGTCCTCTCCCGGTCAGACCTTTCGTTCGATGCATTCTCCTACCAAGGCCTGGTCACCTGGCTCGGGATCGTTCTCATCAGTCACCTGCTGTTCAGATATTGTGGTCTCTACACCACGATCTGGCGCTTTGCCTCGACTCCGGACTTTTTCAACATTCTGAAGAGCTGTGCGATTCTGACGGTCGTGCTCTATGCTCTTTCGTTGATGTTTCGTTTCATCCAGCCCGTGGCTGGCCTCAACGAACGCCAATTCATCGTCTTTTTCCTCGTTTCCTTTACCATCATATCGGCGCCGCGGCTGTTCTACCGATTTCTTCGCGACGGCGCGAGTTGGGGCATCCTTACCCACAGGGTCGACAAAGTGCAGGCCAGGCGGGCGCTGTTCGTCGGTCGGCTTGGTGAGGCCGACCTGATCATTCGCTTCACGCGCACGGCAGAGCCGACCGATTATTCCATTGCCGGCATCATGGCGACCGAGCGTGGCGCA
The DNA here is from genome assembly GCF_054062655.1 of Mesorhizobium sp. USDA 4775. Lineage (NCBI taxonomy): Bacteria > Pseudomonadati > Pseudomonadota > Alphaproteobacteria > Hyphomicrobiales > Phyllobacteriaceae > Mesorhizobium > Mesorhizobium sp. USDA 4775. The sequence goes on from NZ_JBSSFM010000001.1 coordinate 2,857,783, forward strand.
CCGTTGGGTACACGGATTCAAGGTGTTCCCGTGGTGGCGTCCCGGCCACGCCTGATCGATGTCCTGGAGGACTACGCCGCCGGCACCAGGAGCATCGACCTGCTTATTTTCGGCAGCGGTGTCGAGCATGAGATCGAGGAATATTCCGAGCTTGTGCGTGTCGCCCGGCATGGCGGCATAACCGTCTTGCAGTTCTCGAGCCTTTCGCAGCTTGGGCAGGAGGGAAAGATCGTTCTCGACGAAGTCGAGATGGAAACGATCCTGCGCCGCCCGACCGTGCCGTCCGATATCGCGCGTATTGGTGCCTTCGTCGACGGCAAGCGCGTCCTGGTGACGGGAGGCGCCGGATCTATCGGCCGCACGCTGGTCAAGCGGTCGCTGGAGCTGGGAGCAGGGGCGGTGCTGGTCGCCGACAATTCCGAGTTCGGCATCTTCCAGTTGAGCCAGTATGTCGACGAAAAGGACCATGATCGCCTGAAGGTGCGCATTGTCGATGTCGCGGACCGGCGTCAGATGACGCGTGTCGTCACGGAATTCAAACCGGACATCATCTTTCATGCCGCGGCTCTGAAGCACGTTCCGCTGCTCGAGGAGAACTGGGAATCAGCTATCCAGACCAATGTTTTCGGTACGCTTGTCTGCGCTGAGGTTGCCGCCAAATGCGGTGTTCCGCAGTTCCTGCTCATATCGAGCGACAAGGCCGTGGATCCGACCTCGGTGCTTGGCATCACAAAGAGAGCCGCCGAGCAACTCGTCAGTTCCTTGCACGAAAGCCACGCAATCGCGCCGGACGGGCGCCGTTCCGGAACCAAATTCATAGCCGTGCGGTTCGGCAACGTGTTTGGCTCCAATGGTTCGGTGGCGACCATCTTCCAGGCACAGATCGAAGCCGGCGGCCCGGTCACGATTACCGATCGACGCATGACCCGTTATTTCATGACGGTGGCGGAAGCCGTCGACCTCGTCATCATGGCGGCCGCCGACGCCCAGTCGCGTAACGGCAAGGACGACTATGCCATCTATATGCTGGACATGGGCAAACCCGTGCCGATTCTCGAAGTCGCGGAAACCATGATCCGCATGGCCGGCAAGACGCCCTATGCGGATATCCCGATCCGCTTCACCGGTATCAGACCCGGCGAGAAGCTGCATGAGACGCTCCAGGGCGCCAATGAAGAGATCATCACGCTCGACATCGCCAAGATCTTCGGTCTCAGGACCGATGTGGTGGCGTGGCCTAGGGTTCAGGCCTCGCTGGCCGCGTTGCAGGCGGCAATGAAGAGCCAGGACAAGGCTTCCGCCCTTGCCGTGTTGGCGCAACTCCATCTGCCGGAGACGCCAGCGCCCGACACGCGGCAGGAAACTGGTCCGAGAACGGTCGGGCAAGCAGGTTAGATACGTTGCAGCTGACGGTTGAATGGCGGGATTTTGCCTGGATATCGATTCCGCGGCCGGCGGTGTCGGAGCAATTTCCGCCGGGAAAGCGCTTCTGGCTTTTGCTGGGGAAACCGTTTCACACTCTTCCTAAAATGGCTCTAGTGATCAGGGGATGGCCGTGAAGGGACTGAAGCGCGCCTTCGATCTCGTCGCGGCAGTCTTGCTGTTGTTGGTGACATCCCCTGTTCTATTGCTCTGCATGCTTGCGGTGCGGGCATCGTCGCCCGGTCCGGTGATTTTTTCACAGACGCGGGTCGGCCGCGATGGTGTGTTGTTTCGCTGCCACAAATTGCGGACGATGTATCAGGGAACGCCGTCCTTGCCCTCGCACGAGGCGCCAGCAAATGCCGTGACCGCGGTCGGAAGGACCTTGCGGAAGTTCAAGCTCGATGAGCTGCCGCAATTCTGGAATGTTCTTCGGGGCGAGATGAGCCTGGTCGGGCCGCGCCCTTGCCTGCCGACACAGACGGAACTGATCGAGCGCCGCCGGCAGCTGGGGGTTTTGGCGGCACGACCGGGCATTACCGGCATGGCCCAGATCAGGGGCATCGACATGTCCAACCCGCAGCTTCTGGCCGAAACGGATGCCGCCTATCTCAGGACGGTGTCGTTCTCGCTCGACCTTCGCATCCTATTTGGAACGCTCTATCGCCACGGGGGCGATTGAGCGTCTCCGAGCCGCGCTATTTCGGCCAGCCGCTCCAGCGTCCCGGTTTCCGGCAGCCAGCCTTCGGATACGAGCAGGGAAGGGTCGCATATCTGTGTCGCGGTCAGGCTGTCCCAGGACGCCCGCTTGCCCAAGAGGATCGCGGCTGCACGCAACGGCTTGGCGTGCATGGCCACAAGGCGCCTCGGCCGTCCGAAACCGTCGCGAAAGGCGCCGACAATGTCGGCGATCGAAACCGGCGGCACATCGCTGGCGACATAGATCGATCGCAGCCGCCCCGAAAGGCTGAGAAGATGCCATACCGCGCCTGCCGTCGATTGCGATGACAGCAGCGAGCGGGTTCCCGTCAGGGCACCTCTCGGCAGCGGCAGGCCCGTATCGGCCAGGCGCATCAGCGCCGCCAAGTTTCCTTTCATGCCGGCCCCGTAGACTGGGGGCAGTCGCAATACGGTGGCGTCGGAACGGCCATACGACGCATAGGCGTCCAGCACCCCGATCTCTGCTTCGCGCTTCGAGCGCCCATAGGCGCATTGCGGATGGGGAATCGTGTCCTCGTCGATCGTTGCGCTGACGCGCGCGCCGATCACGGCCCGGATCGAGGAGAGCAGGATGAACCGTCCACTTGCCTGTTCGGCCACAGCCTGCGCCAGCCTTGCGCTCAATTCCGCATTGGCCGCCCGAAAATCGGTTTCGGTGGCGTTGCCCTCATCATTGTTCAGACCCGCGCAATGAACGACATCGGTAACCCCCCTGGCAAGCGCCAGGAAGGCAGCCGCCGGCGCATCGACATCGGGCATCTGCATGGCATCATGTCCCGGACCAAGCCTCTCCGGGTAGCGGGACGCGAGGCGGAGCTCGGTGCCCGCCTCGCGAAGCCGATGCACCACCTGACGACCGATGAAGCCTGTCGCGCCTGTGACCAGGACTTTCATTGGTCTTGCCCCGAACGGCTATTGAGTGAAGCGAAGCGCCCGATGTTCCATCCCTGGAAGAAGGGCGTCTTCCGTCACCGGCGGAAGCACGCGCTCTTCCGTCTCGGGCGGAAACGCCTGGTCTTGCGGCAACGGAGCCTGACGGCCCGAGGCGAGATACGTTCCCGACACCAGGAAGACCATCAGCACCGAGTCCAGAATGTCGTGGCCAATCAGGATGCCTGTCATCCCGGACGTGAGATAGGTGATCACCACGATGACGATCATCGTAGCGCCAAAACGCTCGATCGGGTCGGTGCTATTTCGCAAAACCACGGCTGCATTCCTGGCGGCAACGACGAAGATCGCCGCCAGCGTCAAGGCGCCCAGAAGTCCTGCCTGCACCAGGGCTGTCAGGAAGCCGTTGTGGAAATGATTGAAGCCTGCATCCATCCCGAACTGATCGTGGAAGCCCTGTTTTATCAAGGCCTGGGTGGCACCTACTCCATGTCCGAACAGCGGCATCTCACGAAACGCTTTCAGACCAATGTCCCACACGGCCAATCGCAATCCTATAGCCGTCGTGTGGTCACCCTTGAGGGCGAGCGCGTCCAAGTCGGAACGCAGAAAGTCGACACGCCCGGATATGGTCTGGAAGCCGACAGCAGCGATCACGGCGCCGGCCGCCAGCAACAGCACCAGCAGGCGAATGGCGTTCCTTCCCTTGAGCCTATGCTGGTTGATCAGCAGAACGGCGATACCGGCAATCAGCAGTGCCAGCCAGACAATTCGGGTGCCGGAGTAGATGATGGCGATCGTCCCGCCAAGTGCCGCACAAATGAGGGCGATCCTGTGTCTCTCTGTATCCGACAGAGCGCCTGCCACGCAGACCACCACGGCAAGGCAGAGGACCTCCGCGAACACAATTGCATTCCCGGCCCCACCCTCGGCGCGGATACCAAGCCAATGTTGTTGGAAGACCGCCAGAAGCAGCGCGACAAAACAGGCCGCCATGCTGCTCAGCACGATGATACGGACAAGCGTTGTCTTCTGCGTAATGCTCCAGGTCGAATAGGAGATGGGGAAAAACAGGAAGGTGACAAGCGGGATCAGGTGCAATGCATCCCTGGCGATCGCGTGGTTGACGATGGACGCCACCAGATTGGCCGCGCAATAGGCATAGATCGCGATCGTCATCGCCATCATCGCCGGGTCGATATTGAAGCGCCTTTTCCTGAGAGCGAGCAACAGGACGGACCACAGAGCGCCGCCATTGAACACGAAGCTGACCACCGATCCCAAAACCGGTGGAAAAAAGAAGCAAAGAATGGAGAAGTAGATATTGATCCGCGAAGGCGTGAGTTGCTGTCTTGCAGACGAAAGACCGGTCAAGTTTTCGGGCCCGCTATTCTCGAGTAGCTCTATGCGGCACATCCTGTTCGGCGGAACCGAATGTGCTCGCGTTGAAATTTGCCCATGCCTGATGACGCATCTTGCCCGCTTCCGGAGGTTGTATAGCGGCTGGGCTGTCTTTTCGATAGTGCGGTGGAGCTTGTCGTCACCTAAAATCGGCGGCCGGTGCCCGACGATTGGGAATGGGCTCAAGCAGCGTCTGTCGTCATGGTCTGCCGAGCAATTTTTTCCCGGCCTTTTCCCGGCTGCAGGCATTGCGAACAGAAATTTCCGGGTTTTGGCGAAAGCATGGAAAAATCATTCCCGAACTGACTGCTGCCGGGCTCGTCTTGCATTGTTTTGCCGTGCGCCGATCTGCTAGAACGCCCGCACGAAACACTTTGTCCAGAAGCGACGCTTGAACCGGGCACAAAAGCTCGATGATTTGACGCAAGGACTTCTGTCGCAAGGCACGAGAGAACGCTCACAGTCTATGATAACAGCGCTTACGCATCTGCAGCGGCTTGAAGCCGAGTCCATCCACATTTTCCGAGAGGTTGCGGCCGCCTTTGCCAAGCCGGTCATGCTCTATTCGGTCGGCAAGGATTCATCCGTGCTGATGCATCTGGCAATGAAGGCGTTCTATCCCGCCAAGCCGCCTTTCCCGTTTCTTCATGTCGACACGACCTCCCCCCCCCATCACCAACACTCCCCCCCCCCCTGCTCCCTCCCCCTTCTCCCACCCCCCCCTGGAAGTTCCGCGAGATGATCGCTTTCCGCGATCAGATGGCGCAAAAACACGGCTTCGACCTTTTGGTGCATGTTAATGAAGACGGTGTGCGCGACAACATCAATCCGTTCGACCACGGCTCGAACACCCACACCCACGTGATGAAGACGGTGGCGCTGCGCCAGGCGCTCGACAAATACGGTTTCGATGCCGCCTTTGGCGGCGCCCGCCGCGACGAGGAGAAGTCGCGCGCCAAGGAGCGCATATTCTCGTTCCGCAATGCCCAACATGTCTGGGATCCGAAGAACCAGCGTCCCGAAATGTGGAAGATCTTCAACACCCGCATCGCATCGGGTGAATCGATCCGCGTTTTCCCGCTGTCGAACTGGACCGAGCTCGATATCTGGCAGTACATCCTGCAGGAGAACATTCCGATCGTGCCGCTCTATTTCGCCAAGGAACGGCCGGTGGTGGAGCGTGACGGGATGCTGATCCTCAAGGACGACGACCGCATGAAACTGCGCCCCGGCGAGACAGTGGAGAACCGCCTGGTGCGGTTCCGCACTTTGGGCTGCTATCCGCTCACCGGCGCCATCGAATCCGATGCCGACACGCTCGAAGCCATCGTCGGCGAGATGCTGACCGCGCGCACATCCGAGCGGCAGGGCCGCCTGATCGACCGTGACGAAGCCGGCTCGATGGAAAAGAAGAAGCGCGAGGGGTATTTCTGACCATGCGTCACATCATGGCAAAAAGCCTCGCCCCCACCGACAGCATCCGCGACTACCTGGCCGCGCAGGAAAAGAAGTCGCTGCTGCGCTTCCTGACCTGCGGTTCGGTCGACGACGGCAAGTCGACGCTGATCGGCCGCCTTTTGTCCGACACCAAGCAGATTTTCGAGGATCAGCTTGCCGCGCTCGAACGCGATTCGCGCAAGCACGGCACCACCGGCGATGACATCGATTTCGCGCTGCTGGTCGATGGTCTCGAGGCCGAGCGCGAGCAAGGCATCACCATCGATGTCGCCTACCGCTTCTTCGCCACGCCGAAGCGCAAGTTCATCGTCGCCGACACGCCCGGCCATGAACAATACACGCGCAACATGGCGACAGGCGCCTCGACCGCCGATCTGGCGATCGTGCTGATCGATGCGAGGCAAGGGGTGCTGCGCCAGACGAGGCGTCATTCGATCATCGCCTCGCTGCTCGGCATCCGCCACATCGTGCTGGCCGTCAACAAGATCGATCTCGTCGATTTCGACCAGGCGGTCTTCGACCGGATCGTCAAAGACTACGGCCAATTCTCGCGCGATCTCGGCTTCCAGACCATCGTGCCGATCCCGATGTCGGCCCGCTACGGCGACAATGTCAGCGGCCGCTCCGACAACATGCAGTGGTATTCCGGCCCGACGCTGATCGAGCACCTCGAGAGCGTTTCGGTCGAAGAGGCTGCCGCCGAGCAGCCGTTCCGTTTTCCGGTGCAGTACGTCAATCGCCCAAATCTCGATTTCCGCGGCTTTGCCGGCACGATCGCGTCCGGCGCCATCGTACAAGGCGACGAGGTCGTCGTCGCCAAATCCGGCAAGTCCTCGCATGTCAAACGCATTGTCGCTCATGGCGGCGATCTCAAACAGGCGGTGGCCGGCCAGGCCATCACGCTTGTTCTCGACGACGAGGTGGAGGTCTCCAGAGGCAATATGCTGGTTTCGCCGGCCGCCAGGCCGCAGGTCGCCGATCAGTTCGCAGCCAACATCGTCTGGTTTGATGAGCATGCGCTGCTGCCGGGCCGCTCCTACATCCTGCGCACCGAAACCGACCAGACCAGCGCCACCGTCACCGACCTGAAATACCGCATCAACGTCAACGACTTCGCCCATGAGGCGGCCAAGTCGCTTGAAATGAACGAAGTCGGCATCTGCAACATCTCGACACGGGCGCCGATCGCCTTCGATCCCTTCGCCGAGAACCGGACCACAGGCGCCTTCATCCTGATCGACCGCATCTCGAACGCCACCGTCGGCGCGGGCATGATCGTGCACTCGCTGCGTCGTGCCGAGAACATCCACTGGCAATCGCTCGATGTCGGCAAGCGCGTGCGCGCCGACATGAAGAACCAGCGCCCTGCCGTGTTCTGGTTCACCGGGCTTTCCGGCTCCGGCAAGTCGACCATCGCCAACCTGTTCGAGAAGAAGCTGTTCGCCACCGGCCGGCACACCTATATTCTGGACGGCGACAATGTCCGTCACGGTCTCAACCGCGATCTCGGCTTCACCGATGCCGACCGCGTCGAGAACATCCGCCGGGTCGCTGAAGTGGCCAAGCTGATGGCCGATGCCGGGTTGATCGTCATTGTCTCGTTCATTTCGCCGTTCAGCGCCGAACGGCGCGTGGCGCGCGAATTGATGGCCGATGGCGAGTTCATCGAGGTGTTTGTCGACACGCCCTTCGAGGAATGCGCCAGGCGTGATCCGAAGGGGCTTTATGCGCGCGCGCTGAATGGCGAGATCAAGAATTTCACCGGCGTGGATTCACCTTACGAAGCACCGGAAAACCCGGAGATCCATCTGAAGACGCTCGGCAAATCGGCGGAAGAGATGGTAGATGCCCTGGAACATTGGCTGAATGAGCGCGACATTGCCGAAGACCAATATGAAAGTGGCGGCGGTATCTGACGATAGGTCGATGCTCGACATCTTCGAGCGGCTGGCCCTGGCGGCTGGACGTGAGGTGATGCGCGTCTTCCACGCCGGCTGCGCCGTCGACCGGAAATCGGACGCCTCGCCGGTGACTGAGGCGGACCGCGAGAGCGAGAAGATCATCCTCTCCGGCCTGCGCGCGGCATTTCCCGACATTCCCTGCGTGGCCGAAGAGGAAGCGGCGGCTGGAATCATGCCGACCGATCTCGGCGAGGCCTTTTTCCTTATTGACCCGCTCGACGGCACCAAGGAATTCGTCAATCGCCGCACCGACTTCACCGTCAACATCGCGCTTGTCCGCCATGGCGTGCCGGAAGTCGGCGTCGTCTTCGCGCCTTGCACCGGCCGCTTCTTTTCGGGACGGCCGGGCAGCGCGGAAGCCCTGGAAATCGATGACGACTATCAGATCATCGGCCGCCGGCCGATTTCGGTGAGGGCGGCCGCGTCACCGCTGGCCGTGGTTGCCAGCCGCTCCCACAACACGCCGGAAACCGAAGCCTATATTCGCGACCTCGGCGCCGCCGAGATCGTTTCCGTTGGGTCGTCCTTGAAATTCTGCCTTCTTGCCAGCGCCGAGGCGGATGTCTATCCGCGCTTTGGACGCACCATGGAATGGGACACCGCGGCGGGCGACGCGGTGCTGCGCGCGGCTGGCGGTACGACACGCACGCTGGACGGCAAGCCCTTGGCTTACGGCAAACGCGACCAGGCCGACGACGAGGATTTCGCCAATCCGCATTTCATCGCCAGCGGCAGGGCAGGGGCGAGCCCCGCCTGAGAGTCGCTGCCTACTACTCGGCTGCGGCCTGCGCCGAGTTCGAGCCGATATAGTTGCGGATCGTCTCGATGATCAGGTCCTGGTCGGCTTCGCTGAGATAGGGGTGCATCGGCAGGCACAGGATGCGCTTCGGCAGCTCCTCCGAGACGGCAAGACCGGTCGGCGTACGTGGGTAGTCGCTATAGGCGACCTGCGCATGCAGCGGCTTGACGTAGTAGATGACGGACGGAATGCCCTTTTCGCTCAGATGCGCCTTCAGGCCGTCGCGCTTGGGCGTCTCGATGGCGTACTGCGCCCAGGCCGAACGGCTGCCATCGAGGTTGCGGGCTGCGGTGACCATGTCGCCCAGCCCTTCGGCATAGCGGTTTGCCACCACCTGGCGCGCCACCATCTCGTCTTCGAGAATGGCGAGCTTTTCGATGAGGATCGCCGCCTGCAGCGTGTCGAGCCGCGAATTGATGCCGACGCGGATGTTGTCGTACTGCGTCTCGCCCTTGCCGTGGAAGGCAAAGGAACGCAGCTTGTCGGCCATCTCGTCGTCGTTGGTGAACATCGCGCCGCCATCGCCATAGCAGCCAAGCGGCTTGGCGGGATAGAAGCTGGTCGAGCCGACATGGCCGAACGCACCGCACATCTTGCCGTCAAGCGACCCACCCATCGACTGGGCGGCGTCCTCGATCACCAACAGCCCTTCGCGGTTGGCGATCGCCATGATCGCATCGTAATCGGCGGCGAGGCCGAACAGGTCGACCGGGATAATCGCCTTCGGCTTCAGCCGGCCTTCCTTCTTGATCATGGCGATGGCCGCCTCGAGGCTGGCGATGTCGATGTTGTAGGTCACCGGATCGACATCGACGAAGACAGGTTCCGCCTTGGCCAGTGCCACCACTTCGGCGGTGGCGGCGAAAGTGAAGCTCGGCACGAACACGGCATCGCCCGGGCCGATCCCGGCGGCAAACAGCGGCAGCAGCAGCGCATCGGTGCCGTTGGCGCAGGCCACGACATGTTTGGTGCCGATATAGGCAGCAAGCTTCTTCTCGAACTCCGCGACCTGCGGGCCCAGGATGTAACGGCCGTCCTCGACGACATGGTCGATCGCGGCCTTCAGCCGGTCGCGGATGCGTTCGCGCTGTGCGCCAAGATCGATGAACTGCATGTCAGCCTCAAAAACGATTTTTGACCGGGCGGTCTGGCCAAATAACAACGGCCGCTGGTACCAGAGTTGCGCTTGCCGAGAAAGCCGGACAGCCACAGCTGCCAATTGCCTGGGTGTCGCAGTCTGTTACCTCCGATTTCCGGCGTATCTTCACAAGATGCCGGAAATCCGGGCTTCGTCGGGCGCGTTTGCGCCCTTATAGTCCCGCTGGGCGGCCCCGCGAAACATAAAGTGATCGGCTGGCTCAACTTAAATTGAGCGTTACTCAGGCGATTTCATGCCGCCATGGCGGATTGGCGCCCGCGCGCGACACGGTCACTGCCGCTGCCTTGGCACCAAGCGCCAATGCCTTGCGAATGGCGTCTTGCGGAAGGCCGCCGATGGCCGCCTTCGTCAGCAGGCCCTGTTCATGCAGCGAGGCAAGGATGCCGGCGTTGAACGTATCGCCCGCGCCGACCGTGTCGACCACCTCGACCTTTTCCGGCATCACGGTGACGGTGTGGTCTTTGGTGTAACCGACGGCACCTTCGCTGCCATGGGTCACGACGATCAGCTTGGGTCCGCGGTCGAGCCAGTTGCGGATGACATCCTCGTGCGAGCCGGCTTCGCCGAACCATTGGAGGTCTTCGTCCGACAGTTTCACGATGTCGGCCATCGCCATCATCTCGCGGATGCGCCTGAGGTGCTTGGCCTTGTCCGGGATGAAGTTCGGCCTGATGTTGGGGTCGAGCATCATGACGCGGCTTGCATGCTCGCGCCGCATGAACTCTTCATAGGCGCCGCCGGCGGGCTCCGAGATCAGGCTGATGGCGCCGAACAGCATGGCCTCGATCTCGTTGCCGAGCGACGGCAGGTCGTCGATCGTCAGCATGCGCCCCGCGGTGTTCTCGTCGTAGAACGTGTAGGTCGCCTGGCCATTGGTGAGCCGCACGAAAGCGAGCGTGGTCGGCCTGGGCGAGGTGTGCGCATAGGTGGAACTGACCTTGCTCGCGCCCAGCGCATCCCTGAACTGGCCGCCGAAAAGATCCGACGACAGGCCCGAAAAGAAGCCGGCCGGTGCGCCCAATCGGCCAAGCGCGATCGCCGTGTTGAACACCGCGCCGCCGACATAGGGGGCAAAGGCCGGCTCGCCCTGCGTCGTGATGCGCGGCAGCATGTCGATCAGGGCTTCGCCGCAGCAAAGGATCATGGCGTCTTGGTCTCCGGCGGATAGATCACGCCCTTGCGGATGATGATGTTGGCGTAAAGCCTGGGCTCGCTTGTCGCGACAATGGCATGCGCCGACTTGACCCGTGCATAGAAGTCGGCGCCGGCCAGTGCAACCACCTTGCGGCCCGGTGCGTGCTTGGCGCAGATCGCCTCGATCTCGTGATGGACTGGATCGGCAATCGAGGGATTGCCTTTGACCGAGGCGCGAAACAGGGCTTCCGGAACGGCGTCGTCGACCGGCAGCACGCTCAGGATCGCATCGAGCACGGGAATGAGATGATGACCATCGACCCGGATCAGGCGCTTTGCCTGCTCCTCGGCCGGATAGTTTCCGTCGACCAGGGCGATCTCATCGCCATGGCCCATGGCGCGCAGTGTCGCCAGAAGGTCCGGACCGAGCAGCGCCGGGATTCCGATAAGCATTCAGGCGCTCCTGGAAATGGTCGTCGAGCCGATCAGGAAGCGCTCGGAAAGCGGCAGGCTGGCGCCGCCGAGCGCCCGGGCATGAATGCCGACGGTCCCCTCGCGAACGGCGGGAAGTTTCAGACCTTCGCCGTCGATTGTCGCAATGGCCGCGATGATGGCATCGACCAGCCTGCGGCGCACCGCCTGCGGCATCCAGCCGTCGACCACCGCCGCCTCGAAATCGATGACCGAGGACGCCGCGACGATGGCATAGGCGAGCGCCTGTGAAGCGCTGGCGATCCAGTCGGCGAGTTCGGGACCGATCTCGCCCCAGTCCTCGGGCGAGGTCCATAGATGCGAGGCCTCGACGCCGCGGGCATTGAGCGCTTTTTCCAGCATGGCGATCGACGCCACGTCGATCAACTGGGTAGGTTTGCCGTCTGGTCCAGGCACCGGCATGGAGCCGAGCGCGCCTGCATTGCCGGTTGGCCCGCCGAACAGCCGGCCGTTGAGCACGATGCCGCCGCCGGCGAAGGCGCCGATATAGAAATAGACGAAGTCACGCGCGCCGCCCGCCTGGCCGAAGACGAGCTCGGCGCCGCAGGCCGAGGTGGCGTCGTTCTGCAGATAGACCGGAAAATCACATTGCGACTGGATATCGGCCCTGATGTCGCGGTGGCGCCATTCGTCCATGACATCGCGCGGCGCACCGGCGGTGTCGGCCCAGTTCCACAGTTCGAACGGCATGGCGATGCCGAGCCCGGCGATGCGCTTGTCCTGTGCCGGTGTCAGTTCGCCGCGCATCTTTTTCATGCCTGAAGTCACGAATTCTACCGTCTCGCGCGGCGCCGGATAGCGATAGGAGTGCTGCAGCATCGAGCGCACGTGCCCAAGAAAATCGATCAGCACCAGTTCCGCGCTGCGGCGGCCGATCTTGAGGCCGATGAAGAAGGCGCCCTCCGGATTGAGCGCCATAGGTATGGAGGGCTGGCCGATCTTGCCGCGCAGCGGCGCCTGGCGCACGAGCAGGCCTTCTTCCTCGAGTTCGCGCATGATGACCGAAACCGTCTGCGCCGAAAGTCCAGTCATGCGGGCGATGTCGGATTTCGCCAGGCTGCCTTGCTGGCGCACCAGCGAGAGCACCAGCCGCTCGTTGTGATCGCGCATGCCGCTCTGGTTGGTGCCGCGGTGAATCAGGCTGTCATTCGCTTCGGGCGAACCGTGCCTCGCAGTGGCGGTCTCCACCCTGTTCCTCCCATCGTTTCCCCTCAATGCTTTTGGGCCAGAATGAGTGAACGACGCAAGGCTGTCAATAATAAATAAGAGTGATTTAATTATTGACAGCGGCTGCGGTCTGGTGTCTGTTGAGGCGGCGTCCACGCTGGGAGAATTTCGTAGGATGCGCCGTAGATGCCGGTTGGTCGGCATCCGGAATGGTTCCACTGGGAGGAAGATCGTGACCAATACAAAATTGTTGAAATCGACCGTGTTTGCCGCGGCTGCCCTGGGTCTGATGGCGTTTGCGTCGTCCGCCTCCGCGGCCGGCGTCGGCGCTTGCCTGATCACCAAGACCGACACCAATCCGTTCTTCGTCAAGATGAAGGAAGGCGCGACCGCAAAGGCCAAGGAACTCGGCGTCGACCTCAAGACCTATGCCGGCAAGATCGACGGCGATAGCGAAAGCCAGGTGGCGGCGATCGAAAGCTGCATTGCCGACGGCGCCAAGGGCATCCTGATCACTGCATCCGACACGAAGGGCATCGTGCCGACCGTGAAGAAGGCGCGTGACGCCGGCCTGCTGGTGATCGCGCTCGACACGCCGCTCGACCCGATCGACGCGGCCGACGCGACCTTCGCCACCGACAATCTCGAGGCCGGCAAGCTGATCGGTGCCTGGGCCGCCGCGACGCTCGGCGACAAGGCCAAGGACGCCAAGATCGGCTTCCTCGACCTGACGCCGTCGCAGCCGACCGTGGACGTGCTGCGCGACCAAGGCTTCATGATGGGCTACGGCATCGACGTGAAGGATCCTAACAAGATCGGCGACGAAACCGATCCGCGCATCGTCGGCCACGACGTCACCAACGGCAACGAGGAGGGCGGCCGCAAGGCGATGGAGAACCTTCTGCAGAAGGACAACACCATCAACGTCATCCACACCATCAACGAGCCCGCCGCAGTCGGCGCCTACCAGGCGCTCAAGGCTGTCGGCCTTGAAAAGCAGGTGCTGATCGTCTCCGTCGACGGCGGCTGCCCCGGCGTGAAGTCGGTGACGGAAGGTGTCATCGGCGCGACGTCGCAGCAGTACCCGCTGCAGATGGCGGCGCTCGGCATTGAGGCGATCGCCGCCTTCGCCAAGGATGGAACCAAGCCGAAGCCGACCGAAGGCAAGAATTTCTTCGACACCGGCGTCAACCTGGTGACCGACAAGCCGGCCAAGGGCGTAAAGTCCATCGACACCAAGGAAGGCCTCGCCAAGTGCTGGGGCTGATGCTGGTCTGACCGGCAATTACAGAACTCGATCGGTCGGGGCTTGATCCCCGGCCGCTTCGGGTGGACGATGGGTCGCGTGACCGCGAACAATCCCGGCGACAGACCGGAAAGGCGTGGACGGGCGTCGGCGCTAGGCTGACCCCTCACGGGGAGGAAACATGGCTCAAGCTCAAGAATTCGAGAAGGTTCTCTCGGGCAGCGACACCAGCGTTGCCGCGTTCGACGAACACAAATCCGCAGTCAGGCGCGTCCAGCACTTCCTGCATTCGACGCCGGCGGCGGTGCCGCTAATCGTGCTGGTCCTGTCGATCATCATCTTCGGCATCACCATTGGGGGGCGCTTCTTCTCGTCCTATACGCTGACGCTGATCCTGCAGCAGATCGCCATCGTCGGCATTCTGGGTGCTGCGCAGACACTGGTCATCCTGACCGCCGGCATCGACCTGTCGATCGGCGTCATCATGGTGATCTCAGCCGTGATCATGGGTAATTGCGCCGTCAGCTACGGCTTGCCGAGCGTGGTGGCCGTGGCGCTCGGGCTTGCCGCCGGTGCTGCCTGCGGGCTGCTCAACGGGTTGCTGGTCGCCTACATGAAGCTGCCGCCTTTCATCGTGACGCTGGGCACGTGGAACATCGTCATGGCCACGAACTTCATCTATTCGGCCAATGAAACGATCCGTGACACCGACGTCGATACCCAGGCGCCGCTGCTGCATCTTTTCGCCCTGAGCTTCAAGGTCGGTACCGCGGTGCTGACGCTCGGCGTCATCGCCATGGTCGCGCTGGTGCTGCTGCTTTGGTACGTCCTCAACCACACCGCCTGGGGCCGCCATGTCTACGCTGTCGGCGACGACCAGGAGGCGGCCAAGCTGTCGGGCATCCAGACCAAGAAGGTGCTGGTGACGGTCTACACCCTTGCCGGGCTGATCGCCGCTTTCGCCGCCTGGGTCTCCATCGGCCGCAACGGTTCGATCTCGCCGTCGGCGGCCGTCACCGACTACAATCTGCAGGCGATCACCGCGACGGTGATCGGCGGTATTTCCCTCTTCGGCGGGCGCGGCTCGATCTTGGGCACGCTGTTTGGCGCGATGATCGTCGGCGTCGTCTCCATGGGCCTCAACATGCTGGGCGCCGACCCGCAGTGGAAAGTGCTGCTCACCGGTGTGTTGATCATCGGCGCCGTGGCGGTCGACCAATGGATCAGAAAGGTTTCGGCATGACCCAGGACCCCATTCTCACCGCGCGTGGCCTGGTCAAGCGCTATGGCCGCGTCACCGCCCTCGACAATGCCGACTTCGACCTCTACCCCGGCGAAATCCTCGCCGTCATCGGCGACAACGGCGCCGGCAAGTCGTCGCTCATCAAGGCGATTTCAGGCGCTGTCGTGCCCGACGAAGGCGAAATCCAGCTTGAAGGCAAGACCGTTGCCTTCAAGTCGCCGATGGAGGCCCGCGAAGCCGGTATCGAGACCGTCTACCAGAACCTCGCTCTGTCGCCGGCACTGTCGATCGCCGACAACATGTTCCTCGGCCGCGAGATACGCAAACCCGGCTTCCTTGGCCAATGGCTGCGTATGCTCGACCGTCCGGCGATGGAAAAGCGCGCTCGCGACAAGCTCACCGAACTCGGCCTGATGACCATCCAGAACATTGGCCAGGCGGTGGAAACGCTCTCGGGCGGCCAGCGCCAGGGTGTCGCGGTGGCGCGCGCCGCTGCCTTCGGCAGCCGCGTGGTGATCATGGACGAGCCGACGGCAGCCCTTGGCGTCAAGGAGAGCCGCCGTGTGCTCGAACTGATCCTCGACGTGAAGAAGCGCGGCCTGCCGATCGTGCTGATCTCGCACAACATGCCGCATGTCTTCGAGGTGGCCGACCGCGTCCATATTCATCGCCTCGGCCGTCGCCTCGCCGTCATCGATCCCAAGCAATATACGATGTCCGACGCCGTCGCCTTCATGACCGGCGCCAAGGCTCCTCCGGAGGCCGCACTGGCCGCCTGATTGTCAAATTGCCGCAGGGTAAGCCGGCGCACGTCCATCTAAATCGATTGAATATATGTTGCGATGCGGTAACATGGGCTGGGATGAATGGTGAAAGCCGGTATGATCGTTGCAACCGCACGAGAGGCAGCATGACGCGCGCAATGACATCCGAAACCCTTCCGCCACTGCTCGAAAATCCTGATCCGAAGACGCTCGCAAGGGAAGTCTTGGTGGCCCTCAAATACCGGGTCGGCAAGGACACCACCGTCGCGACCCAGTACGACTGGCTGACGGCCTCGATCAAGGTCGTGCGTGACCGCATCGTCGATCGCTGGATGCAGGCAACCAAAGAGGCCTATGACCAGCAGGAAAAGCGCGTCTACTATTTGTCGCTGGAGTTCCTCATCGGCCGCCTGATGCGCGACGCCTTCTCCAATCTTGGCCTGATGGCCAATATGCGCGAGGCGCTGTCGTCGCTCGGCGTCGACCTCGATCTTATCGCGGCGCTGGAACCCGACGCGGCGCTCGGCAATGGCGGCCTTGGCCGGCTTGCCGCCTGCTTCATGGAAAGCATGGCGACCGTCGACATTCCTGCGCATGGCTACGGCATCCGCTACGCCAATGGCATGTTCCGCCAGGAGATTCACGACGGCTGGCAGGTGGAACTGCCAGAGACCTGGCTCGATCACGGCAACCCCTGGGAGTTCGAACGGCGCGAACGCTCCTTCGAAGTCGGCTTCGGCGGTTCGGTGGAGTCCATCACGTCAAAGGACGGCCGGCTCGAGCGTCACGTCTGGAAGCCGACCGAACATGTCCTGGCTGTCGCCTACGACACGCCTGTCGTCGGCTGGCGGGGTAACCGCGTCAACACGCTGCGGCTGTGGTCGGGCATGCCGGTCGATCCGATCCTGCTCGACAAGTTCAATGCCGGCGACCACATCGGCGCGCTCGCCGAAAGCAACAAGGCGGACGCGTTGTCGCGCGTGCTTTACCCCGCAGATTCCCACGTGGCCGGGCAGGAGCTCAGGTTGCGGCAGGAGTATTTCTTTTCGACCGCTTCGCTGCAGGACATTTTGCAACGCCATCTCAGCCAGTATGGCGACCTGAAGTCGCTGCCCGACAAGGCGGCGATCCACTTGAACGATACCCATCCGGCGATTGCCGTGCCGGAACTGATGCGGCTGTTGATGGATGTCCACGGCATGGACTTCGATCTCGCATGGGACATCACCAAACGCACCTTCGGCTACACCAACCACACGCTTCTTCCCGAAGCGCTGGAAAGCTGGCCGGTGCCGCTGTTCGAGCGGCTCTTGCCGCGCCATATGCAGATCGTCTACGCCATCAACGCGCAGGTGCTTCTGGAGGCTCGCGCCACCGACCAGTTCTCGGATGATCAGATCAGCCGCATTTCGCTGATCCAGGAAAATGGCGACCGCCGCGTGCGCATGGGCAATCTCGCCTTTGTCGGCTCGCATTCGATCAACGGTGTCTCGGCACTGCATACCGAGCTGATGAAGGAAACGGTGTTTGCCGACCTGCACAAGCTCTATCCCGATCGCATCAACAACAAGACCAACGGCATCACGCCGCGGCGCTGGCTGATCCAATGCAACCCCGGCCTGACCTCGCTCGCCCGCGAGGCGATCGGTGACCGTTTTCTCGACGACATCGACGCCATCAAAGGGCTCGACGGCTTTGCCGATGACAGCGCGTTCCGGGAGAAGTTCGCGGGCGTCAAGCGCCAGAACAAGGCGCGGCTGGCCAATCTCGTCGCCGACCGGCTCGGCATCAAGGTCGACCCGTCGGCGCTGTTCGACATTCAGGTCAAGCGCATCCACGAATACAAGCGCCAGCTTCTGAACATCCTCGAGGCGATCGCGCTCTACGACCAGATCCGCTCGCATCCCGAGCGCGACTGGATGCCGCGCGTAAAATTCTTCGGCGGCAAGGCGGCGCCCAGCTACCACAACGCCAAGCTGATCATCAAACTCGCCAATGATGTCGCCAGGGTCATCAACCGTGACCCGGCGGTGCGCGGCTTGCTGAAGGTGGTGTTCGTGCCGAACTACAATGTCAGCCTGGCCGAAGTCATGATGCCGGCGGCCGACCTGTCCGAGCAGATCTCGACCGCGGGCATGGAAGCGTCGGGTACCGGCAACATGAAGTTCGCGCTCAACGGCGCGCTGACCATCGGCACGCTCGACGGCGCCAATGTCGAGATCAAGGAATGTGTCGGCGACGACAACATCTTCATCTTCGGCCTGACCACGGCCGAAGTCGCCGAGCGGCGCAACAATGGCTACAACCCGCGTGCCGTGATCGAGGGCTCGCCCGAACTGTCGCAGGCGGTCTCGGCCGTTTCCTCGGGCGTCTTTTCGCCTGATGACCCGGACCGTTACCGCGACCTCATCAACGGCCTCTACACCAGCGACTGGTTCATGGTCGCCGCCGATTTCGACGCCTACGCCGCCGCCCAGCGTGATGTCGACGCTGTCTGGCGCAACAGCCCGGACTGGTATGCCAGAGCAATCCGCAACGTCGCGCGCGTCGGCTGGTTCTCGTCCGATCGCACCATCCGCCAATACGCGAAAGAAATCTGGAACGTGCCTGCCTGATGTGATTGCATGAGGCCACGAACAATGTGGTCCCGGTGATTTGGGTTGAATGCCAACTCACATCACCAGAAATAGACACCTGGTGCCCTGGGAGGGACACTGCCTGATGAGGAAGCCGCGCGTGACCGCTGCGACAAGCGGGCCGGACGGACTGGCGCCAGCCAGCGATGTTGCGGCGATTGTCGCCGGCACGCACGGAGATCCGTTCGCGGTCCTCGGTGTCCATGAGGTCGGCAAAGGCCTGTTTGCCCGTTGTTTCGTTCCGCATGCCGAGACCGTCACTGCCTATACGCTGACGGGCATCGAGGCCGGTGCGTTGTCTAGGCGAGACGATGCCGGCTTCTTCGAAGGCAAGCTGTCGATCAGGAAGCGGCAGCCGCTGCGCTATCACGCGCGTAATGCCGGCGGTGACTGGTGGCTGACCGATCCTTATTCGTTCGGCCCGGTGCTCGGGCCGATGGACGATTACTATATCGCCGAAGGGTCGCATCTCAGGCTGTTCGACAAGCTTGGCGCGCACGTCATCAAGCACGAAGGCGCCACCGGCGTGCATTTCGCCGTCTGGGCTCCCAACGCAAGACGCGTCTCGGTGGTCGGCGATTTCAACGACTGGGATGGCCGCCGCCACACGATGCGCGATCGCCGCGACACCGGCATATGGGAGGTGTTCATCCCCGACATAGGTGCCGGGCGACCCTACAAATACGAGATCATTGGACCCGATGGCGTCAGGCTGCCGCTGAAGGCCGATCCGTTTGCGTTCAAATCCGAACTGCGTCCCGCCACGGCTTCGGTTGTCGCCGTGCCGCCGGCGCATGAGTGGGGCGACGAGGCGCATCGCAACTACTGGCGCAATGCCGATCCCCGGCGCGAAGCCGTCTCGATCTACGAAGTCCACGCTGGGTCTTGGCAGCTCCACGACGACGGCACGTTCCTGTCATGGGACGAAATGGCCGACCGGCTGATCCCCTATGTGGTCGAGACCGGCTTCACCCACATCGAGTTCATGCCGATTTCCGAGCATCCCTATGACCCGTCCTGGGGCTATCAGACGACCGGCCTCTATGCGCCGTCGGCCCGTTTCGGCGATCCGGACGGCTTTGCCCGTTTCGTCGATGGCGCGCATCGCGCCGGCGTCGGCGTCATCCTCGACTGGGTGCCGGCGCACTTCCCGGTCGACGCGCACGGCCTGGCTCATTTCGACGGCACCGCACTCTATGAACATGCCGATCCGCGCAAGGGTTTTCACCCCGACTGGAACACCGCGATCTACAATTTCGGCCGCCGCGAGGTGGTGTCGTTCCTGGTCAACAATGCGCTGTTCTGGGCCGAGAAATACCATGTCGACGGTCTGCGCGTCGATGCGGTCGCCTCGATGCTCTACCTCGACTATTCGCGCAAGGCCGGCGAGTGGATCCCCAACGAGAAGGGCGGCCGCGAGAACCTCGAGGCGGTCTCTTTCCTGCAGAAGATGAACAAGGAGGTCTACGGCCACCATCCCGGCGTCATGACCATCGCCGAGGAATCGACCTCATGGCCGAAGGTTTCGGCGCCGGTGCATGAAGGCGGGCTGGGCTTCGGCTTCAAGTGGAACATGGGCTTCATGCACGACACGCTGGAGTATTTCTCCAAGGAGCCGATTTTCCGCAAGCACCACCACAACGACCTGACGTTCGGCCTGACCTACGCCTTCTCGGAGAATTTCGTGCTGCCGCTCTCGCATGACGAGGTCGTGCACGGCAAAGGCACGCTGCTGGGCAAGATGGCCGGCGACGACTGGCAGAAATTCGCGACCTTGCGCGCCTATTACGGCTTCATGTGGGGCTATCCCGGCAAGAAGCTCTTGTTCATGGGACAGGAATTCGCGCAGCGCCGCGAATGGAGCGAGGCGCGCGCGCTCGACTGGAACCTGCTCGATTTCCGCCCGCATCGCGGCGTCTGGCAGACCGTGCGCGATCTCAACTATCTCTATCGGTCGCGCCCGGCGCTGCACGGCCGCGACTGCGAACCGGAAGGGTTTTCCTGGCTGATCGTCGACGACAGCCAGAATTCGGTTTTCGCTTGGGTGCGCAACGCGCCGGGCGGCAGCCCGGTGGCCGTCATCTCCAACTTCACGCCGGTGCCGCGCGACAATTATCGTGTGCCGCTGCCAAAGGCCGGCAAGTGGCGGGAGATCATCAACACCGACGCATCCGAATATGGCGGTTCCGGCATGGGCAATGGCGGCATGGTCGAGGCAAGGGCGGAAGGCAAGAACATCTCGGCAACGATGCTTCTGCCGCCGCTGTCGACAATCATGCTCGAACTCGTGACCGAGGCCGACTAACAGGGCGAGACTTGAGTAACTTGGGAGGGTAGAAATGGCAGACTTGAAACGGACCCAGCCGCTGGCGCGCGATGCCATGGCCTATGTACTGGCCGGCGGCCGTGGCAGCCGCCTCAAGGAACTGACCGACCGTCGCGCCAAGCCGGCGGTCTATTTCGGCGGCAAGACGCGCATCATCGATTTCGCGCTCTCCAATGCGCTCAATTCCGGCATTCGCCGCCTTGGCGTCGCCACGCAGTACAAGGCACATTCGCTGATCCGCCACCTGCAACGCGGCTGGAACTTCCTGCGGCCGGAACGAAACGAAAGCTTCGACATCCTGCCGGCCAGCCAGCGCGTCTCGGAAACGCAGTGGTATGAAGGCACGGCCGACGCCGTCTACCAGAACATCGACATCATCGAGGCCTATGGCCCGGAATATATGGTCATTCTGGCCGGCGACCACATCTACAAGATGGACTACGAGATGATGCTGCGTCAGCATGTCGACGCCAATGCCGACGTCACCGTCGGCTGCCTCGAAGTGCCGCGCATGGAGGCGACAGGCTTTGGCGTCATGCATGTCGATGCCAAGGACAACATCATCGCCTTCGTCGAAAAGCCCGCCGATCCGCCCGGCATTCCGGGCAATCCGGACTTCGCCTTGGCCTCGATGGGCATCTATGTCTTCAGGACCAAGTTCCTGATGGAGCAGTTGCGCCGCGACGCCGCCGAGCCGGGCTCAAGCCGCGATTTCGGCAAGGACATCATCCCCTATATCGTCCAGCACGGTAAGGCGATCGCGCACCGTTTCACCAAATCCTGCGTGCGCTCGACCGCCGAGAACGAAGCCTATTGGCGCGATGTCGGAACGGTCGACGCCTATTGGGAAGCCAATATCGACCTGACCGATATCACGCCGGAGCTTGACCTTTACGACCGCGACTGGCCGATCTGGACGTATGCCGAGTTGAAACCGCCGGCAAAATTCGTCCATGACGAGGATGGCCGGCGCGGCTCGGCCGTTTCCTCGCTGGTCTCGGGCGATTGCATCGTCTCGGGCGCTTCACTGAAGAAAAGTCTGATCTTCACCGGCGCGCGCATCAATTCCTATTCGACGCTGGAAGAGGTCGTCATGCTGCCCGACGTTCATGTCGGCCGGAACGCAAAGTTGAAGCGCGTCGTCATTGACCATGGTGTTAGGATACCGGAGGGGTTGGTCGTCGGCGAGGATCCCGCGCTAGACGCAAAGCGCTTCCGCGTTTCGGAGAAGGGCATCTGCCTGATCACACAGGATATGATCAACAAACTCGGGCTCTAGAGCAATTCCGCGAAAAGTGCGAAACGGTTTTCCGTCCGGGAATTGCCTGGAAACAAAGAATTGGACAGGATCGGGATAGACGCATGCAGGTTCTGTCGGTCACGCCCGAGATCTTCCCGCTGATCAAGACCGGCGGGCTTGCCGACGTGACCGGTGCGCTGCCCGTCGCGCTGGCGGCCAAGGGCGTGACCATGCGCACGCTCATTCCAGGCTTTCCCGTGGTGACGGATGCCTTCAAGAAAAAGAAGGCTGTTTACCAATACCCGCTGCTGCAGGGCGGCAAGGCTTCGATCCATGCTGTCCAGATCGCCGGGCTCGACCTTTTCGTGCTCGACGCGCCGCATCTCTTCGACCGCCCGGGCGGTCCCTACGGCAACGCTTCGGGCGCCGACTGGCCGGACAATTGGCGGCGTTTTGCGGCACTGGGCCAGGCCGGCGCCGATATCGCCGGCGGCGCCATCTCGGGCTACTTGCCCGACATCGTCCATGCCCATGACTGGCAGTCGGCGATGACGCTGGCCTATATGCGCTACGGCAAGGCCGTCGGCATGCCGTCTATGATGACCGTCCACAATCTCGCCTTCCAGGGCCAGTTCGGCGCCGGCATCTTCGGCGAACTCGGCCTGCCGGCGGTGGCGATGGCGCTCGACGGCGTCGAATATTATGGTGGCGTCGGCTTCCTCAAGGCCGGCCTGCAGGCGGCCTGGGCGATCACCACGGTCAGCCCGACCTATGCGCAGGAGATCCGGTCGCCGGAATTCGGCATGGGTCTCGACGGCCTGATTAACATGCGCTCCAGCGATCTCTATGGCATCGTCAATGGCATCGACACCGCCATCTGGGATCCGGAGACGGACAAGCATCTGGTGTCGAACTATACGGCCGCGACGCTCGAGGCCCGGGCGCCGAACAGGGCGGCCGTGGAGGAGCGTTTCGGCCTCGACCGCGACGACAGCCCGATCGTCTGCGTCATCAGCCGGCTGACCTGGCAGAAGGGCATGGACATATTGGCGACGGTGATCGACGGCCTCGTCGCGACCGGGGCGCGGCTGGCCATGCTGGGCTCGGGCGATGCCGGCCTCGAAGGCGCGCTGCTTGCCGCCGCCGCACGCCACCGTGGCCGCATCGGCGTGGTCATCGGCTATGACGAAGGGCTGTCGCACACCATGCAGGGCGGCTGCGATGCCATCATCATCCCGTCGCGGTTCGAACCTTGCGGACTGACGCAACTCTACGGCCTGCGCTACGGCTGCGTGCCGGTGGTCGCCCGCAC
The DNA here is from genome assembly GCF_054062655.1 of Mesorhizobium sp. USDA 4775. NCBI lineage: Bacteria > Pseudomonadati > Pseudomonadota > Alphaproteobacteria > Hyphomicrobiales > Phyllobacteriaceae > Mesorhizobium > Mesorhizobium sp. USDA 4775. The sequence continues at coordinate 2,881,154 of NZ_JBSSFM010000001.1, forward strand.
CGGCGGCCTTGCCGACACCATCATCGACGCCAACGAAGCGGCTATGGCCGCCGGCGTGGCGACAGGGTTCCAGTTTGCTCCCAACAATGGCAGCGCGATGCTGCACGCCATACGCCGCCTGGTCGATGCCTACGCCGACCCCGCGGCCTTCGAGACCATCCAGCGCCAAGGCATGAAGGCCGATGTGTCATGGGACAAGAGCGCGGAAAAATATCTTGAACTCTATCGCCTGCTGCTTTCGAAAAGGGTTGCCTGAAGCATGATACGGACCGTCCCCACCAAGCCCTATTCAGACCAGAAGCCCGGCACGTCGGGCCTGCGCAAGAAGGTGCCCGTGTTCCAGCAGGAGCACTATGCCGAGAACTTCATCCAGTCGATCTTCGACGCGCTGGACGGCTTCAAGGGCAAGACGCTGGTGATCGGTGGCGACGGCCGCTTCTACAACCGCGAGGTCATCCAGAAGGCCATCGCCATGGCGGCCGCCAACGGGTTCGGCAAGGTCATGGTCGGGCAGGGCGGTATATTGTCGACGCCGGCCGCCTCGCATGTCATCCGCAAGTACAAGACCTTCGGCGGCATCATCCTGTCGGCCAGCCACAATCCCGGCGGCCCGCATGAGGATTTCGGCATCAAGTACAATGCCGGCAATGGCGGCCCGGCGCCGGAAAAGCTGACCGACGCGATCTTTGCCAAGACCAAGGCGATTTCGAGCTTCAAGACATCGGACATCGATCCCATCGACATCGACACGATCGGCACCGTCAAGGCAGCCGGCATGACGGTCGAGATCATCGATCCGGTCGCCGATTATGCCGAGCTGATGGAAAGCCTGTTCGATTTCGACGCGCTGCGCAGACTGTTCAAATCGGGCTTCCGCATGCGCTTTGACGCCATGCATGCGGTGACCGGTCCCTATGCCAAGGAAATCCTCGAGAACCGGCTTGGCGCGCCCAGCGGCACCTGCCGTAACTTCAAGCCGCTGCCGGATTTCGGCGGCCATCATCCGGATCCGAACCTGGTGCACGCCAAGCATCTCTATGACGAGATGATGGGGCCGGACGCGCCGGATTTTGGTGCCGCTTCCGACGGCGACGGCGACCGCAATCTGATCATCGGCAAGGGCATTTTCGTCACCCCGTCGGATTCGGTGGCGATGCTTGCCGCCAATGCCCGTCTGGCGCCCGGCTACAAGGACGGGCTGAAGGGCATCGCCCGTTCGATGCCGACCAGTGGCGCCGCCGACCGCGTCGCCGAAAAACTCGGCATCGGCATCTATGAGACGCCGACCGGCTGGAAGTTTTTCGGCAATCTGCTCGATGCCGGCATGGCGACGATCTGCGGCGAGGAGAGCGCCGGCACCGGCTCCAACCATGTCCGCGAAAAGGACGGCCTGTGGGCGGTGCTGCTCTGGCTCAATATCCTCGCCGCGCGCGGCGAAAGCTGCAAGCAGGTCGTCACCGAGCACTGGGCGGCCTATGGGCGCAACTACTATTCCCGCCACGACTATGAGGAGGTCGAGAGCGACCGCGCCAACGCTCTGGTCGATGAACTCAGGGCCAAGCTCGGCTCGCTGCCCGGCACCAGCGTGCACGGCCTGAAGATCGCCAAGGCCGACGATTTCGCCTATCACGACCCGGTCGACGGTTCGACCAGCGAGCATCAGGGCATCAGGATCCTGTTCGAAGGCGGCTCGCGCGTCGTCTTCCGGCTTTCCGGCACCGGCACGTCCGGCGCGACACTGCGCGTCTACATCGAGCGCTACGAGCCGGACAAGGCCAGGCACGATCTCGACACGCAGGCAGCCCTTGCCGACCTCATCGCGGCCGCCGACGACATTGCCGGGATCAAGAGCCACACCGGCCGCAACAAGCCGAGCGTGATTACTTGAGGGTGGCGGTGCGCGCTCTTCCTTCTCCCCCTGTGGGAGAAGGTGGATCGGCGCGCAGCGCCGAGACGGATGAGGGGTGCGTGACGGATCGCCGTCTTTCCCAAGCTGGAGCACCCCTCATCCGTCGCCTTCGGCGACACCTTCTCCCACAAGGGGAGAAGGGGGAGCCTGCATGACCCAGCTCGGCGCAGCCGTCACCCGCGAAGGCATCCGCTTTGCCGCCTGGTCCTCGTCGGCCCGTCGCCTCTGGGTCTCGATCTTCGACGGGCAGGGAAACCGCGAACTCGACCGACTGGAGCTGCAGCCGGAAGGCGCGGGGGTGCATGCGCTCTTCGTTCCCGGCCTTGCCGCGGGCACGCGGTATGGCTTTCGCGCCGATGGCGACTATGCGCCCGAGCGCGGGTTGTGGTTCGACCCGGACAAGCTGCTCACCGATCCCTACGCCGTCGAAATCGACCGGCCCTATGCCTATCACTGGCGGCTCGCCGCGCGGCGCAACGAGGGCGCCGACACCGCGCCGCTGATGCCCAAGACCGTGGCGAAAGCACTGCCCAAGGCGATGCCAGTGCTGCCGCCGCTGTTCCGCCCAGGCGGCCTGATCTACGAGGTGCCGGTGCGCGCCTTCACCAAGCTGCATCCCGACATTCCGCAAGCGCAGCGCGGTACGATCGCGGCACTTGCTCATCCTGTCGTCATCGAGCATCTGCAAAGGCTCGGCGTGTCGGCCGTCGAACTGATGCCGGTGACGGCGTCGATCGACGAGCGGCACCTGCCGCCGCTGGGCCTGAGCAACGCCTGGGGCTACAATCCCGTTACCTTCATGGCGCTCGACCCGCGTCTCGCGCCCGGCGGCCTCAAGGAATTGCGCGACACCGTGGCGGCGCTGCGCAAGGCCGGCATCGGCACGATCCTCGACCTCGTCTTCAACCACACGGGCGAAAGCGACCGGCTGGGGCCGACGCTGTCGCTGCGCGGCCTCGACAACCAGGCCTACTATCGGCACCAACCGGATGGCAGGCTGGTCAATGACACCGGCACCGGCAACACCGTCGCCTGCGATCATCCGGCGGTGCGGGACATGGTGCTCGACACGCTCCGGCATTTTGTCTGCAATGCCGGCGTCGACGGCTTCCGCTTCGACCTGGCGCCGGTGCTGGGCCGCGTCGACGGCGTGTTCGATCCCGCGGCGCCCTTGCTCGCGGCGATCGCCGGCGATCCCATGCTGGCCGATCGCGTGTTGGTCGCCGAACCCTGGGATATCGGTCCTGACGGCTACCAGCTCGGCAACTTCCCGCCGCGCTTCCTCGAATGGAACGATCGCTATCGCGACGATGCCAGGCGCTTCTGGCGTGGCGATGCCGGCGCGGTAGGAGCGCTGGCGACGCGGCTTGCCGGTTCGTCCGATGTTTTTGGCAAGGCCGGCCAGCCGGCCAGCCGCACGGTCAATTTCATCGCCGCCCATGACGGCATGACGCTGGCCGATCTCGTCGCCTATGAGCGCAAGCACAACCAGGCCAATGGCGAGCAGAACCGCGACGGCCACAACGACAATCTGTCCTGGAACAATGGCGCCGAGGGCGAGACGGACAGCGCCGCGATCACCAAGGCGCGCTTCGACGACCAGTGCGCGCTGCTCGCGACGCTGTTTGCCTCGCGCGGCACCATCATGCTGACAGCGGGCGACGAGTTCGGCCGCTCGCAGAAGGGCAACAACAACGCCTATGCGCAGGACAATGCCATCACCTGGCTCGACTGGGCCGGCCGCGACCAGGCGCTGGAGCGCCACGCATCGGCGCTCGGCATCCTTCGCCGTACCGTCCCCGCTCTGTCGGACACGCATTTCCTGACGGGACAACCGGCCGATGCTTCCGGCATCCCCGATGTCGCCTGGCTGACCGAGACCGGCATGCCGCTTGCCGAGGCGGACTGGAACGACCCCGCCCGGCACCGCCTCGTCATGCTGTTGGGTGACGCAGGCGGCCGCCTTGCTATCATGATCAACGGCGATCGTCGGCAATGCGTCTTCACCTTGCCCGCGCGGGACGGCTTCCAATGGCAGCCGGCGATCGAGACGCAGGCGATCGACCTTGCACGGCCGCTGCCGGGCCGAAGCGTCCATTTCATGCTTGAGCGCGGGACTGCAAAGAGCCGCACCAGAAAGAGGTCGTGATGGCCCACAACAATGCCGACCCTTGGGCGGGGCAGGGGGCCGAATGGTGGCGCGGCTGCGTCATCTATCAAGTCTATCCGCGTTCCTTCCAGGACACGACCGGCAACGGCAGCGGCGATCTCAGGGGTATCACCACGCGGCTTGCCCACATCGCCTCGCTCGGCGTCGATGCCGTCTGGCTGTCGCCCTTCTTCAAGTCGCCGATGGCTGACATGGGCTACGACGTTTCGGACTATCGCGACGTCGATCCGATGTTCGGTTCGCTGGAGGATTTCGACGCTCTGGTCGCCGAGGCGCACCGGCTGGGCCTGAAAATCGTCATCGACCAGGTGCTGTCCCACTCATCCGACAAACACGAATGGTTCATCGAAAGCCGCGCCAGCCGCGACAACCCCAAGGCCGACTGGTACGTCTGGGCCGATACGAGACCCGACGGCAATGCCCCCAACAACTGGCTGTCCGTATTTGGCGGCCCGGCCTGGGAGTGGGATTCGACCCGCCGGCAATATTACATGCACAATTTCCTTGCCTCGCAGCCCGATCTGAATTTCCACAATCCGGAGGTCCAGGACGCGCTGCTGGACACGGTGCGCTTCTGGCTCGAGCGTGGCGTCGACGGTTTCCGGCTCGATACGGTCAACTATTATGTCCATGACCGCTGGCTGCGCAGCAATCCGCCTCTGGCGTCGAGCGTCGCGGGCACCAATGGCGAGACCAACACCTACCTTTACCAGGAGCATTTGTTCGACAAGACGCAGCCGGAGAACCTGGCTTTCCTCAGGCGTTTCCGCGCGCTGCTCGACGAATATCCAGACCGCGCCGCCGTCGGCGAAATCGGCGATGAGGGCCGCTCGCTGCAGACGCTGGCAGCCTACACCTCCGGCGGCGACAAGCTGCAGATGTCCTACACCTTCGACCTGCTCGGTCCGCAATTTTCGGCGGCGCACGTGCGCGGCTGTGTCGAGGCCTTCGAACATGCGGTTGCCGACGGCTGGGTCTGCTGGGCGTTTTCCAATCATGACGTGGTGCGCCATGTCAGTCGCTGGACAGGGCCGGATGGCGATGCCGATGCGGTGGCCAGATTCGCGATCATGCTGCTCGCCTGCCTGCGCGGTTCGATCTGCCTCTACCAGGGCGAGGAACTCGGCCTGGAGGAGGCGGAGCTTGCCTATGAGGATCTGCGCGATCCCGTCGGTATCCGTTTCTGGCCCGGTGTGAAGGGCAGGGATGGCTGTCGCACGCCGATGGTCTGGGAAGCCGGCGCCGACAATGCGGGTTTCTCGACAGGAAAACCCTGGCTGCCGGTCCCAGCCAGCCATCGCGCCCGCGCCGCCGATGTGCAGAACGGCAACGAGCAATCGGTGCTGTCCGCCTACCGCTCCACGCTTGCCTTGCGCAGGCAGCATCCGGCGCTGGTCAGCGGTTCGATCCGCTTTCTCGACGCCGAAGGCGACGTGCTGGCCTTCATCCGGGAAGGCGGCGGGCAGAGACTGCTCTCCGTCTTCAATTTCGCTGGAGAGCCGGCGAATTGGCCCTTGCCACCGGATATTGGCGCTGTCGCTGCTGTCCTGGCTGGCACCGCTGCAGGCGAGGAGGAAGCGCTTTCGCTGCCGGCTCTCGATTGCTTCCTTGGCCGGCTCGACTGACTGGCCGCTCGACCGCGCCTTGGCCAGGCGACCCGCTTGGCCACGAAAACCTTACTGAACGAGCACCGCCCGACCGCAGGTCGCGCCGGTGACGCGCACGTCGGCTTGGCCGACGCCGACTCCCAGCGCTGACAGCACATTGTAGAGCAAGTCGTCGACGGGCGCCGTTACGGTGTTGAGCAGGGTCACCACTGCCGGTTTGACCGTTCCGAGCAGGGAGCTGAGATCAATACCGAGACCAAGCACATTGGCCGAAAGCGACAGGTTGTTGACCAGCGACGTGGTGAGCGACTGCGAGATGTTGCGCGTCGAAACGGTTTTCACCGTCTTGTTGGCGATGTCGGTTGCGTTGAAGGTCAAGGTCTGTGGGCTGTTGTTGGTGATCGCGGTCGCGGCCGATCCCATCACCTGGATCAGCGGGATGTTGATCAGCAGCAGATGGAGGCTCACATCCGCGATGTCGGCATCGGTGAAGGTCTGCGGCTGGCTGAAATCGGCGAAGCCGGAGGGATTGTTGCTGTTGGCGAGGTTCAGTTGGGCAACGCCCGGATGCGCCGCGATCGAAACGCTAATGCTGGAAGGCCCTGCCGGACAGGTGATGTCGGTCAGCTTGGCTTCGGCGTAGGCGACTTCGACATTGAGCGGCAGGTTGACGGCGAGCAGGCTGATGCCGCCGCCGAGGCCGGGCGTGCCGACACCGACGGAGGCCGTCAGTTTGATGCGCGTCTGGGCGGTGCGCACGACAGTGCCGATGCCGTCGACCGCGAGCCACGGCGAGGATTGCGGCGGCTGCCCGATGGCGATGTTGAGCTTGGTCGAGAGCAGTCCCGGGATGGTGGCGCCGAGATCGACCGCGGCCTGGTTGGTGCCGTTGGCGAGCACAGCGGCGGCGGTCAGCATTCCCATGGCGCTTGCATCGACGCCGAAGCCGGACGGCTGTTGCCCGAGGCCCAGGCTGCCGACGGAGCCGAGATCGACAAGGCTGGAGAGCGGGATCTTGACCGTGCTGGTCGACTTGGAGGCGATGGTCTGCAGGGCAACCTTGGCCGTGTTGCCAAGGCCAGGGACGTTGGCCATGGCGGTGGCGATCTGGCCGACAGTCGCTTTCGAGGCCAGTACGTCCGAATAGGTGCCGGCGGTGATGTTCAATTGTGTGGCGAGCGCACTGATGAACGACAGGACGCTGACATCGGCCGAGATCAGCCCGTTATAGTCCATGACACTGAGCGAGATGTTGCCGCCGAGGAGCCCGCTCAGCAAAGCATTGAGGATCCCGCCATTGACGCTGAGCAGTCTCGACCCCACCGAGAATGCCGCCTGCGGCGTCATGCTGGCCGTGGCCTGGGTGCCGATGACCGGAGTGGGGATCAGCGAGCTCGCGAAATAGCGGGCGGGCACTTTCGCCAGCGTGACACGCACCGCATTGTAGGGTGTCACGCCCGCCTGGAAGCGCTGGGTGACATTGGTGGTCGTCGAGGCGTATCGGCCTTGCGTGACCGTCACCACCGTCTTGCCGACGGCCGGGGCAATGGTCTGGCCAGAGGCTTGAACGACGACACCCGGCATGCCGTTGTCGGTGAGCGTGGTGACGACCGCGGTGTTGACATTGTTGATGTTCGACGCGGCGGTGATCGCCGCCAGATCGACCATCGCCTGGGCCTGCCGGCGCTCGGAGTAGATGGAGGCTTCATCGATGGCCACAGCCGCCAGAGCCAGCGCGACCGGCGCGCTCAGCGCGGTCATCACTGCGAAGTTCGCCCTCCTGTCCCCCATCATCGACCGTGCAAGCCGGCCGATGCCTTTGCCGGCACGCTGCAGCATTCAGATACCCCCAACCCTGATCGTTGACTGACGCTTGATGGTGGTCCCCGGCAAGGCTATGCCCGGGAAGAGATTCCAGATCGGCAGGTTGCGCGCATCGTACGAAATCAACACCACGAACTGGCTGCCGTCGGCCACGCTGTCATTGGCCTGGTAGGTCAGTTTGCTGGCGTCCACGAAGGGGTATCCACCGGCATTGTTGGCGAGGAAGGCGGCCACGAGCGTCTGCCGCTCGGTCTGGTTCAGCCCGGCTATAGCCGTCCGGGCGGCATCCGCCGCGATCTGCTGGATCGAGTTGGCGGCACCAAAATAAATACCGTACGCAACCATTCCGAGCAGAAGAAGGATAAAAATCGGCGACAGCAGGGCGAACTCGACCGCCGACGTCCCCGAATTGTCTGTTCGGAACGCGCGTCTTCGGAGCATGGAAATGAGCTTCTGAACCATGATACCAACATGCCAAAGTTCGCATGCAGAAAGCGAAAACTCTCGGTGCAACCTGCAGATGCGTGCGATTGAAAAGGTCGCTCTAATTTAGCTGTTGCTTCTTCGATTCTGAGGATTGACTTAGGGTCAATCAGTACTCGGTTGAAAAGAGCTTACCTCCTGTCTAGTCTCCTGCCACCAGCTGCCGGGGGGAACCGGCGGCGCGCTCAAAGGAACCAGGCATCGGTTCCGGGGCGTCAACACTCAAAGGCGCGCCCACGGCAGCGCCGACAGGGAGAACTTCATGCTGAAAAACATGCTGAAGGCGACGGTATTCGCCACCACCATGGCGGTAGCCGCCGGCGCATTCTACTCGCCGGCGTTCGCCGAGAGCGTCTACAACAGGGGCACCGCCGCCGAATCGGAATCGGTCGACCCGCACAAGACCTCGACGGTCTATGAAGCCAATGTGCTGCGTGACCTGTTCCAGGGCCTGGTCATGCAGGACCAGAAGGCCAACCTCATTCCGGGCGCCGCCGAAAGCTGGACGGTGTCGGATGACGGCACTGTCTACACCTTCAAGCTGCGCAAGGACGGCATGTGGTCGGACGGCAGCCCGGTAACGGCGGACGACTTTGTCTACGCCTTCCACCGGCTGGAAGACCCGGCGACCGGCGCCGAATATGCCTCGATGCTGTATCCGGTGAAGGGTGCCGAGGACGTCAACACCAAGAAGGGCAAGCCCGAGGACATGGGCGTCAAGGCGATCGACGCCACCACCCTGGAAGTGACGCTCAAAGCGCCGACGCCTTACTTCCTGGAGATGCTGACTCACCAGGCGACCTATCCGGTCAGCAAGGCCTCGATCGAAAAGCTCGGCGCCGACTGGATAAAGCCCGGCAAGCTGGTCTCGAACGGCGCCTATACGCTGGCCGAATGGGTTCCTAACGACCACATGAAGCTGGTCAAGAATCCGAAATTCTGGGATGCCGCGACCGTCAAGTTCGACGTGGTCAACTACATCCCGACCGAAGATCGCTCATCGGCGATGAAGCGCTTCGAGGCAGGCGAACTCGACAGCTATGACGATCTGCCGACCGAGCAGCTCGCCGACCTCAAGACCAAGTTCGGCGACCAGATCCATGTCGGCCCGTATCTCGGCACCTACTACTATGCGATCAAGACCGACAAGGCGCCCTGGAACAATCCTGAACTGCGCACCGCCATCTCGATGGCGATCGACCGCGACTTCATTGCCGAAAAGGTCTGGCAGAACTCGATGCTGCCCGGCTATTCGATGGTGCCTCCCGGCATCGAGGGGTACACGCCCGCAATGGCCAAATATGCCGACATGCCGCAGATAGACCGCGAGGACGCAGCCAAGAAAATCCTCGAGAAACTCGGCTACACGCCCGAACATCCGCTGAAGATGGAAATCCGCTACAACACCTCGGAGAACCACAAGAACACCGCGGTCGCCATCCAGGAACAGCTGAAGCCGCTTGGCGTCGACGTCACACTGCTCAACACCGACACCAAGACGCACTACTCCTTCCTCGAGCAGAAGGGCGACTATGACGTGGCGCGTGCCGCCTGGATCGCCGACTACAAGGATCCGGAAACCTTCCTTGGCATCTCGCGCAAGGCGAGCGGCAACAACTACTCGAACTACAACAGCCCGGCCTATGAAGCAGCTATGGACAAGGCAGCCGCCGCCGGCGGCAAGCCCGAGGAGCGTATGAAGGAGCTCTCCGAGGCCGAGCGCATTCTCGTCGACGATGTCGGCCAGATCCCGCTGCTCTACTACAGCTACCACGACATCGTGTCCTCGAAGCTGCATGGCTTCGTCGACAATGTAATGGACGTCCATCCGTCACGTTTCGTCAGCAAGGATTGATCCCTGGCCAAGCCGCCGCGCACTTCGTGCGCGGCGGCTGGTTTGCCATCGCATCGGCCGGGAAGCGCAATCGATTTTCGGAAAATCCGGTGCGAAGATTTGAAGGCTGGAGCACAATGGTCCAATCGGACAGGCGTGTTCCGGATCAAGTGGGGCACCTATGCTGCGATATGTATTCCGGCGGCTTTTGACCGCCATACCGACGCTGTTCGTCATCGTGACGATGGCGTTCTTCCTGATGCGCGTCGCGCCGGGCGGGCCGTTCAACCAGGAGCGGGGGCTAAGCCCCGAGATCAAGGCCAACCTTGAAGCCCAGTTCGGCCTCAACGACCCGCTCTGGCTGCAATATGTCCACTATCTCGGCAATCTTCTGCGGGGCAATTTCGGCCCGAGCTACAACATGCCGGATTTCACCGTCACCGAACTGTTCGCCAAGGGCCTGCCCATTTCGGTGCAGCTCGGCGCCTCGGCGCTGATCCTGGCACTGCTGCTCGGTTCCGTGCTCGGCACCATTGCCGCGCTCAACCAGAACAAGCTTGGTGACTATACGGTGATCGCTCTGGCCACGGCCGGCAGCACCATTCCCACCTTCGTCATCGCGCCGGTGATCCAGCTTCTCTTCGGGCTGACCTGGAAGCTCCTGCCGATCGGCGGCTGGGGCGATGGCGCCTTCATCAACAAGGTCGGCCCGGTGCTGACGCTTGCCTTGCCGCAGATCGCCATCGTCGCCCGCCTCATGCGCGGCTCGATGATCGAATCGCTGCGATCCCATCACATCCGCACCGCCCGCGCGCTCGGCCTTTCCGACTGGTCGGTTGTGGTCAAACACGCCTTGCGCGGCGCCATCCTGCCGATCGTTTCGTTCACTGGCCCGGCGGCGGCGGCCCTTTTGACCGGCTCCGTCATCGTCGAGACGATTTTCTCCATTCCCGGCGTCGGCCGCTACTTCGTCGATGCCGCGCTCAACCGCGACTACACGCTGGTGATGGGAACGGTGGTGGTGATCGCCATCTTCACCATCGTCTTCAACCTGATCGTCGACGTCATGTACGCGGTCGTCGACCCGAGGGTGCGCTATGACTGACATCGCAGCCACTGCTCCCGCTATCGTCGGCCGTTCGCTGTGGGGCGATGCCTGGGCGCGCCTCAAGGCCAACCGCGCCGCCATGTTCAGCCTCTACTACCTCGCCTTGATCGGGCTCGTCAGCGTGTTCGGCCCCTGGTTCGTGCCGCATCAGTACACGACCATCTATGCCGACTATGTACGCATGCCGCCAAGCCTGTCAGCCTATCCGAAGCCCGACATGATCGAGTCCGCGCTCAATGATGCGATCAAGCGCATGCGGGTCGATATCAAGGAATGGCACCAGGAGGGCGATCACGTCTTCGTCACGGTCAAGTCGACGAAGCCGATCGATGACCGCAATATCCGCTACCTTGACCGCTCCGATGCCTTTGACGACACCAAGATCGAGAGCAAGTCGCCCGACGGGCTCGAAGCGACCATGAGCGCGTCGGTCAAGCAGCAATATTTTCTGTTCGGCACCGACAACACCGGCCGCGATCTGCTCTCGCGCACGTTGATGGCTGGGCGCATCTCGCTGGCCATCGGCCTGCTCGCCGGTGTCGTGGCGGTGGTGATCGGGGTGATCTATGGCGCCGCCGCGGGTTTCTCCGGCGGCAGGATCGACGAGGTGATGATGCGCATCGTCGATGTGCTCTATTCCTTGCCATTCATCTTCTTCGTGATCATGCTGGTGGTGTTCTTCGGCCGCAACTTCGTGCTGATGTTCCTGGCGGTTGGCGCGGTGCTGTGGCTCGACATGGCGCGCATCGTGCGTGGCCAGGCGCTGTCGATCCGCCGCCAGGAATATGTCCAGGCGGCGGAAGCCATGGGCGTCGGCCAGCGCGGCATCCTGCTGCGCCACGTCATTCCCAATTTGCTCGGCCCGGTCGTCATCTACATGACCTTGCTGGTGCCGCAGGTCATCATCCTGGAGAGTTTTCTGTCGTTCCTCGGCCTCGGCGTCCAGGAGCCGATGACCAGCTGGGGCGTGCTGATTTCAGTCGGCGCCAAGAACATCGGCACCGCCAACTGGCTGCTCTTGTTTCCTGCTTTCTTCCTCGTCTCGACGCTGTTTGCGCTGAACTTCGTCGGCGATGGCCTGCGCGACGCGCTCGACCCGAGAGATCGATAAAGATGGGCACCGCTGACATGGCCACTCCCGAAACGATCCTCAGCGTCAAGGACCTGCGCGTCCGCTTCCGCACGCTCGACGGCGCGGTCGAAGCGGTGAAGGGCATCAACATCCACGTCAATGCGGGCGAGACCGTCGCCGTGGTCGGCGAGTCCGGTTCCGGCAAGAGCCAGACCATGATGGCGGCGATGAGCCTGCTCGCCTCGAACGGCGAGGCCACGGGCAGCGTCGACTATCGTGGCCGCAACCTGCTGACGCTGAGCAAATCCGACCTGAATAAGGTCCGCGGCGCCAAGATCAGCATGATCTTCCAGGAGCCGATGACTTCGCTCGATCCGCTCTATTCGATCGGCAATCAGCTGATCGAACCGATCCGCAGGCATCGCGGCTTGAATGCCGCCGAAGCGCGCGAAGAGGCGCTCAAGCTCTTGCGGCTGGTGCACATTCCCGATCCGGAGCGGCGGATGAAATCCTACCCGCATGAAATGTCCGGCGGCCAGCGCCAGCGGGTAATGATCGCCATGGCGCTCGCCAACGATCCGGACATCCTGATCGCCGACGAGCCGACCACGGCGCTCGACGTGACCATTCAGGCGCAGATCCTGATGCTGCTCGCCGAATTGCAGCGCAAGCTCGGCATGGCCATCGTCTTCATCACCCACGATCTCGGCATCGTCCGGCGCTTCGCCGACCGCGTCTATGTCATGCGCCAAGGCGAGGTGGTCGAGGAGGGCGAAGCGGGAGCGATCTTCGCCAACCCGCAGCACGCCTATACCAAGATGCTGCTGGCGGCCGAGCCGACGGGAAGCAAGGCGCCGCCGCCCACCAATGCCCCCGTGGTGCTCGAAGGCAGGCATGTCGAGGTCACATTCAGGATCGGCGGCGGGTTTCTGGCCGGCGAGCCGCTGATGCTGCGCGCCGTCGACGACATTTCGATCCGGCTGCAGCGTAACCAGACCATCGGCATTGTCGGCGAATCCGGTTCGGGAAAATCGACCCTTGGCCGCGCCCTGCTGCGGCTGCTGCCGAGCGATGGCTTGATCCGTTTCGGCGATCGCGACATTTCGACCGCCGACCGCCAGGCGATGCGGCCGCTGCGGCGCCAGATGCAACTCGTCTTCCAGGATCCTTTCGGCTCGCTGTCGCCGCGCATGACCGTCGGCCAGGTCATCACCGAAGGGCTTCTGGTGCATGAGCCCAACCTTTCGGGCAAGCAGCGCGACCAGCGCGCGGTCGAGGCCTTGCTTGAAGTCGGCCTCGATCCCAACGCCCGCAACCGTTATCCGCACGAATTCTCCGGCGGCCAGCGGCAGCGCATCGCCATTGCCCGCGCCATGATCCTGAAGCCCAAAATGGTCGTGCTGGACGAACCGACCTCGGCGCTCGACCGCTCGGTGCAGAAACAGATCGTCGAACTCCTGCGCAAGCTGCAGGCGGACCATGAACTGTCCTACCTGTTCATCAGCCACGACCTCGCCGTGGTGCGAGCCATGGCCGACTACATCATCGTCATGAAGCAGGGCAAGATCGTCGAGGAGGGGCCGACCGAGGCAATCTTCAGCAACCCGCAAGCGCCCTACACGCAGACGCTGATGAATGCGGCGATCGATGTGACGCGCTTTCGGCTGAGCGCCTGAGACGTCGCTTCAGGTGAGGGCAATCATCACGGCGGCGTCCGTTCGCTCAGCCCGCTGACCTGGAGCATTTGCGCGCCCGCACGGCGCCAATGGCATCCTGCCGCTGTTTCAGCCGATCGATCCTGGCGGTCTCACGATTGGCGACGGCGGTCTTCACGCGCGAACCACCAAGCAGCCAGCGCGGAACACTGGTGTTGGCGACCTTGCCGCGGGTGATGGCGGTTTGTGAGATTTCGATGGCGTTCTCACCCAGCGCGCTGTTGAGCTCGGCGCAGCTCATCTTATCGTACGTCGCCGGATCGGCGGTCCTGCCGATCGACGAACAGCCGGTAACGAGAAGCACTGCAAGCACAAGAGTCGGGGTCGAGGTCGTCGTCGCGATCAAATTCATATCCACACCCGGCTCACCGTTTCACTGGCTTCATCATATCCACCGAACTATCTGGAGCCGACGATTATTTCGTCAAAGATTGGGCTCGCGAAAGGAGCCCTACGGGCGTGGGACCACCGGGCCAGCCGATGTGGGAACGTTCTCGGCCACCTGAAGTTGGTGTCCGTCGAGTGTCTAATTTCAATCACTGGAAACGAAGAGAGTCCGCCCCGGTTGACGCCGGGGCGGCCTTTCCTCGATCCTTGCCCCGGCGCGATCTCAGCGGCTCGCGCTGCTGTGGCGCCCGGCCGTCATGCCGCGCCGTTCGTTCAGCCTGCCGTTAGGCTGCTTCGGCGATGAATGCGGTGGGATCGCAACCGCCCAGCACAGCCTGGGCGATGCCGGTTTCATTTTCATCGACATGCGCCGTCACCAAGACGATGCCCTCGGCAACGCTCCGATCATCCGACCTTGCCGCTGTGGTCATGAAGGCACCGAGCAGCCCGCCGGCACCGCCGCCGCAGACCGCGCAAACCAGTGCTGTTGCCGGCAGTCCGGCCGGAACAGAACTGACGCCGTAGACCGCGAGGGCGCTCAGGCAAGCCAATGCCGCACCGACGGCACAAAGGATGACACTTGGAGACCTTAGGACTGTTAGTTCGTCCTGGTAGGGCCCGATAATGGCAACCTGAACGCGAGGAACACCGACCGCCACCAGCTCTCCAGCAATCTGGGCGGCTTCGGCGTGGGAATCAAAAAGCTTGCTGATTGTCCGCATGGTCTCAGAACGTTTTCTCGTCCAGGGACATGTCCGCAACGAAGGACGCGGCGATCAAGTCGTCGCCGTCAATGCTGCCTCGTCCGTCGACCATCATGGCCGCGACCTTTTGGAAGGTCTTCATTTCGCTCATGGTAATCCGGGCCTGCCGCATTCTGACCTTGAGGTCAGCTACGCGCACCCCCAAGACATCGGATTGTATGGCCTCACTGCCAGACATGGTGACGTTCATCCAGTTTCGCTTCCTCGTTTGATCGTCCCCGCGCCCAACCACTTGAAACAGGGTCGCAGCGAAAACGTTCCCTAGCTGGGCTTCGGTCCGATAGAGAGCCGGACTTTGGTCCGGCTGCAAAATGCAATGGTCCTGCCTGTGGTGCTGCTTGGAACAGCCACCGTTCGTGGCCGTTGTCGGCTACACGTTCGGGAGGAAGCTGATGGACAAGAGTGTTGGCCAAGCGCGCTGGTTGCTCGCGGTGATCTTCGCCATGCCCATCACCTTCATGGCGATTGGAATAGCCTTTGGCTGACCATCCGAGAGTATTTGGCAGATTGGCGCAGCTACGTCCCTTCCTGCGCCAATAGGGTTCGCCCGCCACGTCCGCGTGGCGGGCGAACCCTAAATATCTGCAGGCGCCGTAGCCGGCATTCCAGCCTACGTGGCGAGATTCCTCGACCTTTTTTCGGAGAGGCTGAATGGCGTCGTATTCACACGACGGTCCGTTGATGATGCTGTGTGTCGGCACGCCAGGTCACCAGCGACATGTCAGATTTCATGCAGAAGGACCGGCTATAACGAGCCGGGCCTTGGGTCGATCAGTAATCGTTGTTTTGGATCACCACGGGGCGGCGGTGATGGTGCTTGTAGACCGAACTCGTAACAACGACGGCGTCGGGGCGATGATGCCGGCGGCCGTGATCGTAGAAAGCCACCGTACCATGGTGGCGGTGATGCAGTCGCTGACCGTCCTCGTTGATGATCCTGACGTTGCTGTGGTGGCGATGGTGAGTCCTGATGATTACGTCGGCTTCGGCCGCCGAAGCGACAGCCGGCAACCCGATGGAAAGCGCCAAAGCGCACATGATCATTGATTTCATTGCAATTTCTCCGTTACCTTGATTAGCTCTTCGTTGGATAAGTGCTGGTAGGCCCTTTGGTTCCGGGTATCCCAGGACCGTCGAACCGCCTGCGGCAGACCGAGTGGACGAAGCGTATGGGCTAAGGCTGGGAAGGGGCCGCCTCTCGCTGACGGTACTTGCAAAGGACGAAATGGCTCGATGCATCGGACGCGCTAGCGTCGGGCAGCACGACGATCTGTGCCCAAAAATCGCAATACCTGGCTATCGCTTCCGGCACCTCTTTGGTGGTGACGCCGGAGATGGTGGCGATGTCGCCGTCTCTGCAGTTGGTCTTCCCGGAAAGCAGGGCTGCGGCTGCCATGATCTGGCATGACCGCTCATCGTCCGCCCGAGAGGGCGCGCAATGGCAGGCAAATGCAAATACCGCTGCTGCGAAAACCAGTCTTTTCATATTGGCTCCGATGTCACCGGCGTTCTGGCATTCCTCAGAAAAACATGCAGCGCAGCTAATATAAAAGCAATTGCAGGGCCATTTCTCGATCTTGCCAAGCGATGGAACATTAGGCTTGCCTAATAGTTCTCCCTTGCAGGAGACACCATCGCTTGGGGTCTCCTGAAGATCAGTCGGGAACGGCTGGTCGGCCAACGCTCCTCCACCACAGGCGCGGGCTTTTCCAGGCAACGGAGAAAGATCATGAACAATATCATTTGGCTCGTCGGAGCGGTGGTCATCGTCATAGCGATATTGAGCTTCTTCGGCCTGCGATAAGCGCGACGTCAGCTATGTCCATCGACCCTCCGTCGCCGAAGCGGACAATGCGAAAGCGCCGCGGGCTATCGGCAGAAGAGCAAAACGATGGCAAGGAGGTTATTGTCCCTTTTCCACCTGAAGACAGGAGGTTTCGCGTCTGGTTCTTGTCCAGTGAAACAGGCATCAGCGCGGACCAAGCCAGCGAACTCGTAGACAGGATCGAGGCAAATGGCGCGGCGTTGTTGAATGCCGCGCGGCGAATGAAAATTCATTCCCGATGACCGACAGACTGCAGCGGCCTAATGCGTCGGCGTTTTCAACAACCCCACCTGCCGCAATGCGTTGGCGATAACCGGAGGGCGCTGCTCCGGGCTTCCTTGGTTGCCGCCATGTGTTGTTCACAGCGGCAGTTTTGTTCCCGCTCGGCTCGCGCGCTAGGCGGCGAAGCTTTCACTCATCACGATTGTGGGTATCGCAGCCAGTCGGAAGTGAGACTGACGCTTAGAATAAGGCCCGCTATTGCGAGGCCGAAATCTTCGCGGACTTGAAGCATCAGCGCCGCACCGGTGCCTATCAAGGCCCAGATGACAGGGATCACCGACAGCGGCACCACAGATCGACCTCTAAGCAGCAACAGCAAGCCGATCGTGAAGATCGTGCTTGGACACGGCGCCACTCCGAACAACGGTCCGTTCATCAGGCCATGGCCGGCCGCTATCCCAAGAATTTCGTAGACGAGCGACGAATATAGGATCAGCGCCAAGCCGGCAATTGATTGCCAGCCCGATCGAAGCTCGAATCTGAGTTCTGGAGGACCGATGACGGCATACATAGCGAAGAGAGCGGCCTGGGCAATGAACAGCCCGGCAAATACTTTTGCCACCGGATTGACCGGCGAAAAGAACAGCAACTGATAAGCCACCCCATTCCATGCCCACAGAAATGACAGGACAGCGAAAACGATCCTTTCGCGGGCAGGAGAACGACCGCTCAATATCGCACCGACGGCAAACGCGCCCAAGGCATAGGCGACAATCTGGGTCGGCCAGATCGCCCTGTTGTAAGCGGTGAAGACTGCAAAGAACTGTTCGACACCGAATGGCATGTTCATGTCCAAACTGTGCAGGAAGGCGTTGCGTCAGTAGGCGACAAGGTCCGTGTGTCCAAAGCCCTTGGTGTAGTCGAGCACCGAAACGATCGTCGGCATCACCCGAAATATCCGAACCTCATCCGGGCCTGGCATCTTCATCGGCAAGGGCGGGGCGTCCGGGTATTTCAACGGCAACATGCTGAGAACCTTCTCCGCTTCGGCACGGTCCAGCACGGGTTCGGCGTGGGCTGCCATCGACAGGCCAGTGATCGCCATCAGATCGGCGGTGTCATGGTCAATCGTGAGGGAAAGCCGGTTGTCCCTCGCCAGATTCTTGGCCTTTTGACTCTCAAGACCGCACAGGAAATAGAGGGTCAAGCCATCGTTCACATATCCCACGGTGGTGGCCTGGGGCCAGCCGTCAGGCCGTAAAGTGGCAACCGTCATGATACGGTGCGTGCTCAACAGATTGAGAATTGTGTCTCTGATTTTCTGATCCATGGTCGATCCCCAAAACAGCAGGACGTGGCCATGGTAGTGCAAACGGGGATCAGCCAGCTTTGATGCGGGTCAAATAGACCCAGCGCGGCAGATGAGCTTGCGGCACCAAACTGCCCCGCAACCTATCATGCGTCAGCACGGTATTGGCTGTAAGGCCGGGCGGTGGCGGCGATGACGTTGACCCAATCGGCAGCTCCGCATCGCAATGGAAGTGATGGATCTCACGGCGTGGATACTGGCGATTCGGACACGCGTCCCATCGAGCACGATCGTGTCGCCGTCCAGAACGATCGGCACACCGCAGAGCAGCATTGCAGAGAGCAGGAAGGAAATAGGGTTACGCTCCCGCTGGGCGCGAAACGCGATCCCAACCTGTGGGGTATCGGGAGAAACAGATATTTAAGTATCTGTTTTTTCTGGTCGGAGTGGCAGGATTTGAACCTGCGACCCCCTCGTCCCGAACGAGGTGCGCTACCAGGCTGCGCTACACTCCGTGACCAGACGGCGGGCTTATAGCCGCCACACTTCATTCCTGCAAGCGGCAATGGCAGCGCTTCTGTCGCATTTCATCAGCTTTCGCTGCGCAGGCCGCTGGCGCTCCAGTCGAACGCGCGCGCCCAGTCGGCAAAACCGTGCCACCGCACCTCGGGAAATTGCCTGCGCAAGGCAGCGATATCGACGTCGTAACCCACGCGATCGAACCATTCGAACATCAGTGCCGCGTCCTCGCTCTGCTGGCGGGCTGCAGCGATCGGGATCTCCTGATAGCGGATCGGACGGCCGATGGCTTTGGTCAGGATTTTTGCCTGCTCCTCGCCGGACAATTCGTCCCCGGCGAAGTCATAGCGCTTGCCGAACACCTGTTCCCGCCGCTCTGCGAGCGCGGCGACGAAGGCGCCGATATCCGCCAGCGCAACCAGTTGGAGGGCACGCTTCGGCGGCATGGCGAAGGCAAGAGTGCCTTGGCTGAGCGCACCGGTCGACCATGGTGCGACGGCGTTCTCCATGAAGGCGACCGGCGCGCTGATCGTATGCGGAATGCCAAGCTGCCTGACATGTTGTTCGACCAGATACTTGCTTTCGAAATGCGGAATTCCGGTCTGCTTGTCGGCGTCGGCGACGGATGAATAGATCAGGTGTCCGATGCCGGCGGCCTTCGCTGCATTGGCGGCTAGGATCCCCTGACGGGTCTCCTCCTCAAGTCCGGCCTCGTAGCTGTTACCCATCAGGAACATGGTGTCGACGTCTTTTGCGGCCCGCACGATGGAGGCTGCGTCGGCAAGATCGCCGGCCACGACCTCGGCACCCGCCGCGACCAGTTGCCGTGCGGCATCGCTGTCGGGCTTGCGCGTCAGAGCCTTGACGCGATGGCCCCTGGACAGCAGGGCGCGCGCAACGGCGCCGCCTTGCTGGCCTGTGGCGCCGGTCACAAGAATGCTTCGTTTGCTGGTCATCTCATTTGCTCCTTGTCGGTTTGTCAGGAGCAAAATTAGGTTCTATCTCATTGATGCGTAATTGCCTATAATTGGGAAATGTTGTCTCGATAATGAATACAATGGTCGATCTCAACGATGTCTTCGTATTTGCCCGCGTCGTCGAAGCCGGCAGCTTCACCGCTGCAGCTCGCCTGCTGGCCATGCCCAAGACAACCGTCAGCCGCCGTGTCGCCGCGCTCGAGCGTGAGGTCGGTGTGCGGCTGCTGCAGCGCACCACACGCAGCCTCAACCTGACGGATGCCGGGCGTCTCTACTATGAGCAAAGCAGCCAGGGGCTGCGGACGATCGAGGAGGCGAACCTGCGTCTTGCGGAGGCGAGGGCGGAGCCTTTGGGCACGATCCGCATTTCGGCCCCGGTTGGTTTTGGCGGTCACTTCCTCATCCGCGCCGTGGTCGACTTTCTGACCCTGTACCCGAAGACCAATGTCGAGCTGCGCCTCACCGACGACAAGCTCAACCTGATCGAAGACGGCATCGACCTCGCCTTCCGCACCGGAAGGCTTGAGGATTCGACGCTCATCGCTCGCAAGCTGGGTTCCACGCACAGGCTGCTCTGCGCCAGCCATGACTATCTCGCACGCTACGGGATGCCGGAAGGCCCGGCCGATCTTGCCCGCCATCGATGCGTCATCGCGGGCCCGTCGGTCTCAGGCGCTCATTGGGTGCTGGATGGACCACAGGGCCAGGAAACTGTCGTGGTCGCCGGGCGATTCGCCGCCAATGAGATGCAGGCGGTGGTGGCGGCCGCGCTCGCGGGTTTCGGCATCGCCCAATTGCCCCAGCCGATGGCCGACGGGCTGATCAACGAGGGGCGGTTGCGGCGCGTTCTCGACGGCTACACGACGCCGGCCGGCGGCCTGCACGTTCTCTTTCCCAGCAGCCGGCACCTTTCACCCCTGGTTAAGGCCTTCATCGACCTGGCGGTCGAGCGGATTTCCAATCGGGCGAACACGGCTTAAGCATGTCTGCTACCTCCGACCCACTTCTCAGCGAGACCCCAATGAGTCAGCGCATCGTCAGTTTTGTCATGAGCGGCGGCGTCGGCTCGCGGCTCTGGCCATTGTCGCGCGAGGACAATCCGAAGCAGTTTCACGATTTTTCGGGTGATGGCTCCATGCTGGCCAAGACCTTGCGCCGCCTGGCGGCAAGGCCCGACGGTCAAACTCCGATCTTCCTGATCGCTTCGGAGCGCCACGCCGACCGCGTCCATGCCGATCTCGCCGGCCTCGATCTTGCCGGCGGCGGTCCGCTGTTCGAGCCCACAGGGCGCAACACCGCCGCGGCGGTGGCCCTTGCAACGCTGCGCACCTTGTCCGAATTCGGCGACAGCCTGGTGCTGGTGGTGCCGTCGGATCACGAAATATCGACGGCAGGGCAATTCTGGCAGAGCGTCGAGGCAGGCGCCGAGGCGGCGCGCGCCGGCCGGCTCGTTGTGTTCGGCATCAAGCCGACGCAGCCCGAAACCGGCTATGGCTATATCGAGGTCTCCGCCGAGAAGGGGGGGGTATCAGACGTTTCGCGCTTCGTCGAAAAGCCGGACCTGGCGACCGCGCAGGGTTATCTCGAAGCCGGAAACTTCTATTGGAACACCGGCATCTTCCTGTTTCGCGCCGCTGCCATGCGCGACGCTTTCGCTGTGTTCCAGCCGGACATCTGGCAGGCGACCGAAGCCGCTTACAAGGCAGCGACATCGGATCTGTCCGGCCTCTATATGCCGCTCGAGCTCTACGCGGCCATCCCGTCCAATTCGATCGACTATGCCATCATGGAGCGGGCGCGGGACATCGCTATGGTGCCCGCCGGTTTCCGCTGGAACGATCTCGGCTCCTGGCAGTCGCTGCTCGATGTCGGCCCTGCCGACGACCAGGGCAATGTCATTGTCGGCGATGTCGTCGCCATCGATTGCGAAAACTCCTACATCCGCAGCGAAGGGCGCCTCTTGTCGGCGATCGGCATGAAGGACGTCGCCATCGTTTCGACGGCCGATGCCACTTTCGTCGCCCCGGTCAGCCACAGCCAGCATGTCAAGAAGGTGGTCGAGCAGCTCGAGAAATCGGGCCGGCTGGAAACCCGGTTCACCCCGGCGCACAATCGCGTCATCGAAAGCGGCGCCTGGCGGCGGCGCGTGCACCACTGGCTGTTCCAGGAAACCTTGCCGCTGTGGTCGACATCGGGCGTCGACGAGCGCCATGGCGGCTTCCATGAAGCGCTTGGCTTCGACGGCTCCCCGCTGATGAAGCCGAAGCGCATGCGCACGCAGGCCCGTCAGGTCTATGCCTTTGCGGTTGCCAAGGAGCGCGGCTGGACTGGCCCGGCCGAGCGTCTGATCGCGCATGGCATCGACTTCATGGCAGGGAAGGGCCGCACCGAACGCGGTGGTTGGGTGCGCACGCTGAACGTCGACGGCGCTGTCGCCGACGCCACGGAAGACGCCTACGATCATTCCTGCGTGCTCTTGGCGCTGGCGCATGCGCATATGTCGGGCAATCCCGATGCCTTGCGGCTCGGTCAGGAAACCTTCGCCTTCCTCGACGCACATCTCGAGGACAGCCGCATGACCGGCTTCCTCGAGACATCGGACGGAGAGGGTGCGCGGCGCTCAAACCCACACATGCATTTGCTGGAGGCCTTCCTCGCCTGGTATCAGGCGACCGGCGAGCGCGCCCATCTGCGCCGCGCGGCTCGCATCATCGACCTCTTCCGCAGCCATTTCTTCGACGCCGAGAGCTGGACGCTCGGCGAATATTTCGATGCCGAATGGAAACCGGCCGCCGGCGAAAAAGGGGGCTGGACCGAGCCAGGCCATCATTTCGAATGGGCTTCGCTCCTGGTCGATTTCGCCGAACGCAGCGGCCAGGCCGAACTGAGCGGCTTCGCCAGGAAACTTTACGCTTCGGCCATCGCCAACGGCCTCAACCGGGCCACCGGCCTTGCCTATGGCGCCGTGTCCAGGCAGGGCCTGCCGCTCGACCTGATCTCGCGCAGCTGGCCGCAGGCCGAAGCCATCAAGGCGGCGATCGCGTTGGACGGCTCAGGTGGTCCCGACCTGAAGCCCGAGATCGAAGCCCGTGTCGGCCGGCTTTTCCGCTGGCACATCGACCCGGCGCCGCTGGGCCTCTGGATCGATCGCGTCGACGAACGCGGCCGTTCGCTGGCGGCCGACGTGCCGGCCAGCATCTTCTATCATCTGGTCTCCGCCCTGACGCAGTATCTGGATGGGACGGCGAAGAAGGCGGTCTAGGTTCGGCTCAATAAGGGCTCGCCACGTCCCCAGTCTCGACATAAATCGACTTCAGCTGCGAATAGAGAGCCAGCGCCGCCAGCGAATTCTCGCGGCCGATACCGGACTGCTTGAAGCCGCCGAAGGGGATTTCCACCGGCGTCAGATTATAGGCATTGATCCAGCAGGTGCCGGCCTGCAGCTCGGCGATAACGCGGTGGGCGCGCGGCAGGTCGCGGGTAAAGACACCGGCGGCGAGGCCGAATTCGGTGTCGTTGGCGCGGTCAATCACCTCGTCCTCGCCGTCGAATTTCAGCACGCTCATGACAGGTCCGAAAATCTCCTCGCGGGCGATGCGCATCGTGTCGGTGACACCGGTGAACACCGTCGGTTCGACGAAGAAGCCGCCCTGGAAACCCTGCAGCGAAGGCACGTTGCCACCACAGGCCAGAACAGCGCCACCCTGCTTGCCGACCGCGATATAGCCGACGACCTTTTCATGCTGTGCCTTGGAGACCAGCGGTCCCATCTGCGTTTCGGGATCGAGCGGGTCGCCGATGCGGATTTTCTTCGTCCGCTCGACCAGCCGCTCGACGAAGCGGTCATGAATGCCGCTCTGCACGAAGACCCGCGTGCCGTTAGAGCAGATCTGGCCGGTGGAGTAAAAATTGCCGAGCATGGCGCCGCCAATGGCGTTTTCGATGTCGGCATCGTCGAAGACGATCAGCGGCGACTTGCCGCCCAGCTCCATCGTCGCGTGCTTCATCTTCGAACCGGCAAGCGACAGCACCTTGCGCCCGGTCGGCACCGAGCCGGTGACCGAAACCTTGGCGACGACATCGTGGCCGACAAGGCCCGCGCCAACATCGCCATAGCCCTGCACGACGTTGAACAGCCCGTCGGGCAGGCCGGCCTCGCTGTAGATTTCGGCCAGCGCCAGCGCTGACAGGGGCGTGTTTTCCGACGGCTTGAACACCATGGCGTTGCCCATGGCCAGCGCCGGTGCGGATTTCCAGCCGGCGATCTGGATCGGATAGTTCCAGGCGCCGATGCCGGCGCAGACGCCAAGCGCCTCGCGCCGCGTGTAGGCGAAGGGCCCGCCAAGGTCGACGGCCTCGCCATTATAGGCGGCGACCGCGCCGCCGAAATATTCAAGGCAGTCCGCGGCCGATGGTGCGTCCGCCACCAGCGTTTCCTGGATCGCCTTGCCGGTGTCGAGCGTCTCGATGCGGGCGAGATCGGCATTGCGGGCACGCAGAATGTCGGCGGCCCGGCGCAGGATGCGTCCGCGCTCGACCGGCTTCAGCCGCGCCCAGGCCCGGCTGCGCGGCCCGCGCGGCCTCGACGGCGAGTTCCAGCACATTCGGCGTCGCCGAACGCAGCATGGCGATGGTCTCGCCTGTGGCCGGATAGATGACCGGCAACGGCGCCCCTTGCTCGTCGTCGATGTAGCGTCCGTTGACATAGTGCGATGCCGTGGGCTGGGCGCGCATGGGTAGTCTCCGAATGTCTGCGCCCCAAAGGGACGGCTCAATCTAGGGACGGCTCAATCTGACAGGTGGATCATGCTCTATCTGTCCGACACCTGCCAGCGCGGATTGATCCATGGCTCCTGATTGGACGGCGCCAGCGGCGTGCGGCCAAGAATATGGTCGGACGCCTTCTCGCCGGTCATGATCGACGGCGCATTGAGATTGCCGTTGGTGACACGCGGGAAGATCGAGGAATCGGCGACGCGCAGCCCGTCGACGCCGATGACCCGGCATTCCGGATCGACAACAATCATCACATCGTCGGCGCGGCCCATCTTGCAGGTGCCGCAGGGGTGGTAGGCGCTCTCGGCATGGTCGCGGATGAAGACGTCGAGATCATCGTCCGACTGCACATGGCTGCCCGGCGAGATTTCCTGGCCGCGAAAAGCGTCGAACGCCGACTGGCCGAAGATTTCGCGGGTCAGCCGGATGCAGTGGCGGAACTCGGTCCAGTCGTCCGGATGCGACATGTAGTTGAAGCGGATCACCGGCTTCGCTTTCGGATCCGGCGAGCGCAGCGTCACCGCGCCGCGCGACTTCGACCGCATCGGCCCGACATGGGCCTGGAAGCCGTGCGACTTCGCCGCCGCCTTGCCGTCATAGCGCACTGCCGCCGGGATGAAGTGGTACTGGATGTCTGGATAATCGACGCCGGCGCGCGAGCGCACGAAGGCGGCGGCCTCGAAATGGTTGGTGGCGCCGAGTCCGGACTTGAAGAACAGCCACTGTGCTCCGATCAGTGCCTTGGAGAACGGGTTCAGCACGGAATTCAGCGTGATCGGCTTGGTCGATTCCTGCTGGATATAAAGCTCCATATGGTCCTGAAGATTGCGGCCGACACCGGGGCGGTCGGCGACCACGGCAATGCCGTTTTCGCGCAAATGCTCGGCCGGTCCGATGCCGGACAGCATCAGGATTTTGGGCGAATTGATCGACGACGCGGCGACGATCACCTCACGTCGCGCCTTAACGACCTGAATCTGTTTGTGAGCCTCGATCTCGACGCCGATGGCGCGTTGATTCTCGATGATCACCCGACGGGCAAAGCCCTTGACCAGACTCACGTTTTTCCGCTTGAGCGCCGGCTTCAGATAGGCTGACGCAGCCGACCAGCGGCGGCCACCGCTTATGGTCTGCTCCATCGGCCCGAAACCTTCCTGCTTGGAGCCGTTGTAGTCGTCGGTCAGCTCGAACCCGGCCTGACGGCCGGCTTCGACGAAGGCGCCGTAGAGTGGATTTTTACGCGAACCGCGCTGCACATGCAGCGGCCCGCCATGTCCGCGCCAACCGTCCTCGCCGCCGTCATTGTCCTCCATGCGCTTGAAGTAGGGGAGCACGTCGGCGAAGCCCCAACCCGTTGCACCCTCTTCGGCCCAATGATCGAAGTCGCGGGCATGGCCGCGCACATAGACCATGCCGTTGATCGAGGACGAGCCACCGATCACCTTGCCACGCGGCGTCGCAAGGACGCGGCCGCCGAGATGCGGTTCCGGCTCGCTGGCGAAACCCCAGTCGTAGAGGCTCATATTGAGCGGGATCGACAGCGCCGACGGCATCTGGATCAGCGGCCCGATATCGCTGCCGCCGTATTCGATGACGATGACCGAATGCTTGCCGTCTTCCGACAGGCGATAGGCCATGGCCGAGCCGGCCGAGCCGGAGCCGATGATAACGAAATCCGCTTCAAGCATGGTTCATATGCGCCATAAAATCGGCGAACGAGACATTGCCGCCGGTTGCCACAACAAGGACGGTCTTACCCGCCACGTCCACCTTGCCGCCGAGCAGCGCCGCCAGCGACGCAGCCCCGGACGGCTCCAGCACCAGCTTCATCCGCTCGAAGGCGATCCGCATGGCACGCCGCACCGATTGATCGTCGACGGTGATGCCGCGAACACCTGCGGTTTTGACCGCCGCGAACGGCGCGTCGCCCGGCCGTCGCGACATCAGCCCGTCGCAGATCGACTTCGGGCCTATCGGCATGGTCTCGATGCTGCCATGCGCCAGCGACGAGCCCATGCCATCAAAACCTTCGGGCTCGACGCCGATGATCTCTGTCGCCGGCGACAGATAGTGGAAGGCGAGCGAAACGCCGCCGATCAGCCCGCCGCCGCCGACCGAGCAGAACAACAGATCGGCGCTGGCGTCCTTGGCCTCAAGCTGGTCGAGCGCTTCAAGGCCGGCGCCAGCCTGGCCAGCGACGATCTCCGGATCGTCGAAGGGATGCAGCAGGGCCAGCCCTTCCGTTTCCGCGATCTCGCGCGCCTTGGCGGCGGCGACCTCTTCGCGCGCGCGCTCGCCGTGATCGGTCAGCACCACGCGCGCGCCATAGCCCGCCGTCGCGTCACGCTTGGCGGCCGGCGCATCGATCGGCATGACGATGGTGACGGGAATGCCGAGCGCCTGGCCGGCGGCCGCCAGGCCTTGCGCGAAGTTGCCGGAGGAATAGGCGACGACGCCGTTCCTCGCCTCGTCGGCCGACAGCCGCTTCAGCCGCCAATAGGCGCCCCGTATCTTGAAGGATCCGGCCCATTGCAGCGATTCCGGCTTGACGAAGACACGGGCAGCACCGGTCTCCCTGGCGAGTGCGGTCGATTCCAGCAGCGGCGTGATCTGCGTCGCCCTGGAGGTGACGGCATAGGCCTGCTTGAGATGGGCCAGCGAAGGGACGAGAAGGTCTGTCATCATTCGCCTCGCGGAAAGCGTTTTTGCTCTTCGAGCACGTTGAGATCCATGTGGTTGCGCATGTAGCGTTCCGAGGCCTTCTGCAGCGGCTGGAACTCCCAGGGGGTAGTGCGTGCCGTTGCGCAGCGCCGGGTAGACCACCCAGCGCCGCGCCTGGCTGGCGCGCACTGCGGCATCGAAAGCTGCCATGTCCCAGCGTGCGCGCAGCTTTTCCAGGAAAGCCGTCACCAGATCGGCATGTGCCGGATCGGCGGCAAGATTGCTCAATTCATGCGGGTCGGCTTCGATATCATAGAGTTGCGGCGGATCGATCTCGCAATGGACGAACTTGTAGCGGCCTTCGCGGATCGCCACCAACGGTGCGTTGGAGCCCTCGGCGGCGTATTCCATCAGCACCGGCGCGGTGCGCGGCTTGCCATTCAGCAGCGGCAGCAGCGACTGGCCGTCGGTCCATGGCGCGATCGCACTCATGTCGATGCCGGCGAGATCGCACAGCGTCGGCGTCACGTCGAGATTGGAGACCGGCGCCTCGATCAGGCCGGCGGAAATGTCCTTGCCGGCGATCATCAGCGGCACCCGCGCCGAGCCCTCGAAGAAGCACATCTTGAACCACAGGCCGCGCTCGCCGAGCATGTCGCCATGGTCTGAGCAGAACAGGATGATCGTGTCGTCGAGCATGCGCGTGCGTTCCAGCACCGACAGGAGTTCGCCGACCTTGTCGTCGAGATAGGAGATGTTGGCGAAATAGCCGCGCCGCGAGCGGCGGATTTGTTCTACCGTGATGTCGAAACTGTCGTAGTCGGACGCCTTGTAGAGCCGCTGCGAATGCGGGTCCTGGCTGTCATAGGGGATGAAACCCACTTCGGGTTCCAGCGCCGGGCAATCCCCATAGAGATCCCAGTACTGCCGCCGCGCCACATAGGGATCGTGCGGATGGGTGAAGGAAACCGTCAGGCACCAGGGCCGGTGCGCCGCATCGTCGGAGATGCGCGCGAAATCGTAGAGTTTTTGCACCGCGTGGAAGGCGACTTCGTCGTCGTATTCCATCTGGTTCGAGATTTCGGCGACGCCGGCGCCGGTCACCGAGCCCAGATTGTGATACCACCAGTCGATGCGCTCGCCGGGCTTGCGGTAGTCCGGCGTCCAGCCGAAATCGGCGGGATAGATGTCGGTGGTCAGCCGCTCCTCGAAGCCGTGCAACTGGTCCGGTCCGACGAAATGCATCTTGCCCGACAGCACGGTGTGATAGCCGTCGGCGCGCAGATGATGGGCAAAGGTCGGGATCGACGAGGCGAATTCGGCGGCGTTGTCATAGACCTCGGTGCGCGACGGCAGCTGGCCGCTCATGAACGAGGCGCGGCCTGGCGCGCAGAGCGGCGAGGCGGTGTAATTGTTCCTGAAACGTGCCGACCGCGCCGCGAGCGCTTTGAGGTTTGGCGCATGCAGAAAATCCGCGGGCCCATCGGGGAAAAAGGTCCCGTTGAGCTGATCGACCATGACGATCAGGAAATTGGGTCGCTTCGCTGTCACTGTTTTTGCCGCTCGCCGAGTTTGGTTTCGAGATAGTCCTCGACCAGCGCGATCGCGGTCGCGGCGTTGGGCACGCCATCCTTCAGCGCACGCCTGATGTAGAGCCCGTCGATCATCGCCGCTGTCGCTTCGGCGGCGCGGTCGGCCTCGGCCCTGGGCAGGATGCCGGTCAGCCCGCTCATCAGGTTCGAATGCAGCCGCCGCGCATAGATCTTGAGCAATCGGCGCAACGCCGATGATTTCTGCGCCTCGACGTAGAAGGCAAGCCAGGCGGCGATGGTTTCGGCCTGGAACTGGATGTCGGAGAAGTTGACGGCGACCACGGCGGAAACGCGTTCGCGCGGGGACCTGGCGGATTGCAGGGCGCGGCGCATGTCGATGGCCAGTTCGGCGAGGATGTGCCGCATCGTCGCGAACAGCAATTCGTCCTTGGCGCCGAAATAGTGATGGGCAAGGGCCGAGGACACACCGGCGCGCCCGGCGATCTCGGACATGGTCACGTCAAGCGAGCCGCGCTCGCCGATCGCCGAGATCGTCGCGTCGATGAGTGCCTTGCGGCGCAGTGGCTCCATTCCGACTTTTGGCATGCTGTTTCCGATTTTTGCGCGGAGATTATTTTTTATTGACGGGTCAATCAACAAAAAATCGACGTGAGCGCGACCTGTACCAAGCGATTGTCCTGTTCCGGCCCTTCACGGTCTGGGCGAGAATGTTTATCTTTGAACAATAAAGGCGAAGTGCGCCATGAGCCCGGTATGCTAGGCTGGCGCCAAGGATGGAGACCGCCATGACCGCATGCATCGTTGGCTGGGCGCATTCGCGCTTCGGCAAGCTTGAGGGCGAGACGCTCGAAAACCTCATCGTCAAGGTCGCGAGGGATGCGCTCGACCATGCCGGCATCGGTCCGGACGAGGTCGACGAGATCGTGCTTGGCCATTTCAACGCCGGCTTCTCGGCGCAGGATTTCACCGCGAGCCTGGTGCTTCAGGCCGACGACCGGCTGCGCTTCAAGCCGGCAACGCGAGTCGAGAATGCTTGCGCGACGGGATCGGCGGCGGTCCGGCAAGGCATCCGTGCAATCGACGCCAACGCTGCCCGCATCGTGCTGGTGGTCGGCGCCGAGCAGATGACAACGACGCCCGGACCCGAGATCGGCAAGAACCTGCTGAAAGCGTCCTATCTGCCTGAAGACGGCGAGACACCCGCTGGCTTCGCCGGTGTCTTCGGCAAGATCGCACAGGCCTATTTCCAGCGTTATGGCGACCAGTCCGATGCGCTCGCCATGATCGCCGCCAAGAACCACAAGAACGGCGTCGACAATCCCTATGCGCAGATGCGCAAGGATTTCGGCTATGATTTCTGCCGGCAGGAGAGCGAGAAGAACCCCTTCGTCGCCGGTCCTCTCAAGCGCACCGACTGCTCACTGGTTTCAGACGGCGCCGCCGCCCTTATCCTTGCCGACACGGCAACCGCGCTGAAGATGCGCCGCGCCGTCGCCTTCCGCGCCAACGAGCATGTGCAGGATTTCCTGCCGATGTCGAAGCGCGATATCCTGGCTTTCGAGGGCTGCGAGCAGGCCTGGACCCGCGCGCTGAAGAACGCCGGCGTGACGCTCAACGACCTGTCTTTTGTCGAGACGCATGACTGCTTCACCATTGCCGAACTGATCGAATACGAGGCGATGGGCCTGGCCAAGCCCGGCGAGGGCGCGAAGCTGGCGCTTGATGGCACGACGGCCAAGGACGGCCGCCTGCCGGTCAATCCCTCCGGCGGGCTGAAGGCCAAGGGCCACCCGATCGGCGCCACCGGTGTCTCCATGCATGTCTTGACCGCCATGCAGCTTGTCGGCGAAGCCGGCGGCATCCAGGTGCCGGGTGCGAAGCTTGGCGGCATCTTCAACATGGGTGGCGCCGCGGTCGCCAACTACGTTTCCATTCTCGACCGGATCAGGTAAACCGCCCCCCAACATTCGTTGGAGGTGGCATGGCAAATCCGGTTCTGATCGAGGTTCTGCGCGGCGCGATCGTCGAGAGCGCGCATCGCGGGGCTGTCGCGGTCTTCGATGCCGACGGCAAACCGGTCCTGGAGATAGGCGACACCTCGAAGCCGGTGTTCCCGCGCTCGGCGGTCAAGGCAATCCAGGCCTTGCCGCTGGTGGAAACCGGTGCTGCCGACGCCTATGGCTTCGGCAACCGTGAGCTGGCGCTGGCCTGCGCCTCCCATTCGGGCGAACCGGAGCATGTCGAACTGGCGCGGTCCATGCTGGCCAGGGCCGGGCTCGACGGGTCCGCGCTCGAATGCGGCGCACACTGGCCCTCGAACCATGCCGCCGAGATCGCACTCGCGCGTGCCGGCAGTTCTCCGAATGCGCTGCACAACAACTGTTCAGGAAAACATTCCGGCTTTCTCTGCACCTGCGTGCATTCCGGCATTGCGCACAGTGGCTACGTCAAGGCGGGGCACGCACTGCAAGAGATGGTGCGCGACGCGATGCAGTCGGTCACAGGTGTTGTCCATGGTGCCGATGAGCGGGCGACCGACGGCTGCTCGATCCCGACCTATGCGGTGCCGCTCAGGAGCTTCGCGCTCGGCTTTGCCCGCATGGCCACGACAAATGGTTTCGGCCCCGAGCGGGCCAAGGCGGCAAAGCGGTTGCTGGCGGCCTGCATGGCAGAACCGTTCTTTGTCGCCGGCACCGGCCGCGAAGACGTCGCGCTGATGGAAGCAGCACCTGGGCGGATCTTTGCGAAAGGCGGCGCCGAAGGTGTCCATTGTGCCGCAATTCCGGAGCTTGGCCTCGGTATCGCGCTCAAATGCGATGATGGCGCCCACCGCGCCAGTGAAGCCATGGTCGCCGCCGTCCTCGCCAAGCTGCTGCGTGCGGACGAGGGCCTGGCGGCGAGGCTCATTGAACTGGCAAACGCGCCGATCCAAAGCCGGATCGGAGCCAAGGTAGGCGCGTTGAGGCCGACTGCCGCCCTCAACTGACGCGGTTGCGCTCAACGGTCAAATGCGCAAAACCGCTGCTGCTTAACTGGGTCAGGTCGGCTGTTACCGGCTCGGCCCAGCGCTGGCCGATGACGGCGCCGTTCACCGCGCCGTCGATGACGTTGTCGGAGATGACGGCCGTGCCCGCACCCTCGACCACGCTGACGACGATGCCTGTGCCGGCCTTTCGGATGATGTTGCCGGTGGCCACGACATTGCGCAGATACGGTCCCCAGCCGATCGACATGCCGTAGAGCGGCGCGTTCTCGATGACGTTGTTGGAAGCGATGGTGTCTGCCTCGACGCCGATGCCGACGCCGAAGCCGGGCGGATCGGCTGTGTAGGGGCCGCTGGTCGACAGATTGCGCACGATGTTGCCGGAGCAGACACCCATGCGGCCGCCTTCGTTGAAGTTGACGATCGAGATGCCGTTGGCCGCGCCATCGACGATGTTGTTGCTGATGACCGCACCCTCGAACGAAAATTCGGAATAGACCGCGGTCTCGCCCGAGCGCGAACAGGTATTGCCGGAAATCTGCAGATTGCTGGAGCTGTTGGCGCGGATCGCCGAAAAAGCGCAATCCGAGACGACATTGCCCGAAATGATGACGTTGCCGGCGCGGAAGGCGTTGATGCCATTGCCGTTCTGGCCGGTCCCGCCGCTGCGCGCGCCGATGCGTTCGACACGGTTGCCGGTCACCATCGTGCCGTCTTCGGCCGCCTGCCAGCGATGCACGAGGATGCCGCCATTGGCGCAGTCGGAGACCGTGTTGCCTGATATCGTCAGTCCGGCGGCCTCGACCGAATAGATGCCGGCGTCCGCCGCGCCCGATATGTCGGAGCGTTCGATGCGGCCTGTCGCATGTTCCAGCGCCAGCCCGTTCTTGCCGCTGCCGGTTATCTGGCAATTGTCGACGACGAGATGGCCGACCCGGCGCAGATCGAGCAGCCCTTGCGTATAGTCGCCCATCGAGCGGTTCGAACCGTCGAAGACCAGCCCGCTCAGTTCGATATGGTCGGCCTGTTCGGCCATGAAGAGATGGCCGTCGCCGCCATAGACGATCCGCGTCGCGCCCGGCACGCCGGAAAGGCGCACGCGGCCGGGCAGCGAGAGATTGGACACCACATAGGTGCCCGCCGGCAGGAACACCGGCATGTCCCGGCTGTTCGCGTCGCGCAGCAGCTTGGCGAAAGCCTTGCTCTGGTCGTCGAACGTGCCGGGCTGTACGCCGAGCTCGGTGGCATTGATGGAACCGCGCATCGAGGCTTTTTCGATACCGGTCAGGCCGGCGGCCGCCGCTTTGCCGAGCGCAAGGCCCACAACGGCAAAGCCGGCGGTTCCGGTTAGCAGCGTTCGTCTGTTCAACATCGGCACAGAATCCCCGCGT
The DNA here is from genome assembly GCF_054062655.1 of Mesorhizobium sp. USDA 4775. Classification (NCBI taxonomy): domain Bacteria; kingdom Pseudomonadati; phylum Pseudomonadota; class Alphaproteobacteria; order Hyphomicrobiales; family Phyllobacteriaceae; genus Mesorhizobium; species Mesorhizobium sp. USDA 4775. The sequence continues at coordinate 2,914,243 of NZ_JBSSFM010000001.1, forward strand.
TCAACCTGACGTCGCAGGAATCGTGCCAAACGTTCCGTTCCTTTTCACAATGACTTGTCGAGCAGCCGCTCGAGGCCTAGGTTCAGGCAATGAGCAGAGCTTTTACCCGCGAAGAAGACAGCGAGAATGCCATTGCCGGCGTCGGCGAGCGGCCGATCAGCACGCACCGCAACCTTGTGACGGAACGCGGCCTGGCGCAGATCGAGGAGAATCTGGCCGATCTGCGCGACGTTCTGGCGAAAGCCGAGAGGAAGGCAGACCGCGAGCGCATCGCGGTGGTGTCACGCGATCTGCGCTACTGGACGGCGCGGCGCGAAAACGCCGAACTGTCCGTGCCGGAGCCCGGCAGCGACGTCGTCCGCTTCGGCATGGGGGTCACGCTGGAAGCCGATGATGGCAAGAAGGTGCATTGGAAGATCGTCGGCGAGGACGAGGCCGATCCCACCAAGGGCAGCATTTCGCATGTTTCGCCGATGGCCGTCGCCCTGTTCGGCAAGAAGGTCGGCGACGTGGCCGCGGTCAACGGCAAGGAATGGGAAATCGTCAAGCTCTCGGACAGCTGACGCCAGTTGGGTTTCCCTATTTGGCCAGCCCTTGCAATGCGACCTCATACTTGTCCATGACATCACGAGCAGCGCGCATCTGCCGTCCGACGTCGTTGCTCTCTACCGGTCTTAGAATGACGCCGTCATCGGTTTCGATGATCTGAAGTTGATCGCCACTTGCAGCTTCAGGGCGTGGAGCATTTCCCGTGGCAAGATCAAGGCGCCTGATCCGTCGTCGAGCTTGTGGATGAGAGTCTTCATTGCCGTTGCCCGTGGTTGCGTCTGTCATTTTGGCACAACCTTTTCCAGCAATACAGAATGTTTTGCTCAGCCCGCCAGCAGCCGGTCCATCAGCCGGTCCGCCGCTTCCGGAATAACCGTGCCCGGCGGGAAGATTTCCGCCGCGCCGGCTTGCAGCACGGCCTCGTAGTCCTGCGGCGGGATGACGCCGCCGGCCACGATCAGCATGTCGCCGTGGCCGAGCTTTTTCAGCGCGTCGCGCAATTCGGGGATCAGCGTCAGGTGTCCCGCCGCCAGCGATGAGGCGCCGATGATATGGACGTCATGCTGGACCGCCAGTTTGGCGATCTCTTCCGGCGTCTGGAACATCGCGCCGACGGTGACGTCGAAGCCGAGATCGGCGAAGGCGGTGGCGATCACCTTTTGCCCACGGTCGTGGCCATCCTGTCCCATCTTGGCAACGAGGATGCGCGGCTTGCCGCCGTTCTTCTTCTCGAAAGCGCTAATCTTGTCCTGCAGCCCGTCGACCACGGGGCTGTCGCCAAGCGCCTTGCGATAGACGCCGGAAATGGTCTGCACCGTAGCGACGTGGCGGCCAAAGGCCCGTTCCAGCGCGAACGAGATCTCGCCGACGGTCGCATTCGCACGCGCGGCGCGGATGGCGAACTCCAGAAGGTTCTCATTGCCTTGCGCGGCGCGCGTCAGCGCATCGAGCGCGCTTTCCACCGCAGCGACATCGCGCGTGCCCTTCAGCCGTTGCAGCTTGGACAATTGCCGGGCCCTGACCTCGGCATTGTCAATCTTCAGTACGTCGACCTCGATGTCGGTCTCGGGGCGATGCGCATTGACGCCGACCAGCATCTGCTCGCCCGAATCGATGCGCGCCTGCGTGCGCGCCGCCGCTTCCTCGATGCGCAGCTTGGGAATGCCTTGTTCGGTCGCGGCGGCCATGCCGCCGAGAGCCTCGACTTCTTCGATATGGCTCAGCGCGCGCGCCGCGAGATCGTGGGTCAGCCGTTCGAGATAGGCCGAGCCGCCCCACGGGTCGATGATGCGCCTGGTGCCGGATTCCTTCTGCAGGATGAGCTGCGTGTTGCGGGCGATGCGCGCCGAATGATCGGTCGGCAGCGCCATCGCCTCGTCGAAGGAGTTGGTGTGCAGCGACTGGGTATGCCCCTGGGTCGCCGCCATCGCCTCGATCATGGTGCGGATGATGTTGTTATAAGGATCCTGCGCCGTCAGCGACCAGCCGGACGTCTGGCAATGGGTGCGCAGCGACAGCGAGCGTTCGTCCTTCGGCGCAAAATTCTTCTTCATCAGCGTCGCCCACAGCAGCCGCGCGGCCCGGAGCTTGGCCACTTCCATGAAGAAGTTCATGCCGATCGCCCAGAAGAAGGACAGGCGCGGCGCGAAGCGGTCGATGTCGAGGCCCGCCGCGACGCCGGCGCGGGCATATTCGATGCCGTCGGCGATCGTATAGGCGAGCTCCAGGTCGGCCGTCGCACCGGCTTCCTGCATGTGATAGCCGGAGATCGATATCGAATTGAACTTCGGCATGTTCTTCGAGGTGTAGGAGAAGATGTCCGACACGATCCGCATCGAGGGTTTTGGCGGGTAGATGTAGGTGTTGCGGACCATGAACTCCTTCAGAATGTCGTTCTGAATGGTGCCTGCCAGATCCTTCTGCGCGACGCCCTGTTCTTCCGCCGCGACGATGTAAAGCGCCATGATCGGCAGCACCGCGCCGTTCATCGTCATCGACACCGTCATGTCGCCGAGCGGAATGCCGTCGAAGAGCTGCCGCATGTCGAGGATGGAATCGATGGCGACACCCGCCATGCCGACATCGCCGGCTACGCGCGGGTGGTCGCTGTCGTAGCCGCGATGCGTGGCGAGATCGAAGGCGACCGACAATCCTTTCTGGCCGGCGGCAAGATTGCGCCGGTAAAAGGCGTTGGACTCCTCGGCCGTGGAGAAGCCGGCATATTGCCGGATCGTCCACGGCTGCTGGACATACATGGTCGGGTAGGGGCCGCGCACGAAGGGCGGCAAGCCTGGATAGGTGTCGAGATGCGGCAGACCCTTGAGGTCGCCCTGATTGTACAGATGCTTGACGACAAGCCCTTCCGGCGTCACCCGCTGGCCCTTGACCTCGACCGACGCGCGGCGCGGCGGCGCCCAGCCGACCTGACTGAAATCCGGGATCAAGAGGCAGCCTCGATGGATTGGTCGATGCGGGCCGGGAACAGCGCTTCGCACAGCACGACGCCTTCGGTGAAGGCAGGCCGCTGCTCCGCATCCAGCGTCTCGACCGGGCGTTCACCTTTCTGCGGATAGAGTGTGGTGCCGATGATGGCCCGCTCACCGGCCTTGAAGGCTGCGTCGCGCCGGGCGGCGGCGGCGCGAACGCGCTGTTGGATGTGTCCGTCCCGAAGGCTCGACAATACGCCTCCTTCGGCCTCGATCGCCTGCAGCTCCGCCCACGCGGCTTCGCAAAGGTCCGCCGTCAGCGCTTCGACCGCGCCGGACCCATAGGCGGGATCGGCGACATGATCGACATGGCTTTCATTGGCCATGATCAGCTGGGCGTTGCGCGCGACGCGGCGGGCAAAAGGCGCCGGCAGGCCGTGCGCGATCGTATGCGGCAGGATGGAGATCGAATCGGCTCCACCCGCCGCCGCGGCGAAGCAACTGATCGTCGTGCGCAGGATGTTGGTTTCGGGATCCAGCGCCGTCATCATGCGGAATGACGTTTCGGCATGGATGTTGGCCGTGGAGTTGGGGATCGAGCAGGTTTCCTGCACGCGTGCCCACAGCCTGCGCAGGGCCCGCACCTTGGCCATGGAGAGGAACTGGTCCTGGTCGACGCTGAGCGCGAAGCCGATATGCGGCGCGGCATAGACAAGCGGCTGCCGCGCCTTCTCGAACATTCTGAGATACGAGACCGCCGAAGCCAGCATGATGCCGAGTTCCTGCGCTTCCGTGGCGCCGGCATTGTGGAAAACGCGACCGTCCGCTTCCAGCAGCACACCGGGAACGCCCATCGAGAAGAAGTGCGCCAGCGACTGGGGCATCGATTCTTGCAGCGCTTCGATCGACATGCGCAGCCGGCCGGTGCCGGCAAGGATCGCCGCCGGGTCGATGCCGAAGGACAGGTTGAGCTTTGCCGGATCGGAGCGGCGCTTGCTCAGGAACGCCACCAGCCAGTCGGCCATCGGGCGGCTCCACGGGTGCGTGTCGATGCGAATCTGGATCCGATTGAGAGGCACGCCCTCCAGCACCGTTTCCAGCGCCTGAGCGGTTCTCGGCAGACCGTAGCCGAAAGCGTTCGGGGCGCCTTCGAAGACGAGCGACAGTCCTGTCGCACCCTGCGCGATATCGTCCAGAACCTGGGCCTTGGCGCGATCGACGTTGGGGTCGTCGACGCGTTGGCTGACGATCCAGGGCGATCGGGGGTTCGTGCGCACGAGCGGTTCGGCCCCGGTCGCGCGGTCATAAAGGGGCTCGATGCGGATGGCGTCGTCGGTGTGCGAAACCAGCTTTTCCTCGAAGGACGCGCCAGCCAGTGCCTTTTCCGCCAGGGCCAGCCATCGCTGGCGCTCGGCGCCAACTGGTTCAACATCCTTGGTCAAGGCTCCGGCGCCCATCCATCTTCCTCGTTCATATGGCCGCACCAGCCGGGCGGTTCACTCTACGGTTCCCGGTCGGTTATCGCAATGCGCATCCCGAGCCTGAATTGGATCCATCAGATATAGGTCGGCTTGCATGGACGAACCATGAACGATTGCCAAACACCAGCAAAATCCGCAAGTTCCAAAATCCGATTTCGACGACAGGCCTGATTGGGACGATTGGCCCCGCTCTGGACAATTGGCATTGTCGCTGTGCGACAGCCTCACTATACCTTCGGGCAAAGGCTGGCTTTTGACTTATCAGTTTGCGGAGACCGGATATATGGCTGACGACACCAGTATTTTCATCGGCGCCAGCCGCAAGCCCGACGACAGCTATCAGCGCCCCGAGCAGTTGCTGCTGCAATATGGGAATCGCCATGGCCTGGTGACCGGTGCCACCGGCACCGGCAAGACCGTCACCTTGCAGATCCTGGCTGAAGGTTTTTCGAATGCCGGCGTTCCGGTGTTTTGCGCCGACATCAAGGGCGACCTGTCCGGTATCGCGATGATGGGCACGGCGCAGGATTTCCTGGTCAAGCGGGCCGCGCAGGTCAAGCTCGACCCTTACGACTTCCAGGAATTCCCCGTCATCTTCTGGGACCTGTTCGGAGAGCAGGGGCATCCCATCCGCGCGACCATTTCTGAAATGGGACCGCTTCTCCTGTCGCGGCTGATGAACCTGACCGACGCGCAGGAGGGCATCATGAACATTGCCTTCCGCATTGCCGACGAGGAGGGGCCTGCTGCTTCTCGATCTCAAGGACCTGCAGGCTTTGCTTGCCAACATCGCCGAGCGCGCCGAGGAGATCAGCGCGCGCTACGGCAATGTCACCAAGCCATCGGTGGGTGCCATCCAGCGCACGCTGCTGGTACTGGAGCAACAGGGCGCGGCCAACTTCTTCGGCGAGCCGGCTCTGCGCATCTCCGACATCATGCGCACCACGCGTGACGGCCGAGGCGCCGTCAGCGTGCTGGCCGCCGACAAGCTGATGATGAATCCGCGCCTCTACGCGACCTTCCTGCTTTGGCTTATGTCGGAGCTGTTCGAGGAACTGCCCGAGGTCGGAGATCCCGACCAGCCGAAGCTGGTGTTCTTCTTCGACGAGGCGCATTTGCTGTTTGACGAGGCGCCGAAGGTGCTGATCGACCGCGTCGAGCAGGTGGTCCGCCTGATCCGCTCGAAAGGCGTCGGCGTCTATTTCGTCACGCAGAACCCCCTGGATATTCCGGAAAAGGTCTTGGCCCAGCTCGGCAACCGCGTCCAGCACGCGCTGCGCGCCTATACGCCGCGTGAGCAGCAGGCGGTTCGGACAGCGGCGGAAACGTTCCGCCCCAATCCCGATTTCGACTGCGCCACCACCATCACCCAGCTCGCCACCGGTGAGGCGCTGGTCTCGACGCTGGAGGCCAAGGGCGTGCCGTCCATGGTGCAGCGTACGCTGATCCGGCCGCCATCCTCGCGGCTTGGACCCATAACCCCCGCCGAGCGGCAAAAGCTGATCGCGGAAAGTCCGGTCACTGGCCAGTACGACCAGGTCATCGACCGCGATTCGGCTTTCGAGATGCTGCAGAAAAAGGCCAAGGACGCACAGGACGCCGAGCAGCAGGCGCAGCAGGCAGGCACAGGCGGCTCGCGCTGGACCATACCGGGCTTCGGCAATGACGATCCCGCACCGCCGTCCGGTGGCCGCCGCGCGCCGGCGCCGCGCCCTTCCAATCGCCAGACTGTGGCCGAGGCCGCGATCAAGTCCGTGGTGCGCTCGGTCGGCTCGTCGGTCGGACGCGCCATCGTGCGCGGGATCCTGGGGAGCCTGTCGAGAGGCCGCTGAGCCGCGCCAGGGCCGGTAGCAAGTCGGGCGCAACCTGCTAGATGTTTTCGCGGGTGTAGATCTCGAAGGGCAGGATGTTTGTAAAATTCCCGCCTTCGTTCGGTGTTGAGACAGCGCGGATCATGCCGGCCAAGGTCTCTTGCGCAATGCGGGCGAGGGGGTGCGAGATGATGAAGGTCAGGGTGCCGTCGAGCAGCGCCGGGCGGGTCGACTCCATCAGTTCATAGCCGACAACAACGAGGCTTCCGGCCCTGCCGGTGGAGCGTAGGGCCGCAATAGTGCCGGTGATGCCACCCCCGGCGACATAAAGCCCAGACAGGTCCGGATTTTCGTTCAGCAGCTTTTCGGTCATCTCCTGCGCAATGGCGCTGGATTCGAAAGTCAGCAGCGGCTCGAGCAGCGTGAAGCCAGGCGCGTGCTCGCGAAAATAGGAGCGAAAGCCACTCTCGTTCATCTCCTGGCAGCGATAGCGGTGGTTGCCGACAAGGATGCCGAGCTTGCCGGGTGCGCGGCAGACATGCTCGAACACCCAGGCCGCGGTGCGCCCGACTTTCCAATTGTCCAGTCCGATATAGCGCACATGCCCGGTCGCCGAAATCTGCGAGATCAGCGCAAAGACCGGCACGTTGCGGGCATGCAATGTGTCCACCGCCTGGGTGACGAGGGGATGAACCGCGGCGACGACGCCAACGGCGTCGCATTCGGCGCCGAGCGCCAGCATCCGCGATGCGACATTCTGCGGTGACAGATCGTCCAGAAACTCCGTGCGCAGTTCGATCTCGCAATCGGGCACCGCTTCGGTTGCCAGGCGCAGCGCCTCGGCCATGTTGCGGTAGAAGGCGCGGCCGGGCTGGTGCAGCAGGAAACCGAACCGGTAGCGCGGCCGGGCGGCCGCCACGCGGCTGCGCAGCGCGCCCATGCCGTAGAAACCGATTTGCTCGGCCGCCAGCCGGACACGCTCTCGCATGCCCTGGCGAACGGCGCCCGAGCCGCTCAGCACCCGGTTGACGGTGGCCACCGAAACATTCGCCTCGGCGGCTACATCCTTGATCGTTGGCCGCTTGCCCTGATCCATTTTATCTCATCAGCCTGTCACATCTGATACAAAAATATCATTGTCCATGCGAGATTGATATGAATGACACAATCAACTTGGAACAAACATTCTATTCTTGATTCATTTTGGATCAAGATGTTTATCTCGTCAAAAGCAAGCAAGGCGGACGCACCGCCAGCCCAGGGATAGCAGCAGCACAGCGCAGACAGGTTTTTCGCCCACCGCTCTCAAACGGTGTGAGGCAGCGCGCGCGTGCGGCCCATCTCAAGGCGTTGCGGGTGCGGCATTGCGGGTGGAGAAATTGCATGGACGATCTCAAATACGGCGTGCGCGACAAGCGCGGCGACTGGAAGCCGAACGGACGCATCGAGGGCGCGCCGTTATGGAACTGGCCGCCCAGGCTGCCGAAGATCCTGGCGTGGTTGCCGGGCTACATCTGGCCGTGGAATGCCTTCCACATGGTCACGGCGCTGCTCTACTGGTTCTATATCGTCCCCGGCGTAGAGACGATGAAGACGATCAGCTGGGGCTGGACACTGTGGCTCTATGCCGTCAATGCGGCGGCGATCCTCGTCTTCTACGGCATCTTCGAGCTGCGCTACTACATCAAGCGCGCCCAGGCGACACGCTTCAAGTACAACCACAAATTCCCAGCCGATGCGCCCTCCGACGTCTTCTGGTTCCAGAGCCAGAACCTCGACAATTTCCTGCGCTCGTTCTTCATCACCATTCCGCTATGGACCGTGGTCGAAGTCATCTTTCTTTGGTGCTTTGCCAATGGCTACGTGCCGTGGGTCGGCTGGCAGGATCATCCGGTGTACCTCGCCGCACTGGTGCTCATCGCGCCGGCCATCCACGAGGTGCATTTCTTCTTCATCCACCGCCTGATCCACTGGGGACCGCTTTATCGCTGGATCCATTCGGTCCATCACAATTCGATCAACCCCTCGCCCTGGTCGTCGCTGTCGATGCATCCGGTGGAAGGGTTTCTTTATCACGCGGTCGCCTTCTGGCACTTGATCATCCCGTCCAATCCGATCGTCGCGCTGTTCCAGCTGCATGTTGCCGGCTTCGGGGCCGTCAATGGCCATCTCGGCTTCGACAAGCTCGAGGTGACCGAGGAGACGGCCGTCAACAGCCATGCCTACACGCACTACCTGCACCACAAATATTTCGAGGTGAACTATGGCGGCGACGGGCTGATCCCGCTCGATAGGTGGTTCGGCACCTGGCACGACGGCACAAGGGAGGGCGAAGCCATGATGGACGCCCGCTTCCAGAAAAAGAAGGAACGCATGAACGCCAGGGCGTGAGCAACGCCGAGGCGAGCATTCGTGACGCGCAATCGGGAGAGAGGCGCGCATGGAGCGACGAAGCAGCTGTTTTTCTAATCCGTCTGACGACGGCAACCGGGAGGAATGAAATGAAAACAATCACGAAACTGCTGACGGCAATCATGCTTGCGGGCGTGGCGGCGACATCGGCCACGTCGGCAATGGCCGACGGGGCGAAGATCTTCGTCATCGGCGGCAAGGCGGACGACCCGTTCTGGTCGAAGGTCAAGAAGGGCGCCGACGATGCCGGTAAGGTCGCTGAACTGACTGGGGGTTCGGTGACCTGGCTCGGTCCGCAGAACTACGACAATCTCGGCCCCGACGCGGCCAAGCTGATCCGCACCGCGCTCAGCCAGAAGCCGAGCGCCATTGTCGGCCCCGACTGGGTGCCGGAGGCCATGGACGACGCCTTCAAGGAGGTCGTTGCCGCCGGAGTTCCGCTCATCATCTACAATTCCGGTGGCATGGACGCGGCCAAGCGGCTCGGCGCCATGAACTATGTCGGCAATGAAGAATACGCCGCAGGTCTAGGCGGCGGCACCTACTACGGCAGCCATGGTTCCAAGAACGTGCTGTGCGTCAATACTTTGCCGGGTGCCACCAACACCGAAGACCGCTGCAAGGGCATTGCCGACGCCATTGCCAAGAGCGGCGGCAAATCGACCCAATTGCCGCTGCCCTCGTCCAGCTTCGGCAACCCGACCGCGGTCGCCGAGGCGATCAAGGCGGCCGTGCTGAAGGACAACACCATCGACGGCGTCATCACCATCAGCGCCGGCGATGCCAACAGCGCAGCCAACGCCATCAGCCAGGCCAATGCCGGCGACAAGGTGAAGCTCGCTTCCTTCGACATGGATGAGACCGGCCTGCAGCGCATCAAGGCCGGCACGCAGATGTTCGCGGTCGACCAGCAGCCTTATCTGCAGGGCTATCTCGCGGTCTCGCTGCTGAACGGCTTCGCCAACTATGGGCTGGACCTGCCGACCAAGCCGGTGCTGACCGGACCGGGGATCGTCGACGCTGCCAATGTCGACGCGACAATGGCTGGTGCCGCAGCCGGCGCTCGCTAGCTTGCGCGGATTGGTGTCCGGCCCATCCGAGGGCCGGACATCTGCCCCGCGCCAGGCTCTCCATTGTTCAAGCCAGGGACATTTCGATGACATCCCAAGCCCACGACCAACTCGCCGCGGCAACTACCGCGCCGCTCTCTCAGCGCTCTTCGATGCCCTCGATCGGCAGTCTCGTACGCCGGCCCGAAGTCGGCTCGCTGATCGGCATGATCGCCGTTCTGGTTTTCTTCTCGATCTTCGGCGGCGCCAACTTCATGTCGTCCGGGGGGGCCGCGAGCTGGCTCAACGTCGCCTCGGAACTCGGCATCATCGCGCTTCCCATCGGGTTGCTGATGATCGCCGGGCATCTCGATCTCTCCGTCGGTTCGATGGTCCCCGCCAGTTCGATGACCACTGCCATCCTGTCGGGCCATTACGGCCTGCCGATCATCGTTGGCGTCCTCGCCGCGCTCGGCCTTGGGCTCGCCGTCGGCTTCGTCAACGGCGTGCTGGTGATTCGCACCAAGGTGCCGTCCTTCGTCGTCACCTTGGCCACGCTGTTCGCGTTGGCCGGCCTGACACTCGGCCTCTCGGTCATCCTGTCCGGCAGCACCAGCGTCGCGCTGAAGAGCGGGCCGATCGCCAAACTCCTGTTCGGCGACTATCTCGGCGGCAAGTTCGAGGTGACGCTGTTCTGGTGGATCGCCGCCATCCTGATCGTCGGCTTCATCCTGAATTTCTCGCGGTTCGGCAACTGGATCCTGGCCATGGGCGGTGACGCCGTCAGCGCTCGCAATGCCGGCATACCGACGGACCGGGTGACCATAGCGCTGTTCATGAGCAGCAGCCTGTGCGCCTCCTTCGTCGGCATGTCGCAGGCCATCCTATACAACAGCGCCCAGGTGGCCGCGGGGCAGTCCTTCATTTTCAATTCGATCATCGCGGTGGTCATCGGCGGCGTGCTGCTCACCGGTGGCTACGGTTCGGTGGTCGGCATCGTGCTCGGCACCCTGACCTTCGCCATCGTCAACCAGGGTATTTTCTACACCGGCTTCGACGCCAACTGGGCGAGCCTGATCATCGGTGTCCTGCTGCTGGCGGCCGTGCTGATGAACAACACCTTCCGCACCATGGCCCTGACCTACGCGCCGCGCACCAAACTGAGTGCACGCCGATGACCACGCCTCTGCTCAGGCTGACTGGAATCAACAAGTCGTTCGGCCCGATCGACGTGCTCCACGACATCTCGCTCGAGGTCTACAGAGGCGAGGTGCTTTGCCTGCTTGGCGACAACGGCGCCGGCAAGTCTACGCTGATCAAGATTCTCTCCGGCGTCCACCGCCCGACATCGGGCACGATGGAAATGGACGGCAGATCGGTCGCCTTCGACACCCCCCGCGATGCCAGTGACCATGGCATCGCCACCGTCCACCAGTTCGGCGGCACGTTCCCGCTGATGAGCATCGGTCGGTCCTTCTTCGTTGGCGCCGAGCCGACGCGGCGCTGGGGGCCGCTCACCATCTACGACCGCAAGCGAGCCAACGAGATCGCCGTCACCGAGATGCGTCAGCTCGGCATCACCCGCATCGACGACGGCGATCGCCTCGTCGGCGGGCTGTCCGGGGGCGAGCGCCAGGCGCTGGCGATCGCACGCGCCGTGCATTTCGGCGCCAGCGTGCTGATCCTCGATGAGCCGACAGCGGCGCTCGGCGTCAAGGAGGCGGCGCATGTGCTGCGCATCGTGCTCCAGGCGCGCCGCAAGGGCATCGCGGTGATCTTCATCACCCACAATGTCGTCCATGCGCTGACCGTCGGCGATCACTTCGCCGTGCTCATCAGAGGCTCCAAGGCCGCCGACTTCCGTAAGGGCGAGAAAAGCCGCGAGGCGATCACCGACCTGATGGCGGGCGGCGAGCAAATGGCCGAGCTCGAAGCCGAGATCGAGAGCTTCTCGGCGGCTGATGACGGGCATGCGCCGCGCGGTGCGAGCCATGTATGATCAGCGAAGGTGCCCATCTCCTCCTCCCCGGCATCTTCCGGTGCGGCCGGCGGGATCCCGCCGGCCGCCTTTTCGACCAACCAAAGAACAGACGGCAAAGTGACAATGGCAAAATGGACTGATGCGTGCGCGACCGATGACATCGACGAAGAGGACGTCATCCGCTTTGATCACGAGGGCCGGACATTCGCCATCTACCACAGCCCCGACGATGCATTCTTTTGCACCGACGGGCTGTGCACGCATGAAAAGGTGCATCTGAGCGATGGGCTGGTTATGGAACACAGGATCGAATGCCCGAAGCACAGCGGCGTGTTCGATTACCGGACCGGCGAAGCGCTGCGCGCACCGGTCTGCGTGAACCTGAAAACCTACAACACGAAGGTCGAGGATGGCCGCGTGTACATCGAGGTCTGACATGTCCGATACCTTCACCCTTGCGGCCTGTGTCGAGATGCTGTGGCGCGACCGGCCGATGGAATGGCGCGTCGAGCGCCTCACCGAGTTGGGCTTCCAGGTCGGCCTCTGGAACTGGCCGGACCATGACCTAGCGATGCTGGAAAGATCCGGCGCGACCTTCTCGATCATGAACGGCTACCTCAGCGGCAGGCTTTCCGATGACGAGGGCGCTGCCGAACTGTTGAAGACGGCGAAGGAGACGGTGGCGGTCGGCAAGCGTCTCGGCGTCGCGCGGCTCAATCTGCACGGCACGGGGCTCGGCGAAGGCGGCCTGCCGGTCACTCCTTGCGAGGCTGTCACCGGTGCCATGTGGCTCAAGGCGCGCGACACGCTGAACCGCATCGCCGACCTCGCCGAGGCGGAAGGCGTGACCTTCACGCTGGAGAATTTGAACCTGCCGGTCGACCATCCCGGCGTGCCGTTTGGACGAGCGGAAGACACGTTAGCGCTAGTGTCTGATGTCAACCGGCCCGGTCTGCGTCTCAACCTCGACCTCTACCATGCGCAGATTGGCGAAGGGAATTTGATCGAGCTGTGCCGCGCCTGCCTGCCTTGGATCGGCGAGGTCCAGGTGGCCGACGTCCCCGGACGCATGGAGCCCGGCAGCGGCGAGATCAATTACCGGGGTATCGCCCATGCGCTGAAGGACATGGGCTACCGCGGGCCGGTGGGCATGGAGGCGTTCGCCTCAGGCGATCCTGAGGCCGCCCTGCAAGCCTTCCGCGAAGCTTTCACCATCTGAGGGAACAAAATGGTCAGCAAAAATACCCGGCCCACCGTCGCCGACATCCGCGCCATGAAGGGCCGCGGGCAGAAGATTTCCATGCTCTACGTCACCTCGCTCGAAGAGGCGGCGGCGGCCGACGCGGCCGGCGTCGACATGCTTTCGATCGAGGGCCGCTTCTTCTCGCCCGAGATGCGCGAGGCGGCCGGCCGCTGCTTCGTGCAGGTCGGGCTTCCCTACGGCCCAGCCGGCAATCTGGTTACGGCGGAGGACTATTTGAAAACCGCCTACCATTTCATGCGCATCGGCGGCGACTGCTTCTACTGCGCCGCCTCGCTCGATATCCAGAAGACGCTGTGCGACAACGCCGTGCCGGTCGTCGCCCATGTCGGCCTGATCCCTTCGCAATGCACCTGGACCGGCGGTTTCAAGGCCGTCGGCAGGACGGCCGAGAGCGCGCGTGCGGTGTGGGATCACGTCAAGCGCCTTGAAACCATCGGCTGCTTCGGCGCCGAGCTGGAAGTGGTGCCGGACCGGATTGCCGAATTGATCACCAGAAGCACGCCGATGATCATGCTTGGCATGGGCGCCGGACCGCATGCCGATGCGCAGTATTTGTTCAGCGAGGACGTACTCGGCCACACCTCAGGCCACAGGCCACGCCACGCCAAGACCTACCGCAACTTCGCCGCCGAGTATGAGCGACTGCAGCGCGAGCGCATCGCCGCCTATCGCGAGTTCATCTCCGATGTGAAGACCGGCACTTATCCCGAGCCGCAGCACGTCGTCTCGATCGCCGACGAAGAACTCGCGGCCTTCAGGGCCCCGCTTGGCCTCTGACGGATACCGCCCTTGAAATCGTTTTAGGCTGCGGCACCGACATGCATGGAAGGAGCGGCGACTGTCCGCCGCTCCTTCGACAAACTCAGAAGATCGCGTTCGTCACTGCCTTGACTGGGCCGAGCAGCACCGATCCGTCCGGCACGCCGGCGTCGATCGGGATGGCCTTGTGGTTGGCCGTCGCTGCCGCCGCCATCGGCTGGCTGGCGTCGCTGGTCACGATGACAGGGGTTTTCGACGGCACGCGGTCGTAGAGGTCGATGATGTCCTGGTTCATCAGGCGCACGCAGCCCGACGACACCGATTTGCCGATCGACTTCCATTCCGGCGAGCCGTGCAGGCGATAGAGCGTGTCCACATTGCCCTGGAAGAGATAGAGCGCGCGGGCACCGAGCGGGTTCTTCAGCCCGCCGGGCATGCCGCCATTGTCGGCGCTGTATGGCTTCAATTCCGGCTGGCGGGCGATCATCTCATCCGGCGGCGTCCATTTCGGCCACTTCTGCTTCCACTGGACGACGGCGTCGCCTGACCATTCGAAGCCGGCGCGGCCGAGGCCGACGCCATAGCGGATGGCCTGGCCACCCGGACGAACCAGATAGAGGAAATGGCCTGTCGTATCGACGACGATCGTTCCGGGCTTCTGCCCGGTCGGATCGGGAACGATCTGGCGTAGGAACTGTGGATCGATCCTGTCGAAGGGGATGGCCGGCAGGTCGAAGCCGCCATCGCTGACAGCCGCGTACATCGACGCATAGTCGGCGAGCGGCGGCTCGACATAGGTTGGCTGCGGAGGCTCGACCGGTCCTGGCCCGGTGGTGGCGCATGCGGAAACCGCGATCGATGCGGCGCCCAATGCTGCGGCGTTGAGGAAGCCGCGACGGCTCAGGCGATAGGATTCGATTTCGGCTATGGACATGGCTGCCTTCTTTAGGACTCAAATTGCAACAAAGCGTGAATACGCTTGCCGCTATGCGGGTGCCTGACAACACCTGAGGTGATAGGCGGTTCCGATTCTGGCCCGAACGTGGACAAACAAAGGCGAAGCTGTGACTGCGCCGCCACTGTTGCGCCAGGGTCACAGCTCGACAGCTCAGGCGGTGACCAGCGCTTCGAGGGTCGGCAGGATCAAGGCCGGCGGAAAGTCCCGGTATTCCTCGGGCTGGTTGGAGCGGTTGATCCACACGGTGCGAAAGCCGAATTTGGTGGCGCCGGCAATGTCCCAGCGATTGGAGGACTGGAAGGACACCGCGCCGGGATAGAGGCGCCAGCCGGTGGCGACCATGTCGTAGACCGCCGGATCGGTCTTGAAGCGCCGCACCGTATCGACCGAATAGATGTCGTCCAGAACATGGTCGAGCGCGGCCGATTTGACCGCCGCTTCCAGCATTTCGGGCGAGCCGTTGGAGAGGATCGCCAGCCTGGCTCCAGAGGCCTTGAGCGCCTTCAGCACGGCCGGTACCTCCGGGTAGCAGTCCAGCCGCCAGTAGGCTTCCAGCAGTTTTGTCCTGAGGCCGGGATCGGCGGAGGGGACCTTGCGCAAGGCGAAGTCGAGCGCCTGTTCGGTCAGTTGCCAGAAATCGGCATAGGCGCCCATCAGCGAGCGCACCCAGGAATATTCGAGCTGCTTGGCGCGCCAGATTTCGGACAGCAACTGGCCGTCCGGGCCGATCCGGTCGGCATGCCGGCGCACGGCGGCGTGCACGTCGAACAATGTGCCGTAGGCGTCGAAAACATAGGCGGCGTATTGCATGGCGACAGTTTTGAGGCGAGGCGGGGCAAGGTGCAAGCCTTGATTGCATCGCGGCCCCGCTGGCCTCAACAAAACTCCCCGATGCCCGTTGACGGCAGCGGCCAAAGCATCATCCAATGTTGTCACACAAGATTGATCGGAATGGGATAACGCGATGACACTGGCGGCAGCGGCGCAATCCGCGACATGGACTTTCGTCGACGGCGACTGGTACGAGGGCAATATCGCCATTCTGGGCCCGCGCAGCCACGCCATGTGGCTCGGCACCAGCGTGTTCGACGGGGCGCGCTGGTTTGAGGGCGTGGCGCCCGACCTCGACCTGCACGCCAGGCGGGTGAACGCCTCGGCGATCGCGCTCGGCCTCAAGCCGAACATGTCGCCCGAACAGATCGTCGGGCTGACCTGGGACGGATTGAAGAAATTCGACGGCAAGACGGCGGTCTATATCAGGCCGATGTACTGGGCCGAGCATGGCGGCTACATGGGCGTGCCGGCCGATCCTGCTTCGACCCGTTTTTGCCTCTGCCTTTATGAATCGCCGATGATCTCGCCGACCGGGTTTTCGGTGACGGTATCGCCGTTCCGGCGCCCGACGATCGAAACCATGCCGACCAACGCCAAGGCCGGGTGCCTCTATCCCAACAATGGCCGCGCCATCCTCGAAGCCAAGATGCGCGGCTTCGATAATGCTTTGGTGTTGGACATGCTGGGCAACGTCGCAGAGACCGGAAGCTCCAACATCTTCCTGGTCAAGGATGGCCACGTGCTGACGCCGGCGCCGAACGGCACCTTCCTGTCCGGCATCACACGCTCGCGCACGATGACGCTGCTGGGCGAGTACGGATTCAAGACGACGGAAAAGACGCTGTCGGTGCGCGATTTCCTCGAAGCGGACGAAATCTTCTCGACCGGCAACCACTCCAAGGTGGTGCCGATCACGCGCATCGAGGATCGCGATCTGCAACCCGGCCCTGTGGCCAAGAAGGCGCGCGAGCTCTATTGGGATTGGGCGCATTCGGCGTCGGCCGGCTGACGCGCCGCTTCGGCCTTTTTGTCGCTGCGCGCTTGGCCGCAGGAAAACCGTGTGACAGTTTTCCGGAACCCGCTTAGAAAGGGAACCGGCGCTTCACTTCCGGAGTTGTTCCAGCTCAATCCAGTCCTATCTTAATCCGGTATCCATACCGGATTTTTTCCACGAGGGAGTACTACCCATGGCTTTTGAATTGCCCGCTCTGCCCTACGACTATGAGGCCTTGCAGCCTTACATGTCGAAAGAGACGCTGGAATATCACCACGACAAGCATCACAAGGCCTATGTCGACAATGGCAACAAGCTGGCTGCCGAGGCCGGAATGGGTGATCTGTCGGTCGAAGAGGTGGTCAAGCAGTCGTTCGGCAAGAATGCAGGTCTCTTCAACAATGCCGCGCAGCACTACAATCACATCCATTTCTGGAAGTGGATGAAGAAGGGCGGCGGCGGCAACAAGCTGCCGGGCGCGCTGCAGAAGGCCTTCGACAGCGATCTCGGCGGCTACGACAAGTTCAAGGCTGATTTTGTCGCCGCCGGCACGACGCAGTTCGGTTCGGGCTGGGCCTGGGTTTCGGTCAAGGACGGCAAGCTGGCGATCTCGAAGACCCCGAACGGCGAAAACCCGCTCGTTCATGGCGCCTCGCCGATCCTCGGTGTCGACGTCTGGGAACACTCCTATTACATCGACTACCGCAACGCCCGCCCGAAATATCTCGAGGCCTTCGTCGACAGCCTGATCAACTGGGATCATGTGCTGGAACTTTACGAAAAGGCGAAGTGATCGACAGTCAGAAAGGCCCCGGCAATCCCGGGGCCTTTCTTTTTCCGTATCGATATCAGTGGCTGCGAAGGCCCGGAAAAAACCATCCGAGGACAGGGAATATTCCGTCCGCCGCATCCGTTAACGTCGTGTCCCAAATCCCTTCATCACGGAGCCAAATGAATGAGAAAGCTTGTCATCGCCATCTCAATGCTCGCCTTCGCCGGTTCGGCGGCCTTTGCCGATCCGATCATCGACCGGCAGGCTCTGATGAAGGAACGCGGAAAGATCGTCGGCGGCTTGGCGAAAGTTGCCAAGGGCGAGGACTCCTTTGATGCCGCTGCCGTGCTGACGCAGTTGCAGGCGCTGCAGGTGAATGCCGAGAAGTTCGACGTCGACGCTTTGTTCCCGAAAGGCAGCGATGCCGGCGACACCACGGCGGGGCCGAAAATCTGGGAAGACACGGCCGGCTTCAAGGCCGCCGAGGACAAGTATCTCGCCAACGTCAAGGCCGCGGTCGCGGCGGCTCCCGCCGATGTCGACGCGCTGAAAGCGCAAGTCGGCGCCATCGGTTCGGATTGCGGCGCCTGCCATCAGGGTTACAGGATCAAGAAGGGCTGATTGCCTGACATGGCATGGCTGAAGAAGCTGGTCGGCGCGGCCCTCATACTGGGCAGCGTCGGCGCGGCCGGTGGTTGGCTGCTGTCGGCACCGGTCAAGCTGGACGCGACGGCCCTGGCGCAACTCGGGCCGGGCGACGCGACCAAGGGCAAGCGCATTTTCTATGCCGGCGGTTGCACCTCCTGCCACGCGAAGCCCGGTTCGCAGGGCGATGCTCGGCTTCAACTGGTCGGTGGTCTTCAACTCAAGACGCCGTTCGGCACCTTTGTCCCGCCCAACATTTCGCAAGACCCCAAGGACGGCATCGGTGCATGGTCGGTCGAGGACCTTGCCAACGCCATGCTCAAGGGCGTTTCACCGTCCGGCGAGCATTTCTATCCGGCCTTTCCCTACGCGTCCTACGCCCGCATGAAGCCGTCGGACGTTGCCGATCTCTATGCCTTCCTGAAGACGCTGCCCGCCGTCGCCGGCAAGGCGCCGGGCAATTCGCTTGCGTTCCCGTTCAACGTCAGGCGTGGCATCGGCTTGTGGAAGCGCCTCTATCTCAGCGACCAGCCTGTTGTTGCCTTGGCCGATGGCGCGCCCGATCCGGTGGCGTCCGGCCGCTATCTGGTCGAGGGGCCGGGCCACTGCGGCGAATGCCACACGCCGCGTAACTTCGCAGGGGGGACGAAGAAAGGCGAATGGCTGGCGGGGGCCGTGGCGGCCGAGGGCTCGGGCATCGTGCCCAACATCACATCGGGCAAGGGCGGCCTCGCCAACTGGTCCGAAGCCGACATCGCCAACTACCTCGAAACCGGCTTCACGCCCAATTTCGATTCCGTTGGCGGCGCGATGGTCGACGTCCAGCGCAACATGGCCGAACTGACGGCAGGGGACCGGGCTGCGATCGCCGCCTATCTCAAAGCTGTGCCGCCGCACCCGAACGGCTATCCCGCGCGCAAGCAGGCTGCGAATTGAGCGTTCAGGCTCAGACGATCTTTGCCAGTGCGTCGAACAGAGTGAGATTGAAATCCTTGGCGTCGTCGACGATGGCATCGGGTTGTGATGAAAACTTTGCGAGGACCATCTCTGCCCGCGGATCGACATAGAGCCACTGGCCATGAATGCCGAGTGCGAAGAAGGCGCCGTTGCCTGTCTGGTACCATTTGTTGTGGTAACGGCCTTTCGGCAGCCAGCTCGCGGAAGTGCTTTCGGACCAGGCCTTGGAAGAGCCGCCGGTAGTGGTGTCGTTCACCCAGGCCTGCGAGACGATGCGGCGTCCATTGGCGGCGCCGCCCTGCCGCATCATCTCGCCGATGCGCGCGAGATCGCGCGGCGTCATGTTGATGCCGCCGCCCGTGCGCGGCGTGCCGGCTCGATCGACCGTGACATAGGCATCCTGCCTGGCGCCAAGCGGCTGAAACAGGCGCTCCGAAGCAAGATCAGGAAAGCGCCGCCCGGAAGCGCCCTGGATGACGAGGCCCAGAACATCGGAGTTGGGGGAGGCGTAGTGATAGACGCCGCCGTGGTCCCCCCGGCCTTTTTTCAGCCCGGCGATGAAGCCGACGACCGTCTCGGGCTCCTCACCGGGTTCGGAGGGGTCCAGCAGGCCGGCCCGGCGATAGCGCGCGTAGGGGCCGCGCGGATCGTGATAGATCTCCTCGAAATCCAGGCTCACCCGCATGTCGAGGACATCGCAGACCCGCGCATCGCCATCTATGTCACCGGCGCCATTCTGCGCCGGCTCGACCGGGAGATCGGCTCGCTCAATGAGTTCCATCGACGCACCCGGACGACGGCTCTGGTTCGCCAGGCATCATCTCGCCAGCCATCACCTCGGCAATGCATTGAACGAGCAGGGCGGAACTCACAGAATGTTTTACACCGGAGTTGCCGTAGGCGCCGCCGTCATTGCGAAGCGAGAGCGCCTGCAGGGCCCGCACCGTGGCGGTGCGGCGAACCAGAGCCGTCGTCCGGGTGCGCCGATGGAACTCGCTGAGCGAGCCGATCTCCCGGTCGAGCCGGCGTAGAATGGCGCCGGTGACATAGATGGCGACATGGCGATGCGCGCCAATCCCGGCGCGGGTCTCATGCGCTCTGTTCTGCGGCACAACGGCGAACCGATCCTGCGACAGCCACGTCCCTTCGCGCTGGTCTTCGTGCTTGAGCTCGACCGTTCCATGGCTTGGTAGGATGAACATCAGGCAATCGTGCCAGTGCCACGGCATGGCGTAGGCGCCACTGCCGGCCAAAGCCGCTTGCTCCTCGTCGGCCGCAATCAGAAGATCGGCCTCTGCCGTGTCGCGCAGTTGCTCGAATGACCGCAGCATTTTTGGGCTCTAATTTATCAGGACCCAAACTAGCAGCCCAGACAGGGGCCGGGCAATCGAAGTCTCCGGCCCCGGCTTCTAGGGGCCATGCCCATTTTCAGACTAGAGGTGCCGATCGCCGAGGAAATCGAAGCCCGTCTCGAAGAAATGGTTGTAGTTGCAGGTCAGTTCCTCGCCGGGTGCGATGTCGCGCAAGGCATAGGTTTCCTCGGGTGACGAGACATCGCAATTCGGTTCGTCGTCATGGTTCATGTAGCGGGCGTCGTCGGCTTCGAAGACGATATAGGCCGGATCGCGCCGGTCCGGGTAGGAATAGCGGTCGAGATAGTTCTTCACCGGCCCGCTCTCGCCCTCATAGGTCTCGACGTCGATGATCCGGTCGAAGCGGGGGTCGAGCTTCCAGATCAGCGTGCCCTTGGGGATGTGGTGCTTGGCGAAGACGCCGATGCCCTGGATCGGCGATTTGTCGAGATAGACGTCGACGAGCAGCATAATGGACCCTTGTGCGCGTGCGGGCTTCATCGCCCGGGAAAGTCGTGCAGGGGTAACGCGCGACCATCGCAATTGCGAGTGGAAATGAGCAATGCGGAATTCAAAAAGTCATGATCGCTGAACCCAAAAGTGAACGTGCTGTCCGGAGCCTCAGCGTTGCTGCAAGGCCAGGCGCACGCCCAAGGCACAGTAGATGCCGCCGACAACCTTGCCCTGCCATTTCAGCACGGTCGGATTTCGGCGCAGGAAAGAGCCGAGACGACCGGCGCTCACGGCAAAGACGATCGTGCTGAAAAGGCCGAGCACGACGAAGACAATTCCCAGCACGGCCAATTGAAGCATCACCGTTCCGTTTTCGGGCCGTACGAACTGAGGCAGGAATGCCAGGAAGAACAGTGCGGTCTTGGGGTTGAGCACTTCGGTCAGGACGGCCTGCCGAAACGCCTTGTCAGCCGAGATCGCGAGCGCGCCGGCAGCGGGATCGGCCGGCGTTTTCTCAATGATGGCGCGGATGCCGAGATAAACCAGGTAGGCCGCACCGATATATTTTACGATGCTGAACAGCGTCGCCGAGGTGGCGATGATCGCCGAGATGCCGAGCATCGCCATGACAGTGTGAAAAATGTCGCCGGCCGCGATCCCGGCGCCGGTCGCGATCCCGACCTTCGTTCCCGAACTCGTTGCCCGGGCGATCGTCAGCAGCGTGGCCGGACCCGGAATAAAGACAAAGCCGAGCACGACGGCGATGTAGGCGATCAATGTCGACAGATCGATCATCGGAGGGTCTCCTCGATAAGCTGCGCCTTGCCTGTAACCTTCAGCGCGAAGGAATAGGTATAGGCGATCTCCTCCAGCCTTGAAAACCGGCCGGAGGCGCCGGCATGGCCGGAATCCATGTTGATCTTGAACAGCACCGGATTGTCGCCGATCTTGCGGTCGCGCAGCCGTGCGACCCATTTGGCCGGCTCCCAATAGGTGACGCGCGGGTCGGTGAGGCCGGCGAGCGCCAGGATCGGCGGATAGTCGAGGGCCGCGACATTGTCGTAAGGCGAGTAAGCGGCGATGGTGCGGTAGTCGTCGGCCGACGCGATCGGATTGCCCCATTCCGGCCATTCCGGCGGTGTCAGCGGCAAGGTCGCGTCGAGCATGGTGGTGAGCACGTCGACGAAGGGAACCTCGGCGACGATGCCGCCGAAGCAGTCCGGCGCCATATTGGCGATGGCGCCCATCAGCATGCCGCCGGCCGAGCCGCCTTGCGCGACCATGCGGTCATGCGCGCTATAGCGCTCGGCAACGAGGTGGCGCGCACAGGCGATGAAATCCGTAAACGTGTTCATCTTGTGCGCCCGCTTGCCGTCATTGTACCAGCCGTAGCCCTTGTCCTTGCCGCCGCGCACATGAGCGATGGCGTAGACGAAGCCGCGGTCGACCAGCGACAGGCAGTTGGTGTTGAAGGCCGCCGGCACGGTGATGCCGTACGAGCCGTAGCCGTAAAGCAGGCAAGGTGCTGATCCATCGAGCGGCGTGTCGCGATGGTGCAGAAGCGAGATCGGCACCAGCTCGCCGTCGGCGGCGGGCGCCATCAGCCGCCTGGTGACATAATGGTCCGCATCATGACCGGCCGGAACTTCCTGGGTCTTGAGCAGCACACGTTCGCGAGTGCGCATATTGTAGTCGAACACCTGCGCCGGCGTCGTCATCGACGAATAGGAAAAGCGCATGATCTCGGTGTCGTATTCATAGGAGCCCGACAGGCCGAGCGAGAAAGCCTCCTCATCGAGAGACAGAAGATGCTCTTCGCCACTGGTGCGGTCGCGCACGACAATGCGCGGCAGGCCCTCCTTGCGCTCAAGCCGGACCATATGGTCCTTGAAGCCGATCACCGACAGGATCAGCCGGCCCGGTTCATGCGGCACCAGCTCCTGCCAGTTGGCGCGGACCGGATCGCTTGCCGGCGCCGTCATGATCTTGAAGTCCTTGGCGCCGTCCGCATTGGTCAGGATGAACAAGATGTCGCCGCCTTCCTCCAGCTCATATTGAAGGCCGGTCTCGCGCGCACAAACCAGCCTGGGTTCGGCAAACGGATCGCTGGCGCTCAGCAGCCGATATTCCGAGGTCTCGTGGTCGTTGATGCCGATCATGATCCATTGGTTGTCGCGGGTGCCGTCGACATTCATGAAGAAGCCGGGATCGGTTTCCTCATAGATCAGGCGGTCGGTTCCAGGGTCTTGTCCAAGCGCGTGGAACAGCACTTTCGAGGGCCGGTGGTTGGGGTCGAGACGCGTGTAGAAGAATCCGTCATTGCCCGCGTCCCATACGCCCGAGCCGCCTGTCGCGGGAATCTGGTCCGCCAGGTCCTTGCCATAGGCAAGGTCGCGCACGCACAACGTGTAGAACTCGGACCCCTTGTCGTCGAAGGCCCACAACAGCCTGCGGTGATCAGCCGAATGGTCGACACCGCCGAGCCGGAAATACGCCTTGCCTTCCGCCTCGAGGTCGCCGTCGAGCAGGATCTGCTCGGTTCCGCCGTCGCGCGGCATGCGGAAATAGCGCGGCTGCTCGCCGCCGAGCTTGAAAGAAGATCCATAGGCATAGGGCCCGTCCTTCATCGGAACGGAAGAATCGTCTTCCTTGATGCGGCCCTTCATCTCCTTGAAAAGCTGCTTCCGCAGGTCTGAAGTGTCGGCCATCAGCTTCGACTGGTAGGCATTCTCGGCTTCGAGTTCGGCGCGGATGCCCGCATCGAGCAGGGACGGGTCCCGAAACATCTCCTGCCAGTTGTCGGCCCGCAGCCAGGCATATTCATCGGTTCGCGTGATGCCGTGATGCGTGTCGAAAACCGGCCGCTTCTGCGGTGTCGGCGGGCTGACGATCGGAAATCCGGAAGTCTTGGTCATTGCGTCTCGCTTGGGAATATCTTGAATGATGAGTGAACACGCCGATCAGGGTGGGTTCAAGGGCCGTAACCTAGAGGTGGTGTCGGCTCCATGAGGTGGGTCGGGAGGAAGATCATGACTATTCGATCTCGGATCGCTGCGACTTTCGCCGTCGCTTCGCTGACTCTGGTCTTTGCCGGCCAGTCTCATGCGACCGTATTCGCGGCTTGGCAAGTGGCCAATGTGCCGTTCGGCGACACGCTCAACGTGCGCAAGTATCCGTCCGGCACCTCCCAGAAGCAGGCCGCATACCCGAACGGCACCGTCCTGCAGATGACCGGGCGATGCACCGGCGGCGTAAACCTGCTCGACATCGCCAATCAGCCGGCATGGAAGCAACACCAGACGGTTCGCTATCGCTGGTGTGAGGTCTGGCACGACCCGGCCAAAAACGGCGCTTTCGTCACCGGCTGGGCCTATGGGAAGTACATCACCCCGTATTGATTGACGGTCGTCGATTGCTTGTGATGCGGCCGGTGGGACAGGTCGCCTCGTTGTCTGCGAAAAGATGAGCGGCAACCTATGGTTTTGTGCACAGTTGTGAACAACCAAGATTGACGGCGCCCTGACAAAGCAAACCAGAGCATTGAGAATTGCTTTGTGAGTTATCGCGAATGTAACGATCAGCTGACCTAACGTCAGGCAGTGCCGGTTTGGCGAACGAAATATCGAAAAATTACATGATGCACGAAAGATTGAAGCTGACTGGCGAATAGTTGATCAGCTTTCCTAAATATAATGCAAAGGGCGAATTGACTTACTTGCTCCATGGTCGCATTGATGTGCCCACGACACGAATCGTAGAAACACTACCTGCTCAAAATTCGTGCGATGCCCTGCCTGTAAAAAAGGGCGCATATCGACGTAACTCTTGTTGGGGCCTGAAGACCATGGATATTGTCGAAACACCTTCCAGAAACAACGATGCGCTGATCGAGCTGACCGCCGATGTGGTGGCCGCCTATGTCAGCAACAACCCCGTGCCGGTCGGCGAATTGCCGAACCTCATATCCGATGTCCATGCCGCTCTCGGGCGTGTGGGCGGAACCGCCGAACAGCCCCCCGCCGACAAGCAGAAGCCGGCTGTCAACCCGAAGCGCTCGGTTCATGACGACTACATTGTCTGCCTTGAAGACGGCAAGAAGTTCAAGTCGCTCAAGCGTCACCTGATGACCCACTATGATCTGACGCCGGAGCAGTATCGCGAAAAGTGGAATCTCGACCCGAGCTATCCGATGGTTGCTCCGAACTATGCGGCAGCCCGCTCTCAGCTCGCCAAGAAGATGGGCCTTGGCCGCAAGCGCAAGGCGCGGTAGTCGCTGTTCCCTCAGGTCGACCCGACATCGACGGCGCCTTCGGGCGCCGTTTGATTTTGGGGAACAGGCTGGCCGGAGGGCGTCAGGCGGTCTGCTTGAGTGCCATCTCGGCATCGCGCTTGATGCGCTTGACCATCGAGCGAAGGCCATTGGCGCGCTGCGGCGACAGGTGCTCGTCCAGGCCGAGTGCCTTCAGCGTGGCTTCCGCATCGGTTTTCTGGATTTCGCTGGCGGTCCGTCCGGAAAACAGCGCCAGCATGACCGCGACCAGACCGCGCACGATATGGGCGTCCGAATCCCCCGTGAAAGTGATGACCGGATCGCTGCCCGGTCCCTGTTCGGTGGTCAGCCAGACCTGGCTGACGCAACCCGGGACCTTGTTGGCGGCATTGCGCTCTTCATCGGGAAAGGGAGGCAGCGCCTCGCCGAGCTCGATGACGTAACGATAGCGGTCCTCCCATTCGTCAAGGAAGGAGAAGTCGTCGCGGATCGTCTGGATCGTGGTCGTCATGACCCGGATATAGTCACGCGGCGGCCCCGCGTCACGGAAAAAACAAGGACACCGCGGGCGTCGAGAGGGCAGACGGCCCGCGGTGCGCCGTCGAGACGGCTTAATTCTTGACCGGCAGGTTGACGGTCTCGGGCAGGACGATCTCTTCCGCCACGCTGCCCGTCATTGTCGAGGTATCGGGGCCGGTGGACTTGTCGTCCAGCATGGCGGCCGCGATCTTGGCGGTTTCCTTGGCACGCGCGGTGATGGTGTGCATCGCCGACTTGCCCGTCTCACAGACGTCGGGTTTGCGCTCGCAGATGCCGGCAATGTCGCCCACCGCGTCGCGTGCCGCGAACAGGGCCTGGATCGGCCCGACGCTTTCCTGCCCCGGCTCGTCGGAACCGACACCCAGCGGCAGCGCCAGCAGCACCAGTGAAAACCAGAAAGCCATTCTTATCAGGAAGAACATGCCTGCCTCTTGTCGTGACCGGATCATGCATCATATGGCATGACCTCTTTTATGGGCAGGATGTTGGCACACAGGCACAAAGGACGGCTTGCGCGCACAGCGACAATTTTCCTCAAATTTTAGGCAAATTCGAAACGAAGCGTTTTGCCATGGATTTGTTTCATATCGGGACGATTTTCGTTATCTCTTGATAACCGTTTATCCTGCTGTTTCCATTGAATTTTTCTGGAATTCAGTCGGTTCTCACCTCGTCCATGATCCGGCGACGGCAGGCGTTCGCAGATAACCCTCCATTTACTATGGCGGCATTTGCCCGGGTTTTCGACCGCTGCGATCCCGATATTTGCCACGGGCCGGGCTTTGGTCGGCCCTGCCTTATCCATTCCTTAAACGCTGGATGAGAGTTTCGGAGCCAATCAAAACAATCTGCAAAAGCAGAGCTGTTCACGACGAGTGCGAGTGCGTTGAGTTGATGCCGATCAAGGCCAGATACGCTGAATTGCCTGGCGCGATTGCCGCCGGTTGCGAACGTATGGTCCATCCCTCCATTCTCGGGCAGAGCGGCCGCGAGCGCCAACGCCGTTTCATCGGTGTCATGCTGGCAGCGCCATTCTTCGCCGCGGGTGCCGCGGTCACGCTGGTCACATCAGGCATGGGCGCCGCTGTGACCATGGCCGCTATCTTCGCCGCCTTCGGTCTGTGCTGGTTCGTCGCCTTGCTGGTGGCGGCTACCGGCAAGATGCCCGTGGCGGCACCGGTTGCCCTGGCGATGGCGGCCGTTGCGCTTGGCGGTCTGATCGCCGCCGCCGGCGGGTTGAGTTCTCCCGTCGCCGTGCTTGCCGTGGCGCTGCCCTTCGAAGCCTGGTGGATCGGCGCTTCGCGGCGTGCGGTCCTGTGGGGAGCGGTCTCGGCCATTGCCGCCATCGCCCTTCAGCCTCTGGCTGCGGCCTTCTTGCCCTTCGCGGGCGCGCAGATCGCTGCCTGGCATTGGCTGGTGCCGCTGGCCTGGGCGCTTACGCTGATCCCGCGCCTGTCGGCGTTTCGCGATAGCGCCGGTGCGGCCGATACGCTCGATACCGGCGACCGGCTGGAAGACATCATCGACGCAGTGATCCTGCGCGTCGCCCGCCATGGCGAGGTGCTCGATGCGTCCGCCAAGGCACGCACGCTTTTGAAATTGCCGCCGGAACTGCTTTCCGGAACCGGCTTGTTCGACCGTGTCCACCTGTCGGACCGTGTCTCCTATCTCAGCGCCCTGGCGGATATGCGCGATGGTGCTGCCTCGCGCCGCCTCGAATTGCGCGTCAGGCTGCCCCAGAACGGCAACGGCCAGAATGATACGCGCCAAAGTGACAGTCGCTTGATGGCCGACAATTACCGGCCATTCCTGCTCGAACTGCTGCGTGGCGAGGAGCAGAGCGACGTCTTCACGCTGGTGCTGCGCGAGAATGACGAGACTGCCCGCCTGCGTGAGGAACTGGCGCAGGCCAATGAGACGGCGGCAGCCGCGGAAGTGGCCAAGGGCCGGTTCCTGGCGGTGGTCAGCCATGAACTGCGCACGCCGCTGAACGCCATCATCGGCTTCTCGGACATGC
Organism: Mesorhizobium sp. USDA 4775; assembly: GCF_054062655.1. NCBI lineage: Bacteria > Pseudomonadati > Pseudomonadota > Alphaproteobacteria > Hyphomicrobiales > Phyllobacteriaceae > Mesorhizobium > Mesorhizobium sp. USDA 4775. Next base: position 2,941,767 of record NZ_JBSSFM010000001.1, read on the forward strand.
TGCTGCATGAGATGTTCGGCGCCTTCAAGGATCCGCGCCAGAAGGAATATGTCACCCTGGTGCGGGATTCGGGCCAGCATCTTCTGGCTGTCGTGACGTCCATACTCGACGTGTCGAGGATCGAATCGGGCGCCTACACGGCGGACCCGGAGCCGTTCCGGTTTATGGAAGCCGTCGAGATGTGCCAGTCGATGATGCGGCTGCAGGCGCAGGCCAAGAACATCGATTTGCAGACGCAGATCGCTCCCGACGCCGGCGACATCAATGCAGATCGCCGCGCCGTGCAGCAGATGCTGATCAATCTCGTCTCCAATGCGATCAAGTTCACGCCCGACGGCGGCGATGTCGTCGTTGGCGCCAAGCGGATCGGTTCGCGCCTGCATTTCTGGGTCAGGGACACCGGCATCGGCATTGCCGAGGAGGATTTCGCCAATCTCGGCAAGCCCTTCACGCAGATCCAGAACGACTATACGCGCCGTTTCGAGGGGACCGGCCTTGGCCTGTCGCTGGTGAAGGGGCTGGTGGCGCTGCACGAAGGCACCATGTCGATCGAAAGCATGCCGGGCGAGGGCACCACGGTGACCATCAGCCTGCCGGTCAACGGGCCGAAGGGGCGTCCGGCGAACGAGGCAGGGGTGCTGACGATGCCGGTGACGAGGGCGAAAGGGGACAGAAATGGCTCGCTCCGCAAAACAGCCTAAGGCGGTCAAACGCCGCAGCAACGCCTTCCAGGACGGCGCCATCGCCGTCGGCGGGATGATTTCGCGCAATCCGGTCCTGGTCGGCGGGTCGACGGCATTCCTGGTGACGCTGTTCTATGTCTCGGCGAATGCGCTGTGGTATCAGCCTTTCCCGCATGCCGGGGCGTTCTTCGCCACCCGCAATTTCCAGGGTTTTCCGCACACTGCCTCCGACGAGCCGGAGACGACGATCAACATCGTGCGGCCCAATGCGGCCCCCGCACCGATGAAGGGTGATCCGGTGGTCGAGCAGGTGCAAGGCATATTGAAGGACCTCGACTTCTATTCCGGCACGGTCGACGGCATTTCCGGCCCCAACACGCGCAAGGCCATACAGGCCTACCAGCAGAAGGTCGGCCTCAACGCTTCCGGCGAGATCGATGCCCTGTTGCTCGATCAGCTTGGTGCAACGCCGAAGACTGCCTCCGTGCCCAAACCGCAGCCGCGCCCGGATACGCAGGCCGCCGTTCCGGTGTCCCTCCAGACAAATTCTGGTCAGACAAATTCTGGGCAAACGAATTCCGGGCAGACGGATGCCGCCCCGACCCAGGGACCCGACCCCCGCATCGTCAAGATCCAGGCCGGGCTCAAGGCGTTCGGCAATGACGACATGCAGTTGGATGGTGTCGTCGGCGCGCGCACCAAGGCGGCGATCAAGGAATTCCAGTCGCTGTTCGGCCTGCCGCAGACCGGCGAGCCCGACGAGATCGTCTACGTCAAGATGCGCGAGATCGGCCTGACCAATTGAGGTCCGGCCAAGGAGGCCGAAACGACGGCTCGCCGAGCGGCGGAATTATCGGCAAGCAATTCCAGGAAAAGTTTGAACGGTTTTCCCGGGAAAAGCGCGTAGCGCTTTCCCTAGGGAATTGCGTCAAAACAAAGAGTTAGAGCAGATGGCCGTTTCCTTGAAACGGCCATCTGCTTTAGATAGCCGCGCACGCTTTCGGAGCTTTCTTATGCGCGTCACATCGGATCTGTGGGTTTCTGCCTTGGTGCGCCGCGTTTTCGGCGCTGGCGGATTTGCCGCCGTGGTCAACCGTGGCGCGACCGAGGCCGGTGCTGTTTTCGTGCTGGCGCGGGGCAGGCTGGGTGACGTCGCCCTCTACGGGCCGGCGCCGCAGACAAGCTACGATTCGGCCAAGCCCGACGACCGTTTCTTCAGCCTTCTCGCCGCCGAAGACGATCCGGCCGTGCTCGATGCCCGTCTCGAGAGGGAAAAGAAGTTCGATCCCGACATCTGGGTGGTGGAGATCGAGGCCGGCACCGTTCCCGTCGAGGAGCTTATTTCCGTGAAGACGCCTTGAGGGCAGGGGCTGAGGCTTCGTCGCTGTTCGATGCCCTGCGGCTGTCGCTGTTTGCGGGCGACGCGTCGCGAACCATCCTGGAGAGGGCCTCGGCTTTCCATCCCCGCACCCTGTCCAGAGCCACATCGCGATGCAGCAGGCGGTAGCGGTCGAGATAGGTGCGGATGGCCTGCGGATGCGGGAACAGGCTGGGGTAGATGGCGACGGTGATCAGGAAGGCCCTGTCCTCGCTGAAGTCGAGCGAGCGTAGCGCCGCGAGCAGTGAGGCATAGTTCTGGCTGGCAGTCAGCGAGCGCGCGGTCGAGAAATCAATGTCGAGCGCATCCGCAAGCGCGGTCTGGAAGAAGGCGGCATTTCCCGTCAGCGCCGTCTCGCGCAGTTTGACATAGGTATCCGAGCCGGGGAACGCATCGACCTTCACTGCCGACGCTTCGTCGCCGGTACGCATCATCGAGCGCAGCCTGCGCCGGGCATTCTCGGCGGCAATGCCGGGAGACTGTTGGCTTGAAGCACTGTCCGCGGCAGCTTCCGCATTCACTGCTGCGACGGTTGGCGCCATGGGGGCTTGCACGTCCGGTTCCCGCACCCGCACCAGTGTCGGCCGTTCGAGCGCCCTGATCAGGTCGGCAATGGTCGGGTTCAGGTCCTTGCGGCGCGCTATGGCGCGCGCATGCGGCAGCCCGTGCCGGCCGATCAGCGCGATCAGGTCGATATCGCTGACGGCGCGCGAACGGATCAGAAGCGGTGCGGCAATGTCGACCGGTTCCTCGCAGAGGCGCCGCACGAGCGCCGCAGGGGCATATTCACATTCGGAAAGGGCGGCGGCGACGTAGCGTCGCGATTCGACGGACACATCGTCGAACAGCGGCAGCGTCAGGTCTTCGAGTTGGCCGATCTCGCGGCGTGACGGGCGGGTCAGCGAGCAGAACGCCGACACCGCGGCGCGGAACAGCCTTTCGGCCTTGCCCGATTCCGTCCGTATCGCGATTTGCCTGAAGTCCGAAGATGACACGAAGGATACCCGATACTCGATTCATAGCCTTGACCACGCTCAACCGGGACTGTGTCGGTTGAGCGATTGCCCTGGTCAGAACCTGCTGACCTCAAGACAAAGATCAAGTTAGCGGTGATCCGTTAGCGCTCCGTTAACCCTCTGCCGGCCTTAATGATATTTGGAGGCGTTGCGTTGTGCTCCGGGGAAACCGAGAGGAATGCGCGAATCATGGGCATGGTACTGTCTTTCGTGCCGCGTGCGGCACCGACCAATCGAGCCAAGCAAACCACCGAAATACCGGCGGCGGTGATCATCTTTCCAGGCATCCGCTATGAGCGGTCCAGCACCGGGGAAGCTCGGCCTGCCGGGCCCGACAAGCCGGGATCGCCACGGACGCCGGTGCCGCACCACTGAAGCCTTGGTCCGTTCCGTCAGGCTACTAGATCTGGGCCTCTGGCTATTGGTCTAGAAATCCTGCAGCTCGCAGGAACTCTGGTCGAGAAAGCGTGACACGATCGGCTTCCAGCTGTCGTCCGGGACGAAGCTGCGGATGACGAAGATGCCCTCGTCGATCGGCGCTTCGACGAAGATCGCTCCCTGCAGATCCTCGGGCAAATCCTTGCGCACGTCGATCATCTGCGCCGGCGTCAGCACCACGGCATCGAGCTTGCCGCCGGTCGCCGTATGGTCGTTGAAGGAATAGATGTTGTGGCCGTTGCGGTCATAGACCGACACCGACCAGAAGGGGACGTTCCCCGGCGCCTTGATGCGGACCATGCCTTCCTCGAGGTCAAACCGGCAGGCCGTGGCGTAGAACAGCGGATCGACCGATTTCACCACCGGCGCGCCGCCCGCCTCGGCATCGAGCCGGTTCATCCGGTAGAGATCGGACGCCATGGACAATCGCGACCAGGCATCGCGTTCCGAAAATTCCGGCACCAGGAGCAGCACCACGATGTGGACAATGCCGGCGCCGACCAGGCCGAGCAGCACAGCGTGGAAAAGACGGCGCAGCGTGGCCAGGACATTACGCATCGCAGCCGGCCTTCACGATCCTGGGCAGCGAGACGTCCGACAGGCCGGTGCTGCTGGCGATCGGCGTGTCGTAGAAGGTCAGGACGAAATACATCCGTCCAGAACCGTCGGTCAGAAGCCAGTTGCCGGGCATGGGGTGATGGCCGACCGAGATGGTCACCGAATTGTCGGCCTGGCGCAGCACCTGGTAGGATTGAAGCGCGGCAAGCCGCGGCTTGCCGGTCTCGACGACGCCGAGCGATTGATCGGCGGCGTAGAGCGTCCAGAAGCGGGCGGTCGGGAATCCGCCCTCTATCCTGTAGCTGCATTCCCGCTTGAGCTGGTCGCCGGCAGCGTCATTTTCGGCGACGAAGGACAGGCCTTCGGCGCGGCCGAGTGCAAGCACGCCCTCGCGCGCCACGCGGGCCTTCGAGTAGGGGTCGGCTGCTGGAGTGCCGATATCGGGGAAGGCCGTCCATTGGCCGATGCGGATGGCGCCGACGCCGTCCTGGATCTTCAGCGCATACCAGACGCTGGCGCCGCCGCCGCCAATGGCTATGGCAAGCGAAAGCAGCATCAGGAAGGCGTTCTTGAGCATGAAGGGCCGCGTGCGCGAAGGATTGCCGTTCGGGGATATCGCGGCGCGGGGCCCTGTGGCAAGCGGGCGTGATGGATTTGCCTGTTGGCTTGGTCCGCGCCGAGGCCGAAGTCACAGCGCCGAGAGCGTTTCGGGCGAGGCGGCGGCGTTGAGTTTGGGGGCGGATTGGAACAGCTGCGTCATATCCCTCAGCGTCTGCGTGGTCCGGCTGGACAGCACAGCCGGGCGTTCGGCGGCCGCGTCAGCCGCGGCCTGTTCCTCGCTCTTCTTCTGCGCTTCCGCTGCCTTGGCCGCGATATCCTCGTCGACAAAAGGTTTGTCGATGCCGGGGATCGGCTTCAGGTCGATGTTCTGGTGCGCGTAGACCATCAGGCGCTGCCACACCATCGCCGGCAGCGAGCCGCCGGTCATGTTCTTGGTCGGGGTGAAATCGTCATTGCCGAGCCACACGGCCGCCGTGTAGTTGCCGGTGAAGCCGACAAACCAGGCATCACGATAGGATTGCGTCGTGCCGGTCTTGCCGGCGACAACGATGTTGGGAATTTGCGCCCGCCGCGCCGTGCCCATCACCGGCACGGCCGCCAGCATGGTGTTCATGGATTTCAGCGCCTGCTCGGACAGCACCCGGTGCGGCGGCGGCGCATCCTTGGTCCAGTCATACACCACGTCGCCGGTGCGGGTGACGAGCTGGGTGATGCCGTGCCGGGAGCCGACGAAGCCGTTCTGGGCGAACACGCTGTAGCCCGTCGCCTGGTCCATCACGGTCATGCCTGAAGTGCCGAGCACCATCGTCTTGTGTGCCTCGAGCGGCGATTCCACGCCCATCGCCTCGGCCATCGCTTTGATCGGCGCGATGCCGAGATGGTCCTTGGCCAGCCGCACCGGTACGGTGTTGATCGACTTGGCCATCGCCATGATCAGCGTGATGTTGCCGGCTGATTCGCCGCTGTAATTGTGCGGTGACCAGTTGCCCCAGCTGATCGGACCGCCGGAAATGATGGAGTTGGGCGTGAAGCCGTGTTCCATCGCCGTGGCGTAGACATAGGGTTTGAAGGACGAACCGGTCTGGCGCAGCGCCTTGGTGGCGCGGTTGAACTGGCTGGCGCCGTAGTCGCGGCCGCCGACGATGGCGCGGACCGCGCCATTGGTCTCAATGACCACCACGGCACCTTCGGTGACGTTGTACTCCTTGCCGAACTGGCGCAGGTGGAACTCGACGGACTCTTCCGCCGCCTTCTGGATGTTGGCGTCGAAGGTGGTATGGGCAACCAGCGAATGCTGGCCCGGCTTGGCGATCTTCTTGACCTCGTCGAAGGCCCAGTCGAGAAAATAATCGGGGCTTTTTTGTTCGCCGCGGTCGACGACGTCGGCCGGATGCAGTCTTGCCTGCAGCACCTGGCCTTCGGTCATGAAGCCGGAATCGACCAGGTTCGACAGCACCACATTGGCGCGGGCGCGCGCTGCCGGCAGGTTGATGTGCGGGGCGTATTTGGTCGGTGCCTTGAACAGGCCGGCCAGCATCGCCGCTTCGGCCAGGTTCAAGTCCTTGACGCTCTTGCCGAAATAGAAGTCCGCCGCCGCCTCGATGCCGAAGGTGCCGCCGCCCATATAGGCGCGGTCGAGATAGAGCTGCAGGATTTCCTTTTTCGACAGATTGGCTTCGAGCCACAGCGACAGGAAGGCTTCCTTGATCTTGCGCTCGAAGGTGCGCTCATTGGTCAGGAACAGGTTCTTGGCCAGCTGCTGGGTGATGCTCGAGCCGCCCTGGACGACCGAGTTCGCCCGCACATTCTCGAAGATCGCGCGGGACAGGCCGAGTACGTCGATGCCGTAGTGGTCGAAGAAGCGTCGGTCCTCGGTGGCCAGCACTGCCTTGATGACGTGATCGGGCATCTCGTCGACGGGCACGGAATCGCGCTGGATGATGCCGCGCTGGCCGATCTCGTTGCCATAGCGGTCGAGGAAGGTGACGGCGAAATCGCCCTGGGCGCGCCAGTCGCCGGCCGTGTCCTGGAACGCCGGAATGGCCAGGGCCAGCATCACCACGATGCCGCCGGCGCCGAGCGTGAAACCTTCGCTCAAAATCTCGATGATGCCGCGCCGCCAGCCCTTGAGACGGAAGCGCCGCGAGAAGATCGTTGCGGCCTCCCAGAACTGCCGCGCCTTGAACCCGATCTCATAGAGCGAGGAATCGATCCAGGCGTCCAGCGCCAGAAGGCGCGACGCGATCGGACCTCTTCTCTTGCGCGGTTCAGGGCTGACCATTCAAAAACCCGGCTCGGCTGTGGCGTGACCTGAAAACCGCAAGCCGGCAATTTCAGGGCAGCGCCCTGTCCCGACTATTCATCCATTTTATGGGTGCCCACAAGGGCTGTGAGGACACAGCTGCAAGGTTTGTCGACGAGGGGGCAGGGGCAACCATGATCGGCGACGGTCGCCACCTCGAAACGGCGTTTGGTCGGCTGACTGCGATCAGCCTGTCAGAGACGGGTGCTATGAATGGTCATCGCGGCGAGGCGGCCATGATGGCCGTCCGCAGCAGAACGCGTGCGCCGGTCACTGCGTCGGCAGGTTCCACATACTCCGCCTCGTTGTGGCTAAGCCCATCACGGCATGGCACGAAGATCATTGCGGCAGGCGCGACGCGGGCGAGAAACAGCGCATCATGGAACGCGCCCGATATCATCTGCTTGTGCGGAAGCCCCAGGGAATTGACGGCCTCCTCGACGAGGTTGACCATATCGGGCGAGAAGGCCGCCCCGGGCATGTCGAACGATCGCTTGATCATTGCCGTGCAATGTTGGGCCTCTGCTTCCGCCGCGCAGACCTGGCGGACCTCGGTCTCTATGACATCGAGCTGCTCTGCCAGCGGATGCCTGATATCGACGGTGAAGGCCACCGATTGCGGTATGGCGTTGATCGATCCCGGCCTGGCGGCGATCCGGCCCACCGTCAGCCGCGCGCTGCTGTCGAGCGGCATGATTGTCGTCTGCAGCCTGTGGATCGCGGCAATCGCTGCGACCATCGGATCCCTGCGGTAGGCAAGGTCTGTCGTGCCCGCATGACCGGCAGTGCCCTGGATGGAGACTTCCAGCCAGCGCGTACCCTGGACGGCGGTCACGACACCGATCGGCAACTGCTCTTTTTCCAGCGCTGGCCCCTGTTCGATATGGAGTTCGATATAGCCTGATATCGGCATGCCGGTTGGACGGAGGGCAGCCTCCGGCAAGGCGGTGATCGTCGCGTCCAGCTCAGCCGCGAGGAGCGCACCGTCGGCGCCGACAATGGATTTCCAGGTAGCTGCATCCGCGCCTGTGAAAGCCATGGAGCCCATGACGCCCGGCGCGAAGCGGCTGCCTTCTTCATTGGCCCAGGCGACGACCTCGACCGGCATTCGGGTTTCAGTCTGTGCGTCCTCCAGCGCTTCGAGCACCTCGAAGGCGCAAAGCGTGCCGAGCGCACCGTCGAAGCGGCCGCCTGTCGGCTGGCTGTCGAGATGGCTGCCGATCAGGAGCGGTGGCAGAGTGGCATCCGTACCCTCGCGGCGAATGAAGAGGTTCGCGATACCATCCTGAAAGACCGTGAAGCCACGCTCCAGCGCCAGCTCAGCCAGGAGGCGCCGGGCCCTGCGATCCTCGACGCTGAACGCCTGCCGGTTGACACCGCCGGCGGGTGTCGCCCCGATCCCAGCGAAAGCATCAAGCCGCCCGAGCAGTCTGTCGCCGTCGATCCGAGGCGTCAAACTCATCGCTTGAGGCCGCTGATGAAGGCCTTCACCCGCAGCGGATCGACTTGATTCCACCAGACGCCATCATGTTTCAGCGAGCTGGCGACGATGACGCCGTCGACAATGTCGAGAATGTCGTTGGCATTTTCGGGCGTCACGCCGCTGCCGACAAGCGTCGGCAGCCCGGCGGCCTCCTTGATCATCCTGATATAGCCGAGGTCGGCGGCGTGGCCGGTGCGCTGACCGGTGGCGATCACCGCATCGGCATCGAAGAACACCAGGTCCTTGACCTGTTCCTCGACCGGCCTGTCGCCGACGATCGCATGGGCGCCATGCTTGACATGGGCATCGGCGAAGATGCGGATGCCGTTGGCGCGAAGCCCGGCACGGAAGCGCATGGCGCGCGCCGCCTCGCCTTCGATAAAGCCCTCATTGGCGACATAGGCGTTCGCCCATTGATTGACGCGCACGAAGGAGGCACCCGAGGCGCTGGCGATCGACAGCGCGGGGATGGAGGCATTGGCGAGCACATTGATGCCGATCGGCCGGCCGAGTTCCCTGCGGATGCGGTCGGAGACGACGGACATGTAAGCGGAGGTCTCTGGGCCGATATCGTCCGGCTTGGCGAAGGGCACGTCGCCATGGTTTTCGACGATCACGCCGTCGCAACCGCCATCGAGATAGGCTTTGGCATCGTCGAGGCCGCGCTGGTAGATGGTCTCGACCGCCTCGCCATCGTAGCGCGGCGCGCCCGGCAAGGGCGCCAGATGAACGACGCCGATGACCACTTTCTTTCGGCCGAAGATCGACTGCAGCGCGTCGGCGCCCTGCTTGGAGCCGATGGAGTTGGGGGATGTTGTCATGCGGTTTCCGCTTCCGTCGTTTCCATGAGTATCTTCATCTCCTGCCTGTCGGGGCACGAGCCGAGCGTGCCGGGGCGACCGACCGAAATGGCCGCGGCTCGTACCGCGATCCGCGCGGCCGCGGCGAGGCTGATGCCAGCCGCAAGGCAGCCTGCGAGGCAGCCGCAAAAGACATCGCCCGCGCCGCTGGTGTCCACCACGTCCACCTTGGGCGCCGCGAACCGGTCGATCCGTCCTTCGCGGTTGGCAACCAGGCAGCCGGCCGCACCAAGCGTCACGATCGCGCTGTCGGCGCCTTGACGGATCAATTCGCGGGCCGCCGCGGCTGCATCGCCGGTTCCGGTCAGTTGCTCTGCTTCGCCTGCGTTGACGACAGCGAGGCTGACGGCGCCCATACACGGTGTCGAACCCACCGCAAGCGGACTTGGATTGAGGATCGTCATGGCGCCCGCGCTGCGCGCCGCTTGCAGGCAGGCTGTCGTTACATCGGGAAGAAGATTGCCTTGCATCACCACAATGTCGCCGCGTTCGATCGACGTCGCGAAACCGCCGTCGGCCAGCGGATCGAAGGCGGCGGCGCAGCTGGCGCCGGTGACGATGAGGTTTTCGCCCCGCACATCGACGATGATCGTCGACCGGTCGCTGGGCAGTGCCAGCATCGTCAGATGGCTGGCGTCGAGGTCGCGGCTCAACTGTTCCCCTATCCAAAGGCCGGCGGCGTCGTCGCCGATCGCCGCGTGGAAGCGGACATCGGCTCCGGTGCGGGCGGCGGCCACCGCCTGGTTCGCCCCTTTGCCGCCAAGTCCGTCAATATGACTGGACGCGTTCAACGTCTCGCCCGGCCGCGGAAAGCGGCCCAACTGAAACGTCGTATCGACGCAGACATTGCCGACGACATGGACGCGCATGGCTAATCCCTGGCTGTCGCCCAGCCCCAGCATCTGTTCGAAGAGTGTCTTGTAGCCATTCCAGGCGATGAAGCCCGGCGGCAGCCAGTGTGGCCCGACATCCGATGTCCAGGCGACGGTGCGGCCCTTGCCATATTTGCCGGTCACCAGCAGGGGCATGGAACGGTAGTCGGAAGACACGGTGGCGAGGACTTCGGCGCCCTCCTTGACCGTGACCTCGTTGAAGCCGAGCAGGATCGGCCAATCCTTGCCCAGGCCCTTCAAGATTGGATGGCTCTGAGGGCCGACAACGACCGGCGCATAGCCCTCGGGCACCTCGACGCGATCGTCCACCGGCAGGCAGGTCACCGGCAGAACGTCCTCGACCGGCGTCTTGTGGTAGCGTGCGCCGCCGTTGATGCCCTGGAAGCTGTAATAGCCGCCGAACATCAGGAGGCCGCCGCCATTGCCGACATAGTCGCGCAGCAGCCGCAGCCGGTTCGGCGTCGGCTTGGAGTGGACCCAGGTGTCGGGGTGAAGCAACAGCGTATTGGCGCCAAGGTCGGAAAGCACCACGGCGTCATAGGCCGAAAGCGTCTCCATGGTCTGGGGAAAATTCCGCTGCGCTTCGTGCGCGGGCATGAAGGTGACGTCGAACGGACCATCCTTCAGCGCCGCCAGCAGTTCATCGGCGCCGGTGTGATAGGTCACGGTCGGAAACTGGTCGAAGCCCTTGATGTGGGTCGCGGTCGAGACCCAGGACTCGCCGGCGAGAAGAACTTTCTTCCTGGACATGTAAACTCCCTGTTTTTTGCTGTGGCCGGCGGTTCAGAGGCTCGCGGCGAACACGGTCTTTGGGTTGTCGACGAGCATGCGGTCGATTGCCGATTGCTCGACACCATGGCGTTTCAGCCTTGGCACGAAATGTTTGAGGATGAAGCCGTAGCCGAAGCCGCCGAAGCGCGTCAGCATGATCTTCAGGAAGACGTCCTGCGACAGCAGGATCCTGTCGACCAGCCCCATGTCGATCAACGAACGGATCGCCTGCGCGTTCTGCTCGTCGGAAGGCGATTGCGCATTCTGGTCGGCATAATAGAAATCCATGCCGATCATGTCGTATTCCAGGAAGGCGCCACGCGCAGCGAGGCTTCTCTGGTAGGCAAGATCATTGTGGCTCGGATTCATATGGCAGAGGACGGTGTGTCTGAGATCTGCGCCTTCCGCCTCGACCACGTCGAGCACGTCATGCGCCAGCCGTTCCCAGCCGGGCAGATGGATGGTCAGCGGGACGCCGGTGATCCTGGCCGCGCGCGCTGAAGCCCGCAGCGACTTGCGTTCCTCTTCGGTGAAATCCTTGCTGACGCCGACCTCGCCGATGATGCCGGCCATGATCTCGGGCTGCGTCGGGCCGCCGCCGACATCGTTGACGAGAAATTCTGTGACGGCGTCGACGTCCATCGCCTTCAGCCAGTCGGGATGGGTGTGCTGCAGATAGAAGCCCGTGCCCATGACGATGCGCAATCCGGAGGCGCGGGCAATACGCGCCAGCTTCACCGGATCGCGGCCGATGCCGATATTGGTCGCGTCGACAACCGTATGGCCGCCAAGCGCCCGGTACCTGGCGAGCTCGGAAAGCGCCAGGTCGCTATTGTCGAGCGAGACATTGTCGCGATTCATGTAGGGGTTCATCCGCAATTCGCCGATGATCTCCATGCTGACCGGCTGCTCGGCGATCTTCCGGTCGTCGGGATGGCAGGGGCATTTCCAGGATGTCGAACCATCGAGCAGGATATGTTCGTGCATCAGCGTCACGCCCATGTCGGCGATCGCGGCCGGGCCGGCAACGGTCATCACGGTGCCGGAGCGAACACCGATCGGCACCCTTTGCCTTGGCGTGTTGTCGAACAAATGATCCATGTCAGCGGCTCCGCGTCGCGCCCTTGAACAGGCGGAAATTCAGCCAGATGGCAACGAGGATGATTGTGCCGGTGACGATCGGCGTCAGGAAGGGCGACATGTGCGCCAGGATCAGGCCGTTGCCGATGACAGCGACGGTCAACGCGCCGAGCACGGTGCCGATGATCGTACCGCGCCCGCCGAACAGGCTGGTGCCGCCAAGCACCACGGCGGCGATGACATCGAGCTCGAAGCCCTGGCCGGAATTGGACGAGCCGGAGCCCAGCCGCGCGGCCAGAATGACGCCGGCCGACGCTGCCGCCATGCCCGACAGGACATAGACGAAGAGCGTCATGAAGCGCGTATCGACACCGGCGCGGCGCACAGCCTCGGCGTTGGCCCCGATGCCGGTCACATAGCGGCCGAACGGCGTCTGGTTGAAGGCGAGATAGGCGATGGCCAGGACGACAAGGGCGAGCAATGCGGGTACCGGCACACCGAGGAACCAGGCCCTGCCGATGTTGACGAAGAAGCTCGTCGGCTCGACCGGGATCGAATAGCCGCCGGTGATCAGCAGCGCCACGCCACGGATGACCGAGAGCCCGGCAAGGGTGACGATGAAGGCCGGGATGCGCTCATAGGCGATGAAGAAACCCTGCAAGGCGCCGATCGCCGCGCCAAGCGCCAGCATGCCGACAACGACCAGCGGCCATGGCAGGCCGGCCTGCAGCGCAACGGCCGAAAGTGTCGCCGTCAGCGCCAGCACGGACCCAACCGAAAGATCGATGCCTCCGGTGGTGATGACGAAGGTCATCGCCGCCGCAACGATCAGCAACGGCGCCGATTGGCGCACGATGTTGAGCAGATTGGGTGTCGTCAGGAAGGAACCGGTGACCAGCGAGAAGACCACGCAGACGACGATGAAGAACAGCGCGATGGAGACGACGCTGCCATTGGCTAGCGCCACATCCCTCCAGGTGCTGTTGTGGGCACGTTTGGGCGGCGAGGCGCCGACACCGGCGGAGGTGACGTTCATGGCTGTACCCCCTCGTCGCGGCTGGCGCGCGCCGAACGCGCGGTGAATTTGCGGCCGACGATCAGGTTGACGACCTCCTCGATGCTGGTGTCGCCGATCCTGCGTTCGGCGACGTTTCGGCCCTCATACATGACCTGGATGCGGTCGCAGACCAGGAACAGGTCTTGCAGCCGGTGCGTGATGAGAATGACGCTGACGCCGCGGGCGCTGACGGCGCGGATGAGGTCCAGCACCGCCTCGACTTCCGCCACCGCAAGGGCGGCTGTCGGTTCGTCCATGATCAGCACCGATGGATCGAAGGAGGCGGCGCGGCCGATAGCGATCGACTGGCGCTGGCCGCCGGACAGGTTCTCGACCTTGAGCCTGGTGTCGGCGATGACGATGCCGAGCCGGTCGAGCATCTCGCGCGTCTGGTCATGCATGCGTCTGTTGTCGAGAAAGGGGAGGCCGAGTACGTGGCGGCGAGGCTCGCGGCCAAGGAAGAGATTGCCCGCCACATCCACCGTGTCGCAGAGCGAAAGGTCTTGGTAGACCATCTCCACCCGTGCGGCGCGGGCATCGGCCGGCGAGGAAAAGGACACGGCCTTGCCATCGATCTCGATCGTGCCGGAATCCGGAATGACCGCTCCGGACAGAACCTTGCTCAAGGTGGATTTGCCGGCGCCATTGTCGCCGACCAGGCCAAGCACCTCGCCAGGTTTCAGGTTCAGCGAAACATCATCCAGCGTCTGGATAGGCCCGTATCGTTTGGAAATACCGGTCATCCTGACGCGGTAGGTCTCGCCATCGCTCATCATGGTTCCAGTTCTCAATGCGGCATGTTCAAACGGTCGCCGGGCTGCGCAACGACCACAAAGTCAATGCGCGGCCCGGCGGTCTGGGGAGGATCTTACTTGAACATGTCCTTGAACTGGCCGACATTTTCCTTGGTCACGATGGTGATCGGAACATTGATGATCGGATCGATCTTCTCGCCCTTCTTGAGCTTGCCGAAGGCTTCGATGGCAGCCTTGCCTTCACCGGCCGGATCCTGCTGGACGACGGCGATTACCCAGCCCTCTTCGAGGCCTTGCACCGCGGACTTGGTGAGATCCCAGCCGAACACCTTGACGTCGCCGGTACGGCCCTGGCTGGTGACGGCCGAAACGGCGCCGAGCAGGGCCGGCTCGCCGGTCGCATAAAGCGTCGTCATGTCGGCATTGGCCGTCATCAGGTTTTCGGAGGCCGACAGCGCCACGTCCTGCACGTTCTGGCCATCGACCGTGTCGAGGAAGGTTACCTTCTGGCCGCTCTCGGTGACAGCCTTCTTGAAGCCGTCCAGGCGCTGGTTCTGGATGAACGAATTAAGCGCGCCGACAACGCCGATCTTGGCGGTTCCGTTCAGCTTGGTCTTGACGTAGTCGGCGTAGAACTTGCCGATATCCTCGCCGGCCTTGGTGTTGTCGACGCCGACGAAGGCGACATTGTCGCCATTCGGAATCTGCGCGTCGATGGCAATCACCGGAATACCGGCGGCCTTGGCCGCAGTGATCGCGGGCTTCACGCCGTTGACATCGATGGCGACGAGAATGATGCCGTCGACTTTCTGGGTGATGTAGTTCTCGATCGCGTCGTTTTGCGCGCTCGGCACATTGTTGGCGTTGAAGATGACGAGGTCGACGCCGGCGGCCTTTGCCGCGGCCTTGGCACCGTCATTGATCTGGTTGAAGAACAGGGCCTGCTGGTTGATGGTGACCAGCGCATAGGTTTCGGCCATGGCCGAGGCGGAGCCAAGCGCGAGGGTCATGGCGATGGCTGCGGCGCAGCCTGAAAGGATCTTGATAAGACGCATTCCGGTTCCCCTTGGTTTTGCGGAAAAGGCCCTTGATCGGGCTCATCTGGCGCTGAGCGCAGACGCATAATTCAAGATACTTGATTTCTTGTCAAGCGACTTGAATTAGCGTCGGCGAAAGGAGAAGGGGCTGGCCAGATCAGAATGTCGCCGGCGTATTCACCCAGAAAATGCTGGCGCGTTCGTCGCCGACATTGCGGTACCAGTGCGGCAGTTCCGAGTTGAAAACGAAGGAATCGCCAGCGGTCAGGCGAAACGTCTTTTCACCGACCATCAGTTCGATGGCGCCTTCCAGGAGATAGCCGACTTCCTCACCGGCATGCTGGATCGGGCCGGCGCTTTCTCCGCCCGCCTCGATATGATGGATATTGCACTGCAGAAGGTGGCCCGGCGAATAGGGAATGACGCGCTCCAGCGATATGCCTTCGCCGCGCCTGAGCGGATCGAGCGCGATCAACGGCCGTGCTCCAGCGCGAAAGACGATGCCTTCCTCGCCATCGGCTTCCTCGAACATCCAGCCGATGTTGGTGCCGAGCACCTCGACCAGCCGGTGAAGCATGGGCAGCGAGGGTGAGACCTTGCCGTTCTCGACCTTGGAAAGCAGGCTTTCGGAGCAGTTGGCTGCGGCGGCTAGCGCCTTCAAGGTCAGGCCACGCGTCTGCCGGGAGAGCTTCAACCTTGTGCCGAGCCGTAACAGGCTGGTGGCGGTAGAGCGCTCGTCGCCGCCCTTGCTGTTGTGGGTATCGATCTTGTTCATTGGGGGGCGCGAACATCTCCGCTGGTCGGGCTGACTCGTAAAACCGATCCCGTGCGTTGTCCATCCTTGCGAAAAACAGACGATGCATCGGATCGAGCCAAGGACCCGTCCAGGCAGTCTCCGCGCCCCGCCGTATAACACCGGCGGGGCGGTGATCTCTTACGCGGCTTCGCGCTTCAAGGCCTGCGCCATGCAGTGGATGCCGCCGCCGGTCTTGGAGATTTCGCTCATGTCGACGGCCGCGACCTCGAAGCCACGCGCCTTGAGCTGGCCGATCAACGTCTGGCTGGAGGTCGGTGCGATGACCCTGTCCTTGCCGAGCGACATGAAGTTGCAGCCGAGCGCCATCGTGTCCTGGAAGGGGACATCGATGATCTCGTGGCCCTTGCCCTTCAGCCAGTCGACGATGCCGGGTTCGGTGCAGGCTAAGCAGACCGCTGTGAGCTTTTCGGCGATCGGCACCACCATCAGGTCGATATGGACATAGTACTCGTCGATGAAGGCGATGCGGGTTTCCCAGCCCTCCTTCTCGAACCAGGCCTGCACCTGGCGGGCGCCTTCTTCCTGCGTGCGGGCGCCGCCGCAGCCGATCAGCACCACGCCGTCCTCGATGACGTTGAAGTCGCCGCCCTCGAAGGTGCCTGCCGTGACCATGTCGTAGATCGGGATGCCGAGCTTCTCGTAGGTGCGGATGGCGGCATAGTTTTCGCCGCGCCGCCACCAATTGGCCATGGCGGTGATGATGGCGCCGTAAGGCGTCATGACGCTGGAATCGCGGGAATAGACCTGCATCGGCAGTTCCGGCGTCGGCTCGTGCCAGTGGATGTTGACGCCGAAATGCTCATAGGCGGCGACCAGGTCCTTGTGCTGCGCCTGCGCGATCTGGACGTTGCAGGGCGCCTCGCGCAGATGCTTGCGCGACAGCGAGCTGGTCGACAGATGCCGCAGGAAATTCGGCGACCCCAGCAGCACGTCGGTCAGCACGTCGGTTTCGTTGGCGAAGCCCCATGATGTCAGCGGCTTGGTGCCGCCGGCCGGGTTGCGGCGCTGCAGCGAAAACGGCTCGGCGACGATGCGGTCATGAACGGTCATGCGGTTCTCCTCGTGGGCTTGTTCTCAAGAGTTGGTCGGGTCATGCGCTGTTCGGGATCCACCAGTCGCGGCCGCGCACCGTGGTGACATATTCCGGCCAGCGGAAGTTGATCGGCGGTTCGTAGTCGCAGAGCGGCGCGATCCAGTTAGTGCCGCCAATGCCGCCGCCGGTGCGGGTGACGAACTCGTCCATCGCCGCATCGCGGGCTTTTTCGTCCTCGAGCAGGCGCAGCGCCGCCAGCGCGACCGTCTTGGCCGCACAGGCAACCATCGGGTCGATGGTGGCGGAAATGCCGCCCAGCGCATTCATCACCCAAGAGGGATAGGTATGGCCATTCGTCGAGCGCAGCGCCGGACGGGCGACGTAAAAGCGCGCGGTCGGCGCGTGCCAGCTCATGTCGGTGTAGTCGTCAGAGGTTGAATTCACCTGCGAGGGCGGCAGGTCGCGGCGCAGGATCGCTTCCGCCTCCTGTGGTGCGATCAACCGCTCCAACTCGTCGATGAACGGGTTCTCGGTCGCGGTACCACCGGCATTGACTTGGATTTCGCGCCCGATCGCCCTGGCGGCCTCGTCCCAGCGGGGCGGCCCGACCGTCGATAGCGCCTCATAGGCAATCCCGGCCATGGCATGATTGGCCAAGCCGGGCCGCGACTTTGACACCCAGTGGCGCTCGTAACGGCAGCCGCTGATCGCGGCCGCCGCCGCCGCATTGCGGTCGAGCACGGCCGTCACCTGCTCGGCCATGCCAATGGTCGGCACGCGGATCATGTACTGGATTTCTGCCAGCCCCGCCGGCAGATTATCGGCGGTCGCCTGGCCGGCTGTCAGGATCGCCTCGCTGATCGACCAGCCGCCCTGGTGCGGCAGCATGGAATCGCGCAGCGCCTTGGAAGCCATGTACATCGTCATCAGCGCGTCGTTGGCGCCGGGGGCGCGGACCGCCGAATGCGCCTGCGGGATCGGTGCGCCGTCGCCTGCGCGAACCCAGTTTTCGGGTTCGTCGCACACAAAGCGGAAGATCATGGCGTAGGCTGCCCCACAATGCGTGTCCCAGCGCGCCGTATTGCAGAGTGGCAGCATGTAGAAAGGGTGGAACGAGATCATGCCGGCAAGGCCGTCATAATAACCCTTGGCCGCATGGATCGGTTTCGATCCGCGCACCTTTTCGGCCGGCTCGCCGGTAAAGCGCAACGTGCCTGGGATGCCGTGGTGTTGCATCGCCGCCTTGGTGGCCAGCAGGCCGCCGAGGCTTGCCATGCCCAACCCCGAATGCGGATCGGTGTGGCCGCCGGCCTCGACGCCAAGGCCGGGCCGCGGTTGCTTCACCGTCACCGCGTCCTGGCAGTTGCCGGGCACTGCATCATATTCGGCATACAGGCCGATCGTCGGTCCGGCGCCATTCGTCCAGTGGGCGCAGAAGGCGGTCGGCATGCCGCCGGAACCTTCCTCGACGGTAAAGCCTTCCCGCTTCAGTCGCTCCACATACCATGCGGCCGACTGGTATTCGCGCCAGGCGGTCTCGCCGAAATCGAAGATGGTGCGCGTCCAAGCCGACAGCAGCGGCTGGATGCCGTCGAGGCAGGCAAGGGCGGTCTCTTGCGCCGATGTCGTCACCGGTTTGTCCATGCATCAAAGAAAGCAGTGAAGCGGCTCGCCAAAAAGTGATATGTTTTCCCGGTTCATGCAAATTCGGTTCACCTCTTGAGAATTCCATCCACACAGGCGCTGCGCGCCCTCGACAGTTTCGCCCGCCACGGCAGCGTCTGGCGTGCCGCCGACGAACTGCACCTCACCCGCAGCGCGGTGAGCCACCAGTTGCGGCTTTTGGAACGCGATCTCGGCTTCGATCTGCTGCAGCGCATCGGCAAGGGGGTGGCGCTGACGCCGCGCGGCCAGCGCTACGCAGCCGATGTCAGGAAGGCGCTGACCGTGCTCGGCGACGCGGGAGCGCAGACGAACGGCGCCGGCGTCGGCGGCTCTTTCGCCATTTCCTGCCCGCCAGGCTTCGCCTCCATGTTCCTGTGCACCCATATCGGCGAGTTCCAGCAGATGTACCCTGACGTGGCGCTCTCGGTGCTGACGCCGCGCCGGCTCGATGACGTCTCGAACCCGGACGCCGACGCCTTCATCGCCTTCGGCGTCGGCAACTGGCCGAACCGGGCGGTGGAGCTGCTCTGCGAAGTCCACTTCACGCCGCTCTGCAGCCCGACATTGCTCAACAAGGTCGGCGGCTTTTCCAAACCGGCGGACGTGCTGCGCGCCAACCTTCTGCATCTCTCCGACACCGAGGACTGGGCGCGCTGGCTGGCGCTGTCCAAGGTGGAAAACCCGGATACCGAAGGCGGCATCTTCTTTTCCGACATGAACCTCGTCTTTTCGGCGGCGGTCGCCGGCCAGGGAATTGCCATGGGCGACGAGCTGACCGGCCGCCGGGCGCTCAGCGAAGGCCGGCTGGTCAAGCCGTTTGAAGCTTCCGTGCCCTCGCCACGCTCCTATTTCCTGGTCTTCGAGCATGCCAAGGCTGGTCATCCCGTGCTCAACGCCTTCAGCGACTGGCTCAGGGCGAAGCTGTCGGAGAGCCGACTCTAATCTCCCCCGGAGGGGAAGATTAGACGCGTCCCAACTGCCAGACGTGAATCAAATTTGCCGATCAGGCGAAAACTATTCGGTTGCGGTGAGCCGCCAGCCTGCCTACGATTTCACCTGGGACTGAGGAAGAGGCAGGATGCAGCAACCCGGCCGGGCCGCAGAGATCAAGGCAATCGGAATCGGCAAGAGCTTCGGCTCGTTCCGTGCGTTGGACAATCTGTCGCTCAATATCGGCCGCGGCGAGTTCCTGACGCTGCTCGGCCCTTCTGGTTCGGGCAAGACCACCTTCCTGATGATCCTGGCCGGCTTCGTACAGCCGACCGAAGGCAAGCTTTTCAGCGACGGCACCGACATCACCGACCGCCCGGCCGAGCAGCGCGCCGCCGGCATGGTGTTCCAGGGCTATGCGCTGTTCCCGCATATGAGCGTCGAGGCCAACATCGCCTTCCCGCTCAAGGTGCGCAAGAAATCGGCCGCCGACATCAAGAAGCGCGTCGGCGAGATGATCGAGCGCGTCGGCCTGGTCGGCCATGAGAAAAAACTGCCCTCGCAGCTCTCCGGCGGCCAGCAGCAGCGCGTCGCGCTGGCCCGCGCACTGGTGTTCGAGCCGGGCGTGCTTCTGCTCGACGAGCCGTTCTCGGCGTTGGACAAGAGCCTGCGCGGCCAGATGCAGGCCGAGATGAAGCGCCTGCACCAGGAAACCGGCACCACTTTCGTCTTCGTCACCCACGACCAGAGCGAGGCCCTGGCGCTGTCTTCGCGAGTCGCCATCTTCAACCACGGCAAATTGCTGCAGGTCGGCGCGCCGGACGAAGTCTACGACCGGCCGGATAACCGCTTCGTCGCCGAATTCCTCGGCGAGATCAACATGCTGCCGCTGAAGGGGGTCAAGCCCGCCGACAATGGCTCGACGGGCCTTTGCGAGGACCGCGCGGTCAATATGCACTGCAAGGCCGAGAAGGTCCGTGGTGACGCCATCCTGGCGATCCGGCCCGAGCACATGTCGATCGCGCGCGAAGCGGCGGCCGGCGAAAACGGCATTGCGGCGACCGCCATCGCCTCCACCTATCTGGGGGCAGCGACCAAGCTCGACCTGACCACACGGCAGGGCGCGAAGGTGACCGTCTCGGTGCCGAACGAGGTCGCCGCCGCAGCACTCAGCAAAGGCAATTCCGTCTGGCTGACCTGGCCGGCGGAAAAGGGTTTCCTCCTTCCGGACGGAGGACAATGAGCGCCGGCGCGGCCTGATCCGGCGCACCGGCTTCCGGACTGAAATCAACGAAAACAAAGGGGAACTGACATGAACGACACCAAGAAAAACGCCATCGACACGCTGTCCGAAAGGGCCAGACGCGGCGAGATCTCGCGCCGCCAGTTCACGCAGCTGGCAGCCCTCGTGCTCGCCGGCACGCCGATGCTGCTGCGCTCGACCGGAGCCTTTGCCGCGGCCAAGGAACTGGTGCTGGTCAACTGGGGTGGCGACGCCATCACCGCCTATGATGCGGCCTACGGCCAGGCCTTCACCAAGGACACCGGCATCACCGTCAAGATGGACGGCTCGGGCCCGACCGAGGGCGCCATCTCGGCGCAGTTCAAGAGCGGTGCGCCGACCTGGGACCTGGTCGACGTCGATCCGTTCTCGGCCATCACGCTCGGCGCACAGGGCGCGCTCGAACCGATCGACTACAACATCGTCGACAAGAAGAAGATGCGCCCCGGCTTCGGCTGGGAATATGCCGCCTCGACCTACTTCTTCTCCTATGTCATCGCCTATGATTCCGAGAAATACGGCAGCAATGCCCCGACCGGCATGGCCGACTTCTTCGACGTCAAGAAGTTCCCCGGCAAGCGTTCCCTCTACAAATGGGGCGTGTCGAGCTGGGAAGCGGCGCTTTTGGCCGACGGCATCGCGCCGGCTTCGCTCTATCCGCTCGACCTCAAGCGGGCGCATGACAAGATCGCCGCCTTCAAGGAAAACGTCGTCGCCTACTGGGGCGGCGGCGCCGAGAGCCAGAGCGTGCTGCTCAATGGCGAAGCCTCGATGGCCATCGTCTGGTCGACCCGCGCCTCGCTGATCGAGCAGGATTCCGGCGGCAAGATCAAGTTCATCTGGGACCAGGGCCTGATCTCGCCCGGCGCGCTGGCCGTTCTCAAGAACAATCCCGGCGGCAAGGACGCGGCGATGAAGTTCATCGCCAGCGCACAGGATCCGCAAAAGCAGCTCGTCATGTTCGACAAGCTCGGCCAGGGCCCGGCCAACCCGGCGGCCGATGCGCTGATCCCCGCCGACAAGAAGCGCATCAACCCGGTCGATCCCGAAAACATGAAGAAGCAGATCGCACTCGACATGGATTGGTACGCCAAGAACTACGGCGCGGCGCTCGACGAATACACCAAGATCATCTCCGCCTGAGAGCGGGATGCTGATCTGAGATGAGAGGCGTTCTCTCCGACAGGATGGGCGCGGCGCTGTTGATGGCGCCGCTGCTCCTGTTCCTCGTCCTGGCCTATGCCTGGCCGTTTCTCGGCGTGGTGAAGTGGAGTTTTACTCTGCCGACGCCGGGGCTTGGCCAATATGATGCCTTGCTCACCGACGATCTGGTCCAGTCGGTGTTCATCCGCACGCTGCGCATCGCGGCGATCGTCACGGTTGTTTCCGTCGCTGCCGCCTACGCCATCACGGTGGTCTGGGTGCGTGGCAGCCCGGCGCAGCGCCTCATCGCCGAATTCTGCATCCTGGTGCCGTTCTGGATCTCTGTGCTGACCCGTGCCTTTGGCTGGGTGGCGCTGTTGTCCAATCGCGGCCTGATCAACACCTGGCTGCAATCGATCGGTTTCATCTCCGAACCGCTGACCCTGGTGCGCAATGAGTTCGGCGTCGTCGTCGGCATGACGCATTTCCTCATTCCTTTCGCGGTCTTTCCGCTGGCGTCCGCCATGCGCAGCCTCGACGACCGCGTGCTGCTTGCGGCGCGCGGGCTTGGCTCCAGCCGCACGCGCACCTTCTGGACGGTGTTCGTGCCGATGACACGCTCCGGCATCATCGGTTCGGCGCTCATCGTGTTCGTCTTCTCGCTCGGCTTCTTCGTCACGCCGGCAATCCTCGGCGGCGGCCGCAGCGTGATGATCGCCGAACTGATCTATCTCAGGATCTTCCAGAGTCCGGACTGGGGGCTGGGGGCGGCGATCAGCGTCGTGCTGGTGCTGTTCGTCGGCGCGCTGATGGCGCTGCTGTTCCGCTATGTCAGACCGAAGCAGTTGATTTGATGCCGACCTATCGCCCCGGTCCCGTCTCGCTGATCCTCGCCGCCCTTGTGGCGCTGTTCCTGCTGATGCCGCTGCTTGCGGTCATCCCGGTGTCGCTGACGCCGAGCCGCATGCTGGCGATGCCGACGGGCGAACTGTCGCTGCGCCACTATCGCTCGCTGATCGAGGATCCGCGCTGGCTCCAGTCGATCCTGCTGTCGATCCGCATCGGCATCGTCAGCAGCGCGATTTCCACGGTGCTGGCACTCTGCTTCAGCCTCGGCGTGTGGATGTTCCAGCCGCGCTTTACCGCCGCGCTCGTCGGTTTCGTGCTGTTGCCGATGGTGGTGCCGCCGGTGGTTTCGGCAATCACGCTCTACTTCCTGCTAACCTCGATCTCCGGCTTCAGCTCGTACTTCGGCTACGACACCTGGCTCGGCGTCGCCATGGCCCATTCGGTGATGACGGTGCCCTTCGCCACCGTGCTGATCCTGGTCTCGCTCAGCCAGCTCGACCGCCGCATCGACCTTGCCGCGCGCGGCCTTGGCGCAACTGTCTGGGAGCGTGCTACCCGCATCATCATGCCCAACATCAAGTTCGGCATCATCACAGCTGCGCTTTTGTCCTTCGTACTGTCCTGGGAAGAAATCGGCGTCACGCTGTTCATCACCTCGGTCAACGCCATCACGCTGCCCCGCCTGATGTGGATGGGCCTGCGCGACAACATCGACCCGGCGATCGCCGCCCTTTCGGTGATCCTAATCATCATCACGGTGCTGGTGCTGGCGGTGCGCAGTGTGATGACCAGGCAGCGCGCCGGGCACTAGACAAACCGCACCGAGATGCGGCCGAGCCTCGCCCGTCTCCTCGACTTCATTCACGATACGGCGCTAAATATACTAAATATATACAAAGCACTGGCGTTTCATGGGAGGTGATGATGTCGGTGACGTATGATTTTTCGGGCCGAACAGCAATCGTCACAGGAGGCGCCCGTGGTATCGGTCGAGCGATAGCCCACAAGCTCTCTTTGAGTGGAGCGGACGTCTGGATCTGGGATATTGAGCCCGTCGAGCTTGAAGGCACACGATCTCTTTCAGTGGACGTGACGAAACGCGATAACGTCATGCAAGCGCTGACCATCATGGGTGAAATCGGGGTCGACATTCTCGTCAACAATGCGGGGTGGCTGGGTGGCTATAAGCCGTTCGAGGAATTCGAACCGGCGGAATGGCAGAGAATCCTGCAGGTCAACCTTCTTGGCACGTTCGAAGTAACGCATCGCGTGCTCCCGCTTATGCGACGAGCGGGAAAGGGTCGTATCGTCAACATGGGATCCCTTGCCGGGAAAGAGGGACTGCCGAGCCTTGCGGCCTATTCCGCGGCCAGCGCCGGTGTCATCGCTTTTACCAAAGCACTGTCGCGTGAGATCAGCGATACCGATATTCGCGTCAACTGTATCGCTCCGGGACCGATCGATACGCGCCTTATCCGCGATCTCGGCAATGAAACCGTCGATGCGATGATATCGGCAAGTCCGCTGAAGCGGCTCGGCGATCCGAACGAGGTAGCGGCGCTCGTGGTGTGGCTTTGCTCGGATGCCAGTGCGTTCAACACCGGCGCTGTTTTCGACATGTCGGGCGGCCGAGCCCGATACTGACAGAGATCGCGGGAATCAAAGTATCCCCGGGCAACATGCCGGCTGAGCAGATCGGCTCTCCAAGGTTGCTCGGCATGGCAATCTGTTCATCACAGGGGTCGTATTTTCGAGATCATCGGCGATCATGATCGCGACGAGACGAATCATGCGATATGGCACAGGCTTGACGAGCCGGTACGCTGCGCGTGAATTTGCCAATATGACGAACCGCTTGCTCAAGGCATGACAGGCGAGGGGGGACGAAAAATGACCGCGCCCGGCGATTTGCTGCAGGCACTTTTTCTGAGGCTCAAAAGCGATAAGTCGCTGTCTGCGCTGCTTGGTGGCGCCGGGCTGCTTGAGCGGGCGACCGAGAATGCCGCCTTTCCCTACGTGACTTTTGGTCAGACCAGTGCCTTTGACTGGGACACCGGCGCCGAGAACGACGACGATCAGTTGATTACGTTGCATGTCTGGTCGAAAGCCCATGGTGAAGACGAAACCCTTGCCATCATGGCCGCCATCAAGGCCCGCCTTGCCAACGCCGCACTGGTGGTCGGCCGGCGCGGCAAGACGCGGCTGTCGCTTGAATTCACCGAGGCCCGTTACGACGAGGAACTCCTCGTGCATCACGGGCTGCTGCGGTTTCGCGCGCTAACGCAGGAAAATGCCTGACACGCTTTCAATCTGGCCGAAACGGAGTCTAGACTGGCGTCTGCGGGATTTCGTCGGGTCGGGGCGTCGAAATGACATCGGTCGTCTGGCGTTTCAGGGGGGTGTAGCGGGCATGGTTTTCGCATCGATCACCGTTCATTTCACGTTCAGCACCGATGCGTTACAACGCCGACCATGAAAACGCTTCGCTCCCACTTTCGAACCGCGACCCTGGCGCTCTGTGCGGCCGGGCTGTTGGCGTCGCAGGCGACGGCGATGTCGGTGATCGCGCCCGACCAGTCCAGCCCGATCGTCCTGGCCGCATCCGACTGCTACGCGATCGGCCAGCAGGTGGCCGAGCAGAATGGCGGGACGCTGGCCAAGGCCTCGCAGTCGACACGCGGTGGCCAGCCGGTCTGCGTCATCGTCGTGCTGGTGCCTGGCAAGGACGGGCAGCGTCCGCGCCGTTCCGAGATCGTCGTTCCGCAGAACTGACCCACCCGTTTCCCAGGCTGCCGGAATCGGCCTATATCTGAACAAGTCCTTCAAAAGGTATCGATCTCCGCATGCGCGTACTCGTCGTCGAGGATGACAAGGATCTCAACCGGCAGATAGCGGACGCGCTGGTCGACGCCGGCTACGTCGTCGACCGTGCTTTCGACGGCGAGGAAGGCCATTTCCTCGGCGACACCGAACCCTACGACGCCGTCGTGCTCGATATCGGCCTGCCGCAGATGGACGGCATCAGCGTGGTCGAACGTTGGCGCCGTGGCGGCCGCAAGATGCCGGTGCTGATCCTGACCGCGCGCGACCGCTGGAGCGACAAGGTCTCCGGCATCGATGCCGGCGCTGACGACTATGTCACCAAGCCCTTCCACATCGAGGAGGTGCTGGCGCGGCTCCGGGCGCTGATCCGCCGCGCCGCCGGCCATGCCTCGTCGGAACTCACCTGCGGGCCGCTGCGCCTCGACACCAAGGCCTCGAAAGCCGATGTCGACGGCGTGCCGCTGAAGCTGACCTCGCACGAATTCCGCCTGCTTGCCTACCTGATGCACCATATGGGCGAGGTGGTCTCGCGCACCGAACTGGTCGAGCATCTCTACGACCAGGATTTCGACCGCGATTCCAACACCATCGAGGTCTTTGTCGGGCGGCTGCGCAAGAAGATGGGCATCGACATGATCGAAACCGTGCGTGGCATGGGCTACCGCATGCGCGAGCCGGAGGCGTAACTCGGAACCGCTCAAACCAACCGCAAGGGCGCCGCTTTCGCTGCGTTTGTGGCCGCGTTCGCTGACGTTCCGCGTCATCGCCTTTTCCACCGTGTGGGCGATCCTGACCCTTGTCGTTATTTTCACCCTGATCACCACGCTCTACCGCCAGGCCAGCGAGCGCGGCTTCGACAGCCTGCTTTCGGCGCATCTGTTCAACCTGATCGGGTCCATCGGCATTTCCGACACCGGTGCGCTCACCGGCGCCCCGGACCTTGGCGACCTCCGCTTCTCCGAGCCGAATTCCGGTTGGTACTGGTCGGTCGAGCCTGCCTCGGAAGGTGTGCATGGTGACCTTCATTCGTCGTCGATGACGAGCAAAATTCCGTCGCCAAGCGTCGCCGAGGTGCCCTTCAATGCCAGCTTCCAGCGCAGCTATTCGGCCGAAGGGATAGACGGCGAGCAGCTCGAAGTGTTCGAGAGCGAATTCGTGCTCGATGCCAAGAACCGCGCCGCGCGTTTTCGCGTGATGGGCAACCAGAGCGAACTCGAACAGGAAATCGCCACCTTCCAGCGCCGCCTGCTGACCTATCTCAGCCTGTTCGGCGTCGGCATGATCGCCATCAACGCCATTGCCATCCTGCTCGGCCTGCAGCCGCTGCGCCGGGTGCGCAACGCCCTTGCCATGGTGCGCGAAGGCACCGCGCAGCGGCTCGACGGCCGCTTTCCTGCCGAGATCGAGCCGTTAGCCAACGAAACCAACGCCTTGATCGAAAACAACAAACGCATCGTCGAGCGCTCGCGAACCCAGGTCGGCAATCTCGCCCATTCGCTGAAGACGCCGCTTGCGGTGCTGCTCAATGAGGGCCGGGCGCTTGGCGGCGCCAAGGGACAATTGATCGCCGAGCAGGCCGCCTCGATGCAGAAGCAGGTCGACCATTATTTGCAGCGCGCCCGCGTCGCGGCTCAGCGCGACAGCGTCGTCTATCGTACGCCGGTGGCGCCGCTGGTGCAGCGCATGGTGCGGGTCTTGCAGAAGCTCAATCCGCAGACCAGCCTGTCGCTGTCCCTGCCGGCCACCGAGATCGTCTTTGCCGGGGAGCGCGAGGACCTCGAGGAACTGCTCGGCAATCTTCTCGAAAATGCGATGAAATGGGCAAAAAGCGCGGTCTCGGTCACGGTGGCGCCCCTGGCCGGCAAGGACGACAATCTTTTCGAGATCAGCATCGACGACGACGGTCCTGGCATTCCCGAGGACAAGGCGCGCGACGCGCTGAAGCGTGGAAGGCGTCTGGACGAGACAAAACCGGGAACAGGTCTGGGACTTGCCATTGTCGCCGACCTCGTCAACGAGTATGGAGGCGTTCTCGCGCTCGAACGGTCCGACCTGGGTGGATTGAAGGCAGCGGTGCGCTTGCGGAGCCTTCAGTGATGATCCCGGACCAATCGACAGCGATGGAAGGCGTTTGTCATGGCGGCATATCGATTGATCCCGGAGCAATGCCGATTGCTCTCGAACTTGCTGGCAGCGGCCAAATTTCCGACAAATATCAATACTATGGCCACGCCTACTTCTCCGATGACGCGGCCCCCGGCGCATCCATGGCAGGCTCCAACTCAAGAAAACCGGTTGTTGGCATGAAGATTCGCGTCGCGCTTGTTTCCGCATTGCTGGCCGTCTCCGGCTGCACCACCTTGAGCGGCAAGGGCCCTACCGTGACTCCGACACCGGCCTCGACGCCTCCGACAAGCGGCAAGGTCACCAAGTCGATCATTTCGGCGATGGACGGCGGCCTCGTCGGCGGCTCGATCGGCAATGGCCTCAGCGACGCCGAGAAGCGCAGTGCGCTCGAGGCCGAATACAAGGCGCTTGAATATACGACGAGCGGTCAGAAAGTGGCGTGGAAAGGCGATCAGGCTTCGCACTATGGCGAGGTGGTTCCGGCCCAGCCCTATCGCGTCGGTTCGCAGGACTGCCGCCAATACACGCAGACGGTGTTCACCGGCGGCGCCGGGGTGACGGCGCGCGGAACCGCTTGCCGCAATGCCGATGGCAGCTGGACGCCGCTAACCTGACAGCTGCATGTCGCCCAAAAGTGCGCAGCGGTTTTGGGACAATGACATGCACCAAAAACGGACCGGCCCAGCTCCGGTTGATGTCGATCAAGGACGTCAGGCGCGCTGACCGTCAAAGCGTCGCAGGATGCCTGTGTTGGCAGGGCGGGGCTCTGTCGTTATTGGAAGAACCATGCTGTTCTGGGTCATAGCCGCGATACTGACGCTCGGCGCGAGCCTGGCGGTGCTGCTGCCGCTGGCCGCGGGAGCCAAGGGCACGTCGTCGAGTGGCGATCACGATCTGGAAGTCTATCGCGACCAGTTGTCCGAGCTTGACCGCGACGCCGGGCGCGGCTTGATCCAGCCGGTGGAAGCGGCCGAGGCGCGCGCCGAAATCGCGCGCCGCATCCTGCGCCTCGACAATGCCGATACGGCCGGCAAGGCATCGGCCCGGCCGGCTTCGGTCACGGCGCGGCTTGTCGCGACCGTGGCGGTGCTGGCGGTCCCGCTGGTCAGCTGGGGTGTTTACAGCCAGATCGGCTCGCCTGACTTGCCGGCGCAGCCGCTCAGCCAACGGCTGACCAAGAACCCGGCCGACAGTTCGGTCGACGAATTGGTTGCACGCGCCGAGGCCCACCTTGCCGCCAACCCGTCCGACGGCAGGGGGTGGGACGTGCTGGCCCCGGTCTATCTGCGCGTGCAGCGCTTCTCCGACGCGGTCGCCGCGTACCGCAATGCCATCCGCCTCGCCGGCGACAGCGCTGTTCGCCAGGCCGGCCTCGGCGAGGCAATCGCCGGTGCCGCGGGCGGTATCGTTTCCGCCGATGCCCAGGATGCCTTCGAGGCGGCGCTGAAGCTCGATCCCGCCAATGCCAAGGCCAGCTTCTACCTGGCCGTGGCCTTGGCGCAGGAGGGGCGCAACAAGGAAGCGACCACGGCCTGGCAGGCGATGTTGGGCACTTTGCCGCCGGATTCGCCATGGCGCAGTGCCGTCGAGCAGGCACTGGCAAAATCCGCTAGCCCCGAAGTCGCTTCCGGCGCGGCCGCGAAGGGCCCCGATGCCGCAGATGTCGACGCCGCATCCTCCATGTCGCCGCAGGATCGCGAAGCCATGATCAACACCATGGTCGCCGGCCTCGACGAAAAACTGCGGCAAAATCCGCGAGACACGGAAGGATGGATGCGGCTCGTTCGTTCCTATGTCGTGCTGGGCAAAACCGATCAGGCGCGCGAGGCGCTCGGTCGCGCCATCGCCGTCTTTGGCGCCGGCAGCGACGAAGCCAAGAAATTCACCGCCTTTGCCGCCTCGCTCGGCCTGACGGCGACGGAGTAAAACGTGTCATGACACGCAAGCAGAAGCGATTGTCGGTCATCGTGGGCGGATTGGCTTTCCTGGGTGCCGCCACCGGGCTGACCTTCTACGCGCTTGGCCAGAAGGCCTCCTACTTCTACATGCCGGCCGACCTCACCACGGCGAGCGTCCAGCCCGGCCAGCGCATCAGGCTCGGCGGTTTGGTCGAAAAAGGCACCATCCAGCGCGGGCAGGGCGCGACGGTCGCCTTTTCGGTCACCGACACGCACAAATCGGTCAAGGTCACCTATACCGGCATCTTGCCCGACCTCTTTCGCGAGGAGCAGGGCGTCATCACCGAGGGCAGTTTCGGTCCGGACGGCGTCTTTGTTGCCGACAGCGTGCTTGCCAAGCATGATGAGCGCTATATGCCCAAGGAAGTGGCCGACGGGCTGAAGGCCAAGGGCGTCTGGCAGGAGAGCAAGAGTGAATAGCCCTGGCGGGAGAGCAAGAGTGAATTGCGGAAACAACCATGGTTGAGACCGGACATTTCGCCCTGGTCCTGGCGTTTGCGCTTTCGCTGGTGCAGACGATCGTGCCGCTGTTCGGCGCACGCCTCAACAACCAGCGCCTGATGGCTGTCGGCGGTCCTGTCGCCGTGACCGGCTTCGCGCTGACGGCGCTGTCCTTTGTCGCATTGGCGAGCGCCTATGCGAACTCCGATTTCTCCGTGGCGAGCGTCTGGGAAAACTCGCATTCGCTGCAGCCGATGATCTACAAGATCACCGGAACCTGGGGCAATCACGAAGGCTCGATGCTGCTCTGGGTGCTGATCCTGACCTTCTTTGGCGCGCTTGTCGCCGCTTTCGGCTCCAATCTGCCGGCGACGCTGCGCGCCAATGTGCTGGCCGTCCAGGGCGCTATCGGCGCTGCCTTCTTCCTGTTCATCCTGGCGACGTCCAATCCTTTCATCCGGCTCAATCCGGCGCCGATCGAGGGCCGCGACCTCAACCCGGTCCTGCAGGATCTCGGCCTGGCCATTCATCCGCCGCTGCTCTATCTCGGCTATGTCGGCTTCTCCATCTGCTTTTCCTTCTCGGTCGCCGCCCTGATCGAGGGGCGCATCGACGCCTCCTGGGCGCGCTGGGTGCGGCCATGGACGCTGGTCGCCTGGATGTTCTTAACTGGCGGCATCGCCATGGGGTCGTACTGGGCCTATTACGAACTCGGCTGGGGCGGTTTCTGGTTCTGGGATCCGGTCGAGAACGCCTCCTTCATGCCGTGGCTGGCGGGCACCGCGCTGCTGCATTCGGCGATCGTCATGGAAAAGCGCTCGGCGCTGAAGATCTGGACGCTGCTGCTCGCCATCCTCACCTTTTCGCTGTCGCTGCTCGGCACCTTCCTGGTCCGTTCGGGCGTGCTCACCTCGGTGCATGCCTTCGCCACCGATCCGGCGCGCGGCGTCTTCATCCTGTGCATCCTGACGCTGTTCATCGGTGGCTCGCTGGCGCTGTTTGCGCTGCGCGCCTCGCGATTGACCGCCGGCGGCCTGTTCCATCCGATCTCGCGTGAAGGCGCGCTCGTCCTCAACAATCTGTTCCTGACCACGGCGACCGCCACAGTGCTCGTCGGCACGCTCTATCCGCTGGCGCTGGAGGCGCTCACCGGCGACAAGATCTCGGTCGGGGCACCGTTCTTCGACCTGACCTTCGGCCCATTGATGCTGCCGCTTCTGGTCCTCGTGCCGTTCGGCCCGCTGCTCGCCTGGAAGCGCGGCGACATCATCGCCGCGTCTCAGCGTCTTATGGCGGCCTTTGCCACGGCGCTGGCGGCGATGCTCGTCACCGGCCTGTTTATCGACGGCGCCTCGGTGTTCGCCGCCCTCGGCATCGGCCTTGCGGTCTGGCTGGTCGCCGGTGCGCTCACCGACCTTGCCGTCAAGTCCGGCGTCGGATCGGTTGCGCCGGCGGTCATGCTCAGGCGCTTTGCCGGCCTGCCGCGCTCGGTCTTCGGCACGGCATTGGCCCATCTCGGCCTCGGCCTGACCTTGCTCGGCATCGTCGCCACGCTCTCTTTCGGCACCGAGAAGATCCTCACCATGCGCGCCGGCGAGACGGTGGAATTGTCTGGCCATACGCTGCGTTTCGTCGGGCTTTATCCGGCGCAGGGGCCAAACTACAGCGAGGACCGTGGCCGCTTCGAGCTGATCGGTGTCAGCGGCAGTCCTGTCGGCGAAATCAGTTCCGCCAAGCGTTTCTATCCGGTGCGGCAGACGACGACGACGGAGTCCGGCATCAAGACCCTTGGTCTTTCCCAGCTCTACCTATCGCTTGGCGACGAGGCCAAGGACGGCACGGTCGTGGTGCGCCTGTGGTGGAAGCCGCTGGTGACACTGATCTGGGGCGGCGGTCTGGTGATGATGGCGGGCGCCGCCATGTCGCTGATGGACAGGCGTCTGCGTGTCGGCGCGCCCTCGCGCCGGCGCAAGCAGGCGAACGTCGTGGCGCCCACGGTCCTGCCATGAAGGCAAGGTTCTGCGCCGCGTTGCTCGTCCTGATGCTGGCGCTCGGCTTTGCCGGCACGGCGCTGGCGGTGAAGCCTGACGAGATGCTGGCCGATCCGGCGCTCGAGGCGCGGGCGCGGGCGCTGTCGGAAGGCCTGCGCTGCATGGTCTGCCAGAACCAGTCGATTGACGAATCCGACGCCGACCTTGCCCGCGACCTGCGCATCCTGGTGCGTCAGCGCCTCGTCGCCGGCGATACCGACCAGCAGGTCATGGACTATGTGGTTTCGCGCTACGGCGAATTCGTGCTGCTGAAGCCGCGCTTCGACCTGCGCAACGCACTGCTTTGGGGCACGCCGGCGCTGTTGCTGCTGGTCGGAGGCGTGTTCATCGTGCTGACCGCGCGCTCGCGCCGACCCCTGGCGACAAAGAGCCTGTCCGCCGATGAACAGGCGGCATTGGACGCTATCCTGCACCGCGACTGACGGCTCCCTTCGACCGCCAACATTACCAAAGTTTCATGCGTCGGAAATGGCGCGGTAATGTGCGCCGCTCTAATTCTCCTTTCCTGAGGATGCCGATCAAGCCGCGTCCCTTTGAAAGAGGATACGAGACCCCATGAATATTGCCCCCAATTCATACTCCCGCACCCGCAAGCGTCTCCTGGCTGCCGCCGCTTCCGTCGCCGTTGCCGGCGTGATCGGCGTTGGCGCGCTGACCAGCGGAACCAGCCCCGTTCTGGCCGATGCCGTACGCGTCGAGGCGCCGCAGGTGCAAGGTTTCGCCGATGTCGTCGAGCGCGTGTCGCCCGCCGTGGTCAGCGTCAAGGTGAAGGCCAAGATCCAGCCGACCGCCGATGATGGCTCCGATGGCCAGGACGGCTTCGACAATCTTCCCAACAATCCGCAACTGCGCCGCTTCTTCAAGGAATTCCGGGGCTTTGGCGACCAGGGCGGCCAGGATGACGAAGGCCATCGCCGCTTCGGTCACCGCGACCACAGCAATGACCAGCCGCGCCCGGTGGCGCAGGGCTCCGGCTTCTTCATTTCCGAGGACGGCTACCTCGTCACCAACAACCACGTCGTCGAAGAGGGCACCGCCTTCACCGTGGTGACCAATGACGGCAAGGAACTCGACGCCAAGCTGGTCGGCACCGACCCGCGCACCGATCTCGCCGTGCTGAAGGTCGAAGGTGGTGGCAAGTTCACCTATGTCGACTTCGCCGACGATTCCAAGGTTCGCGTCGGCGACTGGGTCGTGGCAGTCGGCAATCCGTTCGGCCTCGGCGGCACCGTCACCGCCGGCATCGTATCGGCGCGCGGCCGCGATATCGGCGCCGGCCCCTACGACGATTTCCTGCAGATCGACGCCTCGGTCAACCGCGGCAATTCGGGTGGCCCGACCTTCAACCTCAACGGTCAGGTGGTCGGCATCAACACGGCGATCTTCTCGCCCTCGGGCGGCAGTGTCGGCATCGCCTTCGACATTCCTGCCTCGACCGCCAAGCAGGTTGTCGAGGACCTGATGAAGAGTGGCGCGGTGCAGCGCGGCTGGCTGGGCGTCGAAATCCAGCCGGTTACCTCGGACATCGCCGAATCGCTCGGTCTGAAGTCCAACAATGGTGCGTTGGTGTCGAGTGCCCAGGACGAAGGTCCCGGCAAGAAGGCCGGCATCACGGCTGGCGACGTCATCACCCAGGTCGACGGCAAGGATGTTGCCTCGCCGAAGGAACTCGCCCGCCTGATCGGCGCCTATTCGCCCGGCAAGTCGGTTGACGTCACCGTCTGGCGTGGCGGCAAGAGCCAGACGATCAAGGTCGATCTCGGCAAGCTGCCGGCCAGCGACAAGCAGGCCTCGAACGATCAGCAGCAGCCACCCGCCGCTCCGGCGAAGCCTGATACGCTGGCCGATCTCGGCCTCACCGTCACCAAATCCGAAAACGGCAAGGGCCTTGTGGTGACCGATGTCGATCCCGACAGCGCTGCGGCCGACCGCGGCATTCAGCCGGGAGACATCATCACCGCGGTCAATTCGAACGAAGTGAATGGCACCGAGGATGTCACCAAGGCGATGACCGACGCGGTGAAGTCCGGCCGCAAGGCGGTGCTGATGCAGGTAACCCGCGACAACAACAACCGTTTCGTCGCGCTGCCCGTCGCCAAGGGCTGACAACGACTTTTCCGGTGCGGCGGTATCAAACACCCCCGAGCCGCCGCACGGGAAAGCATGGAGCCGGGTACGTTAGTCAGTCATCGTGCTCTCCTCCAGCGGCAGCGGGCCTCCCATCGCCCGCTGCCGCACATTCTAAAAGCCGCCCAAAAACGCTGCCTCGGGCCTGAGCCGAGAGAATGTGATGATTTGCCCGATCATGCCTCGAAGCGGGCGTGTCCGGGATGAAGACAATCACAGAGTAAGATTCTTCCGCGCGGGACCTCGATCATCTTGATCGCGATGCGCTTTGGCAAAGGCTAAAATGCAGATGTCTGCCACTCAACCTTCCAGCGAAATCGCGTATAACGGCCCTATGAAGATTCTCGTCATAGAAGACGATCGCGAGGCTGCCGATTATCTGCAGAAAGCCTTCACCGAGGCTGGTCATACCGCCCATGTCGCCGGTGACGGCGAGACCGGTTTTGCGCTTGCGGATGCCGGCGACTATGACGTGATGGTCATCGACCGGATGATGCCGCGCCGCGACGGTCTGTCGGTCATTGCCGGTCTTCGCTCCCGCGGCAACACCACGCCCGTGCTGATCCTGTCGGCGCTGGGCGAGGTCGATGACCGGGTCACCGGCCTGCGCGCCGGCGGCGACGATTATCTGACCAAGCCCTATGCGTTTTCCGAACTTCTGGCTCGCGTCGAGGTGTTGAACCGCCGTGCCAGTGCCAAGGAAGCCGAAACCGTCTACCGGGTTGGCGACCTTGAACTCGACAGGCTGTCGCATTCGGTGCGCCGGGCGGCGCGCGAGATCACCCTGCAGCCGCGCGAGTTCCGCCTGCTCGAATATCTGATGCGCCATGCCGGCCAGGTGGTGACGCGCACCATGCTGCTCGAAAATGTCTGGGATTATCATTTCGACCCGCAGACCAATGTCATCGATGTCCACGTCTCGCGGCTGCGCGGCAAGATCGAAAAAGGCTTCGACAAGCCGATCCTGCATACGGTTCGGGGCGCCGGCTACATGCTGAAGGGCGGCTAGGCGACAGCATGGCTCTCTCCGTGCCGGCCATCATGAGGACGACGGCAGCGCGGCTTTCGGCGCTTTACCTTCTGCTCTTCGCGCTCTGCGCCGTTCTGCTCGTCTTCTACATGACCTCGCTTTCGGCGCGCATGCTGACGGCGCAGACGCAGGAGACCATCAACGACGAAGTGCTGGGCCTCGCCCGCGCCTATCAGCGCGGCGGCCTGCCCGTGCTGGTGCGCGTGGTCGAAAACCGCTCCCGCCAGCCTGGGGCCAACCTCTATCTCATCGCCGATGCCAACGGCCAGATTCTAACCGGCAACGTACAGAGCCTCGAGCCGGGGGTGATCGACACCGAGGGTTGGACGACCGAGCCGTTCTCCTACAAGCGCTTTGGCGAAGGCGAGCTTGATCGCCTGCGCAGCGGAACGTCAGACCAGACGCCGCCGCCTGCGACCGGCGAGAACGCGGTGCCGGCCGAAGGCGAGAAGGGCCACAACGCCATTGCGCTGGTGCTGCGGCTGCCTAACCAG
Source organism: Mesorhizobium sp. USDA 4775 (assembly GCF_054062655.1). Classification (NCBI taxonomy): domain Bacteria; kingdom Pseudomonadati; phylum Pseudomonadota; class Alphaproteobacteria; order Hyphomicrobiales; family Phyllobacteriaceae; genus Mesorhizobium; species Mesorhizobium sp. USDA 4775. The sequence continues at coordinate 2,977,409 of NZ_JBSSFM010000001.1, forward strand.
ATGATCATGCTGGTCGGCCGCGATCTTGGCGAACCGGAGCGCTTTCGTGCCGTCATCCGCCGTGCGCTGACGCTGGCGCTCGGCATGATGGGGCTCGGCGGACTGCTAATCTGGTTCTTTGTCGGCCGCGCCGCGCTGAAGCGCATCGACAGCGTCTCGGAGGCCAGTCGTCGCATCATGGGCGGTGATCTCTCGGGCCGGCTGCCGGTGACCGGCGCCGGCGATGAATTCGACCGGCTTTCGGAAAATCTCAATTCCATGCTGGCCAGGATCGCCACGCTCAACGAAGGCCTCAAGCAGGTTTCCGACAACATCGCGCATGATCTGAAGACGCCGCTGACCCGGCTGCGCAACCGCGCCGAAGCGATACTTTCGGGCAAGCACAAGCCCGCCGACTACCGCCAGGCGCTGGAAAGCACCATCGCCGAGTCCGACCAGCTGATAAAGACCTTCAACGCCATCCTGATGATCTCTCGGCTCGAGGCCGGATATTCGTCAGAGCACACCAATCGCGTCGATCTGGCGGCGGCCGTGCGTGATGTCGCCGAGCTCTACGAGCCGGTGGCGGAAGAGGCTGGCGTTTCGCTCGAAGCCGACGTGAATGGCGCTTTTCTTGTCGACGGCAACCGCGAGCTGATCGGCCAGGCGCTGTCCAACATCGTCGACAATGCGATCAAATATTCGACGGACTCCACATCCAAGCCGGCCGTTCGCGTGACGCTCGAGCGGACCCATGGCGAGATCAGGCTTTGTGTCGTCGACAACGGCCAGGGCATTCCGGACGATGCCGATCGGGCCCGGGCGACCGAACGTTTCGTGCGGCTGGAGAAGAGCCGTTCGCAACCGGGCTCCGGCCTTGGCCTCAGCCTCGCTAAGGCGGTCATGAGTTTCCATCATGGAAGGCTTGATCTCTTGCCTGGCAATCCGGGACTATCCGTGGTCATGAGTTTCCCCGCACGGGAGGATCACTGATGGCTGCGGTTGCGAAGCGGACGGTCACGGACTGGCAGTTGAAGCCTGCCCTTGGGCTCGCCCCTCTCGACGAAGCCAGGTCGCGGCAGGAACTGGCCGAAATCGCCGCGGCTGCACGCGAAGAAGGGTTGACGCGGCTGGCCAAATTCCTGGCCGGCAAGGGGGAGGGCCGGGATTTCTTGGCCGCAGTCTTCGACCTCTCGCCGTTTTTGCGTGACGCGGCGCGGCGCAGGCCTCGTATCCTGGATGCCCTTTTCGACCAGCCGGTCGAGGCGCGCCTGGAGGCGATCACCGCCGCGATCGAACAGGCGCCGTTGGCCGAGGCGGTCTCCGAATCCAGCCTGATGATGGAACTGCGCCAGTGCAAAGCCGAGGCACATTTCCTGATCGCGCTGGCTGACCTTGCCGGTGAGGCGGAAACGTCGCTGACCGTGCGGCGTTTGAGTGATCTTGCCGATGCCTGCTCTCGCGCGGCCGTCGACTTCCTGCTGCGCGACGCGCATGGCCAGGGCAAGCTCAAACTGCGGGATCTCGACAACCCGTCGCTGCAATCGGGCTGGATCCTGCTCGGCATGGGCAAGCTTGGCGCGCATGAGCTGAATTTCTCCTCCGACATCGATCTTGTCGTCTTCTTCGATCCGGAAGCGCCTGCCGTGGTCGACCCGCTCGACGCCACGGAGCTGTTTTCGCGGCTGACGCGGCGCTTGGTGCGCATCCTGCAGGACCGCACCGAGCACGGCTATGTCTTCCGCACCGATCTCAGGCTGCGTCCCGATCCCGGTTCGACGCCGCTGGCGATTCCGGTTGAAGCGGCTCTGCGCTATTACGAAGCGCGCGGCCAGAACTGGGAACGCGCGGCGATGATCAAGGCGCGTCCGGTGGCCGGCGATCTGGCTGCGGGTGCTGCATTCCTCAGGGAACTCCAGCCCTATATCTGGCGCAAATACATGGACTACGCGGCGATTGCCGACGTCCATTCGATCAAGCGCCAGATCCACGCCCACAAGGGCCATGGCGAGATCGCCGTGAAGGGCCATAACGTCAAGCTCGGCCGAGGCGGCATCCGCGAAATCGAGTTCTTCGTCCAGACCCAGCAGCTCATCGCCGGCGGCCGCTTCCCCGAACTGCGCGGCCGTGAAACGGTGCCGATGCTTGGCCAGCTCGCCGCGCGCGGCTGGATCACCGCCGATGCGCGTGACGCACTCGCGCGCCAATACTGGTTCCTGCGCCGTGTCGAGCATGCCGTTCAGATGGTGGCGGACGAGCAGACGCACACGCTGCCGGAAGACGATGAAGGGCTGGAGCGCATCGCCCACATGCTGGGCTTTGCCGATGCGGCGGGGTTTTCCCTGGCATTCCGCGCCTCGCTGCAGCAGGTCGAGCGCCATTATGCAGCCCTTTTTGAAACGGCCCCGGAGCTTTCGGCGGGGATCGGCAATCTGGTCTTCACCGGCGATGTCGATGACCCCAACACGCTGCAGACCTTGCAGGGTCTCGGCTTCCAGCGGCCGAGCGACATCTGCCGCGTCATCCGCGGCTGGCATTTCGGCCGCTATCGCGTCACCCAGTCGGCGGAAGCGCGTGAGCGGTTGACGGAATTGACGCCAGCGCTGCTCAAGGCCTTCGGCCAGACGCGCCGGGCGGACGAAGCCTTGATCCGTTTCGACGAATTCCTTGCCGGCCTGCCTGCCGGCATCCAGCTGTTCTCGCTGTTGCAGTCCAACCCGGCGCTGCTCAAGCTGATGGCGACGATCATGGGCGCCGCGCCTCGGCTGGCGGCGATCATCACGCGCCGGCCGCATGTTTTCGACGGCCTGCTCGACCCGGCCTTGCTGACTGAACTCCCCGACCGCGCCTATCTCTCGGCACGGCTTTCCGCCTTCCTTGAAGGCGACAGGGCCTATGAGGAGGTGCTCGACCGGCTGCGCATCTTTGCCTCGGAACAAAAGTTTCTGATCGGCGTGCGGCTGCTTGCCGGTTCGATCGATCCGGCCCGCGCCGGCCGCGCCTTTTCCGATCTCGCCGATCTCACCATCGAGGCGGCGTTGCAGGCGGTGACCGCCGAATTCGCGGCGCGCCACGGCACGATCGCCGGCGGCGTGGTTTCGCTGCTCGGCATGGGCAAGCTCGGCAGCCGCGAATTGACCGCGGGATCGGACGTCGATCTCATCCTGCTCTACGACCATGACGCGGACGCCGAGGACTCCGACGGCGACAAGCCGCTGGCGCCTTCCCACTACTACACCCGCATGACGCAGCGGCTGATCTCGGCCGTATCGGCGCCGACGGCGGAAGGAGTGCTCTACGAACTCGACCTGCGGCTGCGGCCGTCCGGCAACAAGGGGCCGGTGGCCACCCACATCGATGCCTTCAAGAAATACCAGCGCCAGGAGGCCTGGACCTGGGAACACATGGCGCTGTCGCGGGCACGCGCCATTGGCGGCGATGCCGGCCTGTGCGCCGAGGTCGAAGCGGAAGTCGCAGCCGTGCTTGGCCAGCCGCGCGACGCGGCAAAGGTGAAGACCGAAGCCTCGGACATGCGCGCCATGATCGAGAAGGAAAAGCCGGCACGCGATCTCTGGGACATCAAGCTGATTCCCGGCGGGCTGATCGATCTCGAATTCATCGCCCAGGTGGCTGTCATCACCGGGAAGGTCGAGGCCGGGCCGCGTGTCACCGGTACGGCGGAGATCCTGTCCCGCCTCGCGCCTGGCTTCGCCGGTGCCGGGGTCAGGCAAGAGCTTGGTGCCGCCTTCGCACTCTATCTGGCGCTGACCCAGATGACCCGGCTGTGCCTCACCGGCCCGTTCGAGCGCGACGACGTTCCGCCGGGGCTTTCGGATCTGCTTCTGGCGGTCACCGACCTGCCGGATTTCGGTGTGCTGGAAGCACATCTCAAGGAGACGTCGCAGAAGGTCAGGAAGGACTTTGATCTTTTGCTTCATGCCGGACGACCATGAAATAACTGTCGAAGCGTCGGACCCAAAAGTGGAAGCCGGTTTTGGGAAAATCCGATGCTCGAACAATGAGATAGAGCGGCAACAGGATCGAAGATCCGCCGCTCTCGCATCGGGGGTGACGATGCAACAGGAGAAGACCATGAGAAAGTCAACCAAGCTTGCCCTCGCCTTCGCAGCACTTGCCGGCGCCGTCGGCACCACCGCCTATGCCGAAAACAATGCCAGCGCGAAAATGCGCGACGGCATGATGGCCCGACTCGACAAGGCGATGAGCTATTCAGGCGGCGCCATCACCTTCGACCAGTTTTCCGACGCCATGAACGCGCGGCTGAAGAAGCTCGTTGCCGACAATGGCGGCAAGCTGACCGTCGCCCAACTCGCCGACGCGCTGGAGAAGGCGCGCTTCGAGCGGATGGCCAGGCGCATCATCGCCCGCTACGACACCAAGGGCGACGGCACGCTGACCACGGATGACATCACCGGTCGTGAGAAGAAGGTGTTCGCCATGCTCGACAAGAACAATGACGGCAAGATCGAGAAGAGCGAACTGCCGAAGGGCCATCGCCTTGGCCATCACCGCCAATCGGATGATGACGACGGCGTCCAATAACATTGTTTGATCAAGGCTCCGGCGATATCGCTCGGAGCCTGCTGCTCAAGCGGCGGCCCTGACGGCCGGCGGCGCCTTCTTCACTGGAATGCGCACCGACACGATCGTGCCGACACCTTCGGTCGAACGGATCTTCAGCGCGCCGCCCTGGAGCTCGGCCAGCGAACGTGAGATGGCGAGACCGAGACCGGACCCAGCATGGTTCTTGGAGAACTGGTTTTGCACCTGTTCGAAGGGTCGGCCGAGCTTGCCGAGCGCCTCTTTCGGGATGCCGCAGCCATTGTCCTCGATGGTCAGCACCAGCGCGCCCGATGTGTTGCGGGCCCTGACCGATATATGGCCGCCCTGGCCGGTGAACTTCACCGCGTTGGACAGAAGGTTGATGACGATCTGCTTGATCGCCCGGCGATCGGCGAACAGACTCAGAGCGTCGGCGATGCGCGTTTCCACCGTGATCGCCTTTTGCGCTGCCTGCAACGAGACGACGCGCACCGTCTCGCTGATCAGCGGACCGAGGTCGATCTGCTCCTGGTCCAGCGAGAACTGGCCGGCCTCGATCTTGGACATGTCGAGAATATCGTTGATAACGCCGAGCAGGTATTTGCCGCTGCTGTTGATGTCGGTGGCGTACTCCTCGTAGCGCGCCGACCCCAGCGGACCGAACAGCCGCTGTTCCATCAACTCGGAGAAGCCGATGATGGCGTTCAGCGGCGTGCGCAACTCATGCGACATGTTGGCCAGGAATTCGGACTTGGCCCGGTTCGCCGCCTCGGCGCGCTCGGTTTCCTTCATGTATTTGCGGTTGAGGTCGACGAGTTCGCGCGACCGCTCCTCTTCGGCCCGCCGCGCGAGGCTGAGATCATGGATCGTCGCCATCAGCCGCCGTTCGCTGTCGACCAGCTTCTCTTGATGCAGCTTGATCTGGGTGATGTCGGAGCCGACCGAGACGATGCCGCCGTCCCGGGTCCGAAGCTCATTGACCTGCAGCCAGCGGCCGTCGGACAGCTGCCGCTCGAAAGTGGCGCCGCCTTGCGGACCATTGGTGTTGGCAAGCCGGCGTTCGGACGCAAAGGCCAGCATCCGCCCTTCCAGCGAAGCGCGTGTCACACCCGGCATCACGTCGCGATCCGACAGTCCGTTGTCCTGCTGGTATTTGGAGTTGCACATGATCAGCCGCTGCGCCGAATCCCACAGCACGAAGGATTCGTTGATGTTCTCGATCGCTGTTCTCAGGCGAAGGTCGGCGGCTTCGGACCGCAACGCCAGATGGCGCTGTTCGGTGACGTCGACGGCGATGCCGATCAGCTGGATTTCCGGCGCCTCCGGATCCATGACCTGCGCACGAGCACGCATCCACACCCATTGGCCATCGGCATGCCGCATCCGGAACACCTGGTCGATGTGGTCGATTTCGCGAGCGACGATTCTATTGGCGAGCTCGAACAGGTCGCCATCTTCGGGATGGATGATCTCGTCGACCTCGCCGAAGGACAGCATCGTATCGCAGGGCTCGTAGCCCAGCATGTCGTACATGGAACGCGACCAGTACATCTTGCCGCGCACCATGTCCCAGTCCCACAGGCCGCAGCGGCCACGCACCAGCGCCATGTCGATGCGCTGATGCGCTTCGAGATAGATGCGGTCGGCGGCCTGGGCGCGCGCCGCCTGCCCGAAATAGGCGTAGAGGATGATGATCAGCACGCCGGCCGTCAGCACGAACAAGGTGACGTTGAGCGAGACGGTCTTGCGCCACGTGTCGAAGACCGCCTCTTGCGGCACCAGCGCCGCCGCGGCTCCCTTGCGATCCTTGGCCACGCTGACCGCGGCGTACCAGTCCTGGCCGCCGATGTTGACCTCCATGACGCCGGCACGGTCGCCGAACATGAACAGCGGCTGGCCGCCCTGGACGAGGCCGTCGAGCGAATGGCCTTGCCAGGGCATCGAGCGCGGCGTCACCGCGGTGATCCTGAAAGCGCTGTCGGTGATGACGAGCACATGGCTGCGGCCCATCGCGCCCTGGCGGCTGGTGGTCTCCAGCAGGTCCTGGACAGCGCCGGGCACGGTGTCCGAGGTGGTGGCCAGCGAACTGGCCAGCTGGCCCGCCGCCAGCGTTAGGATCGCCTTGGCGTCGCGTTCGACATCGTCGCGCTCATTCATCAGCGACAGCACGCGCAGCGCCGCGATGACGAGCAGGAAGATGATGATGAGGGCCGGTATCGACCGGCGCAGCAGCGGTTCGGCGGCCAGAAGCCGCTTGTAGGCCGGTTCGGCAATGAGCCGCGTATTCCCGGCAAGGCCGTCGCTGCGCGCCTCGCGACGCGCAAAAACCATCCCACCGGGCGCGCCCCACGCGTCCGCCTTTGCCATAAATGGCACTCCCCGAATTGCCTATGCTGCTTTGTGATCCGGCAAACGCCGCACTTCCGAATCGTCAGTAAAGAATCAAACGTGATTCGCCTTGTCCAGTGGCCCGGCGAAAAAAGATTAAAAATCGACTAAAATAATGCGCTTCTGCTGGTGCGGCGGCTGGGCCTTCTCCCACACGGGAGAAGGCAAGGGCGCCTAGGCCAGCGTGCGCTCGACAATATCGCGCAGGTCCGCCGACAGGTTTTCGGCATTGGCGATCGAAAGCAGCGCCTCCCTGGCCTTGGCCTGCCGGCCCGGCTCGAGCGAACGCCACGACCGCAGTGCCGTCGCCAGCCTTGCCGCCACTTGCGGATTGCGCTTCTCGACCTCGAGCACCGTTTGCGCGAAGAATCGGTAGCCTTCGCCGTCGGCGCGGTGGAAGCCGGTCTGGTTGGCGCTGGAGAATGTGCCGATCAGCGAACGCACCCGGTTCGGATTGGCCATCGAGAAGGCCGGATGGGCGGTTAGAGCCCGGACCGTGTCCACAGCCTGCGGCCCCGGCACGCTGGCCTGGATCTGGAACCATTTGTCCATGACCAGCGGATCGGATGCATAGGTCTTTTCGAAAGCCGCCAGCGCCTTGTTTGCCTCCGGCGAGGCGTGATGGCGATGCGCGAGCACGGCAAGGGCGGCCGCGCGGTCGGTCATGTTGGTCGCCGACTGGAAATGCCCGGCCGCCAATGCCGCTCCGCCCGGCAGCAGCGAGAGATAGTCCAGCAAAGTGTTGCGCAGGGCGCGTCGTCCCGCGCTCGCCGCGTCCGGGCTGAAGGGGGCCTTGTCGGCAAGGCTGTGGTAGAGTTCGGAAAATGCCTCGCCATTGGCCGTAGCGATCGCCAGCGCAAGGGTCTGCCGGGCTGCATGAATGGCATCGGGGTCGATGTTCTTGCCGATGTCGCGGGCGATGTCGGCATCGCCCGGCAGTGCCAGCGCAAGCGCCCGGTAAGCAGGCTCCAGCGTCTCATCGCCGGCGATGCTGCCGGCGAGCTCCGTCAGTCGTGTCGCGAAGACCGGATGCTTGCCGCCAAGGAACTCGCGGAAGGCAACGATCAGCGCATCGGTGAGCAGCGTGTTGAAGGCTTGCCAGCGCGAAAAGGCATCGCTGTCATGGCGGGCAAGGAAGAACTGGTCGTCGGCCTTCTGCTCGACCGACAGCGTCACCGGCGCCGAAAAGCCGCGGTTGAGCGACACCGCCGGACGTTCAGCAACGCCCGAGAAACGCACCATATGGCGGCGCTTGCGTAGATGGATGACGCCGTCCTCGACGTTGGCGCCCTCGACGCCGCTAAACGCGACAGGCTTGCCGCCGGCGCCAATCAGCCCGAAGGCGAGAGGAATATGCATCAGCCGCTTACGGCTTTCGGAGGGTGTCGGCGGCACCGACTGCTCGATTTCGAGCGTGAATTCCTGCGCGGCCTGATTGTGCGTCGAACTGACCGTCAGATTGGGCGTGCCGGCCTGATGGTACCAGAGCGCGAACTGCGACAGGTCGCGGCCGGATGCATCCTCGAACACTTTGATGAAGTCCTCGATGGTCGCCGCTTCGCCGTCATGCCGCTCGAAATACAGGTTCATGCCGGCGCGAAAGACATCTGCCCCCAGGATGGTGCGGATCATGCGCACCACTTCGGAGCCCTTTTCGTAGACCGTCGCCGTGTAGAAATTGTTGATCTCACGGTAGCGGCGCGGCCGCACCGGATGCGCCAGCGGACCCTGGTCCTCGGGAAACTGGTGGGCGCGCAGCGTACGCACCTCGGCAATGCGCTTGACCGCGCGCGAGCGCTGGTCGGCGGAGAATTCATGGTCGCGGAACACAGTCAGGCCTTCCTTCAGGCAAAGCTGGAACCAGTCGCGGCAAGTGATTCTGTTGCCTGTCCAATTGTGGAAATACTCATGCGCGATGATCGCCTCGATATTGGCGAAATCGGCGTCCGTCGCGGTCTCCTCGTCGGCCAGCACATATTTGTCGTTGAAGATGTTGAGGCCCTTGTTCTCCATCGCGCCCATGTTGAAGTCGGACACGGCGACGATGTTGAAGACGTCGAGGTCGTATTCGCGGCCAAACGCCTCCTCGTCCCATCGCATCGACCGCTTCAGCGCGTCCATGGCATAGCCGGCCAGCTTCTCCTTGCCGCGCTCGACATAGATGCCGAGTTCGACCTCGCGGCCCGACATTGTGACGAAACTGTCGGCGACCTGGCCAAGATTGCCGGCCACCAGCGCGAACAGGTAGGATGGCTTGGGGAAGGGGTCATGCCAGACGGCATAATGCCAACCGTCGCCGATATCGCCCTTGTCTCCCGGATTGCCATTGGACAGGAGCAGCGGCGCCTCGTCACGGAGCGCCTCGATCCGCACGGTGTAGACGGACAGGATGTCGGGGCGATCGAGGAAATAGGTGATGCGGCGGAAGCCCTCGGCCTCGCATTGCGTGCAATAGACGTTGTTCGAGCGGTAGAGACCCATCAGGGCCTCGTTACCCGCCGGGGCTAGCTCGGTCTCGATCAGCAGTTGGAAGCGCCGCGCGCCCGGCGGCTTGAGAATGGTGAGCTGATCAGGTGTCACCAGCAGGTCCGCCGGTTTTGCCTTCTTGCCGTTGATCTCGAGGCGCTTGAGCGTCAGCCCATCGCCGTCGAGCACCAATGGCGCCGCCGCGGCTACGCCGTCGCGGCGTTCGACCGTCAGTGTCGCGGTGACGATCGTGGCCTCGGGCGAAAGGCGGAAGGTGAGGTTGGTCTGCGGAATGAGATAATCGTTGGGGCGATAGTCTTCGAGCTTGAAGACCTGGCCGGTGTCCGTGCGCATTCCGTTGTTTTTCCTGTCGATTGCGTTGGACGCGGAGTTCCCACTGGTCCAAGAAATTTGAAGTCCGCGCTCTTTACACGAAATGGTCCCTCGACAAAACTCGGCCGATGCCTATTTCAGGCATTCGTTCTCCACATCCCCGCGAGGCAGCCATGACCGTCGTCACACCGAAATTCGGCATGGGCGCTTCCGTGCTGCGGCGCGAGGATACCGCCTTCATCCAGGGCCAAGGCCGCTACACCGACGATATCAAGCCGGACGGCGTGCTGCACGGCTATGTCCTGCGCTCGCCGATCGCCAAGGCAAGCTTCACCATCGGCTCGATCGACGCGGCGAAGGCGGCACCCGGCGTCCATCTCGTGCTGACCGGTGGGGATGTCACCCATCTGCGCGATCTCAAGTCCGGCGTCATGCAGGCACAGCCGGACGGCACCAAAGCGCCGACGCGCGACATTCCGATCCTGTGCCGGGACCGCGTCAACTATGTCGGCGATGCGGTTGCCTTTGTGGTCGCCGACAGCCGTGCCTTGGCGCAGGATGCCGCCGAACTGATCGAGGTCGATTATGACGGCGAGGACGCCGCCTCCGGCACTGCGACGGCGCTTGCGGAGGGCACGCCGCTGGTCTGGCCGGAACTCGGCTCCAACCGCGCCTTCACCTATCATATCGGCGACAAGAGGAAGACGGACGCGGCCTTCGCCGGGGCCGCTCACGTCACGCGCATCGAATTCGTCAACAATCGGCTGGTCTGCAACTACATGGAGCCGCGCTCGGCGATCGGCGAATGGAATGTCGGGGAAAACCGCTTTGTGCTGACCACCGGGTCGCAGGGCGTGCATTCCATGCAGTACATCCTGGCCAGCGTGTTCAAGATCAAGAAGGACCAACTGCGCGTCATCACGCCCGATGTCGGCGGCGGTTTCGGGCCGAAGAGCTTCGTCTACCGCGAATATCCGCTGGTGCTAGAGGCGGCGAAGCGGCTTGGCCGCCCGGTGAAGTGGGCTGGCGACCGCACCGAGCACTTCCTCACCGACGCCCAAGGCCGCGACAATGCGGTGACGGCCGAAATGGCGCTCGACAAGGACGGCCGCTTCCTCGGCATGAGGGTCGAGCTGCTTGCCAATATCGGCGCCTATATCTCGCAATATGGCCCTTTCATTCCCTATATCGGCGTCACCATGTCGACCGGCGTCTATGATATCAGGGCGCTCGATGTCTCGGTGACCGGCCTCTACACCAACACCTGCCCGGTCGACGCCTATCGCGGCGCCGGGCGTCCCGAGGCGGCGTTCCTGTTGGAAAAACTGGTTGACGCCTGCGCTCATGATCTCGGCCTGCCTGTCGAAGAGATCCGCCGCCGCAACTTCATCCGGCCCGAGCAGTTTCCCTATCGCACGCAGACGGGCCGTCTCTACGACAATGGCGAATTCGAAGGCCATATGGACCGCGCCATCGAACGGTCGCAGTGGAAGGCGTTTCCGCAGCGGCTGGAACAGTCCAAAGCCGGCGGCAAGATCCGCGGCATCGGCATGGCCACCTATATCGAGGCCTGCGCCTTTCCGGGCTCGGAGCCGGCCTTTGTCGAGCTCAATGGCGACGGCACGGTGACGCTGAAGATCGGCACCCAGACCAACGGCCAGGGGCATGCCACCGCCTATGCGCAGTTCCTGTCGGAAAAACTCAATCTCGATATCGACAAGATCCATGTCCGCCAGGGCGACACCGACGAATTAAAGGCGGGCGGCGGCACAGGCGGCTCGCGCTCCATTCCGCTGGGGGGTGTCTCGGCTTCCCGCGCCGGCGAGGATCTGGCCAACAAGATCAAGCGCATCGCCGCCGACGAGCTTGAGGCCTCGGCCGGCGATATCGAATTGTCCGATGGCGTTGCCCGCATCGTCGGCACCGACCGGAGCATCGATTTCTCGAGCATCGCCAAGGCCGCGAAGACGCCGGATGACCTTAAGGGGTTCGGCGAGTTCGTGCAGGACGAGTGCACCTATCCGAACGGCACCCATATCTGCGAGGTCGAGATCGATCCCGACACCGGCGCGACCGAGATCGTCCGCTACACCATCGTCGACGATTTCGGCGTCACCGTTAATCCGATCCTGCTCGCCGGCCAGGTGCATGGCGGCGTGGTGCAAGGCATCGGCCAGGCGTTGACCGAGAACACCATCCATGGCGAGGATGGGCAGCTCTTGACGGCGAGCTTCATGGACTATGCCATGCCGCGCGCCGACAATTTCCCGTTCTTCCATTTCGAGACCCGCAACGTGCCTTCGACCACCAATGCACTGGGCATCAAGGGCGCGGGCGAGGCCGGCACGATCGGCTCGACACCGGCGGCGCTCAATGCCGTCACCGATGCGCTGTGGCGCGCCTATGGCATCAGGCATATCGAGATGCCCGCGACGCCGGCGCGCATCTGGGCCGCGATCAGGGGCGCATCGCCGACGTGACATCAGGGGCGGAACCAGGAACGACGGGAGGCCACGGCACGCTGAGGGGCATCGCGCTGAAGATCGTGTCCGTCGCGGTCTTTGTCGGCATGCAAACCTGCATCAAGGCGGCCGGTGACGTGCCGGCGGGGCAGATCGTCTTCTTCCGCTCCTTCTTCGCCATCTTCCCGATCATTGCCTTCCTGGCATTGAAGGGACAGCTGCCGACGGCATTCGTCACCAAACGTCCCTTCAACCATGTCGCGCGCGGCGTCGTCGGCGTCGGCGCCATGGGGCTGGGCTTCTTCGCGCTCACCAGGCTGCCGTTGCCGGAGGCGATCACCCTGAACTATGCGCAGCCGCTGTTGGTCGTGGTGTTCTCCTCGGTCTTCCTTGGCGAGTCGATCCACGTCTATCGGTGGAGCGCGGTCGCCGTTGGTCTTGTCGGCGTGCTCATCATTTCCTGGCCGGAGCTGACGCTGCTCAACTCGGATGAAGGGCTCGACGACCAGGAGGTCCTGGGCGTCATGGCTGCGCTGGTGGCCGCGGCGATCTCGGCGGTCGCCATGCTGCTCGTGCGCAATCTCGTGCAGACGGAGAAGACGGCGACCATCGTCCTGTGGTTCTCGTCGACGGCCAGCGTGCTCTCGCTGCTGACACTGCCTTTCGGCTGGCAAGCTCTGACGCCGACGCAAGCCGCGCTGCTCGTCATGGCCGGCTTCTGCGGCGGCCTCGGCCAGATCCTGATGACGTCGGCCTATCGCCACGCCGAGGCCTCGGTGGTGGCGCCGTTCGAATACACCTCGATGATCCTCGGCGTTGTGGTCGGCTATTTCATTTTCGGCGATGTGACCTCGCTCAACACGCTGATTGGCGGTGCGATCGTGGTGGCCGCCGGCATCTTCATCATCTGGCGCGAGCGGCAACTGGGCCTGGAGCGCACGCGAACGCGCAAGGTGACGCTGCCGCAGGGGTGAGGAGAGGTCCGCGTAGCGGACGGAAAGCCAATTGCTTGGCTTTCCGAACGACGAACGCCCGGAGCGAAGGGCCGGTCTCCTCAGTTACGACCGTTCGCTCCGCTCCTTCGCCAGCCGCACAAGCACCGCACGAGTCTGCTCGTCGGCCGGGAAGAAAGACTCGATCGCCAGTTCCGACAAGGTCACGTCGATCGGGGTGCCGAAAACGGTGATGGTGCTGATGAACGACAGCACCTGATCGCCATGGGCGAGCCTGAGCGGATGCACGATGGCATTCGGCTCGACGGGTGTCGGCCTGCTGCCCTTCAGCCCGGACGGATAGCTGCGCAGCTCGCGCTCCAATTCGACCAGCACCGGGTCGCCGCTGGCATCATTCTGGTGTTTGAGACGCTCAAGCAGATGCGTGCGCCATTCCGCGAGATTGACGATGCGCGGTGCGATGCCGCCGGGATGCAGGGAAAGGCGAAGTACGTTGACCGGCGGCGTCAGCAGCGAAGCCTCGCTGACATCGGCAAGGAAGGGAGCGATCGCGGCATTCGCCGAGACCAGGTTCCAGTGCCGGTCCACGGCCAGCGCAGGGAAGGGCTCGTGTCCCTTGAGCACGATCTCGACCGCTGCCATCGCCGGCGCCAGCGTCGTGTCGCTGAGCGGCCGTTCGCTGAAGCTCGGCGCGAAGCCGGCGGCCAGCAGCAGCTGGTTGCGCTGCCTCAGCGGGATCGAAAGCTGCTCCGCCAGATGCAGCACCATGTCGCGCGAGGGCGCGGCGCGCCCGCTCTCGACGAAGGAGAGATGCCGCTGCGAAATCTCGGCCTCCGTGGCGAGGTCGAGCTGGCTCATGCGGCGCCGCGTGCGCCATTCGCGGATCAGACTGCCGGCGGAGGTTTGGGCTGATGTCATGTGAAATGGTTAGGCTGACGGGGGCGGCATTTCAATTACCAGCGAGGTTATGGCGATCTACGAGAGTGCCCGCAGCTTCGCCTTCACCTCGAGAAAATCCCGCCATGCCAGCTTCTTGTGCGCCGGTGTGCGCAGGAGATAGGCCGGATGCAGCGTCGGCATGGCCGGAATGGCGATGCCGGAGGCGGTGGTGTGGACACGCCAGTTGCCACGCAGCCGCAAAATGCCTTCCGAGGTGTTGAGCAAGGTCTTGGCCGACGGGCCGCCGAGATTGACCAGCACCTTGGGATTGACCAGCTCGATCTGCCGCTCGATGAACGGCCGGCAGATCTCAGTCTCGTGCGGCGTCGGCGTGCGGTTGCCCGGCGGCCGCCACGGGATGACGTTGGCAATGTAGACCGAAGTGCGGTCGAGCCCGATCGCGGCCAGCATGCGGTCAAGCAGCCGGCCCGAGCGGCCGACGAAGGGCAAGCCCTCAATGTCCTCGTCGCGGCCCGGCGCTTCGCCCACCAGCATCACCGCGGCGTCCGGGTTGCCGTCGGCGAACACCAGGTTCTTGGCGGTGGCCTTGAGATTGCAGCCGTCGAAGGCAGCCATGTGCTGACGCAACTCGTCCAGGGTCGTTGCGGTTGTCGCCAACTGGCGCGCAAGCGCCGCCTGAGCCTCGTCTGGCACCGCGGCGACCGATGAACGCGCCGGTGGCGCATCCGGTACGTTGCTTGCATCCAGTCCGGGCGGTGCCGCTGGCCGCTCCGCCGCCTTCTCCTCGTGAGGTGGCGCCACCGGCGCCGGTGCGCGCTCGACAGATCTCGGCGCCGCCTCGGCGAAGCGATTCACCGGGGCGTCTTCCAGCGCCTCGTCGACGCCGGCGCTGGCATAGAAGGCCAGGATGTCGGCAATATCGGTCGGGCTATTGGGGGACGCGGCAGTCATGGCGCGCACATTCGTCCGCACGACTGCAATTTGCAAGACCGGCGGCTTACCCTATCCCGTCGGGATGCGCGGATCCTGCACCAGATAGAAGGTCCATCGCGGCGTGTAATCGGTCATCAGGAACTCGAAGCTGACGGTCCTCAGCGGGTCGACCTTGCCGTTCTTGAACAGCAGCCGGTCATAGGGCTCGAACTCCCGGTCGAAATCGGCGAAATTGCTCGACCAGATATTGTCGGGCGTCTTGTTGCGTTGGTCGAAGGAAAACCCGTCTCCAAACACGCTCGGCTGATCCAATATCTCCTGAAGTTCGAACTGGAATTCGATCCAGGCCTGGCCGCTGTTGTTGAGCACGTTGATGCGCATATACATGATGCCATTGGCGAATTCGCCCGCCTTGCCGAACGTCTGGATCGGCTTGGTCGTGCGGATGGTCAGCGTCACCGGTGTTGCCGAATTCAGCTCTTCGGTGATGACCAGCGGATCGTCCTTGGTTCCGATGCCGGAGGCTCCGGTGATGCGGAAGCCGCCAAGCTCGTCGGAGAAGGAGTAGGCGCCTGTCGCCCAGACCTTCACCTCGTTCGCTGTGGCGTGCCCCGGTGCCGACGTCAGAAGGGCCAGAAGAATCGCCCGGCAGGCCCGGCCGGGCGGGAAAAGAAAGCGCGTCGAAGAAAAGCCCGCTGGCCCAGGAAAGCGCATGGCGGGAAGTATGGCCGATAAGCAAGCCGCCGAACAATTAAAAAACGCAGGCGTGGCCGGTCTTACCGGGCGCAAATGCCTGCCCCGCCGCAAGATGCGCGACTTTTTGGCCAAATCCGCATTGTCACGTCTGCGCCGGTTTCCTGTCGCCAATTGATGCGCTATGCAGCGCAGGAGCCAGCAAGATACGCAACAGCGGCAAGCCAGTGCGGAGGGGTTGATGAGCGATATCGAACGCGAAAGCATGGAATTCGACGTGGTCATCGTCGGTGCCGGTCCGGCCGGCCTTGCCGCGGCCATCCGCCTCAAGCAGGTCAATCCCGAGCTTTCCGTCGTCGTGCTGGGAAAAGGGCGGCGAGGTCGGCGCCCATATCCTCTCCGGCGCCGTGGTCGATCCGATCGGCATCGACCGGCTGCTGCCCGGTTGGCGCGAGGAGGAAGGTCACCCGTTCAAGACGCCCGTCACGGCGGATCATTTCCTGGTGCTCGGCCCGGCTGGCTCATTCCGCCTGCCCAACATATTGATGCCGCCGCTGATGAACAATCACGGCAACTACATCGTCTCGCTCGGCAATGTCTGCCGCTGGCTGGCTGGCAAGGCCGAGGCGCTCGGCGTCGAGATCTATCCGGGCTTTGCCGCCGCCGGCCTGCTCTACAATGAGGAGGGCGCCGTCACCGGCGTCGTCACCGGCGACATGGGCGTCGAGAAGGACGGCACGCATGGGCCGGGCTTCGCGCCGGGCATGGCTCTGATGGGCAAATATGTGCTGATCGGCGAAGGCGCGCGCGGCTCGCTCGCCAAGCAGTTGATCGCCAAATACAAACTCTCCGATGGCCGCGAGCCAGGCAAATACGGCATCGGTCTCAAGGAACTCTGGCAGGTCAAGCCGGAGAACCACCGGCCGGGCCTGGTCCAGCATTCCTTCGGCTGGCCGCTCGACATGAAGACCGGCGGCGGCTCCTTCCTCTACCATCTCGAGGACAACCAGGTGGCGGTCGGCTTCGTCCTCCACCTCAACTACAAGAACCCGTATCTGTCGCCCTTCGAGGAATTCCAGCGTTTCAAGACCCATCCGGCGATCGCCGGCACGTTCGAGGGCGCCAAGCGACTCGGCTATGGCGCACGCGCCATCACAGAGGGCGGCTGGCAGTCGGTGCCGAAACTGTCCTTCCCAGGCGGCGCGCTGATGGGTTGCGCCGCAGGCTTCGTCAACGTGCCGCGCATCAAGGGCTCCCACAATGCCGTGCTGTCGGGCATGCTGGCGGCCGATCATGTCGCCGAGGCGATCGGCGCCGGCCGCGCCAATGATGAACTCACTTCCTACGAGCAAGCCTGGCGCGCGACCGATATCGGCAAGGATTTGAAGAAGGTTCGCAACGTCAAGCCGCTGTGGTCGCGCTTCGGCACCATCGTCGGCGTCGGTCTTGGCGGCCTCGACATGTGGCTGAATACGCTGTTCGGCATCTCGCCCTTCGGCACGCTGAAGCACGGCAAGGCCGACTATGCCACGCTCGAGCCCGCCGCCCAGCACAAGAAGATCGCCTATCCGAAGCCCGACGGCGTGCTGACCTTCGACCGCCTGTCCTCGGTGTTCCTGTCCAACACCAATCACGAAGAGAACGAGCCGGTCCATCTGCTGGTCGGCGACATGGATTTGCAGAAGCGGTCCGAGCACGATGTCTTCGCCGGGCCTTCGACACGCTATTGCCCGGCCGGCGTCTATGAATGGGTCGACAAGGACGGCAACGCCGCCGCCGATCCGGCGGCAAAGGACGTCCGCTTCGTCATCAACGCGCAGAACTGCGTCCACTGCAAGACTTGCGATATCAAGGACCCGAACCAGAACATCAACTGGGTGCCGCCGCAGGGCGGCGAGGGGCCGGTCTACCAGGGCATGTGATCTCGCGCGGCAGGGCGGTTTCGGCGTGGGCGGCAAGAAAATGCAGGTAGGGCTGGCCGCGAGGGCATGCAGGCCAGCAGAAACGTTGAAACGGCCACCGGTCTATGGTTCCTTCTCTGGAGATAGGGAGAAGGCCGATGCGCCGGACAGTTCTGACATGCCTCGTCGCCATCGGAGCGCTGTTTGCGCCACAGGCCTCGGCCGGCACCAGGGCAGTGGTCCAGACGCGGACCTACGACGTCACCGGAAGCTCGGGCACCGCCCTCGTCGACGCGATGGACAGAAAAGGCCCCCGGCACGGCTTCATGACGCATGCCATCGCCACAACCTCCTATACCGTCGACTGGGACCTCGACGCCGGGCAGGGCAACGGCTTCTGTCGGATGCGAGGGGTCAATGGCACGCTGAATCTTTCCTACACCTTTCCGCGCCTTGCCTCACCCGCGACGTCGGCGCTGAAGAGGCGCTGGAACAAGTTTTTCGCAGGTGTTCGCGCCCATGAGGAAACACATGGGCGCATCGCCAGGGAGATGATGCGCGCTACGGAAAGGTCGATAACCGGCCTGCAAGTCGTCAACGACCCGTCCTGCTACAAGACGCGCCGCCAGGCGCGGCTGCGCATCCAGGCGATCTATGCCGAATATGAGGCCAAACAAAACGCCTTCGATCGGCGCGAACACAGCGATGGCGGCCATGTCGAGCATCTGATCGCTGCCTTGACCGGAAAACCTTGAACCAGGGCAATTCCAGGAAAAGTGTAAAACGGTTTTCCCGGGAAAAAGCGCCGTAGCGCTTTCCCTTGGGAATTGCGTTAGAACAAGGACTAGACCCCTCGCCATCGCGGGTCCTTGCCGCCAGCCCGCTCGATTGGCGTGTCAGCTTTGCGGCTTCACCGAAAAGTCGCTCGCCGCGAGCGCGGTGGCGTGGTCATTCTCAGGCTGCTTGTCGTCTGGCCTTAGCGTGAACTCGACGAGCACCGGCAGATGGTCGGAGCCGGTGTCCTCCAGCCGCTTGGAAGACAGGAGCGTCAACCCGCCCTTGCTGAACACCTGGTCGATCGGCAGGCCCGCAAAACGGCGCAGGATGTCGGGCAGTGTCCGGTGGATCCAGGTCGGGCCGGCGGAAGGCATCACTGTCAGCCCGCCGAGAGCCGCGACCCGCCGCACCGCAGCACTCCAAGGCACGGCGTTGCAATCGCCGGCCATGATCGCGGTCTCGCCCAACCCGGCCAATGTCTGCGCCAGTTCGCCGATCTGCCAGTATTGCTCCTTCGGCCACGGCCAGCTCAAATGGATCGCGGCGACATCAACGTCGATCCCGCCGAAGTCGATGGCGGCGGTTGCCATCGCGCCGCGCGGCTCGCAGCGCGGTGTCGTGCCGGCCACGAAGGGCCGGCGCGACAGCAGCGCGACCCCGAACATGCCGTTCGGGTAGGGGCACAGGATACGGTAGGGATAGGCGCTGGCGATGGTGCCAAGCTCGGTCGTCCACATCTCCGACACCTCATCGAGGGTGATTACGTCCGGGTTGGTGCGGCCGATCAGGGAGAGCACTTTCTTCGGTGTCGGGTTGTTGAAGCGCAAGTTCATCTGCAGCAGGCTGTAGACGGCCTGATCGGTGGGCTTGGCAACCGCCGGTTGCGGCCAGAGCCTCGGCAGGGCGCTTGCCGTCGTGGCCAGGCAGGCGATGGCAAACAGCAGCCCCGCTGCCGCTTGCAGCCGAAACGAGCTGGCAAGCAGCGGCAGTGCCAGAAGCGCCATGAGCACGCTGAAGTGAATGCGGAAATGCGAGAAGGAATCGAAAGCCGGATGCAGCGTGCCGAAGAATCCGGCCAACAGCGCGGCCGATAGCGCCGTCATCGCCAGGAATGCCAACCCAGCCATCATTTTCAAGCGCGCGCCTGTCATCATCGAGGTCGTGTCTGCCGAATGCCGCCTGACGATCCGTTCCATCTGCTTATCGGCCAAATTGCGGGCCGGGCAAGACGACGAAATGCCTCGCCCAGGCGCTGCGGCCGCCTATTGGAACGCTGTCTCCGAAAAGCTCCGGAGCTTGCGCGAATGCAGCCGCTCCATCGGCATCTCGGCCAGCTTCTCCATCGCCCTGATGCCAATGGTAAGGTGCTGCGCCACCTGGCGCTTGTAGAACTCGGTCGCCATGCCAGGCAGCTTCAACTCGCCATGCAGTGGCTTGTCGGAAACGCACAGAAGCGTGCCATAGGGGACACGGAAACGGAAGCCATTGGCGGCGATCGTCGCCGATTCCATGTCGAGCGCGATGGCGCGCGACTGCGACAGGCGCTGCACCGGTCCGCGCTGGTCGCGCAGTTCCCAGTTGCGGTTGTCGATGGTGGCGACCGTGCCGGTGCGCATGATGCGCTTCAGATCATAGCCGGACAGGCCGGTGACTTCGGCGACCGCTTCCTGCAGGGCAACCTGGATTTCCGCCAGCGGCGGGATCGGCACCCAGACCGGAAGGTCGTCGTCCAGCACGTGATCCTCGCGCACATAGGCATGCGCCAGCACATAGTCACCGAGCGCCTGTGTGTTGCGCAGCCCGGCGCAGTGGCCAAGCATCACCCAGGCATGCGGCCTCAGCACTGCGACGTGGTCGGTGATCGTCTTGGCATTGGAAGGGCCGACGCCGATGTTGACCATGGTGATGCCGCCGTGGTTCGGCTTTTTCAGGTGATAGGCCGGCATCTGCGGCAGGCGCTGCGGCCCAACGCCTTCGCTGGGCGAACTCTGCCCGGCCCTGGTCACGACATTGCCAGGCTCGACGAATTCCGCGTAACCGCCGCCGCCCTTCTCCATCAGGTCGCGGGCGCGGGCGACGAATTCGTCGATGTAGAACTGGTAGTTGGTGAACAGCACGAAGTTCTGGAAATGCTGCGGGCTGGTGGCGGTATAATGCGTCATGCGGTGCAGCGAATAGTCGATGCGCTGCGCGGTAAACGGAGCCAGAGGCCTTGGTTCGCCGAAGGCCACTTCGAAGGTGCCGTTGGCGATCTGGTCGTCGGTGCCGTCGAGATCCGGCACGTCGAACAGGTCGCGGATCGGCCGCTTGATGCGCTCCGCGGCGGCTCCGTCGACGTAAGTTCCCTCCAGGAAGGCGAAATGCAGCGGAATGGGCGTGGTCGATTCCGAAACCGTGACAGAGACACCGTGGTTTCGCATGATCAGGCGCAGCTGTTCGACCAGATAGCTCTCGAACAGGTGCGGCTGTGTGATCGTGGTGGCGAAATGGCCGGGTGTCGGCATATGGCCGTAGGCCTGGCGCGAGTCGACCTGGGTGAACGAACTCGTGGTGACGCCGATCTCGGGATAGAAGGCGCGGTAGCGCTTGCTGCTGTCGCCGCCGGCGGCCGCCAGGGCCGAGAAGGCGTCGCGCAGGAACTTGGTGTTGCGGTCGTAAAGCAGCTGCAGTGCGGCAACGGCTTTTTCGGCGCTGTCGAAGCTTTGCCGGCCAAAAGGCTCCGGCATGACGACAGATTCGATGGCTTGAGGGTAGATTCGCTTTTCCATGGCTCAATATAGAGACTTGGACGAGCGGTTGGGAGGGGTGTCGCTGCCGAAGGCGCCCAAAGCGCCATTTTTCTTTATCCCCGCTGCAGGCTGACCAGCAGAACGAAACCCACGCCGGACTTCCTCAGGGCCGGCGCCTCGATCGTCGAGCCGGCATCCGCGCGCATCATCGGCACCGCCAGGACCGGCGCGGCCAGGAGCACCAGGATGAGCGCCGCCCGCGGCAGGAGCCGAAGGGTCTTGAGAGTGTTGGCGGCGATGCGGGTCATGATGTCTGAGCTTTTCTTTTCGAGGTCCGGGTTTCTTTGTTTCAGTGACGAAGGTTGGTCGGGCAGGCGAGGCGGCACATTCTGGTGACTTCGTCCCAGGAGCGGGGAGAACGGCCCGCTTCGGCGACGAGGATGGCGAAGAACATTCCAAACAGGCTCATCAGCAGGCAGACGATGGTGAAGCGGCGAGCAAGCATTGGGGTCGTGTCTCCTTCAACACGCCGGAGAATGCCCCAACGCCTCTGAACCGGCTCTGATGCCGGCGTTCATCTGCGGTTCAAATTGATTGACGGGATCTGGGCGGGTCGTCGCCGGCCCGGCCGGCCACCGGCAGCGGGGGCAAGAGCCCCACGGCTTGACGTGCCGGTGAAACGAAAACGGGGCCCGTCGGGCCCCGTCATGGATGTCGCAAGGATAGATCGATCAGAGCTTGTGCCAGGTCTGGCTCTTGCAGATCAGTCCGCCAAGCACGCAGCCGCTCATCTTGAGAGCGGTGCCCGACAATGTCGCCTTGCCCGAATAGGTCTTGTCGTTTGCAGGGTCGGTGATGCTGCCGGCATATTTGTTGTCGCCCGCCGCCTTGAGCGAGCCGATCGTCTTGCCGGCATATTTGCCCGATTTGAGCGTGATGGAAAACGAGCCGCTGCCTGAAATGGCCGCGGTATCGCCGGCTTGCGTTTTCCAATTGCCCTCGATCGGATCGGCCCACGCCGCACCCGCGATGATCAATGTGGCTGCAAGAGCCAGGCTCACTTTTCGAAACATGTCTTGCTCCCTTTGGATAGCCGGCCGAATTCTCCGCCTCGCCGGTCTGCCGCTTACGCAAACGTAAGCTAATCCAGCTCCCGGCAAAACAAAAGCGGTGCCGCAACGGAAGACTTTGGGATTTTGAAGCCGCCTGAATTGGCTCCGTCGGCGAGGAAATGAAAACGACCGGCACGTGCGTTTGTTTCCCGTGGTTAGCGGAGTGTTGATCCAGGCTCGAAAAATTTTCGTCGAATTTGACGAAAATCGGCTGAATTGCTGACTTCGTATCCTTAACGAATTTCCGCGTTTACCTCTTGTTTTAGCTTTGTTTTCTTCAAATTAAGCACGCCATTTAACGACGGATTCAAGCCTGATCGGCATTCTCGGAAGCATCGAAAGAGCGGCCCGGACAAGACGAACGGAGGCAGCTCTCGGGAGCCAGACAGGGGACTAAAATGGCACGTTTTGAAATGCTTGAAGCAGGTTTCGGCGCCATGGGGGCAACTGCCCAGGCCGACATTCTTTTCGAACTGGGCATGATGTATGCGACCGGCCGCGATTGCGAAACCGACGTCGTTGCCGCCCACAAATGGTTCAACATCGCCGCCATCAAGGGCTCGGCCCGCGCCGCGGAACTGCGCTCGGAACTGTCGGCCGCCATGTCGAAGGTCGAGATCGCCAAGGCGCTGCGCGAAGCCCGCGAATGGATGACCATGCACTGAGTTTCGGCAGACGGGGACGCTCCGGCCAAGACCGCTCCAAGACGGTCGGGCCAAAATAGGGATAAGGCTGCGCAGACAGCCAGGCCACGGGCCATCAACAACAAGAATGCGGCATGCAGGATCGGCCAAGCCGTGCGACGGACCATGACCCCGAAAAGTATCCGTTCTTCGGATCATGGCAGGGAAGACAGGGAAGGCTACGTTGGGGTTCGCGGCGCGGGGGCGCTGGGAAACCGCCCGATAGGCAAAAAAAGCCACGACCAGCCGGAACAAGGCTGGCGTGGCTTTTTGCGTGGATGAGGGCTCGCAGGCCCAATCGAGTGGCGCCAATGCGCCTAGACAGGCCCAATGAAGGATGAAATTGTCCCGCCTCTCTGGAAGAAGCGCGGCCGGGGGCCGCGCGTGAGTGGAGGAGTTCTATTGCCATGAAAAAAATGAGTATTTTGAGCGCGGCCATTTTCGGCCTGATGATGAGTGCGCCCGTCGCATTCGCCGACGACATCACCGTCTCGGTGGTCGGCCCGATGACCGGACAGCTCGCCACCATCGGCGATCAGTTCAAACAGGGCGCACAGGCCGCCGCCGATGCCATCAACGCCGCGGGCGGCGTCAACGGCTCGATGATCAAGCTCGATATCGAGGACGACCAGTGCGATCCCAAGCAGGCCGTGTCGGTCGCCAACCGCATCGTCGCCAACGGCGTCAAGTTCATCGACGGCCATGCCTGCTCGGGCTCGAGCATTCCGGCCTCGGCCGTCTATGCCGAGGCCGGCGCGCTGATGATGAGCCCGGCTTCCTCGAACCCGGTGCTGACCGACGCGGCCGCCAAGGCCGGCTGGCCGACCATCATGCGCCTCTATACGCGTGACGATGCACAGGGCGCATTCATCGGCCCGTGGATCGCCAAGAAATATGCCGGCAAGAACGTCGTCATCCTGCACGACAAGAGCGCTTACGGTCAGGGCGTGGCCGATGCCGTCAGGGCGACCATGAACACTGGCGGCCTCAAGGAAGTCTATTATGACGCCATCAATCCCGGCGAGAAGGACTATTCGGCGCTTGTCACCAAGCTGAAGGATCTCAAGGCCGACGTCGTCTATTTCGGCGGCTATCATCCTGAAGCCGGCCTGATCCTGCGCCAGTCGGCCGAACAGAACCTGAAGTTCCAGCTAATCATGCCGGACTCCATCGCCTCGCCGGAATTCTGGCAGGTTGCCGGCCCGGCCGGCGAAGGCACCATGTTCGTCTTCCCGTCGGACCCGCAAGCAAAGCCGGAAGCCAAGGCCGCCGTCGAGAAGATCAAGGCCGGCGGCTTCGTGCCGGAAGGCTTCACGCTGTTCTCCTACGCCGTGGTCCAGGCGTTCGCCGAAGGCATCAAGCGCGCCGGCAGCGACGATCCGGCCAAGGTTGCCGAAGCGTTGAAGAACGGCACGCCGATCAGCACCGTTGTCGGCGACGTCACCTTCGACGAAAAGGGCGACCTCAAGAACGCCAGCTACGACATCAACCAGTGGCATGACGGCAAGTACGCGCCGATCGCGCAGTAATCTCGGGTAATGAGATAATCCAAGGAAATGGCCGGGGTTCGCCCCGGCCATTTTGTTTGCGGTCCGCGCAGCGTTCCGCTTGTCAGCCTGTGGCCCGACTTAAACACCGCCTGTGAGAATATGTCATTAAGTCAGCATGTTAGGCGCGCGCCGGCGCGTGTTACCACTACATTTTGGGGGGATCTCAGGCGAGTTGTTCGTCGAGGTTGTGTGGCAGAGCGATGCCAGCTGCCTTGAAGACGTTGCCCACTTGGCCGGTGACGTGAGTTCTGGTTGTGACGATGCGACCATCCTTTTCGATGGTGGCTTCCTGGAGGCGATCGAGATCGCGTAGGAGCGGCTGCCATTCGGGCGTCAGGCCTTTGGCCCGGCAGAGGCGGCGCAGTTCCTTGCTGAGCACGAGCGCCAGGAACGAGCAGAACACATGCCCGCGGATGGCGGCATCGGATTGGTGGAAGATCGGCCGGGTATTGAAGGTTGCCTTGGCGGCGCGGAACAGGCTCTCGACCTCGAGCAAATCGCGATACCGCAGCACGGCCTGGAGCGGGGTCACCTTCGCGTTGGTCCGCACCACGGTGATACCGTCGTAGCGGGCTTCCTCGGCAAGCTTGCCGACATCGATCTTGAAGTTCTTGCCGCCGGCCTTGAGGTAACGCCGGTAGGCCGAGTTGCCGACCAGTGCCTTGTCGCCCTTCTTGAGCTGTGCCTCGAGGCCGGCGATGATCGCCTGGCGGTCGGCCTTGTCCTTCTCGGCCTCGGCGTCATTGCGGCTGACGATGTAGCGGTCTTTACCGAACTTGACCTCTTTGACCCACAACTGAGTTTCACCGCGCTGGCGCTCGAGAACGAGCGGAACCATCGGCGCCGTGTCATTGAGCACGACGTTGTGGATCACGCTGCTCGAGCGTTCGCGGGCCCCCAGAATGTATTCCATGCCCAGCTTTTCGAGCGCGGCGATGGTATCGGCGCTGATCATGCCGCGATCGGCGACAACGCAGGCGCGTGTGACGCCGAAGCGCGTTCGCAGCCGATCGACCACCGGCAACAGGACGGTCACGTCAGCGGTGTTGCCAGGCACCATCTCGGTGCAGATCGGCCGGCCCTCGCCATCAACGACCAGCGCCAGGATCATTTGCGCCAGATCGGGGCGGAAGTCCTTGGAATGCCCGCGCTTGCCCAGCGTCTCGCCGCCCGCGCCGTAGAAGGATAACGAGGTTGTGTCCATGAACACAAGGCTGAGGTCGGTGAACAGGTCCTGCCGGCGCGCGAAGAGCTTTTCCTCGATCACGTCTTTCACGCAGCGCGCCACCAGCGCGCCTTGCGCCTTTTCGCCGCGTTCCTCGCCCAGCCACGCCATGGCCCGGTAAAAGTGATGGAGCGCCAGACCCTCGGCGCCCTCGATACCATAATCGGCCATCCAGTTCGCGCAGTCGCGGTCCGAGCCCGACACGAACAGCCGATGCAACGTGCCAATGAACACCGCCCGTTCCACCGCAAAGCCGAACTGGCGCCCTTCCAGCACCTCTTCCAGCACATCGCCAATCCCGAGCCGCTGCCACAGCCGCCCGAACAACAGCGGACCGCCAATGCGGCGAGAGGCAATCCGCCCCGCGTCAATGTCGGACAGGATGAGGCTGCGTTCGCCATGGCGCGCAATCGAGGCCGCCAATCTGTCAAGTTCGCCGCTGGCAACCAGCGCATCCTTGCGGCCCAGTGCCTTTATCGTGCGCTGGCGAACGGTTTTGCCGTCGCGGACACTTTCCACGAGGTAGAGATAGCGATGGCCGCGCGCGACTCTCTCAACGACAAACATGCCAGCGTTGTTAGTAAATAAATGCCGTCAAATCCAGACAAAACAGAGCAAACAGCACAAATGTTGTTACCACACATTTTCGCGCCCGAAATTCAAGGCAAATGAATTCAATGGCTTAACGGACAGTGTTCGCTATCCGTTCACGTCCAACTGTTCAAGTTGGGTGTGGCAGCGGTCGGCGCGCTCTGTTCCTCGACGAACCGCACCAGCACCGTCCCGTCGGTGACCTGCGCTCCTTCCACGGCGATCTCGGCAACCACTCCGTCATGCGGGGCGGCGATGGTGTGCTCCATCTTCATCGCCTCGAGGATCAGCAACGCTTGTCCCTTGATCACCGCGTCGCCTTTCGCTACGCGCACCAGCTTGACCAGCCCGGGCATCGGCGCGCGCAAGCTGCCGGAGGCGGCAGCCGCGTCATCGCTGCGTGCCAAGGGGTCCGATACCGCGAATGTGTAGCCGACGGCGCCTTCGAACACAGTGATGTGGCCAGGCCAGCGGGCGAGGCGGGGAGTGGCGCGGAAATCATGCGAATTGGTGCTGTCATAGGGCGCATCGAGCGCCACCTGGAAGCGCCCGTCCGGCCGCACCGAAACCTTTGCCAGTATATCGGTCTCGCCGAACTTCAGCCGCGTGCGCCGCGCCACGCCGTGGAAATGCGCATAGCCGGAAAGCGACGACCATGGGTCGTTCGATGGCGGCAAGGCTTCCGCACCGGAGGCGGCGAGCGCTGCTGCCGAGACGATTTCGCCGGTCGGCGGCGCGACCCCGGTCAGTGCCGCCTGATGCCTGCCGATCAGGCCGGTATCGACGTCGCCAGCACAAAAGTCGGGATCGGCGGCAAGGGCGGCAAGGAAACCGGTGTTGACCGTGGAACCGGCGATTTCGGTCCGCGACAGCGCCGCGCCGAGCGCTTCCAGCGCTGCTTGCCTGTCCTTGGCATGAACCACCAGCTTGGCGATCATCGGATCATAGTAGGGGGAGATGGCATCGCCGGCCCGCACGCCGGTCTCGACGCGCATTGTGGCGCCTTCGGGGGCCGCGTCAGGGAACTTCAGATGATGCAGCGTACCCATTGCGGGCAGGAACCCCTTTGCCGCATCCTCGGCATAGATGCGCGCCTCCAGGGCATGGCCGGTCGGCGCGATCTCGCTCTGCGTCTTCGGCAGCTTTTCGCCGCCGGCAACCCGCAACTGCCACTCGACCAGATCGATGCCGGTGACCATTTCGGTGACGGGATGCTCGACCTGCAGGCGAGTGTTCATCTCCATGAACCAGAAGCGGTCGGCCTTCAGCCCGTGCGAGGCGTCGACGATGAACTCGATGGTGCCGGCGCCTGAGTAGCCGATCGCCTTGGCTGCCTTCACCGCCGCTTCCGTCATCGCCTTGCGCAGCACCGGCGTCATGCCGGGGGCGGGGGCTTCCTCTATCACCTTCTGGTGGCGGCGTTGCGCCGAGCAGTCGCGTTCGTAAAGATGCACCGCATTGCCGAAATTATCGCCGAACACCTGCACTTCGATGTGCCGCGGCTTGTCGACATATTTTTCGACCAGAACGCGGTCGTCGCCGAAAGCAGCCTTTGCTTCGCGCCGGGCGCTGGATAGCGCCTCGGAGAAATCGTCGGGATGCTCGACGCGCCGCATGCCCTTGCCGCCGCCGCCGGCGCGCGCCTTGATCAGCACGGGATAGCCGATCTCGCGTGCCTTGGAGGCAAGCAGCACGATCTCCTGCGCTTCGCCATGATAGCCCGGAACGACGGGAACGCCGGCTTTCTCCATCAGCCGCTTGGCGGCATCCTTCAGCCCCATGGCGCGGATCGAGGCCGCCGACGGACCGATGAAGGTGAGCCCCGCCGCCACCACCTGGTCGACGAAATCAGGATTTTCCGACAGGAAGCCGTAGCCGGGATGGATGGCCTGCGCCCCCGTCGAAAGCGCAGCCGCGACAATCCGGTCCCCGCGCAAGTAACTCTCACCGACAGGCGAGGGGCCGATGTGAACGGCCTCGTCGGCCATCTCGACATGCAGGGATTTCGCGTCGGCGTCCGAATAGACGGCGACGGTGTGCACCCCCATCTTGCGGGTCGTGCGGATGACACGGCAAGCAATCTCGCCCCGATTGGCGATCAGGATTTTGGCGAACATGGAGCCTCCCGGGTTTGCCTCGGGCGGCACCAGCCTGGCCGTCGGCTTACTTCGACGCAGCGATCGCGCAGCCGCCGCTTGCGGTCTTGACCTTCCATTTGGCGAAGCCGCTCTGACAGGCGCGCAACGCCGTTTCCTCCGCGGCCTTCTGCGAAGGTGCGTTCAGCTTCACGCTGCAGAAAATGTGGAGATCGACGACGCGCGAATAGAACGTCGTGGCGTAGGCTGAATGGCCGCTGGCCGCGATATAGGCGAGGTAGGATTTGTAGCAGG
This sequence comes from Mesorhizobium sp. USDA 4775, assembly GCF_054062655.1. Taxonomy (NCBI): domain Bacteria; kingdom Pseudomonadati; phylum Pseudomonadota; class Alphaproteobacteria; order Hyphomicrobiales; family Phyllobacteriaceae; genus Mesorhizobium; species Mesorhizobium sp. USDA 4775. The sequence continues at coordinate 3,006,037 of NZ_JBSSFM010000001.1, forward strand.
CTTCCTTCGGATCGAGTGACAAGGTCGGGGAAAACCGCTTGTCGCCCATCTTGCCCGCCAGCGATTCCGCCGAACCGGCGCCATGTGTTGCGAATATGAGCAAACTTGCAAGTATCGAGGCAGCCATCCCCCGGCAATATTTCAGTTCCATTTCCACCCTGTCCCCGTTGCATTGCGCGGGACAAGCAGTAGCGAATATTTTTCCTCGCCGCCAGTTCGTTGCCGGGGGTTCGAGCTTGCATGTGTTGGTGAATCGGTTGGTCCATACAGTTCAACCCTTCCGGAGCGCAGCAACGGCTTGCCAGTATAGTTCCGCCATGTGCTCGTCGAAGCAGCAGAAGATGACAGCTTCAGGCACGGTTTTCTCTTCCATGACCATGGTGACCGTGCCGACAGCGATCTCGGCCGCCTCATCTTTCGGGTAGTGGTAAACACCGGTCGAGATCGCCGGAAACGCCACCGTTCGGCAATCATTGGCGGCCGCGAGTTCCAGCGACCTGCGATAGCAGGAGGCCAGCAGTTCGGCTTCGCTCCTGCCGCCGCCCTGCCAGACCGGCCCGACGGTGTGGATGATATGTCGAGCCGGCAGCTTGTAACCCTTGGTGATCTTGGCGTCGCCTACCTTGCATCCGTTCAACATCCGGCATTCGAACTCGAGCTCGCGGCCGGCGGCGCGATGGATGGCGCCATCGACCCCGCCACCGCCGAGAAGCGAGGTGTTGGCGGCATTGACGATGGCGTCGACATCCAGCTTCGTGATGTCGCCGGTGTGGATGCGAATCCTGTCCAGCGCCTTGCTCATCTCACATCCTGAACACGCCGAACCGCGTGTCCTCGATCTCGGCGTTGAGTGCGGCCGAAAGGCTGAGTGCCAGCACCTCGCGTGTCTTCGCCGGGTCGATGATGCCGTCGTCCCAGAGGCGGGCGGACGAGTAGAGCGGACAGCCCTCATGCTCGTATTTCATCAGGATAGGCTTCTTGAATTTCGCCTCCTCTTCGGCGCTCCACTCGCCGCCCTTGCGCTCGATGCCTTCGCGCTTGACCATGGCGAGCACGGTTGCCGCCTGTTCGCCGCCCATCACTGAGATGCGGGCGTTCGGCCACATCCACAGGAAGCGTGGGGAATAGGCGCGGCCACACATGCCGTAATTGCCGGCGCCGAACGAACCGCCGATGATGACGGTCACCTTTGGCACCCTGGCGGTGGCAACCGCCATCACCAGCTTGGCGCCATCCTTGGCAATACCGCCGGCCTCGTATTTCCGGCCGACCATGAAGCCGGTGATGTTCTGCAGAAAGACCAGCGGGATCCCGCGCTGGCAGCACAACTCGATGAAATGCGCGCCCTTCAGCGCGCTTTCGGAAAACAGCACGCCATTGTTGGCGATGATGCCGACCGGCATGCCGTGGAGATGGGCAAAACCGGTGATCAGCGTCGTGCCGTAGTTCTGCTTGAACTCGTCGAACTCGGAGCCGTCGACAAGACGCGCGATCACCTCGCGCACGTCATAGGGCTGGCGCAGATCGGTCGGCACGACGCCGTAGAGTTCATCCGCCGGATGAAGCGGTGGAATCGATCTCTGTAAGTTCAGGCTTACGGTCTTGTTCCGATTCAGGTTTTTGACGATGCGCCGGCAGATGGCGAGCGCATGTTCGTCGTCCATCGCATAATGATCGGCAACGCCGGAAAGCCGCGTATGCACATCCGCGCCCCCCAGATCCTCGGCGCTGACATCCTCGCCGGTGGCCGCCTTCACCAGCGGCGGGCCGCCGAGAAAAATGGTCGCCTGGTTGCGCACCATGATCGTCTCGTCCGACATCGCCGGCACATAGGCGCCGCCTGCGGTACAGGACCCCATGACGCAGGCGATCTGCGGGATGCCGGCAGCCGACATGTTGGCCTGGTTGTAGAAGATGCGGCCGAAATGCTCGCGGTCGGGAAAGACCTCGTCCTGGTTGGGCAGATTGGCGCCGCCGCTGTCGACCAGATAGATGCAGGGCAGATTGTTCTGCAGCGCGATCTCCTGCGCGCGAAGATGCTTTTTCACCGTCAGCGGATAGTAGGTGCCGCCCTTCACCGTGGCATCGTTGACGACGACCATCACCTCGGCGCCCTCGACCCGGCCGACGCCGGCGATCATGCCGGCCGAGGAAATCTCCTCGCCATACATTGACCACGCTGCGAACTGGCCGATCTCGAGGAAGGGCGAGCCGGTGTCGAGCAATTGTGCCAGGCGCTCGCGTGGCAGCAGCTTGCCGCGTGAAATATGGCGCTCGCGCGCCTCTTCGGAGCCGCCGCGCTCGACGGTCGCGGCCTTGTCGGCGATGTCGGCGACCAGCGCGCGCATGCGTTCGGCATTGGCGCGAAAGGTGTCGGAGGAAGGCGATATCTGGGTTTGCAGGACGGCCATGCTCACACCCCCTCCGCCATGATCTCGCGACCGATCAGCCAGCGCCGGATTTCGCTGGTGCCGGCGCCGATCTCGTAGAGTTTGGCGTCGCGCAGCAGCCGGCCGGTCGGATAGTCGTTGATATAGCCGTTGCCGCCCAGCAGCTGGATGGCGTCGAGCGCCATCTGCGTCGCCTTTTCGGCCGCGAACAAAACGCAGCCGGCGGCGTCCTTGCGGGTGGTCTGGCCGCGATCGCAGGCGGCCGCGACGGCATAGACGTAAGCGCGCGCGGCGTTCATCACCGTGTACATGTCGGCGAGCTTGCCTTGCACCAGCTGGAACTCGCCGATCGGTTGGCCGAACTGCTTGCGTTCGTGCACATAGGGGATCGCCACGTCGAGACAGGCTGCCATCAGGCCGATCGGGCCGCCGGCAAGCACGGTGCGTTCATAGTCGAGGCCCGACATCAGCACCTCGACGCCGCGTCCTTCCTCATGCAGCACATTGTCGAATGGCACCTCGACATTCTCGAACACCAGCTCCCCGGTATTGGAGCCGCGCATGCCGAGCTTGTCGAGTTTCTGCGCCACGGAAAACCCGGCAAAAGCCTTTTCGACGATGAAGGCGGTGATGCCGCGCGATTTCCGCTCAGGATCGGTCTTGGCATAGACGACCAGCGTGTCGGCGTCCGGGCCGTTGGTGATCCACATCTTGGTACCGTTGAGCACATAGCGGTCATTGCGCTTCTCGGCGCGCAGCTTGAGCGAGACGACGTCGGAGCCGGCGCCGGATTCAGACATCGCCAGCGCGCCGACGCGCTCGCCCGAACACAGCGGCGGCAGGAACTTTTCCTTCTGCACCGGCGTCGCCCAGCGGTTGATCTGGTTGACGCAGAGATTGGAGTGGGCGCCGTAGGAAAGACCGACCGAAGCCGAGGCGCGGGAGATTTCTTCCACCGCAATCACATGGGCGAGATACCCCATGCCGCTGCCGCCGAAATCGGGGTCGGCGGTGATGCCGAGCAGGCCGAGGTCGCCGAGCTCGCGCCACAGATGCACCGGAAATTCGTTCTGGCGGTCGATATCGCCGGCGATCGGCGCTATCCTGTCCTGGGCAAAACGGCGTACCAGGTCGCGCAGCGCCTCGATATCCTCGTCATGCCCGAAGCTGAGCGTGTTCGTGTACATGCCGTTCCTCCTGCCGCATGACCCCGAAAATCGACTTCGATTTTCGGAAAGGATCATGCGCAAATTCAAGTGCTACTGCGTCCTTTGCCCGTCCAAGGGACGTGCGGCGCTGTAGGTGTCCATCCTCGCGCCAACCAGGCGCATTGTCATTGAAAGATATGTCGCCGTTACTTCAGTGACCGACAGCCGCTCGCCTGGGCGAAACCAGACGATGACGCCGGTCATCATCTGGATCAGCGCCATGGCCGTCAGGCCGGTGTCCTCGATGCTGAAGTCGCCCGCCTCGGCGCCTTCGCGCAGGATGGTGCGCAGTTCCTTTTCGTAGGCTGTGCGCTGCTTGAGGATCTGTGTCAGCCTGTCGGGCGACAGGCTGCGCAGTTCCATGTTCGACACATGCGTGGCATGCCGGCGCCCGATGTGGAAAGCGATGTGGTTGCGCACATAGGCCGCAAGCTGCTCCGCCGGATCCGCATCGAATGGCCTCGCGCGTTCCCAGGCCTCCCGAAGCCCCTCCATGTGCTCGCGCATCAGCGTGAACAGCAGGTCTTCCTTGGTCGGAAAGTAGCGATAGAGCGCGGCCGCCTGCACGCCGACCTCGGCCGCCAGCTGGCGCATCGACATCGCCTCGTAGCCGTAGCGTGCGATCAGGTTGACCGCCGCTTCGCGGACTGCCGCCTCGGTTCGCTCGCCGTCCGATCCCGTGGTGCGCGCCATGATCGCCTCGTTAATCCGACGATAATAAAACGAACGTTCAATTAATTCAAGAGTGCAAGGCTAGTCAAGTGATGCGCATGCGCCTATGCGACGATCCTGAAATCTCCAGGCGCGGTCCAGGTCTCGATCTCCTCGACATCGACCCGCGAGACTGAAGCGCCCGCCGGGCCCTGGCGAAGTCGTTCGATCATGGACGAAACCGCCATGTCGGCGCCGGCAAGCCAGGCCGTTACCGAGCCATCTCTTTCGTTGCGCACCCAGCCCACCAGCCCAAGCCTTGCCGCTTCGCCTCTCGCCCAGATCCTATAGCCGACGCCTTGCACCCTGCCGTGTACGCGGGCCTGCACGGCCCTTTTCTGATCGTTCATCGTGCGCTCCCTTCCTTAGAGTCTGGCGCAGGATCGAGCGAAGGCAACTGGCTTGAAGGGGACTATCGAACAGAAGCCCGAGGCTTGCTCGCAAGGTGGATGACTCCATCCAATAAATAGTTGACTTGGTCAACTTTTACGCAATGATCCACCGAAGTGGAATCTCAGGGAAGGCGCATGACATGCCAGCCGATCGCAGTGCCTTGGTCCGCGATCTCAGATGCTTCAACCGGTTTTATACCGGCCTGATCGGGCTGCTCGACGAAACCTTGACGCACAGCGCCTTTACGCTGACCGAGGCGCGGGTGCTGTTCGAACTGGGTCGTCGACTCGGCAGCATTGCAGCCAATTCCGGCGGCAAGGCAGGCTTTCTGGCACGGGTGCTTCAAATCGACTTCGAACCAGCAGCGTCCGACATTGCCAGGGACCTCCAGCTGGATCCGGCCTATGTCACGAGAATCCTTCGAAAATTCTCTGCCGCCGGCCTCACCGAAACGCGTGCCGGCCCCGATGCTCTGCGCCGGCGCGTCCTCTCGCTCACCATACGCGGCCAGGCCGCGCTCGCCGAACTTCAGTCGGCCGCGGATCGCGATCTCACCCGCCTGACCGTGGACCTGGGCGACGAGGAAGCCGCCGAGTTGTCGGATATATTGGCACGCGTCAGGCATCTGCTAAGCGCAGCGCCAGCATCCGAACGCCGCGAAAGCGCCTAGTTCCCCCGCGCTGCCGCCAGCGCGCCCGGCAATTCCTCGGCAAAGATATCCAGTTCGTGGTCGAGGCCGACGCTGACGCGAATGCAGCGGTCTAGTCCTGGCGCCATCGGCTTGCGGATGAACACATCACGTGACAGCAGACCTTGCAGCACCTTCAGCGCGAAGGGGCCGTCATGACCGCAATCGATGGTGACGAAATTGGTCGCCGAGGCCAGCGGCTTCAACCCGTTCTGCTCGGCGATCGCCGCGATGCGCCGGCGCCCGGCAGCCACGCGCGCCACTACCGTCTCGAGATAGGCCTGGTCGGCGAGCGCTTCGACGCCGGCGATCTGCGCCATGCGGCTGACGCCATAGTGGTTGCGGATCTTCTCGAAGTCGCGGATCACCTGGGTCTCTGCAATCGCATAGCCGCAGCGTATCCCGGCAAGCCCATAAGCCTTTGAAAAGGTTCGCATGCGGATGACATTCGGTCGCGAGATATCGATCGGCGGCAGGGCCGAGGCGGGCCCCAATTCGCCATAGGCCTCGTCGAGCACCAGCATGGTGGTCTCCGGCAGCGCCTCGATGAAGCGGATCACCTCGTCCGCTTCCCACCAACTGCCCATCGGATTGTCCGGGTTGGACAGATAGACCAGCGGAGCCTTCTCCTTGACGACCGCCGTGAGCAGACCGTTCAGACTTTCGCGGTCGTTCTCGTAAGGGACTGTCACCAGCCGCCCACCGACGCCGGCAATATGGAAGTTGAAGGTCGGATAGGCGCCGAGCGAGGTGACCACGGCATCGCCAGGTGCCACATACATGCGCGCCACAAGACTGAGCAGGCCGTCTATGCCTTCGCCGACAACGACGTTCTCGACCGCTACGTCGTGATGCGCGGCAGCCGCGACCTTCAGCTCGTAATTGTCGGGATCGCAATACATCCACTGGTCGCGCGCGACGCGCTCTATGCGGGCGATGACGCGTGGCGACGGGCCAAAACTGCTCTCATTGGCGCCGATGCGGGCACGAAAAGCCCGCCCGCGCTCACGCTCCTGCGCTTCCGGGCCGACAAAAGGCACGGTCGAGGGAAGTGCTGCGATAAGCGGCGAAAGGGGAGGGCGCAAACGCATGGTTGAAGCTCGCTTGGAAAAAGGGACTTCTTGCTAGCGTGGCCGGCATAACCGTGCAAGCACCCTGCGGTTTCCAGCCGTAGCGCTGGATTCCGTCACCCCTTTTTGCTAGCGAAGGACGATGAACAATCGTCTGCCGCCCGCCTGGTCCAGGCATCTGAAAACTCCGTCCGGACCGAAAAACCCGCAGCCGAAAATCGCCCAACTGAAAGCAAGCTCGCGATCCCAAGCGCAGGCCGATGACGCACTGCTCAGGCAGGCTGTCGAACTTCATCGGGCAAATCGGTTGCTGGATGCGGAGGCACTTTGTCAGCGCGTATTGGCTCATAACCCGAGGCATCCTCTCGCTTTGTATCTATTGGGAACCTTTGCGCTCGGCCTGGACGACGAGATGGCCATTCGATGCTTTGAGCGAGCGGCAAAAGAGGTACCTCAAAATCCGCACTACCATCTGACACTGGGTGAGACCTATTTGAAGGTCGGTGAGCATGTGCATGCGATCAGGCATTTTGAACGTGCTTGCGAGCTGAAAGCCGACTGGGTTGAGGCGCTTTGCGCGCTGGGTCGCGCCTACACCGAATTCGGCAAGGCCGACATGGCGGTGCCGCTTTATGAGAAGGCGCTGAGAATCAATGGCGGCCATTCTCTTGTCCGAATGGGGCTGGCCAATGCGCTAGTAAGCCTCGGCCGTATGGACGATGCGACAGGTTACATGAACGAGGCGATCAGCCATCGCCAGGATGTCGCCGCTGCCTACAACGGCTTGGTTAGCATCCGAAAATTCACGGAAGAGCCGGCGGAATTCAGATCCATTCTGGCTGAGCTGAAAAATCCGGCGCTTGATGCGAAAAGCATTCAGCAGCTCCACTATGCGGCGGGGAAGGTGCTCAACGACCTCAGGCGCTATGACGAGGCGATGGACCACTTCAGGCAGGCAAAACGCTCGGCCCGTCGCTTTGACATGGAGGGTTACCGCCGCAGCGTCGATTTCATGATCGAACTGTTCAGCCCGCAGATGCTGGCCGCCAGGGCAGGATATGGCAGCTCTTCCGAAGTGCCTGTCTTCGTGCTTGGCATGCCGCGTTCGGGCACCACTTTGACCGAGCAGATCTGTGCCAGCCACCCCGATGCTTATGGCGCCGGCGAGCTGACAAAACTCCGGCGCATCACCAACAGGCTCGCGCCCAAGACACGTTCGCCGGAGGAGTTGCGCGGATCGATCCTCAATATGACTGTCGATCAGTCGAAGTCCCTGGCCGAAGAGTATCTCATTCACATCAGGCAAAAATCGCCGGAAGCCTCACGAATCGTCGACAAGTTGCCTCACAATTTCGAGCTAATCGGCCTCATAAGGCTCCTTTTTCCCAAGGCGCGCATCATTCACTGCCGCCGCGACGCCATCGACAATTGCCTCTCATGCTATTTCCTGAGTTTCAACGAGGACAATAGCTATGCCGCCGATCTGCACACGCTCGGCCTATACTATCGCGAGTACGACCGGCTTATGCGTCATTGGGATACGGTTTTCCCCGGGCAAATCCTACAGAACCGCTATGAGGACATGGTCTCCGACCAGGAAGGGCAATCGCGCCGCCTGATAGAGCATCTGGGCTTGCCCTGGGACGGCGCCTGCCTGCGATTCTTTGACAAACCAGGCTCGGTCAACACGTTCAGCCGCTGGCAGGTTCGGCAGCCGATCTACACCTCGTCCGTCAATCGCTGGAAGGCTTATGGAAGCGCAATCCAGCCGCTGGTCGATGCGTTGGGTGATCTGGCTGGGGTTTGATTGGGCACGAAAGCTCTTAGTGCTGTTGGACTGACAGGGACTCTCGTAGCGCGACCATGTGACGGAGATGGGCTGAGGCATCGAACGAAACTGTCAGAGCTGCGCCGGTTTCGTCCGCCCGCTCCGGCCGCTCGCGAACTTTCAAGACAGGCACTCAGCCTGGTGACAGTAAGGCTGCATTTTTGACGCGCCTGACAAAAAACCCGGCGGTTGCCCGCCGGGTTTCGATTTCGACAAGTCGAAATTGATTAGAAGTCGCGCTGGAAGCGGAGGATACCGCCGACATTGTTCTTCTTGGTCGCGCTGACCCAAACCGAGTTGTTGTCGATGGCGCCCTGGCCAACACGCTGCCAGTCGGCTTCGGCTGTGATCGTGAAGCCGGGAACGATGGTGTAGGCGACGTTCGCCGCGAGGCCGATATCTTTCCAGTCGTCATACGACGCCTGCAGGTTGAACGAGGTCTTCTCGTTGAACTTGTAGGTGCCACCGCCCCACACAGCCCAATTGCCACCCCACACCTTGTAGAAGCCGCGACCGAGCGCGTCGATGGCCCCAGGTTGAGTGATTGGGTTGTGGACTTCGTTCAGATTGCCGTCTGAGCCGTAGCCAACCATGGCGAACAGCGACAGTTCGTTGGATACGTTCACATCCAAGCGAACCTTGCCGGCCACTTCTTCATAATTGCTGTCATAAGCAACGACGCCGGTGATGGCACCCCAGCCCTGCGTCCACTTCAGGCCGCCCACGACATGCGGAACATAGCTGTCGATCGTGTCGAAGCCGGAACCTTCTTCGAGAGAGACCACGGCCGACAGGCCATTGCCGGCGTCGAAGTAGTACTGGATGACGTTGGTCTGGAAACCACCGTAGGGAACGATCGTATCGTTGATGACGTTGCCGGCGTAGCCGATGAACGTATCGAAGGCCGATTCGTCAGCGCCGACGCGCAGGCCGCCGAGCTGGATCCAGGCGAATTCAAGGGCGCTGCTCTTGTTACCAGCCCGCCAGCCGGCGGTGCCGGCGTTAGGGTTTGGCTCAGTTCCGCCTGCGAGGGTGGAGCTGCCATAGTCGCCGTAGTTGTTCCCGAAGTTCATGCGATACTCGGTGTAGGTCTTCAAGGTGCCGAGTTCGGTTTCCTGGCCAGTCCAGGTCTTCAGCGTGAAGCGAGTGTTCTTCCAGTAGGTCGAGTGGTCGCCATCGCCCTGGTGGTCCGAAACGTGGTTGACGCCATCGAACGAGCCGGCATCGCCCACGCCGATATCCTCACGGACATACCCGCCGATGCGCAGGCAGGTTTCGGTGCCGGGGATGTAGAAGTAGCCAGCGCCGTAGACGTCGCAAATCTTGACGTATTCAGCGGGTTCCGGCTCGGCGACGACGACGGCGTCGGCGGCGCGCGCACCGGAAACTGCGATCAGGGCCGCAGCGGAGCCGAGAAGAAGGCTCTTGATGTTCATTTTCTGACCTCCAGTCAGAATCGAGAGTAGAGGTCGGCGAAAAACGGGTAGAATGGCCGTTTTTCGTTTTATCTCAGATAGATAGCATCATGGGCCGTCGGCGGGACGCAGTTCGCCAAAATCGCTTGCTCGCAAAAGCCTTGGCTGATCCGGTCTTGAAATGCCGCTCCAGCTGCCGTGCATTGGCCTCCGCTTCGACCGCAATACACGCCTTCAAGACGACAGGCAGATGAGCCTTGGTCGACGTCACATGGCCTGGTTGATGTGATTCGAAGCACACAGCGCGAAGCAGGATGGCGGAGAGGATGGGATTCGAACCCACGAGAAGCTTTTGACCTCTACTCCCTTAGCAGGGGAGCGCCTTCGACCACTCGGCCACCTCTCCGTTGCGCCGCTGGATAAAGAAAAGCGTCGGCACAATCAACAAGCCCCAGCCATTATCTCGGAAAAAGAAACATAATATGGAAAAATAAGAAGCGCACCGAACCGCGCCTTTCCCGGTTTAGGCGGTTCTGCGGCAAATCTCCGGCTAATGACTCGAGGCCTTGCCTTGATTCCGTCAGTCGGTTGCCGGATTCGGCTGGAAACTGGCGGCTGCGACCGGCCTGATGGTTAACGAGAGCTTTCTGAGTGAGGCCAAATCGTGTCATTTGTGCAACAACGCTGGGGGATAGCAGCCGAACAGCCCTTTCGCCGGTACGATCGTTGTTGAACGCCGCCGCCTCATGGGTAATGTCGGGTTCGAAGGAGCGGCGCGGTGCGCATCTTTTTCGGTAGTGGGGATGGGGCAGGGAACGCTGTCCTTCAGCAAAGAATACCCAGACCCGTTTTTTAACTTTTGACTGGAGGTCAGAAAATGAACATCAAGAGCCTTCTTCTCGGCTCCGCTGCGGCCCTGATCGCAGTTTCCGGTGCGCGCGCCGCCGACGCCGTCGTCGTCGCCGAGCCGGAACCCGCTGAATACGTCAAGATTTGCGACGTCTACGGCGCTGGCTACTTCTACATCCCCGGCACCGAAACCTGCCTGCGCATCGGCGGCTACATCCGTTACGACATCGGCGTGGGCGATGCTGCTTCTTTTGACGGCGTGAACAATGTTCCCGACCATCTGGATGGCGGCACCAACGACACGTACTCCAAGAACGCCCGCTTCACGCTGAAGACCTGGACTGGCCAGGAAACCGAGCTCGGCACGTTGAAGACGTACACCGAGACCCGTTTCAACTTCGGCAACAGCGGCGGCGACTATGCTGACCAGACTGCGCCCTTCGCCACGGGGTACAATCCGAACGGCTGGCAGGCTGGCAACAAGCCGGTTTCGCTGAACTTCGCTTGGATCCAGCTCGGTGGCCTCCGCGTCGGTAAGGACGAATCGGCTTTCGACACGTTCATCGGCTACGCCGGCAACGTCATCCAGGATACGCTTGTCCCCTACGGCTCGTTCGACACCAACGTCGTTCAGTACTATTTCGACGCTGGCAACGGCTTCTCGGCCGTGGTCTCGCTCGAAGAAGGCGCCGGCGCCGACACGATTGACAGCTATGTTCCGCACGTCGTCGGTGGCGTGAAGTGGACGCAGGGCTGGGGTGCGATCACCGCAGTTGCTGCTTACGACAGCAACTACGAAGCATGGGCCGGCAAGGCTCGCTTGGACGTGAACGCCACCAACGAACTGTCGCTGTTCTTGATGGCTGGCTTCGGAAATAAGAACGACGTCACGGATCCGAACACGGGCCACAACTTCTTCAAGCTGTGGGACGGCAGCTGGGCAGTCTGGGGCGGCGGTAGCTACAAGTTCAACGAGAAGACCTCGTTCAACGTGCAGGCTTCGTATGACGATGGCAAGAAGTTCGGCCTGGCGGCCAACATTGCCTATGACATCGTCCCCGGCTTCACGATCACTGGCGAAGTTGACTACATCAACGCTTCTGCCAGCGACTATCACTCCAGCTTCGACGGGATCGGCGGTATCCTCCGCTTCCAGCGCTCGTTCTAAGGGCTGGTTCCTTACAGGTGAAATCCAGCCCGGGCGCACAAACGCCCGGGCTGTTTTTGTTTCGTGACTGGGTCAACGCAAACGAAGGAAGAGGGGGAATCGGTAGCTGAACAAGTCCGCAGAGTGATTTCGTGGGATTCGCAGATGGGCGGATGAGATCACAACCGCGTGATTAAATCTCTTGAAAGGACGCTTCCAAGCGGATAGGGCTGATCTATCCACTCGGGGGTGAGACGAATTATGACCAACGAAGCGATTCAAGAGGGTAGCCCCCCGGATCCGTTTTCGATGTTTTCTTCTCAGAATTCAAAGATTAAGTACACTTACAACAAGATAAGAGAAGTAAAGTCGTACCGAGTCGGAGAGCTTTTTTCAGCCTATCGAGACATACTGTGGGATGATGGGCGGCATAAATACAATGTCAGCTCTTTCATCGGCGAGATAGACGAGATCCTCCTTGGGGAGCGTTTCAGCGCCTTTGACCAGAGTACCCTTGACAACCTTATCGGCACATTGCGCCAGCGCGGCAACAGCAACGCAACCATCAATCGAAAGATGGCTGCCCTCAGCAAACTGCTGCGCAAGGCTTACAAGATGGGAGATATCCACAGCCTGCCCGAGTTCCGCCGCCAGAAGGAGCGGGCGGGACGGATTCGCTTCCTCGAGAGGGAGGAAGAGGCAAGGCTGTTCGCTGCCATCAGAAGCCGCAGCGAGGATGCCTACAGGCTTTCCGTCTTCCTGGTCGACACTGGATGCCGTCTTGGCGAAGCGCTCGGACTGATTTGGAACGACATCCAGGAACATCGCGTCTCCTTCTGGATCACCAAATCCGGCCGCAGCCGCACCATTCCGATGACCGAACGGGTCAAGGAAGTGATCAAGCTGCCTCCGACCGAGGGCCGTCGGCCCAAAGGTCCGTTCACCAAGCTTAGCCAGGCGCAATATCGTGCTATCTGGAACGAGGCTAAGGCTGAAGTCGGTCTTGGTGCCGACGATCAGGTCGTGCCGCATATCCTGCGCCACACCTGTGCTTCGCGTCTTGTCCAGGGCGGCATAGACATCAGGCGCGTGCAGATGTGGCTCGGCCATCAGACCTTGTCGATGACCATGCGCTACGCGCATCTGGCCACCAATGATCTCGACGGCTGCGTTGTGGTGCTCGAAACGCCGCGAAGCGAAGAGTCGGCGCGCGACGCCGAAAGCTCTGTGTTCTCGTCACCATTGACCGCGGCTTCCGCGCCAAAGCGGGGCAAGACGAGCGAGGCGGGCGCAGCGAAGCCAGCCAAAGCGTCCGGGAAAAGCTCGAAGGTCAAATAGTTCCCCAAACAGTTCCTAAGGCCTGCATATACTGTCATGGCGGCCCCAGGACCAGGTCTGGTCTTGGGGTCTACTTCGTTTGACGCCCGCGCTCAGCCCGATCAAGGAAGGTCGCTATATCGCTGGGGAGGCTGCCGGTTTCAAGGAACGGCGCGTGGCCCTGGCCGTCGATCGTCATCGCTTCCATCATCGGATGACGCTTTCGCATCCCCTCGAGCGTTTCAGCCGACAGCAATTTCGAATTGGCGCCACGTATGGCGAGCAGGGGAATGGCGGCCAACGCCTCGAACTGCGGCCACAGCGCCGGCAATGGCTGTGACAGGTCGAGATTGGCGACCGTATCGACCAGTTTCGGATCAAAATCCGGCAACAGCCCTTGAGCCGTCTCGCGGTAGAGCGCTCCCACCATCCGCCTCCAGTCGGCGTCGCTGAGCTTGGAAAAATCCTTGCCGTGAACGCTGCGCTGGGCATCCATCGCCTCGGGGAAGGTTTTCGGCCTCGGTGCGCGTTCGAGATAGGACTGGATATGGGCGAGGCCGGCCGGCTCGATCACCGGCCCGATGTCGTTGAGAACAATGGCTTTCAGCACGGCCGGCCGCAGCGCGCCAAGCACATGGATGATCAGTCCGCCGCGGGAGGTGCCGATGAAAGCGGCCTCCTCGATGCCAAGCGCGGCCAGCCCGGCAAGGATGTCGCTGGCCTCGACGCCGACATTGTAGTGGCTGACATCGGGATCGTAGGCCGACTGTCCGCGTCCGCGATAGTCGAACGCAACCACTTGGCGCGGTACTGGCGATCGCATCGAAAGATAAAGTGCCAGCTCATGAAAATCCCGTGCGTTGCGGGTCAAGCCAGGCAGGCAGATGACCGGCAAATGTCCGGACTTCGCTTCGCCATAGACGCGGGCATGAAGTCTCAGCCCGTCAGGCGCGGCGTAGAAGAAGTCGCCAAATTCTTCGGTGCTCGACATCTGAAAAAGACTCCCAGGCCGGATTGTTTTCGACTGCTACAGACGAGTGCAGGATCGGTCAAATGAAGGCCTTTCCTTCTCCCCTTGTCAGGTGGGAGGGGGGCGCGTAGCCGACGAAAAGCCAATTCGTTGGCTTTTCGAGCTTCGAACTGTGAATACCCGATTCGCCGTCGGGCGGATCGGCCACCATCCGGCCCTTCGCAGACTCCCAGCCTTCGGGCGTTGAACCCCTTCAAAAGGTCCACTGGATTTCCCCGCTGCTTGTTGCGTCCCGGCGTTCGCTGGTCTCTCATCGTGCCACCGGCGCGATGAATTCGCTTACGCGAGCCGGCTGCTCACCCCACAAGCGGAGAGGCACCGAGAAGCCTCAACTCCGCCCGTTCACGAGGTCGCCGACGATGTCGTATTTGCCGGAAATACGCATCTTGTAGACTTCGTAATTCTCCATCACGCGCTGCACGTAACTTCTTGTTTCCGTGTAGGGAATCCGCTCGATCCAGTCCACCACCGCATCGATGTCCTTGCCGCGCGGGTCGCCGTACTTCGCCACCCACTGGCTGGCCCGGTTGGGGCCGGCATTGTAGCCGGCGAAGGCCAGCACGTAGGAGCCGTTGAAGCGATCGAGCTGCTCGCCGAGGAAGGCCGAGCCGAGTGTGGCGTTGTAGCCGGCGTCGGTGGTCAGCCGCGCCTGCGAAAACTGCAATCCGGCCTTCTTCGCCAGTTGCTTGGCGGTTCCCGGCATCAGCTGCAGCAGCCCGCGCGCGCCGGCGCTGGATACGGCACCGATGTTGAATTCGCTCTCCTGGCGGGCAATCGCATAGGCCAGCGCCTTGCCCGAACCGGAAATATTGGCCGAATCAGGAATGACGCCGAGCGGATGCGACAACGCGCCGACATCGATGCCGCGCGCGCCGGCGATCTTGCCGACCTTCAGCGCCATGAAATGGTTGCCCTGCTTCTCGGCAAGGACAGCAAGCAGCGCCAGTTCGCCCGGGCTGGTCAATTGGCCGGCAAGGTCGCGATAGAGTGTTTCGGCATAGCGATCATAGCCTGCCTCCTGCAGCCGCTTGATCGCGCTGACCGCCTCGCGGCCGGCAAAATTCTGCCGGTCGGCGGCACTGGGCGTGGGATAGACGATGTTGAGCGCCTGCCGGCCGACACGTTCGGCGGCAAGCTGCCCGTAAAAGGTCGTGCCGTAGTTGGCGGCGCGCCCAAAATAGTCCTTGGCGTTGCCGGGACCGCCGACTTCCGCGGCACGGCCGAGCCAGTAATAGGCGCGCGACAGGGTCATCGGCCCTTGGGCAAGGTCGGCGATGCGCGAAAAATGCGTCGCGGCAAGCTTGGGGTCGTTGAGGCCACGCAGCGCATACCAGCCGGCGTGAAACTCGGCCTCGGCCGCATTGGCTGCACTTTCAGCGGCATGCGTGGCGACAATCTTGTACGCTGTCTTCATGTCGCCCTGGTCGACCAGTTCGCGCGACAGCACCCGGCGCTCGACCCACCAAGCGTCCGGGTCGACCAGAGCCTCGCGGTCCGTCGGCGCCTTCATCACCACGGCGGCGGCGCCGGCAAAATCCTCCTGCTTGCGCAGATATTCGGCCTGCGCGAAGAAATAGCCGGCAGAACGCTGGGATGCCGGGACGGCCGTCAGCAGTTTCAACGCATTCTTGTCGCCTCTGTCGGCCGCGGCCCAGGCCTCGGCAAACTGCTGGGCGCCGGCAAGACCGGCAATGCGCAGCGCGGAATTCACCCGGTCGGCATAGAACATACGGTCCATGCGAAAACGGTGGTCGGCGGCAGGGATCAGACTGCCGAATTCCTTGATCAGCGCCGTCTCGTCCTTGGCTTCCAGGACCGTGGTGCGCCAGAACGGCGACAGCACCGAGCGCGCAGCCTTGACATTGCCCGTCGCCACATAGGCGCGGGCGAGAACAATGACGCCCTCGAATGTTTGCGGCTGGCTGCCATCGAACGCCGCAATGACGATGTCGGGAGCGGGGTTTTCTCGATAGAGCGCCCGCTCGCTGTTCTTGCGCAAGGCAATGGTGCCCGGCCAGTTGGGCAGCATCTTCGCGGCGGCGGCGATGTCGCCGCTCGGAACCTTGTCGCCACCGTAAAGTGCGATCGCCCAGGCCAGAATGTGCTGGTCGAGCGATTGGGCGGGAAGCGCATCGCGCACAGCGCGAGCGCCGGGGATATCGCCGGCGGCCAGTGCGTCGAGCCCAGTTTTCAACGGGGCGACGCTGGGTGAGGGGGCCTGCTGCGCACTGTCCTGCGGGCTCGGCATCGGGATCGCCGAGGTGACCCGCGCATCCACGCTGCCGCTGATCGCCACGCCGGGCATCAGCGCGGCGATGGCGCCTAGCAGTGCGAAGAGGTGAGGCCGACGGGTCGGCATGGTCTCGTGTCTTTCCTTATCCCAGCATTCTACCAGCAGGCGAAGATGCCTCGAAGCCTAAACTTAGGTCGTGAAGGGCTCGTAAACAAAGAGTTATCGAGGCCGTTCGAATTGCGCTTGCTGGCACCATGGCGATGCTTGCCGCGCAACCATGTCGAGACTATGGTGCGCCGCCTCGCTTTCGGTTAGAAGGCGCGCACGATAAACTGATCGACAAAACACCGATGCATGTCGCCCAAAAGTGGATACCGGTTTTGGGACAACGACATGCATAAACAAACAAGTCCCAAGGAGTTGGACGACATGCTGAGAGGCTCGCTTACTGCGCTCGTGACACCGTTCGAAAAGAGCGGGCGTTTCGACGAGAAAGCCTTTCGCGCCTTTGTCGAATGGCAGCTCGGGGAAGGCACGACAGGCTTGGTTCCGGTTGGCACCACCGGCGAGTCGCCGACGCTGTCGCATGACGAGCATCGCCATGTCGTCAAGGTCTGCATCGAGGTGGCCAAGGGCCGCGCTCCGGTCGTCGCCGGCGCCGGTTCCAACAACACGGCGGAAGCCGTCGGCCTCGTGCAATATGCCGAAAAGGTTGGCGCCGACGCTGCGCTCGTCGTCACGCCCTACTACAACAAGCCGACGCAGCGCGGCCTCTACGAGCATTTCGCCGCCGTCGCCAAGGCGACCAAGCTGCCGATCATCATCTACAATATCCCGCCGCGTTCGGTGATCGACATGATGCCGGAGACGATGGGCCGGCTGGCGCACGACTTCAAGAACATCGTCGGCGTCAAGGACGCGACCGGTAAGGTCGAGCGTGTGTCCGAGCAGCGGATGACCTGCGGCAAGGATTTCATCCAGCTTTCCGGCGAGGATGCCTCGGCGCTCGGCTTCAACGCTCATGGCGGTGTCGGCTGCATCTCGGTGACCTCGAACGTCGCACCGCGGCTGTGCGCCGAATTCCAGGAGGCGACGCTCTCCGGCGACAGCGCGAAGGCGCTTGAGCTGCAGGACCGTCTCCTGCCCCTGCACAAGGCGATCTTCCTGGAGCCCGGCGTGTCCGGCGCCAAATACGCGCTGTCGAAGCTGGGCAAGGTCGAGAATGTGCTGCGCTCGCCACTGGTCACGGTCGAGGAGTCGACCGCGGCGAAGATCGATGCGGCCATGAAGCACGCCGGCTTGATTAATTGAGGATGAGGCGCCACCTCTCCACATCATGAATCAAGTCAGAAAAGCCGATCCCAACAACAAGACCGTTGCGGAAAACCGCAAGGCGCGGTTTTCCTATGAGGTGCTCGACACGATCGAGGCCGGCTTGGTGCTGACCGGCACCGAGGTCAAGTCGCTGCGCCAGGGCCAGGCCAATATCCAGGACAGCTATGCCTCGGTCGAAGGCGGCGAGATCTGGCTGATCAATTCCTATCTGCCCGAATATCTGCAGGCCAACCGCTTCAACCACGAGCCCAGGCGGCGGCGCAAACTCCTGCTCAACAAGCGCGAGATGGCCAAGCTGTCGCAGAGCGTCGACCGTGAAGGCATGACGCTGGTGCCGCTGAAAATCTATTTCAACGATCAGGGCCGCGCCAAGCTGCTGCTCGCCGTCGGCCGCGGCAAGAAACTGCACGACAAGCGCGAGACCGAGAAACAGCGCGACTGGTCGCGCGAGAAGGGCCGGCTCTTGAAGGAGCGTGGGTGAGAGACATCAGGCGGTAGCCCTCGAAAAGCCAGGTTGGCTTCCAAATTTCGGGCAGGCGCAACCGGCAGGTACCAGGGGGGATCGCTTTGAAGAACCGGATCATCCTCTGGGGATCGATGAGCCTGGTTTTTGCAGCGATGGCCGTGGCCGGCGGCTTCTTTTACTTCCACACCTATTCTCCCGACCGTAACAAATATCCGGTCAGGGGCATCGACGTCTCGCATCATCAAGGCCAGATCGACTGGCGGCGGGCTGCCGCCGACGATGTCGCCTTCGCCATCATCAAGGCGACCGAGGGGGGCGATCATGTCGATCGCGCTTTTGCCACCAATCTACGTGAGGCCCGTGCGGCCGGCATCGCCGTAGGCGCCTATCATTTCTTCACCTTCTGCCGGCCCGGCGCCGACCAGGCGAAGAATTTCATCTCGGTGGTACCGCACGATCAGCCCTTGCTGCCGCCGGTGGTCGATGTCGAGTTCGGCGGCAACTGTCCGCAGCGCCCATCGCCCGAACAGTTGAATGCCGAACTCCAGGCTTTCCTCGGACCTGTCGAGGCGGCGTTCGGCAAGACGGCGATCGTCTATCTGACCGATGAGGCTGAGGCTGCCTATGCCGGGCAGATCGCTGCTCGCCCGCTCTGGCTTCGCTCGCTGCTGGTGGAACCGGACCGCCACGACTGGGTCTATTGGCAGTACCACAACCGGGGCCGCGTGGATGGCATCGAGGGTGACGTCGACCTGAACGTTCTGCAGGGCGGGCCGGCCGTGCTGGCCGCGCTGTCCACAGCATCACCGGGATCGATCCTTCCGGAAGCTCCGCCATCCCCGTGAACTCATTCAGGGGACAGCGCTCACTGCCGCTTTATGCTGCAGCCTGCGAAACCTGCGGCGCCAGCGTCACATTCGCATCGCCCCACTCTTTCAGGGCTGTGATCACCGGCCCCAGGCTTCTGCCACGCGGCGTCAGGCTGTATTCCACCTTCGGCGGCACTTCCGGATAGATCTTGCGAGCAATCAGCCCATCGGCTTCCAGTTCGCGCAGCTGGTTGGTCAGCATGCGCTGTGTGCAGTTGGGAATGCGCCGGCGGATCTCGTTGAAGCGCAGCGTCCCTTCGAACAGATGGTAGAGCACGACGCCTTTCCATTTTCCGTCGATATAGCGCAGCGTTCCCTCCACGCTGCAGCCAGGGCTGCAATCGAGTCGTTCATGGCGAATGCGCGGCATGACGGTATCCTTTTCGACACTATGCGCTTTATATGTGCATTCTTGCGCCTTGCGCACATAATCCGCATCTCTGCCGCATACAAAGCTCAACAGCAATTGCGGAGATCGAAATGCGCGCCGTCGGCTATCAAGTCCCAGCCCCCATCACCGATGAGGCGTCCCTTGTCGACATCGACCTGCCCAAGCCGGAGCCGAAAGGCCGTCAATTGCTGGTCGAGGTAAAGGCGATCTCGGTCAATCCGGTCGACACCAAGATACGGCGGAGTGCCAAACCCGAGGCCGGAAGCTGGCGTGTGCTTGGCTGGGACGCCGCCGGCCGTGTCGTTGCAACGGGGTCGGATGCCACCCTGTTCAAGCCCGGAGACGACGTCTTCTATTCCGGTGCGCTCGCGCCGCAAGGTACCAATGCCGAGTTCCACCTTGTCGATGAGCGCCTCGTCGGCCGCAAGCCCGGCTCGCTCGAGTATGCGCAGGCCGCGGCGCTGCCGCTGACGGCGATCACCGCCTTTGAGGCGCTGTTCGATCGCCTTGACGTGAAGAAGCCTGTCGTGGGTGCCGCGAACGCCATCATGATCATCGGCGGCGCTGGCGGCGTCGGCTCGATCGCGGTGCAGCTTGCGCGCCAACTGACCGATCTGACGGTGATCGCCACCGCATCGAGGCCAGAGACACGCGACTGGGTGCTTGGGCTTGGCGCCCATCATGTCATCGATCATTCCAAGCCGCTGGCTGCCGAAGTCGCGGCACTCGGTATCGGCGCACCGGCCTTCGTGTTCTCGACAACCAACACCGACCGGCACCTGGCCGAGATTGCCGAATTGATCGCACCGCAAGGCCGGTTCGGGTTGATCGACGATCCCCAGACGCTCGATATCAATCCGTTCAAACGCAAAAGCGTTTCGGTGCATTGGGAACTGATGTTCACTCGCTCGCTGTTCGAGACGCAGGACATGGCCGCACAGGGCGAACATCTGAACGAGCTGTCGCGCCTGGTCGACGCAAGCGTCATCCGCACCACCTTGGGTGAAACCTTCGGCACCATCAATGCCGCCAATCTGAAGCGCGCTCATGCGCTGATCGAAACCGGCAAGGCCAAGGGCAAGATCGTGCTGGAGGGGTTTTGAAGGGCGGTGGTTATTTCTGCAGGAACGCCGCGATCTCGCTGAACACGCTGACGAACATCGCCTCCGTCAAAACGCCGGTGTTGGTGTTGTAGCGCGAGCAGTGATAGCTCGAAAACAGCGTGACGCCGCCGGCCGGCAGCTGCCCGCCATGCTTGAACGGATAGGCGGCGACGGGCCCGCCCAGCGCGCGCACGGTCGACTGGTGCGCGATGGACCCAAGCGCCAGCACCGCGCGTAGCTTGGGAAAGCGTGCGATCGTCGGCACCAGGAAGCTGCGGCAGGTCGAGATTTCGGCGCCCACCGGCTTGTTCTCCGGCGGCACGCAGCGCACTGCATTGGTGATCGCGGTGCCGACAAGCTCCAGCCCGTCATCGGGCCGCGCCTTGAACTCACCGCGTGCAAAGCCGTGCGCGATCAGCGTCGAGTAGAGCAGGTCGCCGGCATAGTCGCCGGTGAAGGGGCGGCCGGTGCGGTTGGCACCGCGCAGGCCGGGCGCCAGCCCGACGATCAGAAGCTGGACGCTGTCCTCGCCCTGCGGCGGCAGGAAGGTCGGCACCGGCGCGTTGAACCAGGACGGCTCGCGCTGCCGCCACTGCGCAATGAAATCATGCAGCCGCGGGCAGAGCGGGCAGTCGCGACCCGGTTCGGCTTGGGAGAGGGCGGTCAAGGCAACCGGCCTCAGTAGTCGTCCTCATCGACTTCAGCCGGTTCGGGCCGTCGCACGGGCCGCTCGGAAGGATCGCGGCCGACTTCGTTCTTCAGCGTCGTCAGGTCGATGAAATGGTCGGCCTGGCGGCGCAGATCGTCCGAGATCATCGGCGGTTGCGAGGCCATGGTCGAGACGATCGACACCTTGCGGCCGCGCCGCTGCAGCGCCTCGACCAGCGTGCGGAAGTCGCCATCGCCGGAGAAAATGACATAGTGGTCGACGACATCGGCGAGCTCCAGCGCATCGACCGTCAGTTCGATGTCCATATTGCCCTTGATCTTGCGGCGGCCGGTCGAATCGGTGAACTCCTTGGCGGGCTTGGTCACCACCTTGAAGCCGTTATAGTCGAGCCAGTCGATCAGCGGGCGGATCGAGGAGTATTCCTGATCCTCGACCAGTGCCGTGTAATAATAGGCGCGCAAGAGATAGCCGCGCTTCTGGAAACTCGACAACAGCTTGCGATAGTCGATGTCGAAGCCGAGCGCCCGCGACGTAGCGTAGAGATTGGCACCGTCGATGAACAAGGCGATTTTTTCACGTGGGTCGAACATGGAAAATATTCCTTTTCGAAAAATGCGGCCGTCTAAACGAAATGCGGTAGCGACTATCGGTCAGGCTCATAATAAACCGGCTGACCTTGTCCATTCGAGATAACGCCAGTTTGGTGGCAATCCAAGGCGTGATGCGGCAATGCAAGCAATTGTGATCGCGGCGTCGAACGAACGACGCGGGCTGTTTGCCAGATCCGGTGTTTGGGCAGGGATTGAGCACCCAATAGTCCCGCCAATGCCATGATGCTTGTATTTTGGCCGCGTTCGGGTTATGGACCGCCCCTGTTTTCCATCAAATCCAGGCATGAAAGGGGCAGTCCATGGCCCGCGTAACCGTTGAAGATTGCATCGACAAGGTCGACAACCGCTTCGAGCTGGTGCTTTTGGCCGGCCACCGTGCCCGCCAGATCAGCCAGGGCGCGCAGATCACCGTTCCTCGCGACAACGACAAGAACCCGGTCATCGCCCTGCGCGAGATCGCCGACGAGACGCTGTCGCCCGACGACCTCAAGGAAGATCTGATCCATTCGCTGCAGAAGCATGTCGAGGTCGACGAGCCCGAGGCTGAAGGCGAGGTGATCGCCGATCAGACCGGCGGCGCTGTCGCGGCCGCTGAAACCGACGATGCCGAGGACAACATCACCTTCGATCGCATGACCGAGGAAGACCTGCTGGCCGGCATCGAAGGTCTGGTACCGCCGGAAAAGAGCGACGACTACTAAGAGAGTTTTCTGGACCTGCCCGGAACGCGTTTCCGGCACTTCCGTCCCGGCAGTTTCGTGGCTATCTATGACATGCGCCGTACAGCAGTGCGGCGCATGATTCATTTCATCGCTGAGAGATTCCGCCCATGATGCGTCAGTATGAGCTTGTCGAGCGCGTCCAGCGCTACAAGCCTGACGTCAACGAGGCGCTGCTCAACAAGGCCTATGTCTATGCCATGCAGAAGCATGGCCACCAGAAGCGCGCTTCCGGCGATCCGTATTTCTCGCATCCGCTCGAAGTCGCCGCCATCCTCACTGAAATGCACATGGACGAGGCAACGATCGCCGTCGCCCTGTTGCACGACACCATCGAAGACACCACGGCGACGCGGGCCGAGATCGACGATCTGTTCGGCCCCGAAATGGGCAAGCTGGTCGAGGGCCTGACCAAGCTGAAGAAGCTCGATCTCGTCTCCAAGAAGGCCGAGCAGGCGGAGAACCTGCGCAAGCTGCTTCTGGCGATCTCGGAAGACGTTCGCGTGCTGTTGGTCAAGCTTGCCGACCGCCTGCACAACATGCGCACCCTCGACCACATGCCGGAGGCCAAGCGCCTGCGCATTGCCGAGGAGACGATGGACATCTATGCGCCGCTGGCCGGGCGCATGGGAATGCAAGGCATGCGCGAAGAGCTGGAGGAGATCGCCTTCCGCTACATCAATCCGGAAGCCTATCGCGCCGTCACCGCGCGGCTTGCCGAGATATTCGAGCGCAACAAGGGCGTGCTGACCGACATTGAAAAGGCGCTGTCGGGGCTGTTTGAAAAGCATGCCATCAACGCCGGCGTGAAGAGCCGCCAGAAGAAGCCCTGGTCGGTGTTCCGCAAGATGGAGGCCAAGGCGCTGTCCTTCGAGCAGCTGTCCGACATTTTCGGCTTTCGCGTCGTGGTCGATACGGTCGAGGACTGCTACCGCGCGCTTGGCGCCATCCACACCACATGGTCGATGGTGCCCGGCCGCTTCAAGGACTACATCTCGACGCCGAAGCAGAACGACTATCGCTCGATCCACACCACCATTGTCGGGCCGTCGCGTCAGCGCGTCGAGCTGCAGATCCGCACCCGCGAGATGAACAAGATCGCCGAATACGGCGTCGCGGCGCACTCGATCTATAAGGACACCGGCGGCAAGACGAACGGTGCCGGCCATGCGATCTCGAAGGAGACCAATGCCTATGCCTGGCTGCGGCGCACCATCGAGCAGCTTGCCGAAGGCGACAATCCCGAGGATTTCCTCGAGAACACCAAGCTGGAACTGTTCCAGGACCAGGTGTTCTGCTTCACGCCAAAGGGCATGCTGATTGCCTTGCCGCGCGGCGCCACGCCCATCGATTTCGCCTATGCGGTGCACACCGATGTCGGCGACACCTGCGTCGGTGCCAAGGTCAACGGCCGCATCATGCCGCTGATGACGGAACTGAAGAATGGCGACGAGGTCGAGATCATCCGCTCCAAGGCGCAAGTGCCGCCGGCGGCGTGGGAATCGGTCGTCGTCACCGGCAAGGCGCGCGCCGCCATCCGCCGGGCCACCAAGAACGCCATTCGCAAGCAGTATTCCGGCCTCGGCGCGCGTATTCTCGAACGCGCCTTCGAACGCGCCGGCAAGAATTTCACCAAGGAAAGCCTGAAGCCGGTGCTGCACCGGCTGGCGCGCAAGGACATCGAGGACGTGCTGGCGTCCGTCGGTCGTGGCGAACTTGCCTCCACCGACGTCATGAAGGCGGTCTTCCCAGACTACAAGGACGAACGCGTCACGCCGGCCGCGCCCAAGCAGCGCGAGGAGGGCTGGTCGAAGATCCGCAACGCCGCTGGCATGCTGTTCCAGATTCCGGGCCGGGCCGCGCGCAAGGACAAGGACCAGCCGCGTGACGGCGCCGTGCCGATCCGCGGCGTACGCGGCGACCTGCCGGTGCGCTTCGCGCCGGAGGGTGCTGTGCCCGGCGATCGCATCGTTGGCATCGTCCAGCCGGGCACCGGCATCACCATCTATCCGATCCAGTCGCCGGCGCTGCAGGCTTTCGATGACCAGCCCGAGCGCTGGATCGACGTGCGCTGGGACATTGACGAGCGCACCAAGGAGCGCTTCCCCGCGCGTGTCTCGGTCACCGCCATCAATGCGCCGGGCTCGCTCGCCGATCTCGCCCAGGTCGTTGCGTCCAATGACGCCAACATCCATACGCTGTCGATGGTGCGCACGGCGCCCGACTTCACCGAAATGCTGATCGATCTCGAAGTCTGGGATCTGAAGCACCTCAACCGGCTGCTGTCGCAGCTCAAGGACAATTCGAGCGTCAGCGACGCACGGCGTGTGAATGGCTGACATGGCTGATCTATCTGGGGGGCAGGCGCAGATGAAGACCGATGAAGTGCTGGGCATTTTCCGCGAGGCGGGTGCTGTTCTGGAGGGGCATTTCATCCTGACGTCGGGCCTGCGCAGCCCGGTCTTCCTGCAGAAGGCGCGGGTGTTCATGCATGCCGACAAGACCGAGCGGCTTTGCAAGGCGCTGGCCGAAAAGATCCGGGCAGCGGTGCCAGGCAAGATCGACTATGTCGTCGGCCCGGCGATCGGCGGCCTGATCCCGGCCTACGAAACCTCGCGCCATCTCGGCGTGCCGGCGATCTGGGTCGAGCGGGAAGGGGGCGAGTTCCGCCTGCGCCGCTTCGAGATCGCCAGGGGTGCGCGCGTCGTCATCGTCGAGGATATCGTCACCACCGGCCTGTCGATCCGCGAAACCATCGAGTGCCTGCGCGAGCTTGGCGCCGAGGTGGTGGCGGCCGCCTGCATCATCGACCGTTCCGCCGGCAAGACCCATGTCGGCGTGCCGCTGATCGCGCTCGCCGAATACGAGGTTCCGGCCTATCCGCCGGACCGGCTGCCGCCGGAGCTTGCCGCGATACCGGCGGTCAAGCCTGGCAGTCGCAATATCTGACCATGCATGTCGCCCAAAAAGTCTGCGGCGGTTTTGGGAGTGACGACATGCGTGAAGGCAATTCGAAATGATCGTCGGGATCGACCATTTCGTGCTGACGGTGGCGTCGCTCGAAGCGACCTGCGCCTTTTACCAGCGCGTGCTGGGTTTCGAGCGCATCGACACGCCGGGCCGGCCGACAGCGCTGGCTTTTGGCGGCCAGAAGATCAATGTCCACGAGATCAGCCGCACTTTCGAGCCGAAGGCGAAGGCGCCGACGCCAGGGTCAGGCGATTTCTGCCTGATCACCGAACGGCCGCTCGACGAAATCCGCGCCCGTCTCGAAGCCAATGGCGTCGTGCTCGAACTGGGGCCGGTCGAACGCATCGGGGCGCGCGGTCCGATGATGTCTGTCTATTTCCGCGATCCGGACGGCAATCTTGTCGAAGTCAGCCAGTACTTGCGGTAGTGTCTCAGACATCCGGCTGCGACAATAGGCCGAAGCCATTCTCAAATTCGCCGCGATTGTCAGGTGTTGGAGACGTGAACCTTACCAAAGATTATGGTGGCGCGGCCGCTGCACAGGTAGCCTTCGGTTGTTGTCGGGTTTGCGGATCGCTATATCAAAGTCGCGATTGCCTTCGGGTGACCGTAAAGCGCAAGATGTGGCGGTTGAAGTCCGGCTGAAGACAGCCGGAACGCAAGCTGTAACGTATCGGGAATAGGAAGAGAGTGCTTTTTCGTCGCCGCAAGCCTGATGGTCTTTTGGAGCGGGTGCGCACCTATCTGTGGCCGCGCCGCTCGTTCTCGCGCTCGCTGCAGTATTTCTCCAAGCGCATCCTGCGGCTGAAGGCCACGCCGCACGCGGTGGCAGCCGGTGTGGCGGCTGGTGTCTTCGCTTCATTCTTTCCCGTGGGCTTCCATTTCATCATTGCCGCCGTTCTGTGTTGGGTGATCGCCGGCAATCTGGTGGCGGCGGCACTGGGCGCTGTTTTCTTCGGCAATCCGCTGACTTTTCCCATTCTGTGGGGCGCGTCCTGGGAAACCGGCAAGCTCATCCTGCACGATCGCCTGCCGGCACATGGTCCGCCGGCGCATCTGGGCGAGATGCTGCACACGCTTTCTTTCGCGAAACTGTGGCATCCCGTGCTGGAACCCATGCTGATCGGCGCGGTGCCGCTCGGGCTGGTGTTTGGCCTCCTGTTTTACGGCGTCACGCGCTGGGGCATGAATGTCTTTCGCGAGCAGAGGCGCAAGCGGCTGGCCGAGCGCGCAAGCCGCCGCCAGCAACCGCCTCATCCTGGAGCAAGCATTGGTTCCGCTACGCGATGATCATCGGTGTAGGCAGTGATCTGATCGATATCAGGCGCATCGAGAAATCGCTGGAACATCACGGCCAGCGCTTCGTCCAGAGGATCTACACCGAGGTCGAACAGGCGCGTTCGGAAAACCGACGAGCCCGCGCTGCCTCCTACGCCAAGCGCTTCGCCGCTAAGGAGGCCTGCGCCAAGGCACTGGGTACGGGCATGGCGCACGGCGTGTTCTGGCGCGACATGGGTGTCGTCAACCTGCCCAGCGGCGCGCCGACCATGGCGCTGACCGGCGGCGCGCTGGCCCGGCTCGAAAAAATCCTGCCCCCAGGGCACAGGGCGGCGATCCACCTCACCATCACCGATGATTTCCCGCTCGCTCAAGCCTTTGTGATCATCGAGGCGTTGCCCGTCGAACAAGCGCCACATTGATTGCATCTGACGACCGGCATTGACGTTGCCCAGCGCGCGCCGAGACTCTATACCATCCAACGCACAATCGAGGACGACATGAGCGTGGCTGAAAAATCCCAGAAGAAATCCGGCGGGCTTGGCGAAACCGTCAGCGTCATCGTCCAGGCGCTTTTGCTCGCGCTGGTCATCCGCACGCTGTTGTTCCAGCCCTTTTCGATCCCGTCGGGATCGATGCGGCCGACGCTTCTGGAGGGCGACTATCTGTTCGTCACCAAATGGTCCTACGGCTATTCGCGCTATTCGCTGCCGTTCGGGCCTGACCTCTTCTCGGGCCGCATCTGGGGCTCCGAGCCCAAGCGCGGCGACGTTGTGGTGTTCAAGTTCCCGCCGGATCCGTCCGTCGACTACATCAAGCGCGTGGTCGGCCTGCCCGGCGACAAGATCCAGATGAAGAATGGCCAGTTGTTCATCAACGGTGTCGGCGTGCCGCGCGTAAAGACCGGCCAGATCGACAATCCCGATATCACCGAAATGCCTCAGCCGATCGACGTCTACCGGGAAACCCTGCCCAACGGCGTCAGCTACGACACGCTCGACCTCAATCCGAATTCGATCGGCGACAACACGCGCGAATTCGACGTGCCGCCCGGCCACTATTTCATGATGGGAGACAACAGGGACAATTCCGCCGACAGCCGGTTCACCGTCGGCTACGTTCCGGCTGAGAACCTGGTTGGTCGCGCCAACCTTGTCTTCTTCTCGATCGCCGGCAAGGCGAGCCCTCTCGAAATCTGGAAATGGCCGTCGCTGATGCGCGTTTCGCGCCTGTTCCATTTCGTCAACTAGGGTCATGGCGGCAACAAGACGGTTGACCGCCGATGCGCTCGCCGAAGCGCTGGTGGAACGCACGGGCCACGCCTTTGCCGACCGCCAGCGCCTGCAGCGCGCGCTGACCCATGCCAGCGCCCGCGGCGTCAATGCCGGCACCGATTACGAGCGTTTCGAGTTTCTCGGCGACCGGGTTCTGGGCCTCGTCGTTGCCGATATGTTGCTGGCGGCGTTTCCCGATGCGGCGGAAGGCGAATTGTCGCTGCGGCTCAATGCGCTGGTCAACGCCGAGGCGCTTTCCGAGATAGCCGAACATATCGGGCTGCCGGACCTGATCCGCGCCGGATCGGATGTGCGCGGGCTCGAGGGGCGCAAGCGCGTCAATCTGCGCGCCGATGCCTTGGAATCGCTGATCGCCGTGCTCTATCTCGACGGTGGCCTCGAGGCGGCACGCGCCTTCATTCACAAATACTGGCGCCCGCGTTCGCAGGCTTCCGGTGCCGCGCGCCGCGACGCCAAGACCGAATTGCAGGAATGGGCGCATCAGGCGGCAAGTGCCGTTCCGGCCTATCAGATCGACAGCCGCGAGGGGCCGGACCACGATCCGTTGTTCACCGTCAGTGTCAGGGTCGGTGCATTTCAGCCGGCGACCGGCAGCGGTCGTTCCAAACGTGAAGCGGAGCAGGCAGCCGCGGCTGCCCTTCTGTTGCGCGAAGGTGTATGGAACGCGGCATGACCGATATTGAAACTGCTGAAACCCCCGCCACGCATTCCGGCTTCGTCGCGCTGATCGGCGCGCCGAATGCCGGCAAGTCGACGCTGGTCAACCAGTTGGTCGGCGCCAAGGTGTCGATCGTCACCCACAAGGTGCAGACGACGCGTGCCATCGTGCGCGGTATCGCCACGCATGACAATGCGCAGATCGTCTTCGTCGACACGCCCGGTATCTTCAAGCCCAAGCGGCGTCTCGATACGGCGATGGTGACCACCGCCTGGGGCGGCGCCAAGGATGCCGATATCGTGCTTTTACTGATCGATGCCGAACGCGGCATCCGCGGTGATGCCGACGCCATCCTCGAACGGCTGAAGGATGTGCGCCAGCCGATGGCGCTGATCCTCAACAAGGTCGATCGGGTGAAGCACGAGACGCTTCTGGCCCTGTCCGCGGCGGCGAACGAGAAAGTGCCGTTCAAGCGCACCTTCATGGTCTCCGCACTGACCGGCTCCGGCTGCAAGGACCTGCTCGACTATCTGGCGCAGGCTCTGCCGGCCGGCCCCTGGTACTATCCGGAAGACCAGATTTCCGACCTGCCGATGCGCCAGCTCGCGGCCGAGATCACCCGCGAAAAACTCTATCTGCGGCTGCATCAGGAACTGCCCTACTCCTCGCATATCGAAACCGAGAAATGGGAAGAGAAGCCGGACGGCTCGGTGCGGATCGACCAAACCATCTATGTCGAGCGCGACAGCCAGAAGAAGATCGTGCTCGGCCACAAGGGCGAAACCATCCGCGCCATCGGCCAGGCGGCACGCATGGAGATCGCAGGTATCCTCGAGCAGAAGGTGCACCTCTTCCTGTTCGTCAAGGTGCGCGAGAACTGGGGCGATGATCCCGAGCGTTACCGCGAGATGGGGCTCGAATTCCCGCACTAGAGCAATTCCAGGAAAAGTGTGAGCGGTTTTCCGTCCGGAATTGCGTCAAAACAAAGAGTTAGAGTGGTTCGCCGTTTCCATGAAACGGTGAAACGCTCTAGCGGCCTTTGGATAGCAAGCTTACCATTGACACGGCTTTGGTCCGCCGGGGGCCTGTTCCCCGCAAGTGGAAAGGAACATCGGACTACCGCGGCTGTCCAAGCGCCAGCAACACTCCATTGGCGAGATGCTCCGCGTCAGCCCTGTTTTCGAACGGAACGACAGACCTCGCATACTCGACCGACGAGAAATCGGAGCCATCGGCGTTGACCAGCGCGGCCTGGCGCCTTGCCGCTTCCATGTTGCCGAGCTGCGCATAGCATGCGGCAAGTCGCGTTCGGATCCATGGCGTCGGCCGCGTCGCCAGTTCCAGCGCCTCGGCGGCCGGCCTGTACTCACCCAGCATGTAGAGCGCCAGCGATCGATCGTACTGGTACCAGTGCGGATTGAGCGGATCGATCCTGATCGCGCGCGCCAGCCAGGCAAGCGCCTCGAGCGCCCGCCCGCGCATGGTTAGCAGATGCCCCATCTGCCCGATGCATTCGGCGTCGCCTGGATTGAGCTGAAGCGCGATCCGCAAATGATGCTCGGCCGCCTCGTGGTCGCGCAGGCTGAGCCGCACCAGTGACTGAATGCGGTGTGCGGTTGCCTGATCGGGGGACAACGCAATACCCTTGTCGGCAAGGTCGCGGGCCTTCGCCAGCAGGGCATCGCTGGTGGGTCCGAATTCGCTGTTCAGCACATACGACAGCGCCAGATAGGTATGGGCGAGGCCATAGCCCGGATCTTTGGCTATCGCGGCCTCGAACAGCTCTGCCGCTCCTTGCAGGTCGCTCTGCGCCGGGTCGCGCAGCAAGGCGACGCCGCGCAGCACCAGCTCATAGGCGGCCAGGCTGGTTACCGGTCGTCGTGCGGCGCGCTGCAGCCCGGCATTGGTGACCCGCACCACCAGCCGGCCGACGATTTCCTCGACAATATCCTGCTGGATGGCGAACAGCCCGGCAGCCTCGGCCTGATAGCGATCGCCCCAGATCTGGGTGGCGCTGGCTGCATCGACAAGATTGACCGCGGCGACGATGCGGTCCGCCTGCCGCCGCACCGAGCCCTCGACAAGATAGTCGGCGCCGATGCGCGAGCGGATGGCCGGCCATTCGGCGGGCGAATGGGACGCAAACGAAAAGCTTGAGTTGCGCGCCAGCACCGTCACCGTGCCGAAGCGGGCGAGGCTGTTGATAATGTCTTCTGCAAATCCGTCGACGATTGCGTCGTCGGCCGGATCGGCGCTGTCATTGCGGAATCTAAGCACCGCCACGATCGGCTGTGCGCCAGGTTCGCGCACCGCTTCAGTCTCGGCCACCAGCATGTAGCCACGCTTCGACACCGTTCGCACCAACTCTTCGCCGAGTACCTTACGGATTTCGCGCACCGATTGCGTCAGCGAATCCTCGGTGACGAAAACGCCTGGCCAGACCGTGTCCATCAGTTCTGATTTCGGCACCACGCGGCCGATGTTGCGGGCGAGGTGCGTCAGCAACGCATAGGCCTTCGGCCGCAGAAAGGCCGGCTGGTCGGCCCGGCTGAGCGTGCCCTTGCCCAGATCGAGCGTGAAACCGCCGAACTGAAAAATCTGGTCGGTGGCCAAGACCGCCATCAAAAGGCCTGCTCCGTGGAAGCCATGCCGGCATTGGGCTATGGCTGACGGGCTGGGTCAAGACCCATACGTGTCCATCGGCGGACGAAGAGGCGCGGCGCCCGGCTTCGGACACCGCGCTCAATACGAGCCTAGACCGCGCCAGCCACGGCGAGTTGCGTCCTTGGCCGCCGGACGAAGCTTTCGGTGCCGTAGTAAGCAACGATGGCCACCGCGATGATTGCCCAGATCGCCACGGCGATCCACTGCTGCTGCACATAGTCACCGCCGATGAACACCTTGCCTAGGAAACGGACGCTGTTCTGGTGCGTGACGTGCATGATGATGGCAAGAAGCACGCTGCCGGTGTTCTGATAGAGCCAGGTGAACACCACGCCCGCCAGGACGACGTTGATCGTGCCGTAAAGGCTGAGGTCGCCGACAAGCCCGAGCGGGAAGTGCCAGATAGCCCAGATCACACCGAGGATCAGGCTGCCGGCGAGTGCCGGCTGACTGGCAAGCAGACGTGGCGTTGCAAAACCGCGCCACCCCGGCTCTTCGCCGAGCGGGCCGCTGAAGAGAGCGTAGAGCGCAATGATCGGCAGCATCTCGGACAGCGCCGGGACGTTGCTCCAGGCCGGCGCCGCTGCGCCAAGCATCGGATTGATCAGGATCGAGGCCAACTGCGTTCCGAACGGCAGGCCGAACGCCACCAGATACCATATCGGACGAACCCGCCACCTCACCATCGCGCTGAGGATGGCCTTGACCGAACTCCAGCCGCCGGAGACAGCCGCGACGACAAAGCCTGAGACCATCGGACCGAACGTGAACCAGGGAATGCTGTCGCCATTCGACATGTAGAACGGAATGAAGGCCAGCCAGGTGAGGCCAATCGTCAATGAAAAGAAGGCAGTCAGCTGGTGCCTTCGCACCAGGCTCAACAAGGAAGTCATCGCAGGTCCTCTCAGCGGGCAGGGATCTATGAGAGGTCGCCGGACTGCCCGATCGGTCGACATGCCTCTGGAAACAAGCCAGCCGAATTGTTCAGCAGGCCGTGTTGGCCACATCGGCCGACCCAGGATTTTTGGCGCTTTTGCAGCCAAGAATCCCGAGCGCTTTCTGAAAGATTTCCGATTTTATGGCGGGCCGAGCCTGTTTGCGCCGTGTCCAGTCTGCTCCGTCACGCGATTATCAATGGGGCAGCATTCCAGGCGATGCTGGTTTGCCTCGGCAAAGCCGATCGGCTGCGCCGGCATCGTCGCAGCACTGGCGTGCCCTCAAACGATGATGAATTGCCATGGTCATTTCTGCGAAAAGCAATAAGGATATCTTCGAAAAGTCGATGTTATATTGGCGATTGCAGCGGACGCGCCAAAATACATTGCCTCGAGAATATAGTTAGCCGAGAAATTTTCGGCATATATATTTATTTTATGACGTTGTTCCGATTGTGCCGCAGCTAGTGTTATTTGTGCAACACGGCATAAAACTGTTCCGTGAATCGCCGTTATTTTCAAAACCGTCATTGAAGGCGGAAGATTGATGGGTATGTTCGCCGCGAAAAGGGGACGCGGTGCGCGCCTTTTTCGTTGTGGAGGTGAGGCGGGAAAACATATCCGCCAGCCACAAATCCGAAGCCATTTAAACTATGACTGGAGAGGTCAGAAAATGAACATCAAGAGCCTCCTTCTCGGCTCAGCCGCGGCCCTGATCGCGGTCTCCGGCGCTCGCGCCGCCGACGCGGTCGTCGTCGCCGAACCGGAACCCGCCGAATACGTCAAGATCTGCGACGTCTACGGCGCCGGCTACTTCTACATCCCCGGCACCGAGACCTGCCTGCGCATCGGCGGCTATCTCCGCTATGACATCGGCGTCGGCGATTCGGGCACGCTGGATGGTGTCAACAACGTTGCCGATCACATGGGCGACGGTAGGCACGACACCTACTACAAGAACATGCGCTTCGCGCTGAGGACCTACACCGGTCAGGAAACCGAGCTCGGTACGTTGAAGACCTTCACCGAGACCCGCTTCCAGTTCGGCAACAAGTCTGGTGACTATACTGGCGGCGCCACCGACTGGCAGGCTGTTAACAAGGCGGTAACGCTGAACTTCGCCTGGATCCAGCTCGGCGGCCTGCGCGTCGGTAAGGACGAGACGACGTATGACTCGTTCATCGGCTACGCCGGCAATGTCATCCAGGACACCATCATCCCGTATGGTATCAAGGACACCAACCTTATCAGCTACTATTTTGACGCCGGCAGCGGCTTCTCGGGCGTCGTCTCGCTCGAAGAAGGCACCGATGCTTCAGGCATCAGCGACACGATCGACAGCTACGTTCCGCATGTCGTCGGTGGCTTGAAGTACAAGGGTGACTGGGGTGCGATCACCGGTGTCGTCGCCTATGACAGCAACTACGAGGAAGTGGCCGGCAAGGTTCGCTTGGATGTCAACGTCACCAAGGAACTGACCCTTTTCGTCATGGGCGGCTATGGCACTGACGATAATCTCCGCGACTTCTCCAAGGGCCGTGGCCAGTACAAGCCGTGGGGCGGCAACTGGGCCGTCTGGGGTGGCGGCACCTACAAGTTCAACGACAAGACCGCGTTCAACGTCCAGGCTTCGGCTGACGACGACAAGAACTACGCTCTTGCGGCGAACGTCGCTTACACCATCGTCCCCGGCTTCACGATCACGACCGAAGTCGACTGGGATCACTACGGCAACTATGGCAACCCGTCCCTCTACGGCAACTGGAGCAAGGCCAACAAGAAGGACAGCGTCGGCGGCATCGTTCGCTTCCAGCGCTCGTTCTAACCGATCGACTGACCTTACCAGGCCGCCCGCAGCGTATCGCTGCGGGCGGTTTTTTATGCGTGGGTGCGAGAGCCGGCCCAGGCGCCAAGCCCATACCTTGATTTCGCCACCCGATCGGTGAAAAGCTCTGGGCATGGAATGGCGCGACGAGGGAATCATTCTCGGCACTCGCAAGCATGGCGAAACCAGCGCCATACTCGAGGTGATGACCCGTGTGCATGGCCGCCATCTCGGCCTCGTGCGCGGCGGTCGCTCGCGCAAGCAGCAACCTGTTCTCCAGCCCGGCAATCGCGTCGATCTCTTATGGCGGGCGCGCCTTGACGAGCATCTCGGCACGTTCCAGGCCGAGGCGATCGAGATGAACGCTGCCAGGCTGATGGACAGCGCCGTTGCCGTCTACGGCCTGCAGACCATGGCCGCGCATCTGCGTCTCTTGCCCGAGCGTGACGCCCATGGCGGCCTTTACGAGGCGCTTTCCGTGATGATCGTCCATCTCGACGATCCCGATGCTGCCGGCGAACTGGTGGCGCGCTTCGAACTTCTGATCCTTGACGAACTTGGCTTCGGCCTCGACCTCAGCCAATGCGCCGCCACCGGCACAAGGCAGGATCTGGCCTATGTCTCGCCGAAGTCGGGCCGCGCGGTGTCGCGCGAAGCTGGCGCGCCATGGCGCG
Source organism: Mesorhizobium sp. USDA 4775 (assembly GCF_054062655.1). Lineage (NCBI taxonomy): Bacteria > Pseudomonadati > Pseudomonadota > Alphaproteobacteria > Hyphomicrobiales > Phyllobacteriaceae > Mesorhizobium > Mesorhizobium sp. USDA 4775. The sequence goes on from NZ_JBSSFM010000001.1 coordinate 3,040,779, forward strand.
ACAAGATGCTGGCGCTGCCCGCCTTTCTGCAACGCGGCTCCGGCCTGCGCGGAGATCCAGCCGCGATCGAGGACGCCTTCCGGCTCACCGGGTTTTTCTTCACGCGCCACGTCTATGAGCCGCGCGGTATCGAACAGCCCGATGCCCGCGCCGGCTTTCTCGCCGCCTTGCGCAAGCATCATGCGACGCGCAAGGCCATTGCCGGAGACAATGCGGCATGATGGAGGTCGAACTTTATCGGGGTCGGATTCGTCGCTCGGCGGCAAGCTCTTGGCTTTCGGTACCGAGACATGTTCCAGCCGCCAATCTGGCGGCGCGTTGAGTTTTTCAGCCGTTTAGCCACCGTATTTGGATGTCAGTGAGATGAAACGTCAGTGAAAACTGGCCTGGTTTGGGGGAACCGCCATGTTTGAAAGCCTGATCGGGCTTGTCGCCATCATCGCCTTGTTCGTCATTATTTCGCGTCAGCAGAGCCGCATCGGTCTGATCGAACGCGAACTTGGCGCGCTGCGCAGTCTCGTCCTTTCAGGCGCCGTGCCGCCGGTGGCCAAGCCGGCAGAACAGATGGCGGCCGATGGCAAGGCCGAAGCGGCGCCGGTGCTCGCGGCCACGGCCGATATTGCCTCGCCGGCGGTGAGTGGACCGGTCGTACAGGCGCCGGCTACAGAAACGGAAGCTCCGGCTGGCGAGGCTGTGTCCGGCCCCTGGTCCACGAGCGAGGCTCCGAAGGCAGCAGAACCTGTCGAGCCGGTTGCAGCCTCCAAGGCCCCCGGCAAGCCGGATATCGAGACGGCACTCGGCACGCGCTGGGCGGTCTGGGTCGGCGGCATCGCGCTGGCACTGGGTGGCCTGTTCCTGATCCGCTACACAATCGAGGCTGGCATTTTCGGCCCCGGCGTGCGGCTCACCATGGCGGCGGTGCTTGGGCTGGTGCTGGTTGCCGGCGGCGAGTTCATACGCCGCACCGGCTTCAAGGTGCCGGTGCAAGGCGTTGCCGGCGCCTATGTTCCGGCGATCCTGACGGCGGCCGGTGCCTTCATCCTGTTCGGCACTGTCTATGCCGCCCATGGCATTTACGGCTTCATTGGCCCGGCGCTTGCCTTCACGCTGCTTGGGGCCATCGGTGTGGCGACGATCGCGGCTGCCCTGGTCCATGGCCTGGCCCTGGCCGGCATCGGTCTTGTCGGCGCCATGGTGACGCCGATGCTGATCGCCTCCCAGGCGCCCAACCCCTGGGCGTTGTTCGGCTACCTCGCCATCGTGCTCGCCGCCACCAGCGTCATCGCCCGCATGCGCGACTGGAAAGCGCTGGTGGCGGCGGCCTTTTTCGGCACCGGCATCTGGACCATTCTCTATATGACCGACGCGCCGGCTGCGAACCTCTCCTCCATCCTGTTCATCGACGCCGTCACCCTGGCCGTCCTCGCTTTTGTCTGGCTCGGTCGCCGTGATGAAATCGTCGCCGCCAGGGCCTTCGACTGGCCGTCCATCGTGCCTGCCCTGTTCGTTGCCTTCTCGGCGCTGGGCCTGTCGGTCGACCCAGCCTTCGCCGCGGCCGGCTATGCCTTGCCGGGCGCCGCGATCCTCGCGGCGATGGTGGCCGTCGCGCTTTATCGCCCGCTGGCGCTACCGCTGCTTTACGCCGCCGGACTGGCGACGGTCATGATCTATCTCGGCATCATCCCGCCAACCTCGATCGTGTCCGACTTTTCGGCCGGCGCACTCGGTGTCGATGGTTTGCCCGTGGCGACGTCCAATGCCCTGACCTTGCGCATCGGCATTGCGCTCGGCCTGGTCTTCATCGGCGCGGGCCTTTGGGCCGCCCGCAAATTCGCGGCATCTTCCTCGCTTCGATCCGCCTCATGGGCGGCATCGGGTGTCATCGTGCCGTTGGTCATCCTGCTGGCGCTCTGGTTCACCTTCGGCAATCTCGACCGCGACTTTGTCTACGCCGCCGTCGCAGCACTGCTGGTCGTGGTTTTCGCCGCCGGTGGCGAGTGGATCGCGCGCGCCGAAGAGCCGCCGCTCAAGGGCGGCATAGCGGTGTCGTTTGCCCTCGGAGGCGCGGCGATCGCCGGCCTCTTGATGCTGCACATGGCTTTCAATTCCGGCTGGACCACCATTCTGCTTGGTGCAGCAGTCATAGTGCCGGCGCTGGCCACACGTTGGCGCTCCTACCCGGTGCTAGGCTGGATTTCGGTTGGCGCGGTGATCGCCGTGCTTGGCCGCGTCGCCTTCGATCCGACCATCGTCGGCGCCGAGTTCCTGTCGACGACACCGGTGTTCAACTGGCTGCTGCCGGGCTATGGCGTCCCGGCGCTCGCCTTTGGCTTCGCCGCCTGGCAACTCGCCCGCACCACCAATGGCCGGCCGCGCCTCGTCATGGAAGCCGCGGCGGCGCTGTTTGCGCTGCTTGCCGTCGCCATGCTGGTGCGTCACGCCATGCATGGCGGTGTCATCGACACGGGTCCGATGACGCTCGCCGAACAGGCGATCTACACGCTGATTGCCATCGGCGCCGGCGCCATCCTGGTCGCCATCGACATGCGCTCGCCAAGTTCGGTGCTGCGCTATGGTTCGATGGCAGCGGGCGTGGTTTCGGTCACCCTGATCGTCATCCGGCACTTCGTGGTGCTCAATCCGCTGTTTACGGACGAATCGACCGGCCGGATCCCGGTCTTCAACCTGTTGTTCCTTGCCTATCTCCTGCCGGCCGTCGCCGCCGGCGGACTGGCGCTCTATGTCAGGGGCAAGCGGCCAACATGGTATTCGGCAATGCTGGCACTGGTCGCGGCGCTGCTTGCCTTTGCCTATGCCACCCTGTCGGTCAGGCGGCTGTTCAAGGGTGAGTTCATCGGCCTGTGGAGCGGGCTCGGCCAGTTGGAAACCTACACCTATTCGGCGCTCTGGCTGGTGATCGGCGTGGCGCTGCTCACCGCCGGCGTCTGGCTGAAGTCGCAGGTGCTGCGCATTGCCTCGGCCGCGTTGATCGCAATTGCCGTGCTGAAGGTCTTCCTCTTCGACATGTCGGAGCTGGAGGGCGTACTCAGGGCGCTGTCCTTCATCGGCCTCGGCGGCGTGCTGATCGGCATTGGCCTGTTCTACCAGCGGCTTTTGACCAGGGCGGCGAGGGAGGAGATACCGGTCGTCGAGCAATGACGGCAGGCGTTCAATCAAGCCGGGAATAAACCGGTACCCGCCAGCGTTATCTCATTGCTTGGGTGACCGGGGCGGTGGACCGCTTCGCGCTGGCCGCTTGCGTCGCGCCGGGAAGGCGCGTTGAATCGGGATCAACAAGGGCGATTTCAGAACCAGCGGTCATGGACGAAAAGAAGGCAGCAATCCTTGGCGAAATACCGCGCCTGCGCCGCTACGCACGCTCGCTGTTGCGCGACCGGGATTCTGCCGACGACCTCGTCCAGGACTGCCTCGAGCGCGCACTCGTGCGGCTAGACAACTGGCAGACGGGAGAAAGCCCCAGGAGGTGGCTGTTTACGATCATGCATCATTTGTTCATCGACCAGATGCGCAAGGTGAACCGTCGCGGCGAAGCGGCGATGCTGCCCCTGGAAGCGGGCGAGGCGGTGGCCCAGCCGGCAGAGCAGTTGGACGGCATCGCCTCGCGTGAGATCATCAACGCGCTGCAGGCAATCAGCCCCGATCGCCGTGCGGCTCTTGTCATGGTCGCCATCGAAGGCTTCTCCTATGCCGAGGCCGCCAACATGCTGGGCGTGCCCGCCGGCACGCTGATGTCGCGCATTGCGCGCGGGCGTGAGGAGCTGCGCGGCTTGCTGGATGACACGGCGCGTCGCCGCGCGATAAGGATCGTCGAGAAATGATCCGCCGCGATTTTTCAGAACGTGACATCCATATGGCGCTCGACGGCGAACTGCCGGCCGACGAGCGCGCCGCCTATGATGCCTGGCTGGACGCCAACCCCGAGATGAAGGCCAGGAGCGCCCGCTTCACAGCCGACCGGGAGGCGTTGCGCTCGGCCTTTGCCGGCGTGCTGGATGAACCTGTTCCCGCGCGCTTGCGCAAGGTGGTGCTCGGCGAAGCGCCGGTTAAGACTGCGGTGCCGCGCTCGCGCTGGTGGCTTGCCGCTGCCGCGGCGGTGCTTTTGGCCACGGGTGGATTTGGCGGCTACTTTGCCGGCATGGACGGCATCGGACAGGAGGACCCGGCGGAAGATCGGCTCGCCGAACAGGCGATTGCCGCCCATGTCATCTACGCCGCCGAGAAGCGGCATGCCGTGGAAGTGCCGGCCAGCGACAAGGATCATTTGCAGACCTGGCTGTCCAACCGGGTCGGGCTGAAGCTGGTGGCGCCGGACCTGACCGCGAACGGCTTCCAACTGGTTGGCGGCCGCTTGCTGCCGGCCGGCGACAGCAAGGCCGCGATGCTGCTCTACGAGGACGACAAGGGCGAGCGCATATCCCTCTTCGTCACCGCGGAATCGGTGGAGAATGCCAAGGGCACCTATGCTTCGGCGCAGGACGGCCCGCAGGCCGTCTACTGGCTGGACAAGGGCTATGGCTGCGCCGTCGTCGGCTCGCTGCCGCGCGAGCAATTGGCAGTCGTGGCCAAGAATGCCTATGGCCAGCTTCTGGCGGGTCTCGCAAGCTGAGTTGGCCGCAATTGTTCGCAGCCGGTGGCCTATCAAACAGGGATCCTGCTCAAAGCCCGCGAGCTTCCTTGCCACCGCCGAAACTGTCACAATTCGGCCCTAATCAAGGAGCGATAGCGCTTGATGAATACTGGCGCTTCGGCCGGTGTTTGCGACGCTTTTGATCGGGGCCGTTTCCGCAACGCAATCGAGGTTTTCTCAAGTCGCATGCCTGCCGAGATCCGTACGGCCCGCGCGTCTGACGTCGATGATCTCGCCGCCATCGAGAAAGCCGTTTTTTCGAGCGATCGCATTTCCCGTCGCTCCTTTCGCCTTTTCATCGAGCGCGAGACCGCTGAGACGCTGGTCGCCGAGCTCGACGGCCGCGTCGCCGGCTACGCGATCGTGCTGTTCCGCAAGGGCAGTGGGGTGGCGCGGCTCTATTCCATAGCCGTCGGTCCATTTTTCGGCGCGCTTGGCATCGGGCGCCAGCTTTTGACTGCGGCGGAGGAGGCGGCCTTCGGGCACGATCGCATGATGCTGCGTCTCGAAGTGCGCGAGGACAACGACCGCGCCATCCGCATCTACGAGCGGGCCGGCTACCGCAAGATTGGCCGCGAGCCTGGCTATTACGAGGACGGCGCGACCGCGCTTCGTTATGAGAAAACCCTGCGCGGCGACCTTCCGGTCGCCACAAGGGTGCCGTTCTACCAGCAGACCTGCGAGTTCACCTGCGGCCCATGCTGCCTGATGATGGCCATGGCCAATTTCGACCGCGACTTCGTGCCCGATCCGGTGATGGAAATCCGCCTCTGGCGCGAGGCCACGACCGTCTTCATGATGTCGGGGCCGGGCGGCTGCGAACCATTCGGCCTGGCTGTCTCGGGTTATGAAAGCGGGCTCGCGGCGGAGATCTTTGTTTCCTTCTACGGCGCGCTGTTTCTGCAATCGGTGCGCAGCGAGGACAAGCGCCGCGTGATGGAACTGGCCCAGGTCGACTTTCGCCGCCGCGCGGAACTTTACGGCATCCCGGTGAATTACCGCTCCTTCACCATCGATGACATCAGAACCGCGATATCAGAGGGAAAACTGGTGCTGGTGCTGATCAGCGGTTTCCTGATGTTCGGCAAGAAGGTGCCGCACTGGGTGCTGGCCATCGGCGACGATGGCGATCATATTCTTATCCACGATCCCTGGGTCGAGGACGAAAGGCAGGAAACCATCCTTGATGCCGCCAACATTCCCGTGCCCTACGGCATCTTCATGAACATGGCGCAGTTCGGCCGCGACGGACTGCGTGCCGCCATCACTCTGGGGAAGCGCGACACACAATGACCTGGGTCATCCTTACCGGCCGGCAGAGCGATCTCGACCAGGTGGCGACACCGCATAAGATCATCACCAATCGCGACTATCTCGCGCATCCGTCGCTGTTCCGCGGCCAGCGGCCGAAGGTCATCAACCTGTCCAACAATTACGGCTACCAGAGCCGCGGCTACTATGCCTCGCTGCTGGCGAGTTCGCGCGGCCACAAGGTCATTCCGACCGTTGAGACGATGATCGACCTGTCCGAACGCAAGCTCTACGAACATGCGCTGCCGGAACTGGAACTGGCGCTCAACAAATGCCGCAAGGATCTCGGCGGCGCCTTTCCAGCCAAGGTGTGCATCTTTTTCGGCATCGGCCCGTCGAAAGTCTGGGACCGCTTCGCCAAGCTGTTGTTCGACTGGTTCCGGGCGCCGGCGCTCGAGGTTCACATCAAGGACAGCGCTGAATGGGCTTCGATCCGCAAGATCGGCTTCCATCCGTTGGCGCGTATGACCGAGGACGAGGAAAAAAGCTTCATCCAGTGCCTGGAGACCTACACCAACCGTGAATGGCGCGACACCAAGGGGCGCACGCCGGCGCGCTACACCTTCGCCACGCTGGTCGATCCGCACGAGGAACTGCCGCCGTCGGAAATCTCGTCGCTGCGCTACTGGGCCAAGATCGCCGAAAAGATGGGCGTCGAAATCGAGCCTATCACCAGGAAGGATCTTGCCAAGCTCGCGAACTACGATGCGCTGTTCATCCGCGAGACCACTTCGATCTCCAACCACACCTATCGTTTCGCCCGCCGCGCCCAGCAGGAAGGCATGCCCGTCATCGACGATCCGCTGTCGATGATCCGTTGCACCAACAAGGTCTATCTCAACGAGCTGATGGCCTACAACAAGGTGCCGGTGCCGCCGACCGTGATGATCGCCGGCACTTCCGACTTCGAACTGGCCGCGCAGACGCTGGGCTTCCCGCTCGTGCTGAAGATCCCGGATTCGTCCTTCTCGCGCGGCGTCAAGAAATGCGAGAATCTTGAGGAACTGACACGGCTTGCGACCGAGTGGCTGGAGGATTCCGACCTCCTCATCGCGCAGAAATTCATTCCGACCGAATATGACTGGCGCGTCGGCGTGCTCGGCGGCCAGCCGCTGTTTGCCGTGCACTATCTGATGGCCAAGAAGCACTGGCAGATCGTCAACCACAAGGCCAATGGCAAGCCCGACCAAGGTGGCATCAAGACCTTCACGCTGAAGGAGACGCCGGCCCATGTCGTCGAGACGGCGGTCAAGGCGGCGCGCTGCATCGGCGACGGCCTCTATGGCGTCGACCTCAAGGAGACCAAGGACGGCGTCTTCGTCATCGAGGTCAACGACAACCCCAATCTCGACCATGGCTGGGAGGATTCCGGCGAAAAGGACGAGGTCTGGGTGCGGCTGACGCAGTGGTTCCTGGAGCGGCTCGACCGGCCGGGGCGGTAACAAGTCCACCAAGGGGAAAACATGCAGTTCATTGTGATCGAGGATTTCACCGGCTGCGACCGCAAGGATATCTACCGCCGTTTCCGCGATCGGGGCCGCCTGAAGCCGGAGGAGCTTGTCGTTCACCACAGCTGGATCGCCGCGGACATGAGCCGCTGCTTCCTGCTGGTGGAGACGGACGACGTCACGCTGCTGCAACGCTGGGTGATCGAATGGGCCGATCTGGTCGAGTTCGAGATCATTCCGGTGGCGACGAGCAAGGAAATGGTGGCGGCCTTGAGCGGGCACCTGTGACCACGCGAGCCCGACGGGTCAACGCAGCGCCGGCGAGCCCACGGCGCGACGGCATTCCTCGATCAGCCAATCGCGGAATGCCGCCACGACATCGCGCCTGGCGCTGCGCTCGGGAATGGTCAGGCAATAGGGCTGGCGCAGTGCGATCGCCCTGGCGGCGGGCCGAACCAGCCTGCCGTCCTCCACCGCCTCGGCACAATAGACCCCTTGCGCCAGTGCCACACCCAGCCCCGAAATGGCGAGGTCGAGGGCGGCGCGCGACGAGTTGGCCGACAGGCCCCGCTGCGCCGCCCGGCCAGGTTGGACACCTTCAGCCTCGAACCAGTTGCGCCAGGACGGAAACGAGGCGCCGGTTGGTCCCCAGTCGGTGTGGATCAGCGACAGCCCGGCGAGCGGACCGGCGTCCGCCTTGATCGCGCTGGCAAGCCTCGGTGCGCAGACCGGATAGACGGCGTCCCGGGTGATGTCCTCGGTCGGGTGCTCGCGATAATGCGGACCGTAGGAGAGCCTGATGTCGATCAGTTCGCGGTCGAACGGCACCGGGTCGTCGTCGCCGCGTAGCGAGATGTCGGCGGCGCCGTGGCTTGCGACGAAGCCCGACAGACGCTGCGAAAGCCAGCCCATCGCCATGGAAGGCGGCACCGACACCACCAGGCGCGGGCGGAAGGCATCGCCGCCCAATTCGCGCGAGACACTGCCGATTTCGTGGAAGGCCATGGTCAACCGAGGCAGCATCTCCACGCCGGCCTCGGTGAGCACAACCTTGCGGTTGACCCGATGAAACAGCTTGCGCCCCATCTGTTCCTCGACGGTGCGGATAAGCTGGCTGACGGCGGCCGCCGAGACCGAAAGCTCTTCCGCCGCCGCAGCAAAACTGCCCGTACGCGCCGCGGCCTCGAAGGCCTGAAGTCCTTTGAGCGATGGAGATGTGACCATGATCGCCATATAGATAAGATGAACTTATCCAAATCGCAGGAATCGTCGTTTTTGGAAAGCTTTTTCACCAACTAGAGTGGGTCTTATCAAATCGCCAGCCTGGATCGAAATCGATGGACCATCGCGACATCATCGCGTCACTTACCCCGGAGGAGCGTAGTCGCCTGACCGCCAAGTCCAATGCTGTGGGTCTCGTTCAGCTCGGCGCCCATTGGGGAGCGATAGTGATCATTGGATCGCTGATCGCCGCGAAAGTGCCATTCTGGCCGCTGCTGATGCTGCCGCAAGGCATCCTGATCGTCTTCCTGTTCACGCTGCTGCACGAGACGGTTCATCGCACGGCCTTCGACACGCAGTGGCTGAACGATGCCGTGGCGCGGGTGTGCAGCCTGGCGCTGGCGCTGCCGGCCGACTGGTTCCGTTATTTCCATTTCGCCCATCACCGCTTCACGCAGGACCCTGAAAACGATCCGGAGCTCGCCTTTCCCAAGCCGGAAACGCTGCGGCAGTACCTCGTGCATGTTTCCGGCATCCCGCTGTGGTGGGGCCATCTCAAGACGCTCTACGCCAATGCGGTTGGCGGCAGCCAGGAAAGCTATGTGCCGCCGAAAGGCCGACCCAAGGTGCGGGCCGAAGCGCGCGCCACGATTGCCTTTTACGCCGTCGTTCTTCTGTTCGCCGTCTATTTCCGTCTCTCCGTGCTTCTCTATGTCTGGATCATTCCGGCTCTGCTGGGGCAGCCCTTTCTGCGCCTCTATCTGCTCGCCGAGCACGGCCGCTGTCCGTTCGTGGCCAACATGCTGGAGAATACGCGAACCACGCTGACCAACTGGGTGGTGCGCAAGCTGGCCTGGAACATGCCGTTCCATGCCGAGCATCATGCCTATCCGGGCGTGCCGTTTCACCAATTGCCGCAGTTTCACGCGCTGATCGAGCGGCATCTGAAGGTGGTCGAGCCGGGCTATGTCAGCTTCCACGAGAAATACGTGGAAACGCTGATCTGACCTTGCGCCTACGCTATCAGCCGGTCTGGCTGCGTAGCGCACGCGCCTTCAACAGACGCTGGATGTCCGCCGCCTTCGAGGGGATACCGATCAGATAGCCTTGCGCCTCTTCACAGCCATTGTCGCGCAGCATGTCGAGTTGCGCCTCGGTCTCGACGCCCTCGGCGGTGACGACAATGCCAAGCTCGTTGCCGAGCCCGATAATGGTGCGGACGATCGCCGCCGTGTCGCGATTGCTCATGTCGCGGATGAAGGAGCGGTCGATCTTGATCTTGTCGACCGGGAAACGCCTGAGATAACCGAGCGAGGAATAGCCGGTGCCGAAATCATCCAGCGCGATGCGGATGCCGAGATCGCGCAATTGGCGCAGCGTCTTCAGCACGGTTTTGCTCTCGTCCATCAACACGGTTTCTGTGATTTCCAGCTCCAGCTGTCCGGCCGGCACGCCTGAAAAGGCCAACGCCGAGATGACACTGCGGGCAAACCCGCCGCTTTTGAGCTGCACGGCCGAGACATTGACCGCGATGCGCAAGCCGGGCGGCCAGCTGGCCGCCGCCGCGCAGGCCTTCCTCAGCGCCCATTCGCCGAGCGGCACGATCAGGCCGGTCTCTTCGGCGACGGGAATGAACGCGTCCGGCGCGACGGTGCCGCGCGCCGGGGAATGCCAGCGCATCAAGGCCTCCGCGCCGATGATCTCGCCGGAGGCGATGTTCATGATGGGCTGGAAATCGAGATCGAACTCCTGACGCGGCTGTGCGGCCTCGAGGTCGACCTCGAGAGCCCGCCGGGCCTGCACTATGGCGTCCATCGCGGGCTCGAAGAAGCGATAGAGGTTTCTCCCTTCGCTCTTGGCCCGATAGAGCGCCGTATCGGCGTTTTTCAGCAGCGTGTCGGCGTCCCTGCCATCTTCAGGGAAAACAGCGATACCCAGGCTGATGCCGATGTGCATATCCCGGCTCCTGTCGCGAAACGGTTTTGCGATGGCCTCGGCGATGCGCTTCGCCAGTTTTTCAGCATCGGCGACGCCCCTTGAGTTGAACTGCATGACGACGAACTCGTCGCCGCCGAAGCGGGCGACGACGTCAGTCTCATTGCGCAGGCAACGCTGCAGCCTTTCGGCGACGCTTTTCAAGAGCCAGTCGCCGGCGGGATGTCCCCAGGTGTCGTTGATCGCCTTGAAGCGGTCGAGATCGAGCGAGAAGATCGCCAACGGCGGTGCCGCCGCATCCTCCAGCGCCTGGTCGAGCCGCTCGCGAAACATCGAGCGGTTGGGCAGTCCGGTCAGCGTGTCGTGATGCGCAAGATGGATCATGCGCTCTTCGGTGCGTCGACGTTCGGTGACGTCGTCGAAGGTCACCACCCAGCCGCCGCCGCTCATCGGCTGGCGCGTGACCAGGACCGTCCTGCCGTCGGTTAGATAACGATAGGCCGAGTGCATTTTTGCCGCCGCCAGGCAGGCCTCGGTCTTGGCGACTTCGCTGTCGACGTCGATCTTCTGGTAGATGCCGAGTTCCAGCAGTTTTTCGAGCGCGTCGCGATGCGTCGTCCCGAGCGGAAAGTCCCCCGCGGTGACGTTGTAGAGCTCCAGAAAACGCCGGTTGCGCACGATCATCCTGCCGTCGGCGTCGTACATCAGCAGGCCTTGCGACATGTTGGCGAGTGCCGCGTCGAAACGGCGATGCTGCTCCTTGAGGTCCTGCTCGGCGCGCCGCTGTTCGGTGATGTCCTCGTAGATCGAGACCCAACCGCCCACGGCCAGCGGGCGGTGCGAGATGTTTATGATGCGACCGTCCGACAGCGTCTCTTCGTAGGTCGAGGGTTTCGCCTGGTCGATGTAGGGTTTGCGGATGGCATAGAGCTCGTCGGCGCTTTGCGAGGCGATGCCGATGTCGACGCTGTGGCGCAGAATGTCGATGAAGCGGATGCCTGGTCGTACCAGCTTGGCGTCGAGGCAGAAGATGTTGAGGTAGTTGCCGTTGCAGATGATCACGCGTTCGTCGGCATCGAACATGCACAGCCCGTGCGACATGTTCTCGACAGCGGCTGAAAAGCGTTCGTTCTGTTCGCGCAGCTCGTCTTCCATGCGGCGAGAGCGCTCCACGCCTTCGGGCGCCCGTTGCGGGACGATCGAACCATCCTTGACGTCCACGACGGGCATGAGGCGCGCCTGCGGTGCGTGATCGAACACCACACTGTTGCCGTTTCCGGTTAATTTAGCGTTCTCTACCCTACCGCCGACGTTGCAACTGGATGCCGCGACTTCTCAAGCGCCGAAAACCGCCTCAGGAAGGCATCTTGCGCCCAGGTCACCGAGCGTGGTGTGAAATCGAAGCGCTCGGCGGAGAAACCGCGCGGACGGCCGAAGAATTCGGTCGCCTCGGCGGTCGAGAAGCCGGCCAGCAGCGTTGCCTCGAAATAGGCGGCGATCTGGTCGGCGCGTTTGATGTCCCTGCGCAGTGCCGCAGCCGGTTCGGGAGGCAGCGAAAAGCGCTGATGGATGGCGCGCTGCAGGCGCAATTCGCAGTCCTTGTAGCTGCCGCCCATCACCGACTTGAACGGCGAGATCATGTCGCCGATGACATATTCAGGCGCATCGTGCAGCAGCGCGGCGAGCCGGTCGGTGGCAGAAGCCTGAGGCACCAGATGATTGAACAGGGCTTCTACCAGCAGCGAATGCTGGGCGACCGAAAACGCATGCTCGCCGCTGGTCTGGCCGTTCCAGCGGGCGACGCGGGCGAGCCCATGGGCAATGTCGGAAATCTCGATGTCGAGCGGCGAGGGGTCGAGCAGGTCGAGCCGACGGCCGGACAGCATGCGCTGCCAGGCGCGCGGCGGCGCACCGGTGCGGTCCGCCGCCATCAGGCTTCCTCCGCGCTGACGGTTTCCTGCGGAAAACTGAATTTGGCCCAGGCGGGAATGGCGAGCCTCACCGGAACATCGCCGGCCAGGATCGGCTGGCCAGCGTCCAGCGCCGCCTTGACCCTGTCGATGCGGGCAATGGCAAGCCCGATGTCGCCGGCGGTCGAGCCGAGCGTGCCGACCGGCCGGCCCTCGACGGTGAGTTCGGTGCCGGAGGCGGGCAGGGCAAGCCCAGCCTGCACGATCAGCACACGTCGCCTGGCGGTGCCGCGATGCTGCATGCGCGAGACCACTTCCTGGCCGACATAGCAGCCCTTCCTGAAGCCGACGCCGCCGGTCTCGTCGAGAAGCACGTCATGCGGGAAGGCGTCGCCCAACGCATAGTCGGCACCGCTCTCCGCGATGCCGTGGGCGATGCGGAAGGCCTTCCATGCGGCGATTTCGCCGGCATCCGCAATGCCGGCATAGGTGCGTGTGACGCTTTCCCTGGCAAAGCGCCTGTCGGCAAACGCGGTTGAATCATTTTCTGAGGCGATTGACTCTTTTCCCCACGCAACAGCGACAAGCGACTGTTCCGACTTGGCAATCTCGACCTTGGCGCGAAGCTTGTAGAGTATGAGCCGGCGCACGAAATCATCTGCAATGTCGGCTCGGCATTCCAGCCGGAAGGCGTTTTCGCCGGCACGCGAGATCAGGAAGTCGAACAGGATCTTGCCTTGCGGCGTCAACAGCGCGCCCGGCTTTGCTTCGCCGGCGCCGAGCGTATCGAGATCGGTGGTCAGGATGTTTTGCAGAAAGTGCTCGGCATCCTGGCCGGAGACGGAGATGAGCGCGCGGTCTTTCAGCAGGGCAAAGGGCATGGGGAGGATAAAAGCCTGATCTTGCAAAACGGTTGGCCATTACGTAAGCCGCTGACACTCCCCCCGCAAGAGAGCATGGCCATGACCTACGACCTCATCCTGACAGGCGGCACAGTGGTCAACCATGATGGCGAGGGGGCACGTGACGTTGGCGTGAAGAACGGACGCATCGCCGCAATAGGCGATCTCCGCCAGGCCTCGGCCGGCGAGACGATCGACTGTCGCGGCCTGCACATCCTGCCGGGCGTCATCGACAGTCAGGTGCATTTTCGCGAGCCGGGACTGGAGCACAAGGAAGATCTGGAAACCGGCTCGCGGGCGGCGGTGCTTGGCGGCGTCACCGCCGTGTTCGAGATGCCCAACACCAACCCGTTGACCACCAGCGAGGCAACGCTGGCCGACAAGGTTCGGCGAGGCAGCCACCGTATGCATTGCGATTTCGCGTTCTGGGTCGGCGGTACCCGCGACAACGCCAGGGATGTCGGCGAGCTCGAGCGGCTGCCGGGCGCCGCGGGAATAAAGGTTTTCATGGGTTCGTCCACCGGCGACCTGCTGGTCGAGGACGACGAAGGCGTCGCCTCGATCCTGCGGAACACTCGCCGCCGTGCCGCCTTTCATTCGGAGGACGAGTTCCGGCTGCGCGAGCGCCTTGGCGAACGCATCGAGGGCGACCCGTCATCGCATCCGGTCTGGCGCGACGAGACCGCCGCCTTGCGTTGCACCGAACGGCTGGTGCGCATCGCGCGCGACGTTCGCGCCCGCATCCATGTCCTGCACATCTCTACCGCCGAAGAGATCTTGTTCCTCGAACAGCACAAGGACGTCGCGACCTGCGAGGCGACGCCGCATCATCTGACGCTCAGCGCCGACGACTATCTCAGGCTCGGCACACTGATCCAGATGAACCCACCCGTGCGTGACTCCCGCCACCGCGATGGCGTCTGGCACGGCATCGCGCAAGGCATCGTCGACGTGCTCGGCTCCGACCACGCACCGCACACGCTGGCCGAAAAGGCAAAACCCTATCCAGCCTCGCCCTCGGGCATGACCGGCGTGCAGACGCTGGTGCCGATCATGCTCGACCACGTCAACGCGGGCCGGCTGACCTTGCAGCGGTTCGTCGACCTGTCCAGCCACGGCCCGCAGCGCATTTTCGGCATGGCCAGAAAAGGCCGCATCGCCGCCGGCTACGACGCCGACTTCACGGTTGTCGATATGAAGCGGCGCGAGACCATCACCAATGCGCAGGCCGGCTCCAAGGCGGGCTGGACGCCCTATGACGGCAAGGAAGTCACCGGCTGGCCGGTCGGCACCGTCATTCGCGGCCGCCGCGTTATGTGGGAAGGCGAAATCGTCACACCGGGCCAGGGCAGGGCGGTGGAGTTTTCCGAGGCCCTTGTCGTCTGAGCTTCCCTATCCCCTACAAGCAGGAGCAAGCCGCTCAGTCCCCGGCGACGAAAAATGTCCATTGCCCGGCAGGCGTGATGCCGACGCGATAGAAGATATAAGCGCCGAACTGCTTCATGTCGTCGAAATCGCCGGCGGTGACGATCTTGAACAGCTCGACCCGCTGCTTGGCGTCGAGCTTGTCCAGCGGCAGCGCGAAGAAATACGGCCAGACATAGAGTTCCTGCGCTGTTCCGGCGTCGACATGGACATAGCCGGCGCTGAGCACTTCCTCCAGTATGGCCAGGATCTCCTGGCCGTCAGGGTCGCCGGACAGCCCTTTGAGGAAGGCAATGGCGTCGCCGTCGATGTCGGCCAGTGACAGCTGGGTCATGCTGTCGCCCTTGCCGATCAGGGGCCGGAGCTTTTCGATGTCGCCGCTCTTGCAGGCCTCGATGATCAGATCATGCATGCGCCGCACGGGCTCGGGCAGCTTGCCAAGGTCGTATACGACTTCAGGCAAGGGCGCCTCGGGATCGACACGCGGCCTGTTGCTGCCGCCATCCGCTGGACTGTCGGGCTCTGCCGCGTCCGGAGCGGCAGGCTGCTGGCCGGTCGAAGGCGGCGTTCCCACCGGGTCGGGCATGGGAATCGCGCCGCCGGGCGACGAGACGTCATCATCCGCTGACGGGGTGACAGGTGAGGGAAGGTCTTCGCGTTGGATCTCGCTCAGCGCATAGGCCGGGCTGCTTGCCAGGCACGTCACAAAGGCAATCGCGGCACAGCAAGCGGCGAGACGGATGTAGAGGACCAAGCCCTTCGGCCCGCCTGACATCGGAAAATTCACTGCCCGTATCTCCTTGGCTCCCGGGCATGATGCCCAAACGGCACTCGATCGTCAAAGAACCGGATGTCGGTTCAGTGCCGCAGCCGCTCGGGTTCGAAGGCGCCAGCAATCACCTTTTCACGCATGCGGTCGAGCAGGGCAAGGGCCGATGTCTCGCCGTTGGCGCGCAGCATTTCACCGAACGCGGTCTCAAGCGCCGCCTCGGCAATGATCTCGGGCTCGATGCCGGCCGAAAGGCCCTCGGCCCAGGCTTCGCTGTGGCTTTCCACCGCCGTCAGGCGTTTTTCTTCCCTGACCAGCGCATCGATGTCGTTGACACCATGTTCCATAGCGATGTCCACCCTTTCAAGCTGCGATCCATCAGTGCGGATCAGGCTTGATCTGTTCCGTTTACACGCAGCCCTAAGTAAGTATCTGTAAATACGACATTTTTTTGATCGTCTTTACAGCAGACGGCTGTGTTTGGCGAAGCTGCGTTTCAACCCGGATCAAACTTAGCCGATTAGGCCTGCCTGCGGGGTGAAAACCTTCAGTTTGAGTTAATTTCGCATTCTTGCGGTAACGTTTGATTAACGCTGTTGCAGAAGTGCAACATCAGGATTGCACCAAGACACAGACCGCTACAAGCCAGATTTGTCTGATAGGACCGGCGACGGCTCGGATATCTGTTGATGGACGCCTAATTGCCATAGCGCGAGGCGATATCGCGCGACAGCGTCTCGCCTTCCTTCATGTAACGGCTAATGGCTTCCGTGGCTGAAGCGGTGCACTGCGTATAGGTGCCGCCGAAGGAACGATAGCCGCGATTGAAGCTGGCGATGAAGCGGGCGCGACGCTCCGGATCCGGATTTTCCGATTCGAGCAGTTTTTCCATTTCGCCACGCCACTGGTCGCCCTTCTCGCCGCACAGATTGCGCAGGAAATGCAGCGACCCCAGCACCTCCGCCAACCGCATCAGCCCCGGCTCGAACGGCGACTCGACGCTGAACGCCGGCCGCACGGCCACGGCCGTACTGACGGCAAGGCATAAAGCGACAAGAAAACGAGCACGGCTCATAAGTCTATGTGACCAAACAATTTGTCGCCTGCAAGGCGTTTCCGGCCCGGCGGTTGGGGAATTCAGCGGCTTTCAGGGGGAACCAGCAAGTCGGCCAAGCAGATCTTCCGCCACCGCGAACACCGAGCCGGCAAGCGGCAGCGCCGCCATCTCGCGGAGTGTGTAGAAGGCTGCTGTCTCGGCATCGTCGCTCGCCACGGCCTCGCCGCCGGCATAGGCGGCGCCGAAGACCGTGAGGCGGTAATCGACCGGGTGAGAATCGTCCCTGCCGTCGATATGAATTACCCGAAGCGGGCGAAAACCGGTGGCACGCAAACCGGTCTCTTCGTGCAACTCGCGCTTGGCGGCATCCTCCAGCGTCTCGCCGGCCTCGGCCTTGCCGCCGGGAAAGGCATAGAGACCCTGCGAAGGTTGCCGCGCCCGCTTGACCAAGAGCACGGTGTCGCCACGCACCACGGCTACCGAGACCGCCGGCAGTATCTTTCGTGTATCGCTCATGGCTTCCCAACCGTTCGACCGCCGCAGCCCGCTGTGGACGGGTCAGCGCCGGACAGCTTTAGCGGTTGCAGTGCGGCTGTTCCATCGCCACTTTCTGGAACCATTCGAAGGCAGGAGCAATCGATCATGTGCGGACGTTTTGCCTTGGCCGCCACACCGAATCAGACCGCCGCCTTTCTCGGCCTGGCCGAGCTGGAGGATTTCCCGGCGCGCTACAACATCGCGCCGACGCAACCCGTGCTGATGGCGACCGCCGGCGCGCCGCGTGCACCGGGCTCCAATTTGCCGGATCGGCAACCGATGCTGGTGCGCTGGGGCCTCATTCCCACCTGGGTCAAGGACACAAGGGAGTTTCCGCTGCTGTTCAACGCGCGCTCGGAAGGCGCAATCGAAAAGGCCTCGTTCAAGGCCGCCATGCGTCATCGCCGCGCGCTGGTGCCGGCGTCTGGCTTCTACGAATGGCGGCAGAGCGGGGGCAAGAAGGGGCAACCCTACTGGATCCGGCCCAGGCATGGCGGCCTGGTCGCCTTTGCCGGCCTGATCGAGACCTATGCCGAGCCTGGGGGCTCGGAAATGGACACCGGCGCCATCCTGACGGTCAATGCCAATGCCGACATCGCTCATATCCACGACCGGATGCCGGTGGTGATCGATCCCGGGGATTTCGCCCGCTGGCTGGATTGCCGCACGTTGGAGCCGCGCGATGTTGCCGACCTGCTGCGGCCGGCGCAGCCCGATTTCTTCGAGGCTATCCCTGTCTCCGACCTCGTCAACAAGGTCGCCAACACCGGCCCGGAGATTCAGCAGAGGGGCGAGGTCGGGCCGGAGCCCGAGAAGACCAGGCGCCAGAAGCCTGGCGCGGACGACAGTCAGATGACGTTGTTCTAAGGGATACCGCTATTTCGAGGCGTATGTGAGCGCCTCATGCCCGGCGCCTTTGGCGCCGGCCGCACACTCCTTCAGGCAGCGCGGGGTGATACGATCTTCGGCGCCGGCTTCTTTTTCTTCGCGGTATGAAGAAGGGCGGCGACGATCGCGGCCGGGCCGATGGCGCGATAGTGGCTGGCCAGCGCCGGTTGCTTGGCGCGGTTGGCTTCCTGCTTGCTTCGAGGCATGTTTCTCTTCCCAGGTAACGTTTTCGTGTTCGCGTTTGACCGTTGAATCCGACCAAATCGTGACGTTTGGTGATCTAGCCGGCGAATGTTTCATGACTGTGCCGACATGTTTAATAAAATGTTTCACTGCCTGATTCCGCGTGATCGGGCGACGCGTTTGCCAATCTTTACGGCGTTTTTCTTGGAAGCGGCGGCTTGACGGCAACACTGACCAAGGCGATAAAGCCGCCCATGAAAACGTCTTTCGCCATTTGTGGCATTTGCATTATTGGCTAGCCTCGCGCTGGTCCGGACGTTTTCGCCTCATCTTTCCCCAGATTGGACAAACGCCCCGGCCAGCAGGCTGGAGTCTGATTTGCGCCTCGGCGCGGGACTGGCTCCATCCAGATAAAAAGTTCTGAACCGGGAAGGCATGGAATGTCCGACGCATCGCAGGGCCTGCGCCTCTACAACACGCTGACGCGAACGAAAGAGAATTTCGTTCCGATCGATGCGCTCAACGTGCGCATGTATGTCTGCGGCCCGACCGTCTACGACTTCGCCCATATCGGCAATGCCAGGCCGGTCATCGTCTTCGACGTGCTGTTTCGCCTGCTGCGCTATCTCTATGGCGAGGCGCATGTCACCTATGTGCGCAACATCACCGACGTCGACGACAAGATCAACGCGCGTGCACTGCGCGATTTCGGCAGCGAGATATCGGCCGGAAAGCTGTCGCTCAACGAAGCCATCCGGCGGGTGACCGAAAAGACCGCCGACCAGTTCCACAGGGATGTCGCCACGCTTGGCTGCCTGGAGCCAACGGTCGAACCGCGCGCCACCGAATTCGTCGAGCCCCGCGCCGATGGCAAGGCCGACATGATCACCTTGATTCAAAGCCTGATCAAACGCGGCCATGCCTATGTCGCGGCAGGTGAAGTTCTGTTCGACACGGCGTCGATGCCGGACTACGGCCAACTGTCGAAGCGCAATCTCGACGAACAGCAGGCCGGCGCCCGCGTCGCCGTCGATGCGCACAAGAAGAACCCCGGCGATTTCGTGCTGTGGAAGCTGTCCTCACCGGAAGAGCCGGGCTGGCAGAGCCCATGGGGCAGGGGTCGGCCCGGCTGGCACATCGAATGCTCGGCGATGTCGGCGGCTTATCTCGGCGAGGTGTTCGACATCCATGGCGGCGGCCTCGATCTCATCTTCCCGCATCATGAGAACGAAATCGCCCAGTCGCGCTGCGCCCACGGCACGTCAGTCATGGCCAATGTCTGGATGCACAACGGCTTCCTGCAGGTCGAGGGGCAGAAGATGTCGAAGAGCCTCGGCAATTTCTACTCGATCCACGAACTGCTGGAGACGGAGACCTTCGGCGGCCGCAGCTGGTCGGGCGAGGTGCTGCGGCTGGCGATGCTGATGACGCACTACCGCGAGCCGATCGACTTCTCCGTGCGCAAGCTGGAGGAGGCGGAGAACACGCTGCGCAAATGGAAACGCGCCGCGGATCTGGTGCCTGCGGCCGGGCAGTTGCCGGTGGAGGTCATCAGTGCCTTGTCGGACGATCTCGCCACCTATGCCGCCTTCCAGGTGCTGACGCAGTTGGCCAGCGAGGCCGCGGAAGGCAACGAAGCCGCCGCCGCGCTGAAGGCGTCACTGCTGTTCCTCGGCTTTGATGTTGCCTCGGCAAAGGTGGATGAGGACAAGGTTGCCAAGGCGATCGCCGATCGCCTCGCCTTTATCGCGGCGAAGAACTGGGCCGAAGCCGACCGCATCCGCGACGAGCTTTTGGCGCAGGGTGTACAGTTGAAGGACGGCAAGGATCCGGCCACCGGCGAACGTGTGACGACTTGGGAGGTCAAGCGGTGAGGGTAGCGCCAAGCACCTTTGCAAGTTTGGCGGAGGCGCCGGTGACAGCCGATCTCTCCCCCCTTGCGGGGGAGATGTCCGGCAGGACAGAGGGGGGTGTGAAGGAACGCCAAGGTTTCCGTTTGTCCCCCCTTATTCCAATCACTTCTTGAGAAGGCAGCGGTCGCAAGCTGACAGGCCGGCGGGACAGCACCCCCCTCTGCCCTGCCGGGCATCTCCCCCGCAAGGGGGGAGATCAGCCCTCGTGGCCGATTTCGCTAGTTGCCGGCGAAGGAGTGTTTGATGGGGCACGACCTCGTTCCATCCCGTCAGCGAAGAAACGCCAAATCCATGCGTCGCGTCATGACCGATGCAGAGTTGAAACTCTGGAACGAGTTACGTGCTCACCGGCTGATGGAGATGAGCTTTCGGCGGCAAGTGCCGATTGGGCCCTATATCGTGGACTTTGCGTGTTCGGCTCATCGCCTCATTGTCGAGGTCGATGGCAGCCAGCATGCTGACGCGGAACATCTCCAGTACGACGAGGCGCGAAGCGTCTATCTGAAGGCCAGCGGCTTGGACCATCCTGCGTTTCTGGAACGACGACGTCATTCGCGATATCGACAATGTCTGCCAGCACATCGTGATCGAGGCCGGTTTGGCCGGTGCCGAAGTGCCAGCACGTGAGCCAGCAAGGGAGGCATTTCCATGATCGACCATCTCGGCATCGATGTTGCCGACTTCGAGGCTTCGAAGGCTTTCTTCGACAAGGCGATGGCGCCGCTTGGCGCTTCGCTGCTCTATATGGTGCCGCTGGAATACACCGGCGGTGCCAAGGTCGGTGGCTATGGCCGTGATCGGCCCGTGTTCTGGCTGCAGGAAGGCAAGGGTGGTCAAAAGGCCCATCAACACGTTGCCTTCACCGCGCGCAGTCGCGCCGAGGTCGATGCCTTCCATGCCGCGGCCCTGGCAGCCGGCGGCAAGGACAATGGCGCGCCGGGCCTGCGCCCGCACTATCATCCGAACTATTATGGCGCCTTCGTCTTCGACCCCGACGGCAACAATGTCGAGGCCGTCTGCCATGAGCCGGAGTGAGCCATGAGCCTTGACAACCGGCCGGTCTACACAGGCGGCTGCCAATGCGGCGCGGTGCGCTTCCGCGTCGAAGGCACGCTTGGCGACGCCTCGATCTGCCACTGCCGCATGTGCCAGAAGGCGAGCGGCAATTTCTACCTGCCGTTGGTCTCGGTGCGCGGCGCCAGGGTTGACTGGACGCGCGGCGAGCCCAAGCGCTTTCGTTCCTCCAATGCTGCCTGGCGCGGCTTCTGCGCCGAATGCGGCACGCCGCTGACCTTCGAGGCGCCCGACGGCATGGCGCTGGCGATCGCCGCCTTCGACGATCCGGCTGACATCGCGCCGACCATCCAGTGGGGCACCGAGGCAAAACTGCCTTATGTGGATTCGATCCCGCAACTGCCGGGCGAGGATACGATGGCGGACATGGGTTCGGCTCCCTATCTCGCCGAGCTTGTGTCCTATCAGCATCCCGATCACGACACCGACCAATGGCCGCCGGAGGAAAGACCATGACCGAGACTGTCCGAACCGGCGGTTGCCAGTGCGGCGCCGTGCGCTTCCGCGTCAAGGGGGCGCTTGGGCGCCCGTCCATCTGCCATTGCCGCATGTGCCAGAAACAGTTCGGCTCGTTCTTCGGCGCGCTGGTGACGGCGCCCAGGGACGGTATCGAATGGACCCATGAGGAACCGAGCTATTTCCAGTCTTCGGTCAACATCGATCGCGGCTTCTGCGCCCGTTGCGGCACGCCGCTGACCTACCGCCAGCCCGGCGGGCTGGAGATCGCCATCGGCGCCTTCGACGACCGCTCGGACCTGGCGCCGCAAATTCAGGTCAATTACGCGTCCCGGCTGCCCTGGGTGGAAAAAATCTTCGAGGCGCCGGTTCATGACGATCCCGACTTTTACGCAAGGCAGGAGCAGATCATCTCCTTCCAGCATCCCGATCACGAAACGGCCAACTGGCCGCAACAGGGCCTGAAACTATGAGCTTGCGCACCCTCTACCCGGAGATCGAACCGTTCGACAGCGGCATGCTCGATGTCGGCGATGGCCATGAGGTCTATTGGGAGCGTTCCGGCACCAAGGGCGCCAAACCGGCCGTGTTCCTGCATGGCGGACCTGGCGGCACCATCTCGCCCAAACACCGGCGGCTGTTCGACCCAAAACTCTACGACGTCATCCTGTTCGATCAGCGCGGCTGCGGAAAGTCGACGCCGAACGCCTCGCTGGAGGCCAACACCACATGGCATCTCGTCGCCGACATCGAGCGACTGCGCGAAATGGCCGGCTTCGACACATGGCTGGTGTTCGGCGGCTCCTGGGGCTCGACGCTGGCGCTCGCCTATGCCGAGACGCATCCCGATCGTGTCAGCGAACTCGTGGTGCGCGGCATTTACACGCTGACCCGCGCCGAGCTCGAATGGTACTATCAGTTCGGCGTCTCCGAGATGTTTCCCGACAAGTGGGAGCGTTTCGTGGCGCCGATCCCCGAGGCTGAGCGCGGCGACATGATGGCCGCCTACCGCAAGCGGCTGGTCGGCTCGGACCGCAAGGCGCAGCTGGAAGCAGCCCGCGCGTGGAGCCTGTGGGAAGGCGAAACCATCACGCTGCTGCCCGAGCCGGAAACCAGCGACAAGTTTGGCGAGGACGACTATGCCATCGCCTTCGCCCGCATCGAGAACCATTATTTCGTCCATGCCGGCTGGCTCGACGAGGGGCAGCTGCTGCGCGATGCCTGGAAGCTCAAGGATATCCCCGGCACCATCGTCCATGGCCGTTACGACATGCCGTGTCCGGCGCGTTATGCCTGGGCGCTGCACAAGGTCTGGCCGAAGGCCGACTTTCACCTGATCGAGGGCGCCGGCCATGCCTATTCGGAGCCGGGCATCCTCGATCGGCTGATCCGCGCGACGGACAAATTTGCAGGCAAATGACCATGACCCGCGAGCGTCTCTATCTCTTCGACACCACATTGCGCGATGGCCAGCAGACGCCGGGCATCGACTTTTCCGTCGAGGACAAGATCGCGATTGCAAAACTGCTCGACGATTTCGGCATGGACTATGTCGAGGGCGGCTATCCTGGCGCCAATCCGACCGACACGGCGTTCTTTCAGCAGAAACGCACGGCAAGCGCCAAATTCGTTGCCTTCGGCATGACCAAGCGGGCAGGGGTGTCGGCATCCAACGACCCCGGCCTTGCAGCGCTTGTGCAATCGAAATCCGACGCCATCTGCTTCGTCGCCAAGAGCTGGGACTATCATGTCCGCGTAGCGCTCGGCTGCACCAACGAGGAGAATCTGGAGTCGATCAAGACTTCGGTCGAAACCGCTGTGGCTTCGGGCAAGGAGGCGATGGTCGATTGCGAGCACTTCTTCGACGGCTTCAAGGCCAATCCGGACTATGCGCTGGCCTGCGCCAGGACGGCCTACGATGCCGGCGCACGCTGGGTGGTGTTGTGCGACACCAATGGCGGCACGCAGCCTTCGGAAGTGCGTACCATCGTCGCCAAGGTCATCGCATCAGGCATTCCCGGTGATCATCTGGGCATCCACGCCCATGACGACACGGGCCAGGCGGTCGCCAATTCGCTGGCCGCGGTCGAGGCCGGTGTGCGCCAGATCCAGGGCACGCTGAATGGCATAGGCGAGCGCTGCGGCAACGCCAATCTGATCTCGATCGTGCCGACGCTGGCGCTGAAGCCGGCCTTCGCGGATCGCTTTGTATCAGGCATTTCGGCCGAAGCGCTGACCGGGATTTCGCGTCTGTCGCGTGCATTCGATGAATTGCTGAACCGCGCGCCGGAAGCGCAGGCGCCCTATGTCGGTGCCTCGGCTTTCGCCACCAAGGCCGGCATCCATGCCTCCGCCCTGGCCAAGGAACCGGCGACCTATGAGCATGTGCCGCCGGAATCCGTCGGCAACCGCCGCCGCGTCATGGTCTCCGACCAGGGCGGCAAGGCCAATTTCCTCGCCGAGCTGAAGCGGCGCGGCATCGAGGTGCCCCGGGACGATCATCGGCTCGACGCGCTGATATCAGTCGTCAAGGAGCGCGAGGCCGAGGGCTATGCCTATGAGGGCGCCGATGCATCCTTCGAGCTCCTGGCGCGCAAGATGCTGCACGGCCTGCCGGAATTCTTCAATGTCACCTCATTCCGCTGCATGGTCGAGCGCCGCTTCGACGCCAATGGTCAGTTGAAGACGGTGTCCGAGGCGATCGTGAAAGTACTTGTCGACGGCGAGGAGAAGATGTCGGTGGCGGAAGGGCATGGCCCGGTCAACGCGCTTGACATCGCGCTGCGCAAGGATCTCGGCAAGTACCAGAGCGAGATCGTCGACCTCGAGCTCGCCGACTTCAAGGTGCGTATCCTCAATGGCGGCACCGAGGCCATCACTCGCGTCCTGATCGAATCGCATGACGGCACTGGTGCGCGCTGGTGGACGGTCGGGGTTTCCGAAAACATCATCGACGCTTCGTTCCAGGCGCTGATGGATTCGATCATCTACAAGCTGATGAAGAACCGCGAGATGGCCGGACTTGTTGCTGCCGAATAAGGTTGAACCATCAGCGGAAGTCCATTGATCCATCAGAACTTTGTGATGGTCTTGCCAAGGTTACTGGGCCATAGGGTTGGGCCATGGTCACTGAAGCAATTGCCCTGGACGCAGAGTCAAAGGCCCGTCGCGGCTTCCTGCTGGCGCTGGGCGCCTATCTCTTGTGGGGTGTGCTGCCTTTCTACATGAAAGCGGTGGCGCATCTGCCTCTTGCCGAGGTGATCGCCCACCGCATCGTCTGGTCCGTGCCGATCGCCGCGGCGGTCCTGGTCTGGGCCGGCCGCACGGCGGACTTCAAGGCGGCCATTCGTTCGCCTCGCACCATCGCCATGGCGGCGCTGACGGCGGCGCTGATCTCGGTCAACTGGGGCATCTATGTCTGGGCGATCGCCGTCGATCGCACCGTCGAGACCGCGCTTGGCTATTACATCAACCCGCTGGTGGTGGTCGTGGTCGGAGCCGTGCTGCTGGGCGAAAAGCTCGACCGGTTGCAGATCGCGGCGGTCGCGTTGGCGACGGTTGCCGTCACGGTGCTGACAATCGAGGGCGGCAAGCTGCCCTGGGTGTCGCTGGCGCTGGCGTTTTCCTTCGCCGCCTACGGCTTCTTCCGCAAGACGCTGCCGATCGGGCCAAGCCAGGGCTTTCTGCTCGAAGTGCTTTTGCTGTCCGTGCCGGCTCTTAGCTATATCGTCTACCTGATCGCGACCGGACAGGACCACATCGTGTCGAGCACCGGCACCGACACGGCGCTGCTGATCGGCTGCGGTCCGGTCACGTCGGTGCCGCTGCTTTTGTTCGCGTTCGGCGCCAAGCTTTTGCGCCTCTCCACCATCGGCATCATGCAGTACATCGCGCCGACCATGGTTTTCCTGATCGCGGTTCTGATCTTCGACGAGCCGTTCGGCACGGCACAAGCCATAGCCTTTGCCCTGATCTGGACGGCGCTGGCGATGTATTCCTGGTCGATGCTGGTCACCGCGCGACGGGCGGCGGCTACATCTGTCCGAGCCGCCTGACGAAGAGATAGGTCACGCCGGCGATCAGCAGCGAGACCGCGGTCACCACCCAGAAACCCATCGGCGTGTCGACCAGGGGCAAACCGCCGACATTCATGCCGAACAGGCCCGAGATGATGGTCATCGGCAACAGCACCGCCGTCATGACGGAGAGAACGTAGAGAAGCTGGTTCGACTGCATGGTCAGTTTCGCCATCAGCTCGTCCTGCAACAACCTCGTGCGTGCCTGCAACTGCTCGCCGTCATTATAGAGGGTGAGTGCCCGGTGCGAGAGTCTGGCCGCCATATCATTGATCAGATCAGGCAGCTCGTCGCGATGCGAATGGTCGAGATGCCGGAACAGGTTGGTGAGCGTCGCCATCTGCCGGTGAATCACCACCAGTTGCCGGCGCGCCTCGACCAGCGCCTGGCGTTCATTGTGCCATGCATCGCGCACGACGCGGTCCTCTATGCCGTCAAGCGCATCGCCAAGCTTGCCGAGTTCACCCGACATGCCATCGAGCGACTGGCCCATGACCGCCTCGATCAGGTCCGACGGCGAGCGGAATTTCCGCGATCCATTCTCCACCGCCTTGCGGATGGCGTCGACCGACTCCAGCGGCTGTTTGCGGGCGCCGATCAGCATCGTGTCGTTGAAAGCGAAGCGGAAATGGACGAGCCCGCGCGCCTCCGAGAAATCGTGCTTGAGGTCCGGCAGATCGCCATAGA
Source organism: Mesorhizobium sp. USDA 4775 (assembly GCF_054062655.1). Lineage (NCBI taxonomy): Bacteria > Pseudomonadati > Pseudomonadota > Alphaproteobacteria > Hyphomicrobiales > Phyllobacteriaceae > Mesorhizobium > Mesorhizobium sp. USDA 4775. The sequence continues at coordinate 3,067,219 of NZ_JBSSFM010000001.1, forward strand.
GCCAACCATCCTCATAATCGATGTGGCAGCCATGGCTGGGGGCGAGGAATGCGTCACGCGCCGGGGCCGGCAGGGCCTGCTCGGCGCCGATCTCCTGGCGCGCGTGGAGGTCGGTGATCTGGTAGCTGCGCCAGGTCCAGTGGGCTTGCGCGGGATCCTTGGTGCGCACGCCTTCAGCGGTGAAATGGTAGATGAAGAACAGCCCGTGCTCATCGGGCAAATAGGGCGAAAGGTCGGTGCCTTCGGCGGGGAGGGCGATGTTCACTGTCGCTTCTCCAGATGGTCCAAGCAACGAACCGCGCAACCGGCTCACTGCAAGGTCTTAGCATGCGGGAAGCCGGTTTCGTGTGACAGTTTCTTGACAGTCGATCACAGTGTGTCGAGCAGGGAAGCGCGGTGGCGGCACCTTCACCGCCACCGCATTGCGATTGGGGGTAACTCAGCGCTTCGGCCCAAACCCGGGATAGGGGTTGAGGGGCACGATCGCGGTGACGTCCATCATGCCGGCCTTGATCAGCGGCAAGGTGGCGAGGTAGCCGCGCACTTCGGTGTCGTCGGCCGCCTCGAACATCATGCCGCTGCCGGGGATGTCGCCACGGTTCCAGACCTGGCGCACGGCACCTTCGGCGTAGAGCGTGCGGCGCTGTTCGGCTTCGCCGGGCAGAAGCGGTGCAAAGTCAGCGTCACTGAACTTTGCGGTGTTGCGGGTGAGAAGGGCGAAGAACTGCATGTGGGTCTCCTTTGGTTGGTGGCCGACTATCCCTGCGGCTGGTCAGACTGTCCAAGACTGATTAGGATAGAGTTCAGACCTGAAAGGACTAAATCGTCGGAGAAAAAGTGTTCGACCTGCGCCAGCTCCGCTACTTCATCACCGTCGCCGAAACCGGCAATGTCGGTCGCGCCGCCGAGATCCTGCACATCTCGCAATCGCCACTCAGCCGGCGGATCATGCAGCTCGAGGAGCAACTGGGCGTCACTCTGTTCGAACGGGCAAAGCAGCGGGTTCATCTCAACGCCGAGGGCCGAGCCTTCCTCGCCGAGGCCCGCGCTCTGATTGCCAATGCGCGGCGCGTGGAGGAGTTCGGCCGCAGCCTTGCCAGCGGCGCGGTCGGCCGTCTCGCCATCGGCTATGTCGAGGGCGCAGTGCATGCCAGGCTGGTCGCCGATATGCTCAGGCAATTCCGCCGCGAGCGGCTGCAATTGCATCTCAGCCTGATGAGCCTGCGCTCTGCCGCGCAACTGGAAGGGCTGCGCCAGCGCACGCTCGATCTCGGCCTGGTCTATTCACCGCCGCCGGCCGACTATCCTGAAATTGCCTCGATGCTGGTCCGCCGCGAGCCGCTGGTGCTGGCGATACCCGAGGGCGATGCGCTTACGGATGTCGCCGACATCGGCCCGCATCATCTCGACGGACGCCCGTGGATCACGGTGGTGCGCCAGCCCGCCGACACCAACCGCGGCCAGTTCCTGGCCGCTTGCATCGAGGCCGGCTTCGTGCCCGACATCGCCTATGAGACCGCCGATCCCTTGACCTCGCTCGGCCTGGTCAGCGCCGGACTGGGCCTGGCGACGGTGCAGGAAAGCCTGCGAAGCGCCGCGCCGCCGGGAATAGTCTTCCGCGACCTTCCCTGGTTCAAGCGCAGCGTGGCGATTTACCTCGCCTGGCGCCGGCAGGATGAGCGCCCGGTGATTGGGGATTTGCGGAAGGCAGTAGGCAGTAGGCAGTAGGCAGTAGGCAGGCCCTATTCCCCACTGCCTATTCCCTACATCTTGTCTATCACCGACTGCACACCCTCGGTCGGGGCGTCGACGGAGGAGCCTGCCACCATGATGGCGGCGACGATGGCCTCCGGATCGTTGACGACCAGCGGCTTGACCCGTTGCGCGGTGTGGATGAAGCCCTCTGCCGTCATGTGATCAAGCAACGCCGTCATCGGGTCCCAGAATCCGTTGATATTGGCGAAGACGATCGGCTTGCGGTGATGGCCGAGTTGCGCCCAGGTCATGATCTCGACGATTTCCTCGACTGTGCCGATGCCGCCAGGCAGCGCCACAAAGGCGTCGGATTTCTCGAACATCTTATGCTTGCGCTCGTGCATGTTGTCGGTGACCAGCAACTCGTCGAGCCGGTCGAGCGCGGTTTCGGTTGCTTCTCTGTTGATCAGGAAGCGGGGAATGATGCCGGTCACCTTGCCGCCGGCCTTGAGCGCGCCTTCTGCGACGGCCGCCCATAATGCCTTTGGTGCCGCCGCCATAGATCAGCCGCAGGCCCGCTTTGGCAATCGAGCGTCCAAGCAGGTGCCCGGCCTTGGCATAGATTTCATTGCGGCCCGGAGACGAGCCGCAATAGACGCAGACGGATCGAATCGTGTTCATGCTGATGATTGGTGATTGGGTCTGAAAGCGTGGTCAAGCCCTAAGGGTTGACAAGCTGAGCTTTTTCTTGACTGCCCGTTTTTCTTGTCGGCATTGGCAAAACACGCTAGACCGGCATTAGGTGGCTAAGGGGTAGGGAAATATGGCAATTAATCCATTGAAGGCGTTCCTGTTCGCGGCGGGTGGGACCGTCGCGGCCGCGGGAACTGCCTACATATCGGGCGCACTCGACCCGTATCTTCATCCAACGCCGCCGGCGAAGGTCGCGGCCTCGACGCCGCCCGAGGCGCCGAAACCGGCTGATACCGGCACGGAAGGGCGACTGCCGGCGCCGGCTGTGCCGGCCGCTCCCGCCGCGGCGCCTCAGGCGACTGCTCCAGCCGCGCCCGCGACAGAGGCTACAGCTCCGGCAGCGCCTGCACCGGCCGCACCCGCAGCGGCCGGCCCGACCGCGCCGACTTTCGATGTCGTGCGCGTCGAGGGCAATGGCTCGATCGTCATTGCCGGCAATGCAGCGCCCAATTCAAAGGTCGAGATCCTGAGCGGCACGACGGTGCTTGGCTCGACTATGGCGGGTCCCGATGGCGCCTTTGTCATCGTGCTCGACGATCCGCTGAAGCCTGGCGACTATACGATTACCCTGCATTCGACCGTCGGCACGGTCGTAACCGTCTCGGTGCAGACCGCTGTCGTTTCGGTTCCCAAGAATGCCGCCGGCCAGGTGCTGGCCATGGTCGAGGAGCCGGGCAAGCCGGCCGAACTGCTGACGGTTCCCGCGCCCGAGACCAAACCGGCAGCACCTGCCACCGGCGACCAGGCTGCCGCTCCGGCTGCACCGGCGCCAGCTCCGGCCGCTCAAGCGCCCGCAACTGCCGCTCCGGCGCCCGCCGCGCCGGCGACACCGCCCGCCGCCGTGGCCGGACCCAAGATCGTCGTCGAGGCGGTCGAGATCGACGGCAACAAGATCTTCGTCGCCGGTCTCGCCGATCCGGGCCGCAAGGTGCGCGCCTATGCCAACGACATCCTGCTCGGTGACGCGCTGACATCGCCGGACGGTCATTTCCTCATCGAAGCGACGCGCGACATTCCAGTCGGCAGCTACACCATCCATGTCGACGGCCTCGATGCCGACGGCGTAAAGGTCGTGGCCCGCGCCGCGGTGCCGTTCGAGCGCGAGCCGGGCGAAGCGGTTGCCGCCGTGGCGCCTGCCGGGACCAAGCCGGCGGATGCCAAGCCAGCTGAGACCAAGCCAGCCGCACCGGCAGCCGCCGAAGCACCTGCCGCACCGGCAGCGCCCGCTGCGGAGGCTCCGGCCGTTGTCGCTGCCACCACGCCGCCAAGCGACGTGCCGGAGGCCGTAGCGCCCAAGCTCGAACATGCCGACGGCGCCGTGATTATCCGCCGCAACGACACGCTGTGGCGGATTTCGCGACGCGTCTACGGCCACGGCGTGCGCTATTCCACCATCTATCTCGCCAACCAGGACCAGATCAGGGATCCCGACCACATCTGGCCCGGCCAGGTGTTCAAGGTCCCGGAAAAGTCCAAGGAAGGCGAAGCCGCCGACCTCAAGGCAATGGGCGAGCAGGCGACGACGGCGCCGACTAAGAAGCAGTAGGAGCCCGCATCGATCAGCTGACATCGCCTGCTTGGTTGGAGTGAAGCGCGAAACCGTTTGCCCCGGGATCGCCCAGTTCAGGGCGGAGATTCATGCTCGGAATGAGATAATCTCCGCCATTTTGCCGACGGTATGGGATGGGCGCCGTCGTCGCCAGCGTCCGCATCCTCTCACGCAGCCGTTCAGCCACGGGTTCGAAGCCGGTCTCGTCGAGACGATCGACCTGGTAGACGACGAACGGCGGAAGTACGTCGTATCCGGGGTAGTAGAGGATCCCGTGATTGATCGGGAACAGCAGATCGTCGATGGGGCCGTTGATCCCGCGTGGCGTGTAGTGCTCCTCCCAGCCTCCTGCGGTCACGATCAACATGGCGCGTTTCCCGACAAGGGTGCCCTCGCCATAGCGATCGCCCCAGCGCCGATCGCTATGCTCACCAACGCCATAGGCGAATCCATAGGCGAACACACGGTCGACCCAACCCTTGAGGATTGCCGGCATGGCGAACCACCAGAGCGGGAACTGCAGGATCAAGGTGTCGGCCCACAGCAGCTTCTCGATCTCCGCCTTTACATCTGCGGTTAGCGTGTTGGCCTCGAAACCCTTCTTGGAAGCCACGACCGGGATGAGCCGCGCATCGGGTTCCAGCGACGGGAAGTCGGCGCGATCGATTTCGGATTTCCAGCCTTCGGCGTACAGGTCCGATACGCGAACCTCATGCCCTTGAGCCTCGAGTTCCCTGATAGCGACATCACGAAGGGCGCCGCTCAGCGAGCGTGATTCAGGATGGGCGAAGACAAGCAGAACTTTCATGGGTCAGATCCGGTATTGAGGAAACTGACGCAAACGTAGCCAACGGTGATATGATCCACTATATGCAGGTAATGCATAACATTGTGCCGAATAATGGATAAATCAGACATTACATTCGAGCGCATGCGCAGCTTCGTTCGCGTCGCCGAGCGTGGCAGCCTGTCGGCCGTCGCGCGGGAGCTTGGTGTCGGGCAGTCAACGATCACGCGGCACGTTCGGGAGCTCGAAGAAGCGGTCGGCGTGCCTTTGCTCAGCCGAACGACCCGGCGGGTCACGATGACCGCCGAAGGCAGCCGCTATTATGCCAATAGCGTTCAGATCCTGCGCCTCGTCGAACAGGCCAGCGATGAGGCCCGGGGCACGCGCGGCGCGCCCGCCGGCACGATCCGGATAAGCTGTACGGCGGCTTTCGGTGTCTTGCACGTCAGCCGCCTGATCTTCGCTTTTCAGGACCGTCATCCCGACATTGGAGTGGACCTCAGCCTCACCGATGAACGGGTGGACCTCGTCCGCGAGGGTGTCGATATCGCACTTCGGCTGGGGCCGCTCACGGACAGTTCGTTGAAGCTGAGGACCCTCGGCCAGTCGCGGCGTCTGCTCGTGGCCTCTCCTGACTATCTGGCGGCGCGGGGAAGACCGACCGTCCCTTCGGATCTGTCCCGCCATGAGGGCATCCGGATGTCGAACGTGGCGGGCAGCGAAACGCTTGTTTTGCAAGGCGCCGGCGGCGAACGCCACACGGTGCCTTTCGCCGGGCGGCTGCGGATCGATCATGGACTTGCCGCGCGGCAGGCCATGATCGCCGCTCGGGGGATCGCGCCGGCGCATCGATGGCTTGTGGACGATCTTCTGGCTGCGGGCTTGCTCGAGACGATACTGGCGGATTATTCGCTGCCGTCCGTTCCGTTGAACATGTTGATCGTCCCGGAGCGCGCAGGCGTCGCAAGGGTCCGCTTGCTGGTTGAGTTTCTGGTTGAACAGATTGCCGCTATTCCAGGGATCGAGAAATCCCTCCCGGAGCATTAGCTGCCGTCCGATCTGCCCGGAAGAGTAGCTTGCGGCGGTGCCGTCCATCGTTTATCGCCGATGAACGATGACCGAATCCGCCCTTGAAACAGACCGCGCTGCCGGCGCTCTACCCAACCGCGGCTCGGATAGCCACGCCGTCGCGGCGCGATTTTCGGCGTTGTCGCATCCGGCCCGGATCGAGATACTGAAACATCTCTCGGCCAGCAATTCCTGCTGCTGCCGCGAGGTCGTCGACCGTTTCGATCTGGCGCAGTCCACCGTGTCCCAGCATCTGAAAATTCTGGTCGAGGCCGGTCTGGTCCGCTTCGAGTCCGACCGTCAGCGCTCGCGCTATGCCGTTGATCGCGCAGCCCTTGCCGATGTATCGGCATCGTTGAACGCCCTCGTCAATTCCTGCTGCTCCGGCCGCTGACCCTCTCACCCAAAAGGCAAGAAAAGTGGTCGAAAAAACCGTCTCCGCCGACACCTCAACGCTGACGACATTGCGCAATTTGTGGCCCTATATGTGGCCAGCCGAGCGCGCCGATCTCAGGGCGCGCGTGACTTGGGCGACGCTGCTGCTGGTCGTCGCCAAGCTAACGCTGGTCGCCGGTCCCTATTTCTTTAAATGGGCAACCGATGCGCTGGCGGGCGGCTTCAAGACGCCGCCGCCGCTGCCATCTTTCATGCTTGCCCCGGTGATGCTGGTCGTCGCCTACAATGTGCTGAGGCTGGTTCAGCTTGGCTTCAACCAGTTGCGCGACGCGCTGTTTGCCCGCGTCGGCCAGCATGCGGTGCGCCAGCTTGCGTTCCGCACCTTCGTTCACATGCACCAGCTGTCGCTTCGCTTCCATCTGGAGCGCCGCACCGGCGGTCTGTCGCGCATCATCGAGCGCGGCACCAAGGGCATCGAGACGATCGTGCGCTTCATCATGCTCAACACCGCGCCGACCATCCTCGAATTCGCGCTGACCGCAGGCATATTCGGTTTCACCTATGGCTGGAAATATGTGGCCGTCGTGGCAATCACCGTCTGGCTCTACGTCTGGTTCACGGTCAAGGCCAGCGACTGGCGCATCTCGATTCGCCGCGACATGAATGACAGCGACACCGACGCCAACACCAAGGCGATCGACTCTCTGCTCAATTTCGAGACGGTCAAGTACTTCACCAATGAGCGCATGGAAGCCGACCGCTTCGACCGTTCGATGGCGCGCTACGAGGTCGCCGCCACCAAGACCTGGACCTCGCTCGGCTGGCTGAATTTTGGCCAGGGCGTCATCTTCGGCCTCGGCACGGTCGTCGTCATGTGCATGTCGGCGCTGGAGGTGCAGGCCCATACGCAAACCGTCGGCGATTTCGTCTTCATCAACGCCATGCTGGTGCAGCTTTCCGTGCCGCTCAACTTCATCGGCTTCATCTACCGTGAAATTCGCCAGGGCCTTACCGATATCGAGCACATGTTCGACCTGCTCGACGTGCCGCAGGAGATCGTCGACAAGCCGGACGCCAAGCCGCTCACCGTCGGCGCGGGCAAGGTCGAGTTCCGCGACGTGCATTTTTCCTATGATCCGAACCGCAAGATCCTGAAGGGTGTTTCCTTCGAGGTGCCGGCCGGCAAGACGGTCGCCATTGTCGGGCCTTCGGGCGCCGGCAAGTCGACCATCTCGCGACTGCTGTTCCGTTTCTACGACGTGCAGGCCGGCCAGGTGCTGATCGACGGCCAGGACATCCGGGATGTCACCCAGGACAGCCTGCGCGCGGTGCTCGGCATGGTGCCGCAGGACACGGTGCTGTTCAACGACACCATCGCCTACAACATCCGCTACGGCCGCGTCGGCGCGAGCGAGGAGGAAGTGCGCAAGGCCGCCGAACTCGCCCAGATCGGGCCGTTCATCGAAAAGCTGCCAGACGGCTACAAATCGATGGTCGGCGAACGCGGGCTGAAGCTTTCCGGCGGCGAAAAGCAGCGCGTGGCGATCGCCCGCACCATCCTGAAGGCGCCGCCGATCCTGATGCTCGACGAAGCGACTTCGGCGTTGGACAGCCACACCGAGCAGGAGATCCAGGCCGCGCTCGATCTTGTCAGCAAGGGCCGCACCACCATTGTCATTGCCCACCGCCTGTCGACGGTGATTTCCGCCGATGAGATCATCGTGCTCAAGGACGGCCAGATCGCCGAACGCGGCACCCATGTCGAGCTGATGCGCAAGCATGGCCTCTATGCCTCGATGTGGGACCGCCAGCGCGAGGCGACCGAAGCCGAGGAGCGCCTGCGCCTTGCCCGCGAGGGCGACGAGCTCGGTGTTGTCGTTCGCCGGCGGACGTCGGAGGTCAATTGATTTTTTCGCTTGACCTCAACTTAAGTTGAGATTGTACGCCTTTCGTGGAGCCCGAAAACGCCATTATCCAGGAACGGAACAATCGAAATGAACGGCATAAATCAGAACGTTAACGGCGGCAGCGTGTTCAGGGTGGACAAGTTCGTCGTCCCGGCCGCCGCCCGCAAGGAGATCCTCGTCAAGGTCAAGACGACGCATGAATTGCTGCGCCAGCAGCAGGGGTTCGTGCAGGATTTCCTGCTCGAGCAATTTTCGGGGCCAGGCGAATTCAACCTGGTGACGATCGTCGAATGGGAAAGCCAGGCGGCCGTCGACAAGGTCGTTCCGATCGTCAAGGCCGCGCATGAGCGTATCGCCTTCAGTCCGCAGGAGACGATCGCGCGCCTCGGCGTGCGGGCCGACATCGCCAACTATCAGCGGATTCCCGAGGCATAGAGCAACGTGAACTGCTCTAGGCTTACGGCCAGCCAATACCGGGTGCCGGCGCTTCAACGCTCAGCACCTGGCCGGTGCGGGCGTCGCTGACCATGTGCTCGAAGCCGCGCCACTCGGCGGCGACGATGAACAGCGTCCTCCTGTCCGCGCCGCCCAGCATGCAGGCAAAGCAGCCGCGATCGACGGTGACGATCTGCAGCACCTCGCCGCCTTCGCGCACCCGTACGCAGCGCTTGTTGGGAACATCCGCGTACCAGACCGCGCCTTCGGCATCGAGGCAGATGCCGTCGGGATAGCCGTCGAGGTCGGCCCACACGCGCCGGTTGGACAGGCTGCCGTCGGCGGCGATATCGAAGGCGGTCAGCCGGTTGCCATGGGATTCGGCAAGGATCAGCGTCTTGTTGTCCGGCGTCACCGCCATGCCGTTGGCAAAGGCGATGTTGTCAGCCACTTGCCGGACCGCGCCGTCCGGCATGATCAGCACGATGGTGCCCGGGCCGAAATACTCACCGGCAGCCGGCGCCGGCCCGCCGCCATTGACATAGATGTTGCCGCGCCCATCGACGACGATCTCGTTCCACGGGCTTTTCGACAGGCCGCGCAGATCGGCATGGGTGACGAGCCTGCCATCGACCTCCTGTCGCAGCAGCAAGCCTTCCCGGCCTGAGACGACCAGCAGCCGCCCATCCGGCAGCCAGTCGATGGAATAGGGCAGGACGGCCGGCACAGTGAGCATGATTTCGCGATTGCCGTCGGCATCGATCGCTATGATCTCGCCGGTGCCCCAGTTGCAGACCCACAGGCGTCCGTCATGCCAGCGCGGCGATTCCCCGAAGGCGAGGCCAGCACTAACGAGACGCGCCGGGGTGACCGATTGTATCCGCATTACGGAACTCCTTGTTGCGCGTCATCATGGCTGAAAGCCTTGGATGTCTCACCAAGGACGGGCGAGGGGGCTTCTTTCCGACAGCCGCTTTGTTATTTCGTTTAGGAAAAGTTGCCGATAGGGCGCTGGCACCGCATCACGGTGGCTTGTTCGTTGTCATCGGTATCGGCGCCGGCGGGTGTTGACCGCGCCGCCAGCATTTTGCAGGTACTGTAGCCCATCGTCACGCCCGCCAGCCGCAACGAATGCGGCGTCGCCGATTGTTGCGTTGCGGCGAAGGGGGCTTTCAGCTATTGAGGCCCGACCTGAAACGGAGCCCGGCCCAGCCCGATGAGCCTTGTCGATACGGTCAAGAACGCGTTCGTACCGATCCATCGCGAGGGCTATCCCTTCATCGCGGCCTTTGGCGCGGGCACACTTTTCCTTGGCTATTTCTCCTCGGTCCTGTTCTGGATCGGCCTGATCCTGACCGCCTGGTGCGTCTATTTCTTCCGCGATCCCGAACGCGTCACGCCGGTCGATGACCGCTTGGTCGTGAGCCCCGCCGATGGCATTATCTCGGCTGTAGGGCCGGCCGTGCCGCCGCGCGAGCTTGGCCTCGGCAATGTCGAGATGACCCGCATCTCGGTGTTCATGAACGTCTTTTCCTGCCATGTGAACCGCTCGCCCGTGCGCGGCCGCATCGCCAAGATCGAGCATCGGCCGGGAAAATTCCTCAACGCCGAACTCGACAAGGCCAGCACCGAGAACGAACGCAACGGCCTGGTCATCGATAGCCCCAACGGCACGGTGGCGGCCGTCCAGATCGCCGGCCTGGTGGCGCGCCGCATCGTCTGCTGGGCCGAGGCCGGCGGCTCGATCGGCACTGGCGAGCGTTTCGGCCTGATCCGCTTCGGCTCGCGTGTCGACGTGTTCCTGCCTTTGACCGCGACGCCACGCGTCGCCGTTGGCCAGACGGCCGTCGGCGGTGAAACCGTGCTCGCCGAATTCGGCGGCGTCGCCGGCACCCCGCTGGTCAGGATTTCCTGAGCCTTGGGCGCGCCGTTCAAGAAGTTCGAGGCCCATGCCAGCGGCGGTCCGCGCATCCGCGAGATCCCGATGCGCATGGTGCTGCCCAATCTGGTCACCGTTCTGGCCATCTGCGCCGGCCTGTCCGGCATCCGCTTTGCCTTCGAGGACCGCTTCGAGACGGCGGTTGTGATGGTGCTGCTGGCCGCCTTTCTCGATGGCATCGACGGCCGCCTGGCGCGGATGCTGAAGGCGACCTCCAAATTCGGCGCGCAGATGGATTCGCTCGCCGACATCGTCAATTTCGGAGTCGCGCCGGCCTTGGTGCTTTATGCCTTTCTGCTCGACCGCGCCGGCTCGCCCGGGTGGATCGCCGCCCTTCTGTTCGCCATCGCCTGCGGGCTCAGGCTCGCCCGCTTCAACGTGCTCGACGACGAGAAGGCCGAGCGTCCGCTGTGGCAGTCGGAATATTTCGTCGGCGTGCCGGCGCCGGCGGGCGCGGTGCTGGTGATGCTCCCGCTCTATCTGTTTTTTCTGAGGCTCGGGCTGGAGCCAAGCCGGCCGGTCGCCTTCGTCGCCACCGGTTTCACCGTCCTGGTCGCTTTCCTGCTGGTCAGCCGGCTACCGGTCTATTCCGGCAAGAGCATCAAGATCCCGGGCGACAGGGTGCTGCCGGTCATTCTGGCCGTCGTGCTCTACATTCTCTTGCTGATGACCTATCCCTGGTACACGCTGACCGCATCGGTCGCGGGTTATCTGATCTTCCTGCCGTTTTCCGTGCGCGCCTATTCCAAGCGCGCCAAGCTCGAAGGCGAGAAGGTGCCGCCTTCGGACATAGGTTAGAAGGTTCGCCGAAGTCCTTGATCTGACTCAGGCCGCAATGCCCCGCCCCAGCCTGTCGATCGCCAGCTTTCTGGTCGAGACATAATCGGTCTTGCCGGAGCCCAGCACCGGGATTTCCTCCACCTTGACGATGTCGTTGGGCACCATGAGTTCGGCGGCCCCGGCTTTCTTGCCGAACTGGCGCAGCTCTTCGGGATTGGCATCGTCGGCGGTGGTGACCAGCACGATGCGCTCGCCGCGCCTCTTGTCGGGCACCGCCACCGCCGCATGGCGTTCTTCCGGCCACAGCGACTGCACCAGCATCTCGACCGCGCCCAGTGACACCATCTCGCCGGCGATCTTGGCGAAGCGCTTGGCGCGGCCGCGAATGGTGATGAAGCCTTCGCGGTCGACGGCGACGATGTCGCCGGTGTCATGCCAGCCGCTCAGCGGCTGTAGCTCGCCGGGGCGGTCCGAGGTCATGTAGCCCATCATCAGATTGGGTCCGTCGAGCCACAACTGGCCGGCATCCGGGATGCCCTCGACCGGCTCCAGCTTCATGCGCATGGCCGGCAACAGACGGCCGACTGTACCATCGCGGCCGTGGATGGCGGTGTTGACCGCGACCACGGGTGCCGCCTCGGTCAGCCCGAAACCTTCGATGATCTCGGCCTGGAAGCGCTCGCGATAGACGCGGCGGGTTTCCGGCTTCACCGCCTCGGCGCCGGCGACGACGAAGCGCAGGCTGGAGAAGTCGCCATCCTTGGCGGTGCGCGCATAGTTGGCGAGGAAGGTGTCGGTGCCGAACATGATCGTCGGCTTCACCTTGCGGGCGATCTCGGGGATGATCTTGTAGTGGAGCGGCGAGGGGTAGAGGAACAGTTTTACGCCGGTGACCAGCGGCAGGATGGTGCCGCCCGTCAGGCCGAAGGAATGGAACACCGGCAGCACGTTGAGCAGAATATCGGCCGGCGAGATGGTGATGCGCGCCTCGGCCTGCATGGCATTGGCGAGAAGGTTCTTCTGCGACAGGACAACCGCCTTCGGCGTACCTTCCGAGCCCGAGGTGAACAGGATGACGCCCGGCTTGGCCGCATCCTGCCTCTGCAGCGGCAAGCGCCACAGCAAGGCGGCGGCAAGCTTGTCCAGCGCGGTGACGCTGGCCCGAACATCTTCCAGCCACAGCAGCCTGGCGCCGCCCTTCTCGACCGCGGCGACGATATCGGCAAGATCGGCCTTCTCGACGAAGGCGCGCGAGGAGATGACGGTGCGGATGACGGCCGTGCGCACGGCGGCGGTGACGCTCGCCGGCCCGGCGGTGTAGTTGATCATCGCCGCCACCCGGCCCGCCGAGAGAAGACCGACGAATGACAGCACGACGCCATTGGCGTTGGGCAGCATTATTCCCACCGCCTCGCCTGGCGCCGTCACCGCCTCGAAGCGCCTGCCCAGCACGCGGGCGCCGATGAACATCTTGCGGTAGCTCAGCGCGCCCGAGATGACGTCCTCGATGATCGGATGCGAGGCGCCGACCCTGGCCGCGGCATCGCGCATGGCCAGGAACAGGCCGCGGTCGAGGTCGTTGCCGAAAAGCCGGGCCTCTGCGACGCGGTCGAACAGCGCATTGGTGTTCGAGGCCTGGTCCGGATTGCGCGCCACCAGTTCGGCGATGGTCATCGGCTCCAGCACGCTCATCGCGAGCTGCGGAAACCAGTGCCGCGGGGCCTTGGCCGCCGGAGTCAGGGAAACCGGCAGGCTCCGTGCACCGGCGACAAAGATCGGCACGATGCGGGCGTCGGCCTGCATGGCAATGCGAGTGACGGCGCGAAACAGCCGAAACGTCTTGACGTCAGGCTCGACCGCATCCGGCAGATAGACGGCGAGCCGGCCCTTGCCCTTCAGCACACGCACCAGCCGGCGGCTGACGAAAAGATGTTCGGCATTGAAGGCGATCGTGCGGCCAACCTCACGCCAGGGTTCTAGCCACGGCGAGCGCGCCGAGACCTCGTCCAGAATGTGCAGCGTGTCATCCGGCAGCAGCGACAGCATCAACGCCGGTTCGAAGCGCGACTGGTGCGAGATGACGTAGATGACAGGAGCCTGCGCCTTGCGCGCGATCCTGATGCGGTTGTCGCTGATCCGGTAGGCGAGCTTGAAAGGCACGTAGAGCATCGCCTGGCTGAAACGCAGGCCGAGGCGGAATTTTTCCACCACGCCGATCAGCAGCCAGGCCAGAACGAGACCCGCAAGCAGCGCCAGTGTCAGGATCATGCCGCTTCTCTCCCAACGATCTTTGTCATCGCGGCTCTTACGCGGCCGCGTCGGCGCAGAGCCTAGCGCAAGTGGGCGCTAGGTCAATGTGGGAAGAGACGGTGTTCCTTCTCCCTCCGGAGGGAGAAGGAACGACCCCTACGCCGCCTTCAACCGCCCGCTGATGAAGCGGAACTCCTGCGTCTTGCCGCCATAGCCATAGGCGGCTGCCGGCACTTCATGCACGAAGGCATAGCTTTCCTCGTGCACGCCGCCCAGCAGGCGACCGAAGGCATCGAAGAGAGCCTTGAGATAGGCTTCCAGCTCGAGTTTGGTGTTGGTGCCGTCGACCACCTTGATATCCAGCCAGAACGTGTTGGTGCCATGCTCGGCCAAGGATTTGCCGCCGGCGAACCAGTGCTGCGGATCGATATAGGATACGGCAACGGCGGTGATCGTCGGATCCTTGCGCAATTGCGTGGCGGTGATCTCGGTTATTTCCCTGGCGATACTGGCGGACAAAGCGGCATCTGGCTTGCCGGTGACGCTGACATTGATGATGGGCATTTTTCATCTCCTTGGTTTCTGGCGGCATCTGACCGCCGTTGGAGAGATTATGTCACTGTCATTTAGTCAAAAAAATCGAATTGTTTTGAAATAAAGATTCGATATTATCGAACTATGGAAGCGCTCGATCCGGATCTGCTCAAAACCTTCCTCGCTTTTGTCGACAGCGGTTCGCTGGCGCGGGCGGCCATCAGCGTTGGCCGTTCGCCTTCGGCCGTGACCGCCCAGATGCAGCGGCTGGAGGAGATCGTCGGCGAGCCGCTTCTGGCGCCGCAAGGCAGGGGGCGCGGCCTGACGCCGGCCGGCGAGGACCTCGTCGGCCACGCCAGGCGCATTCTTGCCGCGCACCGTGAGGCGTGGCTGGCGCTGAAGGGCGCGCGGGCTGCAGGGCGTGTCGCCATCGGCACGACACAGGATTTCGCCGACAGCGGCCTGCCGGAGCTTTTGCGTGCCTTCGCCACCAGCCATCCGCGCGTCAGGATCGAATTGCGGGTTGGCCGCTCCGCCGAACTGGCGCAGGCACTGCAGGCCGGCAGCCTCGATCTGGCGATTGTCATGCGCCAGGCGGCCGCGCCGGACGAGGTCGGCGTCCTGCGTGAGCCGATGATGTGGCTGTGTTCAGGGAAAGGGCTGGCCTCGCGGCAGGAAGAATTGCCACTGGCGCTGCTCGATCCCTATTGCGGGTTCCGCGAGGCCGCACTGGCGGCGCTCGATGCTGCCGGCCGCCGCTACCGCATCGCCGCCGGCAGCGCCAGCCTGGCCGGACTGCGCACCGCGGTGAATGCCGGCGTTGCGCTGACCTTGCGAACCCCGCGCTTTGCCCATTTCGGCATTGTCGAAGCGCCGCGCGAGTTGGGCCTGCCGCCGGTTCCGATGGCCGAATTCGCGATCCGGCTGCGTGCCGGTGCCGATGCTTCCGCGGGCGATCTGGCGGCGCTGCTCAGCGGCAACCTGGCCCTGTCCCAGCCGCCCGGCTGATTTGGCGCCAGCCTATCGCAAGAAACCCCGACCTGCGGTCGGGCTCCTTGGCAAAGAAAAAGCCGACCTTGCGGTCGGGCCTATTTAGAAAGAAAAAGCCGACCTTGCGGTCGGCTTGGGAGTAGGACGGGCCGAGGGGTTTGGGGGGACTCGGGGGGTGGCCCGTCACACCAATAATGTCTGAGTCCGATGATGGTTCCGTGACCGCGTCACTTTATTAAGAAATATTTCACGCTGCCTGCTTCGAGCGGGCTGCCAGCCAGTCGCGGCCGGCATGGGCGAGCACCGCGCAGAGCACAATGGCGCCGCCGACCATGCTGGCGACAGGCGGTATCTCGGCCAGGAAAAGGAAGGCAAACAGGATCGCGAACGGCACTTCCGCCGAGCCGAGCAGGCCGGATTCAGGCGCCGGGATAAGCCGCGCCCCTTCCGTCCACAGGATCGACGACAATGCGAAGGACGCGCCGAAGGTGACGAGCAGAACGGCATCCCTTGCCGACACCGCCAGGGGATCGGTGATGAACCAGCCGAGAATGAACAGCAGGAAGGCTGAAACCGCGCCGGCCCACACCACCGGCGTGTCGCGGAAGGCGCGCACCATGATCATGTAGAGCGCGCTGCCGGCCGTCATCAGCAGCGCCAGCCCGTCGCCGAACAGATGGCCGGTGCCGAAGCCCGACCAGACCATGATGCCTACGCCGCACAGCGACACGGCCGCCGCGAGCATCGTCTGCAGGCGGAAAGGCTCGCGCACCAGCACCCAGGCCAGCAGGGCGGCAATGAAGGGCGACGTGGCGTAGATGACCGCGACATTGGCGACGTAGGTGAATTTGAACGCCGAGATGAAGGCGATGCTCGCCAGCGCGCCTTCCACCGCCAGCAGCCAGCCCCGCCAGCCAAGCCGCAGCGTGCCGCGGTTGCCCGAGCGATGGCGGCGCCACAGCACATAGAGGCTGATCAGGATCGAGCCGACAAAGCCGCGCCAACAGGTGATGGTCAGCGGATCGGCATGGATCGACTTGGTCAAGACACCGGTCAGGCCGAACACCGCCGCCGATGACGACACCAATATGATGCCAAGCGTGCGTTCGGTGGTTTCGGTTGTGGCGGCTGCGACGTCAGTCATGCCGGCAACCTACCCCGTCCGGTGCTGACATCGTAGGGTCAGCAGTGAGCGCCATCCGCATCACAGCCGCTTGCGGAAATGCTCGCCGCCGACAATCAGCAGCCCGGCGGCGATGATCAGGGCGGCACCCAGGAACACTTCGCGGCGCGGCACGTCGCCCCAGATCGCGAAGCCGAGCGCGAACGCCCACAACAGCGAGCTGTATTCGAGAGGCGCGAGGATCGATGTCGGCGTACGCTTCATGCCTTCGAAGAGGAGGTATTGCGCCAGGCCGCCAAGCGCGCCGACGCTGGCAAGAAGCAGCAACTGGGCCAGACCAGGCGTATGCCACCACAACAGCGCCGGCACCGCCGAAAACAGCAGGAA
This sequence comes from Mesorhizobium sp. USDA 4775, assembly GCF_054062655.1. Taxonomy (NCBI): domain Bacteria; kingdom Pseudomonadati; phylum Pseudomonadota; class Alphaproteobacteria; order Hyphomicrobiales; family Phyllobacteriaceae; genus Mesorhizobium; species Mesorhizobium sp. USDA 4775. The sequence goes on from NZ_JBSSFM010000001.1 coordinate 3,083,812, forward strand.
ATAGAAGTTATTGAGGAGAAGCTGGATCATCGAGCGTTCGGCAAGCGCTGTCTTGCGCAGGAGCACGATGGCAATGGCCCACAAGAGGGCGGCCGCAAGCACCAGCAGCACCGGCACGGACAGGCCGAGATGGGTCGGGTCGCAAGCGACGAAGACGCCGGCAAAACCGATCAAAACCGCCAGCCAGCGCAACATCGGCACCTTTTCGCCGAGCAGGAACACCGAAAACACGGTGACGATGATCGGCGCTGCGTAGTAGACGGTGGTCAGCTCGGCGAGCTGCAGGCTGCGCGCGGCGTTATAGTAACAGAGCCAGGCGGCAAGGGTGAAGGCGCTGCGCACCAGCATGGGCCGCACGATCGGCGAGCGCACCGTGTCGGCAAACAGCTGCCGCCCGCCAATTGCCGCGCAGGCGCCAAGAATGGTGATGCTGCGGTAGAACATGATCTGCCAGACCGTCATTCCCGTGACCAGCAGCTTGATCGAGGCGTCCTGCGTCGAAAACAAGAGATAGGCGGCACCGGTCAGCAGGATGCCAGCGAGAACCCTTTCGCGTGTTTCGAGAATGGCGACATCGGCCATAGGCGCGGACCAAAGGTGCGGGAAGCGACAGGGATGGCTCGAGGACTCTGCGAAATCATGCCTCGGCTCCCAGCTATACGGGTGAAAGCCGACACCGCGCTACGCCAGCCCTGAGCTTGCATTGGCGCAGGGGCCACCGCGACCGTCCTTATGAGTGCGAGCCGGCCTGACGCATCCGCCATGGTCTTGCAGCAGCGGCTGACAAGTCACTTAAAACCCTGAGCCAACAATCTTGGGCGGTGCCTTGCGAACCCCGCGGCCATAGTCGAGAAGCGCGCGCTCCCAAAGCACGCTGCTCTCGTATCGATCATCGGAAAATTTCTCAAAACTGGCGTCAAAGATGATTCTGCCGTTGAAATTTGGGCTGCATTCAGCCGGATTGCGGATGACGCCTTGGGTATCGATCTGGCACCACATCCGACGCATGTCGTCAGCGACCCAGGCAAGACCGTTCGCGTAGCACCGCAGCGCCCGATATTTTGGCGGAACGAAAACGGTCCCGTCGGCTGCGGCAAGTCCCCACAATGTTTGGCCGGTGGTGTCGGTGCTGAAGAAGTGACCGCCATCCTCGCCGCAGGCAAGTACCGCTGCTCGATCCTTCTTGCGGGTCGGTTCGGGTACCTGCTGTCCCTGAGCATTGACCCATGACTTCCGACCATCGACGTCAATTACGAAAACGCCATCATCATCGGGCCGGAGATTGTCAAACTGCGGAGCTGCCGAGTATCTGCCCTTGGCATCGATCACGCCCCACTTTCCACCTTCCTCGACAGCGGCATATCCGTCCTGAAAATTGTAGACGTTGTCAAAGCTTGGCTTCGACATCAGCAAATGGCCGCCTGTGTCGACAAATCCCCACTGGCCGTTGAGGGTAACCGGGGTTGGCCGGTCGCAGTCCAGCTTGAGAAAAGCCTGCTCAAACAGATAGGATTCGGTGGGCTTGCCATTCGCATCGACGAAGCGAAACTTGCCTGACCGTTTTTCCACCTTGATGCCGGAAGGGCATTGGGAAAGGATTTCTCCGTCTTCCGGGTTCGCGACAATCTGGCCGCGCCGGTCGAGCCCAACCCATTGATCGCCGATGCGAACTATACTGACATCGCCTTTCTCAGCCAATCTGGCGTCGTCGAAATAACGGCTGCCAAGGAGTTGGCCGCTTATGTCGACGATTCCCTTTTTGTCATCGTTTCGAACCAGCTTGAGGCCATTTCGCCAATAGAAGGTGCCATCGAACTTGATCGGCACGACGAGATCTCCTTTGGAGTCTACCGCGCCGCATACCTTCCGCTTCGACGGATCGGACGGGGTCGGCTTTATATTGCACACGGTGGCGAACCCATCGGTGAGTGGGGACACGTCCTCATATCGGGGAGTGATTTGCCAGGTTCCATCCGATCGCAGGAGCCCGAACTCGCCCAAATTGTTGTCTTCGGTGCTGGCCCAAAGCAACAGATGGTCCGGGTCGTCGAAGTATCGAAGTCTGTAGATTTCCGAACTCAGGGATCGGGTCCGAACGTGCCAGAGGCGATATTGCGGCGAGGGGTTTTTGACAAAGTCGAGCTGCAAAGTCCGTTTAGCGTCCCTCAGGCTTTCGCAGCCATTGAAACCAGCCGCCTGCCAGGCACCTTCGCTGACAAGAACCGTATCTTCTCCGAACGGCATCGCGCGCGCATAGTTGGGTTCGACGACGAAGTTGCCCGAGCGATCTATGACGCCCGCCTTGCCATCAAGCACGACCTCGGCAAGGCCTTTTGTGAAGCCCGCAACCACGTCGAATTTGGCGGGAACCACGAGCTTGCCCGCACGGTCGATGAAGCCAAACTTTCCGTTGATTCTGACGCCGGCGAATCCGTCGGAAAAAGGCAGTGCGACTTCGAACCGCCATGGGATGACCTGATTTTTTGACTGGTCAACGTAGCCGCACAGGTTGAAACTGCCACCACAGGCGACCGTCAAGCCATTTGGCTCTGCCGGCTTTCCTGCAAACTGGCCGGGTGAACAGGACATGAGGACGAATGAGGCCGCTTGGTCGGTCGGGGCAAAGACCACCAGGGCGCCAAACCCCATCGCCAGCGCGTGCATCAGACATTTCCCAACCAATGCCGAGCTCCCTCAAACCGACCGAACGCGACAACCATAGCTTCGGGTTGTGGCAGAAATCCTATTCTGCAGATCTGCCGGAACTGTCTCGATCACGACGCTAAGCAAACAGACGAAAGAGGCAACGAAATGGACGCCACCGAACTTAAGGCGATGCAGGCGCCGCTGAAGCAGGCCTATCGCGAGGATGCCTCGCAGGCGCTGATCACGCTGAGAGCGAAGGGCTCTATCGACGACCAGTCGGTGGCCTGCAAGGTGGAGACGGGCAGGGCGATCGCTGTCGCTGGTCTGCATCCGGCAACCGGCGGCTCAGGCCTCGAGCTCTGCTCCGGCGACATGCTCTTGGAAGCACTCGTGGCTTGCGCCGGGGTGACGTTGAAGGCAGTGGCGACGGCGCTCGAGTTCAAGCTCGGCGCCGCAACGGTGGAAGCCGAAGGCGATCTCGATTTTCGCGGCACCCTTGGTGTCGCCAAGGATGCACCGGTCGGTTTTCGTGCCATCCGGCTCAATTTCGCTCTCGGCACGGATGAACCGCAGGAGCGCATTGATTCACTGCTGAAGCTGACCGAACGCTATTGCGTGGTGTTCCAGACCATCAGCCAGAAGCCGGAATTGACGGTGAGTGCCCGGCACTGAAAACAACAAGGCCCGCAGCCAACGGCTGCGGGCCTTGTTGCGACGGATGCTTACTGCGCGGCCGGTTCCTCGGCATCGCCCTCATCGGTGAAGGGCGAGGCGCTCGGCACGCACTGCACGGCCCAGCCAGCGGGGGTCGGCTGCTTCTGATATTCGGTGATGGCTGCGGTGCACTGTTCGCGCTTGTCGAAGGTGCTGGGCAGCACCACCATGCCGCCCTGTGGACCGGCGATTACCAGATACCAGACCAATGCTGCGGTCGTAGCCATGGGAGTTTCCTTGTTCTGCCCAGTTTGGGCTCTCGCTGTTGTGGGAGTCGCTACGATCCTAACAACTCCGGGGAAATGACGAAAGCATGACCGCCGCGCAGCTTTTCCCCCTCAGATCACAGCCGCGTGATGATGTGGCGGGTCTCTGAGTAGGGTTTGCGACCTACGCTGCTCAGTTGGTTGCAAAGCAGTAAAACAACCCGTCGCCACCGGTGCCCTTCAGGGCTTCCTGGCTGCAGCCGCCGCGTGAGGCATGCGAGGAATTCCACGATTTTGCCGCCGCCGAATCGTCGAGCCCGGTGCGGTCATGATGACCCATCATTGCCGCCCCTTCGGCGCCGCTCATCGTCCAGTCGCCGCAGGTCTGGTCGGCAATCCTGGTGCCGTCGGGTTTCGACCCTGTCAGCATGTCATGCCGGTTCGGTGTGTCGCCGCGGCCATTCACTACTTCGCCCTTTTCATTCAGCGCCGTCTGCTTGGTGATGCCGTTGGCGTCGCCGTGCAGCGAGGCGACATCGTCGGCGATTTTCTCACCCTTGGCGTTGAACCAAGGGCCTTTGCCGATGCGGTCGCGGGCATCCTCGGCGCTTGTTGAGAGATAGGCATGCCAGCTCTTGCCGGTGACGCCGGCTGCTTCGGCCAGCGAAGCGCAATGCGCGTCGGCTCCCTTCAGGCCGCCGAGATCGGCGCCCTTGCCGGAGCCGACACTGGTGACGAAGAAACTCATCTTGGCATCTTGCGAGACGGCCACACCTGATGTCGCGCCGAGAGCGGCTGCAAAGGCGGTGGCGGCAACGAAGAGAAGTCTGCGCATATCGATCCTCCTGTTTCGAATGTCCTACGTTCGAAGAACGTAGCCGGAGGCTCTTTTAATCCCTGGCATAGGCTACCCAAATGCGGTTCCGGGAGCCGTCAAAAACCAGGGCGCGAATTTATTCGGGCTGCCTGTAGGCGACGAAGCGATTGTGCTTGGCCTGGAAGATCAACCCGGTCTCTTTCAGCTCCGGGCTGGCCAACGGCACGATACGCTTGGCGATCTCGGAAGGGTGCGGCAGCGTCTCCGGATCCTCGCCTGGCACGGCCTGGGCCCGCATGGCGGTGCGGGTGGCGCCTGGGTCGGCGGCATTGACGCGCAGCGGCAGGCTTTGCGTCTCATGCGCCCAGGAGCGCATCATGGTCTCGACCGCCGCCTTCGAAGCCGCGTAAGGTGCCCAGAAAGCGCGTGCCGAATGCGCCGCGTTGGACGACAGGATGATGGCCCGGCCGGCATCCGAAAGCCTGAGCAGCGGGTCGACCGAGCGGATCAGCCGCCAGGTCGAGGTGACGTTGATGGTCATCACCTTTTCGAAGGTCTTGGCCTCGACATGGCCGATCGGCGAGATGACGCCGAGCACACCGGCATTGGCAACGAGGATGTCGAGCTTGCCCCAGCGTTCATGGATGGCGCCGCCCAGCCGGTCGATGCCGGCCATGTCGACGAGATCGAGCGGCACCAGCGTCGCCTGGCCGCCGGCCGCCTTGATCTGGTCGTCGAGTTCCTCCAGCCCGCCGACCGTGCGCGCGACCGCGATGACATGAGCCCCGGCGGCGGCTAATTCCTTGGCGATGAAATAGCCGATGCCGCGCGAGGCGCCGGTGACGACCGCGACGCGGCCGGTAAGGTCGAGGGTCATGCGAGAATTTCCGTAAGGTCTGGCCTACGCCCCACTGTTCGCCAGCAGCGACAGCGTGCGCACATTGTCGTGGCCTTCGAAGTCGAGCAGGCGGGTCGGATACTGGCCGGTGAAGCAGGCGTCGCAGAACTGCGGTTGCTCATCGTTGCGGCTGGCCTCGCCGACCGCGCGGTAGAGGCCGTTGATGGAGAGGAAGCCCAGCGAATCGACACGGATGAATTCGGCCATCTCTTCCACCGACATGCGCGAAGCCAGGAGCTTCGATTTCTCCGGTGTGTCGACGCCGTAGAAGCAGGAGGCGCTGGTCGGCGGCGAAGCAATGCGCATATGCACTTCCCGGGCGCCGGCATCGCGCACCATCTGCACGATCTTCTGGCTGGTGGTGCCGCGCACGATCGAATCGTCGACCAGCACGACACGCTTGCCCTCGATCATACGGCGGTTGGCGTTGTGCTTCAGCTTGACGCCCATGTGGCGGATCGAATCGCCGGGCTGGATGAAGGTACGGCCGACATAGTGGTTGCGGATGATGCCGAGCTCGAAGGGAATGCCGGCCGCCTGGCTGAAGCCGATCGCAGCGGGCGTGCCCGAATCCGGCACCGGCACGACGATGTCGGCCTCGACGGGGTTTTCCTGTGCCAGCTCTGCGCCGATGCGCTTGCGCACCTCGTAGACGTTGCGGCCCTCGACCGAAGAATCCGGCCGGGCGAAATAAACATATTCGAAGATGCAGAAGCGCGTTTTCTGCGGCTCGAACGGGAACAGGCTTTCAATGCCCTTGGAGGTGACGACGACCATCTCGCCGGGCTTCAGGTCGCGCACGAAACGCGCACCGATGATATCGAGCGCGCAGGTCTCGGAAGCGAGGATCCAGGCACCGTCGAGGTCGCCCAGCACCAGCGGGCGGATGCCGAGCGGATCGCGGCAGCCGATCATCTTCTTGGCCGTCATCGCCACCAGCGAGAAGGCACCTTCAACCTGCCGCACGGCGTCGATGAAGCGCGAGTTGAGGTCGCGTTCCTTGCTGGTCGCAACCAGATGCAGAAGCGTCTCGGTGTCGGAGGTCGAGGAGAAGATCGCGCCCTGCTTCTGCAGCGCGCGCTGCACCGTCATGGCGTTGGTCAAATTACCATTGTGGGCGACGGCGAAGCCGCCATCGGCCAACTCGGCGAAGAAGGGCTGGATGTTGCGCATGCCGGCGCCGCCTGTCGTGGCGTAGCGCGTATGGCCGATGGCGCGGTTGCCTTGCAGGCTGTCAATGACGCGCTGCTTGGTGAAAGTGTCGCCGATCAGGCCGACATGGCGTTCGACATGGAACTGGCTGCCGTCATAGGAAACGATGCCTGCCGCTTCCTGGCCCCGATGCTGCAGCGCATGCAGGCCGAGTGTGACGATTGCCGCTGCGTCCTGCCGGCCGAAAATGCCGAAGACACCGCATTCGTCGTGGAAATGGTCGTCGGCCTCGGCGGAAAGCACGTCGTCTGCGTCTGCCATCTTAAGCTCCGCTAAAATCGCCATATAATGCGGGTTCGCGTCGAAAGCAACGCGCGCCGTAAAGTCGTTCACACCATCGTCTGCTCGGGCGCCCTTTCGGGTGTCAGTTTGCCGGTGCTGCTGGTGCGGCCGGTGCTGGCTTGGCTGTGTTGTCCGCGGGGCCAGCGTCATTGTCGTCCGGGGCCGGCGCATTTGCATCGTCACCTGTTGCCGGCACATCCGCCGCTGGCGCATCCGGGGCGGCCGGAGTCTCGCCACCCGCTTTCGGGCTGAGCTTCTTGAGGATTGCGTTTTCGGTGTCGGCGGGCAGCAGGTTCTCGATCTTGGCGCCGATCGATTCCAGCAATGGCCGTGATTTGGCGTCGGTCACCCAGGCCGGGGCCTTGGCGCCGGCCAGCCAGTTGAAGAACAAAAGCGCCACCGCGACGACGAGGATGCCGCGCGCGGCGCCATAGAGGAAACCGAGCGTGCGGTCGAGTGCGCCGATGCGCGAATCGATGATCCAGTCGGCCAGCTTCATGGTGATGACGGAGACGACAATCAGCGCGACGACGAAGACGACGCCGGCGGAGGCCGCCATGGCGATCTTCTCATTCTCGATGTAGGGCTTCAGATAGGGCAGGACGGGCTTGTAGAAGAAGAAAGCCGCCGCCGCCGCTGCCGCCCATGAGACGACCGACAGGACCTCGCGCGAAAAGCCGCGAACCATGGCGAGCATCGCCGAGACCAGGGTGAAGCCGACCAGGATTCCGTCAAGCAGCGTAATCGGCATGTCTTTCGCCCCACTCCGATCTCTTTTTCACGGCTCGGCGAGCCGCGTCATTCTTCGTCGTCCACGCGGCTTCGACGTGAGCCGGCTATGCGTGCCACGAGGTCGGCAAGCTCGGTGGGCTGGAAAGCACCGGCCCCGATCCCTCCGGCAAGTTCCTCGCTGCCCAAGGGCAGAACCGCGCTACCAAAACCCAGCTTTTCGGCTTCCTTGAGGCGCTGCTGCGCATGCGCGACCGGCCTCACAGCACCCGACAGGCTGATTTCGCCGAAATAGACGCAATCGGCGGGAAGGGCAAGACCAGTGAGCGAGGAAACCAGTGCGGCGGCGACCGCGAGATCGGCCGCCGGCTCGCTGATGCGATAGCCGCCGGCGACGTTGAGATAGACGTCGTGCTGGCCGAAGCGAACGCCGCAATGCGCCTCCAGCACCGCCAGCACCATCGACAGTCGAGCGCCGTCCCAGCCGACCACTGCCCGGCGCGGCGTGCCGAGCGAGGATTGCGCTACCAGCGCCTGGATCTCGACCAGAACCGGCCTCGTGCCTTCCATACCGGCGAAAACGGCGGCACCCGGAGACTTGGCATGCCGCTCGCCGAGAAACAGCTCCGACGGGTTGGAGACTTCGCGCAAACCCTTGTCCGACATTTCGAAGACGCCGATTTCGTCGGTCGGTCCGAAGCGGTTCTTCACCGTGCGCAGGATGCGGTAATGGTGGCCGCCTTCGCCCTCGAAATAGAGCACGCCGTCGACCATGTGCTCGACCACGCGCGGGCCGGCGATCTGGCCTTCCTTGGTGACATGGCCGACCAGCACGATCGCGGCACCCGTGGATTTCGCATAGCGGATCATCGCCTGGGCGGAGGCGCGCACCTGGGTGACCGTACCCGGCGCCGAATCGGCAAGGTCGGTCCACAGCGTCTGGATGGAATCGAGAATGACCAGATCCGGCCGCTTGCCGTCGGCGATCGTGGCAAGAATGTCCTCGACATTGGTCTCCGCCGCCAGCTCGACCGGTGTGTCGGCGACGCCGAGCCGCTGCGCCCTCAGCCTGATCTGCGCGACGGCTTCTTCGCCCGAGACATAGACGATGCGGTGGCCTCGCGACGCCAGCGCGGCGGCAGCCTGGGTGAGCAGCGTCGACTTGCCGATGCCGGGATCGCCGCCGACCAGAAGTGCGGAGCCGCGCACGAAGCCGCCGCCGGTGGCGCGGTCGAGCTCGCCGATGCCCGAGATGATGCGCGGCGCGTCCTCGATGTCGCCCGAAAGCGTGGTCAGCACCACCGCTCGGCCCTTGCGGGCGTTGCGCGTATTGGCAGGCCCCGAGCCGATGCCACCGGAGGTGCCTTCCTCGACCAGCGTGTTCCATTCGCCGCAGGCATCGCATTTGCCGGCCCAGCGCTGATGCACCGATCCGCAATTCTGGCAGATGAACTGGACGCGCGATTTGGCCATCAGTTTATCGATTCCAAAAGATATTTCTGGCGATCCCAATAGATCGGCAACGCCTCTTCGATCATATCGAAATGGATGCGGCGCTGACCGTTGCTTTGGGCCCAATTGTCATATGCCGACCAACACGCATAGGTGAATAATTGACGGCGAAGTTGTTCTCTCGTCTGACTTCCTCGTGGAGCGTCTCAAGTAATTTCATAAGTGCGGTCGAAAGGCGGCGTTCCTTGAGCCGTTGCATCAGAAGGAATGAACATCCGATCGCAGACACGGACGTATCGTGCCGGGATTCTTGCAGCGAAAGAGCCAAAAAGCTCAGAAGATCATCGATGTCGGCGGCCCTTCCAAGCTTCCATATTCGATAGAGACCAGTCACTGCCGCGCTTCTTGTGTAGTCGTCGACATTTTTGGCAAGGAATTTCCGCACCAATTCGATGTTCTCGGACGTCGGTTCGCTCGAATAGCAAAACACCAGCAAACCGGCGTGCGATTTCGGGCTAGAAATTGACTGGGCAGATTTCAAATAATTAGCCAGTTGAGTGCGTTCGTCCTCGGAGATTTCGTACGCTTCAAACTTCATTCTCTGATAAATATCGCTAAAGTCCAATCGGTTGCTCCGCGACCAAGCTATTCAAACCTCTCCGCAATATGATGCTCTTCCGCCAGATCGGAGAAGCGGGTGAATTCGCCGTGGAAGGCGAGCGTTACCGAGCCTGTCGGGCCGTGGCGCTGCTTGGCGACGATCACCTCGGCCTTGCCGCGCATCTCGTTCATCTCGTTTTCCCACTTGACGTATTCCTCGGTGCCAAGCTTCGGCTCGCGGTTCTTGAGGTAATACTCCTCGCGATAGACGAACATCACGACATCGGCGTCCTGCTCGATCGAGCCGGATTCACGCAAGTCGGAGAGCTGTGGACGTTTGTCCTCACGGCTTTCGACCTGACGCGACAGCTGCGACAGGGCGATGATCGGCACGGCGAGTTCCTTGGCCAGCGCCTTCAGGCCCGTGGTGATCTCGGTGATTTCCTGCACGCGGTTCTGCGAGGCCCTGGCGGATGAACCCTGCATCAGCTGGATATAGTCGATGACGATCAGGTCGAGGCCGCGCTGCCGCTTCAGGCGACGCGCGCGGGCGGACAGCTGGGCAATGGAAATACCACCGGTCTGGTCGATGAAAAGCGGGATCTTCTGCATGGTCTGCGAACAGGCGACCAGCTTTTCGAAATCCATTTCGCTGATTTCGCCGCGGCGGATTTTCGACGACGAGATTTCCGTCTGCTCGGAAATGATACGGGTCGCCAGCTGCTCCGACGACATTTCGAGCGAGAAGAAGCCAACCACGCCGCCATTGGCCGCCTTGAACGATCCGTCGGCCTGCTGCGCCGGCACATAGGCCTCGGCGATGTTGAAGGCGATGTTGGTGGCGAGCGACGTCTTGCCCATGCCCGGGCGTCCGGCGAGCACGATCAAATCGGACGATTGCAGGCCGCCCATGCGGCGGTCGAGATCGCGCATGCCGGTGGCAAGACCCGACAGATGGCCGTCGCGCATATAGGCCGCGTTGGCCATGTCGACGGCCGTCTTGACCGCGTCGGTGAAGCTCTCGAAGCCGCCATCGTAGCGGCCGGTTTCGGCCAGTTCGAACAGGCGGCGCTCGGCGTCCTCGATCTGCTCGGAGGGCGACATGTCGACCGGCGCGTCATAGGCGATGTTGACCATGTCCTCGCCGACCGTGATCAGCGCGCGGCGCGTCGCCAAATCATAGATGGCGCGGCCGTAGTCGGTGGCGTTGACGACGGTGACGGCTTCGACCGCCAGGCGCACGATATATTGCGCCACCGTCATGTCGCCGACCTTTTCGTCGGCCGGCAGGAAGGTCTTCAGGGTGATCGGCGTCGCCACCTTGCCCATGCGGATGAGCTCGGCGGCGATCTCGAAGATCCTGCGATGCAGGGGTTCGTAGAAGTGGCCTGGCTTCAGGAAGTCGGAGACGCGGTAGAAGGCATCGTTGTTGACGAGGATCGCGCCGAGCAGCGCCTGCTCGGCCTCGATATTGTTCGGTGCCTCGCGATAGAGCGGTTGCTCCGCCACGCCGAATTTCCGCGCTGCCTCTGCCATGACATCCCCGATTTCAATCCCACCTTGCCGTAGCAGACCACGTTAAGGGCGGGTGAAGATTCGTCGTCCTCTCCTGCTTGTTCACAGCACAAAAAAATCGGTGGAAAGAATCCCGATTGACTCGAATCAGGCGGCCGACCGTAGCGAATCTGCATCAGGAACAAAACAGGAAAATACACTGCAACAAGGTCGGACGAGTCTAGTCGCGCAGGGTGCGATGTTCGGCGAGTTGATCGAGACGAGTCTCTAGGAAACGTCGTTCTGCCGGCTGGCGGGTCAGGTCCAGCGCCCGCTGGTAGGAGGCGCGTGCAGCTTCGGCTAGGCCTAACCTGCGCAACATATCGGCCCGCGCCGCGTGTGCCAGATGGTAGCCATCGAGGCTGCCTTGTGCCATCACGTCTTCGATCGCCGTTAGACCGGCTTGTGGCCCGTCGCGCATGCCAAGGGCGGCGGCACGGTTCAGCGTCACCACCGGGGAGGCGGCGACGCGCCCCAGCACATCATAAAGTGCAACGATCTGGGTCCAGTCGGTGTCCGCCGTCCTCGCCGCTTCCGCGTGGATGGAGGCAATGGCCGCCTGGAGGATGTAGGGTCCAACCTGTCGCGAAGCGAGCGCCCGCCCAATGAGGCCGTTGGCTTCGCCGATCAGCCCGCGGTCCCATAGCGACCGGTCCTGATCTTCGAGCAGGACGAGGTCGCCATTCGCACCGACCCGCGTCGCACGCCTTGCCTCATGCAGCAACATCAACGCCAGCAGCCCATGTGCTTCGGGCTGGTCGAGCAAATCCACCACCAGCCGGCCGAGGCGGATCGCCTCGGCGCACAGATCGGCCCGCGTCAGGCTTGGTCCCTGGGTTGCCGCGTAACCCTCGTTGAAGATCAGGTAGATCACCTGCAACGCACTTTCGAGGCGCGCCGGCAACTGGTTGCGGTCGGGGACTTCGTAGGGGATGGCCTCGTCGCGGATCCTTGCCTTGGCCCGAACGATACGCTGGGCGACGGTCGGCGCCGGCGTCAGATAAGCACGGGCGATCTCTTCGGTGGTCAAGCCGCCCACCTCGCGCAGGGTCAAGGCAATGCGTGCGTCCGGCGCCAGCGCCGGATGGCAGCAGACGAAGATAAGCCGCAGTTCATCGTCCGCTATGTCTTCAGGCGTGATCGGTTCCGCTGTCTGTTCGCTCAAGGCCAACAGTTCCGGCAAAGTGCCGGCCAGCCGCGCTTCCCGGCGCCAGCGATCGATGGTTCTGAAGCGGCCGGCTGAGACCAGCCAGGAATAGGGATTGGCCGGCAGGCCTTGGCGCGGCCATTGCTCGGCGGCGGCGGCAAAGGCCTCATGTAGGGCCTCCTCCGCCGCGTCGAACCCGCCGAGCAGGCGGATCAAGGTCGCCAGCACGCGCCGCGCCTCGGTGCGATACACCGTCTCCAGGCAGGCATGCGTGCCGGCGACGCTCACAGCACCGGCCGGGGCTGGCTGAAGTCGACGACCGGACGGACTTCAATGTGGCCGATCGTGGCCAAAGGATGTCCGCTTGCCACTCGCACGGCCTCGTTGAGGTCGCGGGCCTCGATGACGATGATCCCGCCCAGCATTTCCTTGGTCTCCATGAACGGGCCGTCGACCGCCGACATCTTGCCGTCGCGGACCTGCAAGGTCATCGCTTCTTCTGGCAGCACCAGGGCCTCGGCGGCGACGAAATGGCCGCTGGCCTTGAGCACCTCGTCGTATCCAGCGCACTCGGCAAGCGCCGCATTGGCCTGCGGACTTCCGCCGAAGAGTGTCTGAGGATGGTAGTAGATGAGACAGGCATAGCGCATGATGGTTTCCTGGTCTTGATTTGCGATGTCAGGCGTCGAGGATCGGCGCGAAGCCGCCATGGACCCTTCGATGGTTGTCGTAGGGCATGATGTCGGCATACATGCGCGGATCGGCAATCACCTTCTTCCAGCCTTCGTCACGAACCTGCTTCGACGGCCATTCCACCCAGGAATAGACGATGGCTTCCCCGTCCGTCGCCTTCACCGCTGTCCTGTAGTCGGTGACCTCGCCGTCGGAGATGTCGTCGCCCCAGGCTTCGACGATGCGGGTGGCGCCGAATTCCCCGATCACGGCGGCATGCTTTGACGCCACGGCAAGGTAGGCGGCCTTATTGGCGATGGGAACTGGCACCAGAGAGCCATCAATATACCCGGGCTTGCCGGAAGCGCCTTCGTCGATGATCGATGCGAAGCCGCCTATCATCATGCGCTGGCCGTCGAAGGGCATCGTTGCGACGATCTTCGCCAGACGCGGATCGCTCATCATCGTGTGGTAGGCGGCGTCCGCCGCTGCCTTGTCGGGATATTCGTGCCACGAAAAGATGACGACCTCGTCCGGCGTTGCCTTCACGGCGCGCCTGAAGTCGGTGGTCTTGCCGCCGCGCACGTCGTCACCCCAGGCTTCAACCATCCGGGTCGTGCCGAATTCCTTCAGCACCGATGCCGCCTCGGTGACATGCCTGCGATAGGCTTCCTTGCTGGCGGCGGGCACGGCGGCGACAAATCCTGCGATATAGTTCACTGTCTTTCTCCTGTTGGCTGATGCTGCTTGACGCTTTGGCTTCCCGGAAGCTCCGAGAACGCCAATGGTCGAACGGCCCAGCCCGGATTCGACATGGCTGCGAAATTTTTCTTGGGCGGCGCTGTCTGAGTGCCGTGGCGCTCTATTCGGACACCAGTCTGTCGCCCCAGTTGAGCCGCCGGGCCAGCTTGAAGTCGGCGCCGTCACGCTTGGTGAACAGTTGCTCCGTGGCCGTGCCGTCTTCCTGGCAAAGCTTGAGCAGAACCTTGCCCGAACCGGATTTCGGCGGTGCGATGACCCGCGCGGCGTGCGAGGCGGCCGGCTGGCGCGACGCGGCGACAAAGATGAATTTCTCGTCTTCCCACGGAACATCGGCGTCCTTGGCCAGCCGGTGCAGGCGCGAGCGGGCGACGCGACGGGAAAAGTGGCACCAGTCGGGTGGGGTAAGCGGGCAGGGCGCCTCGTGCGGACAAGGCGCCAGCAGATGCGCCCCGGCGGCGATCAACTGCGCGCGCACCGCCAGGATGCGCTGCCAGCCCGCCGGCGTGCCCGGTTCGACGATCAGCAGCGTGTCTGTCGTCAGCTGCCACAGCCGGTCGACCATTTTGGGCAACGATGCCGGCACGATCTCGTCCAGCACATAGGCGCAAGTGACGAGGTCCGCCGGCCGAAGATCGGCAAGGTCTATCGTGACGTCGCCGGCACGCCAGATGGTTCGGGTTGTGATGGCATCGGCGGCAAGCGTCTCGCCGACCTTGCGCACCGCGGCACTCGCTTCCAACAGCACAGCCTGTTCGAGATCGGGCCAGAGATCGTTGGTGGCCCAAAGCACCGTACCAGGACCGGCGCCGACATCGAGCAGGGTTTTCGGCTCGAAGTCCGGCCGGGTCGCGTTCAGTGCGTCGAGACTGGCGCGGACCGCGGCATAGGTCGCCGGCAGCCGCGTCGCCAGATAGGCTTTGACCGCCATGTCCTGCGCCATGTGCAGGCGGCCGTCGCGCAGTTCAGCGCGGTAGCGGTCCGACAGGGTTTTCGCCGCTTGCTTCAGCTCAGGCAGCGGGATTTTTTCCAGGATGCGATCGACGGCTTGTCGAAGAGGGGCCGGCAGTTCCACGCTATGCTCCTCGCGGAGCGAGCACGATGAGCGACGCGCCGGCTATGCACAGTGCGGCGCCAGCAAGATCCCAGCGGTCGGGCCGCACGCCTTCCACCAGCCACAGCCAAGCCAGCGAGGCGGCGATGTAGATGCCGCCATAAGCGGCATAGGCGCGGCCCGCCGCATTGGTGTCGACTAGCGCCAGAAGCCAGGCGAACAAAAGCAGCGAGACGAAGCCTGGAGCCAGCCACAAGGGCGATCTTTCCAGCCGCCACCAGGCCCATACCGAAAAACAGCCGGCGATCTCGGCGAGCGCCGCAGCGGCATAGAGGAGATAAGTCATGAAAAAGGCCTCGCGACGATCACGACGCCTTTTTCAGGGCATGGGCCGGGAATGGCAAGCGCCAATGGCGAACGGCGTGTCTACTCCGCCACCTTGCGGCGGCGGGCGGGCTTGACTGGCTTCTCGACGGGAGCCGCCTCGCGGCGGCCCAAGTCACGCATCTCCAAGGCCTTTTCGCATTTGGCCATGTAGTCGCGGGTCATCGGCAGCGTGTCGTTCTTCTTGGCGATCTGGAACTGGAAGATGACCAGGTCCTGCCAGCGGAAGGCGGCTTCCGAAGCGGCCAGATAGAATTCCCACATGCGGCAGAAGCGTTCGTCGTAGATGGCCTTGGCTTTGTCGCGGTTGGCGGCGAAGCGCTGGCCCCAGTGCTTCAGCGTGTCGGCATAGTGCAGCCGCAGAATCTCCACGTCGGTAACCACGAGGCCGGACTTCTCGATCGCCGGCAGCACTTCCGACATGGCGGGTATGTAGCCGCCCGGGAAAATATACTTGCGGATGAAGGCGCTGGTTGCCCACGGCACGCCGGAGCGGCCGATCGTGTGCAGCAGCATGACGCCATCGGGCTTCAGCAGCGTCGACGCCTTGTCGAAGAAGGTGCGGAAGTGGTTGACGCCGACATGTTCGAACATGCCGACCGAAACGATGCGGTCGAAGCGTTCGTTGAGTTCGCGATAATCCTTCAGCTCGAAATGGACGTGGCTTTCCAGGCCTTGCGCATGCGCCCGATCGGTGGCCACGCCATGCTGTTCGGTCGACAGCGTCACGCCCTGGACGTCGACGTCGAACGCCTTGGCCAGATAGAGGCCGAGCCCGCCCCAGCCGGAGCCGATGTCGAGCACGGTCTGGCCGGCCTTCAGCCTGAGCTTGGCGGCGATATGGCGCTTCTTGGCGGCCTGCGCTTCGTCCAGCGTCATATCTGGCTGTTCGAAATAGGCGCAGGAATACTGCATGTCCTCGTCGAGGAAGAGCCGGTAGAGATCGCCCGACAGATCGTAGTGACGCTGCACGTTGCGGCGCGAGCGCGAGGCAGTGTTGATCTGCTGCAGGCGGCGGAAGGCGTGGCGCAGGCCTTCGATGGCCTTCGACCAGGTCGCGTCGATGCCGCCGCTGCCCATGTTCTGGAAGGCGATGCGCATCAGTCCGAGCACGCCGCCTTCGAGAATGTCGAGCTCGCCGTCCATGTAGGATTCAGGCACCGCCAGCATCGGATCGAAGGTGATGGCGCGTTCGGCATGCCGGGTCTTGATGTGCATGTGCACCGGCTCGCCGGTGCCGTCGCCGAAGATGACTGTCAAGCCTTTTGGCCCGGTTACCTTGAGATTGCCCGTGCGCACCAGGCGGTCGAGAACGCGCTTCAGCAGAATGTTCATAACCAAATGTCCCCTCACGGTCAGACTGGCTGCCTTAATTCTGCAACAATATATGGGGGTTCGGAAAGTTCCTTTTGGCACAAAAATGCCCGGGCGAGAGGCCCGGGCATTGGTCCAGAACGGCTGGATTAAGACAAAGTGATCGGAGCGCTGCTCCCTCGCTTGCCGTACGCGATCAGGCGTTGTCTTCGCCGCCGTCGAATTCGGCATTCGGATCGAAGAAGTTTTCCGGCCGCGCATTGTCGTTGATGTCGTCGCCATAGATGGCTTCGGCGGTGGTCAGCGTCTCGCCCTTGGCCTGGCGCTCGGCTTCGTCGGCCGTGCGGGCGATGTTGAGCGTGACGGTGACTTCGACTTCCGGATGCAGCGCGATCGCCACATTGGTGAGACCGATGGTCTTGATCGGCTGGTTGAGCAGGATCTGGTTGCGGTTGACCGAAAAACCTTCCGCCGTCAGCAGCTCGGCGATGTCGCGCGTCGACACCGAACCGTAGAGCTGGCCGGTTTCACCGGCGGAGCGCACGGCGATGAAGCTCTTGCCGTCGAGCTTTTCGGCGACCTGGCTGGCTTCCGACTTGCGCTCGAGATTGCGGGCCTCGAGCTGGGCGCGCTGGCCCTCGAACTTCTTCTTGTTGGCTTCGTTGGCGCGCAGCGCCTTGCCTTGCGGCAGCAGGAAATTACGGGCAAAGCCGTCCTTGACCTTGACGGTATCGCCCATCTGGCCGAGGCGGGAAACGCGTTCGAGAAGAATGACTTCCATGGTTTTGTTCCTTTTGGTTGGCGTCCGTCCATGAAGGCAGGCGCCGAATTCTCTGGGAACAGGTCAGGAAGCTTGAGCGCCTTGAGCGCCGGTGTCGCTGTCCTGCCTGTCGCGGCAGTTAGAGGCCTTGACCTCAACTCGGGATTTGATGGCTGAACCGGTCATGCCCGTCATGGCCGGTGAGAGGAACGGGCGGCGAACCGCCCGTTCGGGAGAATTAGCGGACCACGTAGGGCAGCAGGCCGAGGAAGCGGGCGCGCTTGATCGCCTTGGCGAGTTCACGCTGCTTCTTCTGGCTGACGGCGGTGATGCGCGACGGCACGATCTTGCCGCGCTCGGAAATGTAGCGCTGCAGCAGACGCACGTCCTTGTAGTCGATCTTGGGCGCGTTGGCGCCGGAGAACGGGCAGGTCTTGCGGCGACGATGGAACGGGCGCCGGGTCGGGATCTGGTTGATGTCGACCATTATTCTGCACCCCCTTCAAAGCCTTCGCGCGGACGGCGCGGGCCACGATCGCCACCGGCGTCGCCGAACGAACGCGGCGGACGATCGCCACGGTCGCCGCGATCACGGTCGCCGAACGAACGCGGGCCACGATCGCCACGGTCGCGGTCGCCGAAGCTGCCGCGCTCGGAGCGCTCTTCGCGCTTCTGCATCATGGCCGACGGACCTTCCTCATGCGCCTCGACCTTGATGGTCAGGAAACGCAGGACGTCCTCGGACAGGCCCATCTGGCGCTCCATTTCGTTGAGCGCTGCCGGCGGGCAGTTGAGGTCCATGAGCGTGTAGTAGGCCTTCCGGTTCTTGTTGACCCGGTAGGTGAGGGACTTCAGTCCCCAGTTCTCGACCCGGCCGACGGACCCGCCATTCGCGGAGATGACGCCCTTGTACTGTTCGACAAGCGCATCGACCTGCTGCTGCGAGAGGTCCTGCCGGGCAAGAAACACATGTTCGTAAAGAGCCATTATGTCTTCGTGCCTTTCTTCGTTTCTCTCCCGGTTCCCGGCGGCAAAAGCCTCTGCAACTTCTCTGACCCGCTTGTCCCGGTTAACGGGGCGGGGAAGAAAGGAGCATGACGAGACGGTCGAGAGCGGAGACACGGGAGGCGGAAGCCCTTCTGGCTTCACACGAAGGCTTTGATAAAACCTCCGGCCCTCCGTTCAGCCCCCAGCTGGGACCGGCAGATTGGCGGCGTCTATACAGCAATCCACTGATAAGGCAAGGGCAGGCGGCGATCCCGATGTCGCAGGGCGCCGGAAAATCAGGCGGCAGCGCCGGAATGGCCTGGTGATTTCCGGCAACCGGCCCTTAACCACAATGTCAGGTTGTGCAGGTTGCGCCCTCGCCGTCAACGGTCGATTCATCATGGAAGGCGCAAAAACCCGAGCGATCCGCGCAGATCAAGCGGTAAGCATTTTCGGGGGTAAGGATGCTTCTCAACAGGTTCTGGCGCTCGAAGAGCGGCAATTTCGCGCTGCTGATGGGGCTCGGGCTGCCGGCCATCCTGTCGGCCGTGGCCTTCGCGGTCGACGTGTCCACCGTCATGCGGGCCAAGAGCAACCTGCAGAACGCGCTCGACGCCGCAAATCTTGCCTCCTCGCATCTCGGCGACCTCGACATTAGCCGCACCGATGCCTTCGATCGCTATTTTCAGGCCAACATCGCCGGGCATGGCGAACTCGCCAACGCGCAGGCGACGCTGACCGTCGACAGGGGCGTCAACTTCATCAAGACCAAGGCGGTTGCGTCGGCCGACGTCAATTTGAACTTCGGTTTCCTGTTCGGCCGGAACAGACACATCGCCGTCGATGCCTCGGCGGTCGAATCGAACAATCAGCTCGAAGTCGTGCTGGTGCTGGACAATACCGGCTCGATGGCCGGTGCCCGCATGACGGCGTTGAGGACGGCAACGAAGTCCCTGCTGGACACACTCGAGGCGACAAAATCGCCGACGCGCCAGATTCGCGCCTCCCTGGTTCCGTTCGTCACGGCCGTCAACGTCAATGGCGATGAATTCGACCCGTCCTGGATCGACATGGACGGCAAGTCTTCCACCAACGGCGTCAATTTCCCCGTCATCGACGGCAAGCGTCCCAATCATATGGCGCTTTTCAAGCAGCTCAAGGACACCGGATGGACCGCGGCCGGATGGAACGGCACCGGATGGAAGGGCTGTGTCGAGGCGCGGCCGGGCGCTTATAACATTTCCGATACCCCACCCGACCCGGACAAGCCCGACACGCTGTTCGTTCCGTATTTTGCGCCGGACGATCCGGAAGGTGCCCAAAAGCCATCTAGCTCCTATGGCAATGCGGCCAAATACTACAACAATTCCTATCTCGACGACGTCAGCGACAACACCAAGGTCGCCAAGCTGAAAGGCAACCGTCTCGGTATCGATCTCAGCAGTCTGGCCGACCCTGTGCCACCGGCCGACAAGGGTGCCAAGGAAAAGGTGGCCAAATACGTTGCGCCGACCAAGGAGCTCATCACCGAGACGGGTTCCGCCATCACCGTCGGCCCGAACCGCGCTTGCCCGACACCCATCGTCCCCCTGACCGACGATTTCGACAAGCTGCGCAAGGCAGCAAGCGAGATGACCGAGTGGAACGGTTCGGGCACCAATGTCTCCGAAGGCCTGTCGTGGGGCATGCGGGTGCTGTCGCCCGCCGCGCCCTACACCGATGGAGCGCCGTGGAAGACAAGCGGCATCAGCAAGATCGTGCTGTTGCTCACCGACGGCGAGAACGTCGTCTATGGCGCCAGCGAACAGCCGACGAAGTCCGACTACACATCCTATGGTTATCTGGCGGGTGGCCGTTTCGGATCGGACGACCAGGCCGCCGCGGCGCGCAATGTCGACGGCTGGACCAAAAGCGTTTGCACGCAATTGAAGAACGAGGGCGTGCAAATCTACACCATGGTGCTGCAATCCGACACTGCCGCCAACCGCGCGCTTTACAGTGCGTGTGCCTCGGACCCGAGCGGCTACTATGCCGTCAACGACCCGGCCAAGCTGCCGGACGTTTTCCAGCAGATCGCCAACAAGTTCTCAAGGCTGCAACTGACGAATTGAGTGTTCGCCCCGCCAGGTCCAGGCTGAACCCGATGGGTCGGCTGATCAACTCGTGTGGGCGACAACCTTGTCGACCGTCTCGGGGAAGAAGTCGGGCGCCGCGTGGCGCTTGCCGAACATCATGTCGTACTGGATGAGCCGGAAATCGCGGATCGCCGGGTCGATCTCCTTCTGGCGCGACCAGTCGGGCGTGGCCTCGCCGGCCGGGGTCAGAAGCAGGTTGCGGTCGACGACGCGGTAGCGCTCCCGCATCTCGCCCAGGAAGCCCGTATAGTAGGGATGGGTGATGCCGGCGGCAGTCAGGATATGATAGGGCAGGAATGCCGGGCTCACCGTGCCGAGGTTCGCGACCGGACCGGACCGGTTCGACCAGATGATCAGCGGCGTTTCGTGATGGTCAAGGGCGGCCTGCGGCGTCGGCTCCTTGCGCGGCGCGACATTGTCCTTGAGGAAGCCGGTCTCGACATAGACCGGCCCGAGCGGCGGCAGATGGTCGCCGAAGAAGGCGACAATCGTCGGCCGCTCCCGCTTCTTGGCCCATTCGATCAGCCGTTCAAGGCCCCGGTCCGCGTCGGCTGAACCCTCCGCATAGCTCAACAGGGAGTCGCGCGCCCACTGGCTGATCGGCGCCTGCACCGCGTGGGTCGGGTTGTAATAGCGGTTCGGTTCATAGGGGCCATGGTTTTGCAGGCTGACCGCGAAGAAGAACACCGGGTCGTTGCTGGCGTCGGCTTCGCGGATGATCTCGTCCGTCATCGCCGCGTCGGATGCCAGCGGTCCGCGCTTTTCCATGGGCGGCAGCGTCTCTTCCGACTTGAAATCGTTGAAGCCGAAATCGGCGTACACCGCGCCACGGTTCCAGAACCAGTTGGTGCCGGGATGGATGGCACGCGCACTGTAGCCCTCGCTTTTCAGGAAGGTCGCCATGGAAGGCGTCGGCGTGCGCACATATTGCTGGTAGGGGATGCTGCCAGCCGGCAGGAAAGCGTTGGAAAAGCCGGTCAGCGCCTCGAATTCGATGTTGGCGGTCATGCCGCCGAATTCAGGCGAGAACATCGAACCGGAACGCAATGCCCGCACGGTGGGAATGGGATCCGGCGTGATGGTGACGCCGGGCAGCCTGGTCGGATCCCAGAAGGATTCGCTCATGACGATAATGATGTCGGGCTTTTCATCGGGCACCGAGGCCGTCGTCTGCGGCCGGTCGATCGCCGCGATCGCCTTGTCCGAGTAGCCCGGCGGCGCCGAGACATGCGCCATCGGCACGTTGAGCGCGAAGGCGAGCGCAAAGCCGTTGGAGGCGTAGTTTTCTTTCTGGTCCCACATGATCGGGATGATCTGCAGCCGATCCCTGGTCCAGGAGAAGGTGGCATAGTCCATGATCGAGACGAAGAAGGCGAGCAGCGGCACCGCCAGCGTCAGCCGGGCAAGGCGGCCCTTGTGGCTGAGCGCTGGAACCTTGCGGCGCCACAGCCGCCAGCCATAGACGAGCAGCGACAGGCCGGCGATGATGCCAGCGACCATGGCGAGCGCGGTCATCGGCCGGTCACGCACCAGAAGCGGCAGCAGCGCGAAGATCTGGCGAGCGTAGAGAAAGTCAGTCGGGTAGAGCGGATCGCCGAGATAATGCGATTTCTGATGGCCGACAAAGGCCAGCGCCAGCGTCAAGGGCGCGACGATCATCAGGCTCTGATGGCTGCGTCCCAGAACGGCGTCGAGACCGATGAGGATCAGCGCGAACACGACGATGGTGGTCCAGCCCGGCTTGAGCGGCTGCAGGAAGAATAAAACGGTGCCGGC
Organism: Mesorhizobium sp. USDA 4775; assembly: GCF_054062655.1. NCBI lineage: Bacteria > Pseudomonadati > Pseudomonadota > Alphaproteobacteria > Hyphomicrobiales > Phyllobacteriaceae > Mesorhizobium > Mesorhizobium sp. USDA 4775. The sequence goes on from NZ_JBSSFM010000001.1 coordinate 3,105,910, forward strand.
GACGTCACCGCGCACGATCAATTCGATGGCGAACACCAGGATGGCGGAGATCGCCAAGCTTATCAGCCCGTAACGGACGACCGGCCATCTCCGGCCCGGCAAATAGCCGGTGGACGGATCGTCTTCCAGGAATTGAGGCGCAGCTTTGCTGGCGCGTTTTGAACTCTTTGCCACTTTAACTTCCCACCCGGCGACAACCCAAGTCACGCGATTGTCATATAATTGTCACGCAAAGCTAGCGCCTGTGGCGGAAATAAGAAGAGCCAGCGAACGATTCGTGAGCGGTTTTCATCAGGAGTGATCGCCAAAAAGCCCTTTCGGAACAGGCACTCGGCGTACGGTTCGGAACTGGGGCCGGGTTAAACCGGGCTTGACTTGGCGGCCTGCCTTGCGCCACAGGCAGGGAAAATTCGTGTTATCAGGTCAAGTAAAACCAGTCTTCGGGAGCCCACGCATGGCCGTCGCATTCACCTTTCCGGGACAAGGCAGCCAGGCTGTCGGCATGGGCAAGGATCTCGCCGACGCCTTTCCCGAGGCGCGCAGGGTCTTTCAGGAAGTCGACGACGCGCTCGGCGAAAACCTGTCGAAGCTGATATGGGAAGGTCCGGAAGAGACCTTGACGCTGACGGCCAACGCGCAGCCGGCGCTGATGGCGGTTTCGCTGGCGGCGATCAGGGCGCTGGAAGCGCGCGGTTTCTCGTTGAAGGACAAGGTCGCCTATGTCGCCGGCCATTCGCTGGGCGAATATTCGGCCCTTGCCGCCGCCGGTTTCGTTTCCGTCGCCGATGCGGCTCGGTTGCTGCGCATTCGCGGCAATGCCATGCAGGCGGCTGTGCCGGCCGGCGAAGGCGCCATGGCGGCTATCATCGGACTGGAGCAGGCGGATGTCGAAGCCGCTTGCACCGAGGCTGCGCAAGGCTCCGGCAAGGTCTGCCAGATCGCCAACGACAATGGCGGCGGCCAGCTGGTCATTTCCGGCGCCAAGGCCGCGGTCGAACTGGCCGCCAAATTGTGCACCGAAAAGGGCGCCAAGCGGGCGCTGATGCTGCAGGTCTCGGCACCCTTCCATTCGGCGCTGATGGCGCCGGCGGCCAATGTCATGCGCGACGCGCTCGCCGGTGTGACGAAGCATGCGCCGGCGGTGCCTGTGCTGTCCAACGTCACGGTGACCCCGACCAGCGATCCCGAAGAGATCGCCCGGCGCCTGGTCGAGCAGATCACCGGCCGCGTGCGCTGGCGCGAAACGGTAGAATGGTTCGGCGCCAACGGCGTCACCACGCTTTACGAGATCGGCGCCGGCAAGGTGCTGTCGGGCCTGGCACGGCGCATCAACCGCGACATCGCGACATCGGCCGTCGGGACGCCGGCCGATGTCGAGGCCGCCCTGGCCACATTCGCATAATCCACTGGCGATTTGACCCCACCCGTGTGAAGGGTGTTTTCTCAGATCAGGAGACGAAAATGTTCGAACTGACCGGCCGCAAGGCGCTCGTCACCGGCGCATCCGGAGGCATCGGTGAGGCGATTGCCCGCGTGCTGCATGCGCAAGGCGCCATTGTCGGCCTGCACGGCACCCGCATCGAGAAACTGGAGGCCTTGGCGGGCGAACTCGGCGACCGGGTCAAGCTGTTTCCGGCCAACCTGTCGAACCGCGACGAAGTCAAGGCGCTCGGCCAGAAGGCGGAGGCCGAACTCGAAGGCGTGGACATACTGGTCAACAATGCCGGCATCACCAAGGACGGCCTGTTCGTGCGCATGTCCGACGCCGATTGGGACTCCGTGCTCGAGGTCAACCTGACCGCCGTTTTCCGGCTGACGCGCGAACTCACCCATCCGATGATGCGCCGCCGCCATGGCCGCATCATCAACATCACCTCCGTGGTCGGCGTGACAGGCAATCCCGGCCAGGCCAATTACTGCGCCTCAAAGGCCGGCATGATCGGCTTCTCCAAATCGCTGGCGCAGGAGATCGCTACCCGCAACATCACCGTCAACTGCGTTGCTCCGGGCTTCATCGAATCGGCCATGACCGACAAGCTCAACGACAAGCAGAAAGAGGCGATCATGGCGGCGATACCGACGCGCCGCATGGGCACGGGTGCTGAAGTGGCGTCCGCCGTCGCCTACCTCGCCTCCAACGAAGCCGCCTACGTCACCGGCCAGACCATCCATGTCAATGGCGGCATGGCCATGATTTGACGGATATGGCGGGCCTGTGAAAAGAGACCATTTCACCTTGGACCTCAGCCATTTTTCGTGTAATGCGGCCCGCAACCCGGCGGTTCGGGCAAAAACCGGTTCGTGGCCGTTGCGTTTCCGGCAGGACCATCTTTCAGCTTGATTAGCGGCATTCTGCCCGCTAACGAAGACAGACAAACAAAAGACGAGGATGCCCCAAATGAGTGACACCGCAGAGCGCGTCAAGAAGATCGTCATCGAGCACCTTGGCGTCGATGCCGACAAAGTGACGGAGCAGGCGAGCTTCATCGATGATCTGGGCGCTGACAGCCTCGACACGGTCGAACTCGTCATGGCGTTCGAAGAAGAGTTCGGCGTTGAAATTCCCGACGACGCAGCCGAGACCATCCTGACCGTCGGCGATGCGGTGAAGTACATCGACAAGGCTTCGGCCTGACGCTTTCCGCAGTCATCACTGGGGAGGACCTGCGATGAGGCGTGTCGTCGTCACGGGCCTTGGGTTGTTGTCGCCATTCGGCATGGGCTTCGAGCACAGCTGGAAGGAACTTCTGACCGGCCGCAGCGCGGCCAAGCGCATCACCGAGTTCGAGGTGGAGGATCTTGCCTGCAAGATCGCCCACGTCATTCCGCGTGGTGACGGCAGCAATGCCACCTTCAATCCCGAGGCCGTGCTCGAGCCGAAGGAATTGCGCAAGATCGGCGACTTCATCCTGTACGGGATTGCGGCCGCCGACGAAGCGCTGAAGGACTCCGGCTGGGAGCCCAAGACCCACGAAGAACAATGCGCCACAGGCGTGCTCATCGGTTCCGGCATCGGCGGCATCGAGGGCATTGCCGAGAACGCGATAATCCTCAAGGAGCGCGGTCCGCGCCGCATCAGCCCCTTCTTCATCCCCGGCCAGATCATCAATCTCGTCTCCGGCCAGGTTTCGATCCGGCACGGGCTGAAAGGCCCGAACCATGCCGTGGTCACGGCCTGCTCGACCGGTGCGCACGCCATTGGCGATGCGGCCCGCCTGATCATGTGGGGCGATGCGGACGTCATGGTCGCCGGCGGTGCCGAGGCGCCGGTGACAAGGCTGTCAATCGCCGGTTTCGCTGCTTGCCGGGCGCTGTCGACCGAGCGAAATGACACGCCGCAAACGGCATCGCGTCCCTATGACCGTGACCGCGACGGCTTCGTCATGGGCGAGGGCGCCGGCGTTGTGGTGCTGGAAGAACTCGAGCATGCCAAGGCGCGTGGCGCCAAGATCTATGCCGAGGTGACCGGCTACGGCCTCACCGGCGACGCCTATCACATCACCGCACCGGCTGAAGACGGCGATGGCGCTTTCCGTTGCATGACCGCGGCGCTGAACCGGGCCAGGCTTGCGCCCGCCGATGTCGACTACATCAACGCGCATGGCACCTCGACCATGGCCGACACGATCGAACTCGGCGCAGTCGAGCGGCTTGTCGGTAATGCCGCGTCGAAGATTTCGATGTCGTCGACCAAGTCGTCGATCGGCCATCTCCTGGGAGCGGCGGGTGCCGCCGAAGCGATCTTTTCAATCCTTGCGATCAGGGACAATGTCGCGCCCGCGACCATCAATCTCGACAACCCGGAGCGCGAAACCGCGATAGACCTGGTGCCGAACAAGCCTCGCTCCCGCCAGATCGACGTGGCGCTCTCCAATTCCTTCGGCTTCGGCGGTACAAACGCTTCGCTTGTGTTCCAGCGCTACAATGGCTGATCGTCCGGCTGCCGGGCGATGCTTCGGCATGTCGTCAATTTTGCCATATTCGCCCCTACTCTGCCGCAGGGGATTCGTTGAGAGATCAAACGGTAGGGCGAGATGACCACAAATCCGGCGGGCAATGGAGAAGTCGGGCAACGGCCGGCGAACAATACCGGACCGATCGTGCCGAAGACAGCCAGCGAGGCCTTGCGGCCGGAAGCCGGAACGCCGCCGCCGAAGCGCTCGCGCGCTTCGCGCAGCCAGGTCGTGGTGTTCATGAACTTCGTCATCTCCCTGGTGATGCTGATGGTTCTGGCCGCGGGCGCGGCACTTTACTTCGGCAAGCAGGAATTCACTGAACCCGGTCCCTCGGCCAATGGCGACACCTTCCTGGTCAAGCCGAACACCGGCGTCCAGGACATCGCCGACCAGCTTGAGCGCCGTGGACTGATCAGCGACGCCCGCGTCTTCCGCCTTGGCGTGCGTGCTTTCGGCAACGATTCCGCGCTCAAGGCCGGCGAATACGAAATCAAGCCCCGGGCATCCATGCGCGACATCATGGAGCTTTTGAAAAGCGGCAAGTCGGTGATGTACTCGCTGACCATTCCTGAAGGGCTGACGGTTGAGCAGGCTCTGCAGCGTATCGCCGATGAACCCGCCTTGAGCGGCGACATGCCGGCGACAACGCCTCCCGAGGGCAGCGTTGCCACCGACACGCTGCGCTTCACGCGCGGTGCGACGCGTCAGCAGATGATCGACAAGCTGGTGGCCGACCAGAAGAAACTGGTCGACGAGGTCTGGCAGCGGCGCGCGCCGGACCTGCCCCTGGCCAATATCGAGGACTTCGTCACGCTGGCCTCGATCGTCGAGAAGGAAACCGGTAAGGGTGACGAGCGTTCGCGCGTCGCCGCCGTCTTCCTCAACCGCTTGGCCAAGGGCATGCGCCTGCAATCCGACCCGACCATCATATATGGTCTGTTCGGCGGCAAGGGAAAGCCCGCTGACCGCCCGATCTACCAGTCGGACATCCAGAAGCAGACGCCTTACAATACCTATATGATCAACGGCCTGCCGCCGACGCCCATTGCCAATCCGGGCCGCGCAGCGCTTGAGGCCGTGGCCAATCCATCGAAGACCGACGATCTCTATTTTGTCGCCGACGGCACGGGCGGTCACGTCTTTGCGGCGACGCTCGACGAGCACAATGAGAACGTCGCCCGATATCGTGCGTTGCAGAAGAAGCAGGCCGATGACGCGGCCAAGGCCGCCGCTCCCGCTGGTGCAAACGGCAACGCCGACAAGCCTGCTACCGACAAACCTGCCGACGGCAGCACTGGTGGCGACAATGGCGACGCCGGCGGCGATGCGGGCGATGCCCAATAGGCGAAGAAAGGCATTGCCCGAAAGGCGACAGCCTGACATTTGAAGGAACGCCACGCGTCCGATTTCGACGCACCTACGGCGGGGTTATTTTCAAGCAGCACTTGCCCTGTCCGGAAACTGGTTTCGGGGTGATGCGCCAGGGATGTGCAGGCGACATGAATTTACAGAGCATGACCGGATTTGCGCGTGCGGTCGCCGAGCATGACGGGACCTCGATCGCCTGGGAGGTCAAGTCCGTCAACGGCAAGAGCGTCGAGGTGCGGCTGCGGCTGCCGCAAGGTTTCGAGCGGCTGGAACCGGCGGTCAGGCAAACGCTGCAGAAGCGTTTTGCCCGCGGCAATTTCCAGGCGACGCTGACCATTGGCCGCGCCGCCGGCACGCAGGCGCAACCCGTCGTCAACGAGGCGTTCCTGAAGGACCTTGCGGGTCTCGCCAAGCGGCTGCAGGAACAGTTCGGCGTTGCTCCCGCGACGGCTGACGGGTTGCTGTCGCTGCGTGGCGTGCTCGACATTCCCGAAACCGTGGAAACCGAAGAGGCGCGCGCCGCGCTCGACAGCTCCATCATGGCTGCGCTCGACGTGGCGCTGAAAGGACTCGAGCAGGCACGGCAAAGCGAGGGTGCGGCCCTGGCTTTGCTGCTGTCTGGCCACATCGACGCCATCGAGGCGCTGACGCTGCGCGCGGAGGCGGATCCGTCCCGCGAGACGGCGGCGATCCGTGAACGCATAGCCGAGCAGGTCAGGCTGCTGATCGACGCGTCCGTCAATCTGGATGCGAGCCGGCTGCACATGGAGGCGGCATTCCTCGCCACCAAGGCTGATATTCGCGAAGAGATCGATCGGCTGAAGACGCATGTCGCATCTGGCCGGGCGCTGCTTGAGGGCGGCGGCGCCGTCGGCCGGAAGCTCGATTTTCTGGCACAGGAATTCAACCGCGAATCGAATACGCTGTGTTCGAAGTCGAACGCCGCAGCCGTCACCGCGATCGGGCTGGAGCTGAAGGCGGTGGTCGACCAGTTTCGTGAACAGGTCCAGAATCTGGAGTAGCCGATGGTCGCCAAGGAACCGATGGTTCCCAGGGATTTGGGATCCCGCATCCGCCGCCGGGGGCTGATGCTCGTCCTGTCGTCGCCATCCGGTGCCGGCAAGTCGACGATCGCGCGCAACCTCCTGGAAAGCGATTCCAGCCTCGAATTGTCGGTCTCGGTCACCACCAGACCGCGCCGCGGCTCAGAGATCGAGGGTGTCCATTATCATTTCCGCACCATGCGCGAGTTCGAACGGTTGCGTGATTCCGATGCGCTGCTCGAGTGGGCGGAGGTGCACGGCAATTGCTATGCGACGCCGCGCGAGCCCGCGGAACTGGCGCTGGCGCAGGGCCGCGATATGCTGTTCGATATCGACTGGCAAGGCGCACAGCAGCTGAAGGAGAAGATGCGCGCCGACATCGTCTCGATCTTCATCCTGCCGCCATCGATGAAGGAATTGAAGGCCCGCCTGAAGCGACGCGCCGAGGACCAGGAAGCGGTGATCGAGACGCGGCTGAAGAATGCCCGCAACGAGATCGAGCACTGGAAGGAATATGATTTCGTCATCGTCAATGACGATCTCGACCGCGCCTTCGCCGAGGTGCGCGGCATCGTTGTCGCCGAACGATTGCGGCGCGACCGTCGGCCAGGTCTCTTCGATTTCGTCTCAGGGCTGCTGGACGAGAAAACCGTCTGATTGGCGTCAGGGCGCCATGCCGTCGACCAGGATCAGATGGCGGCTGAGCGCGGCGTCGCGCACATCCAGCGCTGCAGCATACTCGGCGGATGCGTACCAGCGCCGTGCCTGCTCAATGTCAGGAAATTCGACAACGATCAGCGGTGTGGGATGCCACTCGCCCTCCAGCGTATCCACTTGGCCGCCGCGTACGAGATAGCGCCCGCCATAATGGGCAATGGAAGCCGCGGCACGCGAGCGGTATGTCTGGAATGCTTCTTGGTCGCGGATGGTGACATCGGAAATGATATAGGCAGGCATTTAGGTTTCTCCGGCATGCTCGCCGGACTATCTATTCCTGCATCGTCGCAATTCCAGACCGGCGCTAAACAGAATTGGTCAGCCTGACGAATTCCTCGACGCTGAGCGTTTCGGCGCGGCGGGTCGGATCTATGCCCGCACGCTCCAGCAAGGCCTCGCCGCCGAGGCTCTTCACACTCTGCCGCAGCATCTTGCGGCGTTGGCCGAAGGCGGCTTCGGTGACGCGGCCGAGTTTCTTGACGTCAGCGGGCAGGGGCGTCACGCGCGGCTCCAGATGCACCACCGAAGAGGTCACCTTGGGCGGCGGCGTGAAGGCCTGGGGAGGCACGTCGAAGGCGATCCTGGCCTTAGTGCGCCAGCCGGCCAGCACCCCAAGCCTGCCATAGGCGTCGCTGCCCGGCTCTGCGACGATGCGCTGGGCAACCTCACGCTGGAACATCAGCGTCATCGAGGCGTAGAAGGGTGGCCAGTCCACGACCGTCAGCCACCGCACGAGCAATTCAGTGCCGATGTTGTAGGGCAGATTGGCCACGATCCGTACCTGACCGCTGGCTCCGGCGGCCGCGGAGGCGAGGGCGGCGAAGTCGGTTTTCAGCGCATCGCCGGAAACCACCTCCAGCCGGCCGGGATAGTGAGCGGAGACTTCGGCCAATGCCGCCAGGCAGCGCTCGTCGCGCTCGATGGCGACAACCCGGAGGGCGCCGTTGGAAAGCAGCGCTCTTGTCAGGCCGCCGGGGCCAGGACCAACCTCGATCACCGTGGTGTTTGTCAGGTCGCCCGCGCTGCGGGCGATCTTGCCGGTCAAATTGAGGTCGAGCAGGAAGTTCTGGCCGAGCGCCTTTTTCGCCTGCAGCCCATGGCGCTCGATGACATCGCGCAACGGCGGCAGCCCGTCGATGCTCATGCGTTAGGACCCCAAACGGAGGCGCTCATGCGGCCGCGGCCTTTTTGTCGGTGTCGGCGAGCGTTCTGGCGAGCTTCAATGCGGCGATCAGGCTGTCCGGCCGTGCAATGCCCTTGCCGGCGATATCGAAGGCGGTGCCATGGTCTGGCGACGTGCGGATGAAAGGCAGGCCGAGCGTGACGTTGACCGCATCGTCGAAGGCCAGCGTCTTGGCCGGGATCAACGCCTGGTCGTGATACATGCAAAGTGCAGCATCGTAGCCTGCCCGCGCCCGCGCATGGAACAGCGTGTCGGCCGCCAGGGGGCCGAAAGCATCGATGCCCTCGGCGCGCAGGATGTCGACCGCCGGCCGCACGATATGCTCGTCCTCCAGGCCCATCGAACCGCCTTCGCCGGCATGCGGATTGAGGCCGGCAATGGCCAGCCTCGGCCTGGCGATGCCAAAGCGGCCGGCGAGGTCGGCCGCGGTGATGCGCGCTGTCGCGACGATCAGTTCTGTGGTCAGGGCCTTCGGCACCTCGGCCAGGGCGATGTGGATGGTGACGGGAACCGTGCGCAGGTCCGGGCCTGCCAGCATCATGACCGGCATTGCCTGGACACCACTGTGCCGGGCCGCCAGATGCGCCAGATATTCGGTATGGCCGGGAAAGCGGAAACCGGCATCATAGAGCGGCTTCTTGGCGATCGGACAGGTGACCACGGCGGCGGCGTCGCCGGCAAGGCAGGCGGCGACAGCGCGATCGATCGCCTCGATGGTTCCGGCCGCGTTGGCCGGATCCGGCCGGCCGGGGCTGTCGATGAACCGGGCCGCCAGTGGAACGATCGGCAAGGTGCGGGCGAAAGCCTGCGCCGCCTGTGCCGGTGTCGTCTCGACGATCGGCAACGACACGCCCAGCCGGCTTGCCCGTGAGGCGATCAGCGCCGGATCGGCCAAAAGATAAAAGGCGGGCAGGGCGACCGCCTCGCGCGCCAGGAAGGCGGCGATGGCGATTTCGGGGCCGATGCCGGACGGATCGCCGACGCTTAGCGCCAGCGCGGTCATTCCGCTCTTCACGTCAGCGCTTGACGATGCGGGCTTTCGCCTTCAGCTCGTCGACATATTTCTTGCTGAGTTCGTCGGCGGCCTTGTCGCTGGAGCCTTCGCTCTGGAACACCATCTGGGCCGTCTTGTCGTCGGACACTTCGCGCGACGAGCAGATGCCGATGAACTCGACGCCACGCTCGGTCTCGCGCGTGGTGGTCGCGCCACCGACCTTGGTCGCCTTGATCTGCTCGGCCCAGTCCGGCGGCAACTGCGGCGCCAGCACCCGGCCCAGATCGCGAACGGTGACGTCGAGCAGGCCCTTGGCGAATTCGCGCGTCGTGTTGCAGCCGTTGAAGCGGGCGCGCATGGCATCGGCCTCGCGCTTGCGCTTGGCCAGCGTCGCGCTGCGTTCAGATGCCGGGACGACGAAGATGACCTGCTGCAGCATGTACTCGGTGGCGCTGGGTTTGGCCCCGCCCTTGTCGAGCATGCGCCTGACCGCATCCTGCTCGGTCACGCTGCCGCCTTCACCGGAACGGTAACGCGCGCTCAAAGCCTGGTTCCAGGCCATCTGGGCACGGATGAATTCCTTGAAATGATCCTTGCCGACGCCGGATTTTTCCATCACGCCATCAAGCTGGCTGAGCTGCATCTTGTTGTTGGTGGCAAAGCGCTGGTAGGCCGCCTCGACCTGAGCGTCGCTGATGCGTATGCCAAGTCGCTTGGCTTCGGCAAGGCGCAGCGTCTGGTCGATCATTTCCTGGGCGGCATCGCCCTTCTTGCGCTGCAGCTTCAGGAAGGCGGCGCGATGCGCGATATCGCCCGACGTGATTGGTACGTCGTTGACGACGTATTTGATCGCGCTGGCGAAAGCCGGCGGCGTCATGACCGCCATCGACACGGATGTCGCCGCCACAAGCAGCGCGAACCCTGCTGAAAAGAGGTATTTCCTCATCATTGGCATCCCAATTCTATCCCGGTTCCGCCCAATTTCGTCCTCTTCCGGGTGCGCGAATCCGTGCCAGCCCTATGCGGCGAAACGATGTCTCGCCGGCTACTGGATGGTGTCGATGGCGCTGGTCGACGAGCCGAAGTCGCCAAGGGTGCGGAACGACAGGTTGAAGCCGATGCTCTGCGTCACTTCCCTGGTATTCAGGTCGCGCGACTGCGAGTACGTCATCAGATAGGTGAAGCAGGAATCGTTGTACGCGAAACCGACCCCGTCCTTGACCAGCAGGCTTTGCTGCAGATCATAGGTTCCCGTCCCGAACACGCGCCAGTTTTCGGCAAGATGCGTGGACGCACCGAGTGTCACCTCATGCCTGTCGGTCGTGAAACCGTAAAGCGGCTGGGCCTGGATGAAAGCGTACTTGGCGCTGAGCGACACCGGCAGGCCTGAATAGGCTGCCTTCACCTCGGCGCGGCGAACCTCGAAAGTCTGTTCGTCGAAGCGGCCGCTGACGGAAGCCGCGAACCCGTTCGGGCTGCTGATGCCAAACAGGCCGACATAGTCGGACTTGGTGTCCTGAAGGCCCGAATAGGCGCCGACATTGACCAGATCCGGCGCAGCGAAGGAGTTCTCGCCGCCGATCTGGTAGGATTGGCCGAAAATCGCATTGGTGCCCCAGCCGTTGATATAGGAGCCCGAGTAGCGGAAGCCGACATTGGCGCGCGAGCCGCCTTCGATGCGGTCATAACCGGAGAATTTGTCGCGCTCGAACAGGGTGGTCGCGTCGAACACCATGCTCTGGGCGTCTTCATTCGGAATGGCGAGGCCGCCGACATATTGTTCGTTCGGACGCAGGAACAGCTGCGCCATCGGCTCGACGACGTGGCTGGAGCCGCTGGCCATGGAAAACAGCAGCGGCCAACGCATCTCGAGCCCGGCGGTTGCCATGTAGCGGGCGAACGACGAGCGCATATCGTCGTTGGCATTTATCAGCGGATTGGTCGCCATCTGGTTGACGGCCGCGAGCGAACCCGATGACGCGTTGACGTAGTCGACGTCTCCTTGCAGCGCCAGCAGCGGTGTCAGCACCAGCCCGTCGTCGGTTACGAAAGTCCGCTTCCATTCGGCCTCGGTGGTGAGGCGGCCGGATTCGCCTTCGATGCCGCGCACGCGCTGCACGGGCGTGCCGGCATTGTAAGGAACGTTGAAAGTCTGGTCGAGTTCATCGCGGCGGAGGACCCGCGTGTTGACGTTGAGCGACAGCTGGCCGCCGGCCACCGGCGCGTCGGGGATATAGGCGTAGTCAAGCGACGGCAGCACCCAGGGCTGCTGGTTGCTGCGCGCGGCAATATTGCTGTTGAGTGTATTTTCCTGCACATCGAAGTGCATGGCGCGCACATCGAAGTAGTTGCGGCCATTGAGCCCGGTCAGGTAGACCGTCGACTGATGGGTGCTGCCATTGTACTTGTCGATGTTGTAGGTGCTCGAGAAGTTCTTGTCGGTCTGCAGCAGCACATCCCAGCCGAAATTCCAGCGTTCGTTGATAGCGAACTGCCCTTGCGTGCCCATCATGCCGCGGAGTTTGTTGGGATCGCCCGCCGTGCCCGAATCGACGTTGCGCCCGGCGCGGTCGATGAAGGCGTCCGGATCGCGCTGCTGAATTCCGGCGATCTTCAAACTGTATTCGCCATTGTTGAAGCGCTGGCGCCACTCGGCCTCACCGAGGAAACCCTGTTTGGTATAGCCGCTTCCCGACACCGTCAGGTCATATGTCGGCGAAAGCGCGAAATAGTAGGGAACCTTGACGCTGTATCCCAGATGGCTGTTGTAGCTGATGCCCGGGATCAGGAAGCCGCTCTTGCGCTTCACCGTCGGGTCGGCGATCTCGAAAGCCGGCAGATAGGCGAGCGGAAAGCCGAAGAATTCGAAATTCGCATTCTCGAAGCGAACCGTCTTCTTCTCGCCATTCCAGATGATCTTCCTGGCTTTCACGCGCCAGGTCGGAGCCTTGTCTGGCTTGTCTTCGCACGGCTCGCAGGCGGTGTAGACACCATTGTGGAAGGTGGTCAGCACGCCGCCCATGCGCTCGGCGCTCTCAGCGGCGAAATAGGCCTTGTCGATGGTTTCGACGCGCAGCGCATTGACGAAACCGTCGGCGAAATCGTCGGTGATATCGATATGCTGCGAATTGATCTTGGTGCCGTCGCTGTTGACGATTTCAACATTGCCGGTGGCAACCATCCGCTTGGTGTTGCGGTCGTATATGACCTTCTGGGCGACGAGGCGGTTGCCGCCATAGTCGATCTGCACACCACCGACGGCGGTCACCGTCTGGTTGTCGTTGTTGTAGACCAGCGTGTCGGCCGCCAGCAGCATCTGCGAGCCGGACGGAACATTGGTCGCCATCTTGCCGACTTCCTGCGCAAACGCAGGCAACGGCACGGCGCAGGCAAGCAGGCACGCCAAGGCGCTCGCCGCATAAAGGCGCGCCAAATGGGCCTGCCTGCTGCTGGGCAAAAACGCCTCCCTCACTAGCCGTCTTCCTTGTATAGCAGGAAAGTCACCCCGAAGAACATAGCTACCACGACTGGCACCGAGGCGGCTATGGCAGTCGGCACGAACCCCGCCACGCCGAATGCCTTCACCAGCACCGAAACGACATAAAGCAGAAACCCGGCAACGACGCCACCCAGAATCATCGTTGCCGATTGTCCCATCCTCGCAAATCGCATTGAAACTGTTGCCGCAATCAGCGTCATGGCGACGAGGAGGAACGGCAACGCCACCAGCGAATCAAACTGCATGGCAAACGCATTTGCCTTGAGGCCGAAGGAACGGGCAACCTCGATTTTTCCGGGCAGGTCGTAGAACGGGATGGTCTCCGGGCGCGCCAGCCGCTCCTGCACGAATTCAGGCTTCAGATTGGTCGGCACACGATCGCTTGCCGCGGGCTGGATGGTGCCGTTCCTGAAGGTCTTCACATCCCGCAATTCCCAATAGCCGTCCCGCAGGTAAGCGCGCGCGGCGTCCTTGCGCTCGACGATGTTGCCTTGCTGGTCGAGGACGAAAAAGACTGCGTCGGCCATCTCCAGGCCCTGGTCGAGGATGGCCCGCGCGCCGATGATGGTGTCGCCGGTGCTGGTTTTCTGACGAATCCAGGGGGCGGCGTCGGCCGAAACCGTATTTGATTTGCCGGAGCGCAACTGGGTTTCGATCTGTTCGGACAAGGAGAAGGCATGCGCGGCCAGCGGGTTGATGAGCCCGACCGACACAAAGCCGAACAGCAACGCGCCGATGCAGCATGGCAAAAGGAATTGCCAGGCGGAAACGCCGGCGGACCGCGCGATGACCAGTTCGTAGCGGCGGTTGAGCGAAACCAGAGTTGCCATCGCCGAGAACAGGCCGACAAACGGCACGGTCTGCAGCATGATCATCGGCATGCGAAGGCCTGAAATGGCCACCGCCGTTCCGTAAGTGAAGCCGGGCAGACCGGTGGTGCGGCCGGACAGCTCGGTGAAATCGATCAGGAAAACCAGCGCCAGCAGGCCAAGGAAGAACCAGATCGTGATCGTCACGTAACGGAAGAAGAAATAACGACCCAGCGTCCAGCCCATCAGCCGATCCCCTGACCTGAGGTGCCGCGCCTGGACCAGCGCAGTTTGAGGGCGTTCCAGCTGTCGCCGACTCGGCTGGCCAGATTTGTCATCCAGTCCGCCCAGGCCACCGGCAGTTCCATGGTCCGGTTGGAGACGATGAACCAGATCGCCACCGCGGAGGCCACTATGGGCACGCCATAGACCATGTAGGCATATTGCGGCACTTCATCGGCCTTGCTTGCGGCAAAGAAACCCAGCCAGCGCACGAAGAGGGATATGGTGATGGCCGTGATCAAAGGATTGACGCGAGCCTCGCGATGCGAGCGCGCGTCCCCTGCGACCGCCAGCGCGATCAGCGCGAACACCATGGAATACAGCCATTCCGAAAATCGTTGGTCGATCTCGGCCCGGTATTGCTGAGGGGCCTGCTGATAAAGCTTGTCGTTGACGTTGGGATTGAGCAGGTACTGGGTGGTCTGGTCCTTCGGCAGCAGCGTCACCTCGGAGGCAGCCGCCATGAAGGCCGACATGTCGAAAGCATAGGAGGTGAACCGGATGACGCTGAGGTCGCCGGTCAGCGTTTTGCGGTGGATGACGCCGTCATTCATCATCAGCACCTTTTCGCCGCCGCGTTCGACGACGCTGCCTGTCTTGGCATAATAGACGAGATTGACGCCTTCTTCGCGCGAATCGGCGACGAAGATGCCGCCCAGTCGATTGTCCGGAAGCCGCTCGCCAATTTGCAGGAACAGCCCATCCTCGATCTTGCGGAATGTGCCCTCCTGGATGATCAGCGACAACAGATCGGCGCGCGATTGCGCCACCAAAGCGCGGTTCTTCTGCCGCGCATAGGGGTCGATGCCGTTGTCGACCGCAAAGGAAAATACGCTCGCCGCAAGGGCCAGAAGCATGATTGGCCGCACGATCGTCCAGCGCGATGCGCCGGCGGCGTTGACGACGGCAAGTTCGGAATCCGAATTCATGACACTGAGTGTCTGTGCGACCGCCACCACCAGCGCGAAAGGCACGACGATCGGAATGATCGAGGGAAGAATAAGCGCGGCGACCTCGAAGAAGGTCAGCGACGACTGGCCGCTGTCGGTAACCAGGTCGATCTTGGCCAGCACCTGCGTGGTCCACACGATGGCCAGCGTCCAGACCAGCGCTGCCAGAAAGACCACGAAAGCGCGGCGCATGATGTAGCGTTCAACGACCTTCATGAAGGCTTTACTCGATTTTCTCGAACGGCATCATGCCACCACGCTAAGGGTAGCTGCCCGGCGACGCCCGCACAACTGGCTCCGATAGGCTCGATCAGGCAGGCGATCCGGTTCCCGTCCCACGTCGCGCGCCGCAATGGATCGGAGTGTCGGAGGGAATGGATAAGAAAGGACGAACATCGATGGTTAACAACAGGTTGCGGCATGAAGCGGGGCCGTGCCGCGACGAATCGCCATCGATTCCAACTGTCATATGGGTAGCCACTTTGGCAAAGTCTTGCCAAATGCCGGAAAACGACCAAATGTCGCGGATCGCTTCAAACGCTTCGCACGCCATCCCCGAAAGCAGGACATGATGAACCCGAGACCATCGATCGCCTTTGCAAAATTCGCCGCGCCGCAGACGGCGGCGAACAGGAAGGGCACGGTCTTCGTGCTGTCGGCGGATGACGGCGGCCTGGGCGATGCGGCCAGGGCTTACGATCCCGGCAAGACGCTGGAACGGGCCTTCCCGGTGGCCGAATTCACCGGCAAGTTCGCCGGCGTCGTCGAGATACTGGCGCCGGAAGGAGCGTCGCTCGACAGGTTGGTCGCGATCGGCGCGGGCAAGGCGGCGGGGCTCGATGAATATGCCTGGCTGAAACTTGGTGGCACCATTGCGGCGTCGCTGCGCAAGGCAACCGACGTCGCCGTGGTGCTCGACCTTGCCGGCGCTTCGATTGATGGCAAGGACGCCGCCAACCTTGCGGCAGGCATCCTCCTGCGCAGCTATTCCTTCGACAAATACAAGACCGGCAAGGACAAGGATGACACAAAGGCTGATCTGAAGAAGCCGGCCAAGATAACCATCCACACCGACGACCCGGCAGGCGCCAAGAAAGCCTTCGCCGATGCCGAGGCGGTGATCGACGGCGTGCTTCTGGCGCGCGACCTTGTCAACGAACCGGCAAATATACTGGGACCGGTCGAGTTCGCGGCTCGCGCCAAGGAACTCGAGACGCTCGGCGTCAAGGTCGAGATCCTGACCGAGAAGGAGATGAAGAAGCTCGGCATGGGCTCGCTGCTCGGCGTCGCGCAAGGCTCGCCCCGCGGCGCGCGCATGGCCGTCATGCAGTGGAACGGCGGCAAGCCCAAGGACGGCCCGATCGCTTTCGTCGGCAAGGGCGTCACTTTCGACACCGGCGGCAATTCGATGAAGCCGGCTTCGGGCATGGAGGACATGAAGGGGGATATGGGTGGCGCTGCCGCCGTGACCGGCCTCATGCATGCGCTGGCCGCGCGCAAGGCAAAGGCCAATGTCGTCGGCATTATCGGCCTGGTCGAAAACGCCGTCGATGGCCATGCCCAGCGTCCCGGCGACATCGTCACCTCGATGTCGGGCCAGACCATCGAGGTGCTCAACACCGACGCCGAGGGCCGTCTCGTGCTGGCCGATGCGCTGTGGTACTGCAACGACCGCTTCCAGCCGAAATTCATGGTCAATCTGGCGACGCTGACCGGCGCCATCATGGTCGCGCTCGGCCTCCACTATGCCGGCCTGTTCTCCAACAATGACGAATTGGCGGACAGGCTTGCGGCGGCAGGGCAGGCGACGCAGGAGCGGCTGTGGCGCATGCCGCTCGGCGCCGAATACGACAAGCTGATCGATTCCAAGAACGCCGATATGAAGAACATTGGCGGCCGCTATGGCGGCGCCATCATAGCGGCGCAATTCCTGCAGCGTTTCGTCAAGGACACGCCCTGGGCGCATCTCGACATTGCCGGCACCGCCATGGGCTCGCCGTCGAATGAGATCAACCAGTCCTGGGGCTCAGGCTTCGGCGTGCGGCTGCTCGACCGGCTTGTGCGCGATCACTACGAGAGCTGACCACGATCCATGGCCGATGTGCTGTTCTACCATCTGACCGAATCGACCCTGGAGGAGGCGCTGCCAGGCCTGCTCGAGCGCAGCGTCGATCGTGGCTGGCGCGCCGTGGTGCAGACCGGCACCGAGGAACGGCGCGACGCACTCGACCAGCATCTATGGACGTTCCGCGATGATTCTTTCCTGGCGCACGCGACCGATCGCGAGGCTTATCCCGGCGAGCAGCCTATCCTGTTGACCACCGGCGACGGCAATCCCAACGAAGCCAAGATAAGGTTCCTGGTCGACGGCGCGGTGCCGTCCGACCTTGCCGGCTACGAGCGTGCCGTGTTCCTGTTCGATGGCCATGACGCCGCCCAGGTCGAGGCGGCGAGGGGGCATTGGAAGACGATGAAGGACGCGGGCCATGCCGTGACCTACTGGCAGCAGACATCGGACCGCCGCTGGGAGCGCAAGGCCTAGCGCTATGCATGCAAGAAAGACCCAAAGCGCATCAACGCGATGCGCTTTGGTCAGCGATGTGCCGCGGATGACAAGGCTCTAGTCGCGGGCCTTGATCCGTTTCTGTTTCCAGCTGACGTAGTCGCCGTGTTTCAATTTCATGGACTCGTCCGCCAGGTTGCGATGCGAACTCCGGAAGACGTACCAGTCGCCATCCGGTAATTTGCGCTGGTAGATCACCCGTCCGGCCTGACGATGCTCGAAGCAGGTGAGGGCGTTGGAGTCGCCTCCCGCGCCATGCCATTTTGCCCGGAAGCAAACCTTGCCGCCGCCGGGAATGAACCAGATGCCGTCACCGTAACCCAGCTTGCCCTTGTCCGAAGTCCAGGCGCTGAATTGACGGCGCTGCGCGGCAAAATAGCCCGCACCATTTCGACCCCAGAGCCATGAACGGTTCTGGTACATCTGATAGATGCCCTCGTCGGGCACCGCCTCGGCCTTCATGGCCAGGTCGGCGGTTTGCGACGCCGTCTTGGCTGTTGCCGGAAGCTGGAAAGCCAGGACGGCTATGGAACAGGCAAGTGCCGTTCCAATGGAATTCCCCAATATTCGTTTCACGACCCCACCCCTACAATTTACGTACACTCAGTTTTTACGGTTGCACTCGACCCTGACAGAGTACGCCTAGGGCAGGACATGCTGAGTAACCCTCCAGTCGGGTAGCCCATAGCCACCCAACCATGGCCACACCTCCTTCTGGTTGAAGTAGACCACCGAGGTCAGGGCCGGAAACTCCGAATAGGATTTGCGGGAATCGGCCTCCCACTGCGAGACATACTCCTGCTTGCCGACATAACCGAGTTCCGCCACCACGACCGGCTTGTTGAAACCCGCGACGCGGTCATATCCTGGCTTCAGCGTCTCGGCGAACGTACGGTCACGACCGGCCTCGTCATTGTCCTTTTTCTGCAGGCCGAATACCGACAGGCCGATGACGTCGACATAGTCGTCGCCGGGGTAGTACTTCTCCAGACCCTCTTCACCTTTGGGTGACCACATGTATTTGGCGGCCGGAGCAGCCTTGCGGCAGAGATCGACCTCGCGCTTGTAGGCGGCGATCCAATCCTTGGGAGCCCAGTTGGCCCAGGTGAAGCGGCCGTTCTTGTCTTCCATTTCCTGCGCCCAACGAATGGTGACGGGGCTCTTCATGGTCCCCACCAGGTTGCAGATCGCCTGCATGTTGGCGTCATATCTGCCGCTCAATATGCCGTCGCGCAGTTCGTTCGGGGTGATGCGCCAATCCTTCGACCAGGTCCAAGGCTCGATGGTGATCAAGAGCGACCGGTTTCGCTGAAGGGCATAGGCATCGGCCAAGGGTAGGGTCGTCAGATCGACGTCTTCCCAAGGTAGGAACAACTCCTCGATGCTGGCGGTCTTGTCGGCGCTGAAGTCGCCGTAAGGGTCATAGGATCCGAACGCCGACGCGGCGCTGCTCGTCTGAACGGGATCCGTCGCGGGTGCCGAGCCGGCGTCCGCCGAAGTCGGCAACGCGGCGCTGCCGCCCAAGGCCAACGCGATTGCAAGCGCACTTGCTGCGATATGTTTCATGATAATCTCCCATGGCTTCGACATCCTGCGGAAGTCGAAGCCTCGCCCACGCGTCGACACGTGATCGACGCAACCATCCAAACCCGATCGGCTTGATCGGCGGAATCTGCGGGATTTCGGAGCGACGATTGGCGGGAGTGCTGCGCACGGATTCCCGCCAAGAAGATCATCTCTCAAGACGCCGGCACGAGGAGCTCAAGAGAAAAGGTTCGCCGCGATACTCACAAATTCGCGTCATATTCCGATATATCATCCCGGGCTAATTTAAGAGCCGGTCGCCATAGAGAGTCAAGTACAATTAACGGTTGCTTAACCATGATTCGCTGGGCATGGTTAACGGGCCGACCTTGCCGGAATCCCACCGGGCGCCTTTGGCCCCATCAGCTATTTTCCAACGCTGAAAAATTTCACCGAACGTCTATTCCGGAGCCGGCCATTGGCCTCGTGCCGAAAGTTTGGGCTCCCATTCAAGGGGTTAGGTTAACCAACGTTCAAGAAGAATGGTTAAGCAGCATTTAATTTAGTTGACACTAACGGAGCGACCGCCGATTCTGCCTGTGGGGATTTAAGGGCCTTGCAGCGGTCGTTGGCTGCAGCCCTAAGTGGCGGCGTGTAGGGACATGAGTTTAGACGTAGGCATCGTCAGCCGTACGGGCAGACGGGCAAAGCGGCCCGGGTCAATTCCGGCCGTCTCGGCTGAGAAGGCTCCTTTTCTCGTGCCCGTACTCTCTCCGATCCAGCAATGGATCCTGCGGACAGGCCTGGCTTTCTGGTTCGCCACCCTCGGTTTTTTCTGGGCCTGGTGGCTGAAGCCGGAACATATCGAACACATCGGATCGTTCACCTTCGCCACACTCGTGCTGGCCTGGCTGACCTTGATGCCGATGTACTTCCTGCTCAACGTGCACGCGTCACGGAAACCTTCAAAGCTTTACAGCGTCCCAAAGAGTTCGCGAGTCGCCATGGTGGTGACCAAGGCTCCATCCGAACCCTTCGCCGTGGTCGCGCGCACGCTGGAAGCAATGCTCGCGCAGGATTATCCGCATGACACCTGGCTGGCCGACGAGGATCCTTCCGAGGAGACGGTCCGCTGGTGCGATGCCCCGCGGCGTGTTGATATCGACGCGGCGCGGCAGGGAAGACTACCACCGCAAGACATGGCCGCGCCGCACCCGCTGCAAGGAAGGCAACCTGGCCTTCTTCTATGACCACTATGGTTATGAGCGTTACGATTTCGTCGCGCAGATGGACGCCGACCATGTGCCGACGCCGACCTATCTCAGGGAAATCCTTTATCCCTTCGCCGATCCCGCGGTCGGCTATGTCTCGGCGCCGAGCATCTGCGACAACAATGCCGCCGAAAGCTGGTCGGCGCGCGGCCGGCTGTTTCCGGAAGGGATGTTCCACGGCCCCTTGCAATCCGGCCATACCGGCGGCGGGGCGCCGCTCTGCATCGGCTCACACTATGCGGTGCGGACCAAGGCACTGAAGCAGGCGGGCGGTCTCGGCCCGGAACTGGCGGAGGACCATTCGACCTCGATGCTGATCAACGCGGCCGGATGGCGCGGCGTGCATGCGATGGACGCTATTGCCCATGGCGATGGCCCGCAAACCTTTGCCGATCTTGTCACTCAGGAATTCCAGTGGTCGCGCAGCCTAATGACGATCCTGCTCGAATATTCGCCCACATACTTTCCCAAGCTGTCGCCGAGACTGCGGTTCCAGTTTCTATTCTGCCAGCTCTGGTATCCGCTGTTCGCGGCCTTTGCGCTGCTGATGTACGCAATGCCAATGTATGCGCTGGTCACCGGGCGCAACTTTGCCAATGTCATGTATGCCGACTTCCTCTTCTACTACCTGCCCAACGCCGGCGCCCTAGTTGGCCTGGTCATGATGCTGAAGGCATTCGGCCTCTCGCGACCGATGACGGCCAAGACGATCAGTTGGGAAGGCACGCTGTTCCTTTTCTTCGCGCGCTGGCCGTGGGTGCTGGCCGGCACGGTGTCGTCGCTGCGCGACTATCTGACCAAGTCGTTCGTGGATTTCCGCGTCACGCCAAAGGGCAGTGGCCCAAAGAGCCTGATTCCGTTGCGCGCCTTCGTTCCCTATGTGGTGCTGGCGGTCGGTGCGGCGCTGCCTGTCCTGCTCGTCGACCACCCCTTCGACGCCACCGGCTTCTACTGGTTCGCTGCCCTCAACGCCTTCCTCTACGGGCTTCTGGTGTTGGTCATCGTCGTGAGGCATGTCATCGAGAACAGGATCCCGCTGCGCGCGAATGCCGCGAAACTCGCCTTTCAGGCATCGCTGGCGATGCTGGCGCTTGCCGTGCCGACCGCGGGTTTTTACGATCGGGGCATGGAAGGCGTCTACGGGCTGCAGCAGGGAGCGGGCGGCTTCCGCATCGTCCGCATCGCCTATGTGGTTTCCGGCGCCGGCCAGGGCAACATCGGCACCCGCAATTTCTACTTCGATCCGGGTTGGGAAACGCGGCGCTGACGCCAGCTTCATCCGCGCGCAAAGAGCTCTCCTGCACTACATTCACCTTGATGGATGGCTTCGATTGCCGGCCGGTGACATGATGCGGCTTCAGGCACGAGCAAATAAGATCAAATTTTAATAATATCCGATCGAGCGCTGAAAGGCGGCACTGACCATGCCGTTTGCGCGAATTTTAATAAGTATCCTCTAATATTCGAACATGATGTGAATGGCGATTGGCTGTTCACGCGGCGTGGAAGACACCAAAGAAAAATATCTCCGCGTCCAATCGACTTGCATTTCTCGGCAGGGGATAGGTGATGAACAAGTTGATGAGGGATTTGGCTGCCAAGGGCAGAAAAAATGCCTGGTCTATAGCCGCCATTGCACTGATCTCGATCGTTTCCGGTTGCCAGAGCATGGACGCGACCACGACCGGCTCACTCGCTGGCACGCCCATGGTGCATGCATCCGCCAAGAAAATTCACACCGTCGGCAAGAAGCAGGTTCGCGTGTTCCACCACAAGCGCCTCATGCAGATGACCAGTGTGACGCGCACGACTGAAACGGCCTACGCCGCCTTCGTCCGGCCGCAGCCGGCCAGGATCGTCACGCCGGCGCCGGTGAAGGTTTCTTACAGGCTGGGTAGCGCCGGCCCGCTCCTGGGCCATTCGCCGTGGATCTGCGGTCCAAGCGGATTTGGCCAGCGCGCGACTTGCCGCGCGCGCTAACAAGAGTTGAGTTGGGGGCCGGAATCCGGGCGTGAGAGGTCAGGCGGCACGGGTCGCGCCAGCACCTCCTGCGCCCGGATTTCCATTCGCGCCGATACCAATCGACAAGCGTCTTCGATCGGCTCTCGTGGCCTGACGTCGAAGTCTCGGGCGGGTCTGGTTTACCGGAGCTTGCCGATCCCTCGAACCTTGGCCACCTCGCCACGGCGCAAAAGATTGACATCGGTCTTTGCCCGACTGTTAATGCTCGCAAGCCAACTGCTGACCGCGCGACCTGGGAAATCCAGCGTTGTGTCGATGGAGAGAACGCTCCGGGCGGGGTGTTCTGAGTCATGGTCGTGTCGGCGTTATGCTGGATCGGGGTACGAAAAACCGAAATGCGACTGCTGATTGCGCTGACAGTTTCGACCGGATTGCCTTGGCCTTGCATAAGTCGTGAGCGGGAAGGCGGCCAGTCTGCCAGACACGCCTGGCTTGTGCCCCTGCTGGTCGTTTGTGGTCAGTTGGCGCTTTCCGGAGCGGCTCAAGCGGCCAACGAAAAGAACGCCAAGCCCGCGGAAGCCGCCGCCACCGTGCCGACGGCTTTCGAGCTGCAGCGTCTCTACACCGACCGCACGTGGCTGTGGAAAGATGGAGCGGCCTATTTTGGACAGACCGGCCGCCCCTTCCGGGCCTGGACTTCGGGGCAGGATTCAGCCTCTGTCGCCGAGGGCAGGTGGCTGGTGACGAAGGACGGCAAGATGTGCATGGACGCCGCCTGGCGATCCAAGAGCTACAAGGGCAAGCAGCAGCGGATCTGCTATAGCCACCGCGTCAGGGGCGGGGCCATTGAGCAGCGCAAGGATCCGGACGGGGACTGGTACAGTTTCAAACGAACCCCCGAGGACCTTTCCGATGAATACCGGAAATTCGAAGTGGGCGACATTAAGGGCGCGCAGTTCGAAGAGACCCGCAAGCTGATCGATTCCAAGAATTAGGTCATGTTTCAGCCATACTGAGCCGGTGATGCCTTGCGGCGTGGCCGGAATGAAAGTTTGTCGCGGCCGGCGATTTTCGCGATCCTGCTCCGTCCCATTGTGGCAGGTTGGGCAGACCGTCAAACCGGTCTCTGGTTCGACGGCAGGCTGCCTGGTGGGAGCCTGTCCGGGAACTTACGAATCACTTATCGTGAAGGGTGAGGGTGGGGTCCGACCGGAGTTGCTGGCGCACTCTTCGATGAATTGCATTTAATCCTATAAAACGGCGAGAGGTTGCGCCCAATCGCACGGTTTGTTTAATAAGCATTGTCTAATATTCGGCGTGATTCCTAAGTGGCAGGTGGCTACTCAGCGGCGTGAAGGCAACGACAGCATAGAGTGCCGCACCTCGCCCTTGGCTTGATAAGAGGGGATAGTGATGAGCAATTCCGCAATGGGCGCATTTCGTCCAGGCATATATAGTCTACGCATTGTTGCGGCCGTGGCGATGATCTCGGGTTGCCAGGCCCTGGATGCGACAAAAACCGATGCGGTCGCTTTCAAGCCTGTGGTTCATCCGGTCCGCAGCAAACCCGCGGTCCTGCCGCTCTACGCCATGACCGCGGTTCATTCGCTTAGAGTCGAGCCTGAGCTTCTGATGACGAGCACGACAGGGTCGACCGAAATTGACTACGCTTTCGTATCACCACAGCCGATCAAAATCGGCACGCCGGGACCCGCGAAGATCGCTTACAACCCTGTCATTGGTGGGTCGTTTCCGGGCAATTCGCCCTATATCTGCAGCCCCAGCGGATTTGGTCAGCGCGCCAGTTGCCACCCGCGCTATCTCTGATCTAGCCAGCAGCGAGGGATGCTGCCGCCTTGCTTGGCGGCAGGTCCGCCGGTTTTGTCCGCAATCCGAAGAACGGGGCCGCCGTCCTGACGATCGTGTCGATGTCGGAAAGCTGCGGCATAAAGCCAAGATGCGCGCGCGCCTTGCCCGGATCGGCATAGAGCTCTGCCGGATCTCCCGGGCGCCGGTTTTTGAAGACGGCCGGAACCGGTCTTGAGGTTATCCGGCCGACCGCCTGTATAATCTCCCTGATGGATACGCCGCGCCCTGTGCCAAGGTTGACCGCCAGGCTTTGTCCGCCGCCCTCGAGGTGCTGGAGCGCTTTCAGATGGGCACTGGCCAGGTCGCTGACGTGGATATAGTCGCGCACGCAGGTTCCGTCCGGTGTGTCATAGTCCGTGCCGAAGACCTCGATCTCGTCGATGATGCCGGACGCCGCCATCAGCACCCTGGGAACCAGATGCGTTTCGGGTGAATGCCACTCGCCGAGCTCGCCGTCGGGATCGGCGCCGCAGGCGTTGAAATAGCGCAGGATCGCGAATTTCATCCCATAGGCGGACGCATAGTCGCCGATGATCTGCTCTCCCATCAGCTTGGTGCGCCCGTAAGGGCTGATTGGATTTTGCAAGGAGGTCTCGCGAACGGGCAGCGCCTCCGGCACACCGTAGGTAGCGCAACTGCTGGAGAAGATGATGTTGTCGATGGCGTGCGCGCGTGCCGCGTCGAGCACGGCGATGGTTCCGGTCACGTTGGTCGAATAATAGTCGGCCGGCTCTTGAACGGATTCCCCGACATAGGCCAGCGCCGCGAAGTGGATGACCGATGTCGGCCTGTACGTCCCGATCGCCGCCCGCAACGCATCCCGATCCCGGATATCGCCGACGACAAGCGGACCCCAGGCGACGGATTTCCGGTTGCCGCGGCAAAGATTGTCGAAAGCCACGGGCAGATAGCCGGCGGCGGCCAGCAGCTTGCAGGTGTGACTGCCGATGAAGCCCGCCCCACCTGTCACCAGGATCGCCGGTCGGCTCATGAAGCCGCGGCCCCGGTGATCATCCGGCTGCCGTAGAGCAGGGTGTCGAAATAGTCGACGGTATGGGCGAGCCCCTGGGCCAGGTTGATCCTCGGCTCCCAACCGAGATTGTCCCTGGCGAAGGAAATATCCGGTTTGCGCTGCCTTGGATCGTCGATCGGCAGCGGTCGGTGCACGATCTTCGATCTGGAGTTGGTGTAGCCGACGACCAGCGTCGCGAGTTCCATGATGGTGAATTCACCGGGGTTGCCGAGATTGACCGGATGGGCGGGCGCATGCGGCGCATTCATCAGCCGGATGAAACCCTCGATGAGATCGTCGGCGTAGCAGAAGGAGCGGGTTTGCAGGCCGCTGCCATAGACGGTCAGGTCTTCGCCGCGCAACGCCTGGACGATGAAGTTCGAGACCACGCGCCCGTCATCGGGCTGCATGCGGCGGCCGTAAGTGTTGAAAATGCGGGCAACGCGGATGTCGAGCCCATATGTCCTCGAATAGTCGAAGAACAGGGTTTCGGCCGAACGCTTGCCTTCATCATAGCAGGACCGTGGTCCATGCGTGTTGACGTTGCCGAAATAGCTCTCGGGCTGTGGGTGCACGAACGGGTCGCCATATACCTCCGAAGTCGAGGCCTGGAATATCTTGGCATTGCTCCGGCGCGCGAGTTCCAGAAGGTTCAGAGAACCGAGCACGCTTGTCTTGAACGTATGGATCGGATCAGCCTGGTAGTGCGGCGGAGAGGCCGGGCAGGCGAGATTGTAGATCTCGTCGACCTCAAGGCCGGCCGGCAGCGGATCGACGATGTCGTGCTCGATGCAGGTGAATCTGGGATCGCGCAGAAAGGTGTTGAGATTGTATCTCTTGCCGGTGTGGAAATTATCCAGCGCGACGACGTCATATCCGTCCCGCAACAGGCGTTCACACAGATGCGACCCCAGGAAGCCTGCGCCCCCGGCAACCAGGGCGCGACGTCGTTTTTGGTGCGGCTCCCTTTGACCGATCCCGGATCCCAGCTTCAGAACCTTGAAGACCTTGCTCATGCTTTTCCCCTACGCAACCCGCACGCTATCGCCGCGCCGGGACGACAGCCCGGCGACGCCTTCAGAACGTGACAAACCCTCCGCATCAGCGGATTCGCTGTTCATTGATGTGCGCTAATTGTCCTCTGGGCTCGCCAAGTCGGCGCCGCACGCGTTAAGTGCTGCCGCTCACCCGTCTCCACGCCCCAAAATCGCGATCACACGTACAGTGCCATCATCGTCGATTGCTCGCCCAAATTGCACATCCCAACGCATCAAAAATATACCTGCGGAGACCATAGTCAACTAAATTAGTATTTTCTTAACTATAACATTTTGCGGATGGTTAACCCTCAGCTGGGCTCGGCTTCGCAACGTCGGACCGTAAGCGCTCGGGGAGATACTCGTTGCAAGTCAATGGTTTGGATTGGCGGCTGATACAATGCCGGGGCTGAGAATGCCGACGCCGCCACTCCATCGCGCGTATCGGTCTGCGTCCGAGGAAATATACTTACATGAAGAACAGACCTGGGCGATCCCCGCAGATGTCAAATTTTCAGTTCACAATGAGACTGCTGGCCAAAGCCGCTTGGGCTACAAACATAAACGTCGGGATGTGAATACTTTGCCAGTATTTCTCTACGAAAATCGGAGGCATCGCAGCCATTTATAGCCAAGAGAAAGCCGAGAGCCAAAAACTGAATGGAAAACCGCTGCATAACGGCGGATTTGGACCGCGATTTTGTTCCATCGAACTGCTCAAAGGCTTTGTGCATAAGGCCTCTCATTCGCATGGCGGGGATCAACGGTCATTTTGGTCGGGAAAGGCGCCAGCGTCCATTCGATGCCGAAACATCGATGATTTCCACAATGGCATTGAGCGCATAGGTAGAGAGCGCCGTCCATTGCGCGATCGCGTATGCAAGCAGCGGCACCTCGGCACAACCGGTCGCAAAATCCTGAGCCAGAGGATGGTCCGCATCCGCGGGCCATCCGCTGGCGGGGCACGACAAAACGGTCGCATTTATCCTTTGTCGATTGGGCATGGATCGACCTGGAAGCGGTCGACCGCTTCCAGGCCGAATAGCCTACTGCCCGCCCATCTCCTTCTTGAATGTGTCGAAATCGACCTGCATGCCGTTGAAGATGGTGCTCCAATGGCGGGTCAGCGCGGCCATCGCCACGGCTTCCTGGATCTCCTCGTCGGTGGCGCCGGCGCGCTTGGCGTCCTGCGTATCCGACCAGATGCAATAGTTGCACGGAATCTGCGCCGCCACTGCAAGCGAGATCAGCGACTTGACCTTTGGCGGCAGTGCCGTCTTGTCGCTGAGCTCGATGGCCTTGACCTCGGCCCAGGCGCCGGGCAGACCGGCCTTCGGAAACTGCTTCACAAAACTCGGTACGCCGCCCATGGTCGACTGGATATCCTTTAGCGTTGCATCATAGTCGTCGGCATAGGCAGGTGCCGCGACCAGGGCAGCCAGCGCACAGCCGGTGGCGGCGAGCAGGCAACCGTGCTGTATCGACGAAAGCACGGATGAAAGAATGCGATAATTAGACATGACATTCTCCTCTGGTCTTTGTTAGCCTTACGATGTAAGGTGATGTGGAAAATGAACCTTACAGTGTAAGTTGTCAAGCGGCGCGATGGATACATCAATCAAAAAAAAGCGAGTGCGCGGGCGCCTGTCGCGCGAAATGATCGAGGACGCGGCCTTCGAGGTGATCGAGAAGGAGGGACTCGCCGGCTTTTCGATGCGCAAGCTGGCGGCGGCGCTCGGCTGCGAGGCGATGAGCATCTACCACCATTTTCCTTCGGTGGCGCATTTGCACGAAGCGCTGGTCGACCGGCTGGTCGGTGCTCTTGAAATGCCCGACGCCGGCCTTCCGTGGCGGCAAAGAATGCGCATCGCCATCGAGGATTTTCGCCGTATCGGCCGCGACCATCCCGCCTATGCCACCTTCTTTGTCACCTACCGGATGAACTCGCCGATCTGCCTTGCCTGGCTGAACGGCATTCTGAGCCTGTTCAGGGATGGCGGTTTCGACACCGAACTCAGCGCGCGGCTGTTTCGCGCCGTCGGCTACTATCTGATGGGTGCCGTGCTGGATGAGAATGCGGGCTATGCCAAAGGTCCGTCGGCGGTAAACACGGTCAGCGACGAGCAACTGGCCCGGGATTTTCCCAACGTCATGGCCGCCGGGCGCTTTTTCGGTACCGCCGAATTCGACAAGACATTCGAGCTTGGCCTCGACATGCTGCTGGACGAGATGGAACGCCTGCGCGACGGTGTCGGCGCCGGCCAGGTGTCCGGCAAGGTGTGAATACGAGGTGAGTGTCTGAATGCGCTTTCTGTTTGTCCTGATCCTGCTTGCCGGCACCGGCATCGGCTTCATCTATCCCTGGGCGATGACCAATTTTTCCGGCCGCGAGATCGGCACCTGGCGGGTCTATGAGCAAGGCCGCTTCAAGCCGTTGACCGTGTCGCTCTCAAGCCGCGACGCCCCGGTCCGCGTCCTGGTCGACCTCACCGCGAGGGCCGAACGCATCGTCTCGCAGCAGCGCACTGTGTTGACGCTGACCGCCGCCACCAATGGCCGCACGGTGCTTGCCTCGACGTTGCAGTTCAACCATGTCGACAATCCGCGCCAGGCCAGCCCGCAGCTGCCCGACAAGATCTTTCGCGACGACGCAGGCGTCATCGCAAGCGTCAATTCCGGTCCCTATGTCTTCACTGTCGGTCCGGGCGACGCCGAGGACATCCCGATGCGAGCGGTCGATCTCATCTTGCGCTCCGGTGTCGGCGAAACCGACGGGCGTGCGCGGCCGATCGGCTTCGCCCTGATGGCGGTCGGCTTGATCGGTTTCCTGCTGTCCCGGCGTTCGGGTGGAGGCCGGCCGGACAATCCGAACTCGCAGCCGCCGCCACCGCGCTGGGGCAGGGGTTGACGCATGTCGCCCAAAAATGTGCAGCGGTTTTGGGGCAACGACATGCGTAACGGCAGCAGATCATGAATTACCGCCACGCGTACCACGCCGGAAATTTCGCCGATGTCGTCAAGCACGTCGTGCTGACGCTTCTGCTTGAATATCTCAAGCAGAAGGACAAGGCATTTCGCGTCGTCGACACCCATGCCGGCATTGGCCGCTACGATCTGTCCTCGGTCGAGGCACAGAAGACCGGCGAGTGGCTGGGCGGCATCGGCAGGCTGATCGATGCCTCGTTCGATACCAGGGCGGGCGCGCTGCTGGCGCCCTATCTGGACGCGGTGCGGTCGCTCAATCCCGGGGACGGCGTGAAGAAATATCCGGGCTCGCCGCTGCTCGCGCGCCATCTCCTGCGCAAGCAGGACCGGTTGTCGGCGATCGAACTGCACCCGAAAGACGCCGCCAAGCTGAAGGCGGAATTCGCCGGCGACTTCCAGGTGCGGGTGATGGAACTTGATGGCTGGCTGGCGCTCGGAGCGCATCTGCCGCCGAAGGAGAAGCGCGGCCTGGTGCTCATCGATCCGCCCTTCGAGGAGGAGGGCGAGTTCGGCCGCCTCGTCGACGGCCTCATAAGGGCACATAAGCGCTGGCCCGGCGGCATCTATGCGCTGTGGTATCCGATCAAGGACCGCAAGGCGGTGATCGCCTTCAGGAAGGCACTGAAGCAATCCGGCATCCCGAAAATCCTCGACATAGAATTCGAGATCAGGCCGGCCTCTTTGGAACCCAGCCTCGATGGCAGCGGCATGGTGGTGGTCAACCCGCCCTTCACGCTGGAAGGCGAATTGCGAACCGTGCTGCCGACCCTGCACAAACTGCTCGCCGTGGAAAAGCCGGCGCACTGGTCGCTGGAATGGCTGGCGGGAGAGTAGGCGGCCTCGGCTTCGGCCTCGTCGGGCGGCGCTGCTATCGTCTCGAAGAGGCGTCTGCGAGCGCAGATGGCGTGACGCCGGACAATCGCCTGCTCTCGCGTATCAGATGAGCCTGATCCGAATAGCCGGCTTCGACCGCCAGCACCGCGGTTGAAGCGTCGCCTGACGTTTGCCTCAAGCGCCGGTAGCGATGAAAGCGCAGGATGCGGTCGAGCGTCTTTGGGCCGTAGCCGAAACTCTCTTCGAAACGGCGACGCAGCGTCCGCTCGCTCATATGCAAGGTGCGCAGCAGGAACGGCACCAGCGGCTTGTCGGCTGGCAGACCCCGGTCGATGACGTCAAAGGCAAAGCCCATGACCGTATCGGGCGCATGCTGGTTTTGCGTGTACGCGCCGATTGCCTTCTCCAATTGTCCCACCATGCTCGCGAGATCGGGCGTGGCGCGGACGTTGCCTGCCAGATGGCGCGCCCGCACACCCCAGAGGTCACCGAGGTCGAGGCGCTCTCCCAAGATCCGGTTGGCCGGCACGCCTAGCCAGCCGGCGGCCGCCCCTGGCCGGAATCTCAATCCGACAATCGTCGCTCCTGACGGCAGTGTCTCGATCTGCGGCTCCCGGTCCGGTCCCGCGATCCGGAACCGGCCGTCGATCCACTGCAGGTCGATCGTGGCGTCCGGCGTTATCAAGACAGGTGGAGCGTCCCGGTCCCGCATGCGGTGAACCCAGACGGACGCGAAAGTGGCAGCCAGCCGCCTGTCTGCGGGGCGTTCCTGGAAAAAGCCGGTGGTCTGCGCCAGTACAGCTTCCATCCCTTAAGCTTTCGTCAGTCTGCTCGGCCCTTGGTCTTCTCGTTCGCTCGCCATTCGGGTCCGGGGCCATTTTGGCCGAAATCTTCAATGCGGGCCGCTCTCGCCATGGCAAACCTGCACGAAGCTTTTCGGTGTCATCGCGGCCACATCGGCGCCGAGGTCACCGATACCATTCAAGCCCAGAATATAGAAAGGAGAAACCAAAATGAAAGCTCGCATCAGTGTCATCACGCTTGGTGTCGATAATCTGGAGGCGTCGCTCGAATTCTACCGAAACGGACTGGGGTTTCCGACCGAAGGCATCATCGGCAAGGAGTTCGAGCACGGCGCTGTCGCCTTCTTCGATCTGCGGAACGGCTTGAAGTTCGCGATCTTCGAACGCCCCAACATCGCCCATGACGCCGGCGTCGCTCAAACCGGCCGCAGCCCGACCGAATTCACCATCGGTCACAATGTCACGAGCAAGGCCGAGGTCGATGCCGTGATGGCGCAGGCCATCAGCGCCGGCGCGCGCGCCGTCAAGCCCGCCCAGGACACGTTCTGGGGTGGCTATGCCGGCTATTTTCAGGATCCGGATGACCATCTCTGGGAAGTCGTCTTCAACCCTGCCTTTCTTCCCGAGGACTGAACCCTGGCAGGCATCTGGCAGGAGGTTGGCATGTTCGCTCAAACGGTTCAGGCGCTGGGCGCGCTTCTGATCGGCGGCGTGTTTGTATGGGCCGGCGTCGAACATTTCGTGAAGTTCAAGGCAATGACCGAGTATCTGGCCGGCCGGCACTTTCCGGCCCCGGCCTTCCTGCTCGCCGCGGGTTCGGCGTTGGAGATCGTCGCCGGCTCCTTGCTTGCCATGGGCATTGCGGTGCCTTTCGCCGCCGGCGCACTGGTCGTGTTTACGCTGGCGGCGAACATGCTCCTGCTGCGGTTCTGGGCCTGTGAGGGACTGGAACGGCAAACGTCGCGATCCGCCTTTCTGGTCAATTTCGCCGTTATTGGCGGATTGCTGCTTGCGGCAACCGTCTAGTCTTGTTCTGGAAACCATTGTTTCGGCAACCGCTTGACCGCCGCCGAGCGAATCCGCACAGTGCGCGCAATCGACCTTGAGAGGCTGCCATGACTCGCTTCGCCAAATCCGCACTTGCCGCCCTGATTTCGCTCTGCACCCCGCTTGCCGCGCCTCTCGGTATCACCCAGGCGGCGCAGGCGGCTGACCTTGCCGTCTATTCCGATGACGATGGCGGCGTCTGCGGCCAGCCCTGGGTGCTGAGCAAGATCACCAGCCGCTTCTCCCATCAGGTGCATCACGTGCCGCATCTGCCTGATGTGCAGATCACCGATTTCCGGCGCATCCACCAGCATCGCTATCTGCCGGCCAACGACACCTGGCCGATCGGCCGCCGCTATTGCGGCGCCACCGTCAGTCTCTCCGACGGACGCGACCGCACCATCTGGTACCTGATCGAGGAAGGCCAGGGCTTCGCCTCGATCGGCGACAATGTCGAGTTCTGCGTCTCGGGCTTCGACCGCTGGATGGTCTATAACGGCCGCTGCCGCGTCCTGCGCTAGACGCAGCTTTCCATTCCCGACTGCTTTGGCGCCTGCGGCTCGATCAGCCGCAGGCGTTTTTGTGCCGTGTTGACAGAAAGTGAGATTCGTCACATGTGATGAGACAGACCTGTCTCATCACATGGTGCGCATCATGACACCGTCGCCTGTCTCCGACAAACGCCAGCATGTTGTCGAAACCGCCTATGCGCTGTTCAAACGCGCCGGCTTCCATGCCACCGGCATCGACCGGATCATCGCCGAGGCCGACGTGGCCAAGATGACGATGTACCGGCATTTCCCCAGCAAGGACGAGCTGATCGTCGCCGTGCTCGACTATCGCGCCAGGCGTTTTGACGATCAGCTCAACCAGCTTGCCCAGAAGAGCATCACGCCGGAGCAGAAGATCGCAGAGATATTCGACTGGCATGGGCGCTGGTTCCGCAGCCCGGATTTCCACGGCTGTCTGTTCGCGCATGCGCTGGCCGAGTTCGGCGATCCCGGTCACCCGGTGTTCGAGGCTGTCGCCAGGCAGAAGAATGGCTTGAGGCAGCGCATGCGGTCGATCCTGTCGGAGGTGATGCCGCGCGGCCGGGCCGAGAACGTGGCGGCGACGCTGTTGATGCTGATCGAAGGCGCCACCCTGATGGCGCAGATGGGGCAGGCGGATACCGCATTGCGTGAAGCCCGCAAGACGGCCCTGGACGTCGTCGCCGCCTCGCGCAGGCCGCAATGAGCCCGCTGGTCATCGGGCTCGCGCTCTTCGCGGCGATCCTGCACGCAAGCTGGAACGCCTTCCTGCGAACCGGCGCCGACAGGTTGTGGACCGTCACCGTCATGAGCTTCTCCAGCACGGCGCTGGCCGTTCCTCTTGCCATCATCAACGGTTTTCCAGCCACATCGGCCTGGCTCTATGTCGCCCTCTCGGCCTGCCTGCAGGTCGGCTACAGCGTGTTCCTGGTGGCTGCCTACAGATACGGCGAATTGGGACAGGTCTATCCGATTGTTCGCGGCAGCGTGCCTCTGCTCGTCACCCTTGGCGGCTTCGTGCTCGCCGGCCAGCAGCTTACCGTTCTGGAGACCGTCGGCGTTGGCTTGGTCGGTGGCGGCATCGTTGGTTTGTCGCTTGGACGCGGAAGGGCCGCCACGACATCCATCCTCTACGCGCTGGCAACGGGAGCAATCATCGCCGCCTATGCGACGGTCGATGCGATCGGCGTCCGTGCGGCGGGCAATGTCGGCGCCTACACGGCCTGGGTGCTGCTGGCCTATGGTGCGTTGCTGCCGGCGACCTTCGTTGCTTGCCGCGGCCGGCTTGCTGTCGACCCGCGGGCGCCGGAAACCTGGAAGGCACTGGGCGGCGGCCTGTTCGCGCTTCTCGCCTATGGCGTCGTGGTGGCGGCCTTGGCGCCCGGGCCGGCCGGCCCGATCACCGCGATTCGCGAGACCAGCGTCGTCTTCGCGGCCTTCATCGGCCGGCTGTTTCTTGGCGAGACGCTGACGCCCCGCCGTGTCGGCGCCTGCGCCGTAGTCGCGCTCGGCGCCATCTGCCTCGCTTATCAATCGTGACGACAATCAAATCGCCTGCCGGCACGCGCGACGATGATTCTCGGCGGTGCCTGCGGCTCGGGTCTCGCAGGACTTGCCTATGCGGTGTGGGGCTGGAGCGGCACCTGCCTGTTCGGCGCGGCATCCGCCGCGGCCGCGCTGCTGGCGTCACGAAGGCCTTGAACTTTCGGGCTGTCGCCGGCAGGCAAATCGGCTAACCTGAACACCCGAGAGCAACACGTCACTTTCGGGAACCGTCATGGACCTTGCCACCATCATTGCCTTTGCGGGAGCCTTCTTCGTGTTCGCCGCCAGCCCTGGCCCCGACAACATGACCATCGTCGCCCGCACGATCTCCAGCGGCGCCGCGTCGGGCATCGCCTATGGCGCCGGCACGGTGGTCGGCATCCTTATCTTCCTGATGCTCGCAGCCTTCGGCCTGTCGATCATTGCCGCCAAGATGGCAATCGTCATGACGGTGCTTCGCTACGGCGGAGCGGCCTATCTGATCTGGATGGGCATCAAGCTGTGGACGGCCGTGCCCGTCGTGCCGGAGCTGCAGCCCGTCTCAGGGCGGCGCGGGCTGCTGACGATCTTCGCCACGGGTGTCGCGCTCAATCTCGGCAATCCGAAAATGCCGCTGTTCTACGTGGCGCTGTTGCCCAACGTCGTCGGTGCCTCGCTCACATCAGCGCATCTCGGCATCCTGATCGCGGTGATCCTGGCTGTCGAGATTGTGGTGATCGGCGGGCATGTCCTCCTCGCCGGCCGTGCCCGCAGTCTGTTGCGCACGCCCAGGATCGTGCGCCGGGTCAACCGCGCGGCAGGCGGCGTCATGATCGGCGCCGGCGTTGCCGTGGTCGCCACGCGCTAAAGCAATTCCTGGAAAAGTGTGAAACGGTTTTCCCGGGAAAAGCGCATAGCGCTTTCCCCTTGGCAATTGCGTCAACGCATAGAGTTGGAGATCGCTCGGTCGCAGCGCTTATTTCCTGCGTTGCGTCGCTTCGGCCTGATCGATGATCTTGCGAAGAAAAGCAATGTGGCCGCGAAAAGCTCGCCGCCCAATCGTCGTTGCCTTGACCCGGGTCTGCGGCCGTCGCCCGACGAAAAGCTTCTCGACATCGACATAGCCCGCTCTGGCCAGCGTATCGATGTGCGCTCCGAGATTTCCGTCGGTCGTTTCGATCATGGCCTTCAACTGGGTGAAGTCCAGCGCCTCGCGCCTTTCCAACGTGTTCAGGATGGCCATGATCCTGAGCCGTATGCTTTGATGGATGATGTCGTCGGCGCTCACCGATAGGCTCTACTGCGGCAAAGCCCAGGACCGTCGCAACGTGGCTCGGCGATTACGGGCTGCGGTCCTGTCTGTTGCCTTTGTGTGATCGAAATCAAATCGCCAGCTCCTGACTTTACGCAGAATACTCTGCCTTGCAGAGTTATCTGTCAATCAGCCGATGGCGATGGAACTACGCTTGACAAGGTGATCTTCAGATCGGTCGTCGCATCGCGCTCGTGATCCGCATGGATCGCTCGCTCGTAGAAGATGATTGCTTCGATGAGGTGGCAGGTCGTGATATTCGCGGCCAAAGATCATGCGTGAAGCTGCTCGCTAATCTTCGCGGCTTCATGGTGGGTTCGCATCGAGAATGCCGGAGTGAAATTGCTGGCGGTATCGGAAGATCAGCAGCGGATTTTTGCGATGACGAGTGCGATCGTGTGTCGATCTCAACCAAAATTTAAGCTGAGAAGATCATACCATTGCTTCGCTGGCTAGCGAGCCGCGAGTCAGATATGCATTGCGCGCCGGGGTCATTCACGGCCAACGGCATAACGTGAAGGGGCATGACATGGCTAAGCAGTCATCTAAAGCGCCGGCATCCAAGGCACCGGCAAAGAAAGCACCCGCAAAAGCAGTCGCGGCGAAGGCCGCAACAGCAGTGAAGAAAGCAGCGCCTGCGAAGGCGGCGGCAAAGCCTGCGGCGAAGGCAGCACCGGCCAAGAAGCCGGCGGCGGCCAAGGCTGTGGCAAAGCCGGCAGTGAAGAAGGCAGCGCCCGCCAAGGCAGCGGCAAAGCCGGCAGCGAAGGCAGCACCGGCGAAGAAGCCGGCGGCCAAGGCAGCGGCGAAGCCCGCAGCCAAGCCCGCAGCCAAGAAAGCAGCGCCCGCCAAGGCAGCGGCAAAGCCCGCCGCGAAGGCGGCGGCAAAGCCGGCCGCGAAAGCAGCGGCGGCCGCGACAAAGCCCGCGGTGAAGAAAGCCGCCGCGCCGAAGGCCAAGGCAGCGCCTGCGAAGGCGAAGGCTCCGGCCAAGAAGTAGACCAGTCGTTGGGGCGTCGCGTATCCCTTCGGGGTTCGCAAGGACGCTCTGACGCTCTGGATCGAAGCTGTCCGGCAGCGGGGTTCAGCCTTGAGGGCTGAACATCGGGATGGGATCGAGGGGCAAGCAAAGCGAGGCGCCGGTTGGCTGCCTCGCTCGCTCTTTGGATCGTCTCCTTGCCGCGGTCGGCGAAGGCCCGGGTGCGATGCTTCGGGTTCGTGGGATGAATGCAGGTTTGAATCCCGTCAACCTGCCGTCATCGTTTGCGCGTGTTTCGGCGTACCAGTCCGTGGGCTTGTCCGTGATGTCTGGAGCGGAAACCGCCATCGGTTTCTGGCTGCTGTTTTTTCGCGCTCTGGCGGTTGATCGCAAGTGCCTGTCCAGTCAACACTGGGCGCCTGCAAACAGGAAACCGATCATGCCGAAGCTGCTCTATGCGTCCACCTCTCCTTACAGCTCCAAGGTAAGGATGGCCGCGGCCTATGCCGGGGTCGCGATCGATCTGGTGCCGGTCAAGACCGAGGACAAACCAGCCGAACTGATCGGCGCCAATCCGCTCGGCAAGATACCGGCGCTGGTGCTCGACGATGGCCGTTCTGTTCACGACAGCCGCGCCATCATCCAGCACCTCAACCGGATTTCGAAGAACGCTTTGTTTCCGCGCAATCCCGACAAGCGGCTGGAGGCGGAGGTGCTGGAGGCGCTGGCCGACGGCATCTGCGATTGCGCGCTGTCGATGGTCTATGAGCGCCGCATCCGGCCCGAAGAGATGGTCTATCAGCCCTGGCTCGACCGGCAGTGGACGAAGATCACCGCCGCGCTCGATCTGCTCAATGCCAATCCGCCGAAACTGCCGAAGAAGATCACTGCCGGTCAGATGGCGTTGCGTGCCTGCCTCGGCTATCTCGCGCTGCGTTTCGCCGGCAAATGGGAAAAAGGCCGTGGCCGGTTGACCCGCTGGGCAGCGCGTTTCGACGAAAAATTTCCGGAGCTGAAGTCGGCGGTTCCGGCCTGAGCACCGGCAATAAAAAAGCCGGGCGCGAGGCCCGGCTTTTTCGTGTCGTGGCTTGAACGACTTAGAACTTCATACCGAGGCCGAAAGTGACGCGGTTGTCGGTCGCCTTGACCTTGCCGATACCATCGAAGCTCTTCGAGCCGAAGTCCGTGTAGCGGTACTCGACACGGCCGAAGACGTTGTCGGTCAGCTTGATGTCGGTGCCGACGCCGGCGGTCCAGCCGATCATCGTGGCGGTGTCGCTGGCCGGAATGACCGAGTCTTCCACCTTCAGGCTCCTGCCGGCGAGACCGCCGGTGCCATAGAGCAGGATTTCCGGGGTCACGGCGTAGCCGAGACGGGCACGCAGCGAGCCTTCGAAGCCGCCCTTCGAGTTGATGCCGTTGTCGTCACCCTTGACGCCGTTGTAGCCGAGTTCGGCTTCACCGCCGTACACGAAGTTCTCCTGCTGCCACTGATAGCCGCCGAAGACGCTACCGACGAAACCCTTTGTGCCGGTC
The DNA here is from genome assembly GCF_054062655.1 of Mesorhizobium sp. USDA 4775. Taxonomy (NCBI): domain Bacteria; kingdom Pseudomonadati; phylum Pseudomonadota; class Alphaproteobacteria; order Hyphomicrobiales; family Phyllobacteriaceae; genus Mesorhizobium; species Mesorhizobium sp. USDA 4775. Next base: position 3,143,493 of record NZ_JBSSFM010000001.1, read on the forward strand.
GAAACGTCGAAATCCTTCTCCTTGGTACGGCCGCTGAAGCCGTAGCCAACGTTAAGACCAGCATACGGGCCAGCCCAGGACGCGACAGGCAGTTCGGCAACCGGAGCGGGTGCCGGGGGCTCTTCCTGGACGACGTCTGCGGCATAGGCAGTACCACCGAGGGCGAAGAGCCCGAGCGCGACGGCCAGCGGCCGTGCGAATTTGAGATTGGCTTGCATTGTTCTTTACTCCTTAAGCCACAGGACACAGGCTTGTTTCTCACGATCGCCATCAACCCGTCCGGGGGGTGAAACGGATCTGGCGTTCGTCGGTTCCAAATGTCGTGTCAAAATGCGGCTGAAGCGAACCTGAACTTGGGTCATTACCCGGCGCGAATGAGGCGGAACCTTGACGTTGCATCTTCGCAACAGCGAAATGTCAGCAGCCATTTCATGCTGCGCTGCACACCGCTTGGTGCAAGGAGTCCAGCATCCTATATTGCGTTCCGGCGGTTCCGACTCCAAGGCGAGTCGGCATGCCGAAGCGGGCGTTTCGCCACAATGCTGCCCCAAGTGCGAATGCCGTTTAACGCATGCCGGGCCATATTTCGTCGGCGTCGTGTTTTCGGCCCGAAATCGAGGATTGACAGCAGATGAGCAAAGCCACTCCCGCGGCCCTGGTGACGGGCGGGGCGAAACGGATCGGCAAGGCAATTGTCGAAGACCTCGCCGGCCATGGCTTTGCCGTCGCCATCCACGCCAATCGCTCGCACGACGAGGCGGATGCCTTGGCCGCGGGGATCAATCAGTCCGGCGGCCGCGCCACCGTGGTTGGGGCGGATCTGACCGACATGAGCGCCGTCAGCGGCCTCGTCGGCAAGGCGGAGGCCGCGCTGGGTCCAATCTCTCTGCTGGTCAACAATGCTTCGCTTTTCGTCGACGATTCCATCGAGGATTTCGATTGGCAGGCCTGGGGACCGCCACTTTGCCATCCACGTGAAAACGCCGGCGCTGTTGGCGCAGAATTTCGCCCGCGCCTTGCCTGAAGGGCGCGAGGGGCTGATCGTCAATATCATCGATCAGCGCGTCTGGAGGCCGACGCCACGCTACTTCTCCTACGCGTTGTCGAAGTCGGCTTTGTGGACCCAGACCCAGATGCTGGCGCAGGCGCTCAGCCCGCGCATTCGCGTCAACGCGATCGGGCCTGGCCCGACACTGAAGAATGTGCGCCAGGACGATACCGATTTTGGCGCACAGCTCGCTGGCCTGATCCTGAAGCGCGGCCCGGAATTGCCGGAATTCGGCGCCACCATCCGCTATCTCTGGGATGCGCGCTCGGTCACCGGTCAGATGATCGCGCTCGATGGCGGCCAGCATCTTGCATGGCAGACGCCCGATGTGACAGGCATGACGGAATGAGTCCTTTGGATCACAAAAACAAGGCGCGTGGCGGCGCCGATGACCTGCCTCCCGAAATCGACCTCGAGGACGAGGCGCTCGAGGAGATCGTCGAACCGACAGGCCCGGATGTCGCCTTCACCGCCATCGACTGGACGCCGCATGCCGGCGATGCCGAAGGCATGGTCGGCGCCGAGGTGATCCAGACCTTGGTCAAACGGCTGCCCAACGCACCCGGCGTCTACCGCATGATGAACGCCGCAGGCGACGTGCTCTATGTCGGCAAGGCGCGCAGCCTGAAGAAGCGCGTCACCAACTACGCGCAAGGCCGGTTCCACACCAACCGCATCGGCCGCATGGTGCGCGAGACGTCGACGATGGAATTCGTCGTCACCCGCACCGAGATCGAGGCGCTGCTGCTCGAAGCCAATCTTATCAAGCGCTTGCGGCCGCGATTCAACGTGCTGATGCGCGACGACAAGTCGTTTCCCTATATCCTTTTGACCGGCGACCATGTCTCGCCCGGCATCTACAAGCATCGTGGCGCGCGGTCGCGGAAAGGCGACTATTTCGGCCCCTTTGCTTCGGCCGGCGCCGTCGGCCGCACCATCAATTCGCTGCAGCGCGCCTTCCTGCTGCGCAGTTGCACCAACTCGTTCTACGAGAACCGCACGCGGCCGTGCCTGCTGTATCAGATCAAGCGCTGCGCCGGCCCCTGCACCGGCGAAATCTCGCATGACGGCTATGCCGAACTGGTCGCCGAGGCGAAGGATTTTCTGTCCGGCCGCAGCCAGAAGGTGAAGACCGAGATTTCGGCCGCCATGCAGCAGGCATCTGAAGACCTCGATTTCGAACGGGCCGCCATCTATCGCGACCGGCTGGCCGCCCTGTCGCATGTGCAGAGCCATCAGGGCATCAACCCGGCGACCGTCGACGAGGCCGATGTCTTCGCCATCCATCAGGAAGGCGGGCAGGTCTGCATCCAGGTGTTCTTCTTCCGCACCGGCCAGAACTGGGGCAACCGCGCCTATTTCCCGAAGGCCGATCCTGCCCTGGAAGCGGCCGAGGTATTGGGCTCGTTCCTGGCGCAGTTCTACGACGACAAGCCGACGCCGCGCGCCATCCTTCTGTCGCACGGCGTCGAGGACCAGGAATTGCTGGCCGAGGCGCTCTCGACCCGCGCCGGCCGCAAGGTTGCGATCTCTGTGCCGCAGCGCGGAGAGAAGAAGGACCTGACCGACAACGCCCTGCAGAATGCGCGGGAGGCGTTGGGCCGCAGGCTGGCCGAAACCTCGACGCAAGGACGGTTGCTTGCCGGTTTCGCCGAGACCTTCGGCCTGGCCAAGCCGCCGGTGCGCATCGAGGTATACGACAACTCGCACATCATGGGCACCAATGCCGTCGGCGCCATGGTTGTCGCGGGACCGGAAGGGTTCGTGAAAAACCAGTACCGGAAATTCAACATCCGCTCGACCGAGATCACTCCGGGCGACGATTTCGGCATGATGCGCGAGGTGATGGAGCGGCGCTTTTCGCGACTGCTCAAGGAGCACGGCGATGTCGCGCCCGACGACGCGGCTTCGGTGGAAGCGGGCGATGATGTCGAAGACGACATCTCCGGCAGCTTCCCGGCCTGGCCCGACGTCATCCTGATCGATGGCGGCCAGGGCCAGATGACGGCCGTGCGCAAGATTCTCGCCGATCTCGGCATCGAGGACCGCGTCGTGGCGATCGGCATCGCCAAGGGGCAGGACCGCGATGCCGGCCGCGAGCGCTTTTTCGTCAAGGGCAGGGATTCTTTTTCGCTGCCGGTGCGCGACCCCGTGCTCTATTTCGTCCAGCGGCTGCGTGACGAGGTCCATCGCTTCGCCATCGGCTCTCACCGCGCGCGGCGCAAGAAGGAGATGGTCAAAAGCCCGCTCGACGAGATCGCCGGCATCGGCCCCGGCCGCAAGCGCGCGCTGCTGCTGGCATTCGGCACCGCCAAGGCCGTCAGCCGTGCCGCGATCGAGGATCTGAGGAAAGTCGACGGTATTTCCGAACAGGTCGCCAAACTGGTCTACAATCATTTTCACGAAAGTTGAAAAATTCGGCACTTTCAGCTGGCCAGTCGAATCTGGCCTGTTGACCCCCTACATTCGCTTCTGATTTGAGTACGCAGGCAGAAAGAGTCCACCAGATATGGCCCAGCGCGCGTTCAACCTGCCCAACATGCTGACCTACGCCCGCATCATCGCGGTGCCGCTGGTGGTGCTGTGCTTTTTTCTCGAAGGCCATCTGAAATCGAGCGACTTCGCCCGCTGGTCGGCGCTGGTCATTTTTCTGCTGGCATCCGTCACCGATTATTTCGACGGCTATTTTGCGCGCGCCTGGCAGCAGACCTCCAATATCGGCAAGATGCTCGACCCGATCGCCGACAAGCTGCTGGTCGCGACCTGCCTTTTGCTGCTGGCTGCCGACACCGATCGCCATGCCGGCATCGCCGGCTGGTCGCTGTGGGCGGCCATCATCATCCTGTGCCGCGAAATCCTGGTTTCCGGCCTGCGCGAATATCTGGCGGCACTCAAGGTCTCGGTGCCGGTGACGCAGCTTGCCAAGTGGAAGACCACCATCCAGATGGTCGCCATCGCCTTCCTGCTGGCAGGACCGGCCGGTGACAAGATCTTCCCGCTGACGACGCAGACCGGCCTTGTGCTGCTGTGGATCGCCGCACTCGTCACGCTCTACACCGGCTACGACTATTTCCGCGCCGGCCTCAAGCACATCATGGACGAGTGAGATGACGACCCGCCTTATCTATTTTGCCTGGGTGCGCGAACGGATCGGCATGCCTCAAGAGGATGTCGAATTGCCCGCCGGCATCGAGACCGTCGCCGACCTTTTGCGCTGGCTGCAATCGCGCGGCGAGGGCTACGAACACGCGCTGCAATATCCCGACGTGATCCGCGTTGCCATCAACCAGGAACATGTCGACCACCGCGAAAAGATATCGGGCGCGCGCGAGATCGCGCTGTTCCCGCCGATGACCGGAGGTTGACACCCATGTCGGCCGTCCTGGCGCCGACCGTGCGCATCCAGCGCGAGGATTTCGACGTCGCCGCCGAGATCGCCGGACTGACGCAAGGCCGCAGCGACATTGGCGCGGTGGTTTCTTTCTCCGGCCTCTGCCGCGATGAGCAGGGCGCGCTCTCGGCACTGGAGCTCGAACATTATCCCGGCATGGCGGAGGCCGAGATCGGCCTTATCGCCACCGAGGCGGTTGAGCGCTGGCCGCTGCAGGGCCTCACCGTCATCCACCGCCATGGCAAGGTTCGTCCGGGCGAGAATATCGTGCTGGTGGTGGCCGCCTCCGGCCATCGCCAGGCCGCGTTCGAAGCGGCGAACTTTCTCATGGATTACCTCAAATCGCGCGCGCCCTTCTGGAAGAAGGAGCATCGCGCCGATGGTTCCGAAGGTGGCTGGGTCGAGGCCAAGGAAACCGACGCCCAGGCGGCAAAGCGCTGGAAGTCACCGTCCGAATAAATCCAGTCGCAGCCATGTATTGACCGCAATCCTTTGGCCAATTGCGTGAGGTTGATCAGCCCCGGGGATTGGCAGTCCGGGCAAGGGAGGTGGTCATGCTGGACAGGCTCGCGGAGTTCTTCGTCTTCGGTTTCGTGCCTCTGGTCGTCGGCATCCTGGCGGTACCGGAACTGTCCGTGGCCGCCGAAAAGGCGGTGAGGGGCGAGGTGATCTATCGCGAACGCATCGCCCTGCCGCCCAGCGCCGTGCTTTCCGTCCAGCTTGCCGATGTTTCACTGGCCGATGCACCGGGCAAGATCATCGGCGAGCAGACGGTCAAGCCGGCCGGCCAGGTGCCGATCAGCTTCGAGATCAAGTTCGATCCTTCGGTGATCCGGTCGCAGATGACCTATGCGCTGCAGGCGCGGATCACCGTTGACGGCAAGTTGATGTTCATTTCCGATGTGCGCCATCAGCTGGACCCGCTGACTGACGCGCCGCAGACCATCATGCTGAAAATGGTGGCGTCAGGCGCCGAGCCGGCGGCTTCCGTCTTTGGCCAGATCTGGGTGCTCGACTACGTCGATGGCATTGGCGCCATCACCGCGCCGCAGGCGACGCTCAGGGTCAGCGAGGCTGGCGAGGCGGGCGGCAGCGGCCCCTGCAACACCTATTTCGCCACCGCCAAGGTCGATGGCCAGGCGATCGCCATCAGCGACATCGGCTCGACCTACAAGGCCTGCGCGCCGGAGGTGATGGCCGAGGAAAAGGCGTTGTTCGATGCCTTGGCCAAGGCGGCGTCCTACAAGGTCGATGCCGGCAAGCTCGCCATATCGGACAAGGACGGCCGCGAAATCCTGCGCTTCAGCGCCGCGAGCTGATCGCCAAATGAAAAGGCCGGCGAAGCGCCGGCCTTTTGCATGAGATTTTGCAGTATCGGCTCAGCCGACGATCTCGGTGTCCGAGAACCAGTACTTGATCTCCTGCGCGGCGGTTTCCGGCGCGTCGGAGCCGTGCACCGAATTCTCGCCGATCGACAGCGCGTGGACCTTGCGGATGGTGCCTTCGGCGGCGTTGGCCGGGTTGGTGGCGCCCATCACTTCGCGGTTCCTGGCAATGGCATTCTCGCCTTCCAGCACCTGGACGATCGTCGGAGCCGACGACATGAACTCGACCAGTTCGCCGAAGAAGGGACGGTCCTTGTGGACGGCGTAGAAACCTTCCGCCTCGCGGCGGCTCATCCAGACGCGGCGCGATGCGATGACGCGCAGGCCGGCGTCTTCGAGCATCTGGGTGATGGCGCCGGTGAGGTTGCGCCGGGTCGCGTCCGGCTTGATCATGGAAAAGGTGCGTTCGAGCGCCATGGGGTTTCCTTGTCTGAGAAATGGAATTGAGAGTGGCGGGCTCTATACAAGCCGCCCGGCCTATTGCCAAGGGGTGAGGAGCGGTCCGCGAAGCGGACGGAAAGCCGATTGCCTGGCTTTCAGAATGACGAGTGCCCAAAGCGGGGATTGAAGGGCCGCAACGCTACGCACATCTATGTCAGGCCGGCAAGCCGTCAGGCGACATCAGACGGCTGCACAGCAACGCTTTGCTTGCTATAGTCACGCGTCGGCGCCGCGCTGAAGTCGGCCCGAATGGAGACAACATGACCATGGCAGACGATCGTCAGGAGCGCATTCGCAACCGCGCACATCAGATCTGGCAGGAAGAGGGGCAACCGGCCGGTCACCACGAACGCCATTGGCACCAGGCGGCAGCCGATGTCGATCGGGAAGATGCGGGCAAGCCGTCGGCAGCCAAGACGCCGGCCAAGAAGGCATCTGGCGCCAGCAAGGCCAAAGCCGCTCCAAAGGAAGAGAAAGCTGTCGCGAAAGCCAGCAAGCCGAAGACCAGCAAGCCAAAGAAGGCGGCTAAGTAGGCCCGCTCTCCTGCCGCTGATTCTCGCCACGGATAGACGGCGCGTCCAATCTGCCTTGCGGGCAGGGCAAGCGCTTGCGGCCGTCAGGCCGCTGCCGCAACCTTTCGTCCCAGCCCGCCATGCAGGTCGAGGCAACGCGCGAACCATTGCGCCACGGCATCGCTGTCTTCAAGCAGCTGGTAGGGCGTGGCGATGCGCGCCCATTGCAGCGCGCCGAAGACGATGTAATCCGCAAACAGCGGTGAGGCGCCGCCGATGAAAGGCTGGTAGCCCAGCATCGAGCGCAGCGGTTCGAGCGAAGTCCGAAACGCCGCCAGGCCGGCATCGCGCGCCGCGACGACATCTTCCAGCTGCCTGCCGAAGCGCTGCTCCCGGCTCTGCCGGAAATACACGGCGTTTTCTTCGTCCTGCATGGCATGGAGGTCGACGAGCGCCGCAGTGGTGACGTAGGGATGGATGGTCAATTGCGACCAGCGCTCGATGAAGCGCGCCATCGCCTTGCCACCGTCGCCGCCAAACAGCGTCGGCCGGTCCGGATAGGCTTCCTCGAGATAGAGCGCGATGTCGAAGGAATCGATGACGACCTTGTCGCCGTCGCGGATCACCGGAACGGTTTTCGAGGCGCCGCCCTCGATGGCGGGCACCTCGAGAAAACGCGTCGGCGCGGTCGAGATATCGAGCCCCTTGTGGGCCAGCGCCATTGTCGCCTTCCAGCAATGCGGACTGAACGGACGGCTCTCGTCACGCCCGACGAGCTCATAAAGCAGAATGGTCATTGGCGCGGGTCTCTTTGCGGTCTAGGTATCGCTCGCGACACCCCGAAACGGGGCGGCGGGAGAAAAGATGAAACAGCACTTCATGATGTTTGCGGCGTATAATCAATGGGCCAATGGCCGCATCTATGATGCCGCCGCGGACCTTGATGAAGAGGAATTCAATCGCGACGTCGGCGCCTTCTTCGGCTCGCTGATGGGCACCCTCAACCATCTGCTCGCCGCCGATCGCATCTGGATGAAGCGCTTCACCGGCGAGGGCGACGCGCCGACGGCGCTGGATGCCATACTGCATCGGGCCTTGCCCAAGCTGAGGACGGCGCGCGAGGCCGAGGACCGGCGGATCATCGACTGGCTCTCCGGCTTGAGCGACAAGGCGCTGTCGGGCCGCTTCACCTATATGACCCTGTCGGACATGCGCACCGTCTCGCAGCGTCTTGCGCCCGCGCTGGCGCATGTCTTCAACCACCAGACCCATCATCGCGGCCAGGCGCATATGATCCTGACTGTCCTCGGCCGTCCTTCCGTGCCGCTCGATTTGGCGCATTTCCAGCGTACCGAAGAGGGCAGGGCTTTCGCCTGATCCGGGCGAACGGCCTGCGCCGACTACCGCCGCATCTTCTGCAGAAGCATGGCCTTCACGTCAGGCCATTCGGAATCGATGATGCTGAACCGCACGGAATTGCGTTTCCTGCCGTCTGGCATGATCCGCTCGTTGCGAACGATCCCTTCCTGCTTTGCCCCTATCCGCAGAATGGCCGCTCTCGATGCGTCATTGAGTTCATCGGTGGTGAACTGCACTCGCACACACGCCATGACCTCGAAGGCATGGGCCAGGAGAAGGTACTTTGCCTCGGTATTGACCCCTGATCGCTGAACCGAAGCGCTGAGCCACGTGTGCCCAATCTCCAATTTTCTGTTCATGCGATCGATCTTCCAGAACCGCGTACTCCCGCAGATCGCTCCCGTGCCGCGCAGCACGATTGTATAAGGCATGACGGTCCCGGCCCGTCGTCCAGCCAGGGCGCAGGCTACATAGTCATCGATCGTGGCTGGCCCGGGAACCACGGTGGCCGCGAGGTTCCACAGCTCACCGTCCGCGGCCGCATACAGAAGGCCCTGCGAATGCCCCGGCTGAAGCGGCTTGAGTTCCACAATCTTGCCGGCCAGGACGGGTTGCATGGATTGGACGTCCATTAACCGATGGCTCTCAATTTTCTGACCGGCGGTCATCGGGGGACAATTGGGCGCTGATACGAATTTCAGACAGCTTCGGTAGCCAGGTCGCGGATTTCACTGTCCAATTGGCGTTGCGTCGAAGCTGCTTCCGCCATGACCCATTGTTTGAACAGCAGCACCTTGCGTGCGGCAAAGCACTTCTGGGGGGAGACGAAATACCAGCCGGCGGTATTCGGATGGTGGACGGCAAAGGGAGCGACCAGCCTTTCGGCGCGGATGTCGCTGGCCATATAGGCACGGTTGGCCACGGCAAAGCCCATTCCGGCATTGGCGGCCTCATAGGACATCATGCACGAGTCGAAATAGATGCTTTTGGTCTCGCTGAGCACGAAGCTGGCACCGGCAAAGCCAAGCCAGGACTGCCAGTTCTGGGTGCAGGTGTCGGAATGCAGAAGTGTGAAGTGCCTGAGATCGTCAGGCTCCACCTTGGACGCCGGCTTGTCGCCGAGAACCTCATGGAACAGTTTGCGGCTGCACACCGGTGTCAGGTCCTCCCGAAACAGCAGATCGGATGGCAGCCCGTTGAAATGGCCGTCGCCATAGCGGATTTCGAGATCGAAATCCGAGGTCGAGAACTCATGCGTCGCGTAGGAGGTCGAAACCCGCATCACGATATCGGGATGTCGCCGCTGGAACTCCGGCAGGCGCGGAAACAGCCAGCGTGCTGCGAAGGTCGGCAGCACGGATATCTTCAGCACATGTTCCTGCGATTGCCCGGTCGCTTCCATGCTGGCGGCGACGATCCGCTCCAGCGCCTCGCGAACGCGCGAGACATAGGTCTCGCCTTCCGGCGTCAGCGACACCGCATTGCCACCGCGCTGGAAAATCTTGAAGCGCAACTGATCCTCCAGGCTCTTGACGCGCTGGCTGACCGCTGACGCAGTGATGAACTGCTCCTCTCCGGCTCGCGTGAAATTCCCGTGGCGCGCAGCACTCTCCACGATTTTCAGCGAATTGAGGTTGACCTGACTGAGCAAACGCACCGGCTTCGACCTTAAGCTGGGCTTACACTAGCACCAGCATTCCTAATTTTACAGGGGGTGCTAATTTAATCGACTGTTAACCAAGTGTTTGCCCCCCACTTGGAGAAGTACAATGAACGCACATACCATACCCGATCTGCGCTATGCGATGAGCCGCGAGGCCATTATCGGCCACGAAACCGCCTGGAAAGTGTCGAGTTTCGGCGTTGCACAGTATCTGCATGGCTATGACCCGGCGCTGCTCGCGGCAATCGAGGAGGCCGCCTTGAAGCTCAAGGACAGCCACGCCGTGCACAAGCACCTCGACCTGACCTTCATCACCGGCGCCGACCGTTTCATTCCCGAAATCAAGGAGTTGCTGCACGACAAGCTGCGCCTCGAGCGGCTGTCCGACATGATGGGCACGAAACTTGAGCCCTATCCGCTGTCGATCGTCGGTTCGACCGTCACCTTCATGAATCCCAGGGATGGCGCCGTCGAATGGCATTGCGACGGCGTTCCGGTTACCGAACTCATTCCGCTGTCGATCAGCGATCCGCTCGTCGGCGGCCATCTCGAAATCTATTGCGACGATTCCGAGACCGGCCGCGCCGTCCTCGAATCCGGCCGCGAGATCCCGCGCAACCGCATCATGCGCATCGATCACAAGATGAACTACGCGACGCTCGGGCAGTTCCTTGGCGTCCTGCATCGCACAGCCCCGATCCAGTATGGCGAGCGCGTCACCCTTGTGCTCAACCAGCGTTCTGTGGCCAAGCCCTACGTCGACGACAACCGCATGTTCTATCTCGCCGCCGACAATGATCACGACCGTGAATGGGTCAACGAACTGGCTGAAGACGTCTGGACCAACCAGTTGCCGGCCTATCGCCGGTTCGAGGCGGAACATCCGACGCCCACCCCGGCCGCCGAAGCACAGGTTTCGGGCGGAGCCAGGGAATCATGGTAATCAACCATAATCCCGAAAAGTGGGAGCCGGTCTTCGGACGAGATCATGGTCCAACACAGGGATAGAGCCCCAGGCCGATTGTTTTGGCATGGATCAGGCTCGATATCCGCGCTGGTCTTTGCTGCCGGCGCGGTGGCTTTGTGGTCGACCAATGCTTTGGTCGGCAAATCCCTGCTGGCAACCCATCCGGTATCGCAAGTGCAGTTCCTGCAATTTGCGGGAGCTGCATTGGTCTTCGCCTTGATCCGGTTCATGAGCCGAGAGGAAGCGCCGCCAATGGCGCCAAGGGCGGCACTCGCACCTCTCGCGGTCGGATTCATCGGTCTGGTCGGCACCATGGTGCTGCAATACATCGCCTTCGCCTCGATGCCGGTGATCGAAGCCAATCTCGTGGCCTACACCTGGCCCTTGATGGTCGCCGCGGCAGTGATCGCCTTCGACAATCCCCGGCGCCCGGTCTTGCTGGGTCTTGCCGCGGCCCTTGGCTTCGTGGGTGTTGCGCTAGTGATTTCGGGAGGGCGTGAGAGCAGCTGGTTCCAGGGCGATATCGTCGGCTATTTCGCCGCATTTGGATCTGCGCTGTGCATGGCTTTCTATTCGGTGATGGTGGGACGGCTCGCCACTTCGCCCGATCGCCTGCTGCTGCCTTCGTCGCTGGTCGGTGTCGCCTTGACGCTTTTTTGGTCCTCTGGCGAAGGCGTCGCCTGGCCCTCCGGCGTCGATCTCGCCCTGGGACTCTATCTCGGCGCCGGTCCGATGGGGCTGGGTTATTACTTTTGGTCGCGGGCCTTGAAGCTCGAAGGCAGTGGCAAGGTCGCGGTCGTCGCCTATCTCACGCCGATTGCCTCGACGTTGCTGCTGACCCTGTCCGGCGAACGGTTGACGACAACCGCCATTGCCGGGGCCGTCCTCGTCATCGGCAGTTGTATCGCGGTCGGACTGGAGCGCTCGGAGGCGCAAGACTATGTTTGACGACAATGAACGTCTCGCCAGGCAGGAAGCGCATTGGCTGATCAAGGAATTTGGTGCCGAAGCACCGCTCTACGCGGCGATGAAGGCCGAAAAGGCAATTGAGCAGAAGGATTTCGGGCGCTGTGCCCGTTGGCGGCGTATTCTTGAGATATTGGCCGATACCCGGACGACCAAGTCTGCTGCTTCCAAGTATTAGATTTTCTAAATTGCGCAGCGTGCATTTCCCATAAAAATAGTTGACGCCAAGTCTTGATTCGTTTTGGCACTTGGCGGGCCGTTAGGGGGACGCGGTTAAAGAGATACGTCGACGAAGTCTTCGCTGGGGTGGATGACTTTCTCGCAAATAGGATGAAAGAATTGTCAAATATCGAGGATAAGACCGTTATAGAGCTAACGGCCGATATTGTCTCGGCCTATGTAGGCAACAATCCGCTACCAGCTTCCGGCCTGCCTGACCTGATTGCCAGCGTCAGCGCCTCGGTTCGAAAGTTGGCTGGCGCGGTCGTCGTAGAAAGCCCGAGCCTGGTTCCGGCCGTAAACCCGAAAAAGTCGGTGTTTCCCGACTACATCATCTGCCTGGAAGACGGAAAGAAGTTCAAGTCGCTCAAGCGACATCTCAGGACAGACTATGGTCTGAGCCCGGACGACTATCGGGCCAAATGGAGCTTGCCCCCGGACTATCCGATGGTCGCTCCCAATTACTCGGCGACCCGGTCGGCGCTGGCAAAGTCGACGGGACTTGGCCGCAAACCGGCAGCCGCACCGGCTGCCGTGGCAAAGGGAGCCAAGCGCAAGGCGGCTGGCTAAGCGGGAAGCGCCCCGGCCAGTTGGCCTAGACGCGACAGCCAATAGAACCCGGAAGGCGGCTTTGCCCTTCCGGGTTCACCGTCTGATTTGTGGTTGATCGTGCAGAACCACGTTCAGCAGCGAACTGTGCACCACGAGTTTCCCATTGTACTCGATGAATCCGAGGTCGCGGAACTTGTTCATGAAGTAGCTGACTCTCGGTCGCGTTGTGCCGATCATTTCGGCAAGCGTCTCCTGGTTGACCTTGCCGAGAATGGGTTCTGGCTTTCCTTCCTTGCCGAAATTTGCAAGCAGCAGAAGTGCCCGTGCCAGGCGCTTTTCGCTCGAATTGAAAAGCTGATCGACCAGGTCCTCTTCGACACGGATGGTTCGTGTCAGAAGATGCGCGATGAACATTTCCGAAAAGGCCGGCTCATCATGAATGACGCGCACGATCGCCTTCTTGTCCAACTGCATGATCTCGCAATCGGTCATCGCAACCGCCGTTGCCATGCGCCGGGTCTGGCCGGCCAAGCAACCTTCGCCGAAGAAATCGTCGGTCCCCATTATGGCGACGACAGCTTCCTTTCCCTGTTCGGACAGGACACTGATTTTGACCTGGCCCTCATTGATGTAGAAGACCGAAGCCGCGACATCGCCTTGCGAGAATATCTTCTGGTTGGGTCCATAGCGTGTGATGGTGCGCCCGAGATCTGCTTTCGCCAGAAAAACCTTCGGGTCGAACGGCTGATCTGATCTTCCTTCCATCAATGACCCCATCCACTGACCAGATTGGATTTTATCACGATGCTGACGAGGCTTCAGCCTTGATGAAACAGAATCCGATATCTCGCGGAACCGGTCAATATTGACCAGATGCGGCCCGCTGCGAAGGCTATCCAAATGCGGTCGGCGTCATTCCGGGTCTTCCTCCCCCGATCTCCTGGCGTCTTGACGAGTCCCTGGCCGGGGCTTCGTCACGTAAGGCACGCCCGCCGCAGTGTTCGGAATGGTTGGGAAGTCGGCCTGCGATGTCGATGCTAACAAGACGTCGCTGCAGTTCCCTGTGCCAAGGTTCCTTGGGATGCAACTTCATCCCGCAATGTGTCGGCAATTTCCATCAAACTATGCCCAGCCTCGGGATGGGCGTCGAGCAACTGACTGGCAACGGCTGCTATGTCCAGCCTGCCCCGACGCCGCTGGGCATCGGAAACGGCGTCTGCGATCTTGAGCGCCAACGGAAGCGTGGGCATCCTCGAATCTCCATGCCGCCTTGGTTCATTCGGGCCCTGATGGGAGTTTCATCGGACCCGGTTTTCCGATTGATGCCGAGCCGTTTCCTTTGCCATGCTGAAAAATCCCCGGCCGGGGTTCCTGCTGTCGTAACCAAACGTGGTTGGGGGGCAGTCCGGTTTCGTCAGCTCGTGAAGCGTAGGACGCGCGTCGGGCGCCCGTCTGTTCAATATTGACCACCACGGCGCGGCCAGTGTGCCGATAGACTTTGCCTTTAGCCTTCGAGGATTTTCCGGTGATGAGCGCAGGCGCGTTTTGCGATCAGGCCTTCGGCGGTCGTCGAGGACAGGCACGAATTTCACGGACAAGGCCACCAATTCGCCTCGCGCTCCCGCCTGTGTTTCAGGCCTTGTGCGGCCAACTGGCCCGGAAGGTCTTGCGAAGCGTTGATGTCCAGTGCAAAAGCGCGGCCATGCTGATCATCAACGACCTTTCGCTCCGCATGGCCGGGCGCCTGCTTCTCGACCATGCCTCGCTGACCTTGCCGGCCGGCACCAAGGCCGGCCTTGTCGGCCGCAACGGTACCGGCAAGACGACGCTGTTCAAGGCCATCACCGGCGATTTTCCCTCCGAGACCGGCTCGATCAGCCTGCCGAAGAACACGCGCATCGGCCAGGTGGCGCAGGAAGCGCCGGGAACCGAGGAGCCGCTGATCGAGATCGTGCTCAAGGCCGACCTCGAACGCACGGCGCTGCTCGAAGAGGAAAAGACGGCGACCGATCCGCACCGCATCGCCGACATCCACATGCGGCTGGCCGACATCGACGCGCATTCGGCCGAGTCCCGCGCCGCCACCATCCTCGCCGGCCTCGGCTTCGACGACGCGGCGCAGCGCCGGCCGGCCTCGTCCTTCTCCGGCGGCTGGCGCATGCGCGTGGCATTGGCTGCCGTGCTGTTTTCAGAGCCTGATCTGCTCCTGCTCGACGAGCCGACCAACTATCTCGACCTCGAAGGCACGCTGTGGCTGGAAAACTACGTGTCGAAATACCCGCACACCGTGCTTCTGATTTCGCACGATCGCGACCTGCTCAACCGTGCCGTCAACTCGATCGTTCATCTCGACCAGAAGAAGCTGACCTTCTGGCGCGGCGGCTACGATCAGTTCGAGCGCCAATACACCGAGCAGAAGGAATTGCAGGAAAAGGGTCGCGTCAAACAGGAGGCCGCCCGCAAGCACATGGAATCCTTCGTCGAGCGGTTCCGCGCCAAGGCGTCCAAGGCCAGACAGGCGCAGTCACGCATCAAGGCCCTGGAAAAGATGAAGCCGATCGCGGCGATCGTGAACGATTCGGTGCGGCCGTTCTCTTTTCCCGAACCGGTGAAGACCGTGGCCTCGCCGATCGTGGCGCTGAATAACGTCAATGTCGGCTACACCGAAGGCCAGCCGATCCTGAAGAAAATGACGTTGCGCATAGACGCCGACGACCGCATCGCGCTGCTTGGCGCCAACGGCAACGGCAAGTCGACCTTCGCCAAGCTGCTGTCGGGCCGGCTCAAGCAGGAGAGCGGCACGATGACGGTGGCGCCCGGGCTGAAGGTGGCGATCTTCGCCCAGCATCAGCTCGACGATCTGCGTCCGGAGGAAAACGCCTATGAGCATGTCCGCCGGCTGATGCCGGAGGCGCCGGAGTCCAAGGTGCGCGGTCGTGTTGCCCAGTTCGGTCTGACGACCGAGAAGATGAATACGCCAGCCAAGGACTTGTCCGGCGGCGAGAAGGCGCGGCTTTTGATGGGCTTGTCGGCCTTCGAGGGGCCGAACCTGTTCATCCTCGACGAGCCGACCAACCATCTCGACATCGACAGCCGTGAATCGCTGATCCATGCGCTCAACGAATTTCCCGGGGCTGTCATCCTGATCTCGCACGACCGCCATTTGCTTGAGGCGACCGCCGACCGGCTCTGGCTGGTCAAGGACGGGGCGGTCAATCCGTATGAGGGCGACCTGGAGGACTACAAGACGCTGGTCACCGGCGTGTCCGGCGACCGCCGCGGCAGGCGCGAGGCCGACAAGGCGTCAAAAGCCGACCGCCGCCGCGATGCGGCGGCGCGCCGCGCCGCCTTCGAACCGCTGGCCAAGGAAATCCGCGCCACAGAAGCGCTGATGGACCGCATCCGCAAACGCATCGACGGCATCGAGGACGAACTGGCCAATCCGGCGATCTACGAAAAGGATCCCTCGACGGCAACGCGCCTGGCCAAGGAGCGCTCGCAGCTCGCCCAGACGCTGGCCGGCCACGAGGAAAAATGGCTGACCATGTCGGCCGAGTATGAGGAAGGCACGGCGGAGTAGGGCGGCCGACCTCGTCGCAAACCGCGATTGGGACCGATCACAGCGCCAGCCCCATGCCGCGATTTCATGCAGCGGCATTCCAATCGGGTGCGAAGGGTGGCCGGACGAAGCGCTGGTCCTTCGGCAGAGCAGCAATCGTCGCGCGATCCTCATCGTCGAGCCGAATGCCGAGCGCATCGAGATTGGACTTCTGGCTTTCGGGGCGCGCGGCTTTCGGGATCACGATGACGCCCTCCTGGTCCAGAAGCCAGGCGATGGCCATCTGCGCTGCGCTGCAGCCATGCTTGCGCCCGAGGCCGGCGAGCGTTGCGTCACTGGCGGCCCGGCCCTGGGCGAGCGGCGCGTAGGCCGTCAAGGGGATGCCGTTGCCCCGCAGGTAGGACAGCATCCGGTCCTGCGACAGGAATGGGTGGTATTCGAGCTGGACGCTCGCGATCGGCGCACCGATCTCCTCCACGGCGCGGCGGATCATCGGCAGGTTGAAGTTGCACACGCCGATCGCACGCGTGAGGCCTTGCTCCCGCAGCGACATCAACGCTTCCAGCGTCGCCTTGATGTCGAAGTCTTTGGACGGCCAGTGGATCATGTAAAGATCGACATGGTCGAGCCTCAGCTTGCCCAGGCTGATGTCAAAGGCCCGGCGCAACGCATCCGGCGCAAGTTGGTCGTGCCATACCTTCGTCGTGACGAAGAGCTCGTTCCGGTTCACGCCGGACGCTGCTATGGCGGCGCCGACGGCGGCTTCGTTCTCGTACATCGCCGCGGTGTCGATATGTCGGTAGCCGAGCGCAATGGCGCTCTCGACGACCGGCTGGGCGTCGTCCCCTGGCATGCGGAACGTACCGAAACCGAGGCGCGGGATCGCAACGCCCTGCGTGATGATCGATTCCATGATGATTTCCTTTCGAAACTGTGGCGATGGCAGGGCACGGGCGACCGCCACCGCTTCGCGCCAGCGACTGGTTCGCAAGTCCATGCGCCAAATCGTGACCGTGTCAGGTGGCTGACCGGCTCGCCGCGACGAGGTTGGTGATAACGCTATCGAGCGTCGTTGTCCCTTTGATCGCCGACCGGCCTTGGTCGCTGAACTCGATCCAGCCCTCGTTGAAGCCGTCAAGCATCCGGATCCGCGGCAACGGATTTTGCGTACCCTGGGAACGGAAGATCTGCTCCCAGCTCTCGCGCGGCACCGTCTCGACCTTGACCGGGCGCTCCAGCACCGTGGCGAAGGCGCGGGCGAGATCGTTGGGCGAGACGCGGACAGGCCCCTCCAGTTCGATAAACCGCGTCCCGATCCAATTCTCCTGAAGCAGCACGGCGGCCAGGCGCCCGACATCTTGCGTCGCGACCATCGGCAACGGCCTGTCGGCCGGCTGCAGGAAGCTGCGCAGCACGCCTTCGTCACGCGCCGAGGGAATGTCCCAGAGCGCATTCTCCAAGAACCAGCCGGGCCTTAGGAAGGTGACCGGAAGCCCGATCCCGTCCAGCGCCTGTTCCATCAGCGTGCGCTGGGTCAGCAGGTTCTCGTGCGGCGCGTCCGCGCCGATGGTCGACAGGCAGACCACCTTGCCGGGACGCGCCTCGGCCAAGGCAGCGGTCACGGCCGAGATGACGCGCATAGCCTCGGGAAAGCCGGGTTCCGGATCGAACTCGGAGGGCGGCAGGATGAAGACGCCCGCAGCCTCCCTGAAGGCCGAGGCCAGGCTTGCCGCATCGTCCATCTCGGCCAAGGCGACATTACAGCCGCGACGTCTCCACTCCGCTGCCTTGGCCGCGTCGCGCAGGACGGCGCGGACAGGCAATCCCTCGGCGAGAAGGCTGCGCGCAAGCGCGCCGCCGACCTTGCCGGTTACTCCGGTGATTGCATACATGGTGGTTCTCCAAGAGGTTGGTGTCGATCGCCAGGGGGTTCAGGCGAGCCCGGCATAGAGGCCGCGCTCGAACGCGCCGTAGAGCGCGACGACCCGCTCGTCGTAGAAGGGCAGGACCTGGGTGAAGAGCGCGCCGGTGACGTGCTTCACCGGGTCGAGCCAGAAGTAGCAGTTGAGCAGACCTGCCCAGGAGATGCTGCCGGCGGAGCGCCCATTCGGTCCCGGCCGCGTGTTGATGTCGAAGGACAGGCCCCATTTATGCGGCTGTTGCGGGAACTGGTCGAAGCTGCGGGAATAGGACGGCTGCGCCGAGCGCATCTGCTGGACGCTCAGCTCGCCGATCTGGTTCTGCATCATCATGGCGACCGTCTCCGGACGCAGGATTCGCGCGCCATGCAGCGCGCCGCCATTCAGCAGTGCCTGCAGGAAGGCCATATAGTCCCGCGGCGTCGAGAAGGCACCGCCGCCGCCCATGAAGAACTCCGGCCGTTGCGGCATCTCGAAGGGCGCCGGCTCCAGCCCGCCATCGGCCCCGCGGTTGTGGAAGGTGGCGACGCGCTGCTTCTGCTTGGTGCCGATCAGAAAGCCTGAATCCTTCATGCCGAGCGGCGCGAAGATGTTCTCGCGGAAGTAGATTTCGAGCGACTGATCGGACACCGCTTCGACGAGCTTGCCGATCCAGTCCATGCTGATGCCGTATTCCCACCGTTCGCCAGGTTCAAATTCGAGCGGGGCGGTGAAAGCGGCGTTCTTGCAGGTCGCGATGTCGGGCATGCCCGTCACCTTCTCGTAGCGGGTCAGAGCCTCGCTCCAGATCGAGTAGGTGTAGCCGGAAGTATGCGTCAGCAGATGGCGCACCTTGATCGCGCGCTTGGCCGGCCGCAGTCGCGGCGTTCCATCCTCGGCAAAGCCGTCAAGAACCTGCGGCGAGGCCAGCTCAGGCAGGTATTTCGCCGCGTCGTCGTCCAGATTGAGGCGGCCCTGCTCGATCAGCTGCATGCAGGCCGTAGCCGTGAAAGCCTTGGTCATCGACAGCAGCCAGAACACCGTGTCGAGCGTCATCGGCGCCCCCGTTGCAGTGTTCGCCTTGCCGAAGGCACCCTCATAGACCATGCCTTTCGGCGTCGCCGCGACGGCGATGACGCCGGCCACGTCGTTCTTCGAAACGCCTTCGCGCAGGGCGGCGTCGATCGCCTTGAACCGCATCGACGAACCGGCTGGCGTTGTCTTGGCCGGAGCGGGGCTGACCGCATCGAGAGCCAGGATGGCCCCGAGCATTCCGCCGCGCTGAAGCATCGTTCTGCGTGTGAGGTGATTCATGGCTAACTCCTTTCCGGATCGAAGGAAATCCGACCTGCTCAGCCTCTCTCGGCCGGCACTGCGGTGACGCCATGCTTGTACGTCTCGCTATCCAGTGATTCACGCGCATTAAGATCAGTGTTATGATGACTAGAAATCACCGATCCTCGTCATCGGGGTGTAGGCGAAGGGAGATCGAATGGTTTTCGACACGCGGCTTCTCACCGGCATTGGGGTCCTGGCAGCGGTAACGGAGGCCGGGAACTTCGCCCGTGCCGCGGAGATGCTGGGCCTGACGCCATCGGGGGTAAGTCGGGCCGTCGCGCGTCTGGAGGCCAGGGTCGGCGTGCGGCTCTTCGATCGCAATCCACGCGAGGTCAGCCTGACCGAGGAAGGCCGGCGCTTCCATGCGCAGGTGATGCCGCTGCTCGCAGGCTTGGATGAGGCTGCGGCCGAGGCCGCGGGCGCGGCGGCGGTGGTGCGCGGCCGGCTGCGCGTATCGGTGGACCCGTGGTTCGCACGCACGGTGCTCGCAGGCGGGCTGCAGCGGTTCCTCGCTCGCTATCCACTGCTCGTGCTGGATTTATTGACCAGCAACTATCGCGAGGAGATGATGAGCGGCGTGGACGTGGCGATACGCTTCGGGCCGCCCGATGCATCGTCCCTTATCGTGCGCAAACTCCTGGAAGCCCAGATTCTGACGGTTGCGGCGCCGGCCTATCTCGAACGGCACGGCGAGCCGCGATCGCCGCACGACCTCGTCCACCACGAGGCGCTTCTCTTCCGCGATCCCCAGACCGGCCTTCCTTTTCCATGGGAGTTTCACCGAGGCGGAGAGATCGTCGAGGTCAAGATCCCAAGCCGTCTGGTGCTGGACGATCCTTCCGTCGCGGTCACGGCCTGCGTCGCGGGCCAAGGCATTTTCCAAAGCCTCGCCATCGGCCTGGCGCCGTTCCTGGCACGGGGAGACCTCGTGCCGATCCTGCCGGAGTGGTCGGAAGAACTTTACCCACTCTACGCCTACCACCCATCACGCCATCTGCCGCCGGCCAAGGTCAGGGCATTCCTGGATTTTATCCAGGAGATTGCCGTTGGGTTGTAATCGATACCGGAGGCCATCGATGTCGATGGAACTATGGATCGAAGCAGGCAGCGCATGTCCGGCGCCACATACGCTGTGCGGGATGCGGTGCTTGCAATGCGTCGCCACACATCGGGTGGAAGTCGCCACATATCGGGTAGAAAAGGCATCCCCGAAAGGCAGTCTATGGGCAAATCTGGCCCTACACGCCACGTTCGGAACCAGCTAAACATCCCCCATGAACCAGCACGCCAAGCTTCGCATCGGCCATTCGGCCTGTCCGCATGATTGCCCGTCCACCTGCGCGCTCGAGGTCGAGTTGCTCGACGGCAACCGCATCGGCCGTGTCCATGGCGCCAAGGCCAACACCTACACATCCGGCGTCGTCTGCGCCAAGGTCGCGCGCTATGCCGACCGCGTCCACCACCCCGACCGCTTGCTGAAGCCGCTGATCCGCGCCGGCGCAAAAGGCGACGGCGTCTGGCAGGAAGCGAGCTGGGAGGCCGCGCTCGACCTCGTCGCCGAAAGGTTCATCGCGGCCGAAGACAAATACGGCTCGGAGACGGTCTGGCCTTACTTCTATGCCGGCACGATGGGGCTGGTGCAGCGCGACGGCATCGACAGGCTGCGTCATGCCAAGAAGTATTCGGGCTTCTTCGGGTCGATCTGCACCAATCTCGCCTGGACTGGCTGGATGATGGGGGCGGGCGCCTTGCGTGGGCCCGACCCGCGCGAAATGGCGAAATCCGACTGCGTGGTGATCTGGGGCACCAATGCCGTGGTCACGCAGGTCAATGTGATGACCCATGCCATCAAGGCGCGCAAGGAACGCGGTGCTAAAATCGTCGTCATCGACGTCTATGAAAACGCGACGATGAACCAGGCCGACATGGGCCTGGTGCTGAAACCCGGCACCGACGGCGCGCTGGCCTGCGCGGTCATGCATGTGCTGTTCAGGGAAGGCCTGGCCGACCGTGCCTATCTCGAAAAATACACCGACGATCCGAAGGGTTTGGAAGAGCATCTTAGGACGCGAACCCCTGAATGGGCGGCCCAGATCACGGGCTTATCGGTCGCCGAGATCGAAGCCTTTGCCCGCCTCGTTGGCACGACCAGGAAAACCTATTTCCGTCTCGGCTACGGCTTTGCCCGCCAGCGTAACGGCGCCGTCAACATGCATGCCGCCTCCTGCATCGCCGCGGTCACAGGAAGCTGGCAGTATGAGGGCGGCGGCGCCTTCCATTCGAATTCCGGCATCTTCAAGCTCAACCAGGAGGTGCTGGAAGGCACCAGGATGCGCGATCCGTCCATCCGCTATCTCGACCATTCGCGCATCGGTCCGGTGCTGACTGGCGCCGGCGACGCGCTCTACGGCGGACCGCCAGTGACGGCGATGCTGATCCAGAACACCAACCCGGTGAATGTCGCGCCTGAGCAGCGGCTGGTGAAGCAGGGCTTTCTGCGCGACGACCTGTTCACTTGCGTGCACGAGCAGTTCATGACCGACACCGCCAGGCTG
Organism: Mesorhizobium sp. USDA 4775; assembly: GCF_054062655.1. Lineage (NCBI taxonomy): Bacteria > Pseudomonadati > Pseudomonadota > Alphaproteobacteria > Hyphomicrobiales > Phyllobacteriaceae > Mesorhizobium > Mesorhizobium sp. USDA 4775. Next base: position 3,165,346 of record NZ_JBSSFM010000001.1, read on the forward strand.
GCCGATGTGGTGCTGCCGGCGACGATGTTTCTGGAGCATGACGACGTCTACAAGGGCGGCGGCAACCAGCACATCACGCTCGGGCCAAAGCTGATCGAGCCACCGGAAGGGCCGCGCACCAACCATTTCGTCATCGAGCAACTGGCCGAGCGCCTCGGCGTCGCCGACCGCCCGGGCTTCGGCCTGACAGAACAGCAGCACATCGACATCATTCTCGGCAAGCGTGGGCTGGGCAGTTTCGACAGCTTGAAAGAGCAGAAATGGGTCGATCTGCAGCCGGATTTCGAGGCCGCACATTTTATCAACGGGTTTGGCCATGCGGATGGTAAATTTCGCTTCCGCGCCGACTGGACCGGCCAGGCGGCTCCCAACCGGCCGCCGAAGAGCATGGGCCTGTTCGGACCGGTGGAGCGCCTGCCAGAGTTTCCCGACCATGTCGACCTGATCGAAGTGGCCGACGAGGCGCATCCGTTCCGGCTGACGACCTCGCCGGCGCGCAACTTCCTCAACTCGACCTTTGCCGAAACGCCGGTGTCGAAGGAAAAGGAAGGCAGGCCGGCATTGCTCCTCCATCCCGACGACGCGGCGGATCTTGGGCTTGCCGACGGCGACCGTGTCGAGGTCGGCAACCCGCGCGGCGAGCTGGTGCTGCACGCGAAATTCTTCGACGGCATCAAGCGCGGAGTGGTGATCGCCGAAGGCATCTGGCCGAACAGCGCGCATGAGCGCGGCGAGGGCATCAACGTGCTGACCGGAGCCGATGCGCCGGCGCCCTATGGCGGCGCCGCCTTCCACGACAACAAGGTCTGGCTGCGCAAGGCCTAGCCGATCTCAATCCCTGGCACGGACCTGGCCCAACCAGCTCTCGTCGCAACGGCCAACTCGTACCGGTATAGAGGCTCTCTCTGCATCGGGGAGGACGTCGATGACAGGCGCGATTTCGCTTCTGGGAATACCGCATGACGAGAACTCGTCCCATCTGCGCGGCTCGGCCGACGCCCCAGCGCTGATCAGGCGGGAGCTGCATAGCGACGCCCACAGTTCGTGGAGCGAAACCGGCTTCGATCTGACGGATCGCTTCCTCGACCATGGCGACATCGACTTTGCCGGCGCCGGCGACCCCTGGGAACGCATCGAAAGCGAGGTCGGACGCGCGCTGAATGCCGGGCATCCGCTGATCAGCCTGGGTGGCGATCACGCCATTGCCTGGCCGGTTCTGCGTGCCGTGCGGCGGCGCCACCCTAGCCTGACGATCGTCCAAATCGATGCACATCCCGATATCTATCCTGCCTATCAGGGCAATTTGCGCTCCCACACCTCGTCCTTCGCCCGCATCATGGAGGAGCGGTTGGCCGACCGGCTGATTCAGATCGGCCTGCGCACGCTCAACGACGACCTTCGCGGCCAGATCGGGCGCTTCGGCATCGAGGTGGTCGAGGCGCGCCATGTCGGCGAGGGCCTGCGGCTCGACCTCACAACACCAGTCTATGTCTCGATGGATCTCGACGGGCTCGACCCCGCCTTTGCACCCGGCGTCTCGCACCGCGAGCCCGGCGGGCTGTCGACCCGGCAGGTCATCAACCTCATTCAAGGCATCGACCAGCCGATCGTGGCCGCCGATATTGTCGAATACAATCCAAGCCAGGATCTCTCCAACATGACGGCGCTTGTCGCCGCCAAGCTGACGAAGGAGATCGCCGGCATGATGCTGAAGACTGCACTGGGATAGGGCAGGCCGCAGATCACACCGGCAGGATTTCGGAAGCCTTTTTCCTGTTCAGCCGGTGCCTTATATCGTCGGCGATCGCCTGCGCCTCGATCCCGATCTCGCGCAGCAATCCGGTGACTGCATTGTGGAAACCAATGAGGTAGAGACCGAGATCCGAGGCTTTGGGGGTAACGCCACTGCGGTCCGGCTGGATGCCGGGCTCGAGAAATCTGGCATAGCCCGGCCGGTAGCCGGTGGCGAAGATGATCGCGTCGAATTTGCTGTGTTTGCCGTCGGCAAAACGGGCGCCGCGTTGCGAAATCTCGGCGATATCGGGCGCGACCTTGATCGCGCCTTCGCGGATCTTGCCGATGGTGCCTACATCGATCACCGGAATGCGCGACGCAATCGCAATCTGTTCTAGCAGTCCTTGTCCCGGCCGTTTGAGCCCGTATTTTTCCAGCCTGCCCAGCACCACGTCGAGAATGACCGGGAAAAGAACATCGTTGAAGCGTTGCGGCCCCAGGCGCGCAGCCATGCCGACCATCTGGATGGGCACGCCGAACAGTTCGCGCGGCACGATATGAACGCCGCCGCGTACGGAAATGGTCGGCTGTGCACCGTTTTCCGCCAGATCGAGCGCAATCTCCGCGCCGGTGTTGCCCATGCCGATGACCAGCACCGACTGACCGGCGAACGGTTTGGCATTGCGATAGTCCGCGCTGTGCAATGTCTTGCCCGTGAAAGTGTCGATACCGGCAAACCCGGGCCGCAAGGGCTCGGCATTGTAGCCTGACGCGATCACCACATGTTTGGCGCGCAACGGTCCGGATGGCGCGGCCACACGCCAGCCGCGACCGTCCCGGGTGACCGCTTTCACCGTTTCTCCGAACTGGGGCCTGAGGTCGAAGCGTTGCGCGTAGGCATCGAGATAGTCGACGAAGAGAGCGCGCGGCACATAACGCGGATAGTGTTTAGGAAAGGGCACGAAGGGCAGCGACGAATAGCGCTTGGTCGTATGCAGATGGACGCGCTCGTAATGGCGCCGCCAGGCAGGGGCGGCCTGCTGCTCTTTTTCGATGATGATGAAGTCGACGCCGGCCTGCCGCAGGCATGCGGCAACCGCCAGGCCCGCCGGCCCGGCCCCGATAATCGCTACTGTCGTGGTGCGGTCCAAGCACGCCTCCCAGCTCAATTCGCGTCCTGAGAATGTCAAAAGCATGGCGGTGGAGCCTGCCTGCCGGCAAGGCTCAATCCGGCAACGGCACCGTCAGCCCGACCTTGACGCGGTCCATGGCCACGAAGGTGCGGAATTTCCGGACATTGTTGTTGCCGAAGAACAGCTTTCGAGTCAGCGCCTCATAGGCGCCCATGTCGGCCACCGTGATGACGAGGATGAAGTCGGCCTCGCCGGTGACGTAATAGCACTGCTGCACTTCGGGCGTTTGCGAGAATTGCCGCTTGGCCGCGTCGATCAGCTCGGTTCGCTCGCTCTCCAGCTCCACCTCGACGAAGATGGTGATGGGCTGGCCGACCGCCGCGGGTTCGATGATTGCGACATTGCTTGCAATGACGCCGGCCTGCTCCATGCGCTTGATGCGGCGCTGCACCGCCGGTGCCGACAGGTTCACCACTTCGCCGATCAGCCGCTGCGGCGTCGTGTTGTCGCGCTGCAGGATGGCAAGGATGGCGAGATCGAAACTGTCGAGCGGAGGCGATGATGGAGGCAATGCGGTATCCCGGTGAAACAAACTTGCATTTCGCAGGCTCAATTACAGCGCTCTTTGCGCCTGTCCTGCAATATGTTGTCGCTGACTGCCAAGGAGGCGCCAGTGTTCCTGCCCAATCGCAATGCCTTGCACGGTGAGCCGCTTGATGCGACCGATGCCGAAACCCTCGGGATCGCGGGCGCGGACACGGTCGAGCGCTTTCTTGCCCATCGCGACAATCACGCGATGACGCCGCTGCACGCGCTGCCGGCGCTGGCGGGCGAACTTGGCCTCGCTGCGCTGCATGTCAAGGATGAGGGCTTTCGTCTCGGCCTGGGCAGCTTCAAGGCGCTGGGCGGCGCCTATGCTGTCTTCCGCCTGGTGTTGGAAGAGGCAGGCAAGCGCCTTGGCCGCCCCGTCGATATCGAGGATCTCGATCGTGCCGATGTTCGCTCGGTCGCCGCGAAGATGACATTTGCCTGCGCCACCGACGGCAATCACGGCCGCTCGGTCGCGCAAGGCGCCGAGCTTGCCGGCGCCAGGGCCGTGATCTTTGTCCATGCCGGCGTCAGCGACGGACGCATTGCTGCCATAGCCCGCTACGGCGCTGAGATGGTTCGCGTCGATGGCAATTATGACGATTCTGTCAGGCAAGCGGCACAGGTCGCGGCCGAGAAGGGCTGGAGCGTGGTGTCGGATACGTCGTGGCCGGGTTATGAGCGGATTCCCGGCCTGGTGATGCAAGGCTATACGGCGATCGTGCGCGAAGCGCTGCGCCAGCTCTGCGAACCGCCAACCCATGTCTTCGTCCAGGCCGGCGTTGGCGGCATTGCCGCGGCGGTGGCCGGCCATCTCGCCATCGTGCTCGGCGACGCCAGGCCGACCTTCATCGTTGTCGAGCCAGCGCGCGCGGCCTGCGTTGTCGCGGCTGCCCGGGCAGGGCATGTGGTCAAGGTGGCGCACGACCAGCCGACGGTCATGGCCATGCTTGAATGCTATGAGGCCTCTCAGGTCGCCTGGCGCGTGCTGGCGCGCGCCGCCGATGCCTTCATGGCCGTGGACGAGGGCGACGCGGTCGGCGCGATGCGGCGGCTGGCCCTGCCTGCCGGCAGCGATCCGGTCATCGTTGCCGGCGAGAGCGGCGGGGTCGGTCTTGCCGGACTGATCCGGGCGATGGCCGAAAACAGGGCCGATCTTGGCCTCGACGGCAAATCCCGCGTGCTGGTGATCAACACCGAAGGCGCCACCGACCCGCATCGCTATGCCGAACTGGTTGGCATGAGCCCTGCTGATGTGTTGGCCGGCAAGCTCGTTGCCGAGGCAACGCCATGATCGCGGTCGACGCGCAGCGCCTGCTTGGCCGCATCCGCGAACTTGGCGCTGTTGGCCGCGACGGCGAGGGCAGGCTGACCCGGCTGGCCGCCTCCGACACCGACAGGCAGGGCCGTGACCTCTTTGTCGGCTGGCTGCGCCAGGCCGGGCTCGATGTCGCCATCGACCGCATCGGCAACATTTTCGGCATCTGGCAAAGTGCCGACAATGTAGGCGAGGCGCCGCTGCTCATCGGCTCCCACATCGATACCGTCATCGACGCCGGCATCTATGATGGCTGCTACGGCGTGCTTGCCGGGCTGGAGGTGATCGAGACGCTGAAGGCATCGGGTCTCTCGCCGTTGCGCCCGCTCGCCGTCGCGGCCTTCACCAATGAGGAGGGCGTGCGCTTCTCCCCCGACATGATGGGGTCGCTGGTCCATGCCGGCGGCGTCGATGTCGAGGCGGCACTCGCCGCTGTCGGCACCGACGGCAGCACGCTCGGGCAGGAACTCGTCCGCATCGGCTACGCCGGCGAGCGCGAACCTGGCTTTCTCAAGCCGCACCTCTATGTCGAACTGCACATCGAACAGGGGCCGGTCCTGGAGCGTGAAGGCATTCCGATCGGCGCGGTGGAAACCCTGCAGGGCATCTCCTGGCAGCGCATCACCCTCGATGGCGTCGCCAACCATGCCGGCACCACGCCGATGTCGATGCGCTGCGACGCCGGATATGCCGCGGCACGCGTGGTCACCTTCCTGCATGACCTTGCCGCGGCCTCCAACGCGCCGACCGTTGCCACCGTCGGCACGATGCGCTTCGAGCCGAACGCCATCAATGTCATCCCATCGCGCGCCGTCTTGACGGTCGACCTGCGCGATCCCGACGAGCAGAGCCTGCAAGCACAGGAGGCGTCGCTGGCTGCCTTTCTCGAACAGCTCGCCGCCGAGGGCATCACCGTGTCGGTCGAACGGCTGGCCCGCTTCGAGCCGGTTGTTTTCGATGGGCAGGTCGTCGAGTTGATCGAGGCTGCTGCCAGGAAGCGCGGGCTTGCCTCGCGGCGCATGACCTCGGGCGCCGGCCATGACGCGCAGATGATCGCGCGCATCGCGCCGGCGGCGATGATCTTCGTGCCGAGCGCCGGAGGCATCAGCCACAGCCCGCATGAACACACCGAGGATGCCGAGCTTGTTGCCGGCGCCAACATCCTGCTTGATGTGGTCGCTGAACTTGCCGAACTCGAGGGCTGAAGACATGGCTAAACTCGATCCAGAAACGCTGAAGCGCGAGATGACCGCTTGGCGGCGCGACCTGCACGCGCACCCCGAATTCGGCTTCGAGGAGAAACGCACCGCGGCCTTCGTCGCGGCCAAGCTGCGGGAATTCGGCCTGGACGATGTCGCCGAGGGCGTCGGCGGCACCGGCGTCGTCGGCACGCTGAAGCGCGGCAGCGGCAACCGCGCCATTGCGTTGCGGGCCGACATGGATGCGCTGCGCATCGCGGAGCAATCAAGCGCGCCCTACCGCTCCGGCAATCCCGGTATCATGCACGCCTGCGGCCATGATGGCCACACCGCCATGCTGCTTGGCGCGGCAAAGCTGCTGGCGGGCGAGGGTGGCTTCGACGGCACCGTGCGCTTCATCTTCCAGCCGGCCGAGGAGTGGGGCAGGGGCGCGCTGGCCATGCTCGACGACGGCCTGATGCAGCGCTTCCCCTTCGACGAGATCTTTGGCCTGCACAACATGCCCGGCCTTCCCGTTGGGCACTTCGAGACCCGTGCCGGCCCGGTCATGTCGGCCGAGGATAATTTCGAGATCGTGCTCAAGGGGCTCGGCGGCCACGCGGCACGGCCGCATTCGGGCAACGAAACGCTGGTCGCCGCCTGCGCGCTGGTCACCAATCTGCAGACCATCGTTTCGCGCCGCCTGAGCCCGACCGACATAGCCGTGGTTTCTGTGACCGAACTGATCACCGACGGCACCCGCAATGCGCTGCCTGGTCTTGCCCGCATCCTCGGCGATGCGCGCAGTTTTCGCCCCGAAGTCAGCGCGGAGATCGAACGCCAGATGCGCATCATCGCCGAGGGCACCGCGGCCGCCTACAACGTTGCCGCCGAGGTCAATTACACCAGGGAATTTGTGCCCTTGCACAACGATACCGAACTGGTCGAGGCGGCCTTCGCCGCCGCCAAAAATGTCTTCGAGCCCGGCAATATCGCGATTGCCCGCGAGCCCATGACGGCGTCGGAGGATTTTGCCCGTTTCCTCGATCACGTGCCGGGCTGCTTCGTCTTCCTCGGCAATGGCGAGGCTTCGGCGCCGCTGCACAATTCCAGCTATGACTTCAATGATGAAGGGCTGGTGTTCGGAGCCAGTTTCCATGCCGCCATCGCCAGGCAACGGCTCGGATTTTGATCGGCTGCGGACCCTCGTCGGCACGCCTTTGCCGGTGGAAAACGCCTGGAAAAGGCCGAAATCCGCGATCCCGCATGACGCAGGGGCAAGACTCAGCTACCTTGTATGGTGCGGCGGACCTGATTTATCCGCTTGGCCGGCGCCTTCTCCTCCCAAGCGGCGCCGGCCTTCTTCCGCGCCGATCTCCTTCTAAATTAGCATCCATTAAATTTAGAATATTCGCACTTGCAGGGCGTTAGCGTCTTTATGGCATGGAAGGCGCCGGTATTTGGGCTGTTGCGGGAAGACGGATGCGCGGGCGGAGCTGGATAAAGGCGTTGCGTCAGGACGAGGCGCGGCAGGTGCGTGCGCGCATCGCCGAACTCGAAAGAAACCTCACAGTGGCATCGCCGGCCCGAGGTCGTCAATTGCAGCAGGACGCCGGCCACGAACTGCGCAATGCCAAGTTCCGCCTTGAGCTGCTTGAAGAATGCATCGCTGCAATGCATTGAGGTTTTGCGGTCCTCATTGCACCGGAACTATCTCAGTTGCTGACAGTCTCCGTGTCCATGACAGGATCGCTGGCGTGAGAGCTCTGTTCGGCACCAGGGGCCTTGGTCGGTGGCAATTTGTTGTCGCAGGCCGAGACAGCCAAAACCACCAGAATGAGGGCTAATCCTAGCTTCTTCATCGCTGTCGCCTCCATCCTTTCAACGACGCGCCATCGGTTTGGTTGCGAACTTCGCGTGATGGAACAAACCGTCATGTTTCCGGTTGACCCTCATCAGAGGAGAACCGCGGCATGATCCGTTTGCTTCTGGCAGGTACATTCGCCTTTCTCGCGTATCGCCTCGCGCGCAAGATGATCGATGACGTGCCCGGCGACGTTGATCCCCTGTTGCTGCCCGCGTCGAGAAGTGACCGCGATGCTTTGCGCCGCCAATCGGCGGCCATGGGTGTCGATCCCCGGCGGTAGGGCAATTCCAGGAAAGTGCACAGCGCTTTGCGTTGGGAATTGCATCAAAATCAAGGGTCCGTCGCGCCGCTTGCATGTTGCGAACAAAGCGGAAACGATGCTTGATGGGCGATGAACCTCGCCGCCCATGATTCGACATTTGTGGAACCGACTCCCCAGCCCGCCTATCTCGCGCGGCTGAACGACGCCCAACGCCAGGCCGTCGAGCATGGCGACGGCAAGATCGCCGGGCCCTTGCTGGTCATTGCCGGCGCCGGCTCGGGCAAGACCAACACGCTTGCGCATCGCGTCGCCCATCTGATCGTCAGGGGTGCCGACCCGCGCCGTATCCTGCTGATGTCCTTTTCGCGGCGCGCCGCGTCCGAAATGGCCAAGCGCGTCGAGCGCATCGCTGGCGAGGTGCTCGGCCGCGACGCCGCGGTCATCACCGATGCGCTGACCTGGGCAGGCACTTTTCACGGCATCGGCGCCCGGCTGTTGCGCGACTATGCGCTGGAGATCGGCCTCGACCCGGCCTTCACCATCCATGATCGCGAGGATTCCGCCGACCTGATGAACCTCGTGCGCCACGAACTTGGCTTCTCGAAAACGGAGGCGCGTTTCCCAACCAAGGGCACCTGCCTTGCCATCTATTCGCGCGCCGTCAACGCGCAGGCGCCGCTCGGCGAAGTGCTGGGTTCTGCTTTCCCCTGGTGCGCCGGTTGGGCCGATCAGCTCAAGCAACTGTTCGCCGGCTATGTCGAGGCCAAGCAGGCGCAGAACGTGCTCGATTACGACGATCTGCTGCTCTATTGGGCGCAGATGGCGGCCGAGCCGGAAATAGCGGCGCATCTGGGCGGGCGTTTCGACCACGTTCTGGTCGACGAATACCAGGACACCAACCGGCTGCAGGCCTCGATCCTGATGGCGCTGAAACCCGACGGCGCCGGGCTGACGGTGGTCGGCGACGATGCGCAGTCGATCTATTCGTTCCGCGCCGCCGAGGTGCGCAACATCCTCGATTTTCCAAAACAGTTCGCGCAGGCCGCCGATGTGGTGATGCTGGAGCGCAATTACCGCTCGACAGAAACCATTCTGGCCGCCGCCAATGCGGTGATCGGCGAGGCCTCGGAGCGCTTCACCAAGAACCTTTGGTCGGAGCGAAAATCCACCGACAAGCCAAGGCTGGTGAGCGTCCGCGACGAGGTCGAGCAGGCCAACTTCGTCTGCGATACCATTCTGGCCGAACGAGAAGCTGGCACGGCGCTGAAATCGCAGGCAGTGCTGTTTCGCGCCTCGCATCACAGCGGGCCGCTGGAGATCGAGCTGACGCGGCGCAACATTCCCTTCGTCAAGTTCGGCGGCCTGAAATTCCTCGATGCCGCCCATGTCAAGGATGTGCTGGCGGTGCTGCGTTTTGCCGAAAACCCGCGCGACCGCGTCGCCGGCTTTCGCGTCCTGCAACTGATGCCGGGCATTGGCCCTTCGGCTGCTGCGCAGATTGTCGAGACGATGACATCGGCTCTGGACGAGGCGATGGGGCTGGCCGGCTGGCGGCCGCCGCAACGCGCTGCAGATGACTGGCCGGGTTTCGTCTCGCTCTATTCCGGCCTGCGGGCCGGCGCCAAATGGCCGGCCGATCTCGAACAGGTCAGGCTCTGGTACGAGCCACATCTGGAACGCATCCATGAGGATGCCGTCACACGCCGCGCCGACCTGTTGCAGCTCGAGCAGATCGGCTCTGGCTACGCCTCGCGCGAACGCTTCCTGACCGAACTCACGCTCGATCCGCCGGACGCGACCAGCGACCAGGCGGGGCCGCCGCATCGCGACGAGGACTATCTGATCCTTTCGACCATCCACTCGGCCAAGGGCCAGGAGTGGAAGAACGTCTTCGTGCTCAACACCGTCGATGGCTGCATTCCGGCCGATCTCGGCGTCGGCACCAAGGAGGATATCGAGGAGGAGCGCCGGCTGCTCTATGTGGCGATGACGCGGGCCAAGGACAGCCTCAACCTGGTCATGCCGCAGCGCTTCTTTCCCCATGGCCAGGCCGCGCGCGGCGACCGTCACCTCTACGCCTCACGCACCCGCTTCATCCCCGCCTCGATCCTTGGAGCGTTCCAGCAGATGTCGTGGCCGAGCGCACAGGCGGCACAGGGCAGGGCGCCCCGGCCGGAGGTGCGCGTCGACATCGGCGCGCGCATGCGCGGCATGTGGAAATAGCCGAGATCATGGTGCAACCGCCGATCCGGATCGCCATCGCCGGCGCGCTGGGCCGCATGGGGCGGCAGATGGCGGAGGCCGTGCAGGCCGATCCGCGGCTCGCGCTTGCTGCCCGCTTCCATCGCCCAAGCAGTGTCGGCGATGGGCTGGCGAGCCGCGACGAGGCGCTTGCCATGACCGATGTGGTGATCGATTTCACCACGCCCGCCGCCTCCGCCGATCTGGCGAGGGTTTGCGCAAATTGGGGCGGACCGGCCCTGGTGATCGGTTCGACCGGTTTCGATGCGGGCGAACTGGCTGATATAGCCGATGCCGCGAAAACGATTCCCATCGTCCGCTCCGGCAGTTTTTCGCTTGGACTGAACATGCTGGTCGGACTGGTCGAGCGGGCGGCGAGGGCACTTGCCCCCGAAGATTGGGATGCCGAAATTTTCGAGGCGCATCATCGCCACAAGATCGATGCGCCGTCGGGCACCGCACTGATGCTGGGACAGGCCGTCGCCCGTGGACGCCGCGTCGACCTGGACGCGGTCGCAAGGCGCGTCCGCGACGGCGTCACCGGCGCGCGGCCGGCCGGCGAGATCGGTTTTGCGGTGGTTCGCGGCGGCAGCATCATCGGCGAACACAGCGTCAGCTTCTGTGCCGAAGGCGAGCTTGTTACCTTGTCGCACGCTGCCGGCGACCGCACCATGTTCGCCCGTGGCGCCATCGCCGCGGCACTTTGGGTGTCGGGACGCTCGCCCGGCGAATATGATATGCGCGACGTGCTTGGGTTTGACCGCTGAACTTGGCACGGCGGGCATTTTCACGACGCCGCGACGGCCTGCTGGCCACGGCCTACTGATCCGTAAGCTTTGCCGTCATTTTCGGCTTTACCCTGAAAGCTGGATGAAAGGTTGGTGCCATAACTCTTGTCCGGCGCCCCCATATTGTCGCGCAAAAGCGATGGGAGAGAGAGGGGCGCGGGAAACGAACAAAGGGAAGAGGCCATGTCGCTCGCGCGAATTCTGCTTGATTCAGCCGCCACAACCGCACTCGTCGCCGCCATGGCCTTGTCAGCGCCGTCCGTACACGCCGCCGACAAAGTTTCCATCATGGTCGGCGGCTACGAGAAGCAGATTTACCTGCCAGCCAAACTGACCGAAGCACTGGGCTATTTCAAGGACGAGGGTCTCGACGTCGAGTTGCTGAATGAGCCGGCCGGGGTCGACGCCGAAAACGAGATGCTTGCCGGTGCCGTGCAAGGAGTTGTCGGCTTTTATGATCACTGCATCGATCTGCAGGCCAAGGGCAAATTCGTCGAATCCATCGTCCAGTTCAGCCAGGCGCCGGGCGAGGTCGAGCTCGTTTCGACCAAGCATCCCGAGATCAAGTCGCCCGCCGACTTCAAGGGCATGAGCCTGGGCGTGACCGGTCTAGGCTCATCGACGAATTTTCTTACCGAATATCTTGCCGTCAAGAACGGCTTGAAGCTCGGCGAATTCACTTCGGTTCCGGTCGGCGCCGGCAACACCTTCATTGCCGCCATGCAGCAGGACAAGATCCAGGCGGGCATGACGACCGAACCGACGATCACGCGGCTGCTGAAGACTGGTGAGGCCAAAGTCCTTATCGACATGCGCACGATGGAAGGCACCAAGGCCGCGCTCGGCGGCACCTACCCGGCCGCCTCCCTCTATATGCAGACAGATTGGGTCGAAGCGCACAAGGACATCGTGCAGAAGCTGGCCAACGCTTTCGTCAAGACGCAGAAGTTCATCAATTCGCATAGCGGCGCCGAGATCGCCGACAAGATGCCGAAGGACTATTATGTCGGCGACAAGGAAGGCTATGTGAAGGCCCTCGATGCCGGCAAGGCGATGTTCACCCCCGACGGGATCATGCCCGAGGGTGGACCTGAGACAGTGCTGACGGTTCTTTCAGCCTTCAAGAAGGAACTGCAGGGCAAGCAGATCGACCTTGCCAAGACCTACACCTCGGAATTCGTCAAGAACGCCAAGTAGCAGGCCGTGCCGGCGCGATGAAGCCATCGCGCCGGCACCCGTCAGTTTTTCACGTCCGGCGGCCTTGGGGCCGACGGCGGGCGTCTGCTCTTATCCAGGAGTTCCACCATGGCTATTGAAAAAAATGCACCGGCGATCGAGCTGATCAACGTCAGCCGGCGTTTCCTTTCACCCACCGGCAAATCGCTGACGGCACTGCGCGACTTCACCATGACCGTACAGCGCGGCGAATTCGTCGCCGTTGTCGGCCCGACCGGCTGCGGAAAATCCACCACCCTCAACTTGGTGACCGGACTGGCAAGCCCAAGTGCTGGCGAAGTTCGTGTCATGGGCGCGCCGGTCAAAGGGATAGACCCGCGCATCGGCTTTGTTTTCCAAAGCGATGCCCTGTTTCCGTGGCGAACCGTGATCGACAACGTGATGGCTGGTCCGCTCTTTCGCGGCAAGGCCAAGTCCGAAGCCATGGCCGCGGCGCGAGACTGGCTAGCGCGCGTCGGCCTGTCGCGATTCGAGCAGCATTATCCGCACCAGCTTTCGGGCGGTATGCGCAAGCGCGTGGCGCTGGCGCAGACTTTCATAAACGGTCCGGAGATCCTGCTCATGGACGAGCCGTTTTCGGCGCTTGACGTGCAGACCCGCGTGCTGATGCATGAGGAGTTGCTGCGCCTTTGGTCCGAAGCAAAGGCTTCCGTGGTCTTCGTAACCCATGACCTGGAAGAGGCGATTGCCTTGGCCGACAAGGTCTATGTCCTGACCGCCGGGCCGGCCACCGTGAAGTCGGTCTACACGATCGACCTGCCGCGCCCGCGCGTCGTCGCCGACATCCGCTACGAACAAAGCTTCATCGATTACTCGCGCACCATCTGGGCCGACCTCAAGGAAGAGGTCGAGACCAGCTATGCACGCGCGGCGGCCTGAGGAGGAACGCCATGACAGATGCCGCTATCGACATCAGGGCAGGGGCATTCAAGCCTGGCACTTCCGACGCGGAAATCGAAGCGGCCGCGGCAAAGGCGTCGCAGCGCCGCCGCCGCACCGTCATATTCTGGCGGGTCGCCATCCTGGTCGCCTTTCTCGGCTTGTGGGAGATTGCCGCGCGCCTGGCGTGGATCGATCCGTTCTTCTACGCGATGCCGAGCGCGATCGCGCAGCGGCTCTATGAATGGACGACGGAAGGAACGTCCGAGGGGCCGCTCTGGTATCATCTCTATGTTACCATGGAAGAGTCGGTCATTGGCTTTGTGACCGGCTCGGTAGCTGGCATCATCATCGGCGTCGCGCTCGGCCGCAACCGGATGGCCGCCGACATTTTCTCCATCTACATCAAGGTGATCAACTCAATCCCCCGCGTGGTCCTGGCACCGATCTTCATCATGATTCTCGGCCTTGGCCTCGCTTCGAAAGTGGCGCTTGCCTTCGTCATGGTTTTCTTCGTTGTCTTCCACAATGCATTCCAGGGCGTGCGGGAGGCCGACAGGGCAATGATTGCCAATGCCCGTATCCTCGGAGCCTCCAACTGGCAGTTGACGCGCTCGGTCATCGTCCCTTCGGCGATGAGCTGGATCTTCGCCAGCCTGCATGTCAGCTTCGGCTTTGCCATCATCGGTGCGATCGTCGGCGAATTCGTCGGCTCGCGCTATGGCATCGGCCTGCTGATCAATATCGCCAAGGGATCCTTCGACGCCGCCGGCATGTATGCGGCAATCGTCATTGTCATGGTGGTGGCGCTCGGCGCCGAATATCTGATGACCATGGTCGAGGATCGCCTGGCGAAATGGCGTCCCCAGCCGCTGCATGAGACGCAATGAGCGGCGACCTGGGCTAGCTGCTTGCCAGCGGCAACCTTACGTCAACCACCAGACCGCCGGCCGCGCCATCCCGCAGGGTGACGCGGCCGCCGGCGTTTTCGATAACCTCGCGCACGATGGCGAGCCCCAGCCCGCTGCCTTCCTCGGTCGAGCCGGCGATGCGATAGAAGCGCTCGAACACGTGATCCCGCTCTTCCACCGGGATGCCAGGCCCGTCGTCGGTGACCGTCAGTACGGCTTCGCCATCGAGGGCCGCCAGCCTCACAGTGACGCTGCCACCTGACGAGGAGTAGCGCAGCGCATTGTCGACGAGGTTGACGATCATCTCGCGCAGCATGGTGCCATCGCCGATGACCGGCACGGGACCGGCCTCCTCAAGGCCGAGATCGACGTTGCGGCTGACGGCGATCGGCGCATGGGTTTCCAGAACCTGGCGAGCCGCTTCGGTCAGGTCGACACGGTCGGCGCGCGGCCGTCGGCTGCCCGGCTCGGCTCTCGACAATGTCAGCAGTTGTTCGGCAAGCCGTGCCAGGCGGCCGGAGCTTGCCTGCAAGGCCACCAGTGCCTCGTGGCGGGCATCGGGGACTGTCTCTCGCAGCGCGTAGCTCGCCTGCGTCGACAGCAGCGCCAGCGGCGTGCGCAACTGGTGCGCGGCATTGGCGACGAAGCGGCGTTGCGACGCCATCTGTGCCCGCACGCGTGCCATATAGGCGTTTAGCGCATCGATCAGCGGGCGGATTTCACTCTGCGCGCCCCGCACTTCAATCGGATCGAGGTCGCTGCGGTTCGGCGAACGCACCGCGTCGCGCAGCCTGATAAGCGGCGCCAGGCCGCGATGCAGGCCAAGCAGCACGAACAGGCCGGCGATAGCCACCAGCGCCAACTGCTGGGCAAAGGCGCCAAACCAGAGTCGCCGCACCATCGCGTCATGTCCGGCAAGGGTGACGCCGACGGTAACCGATATCGGCGAATCCTCGCCGGCACCGACCACACCCTGGCTGAAGCTAAGCAGCCGCAGCCGGTGATCGCGATAGGTTGCCTCGGTGCTGGACGGCGTCAATGCCTCCGGCAGATTGGGATAGCCGGTCAGCAGCCGCCCTCTGGCGGTCTTGACATGGTAGTAGACGCTGTCGCGGTCGCCCGTATCGAACATCTCGATCGCTGCCGGCGGTATCGTGGCATCGAGCACGCCGTCGGTCATGGCGACCTGCTCGGCGATGGTCCGAGCCGAGCCGAGCAGCATTCGGTCGGTGACCAGGTTGGCGGTGGCCAGCGCGCTGCCATGGCTGGTCCACAGATTGATGGTGGCGAGTCCGGCCAGCGGCAGCACCACCCATGCCAACAATTGCAGGCGGAGGCTATTGATCTTCATGTCGCAAGAGATAGCCGAGGCCACGCAAGGTGGCGATCTGGACCCGCGACCCTTCGAGCTTCTTGCGCACGCGATGCACATAGATCTCGATGGCGCTGGGGTCGGCATCGGTCTCGAAGTCATAGATCGCCGCCGAAAGTGCTGCCTTGCTCACCGTGCGCCCGGCCTTCACCATCAATTGCTCCAGCACCGCATGCTCGCGGGGTGTGAGCGCCAGTGCTTCGCCGGCGAGCGAAAACAGCCTTGTGTTGGTGTCGAAGACGAGATCGCCGCAGGCAACGACAGGCGCGGTGCGGTCATTGGCGCGGCGCAACTGCGCCCGGATACGGGCCTCGAGCTCCTCGATCTGGAATGGCTTGGCCAGATAGTCGTCGGCGCCTTCATTGAGGCCCTTGACCCTGCCGTCGAGGCTGGCATTGGCGGTCAGCACGATCACCGGCACCCGGTTGCCGCGCGCCCGCAGCAAGCGCAGCACCTCCAGGCCGCTCATGCGCGGCAGCGCCAGGTCGAGGATGACGAGCGCATGGTCGCCCGCCGCCAGCGCGTGCTCGACATCCTCGCCGTCATGGACGATGTCGACTACATAATTCGCCTGGCGCAAGGTCTTGCCCAGCCAGTCGGCCAGTTCGCGATTGTCCTCAACGAGCAGCAGTCGCATATCTATGACAGTCCCAATCCCATTTGCGGCCTTCCAGCGGGTCGCCTTGGCTTGATGACCGCGGCACCCTGATCTCTCCTGAATGAGCGACAGTATCGATCTCAACGCAAGACAAATGCGGTCTTGGCGAGGGATAACTGCAGACCCTTGCAGCTTCAAATCAGTCAGTCCATACCCATAAATCGAACCGAACGGTTCGGTTCTGATTGACAGATTGTACCGCAAACGGTGAACAATGGCCTCCGAAAACACTCCGGTTTGGTTGGGGGCGCTGAGCCTAATGAGCTGAAATCATTGCGTAAATCGCGCAGAAATTGCTGCAATGCAATATGCATTGTCTATAATATAAGCAAATCCTGCAAAGTCGACGCGACTGGTAATCCCAAAAGGCATTCCCTACTTCGGGGTGGTCCGAGCGACGCGAAAATCCTCCCAAGGGCACGCCACTAGACGGACAGGACAGATAAATACTGGAGTAAAGAAAATGACCAAGATCGCTCTCACCGCCGCCGCCATCCTCGTCGCCACGGGCACCGCTTTTGCCGGCAGCGACAACTACGGCTCCAACAACGTCAATCAGCCCGCCGCCGCTGTCGACCATTCGGTCACCGCTTCGACCTCGAAGTCGACCGCGACCGTCCAGGCCCAGGCTCCGCAGGGCGCTGACCGCAACCTCTTCGGCCGCTAATCGCGACTGCCGAGATCAACCTAATTTGAATTCAGGAGTACTTAAAATGACCAAGATCGCTCTTACCGCCGCCGCCATCCTCGTCGCCACGGGCACCGCTTTCGCCGGCAGCGACAACTACGGCTCCAACAACGTCAACCAGCCCGCCGCCGCTGTCGATCATTCGGTCACCGCTTCGACCTCGAAGTCGACCGCGACCGTCCAGGCCCAGGCTCCGCAGGGCGCCGACCGCAACCTCTTCGGCCGCTAAATCGCGACTGCCGATATCAACCCGAACTTCAATTCAGGAGTACTTAAAATGACCAAGATCGCTCTCACCGCCGCTGCCATCCTCGTCGCCACGGGCGCCGCTTTTGCCGGCAGCGACAATTATGGATCCAACAATGTCAACCAGCCGGCTGTCAGCCAGTCGTCCTCTAACATCGACACCACGCATACCGGTTCGATCGTGAAGTCTTTGAAGGCACAGGGCGACGCCAATGCCGACGTCCCGGCTCAGTCGGGTCAGGGCATCTGGGGCCGTTAATTCCTTCAACCCCCCGGAAGACGACAAAGAGCGGTGGGCCTGGCCCGCCGCTCTTGTTTTTTATGCATGCGATTGTACCGATCTGAAATCGAACCGATCGGTTCAAATAATGTTGACGAACCGTGAGCGGACGGTCAACGCCGACTCGACAAATCGCCACAATGTGCACGGGCGCCTTCCGATAACCATATGATATTTATTAATAAATTTTCTTACACCTGACCCTTGGCCAAAATTCAAGGTCCGAATCTCGCGCGTGATGGAACATCTTCGTGATTGGAAGTCGGCGAACGAAAAACCCACTTCCAGCCTGTCCGAGCGACGCGAAATTCCTCCCAAGGGCACGCCACTAGACGGACAGAACTAGGAATACTGGAGTAAAGAAAATGACCAAGATTGCACTTACCGCTGCTGCCATCCTCGTTGCCACGGGCAGCGCCTTTGCCAGTAGCGACCATTATGGCTCGGACAACGTCAACCAGCCGGCCATCACAGCGCCTGCGGGCAACATCGACCACAGCCACACGGCCTCGATCCGCAAGCCGGTCGAGCATCACGGCTTCAAGCTGACGCCTGATTCTGTCCAGCCGGAATCCGGCCAGGGGATCTGGGGCAACTAAGCCAACGCTCAAGCAGGCCTCGATGACAAAGAGCGGTGGGTTCGGCCCGCCGCTCTTGTTTTTTGCGCAGCAGGGCAGGCACGGGCTGGCATCGGTTTGAGCAGCAGAGGGAAAGCTCCGCGTCCGGGAATAAAACCGGATGGCCTCGGGTCTTATTCCCAGCGGAACCGTCCTCCCAAGACGCCGCCTAACGGAGAAACCAGGAGATTGAAATGAACAAGATTGCTCTCGCTGCCGCCGCTATCTTCATTGCGACCGGCGGCGCCCTTGCCGGCAGTGACCACTACGGCTCCGACAATGCCAACCAGCCGGTTGCCTCGATTGCCGGCGTGGATCACGCCGCCACCAGCGCGGTCAAGAACACTGATATGGCCGGGCACAAGGCGGGCGATACCAGGATGAAGACCACCACCGACTGGCCGGAACCCGGCCAGGGTATCTGGGGCAACTGAGGTTTCGGGCGCGGCGGGCTTGCCCGCCGCATGCCCGGCAGGACTTCTAGCTCAGATCCTTGGGGCGCAGGCAATGCGTCAGTCGGGCGACCGACAAGCCAGACCAGTCGCCGTCGAAGACAAAGCGCGCGATGGCTGCCGTGGGGAACTTTTCCTCGAGCCTCTTGTGGGCCTTGGCCTCCGAGCCTGATCCGGCAAGCTGTTTCGCCAGATCCTCCAAGCCCGGATTGTGGCCGACCACCGCCAGGCAGCCGCTTGATGGGTCGACTTTACGAATCTGGCTTAGAATATCCGCCGCTGAAGTCTCGTAGAGCGCTTCGGCGAACACGACCTTGGGATACGCCGGCAGTTCCGCGGCGATCAGCCGCCATGTATCACGGGTGCGCAGAGCCGACGACACCAGCACCAGATCCGGCAGCCAGTCGCGCGCCGCAAGCTCCCGCCCTATCAATTTGGCCGCCTTCAACCCGCGTTCGGCCAGCGGCCGGTCGACATCATCGAGAGCAGGGTCGTCCCAGCTCGATTTGGCGTGGCGCAGAAGGAGTAGCTGTTTCATCATTTTGAGCCCGACCAGGGAATATCGGCATGAAAGTCTCTGCCATATCCGCCGCCGTGCTTGGTGCCGGCTTCAGTGTCGAAAGCTGCGGCAAGGGCACCGAAGATAAACAACCCGACGCGCCGCTCATCCTTATCCCACCGGACGACGATATCCGATCCGCTGATGGCCCAAGAGCCCGATCGTATGTGAATTGTATCAACGACGGAGCCTGACTCGTCTCCTTGGGCTCGATAGAGGTAAAAATATGCGGTGGCGTTTTGCGGGTCTCCCGCCTCGTCATATTCGAAAACGCCGGCCAGGTCGCCTCTCGTCCGGATCGCACTGTCGAAAACGCCCATTGGCCTCGGCCCTCAGGGCGTAATCCGCGCCAGATGTTCCAGATCGGCCTCCTCGCGCAGCGGATCGGGCGCCATCACCACCGAGGTGCCGTTGTCGGCATCGTCGGCAAAGTGGGCGAGCACCGTGCGCCCGGCCTCCATGCGCGCCTTGCCTTCGGCGACCAGCCCCAGCGCCAGCGGATAGAGCCGGTGCTCGGCCTTCAGCACCCGGGCAGCCAGCGTATCGGCATTGTCGCCGACCATCACCGGCACGGCCGCCTGGGCGATGATCGGCCCGTCGTCCATCTCTGATGTGACGAAATGCACGGTGCAGCCATGGATGCGCAGGCCCGCGGCCAGCGCGCGAGCATGGGTGTCGAGGCCCTTGAACGCCGGCAGCAGGGCAGGGTGGATGTTGATCATCCGGCCTTGCCATTTCTGGACGAAGCCGGAGGAGAGGATGCGCATGTAGCCGGCCAGTGCCACGATCTCGGCATTTAAGGCGGTGAGCGCGGCGTCGATCGCCGCGTCATGCGCCTGCTTGCTGCCATGGTTGGCGCGGGCAATGACCTGCGTGGCGATGCCGCGCGCCTTGGCGATGCCGAGGCCTGCGGCGTCGGCCTTGTCGGAAATCACGCCGACGATCTCGGCCGGGAAGGCCGGGTCGCTGGCCGCCGCGATCAGCGCGGTCATGTTGGAGCCGCGTCCCGATATCAGGACGACAGTGCGTTTTCTCTGCGTGCTCATAGGCCGATCGAGCCCCGATAGATGACGCCGGCATCGCGGCGCGGCACGATGCGGCCGATCGGCGTCACCGTCTCGCCGGCTTCCTGCAGCACGGCGGCGACCTGCGCCGCCTGGCCGGAGGCGACCGCCAGGATCATGCCGACGCCGCAATTGAAGGTGCGCATCATTTCTTCCGGCGCCACGCCGCCGCTCTTGGCCAGCCAAGAGAACACCGCCGGCACGTCTATGGCTTCCAGGTCGAGCTCGGCCGAGAAATCCTTGGGCAGCACGCGCGGAATGTTCTCCGGGAAACCGCCGCCGGTGATGTGCGCCAGCGCCTTGATGCCATGCGTGTTGCGGATCGCCTTGAGGATCGACTTGACGTAGATGCGGGTCGGTTCGAGCAGCGCCTCGGCCAGCGTCGCCTCGTCGTTGAACGGCGCCTGATCGCTCCACGCCAGGCCGCTGGCGGCGACGATGCGGCGTACCAGCGAAAAACCGTTCGAATGCAGGCCGGAGGACGCGAGACCCAAAAGCACGTCGCCTTCGACGATGTCGTCGGTGGGCAAAAGCTGGCCGCGTTCGGCCGCGCCCACGGCAAAGCCGGCGAGATCATAGTCCTTGCCGTGATACATGCCGGGCATTTCCGCCGTCTCGCCGCCGATCAGCGCGCAGCCGGCCTGCCGGCAGCCTTCGGCGATGCCGCCGACGATCGCCGCACCCTGGTCGGGGTCCAGCTTGCCGGTGGCGAAATAGTCGAGGAAGAACAGCGGTTCGGCGCCCTGCACGACGATGTCGTTGACGCACATGGCGACGAGGTCGATGCCGATCGTGTCGTGCTTGCCGGCATCGATGGCGATCTTGAGCTTGGTGCCGACGCCGTCATTGGCGGCGACCAGCACCGGATCGGTGAAGCCGGCCGCCTTGAGGTCGAACAACCCGCCGAAACCGCCGATCTCGCCATCCGCACCGGGCCGGCGCGTGGCACGCACCAGCGGCTTGATCTTCTCGACCATGAGATTGCCGGCATCGATATCGACGCCGGCCTCGGCATAAGTGAGCCCGTTCCTGCGCTTGCTCGTCTTGGCCTGGCCCGTTTTGGGCTGGCCCGTTTTGCGCTGGCTTGTGTCGCGCTTGCTCATCGCAATTTTCCTGCTCGTTTGCGGGCTCTTCGCATGAACGGTTTCGGTCCGCAAGGATAACGGCGGAGCCGAGCGCCATTTGACCTGACAAAAGCGTGGATAGAATGGCATCAGGTTTGGCGCTCGCTCCTGGAACGAACTGTCCCTTGTGGCGGCTCTCCATCTCCTTCATCTATCTCCAAACAGCGCATGGCGGGACAATGAGTTGACCATCCCCAATCTGATCACCATCCTGCGCCTTCTCCTGGTGCCTGCCGTGGTGCTGGCCATGCTGCAGGCCCGCTGGGACTGGGCCTTTGCCGGCTTCGTCATCGCCGGCGTCTCGGATGGCGTCGACGGCTTCATTGCCCGCCGTTTCAACCAGCAGTCCGAACTCGGCGCCTATCTGGATCCGGTGGCCGACAAGCTGCTTCTGGTTTCGGTGTTCGTCGTCATGGGCTTCATCGGGCAGTTGCCGCTGTGGCTGGTCGTCACCATGGTGTCGCGCGATGCGCTGATCGTCTGCGCGGTCCTGTTGTCCACGGTGATGGCGCATCCGGTCGAGATAAAGCCGTTCCTGGTGTCGAAGGCCAATACAGCCATCCAGATCGTGCTGGCGGCGGTCGTGCTGGGCGAGCTCGCCTTTGCCATGCACCTCGACCCGCTGCGGCCAGCCCTCATATTGCTGTCCGGGGTCTTGACCGTGGCTTCGGCCGCGGCCTATCTCGTGGCTTGGCTGAGGCATATGAGCGGCTATGGCGAAGGCTCCAATCCGGACATCTGAGGAAGAAGCGGCGGTGATCGAGGCCGCGGCTGCCGATCTTGCCGCGGTCTCCGCGTTCCGCCGGCAGATCTCCTTCTGGGTGGCCGGCGTCGCTGCCCTTGCGCTGTTCCTCTATATGTTCAGCAACATTCTGCTGCCCTTCGTCGCCGGCATGGTGCTTGCCTATTTCCTCGATCCGGTCGCCGACCGGCTGCAGCGGCTTGGCCTGTCCCGTTTCATGGCGACGGTGGTCATCCTCATCACCTTCCTCATCGTGCTGGTGCTGGCCTTTGTCATCCTCATCCCGGTCCTGGCGACGCAGATGGCCGATTTCGCCGGCAAACTGCCGGAATACCTGACCCGGCTGCAGAGCCTGATCACCTCCTTTGATCCGAAATGGCTCGAGCAGAAATTCGGCGTCAACGCCAATGGCTTGCGCGATGGGCTGAATTCGCTGCTGACGTCGGGTTTCGGTCTGCTCACCACGGTCTTCACCTCGATCTGGAGTTCGGGCGTGGCGCTGGTCTCGGTGGTCAGCCTGTTCGTGGTGACGCCGGTCGTCGCTTTCTACATGCTGCTCGACTGGGACCGCATGGTGGCGGTCATCGACAGCTGGGTGCCGCGCGACAACGTCGCGACCGTGCGCGCCATTGCGCGCGACATCAACACCGCGACCGCTGGCTTCGTGCGCGGGCAGGGCACGCTATGCCTGGTGCTGGGCGCCATGTACGCCACCGGTCTGACGCTGACCGGGCTGAATTTCGCCATCCTCATCGGCCTGTTCGCCGGGCTCATCTCCTTCATCCCCTATGTCGGCTCGGTGACCGGGCTGGTGCTGGCCGTCGGCGTCGCTTTCGTCCAGTTCTGGCCGGACTGGACGATGATCGTCGCCGTCGCCGTGGTCTTCTTCATCGGCCAGTTCATCGAAGGCAACATCCTGCAGCCCAGGCTGGTCGGCAAAAGCGTCGGCCTGCATCCGGTGTGGCTGATGTTCGCCCTGTTTGCCTTCGGCGCGCTGTTCGGTTTTGTCGGTCTGCTGATTGCCGTGCCGGCTTCCGCCGCCGTCGCCGTTCTGGTGCGCTTCGCTATCGCCCGCTATCTCGAATCGCCGCTTTACAAGGGCCACGCGACAGAGGCCGCGCCGCCGCTGCCGGCCGATCGTGGCGGCGGCCACCGCACCCAACCACGTCGCTCGAAGTGACCGCCCAGCGAACCGATCCGCCGCGCCAGCTGCCGCTCGATCTCGGCCACGGCACTGGCTATTCGCGCGACGAACTCGTCGTCTCCGGCACCAACAACCAGGCGGCGGCACTGGTCGATCGCTGGCCGGACTGGCCCTCGCCGGTGGTGGTGCTGGCAGGCCCCGCCGGCTCCGGCAAGACGCATCTGGCCGCCATCTGGCGTGTGCGCGCCAATGCGGTCGCCGTCGACGCCCGGCGCATCGGCGACAGCATCACCAGTCTCGGCGCCCGGCCGGCGCTAATCGACGATGTCGATGCCGGCGCGGTCGACGAACAAGGCCTGTTCCATCTGATCAATGCGGTGCGCGGCGCCGGCTCGACGCTGCTGTTGACCGCGCGGCGTTTTCCCTCGGCCTGGGGTGTGTCGCTGCCCGATCTGGCCTCGCGGCTGAAGGCGGCGGCGACGGTCGAGATCCACGAGCCCGACGACCTGCTGCTGGCCGGTGTCATCACCAAACTGTTCGCCGACCGCCAGGTCGAGGTCGAACCGCATGTCGTGCAATATCTGGTGCGGCGCATCGAGCGCTCGCTGGCGACAGCCATGCGCGTAGTGGAGCGGCTGGACCGCACCGCGCTCGAGCGCAAGATGCCGATCACCCGCGCGCTCGCCGCTGAAACGATCAACGCCATGGACGAGGGGCAGCGCGAGTTCGAGATTTAGCCGATCGCGATGCCTCGACCACCAGCAGACGCTGGGCATGTCCCATTTCGGGACAGAGCAGCTGGCATCTATCTTGCTGCACAAAGTTTGCCGGCTGACCCCGGTCCTGATTGCGTTCCAAATCAGGTTGTAGGCTCGCCGGGAATGAGTTTGGGGTTCTCGCCCGGCGAGCTTGCCTTCCAGCCGCTCCTGTATACCGGGCTCGATCTATCCACGACCGACATAGGAGGCGCGCTCCAGACTTGAAGTCGGGTGGAGTGGCGGCGGTCATCCGGCAGAACTGGACCGGCACGCGTATCGTCGCGTAGGCGGGGCCTGGAGCGTGTATCCGACCAAAGGCACGACAAATCTGCCGGCTCTCGTGGCGGGCGACGGCGCCTTGGCGCGGCGGATACGAAGAAGATGGTCGGAGTGGAGAGATTCGAACTCCCGACCCTCTGGTCCCAAACCAGATGCGCTACCAGCCTGCGCTACACTCCGAACGGTCTGTTGCCTATTCATTTCGGTGTTACATGGCAAGTGCAAAAACCTTGCCGCCATGCGCATTGCGCAGTAATGACGGGCGAAGGGGCAGCGATGCTGCCTTGCACAACCATGAGGTGGCCATGTCCGCGCGCATTTTCAGCCCAGCCAAAACCGCGATGCAGTCCGGCAAGGCCAAGACCGGCCACTGGGTGCTGGAGTTCGACCCCGAGATGCGCAAGAAGATCGATCCCCTGATGGGCTATACGACGTCGGGAGACATGAGAAGCCAGATCAGGCTGACCTTCGACACCCGCGAAGAGGCCGTGGCCTACGCCGAAAAGGAAGGTCTTGCCTTCCGTGTCGAGGAGCCGAAAGAGACCAAGCGCCGCCAGATTTCCTATGCGGAGAATTTCCGCTATGACCGCAGGACGCCCTGGACGCATTGAACGGCGCCAGCGCCAGATATCCAGCCGGCCCCTTCGGCCGGCCAGCGGTCCCGTAGCTCAGCTGGATAGAGCACCGGCCTTCTAAGCCGATGGTCACAGGTTCGAATCCTGTCGGGATCGCCAACAATTTCAAGTAGTTAGATGCCATATTTCGGCCGGAAGACCAACCGAAATTGGCCGTTTTACAAACCGTTTTACAGTTTTCGTTCCTCATGGGTTCCGTTCCATGCGCAGGATCACCGCATCGCTGGCGTCCTGATCGTCGGCCAGGTAGTGCTTTTCCAGAACGGATTTGATCTCTGAAATCGAGTGGCCGGATATCTTGGCAATGTCCTCGACGCTCGATCCCTCCCGCGCCCGTTCAGTGATGAACGTTCCGCGCAGATCGTGGAAGGTAACGCCTTCGATCTGGAGGCGGGTACACTCCTTCCCCCACGACGTTTTGAAGCCGTCCTTGGTCCATGGCCGCTTTCGAGAGTTGAGCAGGATGCGCATCTTGTCCTTTTCGAGGACATCCAGCATCGCTTTCAGCTTCGAATGGACGCGGACCTTCAGCTTCTTCCCGCCCTTCGACTGGTGGAATTGAAGGTAGATCCCGTCATAGTCCTTCCAGGATCGGGAAAGCAGGTCGCCTTGGCGCTGGCCGGTGTGCAGTGCCATTTCGAAGGCAAGCAGGAGGTGAGTAGGAGCGCCGGCTCGGAAAGCCTTGATCTGCTCCTGTGACCACACCGATTCGCGCCGTGAGCCGTTGTACAGTCGTTGGATGCCGGTGCAGGGGTTCTTGTCGATCAGTTCGTCGGCAACGGCGTAGGAAAACACCTTGGACAGCGAGAAAAGCAGCTTGTCGGCTTTACGCGGGTTGGCAGCGAAGCCCCGGTGCCACTTCCTGATTTCGGCTTTCATGCCCTTTTGCTGGGTCAGCCTGACTGGCAGCTTAGGCCATTTCTCCTTGATGAGCCGGAAGGCGTAGAGGTGATCCGTCTGCGTTGTGTCGGCTAGCGCCAGGAAATCAGGGTTGCGCTTTTCCTCCGGGCCGGTGAATCGATCAATCAGCGTCTCAAGGGTCTCGACAATCTTGGGTGTCGCGAGCGCCTTGAGCTTGGCGTATTCCAGCGCGAAGGCCTCAGTGTGCGGCTTTGCCTCAATCTTCGGGCCTCCGCGCCATGCGTAGTGGTAGACGCGCGTCGATCCGTCGGCCAGCTTGCGCTTTACCGTATGGATGCCTTTAAGCGCCACCAGCACCGCTCCTATCTCTCCACGCTAGATATTCGTCCAGCGTATCAAAGGCTTCGGGCGAATCATCGTCGTCAACTGGCTCCTGTGCCTGTGCGAGACTAGCGGGGATAAGGCGGAAAACTGCCGACCCTATCTTGACTTCGACAATCCCGCGCTCCGCCTCGGCCGCTCGCAGCAATGTTTGGGCTTGGCGTTGCGAAAGAGCGAGCGCTCGCGTCATCCTTTTCTCCGCTCAACGCCATCTCGGGTCGGCGCGAAGCCGCGCGACCGGATCGGAGCTTTCGATTTCGGGTAGACGCCAAGATGCTTGGCGCGGACGCGATCAGCCTTTTCTCGCAGGGCGTTTTCGTCCGCCGATTTCGCCCTGTGTGGTTCGACCAGGGCGGGCCGCAAGTTGCTTTCGCGGTTCTCGCCGCCCAACGACAGAGGCTTGACGTGCTCAAGCTGCCATTTCTCACCGGCGCCGATTGGCCGCTGGCTGATATGGCACATGCCGTTGGCGCGAAGGAAGATGCGAGCGCGGACGGTCGGAGGCGGCACGGAATCCGGCGTCTTGCCGATCCATTCCTTCACGCTGCGGCCGCCATTCGGATCATCGATCTTTCCAGTGCTGCCGATCATGCGGCCTCGCTTTTCGCGGTCGCGCCGCGTTCGACGCCGAGAAGGTCGTCGAGAAAATCGAGAACGGCCTGCTTGCTCTCCTGGAATGTCTTGGCGCCCATAGCCGGCACGGATTGGCTCTTGGCCGTCCAGATGCGCACCACGTTCTCGCGCGCCTCGATGATGGCATAGTCGTCTAGCGGGCGGATGGTGCGAACCAGATCCAGCGCGGCCGATTTCGTCGCGCAGACATATTCGCGCTCGTCACGGTAGCCTTTCCGTATCAGGGCCTTTTTGCGGAGGTGTTCGGCAGTCGGGTAGATTTCGACCAGCTCGTCGGGAAGGTTCTGCCAGGCCGCATGGACGCAGGCGAAAAAATGCCGATGCGAATTGGCGGAACGGTCGTGATGCTCGACGATCCGGTAGACCTCGCCGACGACGAAAGCCTTGTCGGCGCGGGCGGCCCAAAACTGAGAGGCCGGCGAGAAAGAGCCATCGCCTTCGTACCTGACCATGATCGGTGCATCTGTCATCGGTCGTTCTTTCGAAGAAATCGCCGGCGGTACTCAAACACTGCCGCCGGCGGACGCTGGAGGTCAGCCAGCTAAAACGCTTTGAACGAGTTGGTTCTTGAGGACTTCGCCGCGCCGGTCATAGTTGCGGATGCGCTCCACAAGCTCGGCGAGCTCGGCGTTGAAAGCATCGATCTCGGCCGACATGTTGGCGATGTAGATGTCGTCGCGGAACACGCGGACAGTCAGCATCGGGAGCTTCGGCCAATAGCTCACAAAATCCCACCACTCACGGCCGGAAATCCAGATATTGCCCTGCACCTGCGCCTTGTGCTCGGGAGGAAGTTTCCCGCTCACCAGGCGTTCGATCTGGATATCGGGCAGGGCGGTCTTTATCTCGAGGCCGCCTTCGTCGCCGACCAGGCTGTCAGGGCTTGCGCCCTTGTCGCCGTTGCGGATGAAGCCAACGCGCCGGATATCGGCGTCGTGGACGAAAGCGTAGGTTTCCCGCGCCTCGTCCTCCATCGTCTTGCCGCGATCCATGTGCAGCGTTGTGAAGTACTCCATCGGCTCGCCGGTCAAAAGCTCGCCAGCCAACTGGCGCAGATATTTGGAGCGCGTCTTGCCTTCGCCCTTCGCCATTACGGTTGCGAATTTCGAGGCGGTCGGGATGCCGGCGCGGCAGGCGAACCACTCGCTTGACCCTTGCTCGCAGTCGAAGATCTGCATCATGGCTTGGCCTTCCTCTGCTGGAGGACGCCGACGGCCTTGTCGTAGTGGATGGCCAGCATATCGGCGACGGCTTCGACCTTCGCCCACTGGCAGAATTTCACGATATCGGTGTCGGTCTCATCGATGAGCTTCAGAATGGTGTCGCGCTGTTCGGCGGTGATCCGGTCCTCGACCTTTTCGTCGGCCTTCAGCCCGTCGTCGTCGTGGCTGACCGACAGGCCGAGAGCGATTTTCAGCGTGTAGCGCTGGAGGTATGTCGTCGTCGACGCGATAGCCTGGAGGCTGTTCTTGCCGGCGCCGTTGTCAGCCGGGCCGGAAAGCGGGGTGCGTGTGAAATGGCCGTCGACATGCTCCAGAATGCAGGTGATCGTGATGGGCCGGTCGGGGCCGTTGTCGCTCTCGTATCGGTAGCTCAGGCCGTATTTGGTCAAGACCGGCGTCACCTGCTTTTCGATGCCGGCAAGGTCTTCGTGCCTGTAATAGACGCGCTCTTTGCCGCTCGGCGTGTAATCCACGGCGCGCGTCCGCATGATCGGGCCAAGTTCCGCCTTGGCCGCCGACACTGCCTTGGTGAACGCTAACTTGGCGTTGCGTGCTTCCTCGCGGTCGCGAAGGTCCATCATCTGCTTGAGGATTTCGGCAGAGACGCCCTTTTCGAGCGCGAGGCCAACCATCTCCATGGGCGTCATTTCCCGGCGCTCGCCGGGTACGACGGCAACCGGGCCGGCGATCTGCGCCGCGTCATGCTCGACAAGGGCCTGTGAGGCGAGGGCGCTCATGCAAATTTCCTTTCCTGATAAGGCAGGTTTTCCGCTGCCCATTGGTCGTAGAGAGTGAGCCAGCGACGGCGCGCCGTGCGCAGTTCATCGGCCGGCGGCCCATAGCCGGAGAGCTTGGCGAATTCGGCGTCTTGGATGAGCGTGGCGAGCGCTGACAGCTGTTCATCGACGGGTTTGTCGGCGATTGCCGCGTCAACGTGCTCAGAGAAGAAGACCGGGGCGCCCATCACAGCGCCTCGTCCGTCTCAGGGTCGACCTCGAGCAGGTCGAGGTCTTCGGCAGGAATGCCGCGCTTCAACTGGTCAAGGGTCAGCTGACCTACGCGGTAATAACGCCCGCCGGCGGCGACTGTGTACTCGGGGCCGAGAAGGCCACCGAAAATCTTGGTGACAATGCGGAAGTCCGCGCTTTCGGCGATGGCTTGGCGAAGGTGGGCGTTCATTGCCGCTCCTCATCTGGTGTTGATGAGGATATTACCATCATGGTAGCAAATGGCAATAGCTAAATACCATCATGGTACGTTTTTGTTGTGCGAGCCAACATGCGAAGCCGAATCGTGCCCAACAAAAAGGCGCGCCAAAGCGGACTGGTTGCGGGCTGATTGGAGGCCACCATTCGGTAGCCGCAAGAACGGCAGCTCTCAAGCTGTCAGGAACCGGCCAGACCGCAATCACTCCTGAAGGTACTTGTCAGGAGCCTCGTCAGGCGGACATCTCGGCTGGTCGTTGACTCTGTGTCATAGGAAGTCTTTCCTATCGCCGTTAACAACGAGCGCCAGGGAGGCGACATGAGTGCAATGTACGTCGTTCAGTCTTACATCGCAGGTAAGCGCGGCCAGCTGCAGGCCGACAGCCCCATCCAAGCGAATAGCACCGGCCATGCGCGCAGCCTTGCGCAGCGTCTGGCCGTGCGGAAGGCACTTGTGGTTGCGTTCCAGCGAGAAGGCGATCCGAAAACCGGCGAGTGGGAAGACGCAAAGCTAATTGAAGCCTTCGGCGCGGTGCCGGACGAGGTCAAGGAAATGGACCGCGTCCAGTAGCAAATCGCATCGGAGGGGCATCGACCATGATCAAGGTCAAGCCGCGATACAGAACGCGGAACGAGCAGATTGTTGCGGATCTGCGAAACTCGGCGGGCGCCGGTCCGCCGATCGATCCAGAGATGAAGGTGAAGCGCCTTACAGCCGAGGTGGCTATCGAGATGGCGCTTTTACACGGCGGTGAGTGGCGGGTGCGGATCGATCATCGGGAAGGGGTGGTGATGGTTGCTCGTCGCGGTCGTCGACGAACACTTTGACCGCGGAGACTGCGCGACCAAGATCCTCACCATCGACGCCGAATCGCAAGAGCGCCGACCGGAGCGCTCTTTCGGCATCGACTGCTGGCGGCCCGAAAAGGTCGGCCACCTGGCAACCCACCGCATGCGCAAGGGCCTCAAGGTATCCTTTACCCCACTCGCGCTCTCCCGTCTCGATACGTGAGATTGTTGCTGCCGCCAGTCCGATTTCATCAGACAGCGCTTGCTGCGTTGGGAATTTCGTCTCGCGCCACTCTTGGAGGTAAACCTTCGCCTCGGGAGCGGCGTCCAGTTTGAACCGAGCTACCATTTTTCGAGGTTACCAAGATGGCTGAAAACGGTATTCAACCATGTTGGTAATTTCTGCTTGCAGGAAAAATACCATGATGGTATAGATGCCTCATGGAACAACTGCGTGATTGGCGAAAAGCCAAAGGGATTTCGACGACTGAGGCCGGCGCACTGATTGAGGTCAGCGGCGTCCAATGGTCCAGGATGGAGAACGGCTCGCGTTCCGTGGCGGCCGACAAAGTTCTCGATGTCGAGCGTGTCACTGGGGTATCCCGCCATCACCTGCGCCCTGACATCTTCGGACCGGCTCCGAGTTCGGAGCGCGCAGCATGACCGACATCACCGAAACCAGCCAGACAGTTGCCGCCGGCCAACTGCGTGCGTTCATCGAGCGCATTGAGCGGGTCGAGGAAGAAATCAAAACGCTGAACGCCGACAAGTCCGAAATCTACAAGGAACTGCGCGGCGTCGGTTTTGACGTCAAGGCGGTTCGGCAGTGCGTCGCAGCTCGCAAGCTGGACAGTGCCGAGCGCGAAGAGCGCAACGCGATTTTCGACCTGTATTGGGAGGCTCTTACGGGCGCCTCTCGCGTGCACGTGCACGAGGAGCCCAAGGCGACGGCCACAAAAACCCGCGCGGACAAGGCTTCCAGCGCGAAGACGGCCAAGCTGGCCACCGACGTTCCGCACGACGCCGAAACAGGCGAGATTTTCGAACAGAATTCGTCCGCTCCGACCTCCTCCCCGGAGCTGACGGACCAGCCCGGCACGGAACCTCCTCCCTCCGTGTCGGGCACCAATTCCGAGATTCCTGACCACGCCACTTCGGGGGCTGCTGACGGCCAGCCCAGCAAACCAAGCTCGGAAGCTGCTCGCGCAAAAAATGACGGTCCTCACAAGGCCGTTATTGGTCAGGAAGGGCCTGTACGGGGCCATTCCGAGCAAGCCGTCACCATTTCCGATGCCGACGTTCCGGCATTCCTCAGGAAGCCGCCGTCGCCTGCGCCAAATCCCGATTGCCAGAAACCGCAATCGTGCCGCTGGTCGCATAGCCAAGCCTCCTGCGCGAAGTGCGCCAATGACGCCGCCATAGCTCGGCAGCGGGGGAGGGCAGCATGAGCGGGCTAGCCATCTATCTCTACGCTGCAGGTTCATTGCTGGCGGTCCAGTACAGCCATGAGATCGGCGACGGACGGCTGTCGATTGGCACCGTCGCGCTCGCCTTGTTCTGGCCTGTCACGATCCCCTTTGTTTGGTGCTGGGGCTTCGTCCAGACGGTTATCGAAGCGGTGCGGTCATGAGCGCGTCATTCGTCATCACTTGCACCTGTGACGGCACCTGGACCGCTCGCGATCCACAAACCGGGGCATTCGCCACCGGAGCCACTCGTTCAAAGGCTGAGGCGGAGTTGCGCCGCCTCATCGCCACCGCGAGGGAGGCAGCATGATTATCGTTCGCCCCCCTCGTTGCTACCCGCGCGTCCAGTTCTTCCAGGAGCCTGCGCGCGGCCTGACCAATCGTCTCGAACTCACTGTTTGTATCGTGTCTGTGGGGCCTTTCCATGTTGTTCGATCCTCTCTGGAGCCGCCACCAGGCGGGCTCTCCGCTCTTCCGCGAAGTCGACCCGATGTCGACGCCCCGGCTGGCTGGACTTCAATCCAGCATGGGGCACCACAGAATGTCTTCGACCTTCGACCACAAAACTTTGCGGCTCGACATGGACGGCTTTTGCCGGTTCGCGCGGCGGGCGTTTCCGACATCAACGGCGGCACATCTCGCCAGCGTCGTCGGCGCCACAATGTCGACAGCAGAGAAATGGCTCAGCGGCCACACACGACCGTCCGGCGAACACCTCGCCGCGATGATCTCAGCCTTCGGCCCGGCCTTCCTCGCCGAAGCAGTTCCATCAACCCGCCAGTGGGCCGCGCCGATCATCGAGCGCGCCAGGCTGGCTGAAATCTCACGGCAGCTTTCCGAGATCCTGGAGGCTGCGGAATGATCTGAAGGAGGTTGCAATGCCAGCATTCCAGCATGCGGGGATAATGACCGACGCCGCCACTGTGGCGAGGGATGCGCTGAACCGCACCGTTGTTGGCATGGCGCATTTCGCGGGCTCAGGGCCGTCCGGCTCATCATGCAGCGAGTGCGATCTTTGGGTCACAAATCGAAACAAGATGATCTGTGACAAGTATCGTCAGCTCACCGGCGACGATCGCAAGGCGATCCCGTCGGGGACGCCTTGCTGCCGGTATTTTGTCGCGAGGCCGAAATGACCGGCTACACCCAATCTGAAATCGACAGCATTGCCGGCTGGCTAAGGGCAGGGGATTCCGCCTCCAAAGCCGCCGCCAAGCTGTCAGCGATGCGAGGCCGAACGGTCTCGCGCAATGCCATCATCGGCATCGTTCACCGAAACGCCAAGCTCGCTGCAATCGGTTTTGGCCGCGCCAAATCATCGCCTGCATCCGAAGGGACCAGCACATACACGCCCGAGGAAATCAGGTTGGTCGCCGACTGCCTGAAGGCGAAGAGAAACTACGTCCAGATTGCGCAGCGGCTTGCCCTTAAGAGCGGGCGGGTCATCTCTCGTTTTGGGGTGAAAAGCCTGATCCGGCGCACCCCCGAACTCAGCGAGATCGGCTTCAGAGGCAAGAAGGGCAGGCCGAGCGACAGGACGAAGGCGGCGCCTGGCCAACTGCCCGGCAGGCTGTTTATCGCGGCAACAGCATACATCGATCGCGACCAGAGCGCATTCGACTATCTCACGCGGCCGGTTGTGCGGACTTTGGCGCCGCAGCCGCACTTCGCGGCGATGCGTTTCGTTGACTGTCTTCCTGCTCGCTGCCGGGCTCCGCTCAGCTATGACCTTGATGAACGGCCCGGTCCCGACATGCTGTGTTGCGGCCATCTCGTCATTCAGTCGCGCCCGTACTGCGCCTACCATGAAATCAGGCTGGCCGCCCGCAGGGCCGAGTTCATTGCGGAGGCGGCATGATCTCCGCCGGCCAGCCGATCACCTACGACGTCAAGCTTTCGACCGTGCGCGCACTCATCGCCGGCAAGCAGGACTGGCTTGGCCGTTTTTCGCACGGCAAGGCCAAGCGTCCTGACCACGAGATCGACCAGAAGCGAGCCGAACTCATCGTGCTCGGCACCATCGCCGAAGACTACGAGCGCGCGGTTGAAGTCACGAAGACGAGGGCCGCGGTATGAACCCGTACCTCATCACCGGCCCGGCGTTGATCTCGTTCTCTGGCGGCCGCACGAGCGCTTTCATGCTGCATGAGATCTTGCGGGCGCATGATGGGAAGCTGCCGGCTGATGTCATCGTAGCCTTTGCCAACACTGGCAAGGAGCGTGAGGAAACCCTGCGCTTTGTCCACGAGTGTGAGAGCAGGTGGAACCTCTCCGTCCGCTGGTTGGAATGGACAGACGACGACATCGGATTTCGAGAGGTCGGGTTCAAATCGGCGAGTCGATCGGGAGAACCATTTGCCGGCGTCATCAGAAAGTACGGCATCGTTCCGAACGGCGTGAGCCGATTTTGTACCGCCAAGCTGAAAGTCCATGTCATGAGCAAGTTCATGCGCTCGCTCGGCAATGAGCGGTGGGTGAATGCTGTCGGGCTTCGGTACGATGAAGGCCACCGCGTCCTAAAGCAGCTCGCCCGCAACGATCTTGGCAAAGAGCGCTACACGGCGGTCATGCCCCTTTCGAAGGCAAAGGTCACCGTCCGTGACGTGAAGGCGTTTTGGGACGGTCAGCCGTTTGACCTGCAGCTTAAGTCACACGAAGGCAATTGTGACCTGTGTTTCTTGAAAAGCATAAGCAAGCTCAAAGAGATCATCCGAGCGAACCCTGGAATGGTCGACTGGTGGAAGCACCAAGAGGAGCTTGCTTCAGTGTCGGCCCAGGGCGCTGGCGGACGATTCAATCGCGCCCGGACATACGCTGACATTGAGCTCGAGGTGGTCACACAGCCGTTTATGCCGGGGCTAACCGGTGATGAAGAGTACGACGCCGAGTGCGGCCTTCACTGCTCAGCGGAGGCGGCCGAATGAAAACCTCCTGCCCACACTGCCATGGCGTTTTCGAAGACGGCCACGCCGGCGGCGCCTATTTGCGCGACGAACAGGCGCTTGCTGCCATCGTGCTGTGGGGCTCGGGCCAGTTCGACACCGTCGACATCGCCAAGGCCCTCCAATGCCGCGAGGATGCGGTTTACCGCACCCTGCAGATGGCCAAGGACGGCGCCCGGGCCGATCGGAGGCGGGCGTGAGCAAAAGGCGCCTCCCATACATGCCGCTCTGGGTCGACGACTACCAGCGCGACACTCGTCACCTCACCACTGAGGAACACGGCGCCTATCTGCTCCTGCTCATGGCCGCCTGGGCATCGCCGACCAATTCCTTGCCCGATGACGATGACATGCTGGCGCGCGTCGCCGGCGTGTCTCTCGCCCGCTGGCGCAAGATGAAAGCCATTGTCATGGCCTTCTGGAGTCTCGACGGTCGGAGCAAAAGGTGGGCGCAAAAACGCCTCAAGAAAGAGAGGCGATTGGCGGTCGATAGAAAGGCCAAAGCGAGCAATGCCGCCGCAAGCCGTTGGAAAGACGAGAAAAAGGATGATGCTCAAGCGATGCTCCGGCAATGCCATCCTTCCATAACCGTCAAAGAAAAACCTAACGGTTTTTCAGAGCGCGCAGGCGCGCCGAAAAAATCCCGCAAACAGAAAATCGAGGAGGCTTTCGCCGATGCATGACCTCGTGGCCAAAGATGATTTCGACAAGCTGCCGGGGAAGTATCGCAACCGTGCCAGGGCGATCAGAGCCCGCGTTGCCGAGATCGACGGGCTGATGGTTCCGTGTCGGCCGCAGGACGTTCGCGCCTCGGTGGTCCGCATGGCCGGACAGTTCCGCGACCAGCCCGAGATAGATCACGCCGACATGGCAGGGGAATTCCTCGCCGCATGCCGCGACCTGCCGGCATGGGCAGTCTTCGAAGCAGCCAGCGACTTTCTTGCTGGCCGCATCGACAATCACACCGGGCAGTTCATGCCGACATGCGCCGAGTTCGCCAAGCGGGCGAGGGCGATCATGATGCCGTTCCTGTCCGAGCGGGCCGCGCTGCGCACTGAAGCCTCGAAACTGATCGAGCGCGCGACCGATGATCACAAGCGCCACCTGGTCGAGATGGAACGGCAGGATCCTGGAGTGCGCAGCCGGGTAGCCGCGTTGGCCGAAGCAGTCACCGCCGGCGCGGCGAAGCGTCAGGGCTTGCCGCACCTCGGGCTGAACGAAGCCGAGCAGAAGCGCATCGACACGCTCAAGCGGCCCCGACAGGAAATCTCGAAACTCGAGCAAACCAAAATCGTGAAAGGTCGGTCATGAGCAATTCGGCAAAATGGTTCATCGCGAGGATCGGCATGGGCGGCGCGAAGGCGGCCAAGGATCGGATTGGAACGCCGGAGGAGAGGAAGGGTGAAATCGTTGCCGAACGGTCGATCCGCGACGCCGGCTTCGAGTGCTACTATCCCCGCATGCGCAAAGAGATCATCCATCACCGGACGAACGTGCGCATTGTGCGCTGCTTCCCTCTATTCACCGGCTACATCTTCGTTGCGCTGCCGTCCGCGAACGGCGAGCACCTCAAAGACTGCGATGGGCTCGGTCGCCTCCTGAGCTACGAAGGCGAGTTCGGCAAGCCTTGGCAAGTTCCGACCGGCGCGGTCGAGGGCTACATGCGAGCCGAGGCCGATCTAGAATTCGACGACACCAAGGAATCGAGGATCAAGCGTAAGCTCGAAGGCAAGACCAGGCGCGAGACGATCGCTATGACGTTTCCCCAAGGGCAAACCATCCGGGTCAAGCAGGACTGGCAGCACAAGCACATGCTCGCCGGCTTCCATGGCGAGGTGATCAGCGTCACCGGCCGCGGCACCGTCAAGAGCATGATTGAACTGTTCGGGCGCCTGGTAGCGGCAGAATTCGACGCCGACGATATCGAGCCCTGTCCGTCCCGCGCGGCCTGAGCTTCGGCGAAGCTCGCGCGGACATTCGCATTGTCTTATAGATCTACTTATTGCAATTTTAGCGGTGAGCAGGGGGCAGCACCCATGACCGATCTACTACTGACGAATTACGTCGCTAGGATGCTCGACCTGTCGCATTGGCGCACGGTTATCAAGGATCAGGCCAACGCGTTGGCCTGGCCCAAAGTGATCGGCGACAAGGTGCGTCGATCCAGTTCAGCGAATCGTCAAATCCAGGCGAGAGCGTGACCAAAGGGTCTGCAGCAACCCAACCGGTGGGGGACAGGGTTGGAACGTTCGGTCCCATCGTCGCACTGTTCGTTGCCACCTTCTGCATCGCCACCACCGAACTCGCAATTGTGGGAATATTGCCTGAGATCGCCCACGACTTCAAAATTGGCATTCCAAAAGCTGGAATTCTTGTCAGTGGGTACGCGGCTGGTGTTGCCATTGGCAGCCCCATACTAACGATATTGTTCATGTCGCTTGAGCGAAAGGTCACTCTATTATTGCTCATGGCGATCTTCGTGTCGGGACACGTACTGTCCGCCACAGCTCCAACTTATGCTTGGCTAATGTTCGCGAGGATTCTGGCCGCCGTTTGCCATGCATCCTTCCTAGGGATTGCTGCGGTTGTCGCTGCTCACAGCGTAGCGGAAAATCGCAGCGCTCGTGCGGTTTCCATGGTTTGGCTGGGATTCTCTGCATCTAGTCTAATAGGTGTGCCTGGATCAGCCGCAATTGGGCATCTGTTCGGCTGGAGAGCGACTTTCTGGGCGATCACCGCGGTCGGAGTTATTGCGACATTAGGTATTGCGATATTTATACCAAGGCAAGCCAAAGGTCAGCAGTCCAACCTTGCCACAGAAATTCGAGCGCTCGGTCGACCACAAGTACTTCTAGCGATGACGATGAGTCTGCTTGTATGCGCTTCAACATTCTCTGTGTTCACGTACATCGCACCGCTTCTGTCGCTTGAAACGCGAATATCAGAGCAAGCAATACCCGTGATGCTTTTTCTCTTCGGCGTCGGTGGTACGATAGGCTTATTGGCTGCCGGGTACGTTGACGACCGTCGTCAACTCCCAATCGTCGTCGCAATGTTTGCGGGACAAGCTCTTGTCTTCCTGCTGCTGGTTTTCACTATTCACAGCGTTGTCCTGACCGGAATTACAATGGCGGTATGGGGTTTCTTGTTCCTCGCACCCTGCGTCCCTCTTCAAACGCGGGTTGTAAAAGAGTCGAAGGACGGACCGAACCTCGCGTCAACGCTGAACCAATCGGCCTTCAATGTCGGAAATGCACTAGGACCATTTGCCGGAGCCGCAGTGTTGTCGGCCGGAGTCGGCTACGTCTGGCTGCCTTGGGTCGGAGGTGTCGTCTCGATTCTGGGAATAGCAGTGGCATCCCTTGCGATAAGACTCGCTGCAGCCCCATGGCATGCCGAAGAACATAAACTCGATAACGTGGCGCCAATCGATCTAGAACCGCCTGCATGAGGCCCTAAACCACGAACGGGCCATTCCGCAGCGCCATACATGATGGAGCCCGGTCCGAATTGGAGGACACGGCCTACGACGAGCATTACTTTGGACCGTTGGAGCGCGGCCCGGCCTGCAGCCGTTAAGAGGTGGGACTTCCACGAACCCTGCCACGGCTTGTCCGTGGAGCATGCGAAGTCGACCGATCGTTCGGGCGGCTCTATCCCGATGACGTCCGTCTCGCGTCAAAGCAAAGAGATTGACGGCCCCTGGCAAAAGGCGGACATTCCTTAAGCTGCAGCTAATATCACGGCCGCTCCGAGCTAATGCCAGGCGCCAATCGGAACGCAGCGAGTTTTGCAGTACGCGAAATGCTCGCCTCGAGGAGGGGCCATGAAGTCCGACCAAGAGTTATTCGAGAAGGGTCTTGCAACATACCAAAAGGTTGTCGCGGCGAACTACATGGCTCATAGGGAGGTCTATGAAACCCTGCGCCAAGTTCTTCTCGATGAGGCTTCCGACGGCTTCGTCTTTGCCGATCTAGCCTGCGGCACAGCGCCTGGTTCAGCGGCCGCGCTAGCCGGCAGCAACGTCGCACGCTATATCGGCATCGACATATCCCAACCTTCGCTCGACGCAGCCAAGCAAGCGCTTGCCCCGCTCACCTGTCCGGTCGAACTGCGTTGCGGAGATTTCGTTGCGGCCATCGATTATTGGAAAGGACCGCTTGACGTTGTATGGATTGGTCAGTCCCTGCACCATCTTCTCGCGCCGGATAAGAGGATATTCATCCGCAAAATCCGAGACCTATTGCCGCGAGATGGTCTTTTCCTGATTTGGGAGCCCACGCGCCTCGAGGGCGAAGATCGCGAGGGATGGCTGGAGCGATTTCATCGGATGAGGCCCGAGTGGGCGTCGATCTCCGACGAGGAGTTCGCCGCCTTTGAGAGCCACTGCCGGGCATCCGACTATGCCGAGACGGCCGCGACTTGGATTGGGATGGGTCGCGATGCCGGCTTCAGAACTGCGGACGAATTGATGATGGTGCCGAACAGACTGGCACGCGTCTACCGGTTCCGTCACTAGGGCCATGAACTCGCTCTGGCGCATCGCTTCGGCAGTGGCGCCAACCCGTTGAACTGCACATCCCACCTTAGCGATTTTCCATAGGCTCGGCTTTGGAACGCATCAGGAACATCGCTTGCATTCTGGCGCACAGGTGATCTATCATTTGTGCTCAGGTGATTTGGCTGTTCTGTAGCGGACCTCCGTCGGAGGGGATAGAGCTATGGCGGAAAATGGGTGATGACGGTTTGAGAAGGGCGGCGTATCGAGGCGGGTGATTGAAGCCTGCCAGAACCTCTCAAGGAGAGCGATACGCCATGAACGAGACTATCAACATTGTTCGCCTTCGTCAGCCCGACGAGATCGATGATCCCCTGACGGATGTGCTCCGCACCGGCGCGCGCAAATTGCTGGCGCAGGCGATCGAGATGGAGGCCGAAGCGTTTCTTGCCGAGATGCGGGATCTGAAGCTGCCGGACGGACGTGAGCGGCTGGTCCGGCACGGTCGCGGCCCGGAGCGGAGCATCCAGACGGGGATCGGGCCGGTGCCCGTCAGCCGGGTGAAGGTCCGGGACCGCGGCGCGACCGGCGAAGCGGACCGGGTCCGGTTTTCCTCATCGATCCTACCCAAATGGGCGCGTCGGACGCGAAGTCTGGACGCGCTGCTTCCCGTTCTTTACCTGCGCGGCGTTTCGACGGGCGACTTTCAGGAAGCTCTGGCAGCCCTGCTCGGCAAGGAGGCAGCGAACCTCTCACCCTCGGTGATCACGCGGCTGACGGCAGAGTGGACCACCGAATACGAGCGTTGGCAAAAGCGCGATCTTTCGGCGCGCCATTATGTCTATGTGTGGGCGGACGGGGTCTATCTCCAGGCGCGCATGGAAGACCATGCCGAATGCATGCTGGTGCTGATCGGCGCCACGCCTGAGGGCAAAAAAGAACTCGTCGGCTTCCAGACAGGGATTCGTGAGAGTGCGCAGAGCTGGCGCGAGCTGCTGGTCGACGTGAAGCGTCGTGGCCTGCAAATCGCGCCCGATCTTGCCGTCGGCGACGGCGCGCTTGGCTTCTGGAGCGCGCTCGATGAGGTCCTTCCCGGCACCAAGCACCAGCGGTGCTGGGTGCACAAGACAGCCAACGTGCTCAACAAGGTGCCGAACTCAATGCAGGCCGGCATGAAGACAGATCTGCGCGAAATCTTTTCCGCCCCGAACCGAGCCTCAGCCGAGACGGCGATTGCCGTCTTTGTCGAGAAATATGATGCGAAATACGGCAAGGCGGTCGACTGCCTGACCAAAGATCAGAATGCCTTGCTGGCGTTCTACGATTTCCCCGCCGAACATTGGGATCATCTGCGGACATCGAATCCCATCGAGAGCGTTTTTGCCACCGTTCGCCATCGCACGGTGCGCACGAAAGGCTCCCTATCATCGAAGACCGCAAGGCTGATGGTCTTCAAACTGGTCATGGCCGCCGCCAGGACATGGCGACGATTGAAAGGACAAAATCAGTTGCCGAAACTCATCGCAGGTGCCAGATTCCAAGATGGAATCGAGGTCATCGAATTGAAGCCGCAGAGCGCCGCTTGATCAGCCTCGTCACCCAAATTCCAGCATAGCTCGAGGGGATACTCGCCGGGCCATAGGGGAGAGCGTCACCGCTCCCCAGATTTGCGAAGCTATTCTAACCTGTCAGCCAGGCCATCCTGCTGGTGGAGGGTTCAATTCATCCAAGGATGCTTTGAGCTGTTGGACATCGGAGCTGAGCCGCTTTAGATCCGCTGGCGTCAGCTTCCGCTTTTCCAGTACATCCATGAGCGCAAGGCTATGAGCCACATAGATATCCAGCGGGTATATGGCTGCCGGAGCCTGCAGATTTTTAATCATCTCGATCTGCATGGCTCTCTCTTCTAGTGCCAACCGCACGGCAAGTTCTCTCGATTGTCGTCTGCCCTCTTTTCTCGCCTGTATTAGCATAACCGAGACTGAGCCGGGAGCTATGCTGGAATTTGGGTGACGAGGCTGATCAAGCGGCGCTCTGCGGCTTCAATTCGATGACCTCGATTCCATCTTGGAATCTGGCACCTGCGATGAGTTTCGGCAACTGATTTTGTCCTTTCAATCGTCGCCATGTCCTGGCGGCGGCCATGACCAGTTTGAAGACCATCAGCCTTGCGGTCTTCGATGATAGGGAGCCTTTCGTGCGCACCGTGCGATGGCGAACGGTGGCAAAAACGCTCTCGATGGGATTCGATGTCCGCAGATGATCCCAATGTTCGGCGGGGAAATCGTAGAACGCCAGCAAGGCATTCTGATCTTTGGTCAGGCAGTCGACCGCCTTGCCGTATTTCGCATCATATTTCTCGACAAAGACGGCAATCGCCGTCTCGGCTGAGGCTCGGTTCGGGGCGGAAAAGATTTCGCGCAGATCTGTCTTCATGCCGGCCTGCATTGAGTTCGGCACCTTGTTGAGCACGTTGGCTGTCTTGTGCACCCAGCACCGCTGGTGCTTGGTGCCGGGAAGGACCTCATCGAGCGCGCTCCAGAAGCCAAGCGCGCCGTCGCCGACGGCAAGATCGGGCGCGATTTGCAGGCCACGACGCTTCACGTCGACCAGCAGCTCGCGCCAGCTCTGCGCACTCTCACGAATCCCTGTCTGGAAGCCGACGAGTTCTTTTTTGCCCTCAGGCGTGGCGCCGATCAGCACCAGCATGCATTCGGCATGGTCTTCCATGCGCGCCTGGAGATAGACCCCGTCCGCCCACACATAGACATAATGGCGCGCCGAAAGATCGCGCTTTTGCCAACGCTCGTATTCGGTGGTCCACTCTGCCGTCAGCCGCGTGATCACCGAGGGTGAGAGGTTCGCTGCCTCCTTGCCGAGCAGGGCTGCCAGAGCTTCCTGAAAGTCGCCCGTCGAAACGCCGCGCAGGTAAAGAACGGGAAGCAGCGCGTCCAGACTTCGCGTCCGACGCGCCCATTTGGGTAGGATCGATGAGGAAAACCGGACCCGGTCCGCTTCGCCGGTCGCGCCGCGGTCCCGGACCTTCACCCGGCTGACGGGCACCGGCCCGATCCCCGTCTGGATGCTCCGCTCCGGGCCGCGACCGTGCCGGACCAGCCGCTCACGTCCGTCCGGCAGCTTCAGATCCCGCATCTCGGCAAGAAACGCTTCGGCCTCCATCTCGATCGCCTGCGCCAGCAATTTGCGCGCGCCGGTGCGGAGCACATCCGTCAGGGGATCATCGATCTCGTCGGGCTGACGAAGGCGAACAATGTTGATAGTCTCGTTCATGGCGTATCGCTCTCCTTGAGAGGTTCTGGCAGGCTTCAATCACCCGCCTCGATACGCCGCCCTTCTCAAACCGTCATCACCCATTTTCCGCCATAGCTCCTGAGCCGGCGGTTGACAGCACACCGCCTAATGCGGCCGACAGTAGCGGCACCCACCAGTCCATAAGATTTCGCTCCCCCGTAAAGACCCGTCACCGATGGTGCTCACCAACAAGCAGCGCGGGCCTTGCTAAAGTGAGGCAATCAGCTCAGCAATAGCTTTTCGCTTCCAGACAATGCCGAGGTCTGACTGATCGTTAATGCGGCCGCTGTAGATGCCAAGGAATGTTGACACGGGGCCGCCAAATACCGCGGAATTTCCGTTCGCAAGGGAAACCATACCTCCGCTCCTGCTCGCAACGACCGGAGAGCCCGACTGTCCGGGACGAGTTCTGCAGTCAATCAAGAAAACTGGCTGATTGTCGAAGTCGACATCGGGCTCAGTGGCCAAAAAGCCGGTAGCCCAAATTGCAAATCGCCCGCCGCCCGTTAGGCCGAAGGGGAAGCCGACGACGCTTAACGTGTCCCCGGGGGTAACCAATATATCTACTTCGGGTGCCGCTGTGCTGTATTGGTATATCCTCGACAGAGGATTAAGGGTTAGTGGAAGCGCTACAATATCCGCCTGGGCACCTAGCTGAGGATGCTCCTTCCATGCAGGATCGCCGTTAGGTCGATAGATTTCATGCGTCTCTTTGTGCCAATGTCCGAGGCCGTTTTGCGAATTTTGCCAGATAGAGATGCGATCTGGAACTCCGCCATGGGCGGATAGAGGCTGGTCAGTCTGCTGATGTCGGCCTGTTAAATTGTGACGATTGGTTATCAGTGCGGTGCCGCCGTCATAATTTGTGAGAAATCCAGTGCACGTACTCAGTACCGTTTCCTGGAAAGCCATCTCAAGTAGCAACGACTGCACCGATTGCGGCATTATCGGCATTGCGTCCCCCGATCTGAAATTGAAGTAGAACAGTTTGGATGGCGTTCGGCAAGAAGACGGCAGAGCAAGGTTCTCAACCAGCATTGAACTAGGCAAGCCCTTCACTAGGGGAAGCCGACTGCCTACTTTGAAAAACAATCAAGGAAATCAAAATGGACCAGCGCGGCGGCAAGCGGCCCGGTGCTGGGCGCAAGAAGGGGAAGGTATCCCAAGCCAAGCGAGCCATTGCCGACATGGCGAAAGTCCATGCCGAGGCGGCGCTCAAGACTCTGGCCGATATTGCAAGCGAAGGTGAAAGCGAGGCAGCCAGAGTGTCGGCGGCAAATGCCATTCTCGATCGAGCGTATGGGAAACCGCCACAAGCTGTTCAGCACACCGGGAAGGATGGAAGGGATTTGCCGGCACCCGCTGTACTGGTCACCATCTTCCAGTTGCCCGACAATGGCAGGAGTTGAGCAAGGGCAGGGCGGCCCAACTATCGTTCGTCCACAGGCCGGGCCACAGACAACCTTCCTGGCCAGCTCGGCGGATATCGCGATCTACGGTGGCGCAGCTGGCGGCGGAAAGACATGGGCGCTCCTCATGGAGCCGCTTCGGCATGTCGCCAATCCTGGTTTCGGCGCGGTCTTCTTCCGGCGCAACCTCACCCAGGTCAGGAACGAAGGCGGCCTCTGGGATGAAAGCGAAAAGCTCTATCCGGGCTTGAACGCGCAGCCGCGATCGGCGCCCGATCTAAGCTGGACGTTCCCGGCCGGCGCCACCGTCTCGTTCGCGCATCTTGAGCACGAAAAGACGATCTACAACTGGCAAGGCGCGCAGATCCCGCTCATCTGTTTCGATGAGCTCACGCATTTCTCGGCCAAGCAGTTCTGGTACATGCTCAGCCGCAATCGCTCCATGTGCGGCGTGCGGCC
Source organism: Mesorhizobium sp. USDA 4775 (assembly GCF_054062655.1). NCBI lineage: Bacteria > Pseudomonadati > Pseudomonadota > Alphaproteobacteria > Hyphomicrobiales > Phyllobacteriaceae > Mesorhizobium > Mesorhizobium sp. USDA 4775. Next base: position 3,209,276 of record NZ_JBSSFM010000001.1, read on the forward strand.
CTACGTACGAGCGACCTGCAACCCTGATGCTGATAGCTGGGTTGCCGAGTTTATTTCCTGGTGGATTAATCAGGAGACCGGATTTGCGATCCCGGAGCGCGCCGGCGTCATACGCTGGTTCATCCGGATCGGCGATACGATCATCTGGGCGAGCAGCCGAGAGGAGCTTGCTCACCATGTCAATCCGATCGACGGCCAGCCGATCCCGCCGAAGTCGGTGACGTTCATCCCGGCCAAGCTGAGCGACAATGCTCTGCTTATGGCGGCGGACCCCGGCTATCTCGCCAACCTGATGGCGCAGCCGACGGTAGAGCGGGAGCGCCTTCTCGGCGGCAACTGGAAAATCCGCCCGGCTGCTGGCCTGCTGTTCCAGCGTGGCTGGTGCGAAGTCGTAGACGCGGTGCCCGCCGGCGTCACATGGATGCGCGGCTGGGATTTGGCTTCGACGCCCAAGGTTGAAGGCAACGATCCTGACGGCACGGCAGGGACGAAGATCGGAAAGCTACCCGACGGGCGTTACATCGTCGGACACCACGTCAAGGACTTCCTCTCACCCGCCGGCGTTGAGCGCCTGATCAAGAACACGGCCGAGGCCGACGGCAGGAACGCGAAAATCTCGCTTCCGCAAGATCCTGGCCAGGCGGGCAAGTCGCAGGTGACGAACCTGGTGAAACTGCTCATCGGGTTCGATGCCAGGGCAACGCCAGAATCCGGCGACAAGGTTACGCGCTTCAGCCCGTTCTCTGCGCAGGCTGAAGCCGGCAATGTGATGGTCCTTCGCGCGCCGTGGAACGAGGCGTGGTTCTCCGCGCTCGAAGGGTTTCCCGAAGCCGCGCACGATGACGATGCTGACAGCACAAGCAGGGCATTCAACGCCCTGATCGATGCCAGCACCTACACCTTGGCGAATATCTAGTTCAGGCTAACCGTCGCTACGCTGTCCTTGTAGTCTTCTTTCGGATCGCCCAGCCCAAGAAACATCTTGGCGCCGGCCACGATGCTCGAGGCGTCTTTCCAGATTTCAGCTTGGCCAGGATCAAATCGCAGGAGGCAGAGCTTTGGATCATCCTTGCCGCCTTCGAACCAAGCGGCCACGAAACGGTTCCAAAGCCGATCGATAAGCGCGCGGTCGTTGTCGACCTGCAGTGTCCCTTGCACTGTCGCGAACAGATCATGGCCTTTCGATGCATATACCAAAGTTGCGTCGGTCGGGGCGGCAGCGCCCGATGCCAACTCGGTGTCTGACGCCGTAAAGAAGTAGATCGTTCGACGATCGCCATCAAATTGAGCTGTCATGGGCTTCGGGTGCAACTTACGTGTCCCAATCATCGCGGTCATGTCAGACCTGATCGAGTCCCAGAACTCGTCGGCAAATTCTTGATCATTCGGCATGGGGCTCTCCTTTGCCGTGCCAACGTCAGGCCAAGAAAATCGTTCCGGGGATCGAGGTTGGAATGGCGAATGTCATTGCGCTGGTTCGCGACAGTTTGACCAACCTCGTATCCCGCATGGGAACGGGCCGGGACAAGGCGGCGTCGAGCTTTTACGCCTTCACGTCTCTTTCGGACGCCGAACTGCTGGCGGCCTATCGCACGGCATGGTTGCCTAGGAAGATCGTCGACATTCCGGCCTTTGACGCCGTTCGTGCCTGGCGCGACTGGCAGGCCGAGGGAGACAGCATCGAGCCGATCGAGGCGGAGGAGAAGCGGCTCAACGTTCGCGGCAAAGTTTTCGAGGCCAAGGTCAAGGCAAGGCTATGGGGCGGGGCTGCCATTCATATCGGCACCGGTGACGCGGATTTGGCAGCGCCACTTGAGATTGAGCGTAGTTTTCGAGGCCAAGGTCAAGGCAAGGCTATGGGGCGGGGCTGCCATTCATATCGGCACCGGTGACGCGGATTTGGCAGCGCCACTTGAGATTGAGCGTATCGGTAAGGGCGGGGTAAAATACCTCACCGTTCTGTCGCGGCGCCAGCTGACCGCCGGCGAGATCGACCGCGACCCGGCATCTGAATTCTACGGACAGCCGAAATTCTACACGCTGACGGCCGGCACGACGGCACAGGTGCAAATTCACCCATCGCGCCTAGTCAACTTTCAGGGCAACACCCAACCGGATATCGATCTGGTCTCGGGCGACATGGCTTGGGGCGATAGCGTGCTCCAGTCGGTGATGGATGCGATCAAGCAGGCCGACGGAACCGCGGCGAATATCGCGTCCCTCGTCTTCGAAGCGAAGGTCGACATCATCAAGGTGCCGAACTTCATGGCAAGCCTCGCCAGCGAGGACTACAAGGCGAAGATCCTAGAAAGGTACACCTTGGCCAACACTGCCAAGGGCATCAACGGCACGCTGCTCCTCGATAAGGAAGAGGAATACGAGCAGAAGGCGGCATCCTTCGCTACGCTGCCCGATGTCCTTGATCGGTTCCTGCAGATCGTCTCCGGCGCCGCCGATATCCCGGCAACGCGCCTTCTTGGCCAAGCCCCAGCTGGCATGAACGCGACGGGCGAATCCGATCTTCGCAACTATTACGACCGCCTCAGCGCCATGCAGGAAGTCGAGATGACGCCGGCCATGCATCGCTTGGATGAGGCGCTGATCCGCTCCGCTCTCGGCTCTCGACCTTCCGACGTCTATTATGAGTGGGCGCCGCTCTGGGGCATGTCGGAAAAGGAAAAGGCCGACGTCTTCAAGACCAAGGCCGACGCTGGCCGAACGCTTGCCGGAGGCAACGGTCAATCGCCACTGATCCCGATTGATGCGCTCAGTGAGGCATTGGTCAACGCATTCGTTGAGGACGGCTCGCTGCCTGGGCTTGAAGCCGCTATCGAGGAATTCGGCACGCTGGCGGAGCAAGAGCCGAGCGAGCAAGACATTGCGGCTGCGGCATCGAGGTCGAACACCCTGCGATAAGTCGCCTCGCTGACCCTCCATAGAGTATCTATCGAAGGAACACTCACCAAAAGCGTTCCAACAAAAAAAAGAAAACCTACCACGAACAGGCTACAGATACGGCTTGTATCTAGGATGTTCCAGCGAAGGTTCATCAAGGATATCAGCTCATCACGGGCTAAAGCTTCGGTTGTCGCGCGGCCAGCTTTCCCAAGTATGGTTTCTATGTCTCTCAGTTCTTGTCTATTCTTTTGTCTGACAGAAAGTGTGCTCGCTAAAGCCTTAATTCTTTGTAAATATGGGTAGTGATGGTCTCTAACCCAAAAGAATTCTCGCTCTTGTAGAGCATACTCGACCGCAGTGTCGTATCTTTTTACCTCCGGAGGGCAGCGGCACGCATAAATTAAGGAACCTAGCCCCAGAGCCATTGTTCCATAATACACGAGTGCAATTCGCCATCCGAATGACCACGATATGTCGGGCCCGAGCCAAGGGGCGTTCATACTAAGCCATTGAGAGATATTGTCATTCAGCAGGATCATGTAGCCGAACAAGGGCATGACGATCGTTAGCCGTACGATGCCAGAATTACCAAACGCTCGAAGAAAGCTCCATCTCGGTATCACGGTTTTGACCCCCATCCCAAACTGAGATTGTCCAATAACATGCAATTCACCGACAAAGTATCTGTCGCGGGAACGCGACAGACCGCCGACGGCTACCTTGTCGCAACGGCGAGGGCAGTCAGGACTGGCGTCCAGCTTTACGCCGGGCACGAAGTAGGCAAGCCGGATCAGGAAGTCGTTCGGGTCTATCGGGCCGCCGATCAGGTGTTTTCGACCGACAGCCTGCAATCCTTCTCCCATGCCCCAATAACGGTCGACCATCCCGACGAAGAGGTGTCCGCCGAGAACTGGAAAGCTCTCTCGGTTGGTGAAGTCAGCACCGCCGCCAAGCAGGACGGCCAGTGGGTGATGCTCCCGCTGATCCTGAAGGACGCGGCCGCCATCAAGTCGGTGGTCGATGGCAAGCGCGAGCTTTCCGCCGGCTACACCTGCGATCTGGATTTCACGCCCGGCGTTACGGCCGATGGCGAGGCCTACGACGCGCAGCAGCGCGGCATCAAGATCAACCACCTGGCGCTCGTCGATCGAGCCCGGGCCGGTTCAAAAGCTCGCATCGGTGACGATGGGGGACCGTGGGGCGCCGCCCCGATTTCAACCACTGACAAGGAGACCATCACCATGAGTGATGCACTTCGCACTGTGGTCGTGGACGGACTGTCGGTGACCACCACCGATCAGGGCGCCCAGGCCATTTCCAAGCTGCTCAAGGATCTCGAATCCTCGGCCGCAAAGCTGGTCGATGCCGAGACGAAGCATCAGGCCGCACTCGCGGCCAAGGATGCCGACCTCGCGAAAGCTCATGCCGAGCGCGACGCCGCCAACGCCAAGGTGCTTTCGGATGCCGACCTCGACAAGCGTGTCGCGGCCCGCGCCGATCTGATCACCAAGGCCAAGGCGATCGCCAAGGACGTCAAGACCGATGGTCTCAGCGACGGTGCCATCCGCAAGGCCGCCGTCACCGCCGCGCTCGGTGATGCCGCAGTGAAGGACAAGGCCGACGCCTATATCGACGCGCGCTTCGACATTCTGGTCGAGGATGCAGCGAAGAAGATTGGCGGCGCCGATCCGTTTCGTCAGGTCGTTCAATCCGGCCTGCAGAGCAATGACGCGGCCGGCAACGTCACCACCGCGCACCAGGCCATGACCGATCATCTCGCGTCGGCTTGGCAGAACAAGAAGGAGGCCTAGTCATGCCGGCAATCCAGACCAACTATAGCGCACAGCATGCGCGTTGGATCGAGGGCATGGTCCTCGACATGGAGCCGTCCGTCATCGTCTCGCGCCTTTGCGAGGACGCGGAAGGGATCGGCTTCGGCAAGGTCGCTGTTCAGGGCACGGCCGACAATCAGGTCGTGGACAGCGAAGCCACCGTCAAGTTCTGCGGTATCGCCGTGCTCGACGAAACTCAGCCGACCGGCAAGTACGAACAGTACGCCACGGCGGCAGTCATGAAGAAGGGCGTAATCGTCGTCCAGGCTTCGGTCGCGGTCGCCGTCGGCGATCCCGTCTACTACGTCCCGGCAACCGGCGTTCTCACGAACTCCGCGTCGGGCAACACCCTCATCGCCAACGCTCAGTGGGATACCAGCACCGCCGGTGCCGGCCTCGCTGCGCTGCGCCTCGGCTAACAGGAGCGGCCACAATGAACGCACACATCATGCAGGACGCTCAGCAAGTCGCGATGAGCTTCCTTATCCGTCAGGCCTCGCTCATCGAGCCGACGGTTTACGCGATCCGGTATCAGGACATCCAGTATCCGTCCCTGATCCCGGTCGACACTTCGGCGCCCGAGTGGATCCAGTCCGTCACCTATTTCTCGATGGATTCGGTCGGCCAGGCGCAGTGGTTCAACGGCAATGCGCACGACGTGCCCAAGGTCGAGCTGACCCGCGAGAAGTTCGAGACCACCGTTTCCATGGCGGCGATCGGCTACGGTTACAATCTCGAGGAGCTCGGCACCGCCCAGCTGCTCGGGATGAACCTCAGCAACGACAAAGCGAGTTCGGCCCGTCGCGTCGCCGAGGAGAAGATCGACCAGGTCGCCTTCATCGGCGATGCCGGCAAGGGCTTCTCGGGTCTCGTCAATGCATCGACCCCGACCGCAACCACGGCTCCGGCCGACGGTACCGGTTCGGCGACGACATTCGTGTCGAAGACGCCGGATCAGATCCTGCGCGACATCAACGGCCAGCTGACCGGCATCTTCACCGGGACGCTGGGCGCGGAGATCGCGGATACTCTGCTTTCTGCCGTATTCGGTGCTGCTCGACCTGTCTACGCGCCGCATCGATGCGGTCAACCAGACCACCATCCTGGAATGGATCGAGCGCAACAACATCTACACCCGCACCACGGGTCAGCCGCTCACGATCCGCGGGGTGTTCGGCTACCTCGATACGGCCGGCGCCGGCGGTACCAAGCGCATGGTCGCCTATCGGCGTAGCCCGGAAGTGCTGAAAATGCACATGCCGATGCCGTTCCGGTTCCTGCCGGCGTGGCAGACAGGCCCGATCAAGTTCGACGTGCCCGGCATCTTCCGCCTGGGTGGCGTCGATATTCGTCGGCCGAAGGCCGTCCGCTACCTCGACGGCATCTAAGGAGGCGACCATGAAAGTCACCAACAACCAGGCAGGCCCGCGCGGCCTGAACACCAAGGTTGGACCGGTTCTCGTCGAGCCGGGTCAATCCGCCGAGGTCGAACTGTCGGACGCGGAACTGAAGGTTGCCAAGGCGACCGGCTGGTTCGGCTTCGAGGGAGGGGGTAAGGCCGACAGGCCCCACGAGCCTGGCGATGCAAAGACGGCGGCCGAAGTCCTCGCTCTGGCCGACGGCAACTTCATGGCGTTCAAGTCGGCGGCTTCCAAGCTGCTCGGAGACAAGACGCCTGAGAAGAAGGCCGAGATCGTCGCGGCTCTCGAAGATCTGGCAACGAAGCCGGAGTAACGACCATGGCCGGCTACGGATCGGATAGCGCCCTCAAGGCGTATTGGGACGCAGCCGGCTATACCTATGCGGCGGATGCCCCGTTTGCTGCTTTGAGGCAGCGGGGCAGCGCCTACATCGATGGGACTTATGGTCTCAGGTTTACGGGTCAGCCCACCGGCGGCATCGTGCAAGAGCGGGAATGGCCCCGTACCGGCGCGACGGCTTATGGTTCGGCCCTTGCATCTGACCTGATACCCACGAGGGTTGAGGAGGCCAGCTATGAGGCCGCCTATATCGAATTGAAGAAGCCGGGATCGCTGTCGATCTCATTCGATCCAGCCCAGCGCGTGAAGCGCCAAAAGGTCGACGTCATCGAGCGCGAGTTCTTCGAGCCGGGAGATACCGGCAACATCTTCGCTCCGAATGCGCCCGTCTCGACCATCATCGAGGGCTTGCTCGCCCCGTTGATCGGGCCTGTCTATGGCCTGCCGGCCATCATGGTGGTGTGACGTGGGCTTTTACGACGAGATGGCCGGGGTCGCCACGGAACTGCTGACCGAATTCAACCAAGGCGGCGTCCAGTTGAAGCGCGAAACCCCTGGTGTGGTCGATCCCGATCAACCATGGGTGCCGATCGAGCCGACAGTGGAGACTTGGCCGCTTAACGCCGCGGTGCGCCGTGTGTCTCAGAAATACGTGGATGGCACCCTCATCGTCGCCACGGACAACCAGGTCACGTTCGCCGTGCCCGCCATCGTCCCGGCCATGACCGACACGCTCATCGTCGACGGAGTCGAACTGGCCATGAAGGACCTGCGGCCGATCCCGCCGGCCGGGACTGTGGTCGCGTATATCGCTTTCGTCGCGGGTTGATCGATGCTCGTCCGGCTCACGCCTCGTCAACGCTTCGAAATCCTGGTCGGCCAGTTCGAGCCGGCCGTCCGCGCCGCCTTCATCGAGGCGATCGACGACATTACGTCGAACATAGTGCTTCGCCGCATTGTCGAGCGCCTGGAGCGTGGCGACATCAACGGCGCGATCTCCGCCATGAACCTCGACCCGGCCGCCTTCAGACCGCTGGATGAGGCGATCAGGGCGGCGTTCAACGGTGGCGGTGTCGCTACCGTCGATGCCTTGGCGACGCTGCGCGATCCATCGGGCCATCGCATCGTGGTTCGCTGGGATGCACGCAATCTGGCGGCCGAGCAGTGGCTGCAGACGCATTCCAGCCAGCTGATCGGCGGCATCGTCCAGGACCAACAGACCGCGATCAGGGCTGCCTTGGAGACAGGACTGGCACGCGGGGACAATCCGACCAAGACGGCGACGGCTGTTGTCGGCAAGATCAGCGCCGTCACTGGTAGGCGTGAAGGCGGGTTGATCGGGCTCACCACAGCGCAAAGCGAATACATTGCCCGAGCCCGCCAAGAGCTGCTTACTGGTGAGCCCGACCAGTTGAAGGCCTATCTGAACCGGCAGCGTCGCGACAAACGTTTCGATCGCACGATCACAGCCGCGATCCGAGATGGTAAACCAATCCCTACCGCGTTGGTCGACAGGATCACCGGGCGGTATGCGGACAACCTTTTGAAACTGAGGGCCGACACGATCGGCCTGCACGAGACTTTCGCAGCCCTCGGCGCGTCGAAAGACATCGCCTTCCGCCAGCAGATCGAGAAGGGCAACCTTCTGGCCCAGCACGTCACGAAGTGCTGGAAGCACACGCCGCAGGAGCACGGCAGGATGCAGCACATCGCCATGCAAGGGCAGGTCGTGCCGTTCGATCTGTCGTTCACCGCACCCGACGGTACTGCAATTCCTTACCCTCATGCGCCTGGCGTTCCGATCAGGCACACGCTCGGGTGCAAGTGCTTTGCTGAATACAAGATCGATTTCGTCGCTCAGTTGGTGCGGTAATGGCATCCTTTGCCGCGACGGTCGGCGACTGGTGCCTGACGGTGCCGATCGCCCTCGAGATTGTGTTTAAGGAATCGGCACAAGAGCTTGTTTCCCAACTCGACCAGCTGCTGGCCGATGAGGTCTACGCCAAGCCGCAGGCACCGGGATACAAGCGAACCGGCTTCCTCCGCGCCTCGTTGATGGCGTCAACCTCGGCCATGCCAACGCTATCGCGGGATAACCCAGGCGTAGCGGTGCCGCCCGACCTTGGCGACGTCATCCTGGTGATAAATGGCGCCGATCTCGGCGACACGCTCTTCCTCGGCTACACGGCGAATTATGCGGCCTACGTCCACTATGGCGCCAACGGCACGACGCCGCGGCCTTGGGTGACGATGGTAGCGCAGCGCTGGGTCATGATCGTCGAGGCCAAGGCGGCCGAAGTGAAGACGCGACTGGGGCTCTGAAATGCCATCCATTGAGACCCAGATCTGGCTAGCCTTGAAGGCGAGGGTCGCCGCGTTGACCCTATCGCCGGCCCTGCCCATCGCATGGCCGAACGAGGATTTCATCAAGCCGAATAAGGGCTATCTCCGTGTCACTCACGTCCCCAACGTCAATCGCCGGCTTTTCATCGGCACAACCGAGCCCCACCAGCGCATCGGGCTTCTGCAGGTCGACGTGTTCAGCAAGAAAAACCAGGACGCGTCCGTCGCGGCTGAGATTGCCGGGCAGGTCGTAGCATGGTTCCCGACCGATCTCCGGATGATCTACGGCACCGTCGCCGTTCGCGTCACCAAGGCGCCTGACGTCGCCCAAGCCATCGCGGACGACACGCATTGGCTGGTGCCGACGAGCGTCGAATACGAGTGCTTCGCATAGCCGCTTCGCCCTTCGGCAAGGCCACTCCCTAAAACCCTGAAAGGAGGCAGCAATGCCTATCAAAGTGTCCCCTGTTGCGGGCAGCCGCTTCTATATCGGTTCGGCTCCCGTCGACGTCCCCGATACCGACGTGACCGAGGCCGATTTCTCGGCGGTGACGTGGATCGAGGTCGGCCAGTACGAGACCATGGGCAATTCCGGCGATTCCGCCCAAGGCAACACGGTCAATTTGCTGAACCGTCGCCGCACCTACAATTGGAAGGGGTCGCGCCAGGCCCCGCAGCGCTCCGACAATTTCGCGTTGAACACGAGCGACCCCGGCCAGCTTGCCATGATCGCGGCCGAAGCTACGGACTTCAACTATCCATTCAAGGTCGAGCTCAACGGCGCTCCAATCCCGAAGTCCGCCACCGCGATCATCACCATCGCGTCGCCGGGCGTCGTGACGTGGACCGGCCACAACCTTGCGGCCAACACCGCAGTCAAGTTCTCCACCACTGGCGCGCTGCCTACCGGTCTGACCGCCGGCACGAGCTACTACGTGAAGACGGTTCTCGACGCCGACACCTTCACCCTTTCCGCCACGAAGGGCGGCCCCGTGATCGCCACGACTGGAACCCAATCTGGAACCCACACCGCCACTACCATTCCGTCAGGTCCGCAACGCCTGTTCATGGGCCAAGTGTTGGCGGCGGAGGAAGGCATGGGCGGCGCCAACAACGCCCAGATGCTGAACTGCACGGTGCTGCCCAACACGAACTATGCCCGAGCCGCCGCGCTGGGCTGATAGGAGGCTGAGATGAAAGTGTTCAATCGCGGGGCCGACGCCCACAAGCTGTCGCACAAGGGCGAGGATTATCTTCTCGCCCCCGGCAATCACGTCGAACTGGAGCTGACCCACGCGGAAGCGAAGGCCATGCCGTCGCCTTTCGAAGCCACGGGTACGCCGATCAAGGCACCTAAGGCCGAGCAGGAGAAAAAGACATGAGCAAGCCAGCATTGGGCGCCGGGAACGTCGATATTGAGCTCGACGGCGAAACCGTTGTGCTGCGCCCGTCACTGATGGCTGCCCAGGCCATTTCACGTCAGAGCGGCGGCATATCCAGCGCAGTCCGATCCGTCGGCAACTACGATTTCGATGTGATCGTTTCTGTCGTCACGCTCGGCCTTGGCGCGACCGGCCAGGAAGCGAAGGCCATCCCTGAAAAGGTGTGGCGCACCGGTCTGACCGATCTCATTGGGCCTGTTTCGACCTACCTCACGATCATTGCCAATGGCGGCCGACCGATGTCGGGAGGAGAGGAAGCGGCGGACCCTCTGAAGAAAGAATAAGCCTCGCAGAGTTCTATGACGACCTCGCCGAGAAAGCTTTGGGCTGGCTCGGCTGGACTGAAGAGCAGACGCTTAGGGCCGACGTGAACGCAATCCTGGTCGGCCTTGATGGGCGAGGGGACATGATCAGTTCCATCCTGCGCGCCGTATTTGGCGAGCCCGACAAGCCGCCGATCGAGATCACCGCTCAGCCCATCAGCGAGGATTACTTCGATGCGATGTTTGCGGTGGAATGAGGTGGCGAAGTGACTGTTGCTTCTCTCGGCCTCGCCGTAGATTCGTCTCAGGCCGTCGCGGCGAAGACGAACCTCGACAACATGTCGGCGGCTTCGGCCAAGGCCGAGGCTGCGCAGAAGCGTCTGTCGTCGACCTCGTCGGCGTCCAACGCGGCGCTCACCAAGATCGCCGCCGGCGTCGAGCAGGCAAACGCCACGCTCATCAAGCTTGCCAGCATCGCCGAGGGCAGCAATGCCTCGCTGGTCAAGCTCGTCGCCACTGCGGAAAAGACCAACACGACGCTGGCGACTATCGGCACCGGCTCGACGCAGGTTGTGTCCGGCATCGGTAAGGTGGCGCCGGCGGCGGACAAGTCGACCAAAGCCCTCAATGACAACGCCAATGCAGCGCGGCTGACTTCGAACCAGATGCTCAATCTGTCGCGCCAAGGCAACGACGTCATCACGATGTTCGCCTTGGGTGCGTCCCCGGTGCAGATCTTTGCCTCCCAGATTGGCCAAGTCTACGACGCGTTGGAAAGCGGTCCGCGCGGCCTTCGCGGATCGCTGTCGGCCATCGGCGCTACGGCCAAATCGGCTGGGCAGGCGCTCCTCGCATTCATGGTGACGCCGGCTGGTCTTGCCGCTGGTGCTGGCGTAGCGGCTGTTGCTGGCCTTGCCACCTACATCATCTCGACGCGCAAGGAGGTAAAGGGCCTCGACGAACTGTTGAAGGACCACGCCTCGGTTCTGCGCGGGATCGGCGACATCTATGGGTCGATTGCCGACAAGGCAAAGAGCGCGTTTTCCGTCTCGAACCTGAACGGCTTGCAGCTGCTGTCGTCTTCGACGCAGGCCGGGCTGAAAATTCAGATCGCGAACCAGACCCAAAGCGCGATGTCGGATCTCGGCCGGTTCGTCAATCCTGGCAAGAGCGCTGGGGGCTTTTTCAGCACTGCTGGGGAGTTCAAGCCCTTCTCCGATGCGATTGACTATCTGCGGAAGACGGCCCGCGAGGGCACGCCCGACATCATCGGGTTCCGCAAGATGGTCGAGGACAAATGGGCGCTTGATCCGAACAATGCCGCGTTGACGGAATCGGCCGGCAAGCTGATCGATCTGACCAAGGACGCGGATGCCGCCGCACGCGCGTTGAAGCAGTTGGAGATCGCCCAAGAGGCGCTTGCCAGGAGCGTGGGACCCGGCGGCTTGCCCTTGCGTCGTGGCTCTCTCAGCACTGAAGACATGGGTGCCTATGAGCGATACCGGGCGGCCGGCTCTGTGTCGGCTGATCGCGCACAACAGGCATTCGATGCTCAGCGTCAGGGGCTCTATGCCCGTTCGCCAGCCGAACTGGCAGCCGCTGCTCGAGCTCAGGCCAGCGCCCAGTACAACGACAACGAGAACCCGGCGGAGCGTGCCCGGCGTATCGACATAGCCGGCCAGCAAGCCGCGCTTGCTGCGCAGCATGCATTGGACGAGGCGCAAAAGGAACGCAAGCGGTCGCTCGACCAGACGCTTGCCTCGCAGCAACTCGACCTTGACCTGATCGGCAAAACGACCGGCGCCGCTGAAGCGATGCGGATGCAGTTCCAGTTGACGCAGCAGCTTCGTGAGGAAGCGGCGCGCAACAATGTCCCCGTCGATCAACAGGAACTCGAGCTGATCAAACAGAAGGCCGATGCCTATGGCAAGATGGCCGACCAGATCGCGCGTGCTCAATTGGGAAATGATCTGGCGTTCGAGCGCTCGCAGCAATTCCTGTCTGCCGGCGAGCAGCAGATCGCCTCCCGCCTTCGCAACACCGGCATCGGCATGGACTCGCCGGAAGCGCAGCAAATGCGCGACGTGGCCAAATTCGCTGACGCGAAGGGGCTGGCAGTCGGCTTCCTGACCGACTTCAAGTCGGAACTGCTGCGCAATGGTGGAGACGTCGGCAAGGCGCTCGGCGCGTCGATCCTGAACGCACTGACCAAGTCGATGGACGATCAGTTGGGCAAGATCTTCGACACCATGGCGACCTGGTTGGCATCAGCGTTCACCGGACAGCGGCCGGGTGTGGGCGGCGCGGCCGCGCTTGGGACTGCTGGCGGCTTCTCTGACATGATCTTCGGTGCCGCTTCGAACGACAACTATGCGCCTGGCGCGGTGACGCGCGCACCGCTTGCGGCAGTCGGCGGCAATATGGCCGCTTACGCGGCCGCCATCCGATCGATTGAGAGCGCCGGCAGTGGCGGCTATTCGGCGCTCGGCCCGGTTCTGAAGAACGGCAACCAGGCACTCGGCGCCTACCAGGTGATGAAGAGCAACCTGCCGTCATGGTCCCAGGATGCGTTAGGCAAGACTTTGTCGCCAAGTCAGTTCCTGGCCGACCCGGCCGCCCAGGATGCGATTTTCGAAAAGCAGTTCGGGAAGTATCTGATCAAATACGGCAACCCACAGGACGCGGCGTCGGCTTGGTTCACCGGCGGCCCGCTATCGACCGGCGCCAAGGCCAAGGACGTGCTTGGCACTTCCGGCTCTGTCTACGTCGACAAGTTCAACACTGCCGTTGCCAAGGCTTCCGACAGCCTTGGCGGTCTCGACCAGACGGTAACAAACACAGTGCAGAGCCTAGCGGGCAGCATTGGGGGGCAGGGCGGGCTTGCATCGATCTTGGATGGGCTGAAGCCGGGGAATTTCCAGGCGAACACCACGCTCTCGGACATCCTTGGGTATTCCGGGGGCGGCACATCCGCTGGCGGTTCGTCAGGCGGCGGTTTCCTTGGTGCGATCCTCGGCTTCCTTCCCAAACTGTTCGGCTTCGCCGACGGTACGGAAAGCGCCCCGTCTGGCTGGGCTTGGGTCGGCGAGCGCGGCCCGGAACTGCGCAAACTGCGCGCCGGCGACGTCATCCGCAACAATCCGCGGTCGATGCAAATGGCGGCCCAAAACAACAACGGTGCGCCGCCTGTGACGCCGAAGATAGACCTTCATGTCCACGTTACCGGCGCCAGCGGCGACGACCACATTCGCACGCTGTCCAGGCAGGGCGCGCAAGAGGCGATCAGCGAGTATCACCAAGGCCAGATCAACGGCGGCTTTGGCGAGACGCAGCGGCGCTACACGTCGCAGAAGGGTTAAGCGATGGGGCGCTACACCGATCTCCCCACGCTCGACGTCGACTTCCTGAAGCCTACGAAGATGTCATTCGACACCAAGGGTGGTGGTTTGGAAGGCGGCCGCAATGGTCTCGGGGAATCTGTCACGATTGAGACCAGCGGCGGCGGGGTTCTGGTCGGCTCCTATGAGGGCTGCGTCGTCAAAGATCGAGAGCAGCACGAATACATCAACTGGATCGCCGCGCGCATGAATAGCTCTGTCCGGTTCATGAACGTGCCGATCATGTCCGACTGGATCGGGCCTTTCCCACTCGATGCGAAAGGTATTCCGCAGCCTGTCATATCAGGCATTCCGCATTCCGATGGCGCGTTGTTTGCCGATGGCGCCGGGTACAGCCAGACGACGGTGATCGCCAATATGGATGCCGCCGCGCTCAATGCCGGAAAGATCACGCTTCGGATCTATGGCGCCGCCCGGAAACTGCGCTGGTCTGACTGGTTTTCGATCTACCATCCAAACAAGGGTTGGCGCGCCTACCGAAATTGGGATCACACTGACCCAGTCCCGGCCTTTGAGACCATCGACGGCGTGGCGCGTGCCGGCCAGCGCTACACGCTGTCGCTTGACCGTCCGTTGCGCGAGGCGGTGATCCAGGGAACCCGGGTCGAATTCGCGCGGCCGCGCAGCGTCATGAAATTCCCGGCCAATTTCTCGCTGGCATGGGAAGCTGAAGGCTGGTGGCAGTCGTCTCCGACATTGCAATTCGTCGAGGGTTTTTGAGCCATGGCCTGGCAGGATCTTGTCGGCTCCTACAGCCTCCAATATGTGCCGCAATCCGTTCTCGACCGCATGGCGTCGAGCCATATGCTCGGCATCTTCTTTCGGCTCGATACGGACCCCGGCCTGCACATATGGGCCGGCGTCAACGACATCCCGGCCGGCTTCGACAGCCTCGACGAGGACGGCACGGTTTATCTCGGGGGCGGTAGACTGCTCAACGTCCCGACGCTCGAGGTGCTGGTCAACGGGCAAAGCTCCAGTGTCGAATTCGGCATCTCCGGCATCGATCCCGATACCGCCGCCAAAGTCCTCGACACCATGCCGGATGTTCGCGGCAAGGATTTGAAGATCGGCATCACCACGCTTGACGATTACTACCAGCCGACGAGCCCGATCATCGCGCTATGGACGGGAACGGCATCGCATCCGACGGAATCGAGCCCTGCAGTGTCCGGCTCTGAAAACCCCACGACGACGATCACCCTGGCCACGGTATCGGGCAACAACACCAGGTCGCGGGCGTCGCTGGTGCTGTGGTCGGGGCCACACCAGAAGGCGATGTATCCCACCGACAAGTTCTGCGACGGCACGGCGCGCCTGGCGCGCGGCGTCGCACCGGCCTGGCCGAATTACTGAGGCATTAGATGACGCTGCAAGAATACATCCGGCTGCCGCACCGCTGGCAGTGGGGCTACACCGACTGTACGCTGTTCGCGGCCGACTGGGTTGTCGCCGCGACCGGCAAGGATCCGGGTGCCGAATTGCGCGGCACCTATTTCGACGCTGATGCCGCTGCCACCATCCTGCGCGCTTCTGGCGGCGCCGAACGGCTGGTCGGCGCGAAACTCTCCGCTCTGGGCTTCCATCGCGTCCAGGCGCCGCATGACGGCGATATCGGCATGGTCCTGGCCATGACCGGCTTCGACGCCGCCAGCGCCATGGTGAAGGAAATCCCGGCCATCCGCTTCGGCCCGCTCTGGGCCGTCATGTCGGCGCGCGGCGTCATGGTCAAGCATCTCGATTGGACTGGCGTGGCATGGCGCATAGTGTGAACCCGTTCGACGATGCGCTACGCCAGGCGCTGGCGACAGCGTCGCGCAAAAGCACCTATAATCCCGGCATCGGCGCCTTTGAGACGGCGACGACGCAGGAGATCGTCGCCCATGGCTGGAGTGGCGAATATCGTTGGCCGGTCCATCGCGACCCAATCTTCACGCCGATCTTCACCGCCATTCTCGGCAGCGGCGGTTTCTCGCTCTTCGGTGCGACTATCTCCTACGCGGCGATCGCGTCGGCGATCGTCACCACGGCGATTGTCGCCGGCGTGCAATATCTCCTGACGCCGAAGCCGCCGAAACCGGAGGACGGCCGTGCGCCGCTCACGCAACCGATTCCCTATCGGTTCTGGGGTGTTGGCGAGGCCAGGCTGGCCGGCGCGATGATGCTGTGGGAAGCGCTCGACAACCGCATGTTCTCGGTGCAGGCCATCGTCGGTCATCGCATCAATGCCTACACCGGCTTCTATCTGAACGATGACAAGGTTGAAGTCATCGGCGGTCACGTTCAATCGCCCGGCGGCGGTCGCTACGTCGACGACGACAGAGATCTTGTCTTTGTCTACCCCGCCCTTGGCTTGGTGCCTGAGACGCCGATCGCCGATTTCGTTACCATCTTAAGCGGCCAAGGCATCTGGACGAACAATCATCGTGGCGACGGACAGGCCTCCATCGGCATGCTCTGTGTCGGCCCCGGAGCTGATAATTTCCTGAAGTCCTTCCCCTATGGCAAGCCGGCACTATCCGTTGTTGCCGAGATGGCCCTAGTCTGGGATTTCCGCAACCCGTCGCAAAGTCCGGAAGACCCATCAACCTGGGCGTTCTCCCGCAATCCGATCCTTCACCTCGCCTGGCACGAATGCTTCAATCCGTTCGGCACCAAGCGTGATTTCCGCAAGGCGCTGCTGCCTGTTCTCGACATGTGGCAGGAGGAAGCCGATGTCTGCGACGAGGATGTGCCAAGGGCTTCCGGCGGCACGGAAAAGCGCTACGAATGCGGCGGCTTCGACACAACCGAGCATGATCCGAAAAGCGGCACCAACGCCATCCTGGCGACGTGCGACGGCTGGATGTGCGAACGCGGCGATGGCGCCTTGCTTGTCGTCGCCGGCAAGTTTCGCGAAAAATATGTCGCCACGCTGACCGATGCCGACATTGTCGGCCACACCGTGCAGCATGACGTGTTGCCGGAAGAAGAGGTCAATCAGTTCATCCCGAAATTCACCTATCCGGCAACCGACTACACGACGACGGATACCGACTATTTCGAGGATACCGCAGCGCAGGTCGCGGCCGGTCGCGTGTTGCCGCAGGATGGCAATTACATCTGGTGCCAGCAATGGCGCCAGGCCCGCCGGCTGGGCAAGCGCGAGTTCGCCCGCGCGCGTGCCAAGAAGCGCGGCACGCTCGACGTCAGGTTCACGGGTATCAATGCCATCTACGCTCCGTGGGTTCGGCTGAACACGCCGCGTCGGTTGCCGTCGCTCAACGGCAAGCTGGTCAACAACCGCCGGTCCGTCCTGTCGGTATCGCGCGGCGGCTTCCAGATGACTTTCGTGATGATGCCCGACGATATTGACGCCTGGGACCCAGCCGTCGACGAGGGATCGGCGCCGCCTGTGCCGCCCAAGCCGGTATCGGATGGCATTCCGATCCCGATCATCGACACAGCGGTTGCAGTCTCCGGGGGCGGCAGCGTTTACATCCGCGTCGCGCTGATCGATCCGAACCGGATCGATCTCACGCCGGTTGTTCACTACAGGATAACGGATGTCGGCGGTGGCGTTCCCGGCGCCTGGGTGGAGCAGAAGTTCCCTGGCGCGACGCCGTCGGCTGGCCTCATCGTCCTCAACACAAATCCGGTTCCGGCTAACAACTCGATCGGCATTCAGGCCGCCTATATCGGTGCCGACAATAGCTACGGCACCTGGACTAGCACCGTGACGCTGGTCTCGACGGTCGATACGACGCCGCCCGGGGCGGTCACCAGCGTTGTCGCCACGGGCGGTGTCGGCCAGGTCGCGCTCACCTGGAACACGCCGAATTCCGGCAACTATGTCGCTACCAACATCAGGCGCAACACCGTGAACAATGAGGGCACCGCTACCCTCGTTCGCACCGAATACGGCGCGCCTTCATCGGCCGATGCCTGGACGGACACCGGGCGCGCGGCAGGCACCTATTACTATTGGCTGCGCTCGGCGAACGGATCCGCTGTGGAGAGCACCACAAGCGTCGCCACAGGGCCGAAAGTCGTCACCTAAAGCCCACCCGATCATTCTCATTCGCCCGCCTGTTCGCCAAAAGGAAAACCATCCATGGCAGTCGTACCCTTCAACACGCTTTTCGCTGACGGCCCTGTCGGCAACCCGTATCAGCCGACGAAGCAAGACCTTCGCGACACTTTCAATGATCTGAATGGCCGGATCAGCACCGTCAGTGACTCGGTCCACTACTCCACCGAATTCGGGTTTGTAGACGATGGCGTGGCCGGCGTTGATGCCGGCACCAACAACGACGCCGCCTGGGCTGCGGCAAAGGCAGCGCTCACGAATGGCGAAATCCTCGTCATGGTCCGGCAGAACACCGGGGTGTTCTATTTCGCGACGGCGAGCGATTTTACCGGCATCCCTATCGACGCAACGAGCAATCCGACTTTCAACGGACCGAACGTCTACAATGACAGAACGTCAGCCGAAGTCGGTGCCGGCGGACCCCCCATTACGATCGTAGGGGCGGGACGGCTTACGTCGATCAGCACATCGCTGAACGTCACGTACCGTCGCCATGCGGAGCCGGTGGCAAAGGTGGATTTCCTTACCGATGGCGATGTCGCTTATGACGAGCCGACTGTTGTCGACATGTCGACGGCGGCGGTCACTATGCTGAAATACGCATGGCCGAACGGCAACACGACTTCGGCGACGTCAACAGGTATCACCAAGACGACCAACGACATTCAGATCAATCGGGCGACGGCAGACAATTCCGTTCTTATGTTCGCTGGCGTAGTGCCCGAGGTGACTTGCCAATACTCGTGGGCGGTTGGTCCTAACGTCAACGACGTTCCGTTTGCAGTGCTTGCCTTTGATGGCGGATACCACGCCGTCTATGCGGCTCTCAACTCCCGTGCCATCCACAAGAAGCTGACGGCCGCCAACACTTTCACTGAAGTCAATATTCCGGATTTCGGCGCGAGAATAACGCCAGAGACGTCGTACACTTTCGCCCAAGGGTCGATCACGATAGACCTTATTTCGCCAACGAAATACCAGGTTGGCTTAAACGGCGTGGTGTTCGCGGAGGGGGACCTTCCGTCGCCTGCGTTGTATATCGGGCCAGGCCTGTTTTTTGGGCCAGGTCAGACGGGCACGTCTCATTTTTTCAACATGGTGAAGGTGAAAAACCCCAGCCGCCTGGCGCCCCGCCCAATCCGCGCGTTGTTCGTTGGCGACAGCAAAATGGACCCCGTTTTCCAAGGGTGGCCCGACGACATTGCGCGCATCATGCAGGGCTCGATGGGCGTACAGTGGGAATATACAAGGAACATCGCTGTAGCTGGCGAGACCTTGGCTCAGCAGCTTACTCGCATCCTCGCTCTAGACATGACTGGTTACACCGATGTGTTCATTGGCCTTGGCACCAACGATGCCCAAGGTCTCACATCGCAAACCACGTTCGCCACAAACTTGGGTTTGATGCTCAACCAGGCTTTGAGCCTGGGGGCTCGCGTAACGCTTTTGCTGACCCCGGCATTCTATACCAGAGCCGACGGGTATGCGGTCACAGGATTTGTCAATCAGGGCCAAGCTTCTGTCAACGGCGCAGCTGTCCCTGCGTATCGAGAGATCATCCGACGTGTCGTCGCAACGTACCGGGACGCGGGAAGCAAGGTTGCCCTGGTGGACGCCGGAAAGATCTGTGGGCCTACCCTCGCGCAATATCTGACTTGGGCTTCGTCATGGAGTGGGAGTCGTGTCGACACCAACGTCTTCGACAATATCCACGAGGGGCGCACTGCTCGCACGAAGATTGCGCAGGCGTGCGCCAGGGCAGCCTATGGTATCATTACGCCGAGAAAAACAAAGGCCTACCCCGTCACTGCAATCCCCGCCGGATGGTTTCAGAACGGTTGGGTCAACATGACGGCCAGCGTGTTCTGGATTGATGAGCGGGGGTACAAGCACCTTGACGGCATCATCAACACAGCTGGGTCGACCATAGCGGACGGCACACAGGTCCTTCTCCTGCCTACCTTCATGCGGCCATCTAGGACAATCCAGTTGCCGACAATCACGCAAATCGCGGCGGTGGCGGGCAGCAATGCGCAGGGCTGGGTGGAGATATTGGCATCGGGCGCCGTCAACGTCTACGGGGTGAACACCACTAGCAAGTTCGTCCGCCTCTCTGACGCCCACTGGGAGTGAAGTTGCCCAGTCGGTCTCGTGCTGCTATGCCACCTGCCGTCAGAAATAGTCAGGTGGCATGGTTTACAAGAATGTCCAGGGACTCCGCGCCATCGCGGCGTTGATGGTGGTGTTCACCCACTCTTTCTACCCGCTCGTCCCTATGCGGAATCATTGGTCGCAGTACGTCGGGGCCATCGGCCCATCCGGCGTAGACCTCTTCTTCGTGATTTCCGGCTTCGTGGTTTTCCTCTCCGCTGACAGGCTGGGGAGGAAAGCCAACGTCACCGGAAGGTGGCGGGCCTTGCGAGAATTTGTGGTGAGGCGGGTTTTCCGAATTTACCCCGTGTATCTGACAGCGTTCCTCATCGCATCGCTGGTGCTAATTCTGATGCCTGCCGCTGAGTTATCCCCGGCGGGCATGAAGCAGCAACCATGGTGGAAGCTGGCGCTGCTCATTGCCCAGCCGAACAATCGGATTCTGGCTGCTTGGACATTACAGTATGAGATGACATTCTATGCGGTGTGCGCTCTAGGTATTTTGCTATTCCCGCGCCGCATCGTGGCCATCATCGCTCTTTGGATGGCAATTGTTCTCTACATCTGGAGCGCCGGCATCTACATGAATTCGGTGTTTACCGCGCCTATCGTGCTCGAGTTCGTGTTCGGAATTATCGTCGCGTTGCTGGTCGAGAGGAAATTCTCGGAGTACGCCTTGTCGTCTTTAGCCTTAGGGCTTGGCGGGCTGGTCATCGGCGCGATCTGTTATCGTTTCCACGATCCGAAGGGGGCGTGGGCTTTGCCTGTGATGTGGCGGACTGTGTGCTTCGGCTTACCGAGCGGTTTCATCGTCTATGGCTTGGTCGCTGTCGAGATGAGGCGGATATGGACGTTCTCAAAAGCTTGGACAGACCTGGGCAACGCTTCCTATTCGCTCTACCTGTGGCATCAACTGCTATTCGCGGTGATGGCGGCCAGCTATGTGCAACTGGGCCTTGTGGGGAAGGTTAGCGAGTGGGTTTTGTGGCTGTCCCTGTTTGCGGCGATCTTCCCCGTTAGCTTGATCAGCTATCATTGGGTCGAGCGATGGTTCAACGAAGCTGAATGGGTGGCTCGGTTGGCTGGCACGACGCGAAAGAAGTCTGCCGCAACGGTAACTGATCTCAAGGCCGAGACGGCCTAGGCATCGGCGGCCCGCCGATCAAATCGTTGAAGGCGATTTCCTCATCCTGGGTCATATGCCGGTATTCCCAAGTGCTGCCATTCCATCGGCTCATGACGGGACTTCCGGCAACCTCGGTGCCGTCGCTGACCACGACGGGGTCAGATGGCGCGTAGAAATGCCATTCGCCGTCCTTGATGTGGCTCTCGCCAACAACATGCAGTAGCGAAGCCAGGAGGACCAAAAACGCCAGTGCGCCGGCAAAACGGGCAAGAAGCTGTTCTCGTTCGGTTAGCTTGAAGTTGAACATCTGAATCTCATCGTTCAACCAGGGTACGCCTAGTTCGGCTTCCGCAGCGCGTTGAGGACCACGTCGGCGTCGTTCGACGTGCCGCTTGACAGCACCACCCATTGACCATCGACGCGGCGGACATGGCCGCCGTCAAAGGTATGGATGTCACCAGCCTTGCGCGCGAATTCTTCCCGCAATCCGGGACGTAGCTCTGACCAGGCAACGGGGAGTTTGACCCAATCCCCTTTGGGTTCGTCGTAGTTCATTTATCCGCCTCAAACCAGTTCGTCGTCCCGTCCGGGTGCGTCACCCTGATCCATTCGCCCATGTCGGGCTCATCGCCGAACGGGATTGTTACCGGGCCCCAGGTCTTCGCTGCCTCAACGGCATTTTCGGCCTGAACCCCAGCACTATTCATGGCTTTGCCGTCGCGTACCAATTCGACGGTAAAACTCGGCATCGAACGAAGCCTCCCGGTCCGATCCTAATCGCAATTACTTCGAAAGGTAAATTCATGGCTGTTTCCCGTGAAAAGGAATCGCTTGCCCGCGTGCTTGCGCATGAGGGCGGCTATTCGAACCATCCCAATGATCCCGGTGGCCCGACAATGAAGGGCGTCACTCAGCGCGTCTATGACGGCTATCGGAAGGGCAAAGGCCTTGCCACCCGCTCGGTTAAAAGCATCACCACCGCCGAACTGAATGATATCTATGATCGTCAGTATTGGGACGCGGTGCAGGGCGACGCGTTGCCGGCCGGCGTCGACTACGTGGTTTTCGACGGTGCGGTTAATTCCGGTCCTGGTCGCTCGATCATGTGGCTTCAGCAGGCGTTGCGGCCTGCCTATACCGGCCGCATTGACGGCGTCCTCGGCATTGGCACGCTTGCGGCGCTGAAGGCGGACAAGAACAACGACGCGCTGATCGACCGCATCTGCAACGCACGCATGGCGTTCCTGAAGCACCTCAGCACGTTCGGAACCTTCGGCCGGGGCTGGACGGCTCGCGTTGCTGAAGTCCGAGCAATCGGCCAGGCCTGGGCAACCGGTCAGGTGCCTCAGGCGGCTAACTTCGTCGACGGCGGCCAAGCGAAAGCCTTTGTTGTCGATGATGCCAACGCCGCACCGTCGACCGCGCCGGCGGACTTGGCAACTGGCGCCGGCACCGGTGGCCTCGGTCTGTCTGGCTACCTCTATGATCTGCAGAACCAGCTGTCGCCGCTGTCCTACACCAGCGAGTGGATCGGCAAGGTGGTCGTGGTCGTGGCACTCGCAAGCGCGGTGCTGGCGATCGGCGGGCTCGGCTATCGCTGGTACGCCAATCGCAAGGCCAAGCGTCTCGCCGCGGCGCTTGGAACGGCGCCGGCGTGACCTGGCTCATCACCCTTGTCGCCGGCGTCGTCGGCGTGCCCCGGCCGGTCGCTGTCATCATCGCGTGGACGGCGATTGCGGTTGCCATCTCGGGCGTCGTGTTCGCCGGCTACGAGTTCATCAAACACAAAGGCGCTGACGAGGTTCGCGCCAAAATCGAGAAGGGAAATCAGGATGCGATACGCAAGGGTATCGACGCTCGCATGTCTCTTGATGAGTGCATTGACGCTGGCGGCGTGTACGACTTCGGACGTCAGCGGTGTGGCGCCGCTACGCTCGGCCCTCGGTAGCAGCCTTCCCGGCGCACAGGGCAAGACGGTTGCCGATCAGAACAAGATCGACCGCACCGTAGCGCCAGGCTGCGCGGTCAAGCTCTACACCCGTGCGGAATGCGATCTGCACACCAAGGCCAGCGCAGCGCGCCGTGCCGAACTCAAATAGCACATTGGGGGCGGATGACATGCCGGGACCATCCAACAAAAGTCTCGAAATGATGATCGGCGGTCTCCTCGAGGCGACGCAGAACATGCAACGCGACATCACCGAAATCCGCCGCGACATCAAAGATAGCGATGCCCGGGCTGCCTTGAGCTATGAGCAGTCTGAGCAGCGCGCCGCCGCCAGTCGCGCGAAGATGTATCAGAAGACCGACGAGCTGGTTGAACGCGTGAGCGCCACCGAAAGCGCGGTCAGCAGGCTCAATGCCGACATGACCAGCGTCAAGGAAGTCACCGCCGAAGTGACGCGCTGGAAGCTTATGGGGCTCGGCGCCTTGGGCGTCACCGGCATGGCAGCGGCGGCGCTGGCTTCGCTGGTGACGGCCTATTGGGGGGACATTTGGCGCGTGATGCGCGGCGGGTGACAAGATTGATCCGCAATCGGCTTACCTTATGCCTAGATCGGTTGCATATAGCCTGGCGAACTTCATTGCTTCCCGTGCGATATCAATAGGCCGCATGCCTTGGGGGTGATTAACCATTGTTTTGGCGCGTGTCTTGACGGCCTTCAACTCTAACCCCCCTTCATGGTCGACGGTCCAATTGGAACTCCCCGGGGAAACCGACACCACGCCGTTAGCGACGATCATCCTTTCGATATAAACTGGCTTAGACGGATCTTCGGCACCTATGCCCCAAGCCGCAACATCGCCCACCGTGGAACTGCCCTCGGCGTGAGCCTCTGAATTGCGGGCTTCCCACGCATAGGTCAGCGCTTGGTCGGCCGTCCGTATTCTGTGCTTAGCGTCCTTCACATCCGGGCGTTGTGTCTCGTCGGCATAGTGGTTCATGACTTCAATAGCTCTGCGCCATTTGATGAGGAAGTCTTCCCAACTCTCCTGTTTCCGATGTGGATCGTATGTTTTTGAAAAGCGTGACATTTCTTCGGACGCAGCCCGTAGAAGCCGTTGTATCTTTGACTCGACCACTGCATCCGTCATGGAAAAATTCTCGTCGACTTGGATCATATATTCAAAAGTTAAACAGAGCGTGTGCGCTACCGCAATAGATTCTATCTCGATTTCAAGCCGGTCGGCTGATCGCCAGAACGTTAAAATGCCCGCTCCGGTTCGCCGGGGCGGGCTTTTTTGCGGTCTTTATGCACGAACTTCCCTGATGAGTTTAGGACGCTGCCTATTAGCCCGTTGACGAGGAATAGGTAAACGTGTGCAATAAGCTCTCTAAAGGCAAATTCACGGCGGCATTTTTACTTACATGCTTGACGGCGGTGGGCACGACTACATTACATTCGGCTGGATAGCCACTATCATCGGCCTGTTGCTATTCGGAGCGCTGGGGCAGTCATACAGTACCAGCAAACATCAAAGTTCTTATTATGCCCAGCTATGCGCCCAGCAATATCCAGATAGCCCATTTTCGGCCTCCCGCGTCGATTCCGCTGCCCGCGATCCAGAAGCCCGGCCAGCCGACAACGGCCAGAAAGCTCCTGATTGGTGTGATCTCGCAGCCCAGCAAGCTGTGGCTGAAGATACCAAAGGAATGCATTGGGCTTCGTGGGCTGGCGTCTTATTCACCGTGATCGGTATAATCTTTGTTTGGCGCACTCTCAATGCCAACACCGCTGCGGTTGAACAGGCCAGAGAAGCTAACCAAATCGCCCGAGACGCCAATGAAGCGCAGCTGCGGGCTTATCTGCTTGTAAAGACAGTCCTCGCTGACTTTATCTTCAATCCCCAAAACGGTGAAATTACCGGCGTCACCATTAAACTGGTGATCCGAAATGGCGGGCAAACTCCGGCTATGAATGTCGGGCATAGTATACGATTGAGCGAAACGGTTCTTGGCGATCCGCCGGAAGATATGAGCCAAGCAAAAACTGTTCCTGTAACGTTTGATATGCAGCTTCATCGGGTAGCCGACGTTGCACCTGGCGACGAGATGGTTGTTATCGACCAGGCGATACCGATAAGCGCTTTCGACAGCTTCGAGCGGAAGCATGGGCTGAGTTGCAACCTGAATTGCCACTTGCAGTATAAGCCGGTCGTCAGCAAGGAAGGTAAGCATCTCATTCTGAATTATTGGATTAGGCGGGACGGCAACAAACCGCGCCTGCGCGTCAGCCGGTCTGGCCCAAACGAGACGACCTAGCGAGGTCGTAGACTCATAAACCCGTAGCCACAGACAGGATCAACTCGCGGATGCGGTCAGCATCGTAAGCCTTGTCGGCCAGCACGATCGGTTCACGGCCTAGGTGGCATATTCGACCGGGTTAATCACAGCGCTTAGCAGCGGAACTGTGGCGTAATGGAGGTCGCAGATAAGGCCCCATAGGGCAAGCGGGCCAGTGGCAGAAAAGCCAGTTTTCGATGCATATAGACCAGGATCGATCACCAGCGCGCCAGTGACATTTGGGGACGCTGTGACTTG
The DNA here is from genome assembly GCF_054062655.1 of Mesorhizobium sp. USDA 4775. Taxonomy (NCBI): domain Bacteria; kingdom Pseudomonadati; phylum Pseudomonadota; class Alphaproteobacteria; order Hyphomicrobiales; family Phyllobacteriaceae; genus Mesorhizobium; species Mesorhizobium sp. USDA 4775. The sequence goes on from NZ_JBSSFM010000001.1 coordinate 3,235,101, forward strand.
TGTGGTCAGAGCATCGATTGATGCCCAGCCCCTATACCCCACAGCAAATAACGGGATTTGTGGGCTTGGAGGATTTCCAAAGCTGAGCGTTGCGCCCAACGTCCTCGGTGTCGAAGCTAGAGCGTCAGCGGTCGCGTTAGCCGCTTGCCATTGACCGGCCAGGTTGGACTTGACCTCAATGACTGCCGCCACACTCTCTGCGAGATATAGTCTGGTCTGCCCAGAGCCCACTACTGGAAGAGATGGTCCAAACGGATGCTCCAGCACAACATCAAGTTGGCCGCTTTTTGCACCAGCTGAATTGGTTACATCTCCCGTGCCAAATCGGTAAATTGGCGGAAGCACTTTTGCCAAGAACTCGTCGATAAAAGCTGCGCGTTCTTGGCCTATAGTAGCAGCCGAAAGACCGACACTGCTTTGATGGATGCCGTTGAGGATGATTTGCAGGCCTGTTAGGCGCTGGAAAATATGTGGATTTGGCATTCATAGGTCCCCTTTTTGCCCGACGGGAATGGTTGCCCGGATAAGGGGACGACTGGATTCACGAAGTCAAGTTCGGCGGGTATCACTCGCAATTGATGCGGGCGATTACTTCTCACATCCTATCCCATCGTGGTCGCCGTCCAGTCTGTTTGTATCGGGGCCGGTGATCCTTACGGGGCCGACAACAACCGGATTGTTCCCCTTGCCGCCAGCGCAGTCCAGATCGCCTCCACTGCGAGAGGTCACGCGTCGGTAGCTGTTGACAACGGCGACAGCGCGGGCGCCGTCGCCCTCAATGTGAGTGTTCTGGCTATTCGGATTGAACGGATCGACGGTCTGGGCGAGGCTGTTGGCGCGGTTGGCGTCGCCGGCGGCGAGCGTCACGGAGTCGTAGTGGTTAAGGTAGTCCGCGCCGCACCCCGCGACAGTGAGCATGGCTCCTAGATAAAGCACCGCTTCCAGACGGGCCACTCGAACCATCAGACCGGCGCCGGGTTGACGCCAGCCGCTCTAAGCCGCGCGCCGAGCTTTGCGCGGGTGCCACATGCGGCCTTGTCGCCAGCGACGCATTTGTTGTTCGCGTCCGACCAGTCAAGCAGCGCCGTGTTGATCCAACTGCCCGGTGCGCGCTGAATCCCGTAGGGTGTCGGCGGCGCACCCGCGGCAACGGCTGACGCAGCCGCGGCGCCTTGTCCGTGCGGCGCGCGCTTCCATCCACTTAGGATGAGACAGTTCTTCATATATTGATCTTCGGCGGCCAGGTTACCAAGTGCATTGCCAATTCCTGCCCCGGCAACGAAGCCAGGCGATCCGATAGCAATATAGCCTTGGTCAACCGATCCTTTTTGCATTTCGCACTGAGCATGGGCAACGTCGAAACTAGGCCCATAGCCTATTTGCATGTAGTCAGCTTGATTGCTTGTTTGGCACCCACACAGCGGCGCAATGGCAACTAGTGCCATCAGCATATTTCTGTTCATATCCCCAGCCCTCCCAAGGCGTAAGATCAGCATCTCCTAAAGTTATTATTTGCGCAAGGGATGACCGTTGTTCTGGTAAATTTCGTCGGAATTGACCAGAAATCTATGTGCTTTGCAAAATCAAAGGACATACGGGGTTATTCGCGACGCGTTTGAAGGCCGTCGCGTCCTCCGCCGATATGACGAGCATCGAGTAAGTGGCCGCTGAGGTGACACGGTGGAAGCTGATGGGGCTTGGCGCCCTCGGTGTCACCTGTATGGCGGCGGCGACTCTGGCGTTGCTCGCTACGGCTTATTGGGGCGATATCTGGCACTTGCTGCGCGGCGGGGAAGAGTAATCCTTCGGTTCTAGTCTGCGCTATATTCCGAGGGTTAATGCAACAAACAGAGCCGGCGCGAAGGCAAGGCCGATTGCCATGATAACGACGACGACGATGCCAAGTCTCTCCGTTCGTCTGACACGGTCCTCAATGTTGTCGTCGTCCGCTGAAAGGATGAGGTCGAGCGCTGACGAGATATCGGGCGCAGGGGTATTGTTATCATTGGCTGCTTGATTTGCGACGTCGTGGACTGTCGGGCTCTCGACAACGGTCACCGTCTCCCTCGCTTCTAAGAATCTCAAGACGTCACCTCTAACTCTGATCCAGCGCCCTCCACGAGCGAGGTGCTCGGGGTGCGGTCGTAACGTGATTACAATGCTTCGGTTGCGGGGGCAGGACTTCAGTCGGGGGGCTCGCTGGACCTTAGCCTCACAGCGGAACGCAAATGCGTGCGTGCCACTGCTCGTCGCCCGTTCTGGTTTTCGGTTGCCGTCGGTTTGGGGCTTGTGGCCGATCTGTTTTCCGGCCCCCACCAGGGCGCTATCTTCGGACGCCCGGGAACATAATGATTGTCGCGCCGTCTTCGGGATCCAGCGGTTTATGCCCAGGTTCTTCATGGTAGAGGACCTGGCGTAGATCGCGCTGATCGACCAACTGTCCGCAGTAGGGACAGGAATAGAAATGGTCTTCTTCTCGTGCTGGCCCGGCGCCATGTCGCTTGCCGTGAATAGGCGGGCCAAGGTCTGACAACTTGGTCATAGCGCGTCAACCCGGTTCATCGATCAGCGCTTTTTTCCGCTTGGGCGGGACGTAGCTCTGGACCAGACGCAGCTTGTCCAGATCGACCGTAACCATCGTCCCCAACGTGACCGTGACCTTGTCACCGTCAATTCGCGTAACGTGGCCGGTTAGCTCGATCTGCTGACCCTTCACCAGCTTGGTGGCCGGATCGATTATTGAATGGGGGAAATTGTAACTCGGGATCGAGACGCTGACGCGGTCTTCCGTGACGCGCTTCAGCACCGTCGCCATTATCGCTACTTCGTCGCCGACCTTTATTCCCATGCACTGATTCTGGCGCGGCACACGACGGCGTCAAGGATTAGCGGAAGCTAAATTAATATCGTTCGACCGCGAACTTGAAAACTTCCCTCCGGCCCTGATCCACCACGCGGAACCAATGAGCCTGCACGGTGCGGATCACGAACGGCCCGGCCGTGACCTTGTTCATGGCCTCCAAGGCACTGGTTCCGTGGGCGATGTGTAGGGCCAGCAACTCATCGCCCTGCATTTCGTCGATATGGTACTTGGTCGTCATGGCTTCACCGCCGTGTTCTAACACCAACTTCATCGACCAGTAGAGGTTCCTCACGGCTCGATTGCCCGCCAAAGTTCCGGAACTATTTTAGCTTAATCTTATTTAGTGGCGGTCTGTTAGAGTACAGTGCATGCGTTTGAGGTTCGTCGCTCCCTTGATGCCGGCCCTTGTCGAGCAGCCTCCAGAAGGCGACGGCTGGATTCACGAGGTGAAGTTCGACGGCTACCGCTCGCAACTGATCATCGATGAGGACGGCACCAGGATCTACACGCGTAACGGTCACGACTGGACGGCCAAATATCGCGACCTGGTGAAAGAGGCGGCGAACCTCGGCGCCGAGAATGCCATCATCGACGGTGAGATCATCGTTTTGAACGAGGCCGGCCTGTCCGACTTCGGCGAGCTGCGAAAGGCGATCACCAGGCGGCAACACGACCTGTATTTCGTGGCCTTCGACCTTCTGCACCTCAACGGCCACGACCTTCGCGAAATGGCGCTGGAGGAGCGCCGCGAGATCCTGGCCAGCATGATCGAGCCCGGCGGGCGTATTCAGTTCAGCGAGCCATTGCCGGGCGAAGCGAAGGCCATCTTCCATCTGCTCGACCAGGCTGGGCTTGAGGGCATGGTTTCGAAGCGCAAGGATAGCAAATACCGCAGCGGTCCGTCGACGAGCTGGTTGAAGGCGAAATGCTACTCGGTCGACGAATACGAACTGATTGGCGTCGAGCGTGAAGCCGGCAAGCCGGCCTTTGCCCTGATGGCCGATCGCAAAACCGGCCGCTATGTCGGTTCGGCCTTCATCAACTCCAGCCAGGCTATCCGCGAGCGGCTGTGGAAGCGTGTCCAGGAGCATGCCGGGCCTGCGCCCCAGGGGATGAAGCGGCCGGCGACGCAGTGGGTTAAGCCTGGCATCATCGGGCGCGTGAAGCACTTGCGTGGCGAAGAGGATCTGCGACACGCTTCATTGCAGGATTTTCGTGAGGAATGAGCAAGCGAGGGAGCGATTTTCTCTATCTTTGGATTTCGGACCATCTATCCGACGATCCGATCACTGACCATGTGCTGCTGATCATCGAAATGGCTGTGGATGCGAAACGGGCGGCTGAAGCACAAGGCATTTCCGCCCAAGAGATCGACGAGGAAATCGGCACGATCTACAAATTCATCATGCAGGGGCTGCGCTGACCACCGGGTGCCTTTTGGTCGGGCGAAGACCAACCCGGGGCCGGGCACCTCTATACTTCAGTTTTGGCTAAAATACGGAACGTCCAACGAATGTTACCGGAACCAAAGCGGAAACGTCAGACTTTCGCTGGCGGTACGCAAGACCTTAGTCTTGCTACCCACGGTTTAAGGGCTGAAGCTATTCGGAAGACATAGGGCCGCACTGCAAAGGATCAATACCAGATCTCCACGGGTGGCTACCGCCTAGATGTGCTTGCAAAGCTTGTTCAAGCCGATGCGCATGCGTTGTCCGTCCGCGAAGGACCGGGCGTAAGCTTCTTCCTCAAACGTGCTGACCTGCGCTTTCCCGTTGATGACGACGCGTACGAACCACTCGCCCATATTCTCGACTACTTCGACGCCATCCGGTTCGGGATCTGTCTTTTTCGCGTCAGCCATGGCTTTCGTCCCAGAGGCGAAAGCACCTGATTTGGCTTCCAAGCGCCCGAGTGCCTTGAAAGGGCGAGCGACGCAGAGATTGTACGCTTCCAACAATTCTTTGGCGACTCAGAACGAACGTGAGGCTTCCTAAAGCGGCTTGCCTGCGCGCATCATGGCCCGAGCGATGGCAAGCTGCGTTTCCGTCCTGGCGTTCTCCTTCTGGGTCATGTTGTCCGCCGCGATCAGCCGCCTAAGTGATCGCAGAGTTTCACCGCGCGACCAGCCGGCTTCCAGCATGCAATCGATGATGGCCTGAAACCCGGGCTCCATCGCCTCCTGGCAGTCGATGACTCGGTCTGGATAATCGTTCGCTTCTCTTGGTCGACTGATCATCTCACTCCCGCCAAATAGCTGTCGCCGTGTTCGCGATGTTCGAAACAGAGCCAGTGCGATGGTTGTCTCGGCTTGGCAAATCCGAACGGCGCGCGCTTCCCGCATCGTTCAAACTCGCAGACGTGATTTTCGATCCGCCCGCCTTGCCGCGGCGCCGCCGTCATTCCTTCGGCAAGCTTGATGGGTTCGTCGCTCATAGCGGATTGATCGGCCCGACTAGGGTAGGGTGGTCATTCGGTTGCTTGTTGACGACGGTCGAATTTACGTCGCGTCCGACACGGTTGAACTGCAACTGGCCGTCGATGTCGTGACTGAGGATGTCTTTCAGGTACTCCTTCGGCGTCGCCGGGTCGAGCCAGGCGTCGTAATAGGCCTGGTCGAGAATGACCGGCTGACGGTCGTGCAGGTTCTTCATCGGCTCGCCGGCCGGCTCGGTGATGATGGTGCAACTCGTGATGTCGAGATTTGAGTTGTAGGCCCAAAGCCCGGCAAACGAAAAAGGAGCGTGGCCGGGGAGGTAGATGTGCCAAGGGTCCTTCTTGCCGTCGGCCGGCGAGATCGTCCACTCAAAGAAGCCGTCAGCCGGGATCAAGCATCGTTTCCACTTGAACGCATCCCGGAAGGCCGGCGCGGTGTCGATGCCTTCAATCCTGGCGTTGAACATGGCCGCCTTGGGCATTTCCTTTGCCCAGAACGGAACGAGCCACCATCGCCCCTCCCGCAGGCGGTGGTTCCCGTTCTCGCCGGCGGTGACGAAAGGAACATCCTGCGTCGGCGCGATGTTGTATCGCGGCTCGTCATTGCGGCCGATTTCCGCCGGCGCCGTGAGCCGGTAGAGTCGGTGGATTTCCGACCACGTCAGATATCGGGTGTAGCGGCCGCACATGACATTTCCTCGATCGACAGGCTTCCCGATCCTTCGGTGTGGTTATCCTGCCGACAGTGAACGAAATGAGAACAAAATAGTCAAGCGCCTCTTGACCGGGCAGGAATATGTTCCTTATTCCTGATCTATCTGAGCAGGAAAAGGGCCATGGGAAAGCGCCAAAATGCGCCGATCGGCGAAGCTATGTCCGAATTGGAGTTGGCGGCCCAGCAAGCCATTGCTGCAGCCGGTGGCGACGCTGTGGCCGCCTTGCTGACCGCTCTGGCTAGGAACGCCGAACTTGAACGGGAACTCGCTTTGTCACGCGCGGCGGTCTCGAATGGCTTTTCTCGCGGCTGGCACAAGGCGCGCCCCTAGATGGTGGACACCGCCGAAGACAATTTCCGGATCGAGGTTTGGGATCGGGAGGAAAAGACGCATCTCGAAACCATCTGTCGAACGCCGGACGCGGTGGTGAGCCAAGCGGCCTGGCACGCCGCCATCCGGCGCCGGCCAGGCATGCTGCTGATCCACTACAACAGCCGCCACGTTATGGAGAAGATCGTTACCCCGGGCGAGGTGAAGGTTCCGCCGCAGACGATCATCGACGGCAGTATTCACGCCGGACTAGACGTCGCGCTGGGCGACTTGCGCAGCTGGCACACGCTGCGTGCGTGGTGCACTACTTGCTCGCACCATGCCGAGGTGAAGCCCGAAGGTCTGATCCGGCGCTACGGCAAGGAAGCTCTGTTCAGCTCGGTGGAGCGCGCTCTTTTCTGCACGAGTTGCAAAAAGGGAGGACCGGTTCGGATGGAGATACACAGCATGCCGCGAAACTAAGGGTGATGACCGACCGCTCACGACCCGGCCTGCGGCGGGTGTTTCTTGTATCGAGCCTCGCGGAAGTCGAGCAAGTTCTGAAACACCTCCAGTTGCCTCGCGAAATTGCGCGCTAGATATCGAACCAGCTTGGGGTTGTTCAGCAGTCGGTCGAAATAGCTCGTAGCGGCGATCAGGTTTAGCATTTCTGAGCCGTGGGTGCTGGCAGCGCTCAGATAGTCATGGCTGACCTCGGCAATGTCGGCTTCCATGGCGGCCATTTGCGCAGGGGAAATACCCTCGTATCTTTTTCTGCGAGCCAAGGGATTGGTGAGCTGTGATCGTGGGGTGAGCTCGATCAAGAGCCTCGCTACTCGAAATTCCACGCGGTTCATCGCGAGCATCAGCCGGACAATTTCAACCTGCCGGCCCGGCACGACCTCTCGTAACAAGCCGAAAATCTTCAAGGGGGCGCCGAAATCGTTCAGCATGTCGAGAGCTTCGAGGCAGATGCCTTCGACAAGCGGCTCGTCGACGCGCGGCAAGGAAATCTGCCGGTCTTCGCCGATACCTGGTTTCACCCCGGCCTCTGGCGAATTTTGCATCAAGATCGAAGGAGGCGTTGCGAAGCCATTCGATTGAAGCAATCCTCGAAATGCAGCGATGCGCAGGACATGACGAAAGGCATCGACGACGCTTTCCATGTGGTGTTTCACCGCGTCGGCTTCCCTGATGAATTCCTGCATATTGTCGACTTGGCGCCTGTAGGTCTTCAACAAACCGGAGACACGCAGCGGGTTCATCGGCGCCCGCGAATCTACCGTCAGCCGAATGGCATGCCGATTGTTTGTGACGAAGTCGCGAAGCCCGGCTTTCGTAGTTCTCATATATTTGCCGGCATTGGTTCTCGTCTCGCCATCTCAACCACAGGATCAAGCGAAGCGAAGAGGAAGGCATCAAGGCGCACGCCATTGTCGGCCTTAAGCATGTGAAGGGCAGACTGCGCTTCATGAGCGGGTGCGATCAGGAAGTCACGAACGGTCTGATTATCGGACTCCATCCTGATCAAAATCGTTACCTCTGGCCCGATGAGACCCCGCTTCCAGAACGGCCAGCGTGGAAAACCGGTGACGTTCATCCGATATTGCGCAGTCCAAATCGCCACGGAGAATTCATCATTGACACGCATAATCTTTGTTTGGGGATCGTACCGCGCTGAGCCACCGACCCCGTCGATGTCCGACATCAAGTTCTCGATTGTTTGCTGCCGAATCTGAATGAGCCGCCTTCTGATGTCGAGTTTCCGATAGTTCGCCGACCCGTCGTATCCGATCAACTGGTAGGCGGCGTTCATGCTTCCAAAGCGATGCGCGTAAATGCTGGCTGAATGACAGCCTGGAGCGGCATCAATGATTGGGCTCGACAGCCTTCCCCGTTCTTTCAAAAGCTTGGTCAGATCGGCCAGCAACTCTTCATCGGGTCTGAGGTAAGTGCGCGCCCGCCTGATAGCTTGCGCACGATCGAACAGCGCCCGGGGTACGAGCGGTTCGATGACGTTGTCGGCGCGAACCAATGCGCTTGGCGGATTTCTCAGCCGGTTTTGCAGAAGCCTGTGAGATATTCGGTTCCATACAATGTTGCCGACATATTTCTCGCTGGCCAGTATCGTGCCTACGCACGCTCCGGTCCAAGGCCGGCCAAACTCGGTGACCAGGCCGCGCGCGTTTAGAGCAGATGCAATTTCGACTGCCGTTTTTCCTTTCTTCACGAACTGGTTGAATATCCATCGGACGGTTGACACCTCATTTTCAGGCCCGGGGACGAGAACGACGCGGTCGCTGGCCAGGCCTTTTCGCTCATCACGGTGGAGGATTGCCTTGGGATTTCCAGAGCCGTCGACGAGAAGGCGCCTCAACCCATAGCCTGCAGGGCCGCCTCCGCTGAAACCCAGTTTGACTATTCGGCTTTGACCGGCAAAGACCCTATTCGACAGCATTCGGCTGTATTCCGCAGCCATGCTGCGCTTGATGGCCTTCAGAACATCGGACCCAATGCTCCCATCGTTGACGAATAGCTCAGCGCAGAATTCGATCCGCACTCCGGCTCTTTGGCATCGGTATTCATAAGAGGCGCTTTCATCAGTATTCTGAAAGCGTCCCCATCGGCTGACGTCATAGACCACGACAGTTTCGAAATCGGCCCGCCGGCTTTCGATATCTTCGATAAGCCGCTTCAAGCCCGGGCGCCCCAAGATGCTGAGCCCGCTTCGGCCTGGATCTTCATACGAGGCAACGATGTCGTAACCCATCACCTCTGCATAGTTACGGATCGCGTCCCTTTGATTGTCGATGGAGTAGATCTGCCTCTCCGTCGACATGCGCAGGTATTGAGCAGCGCGAGCCCTTCGCCTTTCAAACTCGGGGGGTGTGGTTGCTTTGTCCATCGCGCGGGCCATGGTACTCAGACCTGATAATAGGGGCCTGTACCGCCTGCGATTTGGTTAGGAAAACATGTCGAGTTTGCTTCGAATGCGAGCCGTCGGCCGCATCCAGATATAAATATATCCGTGCGCAACTATAACGGCCGTTGAGATCAGCGGGTATGCCCGTTTCCTTTGCGCTTTGGAAACCATGGCTTTCAACTCATGGGAAACCCTGACTCACTTCGTGAGAGTGTGCGCCCCCGTTCCGCCGCAATGCGGCCTCACGGGACGATCGATAGGGATTTCAGACGTTTAAGGGAGACTTCACATGACCTTTCACAAAGCCATAGCCGCATTGCTGCTGACCGCCGCACTTGCCGGCTGCCAGTCGCAGACCGAAGGCCAGCAGCGGGCTACCACCGGCGCGCTCATCGGCGGCGCCGGTGGCGCACTCGTCGGCCAGGCGATCGGTGGCAACACCAAGAGCACGGTCATCGGCGCGGCCAGCGGCGCGCTGCTTGGCGCCGTCGTCGGTTCCGCCACTACGCCGCAGCGCCGCGGCGAAGAAATGTGCCGATACCAGGACCGCTACGGCCGCATCTACACGGCACCTTGCGACGACCGGTACTACAACGGCAATTATTGAGAGGCCGCTGGCTCCTTCTTTGCGAAGGCCCAGACCATTAGCGGGTATTCCTCGTCGTTGCTGAGGTCTCGCCAAAGGCCGTAGGCGCGTACCGGGCCACCGATGTGAGCCCGGGCGCACGCCTTGTTGCCCCAGCCATGGACCTTCACGTTGGCTTCGGGGAAGCCGCCCTCGACCATCAGCTGCTTCAGGCCGGCGGGCGTCCACCTGTTGTAATCGTGCGGCCGGGCATGGACCCGGAACAGGAAGGGTGTCGCCACCATCGCCCAGCCGCCAGGCCGGGTCATGGCGTGGATGTTTTGCACCGCTGCGTGCGGGCGCTGGACATGTTCCAGCACCTGGTCGGCAATGACGATCGAATATTGTTCCTCGGTGCGGTCCTTGCAGATGTCGAAGGCCGGGAAATCGACCGAGCGATAGTTGGGGCACATCGCCCGCCAATAGCGGTTCCAGCCCGGCGAGATCTCGATGACGTCGGCGGCCTTGCGGTTGCCGGCTTCCAGAAAGACGGTGAACGCCTCGATCTGGCGGATACGCAGCCAGTTTCGGGAATCATAGCCAAGCAGGCGTTTGGCCATCTGTTTGCCGCGGTTTTTCAGGGTGCCGGCAAGGCTTGTCGTCATCAGATCGACCTCCTCCAAAGCCCGCCGTGAAAACAGCCTAGCCTAGGCAAATGGGCAAAAGATGACAGGACAGCCTATCTCTCTACGCGCACCAGGGGGTGATCGACCGCACGCACAATCGGCGCGAACAGCTTATTGAACCGTCATCTGTTTGCGCCATTCCCATGGCCGGTCGAACGATCCAGCCCATAGGCCGCGCATGGCTGTCCTGGCGTCAGTCTCAGCCTTGGCATAGAAGCCAGCGCTGTATCTCGGCCAGTCGACCGCATAGCCCTTCCTGACCATCCATTCCCCGATATCGACGCCTCCTGCGGTGCAGACAGCCACCATGCGCCTGAACTGGTCGCGGTCGACCTCGATGCAGGACGTCGGGCGATGCGCCTCGAGGAAGTCGGCCAGGGCGAAAGAGGCCTTCTGCCCGCAACGATATTTCTTGCCGGCGGCGTCAAGGCAGAGCTGTGCACTCTCAGGTGCGTCGATGCCGTTGAGGCGAATTCGCTGCCCGTGAATTTCGATTGTGTCTCCGTCAATGACGGAGGGAATGCCGACCAGCGGCGCAGCGGCCGCCGACAACGGAATCAAAGCTGCGGCAGTGGCGAGGAGGGCGGCGCGGGTGATCATGACCGTTTACAGTAGGCCGGGATTTCTTAATGTTTCGACGGGTCCGGTTTACAGCCGGAGAGGCCAGAAACCGCAGAACTGCGCGGTTGGCTTTGGGCCTTCTAAGCCGATGGTCACAGGTTCGAATCCTGTCGGGATCGCCAATAAATCGATGATTTTGCGAGGTTATTTCCTTCCTGTCAAAGGTATGTCGGTTCGCTTTCTGCCGCGCCGGCACGGTGCAGGCTCGCCGTAAGAAATGACCGGCGGGAACCTGACGCTTGCCAGCGCGTTTCGTCGCATGCTCAAGAAGATCGCCTTCGCCGCCGTGCTGTTCCAGGTTGCCGTTTTCTCGGCTCTGATAACGCAGACTGTTCTTTTCGCATCGACGGCGACCCAAGCCGCCGACGTACAGCGCAGCGAACCCGTTGCCGTCACCGACAAGGAATGCGCCGCCGCGAGGTGGCCGAACATTCCGGGTCGTTGTCTGGAGCGGGTTGAGGCGCGCAGCTCCACCGTAACCATGGTGCTGACGGCCGGACAATAGAGCAAAGCTGCGTGGGGCGACCCGGAATTATTTCGTGATCCGCCGAGGCTGGAACCTTAGCCCATATCAGGCGTTCGGGGCCTTGTATTCGCGGGGCCTCATAAAACGCAATGTGTGGGCCGGCGAACGGGCGGGGCAAAACAAGCGCGGGTTGGGGGAGGAGAAAACAAGGCCATGTCGAAACGTGAAATTGGAACGTCCCCTGCCTTGGGACGGCGTATCGCTCAACTCAGAGCCAGAATGCAGGATGCCGAAATTTCCGAGCATGAGATGAAGACCTTCCATAAGGTCGCTGCCATCATGGGGCCGGGCGACGGGTCGCTACAGCTGGATGCCGACGACCTGATCGCGGCATCCTTCGTTGTCGAAGCAAGTGGACCGGCGCCGAATCGTTGACGTTATAAATTCCCCGCATCGCGCGAAATTTAGTTAGCGGGCTTGCGTTCACCGCCGGAGCACGGCTGTTCATTGGGCGAGCATGCTCCGGCTCCCTGATCTCGAATTGAAGGGAAAGTCTTATCAATTTGTTTGCGTTGGTGCGTCATAGTAGCGACGGCTAACGGAGTAGAATGGGATGAAGCTCGACCTGTCGCCGACCAGCTGGGGCAGGGTGATCGCTGTCACCGCCGCCGGCACGGCATTCTTCATCGCCGTGGCGTTTTTCGTCGATTCTTTCAATTTCCCCTATCTCTCGCCCGAGGCCGTCTGGCGCGCCCAAATGACGGACCTTATGCTGCCCCTGGTACTGGGCGGGTCGTTTCTGTTTTTTCTCATGTGGAAGATCCGCCAGCTGGCGATAGCTCAGCGCGACCTCAGCGTCATCGCCGCCACCGATAGCCTGACGGCGGTGCTGAATCGCGGCGCCTTCTCGATGCTGGTCGAGGCCTATCTCGAGGAGACCCGCAAGCAGGAACAGACCCGTTCCGGCGCGCTGCTGATCATCGACGCCGACCACTTCAAGTCTATCAACGACCGCCTCGGTCATGACTGTGGCGACCAGGCGCTCAAGTTGATCGCGCAGGCGATCAAGGGACAGTTGCGCGGCAGCGATATCGTCGGCCGCATCGGCGGCGAGGAGTTTGGCGTGTTTCTTCCCGGTGTCGACCCCTCGCAATCCTGGCTGGTTGCCGAAGGCATCCGCCGGCGGATTCGTGAAATGGACTTTTCGCCCGGCGGCCGCGCCTGTCCGCTTTCCGTCAGCATCGGCGGCACCAGCTTCAGCGGGCCGACGACTTACGAGGCCATATTTTCCGCCGCTGACAGACGGCTCTATGCCGCCAAGTCGAATGGCCGCGATCAGGTGAGTTTCGACCCGGCGGAAGCCACCCTGGTGTCTCAGTCCAGCGTCGCCACGGTGCATTGACCGCAGCCTTGCTGCGCGTGAAGGCTGGGGTCGCCGCTTCCTTGACGCCGTCTTGCCGGTGTGCTTCCTCCGGCTAAGGTGATGTATTGGGCATCGCCAGAGACATTTCTGCTTTCTTGATCTCCTCGGTCTTCCGGGCCGCCGGCGCAGTCACGACCTGTTTCGGTGCCGGCAACGAGTGACGGGACGGCCCGGGCCAGGCAAGCGCGGCGATCATGATCCACTTGTTCAACGGCTTTCAGAACCCGTTTGGCGGCAGCGAGCGCGAAACCCTGGACCTATATCGGCTGTTGAGTGCCGACCAGCAGGTGCGTCTTTGGGCAACCTCTTCGCGCGTGTCCGGTGAACTGATGCGGCAATTTCCGATTCGTCGCGTCTCGCCGGCAAGGCGCGAGGTGCCGGACGGCGGCACCTATGTCTTCCTCGGTGCGCATTGGCGTAACAAGGTGTGGCCTTACCTGATCCGACGGCCACGCCGGCTGATCTATGTCTTCAACACCTTTCACCCGAAGATCATCGGGCTGACGACCGGCATGCCGCGCCTGCTGGGCTGGCCCGGCGCCGAATTGGTGCTGATCTCGGAATTCCAGAAGCGCATGCTGCAGGTCGAAGGCGTCGTGCATCCGTCGCCGATCGATATCGAGCGTTTTTCACCACGACCGGCAAGACCGGACGGTCCGTTCACGGTGGGACGGCTAAGCCGCGACACGGCCGACAAGCATCATGCCGACGATGTGGCGCTCTACGAGGCATTGCTGGCCGACGGCGTTGCGTTGCGGATCCAGGGCGGCATGCCGCTCAAGGGCAGGCTCGCGCCGCATCCGCAACTCGAACTCCTGCCGCAGGGCCAGTTTGCCGCCGAACAATTTTTGCCGACGCTCGACGTCTTCTACTATCGCACCGGCTCGCATGTGGAGACATTCGGCCGCGTGGTGTTCGAGGCGATGGCCTGCGGTTTGCCCGTGGTCTGCCATTCGCATGGCGGCTATGCCGACCATATCAACCATGGTGAAAACGGTTTTCGCTTCGAGACGACGCAGCAGGCGGCGCAAATCCTGGCCGAGCTCAAGGCCGATCCGGCGCTGCGGACTGACGTGGGCCACAAGGCGCGGCAGACCGTCGAGCGACTGTTTTCGCCGCAGGCGTTGCAACAGCGGCTGGATTTCTATCGGCGTTAGCGGTACCGCCCGCGGCGACAGCTAGCCACTCCGTTTGTCATCAATCTCGACATCGCCAGAGTTGGCATGCAAAAGAATCACCGGGCGGACCGCATCGGCGCCACCAGATCGAGCGGGGCTTCTTACCAATGACATTGATGGGCGCGGCGGCACTGCTGATCCTGGTCCTGACCTATGCCGGCGTCGCCATCGGCCGCATCCCCGGCTTGCGTCTCGACCGGGCGGGCATCGCGCTGCTTGGCGGCGCCGCGATGATCGCCATTGGCGCGATCAGCATGGAGGACGCCTACCGCGCCATCAATTTCGACACGATCACGCTTCTGCTCGGCATGATGATCGTGGTGGCGCATCTGAAGGTCTCCGGCGCCTTTCGTGGCCTGGGCGCCATCGCCATCGAACACGCGCACGCGCCCTTCATGCTCCTGGTGATGGTGACGCTGCTGACCGGCGTGCTGTCGGCCTTCCTGGTCAACGACGCCATCTGCCTGGTCATGGCGCCGATCGTCGTGCACGTCACTCGCGTCATCAATCGCAACCCGATCCCCTATCTGATCGCCACCGCCACCGCGTCGAACTGCGGCAGCGTCGCCACCATCACCGGCAATCCGCAGAACATGGTTATCGGCGCGCTGTCGGGCATTTCCTATCCCGCTTTTTCGGCGGCGCTGGCGCCGGTCGCCCTGTTCGGCCTCATCGCGGTCATCGTCATCGTGCGCATTGTCTATCGCGCCGAATTCACCCGCACCGCCGAATTGGCGCCGCATATCTCGCGCGGCCGCATGCATCGCGGGCAGGTGCTGAAGGCCGTGATCGTCTGCATCGGGCTGGCCATCGCCTTCTTCGCCGGCGTCCCCGTTGCCAAGGCGGCATTGATCGGCGGCGCCATTCTCCTGCTCACCCGCGCCATCAAGCCCGACCGCATCTACCGTGAGATCGATGGCCCGCTGCTGTTCATGTTCGCCGGTCTGTTCGTGGTGGTCGCCGGCGCCGAAAGGACGTTGCTGACGCCGGATCTCATCGCCTCGGCCAAGAATCTCGGCCTCGACGATGTCTGGCGCCTGTCAGGCTTCACCGCGGTGCTCTCCAACATCATGAGCAATGTTCCGGCGGTGCTGGCGCTGCGACCGTTCATACCTGGGCTGGAAAACCCCGAGCGGGCATGGCTGGTGGTGGCGATGAGTTCAACGCTCGCCGGCAATTTCACGCTGCTCGGCTCGGTCGCCAACCTGATCGTCGCCGAGCAGTCCAAGGCTGCCGGCACCCCCTTGTCCTTCGGTGCCTTCTTCAAGGTCGGCCTGCCGCTGACGCTGGTCACGCTCGTCGCCGGCACGGCATGGCTGGCGCTGGGGTTCTAGCGGGAGTGGCAAAGCGGTGACGAATACGAATCAAGCCGAAAGCGGCGATCTGATCCGACGTGCGGTGGCCGCTTTCAATTCCGGCAATCACGGCCAGGCAATGCGGCTGTGCGAGTTAGGCCTGAAGCAACACCCGAACGATCCGGCGCTTTGCCATCTTCTGGCGGCGGTCCTGTTCGCCAGGGCGGATTTGTCGGGGGCTCGCACGCGCATCGAGACGAGTCTGGCTGCTCATGCGGATAATGTGCCCGCCTTGATTCTCGCATGCAGGATTGCCCGGGCCGACGGCCGGTTCGAAGCAGCGTTGCAACAGCTGGATCGCGCGGCAAAGCTGTCATCACAGGCGGAAATACTGATCGAGCGGGCACGCACCCTCGATCAGGCAGGCAGTGCTTTGGCCGCGGGCGAATGGTGGACACTTGTCTTGCAACGGGATCCGAAATCCGAGGAGGCTACGGCGCGCCTCGGACGCCTTGCCTGGCAACGCGGTGCGTCTGTCGAGGCGGAAGGCTTCCTCGAACGCGCCGTCGCCGGCGGCGGGCATCCTTCTGCCTGGTTTGATCTCGGGTTGGTGCGTCAGGACATGCGCAAGTTCGGCGCCGCCGCCCAGGCCTATCGACGCGTGCTGGAAATGAGCCCCGATACCCCGGAGGCTGCCTTCAATCTGGGCGTCGTCTTGCAGGAAACTGGCGATCTCGATGGGGCGATGCTGGCGTATTCAACGGCCTATCGTCTGCGCCCATCCACGTTCGGCGTCATCGCCATGGCGCTTACATCGGCACCGAGTGGTCGGCTGTGGCTTGATGAGGAAGCACTGCGTCGCTCACTCGCCGGTGGAGCGCCCCCGCCGGGCGCGGAACCGCTTACGGTAGACACCAGGCGTTGACAGGACACTAGCGACCGTGCGCGCATAAGACGCCTGCCGTTCTTCGTCGAACACCTCGTATTCCAGCTGCGGCGCCGCCCGCGGAACCGCAAAGCACTGTGCGACCGGGGTTCCTTTCGCGAGCACACCGGAGAACCCAGGTTCCGTCCAGACCGCCGGGAAATTGATACCGCCATCGCTGAACCGGTCGGAATCCACCAAGCCGGTCACCAGCCTGAAAGGAAGATCCTCGCGATTGACTGGATGCGTCGCGAACAGCGACCAGCCGTCCTCGACCTCGATGGTCCAGAAGCTGTTGAATTTGAGGGCGGCTTGGCCGGGCGTAGCAAACGGGCTGCCAGCGAGCTGCCCCGGCGTGTGGAAGCTCAATGGAGCTCTGGGGTGGTTCTGCGTGACCGGTTCTGGAATTTGCCAGTCCCAAGAAAAGGTGCCCTTGTCGACGACGACGTCGCACGGCAGCAGGACCATGAAGCCATAGGTCATCGCATCGACAACGGGTGGGCATTGCTTGAGCGTGCGAATGTCGCGGCCGTGGATCGCCGAATAGGCGGTGGCGGGCATGGCGCGCAGCCATTCCGGCAGAGCGCCGCGCGCCGGGATCGGGCGCGGCAAATGCTCGATCAACATTGGATCACATCGAAAGATGATACGCATTACCGCCTCCCTGGCATTGCGATACCATGCTTGCCGGCTGCGTTCCAAGCCACGGTTGGTCAGTCCTTGTTCTGCGATCTCGCCCGAACAAGCGTCGCCGCGGCGTGGCCGGCTGCCGCGATGTAATCGGGATTGCGGTGGACCAGCATGATCGAGAACGAGCCGTCTATCAAAAGCACGATCTCGCGTGCCACGGCCTGCGGCTCCTCGACGCCGTGGTCGGACAATGCGCCGGCCAGCCATGCCTCGAAATTCGACTTGTGGCGCGACCCCACCTTGACCGCCGGATGGCCGGGCATCGAAGCGAGTTCCGCGGCCGTGCGCAGAAAGCCGCATCCCTTCCATTTCGGGTGGCGCGCAACCCGCGCCAGATTGCTGAAGATCGCCTCGACCTTGCGGTCCGCGCCGCCTTCCGCGACATCGAACCAGCCGGCCATCTGCCGCAGATTGGGCTGGTCGCGCCCGTCGAGATAGGCGGCGATCAGGTCGTCCTTGCTCTTGAAGTGGTAGTAGAGCGTCCGCTTGGTGAGGCCTGCCTTTTCGGCGACGGCGTCGACGCTGACGCGACCGATTCCTTCGGCATAGAACAGTTTTGTGGCGGCATCGACGATGCGTTTGCGGGTCGGGATGATGGCTTCAGGCATCAGGCATGTATACCGACTAGTGAATATACACGCAATCGAAAGCATGATCCCTTTCCGTGGTATCTGGAAAGGAAGAACAATGGCCGATCTTATCCTGAACGAGACCCGCGACGGGGTGAGCGTTCTCACCCTCAACCGCCCGGAAAAGCTCAACGCGCTGAATTATGCTCTGATCGATCGCCTGCTCGCGGTTCTCGACACGATAGAGACCGACAATGCGGTCCGCGCTGTCATCCTGACCGGGGCAGGGGAACGTGCCTTCTCCGCCGGCGGCGATATCAACGAATTCTCATCGAGTGTCGCCGCAGGCACGGATGTGGCGTTGCGCGACTTCGTCCTGCGCGGCCAGCGACTGACGGCAAGGCTCGAAGCCTTCCGCAAACCCATCATCGCCGCTGTCAACGGGATTGCCTTCGGCGGAGGCTGCGAGATCACCGAGGCTGTGCCGCTGGCCATCGCCAGCGACCGCGCCCTGTTCGCCAAGCCGGAGATCAACCTCGCAATGCCGCCGACCTTCGGCGGCACGCAGCGCCTGCCGCGGCTCGCCGGGCGCAAGCGCGCTCTGGAACTGCTTTTGACGGGCGCAACCTTTTCGGCTGAACGATCGGCCGAACTCGGCCTCGTCAACAAGATTGTGCCGCATGCCGAGCTGATGCCGGCAGCGCAAGATCTTGCCCGCCGCATCGTCACGCATTCGCCGGCAGCGCTCGCCGGCATTCTCACTGCGGTGGCCCGCGGCATCAACCTCAGCATCGCCGAAGGGCTGTTGGTCGAGGCCGAGCAATTCGCCCGCATGGCCCCGACCGCCGATCTCAGGGAAGGCCTTGCCGCCTGGATCGAGCGGCGCAGGCCCAGCTACGACGGCTCCTGGACGCATATCACAAGGCCGGACGAGGCAAGGCGCGCCTCGCTGCAGCTCGACCAGGTTGCGGGGCAGGCCAAAGCGTCGAGATGAGGCGTCATGTCGAGGTGCAGCGTCGCTGCCTGACGGCCGTCACTTCGCCCTGACGATGAACCCCAACTGCCCCAGCACTTTCACCGCGCCGCTCTTGCCGCCCTCGAAGTCACCCGATGCCAGCCTCTTGCCGGTGGCGAATTCGTAGGCAGTGCCGAGGATCGCCTTAGGTGGATAGAGGCGGTTGTCTGCCACCAGCTCGTAGGTCGTGGTCGGGGCAAAGCCATGCTCGGCGAAGAAGCGCTCAGGCCCCAGCCGGTCATACTCTTCCATCGCCCGCATGACATGGGCGCGGGTCACGCTGTTCCAGGCAATCATGCCATCCTCCTCAGATCGATTTCACTTCGCCGCCATCCATGCGCAGCGTCGAGCCGGTCATCCAGCGCGCGGCGGGTGACACCAGGAAGGCCATCAGCTCGGCGATCTCTTCCGGCTCGCCGTAGCGGGCAATGCCGGCTTCTCTCGGGAAGTTGGCCGTCGCCTCCTCGACGCTCACCTTGTGCAGCTGCGCCCAGTGTTCGAGATAGGAGCGCCGGCGGCCGGTCATCACCGGACCGGGCAACACACTGTTGACCTGCACGCCGTCGGCGATGCCGCGGTCGGAGAAGGCCTTGGCCAGCGCGACGATGGCCGCATTGATCGTGCCGACGGCGGCATAGGGCGCCTTGGGAAACAGTGCCGAATTGCCCGACATCAGCACCACGGCGCCCTTGGCGGCTTTCAGCGCCGGCCACGCCGCGACGGTAAGCCGGCGGGCGCCGTGCAGTTTCAGCGCCAGGCCGGCATCCCACTGCTCGTCGCACATGTCGAACAGGTCAATCTGCGGCACGGCACCGGCGATGTTGAGCAGCGCATCGATGCGGCCGAAGGCGGCGAGCGCCTGATCGACCAGCGCCTTGGCGGCTTCGGCCTGGGCAAGATCGGCATCGATGACCAGCGTTTTCGCGCCCGCTACCCTAACGGCCTCGGCGGTTTCTTCGAGCTTTGAGCGGCTGCGAGCGACCAACACAAGGCCTGAGAAATCCCGCGCCAGCCGGATGGCGATGGCCTGGCCGATGCCCTGGCTGGCACCGGTGACGATGGCGACGGAATTCGACATGGCAAGTCTCCTCTTTTCAGGTCAATGCAGGAAATCGAGGATCGCTTTGGCGATCTCGCTGGCATGCGTTTCCAGTGCGAAATGGCCGGTGTCGAGCAAACGCACCACCGCGTCCGGCATGTCGCGCTTGAACGCTTCGGCGCCGGGCGGCAGGAAGAATGGATCGTTCTTGCCCCACACCGCCAGGAACGGTGGCTTGTGGGTGCGGAAATAGGCCTGGAAGGCGGGGTAAAGGGCGACATTGCTCTTGTAGTCGCCGAACAGGTCGAGCTGCACTTCCTCGGCGTCCGGCCGGCCGAAATAGAAGCTGTCGAGCGAATGACCGTCGGGCGAGATCAGATCCGCCGGCGCGCCATGCGTGTACTGCCAGGCGATCGCGTCCGGCTTGAAGGTAGGGCGCAACGCCTCGCGGTTGGCCGGCGACGGGTCGTGCCAATAGGCGCGGATGGGGTTCCAGCCATCGCTCAGGCCTTCCTCATAGGCGTTGCCGTTCTGCGAGATGATCGCGGCGATGCGCTCGGGGTGCTTCACCGCCAGCCGGAAGCCCGTCGGCGCGCCATAGTCGAACACGTAGAGCGCATAACGGTCGAAGCCGACCACTTCGGTGAAGCGGTCGATGATTTCGGCAATGTGGTCGAACGTATAAGCAAATGTTCTGCGCGCCGGCATGTCGGAGCGGCCGAATCCCGGCAGGTCGGGCGCTACGATATGGAAGCGGTCGGCAAGCAGCGGAATGAGGTCGCGGAACATGTGGCTCGAGCTCGGGAAGCCATGCAGCAGCAACAGTTTCGGTGCGCCTGGTGTGCCGGCTTCGCGATAGAAGATGTTGAAGCCGTCGACATCGGCATTGCGGTAGGCGGTCATGCTTCTCTCCATTGCTGTAACCGAAAAATCGGCATTGGGAAGGTTATCGCGATTGAGGGTGGGCAAGCCCCATTATGGGGCTCAGGTTCGCATCTCGCCGGCACGCGCTGGCTCTTTATAAGTCGAGTTGATGAGTAACCTGATAAACGCATATAGAACGGTTACGGGATATGAGCGTAACTTGTCAATTGGCCTTGAAGGGGTTATCACTGATTTGTGTTCAAGGCGCTCGGCGGGACCGATGCGCGATTGGAGTTACGATGACCCCTGCGATCTTTGTCGGTGACGCGCTCGGCCTGGATTTCCTCAATTCGATCGCGACGCCGCTCGATACCCCTGTCGACTGGATCAAGGATGGCGAGGGGTTGCTGGATTGGGTAGAACAGGCGCGGCTGGCGCCGTCCGAAGCGCTTGGGGACATGCGCAAGCAAGCTCTCCCGGGCGAACTCGACAAGGTCGCCGACCAGGCACGCCGCCTCAGGGAATGGTTTCGCGGGTTCGTGCGCGAACACAAGGGGCGTCCGCTGGCCGCGCAGGATCTTGCGCAATTGGATCCGCTCAACCGCCTGCTCGAGCGCGACGAGAGCTTTACCCGGATCGTCGTCCTAGCCGATAAGGACATGCCTGCGGGTAGCGAGATTCCTTTTCGGCTTCAGATGGCCCGCAAATGGCGCTCGCCCGAGGCGCTTCTGCTGCCGATCGGCGAAGCGCTGGCGCGGTTCGTCTGCAGCGAGGATTTCTCACATGTGAAAGCCTGCGAGGGTCCGGCCTGCACGCTGCTGTTCGTCGACCACACCCGCGGCCATCGGCGCCGCTGGTGCAGCATGGCGCAGTGCGGCAACCGGGCAAAGCAGGCCGCGCATCGTCACCGCGTCAAGGCGCATCACGATTAGCAGCGACGGCTTCTGCAAAAATTGGACCGACGCCGTGAAGCTGGCGGCTCTGCGCCGCCAGCCCTCGATGGCATCACGGCGCCACGTTCACATGACCCTTCATGTTGGGGTGGAAGCGGCAGAAATAGTCGACCGCTCCCGCCGCCTTCAGTGTCAGGCTCGCCGATTTCTTCGGCGGGATCATCACCTCCCAGCCGCCCTTGACGGTGGCCGTATGGGCAAACACGTCCATGTTGACCCACTCGATCGTGTCGCCGACCTTCGCCTCGACGGTCGCCGGCGAAAAGACGAGCTTGTCGATGGTGACCTCTATGGTTGCGGCCGCCGCCGGCGCCGCCATAAGCGTCAGAGCGGCCACCCATGGCAGATGGATCAAGGCGCCCGCTTTCATTTCAGCATGCCGGCGACATGTTCGGCGTGCTGCTCATGCCCCTGGAAGATCTTAAGGCCGGTCTCGAGCAGGCTCTTCAATTCGGCATTGCTGGCCGAAGGGATGAGCAGCGTTTCGAGCGCGCCATTGACCTGCTTGTGATAGGCGACTTCATTCTCGATATAGGCCTTGTCGAAAGCCGCGCCCTTCAGCTTGGCGAGTTTGGCGTGTTCTTCTTCCGCCGCCTTGGTCAGCGCCTGGCTGGTGGCGTTGTCCTCGGGCTTCACCTTGAGCTTTTTGACCAGATCGAGCGCCTGCTTGTTCACCGCCTCATGGTCGCGCTCCATGTCCTTGGCGAAGGCGACGACCTCCGTGTTCTTCGATGTCTTGATCGCCTGCTTGGCCGCCTCGATGTCGAGGACGCCGGCTGTGTAGGCGATATGGGCGATCTGCGGGTCGGTCGGCTTGTCCGCGGCCTGCGCGAACGGAGCAGCGCTGACGAAAAGCAGGGCGGCAAGGGCGGCGGTATATCGGGTGAACATGGCATCCTCCTTCGCCCGGCCGCGAGGAAGCGCCGGGCTTACATTTCCAGTTGACGCCGATTGGATGCACGGCCGGGAAAAACGTTCCCGCAAAATCGCGACGGGATCATTCCAGGCCCAGCCGCCCCATCACGGCCTTGGTCAACCGCTCGCAGCGGCGGCCGGCGAAGGGGAAGGCGTCGAGCAGGACCGGGCCGATCTCGTCGTCCAGCGCCTTGCGCAACAGGCTACGCCCCCGGTGTAGCCTTGTCTTGACGGTCTCCGGCCGCACGCCGAGCAGATCGGCGGTTTCCTCCATGCTCAGGCCCTCGATGACGCGGGCCACGAAGACCATGCGGTAGATGTCGGGAAGGCTGTCGGTCGCCCGTTCGACAAGTGCGAGAATCTGCCGCTGCGCCATCGTCCGCTCCGGGTCGTCGCTGGGGTTGAGGGGAAAGCGGATGATTTGCGCTTCCGGATTTTCGGGCATCGCCACGGTGCGGCGCCTCTTGCGCAGGCGGCCGAGCGCTTCGTTGATGACGATGCGCGACAGCCAGGTGGCGAGCGAAGAGTCGCCGCGAAATGTCGCCAGATTGGCGAAGGCGCGGACATAGGCCTCCTGGACGACGTCCTCGGCTTCGGCGTCGTTGCGCAGTATTCCGCGCGCGATGCGGTAGAGCCGCTGGTTGTATGTCTTGATGATCGTGCGGAAGGCGCCCGCGTCGCGCGCCAGGGCTCGCTGTACAAGCATCAAGTCGCCGGAAAGAGCCTCGGCCACCCCGGGCATTTTGACGGGTATTGCGAGCTTGCTCATCGCGACCGGATCTCCCCGAGCAGACGCTTGACTGCACGTTGGACGCGCCCGCCGAAAAAAGGTTCCCGAATTTCGGCAACCTGGCTCCGCTATTTTAAGCCGCCGCCAGTCCTTTGTCTGCGGCCTGCACGCGCGCTGCCGCCGCCAGAAGGTCGGTCTGGGTGATCAGGCCGAGAATGCGCCGCTCACCGTCGACGATGACCACGGCGTGGCTGCGGCCGTCGGTCAATAAGGGAAGCAGGCTCATCGCCGGTGTCTCGGGCGAAGCCGTGCCGGCCTTCGACATCACGCCCTTCACCGTATCGGTCGCCTTCGTCAGCTCCCGCAGGCCGACGGCCCCAACCAGCCTTGCATCCGCGCCGACCACCGGCAAGGTGCGGATGTTGTGATCGAGCAGTTGCTGGCGCGCCTCGTCGGCGGTGGCCTGCTCGGGCACCGAAACCACGTCGCGCGACATGATGTCCTGGCAAAGCAGCGTCCGGTGTGAGCGCACCATGGCCTGCAGCTCGACTTGCCTCAGGAGCCGTTCGAGGTCGTTGCGGTCGATGTCGAAGGTTTCGTCGAGCGTGGTCAGCGCCGCGTCGATATCCTCGGGCTGGAAGCCGACGCGCTGCTGCGCCGGCGGATCGGCCGTCCCGTGGCTGTTGGCTGCGGGGGCGGCGACATGCGGGTAGTTGCGCCGCGCCAGCCTGTGGAAAAGCAGGCCGAGCGTGACCAGGATGATCGAATTCAGGGCCACCGGCACGAACGGAAACAGGAAGCCGGCGCTGACTACGGCCGGCCCGCCGAGCACCGCCGTCAGCGCCGCCGCGCCGCCCGGCGGATGCAGGCAGCGCGTGAACGACATGGCCGCGATGGCGAGCGCCACGGCAAGGCCCGAGGCCATGACCGGATCATGGATGAAATGCGCCACCGTCACGCCCACCAGCGCCGATATGGAATTGCCGCCGATGATCGACCAGGGCTGCGCCAACGGGCTCGCGGGCACGGCGAAGAGAAGTACGGCCGAGGCGCCCATCGGCGCCACCAGCAGGGCCACATGCGGGCCGCCGCCCATTGCCAGCCCGCTGATCACGCCGGTCAGCGCGATGCCGATCGTGGCACCGATACAGACCAGCAGCCGCTCTCGCAGCGTCGCGCCGGCAAGGATGGGGACAAAAAGACGAAAGGCCATGGCAGGGTTGTGACCAAATGGGATTGGACGAGGGTACCAGTGCAGCACGCAATGCGGCAGAACCCGCGGATTTGAAAGTCAAACAAATCCCGAAAGCAGCGGCCCGGGAGAATAGTATTGCGCGACGCGCAGCAATGGGATGCCGCGAGCGGCTCGCGCTTTGTCATCAGCGCCAAGGCCTTGCGGCTGTCTGCTGATTCTGCCCGGCAGTCAGTCCGTGCGCGCCGGTTAGGCCGTCGCTGCGGCCAGACCGCGCAAAATGTCGTCTTTCAGGTCGTCTACATCCTCGAGACCGATCTGCAGGCGGATCAACGGGCCTTCATAAGGGCCTTTTGCAACGACGCGGTCGCCAAGCCAGACCGGCACCGCAAGGCTCTCATAGCCGCCCCAGGAATAGCCGAGGCCGAATATCCTGAGCGCGTCGAGGAAAGCGTGCTGCTCCCTCTGGCCGCCGCCGGCGAGCACGATGGAAAAGATGCCGCTCGAACCGCAAAAGTCGCGCTTCCACAGATCGTGGTCCCGGTGGCTGGGAAGGGCAGGGTGGAGCACGCGCGCCACGCCCTTCTGGCCTTCGAGCCACGACGCGATGGCCAGCGCGCTGCGCTGGTGATGCTCAAGGCGCACGCCCATGGTGCGCAGACCGCGCAGCACCTGGTAGACATCGTCGGGTCCCGCGCAGCAGCCGAGCGTGCAGAAGCTCTCGTAGATCCGCTCCCAGTGGCTCTCATTGGCCGAGACCGTGCCCAGCAGCACGTCGGAATGGCCGGCCGGATACTTCGTCGCCGCGTGGATAGAGATGTCGACGCCGTGGTCGAGCGGCCGGAAATAGAGCGGCGTCGCCCAGGTGTTGTCCATCATCACGATAGCGCCGGCCGCGTGCGCCGCCTTGGCGATCGCCGGGATGTCCTGCACCTCGAACGTGTTGGAGGCTGGCGATTCCGTGAACACCACCTTGGTGTTGGGCTTGATCAAGGCGGCGATGCCAGCGCCGATACGAGGATCATAATACTCCACCTCGACGCCGAGCCGCTTCAGCATCGTGTCGGCGAAATTACGGGTCGGATGGTAGACGCTGTCGACAATCAGCAGGTGATCGCCGGCCGATACGAAGGCGAGCAGCGGAATGGTCACCGCCGCAAGGCCCGACGGCACCACGATCGTGCCGGCGGATCCCTCCAGCGCGTCGATGGCCTGGGCAAGGGCGTCCGTCGTCGGCGTGCCGCGCGTGCCGTAGGTGTATTTCTGGCTGCGGCCAGCCATTGCGGCGGCGTTGCGGAACAGCACGGTCGAGGCGTGCACGACAGGCGGATTGACGAAGCCGAAATAGTCGTGCGGGTTGTTGCCCGAATGGGCCAACCGCGTGTTGATGCCCATTTTGCCGGAACCCTGCTCGTTGCCGTCCTTAGCCATTCTTCGTCTTCGCCTTGTTTGACAAGGCGCTAGCCATAGTGCGGCGTCGTGGACCGCGCAACAGCCCAGCCTTCGCCAAGGATAGACTTCGAATATGCCAATTCTCCGGCTGAACGGCATTGTGGCGAGGCCCTGAAACGGGCCGGCCAAGGGGCGGCAATGATTGTCGGCGGAGCCGATCGTGCCCCGGTCAACCTATTGTAGGCGGCTATGAAACATATATAATAGATTTCTAATATTAATCGCCGGATTGCCTCGATCAGATGCTGCCGGACGGTTTTTGGCCGGTTACCTCCTGATCCCCCGGTCCGGGTATCGCGTTCACAGAGCGCGGCAAGGGGAGGAATGCCATGGCCAAAGTCAAATGGACAATGAAGGCGCGCGAATTCGTCAACTGCAATTGCGCCTATGGCTGCCCATGCCAGTTCAACGCCATGCCCACACACGGCTTCTGTCAGGCGGTTACCGGCATCGAAATCGAGAGCGGGCATCACGGAGCCACCAAACTTGATGGATTGCGGCTCGTCGGGATTTTCCGCTGGCCGGGCGCCATCCATCAGGGCGGCGGCGAAGCAGCGGTGGTTGTCGACGAGAGGGCGAGCGAGGCCCAACGTGAAGCGCTGCTTCGCATACTCGGCGGACAGGACACCGAACCAGGCGCGACTATATTCGAGGTCTTCTCGACCACGCTGGAGAAATTCCATGACCCGATCTTTGCCCCGATCGACTTCGAGGTCGACGTCGACGCGCGAACCGGACGCCTGCATGTCGAGGGCGTAGCCGACGGTCATGGCGAGCCGATCAAGAATCCGGTCACCGGCGCCGAGCATCGGGCACGCATCGACCTGCCGCACGGCTCCGAATACGCAATGGCCGAGATCGGGCGCGGCTGGACCAAGGCGACAGGCCCGATCAAGTTCGAGGTGGCCGATACGCACAGTCATTTTGCCAATCTGCATCTCACGCAGAGCGGCGTCGTCCATTGAGCTGATCCAATGGGCGACACGGCCTTAGAGGCGGTGCTGCGGCGCGACCGCACGGTCGTGATGACCGCGATCGTCGTGATTGCGGTGCTCGCCTGGGCCTATGTGCTGTGGCTCGCCATCGACATGGCCATGCCCACATCCCCGATGCCGGCTGGAGCGAGCGGCGATATGGCCGCAATGGACATGTCGAATATCGACATGGGTGGCATGGATATGGGCGCCGCCGTGGCGCCCGGTTTCCGGGCCTGGGCACCCGCCGATTTCGCCTTCATCTTCACCATGTGGGCGGTGATGATGGTCGGCATGATGACGCCTTCGGTCGCGCCGCTGCTGCTGCTCTATGCCGGCATCGGCCGCAAGGCGCAGGCGGATGGCCGCCCCATCGCTTCGACCGGATGGTTTTTTACCGGCTATCTCACCGTCTGGATCGTCTTCAGCATCGCCGCGACCGTCGCGCAATGGCTGCTCGGCCGCCTGGCCCTGCTCGACCCCTCGATGGCGACCGACAGCACGATCCTCGGCGGCCTCGTCCTGATCGCCGCCGGCCTCTATCAATGGACGCCGATCAAGGGCGTCTGCTTGCGCCAATGTCAGGGGCCGATCGGGTTCCTGATGAGCCATGGCGGGTTCCGTTCCGCGCCGGTCGGCGCGATTCGGCTAGGTGTCGACCACGGCCTCTATTGTCTGGGCTGCTGCTGGGCGCTGATGGCCCTGCTGTTCGTCGGCGGCGTCATGAACATCCTGTGGATTGCCGGTATCGCCATCCTCGTTCTCCTGGAAAAGATGGCTACGAGCGGGCCGTTGATCTCGCGCATTTCGGGCGCGCTGATGGTGGCCGCCGGCGTGTGGTTGATGTCTCGCGCACTTTGACGGCGCAGAAACGATGACAGTCTTCGGACTTGCCAATTCATCCGGTATCCAGATCAGGGACGCCAAGCTCGTGCCAGTTATGGATTTCGCCGCTGACCCGCATTTGCGATGAATGCGCTTTGCCGACTTTATTAGCGCCGTGACTAAATTGCGGCTGCGTTTGTCTGCAATTCGGGCATTTCAGGCAATCGATTTTCAAAGACGTTCGGATTCGGTCATTTCCCTTGACCTCACAGGAATTATCGCCTTCGATGCTGTTCGTGAATGGGAGGCGGCGCGTCGCTTACGATGCGGGATTCCGGGAATGGGCTGGAATGGGAGCTGCGTTCACACGGGAAAAAAGATCAGGTTTTGCCTGAAAACAGAAAAGGGTCTGTGGGTCATGAAACATATTGCTATCGGCATCCTTGGCGCCGCTACGCTCGGGTTTATGGGGTCGGCCGCGTCGGCGACGACGCTCGACACCGTCAAGGCGAAGGGCTTCATCCAATGCGGTGTCTCGACGGGTCTGGCCGGTTTCTCGGCGCCCGACGACAAGGGTGACTGGCAGGGCATCGACGCGGATTTCTGCCGCGCTGTCGCGGCCGCCGTCTTCGGTGACGGCACCAAGGTCAAGTTCACCCCGCTCAGCGCCAAGGAGCGCTTCACCGCGCTGCAGTCCGGCGAGGTCGACATCCTGTCGCGCAACACCACCTGGACCATCAATCGCGACACGGCGCTTGGCCTGAATTTTATCGGCACGACCTACTATGACGGCCAGGGCTTCATGATCAACGCCAAGAAGCTGCCTGGCGTCAATTCGGCGCTCCAGCTCTCGGGCGCGGCCGTGTGCGTGCAGAGCGGCACCACCACAGAGCTGAACCTCGCCGACTACTTCAAGGCGAACAAGATGGAGTACAATCCGGTCGTCTTCGAGAAGCTCGAAGAGGTCAACGCCGCCTATGACGCCGGCCGCTGCGATGTCTACACCACGGACCAGTCGGGCCTTTACGGTATCCGCCTGACGCTGGGCTCGCCGGCCGATCACGTCGTGCTGCCCGAGATCATCTCCAAGGAGCCGCTCGGACCGGCGGTGCGCCAAGGCGACGACCAGTGGTACCACATCGTCAAGTGGACGTATTTCGCGCTGCTTGACGCCGAGGAACTCGGCATCACAAAGGCCAATGTCGATGAAATGAAGAACTCGGCCAGCCCGGAGATCAAGCGCGTTCTCGGCCAGGAAGCCGACACCAAGATCGGCACCGATCTCGGCGTCTCCAATGACTGGGTCGTCAATATCGTCAAGGCCGTCGGCAATTACGGCGAAATGTTCGATCGCAATGTCGGCTCGGGCAGCCCGCTCAAGATCGCGCGCGGCATCAATGCGCTGTGGACCAAGGGCGGCCTGCAATACGCTCCGCCGATCCGCTGACCGAAATGTGATCCGGAAGGCAGATATCTGCCTTCCGGTTTCTCTTTTCAGGGGACGGGCACATGGCATCGCAGGAAGTTCTTCGCGAGGAGTCCAGCAGGGCTTCCTTCATCAATGACCCGAAGATACGCAGTCTCTTCTTCCAGACGCTGGTCGTCATCGTCCTGTTCGGCTCCGTCTGGTGGATCGTGCAGAACGTCATCGACAATCTGCAGCGCCTGCACATCGCTTCCGGCTTCGGTTTTCTGAGGGGCAGAGCCGGGTTCGACATTTCGGATACGCCGATCGCCTATACGTCGGACTCGACCTATGGCCGCGCCATCGTCGTCGGCCTGATCAACACCATCATCGTCGCCGTGGCCGGCATCATCACCGCCACAATCATCGGCTTCGTCATCGGCATCGGCCGCCTGTCGCAGAACTGGCTGATCCAGAAGATCTGCACGGTCTATGTCGAGATCTTCCGCAACATCCCGCCGCTGCTGGTCATCTTCTTCTGGTATTCCGGCGTGCTTGCCGTGCTGCCGGCGCCGCGTGACAGCTATCATCTGCCCTTCGGCTCCTTCCTCAACCAGCGCGGCTTCTACTTTCCCCGCGCAGTCTGGGGCGAGGGTTCCTGGCTGATCTTCGTCGCCCTCCTTGTCGGCATCGCCATGGCCTGGTTCGTCGCCCGCACGGCGCGTCAGCGGCAGATGGCGACCGGCCAGCAATTTCCGGTGTTCTGGACCTCGGTGGCGCTGATCGTCGGCCTGCCGGTGCTCGCCTATGTGCTGAGCGGCTTTCCGCTCAGCTTTGATCTTCCCAAACAATCGACCTTCAATCTGACCGGCGGCTTTCAGGTCAAGCCGGAGTTCCTGTCGCTCTATCTGGCGCTGTCCTGCTACACGGCCGCCTTCATCGCCGAAATCGTGCGCGCCGGCATCAGGGGCGTCAGCAAGGGCCAGACCGAGGCGGCCGCGGCACTTGGGCTGCGGTCCGGGTCGATCTTGCGGCTGGTTGTGGTGCCGCAGGCCATGCGTATCGTCATCCCGCCGCTGACCAGCCAGTATCTCAACCTGACCAAGAACTCCTCGCTGGCGATCGCCATCGGCTATCCCGACCTGACGGCGACCGCCGGCACGGTGTTGAACCAGACCGGACAGGCGGTCGAAGGCGTGCTGATCATGATGATCGCCTATCTCATACTCAGCCTGGTGACCTCCGCAGTCATGAACGTGGTCAACGCCAGAATGGCGCTGGTGGAGAGGTAGAGCCATGCAGGAACACGATATGTCCTGGGTGCGCACCGAAATGGCCTTGGCGCAGCCTGCACCGGCCAGCGTCAGCGGCCCCGGCGCCTGGGTGCGCAGGAACCTGATCGGTTCGGTTGGCGACACCATCCTCACGATCCTCGGCATCGTCATCGTCGCCTGGGTTCTGCCGCAAATCATCAACTGGGCGTTCATCAACGCCGTGTGGACAGGGCCGGACCGCACCGTCTGCGCGACCGTCGCGCAAGGCGGCATTCAGCCGGATGGCTGGAGCGGCGCCTGCTGGGCCTTCGTCAATGCCAAGTTCGGCCAGTTCATGTTCGGAACCTATCCGGTCGAGGAGCGCTGGCGGCCGATCCTGGTCGCCATCCTGTTCACCGCGCTGCTGGTGCCGATGCTGATCCCGCGTGTGCCGCGCAAGGGATTGAACGCCATCCTGCTGTTCCTGGTACTGCCGATCGTCTCGTTCTTCCTGCTGGTCGGCGGCGTATTCGGCCTGCCGCATGTCGAAACCTCGCGCTGGGGCGGGCTGCTGATCACACTGAGCCTTTCCTTCGTCGGCATCGCGGTGTCGCTGCCGCTGGGAACCGTGCTGGCGCTCGGCCGGCGCTCCAAGATGCCCATCGTCAAGATGTTGTGCGTGGTCTTCATCGAAGCCGTGCGCGGCATCCCGCTGATTACCGTTCTGTTCTTCGTCAGCGTCATGCTGCCGCTGTTCCTGCCGGCCGGCGTCACCTTCGACAAATATTTGCGGGCGCTGATTGGCGTGTCGCTGTTTGCCGCCGCCTACATGGCCGAAGTGGTGCGCGGCGGGCTGCAGGCTATTCCGAAAGGCCAGTATGAGGGGGCCGATTCGCTCGGCCTCGGTTACTGGCAGAAGATGGGACTGATCGTGCTGCCGCAGGCGCTGAAGCTTGTCATTCCCGGCATCGTCAACACCTTCATCGGCATGTTCAAGGACACCAGCCTGGTCCTCATCATCTCGATGTTCGACCTGCTCGGTATCGTGAAGCAGAATTTTTCCGACGCCAACTGGGCAACGGCTCAGACCGCCAAATCCGGTCTCGTCTTCGCCGCCTTTGTCTTTTGGCTGTTCTGCTTCGGCATGTCGCGCTATTCAATGTACACCGAACGCCGGCTCGACACCGGCCACAAACGCTAACAAAAGAATAAGGGGACCCGTCATGGCCACCGAAAACGCCGTCAGCGCGGAAGAGATCAAGGTCAACGCCGCCAAGATGCACATCTCGACCACCGATGTCGCCATCGACATCATCGCCATGCACAAATGGTATGGCGAGTTCCATGTGCTGAAGGACATCAACCTCAAAGTGATGCGCGGCGAACGCATCGTCATCTGCGGCCCGTCGGGCTCCGGCAAATCGACGATGATCCGCTGCATCAACCGGCTGGAAGAGCATCAGAAGGGCAAGATCATCGTCGATGGCAAGGAGTTGACCAACGATCTGAAAAAGATCGACGAGGTGCGCCGCGAGGTCGGCATGGTGTTCCAGCACTTCAACCTGTTCCCGCATCTGACCATCCTAGAGAACTGCACGCTTGCGCCGATCTGGGTGCGCAAGACACCGAAGAAACAGGCCGAGGAAATCGCCATGCATTTCCTCAAGCGCGTGAAAATCCCCGAGCAGGCCAACAAATATCCCGGCCAGCTATCTGGCGGCCAGCAGCAGCGCGTGGCCATCGCGCGTTCGCTGTGCATGAACCCTCGCATCATGCTGTTCGATGAGCCGACCTCGGCGCTCGACCCGGAAATGATCAAGGAAGTGCTGGAGACCATGGTTGGTCTGGCCGAGGAAGGCATGACCATGCTGTGCGTCACCCACGAAATGGGCTTTGCGCGAAAAGTCGCCAACCGGGTGATCTTCATGGATCAGGGCCAGATCGTCGAGCAGAACACGCCGGCCGAGTTCTTCGACCACCCACGCCACGAGCGCACGAAATTGTTCCTCAGCCAGATCCTGCACTGAGCGGGTCCAAACCGAGCGCAAGAGCCCGGCCGCAACGCGGCCGGGCTCTTTGCTTGTGGATCGGGTGATGCGATTGGCGGCGGGGGCGTCATCGATGAGAAAAGTCCTGCGTTTCCTCTCCATGGTGCTGGCCGCGATCGTGCTTGCGGCGACCCTCGGCACGCTGGTGCCGCGCCCGCTCTGGCCGGCGGCGTCGGCGGGCGAGGGCACGCGGCATATACTGGTGCTGGAGAACCCGATCCATACCGATATCGCCATTCCAGTGGACGACGCCGTACGCAAGCGCTTCCACTTCCTGGTGGACGCCGGGCTGCCGTCAGATGCGCCCGAGGTGCGCTACATCGTCTTCGGCTGGGGCGGCCGCGCCTTCTATCTGGAAACACCGACGTGGTCCGAGCTCAAGGCCGTTCCGGTGATGAAGGCGCTGACCCTCGACGCCTCGGTCATGCATGTCGATGTCGCCGGCGCTATCGTCGAACCGCATCCCGATGTCGCCGGCTTCGACATTGGTGATGATCAGTTCACGGCCTTGCTTGATTTTATCGCAGCCAGTTTTCAGCAGGGGCCTGGCGGCCCGATCGTCATCGAGACTGCGGCCTACTCCAGCTTCGACCGCTTCTACGAGGCGAACGGTCATTTCAACGCACTGGTCGGCTGCAACACTTGGACCGCCGCCGCGTTGCGCACCGCCGGCCTGCGGACCGGCTGGTGGAACCCGTTGCCGGTGTCGCTGGGATGGTCGTTGCGGCTGTATAATTAGCTAATCGGCTTTACGGTCCTGCTTCATCACATATTCGCGCAATGCCTTATTGATCGCGCTTTGATAACCGCGACCATCGGGCGCGCGCCCCTTGAACCATGCGACTAGATCAGAGTCGACGTCCTACCGCCTGACGACCCTCTGCTCCTCCCAGCCATAAAGCCAGTCGAGGTCGGCGGCGAGCTTCTCCGCCGGCCGTGCCGCCAGCACCACATTGCGGGCCAGTGCCACCGGACCTCGGGCGTGCCAGGCAAGCCGGTTGAGCGCACCGCGCTTGAGGACCCTCTCCACGCGCGGCCGCCGCAGATTTTCCCAGATGGTGAGGCTCTGTCGCGGATCGGCGGGAAAGTCGGTGACCAGAGTGGCGAGCGTCGCTGCATCCTCGATCGCCATTGCCGCGCCCTGTGCAGCGAACGGCGTCATCGCATGCGCGGCATCGCCGATCAGCGCGATGCCGGCTGGCATTGTCCAGGGCTGCTTCTGCTCCACGGTATGCAGCGGCCAGGTCAGCCACGGGCCGGCCTGTTCCACCAGCTTCACGAGTCCTGGCGCGGTGCCGCGCATGGCGGCGGCGAGGATGCCGGGATCGGCACGGCCGGACCACCCCTCGGCGATGCGCTCGCCTTTGGTGAACGCGACGAGATTGAAGGCGTCGCCCTTGCTGACGGGATAGGCGACCATATGGAAACCCGGATGCAGGAAAGTCGTGACGCAATCGGCCGCGCCGATCGCGGCAAAGGCTTGCCCGGCGCCGCTGTCGGCCGCGACGGTGGTGCGCCAGGCCAGCTCTCCCGAAAAACGGCTTCTTGGCGATGCCATCCTTTTTGCATCGACAAGCCCGCGCACCGACGACCAGACGCCATCGGCGCCGACCAGCAAGGAGCCCTGTTCCTCTGCCGTCTTGCCGCCAATCTCGACGGTCGCCGTCACACCACGGCTGCCAGTCGCAATTTTTTCGACGCGCGCCCCGAGCGTGAGATGGATATCAGGCATCTCTGCCGCACACGCCATCAGCGCACTCTGCAGGTCGGCGCGATGGGCGACGAGATAGGGAGCGCCCCAGCGGCTTTCACCCGATTGTCCCAACGGCACACGCGCCAATTGGCGTAACGTCCTGGCATCCTTGAGCATCACGGCCTCCGGCCGCACCGCCGCCGGCAGCAGCCGGTCGAGCACGCCGAGGTCACGCAGGATGCGTGTCGCGTTGGGAGAAAGCTGGAGGCCGGCGCCTACGGCTTCCAGGCGCGGCGCTTGCTCGAACACCTGCACGGGATAGCCGCGTCTGGCAAAAGCAAGTGCCGCGGTCAGCCCGGCGACGCCCGCTCCGGCGATGACGATTTGCCGGGAGCGCTGGTCGTCCATCAGGTCCGTCGGGAAAGAATCAAGCGGCCTGGTCGATGTAGAGGCAGCCTGCCGGCAGCGTTTCCGTTGCCTTCAGCTTCGGCGAGTAGCGATAGAGCGTCGAGCAATAGGGGCAGACTTTTTCATTGTCGTCGCCCATGTCGAGAAACACATGCGGGTGGTCGAAAGGCGGATTGGCGCCCGTGCACATGAATTCCTTGACCCCGATGTCGATCGCCGGATGGCCGGCATCGTTCTGGAAATGGGGAATGGAACCGCCTGCCATCGTCGTCTCCTTAACGCAGTCTCGCATGCATCTGGATCATAACAGGTCTCTTTGCAAGATCGATGAAATGAAACTGTCGCAAAAGCCTGTCAGAGGATAAGTTGAGCCGGTTAAGCGTGTGACCGCGGATGCCAAGCGATTCCGCGACTGATAACGCTTTACGAAGGCATGTTAGAGCGTTCATCGCCATCTGGCGGCGCTCCAAGGGAACGGTTGTGGGCAGGGACAATGAACGAACTGAAGCCGGTGCAGAGCGAATTCGTCAATGTCGAGGTGGCCAGTTCAGAGGGCGGCAACCCGGATCGCTTCGTCAACCGTGAGTTTTCCTGGCTGCAATTCAATCGTCGCGTTCTCGAGGAATCGCTGAACACCCACCATCCGCTGCTGGAGCGCGTTCGCTTCCTGTCGATCTCGGCGGCCAATCTCGACGAATTCTTCATGGTGCGCGTTGCCGGCCTCGCCGGCCAGGTGCGCGAAGGAATCACGCTGAAAAGCCCCGACGGCCGCACCCCCGAACAGCAGCTCGAACAGCTGCTGCGCGAGGTCGAGCGGCTGCAGGAAGATCAGCAGAAGAGCCTTTCGGCTCTGACGGTGCTGCTCAACAAGGAAGGCATCGAGAGCATTACGCGCGATGCGCTGACCAAGGACGAGAAGGTCTGGCTGGAAGAGCATTTCCAGGACCAGGTGTTTCCGGTGCTGACCCCGCTGTCGATCGACCCGGCGCATCCGTTCCCGTTCATTCCCAATCTCGGCTTCTCGATGGCGCTGCAGCTGCGCCACCGCAAGAATGGCGAGGAGATGAGCGCGCTTCTGCGCCTGCCGGTGGCGCTGAAGCGCTTCATCCGGCTTCCCGATCGCAAGCACCATGTTCGCTTCATCCCGCTGGAGGAGGCGGTCGGTCTCTATATCGGTAAGCTGTTCCCCGGCTACGAGGTCAAGGGCTCCGGCACATTCCGTATCATCCGCGACAGCGATATCGAGGTCGAGGAAGAGTCGGAAGATCTGGTGCGCCTGTTCGAGACGGCGCTTAAGCGGCGGCGCCGTGGCTCGGTGATCCGCATCGAGTTCGACAGGCTGATGCCTGGGGAATTGCGCGATTTCGTGGCCGGCGAGCTCGGCGTCTCGTCGAGCCGCATCAGCGTCTTGACCGGTCCGCTGGCGCTCAGCCAGATCTCCGAGATCGTCGCTGTTCCCCGCGACGACCTGAAATTCACGCCCTACAATCCCCGCTTTCCCGAACGCATCCGCGAGCATGGCGGTGACTGTTTTGCCGCCATCCGCGAGAAGGACATCATCGTCCACCATCCCTACGAATCCTTCGACGTCGTCGTGCAGTTCCTGCGCCAGGCCATGGCCGATCCGGAAGTGGTGGCGATCAAGCAGACGCTCTACCGCACCTCCAACGACAGCCCCATCGTGCGCGCGCTGGTCGACGCGGCCGAAGCCGGCAAGTCGGTGACCGCGTTGGTCGAGCTAAAGGCGCGCTTCGACGAGGAAGCCAACATCCGCTGGGCGCGCGACCTCGAGCGCGCAGGGGTGCAGGTCGTGTTCGGATTCCTCGAATTGAAGACCCACGCGAAAATGTCGCTGGTGGTGCGGCGCGAGGACGGCAAGCTGCGCAACTACGTGCATCTGGGCACCGGCAACTACCATCCGGTCACCGCGCGTATCTACACCGACCTGTCCTTCTTCACCACCGATCCGACGATCGCCCGCGACGTTGCCCAGCTGTTCAATTTCATCACCGGCTATGCCGAGCCGACCGCCGAAATGCGGCTGGCTATCTCGCCATTCACGCTGCGCAACCGCATCCTGCACCACATTTCCGACGAAGTCGCCCATGCGCTGGAGGGAAAGCCGGCGCGCATCTGGATGAAGATGAACGCGCTGGTCGACCCGATCATCATCGACGCGCTCTATGATGCCAGCCGCGCCGGGGTCGAGATCGACCTCGTCGTGCGCGGCATATGCTGCCTGCGGCCGCAGGTGCCGGGCCTGTCGGAAAACATCAGGGTCAAGTCGATCGTCGGCCGCTTCCTCGAACACAGCCGCATCTATTGTTTTGGCAATGGCTATGGCCTGCCCTCGGACGAGGCGATCGTCTATATCTCCTCCGCCGACCTGATGCCGCGCAATCTCGACCGTCGCGTCGAGACCATGGTGCCGATCACCAATCCAACTGTGCATGAACAGGTTTTGGGCCAGATCATGCTGGGCAATATCATGGACAATCAGCAAAGTTTCGACGTATTGGCTGATGGAACCTCCCGGCGCGTGGTGCTTGAGGAGGGCGAGGAACCGTTCAACGCGCAGGAATATTTCATGACCAATCCGAGCCTGTCGGGACGGGGTGACGCGCTGAAGTCGCACGCGCCCAAGCGCATTGCGCAGTTCAAGCGCCGCAAGAAGAACGCTGCAGCGTCCACCTGATGCTGTCTGATTCCCAGGGCCGGCTGCAGGACCGCCGACCGCTATCCATCATCGACATCGGGTCGAATTCGATCCGCCTCGTCGTCTATGAGGGGCTGGCGCGCTCGCCGACCATGCTGTTCAACGAAAAGATGCTCGCCGGTCTTGGCCGTGGCATCGTTTCGACCGGAAAACTCGACCCCGAGGCGGTGACCCGCTCGATGGAAGAGTTCCGCCGCTTTCGCGCGCTGTCCGATCAGGCGGGCGCCGAGCATATGTATGTCTTGGCCACGGCAGCCGCGCGCGAGGCGATCAACGGTCCCGATTTCATCCA
Source organism: Mesorhizobium sp. USDA 4775 (assembly GCF_054062655.1). NCBI lineage: Bacteria > Pseudomonadati > Pseudomonadota > Alphaproteobacteria > Hyphomicrobiales > Phyllobacteriaceae > Mesorhizobium > Mesorhizobium sp. USDA 4775. The sequence goes on from NZ_JBSSFM010000001.1 coordinate 3,272,537, forward strand.
TCGCGCCGAAGAGGTCCTCAAGACCGAGATCCGCGTGATCAGCGGCCGCCAGGAAGCCTACTATTCGGCGCTCGGCGTCATCTCCGGCTTCCACCCGGCCAATGGCATCGCCGGCGATCTGGGCGGCGGCAGTCTCGAACTGGTCGACGTCAATGGCGAGGCGATCGGCGACGGCATAACGCTGCCGCTCGGCGGCCTGCGCCTGCAGGACATGGCGAAGAACTCGCTTGCCCAGGCACAGAAGATCGCGCGCGACGAACTGGCGCGCGCGAAGCTGTTGAAAGGCGGGCAGGGCCGGCCCTTCTACGCCGTCGGCGGCACCTGGCGAAACCTCGCCCGCCTGCACATGGAGATGACCAACTACCCGCTTGGCGTCATGCACCACTACGAGATGTCGGCCGACAGCGCGACGAATTTTCTCAAGCAGGTGGCCAAGGCCGAGATCGAGAAGGTCAAGGGGATCGAGGGCGTCTCGAAGAACCGCCGCTCGCTGCTGCCCTATGGCGCCATCGTGCTGCAGGAGATCATGGCGGCGATGCAGCCGTCGAAGATCATCGTCTCGGCGCTCGGCGTGCGCGAAGGCTTCCTCTATTCGCTGCTCGACGAGGCCGAGCAGAAGGCCGATCCGTTGATCTCGGCGTCCGAGGAACTCGCCCGTTTGCGCTCGCGCTCGTTCACCCATGCGCATGAATTGGTCGACTGGACGGCCAAATCCTTCGCGGCCTTCGGCATCGACGAGACCGAGGACGAGGCGCGCTACCGCCACGCTGCCGCATTGCTGGCCGACATCGGCTGGCGCGCGCACCCGGAATATCGCGGCAGGCAATCGCTCAACATCATAGCGCACGCCTCTTTCTTCGGCGTCGACCATCCCGGCCGCGCCTTCCTGGCTTTGGCCAACGCCTATCGTCACGACGGCATCTTCAACGAATCCATCGCACCTGAAATCAAGGCGCTGGCTACGCCGCGCTATCTCGAGCGGGCTCGCGTGCTGGCGGCGATGATGCGGGTGGTCTACCTGCTGACGGCCTCGATGCCCGGCATCATGCCTAGGCTGAAATGGGAGCAGCGCGCCAACGGCGTGCTGGCGCTGGTGTTGCCGGCATCGCTCTCCGATCTCTATGGCGAGCGGCCGGCCGGCCGCCTGGCGCAGTTGGCTCGGATCACCAACCGCAGGCTCGTGCTGGCGGTGGAGGGTGGACCGAGCGTGTCGGTCAAATAGGGCGTTCTTGCTGACTGAGGCTCAGGTTACGTCAGCACCGATAGCGAAACCGCGCCCGTCCGCCGACCAGGCGCCGGCGCCGGCCATGGCCAGCGCCAGGAAGCCGCCTGATATCGCAATGTCCTTCATCAGCATCTGCTGGTGCAGGAAGGCGAGCATCGCATCGCCGGCCCCTTGGCCGTGATGGCCGATGAAGCCGGCAACGACGCAGAAGGCCGCCAAAAGCAGCGCCACGATCCGGGTCTGAAACCCGATGAGGATCAGCAAGCCGGCGATCAGCTCGAACAGGCCCGTGCCCCAGGCGGCGAGCGTCGGCAGCGGCAGGCCGAGGCCGGCAAAATAATCGGATGTGCCGGCAATGTTGGCGAGCGCCTGGAAGCCGGATGGTACGAACAGCACGGCAAACAGCAGTCGCGAAACCAGAAGCAATGCATCGCGGGTCATGGCCACCTCCCTTGCCGGCGCCCTCTGGGCTCGAGCCGGCTGCCCGAAGTCTACGCCTGTGAGGCCTCCGCCGAAACCGGACCGGCTATTCCAGACAACGAAAAAGCGGCGCGGAAAATTCCGCGCCGCTTTGTCGAGGCTTGGGAGGGAAGGTTCAGCCGCGCTTGGCGTCGATCGAATAGGCGCCCGCGCCCGATGAGGCCAGCAGCAGGAAGCCGCCGGTGATGGCGAGGTTCTTGAGGAACTGGATCATCTGCATCTGGTCGGCCCAGCCGGTATGGGCGACCAGCCCGGTGGCGACGGTGAAGATCGCGAGCACCCAGGCAGCGACACGGGTCTGGAAACCGACGAGGATGGCGAGGCCGCCGAGCAGTTCAATCAGGCCAACGACCACAGCCGTTGCGGTCGGAGCGGGCAGGCCGAGGCCGCCAAAGTAGGCAGCGGTGCCGGAAATGGCGGTGAGCTTGCCGAAACCGGAAAGCAGGAAAATGACCGCGAGCAGGATGCGGCCAAGCAGGATGGTGACAGAGCTGTTGGACGCGGTGCCGGCGCCTGCGGCGGAAGTGTTGATGGACATGGTGTCTCTCCGAATGGGTTGAATGACCCTGAGATAGACGATGCCGACTGTTCACCAAAGCCGCTGATGCGGCGACACATTGTTCACAGGTTATCCGTTTCCGTGAACGGCGAAAAAGCGCGAAATTCGTATCGGGTGATGCGGGGGCGGGAGTAAATTCTCCCGCCGAAAAGCACCTTACCCCGGATGCGTCATGTCCTCCGGGCGCACCAGCCGGTCATAATCGGCCTCGCTGACCAGCCCCGTGGCCAGCGCTTCCTCGCGCAGCGTGGTGCCGTTCTTATGCGCCGTCTTGGCGATCTTGGCGGCGTTGTCGTAGCCGATGGTAGGCGCCAGCGCCGTCACCAGCATCAGCGAGCGGTTCAGTGATTCACGTATATTGTCCTCCCGCGCGACGATGCCGACGACGCAATTGTCGGTGAAGGAGACCGATGCATCGGCAAGCAACTGCACCGACTGCAGGAAATTGTAGGCCATCAGCGGATTGTAGACATTGAGCTCGAAATGGCCCTGGCTGCCGGCGAAGGTCAGCGCCGCATTGTTGCCGAACACCTGTACGCAGACCTGCGTCATCGCCTCGCACTGGGTCGGATTGACCTTGCCCGGCATGATCGAGGAGCCGGGTTCGTTTTCCGGCAGCGACAATTCGCCGAGGCCCGAGCGCGGGCCTGAACCGAGGAAGCGGATGTCGTTGGCGATCTTGAAGAGTGCTGCCGCCGCCGCGTTGATGGCGCCGTGCGAGAACACCATGGAATCATGTGCCGCGAGCGCCTCGAACTTGTTCGGCGCGGTGACGAAAGCGATGCCGGTGATGGCGGCGATGCGATCGGCCACCTTTTCGGCAAAACCGACTGGCGCGTTAAGGCCGGTGCCGACGGCGGTGCCGCCTTGCGCCAGTTCCTGCAGGCCGGGCAGCGTCATTTCGATGCGCTTGATCGAGGAGGCGACCTGCGCCGCATAGCCGGAAAATTCCTGGCCCAGCGTCAGCGGCGTGGCATCCTGCGTATGGGTGCGGCCGATCTTGATGATGTGATTGAAGGCCCGGGCCTTGGCGTCCAGCGCCTTGTGCAGATGATGCAGCGCCGGGATGAGATGATGGACGACCTGCTCTGCGCAGGCGATATGCATGGCCGTCGGATAGGTGTCGTTCGACGACTGGCTCATATTGACGTGGTCGTTTGGGTGCACCGGCTTCTTCGAGCCCATCGCCCCGCCCAGCATCTCGACCGCCCGGTTGGAGATCACCTCATTGGCGTTCATGTTGGACTGCGTGCCCGAGCCGGTCTGCCAGACCACCAGCGGGAAATGATCATTGAGCTTGCCGTCGATCACTTCCTGGGCGGCGTCGACGATCGCCTTGCCGACGACCGGATCGAGCCGCTTCATCTCCATGTTCACTTCGGCCGCGGCGCGCTTGACCACTCCCAGCGCACGCACGATCGAAGCCGGCTGCTTTTCCCAGCCGATCTTGAAATTACCCAGGGAACGCTGCGCCTGGGCGCCCCAATAACGGTCGGCGGCAACCTCGATGGGGCCGAACGTATCGGTTTCGGTTCTGGTCTTTGCAGCGGTCACGGGTCTCTCCTTGTCGAAGTCGGCAACGGCGTATCGCGTTGCACAAATGGCTTCAAGCGGAGATTGCGCGCGAGACGGATGCAAATCGGTTGAAGGAACGCCTCCGCCTTCTCCCGTAAGGAAAGAGTGCGGAGGCGCGCGTCGGCTTGCCGAGGTCAATGTCCTGAACGACCAATCGGGCCAGCGCATGATGCCGAAAAGTGTGAAGCGGTTTTCGGATGACATCCGCCTCTATCTCTTTGAGTTAGAGGCAGATTCAGATTTCAGGTCGATTCGACCTGAAATCATCCTGCTCTAGCGGCGGACCAACAACGTCGATGCCATTCTTTGCGCAGAGCTGCACCAGTGCCGCGATGAGTTCCGGCGTCGGTTCCATTTGCGGCGGCAACTCCGGCTGTTTGGCGGGGCGGCCCGCCTGACGCAGAAGCGTTTCGAAATCCGCACCGCGTGTGATGGTCAGGGTGTTCGCCCCTTCGCGCGACTCAACCCGGTAGGTGTGCGGGAGGCCTTTCGGTGCAATGACGGTTTCGCCGGCGTCCGCGATGCGTTCGCGGCCGTCGATCTGAAAGCGCAATCTTCCGTTCAGGATGTGAAACACTTCGTCTTCCCGACGATGCACATGCAGCGGCGGAGAGTCGCCGTAAGGCATGCGATGCTCGACGACGCAGATGCCGTCTTCTCCAGCGGTCGATGAGACGTGGATCGCGACAAGCGTGTTGTTGAACCAGAGGAGTTCCTTGCCTGTGATGGTCCCGGGGGTCATTGTCATGGCTGTCTGATCCTTCTGTTGCCTGTGCCGACTGGGCTGTGCCGACGACGACCTAACCAAAGACATGCCGGCAACGGAAATCGAATGATCGTATGGGGCGAATTGATCTGATGAATTTGAACGCGCTCGACCTCAATCTCATCAAGGTATTCGACGCACTCCTGCGGGAAAGAAGCGTCACGCGTGCCGGCGAGCAGATCGGCCTCAGCCAGCCAGCCGTCAGCGCTGCGCTCAATCGCTTGCGGTATATCCTCAACGACCAGTTGTTCGTGCGACGCGGCAATGAAATGATGCCGACGCCGCGCGCCGAGAGCCTTGCGGAGCCGTTGCGCGCGGCACTTCGCGAAATCGAACGTGTCTTCCAGTCGTCAAGAAACTTCGAACCGGCGGAACTCGACCGAACCTTCACGCTCATGGGGGCAGACTTCTTCTCCATGCTGCTGATGCCGTTTCTGGCGGCACGCATCGCTGTGATAGCGCCTCGCGTGTCGTTCCGCTTTCTGGACAGTGCTCGTGGCGACGTTTCGCGGCTGCTTCAGGACGATGAAATCGACGCAGCGCTCGAGCGTCCGCTGGAGGTCTCCGACTGGGTCTCAAGCACGCCCCTGTTCCATTCACCATTCGCTGTCATCGCCGCGGACGACAACGCTGCGATCAGGCAGGCGGGGATCGCGGAAGGCGAGCCTCTGCCGATCCAGCTTTTCTGCGAGTTGCCGCACGTCCTTCGCTCTATCGATGGCTCGATGTCGGGCTCCACCGACGAGGCGCTTCGCAAGATCGGGCGAACGCGTCGTGTAAGCCTGGCGCTGCCGCACTTTCAGGCTGTCGCATTGGCAGTGGCAAACGGAAACTACCTCGCCGCGGTTCCTAGGCAGTTCGCGGTTTGGGCCGCGAAGACTTTGCCCCTCGTCATCTTTGAACCGCCACTTCCCATTGCTGTTCCTGAAGTCAGGATGTACTGGCACGCGCGCCACGACGACGAGCCGCCTCATCGCTGGGTTCGCAACCAGATCCTGGAGGCGATAGAGGCTCTTGGATTTCTGGAAAGCGTCGCCACTGAAATTGTCGGCGCCTAGCGGCCGGGTAGCTCACCCCGCCGTGTACCCGCCGTCGATCGCGAAAATGCCACCGCTCGTCCAGGCCGCCTCGTCGCTGGCGAGATAAACCGCCATGCCGGCGAGGTCGTCCGGGCGGCCGATGCGGCCCAGCGGATTAGCTGCGTTCTCCGGCTGCCGATGCTCGGATGGGACAAGTACGGCCAGCTGGCAGCCAGGGCAGGTCTACGCGCCGACGGTCGCAGGCTGGTGCATGGCCAGGCGCGCGGCGACGAAATCCTTGACCTGGCGGATCGCCTGTTCGCGCGAGACGCTGCCTGGTTCCAGGCCGAGCCGCAGCCAAAGCCCGTCGATCAGCGCGGTGACGCCAAGCGCGATTTCGTCGGCTTCGCCGGGCAAGGCAAGGCCGTGCAGGCCGGACAACAAGTTCGAACGCATACGCGCGTGCAGCACCTTCTGGATACGCGCCAGCTTCTCGTCGCGCGGCACCTCGGCGCACAGCGAAAGCCAGGCATGGCAAAGAGGCGGCAGGAACAGATGTTCCTCGAAATTGCCGTCGATCACCGCATCGAGCCGCTCCATCGGCGTGCGCGCCTGGCGAAGCCGGGCGACCACGGCGTCGCGTAGCACGGCGTTGGCCTCCCGCATCGCATGCTCGAACAATTCCTGCTTGTTGCGGAAATAGTGCAGCACGATGCCCTTGGAGGCGCCGGCATGGGCGGCCACCTTTTCCAGGGTAGCACCCGCAATGCCTTCGCGCTCCAGCACCGCGAAGGCGGCCTGCCGCAACTCCTTGCGGCGTATGTCGCTGAGACGCTTGAGTTTCACGGCTTCCATCCAGGCATTGCGAATCCACGTTGACATTTTCGTCCGTGCAGATCAAGAATTGACCGGCGGGACAATAAAAAGACCAATTGGTCAAAATCACTGATGACGAGGAGAATCTAAATGGTCCGCATGCTTGCAAATGGCGTCTGTATTGCAGCCCTGACGCTGGGTGTTCATGCGGCTCAGGCAGCCGAGGCCGAGCAGTGCAGGGCGGTCCGCATGGCCGAACCGGGCTGGAACGATCTTGCCTTCACCACCGGCGTCGCCAACGTCCTGCTCGATGCGCTCGGCTACCAGCCGCAAAGCTCGGTGCTCGGCATCAACGTCATCTACGAAGGCATGAAGAACAACGATCTGGACCTGTTCCTCGGCTACTGGGATCCGGCCATGGTCACCTATTACGAGCCCTACAAGAAGGATGGCTCGGTCGAGAATGTCCGCGTCAATCTCGAGGGCGCAAAATACACCTTCGCCGTTCCGACCTATGTCTGGGATGCCGGTGTCAAGGACTTCGCCGACCTGCACAAATTCGCCGACAAGTTCGGCAAGAAGATGTACGGCATCGAGCCCGGTTCCAACCAGTTGATGATGGACGCCATCGCCGATCCATCGCTCGGTCTCGATGGCTGGCACGTGGTCGAGTCGAGCGAGGCCGGCATGCTTTCCGAGGTCGGCTATGAGATCAAGGAAAAGCAGTTCATCGTCTTCCAGGGCTGGGCCCCGCATCCGATGAACACCATGTATGATTTCAAATATCTGACCGGCGGCGACAAGTTCTTCGGCCCGAATTTCGGCGCCGCGACGGTGACGACGCAGGTGCGCAAGGGCTATCTGCAGCAGTGCCCCAATGTCGCGCAGTTCCTCAAAAACCTCGCCTTCGACATCGATTTCGAGAATGTCGGCATGGGTTACCTCATCAATGACGGCATGAAGCCGGAGGACGGGGCGCTGAAGGCGATCACGGCGAACAAGGGCCGCCTCGACGCCTGGCTCGCCGGCGTCACCACCTTCGACGGCAAGCCCGGCCTTGCCGCGGTCAAGGAGAAGCTCGGCCTGTGACATCGGTCACGCTGGAAGCGGCCCCGGATGCCTGGGCGGAGCAGGACGCCTGGGCCGATCGCAAGCAATTCATCAATCCAGCCGGCCTGGAGATCGCCTATGTCGAGATCTCGGGCGCCGAGCCGGCGCTGGTTCTGGTGCACGGCTTCACCGACACCAGCCGCAGCTTTTCGCTCCTGGCGCCGCATCTGGCCGGCCGCCGGCTGATCATGCTCGATCTACGCGGCCATGGCGCGTCGTCGCCGGGCAAGGGCTTCGGCATCGCCGACTTCGCCGATGACATTGCGGCCCTGATCCGGCATTTGCAACTCGATCAGCCTGTTGTCGTCGGCCATTCGTTGGGCGCCATGGTGGCCATCGCCTTGGCTGCGCGGTACAAGGAACTCATCGGCGGACTGGTGGTCATGGCCGGCACGTTGAAGCCCGATTTCGCATCGGATCATCCACTGGTCGCGGGTGTGCAGGCCCTGCGCGACCCGATATCGCCGACCGACCCGTTCTATGACTGGTGGCATGCCTGCCGGCCCGGCGTGCCCCAGGCGTTTCTCGCCGGCCTGGCGAATGACGCATCGGCCATGCCCGCGGCGCGCTGGCGCGCCATCCTGGAGGAGATTTGCCGCGCCGACCTGACCAGTGCGGCTCAGGGAGTGCGAACCCCAACGCTGATAATCGCCGGCGGGTGCGACCCGCTGTTCGGTGAGGCGCACCAGCAGGCGCTGTGGCGTTGCTTGGCGGGGGCACGCCTCTTGCGTGCCGAGGCATGTGGCCACAACCCGCATTGGGAGAACCCGGCCTTTGTCGCTCGGGCCATCATCGAGGCATTCGAAGCCTAGAGCAGTTCACCGTTTCGCGGAAACGGCGGACTGCTCTAAATCTTCGTTTTGACGCAATTCCGGACGGAAAACCGTTCACACGTTTCCTGGAATTGCTCTAACGCCCGACCAGGGATCGCGACGTGGGCGACAGCCGCAAGGTCTCGATTGGTTTGGCCAGATCAAGATGAGCGGTTTGCCAGAAGGCCTGCCATGCCGGCGCGGCGGCGAGGGCGGCTTCCTGGCTTGCATGCGCCTCGGTGCCGTCGAACCGGGCGATGGAAAGGAAGACGTTTTCGCTGGCCCGCACCGGCAGCCGCGGAAAACTGTTTTGAGCATGTTCCGTGACAAAGGCGGCGAGCAGGCGTACGCCGTGCGCCTTCATCATGGGTGCCGCCTCCACCGCGAAGCGACTGGCGAATTCGGTCTCTGCTTCCGATCGCAAATGATGAATCCGGATGACAACAATACCGCCCAAACGGTTCTCATTGCTGGAGTTTTCCTGCTCGGCAGAAGCCGGCCGCTGAAGCCTTGACAGGTCGAAGCCTGCGCCCGGCCATGCCGGCTTCAGCAACAGCACATCGTCGGAATCGATCATCGTCGCATTGGCCGCGTCGCGGTGCGCTGTCCAGACCCGGCCGTCGTAGAAGGCGGCCAGCGCCTCCTTGCGGACATCCATGCTGTCGAAGCCGCGCAGCCAGACGAACATGTCCGGACGGTCCAGATCGCTGAACTGGCCGATGACAGTCATTCCAGTCGCCTCCTGGCTCTCGATGAATTCCCGGTCAAAGAGGGCAATCAGCGTTTCGCGCTGCCCTGGGTTCAAGGTGTACTGCCTCAACTCGACGACGGGTGAGGCAAGCATTGCGGCCTGCGGAGCGGCGTTCCGGGGCAGGTTCATCGGCAGTCTCCAAAAACAGGGTGATCATCCTGTTTATAAACAAACCGGTTGTCCTGTTTTGTCAACTTGCTATTGTCGCGCAATGTCAGCAGAGATGACCAATCGACCAGGCCCAAGGCCAAGAAACCGCGTCAACGACCCCGAAGGTATGCGCCGGAAAGTGCTCGATGTGGCCGAGGCCGCGTTTCAGGCGCGCGGCTATCACGCGTCCAGCCTCGGCGACCTGATGGCGGCGGCTAAGGTCAGCGGCGGCGCGCTGCATCATCACTTCCCGACCAAGAAGGCGCTGGCGATGGCGGTGATCGAAGAGCGCGTGGCGGCAGCGGTCGAGGCGACATGGATCGCGCCGGTAAAGACGGCGGCTTCGGCGCGCGAAGGGGTGCGGGCCGTGTTCGAGGCTGTCGCGGCGGAACTCGAGCAGCAGGGTTTCGTGCGCGGCTGCCCGCTCAACAATCTGGCGCATGAACTGTCGCTCGCCGATCCGGATTTCCGCGCTGCCCTTGCCGGCATCTTCGCGGCCTGGCGCCAGGCGATCGCCGACAAGATCAAAGCCGACCAGCAGGAGGGCAGGGAGCAAGGCATCGATCCCCAGCATTTTGCGGCACTTGCCGTCGCCAGCTATTCCGGCGCCATGTCAATGGCCAAGACGGCGCAGGACGCAGGCCCATTGCGCGACTGTCTGGCGGCACTCGGCCAAGCCTGAGCCGCAGCTACGCGCGCTTGACGATGGCGTTCGAGGGCGGGCCAACCGACCCGCGCTCGAAGATCGATGTTGGCAGAATGAGCCTTTCCGCAGGGCGCGGATCTCCCTTCAACCGCCGGATGAGCAATTCCGCGACACTCTTGCCAAGCGCGTAGACGGGCTGGTCGATGACGGTAATGGGTGGCGTTGTCACGCTCGTCCAGTCCGCATCATGGAAGGTGATCAGCGAAATGTCCTCGGGAACCCGCAAGCCGCGTTGGCGGATCACCTTGAATATCTCCAGCGCTATGACGCTGTCGGATGCAAGGATTGCCGTCGGCCGATCTGGCCCGGTCAGCACCGCGTCGGCCACCCTGCGCGTTTCGGCGGGGCTTGTTGCACCAAGCCGAACATAGCGTTCTGGCCGATCGATCCCGGCATCCCGGCACACTGTGAGGAACCCGTCGATGCGCTCGCGAACCGACGAGGTGTAGATCTGTCCGAGATCGCGGTACTCATGCCCTTCGGCGTCGACCGCGGTCACATAGGCGATGTTGCGGTGTCCGGCATCCACAAGAATGCGGGTCGCCCGCATGGCGATGCCGCGATCGTCGACCGTGACTGTATCGACGTCCAGATCGGGCAGCGCCCTGTCAAGCAAGGCAAGCGGCCGGCCTGAACGATGGATGTCGCGCAAGTGCGAGATGTCACGCGATTCCGATGGCGTGACGATCAGCCCGTCGACGCGCTTGCCGATCAACAGCCGCACGGCTGCCTTCTCAACGTCGATTCTCTCGCCGGAATTGGCCAGAATGACGTTGAACCCGGCTGCCCTTGCCGCATCGCTGATGCCGCGCACCGCGAGGCTGAAGAACGGGTTCTCGATGTCGCCGACAACCACCCCGATGATGCCGGACCGGCCGGTCGTCATGCTGCGAGCCAACTCGTTCGGACGGTAGTCCAGCGCCTTGGCCGCGGCCATGACGTCCGCGCGGATCGTATCGCTGACGACGCCGTATCCGCCGAGCACGCGCGCGGCTGTCGCTTTTGATACGTTTGCCGCCCGGGCGACATCGCTCACCGTTATCGACGGGGTCTTGGGCGCGGTTCTTTTCATCGGATGAACGACTACAAGAGTTGTTGACGGAAGGTCAATCTGGCGATAACGATTATCAAAGAGACCGGTCTCAATCAATAAGAGACCGGTCTCTTTGAAGAAAATTGCGAGCCGGTACGCGTAACGGGACGTCTTGCACATGCAGCGGTCGCGGTGGCGGGCGATGTCAAGCGCGGGCTCGACATAAATACCAACAAGAACAGACCTTCAGAGTGGAGAGAAGACATGAGCAGGACAGGAATTCTCAAGTCGTTGATGTCACCGATCCGGATTGGTGTGGTGGCTCTTTTGGCCATGGGCATCGGCGCCGGATTGGCTTCGGGAGCCGCCGCAGATGACAATCCCTATGGTCTTATTGATGCGAAAGTCATTTCCGTTGGGACGATGGGCGATGCCAAACCCTACGCTTTCACCCAGGCGGATGGCACGTTCACCGGCTTCGACATCGAATTGTTCCGCAACGTCGCCAGCCGCCTTGGATTCAAGCCGGACCAGGTGATCTTCACCGGTCAGGAATTCTCGGCGCTGATGCCTTCGGTTGCGAACGGACGCTTCGACGTCGCGGTCGCGGCGATCGGCACGACGGAAGCGCGCAAGAAGACCGTCGATTTTTCAGACGGGTATCTTGCGGGCTATCTTTCTGTGCTTACCTCGGACAAGGCGATCACGTCGGCCGACGGGCTCAAGGGCAAGCGCCTCGGCGTCGTGCAGGGGACGCTCCAGGAAATCTACGCGGCGAAGAACTTTGTCGGAACCGATCTTGTCAAATTCCCCGACAACAACTCCGCCGTTTCAGCACTCAACAATGGAACCGTCGACGCGCATTTCCTCGATTATGAGGCCGCCAAGCAGTATGGCGAGCGCTATCCCGGCCTGAAGATCGCAATCAACATCCCGTCCTTCGATGCCCCGGCCGGCTTCGTGGTGCGCAAGGGCAATGACAAGTTCCGTGGCGCCTTGAACACCGCCCTTCACGCGGCCATGCAGGACGGAACCTGGAAGACGCTCTACGAGAAGTGGTTCCCCGGTTCGCCGATGCCTGACCAGTATCTCCCCAAGAAGTAACCGCACCCGGCCGCCGGCACAAAAGTCGGCGGCCGGACCTTACGCTTCCGCGCTTGATGGCGGACGATGCGGACAGCGCAACCGAAAGGCGGGCGAATGGACTGGCTTGAAAACTTGCGGCGCAGTTTCCTCGACTGGCAGGCCATGGCGGACGTGCTGCCCAGCATGATCACCATCGGATTGAAGAACACCTTGATCCTTGCGGCCGCGTCCACGGTGCTGGGTGTCATTCTTGGCATGATCCTGGCAGTCATGGGCATCTCGCAATCGCGTTGGCTGCGCATTCCCGCCCGGGTCTACACGGATATTTTCCGTGGCCTTCCGGCGATCGTCACGATTCTGCTGATAGGCCAGGGCTTTGCCCGCATCGGCCGTGAAATCTTTGGCCCTTCGCCCTATCCGCTTGGCATTCTCGCCCTCAGCCTGATCGCCGGCGCCTATATCGGCGAAATCTTCCGCTCGGGCATCCAGAGCGTCGAGCGCGGGCAGATGGAGGCCTGCCGGGCGCTCAGCATGAGCTACGGCCAAGGCATGCGCCTGATTGTGATACCGCAAGGCATCCGCCGCGTCTTGCCGGCCCTGGTCAACCAGTTCATCGGCAACGTCAAGGATTCGAGCCTTGTCTACTTTCTCGGTCTGCTCGCGTCGGAGCGCGAGATTTTCCGCGTCGGTCAGGACCAGGCGGTGGTCACCGGAAACCTCTCTCCATTGCTTCTGGCCGGTGTTTTCTATCTCGTCATCACCGTGCCGCTGACCCATGTGGTCAATTACATCGACAATTCGCTGCGCGTCGGAAAGCAAAAGGCCGGCCTCGTCACCAGCGGCCTCGCCGAAGTGAGCGAACTGGAGAGCGCCATCAGCCGCCCGCGCTCCGAGGCCGGCCCTGAAGGCAACACTGCGCTTCCCCGCTTCAAGGGCGGCAGTCTCACCATCACCGGTCTCGACATGGCCTATGGCAATCTCGATGTCCTCAAGGGGGTCAGCCTGAAGGTCAAACCGGGGACGGTCACCTGTGTCATCGGCCCCTCAGGGTCGGGCAAGTCGACCCTGCTGCGCTGCCTCAATCGCCTGGTCGAACCCAAAGGCGGGGACGTGCTGCTCGATGGCGCGAGCATACTGGCAATGAAGCCTGAAAAACTGCGCCGGCGTGTCGGCATGGTTTTCCAGCATTTCAATCTGTTTCCCGATCACACGGCCTTGGAAAACGTCATGCTGTCGCTGACCAAGATCAAGGGCATTCCGGTGCAGGAGGCCGAGCGCATCGCCGAGGCGCGCCTGGCTGATGTTGGCCTTGCCGCCCGCAAACACCATCGTCCCGGCGGTCTTTCCGGCGGACAGCAGCAGCGTGTGGCAATCGCCCGTGCGCTGGCAATGGACCCGGAGGTCATCCTGTTTGACGAGGTGACGAGCGCTCTCGATCCCGAACTGGTGAAGGGCGTTCTCAACCTGATGGCGGACCTCGGCCGGCGCGGCATGACAATGGTCGTGGTGACGCATGAAATGGGCTTTGCCCGCAAAGTCGCCGATCAGGTCGCCTTCATGGATGAAGGCCGCGTCATCGAGGTCGGCACGCCTGCCGCGATCTTTGACACGCCGAAAAGTACGCGTCTGAAGCACTTCCTTGCCGAAGTGCTTTGATCGCGCATGAGCCCCGAGACGGCTCCAATCCAACCTCACCAGTGAAAGAATATCCCATGGCTACACCACGTTCGGTCTCAAAGGTCGTTGTTGTCGGGGGCGGCATTTTCGGCGTCTCCTCGGCCGTTCATCTTGCAAGGCTCGGCATCCAAACCGTCCTGGTCAATGATGGACCGCTCGCCAAGGGAGCCTCCGGCCGTTCGCTCGCTTGGCTCAATTCCGCGCGCAAGCGATCGGCTGAATATCATCGCCTGCGCATGATCGGTATCGATCGCTACCGGACGCTGTCGGCGAGATACCCTGATGCCGCCTGGCTGCGTTTCGACGGTGGCCTGACATGGGACGCGGATGACGCCTCGAACGAGATCGACGATGTCTTCGCCCACGAAAAAGACCTCGGCTATGACGCGCAACATCTGTCCGCGGACGCCATAGCCTCGGTCACGCCAGGTGTCGCAGCAAGCGCCGTCACACCTCAAGGCGCGATCTTCAATCCCGGCGAGGGCTGGGTCGACCTGCCGTCGCTGATCGAGATATTGATTGCGGAGTTCGTGGAGCGTGGCGGGCGACTGGTCACCGATGCCGGAAGCGCCGCGGTCACGGTCGTCGACGGTCGTGCCACCGGCGTCACTACGACAAGCGGCATCAGCCTTGCTGCCGACGCGATACTCCTGGCGACCGGCGGCGATGTGCCGCGTATGGTTGCGGACTCCCGCCAGTATATCGCCGATGGGACGCCGATCGCGCTGCTCGTCAGGACCAAGCCGGTCGACTTGCCCCTTCGGGCCGTGCTCAACACGCCGCGCGTCGCCATCCGGCCGACGCCGGACGGAGCCCTCGCGCTCGATTCCGCCTGGTCTGAAGAAGAGGTGGTGGTCAATTCGGACGGCACCTATAGCGTAAAGGCTTCGACCATTCAGGGGCTTCTCAACGAAGCCTCGAAGGTTATCGAGGGACATCCGAAGTTGGAATTGCAAAGCTACGGTGTCGGACCCAAGCCGATCCCCGGAGACGGCGAGCCGGTCTTTGGCCAGTTGAAGGATATCCAGGGATATTATGTTGCCTTCAGCCACAGCGGCGCAACGCTTGGCCTGATCGCGGGCGAGCTGCTTGCCGGCGAGATCGCCAGCGGCATTGAGCATCCGCTGCTTGCGAACTTCCGTCCAAGCCGCTTTTGATCAGACCAGTCCAAAGGCTTCTTTCGCGCCATGGACCCTCTACTCGGCCAGCGGCTTGATCGTCTCGTAGCCGTTGACCGATTCCGCGCTGGTGCCTTCATCATAGCGCCGGGCAAGGGACGCCTGCAGATCGGGCGCATAAAGCGCGGTGAACGTATCGAGCGTCTCGCCGGCGCCGTTCTTGAAGGTCTCCTTGACAGCCAGAACGTTGTATTTGCAGCCGCCTAGGCTGAAGGTTTCCTTGCCCTCGACGACCAGCGTCAACGTCTTGGTGGCCTTCGGCTGCTTGGCCGGCGACAGCTCGACGAACTCGATCGTGCTCTTGGTTCCCGCCTTCAGCGGAAACAGTTTTCGCAGGTCGGAAAAAACGGGATCATTGCCAGCCGGCCGATGTCGCTGTCGCGAAAAACCTCGATCAGGCCGGCGAACAGGAACTGCTTTTGCGGTGACTGCGACTCATAGGTGTTGGCGACGGAGATCATCCCGCCGGCGACGGGCCGAAACTCGCTTTGAATGCCTGGCCGTGCCAGGATGCCCCGTTTTTCGCGGACTTCGCATCGACACATGGACCGGCAAACGCAACACCTGCCGGCAGCAAAACCGCCAATGCCATGCCGATAAGCGCGCTCTTCATGGCTTTCCCCGTTTCTTGCGAATACAAGCGCAGGTAGAAGTTGGCAGACGTTCATGGCGATGTCGATGGTCAAGGCAGTGCCGGTATTGCCGAAACTGGACGGACGGACGTCGCTTGTGCTGAAATTCCGCCGATGATGAATCACCAGGGGCCACAATTGCTGTCACGTCGCAGCTTTCTGATGCAGGCCGCGGGTCTTGCCGCGGCCGGCGCGCTTTCACGCCCGGCGTTCGGCCAGACCGGGCAGCGCATCCAGCCCATCGACGCCACCTTCCTGTTCATCGCCGATGTCCATGCCTGCCGCATGGCAAGCGGCCTCAGCCCCAACTGCCAGCAGGAGGGCAAGACCGACGTCGCGCTGCTGCGCAATGTCGCGGCGCTGAACGCCATCAACGACAAGCACTGGCCGGCCGAGATCAACGGCGTCGCCACCGGCTTGCGTTCGGCCGGCAACCGGATCGGCATGCCGCTCGGTCTTGTCGTCGGCGGCGACATCACCGACGATGGCGGTGGCCAGATCACCCAGCCGAGCGAGGGCACGCAACTGCTTCAGTTCAGCCAGCGCTATAGCCAAGGCGTTGGCCCGGATCGCGTCCACATGCCGGTCTATGTCGGGCTCGGCAACCATGATCTCGACCAGAACGGTCCGCCGCACCATGTCGACTGGTACCGGCGTGAATTGCGCGACTATGTCGAGGTCAACCACCGCCCCGGCGTGTTCTTCAAGCCACCGGTGCCGGCCACCAGCTACGATGTCGACACTGACTGCTATTCATGGGACTGGGGCGGCCTGCACCTCGTCCAGACGCATCGTTTCACCGGCGACACCGGTCACGGCGCCGACTCGAGCCTGCCTTGGCTCAAGCAGGATCTGGCGACCTATGCGGCGGATGGCCGCCCCATCATCCTGTTCCAGCACTACGGCTGGGACACGTTTTCGACGGAGCGATGGGATCCCGCCAAGCGCACCTACGACGATAAGGGCGCCGGTACGCCGCACTGGTGGGGCGAGGCCGACAGACAGGCGCTGTTGGCGGTGCTGAAGGGCTACAATGTCGTCGGCATTTTCCACGGCCACCAGCATGACACACCGCTGATCTACCGCCGTGACGGGCTCGACCTGTTCAAGCCGAAGGCCGCTTATATGGGAGGGTTCGCCGTGGCCCGGGTGACCAGCGATGGCATGGACGTGGCGCTGGGCGAGGCGACCGACGACCAAGGCGGGGTCAACTTCACCAACGCCTTCAGCAAGGGCTGGAGCACGTGAAAAAGGCGGCCCTTGGCGGCCGCCTTTTCGAAAGGCCACGACATGTCTCGATGCGGGATCAGAACGCCTTCTTGACCTTGTCCTTCACGTCGCCATAGGCCTTCTGCACCTTGCCGGCGACCTTGTCGGCCATGCCCTCGGCTTGGGTCCGCCTGTTGCCGGTCGCCTTGCCGGCAGCCTGTTTGACCGAGCCCTTGACCTGCTTGGCCAGACCGGCGACCTGATCCTTGTTCACCATGTTCCGCATCTCCCGGGAGTTTGAATTCGGGGCAATTCGTCCGCCGGGAACAAACGGACCGGTGTCGGTTAAGTTCCAGGTGTGGTCGTGGAACAAGATGGCTGCGCGGACCCGCTTCCGGTGGCAAGGCTGGCAGGATAGGTTGCGCGGACGCACCGCACGCATGGGGAGAAAAATGGCGGAATTCACGCTCTACATAGGCAACAAATGCTTCTCCTCGTGGTCGCTGCGGCCATGGGTGGCGATGAGGCATCTGGAGATCCCGTTCGAGGAAGGTTTTGTGCGGCTGCGTACGCCTGAGACCTTTGCCAATCTGGCGAAAGTGTCGCCGACCGGTCAGGTGCCAGTCCTGAATCACAAACCGTTGCAGGGAGGACGCAGGATCGTCTGGGAAACCCTTGCCATCCTTGAATATCTCGCTGACCTGTTTCCCGAGAAAAAGCTCTGGCCGACCGATATCGGCGCCCGTGCCCTGGCGCGCGCGGCGGCAACCGAGATGCATTCCGGTTTTCGCGAGGTGCGCTATGGCTGGCCGATGAATTTGCGGCGGCCGAAGGGGCACAAGCCGCTCGACGCCGAAGGGGAGGTGCAGCGGGCACGCATCGAGGCGCTGTGGCGTGAGTGCCGCGAGAAATACGGCAAGGGCGGTCCATTCCTGTTTGGCCACTTTACCGCGGCCGATGCCATGTACGCGCCGGTCGTCACCCGCTTCGACACGTATGGCGGCGAACTCGCGCCCGACACCAGGGCCTATGTCGACGCCGTGCTGGCAATGCCGGCGATGCGGCACTGGTATGCAGAGGCGGCGGAGGAGCCATGGCCGGAGCCGGGGCCGGACGAATAGACCGAACAAAGGTCGGCAATAAGATTTCACTCTGGAGGAGGATCGATGGCCAGCAACGAAGCACCACGTGAAGCCGCGACGACAAGGATTTTCCATTGCCGGCTGATCCCACCGCGGCCAGACTTCGCCTTCACCATGACGGACGAGGAGAGGGAACTGATGAGCCGGCATGCCGACTATTTGCGCGCCAAGCTGTGCGAGGGCACCATGATCTTGGCTGGCCCGGTCGCCGATCCGGCCGGCCCTTGGGGCCTGCTGATCCTGCGTGCCGGCAGCGAGGCCGAGGCAAAGGCGGTGACCGATGGCGATCCAGTGGCAAGGTCAGGCCGCGGCTTCCGCTACGAGATTCTGCCGATGATCAGCACGATTATGTAGGCAACACCGCGAGCTAACGGCCCGGCCCCGGCCATAGCGCCTCGAGCATCTCAGGCACAAATAAGAACGCCCCTCGCACCGGTTATTGTGCGGGAGGCGTCCTTTTGTCAGCATCCCTGAGATTGCTCTCTGAAATTGCTGACCCAAAGAAATGCGCTGGCGTGGGATTGGTTCCAGGGTTGTGTGGTTTTTTGCGGGAGGCTGATCTTTCTGCCGTTCATCAGTTGAGGCTCTATTCGCGTGACAACCTGAAATTGAATCTGGGCTTTTGGAAAACCAGAAATTGACTCGGCGGCAAAAGCAGTCTAGAAGAACTATGTCGATATTTGTTTGACTGACTTTTGTTATCCGCGCACGCATGCGCGCCTTTGACGAACTTCCCCATCAAAAATCGAGACAAAAATCGCTGTGCAGTCGCACCGCGATTACCGAATATTTGCCATGGAAAGGGTTCGTTTATGAGCACCGGCACAGTTAAATGGTTCAACGCCACCAAAGGTTTTGGTTTTATTCAGCCTGACGACGGCTCGGCCGACGTTTTCGTCCACATCTCGGCCGTAGAGCGCGCCGGCATGCGCGACATCGTCGAGGGCCAGAAGCTCGGTTACGAGATGGTCCGCGACAACAAGTCGGGCAAGATGTCCGCCGACCAGTTGAAGGCGGCCTGAAGAACGAATTCAGCCCTCCCGGTGACCACGGATGTACTGGCACTGGTGAAGGGCGAATTCTGGCGCGTGGTCTTGGAAACCTGAGTTTCCAAGACACCTCATGCGCATGAGGGGTTTGCCTTGTGCATCCAAAAAGGGTGCGCGGCGCTCCAGGGAAGGTCAGGCGGTGCCTGGCCTTTTTCATTTTACGCTTGCTGCCACCGAAAATGCGCTGCGCATCGGGCCGAACGTGCTAAGGACGCCTTAGCAATTTTGAACCCGATGCCGTGTTGCTTTGTGCGTGGTCCCGACCGAAGACCCGGTCTCGCCCTATCAGCACCAGGCTCCTGACAGGAGAAAGATTTTGACCGCCCATTCGAAGACCGCCGCCGATCCGGCGGTGTCGCTGTTCAGCAAGACGCAAACCCAGTCGATGTCGCTCAATCGCATCCTATCCGAGCGCGATGCCGTCAGCGAGGCGCGGGAAGCCAAGACCGCCCGCTTGCGCGAACTGCGCCTGGAAAAGGAAGCGGAAGAGATGGCGGCAGCCGCTGCACTCGCGGCGCAGCCGAAACGAGCCGGAAAACGCTGATGGCCACCAAGCGCGTACCGCCAACGCCGATCGCAGCCGATGCGACCATCGCCGACATGGTCGAAACCCTGGACAAGCCGGTCGAATATGTTCGCCGTGTTCTGGAGAAGCTCGAACGCTGCAAGCGTGCCCATGGCGATGCCCAGGTGCGCGTCGGCGTGCGCGGCCGCGCCGAGGCCCCGAACTACCTGATCGAATACGTTCGCGAGGACAAGAAGACCCTGGAGCGGGTCACCTATCAGGATGCCGCCTATAGCGGCAGCACGCATCGCGAACTGGCGCCGCATCACATTGCGGAAGCCAGGAACTGGTCGCCCGAGGAAATGAACATCACGGCGGTTTCGGCGCTGATCGGCCGCTTGCGCAATCCGCGCGCCCCATCATCGCGTTTCGCCGACGAGGACTGACATGGCCATCAAATTCTCCGCCAAGGACCAGCCGGTAGCACCGGCTCCCGCAGCAAAGCCGGCCAAGCCGGCGGCCGCGAAAGCCAGCGAAGCCGCCGACCCCGCGACCGATCTGTTCAAGTCACCGGTCGAATCGCCGGCGCGCAAGATAGGCAAGAAGAAATAGCGCCTTGCCGCGGGACGCCGATCGCAATCCTGCCGCGCCGGGCCTGCTCGCCCTCGTCGCTGCCGCAAGCCTTTCCTCACAACGCGACGCCGCACCGCTCTTCGACTGCCAGAGCTGCGGCGCGTGCTGTTCCTATTCGGCCGAGTGGCCGCGCTTCTCCACCGAGGACGATGCGCAGCTCGACCGCATCCCTGAAAAATATGTAGCCCTCGACCTGTCCGGCATGCGCTGTGAGGGCGTGCGCTGTTCGGCCCTGACCGGCGAAGTCGGCAAGTCGACCGCTTGCGGCATCTATGAAACGCGACCGGATGTGTGCCGTGCCTGCATGCCTGGCGACGAGGAGTGCCTGATGGCAAGGGCCGCGCACGGGCTGGCGGTGGGGTAGTTCCATCCCCCGCTTTGCGGCTCAAGGAAACGCCAATCACCGCCGCTTGCCTCACCTTGCGCCACCCGATAGCTTCCATGTCGGGCAGGCCATGGAGAAACCATCGTGAGCATCGAGTTTCTGTTGACGTCGCTGATCGTCGTGGCCTCGCCCGGGACCGGCGTTCTCTACACGCTGAGCGCCGGACTTTCGCGCGGTGCGCGGGCTTCGATCATTGCCGCCTTCGGCTGCACGCTTGGCATCATCCCGCACATGGCCGCCGCCATCACCGGCCTTGCGGCGCTGCTGCACACCAGCGCGGTCGCCTTCGAGACGCTGAAATATCTCGGCGTCGCCTATTTGCTCTATATGGCCTGGAACACGCTGAAGGAGAAGGGCGGCCTCAGCGTCGAGGACAATGTCGCGCCGCGCTCGGCCGGCAAGGTGATTGCCACCGGCATCCTCGTCAACGTGCTCAACCCGAAACTGTCGATCTTCTTCTTCGCCTTCCTGCCGCAATTCGTCAGCACCACCGAGCCCAATGCGCTGTCGAAGATGCTGGAGCTCAGCTCCGTCTTCATGCTTTTGACCTTCGTGGTTTTCGTCGGCTACGGCATCTTCGCCGCTTCGATCCGGAGCCATGTCGCCTCGCGGCCAATGGTGCTGACCTGGATGCGGCGAACCTTCGCCGGTGCGTTTGTCATGCTCGGCGCCAAGCTGGCATTGGCTGATCGGTAGCTGCGACCGGCCAACTATCCCTTCACATAGCCCATCGCCTCGACGATGCGTCCGTCCTCTACACGCATCAGATTGACGCCGCGGACGGAGTTGCCGTCGGCCATCCAGTAGCGCCAGCGGATGGTCGCCCGGTCGCCGGCGACAAAGGTCTCCTCGAGGTCGAAGCGCGTGTCCGGCTGGGTGGCGATCGCCGACCACAGCTGGACGCAGGCTTGCCGTCCCGCATGACGGGCGCCATCCGGCGCCGGCGCGGTGTTTTCGATGACGCACTCTTCGGCAATCAGTTCGGGAAGTGCGGACGGGTCGTGCAGCTGAAACACATCGTTGAAGCGCCGTATGATCTCGGCCGTCTGTCCGGAGCGGTCGTCTGGATGGGGGGTGATAATGCTGTCCTTCATCTCGTCCTCCTGATGTTACTGTGCCGTGGTCGCGATGAGCTCGGCCTTGAGCGTGATGGAGGCCACGCCAGCCAGGGCGCGCGAAACAAGGCATGTCGTTTTCGCCCTCTCCGCGAGGTTCTGGAATTCATCCGGAGCAAGACCCGGAATCTCGGCTTGCGCCTCAAGCTCGATGCGGGTGATCGTCGGTCCCGCGGCGGTTGCGCCGAGATGCACCTTGGCGACGGTGCTGATGCTCGTCGGTATATGGTGGGCTGTGCCCAGTATGGCGCTCAGGGCCATCGAGAAGCAGCCGGCATGCGCCGCGGCGATCAGCTCTTCCGGGTTGGTGCCTGGACCGTTCTCGAAACGCGACGGGAAAGAATAGGCGCCTTCGAAGACGCCGCTGCCGAGCCTCACCCTGCCTGAACCCTCTTTCAGCGTCCCTTGCCACTTCGCCGAGGCTTCGCGAATTGTCATTGCCGTTCTCCTTAGGTTTGAGACATTGACGGGTCAGGCGCCGTCGACGACCACCTTCCCGAAGACGTCGCCCTGCTGGAAATAGCGATAGGCATCGCGGGCCTCTGTGAAGGCAAAGACCTTGTCGATGACGGGCCGCAGTCGGTACTGCGAAACAGCGCGCAGCATGGCTTCGAGATTGCTCCGGTTGCCGACGAAGAGGCGGCTGATGGTGGCGAGGCTGCGCTGGTAGAGTGCCGCCGGGATTTGGATCGATCCGCCTTTCGCATCCTGCAGCGTGAGCAGCACGATGTGTCCGTAAAGCGTGCTGGCGATCAGCGACTGCGCGAAGGTCGCCGGGCCACCGGTCTCGACGACGAGATCGACGCCGCCGGTCTGGTCACGGACGGCCGCGCCCCATTCGGCCATATCCGACGTCGAGATCACAAGGTCGGCGCCCAGCGCCCGTAACCTGTCGGCTTTCTCTGCGCGCGAGGTGACGGCGGCGACGCGGCAGCCGAGCAGCTTGGCGAACTGCAGTGCAAACAGCGAGACGCCGCCCGAACCGATGACCAGAACCCATTGGCCGGGCTTGGGAATTCCGGCACTCGTCACCGCGTTCCAGGCGGTCACGCCGGCGCAGCTCAGCGTCGCCGCCTCATGCCATTCGAGATGATCGGGCAGGCGCGCCGCCCATTGTTCGTCGAGAACCGCGTATTCCGCCAACATGCCGTCCAGCGTGCAGCCGAGCTGGTCGATGAGCTCGGCGTTGATACGGCCGTCGATCCAGCGGGCGAAATAGCTGCCGGTGACACGGTCACCGACGGCGAAGCGGGTGACGGTATCGCCGATGGCGACAACGTCACCAGCCCCGTCGCTCAGGGGGACGATGCCCTGGCGCGGCGTAAGCGGATAGGTGCCGTTGAGGATCATCGTGTCGCGGCGGTTCAGCGAGGCGGCACGGACGCGGACCACGATTTCATGCGGTTTCGGCCGAGGCTCTGGCTCGTCGCGCATCATCAGGCATTCGGTTCCGCCCGACCCGTCAAGACGATAGCTGCGCATAATTTTGCCTCCGATATGTAGACTGATCTACATATTATGTAGACCGATTGTCATATTCGATGCAAGGCCTATAATGATCGCTGCTGACAGAGGTTGACATGGCGAACGACACCCGCACCCGCATACTCGACACGACCGCGCTGCTGCTCCGGCAGCGCGGCTATCACGGCACCTCGCTCAACGACATATTGAGCGCCAGCGGCGCGCCGCGTGGTTCGCTCTACTTCCATTTTCCGGGCGGCAAGGACCAACTGGTGATCGAGGTGACGCGCGACAGTGTTGCCGGGGTGACGGCGAGGCTGGGGGAAGCGCTGGCGGCCGAAAGGGATCCGGCGGTGGCGGTCCATCATATCTACCAGGCGGTGGGGCGCATGCTGGAAGACAACCAGTTTTCGCTCGGCTGTCCGATCGCGCCTGTCGTGCTGGACTCACCGACCGACGTGCCGGAGCTGGCGGATTTGTGCCGCGCGGCCTTCGAGCAGTGGATAGGCCTGTTGCGTGAGGCCTTCGTCAGGGCCGGAGTGCCCCAACGCCGCGCCCACGCCCTGGCGCTGCTGGTTGAATCGTCGCTGGAAGGGCTGATGGTGATCGCCCGCGCCACCCGAGACCGCGCCCCGCTACAGGCGGTGGCGGACGAGGTCGCGGCGCTGATCGAAGCCGCGGTGCTTGCCGGCGAGGCACGGCAGCGCGCGGAGGCCGCTGTCTGAAGTCAAGCCCCCTGGTTCGGGAAGCAGGCGCTGGCGCTGAGGTTCGGGCCGTTCGCCAGCGACGTCAGGAAGCCCGGTAGCACGGTCGTGAAGTTGTAGGAAACCTGGACGCTCGAAAAGCCGGACAGGCCCGAGCAGGTGGTGTTGTTGCTGACGGCGATGTTGGCATTGCTGAGCACGATGCCGTCGGTTGCCGCCCTGCTGCTGATATAGCTGATGGCGCTGGCGGCGTTGTAGACGCCGTTCTGCGTGCATCCGCTCTGCAGCACGCCGACGCAACGCGCCCCTGCCGCGGCGATCTCATTCAGCACATGCTGGGCCCAGTACATGCGGCCGAACTCGAACGTGCCCATCAGCACCATCAGCAACGGTACAGACAGCAAGGCGAACTCAACGGCGTTGGCACCGGATTTGTCGCGCAGGAAGGATCGGCGACGGCTCATTGCGGTTGCACCACGGCCTTGACGGTGATGTTGCCGTTGCTGACGATGCCGAAGCCGCCGAAAAGCGGCGTATAGGGCTTGCTGGCCGTGATCGTTACGAATTTCCCGGCAATGCCGCCGCCACTGCAGATGCTGCCGCATGCCATCGGGGTGCTCCAGGCCACGGCCCCTGAGCTGCCTGGGCAATAGCAGAGATCGGCATTGGCGGCCGTGCCGCTCTGGGTGGCCGTGGACGTGGTGGCGTTATAGGCAAGTGCCGCACCGTTGTTGATGACGACCTGAATGCTGCCGCCATTGCCGCTCAGGCCGCTGGTGACCACCGTCGCAATGTTGCCGGCCAGCGCGCCGCCGCCGGTGGAATTGACCTTGTCGCCATTGAGCAGCGCATAGTTCGAACCAGCCGAAAGCGCCGAGCTCAGTTCGAATTTGGCCTTCAATGAGCCGCCTATGTCGACGGTTCCGGCCAGGATGACCAACAGCACGGGGCTGACCAAAGCGAACTCGACCGCCGACACGCCGGCTTTCTGGCGCCGCAGGAAGTCAGTGAACGCGAAGCGCCAGCTGGCCAACAAGCCGGGGTCGGGGCGTGACTGCTGTCTCATTGCACGAGGCTCACCTTGCTGCTGCCACCGGCACTCGAGGCGGCAATGCATTCCGATGCAGCCGTAGTGCCGCCCGACAGCGTGATGCGTGAGCCGATCATCTGCAGACACTTGCTCGGGTCGGTGTTCGACCCCAGCACGCTCGATCCGCCATTCATGATGATCGGGCCGTAGGGAAAATAGAATGCGCCCGATATCTGGGCGTTGGAGCCGCCTTCGGCGAAGGTCGCGCCGCCGGTGTTGGAACTGCCGGTGGGGCCGATCACCGCCAGCTTCGCCGTCGCTCCCGACTGGGGTGCGGTGAGCACGATGTTGCTGTAGCCGGCGGCCACGCAGAAGACATAGCCGTTGCAACTTCCCGAACTGGATTTGGCCTTGCCCGACAGGACAAGCGTCACATTGGCGCCGCTGACGCTGATCGTGCTGCCGTTGCAGTTGGCGCTGCCGCCGCCATTGCCGCCCAGTGCGAAATAGCCATCCACGGTGTAGACACCGGCGCCGAGCAGGATGGCGCCCGAGCCGATGAAGTTGCCGGCGATGTCATGCTGCGCCGCGGCCGGCACCACAAAGCAACTGCCGCCGCCGCCGCCATTCACATTGCCGACGACCTGGAAAACGCTGCTGGCGCCAGTCGCATCGGCCATGATCGTTGTCGAACCGCCGCCGAGCGTGATCGCGTCGCCATTGCTGCCTGGCCCGATCTTGTAGGAATTGGTCGTACCCGAGCCGAAGGTGAGCGTTCCGGTGTTGGTATAGCCGCCGGGGAGCTCGAAGGTGCTCGGTCCGCCGAAGGTCAAGGTGGAGGTGTTGCAGATGCTGACTTGCCCCGAGCCATTGCAGGTGTTGTCGCTGCGGCCGATCTTGAAGGTGCCGGCGCCGAATGTCGTGGTGGCACCGCCGCCGGTTGTCAGCCCCCTCGCGAAGTTGAAACTGCCGGCGCCGAAGGTGGTTGTTCCGCCTGTTGTCACCTGCTTGCCGAAATTGTAGGTGCCGGTCCCGAACGTGGTGGTTCCGGCCGTGGTGAGGGTCTTGGCGAAGTTGTAGGTGCCTGGCCCGAAATTGGTGGTGGCGCTGGTCGTGAGATCGCCGGCGATATTGTAAACCGTCGTTGCCGCGCCGCTCGTGGCGAAGTTGAGGTTGATGCCGCCGCCGATGGTGATGGTGCCCAGGTTGACCGTGGTCTTGCTGCCGCAGTTCAGCGTCCATGTCGACGACGACGATGCCCAACTGGCGGTGCAGCCGAGCGCGTTCGCCTGGCCTTGGGTCGGGCCTGTGTTCCAGCCGAAGTCGATGTTGTTGCCGTTGGGAGTGGTGGGCGCTGTTGGCGCGGCCGTCGTCGAAAGCGCGGCAACCGTTGCAATACGGGCCACGGCGGCCGTGACCGCGGCATTGCCGGCGAGCGGGTCGGGGGTGGATTTCTTGGTGATCACCGCGGTCGCCCCGCCTGGGCCGGTGATGCCGCTGCACGGCTGGCTCGGTGCGGCGGCGGAATTGTAGTTGACACCGAGCGCCGAAATGCTGGTGCCGCAGGGGACGGTCACCGTGTTGTTGGAAGAGACGGTACACTTCTGCGCCGAGATCGAAGTGCCGCCGCTCAGCGTCAGACCGGTCTGTGTGCCGTCGAGCGCGAGCATGCATCCGGGCGTTTGCGGCTGCGCGCCAAGCTCGGCCACCGAATTGGCATAGATCTGCAACTGCTGGCGATCGTTGAGAACGCGTGCCAGGAACAGCGTCCTGTAGGTGTTGATCGACACCGAAACGGCGTTGACACCGGTCGTCTTCGGGGAGGCGACCAGGTTGACCTGTACATTGGCGGCAGGAACGCCGTTGAGCACCGCGACGCCGACGGCGGTGGCCGTCATCTGCGAGGTGGACTTGTTCACGTTATAGGCGAGGGCGCCCGCATAGGCCGACAGGTCGGCGACTCGCTGATTATCGGCCCGCTCGACGAGTGCTGCGCCATATTCGGTCACCAGGGCGGCCATGCCGATCAGGACCGGCATCACCAGTGCCGAGATGATCAGCACGTTGCCGTCGCGGTTCCGCAAAAATCGCCGGAAAATTTGCATCGATGGGTACCCGACACGCCACACGCAGGAGCAACCTCGCCGTGCTCCCGCCCTTTAGTAATCGCGAATGTGTTAAAGAATATTGTCTGACAAATTTACCTAGCGCCGTCAAAGAGTAGTTAAGCCTTTGATTTTGCTGGAAAATTGCTCGAGAATGAGAGGGTTGCGCCGTCTAGCGGTGCGGACCTCGATGGTCGCTATCGTTGCAGGAAGCAATGAAAAAAGGGCGGCATCGCTGCCGCCCTTTCCGTATGCATAATAAGCCAGGTGGCCTGGATTAGAAATCCATGCCGCCACTCAAGCCCGCTTGCGGGCTTGAGCAATGTTAGTTCATGGGCGTGCTTTATGGGCTTCTTAGAAATCCATGCCGCCCATGCCGCCCATGCCGCCGCCGCCCATGCCGCCAGGCATGCCGCCGCCAGCCGACTCCTTCTTCGGAGCCTCCGCGATCATGGCTTCGGTGGTGACGAGCAGGCCGGCGACCGAGGCCGCGTCCTGGAGAGCCGTGCGCACGACCTTGACCGGATCGACGATACCCATGGCGATCATGTCGCCATATTCGCCGGTCTGGGCGTTGTAGCCGAAGGTCGCGCCCTTGTTCTCAAGGATCTTGCCGGCAACGATCGATGCTTCCGCACCGGCGTTCGAGGCGATCTGGCGAGCCGGAGCCTGCAGAGCGCGACGCACGATGTTGATGCCAGCAGCCTGGTCGGCATTGGCGCCGGCAGCCTTGATGTTGGCCGAAGCGCGCAGCAGGGCCACGCCACCGCCGGCAACAATGCCTTCTTCCACGGCCGCGCGGGTCGCGTTCAGCGCATCGTCAACGCGGTCCTTCTTTTCCTTGACTTCGACTTCCGTCGCGCCGCCGACGCGGATCACCGCAACGCCGCCCGCGAGCTTCGCGAGACGTTCCTGCAGCTTCTCCTTGTCGTAGTCCGAAGTGGTCTCTTCGATCTGCTGCTTGATCTGAGCAACGCGGCCCTGGATCTCGGCCTTCTTGCCGGCGCCGTCGACGATGGTGGTGTTCTCCTTGGAGATCGACACCTTCTTGGCGCGGCCGAGCATGTTGAGGCCGACATTCTCGAGCTTGATGCCGAGGTCTTCCGAGATGACCTGGCCACCGGTGAGGATGGCGATGTCTTCCAGCATGGCCTTGCGGCGATCACCGAAGCCCGGAGCCTTGACGGCGGCGATCTTCAGGCCGCCACGCAGCTTGTTGACGACCAGCGTGGCCAGGGCCTCGCCTTCGACGTCTTCCGAGATGATGAGCAGCGGCTTGGAGGTCTGCACGACGGCTTCGAGAACCGGCAGCATCGCCTGCAGGTTGGAGAGCTTCTTCTCGTGGAGCAGGATGTAGGCGTCCTCGAGATCGGCAACCATCTTGTCGGCGTTGGTGACGAAGTAGGGCGAGAGGTAGCCGCGGTCGAACTGCATGCCTTCGACGACTTCGAGTTCGGTCTCGGCGGTCTTGGCTTCCTCAACCGTGATGACGCCTTCGTTGCCGACCTTCTGCATCGCTTCTGCGATCATCTTGCCGACCGACTCGTCGCCATTGGCGGAGATCGTGCCGACCTGGGCAACTTCCTCGGAGGTCTTGATCTTCTTGGCAGCCTTGCCGAGCGCCGTGACGACTTCGCTGACGGCGAGGTCGATGCCGCGCTTCAGGTCCATCGGGTTCATGCCGGCGGCAACCGCCTTGTGGCCTTCCTGGACGATCGACTGCGCCAGAACGGTCGCGGTCGTGGTGCCGTCGCCGGCGATGTCGTTGGTCTTCGAAGCAACTTCGCGGACCATCTGCGCGCCCATGTTCTCGAACTTGTCCTCAAGCTCGATTTCCTTGGCGACGGTGACGCCGTCCTTGGTGATGCGCGGGGCGCCGAACGACTTGTCGATGACGACGTTGCGGCCCTTGGGGCCGAGCGTGACCTTCACCGCGTCGGCGAGGATGTTGACGCCGCGCAGCATGCGCTCACGGGCATCACGGGAGAATTTTACGTCTTTAGCAGCCATTTTTAGCTCCTGGCAGGGGCTTGGGATAAAGCCCGGAATTCAGTTGACGGTGAGGCCGATGATCAGCCGATGATGCCCATAATGTCGGATTCCTTCATGATCAGAAGGTCTTCGCCATTGAGCTTGACTTCGGTGCCCGACCACTTGCCGAACAGGATGCGGTCGCCAGCCTTGACGTCCAGGGGGACCAGCTTGCCGCTTTCGTCGCGCGCGCCGGAGCCGACGGCGATGATTTCGCCTTCCTGCGGCTTTTCCTTCGCCGTATCCGGGATGATGATCCCGCCGGCGGTCTTGGATTCGGATTCGACCCGGCGAACGACCACGCGGTCATGAAGCGGGCGGAACTTCGACTTTGCCATTTTTTCTTCCTCGAGTGAGAACGGTGAGAAACAGTTCCTCCGTCCGGCGAAGCCGGACATATAGTTAGCACTCACCAAGGGCGAGTGCTAACGTGGGGCTGAAATAGGCCGCCGACCTGCGAGAGTCAAGGCGCGCGGCAGCCTCGAAAGGCGGTAATTTTTTCCATGGATTGGGGCTTAGAGAAACAACCGCAACTGCGTGTGGATGATCGACCGGTAATCCTCGACGGTTTGGCGGCTTTCCGCTTCGCCCTCAGCGAGCGCCAGGCGCACCACACCGCCGGCGAGCTGGAAGATCAAGAGAACCATGCGTTCGAACTGTTCATGCTTGCCCGGCTCGATCAAGGCGGTGACATGGTCGCAGAACATCTTGGCCTGATGCCGGGTTTCGGCGATGTCTAGATTCTTGAGCGCCTTGTCGGCCTGGATGGCGTTCTGCAGGTCCTGGATGGCCGGATCTCCGGCGACGCGGCCGAGGTAGTCGTCGAGCAACCGGTCGGCGGCGGCGATGACGTCCTTGGCTTCGCGGACATCGGCGAGGATATCAGTCAATCGCGCACGGCTCACCTCTGAAAATCGCTCATAGAGCATCGCCAGGATCGCCGACTTGTTGGGAAAGTAGTGATAGACGGTGGCGATCGGCCCGCCTGCCAACGCGCCGACTTCCTTCATGGTGACGGCGTCGATGCCCTTCTCGCCGATTAGCCGCATCGTCGTCGACAGGATGGCGTCGATGCGCTCGCGGCTGCGCTCCTGCTTGGGCTTGCGCCTCGGTTCGGTCGCTGTTCGCCTTACTTCCACCATGCACCGGTCTTTCGCACGAATTGCCAAATTCTGGTTGACAAAAAATATGATCAAGTATCAGTTTCTGAAATGCTGACAGATTGTCAGCTTTTTTGCCGCGCGGCAAGGACGTTGGGAGGCGCCTTTGACTTCGACAAATGCCGGGCACACTGGCACTGGCGACTGGCTGGTCGGCAATCCGACCGGCAGGCAGCTTGCTTCGGCCCTGTGGATCGGCTCGGTCGGTCTGCTCATCCTAGGCCTGCAGCCAGTGCTGCTCGGCGCCCTTTACACCGAGGGACATGTCAGCGGCGACGAACTGGCGCTGGTCGCCACCGCCGAGATGATCGCCATCGCGATCGGTTCGGCGATCGTCGCGATGCTGCTGTCGGCCCGCAA
Organism: Mesorhizobium sp. USDA 4775; assembly: GCF_054062655.1. NCBI lineage: Bacteria > Pseudomonadati > Pseudomonadota > Alphaproteobacteria > Hyphomicrobiales > Phyllobacteriaceae > Mesorhizobium > Mesorhizobium sp. USDA 4775. Next base: position 3,303,004 of record NZ_JBSSFM010000001.1, read on the forward strand.
CATGCACTGGAAAAGCGCGGTGCTGCTGCTCCTGCTGGCGCTGGCGCATGTCTGGACGGCCTATGCCGCCGGCGCCAATGCGTTGATGGCGGCACGCGCCTTGGCCGGGCTTGCGGAAGGCGGGCTGGTCGCGGTCGCCACCGAATTGATCGCCCGTTCGCGGCGCGCCGAACGCATCGGCGGCTTTTTCGTCACCATGCAGACGCTGGCGCAATGCGCGCTTGCCCTGCTGCTGGCGCTCTATGTCATCCCGGCCGCCGGATCGGCTGGCGGCTTCCTCATTCTCGCGGTCGTCTGCGTCCTGTCGCTCATCGTCGCCTTCGTCGTCCCCGCTGACTACGCCGACCTGCCCAAGGACGAGAACCTGACCAATGTGCTGACGGCTCCCTCGATCACCGCGCTGTTGTGCGTCTTCTGCTATTTCATGTTCTTCGGCGCGGTCTGGGCGTTTCTGGAACCGCTTGGCACCCAATTCGGCATCGATGGCCGCACCGTCGGCCTGATCGTCTCGGCGAGCCTCGCGGCGCAGGTCTCGGGGGCGATGATGGCGACCGCGTTCGAAGCGCGCATCGACTACCGCCTTGCCGTTGCTGCGATCGGTGTGGTCGCGCTGGTCTGCTCGCTGGTTCTCGCCAGCGGACCCGACCTTATCACATTCTGGATGGCCGCCTTGGCCATGGGCTTCATCCTCCTGTTCATCGTGCCCTACCAGATCCGGCTGGCGATCACCGCCGACGAGACGCGCACCGCCGTGCTCTTGGTGCCGGCGGCACAGCTTTTTGGCCTGGCGATCGGGCCGATCGCGGCATCCTTGCTCATCGACGGCAAGGATTTCCGCCCGGTTCCGGAATTCGCCGCCGCCAGCGCCGTTGCCAGTGTCGCCTTGCTCGGCCTGTTCATCCTCGTGTCGCGGCGTCGCCGCGCCGTTGCCTGAGCGGAGGGCAGCATGTCGAACATCTGGAGCAACTGGTCGGGCTTTGTCACCGCTGAACCCCGGCTGATCGCAAGCCCCGCCGATGCGGGCGAACTCGGCGATCTCGTTCGCACCGCGCCCGGCCCAATCCGCGTCGTTGGCGCGGGACATTCCTTCACGCCGCTGGTCAAGTCGCAAGGCACCATCCTGTCCCTGGAGAGGCTGGAGGGGCTGGTCTCGCATGACGCGCAAAGGCATCGGGCACGCGTGAAGGCAGGGACGCGGCTTGGTCCGCTCATGCACATACTGCAGGGCATCGGCCAGGGCCTGCCCAATATGGGCGACATCGACCGCCAGGCGATCGGCGGCGCGCTGGGGACCGCTACCCATGGCTCGGGGCCGACGCTAGGCGCCTATCATACGCAATTGGAGACGGTGCAGATCGTCGACGGGCTTGGCAAGGTTCGCGACGTCACCAGGGCAGGGGATCAGGATATGATCCACGCCATAGGCGTCGCGCTCGGTGCGTTCGGTGTCTTGAGCGAAGTGACGCTGAACAACATCGCGACCTACCGGCTGCGGCGCCGCAAATGGGTGCTGCCGATCGGCGACATGCTGCGCGACTTCGAAAAGATGATGACCGCGCATCGCTCGGCCGAATTCTACTACATTCCGTTCTCTGGCTACGCGCAGTTTATCGCCAGCGACTTCAGCACCGAGGCGACCACCGCGCGCCCGACCGACGATGACGAAGGCTCCTTGCGCACGCTGCGCCGGCTGCGCACCGGGCTTGCCTGGCTGCCGTCACTGCGCCGCCGGCTGATCCTTGGCGCGGTCGCGAAAGTGCCGTCCGAGGATTATGTGCAGGACTGGCTCAACGTCTATGCCAGTGACCGCCAGACCAAGTTCAACGAGATGGAATATCACCTTCCGTTCGAGGAGGGGCCGAAGGCGCTGGCCGAAATCATCGAGCTGACCGAAAAACGCTTCCCCGAAGTCTATTTCCCGATGGAGGTGCGCAGCGTCGCGGCTGATCCGTTCTGGCTTTCGCCCTTCTACAACAGGCCGACCTGCTCGATCGCCATCCACCATGACGCCGCGAGCGATCCGCTGCCCTTCATGCAGGCGGCCGAGCCGATCTTCCGCAGATATGGCGGCAGGCCGCATTGGGGCAAGATGCACAGCCTGAAGGCGGCGGACTTCAAGAAGCTCTATCCGCGCTGGGACGACGCCATGGCGGTGCGCCGCGACATCGATCCGCAAAACCGCTTCGTCTCGCCTTACATGGCCGGCCTGTTCGGCATCGAGCCATGAGCGCCTATTTCGCGACGCTTTCGCAGGCGCTGAAGCAAGCCGGCATCTTCCAACCCTGCCTGTTGCTCGACCGCGACCGGCTGGACGGCAACATTGCGCTGGTGGGAGAGAGACTGGCGCCCGGCCTTGCCGTGCGGCTGGTCGACAAGTCGCTCGCTTGCCTGCCGCTGCTTGCGCATATCCGCAAGGCGCTTGGAACCGACCGCTTCATGACTTTCCATCCGCCGATCAGTGAGGCGGTGCTGAAGGCGTTTCCGGACGCAGGTCTCCTGTACGGCAAACCGATGCCAGTCGGGACGGCAAGGGCGGCACTGGTGAAGGGTAGCGCCGACTGGTCACGTGTCTGCTGGCTGATCGACAGTGATGAAAGACTGGCGGAATATGGCGCTCTCGCGATCGAACTCGATATCGAGCTCCGCATTGCCTTCGAGATCGATGTCGGACTGCATCGCGGCGGCTTCGCCGAACCGGAGGCCTTGTCGCGGGCGCTGAAGCAGGTGTCGGTCCACAAAAAGCTGCGCTGCGAAGGCGTCATGGCCTATGAGGCGCATGCGCCGCGCATTCCCGGCCTGTTCGGCGGGCCGGCCAAGGCGTTGGCGCAGGCTTCGGAGCGGGCCTCGGCTTTCGTGGCGCGCCTCGGTCCGGACCAGCGCCGCATCCTGAACATTGGCGGCAGCAAGACCGCGCTGCTTCATCATGGCGTCATGGCCAATGAAGTGTCGATGGGGTCGGCCTTCGTGCTGCCCGGCGATTTCGACACAGCCGGCCTCGACGGCTTCCAGCCGGCCGCCTTCATCGCGACGCCGATCCTGAAAATTGTCGAGCCGATGCTGCCGGGCCCGCCGGCCGTTACCCGCCTGCTGCAGGCACTCGGCCGGTTCCCGCGCAAGGGCTGCTACCTCTATGGCGGCAAGTGGATGGCTGAGCCGGTCTTTCCCGACGGCATGAGGACGAATGGCCTGCTCGGCCTGTCGTCCAACCAGCAATTCATGGGTCTGCCGGCTGACACCACTGTGATGCCCGGCGATTATGCGTTCCTGCGGCCGACGCAGAGCGAGGCCGTGCTGCAGCAATTCGGGCCGATCGCGGTGCTTTCCCAGGGCAGGATCGTCGATCGCTGGCCGGTCTTGCCGATGATGTGATCACATCATATAGTTGACTCCGTCAAGTAAACGATTGATCCTGTGAAGGCAGGAGATGACCATGACGATTCACCATCAGGCCAACAACGAAGCGCCCAACAAGCACCTGATCGATGCGGTGCGGGCTTTCAACCGCTTCTACACCCGCCAGATCGGCCTGCTCGACGAAGGGCTGCTGCAAAGCGCCTTCTCGCTGACCGAGGCGCGTGTGCTTTACGAGCTGGCGCATCGCGACGGTTTGACCGCGACCGACCTGGGGCGCGATCTCGGTCTCGACGCCGGCTATGTCAGCCGTTTGCTGAAGAAGTTCGAACGCGATGACCTCATCTCCAGGTCGACGCTGGTTTCGGATGCCAGGCAATCCTCGATTGCGCTGACGCCGGCGGGCAGGAATGCCTTCGCGCCGCTGAACAAGGGTTCGCATGACCAGGTGGCCGCCTTGCTCGATCGGCTGCCCGCTTCGGAGCAGGACCGGCTGGTGAAGTCGATGCGGACGGTCCAGGCGCTGCTGGACGAAAGCGCCGAGCCGAAAATCCCCTATCTGCTGCGGCCGCTGCAGATCGGTGACATCGGCTGGATCACCCGCCGGCAAGGCCTGCTCTACGCTCAGGATTATGGCTGGGATGAAACCTACGAGGCGCTGGTCGCCGAAATCCTCGCGGCGTTCGTCAAATCCTTCGACCCGAAATGGGAGCGCAGCTGGATCGCCGAGCGCGATGGCGAGGTCGTCGGTTCGGTCTTCGTCGTGCGCAAGTCGCCCGAGGTGGCGAAGCTCAGATTGCTTTATGTCGAGCCTTCGACACGCGGCCTTGGCATCGGCGCGCGTCTGGTCGATGAGTGCATCGCCTTCGCGCGGGCCAAGGGTTACAAGACGCTGACGCTTTGGACCAACGATATACTGGGCTCGGCGCGCCGCATCTATCAGGCGGCGGGCTTCAAGCTGATCGACGAAGAGCGCCACCATTCCTTCGGCAAGGATCTGGTCGGGCAGACGTGGGATCTCGACCTCTAGCGAACGCTGTCCGGCATCCCACGATGCGCGGTTGTTGGCGCCTTGCGTCGATGAGATGAGGCGCGGGTCGAAAAGGACCCTTGAGCGGCATATGGTAAGCCCGCTCCCTTCCACAAGCTGGAAGCTCCGTTCCCATCCAATATGGGAACCCGCGGCAAGCCCACCGCGTGCTTTACGCCGGGCTTGGCGTTCGGGGTCTTCGCTGATCGGCGTTCCTTCGTTTGCCTGGCGCCAACGAAGGAGAAGCAAAATGCCCATCATTCGCGCCGACACCGGCGTCATCAGCCAGATCAATGTCTTCACCGTGCCTGAAGGCGGACAGCAGGCGCTGATCGACTTGCTGCGGGAGACGGCAATGAGTTGCCGAGGCATTCCCGGCTGGATGTCCGCCAGCCTGCACCGAAGTCTCGACGGCACGCGGGTCGTCAACTACGCCCAGGCGCGGGATCAGGCGGCCATGCAGCGGGTCTTCGAGCATCTGCGTAGCAACGGTTTTCTCGACCGCAACCGGGCCTTGGGTCAGGCTCATCCCGGCCTCTACGAGGTCGCTCTCACCGTGGAGTAGGCGAAGCGGCGGATCGTACCTTGGCCCATGCCAAGGTAAGATCTGCTCGATACCAGAGCAATTCCAGGAAAAGTGTGAAGCGGTTTTCCGTCCGGAATTGCTCCAAAACAAGAGTTAGAGCGGTTCGCCGTTTCCGTGAAACGGTGAAACGCTCTAGGACTTGACCGGTATCCAGATCTCCAACCCGCCATTGCCGCTGCGCGGATCGAACTCCGAGCCATAGCGTTCGAATTCCGGCGCGTCCGCTATCTCGTGCCCGGAGGCCGGCAGCCATTTGTTCCAGATCGTGTTGACGGTGCGGCGGATGGTCGAAATGTGCTCGCGATGCGAAAACACCGCATATTTCTGCGCCGGTATGCGCACGCGGCTGAATTCCCTGGGAAGGTCGGAAAAGTCTGTGACCTCGACACCGGCGATGTAGTCGAAATTGCCGGCATCGTCGCCGTTGACGCAGACGCCATAGGCGACGTCACCGGTCTCGCCCGGAATGTTGCCGATATAGGGGCCGAAGCGCTGCCATTGCATGGGAATGGCGGCGCTGGTCTCGCAGCTGTAGCGTTCGCCCAGCCCCGCGATCAGGAACGGCCGGCTGGTCTCGAAGCGCGGTGGCTCGAGCTTTGCAAGAAAGGACTGGTCCATCAGGATCGGCTCCACGAGGTCGAGGGTCTTGGTCGAGCCTTGCGCGCGCACCAGCTCCGGCGTCGTGCCGAACTGGTCGCGGAAGGCCCGGGTGAAGGCCTCATGCGAGTTGTAGCCGGCATCGAGCGCCACCGAGAGGATGTCGGGCGCCCCGTCGGCCAGCCTGCGCGCCGCCTCGGTCAAGCGCCGTGCGCGCGCATAACCCATGACGGAGCGGCCGGTGGCGGCGCCGAAGGCGCGCGTCACATGAAAGCGCGAGACGCCGCTGCTTGCCGCGACATCGTCGAGCGAGATCGCCTCCGGCAGATGGCTCTCGACAAACCACAGCGCTTTCTCGGTCGGGTTCATGGCTTCTCGCATTTGGCCGGACCATCTTGCCGCTTTCTTGCGTGGCAATTTGATCGAAATTGCGCAGCGCGCGAATTTGGTCGAACAAAGTCATCGAATCGATTGCGCAAACGTTTCGATGACATTATGGTCCATCGAAATCCGCCAAAGCCAATGAGAGCGGACTGGAACGCATCATCAGGGAGGAGCGCTTGCCAGCACTCCATTTGAGTCGCCATGCCGACAATGGCTGAGGTCGCGCGCCGCGCCGGCGTATCGGTTTCGACCGTCTCGCATGTCATCAACCGCACCCGCTTCGTCTCGCCGGAGAAGGCCCGGCTCATCAACGACGCAATCGCCGCGATGGGCTACCAGCCCAACGAACTGGCACGGTCGCTGAAAGTCGCCTCGACCAACAGCGTCGGCCTGGCGATCTCGGCGATTTCCAACCCTTATTTCACCGATATCATCTGTGCGGTGGAGGCCGAATGCGCGCGCCTCGGCCTCATGGTCTTCCTCTCCGACACGCAGGAGGACCCCGACCGCGAGCTTTCGGTGGTGCGCGCCTTCCACCAGCGTCGCGTCGACGGCGTAATCCTGGCGCCGTCGGGCGCGCCGCAGCGCGCCATCGATTACCTGGCCGAGAAGAAGCTGCCCTGCGTGCTCATCGATCGTTTCGCCGACGAGCGTTTCGACCAGATCGGTGTCGAGAACCAGTCATCGATGCGCGCGCTGATCGATCATGTCGCCGCCTTCGGCCACAAGCGCATCGGCTACATCGCCGGCCAGCCGGGTCTGGCGACGACCCGCGAACGCGTCGAGGCCTTTCGCGCCTCGCTGGTCGCCAATGGACTTGAATGCCTGCCGCACTATGTCTCGCCGGAGAATGTCGACACGGCGAGCGCGACCGCAGCGACCCATGCGATCCTGTCTCTGCCGTCGCCGCCCACCGCATTGGTCACGGGCAACAACATGACGACCATCGGGGCAGTTCGCGCCATCCGCGAGAGGGGGCTCTCTATCCCCGGCGACCTGTCGCTCGCCGGCTTCGACGACTTCGAATGGGCCGATTGCTTCGAGCCGCGGCTGACACTGGTCGCGCAACCATGCACCGAGATCGGACGGCAGGCGGCCGCCCTGCTGTGCGCTCGCATTGCATCGACCGACCTGGAGCCGCAGGCGGTGCGGCTGCGGGCGGCGCTGCAGGTGCGGGAGTCCTGCGCGAGGCCGGCCCCCCATGAGGTCAGCCCCATGAGGTCGGCATGAGCGCGCCGCTGCTTTCCGTCACCGGTGCGGTCAAGCGCTTCGGCGGCGTCCAGGCGCTGCGCGGCGTCGACTTCCACCTCAAGGCGGGCGAGATCCATGCCTTGCTTGGCGAAAACGGCGCCGGTAAATCGACGCTGATGAACCTGTTGTCGGGCGTCTACACGCCGGACGAGGGCACCATCCACATCGACGGCAAGCCGATCACCTTCAACAACCCGCGCGAGGCGCAGGCGGCCGGCATCGCCACCATCTTCCAGGAACTCGACCTGGTGCCGACACTCGACGTCGCCGCCAACCTTTTCCTTGGCCGCGAGTTGATGCGGCCCGGTGGTTTCCTCGACGTGCCGGCAATGCGCAGCGAGGCGCGCAAGCGTCTCGAAGCCATCGAATTGGCCATCGATCCGGCCAGCATGGTGGCGAACCTGTCGATCGGCCAGCGCCAGGTCGTGGCCATCGTCAAGGCGCTGTCCTACGCCTCGCGCGTGCTGATCATGGACGAGCCGACGGCCGCACTCACGGTAGGTGAGGTCGACAGGCTGTTCGACATCATGCGCAAGCTCGCCGCCAGCGGCGTCGGCATCGTCTACATCTCGCATCGCCTCGAGGAGGTACCGCAGATCGCCGACCGGGTGACGGTCATGCGCGACGGTCGCGTCGCGGGCGTCACCGAGCCGCACGCGCCGCAGGCCGAACTGGTCCGGCTTCTGGTCGGCCGGCCGCTGGATGAGCTTTATCCCGAACGGTCGACGAAGGCCGGCAAGACACTGCTCAGCTTGCGTGATGCCAGCTTCAGGCTCGCCCATGAAAGCGCCGGCTGGCAGCCGCCGAGCGGCGTCTCGCTCGACGTCAAGGCGGGCGAGATCGTCGGGTTGGCCGGCATCATGGGGGCAGGGCGCACCGAACTGCTCAGCGCGCTCTATGGCACCGGCCTGTCCGGCCGTTGGGAAGGCGAGGTTGCTATAAATGGCCGGCCTGTAAGGCTGGATTCGATCAGGGCGGCCCGCGCGGCCGGCATCGCCTTCGTCACCGACGATCGGCGCGGCAGCGGGCTGATGCTCAGAATGGCGGTGGGCCTCAACCTGGTCATGTCGGTGATCCGCCGCATCTCGCCCTTCGGCCTGATGTCGCAGCGCCGCCAGGCGGATGCGGTGAAGCAGTCCTTCGGCCAGTTCGATATCAGGCCGAAGAATCCCGACATCGCCGTCGGCGCGCTGTCCGGCGGCAACCAGCAGAAGGTGGTGCTGGCCAAGGAGATTCTCGGCAATCCCCGGCTGCTGCTGCTCGACGAACCGACCCGCGGCGTCGATGTCGGTGCCAAGGGCGAGATCTACGCGCGGCTGAGGCAGTTGGCGGCGCAGGGGCTCGGCATATTGGTTGCGTCCAGCGAGATGCCGGAGCTCATCGGCCTGTGCGACCGGATCGTGGTGCTGCGCCAAGGGCGCAACGTGGCGGAATTCATCGGCGGCGTCGACGAGCACACGGTGCTTGACGCGGCAAATGGCAGGGAGGCCTGATGTCTGAACAGAAGATTTCGGTGACAGCGAGCCCCGCTGTGCCGGCGGCAGCGCCCAAGCATCGCGATCCGCTCGCCCTTGTGGTGCGCTTCCAGAGCCTGATCGGCCTGGTGGTGGTGGCGATCGGCGGCATCATCTTCTCGCCGCGCCGGCACGGCCAGATCCTGTTCCTCGATCCCGACAACATCGCCAACATCGTGCGCGCCGTGTCGGAAACCGGCATCATCGCCATTGGCATGACCTTCGTCATCATCACCGCCGGCATCGACCTGTCGGTTGGCGCGGTGCTCGGCCTGTCCAGCGTCGTCACCGCGTCGATGATGATCTCGGGTGGATTCGGGCTCATTCCCACCATCCTCGCCGTGCTCGTCATGGGCATCGTCTTCGGCGCCATCCAGGGCACTATCTCCACCCGCTTTCGGCTGGAGCCGTTCATCGTCACGCTTGCTGGCTTGCAGGCGGCGCGCGGCCTGGCGCTGGTCGTCTCGGGCAACCAGTACATCAACATTTCCTATGGCGACGGGCCGGGGCTGGCACCGCCTGTGTTTGCGATCCTCGGAGAGCGGCTGTTCAACAACACCGTGCCGGTCGCCACCATCGTCTTCATCGTCTTTGCCGCGATCGCAACGATCGTGCTCAACACGACGCGCTTCGGCCGCTATGTCTTTGCCGTTGGCGGCAACGAGCGCGCGGCGCGCATTTCCGGCGTGCCCGTTTCGATGGTGAAGATCTCGGTCTATGCCATCACCGGTTTTGCTTCGGCTCTGGCCGGCATCGTGCACGCCGGCCAGTTCAATTTCGGCAGCGCCAATGACGGCATGGGCTACGAACTGACAGCCATCGCCGCCGTGGTCATCGGCGGCACAAGCCTGTTTGGCGGCGCCGGCTCGATGGTCGGCACCGTGGCCGGCACCATCATGCTGGGCGCGCTCGCCAACATCCTGCAGCTCAACAACATCACGCCGGCAATGCAGTTACTCGCGACCGCCGCGATCATCGTGCTGGCGGCAGTGCTTCAATCCCTCGTTCGCCGCCGCGAGGGTTTGGGTCGTTAGGAGGAAGGCGGCAACAAAGTCGAAGTCAACCAAGGTCTGGCCCCCGGCCCGACGAGGAGGAGAGTGAGTATGAAGACCACAAGACAAGGAACGAGGCGCACGCTTCACGCCGTGCTTCTGGCAGGCGCGGGCCTGTGCATTGCGGGATCCGCCCAGGCTGCAGACCCGATGGTCAAGGCCTGCGCCAAGGACGGCCAGTTCATCATCGGCTTTTCGCAGGCCAACAATGCCGAGCCCTATCGTCAGCACGTCAATGACGAGCTGACCGCGGCGGCCAAGACCGTGCCGGGCTTCACGCTGCAGATCGCCGACGGCGCCGGCAACGTCAACACGCAGACCTCGCAGGTCGACAATTTCATCACCCAGAAGGTCGATCTGCTGCTGATCTCGCCCTTCGAGGCGGCACCGCTGACGCCGGCGGTGAAACGCGCCATGGATGCCGGCATCCCGGTCATCGAGCTCGACCGCAAGACGGTCGGCGATCCCGGCAAGGACTACACCGCCTTCATCGGCGGCGACAATTACAAGATCGCGCTCGAGGCCGGCAAATACACCGCCAAGACCTTGCTGCCGGATGGCGGCGAGGCGGCGGTGCTGGAAGGCTTGCCGAGCTCGACGCCGGCGGTTGAGCGGCTGAACGGCTTCAAGGACGGCGTCAAGGAGAATGCCAAGATCCAGGTCGTCGCCGAGCAGGCCGCCGACTGGGTGCCGGACAAAGCCCAGACCGCCTTTGCCGCCATGCTGCAGGCGCATCCCGACATCAAGGTGCTCTATGCCTCCAACGACATGATGGCGGCCGGCGCGCTGCTTGCCGCCAAGGGAGCTGGCAAGGACGTCAAGATCATCGGCACCGACGGCCTGCCCGGACCGGCCGGCGGCATCGAGGCCGTCGCAAAAGGCGACTGGGCGGCGACCTTCACCTATCCGACGGGCGCCAAGGAAGCGATCGAGATGTCGAAGAAGATCCTGCTCGACTGCGCGACTTCGGTGGAACCAACGGTGACGGTGGAAACGACCGCGATCACGGCGGAGAACGCCAAGCAACTGATGGGGAAGTGAGGGCCGGAGAGCCCGGCACTGAACTTGATGCGCAAGGCCCCGGAAGGGGCCTTGTTCGTTTTGGGGGGGCCTGCCGAAGAATGGCAACTTCATGGCGCACTTCGGTCATTCGCGCGGCTATAGATTTCTACGCCACGCGTGGTTGAGCTGGCCTGGGTTTGACCACGGTGGCGAGTATGATGCCGGCGACAATGAAGGCCGCACCGACCAGATCGTAATCGTGCAATTCCTCGCCGAGCAGCAGATAGGCAAGCATGGCGACGAACACCGTCTGCAGGTAGAGCAGCATGCTCGCCCGACTCGCGCCGAGTGTTTCCACGCTCTTGTTGTAGAGATAGTACATCAAGGCGCCGCCGGGTCCTGCCAGATAGGCGAGCGCGAGAATGCTGTGGACGTCCATGGCGGAGCGTGCGTCGTTGAACAATTCCCACAAATGGAAAGGCAACGCGACCAGCGCACCGGCGCCGAGCAGCAGCACGACCATCGGCAGGAGTTCGATGCCGAATTTGGCACGGCGCAAAAGCACGGTGTAGAGGCCCCAGCAGAACGCGCTGCCGACGATCCACAACTCGCCGGCGTTGAACTCGAGTTGCAGCAGCGCCGTCAGGTTCCCGTGGGCAACGATGAAAATCATTCCGGCGAGCGCAACCAGCGCGCCAAGCGACTTCCACAGTCCGAGCGGTTCGCCAAGCACGAAACGCGCGAGCACCATCGTCATGACAGGCGAAAGCGCCATGATGATGCCGGCCGTGGTGGCGTTGGTGTCGTTGAGGCCATGGTAGATCATACCCTGGCATAGGGTGAGGCCGATCGCCCCCACGGCGACGACCTCCAAGGCGCGAGTTCGCAAAAGCCCAATCATGGCGTCGTGATGACGGTGCACAATCGGCAGTAGGATGGCGCAGGCAAGCGTCAGCCGCCAAAAGCAGAGCCCCAGGGCGGCATTTCAGGCGCCACCCATTTGGCCGCGATATAGACACCAGCCGAAAGCAGCCAGCACAGGATGGCGGCCGGATAGCCGGTCAAGGAGGATATGGGCCCGACCGCGGGTTGCGCGGCTTGATGCGCTATCGGCATTGCCTGCATGTCATGTCCTCCCCTTCGATGACGTCTGCCGACGGGGTAACATAGCCTGCGTCGTTGGGTCGTGCATCCGTTTTGAAGGGTGAGGTCGCGTACGCTTTTACTTTGGTATCGGGAGGTCGCGTGTCAGCTTTTCGCGTTGCATAGCCTGGCAGTGGCGGTTGGCAGTCGACCCAAATGTGACATTTAGTTCTGGTCGCGCTCCTGCCAGGATTTGGCATCCCGCCCCAACCGCTTACCTTGCGTTCAACTCCGCCATATAAGCATTCGAAATCCCGGGGGCGCCGCGAATGCTAGACAACTACAACCTCGACCGCTTCGGCGTGATCCACCAGATCGACGCCACGCCGATCACATACGACAAGCAATACATTTCCTATTACGAGGATCTGAGCGACCGGACCATCAAGCTCGGCTATCAGCGGCTTGGCTGGGTGCTGGGGATCACCGGTGAGATACCGCGGTCCGTGTTGGAGATTGGCTATGGCACCGGCACCTTCATTGAGGCCGCCAAGATTACCGGGGTTGCCGACTGTGCCGGCTGCGACATCACCAAATTTCCGCTGCCCGAGGGCGTCCGCTTTGTCGATTGGGACGAGGCGCTCGCCGGCTCGTGGGATCTCGTCGCCATGTTCGACGTGCTCGAGCACATTCCGGATCTGGGTTTCCTCGCCCGCCTTCAGACCCGCCACCTGGCCATCGCCGTCCCTTACTGCCGCTGGCGTGAACTCGGCGCCGATGGCGATGCATGGTTCCGGACGTGGCGCATGCGTCTGCCCAACGAGCACCTGCACCATTTCGACCGTGACTCGCTGGTGGCGCTTCTCGCGCACTACGGCTTCGAATGCGTGACGCTGAATTGCTTTGAAGACGGGATCAGACTGCGGCCAGGCGAAGCGGGTCCAAATATTCTGTCAGGCTTTTTTAGAAAGCTGTAGCGCCGGTTTCCCTCGGCGACCGCGGCCAGGTGTCATGCCTCCTGCCTGGTGACCGCTCGCGGCTGAAAACCGAGGTACCGCCGAAGATTTATTGCGCGAGGACAGGGGTTCACATCGTCGAGAAATATCGCTTCAACGTAATGTTATTACATATTCTACGAAGCGCAGCGACATCGCAAAAAACCCATTGCGATGCGATCGATGGAAATCTACGGTGGGTGCGTGATGGTCCCCGCGCCGAAAGGCAAGGGGTGAAAAGGGAACACGGTGAGACCCGCAGAGGTCGAGACCGTGGCTGCCCCCGCAACTGTAAGCGGTGAGCAAGATCCGACGTGCCACTGGCCGGCAAGGCTGGGAAGGCAGGATTGCGCTGAGACCCGCGAGCCAGGAGACCTGCCATCACCGAGTTGACCGGACGGGGTGTGCCGGGAGGAGACGTGGACGTCGGTCTTGTCGTCCGGCTCGCCAGCATCCTTCCGTCGCTAGTTTTGGAAAGTGACGGAAAGTTGGACGGCGCCATCGATCATCGCATCATCGTGTGCACGCTTTGCCGTGACATCCCGACCGGCATCAGGTCGGGCGAAAGCCTGTGTGCCGATCTGCGCTCCCGGCTCGCGGCCTGCCAGGAACCCACTGTGGCGCATGGCTTCACGATCGAAGGCGTCGAATGCATGGCGGGCTGTGCGCGGCCGCTGACCGTGGCCTTCCAGGCGCCAGGCAAGGCTTCCTATCTCTTCGGCTCCATCGACGCCGAGGCCGACGCCGGCGATCTCGTGCGATTTGCCAGGCTTTACGCCTCGCTCGCCGACGGCTGGTGCAATTCCGGACAGCGTCCGCCGCGGCTGGCGGGCAAGACGCTGGCTCGTATTCCCGGACCGGCCAAGTTTGAGGGCAACAGCCGATGACAACGCCGCTTCTCGAAGCCCGCGAACTCTGCGCGACGGCGAATGGCCGCGACCTGGTCCACGCCGTCAGCCTGTCGGTGGCCACAGGCGATCGCCTTGCCATCATCGGCCCCAATGGCGCCGGCAAGACCACGCTGCTGCGCATGCTGTCGGGCATGCTCAGGCCAAGTTCCGGCGAGGTGAAGTTTGGCGGGCGCCGTCTGGACCGTATCTCGACCGCCGAGCGGGCTCTGCATATCGCCGTCGTTGGCCAGACCGACCAGCCGGACCCGCGGCTGGCGGTGATCGACTATGTCGAGCTCGGCCGCGTCCCGCATGCCGGCCTGAGACGCAGGAGCGAGGAGCGCGACATCGTCGTCGACGCGTTGCGCCGGACCGGCCTGTTGCCGCTGCTTGGCCGCAGCATCGGCTCGCTGTCGGGCGGCGAACGCCAGCGCGCCCAGCTGGCGCGCGCCATCGCGCAGCAACCGAAGGTGCTGTTCCTCGACGAGCCGACCAACCATCTCGATCCGCGCGCCCGTGGCGAATTGCTCGAACTCGTTGCTGGCTTCGGCATGACAGTGATCGCGGTGCTGCACGATCTGACTTTGGTGGCGCCCTTCGCCACCAGGGTCGCGGTGATGAACGAAGCGCGGCTGCATGCGCTGGCCGCGCCGCGCGAGGCGCTGACCCAAAAGCTGATCCGCGAGATTTTCGGCGTCGACGTGTTTCGCCTGCGCCATCCGACCGAAGACCGCGAACTGACGGTCTTCGATGTTCCAAACCGCGCCGCGCCGCCATCCTGATCGAACCCATCCCTCATCCGACATTGTTCAACCAAGGAGCAAAATCCGTGAAACGTCTCATGCTGTCGCTCGTCTTCTCGCTGCTGGCTTCGTCAGCCTTCGCCTTCCCGGTCACCGTCGACAGCTGCGGCAAGCCGCTGACCTTCGACGCGCCGCCCAAACGCGCCGTCATCCATGATCTCAACATGGCCGAGATGGCCTTCGCGCTGAAGCTGCAGCCGTCGATCGTCGGCCTGACCGGCATCACCGGATGGTACAAGGTCGGCCCCGAATTCAAGGCCGAGCAGGGTTCTATTCCCGAACTGGCGCCCAAATACCCGACGCTGGAAAACCTTGTCGCCGTCGAGCCCGATTTCTTCTTCGCCGGCTGGTACTATGGCATGAAGCCGGGCGGCGACGTGACGCCAGACACGCTCGCCCCGCACGGCATCAAGACGCTGGTGCTGACCGAAAGCTGCGTCCATCTCGACAAGAACCGTCCGGCTGCCTCGATGGATCTGCTCTATGGCGATGTCGAAAAGCTGGGCAAGATCTTCGGCAAGGAGACCGAAGCCAAAAAACTTGTTGCCGGCTGGAAGGCGCAGCTCGCTGATATCACTGCCAAGGTCGGCGGCGCAAAGGGGACGCGGGTGTTCCTTTATGATTCAGGTGAGGACAAGCCGTTCACCGCCGGAAAATTCGCCATTCCGAGCGCCATGATCACGGCGGCGGGCGGCGACAACATCATGGCCGACATGGACACCAGCTGGGGCAACACGGATTGGGAAACCGTGGCGTCGCGCAATCCGCAATTCCTCATCCTGCTCGATTACCAGGATGGCGGCGGCTACAAGAAACTGCTCGACTTCCTCAAGGCGCACCCGGCGATGAAGGAGACGGACGCGGTCAAGAACGAGCGCTTCGTGGCGCTCCGCTATGCCGAACTGACGCCCGGCCCGGCAAACATCGAGGCGATCGGCAAGATCGCCAAGGCGATGCATCCGGAAGCGTTCTGATGCTTCTTGCCCCTGGGCATAAATCCGGTGCGCTTTCAGGGCACAAGGCGTTCGCGCTGGCGACAGTGGCGGGCACGGTAGCGGTCGTCGCCCTCGTGCTGCTGTCGATCGCCTATGGTTCGACACTGATCCCGCTGACCGACGTCATCGCCTCGCTTGGCCATGCCGTCGGATTGAACGAGCACCAGGTGTCGGGCCCGGTCGGCAAGATCGTCTTCGATCTCAGGCTGCCGCGCACGATCCTGGCGGTCTGTGTCGGCGGCGGCCTCGGCATAACAGGCGCCTTGCTGCAGACGGTGACCCGCAACGATCTTGCAGATCCCTTCCTGTTCGGCCTGTCGTCGGGGGCGGCGGCCGGTGCTGTTTCCGTCATCACCGTCTTTGGTGACAGTTTTGGCATCTGGACCTTGCCGGTCGCGGCCTTCACCGGCGGCATACTGGCCGCCTGCATCGTCCTGCTGCTGGTCGCGCGGGTGCGGGGGCAGGGGCCGGAACGGCTGATCCTCGCCGGCCTTGCCGTCTCCTTCCTGTTCACCGCCTTGACCAACTATCTGGTCTTTGCCGGCGACCAGCGCGCCGCCCATTCGGTGCTGTTCTGGACGATGGGTGGGCTCGGGCTGGCGCGCTGGGACAATGTCTGGCTGGGCGCATTGGGCGCCGGCACGATCGCGGCCTACGGGCTCTGGAACCATCGCAGGCTGGACGCCTTCCTGGCGGGTGAAAGTGCCGCCGAAAGCCTTGGCGTGCCGGTGGCGCGGATGCGCAGGACGACGTTTCTCGTCGCCGCCTTTTCGACGGCAATTCTTGTCTCGGTCGCCGGCGTCATCGGCTTTGTCGGGCTTATGATCCCGCATTTGTCGCGGCCGCTGGCCGGTCCCTTGCATCTGCGGCTGATCGCCAGCTGTGCGCTGTTCGGGGCGGTGCTGTTGCTGGCAAGCGATCTTCTGGCGCGAACCCTGCTGCCGCCGCAGGAACTGCCGATCGGCATCATCACCAGTTCGCTCGGCGCCTTCTTCGTCGTCACGCTGGTCGTGCGAAACCGGCTCTGACGGCTCAGAGCTTGCCGTCTCAGACTGTCCAGAAGTAGCGCACGATGTGAAAGAAGATCGGGGCAGCGAAGACCAGGCTGTCGGTACGGTCCATCATGCCGCCATGGCCTTCGATGAGATGGCCCCAATCCTTGACACCCTGGTCGCGCTTGATGGCCGAGGCGACCAGCCCACCCAGAAACCCCATCGAACAGACGACGAAGGCGACACACGCCGCCTGCAGGGGCGTGAATGGCGTCACGAACGACAGCAGAGCGCCGAGCAGGCTCGCCGATACCACTCCGCCGATCAGGCCCTCCCAGGTTTTCGACGGCGATACGGTCGGCGAAAACCGGTGTTTTCCGAACAGCTTGCCGAAGATGTATTGCAGCACGTCGCTGCCTTGCACGACTATGATCAGGAAGGCGATCAGCAGCAAATTGCGGCCTTCGAAGCCCGGCACGTCGAGCGTCAGCAGTGCTGGAACATGGCTGACGCAATAGACGGAGATCATCACCGCCCATTGCTGCGCGGCGATCCGCTCGAGAAAGCGTTCGGTGTCTCCATGCAACGCGGTGATGGCTGGCATCAGCAGGAAGCAGTAGACCGGAATGAAGATGACGAACAGCCCGTACCAGGCGGTCCAGACCAGCCAGTACTGAAACGGGATGATGATGCCGAACATGCCGAGCAGCACCCAATGGTCGCTCCGGCTCGTGTGCGTCAGCGTCACGAATTCGCGCAGCGAGGCGAAGGAAATCAGCGCGAACAGGATGGTCAGGCCGTACCGGCCGAAGAAGAAGGCGACCGTCATCAGCGCGACCATCACCCACCAGGCATTGATGCGTTGGGTGAGATTGACCAGAGTCGAACTGAGTGGTTTCGGCGCCCGTGCCGAAAGTATAGCGGCCACGATGCTGGCGGTCGTCAGCACCGCCAGCAGGCCGATGATCAGGATCGAGATGTCGTGGCGCATCAATCGTCTCGTTCGGGACGCGGGTTGAGCGCCAGAAGCGTGGCGTGGGCTCGGTCGAGAAAGGCGCGCCGCTCTTCGCCGGGGGCCACCGCCACCGGCGCGCCGAAGACGACGCGGCACAAAAGCGGGACCGGCAGGAACTGGCCCTTGGGCAATACGCGCGACATGTTCTCGATCCAGCACGGGATCAGCTCGACCTGAGGCCGTGCCATCGACAAATTGTAGAGCCCGGAGCGGAAAGGCAGCAGCGGCTCATCCGTCATGTTGCGGGTGCCTTCGGGAAACAGGATCAGCGAGTGTCCCTGGTCGAGAACCGACAGCATGATCTCGATCGGGTTTTCTTCGGGCTTCGTCCATTGCCGGTTGATGAGCACGGATGACAGCATGTCTTCTGCGATGAAGCGGCGCAGCCGCGATTTTCCCCAATATTCGCCGGCAGCCACGGCATGGGTGATCGCGCGCTCCTTTTCGTTGAGGCACGCCGACAAAAGGATGAAGTCGCCATGGCTCGTGTGATTGGCGAAATAGATGCGCTGCTTGTCCGACGGCAGACTGCCATTCCAGATCGGACGCACGCCGGTTACCGCCCAGGCCAGCGCCGAGAGGCCGACGGAGGTCACAGTCTGCAGCAGGGTGAAGGTCGTGAGCGAGAGCTTGTTCATCGCGGCGCCCAAAATCCGGCCGCCAGAAGCATCGCGACGAACAGGCCAAGGGCTATGCGTTGGCTGGTCAGCAGCCGGCGCGTGCCGGCCATGCGTTCGTCGAGCGAACGTGGGGAAGGTGGCAGCAGCTTCAGGCGCGTGCGCGCCAGCAAGTCGTCCACCGCGGCGCCGGCGGAAGACATGTCGTCATGGCTGGCCATCAGCCGAAACAGCAGCGCGTCGAATGCCAGCAGCGCCGACAGCGCCAGCACGGCAACCGCGCTGACGGCAGCGAGCGACAGCGCCACGGCGGCGGGCAAGGTCTCGAAGGCGCCGCGCGCCCGGGCGGCCAAGGGCGCCAGCATGTTTGCGGCCAGAACGATTGCGGCCGGCCACGCGGCCTGCCGCATCAGCATGCCGGCGAAGCGATCGGTGCTTTGCTGATAGGCATTGCCGGTCATGATGCCGCCCGCTCCGTTGCCTCGACAAGATGAACAGGCCGGCCGGCGGCGCTCAGCATCTCGCGAGCCCGGGCCGGCGTCCTGGCTCTGCCGGTCACCACCAGCCATTCGGCGACGACGCCGGCGCTGCGCTGGAAACCGAGCGCGCAGCAGACAAGCACCGTGCCGTCGCGGCGCGCTTTCTCCAGCGCGCCGGCTGCCTGTTGCTGCACCATCAACGGCGGCGGCAACAGGTCGACCATCGGAAAGGCGATCCAGCGGCAAGTCGCTCCCGCCGGCCTTTCAAGTTCGGCGGCGAGGTCGATGACCGTGCCGAAGCCGTTGGCCTCGCTTGCGGTGGGAAAACGCCCGAGAAAGACGCTGTCGGCAACCGCCACCTGCGGAGCAAGATTTCGCGTCCAGGCCCATATGTTTGTCCTGGCGCCAAGACGGTACGGCAGGAGCAGGAGGCGGCATGCAAGCGTGATGCTGCCATCCGCGGATTTCTGGAACACTTTCGAACCGGCCCCGGCATAGGCAAGCGCGACGATGGCCAGCGCCAAGGCTGGCCAAAGCAAGAAGAGCGCGACGCCTGAAAAGAACGCGCCGAACGCGGCGGCGGCCAGCGCAAGGACGGCGCCCAGTGCATAGAACAGTGCCAGCCGGCGGGCTTTCGCATCGCTGGTCGGCAGGGCACCTGAAAACGGCAATTCGCCGTTGCGCGGAAACAGCCAGAGCGCGAAAAAACCGAGCAGCGCGCCGGTCGGGATGTCGATGAAATGATGCTGCCAGGTCGTCAGCACCGAGGCGCCGATCAGGAAGCACCAGCCGTGCCAGAGCGGCAGGAGAAGGCGACCGATTCGGTGGCGCCAATGGTCCCAGATGATCACCAGCAGGGCGATGTGCAGCGAGGGCGCCTGGTTGAACGGTTTGTCGAAGCCGCCAAGCACGGCAAACATGAAGCCCGGCAGGCCGGTCGTTTCCGGCCGCACGAACGTCGCGGTCAGCGGGAACAGGATGAAGCAGGTGACGGCGACGAGTTGCGCTGTGAGATAGCGGCCGGCCAGGCGGTCGACCCCTTGCCGGTTGTCGTTAAGCAGCAGCGACAGGCCGTAGAACAGGTTGATCGACCAGTAGGGCACGATGGTCCAGGCGACGAACGGGATGCTGTGTTCCCAGGAGAACACGATGCTGCCGACGTCGTCGCGCCGCGACGCCAGCCAGTTGGCCAAGCCATAGGTCAGGTAGAAGAACGGCGCCAGGAACGCCAGCCACAATGCAGCCCTGACGATCACACGGCCATAGGGTTCGGCGGCGACGATGGCTGCGGATTGCGAAGCTTCAGGGTCAGTCGGCATGCCTCGGCGGGTCCTACAGGCGCCGTGCGACCGAGACGGTGAAGATGCCCCATTGGTCGATGCGTTGATCGAGCTTCTCGAAACCGGCGGCTTCGACGAGCTGGTCCATCTCACCTTGCGTGCGCCGGCGCATGACCCATGCCTGGCCGCCGCGATGGGACGTCAGGCTGCGCGCGATCATCTCGAGCTGCGGATGCCAGGGCTGATTGGTGTAGATGAGCAGACTGCCCGGCTGCATGGCGCGGGCCAGTCCGCCAAGCGAGCGGGCGATCATCGCATTGTCCGAGAACAGTTCGTAGAGGCCGGAAACGATGGCGAGGTCCGGCGCCGGATCGATAGCGGCGAGCATGTCGGCATCGAAAGCGTCGGCGCGCCGGAACGAGACGCTGGCCGGCAATTGCCGCTCGGCGATCAGCTTGCGGCCAAGCCCGACATTGAGGTCGGAATAATCCTGCAGGCGCACGCTTGCCGGCTGATCGGGGCTCTTGACGATCGCATCGAGAACATAGCGGCCGTGGCCGGCGGCGATGTCGAGAATGTGGGCGGCGCGGCCGGCGGCCTTGAGTGTCGATAGCGCGGTGCCGATCAGTTCTTCCAGATGCAGCTTGCGCTGGCGGATGCCGCGCCAGCCTATGGCCTCCAGGAAGATGCGGTCCACGAAGCGGCCAAGCGGCGTCAGCCCTCGTGCCTCGTTTTCATAGACATAGTCCAGCGTCGAGCCGGAATCGAAGCCGGTGGTGACACCGGCCTTCATGCCCGACGAAACCCAGGCGCCCATGCGGATGGAGGCGCGGCTGAATGCCCAGTAAAGGCCCCTGGGCGACAACAGATCCAGTGGCGAGGCAAGCCGGTCGGCCTCGTCGCGCGTGTATCCGGCAATATCCGCCTGCTTGAGGTCAACGGGCGCGTCCGGCGTCGTGAACTGCCTGGTCAGGAACGGCCGGATCAGGTCGAGGGCCTGTGCCCGGTCGCGCTCGCCCAGCGTGTCGTGGAAGAAGCCCGGCAACACGTGGCGTTCCTTGGTCCGGCTGCCGAGATTGACGAAGAATTCGTGCTGCG
Organism: Mesorhizobium sp. USDA 4775; assembly: GCF_054062655.1. Classification (NCBI taxonomy): domain Bacteria; kingdom Pseudomonadati; phylum Pseudomonadota; class Alphaproteobacteria; order Hyphomicrobiales; family Phyllobacteriaceae; genus Mesorhizobium; species Mesorhizobium sp. USDA 4775. The sequence continues at coordinate 3,324,018 of NZ_JBSSFM010000001.1, forward strand.
GGGCGTGGCGCACCACCCAGTCGCTTCCCGAAAGCAGAAGTTGCGTCGGCACGGTCATGGCGCGGGCGTCCGAAACGATGCGAGCGGCGTGCTGGTAGAGTTCGACCAGGATGTTGGAGGCGATCGGCCGCGTGATCAGCGGGTCGCTCTCGAAAGTGGCGATGCGCACGGGATCGTGGGTCAGGAATTTCGCCTTGACGTAGGAGTTGACGAAAAAACGGCCCTTGAGCTTCTGCCAGAGCGCGATGCCCTCCTTGGCGAAGGGCACGTAGAGCTTGACCGAAAAGGCCGGCGAGGCCAGCACCATGGCGCGCAGTTTCGGCGCATAGTCGTGCACCCAGGCGGCGGCAAGCACGGCGCCGAAGGACTGCGCGATCAGCGCGATGTCCTGCGTTGCGAAGCCGTCCCTGGCGGCCATCTCGCGCATGAAGCAGTCGATGTCGCGCACCAGCGCCGAGAAGGACGGAGCATAGCCGCGTTCACCGGACGAACGGCCATTGCCGCGGGCATCCCAGGCATAGAAGGCATGATCCGGCATCTGCAGTTCGTCGACGAGATGGGCCATGCGGCCGCCATGCTCATGGCCGCGATGGAAGAGCACCACAGCGCCCTTGGCATCGGCGGAGGCCGCCGGCCAGAACCGGTAAAAGATTTCCGTTCCGTCATGGCTGTGGAAGACACGCTCTTGTGCCTGCCGCGCAGGGCTTTCCGCAACCGCTGCAATTGGTCCGTGCATCATCGTCTTCCCCTCTGGCGGCATCGCGAGCCCGGTGCTCAGCTGGCGCTGCCAATAAGACCGGCGCGTATCCGGTTTATGGCGGTCAGCAGCGAAAGCGTTGCCATGGCCGGAAACACAAAAGGCGCGATGGATACCGGCCACAGCCCGGCAGCGCACAGGACCGCCACCACGCTCAGTGCCAGCGCCCTGTCGCTCTTGCCGAACGGACCGGCATAGTTGCGCCCGATCCCGGCGGCGATGCCGAGCACGCCGGCGAACTCGGCCAGCACCGCGGCGATGGCGAAGGCGATGACGCCCCATGCGCTGAACAGCGGAAAGACCGCGAAAGGCAGGGTGAGTGCCAGGTCCGAAACGACATCGCAAATCTCGTTCAGATACATGCCGAGCGTCGAAGCCTGGCCATGTTCGCGTGCCAGCATGCCATCCACCGCATTGAGCGCCATGCGCACGAACAGCACCACGGGAATGAGTAGCAGCAGCCAGCGCCATTCGTGCAGGATCGCGATGGCCGCTCCAGCCACGATCGACATCAGGGCCGCCAGGATGGTGATGCTGTTTGCGGTGACGCCGTTCGCCGCCAGCTGGTTGACCAGCGGCCGCAGTCTTCCTTGGAAAGCCGGCTTGAGCGCGTAAAGCGTCGGCATGGCGTCGATCCCCCGATCCTGACCTGCGCTGTACATGAATATGTCATACGCGACCAGCGGCTGCAGCGCCCAAAACGGCGACTCTCACTGCCCGGCTGCCGCGCATCGGTTGCTGAGGCGTCGACCAATCGTCGACGGTCGGGGTGGGCATGCACATTTGCCGGCTTCTGAACGACACGGTGCTTGAATAGTAAGCACGCTTATTATATATATCGCTCATGGTTTCTGATGGCATCGACAGATTGGGATTTTTGATCCACGACGTGCAGCGCCTGATGCGCAAGCGTTTCGAGACGCGCGCCAGCGGGCTCGGCCTGTCGTCGGCGCAATGGCGCCTGATGGTGCGTGTCGCAAAGGAGGAGGGCGTCACCCAGGCCCGGCTCGCGGAATTGCTCGAAATCGAGCCGATCAGTGTCTCGCGCCTCGTCGACCGGATGGAGGAGGGCGGCTGGATCGAGCGCCGCGCCGACGCTGCCGACCGCCGCGTGCGCATGATCTTCACGACGGCCAAGGCGAGCGCCGCCTATGCGGAGGTCAAGAGCCTGGCCGGCGAAGTCTATGAGGAATCGCTCGTCGGCGTTTTGCCGGAGGACCGTCGCGTGCTGATCAGGGCGCTCGATGCGATGGCGCAGAATCTCGCCGACGGCGATACCTCGGAAAAAGTCGAGCCTACGAAAGGCGCAGCAGCATGAACGCGGTAGCCAAAGTCGAGGAAAACGCCGCCAAGGTGGAGATGGAAGCGCCGGCCCAGCCGGCTGCCGCTCCTGTCGCGGTCGCTCCTCCCGTGCAGCCGGTCCCGGCGCCGAAGAAGAAGCGCCGCATGGGCCGCTTCTTCCTGATGCTTGTCTTGCCGGCGGCGCTGGTTATCGGTGGCGGCTATGTCTGGGTGACCGGCGGCCGCTATCAGGAGACGGAGAACGCCAATCTGCAGCAGGCCAAGGTGTCGATCGCCTCCGACACGGCCGGCCGCATCGTCCAGGTTGCCATAACAGACCATCAGATGGTCAAGCAGGGCGACCTTCTGTTCACCATCGATCCCGAGCCTTACCGGATCGCGCTTGCCCAGGCCGACGCCGCGGTTGCCGCCGCACGCCTCAATGTCGAGCAGCTGCGCGCCGCCTACAGCCAGTCGATGGCGCAGGAGAAGTCCGCCAGCAGCGAGGTCGACTATGCCCAGTCGCAGTACGACCGCGCCGCCGATCTCGCGCAGAAGGGCATCAACGCCAAATCGTCTCTGGACGAGGCCCGCAACGATCTCGACAAGGCAAAGCAGCAGGTCGCCGTCGCCCAGCAGGGCATCATCAGCGCCAAGGCTGCGCTCGGCGGCAATCCCGATATCGAAACCGACAAGCATCCGACCGTGATGGCCGCGCTCGCCGCGCGCGACAAGGCCGCCTACGACCTGGCGCGGACCACGGTGAAGGCGCCCGCCGATGGCGTCATCTCCCAGGCCTCGTCCTTCAAGGTCGGCCAGTTCGTCGGCTCCGGCACGCCGCTGTTTTCGCTGGTCGAGACCGACGACACCTGGATCGATGCCAATTTCAAGGAAACCCAGCTCACCAACATGAAGCCGGGCCAGAAGGCTGAGATCGTCGTCGATACCTATCCGGGCAAGACCTTCGACGCGACGGTCAAGGCGATCGGTGCGGGAACGGGCGCAGAATTCTCGCTGCTGCCCGCCCAGAACGCCACCGGCAACTGGGTCAAGGTCACGCAACGCATCCCGGTGCGACTGGAACTGACCGATCCCGACGCCAAGATGGCGCTGCGGACCGGCATGAGCGCCTCGGTCACCGTCGATACCGGCGTTGCCCGCGGCTTTCCCGCCATATTCGGCCACGCCACGGCTGGCGAGGTCGTGCAGTAAGTCGGCGGAAGTCCGCGGCGCCTGGCAGGTGGCAGCGGACAGCCAAGGATTGGTCTGAGGGGAGGAGTGAGAAGGATCAGCGTTTGGTTCAAGCCGCGTCGCGGCCTGGCTGAAATCTGAAATCTTCGACACGGACCCTTCGGTCCTCATGTTTCCGGGCGGCAGGCATCCGCTCATCAGAGACTTTCGGTCGATGTAACCCCCACATCGATAACCGCGTCCCACCGCGATGAAGGTCTCTCAACGGAAGGCTTTGCCGCCCGGAAACCCCTGTGTACACGTTTTTGTTACCGGCTGGAAGTTCCGCATCATGAGCACGCCAGAACCATTTCGAGAAGTGCCGCATCGCGGCCTGATCACGGTTGCGCTCATGCTGGCGACGATCATGCAGGCGCTCGACACCACCATCGCCAATGTCGCCCTGCCGACCATGACGGGCGACCTCGGCGCTTCCCCGGACAACATCAACTGGGTGCTGACCTCCTATATCGTCGCCGCCGCCATCATGACGCCGGTCACCGGCTGGCTCGCCGACCGCTTCGGCCGCAAGGAATTGTTCCTGACGGCGGTGGTCGGCTTCACCATCTTCTCCATGCTGTGCGGCCTGGCATGGAGCCTTGAAACCATTGTGCTGTTCCGGCTGCTGCAAGGCGTGTTCGGCGCCGCCATCGTGCCGCTGTCGCAGACATTCCTGCTCGACATCAATCCCAAGGAGCGCCACGGCCAGGCCATGGCCATCTGGGGCGCCGGCATCATGCTGGGACCGATCCTGGGGCCGACGCTGGGCGGCTGGCTGACCGAGAATTTCAACTGGCGCTGGGTGTTCTTCATAAATCTGCCGGTCGGCATCGTCGCCTTCCTCGGCATGGCGGCCTATCTGCCGGCCGTTGCCCGGCGGGTGCGCAGCTTCGACTTCTTCGGCTTTGCCATGATATCGCTCGGCGTCGGCGCGCTGCAGCTGATGCTGGATCGCGGCGGCGAAGTCGACTGGTTTTCCTCGGTCGAGATATGGATCGAACTCGGCTTGGCCATCACCGGCTTCTGGGTGTTCATCATTCACACGATGAGCGCGGAGCATCCTTTCATCGATCCGAAGATTTTTCTCGACCAGAATTTCGTGACCGGGCTGGCGTTCATCTTCGTCATGGGTGTGCTCATCCTGGCCTCGATGTCGCTGCTGCCACCGATGCTGTCGACCATCTTCGGCTATCCGACCATCACCATCGGCATCGTCATCGGTCCGCGTGGTATCGGCACGATGATCTCGATGCTCGTCGTCGGGCGGATCATGGGAAAGATCGACGCCAGGATTCTCGTCGTCATCGGTTTTCTGCTGACCGCGCAGTCGCTCTACACCATGGCGAGCTTCACCCCGCAGATGGATAACTGGCTGATCATCAGCTCCGGCGTGATCCAGGGCCTGGGCATGGGAATGGTGTTCGTGCCGCTGTCGACGGTCGCCTTCGCCACGCTTGACGCACGCTACCGCACCGACGCAACCGCGCTCTTCAGCCTGGTGCGCAATCTCGGCTCATCGATAGGCGTCTCGGTCGTGACGGTGCTCTTGGTGCGCAACACACAAATCAATCACGCCGAGCTTTCGGCCTTCATCAACCCGTTCAATCCCAATCTCTGGGCCGTCTCGCCGGCGGCCGCGGGCGGCGATCCGATGGCGCTGTCGGAGGTCGATCGCATGGTCAATCTCCAGGCGATGATGATCTCCTACGTCAACGACTTCAAAATACTGATGGTGATGACGCTGGCCGCCATTCCGTTCGTCTTCCTGCTGCGCAAGCCAAAGGCTGGTCCGGCCGGCGGCGGCGCACCTGCGGCGCATATGGACTGAGCCGGCGGCGGGCGGTCCGCCTGCCGTCAATATGGATTGGGATTGGCGTGCCGGTTGGTGCTGGCGAATAGCCGAAACGGCCTTAGCAAGACGCTACCTGCCGAGTACCAGCGACCAATAGCGCAGGTTGGGATCACGCCCGTCGCGGACATAGGCGAGGCCGAAGCGGCTGAAATCCTGATCGAGTATGTTGCGCCGGTGGCCCTGCGAATGCATCCAGATGTCGAACAGTTTTTGCTGGTCGAAGCGGCCTTCGGCGATGTTCTCGGCCGCGGCGCCCCGCACGCCATTGTCCTTCATGCGCGATGCGAAATCCTTGCCCCAGCCCGTGGTGTGGCTCATGCGCTCGCGCGCTGCCATATAGCCGGCCTGTTGCAGCGCCGCCTGTTCGAGCTGGGCGTCCGGCGCCAGCGGGCCGAGCCCGGCTGAGGCGCGCAAGCGCGACAGAGTAGCCGTGGCGGAGGAAGAGACGCCTGCGCCTTCGCCCGTCGGTACAGAGACGGTGCTGCAGGCGGAAAGCGCGGCAATGGCTGCAAGGCCGGCGACCTTGAGCAACGTGCGCCTGTTCGGAGGCGGGATTGGCGAGTTTGCAGTTTTCGCGATTGTCATGCCCAACTGACATAGTGGCGATCATGGCTTTTGCCGGGCAGGGCGGTAAGATCTGAGATGGAAATGCGGGTTAGCCGCTCATTTCACAAGCGTGATGAGGCGGCTGGCATACATCTCGCGATTTCCAAACACGGCCGTGCAGTCGGTTTTGATGGATGAGTTTCCGGTCATCTGCACGGTCGAGCCAACAAGTCTCAGGCAGTCGCCCTGACCGCTCATATCTGAGTTGCCGGCAAAGGATATCGCCGCGTCCGGCGCATAGACGAACCCGCTGATCGCGGAATTTGCACCGCCATTCAGCGTCAGGGCCGAGGTGTTGCCGCGGTTCTCGAAAATGGTGATGCCGGCGTAGGGACCGCTGGTGGGTGGTGATAGATTCACCTGTTCATTGGCATTTATAGTGATCTGTGAGCCCTCCACGAGGAATAAGGTCACGCCCTGACCGGTCAGGCTGCCGTTGCCGCCGGGTTTTAGGGTGACGCCACGGAAGATGTAGACGCCCGGATTGAGCGTGATGTTTCCCGACAACGTCTTGTCGCAATAGGTTCCAGGCGACAGCGTATAGGTTCTGCCGTTCGGGATCGGCAGGCACAATGTGTAAGGGGGAGGAACGACGTCCCCCAGAGGATCGAAAGATGCATATTGATGTTCGAGTGGGGCTCCGCAGGTGAGATTGGCGCTGGGCGGCGAAAGCCCGTAAGTGCCGCCGACAGTTGAGACGCAGCCCGCCGAAATCTGCGCGGAACCGCCCCTGCTGACAGCATCGGACGCATCCGAGTTTGCCGCGATGACGCAACTGCTCATGGAGACATCGGTCGAGCCCTGCAGGCTTATTGCGGCCGACGCATGTGGATCGAGCGCCAGAACGCAGGCCTGCGCACCGGGATTCATCTTGACCGTGGCCGAGCGGTGAGCTGGCCATGGGGCCGCGCCATTGATGAAGCTCGGACGGTTGATGCTGGACGAAAGCGAGATGTAATAGGCGCTCGGGTCGCCGCTAGCGGTTGCCGAAAAAGCCGAGACGCTGGCGGCATATTCCTGCTGGTCGGCGAGGCTCAAATTGGCAGAAAAGAATGTCAACCCAAGTGCCTCTACATCACTCGCGGCCATGCTGGGCAGGCACTTCGTGCCGACGGCAAGTCCAGCCGCGTCCAGCGAGTTCTGCAATTGCGCGGCGTCGTCACTCGTGCCCGTCAGATCGATCGCGCCGGCCACCACAACCATTATCGGCAGCATCGCTATGGCGGTCGCCATGGCAAAGTTGCCGCGCTTCGAAGACCAGAAGCCTCTCAATGTGAACATCGTCCGCCGCCAAGGTTTGCAATGCCCAGGTGATACGCCCGGGACATCTAAGAGAAATGTAAGCAATCGCTAAAATGCATAGGTTCTAAAAATGAGGCGAGGCGGCTCGTGATAGTGACGCCCCGGGCCTGGGGCCCGACTACAGCCGCCCTCACCCACGGGAACGCCGTGACCCGCAGACACGCCAAAGCATGGCTGACAATATGGCCGACAGAACAACGGCCGCGGAATGGACGAATGGCCAAATGTGATTTTGCGGACAGGGCCAAGCGGGTTACGCTGCGTCAGCAATGAAAGAGGAGAAAGACGATGAAAACGTTCCTCGCTATCGCTGCCGCACTGGGCCTCTCCGTGTCCGCCGCTTCGGCGGACTGCGCCTATCATCACTCGAAGGTATCGGCGTCAGTCGACACACAGACGACGACAGCGAGCGTCGAGAAGGCTGACATGTCCAAGGCTACGGACGCTCAGACGGTCGTGAAAAAGGAAGTACCGCCGAAGACCGAATAGACTTCAGCGGATCCCGCGCGAACGCTGGGCTGCGTCGGCTGCCGCCGTTGCGTTCGGCGCCTGACAGTGAGGCTGATGTCGTCTTGTACGCTGGCTATCCGCAGATACTAACTTCGTAGAGGTCAATGTCTTCAGGGTGCGCAGCGGCAATTGATCGCCATAGGTCCAAATTATTATGCCCCCTTCGTCGTCGATCCGGACGGCCCATATCGAGGCGGTCTTCAACGCGCGGCAGTAGATTCCGCGCGGCCGGCTTATGCCGGCAGGCGATGACAATCCCGTGAGGACCTGACCAAGGCCATCGATTCGGCGACAACCCCTGGCAAATCGGCTATGCTGCCACATCTACTAGTGGCAGCTGCGGGCGGCCATCACGGCGGTGACCGCCCCCGACACACGGGAGGATGGTTATGGCCGGCTTTCATGTCATGGCGGACGCCTACGGGATGCATGTGCAGCCCGCGGTGCGCCGCATCACCACGGCGGATCTCTGGGATGCGCTCAGGCTCGGCGCCGAGGATTTCTGGGCAAAACCGTCCCACTACGTGTTCCTGTGTTTGATCTACCCGATCGTCGGTCTGATCCTTACCCAGTGGAGCTCGGGTTCCAACGCCATTCAGCTCGTCTATCCCTTGATGTCGGGCTTTGCCCTGGTCGGGCCTTTTGCCGCGATCGGGCTCTACGAAATCAGCCGCCGGCGCGAGCTCGGCATGAACACGAATTGGCGCCATGCACTGGACGTGCGCCGTTCCCCGGCATTGCCGTCGATCGCGGTCATCGGCATAATGCTGTTTGCACTGTTCCTGTTGTGGCTGTTCACCGCGCAATCGATCTACACCAGCCTGTTCGGAGACCAGCCGCCGGCCTCGATCGGCGCCTTTGTCCGCGACGTGCTGACGACGGGCAAGGGCTGGACCCTGATCCTGCTTGGTAACGCGGCCGGTTTTGTCTTTGCCGTGGTGGTGCTGGCCACAACGGTGATCGCCTTTCCGTTGCTGCTCGACCGTGATGTCGGTGCCGTCTCGGCAATCGAAACCTCGGCCCGGGCGGTGATGGCAAACCCGTTGCAGATGGCGCTGTGGGGCCTGCTGGTTGCCGTGCTTCTGGTGATCGGCTCGATCCCGCTGTTTGCCGGGCTGGCCGTGGTCATGCCGATCCTGGGCCATGCCACCTGGCACCTCTACCGCAAGGTGATCGAGCCGGCACAGATCCGGCCGATCCGCCGGCCGATGTAGCTAGACTAGAGCATGATCTCCAAAAGTCGGAACCGGTTTTGGGAAAGATCATGCCCGGCTGGAGGGACTCAGCGCTGCGCGTCGGTCGCCATCTTCAGCGCCAGCGCCGTCAGCACGCCCCCCATCATCCAGCGCTGGATAACCAGCCACAATGGCCGTCCGGCAAGGAAGGTGGCGATCGAACCGGCCGTCACCGCGATGATGGCATTGACGGTCAGGCTGATCGAGATCTGCGTCGCACCCAGAACCAACAGCTGCGACAGGACATGGCCTTTGCCGATGCTGATGAATTGCGGCAGCAGCGACAGATAGAGAACGGCCACCTTGGGGTTGAGCAGATTGGTCATCAGCCCCATGGCGAACAGCTTGCGCGGCCTGTCCTTCGGCAGGTCTCGCACCTGGAACGGCGAACGTCCGCCCGGCTTCACCGCTTGCCAGGCAAGCCACAGCAGATAGAGCACGCCGGCAAAGCGCAGCGCGTCGTAGGCATAGGGCACGGCGAGCAGCAGCGCCGTGATGCCGAACGCCGCCGACAGCACATAGAACAGGAAGCCGACCGCGACCCCACCAAGCGAGATCAGTCCCGCCTTCGGCCCTTGCGACAGCGAGCGCGAGATCAGGTAGATCATGTTCGGGCCTGGCGTCAGCACCATGCCGAGGCAGACCAGCGCGAAGGCGATATGGTTGGCGGTATCGGGCATTGTTCGTCCCCAAGCACGCCCGCGATGCGATCCCGCGAGCCGCCAATATCTGCCTGTCACGGCAGGCGCCCGCAAGGGCTTCCCGGCACCAGGCGTTGCGCCAGAGGAGCGGTTACGGCATGTCGCTCCAAAGCGCCTCCGGTTTCGGGACAACGACATGCATAAGGAGGACCCAAAGCGCCGTTTCGACGCGGCGTGCCTTAGCCGACCACCCGCAGGTTCGACAGTTCGTTGCCGATTTCCTTGAAGTCGTTCGACAGGCTGGCGCCGGTCGCATTCCAGAACAGCTTCGCCGGTTTGCTCGGATCCGTCGGGTCCTTGCGGAAGCGCGAGTCCGATGAGCAGGATTTCAGCGCATTGATCGCCAGCTTGTCGCTGGCCTGGCTTGTCGATAGGTCGAGCGCCACCGTCATCACCATGATGTTGGCCGCCTTGGCGTTGTTGCAAAGCGTTGCCATCTGTTCGTTGAGCGCATTGGTGTAGTTGCCGTTCGAATAGTCGAACTGACCGATGGCGCCCGATGTGCCCATGAACATGCGGCCGATCGAGGTGCCGTTGTAGCCGGGGTTGAGATAGCCGTAGGACGCGTAAGTCGATTTCGAGTTGGCGGGGTCCGAATAGCCAAGCGAGGACGGCGTGTAGTAGGTGTTGGCGCCGTCGGTCAGCACGATCACCACCTTGTCATTGCCTTTTTCCGTTTCCCGGCGCCCTTGCGTGAACGGTTCGCCGCTTGAGACCACCCGCCAGCCCCACGCCATGCCCTCGGGAACATTGGTGCCGCCATTCGGCTGCATCAGGTCGATCGCCGCCTTGATCGCGGTGGCCCCATCGGCGACGCTCACATCGGTCAGTGGTGTGATCGGATTGGTGGTGCAACTGTAGTTCGGGCCGTTGCCGGCGGGCAGCGCCGGCGCATCGATCGGCCGCGGCTGGAAATATTTGGCCATGTTTCGCAGCCGCGCTTGACCGGTGCTGCTCGTAGGATCGTCATTCCACCAGCTGTTAACCGCGCCGTAGGTCACCGGGGCGGCCTCGTCGGGATCCTGCGTGAGCTTCCAGTGATTGCCGGGTTCGTCCGGAGCGAACATCGGCACGAACATCGTTGCCGGATCGCCGATGCCTATGCCTGTGTTGGCCGAGCCGCCGGACGGCGAAGCGTCGTTGACATTGTAGGGATAGGGCCGGGCCTCCACGCAGCCTTGCCAACTGGCGAACGGGCCGTAGGAATCGATGTAGTCATATTCGTCGTGGCTGCGTTTGCAGGTGTTGTTCGAATTGTATTCGTCGCAAACCACCCGCTTGCTGTTGACGACACGCTCGTGGTTGGTGACGACCTTCATGTCCCGGTAGAGTGAAAATCGGGTCAGCATCTGCCCTTCCTCGCTGCCCCAGCCAGTGCCGCGTTTGTACCAGATGCCGTTGGTCTGCTGGGCGTATTTGTTGGCCGCGTTCAGTGTCGACCAGTCGAAATTCTCGTTCGACACCGGCGACAGGCCCTCCGTGTCCATCCACGAAGCGTTGCCATTGGCGGGGCCGACATTGACCGAAGCGGCAAAGGGCACGAGGCCAAACTGCACCGGCTTGTCGACCTGCTTGATCATGACCGCCTGCTGGGCCAGCGTGTCGACCAGCTGCTTGGACGCGGTCTTGAGAAGATCGATGCGCTTCTGGCCTGAGCCCGTGCCGAGCGTGGTCATCGATCCGGAATTGTCGAGCACCAGAGCAACTTCCAGCGTGTTCTTCAGCCGCACCTGGGAAGTGACGTTGAAGTTGATCCTTTGATTCGCATCGGTTGCCGATTTGCCGACGAGCTGGGCGAAGGCAGGATAGAAATAAGGCTTGTAGGCAAGCTGCGCCGTCATCGTGAGCAGGCCGCCGCCGCTGGTGTTGCTGGGCAAGGTGACGTTGAGCGTCGCGCTGGCCGGATCGACATCGTTCAGGTTGGCGTTGAAGAAGTCGAGCGCATAGGCTTTCAACTGGTCGTCGGTCGCGCCTTCCGTCAGCCGGCGCGCCGTGGCGAAGTTGGCGGCGTCGAGCGCATTCGTCACCATCTGCTTTTCGCGGTTCATTTCCGTGAAGTCGACCGCGATCGCCAGGCCGCCCATCAGCGGTACCATCGCCACGACAGTCATAAGAGCATAGTTGCCGCGCCGGTCGCGGCCGAACTGACGCCAAAGTTCATGCATGACTTGCAGCGGCCCCCGCCGGCGGATTCTCGATTGACGCCAGCCTTCCACAAAACGCTGAAGGCCGGGTTTGGGAAACCGCTCTATTGCTTGGTCGACGCTTCACCAACCGCTAACCAATGCAAGCCTGCGGCCCCGATCCGGTCTAAGAGACTGCCTCAAAAAGAAGTGGGTGATTTCAATAGGTTGTGATTCCGTCGGATTTGCAAAGATTCGATGGAGCTCACGATGGCCTGGACTGAAATCACCCGTCGGCACTATGCCCGGCGCGCGACCCGTTATGCAAGCGATCTGACGGATCGTGAATGGAGCCTGGTGCAGCCCTTTCTGCCAGCGGCGCGACGTGTCGGGCGTCCCCGCACCACAGATTTGCGAGAGGTGTTGAACGCGCTGCTCTACATCGCCTCGACGGGTTGCCAGTGGCGTATGCTGCCGAAGGATTTCCCGCCCTGTTCAACCGTTCAGCGTTATTTCTACGAATGGAGAGCAACGGGTCTGTGGAGCCGGATCAACCATCATCTCGTGATGGAAGCACGCGAGTTGGAAGGCAAAGAGGCCAGCCCGACGGCAGGCGTCATAGACAGCCAGAGCGTGAAAACCACCGAAAGCGGCGGCATTCGGGGTTATGATGCCGGAAAAAAGATCAAGGGACGCAAACGTCACATCCTTGTCGACACGCTCGGCCTGATGGTCGGTCTCATGGTCCATACCGCTGACATTCAGGACAGGGACGGTGCTCCGGACCTCTTGAAATCCATCCGCCAAAGATGGCCTTGGCTGCTGCATGTCTTTGCCGATGGCGGCTACGCGGGTGACAAGCTGAAAAGGCGACTGCGGAAAATCGGGCACTGGACACTGGAAATCATCAAGCGATCCGACAAGGCAAAGGGCTTCGAGGTTCTACCGCGCAGATGGGTCGTTGAACGGACCTTCGCATGGCTCGGCAGATGCAGAAGGCTGGCGAAGGACTTCGAGAAATCCGTCGCTTCCGCCGAGGCGTGGATCATGATCGCCCACATACGCCTCATCACGCGCCGTCTCTCAAGATATTGCTATCATTGACCTCTTTTCGAGTCCGACTCTAAGGCAAACGCCCTGTCGGGGCAGGGCGTTCGCAGTTTGGCGATCAGCTGACGATGCGCAGGTTGGACAGTTCATTGCCGATCGCCTTGAAATCGTCGGAGAGTGTCGCTCCGGTCGAATTCCAGAACAGTTTCATCGGCTTGCTCGGATCGGTCGGATCCTTGCTGAAGCGGGAATCCGACGAACAGGCTTTCAGCGCATCCATCTGTGTTTTTTCCGCCGTCTTGGTGGCATCGAGGTCGAGCGCAATGGTCATGACCATGATGTTGGCGGCCTTGGCGTTGCTGCACAGCGTGGTGAAGTACTCGTTCATCGCCTTGGTGTAGTTGGCGTTGGAATAGTCGGTCTTGCTGACGCTGTTGCTGGTGCCAAGGAACATCCGACCATAGGTGTAGGCGTTGCTGAAGGGTACGATGTAGCCGAGCGCCGAATAGATGGCCTTGCTGCCCGCCAGATCGTTGCCGCCATAGTTCCAGTTGGTTCCAGAGTAGCTCTGAGCCGTCACCGACGTTGGTGTGTAATAGGTGTTCGCACCATCGGTCAGGACGATCAGAACCTTGTCGTTGCCTCTTTCTGTCTCGGGTCTGCCTTCGGTGAACGGGGCAGTGCTGGAAAGGGTCCGCCAGCCCCAGGCCATGCCTTCCGGAACATTGGTGGCGCCGTCGGCGGCCATGGCGTCGATGGCCGCCTTGACTGTGTTCGCTCCGGTTGTCGTGGAAACGTCGGTCAGAGGCGTGATCGCGGTCGTGCTGCAACTCGTGTTGGGGCCGGCATCCATGCCGTAGGCTGGAGTAACCGTGGTGCCCGGGTCGGTAAAATATTTCGGCATGTAGCGCTGACGTACCGCGCTCGTGCCCGTCGACCCGTCGGCAAGCCAATTGTTGTTGGCGGGGCGAGGTGGGTTGTTGCTGTCGGTGAGATCGGTTTCATCGGGCGCGAACATGGGCACGAACAGCGTCGCTGGCGTCCCGGTCGCCCCCTCGGTGTCGTTGACATTGTAAGGATACGGTCGAGATTCGACGCAGCCGCCCCAGGAAGCGACGCTTCCATAGGTATAGTTGTAGCCGCTTTGCCAAGTCTTGCATGAGCCATTGGAGTAGGTGGCGGTGCATTTGAACTGCGCGACATAGGTGGCAGTGGCGGTGCGCTTCATCTGGTTGTAGATGGAGAAGCGGGTCAGGGGCAGGTCCTTCTGGGTTGCGTCCCAACCGCTGCCTTTGGCGTACCAGACGCCGGCGATGTTCTGGGCATACTTGGTGGACGAATAGGTCGAACTCATGCTCGCCCAGTCGAAATTCTCGTGATGGATCGGCGAAATCCCGGTGGTGTCCATCCAGGATGCCGAAGCGTTGCCCGGGCCGACATTGACCGATGCGGCGAAGGGAACGAGGCTGAACTGGACTGGGTTGGTGACCTGCTTCATCATCTGCGCCTGGCCAGCCAACTGGTCGACCAGCTGCTTCGCGGCATCCTTGAGAAGGTCGAAGCGTACCTTGTTTGATCCTTTGCCGAGTTCCGTCATCGAGCCGGAATTGTCGAGCACCAGCGACACTTCCAGCGTATTCTTCAGTCGGACTTCGGAGCATGCGCCGAAGCTGATGTCTCTGTTGGCGGCGCTGCCACCCACCAGCACTTTTGCAGTCGGCAGGAAGTAGGGCTTGTAGGTCAAGGTGCTGCAGAGCTTCAAGGTGCCGCCGCCTGCGTTGTTATTGGGCAGCGTCACGGCGAGCGTGGTGTTGGCTGGATCGATATGCGCGAGATTGGCTTCGAAGAAATTCTTGGCGTAGGCCTTGGCATCGGTGTCGCTGGCGCCGGCAACGATCTGCTGGGCAGTGGCGACGCCGGCCGCGTCCAGGGCGTTCAAGGCGTTTTGTCGCTGCCGCGTCATTTCCGTATAGTCGACGCCGATTGCCAGGCCACCCATGAGCGGTACCATGGCGACGACAGTCATGAGCGCGTAATTGCCACGCCGATCGCTTCCGAATCTCCGGATCATTGTTCCAAAATACCCCCGCCAAATCGATAATCGGTGGGGATCGTGTCATAAATCGTTAAATTTCACGTTGCCGTAATATGTCCAAGGTCGAGCCGCCCTTTCAACGCGCGTTAACCATATGCTGTCCAGTGGTGGCTTTGGGTGCCAACGTAGGCCGATCGGGCGCACAGTTCGCCCTTCGCGTCGATCTCCGGGTGAAAGCTGATGACAGCACGGATCGGTTCGGATAATTCGAACCCGCTGCGGCGAACCGTCGGCCGACGCACTCGCAACGCTCATATTGAAGGAAACGGCATGGCGGATTCGCCTGACATCGTCGGCTCGCTTGAAGACGTCTCAAAAGCCTATTCGGCAATTCTTTGCGATGTCTGGGGCGTGGTGCACAATGGCGAATGGCATTTCCCGGCGGCTGCGGTGGCGCTGGCCAGGGCAAGGGCAGCCGGCATTCCCGTTGTTCTCATCACCAATTCGCCCCGCCGCAGCGCCGATGTCGTGGCTCAGATGAGTGCGATCGGCGTTCCGCCGTCAGCGTACGACCGTGTGGTGACCTCGGGCGACGTGACCCGCGACCTGATCGCGGAAGGCCCACGCAAGATCTTCCACATCGGCGCCGACCGCGATCTGACCCTCTACGACGGCCTCGATGTCGACCTGGTCGAGGAATTCGAGGCCGCCGGCGTCGTATGCACCGGCCTGTTCGATGACGAGGTCGAGAAGCCTGAGGATTATACCGATCTTCTGCGCCGGTTGCGTGCCAGGAACCTGCCATTCATCTGCGCCAATCCCGATATCATGGTGGAGCGTGGCGAACGCATCATCTGGTGCGCCGGCGCGCTGGCGCGCGACTATGCCCAGCTTGGCGGCCGCACGCTGATCGCCGGAAAGCCCTACGCGCCGATCTACGACCTTGCGATGAAGGAGGTGGCGGAGGTGCTTGGCCGGCAGGTCGAGCGTTCTCGGGTATTGGCCATCGGCGATGGGGTGATGACCGATGTGAAGGGGGCGGCCGACAATGGTTTCGACGTTCTCTATGTTTCCGGCGGCATCCATGCCCGCGACTATGGCGATGCATCCCGGCCGGATCCGGCCAAGCTCGGGCTCTTCCTGGAGCGGCACGGCTATCGTCCCGTGGCCGTCATGGTCAGACTGCAGTAGGTGGCAATGGTAGGCTTCCAGCATCTCACCGCGACCGCGCCGCTGCCCGCCGATCTGCGTGACGGCGTTGTCGCGATCGGCAATTTCGATGGCGTCCACCGTGGTCATCAGGCGGTGCTCGAACGGGCGCTGGCCGAGGCTGTGCGGCGCGAAGTGCCGGCCCTGGTGCTGAGCTTCGAACCGCACCCGCGAAAGGTCTTCAGACCCGACATGCCGCTGTTCGTGCTGACGCCGCCGCCGATGAAGGCGCGCCTCTTGTCCTTGCTGGGTTTTGCCGCGCTCGTCGAGCAGCCGTTCACGCGCGACTTCGCGGCGCTTTCGGCGGAAGCCTTCGTCACCGACGTACTGGAGAGGACGCTCGGCATCACCCACGCCGTGACCGGCTTCGATTTCCATTTCGGCAAGGACCGCCAGGGCGGACCGGCCTATCTGATGGCAGCCGGCGAGCGCCATGGCTTTGGCGTCACGCTCGTCGACGCTTTTCGCGACGAGGGCGCCGAGGTAGTTTCGTCGAGCCGGATCCGGGCCCTGCTCTGCGATGGCGAGGTAGTCGAGGCCGCCGGTCTGCTGGGTTATCGGTTCACGGTCGAGGCCGAAGTGATCGGCGGGCAGCAGCTCGGCCGCACGCTGGGCTTTCCCACCGCCAACATGAGGCTTTCACCGGAAGCGACTCTGAAGGAAGGGATTTATGCCCTCCGCTTCCGCCGCGCCGACGGCACGCTGCATGACGGCGTCGCCAGCTTCGGCCGCCGCCCGACCGTTGACGACAATGGCGCACCGCTTCTGGAAACCTTTGTCTTCGATTTTTCCGGCGATCTCTACGGCGAGACCTGCGAGGTCTCGTTCTTCGGCTTCCTGCGCAGCGAGATCAAATTCGACGGCCTCGATGCATTGGTGGTGCAGATGAAGCGCGATGAAGCCGAGGCCCGGGCGCTGCTTGCCGGCGTCAAGCCGCTTTCGCAGCTCGACGCGGCGATTGCCTTCTGACTTACTTTTTCAACGCCAGGCCGACCGCGATAAAGGTCCAGCCCTGGAAGATCAGGTCGATCGCCAGGAACAGTCCGAGCACCCACAGGCTGTTGACCGGCCACCCCATGGCGATGATCAGGCCGGCAAGCACGCTGATGAGGCCTGCCGCGACGATCCAGCCCCAGCCCTGTTCCGGACGGTGGCTGTAGCCGACCCAGGCCCGCAGCGCGCCGGAAGCGACGAGCGCAACGGCCAGCAGGAAGGTCAGCACCGCCGAGGCCAGCAGCGGATTGTCGAAAGCGAAAAATCCGGCGACCGCATAAAGCAGCCCGCTGAGCAGCCAGTAGAAGAAGCGGCCCCAGGTCTTGACCCCGAAAGCATGCATGATCTCGATGATGCCGGCCACCAGCATCAGCCAGCCGACGACATAGACGGAAGCAACTGTGGCGATGAACAGATTGCCGAAAGCAATGCCGCCGAGGATCAGCAGCACCACGCCCAGACCAACAAACCACCCCCACTTTTCCCGCGTCTGGCCGATCGCGTTCTTCAGTGTATCGCCGTGCAAGGTCATGATCCATCTCCCTCCACATCTGGCCGCGCATCCTGCGGTTGAAGGAAGGTAATCCCAATGGCACTACCCGTCCAGCGCGGTGGCTATTGCAAAGGCGCGGCGAAGCTGGTGTCATCCCGCTTTGCATCAGGGAGGTATGACAATGAAGCGATCCCATGGGCTCGCCCTGTTTTCCTCAACTTTCGCCCTGTTCGCTGCCAATGCGGCTTCCGCATTCGCAGCGCAGCCCGGCGATCCGCCGGATGGCATCACCAAGATAGAAACGGTGGTCGTCATCTTCGCCGAGAACCGCGCCTTCGACAATCTCTATGGCCATTTTCCCGGTGCCGAAGGCATCGACAAAGCCAGCCAGGAAAGCCTGCAGCAGCGCGACCGTGACGGCTCGGTGCTGTCCGAACTGCCGCCGGTGTGGGACGGGCTGACCGCCAAGGGCGTCACGCCGCCGGTGACGCAGGCGATGACCGAGCACCTTCCAAACGCGCCGTTCACCGTGAACGACGCAAAGGGTTTCAACGTTCCGCTCAGCGTCACAACGCACGATCTCTGGCATCGCTACTACCAGAACCAGATGCAGATCAACGGCGGCAAGAACGACATGTTCGTTGCCTGGGCCGATTCAGGCGCCATGCCGATGAGCAACTGGGACGCCTCCAAGACCGACATGTGGGCGGTTGCGCAGAAATACGTGCTGGCCGATCATTTCTTCATGGGTGGGTTCGGCGGCTCGTTTTTCAACCACCAATGGCTGATCTGCGCTTGCGCGCCTTACTACGCCGATGCCGACAAAAGCCCGGCCAAACCGTCGATTTCGGTGACGGATGATAGCGGCACAGCGCTGAAGATCGCCGACAATTCGCCGAAATCGGCGCGCGACGGCATTCCGAAATTTGTCTCCGATGGCAATCTGACGCCGGACTTCCATGCGGTGAACACGATGCAGCCGCCTTACCAGCCGAGCGGCACCGATCCGGCGCCTGGCGGCGATCCGCTCCTTGCGGATCCGGCCAAGCCCACCATGCTGCCGCCCCAGACGGAGCCGACCATCGGCGACATGCTTAGCCTAAAGCACATCACCTGGGCATGGTATTCGGGCGCCTGGCAGTACACGCTCGACCATGGCAACAAGTCGCCGGTTCCGAATTTCCAGTACCACCACCAACCGTTCAACTATTATGCCAATTACGCGCCGGGTACCGAAGCCAGGCGCGAACATTTGCGCGACGGTGGGCTGGGCGGCGTTAGCTTCATCCAAGCGATCGACGACGGCGCCCTGCCACAGGTCTCCTTCTACAAGCCGCAGGGCAATCTCAACGAGCATTCCGGCTATGCCGACATCGAGGCCGGAGATCGCCATATCGCCGACGTCGTCGCCCATCTTGAGAAAAGCCCGCAATGGCCGCATATGCTGGTCGTCGTCACCTATGACGAGAATGGCGGCATCTGGGATCACGTCCCTCCGCCCAAGGGCGACCGCTGGGGGCCGGGCACACGCGTCCCCGCCATCATCGTTTCGCCCTTTGCCAAGCACGGCTATGTCGATCAGTCGCCCTATGACACGACTTCGATCCTGCGCTTCATCACCGAGCGCTTCGAACTGCCGGTGCTGCACGGCATCGTGGTTCGCGACAGGGCCGTCGCCGCGCATGGCGAACCGCCGCTCGGCGATCTTACCGCCGGGCTCGACCTCAAGTGAAGGCCCGTGTCCGTAGGAAAACGATGAACGCTGACGGAATCGTCGCCCTTGTCACCGCTGCCGGCATCGAGCTTACCGACCGCCGCCGTAACCCCAAGGGCGACGGCTGGTCGCTAAGCTTTGCCAACGGTGCAACGGTGGAGGTGGGTGACGACGGATCGGCCCGCATTGCCGGCAAGGGCAGCAAGGCCGTGAGAGGGCTGCTGGACCTGCCGACCGCGCCGCGCCGCGTCTGATCCGGTGCGGCCGGACACACGGTTGGCCGACGCAACTGTTACGGATGTTAAGTCAAATTTTACCGAACTGGCGCCATGGCTTGAGCGATGCCGGGTGTTTGTTCCGGCGTGTTTCGCGTATGGGGTATCGATGCGTATTGTCCGAGCGATTCCGCTGCTTCTGACGGCCTCCTTGCTGGGCGCTTCCGCGGCCGAGGCCGGCGACGGCCCCTTCGGCTGGCTGTCCGGCGACTGGTACCTGACGCTTGGCGCCACGGGCATGGTCGCGCCGAATTTCGAGGGCGGCAAGAAATACATGCTCAGCGCCCAGCCCATCATCTCCCTGGGCAAGGCCGGTCCCCAGGCTCGCTTCACCTCGCGCAATGACAATATTTCGCTGGCGCTGGTCGATGATGGCGGAGTCCGCGCCGGCCTGACCGGCAAGTTCCTGTTTTCGCGCAGCAGCGACGACGAACTCGAGGGACTCGATCCGGTGCGCTGGGGCGGCGAAGTCGGCGGCTTCTTCGAATTCTATCCGACGGACTGGATGCGCGCGCGCGCCGAATTGCGTCATGGCATCCGTGCCCATAACGGCTTTGTCGCCGATATCGCCGCCGACGCCTTCTACGATGTGACGCCAACGGTCAGGATTTCGGGCGGCCCGCGCGTGTCCTTTGCTTCGGCGAACTATTTCGACGCCTATTATGGCGTCAACGCGCAGGAAGCCGTGGCCTCGGGCCTGAGCCAGTATAATCCCGGTGGCGGCCTGAAATCCGTCGGCCTGGGCGGCGCGGTGACCTGGAAGGTAACCGATCCGATGACAGCCAGCCTGTTCGGCGAATATTCGCGCCTGGAGGGGCCGGCAGCCGATTCCAGCCTGGTCAGGGAGCGCGGCGACCGCAACCAGTTCATGGTCGGTGTGTCGACCACCTATCGCTTCGACTTCAAGATGTAGGCGAATCGAACGAGACGCTTTATTCCTGCGTCCATCTCCGCTAAAAGCCACGCCATGATGAGCTTTTCGCGCCTTTTCGCGATCGCGATACGAATTACTGGCCCGGTGTTCCAGGTGGCCTGAGCGCCGCCGGAACCGCCGGGAGTTTCGCGCGCGCCCTCGCGCTTTTTCAGAACATCGACGCATATCGCCCAAAAGTGGGTCCGGTTTTGGGAACGATGTGCGTCAATCAAAGACTTCAACGCCCGGCTTTGTGCCGACGGGCTACGCAGATGGCAGATCAATGACCGACACTGTTGAAACGATCGACTATTCCAAGACGCTTTATTTGCCGCAGACGGATTTCCCGATGCGCGCCGGCCTGCCTGAGAAGGAGCCGGTGCTGGTCAAGCGCTGGCAGGACATGGACCTCTACGCCAAGCTGCGTGAGAGTGCCGCCGGCCGCACGAAATATGTGCTGCATGACGGCCCGCCCTACGCCAACGGCAATATCCACATCGGCCATGCGCTGAACAAGATCCTAAAGGACGTCATCACCCGCTCTTTCCAGATGCGCGGCTATGATTCGAACTACGTGCCTGGCTGGGACTGCCACGGCCTGCCGATCGAGTGGAAGATAGAGGAGCAGTACCGCGCCAAGGGCAAGAACAAGGACGAGGTGCCGGTCAACGAATTCCGCAAGGAATGCCGTGAGTTCGCCGCGCACTGGATCACGGTGCAGGGTGGCGAGTTCCAGCGGCTTGGAGTCATCGGCGACTTCAAGAATCCCTATACGACGATGGCTTTCCATGCCGAGGCGCGCATCGCCGGCGAACTGTTGAAATTCGCCCTGTCGGGCCAGCTCTATCGCGGCTCGAAGCCGGTGATGTGGAGCGTCGTCGAGCGCACCGCATTGGCCGAAGCCGAGATCGAGTATCAGGACTATGAGTCAGACACGATCTGGGCGAAGTTTCCGGTGGCCAATCTTGTCGTCGCCAATGTCGTGGACGGGCAGCCGGCGGAGCTCAATCCAGACCTGAGCGGACGGTCGCTGGATCTGCTGGACGCCCATGTCGTCATCTGGACCACGACGCCCTGGACCATCCCCGGCAACCGCGCCGTCAGCTATTCGCCGCGCGTCGCCTACGGGCTCTATGAGGTGACGGCGGCCGAGAATGCCTTTGGCCCGCAGCCGGGTGAGAAGCTGATCTTCGCCGACGCGCTGGCCGAGGAAAGCCAGGCCAAGGCCAAGGTCACCTTGAAGCGCCTTCACGATGTCAGCGCCGAACAGCTTGGAAATCTTGTGCTTTCACACCCGTTCAAGGGTCTCGGCGGCGGTTACGAGTTCCCGGTGCCGATGGTTGCGGGCGATCATGTGACTGACGATGCCGGCACCGGCTTCGTCCACACCGCGCCTGGCCATGGGCGCGAGGATTTTGACGCCTGGATGGACGCCGCACCCCAGCTGCGCACGCGTGGCATCGACACCGTGATCCCCTTTACTGTCGACGATGCCGGCTTCTTCACCAGGGACGCGCCAGGCTTCGGCCCGGATCGCGAGGGCGGGGCCGCGCGTGTCATCGACGACAATGGCAAGAAGGGCAACGCCAACCAGGCCGTGATCGACGAGCTGATCAAGCGCAACGCGCTCTTCGCGCGCGGCCGCCTGAAGCACAGCTACCCGCATTCCTGGCGGTCGAAGAAGCCGGTGATTTTCCGCAACACGCCGCAATGGTTCGTCTACATGGACAAGGACCTCGGCGACGGCACGACACTGCGCAGCCGCGCCTTGAAGGCCATCGACGACACGCGCTTCGTGCCGGCTGCGGGCCAGAACCGCATCCGCGCCATGATCGAGGAGCGCCCCGACTGGGTGCTGTCGCGCCAGCGCGCCTGGGGCGTGCCGATCGCCGTCTTCGCCGATGAGGACGGCAACGTTCTGAAGGACGCGGCGGTCAACCAGCGCATCATGGACGCCTTCGAGGAAGAGGGCGCCGACGCCTGGTTCGCCGCCGGCGCCAAGGAACGCTTCCTCGGTAATGACGATGCGTCCAAATGGAAGCAGGTGATGGACATCCTCGACGTCTGGTTCGATTCGGGCTCGACGCATGTTTTCACGCTGGAGGATCGCCCTGACCTGAAATGGCCGGCCGACGTCTATCTCGAAGGGTCCGACCAGCATCGCGGCTGGTTCCACTCTTCGCTGCTCGAAAGCTGCGGCACCAGGGGCAGGGCGCCTTATGACACCGTCGTCACCCATGGCTTCACCATGGACGAGGACGGACGCAAGATGTCGAAATCGCTCGGCAACACGGTGGTGCCGCAGGACGTCATCAAGCAGTCGGGCGCCGACATATTGCGCCTATGGGTGGTGACGACGGATTATTGGGAAGACCAGCGGCTCGGCAAGAACGTGCTGCAGACCAATATCGACGCCTACCGCAAGCTGCGCAACACCATTCGCTGGATGCTGGGCACGCTCGCCCATGACGATGGCGAGACCGTGCCGCTGGAAGCGATGCCGGAGCTTGAGCGGCTGATGCTGCATCGGCTGGCCGAACTCGACGAGGTGGTGCGCCAGGGCTACGACGCCTTCGAGTTCAAGCGCATCACCCGCGCGCTCATCGATTTCATGGTGGTCGAGCTGTCGGCCTTGTATTTCGACATCCGCAAGGACGCGCTCTACTGCGACGGACCGTCAAGCGTGAAGCGCAAGGCCTCGGTGCAGGTAGTGCGCAATCTTTTCGACTGCCTGGTGAAATGGCTGGCGCCGATGCTGCCCTTCACCATGGAAGAGGCCTGGCTCGACCGTCATCCCGATGCCGTTTCGGTGCATCTCGACCAGTTCCCTGAAATTCCGGCAGATTGGAAGAATGAGGCGCTGGCGGAAAAGTGGCGCAAGGTGCGGCAGGTGCGCCGCGTCGTCACCGGCGCGCTCGAGATCGCGCGTGCCCAGAAGGTGATCGGCTCCTCACTGGAAGCGGTGCCGGTCGTCACCATCAACGACGCAGCGCTCGAAGCGGCGATATCGGACGTCGACATGGCCGAGATGGCGATCACCAGCGATCTCGTCATTGCCCATGGCCAGGCGCCGGAAGGCGCCTTCACCCTCGACGATGTCAAGGGCGTCGCCGTGGTGGTCGAGAAAGCCGAGGACCGCGGCCTGGTCAAATGCGCGCGTTCCTGGCGCTACACGGCCGATGTCGGGCAGGATCCTGCCTTTCCCGATATCTCCGCGCGTGATGCCGCCGTGCTGCATGAGCTGAAGGCGCTCGGCCGGCTCTAGGTGCATGTCGCCCGAAACTTTGCCGCGCGATCAATAGTGCACAAATGCCACGCCGGGCGGTGCAAATCCGCCCGTGCGTTGCCCTTAACGAGCGGTTGAGGTAAACACGCGAAACTCCGGAAGACAAATTGTCGCCGGATTTCCGTCGCAAGTGCTTGGACGATGGGGACCGGTCACAAGACTGGTGGCGATCGAGAGGCTGTCTAGAGTGGGACTTTTTGGCATGACCGAGAGATATAAGGCGCGCCTTGCGCTGCTGGCGCCGCTTGTCGCATCGGGCCTCGCTCTATCCGGCTGCATGGGTTCTCCGACCTATGGCACCGACAAGACCGCTGCCGAACAGCTGGCCGGCGATCTCACCGGCGCCGTTTCCTTCGCGCCGAAGCGCAAGGATCCGATCGACTACAAGCCACGCCCCACCTTGGTGAAGCCCGCTCCCGGACAGAAGGAAGCGCTGCCTGCGCCTCAGGAAAGCATCGAGACGGCAAGCGCCGAATGGCCCGAATCGCCCGAGCAGCGCCGCGCGCGCCTGCGCGCCGACGCCACCGCCCACCAGAATGATCCGAACTATCAGGCTGAGATCGTCGACGATGTGCAGACCGATCCGGCCTCGGTCAAGAAGGCGATGGCGGATTCAGGCTCCAGCCACCCGCCGGCCTGGACACCCGCTGATTCCGACAAGGGCCGCGCCGCCGAGATCCAGCGTCGTCTTGCCGCGAGCAAGCAGGGCGACCCCAATACCCGCAGATATCTGAGCGAGCCGCCATTGGCCTATCGTGTCGCGGCCGGCACCGCGCCGCAGAACGAACTCGGCGAGGACGAATACAAGAAGGAACGCCGCCTGAAGAAAGAGGCGGAAGGCAAGAAGTCCGGCTGGTTCGACTGGTTGCCGTCCCTGTAAGAGCAATTCCAGGAAAAGTGTGAAGCGGTTTTCCCGGGAAAAGCGCGTAGCGCTTTCACTACGGAGTTGCGTCAAGACAAAGAGCCTGAGAACGGCCACGCTGCCCTTTCGGGCGGAACGGCGCGGTTCAGTCGCGACGTTCCTTGAAAAAATCCTTCAGCAGCAGGGCAGCCTCGGTCTCGCCCATACCCGGATAGATGTCGGGCGTGTGGTGGCAGGTCGGCGAGGCGAAGAAGCGCACGCCATTGACCACCGCACCGCCCTTTTCGTCGGCGGCGCCGAAGTAGAGACGGCGTAGCCTGGCGAAGGCGATGGCGCCGGCGCACATGGCACAAGGTTCCAGCGTCACATAGAGATCGTGGCCGGTGAGCCGCTCGCTTGAGAGTTTGCCGCAGGCTTCGCGGATGACCAGCATCTCGGCATGCGCAGTCGGGTCGGCAAGCTCGCGGGTGCGGTTGCCGGCTTTTGCAACGACGGTGCTGCCGTTGGCGACGACGGCGCCGACCGGCACTTCGCCGCGCAAGGCTGCCGCTTCGGCCTCCTCAAGCGCCAGCGCCATGAAATCCGGCCGCTTCACGCGGTTTCCATTCCGATTATCTCCTCGCCACTCCTGGCTTTTGGTTTTCGTTTGTCTTCCCGGGAAAACCGGTTCCCACTTTTCCCTGACAAACTCCCGCGATCCTGTTATGGAGCGCATCAACCCGAAAATCGGACTCGATTTTCGGAAAAGATCATGCGCCAAATCAAAGTGCTACAGCGTTCGTTGCGCGCCCGAAAGGATGCGCCACGCTGTAGCAGCGCAAACGGACAAAGGCCACATGGACGACAACGACAAGAAATCTCCGCGCCAAAAAGGCCCGGGCAAGAAACCTGCGGCTCCGCGAGGCGACAGGAAGCCATCCTTCGGCGCCAAGAAACCCTATGCGCCGCGCGGCGATCGGCCGATGGCCGCCGAGGGCGAACGGCCGAAGCGCGACTTCAAGGGCGGCGACAAGCCATTCAGCAAAGGCCCACGTAAGCCTTACGCACCGCGTGGCGATCGACCGACGGCGGCTGAGGGCGAGCGCAAGCCCTACGAGAAGCGCGAAGGACCGCGCAAACCCTATGCGCCGCGCGGCGACCGTCCGACGGCGGCCGAAGGCGAACGCAAGCCCTATGAAAAGCGCGAAGGATCGCGCAAACCCTATGCGCCGCGCGGCGACCGTCCCATGGCGGCTGAAGGCGAGCGCAAGCCCTACGAGAAGCGCGAAGGGCCGCGCAAACCCTATGCGCCGCGCGGCGACCGTCCCATGGCGGCTGAAGGCGAGCGCAAGCCCTACGAGAAGCGCGAAGGGCCGCGCAAGCCATATGCGCCGCGCGGCGATCGTCCGGTTGCCGCATCGGCGGAGGGCGGCGAAAAGCGTTTCGACCGTCCCAAGCGTGATTTCGGCGATCGCCCGAAGCGTGACTTTGCCGACCGCCCCAAGCGCGACTTTGGCGGTGACCGCCCCAAGCGTGATTTCAGCGATCGGCCCCAAGGGGCATCGGCCGGCTTCAAGCCGCGCCCGCGTCCCGCGGAGGCCACGGAAGAGGCCGGCGAGCGCATCGCCAAGCGGCTGGCACGCGCTGGACTTGCTTCGCGCCGCGACGCCGAGGAATTGATCGCCGCCGGCCGCGTCAAGGTCAACGGCCGCGCTCTGACTTCGCCGGCCTTCAATGTGATGCCTGGCGATATCATCCATCTCGACGGCATGGAGATCCCGCCGATCGAACGCACGCGCCTGTTCCTGTTCCACAAGCCGGCCGGCGTCGTCACCACCAACCGTGACCCCGAAGGCCGCAAGACCGTTTTCGACGTGCTGCCGGCCGAATTGCCGCGGCTGATGACCATTGGCCGCCTCGACATCAACACCGAAGGCCTGCTGCTGCTGACCAATGATGGCGGCCTGTCGCGCGTGCTCGAACTGCCGGCCACAGGCTGGCTGCGCCGCTACCGCGTGCGCGTCCACGGCAAGGTCGAGGAAAGCGCGCTTGCCGGTCTGCGCGAAGGCATTGCCGTCGATGGCGTCTTCTACGGTGCCATCGAAGCCAGCCTCGACCGCGAGCAGGGCTCCAATGCCTGGCTGACGATCGGCCTGCGCGAAGGCAAGAACCGCGAAGTGAAGAACATCCTCGGCGCGCTCGGTCTCGACGTGACTCGGCTGATCCGCATTTCCTATGGGCCGTTCCAGCTCGAGGATCTTCCCGAGGGCCATGTGCTGGAGATCAAGGGCCGCGTGCTGCGCGACCAGCTTGGCGAGCGCCTGGTGGAGGAGTCCGGCGCCAATTTCGACGCAGAGATAGCAAAACCGTTCTCCAACAAGCCGGTGCGGCGCACTGAAGTTCGCGAGCCGGAACCCGAGCGGCCGAAATTCACGCGCGACGGCGAGCGCCGGCCGATCGGCGAGGGCGGGTTGATCAAGAACCGCAAGCGCCGCGAAGGCAGCCGCGACGAGGCGCTCGGCAAGCTGTCGACCAGTCCCGACAGAGGCGAGAGGCCGGAAAAGAGCTTTGGCGAACGCGGGTCCCGGCCCGAACGCGGCGGCTTTGGCGACAAGCCACGTGGCAGTTTCGGCGACAAACCGCGCGGTGGCTTCGGCGACAAGCCTCGTGGCGGTTTTGGCGGCAAGAAATCCGAGCGCGAGCAGCGGCCGATAGAGCCGCCCGGCCAGCGCAAGGCCAATGTCTGGATGGCGCCAGGGGCCCGGCCGATCGGCAAGGGCAGGGCGGAAGCCGACGCCGCCAAGGCGGCGGAGGCCAAGGCGCGCAAGGCCTCGTTCAAGCCGTCCTATGGCAAGCCCGCTGGCAAACCAGGCGGCGCAAAGCCGTTCGGCAAGCCGCGTGGCGAGCGTCCGGCTGGCGGTGAACGGCCGCGTGGCGGTCCCAAGGGTCCCCGCACAAGATGAGGATCGTCGGCGGTGAGTTTCGTGGGCGTCCGCTGGCGACGCCCCGCGGCAGCGCCATCCGTCCGACGACCGACCGCACCCGCGAGGCCGTCTTCAACGTGCTGGCGCATCGCTTTGCCGAACAGCTGGACGGCGCGCGCGTCCTGGACCTGTTCGCCGGCACCGGGGCGCTTGGTCTGGAAGCGCTGTCGCGCGGCGCATCCTATGGCGTCTTCATCGAGGAATCGGCCGAAGGCCGCGGCCTGATCCGCGACAATGTCGAGGCCTTCGGCCTGACCGGACGCACCAAGATCTTTCGCCGCGACGCCACCGGCCTTGGCGAGGCGGGCACGCTGGCGCCGTTCGGCCTGGTCTTCGCCGACCCGCCCTACGGCAAGGGGCTGGGCGAGCGCGCGCTGCAGTCTGCCAGTGCCGGCGGCTGGCTGCGCCCCGGCGCGCTCTGCGTGGTCGAGGAGACGGCGGCGGCTCCCTTCGAGCCGGGTCCCGGCTTTTCGGTGCTGGACGAGCGCAACTATGGCGAGACCATCATCCGCTTCATCGAGGCTGCGTGACACGCCTGCATCGAGCGGTGGCCTCTTTGCCGCCGCCTTTGCCGGCAACAACAAATCACTTTGCTTGTCGCCAGCACCTTGCCTATCGTCTTGAAGAGAAAACCGGAGCCATTGATGACATCCAGGGCTGAATGGCTGCGGACGACACTGCTGGCAACCTCGCTGGCCTTCACGCTCACCGGCCCCGTGCTGGCCGACAGCAGCGCGTCGCCCGACAAGACGCCGGCCGAATTCAAGGTGACGGATTTCCTGCTCGATAACGGCATGGAGGTGGTCGTCATTCCCGACCATCGCGCGCCGATCGTCACCCATATGGTCTGGTATAAGATCGGCAGCGCCGACGAGCCGCCCGGCAAATCCGGCATCGCCCATTTCTTCGAGCATCTGATGTTCAAGGCGACGACAAATCACGCCTCCGGCGAGTTCGACCGCGCCGTCTCCGACATTGGCGGCTCCAACAACGCCTTCACCTCCTACGACTACACCGCTTTCCACGAGACGGTGGCGCCCTCGGCGCTTGAGCAGATGATGGGTTTCGAGGCCGACCGCATGCGCAACCTCATCCTCACCGACGACGTCATCAAGACCGAGCGCGACGTCATCCTGGAAGAGCGCCGCTCGCGCATCGACAACAATCCGCAGGCGGTGCTCGACGAGGAAGTCGATGCCACTCTGTGGCAGAACCAGCCCTATCGCATTCCGGTCATCGGCTGGATGCAGGAGATGGAGCAGCTCAACCGCACCGACGCCGTCGCTTTCTATGACAAATACTACCGGCCCAACAACGCCGTCCTGATCGTGGCCGGCGATGTCGAGCCGGAGACGGTCAAGGCGTTGGCCGAAAAGACCTATGGCAAGGTGGCGCGCGGGCCGGACCTGCCGCCGCGCATCCGCCCGGTCGAGCCGGAGCAGAACACCAAGCGCACGGTCACGCTCACCGACGCCCGCGTCAGCGTGCCGAGTTTCTCGACGCAATGGGTGGTGCCGTCCTACCACACCGCCAAGCCGGGCGAGGCCGAGGCGCTCGACCTCTTGGCCGAGATCCTCGGCGGCGGCAACCGCAGCCGGCTCTACCAGGCGCTGGTGGTCAAGCAAGGCATCGCTTCCAATGCCGGCGCGTATTTCCAGGGCACCATGCTCGACGACACCAATTTCACCGTCTATGGCGCGCCGCGCGGCGACGCCAAGCTGGCCGACGTCGAGGCCGCGGTCGATGCGGAGGTGGCGCGCATCGCCAGCGGCGGCGTCACGCCGGATGAGCTGGAAAAGGCCAAGGACCGCTATATCAGGTCGATGGTCTTTGCCCGCGACAAGCAGGACTCCATGGCCGAAATCTATGGCTCGACGCTGGCCACCGGCGGCAACGTGCAGGATGTTCAGCAATGGCCGGACCGCATCCGCAAGGTCACTGCGGACGAGGTCAAGGCCGTCGCCGCGCGCTATCTGGTGCTGGCCCGCTCGACATCAGGCTATCTCTTGCCGCAGCAACAGGCGGGGAATTGATGATGAACTCGACACATATGCGCGAGGCGGTGACGGCGCCTTCCCTTCTCCCCTTGTGGGAGAAGGTGGATCGGCGCGCAGCGCCGAGACGGATGAGGGGTGCGTGCCGGATCGCCGTCCTTGCCAAGCTGGAACACCCCTCATCTGACCTCGCTTCGCGAGGCCACCTTCTCCCACAAGGGGAGAAGGGAAGACCGCGCGTGGCCACCGCCCTCGCAACCCTCTTCCTTTCCATCCTCTTCCTGATCCTGCCCGCGCTTGCCGCGCGCGCGATGGATATCCAGCAGGTCACCTCCCCAAAAGGCATCACCGCATGGCTGGTTGAGGACTATTCCGTACCGATCGTCGCCGTCCGTTTCGTCTTCGGCGGCGGCTCGACGCAGGATCCGGTGGGCAAGGAGGGCTTGGCCAATCTGATGACCGGCCTGTTCGACGAGGGCGCCGGATCCCTCGATTCGGAAGCCTTCCAGGTCAGGCTCGACGATGCCGGCGCCGAGATGAGCTTCGAGGAGACCCGCGACGGCGTCTATGGCTCCATGCGCATGCTGGCCGAGCAGCGCGACGAGGCCTTCGACCTGTTGCGGCTGGCGGTCAACGAGCCGCGCTTCGACCAAGCGCCGATCGACCGCATCCGCGCCCAGATCCTGTCCGGCATCATCGCCAACGAGAATGATCCCGACACGGTGGCGCAGAACAAATGGGCGCGCGCCGTCTATGGCGACCATCCCTATTCGCGCTCCGACCAAGGCACCAGGCAGAGCATCGCCGCCATCACCAAGGACGATCTGAAGGCCCTGCACAAGGCGGTGTTCGCGCGCGGCGGCCTGCATGTCGCCGTGGTCGGCGCCATCGATGCCGAGACGCTGAAGAAGAAGCTGGACATGGTGTTCGGCGATCTGCCGAAGGACCAGGCGCTCGCCCCGGTCTCCGATGTCGAGCCGAAGCTGGCGCAGCGCGTCGAGGTCAATTACGACCTGCCGCAGACCTCGCTGCAGCTCGCCTGGCCGGGCGTGAAGCGCAAGTCGGCCGATTTCTTCCCCGCCGTGCTGATGAACGAGATCCTGGGCGGCGGCACCTTCACCTCGCGCCTGTTCGAGGAGGTGCGCGAAAAGCGCGGGCTGGCCTACAGCGTCAATTCCTCGCTGGTCAACCAGGACCATGCCAACGCGCTGATCGTCACCACCGGCACGCGTTCGGACCGCGCGTCCGAGACGCTCGGCATCGTGCGCGACGTCGCCAGGCAGTTGGCTGAGGAAGGCCCGACCGAAGCTGAACTGGCGGCGACCAAGAAATATCTCATCGGCGCCTATGCCATCACCAATCTGGACTCTTCGAGTTCCATCGCCGCGACGCTGGTCGAATTGCAGCTCGACGATCTCGGCATCGACTACATGCAGCGTCGCGCCGGCTACATCAACGCGGTGACCCTCGACCAGGTCAAGGCGGCGGCGAAAAAGCTGCTGACGGCCGACCCGACCATCATGGTGGTCGGGCCGCCGCTGGCCGGAGCCGGCAAGGGATGAGCCCGACATTCGGCATAGCCTTCGGCGGCGGCGGCGCGCGCGGCCTGGCGCATATCCATGTCATCGAGGCGCTGGACGAGCTCGGCATCAAGCCGGTGGCGATCGCCGGCTCGTCGATCGGCGCCATCATGGGCGCCGGCATGGCCGCGGGCATGACCGGCAAAGAGATCCACGACTATGCCCGCTCGATACTCGGCCGCCGCGCCGAAGTGGCGAGCCGCATGTGGCGCGCGCGGCCAGGCACCATCGCGGAGGCCATGCAGAATGGCATCCGGGTCAGCCAGTTCAATGTCGAGCGTATCCTCAAGGCATTCCTGCCCGAGGCCATTCCCGAAACTTTCGCCGAACTGAAAATCCCGCTGAAGGTGACCGCGACCGACTATTTCGGCCACAAGCTCGCCGTGTTCGACGAAGGCGACCTGCATTCCGCGCTTGCAGCCTCTGCCGCCATTCCCGCCGTGTTCCGCCCGGTGACGCGCGACGGCAGGCTGCTGATCGACGGCGGCATCTACAACCCCGTGCCCTTCGATCTCATCGAGAACGACGCCGACATCATCATCGGCGTCGACGTGGTCGGTGCGCCGGAAGAGGCCGACCGCAAGCACCCCACCTCCGTCGACCTGATGTTCGGCGCCACGCAGCTGATGATGCAGTCGATTATCGCCAACAAGCTGAAACAGTGCCGCCCCGACATTCTGGTCCGCCCGGCGGTGTCGAAATACCGCGTGCTGGATTTCCTGAAGATCGATGCGCTGATGAACGAGACGGCTGACATCAAGGATCAGCTGAAGCGCGAGGTGGAGCGGGTGGTGGAGGCGCGCAATGGCGCCGCCGCCATCAAGGGGAGGCGAGGGAAGAAGGCCGGGTGAGTGGTGAGGCCGGCTAAGACTTCGCCGGCGCATACTCCAACGCAACAACGCCGTTGCTGAACGGCGCGGCCAAGATCAGCTCGAGCGGCACTTGTTCGCCCGGCGGGAACAGCGGCTTGCCCTGGCCGACGGCGCCGGGATAGCTGAGCAGCCTGACGCGGTCGACCAGCCCGTGGCGCAGCAATTCCTGCGCGACGCTGAGGCTGCCATGCACATAGATGTTGCCGCCGCTGCCTTGCTTCAGCGTCCTCACCGCTACCGGCAGCGAGCCTGTGAGCAATTCGGCCGGTTTCCAGTCGAGCGCCTTCAAACTCGTGGAGGCGACGTATTTCGGCAGCGCGTTGAACCGGTCGGCAAAATCCCCGGTTTCCTTGGGCCATGAACCGGCAAAGATCTCATAGGTCGTGCGCCCCAGAAGCATGGCGCCGCTGTCGGCAAGTTCATCCTCCTTGAACCTGTTCATCTCGTCATTCCAGGTAACGCCAGGCAATTTCTCGACCTCGGCAATGCCGTCGACGCTGATGAATTCGGTGACGATGAGTTTTCTCATGGCGTTCTCCTCTTCGCCCAAAGGACGAACCACATGGGGCGTTTGCTACAGGCTCCGCGAGAAATAGCGCTGTGCTGTGTTGTTTTAGCAGACGTCAGAGGCAAGCGCCGACCTCAGCCGACCTTGATGCTCGGCGCCAATCGATGATGTGTGGTCGGTCAACAGGCCGAAACAGGCGCTGCCGAGGTTTCGTGATGCCGAGTAACCCTCAGTCCTTCGCTCGCTCCACATAGGACCCATCCGCCGTCATCACCACCACGCGGGTACCCGGCGCGATATGCGGCGGCACTGCGGTGCGCACGCCATTCGAAAGCACGGCGGGCTTGTAGGAGGACGATGCCGTCTGGCCCTTGGTCGTCGGCTCGGTTTCGACCACTTCGAAGGTGGCGCGCTGCGGCAGGACCAGGGAAATCGCGATGCCGTTGAACTGCGAGACCTGCACAGGCATGCCTTCCTGCAGATAGGGTGCTGCGTCGCCGACCACGGCTTCGCTCACCGCCACCTGGTCGTAGGTTTCCGGGTTCATGAAGTGGAAGCCTTCGCCGTCGGCGTAGAGGAAGGTGTGCTCGCGCTCCTCGACATAGGCGCGCTCCACCTGCTCGGTGGTGCGGTAGCGCTCCGAAACTTTCACCCCGTCGCCGATGCGGCGCATGTCGAGCTGTGTCACGGGCGTGCCCTTGCCTGGGTGGATGTTTTCGGCAAAGAGGATCACATAAAGCTTGCCGTCCTTGTCGACGACATTGCCTTTGCGGAGCGAACTGGCGATGACTTTCACCACGGTTTTAAATCCTGCGAGAGTTAGTGGGCGTTTGCCGGCTTGTGCGGCGCTGGTAGCGCATCTTGGCGCGAACCGCCAGCCCTCACTGCAAACTGACATGGCGCGCGCCTGCTCGCCTTCAAATCGCCCATGACCGCCGCTTCGCCCTGGTGGACGCCTGACGTTCACGCCGACCGGCGCCCGCGCCTGATGCTGCGCAACGGCCTCACGGCCGCTCTGCGCGACTGGTTTGCCCGCAACGATTTCATCGAGGTGGAAACGGCGGCGCTGCAGGTCTCGCCCGGCAATGAGGCGCATCTGGCGGCTTTCGCCACGGAAGCGGTCGGGCCGGACGGCGCGCGTGCGCCGCTTTATCTCCACACCTCGCCGGAATTCGCCTGCAAGAAGCTGCTCGCCGCAGGTGAACAGCGCATTTTCAGCCTCGGTCCGGTCTACCGCAACCGCGAGCGCGGCCCCTTGCATCATCCCGAATTCACCATGCTCGAATGGTACCGGGTGGGCGAGACCTATGAGAGCCTGATGCGCGATTGCGCCGATCTGCTGGCGCTGGCCGCGACGCGGGCAGGGGCGGCGCGCTTTTCCTTCCGGGGCCGCGACTGCGATCCGTTCGCCGAGCCGGAACGGCTGACGGTGGCGGACGCCTTTTCTCGCCACGCCGGCATCGATCTCCTGGCCACTGTCGCCGCCGATGTCGGCACCGACCGGGACGCGCTGTACGCCGCCTTGACCAAGGCCGGCCTGCGCACGGCGCCCGACGACAGCTGGGCCGACCTGTTCAGCCGCGTGATGGTGGAAAAGATCGAGCCTAATCTCGGCCTCGGCCGCGCCACCATCCTGTGCGAATACCCGGTCGCCGAGGCGGCGCTTGCCCGGCCGAGCCCGCGCGACCCGCGCGTCGCCGAGCGCTTCGAGCTCTATTGCTGCGGCGTCGAACTCGCCAACGGCTTCGGCGAACTGACCGATGCCGAGGAGCAGCGACGTCGCTTCATCCTCGAAATGGACGAGAAAGAGCGCATCTATGGCGAGCGTTATCCGCTGGACGAGGATTTTCTCGCCGCCCTTGCCATCATGCCGCAGGCCAGCGGCATCGCCCTCGGCTTCGACCGCCTGGCGATGCTGGCCACCGGCGCCCAGAAAGTAGAGGACGTGATCTGGACGCCGGTCGCCGCTCTTGAGCCACAGGCAGCGTAGTGCCCAACCTCAGTGCGCGAAAACCTGCTCCAGCGAGCGAAAACCCTTGAATTCCAGGGCGTTGCCGGAGGGGTCGCGGATGAACAGGGTCGCCTGTTCGCCGGGCTCGCCCTTGAAGCGGACCATTGGCCGTTCCAGCCAGTCTATGTCGTCGCGCGCTTCCAGCCCGGTCGCCAGGCGCCGCCAGTCGTCCATCAGCAGCACGGCGCCGAAATGCGGGATCGGCACCAGAATGCCGTCGACCTTGCCGTCGCTGGCGGCTTGCGCGACCTGCGGCCGCAGATGCGCCGACATCTGATGGCCGTAAAGATCGAAGTCCACCCAGGTCGCCGACGAGCGGCCGATCGCGCAGCCCAGCACTTCGCCATAGAAAGCGCGGGTTTCATCGAGATCACGGACCGGGAAGGCGAGATGGAAAGGCGTCATGAAGGATGCTCCGTGCGGGCTGCGGGCTGATTTTGCGTCACAGGGTTCGCGACGGGAACCATGTGGCGACGCATTTTGATTGAAGCCTGTGCCATTGCACAAGCCGGACCGGAACAATAGATGGGTGGGCGCGGCCGCAAGCTGGCCGCGACAAGCAGGATCACAGGCATGGCCGATACATCAGACGCTAAAAAACTGACCGACCGCGTCGCGTCGCTGGTCGAGGCCGCCAAGAAGGCCGGCGCCGATGCCGCCGATGCGGTTGCCGTGCGCGGCCGCTCCACCGGCGTGTCGGTACGGCTCGGCAAGGTCGAGGCCACCGAATCGTCGGAGGCCGAGGATGTCTCGCTGCGCGTCTTCGTCGGCCAGAAAGTGGCGAGCGTCTCGGCCACTGCCGCATCCGACCCGCGCGCACTGGCCGAGCGCGCCGTTGCCATGGCGAAGGTCTCGCCCGAGGATCCCTATCAGGGTCTGGCCGATCCGGCGCTGCTGGCGAGGCAAATGCGCGATCTCGACCTGTTCGACGCCACCGAAGTGTCGGCCGACCAGTTGAAGGAAGCAGCCCTTGCGGCCGAAGCGGCGGCACTTGCCGTCAAGGGCGTGACCAATTCGGCCGGCAGCGGCGCCAGTGCCGGGCTGGGCGGTATCGTGCTGGCCACCTCGCACGGCTTCATCGGCCACTATGTCGGCTCGCGCTTCTCGCGCTCGGCCAGCGTCATCGCCGGCGAGGGCACCGGCATGGAGCGCGACTATGAATTTTCCTCGCGCCAGCATTTTGCCGATCTCGACGCGCCGGAAGATATCGGCCGCAAGGCCGGGGAACGCGCCGTGCGCCGCATCGGCGCGCGCAAGGCGACGACCGGGCCGGTCGACGTGGTGTTCGACCCGCGCGTGGCGCGTGGCATCGCCGGCCATCTTGCCGGCGCCATCAACGGCGCGTCCGTTGCGCGCAAGACCTCGTTCCTGCGCGACATGATGGGCAAGCAGGTGGCCGCATCGGCCATCACCGTCACCGACGAGCCGCTCAGGCCGCGTGGCCAGGCCTCGCGCCCGTTCGATGGCGAGGGCGTCGAGGGCGAGAAGCTTCTCATGGTCGAAAAGGGCGTGCTCAACCACTGGTTCCTGTCGACCTCGGCGGCGCGGGAACTGGGATTGATCACCAACGGCCGCGGCTCACGCAGCGGCTCTTCCGTCTCGCCGTCCTCCACCAATCTCGCCATCGAGCCGGGCGAACGCTCGCCGGAGGATTTGATCAAGTCGCTCAAGAGCGGCTTCTACGTCACCGAAGTGTTCGGCCAGGGCGTCGACATGGTGACCGGCGAATACAGCCGTGGCGCTTCCGGTTTCTGGATCGAGAACGGTGAACTGGCCTATCCGGTCGCCGAAGTCACCATTGCCTCGAACCTGAAGACGATGTTCCTCAACATGGTGCCGGCCAATGACCTCGACCGCAATTTCGGCACCGCCGCGCCGACGCTCCTGATCGAAGGCATGACCCTTGCCGGAGCCTGAACTGACCGCTGCCCCCTCCGGCACCATTGGGGATCTGCCGCTGTTGCGCGATGCCGCCCGCGAGGCGGGCCTGATCGCCATGCAGTACTTCGGCAACAGCCCACAGGTCTGGATGAAGGGCGGCACCTCGCCGGTCAGCGAAGCCGATCATGCAGCGGACGCCTATCTGCGCGGCACGCTGCTGGCGGCGCGGCCGGATTATGGCTGGCTGTCGGAAGAGACAGTCGACGATCCGGCGCGGCTTTCAGCACGCCGCACCTTCGTCGTCGATCCGATCGACGGCACGCGCGGCTTCCTCGAGGGACAGCGCACCTGGTGCGTCAGCGTTGCCGTGGTCGAAGAGGGCCGCACGCTTGCCGGCGTGCTCGAATGCCCGGCAATGGACGAGACCTACTGGGCGCTGCCCGGCCAGGGCGCATTCCGCAACGGCAAGCGCATCGGCGTGCGTACGCTTGGCGACAAGGCCGAGATTTCAGGGTTGAAGCAGCTGATCGACCTGATGCCGGCCGGCTGGCAGAAGCGGCTGGTACGGGCGCCCTACAGCCCCTCGCTTGCCTATCGCCTGGCGATGATCGCCAACGGCACGCTCGACGCCACCTTCGTCAAGCCGAATGCGCATGACTGGGACATCGCCGCCGCCGATCTGATCCTGCGCGAGGCCGGCGGCCAGTTGCTCGACCCGCATGGCCGCGCGCCGCTCTATGCCGGCGAGGTGACCCGCCACGGCGCGCTCGCGGCCGGCAGCGGTGAGTTGCTGGCGGTGCTCGTCGATGTGATCGCCGGGCTGGACGCGTGAAAGCACATTCGCAGGTTCCAAAGTCGGCGGCTTTGGTCTAGACCTGTCACAAACTCACAATATGTGAAGGACCGACATGACCGCGGAAGACGGGAAGAAACAGCTTTTGCATCTGGTGTTCGGCGGCGAACTGAAGAAGCTTGGGACCACCGAGTTCCGCGATCTCGACGGGCTCGACATTGTCGGTATCTATCCCGATTATCAATCCGCGCACACGGCGTGGAAGGCCAAGGCGCAAGCCAGCGTGGACAATGCCCATATGCGTTATTTCGTCGTTCATCTGCACCGTCTGCTGGACCCCGACAACAAGGCTGCCGGTTGACTTCGATGGAGCATGACCTGGCGAAAGGGCCAGCCAGCGACGCCGCGCCGACTGGCAGGGGCGGCAGCCGCGCGACCAAGACGTTCTGGCGCAAGGTGCGCGAGCCGCTCGCGCAGTCGCGATTCGTCAAGAACGCCATTGCCAGCCTGCTCGCACAGTTCGTCCGCCTGGTTCGCCTGACCAGTCCCCTGGTCGCCGGCTCGGCGCGCTTTTCGGGCGGCGCCTATGCCGAATTCGAGCCAGGCATCATCGCCCTGTGGCACGGCCAGCATCTTTTGACGCCGGCCTATTACCCCAAGCGCAAGCCGCTGGTCGCCATGGTGTCGCGCAGCGCCGATGCCGAGCTCAATGCGCTGATGCTGGAGAAATTCGGCATCGAGGCGGTGCGCGGTTCCGGTGGGCGCGACAATGCCCGGCATCTCGACAAGGGTGGGGCCAAGGCCTTGATTGCCCTCAAAAAGTCGCTCACCGCCGGCAAGAACGTCGCCATGATCGCAGACATTCCGCATGGCACGCCGCGCGACGCAGGGCTCGGTATCGTTCTCCTGGCGCGCCTCTCTGGCCGGCCACTACTGCCTGTCGCCATCGCCACCAGCCGTCGCAAGGTGCTGGAAAAGAGCTGGGACAAGACGACCATCAACCTGCCTTTCGGCCGTTCCGCCGTGACCATCGGCGCGCCGATCTTTGTCGCGGCCGACGCCGATGACGCCGAAATGGAGCGCAAGCGCCAGGAAATCACCACCGCTCTCAATGCCGCGACGGCCGAGGCCTACCGTCTCGTGGATGGCCGGCGATGAGCGGTCGCTGGGCGCGCGCCATGCTGACGGCATACCGTTTCGCCGGTGCCGCAGCCTATCCGCTGGTCGGGCCCTATGTCGCCTGGCGCACCTCGCGTGGCAAGGAAGACCGCCACCGTCGCCGCGAGCGCTACGGCGTCGCCGGCCGCCCGCGTCCCGAAGGGCCCGTGATCTGGATCCATGCCGCGAGCGTCGGCGAGACCATAGCCGTGGTGCCGCTGGTCGAAAGCATTCTCGACTACGGCGTCAACATCGTGCTGACAACCGGCACGGTGACATCGGCCCAGGTCGCCGACGAACGGCTCGGCGACCGCATCATCCACCAATATGTGCCGCTGGATCTTAAGCCGGCGGTCAGCCGGTTTCTCGATCACTGGCAGCCGGACCTGGCGATTATCGCTGAATCCGAGATCTGGCCGATGACCATCCTGGAGCTTGGCGCGCGTCACGTGCCGCAGGTGCTGGTCAATGGCAGGCTGTCCGACCGCTCGTTCACCTCGTGGAAGAAACGCGCCAACATCGCCGAGGCGCTGTTCGAGAATCTCGCCCATGTCGTTGCCCAGTCCGATGTCGACGGCGAGCGTTTTCGCGCGCTTGGCGCCCGGCCGGTCACCGTTTCCGGCAACCTCAAGGTCGACACCAACCCGCCGCCGGTCGACGAACGGGTATTGGCCTCCTTGCAGCGGCAGATCGGCGGCCGCCCGACCTGGGCTGCAATCTCGACCCATGACGGCGAGGAAGTGGTCGCGGCGGAAGTCCATGCGACGCTGCACAAGCGTCACCACGGCCTGCTGACGATCGTCGTTCCGCGCCATCCCGATCGCGCGGAAAGCCTTGCCGCGCAGATTTCCGGCATGGGGCTGAAGGTCGCGCGGCGCAGCAAGGGCGACCGTATCGGGCCCGACACCGATATCCTGCTCGGCGACACGATCGGCGAGATGGGGCTCTATCTGCGGTTGACCGAAATCGCCTTCGTCGGCCGCTCGCTGACCTCCGAGGGCGGGCAGAATCCGCTCGAACCGGCCATGCTCGACACAGCGGTTCTGGCTGGC
This sequence comes from Mesorhizobium sp. USDA 4775, assembly GCF_054062655.1. NCBI lineage: Bacteria > Pseudomonadati > Pseudomonadota > Alphaproteobacteria > Hyphomicrobiales > Phyllobacteriaceae > Mesorhizobium > Mesorhizobium sp. USDA 4775. The sequence goes on from NZ_JBSSFM010000001.1 coordinate 3,363,257, forward strand.
CGCAATGTGCAGAATTTCCGCGAGGCCTATCAGCGGCTGATCGACAGCGGCGGCGCCAAGCTGGTGCGTGATCGCGACATGCTGGCCGGCGCCGTCAACTTCCTTTTGACCAACGAAGTGGCGCGCCACGAGATGATGGCGGCAGGGGTGGCGACCGTCGACGAGATGCGCGGCGCGCTGGCACGCACGCTGAAATCGCTCGAACCCTACATCCAGCCGCTGGTCGTCAAGTCGCGCCTGAAGGGCGCCAACGGGCGCTAGCGTGGCCTCCGAAGCACCACCATTCTGGTGGGAAGAGCCGGACTGGAAAGTCCTGGCGCTGTCGCCGCTGTCGGCCGTCTATGCGCTCGTCGCCGGGCGCGGCATGCGGCGGGCCAGGCGCGAGAAGATCGAGGCGCCGGTCCTGTGCGTCGGCAATTTCACCGTCGGCGGCACCGGCAAGACGCCGGTCGCTATCGCGCTCGCCCAACAGGCCAAGCGCATGCGGCTGAAGCCCGGTTTCCTGTCGCGCGGCCATGGCGGCTCCTTCGCCGAGCCGCATGTCGTCGATGCCCATCACGATGCCGCCAAGCATGTCGGCGACGAGCCGCTGCTTCTGGCCGAACACGCGCCGGTCGCGGTGACGCCGAACCGCGCCGCCGGCGCCAGGCTGCTCATGGCGAAGCACGGCTGCGATTTCCTGATCATGGATGACGGCTTTCAGAGCGCGCGCATCCATATCGACTACGCGCTGATCGTGGTCGACGCCCGCTACGGCATCGGCAATGGCCGCGTCATTCCGGGCGGTCCGTTGAGGGCAAAGATCGTTGACCAGCTGGTCTTCACCAGCGGGCTGTTGAAGATGGGCGAGGGCACCGCCGCAGACGCCGTGGTGCGCCAGGCGGCGCGCGCCGGCCGGCCGATCTTCGAGGCGCATACCGAGCCCAGCAGCAAGGCCGGGCTTGCCGGCAAACGGTTCCTCGCCTTCGCCGGCATCGGCCATCCCGACAAATTCTTCGACACGGTGCGCGAGGCCGGCGGCGAGGTGGTCCTCTCAAAACCCTTTCCGGACCATCATTTCTACGCCGAGGACGAACTCGCCGAACTGGCGGTGACGGCGCGCGCCGAAGGCTTGGTTCTCATCACCACGGCCAAGGACGCCGCCCGGTTGCGCCACGGCGCCTCACAGGACTTTCTCGACAGGCTCGATGTGCTGGAAATCGACACGGTTTTCGAGCTCGACCATGTGCCCGAACGCATCATCGAGGAAACGCTCGATGCCTGGCGGCAGCGCAAGCTGAGGGGTTAGCTGCGCTTGCGCAGCTCAGGATGCACCTCGATCTCGCGGCGCAGCGAAGCGGTGGCGTTGACGTAGGGCTCCTGCCTGGCGACGCTCCAGTATTTCAGCTCATCCAAGGGAATGTTTTCCCCGGTCACCGCGCAACGCACGAACGAGCCGGGGCTGGTGACCTGGAAATCGCCATCCAGGTAGCGGATGCGGGCTTCCTTGCCGCCCGGGCCTTCGAAACGGTTCATCATGCGGTGGTGCCGAGGTTCATACAGATTTCATCGCCACAAATCGCCGCCAAGGTCAAGCTTGCGACAAGCCTCGGACAATGCTGAGGCGCTAGGACAGGTGCGAAAAGCGCTTTTATCGGGGGCATGATGGATATTTCTTCCGCCCGCCTGGCTTCCTTGCTCAAGGAGGCGATGACGCCGCAACCCGTGCCGTCGGCGAAAGCCGATCCGGTCAGGACGGCGCTGGTCAGGGAACTGGTCCAGCCCGCCGCGCCCTCTTTGTTCGCCCAACGCACGGCGCCCGCTTTGTTGGCGATGCCGGCGGCGCCGATGGCCGTCAAATCGCAGCAGATTGCTTCTCCCGGCATCGTGGAGGCCTATCAGGCCCAGCTCGACACACGCGACGAGGCGGTGTTGGCAACGACCGTGGCGAGGAGAACAGCGCCCGAAGCCGAAACGCAGCGCGGCGCCGTGCCGCCTTCGGTAACGGCCAATGACAACGCACCCGCCAGGGCCGCCGGGGTGTCCTTGCTGTCGTTTATCCCGCAGCAGGTTCCGGTGCCGCAAAACGCCGCCGCCATGGGGATGCCGTCGGGACGGCGAAGGCCAGCCAATCAATCTCACGCCGCCGCGGCACCCAATCCCGAGGGCCTGCTGGTGAGGATCGGCTTTGTTTCGATCATAACCGGTTTGTTGGCAATGATGTTCGGATTCGTTCTGCTGCTGCTTCGCTGAACGAATCGGAGATAGGCCGGCAGACCTATCGCTCGGCTTCGATGAACGCCTCGATCTTGTCCGGCGCCAATCCGGCCTGCTGCGCGATACGGCGGGCAAGGTCGGCCGCTGCGGTGCGTGGCCGCCCCAGCGGCCGGTCGAGCCAATAGGACACTGGATTGAGCGCGGTGCGCTCGTCGACCGCGGTGATTCGGCCTGACTGCAACTGATGCCCGGTCAGCGGCGGACGCGCCAGCGCAATGCCGAGCCCGTAGGCGGCAGCGTCTAGCACCAGATTGTAGTCCTCGAAGCGGCGATCTTGCGGACGTGGGCGATAATCCATGCCTTGCGCGGCGAACCAGGCGCGCCAGCCGGAGGCGTCGGAATCGTTGATCAGCGGGAATTTGAGCAACCGGGCCGGGTCGCCGCGACCTATCTCGCGAGCCAGTTCCGGTGACGCGACAGGAAAGACATGCTCCTCGAACAGCTGCACCGAGACGCGGCCGGGAATGCCGCCGCGGCCGCAGCGGATCGACAGATCGATGCCTTCATCGGCAAGGTCGGCCTGGCGGATGTCGACATCGAGCACGATGCGCAGCTTGGTGGGATTGTTTTCCAGTGCCGCCATGCGCGGCATCAGCCACAGCCCGCTCACCGAGGGGATCGAGGTCAGCCGCACCACCGCCGTGCCGCGCGGCTCGACCCAGCGGTCGGAATGGCTCGAAATCAGCGCGAAAGCCTCCGACGTGCGCAGATGCAGCCGGTTGCCTTCGATCGTCAGCGTTACGCCGCGCGCACCGCGATCGAACACTTTCAGGCCCAGCCAGTCCTCGAGCTTGGCAATCTGCCGGCTGATGGCTCCATGGGTGATGTTGAGCTTTTCAGCAGCCGCCGAAAAACTGCCGGTTCGCGCCGCCGCGTCGAAGGCACGCAGGGTTTCGAGCGGCACCATTGTGTCTGAGCTGTGATCCATAGTCACAGGTGATCCTCGATTTGGTCGTTTGTCAACAGGCGGAAAAAGGCGTTTTGTGGCCTCCAGGACGGGAACAGCATGAGGACGGTGAGATGAGCGCGATGACGGGCACGTTGAATCAGACACAGCGGATGGACACCACGGCCGCCATCGCCGTGGCGCTGACGGTGGTCGGCTGGGCCTCCGCTTTTCCGGCCATCCGCGCCGGCCTTGCCGCCTTCGGGCCGCTGGAACTGGGCTCCCTGCGCTTTGCCATCGCCGCGGTGCCGGCGGCGCTCTTCCTTGCCGTCAAGCGCCCGGCACTGCCCAGGCTCGACGAGGTGTGGCGCCTCGTCTTTGGCGGGGCAATTTTCGTCGCGCTCTACACTGTCATGCTTTCGGCGAGCTGACCGTCTCGGCGGGAGCCGCCGGCTTCATCATCAATGTCAGCCCGATCTTCACCGCCATCATGGCGATGGCGCTGCTCGGCGAGCGCTTTTCAAGGTGGGCCTGGGCTGGCACGGCGATATCCTTCGCCGGCATCGGCGTCATAGCAATGTCAGACGGACAAGGCTTACATTTCAATGCTGGTGCACTGCTCGTGCTTGGCTCCGCGCTCTGTTCGGCCGTCAACACTATCGTCCAGAAGCCCCTGTTTGCCCGCCATCACCCGCTGACCATCTCGGCCTCGAATATGATTCTTGGCGCACTTTGCCTGTCCCCCTTTCTGCCGAGCGGTTTCGCGCAGGCAGCCGTGGCCAACACCACCGGTCTCGGCGCCGTCATCTTTCTTGGCATCGTGCCCAGCCTGATCGCTTATGCCGCCTGGGCAACCGCGCTGTCGCGTCTGCCGGCCGCCCGTGCCTCCAACTTCCTCTATCTGGTTTCGCCTATGTCTGCCCTGATCGGCTTCTTCTGGCTGGGCGAAGTGCCGACGCTACTCGGCATCCTCGGCGGCGCGCTGGCACTCGGCGGCGTCATCGTAGTGAATTTGAAGCGTTAGACCAAAGGGTTGGCTGCCTTTCCCGAATCAAGACAAGAGCCGCGCCAGACCATCGATCAAGAGGATCGCCCGCGGGCCTCGTTATCGGCCGCGAAGGTGTATCGCGATGGAAGCGGAAATCGAATCGCCTGCCGTTAGATTGCACTGGCGCCGGACGTCGTCCTTCAGGGGCAAAAGGTAGCTTCCGCCCTTGGGAAACAGGGATGTGGCGAACATAAAGCCATCAATAGTCGCCTCGACAGGTATCACCCCCCAGCCATAGGTCGCGAACTTCGCGACTTTCTTGATCTCGTCGCCATGCTGCTCGGGTATCGGCGCGAAGAAGTATGGCGAAGGGCCCCTCCAGTGGATCACCTCGGCTTCGAACCGGAACCGGACCGTCTGTTCGCCGCCCACAGGCTCACCGCCGCCCGAACAGCCGCTCGATATCGGCGAGCTTCAGCTCGATATAGGTCGGCCGCCCGTGGTTGCAGGTGCCGGAACCGGGCGTCGCCTCCATCTGGCGCAGCAGCGCGTTCATCTCCTCGGCCTTGAGCAGCCGGCCGGAACGAACCGAGCCGTGGCAGGCCATGGTGGCGGCGATCTTGTCCAGCCTCTCCTTGAGCGTCTCTACCGTGTCGTTGTCGGCGATCTCGTCGGCGAGGTCGCGCACCAATTGCTGGACATTGGTTTCGCCCAGCATCGACGGCGTCTCGCGCACGGCAACGGCGCCCAGGCCGAAACGCTCGATGCCGAGGCCGAAGCGGGCGAGCGTTTCGGAATGCATGGCGAGCCGCTCGGCATCCTCTTCCGGCAGGTCGATAATCTCAGGCAGAAGCAGCATCTGCGAGGGCACGGGGCGCGAATGCAGCGCGTTCTTCAGCGCTTCGTACACCAGCCGCTCATGCGCGGCGTGCTGGTCGACGATAACGAGCGAATCCCTGGTCTGGGCAACGATGTAGTTCTCATGCACCTGGGCGCGGGCCGCACCGAGCACCGTGTCGAGCAGCGTCTCCGCCGCCTCGCTCTGCCCGGCGCGCGCATCGGCGCTGGCAAGCGGACCGGTATCGAAAGCCGCCTGGTCGGGTTCGCCAAAACCGCCATTCTTTGCGCTGGCGCGTTCGAAGCCCGCACCCTCGAATTGCATGTCGAGCGGCCGCTGCGGTGAGCGTGAGGGATCGAAACCGGTGGAGCCGGATGCATGGAATGCTGCTTCGTAGCTGCGATGGCCATTGGCCGGGCCGCCATGACTGTAGGGTGCGGCACCCGGCCGGAATGCCGCCATCATGCCTGCGGCTCCCGTCGTGGCCGAGCGAATGCCGGCATCGGCCAATGCCTGGCGTATGGCGCCGACGATCAGCCCGCGCACCAGGCCCGGATCGCGGAAGCGCACATCGGCCTTGGCCGGGTGGACATTGACGTCGACGATGGCCGGATCGAGCGAAAGAAACAGCACCGTCACCGCGTGGCGGTCGCGCGGCAGCACATCGGCGAAGGCGCCGCGGATGGCGCCGGCGATCAGCTTGTCGCGCACCGGCCTGCCATTGACATAGGCATATTGCTGCAGCGCGTTGGCGCGGGTGAAGGACGGGATCGACACATGGCCGGTCAGATGCACGCCTTCGCGCATCGCGTCGATGGCGATGGAATTATCGGGAAATTCCGCCCCCATCACCTGGGCAACGCGGCGCAGGCTGCCTTCCGGACTGTCATGGGTCGCCGGCAATTCCAGGGTCGAGCGGTCAGAGCCGGCGAGCGTGAACCGCACGGCCGGAAAGGCGATGGCGATGCGTCTGACGACATCGCTGGTCGCCGAGCTTTCAGCCCGCTCGCCCTTCATGAATTTGAGCCGCGCCGGCGTGGCGAAGAACAGGTCGCGCACCTCGACCGTGGTCCCGCGATTGGCCGCCGCAGGCCTTACGGGCAGGACGCGGCCGCCCTCGATGCCGATTTCGGCGGCGCTGTCGCCTAACGCCGTGCGCGACCGAATCGACAGCCGCGACACCGAGCCGATCGAGGGCAACGCTTCGCCGCGAAAGCCGAGCGAGCGGATGTCGTTGATATCCTCGGCGAGCTTGGAGGTGCAGTGGCGCGCAATCGCCAGCGCCAACTCCTGTTGGGGGATGCCGGAGCCGTCATCGGTGACGCGGATCAGGTTCAGCCCGCCACCTGAGGTGACGATTTCGACGCGCGAGGCGCCAGCATCAAGTGCATTCTCGACCAGTTCCTTGACCACGCTCGCCGGACGCTCGATGACTTCGCCGGCGGCGATCTGGTTGATCATCGTTTCGGAAAGCTGGCGAATGGGCATGGCGACAGTATAGGCGGATTCGTGTGGTGCGGGCGAGGGCGAACTGCGTGGGACCGTGAAACGGTTTTATGCCTGCGCGGCCAGCCAATCCCTGACCTTGCGGGCATTGTCGCTGAGTTCCCGGTTCTTCGGCCAGACGATATAGAAGGCTTTGCCGGTCTTGAGCACGTGGTCCGTCACCTGCACCAGAAGTCCCGTCGCCAGCAGCCGCTCGGCAAGGTGCCGCCAGCCGAGCGCGATTCCTTGCCCCTCCATCACGCCCTGGATGACCAGGCCATAATCATTGATGCGCAGGCCGCGTGCGGTGTCGCCGAGGCTGCCGCCGGCCGACTGGAACCATTCGTCCCAGCTCGCCGCCTCGCGATACGGCTCCTCGAGATGGATGAGACGGTGCGTCGCCAATTCCCCCACGGTCTTCGGCATGCCGAACTTGGCCAGGTAGCTGGTGCCGGCGACGGGGAAAATCTCCTCATCGGCAAGCGGCAGCGAATGGTAGTCCGGCCAGTCCCGGGGCTCGCCGCCGCGCACCGCCAGCGGGATGCCTTCGGCGATGATGTCGAGGTCGCGGTCGGCGGTCTGGATGCGCAGATCGATGCCCGGCAATTCGTCACGGAACTGCTGCAGGCGCGGCATCATCCAGAACGAGCCGAAGGCGGTCGACGCGGCAAGCGTCACATGGCCACCGGTCGCCTGCAGGCGGAGATCCTCGGCCGACTTGCGGATATGCGATAGCCCCAGCGAGACATCGGCGTGGAAGCGTTCGCCGGCTTCGGTCAGGCTGACCTGCCGATGGCGGCGCTGGAACAGCTTGGCGCCGAGCTGCTCCTCCAGCCCGCGCACCGCGTAGGAGACGGCGGCCTGCGTCATGCCGAGCTCGCGCCCGGCGGCGGTGAAGCTCGACAGCCGGCCGGCCGCCTCGAAGACGATCAGGCTGCCGGCGGAGGGCAGAAGGTGGCGCAGGCTTCGCATAAGCACAGCTTATACAGAAGATCAGGATTTTCCAGCGTCACAGCCATATTTCGGGTCGCTAACGTGGTGGCGGGAAGAAGGAGGCTCCATGAACGTACCGGCCGTCGAATTGACCGAACAGACCCACCGCCGCGGCGGTGGCCGTCTTGGCCGCAAGGCGCTCAGAAGCGCGCCGATCGCTTCCTTTCCGACCTTGGTGCGCAACATCCCCGTCTACGAGATCGTGCCTGACGAGGCGGTGGAACTGATCCACGAGGAATCGCTCAAGATCCTCGAGGAGGTGGGCTGCGAATTCCGCGACGACGGCGCGATCGAGCTCTGGAAGGCGGCCGGTGCCGATGTCAGGGAGACGCGCGTCCGCATCGATCGCGCGCTGCTGATGGAACTCGTCTCGAAGGTTCCGTCGGAGTTCACGCTCAATGCGCGCAACCCCGAGCGCACGGTGCGCGTCGGCGGCAAGAACTCGATTTTCGTGCCGATGTATGGCGCACCCTACGTCCGCGACCTCGACAATGTCAGGCGCTACGGCACGCTCGCCGACCTCAACAATTTCCACAAAATGGCCTATATGGCGCCGGCGCTGCATTCCTCGAGTTCGGTCATCTGCGAGCCGATGGAAATCGCGGTGCCGAAACGGCATCTGCACATCATCCACTCGGCGCTCAAGCATTCCGACAAGCCGTTCATGGGTATCGTGACGTCGAAGGAGCGCGCCGAGGACACGATGGCAATGGCCGGCATCGTCTTCGGCGAGGCGTTCGTCCGCGACAACCCTGTGCTGGTGGCAATCACCAACTGCAATTCGCCGCTGGTATGGGACGCCACCATGATCGACGCCATGCGGGTCTACGCGAGCCACAACCAGCCGCTGATCCTGGCGCCTTTCGCGCTGTGCGGCGCTTCGACCTCGGCTTCCGCCGTCGGCGCGGTGGCGCAGGTCAACGCCGAGGCGCTTGCCGGCGTGGCGCTGACCCAGCTTATCCGCCCAGGCTCGCCGCAAATCTACGGCCAGTTCATGGTCACGGTCGACATGAAGACCGGCGCGCCGATGGGCGGCACACCGGAGGCCGCCCAGATGATGTATCTGATGGGCGCGCTGGCGCGGAAATACCGGCTGCCCTGGCGCACGTCCGGCTTCCATGTCGGCTCGAAGCTGAATGACGCCCAGGCGGGATACGAATCGAACATGCTCATGCATGCCGCCATCCTGTCCGGCGCCAATTACATCTGGCATTCCGCCGGCTGGTTGGAGGCCGGCCTGACTTGCGGCTATTCGAAATTCGCGACGGACTGCGAGCAGCTTGTCGGCTGGTACAAATACGCCGGCGGGGTGTCCTTCGACGATTTCAAGGAGGCCATGGCGGCGATCCGCGAGGTCGGACCGCAGGGCCATTTCCTCGGCACCCAGCACACGCTCGAACATTTCGAGTCCGCCTTCTTCATGCCCTCGATCATGGATTTCAACTCCTACGAACAGTGGAATGCCGAAGGGGCGAAGGACCATGACACGCGCGGCCGCGAGAAAGCACGCAACATGCTTGCCGATTACGAGGAACCGAAGCTCGACGTGGGTATTGCCGAAGGTCTCAGGGATTTGATAGCGCGGCGCGAGGAGAAGCTGCCGGATACGGTGAGTTGACCAAAGGGCGAAGACCCGACGGGAACCATAAGGGAGGAAGAAAATGACATTTTTCACAAGCAATGGCGACCGCGTCCCGAGCGCTATCGAGGCCATGGCGCAAGAGGCACGCGCCGGCCGCATGGACCGGCGTGAGTTCCTGGCGCTGGCGAGCGCCTTCGGTGCATCGACGGCTCTTGCCTATGGCATGATCGGCCTTGCCGCGCCGCGACAGGCCCTGGCCGAGGAGCCGAAGAAGGGCGGCACGCTGCGCGTTTCGATGTCGGTCAAGGCGCAGAAGGACCCGCGCACCTACGACTGGGTGGAACTGGCCAACATTTCGCGCAGCTGGCTGGAGCCGCTGGTGCGCTACACCAGGCAATTCACCTTCGAGCCGGTGCTGCTCGAAAGCTGGGATATCAACGACGACGCCACCGAATATGTCCTGCATGTGCGCAAGGGCATCACCTGGAACAATGGCGATGCCTTCAATGCCGATGACGTCGCCTACAATCTGGCGCGCTGGTGCGAAAAAGGCGTCGCCGGCAATTCGATGGCCGCACGCGTCGGCGCGCTGATCGACGCAAAAACCGGCAAGGCGCGGGACGGCGTGATCACCAAGGTCGACGACCACACCGTCAAGCTGAAGCTCAGCGAACCCGACATTTCGCTGATCCCGAACTTCACCGATTATCCCGCGCTCGTCGTCCACCGCAACTTCGATGCCGACGGCGCCGATCCGGTCAAGAAGCCGATCGGGACGGGTCCGTTCGAACTCGTCTCTTACGATGTCGGCCAGAAGGCGGTGGTGAAGCGCCGCGAGAACGGCAAATGGTGGGGTGGCGAGACGCCGCTCGACGGCGTCGAATTCGTCGACTACGGCACCGACTTCAATGCCACGGTGAACGCTTTTGATTCCGGCGAGATCGACCTCAATTTCGAGAGCCCGGCCGACTTCATCGACATTCTCGACAAGATGGGCCTGCAGAAATCCGAGGTCGCGACGGCAACGACACTGGTTGCCCGCACCAACATCACGCACAAGCCCTATGACGACAAGCGGGTGCGCAACGCGCTGCAGATGGCCGTCGACAACAATGCCGTCTTGCAGCTCGGCTATGCCGGGCGCGGCACGGTCGGCGAGAACCATCATGTCAGCCCGATCCATCCGGAATATTATCCCCTGCCCAAGAAGGAGCGTGACGCCGCCGGCGCCAAGAAACTGATGGCGGAAGCCGGTCAGGCCGACTTCGAGCACGAACTGATCACCATCGAGGACGATTGGCAGAAGAACACCGGCGACGCGATCGCCGGTCAATTGCGCGATGCCGGCATCAAGGTGAAGCGCACGGTGCTGCCGGGGTCGACCTTCTGGAACGACTGGACGAAATATCCTTATTCGATGACCATCTGGTACATGCGTCCGCTTGGCGTCCAGGTGCTGGCGCTGGGTTATCGCAGCGGCGAGGCGTGGAATGAGTCAGCCTATTCCAATCCCGATTTCGACGCCAAGCTCAAACAGGCGCTCTCGCTGATCGACGTCGCCAAGCGCAAGGAGGTGATGAAGGACGTCGAGCAGATCCTGCAGGACTCCGGAGTCATCATCCAGCCGTTCTGGCAGAAGCTGTATAGCCACACCAGCAAGAAGGTGAAGAACTACGGCGTCCACCAGACCTTCGAGATGGACCTCCAGAACGTCTGGCTCGACGGCTGAAAGGAGCCGGGCAGGGGCTTCATGAGCGGCAAAAAAGCCGGTATGCAGGATGCGTGGTGTTGATTGCTTCAAGCCATCAAAAGCCGGAGATCCTGCATGAGACGGACAGTGCTCCTTGCCGCCCTCGCGACAGCCTTGCCCGCGGCCGCCTTCGCCGGACCGGCGTCCGACGCCGTGAAGTTCTTCTATGTTCCGGCGGTCAAATTCGAGGCCGACGCACAATACCGGGATCGTTTCGTCGAGCCGGTGACGAAACTGTTCGATCTCAACGACCAGGCGACCAAGAAGAATCCCGACCAGGTCGCCTGCATCGACTTCGATCCCGGTCTTGATGCGCAGGATTTCGACCAGAAGACCGTCTCCAAAACCCTGAAATTGTCCGAGACGGTGGATGGCGACGCGGCACAAGTGGTGGCAAGCTTCAAGCTGTTTTCGGACGGAGACGATTCGCAACGCGAAATGCGCTGGTCGCTGAAGCAGGTCGACGGCAAATGGAAGGTATCGGACATTGCTTCGAAGACCAGCGGCTGGACGCTGAGCCAGCTCGAATGCATGGCGGGCCAAGATCCGGAGTGATGCCATGAGCCTTGGCCGTTCCGGCCGGGGGGCGTCGAAACGGCGGAATCATGTCGCGCTCGGCATCTCCGACGCGTGAAGTTTCTAAATTTCATGGAATGCCAAGCGCTTCGAATGTAGTGTGAAGGCGATGTAACAATGGCATGATGGCGGTTGCGTAGCTTGGCGGATTGCCACGCACACGAGAAATTCAAATCAGCGATCCGGTTTTGACGTCACGTTGCTTTTGACAAGGCGAAGCGCTAGACTTCCTCCGCTTGGTTGTGGATGAATCTCTTGTTCAATTTAGGGGGAATGATCACGAAAATTCTAGGCTACCTATTATCATCGCTGTTTCTCGCTTTGGCGATGGCGGTGATCGCCACGCCGGCTTCCGCTCAAGCGACCCGGACCTGGGTTTCCGGCGTCGGCGACGACGCCAATCCGTGCAGCCGCACGGCGCCTTGCAAGACCTTTGCCGGCGCGATCTCGAAGACGGCTCTCAGCGGGGAGATCAACTGCCTCGATCCAGGTGGCTTCGGTGTGGTGACAATCACCAAGTCGATTACGATCGACTGTGTATATACGGAAGGCGGGGTTCTCTCCGCCGGAACCAATGGTGTCGTTGTCAACGCTCCGGCTGGAAGCGTTGTGCATCTCAGGGGGCTGGATATCGATGGCGTGGGCACGGGCGTAAATGGCGTGCGCTTTCTTGGTCAGGGCCAACTGCATATCGAGGATTCGATCATCCAGCGGGTCACCGGCCAGGGCGTGGAAGTCGCGCCGAACGGACCTACCGAAGTCTATATCAGCAATACCCGGATATCCGAGGCAGCCACGAATGGCATTCTGATCAAGACGACTGGCGCCGTTGGGATAAACGCACACGAACGGAGGTCACAAACAACGGCACCGGTATCACTGTCGATGGGACGGGTAACACCTTGGCCATAAATATGGCGTTGACGGCTAGCCTGGTCAGCGGGAACGGCGGCAACGGCGTGACCGTGAAGACGGTTGCCGCAGCCTCCCCGGTCCGCGCCACGGTAACAAATACGACGGTGTCATCCAATGCCGGCGTGGGCGTGAATGCCAATGGTGCGGCTGCCAGCGGCGCCGGCAGTTCGATCGTCACTCTTGGCGGATCGACCGTGTTCGCCAACTTAACCGGTGTCGGCGCTAGCGGATCGGGTGTGGTGCAGTCGTTCAAGAACAACATGATTTCCGGAAATGTCTCGGATGGCACGCCGCTGACGGCATTCCCTGGACCTGGAGGCGCGCCGCTGCAATAAGCGTTCTTGTTGCATGACAGATCATTCCACCGGGCCGTGCTCGCTGTCCGGTGGAATGCAGTAAGACCTGAAGACCAAGCTTTCCACGGACTTTGGGCGTGCGTCAGCGAGAACAGTTTCCAGGAAAGGTGTGTGCGGTTTTCCTGGGAAAAGCGCGTAGCGCTTTCCCCTGGGAACTGCGTCAAAACAAAGAGTTAGAGCAGTTCGCCGTTTCCGTGAAACGGTGAAAAGATCTAGCCACTTTGTTTCGGTGCTGCATGGCGCCGCGCTGGCAGCCTTCAGGCTGCTTAGCCGCACGGAACATCTTGAAACCCGATCGATCGCGTTCGCAGGCGACCGGCGATCAACCCTGAAGCGATTGCAGGATAAATGGAACCATACCGGCGCGGGGCTTTCCCTGATAAAAGCAATGATATGAAGGTCTGAGATAGGGACCGCCAAAGATTGCCTCGTATTCGCCGGCAAAAGCCTCCCACCTGTTTTTGCCCGAGGTCGCCACCGAATCATGGACCTGGTGAAACGTCCCCTCGCTGAGCAGGCAGACATTGCGCGCGTCAGGGCGCGTCACGTAGCGACGAAATATCTCGAGATTTGCCAAGCCGCCGCCTGGGGAAGTGAAACGTTCGTCGAAGCCACCATGTCGGTCGAACGACGTGCGGCTTATCGAGAAAGAATTGCTTTCCGTGATGTCGCCGAAGAAACCATTGCTTGAGGATCCGGCGAGTACCGAAATCCCGAACAGCCCGTCCGCCTCGTCAGGCCAGCGCGCCGCACGGATCAATCCGTCTTCGATCTCTGCCCCATATCCTTCCGGCACCGACTCCATTTGCACCTTAGGACCAATGTGCCAGGCCAGAGAGAACACAAAGGCATCCTCCATCCGGTCATGAGCTTTTACAGTCTCATCGATCAGCCGTTCGGAGAATATGCGGGCGCCATCGATGGCAAACAACAAAATCTCCCCTTTGGCGATTTCGCGGGCAGCCCAATTCAGAGCAAACACCGGGGATTGCCTGGGGTCTGGTGCTCTTACGATTTGCACATTTGGCGGCAGATTGTCGTATGTGAGCGGCGTGCTTGAACCGTTGTCGACAACGATGACTTCGTATTCATCCGACCTCAGTCCCTTCTGATAGGGAGCGGTCGCGGACAGGATCGTGCGGGGGGCCTCGCGCGCCATCTCGTAGGCACAGATGATGACCGAGAGGCGAGGCCTGCGCTGCGACAATGCCGGCGCCGCGCGCCGGTCCGATTGCATCGAACCCTTAGCCGCGCGCTGTGCGGCGACGATCCCAAGATCGTTAGCCAACAGATCCGTGGCGCGTGGTTGCATGTGGTCGCGGATGGCTGCGACGGTTGGAAATGACCACTTCCCAGCCAGTATGTCGGCTTCGATGGCGCCATAGTTGGCGGTGAGCACGTTCGACGACGGATCGAGCCGGGTCACCAGGCCGAAACCCTTCATGTCGACATCATAAACTCGAATGTCCAGATCGGGCCGGTAATGGCGAAGAATAGGTATCAGGCGATAGACATCACCAGTCCAGATAGTTGTATTGCGTTGCCGTGATGCGTAATCCATGTGCTGTGGCAGCAGGTCATCAATGACAATGACGCTGTCTGGGCTGGCATGCTTCTCCAGATTCATGAAATCGCGCAGCGCGAATTCGACAAGATGCAACCCGTCGATGAACGCCAAATCGATGGGTGCCCCCAGAATTTGCGCCACGTCGTCGCGTGCGAAGAAACTGTCGCTCGTGGTGTTGAACAACCGCGTGGGGGCGGTCAACGCGACCTTGATCTCGTAGTCGGGATCGATGCCGATGGCCGGGACTCTTGACAGAGCCAGGCTATAGCCCAGTCTGCAGCCGATCTCGCAATAGTTGGCCGGCCGAAGCGTTTCATGGGTTAGCCCCAAGGCGTCTAGATAGTTCAAGAGACGGTCTTCCTTGTTGACGGAACCTGCCAGGGTACTGGCACAATATACGCAAACCCGCCAGCCAGACATGGCTGTAAGTTTCTTGGTGCCGGCAGGCTTTGGGGTCGTTTGCGTTGCCGATGATCCTGATTCGCCGATGGCTCCGCTGAAATGATTGTTTTTGAACGCTTCGCGCGAGCGTGCGCCTCGACGTGCTTGTTGGCTTCCTCAAATTCTGCATCTTTGTGACCAGGTTTCGACGACCAAAGGCTGGACATTCCGCCGGCCTGAACGCATGACCGTTCGAAGCCTGGAGTGATGCGATGGCCCGTCTTATGGCCCTGGTGATCGTGTGCGTTTTGACTGGGTCCTGCGCCGCCGCCGCTCAAGGTCTGTTCGGCTCACCACCGCCGAACGCGCCGTCCGCCGGCGGCCAGCCTCCAGACAACAACGCTACGCCTCCTGCCGCAACGCCGGCGCCGCAGGAAAAGCCGGTCGAGTTGCCGCCGGCGGCGCCCGTTCTGCCGGGATCGCCGACGGCGGTGGTGAAGCCCTTTTACGAACATCCCGGGCTGGAACTCGATCCAGCCGAACGCAAGAACTTCATCGATCCAGCGAAAACCGTGCTCGACAAGAGTGACGCGCTGCGCGCTTCGGGTGAGGGCGAATGCCTCGACCCCAACATGGCACTCGACAACGCCGACTACGACAAGCTCGCCATCGACCGGAGCCTGCGCACGGTCGAGGCCGTCAACGACGACGAGGCCAAGGTGGTCGTGGCGTTCGTTGTCGAAGGTCACCAGCACCGTCTCGAATGGAAGCTCAAGAAGGTTGGCGGTGACTGGAAGATTTCTGATCTTCTGTCGGTGACCGGCGAATGGGCGCTCAGCCAGTATCAGTGCGAATGAGGGGGCTCAGCCGCGCCCGCGATAGGGGGCGACGCCGGTGTCCGGCAGCCAGGCGCCCTCAGGTGGAGCGCCGGTCTGCCAGAAAACGTCGATCGGAATGCCGCCGCGCGGATACCAATAGCCGCCTATGCGCAACCACAGCGGCTTGGTTGCTGCCACGATGCGACGGCCGATCATGACGGTACAATCCTCATGGAAGGCGCCGTGGTTGCGAAACGAGGTCATGAACAGCTTCAACGACTTCGATTCCACCAAAGCCGCATCGGGTGCGTAGTCGATGACGATATGGGCGAAATCCGGCTGGCCGGTCACCGGGCACAGCGAGGTGAACTCGGGGCAGGTGAAGCGCACGATCGCCGGCGGGCCGTCGCCGCGCGAAAACGGCACGGTTTCCAGGACCGCTGCTTCGGGGCTCTGTGGCGTCTCGACGTGCGCGCCGAGCTGGGTAAGGGTTTTGGTGTCGATCATGGGCGGGGTTCCTTCGAATTTGCCGCTCATTAGCATCGGACCGAAACGTGCGCAGCGTTTTTCAGACGAATCCGATGCTTAAATAGGAAATGCGGCAGCTCCCTGCTGCTCCAGCGCAATTTGAAACCGCAGGAAGACGATGACCAGCAACGATCCGCTTCTCCAGCCCTACCAGCTCAAGCATTTGACGCTGAAGAACCGGGTGATGTCGACCAGCCACGAGCCGGCCTATTCCGAGGACGGCATGCCGAAACAACGCTACCGGCTCTACCATGCCGAGAAGGCCAAAGGTGGCATGGCGCTGACCATGACCGCCGGCTCGGCGATCGTTTCACGCGACAGTCCCGCGGCCTTCGGCAATCTGCATGTCTATGATGACCGCATCGTGCCTTGGCTGGCCGAACTCGCCGAGGCCTGCCACGAGCATGACTGCAAGGTGATGATCCAGATCACCCATCTTGGTCGCCGCACCGGCTGGAACAAGGCCGACTGGCTGCCGGTGCTCTCGGCCTCGCCGGTGCGCGAACCGGCGCACCGCGCTTTCCCAAAAACCATCGAGGAGTGGGACATCGAACGCATCGTTGCCGACTATGCGTCGGCCGCGCAGCGCTGTCAGGCCGCCGGCCTCGACGGCATCGAGTTCGAGGCTTACGGCCATTTGATGGATGGCTTCTGGTCGCCGGCCACCAATCATCGCGACGACGAGTATGGCGGCTCGCTCGAAAATCGCCTGCGCTTCACCAACATGGTGCTGGATGCGGTGCGGGGAGCGGTTGGCGAGAAATTCGTCGTCGGCATCCGCATGGTCGCCGACGAGGACTTTTCGCAAGGCCTGTCGAAGGAGGAAGGCATCGAGATCGCCAGGCGGCTGGCTGGCTCCGGCAAGGTCGATTTCCTCAACATCATCCGCGGTTCGATCGAGAGCGACGCGGCATTGACCAAGGTCATTCCGGTTACCGGCATGCGGTCTTCGCCACATCTCGATTTTGCCGGAGAGGTGAGGGCGGCGACGAAGTTCCCGACCTTTCATGCGGCGCGCATCTCCGATGTCGCCACCGCGCGCCATGCGATCGCCACCGGCAAGCTCGACATGGTTGGCATGACCCGTGCGCATATTGCCGATCCGCACATCATCAGGAAGGTGATGGAGGGCCGCGAGCACGAGATCCGCCCCTGTGTCGGCGCCACCTATTGTCTCGATCGCATCTATGAAGGCGGCGAGGCCCTCTGCGTCCACAACGCGGCGACCGGCCGCGAGGCTGAGATTCCGCATATCATCGTCAAGACCGAAGGGCCGAAGCGGAAAGTCGTCGTCGTCGGTGCCGGGGCCGGCGGACTGGAGGCGGCGCGTGTCGCAGCCGAGCGCGGCCACCAAGTCACGATCCTGGAGGCATCCTCGCAAGCGGGTGGCCAGGTACGTCTGGCAACGCAGAATCCGCGCCGCAAGGAGCTGATCGGCATCATCGACTGGCGGCTGGCCGAACTCGACCGGCTCGGCGTCGAGATCCGCTACGACACCTGGGCGGAAAAGGACGATGTTCTGGCACTGGCGCCCGATGTGGTGGTCGTCGCCACCGGCGGCCTACCGCAAAACCCGCCGTTGACGGCCGGCGACAATCTCGTCACGTCGAGCTGGGACATCATGGCCGGTAGCGTCAAGCCCGCCGAGAACGTGCTGCTCTTTGACGACAATGGCGGCCATCAGGGCATGGGGGCGGCCGAACTGATCGCCAACAGCGGTGCGAGGCTGGAACTGGTTTCGCCGGAGCGTTTCTTTGCCCCCGAAATGGGCGGCATGAACCATGTGCCGTATATGCGCGCTTTCCAGGAGAAAGGCGTCACCATCACCATCAACACGCGCCTGCGCTCGGTGCGGCGCGAGGGCAATCAACTGGTCGCCGAACTCGCTTCGGATTTTGCCGATGGCTGGCGCGGGGAACGCAGGGTCGACCAGGTGGTGGTCGAGCACGGCACGGCGCCGCTCGACGATCTCTACCTCAGCCTGAAGCCGCTTTCGAAGAATGGCGGCGCGATCGACTATGAAAGTCTGGTCGGCGGCGGCGACATTTTCCCGGCACGCAACCCCGAAGCAGGCTTCGTGCTGTTGCGCATCGGCGATGCGGTCGCTTCGCGCAACATCCATGCCGCCATCTATGACGGCATCAGGTTCGGCTTGCGGATTTGATGCACGGCCTGCTCAGGCCGGCGCAATTGTTGGCGTCGGTGGCGCGCGGTCGGACCTGCATACGAGAGCCCATGTACGCCGGCCCGGCCGCGCGCCCGCACGTCATTGGCTCACCGCCGGCAACGTGCGATCTCAAAGCTTTGTGGCGCGGACGATGCTCAGACCATCCGGGCGATCGCCATGCACAGCACCGTGACCACCAGCAGCCAGGCAGCGATGCGTTCGCCCATGGCCATTCTGGCGCGCAGTTGCGTTTCGATTTCCGCATTGGCGCCGGCAAGCCGCCGGCTGGGCGCCCTGACCATCGCGCCGAGCACGCCGGCGGCGGCGAAAGCCGCGAGGATGCCGAGTGCAAGCACCATTTCCATCGAGCCGAAATAGGCGCCATGGAAGAAATACCACAGCAGCGCCCCGGTCAGGAAAACCATGCCGGCCGCGCCCAGCTGCGGCTGGATGAAGCGTTCTGCCTTGATCTCGGGATCGCGGGCAAGCGTGACGGTGGTGCCGGCCCAGAACACGCCTGCCATGACGTGAAGACCGATGACGACGATGTAGATGTATTGCATGACGGCTCTCCTCTCATCTGCAGGGCATCTAACAATTAGATATCTAACAGTTAGATGTCAATGTATAAAGCGAGAGTCAGTTCCATCTCGGAAAAACACCGTCTAGTGTCCGGCAATGACGCCCTTTGAACGCCCGCCAGTCGGCATGAATCTCGGCCGCACCGCCAAGCTTGTCGCCCAGGCCTTCGACGCCGCTTTGGTCGAAGCGGGCGGGACCTTGCCTGTCTGGCTCACGCTGCTGTCAGTCAAGTCGAGCGAACTCGCCAATCAGCGCGAACTCGCCGGCATGATCGGCATCCAGGGCGCGACGCTGACCCACCACCTCAACGCGATGGAAGCACAGGGCCTGTTGACGCGCCGCCGCGATCCCGTCAACCGCCGGGTCCATCTGGTCGAATTGACGCAAGCGGGAGAAGCGCTGTTCGAGACGTTGCGCCAGGCCGCGCTTGCCTTCGACAAGCGGCTTCGCACGGGGCTGCCCGACGAGCGCCTGGCGGAGTTTGCGCAGGTACTGGCGGCGCTGCGCGACAATGTCGAAAGCTAGGAACACCGAACCATTGGCTCAGTTGTCATAATTCGGGATCGCTCCGAAGGCGTAGTGGCGCAGCTTCAGCGCGGTGATCAGGTCGGTAAGCTTCGTCTTGCCGTCAAAACCGTCCTGGAACATCTCGTCATGCATCAAGAGGATCAGCTTGCCTGGCTTGGCGAAGTGGCCATAGCCGAACAGATGATCGATCTCGCTGACCAGATGATCGACGCTCTGTACCGGCTCGCCGCTGTCCTTGTGCACCCATTCATGATCCCAGCCATAGAGATAGAAGCCGGAAGCGGCGACGAACTCGTAATCGGGGTCCTCGCGGCCGGCTTGCGCGGGTCCGAGCGAGTTGTCGTCCTTTGACATGGAAGGCAACCGGAATACATCGCGCCCCGGCAGTCGTGCATGCACCGCGGGCTTCAGGCCCAGCACGGCATTCGCCATGAGCATGTCGGCAACCACCCCTTCCGTATCGCCATAGAAGTGCCGGTAATGATTATAGGCGTGGCTGTAGCTGTGGTTGCCGATCGTCACCAGCGGCATCGCCTTGGCGCGCCGCACCAGCGCCTTGTTGGACGCACTGGCCTCGGCATGCATGCCGACCATGAACAGTGTTGCCGGAACCTGCTCTGCCTGCAGCACATCGAGGATGTTACTGGTGCCGTTCAGCGGGCCGTCGTCGAAGGTGAGATAGATGGTGCGATCCGCCCCATGGGCCGGCAGCGCGGACATCAGAACGGCCGCCAGGACAAACCGAAAGAATGTCATAAGCTCCAGCGATCCGCTTGCACTTGCGACAGGCCGCCATTTCAGCGGCTGGTTGTCAAGGCGGGCCGTTACGCCAGGCTGCCCTGCAAGACCCGCAGTTTGGCCTTCTTCGGCATGCGGGCGGTCAGCCATTCCAGCGCCTTGTCCTGCGGCATCGGGAAGGCGATGGAATAGCCCTGTACCTGGTCGCAGCCGATCGCCATCAGCGAGTCGAGTTCGGCCTCGGTTTCAGCACCCTCGGCGACGATGGATATGCCGAGGCCGCGGGCAAGCTCGGTGATGGCGCGCACGATCTTCGAGTTGTCGCCATTCTCATGGATGTTCTGGACGAAGCGGCGATCGATCTTGAGCCGATCGATCTCATTGGGATTGACGTGGCTGAGCGACGCATAGCCGGTGCCGAAATCATCGAGCTCCAGATGGACGCCGGCGGCCCTGATGTGACGCAGCTTCGCCGCGATGCCTGTCTTCTCATCGTCGAGAATGACGGATTCGACGATTTCAAGCGACAGTTTCTGCGGCGGCAGTCCGGCCTTTTCCAGCGTCTCGAACAGGAACGCATCGAAATCGTGCTCGCGCAACTCGGTTCCCGAGACATTGACGGCAAGCCGTCCGAAGGCAATCCCGGCGCGGTTCCATTCGGCGGCTTCGTTGATCGCCTTGCTGATGACGATGCGGCCGATCTCAGGCATGAAACCGCATTTCTCGGCGACCGGAATGAACTCGCCCGGCGAGATCATGCCGCGCTCGTGATGGTTCCATCGCACCAGGGCCTCGATGCCGCTGATCGTGCCGTCGGTCAAGGAGACCTGCGGCTGGAAATAGACCTGGAATGCCCGCTCAGAGATGGCGACCTTGATGTCGTGTTCGAGCTGCTTGCGGTAGTCGAGCTCGCGGCGCAACTCCTCCGAGAAGAACGAGAAGTTGCCGCCGCCCATTTTCTTGGCGGAGTATAGCGCCAGATCGGCATGGACGAGCAGGTCCTGCGCGTTGTCGGCGTCGATCGGATAGACGGCGATGCCGCCGCTGGCGCCCGGAAGGATGGTGGTGCCCTGGAAGACGATCGGCTCGTTGATTTGCGCCAGGATGCGCCGCGCGAGCATGTTGATGTCCTCGGTACTGCCCGCTCCGTTGAGGATCATCACGAATTCGTCGCCACCGAGCCGCGCGCACAGATCCGATGCCCGGCAGGAATCGCGCATGCGCTGGGCCGTGACGACCAGGACATAGTCGCCGGCGGCGTGGCCGAGCGTATCGTTGATCTGCTTGAAGCGGTCGAGGTCGAGCTGGACCACCGCCAGCCGTTCGCGCCGGCGGTGTGCGCCCTTGATCAGCGTGTCGAAATGATCGGTCAGGAAGGTACGGTTGTGCAGGCCGGTCAGGCCGTCATGAACCGCGATGAAGGCCATCGAATTGCGCGCATCGACCAGCTCACGCGTCTTGCGCAGGATCGCGTTGGACATCGGCCTGAAGATAAACAGCGCCACCAGCAGGATGACGCCGAGGGTGGCGTAGAACAGCGTGCGGTGAAGCGCGAGCAGCTTTTCGGAGCGCTCGTCGGCATCGGCACTGATGCGCTGTCCAAGCGCGGCATAGCCCGACAGGGTGGCGTTGGCGACCGAGGCATCGAGGTTGACGCGTTCGGCGCCGCCTTTGTAGCCGTCATTGTCGAGATTGAGTTGCGATTCAAGGGCTGAGATCAGACGGTCGCCATTGGCGATCAGCCCAACCGAGAAATAATCGAGATGGAAGGGTTTGGCGAAAAGCACGCTCTCGATCGACTTCGGATCGAGCTTGGCCGGCGATTGCGGATCCGCGCCGGTCTGCTCGAGCAACAGATCGTAGTTGGTCTCGAATTCAGCGGTGGCCTGCTTCAGCGCGCTGACCAATGCCGGCCGCTTGTCGCGCGAGGCGGCGCCCGTTGCACTGGCCAGGAAGACGATACGCTGCGACAAGGTCTTCTGCGTGCCGACAATGTCGAGCAAGTTGTTGTTGTGCTGCTGCGTGGCCATCGTCTGCTGCAGCAGGACGAAGGAGGCCGCCACCATGGCGGCAATGATCAGCAGCGCCAGCCAATAGCCGGCCTTGATCAGCAATATGAGCTTGCCTGAAACGGTTTGCACCGGCTGCTGCGACATGTTCGGGGGCGGCCCTCTCGCCAACGGATTCCTGTATGAGCACCATTGAACCGCAAACGTTAACAGGACCGGAAACCGACGGCCGGACGGCAAGGAGAAGACGCGGAAAGATCGCGAAATGGTTATCGGCTCCTTTCGCGCGCCGGTCTGCATTTGAACATTGGTTGGCGCGAGTGTTCCCAACTGGTGGCCTCGGCTGTGACCGTGCGTTTCATCTGATGCTGCCCGGCCACCCCATCCGGTCGCTTTTGCGATGGATTTTTTGCGCAGGCGGGACGACAGTCTGGCCACGTCAAACGAGGCCCGATCATGACCGCAGCATTTCTCTCCCATATCGACAGCGAGCTTGCCGGGCTCAAATCAGCTGGCCTCTACAAGTCAGAGCGGGTAATTTCCTCAATGCAGTCGGCACAGATCGAAGTCGGCGGTGAGAAGGTGCTGAACTTCTGCGCCAACAACTATCTCGGCCTCGCCGACAGCATCGACCTGCGAAAGGCGGCCACGCAGGCTCTGGACCGCTATGGCTACGGCATGGCGTCGGTGCGCTTCATCTGCGGCACGCAGGAGGAACACAAGGAGCTCGAAGCGACGATCTCATCCTTCCTTGGCATGGAAGACACCATCCTCTATGGCTCCTGCTTCGACGCCAATGGTGGCTTGTTCGAGACGCTGCTTGGCGAGGAAGACGCGATCATCTCGGATGCGCTGAACCACGCCTCGATCATCGATGGCGTCAGGCTGTCGAAGGCCAAGCGCTTCCGCTACGCCAACAACGACATGGCCGATCTCGAGGCGCGGCTGAAGGAAGCCAGGGATTGCCGCTTCCGGCTGATCGCCACCGACGGCGTGTTTTCGATGGACGGCATCATCGCCAACCTGAAGGGCGTCTGCGACCTTGCCGACAAATACGATGCCATGGTCATGGTCGACGACAGCCATGCGGTCGGCTTCGTCGGCAGACATGGCCGTGGCTCGGCCGAGCATTGCGGCGTCGAGGGCAGGGTCGACATCATCACCGGCACGCTCGGCAAGGCGCTCGGCGGCGCCTCGGGCGGCTACACATCGGGCAAGAGGCAAGTGGTCGACTGGCTGCGCCAGCGCTCGCGGCCCTATCTGTTCTCCAACACGCTGATGCCGGCGATCGCCGGCGCCTCGATCAAGGTGTTCGAACTGATCCGCAATGGCGACGCCTTGCGCGAGCGCCTCTATGCCAATGCGGCGCGATTCAGATCGCAGATGGGCAAACTCGGCTTCACGCTGGCCGGGGCCGACCATCCGATCATTCCGGTGATGCTGGGCGATGCGACGCTGGCGCAG
This sequence comes from Mesorhizobium sp. USDA 4775, assembly GCF_054062655.1. NCBI lineage: Bacteria > Pseudomonadati > Pseudomonadota > Alphaproteobacteria > Hyphomicrobiales > Phyllobacteriaceae > Mesorhizobium > Mesorhizobium sp. USDA 4775. The sequence goes on from NZ_JBSSFM010000001.1 coordinate 3,386,664, forward strand.
GAGATGGCGGCGCGCATGCTGAAGCGCGGCATCTATGTCATCGGCTTTTCCTTCCCGGTGGTGCCGAAGGGCCAGGCGCGCATCCGCACGCAGATGTCGGCGGCGCATTCCAGCGCCGATATCGACAGGGCGGTCGAGGCCTTCGGCGCGGTCGGCAGGGAGCTGGGCGTGATTGCCTGAGCGGCTGGCGCCGAAAAGCGATTCCGGATCAAGAGATTCAAGGGACAAAAGAATGTCGAACATGATGAAGGCGCTGGTGAAGGCCAAGGCCGAGCCAGGCATCTGGATGGAAGAGGTGCCGGTGCCGGAGATCGGCCCCAACGACGTGCTGATCAAGATCAGGAAGACTGCGATCTGCGGCACCGACGTGCACATCTACAATTGGGACCAGTGGGCGCAGAAGACCGTGCCGGTGCCGATGGTGACCGGCCATGAGTTTGTCGGCACGGTGGCCGATTTCGGCGCCGCGGTCACCGAATACAAGGTCGGCCAACGTGTCTCGGGCGAGGGCCACATCGTCTGCGGCCACTGCCGCAACTGCCGCGCGGGGCGAGGGCATCTGTGCCGCAACACACTCGGCGTCGGCGTCAACCGGCCCGGCGCCTACGGCGAATATCTGGCGATCCCGCAGCACAATGTCGTGCCGATCCCGGACGACGTGCCGGACGAGATCGCCGCGATCTTCGATCCCCTCGGCAATGCGGTCCACACCGCTCTGTCCTTCGATCTTGTCGGCGAGGACGTGCTGGTCACCGGCGCCGGGCCGATCGGCATCATGGGTGCGCTGGTGGCGCAATGCGTCGGTGCGCGCAAAGTGGTGATTACCGACATCAACCCGGTGCGGCTGGCGCTGGCGAAAAAGCTCGGCGTCCAGCATGTCGTCGACGCCTCCAAGGAAAAGCTGCGCGACGTCATGCCGGCGCTAGGCATGACCGAGGGTTTTGATGTTGGTCTCGAAATGTCGGGCGCGGCACCCGCCTTCCGCGACATGATCGACACCATGAACAATGGCGGCAAGATCGCCATCCTCGGCATCGCGCCCACCGGCTTCGAGATCGACTGGAACAAGGTCATCTTCAAGATGCTGCATCTCAAGGGCATCTATGGCCGCGAGATGTTCGAGACCTGGTACAAGATGATCGCGCTGGTGCAGGGCCCGCTCGATGTGACCGGGTTAATCACGCACCGGATTGGCATCGACGATTTCCAGGAGGGGTTTGACGCGATGAGGAGCGGCAGCTCGGGCAAGGTGGTGATGGATTGGTAGTTGCCGATAGGAGAGGGGGGCGCCTCGCGCCAGCCTATCAGCTACTTTCCTTCCAGGGCGCCCTCCAGCGCGGCTACTCCGCTGACAATCGCAGCCCGCTCCTGGTGGCTCAACCTCTCCAGCAACTGCCTTTCAAACGCCTTCGCCAGCGGCACCATCTCGCGATAGGCGGCAAGCCCCGCTTTGGTCAGCGCCAGGTGCTCGACGCGCCGGTCGCTTTCATCGGGCGTGCGCGTCAGCCAGCGCCGCCGTTCCAGCTCGGCCACCGCGCGCGAGACCTTGGTCTTGTGCATGGCCGATTGCTCGCCGAGCTCGGTCGCCGTCATCGTGCCGCGCTGGCCGAGGCCTGAAAGCGTGCGCCATTCCGGTCGCGTCAGGCCGTGGCGATCCCGGTAGATCCCGGAGAATTCGCGGCTGACGGCATCGGCAAGCCGGTAGAGGCGGTAGGGCAGGAAGCTTTCCAGATCCAGAATGTCGGGTTCCATGACGCGCGCCGTGGCCGTTGATAGTTACATTTTCGATGGTTACAAACGAAACCAGTTTGGTCAATATCACCGGCAGACTTGGCATTGTGAAGCTTGGAGCCGGGATCAGGGAGGATCGGATGGCCTTTTCCTACATGCCGGGTTTCGGCAACGATTTTGAGACCGAGACACTCCCCGGCTCACTGCCGCAAGGCCGGAACTCACCGCAGCGGCCGGCCTATGGCCTCTATGCCGAGCAGCTTTCCGGCTCGCCCTTCACCGCCCCGCGCGGCACCAATGAGCGCTCCTGGCTCTATCGCATCCGGCCGAGCGTCAAGCACACCGGCCGTTTCAAGGCAGCGAGCTATCCCTTGTGGAAGACGGCGCCGAATGTCGGCGATCACGAACTGGCACTTGGCCAGTATCGCTGGAACCCGGTGCCGATGCCGAAGGAGCCGACCGATTTCATTCAGGGCATGCGCAGCATCACCACGGCCGGCGACGTGCTCGGGCAGACCGGCATGGCAGCCCATGTCTATGTCGCAAACACATCGATGGTCGACGATCATTTCTTCAACGCTGACGGCGAGTTGCTGGTCGTGCCGCAGGTCGGCGCCTTGCGCTTCGTCACCGAGATGGGCGTCATTGAACTGCGGCCCGGCGAGATCGCCGTGCTGCCGCGCGGCCTCGTCTTCAAGGTCGAGCTCGTCGACGCTGAAGTGCGCGGCTATGTCTGCGAAAACTACGGCGCCAAGCTGACCTTACCTGACCGCGGCCCGATCGGCGCCAATTGCCTGGCCAACCCGCGCGACTTCAAGACGCCCTGCGCCTGGTTCGAGGAAAAGGAGACGCCGTGCCGGCTGATCGTAAAATGGTGCGGCAATTTCCACGTCACCGAGATCGGCCATTCGCCGCTCGACGTCGTCGCCTGGCATGGCAACTACGCGCCCTACAAATATGATCTGGCGACCTTTTCGCCGGTCGGCGCCATCCTGTTCGATCACCCCGATCCATCGATCTTCACCGTGCTGACGGCGCCAAGCGGCGAGGAAGGCACAGCCAACATCGACTTCGTCATCTTCCCGCCGCGCTGGCTGGTGGCCGAAGATACGTTCCGTCCGCCCTGGTATCACCGCAACATCATGAGCGAGTTCATGGGGCTGATCCACGGCCAGTACGATGCCAAGGAGGAAGGCTTCGTTCCCGGCGGCATCAGCCTGCACAATCTGATGCTGGCCCATGGCCCGGATGCGCCTGGCTTCGAAAAGGCCTCGCGCGCGGAGCTGAAACCGGTCAAGCTCGACAACACCATGGCCTTCATGTTCGAGACCCGTTTCCCGCAGATGCTGACCCGCTACGGCGCCGAACTGGAAACCCGGCAGGACAATTACATCGACTGCTGGGCCGACCTAAAGAAGCGCTTCAATGGCACGCCCGAGGGCGACTGGTCTTGAGCGGCAAGCCAATGCCGGACCGGCTGGTGCTGCTGGGCTCCAAGGGCGGCCCGGCGCTGCGGCCAGGCGGACCGTGGCCGAGTTCCTCGCTGCTTGAGATCGGTGGGCGGACCATCGTCGTCGATTGCGGGCTCGGCGTGACGCGCGGTCTGGTCGATGCCGGGATCAGCCTGAAGGCGCTCGACCTGATCTTCATCACCCATCTGCATTCCGACCATTTGCTGGAACTCGGGCCGCTGGTCCACACCGCCTGGACGGCGGGGCTGGCGACACCGGTCAATGTGTTCGGCCCGCCCGGCACCGGCCATTACTGGCGGCGCTTCTGCCAGGCGATGGAGTTCGACATCGAAATCCGCATCGTTGATGAGGGCCGGCCTGACATTCGCGAACTGGTTTCGATCAGCGAATTCGCTGAGGGCCATGTGCTCGATCAACACGGCCTCAAGGTGACGGCGTTGCGCGTCGATCATCCGCCGGTGACCGACTGTTTTGCCCTGCGCTTCGAGCGGGGCGGCAAAAGCGTGGTGTTCTCCGCCGATACGGCTTTCTTTCCACCGCTCGCCGATTTCGCCAAGGATGCCGACATTCTCGTCCATGAAGCCATGTTGGAAGAGGGCATCGAGCGGCTGGTTGCCAGAACCGGCAACGGCGCACGGCTCAGGGAACATCTGCTCGCCAGCCACAGCTTTGCCGAGGACGCGGGACGCATCGCCAGCGATGCCGGCGTGAAGAGGCTGGTGCTCAACCACCTCATTCCCGCTGACGATGCGGAGATCGGCGAGGTCGACTGGCTTGCTGCTGTCAGGAAAACATGGGCCGGCGACTTGACGATCGCCCGCGACGGCCTTGTTGTGGAATTAAGCGGCGCCAAAGCTGCGCAAGGAGAGGAAACCGCATGAAGCTTGCCACATTGAAGGACGGGACGCGCGACGGGAAACTCGTCGTCGTCTCGCGCGACCTGACGCAGTACACCGATGCCTCATTCCTGGCGCGCACGCTGCAGGCGGCACTCGACGACTGGCGCAGGGTCTCGCCGCATCTCGGCACAATAGCGGAATCGCTGGAGAACAATGCGGTGCCGTCAGCCCGCTTTCACGAGCACGATGCGCATTCGCCGCTGCCGCGCGCCTATCAATGGGCTGATGGGTCCGCCTATGTGAACCATGTTGAACTGGTGCGCAAAGCGCGTGGCGTCGAGATGCCGGCAAGTTTCTGGACCGATCCGCTGATCTACCAGGGTGGCTCGGACTCCTTCATTCCACCGCGCGATCCGATCCGCGTGGCCGACGAAGCTTTCGGCATCGACATGGAAGCGGAAGTCGCCGTCATCGTCGACGACGTGCCGATGGGCGCTAGCCTCGAAGAGGCGCGCGCCGCGATCCGGCTGGTCATGTTGGTCAACGATGTGACGCTGCGCGCGCTCACCGGGCCGGAACTGGCCAAGGGGTTTGGCTTCTTCCAGTCTAAACCGTCCTCGGCCTTTTCGCCGGTGGCGGTGACGCCGGACGAACTGGGCGATGCCTGGGATGGTGGCAAGGTCAGCCTGCCGCTGCTTGCCGACCTCAACGGCAAGCCGTTCGGCCGCGCCAATGCCGGCGTCGACATGACCTTCGATTTTCCGGCGCTGATCGTCCATGCCGCCCGCACAAGGCCGCTGGTGGCAGGCACCATCATCGGCTCGGGCACGGTCTCCAACAAGCTCGACGGCGGCCCGGGCAAGCCGGTCTCGGCTGGCGGCGCCGGCTATTCCTGCATCGCCGAACTGCGCATGATCGAGACCATTGTGTCAGGCGAGCCGAGCACGCCGTTCCTGCGCTTTGGCGACACGGTGCGCATCGAGATGAAGGACAGTACGGGCCATTCGATCTTCGGCGCCATCGAGCAGAAGGTCGAGAAATACCAGGGATAGGGGAATGTAGAATGGCGGGGGAGGCGTTCTATCTGCTGGCCGGTGTCTGCGCGATCGCCATTCTGGTCGTCTTTATCCTGGCGATCCGGTTGAGCTATCGCATCGAGGCGCGCTCGCCGAACCTGATCAACCGCAGTGGCTACTCGCGCAAAGCGATGATGCTTCACACCATCACCAATATGAAGGTCGCACGGGATCCGGAAACGCTAGCCATGCGTCGGCGCATGAACGGGTTGCTGCTAATCGTTCTTGCCGGCTTCGCGATTATGGCGGCAGGCTTGCATCTGACCCGCTCCGCAGGATGAAACCATGACCCTGCTTGACCATCTGCGCCGCATGGCCGGCAACAATCTCTGGTCGAACGCCCGGCTCTATCGCGCCGTGCTCGCGCTCAAGCCGGGTGAGTTCGAGGCCGAGCGCACCAGTTTCTTCCCGTCGATCAAGGCGACGCTCAACCACATTCTCGCGGTCGATCATCTCTATCTCGATTTTCTCGAAGAGGGCGGCGTCGGCGCCGCTGCCCATGATGAGTTCGTGCCCTTCGACGAACCCCACGCGCTGTTTGCCGCGCAAACCGTGGCCGACCGGCGGCTGATCGCCTTCTGCGATGGGTTGAAGGAAGCCGATCTCGACCGCCGCGTCATCACCGACCGGCGCGAGGACGGCATGATTCCCGAACGCATCGGCGACATCCTGGCCCATGTCTTCCTGCACGACATCCACCATCGCGGCCAGGTGCACGCCATGCTTTCCAGCACTTCGGTCGCGCCACCGCAGCTGGACGAGTTTTTGCTCGACTACGACATCAAGCTGAGGAAGGCGGAGATCGAGTGGCTGGGATTGTGACCCATTATTTCTGATACTCAGCCCACCTGGGGCCTAGTTCGTCAAAATCTTCCGCGATACTGACGCTGCCTTTGAAGGCGCCAATGCGGGGCAAAACGCCATTCGTGGCCGGTGACACGAGCCTTGCAACAATTTTCCCATGGCGCGTGAGCGCAATATCCTCACCGCCTCCGCGCGCCTAACGAGCTCCGATAGTTTGGCTTTCGCTTCCGAGATGCATACGTTCGTGGCTAGGACCGGTTATTACCTAAAAAAACGTCATAACCGGTCGAGCCGTAAGCGTCTTGTTTTGCTTCAGGCCGCCTTGCCATCCACCTTGATCACGCCGCGCTTGATCTGGTCCTGCTCGATCGATTCGAACAGCGCGCGGAAATTGCCTTCGCCAAAGCCTTCGTCTCCCTTGCGCTGGATGAACTCGAAGAATATCGGCCCGATCACGGTTTTCGAGAAGATCTGCAAAAGGATCTTGGTCATGCCGCCGTCGACTACGCCTTCGCCGTCGATCAGGATGCCGTGCTTCTTCATCCGCTCGATCGGCTCGTCATGGCCGTTCACGCGGTCATAGGACATGTCGTAATAGGTTTCCGGCGGACCGGGCATGAATTTCAGCCCGTTGGCGGCGAGCTTGTCGGTGGCGGTATAGATCTCGTCGGTGCCGACCGCGATGTGCTGGATGCCCTCGCCATTGTACTTCTTCAGATACTCGGCGATCTGGCTGGTCTCGTCCTTGGATTCATTGAGCGGAATGCGGATCTTGCCGCAGGGCGAGGTGATGGCGCGGCTGACCAGGCCGGTGATCTTGCCGTCGATGTCGAAGAAATGGATCTGCTTGAAGCCGAACAGTTCGCGGTAGAAATCCCACCATTTGTCCATCTGGCCGCGATAGACATTGTGGGTGAGGTGGTCGAGATAATAGAAACCGACGCCTTGCGGCCGAGGATCGCGCGCGCCGAGCCATTCGAATTCGGCGTCGTAGGCCGAGCCCTTCTTGCCGTAGGCATCGATGAAATAAAGCAGCGAACCGCCGATACCGACAATGGCCGGCACGTCGAGCGCCTTGTCGTCGCCTTCGTAAGGCGTGGCGCCCTTAGAGACGGCATGGTCGAACGCGTGCTTGGCATCGACCACGCGCCATGCCATCGAGGCGGCACACGGGCCGTGCTTGTCGGCGAACTCCATGGCATGCGAGCCCGGCTCGGCATTGACGACATAGTTGATGTCGCCCTGGCGCCAGACGGTGATGTCCTTGCTGCGATGCTTGGCGACCGCCACATAGCCCATGCGGGTGAACAGTTCGGCCAGCTTCTGCGGCTCCGGATGCGCGAATTCGACGAACTCGAAACCATCGGTACCGGCCGGGTTGTCCTTGCTGATTTTGGCGGGGCGGGGCGTCGTGTGGGAAGGGACCCATGGTATTCCTCCAAAGCTGGCTTGGCCCGAAAAGGCCATCTGACGCCATCATAGCGCGGAGGAGGCGCATGGTGCTTGCATTCAAACGCTTGAAATGATGATGTCATGCGTGAAGCATGCATGTTGAGAGACAAAACCATGGATGAGACGCGCGTTGACCAATTTGACCGCAAGATAATGGCGCTTTTGCAAGGCGATGCGCGGCTGACCAACAACGATCTCTCGGAGCGGGTGAACCTGTCGGCGTCGCAATGCTCGCGCCGCCGCCAGCGGCTCGAAGAGGACGGCTACATCAAGGGTTATCGGGCGGTGCTCGACCGCGACAAGCTCGGCTTCTCGCTGGTCAACGTCATCTCGGTGACCCTGGCCACCCACAATCGCGACAACGCCCAGCGCTTCGGCGAACTGGTGGCGCGGCTGCCCGAGGTGCAGGAGGCGCACGCGCTGACCGGCGAGATGGACTATATCCTGAAGGTGGTGACGCCCGACCTGAAGTCGCTGTCGGAGTTCGTCAACGGCGTGCTCCTGCCGCACGAATCCGTGCAGCATGTGAAGACGGCGATCGTGCTGGAAACGCTGAAGGAAACCGGCGCGCTGCCGATCTAACCCTTCGACTGCTGGATCAGCCCGTACAGATTCGTGCAGCGCGCGCCGGAGCGGCAATAGGCGAACACCGGACCCTCCATTTCGTCCAGCGCCTCGGCCTGGTCCTCGACATTCTCGGCGGTGATCTGGCCGCTGATGACGGGGATATAGCGGAAGGCGAGGCCGGCGGCTTCGACCGCCGATCCGATGCTTTTGGCCGAAGGCTGGCCGGGTTGCTCGTCATCCGGCCGGTTGCAGATGACGCTCTTGAAACCGGCTTCCTTGATGGCGGCGACGTCTTCGGGCTGGATCTGGCCAGAGACCGAATAGTCGTCGCTGATTTCGCGGTATTCCATCGCAGCATCCTCGCAATCTGATTTGCAGGGAGTCTTGCCACTCCCCGACGTGGCCGGCAATCCGCCAGCGGAAATCGTTCTGCAGAGATAGACGTTTCCGGCGAGGATTCCAACGGTCAGGCATCGCCACAGTTCGGGCTGGAAGGCCTCCGCCTTTTCCGGGATCGGCGCTCCTCAGCTGCCGAGGATCGCGCCTTTGATCTGGCGGATGTTGTTGTGCATCATGTCGATATAGGTCGATCCTGGGCCATCGGGCTGCGACAGCGCATCCGAGTAGAGCGTGCCGCCCACCTTGATGCCGGTTTCGCTGGCGATCTGTTCGATCAGGCGCGGGTTGGTGATGTTTTCCACGAAGATCGCCGCCGCCTTGTCCTGCTTCACCTGCTCGACCAGCTTGGCGACATCGGCGGCCGACGGTTCGGAATCGGTAGAAATGCCCTGCGGGGCGAGGAAGGTCAGGCCGTATTCGTGTTCGAAATAGCCGAAGGCGTCGTGCGAGGTGATGACGACGCGCTTGGCCTCGGGGATCGACTGGATCGCGGCCTTCACTTCGCCTTCCAGCGCATCGAGCTTCTTGGTGTAGGCGGCGGCATTGGTCTGGTAGCCGACGCAGCCGTCGCTGTCGGCCGCGCAGAAAGCCTCGGCGATGTTCTTCACATAGATCTTGGCGTTGGCGATCGACTGGAAGGCGTGCGGATCGGTAACGGTCTTGCCGCCACCGGTGCCGGCACCTTCGGCCGCGTCGGCGTCGGCGAATTCAGGTTTGAAGTCGATCGGCGTCACGCCTTTGGTCAAGGTGACGATCGAGGCCTTGGTGGCGCTGGCATCGACCAGCCGCTGCAAAAAGCCTTCGAAATGCAGGCCATTGACCAGCACGATATCGGCCTTGGCCATGGCGACCGCGTCGGCCGGGCTCGGCTCATAGACATGGGCATCGCCATCCGGGCCGACGATGGTGGTGATGTCGACACGATCGCCGCCGACATTTTTGGCAAAATCGGCAATGACGGTGAAGCTGGCGACGACTTTCAGCGGCGCCGCGAACGTCGACGATGCGCCAAAGGCAGTTAATGTTATAACGCTCATCGCCAGAGCGGCACGGATGGATCTCAGCATAGGCGGGGTCTCCTTTCGAGGGGCGAGGGATCAGGCCGTTCTGTGACGGTGATGGATGATGCGGGCGCGCAGAATGCCGCGCGTGCCGAACAGGATCGAGGCGAAGTAGACGACACCGGCCGACAGGATGATGGCAGGTCCGGACGGCAGCGAGGCGTGATAGGACAACAGCAGCCCGGCGATGCAGGAGGCAAAGCCGATCAGCACGGCCAGCACGCACATCGGCTCGACGCGCACCGTCCAGAAGCGGGCGGCTGCCGCCGGCAGCATCATCAGTCCGACCGACAGAAGCGTGCCGAGCGCCTGAAATCCGCCGACGAGGTTGAGCACGACGAGACCAAGGAAGATGAAGTGCACCGGGCTGCCCATGCGGCTGACCGAACGCAGGAACAGCGGATCGAGGCATTCGGCGACCAGAGCCCGCCAGAAGATGGCGAGGCTGACCAGCGTCACCGCGACGATGCCGCCGATCAGCGTCAGCGCCTCATTGTTGAGCGCCAGCACCGTGCCGAACAGCACATGCATGAGATCGACGCTTGAGCCGCGGATCGACACCATCAGCACGCCGATGGCCAGCGAAATCAGATAGAAGGCCGCCATCGAGGCGTCCTCGCGCTGGATGGTGAAACGCGAGACAGCACCGGCGCCGAGCGCCACGATAATACCGGCGATCAGCCCGCCAATGGTCATCGGCAGGATTTCCAAACCATAGAACAGGAAGCCGGCGGCCGCGCCCGGCAGGATGGCATGCGCCATGGCGTCGCCCGACAGGCTCATGCGCCGCAGCATCAGGAAGACGCCGATCGGGCAGGCGCCCAACGACAGCATCAGCGAGCCGAACAGCGCCCGCTGCATGAAGCCGAAATCGGCGAACGGTGCGATGAACAGACCGTAGAGCGCGTCCATCAGGCAGCCCTCGGCCCGGCGTCATGGTCGTGATCGTGGCCATGATGATCGTGGCCATGGGCATGATCATGACCGTGCCCGTCCGGCTCGCACCAGGGCGCGTTCTCCTCCCAGGCTTCATGGAAGCGACGGGCGCGCAGAAGGTTTTCCGGCTTCAGCGTCTCGCGCGTTTCGCCCCAGGCGATCGGCTGGCGGGCCAAAAGCAGCGTCTCCGGAAAATTCTGCCGCACCAGATCGAGATCATGGACGACGACCATGATGGTCCGTTCCTCGCCGTGCCAACGCTTGATCAGGGCGATCAGATCGCCGACCGTCTTGGCATCGACGGCGTTGAATGGCTCGTCGAGCAGGATCAGGTCGGCGTCCTGCAGCAGCACGCGGGCAAACAGCGTGCGCTGCAGCTGGCCACCCGACAGCGTGTCGATCGGCCGCTTCTCGAAGCCGCCGAGGCCGACCGCCATCAGCGCCTGGCTGACCGCCGCGCGATCCTCTGATGTGTAGCGGCCGAGCATGCCGCGCTTCGGCCAGAGACCGAGCGAGACCAGGTCGACGACGCGGGCGGGAAAGGAGCGATCGAGCTCCGATTGCTGCGGCAGGTAGGCGGCGCGCACGCCGGGTGCGCGAGCAACCTCACCGGCCATAGGCTTCAGCACGCCGACAATGCCCTTCATCAGCGTCGACTTGCCGGAGCCGTTGGCGCCGACAACGGCGGTCAGCGAGCCCTTGCGGATCGTGCCGTCGAGATGGTGGATCGCCGGGTGGCTGTTGTAGCCCAGCGTGAGGTCACGGAATGTCAGGCAGGTCTGGGTCATGTCGTTCCGTGGAGCAGCGAAACCCGGCCGCGGGCAGGGCCGATTGGATATGTGATGTTATTACATTAGTCAACAAGCCAATCAGGCGGAATTGCGACCGGCGGCTCAACTTGCCGTGAGTCGTTTGCGCACTGGTCCAAGGGGATTTGGCCCCGGCGGCCTTGCCCGAAGCGAACCGCAACTCTAAACAGTCGCCACCCATAACAGGAAGGAACCTCCCATGAGCATTCGTCGCATCGATGTTGGCCCGCGCATGAGTCAGATCGTCATCCACGGCAACACCGTCTATCTGGCCGGCCAGGTCGGCGAGCCCGGCGGCAACGTCGCCTCGCAGACCCGCGACATTCTGGCGGCCATCGACGAATTACTGGCCAAGGCCGGCACCGACAAGACCAAGATCGTTCAGGCGATCATCTGGCTGGCGGATATGGGTACCTTCGCCGAGATGAATTCGGAATGGGACAAGTGGGTGCCGCAGGGCCACACCCCCGCCCGCGCCACCGGCGAAGCCAAGTTGGCTGGCCCGGAATATCTGGTCGAGATTATCGTTACGGCGGCGATTTAAGGCACGGCGCTGAAACTGCCAATCTCCCCCACAAGGGGGGAGATCGGGTCTTGTCCCGGACTGCGCAACTGCCCTTCGCTATGGCTCCGGGCGTTCGGCGTTCGAAAAGCCAGATCGTTGGCTTTTCGCCAGCCGTCGGCTGGACACGCCTCACCCCTGCGACGGCGTGAATCTCGCCACCAGCGTATGGCTTTCCGCCGGATAGATAAACCGCACATGGGTAACCGGGTGTTCAGCGCTCCAGGTGCGGCGCTCGACCACAAGGCATGGCGCGCCCGGATCGATGTCGAGCGCGTCGGCGATAGCCTCATCGGCGGCCATGGCGCGGATGCGATGCTCGGCCTCGCTCCATGGAACGCGGCCGATCAGCCAGGGGCCGGCGGCGATCTCCAGAAACTCTTCGTTCCCGGCTTCCGGAACCGCGGAAAGATTGATCAGGCGCTGCTCGAGTGCGAAGGGCCGTTCGCCGGCAAAATGCAGGCCTTCGATCCATAGCACCGAGCCTGCGGCGGGCAGCCCGAGCAGCGCTCTGTCCTCCGCATTGCTGCGGCGCTTGAGCTGTTCCAGCCGCTCGTAGCGATAGGGCAGGCCAAGCGCCTCGACCTCGATCCTGATGTCGTGAAGTTCCAGCACTGCTGCCTGCGACTGCGGCCGGCGGACGAAGCTGCCCGAGCGGCGGCGGCGTTCGATCAGCCCGGCCTTGGCCAACTGCGACAGCGCCTTGTTCACCGTCATGCGCGAGCAATTGTACTCGGTCGTCAGTTCGTGCTCGAACGGAATGCGATGTCCGGGCGCCCAGGCGCCCGACAGGATCTTTTCGCTGATGTCGGACAGGATGCGTTGGTGCAGGGAACCGCCGCTGTCCGCATCCGCCGTCTCGACCGTGCTCATGCCGAAAGCGCCCTCATCACGGCGCGAAAACGCTCTGCGATAGCTTCGCGCCTGGCATGCCTGCCGCCGCTGACCTGCTTCTTGCCGTGCACCCAGACGCAATCGATCGTGCTGCCATTGGCGAAGATCCAGGCGTCGAGGATGGCGTCGCCTGCCTTGCCGGCCAGAGAAGGATGGCCGGCGTCGAGCGAGACGAGATCTGCCGCGGCGCCGGCGGCGATCTGCGAGGCACCGGCGCCGAGCGCCTGGCTGCCGCCGTCGAGTGCTGCGTCGAACAGCGCCCGCCCGGTCGAGCCGCCGGCCACCGCCAGCACATTGCGGGCGCGGTGGGCGAGGCGCTGCGAATATTCGAGTTGGCGCAATTCGTCGGGCAGGCCGATCAGCACGTTGGAATCGGAGCCGATACCGAAGCGGCCGCCATGCTCGGTGAATAGCGGCGCTGCAAACGTCCCGTCGCCGAGATTGGCCTCGGTGATCGGGCAAAGACCGGCGATGGCGCCGCTCCTGGCCATGCCGATGGTTTCGGCATCGGTCATATGGGTGGCGTGGATCAGGCACCAGCGCTGGTCGACCTCGGCATTGGCCAGCAGAAATTCGACCGGGCGCGCGCCGGACCAGGCGAGGCAGTCCTCGACCTCCTTCACTTGTTCGGCGACGTGGATGTGGATCGGCCCATTCGGCGCCAAAGCAGCAACTTGGGTCAATTCCTCCGGTGTGGCGGCGCGCAGGCTGTGAGGCGCGACGCCGACGACAGCCTGATTCAACGCGCGAACCGATTCACTGGACTTCTCAACAAGCCGGGAGAACCGATTCACATCGTTGATGAATCGCCTTTGGCCTTCGTTCGGGGCCGCTCCGCCGAAGGAGGAGTGCGCATAAAACACCGGCAGCAGCGTCAGGCCGATACCGGTTTCGCCGGCGGCGGCGGCGATGCGCTCGGCCATCTCGGCAAGATTGGCGTAGGGGTTTCCGTCGCGGTCGTGGTGCAGATAGTGAAATTCGCCGACGCGGGAAAAACCGGCCTCCAGCATCTCGACATAGAGCTGCGCGGCGACCGCCTCGACCTGATCGGGCGTCATCGACAGCGCGAAGCGATACATCACCTCGCGCCAGCTCCAGAAACTGTCGGCGGAGGGGCCGCGAAGCTCAGCCAGGCCGGCCATGCCGCGCTGGAAGGCGTGGCTGTGCAGGTTGGGCATGCCGGGGACGACAATTGTGTGGCGCTCGTCGCCGGCCTGCGGTGCCGCGTCCGCCTCGACTGAGGCGATGCGGCCATCATCGAGCGCGATCCTGACATTGCCTTGCCAGCCCTCGGGCAGCAGCGCCTGTTCCGCAAAGATCGCCGTCACGTCCGTCTCCAAATCTGCATGCCTAAGCGACGAGACCACTTGCGTCGCGTTTCAATATGTATATACATAATCGTCATCCTTTCAAATGGAAAAGATGATGGGTGGAGCAAACGGGAAGAGCGGCCTTCGTGTCTGGCGCAATGCGCGCCTGGCGACCATGGCCGACGGTGTGGCGGGCCTCGGCATTGTCGAGAAAGGCGCGATCGCCGCGCGCGATGGTCTCATTGTTTATGCCGGCGCGGAGGCCTCGATGCCGGCTTCGGCGGGGCAGGGCGTGGACACGGTCGATTGCGAGGGCCGCTGGATCACGCCGGGCCTGATCGATTGCCACACGCATCTTGTCTATGCCGGCAACCGCGCCAATGAATTCGAGATGCGGCTGGCCGGCGCCACCTATGAGGAAGTCGCCCGCGCCGGCGGCGGCATTGTGTCCTCGGTCAAGTCGCTGCGCGCGGCAAACGAGGATGACCTTGTTGCCCAGACGCTGCCGCGCCTCGATGCGCTGATGGCCGAGGGTGTCACGACGGTCGAGGTCAAATCGGGCTATGGCCTCGATCTCGACAATGAGAAGAAGTCGTTGCGTGCCGCCCGCCGGCTGGCCAATGAGCGCCCCGTCACAATCCGTACAACCTGCCTCGCCGCGCACGCGCTGCCGCCCGAAGCTAGGGGTGACAAGGACGCCTTCATCGATCTCGTCGCCGCCACGATCCTGCCCGACGTCGCCGCTGAGAAACTTGCCGACGCCGTCGACGGTTTTTGCGAAGGCATCGCCTTTTCGCCGGAGCAGATCGCACGCGTCTTCGAGAAGGCGAGAGCACTCGGACTGCCCGTGAAACTCCATGCCGACCAGCTTTCGAATCTGCACGGCGCAGCACTTGCCGCCAGCTATGGCGCGTTGTCGGCGGATCATCTCGAATACACCGATGAGGCAGGCGCTGCCGCGATGGCGAAGGCCGGCACGGTGGCGACCATCCTGCCCGGTGCCTATTACTTCATCCGCGAAACCAAGAAGCCGCCTGTCGACCTGTTCCGCCGTCATGGCGTGAAGATGGCGGTGGCGACGGACAGCAATCCCGGCACCTCGCCGCTCACCTCGCTGTTGCTCACCATGAATATGGCCGCGACGCTTTTTGGCTTGACCGTCGATGAATGCCTTGCCGGCGTCACCCGCGAGGCCGCGCGTGCACTTGGCCTTCTCGACAACGCCGGCACGCTGGAGGCCGGCAAATCCGCCGACCTGACGATTTGGGACATCGAGCGCCCTGCCGAACTCGTTTACCGCATGGGCTTCAACCCGCTCCATGCCCGCATCTGGAGAGGACAATGACCGAACTGACCCTGAAGCCTGGCAATGCGACGCTGGCCGACTGGCGCGCCATCTACCGTGGCGCCGTGCCGAAGCTGGATGAGGCCTGCCGTCCAAGAATCAAGGCGAGCGCCGAGGCCGTCGCCCGGATCGTCGCCAAGGGCGAGCCGGTCTACGGCATCAACACCGGCTTCGGCAAACTGGCCAGCGTGCGCATCCCGGCCGGCGATCTCGAAACCTTGCAGCGCAATATCGTGCTGTCGCACGCCGCCGGCGTCGGCGAGCCGATGCCAGTCGCAATTGCCCGGCTGATGATGGCGTTGAAACTTGCCAGCCTGGCGCAGGGTGCGTCCGGGGTGCGACCCGAAACCATCGATTTGCTGGAAGCGATGCTCGCCAACGACGTCATCCCGGTGGTGCCGGCGCAAGGTTCCGTCGGCGCGTCCGGCGATCTTGCACCGCTGTCGCACATGACGGCGGTGATGATCGGCGTCGGCGAATGCTTTACCCCGCATGGTCGTTTCCCGGCCAAGGTCGCTTTCGTCTCGCACGGCCTCGAGCCGGTGACGCTGGGCGCCAAGGAAGGTCTGGCGCTGCTCAACGGCACGCAGTTTTCGACCGCCTATGCGCTCGCCGCTCTGTTCGAAGCCGAAGTGCTCTACCAGTCGGCGCTGGTCGCCGGTGCGCTGTCGACCGATGCCGCCAAGGGGTCCGACGCGCCGTTCGACCCGCGCATTCATCTCCTGAGAAAGCACCGTGGCCAGATCGAGACGGCGGAGGCACTGCGCAATCTGATGGCCGGTAGCGCCATCCGTGAATCGCATCGTGTCGGCGACGAGCGCGTGCAGGATCCCTATTGCCTGCGCTGCCAGCCGCAGGTGATGGGCGCCGCGCTCGACGTGTTGCGCAAGGCGGCCGATACGCTCGGCACCGAGGCCAATGGCGTCACCGACAATCCGCTGATCTTTGCCGAGGACGACACGGCGCTCTCCGGCGGTAATTTCCACGCCGAGCCGGTGGCTTTCGCCGCCGACATGATCGCTCTGGCCGTCTGCGAGATCGGCTCGCTGTCGGAACGCCGCATCGCCATGCTGGTCGATCCGGCGCTGTCAGGCATGCCGGCCTTCCTGACGCCCAAGCCGGGCCTCAACTCCGGCTTCATGATCCCGCAGGTGACGGCGGCCGCACTCGTTTCGGAAAACAAGCAGAAGGCCTATCCGGCCAGCGTCGATTCGATCCCGACCTCGGCCAACCAGGAAGACCACGTCTCGATGGCCGCGCACGGTGCGCGCCGGCTGATCGGCATGGTCGAGAACGCCACGGCGGTGATCGGCATCGAATTGCTGGCCGCCGCGCAAGGCTGTGACTTCCACCAGCCGCTGGCGTCGAGCAACGCGTTGGAAGCGGTACGCAAACTGGTCCGGGCTGAAGTGCCGCATCTCGACAATGACCGCCACTTCCACCCCGACATGGAAAAGGCGATCGCCATGGTGCGCAGCGGCGCGACCGTCAGGGCTGCCCGCGCGGTGGCGCTGCCGTCCATCGCGGGAGCGGCATGATGAACGCCACACCCTGGCTTACCGTCAGCCGAGGCACAGCACCGCTGCTGGTGTCGATCCCGCATACCGGCATCGACCTTGCCGGCCTCGAACCCCGGCTGGTGTCGCCCTGGCTCGGCCGCCGCGATTGCGACTGGTGGATCGACAAGCTTTATGACTTCGCCAACGACCTCGGCGCAACCGTCGTTCACACGGCCATCTCGCGAACCGTGATCGACGTCAATCGCGACCCATCCGGCGCCTCGCTCTACCCCGGCCAGGCGACCACCAGCCTGTGCCCGACCGAGACCTTCGACGGTGACCCGCTCTACCGCGAGGGCGAGGAGCCGGGACCGTCGGAGGTCGACGAGCGTCGCGAAAAATTCTTCGTGCCTTACCATGCTGCCTTGCAGGCCGAAATCGACCGCTTGCGTGGCCTGCATGACAACATCGTCCTCTACGATTGCCATTCGATCCGTTCGGTATTGCCGCGTCTGTTCGAAGGCACGCTGCCAGTCTTCAACCTCGGCACCAACGACGGCAAGAGCGCCGATCCCATCCTGCAGGAAAGGGTCGCCGCAATCCTGGTCGGAACTGGCGAGACATGGGTCGTCAATGGTCGCTTCAAGGGCGGCTGGATCACGCGCCATTTCGGCCAGCCACAAAGCGGCGTGCATGCGCTGCAGATGGAGCTCTCCAACCGTGGCTACATGCGCGAGCCGGAGGAGAAGGGCTCGCCGGACAATTGGCCGGTGCCTTACGAAGCCGGATTTGCGGCGCCGATCCGCGTAACGCTGGAGAACATTCTGAAAACCGCGATTGCCTGGGCGCAGGGCTGATCGGCAATTCTTCGGAGGAACGCAGTGACCGAACATGTCAGGACATTCCTTCTCGCGGGGGGGCTGGTTCTAGCTGCAATCGTTTCGGCATTCGCCGCCGAAGTGGCGATGAAAGGGCCGGAAATCCTTGCCGATCTGAAGGGCGCGCAGGTCCAGGGCGACGGCTGGTCCCAAGACTTCGATGACGGCGGCGCAACAAGCTATGCCAGAGGCGGCAGTCACCAGATAGGCCGCTGGGACGTGCGGGGTGACCAGTACTGCTCGCTGTGGCCGCCCTCTGATGTTTGGGCCTGCTACACCATGACGATCGATTCCTCCAATCCTGCCAACGAGCGGATCACTTGGATTAGCGCCGACGGCTCCCGCAGCACCGCGCATCTCATTCGAAAGGGACAATGATGAACAATCCTCGCCACAACATCCGTGAAGTGCGCAGCCCCCGCGGCGACAAGCTCAACGCCCGATATTGGACGACCGAAGCGCCGCTGCGCATGCTGATGAACAATCTCGACCCGGACGTTGCCGAAAACCCCAACGAGTTGGTCGTCTATGGCGGCATCGGCCGGGCGGCGCGCACCTGGAACGATTTCGACCGCATCGTCGCCTCGCTGAAGACGCTTGGCGAGGACGAGACGCTGCTGGTGCAGTCCGGCAAGCCGGTCGGCGTGTTCCGCACCCACACCGATGCGCCGCGTGTGCTGATCGCCAATTCCAACCTCGTGCCGCACTGGGCGACCTGGGAGAAATTCAACGATCTCGATAGAAAAGGCCTGATGATGTACGGCCAGATGACGGCCGGCTCGTGGATCTACATCGGCACGCAAGGCATCGTGCAGGGCACGTATGAAACTTTTGTAGAAGCGGGCCGCCAGCACTATGGCGGCAACCTCAAGGGAAAGTGGATCCTGACCGGCGGCCTCGGCGGCATGGGCGGCGCCCAGCCGCTGGCCGCCGTCATGGCCGGCGCCTGCTGCCTGGCCATCGAATGCAACCCGGACTCGATCGATTTCCGCCTGCGCACCCGCTATGTCGACGAGAAGGCCGAGACGCTCGACGAGGCGATGGAAATGATCGAGCGCTGGACCAAGGCCGGCGAGGCGAAATCGGTCGGCCTGCTCGGCAATGCCGCCGAGATCGTGCCCGAAATGTTCAGGCGCGGCATCCGCCCCGATATGGTCACCGACCAGACCTCGGCCCACGACCCGATCAACGGCTATCTGCCGAAAGGCTGGACGATGGCCGAGTGGCGCGAGAAGCGTGTCAGCGATCCGAAGGCGGTCGAGAAGGCGGCTCGCGCATCCATGCGCGAGCATGTCGAGGCGATGGTGGCGTTCTGGAACGCCGGCGTGCCGACCCTCGACTATGGCAACAACATCCGCCAGGTCGCCAAGGACGAAGGGTTCGAGAACGCCTTCGCCTTCCCGGGTTTCGTGCCGGCCTATATCCGTCCGCTGTTCTGCCGCGGCATCGGCCCGTTCCGCTGGGCCGCACTCTCTGGCGATCCGGAGGATATCTACAAGACCGACGCCAAGGTGCGCGAACTGACGCCTGGCAACACCCATCTGCACAACTGGCTGGACATGGCGCGCGAGCGCATCTCGTTCCAGGGCCTGCCGGCGCGCATCTGCTGGGTCGGTCTCGGCGACCGCCATCGGCTCGGCCTCGCCTTCAACGAGATGGTGGCCAAGGGCGAACTCAAGGCGCCGGTCGTCATCGGCCGCGATCACCTCGATTCCGGCTCGGTCGCTTCGCCGAACCGCGAAACGGAAGCGATGAAGGACGGCTCGGACGCCGTCTCCGACTGGCCGCTGCTCAATGCGCTGCTCAACACCGCGTCGGGCGCCACCTGGGTGTCGCTGCATCATGGCGGCGGCGTCGGCATGGGTTTTTCCCAGCATGCCGGCATGGTCATCGTCGCCGACGGTACGCAGGATGCCGCCAGGCGCCTGGAGCGCGTGCTGTGGAACGATCCGGCGACCGGCGTCATGCGTCATGCCGATGCCGGCTACGATATCGCCATCGAGTGCGCCAAGGAGCATCAGCTCAATTTGCCCGGCATTCTCGGCTGATAGGCTGAAATCATGCGCATTCTTCGTGCCGCCGACTACCGCGTGATGCCGTGGAAGAACGGCGGCGGCACGACGACCGAGATCGCCGTCTCGCCTGACGGCGCCGGCCTCGACGAATTCGACTGGCGCGTGTCGATGGCCCGCGTCGAGGGCAGCGGGCCGTTCTCCAGCTTTGCCGGCATCGACCGCACGCTGTCGGTGCTGGAAGGCGAGGGCATCGTGCTCGATGTCGCCGATCAGCCAGCGGTGCGGCTGACGCCGACTTCCGCGCCGTTTTCCTTTCCAGCCGACCTGCCGACCAGCGCCTCGTTGATCGCCGGCCCGATCACCGACCTCAACGTCATGACGCGCCGCGGCCGCACGTTGCATTCGGTCGAGCGGCTCGCGATTTCGCAGCCTGTGGACATCGCGACGCGGGCCGGTTCGACCCTCATCCTTTGTCACAAGGGCGAAGCTGTTTTCCCCGAGGCTGGGTCAATTCGCCTCGGGCCGCTCGACACGTTGCTGATCGGGCCGGATGCTCCCATCATGAAGGTCGAGCCGGCGCGGGATACGACGCTGTTCGTGGTCCGGATAACCGCCGCCGCCTGAGGCTTTCGCGCCAACGGTTACCGCCTGTTTCCAAACATGATCGCAATGCCGGCGAAATATAGCGTAAGCTCCTGCCGGCATCACGAAAAAGCCCGAATCCTCTCCGCCGATCGAACCCGACGTGAGCGAGGGGCGATCGTCTTTGAGTTTGGTCGAAAGATGACGCTCTGTCGTGGTGCGGAAACAAACTTTCGGCATAGGGGTTGATGCAACCAATTGCATTTGAACCGGTTTTAGGGCCATTGCCGTGGCGGTGACGCCGCTGAGTGCCCGCTTACGGAATTTTCAATGAATATTCAGACGAATCCTGCCCAGATCGAGAAGACAAGCGCGAGCTTTCCGGCCATTACGGAAGAGCCGATAAGGTCGACATTCCTGCCGGAGGAGCGCCTTCGGCTGCTTGGCGAAAGCCTGGCCAAAGGCGATCTCACCGATCTTTTCGGCCTGATCCCATTCGATTTCCAGGCCCGCATCCGCGACAGCGCCAAGAAGATCCTCGAAGTCTACCGTTCGACCAATGCGGCGCAGGCCAAGGGCGAGACGATCACGCCGGCCGCGCAATGGCTGCTCGACAACAATTATCTGGTCGAAGAGACCATTTTCCAGGTCAAGCGCGATCTGCCGCGCCGCTTCTATCGTCAGCTGCCGACGCTGAAACTGCCTGACGGCGGCACCGTGCCGCGTGCGCTGGCGCTGGCCTGGACCTATGTGGCGCATTCGGACAGTTCCGTCTCGGCGACCATGTTCAAGTCCATCGTCCAGGGTTTTCAGTCAGTCGAGCCGCTGAAGATCGGTGAACTCTGGGCGCTGCCGTCGCTTTTGCGCTTCGTGCTGATCGAAAATCTCCGCCGGCTGGCCGTCAGGGTCAATCGCACCCGCCAGATGCGCCAGATCGCCAACGATGTGGCCGACAAGGTGCTGGCGACCGACGAAAGTGCCGACCGCCAGGCGATCCTAGCCAATTTCAGCGCTCACGCGCAGGACACCACCTTTGCCACGCAGCTTCTCTATCGCTTGCGCGATGGTTCGCAGAATGCCGGCAAGGCCCTGGAATGGCTTGAAGGCGAGCTCGAAAAGACCGGCTCCGATGCCGAGGAGATCATCATCTCCGAGCATCACACCCTGTCCAGCGGCAATGTGACGACCGGCAACATCATCCGCGGCCTGCGCCTCATCAACGACGTCGACTGGACGGTGTGGTTCGAAGGCGTCAGCCGCATCGACACCGTGCTGCGCGAGCGCACCGATTTTGCCGCGCTCGATTTCTTCTCGCGCGACCAATACCGCACCGCGATCGAGGAGCTTGCCCGCCGCTCGAACTTGTCGGAATACCGCGTCGCCGAAAAGGCGATCGAACTGGCCGGCCAGGCCGCTAGCGAACACGCCGCCGGCGAACATGTATCGGCCGGCGATGGCGACGATTCCGCGCCGGCTCCGTCCGCGCATACCGATGTCGGCTTCTTCCTCGTCGGTCCGCGCCGTCTGGAGCTGGAAAAAGCGATCGGCTATCGGCCCACCATCAGCCAGACGGTCAAGCGGACGTTCACCAAGACCGGATGGTTGGGCATTGTCCTGCCGGTCTTCGCGCTGACGGCCCTGCTTCTCGTCCTCACCGGCAATGCGTTGGCCAATCTCGGCCTGTCGGTGACCTCGATCGTCCTGATGCTGGCGCTGTTTGCCGTGCCGGCGAGCGAGGGCGCGCTGGCCTTCTTCAACACGGTGGTCTCGCTCTTCCTCAAGCCGACACGCCTGATCGGTTACGATTACAGGCACGGTGTGCCGCCCGAGGCGCGCACGCTGGTGGTTGTGCCGTCGCTGATCGGCTCGCGCGACGATGTTGAGGAAAACATCCGCAACCTCGAAGTCCATTACCTTGCCAATCTGGTGGACGAGATCCATTTCGCGCTGCTGTCGGACTGGCCCGACAGCAAGATCGAGATCGATGCGGCCGACACCGAGATCCTCGAATATGCCCGCGCCGAGATCGCCCGTCTCAACGCCCGCTATCCCTCGGAAGGCGCGCCACGCTTCTACATCCTGCACCGTCGCCGCCTCTTCAACGCGGCTCAAGGGGCCTGGATGGGCTGGGAGCGCAAGCGCGGCAAGCTGCATGAGCTTGACCTTCTGCTGCGCGGCGACAGCGACACGACTTTCTTGCCGCTCGACGTGCCGCTGCCGGAAAAAGTCGTCCATGTTATGACGCTCGACGCCGACACGCGCACCACCCGCGACGCGGTGGCGAGCCTCGTCGGCAAGCTCTGCCACCCGCTCAACCGCCCGCATTTCGACGCCGCCAGGCGCGTCGTCACCGCCGGTTACACGATCCTGCAGCCGCGCATCACCGCTTCGCTGACATCAGGCGACGAGGCCTCGTTCTTCCAGCGTGTGTTCTCGGCCAATCGCGGCCTCGACCCCTACGTCTTCGCCGTTTCCGACCTCTACCAGGATGTCTTCAGCGACGGGTCCTTCACCGGTAAGGGCCTCTACCATGTCGATGCCTTCGAGGCCGCCCTGCAAGGCCGCATCGAGGAAAACACCGTCCTCAGCCACGATCTGCTCGAAGGCGCGCTGGCGCGCGCTGCACTGGTCACCGACGTCGAACTTGTCGAGGACTATCCGACCCGCTACTCGGTCGACGCCTCGCGTCACCATCGCTGGGCACGCGGCGACTGGCAGCTTCTGGGCTTCATCCTCGATCCGCGCTCCGGCGTTCCGGCCCTGTCGCGCTGGAAGATGGTCGACAATCTGCGCCGCTCGCTGACGCCGATCTTCTGGGTGATGGCGGCGATCGCAGGCTGGACCCTGCTGCCCTTCACGCAGGCCGCGCAATGGCAGGCCTTGCTGATCCTCAGCCTGTTCATGGCGCCGACCTTCGACGTGGTCAACGCCATCCTGCCCAAGAGCGGCGACCAGACGCCGCGCGGCCATTTCTCGGCGCTGGCGCGTGACGTCGCCTTCGGCACCGCCATGGTGGCGCTGAAGATCGTGCTGATGGCGCACAATGCCTGGATGATGGGCGACGCCATCGTGCGCACGCTCTACCGGTTGTTCGTCAGCCGCCAGAATCTTTTGGAATGGCGCACCGCTTCCCAGGCGCACAAGGCCGGCGACAACGATGTCGGCTCCTATTACGGCATGATGTACGGCGCCGTGATCATCGGCTTCGTCGGCCTCGCCATTCCGGTGCTGGCCGATTCCACCGGCGCCTTCGTCGCCTTCTTCTTCGCCCTGTTCTGGATCGGCTCGCCGGCGATCGCCAGTTGGATCAGCCGCTCGGCCGAAACCGAGGACCGGCTGCGCATATCGCAGGCCGATATCCACACGCTGCGCACTATTGCGCGGCGCACCTGGCACTATTTCGAGAGCTTCGTCACGGCGGAGCATCACAATCTGCCACCGGACAATTTCCAGGAAAGCCCGGCACCGGTCGTGGCGCCGCGCACGTCGCCGACCAATGTCGGCGTCTATCTCCTGTCGGTGGTCTCGGCGCGCGATTTCGGCTGGATCAGCCTGTCGGATGCCATCACCCGCATCGACGCGACCATGACGACCATAGAGAGCATGCCGCGCCACCGCGGCCATCTCTTCAACTGGTACGACACCACGACGCTGAAGCCGCTGTACCCGCTCTACATTTCGGCTGTCGACAGTGGCAATCTCGCCGGCCACCTGGTGGCCGTGGCGGCGGCCTGTGCGGAATGGGCGGAAGCGCCGTCCGTTCACCTGCAGGGTGATTTCGAAGGCATTCTCGACACGGTGACCATCCTGAGCGAGAGCCTCGATGAGTTGCCCGACGACCGCCGTCAGCTCAGGCCTCTGCGCCAGCGCCTCGTCGATCGCCTGGACGGCATGCGGCGCGCCGTCGAGACGATCAAGGCGCAGCCGGAAATGGCCTCGATCCGCACCATCAACCTCGCCGTGCTGGCGGGCGAGATCCGCAAGCTGGCCACCGCCATCCACACCGAGGCGGCGTCGGCCCAGAGCGACGTCATCGTCGACTGGGCGGCGAGGCTGGAAGCCACTTGCGAGGCGCATGTCCATGATGCCCACAGCGACGACAACGCCGTCGAAGCGCTACGCGCCAAACTTCTGACCTTGCGCGAGCGCACCCGTCGTTTCGCCTTCGAGATGGAATTCGCCTTCCTGATGCGGCCGGAGCGTAAGCTGCTGTCGATCGGCTATCGGGTCGAGGAGCACCAGCTCGACGAAAGCTGCTACGACCTTCTCGCCTCCGAGGCGCGGCTGACCAGCCTGTTCGCCATCGCCAAGGGCGACCTGCCGACCGAACATTGGTTCCGGCTCGGCCGTCCGATCGTCGAGATCGGTTTCCAGGGCGCGCTGATGTCCTGGTCGGGCTCGATGTTCGAGTATCTGATGCCGCCGCTGGTGATGAAGGAGGCGCAGGGATCGATCCTCAACCAGACAAGCAAGCTGATCATCAAGCGTCAGATCCAGTACGGTCGCCAGAAAAACGTGCCCTGGGGCATCTCGGAAGCGGCCTA
The DNA here is from genome assembly GCF_054062655.1 of Mesorhizobium sp. USDA 4775. NCBI lineage: Bacteria > Pseudomonadati > Pseudomonadota > Alphaproteobacteria > Hyphomicrobiales > Phyllobacteriaceae > Mesorhizobium > Mesorhizobium sp. USDA 4775. The sequence goes on from NZ_JBSSFM010000001.1 coordinate 3,411,439, forward strand.
CAACGCCCGCGACCGCGAACTGACTTACCAGTACACCAATTTCGGCGTGCCCGGGCTTGGGCTGAAGCGCGGTCTTGGCCAGAATACGGTGATTGCCCCCTACGCCACCATATTGGCGGCGCAGTTCAACCCGCGCGAAGCCGTGCACAATCTGGCGCGTCTGCGCGACATCGGTGCGCTTGGCCCGCATGGCTTTTACGATGCGGTCGATTTCACGCCGCAGCGGGTGCCTGAAGGGACCAACCACGCGGTCGTGCTGAACTACTATGCGCACCATTCGGGCATGTCGATCGCGGCGGTCGCCGACGCGATCTTCGAGGGTCGCCTGCGCGACCGTTTCCACAGCGACCCGGTCATTGAATCGGCTGAACTCCTGCTGCAGGAAAGGGCCCCGCGCGACATCCCGACCGCGACCGTCAGGACCGAGGCGGACGAGCGCGCCAAGGACGAGACCGAAACCGAGAGCCCCGACACCCGCATCGTGCTCGATCCGCTGCGGTCGCTCCGCTCGACCAATGTGATGTCGAACGGCCGTTATTCGGTGATGGTGACGGCAACCGGCTCCGGCTACAGCCGCTGGGGCGATCTTTCCGTTACGCGCTGGCAACCGGACCCGGTCGAGGACCGTCTCGGTTCCTACATCTTCCTGCGTGACGTCAGCACCGGCGACTGGTGGTCGGCAACGGCGGAGCCAAAGCGCGCGGCAGAGGAGAAGGTGCAGACCCTGTTCTCCGACGACAAGGCGAGCTTCGTCAAACTGGTCGGCACATTGCGCTCCGAGGTCGAATGCATCGTCGTTTCCGAAGGCAATGGCGAAGGCCGTCGTATCACGCTCTACAATGAAAGCACGTCCGATCGTTTCATCGAGGTGACGTCCTTTGCCGAACTGGTACTGGGTTTGGAGGCCTCCGATAACGCGCATCCGGCCTTCTCCAAGATGTTCGTGGAGACTGAAATCGCCGCCAATAAAGGAGCGATCTTCGCCACGCGCCGCAAGCGCGAGACCAGCGAGCCCGATATCACGCTGGCGCATTTCGTCACCGATCCGTCCCGGACCGGCGCGCGATGCCGAGGCCGAGACCGACAGGCGCGCCTTCATCGGCCGTGGCCGCTCGATCGTCGATGCCGCGGCTTTCGATCCGGGCGCCAGGCTCGGCGGCCATTCCGGCTTTACGCTCGATCCCATCGCCTCGCTGCGCCGCCAGGTGCGCGTGCCCGCCAACAAGAAGATATCGCTGACCTTCTGGACCGTCGTCGGGGCCAACCGCACCGAGCTGGAAGAAGCGATAAACCGCCTCGACCATCAGGAGAGCTTTGCCCGCCAGGCCATGCTTGCCTGGACGCGGAGCCAGGTGCAGACCCGCCATATGGGCCTCAGCCTGACCGATGCCGCCAATGTGCAGAAACTGGCGCGCTATCTGATCTACCCCGACGCGTTCCTGCGCTTGCCGGCCGAATCCCTCGCTTCGGGCCTGGGCAAACAGTCGAGCCTGTGGCCGACCAGCATCTCGGGCGATTTCCCGATCTTCCTGGTCAGGATCGGCGACGTCGCCGATCTGGAAATCGTCGCCCAGGCGCTGCGCTTCCAGGAATATATGCGCACCCGCGGCATGATGATCGACTTCGTCGTCGTCAACGAGCAGGCTTCGTCCTATGTCCAGGACCTGCAGCGCGCGGTCGAGACGCTGTGCGAAAACAGCCGTCTGCGCGGCAAGGAACTCGGTCCCCGCCAGCACATTTTCGCGGTGCGCCGCGACCTGATGGAAGAGACCACCTACAAGACGCTGCTCGCCGTCGCCCGGGTGGTGCTGCATACCCGCAACGGCACCATCTTCGATCAGATCGAACGGGCCGAGGCGGCTGCCTTGCAGGCGCGCGACGGCTTGCCGTCCACCGGATTGCCGGCTCCGCGCGAAATCCCGGCGGCGCATGCCTTTGCCTCGCAGTCCGTGGCGGATGTCAGCGCCGATGGCTCTGGCCTCAGCCAATGGAACGGCTTTGGCGGTTTCGACGGCGACGGACGGCACTATGTGGTGCGTCTGGCTGGCCGGCGCACCACGCCGCAGCCCTGGATCAATGTCGTCTCCAACGCCTCGTTCGGTTTCCATACGTCGGCCGAGGGTGCTGCCTTCACCTGGAGCCGCAACAGCCGCGATTACCAGTTGACGCCGTGGTCCAACGATCCGGTCTCGAACCGGCCCGGCGAGGGCATCTATATCTACGATCAGGCCAGCGGCAGGGCGTTCTCGCCGATCGCCGCCGTGGTGCGCGATCCCTCGATGACATACGAGGCCTGGCATGGCCAGGGCTTCTCCACCTTCCGCTCGAAGCGTGGGCCTTTGTCGATGGACCTGACACATGTGGTCGACCCCGTCGATCCAGTGAAGATCACGCGGCTGCGCATCCAGAATTCAGGCGCGGTGCCGGCGCGGCTGCGCGTCTATGCCTACGCCGAATGGGTGCTTGGCGGGCATCGGTCGCGGACGGCCGCCACCATCGTCCCGTCCCGCGACGGGGCGACCGGCGCGTTGCTGGCGCAAAACCCCTATGGGCTCGATTTCAGCGAGCGGGTGGCTTTCCTCGCCGCCGATGCCGCTGCTCATTCGGTGACGGCGGATCGCTCCGAATTCCTCGGCCGGCACGGGTCCAGCGAGCTGCCGCACGCGGTGCTGACCGGCGCGGCCCTGTCGGGCCGTGTCGAAGCCGGGGATGACCCCTGCGCGGCGATCGCCCGCGACGTCGAGATCCCGGCCGGCGGCGACGTCACGCTGCTCTGGCTGCTCGGCGATGCCGACACCCCCGCGCAGGCGAGCGCGCTGGTGCAGGCGCACCGTGGCAAGGATTTCGACCAGCGCCTGGCCGACAATGAGCGCGAGTGGCGCGGTTTCCTCGACACCATCCAGGTCGAGACGCCAGACAAGGCGCTCGATGCCATGGTCAATCACTGGCTGCCCTATCAGAGCCTGGCCTGCCGCATCCGCGCCCGCTCGGCCTTCTACCAGGCAAGCGGCGCCTTCGGCTTCCGCGACCAGCTGCAGGACACGTTGGCGCTGCTGGCGCATGATCCGACCCTGGCGCGCGACCAGATCCTCAACGCCGCGCGGCGGCAGTTCCCGGAAGGCGACGTGCAGCACTGGTGGTTGCCGCGCACCGGAGCCGGCGTGCGTACCATGATCTCCGACGATGTGGTCTGGCTGGCCCACGCCACGGCGCGCTATCTTAGTGTGACCGGCGACGCCGCCATCCTCAAGGAGCAACTGCCCTTCATCGACGGGCAGGCGCTGGGCGAGGGCGAGCACGATGCCTTCTTCACCCCTGAAATCTCGAAGAAGACGGTGTCGCTTTACGACCATTGCGCGCGTGCGCTCGACCTGGCCATCAAGCGCAGCAGTCCTGCCGGCCTGCCGCTGATCCTTGGCGGCGACTGGAACGACGGCATGAACCGTGTCGGCGAGCACGGCAAGGGCGAGAGTGTGTGGCTAGGCTGGTTCCTGCTGAAGACGCTGGGCGACTTCGCCGCCGTCGCCAAGAGCGAGGGCGACAGCAAGCGAGCGCAGACCTGGGTAAAGCATGCCGAGGCGCTGAAGCGGGCGCTTGAGAGCACGGCATGGGACGGCGAGTGGTACCGGCGCGGCAGTTTTGACGACGGCACGCCCTTGGGGTCGCGCACCTCCGAAGAGTGCAGAATCGACTCCATCGCCCAATCCTGGAGCGTGCTTTCGGGCGAGGGCGACCCGGCGCGGTCGACGACGGCTATGCAGCAGGCGACCAACCTGCTCGTCGACGACAAGCTCAAGATCGTCAAACTGTTCACGCCACCCTTCTCGAAGACGCAGAAGGACCCCGGCTACATCAAGAGCTATCCGCCCGGTGTGCGCGAGAATGGCGGCCAGTACACGCATGCGGCGACGTGGTTCGTCATAGCGCTGGCCGAGATGGGGCAGACGGACGAGGCCTATCGCTGCTTCTCCATGCTGAACCCGGTCAACCACGCATCCGACGAGGCCTCGGCCGAGCAATACCGCGTCGAACCCTATGTGGTGGCGGCCGATATCTATGCCGGAGACGACAAGGGCGGGCGCGGCGGCTGGACCTGGTACACCGGCTCGGCGGGCTGGCTCTACCGGGCGGCGGTCGAGGGCATCCTCGGCATCGAACGGCGCGGCAAGCAGATCACGTTCCGGCCGAAGCTGCCCAGCCATTGGGATGGCTACCAGGCTTCCCTGAAGATGCTGGGCGCCGAGATCAAGGTTCATGTCGTTCGCGACAAAAAGACCAAGACGATCTCGCTTGAAGTCGACGGCTCGAAAACAAAGTCCGCCTCCTTCGAACCCAAAGCTGGTACCAAGACTGAGGTCGTGGTAAAGATACCGGCGTAAAATCAATACCTTAAGTCAATAGGTCGCGCGTCCTTCGGGGCGCGCGACGCCGCGAATGTTTACTTGCGTGCGATCGGCGACGGCATCCGCCAGGCATTGCCTGACACTTCATGCAAGCCTGCGGTGATTAAAAATGTGGCAGCGCTCGGCCACTGCCATGATTTTGCCGCAAGGCTGGCATTTCACCTTTTATCTCAAACCGTTAGGTGATCACGTCAGATTTCGCATCGTCGTCATCTTTTGTTCGCAAAATGGGAACGGAAGCGATAGACGGGCATTGTTTTGCGACGCGTCAACCGTTACGTGTCAAGCAATGGTGCAGTGCACAATACCGCATTGAGCACAGTAGAGAATTGGCGGAGTAGCTGAAGTGTCACTTCTGCAGATCTATTGGAGAGCGCTGGGCTATCTGGCCGCCGACAAGAGGCGCGTCGCGCTGATTTGCGGCGCCAATGTCGCACTTGCCGCTATCGCCATCCTGGAGCCGATCATGTTTGGCCGGGTGATCGATGCCATCTCCGCGCATGGCTCTGTATTCTCCACGCTTGCCGTGTGGGCCGGCTTGGGCGCCTTCAACGTCATCGCTTTCGTCCTGGTGGCGCGCGGCGCCGACCGCTTTGCTCACGCCCGGCGTAGCGAAGTGCTGTGCCAGTCCTTCGAGCGCGTCATCACCATGCCGCTTGCCTGGCATCATCAGCGCGGCACGTCCAACGCCCTGCACACGCTGCTGCGTGCTGTTGAGACGCTGTTCAGCCTATGGCTCGAATTCATGCGCCAGCATCTGTCCACGGCTGTCGCGCTCGTCCTTCTCGTGCCGACGGCGCTCAGCATGGATGTCCGCATGTCGATGGTCCTGCTCGCGCTTGGCGTGCTCTATGTCGGCATCGGCCGTCTGGTGATGAAGCGCACCAAGGCGGGCCAGGCAGCCGTCGAGCGCCATTACCACAAGGTGTTCGCCCATGTGACGGACTCTGTGAGCAACGTCGCCGTTCTCCAGAGCTACAACCGCCTTGGCCATGAGGCCGAGACTCTGCGCCGCTATGTCAAGAACCTGCTCGACGCCCAGAACCCGGTGCTCGACTGGTGGGCCATCGCCAATGCGCTCAATCGTCTGTCGTCGACCATCTCGATGATGGTGGTGCTTCTGATCGGCGCTTATCTGGTGACCCATGGCCAGTTGCGCGTCGGTGATGTCATCGCCTTCACCGGCTTCGCCACGCTGCTGATCTCGCGGCTCGACCAGATGTCGGCTTTCGCCAACCAGATTTCGGAAGCTCGCGCCAAGCTCGAGGAGTTCTACAAGCTCGAGGACTCGGCCGCCGATGCCGCCGAACCGGATGGCCTGCGCGACCTTACCAATGTCACCGGCCATGTCCGCTTCGAGGATGTCAACTTCGAATTCGCCAATTCGGGGCAGGGCGTCAGCGATGTGTCCTTCGAGGTTCAGGCCGGCCAGACCGTCGCCATCGTCGGACCGACGGGTGCCGGCAAGACCACGCTGATCAATTTGCTGCAGCGCGTCTTCTCGCCGTCGAGCGGCCGCATCCTGATCGACGGCATCGACACCCGCACCGTGACCCGCAAGTCGCTGCGCCATTCGATCGCCACGGTGTTCCAGGATGCCGGACTGCTCAACCGCTCGATCGAGGACAACATCCGCGTCGGCCGTGCCGAAGCCAGCAATGACGAGATTCACGCCGCCGCCGTCGCGGCTGCGGCGCAGGACTTCATCCTGGCCAAGAGCAATGGCTACGACACGGTGGTCGGCGAACGTGGCGGCCAGCTCTCCGGCGGCGAGCGCCAGCGCATCGCCATCGCTCGCGCGGTATTGAAGGACGCCCCGATCCTGGTGCTCGACGAGGCGACCAGCGCGCTCGACGTCGAGACTGAGGACCGCGTCAAGGAAGCGATCGACGAATTGCGGCGCGACCGCACCACCTTCATCATCGCCCACCGCCTGACCACCGTTCGCGACGCCGATCTGGTCGTGTTCATGGACAAGGGCAGGGTGGTCGAAATGGGTGGCTTCGCCGAGCTGTCGCTGCGGAACGGCCGCTTCGCCAGCCTGCTGCGTGCCGGCGGCCTGCTCAACGACGAGGAAGTCCGCCGCCTCAGCCGCTCCGTGCAGGGCGAGGCCGCGTAAGCATCATCTTTTACCTCCCTCGTGGGGAGGCCGGACCGAAGATCCGGGTGGGGGCAGCGCCGCCCCCAACCCGCTGCTTCGCAGCGACCCTTCCCACAAGGGGGAGGGTAACCAAGCCTGCGACACCACCGCTCGATTGCCCCGATCGCGCTGTCGGTCTATGTAATGCCGCATGAGCGATACGACTTCACGCCTGAGCGGCTGGATGGACCTTGCCAACCCGACGCGCTTCGTTGGGCTGGCCGACAAGGTCGTGCCATGGCTGGCGACGATCGCCGCGCTCATCCTTGCGGTCGGCCTCTATATGAGCTTCGCCGCACCTGAGGATTTCCAGCAAGGCATCACCGTGCGCATCATGTACATCCATGTGCCCTTCGCCTGGCTCGCCATGATGTGTTACTCGCTGATGGCGGTCTCAGCCCTTGGCACGCTGGTCTGGCGGCATCCGCTGGCCGATGTCGCGCTGAAATCGGCGGCTCCCATCGGTGCGGTCTTCACCGCACTTGCGCTGATCACCGGTTCGATCTGGGGCAAGCCGATGTGGGGCACCTGGTGGGTCTGGGATGCCCGCCTGACTTCGGTCTTCGTGCTGTTCCTGATGTATCTCGGCATCATCGCGCTGACCCGTGCGCTCGACGATGCAAGCCGCGCCGCCTGGGCCGCCGCCATCATCACGCTGGTCGGCTTCATCAACATCCCGATCATCAAATTCTCGGTCGATTGGTGGAACACGCTGCACCAGCCAGCCTCGGTGTTCCGGACGGACGGCCCGACCATCGACCCCAGCCTGCTCTGGCCGCTGCTAGTCATGGCCGTCGGTTTCACGGCGTTGTTCTTCACGCTGCACCTGATGGCGATGCGCACCGAAATCCGCCGCCGCCGGGTGATCGCCATGCGGCGGGTAGCGGCTCGGCAGGCGGAGCGGGCTTAACCTTCTCCCACAGGGGGAGAAGGGAAGGCCACTCAACCCATTTTCCCCCGCGCTGCCACCGGCAGCGTTTCGAGCACCTGCTCGCCGTCGATCAGGTTGACCTCGTTGAACAGATTGGTGACGACGCAGCAATGGTCGGGCACCACGCGCACGCGCTCGCCGATGCGCAGCTTCGCATCACCGGAAAGCGTGACAGTGCCATGTTCTTCACTGAGTCCGGTGACCCTTGCATCGGGAGCGCCGAGCAGTTCGCCAAAATCCTTTAGCCCGAGCGTGTCGCTCGACAGCGCCTTGCTGCCAGCATCGAGGATGGCGCGTGTTGCCGTTGGGTGGCTGACGACGGTGGCGAGCACCGTCAGCGCGCAATCGTCGAGGGTGCCGACGCCTTTGGCGACCTGATAGCGGTCGAGATAGATGTAGGTGCCAGGGCGATATTCGGTGACGACTGATGTATCGCTGGAGCGCCACATGTCCGGGGTGCCGCCGCTGGAGATGCGTTCGCAAGCGAGGCCCGAAGCGGCCAGCGCCTGCTTGGCTTTCGCAAGCCAGGCTTCGGCCTCGGCCGCGCGGCCAGCGGCAGGATAGGTCATCAGCCCGCCGAAGGCGAGGCCACCGGCCTTGTCGATCAGCCTTGCCAGCGCAACCGCCTCATCAGCCGTTTGCACGCCGCAGCGGCCCATGCCGGTGTCGCATTCGACCAGAACCTGGAGAGGATGGCCGGTATCGGTGAAAGCCGCCGCCAGCCCTTCCAGCGTTTCCGTGCTGTCCGCTGTGATCGACAGGGTTACGCGGCCGTGCAGCGCCTTCAGCCGTTCCAGCTTGGCGCGGCCGAGAATGTTGTAGGGCAGAAAAATATCGGACAATCCGGCATCGGCCATCACCTCGGCCTCACCGATCTTCTGGCAGGTTATGCCGACGGCACCCGCCGCCACCTGCTTCTTCGCCCAATAGGGCAGCTTGTGCGTCTTGATATGCGGCCTGAGCTTCAGTCCGTTTTTGTCGGCATGGGCCTGTGCGCGGGCGATGTTGGCTTCGGCGCGCGCGCCGTCGATCAGGATCGACGGCGTATCAAGGTCGTGGACGGTCGGCATCTTCTATTCCTGTGAGAATTCGCAGGGTTTATGAGCCTGAAAGTGCTTGATGTCACGCGGCCAGCGGACCGGATCGCTGGGCCATCCCTGCATGGCGAAGGGCACGGCAGGCAGTGAGATGGATCGACACCGCAGCGGCGTTCGGCTATGCGATTTGCAATGCATGACGCCCAAAAGTGCCCAGCGGTTTTGGGATGACGACATGCAACAACCTAAAGCGTGTAGACACGAAGGGTCACGATCATGAAACGTTCCGCCATCAACGAAATCATCCGCGAAGCCGACGCTTTCATCCGCTCGTTCGGCTACATCATGCCCCCCTTCGCCTATTGGTCGCCCGAGGAGATGAAGGCGCGCCAGGTCGATTCTTCGGCCATCTACACCTCGCGTCTCGGCTGGGACATCACCGATTACGGCCAGGAAAAATTCAACGAACTCGGCCTGTTCCTGTTTACCGTGCGCAACGGCCGCTACGAGGATATGAAGAAGGGCATGGGCATGCTCTATGCCGAGAAGATCATGATCTCGCGCAAGGACCAGCTGTCGCCGATGCACCGCCACAACATCAAGGCAGAGGACATCATCAACCGTGGCGGCGGCAAGCTGGTGCTGGAACTGTTCATGCACGATCGCGACGGCGGCATCGACCCGAAGGCCGAGGTGTCGGTGCCGGTCGATGGAACCATCCATAGGCTGCCGGCGGGCGGTTTGCTGAAGCTCGACCCGGGCCAGAGCGTCACGCTCCTGCCTGGCGTCTGGCATGCCTTCTGGGCCGAGGGCAAGGACGTGCTGATCGGCGAGGTGTCGACCGTCAACGACGATCTCACCGACAATGTCTTCCGCGAGCCGATCGGCCGCTTCTCCAACATCGACGAGGATGTCGCCCCGGTGCACCTGCTGGTGGCCGACTATGAGAAGTGGCTGAGGTAGGGCAGGCCAAACTCGGCTTGGCCCCGCGCTACCGCGCGTGTTTGTCCGCCTTGCGGTTGCCGAGCAGCAGCTTGCGCTCGAGATACGCCCGCAGATCACCGTAGTAGGCGGTCAAAAAGGCCTTTGAATCGATCGGTTCGACCTTCGCGCCGATCTTGCGGCCGATGGTCTCGGCAACTGCCTTCATCGCGGCATAATCGTCGCGGCGCAGCACGTCTTCCAGCTTGTGCAATTCGGCGATGCCATAGGCGTCGAGCTGCTCCGGGCTGAAATGGAAGCGCTTGTCGACCGGGTCCTTTCGCTGTGAAAGGTCCTCGACCAGCTTGAATTTCGGTGTCTCCACCACCCAGGTTCCGGCAAGCAGGTCGCCAATGCGCAGCCGGTCGCGGTTGAACAATAGAAACAGCGAAAACAGCAACGCCCACACCAGGCCGAAAATCGTCGACAGCGTGTCGGCGACGCCGGCGCCGCCGCGCGCGGCGATGATCGACAGCGGCAGGAAGACCTCGATCTCGCGCATCAGGTTGCGTGCGATGACCTGATCGATGGTGAGACCCGCGCCGCTGCGCGAGGCGACCCGCACGCCGACGATCCGCTTGCCGGGCGTCGCGGCCCGCCGCCCCGCCTCGAAGGCGATGAAATAGACGTTGCGCAGCAGGAAGATGAAGATGATCCAGACGATGAAGAGCGGCTCTGCCTCCTTCACACCAAGGCCGCCGAGGCCGAAGATGACGACGAGGGTGACCGCAATGGCGGCAGCGACGATGATCACCACATCGAGCAGGAAGGCTGAAGCCCGCGTACCGGCGTCCGCCAGCTTGACCCTGAGGTCGACACCTTCCGGCGTGATCAGCGGCCTTATCAGCTCGGCAGGGTTCCTAGCCGTTGCCATGCCGCACCATCCGGAACAGGTAGAAGTAGGCGATCCACAAGGCCAGCATGCCGCCGCCTATGGCGTAGCGCGTCGCATCGCTGGTGATCGTCTGCCGGCCGATGCCTTCGAGCAGGCCGGCAAACAGAAGCATCACCATGACGCCGACCATGGCGGTCGCCGCCACCCGCCCGGCCTGGGCCGCGGCCGCCATCCGGGTCAGTTCTCCGGGGAAGGCGATGCGCGTGCCGATCCGCATGCCTGCCGCGCCCGCCAGCGCGATGGCGAACAGTTCCGTCGTGCCGTGGATCGACAGCCAGCCGCCGAGCTCCAAGCCCAGCCCCTTGGCCGCATAGACCTGGAATAGCGCGCCCAGCATGCATCCGTTCATCAGGATGATCAGCACGCTCGGCACCGCGAAGGCGAAGCCCAGAGCAAAGGCCAGGATCGCCACCTGCGTGTTGTGAGTGAACAGATAGGCGGCAAATCCGGACAGGAAGTGGCTGCTGCCGCCATCGTAGAGCACGCTGCGCAGCACTTCGGCAGACGAATCCGGGTTGCGCCCGCCGGCAAGGCTGGGCGCGATGATGGCGTCGTACCAGCGCTTGTCGGAGGCGACCAGCCAGTAGCCGGCAATGGCGCCGACGACAGTCAGTGCGACCGACACCCAGGTCTCGCGCCACAGATCGCGGATTGCCGCCGGCCAGTCACGCAGGAAGAAATCGCCGACGCGCTGCCTCAAGCCGCGTCGCGCGCCATAGAGATAGAAGTACCCGCGTAGGCTGAGCGCCTCCAGATAGGCGATCAGCGCGCTGTCGAGCGACGTTGCACGGGCCACCGAGAGCGACGACAGCGCCGAACGATAGAGCAGGGGCAGCGACAGCAACTCGTCTTCCGAAAGCGTGCGCGGCGCGCGTTTTTCGACGCGGGCCAGCAGCGCCTCGAACGCCTTCCAGTCGGCCTCGCGCTCGTGGCGGAAGCTTGCCAGCGACTGGCGTACGGCATCGGTGCCTGCGGGCAGCGTCATAGGAGGTTCTGCTCCTTGAGCTGGATATAACGCTCGACCAGGGCCGGACCGAGCCGCTGATGGTCGGCCTCGATCACATGCGCGCCAAGCAGCCGCAGTCGCCCGATCACCACTTGCCGCTCCCGAAGCAGGCCGCCGGCGGTGACCGCGCGGGCCACATCCTCGGGTTTCGTGGGCTGCATGTCGGCCAGCGTCTCCAGTTCCACATCCTTCATCAGCATGAACAGCACCAGATGCCGCTCGGTCAGCCGGCCGACGGTGCGCAGCATCAGTTCGGCGCTGATCGGGTCGACGAAATCGGTGAAGACGATGACCAGCGAGCGACGGTCGAGCTTGGCCGCCAATGTCGTCAGCGCGAGCGTGAAATTGGTCTCCTCGCTGGAATAGTCGATCTCGGCCGCGCGCTTCTGGATCATCGTGAAACTCGGCGAGCCGCGCACCGCGCCGCTCGAGACGCGAGGCGTGGCATCGAAGGAGAACAGGCTGACGAGGTCGCCGCCCTTGAGCGCAATGAAGGCCGACAGAAGCGCTGCCGTTACCGCCCGGTCGACTTTCGGCACGCCGTCGACCGGCTCGCACATCAGCCGGCCGCTGTCGATCGCCAGCACGATGTTGTTGTTCTCCTCGATCCTGAACTCGCGCGCCAAAAGCTTGCCGTGGCGGGCGCTGCGCTTCCAATCGATCATCCGCCGGCCCATGCCTGGCTGATAGTCCTTCAGCGCCTCGAACTCGCGACCCTGGCCGGCTCGCCTCTGCGCGTGGCCGTCGGCCAGCGCGGAGCGCTGCAGCAAGGTGATGGCCTCATCGCGCGCGCTGCTGACGTCGGGCAGCACCGCCACCTTGCGGTCCATCGGCAGCACGACCTGGTTCCAGGTCAGTCCGAACGGGCCTTTCCAGCGCAGCCAGACTCGGTCGAAACTGGCAATGCCGCGCCGGCGCGCCGTGAATTCGAGATCGAGCGTGCCGCCATTCGCGGGCAACGCACCGCCTGTGCGGCTGACCGGCTCCACACGCTGATCGTGGCCGACACGCGCTTGCAGCATGCGCGCCCGCTGGCCGAGGCTGGCCGCGACGTGCACGGTAAAGCGTCCGCCGACGCCGACCTGCGGCGGCGCCGAGAGACTGGCGCTGAGCGAGGCACGCCCACGCCCGGCCGCCGCGTCGACAGCGAGAAATGCCAGCAGCGCGCAGATCCACAGCAGGCCCAGATACCAGACATGCGGCAGCGCAAGCGAGATCAGGAAGGCAGGGATCGCCCCGGCCGCCGCAGCCCACACCGCTCTGCCGGTCGGGTAGATCAACGCGGCGCCTCCGTCTGGTCGACGAGATCGGACACGATCTGCTCGACAAGCCGCCCATCGATCTGCGCCGCCGGCGACAGGATGACGCGGTGGCGCAGCGCCGGTATGGCGAGCGCCTTGACGTCGTCGGGGATGACATAGGCGCGGCCGTCGAGAGCCGCCCTGGCGCGTGCCGCGCGCGCCAGCATGGCGCCCGCCCGTGGGCTGGCGCCAACCTCGAGGTCCGGGCTTTCGCGCGTGCGGCGCACAAGGGCAGCGATATAGCCGACGACATCGTCAACCAGCGTCACCTCACCAACCGTGGCAAGTGCCGCCTCCAGCGTCTTGCGGTCCGTCTGGGCCTTGATGCCGTATTGCGCGATATCATGCGAGGCGGTGCCGCCGCCGTGATGCACGATGATAGCCTGTTCCTCCTTGAGATCGGGATAGCTCACCCGGTGCTTGAACAGGAAGCGGTCAAGTTGCGCCTCGGGCAGGGGGTAGACACCCTGATGCTCGATCGGGTTCTGCGTCGCCACCACCATGAAGTTCTGGCTGAGCGCATGCGTGGCGCCGTCGAAGGTGACGGCGTGTTCCTGCATGGCCTCCAGAAGGGCGGCCTGCGTCTTCGGCGGCGTGCGGTTGATCTCGTCGGCGAGCAAAAGGTCGCAGAAGATCGGCCCGCGCGTCAGCGTGAACTGCCCGCTCTGGAAATTGTAGATGTTGGAGCCGACGATATCGCCAGGCATCAGGTCGGGCGTGAACTGGATGCGGCCATAGGCGACGCCAAGTGCTTGCGCGAAGCATCGCGCGGTCATGGTCTTGGCGGTTCCCGGCGGGCCTTCCAGCAATATGTGGCCGCCGGCAAACAATGCCGTCAGCATCAGATCGACCGTGTCGCGCTGCCCGGTGATCGCTTTCGCCACTTCTTCCCTGATCGCGGTCGCCAGGGCCTTCACATCATCGACGTTCACCGAGCCTCCTTGTCGTCCATTCATGCAGCGCTTCCGCTGCCTCATGCATTTGCACCAGGGTCCTGGCTTCGCTCGCGGCTTTGAAGCGGCGGCTGAAGCCCTGCGTTTCGCTTCGGTCGCGGGAATCGAGCCAGCGGTCGAGCGCTTCGCCCGGCAAGCCTTGCGGCGCGCCTAGCAATGCGCCGGCACGCGCACGCATCAGCGTCGCATACCGATCGCCGAGCTGCCCGAGCCGCCCGGCGCGCTTCAGGAGCATCGCGGTGGTGTCGACCAGCGCCCGCTTGCCGAAGGCAATCGCCCGGGCCTCGGAGCGCGGCGGTCCGAACCTGCCGAGCCCATGCAGGAAGGCAAGGGCGGCCGCCGCCAGCACCGACAGCGTCAGCGCCAGGAAGGGTGGCTCGACCAAAAGCTTGGCGAGATCGTATTTCTGCCCGACGCCATGCAGCGTCAGGTCGAACATCACGGCGCCCTTTCCGGGCTCCAGCATGGCGATCATGTCCAGTGCCGCCGCCGCCTTTTGCGGATCCTTCAGCGCCGCGTTGTTGATCAGATCGGGGTCGGTCAGGATGTAGAACGGCTCGTCGTCGAGCGAGGTGAGAATGGCCTTGCCGTTGCCCGCCGCGATCAAGGGGTGGTCATCCGCCACCCATTGCAGGTCTTCCGGCGCGGTGACCATGCGGCCTGCGACGTCGATCTGCCCGACCGAACTCTTGCCTTCGCCGAGCTTGGCCTTGGCGATGCGCCCGAGCCAGTCGTTGACGACCGTATCGGGCAGCCGTTCGAGCTTCATCTCCCAGCCTTCATGGTCTTGCAGCGGCAAGATGATCCATTTGGGCAACACGAACAGCGTGGCCTTGCCCGAGCGAAGCTTGATGATCCTTGCCAGCGCGGCCGGGTCGCTGTTTGGCGCGATGGTGACGATCAGCAGGAATTCGGACGCCAGGCCGGAGCCGAGCGATTCCTCGCTGCGCGCCATGAGTGGCGCCTGTCCATTGGCGAGTTTCAGCCATTCGACGAGCCCGGCATAGCCGGAGCCGCCCTTGGAGAGCGGCGTGCCGCCGCCTTCTGGCTGGCGAAAGTCCGGCGCGTAGGTCGACAGCAGGAAGAACCCCGCCGCGGCCAGCAAGCTGGCAAAGATGCCCCAGAACAGGGTTTTGCGGCTGAACGGTTCCTGCGCGGCGTCGACCGCTGGCGCGCTCATGTCCAGGCATCCCTGAAGACGAAGCGTTCATAGGCGCCACGCGCCTGCTGCCAGCCTTCCGCTCCGACCGGCCGGCGGGCAAACAGCGCTGCCTCGACAATGCGCGCGATCTCACTGAAGGCGCTGCGTGCCCGCGCCGGCAACGATGTGGCGCTGGCGATGTCGCGTGAAGTGAGCGACGGGCGCAGAAAGTCGGGCAGCCGCCCGGCAATGTCGGCGACGCTGCGGCGAAGCAGAAGATGCACCGCCTCGTCATACTCGCCGCGCGCGGCGAGTGCGTCGGCCTCGGACAGCAGGATCTGCGCGGCACTCGCATTCGGGCGCCACGCCTCCTCCGCCTCTGCCTCCTTACGGGCGCGCCGCCACGGCAGGCGCCATGCCACGCCCTTGGCTTCGAGGGCAACGAGAAGCGCGATGACCGCGACGCCGACGATCACCGCGCCCCAGAACAGGTAGATCATGTAAGGGCCGATCTTCGCCAATGCCTCCAGAAAAGGCCGCAGCCATTCCGGCGGCTCGGGCTGCACCAGTGTCGGCAAGTCAAACTGGATGGAATCGTCCGCAAGCAACTGCTTGTGTATCTTTGCCAGCCATTCGGCGTCCTGCGGCTGTGCGACTGTCACCCGCTCGCCCCTCTGCACCTGCGGTTCGGTGTCGACACTGGCAATACGCCTGGACAATTGCAAGTCCACTGGACGAAGCCTTTTAATCTTGGCAGATTTACTTTCGAGGTTGGTTGTTTGGATGTTGCGGCGGCTCGGGGGAATATCATGACCACTGCGACATTGGGACAACCCGGCCGGTTCGAGATCGGCAGGGTGTTCAACAACACCTTTGCCGTCTTAGGCCGCAACATCGGGCTTTGCCTTGGCCTTGCCGCGCTGTTCGCCGGCGTGCCGACGCTGCTTGTCCGGTTGTGGAGCCAGCCGCAGGTCGACGCGATGTTGCGTGGTGATCCGGGTGCGATGGCGGATCCCCATGCGATGTTCCGCAATTCCTATCTCAGCCTCGTCGCCGGGCTGGTTTCCTTCGTTTTCACCATGCTGCTTCAGTCGTCACTGGTCCGGGCGACGATCGAGGACCTGAACGGCAGGCGGCCCTCCTTCGGCGACTGTATTCAGATTGCGATCCGCTTCCTGCTGCCGACGCTGGCGATTGGCTTCCTCGTCGCCTTTGGCTCGGTCCTTGCCATGCTGGCCCTGATCGTGCCCGGCATCATCTTGTGGCTCGGATGGTCGATGTCGGTGCCGGTCCTGATCCAGGAGCGGCGTGGCGTTTTCGGCTCGATGTCACGCAGCCGTGCCCTGACCAAGGGAAACCGCTGGTCGCTGTTTGGCCTGTTTCTCATATTGATGATCATCGCGATGGTCATCCAGTGGGGGATATTGCTGGTTTTCGTCCTGTTTGGCGGGATTCTGGCGCAGCTGGGCGCCGCGCTGGTGCAGACCGTGATCTCCATGGTGCTGTCGATCGCCGCCGCGGTCAGTTATGTCGAACTGCGCCAGGTCAAGGAAGGCGCAGCATCGACGAACTGGCGCAGATATTCTCGTAGCGGACGGCGCCATTCACATGAGGGCGACAGCCCACTTCAACGACGGAATGGTTTGCGCGCTCGTCCGACACATGCCTGACGAACTGGGGCGGGGGTGATCACGCTTGAGGATGGCTCTGCCGAGCCCGGCCAATTGCGGCAGCTTCATCAAAATGGATGGCGACTTTCATCCGCGCTTGTGGTGGCATCCAGCCCAATTGGAGAGCGGACCGCCGGAGCAACAGGTCCATATTCCGGTGAGTGGGCCAACTCCCTCATTGAGCGGCCTCTTCATAGGCTCCGACCGAGGATAGTCGATATGTATGATCCTGCCGAGAGGAACAAGAGGCCGGCTCGCACCCAACCAGCCGAAGATGAGCGGCTGGCGCGGCTCGAGAAAACGGCCAGGCTCAAGCGGCTTCGGTCCTACGCTTCCTGGCTTGCACCTGATGCATACGCCCAATTTCATGATGAGATCGACTGCTCTGCGCTAATTGAGGAAAGCCGTTCATTCAGCCTGGCCTGATCGGCTGATGCCGCCGCGCCGCGGCCATAAGATCGTGATCCAAGGCTCGGTCTGTGCGGTGGCGGCTCGGGCTTCCATCTCCTGAAGGTTGGCTTCGCATAGGAACATCGTCAGATCGGAATCTCAGTGACAGCAGCCGCGCTGCACGCTCGTTCGGCACAGGCATGACGAGCTGATCGCCACATCTGCGGATTCCGACGTGAAGCCGGCCGCCATTCCGATCAAACACCGGCCACCATTCCGGTATGAAGCCGGCCACCATTCCAACCAAAGACCGGCCGGTTTTCGGCACTGAAGATTACCTCCTGGGTCAGCAACTTTGGCATCAATTACCTCGCGATGAACGAGGACATTTTGATGCCGGCAAAGAGAAGGCTGACCATGAGACAGTTGAGACAAATGCTTCGGCTTGCCGGAAGCGGGACCAGCTCCCGCGAGATTGCGGTCGTGCTGGGAATAGCACGCAGTACGGTGCAGGATAATCTGCGGCGCGCAGCGGCAATCGGGTTGAGCTGGCCCCTGCCAGGCGAGCTGACCGATGACGCGCTTGAGAACAAACTCTTCGCTCGCAATGGCGTCAAGCAGGGCACGCGGCGGCGCACAGAGCCGAACTGGGCCCATCTTGCCGTCGAGCTCAAGAAGCCGGGCGTCACGCTCCTCATCTTGTGGGAGGAGTATCGAGGAAGTCATCCCGACGGATATGGCTACAGCCGGTTCTGCGAGCTCTTTCGCAGCTTCGAACAGCGGCTTTCGCCGACGATGCGCCAGGAACACGCCGCCGGCGACAAGGTCTTCGTCGACTATTCCGGCAAGAAGATCCCGATCGTTGATCGAGACACCGGCGAGATCCGTGAGGCGGAGATCTTCGTGGCAGTGCTGGGTGCGTCCAGCTTGACCTATGCCGAAGCGACCTGGACCCAGACACTGCCGGATTGGATTGGTTCACACGTCAGGATGTTTCGTTTCTTTGATGGCGTTCCCCGCCTGATCGTCCCCGACAATCTGAAGTCGGGCGTCAGCCGCGCCAGCTTCTACGATCCCGAGATCAATCGCAGCTACGGCATGATGGCATCCCATTATGGCGTCGGCGTTCTTCCGGCACGGCCGCGACGGCCGAAGGACAAATCGAAAGTCGAGAACGGCGTGCGTTTCGCCCAGTCATGCATTCTGGGGCGGCTGCGCAACCAGACCTTCTTCTCGCTGGCCGAGGCCAATGCCGCAATTCGCCAGGCACTCAATCGCATCAATGATCACGTCATGCGTCGGCTGGGCGTCAGTCGCCGGCAACTGTTTGAGAGCGTCGAGCGTGCTGCGCTGGCAAGCCTTCCGAGCGAAGACTACGAATTCGCCGAGTGGCGTTTGGCCCGCGTCTCGACGGATTACCACGTCGAGTTCAAGACCTTCTTCTATTCCGTACCGCACAACCTCATTCGTCAGCAAGTCGATCTGAGGGCAACGGCACGCACCATCGAGATCTTCCACCGCGGCAAGCGCATTGCCGTCCATCAGCGCCGCTATGGCGGCCCTCGTCATGGGACGGATCCGGATCATATGCCCAGCTCCCACCGGCGATATGCCGAGTGGACGCCGGATCGTTTCCGTCGCTGGGCCGCATCCGTCGGGCCCGAGACGGAAGGCTTGGTTGTCGCAATCCTCGCCAGCCGCCCACATCCTGAACAAGGCTTTCGAACATGCCTGGGTGTCCTTCGCCTGTTTCGCGATGTCACACGCGATCGCGCCGAAGCCGTCTCAGCCCGCGCTGTCGAGATCGGTGGGCTGAACTGCAAGAGCATCGCCTCGCTCATCGCCAATCACAAGGCCGCAAGGCATTCCACCGAACCGACCGCCATCGTCGATCACGCCAATCTGCGTGGCCCTGATTACTTCCATTGAGGAGACATACCAATGCTCATCCATCCGACCATCAACATGCTGCGCGAACTCGGCCTTCATGGCATGGCCACTGCCTTCCAGGAACTCGACGCACAATCCGAAGCACGCGGCCTCGAGCATGGCGAATGGCTTGCCATGCTGCTCGAGCGCGAGGCTACCATGCGCCGCCAGAAGCGTTTCGAAGCCCGCGCCAGAGCTGCAAAACTTCGCCATGACGCACAGATCGAGAATGCCGACTTTCGTGCCGCACGCGGTCTTGATCGCAATCTGTTCATGGCGCTCGCCGGCTGCGACTGGATCAGAAAGCATCACAGTCTTCTCATCACCGGGCCGGCCGGCGTCGGCAAGAGCTGGCTGGCCTGTGCGCTTGGCCACAAAGCTTGCCGAGAGGATTTCTCCGTCGCCTATCACCGCGTTCCCCGGCTGTTTGCAACGCTTGCCCTCGCGAGAGGCGACGGACGTTATGGCCGGATCCTCAAGCAACTCGCCAAAACCGACCTTCTCATTCTCGATGACTGGGGACCGGAAAAACTCAATGATGACCAGCGGCGTGATGTGCTTGAGATCATTGAAGACCGCTACGAACGCCGATCGACAATCGTCACCAGTCAGCTGCCCCTGGATCGCTGGTACGAGATCATTGCAAACCCAACCCTGGCCGATGCCATCCTGGACCGCCTCGTTCACAACGCCTATCGCATCGATCTCACCGGTGAAAGCATGCGAAAACAGCGCTCGCCGAGAGCGTCCGAAACAGCGCACGCTTGACCTGAAACGAAACCCAATCCAAACATCAACGAGACCCAGGATCAGTCCGAAAAATGGCCGGCTTCAAATCGGAACACCGGCCGGAATGAAATCGGAATGACTGGCCGGCTTCAAATCGGAATCGATGGCCGGCTTCGTCGGAATACGCACACATCCGCCTTGACCAGCGCCGTGGCGAGTCTTGCCTGCAGGGCCAGCAACTCCTCGCTCTCGCCACGCCGCCGCAAACATTCCACCAGCCCGTGCAGCGCCCAGACATTGTCCGGGTGCTGGGCGCAGCGCTGCACCTTGCCGGTGAGGCCGAGATCGTCGCGATAGACCTGCTCGGCCTCTTGCATGTGGCCCTGGTCGAGAAGCAGTGCCGCCAGCGCATGGCGGGGCGGGTGCATCCACGCCCATGGCTCGGTGTAGGAGAGGTTGTCATCCAGCTCGACTGCCTGGCGCAAATGGCCATAGGCCTCCTCGTGCCGGCCCTGATGGTAGGCAAGCTCGCCGTCGAGCAAGGCGGCACCGACAGCGAGCGAGGCGCGGGTCGGGTTGCTGAGGAAACGCCGTTCGGTCGGAATGGTCTCCATATGCCGGTGGAACCGGTCGCGCTCGCGCTCGGCTTCCGTGAATTGCCTCAGCGTCGCATGCGCGACACCCTTGGCATAGTGCTGCATGGCCGCCGTCAGCACATACAGGCCGGGCTCTTCGACCGCCGGTTCGTCGATGATCTCCTGCCAGCGGCCGAAGCGCACCTGCACATGCGATTTCATCGCATGATAGCCTTCCACGGTCTGGGTGAGTTTTGGGCGGTCTTGGATGCCGACCACGTCTCGCGTCACTAGGCTGCGCACCTTGTCGGCGGCCCACAGCGCTGGCCGATACTGGGCAAGGAACATGCATGTGAACATCATCAGATGCAGATCGTGACAGCAGCCGAGCAGATAATAGGTCGGCTCATCGGCATAGGCGAGATAGAGGTCGTTGGCGCGGACCGCCTTTTCGCTGGCGATCCTCGCCTTCTCATAGTCGCCGCACAGCACGTAGATATGCCCAGGCATATGGTTCATGTGCCCGGCATCCGGGCACATTTCGCCGAGCCGGTCGGCCGAGCGCAAGCCGCGTTCCGGCATGGTCGACATTTCCAGGAGATGGATGTGCAGGTGCAGGATCGCCGGGTGTTGTGAGGCACCTGCCTCGTCGGCAAGCCGGATCGACCGCTCGCAAACCTCCAGGGCTTCCAGCACGTCCGAATTCGGTGCCGGTTCCCCCGTCTTGAGGTTCCACAGCCGCCGCACCGTGCGCATCATCAGCGCCTCGACCAGCAGCGCCATCACATCATGATCGTCGGGAAAATCGTGGTAAACCCGCCGCATCGCGGCGGCATAGGCATCATCCCACGGTTCGAAATCCTGTGGTCTCACCTTGTGCGGCTTCTGAAAGCGAGAGGCCAGCGCCTCGATCAATCGCCGTTCGATCTCGCTGGCGCCAGCCGCATGGGCGCGCGCCAGCTGGACATGCTGGAAGCAGCGCCTGGTCGCGCTGTTGGCCTCGGCCTCGCCATGTTCCTTCCAGGTCAGATTGTAGAAAGGCCCGGCGGCATAGGCGATGCCCCAATGCACCATCGCGCAGCCGGGATCGGTCTGCAACGCCTTCTCAAAACACTTGATGCCTTCCTCGTGGTTGAAGCCGTAACACCAGTTGAGCGCGATATCGAACCAGCGCTGGGTCTCAGTGGAGCGGGTGGAGATCGGGCGGCGATAGGTGCCGAGGTTGAAGTGGTCCATTTCCCGGCTCGTCTGACTCATTGTCTTTGTCAGACAAGCGCAGTCGGTGTGCCCAAAGCTTTCTGACCTTCGGCACGATCTGGACTAGCTTGCGGTTTGGCTATTTTCCCCCGCATATCCGCATCACACGCACCGATATTTGGAACTGCTGTGCGGGCGACCTGAGACAGGGTCTGCAAATCAGAATTTATAGGCGATCCCGATTCGGACCTCGTTGGTCTTGAGGTGTTCGTGCTCTTCCCAACCCGAGTCAGTGTTATCGGTTGCAGTCGTGACCTTGCCGAAATCTGTATAGCGATATTCGGCCTGGCCGACCCAGTTTTTGTTGAAAGCGTAAGCGAGGCCCGCGCCGACCGTCCAGCCGGCCTTGATTGTCGACTTGGAATCCGTTGCCGGCCCGTCTTCGAACTTCGTGTGAATGTCTCCCAGCGCCAAACCGCCGGTGACATAGGGCATCCAGTTGTCAAAGGCATAACCCAGGCGCCCGCGCAATGAGCCCTGGGCGTCGATATGGGTATTGTCGTCACTTCCGAACGGCCAGTCCGGGTTGTGGCCGACAATTCCGGAGGCCTCGATATCGCCTTCGACGCCGCCGACGATATTGCCCCATTGCATGTTATAGCCGGCAAAAATACCGCCGGTGACCCCACGGAGCCTGAAGCTATCCGAATAATCTGAATCGCCGCTGGCGATGTTCTCGTCCTGGATATGGTCCTTGCCCCAAGCGTAACCGATCTGGCCGCCGATATAGGCGCCTGTCCAATCATACGTGGAAGCGACCGGAAGTTCATTCACAACATCGGCCGCCATGGCCGAGGAAAGGGTGGCGCCAAAAAATGCTGCTGCCAAAATGTATTTCATAGTCTGTCCCCGCCTGGAGCTATGCCTGACCCGAGCTCTATGTATCAGTATCACAGGAATTCCCTTACGGAACGCAATTGCATGGTTGAAGCGCACGCTTTCCCCAAAGCATGTTGCTACAGCGCAACAAAAAGGCGTTTTGGAGGGCCATTTGGCCTGTTTCCAAACGATTGTCGCCCCGATCTTCGGGTTCGCGGAGTAGCCGCGTTGCCACGGCGAGCCGGCCGCGGCTGGATTCCCTCGCCATCAATGTGTGCCTCCAAGCGTTGCAAGCGCCATGGTGGCACCGCCGCTGTTTAAGAGGGTAGGCTGGCGTCTCTGACAAGAAAGCCACCCTGCTTGTGCGTGGCGTGGGCGGCTTTGAAAAGTCTGAATGGGAATTGAACCCATTACGTCGGTTTTGCAGACCAATGCGTCACCGTCCCGCCATCAGACCGTGCTGGTGTTATGGTCATACCACCAACGCGCGTCAACCTTGCTGCAGGCGCGGTTTGGGTGAAGGGATTGTCGGTGGCGCGCCGCCCTTAGTTGGTCTCTTCGCGCGGCGCCTCGCTTTGCCAGCCGGCCAGCTCCGGCAGGTCGTCGAGCCAGCTTTTCTCGCTCATTGAAGCATCGCTGGCCTGCGGTGCGGCCTCCGTGGCGTTTTGAATCAGCCAGTCCATCCACTTCCGATAGGCGACCGGATCCAGTTGGGGTGGCAGCACCTTGGCCTTGGCCAGCATGCGTTTGCGGAAACTGGTTTGCCTGCGCAGTTTGGTCGTCGTGAACTTGATGACCTTGCCTTGATAGTCGACCGTCCAGCGGTCGCCTCCAAGACTGACAAGGCTGTCGATCGAGAAACCGGCATCGACCGGTCTGTCCCGCCAAGGCAGTTCGACGGCATTCTTTCTCAGATCGAGTGCCCATCGCCTATAATCGAAACCCGCGCGCTGCGGCGGCAGCACACCGGCCTGTTCGAGCATCTTCCTGCGGAAGGTCGGCTGCTTCTTGATCTGGCCGGTCGTGAACTCGACGCGATGCCCACGAAACTCGACATGCCAACGGATCCTTCCGTTGCCGACATACTTCACCAGCCTGTCGATGAGGAATTCACCATCGGCAAGCGTCACGCAGCCTTGGCGGATGCTTTCGTGAATGAACTCGGTGTCAGTGACCATTATCCGGCCTCGTGCTGGAAACTTCTACGCAACTTAGCCATTGGAACGCACCTGCCACCATCAATCTTTTTCACTCCGGAAATCTCACCTGCCTCAAGCCGCCCAAAGTGACGCGCCGTGCGTGTTCTCGGACGGGAAGCTTGTTTCAGGTGCGGCGGCATCAGCCAGCCCGCGCTTGCTGTCGGCTGCCTTGAGGCCTTCCATCCTGACAAGAATGTGCAAGCCGTCGTGTTACGGTCTGTCATGTCATCGATCTGATAGCCATCGAAGCAATGGGAGAGTTCGCCACGTCCAGGATCAACCGCCGCGCCTTGCTTTTCCACTCCGGCAGCGCAGCCGTCGCCTCGACGGTTGCGGCAACCGCACGCGCCACAGGGTCGCCGGGCCGAGACCAGGAACCGTCAGATAGATTGCGAGAGCTGATTGAGGCGCACAGGATTGCATATGCGGCGTTCGGCAAGGCGCTGCACGATTTAGGCGGCGACTCCGGCGGAGCCAGCCGGGAGGAGGAGAGGGCGCTGCTCGCCATCTGCGGCCATGCCGCGGTCGAGGAAGGCGATCGCCTGGCCAAGGCCCGATATCTTCTGGAGATAGAGGCGCACGGCGAACTCGACCTCCCGGAGCATATGCAGGCTGTTCTTCGATCGACAATGTGGAAGGGATGAGGCGACCGGCGCGCAACCACGACAATGTCACCGCGCTGATGGGCGCGGCGGTTGTTCGCTACATATTCATGCCGCGCCAACAGTCTCGCGGCCCGACGCGAGCCTTTTAGCCAGCAGGTTTGCAGCCTGCCCTACGCCGGCTTGGCGTATTGCTCGGCGCTCATGACTTCGATGCAGACGAAGCGTTCGTTGCCTTCCACCCAGGCGTCGTGGCCGGGCGGGATGGTATAGGACGTACCCTTCGTGAACGTCTTCTGAGTCCCGTCATTCATCTTGATGGTGATGGTTCCGGACACGACGTAGCCGACATGCGATACCTGACAGCTATCCGTCTTGACGACCGGCTTCACGCATTCGGACCATTTCCATCCCGGCTCCATATTGAGCCGCCCGAGCGTAAAGCCTGGAAGCCGCACCACCTCGACGCGTGTCTTGGCGGGCGAGCGAACCTCATCCGGGTTGTCGTGAGATTTGGATTCAAACTTGGTGACATTCATTCCACCATCGGCCATGGCATCCTCCCATACGCGACGCGGAGTCCAATGCTGGCACCTTTCCATTATATTAGCAATTGCTTTTATATCTGCGAAGGTCGACCACAGCCGCGCTCACCACCTGAACGGGTGACCTGGAATGGCCTGCATCAGGACACAAAGTTCTGTGTAAGCTGCTGATTCAAATTATGAATAAAGAGTGGCTGGGGAACCTGGATTCGAACCAGGACTAACGGAGTCAGAGTCCGTGGGTCTACCGTTAACCTATTCCCCAGCAAGCGCGGTCATGGACCGCGCGGGCCGAACGGCTGAGCCGCTTGAGCGCTGCCTTGTAGCCGCCAGCGGAAAATAGTCAAGCCTGCTGTGTGGATCAATCGCTCCGTTTTGACAGCTGGTTTCAGACGCCGGGGTTCAGGTGCGCGGGCGGGCACAAAATCCCATCCGCGCCTCAGCTCTCTGTCCGGCTGAACTGCGAACGCTCGAAGAACAGCACCACGCCCAGGCCCAGAATCAGCGGGATGATCAGGTAAAACAGCCGGAACACCAGCAGCGCCGCCAGCACGCCGACCGGCTCCATGTCGGAAAGGCCGGTGAGGAAGACCACCTCGAACACGCCGAGTCCGCCCGGCGCGTGCGAGATCTGGGCGATCGAGAAGGAGACGAGGAAGACGCCAAGCACGACGAAATAGCCGGGATTGTGCACCTCGGGCAGGGCGAAGAAGATGATCGCCGCGGCGGCAATCAGTTCGATCGGGCCGATCAGCAATTGCCTGGCGACGATCGGCAGTGCCGGATAGTGCAGTTGGAAGCTGGCGATCTTCAGCGGGCGCAGATGCAGCCAGCTGCCGAAGATATAGGCGGCGACGAGGAGCAGCATCGCGATGCCCGCCGCTTCCGACAGGCCATGATGGGCGACGCCCGAGAACCGATCGATGATCTGAGGCTCGAACACCAGCACGAGGCCGGAGGCGAGAATCGTCGACAGCACGAAGGTGATCCAGCAGATCGCCACCAGCACGCCGACATCTTGGCCGGTCAGGCCCCTTGTGCCATAGGCACGGTAGCGGATGACGGCGCCGGAAAAGACCGATCCGCCGATATTGTGCGACAGCGCATAGGTGGTGAAGGAGCACAGCGTCACGAACAGCCACGACACACGCTTGCCGATATGCAGCAGCGCGATGTGGTCGTAGCCGGCGAGCGCGGCATAGGCGATGACGGAACTCAGCGCCGCCAGCACCCAGCCGCGGGTTGGGATGGCGGCGAGCCCATCCCAGACATCGTCGAGCGAAATGCCGCGCAGTTCATGCCAGAGCAGCAGCAGCGAGAAGATCACCGCGGCGATGCCGACGACCGGCCAGAAATAGCGTTTCCACTTCATTGCCTGACTGCCATGCGCTGCGTGCCCGCTTCCTTTTCGCTTGATGGTGGGAGCCCGGCGGCCCGGTGACTTCCATTCATTTCAGAAATGCCTCATTGAAGCCGGCTATTCAACCGCGAACACATGTCGCGCCGGCCGCCGGCAAGATCTGCCCGCAGCGAAAGCAGCCCAAACGGCAGGCGACAAGGCATCGGCTGCGGCCAGCGTTGTCTTCGCCGGAATCCGCGCTACCAATCCAGCCTTGCGGGTACATTACGCGGTGGCGCAAAAGGGCCGTCTCGCCCAGCCGGCAAAATTCGGCATGCGCTCTTGGTGATCGGCCACGGCACTGTTAGTCTGGCGGCAACTTGAAACATGCCAAAGCGCCTGCTGCGTCCTTCACCGGTTCGCGCGGCGCCGGAAGGAACGACAGTGGAAGACCGCGACACCGGCGCAGGCGCGTCGGAGGTGGGCGCGTCCAGCGCTTCCCCAGGGCCATCGGGCTCGGGGACTGCCGGCTGGCAGCAACGCCGCCCGACGGAGCCGCGCTCCGCCGCTGGGCAGGCGGGCGACGCGCCCCATCACCAGAAGGGCAAGCCCAAGAAGCGGCGCAAGCGAAGGCGCGGCCGCAAGGTTTTTGCGCGCGACGAAACGCAGGGCAATCGATCGCCGGTGCCAGGCCAGGCCGCCCCGGCTTTGGAAGCGAAGCAGCCGACGGCGCCGGCAATCTCCCCCGTCGCTCAAGCGCCGCGCCCCGAACAGGGCACGCGCCGGCCGCCGGTGCATGAGCTGCCGGTCTTTGCGGCCCTCGACCTCGGCACCAACAATTGCCGGCTGCTGGTCGCCGTTCCCACACGGCATGGCCAGTTCCGCGTCATCGACGCCTTCTCGCGCATCGTCAGGCTGGGCGAGGGGCTCACCGCCAATGGCCGGCTCGGCCAGCCGGCGATGGATCGCGCCGTCGAGGCGTTGAAGATCTGCGGTGATAAATTGCGCAGCCGCAAGATCAGGAAGGCCAGGCTGATCGCCACGGAAGCCTGCCGCTCCGCGGAGAACGGCGTCGAATTCCTCGAACGCGTCGAGCGCGAGGCCGGCCTGAAGCTCGAGATCATCGACCGCCAGACCGAGGCGCGGCTGGCGGTGTCCGGCTGCGGCTCGCTGGTCGAGCGCGACACGCAGGGCGTCGTCCTGTTCGACATCGGCGGCGGCTCTTCGGAGATCGCGCTGATCGATCTCACCGGCCGCCGCTCGCCGCGGCTCGCCAACCATATCGTCTCGTGGACGTCGCTGCCGGTCGGCGTCGTCTCTCTGGCCGAGCGCTTTGGTGGCCGTACCGTCACGCGCGAGATCTTCAACGCCATGGTCGACGATGTCGCCGGCCGGTTGGCGAGCTTCGACGGTCGCGACCGGCTGAGCCACCTCAAGGCCAGCCCGAATTTCCATCTGCTCGGCACGTCCGGCACGGTGACGACGCTGGCCGGCGTCCACCTAGATCTCGAGCGTTACGACCGTCGTCGGGTCGACGGGCTGTGGATGGACCGCGACAGCGTCGACCGCATGGTGGAACGACTGGTCGGCTGGGATTTCCAGCAGCGCTGCGCCAACCCTTGCATCGGCGCCGACCGCGCCGATCTGGTGCTGGCCGGCTGCGCTATCCTCGAAGCGATCCGCGCCGTCTGGCCCTCGGAGCGGCTGCGCGTCGCCGACCGTGGCCTGCGCGAAGGCATATTGAGCGAGCTGATGGCCGATGACGGCGTCTGGCGCAACGATGGGCGTGGCCGACAATGACCAAGAAACCGGAAAATCCAGGATCGGCCAGCATTCGCGTGCTGAAGACGCGGATCAAGAAGAAGAGCGGCCTGAAGGAATCGTCGCGACGTTGGCTGCAGCGCCACATCAACGATCCCTATGTCCAGCGCTCGAAGGCCGACGGCTATCGCTCGCGCGCGGCCTACAAGCTGATCGAGATCGACGACAAGCACCATCTGCTGAAGCCCGGCATGAAGGTGATCGACCTCGGTGCCGCCCCCGGCGGCTGGTGCCAGGTCGCGGCCGCACGCACGAAATCGACGGCGGAAAATCCGCATGTCGTCGGCATCGACTATCTGGAGATGGACGCCGTGCCCGGCGCGCCGGTGCTGTTGATGGATTTCCTGGATCCGGATGCGCCGCGCAAGCTCGCCGAAGCGCTGGGTGGGGACCCGGATATCGTGCTGTCCGACATGGCGGCGCCAACCACCGGCCATAAGCGCACCGACCACATCCGCACCATGCATCTGTGCGAGGTGGCGGCCGATTTCGCGCTGTCCGTCCTGAAACCGGGCGGCCATTTCCTCGCCAAGACTTTTCAGGGCGGCGCCGAGAACGAACTGCTCTCCATGCTCAAGAAGAATTTCCGCTCCGTCCACCACGTCAAGCCGCCGGCCTCGCGCGATGAATCGGTCGAGCTTTATCTGTTGGCCAAAGATTTTAAGGGGCGAGAGTCCGGTCCGCCGTCAGGCGGATCGGAACGTCCAGTGGACGTTCCGAAGGACTCGAGCGCCCGGAGCCATAGCGAAGGGCCGGGGGACGCTGACCGCTGAGCCGGCCTTCACTCCCCCGGCGATCTCACGGGTTCCAGCGGCTTGGGCGTCGTCAGCCGGCCATGGCCGGAGACGGCATTGCCGGCGTCGGGCGCCAGCCGCATGAAGGACAGCGACGCCGCCGCCGATACCGCCGCCACGATGAAGAAGGCGATGTGGAAATCGCCCAGCGTCAGCGGTCCGCCATGGATCGAGGTCGAGACTTCCAGAATGCCGCCGGCCAGCGCCACGCCGAGCGCGATCGACAATTGCTGGAACACCGCCGTGATCGGTGTTGCCTTGCTGGTGTCTTCGGCCGACACTTCGGCATAGGAGAGCGCGTTGACGCCGGTGAAGAACATCGAGCGGATGAAGCCGCCGACCAGCAATATGGCCAGCATCAGCACGTAAGGCGTTTCGGGGGTGAAGAGGCCGTAGATGGCGATCGATGCGGCGGCGACCAGCGAGCCGACGATCAGCACGCGGCGGAAGCCGGCAACGCGAAAAATCAGCGCGGTGACGAATTTCATGCCGATGGCGCCGATCGCCGAGACGAAGGTGATCATGCCAGACTGGAACGGCGTCAGCCCGAAGCCGATCTGGAACATCAGCGGCAGCAGGAACGGCACTGCTCCGATGCCGATGCGAAACAGCGAGCCGCCAAGCACCGATGAGCGGAACACCTGGTTGCGGAACAGTTCGAGCGCCAGCAGCGGATTTTTGGCGCGCCGCGCATGCATGAGGTAGAGCGCGCCCGACAGCAGCCCGACCCCCACGGTGATGAAGCCGGTGGCCGGCGGCAGATAGGGCAGGCTGACCACGGACAGGCCGAAGACCACGCCGGATGCCGCAAGCCCGCTCAGCACGAAGCCGATGAAATCGAGCGGCGGCGTCTCCATTGATTCGGTTTCCGGCAGGAAGCGCGTCGCCAGCCAGATGCCGACCAGGCCGATCGGCACATTGATCAGGAAGATCCAGTGCCAGGTGAAATAGGTGGTGATGAAGCCGCCGATCGGGGGACCGACCAGCGGTCCGACCAGTGCGGGAACGGTCAGCCACGACATGGCGGCGACCAGGTCGCTCTTGGGCGTGGCGCGCACCAGCACCAGGCGCCCGACCGGCGTCATCATGGCGCCGCCAATGCCTTGCAGGAAGCGCGACACCACGAAGGCCGGCAGCGAACCGGACAAGGCGCAGGCGACCGAGCCGACGATAAACACCGCAATCGCGGCGCGAAAAATGTTCTTGGCGCCGAAGCGGTCGGCCATCCAGCCGCTGATTGGAATGAAGATCGCCAGCGACACAAGATAGGCCGTCAGCGCCAGCTTGAGCGCGATCGGGCTGGTATGGATATCGATGGCGATCGCCGGCAGCGATGTCGCGATGACGGTCGAATCCATGTTTTCCATGAAAAGTGCGACCGCCAGGATCAGCGGAATGGTGCGATTCACAAGCGTGACCGTTTTCAAATTTTCTATTCGGCCGGGGGCGAACCGATACAGGGGGCGGTTATCATGGCTGGACACCGATGTCGTGTTAAATTGCTGTCACTTTTGTGCGACCGCAACCACGGGTGGCGCAATCAAATGGTCGAAGACGCTGTTGTGCAATGCAACGATCGGCTTTTCATCCGCTTCGCGACGTGTTACCAGCCAGCGCCAATCCTGAAAGGGAAGATGAGAGTCGGCGCTGTCCATTCCGGTCCAGCGCTTTTTCCGCATTCTAAAGGGCTGGCCATGGCAAAAATCATCGAAACGTCCACAGGCGCACTGGCGCTGACCTTTGACGATGTGCTTTTGCAGCCCGGTCACTCCGAGGTCATGCCCGGCGAAACCGATGTCCGCACCCGCATCGCAGGCGACATCGACCTCAACGTGCCGATCCTCTCCGCCGCGATGGACACCGTCACCGAGGCGCGCCTTGCCATCGCCATGGCCCAGGCCGGCGGCATCGGCGTCATCCACCGCAATTTCTCGCCGGCCGAACAGGCCGAGCAGGTACGGCAGGTGAAGAAATTCGAATCCGGCATGGTGGTCAATCCGGTCACCATCGGTCCGGACGCCACGCTCGCCGATGCGCTGTCGCTGATGCGCACCTATTCGATCTCGGGCATTCCGGTGGTCGAGAATGGCGGCACGGGCGGCCACAAGACCGGCCGGCTGGTCGGCATCCTGACCAACCGCGACGTGCGCTTTGCCTCCGACCCGGCGCAGAAGGTCTATGAGTTGATGACCCGTGAGAACCTGATCACGGTCAAGGAGAATGTCGACCAGGACGAAGCCAAACGGCTTCTGCACCAGCACCGCATCGAAAAACTTGTCGTCGTCGACAAGCAGGGCAATTGCGTCGGCCTGATCACCGTCAAGGACATCGAGAAGTCGCAGCTCAACCCGCACGCCACCAAGGATGCGCAGGGCCGCCTGCGCGCGGCGGCCGCCACTAGTGTCGGTGACGATGGCTTTGAGCGCGCCGAGCGCCTGATCGACGCCGGCGTCGACCTTCTGGTCATCGACACCGCGCACGGCCACTCGCAGCGCGTGCTCGACGCTGTCACCCGGGCGAAAAAACTCTCCAACTCGGTGCGCATCCTGGCCGGCAACGTCGCCACCGCCGAAGGCACGCAGGCGCTGATCGATGCTGGCGCCGACGCCGTCAAGGTCGGCATCGGCCCGGGCTCCATCTGCACCACCCGCATCGTTGCCGGTGTCGGCGTGCCGCAGCTTTCGGCCATCATGTCGGCGGTCGAGACGGCGCACAAATCGGGTGTGTCGGTGATTGCCGATGGCGGCATCAAATATTCCGGCGATCTCGCCAAGGCGCTCGCCGCCGGCGCCAGCGCCGCCATGATCGGCTCGCTGCTGGCCGGCACCGACGAAAGCCCGGGCGAGGTCTATCTGCACCAGGGCCGCTCCTTCAAGGCCTATCGCGGCATGGGCTCGGTCGGCGCCATGGCGCGCGGCTCGGCCGATCGCTACTTCCAGGCCGAGGTGCGCGATACCCTCAAACTGGTGCCGGAAGGCATTGAAGGCCAGGTTCCATACAAAGGACCTGTGTCTGGCGTGCTGCACCAGCTTGCGGGCGGCCTAAAAGCCGCTATGGGTTATGTCGGTGGCCGCGACCTTGCCGATTTCCGCGAGCGCGCCACTTTTGTGCGCATATCCAACGCCGGACTTCGTGAAAGCCACGCCCATGACGTCACGATTACCCGCGAAAGCCCGAACTATCCCGGCGGAGCCTGAACAATACGGGCTCGGGCGGAGCCTGACCGCGACGGTCCTGCGGCTGCCACGCCACGCGGCCGCACTGTGTTTCCTGTCGGCGGCGGTTTTCATCGCCATGACGGTGATGGAGTTCTTCTATTTCCGCCAGTTGAGCGGCGGCCTGCCGTCGCTCGACATGCGCTATTTCGGTTTCACACCCGACGAAGGCATGGCCTGGCTGACGGCGCTCGGCCGGCGCGGCGGCGAGATCATTCTGGTCTGGCACTATCTGACCTTCGATCTGTTGTTCCCGGCGCTGCTGTCGCTGACCTTGGTGAGCCTGGTCCTGGCCACTGGCCGGCGCCTGCAGAACTTCCGCGAGCTTCCCGGGCAGGTGCAGTCGATCTTCGCGCTGGTGCTGGTGCTGCCCTACACGCTGGCCGACTATGCCCAGAACATCGCCGTGGCGCGGCTTCTGTCCGATTTCCTGTCGGCCAATCCGGATTCGCTGTCTTTCGCTTCGGCTCTGATCGTCACCAAATTCGCGCTTCTCGCCATCCCGGTGGTCGTCATCGCCGCTTTCTGGCTGGTGGGTCAGAGACGCTAGAGCAATTCCAGGAAAAGCGCGTAGCGCTTTCCCTGGGGAATTGCGTCAAAACAAAGAGTTAGAGTGGTTTGCCTTTTCCGTGAAGACGGTGGAACACTCTAAGCATGATGCCGGACAGGGCAGGGGAATGTCATGAACCAGACCACGATCTTCTGGCCCATTCTGGCGCATGTGGCTCTGGTCTACATCGTCTACGGCGTGTTGGGGCGCCGCAGATATGGCGCAGTCAAATCAGGTGAGGCCAAGGTCGGACAGTACAAGGCCCGCTCGACCGAGCCGGCGTCCAGCGTCACCGTTGCCGCCAATCTGTGCAACCAGTTCGAACTGCCGGTGCTTTTCTATGTGCTGTGCCTTACGCTGCACGTCACCAACGGCGTCAACTATCTGACCTTGACGCTGGCGTGGATTTTCGTCCTGACGCGCTATTTTCATGCCTGGGTTCACCTGACCAGCAACAATCTGCGGCTGCGCAGCCGTTCTTTCTTCGCTGGCGCGGTGGTGCTGGCGCTGGCCTGGATCTGGTTCGCGCTGCACCTGCTCGGCCTCGTCTGAGGCAGGGTCACGCGGGGGTTGCAGCCCTCGACATCAAGCGCGACGCATAGATTTCGATCCTCCGCCGAAATCTATGCTCGACCGTCCACGCGACGAATGCTGCAATGGCGACCACGGTGCAGAACGCTATGCCGATCCGAAGATACGGGGAGCCGATCCATGGAGCCAGCCATCGTATGATCGCGACACCGACATTCTGGTGCAGAAGATACAGAGGATAGCTGATCAAGCCGATGTAGCTCACGCTTCGCCAGATCTTGATATCGCGCAGCTGGACCCCGATGACCCCAACAATTGAAAGCGCGATGACCCAGGCACTGAATGCTGAACCGCCCCACAGTTTGACAACAACCATCAGGCATGCGGCTGTCACGACCGTCTGCACGGTTCGGGTCGATCGCCTCGCCGCGATGCCCATCAAAAAGAAGAGGCTGTAGGGGAACAGAGAATACGGCATGGCGATGCCCTTGAAGGGAAAAATCAGAGCCTGATGGTCTCTCCACAACCCGGAAAAATATGCAATTGCGCCCAGAACGGTAAAGCTGGTGAAAAGGACGAGAACGCGATTTGGCCAGAGGTAGAAGATGAGGCCGAACACGAAGTAGAATTTTGCTTCCGCAAGCAGTGACCAGTAGGCGCCGTCGACAAGCGGCGTTTGAACAAACAGGGTTACCCAGCTTGTGTTTTTCAGGCCGTCGAGCGCTGAAACCTCCCTGCCCGGAAGACCCAGAGCAGCAACCACAATAAGCGTGATCGCGATACAGGCGATGAGCGCGGGCTCCAGCCGCGTAAATCTCTGCAGCCAGAACATCCACACGGTTTCAGACCGCTCGGCTGTCATCGCGATGCAGTAGCCACTGATAATGAAAAAGAGAAAGACGCCAACTATCCCTTGCCATGGCAGCGTCATCTGGTGGTCGAACCCGATGTAGTCGGCGGGAAAGCGGGACGTATAGTGAAAGATCAGCACCAGCATCACGGCGATCGCACGCAATGCGTCGATCGCCTCGTATCGCCGGTTCTCGTCCTGATCCGAACGCATCGGCTAGAAAGCCTCTAGAGGTCGAACACCGCTATTTTACGCTTGTCGAACTTTATGCCGATCTCGCCGCGCACCAGCTTCAGTGCCGCTTCGCCGAAGACGGCGCGCCGCCAGCCCTGCAGCGCCGGCACGTCGGCGTCCTCGCCCTCGGCGGCGATGCGGTCGATGTCGTCGCTAGAGGCCAGCACCTTCGAGGCCACGCCCTGCTTCTCGGCGACGATCCTGAGCAGCACTTTCAACAGTTCGGCCGCGGCGCTCGAGCCTTCCGGCGGCTGGAAATTCTTCGGCAGTTTCGGCATCTGCTCCTTGGGCAAGGCCAGCGCGGTGTTGACCGCTCCAAGCAGGGCCGTCGCCGTCGAGGAGCGCTCCCAGCCCTTGGGCGTTGTGCGCAGCTTGGCGAGGGCTGCCCCGTCGCGCGGCGCCTGCTGCGCCACCTCGTAGATCGCGTCGTCCTTGAGCACGCGGCCGCGCGGCACGTCGCGCTCGCGCGCCTCGCGCTCGCGCCATGCCGCCACGGCCTGCACGATCGCAAGTTCCTGCGGCTTGCGCAGCCGCATCTTCAACCGCTTCCAGGCGTCCTCCGGATGCGGATCGTAGGTCTCGCGCGAGGTCAGGACGTCCATCTCTTCGTTCAGCCAGTGGGCGCGGTTCTCCCGCGCCAGTTCGGCGCTCAAATGCTGATAGACCTCGATCAGATGGGTGACGTCGGCGAGCGCGTAGTCGAGCTGCTTGTCGGACAGCGGCCGGTGGCGCCAGTCGGTGAAGCGCGACGACTTGTCGAGCCGCGCGCCGGTGATGCGCTGCACGAGCTGGTCGTAGGAAACGCTGTCGCCGAAGCCGCAGACCATGGCCGCGACCTGCGTGTCGAACACCGGGTGCGGCACGAGATCGCCGAGATGGACGATGATTTCGATGTCCTGGCGCGCTGCGTGGAAGACCTTGACCACGGCCTCGTTGGCCATCAGCCGGAAGAACGGGGCGAGATTGATGTCGGGCGACAGCGGGTCGATCAGCGCGGTGACGCCAGGCGCCGCCATCTGGATCAGGCACAGGATCGGCCAAAAGGTCGTTTCGCGGATGAACTCGGTGTCGACGGTAACGAAATCCGACTTTTCGAAAGCGGCGAGAACGGTCTCGAGTTCTTTCTGGGTGGTGATGACGTGCATCAAATCGCTTTTGGCAGGAGTAAGGTCTTCCTAGATTTCAGCCGGAAAGGCTTTCGTCAAGCTTTGGCGCAGCCATCATCGGCTTCCCGGACCATCGGAATCGCCATTGCGCTTAGCCAGCCGCGCGAAAACGGTCGACGTGCGCAGCAGCGCGATGAAGCGGCCGCGCTTGCCCACGGGCACGCCGGAGCGTGCCTGCATGCGGTAGAGGATGACGGCGATGAAGATCGCATAGACGGTGGCGCTGAACACGAACAGCGCGCTCGGCCCGAAATGCTGCATCACTGTGGAGGCGGCGAAAGGGCCGCCGATGGCGCCGAAGGAATAGAACAGCATCAGCGCCGCATTGATCAGCACGAACTCGCCGGTGTCGGCTCGGTCGTTGGAATGCGCCGCCGACAGCGAATAAAGCGGCATGGCGAAACAGCCGAAGATGAAGATGATGATGAAGTTGAGCAGCGGATTGCTGCCGGCGATGAACACCAGCGCCAGGGCTGAAAGCATCGCGCAGCAGGTCGTCAGCAACAGCACCCGGCGCCGGTCCCATCGGTCGGAGAGGTAGCCGAGCGGATACTGGATGATGGCGCCGCCGAAGATGCCGACGCTGACGAAGGTGACGACATCGGCGACCGACATGCCGATCTGCTCGGCATAGACCGGCGACAGCGTGCGAAATGCGCTGTTGGTGACGCCGACGGCGATACAGCCGAAGCAGCCGAGTGGCGAAATGCGCCAGACGCGCGCCAGGTCGAGCTTGACCTCCTCCGGCGGTGTCGGGTTGGAGCGGTCGCCAAGCGAGACCGGCACCAGCGACAGTGTGATCATGATCGACATGATGGCGAAGATGGTGAAGCCGCCGGCGCCGAAGACCGGGATCAGGAACTGGGCCGATGTCACCGAGCCGGTATCGACCATCCGGTAGATCGCCAGCACGCGGGCGCGATCCCTGTTGGTAACGCCGGAATTCAGCCAGCTTTCGACGATGGTGAACAGCCCGGCGAAACAGAAGCCGCCGGCAAAGCGCACCGCGCACCACATCACTGGATCGAGCACCAGCACCAAAAGCAGAGTGCCGACCGAGGCAATCGCGGCCAGCGCCGAAAACGCCCTGATATGGCCGACCGCCTTCATGATGCGGGTGATGGCCAGGCAGCCGAGCAGGAAGCCGGCGAAATAGAACGTGCCCATCAGGCCGATGTCGGAAGCGGAAAATCCCTCCTGCGCGCCGCGCAGCGCAATCAGCGTGCTCTGCAACCCATTGCCGCCGAGCAGGATGCCTGCGGCGAGAAGAAGCGGGATCAGCGGGCGGATGGAGGACATGAAAAAGGCGATCACGTATCGGTGATCCCTTCTTGAACTATCCCTCCCACCAATGCCAGCGGCAATTGCCGCTTGCAGGATCAATCGCGGTTCTGCAGCGCCCCCACTATATTGCCTGGTTTGGAGCGGACGCAGGTCCGTATGGTCCAACTGCCGACCTCAGTTTCGCGACGCGATCTTACCTGGCCGGCCGTCCCGTCCGCGGCGAGGGAAACCTTCAGTCACCCCTCTGCTGCCCGCGCAAGTATCTTGTCACGCGTCGGTTCGAGCGGCTCATCCACCGAAGCGGCCGGTTTGTCGGCGGCCGGCCGCCGGCCAAGCGATCCCGCGGTCAGCAGGCTGAGGATAATGAACGGAATGCCGATACCAAAGGCCGAGCGGATGCCCCAATGGTCCGAGACGAAGCCGAGCAGCGGCGGGCCGAGCAGGAAGGCGACGAAGGAGATCTGCGACAGTGCCGCGACATTGATCGCAGCCGGTCGATCCGTCCGTTGGGCGGCAGCCGAGATCGCCAGCGGGAAGAGGGCGCTGGTACCGATCCCCAGAAGCGCAAAGCCCAGTATGGAGAAGAACGGCGCGGGCGAGAAAAAGACAACCAGCACGCCGGTCGCCATCATTGCCAGCAGCACCCGCGCCACGCCGCTTGGCGAATAGCGGTCGACGAAACTGTCGGCGAAGAAGCGCGTGGTTGCCTGGGAAAAGGCGAACAGCGCCACGGTGAAACCGGCGACGAAGGGGCCGGACTCGAAACACGGTGCGCATATAGATCGCCGACCAGTCGATGCTGGCGCCTTCCATCAGCATCGCCGAGAGTGTCACCGCGACGAGAACAAGGATCGGCAGGGTCGGCCGCGCCAGCATGGGTGCCTTCTTGCCGGTGCCGACGAAGCGACTCGGCGCCGGCTGATAGCCGCCGAGGAACAGCGCCATCGAGATCGCGACGATCGGCACGATCAGCGCCAGATGCAGTTGCGGCGATATGCCGAGATGCGCAAGAGCCCCGCCGAACAGGCCGGCGCCGAAAAAGCCCATGCTCCAGAACGAATGCGCGCGGTTCATGATGCGACGCTTGACCAGGAATTCGGTCCGGTCGGCCTCGACATTGAGCATGATCTCGACGCTGCCGATCATCAGGCCGACTGGAAAGAGCATGAGGAAAAGCGCGAGCGGCCCCGGCGCATGCACCGCAACGGCATAGGCAAGCGCCAGCAGTGGTACCAGGACGAGCAGCGCGCGGCGGAAGCCGACGCGCTCGAGCAGCGGCGTCGCGAGCGTCAGTGCCGTCAAGGTGCCGAT
This sequence comes from Mesorhizobium sp. USDA 4775, assembly GCF_054062655.1. Taxonomy (NCBI): domain Bacteria; kingdom Pseudomonadati; phylum Pseudomonadota; class Alphaproteobacteria; order Hyphomicrobiales; family Phyllobacteriaceae; genus Mesorhizobium; species Mesorhizobium sp. USDA 4775. The sequence goes on from NZ_JBSSFM010000001.1 coordinate 3,449,037, forward strand.
CGGCGTTCCGATCAGGCTGAGGCCGAGCGTGCCGTCCCCAATGCCCATGGCGTGCTTGATGTCGGGCAGCCGGGGAAAGATGTTGCCCATCGCGAAGGAATAGATCGCGAACCCGGCATAGACGCGGTGTTGCGGGGCAAGGTTGAGACCAAAGCTCATGGCGGCGCTTTCAAAGGAAGGGAGGCTGGCTTGTGCGACAGCCCAGTCGGCCACTCCTTGCATAAACGTGCAGAACATGCAAGAACGTGCACAGAGAAATAAGATCAGGCGAAACAGGCAATGCTGACCGATCAACGGCGCCAACTTATCCGTGACCGCCTCGCGGCGGAGGGGAGTGTGCTGGCGGGCGAACTGGCGAGCCGCTTCGGCGTTTCGGAGGACACGGTGCGCCGTGACCTCAGGGAACTGGCGAAAGCCGGGCACTGTCGCCGGGTCTATGGCGGCGCGGTTGCGGCGGCGCCCTTTGCCGCGGCCCCCATCGGTCTGCGCGGCGGCCATGCGGTCGAGGAGAAGGCGCGGCTGGCGAGCACGGCCATGGCGTTGCTCTCCAGCGGTCAGACCCTGTTCATCGACGGCGGCAGCACCAACACCGCCATCGCCAAGGCCATTCCCTGCGACCTCGAACTGACCATCGCCACCAATTCGCTCGGCGTCGCCTCGGCGCTGTCCGACCATCCCCTGGTCGAACTGACCGTGCTTGGCGGCAGGTTTGTCCGCGACCTCGGAACCTGCGTCGGCGCCGACACGCTGGCCGCCATTGCACAGCTTGGCGCCGACCTGTTTTTCCTTGGCTCGTGCGGCCTGGATGCCTCACGCGGTGTGACGGCATTCGATTCGGCCGAGGCCGAGGTCAAGCGGGCCATGGCCAGGAACAGCGCCGGCATCGTCATCGCCGTCACCAACGACAAGCTGGCCACCGCGGCGCCTTATCGCGTCGCCGGCGCCGAAGCGATCCGCCATCTGGTGGTCGAAAAGACCGCGCCGGCCGCGATCCTCGCCGATTTCGAACGCCAGGGCGCCGAAATCCACTTTGCTTGAAGGCGGCGAGCTACTTCCACGACGCCGCATGTGCGATGAACACTTCGATATCTTGCTTCGAGTAACCGAGAAGGGTTCCTTCAAGCCTGGCCAGATCATTCGATGTGAAGACGTCGAAGGCCTCTCCGCTGCGACACATTCTGGAGATCAACAGGCTGAGCTTGCAGCGCCATTCTTCTGTCGGCAGGCAGTAGCGGCGCTCCTCCACCAAGGTTCTAGGATCAGTGTGGGTGAACCTCAGAATACGACCTGTTTCTACAGACGGCTCAAAGTCCGCGTCGCCAATATCTTCGGCGTCCATACCCGGTTCGGCCGAGAACAAGGCCATTGGCTTGTCACCCTGAAGCATCAGTTCCATCTCGCGGCCATTGTGCGGGCCTATTCCCGGCGGGAGAGTGCGTTTTGGCACGTGGGGTCTCCAGATCGCTTGATAAGTGCGTTGTCTCAGGAAGCACGTCTGGCGGCAATGCGTTAAGGCCGGCAAAGACTTAAACCCTGGCGGTCGAACCTGGATACGGCCCGATGTCTCCTTGCCTTGACAAATCCGGCCTCCCATGCGCTTTTCGCGCAAATTTTGGGCCGGGCTTTGATGCTTTGGCCTGCCACCCAGCACCCCGGACTTTACCAATGACAATGCACCGTTACCGCAGCCATACCTGTGCCCAGTTGAGAAAGAGCGACGTCGGCTCTTCCGTTCGCCTGTCGGGCTGGGTGCATCGCGTGCGCGACCATGGCGGCCTGCTGTTCATCGACTTGCGCGACCACTACGGCCTGACCCAGATCGTCGCCGACCCCGATTCGCCGGCCTTCAAGGTCGCAGAGACCGTGCGCGGCGAATGGGTCATCCGTGTCGACGGCGAGGTCAAGGCGCGCCTGCCGGAGACGGTCAACGCCAACCTGCCGACCGGCGAGATCGAGATTTTCGCACGCGAGATCGAGGTGCTGTCGGCTGCCAAGGAATTGCCGCTGCCGGTGTTTGGCGAGCCGGACTATCCCGAGGACATCAGGCTGAAGTACCGCTTCCTCGACCTGCGCCGCGACACGCTGCACAAGAACATCGTGGCGCGCACCAAGATCATTGCCGAGATGCGCAAACGCATGGGCGAGGTCGGTTTCACCGAATTCTCGACGCCGATCCTGACGGCTTCGTCGCCAGAAGGCGCGCGCGACTTCCTGGTGCCGTCGCGCATCCATCCCGGCACGTTCTACGCGCTGCCGCAGGCGCCGCAGCAGTACAAGCAGCTGATCATGGTGTCGGGCTTCGACCGCTATTTCCAGATCGCGCCCTGCTTCCGGGACGAGGATCCGCGCGCGGATCGTCTGCCCGGCGAGTTCTATCAGCTCGACCTCGAAATGAGCTTCGTCGAACAGGACGACGTGCTGTCGACGATGGAACCAGTGATGACCTCCGTTTTCGAGGCTTTTGCCGACCGCAAGCCCGTCACCAAGGACTGGCCGCGCATCCCCTATGATGCAGCCATGCGCAAATACGGCTCCGACAAGCCGGACCTGCGTAACCCGATCGTGATGCAGGCCGTCTCCGACCATTTCCGCGATTCCGGCTTCAAGGTCTTCGCCAACATTCTGGCCAACGACCCGAAGGCCGAAGTGTGGGCCATTCCGGCCAAGACCGGCGGAAGCCGTGCCTTCTGCGACCGCATGAACTCCTGGGCGCAAGGCGAGGGCCAGCCGGGCCTTGGCTACATTTTCTGGCGCAAGGAGGGCGACAAGCTCGAAGGCGCCGGTCCGCTCGCCAAGAACATCGGCGAAGAGCGCACAGAGGCGATCCGTCAGCAGCTCGGCCTTGCCGACGGCGATGCCGCTTTCTTTGTCGCCGGCGATCCGAAGAAATTCGTTTCTTTTGCCGGTGCCGCGCGCACCCGCGCGGGCGAGGAATTGAACCTGGTCGATCGCGACCGATTCGAACTGTGCTGGATCGTCGACTTCCCGTTCTTCGAATGGAACGAGGACGAGAAGAAGATCGATTTCGCTCACAATCCGTTCTCGATGCCGCAAGGTGGCATTGACGCCCTGAATAACCAGGAGCCGCTCAGCATCAAGGCGTTCCAGTACGACGCGGTGTGCAACGGATTCGAGATTGCCTCGGGTGGCATCCGCAACCACCTGCCGGAAACCATGGTCAAGGCTTTCGAGATGGTCGGTCTAGACCGTCAGACGGTCGAGGAGCGTTTCGGCGGCTTGTATCGTGCCTTCCAGTATGGTGCGCCGCCACATGGCGGCGCGGCATTCGGCATCGACCGCGTCGTCATGCTGCTGGTTGGCGCCAAGAACCTGCGCGAGATCACCATGTTCCCGATGAACCAGCAGGCCTACGACCTGTTGATGAACGCGCCGTCGGAAGCCAGCCCGCAGCAGCTTCGCGAGTTGGCGCTGCGTGTCGCACCGACCAAGAAGGACGCCTGATCGCCAGCTTCGGGCGAGACTTTAAAAACCAGCCAGAACCGATTCTTTCGAATCGATAATTCAAAAAAATAGCCCGGCATCGCTGCCGGGCTATTTTTGTATCCTGAGGCCGCTTAGATCAGTCCTCGTTGGCCTTGACGCTGACACCGAGCGTCTTCGGCAGGTCGAGCGGGTTGGACATGGCGCCGGCCATGATCAGCGCGAACGGCACCGATGCCGGCGGCTCGGCCGAGATTTCGAGGCTCTTCGGATCGTCGAGATATTTGCTGACCGCCGCGGTCACCTGCGCCGTCAGTTCCGGATTGTTGAGCTGCGCCATGCCGAACGGCACGATCGCCTTGGCCTGGTTGGCGACGTCCTTGGCCGACATGCCCTGCTGCTTGCCGACATATTCCAGCACCTTGCCGGTCAGCGAATCGTCGTCGAAGCGGATCGAGGCGCTGTTGAACGAAAGCTGCTGCAACAGGCCGAGCATGGCCATGCCTTGTGCCGAATTGTCGGCGCCTTGAGGCTGCGCGGCCATCTTCTTCTGCATTTCCTGCAGCGACTTTATGAAGTCGATCGTGTAGCCGCCGAGGTCGAAGGTCATGCCGAGCGTGCCGGCATTCTCGACGGAGATGTCGTATTTCGACAGTTCCATCTTGCCGTCCGAGGGCTGCCAGGTGCCGGCCATTTCGAGATTGCCCGAAATGTTCTGGTAGCCGAGCGCGTTGATGACTTCCTTGGACTTGGGATCGTCGACCAGTGTCAGGTCGGCGTTGAACTTTTCCGTGTTGGCGGTGAATTCCATCGCCTTGCCGTCAGCCGGCGGCGTGATCTCGACGGCAAGCCCGTCCATCGAGAAGGCGGTCTTGTCGGCGACCTTGACCGTCATGTTGGAGAGTTCGGCGGACTTGTACATCATCAGCGAGCCCAGCGGGCCGGTGGCGCCATCGGCCGGAACCGTCATGTCATGGATGACGAAGGGGCTGAGGTTGAGGGTGACGCCGTCCTTGGCGTGTTCGAAGGCCGAGGTAGAGACGGTACCGATATCGAAGCCGCCATTGGCCGCGGTCACGTTCTCTAGCTTGACGTCGCCGATGGTGAGGGCTTCCTTTTCCGCCGCCGGCTTGATGGCAACGCCCTGCAGCACCATGCTGGTGTTGTCGCCGGTCACGCCGGTCCAGGAGATGTCGACGCCCTGTGCCGCCAGCGCCGCCTTCAGCCGGTCGGCAACCGCGGCATCCTGGGCAAGGGCCGCATTTAGCGGCAGCGTGAGCAAGAAGGTCGAAAAAGCCAGTTTCTGGAGAGTTGAGCGTTTGATTGTCATCGCAAGGTCCCTGAGAGTGTCCTGAAATTGTTTTTCAATTCTTTGCACCATCACCATTCCGTGACGAACTGGACGGGAAAAAGGCGTATCCCGGTACCATGGTCGAAAATCACAGTGAAAGGCAAACTCGATCCCACCGTCTTGGCGCAAATCGGTGAATTTGTCATGAAGAGCCGGTTGCCCGATATCATCACGCTTCGCCATAGAGGCCTGATGTAACAGGCTGATGTTGGTCGACATCCCCAGGCGTGCGGTTTCATGTTGCAGAACGGCGGGTATGTCTGTCGGCCTCTTGCCGCGAATCACCCGCTCAGCTAGTCCCAGCCCATGGGAAAAAGGCTTTTGCCGCCTGAAAATGGCGGTGGTGATCACATTGAACCGGTCGATCTGAAGAAGGCGCTGGAAGAGCGCTATCTCGCCTATGCGCTGTCGACCATCATGCACCGGGCGCTGCCCGACGTTCGCGACGGGCTGAAGCCGGTCCACCGCCGCATCATGCACGCCATGCGGCTGCTCAGGCTCAACCCCGACCAGGGTTTTGCCAAATGCGCCCGCATCGTCGGCGAGGTGATGGGCAAGTTCCATCCTCATGGCGACCAGTCGATCTACGACGCGCTGGTGCGGTTGGCGCAGGATTTTTCCATGCGCTATCCCTTGGTCGACGGGCAGGGTAATTTCGGCAACATCGACGGCGATAACGCTGCCGCCATGCGCTACACCGAAGCGCGCATGACCGATGTGGCGACCGAATTGTTGTCCGGCATCACCGAGGATGCCGTCGACTATCGGCCGACCTACAATGAAGAAGACGAGGAGCCCGTGGTGCTCCCCGGCGCCTTCCCGAACCTGCTGGCCAACGGCTCGTCCGGCATCGCGGTCGGCATGGCGACATCGATCCCGCCGCACAACGCGGCCGAGCTTTGCAACGCCGCATTGCACCTGATCGAGCATCGCGATGCGCCGGTCTCGAAGCTGATGGATTTCGTCCAGGGTCCGGATTTCCCGACCGGCGGTATCATCGTCGACAGCCGCGCTTCCATCCTCGAAGCCTACGAGACCGGCCGCGGCGGCTTCCGTGTCCGCTCGAAATGGAGCCAGGAGGACCAGGGCAGGGGCACCTGGAGCATCGTCGTCACCGAAATCCCCTATGGGGTGCAGAAGGCGCGGTTGATCGAGAAGATCGCCGAGCTGTTGATGGCGCGCAAACTGCCGTTGCTCGAGGACATCAGGGACGAAAGTGCGGAAGACATCCGCGTCGTGCTGGTGCCCAAGAGCCGTTCCGTCGACCCGGGCATCCTGATGGAATCGCTGTTCAAGCTCACTGAGCTTGAAAGCCGTTTCCCGCTCAACATGAACGTGCTGTCGCGCGGCAAGGTGCCCAACGTCCTGTCGCTGAAGGGCGTGCTGCAGGAATGGCTCGACCATCGCCGCGACGTTCTGATCCGCCGCTCGAAACATCGCCTGGGCGAGATCGAAAGACGGCTGGAGATCCTCGCCGGCTACCTGATCGCCTATCTGAACATCGACGAGGTGATCAAGATCATCCGCGAGGAGGATGAGCCCAAGCAGGTGATGATGGCCCGCTGGTCGCTCACCGATACCCAGGCAGAAGCCATCCTCAACATGCGCCTGCGCGCCTTGCGCAAGCTGGAAGAGTTCGAGATCCGCAAGGAGTTCGACGGCCTGAGCGCGGAGAAGAAGCAGATCGAGGCGCTGCTGGCGTCCGATGCCAAGCAATGGTCGACGATCAAGTGGGAAGTCACCAACATCCGAGACAAGTTCGGCCCGGAGACCGAACTCGGCAAGCGCCGCACCCAGTTCGCCGATGCCCCCGAGCACGACCTGACCGACATCGCCCACGCCATGATCGAGCGCGAGCCGGTCACCGTGGTGGTTTCGGAAAAGGGCTGGCTGCGGGCGATGAAGGGGCATCTGGCCGACCTTTCGACGCTGACCTTCAAGGAGGGCGACAGCCTCAAGCTCGCCTTCCATGCGCAGACCACCGACAAGGTGCTGGTCTTCACGACAGGGGGCAAGTTCTACACCATCGGCGCCGACCGGCTGCCGGGCGGGCGCGGCCATGGCGAGCCGATCCGCATCATCGTCGACATGGACAACGACCAGGACATCGTCACCGCCTTCGTCCACGATCCGAAGCGCAAGCTGCTGCTGGCCTCCTATGACGCCAACGGCTTCATCGTGTCGGAGGAGGAAGTTGTCGCCAACACCCGCAAGGGCAAGCAGGTGATGAACGTCAAGGCGCCGGACGAGGCCAAGCGTTGCGTACCGGTCACCGGCGATCACCTCGCCATCGTCGGCGAGAACCGGAAAATGCTGGTGTTCGCGCTTTCGGAAATTCCCGAGATGGGCCGCGGCAAGGGCGTGCGGCTGCAGAAATACAAGGATGGCGGCCTGCTCGATCTCAAACCGTTCACCTTGGAGACGGGCCTGTCCTGGCAGGATTCGGCCGACCGCACCTTCACAAGGTCGCGCGAGGAACTCGCCGAATGGATCGGCGCCCGGGCGTCGGCCGGCCGCATGGTGCCGAAGGGTTTTCCGAGGACGGGCAAGTTCGGGTAGCTAAACGTCTCTTCCTTCCCCCTGTGTGGGGGAAGGTGGCCTCGCGAAGCGAGGTCAGATGAGGGGTGTTCCAGGGAACGCCAACGCCTCACTCCGCTGGAAACCCCCTCATCCGTCTCGGCGCTATCGCGCCGATCCACCTTCTCCCGTAGGGGGAGAAGGAAGAAAGGCACCCCAATCATTTGGAGTATCGTCACGATTGCTGCACTATATCAGTGCATAACGGGGAAAGGTGTTTGGGAGAGACGGGCGTTTGAAGGAATCCAGGATCCAGAAACCGGAACGGCAGCAGCGCCTGTTCGGCCTGTCGACGCCGCTGCGGTCGGCTGTCATTCCGCCGCTGTCGGCGGCCCGCTGGCTGCTGGTGCTGATCGTCGCCGCCGGCGTCTATTTCTTCCATGGCTTCCTGTTCCCGGTGCTGGCCGCGCTCGTCATCGCCTTCGCCAGCTGGCCGCTTTACCAGCGGCTGCTGACCGGCGTCGGTGGCAACCGCACCATCGCCGCCACTCTGGCCATCCTGTTCATCCTCGCCTTCCTGGTGATACCGATCGGGCTTGCCGGCACCTACGCCATCAACGAGGTGCGCGAGTGGGTCGGCTGGGCGATCGAGACCAATCGGCATGGTGCCGTGACGCCGCACTGGATCGCGACGATGCCTGTCATAGGCGACTGGCTGAACGAGCAATGGACCACCAATTTTGGTCATCCCGGCGGCATTGGTGAACTGATCCAGCTGATCAGCGGCGCAAACATAGGCAGCATCTATCGCGGCGCGCTCGCCGCAGGCGGCAGTGCCTTTGGGTTGCTTCTGACACTGCTGTTCATGATGATCGCCCTGTTCTTCGCCTATCGTGACGGCGAGCATTTTGCCGGTCAGGTCGATCGCCTGGGAGAACGCATCCTGCCGACGCGATGGGAGCGGATTTCGCGCGTCGTCCCGGCGACCATTTCCTCGACTGTGACCGGCATGACCGTCATCGCCATAGGCGAGGGGTTGGTGCTGGGCATCGCCTACTGGCTGGCCGGCGTGCCGTCGCCGGTGACGCTTGGCGCCCTGACCGGCGTCATGGCGCTCATCCCCGGCGGGGCGCCTTTGTCCTTCACCCTTGTCTCGATCTATCTCGCCGCCAGCGGCTCGCCCATGGCCGGTCTGGCGCTGTTCCTGTGGGGCGCGGTCGAACTGTTCATCGTCGACAAGACACTGCGCCCGAAGCTCGTCGGCGGGCCGATAAAGCTGCCCTTCCTGCCGACCTTTTTCGGTCTGATCGGCGGCGTCAAGACGATGGGGTTCCTCGGCCTGTTCATCGGCCCGGTGCTGATGGCGCTGCTGGTCGCCATCTGGCGCGAGTGGCTGCGAGAGGTGGAACTGGTCGACGAGTTGACCGCCGACTCGGCGGCCGAGATCGAAGGCGGGCCGCCGCAAATCGAAATCCTGCCGGAACCCGGCGTGGCGAAGAAGGCCAGCGCTTGATCCCGAAACGCAACTTGCGCTGGGCCCATCAATTACAGGTTAGACCGGATGGTGCACCGCAAGGTCACCCCGCTGCCTACGGCCGTCATGCAGTTGCCAGAGCGAATGGGCGACCAGCGTGACGATAAGGATCGCGCCACCGATCAGACTGTTGCGGGTCGGTGTCTCGGCAAAGATCATCCACACCCAGACCGGCGCCAGCACGGTTTCGAGCAGATAGAACATCGCCACTTCCGGCCCCGAAATGTATTTCGGCCCGGCGGCGAGGCAGAAGAACGAGATCGGCATGATGACGGCGCCGTTGAAGATGATCCACCAGGGCGCGTTCACGTGAAAGCCTTCGCCTGACACCATGAGGGCGGCGAGCGCCATCGGCAGAAGCACGCCGACGAGTGAGGTGAAGCCCATGTCCTTGCCGCTGGCGCGCGAGATGGTGATGGCGACCGCGATGAAGAAGGCCGAGCACAGCGCCATGAAATCACCGAACAGCTTGCCGGTGCCGACCGAGCCGCCGACGATGACCAGCACGCCCAGGATCATGATCAGCATCGCCGCGATGGTCACCAGCCGAGGTCTTTCCCGCAGGAATATCCAGGACAATAGCCCTGCGAATACAGTGTTGAAGGCCAGGATGAACACCAGGTCGGCGGTCGAGGTGTGATAGACGGCGGTGACGAAGCTGATCCCTGTCAGCCCATACAAGGTCGCCACGATCATGCCGGCCCAGCCGGGGATGAGCGGCGGGGCATTTCGGCTGAGTGCCCGCCAGACCGACCAGATGATCATCGCCGCGACGAATGTGGTGCTGGTGCGCAGCAGCATGATGGTCCATGCGCCGCCATCGGCGAGGCGGATCAGTGGTATGTCGACGGTCAGCGTCAGCCCGCCGATGGCGGTTATCAAGAGACCCTTCTGGTGATCGCGGTGCGGGGACATGCAGCAACTTTCGCAATGAGATGCAGGCCGAGGGCTGACCGTTGCAATGGCGCACTCTCCCCAGCCGACCGGCTGAAAGACCAGCATCCCTGCCTTGAAGTTGTTTAAGCGTGGATCGTGGAAAAACTCAGCGTGAAACCGCTTCGTTGGTGTAGCGTTCCCAGCCCTTGGGGCCGAGATGCTCCTGCGGCATGAAGCGCATCTTATAATTCATCTTGCGCGAGCCGTTGACCCAGTAGCCGAGGTAGACATGGGGCAGGCCCATCGCCCTGGCGCGGGCGATGTGATCGAGGATCATGAACGTGCCGAGCGAACGCTCCTCGAAATCGGGATTGAAGTAGGAATAGACCATCGATAGGCCGTCGGCCATTTTGTCGGTGAGCGCCACCGCGATGAGTTCACCCTGACCCTTGCCGGTGATGAAGGTGTCGGGCCCACGTCGCCGGTATTCGATCACCTTGGTGTCGACATGGGTATCCTCGACCATCATGGCATAGTCGAGCACCGTCATGTCGGACATGCCGCCGCGACGGTGGCGGGCATCGAGATAGCTGCGGAACAGCGAATATTGTTCGGTCGACGGCTCGGCATTGTGCATGGCGCCGACGAGGTCGGAATTGTGCTGCAGCACGCGCTTCATGTTGCGGCTGGCGGTGAATTCCTGGGCGAGGATGCGCACCGAAACGCAGGCGCGGCAGGTCTCGCAGGCCGGCCGGTAGGCGATGTTCTGCGAGCGCCGGAAGCCGCCTTGCGTCAAGAGGTCGTTCATCTCCGACGCCTTGTCGCCAACCAGATGCGTGAACACCTTGCGCTCGAACTGGCCGTCGAGATAGGGGCACGGCGACGGCGCTGTCAGGAAGAACTGCGGCGACTGGGTCGGATGCTGCGTCATTTAAGTCTTGGAAACACTCCTTCGAGTCGCTCTACCTTTGGCGCGGAAAGCGAAAAATTCAACAGGATTGTGAAGATGCGGGCATGCGAACGCCTTCACATTTGCGCCGACAAGGCGGAAGCGCTCCCGAAAACGCCTTCAGCGGCCGGTGCGGCTGACCACCGTGCCGAGCAAAAGGTCGTGCAGCGTGCGCTTGCGGTCGGAGAACAAGGTCACCAGCAGAACCAGCGGCGACAGGATGACGTTGCCCGCCCAGAACAGCACGGAATGGACGACCGCGGTCAGCCCGTCGATCGGCCGCCCGTCAAGACGATCGAGGCGGATACCCATCATCTTCATGCCGGTGGTCGCCTGGTCGGCGCTGCCCAGCGTGTTCCAGATGTAGAGAATGGCGACGGCCGGCACGAGGACGCCGAACAGCATCCAGCCGAGACCGAGGGTCAAAAGCCCGAGGAAGAACACCAGTATGGCAAAAGGAATGGTGAGCAGGGCGACGATGATGTAGTCGACCACGAAGGCCAGCATGCGCCTTGTGCGCACGCCTTCATAGGCCCTGACATCGTCAAGCCGGGTGTTGATGATTTCGCCGTCGAGAACGCGCGCGTTCATGTCATTTCCTCGTAACAGGGCCCGACATAGGGTGCGGGCCGCTCGTAAATGAAATGGTAAAGGCCTGTGTCGGAATCAAGGTCGGGGTTCTCGCCCGGGCGCAAGGCAAGAGCGACGCGAGACACAATCCGAATCGGTTGAATTTGCCGTGCGGATAGCATTAGCTTGCTGCGGCGCAACAAAAGCGCTCAAGGGCAGAGGGACGGGGCACTATGGACTATGACATGCTGGTCATCGGCAGCGGCCCCTCCGGCCGCCGCGCCGCGGTGCAGTCGGCCAAGCTCGGCAAATCGGTGCTGGTGGTCGACCGCGGCCGGCGTCTTGGCGGCGTCTCCGTGCACACCGGCACGATTCCCTCGAAGACGCTGCGCGAAACCGTGCTCAATCTCTCAGGCTGGCGCGAGCGCGGTTTTTATGGACGCGGCTATCGGGTCAAGCAGGACATTTCCGTCGGCGACCTCATCGAGCGCCTGCACAAGACGCTCGACCACGAGGTTGAGGTGCTACAGCACCAGTTCATGCGCAACACCGTCAAGAGCGCACGCGCCTCGGTAAAATTTCTCGGCCCCAACAAGGTCAGCCTGACATCGGACAATGGCGACTACAGCGAAGTCGGATTCGCCAATGCGCTGATCGCGGTCGGCACCAGGCCGCACCGGCCGCGCGATGTGCCTTTCGACAAGACCCGCATCTTCGACAGCGACGAGATGCTGGAACTCGACCGCCTGCCGCGCACGCTGACGGTTATCGGAGGCGGTGTCATCGGCGTCGAATACGCCACGATCTTTTCCGCGCTCGACGTGCCGGTGACGCTGGTCGAGCCGCGCAATTCCATCCTCGATTTCGTTGACCGCGAGATCGTCGACGATTTCATCCACCAGATGCGCGATCGCGGCATGACGATAAGGCTTGGCAGCGCGGTCAAGGAAATCCGCTCCAAGCCCGAGGCGGCCGAGGTGGAACTGGCCGATGGCCGCACCATCCGCTCGGAAGTCGTGCTCTACGCTGCTGGCCGCACCGGTAATGTCGGCAGCCTGGGGCTCGACGTGGTCGGCATCGAGGCCGACTCCCGAGGCCGCATCAAGGTCGATCCGCAGACCTTCCAGACCAGCGTCCCCAACATCTACGCCGCCGGCGACGTCATCGGCTTTCCGAGTCTCGCCTCGACCTCGATGGAGCAGGGCCGGGTGGCCGCCTGCCACGCTTTCGGCGTGACCCTGCCGCCGCCGCCCGAAACCTTCCCCTATGGCATCTATGCGGTGCCGGAGATCTCGACCGTCGGTCAGTCCGAGGAACAGGTGCGTGAAAGTGGGGCCGCCTATGAGGTCGGCGTCGCGCGTTTCCGCGAGACCTCGCGCGGCCACATCATGGGCGTCAACACCGGCTTCCTCAAGCTGTTGTTCTCGATCGAAACACGCCGCCTGCTCGGCGCGCACATTGTCGGCGAGGGCGCCACCGAGCTCATCCATATCGGCCAGGCCGTCATCAATCTCGGCGGCACCGTCGACTTCTTCGTCAACAACACCTTCAACTATCCGACGCTGGCGGAAGCCTACAAGATCGCCGGGCTTGATGCCTGGAACAGGATGGGGCGGTAGGCTCCGCGCTCCTGTCGATTGCCGGAGCGCAGGGGCACGGGTCGCGGCCTGTGATTGGGCCTACGCCACGGCAGCCGGCCCTACCAGCCATTGCCTGACGATGGCGGCGTCCGGATCGCCGATTTCATGGCCCGAGGGGATGATCCGGGCGTCGATCTCGGCGCCGTGCCGGCTGAGCAGTGTCACCAGCGCCGGCGCGAAGGGCCCGTAGGTCTCGTCGGCGGCACCGGCGATGATCAGCGACCGTATGCCGGCGAGATCGGCCGCCGGCACGTGGTCGAGCACCGGCATAGGCCTCAGCAGTACAGCCCTGCGGACGATGCCCGGATGAAGCAGCATCAGGCTGGAAACCAGATTGGCGCCGTTCGAATAGCCGAGAAAAGTTGCGTGGTCGAGATTAAGCCCATGGCGCTTGGCGGCCTCGTTTGTGAATGCCGCGAAAGCCGCCGTTTCGGCAAGGATGCTCTTCTGTTCGAAGCGCGTCGGGTCTATCCGCTCGAACCAGCGGAAACCGTCTTCCTGGGGGATGCGGCCTCGCGCCGCGACCAGCGTGGCGGTGGGCGCGATCCGTCTTGCCAGCGGCACCAAAGTGGTCTCGTCGACACCCGACCCATGCAGCAGGAACAGGCACTGACGGCTGTCTCTGCCAGCGCCCAGGAGGCGGTAGGCAAAGGCCATATCCGTGACCAGGGGGGCGTTTTCGATGCCGTCGCCGATCATCCTTCATCCTCTTGATTATATGAGGTTCCGCTCAATTTGCCGGCTTCAAAACGCAATATTTTCATGCTCCGCGAAAGTTGATTGAACCGGGCGCATTCCGGCCCGTTTATGCGCCGATATACTCCGCGTGGGAGGAATCGAAGCGGTGCGCCGGGGGTCGCATTGCTGGACATGAACAACCAGCTTTGAGGCCTTTTGTCGATGACTACCCCTGTTTTGTCGGATCGCAATTTGCGTATCCCTGAACGCGATACGCGTATCTCGGATCGCGATACGCGTATCGATGTGCTGCGCGCGCTGGCCCTGATCATCATTTTCATCGACCATGTGCCCGGCACGGCTTTCGAAACCCTGACCTACAAGAATTTCGGTTTCTCGGACGCGGCGGAGGCTTTCGTGCTGATTTCCGGCATCTCTGTCGCGCTTGCCTACGGCACGAAGTTCCGGCCGGGTGACCGGCTTCTGGCCACGTTGAAGATGTGGCGGCGCGCAGGCGTGCTCTACGTCGCCCACATCGTCACCACGATGGTGGTGATCGGTTTGTTCTGCGCCGTGGCGGTGTTCACCAGGCGCCCGGAGCTGCTGAAGCTGATCAACATCGAACCATTGATGAAAAACACGCCGGAAGTGCTGGTCGGCATCGTCACGCTCGGCCATCAGCTTGGCTACAACAACATCCTGCCGGTCTATGCCGCGCTGCTTTTGATGGCTCCGGCCTTCGTCCTGCTCATCAGCTACCGGCCTGCCGCGGCACTTGCCGCGTCCGGTGCGCTGTGGCTGATTGCCGGCATCTGGCAGATCGCTCCGCCCAACTATCCCGAACCCGGCTTCTGGTTCCTGAACCCGCTGTCCTGGCAGTTCCTGTTCAATATCGGCCTTGCCGCCATGCTGCATGTCAGGCGCGGCGGCGTCATTCCGGTCAACCGTTGGCTGGTCGGCGCGGCCGCGGCCTATGTGGCGACGGCGCTGGTCTGGGTGCACAGCCCACTTTGGGGGCAGATAACGTGGTTCAAGCTTCCCGTGGTGATCGGTGGCTTCGACAAAACCTTCCTGTCGCTGCCGCGGCTGTTGCATATACTGGCGGTCAGCTACCTCATCGTCGCCTTGCCGGCACTGTCGAACCTGTTCCGCACCAGCCACGACCACCCACTGGCGATACTGGGAAAACGGTCGCTGCCGGTCTTCATCGCCGGCACGGTGATCGCCATGGTCGCGCAGGTGATGAAACTGATCAATCCGGGCGGGCTTGCCTATGACACCCTGCTGCTTTCGGCCGGCATCGCCATGCAGTTCGCGCTCGCCTTTTATCTCGAATGGCTGTCGACCATCGGCGGCTCGGGCAAGGTCCGCACGTCGCAAAAAGATGTCACGCCGGTGCGTGCGTCTTTCGGCATCTCGGCGGTGGCGAGGGCCAATCGTTGAGTTGCGGGTGGGTCAGCCGCGTGGAGGAGCCGACGAGGCCCTCACGATCAGCTCGACCGGCAGTTGCCTGCGATTTGTCGTGCCGTCGTTTTCCAGGATCGCCTTGACGGCGAGACGGCCGATTTCGGCAATCGGTTGGGCGACGGTGGTCAATGGCGGCTCGGACACCGCAGCTTCCGGAACGCCATCGAACCCGACGATCGAAATATCGTCGGGGACCTTCAGTTTGCGCGCGCTCAGCCATTCGAGCGCCACCAAAGCCATCCTGTCCGACATTGCCAGGATCGCCGTGGGCGGTTCGGCGACGCCGAAGATCGCCTCGAGTGCCGCGATCGTGCTGGTCGCATCGTTGGCGGTCTCGTAGACGGGCACTTTGGATGTGTCGACGCCAACCCGTGACAGCTCCTGGAAATAGCCGGTGAGCCGGTCTCGCGTCCCCGCATAAACCGCGGTCTGCACCTGCTCGGGGGAAACGGGGCCTGTCCTGCCGTCGACAAACTCCAGCGCCAGCACGGCAAAGCGGCGGTGCCCGAGGCCGGTGAGATGGCGCGCCGCCATGGCCGCGCCGGCGACATTGTCGATGCCGATTGTCGCGACCGACCCATCCTCGGAAGCGAGGTCGAGCGCCACGAAAGGCAATTTGCGCTCGCGTGCCAACTGCACCAGGCGTGAACCGCCTTCGATACAAAAGACGATGAAGCCGTCGACCAGGGCGCTCTGGATGTTCCAGGCAAGCTGCTCGTTGTTGGCGGCCGAGACCAGCGAGATGCCGGCGCCTGTCGCGTCGCTAGCCTGCGAGATGCCCGCCATCATGACGCGTGCGAAGGGATCGTCGAAGAAGTAGGAGAGGGGTTCGGCCGTGGCGACGCCAATGGCGTTGACCTTGCCCGCGCGCAACAGGCGGCCCTTGGGGTCCGGTCCGCCATAGCCCATCGCCTCGGCCGCCGCCTTGACCCGTTCGCGGACTTCCTCGCGCACGATCTCGGGGCGGCTGAAGACATTGGATGCGGTGCCGTGCGAAACACCGGCGGCCTTGGCGATGTCGGCCAGCCGGACGGGTCTTCGATTGCCTACGGTGAGTGACGCCATTGTGCGTGCCTCCTGACATGCATTTAGCACGTTCCCGATCTGCATCTAGCACTTTCGTTGGATCGATTCAAATTTTGCTTGACCGAAGATGCATGAAGACCTATGTTTGAATCGATCCAAGTCGCAGATTTGTGCTGCTGAATGTCAAGGGGAGGTGCGCCATGCATCCCGTGAATTATCTGTTCGAGGACATCTATCGCAACCACTGGAGCATCGGGCCGGGCGCCAACGGCTCCAGGCTCCGGGGCAGGGCCGGACCATGGATTCGCGTCCTTCGCTTCCTTGCAAAGCGCAGGCGAAACTGATCGGCGTTTTTTTGCTCACCGATTGGATCGATTCAATTCCGTGGAGAAAGACCATGCACCCCATCAAACATCTGTTCGAGGATATCTATCGCAACTACTGGGGCATCACGCCGGCCGCGGAGCGGCCGAAGATGCGGCGCCTGACGAAGCCGGCCGCGCGCAATCGCGATCTTTGGCTTCGTACCGAACGTCTCAGGGATTGATGCCTGCGTGGTTGGCCTAGGAACGCGGGCGTACAAGGGCGGAAATCGCTATCCCCAGCCAGCCGGCGATGAGCAGTGTGCCTCCGATCGGCGCCGACATCGGAAACAGTCTCGATCCGAGGAAATCGCGGGCGAGGAGATCGCCCGCGAAAAGCAGGAGCCCGACAAGCAGGACGAGGCTCGCGATGCGCAGGCAGCGATTCGCGCCCATGAGGCCGACGGCGACGAAGACCGGCGCGTGCATCAAGAGGAACGACGCGGCCGTGCCGGTGAAGGCGCCGCCGCGGTGCGCGGCCGCCGCCGACAGCGCCACGCCCGCCGCGCCGACGAGACCGCCGGCAAGCACAAGGAGACGGCTGGCGGTTGGTTCGGCGGAATTCATGTCGGCCAGCTCCCTCTAACGCTCTCAGGACTCACTTGCTTCCAGCGCCATACGCCGTGTGCGCCGCGACTGGACAATCCAGTTGTAGACGGCGCCGCCGGCCATCAGTGCCGATGTCCCGAGGAACACCGCCCGCATGCCGAAATGACCGCCGACGAAGCCGCCGGTCAATGGTCCCGCAACCTGCCCGACATACTGCGCCGAGATCGCCAGGCCAAGCACATTGCCGCCGACGCCGTCTGGGATGTTGTGTCGGATGACGCTGGTGATGCAAGGCAGCAAGCCGCCGAGCGCCAGACCCATCAGGAAGCGCAACCCGATCAGTTGCCAGCCATCGGTGACGAAGGCTTGCGGAATGAGCAGCAGGGCTGAGACGGCCAGCGCTCCGACGACGACGTTCCAGTGGCCGACGCGGTCAGCGAGCTTGCCGAGCCAGGACGCCGACAGGATGGTGCCCAGCGCCGCCGCCGACATCACCACGCCGGCGACCATCGTCACCCGGCTCGGATCCTCGATGAGCTGCTGCACATAGACGGTGATGATCGGCTCGATCGACATGTTGGCGAAGGCCAGCAGCATGCCGGTTATCAGCATGGCCACGACCGGGCGCTTGTCCAGAATCCGTGACCAGCCGCTTTTCGACCTGGCTGCCGATCCCGCCTTTACCGGCTTCAGGCGCGGTGTCTCCTTGATGAGGAAGGTCGTTGCCAGGAAGGCAAGGAAGATGACGCCTCCGGACAGAAGGAAGGTGGCGCGAATACCGATCACTGGCGGCAGCGTACCGCCAAGCAGGGGGCCGACCAGCGAGCCCGCCGTTATTCCTGCCGACAGCACGCCCAGCGCCCAGCCGGAACGGTCCTTGGGCGTCTGCATGGCCACCAGTATGGTCGACCCCGAGGAATAGCCGCCGGCAAAGCCGATCAGCAGGCGCAGCAGCACCAATTGCCAGACCGTCTCGACCATGCCGGTCAGCGACATGCAGATCGCCATGCCGAAGCTGGCGCGCACCAGCATCACCTTGCGGCCATAGCGATCGCCCAGCCGCCCCCACAATGGCGCGACCAAGGCCGCGGCGAAGAAGGTGGCGCCATAGGCGACGCCGGACCATTGCACGATGGCGGCATGACCCTGCGCGCCGAGCTGTTCCACATAAAGCGGCAGGAAGGGCAACAGCAGGGTCATGGCGATGAGCGTGCTGAACGAGCCAGCGAAACAGACGGCGAGATTGCGCCGCCAGTGGATGTTGTAACCGCTCTGTTGCGTGTCTTCCTGGGTCATGTCCTGCCTGCTCGATATCAACGCTTGTTGCGGATACCATTTTGGGATACCAAATTGGTATCCGTCATGAACTCCAACCCAGCTGCTGTCAATGCGGCTTCGGAACAAGGAAGCGCTATGTCGCAGATGCAGAATGTCGAACGGCAGTTGCGCGAGATGATCCTGGGGCTCGAGATCGGTCCAGGCGAGAAATTGACCGAGCGTTGGATCGAAGGCCGCTTCGGCGCCTCGCGCACGCCGGTCAGGGCAGCACTTCTGCGGCTGGAGACCGAGGGGCTGGTGGGCAGGGATGGCCGCGGCTGGACGGTATCGCCCATCAACCTTGCCGAGCTCGAGCAGATCGCGGTCTATCGCGAAGCAGTCGAGGTCGCGGCTGTCCGACTGACATGCATGCATGCCGAAAGCAGCGCCATCGACGTCATCGAGGGGATGCTCGATTCCTGCGACGACAATACGCCGCGCGAGGAGTGGCATCGTGTCGGCATGGATTTTCACATCGAGCTGGCGCGCCTGTCGGGCAACGAATTTCTGTTCAGGGCCGTGCGCGATGCCATGACGCGCCTGTCGCGCGCTCGCTGGCTGGAAGTGCGTGACGAAGCGGCCCTTGGTCGCGCCTGGGCCGAACACCGAGCCATTCTGGCCGCGGCACGCCTTGGCGATGCCGATCAGGCAGCCCGCCTGCTTTCTGCCCACATCGTCGGCAGCCGCGACCGGCTTGTGACGTCGCTCGCCAACGACCGACGCGGCCTTCGCGCCAGGGGATTTGCCGTCGTGGCTGCTTAGCACCGCTATAGGGCAGGGCGCTCGCCGGCAAAAACAGGCGACGCCTCACGCCAAGCCCACTTTCGGCCTCGCTTCACGGACGCCGATGGCGTAAGAGCGGCGATGGAAAACAACCGATTTGAAACACCCGTGACCGTCAAGTCCGTCACGGCGGGAAGCACTCAGCTCTTGCGAACGGCCCGCGAGGCATCCGAATACCTCCTCAACAGCTGGCCCGGCAAGCGCAGTCCCAAGCATCGCGCGGCGCTGCAGGCCTGCCACGATGCGCTGGCCGGCGACAAGCCGGCCATGAACGCGCGGCGTGCCTTTATCGCCGCGGCGCGCGAAGTGGACGTTTTTGTCAGCGACAAGGCTCCTGCCTGACGCAGAACCATTGGCTGGATTGAGGCAAGGCCCGCATATGCGGGCCTTTTGCCGTCATTCCGCCGTTTCGTTTTCGATCTCTGCCTCGGGCTTGGAACGTTCGCGCGCGGCAACCTTGGCCGCCAGCTTTTCGGCCTTCTTCGCCGCCTTCTGCCGGTCGCGTTCCTTGCGTTCCTGATCGTAGTTTGGTGCTCGCGCCATATCGGCTCCTTTTGACCTGCCTTGCGGCTCTGATCCTGCCTAGGAGCATTAGCCGTCAAACACAACAGCTGAAACGACAGTGCGCGTGCACGGCCCCGGAGATCCGTGGGGGCTTGCCAGATCGGCGCCATAATGATGTAGGAAACGCGGGGCGCCAGCGTATTTGAGAGCTGCCCGTTTGTTTTGACCAAGTGAATCATGGCCACAATTGCGCGGACGTCGGCACGGGTTTTCTACTATGCGCGAAACGTCGTGCGCGATGTCATTCCACAAGCCCTGTTCCGCCGCAGGCTGGCTGCTCGCCTCGAACAGGCCATGCTTTCCGACGAGGCGGCGCGGCGGCGGCTGAATGACTACAACAAGCTGCAGGATGGTTTCGCGCCAAGCGCCAATGCGGTGCGCATCAGCAAACTGCCCTTCACGCCTACCATGTACTATTACGACCTGAAGGAATTCGCCCGCTATTTCGATCCCGGATTGCTCATCGACGTCGAATTCGGCGACGTCAGGGACGTACCGAAGGTGCCGACGATCGTCAAGGATCGGCCGATCCGTGATGACGACCAGAACGCGGTCATCATGAAGCTCGACAAGTTCCGCCACTTCCAGATGCCGGCTGACGCCATCTCGTTCGCCGACAAGTTGCCTATGGTGGTCTGGCGTGGTGATCTCAACAATCCGATCAGGACACGGTTTCTGCAAGCGGTGCGCGACCTGCCATTCTGCGATGCCGGCTCGCACAAGCCGAACGCACCGGCCGAATACGCCAAGCCCTTTCTCAGCATCAGCCAGCACCAGCGCTACCGCTACATCGTCTCGCTGGAGGGCAATGACGTGGCGACCAACCTCAAATGGATCTTGAACTCGAAGTCGCTTTGCCTGATGCCGCCACCGACATACGAGACATGGTTTGCGGAGCGGCAGCTCGAGGCCAATGTCCACTATGTGCCGCTCGATCCGGATTTTGCCGATCTCAGCGAAAAGGTGCGCTATTTCGAACGGCATCCGGCGCAGGCCGAGCGCATCATCGCCGCAGCCAACGCCTATTGCCGGAAATTCTCCAATGAGCGGGACGAGCAGGCGATCTCCCTGCTCGTGCTCTACAAATATTTCGTGCTCAGCGGCCAGATCGAACCCGATCCCGAACTGTGGCGCTTCATCCAGGGCTAGCGCCTCCGCCTGGTGGTCAGATCACGCTACGGTCGAGAACCATGTCGGCGGGGCCGAAGCGATCCCTTGCCGTCAGTTGCTGGTGCCAATAGGGGTAGAGCACGGGCGGCCGGCTGACCGCGTCGAGGCGCTGGCGTTCCTCAGGGCTGAGCGCCAGGCTTGCGGCAGCGAGATTGTCCTTGAGCTGGGCATCGTTGCGGGCGCCGATCACCAGCGAGGAGACGGCGGGGCGGCCGAGCAGCCAGGCCAGCGCCACCTGAGCGGCCGATACGCCGCGAGCCTTGCCGATCTCGACCAGCACATCGACGATCCGCCAGAGCCGGTCCTCGTCGCGGATCGGCGGCTCGGACCAGCCAGCGAGTTGCCGTGCGGTCGGGCTGTCGCGGTGGTATTTGCCGGACAGCAGGCCGCCGGCGAGCGGGCTCCAGACCAGCACGCCCAGTCCCTGGTCGACCGAGATCGGCAGCAGTTCATATTCCGCCTCTCGCGCCTCCAGCGTGTAGTGGATTTGCTGGGTGACGAAGCGCTGCTGGTGGCGGCTGTCGCTGATCGAGAGCGCCTTCATCACCTGCCAGCCGGACCAGTTGGAGCAGCCTATATAGCGCACCTTGCCCTGGTTGACCAAAGTGTCGAGCGCCGCGACCGTTTCCTCGACCGGGGTAAGCCCGTCCCACTGGTGGACGAAATAGATGTCGATGACGTCGGTCCTCAGCCGCTTCAGGCTCTTCTCGCATTCGCGGATCAGATGGTGGCGCGACAGGCCTTCGTCGTTCGGTCCGCTGCCGATCCGCATGCGCGCCTTGGAGGCGATGAGCACGTCGTTCCTGCGCTTGCCGCCGAGCGCTTCGCCGATGATCTCCTCCGACAGGCCGTTCGAATAGACATTGGCGGTGTCGATGAGGTTGATGCCGGCGTCGATGCACATGTCGATCATGCGCCTGGCTTCGGCAAGATCGCTGTTGCCGACCGCGGCGAAAGGCCCGGTGCCGCCGAAGGTCATGGTGCCCAAAGTCAGTGTCGAAACCTTCAGGCCGGAACGGCCAAGGGTGCGGTATTCCATGTCAGCCCTCGCGATTGCGCTGAATTGGGGCGGGGCCAAGGGGCAGCCCGGAATGCGAGCCGGGATTTGTAGGACAATCCGGCCGGCTTGTCGCCATGCCATGGTGATGGATCGATTGGACATGGTAGACACCCCGGCTGTCGCTATCGCGCCCGGGCTGCAATAAAACCGTCACTGCCGGTCTATATTGAAGTCGGCTCAGGTGTTTCCCTTTCCAGGCTGCTGGCCAGCAATTTGGGGCGCCGTACGGGAACCGACAGGGCTTGCAAGCGGAGCAGTGCAAATGACTGAGCTAAGACAGAATTCTCCCGCCAAGGACTGGCTCGAAGCCGAGCTCGCCGACACGCTCGACGAAGACTATGAACTCGAAATGTCGGAGCCGACGCTGTCGATGGAGATCGCCAAGATCTACAAGAACGCGCATCCGCCTTCGATCGACCGCATGCAATATTTTCGCGACCTGATCACGCTGCAGTCCGAATTGATCAAGCTGCAGTCCTGGGTCGCCTACCACAAGAAGAAGCTGGTGGTGATTTTCGAGGGCCGCGACTCCGCCGGCAAGGGCGGCGTCATCAAGCGCATAACACAGCGGCTCAACCCGCGCATCTGCCGCGTCGTTGCGCTGCCGGCGCCGACCGAACGCGAGAAGTCGCAATGGTACTTCCAGCGCTATGTTCCGCATCTGCCGGCAGGCGGCGAGATCGTGCTGTTCGACCGCTCCTGGTACAACCGCTCCGGAGTCGAGCGGGTGATGGGCTTTGCCGATGCGGGTCAGGTCGAGGAATTTTTCCGCGACGTCCCCGAGTTCGAGCGGATGCTGGTGCGCTCGGGCATCACAGTGGTCAAATATTGGTTCTCGATCACCGACGAGGAGCAGCAGATGCGCTTCCTGATGCGCATCCATGACCCGATGAAGCAGTGGAAACTGTCGCCGATGGATCTGCAATCGCGCGTGCGCTGGGAGCAGTACACCAAGGCCAAGGAAGAGACCTTCGCCCGCACCAATATTCCCGAGGCGCCCTGGTTCATCGTCGAGGGCAATGACAAGAAGCGGGCGCGGCTGAACTGCATCGATCATCTGCTCAAGCAGATGCCGTATGAAGAGGTCCCGCACGAGGAGATCACGCTGCCGGAACGCGTCTTCAATCCCGAATACGAGCGCCAGACGCTGCCGCGCGAGCTTTACGTGCCGGAGAAGTATTGAGCGCCTTTTCATTCTCCCCGTGTCACGGGGAGGTGAGGAGTGGTCTGCGCAGCAGACGAAAAGCCAACTGCTTGGCTTTTCGAACAACGAACGCCGAAGGGCCGCGCTGGCGTTGATGAATTTATTGCCATCGGACGCTCTAACCTCCAAACGTCGGCGCCGCCACTCATTGCCCTGCCGGGCATTTCTCCCCGTGGAACGGGGAGAAAGTGGCTAACCCCGCTTGATCACCACATGCGTGGCAAGCGCCGTCGCCACCTGCTCGGTGCATTGATAGCCGAGCTTCAACATATCCAGGCCGGCGAAGAGGTGCTCGCCCTTGCCAAGCAGCACCGGCGAGATTGCCAGATGCATCTCGTCGATCAAGCTCTCCTGCAGATATTGCCGGATGGTGGCGACGCCGCCACCGATCCGCACATCCTTGCCGCCAGCCGCCGCCTTCGCCTGCTCGAGCGCCGAATGGATGCCGTCGGTCACAAAATAAAAGGCCGTCCCGCCTTCCATCGTGATGGGTGCCCGCGCGTGGTGCGTCAGCACGAAAGTCGGCACGTGGTAGGGAGGGTTGTCGCCCCACCAGCCTTTCCAGTTGTCGTCAGGCCATTCGCCGCGGATCGGCCCGAACATGTTGCGGCCGAGAATCCAAGCGCCGACATTTTCGAAACTGCGCTCCGCGAACCCATCGTTTACATCGGCGGTGCCGCCATCTTTTCCGAGCACCATCTTGCGGAAGGTGCGGGTGTCGACAAACCACTTGTGCAAGGATTCCCCGCCGATGCCGAGCGGATTTTGCAGATCTTGATCGAGACCGGCGCCATAGCCGTCGAGCGATAGGGTGAATGCGTTGACACGCAGCTTGGACATGAAAGCCTCCTCGATAACCAGTTGTATTTTGCAATCGGTTGTTGTTTAGCAAACCGGTTGCGAATTGCAAGCGCTATTTTCTAAGGCGAAAAGACACATACCCGGATCTCGCCGCCAAGCGGTGTCCCTATTGTTTCGTGATGATCGGTTCGGACGACAACCGGCCGCTGGGACGGCCGCCGATCGCCCAACCATGAAGTGGATCAGAAGCATCCTCTGGAGGCGTCCGCCATACCTTCGGGCGAGGTGCGGCTGCCGGCCGCCTCCGGCCGTGCGGCTATCATAGCCGCGGCTGCCGGTTTTTGTCTGCTGGAATTCGAAAGAACCGCCGACCGGTCGAAAGACTGGTGACGTCTACTGAAAGGCTTTGCCGGGGAGGCCGGTCTACCCCTTCAGCATTTCGGCCACTTCGGGCGCGAAATAGGTCAGGATGCCGTCGCAGCCGGCGCGCTTGAAGGCGAGCAGCGATTCCAGC
Source organism: Mesorhizobium sp. USDA 4775 (assembly GCF_054062655.1). Classification (NCBI taxonomy): domain Bacteria; kingdom Pseudomonadati; phylum Pseudomonadota; class Alphaproteobacteria; order Hyphomicrobiales; family Phyllobacteriaceae; genus Mesorhizobium; species Mesorhizobium sp. USDA 4775. The sequence goes on from NZ_JBSSFM010000001.1 coordinate 3,473,410, forward strand.
ATCGCCTTCTCGCCGTCGATCCAGCCATTGGCGCCCGCCGCCTTGATCATCGAATATTCGCCCGACACCTGGTAGGCGAAGGTCGGCATCTGGAACTCGTCCTTCAGCCGGCGGATGATGTCGAGATAGGGCAGGCCGGGCTTGACCATCAGCATGTCGGCGCCCTCGGCAATGTCCTGTTCGGCCTCGCGCACCGCCTCGTCCGAATTGGCGTGGTCGATATAATAGGTCTTCTTGTCGCCCTTGAGCAGGCCGGCGGTGCCGACCGCCTCGCGATAGGGGCCGTAGAAGGCCGAGGCGAACTTCGTCGCATAGGACATGATCGCGACGTCCTGAAAGCCGTTGGCATCGAGCGCGTCGCGGATGGCGCCGATGCGGCCGTCCATCATGTCGGATGGCGCGATGATGTCGGCGCCGGCCGCTGCCTGGATGACGGCCGCCGCCGCGACCTGTTCGACCGTTTCGTCGTTGACGATGATGCCGTCGCGCAGGATGCCGTCATGGCCGTGGCTAGTGAACGGGTCGAGCGCGGCGTCGGTGATGATGCCGATCCCGGGCACCGCGTCCTTGATCGCACGGGTGGCGCGGTTGATGATGTTTTCCGGATCGAGAATGTGCGAGCCGGTCTGGTCGCGCAGGGCCAGTTCGACATTGGGGAAGGTGGCGAGTGCCGGAATGCCGAGCTTGGCCGCGCGTTCGGCCTCCTTGACGGCAAGATCGACCGACAGGCGGAAGACACCCGGCATGGCGGCGATCGGCTCGCGTACGTTCCTGCCCTCGACAACGAAGATCGGCCAGATCAGGTCGTCGACCGAAAGCCGGTTCTCCTGTACCAGGCGGCGCGACCAGTCGGCCTTGCGCATGCGGCGCAGACGGCGGCTGCCGGTCACGTCGTCGACGCTACGCGCGCCGGCTGGCTTTGTCGGGGTGAATTTGTTCATGGCCAATACTCCGGATCAGCGGGTTTTACCACGAGCCCTTGCCGCTGACCAATGCGACACGATTGTGCCAGGCCGAAGTCGCCAATCTCCGCCTTGTAGGCAGATGCTCGGCAAAGCAGAGATGGGCGCGTCCCGCCATATCTATCCGGTCAGGGCTGGCCATTACCCGAAAGAATCTGCGCAGCGCCTCCGATTGCCACGCGGAACGCCTCGTCGAAGCTGACGCCACGCACCTGCCAGCGATAGGTCTTGCCGTGTTCGGCGAGGCGCCAATCGGCGATCCAGCCGAGATCCTCGTCGCTCCAGACGATGCTGCCGGCGAGCGCTTGCGCGCCACCGGCCTGTTTGGCCAGCAGATCCAGCCTTGCCATGTCGTCGGTGCGCAGCCCTTTTTCGTCCAGCTCGGCCAGCTGTACCGCCTTCGGAAATACGACATGCATCAACAGCGGATCGGTGGCATTGACGAAAGACTCGCGCATCGTCTTGCCACGCTCTTCCTCGGCGCTGAGCGCGAAATGCCTCGCGCCCTGTTCGACGGTGAGAAAGACGGCGAGCGTTGGCCGCTCGCCAAGCCAGGGCTTGCTGCCGAGCTGCGCGAGCAGCTTGTCGACCGTGGTGGGCTTGTAGAGACAGGTCAGATCATGCGGCCGGTCATGCGTGCCTTGCTCGTCATGGATCGGAATGCCCTCCAGCCGGTCGTGGTAGCGGAAGGCGTCGACAAAATCGCCGGCCTTGTCGCGCAGAGCCGCCATTTCGGGTTTCTCCAGCAGGCGTTGATCGCCTGAAACCCTGACCAGGACCCGGTCCAGGCAATCCTTGAAGCCTATCCGGCGGTTCACCTCGCCCTGGCCGGTGACGATGGTCCGAGACTGGTAGAGATCGTCGGTCGTGATGGCGAATGCAGCACGCGGTGCAAAGCCGGTTGTCACAAGTACGACCGTCAAAAGCACGGCACGAAGAAATCCGGGCATGGCCAACTGTTCTCCGACGCCGTCTGCGCGCGATATCGGCGCGTCGCTTGCAACGGCGGCGATCTTCGTAGCATCGGCCGGCGCCAGTCGCCAAGACCACGGTGCACAGGCTGCTGCCATTGACGCACCCATGCGGCGCCTTTAGCACTTCAGTCCCGCAGGCGCGGGGGAGGGATTCTCTGGCGATGGATTTTGATGGAGGCGACGAAATTCGCTTCGAGCGCTCGGGCAGGGCCGGTGTCGTCACGCTGACGCGGCCGCAGGCGCTCAATGCCGTCACCCATCGCATGGTCAGGGCGCTGGGCAAGGCCCTGCATGCCTGGGAGTGCGACGATGGCGTGGACGTCGTCCTGGTCAAGGCCGAGGGCAGGGCGTTTTCGGCCGGAGGCGACATCCTGCACATTTATGAAGCCGGCCGGGCTGGAAAGCCGCCGGTCGAGTTCTTCGCCGACGAGTATAGGCTCAACGCCCACATCAACAGCTTCAAGAAACCCTATGTGGCGCTCATCGACGGCATCGTCATGGGCGGCGGCGTCGGCATTTCCTTTCACGGCTCGCACCGGGTGATGACCGAGAATGCCCAGTTCGCCATGCCGGAGGTCGGCATCGGCTTTTTCCCGGATGTCGGCGCCAGTCATTTGCTGCCCGACCTTGGTGGCTCCTTCGGCATGTACCTGGCCCTGACCGGCAACCGCATCCGCTATGGCGATGCGCTGTGGTCGGGGCTGGCCACCCACACCATCAAGGCCGAGGACCAGGCCAGCTTTCTTGATCGGCTGGTGCTGACCGGCGATCCGGAATCGGTGCTGCGCGGTTTCTTCGTCCCGGCAAAGCGGGAGACCGACAGGGCGGCGCTGGAAGCGATCTCTCGCCATTTCGCTCAGCCGTCGCTGCAGGATGTCATCGACAGTCTTGACCGCGCGGCGGGCACCGACGAATTCGCGGCAAAGACGCTGGCGACGATGCGCACGCGCTCGCCCACCAGCCTTCGCGTCGCCTGGCGGCAGATCAGCGCCGGGCAGACCTTGTCGATGGACGAGTGCATGAAGATGGAGTTCCGCATCCTCAACCGCATGCTTGCCGGCCACGATTTCTACGAAGGCATCCGCGCCGCCATCATCGACAAGGGGTCGAAGCCGCAATGGCGACCGGCAACGCTCGATGCGGTCGGCGAGGCGGATGTCGAGGCCTATTTCGCCCGGCTCGGCGAACGGGAACTCCTGCTATGAGCGAGGTGACGTCGAGACGCGTCGTGCTGCAGCCCTCGACGGTCGAGGTGATCTTCGCCTGGTTCCAGCGCGTCATCGCCGGCTACTGCCTGCTGTTCGGCATCCTGTACTGGATCAAGCTGATCGGCTTCTATCCCGGCCCGCTGTGGCGCTTCGACCTGATGCCGGTGCATTGGCAGGTGGCGGCGGTGATGCTCGCCGTTTTTTTCCCCTTTGCCGCGGCGGGGTTGTGGATGCTGGCCTCGTGGGGCCCGGTGATCTGGTTCATCTGCGCGGTCACCGAGACCGTCATGTATGCCGGTTTTCCCGAGCTTTTTGGCCATCGGCCGCTGATCGTCGTCTCGCATGCGGCGGTGGCGCTGCTCTACATCGTCTTTCGCGTCGTCATCTGGCTGCAGAAACGCCCCGTCCGGCACTAAGCCATTGAGGCCGTTGACGACTTGGCAAACGACCGGATTGAGCCCTGCGATAAGTGCCTAAGCCTTTAGGTTAATTATCCTTACTCGGGTGACCGTTCGTTAAGCCTCTTCCGAAACCTCTTACCGGTAAGCTCTTGTTAGCCCTAGCGTTTAAGTCGAATTTTATGAGTATTCGATAGTGTCGCGATCAAGGTGAAAAACAAAAAATCACCAGGGCGACAAACGAGAGGCAAAGACAATGATCAATTCGCGTCCGGCGGCGAAGACCGCCAACGTTTCCGACGATCGCCGCGAGGCTATCCGTTCGCTGTACATGGAATCGCTGCAGCTGGTCGAGCGGCTGCACCGCCGTCTGCTTGATGTCATCAAGGACGAATTCGACCGCAATGGCCGTTCCGACATCAATGCCATCCAGGCGCTGCTGCTCTTCAACATCGGCAATTCCGAGCTGACCGCCGGCGAACTGCGCTCGCGCGGCTACTATCTCGGCTCGAACGTCTCCTACAATCTGAAGAAGCTGGTCGATCTCGGCTTCATCAACCACCAGCGCTCGCGCATCGACCGTCGTTCGGTCCGCGTTTCGCTGACCCCGAAGGGCAATGAGGTGGCCGACGTCGTCGCCGGTCTCTACGAGCGCCATGTCGGCTCGATCGAGCAGGTCGGCGGCATCAACACGGACGAGTTCAAGCAGATGAACCGCGCCTTGCAGCGACTCGACCGCTTCTGGAACGATACCATCGCCTACCGGATGTAAGCCATCCACGAACGGCAGCCGTGCCGCAGAAGCACGGCCCGAACAGCGACCTTCAGTCAGGGGCCGGTGCCGAAAGCACCGGCCCTTTTTCTGATCATGGACAGCCGGCCAGCAGTTGGCGTGGCCGTCGCTTGACCGATGCAGCACTTGGAGCCGTGAGCGGCGAGTTCCGCCGCGCACTTTGCTTTCGCCTCCACAATGCTAGTGTCGCCGTACAAGGGGGCATGATGGGTCGGAGCAGCTGCTGCAAAATCTGTTCGGTTGCCGCGGTGCTCTTGGCGGCACCGGCGATGGCTTTCGCGCAGGAATGGTGGAAAGATTCCTTCGCCATCGAGGGTAGCAGCCCCTGCGAGAACAATGATTCCAGGGTAACCTTCACCGACAAATCGGTGGACATGTGGGAAGTTGGGTGCACCCTCGACAGGGTCCAGAAGCTCAGGGGCCTGGACGCCGTCATCCTGGACATGACCTGCTCGGATGATGAGCAGAGTGTCGAGAAGCGACGCGCGCTGTTGCTCAAGCTCGATGACAACAAGATATTGCGGTATCCCGAGTACCAGGTGCTGCAACGGTGTTCGGAACTGGAAGCCAAGACCAGCCCAGGGCCCTAGCCGTCTGCGCGGATGAAACGCCTCGGTTCCTGCCCTTGGCGCCCCGGCCCTGACGATGCGCGACAGGGCGGCTTCGATACCGAAAAACCACGCCCCTTTCATTTCGCCATGCCGGGCGGGGCAAATTGCGGGCCAAGGCCACGTTGCCGCCATATTCCAATGGGACCGAGGATGCCGGTGAAGCTGCGGTCAAGGCCATGTGTTCACCTGGAACCGGACGGTGCGTCACGCGTTTGTGGCCGAACCGATGCGGACATGGTTGGCTAATTGTTAAGATTGCCAACTTTAGAGTGCGGGCAAAATCGCCCCTGATCGAATGCTACAAGAATGTCTGGAACGTCCATGAGAACCAGCCGCCGCTTTTTCCTTTCCGGAGCCTCGTTGCTCGCCGCCACCATGGTGGCCGGCCGCGCGAGCGCGCAGGACGTGATCGGGGATATCCTGAAATCCTCGGCCCGCGGCAATTGGGATGACCAGTTCGATGCCCGCGCCAGCGAAGGCGGCAAGGTGGCCTCGACACTGCCGATCTTCAGCACGCAGACCGTTGCGTTTACCGAGCAGGCGGTCGCGCAGTATCAGAACATTGTCGGGCAGGGCGGCTGGGTAGAGGTTCCCGCGACCAAGAAACTGGAACTCGGCGTCGATGACCCGGATGTCGTCCCGCTGCGCAAGCGGCTCATCGTCTCTGGCGACCTGTCGCAGAGCGCCGGCATTTCGACGGCCTTCGATTCCTATGTCGACTCGGCCGTCAAGCGCTTCCAACTGCGCCATGGCTTGCCGGCTGACGGTTCCATGGGCAAATACACCTATGCGGCGATGAATGTTTCGGCGCAGGTCCGGCTTGGCCAGCTGCAGACCAATTTGCAGCGGCTGAAGGAGAAGGCCGGCACGCTCGGCAGCCGCTATGTGCTGGTCGACATTCCGGCCGCACAGATCGAAGCCGTCGAGAATGACCGTGTCGTGCTCCGCCACACCGCTATCGTCGGCAAGATCGATCGCCAGACGCCGATCGTCAATTCCAAGATCAACGAGATCATCGTCAACCCATACTGGAACGCGCCGGTCTCGATCGTGCGCAAGGACATCATTCCGCTGATGCGGAAGGATCCCAACTATCTGAAGAACAGCCATATCCGCCTGTTCGCGCCGGATGGCAGCGAAGTCGATCCGATGAATGTCGACTGGTCGACGGATGATGCGGCCAAGTACCGGTTCCGCCAGGATCCCGGTTCGGAAAACGCCATGGCGTCGGTCAAGATCAACTTCCCGAGCCCGGACGGCGTCTACATGCACGACACGCCGCAGCAGAGCCTGTTCGGCAAGATGATGCGCTTCGATTCCTCGGGCTGCGTGCGCGTCCAGAACGTGCGCGATCTCGTCACCTGGATCCTGCGCGACACGCCCGGCTGGGACCGTCAGCATTTCGAGGCGGCGATCAAGACCGGCCAGAACACGCCGATCCAGGTCACCAACCCGGTGCCGGTGCACTTCCTCTATCTCTCGGCCTGGTCGACCGGACCCGGCGTCGTCCAGTTCCGCGACGACGTCTACGCTTTGGACGGCGCCAGCGAACTGCAGATTACCTCTTCGCTCTAAAAGACTGATAATTCTGACGAAAGGCCGCCCGAATGGGCGGCCTTTCGTTTGTGGATCGTTAGATCAGTTGCTGGTTGACCAGCCGCGCCACCGCCTTTGTGATGCCGGCCATACGGTCTGCTGCCCCATCGGTCACTGCCGTCCCGGCGCTGTCTGGACGCGAGACCGGCGATTGCGCATGGTTCGTTAAACAGCCGGAATCGCGCCATGCAAGCCGCCATCTTCGTCCTCGTCGTGTTGGTCTTCGTCGCCGTTTCAGGCGCGCTGGTGCGCCTGGTGCGGGTGCCGCTGCCGGTCCTGCAGATCGCCATAGGTGCTGCCCTTGCCTGGCCGGTGCGCGGTATCCATGTCGAGATCGATCCGGAACTGTTCCTACTGGTGTTCATTCCGCCGCTGCTCTTCAGCGATGCTTTCGGCGCGCCCAAGCGCGAGCTGATGGCACTGCGCGGGCCGATACTCGACCTTGCCATCGGCCTCGTCTTCTTCACCATTGTCGGTTTCGGCTATGCCTTGCACTGGCTCGTGCCGAGCATTCCGCTGGTCGTTGCCTTCGCGCTCGCGGCCGTGCTGTCGCCGACCGATGCGGTGGCCGTCTCCTCGATCGTCGACAGGAACGTCGTCCCGGCGCGGCTGATGCACATTCTGGAAGGCGAGTCCCTGCTCAACGATGCGTCGGGCCTGGTCATGTTCCGCTTTGCCGTCGCGGCGGCATTGACCGGCAGTTTTTCCTTTGCCGCCGCTTCGCTGAGTTTTGTCTACGCCGTGGCGGTCGGTATCCTCGCCGGCGTGGCGGCCTTGTTCGTCGCCGCCAAGGCGCTGCAACTGTTGAACCGCATAGGCGGCGTGCCGGCCGAGGCGCAGGTGCTGATCACCATTCTGCTGCCCTTCGTCGCCTATCTCGGCGCCGAGCATTTCGGGGCCTCGGGCATCCTGGCCGCGGTGACCGCCGGTCTCTTGACCGGGAGCACCGGGATATTCCGCTTTCTCGGCGTCTCGGCGCGCATGCAGACGATCTCGCTCTGGACGACGTTTTCCTTCGTCTTCAACGGCGCGCTGTTACATCGTGCTTGGCCTGCAGCTTCCCGAAATCATTCGCAAGGTGCCGCCCGAACTGTCCAGCCGCCATTGGCTTCTGGAGCCGGTCCTGACGGTTCTGCTGCTGACCCTTTGCCTGATCGCGCTCCGCTTCGTCTGGATCTGGATTGGCGACATCACAGCGGGTTATGCGGCGCGGCTCGGCAAGCGGCAGGCCGAACCGTTCGGCCTGCGGGTGCGGCTCGCCGGATCGGTTGCGGGCGTGCGCGGCGCCATCACGCTGGCCGGCATATTGTCGCTGCCGCTGGCCCTCCAGGACGGTTCGCCATTCCCCGCGCGCGACCTGGTCATCTTCCTCGCCGCCGGCGTCATCATCTGTTCCTTGGTCATCGCCAGCCTGGCGTTGCCGGTGATCGCGCGCGGCCTGGTCGAGCCCGGCGAAGACGCCGGCGCCGCCGAGGAACGCATGGCGCGTGTCGGCGCGGCGAAGGCGGCGATCGCCCACCTCGAAAGCATCGCGCAGACCGATGAAGAGGAGGGCGATGTGCCAGGCCTCAAGCTCGCTGCCGCCAACGGCATTGTCGCTGCCTACCGGCGCCGCATCGCGGCGTCCGACGAGGCCGATGAGGCGCGCGCCGAGGTGCGCGAGGCGGGAAGGCTGGAGATCGATCTGAGGCTCGCCGGCATCTCCGCCGAGCGTGACGCCTTGCGCGCCATGCTTCGCCGCGGCGAGATCAACGACCACACAGCGCGGGCGCTGTTCACCGAGATCACCCTGACAGAAGCCCTTTTGAACGGCAGGCAGACACGGAAATAGCACCGGCGGTGCTCAGCGGCCGCGGATTTGCAGTCTCTGCCGCAAACCGGCCAGCAAATTTCGCGCCGCAAACGTGGCGGGTCGAAAACAACTGTGTTAATGGCGCGGCAATGCGTGTCGCCCAAAAGTGTGCAGCGGTTTTGGGGCAACGATAAGCATAAGCAAATTGCCCCGAACCGGAGGATTTCAGGCCATGGCAACAGCAGCGGCAGCGTCGAACAAATTCGAATCCTTCTTCGAAACCACGCTGGAAGACGCCGATCCGGAGATTTTCGGCGCCATCCGTAACGAGCTTGGCCGCCAGCGTCATGAGATCGAGCTGATCGCCTCGGAAAACATCGTTTCCCGTGCGGTGCTCGAGGCGCAGGGGTCGATCATGACCAACAAATACGCCGAGGGCTATCCGGGCAAGCGCTACTATGGCGGCTGCCAGTTCGTCGACGTGGCCGAGGAACTGGCCATCGAGCGGGCGAAGAAGCTGTTCGGCTGCAATTTCGCCAACGTCCAGCCGAACTCCGGCAGCCAGATGAACCAGGCGGTGTTCCTGGCGCTGCTGCAGCCCGGCGACACCTTCATGGGCCTCGACCTCAATTCCGGTGGCCATCTCACCCACGGCTCGCCGGTCAACATGAGCGGCAAGTGGTTCAAGGTTGTCTCCTACGGCGTGCGCAAGGAAGACCATCTGCTCGACATGGACGCGATCGAGAAGACCGCGCATGAGACCAAGCCGAAGCTGATCCTGGCTGGCGGCACCGCCTATTCGCGCATCTGGGACTGGAAGCGCTTTCGCGAGATCGCGGATGCGGTCGGCGCGTATCTGATGGTCGACATGGCGCATATTGCGGGCCTGGTCGCCGGCGGCGTGCATCCCTCGCCATTGCCGCACGCCCATGTGGTGACGACCACCACGCACAAGTCGCTGCGCGGCCCGCGCGGCGGCATGATCCTGTGCAACGACGAAGACATCGCCAAGAAGATGAACTCGGCGGTGTTCCCCGGCCTGCAGGGCGGCCCGCTGATGCATGTCATCGCCGCCAAGGCGGTGGCCTTCGGCGAGGCGTTGAAGCCGAGCTTCAAGGTCTATGCCGAGAGTGTGGCCGCCAACGCCAAGGCGCTGGCTTCGAGCCTCAAGGAGACGGGCCTCGACATCGTCTCCGGCGGCACCGACAACCATCTGATGCTGGTCGATTTGCGCCCCAAGAACGCCACCGGCAAGCGCGCCGAGGCAGCCCTTGGCCGCGCCAACATCACATGCAACAAGAACGGCATTCCCTTCGACCCGGAAAAGCCCTTCGTCACCTCGGGCGTGCGTCTCGGCACCCCGGCCGGCACCACGCGCGGCTTCGGCCAGGCCGAATTCCGCGAGATCGGCAAGCTGATCGCCGAAGTGCTGGATGGTCTCAAGGTCGCCAATTCGGACGAGGGCAATGCCGCGGTCGAGGCGGCGGTCAAGGCCAAGGTCGTGGCGCTGACTGATCGGTTTCCGCTCTATCCCTATCTCGGCTGACATCCTTATCGATTGACCAGGCGCGAAGCGTCATCTTTTATCCGCCGGCGGTGCGCCACCCCTGATCGGGTGGCGCATGGAACTGGAGAAACGATGATGCGCAATTTTCGTATCGCCTTGCTCGGCGCTGTGGGATGGCTGGCCGTCTATGGACCTGCTTCGGCGCAGACACAGCCCGCTCCGGACATGCCTGTCACAAGCACCTTCGGCCGATGGACAACCATGGTCGATACACTCGATACCGGCCAGGATGCGCACAAGACCTGCGCGGCTTCGACGGCGTTCTACGATGCGAGCGGCAATTCGGGTACGCTGACCTTGTCGATCTCGACCGGCGATGCGCTGCCGCCTGATGCCTATCCGGCCATCATGCTCACCGTCGACAACAAGCAACTGCCTACCGGCAAGAAGATCGCGGCGACGTTCGGCGATCCCGGGGTCAAGGTTTCGGCAACGGTTTATTCCAACGATGCCGGCATCGGCCGTCCGAGCTGGACGGTCGACAATCAGGCCAAGACCAGTCTCGCGCTCCTGCGAGCCATGCGTCAGGTCGTCTCGCTCGACGTGACTTTCGGCAAGCAGGCCTTCGCCAGCATCCCTATGGACGGCTTCACCAAGGCCTACCGCAACCTCGGGACGTCTTGCGGCTTCCCGACCAAGGACGTCGCGCCGTGACGGCCTGGTCGCGGTAGGGACCGCGGATGGACATCGTCTGGAAGGGTGTGGTCGGCGGGCTGGTGACGGCGCTGATCGTCTGGGCGTCCAAACGGGGCAATGTCCTGCCAGGTATCCTGCCGCTGGCGCCGACCTTTGCCGTCATTGCCTTGCTCGCCGTCGGCGCCAAAGGCGATCCGGGCGGTTTTCGCGATGCCTGCCTTGCCGGAATGAAGACAATTCCCGCCTATCTTGCCTTCCTCGGCGCCTGCTGGTTGTTCATAGACAAGGTCGACTATCGCCTGGCTGTTGCCGGCGGCATCGCCGTCTGGCTGGTTGCCGCGCTGGCAATCTTCCTCGCGCCTCGCTATCTCTGATGCTGCAGTCCGTTGAAGAGACGCAACGGCTTCAATCCCGGTCGGAAAGGCTCTAAGCCTTTCGCCTCACCAGATTCGCGAACCCAAGGCTCTCCATGCGCTGTCCCTATTGCCAGTCCGAAGATACGCAGGTGAAGGACTCGCGCCCCGCCGAAGATGGCGCGGCGATCCGCAGGCGGCGTATCTGCCCCGATTGCGGTGGCCGGTTCACCACCTTCGAGCGCGTCCAGTTGCGCGATCTGGTCGTGGTCAAGAAGTCGGGCCGGAAAGTGCCGTTCGACCGCGACAAGCTGCTGCGCTCGGTCGAGATCGCGGTGCGCAAGCGCAATGTCGATCCCGAACGCATCGACCGCGCGGTGACCGGCATCGTGCGCCAGCTCGAAAGCTCCGGCGAGACGGAAGTGGCCTCCGGCGAGGTCGGCCGGCTGGTCATGGAGGCGCTGAAGTCGCTCGACGACGTTGCCTATGTGCGTTTTGCCTCGGTCTACCGCAATTTCCGCGAGGCCAAGGATTTCCATGAACTCCTGGGCGAGCTGAAGGGCGACGAAGACAAGAGTGAAGAGGACGCCGGCTGAGCATGGCAGCATCGCAACTGAGCGAGGCCGAACAAGCGGCCCTTGATCGTCGTTTCATGGCCGCCGCCTTGCGGCTTTCGCGCAGGAATGCTGGCCGCACCTCCACCAACCCTTCTGTCGGCACGCTGATCGTGCGCGATGACGGCGAGGGGCCGATGATCGTCGGTACCGGTGTCACCGCCATTGGCGGCCGGCCGCATGCCGAGACCGAGGCGTTGGCCGAGGCCGGCGAGCTCGCGCGTGGTGCCACCGCCTATGTCACGCTGGAACCTTGCGCCCATCACGGCCGCACGCCGCCTTGCGCCAATGCCCTGGTCAATGCCGGCATTGCGCGCGTCGTAGGGGCTGCCAGCGATCCGGATCCGCGTGTCTCCGGCAAGGGCTATGCCATCCTGCGCGCCGCCGGCATCGAGGTGGTGGAGAAGGTGCTGGCCACGGAAGCCGCCGAGCAGATGGCAGGCTATTTGATTCGATCTCTGCGAAAACGCCCGGAAGTGACGCTGAAGCTTGCGCTTTCGAGCGACGGCAAGATCGGCAGGAAAGGCGCCGGCCAGGTTGCGATCACCGGCGAGATCGCGCGTCGCGATGTCTATCTGATGCGCGCGGAGTCCGACGCCATCCTGATTGGCATAGGCACGGCGCTGGAAGACGATCCGGCGCTGACTGTGCGACTGCCGGGGCTGGAAAACCGTTCGCCGGCGCGCATCATCCTCGATCGCCAGATCCGGCTGCCGGAAGCCTCGAAGCTGGTTTCCGGTGTCGACCGCGTGCCGCTCTATGTCGCTGCGTGTCTTGAGGCCGATCCGCACCGTCGCGCTGCACTCGAACGCGCCGGCGTACGCTTCATCGGCACCGAAACCCATGACGGCGTCGTCGCCTTGCCGGAACTGCTCGAAGACTTGGCGGCGCTCGGCATGGCAAGCGTGCTGGTCGAGGGCGGCGCCCAGGTCGCCAAGGCATTCCTCGACGAAGATCTGGTCGACCGCATCGTGTTGTTCCAGGGGCCGGAGGCGATCGGCGAGGATGGCATTGCATCGCCGGTTGATGCAGACCATATCCCGGCAGGCTTCCGCAAACTGCGCGAGATGCGTTTTGGCGAGGACAGCTACGCCGAGTGGGTAAGGGACCTCTAGGGATCAGCATCGATGTTTACCGGAATTGTCACCGATATCGGCACCGTCGCGGCTATCAAGCCGCTCAGCGAAGGCGTCGGCTTGCGTATCGATACCGCCTATGACCCCGAAACCATCGCCATCGGCGCCTCGATTTCCTGCGGCGGCGTCTGCCTGACGGTCACGGCGCTGCCCGAACATGGCTCGAACGCGCGCTGGTTCGAGGTCGAGGCCTGGGAAGAGGCCTTGCGGCTGACCACGGCTTCGAGCTGGAAATCCGGCAGCAAGGTCAATCTCGAACGGGCGCTGAAGATCGGCGATGAGCTCGGCGGCCATATCGTGTCGGGCCATGTCGACGGCACCGCCGAGATCGTCGAGCGCAAGGACGAGGGCGACGCGGTGCGCTTCACGCTGGAGGCGCCGCGCCATCTGGCCAAATTCATCGCGCCAAAGGGCTCCGTCGCACTCGACGGCACGTCGCTCACCGTCAACAAGGTCGAGGGCACCCGCTTCGACGTGCTGTTGATCCACCACTCGCTGACCGTGACCACCTGGGGCGAGCGCAAGCTCGGCGACCGCGTCAATCTCGAGATCGACACCATGGCCCGCTACGCCGCGCGGCTGATCGAGGCGGCGAAAGAGGGGCTCTAGCAAGTCTGCCGAACCGGCCGGTCCAACGCGTCTGGCACCCTCCAGCAATCTTCTGCTTGCGATCAATCTGGCTTCGGCCTAAGTCACCGGCAACCCCCCGGAGACTTTTATGGCTGGTACATCCCAACACGGCAAAGCCTTCATTCGTCCGAAGGCGAAGGCGCATCTGCTGATTGTCGAAGCGCGCTTTCACGACGACCTTGCCGACGCGCTGCTCGACGGCGCGACGAGCGCGCTCGAGGAAGCGGGCGCGACTTACGACGTCGTCACCGTTCCAGGTTCGCTCGAAATTCCCGCAGTGATCACCTTCGCGCTGGATGGCGCGGCGGAAGGCGGCACAAATTACGATGGTTTTGTCGCGCTCGGCACGATCATCCGTGGCGACACCTATCACTTCGATATCGTCGCCAATGAATCCAGCCGCGCGCTGATGGACCTGTCCGTGCAGGACTCGGTCTGCGTCGGCAACGGCATCCTGACCACCGAGAACGATGCGCAGGCATGGACGCGGGCCAAGCGCTCGGAAGGCGACAAGGGTGGCTTTGCCGCGCGTGCGGCGCTGACCATGATCGCGCTCAAGGAACAATTGGGAGCGCGATCGTGAGCGAACCCGCTTCGCCCGGACAGCCCGCTGTGCGCCATGCCAACAAGCGTGGCGCGGCCCGTCTGGCCGCCGTGCAGGCGCTCTATCAGATGGATGTCGCCGGCAGCGGCGTCTTCGAGATCACCGCCGAATATGAGGCGTTCCGGCTTGGCAAGGAAGTCGACGGCGCGCTTTATCGCGAGGCGGACGCCCAATGGTTCCGCGCCATCCTGACCGGCGTCGTCGAGAACCAGAAAACCATCGATCCAGTCATCCGCCAGGCGCTGACCGATGATTGGCCGCTGTCGAGGCTCGATTCGACGCTGCGCGCCATTATGCGCGCTGGCGTCTATGAATTGATGAAGCGCGAAGACGTGCCGGTGGCGGTCATCGTTTCGGAATATGTCGACATAGCCAAGGCCTTCTACGAGGAAGACGAGCCGAAGCTGGTCAATGCCGTGCTCGACCGCGTGTCACGCCGGGTGCGCGGCGAGGGGCGCGGCAAGGACGCATCGTGACGGCTATCGCCATTGAGACGGGCAGGGAGGCGCGGCGCACCGCGCTGATTCTCGCCGCCTCACAGGCGATCATCGGCTCGGCGGCGCCCATCGCCATTTCGATGGGCGCGCTGGCCGGCCAATACCTGCTCGGTGCCGACAAATCGCTGGCGACGGCGCCGATCACCGGCTTCAATGTCGGTGTCGCTCTCGGCGCCTTACCCGCCGCGGCCATTATCCGCCAACTGGGCCAGCGGGGCGGCTTCATGACCGGGACTGTCGTCACCGCGCTTGGCGGCCTGATTGCCACGCTGGCGCTTTTCCACGGTAGTTTCTGGTTGTTCGCGTTCGCGTTGCTGGTGATCGGCATCGGTGGAGCCTTCGTCCAGCAATTCCGCTTCGCCGCCGCCGACAATGCGCCGCCGCAGTTCAAGGCGCGCGCCATCTCCTTTGTGCTGGCCGGCGGCATTATCACCGCCATCCTCGGGCCACAGATCGTCATCTTCACCCGGGAACTGTTCGCACCGGTGATGTTTGCCGGATCGTTCGCCTCCATCCTGCCGCTGGCAGCCGTGGGCGCGATTATCCTGTCGTTTCTGCGCCTGCCGGCGAAGGCGGCGAGCAAGGTTGACGTTTCCGGCGGCGATGCCAGGCCCCTGTCCGAAATCGTCACCAAGCCGCGCTTCGTCGCCGCACTGTTCTGCGCCGTCGGCAGTTATGCGCTGATGAGCTTCGTCATGACCGGCGCGCCGCTGGCCATGGTCGGCTGCGGCCTGTCGGAGGACGATGCGACGCTTGGCATTTCCTGGCACGTCATGGCGATGTTCGCGCCGAGCTTCTTCACCGGCTCGCTGATCCATCGCTTCGGCGCCGAGCGCATCGTCGCCATCGGCCTGATCCTGCTCATCGGCTGTGCTGCCGTTGCCTTGTCGGGCCTGGCGCTGTGGCAATTCTGGACGTCGCTGATCCTGCTCGGCCTTGGCTGGAATTTCGGCTTCATCGGCGCCACCGCCATGGTCGCGGCCAGCTACAGGCCGTCGGATAAGGGCAAGGTGCAGGGGTTCCACGACTTCGTCCTGTTCGGCTCCGTCGCCTGCGCGTCGCTGCTGTCGGGCATGGTCTACAACGCCTGGGGTTGGGAGATGCTGAACTGGATGATCTTTCCGGTCACAGTTCTGTGCTTCGTGGCCCTCGGCGCGCTCAAGTTGACGGCCCCGCGCAACGCGCGCACCTGATCCCTGAACTGCTGTCGAGCTGACATGATGCTGTCAGGATTGCTTCGGTTGAATTTGCCGATCTGAAACAAAATTATTGCGTCTGTGCCTATTGTTATGAAACCGTGTGCCCCGACTGGCCGTTGAAGCCATGCTCATATGCGGCCGCCGCATTCCGGTTCACAGCAAAGGGTTTTCACAATGTTTTCAGTCAAGGGTTTCGCCGGCGCGGCATTGGCGCTGGCCATCACGGCAACTTCCGCCAGTGCTCAGGTGGTCGTCTCTTCGAAGATCGATACCGAGGGTGGCGTGCTCGGCAACATCATCCAGCTCGTTCTCAACGCCAACAACATCAAGACATCGGACCGCATTCAGCTCGGCGGCACGCCGGTGGTGCGCAAGGCGATCACCGCCGGCGAGATCGACATCTATCCCGAATACACCGGCAACGCCGCCTTCTTCTTCGAGAAGGCCGATGACCCGGTCTGGAAGGACGCCGCCAAGGCCTATGAGACGGCCAAGAAGCTCGACTACGACGCCAACAAGATCGTCTGGCTGTCGCCGGCGCCGGCCAACAACACCTGGGCGATCGCCCTGCGCAAGGAAGTGACGGACCAGAACAAGCTCGTCACGCTTTCGGACTTCGGCAAATACGTCGCCGGCGGCGGCAAGGTGGTGCTCGCGGCTTCCGCCGAGTTCGTCAATTCGGCGGCCGCCCTTCCGGCCTTCCAGACCACCTACGGCTTCACGCTGAAGCCGGACCAGCTGATCACGCTTTCGGGCGGTGACACGGCGGCGACCATCGCCGCGGCCGCCAACCAGACCAGTGGCGCCAACGCCGCCATGGTCTACGGCACCGATGGCGGCATCGCGCCATCCGGCCTTGTCGTGCTTGAGGACGACAAGGGCGTTCAGCCGGTCTACCAGCCGGCGCCGATCATCCGTGAATCCGTACTCAAGCAACATCCCGAGATCGAGACGCTGCTGAAGCCGGTCTTCGCCAAGCTCGACCTGGTCACGCTACAGGAGCTAAACGGTCCGTGTGCAGGTTGGCGGCGAACCGGTCAAGGGCGTCGCCGAGGACTTCCTGAAGAAAAACGGCTTTCTGAAGTAGGACGATTCCGGCGCGCCGCTCGCGTGGCGCGCCGGAACGACCGACGGGGAAGGGCGTGAAGATCCGTTTCGACAAGCTCGGCGTGGTCATTGCCGCGATCGCGGCCTATGCGGCGTTCCTCGCTCCCTTCGCCACGTTCCGCGCCAATCGGATCGCTCCGGGCCAGGCGCGCTCGATTCTCGAGGCGCTGCCAGCAACCGCCGGGCCATTGCTGATGGCTATCGTGATCGTCGCGGCGCTCATGGCGCTCTTCAGGACACCGCTTATGCTGCGCCTTGCGGCCAGTGTCGTGGCGCTTGCCGCGCTCGCGCTGCTCGTCGGAGTTGCCGGCACATTCTTGACGCCGGCCGGCAACACCTTTGCCAGGGTATCGCCGGCCTCCGGTTTCTGGGTACTCATCTTCGCCTTCACGCTTTTGCTGGCGGACGTGCTGACGCGCCTGAACTTGTCGCCTTGGGCCCGCGTCGCTGTACTGGTCGCCGCCACCGTGGCCATCGGGCTGCTGCTAGTGTCGGGAGCCTGGAACGACCTTTCCATCCTGAAGGAATACGCCAACCGCGCCGACAGTTTCTGGGCCGAAGGTTCCAAGCATGTGACGCTGGCGCTTGGCTCGCTGCTTGCGGCGGTCGTCGTCGGCCTACCGCTCGGCATACTCTGTCATCGTGTCGAAAGGCTGCGGGCCGGAGTGCTCAACGTGCTCAATATCATCCAGACCATTCCTTCGATCGCGCTGTTTGGCCTGCTGATCGCGCCGCTCGGCTGGATCGCCACGCATGTGCCTGGAGCGGCCGCGCTCGGCATTCGTGGCATCGGCACCGCGCCGGCCTTCGTCGCCCTGTTCCTCTATTCGCTGCTGCCGGTTGTGGCCAACACCGTGGTCGGCCTCGCTGGCGTGCCGCGCGCCGCCAACGACGCGGCGCGCGGCATGGGCATGACCGACCGCCAGCGCCTGTTCGGCGTCGAATTCCCGCTGGCCTTTCCGGTGATCCTCACCGGCATCCGCATCGTGCTGGTGCAGAACATCGGCCTCGCCACCATCGCAGCGCTGATCGGTGGCGGCGGCTTTGGCGTCTTCGTCTTCCAGGGCGTTGGCCAGACCGCGATGGACCTGGTGCTGCTCGGCGCGGTGCCGACCGTGGCGCTCGCCTTCGCCGCCGCCATCATCCTCGACGCAGTGATCGAAATGACCGCCACCAAGCGCAGGGTTGAAACGGCATGATCGAGATCGAAGGCATCACCAAGCGCTATGACACGACCACCGTCGTCGACGACGTCTCGATGGTCATCGAACCACGTACCATCGCCGTCATTGTCGGCACCTCGGGCTCGGGCAAGACGACGCTGCTGCGCATGATCAACCGGCTGGTCGAACCGACCGCTGGCATTATCAAGCTCGACGGCGCCGACAATCGTTCGGTGCCGGGCTACGAACTGCGCCGAAGCATCGGCTATGCAATCCAAGGCCACGGCCTGTTTCCACATCGCACCGTGGCGCAGAATATAGCCACCGTGCCGGTCCTGCTTGGCTGGGAAAAGAATCGCATCAGGGCGCGCGTCGATGAGCTGATGACACTCTATCAGCTCGACCCCCAGGAATTCGGACCGCGCTACCCGCACGAACTGTCCGGTGGCCAGCAGCAGCGGGTCGGCGTGGCCCGCGCGCTCGCCGCCGAACCCAACGTGCTGTTGATGGACGAGCCGTTCGGCGCGCTCGATCCGATCATCCGCACCAAGGCGCAGGAGGATCTGTTGGCGATCCAGAAGCGCTTCGGCACCACCATCATCCTCGTCACCCACGACATGGAAGAGGCCGTGCATATGGGCGACAAGATCGCCGTCATGGATGCCGGCAAGCTCGTGCAATACGCCAAACCCGCCGAGATCCTGGCAAACCCGGCCAGCAGCTTCGTCGAGACCCTGGTCGGCGCCAGCGAAAGGCCATTCAGGCTGCTGTCGCTCGGACGGGTGCGTGACGCGGTGGAAAACGGCGCCGCCGAGGGCGAAGCCATCCCCGGCGATGCCAGCCAGCGCGATGCGCTGGCTGAACTCCTATGGACAGGCCGGCCGGCGCTGCCGGTCAAAGGCGCCGACGGCAGGCCGCTCGGCCGCGTTACGGTGGATGGGCTGGTCAAGCGGGCGGCGAGGCCGGCATGAAAGCCTGGCTGCCTTTGCTGCTCAGGCTTGCGCTGGTGGTGTTGCTTGTGGCGTTCGTCACCAGTCCGGGCTGGTTTGAGCCGATGCTCAAGCCGCTGACCGAGAACAACGCGCCGGTGATCTACAATCAGGGCAGCCTGCTGACGCTGACGCTGCTGCATTTGCGCACGGTGCTGATCGCCACCGTCGCCGCGACCATCGTTGCGGTGGCTCTGGCCATCCTTGTCACCAGGCCGGCGGGCGCCGAATTCCTGCCGCTGTCGCGCAGCCTGGTCAATATCGGCCAGACTTTCCCACCGGTGGCGGTCCTGGCGCTCGCCGTGCCGGCTGTCGGCTTCGGCGAGAAGCCGACTTTGATCGCGCTGTTTCTCTATGGCCTGCTGCCGATCTTCGAGAATGCTCTGACCGGGCTGACGACGCTGCCGGCCAATGTCGTCGAGGCGGCGCGCGGCTCGGGCATGACCGGCTGGCAAAGGCTCACCAAGGTCGAGCTGCCGCTCAGCGCGCCGATCATCCTGGGCGGCATCAGGCTCTCGGTGGTGATCAGCCTGGCCACCGCCACCATAGGCTCGACGGTTGCCGCCAAGACGCTGGGCGAGGTGATCATCGCTGGCCTTCTGTCCAACAATCTTGCTTTCATCCTGCAGGGCGGCCTGATCGTGGCGGCCCTTGCCGTGCTGATCTATGACGGATTGTCGGCGATCGAGCGCTATGCGGCGCGGCGCATGGGACGTGAGGCGGAGTAGTCCTTCGGGATGCTGACGGCCTGTCGGCACGATCCTTTGGGTCATTTCAATCGATCTAAATGAGGACCGCGCCAGGCAGGGTCGTCGCGACTTTTGTCTTTTGGGCGAAAGCCGGGCAAAAACTGAACAATATCTTGACGTTCGCGGCACTGTTTCGCATACACCGATGCGAAGAGGCGGATTCCGTTCGCGGGATTCCATCTTTGTCTCATCGGCCCAGGGAGGGGTTCATTTGGGCCAACAATCGAGGAAAAATCGGCAATGACCATTATTTCCGCCGTCATCGCCTGCGGCTTGCTTTCTGTCCTATACGCTATCTGGGCGACACGTTCGGTCCTTGCGTCCGACCAGGGCAACGCACGCATGCAGGAAATCTCCGCCGCCATCCGCGAAGGCGCGCAAGCCTATCTGGCGCGCCAGTACACCACCATCGCCATCGTTGGCGTGGTCGTGCTCTTGCTCGCCTGGTGGCTGCTTTCGATCACCGCCGCGATCGGCTTCCTGATCGGCGCCGTCCTGTCGGGCGCTGCCGGCTTCATCGGCATGCATGTTTCGGTGCGTGCCAACGTGCGCACCGCACAGGCGGCCTCCAACAGTCTGGCCGCGGGTCTCGACATCGCCTTCAAGTCGGGGGCCATCACCGGCATGCTGGTGGCGGGCCTGGCGCTGCTCGGCGTCTCGATCTACTACCTCATCCTGACTCATTTCATGGGCCTGCAGCCCAATGACCGCATCGTCATTGACTCGCTTGTCTCGCTCGGCTTCGGCGCCTCGCTGATCTCCATCTTCGCCCGTCTCGGCGGCGGCATCTTCACTAAGGGCGCCGATGTCGGCGGCGATCTCGTCGGCAAGGTCGAAGCCGGCATTCCCGAGGACGATCCGCGCAATCCGGCCACCATCGCCGACAATGTCGGCGACAATGTCGGCGACTGCGCCGGCATGGCCGCCGACCTGTTCGAAACCTATGCGGTGACGGTCGTTGCCACCATGGTTCTCGGCGCCATCTTCTTCGGCGGCACCGCCATTCTCGGCGCCGCGATGCTCTATCCGCTCGCCATATGCGGCGCCTGCATCCTGACCTCGATCGTCGGCACCTTCTTCGTCAAGCTCGGGGCCAACGGTTCGATCATGGGCGCGCTCTACAAGGGCCTGATCGTGACCGGCCTGTTGTCGATCGTCGGCCTCGGCGTCGCCACCTCGGTATGCCTTGGCTGGGGCGAGATCGGCACGGTCGCCGGCATGGTCATCACCGGCAAGAACCTTTTCATCTGCGGCCTGATCGGGCTTGCGGTGACGGGTTTGATCGTGGTGATCACTGAATACTACACCGGCACCAACAAGCGCCCGGTCAACTCGATTGCCCAGGCGTCGGTCACCGGCCACGGCACCAACGTCATCCAGGGCCTCGCGGTCTCGCTGGAATCGACGGCGCTGCCGGCCATCGTCATCGTCGGCGGCATCATCTCGACCTACCAGCTCGCCGGCCTCTACGGCACGGCGATCGCCGTCACCACCATGCTCGGCCTCGCCGGCATGATCGTTGCGCTCGACGCTTTCGGCCCGGTCACCGACAATGCCGGCGGCATTGCCGAAATGGCCGGTCTGCCCAAGGAAGTGCGCCACTCCACCGACGCGCTCGACGCAGTCGGCAACACCACGAAGGCCGTGACCAAGGGCTATGCCATCGGCTCGGCCGGCCTCGGCGCATTGGTGCTGTTCGCCGCCTACTCGAACGACCTGAAGTTCTTTGCCGCCAACGGCGACAAATATCCCTACTTCCAGGGCATGGGGGAGATTTCCTTCGATCTCTCCAACCCTTACGTTGTCGCCGGCCTGATCTTCGGCGGCCTGATCCCCTATCTGTTCGGCGGCATCGCCATGACGGCCGTCGGCCGCGCGGCAGGCGCCATCGTCGAGGAGGTGCGCAAGCAGTTCCGCGAGGATCCCGGCATCATGGCCGGCACCTCCAAGCCGAACTACGCACGAGCCGTCGACCTTCTGACCAAGGCGGCGATCCGGGAAATGATCATCCCGTCGCTGCTCCCGGTGCTGGCGCCGCTCGTCGTCTATTTCGGCGTGCTCTTGATCTCGGGGTCGAAGGCCTCGGCCTTTGCCGCCCTCGGCGCCTCGCTGCTCGGCGTCATCGTCAACGGCCTGTTCGTCGCCATCTCGATGACTTCGGGCGGTGGCGCCTGGGACAACGCGAAAAAGTCGTTCGAGGACGGCTTTGTCGACAAGGACGGCGTCAAGCATCTCAAGGGTTCCGAAGCGCACAAGGCTTCGGTGACCGGCGATACGGTCGGTGACCCCTACAAGGACACCGCCGGCCCCGCGGTCAACCCGGCGATCAAGATCACCAACATCGTCGCGCTCCTGCTTCTGGCCGTGCTCGCGCACGGCTGAACGGAGCCTGGCCGTTAGATAAAACCCGCGGGGAGCGATCCCCGCGGGTTTTTGTTTGGCCCGGATCAGGCCCGTTGCTCACTTCAAACCCCAAGACCCGCTGGTTTTTGACGCCGGCTTGCACCGTGCTGGCCGTCCTGGCTCACCTTGGCCAAACAAAAACCCGTGAGATCGCTCCCACGGGCTTTTGGTCGCCTGAGATGTTGCTGCCTTCCCGAGGGAAGCAGGATCTGATGATCAGGGAGTGCCGCCGCCGGGGATGCCGGGCGCCAGCTTGCTGGCGCCGTTGATGATCTGGCTGAGGAAGTTCTGGTCCTTGCCGCCAGTCGGCGTGGTGCGCGAGATGAAGTCGAAGATCTTGCCATCCTTCATGCCGTAATTGGCGATCTGGGTGACGCGGCCATCGGCGCCGAAATAGACCGCCAGAACTTTCTGGTCGACGAGCCTAGGCTTATCGAAGGCGACATAGCGCTTGCGCGTCTGCGAAATGTAATAAAAGGCCTCGTTGTCGAAAGTCGCCGTGGTCGACGGCGTGCCAAGCGCCAGAAGCACCTGCTCACGGCTAGAACCGACGGGCACCGAATCGACGGCCTGCTGATCGTAGACGTAACCTTGCGTGAACGTCTCGCTCGGATTGAGGTCGCCGATCATCTTGTTGGCGTGACACGCCGAAAGCGCCGAAACGACGAGCAGCAGCGAGATTGCGCCGGCAGGCCTGGACGAGAAGGTCGACTTGAAATTCAGCGCGCGCAACAACAATTCTCCATTATATCGCCGCAACTTGCGCTGGGCCGCAAAACCGGTAAACCAGCTTGCCTGCCGATGCAACAAGGCCAATTCAACAAACGGTCCCCGGGAGACCATCCCCATGTTCCAGCGCCTTTTTGGTCGCGAACGCTACGCCAACCGCGCCATAACGGACGCGCTTTACGCACAAATCGTGGCGGCGGCGCGGCAGACTGTATTTTATTCCCACTGGAATGTGCCGGACACACCGCTCGGCCGTTTCGAGATGCTTTCGCTGCATATGTTCCTGTTCCAGCATCGCTTGCGTGGCGAGGGCGGCGTGGCGCAGGAGATCGCCCAGGTGCTGATCGACGAGTTCTTTCTCGACGTCGATCATTCGCTGCGGGAACTCGGCATTGGCGATGTCGGCGTGCCCAAGCGCATGAAGAAACTGGCGAAGATGTTCTATGGCCGCACCGCCGCCTATGATGATGCGCTGGAAAGAAGCGATCGTGACGGGCTGACCGCGGCGCTTGCCCGCAATGTCCGGCCCGATACCGGTCCATGGCCGGAGGCGTCGCAACTGGCCGACTATGTCGCCGACGCCTGCCGGCAACTGGCCGCGCAGCCGTCGCAATCGATCGTTTCCGGCACGGCGGTGTTTCCGCTCGCCAAGGGAGGTGCTTGATGAAACATGCTGATCCGCCTAGTCCGGTTTCCTTTTTCGCGAATGTCGCCCGGCTGCCGCAGAAGGGCCTGCCGGTGGTGATCGAGGCCGATGCCGCCCAGCGCGCCGCGCTTGCCGAGGAGCACGGGCTGCTGTCAGTCGAAGCCTATCGCGCCGAACTCCTCGTCGCTTCCTGGAAACGCAATGGCGTCAAGGTCAGCGGCCGTGTCGAGGCCGATATCACCCAAGCCTGCATCGTCACGCTCGATCCCGTTGAAGCGCATATCGACGAGCCGGTCGAGGCGCTGCTGCTGCCCGAGGATTCCAAGCTTGGGCGGCAGGGGTTCGAGGGCGGCGGCGAGATCCTGCTCGATGCGGATGGTCCCGACAGCCCCGAAACATTCTCCGGCGACACGATCGATGTCGGCGCTCTCGCCGAGCAGTTCTTCGGACTGGCGATCAACCCCTATCCGCGCAAGTCGGGCGCGTCGCTGGATGCCGGCGGCGAGACCGAAGCGGTGGAGAATGAATTTCAGCAAAAACTGCGATCCTTGCTGGGAAAATCCTGAAAACCTCGCCCGCGATGGAAAAGTCGGTTGTGTGAAAACCCAAAACCGCTATTTTCGCCGAACCTTCGCGATCACTAAAGCGACCTGCCGCATAACCGTGAGATAAATACCGCGTGATCAGGATTTCCATCGATGCCATGGGCGGCGATCACGGACCAGCCGTGGTCATTCCGGCGCTCATGACGGTCGCGACTCGCCGTCCCGACATCCGCTTCGTCATCTACGGACGTGAGGAACTTGTGCGCCCCGAACTGGCCAAGTTCCCCAAATTGGCCGAGGTGAGCGAATTCTTCCATTGCGAGATCGCGGTCAGGATGGACGACAAGCCCAGCCAGGCGTTGCGCCATGGCCGCTGGAAGTCGTCGATGTGGAAGGCGGTCGAAGCGGTCAAGTCGGGCGCCGCTGACGCCTGTATCTCCGCCGGCAACACCGGCGCGCTGATGGCGATGTCGAAATTCTGCCTGCGCACCATGGCCACCATCGATCGCCCGGCGATCGCGGCATTGTGGCCGACATTGCGCGGCGAAAGCGTGGTTCTGGACGTCGGCGCCACCATTGGCGCCGATGCGCAACAGCTCATTGATTTTGCCATTCTCGGCACCGGCATGGCGCGCGCCGTATTCGGCATTGCTAGGCCCACCGTCGGCCTGCTCAACGTCGGCGTCGAAGAGATCAAGGGCCAGGAAGAGGTCAAGGAGGCAGGGCGCATGCTGCGCGAGGCCAACATGGCCTCGATGAACTATCATGGCTTTGTCGAAGGCGACGATATCGGCAAGGGTACGGTCGATGTTGTGGTGACGGAGGGCTTCGCCGGCAACATCGCGCTGAAGACCGCGGAGGGCACCGCTCGCCAGATCGCAGGCTATCTGCGCGCCGCGATGAGCCGCACCCTGATGGCCAAGATCGGCTATGTCTTCGCCAAGGGCGCCTTCGATCGCCTGCGCGAAAAGATGGATGTCGGCCGCTCCAATGGCGGCGTCTTCCTGGGGCTGAGCGGCATTGTCGTCAAAAGCCATGGCGGTGCCGATTCGGACGGGTTCGCCGCGGCGATCGAGCTCGGCTATGACATGGTGCGCAACAATCTGCTCGACCGCATCGAAGCCGACCTGGACCTGTTTCATGCGCGCAACCCGCGTGCCCTGTCATCCCGGAAATCCGACGTCGTTACCGACGCGAAGGAATAGGAAAGAACTTTGATCAGATCAGTCGTGCGCGGCACGGGCGCCGCGCTGCCCCGCCGCATCATGAAGAATGCCGATTTCGAGGGCATGGTTGAAACCTCGGACGAGTGGATCGCCCAGCGTACCGGCATCCGCCAGCGTCATATCGCGGCCGACGACGAGACGACGGCTTCCCTGGGAGAGGCCGCGGCACGTGCCGCCCTTGCCAATGCCGGGCTGACGCCTGATGACATCGACCTGATCGTGCTGGCAACGTCGACGCCCAACAACACATTCCCGGCCACCGCGGTCGAGATCCAGAACCGGCTCGGCATGCATCACGGCTTCGCTTTCGACATGCAGGCGGTGTGTTCGGGCTTCGTCTATGCGGTGACGACAGCCGACCTCTACATCCGTGGGGGGCTCGCCAAACGTGTGCTGGTGATCGGCTCGGAAACGTTCTCACGCATCCTCGACTGGAGCGACCGCTCGACCTGCGTGCTGTTCGGCGATGGCGCAGGGGCACTTGTCCTGGAGGCGGGCGAGGGAGCTGGCACGATTGCCGACCACGGTGTCCTGGCGGCCAGCCTGCGCTCCGACGGCGTGCACAAGGACAAGCTTTTCGTCGACGGCGGACCGTCGACCACGGGAACGGTCGGTCACCTCAGGATGGAAGGCCGCGAAGTCTTCAAGCATGCGGTCGGCATGATCACCGACGTCATCGAGGCAACCTTCTCGGCCGCCGGCATATCGGCCGACGATCTCGACTGGTTCGTGCCGCACCAGGCCAATAAACGAATTATTGACGCATCCGCCAAGAAGCTCGGGATAGCAGAGCAAAAAGTGGTGGTTACGGTCGATTTGCACGGTAACACCTCGGCGGCCTCCGTGCCGCTGGCGCTGGCGGTGGCCGTTGCCGATGGCCGCATCAAGAAGGGCGACCTCGTCCTCCTGGAAGCCATGGGCGGCGGCTTCACCTGGGGCGCCGTTCTGGTTCGCTGGTAAGTGCCGAACGGCTCGGTTTCGGTCCTTGACCTTGCCGGATCAATTACTTAGGCTCTGCCGTTGTTGTGCCGATTTTACGTTTTGAACTGATGGGACGGTCGCATGGGGGGAAAGACACTTACGCGTGCCGACCTGGCGGAGGCCGTCTACCGAAAGGTCGGCCTGTCGCGCACTGAATCCGCCGAACTGGTCGAAGCCGTTCTGGACGAAATCTGCGAAGCCATTGTGCGTGGCGAGACGGTCAAGCTGTCGTCTTTCGCGACGTTCCATGTCCGCTCCAAGAACGAGCGCATCGGGCGCAATCCCAAGACCGGCGAAGAGGTGCCGATCCTGCCGCGCCGGGTGATGACGTTCAAATCGTCCAACGTGCTGAAGAACCGCATCTTGCGCTCTCACCAGAACAGCAAGGCAAAGGGCGGCAAATAGCCTTCATTGTACGGTTGAAAACCTGCCCCGCGATCACGCCGGGCTTGAATATTGCTTCACAAACCGCTGAAATAAGGCCCGATTCGGCAGCATGGCCGGATTGGTGTTCCGCGTATGATCCATTCCGCGCAAACGGAATGAGCTTCTCTTTGTTGAGCCTGATCTCGCTGAAGACCGTTCCGGATCACGCTCCAGCGTGAGGATTTCGCCCATGGACAAGAGCCCTGACGCCTTCCGTACCATCAGCGAGGTCGCCGAAGATCTCGACCTGCCACAGCATGTGCTGCGCTTCTGGGAGACACGCTTCAACCAGATCAAGCCGATGAAGCGCGGCGGCGGCCGTCGCTATTACCGGCCGCAGGATGTCGAACTGATCAAGGGCATCCGCCACATGCTCTACGACCAAGGCTACACCATCAAGGGCGTGCAGAAGCTGCTGCGCGAGAACGGCAATCATTTCCTGGTTGCAATCGGCAATGGGGACATGGCCGCCGTCGAGGCGATCTCGCAACGAAAGCAGGCCGATCAGGTGCCTCTGACGCCGGCGGCACAGCCGCGCGGCGGCGATGACGAGCTGGTAGGTCAGCCAAGGGTCAAGCCGAGCCGCCGCTTTTTCGGCCTGGGCAAGAGCGATGAGGAAGGCCCGGTTCAGCCGGACTCGTCGAAACTCTCGCGCGACAATCGCGCGCTGCTGCAGGAGGCGCTGTTCGACCTCCTGGAATGCAAGCGCCTGCTTGACCAGGTGCGCTGACATCAGCGCGAAGCGCATTGAAGCCTCGATACCGGAACCCGCCTCGGGGTGAGGCGTTACGTTTCCTTCTGCAAGACGTCGTTCAGCAAGACGACGTCGCATGGCAAGACAAGGAAACGCATGATGGCATCTTTTTCGACCCTTTCGGACATCGACCTCGAAAAGCAGGTCGCGGCCCTCTCGAGGGAACTCGCGGCGTTGCGCAAGGCGGTGTCAAAGCGGGGTGGCGCCTACTATGAAGATGGCCGCGATGCCGCTTTCGACACGTATTCGGATCTCGCGGGACGCCTGCGCGATGCGATGCCGGCAATCCGCAAACAGGGCAGGGTGGTCGAGAAATCGGCTCGTGACCATCCGGCTGCGGCCGCCGCGGTTGGGCTTGTGGTGCTCGGTCTGGTCGCCAGCCTGCTGTTCAGCCGGCGCTAAGGACACGTCGATAAATTGCTGAATCGATAAAGCTCGTTTTGGGGGATTCCGAAATCCTGCGTTGCTTTGTAGACATGGGCGGTGATCGATGTCGCCGCTATAAAGCTCCGCTATGATGCGGTTAGCCCCGTGCTGGACGAGCGTGGTCGTCGCCGCTTTGCGGCGGCGGAAGCGCTCACCGCGGGCTGGGGCGGGATCGCGGCGGTGTCCGCGGCAACGGGGATCGCGCGTAGCACCATCGGATATGGATTGCGGGAACTGCGCGGCGCGGCGCCGGATTCAGCTCTTGGCGGCATCCGGCGCAAGGGTGCCGGACGCAAACCTTTGACGCAGACGGATCCGACACTTCTCAGCGACCTGGAAAGGCTTGTCGACCCCGCCACGCGTGGCGATCCGATGTCACCCTTGAAGTGGACATCGAAAAGCTTGCGGAACTTGGCGGCGGCGCTTTGCGCCATGGGCCATCGTGTCGGTCATGACGTCGTCGGTACTCTGTTGAAAACGCTTGGGTATTCTCTTCAGGGCAATCGAAAGACGCTGGAGGGATCGAGCCACGTCGATCGCGACGCACAGTTCCAGCACATCGCCAGGACGGTCAAGGACGCCATTACGGCCGGTCAACCTGCGATCTCCGTCGATACGAAGAAGAAAGAACTCGTCGGCGACTTCAAGAATGGCGGACGTGAATACCGACCGGCCGGAGCACCAGAGCCGGTCCGCGTCCATGATTTCGTCGACCCGAAGCTCGGTCGTGCCGCGCCCTACGGTATTTATGATATCGCCGATGACAAAGGGTGGGTCAGCGTCGGGATCGACCACGATACCGCTGCCTTCGCCGTCAACGCCATACGCTCCTGGTGGATCAGCATGGGGCGTGATCGCTACGCGCACGCTCATACCTTGACGATCACCGCCGACGGCGGCGGAAGCAACGGTTCGCGCGTGCGCCTGTGGAAAGTCGAACTCCAAAAGCTGGCCGACGAGTTGGGGTTGACCATCGCTGTCCTCCATCTCCCGCCCGGCACCAGCAAATGGAACAAGATCGAACACCGCCTCTTCTCGTTCATCTCGAGAAACTGGCGTGGACGACCGCTCACCGATTATCGCACCATCGTCGAACTCATCGGCGCCACAACCTCGACGGCGGGACTGACCGTTCGTTGCGAACTTGATGAAAACCGCTATCCCGCCGGGATCAAAGTCTCCGACGAGGACATGGCCAGCTTGAACATCATTCGCAACGAATTCCACGGTGAATGGAACTATACAATCAAGCCGCAATCCCAAAAATTAGCGCGATAAATTATCGACACGTCCTAAGGGGCGCTCTCGGTCATAAGACAAGGAATTCAAACAAGAAAATGGCGGCGGGCCTTGGAGGGTGAGCCGCCATTCTCTTCGCTGTCAGTGGTTACTTCGCGAGCTTGATCTTGGCCTGGGGCGAAACCTGCGCGGTCTGGCTGCATTTGCCATAGACCGTGCCATTCTTATCGGTGGCGTCGGTATAGGTGCCCTTGCACTCGATCGAGAGCACCAGACAGTGGCCGGCGCCCTTGCAAACCGCGCCGCCGTCGCCGGTGGGGTGCGTGCCGTTGGCGAAAGCCGAATTCGTCATCGACATCGAGCCGATTGCCGAAATGGCGATGGCGGCAGCGAGCGAGAGGCGCTTGAAGCTCGAGATGTTGGTCATTTCTGCATTTCCTTCCGTTTGATTGGGGATCGCCTTTCCGGCGTCCGTCTGGTTGGGGATCGCCTTGCCGGCGTCCATGCAGGCTTAGTGCCGCCCTCGAAGGAAAGGTTCATGCGGGCGTGGACAAAAATGCGCGCCGCCCTCGGCAGGGGCTTTGCGCGCCAGTGATCAGCCGTGCTTTGGCATCCCGTACGGAGCGCGTCGGCATGGACGCGCGGGGGATGTCATCGGCATGGGCGTGCGGGGATGTGATCAGAGCGGCAGCCGCCCCAGCACGCGTCGGCATGGCGGTCTCGGGGCAGGTATCGCGGCTCATGGCGAGCGCACGGACGCGGCCGGATTGGGCAGATAGCTCAGCTTCAGGAAAAATCGAGTCACAAGGGCGGGTTGGCGAAGCGTGAGCTGCAATCGGCGCGACCGGCAGAACGATGCTGTCTGTCCAGGAGATATCGGCCTGGCCATCATCGGGATGCCTGGCCCTGTTCGCGAAAGCCCGGTCTCGGGCTTGGCATTGCATGACCAGGAGAAGACCAGCCTTGAACAAGAAACCAAGGCCGGTCTTCTCGTTGGCAGTCTGTATTTAGTAGGCCTTCTTCACATGGTGGCGGTGATGAACGTAGTGGTGAACGCGGTGATGACGAACATGGTGATGATGGACGCGGTGATGACGATGATGCTTTGCCATCGGGGCCGCATCGGCGCTCGTCGCACCGATGACCGGCGCCGTGAAAGCGAGTGCAACTGCAAGCCCGAGGGCCGAGAGGAGGGACTTCTTCATGGATCGTTTCCTTCTTTCGCCGGCAGATCTTAAAATCGGGTCGATGGCCCGATCGCCGCGAATGGAATTACGCTCCTGATTTTTTTCGTCAGTATTTCCCGATTGTAGAATTTTGTTTCCGGCGTGTTTCTGGGGAACCGGCTTCCCGACACTTTATTGTGAGGGCCGAAAAGCCGGCTCTTGCCGCTGATTTCGGCTACATCGGCGGGATCACGCCATTGTTTCCCACCACGACGCGGCTGGAACTCAGCGTCCCGTCAGCCTCGCGCTGGGCGGTGGCGAAGACCGTCGCGCCCGGCTTGAGATCGGCCGGCGTGGCCGGGGCGAAGGTCACGACGGGCGTGTCGTCGGGGATGGAAATCTTCTTGGTCTGCCCGTTATCGTAGGTCAGCGTCACGGCGCGCCCGCTTATGTCGGTGACGTCGGCCACGGTGCCGTTGGTCATGCGGCTGTTCGGCTGCAGATCCCAGGGACGGTCGCCTTCGCCGGTGCCTTTCAGGGCGGCTGGGAAAATCACCACCTCCAGCGCGCCGCTGCCGCCATCCGCCTTCGAGACGGAGGCGATGCCGAGGAAGTCGCCCTGCTTGATGTCCTTTTGCGAGGCGCTGGCGACGCCGGAGATCTTCCACCCGGTATTGAGCTTGATCGCGGAGGTGTCGCCCTGGCGGGTTTTGACGGTCAGCAGCGACGGCTCGAAACTGACCACCGTGCCGCGCACGCGTAGCGTGTCAGCCGCCTGGGCGGTCGCCGCTCCGGCGATGAAAAGGCTGGAAATCGTGCCGAGCACGAGGAGGGACGTCTTGAAGTTCATAGTGGGGATCCTTCTGGGAACGGGCCGGCTGAAACCGGATGGTTTTCACGCCGGCGCATCAGAACAACGAACAGGTGGGCCTAAACCTCCGGGCAAAAAGGTGCCGGGCCGTTCAAAAGAACTTGATGGGCGTCGATGTGCGTGGATCGCCTTGCGGGTCCGGTTCACGATAGCGTGACGGCCTGTTTGGCTCTTGGCAAATCGCTGGCGAGCGGGCATGTTCCTGCTCGTCTCAGGCAACGCTCCATTTTGATCAAACTCTTTCAGCCAGCGGAGTTGCCAATGCCCAACAATGCAAAAAGCCATGCCCTCTCCGAACCGTTAGCCAGTGAGATCGGGCCGAATTACACCACCCTCAGAGCCATGCGGGAA
The DNA here is from genome assembly GCF_054062655.1 of Mesorhizobium sp. USDA 4775. Lineage (NCBI taxonomy): Bacteria > Pseudomonadati > Pseudomonadota > Alphaproteobacteria > Hyphomicrobiales > Phyllobacteriaceae > Mesorhizobium > Mesorhizobium sp. USDA 4775. The sequence goes on from NZ_JBSSFM010000001.1 coordinate 3,504,751, forward strand.
ACCCGCGGATACAGTGTGGAAGAGCTTTCCCTGACCTGCGGCCTGTCGGTCGGCGAGATCGAGGACATCGAGAACGGCCGGGCGGCCGATCCGTCGAAGCTGCGTCGTATTGCGTCCGCGCTTCGCCTGCCTCAGGACGCCCTCATCGCTGCCGCCGTGCCGATGCCGGCCGCGCAAGGCCGACCCCTGGCATAGGCCTGGACCAGCCATGCAAAAGAACCCGCCAAGGCCCGCCTGGCGGGTTTCCGTGGTTTTTTCGATATGAGCCTGGACTCCGTTCGTGCCTTCTTCGCCGCTCATGCAGCTGACATCGAGGTCATTGTCACGCAAGCAAGCTCGGCGACGGTGACGCTGGCGGCGCAGGCGCATGGCGTCCTGCCGGCGCAGATTGCCAAGACGATCTGCCTGCGCGTCGGCGAGCGCACCATGCTGGTGGTGACCAGCGGCATCGCCAGGTTGGACAACCGCAAGTTCAAGGACCAGTTCGGCGGCAAGCCGCGCATGCTGGACGCGGACGAAGTGGTTGCCGCCACGAGCCATCCTGTCGGCGGTGTCTGCCCCTTCGGCCTGCCGTCGCCGCTGCCTGTCTATTGTGATGTCTCGCTGCGCGAATTCGAAGAAGTGGTGCCTGCCGCCGGAGCCACCAATGCGGCCGTGCGGCTCAGCCCGCAGCGCATGGTCGACCTCACCGGCGCCGAATGGATCGATGTCTGTCAATAGCGATCGAGCGATGCTCCGCATGGCCGAAAAGCTGACGACCCCACCCCATAGACGTAGATTGTTTGCCTCAGCGGGCAGGAGTATGCTGTTTGGTCGCCGAAAACGGCGAGATTTCCAGGAGGAACCGATGGCACGCAAATACATTGACTGCCGAGAATTCCCGAGCGAAATGAAATGCACCGTTGCTATCTCCGCGGATCGGGAGGATGAACTGATCGAGGCTGCGGTACAACACGCTGTGTCTGTTCATGGGGAACACGATACGCCTGAGTTCCGCTCCGAGGTCAGGAAATCTATTCACGAAGGCGCACCTGCTCCCTGAGCCCAGAACAAGAGGCTGGCGATTCGCTTTCCTTATTGCGATCCACGATATGCGCAGGCGCTCGCGGCATCGAACAGGCAAAGGGCTTCGCCACCGGTGGCATAGACAGCAGCGACTCCCAGAAGGTCGAGTTCTTCAAGAACCCGAACGAGAAGGTGATCATTGCCACCCCACAGCAGTTCGCGGACGTGCGGCCTCGGTCATCAAGCACCAGCACTTCGGCAAGCGGCGATCAGCGCCCGATCCAGCAGACGCTTCATATCCACATCGCAGCCGGCGCCAGCGTCAACAAGGACAGCATCGCAGCCATGCGAACGCAATTCGCTGCTGCTGTGCGCGACGGCTTGCGGGCAGTCAATAGTCGATAGAGCCAGCACCGTCTCCGATCCACGCGTGGCAGCGCTCTGCCAGGAATTCGACGTTCGTATCGTAGGCGCGCACCTTTATCCGCAGCCCGGCGAACCCCGGGCCGTGGGAACAATCCGGCGGATCATCGATCGGCATGGCGTCGAGCACGCGCGGCTCGTGCTGTGCATCCTTGCCGAGGGCAGGGGCAATCAGGCCCTTATCGATGAAACGTCACTGTGGGCCATCAGCGACCTGCCGCGAGCCTGTCCCGACTTGGTGGAGGTAAAGACCACGGCCCTGCTCGAGATGTTCGATGAATCGCCCCTAGGGCCGATCATGGCCATGGTGAATGAGCTCCGCGGCGTGGTGCACCAGCGCCACGCGCTTGCCGGTATGATCTACCTCTATGCCCGCCGGCTCAGGTCGGCGCCGATGGTCCCCTTTAAGCCGGCCGGTCCTGGCAAAATGCGGAAGGCCAGGATCAGCGAAGGCGAGAAGCGGGCGGCCTGAATTTGCCTCTGGCTGGCCCTTCACGCTTTCCGCTGGCGTCGTTCTGGCCCTGGTGTGGCCCTCTGGCGCCGTCCCTGAACTCGGATGTACAGGTAGGGACGGGCTAACCCTCCGCACAACCCTCGCCCGATGCCGACAAAGTAAAAGAGAACGCGTCTGCGAGCGAAGCGACCCCTTGTTCTGTCGTGGCGTTGAAATATCATCAGAGGTCGCGAAGTTTCTTGGAAGGCGCTTTGGGGGGCATTTTATGAGCGTAACAGGCAGTGCGCCTGCTGGCTGGTTTCGGCGAAAGGTATGGCGCTACGTTCACTTAATCGACTGGCGCGTGCTGTCGATCCTGCTTGCCGTTGTTTTGACATTGGTCATAACGGCCGGATTATATTTGGCTATCTGGTATAAAATCATCAATGTAGATCCAGCGACCCATTTTGGAGCGGTATTCGCAGGCTGGGTAGCTGGGGTCGCGCTATTTGTCGTCGGTGGTGCTGCTGTAGGCATCGTTTCTTTGGCTCGGCCTGAAGAAGAGCCGTTTGAGACTCGCGCTCGAATCCTGTTTCGAAAACAAAAAGGCCCTCATATTGAATATGTTGTAGAGAAGATGAGAGATTGGCTAGAGCCCTATGCGGAGACAATTACGCAAGTTGTAAAAGTAACCGAGTACGACGATGCCGCCAAGATGTTCTTCCTTGAAACCGAAACGATCCTAGAGGTAAGGAGCTATGTTGACGATGTTGATGCGCCATTTGCGTCGTCGATAAAGTATGAGAAATTTTCAACCCCTCCTCCGGGGAAGAAATCTGCGAGCTTTACATTCCTTCGCATCAACGATAAACCAGACGGTTCTGGTTTTGCTGTCGGGGATTCGATAAACCGGTCATTTGTTACGAACATTCCTGCGGAAAACCTCTGCAAGATCGAGTACGCGATAAATTACTGGATACAGGAAAAGCATGAGGAGAACACCTATACACCGGTTCGTTACACTCAGAAGCTGGCCCTGAAGGTTGAAAATCGCTTGATGAATGACAATCTCGTTGTTGAGCTGTGGACCAACAACACTCCGAGGCGGGTGATCGTCGGGCACAGCGAGACGCGAGACCTAGTTTTGCAAGAAAACATGAAGCCAGGGATGAGAGTCTACAATTTCAACGTCTCTCTGGAGCGTGCGGCCGCCCAGGAGGAGGTTCTCAAGCCCCAGCCAGTCCAACTAACCGCCAAAGTCCTACAGCAGCCTGCGGAGACCGAAATCCTCACCCCGACTGAGGGTCGTCCTCCGGTGCGAGCTAGGTCAAAGCCCAGAAAGGCGGCTGCGAAGCAGAAGCGGACAGAGGGCGAGACATCTTGACTTAGGGGCCGCCGGCGCCCATATTTTGCAGACAGTAGATCACTACGGAGTTTGCGATGACGATGCCCCATGAAGTAGGCGTCTAATACGCCAGTGCTTAGAAATCGAGTGGTTTCACAGCCACCCGCCCGGCGTCGCTTGAGCCAAATTCGCACCTTCGGAGGTGCGTTGCAAATTCACATTTTGCGTCATCTGGAGCCACGGATTGCGGTTTGCCGCATGGCGTCACGAGCTTGTTTGTGGGCGGACCTAGGAATATAATCCCTTCGTTGCGGCGACCCTTCAATGTAGATCGCCATGCCTCTCAAGAATCTCGCCGATACCCTTGCCGCGCGCGAAAGCGTCCACGTCAACTGCAGCCATCCTATGTGCTGCAGATCGACCAAACTCGACATACAGGCGCTCATAGACCGCCTTGGGCCTGGCCACGGCTCAATGCATGAGGATCTTGTCGCGCTGTTCGTCTGCTCGCACTGCAAGGCCGCGGGCCGCGATCGGCGCCCGGTGTTCTTCACCTGCATTCCCGACTACGAAGGCCAGGAGCGGGAGCGCAACCGGGACTGAAGCCTACGTTCAAGCGACGATGAAAGGTGGCCGACGCCTCGTTGGGCGGGGGCGTTGGGGTAAAAGGCGCCGGCCAGGCGGACACAGGTCCGCCGCGCCGCACAGATGGCCGATCTATCGGGGGAACGTTATGGTGTGATCGCGGAATGAACTCGACGCCGGTCATGTCCCGCAGTCGATCTCTTTCGGGCAAGGTCAAGTGCACGCTTCCTGCAGGCCACAGGGAGCCGCCACGGGCTGCTGCATACGGAGTCGAGCAGCGGCCAAGGGTGAAACGCTGGCGGCCCTCTGCACTGCGCGTTAGTGTGACCCGGTTTATATTTGGGGGTTCCACATGACCAGAATGTTGTCGGACATGCTCGCCACGCTCAACGCTGCGTCGGGCTTCATCATCACCCTGGGCGGCGGCTTGCTCGGCTGGGAGCGATATCACCTCCAGGGCACTGGCAATGCCATCCTAGGAGTGCTTTTCGGCCTGCTGATCGGCTTCGCCGCGGCTGCGATGTTCTGCGGCACCTTAGCAACGCTCATTCTGATCGAAAATCATCTCCGCCATCTTAGGGCCGAAGCCGCCGAGACCAGGCGCGCACGCAAGGCTTAAAAATACGAAAGACTTTCGTCAGTTCGTCTCGTCCACGATGCTGTCATAGTCCCTGCCGATAAGGAGCAGCACGAAGCCGGAAGGCACTGTCAGGCAGGTGATTGCAATAAGGCCGAGCCATCCATAGTCCGGCTTCGCGAAATAGTAATGCCAGCTGATCGCCTGCACCAGCGGAGACAGGATCAGCATCCAGGCTCCCCATACGCCATCCGTGTTGAGCCGGCTCGTTGTCGTAGCACGATATCTGATCGCCATGAATTTAACCCCCTCCGTTCCCTAAGGGAAAGCATCGCGCTGATCATCTGGAAACGCAAGCCGGCTCCCCGAAGGGCGTGCTTGACGACTTGAGCGAATGGAAGCGACGCTTACTTCTTAGGACACGTCGATAAATTGCTGAATCGATAAAGCTCGTTTTGGGGGATTCCGAAATCCTGCGTTGCTTTGTAGACATGGGCGGTGATCGATGTCGCCGCTATAAAGCTCCGCTATGATGCGGTTAGCCCCGTGCTGGACGAGCGTGGTCGTCGCCGCTTTGCGGCGGCGGAAGCGCTCACCGCGGGCTGGGGCGGGATCGCGGCGGTGTCCGCGGCAACGGGGATCGCGCGTAGCACCATCGGATATGGATTGCGGGAACTGCGCGGCGCGGCGCCGGATTCAGCTCTTGGCGGCATCCGGCGCAAGGGTGCCGGACGCAAACCTTTGACGCAGACGGATCCGACACTTCTCAGCGACCTGGAAAGGCTTGTCGACCCCGCCACGCGTGGCGATCCGATGTCACCCTTGAAGTGGACATCGAAAAGCTTGCGGAACTTGGCGGCGGCGCTTTGCGCCATGGGCCATCGTGTCGGTCATGACGTCGTCGGTACTCTGTTGAAAACGCTTGGGTATTCTCTTCAGGGCAATCGAAAGACGCTGGAGGGATCGAGCCACGTCGATCGCGACGCACAGTTCCAGCACATCGCCAGGACGGTCAAGGACGCCATTACGGCCGGTCAACCTGCGATCTCCGTCGATACGAAGAAGAAAGAACTCGTCGGCGACTTCAAGAATGGCGGACGTGAATACCGACCGGCCGGAGCACCAGAGCCGGTCCGCGTCCATGATTTCGTCGACCCGAAGCTCGGTCGTGCCGCGCCCTACGGTATTTATGATATCGCCGATGACAAAGGGTGGGTCAGCGTCGGGATCGACCACGATACCGCTGCCTTCGCCGTCAACGCCATACGCTCCTGGTGGATCAGCATGGGGCGTGATCGCTACGCGCACGCTCATACCTTGACGATCACCGCCGACGGCGGCGGAAGCAACGGTTCGCGCGTGCGCCTGTGGAAAGTCGAACTCCAAAAGCTGGCCGACGAGTTGGGGTTGACCATCGCTGTCCTCCATCTCCCGCCCGGCACCAGCAAATGGAACAAGATCGAACACCGCCTCTTCTCGTTCATCTCGAGAAACTGGCGTGGACGACCGCTCACCGATTATCGCACCATCGTCGAACTCATCGGCGCCACAACCTCGACGGCGGGACTGACCGTTCGTTGCGAACTTGATGAAAACCGCTATCCCGCCGGGATCAAAGTCTCCGACGAGGACATGGCCAGCTTGAACATCATTCGCAACGAATTCCACGGTGAATGGAACTATACAATCAAGCCGCAATCCCAAAAATTAGCGCGATAAATTATCGACACGTCCTTAGCCACTAACCGCTGCACCAGCACGGTTGAGACGCGGCCGATGAGGATCGAAATGCCGGTTACGATCTATGCCGTCTGCCGAGGTAATGCCGATCATCGGGCGCTTTTCCCGTCGCGCCCTGCTGGGCGCCTTCGCCGCCGTTGGAAGCTCGACCGCCGCGATCGCTGGAGTCGCGACATCGCCGAAAGTGTTTCCTGATTTTGGAGAGATCCAGGCCGCACCAGTTGGCCAGGCGGACCCTTTCGTCGAAACCATCGCTGAGTATTATGCCGGAGCGGCCGAATTTGCGGCTTTCCCGGACGAGCTGATAGACATGGGGGATGAAGAGGCCTTCGTGATGGCAACCTACGGGCCGGCATTCGATAGGCTGTGGAAAGACTGCCCGCCGGCGACGAGCCTTCAAGGAGTAGCGGAGGCGATCCGCTTCACGCTTGGAGAGAATTGCATTGGCGCTTCGAGCGCAGAGGACGTGCTGAGGTCGGCGCTGGCATTCCTAGATGGGAAGCAATCGTCATGACCACGATCACTCTCCCAGGGCAGAACATCGCCGCGATTGACCAAATGGATGCCGGCATCGACCTATTGCGCACCGCCTGGCTGGCGCTTCACTCGCGTGACTTGCTCGACGACACGATGACAGATGCAATTGCAAACACGCTCAATGATGCGATCAACACCCTTCGGCCAGTCAGAGAGGCCGTGAACAGCGCGCATAAGGCGGCCTGAAATCGCAACCCGGTTGGAATATGGCCCGCTGCCTCACGGTGGCGGGCTTTTTGCGCGAACCCGGAGCAAGCCGGGTTGACGATCAGCGCCCAAACGATTCGAAACGAAGCGGAGCTGTACGTCAGTCGAGCCGAAGACAAGCTTCTCCGCATGCTCGACGACTAGTCGATTCACTTGCGAGACGAGATCGTTGACGCTCAAGTTTTTGAATCGGTCATTGGCTGCCTTGTTTGTGGACGCCATGAACAGTTTGTGGGGTCCGATCGGCAATGCGATATGTCCGTTTTCGTCGTTCAGGGGCTGTCTGATGACTGGCCTATCAGAGGTCAACAATTCAAACTTAGCGTTCCTGGTGTCAGCGACAGCCCAAAACATGTCGTTGATCCGTCTTCCGACGCGTAAATTGTCAATCATGTCCACATACGCGTCGAAAAGGTATGGGTCCGACTGATCTGGCGGCATTGCTTTCAGGCGCTCTCGGAAGGTGAGCGGATCCGTTTCGCTGCGTTGCGCCCGATATGCGCGCTCAGCGTCAGCATCAGGCTCGGTAAACGTAGCATCCCAATGATCTCGCAAGGCCGCTACATCTGACGGGGCCCTCAGCGCCAACGATAGCAGGAATCTTGTCCAGGCAGATCTCTCGCTAATGGACCAATCGCCGACCGGGCCGCTTGTTTCTAGTCGCTCGAGAGCGCGCGCCGCCTGATCGTCCATAACTTGAAAGAATCGCTTCTCAACAACGTCCGCAACGTCGGGTTGGGCGCCCCTGATGCTGTATAGCCGATCTTCGTAGCCGGTCCCGGAAGGGGAGGTCATGCGCGGGTTGACGCGAGGGCCGAATGGTCGACTGAACTCGCACAGGCGGCCGTCTGGGCCGACCCAGCGTTTAAGATAGAAGACCGGGATATAGTGGTGTCGCACCCATGCCCCTTACCTATGTCGCGTCCATGTCGCGTGGACTCGCCGATAGTCGCAGGAACGCGACTCAATTGGGAGGGGAGTTACCCCTTGCGTTACCCTGGATAGAAAGCATCAAGGAAAATGAAGGTGGACTTTGGGGACAAGTCCTTGTCTTAAAATGGTCGGAGTGGCCGGATTCGAACCGACGACCCCTTGACCCCCAGTCAAGTGCGCTACCGGGCTGCGCTACACTCCGGACCGAGCGCGATGTATCGTGATAACCCTGCCCGGGTCAACCGAAATTCGGCGTTTATTACGCGGGTGTGGATGCGATCGCCGGCGCGCCTCGAAATGCCGGCCGCGACAGCCGCTGATGGCGGTATTCGAGCGCGATGGCGCCCCACACCAGCCCGAGCAGCAGATACATATGGCGCCAGTGGTCGATGTCGATGAAGGTGCCGAGGCCGATATTGCCGATGAAGGCGACATAGGCGCACAACAGATAGGGCTGCCACGGCCGGTCGCGCAGCAGGATGCGGAACCCGGCCACCATGGTCCAGACGACGAGCGTCAGGAACGACACGAAGCCGAGCCAGCCATAGTCCATCAGCATTTTCAGCCAGATGTCGTGCGTGTCCTCGCCGAACATCTTGCCGAAGACCAGCGGCCCGATGCCGAACGGATGCTCCATCGCCATCTGGAAGCCGATTCCGTAGCGGGCGAAGCGGCCGAGGCGGGCGGTGTCATAGCTCTGTTCAAGATGCGCGCGGCTGGAGAACATCTCCGACACACCGGGCAATTGCAGGATGACGATGATGGCGACCGTCAGCAGTGCCAGCGCGGCGATGGTCATGATCACCACGCGCAGCCGGAACTTGCCGCTAGCGCTCTGCAGGAACAGGCAGCCGGTGAGCAGCACGGCAGAGACGGCGAACATGCCCCAGGCGCCGCGCGAGAAGGAGAAGAAGATGCCCAATGCGATGATCAGCAGCGGCACCGCCAGCAGCGGCATGCGCGCGATCGATCCTGTCAGGATCAGATAGAGCAGATAGATGCCGGGCAGCACCAGGAACGGCCCAAAGACGTTGGGATCCTGGAAGGCGCCGGCGGCGCGGTCGTATTTGGTGAACATTTCGGCGCCGGGGAAGGCATGGAAATAGCCTGCTATGCCAAGCAGCGAGGTCGCCACCGCCGAGACGACATAGGCATTGAAGATCGGCCGGTAGAGGCCTGGCTGCGTGGCGGTGACCGAGGCGAAGAACACCGCGCTGAAGGCGAGAAACAATGACACGGAGAGATAGAGCGGCGTGAAGGCGAGGTCCGCCATCTGCGTCATGGAGATCATCCCGCCGATGTTCATCGTCACCAGCAGCACCAGAAGCGGCATGGCCGCGCGCGAAATCCGCAGGCCGAAGAGCGCCCAGATGGCGATCAGCCCGGTCATGTAGATTTCGTAAGGTGCCGGCTCGCTGATGACGAAGCCGGACAGAAGGATGCCGACCACCACCGCACTGGAGGAAATCAGGGCGATCAGCTTGGCGTTGACCGCGGCCTGCGGCAGCTCAGGGGAAATCGCGCTCAATAGGCGTTTTCCGTGTTGAGCAGCCGGATCGGCGTCAGGAACAGGATTCTGAGATCGAACAGCAGCGACCAGTTCTCGATGTAGTAGAGGTCGTATTCCGTCCGCATGCGGATCTTCTCGTTGGTGTCCATCTCGCCGCGCCAGCCGTTGATCTGCGCCCAGCCGGTGACGCCGGGCTTGACCTTGTGGCGAGCGAAATAGCCGTCGACCACCTCGTTGTAGAGAAGGTTGTGCGACTGCGCGGCGATCGCATGCGGGCGCGGGCCGATCAGCGACAGCGAGCCCAGCAGCGAATTGACGAACTGCGGCAGTTCGTCGATCGAGGTCTTGCGAATGAAGCGGCCGACGCGGGTGACGCGCGGATCGTTCTTGGTCACGGTCTGCTTGGCGGTCGGATCCGACCGGTCCGTGTACATCGAGCGGAACTTGTAGACCTCGATGATCTCATTGTTGAAGCCGTGCCGCTTTTGCTTGAACAGCACCGGCCCCTTGCTGTCGAGCTTGATGGCGATCGCGGTCGCCAGCATCACCGGCGAGAAGACGATGATACCGATCAGCGAGAAAACGATGTCGAAGGCGCGCTTGGCGACCGAATCCCAATCGTTGATCGGCTTGTCGAAAATATCGAGCATCGGCACCGAGCCGATGAAGGAATAGGCGCGCGGACGGAACTGCAGCGCGTTGGAATGCGCCGAAAGCCGGATGTCGACCGGCAGCACCCACAGCTTCTTCAACAGCTGCAGCACGCGCGTCTCGGCGGTCAGCGGCAGCGACACGATCAGCATGTCGATGCGGGCGATGCGGGCGAACTCGATCAATTCCGAAATTGTGCCGAGCTTGGGATAACCGGCAACGATCGGCGGCGAGCGCTTGTCGGAGCGGTCATCGAAGATGCCGCAGATGCGGATGTCGTTGTAGGGCTGCTTTTCGACAGAGCGAATCAGGATTTCCGCCGCCTTGCCGCCGCCGACGATGACGGCGCGCCGCTCCATGCGGCCGTCGCGCGCCCAGCGCCGGATCAGCCTCGACATCACCAGCCTGAGGCCGAACAAGAGAACGAAGCCGACGACGAACCAGGTGCCGAACAAAAGCCGCGAATAGTCTTCTGACATCTTCGTGGCGAAGGCCGTCAATGCCATCAGGGCGAAGGCGCCGGCCCAGACCAGCAGGATGCGGCCGAAATTGGCGATCGGCCGCATCAGCGAGACCACCTGGTAGCAGTCGGTAACGTCGAGCAGCACCACGGCGAGGAACGACGCGGTGGCGATGGTCACCGGATATTGCCAGGCGAGATAGTTGAAGAAACCGACAAAGTAGAAATAGACGCAGAGCCCCGAAAGGAACAGCAGCCCGAATTCGACCATGCGCAGGACGCCGCTGACCATGATCGGCGACATCGTATCGCGCCGGTATTGCGACGCGACCTGCCGGGCGACATCGTTCATGCCGCCGGGCGCATCGCCATCGGTCGGGCCGTCGAATTTACGCACCGCTTCGGGTGAAAAGCGGCGCGCGGGATCGATCTCATTCATGGAACAGTCCGCAAGCTTCCCCAGGGTGAATAGCAAAAGAGAGCTAAGAAACCCTTGAAACAACGCGTGGCTTTGGAAACGCTCAGGCGTTACCTGCCGAGCGCGGCGAAATAGGCCTTCTCGATTTCTGCGGCCATCACGTCGGCACCGAAGCGGGCCCTGAGGCCAGGGCCATCGGGCATCAGGGCGCCATAGGCGGCAAGGTCGGCCAGCGCCTCGCTCATCTTGCCGGCCAGTTCGGCCGGATCGGGGCGGATCAGGGCAGGGGAGCCGGAACCGAAGATCTCCGGTATGCCGCCGACGGAGGTGGCGATCATCGGTCTTGCCGCGGCAAGTGTTTCCAGCACGATATAGGGCATGGCTTCCGCACGGGATGGAACGACGACGAGCAAGGCAAGTGCGAAGGCTTCCCTGGCCGGCATCGGCGACAGGAAGCGGACATGGCCTTGAAGTCCCAGGCGCTTTACCTGCGCGTGGTAGCGCGGCAGGTCGTCGCCGTCGCCGACCATCACCGCGCTCAGTGCGCGGCCAAGCCGCGGGCCGGCGGCGGCCAAAGCGTCGATGAAGATGTCGGGTCCCTTCAGGTCGCGCATCATGCCGATATAGAGCAGATCCGCCGCATCGGGTCCGATGAGTACCGGCTCGAATTCGGCGGCGCGCAGTCCGTTGTAGACCAGTGTGTTGGGGATCGGCGGCTCGCCCACCTTCCTGCGATAGGTTCGCCGCTCGTAGTCCGAGACGAACAGCAGGCAATCGGTGAAATGCGCCATGGAGCGCTCCAGCGCGAAGAACAGCTTCCCCGTGGCTGTCGTTTCGTCATAGTGGAGGGAGCCGCCATGCGGCGAATAAAGGCGGGCTACGCGAGACCTTGATACCCGCAACAAGGAGCCGAACAGACGGGCATAGGCGCCACCCTTGGCGCCGTGCCCATGCAACACGTCCGGCCGCAATTCCTTGATGATCCTGTAGGTGCGCCGGGCCGAGGCGAGATCGCCCGGGCCGACATGGCGCTGCATTGGCGTGCGATGGATGCCGAGCGCCAGCATGTCCTTCATCTGCTCGAACAGGCGCTCTTCGAATTCCCCGCCTGTGGTCGAATCGCAGACGATGCCGACCACATGGCCAGCGGCGACCTGTGCTTCGGTCAGGTCGCGCACATGCCGGAAAATTCCTCCGACCGGTGAACGAAAGCAGTGGACGATCCTGAGCTTGTCCGCCACGTGGTGTCTGTCAGAACAGGCGTTCGCGGACGTAGACGGTATCTCCGGGCAGCAGCGGATCGGATGTCACCACGCGCCCGGTCATCACCTTGCCGTTGATGTCGCGGGTGATGTCGACGCTTTCCTGGTTGGCGCGCGGCGAGAAGCCACCGGCAATGGCGATGGCCTTCTGCACGGTCAGGCCGGGCACGTAGGAATACTGGCCGGCGGCACCCACTTCGCCCATGACGAAGATCGGCCGGTAGCGATCGATCTCGACCGAGACGTCGGGGTCGCGCAGATAGCCTTGCCGCAATTTGTCGGCGATCTCCTTTTCCATCTGCTGCGCGGTGTGGCCACGCGCCGGAATGGCGCCGACAAGCGGGAAGGAGAGGTAGCCGGATTGGTCGACGCTGTAGGTGTTGGTCAGGCCATCCTGCTCGAACACGGTGACGCGGACACGGTCGCCGGCACCGAGACGGTAAGGCTGGTCGAGGACCTCGTGGAAGGCTGCCGGCGTCGGGCGGTAGCTGGAGCAGCCGGCAAGCATCGATACGGCAAGCAGAGCGTGAAAGAGGGAAGCAGTGCTTTTCATGATCGGATACGTACCTTCGACTGGCCGCTGCGGCGTCGCAGCAAACATCTGGGATCGGGTCCGTTATCATCCTGTTAGGGTTAATGGCCGGTAAAGGAGCCGGCCGATAGCGCTGCACGAAGCAGGGGTCTTGCCATTTTTATCGTTTTTCTTGGGCGCCGCCAGTAATCCCTAATGGAGGATTACCGTGATCTTAACGGCTGAGTTACCATAGTTGTTTACGGTGCGTCCTGACCCAGTTTCGGAGTAGGGATGCATGTCCGTTCAGTCCGCGGCCGCAGATGTCGACGTTGACCTCAGGCAGCTCTTCGCCAGCCTGGCGAGGAACTGGCTGCGCATATTGCTCTTCGTTCTGGTGGTGACCGGTCTGGCGTTTGCGTTCGTTTCATTCGCGACCAAGCATTACAAGGCCCAGACGCAGGTGGAAATCGCCCCGCGCGAATCCATCTATACCCGTCCGGCCGGCAGCAACAATGATGGCGACAAGCCGATCCTGGATGAACAAGGCGTCGCCACCCAGGTCCAGATCATTTCGTCCAACGAAATCCTCAAGCAGGTGGCGCAGAAACTCGGCCTGGCGCGGCTGCGTGAGTTCGACGAAACGATCAACATGTCGGCGCTCAGCCGCGTGCTGATCCTGCTTGGGCTGAAGAACGATCCGATGGATGTTCCGGCCGACGAACGCGTGTTGAAGAAGATGCGCGAGAAGCTCAACGTCTTCGGCGTTGAAAAGACCCGCATCATCGCCATCGAGTTCTCCTCCGAGGATCCCAAGCTCGCCGCCGCCATCCCCGACGCCATTGCCGCTGCCTATATTGCGGGGCAGGGCGCGGCCAAGAGCGAATCGAACACCGCCGCCGCCGACTTTCTGGCGCCCGAGATCGCTGACCTGTCGAAGCAGGTCAGGGATGCCGAGGCCAAGGTCGCGGCCTACCGTGCGCAATCCGACCTGCTGATGGGCGGCAACAATGCCACCCTTGCCACCCAGCAGCTGGCCGAGCTGTCGACGGAATTGTCGCGGGTGCGGGCCAATCGCGCCGCGGCCGAAGGCACCGCCGACAGCGTGCGCAAGGCGCTGCAGAATGGCGGCTCGCTGGATTCGCTGCCCGAAGTGCTGTCGTCCGACCTGATCCAGCGTTTGCGGGAACGGCAGGCCGAGCTGCGCGCCACCATCGCCGATCTGTCGACGACGATGCTCGACAACCATCCGCGCGTTCGCGCCGCCAAATCACAGCTCGCCGATCTCGACGCGCAGATCCGCAACGAAGCCCAGAAGATCATGAAGGGCCTGGTGATGCAGGCCGATGCCGCCAAGGCGCGCGAAAGCCAGCTCGTCTCCGACGTCAACCAACTGAAGGCGGCTTCGGCGCAAGCCGGTGAGCAGCAGGTCGATCTCGACGCGCTGCAGCGCGACGCCGCCGCCAAGCGCCAGCAGCTCGAGCTCTATTTGACCAATTACCGCGAGGCAGCTTCGCGTCAGGACCGCAATTATGTGCCGGTCGACGCCCGCGTCGCCTCACCGGCTTCGGTGCCCTCCGAGCCATACTTCCCCAAGGTTGGGCCGATCGTTGGCGCGGCTGCTGCGGCTTCGCTTCTGCTCGCGGCCATATTCACGTTGCTCAGGGAACTCTTCTCGGGCCGCGCCATGCGCCCGGCCCCAGGCGCCCGTTTTGCGCCGATCGACGAAGTGGCTATGCCGGCAACGGCGCGCCAGCAGCCGGACGCCCCTGAGCTATCCCGCCGGGAGCCGGTTGTCGCCAGCGGGTTCGTCGATCGTGGCGCCGAGGCGCAATGGCCCGTAGCGGTCACGGAACCGCAGATGGTGATGCAGCCGCGGCCCGTTGCCGAGCCCGAGCCTGCCGCCAAGGCAGAGTCTGTCGCCGAAGTCGAATCGGTCGCCGAGCCGGAGCCGGTTGTCGAGGCCCAGCGGCCGCGCTCGGTGCTCGGTGAGATCGACATCGAGAAGGCTGCGGAAAAGCTGATCGCCAGCGGAGCCGCCCGCGCCATATTCGTTTCGCCCGAAGGCGACGAGGCAGCCGCGTCGGCGATCCTGGTGGCGCGCGAAGTGTCCGACGCCGGCCTGCGCGTCCTGCTGCTCGACCTCACCGCCTCGGGCGCTGCTTCGCGGCCGATGCTGGACAGCGGGCTTTTCCCGGGGATCACCGACCTGCTCGCCTCGCAGGCGCAGTTCAGCGACGTGATCCATGCCGATCTCTATTCTGATTGCCACGTCATTCCCGTCGGCACCGCCGATCCGGTCCGCGCCATGCGCGCCGCCGACCGGCTGCCGATCATCATGCAGTCGTTGACCACCGCCTATGATCTGGTGGTGGTCGAATGCGGGCCGGCCGACGCGCAAGGCATCAGTCGTCTGGGAGCCGAAGCCACCGAGGTGTTCCTGTCCATGCTTGAACCGGATGACGAGGTCACCAAGGCCGCGGTCAAGCTGATCGAAAGCGGTTATCCCGACCTGACGCTGGTGACGCCGCTTGGCCACGAGCCGCCGGGCACTCCGGGACGGCGCTCCGCGGCCTGAAACCCGCGCGCTCGGCCTATCCCAGCTCCAGAGTCGTCACGCCGAACACCCTCTTGGCATCGAGCTTCGGCGGCGAGCCCTCGTACATGCGGGTGGTGCTGAAGGTCGGTGAGAAACCGGCCGCCTCGAGCGCCGCGATGAAATCCACCTGGGTAGTCGGCACGTCGATGTTCAATTCGCCACCCTCGCATGCGCCCGCCAGCTCCCCGAGCAATTCAAGCGCGGTCTGCACGTTGTCGGCGAAAAGCGGGCCGATCTTGAAGCCGCTTCGGCAGGCTCGCGCCACCGCATAGCCGGCCGTTCCCCGCGACGTGATCGCCGCCACGGCATGATGTGGCGGCAGCAGCCATCGCTGCAGGAATGAGCGCCGGGGCGCAGGAAAGCAATGCGCATCGTAGGCTATGATGTCGGGCACCGGCTGCGCGGTCACGATACGAGGCCGCTCGGCGGCGGCGGGCAGGGAAGCAGGGCGCCCGCTGTAGCGGATGGTCTCGTAGACCGGCATGAACCGCTTGCTCCGGTAGTTGGCCTGCTGTTCCTGGACGCCATCGAGGCCGATGGTGCGCCCGGCCAGCCTGTCCATGCCCGCAGTCCACACCGCCTTGCCGTAGCCCTTGCCGCGCATGTCCGGGCGGCAGATGTAAAGGCCGATGAAACCGAAATCCTGCCCGTAGGCCACCGCCGAGATCGCGGCGACCATTTCGTCCCCGACAAAGGCACCGATGAAGCCCTCCTGGTCCGCCGCCTGAAACATCGCCGCATCTTCAAGGCCGGGATTCCAGCCCTCCGCAGCCGCCCAGTCGATGAGGCCGGACAATTCCCCCAGCGACAGCGTGCGGATGGTTCGATACATGGTGCTCACTCCGCGGCGACTGCTCCGGGCGAGAACGATTTCAGCATACCGCGATAAGGCTTGGCCAGCGGGCTGGCGTAGGCGCCGCGCTTCGATGTCGAAAGGCCGAGCGCGATGAGCGCTTCGGCCTGCTTGATCGCGGCGCCGACACCGTCGATGACAGGCAGTCCGAAATCCGCCTGCAACTGGTGCGCAAGGTCCGCCATGCCGGCGCAGCCAAGCACGATGGCTTCGGCGCGATCCTCTTCGACAGCGCGGGCGATTTCGTCGCGCAGCTTGCCGATCGCGCCTGACGCCGGATCCTCGAGCGCCAGCACCGGAATGTCGGCTGCCCGCACACGCGCCCGTCCAGTCATGCCGTAGCGCTGCACCAGCCCTTCCACCGGCACGCGCGATCGCTCGGTGGTGGTGACGACGGTAAAGCGCTGGGCGATGAAGGAGGCCATGCTGAGTGCCGCCTCGCAGATGCCGATGACCGGAATGGCGGCCATGGCCCGCGCGGCGTCGAGCCCGGTGTCGTCGAAGCAGGCGATGACCGCCGCCTGCACGCCACGGCGTTCGCCGGCGGCGATCTCCATCAAAAGGCCGGGCACGGCCAGCGCCTCGTCATAATAGCCTTCGATCGAGGCCGGCCCCGTGGACGAGGTGACAGCGATGATTTCGGTCCAGGCGCCGGCGACGCCGCGTGCGGCCGCCGCGATCGTCTCGGTCATGCTCGCCGTCGTGTTGGGGTTCACCACCAGAATCTGCACGGTCATGCTCTCGCCCGGCGGCGGCCGACATAGAGGATGGCGCCCAGCGTCGCCAGGATCACCAGGAAGGAGAACACCGTGGTCACCGTGCCCAGCGCGTAGAGCACCGGCGTCGTGACATTGGTGGTCATGCCGTAGATCTCGAGCGGCAGCGTGTTGAAGGTTCCCGATGTCATCAACGTGCGGGCGAACTCGTCATAGGAGAGCGTGAAGCCGAACAGGCCGACGCCGATCAGGCTCGGAGCGATCATCGGCAGCACGACATGGACGAAGGTCTGCCAGGAGGTGGCACCGAGATCGCGCGCGGCCTCCTCATAGGCCGGCGAGAAGCGGTTGAAGACGGCGAACATGATGAGCACGCCGAACGGCAGGGTCCAGGTCAGATGCGCGCCGAAGGCCGATGTATACCAGGCCGGGCGCAAGCCGACCTGCTGGAAGACCACGCCGATGCCCAGCGAAATGATGATGGAGGGCACGACGAGACTGGCGACCGCCAGATAGAACAGGGCGGTGGCACCGCGAAACTTCCGGCGGAAGGCAAGACCCGCGAGCAGCGACACGACGACGGTAACGATCATCACCATCAAGCCGAGCACCAGCGAGCGCTTGAAGCTGCCGCCGAAATCGCCGACCGACTGGCGCTCGAACAGATTGGCGAACCAGTGCAGCGACACACCGTTGAGCGGGAATGTGAGGCCACCGGTCTCGCCCTGGAACGACAGGATCAGGATCGCCGACAGCGGGCCGTAGAGGAACAGCACAAACAGCGCGAAGAAGGCCGCCAGCACGTAGAATTCGAGGGTGCGTTTTTCGTGGCTCACGTCAAAGCTCCCGGCGGATATCGACGATGCGCAGAATGCCGGCGACCATCAGGAGCACCAGCACCAAAAGCACCACGGCGTTGGCGGCGGCGGCCGGATATTGCAGCAGCGACATCTGGTTCTTCATCATCAGCGCCACGGAAGCGCTCTGGCCGCCCGACATCACTTGCACGGTGGAGAAATCCGCCATCACCAGCGTGACGACGAAGATGGTGCCGATCGCCATGCCGGGCTTGGCCAGTGGAATGATGACGTTCCAAAGCACCTGCCAGCCGGAGGCGCCGGCATCGCGCGCGGCCTCGACCAGCGAGCGGTCGATGCGCATCAGCGTGTTGAAGATCGGCGTCACCATGAACAGCGCGTAGAGATGCACCATGGCCAGCACGACCGCGAATTCGGAATAGAGCAGCCATTCGATGGGCTTTGGCACCAGACCCATATGCACCAGCGTCGAGTTGATCAGCCCGTTGCGGCCGAGCACCGGGATCCACGAGATCATGCGGATGATGTTGGAGGTCAGGAACGGCACGGTGCAGACCAGGAACAGCATCATCTGCATGGCCGTGGTGCGGATGTGGAAGGCGAGGAAATAGGCGACCCAGAAGCCGATGAACAAGGTCAGCGCCCAGACGATGGCCGCGAATTTGATGGTGTTGAGATAGGTCTTCCAGGTGACCCAGGAGCCCAGCACGTCGGAATAGTTGGTTGTTAGGAAATCCGGATACATGGCTGCGAAGTCGTAATCCCAGAAGGACACGACGACGATCATGATGATGGGCAAAAGCAGGAACGCGCCGAGGATCAGCGCGAGCGGAGCCGACTGCAGATAGGGCGTGACGGCACCGAGCGAAAAGCGGCGGCGACGCCCGGTGGGACTGGCGGCTATGGTGGGGCGTTCGAGGGCGACTGTCATCTAGGCTCTCGGTGCGGGTTTGCTGTCCGGGCGGAGCTGCCTTCCCCTTCCCCAGGGGGAGAAGGGGAAGAGGAGAGGCGCTTGTTCCTTACGCCGCGATGAACTCGTTCCAGCGCTTCACCATGTAGCGGTCCTCGTCCATCACCGAGTTCCAGCAGGCGACCTTGCCCATGCGCTCCTCGAAGGAGCCGCCATCGCGAACGGCGCCGGCCTTCTCCATGACGGTGCCGTCCGGTGCCTTGATCTCGCCCTTGGCCGGCTTGCCCTCGATCCAGTAGCCCCACTCGTCCTCGGTCATGAACTTCTTGGCCGAGACCATGTTGGCCGAGTAGTAGCCCTGGCGGTTGAGGTAGCCGCCAACCCAGCCCGACGTGTACCAGTTGATGTATTCGTAGGCAGCGTCGAGCTCCGCGCCCTTGAGGTGGGCGGCAAGGCCAAGACCGCCGCCCCATGAGCGGTAGCCTTCCTTGAGCGGCTGGAAGCGGCAAGGGATGCCCTTGGAGCGCACGGCGGCCACCGCCGGCGACCACATGGACTGGATGACCACTTCGCCCGATGCCATCAGATTGACGCTCTCGTCGAAGGACTTCCAGAAGGCGCGGAACTGGCCGCCCTGCTTGGCCTTGATCAGGAAGTCGATCGTCTTGTCGATCTCGTCCTTGGTCATGTTGCCCTTGTCGGCATATTTAATGTTGCCCATGGCTTCCATGATCATGGCTGCGTCCATGATGCCGATGGAGGGGATGTTGAGGATGGCGGTCTTGCCCTTGAAGGCCGGGTCCATGATGTCGGCCCAGGTAGTGATATCGCGGCCGACGAGGTCGGGGCGGATGCCCAGCGTGTCGGCGTTGTAGATGGTGGGCACCATGGTGAACCAGTTGGTCGGCGCCTTGGCGAAGGTCTTGGAGTCCTGCGCCTCGACGTAGCCCACCGTGTGTGGCGCCGTGCCCTGGGCGATCACGCTGTCGGGAGTGAGTTTGCCGGTTTTGAACAGCGGCACCAGCTCGTCGTAATATTTCAGCTTGCTGACATCCATCGGCTGCAGCACGCCGGTGGGGAACACCTTCTTGCAGATCCAGTATTCGATATCGGCGATGTCGTAGCTGTCGGGCTGGGTCACAGCGCGCTGGGCGGCGGCGTCGGAATCGGTTGCCGTCATCTCCAGCGTGATGCCGAGGTCAGCCTTACACTTGTCGGCAATGGCGTTGAGGTTCGACACGCCGGTGCCAAACTGGCGCAGCGTGATGTTGGACTGCGCCCAGATGGTCGGGAAGCCCGTGATGACGCCCGAGCCGGCGGCGAAGCCGACCGCGGCCGCACCCGTCTTGAGCAGCGAGCGGCGCGAGATGCCAGTCTTGTTTTGCTTGGGTTGCATTGTGTCTGTCATGTCTATTCCCCTGTCTTGTTTTGCTTGGTTGATCTCATCAATGAAGGCGGCCGAGGACGATTGCATCCCCGGCATCCCAGGCGAGCGGTACGGCGTCGCCAATGGCGACGGGTTTGGCGAAGAAGTCGGAATCGTCGATGATGACGGTGAAGTCGTCGATGCCGGCGCCAGTGACGGAGAGCTTCACCGTGGCGCCGCGATATTCGATGTTGGCGACGATGCCGGTGAAGCCGAGCCCGGGCGCGGGTGCCTCGCCGATGCGCACATGGTCGGTACGGATGGCGATGTCGATCGGCGCGCCCACTTCCTGTGCTGCGCCGCTGGCGGCGAGCGAACCGCCGCCGTTGACGTCGAAGACGACCATGCCGTCTCGGCCGTCGGTGACCCGGCCGGAGATGACATTGTGGTCGCCCATGAAGCGTGCGACGAAGGCCGTGGCCGGCCGCTCGAACACGTCGCGAGGCGGCGCTGCCTGTTCGATGCGGCCGTCATTCATCACCACGATCAGGTCGGCAAGCGCCATCGCCTCCTCCTGGCTGTGGGTGACGTGGACGAAGGTGATACCGAGCGACGTCTGCAATTTCTTCAGCTCGGCCCGCATGCGGATCTTCAAGAACGGATCGAGCGCCGAAAGCGGCTCGTCGAGCAGCAGCGCTTCGGGATCGGTGATCAGGGCGCGGGCGAGCGCGACGCGCTGCTGCTGACCGCCGGAGAGCTGCGCCGGGCGGCGGGTCGCATAGGCCTCCATCTGCATCAGCTTCAGCATGTCGAGCGCCTTGGCGCGGCGCTTTTCCTTGTCGACGCCCTTCATCTTCAGGCTGAAGGCGACATTGTCGATGAGGTCGAGATGCGGGAACAGCGCATAGGATTGGAACATCATCGCCGTGCCGCGTTTGGCCGGCGGCAGGTCGGTGACGACGGTGTTGCCGAGCCGGACGTCACCCGACGAAATGCTTTCGTGGCCGGCGATCATGCGCAGCGTCGAGGTCTTGCCGCAGCCGGAGGGACCGAGCAGGCAGCAATAGGTGCCCGCCGGTATCTTCAGGCTGATATCCTCGACGGCGGTCGTCGTTCCATAGACTTTCGAAACGGACACGATGTCGATCTCGGCGGCTTTGGACATTCAGGCTTCCCCGTTTGGTCGCATTAACCAATGCATCATGCGTGCCAATATCGGGGTGACTGGCCAAACATTTGAATTGTCTAGAAAATCAGGCCTGTCGGCCGTTGCCTATCTGGCGGGCGGCTTTGTGCATTGCACAAATTATGGGCGATTGTGCGCGATATGCACAAAAATCGTATGCAATCTTTTTCGGCTTTGTGTTCACTTTGCCTCTCGTGCGCAGACGGCGAGTCGCGTTAGAAGGGTGCGGGAACATCATCGCCATGAATATTGCCGATCACATCTATTCCACCGATAGCGCCAACCAGGATCGCGCGCAGGCGATCCGCGACAATCTGCGCGACGCCATCGTCGACCGCCGGCTGGCGCCGGGCACCAAGCTGTCGGAGGGCGAGGTCGGCACGCTGTTCGATGTGTCGCGCACCGTGGCACGCGCGGCCCTGCAGATGTTGTCCTTCGAAGGCCTGGTGCGCACGGAGCGCAACCGCGGCGCGTTCGTCGCCAACCCCTCGCCCGAGGAGGCGCGCCAGGTGTTCGCCTCGCGCCGGCTGATCGAGCCCGGCATTGCCATTGCCGCCTGCGGGCGCGTCACATCGGCCGACATCGCTGCCTTCAGGGCGCAACTCGACGAGGAGGGCCGCTTCATCGCCGAGCGCGGTCCGACCGCGCGGCGTTCCGAGATCAAGGCGTCCGGCGATTTTCATCTGCTGCTTGCTTCGGTCGCCGGCAACGCCATCCTGCAGCGCTTCATGGAGGAACTGGTCGCGCGCTCCTCGCTTGTCATCGCGCTTTACGGGCGGTCTGGCGTGTCGGCCTGCGGGCACAGCGAGCATACGGAAATTGTCGGCGCGCTTGAGAGCAGCGATTGCGAACGGGCCAGCCAGCTGATGCTGCGCCACATCGACCATATCGAGGCCGATCTCGATCTGCGCGTCAGGGCGGGGCCGGCGCTTCGCGAGGCTCTCAATTTCTGACGGCTAGTTTTCGTCCGTGGCAGCGTGCGCTGCCTGTCCGGCTGCCTTGCGGCGCAGCACCTTGGTCAGCTTCCAGATCGTCGGGCTGTTCTTGACGAAGGCCTTCAGCCGCGCGCCCTGGCGAAGCGTCTGCGCCAGCGCACGGCCCTTCAGCGTCAGCGGGACCAGCACCTCGAAATGCCGGGTTTCGATATCGCACCACTGCCGCTTGTAGGGTTCGTCGCCGACGGAGAAATCGTAGACGGTAAAACCCGTCTCGCAGGCTTCCTGGATGTTGTCGAAGAACAGGAAATCGCCGGGACTGCTGGATGCGAGATCATCCTCGGCGATCGCTCCGAACTCGCAGATCAGGCGTTTCCCGGAGCGGCTCGACCCGGTGACGGCGCGTAGCTTGCCGGCGACTTCCAAGCCATGCAGCACGAAAGAGGGCGTGTCCTCGGCCAGGGCCTGCGTGAACAGCGCCCTGAAGAAGGCGCGTGTCTGGTCGCCGCCGAAGACATTGGCAATGCCCATCTTGCGAAAGCGGAGCTCCTTCATCTCGAAGAAGGCGTCGAGCAATCTCTCCACCTCGTCCGGGCTGCGCGCCTCGATGCGCCGATGGCTGCCGACGGCGTCGAATTTGCGCATCTGCGACCGATGTTTCTTGCGTTTGCGCTTGCCGCTGGCGCGCAGCAGCAGCGCATCGAAGCCCCCGCCAAGGTCGACGGCCAGCGAAAGATTGGGGCTGGAGAAATGATCGAGCGATGCGAGCGGATTGGCGATGCCGTCGAGATCGGGCAGCAATCGTTCCAGCGCGATGAGATCGATGTCGGGCCTAGCCTTGGCGATGGCCCCAAACACTGAGTCGACGGCCGCGCTCTCCGCCCTGGCCAGCCATTGCGGGTCAGCGGCCGCGAAATTGCCATTGGCATGGCGGCCGCCCATGAAACGGGCGACCCGGAACGGGCCCTGGCTGACAACCTCCAGCGCCAGTGCGATGACCGGCTTGCCTCCGAGAGTGAGCGTCGCCACCAACAGATCGGGCTCGAGCTGCGCGGCCCAGTTCAGGATCCATGTTGCGCCCTGGGCCGGCGCATAAAGCGCCGACCGGCAGAATTCCGCATAGGCCGCCAGCCCGTCCGCACCCACGACGGAGACCGATGGCCCGGCGGCATCCTTCGGCAGGGCGCGTGGCGAAGCCTCGATCGCCGCAAGCCGATTGCCGTCAAATGACGCCATTGCGTCAACCATACCTCAATCCTTAAGGCGTATTGATCCCGATTTGGGGGGCGCGCAGGCGTATTCCGTGCTTGGATCAGCCTAGGCGCAAAAGGTGAATGAATGATCGACGGTGGGGAGGCAATCCGGAAACTGGCGCTCAACGTCGCTCGCTATACCGGCCTCGCACCACTGGCCAGGCCATTTGTCGGCGGCATCGGTGCCATCCTGATGCTGCACCGCGTGACTGCGACACCGGAAAAACCCGACAGCGTCAACCGCCACCTCAACATCGCGCCGAGTTTCCTTGACGCGGTGATCGCCGACATGAAGGCGGACGGCTATGTTTTCGTCTCGATGGACGAGGCCGTGCAGCGCATCAAGGCAGGCGGCAAGGGCGGCCGGTTCGCCACCATCACCGCAGACGATGCCTATCGTGACAACATGACCGAGGCCCTGCCGGTGCTGGAGAAGCACCGCGCGCCGATCACCATCTATGTGGCGCCGGGGCTGATCGACGGCACCGCCGATCTATGGTGGGATGTGGCCGAGGATATCGTCAACGCGTCGGACCGCCTGACTCTGTCGACCTCGAATGGTCCGGCGGTGATCGATTGCGCGACCCCGGCCAGGAAAAGCCAGGCAATAACCCGGCTGCACGCCTACCTGGCCACCGAGGTTCGTGAGGAAGATCTGCGCACCGTGCTGCGCGATCTCGCCAGTTCAAACGGCGTCGACGCGGACGCCTCGCGCCTGCGGACGCTGATGAACTGGGATGAGATCCGCACCGTCGCCGCGCATCCGCTGGTTACGATCGGCGCCCATACGATCAACCACAGCAATCTGAAGCGGCTTTCCGAGGCCGATGCACGGCGCGAGATCGACGCCGTGAAGGGCATGTTGCGAGCAGAGCTTGGCAGCGAACCACTCCATTTCGCCTATCCCTATGGCTATGCAAGCGCCGTCGGCTGCCGCGAAGTCGGCTTTGTCGCTGACGCCGGCTATGTCTCCGCCGTGACGACCCGCCATGGCGTGCTGCGCGCCGAACATGCCGGCTTCCTGCATGCCTTGCCGCGCATTTCGATCAATGGCCGCTACCAGAGCCTTGCCCATATCCGCACCATGCTGTCGGGCGTGACGACGCCGCTCGCCAATGCTGGCAAGATGGTCGTCACCATCTGACCGGGTTTGCCGTCAATCCGCCTTGCGCGTTGATCCAGCAGCGTATGAGCTGCGAGCCAAGGCAGCCCGTTTCAGCCTTTCGAGCGCGGCTCCAGCATCAGCCACTTGATGATGCCCATCGCCGGCAGCACCCAGAGCAGGCCGCTGAGCAGGAAGAACAGGAATTGCACCAACGCGCTGGACTCCGACAGCCGGGCGACGGCGAAGATCGATGCGACCAGCGCATAGATGATGACCAGTGCCACCAGCAGGAACATTCCGATCAGCTTTTTCAGGCGAATGGGCATGGCTTGGCCTCGTTGATCGCTACCGCTTAGGCCGAACGCAGGACACGCGCAACCCGCGACATCGGGCGCGACGGCGTGCCGCGCTGCATGGTCTTGCCAGCACGGATGCTATGGTTCACCAATCCGCGACATTCAACCGGACTGGACAGATCATGGCTGCCATATCAGCCGCCCACCCATACGTCGCCCGCGACCGCGACCTGCACAACCGCGCGCTTGTGCGCGGCTGGCTTTATGTCGTGCTTCTGGTGCTGTTTGCACTGGTGCTGGTCGGCGGCGCCACGCGGCTTACGGAGTCCGGCCTGTCGATCACCGAATGGCAGCCGATCCATGGCGTCATTCCGCCGCTCAACGACGCCGAGTGGCAGGAGGAATTCCAGCGCTACCAGCAGATCCCGCAATACACCGAGCTCAACAAGGGCATGAGCATCGAGGCGTTCAAGTCGATCTTCTGGTGGGAGTGGGCGCACCGTCTGCTGGCGCGCAGCGTCGGCCTGGTCTTCGCCTTGCCGCTGCTGTTCTTCTGGGTGAGCCGCCGCATCGAGCGCGCCCTTGGGCCGAAACTCGTCGGTATTCTTCTCCTCGGCGGCCTGCAGGGCGCCATCGGCTGGTGGATGGTGGCCTCAGGCCTGGTCGACCGTGTGTCCGTGAGTCAGTACCGGCTGGCGACGCATCTGACGCTGGCGGCGCTGATCTTCACCGCCACCATGGTCGTCGCGCGTGGGTTGGCGCCGCATTCGGAGCCCGCCGCCGATCGCTCGACGCAGCGCCTGGCCGGCTTCATCGTGTTCCTGGCGCTGATCCAGATCTATCTCGGCGGCCTGGTCGCCGGGCTCGACGCCGGCCTGAGCTACAACACCTGGCCGCTGATGGACGGCAAGATCATCCCCGGCGATCTGCTGATCCTCGAGCCGGCATGGCGCAACTTCTTCGAAAGCCCGAAGACGGTGCAGTTCATCCATCGGCTCGGCGCCTATACGGTCTTCGCCGTCGCGCTCTGGCACATGATCGCCACGCGTCGGCGGCTGCCCGGCTCGACCCATGCCCGCCGCGCGACGCTGTTGTTTGTGCTGGTGCTGGTGCAGGCCTCGATCGGCATCGGCACACTGCTGATGCAGGTGCCGCTGCATATGGCGCTGACGCATCAAGGTTTCGCACTGATCGTGCTGGGTTTCGCTGCCGCGCACTGGCGCGGCACCAAGGGCGCCTATCCCTTGCCGCAGGAGATCGTGCTCAGGAGTTGATCCCGAGCCGCTCGGCCCGTCCCTCAGGTCAGAAATTCGCCCGCACCGCCCGGATCGCCTTGGCGATCGACAGTTCGCGGTTTTCCTCGACCGTATTGTCATCCTCGTGGTGCCAGGCCGCGGACAGGCAGCCATAGGCGATGGCATGGTCCAGTATTGCCGGCGGCGACTGCCCCAGCGTCTTGGCAAAGACTTCGGCCATGTGTGCGATCCGCTGGGGATCGAGGCAAAGCGCGTCTCGGTCGAGCGGGTTGTAGAACATGTTGGCGGCGTCGAAGCCGGGATCGCCGAGCACGCCCTTCGGATCGATCACCAGCCAGCCGCGCGGTCCGTGCAGGATGTTGTCGTGGTGCAGGTCGCCATGCAAGGGCCTGATATCGTGCGGATTATCCAGCAGCCGTCCGGCGATCGACGCTGCCTCGACATAGATGCTGGCATGACCCGCGTCTCGGTCGATTGCGGCTTTCCTGAACAGGCTGGCGTACCGCTCCCTGAGCGGCTGCAGCTCGGGCGGAAAGGGGTGATGCGACGGCGAAAACAGTTTCGCCATCACCTCAGCCGCGATTGCGGTTGCGGCATTGTCGCCCTGTTCATCGAGAACCTGGGTAAGCAAGGTGTCGCCGCCATATTCCAGCAGCATGCTGTGGCCGTCGCGGCCAAGCAGGCGCACCGCGCCTTCACCGCGCCGCCAGGCGAGGAAATGCTCGCCGCGCAATTCGTCGGCGACATCGTCGAAAGGCTTGAGCGCCTTGACGACGGCCGGCGAGCCGTCGCCGCGAACAACCTTCCAGATGCGGCTCGAAAAGGTCTCGGCAATGAGTTCGGGCGCGCTGATTTTCCAGCGCGCCGGGAAAACTGGTGCGTCCATCAAAGCCCGAGCATCAGGTCCATGTTCTGGACGGCTGCGCCCGAGGCACCCTTGCCGAGATTGTCGTAGACCGCCAGCAGCAGCGCTTGCGCGCGTTTGTCGTTGGCGAAGACATAGACCTTCATGCGGTTGGTGCCGTTGTAGATCTCGGGATCGATCTCCGGCATGCGCTCCAGGTGCGCATAGGGCGCCACCTCGACCACGCCGCCCTTGATGGCGGCGAAATGGTCGGCAATGGCTGCATGAAGCTCCGCGCCTGTCGGCACATGCTCGAGGCCGCCGAGCTGCAGCGGCACCACTGTGATCATGCCTTGGGCGAAATTGCCGACCGCCGGCTGCATGATCGGGTCATGTGACAGTTTTGCATAGGCCCGCAGTTCCGGCACATGCTTGTGCTGCAGGGTGAGGCCATAGGGCAGGAACTCCGAGGCGTCCTCGCCCTTGGCGACGTAGTCCTCGATCATCGGGCGTCCGCCGCCCGAATAGCCCGAAATGCCGTTGACGGTGATGGGGAAATCCGCCGGCAGCAGGCCTGTCGTGACCAGTGGCCTCAGCGTGGCGATCGGTCCCTGCGGCCAGCAGCCGGGATTGGCGACGCGCTTGGCCGTGGCGATCGTCTTGGCCTGGTCCTTGTCCATCTCGGCGAAGCCATAGGCCCAGCCTTCGGCGACGCGATGCGCGGTCGATGCATCGATGACCTTGGTGGTGTCGTTGGCGATCAGCGAGACGCTCTCCTTCGCCGCATCGTCCGGCAGGCACAGGATCGCGATATCGGCCGCATTGAGGAATTCGGCGCGCGCCGCCGTCTCCTTGCGGCGCTCGGTGGGGATGGAAATGATCTCCAGGTCGCCACGCTCGGCAAGCAGCGCCCGGATCTGCAGGCCGGTGGTGCCGTGCTCGCCGTCGATGAAGATTTTCGGTTTCATGACCTGATCAAATTCCCTGATATTCCGAGACTATATACCGTTGCCGTGATTCACCGCGGCACCGTTGTGATTGCCGTTGTTCATCTCTTCCTGCCGTGCCTTTCGTTCAGCCAGCAGGCCGAGATACTGCATGGCCACCATCGAGCCGGCGATCGCCGTTATATCGGCGTGATCATAGGCCGGCGCAACCTCCACGACATCGGCGCCGACAATATCGACCTGGTTGAGCTGGCGCAGCGTCGACAGGATCTTCGCCGAGGACGGGCCGCCGGCCACCGGCGTGCCGGTTCCGGGCGCATAGGCCGGGTCGAGGCAGTCGATGTCGAAGGTCAGGTAGGTCTTCTTGCCGCCGGTGCGGTCGACGATGGCGTAGGCGATGTCGGAGGCACGCATCTCCTCGATTTCGTGGCCGTAGAGGATCTTGATGCCGAACGTATCAGGGGCGTGGGTGCGGATGCCGATCTGGATCGAACGGTCCGGATCGATGATGCCTTCCTTGACCGCACGGCCGACAAAGGATCCGTGGTCGATGCGCTTGCCGTCATCCTCCCAGGTATCCTGATGCGCGTCGAACTGCACCAAAGCGAGCGGTCCGTGGATGGCGGCATGTGCCTTGAGCAGCGGCCAGGTGACGAAATGGTCGCCGCCCAGCGTCAAAAGGAAGGCGCCTGATTTCAGGATCTTCGCCGCTTCGCGCTCGATCGTGCCGGGGGTTTTCTGGTGGTTGCCGGAGTCGAGCAGGCAGTCGCCATAGTCGACCACCGCGAGATGTTCGAACAGATCGCGCGAGAATGGATACTGAGGGTCATTGTCGAGGATCGCCGAGGCGCGGCGAATCGCCTGCGGCCCGAAACGGGCGCCGGGCCGGTTCGTGACGGCGGCGTCGAAGGGAATGCCCCACACCACCGCATCCGCGCCCTTCACGTCCTTGGTGTATTTGCGCCGCATGAACGACAGCGCGCCGGAATAGGTCGGCTCAAGGGCGCCGCCCGTTTTGGAGCGGGCGGTGAAGGCATGGTCGATGTTCTTGGTCGCCATTACTGGTCCTCGTTTTCATCGGGGTGCAACAACTACAGAACCGGCATGGAAGATGCCAGTCACAGCTTGGGGAGACGAAACGGCGCCGCCCGGGTGCCACGGCAAGACAGGATTTGTACCATCATGACGCAGGCCGCGTTTCTTAATCCGTCCGATGCCGTGGTGTCGACCCATGCCGGCACGATAGCCGGCGAGCGCTTCCAGGTTCTCGATTCGTGGCGCGGCATCTGCGCGCTGCTTGTGGCGCTGTTTCATTTCCCGACCGCTTCCGCGATCTCGCAGAGCGCCTTCATCGGTTCGTCCTATCTTTTCGTCGATTTCTTCTTCGTCCTTTCCGGCTTCGTCATCGCCAGCAGCTATGCCGATCGGCTGAGTCAGCCGGTAGAGGTCGCCCGCTTCGCGCTGGTGCGGTTCGGCCGCATCTATCCGCTGCATGTCATCATGCTCGCGGCCTTTGCGGGCTTCGAACTGCTGCGGCTGATGCTGCCGCAATTGCATGGCACCGGCGCTGCCCCCTTCACCGGCGGTTTCGATTTGAAGAGCCTGCTTGCCAATCTGCTCCTGCTGCAAGGGATGGGCTTCGAGGATCATCTGACCTGGAATGCGCCAAGCTGGAGCATTTCGGCGGAGTTCTTCGCCTATCTCCTGTTTGCCGGCGTGGTCTTCATCGCCGGCGCGCGTGCCTGGATATGGCTTTTCGCCGCCGCCGTCACCGCGCCGCTGTTCCTGCTTGGTTTCTCCACGCATCATATGGACGTATCCTACGATTTCGGCTTCATCCGCTGCCTCTACGGCTTCTCGCTCGGCGCCCTGCTGGCTTGGTTTCAGCATGATTCCATTGCAGGGGCACGACAGCTCCTCGCCAGAAGCGGCCCGCGGCTGAGCTGGACCCTTGCCGAAATCGTCATGGTGGCGGCCATCGTGTTTTTCGTGTCGCTGGCGGGCAGCAATGATTTCGGCATCGCGGCACCCCTGGTGTTCGCGCTGGCGCTGTTTCTCTTCGCCCATGAAGGCGGCTGGATTTCCGCCTTGCTACGGGCGCCGGTCATGCTGACGCTCGGCGCGCTGTCCTACTCGATTTACATGGTCCACATCTTCGTGCAGGCGCGCCTGATCAACGTTGCCGGGCTCGTCGAGCACAAGCTTGGCCTCGGCCTCGTCGGCGACATCGTGCTGCGCGGCTCGCCGGCGACGGGCTTCGGCACCGGCTGGGCCGGAACGGTTGCAATCGTCATCATGCTCGTCGCCACCATCGCCGCATCGTGGATCACCTGGCGTTTCATTGAAATGCCGGCGATGGCCTGGTTCCGCCGGCTCTCGAAGCGCATTTGACGCCAGATATCGCGACCATCCGCTAGCCGGCTTCGTTCACCCAGATGTCATGGGCATCGCCTATCCCGGCTTCGATCCGGCAAGGAGCGATTCTCGAATGCGGACGATCTGGCTGAGCCTTCTGCTTTGCACGACCCTTGCGGCCGTCTCCGGTCAGGCCTTTGCGGGACGAAAGCCGCGCCAGGCAGATCCTCGACCGCTTCGAGCATGCCAACCAGTGGCGCGACCATGTCATGGTGGCCGCCCATCGCGCAGGCAGTATGCAGGCCGACAAGACGCTTTATGCGGAAAATTCGCTCGCCGCCGTCGAAGGCTCGATCGCCATGGGCGCCGAGATCGTCGAGGTCGACATCAGGCGCTCGAAGGACGGCGCGTTCGTCGTCATGCATGACAGCTGGCTCGACCGCACCACGACCTGCAACGGCGAGGTGGCAAAATACACGCTGGCCGAACTGAAGACCTGCCGCTTGGTGATCGAGGGCACCCGCGCCGTCACCGACGAGAGGGTTTCGACGCTGCGCGAGATGCTGCTGGCGACCAGGGACCGGATCCTGATCAATCTCGACAACAAGCTCGAAGTCGGCGACCTGCCGGGCATGATCGCGGTGGCGCGCGATCTCGGCATGGCCGACCAGGTCATCGTCAAGGAGAACCTCTGGAACCAGACCAGGATTGCCACGGTGAAGGCCGCCATGGCCGCGATCGGCGGCGGCGTCCAGTTCATGCCGATCATCGCCGATGACGCGGTGCATGATGCCGGTTTCGCCGAAACGGTCGACCACGCCTTCTCGCCGCGCGCGATCGAGCTGATCAACTGGCGGGCTGGCGCCGAGACGCTGACCGAAACCGGCGGACCGTTGTTCAGCACGCGCATGCGCGCGGCCGCGGTGCGGGGCAACTGGCACATCTGGGCCGACACTTATGCCATCGTCAACAAGCCCGGCGGGTTTCTCGCAGGCGGCCGTGGCGACGAATTGGCGGTCCAGGCCAGCCTGCCGCGCGAAGCCTGGGGTTTCTGGGCCGATCGCGGCGCCACCATCATCCAGACCGACGAACCGAAGGCGGCCATCGATTGGCTGGCGGCGAACGGTTACCGCGTGCCCTATGCCGGGACGGGCGAACGCATCGAACCCGCCGCGACCGCCAGCATCAATTGATTTGCCGGGATCGGCATCCCTGACTGGTTGTCGCAGGCTGGCCTCTCCTGACGGAACGGTGTCAGCGAGAAGCCGTTATGCCAAGGCATGACCGACACCATCGTTTCCAAGCCCCGCGCCACATATGCCGCCACTGTCGCCGCGACCAGTCTCGGGTTCGTGGTGGTGCAGCTCGATGTCTCCATCGTCAATCTCGCCCTCAACAGGATCGGCGCTGCACTTTCGATGGGCATAGGCGGCCTGCAATGGGTGGTCGATGCCTACACGCTTGCCTTCGCCTCGTTGCTGCTCGCCGGCGGTGCGCTCGGCGACAGGATCGGCGCCCGCCGGGTGTTCGTCGGCGGCATGGCGCTGTTCAGCATCGCCTCGCTGGTCTGTGGCCTGGCAGGGAGCCCTTGGGTGCTGATCGCGGCGCGCGCCGTGCAAGGCGCGGGTGCGGCTTTGCTGATGCCGTGTTCGCTGGCGCTGCTCAACCGTGCCTACGCTTCGGACAAGGCGCGCCGCGCGCGGGCCGTCGGCCTGTGGACGGCGGCAGGCGGTGTTGCGCTTTCGGCCGGGCCGGTGCTCGGCGGCTTCATGGTCGGGTCGCTCGGCTGGGCAAGCATCTTCCTGGTCAACCTGCCCATCGGCGCTCTTGCCATCTGGATGGCCTACCGGTTTCTACGCGAAACGCCGCTGAAGGCTGAAAAGCCGCCGATCGACTGGGCCGGGCAGGGGCTTGTCGTGCTGACGCTGTTTTCGCTGACCGGCGCCTTCATCGAAACCGGCTCGTCCGGTTGGGCTTCATTGCCGGTTATCGGCGGACTGGCCGTGGCTGCAGTGGCCGGAAGCCTGTTCCTGCTGGTCGAGAGCCGGACCAAGGCGCCGATGTTTCCACTGAAGCTATTTGCCAGCCGCGTGCCGGCGGCGACCAGCCTCGTTGGACTGGCGGTCAATCTGACGCTCTACGGCACGATTTTCATGCTCAGCCTCTATTTCCAGCAGGAAAGGCATTTTTCGCCTGAAATGACCGGGCTCGCCTTCCTGCCGTTCATGGCGGCGGTCACCGTGTCGAACATTGCCGCCGGACGCATCGCCGCGACGTATGGCCCTCGGTCGCCGATGGCGATCGGCCTGCTTATCGGCGCGGCCGGTTTCGGCCTGATGGCGCTGATCCAGGCCGACACCTCTTATCTGTCGCTGCTGTGGCGGCTGCTGTTTCTGCCGGTCGGCATCGGTCTTGCGGTGCCCGCCATGACCACGGCGTTGCTGTCGTCCGTGCCGACGGCAATCTCGGGAACAGCCTCGGGCGTGCTCAACACGGTGCGCCAGTCGGGTGGGGCGATCGGCGTCGCGCTGTTCGGCTCCGCTTTGGCGCTGGGCACGATCCAGGGCATGCAGCTTGCTTTCCTCGCCTCCGCGCTCGCCGTGGCGTTCTCGGCGCTCTGCGCCTTCCTGTTCATCCGCGACGCGGATCATTCCGCAGGATAGGGATTCGCAATGCAAAAAGGCCGCCCGGAGGCGGCCTTTCGATTGCCCAAACTGCGGAGCGCTTAGCGCTTCGAGAACTGGAAGGAGCGGCGGGCCTTCGCCTTGCCGTACTTCTTGCGCTCGACGACGCGGCTGTCGCGGGTCAGGAAGCCGCCCTTCTTGAGCACGGCGCGCAGCGCCGGCTCGTAGTAGGTCAGCGCCTTGGAGATGCCGTGACGCACCGCGCCGGCCTGGCCGGAGAGGCCGCCGCCGACGACGGTGGCGACGATGTCATACTGGCCCGAACGGTTGGAGGCGATGATCGGCTGGTTGAGGATCATCTGCAGGACCGGACGCGCGAAATAGGTCGCGAATTCCTTGTCGTTGACGACGATCTTGCCGGAACCCGGCTTCACCCACACGCGCGCAATGGCGTTCTTGCGCTTGCCGGTGGCATAGGCGCGGCCCGACTTGTCGAGCTTCTGGACGTGGACGGGTGCCGCGGCCTGCGTATTGGTGTTGCCGGTGGCGGCGCCCAGTTCTGCGAGCGAGGAAAGCTCAGCCATCTTATGCGACCTTCTTGTTCTTGGAATTCAGCTTGGCCACGTCGAGGACTTCTGGCTGCTGGGCGACATGCGGATGCTCGGCGCCTGCATAGACGCGCAGGTTCTTCATCTGGCGACGGCCGAGCGGACCACGCGGGACCATGCGCTCAACGGCCTTCTCGACGACGCGCTCGGGGAAGCGACCCTCGAGCAGCTGGCGCGCGGTGCGCTCCTTGATGCCGCCGGGGTGGCCGGTATGCCAGTAATAGACCTTGTCGGTGAACTTCTTGCCGGTGAACACCACCTTGTCGGCATTGATGACGATGACATTGTCGCCGTCGTCGACATGCGGGGTGAAGGTCGGCTTGTGCTTGCCGCGAAGATGATTGGCGATGACAGTGGCGAGACGGCCGACGACGAGACCCTCGGCGTCGATCAGGATCCACTTCTTCACCACATCCGCAGGCTTCTGCGAAAAGGTTGTCATGTTTTCTGCTCTCGGTTTTGACCTTCAAAGAGAAGGCGTTTCTTGTTGCTTGGATTGGCGAAGACGCTTGCCCGCCGCCAATAACAAAACGGCGGCCTTTGCGGGCCGCTGCTTCGTGAGGGCTTATAGGCGACGGGGAATTGCGCGTCAAGCCGATCAAAAAGCCATCTAGCGAAGAAACCGAAGTAAAAACAATAGCTTAGTAAAAAGGTATTATTTTACCACATCACCGGTGCGCTTCGGTGGGATCGAATAGGTGCCGGTGGCGTGCGCGATCGTGTGCGCTTCCGGGCCGGCGACGATGTCGATGTCGAACACCATCAGGCTCTTTCCCAGCTTCAGGATGCGGCAATGGCCATCGATCGGCCCGGCCTCGGCCTTGCGCACGAAGTTGATGTCGAGGTTAACCGTCACGGACAGCGCATCCGGCCCGGCATGGGAAAGCACGCAGACATAGCCGCCAATGTCGGCCAGCGTGAACAGCGATGGACCGGACACCGTGCCGCCCGGACGCAAATGCCGCTCGCCGGCATTGAGCCGCACGGTGCAGCCGCCTGGGAAAACGTCGATGGCCTCATAATATTTGAACTGCTCGTTGAGCTGGGGATAGACGGTTTCCATCAGCACATTGACTTGTGCTGCGGTCAGCATCGGCTTGAGGTTGGTCTGGGCGGGCATGTCGGTCTCTCGCTTTTACGCCAAGCCTGTATGAACGCGGCAGGGCGTTGCTGGCAACATCTTCGGCCTTCTGGCGCAAGCGATGGGTGTTGGATGAAAGCCGATCCGATATTAGATAGTCCGTAAGCCCGACCGGAATCGCGGAGACCTTAGCCATGGCCGAAATACTTGCCATCAAGCCTGTTGCTGCCGAGGGGCCGGTCACGACCAGGCTGGACAAGGGCCTGCTGCGGCTCACCCTCGCCAATCCCCCGGCCAATGCTCTGTCGCTAGCGGTAATGGCGGCGCTGACGGCGGAGCTCGACCGCGCCAGGGCTGACAAGGCGGTTCGTGTCATCATCCTGTCGGCGGCCGGGAAAGTGTTCTGTGCCGGCCATGATCTCAAGGAAATGACC
Source organism: Mesorhizobium sp. USDA 4775 (assembly GCF_054062655.1). Taxonomy (NCBI): domain Bacteria; kingdom Pseudomonadati; phylum Pseudomonadota; class Alphaproteobacteria; order Hyphomicrobiales; family Phyllobacteriaceae; genus Mesorhizobium; species Mesorhizobium sp. USDA 4775. The sequence continues at coordinate 3,539,534 of NZ_JBSSFM010000001.1, forward strand.
GCGCGCCGCGCCGACGCCGATCGCGGCAAGGCTTTCTTCGAAGAGACATTCGCCGCTTGCGCCCAGCTGATGCAGGCGATCGCGCGCCATCCCGTGCCGGTCATCGCAGAAGTCGACGGCCTCGCGACGGCCGCCGGCCTGCAGCTTGTCGCCAGCTGCGACCTGGCGATCGCCTCGCATGAGGCGACCTTCTGCACGCCGGGCGTCAATATCGGCCTGTTCTGCTCGACGCCGATGGTGGCGCTGTCGCGCAACGTCTCGCGCAAGCAGGCGATGGAGATGCTGCTGACCGGCGAGACGATCGACGCGGCAACCGCCAAGGAGTTCGGCCTGGTCAACCGCGTCGTGCCGCGCGAATACCTGAATCAGATCGTCACCAAATACGCGCAAACCATTGCTTCCAAATCATCTTTGGTGGTCAAGACCGGCAAGGAGGCCTTTTACGCGCAAGCCGAAATGGGCCTGGCGGACGCCTATGCCTATACCGGCCGCGTCATGGTGGAGAACATGTTGGCGCGGGACGCCGAGGAAGGCATCGGCGCCTTCATCGGCAAGCGCAAGCCGGAATGGGCGGACGAGTAGCCGTGGAGCCGCGCATCTCCATCGTCACCATCGCCACGGACGATCTCGATCGCGCCGTGCGCTTCTACGAAGCCATGGGTCTGCAACGGCATGCCGCGATCACCGACGGCGTCGCCTTCTTCCAGATGGGCGGCGTCATTCTCGGGCTGTTCCCGCGCGCCAGTGCCGAGGCGGATTCCGGCATTACATTCGCCGGAGCGCCGTCCGCCGTCTATCTCGCCTACAACACCCGCTCCGACGCCGAGGTCGACGAGGTGCTCGCCATGGCCGAGAAAGCCGGCGGCCGTATCGTCAAGCCGGCCGGCCGCGCCTTCTGGGGTGGCTGGTACGGCTATTTCGCCGATGCGGACGGGCACGTCTGGGAAGTGGCGCACAATCCGGCCTTTCCGATCGCGCAAGACGGCACGATTTCGTTGCCCGGGTGATGGCTTACCGCAAACAGCTGACGCGGCTCAAGGCACCATACCTCAAGCGCGTCCTGCTTGACCCGGCGCGGGTCGCGGACTGGGAAAAATATCCCTGGAACCTGCCGCTGTTTCGCGGCCGTGACTTCGAACTCGAATTCACCACGCCGATCACCATCATCGTCGGTGAGAACGGCACCGGCAAATCGACGCTGCTGGAAGCGATTGGTGCTTTGGCCGGCTATGACGAGGCCGGCGGCGGCAAGGGTTACCGCCCGGTCGACCACTCTCGTGCCATCGACAAGAGCGGTGCCGCACTGGCCGACAATTTTCGTTGCCACTGGCTGCCGAAGGTTACCGCGGGTTGGTTCTTCCGCGCCGAATCCTTCTATTCCGTTGCCCGTTACCTCGACGAGGCAGCTAGGGAATCGGGCGGGACGCCGCCGGATTTCCTGTCCTGGTCGCATGGCGAGGGTTTCATCCGCTTCTTCGAGGAGCGCTGCCGCAGGCAAGGCATCTACATCCTCGACGAGCCCGAGAGCGCGCTTTCGCCGTCGCGCCAGATCGAGCTGCTGAAGATGCTGCGGCGCATGGACCAGTCCGGCACCGCGCAGGTGATCATGGCGACGCACTCACCATTGTTGATGGCCTGTCCCGGCGCGCGGCTGTTCCGCATCAGCCGCTTCGGGCTCGAGCCCGCCGACTTTCGTGATACGGACCACTTCCGCATGTTGCGCGATTTCAGCAACGACCCGGATGGTTTTCTCGCCGAGGCGTTGTATGAGGACGAGGCATGAATCACGATAGCTACGACAACACCTACATCGCCGGCATCCTCAATTCGGTGAAGACCATCGCCATGGCCGGCGCGTCGGCCAATGACGTCAGGCCGAGCTATTTCGTGCTGAAATACCTGCTGGCCAAGGGCTTTTCGGTGTTTCCGGTCAATCCGGGCCAGGCCGGCAAGGAAATCCTCGGCCGGATGACCTATGCCAGTCTGGCCGATATTCCGGAGCCGATCGATATGGTCGACATCTTCCGCGCCGCGACCGCGGTGCCGGGCATCGTCGACGAGGTATTGCGGCTCGATCCCTTGCCGAAAGTCATCTGGATGCAGCTCGGTGTGCGCCATGACGAGGCCGCCGCTCGCGCCGAGGCCGCCGGCATCAAGGTGGTGATGAACCGCTGCCCCAAGATCGAATACGGCAAGCTCTCCGGCGAGATCGGCTGGACCGGTGTCAATTCCGGGGTGCTGTCGTCCAAGAAGCCGCTGATGCGCCAGGGCTTCCAGAGTTTCGGCGTGCGCCAGAAATAGGCCGCGAGCGAGAAGCGCAAAATTATTCCGGCTAGCGCCGTATTTTCCTGCAGCTTGGTCGAAGGTCCCACGCCGAAGGGTATTTTCTTCTTTGCATTCCATGCCCGGCTTCGCCAACAATGCTCGGCGATTTTCAGAAGGTTCTCGAGGGAGGTTTTTAAGTGACCCGTACGCCCGGTTTCAACACGCTCGCCGTCCATGCCGGCGCCAAGCCCGATCCGGCCACCGGCGCGCGCGCCACGCCGATCTACCAGACGACCTCCTTCGTCTTCGATGATGCCGACCACGCCGCGTCCCTGTTCGGCCTGAAGGCGTTTGGCAACATCTACACCCGTATCATGAACCCGACGCAGGCCGTGCTCGAGGAGCGCGTCGCCGCACTCGAAGGCGGCACGGCTGCCCTCGCGGTCGCATCCGGCCACGCCGCGCAGGTCATCGTCTTCCACAATCTGATGCAGCCGGGCGACAATTTCGTCGCCGCGACAAGGCTCTATGGCGGCTCGATCAACCAGTTCGGTCATGCCTTCAAGAATTATGGCTGGGAAGTGCGCTGGGCCGACACCAACGACATCTCGACCTTCGAGAGCCAGATCGACGACAGGACCAAGGCGATCTTCATCGAGAGCCTGGCCAATCCGGGCGGCACTTTCGTCGACATCGAGAAGATCGGCGACATCGCCCGCAAGCATGGCTTGCCGCTGATCGTCGACAACACGCTGGCCTCGCCCTATCTGATCCGTCCGATCGAGCACGGCGCCGATATTGTCGTGCATTCGCTGACCAAGTTCATCGGCGGCCATGGCAATTCGATCGGCGGCGTCATTGTCGATGGTGGCACCTTCGACTGGTCGAAGTCGGGCAAGTACCCGATGCTGTCGGAACCGCGCCCCGAATATGGCGGCCTCGTCCTGCACGAAACCTTCGGCAATTTCGCTTTCGCCATCGCTGCGCGCGTGCTTGGCCTGCGCGATCTCGGCCCGGCGATCTCGCCCTTCAACGCCTTCCTCATCCTGACTGGCCTGGAAACCTTGCCGCTGCGCATGCAGCGTCACTGCGACAACGCCGTCACGGTCGCCGGCTGGCTGTCCAACCACCCCAAGGTCGCCTGGGTGAACTACCCCGGCCTGCCCAGCGACAAGAACAACGCGCTGCAGAAGAAATACTCACCGCTGGGCGCCGGCGCCGTCTTCACCTTCGGCCTCAAGGGCGGCTACGAGGCCGGCGTCAAATTCGTCGAGGCGCTGGAACTGTTCTCGCATCTGGCCAATGTCGGCGACACCAAGTCGCTGGTCATCCATCCAGCGTCAACCACGCACCGCCAGCTCTCCGACGAGCAGAAGGTCAAGGCCGGCGCCGGCCCGGACACCGTGCGGCTTTCGATCGGCATCGAGGACGTCACCGATATTGTCGCCGACCTCGAACAGGCACTCGCCAAGGTTTGATTGCTGATGGCCGCTTTTCTTTCCGTCGACACCAAGAGCGTCGAACCCGAATCCGGCGCGCCCGCGCCGGATCGCCTGATCTCGGGCGATCCAAAATTCCGCACCTGGAACGTCGAGGAGCGGGACGGCGGCCTCTATGCCGGCATCTGGGAATCGACTCCCGGCAAATGGCGCATCGTTTATGACGAGTGGGAATTCTGCCACATCCTGTCCGGCGTTTCGGTGATCGCGCAAGACGGTGGGCAAGCGCGCACGGTCAAGTCGGGTGACAGTTTCGTGCTGAGGCCGGGCTTCAAGGGCAGCTGGGAAGTGCTTGAAACCACCCGCAAGGAGTATGTGATCAAGCTGTGATCACTTCGCCGGAAACTGGCTTAGGCAGGCTTCCGACGCCTTGTCATGCGCGGTCAGCAGATCGGCGTCCTGGGCTTCGATATCGGCGTCCGTGATCTCGTCTCGATAATATTGCGCCAGGAGGTCGAGCCCCTGCTGGCTGACGCCATAGGTCGGGATTTCGCGGGCGACGCAGCCGCATAGTGCGAGCGCGCGATCGGGCGAGCCAATCTTGTGGTTGGTCATGATGAAATCCTGCGCCGGGCAGGCGTCGAGAAAGGCGCCGAAATTCAGCTTCTGCTGCGGCCGGTCGCCATGGTCGAAATAGGCCGGCGGCCATTGGCTTTTGCCGCTCGCGACCTCGCAGCCCGTGGCGACGTCCTGGGCGCTTTTCGATAGAGCGAGCCAGGCATCCTCCTTGTCGCCTATCGGATAGTCGAAGTCTTCGCCCATGAGTGAGGCCGCATAGGCGTCAAGGTCGGCCTGCGTGAAGCCGACCTTCTGGAATCGGTTGAACTGGCATTGGCAAGCGGCGCTCACCTGCTCCGTTTCACCCTGCGACGGCTGTTCGCTCAACTTGTTTTTCTGGCAGGCCGCCACGAAAGCGGTGCCATCAAGCGTCGAAGCGGGAAGGGTGGAAGCATCGACATAGCGCTTTCCGCCCCAGCCGATAGTCATCGTGTCGGATTGGATGTCGAAAAAGCCGTTCCGTTTGAAGGGGCTGAGCGCGATCTTGTCCTGCGGCACCAGCCGCGCGCCGGGAATGTCGCCGAGAACCTCCTGATAGCTGTCGCCTTCCAGGACGAACAGGAAGTTGCCGCAATTGACGCCGTCGCAGCCCGGCGCATAGCGGTAGGCGAAGATCTCAGGCAAGCCGTCAAGATTGAGATCGACGTCGATGGCGAAGGATGCCAGCGGCAGGCCCTTCGATCCGGTCTGCCGCTCCAGGAGGCCTATCGCCATCTTCTGCGCGATGGCCATGCTGTTCTCCCACGGGATGTTCTCCGGCTGTTGCTGGGCACGCGCCGTGCCCAGGCTGGCGCATAGAAACGCCAATGCGAACGCCGTCGCCGGTCTCCAGAACAGTCTCATCGCGCAGCCCCAGGCCCGCGATCGTTCAGAAGCCGACGGCGAGCATTTCCAGCCCATGGAAGTGGTAAGTGTCGCGGAAGCGGGGCTGTTCGGCAAGATGCAGCCGCGGATGCCGCTCGAACAAAGTCTTCAGCGACACCTGCAATTCGAGCCGCGCCAGCGGCGCGCCGATGCAGAAATGGATGCCGGCGCCGAAGGACACGTTCTTCTGGTCGCTCCGGTCCGGCCGGAAGGCCTGCGGTTCGGCAAAGGCGCGCGGATCATGATTGGCCATGCCGAGCAAAAGCCCGATGGTCTGGCCCGGCTGCACGACGATGCCGGGCGCAATCTCGATTTCCTGGTAGGCGTAGCGCGTGAACATGTGCAGCGGGGCGTCGAAGCGCAGGCATTCCTCGACGGTTGCGGCTGTCGCTTCCGCCGAGGTGAAGAAGCGGCTGGGATCGCCGCCTTGCGCCAGGATCGAGCGCACGGCGTTGCCGGCCTGATGCACGGTCGCTTCATGGCCGGCATTGAGCAGCAGTATGGCCGAGGACACCATTTCGTCCTCCGACAGCCTCTGGCCGTCCTCCTGTGCCGAGATCAGCAGCGACAGCAGATCGTCGCCGGGGTTCTTGCGTCGCTCGATAATGTAGCCGCGCAGGAAATCGGTGAATTCGCCCGCGGCGCGATTGGCCGTCTCCTCGGTCTCGCGCGTGCGGCCATGAACGTACATGGCGACCATTTGATGCGACCAGTCGAGCAGTTGCGGCCCCATCTCGACCGGCACGCCGAGCATTTCGGCGATGATGGTGATCGGCAGGGGGGAGGCGAAGGCGGGAAGCAGGTCGACCGGCCCGGCCGGGTCAAAGCGGTCGATCAGCTCGTTGGCGAGCGCCTCGACACGCGGCCGCAGCCGCTCGACCTGGCGCGAGACGAAGGCCCGGTTGACCAGCGTTCTCAGCCGCGTGTGCACCGGCGGTTCCAATTCGAGCATGGAGTTGGCTTCAATGCCGTCGAACGCCTTGAGATGGCTGCGGTCCTGGCCAACACCACGGCTGTCGGGAATGCCGGCCGGGTTCTGGCGGCCGAAGCGGCGGTCGCGCAGCAGCCGGTTGACATCGTCGAAGCCGCCAAAGCACCAGAAGCCGAATTCCTCCCAGAAGAAGGCGTTCGAGACGCCGTGCAGGAAGGCGTAGGCCTCGTACGGGTTCAGGAAGAAAGCCGGCTCGTGCGGGTCGAGCCGCAACTGGCGAGTGGCTGGATCAAAGGCAAGATAGGGGAGCGTCGAATTGGTCATGCCAGACCCATAGCGCGGCTTGCCAGCCTCATTCCAGACCGTATGTTGGCGCCCGCACTCCAATGAATTGAGCCAGCCAATGCGGCTGCGGAAGGCGTGAACGATGAACGTGATCGTTGTCGGCGCGGGGATTGCCGGTCTTTCCACGGCGTGGTCGCTGGTCAAGGCCGGCCACAGCGTGTCGATCGTCGAGCAGGGGCCGATCCCCAATCCGCTGGCCGCGTCCGGCGATCATCACCGCATCATCCGCCGCGCCTACCGCGCCCGAAGCGGCTATGGCCGGCTGATCACCGAAGCCTACGAGGCCTGGGACGAGATGTGGACCGATCTCGGCGAAAGCCACCTTGATGCGCGCGGATTCGTCTGCATTTCGCGCGAACCGGGCGACGAGGCCGAGGAATACCGCGAGGGCCTGGAAGAGGGGAATTTTCCCTTCGAACTGTTCGAACCAGACGCCGCCGTCAAGCGCTGGCCTTTCCTCGAGCCGGGCACGTTCCGCTATGCCTATTATTCGCCGGAAGGCGGCACGCTCCATTGCCGCAAGATCGCTTCCGGCCTTGCCGCCTGGCTGCGTACCAATGGCGCCAATGTCTACGAACACAGCAAGGTGACCGCGATCGACTCCGAAACTGGCCGCATCGTGCTCGAAAGCGGCGAAACCATGCAGGCCGACCGCATCGTCGTCGCTGCTGGCGCCTGGGTGCTGAAACTGTTTCCGGAACTGGACGGTGAACTGAAGACCTATCGGACAGCCCTTGCCTATGCCGAACCGCCGGCCGACCTGAAGGCGGCCTGGGAGGCGGCACCGGTCGTCCTCGACGTCGGCGGCGCGGTCGACGGCTACGTGATCCCGCCTTCCGGCGGCGCCGGCATGAAATTCGGCTCAGGTCTGCACAGGGTGCCGACCAGCGACGCCGACTGGAACCGTCAGCCTGTGCCGGGCGAGGGGGAGGCGATCCGCAACCTCTTTTCGCCACCGATCGCCCGCATCCAGGAGTATGAGGTGACCGAGGTGGTCACCTGCGCCTACACCTTCACCGCCGACGAAAAATTCATGGCGCATGCGAAAGGTAAGTGCCTTGTTGTCTCGGCCTGCTCAGGCCATGGCTACAAGTTCGGCGCGGCGGTCGGCAGGCGCGTTGCGGCGGCTGTCGGCGATGGCGATAGCGACGGCCTGAAGGCGTGGCTGCGGGCGGAGGTGGCCTAGTCCTGGCAGTGCCTCGGAATATGCACGCGCCGCCAGCCAGACGACCCTTCTCTGACCACCACGCGCCGCGCGACGGTCAGGTAGGAGGCGGGGACATCGATGATGCGCCTTCGCTCCGGCCGCACCAGCACTTCCTCGGCGATCTGGTCGTATTGCGCCGGAATGACGACGCGCCTTGTGCGCTCCGGCTGGATCACCACCGTCTCGGCGACGCGTTCGTAGCGCGCCTTGTGCCAGATCTTGCACAGAACCCTGCGACCATGGATGACGCGCCATTCCCAGGAATAGCCGCCGCCATCGACCCTCACCGTGTGGTAGACGGTGCGGGTAACGGCAGGCACGACCTCGTAGGTCACTTGTGCCGGAACCGTCATCACCACGCGTTCGCGTGTGCCGTAGATCGGCGGGGTGTAGTCGACCTGCTGGCCGGGCGGACTGACCATCACGTCTTCATAGACCGTGTCGTAGACGTCAGGCGTGTGGACCGGTTCGTAGCATTCCACGGCGCGGCCGCCGGCCGCCGTCTGCGAAGTCGTGCCAAGCATGGCCAGCCCGGCAATGGCGAAGGATGCGATTCTCCTGAACATGACACTCCCCCTGTTTGAACCGTAGGCACAAGTTCAACGTTGAATTGTAGGGGAAGACGCCGCTAAGAAAAGCGGTTTCGGCGCATTTCGTTAAGTGACGCGGTTAAGAAACTGCTACGTTGCGGCCCGGTACCGTCTGCTCCGGAACCGGTGCAGGCGTCAGCGATGCGAATCCTTGGCCGTAAAGCTTGATTCGACTTACCCAGATGGCTAGGACGGGTCGGCCTTGCACAAGGATGAGCCGGCATCCTATCTACGGAACAACGATCCAGAACCGATTCTGCCCGATCTGCCAGCATTCCCGGCGCCGGAATCCCACCGCGAGATAAGAGATAACCGATGAAAAACCCCGTCGAAACCTACATGAACCTCGTTCCGATGGTGGTCGAACAGACCAATCGCGGCGAGCGGGCCTACGACATCTTCTCGCGCCTCCTCAAGGAGCGCATCATTTTCATCACCGGTCCGGTCGAGGACGGCATGGCGACGCTGGTCTGCGCGCAGCTTCTTTTCCTGGAAGCCGAGAATCCGAAGAAGGAAATCAACCTCTACATCAATTCGCCGGGCGGCGTGGTCACTTCGGGCATGGCGATCTACGACACCATGCAGTTCATCAAGCCGGCTGTATCGACGCTCTGCATCGGCCAGGCGGCCTCGATGGGCTCGCTGCTTCTGACCGCCGGCCACAAGGACATGCGTTTCGCCACGCCGAACGCCCGCATCATGGTTCACCAGCCGTCCGGCGGCTTCCAGGGCCAGGCCTCCGACATCGAGCGCCACGCCATGGATATCGTCAAGCTGAAGCGCCGTCTCAACGAGGTCTATGTCAAGCACACCGGCAAGAGCTACGAGGAGATCGAACGCACGCTCGACCGCGACCATTTCATGACCGCCGACGAAGCCAAGGATTTCGGCCTCATCGACAAGGTCATTTCGTCGCGCGAGCCGGCTGAGAGCGCCGTGGCATAAGGGCTTGGTGGCAGTTGGATGACACCATCACGCGCTTTTGGCGCGTCTTGCGGCATTTCGGCCACAATTGGCTGTTCCCTCGACGGTCGGGATTGCCTACGTTAAGGCTATGTTGATTTTCGACGGCTTAGCTTTGTGTGGGGTTGCTGCGAATCATTGCCACGTTTTCTGATTTGTGTTTCGTACGGAATACGTTGCGGGAGCCGGGACACTGGCGGCGGCGGATTCCCGCGATAAATAGAGTATGCGCCCTTTCAGCCAGACCATCGGCGGGCGGCGATGAAAGGACAGGGAAATGAGCAAGGTCGGCAACAACAGCGGTGACTCGAAGAACACGCTTTATTGCTCGTTTTGCGGCAAAAGCCAGCATGAGGTGCGCAAGCTGATCGCCGGTCCGACGGTCTTCATCTGCGACGAATGCGTCGAACTCTGCATGGATATCATCCGCGAGGAGAACAAGACCTCGATGGTGAAGTCGCGCGAGGGCGTGCCGACACCGCAGGAGATCCTCAAGGTTCTCGACGACTATGTCATCGGCCAGCCCTACGCCAAGCGCGTGCTGTCGGTGGCCGTCCACAACCACTACAAGCGTCTCGCGCATGCCGGCAAGAACAACGATGTCGAGTTGGCCAAGTCCAACATCTTGCTGATCGGCCCGACCGGTTGCGGCAAGACGCTGCTCGCGCAGACGCTGGCCCGCATCATCGACGTGCCCTTCACCATGGCCGACGCCACGACGCTGACCGAAGCCGGTTATGTCGGCGAGGACGTCGAGAACATCATCCTGAAGCTCCTGCAGTCGGCCGACTACAATGTCGAGCGCGCCCAGCGCGGCATCGTCTACATCGACGAGATCGACAAGATTTCGCGCAAGTCCGACAATCCCTCGATCACCCGCGACGTGTCCGGCGAGGGCGTGCAGCAGGCGCTGCTGAAGATCATGGAAGGCACTGTCGCTTCCGTGCCGCCGCAGGGCGGCAGGAAGCATCCGCAGCAGGAATTCCTGCAGGTCGACACCGCCAACATCCTGTTCATCTGCGGCGGCGCCTTTGCCGGCCTGGACAAGATCATCTCGGATCGCGGCCGCAAGACCTCGATCGGTTTCGGCGCCACGGTCGCCTCGCCGGAGGACCGCCGCACCGGTGACATCTTCCGCCAGGTCGAGCCCGAGGACCTCCTGAAGTTCGGCCTCATTCCGGAGTTCGTCGGCCGTCTGCCTGTCCTGGCGACGCTGGAGGACCTCGACGAACCGGCGCTGATCCAGATCCTGACCGAGCCGAAGAACGCGCTGGTCAAGCAGTACCAGCGGCTGTTCGAGATGGAAAATGTCGACCTGACCTTCCACGAGAACGCCCTGTCGGCTATCGCCAAGCGCGCCATCGAGCGCAAGACCGGCGCGCGCGGCCTGCGCTCGATCATGGAAGCGATCCTGCTCGACACCATGTTCGAACTGCCGGCGCTCGAAGGCGTGCGCGAAGTGGTGATTTCGGAAGAAGTGGTGACCGGCAGCGCCCGGCCGCTCTACATCTATTCCGAACAGAAGGAAAAGAAGGGCAACGTCAGTGCCTGAAATGGCACTTCACCGCATATTTTTGTGGAACGGCGCCGTCGCGGCGCCGTTTTGCTGTGTAGAGCACGCGACCTCGGCGATGGAGTGGATTGCAGGCGATGTTAACTCTTGATCTTTGCCCTGCTTGCATCCACCTAACACGAGAAGGCCGAGGTGCCCGATTTCTGTGCTGTAAAACTCCCGTCACAAACGGTGGTAGGCGGAACGATCCCCGGTCGTTAATATAAGATTCGCGGTTGGCCTGATGGCGACCGCGACATGAAAGGTTGGACAATGGCCAAAATATCCAAGGCTCCCAGCGACGGCGTCTTCGCAGTTCTCCCACTGCGCGACATCGTGGTGTTCCCGCACATGATCGTTCCGCTCTTTGTCGGGCGCGAAAAGTCGATCAAGGCGCTGGAAGAGGTGATGGGTCAGGAGAAGCAGATCCTGCTTGCCACCCAGATGAATGCTGCCGATGACGATCCCGAGCCCGATGCCATATTCGACATCGGCACGCTCGCCAATGTGCTGCAATTGCTGAAGCTGCCCGACGGCACCGTCAAGGTCCTGGTCGAGGGCGCTTCGCGTGCCAAGATCGTTTCGTTCACCGACCGTCCCGATTTCCACGAGGCCCGCGCCACCGCGTTGGTCGAGCCGGAAGAGGAGGAGGTCGAGGTTGAGGCGCTGGCCCGCTCGGTCGTCACCGACTTCGAGAACTACGTCAAGCTGAACAAGAAGATCTCGCCTGAAGTGGTGGGTGCCGCCAGCCAGATCGACGACTATTCCAAGCTCGCCGATACGGTTGCCTCGCATCTCGCCATCAAGATCCCTGAAAAGCAGGAAATGCTGGCCACGCTCTCGGTCAAGGAGCGGCTGGAAAAGGCGATGGGCTTCATGGAAGCCGAAATCTCCGTCCTGCAGGTGGAGAAGCGCATCCGCTCGCGCGTCAAGCGCCAGATGGAGAAGACGCAGCGCGAGTACTACCTCAACGAGCAGATGAAGGCGATCCAGAAGGAGCTCGGCGAGGGCGAGGACGGCCGCGATGAGGCCGCCGAGATCGAGGCGCGCATCAAGAAGACCAAGCTCTCCAAGGAAGCCCGCGAAAAGGCGGAAGCCGAGTTGAAGAAGCTGAGGACGATGTCGCCGATGTCGGCGGAATCGACCGTCGTGCGCAACTACCTCGATTGGCTGCTGTCGATCCCGTGGGGCAAGAACTCCAAGGTCAAGCAGGACCTGGCCTACGCCCAGAACGTGCTCGACACCGATCACTTCGGCCTCGACAAGGTCAAGGACCGCATCGTCGAGTATCTGGCCGTCCAGAGCCGCCAGAAGAAGCTGAAGGGGCCGATCCTGTGCCTTGTCGGCCCTCCCGGCGTCGGCAAGACTTCGCTTGGCAAGTCGATCGCCAAGGCGACCGGCCGCGAATTCATCCGCATGGCGCTCGGCGGCGTGCGTGACGAAGCCGAAATCCGTGGCCATCGGCGCACCTATATCGGTTCGATGCCCGGCAAGGTCATCCAGTCGATGAAGAAGGCGAAGAAGTCCAACCCGCTCTTCCTGCTCGACGAGATCGACAAGATGGGCCAGGACTTCCGTGGCGATCCGTCGTCGGCGCTGCTCGAGGTGCTCGATCCCGAGCAGAACTCGACGTTCATGGACCATTACCTCGAGGTCGAATACGACCTGTCGAGCGTGATGTTCGTGACGACGGCCAATACGCTGAACATCCCTGCGCCCTTGATGGACCGCATGGAGATCATCCGTATCGCCGGCTACACCGAGGACGAGAAGATCGAAATCGCCAAGCGGCACCTGATGCCGAAGGTGATCCGCGATCACGCGCTGCAGCCGAAGGAATTCTCCGTCGGCGAGGATGCGATCCGTGCCATCATCCAGACCTACACCCGTGAAGCGGGTGTCAGAAGCCTGGAGCGCGAGCTGATGAAGCTCGGGCGCAAGGCCGTGACCGAGATCCTGAAGACGAAGAAGAAGACGGTGAGCATCACGGCGGCGAACCTCGCCGATTACCTTGGTGTCCAGCGCTATCGTTTCGGTCAGGTCGAGGCTGACGATCAGGTCGGTGTCGTCACCGGTCTTGCCTGGACGGAAGTCGGCGGTGAACTGCTGACGGTCGAAGGCGTCATGATGCCCGGCAAGGGCCGCATGACGGTGACCGGCAATCTGCGCGATGTGATGAAGGAATCGATCTCGGCGGCGGCCTCCTATGTCCGCTCAAGAGCCCTCGATTTCGGCATCGAGCCTCCGCTGTTCGACAAGCGCGACATCCACGTGCACTTGCCGGAAGGCGCCACGCCGAAGGATGGTCCGTCCGCTGGTGCTGCCATGGCGACAGCCATTGTGTCGGTGCTGACGGGCATTCCGGTCCGGGCCGATGTGGCGATGACTGGCGAGATAACGCTTCGCGGCCGCATCTTGCCGATCGGCGGCCTCAAGGAGAAACTGCTCGCCGCGCTGCGCGGCGGCATCAAGAAGGTGCTGATCCCGGAAGACAACGCCAAGGATCTGGCGGAGATTCCGGACAATGTGAAGAACGGCATGGAGATCATTCCGGTCTCGCGCGTCGGTGAGGTGTTGCGCCATGCGCTGGTGCGTATGCCGGAGCCGATCGAATGGGTCGAACCGGTCAATCCGCCGGCCACGACCGACAGTGCCGATGACGCTGGAAAGTCGCTTGCACATTAGATTCTTTCTAAGGTTGCAGTGCACAAACGGAAAGCCGGGCCTCGCGCCCGGCTTTTTCATGTGAAAAACCCCGGATTTCCGGGCTTTTTTCCACTTTTTCCGGGCTTTTCGACTTGGTTGCGGCAGCGCTTCTTTCTAAAGTCCGTTTCCTGCCGGATGAGTCGTTAGTTCCGGTGTTCTCATGGAAGGGAATTTTTATGAACAAGAACGAACTGGTGTCCGCTGTCGCCGACGCCGCGAGCATTTCGAAGGGTGACGCGCAGTCGGCGGTCGATGCGGTGTTTTCCGTCATCACCGGCGAACTGAAGAAGGGCGGCGATGTCCGGCTTGTCGGCTTTGGCAATTTCACCGTGTCAAAGCGTGCGGCCTCGACCGGCCGCAACCCGCAGACCGGCGCCGAAGTGAAGATCCCGGCACGCACCGTGCCGAAGTTCTCGGCCGGCAAAGGCCTGAAGGACGCAGTCAACTAAGCGTTTTTTCTTTTCAGAGACAGAAAAGCCGGGCTTGCCCGGCTTTTCATTTTTTGTGCCCGACGCCGGTACCCGGCTTTTCATTTTTTGGCCCGAATTGGGGGCGGCAACGCTCCTATGCGGTCGGCGCGTCGTCGCGCATCAAGCCCTCCTTCTTGAGGTCGGCCCACAGCGCAGCCGGCAGTTTCGCGTCGAGCAGTGCCCGGTTGCCTTCCACTTCGCTCGGCCGCTGGCCGCCTGGGATCACCGAGACGACAGAGGAATGCAGCAGCGGAAACTGCAGCGCCGCCTCGATCAGCCTGACGCCATGGCGTTTGCAGACAGCCTCGATGCCGGCGACCCGCCCGAGAATGTCCTTCGGCGCCTCGGAATAGTTGTAATAGGCGCCGGGCTTGGGTCCTGTCGCCAGGATGCCGGAATTGTAGGGGCCGCCAAGGACGATACCGATGCCGCGCTTCTGGCAGAGCGGCAGGAAGGACGTCAGCGCCTCCTGTTCCAGCAGCGTGTAGCGCCCGGCAAGCAGGAACAGGTCGAAATCGCCGCGCTCGGCCAATGTCTGGGCAACCTGCCATTCGTTGATGCCGCCGCCGAACGCCTTGATCGCGCCCTGGTCGCGCAGCGACAGCAGTCCATAGTAGCCCGAGCGCATGAATTCTTCGATGCGCCGGTCGGACGCCTCCTTGCTGCCATGGGTGAAGATGTCGACATCGTGCACGAACAGTATGTCGATCCTGTCGACGCCAAGCCGCTCGAGCGAGGCCTCGAACGAACGCATGACGCCGTCATAGCTGTAGTCGTAGACCTCCTGGCGTGATGGCGTGTCGAAGAACTTGCCGATGCCGGTGCGCTGCTCCGGCGGGCAGGCGCGCATGAGGCGGCCGACCTTGCTCGACAGCACATAGTCGTCGCGCTTCTTGCCGCGCAGGAAGGGGTTGAGGCGTGTTTCAGACAGGCCAAGCCCGTAGAGCGGCGCGGTGTCGTAGTAGCGGCAGCCGGTCTCCCAGGCGGCGTCGAGCGTGGCCTTGGCATCCTCGTCCGAAACGGCGCGGTAGAGATTGCCGAGCGGTGCCGTGCCGAAGCCGAGCTCCGTAAAGGTGAGGCCGCCATTGCCGATGCGGTCGAAATGCCGTGTCTTCATGTCTTGCAGTTTTCCCGGGGTTGATTTGTCTGACATGACACTATCATGCCTGTGATCAGGCAAAAGCGCTGCGCGGCGTTGGACACGCATTTTCGCGGTTGCTAGCATGAATGAAATCAAGCTGTTCGTGAAAAATCCGAGGAGGATTTCGAGGGTGGGTTTGTCGTGAGCGACCGGAACGAAAATCTGTTCAAGACCGCGCTCGACGAACTCGGCGACGTGCTGGCGCGCGTGGATGACAGCCAGATCGACGTCGCCTGCAAGATTCTGGCCGAAGCGAGGCAGATCGTCGTCTATGGCTGCGGCCGCGAGGCCTTGCAGGTCAAGGGTTTCGCCATGCGGCTCTACCATCTCGGTCTGCCGGTCGCGGTGGTTGGCGACATGACCACGCCGCCACTGGGGCCTGGCGACGTCTTCCTGGCCAGTTCCGGGCCGGGAGAAACCTCGACGGTGCTGACCTTGATGCGTGTCGCGCGCGATGCCGGCGCGACCAATCTGCTGCTCACCGCCCAGTCCGGCGGCAGCGCGGCGGGGTTGGCCGATGCCACGCTGCTCATTCCGGCCCAGACCATGGCCAATGATCAGGGGCCGCAAAAGACTTCGGTCCTGCCGATGGGCTCGCTGTTCGAAGGGGCGCTGTTCCTGCTGTTCGAGGTGATGGTGCTGAAGCTCAAATCCCTGACCGGCGCGTCGCCCGAAGCCATGCGTGCCCGCCACACCAATATGGAATAGATCATGCGCTATGAACTGATGCTGCCGCACCAGATCCGCAAGGCGATCGCCGAGAATTGGCCGGTCGCCCTGCCGCTCGGCGTGCTCGAATACCATGGCGAGCACATGGCAGTCGGCATGGACACGCTGGCCGTCATCAAGACGCTGGGACTGTTCGAGAAGGAGAGGGATGTCGTCATCCTGCCGCCCTTCTACTACGGTGCGGCGAGCTACGCGGTGGCGCCGCCGGAAGGCACTGGCTCGGTCCAGGTCGGCGGCAATCAGCTGGCGCCGTTCGGCGAGGAATTGTTCTACAGCCTGTTGCGCATCGGTTTCCGCAACATCCACGCCATCATCCACCACCAGACCGAGAATTTCGCCGCCGGCATGCCGACGGATCTCGCCTTCAAGACCGCCGGCCGCCAGGCGATCTTCCGTTTCCTCGAGAAGCAGCGCGGCGAGGGGTGGTGGGGCTCAAAGGACATGGCCGACTATTATGCCGGACATGCCGCCGGTGAAAATTTCTTCAACTGGGTGCAGGTGCATCCGCTGATGCCGGCCGCCATGAACGGCAAATATCCGTTCGACCATGCCGGCATCGGCGAGACATCACTGATGCTGGCGCTATGCCCGGAGGTTGTCGATGCCGCCCGCTTCGCCGACAATACCGGCTGGTATACGGCGAGCGCCAAGGATGCGTCGGCTGAGCTTGGGGACAAGGGCGTCGCCATGATCATGGATCACCTGCGCGCTATCCTGAAGGCCTAAAGGTTTTTTCAGCCGCTCCGCCCGGTAATCGGCAATCGACCTGTCCCCGGATCGCTCTTGGTGGCAACGGTCCAGATGAACGTCCCGGCGCCGGCTATCGCCAGGCCGACATAGAGGGCTATGCCAAGCCCGAGGTGGTTGGCGTAGAATCCCTCCAGGGCCATGACCAGGCCGCCGCACAGCATGGCCAGCACGAAGCCGGCGATGACGGCTCGACCTTGCCAGGCGATCGGCATGACGCCCTTGCCGTAGCGGTCGTAGCCCTTGTAGCCGACACGGATGTTGCGTGCGAACCAGTATTGGTTCGTCACTTCACGGCTCCCGCCGTCATGCCCATGATGAGATAGCGTTCCAGCGCGATGCCGATGACCGCCAGCGGCGCGATCGCGGCGGTGGCAAGGGCTGCCATCGACCACCAGTTGATGCCTTGCGAGCCGGTCTGGCTCGCCACCATGACCGGGATGGTCTTGGCATCGGTCGAGGTCAGAAGGGCAGCGAAGAAATATTCGTTCCAGCACAGCACCATTGCCAGGATGAAGGCGGCGACCATGCCCGGCAGCGCGATCGGCATGACGATGCGGAAGAACGCCCCCCAGATCGACAGGCCGTCGACGAGCGCTGCTTCTTCCAGCTCGACCGGGATGGAGTTGAACTGGTCGCGCATGATCCAGATGACGATCGGCAGCACCATCAGCGTGTAGAGCAGGATCAGCCCGATGCGCGTGTCGAGCAGGCCGACTTCGCGGTAGAGCACCAGGAAGGGCAGAGCGAGCACCACGGGCGGCAGGATCAGCTGCGACAGGAAGAAGAAGGAGATGTCCTCGTTCTTGAACCAGGCGAACTTGTAGCGGTAGCGCGTGAGGCCGTAGGCGGCGAGGCTGCCGATGACGATGGCGAGGCTCGACGCGCCGACCGAGGTGATGACCGAGTTCATGAAGCGCTTGAAGAACTCATCGCGCACCGTGGACGTCTGGAAGATCGAATCCGGCGACAGGCCGAGCGAGCGCCAGCCTTTCCAGTCCGGCTGGAAGTCGACGAAGGGGATCAGATGGCCTTGGGTGACGTCGACCGCCGATTTGAACGAGGTCGTTATCGTCCAGTAGATCGGGAACAGGCAGATCAAGGCCCAGAACACCAGCGCGCCATAGATGAAGACGCGGCTGGTGATGAAGCTCGCCGGAGAGCGGATTTCGGAGACGGTGTATTCGGTGGTCTGAACGCTCATGATCCGGCCACTCAATTGACGTTGCGCACGAAGCGGTTGGCAAGCTTCAACAGCCAGGTCACGAACACGACGATGATGACCAGATAGGCCATCGCCAGCATGGTGCCGTAGCCGACATTGGAGCGGTCGCGGTATTCGCGGTAGATGAAGCTGGAGACGGAATCGGTGGCGCCGCCGGGGCCGCCCGAGGTCACCGTGATGATGATGTCGGCCAGCTTCAGCTTGAAGATGATGCGCAGGATCACCGCCGTCACCGAAACCGGCAACATCAGCGGGAAAGTGACCTGCCAGAAGGTCTGCCAGGTGGTCGCGCCGTCGACGCGCGCGGCCTCCAGCACCTCGCGCGACATCGCCTGCAGGCCGGCGAGCAGCATGATCATCATGAACGGGATGAAGGTCCAGGCATCTAGTATCATGATCGATATGCGGGCGATGATGGGATCGGAAAAGAAGGCGGGATTGTCCCAGCCGAGATGGCGCGCCAGTGTTGCCGCCGGTCCGAACCGGTACTCCATCAGCGATTTGCCGATCATCCATGACACCGCGACCGGGGACAGCATCAGCGGCATCAGGAAGACGACGCGGAAGAATTTGCGCGCCCGGATCTGCGCGTTGAGCAGCAGCGCCAGCCCGAAGGCGATGACATATTCGACCAGCACGGCGAGCACGTAGAGCACCATGTTGAACAGCGCGTTGCGATAGTAGGGATCGCCCAGCATCTGCCAGAAATTGTCGAGCCCGTTGAACCTGCGGCCGCTGAAGGAGGAGAGGTTCCAGTCGGTGAGTGCGATGTAGAAGCCGAACAGCGTCGGGAAGATCACCATGGCAATGGTGAACAGCAGCGCCGGCAGCAGGAACAGCGCGCGCTGGCCGTCCTCGCCGCGCGTCAGCACTTGGCCGATGCCGAGTGCCACGCCCCACAGCACATAGGCATAGACCACCGGACGCCATGTCTCGAAGCCGATCGTGTCGACTTCGCTCTTGTAGAGGATCTGGACGAGGATCGTTGCCAGCAGGCCGAGCGTTGCGGCGGCCATCACCGCCCAGCCCAAGCGTTTGCGGCCTGGCGGTATCAGGTCGGATGGGACGGCGTTTGCCGGCCAATCATTGGTGGGCAAAATCTGGTCAGCCACGCGTCTCATCCAGTTGCAGAAGGCACTTCGCGACCGGCGATGCCGGTCAAGACAGGGTCCGGCGGCTTTCGTCGCCGGACCCTGGTTCACGCTACGATCAGACCAGGCCGAGCGAGGCCTTGTAGAGCTTGATCTGCTTTTCGCGGCCGATCTGGTCGGTGAGCTTTTCCCAGGCGGCGGCGATGGCATCGGCGCCTTCCTGTGCCTTCATCTTGCCGGCGAAGGTGTTGGCCAGAATGTCCTCGGCGGCGGAATAATACTGGAAGATGCCGGGGATGCGTGGCTCGATCGCCGCGTTCGGATGGTTGTAGCTGTCGCCTTCCGACTTCAGATACGAGGTGATGAAGGCCTCGTCGTAGCCGGCCGCCACCCATTCCGGAATGTCGAAATGCGAATTGCGGTAGGGCTGGAAGCCGGACGGATACATCGCCGTCCAGATCGACAGGTCCTTGCCGCCGAGATGAGCGGCGGCGGACCATGCCGCCTTTTTCTTCTTCTCGTCCTTGTCGACGCGAGCCATGACATAGACGCCCCAGCCGAGATAGGCGCAGTTCGGCGAATAGTTCGGCCCGCTGGCGAGCTTCTCCCATTTGCCGGTCTTGGAATTGTAGACATCGTCCGAACCCGGCAGGATCGAGAAGCCGGTGACATCGCCGATGACCGAGGAATCGTTGGTCTTGACGTTGGAGCCGATGTCGCCCCACCAGGGGATCATCGAACCGGTGCCGGCCAGGAACTGCTGGAACCCGGTGGTGTTCGGGTCGGCGTTGATCTGGTCCGCCGGTTCCGACGGCAGCGCGTCGATCACGTCCTGGATGGCGCGCACCCAGGCCGGATTGTTGATGCGCGGCTTCATCGTGTCGGCGTCGAACAGCCAGGCCTTGTCGTCGGGATGCTTGGCGTAGGCGGTGGCGCGGCTGCCCAGGAAGTAGAAGCCGAAACCGCCCCATGGCTTGGGCGCGTCGAGATAGCCGTAAACGTCCTGGCCCTTGAATTTCTTGCCCTTGAGGAACTTGGTGACGGCCTGCACCTGCTGCCAGGTCTTCGGCACGCCCCATTCGCCTTCACCGCCGCCATCCTTCCACTGCTTGGCGAGGTCGGCATCGGCGAACACGTCGGTGCGGTAGTTGAAATTGTGCGTGTCGCCGTCGATGGTGACGCGATACTGCTTGCCGTCCCAGGTGCCGACCGGCGGCTTCAGGTAGTTGACCAGGTCGTCGAAATCGATCTGCTTCTTGACCCAGTCGGGCATCTCCGAGGTCAGGCCCTTGCCGCAGACATCGCCTTCGAAGGGCGCGCCCATCTCGATGATGTCGAAGTCGACGGTGCCGGTGGCGATCGATTGCTGAAGGCGGGCATTGTAGTCGGCCTGCGCCAGGTCGATCCAGCTGATCTTGGCGCCGGTATAGGCCTCCCACGGCTTCAGGAAGCCGCGGAACAGCACATTGTGCAGGTTCTGGTTGTTGAGGCCCATGAAGGTCAGCTCGACGCCGGCGAATTCGCCTTCCTTGACATTGGCCTTGGTGGCCTCGAGGCAGAGTTCGCCGACCTTCTGGAAATCGGCATCGGTCGGCTGACCTTTGCCAACGCCGGGAATCTGCAGGATCTTCGAGCGCAGTTCGCTTGCGGCGGCAGCGGGGCGCGTCAAGGCGCCAAGCCCGGCGCCGGATGCCGCCGCGATCGCGGCCATGCTGGCCGCACCCTTCAAGACGTCGCGCCGCGTGGCGCCGGCCCGGACCAGCCTATCGTAAAGACCTGTTCTCATCGACTATTCCTCCCAGAATCAGTGTGAATGGATGTGGCCACCTGTCGGACGCTGAAGCACAACTGTGCTACCGGCTCGGATACGAATTAGGCAGGACCCCACCCTGCGTCGATTGAAATTCCCTGCGGATCGGTGCCGACATTTGGACCAGCACCCGCCACTATTCTCGCAACCAAACGCCGTGTCAACGAGAACGGTTTTTATCTATAAGAGACCGACTTGCCCTGACAGGGCGCGTTGGTTAGCTTCTGCGCCTACGGCCAGTTGGAGCCGATGGGGGAGAGATGGCTCAAGTCGCAATCAGCAAGGTGGCCAAGGCGTTTGGAACCGTCAAGGTTCTGCACGAAGTCAGCGTCGACATCGCTGACGGACAGTTCGTGGTGCTGGTCGGCCCCTCGGGTTGCGGCAAGTCCACGCTGCTCAGGATGGTGGCCGGGCTGGAGACCGTTTCCGGCGGCACGATCGCCATCGGCGACCGCGTCGTCAACCATTTGCCGCCGGCAAAACGCGACATTGCCATGGTGTTCCAGAACTACGCGCTCTACCCGCACAAGACGGTCGAGCAGAACATGGCCTTTGCCCTCAAATTGCGGAAAACCGATCCGGCCGTGGTCGCCGAGCGGGTCAAGCGCGCCGCCGATATCCTCGACCTCAACCCCTATCTGAAGCGCTATCCCCGGCAGCTCTCCGGCGGCCAGCGCCAGCGCGTCGCGATGGGCCGCGCCATCGTGCGCAATCCACAGGTGTTTCTGTTCGACGAGCCGCTGTCCAACCTCGACGCTAAGCTGCGCGTGCAGATGCGCACCGAGATCAAGGAACTGCACCAGCGACTGAAGACCACCACGATCTACGTCACCCACGACCAGATCGAGGCCATGACAATGGCCGACAAGATCGTCGTCATGCGCGATGGCCGCATCGAGCAGGTCGGTGCGCCGCTGGAGCTGTTCGACCGGCCGGCCAATCTCTTCGTCGCCGGCTTCATCGGCTCGCCGTCGATGAACCTGCTCAAGGGCGTTGTGCGAAAGGGCGACAAGCCCGGCGTCGACATATCAGGCACATTGTTCCCGATTGCCGACAATGCCGCGCAGGACGGGCAGGCCGTCGTCTATGGCGTGCGCCCGGAGCATCTGGAAATCCATCCCGATGGCGTACCGGCGAAGATTTCGGTGGTCGAACCGACCGGCTCGGAAACGCTTGTGTTCCTGCGCTTTGGCGACCGCGAGATGGTGGCGCTGTTTCGCGAGCGCCACGACTTCAAGCCCGGCGACACGCTGACCCTGAAGCCCAGGCTCGACCACATTCATCTTTTCGATGCCGAGACCGGCAAGCGTCTCTGATTTCAACGGACATCACGAGGACTATCATGCTCAAAGGCATCAATCCGCTGCTCAATGCCGACGTGCTCCAGGCATTGCGGGCGATGGGCCATGGCGATGACCTGATCATCGCCGACACCAACTTCCCCTCCGATTCGGTGGCGCGTCAGACGGCGCTCGGCCGGCTGCTGCGCATCGATGCGCCGGCCGCCGAGGTGGTCAAGGCAGTGCTGTCGCTTTATCCGCTGGATACGTTCGTCGACGACGCGGCCGCGCGCATGGAAATCGTCGGCAAGCCGGACGAGATCCCACCCGTGCAGAAGGAAGTGCAAAAGGAAATCGACGCGGCTGAAGGCAAGTCCTGGCCGATGCTGCCGGTCGAGCGCTACGCCTTCTACGAGCGCGCCAAGCAGGCCTATTGCGTCATCCAGACCGGCGAACGCCGTTTCTACGGCTGCTTTGCCTTCCGCAAGGGCGTCGTACCGCCGGATGCGGAGTAGGGATATGGCAGCCGGAAAGCCTGTCGTCATATTGGGCGTCTTCGTCGCCGATACCGCCTATCGCGCCGATCGCCAGCCGCGCATGGGCGAGACGATCCTCGGCAATTCGTTCAAGCTGGGCCCGGGTGGCAAGGGGTCGAACCAGGCGGTGGCCGCCGGCAAGCTCGGCGCCGACACCACCTTCCTGACCCGCCTTGGCGTCGACGCCTTCGCCGACATGGCCAAGCGGACCTGGCAGGATGCCGGCGTGAGAAGCGCCGTCATCGACACGCCGGACAGCTACACGGGCGCCGCCTACATCTTCGTCGAGGAGGGCAGCGGCAACAACGCCATCATCGTCAGTCCGGGTGCGGCCATGCTGATCTCGGCGGCCGATATCGAGGCCAATGCCGCACTGATTCGTGGCGCCGGCGTCTTCGTCACCCAGCTCGAACAGCCGATCGATGCCGCGATGCGGGCGCTGGAGATCGCGCGCGGGGCAGGGGTGACAACCATCCTCAACCCTGCCCCTGCGGCAAAGCTTCCCGACCGTATCTACACGCTCTGCGACTACCTGACGCCAAACGAGACCGAGACGGAGGAATTGGCCGGACTGAAGGTCTCGTCGGTCGATGAGGCGCGGGTCGCCGCCGGCAAGCTGCTCGAAAAGGGCGTCGGGACCGTCATCGTCACACTCGGCGACAAGGGCGCGCTCCTGCACTCGAAGGGACGCTCCGAGCATGTCGCAGCCATCAGCGCCGGGCCGGTTGTCGAAACCACCGGCGCGGGCGACGCCTTCAACGGCGGCTTCGCGGCGGCGCTGTCGCGAGGCGTGGAGCCGCTGCAGGCGGTGCGCTTCGCCTGCGCCGTCGCCGGCATCTCGGTGACGCGACCCGGCACCGCGCCGTCGATGCCGACGCTGCAAGAGGTCGAGGCGCTGCTGGCGAAGGGTTGAGGCACGCGGGGGCAGCCGGGCCATCAGGCTGTTCCAATCCAGCGCAATCCCATGAAAAGTGCGTAGCGCTTTCCCCTTGAAATTGCGCCAATGGAATTGCGCCAAAACAGAGTGTTAGGGCAGTTCGCTGTTTCCATGAAACGGCAAACTGCCCTGGATGTCCATCCAGTGATAGCCCGATCAGCTATTGCCTGACGTAGCAGCGCTTTTCACGACCGGGAGCGGGATCGCCGAACGTATCATTGTCGCATTGGACGCCGTTGCGGAACACGTCCTGCGTGAATTGGCCGCGTGCCCCGTACCTGACCACCTTGCGGCCATAGAAATCGCAGTAGTCGCCTTCATCGGCACAGGCTGCCCATCTCTCGCGGCGGGGTTCGTCGTAATTGTCATCCGACTGGTCCCGGCCGCGCATGACGATGAAACACGACTTTGGGATGCCCGGCGCCGGATCGCCAAAAACGCGATTTGAACACGGCACCGCGTCTCGGTCGAAATAGCGCGAGGTCGTGCGGCCCCGGGCGCCGTAGACCACTTCCGCGGGATACGGCAGACGGCAGAGCCCGCCCTCGCGCGCGCATGGCTGCAATCGGTCGGCCGACGCGGTCGCCGGGAAAAGGGCGGTGGCGACCGTCGTCGCGCCGCCCAGGTACATGAGCGTGAATAATGTGCGCATAGAAATGTTTGGTGCGTTTGACACGATAAGTCCTCCATGCCGTTCAGGCAGCCTACGAATGCAACTCCGCTACCTGCGAAATGAATCCAGCGCTTTGTGGGCAAATCCGCAAGTGGGATTCGCAAGGTCAAACGCGGCTCAAGCCCGAGTCGTTCCAGGAGCTGCTTTTCAGCCTATTGGAGTGGCCTCGCGTTTGCCAGATTGCCGCGCGGGCGTGGCTGAATTTTTAAAGCCGGCGGCGAAACAGTCGGCCGCGCACGATTCGCGCGGCCGCGGCGAATGATCATCGACCGCAAGGCTACAAAGCCGGCGATAGAGCGCAAAAGCCCGCGCCTTGGCCCTTCATTTCTGAAAGTGGATTCTGACAATTCATGTCGGCATTTCCCTGTGCCAAGGATTGCGATCCTTGAGGGAAATGGCGCGAGTGACGGGGCTCGAACCCGCGACCTCCGGCGTGACAGGCCGGCACTCTAACCAACTGAGCTACACCCGCGCATTGACGAGCACGTGTCAGCCGTGTTCGTCGTTGGGGCGCTGGATAAGGGGTTCGCCACCGGGTGTCAAGCGCACCAAACCATCATAACAACAAACTGGAGAAGGTTTTTTGACAGCCGGCGTTTTGTTCGCAAATCGGGCCTGCGGACAGGGCGTCACCTGTTCATTTGGCCTTGCGAAGCCGGTCCCGACCGCTTAAAGGTCCGCGCCGGAGCGGGCGATTAGCTCAGTTGGTAGAGCGCTTCGTTTACACCGAAGATGTCGGCGGTTCGAGCCCGTCATCGCCCACCATTCCACGTCGTCTTGAAGATGCGATTTGGCCCTTCCTGGAGGCAGGACGATGGGCGCCTGATGCTTCCGAGGATTGAACCTAGATCCGTTTGAAGTCGGTAAGCCCCGCACGTATCCTCTGGCCCTCTGCGAAGGCGAGGGCGAAAGACTCCAGACAGAATGATCGGGTTGGTTCCTCGTCACCGTCGATCATGCGGACGGACCATTCTCCGCAGGCTTTTCGCAGGTTGCGATTTCGCCGATGGGAACGTTGGCAGGGCTTCGAAGTTTCTTGACCGCTAAGGCGACCTTGCGCGGAGGTGGCGGATGAAGACGACAGTTGGACCGGATACCGTCGACGTGGCCAAGGCGGCCGAAACGATGCTCACGGAGCATGACGGCCCTGCCTTTCTATCGATGGCCGAATTCATCGAAGTGCTTCGTCAAAGGACGGGAACGGACCGTTCTGACGCGGATCTGAAAGCCCTCGTCACAAAGAAGGCGGCTGTGCTTGGTATCGTTATGGAGTGAGGGAGGCCAAGCTCGGCTACGCAGCTTGTGCCCGGATGCTGTTTGCGTATCGGCGCGCCTGCATGAGCCATTTCAGTGCTCTTGTTTGCGCGGCGTACAACCCACAGTCAACGCTGCGCGCAAGATCGATTGAACAAGGCCGGCGCGTTACAGCTTGTTCTGCCGCTTTTCGATAGCATAGGATGTCCAGCGGCAGCACATGCCCGCAATCGATGTGGTGGCGCCACCGAACAGGCATGCGGCAAGCACCGGGTCTTGCGAGGCATTTTTCCAGCTGACCACCGCCAGCAATATGACGCTTACCGTCGAGACCACATAGCCGATACCCTTGAGCGCATGCGGCGAAACCTTGACCATTCACACTCTCCCTTCGCTCCAACGTTGAACATTTGTATCGGCACCGGGTTCCGTTCGTTGGTTGCCACGCGGGAACCTTTTGCCTGTTCGCGCGTGCTACTGCGATCTGGGCGCTGGATGGACGAGCCATGACAAACTTTCTGAAACTCCCGGCGAAGTCGCGGAACCTGTTTCGCGTTGTCGTCGAAACGCCGCGCGGAGCAGCCGCCAAGCTCGCCTACGACCCCAAGACGGGCGTCTTTCAATATTCAAGGCCGCTGCCGGTCGGCAACACATACCCTTATGATTGGGGGTTCGTACCTTCCACCGTCGGGGAAGATGGTGATCCGCTCGACGGGATGGTGATCCACCAGGCCGCTACAGCACCTGGCGTGGTCATCAAATGCGATCTGCTCGGTGCATTGCGGGTGAAGCAGAAGGACCCTGATGGGGCGGTCATCCGGAACGATCGTTATATTTTCTGCCCGCGCAAGGAGGATGCGCCGGACAAGCCCGTGACTGCCGACCATTTGCCGCAGGATTTGCGCCAGGAGATCGAGCAGTTCTTTTTGTCCTCCGTGCTGGGCACGGGCAAGACGATCAAGCTGAAAGGCTGGCAGGACGCCAAGGAGGCTGCCAGGTCTCTCGGCAAGGGCGCGAGGGCTTTTCGGCGCAATCGCAAGTGATGGCCTTGTCTTCCGCGATCACACCATAGGCTGACACGGTCACGCGGTTCACAATACAATTGCAAGCGGTCGATTCCTCCGGGATGTAGCCACTCCAAAAGCCCGCCGCGGGTCGCTCCCGTAGCGGGTTTTTCATCATCAGGGGTTGCAGGCCATAGGGGGTGCGAGCTTCCTGACGCCTCTACCGGGCGGATCGCTCCTGCGCCGTCCGAAAGATCTGGGCGATCAAGGTGGCACCATCCGGAAATCCTTGCCCTCGGGCAGCAATTGCCCACCATCGACGACAATGGTCGTGCCGGTGATGTAGCTTGCGTCGTCCGAGGCAAGGAACAGGAAGGCATTGGCGACATCGCGCGGACTGCCGAGCCTGCCGAGCGGGATCGAATCCTCCATGTTCTTGATATAAGCGGCGCCGCGATGCTCCTGGATGGCTTCGGTCAGGATGTTGCCGGGCTCGACGCCGTTGACGGTAATGCCGTAGCCGGAGAACTCCAGGGCTGCTGCCCGGATGAAGCCGTTGATGCCTGCCTTTGTCGCCGAATAATGGCCGTGGCCGGGGCTTGTGACATGCGGTCCGGTGATGGAGGAGGTGTAGAGCATTCGTCCGGAGCGCTGCGCCTTCATCGGCACCAGGGCTGCGCGAGTGGCATTGAAGGTGCCGCGCAGATTGACGGCCATGACGCGATCCCAGTCGTCGGTGCTGGTGTTCTCGATCAATTGCCAGGGATAGATCCCGGCATTCTGCACGATGATGTCGAGGTGGCCGTAATGGTTCAGCGCCAGTGTCACCGCGGCCTCGGCGTCGCGCATTTGCGAAATGTCGGTGCCGATGAAGGGGACACCGAGCTCGCTGGCGGTCGCTTGCCCGGCCTCGGCCTCGCTGTCGGCCAGCACGAGTCGTGCGCCTTCTTCGGCAAAGCGCAGTGCGGTGCCCTTGCCGATGCCGCGCGCGCTGCCGATGATCAGCGCCACCTTGTCTTTCAATCGTCCAGCCATGCGAGCCGTCCTGTCATGCCAGTCTTTGGCGAATGGTTTGCTTGAATGCGTCGAGCAGCACGGCCGCAAGTACCAGCAGGCCGTGGATGACCTGGGTGAAATTGGCCGGCAGCCCCATCAGATTGATCGCCGTGTTGATGGCCGAGAGCAGCAGCACGCCGGCGTAGACGCCGGGCAGGGTGCCGACGCCGCCCTTCAGGCTGACGCCGCCGATGACGACCGCGGCAAAGGCGTTGAACAACAGGCCAACGCCGAGATTTGCTGTGGCGCCCGAGGTGCGGATCGCCAGCAGCCAGCCGGCAAGGCCGGCGATAGCGCCGGCAAGCACGAAGGCGATGATAAGGTTGCGGTTCACCCGGATGCCGGCGCGGAAGGTCGCCGTCTCGTTACCGCCGATCATCACCAGGTGCCTGCCAAACGGTGTCTTGGCCATGATCAGTGAGAAGACGACGAAACAGGCAATGGCGATCCAGGCGGTGAGCGGCAGGCCGATCAGTCGCTGGATGCCGAACCAGCGGATCGCCGGTGCAAGATCCTGCGCCGAGCGGCCGCCCGAAATCACCAGCACCAGGCCGCGCACCCAGATGTAGGAGGCCAGCGTGATGATGAACGCGCTCATCTTCACCTTGACGACCAGAAACCCGTTGAAGGCTCCGATCAGTCCGCCCACGGCCAGCGCCAGCAGCAGCGACACCGGAACCATCAGCCATTCCGGATGCAGTTGGACGCCAAGCCCGATTCCGGATGAGCAGAACAGGATGCCGACCGCCATGGCGCTGAGTGCGGCGACGGATTCGACCGACAAATCCATGTGGCCGGCGATGATGACCAGCGCCAGGCCGATCGACATGACGCCGAGCACGCTCGAAGCCTCGATGATGTTGGCGAAGATTCCGAGCTGGAAATAGTTCGGGATGAAGATGGAAAAGACCACCAGCACGAAGACCAGCATGAACCAGACGAGGTTGTCGAGGATGAGCTCCAGGGCATGGCGGGTGCGGGGGTTCATGGGCTGATCCGACTGGTGCATGGCCCGAAAGAATCAATTCGATCTTCCGAATGGCGCGATTTGCGAAGGATTGGCTCCGGGCCGCGATGGCCCGGAGCGCTCCGTACGACAGGACTACTCGACGGGTTTAATGGCGTCCGTCGGCGGCTTCTGGTTGCCCCAGAAAGCCGGGTTGTCGACATTCTCCTTGGTGATGGCGGCACCGGGGATCTTGATGTTCGGCCCCCAGGCTTCCTTGGTCACGGTCGATTTCAGGCCGATCACGTCATATTCGCCGGGCTTGATCTCTTGCTTCTTGACCACCTTGTCCATGAACATGGCGACGGCGGCGGCCTGCGCGTAGAGCGGCTGCTCGACTTCGACGTTGAGCCAGCCCTTGCGGATCAGGTCGAGGCCGACCGGCGCGCCGTTCGAGCTCATGAGCATGACGTCGCCCGGCTTCTTGCCGGCGGCCTCGAGCGAGGCGACGGCGGCCACCGAGAGGTGCGCGGCATGGCTGAAGATCAGGTCGATGTCGGGGTTGGCCAGCATCTGGTCGGCGACGATGGTGCCGGCGTTGCTGGCTTCCCACTGCATGGCCGGAAGCGAGATGATCTTGACGTCCGGAAACGCCTTCATCTTCTCTTCGAAGCCTTTCTGGATGTCGAGCGTGTAGGGATCGCCTGGATCGCCGAGCACCTGCAGCACCTTGCCCTTCACCGAGCCGTTTTTGGCCTTCAACAGTTTTTCGGCTTGGTCGGCGGCGACATGGCCGATTTCGACCGTTCCGGCGACTGACGTGAAGTCGGATGGTGTCGAAGTGATCTGGCGGTCGAACTCGACCACCGGGATACCGGCGGCACGGGCGGCCTCGATGGACGGTTTCAGCGCGTTGAAGTCGACAGCCGCGAGGATAATGGCCGCCGGCTTTAGTGCGATGACGTCGTTCATCTGCGATTGCTGGGCATCGGTCTTGTTGTCGGCGTTCAGTGACTTGAACTCATAACCGGCCTGCTTGAGGAACAGCTCCAGCGCGGTCACCGAGCCGGTCTGGAATTCATCGAGTAGTGTCGGCACAAGATAGTAGACGACACCCTTGGACTGGGCGAATGCCGGCGTGAGCGTGGCAAAGGCCAGTGCCAGGATGCCGAAGACAGCAAGAAGTATTCGCTTCATGTCGTTGGCTCCCTGTTAAGCCGGACCCCTCTTTTGTCCCTCAGCCCGCCGGTCCGGCACCGGCAAGCGTCTCCCCGGTGATCATGTTGATCACCGCATCGGGACTTGTTTTGTTGCGCGCCACATCGCCGGCCACGACGCCTTGCCGGATCACCACGATCCGGTCGGCGACCTGAAAGGCCTGCTGCATGATGTGGGTGATGATGACGACGCCGATGCCCTGGCTCGCCACCTGGCGGATCATGTCGAGACCGCGCCGCGTCTGCTCGACGCCCAGCGCCGCGAACGGCTCGTCGAGCAGCACCAGCTTGCCGCCCCAGTGCACAAAGCGGTTGAGCTCGATGGCTTGCCGCTGGCCGCCCGAGAGATGCTCGACATTGGTGCGCAGCGACGGAATGCGGGTGCCGGCGCTGGCCAGCGCCTTGGAGACGACGGCTTCCATGGCGCGCTCGTCGAGCACGGGAATGCCGAGCACCTTCCTGGTGATTTCGCGGCCCATGAAGAAATTCGCCACCACGTCGACATTGGTGCAGAGCGACAGGTCCTGGTAGACGGTTTCGATGCCCGCCGCCTTGGCCTCGGCCGGCGACCTCGCCAGGAACTCCTTGCCTTCGAAGAGCATGCGGCCCGAGGTCGGCTCCAGTCCGCCTGATATGATCTTGACCAGCGTGGATTTGCCGGCGCCGTTGTCGCCCAGCAACGCCACGACCTCGCCCTTGCCGATGGAAAAGCTGATCCCCTTCAGCGCTTCGATCGCGCCATAGTTCTTGGTGACGTTGTCGAGCACCAGCAGCGGTTCGCTCATGCCGCAACCTCCTTGGCTGTCAGAAGATCGCGGCCGCGTTCGCGCTCGGCGGCGAACATCTGGCCGAAGCGCGGCGACAGGACCCCGGAAACCGCGAGGGCAGCGGCGCCGCGCAGCACCGAATGTTGCCCGCCGCGCGCGACCATCAGCCGGGGCGCGATGCGGTCCTTGCGCGCCGAGACGGAGTTGTGCAGGCCGCCGGTCGAACCGGCCAGCCGTTCCAGCAGGTCGGTGGACGCCAGCCCGCCGAGGATGACCGTTTCGGGGTCGAACAGGTTCTCGATGACGGCGACGGCATTGTGAAAGATCGGCGCGACTTCCGCGATCCAGTCGGGCTCTGTGCCGTTCCAGCGCCGAAGCGCCTCGAGCGAGAGGTATCTTTCGAGGCAACCCCGGTTCCCGCAGGGACAGGCCTCGCCGGCAGGAACGACAGGGATGTGTCCGACCTCGCCGGCATTCCCCCAGGCGCCGCGCTGCACGATGCCGTCATGAACCATGACGCCGCCAAGGCCGACGCCGAAATAGAGGTAGTAATAGTCGGAGAATTGGGCGCCGAGGCCGTAGAGCCGCTCGCCCATGGCGGCGGCCGCCATGTCGGTTTCGAAGAAGGCAGGCAGTCCGGTCGAGGCCGCCAGTCGCTCGCGCAGCGCCACATCCTGCCAGCCAGTCATGGTGGTCGGGCCGACGAAACTCATGGATTCGACACCGAACGGTCCGGGCAGGGCCAGGCCGACCCCAAGCACCCGACCGCCGGCCCGCAATCCGGTCAATTCAATCACCAT
The DNA here is from genome assembly GCF_054062655.1 of Mesorhizobium sp. USDA 4775. Classification (NCBI taxonomy): domain Bacteria; kingdom Pseudomonadati; phylum Pseudomonadota; class Alphaproteobacteria; order Hyphomicrobiales; family Phyllobacteriaceae; genus Mesorhizobium; species Mesorhizobium sp. USDA 4775. The sequence goes on from NZ_JBSSFM010000001.1 coordinate 3,570,697, forward strand.
CGCACCGATCAGCTCGAAGGCATGGTCGGGCGTCGCGTTCGGGGCCTCGCGGTAGGTGCTCTCGATCACGTCGCCGCTCAGATTGATCAGGGCGGCATCGATGCCGAACGGGGTGATGTGGATACCGACGGCATAGCCTCCCTCGGGATTGATGCGCAGCGTCGCCGGCGGCAGGCCGCGCCCCTTGGGCTCCACGCGCAGGGAGAGGATGTAGCCCTGTTCTTCCAGTTCGCGAACGATGGTCGATACGGTCTGGACGGTAAGCCCGACACGGCTGGCGATCTCGCCGCGGGCGATCGGCCCATGCAGGCGGATGGACTCAAGCACGATGCGCCGGTTGTACGGCCGCCCGAACTCCTGATTGGTCCCCCGCAATGCCATGCCTTGCGTCCTCGATTGACGTAAGGTTCGCACCAAAGATTTATTCAGTCAAATGGAATTCAAAAATAAACGAGAGCAACATCCCGCCCAAGAGAGCCGCAAGCCGCACCGGCTTAGGACCTGTTCACCTGCCGCCTTGGCCGATTGCCGCCATAGCGAAACCGCCTCAATGGTGGCGAGGTTCGCAACCGTCGAAAAATGCATGGAGCAAAAATGATTGAACTGCCGTTTGCCCGCGACGAGTACCAGCAGCGGCTTCGCAAGATCCGCGCCGAGATGGCGAAGCGCGGTCTCGAACTCCTTGTCGTCAACGACGTTGCCAACCAGCACTACATCACCGGCTATGATGGCTGGTCATTCTACACGCCGCAGGTGGTGCTGGTTCCCTTGGAGGAGGTCGAGCCGGTCTGGATCGGCCGCGCCATGGATGCGGCCGGCGGGCTGCTCACGGCTTGGATGAAGCCCGAGAATGTCGTTGGCTTCCCGGAGGATCACGTTCAACGCGCCGATCGCCACCCCATGGACTGGATCGCGAGCTGGATCGTCGCCAAGGGATGGGGAAACAGGCATGTCGGCATCGAGCTGGAAGCCTATTATTTCTCGCCGAAAGGCCATGCCCGGCTCGTCGCCGGACTCCCCAATGCGAAATGGCATGACGCCGATCTGCTGGTGAACTGGATCCGCGCGGTCAAATCGGCGCCCGAAATCGCCTATCTGCGCAAGGCGTCGACCCTGGCCGAAGCGGCCGTCGCGCGGGCCTTCGAGGTGATCGCGCCAGGGGTGCGCGAATGCGACGCCATCGCCTCCATCCAGGCGGCGCAGATCGCCGGCAGCCCGGACTTTGCCGGCGATATCACCGCCCTTCCGCCGACCATCCTCGGCGGCGAGAACGCTTCTGCCCCGCATATAATGTGGAGTGACCGGCGGTTTGGAGACAACGAGACGATTGCACTGGAGCTCGCCGGTGTCTGCCGCCGCTATGCCGCCGGGCTTGCAAGAACGATGCAGCTCGGCAAGACGCCGACGCGGGTTGCGGACACGGCAAAGGCGGTGATCGAAGGCATGGACGCGGTGCTCGATGCGGTGAGGCCGGGAACGACTGCCGAGGCGGTCGAGGCTGCATGGCGCAAGGTCATCCAGCGTTACGGACTGAAGAAGGAATCGCGCATCGGCTATTCCATAGGCGTCGCCTATCCGCCGGATTGGGGTGAACACACGATCAGCCTGAGACCCGGCGACAAGACGGTGCTTCAATCCGGCAATGTCGTCCACTCCATCCTCGGCATGTGGATGGACGGTTGGGGCATCGAGACCAGCGAGACCATTTTGGTGACCGAAACCGGCCATGAAACGCTGACGAAGTTCCCGCGAGAGATCCATGTCAAATCCTGAGGGGGCCGTCGTGGCAGCCAGTGCTGAAAGTTCCGGCACGGTCGCTATCGATGCCGGAATTCTCGACCAGATGATCGAGATCCGCCGGCATCTGCACCGCAATCCGGAACTGTCGAACCACGAAGCCAACACGCAGCGTTATCTCAGGCAGATGCTGGCCGGCGAGGGGATATCAGACATTCGCGATGTCGCGGGCTTTGGCCTCGCGGTCGACATAGTCGGCACCGGCAAGCCGTCGAACCGGAAGATTGCCATTCGCGCCGACATCGATGCCTTGCCGATCGAAGAAGAGTCCGGCGTCGACTATGCGTCGGCCAATCCCGGCGTGATGCATGCCTGCGGCCACGACGCCCACGCATCGATGGGCTTCGCGGTTGCCGCGCATCTGCATAGATCAAGAGCCGATTTTGGTGGCACCGTGCGCCTGATCTTCCAGCCGGCAGAAGAGGATTCGCCCTCGGGCGGCAAACGCGTGGTGGAGGAGGGGCTGCTCGACGATGTCGACGCCGCGATCTGCCTTCACGTCGATCCGTATACGCCATCCGGCAAGATCGCGGTCCGTTCGGGTCCCTACACGCTGGCATGCGATACGTTCGACGCCGTCGTAATCGGCGAGGCGGCACACGCGGCAAAGCCCTATGAGGGTATCGATGCTATCGCCGTGGCCTGTTCCATGGTCGGCGAATTGCAGAAGATCGTCTCGCGCGAGATCGACCCTTACGATCCGCTGGTCATTTCCGTCACCGGCATCAATGGCGGCAGCGCCTACAATGTCGTCGCCGGCAAGGTCGTCTTGAAGGGCACCATCCGCAGAGGCAGCGACGCCACCCGCGAGCGGGCCTGGCGGCGCGTTCGCGAAATCCTGGAGGGCATGGCGGCGAGCCACGGGGCCGATGTGGAGCTCACCATCCACAAGGGCGAGCCGGGTGTGGTCAATGACGGCGAGATGGCCGAGCTGATTGCCGCCAGCGGCAAGGCCTGCATCGGCGCCGACAATGTTCTCGATACGCCCGGATGGACCATTGCCGACGATTTTGGCTATTACAGCGAGAGGCGTCCTTCGGTCTATTTCCGGCTCGGCATCCGCAACGAGGCGGTCGGATCGGTCTTTCCGCTTCACCATCCCAAATTTCGCGTCGACGAAGCCGCCTTGAAGGTTGGCGCGGCCACCTGGTTGCGGCGGCGACCGGATTTCTGTCGGCGCAGCCGGAAAATACCGACTGATCAACGCGGTCCAAAGTCGGCTCGTGCAAGCCTGCACGAACCGGTTAGATGCCTGCTCAGTATTTGATGACCCGGCGTTCGACCAGCACCACGGCACAGAACAGCACGATCGACAGGCAAGATGACAGCACGATCGCCGCGTAAAGTCGGTCCGACTGGTAATTGAAGCTCGCCTGGATAATCAGCGCGCCTAGGCCCTTGTCCGAGCCGATCCATTCGCCGACGATGGCCCCGATCACCGCCGTCGCCGAGGCGATCCTGAGCGAGGAGAACAGCATCGGCAGTGCGCGGGGCAGGCGCAGGCTCCAGAAAATCTCCGAACGTGTCGCCGACAGCACCCGGAACAGTTCGTGCTCATTGTCGCTGGCCGAATCCAGGCCGCGGATCATGTTCACCAGCGTCGGGAAGAAGCAGATCACCGCGGCGATAACGATCTTCGGCGTCATGCCGAGCCCGAAGATCAGGATGATGATCGGCGACAGTGCCAGGATCGGAATGGTGTTGAAAAACAGCACGATCGGAAAATAGGTGGCCTGCAGGATGCGGTTGTGCACGAACAGGACCGCCAGCAGCACGGCGGCCAGATTGCCGATGACAAAGCCGGCCAGCGCCTCGATCAGCGTCGGCCTCAAATTGTCCATGAGCAGCGCGAAATTTTTCTGGAAGACGCCCGATATGGCTGTCGGCGTCGGCACGATATAGGCCGGGACGCCGAGAAGCGGCAGCAGATACTGCCAGGCGAGCAGCAGCGACGCAGCGCCAAGAACGGGCAGGGCTATCGCCAATTGCGGCGACAGCGGCGCCGGCCTCATGATGCCTGCTCCAGCGCGGCCCGCAGCTCCGCCATGGCGGCGACGATTGCCGGGTCTTCGCGCTTACAACGGTTGCCGTCCTGCTTGAGCGGCCGCATGTCCAGATCCTTGACCAGCCGCCCCGGATTGGCGGCGAGGACAATGACACGCTCGCCGAGATAGGCGGCTTCGGCGATCGAATGGGTGACGAACAGGATCGTCGTTCCCGTGCGCCGCCACAGGTTGAGAAGCTCGTCGTTGAGCCGGTCGCGGGTGATTTCGTCCAGCGCCCCGAACGGTTCGTCCATGAGCAGCAGCTTCGGCTGGCCAAGCAGCGCCCTGGCGATGGCCACACGCTGGCGCTGGCCGCCGGACAGCTGGTGCGGCAGGCGTTCGCCAAAGCCGGCAAGCCCCATCAGCTCTAACAATTCTTCGCTGCGATCCTCGATCTTGCGCGTCAGGCTGCCTTGCCCGACGCCAAGCGGCAGGCGCACATTGTCGCGCACCGTGCGCCAGGGCAGCAGCGTCGGGTCCTGGAAGACAAAGCCGACATCGCGGCGCGAGCGCACCGCATGCGGCGTGTCGCCGAGCACGCTGATCGTGCCGCCGAGCGGGTCGAGCAGGTCGGCGACCACTCTGAGCAAGGTCGACTTGCCGCAGCCGGACGGTCCGAGGATCGACAGGAAGGAGCCGGCCTCGACGCTGAGGTCGAGGCCGGAGAGCACCTTGACGGCCGTCTGGCGGCCGCCATAGCCGACGTCCAGCCGGCTGGCTTCGATCGCGTTCGCCATCAGGCGGCGGGCGCGTCGAGCTTCGGCCGGTCGGCAGCCGAAAGTTCGAGGATCTTGGTGGTGTAGACGTCGGCGGCCTTGGGGCGCCCGTTCGGGTACTGGCCGACCTTGTCGAGCAGCGCCAGCTGCTCTTCGATGGAGGCGAGGTCGAACGTGCCCCAGCCGTCCTTTGCCGTCGCGCCGTCGAACGAGAGCCTCAGCACGAGGTCAACTGTCTTCTCTTCCCAGCCGAGGTCCATTTCGGGATAGGCGGCGACCATCTTCTTCACCGCCTCCTGCGGATTGGCGTGCACCCAGCCCCAGCCCTTGGCGACCGCGCCGATGAACTTGGCCAGCGTGTCCGGATCCTTTTCGATCGCCGCGTCTGTGGCGAAATAGACATCGGCATAGGAATTCAAGCCGAGATCGCGCACCAGAAGATCGATGCGGTCGTCGCCGACGACGCTGAGCGCCTGCGTGTTGGTGATCCAGCCGCCAATGGCGTCGACATCGCCGCGCACCAGCGGTCCCTTGTCGAAGCCGACATTGATGACGGTGAGGTCGGATGCGCTCATGCCGTTCTTGGCGAGGATCTCGTCCATGACGAAACGCGCCGTCGGCTGGATGCCGATCTTCTTGCCCTTGAGGTCGGCCACGCCCTTGATCGGATTCGAGGCCTTTGAGGTGAGCGCGTAGGGGCCGGTGCGGAATCCGCAAGCGATGATCTTCACCGGCACGCCGCTGGCACGCGCCGCAAACAGTTGGGGCGTTTCGGAGAATTGGCCAAGCTGTGCCGCGCCCGATATCACCGGCGGCACGGTCGAGGCGTTCGGGCCGCCCGGGCTGAATTCCACGTCGAGCCCGGCATCCTTGAAGTAGCCATTGGCGACGGCGACGATGTCGCCGATCTGTCCGTTGGACATCAGCCAGTCATACTGGATGACGACCTTGCCGGCGGCCTTCGCGCCCGGAGTCAGCACCAGCTGCATGCCGCCCGATGCCATGGCAACGGCCGCCAGGCCGGATTTCATGAAGCCGCGGCGGTTCATGTCGTGATTCCCATTCATTTTTCGCTCCTGTTGCAAGACTGTCTCGTCTCTTCATTGCGCGCCGTTCCCTTGGCGCGGGTGGTCTACGGCTGTTCGTCGTGGTAGTCGCCGGGGCCGCCGTCGAGCCAGGCGTAGAGTTCCCAAAGCGTGTCGTCCGGGTCGGTGAAGTAGGCGCAGCGCGCGTTCCAGACATAGTTTTCGGGCGGGCCATAAAACGGCACGCCCTTTGCCGTCAGCTCGGCATGCAGTCGGTCGATCTCGTCGGGCGCGCCGAGTTGGACGGCGACGCAGACCTTGTGCGCATGGCGCGGCGACCGCAGTTTGGAGACGCCGGCATGCTGGCTGATGTGGTCGATTTCCCAGGCGGCCAGCGTCACGCCTTCGCCATGGAAGTCGGCGAAACCTTCGGCGCGGCGGCGCAAGCGAAAGCCGAGCTTGTCGACATAGAACGCCACCGTCCGCTCGATATCCTCGACCAGAAGGCAGACGTCGGAAATGCGGGTAATGCTTGCGACAGCCATGCTCATTTCCCTCCGCCGGTGCGTTCGCCGCGGGCAGAAGGCAGCTTGACGCCGACACGGTTGGCAGCGCCGATAATATGCGCGCGCATCGCGGCTTCGGCTGCTGCCGGATCGCCGGCGACCAACGCCTCGTAGATGCGCACATGCTCGCCGACATTGACCTCCACCAGATCGTGCAAGGGATTGGTCTGCCGCGCGTAATAGATCGAGCGGCGGATTTGTTCGCAGACGAAGGAAATGAAGGTGTGGATGTAGCTGTTGCCGGTCGCGCGGGCGATTTCGCGATGAAACAGCAGATCGGCGTCGATGCTGCCGTCTTCCCAGCGCTCCTCGCCGCTCATCCGGTCGAGCGCGCCCTTGATCGCGTCGAGATGCTCCTGCTCGCGCCGTTCGGCCGCAAGTGCCGCCGATTCCGCCTCGAGGATGCAGCGCAGCTCGAACAGCCGCTCCATGTTCTGCCCCTCCTTCAGTGTCTCGCGGTCGATGCGGATTGCCGCGCGCTGTTCCGGCGCCAGGACGAAGGAGCCGATGCCTTGTCGCGCCTCGACCATGCCATCGGCGCGCAACTGCGCGATCGCCTCGCGCACGACGTTGCGGCTGACGCCGAATTTCTCCGAAAGTTGCTGCTCCGTCGGCAGCAGGCTGCCCGGATTGAGATCGCCGGACTCGATCTCGCGGCTGAGGAACGCCGCGACCCGGTGCGGCAGCGCCTCGACAGTGCCGATGGCGGCCAGTCTTTGTTTCATGAAGAAGTCTCCGTCGCGGGAAAGAGGCAGCCGGGGTTCATTAGCCCGCCCGGATCGAGCGCATCTTTGAGTGTGCTGACGAGCCGACGCTGGACTGCTGACATTCCCGCCCAATAGACGCGCTGGCGGGTGCGTCCGATGCCATGCTCGGCGCTGATCGAGCCGCCGAGGGCGTTGACGATGGCGTATAGGCCAGTGGTGATGGTGGCGCCCGTGGCGCGGGCGCCGGGCTCGGCAAGGTCGAGCGGCGGCAGGACGTTGAAATGGATGTTGCCGTCGCCCGCGTGGCCGTAGGCCTGGGAAATCCAGCCCGGATGCTGCAGTTCGATAAACTGGCGGGCCTGGGCGATGAGCGTGGGGATGTCGGAGATGCGCACCGAGAGGTCGGTGCGCACATGGTAGCCGCGCTTGGCTTGGCCCTCGACCAACCCCTCGCGAATGGCCCAGAATGCTCTGGCCTGCGCGCCGCTCTCGGCCAGGACGGCGTCGGTGACGAGGTCTTCTGCCATCGTGCCGGCAAGGAAATCCACCAGCAGGGCGCGCAAATCGATCGCGGCACTCGACGACAATTCGATCAGCACATGGACCGGCGTGGTGACCGGTGCCACGATGTTCGGGTCGGCGAGGCGCGCAAGCTCCATGCATTCCGCGCCGATGATCTCGAAGGCGGATATCAGGTCGCAGCATTGGCGTCGGGCGCGCCTGAACAGCGATATCGCCGCTTCGAATGAGGGGAGCCCCAGATAGGCGGTCTCGACGCGGCCGGGTTTTGGAAAGAGCTTCATCTCGACACCGGTGATGATGCCCAGCGTGCCCTCGGCGCCGATGAAGAGCTGCTTCAGGTCATAGCCGCGATTGTCCTTGCGCAGGCCGGAAAAGCCGTTCCACAACGCGCCGTCCGGCAGCACCGCTTCCAGGCCGACGATGAGGTCGCGGGCCATGCCGTAGCGCAAGACGTTGACGCCGCCGGCATTGCTGGCGGCGTTGCCGCCGATCTGGCAGCTGCCTTGTGCGCCGAGCGACAGCGGAAACAGGCAGTCCTGCTCGTCGGCGGCGTTCTTGATGTGCTGCAGGATGCAGCCGGCATCGGCCTGTAGGATGAAATTGTCGGCATCGACAAGGCGGATCCTGTTCAGCCGCTCCAGGCTGATCACCACCGCGCCTCGGGCTGTGCCGATGTCGATCGCACCTGCCACAAGTCCGGTGTTCCCGCCTTGCGGGATCATCGCCAGCCCCAGCGTGCCGCACAGCCGGACCGCGGCCTGAACCTCGGCGACCGACGCGGGCTTCAGCACGGCAAGCGCGCCGCCATGATGATCGCCAGACCAGTCCACGAGGTATTTCGCCATGTCGGCCGCATCGGCAGCCACGCCGCTCTGCCCCAGCACATGCTCCAGGGCGGTGAGAACGTCAGGCGAGATGCCGTGGATGGTCATTGTCGGGTCGGCGTTGATGTTGTGGTATATGGTTATACATATCATCCTACAACTTGAATTGTGTCAACACCGACAGGGCCGAAGGCCGTGGACTAGTCGCCTTGCCGGCGCGTGGGGATGATACGTCTGCTGGGAGGCAAAAGAGGCGAAACAGGCGGCCGAAAGCCGCACGGATGGAGATCACTCACCTCGAAATCGAAGCGGGAAGGTCTATTCGAGAGGTATTGAGTGCCAATCAGGTCAGGACTGGCGCCTCAGAGATACTGGGCGACCTTCCTGCCGACGGTGAGGAAGCGCAAGGGATCGATCGCTTCGCCATTGTGGCGCACCTCATAGTGCAGATGCGGGCCGGTCGAGCGGCCGCTGCTACCGGTCTTGCCGACGATGGCGCCGGCGTCCAGCTTCTCGCCCACGGTCACGTCGATTTCGCTGAGATGCCCGTAGCGGGTCGCAAAGCCGTTGCCGTGGTCGACCTCCACCATGCGGCCATAGCCACCGTTCCAGCCGGCCTTGGTAACGATGCCGGGCGCCGTGACCTTGGCCGCCATGCCGATGGGCGCCCTGAAATCCATGCCCGAATGCAGTGCCGCGGTGCCGAGGATGGGATCGGTGCGCACTCCGAACGGGCTGGTGACGGAGTGGCCGGGGGCGGGGTTGGCAAGCGGCAGCTGGCGCGCTTCCTTCTTCAGCTGGTCGAGCGTATCCAGAGCTTCGTCCAGTTCCTTGACCTTGCTGTCGAAGATCATCGAACTGTCGAGCGGGATCAGCGGACCGCCGACATCGCTTTCGTTCTTGCCGAAATCGCTGTCGACCGGCAGTCCGGCCGCCTGCAGCGCCTGCTGGATGGCATCGGCGCTCTTGTAGGCATTGTCTGCAAGCGTGCTGATGCGGGTGAGCTGTTCGTTTTCGATGGATTTCAGCGACTGGTTGATCGAGACGAACAGCTTGTCGGCACGATCAGCGGCTGTATCGCTGGGCAGCGGATCGGTGCGGGTCGACCACAAGGAGAACGGCCTGGTATCGGCAGCACCCAGGTCGGCACCCAGGCTCGCGACCGCATAATTCCGCGCGGGCTGGCTGATGCTGCCGGTCACCTCGGCGTGCTTGTCCGGTTTGGCGGCCGCGGCCGGATCCTCGGCGGGCGCTGCTCCCACCTCGTTCTCGGCGCGCTCGAGCAATGGTCCGAGACGGCCGTGGCGCTGGCTGAGCTGCGTCTGGCGTTCAATCAGTTCGCTGACCTTGTTTTCCATCAATTGCTGGTCGAGCAACTGGCGGCTGGTGATGCGGTCGACCTGGGCGCGAAGCGCCGAGATGCGGTCTTCGTAGGCCTGCTGCATGCGCGCCTGGCGCGCGGTGGTGGCGCCGATCAGGTCGTCGCGCAGCACGAGATAGGAGGTGGCCAGGAGGTAGCCGATGGCAATGGCGGCGAGTGCCGAGCCGATGAATGCCGCGAGCCAGGGCCGGATCGTGAAATGCCTGATCTCGTTGCCGCGGGCTATGATGACCGTGTGGGGTTCCTTGCGCCTGCCGAAGACTGCGGACTGACCGGTTGCGTTCACGGGACCAAGCTTTCGTTTACGACACCACGACAGCTTGATTACACATTATTAGGGTTAACAAAGGCTTGCCTGATCGATCGCCTGGCGCCGAATGCATGCGGCGCGCGCAGAGGGTTGTATGAAAATGGCCAAAGAAGCGTGCGTAATGCCGCGAAATCATTGGCGATGAGCGCCAATCGGCTGCCAGCAGAGCGGCCTGTCGGTCGCGATCAAGGTCTAGGTTTCCTTAACTGTCTTCGATCGCTTTTAATTGACGGTTTTCGATTAGAAGCGGTACCGGGGTTTGGGATTCACTATGGCGGCAGGAATGCTGGGCGATCTGGTTGGCAAGATCCTCGACAAGATCTCGGGCACCAGTTTGCTGGCGACCGGGCTTCTGCTGTTGACTGCTTTTGTCAGCGCGCTCGTCGCCTATTGGCGCACGGTCGAGGAGAAGAGCTGGAAGGAGTTCTTCGAGTTCGTCATCCCGCACGAGGTCATCACCCATCCCTCGGCGAGGGCCGACCTGCTGTTCTGGGTCACGAAAAAAGCCCTGATGCCCTTCCTGATGCTGCCCGCCGGAATAGTCTTCGTCTCGGCGGTGGGCTACGCAACCAACTGGCTGTTTTCGACACTCGTCCAGTTCCAGCCGCCGCTGGTCCAGGGACCGGCAGGCCCGGTGACGGTGCTGATCTTCACCATCACCATGCTGCTCGCCTACGATATTTCCTATTATCTCTATCACGTCGCCCAGCACCGCTATCCGGTGCTCTGGGAATTGCACAAGGTGCATCACTCGGCCGAGGTGATGGTCGGGATCACCAAGGACCGGGTCCACCCGCTCGACGAACTGATGAATCGCGCCTGGGATGGCCTCATCGTCGGCGTCTGCTTCGGCATCTGGTCGCTGATTTCACTGAACCTTGTCGAACTGACCGTCTTTGGCGTCAACGTCTATGTCATGCGCAACATCCTGATGATGGATTTCGTCAGGCACACCCATTTCAAGATTTCGTTCGGCCCGCTCAACAATGTGATCCTGTGTCCGCATTGGCACCAACTGCATCACAGCACCGATCCGCGCCACTACGACAAGAATTTCGGCCTGCTCTTCTCGTTCTGGGACCGACTCTTCGGAACATTGTGCGTGCCGAAACCTGACGAGGACTTCAAGTTCGGACTGGTCGACCGCAATGTGCGCGACTACCAGTCCCTCGCGGGCCTTTATGTGATGCCGCTGAAGCGGATGTGGGGGCATATTGCCAGGCGCATCCGGCCTGCAAAACCACGGACCGTACAGTCATCGGAAGAGGGGACGCGGCCATGAACGCTCCCTTCGTGCTCGCGATCCCGCGGACACGCACCTTCGAAGTCGTGACATCAGCGGCGCGTCTGGCCGAGATCGCACCGGCCTGGGCCGCGCTCTGGCAGCGCGCCGGCGGGCTTGTCTTCCAGCACCCGGACTGGATCGCGGCCTGGTGGCGCACCACCCCGCATCAGCAGCGGCGCACGCTCAGGATCGGGCTTGCCTGGAATGGCGATCGGCTCGACGGCGTGATCGCGCTCGCTACCTTCAAGCGCTCCGGCATCCGCATGCTCGAATGGGCAGCGAAAGATCACAGCGACTATGGTGACGCGCTGGTTGCGCCCGACAGCGATCCGCATGTGATCTCCCGCCTCTGGCAGCATGTTTTTGATCAGGGCGGCTTCGACCTCGTCTATCTCAACCGGCTGCTGCCGGATGCCGGTGTCCGAGGCCTGCTGGATCCGGCCTCGCACCTTCGACCCAACCACCGCAGTGAAATCAGCTACCGTGTCGTCGGCCCCTGGCAAAGTGGGGCGGAATGGTTCGAGACGCTGTCCAAGAAGGCCCGGCAGAACTACCGTCGCGGCCGCAAATTCATGGAGGAAGGTGGGGCGGTGCGTTTCCGCCTGCTGGGTGCGGACGACCCGCGCGAGCCGGTGCTCGCACGGGTCGCGGTGCTGAAGCGCCTCTGGCTCGCCCGGCATGGCCGTGCCTCCGACCTGTTCGACGAGGGCTCGCCCGTTCTCGCCGCGCTGGTTTCGGTGCTGGCCGAGCTCGGGCTGTTGCGCATCTTCGTGCTGGAACTCGACGACACGATCATCGCCGTCTCGATCAATTTCGAGCAGCACGGCACGATGATGGCTTTCGTCACCACCTATGATCCCGAATATGAGCGCGCCTCGCCGGGCATGGTGCTGATGATGGACTATATCCAGTGGTCGCTCGACCATGGCCTTGCCAAAGTCGATTTTCTCTGCGGCGGCGAGGATTTCAAGCGGCGCTTCGCCACGCAATCAGCCAGGCTGTCGTCGATGATCGGCGCGCGCGGTCTGCGCGGTCATCTCGCCGCGCTGGCTGATCGTGTGGTCCATGTCACGGAATCCTGGCGGGCACAGCCGCAGCCGAAAGCGCAAACGTCGGACGAGTAAGCCCATTCCCGCGCGACCGGAATTGTCGATAGCGTCCTGGGCTTTGACGCTCAAAGCGCGCGAACGGCTTCCAGCACTTCCTCGGCATGGCCCTTGACCCGGACCTTGCGCCAAATCCTGGCAATCCGCCCGTCACGGCCGATCAGGAACGTCGCTCGCTCGACGCCCATATATTTGCGGCCATACATCGATTTCTCGACCCACAGATGGTAGGCCTCGATCACCTTGCGCTCCTCGTCGGCGGCGAGGTCGACGGTGAGGTTGTATTTCGATTTGAACTTGTCGTGCTTCTTGACGTTGTCGGGTGACAGACCGATCACGACGGCGCCTGCCTTCTCGAATTCCGGTTTCAGCTGCGAAAAGCTGATCGCTTCCTGGGTGCAGCTTGTTGTGTCGTCCTGTGGATAGAAGTAGAGCACCACGGGTTTGCCGGCCGACGCGGTCAGGCTGAGCGAGCCGCCGCCGTCCCGCGGCAGATCGAATTGCGGGCGCAAGATCGCCCACGTCGAGGTCAGCCATATCGATGCCCTTGTTTGAGGTTACGCGCGACGCCACACCGATATAGTGTCGACCGGGGATTCGTCCACGAGCGAATTTGTACAACGGAAGATTGCGTGGATCAGGAGCAACCGCAGCACGAGAAGATCCGGTTCAGGCGTGACGAGATCACCGACCTGGGGGCTTTGCCGTCCGCGTGCCGCGTTCCACCACTCGGCCAGGCGTCGATCGGCCGCGGCTTCCGCATCCTTTCGCGCGTGTTCGTCGGCATGGTCGCGTTCATGGTGCTGGCCGCGGTCGTTGTCTATCTGGTCGGGGCATCCGGGGTCGGCTCCGAGCGGCTTCGGGCGGAAGCGGAGACCGCCATCGAGAAACTCGCCGGTGTCGATGTTAATGTGGCGGTCGGGCCGGCGCGCATCACGCTCGACAGTTCGAGCTTCGTCGCGCTCCAGGTCAGCGACGTCAGCCTGAGGACATCAGACGACAAACCTATGGCGGACGCTGGTCGCGTCCGCTTCGGCATGCGCCTGATCCCGCTTCTTTGGGGAGAGGTGCGGCTGACCAGCGCCAGGATATCGGACGCACACATCGTTGTGGCGGCGATGCCGTCCGGCGGCGACTGGACAGCGCAATTGCGCAACGAGGACGGCCTCGTTGATCCGGAGAGACTGTCCGACGCGCTGTTCGGCAACATACATCGCGCGCTCGACGCCGTACGGGAAGATTCGATGCGCCGGATCGATCTCACCAATGTCGAATTCCTGCTGCCCGACGCGGGGGCGATCAAGTTGGTCAAGATCGCCGACGCCACCGTCTTACAATCGGGGCCGGGCGCTGTGGAGTTTTCCTCGGAGGCGGATGTCGACGGCAGAAAGGTAACGGTTGCCGCCTCCGCCACCCGAGATGTCGCTGCGCATCGCGTGACGGCGCTGAATGCGAGCGTCGATCTGGTATCTGCCGACGAAACCGCTGCCGGCGCCGGGAAGCTGGGCGCGATCGCGTTGAAGCTGACAGGAGCTGAAGGGTCCGGCACCAATGAATCACGGCTGACGGCCTCTCTGTCGTCCGCCGGGTCGGTGCTCGATCTTGGCACGCGCGGCTTGCTTCCGGCCGATGTCGATGTCGACGCGACGCTTGTCCACGGCAGCAACAAGATCCAGGTCGACAGGCTGCTGCTGAAAACCGGCCGGTCTTCTTTCAATTTCGGCGGCTCGATAGGGCCAAAGCCGGCGACAGGGGCGGCGGGCGAGGAACCCTCCTATCGCTATGACCTGACCAGCGACGGTTCGACCCTGGCGCCATCGGAATCGCCCGAGCCCGCGCTGACCTTCCTCGCCCGCATTGCCGGCGTCTATCAGACCAAGAGCCATAAATTGGTGGCCGAGCAGATCGCCGTTCGGTCCGCTGCCTCAGGCGAGGTGCTCGGCACCGCGGCCGTGGCGTTCGTTGACGGCAAGGCCCCCGGGGTCAATCTGGCGCTCAACGTCCATGACATGCCGGTCTCGCACGTCAAGCAGTTGTGGCCATGGTTCTCGGCGCGCAATGCGCGGTTGTGGGTGCTGGATAATCTGTTCGGCGGCCGCGTCGTCGACGCCAACCTACAGTTCCAGGTCGTGCCGGATCGCCTCGGCAACGGCGTGCCGCTTTCGGCCGAGGAGGTGTTCGGCCGCTTCCAGATCGAAGGCTCGCGTTTTGATACGGCCGGCCGTATTCCGCCGATACGCGACGCCGTCGGCGTCGTCGCCTTCCACGGCAATGACGTCGACATTTCGCTCTCCTCGGGCACCGTTTACATGCCCAGTGGCCGCACCGTGGCGGCCAGCAACGGTACGCTGGCGGTCAAGGCGGCGAACCGCCCGCCGGTCATCGGCGCCCTCGACATCGATGTGGAGGGCGAAGCGCCGGCTGTCGCCGAACTCGCCTCCTACGAGCCGATCAACGCCATGCGCCATGTCGGCTTCCTGCCGGAGGACCTGTCCGGCAGCGTCACCGGCCATGTCCGGGCGGACATTCCGCTGCAGTCCGGCGTCGATACCTCGAAGCTCGACTGGCTGGTGTCGCTCGACTACACCGGCCTGTCGCTGGCCAAGCCGTTCGAGGGCCAGACCGTGACGGATGCCGACGGCTCGATCACCGTCGATCCCGAAAAAGCGGTGATCTCCGCCAAGGCAGCGCTCAACGGCATTCCTGCCGAACTCGACCTGATCGAGCCGTTGGCGGACAACGGGCCGGCGCGCAGCCGCAAGGTGGCCATGGTGCTCGACGACAAGGTCCGTGCCGCGGCCATGCCAGGCCTGACGCCGCTGCTTGGCGGAACGGTGAAGGTCGCGATCGACAAGAGCGGCGATGGCAACCAGAACGTGTCGGCCGACCTGACCAATGCCAGGCTGGACATTCCCTGGGCCGGCTGGAGCAAGGGGGCAGGGGTTCCCGCTAACGTCACCTTCGTCATGACCAAGGCCGGGGACACCACGACACTGTCCGATTTCAGCCTCGACGGCAAAACATTCTCGATCGACGGCAGCATCGTGCTGGTCAACGGCGCCCTGTCGTCGGCCAAGTTCGGCAAGGTCACCTTGAACCGGGGTGACGATGTCGCGATTTCGGTGAAACGGTCAGGCAAGAGCTACGCCGTCGACATCAATGGCAACGCGCTCGACGCCCGTTCGCTCATCAAGCAGTTCACATCCGATGTGGACACCGCGACCAAGACGACCGGAACAGACAACATTTCCGTCAGCGCCGACGTCGAGCAGCTCACAGGCTTCCATGACGAGCAACTGTCCAATTTGAAGCTCGACTACAGCGCGGCCGGCTCAAGGGTGAACGGGCTGAAGGTCAGCGCCACGGCAAGTTCGGGCGCGGCCATCACCATCAGCAACACAACCGGCGACGGCCGGCGCTCGCTCAACGTGAAGTCAGCGGACGCCGGCGCGATATTGAGGTTCCTGAACGTCTACGAGCATATGGAAGGCGGCTCGATCATGCTGGCGCTGACCGGGGCCGGCGACGGGCCGATGAAGGGCAAGGTCGACACCAGCAACTTCTTCATCGTCAACGAACCGAAGCTCGCCTCCATCGTCTCGACCACGCCGGCCGGCGACAACCGCAGCCTCAACCAGGCGGTCAAGGGCAATCTCGACACGTCGCGGGTCAAGTTCGAACGCGGTTATGCCGAGATCGAGAAAGGCAGCGGCTATCTGAAGCTGGCCAATGGCGTGCTGCGCGGTCCGCGCATCGGCACGACGTTCCAGGGCATCCTCTACGACCAGAACAAAAATATGGACATGACCGGCACCTTCATGCCGGTCTATGGCCTCAACCGCATCTTCGGCGAATTGCCCATCGTCGGCGCGCTGCTGGGCAACGGCAGCGACCGCGGCCTGATCGGCGTCACCTATCGGCTCAGGGGCAATGCCAACAAGCCGGTGCTCGACGTCAACCCGCTGTCGGTGATCGCGCCGGGCATATTCCGGTCGATCTTCGAATATCGATGAACGGCCTCAGGCCGGCCGCACCAGAACGTGTTTTTTCTTGCCGAGTGAAAGCTTTACGACGTTTTCCGGACTCAGATCCTGAAGCGTGACCATGCGGCGGTCATCGCCGACCGACTGGTCGTTTATGCGAACCGCGCCGCCCTGTATGTGGCGCCGCGCCTCGCCATTGGACGATGCCAGCCCGGCCGTGACCAGCAGCGACAGGATGCCGATGCCGGCTTCAAGGGCTGCCTTGTCGGCCCCGACGGTCGGCAATGTATCGGCGAGCGCCCCTTCCTCGAACGTCTTGCGCGCGGTTTCCTCGGCCTGGTTTGCCGCCTCGCGGCCATGGACGATCGCCGTCGTCTCCGTGGCCAGGATCTTTTTGGCCTCGTTGATCTCGGAGCCGCCAAGCGCGGCCAGGCGCGCGATTTCGTCGAGCGGCAGGCGGGTGAATATCTTCAGGAAGCGCTCGACATCGGCATCCTCGGTGTTGCGCCAGTACTGCCAGAAATCATAGGGCGAGAAGAGGTCGCCGTTGAGCCAGACCGCACCCTTTGCCGACTTGCCCATCTTGGCGCCCGACGATGTCGTGAGCAGCGGCGTGGTCAGCGCGTAAAGCTGCGGCGTGCCCATGCGATGGCCGAGATCGACGCCATTGATGATGTTGCCCCACTGGTCCGATCCGCCCATCTGCAGGCGGCAGTTCTGGCGCCGGGCGAGTTCGACGAAATCGTAACCCTGCAGGATCATGTAGTTGAATTCGAGGAACGACAGCGATTGCTCTCGGTCGAGCCTGAGCTTGACGCTGTCGAAGGTCAGCATGCGGTTGACGGAGAAATGCCGGCCGACGTCGCGCAGGAACTCGACATAGTTGAGCTTCATCAGCCAGTCGGCATTGTTGACCATGATGGCGTCGTTCGGGCCGTCGCCGAAGCGCAGGATGCGGCCGAAGATGCGCTTGATGCCTTCGATGTTGGTGGCGATCGCCTCGGGCGTCAAAAGGCTGCGCTGGTCGTCGCGGAAGGACGGGTCGCCGATCATCGACGTGCCGCCGCCCATCAGGGCGATCGGACGGTGTCCGGTTTCCTGCAGCCAGTAAAGCATGGTCGCCGAGATCAGATTGCCGATATGCAGGCTGGTGGCGGTGGCGTCATAGCCGACATAGGCGGTGACCGTTTCCTTGGCGAAAAGCTGGTCGAGGCCGGTCTCATCCGAAATCTGGTGGATGAAGCCGCGCTCGCTCATCGTGCGCAGGAAATCGGATTTGAAGGCAGGCATGTTTTCTTTCCCGAAAGCGTCCGCCCGGTCCGGCGGGGGCATATGTGAACGGGCGCGTTTAGCATCCAAGCGCGATCAGCAAAAGTGGAATCCGGTTTTGCGTCAGATCGCGCGCCAACCGGGAGGTTGCGATCAGCAAAAGTGGAATCCGGTTTTGCGTCAGATCGCGCGCCAACCGGGAGGTTGCGATCAGCAAAAGTGGAATCCGGTCTTGCGCCGGATTGCCTCTGCGCCAAGGATCATAAGTTCCTGACGATCACCGGTTGTTGAAACGGTGCATCGCGCCTTACGGCACGAATGCTTGCTTCATCGTTTCGGCTGGCGTAATGAGGCGCCGCGCCAAAGGTTCTTGCAGCCCACGACCTCGAGCGGCACCGCACGGCATCCATCAATGCCACATTCGACGACAGAGCCCGACGCGACATGCCGGACGCATTGATATCCATCGTCATTCCTTGCAGGAACGAGGCGGCAAACCTGCCCCTCTTGATCGACGAGATCGAGGCGGCGATGGCCGGGCGCGACTTCGAACTGATCATCGTCAATGACGGCTCGACCGACGAGACGGCTGCCGTGCTTACTGAACAGGCGGCGCTTCGTTCCTTTCCGGTGCGGGAACTGCGGCACCAGAAATCCGCCGGCCAGAGCCTTTCCGTGCGCTCGGGCGCCTGGGCGGCTCGCGGCGCCATCGTCGCCACCATCGACGGCGACGGGCAGAACGATCCGCAATACATTCCGGTGTTGGTCGACGCCTTGCGGCAGGCCGGGCCGGATTTCGGCGCCGCCCAGGGGCAGCGCCTCAAGCGCCGCGACAGCAAGGTCAAGCAGCTGGCGTCGCGCTTCGCCAACTGGCTGCGCGGCGCGATCCTGCATGACGACACGCGCGATACCGGCTGCGGCCTGAAGGCTGTCCACACCGATATCCTGCGCAAATTGCCGTTCTTCGACGGCACGCACCGCTTCGTCCCGGCCCTGGTTATCCAGGAAGGCTATCGCGTCGTGCATTGCGACGTCGTGGATCGCTCGCGCCGGCACGGCAAGTCGAACTATGGCATCTTCGACCGCGGCCTGCAGGGCGCGCTCGATCTCGGCGGTGTCTGGTGGCTGCGCCGCAGGCGCCGCAGAATGCCCAAAGTAGAGGAAATCAAGCGTGTTTAACGTGCTTCAGGAACTGGGGACCTGGCTTCACCAGGTTTTCATCAAGCAATTCGATGCGTGGATCCTGCTCGGCTTCGTTGCGCAGTTCTTCTTCACCATGCGCTTCGTCGTACAATGGCTCGCCTCAGAAAAGGCCAAGCGCAGCGTCGTGCCTGTGGCCTTCTGGTTCTTCTCCCTGTTCGGCGGCGGCCTGCTTCTGATCTATGCCATCCAGCGCCAGGATCCGGTGTTCATCGCCGGCCAGGCCATGGGCATGTTCATCTACATCCGAAATCTCTGGCTGATCGCCAATGAGCGCAAGGCGGCGATGACCAAGGTCGACTGAGCGGCCCGTCACTGCGAGAAAATGGTTAGAGAGGCTGATGCATGGCGCTGAACAGGAACTACATTCTTCTCTTCCTGTTCAGCCTGGTGATGACGCTTTCGGGGCTGGCATCGCTGCCGCCGATCGACCGGGACGAGTCGCGCTTCGTCCAGGCGACCAAGCAGATGGCCGAGAGCGGCGACTATGTCGACATCCGCTTCCAGGAGGCCTCGCGCTACCAGAAGCCGAGCGGCATCTACTGGCTGCAATCGGCAGCGGTGACGCTGAGCGGCAAAGGCGCCGAGGCGCCGATCTGGGTCTATCGCACGATCTCGGCGCTCGGCATTGCCATCGCGGTGCTGGCGATCGCCTGGACGGGGACCAATCTTTTCGGCGCCAATGCCGGCATCGCCGCCGGCCTGGTCATGGCGGCGATCTTCGCCACGGCCTTCGAGGGGCGCGACGCCAAGACCGATGCGATGCTGCTGGCCTGCTGCGTGGCGGCGCAAGGCGCGCTGGCGCAGATCTATCTCGCGTCGCGCCGCAATGAACCGGTCGCCGGTCATCTCTGGTGGATTTTCTGGATCGCGCAAGGCGCGGCGATCCTCATCAAGGGGCCGATTGCGCCGCTGTTGTCGGCGCTGACCATCGCGGTGCTGTTCGCCTTCGAACGTGACGGTCGCTGGCTGGCGAAGCTCAGGGTCGGACGCGGCCTGTTGCTCGTCGTGGTCATCGCACTACCCTGGCTTGCCGCGATCACCTGGAAAAGCCATGGCGCCTTCCTGCAGCAAGCCGTCGGCAAGGACATGCTCGGCAAGGTCGCGTCGGGCGAGGAATCACACGGCCTGCCCCCTGGTTTTTACATGCTGACCTATTCGCTGTTCATGTGGCCTTTCGGGCTGATCGCGGTCGGCGCCGGCCTCCAGGCCCTCAACCGTATGCGCGACGATGTCAGGCTGCGCTTCTGCCTCGCCTGGTACATCCCGTTCTGGCTGGTGTTCGAGCTGATCCCGACCAAGCTGCCGCATTATGTGCTGCCGGCCTATCCCGGCATGGCTCTGCTGATCGGCTGGCTGCTGATGTTGCAGCCTGAGGACGCCAATGCACCGCTCAAGCGCTGGCAGCAATGGCTGTGGTGGTCGACCGCATTTGGTCTCGTCGTGGTCAGCCTCGGCCTGGCGGCGGTCTGCATTGGAGCGCCGATCTATCTCACCCACAGCTTCTCCTGGTGGAGCATACCGGCGGCCGCCGCCGCACTGGGCACGGGCTATTTTGCCTTTTCGCGGCAGTTGCAGGTGCCGCTGCCCCGCATCGGAGCCACCGCCGCCTGTGCCGGCATCACCTATGCCCTGCTGTTCGGCGTCATCGCCCCATCGCTGAAGCCGATCTGGCTGAGCCCGGCGATCAAGCAGGCGGTGCTTGCCAACAAGCCTTGCGCCACGACGGTGCTGGCCTCGGCGCGTTATCAGGAGCCGAGCCTGGTGTTCCTGGTCGGCACCAAAACGGTGCTGACCGATGTCGGCGGCGTGGCACAGCATCTGCTTGCCGATCCTGCCTGCGCGCTGGGGCTGGCGCCGATCGAGGACGAGCAGAAACTGAATGGCATGCTGTCGGTGCAAGGCAAATCGATGAACCGGGTCGCGGAAGTTGATGGCCTCAACTATTCGTCGGGAGACAAATTGTCGCTCGGCCTCTATCGTGTGGCCCCATGACGGCTCGTCGATGCCCATGACGGCAACAATGGGGTCGAATTCCCAATGCTCGTAAAATCGCGCCCTACAGTTTCCGGTCGGCTCCTTGGGGTAGGGCGCCGATCCCTGAGCAATTTTCGCGACACCACGCAGATCGTCAGAAGGCGCTTTGCCGCTCGTCCCGCGCGCTACCCCAACATCGCATGGCCGGTCTGGCTCGTCGTTTGGGTGTTGCTGACGGCGGCGGCCTTTGTTCGCCTCGATACACCGGCAGGGATGGTCCACGGCCAATGGTCGGGAGCCGGGGTGGCTGAATTCCTGACCCAGTTCGCTCTCGGCGGCTGGTACCTGATCCCGTCGGCACTTTTGCTCGTTGGGGCCAATCTGACCGATTGGCGCAGCCTTTCACGGCGATCGCTGATGCTCGTCTACAACTGGACTTGCCTGGCTTTTCTGGTGCTGAGCGCCGTCGGCCTGTCGGGCCTGCTGGTCAATGTCCTGAAATATGCGATCGGCCGGGCCCGCCCGCTCTACTTCCAGGACTTTGGCGTGCTCGCCCTGCACCCCTTCGCCTTTGACGCGCGCTTCGCCGGTTTTCCATCCGGCCATGCCACGACGATGGGGGCGGTGTTCGGCGTTCTCCTGCTCTTGTTTCCGCGGCGTTGGTACATCGCGCTGGTGATCACCGCCTGCCTCGCCTCGACCAGGGTTTTCGTCGGCGCGCACTATCCGAGCGATACGGTGGCCGGCTTCGGCCTTGGCTGCACCTTCGCGCTGGCTTGCGGGCTGGTCTTTGCCCGGCTCGGCTTCATCTTCCGTCCGACGCCCTCAGGGTTGCCGGTCCGCAAGGCATCGTTCCGGCTGATTGCTCCGGAAAATAAGTCGTTGCCCGATTAATTGCTGTCCAGGCCGCCGTAGGACCTTACCAGGCGAGCCATGTCGGACGCGTCGGCGACTTCGCTTTCCAGCCCCTCCGCCACGCCGGCGCGATCGGCGACGGGGCGGTTCTGGCTGACCTTCCACTTGCCGTGGATCTCGCTGATCTCGATCTCCAGTCCGATGATGCCCTTGATCTGCGACTGGATGAAGGGCGGCGGCGCATCGGTCACCGCCCAGGGCGCCTCGCGGGCACCTTCCTGGGAAGCGGTCAGATCGCCGATCTGCCGCGCCAGCCACTCCTGGTCGTCGATTACCTTGGCCGCGCCGCGTACCTGCACGATGGCGTAGTTCCAGGTAGGCACCACCTTGCCGGTTTCGCGCTTGGTCTCGTACCAGGAAGGCGTCACATACGCGTCAGCGCCCTGGAAGACGATCAGCACGGGCGACGCCGGATTGTCGGCAATGAGGCGCCAGTGCGGGTTGGCCTTGGCCAGGTGAGCCCGCAGTCTCCCGTTCGGCGCCGCTGCGGCGTCGAGCAGGAAGGGAATGGCGTTGGCGACCGGGCCGTCAGGCCCGTTCGAGATCAGCATGCCGAGCGGATGCGCCCTGATCAGTCCATGCAGCACGTCGGGCCGCGTTTCCTGGAAATGGGGAGGCTCGTACATCGGTGCTGGCGCCTTTCCTGCTTATCTCAGCCGCTTGGGCCGCGGATCGGACAATTCGCCCGCCAGCCGGCGATCGAGATAGTCCGCGCATTCCTCGATCAAAAGATCGGCGTGGTTGGCGAAGAAGTGGTTGGCGCCGGGCAGGGTCTTCTGCGTGATGGTGATGCCCTTCTGCGTGTGCAGCTTGTCGACCAGGCCTTGCACATCCTTCGGCGGCGCCACCTTGTCGGCATCGCCATGGATGATCAGGCCCGATGACGGGCAAGGCGCCAGGAACGAGAAGTCATAGGTGTTGGGCTGCGGCGCGATCGATATGAAGCCCTCGATCTCCGGCCGGCGCATCAAAAGCTGCATGCCGATCCACGAGCCGAATGAATAGCCGGCGACCCAGCAGCTCTTGGAATCCGGGTGCAGCGACTGGACCCAGTCGAGTGCGGCGGCGGCATCCGACAATTCGCCGGTGCCGTGGTCGAATTCGCCCTGGCTGCGGCCGATGCCGCGGAAATTGAAGCGCAGCGTGGTGAAATCGCGCTTCTGGAACATATAGAAGAGGTCGTAGACGATCTTGTTGTTCATCGTGCCGCCGAACTGCGGATGGGGATGCAAGACGATGGCGATCGGCGCGCTCTTTTCCTTGGAGGGCTGGTAGCGTCCCTCCAGGCGGCCGGCCGGACCGGTGAAAATGACCTCAGGCATGAAATACTCCACTTGGGTAATACGAATGCGCGGCGCCCGGAACGAGTCTTCCTCTGGCCTTGACGCAGGGCGAGCGTCTTCTTAGAAGCTAGTTTAGAACTATTCAAAACTGAGTGACCAGACGTCGAGCCCGGCCACCCGCGCCGCAAGCCGCGTAAATAGGACGGCTCGCCTTGGAATTTCAAGGAAATAACGCCATACGACGACCGAATGGCTTCTGACGGGATCAACTGGACGAAAATGGCCGCAAAACGCGCGTATCTCGACTATAATGCCAGTGCGCCGCTGCTTCCAGCGGCACGCGAGGCTATGGTCGCGGCGCTTGACGTGGCGGCCAACCCGTCATCGGTCCATGCCGAAGGCCGCGCCGCGCGGCGCCTGATCGAGACGGCAAGGCGCGAGGTCGCTGCTCTGGTCAATGCCAGGCCCGAACATGTCGTTTTCACCTCGGGCGCGACGGAAGCCGCTTCGACTTTGCTGGCCCCTGAATGGCAGATGGGGCGCGGCAGCGTGCGCATGAGCCGGCTCTACGTCTGCGAGGCCGATCATCCCTGCCTGTTGAATGGCGGGCGCTTCCCGGCGGGGCAGGTGACGCGCATCGGCGTCGATGCCAACGGCATTGCCGACCTTGCGGCCTTGGCCGGGGCACTTGCAGGTCATAACAAGGCCGATGGCCTACCGCTGGTCGCGATCCATGGCGCCAACAACGAGACCGGCGTGATCCAGCCGATCGATCGCATCGCCGAAATCGTCAAGGCCGCTGGCGGCATTCTTGTCGTCGATGCCGTTCAGGCCGCAGGCCGCGTTTCCATCGACATGTCAGCGGGTTACGCCGATTATTTGATTCTGTCTTCGCACAAGATCGGCGGTCCCAAGGGCGTCGGCGCCATCGTCGCCGCCGCCGATCTGATGATGCCGAAGCCCCTGATCAATGGCGGCGGCCAGGAAAAGGGCCATCGCGGTGGCACGGAAAACCTCGCCGCCATATCAGGCTTTGGTGTCGCCGCGCGCGGAGCACTGGCCGGACTGCCGGCGATCGATGCGGTGCGCCAGCACCGCGACGAGATCGAAGCCATCGTGAAAATGCTGGTGCCAGACGCGGAAATCTTTGGAACCGACGCGCCAAGGCTTGCCAACACGACATTCTTCGCTATTGCGGGCATCAAGGCCGAAACCGCGCAGATCGCCTTCGATCTCGCCGGTGTGGCGCTGTCGGCCGGCTCCGCATGTTCGTCGGGCAAGGTCGGGCCGAGCCACGTGCTGAAAGCCATGGGCTATGGCGACAGTCTTGGCGCCTTGCGCGTGTCGATCGGTGCTGCGACGGGCGCCGAGGACATTGAATTGTTCCGAACCGCGCTGGCGGGAATTGCCCAGCGCCGGGCGGGCAGGGAACAGGCCGCCTGACGCGGTGAAAGGGAATTCAGGCTTCGCAGCCTGGTAGAGCCGTGCGTTTGCAAGTGGCCGGGTGAATTTCCGGTCGAAACGCACTATATGGAACTTACGCCACTTCCGGCGCCTCAGGGGGCTGCCGTTCGCGGTGCCATAGTTTGAAAACTGCCGGGCCTTGACCCCGGCGTGGATGGAGAACGCATATGCCTGCTGTGCAGGACACGATCGATCGGGTCCGAAAGATCGACGTCGACCAATACAAATACGGATTCCAGACCGAGATTGCTGTCGACAAGGCCCCCAAGGGCCTGAGCGAAGACATCATCCGTTTCATTTCGGCCAAGAAGGACGAACCGTCCTGGATGCTGGAATGGCGTCTGGAGGCCTATCGGCGCTGGCTGACGCTGGAAGAGCCGACCTGGGCGCGCGTCCACTATCCGAAGATCGATTTCCAGGACATCTACTACTATGCCGCGCCCAAGAGCACGCCCGGCCCGTCCTCGCTCAGCGATGTCGATCCGGAACTCTTGAAGGTCTACGAAAAGCTCGGCATTCCGCTGCGCGAGCAGGAGATCCTCGCCGGCGTGCAGAAGACCGACGCCTCGGAGCTCGAGGAGCCCAGCGACAACGTCTACAAATCCGGCCGCGTCGCCGTCGACGCGGTGTTCGATTCCGTCTCCGTCGTCACCACCTTCAAGAAGGAGCTGGCCCAGGCCGGCGTCATCTTCTGCTCGATCTCGGAAGCCATCCGCGAGCATCCGGAACTGGTGCAGAAATATCTCGGCTCGGTCGTGCCGACCTCCGACAATTTCTACGCCACGCTGAATTCGGCTGTGTTCACCGACGGCTCGTTCGTCTTCGTGCCCAAGGGTGTGCGCTGCCCGATGGAGCTGTCGACCTATTTCCGCATGAACGAGAAGAACACCGGCCAGTTCGAGCGCACGCTGATCATCGCCGAGGAGGGGGCTTACGTCTCTTATCTCGAAGGCTGCACTGCGCCGCAGCGCGACGAGAACCAGCTGCATGCCGCAGTCGTCGAACTGGTGGCGCTCGACGACGCCGAGATCAAATATTCGACCGTGCAGAACTGGTACCCCGGCGACGCCGAGGGCAAGGGCGGCATCTACAATTTCGTCACCAAGCGCGGCGACTGCCGTGGCGACCGCTCGAAGATTTCGTGGACGCAGGTTGAGACCGGTTCGGCGATCACGTGGAAGTACCCGAGCTGCATCCTGCGCGGCGACGACTCTTCCGGTGAGTTCTATTCGATCGCCGTTTCCAACGGTTATCAGCAGGTCGACTCGGGCACCAAGATGATCCATCTCGGCAAGAACACGTCGAGCCGCATCATCTCCAAGGGCATCGCCGCCGGCTTCTCGCAGAATACCTATCGCGGCCAGGTCTCGGCGCACCGCAAGGCGACCAACGCGCGCAATTTCACCAACTGCGACAGTCTGCTGATCGGCGACCAGTGCGGCGCGCATACCGTACCTTACATGGAAGCCAAGAACTCGACGGCGCAGTTCGAGCATGAGGCGACGACTTCGAAGATTTCCGAGGACCAGAAATTTTACGTCATGCAGCGCGGCATTCCCGAGGAGGAAGCCATCGCGCTGATCGTCAATGGCTTCGTCAAGGATGTCATCCAGCAACTGCCGATGGAGTTTGCCGTCGAGGCGCAGAAGCTGATCGGTATCTCGCTTGAGGGCTCGGTCGGCTGACCGGACAGATATTCAGGAAACAAAAGAATGCTTGAGATCAAGAACCTGCATGCCCGCATCGTCGATGACGGCACCGAAATCATCCGCGGCCTGAATCTGACGGTGAAAGCCGGCGAGGTCGCCGCGATCATGGGCCCGAACGGCTCGGGAAAATCGACGCTGTCCTATATCCTTGCCGGCCGCGAGGACTATGAAGTCACCGAAGGCGACATCCTCTACAACGGCCAGTCGATCCTCGAAATGGATCCGGCCGAGCGCGCCACGTCGGGCATTTTCCTAGCCTTCCAGTACCCGATGGAGATACCGGGCGTGGCGACCATGGAATTCCTGAAAGTGGCCATGAACGAGCAGCGCAAGGCGCGTGGCGAAGAGCCGCTGAAAATCCCCGAATTCCTCAAGCGGGTGAAGGAAGCCGCGGCCTCGCTCAGCATGGACATGGCGATGCTGAAGCGGCCGCTCAATGTCGGCTTCTCCGGCGGCGAGAAGAAGCGCGCCGAGATTTTGCAAATGAAGCTGCTGGAGCCGAAACTGTGCGTGCTCGACGAGACCGATTCCGGCCTCGACATCGACGCGCTGAAGATCGTTTCCGACGGCGTCAACGCGCTGCGGGCACCCGACCGGGCCTTCCTGGTCATCACCCACTACCAGCGCCTGCTCGAGCACATCGTGCCTGATAGCGTGCACGTGCTCTATAGAGGCCAGGTCATCAAGTCCGGCGACAAGTCGCTGGCGCTCGACCTCGAAGCCAATGGCTATGCCGGCGTGATCGGCGAAGCCGCGTGAGATGCCAGAGGCAAGACTGATGAATATGCACACACAACCGCAGCGGACACCGGCCGAGACAGCGTTGATCGACGCGTTCGGCGACCGGCTGTCGCTGCTGCCGGGCGACGGCGCGGTGATGCTGAAGCGCGACGACGCGATCGAAGCGATCAAGCACGGCCTGCCGACGCGGCGCGTCGAATCCTGGCACTACACAGATCTGCGCCGGCTGTTGAACGTGGTGCCGGACTTCGATCCAGCCGCCATGGCCAAGGCCATCGCGCCGATCGTCGAAGGCTCCGCCGTTCTGCCGGTCCTGAACGGCAAGTCCGACGCAAAGGTGCCGGCCATCGAGGGCGTTGCCGTCCAGTGCCTGTCGGAAAAGTTGATTGATGGCAGCATCGCGCCGGGGCTCGATCCCTATGGCAGCGACGATGCCATAGGCGCGCTGAACACCGCTTTCGTTGCCGATGGTTATTTTGTCGACATCGCCGATGGCACGGAACTTGAAATGCCGATCGAGCTGCAGAATGTGCAGGCCGGCGGCCAGACCCATGTGCGCCTGGCCGTTCGCGTCGGCGCCGGCGCCAAGGCCGTTATCGTCGAGCGTCAGGCGGGTGATGGCGCCGCGCTGGTCAGTTCCGTGAGCCAGCTCGTGCTTGGCGAGGGTGCCGAGGTGACATGGCTGATCGTCCAGGAGCAGCCGGACACGGCGACGCATCTGGCGCAGTTCAAGGCCCATATCGGCAAGAACGCGAAACTGACGCTTTTCGTGATGAACGCTGGCGGCAAGCTTGTGCGCCAGGAGGTCATGGTCAAGACGACGGGCGAAGGCGCTGATTTCAAGCTGCGCGGCATCAACCTTCTGGCCGGCGACACCCACTCCGACGTGACGATGGTGCTCGACCACGCCGTGCCGCATACGACCTCGACCGAGGTCATCCGCAACGTGGTGACGGGCAAGGCACGCGGCGTCTTCCAGGGCCGCATCAACGTCCACCAATATGCGCAGAAGACGAATGCCAAGATGGCCTGCAACACGCTGTTGTTGTCGGACGATGGCGAGTTCTCGACCAAGCCGGAGCTCGAAATCTTCGCCGACGACGTCGTCTGCGGCCACGGCGCGACGGTGACCGAAATCGACCACGACCATCTGTTCTACCTGATGGCGCGCGGTGTCGACGAGAAGTCGGCTCGCGGTCTGCTGGTCAAGGCCTTCGTGGCCGAGGTGATCGAGGAACTGGACGACGAGACGATCGTCGAGGCGCTGGAAGCGAGACTCGACGAATGGTTTGTGACGCACGGGTGAAATGATGAACGCTCCAGGCAAGATCGGAGATTTCTACGACGTCGAGGCGATCCGCCGCGACTTCCCGATCCTGTCGCGCGAAGTCTATGGCAAACCGTTGGTCTACCTCGACAATGGCGCGTCGGCGCAGAAGCCGCAGGTGGTGCTGGACACGATCCAGCATGCCTATTCCCAGGAATACGCCAACGTCCATCGCGGCCTGCATTTCCTGTCCAACGCAGCGACCGATGCCTATGAAAAGGCGCGCGAGACGGTGCGCCGCTTCCTCAACGCGTCGAGCACCGACAACATCGTCTTCACCTCCAACACGACCTCGGCGATCAACACCGTCGCCTATGGCTATGGCATGCCCAATATCGGCGAGGGCGACGAGATCGTGCTGTCGATCATGGAACACCACTCCAACATCGTTCCCTGGCATTTCATCCGCGAGCGGCAGGGCGCCAAGCTGGTCTGGGTGCCGGTCGACGATCTCGGCGTCTTCCACATTGAGGAGTTCGAGAAGCGGCTGACCGACCGCACCAAGCTAGTCGCCATCACGCAGATGTCGAATGCGCTGGGCACGGTGACGCCGATCAAGGAGATCGTGCGCATCGCGCACGCGCGTGGTATTCCCGTCCTTGTCGATGGCAGCCAGAGCGCCGTGCATATGCCGATCGACGTGCAGGATCTCGACTGCGACTTCTTCGTCTTCACCGGCCACAAGGTCTACGGTCCGTCTGGCATCGGCGTGCTCTACGGCAAGAAGGACATTCTCCAGGGCATGCGCCCCTTCATGGGCGGCGGGGAGATGATCGAGGAGGTGACGGAAGACATCGTTACCTACAACGAGCCGCCGCATCGCTTCGAGGCCGGCACGCCGCCGATCGTCCAGGCGATCGGGCTGGGTGCCGCCCTCGACTACATGGAAAAGATCGGCCGCGAACGGATCGCGGCGCACGAGGAAGACCTCAAGACCTACGCGCACGAGCGGCTGCGCGCCATCAACTCGCTGCGCATCTTCGGCGATGCGCCGGGCAAGGGCGCGATCATTTCCTTCGAACTGCAAGGCATTCATGCCCATGACGTGTCGATGGTGATAGACAGGCAGGGCGTGGCAGTGCGGGCCGGCACCCATTGTGCCCAGCCGCTGTTGAAACGCTTTGGTATAACCTCCACATGCAGGGCATCGTTCGGCATGTACAATACCAGGGCCGAAGTCGACGCTTTGGCCGAGGCGCTTGAAAAAGCGCGAAAGTTCTTTGGGTGATGACGACCATGGACGATGTGAGCACAACCGAAGAGACCGCGCCGGAAACGGCTGCAAATGGCATCGTATCGGCCTCGGCCATTCCCGCCGACGAACTGGCGCGGCTGACCGACGACATCGTGTCGGCGCTGAAGACGGTCTACGACCCGGAAATTCCGGCCGACATCTACGAGCTCGGCCTCGTCTACAAGATCGACATCGAGGACGACCGCTCGGTCAAGATCGACATGACGCTGACCGCGCCGGGTTGCCCGGTGGCCGGTGAAATGCCGGGCTGGGTCGAAAATGCCGTCGGCGCCGTCGAAGGCGTGTCCGGCGTCGAGGTCAACATGACCTTCGACCCGCCCTGGTCGCCCGACCGTATGTCGGAAGAAGCGCAGGTGGCGGTGGGGTGGTACTAGCGTCGAGCCTGGTACACTTGCGCCAGGGGTAAAACTTCACCATTTTAGGTGAGGAATCATTCGGCAGGCCTTTAACCTGCATGGAATGGAGAAGGAAAGAGAATGGGACGCTTCGCCGTCATCACGATGACCGAAAAGGCCGCAGACCGGGTGCGCGAGATCGTGGCTACCCGTGACAACGCGCACGGCATCCGCCTCGGCATCAAGAAGGGCGGCTGCGCCGGCATGGAATATACGGTCGACCTGGTGACCGAGCCCAACACCAAGGACGACCACATCGAGCGCGACGGCGCCCACGTCTATGTCGCGCCGGAGGCCGCGCTTTTCCTGTTCGGCACCGAGATGGATTTCGAGCAGACGACGTTGCGCACCGGCTTCACCTTCCGCAACCCGAACCAGAGTTCGGCCTGCGGCTGCGGCGAATCCGTCGAACTGAAGCCGGCCGATCTGAAGGCATTGGCGGAAGCACGCGCTTCGGCCTGAAGTACGATCAGAATCTGGTATAGCTGGATAAATCAAAAGCGCGCGTCGTGATTTACGCTAAATAGAGCGCTGTCGTCATAAATTCCCGCCGTCCAGTGTTTGATGGTTTCGGGGTCCCGCGATGAATAGCCATCTCCCTCCTTTGGTTCTCGCGTCAGTTCTCATTATTTTGTTTTCCTATTTCGCTTACTACCGGGTTTACTGGTACGTGAAAAATAACCTGCTTCTGCAGGTGAATTTGAGCGACTATCAGATACGGACGTCGCTCGATTTTTATGTATTCGGCAAGGGAATACCAAAAAAGATAAAGCTATTGTATATAGCGTGCCATTTATCCGGCATGGTTGTTGCAATTTTATTCGGACTTTGTGCGCTTGAGGTGCATAGGGGTGATATGATCATACTCTTCGGCTCTGTAACCATTGCCTTCCTGGCGTCTGCTGTTCGCGGGCTGTCAAAAATGATCAAAGCACAATAGGGTTTTGTCCTTCCCTCTAATCGACCCACATCCCCATCCGCTTGTGCCAGTCGGCGATCGATTCCTCGGGGTAGACATCGAACGTCTTGTCGCCCTTGCCGATATCGGGCTCGACCCAGTTCGCCTTGTATTTCAGCATCAGATGCACCTTTTGCGGCGGCTTCGGCAGGTCGCTGTCGATTGCCGAGGCGAAGGGGTGCACCAACTCCGGCCAGGTCGGGTCGTAAAGCCAGAGCGCCGACCCGCATTTGCGGCAGAAATTGCGCTCGCCCGTCGAGACCTCGCAATGCGGATGCTCGTCGTCCTCGATCTCGGCACGGTATACGCCAAGGCTCCTCTTGCCCCTGATGTTCAGCGTCTCATAGGCGGCGCCGAGATTGATGGCGAACCCGCCGCCGCCCTGCTGCTTGCGGCAGATCGAGCAGTAGCACAGCATGAACGGTACGGGCGTGTGGCTCTCCACCTCGAAACGCACCGCGTTGCAGCGGCAGGACCCCTTGAGCAGAAGCGGCATGACAAAAACTCCGATGGAATGGTCTTAACCTGTCAGCATGGTTCTGGTTGCGCGATGACAATGTCAAATGCCGGTGACATGATCGCGGCATGGACAATGAACGCATCGCCGAACTGTTCTCAGGGCTGGGCCCGGTCAGCATCCGCAGGTTGTTCGGCGGCAAGGGCATCTATTTCGACGGCGTCATCATCGCCATCGTGCTGCGCGGCGAGTTGCTGCTCAAGGCCGACGAGCAAAGCGCGCCCGATTTCGAAGCCGAGGGCTGCAAGCAATGGGCCTATACCGGCAAGCGCCACGGCAAGCTGGTCGCCATGCCCTATTGGAGCATTCCCGACAGCGCCTTTGACGATCCCGACGAGATGACGGTGTGGGCGCGCCGCGCCTATGAGGCAGGGCGGCGCGCAGGCAAGTGAACTACAGCGCCTTGGCGATCTCGGCAGCCAGCCGCGCATTGTTTTCGACCAGCGCGATATTAGTCTTGAGGCTGCGGCCGCCGGTCAACTCCAGGATTTTTCCCAGCAGGAACGGCGTCACCGCCTTGCCGGTCACGTTGAGCGCCTCGGCCGCCTTTTGCGCGGCGTCGATATAGCCCGCCATCTCTTCAGCAGGGATTTCGTGGTTTTCCGGCACCGGATTGGCGATCAACATGCCGCCACCCAAGCCCAGTGCCTGCCGCGTCCGGAAGAAATGCGCGATCTCTTCGGGCTTATAAAGGGTCAGCGGGGCGCGGAACGGCGACTGCCGCGACCAGAAGGCGGGCATGGTCTCGCAGCCATGGCCGACGACAGGCACGCCTCGCGTCTCCAGCACTTCCAGCGTCTTTTCGATGTCGAGGATCGCCTTGGCGCCGGCCGAGACGACGATGACCGGCGTGCGCGCCAATTCGTCGAGATCGGCGGAGATGTCGAAGCTCTTCTCGGCGCCCTTGTGCACGCCGCCAATGCCGCCGGTGGCGAACACTTTTATCCCGACCATTTCAGCCGCGATCATGGTGGCGGCGACTGTCGTGCCACCCGTGCGCCCTTGCGCGACGGCAAAGCCGAGGTCGGCGCGCGACAGCTTCATGGCGTCACCGGTCATGGCCAGCGATTCGCGCTCGCCGTCGGACAGGCCGATCTTGATGCGGCCGCCAACCACGGCGATCGTCGCCGGTATGGCGCCGCCGTCGCTGATGATCTTCTCGACATTGGCCGCCATGGCGCCATTGTCGGGGTAGGGCATGCCATGGGTGATGATGGTGCTTTCCAGCGCCACAACCGGGCGCCCGGCGGCCAGGGCTTGCGCCACCGGTGCGTGGATGTCGATGAAGGGGCGGGCGGTTTCGGGGCTCATCTGGATCTCCAACTCGCGGTGCGGCGCATGCCGGCAATACAGCGGCACTATGAATTTGCCGGTCTCATGCCACTTCCTGCGCGTCCGGCACAAGTGCCAGCGCTTCCGCGAAGCTTGCCGCGGTAAAATCAGGGATGGCGTCGGCGCTTTCGATGGCCAGCGTCGCCGCCGCGACGCCTTCGCGCAAGGCCTGGCGCAGCGGCAGGCCGCGCAGCAAGGCTGCCACCGTCGCACCCGCCAGCGCGTCGCCGGCGCCGGTGACGTCGGCGACTTTTCTGGGGGCAGGCGGTTGGATCGAAAAAGCGCCTGTCTCGTCGAAACCCAGCACCGGCGCGCTGCCTGCCGTCACGACGCCGCTGGCAAGGCCGCTGCATCGCAAACCGTCGACGACGTCTCGCTCGGCGGCATTTGCATTGACGCCGGCCAGCGCGACGGCCTCGCGCCGGTTCATGAAGACCAGTGCCAGCGCGCCGAGCACCGGTATCAGCCGCACGACCTTGGCCGGCGAAATGGCAATGGCATAGACCGGCTTGCCGGCGGCAAGCGAAACCAGCCGCTCCAGTGCCGAAGACGGCAGATTGGCATCGCACAGTATGGCATCGGCGGCTGCGATCGCCTCGCGGACCTTGGAGCGCCTCATCTGCTTGGGAAACGCCAGATCGTACAGCGCCATGTCGGCGAAGCCGACGATCAACTCGCCCTCGCGATCGATCAGCGCCGTATAGCTCGGCGTCGTGCGGTCGAGGAAGACCGCCGACAGGTCTGCGATGCCTGCCTCGGCGATGGCTCGCGAAATGGTGTCGGCCCCGGCATCGCCGCCGCGCATCGACATCAGCGAGCCCGATACGCCGCGCCGCACCGTGCTGCGCAGCGCGTTGAACACGCCGCCGCCGACATCCTCGCGCATCGTGCCGGGATTGGACGCGGCCGGCACGTAGGCGCCGGACACCTGGCCACGCCGGTCGATATGGGCGCCGCCCACGGCCAGTATCTCTATGGATTTCACCATGCTGGCGATATGCCCTTTGTTATTGCGACTGCACAAGCGCTAGACTGCGCCGCAGACCTTCGCCAGCAAGATGGCGATTCGGCGGATCGATACAATCGAACAGTCTGGCCCAATGTGGGGCGCGTTCCTGTTCGATCTCTTGGTACGAAAAAAGAACAAATCCGGATATGACTTGTTTTTCAGATATTTGATCCCTCTTGCCAAACGAGAACAAAAAAGGTACAAAATGGCAGGGATTACGGATTGTCCGGCCTTCATTGACGACCAAGGGGTGATGTATCATGGCTCAGAATTCTTTGCGGCTTGTAGAGGATAAGGCAGTGGACAAATCAAAGGCTCTGGATGCGGCGCTGTCGCAAATCGAGCGGGCTTTCGGCAAGGGCTCGATCATGCGGCTCGGCGCGAACGAGCAGGTCGTCGAGATCGAAACGGTGCCGACCGGCTCGCTCGGCCTCGACATCGCGCTCGGCGTCGGTGGCCTGCCGCGCGGCCGCATCATCGAGATCTACGGGCCGGAAAGCTCGGGCAAGACGACGCTGGCGCTGCACACGGTGGCCGAAGCCCAGAAGAAGGGCGGCATCTGCGCCTTCGTCGACGCCGAACACGCGCTCGACCCGGTCTATGCCCGCAAGCTCGGCGTCGATCTTGAAAACCTGCTGATCTCGCAGCCCGACACCGGCGAGCAGGCGCTGGAGATCTGCGACACGCTGGTGCGTTCCGGCGCCATCGACGTGCTGGTGGTCGATTCGGTTGCGGCACTGACGCCGCGCGCCGAAATCGAGGGCGAGATGGGCGATTCGCTGCCCGGCCTGCAGGCCCGCCTGATGAGCCAGGCGCTGCGCAAGCTGACCGCCTCGATCTCGCGATCCAACACCATGGTCATCTTCATCAATCAGATCCGCATGAAGATCGGCGTCATGTTCGGTTCGCCCGAGACCACGACCGGCGGCAACGCGCTGAAATTCTACGCGTCGGTGCGCCTCGACATTCGACGCATCGGCTCGGTCAAGGACCGCGACGAGGTCGTCGGCAACCAGACCCGCGTCAAGGTGGTCAAGAACAAGCTGGCGCCGCCCTTCAAGGTGGTAGAGTTCGACATCATGTATGGCGAGGGCGTGTCCAAGACCGGCGAGCTGGTTGATCTCGGCGTCAAGGCCGGCGTGGTCGAGAAGTCCGGCGCCTGGTTCTCCTACAATTCGCAACGCCTCGGCCAGGGCCGCGAAAATGCAAAACTGTTCCTGCGCGACAATCCCGATACGGCACGCGAGATCGAACTGGCGCTCAGGCAGAATGCCGGGCTGATCGCCGAAAAGTTCCTCGAAAATGGCGGGTCTGAAGGCGGCGACGACGGTTTTGAGGACGAAGCCGGCGCGATGTAGGGCAACGGACAGAGTTCGGCCATAAAGTCGGCCTATGACCTGATGCTTAAGTAATCGAGTTCTTTAGTACCGCGTCCAAAACCGCCGGCCTTCGCGCCGGCGGTTTTCGTTTTTGGGGCCAATAGACTCCCAGGATTGGCCCAGTTCCGTGTTTCTGGACAGGCTGGAGCGTGCCCGCTAAAAGGCCAAGTCTATTTCTGGAAAGCAGACACCAGTTTCCGCCGGCCGCGCCGGCGGTTTTCGCGAAAAGGCAGCAGTCATGAGTGGCGTGAACGAGATCCGGTCGACCTTTCTCGACTATTTCCGCAAGGAGGGCCACGAGGTCGTGGCCTCGAGCCCGCTCGTGCCGCGCAACGATCCGACATTGATGTTCACCAATGCCGGCATGGTGCAGTTCAAGAACGTCTTCACCGGTCTGGAGAAGCGGTCCTATTCGCGCGCCACCACCGCCCAGAAGAGCGTTCGCGCCGGCGGCAAGCACAACGACCTCGACAATGTCGGCTACACCGCGCGCCACCTGACCTTCTTCGAAATGCTCGGCAATTTCTCCTTCGGCGATTACTTCAAGGAGCGTGCCATCGAGCTTGCCTGGAACCTGATCACCAAGGAGTTCGGGCTGAAGAAGGACAAGCTGCTGGTCACTGTCTATCACACCGACGATGAGGCGGCCGGCTTCTGGAAGAAGATCGCCGGCTTCTCGGATGATCGCATCATCCGCATCGCGACCTCGGATAATTTCTGGGCGATGGGCGACACCGGTCCCTGCGGGCCGTGCTCGGAAATCTTCATCGATCGCGGCGAGCACATCTGGGGCGGTCCTCCCGGCAGCCCCGAAGAGGATGGTGATCGCTTCCTCGAATTCTGGAACCTGGTGTTCATGCAATATGAACAGGTGACGAAGGAGGAGCGCATCGACCTGCCGCGCCCGTCGATCGACACCGGCATGGGGCTGGAGCGCATGGCCTCCATCCTGCAGGGCGTGGAAAGCGTTTTCGAAACCGACCTGTTCCGGCATTTGATCGATGCGGCGTCCTCCGCGCTCGGGCGCGCGCCTGATGCGGAAACGGTGGCCTCCTACCGCGTCATTGCCGATCATTTGCGCTCGTCGTCCTTCCTGGTCGCCGACGGCGTGCTGCCTTCGAACGAAGGCCGCGGCTATGTGCTGCGCCGCATCATGCGCCGCGCCATGCGCCACGCGCAGCTGCTCGGCGCGAACGAACCGCTGATGTGGAAGCTGGTGCCGGCTCTGGTGCGCGAGATGGGCCAGGCCTATCCCGAGCTGCTGCGCGGCGAACAGCTGATCACCGAGACGCTGAAGCTCGAGGAGACGCGCTTCCGCAAGACGCTGGTGCGCGGCCTCGGCCTGCTCTCCGAGGCGACGGAAACGCTGCATGCCGGCGACATGTTGGATGGCGAGACGGCTTTCAAGCTTTATGACACCTACGGTTTCCCGCTTGACCTGACGCAGGACGCGCTGCGCCAGCGCAACATCTCGGTCGATCTTGCCGGCTTCACCAATGCGATGGAGCAGCAGAAGGCCGAGGCGCGCAAGCATTGGACCGGGTCTGGCGAGGCCGCCACTGAGACGGTGTGGTTCTCCGTGCGCGAACAGACCGGCGCCACCGAATTCCTCGGTTACGAGACCGAGCAGGCGGAAGGCCTGATCCAGGCGCTGGTCAAGGACGGCAAGACCGTCGACAGCGCCGGAAAGGGCGATGCCGTTGCGGTGGTCGTCAACCAGACGCCTTTCTATGGCGAGTCCGGCGGCCAGATGGGCGACACCGGCATCATCTCCGGCGAAGAGTTCTCGATCGAGATCGCGGACACGCAGAAGAAGGCCGACGGGCTGTTCGTGCATCTGGGCAAGGTGGCGAGCGGCACGGTCAGGACCGGCGCCGCCGTCGAGCTCAAAGTCGACCATGCGCGCCGCACCAGGCTGCGGGCGAACCACTCCGCCACGCACCTGATCCACGAGGCGCTGCGCGAGGTGCTGGGCACTCATGTCGCGCAGAAGGGCTCGCTGGTCGCGCCCGAGCGTCTGCGCTTCGACATCTCGCACAACAAGCCGATCTCGGCCGAGGAACTCGAAGAGGTCGAGCGCATGGCCAACGAAATCGTCGTGCAGAACGGCCCGGTGACCACGCGCCTGATGTCGGTCGACGACGCGATTGCGGAAGGCGCCATGGCGCTGTTCGGCGAGAAGTATGGCGACGAGGTACGCGTCGTGTCGATGGGCACGGGCCTGCACGGCGCCAAGGCCAACCGGCCCTATTCGGTCGAACTCTGCGGCGGCACGCATGTCAGGGCGACCGGCGATATCGGCCTGGTCCGCGTCGTCTCCGACAGCGCGGTCGCCGCCGGCGTGCGCCGTATTGAGGCGCTGACCGGCGAGGCGGCCAGAAAACATCTCGACGAGCAGGATCGGCGTCTGAAGGCGGCGGCAGCCGTGCTGAAAATCTCGCCCGCCGACGTGCCGGCCCGCGTCGAGGCTTTGCTCGAAGAGCGCAAGAAGCTCGAGAAGGACCTGACCGAAGCGCGCAAGAAACTGGCGCTGGGCGGCGGCGCCGCGGCGGGTGCACCCTCGGAGAACGAGACGGTCGCGGGCGTTGGCTTCCTCGGCAAGGCGGTCTCCGGCGTCTCGCCGAAGGATCTGAAGCCGCTGGCCGATGCCGGCAAGACCTCGCTCGGCTCCGGCGTCGTCGTCTTTGTCGGTGCCGGCGAGGACAACAAGGCAAGCGTCGTCGTCGCCGTTACCGACGACCTCGTCGGCCGCTTCAGCGCCGTCGACCTGGTGCGCGTCGCCTCCGCCGCCTTGGGCGGGCAGGGCGGTGGCGGGCGGCCCGACATGGCCCAGGCCGGCGGCCCGGATGCCTCGAAGGCCAATGATGCGATCGCGGCTGTGAAGGCGGCGCTCGAAGCCGCCTGAAAGCCATGACATGAATGTTCTCGTCCTCGGTGGCTATGGGTTGATCGGGGACGCCGTCATTGGCCGTTTGCTTCGCGACGGTCATCATGTGACCGGTCTCGGCCGCGATGTTCAGGATGCCGGGCGGCGTCGGCCCGCGGTTCGCTGGATCGCGGCGGACATGTCGAAACTGCTTGCCGCCGAAGACTGGCTGCCGGTGGTTGCGGGCATGGACGCGGTGGTCAATGCGGCGGGCGCCTTGCAGGACGGCCCGCGCGACCGCCTCGACGCTGTTCATCGGGGCTCGGTGGTGGCACTCGTTGCTGCCTGCGAACAGGCCGGTGTTCACCGCTTTGCGCAGATCTCCGCGATCGGCGCCGATCTCGCTTCGGCAAATCCTTTCTTCAGCACCAAGGCGCAAGGCGACCAGGCCGTCGCAAGCTCCTCGCTGGCGTGGACCATCCTGCGGCCGGGCCTGGTGATCGCGCCCGCCGCCTATGGCGGAACGGCACTTCTGCGTGCCCTTGCGACATTTCCGGGTTTTGTTCCGGCCGTCATGACGCGCCAGCCGATCCAGACCGTGGCGGTCACCGACGTTGCCGAAGCGGTGTCACGGGCGGTCGCCGGATCGCTGCCGCCCCGACTTGCCGTCGATCTCGTTGAAGCCAATGCCAGACCGCTCGCCGAGGTCTTGACCGCCTTGCGTGCGTGGCTTGGCCTGCAGCCCGCAAGAGTGGTGCCGATGCCTGCCATTCTCGGCCGGCTTGCGGGCGCGGTTGCCGATATGCTTGGCATTCTCGGCTGGCGGTCCCCGCTGCGCAGCGCAGCCCTTGCTGCCGTGGCGCGCGGCGTCACGGGCGACGCAGCGGCTTGGAACCGAATTTCCGGCCGTCCGCTTCAGCCGCTGGAAGCAACGCTGGCCGATATGTCCGCCAATGTCCAGGAACGATGGTTCGGCCGCCTCTGGCTGGCAAAGCCTGTCATCTTCGCTTGCCTGTCCTTGTTCTGGCTTGTTTCGGGTGTCGTCGGTCTGATCCGGCAAGAGGCAGCGGCGGATATCCTTGTTTCGCACGGCGTCTCGGCGAGCCTCGCTCACATCTTGGTTCTCGTCGGAAGTGCTGCGGATATCCTGGTTGGCGCGGCTGTCGTGGTTCGATCCCTGGCCCGGCACGCGCTGCTGGCGATGATTGCGATCACGCTGTCCTATCTGGCGGGCGCGACGCTCCTTGTCCCCGGCCTATGGCTCGATCCACTGGGACCGCTGGTCAAGACGATCCCGGCGCTTTGCCTAGTGCTGGTGGCGCTCGCGGTGCTCGACGAGCGATGAGCCTCTGGGCCGACATATTGCGCTGGGCGCATGTTATCGGCGCCACGGTTCTGTTCGGCACTGGCGCCGGCATCGCCTTCTTCATGCTAATGGCGCAACGCAGCGGACGCGCCGACCTCGTCGCCCATGTCGCGGGCACGGTCGTCATCGCCGACACGATTTTTACGGCGACCGCCGTCATCGTGCAGCCGATCACGGGCGTGCTGCTGGCTCAGGCACTGGGCTGGCCGCTCAACGAAGGCTGGATCGTTCTGTCCTTGCTGCTTTATGTCGTCACCGGCCTGTTCTGGCTGCCGGTCGTCTGGATTCAGATCCGGATCCGCAACCTGGCGCGGCAGGCCGCCATCGAAAACGCGCCCCTGCCCGCCGAAGAGAAACGCCTGTTTCGCATCTGGTTTGCTTGCGGCTTGCCGGCTTTCGCCGCCGTGCTTGCCATTCTCTGGCTGATGGTGACCCGGCCCGAGATAGGGTTTTAGCGCCGCCTTGGCTCTCAATCGGCCTTTTCGGTCATGGCAAAGGCTTGTCTGGCCGCGATGCGGTCCCACCAGGCCTGAATCTCGGGAAACTCGGCCAGCAGCTTCTGCCCGTCGGCAACCTTGAGGAAATACGCGATGATCGGCGCGGCATGCAGGTCGGCCAGTGTCACGTGATCGCCGAGCAGCCAAGGTCCGGGAGCCTTGAGTGAGGTGAGTACCCTGAGGACCGTTTGGGCCTGGCTCAGGCCGCTAGCGATCAGGGTCTCATCCGGCTCTGGCTTTTCGAGCCGCTCGACGGCAACGTCCCAGACCATGGCGCGGTAGCCATAAGCGTCGAGCATGCCCGTCATCTGGCCCATCCTGGCGCGGCCACGCGTATCGGCGGGCTGCAGCGCCGGACCGTCGAAAGCCTCATCGACATAGCGGGTAATCGCATTCGTCTCGAAAAGGCGAAAACCGTCATGCTCGAAAGCCGGGATGCGGCCGAACGGGTGATGTTCGAGATACCAGGCCGGGATGCCCTCGGCGGCGAAGATGTCGAGCGGCACGAGTTCGTAGTCGATGCCCTTCTCCTCCAGCGCCATCCGCGCGATGCGCACATAGACGCTGTAGTCCGCGCCATAGAGGATCGGCTTGGTCATGCTGTCAGCCCTTCGCTTTCGCTGGCCCAAAAAAGGCGAAGGCTCCTTTCGGAGCCTTCGGCATGTGTAAAGCTGGGTTCTTAGGCCATCGCCTTCTGCAAGTTCTCGTCGATCTTGTCGAGGAAGCCGGTGGTCGAGAGCCAGGGCTGGTCGGGGCCGATCAAGAGCGACAGGTCCTTGGTCATGAAGCCGGACTCCACGGTCTGGATGCAGACCTTTTCCAGCGTCTCGGCGAAACGCTTCAGCTCGGCATTGTCGTCGAGCTTGGCGCGGTGCGCCAGCCCGCGCGTCCAGGCGAAGATCGAGGCGATCGAATTGGTCGAGGTTTCCTCGCCCTTCTGGTGCTGGCGGTAGTGGCGGGTGACGGTGCCGTGCGCGGCTTCGGCTTCCACCGTCTTGCCGTCGGGCGTCATCAGCACCGAGGTCATCAGGCCGAGCGAGCCAAAGCCCTGCGCCACCGTGTCGGACTGCACGTCGCCGTCGTAGTTCTTGCAGGCCCAGACATAGCCGCCCGACCATTTCAGGCTCGAGGCCACCATGTCGTCGATCAGGCGGTGCTCGTACCACAGCTTCTTCGCCTTGAACTCGGCCTCGAATTCAGCCTCGTAGACTTCCTGGAAAATGTCCTTGAAGCGGCCGTCATAGGCCTTGAGGATGGTGTTCTTGGTCGACAGATAGACCGGATAGTTGCGCAGCAGGCCGTAATTCAGCGAGGCGCGGGCGAATTCGCGGATCGACTCGTCGAGATTGTACATGGCCATGGCGACGCCGGCGCCGGGCGCGTCGAACACGTCATGTTCGATCACCTTTCCGTCCTCGCCGACGAACTTGATCGTCAGCTTGCCCTTGCCGGGGAAGCGGAAATCGGTGGCGCGGTACTGGTCGCCGAAGGCGTGGCGGCCGACGATGATCGGCTTGGTCCAGCCCGGCACCAGGCGCGGCACGTTCTTCATGATGATCGGCTCGCGGAAGATGGTGCCGCCGAGGATGTTGCGGATGGTGCCGTTCGGCGACTTCCACATCTTCTTCAGCTTGAACTCCTCGACGC
This sequence comes from Mesorhizobium sp. USDA 4775, assembly GCF_054062655.1. Lineage (NCBI taxonomy): Bacteria > Pseudomonadati > Pseudomonadota > Alphaproteobacteria > Hyphomicrobiales > Phyllobacteriaceae > Mesorhizobium > Mesorhizobium sp. USDA 4775. Next base: position 3,612,070 of record NZ_JBSSFM010000001.1, read on the forward strand.
GCTGTTCGTCGGGGGTGATCGTCGCGCATTTCACGCCGACGCCGTATTTCTTGATGGCGTTGGCCGAATCGATGGTCACCTGGTCGTTGGTGGCGTCGCGATGCTCGATGCCGAGATCGTAATATTCGAGCTTGAGGTCGAGATAAGGGTGGATCAGCTTGTCCTTGATGAACTGCCAGATGATGCGGGTCATCTCGTCGCCGTCGAGTTCGACGACCGGGTTCGCCACCTTGATCTTCGCCATGGAAAGAATGCCTCGTTCAACAGTTGGGGGATGGCGGGTCGGCCCCGCCAGGATAGGGACTTCGCCTATAGCAAAGCGATCCGGGCGGCGCAAACCGGGGCAATGCGGAAGCAGGCCGCTGCTGGCGCAATTCCAGGAAAAGTGTGAAGCGGCTTTTCGTTCGAAATTGCCGCAAAACAAGGGGACGGAGCGGTTCGGCGTTTCCGCGAACGGTGAACCGATCCTGCAATCGTGAACAAAATCGATGCCGCACCGCCCATCGAGAGGCAGGCGGCATCGCCTTTTTTTCATGCTGCCGCACGCAGGCGGCAGGCGCGCTTATTGCAGCGGCGTGCCGCCAGGGCCGGGGAAGGCCGTGATCGGTGTGCCGTCGACCACGTTGCCGGAGATCATGTTGTTCTTGAACGACTGGACGGCGCCGCTGCCGGTGTTGCTGACCCCGGTGACATTGCCAAACACCGTCGAGGCGCCGAGAAAGGCGATGGCGCTGCCGGCGCCGCTGGCGGCGGCGCCGTTGGCGTTGACGCCGACGCCGGCATTGGAACTGATCGTGGTGTTGACGATCGTCGCGCGTACCGACGATGCCGCGGCGACGGACTTGACCGCCACTCCGTTGCCGGTGTTGCCGCTGACCAGGCTGTCGGTCAGTGCCATATTCATGGCAGAGGTGTTGCCGGTGCCGTCGACAAGAATGCCATTGGCGCTGTTGGTCAGTTCCACCCTGGACAGGATGGCATTGATGCCAATGGCGCCAGTCGTTTTGATGAGAATGGCGCCACCGGCCGCCTCGGCTATCCGCGTATTGATCATGTAGAGTTCGCTGGCACCGTTGGGAAGAAATTCGACGCCATTGCTGGTCACCCGCTCGATGTTGCAGTCCTCGATATGCAGTTGACCTTGGCCGGTCATCCGCACGCCGTCGAGTCCGGTGCCCGCGCCGTCTATGTCGAGACCGCGAAGATGCACGACGGAGCCGACAGGCGTGTTTATGATGATGCCGTTCACGAGCGCCGAAAGCACACCGCCTTCAGTCGTTCTGCAGTCGATGGTGATGGATTTGGTGATGGTGACCGCGCCAAATCCGCCCGGGTCCAGACAGTTGATCTCGCCGGCCGTCGCCGTCTTCGAGATGGCGCCGGCAAACGTCTTGCAAGGTGCCGTTCGGCTGCATGGATCGGCATCGTTGCCGACGCCGGAAACCCAGGTGCGTGTCGCTTGCGCGGAAGCCGGAGCAATCAGGAAGACTGATGCCAGAAGCAACACAGCGATTGAAAGGAAAAATCGTAAGACGTTCATTTGCCCCTCCTGACGTTTGGCCAACACCCGTGTCGGCCATTGAAAACCCGTGTCGAAACGCTTGGGGCATAGATAAATGACAGGAGCGTGCAAGACACGCTCCGTCTTCAAAATGCATTCTCCGATACAGCTTGACCCCAAGCGGTTTTGATATTGCAATTTCCTAAGATTATGTCACAGCGACAGGCGCATCGCTGTATTTAAATATACATATAGCTAATAGGTTATTTCTGTAACCGGAAGATGTTGCCGATAAGAAGAGTAAGGTTGGGCCATCAGGGAGTATAGGGTTGGATAGCTTGTCGTCGCCAGAGTGCCGCGATGCCCACATCTCCACCATCTCTTGAGAAGAAGGAGCACATGGCTGGTCTGCTTGTACGGGCGCGTGACCATTTGCTCGAGCCCGCCGATGGAGCGAATTTGGATTTCTCGCGCAAACACAGGGGTGGCGAGACAAGGCTATTTGTCGCCAGGTCACCGACAACTCTTCAAAAAGCCGTATCGATATGGCAGGACGCGGTGACCTCGTAGCGCAATTATCTGGAACACATGACCGGAACAGACTTTCAGCGTGGCCCCGGCGGTCCGGCGATCATCCTCGTCGAGCCGCAGCTCGGCGAGAACATCGGCATGGTCGCGCGCGCCATGGCCAATTTCGGCCTGTCGGAACTGCGTCTGGTCAATCCGCGAGACGGCTGGCCGAGCGAGAAGGCGCGCGCCGCCGCCAGCCGTGCCGACCATGTCATCGACGCCGTGAAGGTGTTCGACGATCTGGCCTCGGCGCTTGCCGACCTGAATTTCGTTTTCGCCACAACCGCCAGGCAGCGCGACGGCTTCAAGGCCGTGCGCGGGCCGGTGGAAGCGGGCAGGGTGCTGCGCGCCCGCCATGGCATGGGGCAGCGCACCGGCATCCTGTTCGGCCGCGAGCGCTTCGGTCTCTACAATGACGAGGTCGGGCTCGCCGACGAGATCGTCACCTTTCCCGTCGATCCCGATTTCTCCTCGCTCAACATCGCACAGGCCGCGCTGCTGATGTCTTATGAGTGGATGAAGTCCGGCCTCGAGGACGAGACCAAGACCAATTTCACCGGGCCGCAGATGAAGCCGGCCAGCAAGGAAGAACTGCACGGCCTTTTTGCCTATCTCGAAGGCGCATTGGAAGCGCGCGGCTATTTCCGGCCGGCGCCGAAGAAGCCCAAGATGGTCGACAATCTGCGCGCCGTGCTGACGCGCGCCGGCTTTGCCGAGCCGGAGTTGAAGGTGCTGCGCGGCATCATCTCCTCGCTTGACAGATTTTCGCCGGCAATGCCGCGCGGCGACGGCTCGCCGGGCGATGATCCAAGGCGGCTTCCGGCCGCCGCGCGCGCCGGCAAGGCAGAGGCAGATCGCCAGGCGCACAAGCCTATGGGTGACGATGAGGACGCGCCGCCGCTGGGTGGCAAGGGAACCGACAATGACTGACCAGCCGATCCTGATGTTCGATTCCGGCGTCGGCGGGCTGACCGTGCTGCGCGAGGCGCGCGTGCTGATGCCGGACCGGCGCTTCGTCTATGTCGCGGACGACGCGGCCTTTCCTTTCGGCGCCTGGGAAGAGCCGGCACTGCGCACCCACATACTCGAACTCTTCGCCAAATTGCTCGACCAGTTTGCGCCTGCGATTTCCGTCATCGCCTGCAACACCGCCTCGACGCTGGTGATCGATGCGCTGCGCGAGAGGTTTCCCGGCCATCCCTTCGTCGGCACCGTGCCGGCGGTCAAGCCGGCGGCGGAGCGCACCCGCTCCGGTCTGGTCTCCGTGCTGGCGACGCCGGGTACGGTGAAGCGGCAATACACGCGCGACCTGATCAGCAAATGGGCGCAGAAATGCCATGTCCGCCTGGTTGGCAGCGACAGGCTGGCGGGCCTTGCCGAAGTCTATATGCGCGAGGGCTTTGTCGACGAGGAAGCCGTGCGCGCCGAGATCGCGCCCTGTTTCATGGAACATGAGGGGCTCAGGACCGACATTGTCGTGCTGGCCTGCACGCACTATCCGTTCCTGGTCAACCGCATGCGCAAGACCGCGCCATGGCCGGTCGACTGGATCGATCCGGCCGAAGCGATCGCAAGGCGTGCCCTTTCGCTCTTGCCGCCCGTCGACGGGGCGCTGCCGCAAGGCGAACCCGACATCGCCGTCTTTACGTCAGGCAAGGCGGACTTTGCCGTCGGCCGGCTGATGCAGGGCTTTGGACTGTCCGTGAGGTAATGCATGTCGCCCAAAAGTGACCTCGGTTTTGGGAAAACGACATGCATAAAATCAAGACCCAAGCGGCGGAGCGCCAGTCGCTCAAACGGGTTCGAAGACGATGCTGCGTTGATCCGGATCGGCCGAGGCCAGCTTTAGCGTCACGCCGTCGCCCTGCCTGAGACCGGAGGCCTTTACGGTGGCAACGACAGGCATGTCGGCAAGCTGAACGCGCACGCCATGGTCGACGAAGTCGGTGACGACGGCCTTGAACGTTTCCCCTTCGCGTCCCCTGAGCATCACCGCCTCGGCAAGGTCGATGGCCGCATGGTTGATTTGCGAAGCGCGGGCATCCCCACGTCCCATCACCTTCGGCAGTCCGGCGAACGCATCGGTGACAGCCTGCGGCACGGGCTGGCCGTTGGCGATAGCCAGCGCGCAGCGCACGACATAGCGATCGGCCAATCGCCTGAGTGGCGCGGTTGCATGGGCATAGGTCGCAGCCATCGCCTCATGCCAGGGAACGACACCGTCCTGGTAGGGCTGGTAGGACGCGCCATTGCCCGCGCGGCGGATTTCCAGCATCAACGCCGCCTGTTTCGGATCAGCCGGATCGAGTGTGTGCTGGTAGTCGCGCAGGCTGGTTGAGGCCGGCCAGGACAGACCGAGCGCCCGTGCCGCGTTGCGCAGTCTCTGCACCTTGGAAGCATCCGGCCCAGACATCACACGGAACAAGCCGGTCTTGTGCGCGAACATGGCGTCGGCGATCGCCATATTGGCGGCCAGTGAAAGCGCGGCGTTGTCTTGTTCGGATTGCAGGATCGGTCTGAACGAAAGCCGGAAGCTGCCATCGGCAAGCCTTTCCACCTCCTGCTCGGGCGGGTCGACGCGCGACGCGCCGCGACGCTCTTCGTTTGCCGCCATGCGCCGCGCCATTTCGGCGAAGTCGGCCGGAACGTCGGAGGCCTTTACGCTGTCATAGGCGAGCTTCGCGCGGCTTTGGATGATTGCCCGCTCCGCGCCGTCCAACTTTACCGCGCCATCCTTAGCGACCCGAACGGTGAAGATCACGGCTGGACGTGGTCCGTCCGGCAACAGGCTCGCCGCGCCCTCGGCAATTGCCGGCGGATAGAGCCCGGCCTTGCCGTCCGGCAGGTACAGCGTCTCGCCTCGCGTCCAGGCTTCGCGATCCAGCGCGTCGCCGTCCTCGACGAACCATGCAACGTCGGCAATGGCATAATACAAGAGAAGATCGCCGCCGCTTGCCTCGATCCAGAACGCCTGGTCAAGATCGGTGGAGGCCGCCGGATCGAGCGTAACGAAGGGCATGTCCGTTCGATCGGCATGCTGGTTCGGCACGCGTCTGGCCGCCGCCTCCGCCGTGGCCATCACGTCAGCCGGAAATCCATCCGGCACGTGGAATTCGGTGCGGATTTTCGCCAGGCCGGTGGAGAGCGCTTGTGAGGGGTCTGTAAGAGACTTCATGCGGCCGTCCTACACTAGGGTTTCGGACACGGGAAGGCCGCCGACGAATTCGCCAAAGCTGGCTGCCTGACCGGCGGCGATCGGACGAGAACCGGGGCCAAAGGCACTGGAACCGCCCTCGAAGAGCGGCGTTTTCCCTGCCTGATAGCAAAGGAGAACCGCCATGCCAGCCACCTCGAAAGCCCAGCAGAAAGCCGCCGGCGCCGCACTCTCCGCCAAGCGCGGCGAGACGAAAAAGAGCGAGCTCAAAGGCGCTTCCAAAGGAATGTACGAATCCATGAGCGAAAAGCAGCTTGAGGAATTCGCCGAGACCAAGCGTAAAGGGCTGCCTGAAAAGAAGTCGAAAGACTGAGTGTCGTTCGTGAAACGCCGACCCAAGCAAACAAGGCCCGCAGCGGAACCGCGGGCCTTGTTTCTAGTGCAAAGTCCGTAGGCGGATGTTTTGCCTTACCAGCGATGGCAGCGCCGTATCCGCTCGACGATCACCCTGCGGTGGCCATGCCGCCACACCACCCTTTTCTTCACGATGATGCGGCAGACCTGTTTATGGCCGTGCCAATGGCGCGCCATGGCCGGTTCCGGCGCAACCGCCATCGATCCGGCCAATACCGCGGCACCGGCCAAGGTAAGGAAGAACTTCTTCATGCTGATTGGACTCCTCTAGCTCCAGATCCCTTCCTGGTGCCGTTGGCGCAAACCTCCCGCCACATCCGGCATCGCTCAACGCCGGGAACGCTATAGGGTTGCGTTGCGCCGCGCCACTCACAAGCTTGACACCGGTTAAATCTCGGTTTAACCAGCCGCCAACGCCGGGCAGCGATGTCCGGTGTTTGTTTTGTATGCGCAAGACCGGTTGCCTTGGTTTCTGGTTTTGTTTGAACTGACGTGTCCCGTGGGTTTTCCGCCGCGTTGCGTGGGAAAGCCCTGTCAGGTCTCGAAAACGGAGGCCAGAGGAGGGCGCGTTTCCTTCACCCGGACCATGAGGTGCCGGGTGTGTTGTTTTGAAAAGGGAATGCGATGAGCAAGCGCGAATCCGCGAAATACAAGATCGACCGTCGTCTCGGCGAAAATATCTGGGGCCGCCCGAAGTCCCCGGTCAACAAGCGTGAATACGGCCCCGGCCAGCACGGCCAGCGCCGCAAGGGCAAGCTTTCCGACTTCGGCCTGCAGCTGCGCGCCAAGCAGAAGCTGAAGGGTCACTATGGCGACGTTTCGGAAAAGCAGTTCCGCAAGGTCTATGAAGAGGCCGACCGCCGCAAGGGCGACACCTCGGAGAACCTGATCGGCCTGCTCGAATCGCGTCTCGACGCGGTCGTCTACCGCGCCAAGTTCGTGCCGACCATTTTCGCGGCCCGTCAGTTCGTCAACCACGGCCACGTCAACGTCAACGGCAAGCGCGTCAACATCGGCTCGTACCGCTGCAAGCCGGGCGACGTCGTCGAAGTGCGCGAAAAGTCGAAGCAGTTGGTCATCGTCCTGGAATCGGTCGGCCTCGCCGAGCGCGACGTGCCGGACTACATCGAAGCCGACCACAACAAGATGGTCGCGACCTTCTCGCGCATCCCTGGCCTGGCGGACGTTCCGTTCGCGGTCCAGATGGAGCCGAACCTGGTCGTCGAATTCTATTCGCGCTAAGCGAACGCTTTTTAGCGATACCGAAAAGGCCGCCCTCGAGGCGGCCTTTTTGTTTGGCGCATCCGCTTTGCCGTTTCGATTTTCCGGCCAATGCGCTAATCCGGGCGGACATTACATTCCGGGGCCGCCGCGCCATGAACATGCTGCCAGACATCGAGACGCTTGAGCCGACCGCCGAAGGCGGCTCCCACCCGCTGTTCGCCGATGTGCCATCCTCGGTCGAGTTCAACAAATTGCGCAAGCGGCTGCTGCGGCTGACCCGCCAGGCGATCGAGGATTTCGCGATGGTGGAGCCGGGACAGCGCTGGCTGGTCGCGCTGTCGGGCGGCAAGGATTCCTACGGCCTGCTTGCCTTGCTGCTCGACCTCAAATGGCGCGGGCTGCTGCCGGTCGAATTGCTGGCCTGCAATCTCGATCAGGGCCAGCCGAATTTCCCCAAGCACATCCTGCCCGACTATCTCAACGCCAACGGAATTGCCCACCGCATCGAGTACCAGGACACCTATTCGGTGGTCACCGACAAGCTGCCGCAAGGCAGCACCTATTGCTCGCTCTGTTCACGGCTGCGGCGCGGCCATCTCTACCGCATCGCGCGCGAGGAGGGGTGCTCGGCACTGGTGCTCGGCCATCATCGCGAGGACATTCTCGAAACCTTTTTCATGAACTTGTTCCATGGTGGCCGTCTCGCCGCCATGCCGCCAAAGCTGCTCAACGACGAAGGCGACGTCATGGTGCTGCGGCCGCTGAGCTATTGCGCCGAGATCGACCTCGAAAAATTCGCCGCGGCGATGCGGTTCCCGATCATTCCTTGCGACCTCTGCGGCAGCCAGGAAGGTCTCCAGCGCAACGCCATGAAGGCGATGCTGGAGGATATCGAAAAGCGCATGCCCGGCCGCAAGGACACCATGATCCGCGCCCTGTCCAACACCAGGCCGTCGCATCTCCTCGACAGGAAACTGTTCGATTTCGCCGCCCTGAACCAGACCCTCATCACAGGACAAGACGCATCCGATGACATTTGACGACAACGCGATCGACTGGCTGGCCAACCTGCTGGCCGAGGCCGCCGACACCGAAGTCATGCCCCGCTTCCGCCGGCTGGGCGATGGCGACGTCAGGCAGAAGACCTCAGCCGCCGATCTGGTGACGGAAGCGGACGTCAACGCCGAGCGGCTGATCACCGCCAGGCTGCGCCAGCGTTATCCCTCGGCCATGGTTGTCGGCGAGGAAGCCTGTTCCGACGACCCGACGCTGCTCGATGGCCTGGGCGACGCCGATCTGGCCTTCGTCATCGACCCGGTCGACGGCACCTTCAATTTCGCCTCCGGCGTGCCGCTGTTCGGCGTCATGCTCGGCGTCGTGGTCAAGGGCGAGACGGTCGCCGGCATCATCCATGATCCGGTCGGCAAGGACTGGCTGATCGGCGCCAAGGGTGCGGGCAGTCATATCCGCCATGCGCATGGTACGCTGGAGACAGTGTGGGTTGCGGCGAGCGCGCCGATCGCGCAGATGACCGGCGCGGTTTCCTGGCAGTACATGGCCGAGCCCGACCGCACGCGGCTGGCCTGCAACCAGACCAAGACGCTGTCGCAGTTCAACTACCGCTGCGCCGCCCACGAATACCGCTTGCTGGCGAGCGGCCATGGCCATTTCGTCGTCTACAACAAGCTGATGCCATGGGATCATCTGGCCGGCGTGCTGATCCATGCGGAGGCCGGCGGCCATGCCGCGCGCTTCGACGGCACAGCCTATCTGCCGTCGCATGTCGGCGGCGGCCTGCTGGTCGCCCCCGATCCTGAAAGCTGGCAGGAGTTGCGCCGAGAGCTGTGGGCTGGGTAGGATCACTTCCAGAGGCCGGCGCTTGACCGTGCGCGGCCGAAGAGTTGGTGCTTTCGCGCAGGCCCTCGGATGAAACCTCGGTTCGCAATTTTCGCGGCGGCTCTCGCTGCCGTCTTGTTTGCAAGCGCCAACACGGCAATCGCGCAAGAGCGCCCCTGCCACAGCACCGATCCGGTCGACACCCTCAAGGAGATGTCGGAGGCTATCTATGCCTGCTGGATGCCGCCAGCGGGAACCGCGGGCATGTCGCTGACGCTGCAGTTCTCGCTGCGCCGCAACGGCACGCTGATCGGCAAGCCTCGCGCCACCTATTCGGATCTGGGGACCAATCCGCAACTCAGCCGGGCCTTCGTGGCATCCATACTCAAGGCGCTCGACGATGCGCTGCCATTGCCCTTTTCGGACAGTATGGGCGGTGCAATCGCCGGGCGCACGCTTGCGCCTCGATTCACGGCGGCACTTGTAGGTGCATCCTGACGCACGTGGTCTAATGCAGGTCGGTGACATGCCCTGAAATGGGTGGATTGTGCGGCTGGAACATCTTGCCGCGCTCAGCGATGAGGATCATCAGCAGCGCCGCGACCGAGACGCTGCAGAATCCGGCGGCAAGCGGCGTCACCGTGCCGTTGAAAGCCTGGCCGATCAGCGTGCCGAGAATGCCGCCGAGAAACGTCTGCATGAAACCCAGTATGGACGATGCCGTGCCGGCCAGTTGGCCGAGCGGCTCCATCGCCAATGCGTTGAAATTGGCGCCAAGCGCACCGAAGGGAAGCATGGCGCTGGCAAAGAAGGTGATGAACAGCCAGAGCGGCATCTTGATTTCCAGCGAAACCACCAGCCAGGCCAGGCTGATGACCAGAAACAAAAGCAGCGCGCTCTGCGACAGCCGGCGCATGCCGATGCGGCCGACAAGCCGCGAGTTCAGGAAATTGGAGAAGGCGAGCACGCCGGCGACCCCGGCGAAGATGACCGGGAACATCTCGCCGACGTTGAAGATGCCGACATAGATCTGCTGCGCCGAGGCGATGAAGCCGAACATGGCGGCGAAGATGAAAGTGCTGGCAAAGGCGTAGCAGAGCGCGATGCGGTTGGTGAGCACGATGCGGAATCCGCCGAGGACGGAGGAAACCGTCAGTTGCCGGCGATATTCGGGCCGCAGCGTTTCAGGCAGGCGCAGCAGCGACCATGCCGACACGATCAGCGCGCCGACGGCCATGGTGACGAAGATATAGTGCCAGGTCGCGAACAGCATGATGAACTGGCCGATGCCCGGCGCAATGACCGGTATGGCCATGAACACCATGAAGATCAGCGACATCACCTCCGCCATGCGCCGGCCTTCGAACGTATCGCGCACGATCGAGACCGCGATGACGCGCGTGGCCGCCGCGCCGATGCCTTGCACGGCGCGGCACATCAACAGCGTTTCAAAGCTTGGCGCGATGGCGGCGGCGGCGGCTGCCGCCACATAGATGATCAGCCCGGCGACGAGCGGCGAGCGGCGGCCGAACCGGTCGGAGATCGGCCCGAAGAACAACTGGCCGCCACCAAAACCCAGAATGTAGGCGGTGACCACATATTGCCGGTGGTTTTCATTCTCGACGCCGAGCGAGGCGCCGATCTGCTGCAGCGCCGGCAGCATGATGTCGATGGCCAGCGAATTCAGCGCCATCAGCGCCGCGCACAGCGCAATGAACTCCCAGCGCGGAATAGGCAGTTTGCTTGCCGATTGCGGCGCTGTTGATTGCTGGTCCACGGCAAGTCCGATCTCTCAAACGAAAACGCGCCGGCGGGCCGGCGCATTGGCTCGTCTTGGTCCCGATACCGGGACATAAAGATTGCCGAGGTGGGGCTGCCCCGGTGTTCAATGCAGTCGTTACGACATGCCCAAAATCAGGCGGCGCCTTTGACGCTGACGCCCTTTTCGACCAGGAAGGTCTGCAACTCGCCGGCCTGGAACATCTCGCGGACAATATCGCAGCCGCCGACGAATTCGCCCTTGACGTAGAGCTGGGGGATCGTCGGCCAGTTGGAATAGTCCTTGATGCCCTGGCGCAGTTCAGCCGAATCCAGGACATTCACGCCTTTGTAGTCGGCGCCTATATAGTCGAGGATCTGGACGACCTGTCCGGAAAAACCGCACTGCGGAAAACCGGGCGTGCCCTTCATGAAAAGCACGACGTCGTTGCCCTTCACTTCATTGTCGATGTAGTCGTTCATACCGCTCATGGAATATCCTTTCACGCCTGTGGGAGTCAGGCTCGAAGCATGTCTTTCAAATAAACCCATAGGTTGCCCGAAACAAGACATTAGCCGCGCCATGGCCGAAATGGCGCAAAGGATGGGCGGGTTTGGGCCAAGCGGGTGTTGGCCGGAACGGCCTCAGTCGGGAACGCTGGTCTGCAGCGCAAGTGCGTGCAGCACGCCGCCCATATTGCCCTTCAGCGCATCATAGACCATCTGGTGCTGCTGGACGCGGCTTTTTCCCCGAAAGCTCTCGGCGACGACTTCAGCCGCATAGTGGTCGCCGTCGCCGGCGAGGTCGCGGATCGTCACCTTGGCGTCCGGAATGCCGTCCTTGATCAGTTTTTCGATGTCGTGGGCATCCATTGCCATTGCAGAATTCCTATTTCGGGCGGGCGGCAATGTGGCCGCCCTTGCGATGAGAGTCGGGGTAAACCTAAAGCCTTTCCGGCCGCGATTGAAGCCGTTCCATCCGCCGCCGGCGCGATTGTCGCCTAGGACGCATTCTCCTCCGGATCGACCGCATCGGCCGCTGGGTCGTCTTCGCGCATCGAGAAGGTGCGGCCAAGACTGAAAACCAGGATATAGAGGGGGATGTTGACCGCAAGATTGGCGATCGGCAGGTAGCCGGTGATCTGCCAGACGGGCGAGAAGAACGGTTGGCCATAGCCGTCGCAGACAAACGACGAGCCATATTCCCACAAGGCGCCCAGAACGGCCGCGACGGCGAAAAGCTTGATGCAGGTGACGATCCGGTTTGTTCGTGCCGGGTCCGGCAGAAGCCGGTTCCAGAACACCAGACAGACGATCGGAACCGCATAGATGAGGTTCTGCAGCACCAGCATAGGCAGCGTGCCGTTGGCCGCGTCAAGGAACTCGGCGCGCGTTTCCAGCCGCGGGCAAACCTCGCTCGAGGTTGTCGACAACAGGAAAAAGACGAACGGCCCGAGGAACCAGAAGAAGAACAGCGACGGCCAGAAAACGACTGCAAGCAGCGCCCGGGCAGCCAGTGTGCTCAACTGGCCTGGTCCATGAAGCGCGGGAACCAGCCTTCATGGGCAGCCTTCAAATCGCTGACCGGGATTGCCCTGGCATCGCCGAGCTTCAGCGCATCGCCTCCGGTCGAGCCGATCCACGGCGCGAAGATGCCGAGTTCGCCCTGCTGTTTGCGGATGGCGTCCCATTCCTCGCCATGCGGGTCGATCGACAGCGTCAGCAGATAGCGGCCCTGATCCTCGCCGAACCACACGGGGATCGGATCGGTGCCGACAAGGCCGGGAACAGTCGCGCCGATGCCCGACGCCATCGCCATTTCGGCCAGCGCCACGGCGATGCCGCCATCGGAAACGTCATGCGCCGCAGTGACGATGCCGGAGGCGATCAGCGTGCGCACATGGTCGCCGACGCGCTTCTCATGCGCGAGGTCGACCGGCGGCGGCGGACCGTCGGTGCGGCCATGGATGTCTCTGAAATAGACGGACTGACCAAGATGCGTGCCCCAGGAGGCTGGCGCGCCGACCAGCAGGATCATCTGGCCCTCAGCCGCAAAGCCGATGCGCACCATCTTCGACCAGTCAGCGATCAGCCCGACTCCGCCGATGGTCGGTGTCGGCAGGATGCCCTGGCCGTTGGTCTCGTTGTAGAGCGAGACATTGCCCGACACGATCGGGAAGCCGAGCGCGCGGCAGGCGTCGCCGATGCCTTTCACCGCGCCGACCAGCTGGCCCATGATTTCGGGCCTTTCCGGATTGCCGAAATTGAGGTTGTCGGTCGCCGCCAGCGGCAGTGCGCCGGTGGCTGTCAGGTTGCGCCAGCACTCGGCCACGGCCTGCTTGCCGCCTTCATAGGGATCGGCTTCGCAATAGCGCGGCGTCACGTCCGACGAGAAGGCGAGCGCCTTGGTCTCATGGCCTTCCACCCGCACCACGCCGGCATCGCCACCGGGAAGCTGCAGCGAATTGCCCTGGATCAGCGTGTCGTACTGCTCCCAGACCCAGCGGCGCGACGACAGGTCCGGTCCGCCGAGCAGCTTCAGCAGCGCATCGGCAACATCGGCCTGCGGAATGTCGTTGGCGGCGAGCGGCGCCGGCTTCTTCGGCTCGATCCAGGGGCGGTCATATTCCGGCGCCTTGTCGCCGAGATCCTTGATCGGCAGATCGGCGACCTGGTTGCCCTGGTGCAGCACGCGGAAGCGCAGATCGTCGGTGGTCTTGCCGACAATGGCGAAGTCGAGGCCCCATTTGTGGAAGATCGCCTCGGCTTCCTTTTCCTTCTCGGGGCGCAGCACCATCAGCATGCGCTCCTGGCTTTCCGACAGCATCATCTCGTAGGCGCTCATGCGCTCCTCGCGCACCGGCACCTTGTCGAGATCGAGCTCGATGCCGAGGTCGCCCTTGGCGCCCATCTCGACCGCCGAACAGGTGAGGCCGGCCGCACCCATGTCCTGGATGGCGATGACGGCGCCCGAGGCCATCAGCTCGAGGCAGGCCTCGAGCAGGCACTTTTCGGTGAAGGGGTCGCCGACCTGCACGGTCGGGCGCTTCTCGTCGATCTTGTCGTCGAACTCGGCCGACGCCATGGTGGCGCCGCCGACGCCATCGCGGCCGGTCTTGGCGCCGAGATAGACGACCGGCAGCCCGACGCCCTTGGCTTCCGACAGGAAGATGGCATTGGTCTTGGCGAGGCCCGCGGCAAAAGCGTTGACCAGGATGTTGCCGTTGTAGCGGGCGTCGAAATTGACCTCGCCGCCGACTGTCGGCACGCCGAAGGAATTACCGTAGCCGCCGACGCCCGAAACCACGCCGGCGACGAGATGCCTGGTCTTGGGGTGGTCAGGCGCGCCGAAGCGCAGCGCGTTCATCGCCGCGATCGGTCGTGCGCCCATGGTGAAGACGTCGCGCAAAATGCCGCCGACGCCGGTCGCCGCGCCTTGATAGGGCTCGATGAAGGAGGGGTGGTTGTGGCTCTCCATCTTGAAGACGACGCAGTCGCCGTCCCCAATGTCGACCACGCCGGCATTCTCGCCCGGCCCCTGGATGACCTGCGGTCCTGTCGTGGGCAGCGTGCGCAGCCACTTCTTGGAGGATTTATAGGAGCAGTGCTCGTTCCACATTGCCGAGAAGATGCCGAGCTCGGTAAAGCTCGGCTCGCGTCCGACGAGGTCCAGGATGCGCTGATATTCGTCGGGCTTCAGCCCATGCGCGGCAATGAGCTCTGGGGTGATCGGCACGGAATTGGAAATGGTCATGGGCGGTGATTTATGTCCATGGAGCGGGGATTTTGAGTCCCCTCTTATCGCAAGCTTTGCAGCCGATACACCCGTCGACGAGCGAAAAACGCACGAAAACTCGACAAAGCCACAGGGCAGTCCGAATGGGTGGTATTCCCAGGCGCCCAAGGCGCTCGAGGTTCAGGAGAAGCTGTCGTAGCCGGCGCGGCCTTCGTCGAGGAGACGGCGGATGACGGCGACGCCGTCGGCGACATCGCCCCGCTGTTTCGGCTGCGAAGTACCGAAGCGGACGCCATGAAAGACCTGTTCGGAGCGGCCGGCCTTGAACTCGTCCTCGTCGTCTATCAGCACGCCATGTTCGAGACAGGCATTCTTGAAGGTGCCGGAAAGCCATGGGTCGGGCAAAGTCAGCCAGACAAAGGGCACCTTGTCGTGTGACTTGAACGCGAAGCCGGCCAAGGTCTCGCGCACGATCGCGATGCGGGCGCTGATTTCGGCGATGCTGCGCTTGCGGATATCGCCGGCCTGACCGGAAAGCACCAGCCTTGTGTTCACCTCCGCCAGCAGGAAGGGCATGCCGCCAGTGATCATCTTGTGGGCGATGCGGATCCGGTGGCGATAGGCGGGAGGACAGGAGAGCCAGCCGCCGCGGATTCCGGCCGCCACCGATTTCGACAGGCCGCCGGCGACGATCGTTCTCTCCGGGGCATATTCAGCGAGCAACGGTGTCGGATCGTCGGTCAGGTGGCCGTAAAGATCATCCTCGATCAGGATGACGTTGTATTCGCGCGCGACACGCGCGATCGCCTCGCGGCGCCCGGCGGACAGTGTCGTCAGGGTCGGATTCTGCGCCGTCGGCATCAGGAAGATCATCCTCGGGTGCTTTTGCGCGCAGACGCGCTCGAAATCGGCCGGGTCGAGGCCTTCGTCATCCGACGCCACCAACGCCGTTCGCCGGCCGATCAGTCCGGCGCTACGCGAGATCTGCGAATAGGTGAGGTGTTCGAAGGCGACATAGTCGCCCGGCGTGGTGAGTGCGGCGATCGCCGCCATCACCGCGGCATGGGTACCAAGCGTCGGAACGATGCTGTCGGCGGCCGGGCGGAAGGTGTTTCTCGACAGCCAGCGGGCGCCGGCTTCGTACCAGCGGGCAGGAAAATCGCGCGTATAGCTCGAGATTTCATGGGGATGATCCTGCGCGGTGCGCGACAGGACTTCGGCGACGATAGCGCCCTGGCCGACATCGGGCGCCGCCGTGCTGTCGAAACGCAGCTTGTCCTGGGGCGCATCGACATAGCGCGTGCCTTCCACGCTGACGTCGGGTGTCTCCGGTTTCACGCCGTCGGCGCGCCGGCCAAGCACATAGGTTCCACGCCCGACTTCGCCGCTCACCAGCCCGCGCTCACGCAGCAATTGGTAGGCTCGGCCGACCGTGCCAACCGTGGTGCCGATGTCATAGGCGAGGTCGCGCTGCGGTGGCAGTTTTGTCCCAGCGCCGATCACGCCCTGGTCGATGCCCGCTTCAACGGAGTCCGCAAGGCGTTGGTAGAGCGGTCCGGCGCCGCCGGTCAGATCTGGAAGCCAATTTGTCATGGTGACAATTTTCTATATTGCACCGAAATATGAGTCAATACATATCAATCGCGCACCAAAATGGGTGCAATTGAGAGTCTTGGCAGAAAGAAAATGGATACAATCGCGACAATCCGCCATTCCAGAGCCGCGGTTCCAGGCGAGGCGCTGCGTCCGGCCGGCCAGCGAGGCTTTGTCGGCCGTCTGGTGCGTCTGGTCAGCTCGCTGGCACGATGGATCGGCCATTTGCTGGAGCGCCGGCGCGGCCGGCTGGCTTTGCTGGAGATGACCGACGATCAGCTCAAGGATATCGGCATCTCTCGCTGTGATGCCCATCGTGAGGGCATCAGGCGCTTTTGGGAATAGAGGCCAATCTCAACGGACCCTTTTGGCCTCGCGATGGCCGATGCCGCGATCGATAAAAGCGGCAATGATAGAGATCACCAGGAACAGCGCGGTGATGGCCAATGCCGCAATGGCTACGCTGGCGGCGCCGTTCTTGGCGACATCGAGGAAAGGGTAGGGCACTTCACCCGCGATCGGTGCCCGTACCAGCGCATAGGCAAGATAGGCGATGGGGTAGAGCATCCACCAGGAAATGTCGCTCCATCTCGTTCTGCCGTCGGCCCCTGCTACCAGCCACCACAGCACGAACAGGACTGGCGTCACATAGTGCAGCAGCACATCACAGAGCAGGAACAGGCCTTGCGGCTGCCAGAGCCGTGCCAGAACCGTGGCATAGACGATGAAGACGACGGTGATCGAAACCGCAACACCCGCACGCATCCGCGGCCCGGCGAAAGCCGGCAGCCAGGCATAGCCGGTGGATGACAGCAGGGATGTGTACACCAGCACAGCGCCAATGTTGGTCAGGATGGTGAAGAAGCTGAACAGGAAGACGATCGAGCCGAGCAGGCTGCGGCCGGCTTCCATCGACGCTGGGATGCTGATGCAGAACTGCAGGACGAGGCCGACCAGACCAATGGCCAGACCCGTCACCTGCAGGAAGCGGCCCATGCTCAGGCGGTGGCGGCGCAGGCCGGATTGCCCGTCTGCCAGCGGGCAATGTCCGAGCCGATGCGTGCGCCGAGCGGGTCGTTCATCAGCGGTCCGAACACGTCGACGCGGCTCGAATTGCCTTGCGCTTGCACAACCAGCAACGGCTTGCCGCCATAATGCTTGGCCGGCACCAAAAGGAAACGCGGCGTGCCGCTGAACGAGTTCAGTTCATTGGCCATCTGATATTGCTTGAAGGCCGGGTCCTTGCTGGCGATCCAGCATTTGTGGGCCGCGATTGCCACTTGTTCCATGGCCAGCAGTGCCGCACTTTTGCCTGAGGGCGCCGGCGTGCTCTTCGGGGTCGATTGGCATGACGCCAGGGCAAAGCCTGCGGCTGCGACGAGAACGATCGTCTTGCTCTTGATCAAGCGGCACCCATCTCGAGTTCGGTCAGAGAGATCTTCAGGCCGTCGGTCATCTCGCCCCAGACCCGCGACAAGGCCGGATGCTGCGAGGCGATCTGCTGATAGGCATCGAATTTGGGATAGGCGTCGAGCAGGTCGTGGCGACCGGTCATGGCGCGGAAATTGTTGAAGATGAAACGGGTCGGCGTCAGCCAGGCGTCGGCAAAGCTGATGTCGTTGCCCAGCGCGAAGGGGCCCTGCGCCATGCGTGCCTCGATCGCCGCCAGCCCGTGATGCAGGCGGGCGAATTGGGCGTCGATCTCGGCATTGTTGCGCTTCGGCACGAAATGCAGCTCGAATAGCTTCATCATCGGCGTCAGTACGTCGAGATCTGTGATGCGGGCGAACATGCGTACCAGCGCGCGGTCCTTGGAATCGGGCGGCAGCAGCGCCGGTTCCGGAAACCGTTCCTCGAGATATTCGGCGATGACAACCGATTCGACGATGGTTTCACCCGAGCCGGTGATCAGCACCGGAATCCGGTTCATCGGCGAAATGGCGCGAAACGCTTCGGGGATTGGAAAACCCGGCGGCGGCGCGATGATCTTGAGGGGCACGTCCTTGATATAGGCCAGAGCCCGCACGATCGACGAATAGGGCGACAACGGCCGCGAATAGAGTTTCATGACCGTCTCTCTCCCCAGAGCAATGGACTCGATGTCCGTGTAAAGCTTGCCGCATTCGCGGCTGAGATCGTCAAGCGGCGATACCGAGCGCGCCTTCGAACAGCGCCCGGCCGTCGCTGCCGCCATGGGCGGCCTCGATCAGGTTTTCCGGATGCGGCATCAGGCCGAGCACATTGCCTTGTTCGCTGATGATGCCGGCAATGTCGTTGATCGAGCCATTGGGATTGGTGCCCTCGGCATAGCGGAACACCACCTGGCCTTCGCCTTCGAGGCGGGCAAGGGTTTCGGCATCGGCGAAGTAATTGCCGTCATGATGCGCCACCGGCGAGCGGATGATCTGGCCCGGCTGGTAACGGCGGGTGAACATGGTGTTGGCGTTGGTGACCTCGAGCTTGACCTGCCGGCAGACGAATTTCAGCGAGGTGTTGCGCATGAGCGCCCCCGGCAGCAGGCCGGCCTCGACCAGGATCTGAAAGCCGTTGCAGACGCCGACGACTGCGACGCCCTTGGCGGCCTTTTCGGCGACGGCCCGCATGACCGGCATGCGCGCTGCGATCGCGCCGCAGCGCAGATAGTCGCCGAAGGAGAAGCCGCCTGGGATGGCGATCAGGTCGACGTCAGGGATTTCAGTGTCGGTCTGCCAGACGGTAACCGGCGGTTTTCCTGAAATCTTGGTCAGTGCCGCGATCATGTCGCGGTCGCGATTGAGGCCAGGCAGGAGGACGACGGCTGATTTCATTTTGGTTCAAAAGGCCTTTGAGCTTCGGCAAGTTCGCGCAGGTCGAGACGGCGGTCAATACGTTCGAGCCGATCATCCTGACGGGCGAGAATTCCGTAGATGTTGTGGATATCGCTTTGCGTCGCCACCATGTGACCCCGCATCACATTCAATTCCCGTTTCGTTTCAGAAACATCCTGACGAAGCTCAGCAATCTCGTGATGAACGCACTTCAGAAGCTCGAACATCAGCTCATTCGTAACTTCCGGCATAGTGGCTCCGGCACAACCTCAGGTTATGGCCACACTATAGTTCTCGATCACCGTATTCGCCAGCAGCTTGTCGCACATGGCTTTCAGATCGGCCTCGGCCTTGGCCTTGTCGCTTTCCGCCAGTTCGACGTCGAACACCTTGCCCTGCCGCACCGCGCCGACGCCGCCGAAGCCCAGACCGGACAGTGCGTGTTCGATCGCCTTGCCTTGCGGGTCGAGGACGCCGTTCTTGAGGGTGACGGTAATGCGGGCCTTGATCACTCTGGACATGCTCCTGTTCTAAGTATCGGATCGCAAGCCGCTATCAGTGCGGCTTGCCTTTGACGACGTCGGTCGAAGCGACAAGCACCGGGCCGGTCGGGCGCGGCGGCTCGTTCTCGTTCATGATGCCGAGGCGGCGGGCGACTTCCTGGTAGGCCTCGACGAGGCCCCCCATGTCGCGGCGGAAACGGTCCTTGTCGAGCTTGTCTTGCGTCGCCACGTCCCACAGGCGGCAAGAGTCCGGCGAAATCTCGTCGGCGACGACGATGCGCATCATGTCGCCCTCGAACAGGCGGCCGCATTCGATCTTGAAGTCGACGAGCTGGATGCCGACGCCCATGAACAGGCCGGAGAGGAAATCGTTGACGCGGATGGCGAGCGCCATCACGTCGTCGATTTCCTGCGGACTTGCCCAGCCGAAGGCGGTGATGTGCTCTTCCGACACCATCGGATCGTCGAGCGCGTCGGCCTTGTAGTAGAATTCGATGATCGAGCGCGGCAGGACGGTGCCTTCCTCGATGCCGAGGCGCTTGGACAGCGAGCCGGCGGCGACGTTTCGCACCACCACTTCGAGCGGAATGATCTCGACTTCCTTGATCAGCTGCTCGCGCATGTTGAGCCTGCGGATGAAGTGGGTCGGGATGCCCATGCGGTTCAAGTGGTTGAAGATGTGCTCGGAAATGCGGTTGTTGAGCACGCCCTTGCCGTCGACGACCTCGTGTTTCTTCTTGTTGAAAGCGGTCGCATCATCCTTGAAGAACTGGATGAGCGTACCCGGCTCCGGGCCCTCATAGAGGATCTTGGCCTTGCCTTCATAAATGCGGCGGCGATTTTTCATCTGATTTTTTCTCTGGATTTGCGGGCAGGCGGCAAGCGACCAGTTCCTGTCCGTCTGCCTATATTAGTGCGGCGACGGTTGGGTTCAATGCCGGGTCTATCCCAATCACACCGTTTGCTCAATCGGCAAATCCGTCCAATCAACCGCTTTCGGGACTGAAATGCCGCAGCGCAGCATATGACGAAGCGTATTGACCGGCTCGCGACCTTTTGGTTTGTGCTTTGGCAACACACATATCTCTTGCCAACGAATCGGATTTGACCCGGAGGGACGCCATGAGCAGCATGAAAGATCGCGAAGAAGGCTTCGAGCGCAAATTTGCATTCGACGAAGAGCTTCGTTTCAAGGCGTCGGCGCGCCGCAACAAGGCGCTCGGCCTGTGGGCCGCCGAAAAGCTCGGAAAGTCGGGTGCCGACGCCGATGCTTATGCCAAGGAAGTCGTTGTTTCCGACATCGAGGAAGCCGGCGATCACGACGTGTTCCGCAAGATCCGCAAGGATTTCGACGCCGCTGGTGTCGAGCAGTCTGACCATCAGATCCGCCGCACCATGGACGAACTGATGGCGCAGGCGATCGAGCAGATCAAGAACACCTGATCCGGGAAGACGCAGGTTTCGCAAAAATGTCCCGGTTTTGCGACGGAACCTGTGGCAAAGGACTGACTGGACCAATCGACCGCCCGGCCAAGCCGGGCGGTTTTTCTTTGCCTTCGCCGTGGTTTCCGGCTGAAACTGCCGACATTAACGAGGAAAGAGATTAGATGTCCCTGAAGTCCCGCCTTGCCGCCGATGAAACGCTGGTCACCGCCTGGTCCGGAGTGCCGGACGCCCTGACCGTCGAGATCCTCGCCAAACAGGGCTTCGATGCCATCACGCTCGACATGCAGCATGGCGGTCATCACGAGGACAGCGTGCTGCGCGGTCTTATGCCCGTGCTTGCCGCAAACAAGCCGGCGCTGGTGCGCATCCCCGTCGGCCGTTTCGACATGGCAAGCCGCGCGCTCGATTTCGGCGCCGAGGCGGTGATCGCGCCGATGGTGAATTCGGTGGCTGATGCAAGACTGTTCGCCGCGGCAATGAAATATCCACCGCTCGGCGAGCGCTCGTGGGGGCCCACCTACGCCTTTCCGCGCCACGGCAAGGGCGACTATGCCGAATGGCTGCGCGACACCAATCAGCGCACCATGGCCTTTGCCATGGTCGAGACGCGCGCCGCGCTCGACGCGCTCGACGGCATTCTCGACACGCCCGGCATTGACGGCATCTTCCTCGGGCCGTCGGATTTCTCGATTGCCTGGACCAATGGCGCGACGGTCAGTTCGACGCTGGAGAGCATGATGGAGACGGTGGCCTCGGTGGCCGAGCGGACCCGCAAGGCCGGAAAACATGCCGCGATCTACGTCGTCGAACCAGCAATTGCCGGCCGTGTCGTCTCGATGGGCTATCGCCTGCTCGCCACCGGGTCCGAGCATGCGTTGATTTCATTGGGGGCAAAGACACTGTTGAAAGATATCAAGGATTCGATCGGAGCCTGAACCCGAACCGGAGGAGCCGCCGTCGCGGCGCCGGGCGGTCAGGCGCTCGCTGCAGCAGGCGCCGCGGCGATAGGGCCGCCGCGCCTGAACCTGTTGAACAGGGCGCCGAGCACCTGGACCCACCAGTTGTTGAAGATCACGAGCGGCAACGCCGCGAGGATCGAACCCAGCATGGCGGCGGCGGCACCAAGTGCGGTGGAACCGCTGACCAACAGAACCCATGATGCCAGTGAGCAGATAACGGGGAGATGCACGAGGTAGAGCGGGAAAGACAGGTCGCCCAGGAAACGTGCCGCCTTGCTCGAGAGCCATGCTGGAGGCTCGTCCACACTTAGCATAGCGTAGACCAACATGATGCTTGCCGGGATGGCCACGCAGGCTTGCCTCAGGCCGACATCATCAGAAACCGCGGTCTCAAGCAGCGCAAAGGGCCGGTATATGCCGACAGCACTCCCCGCATAGCCCAGCAGCGCAAGGGAAACGATCACCATGGCGCCTCTTACCCAGCGATTCGGGCGCAAACCCATGGCGAGAAGCGGATAGAGCATGAGGCTGGCCGGAAAGGCACAAAAGAAGAAGCTGACTTGCAGCGCCAGGAACACGCCTGTTGCTATGCAGAACCAGGAAAGCAGCGTCCAGCGGCCCAGGAGGAAAAAGACGATGGGGGCGAGGGCGAAAGTCAACATGCTCCCCCAGAACTCGACCGTCATGGTCCACAGGCTGCTGTCATAATATTTGTCGCCGTAGATAAACGTCCGCCAGGCCCCTTGCTGGAACGCGTCGGCGAAACTCGCTGTCTCCGGCGAGAGCACCCTTGAAGCATTGCCGAATCTGCTCAGCCACTCGGATTGGGTGACCGCAGCCGCATCCTTGAAGAAATACAGATCGAGCTTGAAGATGAAACAGGATGCCAGAACCGTGACAAGCACTGGTCCCGCCAGACGAGGCAAACGCTTAATCGCACCCAGCAGCAGATCTTGCGCTTCGCGGGACTGGAAATAGCGCTTCACAAGCACATAGGAAGAGAGGACGAAAAACAGGTAGACGGCAGAGCCGCCATTGAAGGCGATGAAAGCCAGACTTGTCTTGAGGGATTGCGCGGCGTTGTCTCCGTCTCCGCCCGCCGCCGACGGGGCGAAAGCACGCAAAATATGCCCATTCAAAACGACCAGCGCTGCAGCACCCCTCAAAAATTCGAGTGAAGCGTCCTTGCGCAAGCGCTTACCTTCGTTTGAGCGTGAAGAATTGTTATTGAGCAATATCGCATATACGCGGTGAACAGAGTTCGCCGCGTATAAGAAGTATCGCGAGCCACCTTAAATTATTGTTTATTGGAGCTCGGGGGTTTCTTCGGGGACTCTGTGCGTCGACTTTGGGTCTGAATCACAGATCCGTCAGGAACTTGGCAAAGGTCATCGAGCCTTCGGGCCAAGGGCCGAAGCCGGAATCCTGGTTGAGATGGCCGGTCTCGCCGGCATCGATGAACAGCGAACCCCAGGCGCCGGCTATGTCCTCGGCGACATCGAAGGCACAGAACGGGTCGTTGCGGCTGGCGATCACGATCGACGGAAAAGGCAGCGGCTCGCGCGGGTAGGGGCCGAAGGTCATCAGGTGCTTCGGCTTGATCCCTGGGTTGGCGACATCGGGCGGCGCCACGAAGAAGGCGCCGGCGACCGGTTTGACGAATTGCGGGATGGCCTGCACGGCCGCAGCCACCCCTAACGAATGTGCGACGATGACCACCGGCTTCTCAGCCTCGTTGACCGCTTTGGCCACGCTCGCCGTCCAGTCCTCGCGCACCGGCTTCGACCACTCTGCCTGCTCGACGCGACGCGCCGTCGACAGTTTCGATTGCCAGCGGGTTTGCCAATGCTCGGGTCCGGAATTGGTGTAGCCCGGAACGATCAGGATATCTGCATCTTTGACTTTCATGGCGCTGAGATAGCGAGCGCGATTGCCTCATGCAACCGTTGATGGACGCGTTCCTGCTCGTAATGGTGAACACCATGTTCGCTTTTCGCCGTCTTGTGTGAACGATCGCGATCGACGATCTGTCGTTGGGAGAGAAACAGCCGTGGAGGACCGGGATTTTGGCGCTGACACGACGTACAATGATCGGCGGCGCCGGGCTCCTGGCATTGGGAGCTTCATCAAGCGTTGCCGCAATGGAGATTACGATGAGCGAACTGCCATTTGCCGCCACCACGCCGGTGAGCGTTGCCCGCGTCGGGCTGAAGGCGCGCGATGCCGAAAGCCTCGCCGCCTATTACCGCAGGGTTGTCGGCCTGCAGGAATTGAGCCGTGCCGATGGCGCGATCACGCTCGGCGCCGGCAGCCGTCCGTTGCTGGTCCTTGAGCCGGATGCTTCCGCCAAACCGGACGATCCGCGCAGCGCCGGCCTGTTCCACACGGCCTTCCTGCTGCCCAGCCGTGCCGATCTCGGCCGCTGGATCAACCACGCCATATCAGACAAGATCGCCATCGAGGGTGCGTCCGACCATCTGGTCAGCGAAGCGCTCTACCTGACCGACCCCGAAGGCAACGGCATCGAGATCTATGCCGACCGTCGACCGCAGGACTGGAAATGGAACGGCGACAAGATCGCCATGGCGACCGAACGGCTCAACATTCCGGCTGTCGTCGGCGTAGTGCCGGCCGGCGATGCAGGTTGGCAAGGCGCGCCCGAAAACAGCATTGTCGGCCATGTCCATCTGCGTGTCGGCAGGCCGGAAGAGGCGGAAGCCTGGTGGAACCAGGAATTCGGCTTCGACACGGTGGCTAGATATGGCGGTCAGGCAGTGTTCCTGTCGTCAGGCCATTACCATCATCACATCGGCGCCAATGCCTGGCAGAGCGCCGGCGCCGGCCGTCGCGACCCGTCGCGCTCGGGCCTCGCCTGGGTCGAGATGCGTTCGGACAATGTGACCGGCGAAACGACCCGTGAGGATCCCTGGGGCACGGTGATCAGGACCGTTCCTGGAAAGGCGTGATCGGCTTTGTCCCTCGCAGGTTCGGATACGAAAAGGCCCGCCGGAAAGGCGGGCCTTTTTCTTTGGCGCGTTTAGGTTCTCAAGCCTCCCCAAACACCCGCCTGAAGATCGTGTCGACGTGCTTGGTGTGGTAGCCCAGGTCGAATTTCTCGCGAATTTCCGCCTCGGGGAGCGCGGCGGTGACTTCCTTGTCGGCCAAAAGTTCCTCAAGAAAATCAGCGCCTTGCTCCCACACCTTCATGGCGTTGCGCTGCACCAGCCGGTAGGAGTCCTCGCGCGACAGGCCGGCCTGCGTCAGCGCCAGCATGACGCGCTGCGAATGCACCAGGCCGCGGAACTTGTTCATGTTCTTCAGCATGTTCTCGGGATAGACGACCAGCTTGTCGACGACGCCGGTCAGGCGTGACAGCGCGAAATCCAGCGTCACCGTGGCGTCCGGCCCGATCATGCGCTCGACAGAGGAGTGCGAGATGTCGCGCTCGTGCCAGAGCGCCACATCCTCCATCGCCGGCAGCGCCATGGAGCGCACCATGCGGGCAAGGCCGGTGAGGTTTTCCGTCAGCACCGGATTGCGCTTGTGCGGCATTGCCGACGAGCCTTTCTGGCCCGGCGAAAAATACTCTTCCGCTTCCAGCACCTCGGTGCGCTGCAGGTGCCGGATCTCGGTCGCCAGCCGCTCCATCGACGAGGCGATGACGCCGAGCGTGGCAAAGAACATGGCGTGGCGGTCGCGCGGGATCACTTGCGTCGATACCGGCTCCGGCTTCAGCCCTAGCTTTGCCGCGACATGCTCCTCGACATAGGGTTCGATGTTGGCGAAGGTGCCGACTGCCCCTGATATGGCGCAGGTGGCGATGTCTTCGCGTGCGTGCACCAGCCGCTCGCGGCAGCGCGAGAATTCGGCATAGGCCTGCGCCAGCTTGATGCCGAAGGTTGTCGGCTCGGCATGGATGCCGTGGCTGCGGCCGATGGTAACGGTGTCCTTGTGTTCGAAGGCGCGGCGCTTGAGCGCGGCAAGCAGGCCGTCAATGTCGGCGAGCAGAATGTCGCTGGCGCGGGTAAGCTGGACGGCAAAGCAGGTGTCCAGGACATCCGAAGACGTCATGCCCTGGTGGATGAAACGCGCATCCGGTCCGACGAACTCGGCAAGATGTGTGAGGAAGGCGATGACGTCATGCTTGGTGACGCGTTCGATCTCGTCGATCTTCTCGACGTCGAATTTCGCGGCACCGCCCTTTTCCCAGATGGTCTTTGCCGCTTCCTTCGGGATGACGCCGAGTTCGGCCAACGCGTCGCAGGCATGGGCCTCGATTTCGAACCAGATGCGAAACCGGGTTTCGGGCGACCAGATGGCGACCATTTCCGGCCGGGAATAGCGAGGGATCATCGGTCAGTCCTGATGTGTCTAGAGCAATTCCAGGAAAAGTGTGCAGCGGTTTTCCCACAGGGATTGCGAAAAAGAAGGAGTTAGAGCGGGTCGGCGGTTCTACCAAGCGCTGAACCGCTCAAGGTTAGCCCGCCTCCTAACAGAGACAGACAAAATGCTCAACGCCGCTGCTGTGCAAACCAGAGGCTGGCGGCAAACAAGGCGATGAACCCAAGCGGAAAATAGAGCCTGATGCCCAGCACCATGAACTGGTAGGACGCCACCGCCATCGTGAAGGCGAGCTGAAACCCCCAGGTGAGGGTGAAGACCGGTGCATGCCATTCGGCATAGTAGGACCGGTATTGCAAGGCATAGAACCCGGCGGTCAGCCCGATCGTCGCGGCGACAAGGCACACCATTGCCGCCGCGAAGGCGACCTCCCGGCCCCTTCCGAGCGAGACCAGCCGTGCCGCGAACAGGCCGACCGGAAAGGCCAGCGCGCCGCCGCCCGCAAACAGCAGCGACACGGTGCGGATTTTCTCCGGAGTCACCCAATTATCCAGCAACAGGTTGATGAGCGCGCTCGTGCCCATGGTTGCGGCCCACAAGAACGAGCCGAAAAGCGTCGCGCGCCACCCTGGCAAGGCGCGGCGGACGTAGTTCACGTTGAGTGTGGCGGCGTAGGGTGTCACAGGCGGCCGGTCACGGCGATCCAGCGGAAGTCCGGACCCTCGAAGCCATATTGGCGCACCGCGATCAGCACCGCATAGGCGCTGAGGCTATCCATGGAGAATGTCTGGACCGCACCGATGCGGTAGCCGTTCGGGCAGCCGCGGCTTTTGGGGATAGACTTGTCCTCATGCAGCAATTTGGTGGTGCCGCCATCCTGCGCTTCGATGCGCAGCAGCCGGAAGCCATTGATCTCGCCCTGACTGTCGCAGCCTTCGGTGTTGTTCATGCCGATCTCGTCCAGCCGAAACTCGAGCGGTTGGTCGACCGGAGAGAAGATAGGGCGCGGATTGACCGCCATGCGGTGCGGATCGGCCGAAAGCTCGGTCACCGGGTTGAAGCCGGCGGTGATGCCGCGGTTGGCGCTCAACTCGGCCTGGCTGACAATGGCCTCGCCCTTTTGCCGGGCCTGGAGGCGCGCCGCGTCGAGCTTGGCGTTCTCGTCGTCGAGCCGGACCCTGATCGGCGTGCCCTTGAGAAAGCTGTCGGTGCTCGTGTCGATGTAATAGCGGTTGGCATAGGGGAAGCCCGACCCGTCCTGGACGCCGTATTCCTCGAAGGCGAACACGCCGCCATCCTTGCTGAAGCCAAGGATTTCAAGCTCGGCGACATCGCCGGCCTGGACGGCGATCGACGCTGAAAGCTGTACTGCCAGGGAGATGGCAAACAGGAAAAGCATTCGCATCTTTTTCACTCCCGCAGCCGTGATCGTTGCAATCCCTAGCACGACGAAATCAAAACGTCGTGCAGGACGAAGCCGATGCATCCAATCGGCTTGTCATTTGTTATTGTCGGCAGTCCCAATGGAGAACCAACCATGACCGACACCAGCAAAATTCGTGAGCATATGGAAGTCGTGGGCGCCGATGGCGTGCATCTCGGCACTGTCGACAAGGTCGACGGCCAGCGCATCAAGCTGACCAAGGCCGACAGCGGCGAGGGCGCTCACAAAGGTCATCACCACTACATTCCTCTGGCCCTGGTTGCAGAAGTCGATGGCAAGAAGGTGTGGCTGTCGGCGAATTCCGACGTGGCGGTGACGTTCGAGGAAGAAAAATCCGATCCGGTCTGATCGATCGATTCAGCCCAAACGCGACGACCAGACGGGAAACAGGTCGTTGTCCGCCGGCGTCGCGGCAAACACGCCGCGGCTGATGGCGCGCGCCATGGTGGCGCCGGCTGCGGCATAAAGGTCGATTGCCGCATCGGCCTCGAGCCGGATGCCGCTTGTTCCCGTCGCCAGTGCGAACACAAGATCGCCGTCGGCCGGCGTGTGCGTCGGCCAGATGGCGCGCACGAAGCCGTCATGCGCCGACATTGCCAGGCGTTTCGCAGCGGCCTTGGTGAGAACCGCATCCGTCGCGATGACGGCGATCGTGGTGTTGCCGCCGGATTCCATCTGCCTGTCTGCCTGCCTGTCGCGGTATTTCAGCAAGATCGCCTTCGCATCGTCCGGCATGGGCGCGGGATAGCCGAGCCCGCCGTATTCGTCGCTGATTTCGAAGGGCGCCGCCCAGAAATGACGGGTGCGCCCGACGGTCACCGATCCGGTCGGATTGACGGCGGCCAGCGCACCGATGGTGACGCCAGTGTCCAGCAGCGTCGAAGCGGAGCCCAGGCCGCCCTTCAGCCCGGCGGTCAGCGCACCGGTGCCGGCGCCGACCGTGCCCAACTGGAAATCGGTGGCGGCGGATTGCGCTGCCTCATAACCGAGGTCGCGATATGGGGGATAACGACCCCACTCCTTGTTCCCACCGTTGCGCAGGTCGAACAGGATCGCCGCCGGCACGATCGGCACGCGAAATCCGCCCACCTCGAAGCCGATGCCGCGCTCGCGCAGTGCCGCCTGCACGCCAGACGCGGCATCAAGGCCGAAAGCCGAACCGCCGGACAGCACCAGGGCGTGGATCGCCTCGATCGAATTGTGCGGTTCGAGCAGGTCCGTCTCGCGCGTGCCTGGCGCGCCGCCCAGGATCTGGACACCGGCCACCGCTGGTTCGTCGCAAAGGATAGTCGTCACGCCGGATTTCAGCCGGGCGTCGGAAGAATTGCCGACGCGCAGGCCAGCAACGTCGGTGATCAGATTGCGCGGACCGGTGCGGAACATCAATTGCTTTCCAAAGGCACGAAGCGCGTGCCGTCGAAGCGGAAGACGCGGTAGGGGCTATGGCTGAGGTCGCCCTTGGCATCGAAGCGGACCGGCCCGATCGCCGTGGTGAAATCATGCCCGCTCAGCGCCTCGGTCAGCGGCTTGCCTGGGGACAAGGCCGATGCCGCCTTGGCTATCTCCACCGCCGCATAGGCCGGCAGCGTGTAGCCGTCCGGCACGATCTTTCGCGCGGAGAAACTTTCCAGCACCTTTGCGTCGGCGACATCGGCCCATTCGGGCGGCGCGATCATCAGCGTACCCGTCGCATAGGGCACGTCTCCGGGCGGCGTGCGCAGATTTTCGCCGCCGGCAAAGACGATGCCGGCCTGCAGCTGCGCGGCGTCGCGGCCCATAATGGCGATGTCGTCACCGTCGCCGCCGGCAAAGACGTGCGTAGCGCCGGCCTTCTTCAGCCGCCCGATCATCCCTATCTGGTTGTCGAGCTGCGGCCGGAACGTGTCGACGAACACCGGCTTCAGCGCCGCTTGCTCGGCCGCCGCGCGAAATGTTTCCGCCATCTCGCGCCCATAGATGGTGCCGTCATCGATGATGGCGAACAGCTCCTTCTGCCACAGGCGGGTGAGGGTGGAGGCGACGGCGTTGCGCTCATCGTCGCCGCGCGGCCCCAGGCGATAGACCGTCCAGCCGGTCTTGGCGCGGCGGTCGGTGAGGCTTTCGGTGCGCACGCCGACGGTGATGACCGGGATATTGGCGTCCTTGAGGATCGGCATCGCCGCCTCGATGGCTTCGGTGCAAAGGAAGCCGACCACGACACTGACCTTGGCCGCGGCAAAAGCCCTGGCCGCGGCAGCGCCGCCATCGGCGGTGCAGGCATCATCCTCGGTCTTGAGTTCGACGCCGTTTGCTTGCGCCGCGAGCCCAGCACCGGCCTCGATCTGCTTGCCGAGGATGGCCGACGGTCCCGACAACGGAGCAGCAACGCCGAGCGTCAGCGTCTGAGCGCTGGCGGCGCCGGCCAGGAATAGCCAGGCCAGCGCGGCCGATATCGTTGCCCCGGGTCGCATTCTGAGAAGAGTTCCTCCCAAGCCCGCGATAACAGCGCGAGCGCCAATTCCGCCAAGACCTAAAGGCTGCCCGGCCTTGGTGCAACACGCGAATTCGGGGATATGGGCCAAGCACTTCGCTTGTGGCATGTCATGTCTGGCCATATATAGCGGTAGGGTTCTGGCTATGGACAATTTCCGGTGCTGAAGAAGAATGACATTGGGCCACAGGCCTATCGCGACGCGATGAGCCATTTTGCCGGCCACGTCCATGTGGTCACGACCGACGGGCCGGCCGGCAAGCGCGGCACGACGGTGATCGCTGCCTGCTCGGTGTCGGACACGCCGCCGACCATCTTGGTGTGTCTCAACCGCGAAAATGCCAAGAATGAGCTGTTCGTGAAAAACGGCCGGTTTGCCCTGAACACGCTGGCCTCGCACCAGGAGCCGCTGTCGGTTGGCTTTTCCGGCATGACCGGCCTGCCGGTCGAGGAGCGTTTCGCGCTCGGCGAATGGGACGTGATCTCCACCGGCGCACCGACGCTGAAGGGGGCGCTGGCCGTATTCGACTGCGAACTGTTCGACACCAAGGATCTGGCCACGCATCGTGTGCTTTTTGGCAAGGTGACAGGCCTGCGCATGGGCGATAATTTGCGGCCGCTGATCTATCACGCCCGCGGCTACCATGTCCTGGACAGCGGAGCGGCGGCGTTCACGGAGAAAGAATGACCGAACTGAAACCGCGCCCCGTACCGCGGACGATCGACGAGACGCTCGATCTCCTGACCGGCGCGGATTATGTGGCGGACCGATCGCTGGCGACCGTGCTTTTCCTGTCGCTGCGTATGAACCGGCCATTGTTCCTCGAGGGAGAGGCCGGTGTCGGCAAGACCGAGATCGCCAAGGTGTTGGCGCAGGCGCTTGGCCGCCGGCTGATCCGCCTGCAGTGCTATGAAGGGCTCGACGTTTCGTCTGCTGTCTACGAGTGGAATTATGCCGCGCAGATGATCGAGATCCGCATGGAGGAGGCTGCCGGCAAGGTCGACCGCACCGCGATGGAGCGCAACGTCTTCTCGGAAAAATACCTGATCCGCCGCCCGGTGCTCGATGCGCTGACCGGCAAGACAGGGGCGGCTCCGGTCTTCCTGATCGACGAACTCGACCGCACCGACGAAGCCTTCGAAGCCTTCCTGCTCGAAATCCTCTCCGACTACCAGGTGACGGTGCCCGAACTCGGCACCATCAAGGCGGAAGAGCCGCCGATCGTCATCATCACCACCAACCGCACCCGCGAGATCCATGACGCGTTGAAGCGGCGCTGCCTGTATCACTGGGTCGATTATCCCAATGCCGAGCGCGAATTGGAGATCGTGCGCCGCAAGGTGCCGCGAGCCAATCAGCGGCTTTCGGCGGAGGTGGTCTCCTTCATCCAGAAACTGCGCCAGATCGAATTGTTCAAGGTGCCGGGCGTTGCCGAGACCATAGATTGGGCCGGCGCGCTGACCGAACTCGACAAGGTGGCGCTCGATCCGGAGACCGTTTCCGACACGATCGGCGTGCTGTTGAAATACCAGGACGACATTGCCCGCATCGGCACGGGCGAGGGCCGGCGCATCCTCGACGAGGTCAAGGCCGAGCTCGCGGCGGCGGAGTAACGCGATGAAGGCGCCGGGTGCTTACCCCAAAGAGGCGACGGCGGACGGGCGCATCGCCGACAACATTGTCTATTTCGCCCGCACCTTGCGCAAGGCAGGCATGCGGGTCGGGCCGGCCTCGGTCAAGGATGCCATCGAGGCGGTGCTGGCCGCAGGCATCGGCTCGCGTGACGATTTCTACTGGACGCTGCATGCGGTGCTGGTGTCCAGGCACGAGGATCACCCGGTCTTCGACGAGGCTTTCCGGCTGTTCTGGAAATCGCGCGAACTGATCGAGAAACTGCTGGCGATGTTTTCGCCGGTGGCGCCCGACATCAAAGAGAAGCAGAAGCCACGCGCGGCCGAAAACCGCGTCAGCCAAGCCATGTTCGAAGGCCATCAGAACAACCAGCCACCTCAGGAAGTCCCTGAGATCGAGGTTGATGCCCGCTTCACCTTTTCCGGCAACGAGGTGTTGCGCGGCAAGGATTTTGCCCAGATGAATGCAGCCGAAATGGCGGACGCGAAGAAGGCGATCGCCGAGCTGCGGCTGCCTTTCGACATGGTGCGGACCAGGCGCTTCAAAGCCGATGCGCATGGCCGCCGCATCGATCCGCGTGCCATGATGCGCTCGGCCGCGCGCACCGGCGGTGAATTGATCCTGCCGAAATTCCGCTCGACCCGCGAAGTCCACCCGCCGCTGGTGGTGCTGGCCGACATTTCCGGTTCGATGAGCCAGTACACGCGCATCTTCCTGCATTTCCTGCACGCGCTGACGGAAAAACGCCGCCGCGTCCACACCTTCGTCTTCGGCACGCGGTTGACCAATCTGACCCGGCAGATGCGCCACCGCGATCCCGATGCCGCCCTTGCCGATTGTTCGGCGGCGGTGAAGGACTGGTCCGGCGGCACGCGTATCGGCGACACCCTGGCCGAGTTCAACCTGATATGGTCGCGGCGCGTGCTGGGACAGGGTGCGGTCGTGCTTCTGATCACCGACGGGCTGGAGCGCGACGATGTCGCCGGCCTTTCCGAAGAGATGGAGCGGCTGCACAAATCCTGCCGGGCGGCTGATCTGGTTGAACCCGTTGCTGCGCTTCGACGGTTTTCAGGCACGCGCCCGCGGCGTCAAGGCGATGCTGCCGCATGTCGATGAATTCCGCTCGGTACACAATCTCGATGCACTCACCGATCTCTGCGCGTCGCTGGACAAGAAGTCGGCACAGTCCGTTGATCCGCGGCGATGGATGGAAGCCGGCGCGAGGCACGCCGCATAGCCATATGTTTTCCCGGCTCCCTGGAAAAACAGACCCTGAGAGAAGCAACGATGAACGACAGTCTTTATCTCGATGAGGCCCGCGATCCGCTGATCATCGCGGAAGGTTGGATGAAAGATGGCAAGGATGTCGCCATTGCCACCGTGGTCGAGACCTGGGGTTCGGCGCCGAGGCCTGTCGGCAGCCATCTGGTCATTGACGCCGAAGGCAATTTCCACGGCTCGGTCTCGGGCGGCTGCGTCGAGGGCGCCGTGGTGAGCGAGGCGATTGACGTCATCGACTCCGGCAAAGCCAAGATGCTGGAATTCGGCGTCGCTGACGAAACCGCCTGGCAGGTCGGCCTGTCCTGCGGCGGCCGCATCAAGGTGTATGTCGAGCGGTTGGGCTGATCTCAGATGGATCCATACGCCCTGAAAACTTTGAATGCCGAACGCCGCGCCCGCCGCGCGGCGATCCTCGTCACCGATCTCGGTGATGGCCGCGACCGCATCGTGCGTGAGGGCGACCAGGTCGCCGGCGATCTTGGAGCCGCGATCGCCAGAGCTTTTCGGTCGGGCAATTCCGGTTCGGTCGAGGCCGAAGGGCGGACCTTCTTTCTCAACGCGCATCTGCCGCAGCCGCGCCTCGTGGTGATCGGGGCGGTCCATATCAGCCAGGCGCTGGCGCCGATGGCGAAAATCGCCGGCTATCCCGTCGAGATCATCGATCCGCGCACGGCTTTTGCCACGCCGGACCGGTTTCCCGATGTCGCTCTGCATGCCGAGTGGCCGGAAGATGTATTGAAGCGCCAGCCGCTCGACAGCTACACCGCACTTGCCGCCGTGACCCATGACCCGAAGATCGACGATTTCGCGTTGAAGGCGGCACTCGACGCCAATTGCTTCTACGTCGGCGCGCTTGGCAGCCGCAAGACGCACGCCAAGCGGGTCGAGCGCCTGCTGGCGCTGGGCGCAACTGCCGACCAGATCGCCCGTATCCATGCGCCGATCGGGCTGGATATCGGTGCCGCCAGCCCTGCCGAGATCGCCGTCGCCGTTCTCGCGCAGACCATCCACGCCTTCCGCTCGCGCGGCCTCGATGCCAAAGGCGCAGTGGCGTGAAATTCGGTCCGATTGCGATTGAAGAGGCCGAAGGCGCGGTGCTGGCGCATGCCACCACCGCCGGCGAAAAGCGCTTTCGCAAGGCGCACAGGCTGAGCGCCGAAGATGTTTCCATACTCAAGCGGGCTGGCGTCTCGCAGGTCGTTGCGGCGGTGCTGGCCTCGGATGATCTCGGCGAGGACGCCGCGGCGCAGAGAATTGCCGAGAGCATGAGGTTCAGCGGCATCGAGGTGAGGCCGGCGGCCACCGGCCGGGTCAATCTCCACGCCAAGGCATCAGGCATCTTCACGGTCGATGCTGGGATGATCGACGCCATCAACGCGGTCGATCCCGCCATCACCATTGCCACGCTCGCGCAGCATGCTCCGGTCGAAAAAGGTCAGATGGTGGCGACGGTGAAGATCATCCCCTTTGCGGTCGCCTCCGCCTTGGTCGACACCGTGATGAAGATCTGCGCCGGCGGCGCGATATTTGCCGTCAACGCCTATCAGCCGGTGCGCGTCGGCGTCATCCAGACGGTTCTGCCGGGCATCAAGCCCAGTGTGCTCGACAAGACGCTGCGCGTCACCGAAGCGCGGCTGGCGCGTTCGGGCGGCAGGTTGACGGCGGAGCGCCGCACGCCGCACGAGATCGCGCCCGTGGCGGAGGCTGCTGCCTCGCTGGCGCGCGACAATGACCTGGTGGTGATCTTCGGCGCCTCGGCGATGAGCGACTTCGCCGATGTGGTGCCGGCAGCGATCGAGAGGGCGGGCGGAACAGTTGTCCGCGCGGGCATGCCGGTCGATCCCGGCAATCTGCTGGTGCTCGGTACACTCGGCGGCAAGCGCGTCATCGGCGCGCCCGGTTGCGCCCGCAGTCCCAAGGAAAACGGCTTCGACTGGGTGCTCGACCGGCTGGTTGCCGGCCTCGACGTCACCGCGAAGGATATTGCCGGCATGGGGGTCGGCGGGCTGCTGATGGAGATCCCGACGCGGCCGCAGCCGCGCGAACCGCTGCCGGCCAAGAGCCGGCTCAAGGTCGCCATCGTGCTTCTGGCGGCTGGCCGGTCGAGCCGCATGGGCGGCCCGAACAAGCTCATGGCGCTGTTCGACGGCAAGCCGCTGGTGCGTCGCACCGCAGAGCGCGCGCTCGCCTCGAAGGCGTCGGGCACGATCGTCGTCACCGGCCATCAGCGCGAGCGCGTACGCGCGGCTTTGCCTGGCCTCGACGTCACTTTCGCCGACAATCCCGACTTCGCCGATGGCCTGTCGACCTCACTGAAGGCTGGCATTGCCTATCTCCCCGAAGACACCGCCGGCGCGATGATCGTCCTCGGAGACATGCCTGGCATCGAATCTGACGATCTTGACCGGCTGATCGATGCCTTCCGCGAGGCCGGAGGCAATTCCGTGGTCCGCGCCTCGCATCAGGGCAGGCGCGGCAACCCGGTGCTCCTGCCGCGCGCGCTGTTCCCGGCCATCGCTCATCTCGAAGGCGATACCGGCGCACGCCATCTGGTTGAGGCCGAGGGGCTCGATGTCGTCGATGTCGAGATTGGCGAGGGCGCCTCTGTCGATGTCGACACCCGCGAGGCGCTCGAAGGCGCCGGCGGCGTGCTGCAGGATTGACAAACCCAGGCTGAATTACGCAAGCCTGCGGTATGGCTTTTCGTTTTCTTTCTCCCCTCCACTGGTTTCTGGCTGCGGTTTTTGTTCTTTGCCTTGCCGGCCAGGCCGATGCGCTCGAACTAAAACCCTTCAAGGACGATCTCTTCGCCTATCCGGCGACATTGTCGACCGGCGACGGCGGCGCTTACACCGTCATCGACTACCGCGAGATGCGCGATATCAACCAGCGCGACGAAGTGCCGGAAAAGCGCGTGCATCCGCAGTACACCGACACCGGCGTGCGCAAGGTGCAGCAGGATTTGATGCTGAAGACGGACGCCGGCGATGTCAGGCACGTCGCCGTCGGCAAGACGCAAGACGCCGGCCTCATCGTGCTCTATCTGCACGGCCAGGGCGGCAGCCGCAAGCAGGGCGTCGACGACTTCACGTTCGGCGGCAATTTCAACCGACTGAAGAACCTGATGGCCGGCAATGGCGGGCTTTATCTCTCGCCGGATTTCCCTGATTTCGGCGACAAGGGGGCCGCACAGGTCGCGGCCTTGATCGATCATTATGCCGAACAGTCGCCGGGCGCGAAAATCTTCGTCGCCTGCGGCTCGATGGGTGGCGCGCTGTGCTGGAAGCTTGCCGCGCGCAACGATACCGGCCGGCGCATCAACGGGCTGCTGCTGCTCGGGTCGCTATGGGACGAGAGTTTTCTCGCAAGTCCCGCCTTCAGGCGCCATGTCCCGGTCTTCTTCGGCCAGGGCAGCCATGACGTGGTGTTTCCCGTGGCGAACCAGGAAGCCTTCTTCCGCTCCATCATCGCCAGGTCGAAGGCCTATCCCTATCCGACCCGGTTCGTGCGCTTCGAGACCGGCACGCACGGCACGCCGATCCGCATGGTCGACTGGCGCGGCACGCTGAACTGGATGCTGTCGAAGGCGCCTTGACCGGCGCTGTCTGGCAGCCCCGGCGCTCAGGGCGCGGTGTTGTAGTCGACGACCGTCTGTGGGTTCTCCTCGCCGTCATAGGATGCATCGACGTCATACTGGACCAGCGAGAAATCGCCGTTGCGGAACAGATAGGTTCCCGAATCGGAGGCATCGCCGACGCCACGCCACTTGTCGAAGGTGGTGATTGTGTGGGTGTCCGCGTCATAGTTGGAATTGACCGCCCAACCGGTCGTCTCGAAGCCGACGATGCTCATGCCCAGCAATTTGCCGTCGCTGTTATTGTTCTCGTAGCGGATGTCCATCTTGGGTTCGGCGAACTGCAATTGCCGCACTTCAGACAATTCGTCGGTCATGTAGTAGACCGAACTTTCATTGTAGGCCGCCGCCGAACAGGAGAAATGGAACAGCCGCGTTTCCTTGTCGGGATCGCCGGGCTGCGCATCCTTGTCCTTGTACTTGATCGAAAACACCTCCGGCTCATTGCCCAGGAACTGCTTGTCGCACTGGTCGCTATAGGTCGCCAGGAAGGCTTTCTTGGCCTTCTCGAGTGCCGTATCCTTCTTCGGCGGCGGCGGGCCGTCGCCGCAGCTTGGCGGCAGCGCCGCCTCGAAATCCGCCGTTGAGGGTTTCAGCGCGCCTTTTTCGATGTGGATCGGATCGAAGGGCGGCGCGGCCTGGATCTGCGCATTGACCTGGCGCAGCGTGTAGCAGCCGGCAAAGACCTTTTCGCCGCCGCTCTTGTCGGTGGCACGGATGGCGACCGGGACGTTGTAGAAGATGCTGCCGGCGGCCCCGTCGTCGGAAATAGCTCCGGTCGTGACTTCCACCTTGTCGGTCCCGTCATAACCCTTGACGAAACTGTCAAAATCCTTAGCCGGCTTTGCGTCTCCGTAGTAACCCCAGGCGCGGGCGAATTCGTGCCGGTTGATTGCGCTGTAGAGCGAGCGAATGACCGCCTCGGCGCTCGATCGGTCGTCGACATAGGGTGCTTCGGGCGCGTCGTCGGCGGCCAGCGACGCTTGGCCTGATATGGCAAGGGAGAGAAAGGCAGTCGCTGCAAGAAGGACGCGTCTCATCGGGAATCTCCGGTCGATAACGGAAATTCTACCATGGCGATTGCGGCGGCGTGGTGACGCGGAGCCCACGGCGCTTGAAGAATCGCGCGCGCAGGCGCTACGTCGCTGCGCCGGCGTTCCGACCGGACAGGAGATCTGACGTGACGATATCGATGTATGAGGCATCCGTGCCCGTGTTTTCAGCCAGGCTGAAAGCACTTTCCAATGTGCTGGCGGCTGCCGAACAGAATGCGCTTGACCGCAAGATCGACCCGCAGGTGTTTTTGACGGCGCGGCTTGCGCCCGACATGTTCGCTTTGACCCGGCAGGTGCAGATCGCCACCGACCACGCCAAGGGCGCGCCGTCGCGGCTGGCTGGCCGCGAGGTGCCGAAATACGAGGACAATGAGGCAAGCTTTGCCGATCTCGAGGCGCGGATCGCCAAGACGCTCGCGCTTCTGGCGACGTTCTCCGCCGCCGATATCGACGGCTCCGACGACAAGGTGATCGAACTGAAACTCGGCGGACGCGAAACGACGTTGGGTCGCATGCAGTATCTGCTGCATGTGGCCATGCCCAATTTCTACTTCCACCTCACCACCGCTTACGACATCCTTCGCCACAATGGCGTGCCGCTGGGCAAGGCGACATTCCTGGGATCGCGTTAAGGGGCAGGCATTCCGAGATGTCCCGGATCCGTCCGGGACATCTCGCGAGACGCATCTAGCGAATGGACATTTCGCGGGCGACGCGCGGAAAATCGGCGGGCTTGATGCCGATATCGGCGCGATCGGCATTGCTCATCGCATGAAGCAGCGCGAGCGCCGCGCGGTATCGCAGATGTTCCTGCGGGCGCGGCCGGGCGAACATTTCCGTGAAGAAACCCATGAATCAGGCTCCTGGTTGGTCCTCCACGCCAGCCAATATAGGTGAATCGTGACAATTGTGCAGTGCAGCATTTGCATGCCTGCTATGTCCGGATAAGTTTCCTAATTTTCTTGCGGCCACTGAAACTTCCGCGTCGCACCAACCGTAGGCTTCGACGCTGGCTCATGGCCAGTTTTTCCTCGCCACTCCTGGCGAATTTCCGGACTGCATGAAAATGCAGTCCGGCTTTTTGTTTTGAGGGACCGGTCGCGATCCTCGAATGGCTAAATTCATTAAGATCGGTGGTATGTATTTTTAACGAGCCGGTTCTATGGTCTGGAAACTTTGACAGTCAGGCAAGGGGGAGGCTGACATCGCTACCAGCGCCAAGCGTGATTTCGCTTCGCTGCTCGACGACCTCTTCGTTGCCTCCGACAAGGGCGACGGTATCGAGGGCGACGAGGCTGGCGCGCGTCCGTCAATTCCGTTCGATTATCTGTCGGTCGCCGATGAACTCCATTCCGGCCGCATCAAGGTATCCGCCGCCGAGTATCGCGAGGCCGGTGCCGACCTGGCGAGCGAATTCGCCGCCTTGCTCGAACACGCTAAGCTGGCGCTGGCTGCCGAGGACCCGAAGCCCGAGGAAAAACTCCCGCCGATCGATCCGGAGTCGATCGCGGCCGAACTGGGCCTGAACCAGCCCAAGAGCGCCGTCGATTTCGGCCGCATGCGCCGCAGCTTTGCTTTCACCAACCATCCCGATCGCGTCGCCCCGCATCTGCGCCAGCGCGCCATGATCCGCATGCAGGTGGCCAACATGCTGATCGACGAGGCCAAGCGCCGCGCCGTTGCTGGTGTCCGCCGCTAGCCAGGCCCGCTGGCTCACGCAAAAGTCGGCTTGGTGAGGCTTGGAGAGCGGCATGGCTTTCCCTATACATGCAGCCTCCTTCCCGCGCAGACTTTCCCTCCGGAGCAAAATTCCATGCACAAACGCCGTCTCGGTCGGACCGATCTCCTTGTTACCCAGATCTGCCTTGGTTCGATGACCTGGGGCCAGCAGAACACCGAGGCCGACGGCCACGCGCAGATGGATCTGGCTTTTTCGCGCGGCGTCAATTTCATCGACACCGCCGAGCTCTACCCGATCCCGCCCAAAGCGGAGACGCAGGGGCGGACGGAGAAGATCATCGGCAGCTGGATGAAGGCCAAGGGCAACCGCGACAAGGTTATCCTTGCCTCCAAGGTCGTCGGCCGCACCGCCAACAGCTGGTTTCGCGGCGACAGGCCGTCGCAACTGGTACGCGCCGATATTTTTGACGCCGTCGACAAATCCCTGACCAAGCTCGGCACGGACTATCTCGACCTCTATCAGATCCACTGGCCGGAGCGGGATATCCCCTGGGGTGCCAACCCGACGCGCGTCGGGGCGGTGGCGCCCCGTGCTGATGCAGTCGGCGCACCGGCCGACGAAACGCCGATCGCCGAGACGCTTGCCGTCTTCGACGAG
Source organism: Mesorhizobium sp. USDA 4775 (assembly GCF_054062655.1). Classification (NCBI taxonomy): domain Bacteria; kingdom Pseudomonadati; phylum Pseudomonadota; class Alphaproteobacteria; order Hyphomicrobiales; family Phyllobacteriaceae; genus Mesorhizobium; species Mesorhizobium sp. USDA 4775. The sequence goes on from NZ_JBSSFM010000001.1 coordinate 3,651,767, forward strand.
CTGGTGAAGGCGGGAAAGATCCGCCATTTCGGCCTGTCGAACGAAAGTTCCTGGGGCGTCATGCGGTTTCTTGCCGAGGCCGACAAAGGCGTTGGTCCGCGCGTTGCGTCGATCCAGAACGCCTACAATCTCGTCAACCGCACCTTCGAGGTGAATCTTGCCGAGGTCTGCGAGCGCGAACAGGTGTCGTTGCTGCCTTATTCGCCGCTGGCGCAGGGCTACTTGACCGGCAAATACGACCATGGCGCCCGACCGCAGGGCTCGCGCTCGCAATTGTTCAATCGCGGCCAGCGTTACGAAACGCCGAATGCCGCTGAAGCACTGCTCGAATACAATGAACTGGCGCGCTCCTTTGGCCTAGAACCGGCGCTGTTCGCCAACGCCTATGTCTCGAGCCGGCCCTTCGTTACCTCCAACATTATCGGCGCGACGACCATTCCGCAGCTCGAAATGGCGTTGTCTTCGGTGGATGTCGTCTGGACCGAAGAGATGCAAAACGCGGTGGACGCGATCCATCAGCGGGTCGGCAATCCCTGCCCCTGACCGGCGGGGATAGATTATCATGGAATAACAAAGGGGTGGAGAGAATGGTGGGTTTTTCGATCGAGGCCGTGCGGGGACAATTTCCAGCGCTTTCCCTGACCGACAAGGGCCGCCGTCGCATCTATCTAGACAATCCCGCCGGCACACAGGTGCCGCAGGCCGTCGCCGATGCGGTGTCGCGCTGCCTGCTCACCACCAACGCCAATCTCGGCGGCTATTTCGAAACGACGATCGCGGCTCAATCCGTCGTCGACGAGGCGCATCAGGCGATGGCCGATTTCCTCGGTGCGGCGAGCCTCGAGGAAATCATCATCGGCGCCAATATGACGACGCTGACCTATCACATGTCGCGCACGCTCGGCCGCGCGCTGAAGCCCGGTGACGAGATCATCCTCACTCGCATGGACCATGAGGGCAATGTCTCGCCCTGGCTGCAACTGGCCGAGGATTTGGGCCTCGTCGTGCGCTGGCTGCCATTCGATGAAAAGAGCTGGCAGGTCGAGGAGGCGACGCTGACCGGGCTGTTGTCCGACAAGACACGGCTGGTCGCGTTGAATTATGCCTCGAACCTGACCGGCTCGATCAACCGGGTTAAGTCGCTGACTGCCATCGCAAAACGGGCTGGCGCCCTGGTCTATGTCGACGCCGTCCAGTTCGCGCCGCATGGCCTGATAGACGTGCAAGAGCTCGGCTGCGATTTCCTAATCTGTTCGGCCTACAAATTCTTCGGTCCGCATATGGGCATTTTGTGGGGGCGGCGCGAAATCATCGATGGCCTGAAACCCTACAAATGCCGTTGTTCGTCCAATGGCCTGCCGGAGCGGTTCGAACTTGGCACGCCGCAGATCGAGCTGATGGCCGGTCTTGCGGCGGCCGTCGACTATTTTGCCGGGCTGGGTGCGGCAGCGGGCGAGGGCGGCTCGCGCAGGCAGAAGATCGCCAGGGCGTTCGAGGTTTCCATCGCCTACGAGAATCCGCTGGCGCAAAGGCTGATCGACGGCCTGTCCGACATTCCGGGCCTGACTATCCATGGCATCACCGATCGCAAGCGGCTCGCCGATCGCGTGCCAACGGTGTCCTTCACCGTCGACGGCATCGTACCGGAGACGATCGTGCGGCAGATGAACGCCGAAAACATCTTCCTTTGGTCCGGCCACAACTACGCCTGGGAGATCGTCCACCAGCTCGGCATTCCAGCCGAGCAGGGCGTCGTGCGCATCGGCATCGCCCACTACAACACGGCGGCTGAGATTGATGAGACGCTGGAGAGCGTGCACCGGGTCGTCGCCATGCTCAGGCAGCAGCGCTCCTGACGCCAGGAGAAACCGTCACCGCATCCTGCCGCCGAAGCCGGTGAGGAAGGCGGTGAGATTGTCGCCGAGTTCGTCGCAGAGATAGCCGCCTTCCTGGATGATGACGCTCGGCAGGCCGAGTTTGCCAATCGCCTCGCCAATGCGGGAGAAGCCGGGCGTCGTCACCGAGAGCCCGCCGAACGGATCGCCCTGGAAGGCGTCGAGGCCGAGCGCGACCACCAGCGCGTCCGGCGAAAAGGCGCGAATGCGCTGGAACGCAACGCCAAGCGCCTCCAGAAACGCCGCGTCGGCGGATTTGCGCGGCAAGGGCAGGTTGAAATTATAGCCGAGGCCGGGTCCTTCGCCGCGCTCGTCGGCATGACCCCAGAAGAACGGATAGAAGCGCACCGGATCGGCATGCAGCGAAACGGTAAGCACGTCAGGGCGCGCATAGAAGATGCCTTGCGTGCCGTTGCCGTGGTGCAGATCGACATCGAGGATCGCCACGCGTGCCGCCTGCTTGCGCAGCACCTGCGCCGCAACGGCCGAATTGTTGATGAAGCAGAAGCCGCCGGCGACATCGGCAAAGGCATGGTGGCCGGGCGGACGACACAGCGCATAGGCGGCCGGCGCGCCAGCCATCACCGTTTCCGCTGCCTCGACCGCACTCCAGGCGCTCCACAGCGCGCTTTGCCAGGTTTCGCCTGAGATCGGGCAAGCGGTGTCGGCCATATGGTAGCCGGCCTGGCCGACCGCCGAGGCAGGGTAGGAACCATTGCGCGCGATCGGATGGATGTTGGGGATCACTTCCGCCGAGGCGCCTTCGATGCGCTGCCAGCGCTCGAAAACATGTTCGAGGAAGTCGAGATATTCGGGCGTATGCACCGCCGAGACCGGGCCGAGACCGTGATTGCGCGGCCGCTCGATCGCACAACCAGCGGATTTTACGCCGGCTAACAATCTCTCGACGCGTTCGGGCTTTTCCGGGTTGGGCTGCGCCGCACCACTGGAAAGAAACGCCTTCGGGTCGTGGTGCTTCTGCTCTTCGGCGTAAAAGGCCTTCATTCCTGCTCCCCATTGACCGGCGAGTCGGCGAAGGCAAAAAAGGCCTCGCCGATGATTTTCTGCGTCTGTTCGTAACTCGACCAGGCGATGCCCAGCCTTTCATAGAAGGCCTTGGCGCCTTCATTGTCGGTGTCGACCGACAGCCTGAGATAGACGCCGCCGTCCTTCCGGCATTCCGCAGCAACACGTCGCAACAGCCGTTCGCCGATCTTGCGGCCACGAAAGCGATCCTCGACATAGAGGTCCTGCACATAGATGCCGGGCCGCCCCATCCAGGTCGAAAAGATCGGGAAATACAGGCAAAGACCGGCGAATTCGCCGCCGACCTCGGCGATCAGGGTGGAGAAGGCCGGCTTTTCGCCGAAGCCGTAGCGGCGGAGATCATCTGAAGTGGACGTGATCTCCTGATGCGCGCCGATATGGCTGCCGAGTTTGAGAAGCGCGGCGTGGATGGTGTCGACGTCATCGATGGTGCCGGGACGGAGCGTAATCGCACTCACGACAGGTATGGCGCCAAGGCACCCCCCTCTGTCCTGCCGGACATCTCCCCCGCAAGGGGGGAGATTGGACGGCCGCCAGGCTTTCGCCAATCACAAACGTTCGAGCAGGAGCGGCGAGACTGAAGCTGCCGATCTCCCCCCTTGCGGGGGAGATGGCCGACAGGCCAGAGGGGGGTGTGACGAAACGCAATCATTTCAGATTGTCATCATCTCAAAACGCCACCCGGTCGCCGCCCTTCAGCGCCAGCATCTCACGCGCCTCGGTCGGCGTGGCGACCTCCAGCGACAGGCCGTCGAGGATGCCCCGGATGCGGCGCACCTGGTCGGCGTTGGATTTCGCCAACTGGCGGCCATCGTAGAGACTGTCTTCAAGCCCGACACGGACATTGCCGCCCATCGCAGCCGCGATCGAGATCAGCGGGATCTGCTGGCGGCCGGCAGCCAGCACCGAGAATTGGTAGCTATCGCCGAACAATTTGTCGGCGATGCGCTTCATGTGGATGAGATTGTCCGGATCGGCGCCGATGCCGCCAAGAATGCCTAGCACGAACTGGATGAACAGCGGTCCCGACACCAGCCCTCGGTCCCGGAAATGCGCCAGCGAATAGAGATGGCCGACATCGTAGCATTCGAATTCGAAGCGCGTGCCGCAACCCTTGCCGAGCCGCTCAAGCACGCCTTCCATGTCGGCGAAGGTGTTCTTGAAAATGGTGTCGCGCGTCGCCTCCAGCAGCTTCGGCTCCCAGTCGTGCTGCCATTCCCGTGGCTTGTCGAGCATCGGGAACAGCGCGAAATTCATCGATCCCATATTGAGCGAGCACATTTCGGGCTCCGCTCGCAATGGGGCCGCCAATCGCTGGTCCAGGGTCATCAGGGAAGAGCCGCCGGTGGTGATGTTGATCACCGCATCGGTCGCCTGCTTGATGCGCGGCAGGAACTGCATGAAGACACCAGGATCGGCGGTCGGCCGGCCATCCCTGGGGTCGCGGGCGTGCAGATGCAGGATCGACGCGCCGGCTTCCGCTGCAGCAATGGCATCCGCCGCGATCTGGTCCGGCGTCACCGGCAGATAGGGCGACATGGACGGCGTGTGGACCGAGCCGGTGACGGCGCAGGTGATGATGACCTTTCGCGGCGCCATTCCTTTACCCCCGGCCTTCGACCGGCAGGTCGAGCTCTGATGCCAGAACCTCCAGCGAGTCGCCGATGATGGAGATGATCTCGCCGACCTGCTCGCTGGTGACGATCATCGGTGGCGCGACCATGAAATTGTCGCCGTCGACGCCGCCCTTGACCCGGCGGCCATAGATGATCAGCCCGCGCTCATAGGCGAGGTCGAGCAGACGCTGCGTGGCTTTCCTGCTCTGGTCGATCGGCCGCAGCGTTTCTGGATCGGCAACCATCTCGGCGCCGGTCAGTAGGCCCTTGCCGCGCACGTCGGCGATGAAGGGAAAGCGCTTCGCCAGTCCCTTCAGACCGTCCATCAGCACGCCTCCCATGGCGGCGGCATTGGCGATCAGGTCAAGCCGATCCATCTCGCCCAACACGGCAAGGCCGGCGGCGCAGGCCAGCGGATTGCCGGCATAGGTATGGCCATGCTGGAAGCCGCCGGAAGCCAGCAGCGGCTGCACCAGCCGCATCGGTGCCGCCAGCGCGCCGAGCGGCGCATAGCCCGAGCCCAGCCCCTTCGACAGCGCGACGATGTCAGGCTTGCAGTTCCAGTGGTCGCCGCCGAGGAATTTCCCGGTGCGGCCGGCGCCGCACATCACTTCGTCATGGATGAGCAGAATGCCGTAGCGGTCGCAGATTTCGCGAATGCGCGCATAGTAGCTGTCCGGCGCTACCAGCGCCGCGGTCGCCGCACCGCCGATAGGTTCCATGATGAAGGCGACGACGCTCTCCGGGCCTTCGGCCAGGATCTTCTCTTCCAGCATGTCGGCATAGCGGATGCCGCGCTGCTCCATCGAAAGGTTGTCGCGGTCGCGCCAGGCGGTAGGCGCCGGCACGGTCGGCATCACCCGCATCATCGGCGTAAAGTTCTCAGCCAGGGCGTCGTCGCCGGTGATCGAGAGCGAACCCAGCGTGCCGCCATGATAGGAGGGGAAGCGCGTGATCACCTTCCATCGGCTGGCCTGGCCGGTGGCAACGGCCCATTGCCGCGCCAATTTGATGCAGGATTCCGTCGCCTCCGAGCCGCCCGAGACGAAGAAGATGCGGTCCATGCCCTCCGGCAGCTTGGCCGCAAGCTCACGCGCAAGCTCTTCCGCCGGCTCGTTCTCGAAATGCAGCCGGTAGGCGAAGGTGGCGCGGTCCATCTGCCGCTTCATGGCGTCCAGCACATTGCGGTTGGAATGGCCGATATTGGCGACCATCGGCCCGCTCGATCCGTCGATGAAGCGGCGGCCGTCCTGCGTCCACATATAGATGCCCTCGGCGCGATCGATCAGCGGCCGGCGCAGGCTGGACAGATAGAACAGATGCGATTGGCGCCGGGCCTCGGTATCTCGAGCAGCGGTCTGGGTCTTCGACATGTCAGGACTTTCCAAGGTAGCGATCAAGGACATTTTGGGTGACGCGTTCGACCATCGGGTCTTGTCTTAGCAGGCCGGCGACCCATTCGCAGCTTCCGGCGTGGAACACCTCGCCCTTGCCGCGCGGAAAATTGACGATCATGCCGTTGCCGCGTTTGACTTTTTCGAGATTGGCGTCGCTCGCCTCGCCGAACAAAGTCTCGGCGGTGAAGCGGCCATCCTCGTCGGTCAAAAACTGGTCCTCGATCGGAATATCGGCGCTTTCCTCGACCTGGCTGGCCATGCCGACTGCAAGAACCTGTAAGCCATCCGGCGCTCCGCTGGTCGCGGTGGGGTAGCAGGCCGCCGCGGATTTCGAAGTCGAGCCCGTCGACCTCATAGCCATAGACATGGCTGTCGGCGCCGAGCAGGTCGCCATAGTAGATGCCGGTGCCGGCGAACGCCCAGTGTTCCGGCCGGTACACCGGAAAACCACGCACGCCGCGCGGCGCGCAGCCGCCCCAGCCGGCATAGACGCCGCGCGTCGCGTTGAGGCCGAAGGTTGCTGAACCCGGCCGGCCGATTTCCGGCGCTTCCCAGGAATTGGTGGCACGAGTGACGTCGCCGCCGCGGTAGGCGGGGTCCTCGGTCTGGGCACGATATTTGTAGCAGACCTGCCGCCCGCCTTCGTCCTCGAGCCGCGTCTGCCACATGAAATTGCCGGCGAAACGAGCCGCATGCCCGCCGCGCTCAACATAATTGTCGACCGCATCGCGCATTTCCCATGTCCAGTACTCGTCATGGCCCACGAAGACGGCGCAGTCGTAGCCGTCGAGAATGTCGGGCGAAAAATGCAGATCGTGCTGGCTGGCGAGATCGACATGATAGCCGGCCCGCTCGGCGAAGCGGAAGAAGTGGCTGTCGTAGCTCGCCCAGCCTGACGAGGCGTATTTCTTCGAATGGCCGGTGGCCAGCGCCCATTCCATATGCGGATACCGCGGCACGGTCTTCGGCGGCACGGCGACCTCCAGCGGCACGCGCGGCGCATCTTTGGGCAGCGCGACGAAGCCGCGGCACCAGGGGCGCTGCGTCGACACGATGGGCGAATACTGGTTGCGGTCCGGCCCGGTGATGCCCTGATAATGGTTGGAGCCGCCCCAGGTGTTGTAGGCAAGCCAGGTGCCCGTCGCCGCCACCTGCAGCACACGGCCTGGCTTCCTGCCGGGTTGGGGAGAGACGATGAAGAGATGGTGGCTGTGAATTGGCTTGCCGTCCCGACCATCGGCAATCAGCGTTATCCGATAGGCACCGGACGGCCAGTCGCTCCCGACACGGAATTCGAAGGACGCTTCCCAGCCGCAGCCCTCGGCCGAGCACTGGTCCGGGCTTTCCTGCCAGCGCGATGCAATGCCCGATTTCTCGAACAGTTTTGTCTCGCTGCCGCCGTCGCGGGTAATCGTCATGCTGAACGACGGCGCCGTCGAACTAACATGCAGCGCCACCGTCTCGCCGGCGCGATAGGAAAAGCGGTCCGAGTAGCACCAGATTTCGCCGCGCGCGCCATCCATGCCGGGCCATTCATAGTAATGGCCGCGCACCGCGTGGCGACGCTGCTCGGGCGTCAGCCCGAAATCGGGGAATTCGGTCGGCAGATGGGTCATGAACACCGGAAAGGATCGAAGGTCGCCATTTCGGCCATCTGCCGGCCAAGCGTCAAATGGAAACGATCGGGCCAGCAATTGCTTAGCCGCTCTTGGCCGCACAAGGCAAAGCGACTATTTCAGGCGAGGCGGTATGTTCCGCCCGGGGAGCCAGCATGCTCAGAGTGCAAAAGGTCAAGGTCGACGACATCTACGTGCCGACCGCGCGCAAGAAGACATTGCACCCCGAGACCGTCCGCCATCTGGCCGAGGACATATTGGAGAACGGCATGAAGACGCCGATCCAGGTCCGCCACGATGGCAAGCGCCATATCCTTGTCGAAGGCCTGCACCGGCTGGAAGCGGCCAAGTGGCTCGGCGAGACCGAGATCGACGCCTACCTGGTGCAAGCCAAGCGCCATTGACTCCTCCTTCGTCCTCTCAGCATTGAAAGCCTGCCGGTAATTTTCACTGGGCTTTGTCGGGTTGCGTTCTGTCGGCTCGTCCTTGGGACGGAAGCCAGATCAAACGCAGGAGACCGCCTTGACCACCAAGCTCGACATCGCCCCCGCCAATGACCGCGAACTGGTTCTCGCCCGCATCATCGATGCGCCGCGCGAGAACGTCTATCGCTGCTGGACCGACACCAGGCTTTTGACGCAATGGTTCGCCCCGAAGCCTTGGACGACGCCGCGCGCCGAAATGGATGTGCGCACGGGCGGTTCGAGCCTTGTCGTCATGGCCGGCCCCGACGGCAATGAATTTCCGAACCCCGGGGTGTTCCTGGAAGTCATTCCGGGCAAGAAGATCATCTTCACCGATGCCTACACTCAGGCATGGGAGCCTTCGGAAAAGCCGTTCATGACCGTCGTGCTGACCTTTGAGGACGAAGGCGAGGGCCGGACCCGCTACATCGCGCGCGTCCGCCACTGGAGTGTCGCCGGCCGCGAACAGCACGAGCAGATGGGTTTTCACGCGGGCTGGGGCCAGTGCACCGACCAGCTCGAAGAGCTCGCCAAGACGCTTTGACGCCAACGCACGGAGGAGATCGATATGCCCAAGACCTTGCTTTTCGCTATTCTCGCTTCGGTCGCAGCGCTTCTCAGCTGTCCGAGCACCACAAATGCCGAGGAGGCAAAACCTGCCATGACCACCGAAACGAAATTGGCGAAACCCGAAAAATCCGGCCTGCTGCCGGTCAACGGCCTGAATTACTACTACGCCGTTTACGGCAAGGGCGAACCGCTGCTTCTCCTGCATGGCGGTCTCGGCTCCATCGACATGTTCGCCCCGATCCTACCCAAGCTCGCCGAAAACCGCACCGTGATCGGCATCGACCTGCAGGGACATGGCCGCACCGCGCTCGGCGACCGGCCGTTCAGCCTGGAGGCGATCGGCGACGACATGGCCGATATCGTCAAGGCGCTCGGTTATCGCCAGGTGGACGTGATGGGCTATTCGCTGGGCGGCGGTGTCGCCTTCCGCATGGCGGTCCAGCATCCCGAGACCGTGCGCCGGCTTGTGTTGGTTTCGACCGGGTATGCCGCCGACGGCTTCTATGACGAGATGCGCCCGCAACAGGCGCAGGTGAGCGCGGCGGCGGCCGAATTCATGAAGGACACGCCGATGTATAAATCCTACGTCGCGGAGGCGCCGCACCCGGAGGATTTTCCGAAACTGCTCGATGCGCTCGGCAATTTCATGCGCCAGGACTACGATTTCTCGGCCGATGTTCCCAAGCTGAAGATGCCGGTCATGCTGGCCTATGGCGACAGCGACATGTACAAGCCCGAGCACGAGATCAAGTTCTACCAGATGCTCGGCGGCGGGCTGAAGGACGCCGGCTGGATGCGCGAGAACCTGTCGCAGAATCGCCTGGCAATCCTGCCCAACCGCACGCACTACGACGTCTTCTTTGCTCCCGAACTGACAGCCGCCGCTTTGCCGTTCCTCAACGGCGAGACCAAGGTGAAGAGCTGGGACGAGGTGGTTAGCGAAACGGAATGACAGCATGCCATTCCCGCCGGCTGTCTCGAGAGGGATGGCCGGCGGATTGTCTAAGAAGCTTTTGCCCGACGCGGCTGCCTGAGATGCTTGATGCCGCTCATCTCGACGAAATTCGTGGCCGCCTCCCAGAGATAGTCGCCGTAGAGAAACGGCTCGAAGGGCGCGGCGCCGCTCAGCGGCAGCGGCGCGATCTCGGCGTCGACACGCGGTTCATAGAAAAACGGGATCGAGAACCGCGCCGTCTTCGGTGCGATCACCCGGTGCCGCGTCGCCCGCACACGCCCGCCGGTCCAGCACTCCAGCAACTGGCCGAAATTGACCGCCAGCGTGCCGTTGGCGGGCGGCACGTCGATCCATTCGCCGGCGAGGTTTTTGGCCTGCAAGCCCTCGACGCCGTCCTGCGCCAGCAAGGTGACGAAACCGGAATCGGCATGCTCGCGGCCGATGATGGTGCGGGTCTCCCCTTTGTGGATCACCGAGAAGTCAGGCCCGCTGATATCGATGCTGGCATTGCCATCACGGAGCGGGTAGCGGATCAGGCGCAGCGTCGAGATGCCATGCTCGAAATACGGATCGAAGATCGTTTCCGGCAGGCCAAGCCCGCGCGCGATCGACCGCATCAGCGCGTTGCCGACCGTCTCCATCGCGCGGTAATAGTCCGCCGCTGCCGCGCGCCAACCAGGCAAGATATCTTCAGCTGGCACCGGCGTCGGCTCGCACAGCGGATCGTCGGAGGCCGAAAAGCCGGCTGCATCGGCGATATCCGGCCCCATGTCGATGCCTTCCTTGTATGAGACGGCTGTCGGCTGCAGCGGAAACCAGCCGCGATAGACATTCTTGCTGGTGCGGTCGAAATTCCAGCGCAGCAATTTCTGCTTCTCGGTGTCGGGAAGAGCGAAGATGCGCAGCAATTGCGCCCGGCGTTCCGGCATCAGCCAGGCGTGTCCGGGAAAATCCCGAACCGCCATGAAGCCTATTCCGGACGCGGCGGCCATGATGCTGATGTCGACGCGGTCGCGGCCGGGCGAGGGCGGCCCGAACAGATCCGCAATGCCGATGGTTTCGATGTCTTGCGTCACGGCTCCACCCGCATCACGGTAATCGATGAAATTGTATCAAAGCTTTTCAATTGACCCAATCCGTCCCGCCATTTACCTCGGCCGTACACTCTCGTCATGGATCACGGTGATGGCTAAACATCAGGGCGGGTGCCTGTGCGGAGCGGTGCGCTACAGCACCGACGCGGCGCCTATCAACGAACGCATCTGCCATTGCCGGCTTTGCCAGAAGGCGATCGGCGCCGCATTCAACGCCCGCGTTCTGTTTCGCATCGATGATGTGACCATCGAGGGGCCGCTGGCGACAGTGAACACCTCGCCCGATCTCAAGCGCGGTTTTTGCCCAAGCTGCGGCACGACGATGTTTTCGCGCCGCGATTCCGCCGGCATCATCGGCATCACCACCGGCTCGCTCGACGACCCCGCTTTCTTCAGGCCGCAGATGCATATTTTCACCGCCTCGAAACAGCCCTGGGTGGTGCTCGACGACGGCCTGCCGCAATATGAAGGCGCTCCGCCGCCAGGCTAGGTCTTCCTTCTCCCGCAAGGTGAAAGGGAAGGTGAGACCATGACCAAAAATTGATCCAAATCATCACGCGATAGCCGGCAAAACGTCATTGGCGGGCCATCATTGTCTTCTTATCTATGCTGCGCGGGCCGGCTTCGAGGAGACGACGGATGAACGACAGCATCAGCACCCTGGACGAGCTTTTGAGCGATCCGATGGTCCTGCTTGTCATGGAGCGCGACCGTGTGCGCCCGGAACAGGTGCGCATGCTGCTTGAACGGGTTCGCAGCCGGACGCCCGATCACGCACGCTCCGATCAGCCGGTCGTTCCGCCAGCCCATATAGTGGCCAGAAGTTGCTTCCAGCAATGGCTGCGCAGTTAGGCGCGGTCAGTTGGAGCTAGGCGGCAAATAGCTGTAATGGCTGCGGAAATAGGCAATCCTGAAGCCCAGGCGTGCGTAGTTGCGATAGGCCGGACCGTCGCGTTCCTCGTGCGGCGCCTCGATGTCGGCGACGAACAGTTTCGCGCCGGCCGCAATGCCGTCGCGCACCAGCGCTTCTCCTAGCACCGCGTCGAGATCGAAGCTCGGCGCCATGATGCCCGGCACCGGCGCTTCGATGCCGCTCCAGGCCGCGCCGTCGGCGCCGATGAACAGCGAGCGCACCGCCGCCACTGCGCTATCCCTTTTGGCCATGTAGTGATGCCAGCCCTGTCGGCCGACCAGAGCCAGCAGCCAGGGTGAGGTGGGCAGCCGGTAGCTTTTGTCGATGAAGCCGGCCCATTCGCTTGCCGATGCCTTCGTCACGCGTTCGACCGAAACCCCATCAACCGTGAAGAGCGGCTCGGACGACAGCGGTTCGGCCTCGCGGTAGATCCGCTCCCAGCCGCCCTGGCGCTGCAGGCCGCGTGCCTCGAGCCAGCATCTGAGGCGTGAGGGTTCGCTGTGTGGATTGACATAGAACCAGGGCCGCGAAATGCCGGCGGCGCGGTAGTGCGCCAGCAGCGCGTCGAGCTGGCTTTCGGAGGCCGGGCTGTCGACGCCGAAATTCTTCACGCAGTTGAAATGGACGAACGGGATCGTCGTGCAGGTGGTCCAGGCGAGGTCGCCTTCTCCCGCTATCGAAAGGCCCTGCCTTGCGGCGAAATCGGCCGGCGCGGCGGCATAGAGATCGAGCCAGGCATTCACCTCGGCGCGCTCGATAATACGGCTGAGGTCGCGCGAGACATCCTCGATCGCGATGGCTGGCGAGTGCGGTTCGGGCAAGGGCTGTAATTCTGACAGGGCGGTCAGCATGGCTCTCCTCCGTCATTTAACTTACAGTGTAAGATTAGCGGAGAATAATATGAACGGGCGGCTTGTCAAGCGGCGCCTTACAAATCCGTAAATAGGATTCCGCGCATCGCGAGTCTATTGCTCGCGCGGATCGCTCTTCAAGATTCTCCGACGGAAAGGCTCGACATGGCTGACATCTGCACCCAGGGCGTGGATACGGGCTTTGTCGGCCTGGGATATGCCAAGGTCGCCTTTCTCGGCCTGGTGCAAGGCATCACCGAATTGCTGCCGATTTCCTCGACCGCCCATATGCGCATCGTCCCCGGCGGTACTCGGCTGGCAGGACCCGGGCTCCGCCTTCTCCGCCGCCATGCAGCTTGCCGCCCTTGCCGCCGTGATCAGCTATTTCTGGGGCGATGTCAGGGATCTCCTGTTCGGCTCGCTCGACGCGCTCACGCGGCGCGATTTTTCCGACCGGCATTTCCGGCTGGCGTCCTGGATCGTGCTGGCGACGATCCCGATCGTCATTGCCGGCGTCGCGCTATCGGGTGTTCTCAATGCTTGCAATTCGCCGTTGCGCAGCCTGGGCGTGATCGGCTGGTCGTGCATCGCCATGGCGATCCTGCTGGCTCTGGCCGAGATTTTCGCCCGCCACAAGCGCACTATCGCAGAAGCGTCGCTCGCCGATGCGCTGCTTGTCGGCGTCGCCCAGATCGGCGCGCTGATCCCCGGCGTCTCGCGCTCGGGCTCGACCCTGACGGCGGCGCTGGGGCTCGGCTTCAAGCGGGCCGAGGCGGCGCGCTTCTCGTTCCTGCTCGGGCTGCCGGCGATCGCGCTTGCCGGTCTCAAGGAACTGTGGGAGCTGCACAAGGTTCATCTCGACGCCCATGGCTGGTCGGTTCTTGCCACCGGGTTGGTCGTCGCCTCGATCTCCGCCTTCTTTGCCATCTGGGGCCTGATGCGGGTGCTGGAACGCTTCTCCGCCTGGCCTTTCGTCATCTATCGCGGCCTGCTCGGCGTCGTCCTGTTGCTCGGCCTTGCGATGGGATGGCTGGCTTAGCGGGCCTAGTGTTGCGCGCCGGCAACCACTTTAGCGCATGAGTCGATCCCTCGCAGATGTGATCGCTAGGGTTGATTGACTTCGGAATGTAACCGCCCTTAACATTCTGTTAACAAAACAGATGGGTGGGGCCGGATGGCATCCTCGATGGGTTGGCGCCGCAAGGCGAAGGGGCTGGCGGTTGCCGCGGCCGTCTTTTGTTCGGTGGCGGGTTCGGCCTATGCCGCGCCTGCCTCCATGGTTGTCGGCGGCTCGACCTCCCAGCCGATCGGCCACTATGATTTTTGCAAGATCCATGTCACCGAATGCTCGATCCGCTCGCCAGACAGCGTGCCGGAACGCCTGACCAGCAAGCTGCTGCACGATATCTCGGCGGTGAACCTCTCGGTCAACACGCGCGTCAAGCCGATGAGCGACATGGACAATTACGGCAAGGACGAGTGGTGGGCCTATCCGGACAACGGTTTTGGCGACTGCGAGGATTACGCGCTGGAAAAGCGGCGTGAGCTCAACAGCCTGGGCATTGCCATAGCCAATCTTTTGATGACGGTGGTTCGCAAGCCTGATGGCGAGGGTCACGCCGTGCTGACGGTGCGTACCGACAAGGGCGACTTCATCCTCGACAATCTGACCGACAAGGTCCGCCTTTGGAACCAGACGAGCTATCGCTACCTGAAGCGTCAGGCGAGCGACAACACCGGGCACTGGGTCTCCATTCTGGGTGGCGACGAACAACTGGTCAGCGCCGTCAAATAGTCTCGCCGGCTCCGCCGCGTCCGAGCTTGAACCTCGATCCGATCCTTTGGTGCCGGTCTTCCATCGTGCCGGCAAGTGGTGATAACCACGACAGCTGATTGAGGCTGGCATCCGCGGGCGCATGGATTTTCTGACACTTCTGAACTCGGCGCCCCTGCTTGCGGGCCTGGTCAAAGCCGCGCTGCCGCAGGCCGTCGCCGGCACGATGGCATTCAGCCAATGGTTCGTGTCGCTGCCGCCGTGCCGCGACTTCGCCTTCGAGGCGACCAGCTATCTCGTCTGCGAGGTCGATCCGAAGCTGTATTCGATCGAGCTGTTCTGGAAGGATCCGGCCGGCAAGCCATTTCAGTCGCTGCACAATCTCGACGCTGCCCAGCGCGCGGCCGGCCGCATCATGCTTTTCGCCGTCAACGCCGGCATGTATCATCCGGACCTCAGGCCGGTTGGCCTCTATGTCGAGCGTGGCCAGGAAATGGCCGGCGTGAAGACGGGATCGGGAAGCGGCAATTTTTCGCTGCAGCCGAATGGCATCTTCTACGTCAGCGGCGGCAAGGCAGCGGTCCGGGCGACCAGGGACTTCGTCAGGAACCGGCCGTCCACCGACTATGCCACGCAATCGGGACCGATGCTGGTGGTCGACGGCCAACTCCATCCGAAATTCCAGTCCGACGGCACCTCGCGCAAGACCCGCGACGGCGTCGGGGTGCGCAAGGACGGCGTCGCGGTCTTTGCAATTTCGAACGGCAGTGTGAATTTCCATGCATTCGCCCGGCTGTTCCGCGATGCGCTCGACTGCGACAATGCGCTGTTTCTCGACGGCACGATATCGAGCCTGTTCGCGCCTGCCATCGGCCGCAACGACGACTACTGGAATCTGGGGCCGATGATTGGTGTGTTCAGGAAGCGCGGCTAGGCGCGGGCGGTTCGTCTGCTCCGGAGCTTGAGCGCGATCACTGCTATGATGATCAGGGCGACCACGCCGATCGCCGCCAGCCCGAACAGGCTCGTCACGTCGAGTTCGGGGATGCTGCCGGCGCCCTTGGCAACGAGCCAACCCGGCGACAGCACGATCGGCGCCCAGATGATCGCCGACAGGATGTTGGCGATCTGGAAGCGACGCCGGTGCATGCCCATCATGCCGGCGACCAGCGGTACGGTGGCGCGGACCGGGCCGAAGAAACGGCCGACGAAAACCGCTGCAAAGCCATAACGATGGAAGAACAGCCGCGCCCTAGCGACCTCGCGGCGGTAACGGTTGAGCGGCCATTTGTGGACGACGCCGCGCCCCAGCCATCTGCCGAGAAAGTAGGAAATGGTATCGCCCAGCGCCGCCCCGATCATCGCGGCAAGAAGGACCGGCAAAGGCTGGACGATGCCGGCCCCGACCAGGCCGCCGACGATGATGAGCACCGTAGTGCCGGGCAGGAGGATGCCGACCAGCACGAGCGACTCGCCGAAGGCCAGCAGCCCGACCACGAGGCCGGCCCATGCCTGATGGTTCTCGATGAAACAAACGCTCTGGTCGATGAACGCCTGCACGCAAGCTCCTGTTTAAAAGCGTTTCTCAGCTGCCACTGTCGAGCAGGCTTCTGAGTTCGTCGAGCTTGTCATTGACGAGCCAGCCGTAATAGTTCTCGACCGGCAATTTGCGGCCCTTGCCGCCGGCAAGCGCCGCGTGCAGGTCGGCCGCCCGCTGCCGGGGCTGGCCGACATTGTAGAGCGTGGCGGTGATGCCTGGATTGCCCGAGATGTCGAAGCCCTGTTCCTTGTAGGCGTCGATGGCGTCGCGCACGATCGCGGCGATGTAGACGATGCTGCGATCGGGATCCATGACATCGCGATAGATCGCCTGCGGATGATCCGGCGTCAGCCTGTCATAGCCGCTCACCTTGTTGACCAGATCGGTCACCTCGAGCGCGGTCAGCGGGCTGATCTGGCCGAGGCCGAATGTCTGGCCGGCGAAGAAGGGCTGGAAGAAGGCCTGCTGGAAGGTCATCGCGTCATAAGTGACGCCGTCGACCGTCTTGCCGCGGAAATGGTCGACCCACACTTTGTCGCGGCAGCTCCACAGGGAGGCACTGTCTTTCGCCTCGGCGCAGGCCGCGAATTCCGGCCGCTGGACAAAGGTCTGCACCGGCACGCCCTTGTAGCGGAACGCAAAGTCGAGGCCGGAATAGGACAGCGCCTTCACATAGTAGGTCTGGACCGAGCCGACGGCCGTCACATTGTAGGTGTGTTCGCCGACCAGCGCGCCGACGATATGGATAGGGTCGATATCGTAGCCCGCCGCGACCTGCTTGATATGCGCCACCAGCTTCTTCTCGCGCTTCAGCAGCGCGACGATCTTCTCGTATTTTTCCGCATAGGTGGTCTTGAAGGCGCGGGTTCGCGTCGCCGATGCATCCGGGATCGGCGGCTGCGTCTCGGAGCGATTGCCAGGGGGAACGACGATCAGCGGGCTGGCATGCGCAGCCTCGGCCAGCAGGGCGCCGCCGCAGGAGAGGGCCGCGAGCAGGGGGACCAGGAGAAGCCGCTGCAACGCAATCATTGGGCGCCTTTTGTAAAAATCGTGTGGAAAATGCCTGCGGCAAACACCGCCTTCCGTCTCAACAGCCACATCATGGCACTGTCAAGGCTGGGCCGGCGGCGTCGACGGCGAATGTCTGAAACGGGTCACAGTCATGGTAAAAAACTTGATTCAAACTTTATTGGTAATTTCTCGTTCATAACTGGCCCGGTTGTCCGTCGGCCGTTGCCTTCGGTCTGTTGTGTTTTGAGTACAGGTCCAGATGCGGTTATCAGGCGCCATCAGTTTCGTGATCGCATCGCTGTGCCTCGCCGGCTGCTCTTCGACATCGGGCATGGACGCGCTCGACGTGCAGAAGCCCTCGAATGAGACCACCAGTTCGGTGGTGCGGCCAAGCGCACCGATCGGATCCGTTCCGGTGAGTAAAGCCGGCAATGCGCGCAAGCTGGCCGAGACCGCGCCCGAGGACGGTCCTGATCGGCCCTTTGGACTGGCGGAGGAAGAAACCGTGGCGCTTTCGGCGCCCGAACTGCCGGACAATGTCGATCCGCCCATTGAACCCGCGGCCTTGGTGTCGCCGCCGAAACTCTTGTCGCGCGCTGCACCGGCGATGCTTGCCGGGCCGGTCACGCGCTACGGTTTTCGCGATGCCAAGCCGATCAATTTCGGCCGGGCCTCGCCCCGGCACCTTGCCGTGCACGGGGTCGACGTGTCGCGCTGGCAAGGCGACGTGAACTGGGAGAAGCTGCGCACCCAGGGCGCCAACTTCGCCTACATCAAGGCGACCGACGGCGGCGACCATCTCGATCCGATGTTCATGAGGAACTGGCGCAATGCCGATGCCGCCGGGCTGAAGCGCGGCGCCTATCATTTCTTCTACTGGTGCCGCACCGCCGGCGAGCAGGCCGACTGGTTCATCCGCAACGTGCCGAAGGTCGATGGCGCGCTCCCGCCGGTGATCGACGTCGAATGGAATGGCGATTCCAGCTGCAAGCGGCGCCCATCACGGGAAAAGGTGCTGGAGAAGATGCAGGTGTTCATGGACAAGCTTGAACGCCACTACGGTCAGCGCCCGATCATCTATACCTCCCCCGATTTCTATCGCGACAACCTCCAGGGCGCTTTCCTCGACTACCCGTTCTGGCTGCGCGCGGTGGCGCGGCACCCGTCAAAAGTCTATCCCGGCCGCAAATGGCTCTTCTGGCAGTATTCCGGATCCGGCCTGTCGCACGGTGTGACCGGCCGCATCGACCTCAACGTCTTCCATGGCGACGAGCGGCAATGGCGCGCCTGGGCCGGCGGCGGCGGCCGTCAGATGATGGCCGACGCGGATTAGGGTTCGCGTCGCCATTCGTTCCGGTCCTGCCGTCTATTGGAGCTGATTGCTCCCGTCATTCCTTTCCTCGCTCAGCCGCAGCTTTCTCCGCAGCGCCATGATCTCGGCAATCGCAGCATCGATCATGGTGAGAAGCGTAATCGTATCGTGCTGGGTGGGATCGGCTCTGACGTAGGCGAGCTGGTTGACGATGTCGGTGTCGTCCTCGTTTTCGTCGCTCATGACCGCTTTCCGGTTGTTATCTTCCAGACGTTCTCATTCGATCCGATCCGCCGTCAAATTGCACCTATATCACTTCGTCGTGTGAATGGTCGCCCGACCGCCCATCCAACCGGTCCGACTGCCTTATTTTGGACGACGGCGACGCGATTCGTCGAAGGTGGCAAAAGCCAGAACCGCGGAAAATGATGCGAAGCTGAACAGGACTGCGGCGATAACCATGAGGTCGTAAGTCGACACGTTCGTTCTCCCTGGGATGATAGCCAAGGAGCAAGGAGACAGCACGGGCGATGCGTCCGCGTTGATCTGGATCAACCGATCGGCCGATGCCGGCGCCGTGCGCAACAGGGGGTGACTGTGGCCGAGGCGGCGGCTGGCGGGGCGAGATGTATGTCGTCCCTTCGTCATCCTCGGCTCTATCGGGGCTGCCGCGCCCTAGGAGGAAGCCGCGGGCTCGTTGATCATTGCCTCGATGTTGTAGCCATCGGGGTCGAGCACGAAGCAGGCGTAGTAATTCTCCGCATAATCGGGACGCGGGCCGGGCGCGCCATTGTCTTGGGCGCCGGCTGCCAGCGCCGACTGGTGGAACGCATCGACTTCTGCCTTGCTGCCGACGCGGAAGGCAACATGCAGATGGGTGAGCGGCGGCGCCTCGCCGGTTCGCTGGATCTCGAACAGGCAGCCATTGCCAACATCGAAGGCCCAGAACACGCCCTCCTTGCCGAAGGACAGGCGATAGCCCAGGGGCACGAAAGCGCGTTCGTAGAAGAGCTTGCTCTTCTCCAGGTCAGCCACTTCGATGGTTATGTGATCGATCATCTGGTCCTCTGTT
The DNA here is from genome assembly GCF_054062655.1 of Mesorhizobium sp. USDA 4775. Classification (NCBI taxonomy): domain Bacteria; kingdom Pseudomonadati; phylum Pseudomonadota; class Alphaproteobacteria; order Hyphomicrobiales; family Phyllobacteriaceae; genus Mesorhizobium; species Mesorhizobium sp. USDA 4775. The sequence continues at coordinate 3,670,894 of NZ_JBSSFM010000001.1, forward strand.
GCGAGTGAACCCCGTAGGCCTATGTCTGGCGCGCTTCCTGTTCTCGAATGTCCGCGGTCTGGGCCAGCACCCAATCCCTGAACACCTTGATCTTCGGGACGTTGCGGCGGCTTTCCAGGTGAACCAGCCAATAGCCGTCGCCGTCGGACCCGACGATGTCAAAAGGCTTCATCAACTGCCCCTTGGCCAACAGCGCGCTGTAGAGGTTTTGCGTGAGGATTGCAGCGCCCTTATCGGTCAGTGCAGCCATGGCGTCATAGGCCTGCCCGCCAAGCGCCGGACCGGGGATGACCCGAGCAGGATCGAAGGGCACGCCGGCTGCTTCGAACCAGATTTTCCACCAGGGATCGTTGGGGCCGCACAGCGCCACCTTGTAGAGATCCTCGGGGTGGCGGATGCCGCCGACGCTCTCGGCCAGTTTTGGACTGAGCATGGGCGTGTAGTCCGCCTTGAACAGATAGTGGGCGGTCAGGCCGGGCCATTTGCCGGTGCCCGTCCGGATCCCGATATCCATGGCCTCGCGCCCGAAATCGACCAGCCGGGACGATGTATCAACCTTCACGGCGAGGTCTGGATGCATCAGTTGGAATGTTCCCAGCCAGACGGCCAGCCAGTTCGATGCAAATGTCCCCATGGTCGTCACCGACAGCACGCCGGTCGCTCCGCCCTTGGTGGCGACCCAGGCATCCGCCAGGACCGAGAACGCGCCGGATGCATGCGGCGCCAGCTGCTGTCCGGCCTCGGTCAAGGCAATCTGCCTTGTTTTTCTTATGAAAAGCGGCGTTCCGGCGCGTTCTTCCAACACCTTGATCTGATAGCTGGCCGCCGACTGGGTCATGCCGAGTTCTTCGGCCGCCTTGGTGAAACTGCCCAGTCTAGCTGCGGCTTCAAAGACCCGGATAGCCCCTAGTGGCGGTAGCTCCCAACTCATGATGCATCAATCCTCCTGATGCATGGTACGCGACGTTCAATTGGAAGCCAAGACCGCGAACAGGCATGATCTGGTCATCAACCCGAACCCGAAAGGACCACGGCAATGACCACCACCCTCTACAACACGCTTCGTCGCCCGGTGCTCGATCTCTTCACCGCGCCGTTCAGGTCCCGCAGCCGCGGCCTGCTTGACCAGCGTTCGCTGTCGGATCACTTCCTGCGCGACATCGGTGTGCTCGACGGCCACGTGCCTCCCGGCACCCTTCGCTGAAGAAGCTGTTTTGACTCACATGGATGCAAGGGAGGGCAAGATGGATGTGTTGTCGCAGGCTCTGGCGAAGAGCCGTCAAACGATCAGCGCCTATGAGGATTATGCGGATCGCTACGATGCCATCGTGCGGCATAGTCCCAACGAGAGAGAGCAGGCATCGCTGAAGCGCCTTGTGGCGATCGCCGGCACGTCAGGCCGGGTTCTGGAAGTCGGGTCCGGAGCGGGCTACGATGCGGACTTTCTGGAGGGCCTGGGCGTCAAGGTTCGGCGCACCGACGCGACAAAGCGGTTTCTCGAGCTGCAGGCCGCGCGCGGCAAGCATGGTGAGCTTCTCGATCTCCTCACCGACGATCTCGGCGGCCCCTATGATGCCGTCCTGGCGCTCGCCGTCCTGATCCATGTACCGCGCGACCAGACCGACCAGGTGCTTGCCAAGATAGCTGGGTCACTGCGGCCAGGCGGCGCCTTGCTCGTATCGATGCGCAATGGCGACGGCGAGACATCAGGCAATTACCATACGGTCTTGTGGCGCAGGGACGACTTCGCGGGCCGTCTCGAAGCCGCCGGGCTGATCCTTCTCAGGGACGATTTCAACATTGGCCGCAACACCGAGGAATGGAACACCTTCCTGGCTGTGAAGCCGGCATGAAGGGATCTTGTCCTTCTCCCGCAAGGGAGAATGAGAGGGCGCGCGTTACGCCCGGTCGCTCATCTCTCGACTTTGCGAATAAGCGAGACATTGCCGCCGCGGTGCTGTCTAGTGCCTATTCCTGCACTCCGGGGGGATCAGGGTGGAGCTGGAACTCAAATTTCTGCTGGTCGGCTTTGCCTGCGCGGTCTCCGGCACGCTGTCGGTCATCACCTTCGTGAAATGGCGAGAGGTGCAGGCGCTCAGCCGCTGGTTGCCGACGCCGGGAAAGGTCATCTCGTCGCGCGTCGAGGCGCGTGAGGTCAGAAGCTCGGGCGCTGGTTCGGACAGCACCGATACCACGGAGATGCGGAATTTTCCGGCCATCACCTTCGAATACAAGGTCGGCGGCAAGAAATTTCAAAGCTCGCGCTACAGCGTGAAGGAGAATTTGGGGAACTTCGAGGTCCGCGAAACCCTTGCGCAGTTTCCCCGCGGCGCGGAGGTGACCGTCTTTTACAATCCGGCCGATCCGAGCAAGGCCGTGATCGAGCGCACCATGCCGGACGGCGCCTTCAAGTTCATGTTCCAGCTCTCGGCCGGGTTGGTGATCGGCACGGCGGTTCTGGTGTTTTCTATCGGCGGCGTGCTCGAGGCGATCCGGCCGCATCTGCCCAAACCGCAGAATCTCGGTGCCGCGGCATTGCTGCTGTTCATGGGCCTGTTCGCGCTACGCATGGGCTTTGCCCAGAAATCGCTTGCCGAGCAGGCGGCAAAATGGCCGGTCGCCGCCGGCCGCGTTGAGTCCTCAGGTCTGCAGGCGCTGCGAAACTATAGCAGCTATCGACGCTGGCGCACCGTGTTCAAATCCCGCATCGTCTACAGCTATGGCGTCGCCGGCCAGCGCTACAGCGCCGACCGCGTCACCTTCGGCGCCACGGTCACGGCTTCGCTGCCCGGCCTCGTCGGCGGTCAGGCGCGAAACTATGTCGAAGGCAGCAAGGTCGACGTGCACTATGACCCCGCCAATCCTGGCTCGGCGGTGCTCGAATGCCGGGTGCGCGGGCTCTGGCTGCTGTGGGTCTGTGCGGCAGGATTTCTCGGCGGCGCTGCCTTTCTGGTCGGGCTGGTGTGAGGACGGGCTTTTGGCTTCCACAACGCTTTCCCGGAGATATCCTGTGATCCTTCGCAAACTGGCTTTCGTTTTCCTGGGGCTGCTCGGCCCGATCCAGATGGCGAATGCCAAGGAATGCCTGCTGAGCCACGCCACCTACCGCGAGCCGCGCTCGGGCGCTGTCCTGCAATTCCGGCCACTGGACAATGAGCCGGCGGCGCTGACGGCGCAGGTGTTCTCGCTGAGCGTGCCCAACACCGACAATAACCTGCCGGCCGACATCACCTGGACCAACGGCAAGAATTCCTTTCCGCTCGGCACCATCCGCCACGCCTGCACCGACGACGATCGCGAAGCGGGCCTGCAGGATGGCAGCGGACTGTGCAGGATATGGGAAGGTCAGGTCTATGCCTTGACCGGCGGCGGGGCCGAACAGTTGAATTCGCGCGAAGCGACACCGGCGCCGAAAGGGCTGCTGTTGCCCGATTTCGGTGTGGCTTTCACCGAATGGGCCGATTTCGCCAACGCCAATCCGGACGGCTCGGCCTGGGATGCCTTCACTCTGACAGGATGCGGCGATGGCTAGCGCCGTGAGATCGATCAGTTCGCGTTGCGTGCAGGCGCCTAGAACAGTGCTCCTGCAGCCGCCGACCCACCTCCTGGCCCGCCCCCGGAGGTTACGCTAAGTCCGCGCCACTGGGCGGTTCCTTCTGGCGTACGCGGATCCAGCTGATGCGATGTGATCGATGGCGGACGTCAAACCGCGGATAAGCGGCTTGCGTAGCGGCGTTTCGACAAAACGCCAGATCAAGAAGGAGGCAAGGAGCACCGCGAGCAAAACGACAAAGAACGCAACGTTCTTGCCGATTAACGGGGCCAGTGCGTTGAGAGAGAGATAACCTATGTACTGGTGCAAAAGATAAAGTGGGTAAGTCAATCCGCCGAGCATCAGAACGGTTTTCGAAGGCGCCACAAGGGAGCGGATCAGGAGTGCACCTGCGAAAATCCCAAAGACAAATCCATTGGCGACCAAGAGAGCGGGATAGGGAATGGCCATTCCGTAATGCTCCTGCATCCAGCCCTGATTGAATGTGATCGTCTGGCACGACAACAGGAAGGCTGCGACAAGAAGGATGAGCGCCGCCGGCGAACGACCTTTTGCGACGACCTGTTGGGCCAAAATACCGACGGCAAAAAAAGGCGCATAGCTTGTGATAAGCAAAATTCGTATCGCCGTGTTCCCGAAGAAGAGCTCATTTCCTGCCGAAATCACGAGCCAGATGGCAACGATCGCCAACTTCCAACGCTGGAAGGCACCCGCAAAAATAAGCGCCGCAACCCAGCCATAGAATACGATCTCGAGCATGATCGACCAATAGACACCATCCATGGACGGCCTGCCGAATGCGCGGGCGAACATGGAAAGATTGGCGACATAGGTCGAAAAATTCGTCGGAAATCTAGGGTTGTTGGCGATTGAGAGAGCGACAAACGTCAATGTCATGCAGAGCAGAAATCCAGGATAGAGCCGCACGAAGCGCGCGACGGCGAAATCCTGCCACTTTCGCCCCTCAGCCGACCACGTGATGACAAAACCGCTGATCAGGAAAAACAGGCTGACACCGAGATAGCCATAGATGGCAAACGGGGCAGCCGCAGGATATCCAGCGTCGATATCTCCGGTAATCGGCCCCCGATAAAGGTAGTGAAAGCACACAACCGCCAAGGCTGCGATCAATCGCAGAAGGTCGAGTGATGCCAGGCGCGATGAGTTGGTGTTGCCAACCATTTCCATTGCCCCTCTTCGCCGTACAGGACCCTTTGACCCTGACCAAAAGCCTGGTCCCAAGGCTTCAGCGTCACAGAGAGAGGTCTATCGAGCGCGTATCGATAGTGCTTGTCGCTTCGGGCTAAATCATCGTGCGTTTGCATGAGTTCGGCCCCGCCAGAACGGGACTGAAGGTTCACAACGCTCTCAGAATAAAATGCGCGTGACGATATCACCGTGACCGCTTGAAGCCGATCAGGGTCAGGGTAAGAACCAATTCCGTGCCGGCTCTTGACCGCGCGCATGTTCAACAATGTCAACAACGCATAGACCAGCCCAGGCAAGGTCTTCAGCCGCTTTCGGATGTAGACCGCCATTGCAACGTTCCATACAACCGGAGCAAGCGCGAGCCCTATCGCGGCACCCAATGGGCCGTAGATCTGTATCCCGATAACGCAGCCGATGACGCCAATAGCCGCGCCCACCATCATCGTCCCAGCGGCCGCCCTCTTGTTCCCAGTCATGATCAAGAGATTCAATTGCGGTCCGCATAAGGCCACGAATACGTACCCAGGCATGAACACCCGGGCGATGGGCGCCCCTGTACCGAAGTCGTCACGCACCAGCTCTAGAGCGGTCGAACAATCACTGGCAAAGGATTGCCCATTGCCAGTGCGACCCCTCCGGCTGGTTCCGAGCGCTCACCCCCGGCTTCAGCCTAGACGTGAACCAGGAGGCCCCGACATTGATCCAGGCCTCCTGCCTTTTTCCGTTTGCTCACCTCTCAAAAACGAGGGTGAGCAAACTTCGTGTGTCGAATGAGCAGTTACCTTGACGTCGAGCGAGATACAGTGACGCGTCGTCAGTCAGTCAGGGCGCGCTTCAAATTCTCAGCTGCACCCGCTCGTGGCGCCGCACGTGTCGCACTTCTCGCAGGTCCCGTTCCGCACCATCGTGAAATTCTGGCATTCGGAGCAGGAATTGCCGGTGTAGCCCTGCAGCAGTGACTTGGCGCGGCGGTCGGCGGCGAGTTTCTTCGCCTCGGCCGCTTCGTTCGCTGCCGCGTCGGTGAACAGCGCCGCCGTGGCATCCGAAGTCTCCGAAACCGCTTCCTCGAAGGCGATGTCCTCGGCCAGTTCCTTGGCCCGCTCCTCATAGTCGCGCTTGTAGGCGACCGCCTCGTCGCTGGCCGGCTTCAGCGCCAGCACGTTGGAGCCGGAGAAGGCGGTCGGCGCCGAGCGGGCAGGGGTGCCTGTCGAGCCGCCGGCAAAGCCCTTCGGCTCGTTGCCGATTGCCCTCGACACCAGCTTCACCGGCGAACCGCGGGTCAGACCCTTGGAAACGGCGTCGGTCTTGCCTTCGCTGATGCCGCGGCCGAGCGCGGTGTTGGAGAAGTCCGACTGGTCGACATGGGCGAGGTCGTTGCGGCCGAGATAGGAGATGGCCAGTTCGCGGAACACATAGTCGAGGATCGACGTCGCGCTCTTGATGGCATCGTTGCCGATGACCATGCCGGCCGGCTCGAACTTGGTGAAGGTGAAGGCATGCACATATTCGTCGAGCGGCACGCCGTATTGCAGGCCGAGCGAAATGGCGATGGCGAAGTTGTTGAGAAGGCCACGCAGCGTGGCGCCTTCCTTGTTCATGTCGATGAAGATCTCGCCGAGGCGGCCATCATCATATTCGCCGGTGCGCAGGAAGATGGTGTTGCCACCGATCTTAGCCTTCTGCGTGTAACCCTTGCGGCGGCCAGGCAGTTTTTCCTGCTCGCGCGACACGCGTTCGATGATGCGCTCGACGATCCGCTCGGTGATCTGCGCCGCGCGCGCTGCGGCCGGGGCCTGAATCAACTGCTCGACGGCTTCGTCCTCATCCTCCTCGCCATCGGCGAGCAGCGAGGCGTTCAGCGGCTGCGACAGCTTCGAGCCGTCGCGGTAGAGCGCGTTGGCCTTCAGCGCCAGCTTCCACGACAGCATGTAGGCGCCCTTGGCGTCTTCCACCGTCGCATCGTTGGGCATGTTGATGGTCTTGGAGATAGCGCCCGAGATGAAGGGCTGTGCGGCCGCCATCATCTGGATGTGGCTGTTGATCGAAAGCGAGCGCTTGCCGATCTTGCCGCAGGGGCTGGCGCAGTCGAACACGGCGAGGTGTTCGGCTTTGAGGAAGGGTGCGCCTTCCAGCGTCATGGCACCGCAGACATGGATGTTGGCGACATCGATGTCCTTCCTGGAGAAGCCCATCGCCGGCAGCATCTCGAACGAGAAGTCGTTAAGCTGCTCGTCGGTGAATCCAAAAGTCTCCTTCACCCAGTCGGCGCCGAGCGTCCACTGGTTGAAGACGAACTTGATGTCGAAGGCCGACTTCAGCGCCGCATTGAGCGCGGCGATCTTGTCGTCGCTGAAACCCTTGGCCTTGAGCGAGCCGGGGTTGATGCCGGGCGCCTGGTTGAGATTGCCGTGGCCGACCGCATAGGCCTCGATCTCGGCGATCTGGCTCTCGGAATAGCCGAGCGTGCGCAGCGCTTCCGGCACGGCGCGGTTGATGATCTTGAAGTAGCCGCCCCCGGCGAGCTTCTTGAACTTCACCAGCGCGAAATCGGGCTCGATGCCGGTGGTGTCGCAATCCATGACAAGGCCGATCGTGCCGGTCGGCGCGATCACGGTCGCCTGCGCATTGCGGTAGCCGTGCTCCTCGCCGAGCTCGATGGCGCGGTCCCAGGCGGCTTTCGCATGCTCGGCAAGCGCCTGCTGCTTGAGGTCGGAAGCGACCAGCGGCACGGGGTTGACGGCGAGCTTCTCATAGCCATCCTTGTCGCCATAGGCGGCGCGGCGATGGTTGCGCATGACGCGCAGCATGTTCTGGGCGTTGCGGTCATAATCGGGGAAGGCGCCGAGTTCGGAGGCCATTTCCGCCGATGTCGAATAAGCCACACCGGTCATGATCGCGGTGAGCGCGGCGCAGATGGCGCGGCCCTCGTCGGAATCATAGGGAATGCCCGAGGTCATCAGCAGGCCGCCAATATTGGCGTAGCCGAGGCCGAGCGTGCGGTATTCGTAGGAGAGCTTGGCGATCTCCTTCGACGGGAACTGCGCCATCATCACCGAGATTTCGAGCACGATGGTCCACAGACGCACGGTATGCTCGTAGGCGGCGATATCGATCGTGCCGTCGGCGTTGCGGTAGGGCAGCAGGTTGATCGAGGCGAGGTTGCAGGCCGTGTCGTCGAGGAACATGTATTCCGAGCACGGGTTGGAGGCCCGGATCGCACCGGCCGAAGCGCAGGTGTGCCAGTCGTTCATCGTCGTGTTGAAATGCAGGCCCGGATCCGCCGACGCCCAGGCGGCGTAGCCGATCTTTTCCCACAGGTCCCTGGCCTTCAGCGTCTTCAAGACCTTGCCGTCCTTGCGGGCCGTCAGGTGCCAGTCGGCATCGTCCTCGACGGCGCGCAGGAAATTGTCCTTCAGCGACACCGAATTGTTGGAGTTCTGGCCCGAAACCGTCAGGTAGGCATCCGAATCCCAGTCGGTGTCGTAGGTCTTGAACGACATCGAGGTGTAGCCCTGCTTGGCGAACTGGATGACGCGGTAGATGTAATTCTCCGGCACCGCCGACTTCTTGGCTGCCTTGATCTCGCGCTTCAGCGCCGTGTTGATGGCCGGATCGAAGCAGTCCTCGCCATTGCCTTCGCAATTGACGCAGGCCTTCATGATGGCTTCGAGATGCTTCTTGACGATCTTGGAGCCGGTCACCAGCGAGGCGACCTTCTGCTCTTCATTGACCTTCCAGTCGATGAATTCCTCGATATCGGGGTGGTCGGCGTCGACGATGACCATTTTAGCCGCGCGGCGCGTCGTGCCGCCCGACTTGATGGCGCCCGCGGCGCGGTCGCCGATCTTGAGGAAGCTCATCAGGCCGGACGAGCGGCCGCCGCCCGACAGCTTTTCGCCTTCGCCGCGCAGCAGCGAGAAGTTCGAACCGGTGCCCGAGCCATATTTGAACAGGCGCGCCTCGCGCACCCACAAATCCATGATGCCGCCCTCGTTGACGAGGTCGTCCTGCACGCCCTGGATGAAGCAGGCATGCGGCTGCGGGTGTTCGTAGGAGGACTTCGACTTGGTCAGCTTGCCGGTGAAGGGGTCGACATAGAAGTGGCCCTGGCTCGGACCGTCAATGCCGTATGCCCAGTGCAACCCAGTGTTGAACCATTGCGGCGAATTCGGCGCGACACGCTGAGTGGCCAGCATATAGGCGAGCTCGTCGCGGAAAGCCCGCGCGTCTTCCTCCGACTTGAAGTAGCCGCCCTTCCAGCCCCAATAGGTCCAGGTGCCGGCCAGACGGTCGAAGACCTGGCGGGCGTCGATCTCGGAACCGTAGCGCTCGGCTTCCGGCAGCTTGGCCAGTTCAGCTTCGTCGGCGACGGAGCGCCACAGGAAGGAGGGGACGTCGTTCTCCTCGACCTTCTTCAGCCGCGCGGGCACGCCGGCCTTGCGGAAATATTTCTGCGCCAGGATATCGGCGGCGACCTGGGAGAACTGCGCCGGCACATCGATGTTGTCGAGGCGGAACACCACCGAGCCATCCGGATTCTTGATCTCGGAAAGCGCCTTGCGGAATTCGATCTCCGCATAAGCCGATTGCCCTTGCTTGGTGAAGCGACGCTCGATGCGCATTGGTCCGGTCCTTTTGTCTATATATAGCGCTTTTCCCCAGGGATTTCTCCCCCTGATGCGAAACGCGCATGTCCGCCGTCTGCCGGCGTTCGAAAACGGCCGGCTCTCCATTCCGCGATCTCCCCCAGCATTTGCAGCCTGGGCTTCTCGTGAAGCCCCTGTCACAACGCGCCGACGACCCCGCGGGTCCCTCAAATCTGATTTTTTCGATTCCCTCACTCGAGGGAAATTCACACTATCTAGCGTCGAACCTACCTGCAAACACTAAATATAGTATTAACAGACAATTTATTCCAGTCCGACAATTCTCCCTTTCGTCGCCCCACCACCCCACAACCCCAACGCTTCCGCCGGCCTCGTAAACGGGCGGAAATGCGGGCAAAAACGCACATAATCCGGGAAAAAGACCGGGCTCAGAACTTTCCGGTCGCGCTCTCAACAGGAGCACATGGCCTATAAAAGGCGACTCGTTTTGCGCCGTCAAGGATTCGTTTGCGTAGCTTTTGTGACCCCAACATCTTGTGTGTCACACATGTGGATAACGGGGATAGAACTGCGCCGCCGCGATTGCCGTTTCGACCGGCGGATCTGCGGCCTTTGACCGCCGGGAGGCGTCCGTCGTGAGCAAATCTGGTCGGCCTCGAAAGCCCTGCCGGGCCGATATGCCAGATATCAGCCGTAATGCAGCTTCGGCTTCGGCTCGGTGCCAGTGAATTGTACGCCGACCCGGTCGTTGCGGCGCCAGCGGACCTCGCAGCGATAGGCGACGCCGTCGAGCGGCACATAAAGCAGGAAACGATCGGGCACCCGCGCCTCGAGCGGTATTTTCAATTCGGCGCCGCCCGCATGCTGGTTGCGCAGCATGACGGCGATTTCCGAGTTTTGAATCCCGGTGATGACGGTTCCACCCTTGAGCACGCGTGGACGGTGCTCGCGCTCGGGCTCGCCGGTATGTTGCTGAAGTGGGTCTACAGGATTCGCCATAATCAAACGCCAGATAGGCCGATTCTTAGCGAATAAGGATTAGCAAACCTTTCATGCTCGACACATCACAGGGTTGTGAATCTGCCCTGGAGAATGCCGAGGTCACCTACGAGAATCTGTGCGGGTCGGCGCAGAAATAGGCGATGATCTGGCAAAGGTCCGGCTCATTGATCATACGCACGGCTTCGCTGGAATTGACCCACTTGCGGGTGCGGGAGTGCTTTTCCTTCCAGCGGTCGGCGATCTTGTCGACGTGCAGCGGAAACACCAGCACCTCGCAGGGCACTTCTTCACCCGAAGCCAGAACCTTGGCATAGAAGTAGCGGCCGGCTTCGAGATGCGAGACTGTTCCGCGCAATCCGGCTTCCTCGCCGGCCTCTCGCGCCGCCGCCTCGCAGAGCGGCTCCTTGGCTTCCGGCCAGCCCTTCGGCAACACCCAGCGGCCCGTGTCGCGGCTGGTGATCAGCATGATCTCGACGCCATTCCCGGTATCGCGCCAGGGCAGCGCGGCAACCTGCAGACGGCACGGCGCGGTGCCGAAGAGTCGCCGGACCCTTTCGGCCAGATGGTTGTGCGTCGTTGGCCTTGTCAACATCGGAGAAGCTAGCCCCAGCCTCCAGAATCGTTTGCCGCCTTACGAATCTTACGGCTAATTCTGACCAATAAAAGTAAAAACTTTGATCAGCCTAGCCGATTCCCGCCAATAGAGGTCGATTTCACAGGATATCCTGTCCCGGGGAGCCGCCCACGGAAGCAAATATTGTCGTCGGTGGCGGCTTAGTTGGAAAAGGGGCGTGTCGCGAATCAGCCGGCGTGGTCGTCGGCGATCGGCTTCTGGTAGGTGAAGCCCATGTCCCAGGGGAAATAGATCCAGGTATCCTGGCTGACCTCGGTGACGAAAGTATCGACCAGCGGCCGGCCCTTCGGCTTGGCGTAGACGGTGGCGAAATGCGCCTTCGGCATCATTGCGCGCACGATGCCGGCGGTCTTGCCAGTGTCGGTCAGGTCGTCGATGATCAACACGCCGGCGCCGTCGTCGGCGAGCAGTGCCGGCGTAATCTCCTTCAGCACCTGCAACTGCCCCTGGCTGGTGTAGTCGTGGTAGGAGGCGACGCAGACTGTCTCGATGACGCGGATGCCGAGCTCGCGCGCGATGATCGCCGCCGGAACCAGCCCGCCGCGCGTGATGCAGACGATCGCCTTCCATTGCCCCTTGTTGGCGCCGGAAAGCCGCCAGGAAAGCGCGCGGGCGTCACGATGGAACTGGTCCCAGGAGACCGGGAAGCCTTTTTCGGGAAGAGACATTTTTCGCGCACTCCGCAGCACGCGAAGACCGCGTGCACAAAAACAGGGGAATGCGCGCGGAATTAACTGGAAAGCCTCGGCCTTGGCAAGGGCGGCTGGCAGCGATGGCTGTGGACTTATCGCGACAGGAAGGCCGCTACCTGTCCCGTGCGCAGCACCGTGCGCGTCACTCCGCCGAACAGCAGCTGGCGCAGCCAGGAGTGGCTGTAGGCGCCAAGCACCAGCAGATCGGCGCCGGTCTCGGCGACCCTGTTCTGGATCATGTCGTCGACCGAGGTGCCGCCCGATTCCTGCACCGAGACGCTTACATTGGCGCCGTGGCGTGACAGCGCCGACGCGATTTCGGCGCCGGCGGCCTCTGGGCTTTCGTCGAACGTATCGGGCGGATCGATGACCAATATGTCGGTCTTCTCGGCCTCGATGATGAAGGGCAGGGCGTCGAAGGCGGCGCGGGCGGCCTCCTTGCTGCCGTTCCAAGCGAGCAGGACACGTTTGAACGTGGTGACCAGCGGACCGGCACTCGGCACCACCAGCACCGGCCGGCCGGCGTCATAGACCAGCGTGTCGACATCGGCGCTCGGATCGCCGCCGGTTTCGCGCTGGGCGGCAATGATAAGATCGGCGGCGCGCACGCTTGAAATGCCGGTCAACGCGCTGTCGCCTGAGAAGCTCTCCAGGCTGCGCCACTCGAAGGAGAGGCCGGAATCCTCGATGCGCCTGAGGAAGACGGCCTGCAGCTTGTCGGCCCGCTCCCGGCTCATGTCGGCCGAGACCTGCAGGAACTCGGTATCGGGAAAGCCGGTCGCCGACGTGTAGGGCACCGGAAGCGCCTCGGCGTGGATGCCGATCAGATGGCTCTCGTAGCGGTTGGCGAGCGGAATGGCGCAGTCGAGCACGCGCTCGGCGTCCTGCTCGTTCTGCAGAATGGCAACGATGGTCTTGAAGCGCATGGTGATCCCTCAATCTGGCGAGTGTTTGAACTCGCGTGAAAGCAACGCCGGCGCGCCACGCTTTGTTCCGGCCAGAACCGGTTCAACTCGCCTTGGCGGCGAAACCCGCCACCATTGCCTCGACATCGGCACGCGCGGCGTCGAGGACCTCCTGGCTGCGGGCGCGAACGACCAGTTCGGTCCAGAACTTGCCGTCGCCATACTTTGGATAGGAGCCGATGATCGTATCCGGGTGCGCTTTCTGGATCTCACCCAACGGCCCGCCGACAAGGCCTTCGCCGAACGGACAGTGCACCGTCGCCGACAGCATCTTCGTGCCGGTCTTCAGCGTCGGCACGACGTTGTCGAGCATGGCCTGGAAGATCGAGGGCACGCCGGCCATGACGTGGACGTTGCCGATGCGAAAGCCGGGCGCTACCGACACCGGGTTATCGATATGGTCGGCGCCGCGCGGCATCCGCGCCATGCGCTTGCGTGCCTCGGTGTATTCGATACCGCGCGCCGCATAGCTTGCCTCCAGCAGCGCATAGGCCTTGGCATCGTATTCGCAGGGCACGCCGAACGCCTTGGCAATCGAATCGGCGGTGATGTCGTCATGGGTCGGGCCGATGCCGCCGGTGGTGAACACATAGGTGTAGCGCGCACGCACGGCATTCACCGCCGCGACGATCTCGTCTTCCTCGTCGGGAACGATGCGCACTTCCTTGAGGTCGATGCCGACGGCCGTCATGATATCGGCGAGGTGGCCGATGTTCTTGTCCTTGGTGCGGCCGGAGAGAATCTCATCGCCGATGACGAGCATGGCGGCGGTAACGATTTCGGTCATGGAGGGCTCCGGCAGGACGGGTCGCTTGAAATAGCGCGGCGCGTGGCTATCGGCAATGCCACCTCGGCGGTGAACATCCGTGCCTGGACGATGCGAGGTTACAGCATGACCGGATGCAGGTAAGCTCAAACGGGTTCTGGTCCGGGTGAACAATGCCGATATCGATCCTGTCGTGGCTGCTGGCCCTGCTGTTCCTGCTGGCGGTCCTGGGGATCGCCTGCCTGGTGCTGGCGACGCTATGGATCGCGGCGAAGGCGCAAAGGCTGGTGCCGCCGGTCGGAAAATTCATCGAGATCGACGGCAACCGCATCCACTATGTCGATGTGGGCGAGGGGCGGCCGATCGTCTTCCTGCATGGGCTTGGCGCGCAACTCCACCACTTCCGGCACACGCTGTTCGGACATTTCGGCCCAGGCTATCGGCTGATCGCGCTCGATCGTCCGGGATCAGGCTATTCGACGCGCGCGAACGGTGCCACCGGCCGCTTGCCTGAACAGGCGGCCCTGGTGCGCCGCTTCATCGAAAAATTGGAGCTGGAAAGGCCGTTGGTGGTGGGCCACTCGCTGGGTGGCGCCGTCACATTGACCCTGGCCGTGGAACATCCCGAGGCAATTTCGGGCATCGCCTTGCTGGCGCCGCTGACGCATCTGGAAACCAGGGCGCGGCAAGGATTTGACCTGCTCTATATCCCCTCTCGCCTGCGGCGCTGGATCATGGCCTATACCGTGGCGATACCGCTGAGCCTGCGCTATGCGCGGCCGACAATGGAATTCATCTTCGCGCCGCAGGTCTTTCCCGCGGACTACATGGTCGACGGCGGCGGCTGGCTCGGGCTGCGGCCAGTCCATTTCCAGGCAACATCAGCCGATGTCGTGGCCGTCGAACAGGATCTCGGCCGCATCGAACAGCGCTATGGCGAGCTTGTCATGCCTGCCGGCATCCTCTTCGGAACCGCCGACCGCGTCATCGACATCCGCATCCATGGCGAGCCGATGCAAGGCAAGATCGCAGGGCTTGACTTCGAACCCGTCGACGGCGTCGGCCATATGCCGCAATTCGTCGAGCCCAAGCGTGTGATTGGCTTCATCGAGCGGATTGCCGCCCGCGCGTTTCCATCACCACAGCCTCACGACAATTTCAATGAACCATTCGGCTGACTGCCGGGTTTACCCCGTGTCGCACCCAAGGCGACCAAGACACGGAGTAATGCAATGTACAGGAAATTTATCGCAGCATCGGTTCTGACGATCGGTCTCGCCACATCGGCGATGGCCCAGCCATCGGAAGGCACATATTCCAACCATCACAACTGGTTCGGCAACGAACAATCTTCCGGTGTCGACCAGAACACGACCGGGAGCATCAATGGCGACCGCTCAGGGCTGGACAGCCTTGGCAATTCGGGGCCTGCCGGACCTTGTGCCTCCAATACAGCTGGTCCTGATGCCAATGCTGGATTGAACGTCAACGATCACTATTGCGGCAAATAATTCAGCCGCTGGGCAGCCGCTGACCGTGGGACGTCGTCTCTCCAGACGTCCGCGGTCGGCGCCCTGCCTGTTCCTGCCGGAAAATTGTCTTCTGGGGAGAGACTAGTCGGAAACCTCGGTCTGCGGCCGATCCCGACCGTCGGCCAGTTCCTCGTGCCATTTGCCGTCGGCATCCTCATACTGGATGCCGTCCGTCGCGCCCGCCACCTGCTGCTCGGCCGAGGCGATCTCGGCGGCGCGCAACGCATCCTGATGGGTCGGAAATGTCTCCGAGAAGGTCGAACCGACCTTGTAGGCCCAGCCGCCGTCATGCTCGACGATCTTGTAAGTCAGCTTCGCCATAAAAACCTCCGGTTGAAAGGTCCGCCTGCTCAATGCAGCCGGTCGTCGGATAGCCGGTCGTCGGGCACCAGCACTTCCGATTCCCTGGCGGCCTCGATCAATGCCCGTCGCGCTTCCGCTGTCGAACGATAACCTTCCAGCACTTTGAGGCAAGTGTCGAGGGCATCACGATGACGGGGGCCGCGATTGAGTGGCCAGACCGTCATGAGGCACTCCGCCGCTTCCTGGGTGCTGCGGATATGGCGATATTTGCCGACATGGCCGAGTTCGACCACGACCGGCGTTTCAAAAGGTTTGTTGTCCATCATGGCCGCAACGCAAAGCAGCCAATTTGGTTGCAAAAGTGGCCCGGAACCTGCGCCCAAAAGTCGCGTCTCGTTTCGCGGCGCGCTTTTTGGGTGACATGTTTCGGCGTACTCAGTAGCCGCAGTCGTTGCGCAGCCAGCGTGCGTTCGCCCAGCCGGTGGTCCCGGCGATTTCGACCTTGTACCAGTAGCCGCGCCGGTCGAAAATCTCGACGTGGTCTCCATTGAACAGCTGGCCGATCATCCGCGATGACGAGTTGGGCCGTGTCCGCACGGCGAGAAAGCCGCTGCCGGTCGCCAGATTGTAGCGGCCAGACAGGCCGTGCACCGTCCCCTCGCAATATTGCGCCACGCTCGGCGTCGATGCGCCGAGCCAAAGGCCGGCGACAGTCACAAGCATCGCAGCCGGCAAGAATGCCCTGAACGACATGATCTCCTCCCGAGCCCGGCCGCGCCCGCCGCAGCCTCACCCGGCGTAACAGTTTGCCGCCAGAATTGAAGCGGGCTGTGGCAAAACGGGCTGGGCGGGATCGCGCCTGCGTCAGGAGGGGCGGGCCGGTTCAGCCCGCAGCCTTCATCCAGTGTTCCATCGTCGTTACCGAGCGGGCGAGCTGCGGCGCCGGATGGATCTTTTCCTTGAATGTGGCGGCCGCGCGCCAGCCCCAGCGTGGATCGGCGAGGAAGGCGCGCGCCAGCGCCACCATGTCGGCACGGCCTTCGGCGATAACAGCCTCGGCCTGCTGGGGATCGTCGATCAGGCCGACGGCGCGGGTCGGAATGCCGGCGCCCTTGCGCACGGCTTCCGCCAGATGCACCTGATAGCCGGGACCGGTGGGCAATTTCTGCGACGGCGAATTGCCGCCGCTGGAGCAGCAGAGATAGGCGATACCCTCGGCCTTCAGGGCCTTCGCCACCTCGATCGCATCCTCGACGTCGAAGCCGCCGTCGACCCAGTCCTTCACCGACAGCCGCGCGCCGAGCATCAGCTTCGGCACCGCCTTCTTCACCGCCCTGGCGATTTCGACGACAAGACGCATCCGGTTTTCCCGCGAGCCGCCCCAGCGGTCGGTGCGCTGGTTGGACAGCGGCGACAGGAACTGGAAGATCAGGTAGCCATGCGCTGCGTGCAGTTCGATGAAGTCGAAGCCGGCGCGTTCGGCCCGCCTGGCGGCTTGGGCGAACCGCTCGATGAGCTGCAGGATCTCTTCCTCATCGAGCGCGCGTGGCACATTCCAGCCGGTGTCGTAGGCTATGGCCGAGGCCGAGACGGTCTGCCAGGCGTCTTCGTTCGGCTGCAGTGGCCCGCCGCCCTCCCAGGGCTTGCGGTTCGAGGCCTTGCGGCCGGCATGCGCAAGCTGCGTGCCGAATTTCGTGCCCGGCGCGGCGACGCGTCGTGCCGCATCCAGAGTGCGGCGCGCGGCGGCCTCGTTGTCGTCGGAGTAAAGCCCGAGGCAACCATGGGTGATGCGCCCGCGGCGCTCGACATCGGTCATCTCCACCGTGACCATGCCGGCGCCGGACATGGCCAGGTTCATCCAGTGGTAAAGATGCCAGTCGCTGGCTGACCCATCCTCGGCGGAATACTGGCACATCGGCGCCACGGCGATGCGGTTGGGGAAGGTGACGCCGTCGAGGGTAATCGGCTGGAAAAGCGATGCGGTCATGAAGAGGGCTCCGGGGAGAGGGAAGGCGTTATTTAGGCGACGGATATCTTGCATACCACACACGAGAGAGTGAAACGCTGACCAATCGCTGCCCCAATTGCGCAGGCGTCGGTTCGCGGCTACGCCTGCGCACGGCGCCAAATACCGAGGTATCCAATGGAAGATCGTATTCGTATCCGTTCGGAAGAGGTTCTTTCCGACGACTGGGCGGTGCTGAAAAAGACCGTGCTCGACTATCGCCGGCGCGACGGGCAGTGGGAGACGCAGGTTCGCCAGACCTATGATCGCGGCGACGGCGCGGTGATCCTGCCCTGCGACCCACAGCGTTCGACGGTGCTTCTGGTGCGCCAGTTCCGCTATCCCGCCTATGTCACCGGCCACCGCGAACCGCTGATCGAGGCCTGTGCCGGGCTGCTCGACGAAAACGACCCCGAGACCGCCATCCGCAAGGAGGCGGAGGAAGAACTCGGCTACCGGCTGAAGGACGTAGAGCGGTTGTTTTCGCCTTATATGAGCCCGGGCAGCGTGACCGAGCGGCTGTGGTTCTTCGTTGCACGCTATTCGCCCGCCGACCGCATCTCCGCTGGCGGCGGCGCGCCGGAGGAGGGCGAGGACATCGAGGTCCTGGAAATGCCGCTCGACGAAGCGCTGGCCGGCATCGCCGACGGCCGCATCGTCGATGCCAAGACGATTATCCTGATCCAGCATCTGAAGCTGAACCCGATGAAGGCTTGACCGACATTCCGGCATGAGTTGGCTCCATCCCTCGCATCACGGAACCAAAGGGGGTCAGCGGCGGTTTAACTCTCGAAGGGACCGCAACGGAAGCGGAACAATGGTTGAGCTTTTCAATATGGAACTGGACAAGGCCAGACAGCGCGTCAACCGAGCGGAACTCGCTCTGGAACGCGCGGAAGAAATGCTGGACGAGGACTGCGGCGTCGGGATCAATATCGCGCTTTGCAGCCGGATCAGGACCGCGCAGCGGCAACTGGTCGAGGCCAGGGAGCGCCTGACAAAGATTGATCCGCCAATAATTTTTGATGGTTCCCCATGATGATGGCGGCATTTCACCACGAAACCGCGAGAGGCGGTGAGGTGTATCGCGCCGCCAGGTTCGCGCTTCTGACACAGCGAATTATCCAGGATATCAAGCGCACCGATGCCGCGGCCGAGAAAGTCGAGCGAATGCTGACCAAGTTGGGCGAAGCAATCGCTTTCGATGAACCAGCTGGTACAGGGTCGCTCGGTCCGCGCCGTCCTGGCTAGGCTTCGCCTCACGCCGTCGGCGTCAGGCTGGGTCGTTACGACATCGTCGATACCAAAAACGCTTCGGGCATCGTATATTAGCAATATACGATATATTAATGGCTATAACGCAACCTTTGGGCACAGGGGCGGAAATACCGCCCATCGACGTTCCGACATGCGCCCTGAGCGCCGGAACGCTAGACCAAATGCGGAGTAAAACGCATGAGTGTCGGAGCCGCTCTCGAACAATTGCTGCGGCTGATTTATCGCCGGGCCATGAAACTGGCGATGTTGCCGGAGGATGAAAGGGATTCCCACTACGATCACATCCGCCTAGCATGTTGCGCGGCCGCCGAGCACATTGGGCAAGATCCCGACAGGGCAGCCATCACGGCGAACGATATGGTTGAGTTTGTTCGCGCGCTGGTCGGAATCATCGAGGTAGGTTCTGGGCCAGACCATGAGCGAAGCGCCGATCAGCCACCACCGGTGCCACATTCTGGCGGCCGAGAGAGTGGCGCTACGCGCATCTAGCAAACAGGGGAGAACGCCACCGTGGGGCAGCGGGAACGAGGCGGCTAACGCTGGCGCTGTACGACGTAGCTGCTGGTGATGGCGTCGTCGCCCCGCCCACGAGTCACAAAAACCCTTGTATAGCCGACCGGCAAGCCATCTGTAACGGTCGCATCGACGAGGCGACACCGGCCAACGGTCTCGCCGTTCGGAGCGCTTGCCAGCCTGTCCTTCAGCGAAGCCATGCATAAGTCGAGCGACGCATACATGGTCGGCGCCATATCGACGGGTTTGCAGACAGAACCCTCAACCGGGCTGCACTGGAGCAAAACCATCACTGCCGCAGTTGCCGGATCCATTTGATCTCCCGCGTTTTGACGACCCTCAACGCGGAAATGCATCCTTTGTTTCGCCTTTGCTAAAAAACGAATGCGGATGGCCGTTCTCGATACGGTTGCCCCGGAAGAGGGCGAGGACATCGAGGTCCTGGACAATGCCGCTCGACGAGCCGGCCGGCATAGCCGACGACTGCATCGTCGATGCCAAATCCAGCATCTGAAGCTGAACCCGATGAAGGCCCAGCCTCTCGAAGCTGGCCGAGCATTTGCCTTACGAACTGTGCCGCGGACAGGCCGGCACGTCCATTTCGCGGATGAAGTTGCGCAAGGCTTCCATGTCCCGGGACAGAGGCCGATCGTCGGAATAGTGCGCGATATTGTCCCGGACCATTCGATAGATGGTGTCGGTACCAGGCGCACGCGCACCGCGCACGGCCAGAAAATCATGGGCCTGCGCGGCCGCCATGAGCTCGATCGCCAGAATGTATTCGGCGTTGTCGATAACTGCCAGCAGCTTGTTGGCTGCGACGGTTGGATGAGCCAGAAAATCCTCTTGCAGGCCGGATGTGACGCCGCCGTCGGTCGCCGCCGGGGCGGCCAGACGCCGGTTGACGTTGCTGAGCGATGTGGCCGTGTATTGCGCGATCATGAAGCCGGAATTGGCTCCGTCCTCATCGGCAAGGAAGGCCGGCAAATTGTTGACAAGCGGATTGACGAGACGATCGATGCGACGCTCGCTCATTCCAGCCACCTGAGCCAAGGCGATGGTCAGGCCGTCAGCGGCCTGCCCGAGAGCGGGCGCTACCGCATGCGCCTCTGAAACGACCTGAGGATCGTTCGGAGACCCGAATACTGCGGGATTGTCGGTGACGGCTGCCAGTTCGCGGTCGACAAGCTCGGCGGACCGGTCCAGCACCTCCCGGGCGGCGCCATGAACATGCGGCACGGCGCGAAGACTGAGTGCGTCCTGCGTGCGACTGCCATGAGCCAGCGCGATAAGTTCGCTGCCATGAAGCCAGCCACGCAGCGATTTGCCCACGTCCTGAATGCCGGGTGAGGGCCTCATCGCCAGGATTGCCTCGCCAAAAGCCGGCATTTGCGCGCCTGCGGCTTCAAGAGTTAAAGCAGCCGCCGCGTCAGCCCATCCCAACAAACGCTCCGCGCGCAGCACGGCGATGCTTATCAGGCCGGTTGCGCATGCGGTTCCGTTGACGAGGCTCAAGCCCTCCTTGGCGCCAAGCTCCAATGGTTCCAGACCCATTTCAGCCAGGGCCGCGAGCCCGCTCATAGAGCGGCCTGCCACGGTTGCACTGCCTTCGCCGATCAGGACCAGTGCTACATGCGCGTTGTGCGTCAAATACCCTGCCGATCCCCGGGACGGCACGTCGGGAACGCAGTCGCGCTCGATAAAGGTGAGCAGATTGCGAACGATCGTAGGGCCAACGCCCGAATGGCCATGCGCGAAATTTGCCACTTGAGCAGCAATGATGGCGCGCACGCCGCGTCTCGGCACGAGGTCGCCGACGCCGCAGGCGTGACTGCGAATGATATTGCGCGACAATTTCTTTTGCAGGGCAGGCGCCACGATCTTGCTTGCCAAGGCGCCGACCCCGGTATTGACGCCGTAGGCGCGGATCCCTTTTTCGACGATGGCCGCTACGATCTGGTTCGCAAAAGCGATCCTCTCCCACGCTGCCTGGCTAAGCGCCAGGGATTCGCCTTCGCTCACGCGTGCGATGTCGCGCCAGCTGGCGTTTCTATCTATGGTTATTGTCATTACCCGTTCCGAATAGCTTTGCGAATGCGCAGGCGGCTGCTGGCCCGCTCGAAAGGCGGCGTGAGAACCGCTGCTTCGGCACCGTACCGCCCAACCGCGGGCATAATGGCGATGGAATTGCCGGCTGATGCGACTGTAGCGACGTCGTTGGCCATAAAAGACATGCCGCCTGCGATCCGGCGCTGAAAATCCGGCGCCCCCTTTTGAAATCACTTCGAGGATGACTTATCGGATCAGCAGCTCACGCGGCATATGCGGCGACTAGCCCGTGCGGGCAGTTTGACGGAGCCGAGCTTTGGGTGGCCTGCCACCCGAAGCTCGAAGAGCGAAGGCTGGTGCGGACGGCGGGGATCGAACCCGCACGATCAGAGATCGAGGGATTTTAAGTCCCTTGCGTCTACCAATTCCGCCACGTCCGCAGATCAGCCCTTTTCAGATGCCAGACACAGGCCGTCAAGTCGTGTTCTTGGCCATCCTGAACACACACCCCAGAGGAGTGGGCGCAGTGATACTGGTGTGATCGCGGAATTTAGCGCGGCGCTCGCAATGCGTAGGGTGTTTGCAAGGCGGACTTGATCCGCCGAGGCCGGCGTCTACCAGGCCCAACCCATTCCCCCGCCCACTGGGGGCGCCGGCCGCCCCTCATCGACTTTGCTGATCACGTCACAGCTGTCGCTCGCCGATCGATGCCGGCGAGGCTCAGAACTTGTAGCTGAGATTGATGCCCACGGTGTTCAGCTTCGTATCCTGGTCGCGGCCGACGAAGTCGCTGGACCCGTCATAGTGCTCGGAGCCGAAATCGTAATAGCGATACTGGGCGCCGACGACGAACTTGTCGGTCAGCGCGTAGTCGACGCCGGCGCCTAGGGTCCAGCCGACATTCGGGCGTGTCTCGGAGAAGGCGGAGCCTGCCGATTGCGAGGTTTCGATCCCGGCGAAGGCAATGCCGCCTATGCCGTAGACCAGCACACGATCCATCGCATATCCGGCCTTGGCGTTGACCGATCCGAACCATTTGATGTCGGTGCCGAAATTGTTTCCGGGTTCCGCTTCCGCCGTGCCGTTGACCGAGGAATAGTTGAGGTCGGCCTCGGCGCCGATCACCGCCTGGTCGAACTGCCATAGCCCGGCGACGTGCCCGCCGACAAAACCGCCATTTATGTCGGGCGAGACGGAAAATGGCTCTCCTTCCGTTCCTGAGATGTCCGACCGGCCCCAGCCGTAGCCCGCCTGCAGGCCGGCATAATATCCGGTCCAGTCGAAGCCGGGCGCGGTCATCGGCACATCGACCGTCGGGTCGGCCGCGAAAGCCGGCATCGACAGGACGGCAAGAAGACCGGCACTTGCGACGACAAGGCGATACATTCGAACTCCCCGGATGAAGAGTCGGAAGAAATCTTGGCGGCCAGGCTAGACCGATTTACGACAAAACGGAATCCTGTTTCTGGATGCGGCCGTGTGTCGCTTGCAGAAGCACGGCCTGCCAGCCGAGAACAGCTAGGCATTGCCCGAGCCTCGCTGTGGCCGAGCCATTGGCGCTCGCCATCGCCACGGCAGCGGTCGTATCCGATCAAGCGTCGGGACAGAGGGCGCTCAACCTGAAGATGACACCGGACAGCGCGAAGGCGTTCGCCGACTTCACCAGGGCGAATGTCGGGAAGGTGGTCGACCTCAGCGTCGACGGTGCCGTGGGGCGTCGACGCGCCTGGTCGAACCCATCCTCGGCGGCGAGGTGATGCTCAGCGGCAGCTTCGCCCCGGGCGAACTCCAGCGCCTGGCGGAACGGATTTCGGCGGGCGGTGCGAAAGTCACGGTCGAGGTAAAGGCTGAACAGCCATTGTGGAGGCTGGACGGGTCTGTCCGCTGTTTGGCGCTGGTCAAAACCAGGCAGGCTTGGCACAGTCGCGCAAACAGGAGTCCCTTCATGGCAAAGAAGCCGGCGGCGCATGCGACGAAACCCAAGCCCTGGACCGAGATGGCGACGCATCTGGTCGACGTCGCCATGGGCCGCAAGCCCGCCGATCTCGTTATCCGCAACGGCCGCTGGGTAAACGTTCACTCCGGCGAGATCATTGCCGGCACCGACATCGCCATTGCCGGCGGCCGCTTCGCCTATTGCGGGCCGAATGCCAGCCACGCTATCGGCCAGGGCACCAAGGTGGTCGATGCCGGCGGGCGCTATCTGGTGCCTGGCCTCTGCGACGCGCACATGCATGTCGAGAGCGGCATGGTGACGGTGACCGAGTTCTGCCGTGCCGTCATCCCGCACGGCACCACCTCGATGTTCATCGATCCGCACGAGATCGCCAATGTGCTGGGCTTGCCGGGCGTGCGGCTGATGCATGACGAGGCGGTGGCGATGCCCATCAACGTGCATGTGCAGATGCCGTCCTGCGTTCCGTCGGCACCGGGGCTGGAACATGCCGGCGCCGAGCTGACGGTCGCCGATGTTGCCGAGGCCATGACCTGGGAAAACATCATCGGGCTCGGCGAAGTGATGAATTTTCCAGGCGTCGCCGCCAATGATCCTGTCATGTCCGGCGAGATCGCCGCGACGGTTCGTGCGGGCAAGACGGTTGGCGGCCACTATGCCTCGCGCGACCTTGGCTTGCCGTTCCACGGCTATGTCGCCGGCGGACCCGAGGATGATCACGAAGGCACGCGCGCCGAGGATGCCATCGCCCGCGTCCGCCAGGGCATGAAGGCGATGCTGCGGCTGGGTTCGGCCTGGTACGACGTCGCCTCGCAGATCAAGGCGGTGACCGAAAGCGGCATCGATCCGCGCAACTTCATCCTGTGCACCGACGACAGCCATTCCGGCACGCTGGTGCATGAAGGCCACATGGACCGGGTGGTGCGCCACGCCATCCAACAGGGGCTGAAGCCGGTGACGGCGATCCAGATGGCGACGATCAACACTGCCCAGCATTTCAGGCTGGAACGCGAAATCGGTTCGATCGCGCCGGGACGGTTGGCCGACCTGCTGATTGTCTCCGACCTCGCCGCAATGACCATCGATGAGGTTTATGCGCGCGGCGTCAGGCTGGCCAAGGGCGGCAAGCTCGACATCGACATTCCGGCCTATGATTACCCGAAGACGGCGAAGAACACCGTCAAGTTGGGCAAGAAGCTCAGGGCTGGCGATTTCGACATCACGGCTCCCAAGGGCGCCAACGAGGTGCGGGTGCGCGTCATCGGCGTTATCGAGAACCAGGCACCGACGCGGGCTCTGGAGGCCGATCTGCCGGTCGAGGACGGTCTGGTCGCCATGGACCGCCGCAACGACGTCTGCCAGATCGCGCTGGTCGAGCGGCACCGGGGCACGGGCGGTGTCACCAACGCTTTCGTCTCCGGCTTCGGCTATATGGGCGATTGCGCCATGGCCTCGAGCGTTGCGCA
Source organism: Mesorhizobium sp. USDA 4775 (assembly GCF_054062655.1). Taxonomy (NCBI): domain Bacteria; kingdom Pseudomonadati; phylum Pseudomonadota; class Alphaproteobacteria; order Hyphomicrobiales; family Phyllobacteriaceae; genus Mesorhizobium; species Mesorhizobium sp. USDA 4775. The sequence goes on from NZ_JBSSFM010000001.1 coordinate 3,695,422, forward strand.
TGACGCCCACCACATCATCTGCGTCGGCACCAACAAGCAGGACATGGCGCTGGCGGTCAATCGACTGGGCCAAGTCGGCGGCGGCGTCGTGCTGTTCTCCAAGGGCAAGGAATTGGCACTGGTGGAAATGCCGATCGCGGGCCTGATGTCGGACGAGCGCGCCGAGATCGTCGCCGCCAAGGCCGAGAAACTGACCGAGGCGATGCGCAAGATGGGTTGTTCCCTGAACAACGCCTACATGCAGCACTCGCTGCTGGCCCTGGTGGTCATTCCGGAGCTGAGGATTTCAGACGTCGGGCTGATCGACGTGACGACTTTCCAGAAGGTCGACCTGTTCGTCTAGGCGAATCCTGACGCGGGTGACTCGCTCACCCGCCGGTGACGATGGTCAGCACCTTGAACGGCGTGGTGATGACGACCTCGGCGACCGAACCAACGGCCTTGCCGAGGCCCTGGCCGAGATTGTTGAGCTGCGCCGGATCGGGTTCGTCCGAGGCCAGGCCGGCGGGGGTCCGCAGGCGGTCGCCGAGCAACTGCACTAGGATCGGATTGTCGGCGAATTTCGCATGGTTGAGGCCACCGTCGCCGCCCTTGATCTTGGTCAGGTCGACCACGGACACGCCGTAGCTGGCGAGATCGGCGGCATTGCCATAGTCACCGACACGCGGCTTGTCGCCGGAGATAAGTGACGACAATTTGAGCGCCCGGTCATCGCTTGAAAGCAGCACGGCAAACGGCTTGTCCGGCTTGCCGTATCGCATCATCTGCTTTTTGAATACGTCGACATCGATGTCGGGCGAAGCCAGGACGACATAGCCGAGCTTGCCGCCGAGATCGCGGTCGCCGGTGATGGCGAGCTGGCGCAGAGCCTCCATCGTCAACCAGGTTCCCATTGAATGGGCGATGATGTCGATGCTCTTGACCCGCGTCTTGGCGAGCACTCTGAGCGTCGCCTCGAGATCGTCACGCGCGGCGTTGGCGCTGTCCTTGTCGTAGATATAGCCCGTCGTCTTGGCGCTCGAAGCCCAAGAGAACAGCACCGGCGTGCCGGGATATTTCGTGTCGTGAGCGATCTGCGTCAGCCGGTAGATGCCGTCGTCGAAGCCATTGTTGAAGCCGTGCACGAACACCAGTGCCCGATCGCCGCGCATGGCAATGTCGGCGCCGACCGCCTTGGCAAATTGCGGAGCATCGTCGTAGTGGACTACATTGGTGGCGGTGAATTGCTTTGCCGGGTTCGAGTTGGCCGAGCCCTTGGCCCGCTCGATGGCACCGACCTGGTGGACTTTCGGCACGGTGACGTCGACACGGGCGTAGCTGGTGGTCAATGAGCGATCGCCGTCAAACACCTGCCGCGGATCCTTGGTCGCCTGCTGGCGGGTGGTGGCGACGAAAATCTCGTGCGTGGCCGCGATGTCGGAGGCTGGCGCCGAGACGGTCGTCTTGTTGAGCAGATCATGCGTGTTCTGGCCAGCACAGCCGGCAAGGGCGAGCGCCAACGCCACGACGAAACTGTTCAAGCGCAAGCTCAAGCGCCGGCTCCCGTAGAGGGGGACGTCAAAAGCATGACGTCACCGCTATTCCGATAGAGCCAGAGACCGGCGCGGTCCAGTTCAAAGTGGCCTGACACCTCGTGAATGGTGAACAGGCACGGCGAAATTCGCGGCGCTGCATTTACTGCCCGAGCAGGCTGATGCGGTCGGTCACGTCCCTGTCGCTGGCAAAGCCGTCATCTTCGCGCAGTCGCTGGCCGATCATCTTCACCAAGGCCGGATTGTCGGCGAATTTCGTATGATTGAAGCTGTCGCTGCCCTTGACCTTGGAGAGATCGACCACCGTCACGCCGTAGGAGGCAAGATCGGCGGCATCCTTGTAATCGCCAACGCGTGGCCGTGAACCGGCGATCAGGCCGGAAAGCCTCAGCGCGCGGTCGTCGTCGGACAACAGCAGGATGAAGGGCTTGTCGGGCTTGCCATAGCGGCGCATCTGGCTCTTGAACACGTCGACATCGATGTCCGGCGACGCGAGCACCACGTCGCCGAGCTTGCCGCCAAGGTCACGGTCGCCGCTGATGGCCATCTGGCGCAGGGTTTCCATGGTCACCCAGGTTCCCATCGAATGCGCGACAATGTCGATCCGACGCGCGCCGGACTGCTCCAGCATGCGCAAAGTCACTTCGAGCTGGTCGCGGGCGGCGCTGGCACTTTCCTTGTCATAGACATAGTCGGTGGTCTTGGCGCCCGATGCCCAGGAAAACAGCACCGGCGTGCCGGGATAGCCGGAATCGTGGACGATCTGGGTGAGACGGTAGACCGCATCGTCGAAGCCGGTGTTGTAGCCGTGCACGAAGACCATGACGCGGCCGCCGCGCGCCGCGATATCGGCGTTGAGCGCGCTGGAGAATTTCGGCTGCGTGTCGTAGCCGACAACCTCGGAAGCCATGAAATATTTGGCCGGATCATCCGACTTGCCGCGGGAGCGCCGTTCGATCCGACCGGTCGTGTGGATGCCCGGAACGGTGACGTTGACGCGCGCATAATTCAGCGTCGCCGAGCGCTCGCCGTCGAAAACCTTGTTGGGATCGTCAGACTTCTTGCGTGTCGTGGCGATGAAGATCGAGTGGTTGCCGGCGATTTCCGTCACCGGCGCGGCGACGATGGCGCTGCCAAGCAATTCCTGCGTCTGCGGGCCGGCGCAGCCGGCGACGAGCAAGGCGAGACAAACAGTAACTATCTTCTTCAAAGGCACGTCTGAAATTTCCACTCCGGCCAAAAGGCCCATCTACCCCCGCTGCACCTCCCGGACAGGGAGAGTGCGGCAGAACTAAGTCGTGTCCAGTCGAAATGTGGTCAGCGGCTGGTTACAGCCATCGCACTGTTGCGCGAAAGCCAAAATGGCGGAAGGAATGCCGGAATGTTTGAGAAGGGCAGCACCTCCGGCCTGAGGCGGATGCCAAGCACATCCGCCATGAAGGCGCGGCGCGCTTCAATACGGCTCCAGGTTTCGGGATAGCGCGCTGCGATCTCCTCGCGCAGTGCCTCGTCGGCGAGTGCGATGCCATCCTCGATGTTGGTGGTGAAATAGTCGCTGCCGGTTGCCGGGATGATGTCGACCTGCAACGCCATGCCGGATCGCAACTTGATGTCTGAGCCGGAAAACACCGGCGAATGCATCCACTCGTCGATATGGACGAGATGGCCGGGATTGAGGGATACGCCAAAGAACGGGTCGCCGATGCGATCATCCACCGCTTTCCACAGAGCGCCACCGGTCGTGCCGATACCGATCGCCTCGTACCAGTCGACAACCGCGGCGAAATAGGGCGCGACGAGCTTTTCGACGTAGTCGCGGACGGCGGGTGGCAACTCTGACGCATCCTCGGCCAAAAAACCGGCGCGGGCGTTGAGCGCGCCCTGGATGCCATAGGCCATGGTGATCGGATCACCACGCCGGATGATGTCGAGGCGGGGGCTGGGCAAGCCATAGGCGGCGCGCTTTCCCGCCGACAACATGGGATGGCAACCATGCGGCAGGCCGTTCATGCCCATCAGCCGCGCCGCCTGCAGTTCGGTCATGCCGGGCTCGATGCCTTGCAGGACATTGCGCAGCCCTTGCGAGGTGAAGGTCGCGGCAAATTCAAAGCTGGCCAACTGATCGGCCTCGTTGAGGGCGCGCAGGCCGTCGGTCGGGTTCATCAGCAGATTGGCGGCATTCACAACTGCGCCCTTGTTGCCGACAAGCGTGCGCAGCGTATCGGCAACGAAGGAGGGCAGGTCGAGCGTCGTCTCATCGAAACCGGCATCGCCGGCGCCAAAAGGCTTCCAGCCGATGGCGCCGATCCTGTGGCCGGGCTTCAGGCCGCAGCCGGCAAGGATGTCAGGCAGCGCATCCGAGCGGTCGCGCGGCTGCGCCGGCAGCGAGAAGGTCTGGTAGAGCACGCGCTCGTAGGGCCCATCGCAGATTTCGGCATAGCCCCAGCCCTCATTGCCAACGAGAAGCCTTGGCTGGCTGCCGGGAACGATGACCAGCAATGTCTCCTCGAAACGCGGATCGTAGCCTGAGAGATAGGCAACATTGGCTGCGTGTTCGCGGTCGCCATAGATCGCGAAGGCATCGAAACCGGACTTGGCGCCGCGCGCAATCAGCGCTTCGATGCGCGCTCCATAGGTGTTTCGTGCAACCAACGGCATCACCGTCGGTTCGCCGAATTCGGGCAGCGACATGGATTTCAGACCAACCGATGCGACAGGCATGAACAAACGCCCCCAAGTGCTTGCAAGGATTCTGCGAATGCCCTTTGCGCATTGGCATGAAGGGCCGGACAATGGCGTTGCGGGGCCGGATATGCAATAGGCAGGATCGGCCGCGACAGACAGAAGCTGTTCGGCCGGATCGATGGCAGGTCTGTACGAAACATGCGGCACAAGGTGGCTTTCCAATGAGCAGTTTTTCCTCCCGCGTCGCCGTCGCGGCCGCCGCGATCCGCCAGATCTTTCCGGAAACGCCGCTGCAGGAAAACGACTACCTGTCGAAGAAGATCGGCGCTCGGGTGCTGCTGAAGCGCGAGGATCTGAGCCCGGTGCGCTCCTACAAGATCCGTGGCGCCTTCAACTTCTTCCGCAAGGCGCTTGCCGCCGGTAACCAGGCCGAACTGTTCGTCTGCGCGTCGGCCGGCAACCATGCCCAGGGGTTTGCCTTCGTCTGCCGCCATTTCGGCAAAAAGGGCGTGGTGTTCATGCCGGTGACGACGCCGCAGCAAAAGATTGACAAAACCAGGCTGTTTGGCGGCGATTTCGTCGAGATCAGGCTGGTCGGCGACTTTTTCGACGACTGCTATCGCGCCGCCTTCGAATTCACCGAAAGCTCAGGCGCCCGCATGGTGCCGCCTTTCGACCACAAGGACATTATCGAGGGCCAGGCAACGGTCGCCTATGAGATCGCGGGCCAGATGCCTGGCGCGCGCATGCCCGACATCATCATGCTGCCGGTCGGCGGTGGCGGGCTCGCCGCCGGCGTGACGCATTATTTCGCCGACCAGGGCCGGGAGGCCCGTTTCGTCTTTTGCGAGCCGGCCGGCGCACCGAGCCTGCATGACAGCCTCGAGGCGGGAAAACGGCTGAAGCTCGCCAAGGTCGACAACTTCGTCGACGGCGCGGCGGTGGCCGAGATCGGCCGTGAACCCTTGCGGTATCTCAAGGAATTCGCGGCCGACACGGTGCGGCTGATCCCGGAAAACCGGCTCTGCGCGACCATGATCGAGATGCTCAATGTCGAAGGCGTCGTGCTTGAGCCCGCCGGCGCATTGGCCATCGACGCGTTGAAGGATTTTTCCAGGAAGGAGATCCGCGGCAAGACCATTGTCGCCGTGGTTTCGGGCGGCAATTTCGATTTCGAGCGGCTGCCGGATGTCAAGGAACGGGCCCTGCGCTTCGAAGGCCTGAAGAAATACTTCATCATCCGCTTCCCGCAGCGGCCGGGCGCGCTGCGCGACTTCCTCGAAATGCTGGGACCGGACGACGACATCGCCCGCTTCGAGTATCTGAAGAAGTCGGCGCGCAATTTCGGCTCGGTGCTGATCGGCATCGAAACCAAGGACCGCCGCAATTTCGACCTGCTGAAGGCAAATTTCGAGGCGGAGGGCGTCCAGTATCAGGACATCACCGACAACGAGACATTGGCAGGCTTCATCATATGAGCGCGAAGGTCTTCATCGCCCTGTTTTCCGGCATCAATGTCGGCGGCAACCGCATCGTCAAGATGGCGGAGCTGCGCTCGTTCTTCGAGGATCTCGGCTTTTCCGCCGTCGCCACCTATGTGCAGAGCGGCAACGTCGTGTTCCGAGCCGGCAAAGGCGACGCCGCCGCGCTGACCAGACAGATTGAAGCGGCCTTCGAGAAGAAATGGGGTTTTCGTTCCCGGATCATGGTGCGGGATGTCTCCTGGTTGGAACGGCTGGTGAGCGAAAATCCCTATCCGGAAGCGGCCGCCGACCACACCAAGCTCCACGCTTATGCGCTGGAGCGTGAGCCGACCGTCGAAGAGGTGGCGCGGCTGGCTGAAAAATGCACGGGCCCCGAACGCTTCGAAGTCAAGGGAGACGTACTTTACCTCAGCGCGCCGGACGGGCTCGGCAAGTCAGTCTTCGCCAACCTCATTCCGCGCGCTCTGAAGGTGCCGGGCACCGCGCGCAACTGGCGCTCGGTGCTGGCGCTGCAGGAGATGGCAGGGCAGACCGGCGGGAAAGCATGACCCCGAAAAGTGCGTGCCGGTTTTCGGAAACGGTCATGCTCGAACAAACACCTACGCTGCCGTCGCTGGCTTCCAGTCGAAGTTCAGTTCTTCGCGAAGGCAAAGCGCTTGATGTGGTCGGCCACGACACTCTCCAGGCGCTCGAGCGATCCCGCTTCGTTGGTTGATACCACAATGTGCAGCGCTGCCGCGTCCGCATCCATGACGGTGCGGCCGAGCGACGTCAGGTCGATGGTGCCGTGGGTCGGGTTGAACTCGACGGGGAATTTGTGTGCCCAGTGCTTGCACAGCTGCTGCAGGGAGCGGCTGGCGTGCTCAGTGGCGACGTCGGCATGGCTGGATGGCATGAATGACTTCTCCTGGTCTGGGCGCTGGCCTGCCGGCCAGGCGTGATGACCGGTCAGATAGGTGGCGTGGTGCGAAACGGCAAAGGCGGCCGGCTTTTACCCCGGCCGCCTCGCTTCAAGATGGCGTGATTGCTACCAGCTTCCGGTGTTGGCCATCGAAGCCCAAGGTTCAGCCTTGGCTTTCGCGGGGCCCTTCTGCAGAAGCTCGATGGAGATGCCGTCCGGCGACCTGATGAAGGCCATGTTGCCATCGCGCGGCGGCCGGTTGATGGTGACGCCGTTGTCCATCAGATGCTGGCAGGTGGCGTAGATGTCATCGACCTCGTAGGCGAGGTGGCCGAAATTGCGCCCGCCCTTGTAGTCTTCCGGATCCCAGTTGTAGGTGAGTTCGATCAGCGGCGCCTTGTCGTTGATGCCGCTCTGCTCGTCTTCGGAGGCGGCGAGGAAGATCAGCGTGAAGCGGCCCTGCTCGTTTTCGTAGCGGCGGACCTCCTTCAGCCCGAGCTTGTTGCAGTAGAAATCGAGCGAGGCATCGACATCGGCGACGCGGACCATGGTGTGCAGATAGCGCATGAGTTTTCCTCGATCTGTTGGGGTGCGGCGCAACATAGGGTCGCCCCGGTGAAAGGGCAATCTCCTGCGCTTGGCGATGCCGGCAAAGAACAAATCCGGTATTCCCGCAATGAACCGTGAAAAAAGGCAGGGAAGGTCTTGCACACACCGGAAGCCGCGGTGTTAATCTGGTGTCAAGAATCAGTTGCGGTGTTCTTGAAAAAAGGGGGCATTCTTATGGGGGAAAAGGCCTCTTTGACGGGGCGGGCCGGAACCCTTGGCGACGCCTTGAAGCGCGACGAAGGCGGCGACGCCGCCGACCTGACCGAAATTGCCGGCGCCATCAAGTGGTTCGATGTGGCCAAGGGTTACGGGTTCATCCTACCCGATGACGGTGTCTCGGGCGATATCCTCCTCCATGTGACATGTCTTCGGCGGGACGGTTTCCAGACTGCCTTGGAAGGCGCGCGCGTGGTTTGCCTTGTCAAGCAGGGCGATCGCGGTCTGCAGGCCTTTCGTGTGCTTTCCATGGATGTCACCACCGCCGTCCATCCCGCGGAAATGCAGGAACAGCGCACCCATGTGGCGGTGACGCCGGAGAGCGGGCTCGAACGCGCTTTGGTCAAATGGTTCAACCGCACCAAGGGCTTTGGCTTCCTGACGCGCGGCGAAGGCACCGAGGACATTTTCGTCCACATGGAGACCTTGCGCCGCTATGGCATCACCGAGCTTCGGCCGGGCCAGGTCGTGCTCGTCCGTTTCGGCCGCGGTGACAAAGGCCTTATGGCCGCCGAAATTCACCCCGATATGGGCACCTTGCCGGTTTCGCACTAGGACGATTTCGGCCGAGGATCTTGGATGACTCGCAGGAACTGGCTGACGGCGGGCGTGTTTTGCGCCATTGCGGCCGTGATCGTGGCCGCAGGTGCTTTCTTCTATTCGGAACGGCCGACCTCGGCAGACGGCCGGGCGATGATCCTTCCGGTCGACCCGACGCCGCTGGTCGTGGTGACGAAAGATGGGAATCGCTCTTTTTCCATCGAAATCGCCGACACCGATTTGGAGCGCGAGGCCGGCCTGATGTTTCGCCAGGACATGGCGGACGATCACGGCATGCTGTTCGTCTTCGAGATACAGCAGCAGGTCAGTTTCTGGATGCAAAACACGCCGATGCCGCTTGACCTGATCTTTGTCGGCCAGGATGGCAAGATCCGCGCCGTCAAGCATGGCGAACCGCAATCCCAGGCCATCATTTCACCTGGCGTGCCTGTGCGCTTCGTGCTCGAGCTCAAGGCCGGCACCGCCGCCAAATACGGCATCGGGTATGGCGACCTGTTGCGCCACCCGGCAGTCGGCACCGTATCCGGACCCGGCATGCCACCGCCGGACAATGGCGATGCACCCAACGGCGGCGGCTGAACGCGAGGTGGGGCAGCCGATGCAGTTCTTCTCTCATGACGGGTTCGATCTTGCCTTCCTCGACCGCCAGCCGGCATCGGGGCAGGGCGATCCCGTGCTCATGATCCACGGCTTCGCCTCGAGCCACTACGTCAACTGGGTGTCGCCCGGCTGGTTCAAGACGCTCAACGATGCCGGGTATCGCGCCATCGCCTTCGACAATCGCGGCCATGGCTCGTCATCGAAGAGCTATGACGAGGCCGACTATACGCCAGCGAAAATGGCCTCGGATGCCGCCGCCTTGCTCGACCATCTCGGCATCGAACGGGCCCATGTCATGGGCTATTCGATGGGTGCTCGCATCGCGGCGTTTCTGGCTCTGTCCGATCCGCACAAAGTGGCGACGCTGGTCTTTGGCGGCCTCGGCATCGGCATGATCGACGGCGTCGGCGATTGGGATCCGATTGCCGCGGCCCTGCTTGCCGACGATCCGGCGGCGACCAGCCATCCGCGCGGCCGCTCTTTCCGCGCCTTCGCCGACCAGACCCGCAGCGATCGCCGGGCGCTTGCCGCCTGCATCGCCACATCGCGGGAGCTGCTGAGCGAGGATGATATTGCCCGCATCGCCCAGCCGACGCTGGTCGCGGTCGGCACCACGGACGACATTGGCGGCTCGCCGGACGAACTCGCCGCCCTGATGCCGAACGCCAGAGCTTTCCACATCGGGGGCAGGGATCATATGCTGGCGGTCGGGGACAAGACCTTCAAGCAACGCGTTCTGGAGTTTTATGCCGAATATCCGCTTTGAGCGGTCCGCCGGGGAGCAACAGCGGTACAATGGGGAAGAAGCACGGCCGCCATGCCCGGCGCGTCGCTCGAGCGACAATCGCGTCCTTGGAGTGCTGGGGATCGTTCTCAACGGGCTGTCGGTGGCGGCGGCTGGCAATCCTCGCGGCAATGGCGTCGACCATAGGCGCCTTTACCTGATCCCCGCTAGCCTGTAGCGAGGGCCGCCAGCGACCGCGCCATGTTCAGCCTGGCCTGCGGCTCGAAGCGCAGGCGAAATTCCTCGGTGAGGAAAATGCGCGGGCGGGCAAGGAAATCCTTCAGCACGGAGCCCCGCCCCGCACGCCACATCGGCTCCTCCACCCAGCCATATTCGCGGCGCACCGCGCGTTCATAGGCGTCGAACACGTCAGGCACGGCACCCAGGATCGACAGATCCATGTCGAGGAAAAGACTGGCGTCGCGCGTGGCCTTCGCATCGTCGAACTGGGGCAATTGGTGCGCAGCCGTGGCCAGGATCATCGCGCCGATGCGGTCCAGGCGCTCCGCGTCGGTGCGGCCCGTGAGCTTATGCGCGGCAAGCGCGGCACTTCTGGCCTCATTGTCCTTGGCCTTGCTGTCATAGATGGCGTCGTGGAACCAGATCGCCGCTTCGACGGCCTGGGGATCACTGAGCAGCGCTCGATAATCGCCAGCCAGCGCCAGCATCGCCTCGATATGGGCAAGGTCGTGATAGTGACGGCTTTCGGCGCGGTAGAGCGCCGCGAGTTCCTGTTTCAGCGGTTCGTCGATCAAGGGCTGGCCTTCCATGTTCGTCATCCGTCCAGTTAATCGATCTCAGCCTCTTCGAGCCAGTCACTCCGAACCTTGCATAGGCCGGAGCTCTGGGGAATGCTGCCATTCCCGGAATACCCGACCCAGGAGGCCGACATGACCAATACGCCAGGCAGCGAGAACCCCAGACCGGGGACGATCGACATGAAGCTGGAGGCCGTCATCATCGCCGTTGCGGATGCCGATCGGTCCAAGCGCTTCTACAGCGGCCTGGGTTGGCGGCTCGATGCGGACTTCGTCGTCGGCGATGCGTTTCGCGTCGTGCAGTTTACGCCTCCCGGGTCGCCGTGCTCGATCCATTTCGGCAAAGGGCTGACATCGGCCGCGCCGGGCTCGGCGAAGGGACTTTATCTCGTGGTGTCCGATATCGAGGCGGCGCATGCCGAACTCGTGGCACGCGGCATCGAGGCGAGCGAGGTGTTCCACCGCACGGGGCCTGGGCAGCCGGCGATCAGTGGCCGGCATCCGGAGGGGCGCAGCTATTCATCCTATGTCACGTTTGCCGATCCGGACGGCAACAGCTTCATACTGCAGGAAATCACCCAGCGACTGCCTGGACGCGTGGATGCCAGCGACACGACATTCACGTCGTCGGGCGAGCTTGCCGCGGCGCTGCGCCGTGCGGCGGCGGCACATGGCGAACACGAGAAACGGACCGGCGGACAGTATGATGTGAACTGGCCCGACTGGTATGCCGAATACATGGTGGCCGAACAGGCCGGCACCTCGCTGCCGACTTGAAATGAGATCCATCGCAGCGCGGCGTCATTGGCGCCGCGCCGGCCTTGAGCCCGCCATCAGATCGTTCCGGCAGTGGGTGCGGCAGGCCGCCTCCAGCAGCACGGCGATCAAGGGTTCGTTTTCCATGGCCGCTTGAATTCCTGCGAACCAAATCCATTTGACACAGCACTAAGGAAAATTGAGTTCAATCGTGCTATGATCTGGCCTATATGTGCGGCCGGACAACAGGCAAGCCAGCAGGACGCAGGACGAGACGTCGATGAACAGCATCAGCATTTCCCGCCATAGCGCGTTGCAGCCGGTCGATCCGATCTGGCGTTCGATCCGCGACGAAGCGATGGACGCCGTCAACCGCGACCCCCTGCTCGCTGCCTTCCTCTATTCGACGATCCTCAACCAGGAGAGCCTGGAAGAGGCCGTCATCCACCGGATCGCCGAGCGGCTTGCCCATCAGGATATCGGCTCCGATCTCATCCGCCAGACCTTCAAGACGATGCTGGCTGACGACAAGGAATGGCCGACCACCGTGCGTGTCGACATCCAGGCCTATTACGACCGCGACCCCGCTTGCGACCGTTTCATCATGCCTGTGCTCTATTTCAAGGGCTTTCACGCCATTCAGACCCATAGGCTGGCACATTGGCTGTGGAGCCAGGGTCGCAAGGATTTCGCGCTCTATCTGCAGAGCCGCTCGTCCTCGGTCTTCCAGACCGACATCAATCCGGCCGCCCGCATCGGCAAGGGTATCTTCATCGATCACGCCACCGGCCTCGTCGTCGGCGAGACCGCGGTCATCGAGGACGATGTGTCGATCCTGCACGGCGTGACGCTGGGCGGCACCGGCAAGGCCGGCGGCGACCGCCATCCCAAGATCCGCCGTGGCGTGCTGATCGGCGCCGGCGCCAAGATTCTCGGCAATATCGAGATCGGCCATTGCTCCAAGGTCGCCGCCGGATCGGTGGTGCTGTCGCCCGTTCCGCACAACAAGACGGTTGCCGGCGTGCCGGCCCGCGTCGTCGGCGAGACCGGCTGCGACCAGCCTTCGCGCCAGATGGACCAGCTCCTGCCGTCGCAATCGATGGACCAGGTGATCAGCTTCGACATCTGATTTCCGCGCCGGCGCGCCGTCCGGCGCGATTGCGATTTTGTCCGGCGGCGCTGCCGCTTCCGGTGCAATACGGCCGGCTTGCCTTTACATCGCCATTGTCGACGTGCCAGAAGCGCCCTTCAAACCAGCAAGCCCGATGATCGGAGAAGACTGTTGAAGCCGGACGAAATCAGAAAGCTGGACGCCTATTTCAAGCGCGTCTTCCAGAACCCCAAGCTTGAGGTCAAGGCACGGCCGCGCAAGGAAGATTCCGCCGAAGTCTATGTCGGTGACGAGTTCCTCGGCATCGTCTTCAAGGACGAGGACGACGGCGACTACAATTTCTCGATGGCGATCCTCGACATCGATCTGGGTTGAGCCCGCATCAAATGGCAGGCCGCGTCTGGCGCGGCCTGCCATTGTCCCTCAATGTCCGCTCTTCAGCATTCGCCCGGCCTCAGCCGTCATCGCCGCGTCGAGTGCCTGCCAGTCGCCAAGGAATTCCTTGGGAAAGCGGTAGGTGAGGCTGAGATCGTCGCCGACATGCACGTCCCGTTCGCACGGCGCCAGTGATTGACCGGCACTCGGCCCGCTCAGGCAGCGGGCCACGAAAGGGTCCTTTCCCCCGCGCTTGCCGACCACCAGCACCTCATTCAGATAGCCTGATTTCTCGTTGAAACCGTAGACCGTCGTGCCGCCCGGTCCTGGAACGCCGGGCTGGACGATCAGCGCGCTGTAGATCGGCGCGAACCGGCCGCTCATGTCGCGCGACATCATCTGCTGTTCGAAGGACAGGAAGATGATCTTCCCATTGGCTTCCGAGTGGTTGAAATCGTCGCGGGCCGCCTCGCTGTAACCGTCCATCTGGGGATAGCGCAGATAAAGGTCGAGACGCGAAGCGATGCCGTCGCGCCGGGCCTGGTCGAAACGGATGAAATTGGCCGGCACGGAAATCACATTGTTGCCGATCACCACCCGGCGCACCGTCGGGTCGTCGGTATATCCGGCCATGGCGATGCTATGGCCGAACCATTTGCCGCCAAGGCTGATCGCCACCGACAGCAAGGCAAGTGCGGCGAAGGCATAGAACACCCGCTTCATCAGCATGGAATCGACCACGGTGAGTTCAGGGCCGTCGGCGGTCGCTGCCTGCTTCATCTCGGTCCTCATCCCAGCCGCCATTCCCAGTGTCCCTCGGCGGCACACATCGCGCGGCACGGCTCTTGCAGCCTTCCTGAAACGACTGTGCGATTTCATGGTAAATGGAAGGTTAAGATGGCTCAGATGGAACTCTTCCTGTTTGCTTTTGTCGTCGGGCTGACGGTGTGCGGGCTGACGGGCTCGACGATGGAGCTGGTGTCGGGCCGAAAGGTCGCCTTCACTGAGCCCTATGTGTCGCCCGCCCATGTGCTGCGCTCGCTGGCGGCCACAGCTGGCGCCGGGCCGTTCATGCTGGTCAACGACGCCCTCGATGCCCGCCGCGAGAAGCGCATTTCGACGATGGCGCTCCTGTCATGCGGCTGCACGGCGATTGCCTGGTCCCTGGCGCTGGGCATCGTCGTGCTTGCTATTGCCTCATGGACGATCGGCCTCTTAGGGTCCGGCGTCTGAGACGATTCGGAGGCCGACAATGCCGCTTTATGCGATCGACGGAACGCAGCCCAGCTTCGCGGATGCTGACACAAACTGGATCGCGCCCGATGCGACGCTGATTGGCGACGTGCGCGTCGGCCGCAATGCCGGTTTCTGGTTCGGCGTCGTCATTCGCGGAGACAATGAGCCGATCACTATCGGCGCCGACACCAATGTGCAGGAACACACGGTCATGCACACCGATCCCAGCTTTCCGCTGACCATCGGCGAGGGCTGCACGATTGGCCACCGGGCCATGCTGCATGGCTGCACGATCGGCGACAACAGCCTGATCGGCATGGGCGCCATCGTGCTGAACGGCGCCAGGATCGGCAAGAATTCGCTCGTCGGCGCCGGCGCGCTGGTCACCGAAGGCAAGGAATTTCCGGACAATTCGTTGATCGTCGGCTCGCCGGCCAAGGCGATCAGGGTGCTGGACGACGCAGCCGTCGCCAGGCTGCGCGGCTCGGCCGCACACTACGTCGCCAATGGCAAGCGCTTCAAGGCAGGGCTGAAGAAGGTTTGAGGCCAGTTTCGGCCGATCCCGGTCGCCGACGGTTCTATCGTGGGCCGAGCCATTATCTATTAGAGCCGCGCCTTGCCATGGCATCACGCAGCAATGAAGCGCCGGCTTCAAAGCCGGCATTGTCGGCTTCCTCGATGGCTGTCGTATAGTCATCGATGCGGGTTGCGAGAGTAGGGTCGGCGCCAGCAGCCAAAAGCGGACGGATCGCTTCGGCGCTGCGGATAGCCACCGAATAGTGAAGAGGCGTCCAGTCGTTCACGCCCCGCATATTGGGATCGGCGCCGGCCTCGATCAACATCTGGATGATTTCTAGTCGGTCGGCCCGGTCGGTGGACAGCGCGGCAATGATTGCCGGAAACCCACCGTGATCCCCGTAATTCGGATCCGAGCCTGCATCCAGCAACGTCGAGATGAAGCCGACCGGGCTCCAATAGATCGCGTATTCCAAAGGATGTCCGAGGCCGAATTCGAACGGCATACGTTCGTCAAACCAGCGGGGCGAACCGCCCAGCGCTTTGCCAAGGCCATCGAAGTCACCGGCCTTGAAGGCATCGTCGATCGCCTTGAACAGACGATGACGCTCGCATCGATCTTCCGGGATTTCCAGCATCGCCGTGATCCAGAGGACGAAACCAACAGCCTATGATGCCTCGATCCGCTGTCCGTGCAAAGGAGGCGGTGGATAGTCGGATGCGCCTGCCCAACCCTGATTGGGTTTCGAGCATCGCCAGAAATGGCGGAGCCGGCCCGGGGACGGGGCCGGCTCCTTAGACCCGGTCGTTGGGGACGGGGAGGGTGGGGACTCGACCGGGTTTCTCGTCGCGTCCTAGCGGACGCTGGCGACCGCGTCGGAGCGGCCGTCATTGATCGTCACCCAAACGCCCGAATTCTCCGTCGATTGACGCTTGAGATAGGTGTAGTCGGTGTCCGTCCAGGACAGCACCTTGGTTTCCAGATTGTCGAGGATGAACTCGCCGAGGCTGGTGCGCACGGTCAGCACGGCGTGGCCGCCGCCATTCGGCTGGCGCGCAACCGTCATCAAGAGATCGCCCGCCGGCACGCCCGCGTCCATCAGTTCGCGGCGCTTCTCCAGCGCATAATCCTCGCAATCGCCATAGCCATTGTCGGGATACGCCCAGTACTCCTCGACACCGTAGTTTTCCATGTCGGTGCGCGGCTTGATGCGGGTGTTGACCGTATTGTTGATGTTGACGATCGTCGCCCAGAGCTTGCGGGTCAGGTCGACAGGCGCGCCCTTGGGCGTCTTCTCGTTGCATTCGCCAGGGATGCGCTGGCAGAATTCATAGTGGCCGACAGGCTGTGTGGTACGGCCGCCAGTGTGCATATAGGCCGGTCCCGCGGCATATGCTGATCCCCAAGCGGAAAGCTGCATCGCCATTGCCATAAGCAACAGCTTGCCCCTCGTTTTTTTCATTTTCCAGTCTCCCCGTTCGAAGGAGACATTGCCACGACTGGATTTATTTGACGCAAAAGCGCGAAGCAGACTTTAAGTAAAACGCCAATAGAATAAACATAAAATTTGAATCATTTGAGTATTGAATTGTTTGGATTGCCCGGGCTGGCATCGGAGCGCCCGGCCACGCAGGGCCGGTTTGCTTGCAGCGTCCGTTGGACCCGGTCAGGCGCGTGGCGTGTTGAATTCGGAATCGAGCGTCTCAGGGCGCTGGATGACGGCGAATTCGATGGCGACGCCATCCTCGAAATGACGAACGATCTGGCCGCGCATGGTGCCGAGCATGACCTGGACGCCTATCGCCGGCTTCACGTCGATCTCGATCGCGGCGCCCGACAGCGACAGGTCGATGATCCGGCACTGGTATTGGCGGCCATCGGTGAGCTGCAGCACGCTGGTCGGGTTGCGCGGCGCGACGCGCTCGTGGCGGCGGTCTTCCGGCAGGTCGAGTTCGTGCTTGTTGGCAAGCCAGGTCAGTTGCGCCGCCAGCTTGTCCTTCTTGCGGTCGGACGCGATCACCGTCATGGCGAAGCCGTCCTGCAGCGTGCGCGTAACGACGCCTTCGATGCGGCCGATATGGTCGATATAGGCGATCACCTTTTCACCGGGCATGCCGATGCGATCGGTGCGGAACGCGACATTGCCGGGCGACATGTCGACAACCTGGCAAGGATGCTCGGTGCGGTCTTCCAGCATGAATCGCCCGTATATCTTGACCCGGACGCGCTGAAAGTTACGCCTTTCAGCTTGGGACGGCGCGTAGTCGACCGCCGCTGACCTCATGACTGCCTACACCCCGTTTGGCATTCCCGCGCGTCAATGCGAGGGACTTCATCACAGAAGTACAACAAAGCGGGTTAACAAAGGGGAAAAACGAGCCTGCGAGACCGTGCGATCATCAACTATTCGTCGCGCCCGCCGTCGAAGACGACGAGATGGCGGATGCGGCGCGCCCGGCCAAGCGCCGAGATCGTATCGGGCGCCTCGAGTTCGGCTGGAACAAGCGAGGGAACGTCGATCGCCGGCCGGTTGTTGAGCATCTCTTTCTCCGGATCGATGACACGAATCGAATCGATCATTGCGTCCGTGACTGGGTCGGCGCCCAGCCAGAACGGCTTCTCCGCGGCACTGATCACGCCAAGGCAGCGCGGGTTCTCGATGCCGCCGTCGAGCGGCAAGGCAAGCAATTCGAACTTGTTGGAGCGGCCATTGCGACTGAAGCCCTCGAAATTGATCAGCACCACCGATTTCTGGTCGAAAACCCCGTGAATCAGCCGTGAGACCAGACGCTGATCCTTCTCGCGCCACAGCGACGGGAAGGAGAACCCCTTGAGTTCGCGGCCATAACAGGCGCAGAGCCTGGTGCCGGCTAGGCGGAAGATGGGTTGGCCGCGCGTGTCTCTTTCCAGGATGAACGTGTCGGCCAAAAGCGACTTGATATCGGCCGGCTCGACTTCCGAACGCTTCGGAGCGGGGCGTCCGTCACGCAGGCGGTTCCAATAATGGAACAGCGTGATCGATCCGTTTTGGTTCATGGTATGCTGCTCCGCGCATTCTGTCGTCTGATGTCCCATCGGTGAACAGAAGGGCGCCCTCCGATGACCTACATGCGTTGCGGAGCAGGAAGCGTGCCAGCGTCGTTAACACTTGTTCACGGGTCGGGGGCGTTAAGGTTAACAACTGGTTTACGTTGCTCCCAAGCAGGCCCTGTGGCACATCAAAACCACTCCAGAAGCGGTCGTTTCGCGACGATCGGCAGCACTTCAGTCAAGAGTTTTAGGGGAGCAGGGGGCTCGACCGGCCGTTCAGGGGAAACCTTGGACGGCTTCTTTTTTGATTCGCACTGGGGCGATTCGCCGTTTGCGGTTCCAATGGCCGTGATCTAGATGCTCGCCAGATCGAACAGCACCGAGTGCGATTGCAGATGAGCGAACAGCAAAATCCAACCGAGGCCGAGCCGGCCGAAAGCCTGCCGCCGCCTGCGCGCGAACCGGTGTTCAATCTGCCGCCGATCGTGCTGGCGGTGATCGGCATTTGCGCGGCCGTCTTCCTGCTGCAGCAATATGTGCTGAACGACGCGCAGCAGATGACGCTGCTCTACGATGGGGCCTTCATTCCCGTCCTCTATACCGGGCAATACGGCTTCGACTGGTTCCTGTTCACGCGTCCCTTCACCTATGCCTTCATGCATGGGGGCTTTGCCCATATCGCCATCAACATGGTCTGGCTCGCCGCCTTTGGTTCGCCGTTGGCCAATCGCCTCGGCGGGCTCCGGTTCGCTCTGTTCTTCGCCGTCACCGGGCTGGCTTCCGTCGCGCTGTTCTGGGCCATGCACCCCTATGGCGAGGCACCGCTGGTCGGCGCCTCCGGCGCCATATCGGGCATGATGGGTGCTGCGGCGCGTTTCGGTTTCCGCACCGACCGCTCTGCCGGCACGGCGGCCTTCGCCGGCCCTGTGCTGCCGATCGCGACTGTCTTGCGTTCGCGCGGTGTCGTGATTTTCCTTGCCGTGTGGATGATCATCAACCTCGCCACCGGCCTGCTCGGATTTGCGCCTGGAGCAGATGGGCAGATCGCCTGGGAGGCGCATATTGGCGGCTTCGTCGCCGGCTTTTTCGGCTTGCGCTGGTTCGATCGGCGATGGCAGCAGCCGGAATGGGAGAGCACCGACCACCGCACTTGAAATGCAACCGATCACGGCGCACGATGTTCACTCTTACGTGAAAGCCGGTCTGGGCAGGGAACCGGCAGGCGAAGCAGAGGAGGACGCCATGACGGTTAAGGCAATTCTGGAAAAGAAGGGCCACGACGTGTTGACGCTCGGGCCGAACGAAAAGCTCAGCGAAGCCATCCGCATCCTGGCCGAACACAAGATCGGCGCGCTGGTCATCACCAATGGCGATCACAAGATTGTCGGCATCCTGTCGGAGCGCGACATCGTGCGGGTTGTCGCCAAGGAAGGTGCCGCCGCGCTCGATATCGCCGTGCGTTCGGCAATGACGCCGAAGGTGAAGATCTGCAACGAGAACCACACCGTCAACGAGGTGATGGAGATCATGACCAGGGGCCGTTTCCGCCATCTGCCGGTGGAAAAGGACGGCCTGCTCGATGGCATCGTCTCCATCGGTGACGTAGTCAAGCGCCGCATCGAGGATGTCGAGCGCGAGGCGGACGAGATCAGGGCCTACATCGCCACCGCCTGAGCGGTGAAAGGAACCGCCGGCCGGAAACCCAGCCGGCGGAACCGTAGCCTATCGATTGTCGAGTTCGGAGCGGACGAGTTCGAGGCCGCGCCTGGTGATGCGGTAAGGGCCACCACCCGACGACGAAACCGCCTTCTTGCGTTTCAGCTTTCGAAACAGGTCGAGATCGACGCCCGGATAGTGCCAGCCGTCGCGGGTCAGGCATTTGACGGAGGCGATCCGTTTCTTCTGGTTCTTTTCGATTTCAATGCGTCCGCCCTGCGCAAGCAGGTGCAGGATGCGCTGTTCAGTGCGCGAAATATCCATGAGGAGAAATTCCCGGGAAAACGAAAACAGCCGCCGCCGCAAAGCTTCGCGGCACGGGTTTCAGGTCTTCTTGCCCTGCCTCGCTACGAGGTCAGGGCCTTACCGGGACTGAGCGTAAGTGGACATCCACTCTCCATTGGGATGGGCGTCCTATAGGCGAAAGCGGCTGAAAAGGCCAGCCTGCGGCTTTGCGCTTGTCTCTTTTGGCGGTTTGCACTAGCGAGAATGCACATCAAAATATGCATTTTTGCATATTCCGCAGTTTCCAATTTGCAGGCCCCCATGTCTCTGATCGATACCCGCACGCCCGACGCAAAACGCCTGATCCCCGGCGCCACCGGTGACTGGGAAATCATCATCGGTCTCGAAGTGCACGCGCAGGTCATCTCGGAAGCAAAATTGTTTTCCGGCGCTTCGACCGCTTTCGGTGCGGCCCCCAACGCCAATGTCAGCCTGGTCGATGCGGCAATGCCCGGCATGCTGCCTGTCATCAACGAGGAGTGCGTCAAACAGGCGATCCGTACCGGTCTCGGGCTGAAGGCGCAGATCAACCACAAGTCGGTTTTCGACCGGAAGAACTACTTTTATCCCGACCTGCCGCAGGGCTACCAGATCTCGCAGTTCAAGCAGCCGATCGTCGGCGAGGGCACGGTGATCGTGTCAGTCGGCCCCGACCGCCAGGGCGATTTCGAGGACATCGAGGTCGGCATCGAGCGGCTGCATCTGGAACAGGATGCCGGCAAGTCGATGCACGATCAGCATCCGACCATGTCCTATGTCGACCTCAACCGCTCCGGCGTGGCTCTGATGGAGATCGTCTCCAAGCCTGACCTGCGTTCCGGCGATGAGGCCAAGGCCTATGTCACCAAGCTGCGCACCATCATGCGCTATCTCGGCACCTGCGACGGCAATATGGATGAAGGCTCGCTGCGCGCCGACGTCAACGTCTCGGTACGCCGGCCCGGTGGCGAGTTCGGCACCCGCTGCGAGATCAAGAACATGAACTCGATCCGCTTCATCGGCCAGGCCATCGACTTCGAGGCGCGCCGCCAGATCGCCATTCTCGAGGACGGCGGCAAGATCGATCAGGAAACGCGGCTGTACGATGCCGTCAAGGGCGAGACGCGCTCGATGCGCTCGAAGGAAGAAGCGCACGATTACCGCTATTTCCCCGATCCCGATCTGCTGCCGCTGGAATTCGATCAGGCCTATGTCGATGCTTTGGCCAAAGGGCTGCCGGAACTGCCCGACGACAAGAAGGCGCGGTTCATCTCCGCGCTTGGCCTCTCGACCTACGACGCTTCGATCCTGGTGTCGGAAAAGTCGGTCGCCGATTATTTCGAGAAGGTGGCCGCCGGCCGTGACGGCAAGCTCGCTGCAAACTGGGTCATCAACGATCTGCTCGGCCAGTTGAACAAGGTGGGCAAGGACATTGAAAATGCGCCGGTTTCGCCCGATCAGCTCGGCGCGATCATCGACCTGATCAAGGACGGCACCATTTCGGGCAAGATCGCCAAGGACCTGTT
The DNA here is from genome assembly GCF_054062655.1 of Mesorhizobium sp. USDA 4775. Classification (NCBI taxonomy): domain Bacteria; kingdom Pseudomonadati; phylum Pseudomonadota; class Alphaproteobacteria; order Hyphomicrobiales; family Phyllobacteriaceae; genus Mesorhizobium; species Mesorhizobium sp. USDA 4775. The sequence goes on from NZ_JBSSFM010000001.1 coordinate 3,716,083, forward strand.
CGAGATCGTTTGGAATGAAGGCGGCGACCCGCGCCAGCTGGTCGAAAGCCGTGGTATGAAACAGGTCACGGACACCGGCGCCATCGAGAAGGCGGTCGACGAGGTGATCGCGGCCAATCCCGACAAGGTGGAACAGGCGCGCGCCAAGCCGACCATGGCCGGCTGGTTCGTCGGCCAGGTGATGAAGGCGACGGGCGGCAAGGCCAACCCGCAGGCGGTCAACGACCTCGTCAAGGCCAAGCTCGGCATCGAGTAAGGCCATGTTCGTCCGCACCGCAGGCGAACGCGATCTCGCTGCCATCCGCGCACTGTTGGTTGAAACCTGGCACGCGACCTATGACGCGCTCTATGGCGCTGCCAAGGTCACCGAAATCACCGATGCGTGGCACTCGATCGCCTCGTTGAAGGCGCGGCTGAGCAAGCCGAACAGCGAGTTCCTCGTCGCCGATGACGGCAAGCGTATTGGCGGCGTGGCCTTTGCCGAGGGCATTGGTGGCGGAGAAGAAGTTGTCCTGAAACAGCTCTACGTGCTTCCAGCCCTGCAGGACAGGGGCATCGGCGGCATGTTGCTGGACGAGATCATCGAGAGTTTTCCGGAAGCCCGCGCCATCCGCCTGGAAGTGGAGGCGCAGAACGCCCGCGCCATCGCCTTCTACGAAGCCAACGGCTTCGTGCGATCCGGCGATGCCGGCGAGCACGCGGGTGCCTCCGGCGAGCCGACACTGGTCTACATCAGGCCTCTTGCCGGCTGATTCCTTCGAAGTCGACCTCTCTTGATCACCTTCGCGCGAGCGGCGCTGGGTGGGCCCGTTTTCGTTTGACGGCCTGAGGGCTCCTCACCAAAGCTGTCGGTGCTGAACGCGCGGAAGCCGGAATGGACCGGCACGCCGGGTAGCGCTGGGGGAAACCATGCCAAGCTTGCCGGAACTGATGCCGACGCAGGTGTCGGACGAAACTTTTGGTGGCGTCACCTACCACATAGCGGGCGAACTGGTGCCCGTGCTTTCGGTCGATGTGACGCAAATGCCGGTCTATTTCGAGCATCACATCCTGTTGTGGAAGAACTCGACCATCACCATCGGCCTGAAATCGCTGAAAGGCGCCCTGAAGCGCATGATGGCCGGCATGCAGATCTTCGTCACCGAGGCGTCGGGAGCGGGCATCATCGCCTTCAGCCGTGATGGACCCGGCCACATCGTGCCAATCCATCTCAGGCGTGGCGAGGAGATCCAGGTGCGCGAACACCAGTTTCTCGCCGCCACCGGCAATGTCGACTACACATTCGAGCGTGTGCGCGGCCTGGCGACGATGCTGTTCGGCCAGAGCGGCTTCTTCATCGACCGCTTTCGCGGCGATGGCGGCGATGGCATCGTCTGGCTGCATGGCTACGGCAATGTCTTCGAAAAGACGCTTGCCGCCGGCGAGACCATCGACATCGAGCCGGGCGGCTGGCTGTTCAAGGATGCCTCCGTCAGGATGGAAACCAAGATCGACCGCCTTTCGAGCGGCTTCTTCGGCGCCAATATGAATTTCATCGTCAACCGCTTCACCGGTCCGGGTCGGGTCGGCATTCAGTCGATGTATCTGCATATGCCGACGGAGGAATAGGCTCGAGGAGGATATGGATCAGCGCTGGCGAACCGCCGCAGTCGTACCAGCCGGCGCGGCATAACCGACGGGACTCCGCATCGGCGGCGAAGTCCCTATCGGTCCATTCGGGCATGCGTCATTGTCGCATTTGCTGCGCCGGCTCACGACGGATATTCAGGGACATGACCAAACTGTCGCGCATTGTAGCCCTGGCGCTGCTCGCCATCATCGTTTTTGCAACCTTGTCGCCGATCCAGGTGCGACCGCACATAGCCGATGCGAATGTTGAGCGCGCCTTGGCTTATGTGTTGCTTGGCCTCGCCGTGGCACTCGGCTTCCCCAATCGCCTGTATCAAGCCGTGATCTTCGTGGTTGCGACCGCAGGCATACTGGAATTGCTTCAGATCATCGATCCCAGCCGTCACGCACGTCTCATCGATGCCCTTGTGAAGGCCTTTGCCGGAGTGGCTGGCATCGTGGCGGGACAACTGCTCGTCAGGACCGGCGGACGAAAGAGCGAGAGCTAGCGCAATTCCAGGAAAAGTGTGAGCGGTTTTCCGTCCGGAATTGCGTCAAAACAAAGAGTTAGCGCGGCGGCAAACCGCCGCATTGTCACCTAGACGGTGGGAACTTCCACATTGTCGATGAGCCGCGTCTTGCCAAGCCAGGCCGCGGCAAGCACACGCCCGGCGTGGTCGCGGCGCCAGGGCGCAAGCGTCAGGCTTTCGCGGGCCTCGACATAGTCGATCTTCTGGAAGCCGGCAGCGATAAGGGCTCGGCCGGCTTCTCCAGTTGCGTCGTCCTGGTGCGTGCCGGCCGCCAGTGCGGCTGCCGCCCTGCGCAGGATCGCGTTGAGCTGGCGAGCGACAGCGAGTTCAGCCTCGTCGAGATAGGCGTTGCGTGATGACATGGCCAGGCCATGCGCGTCGCGTATGGTCGGGGCGCCGATGATCTCGACGGGAAGGTCGAGGTCGCGGCAGAGCTGTCTGACGACGCAAAGCTGCTGGTAATCCTTCTCGCCAAAGACCGCACAGTCAGGCGTCGCCTGCAGAAAAAGCTTGGCCACCACGGTGGCGACGCCCTCGAAGAAGGTGGGGCGGAAGTCCGATTCGAGCCCGGCGGACGGGCCGCCGACCGAGATCCTGGTGGCGAAGCCGGAGGGATACATCGCGCCGACCGTCGGCGTGAAAGCGAGATCGGCCTTGACCGTCGCCAGCAGGTCGAGGTCGCGGGCGAGCTGGCGCGGGTACTTGTCGAGATCTTCGCTCGGCGCGAACTGCGCCGGGTTGACGAAGATCGACACCACGCAGCGCTCGGCTTTTTCCCTGGCGATCCTGATCAGGGAGAGATGACCCTCATGCAGCGCGCCCATGGTTGGCACCATGGCGACGCGCAGGCCGTCGCGCCGCCAGTCACTGACCTGCGCGCGAAGTGCAGCGACGCTGTCGACGACCTCGGGACGGCTCATGATTCGTCCCCGCCGTTTAAGCCCGAAGAGGCTTTTGAACCCGAAAAGACGTGGCCAGGGCCGGGGAAAGTCCGGTCTCGCACCTCCGCTGCGTAGCGCTCGGCGGCGTTCGCGATCACGCCGCGCAGGTCGGCATATTCCTTGACGAATTTCGGCACGCGATCGACGGTCAGCCCGACCATGTCGTCGATGACCAGGATCTGGCCATCGCAGTCGCCGCTGGCGCCGATGCCGATGGTTGGAATGGCGATGCGGCGTGTGATGTCGGCGGCGACCGCCTCGATGGTGCCTTCGATGACCACGGAGAACGCGCCGGCCTTTTCGACGGCACGCGCGTCCGCCATAAGCGCCACGACAGTCTCGTCCGTGCGGCCCTTGATCTTGTAGCCGCCATCCTTCTCCACCGATTGCGGCAGCAGGCCGATATGACCCATGACCGGAATGCCGGCGGCGACGATTGCCGCAATCTGCCCGGCCATGTCGACGCCACCTTCAAGCTTCACCGCTTGGCAGCCGGTCTCGTCAACGATGCGCTGCGCGCAGGCCACGGCCTGTGCCGCCGAATCCTCGTAGCTGCCGGCCGGCATGTCGACGACCACGCAGGCCCTGGCCGAGCCGCGCATCACCGCTTGCCCATGCGCGACCATCATCTCCAGCGAGGCGCCGAGCGTCGTCTCGTGACCATGCAGGACCATGGCGACGCTGTCGCCGACCAGAAGCAGGTCGACATGCGGGTCGAGCAGGCGGGCGACTGGATAGGTGTAGGCGGTCAGGCAGACCAACGGGATGCCGCCCTTGCGGCGGCGAATCAGCTCGGTGCCGATGCGAATGTCGGTGGTCGGCAGTTTCGTGGCCAATCGTCACCTCCCTCGGCCCATGGCTGGATTGGATATCCGCATGGGCGCGCTGAGCTTTAGAAAGAGCCGAAAGGCTTGGCAAGCGCACATCCTGTCGCCTCTCGGGATCAAAGGCCTGTGTCGGTACCCCGGCGCGCCATTTGCGCGCTCCCCGTGGCAAAACCCTTGCCTTCCCGAAGGCCTGACGCCATAAGCAGGAAACAGGCGCCGCCAGCGCAAAGGGCTCTGAGATGAAGACTTTCCTGACGCAGTTTTTCACCTGGTGGAACAGCCAGACGCTGGGAACACGTCTGCACACCTGGCGGTACGGCAAGAGGGTCGGCCAGGACGAGGTCGGCAATGTCTATTACGAAGGTGGCATCGATTCGGAAGGTCGCACGCGCCGCTGGGTCATCTACCGGAACTATTCGGAAGCTTCGGCCATACCGCCCGGCTGGCATGGCTGGATCCACCACCGCGTCGATCTCGCTCCGGCCAGCGAGGACTACAAGCCGCGCGACTGGCAGAAGCCGCATCAGCCCAATCTGACCGGCACGCCGGCGGCCTACCGCCCGAAGGGCTCGGTGCTGACCAATCAGCATCGCCCGCAGGTTACCGGTGACTACGACGCTTGGACGCCCGGGTCGTAACGCCCCCGGCTTGTACGACGCCCCGACTTTGTCTCAGCACGAAGTGCAGGCCGGTCCTTTATCGCCACAATTGGTGTTTAGCTGCTTGCTGATCAGAAAACGGCGACTAGCCTTGGCGATCGACGGAATCACCCGGGCGCGAACCACCGGTACCCCTATATGAGCTTTTTCAATCGGATATCGACGGGCGGTCTGACGCTAGCCGCCGGCCTCGTCGTCAGCACCGCGGCCTTTGCGGCTTCGCCCGCACCGGCGACACCCGCCGCTCCCGCACCGGCCGCGCCCGCGGGATCGGATCGCATCACCAATCCGGTCGCCGAGTTCGCCGGCATCGACAAGATCACCGGCCGCATCATCACCTTCGACGTCTACATCGATGAGACCGTGCAGTTCGGCGCTTTGCAGGTGACGCCGCGCGTCTGCTATTCCCGGCCGCAGAACGAGGAGCCGAAGACCGATTCCTTCGTCGAGGTCGACGAGATCACGCTCGACCGCAAGATCCGCCGCATCTTCACCGGCTGGATGTTCGCCGAAAGCCCGGGCCTCAACGCTGTCGAGCATGCCGTCTATGACGTCTGGCTGAAGGAATGCAAACAGAAGTCCGATGTGCCGGCGCCAGATGCCACCAAGGCCGATACCACCAAGGCTGACGCTTCGAAGCCGGCCGCGACCGAACCAGCCGCCGCCAAGCCTGCGGCCAGCCCGGATGCGGAACAGTCCGATCCCGCCGAACCGGATACGTCAGGCACCAACTAATCCCTGGGAACCGTCGTGGCCACCATGCGTTGGACCACAGACGACCGCGCATCGACGCGCCCGGAGGATATTTCGATGTCGGACAGCAAGCGAATCACCGCCAGCAAGAAAGAACTGCTGGAACTCGAAAAAGGGTTCTGGACCGGCGATGCGGCCTACTACGCGGCCAATGCCGATACGGAATGCCTGGTGGCCTTTCCGCGAATGGCGAAGGCGATGGTCAATGCCGACTTGGCCAAGACCGCGACCAAGCCCAACCGCTGGCGCGACCTCGATATCGAACTCAAGGGAATAATCGAGCCTGGCAGCGACATCGTCATGCTGACCTACGAGGCGCATGCGACACGCGAAAACGGCGAACCCTACGCCGCGCTGGTCAGCACCGGCTATGTCCATCGCGTCAACGGCTGGAAGATGATGTTCCATTCGCAGACGCCGCTGGAGACTGCAGCGAAGAGCTGATCCTCTGGTGGTCCGATGGATAGTTCACTCGGTGATGTGTATTCCATGCTCGGAGAGAGCAGCCATTATGTCTTCGATCTCGGCTGAACTGAATTCGCGCTTGGGAAGCAGTTGGTTGAGCTGACCCATTGTGACGTCTCTGCCATTTTCGATCAGCGCTTGAACAATTGGCCGCATATCCGCTCGAAGGTGGTTTTCGCTCGACATCGAAGCTCCCCAGTCACGGAAAGAAGATCGCCTCGCCCTTCAACGCATCGGCGAGCATTCTCTCATACTTGCCGCGTGGCACGTCGACAGCCCCGAAGCGCTTGAGGTGCTCGGTGGTGAATTGCGTATCAAGTAGAGCGAAGCCGCGTGCCTTCAAGCGCTCGACCAGATGCACGAGGCAGATCTTCGACGCATCCGTCTCCTTGGAAAACATGCTTTCGCCGAAGAAAACCCGTCCAAGCGACACGCCGTAGAGACCGCCGACCAACTGGTCCCCGCGCCAGGCCTCGACCGAATGGCAATGGCCCATGCGGTGCAACTGCACATAGGCCTCGCGGATCGGCGCGTTGATCCAGGTCGATCGCCGCTCCTCGCGCTTTTCGGCACAGCCGTCGATCGTCGCTTCGAAATCGAAGTCGAAACGGATGTCGAACAGGTTTTTGCGGATCGTCTTCCTCAGGCTTTTGGGCGTGTGGAACCCGTCGAGCGGGATGATGCCGCGCGTCTCCGGCCGCACCCAGAACACTTCTGGGTCGCTGGCGCTTTCGGCCATCGGGAAGACGCCCGAAGCGTAGGCCTTGAGCAGAAGGTCGGTGGGAATGCGATAGCCGGGCGCGTAAGGACGGGTCATCGCGTCCCCGGACTACTCTTCCTTGGCCAGGTATTTTTCCAGCCAGTGGATGTCATAGTCGCCGTTGGCGATGTCGGCATTGCCGACCAGATCGCGAAACAGCGGCAACGTCGTCTTGATGCCGTCGACGACGAATTCATCCAGCGCCCGGCGCAGCCGCATCATGCATTCGACGCGGTTGCGCCCATGCACGATCAGCTTGCCGATCAGGCTGTCGTAGTAGGGCGGGATCTTGTAGCCGGAATAGACGCCGGAATCTACTCGGATGCCGAGACCGCCTGGCGTGTGGAAATGCGTGATTGTGCCGGGCGAGGGGGTGAAGGTGCGCGGATCCTCGGCATTGATGCGGCATTCGATGGCGTGGCCATTGAACTTGATGTCTTCCTGCCTGACGGAAAGGCCGCCGCCGGAAGCGACGCGTATCTGCTCATGCACGAGATCGATGCCGGTGATTGCTTCCGTCACCGGATGCTCGACCTGCAGGCGTGTGTTCATCTCGATGAAATAGAACTCGCCATTCTCGTAGAGGAACTCGATCGTGCCGGCGCCGGAATAGCCGAGATCGGCAATGGCCTTGGCGCAGATGCCGCCGATGCGGGACCGTTCCTCGGCGTTGAGCGCCGGCGAATTGGCCTCTTCCCAGACTTTCTGGTGGCGCCGTTGCAGCGAACAGTCGCGCTCGCCGAAATGCACGCCGCGGCCAAAGCCGTCGCCGAACACCTGCACTTCGATATGGCGCGGCTTCTGCAGATACTTCTCGATGTAGACGGCGTCGTCGCCGAAAGCGGCGCCTGCTTCCGAGCGCGCCGTCTGCAGAGCGACCTCGAGGTCGGCCTCGGAGTGCGCGACCTTCATGCCGCGTCCGCCGCCGCCGGCGGAGGCCTTGATGATCACAGGATAGCCGATTTCGGCGGCAATTCGCTTGGCTTCCTTCTCCTCGGTCACCGCGCCGTCGGACCCGGGCACGACCGGGATGCCGAGGCGCTTGGCGGTGCGCTTGGCCTCGATCTTGTCGCCCATGACGCGGATATGGTCGCCGGTCGGGCCGATAAAGGTGATGTTGTGCGCGGCCAGTATGTCGGCGAACTTGGCGTTCTCGGACAGGAAGCCATAACCCGGATGTACCGCGTCGGCGCCGGTGATCTCGCACGCCGCGACGATCTGATGGATGTTGAGATAGCTGTCGCGCGATGGCGGCGGGCCAATGCAGACGCTCTCGTCGGCAAGCCGCACATGCATGGCGTCGGCGTCGGCGGTCGAATGCACCACCACCGTCTGGATGCCGAGTTCCTTGCAGGCGCGCAGCACCCGAAGCGCGATTTCGCCGCGATTGGCGATGAGGATCTTCTGGAACATCCGGCCCGCTCTACTCGATCACGACGAGCGGCATGCCGTATTCGACCGGCGTCGCATCCTCGAACAGGATCGCCGTTACCGTGCCGGCGCGCGGCGAGGGGATCTGGTTCATCGTCTTCATCGCCTCGATGATCAGCAGCGTCTGGCCTTCCTTGACCGTCTGGCCGACCTCGATGAACGGCTTGGCGTCGGGCGACGGCGCCAGATAGGCGGTGCCGACCATTGGCGAGGCCACCGCGTTCTTCGACACGTCGACCGTGGCCGGGCCGGCCGCGACCGCGGGCTGGGCTGCTGCCGGCGCATAGCTGGGCTGGGGCGCCGCGATCGCATGGACGGCAGGGGCCTGCCGCGACACGCGCACCTTCAGGTCGCCCAGTTCAACCTCGATCTCGGTCAGGTTGGTGTCGTTCAGTATGCCCGCCAGATCGCGGATCAGTTGCTGGTCAACACCGGTCTTCTTTATCGACATTTTCGAGCCTTCTGTTTGTTGGCCGGTCATAGGCGTGCGGCCAGCGCCTGTAGCGCCAGCGTGTAGCCGAGCGGCCCAAAGCCACAGATCATGCCGACGGCGACCGGCGCGACCATGGAGACGTGGCGGAATGATTCCCGCGCATGGAGGTTGGAAAGGTGAACTTCGGCGACCGGCAGCGGTGCGACGGAACGGATGGCGTCATGGATGGCGATCGAGGTGTGGCTGTAGGCGCCTGGATTGATGACGATGCCGGCAGCCTTGTCGCCGGCTTCCTGGATCCAGTCGACAAGGTCACCCTCATGGTTCGACTGGCGGAAATCGATCTCGAGCCCGAGCGACGCGCCGGCCTGCTTGCAGTCGTCCGCGATCGCGGCAAGCGTCTTGCCGCCATAGATGCCCGGCTCGCGCTTGCCGAGCGCGTTGAGATTGGGACCGTTCAGCACGAAAACCGTTTTCAAAAAAACCGACCTTTTCCCGCGCCGGTATCAAACCGGCGCGCTGGGCCTCTATACCGGGCATAGTCGTCCGCGAAAAGAGCGCAAGTGCGTTCTTTCACTGTCCACAACAGGCAGAAATGCGCCCGTGAAGAAAACCGCGGGCCGATCAAAGCGCGGCTTTCGCCGCCTTTATCTTTTCCGCCAACACGTCCTGCCCGAGAGCCCCGAACACGACCTCGTTGCCGACGACGTAGGACGGCGTTCCGGTGATCGCCAGCTTGTTGGCAAGATCGTAGGTCTTGGAGAACGCCTCGGGGATCGAAGCATCCTTCATCTTCTCGCGCAGCGTCGCCTCGTCGGCGCCCAGCGAAAGCGCGACCTTGATCGCGGCCGCCTCGGTGGCGCGTCCCTGGCCGCCGAGCAGCGCATTGTGGAACTCGCCGTACTTCTCCGGCATCATCAGGTGGAACGCCATCGAAACGACGCTCGCTTTCTGCGAATCCGGGCCGAGGATCGGGAATTCCTTGAGCACGAAGCGCAGATCCGGATCGGATTTGGTCAGCGCCCGCATGTCCTCGATGGCGCGTTTGCAGAAGCCGCAATTGTAATCGTAGAACTCGACGATCGTCACCTTTCCGTTCGGATTGCCGACGACGCCGTCGAAGGCGGAGTTGAAGATCTGGTCCTTGGCGCCCTTGATGACGCCGAGCGAGGCGATGCGCTGCTCTTCCTTCTGCTTGGCCTCGAGCGCGTCCTGCACTTCGAGCAGCACCTCGGGGTTCTTCAGGAGATAGTCACGGATGATCCCCTCGACCTCGGCACGGTCGATCTTGGTATCGGCGATCGTCTGGACAGGCTGCGCCGTACCGGCCTTGGCCATCTGTGGGCTGCCGGCCACGAAACCGAAAGCCAGCATGGCAAGGACGACAGCGACCCCCGTGGTGCCCAGCAGCAGTGCCTTTTTCATCGTTCTCGTTCCTTTTGCCTGTTTCCTGGTCCGGCTGTGTCGCAGTGCGTGACCGGAAGGTTCACTAGATTTTGTTTGACGATTTGTAGTTTATGATGTCCTGGGCGCGTATCCAGCGCGGCTCGCCGCGCTTCATCTGCTGCTGCGCCCGCATGGCGAAGATCTTCGCATCCTTGTAGTTACCGGAATAGAAATGACCTTCCGCGGTGGCAAGCTCGGCGCCCGGTATGTCACCCAGCTCGCCATAAGCCTGCGCCAGGTAGCGATAGCCGGCGGAATTTTCCTTGTCGCGTCCCAGGCCATTGTTGATCTGCACGACGGCTTTTTTCAGCGAGTCAGGCGTGCCGACCGCCATCAGCGCCTGGCCGAGCGAGACAGGCAGCAAGCCGGACCGCGCCGGATCGAGGCTGACCGCCTTGGCGTAGGCTTCCGCCGCGTCCTTGGGCTTGTTGGCCTTCATCAGGATGTCGCCGCGCAACTCCTGGAAATAGGCATTCTTCGGCTGCGCCTTGATCAGGGCATTGGTCTTGGCGAGTGCGCCGGCGATGTCGCCGTAGAGGTAGGTCGATTGGGCGTCGCCATACTGCCCGGCGAGGCTGCCTCTCATCTTTTGCATGAGCCGCGCGGCGGTGGCCTGGCCTTCCATGTAGACGGCGATCTTCACCCGCATCATGTCATGGCGCTGCTGCAAGGCCGGCGGGTCGGGCTTGTCGACATTGGGGCTCTGCTTCACCAGCACTTCGAGATTGGCGATGCGCTCCTGCGGCATCGGATGGCTGATCCGATAGGGATCGACTTGCGCACCCGACAGCGACAGCGCGGTCTGGAAGCGCCGGAACGTCTTCAGCATGCCCATGCCGGACTGGCCGGTGGCGTTGAGATAGGTGATGGCGGAGCGGTCGGCCGTTATCTCCTCGGTGCGCTGGTAGGCGAGGATGCTGCGCTGTGCCATCTCGCCGCCGCCGGCGGCCACGCCCATGCCGGCGCCGGCAAGGCCGCGGCTGTTGGTGGTCGCGCCAGCGACCATCGCGCCCGCGCCGAGCAAGGTCGCAATGATGGCCATCGTCTTGGCGCGCTCGAGCTGGTCACGCAGTTTCTGCTGGTGGCCGCCGGCGATATGGCCGGCCTCGTGCGCGATGACACCGATGATCTCGTTGGGTGTTTCCGCCGTCATCAGCGCGCCGGTGTTGATGAACAGCCGTCGCCCGGTGACGAAAGCGTTGAAGCTGGAATCATTGACCAGGACGATGTCGATGCCGTCATTCGCCAGCCCTGCCGCCTTGAAGATCGGCCGCGCATAGTCGCGCACCAAAGCCTCGATCTCGGCATCTCGCACCACCGGAACGCTCTGGGCGAAGGCGGTGACCGAACTTGCCACGCCAACGGCAAGGCCAAGCGAAAGCGTCGTGAAAACACGCGCAATCCTGGCAATCGTCGATCTGGGTCGGCTCAACATGACGTGTCCACTGGTAGACGAGCGGGCGAAAGATGAAAAGTCGGCACCGGAAAACTTCCTCAACTTGTGATCCTCACATCAATCGGGCATTTGTGCGGCGCATGTATTTGGGGGCGTGGCGCGCCAAACCGTCGGGATAGGGATAAAATGGTCGTTTCACTCTCGCGTCGTGGCAATGTCGAACCATTCCACGCCATGGATGTGCTGGCCGAAGCCAACCGGCTGAAGGCGCAAGGCGTGCCGGTGATCTCCATGGCGGTCGGCCAGCCGTCCGACCCGGCGCCCGCGCGGGTTCGCGCCGCCGCGGCCGAAGTCTTGCAGGTCGGCCGCATCGGCTACACCGACACACTGGGGCTGGCCGGCCTGCGCAAGGCGATCGCCGCGCATTACGCGGATCACTATCAGCTCGAAGTCGAGCCCGCCCGGATCGCGGTGACCACGGGTTCGTCGGCGGCCTTCAATCTCGCCTTCCTGGCGATGTTCGATCCGGGCGATCGCGTTGCCATCGCGGCACCCGGCTACCCCGCTTATCGCAACATCATGGCGGCACTCGGCATCGATGTGGTCGAGATCGAACTTGGCGACGCAGCCTATCTGCATGCCGGTCATCTGGAGGCCGCGCATCGCGAGAAGCCGTTGAAGGGTGTGCTTTTCGCGAGTCCCGCCAACCCGACCGGTGCCGTCATACCGGCCGACGAACTGTCAGCGCTGGTCGATACGGCGGAGGCACTGGGCATCGCCGTCATTTCCGACGAGATCTACCACCGGTTGGCCTATGGCGCGCCGGACACCACCGCACTTGCCTTCGGCAACAGCGTCACGGTGATCAATTCCTTCTCGAAATACTATTGCATGACCGGCTGGCGCATCGGCTGGATGGTGTTGCCGGAAGCGCTGGTGCGGCCGGTCGAACGCATCGCCCAGAGCCTCTACATTTCGCCCCCCGAACTGTCGCAGATCGCCGCTATCGAAGCCTTTGCCGCGACCGAAGAGCTGGAAGCGATCAAGGGCCGCTATGCCTGGAACCGTGAACTGCTGATGAAACGCTTGCCGGAACTCGGCTTCCCGCTGGCCGCGCCCATGGACGGCGCCTTCTATGCGTTTTGCGATGTCACCCGCCACAGCAATGACAGCATGGCCTTCGCGCGCAAGATGCTGGCCGAGGCGCATGTCGCGGCGACGCCCGGCCGCGACTTCGACACCCAGGCCGGACATCGCACGATGCGGTTTTCCTATGCCGGCAGCCACGACGACATGGTCGAGGCGATGGCGCGCATCGAACGCTGGTTGAGGTAGCCCCGATGCCGGAACTCGAACAGGCTCCCAAACTTGAGCAGGCATTGGCCGAAGTCGCCGCCGAAATGGCCGAACGCACCGATCGCGGCGATGTCGCCACCTACATTCCCCAATTGGGCAAGGTCGACCCGAGGAAATTCGGCATTGCCGCCGTCACCAATGACGGCCGCGTGCTGATGGCGGGCGATGCCGACCAGGCTTTTTCGATACAGAGCATCTCCAAGGTGTTCACCTTGACGCTGGCGCTCGGCAATGTCGGCGACGCGCTGTGGAAAAGGGTCGGGCGCGAGCCTTCGGGCAACCCATTCAACTCGATCGTCCAACTCGAGCACGAGAACGGCATCCCGCGCAATCCGTTCATCAATGCAGGCGCCATCGTCATTTCCGATATCCTGCTTGCCGGCCATCAGCCGCGCGAGGCGATCGGCGAGATCCTGCGCTTCATCCAGTTTCTCGCCGACGACGAGACCATCATCATCGACCGTGAGGTCGCGGCGTCCGAACGTGCCACCGGCTATCGCAACTTCGCGCTCGCCAACTACATGAAATCCTTCGGCAATCTTCATCATGCTCCGGAACTGGCGCTGGGCGTCTATTTCCACCATTGCGCCATAGCCATGAGTTGCCGGCAATTGGCGATGGCCGGCCGCTTCCTCGCCAATGGCGGCAAGAACCCGGCGACCGGCCATTCCGTGGTGTCGGCGGAGCGGGCGCGGCGCATCGGCGCCATGATGCTGACTTGCGGCCACTATGACGGCTCCGGCGATTTCGCCTTCCGTGTCGGCATACCCGGCAAGAGTGGCGTCGGCGGCGGCATATTGGGCATTGTGCCGGGTGTGGCGTCGCTTGCGGTGTGGTCGCCCGGCCTCAACGCCAACGGCAATTCCAAGCTGGGTTCGATCGCGCTGGAAAAGCTGGCCAGGATGATGAACTGGTCGATCTTCGCGCCTTAGCCAGCGCGTCGCCACCTGTTGGAACGCGCAATGTGAAAAATCCCGCGCCGTCTTTCGATCGGCGTGGGATTTTTTTATTAGAAAGTCACTTCAACCAGTTGAAATGCTTAGAAAAAGCCCTTCCGCTGCCACCAGCCGGCGCGCTTCGGCTTTTCTTCGGTCTTGGCTTCCGGCTCATCGGCGACGGTCGAGGACACCACCGGCACCACGGGCGCGTCGATGGCCGCCGGCTTGCGTCGTGACGGCCGGGCCTTCGAAGACTCTTGCGCAACGGGTGCAACCACCGCCTCTTCAGCAGCCGCCACCAGAGGCTCGACTGGCGCTTCTGCGGCCGCTTCGACAACAGCGGTTTCAGCGACCGCTTCGGCGGCTGCCTTCTTCGGCTTGGCTGCGCGACGCGGCTTCTTGGGCTTCTCGGTGCTTGGCACCTCTTCGCCCGCCGCGGCCACCGGTTCTTCCGTCACCGCGGCAACAGCCACCGGTTCGATCGAGGCAGGCTCGCTTTCGGAAGCATCGGCTTCCGAAGCCTCGGTCGCCTCGCCGGCGCTTGCCTCGCTCTCGCCTTCACCGTCTTCGCGACGGTTGCGCTTGCCGCCGCGCTTGCCGCGCCGGCGCTTCTTGCCCTGGCTGTCATCCGCGGCCTGCACCGCCTCGTCGGACGCGCTGGCAGCGATCGGGGCGGCATCGTCCTGTTCGCCATCGTCATCGCCTGCCGCGTCTGCCGCGCCGGCGAAATCGCCGGCCTGAGTGGAGATGGATGAGCCGTCCGCCGGAGCGCCATGCTCGCGGTCGCGATCCCTGCCGCCGCGACGTCTGCGGCGCTTGCGACGCTTGCGGTCGCGGCCTTCGCCATCTTCGCTGCCGGCAGGCCGCGGCTGCTGGTTCTGCTGCGGCTGCTGGCGTGGCTGCTCGGCCTGGACCACGACCTCATCGTCTTCCTCGACGACGGCAATCTCGTCCTCGGGCTCCTCAGGCTCGACATAGGCCGGCAGGCTGCGGACCTCGACGAAACCCTCGGGCTTCTCGGCCAGCGCGCCGCGGAAGATCGCGTAGTGCTGCGCGCCAACCGTATCGTCGGCCTCGATGGTGATGGTCAGGCCGAAGCGGCTTTCCAGTTCCACCAGCGTGCCGCGCTTGTGGTTGAGCACGTAGAGCGCGGTTGCCGCCGGCGTGCGCACGGTGATGTGGCTGCGCGAATCCTTGAGCAGGAATTCCTCGATCGCCCGCACCACCATCAGCGCCACCGACGAATCGGACCTGACATGGCCGGTGCCGCCGCAATGCGGGCAGGGCTTCATGGTCGATTCCAGCACGCTGGCGCGGATGCGCTGGCGTGACATCTCCATTAGGCCGAAATGCGAGATTCGGCCGACCTGGATGCGCGCACGGTCGTTCTTGAGGTGATCCTTCAGCCGCTTCTCGACGGAGCGGTTGTTGCGGTTCTCCTCCATGTCGATGAAGTCGATGACGATCAGGCCGGCGAGATCGCGCAGCCTGAGCTGACGGGCAACTTCTTCGGCCGCTTCCAGATTGGTGTGGAGCGCGGTGTCCTCGATCGAGTGCTCCTTGGTGGAGCGGCCCGAATTGACGTCGATAGCGACCAGCGCCTCGGTCTGGTTGATGATGATGTAGCCGCCGCTCTTCAGCGTCACCTGCGGCTGCAGCATGCGGTCGAGCTGCGCCTCGATGCCGTTGCGCACGAAGATCGGCGTCGTGTCGCGGAACGGCTGAACCACCTTGGCGTGGCTCGGCATCAGCATGCGCATGAAGTCCTTGGCTTCGCGGTAGCCTTCCTCGCCGGAGACAAGGATCTCGTCGATATCCTTGTTATAGAGGTCGCGCACCGAACGCTTGATCAGGCTGCCTTCTTCATAGACGAGGGCAGGGGCGGTGGACTGGAGCGTGAGATTGCGCACGTTTTCCCACAGCCGCATCAGATATTCATAATCGCGCTTGATCTCGGCCTTGGTACGGCTCTCGCCGGCCGTGCGCAGTATGACGCCCATGCCTTGCGGCACTTCGAGATCGGCAACGACCTCCTTCAGGCGCTTGCGATCGACCGCGCTGGTGATCTTGCGCGAAATGCCGCCGCCGCGCGCCGTGTTCGGCATCAGCACCGAATAGCGGCCGGCAAGCGACAGATAGGTGGTGAGTGCGGCACCCTTGTTGCCGCGCTCTTCTTTGACGACCTGAACCAGCAGGATCTGCCGGCGCTTGATCACTTCCTGGATCTTGTACTGGCGGCGCACCGGTTTGCGACGGTTGCGCACTTCTTCCAGAGCGTCCTCGGCGCCGACCGATTCGACCTCGTGATCATCGGGATGCGAGGACTGTACTTCCTCCAACATGCCACGATCATTGTCGCTGGATGTGGTTTCAGTGGCCTGTTCCGTCTGCGAGACAGGTTCGGAAATCACATCGCCTTCGACCGCGGCGGCGATCGATGTCGGACCACCCTCGCGGGTTTCGGTTTCGTCCTGATCGGCGGAACCTTCATCATGGCCTGATGTATCGGCATGCCCCGAGGGCTCGGAATGTTCCGATGTATCGGCTGCGTGTTCGATGATCTCGGAGGTGTTTGAAATCTCCTCGACAACGATGTCGCCGCTGTCGTCGCCTTCGCTTGGCTCGCCGGAGCCTTCGCCTGCCTCGCCGGTATCGCGCTTGTGCTCACCGCGCTCGCGGCTCTTGCCGCCGCGCCGGCGTCCGCGCCGACCGCGATCGCGGCTCTGGCGGTCATCGCCGTCACCATCCTCGTCCTCTTCGTCCTCGGCCTCCTGCGCTTCGGCGCGCAGCAGTGCCTGACGGTCGGCGACCGGGATCTGGTAGTAGTCGGGGTGTATTTCACTGAAGGCGAGAAAACCGTGACGGTTGCCGCCATATTCGACAAAGGCTGCCTGAAGGGAGGGTTCGACGCGCGTTACGCGGGCGAGGTAGATATTTCCTTTGAGCTGCTTCTTGTCCTGGGATTCAAAGTCGAATTCTTCGATACGGTTACCGCGTACGACGACAACGCGTGTTTCCTCCGGGTGGGAGGCGTCTATCAGCATTTTGTTGGGCATTATTTCGTTTCCCCCCGGCAGCCGTCAGCCGCAGCTGGCGGGGCAAAGCCCGCTGCTGTGTGTCTGGAGAGTGGGTGCCGGATAATTGAATGTCCGCCGGACGGTGCCTGCGTGTCATGGCGGTGCCGCCCGCTGCCATACTGGCGCGGTTTGATGCGGACCTTTCCATGATTGCGCTTGAAGCCATCGTCACCAGCGGAACCTTTTGAACCAAAGCCCGGAAACCGGACCAGCTTGTTTGCTCATACAGAGCCGGCACGGGGACAAACCCGGCCGTTTTCCTCACGCAGGTGATTCCCCCGCCACGGGAGCACACCTGCGAAATTCGTCGCAATCACCTGAAGCCTTTTCGCGTGAAGCGAAAGGAGCCGCCTTTCATCTGACCCTGTAGCAGGAAGCTGCGGAGGAGGGCGGTTCCAGGATTGCAGTGATCCACTATCGCTTTTATGATTTGGCGGGTTGGAAGGCAACCCCGATTTCCGATGCCGGCAAAAAGCAGTTCCGTAACGTAAGCCTGGGGTCCAATCCTTGCGTGAAAAGGCTTGGTTAACCTTCTCTGGATACCAATCGTTAATCGAGTTCGCGGCCTAACCGGCACTTCGACGAAACGAGAGGGCGCCTGGCGCCAAACCGGGAGCGACTGGAAGAGAGATGGGACTGGCAGACTTCACAGACAAGGGATGTCGTGTTGGCGGCCGGATTCTTGCCGCTCTATGTCTGTCGCTGCTGGTGGTGATTTCCCAGGCCTTTTTTTCCGTTGCCGACGCCGCCGATGCGCCGCTGGTGGCAAAGGGCTACAAGATGGCGGGCGATGCCACCAAGATGCGCATCGTCATGGATTTCGATCGCGAGCCTGATATCAAATGGTTCCTGCTGCGCGGACCCAATCGTCTGGTCATCGACCTGGCGAATACCAGGCTGGCCATCGACGCCAAGGATTTGAAGCCACGCGGCTTGGTCAAGGGCGTGCGCCTGGGCGCACTCGGCGACGGTGTCTCGCGGCTGATCCTTACCGGCAAGGGGCCGTTCGCCGTCGACAAGCTGGATGTGCTCAAGAATGAGGACGGAACCGGCTACCGCATTGCCGTCGACATGTCGGCGGCCTCCGAACGGGAGTTCGACGCCGCCCTTGCCAACCAGGCACTGACCACCGGCTCGACGGTTTCGACCGACAAGGGCGGGCGGGTTGGCACCGGGCCGGTCTCCAATCCCGGCCACCGCTTCACGGTCGTCATCGATCCCGGCCATGGCGGCGTCGACGGCGGCGCCGAGGGTCTGAACGGCACCATCGAGAAGAACGTCACGCTGGCCTTCGCCACGGAACTGCGCGACAAGCTCGCGGCCATCGGCAAATATGATGTCTTCATGACCCGCGACACCGATGAATATCTGCGTCTGGACGACCGCGTGCGCATTGCCCGCCAACATGAGGCCGATCTGCTGATTTCGATCCATGCCGACACGATCAGCGTCAAGGGCATCCGCGGCGCCACGGTCTATACCGTCTCCGACAAGGCGTCGGATCCCGAGGCGCAGGCGCTCGCCGACCGAGAAAATCTCTCCGATCAGTTCGCCGGTATGGTCATCAAGGACGATAACAAGGAAGTGACCGATATCCTGATCGACCTGATCCGCCGTGAGACACACACCTTCTCGATGAGTTTCGCACACACGTTGGTCGGCCAGCTTTCGACCAGCGTCGGTCTCATCAACAATCCGCAGCGTTCCGCGGGCTTCAAGGTATTGAAAGCGCCGGACGTGCCATCCGTGCTGGTCGAACTCGGCTATCTCTCGAATGCCAAGGACGAGGCGCAACTGCTTAACGCGGAATGGCGCGGCAAGGCCGCACAAAGCATCACCAACGCCGTTGCGCTGTTCGCGTCCGCCAAGGCCGGGGCTGGAACCGGAGGTTGACATGCCTTGCGGCGCCTGCAACCAGAGGCGGCGTTGCTGGATGACAACACCCGGTGCCTTTATTTGCGGCGGGCGGTCACGAAATCAGGCCTTGCCGTATTTTGTCCACATGGTGGCGACATGGGTTTTCGAATACGGATTGGGACCGGCTCGAAAGCTTGCGTGGAAGGCGGCTTCGTTTAGGAAATTCCCGAACCAAGGACTGGAGCGGGTATGATTCGTCTCATTGGCTATTTCTTCGGCATCGGCACGACGCTGGCCCTTCTGGTCGCGGCGGGCGTTGCCATTTACATCAGCCATCTGTCGAAGGATCTGCCCGACTACGAGGTGCTGGCCAAATACGAGCCGCCGGTGACCACGCGCATCCACGCCTCGGATGGCTCGCTGATGGCCGAATACGCGCGCGAGCGGCGCTTGTATTTGCCGATCCAGGCTATCCCGGATCGCGTCAAGGCGGCCTTCCTGTCGGCGGAAGACAAGAACTTCTACAACCACCCCGGCATCGACGTGACCGGCCTTGGCCGCGCCATCATCGTCAACTTGCAGAATTTCGGCTCGGGCAGGCGCCAGGTCGGCGCCTCGACGATCACCCAGCAGGTGGCCAAGAACTTCCTGTTGACCGCGGACCAGACCTACGAGCGCAAGATCAAGGAAATGATCCTGGCCTTCCGCATCGAGCAGGCCTATCCCAAGGATCGTATCCTCGAGCTCTACCTCAACGAAATCTTCTTCGGTTTCGGCGCCTATGGTGTCGCCGGCGCGGCGCTTACCTATTTCGACAAGTCGGTGAACGAACTGACCGTGGCCGAGGCCGCCTACCTGGCGTCGCTGCCGAAAGGCCCCAACAACTACCATCCCTTCAAGCATGCCGATCGCGCGATCGAGCGCCGCAACTGGGTCATCGACCAGATGGTCGAAAATGGCTACGTCACGCGTGAGGAAGGCAACAAGGCCAAGGCCGAGCCGCTCGGCGTGACGCCGCGCCGTACCGGCACCTATCTGTTCGCCGGCGAATACTTCACCGAAGAGGTGCGCCGCCAGATCATCGCCCGTTACGGCGAGAACGCGCTCTACGAAGGCGGCCTGTCCGTCCGCACCACGCTTGATCCGAAAGTCCAACTCATCGCCCGCAAGGCGATGCAGAACGGCTTGATCAAGTACGATACGCTGCGTGGCTATCGCGGGCCGGTGACGTCAATCGACGTGTCCGGCGACTGGGGCGTCCCGCTGGGCGCCGTCAAGGGATTGGAAGACGTCCCTGAATGGTCGCTGGCCGTCGTGCTCGACTCCTCCGCATCAGGCCTCTCGATTGGCCTGCAGCCCGCGCGCCAGGCGTCGGGCGACATCGTCAAGGAACGCGTCGAAGGCACCGTCAGCAAGGACGACATTGGGCTTTGCCATGCGCCATATGGTCGACGGCAAGACGGTCAAGGCCAAGTCGCCGGCCGACGTGCTCAAGCCCGGCGACGTCATCTTCGTGCAGAAGAACGAAGGCTCCGACAATACCTACAGCCTGCGCCAGGTTCCCGAGGTGGAAGGCGGCCTGATCGCCATGGATCCGCACACCGGCCGTGTGCTGGCCATGGTCGGCGGTTTCTCCTATGCGCAGTCCGAATTCAACCGTGCCACCCAGGCGATGCGTCAGCCGGGCTCCTCGTTCAAGCCGATCGTCTATTCGGCGGCGCTCGACAATGGCTATACGCCGGCCTCGGTGATCATGGACGGACCGATCACCATACAGAGCGGCAACACGACCTGGACGCCCAAGAACTATGACGGCACCGTCGCCGGGCCGGCAACCCTGCGCTCCGGCATCGAGAAGTCGCGCAATTTGATGACAGTGCGGCTTGCCAACGACATGGGTATGAAGCTGGTCGTCGAATATGCCGAGCGCTTCGGCGTCTACGATCATCTGGCGCCGTATCTGCCGATGGCGCTGGGCTCCGGCGAGACCACCGTCATGCGCATGGTTTCGGCCTATTCGATCATGGCCAATGGCGGCAAGTCGATCAAACCCTCGCTCATTGACCGCATCCAGGACCGCTACGGCAAGACAGTATTCAAGCAGGATGAGCGTGGCTGCGAAGGCTGCAACGCGAGCGAATGGAAGAACCAGCCGGAGCCGGAACTGGTCGACAATTCCGAGCAGGTGCTCGATCCGATGACCGCTTACCAGATCACCTCGATGATGGAAGGCGTGGTCCAGCGCGGCACCGGCGCCACTATCGGCGAACTCGGCCGCCACATTGCCGGCAAGACCGGCACCACCAACGACGAAAAGGACGCCTGGTTCATCGGTTTCACGCCGAACCTCGTGGTCGGCCTATACATGGGCTACGACACGCCGCGCGGCCTTGGCCATGGCGCCACCGGTGGTGGTCTCGCCGCTCCGATCTTCAAGGATTTCATGCGCGTGGCGCTGGACGGCACGCCCAATGTCGACTTCAAGGTTCCGGAGGGCATGAATCTGATCGCGATCAATCGCAAGACCGGCATGCGTGCCGCGTCGGGCGATCCCGGCACCATCATCGAGGCCTTCAAGCCGGGCACCGGTCCCGCCGACAGCTATTGGGTGATCGGAATGGGCGCCGACGGCTCCAACGCGTCGGGCGGCGCACTGTCGCCGCAGGCCAACCAGGCCATCCAGGACGGCGGCGGCGGGCTCTACTGACGGGGCCGGATGCGGATCGCTGGGCTGGCCTTGGGGCCGGCCCATTTCGCTTTACACATGGCGGCGCCGTCCCTATGTATCGCGCCGACCGAAGTGTCACTTCAGCAACAGGACAAAATACCAGGCCATGCGCGCGGAAACGCAGAATATTGTCGACGAGATCAGGCAGGCGATCACCCTGCTGAGGAGGCATCTTTGACTGGGACCAGGCCATAAAGCGGCTTGAATACCTCAATGTGCGGGCCGAGGACGCCAGCCTCTGGAACGAACCGCTGGAAGCGCAGAAGCTGATGCGCGAGCGCCAGGGCCTCGAGGAAGGCATTGCGGCGGTCAAGGGCCTGACCCAGGCGCTGGAAGACAATATCGGCCTGATCGAGCTCGGCGAGGAAGAGGGTGACGAAGGCGTCATCGCCGAGGCCGAAGCGGCGATCCGTTCGATGCAGGGCGAGGCCAAGGCCCGCCAGGTCGAAACGCTGCTGTCGGGTGAAGCCGACGCCAACGACACCTATCTCGAAATCCATGCCGGCGCCGGCGGCACTGAAAGCCAGGACTGGGCCTCGATGCTCTTGCGCATGTACACGCGCTGGGCCGAACGCCGCCGCTTCAAGGTCGAGGTGCTGGAAGTGCATGACGGCGAAGAGGCCGGCATCAAGTCCGCCACATTGCTGATCAAGGGCCACAATGCCTATGGCTGGATGAAGACCGAATCCGGTGTCCATCGCCTGGTGCGCATTTCGCCCTATGACAGCAATGCGCGCCGGCATACCTCCTTCGCCAGCGTCTGGGTTTATCCCGTTATCGACGACACGATCGAGATCGATGTTTCCGAATCCGACGTACGCATCGACACCTATCGCTCGTCGGGTTCCGGCGGCCAGCACGTCAACACCACCGATTCGGCCGTGCGCATCACCCATATCGCCACCGGCATCGCGGTCGCCTGCCAAGCCGAGCGTTCGCAGCACAAGAACAAAGCGAAGGCCTGGGAGATGCTGCGCTCGCGCCTCTACGAGGAAGAGCTGAAGAAGCGTGAGGCCATCGCCAACGCCACGGAAGCCTCGAAGAGCGACATCGGCTGGGGCCACCAGATCCGTTCCTACGTGCTGCAGCCCTACCAGCTGGTCAAGGATCTGCGCACCGGCGTCGAAAGCACCAGCCCGTCGAGCGTGCTCGATGGCGACCTCGACGATTTCATGGAAGCCTCGCTGTCGCAACGCATCGAAGGCGGCGCAGGCGAGGCCGTGGCGGATCTGGACTAGCACGGTCCGCCACTAGACCATAGCACCCGCTCGCACTTTCTTGGGGACCAAGCGGTCCATTGCTCACGGCAACCTGCCGTGGTCATGGAGGGCACGTTTGCGGCCTTGGGCGGCCAGCAACGGGCGCAGCCTCCACGCAGCAATTTCTTGCACCGACTCACATTTCGGCTCACCATTTGCGGCAGGAGGAGACAAAAGCATTTATGGCCGGTCGCGGCATATCTGCTGACGATTGGCCGCTGGGAAGACACGTTCCGGGAACGGGCAAGCGAAACGCTTGAAACCTCGTTTGAAAGGAGCGTTGCCATGTTTGCTGCCAGTTCCAGATCGGCGATCGCCGTTCCGTCGGTTGGCCAGCTTGTCCTTCCCCTTTGCGCGGCGTGTGTGATCGCGCTCCTGTCGGCGTCGGCCATGGCGCACGACGCCAAGCCGACCGCGGCCAAGCCGCAAGGCTGGAGTTATCCGTTCGCTTGCTGCGCGAATTACGACTGCCACGAGGTGTCGCAGACCTCGATCAGCGAGCGTCCGGAAGGCTATGTAATCAAGGACACCGGGGAGGTGCTGGCCTACAGCGACAGGCGCATCAAGAATTCGCCGGACGGCGAATACCATTGGTGCGCGCATGAGGCCGGGCTTGATGCCGGCAAGACGATCTGCCTGTTCGTGCCGCCATCGTCCTACTGAGTTCGCGGCCTGCTGTTCAGGGGTAGAGCCTGCTGACAGACAGTTGTCAGGATCGCTTCTTTATGGTGCCTTGCCGCATGGGCGGCGGACAATGGAGAGGTGATGTTGATGACCATCAAGGGAAGCTGTCACTGCAAGGCGACGACATTCGAGGTTTCAGAGGCACCGGAAACGGTGACGCAATGCACCTGCTCGTTCTGCTCGAAACGTGGCTCGCTCTGGGCCTATTATACCCCCTCGCAGTTCAAGCTCATCACGCCTCTGAAAAACGTTTCCTTCTATGAGTGGGGCTCGAAAACCGTGAAACATGGTTTTTGCGCCAACTGCGGCTGCGGCACGTTCACCGAGACGCCGGATTGGTCGACCGGCGAGCCGGATTTCGACAATCCGAAGATCAGCGTCAACTCGCGGCTGTTCGACGACTTCAATCTCGACAAGGTGGAAGTGGTGGTCATTGACGGCAAGAATCTCTGGTAACTGATCCCCGGAAAAGCCGTCGCGGGTGCTTTTCCCGTTCCGCTTTTCGCCGCAATTCATGGTACAAGTCGCGCGAAGGGCTGATTTGGCGCCGTCCAAAAAGGCGCGACTTGGAGAGGGACCATCTATGAAGAAGACCGTGCTCGTCGCCGTGGCGACGGCCTTGCTCGTGAGCGCCTGCACCACCACGGATCCGTATACGGGCGACCAGAAGATTTCCAACACGGCCGCAGGTGCTGGTCTCGGTGCCCTGGCAGGTGCCAGCCTCGGTCTGCTTGCCGGCGGCAATGACCGCCGCAACGCGCTGATCGGCGCCGGCATCGGTGCGCTGGCCGGCGGCGCCATCGGCGCCACCATGGATCAGAACGAAGCTGAACTGCGCCGGCAGCTCGAGGGTACCGGTGTCAGCGTCACTCGCAGTGGTGACCAGATCATCCTCAATATGCCGTCGGACATCACCTTCAATGTCGATCAGGATGCGGTGAAGCCAGGCTTCTATCCGGTGCTGAACTCGGTTGCGCTGGTGCTGAAGAAATTCAAGCAGACCACGGTCGATGTTTTCGGTCATACCGATTCGACCGGCGGCGACCAGCACAATTTCGATCTGTCGCAGCGCCGCGCACTGGCGGTTGCCAACTATCTGTCCGGTCAGGGCGTCGATCAGCGCCGCTTCGCCGTCACCGGCTTCGGCAAGACGCGGCCGATCGCATCCAACGCGACGGCCGCCGGCCGCGAGCAGAACCGTCGCGTCGAGATCCAATTGTCGCCGCTCACCTGACGATCTGTACCGCAACGAATGTGAAAACGGCCCCAATGCGGGGCCGTTTTTGTTTGAGCGGCCATCGCACCCTGCAGCTGTCGCGCTTAAGAATTAGCAACAGCTAAATAACTGCTTTCCTACAGTCACGGAAAGGAATAGCATCATCGCTGTTCCAGAGGGGATGAGGCGGTACAACTGGCCGCGTAACAAGCATTTTCCCGCCTCGGTCTTGCACGGCCAGATGAAATATCT
The DNA here is from genome assembly GCF_054062655.1 of Mesorhizobium sp. USDA 4775. Classification (NCBI taxonomy): domain Bacteria; kingdom Pseudomonadati; phylum Pseudomonadota; class Alphaproteobacteria; order Hyphomicrobiales; family Phyllobacteriaceae; genus Mesorhizobium; species Mesorhizobium sp. USDA 4775. Next base: position 3,740,699 of record NZ_JBSSFM010000001.1, read on the forward strand.
GGGAGGAATGCATGACAAGAACAACCTGCCTCGGGCGCTGCGGCGTCCTCGCTTTGACCAGTATTGCGGGTCTGTGGTTGGGGCTCGCCACGGCTCAGGCCGAGGACGCCAACAAGGCCGACATCGAAGCCTTGAAGAAATCATTGGCCAAGTATGAAGACTATACCGCAGCTGTCCGCGACCTCTATCTGTCGACGGTCGGCTGCGTCTTCTACAGTGGGGAAAAGATACCGGGCTCGATGGATTACCCGAAAGGCGCCATGGGCGTCCATTTCGTCAACGTCCCAAGCGTCGGCCAGAAGCTCGACCCGATGAAGCCCAACGTGCTGATCTACGAGCCGACCAAGAAAGGCCTGAAGTTGGTCGGCGTGGAGTGGCTGGTGCCGTTGACACCGAACGTCAAGGAAGTCCCCACACTGTTTGGCCAGAAATTCATGGGTCCGATGGAAGGACACTATCCGCTCATCCCGAGGGAGTTCGTCCACTACGATCTTCACGCCTGGCTGTTCAGGGACAATCCGAACGGCATGTTCAGTCCGACGAACCCGAACGTGAAATGCAGCAAGGCCGATTTTCCGATGCTGGAGAAGCCGACCAAGATGATGCCTGGGCCGATGTAGCGGCCGGCCAAGCCAATACATGTCGGCGCTGAATTCCGTTGCGTCGGTCCTGAAGAAGTTCCGCCGGACGACCGTCGACGTGTTCGGCCATGCCGATTCGAACAACAGCGACCGGCACAATTTCGATCTGTCGCAGCGCCATGCGCTGGCGGTCGCCAACTATCTGTCCGGCCACAAAACGGCCCCTCGCGTGGGGCCGTTTTTGTGTTGTGAGCCCACTTAAGATATTGCGTCAGCCCGCTGTCATCGCGTCGGTGAGAATGGAGCAGATACGCGAGATTGCTTCATCCGAAAGATCTGTCCAGCAAGGCAGGCCCAGTTGAGTCGCAACAAGCGTCTCGGTGACCGGCAGCGGTACTTTGGGAAAATGTTCGAAGGCTGTGTGCCGATGCAGGCCGCCGCCCCACCATCGACGGACACCAATTCGGGCTTGCGTCAGCACATTGAGTGCCGTTTCCATCGAATCCGACGGCAGGCCAACGGTAACGGTGGAGGATATCCAGCGTTCGCCAAATCCATCCTGCACGTTCACCCCGGAAGTCGAAGCAAGCGAGCGGCAATAGCCTCTGGCAACACGCTGGTAGGCGGCACGTGTAAGTGTCCAACCGTCCAGTGCGGCGAGGCCGACGGCCGCGCCATACTCACTGAGCTTGCCATTCAACGCCGGCGATGCCGCCTCGCGCGAATTTGCAAAACCAAAATTGGCCTTCTTCACAATTTCGTCGATCAGAGCGCCGTCGTCGGACGCAATGAAGCAGCCTTCGCCAACGCCGAGTGCCTTGGTGGCATGCAGGCTGACGACTGCCGGAACCCGCGATGGCGTCAGCGAGTCGAAGGCCGCGGCCGCGTCAATTGCCACGGCAAGACCGGTATCGCTCTTGAACCGGTCCCAGTTCGCGGCATCCATCGGGCCGCCGAACGGCATAACCGGCATGACGGCACCGACCTTGCCAGGAGCCTGCCTGAGGAGTTGTATCGCCGCCTCTGGCAACAATTGCTGGGTGTCGAGGTCGACGTCGACAAGCCAGGGAACGAGCCCTGCGAGGACCGCCGCGTGTGCGCTGGCGGCGAAGGTCCAGGACGGCATCATGCAGAGACTGCCCTTTGCCGGTTTCTGCGCCATCAGCGCCAGGGCCAACCCCAGCGTTGCGTTTGCCAGGCACACGACATGACCCACGGCGATGCGAGCCCTGAGACCTTCCTGGAAGCGCTGATTCAGCGGACCGTTGTTGCTGTACCAGCGGTTCGCGTCGATCTCGCGCAGATAGGGCAGAATGTCGTCCGCTGTTGGCAGGCGCGGGCGCGCGACCGGGACATCAGGCGTCGGATCGGGATCGGCATCCCATAATTTGCTTGTCATGAAGCTTTACGGCCGTCGGCAATCCTGAGGTATAAATCTTCATTGGCCGGCAATGGCCGCAAGGTTTCGGGCCGGCTGCTGCCGATCTGGAACCGGGTTGAGTTTTGCGAGACGGTATAGAAATGCCAATGATCGGCGCATAGAAATACGAAGCTGGCAAAGGATATAGCTTCCTGGCCACAGAGGCGACGGTTACGGCGCCAGTGCCTCACATACGCGCTGCCAAGCGACATCGCCTCTCGCTTGGCAATGATGGTTCGAGCAAGGCGTGCAGCCATCAGAGCCGCACCGGCCAACTCAGCGAGCCGGCTAAGGCTGGAATGTTTTCTTCCAGCCAGGGCCGCCTGGGACGCCCGGCTGCGGCGGAACCCTGGCGACCCCAGGTAGCCATTCACCAGGCGATCGAAATAGGCATCCGGCTGGTACAGGCGCCGCACCAGCCTGTCGTAGCCGGCCTTGAGGACTTCGCGCGTCATGTTCTTGGGATGAAAGCTGACATGTGGGTCGCTGAGATCCAGCCGACCTTCGGTCTGCAGCCGATCGTAAAGTGGCGTCGTTGGAATTGGACACAGGACGGCCACCGACACCAGCGCGATGCCGCTTTGCTGAATGAATTCAAACTGCTCGTCGAAGATCGCTTCGTCGTCGGCGTCGAACCCGACGATGAAGCCGGCGTGGATCACCAGCCCCTTGTCGCGGATGCGCTGCAGCTTCTCAAGCATGGAGTCGCCGCGAACGTTTTGAACCTTCCTGGTTTCGGCCAATGACGAGGCGCGAGGCGATTCGATTCCGACAAAGACCTGGCGGAAATTGGCCATCCGCATCAGGTCGAGCATTTCCTCATCGTCGCCCAGATTGATGCTGGCCTCGGTGGAGAAGATCAATGGATAGTTGTTGGCCCGCTGCCAATCGATCAGCACGCGCAGCAACTCCTTGGCCTTGGCCTTGTTGCCGATAAAATTGTCGTCGACCAGGAAGCAGGTGCTGAACCCGGCTTTCACGATCGCCTCGAATTCGAGGACCATCTGCGCGGGTAACTTGAGACGCGGGCGGCGACCGAAAATGGTGATGATGTCGCAGAATTCGCACATGAATGGACATCCGCGCGAAAACTGCAGCGATGCTACCATATAGCGTCCGGGTTTCAGCAGGTCATATCGCGGCGTCGGCACGGTCTCCATGTTGGTTTTGGCGTCTTGCTCGTAACGCCGTTGCACCACCCCGTCTTGCGCGAAAGCCGTAAGGAATCGCGGCCATGTCTCCTCGGCTTCGCCGATGAAACGCACGTCGCAGCGATCGACGAACTCCGATTCAGCCACTGAAACGTAGGGGCCACCGACCACCGCGGTGACCGGAAGATCACGCAGCCTATCCAGGATCTCGAACATGCGGTCGCGCTGCACGATCATGCCGGTCACGCCAACGATGTCGAAGTCGCCAAGCTGCTCGAAATCGATGTCCTCGACGTTCTCGTCGACCAGGACGACATCGCAATGCTCCGGAGCAAGGGCCGCCAGCGCCGGCAACGAGCCCGTCACGATCCAACTGCGCTTGCTGCCTGGTAAAATGGAAAGGACTTCATCACGGGTCCAGATGGAAGGGTGGAAGCGCGGATTGATGAGACAAACGCGAAGCCGGCGCGGCGAAGGGATGTGCGAACTGTGCATCGTGTTGGGCCGATCTGACCAGAGGTACTGGGGCGCAGCGTTTCATGTCGTTGATGGCGTGATATACAGGGCCATGTCGAACGTATAGGGCAATTCCATGAGATATTACAATTGACTGATATAAATCCGTACAGCGCGCTTGTTGCGCATTATGAGGCGTGTTTTGCGCGACACGGAGACACATTTAAAGGAGTCGACTGGCCCGATGCCGAAGGGGCAGCGACGCGTTATCGCGTGATGGCAGAGGTGATGCGTGAGCGCGGCTCAGTCGACCTGCTCGACTTCGGCTGCGGCGCTGGTCATTTCCTCGACTATCTGCGCCAGACTGATCGCAAGGTGCGCTACCGGGGGCTCGATCTGTCGGCGCGGTTTGTTGACCTGTGCCGGCGCAAGTATCCCGGCGTGGCGTTTGACTGCCTGGACGTGATGCAGGACGGGGCAGCTGTGCCCGAGGCCGACTACATCGTCATGAACGGTGTCTTCACCGAGCGCTGCGGCATCGCCTACGAGACGATGTTCGATGCCATGACTGGATTGCTGGCAAAAATGTTCCCGTATGCACGCAAGGGAATGGCCTTCAACTTGATGTCCAAACACGTCGACTGGGAGCGAGAGGATCTCTTTCACGTGCCCTATGACCAGATCAGCCGCTTTGTCGTCGGTCAATTGTCGCGCCATCACGTCATTCGCGCCGACTACGGACTCTACGAATACACTGTTTACGTCTACAAGGCTGCCGCATAGCCGGACAATCCACGGTGATGACGAGCAGACCAGGGATGCAAGGCAAGGGCGCACGGGGGCGGCATGGCGGATGTGGTCATTTTTGGGGCAGGGCAGCTCGCCGAAGTTGCCAAGGCCTATCTCGACAGATTCGGCGAGGATCGTGTCGTTGGGTTCACTGTCGACGAAGCCTTCCTCACGCAACCCGAGTTCAAGGGCCTTCCCGTAGTCGCCTGGGAAAGGCTTGAGGAGCGCTTCCCGCCTGATGCCGTCAAGCTGCTCGGTCCGCTCAGCTACCAGAATCTCAACGAGTTCCGCAGGAATAGGCACGCGGAGGGCAGGGAGCGTGGATACGGCTTTGCGCGCTTTATCCATCCCTCGACCCACAATATGGCGGAGACGGTTGGCGACAACTGCTTCATTCTGGAAAACTGCACGCTGCAGCCGTTTGTTCGCCTCGGCGAGGGCATCATCATGTGGAGCGGCAGCCATGTGGGTCATCACTCCATCCTCGAGGACTTCTGCTTCGTGTCGTCGCAGGTGGGCTTGGCGAGCGGCGTCCGTATCGGTACGTGCAGCCTGATCGGCGGCCAGGTCGGCGTCGACAACGGCATCACGGTCGGCGCGGGAAGCTACATTGAGTCTCGTTGCATGATCCGGCGCGATGTGCCGCCCAACAGTGTGGTTCGTCATCCCTCGGATCTGCCGAAGCCCTATTCCAGCGCCCGCATCAAGTCGATGAAGTTCCGCTGATGCCCGACCATCAGAGGAAATGGACCCGGCGGGGATTGCTGGTGTCGGTAAAGGCGGGAGGGTGGTGGGCCAGTCACGCACAGTCCCCAACGGTTCTCGCCCTTTCGCCTCGGCTTTGGCGTATCTATTTCGCAGGACGCAACAGGGACAACCTGTCATCCATTCTGGCCGTCGACGTCGACCCGCAAGACGGCATGCGTGTGTTGGACGAGCATCTCGATCCACTCCTGGAGTGGGGCCCGCCAGGGAGCTTCGATAGCACCGGGCTGGGGCCGTCTTGTGCGCTGACAATCGGTGGGCGCGTGCACCTCTATTATTCGGGTGTTTATCCACGCAACGATGTCAGCTTCCAGATCGCCATCGGGCTCGCCATCAGCGATGACGGGCTGAGTTTCAAGAAGGCATTCGCCGGTCCGGTCCGGGGCATTGGTCCGGCAGATCCGTATTTCGTGTCGACGCCCTTCGTCGGAAAGACCAAGTACGGCTATCGCATGTGGTATGTGAGCGGCACCGGCTGGGCGCAGGTAAACGGCGTTTGGGAGCCTGAATATGTCCTGCGCAGCTGTGATTCATTAGACGCCATCGTGTGGGAAGCGGAATCGATCGCCGTCTCCGCTGACGACCTTGGTGACGGTATCAGTCAGACGCGCCCCTGGATCACGAATGAGGCTGGCGGCATGCGCCTGTGGTACAGCCGGCGCGGGCGGGACTTTCGCGCTGGCGGCAAAGAAGCTTACCGACTGTTTTCTCGTCGCATGGACACCCGGAACGGAACCGTCGGTGGAGCCGAGCCTGTGATTTTCAGCAATCCGCCGGCCGCCGGCGAATTCGACAGCTCGATGCAGGCCTATTGCTGCATCATGCAGCGCCCCTCCGGCGACGTGATGTTCTACAATGGCAACGGGTTTGGCGAGGCCGGCATCGGCTGGGCAACTCGCGATTTGACTTGAGCAGGCTCGAATGACTTTCGAATTTCGCATCCCGATCCTGCCCGAACAGGAGTTTTTTTCAAACGTCAAACTGGCTGCTTTGTCGCTGGCCAGTCTCGGCGGCACCTATGCCACCGCCCCCATTTTGGTCTCCGTGGGGGGGCATGCCGACTTCGGCGAAATCAGTGCCGTCAATCGATGGTCATCGGCCTACCCGGTGACGTGGCGTCCCGTGCCTCACGCTATCAGCGATCGGGGCTTTTCCTCGGGCTTCGACCGCTATGCCGAACCGCCAAGCGGCGATGTCATCATCCTTGTCGATGCCGATGCCTGCCTGATGCGGCCTATCGACGGCCTTCTGCAAAGCATGCGCGACGCCGACCGTCCTGCTGTGGCCGGGCTGCCGGCGCATTTCTCGCCATTCTCGAGAAATGGCGCCGAAAATGACGCCGCGTGGCGCCGACTTCTTGGGGCATTCGGCTTCGGCGACACGCCCCTGAACTTCCGATATTCCCAGTCGCCTGATGAAGCGTTCGGTGGCTGCCCGCCGTATTTCAACTATGGTTTCGTCGCCTTCAACAAGATGGCATTCACCGCTATTCAACCATTGATCCGCCCACTGACGGCGCGCGTGTTGGACTATTTGAAGGATACGCCCTCCATTTTCTTTTCTGCCCAGATCGCGCTGTCATTGGCGATCCTGACGGTTGGAGCCGATCCTTTGCCGCTTGGGCCGGAGTACAACTGCCCGAACTCGGACGAGATGCTGGCTCACGGGCTGCACGACGCGGCTGATATCAGGGTGCTGCATTATCTTCGCCGCGAGCAGTTCGACCGTCACAGCTTCCTGCGCAAGCGCGATGAATTCGACGCTTTCTGCAACAGGTCATTCGCATCTCCGGTTCTGCAAGCCTTCCAGCAGCACGTTCGAAGTCTGCCTCGCCTCTTCTATGGCGAAGGGGGAACATAGTGACGGGCAAGCTCACCATTGCCGTCATGCAGCCATACTTCTTCCCCTATGCGGGTTATTTCCGCCTGATGGCCGCGAGCGACATCTTCGTTGTTTTCGACGATGTTCAGTTCGCGCGCCGGGGAAGGGTGCACCGCTGCGAAATGACGCCGGGACACTGGCTGACATTGCCGGTTGCGCCGATGCCTTTCGACGCGCTGATAAAGGACCTGCGCTGGGCGAACGATGCCCGAACCACCTTGGACAAGCGGCTGGCTGTCTTCGGCCTGCCAGGCCAAGCGCGGACGACAGCGGCAGAGCAGATCAACGGCCACCTGACCGGGGCCCTTGGCGACGTGACAGATTTTCTCGAGGAGGGTCTTCGGCTAACGGCCGATGCGCTTCAGCTCAGACCGGATGTCGTACGCAGCTCCCGCCTCGGCATCGATCCTGCCTTGCGTGCACAAGCCCGCGTGATCGCCATCGTTCAGGCACTTGGCGGCCAGCGCTACATCAATGCTCCAGGCGGACGTAGCCTTTATTCACGCGATGCCTTTCAGCAGGCAGGTATAGATCTTCGATTTCTCGTGCCCTATGCAGGAAGGTTCCCGCACATCTTGCCTGCCTTGTTAGGCAACGGCCTTGCCGATCTTCGCGATGATATCCGAAAGACGTGCCAATTGGCCAAGTGATCGTTTGCCGATCACTTGGCGGCTATTTCAAGCTTGGCCCAGTCAGACCTTGGCGACGATGCGCATGAAGGCCGGCATGTCGTCGCCGAAGCCAACGGTGGTGTCGTTGTCTTCCTGGTGGCGATGGCGGGCAGGACGACTGTTGTCTCGCTGCGGCCTGGTGTCACCGCGTTCCGGTGCCCGCTGTTCGTTGCGATCGGAGGATTTGCGTTCGGTGTTTTCCGAACGGATCGCCTCCTTGCGTGCGCGCCGCTCGCCGATATCGGCGACGGCCGTCGCAGCCACATCGGGCTGTTCTTGCTGTGCGACCACGGTCGAGGCGTCTTCCCCGGTGTGTCTGGCACGGCGTTCGCCGCCCTTCTTGCGCTCGCCTCTGTCCTTGCGATCGTCGTCCTTGCGGCCGGCGCGACGCGGCGCGCCTTTGCCACGGCGCGGAGCATCGTCCTCACCGCCTTCGCTGGCCACGACCGTCGACAGGTCACCGTCATGCCATTCGATCTTGTTGCCGATCAGCCGTTCGATGGCGTCGATGTATTTGGTGTCGGACTTCGTCGCGATGGTGAAGGACTTGCCGGAGCGACCGGCACGGCCGGTACGGCCGATGCGGTGGACATAGTCCTCGGCATGGATCGGCACATCGTAGTTGAAGACATGGCTGACATCGGGGATGTCGAGGCCGCGCGCGGCGACGTCCGATGCCACGAGGTAGCGCAGCTTGCCATCACGGAAATTGGCCAACATCTGCATGCGGGCGCGCTGGTCCATGTCGCCATGCAGGGCGCCGGCATCGAAATCATGCTTCAGCAGCGAGCGGAACAGCTCCGACACTTCGACCTTGCGGTTGCAGAAGATGATGGCGTTCTTCAACTCAGCGTCTTCGGCCTTGATGAGGTTGCGCAACGTCTCGCGCTTGTCCCAAGGCTTCGATCCTGATTTGACCAGCCGCTGGATGATGTTGGTGGCGGCCGACGCGGCCTTCGAAACTTCGACGCGCACCGGCGCGTGCAGAAACTTTTCGGTCAGCTTGGTGATTTCCGGCGGCATGGTCGCCGAGAAGAACAGCGTCTGCCGGGTGAACGGGATCATCTCGCAAATGCGCTCGATATCGGGAATGAAGCCCATGTCGAGCATCCGGTCGGCCTCGTCGATGACGAGGATCTCGACGCCGTTGAGCAGAAGCTTGCCGCGCTCGCGATGGTCGAGCAGGCGGCCAGGCGTCGCGATCAGCACGTCGGCGCCGCGCTCCAGCTTCTTGTCCTGCTCGTCGAACGACACGCCGCCGATCAGAAGCGCGATGTTGAGCTTGTGGTTCTTGCCGTATTTGACGAAGTTTTCCTCGACCTGCGCGGCAAGCTCGCGCGTCGGTTCGAGAATCAGCGTGCGCGGCATGCGGGCGCGGGCGCGGCCCTTTTCCAGCCGGGTCAGCATCGGCAGCACGAAGGAGGCTGTCTTGCCGGTGCCGGTCTGGGCTATGCCCAGCACGTCCTTGCCGAGCAAGGCGTGCGGGATGGCACCGGCCTGGATCGGTGTCGGCTGCGTGTAGCCGGCATCGGTAACTGCGGAAAGCACCTTCGGCGACAGGCCGAGGTCTGAAAAGGTCAACGCTTCTTGAGCGATCGTGGTGTCTGAGGACAAGTGTTGTTGTCTTTGGCTGGTTCGGGGAGGCGCAACGTTATTCGTCGCGGCAAGCGCCACGCGCTTGCAAGATTGGCATTGCGATTAGGCGCAAGTCCGCGATTTGTCAACAGAAACGGGCGGGATTGGCGCGATTGTGAAGCTGTAACCTTAATCGCGATGCTTAATCCGGCCGCTTGTCTCTGTGTCGGCTCAGTAACGGAACTGCTCAGCAAGGATGCGCTCGTTCCAGGAGTGATTGGGGTCGAACAGCAAGGTTGCAGTCGCCGCCGGCGACTCCCGCACCGTTACCGAGGTCACCGCCTTGACCTCCGTATGGTCCGCCGCGGCGTTTACCGGCCGCTTTTCCGGCTCCAGAATATCGAAGCGCACGGTCGCCTTGTTGGAGAGCAATGCGCCACGCCAGCGGCGCGGGCGAAACGGGCTGACCGGCGTCAGTGCCAGGAGCGGCGCGTCGAGCGGCAGAATCGGGCCATGCGCTGAAAGATTGTAGGCGGTGGATCCGGCCGGCGTCGCGATCATGACGCCATCGCAGCTGAGTTCCTCGAGCCGTATTTGGTCATCGACGCTGATGCGGATCTTGGCCGTCTGGTAGGATTGGCGCCACAGCGCAACCTCGTTGATCGCCAGCGCCGAGACGGTTTCGCCTTCCGAGGTGACGGCCAGCATTTCCAGCGGCCGGATGGTTTCGGCGACCGCGGCCGCGATGCGCTCGGTGAGCCCTCCGGAACGGTACTCATTCATCAGGAACCCGATGGTGCCACGGTTCATGCCGTAGACCTTCTTTCCCGTTCCCATCGTGTCGCGCAAGGTCTGCAGCAGAAAGCCGTCGCCGCCCAGGGCCACCACAACCGCGGCCTCGGCGACCGAACACTGGCCATAGCGCGCGGACAGACTTTCCAGCGCCGCCTTGGCGTCTGCTGTGTCGGACGAGACGAAGGCGATGCTGTTGGCGGCTGTGCTCATGGCTCCCCGATCGCGACCGATTGGCGGCGGCAGTCTGGCCGCATCCGCGCCGGGGTAGCACGGGGTGGGCAGGTCTGCAAAGAGAGCCGTTGTGCCGGCACGCTAGGCATGCCGCGCGGGCATCGGCCGAACCTGCGGATCGCGCTTCATGACAGTGCACGAGCGAATGTGATGGTTAAGGCGGGGCTTAAAGTCTCGTAAAGGCGGAACGATCATGTTAGCCGGCATGAATGGCGTGGGGGCGCCCGCAGCACCGCTGTATCCTTTGGGATGCCAAAAGGACGTTGCGGCAGTTTTGTTTTGTGCGCATGCCTCCTCCGGGGACACGCACCAGCCAGACGAGGCCGACATATTGCCGGTAGCACGCCTGATCATCGTCTTTGTCATGCTGGGTAGCTTCGCCCTGGTCTTCGCCGAGCTTGTGCGCCAGTCGGAAAATATGAGCATGAGACCGCTGCCGACAGCGTCGCGCTGCGGCGATGCCGCCGGAATGCCTTGCCCGCAACGGGCACTATAGGTCGCCGGAATACGCCATTCGTCTGTAGATACCGCCGACGCTCGGCCGATCCCGAGCGACAGTTTCATGCTTGGGCGACCGGAGCCCTGGCTGGCGGAAGTTTGATCGTTGCAATTGCGGCATCGACGAAAGCACTGGTAGAAGGCGTGTCCTATCCGGATAGGATCCTGTTCCCGTCGTTTTGGGAAACAAGCGTTGCGGCGCGTTGACCGGCCGTGTTTCTGAAGGGGAGCGCGCATGCCGCACAGCGTGTTGGTTTCTGGTGGCTGCGGCTTTCTCGGCTCCCATCTTGTCGATCGTCTGCTGCTGCGTGAGGATCTGGAAACGCTGGTCATCGTCGACAATCTGTGGACCGGATCGCGCGACAACATTGCCCATGTCTCGGACCCGCGGCTCAGCTTGCGGATTGCCGATGCCGAAAGCTTCACGACCAGCCAGCATTTCGATGAGATCATCCATCTGGCGTCACCGGCTTCGCCCGTATGGTACATGCGCGAGCCGGCGCGCACGATCAAAGCCAATATAGGCGGCGCGCTCAATCTTCTGTCGCTGCTCAGGCCCGGCGGTCGCTTCTGCTTCGCCTCGACCTCGGAAGTCTATGGCGATCCCCTGATGTCGCCGCAACCGGAGAGCTACCGGGGATCCGTGGACTGCACCGGGCCACGGGCCTCCTATGACGAGAGCAAGCGCTGCACCGAGGCGCTGCTTTTCGAAGAGCAACGCGTCAGCGGGCTGGATGTGCGCGTCGTCAGGCTATTCAACACCTATGGGCCGCGAACGCGCATCGATGACGGCCGCGCCGTTTCGAATTTTGTCTGCCAAGCCCTGACCACGGGAATCCTGACCGTCCATGGCGACGGCTCCCAATCGCGCAGTTGGGGGTATGTGGACGATATCGTCGATGGCCTGGAACGTTTCTTTTGGCGCGACAGCATCGCATACCGAGGACCCCTGAACATCGGCAACAATCGCGAGGTCTCGGTTCTCGGTATCGCGAAATTCGTCTGCTCGCTTGTTCCAGGCAGCCGCATCGAACACCGTGCGCCAATTCCGCAGGATCCGACAAACCGCTGCCCGGACTTGACCCTGGTAAGGCAGGTTCTTCCCGGATGGGAGGCGACGACCGGCTATCAGGAAGGGATCCGGCGCACCTTCGAGTGGTACCGGCGACGGATTGTGACTGAGGACAGATCGGCGGCAAGCGCCTGAAAAGCCGAAATTCTGGGCGGTCATACCGAGCGCGAAAGAGATACCCGTGCCGCCTGCCATTCCGGTCTCAGCTTGCTGCGTTGTCCAGGACAACTGGGCCAGCCGAGGCAATGTCTGCGAAAAGATATTGACTGTATAGTTAGTTATAAATAATCGTAACGCAGACGACCAAGTCGGCCAGCTGGCATTCCGCCGGTGAATGGCCGCGAAAAGGGGAATATTTTGACAGCCAGCCGGCCCGCCTTGGGCCGAAGGGCACAGCCAGGCTTGTTCATCAGCAGGAGACGGACCGAGGCGGCGACGCGGCCGGTCCCAACAATGGGAGCACTAGCATGAACTGGAAACTGACCGCGGCGGCCGTCGGGCTGTCGCTGCTCGCCGCAACCGGCGTTGCCCGCGCCGATGGCGAACTCAACATCTACAATTGGGGCAACTACACCAGCCCTGACCTCATCAAGAAGTTCGAGGAGACCTACAAGGTCAAGGTCACCGTCACCGACTATGATTCCAACGACACCGCATTGGCCAAGGTTCGCCAGGGTGCGTCCGGCTATGACATCGTCGTGCCGTCGGCCAGCGTCGTGCCGGTCTGGATCAGCGAAGGCCTGCTCCTGGAGACCGAACCCAACAAGATGGAGAATTTCAAGAATGTCGATCCGCGATGGGTCGACGTTCCCTTCGATCCGGGCCGCAAATACACTGTTCCGTGGCAGTGGGGCACGACAGGCATTTCGGTGAACAAGTCGGTGTATTCCGGCGACCCGAACACCTCGGCGATTTTCCTCGACCCGCCGCCGGAGCTTGTCGGCAAGATCAATGTCGTGCCCGAAATGGGGGACATCATGTTCCTCGCCATCGCCTATGAGGGCGGCAAATATTGCACCAACGATATGCAGGTACTGAAGAAGGTGCACGACAAGCTGGTCGAGGCCAAGGCGAAATGGCTCTCGCTCGACTATGCGGCCGTCGACGGCCTGGGCAGGGGCGACATTGCCGCCGGCGTCAACTGGAACGGCATTTCGCTGCGCCAGCGGCTGCAGAACGACAAGATCGTCTACGGCTATCCCAAGGAAGGTTTTCCGATCTGGATGGACAATGTCGCCGTGCTCAAGGACGCCAAGAATGTCGAGAACGCCAAGCTGTTCCAGAATTTCATCATGGATCCGAAGAATGCCGCGATGATCTCGGCTTTCGCCCGCTACGCCAACGGCATCAAGGGCTCCGAGGCTTTCATGCCGGACGACATGAAGACGGCGCCGGAAGTGGACGTTCCGGCTGAATTTGCCGCCAAGGGCCAGTTCATGCCGGCCTGTCCATCGGATGTGCAGGCGCTCTATACGAAGATCTGGACCGACCTCCAGAAATAGCGTCGCCGGACCAACCCAACCACAGTCACCGGGCCGCAGTTTGCGGTCCGGCACCCTCCATGCCAGGTGCGGTCTCGCGATCGCAGGAGACTTCCAATGTCCGATCTCGACCTCTGCTACGTGCCGGCCCATGAGGCGCTGCGGCTGTTCAAGGCGAAGAAACTCTCGCCCGTCGAATTGATGCAGGCCACCATTCGCCGCGCCGAAGCTACCAGATCGTCGATCAACTGCTTTACCTTCACGCATTTCGAAGAGGCGATGAAGCTGGCCGCCAGGGCCGAGGCGAAATACGCCAGGGGCGCCAGGACCGGCGCGCTGGAAGGCCTGCCGATCGGCATCAAGGATGAGAGCTACATCAAGGGCAAGCCGACCTCGCACGGCTCGCTGCTGTCCAGGGATGCCGTAAGCGGCCACACCTCGACAATGAACGAGCGCATCATGAAGGCCGGCGGCATCGTGCATGCCCGCACGGCGACGCCGGAATTCAGCTGCGCGGGCTACACCTGGTCGAAGCGGTGGGGCGTCACCCGCAATCCATGGAATCGCGATTTTACGCCGGGCGGTTCGTCGGGTGGTGCTGCGGCAACGCTCGCTTCGGGAACATCATCGATCGCCACCGGTTCGGATATTGCCGGATCGATCCGCATTCCGGCCTCGGCCTGCGGTCTCGTCGGCTACAAGCCGCCTTACGGCCGCAATCCCGACGAGCCGCCCTTCAACCTCGATTTCTACTGCCACACCGGGCCGCTGGCGCGAAACGTCAGGGATGCCATCCTGCTGCAGAACGTCATGGCGGGACCAAGCCCGCTCGACATCGCCACGCTGCGTCCCAAGCTGCGCCTGCCGCTCGACTACAAGCCGATCAAAGGCTGGAAGATTGCCTTTTCGATGGATCTCGGCTCCTTCGAGGTCGACCCCGACGTGCGCACGAACACGCTCGCCACCTGCGATGTGTTCCGCTCGCTCGGCGCCACGGTCGAGGAAGTCGATCTTGGCTGGGACAGCGGGGTGCTCAAGGCCGGAATGGCCTATCTCGAGCACCTGTTCGGCGCGTCGCTGTCGCAACTGCTTGCGGAGCACGCCAGCGACATGACCAGCTATGCCCGGCGCTTTGCCGAGGACGGGCAAAAGTCCAAGGCCACCGACTTCGTCGCGACACTGGACGTGGCGGCCAGGATGTACCAGACGCTCGGCCCGCTGCTGGAGACCTATAATGTGCTGATCTGCCCGACAAACGCGCTGCCCGCGGTACCGGCGGAGTTCGACCAGACCAGGGACAGGGTGGAGATCAACGGCAGGGAGGTGAACCCTTCGCTGGGCTGGGTGATGACGACGCCGTTCAACATGCTGAGCCGTTGCCCGGTTCTCTCCATACCGTCGGGCCGCGCCGCCAGCGGCGTGCCGACAGGCATCCAGATCGTCGGCCGCACCTATAGCGACGCCGATGTCTTCCGGGCCGGACTGGCCTATGAAACGGCTCGGGGGCAATGGTATGGGAACACCGGGACACGCCCGTCGCTCTGAGCGATTTTCGGGATCAGCCGGCGTGGCACATGGCAAGGCAATCTGTGCGGCGGGATATTCCGCCGTGGGTCCGAAAGGCCTGACGAAAATGGCGCAACGCAAGGCAATCGCAAAGCCGGAGAAACGCAAGCTCGCGACGACCAAGGGCGCGGCAAACGATGCCGCGCCGCCCAAGGACCGCCGACGCGAGCGCGGCGAAGCCAGCGTACAGCGCATCATCGACGCCACGATCGATCTCATCGCGGAGGAGGGCCTGGCAAGCCTCACCATGCAGCGTATCGCCGAACATGTCGGCTCGTCCAATGCGCTGGTCGTCTTTCATTTCCGCAGCAAGGAAAACCTGTTCCGCGCCGTGCTTCAGTATCTCAGCGATCAGTATGACGCGCTGTGGATCAGCCTGGTGCGGGCGCCCGGCCTGTCGCCGGTCGAAAGGCTGCTGGGCGCCGTCGATTGTGCGCAGCGTTTCGCCCGGCAGCATCCCAAATGGGTGTCGGTCTTTGTCGTGTTCTCAAGCGACCGCAAGAGCATGCAGATCTACAACGAGATCGGCCTGCCGAGCGATCTCGCCTACACCGCCGAAGCGCGCGAACTGCTGATCGAGATTTCGCGCGGCGCAGGGTATACCGGTGTCGACATCAACACCTTGTCGGAGAGCCTGAATTATCTGGTTCACGGCGCATGGTACTGGGACCATCTGAACCCTTCGAGCCGCGACACCAATGTGCTGCGCAAGACCATGCTGCTCCTGCTGCATCAGGCATTTCCGCGGCATTTTGAATTGATGCCGTAGCTGTTCTCAGGGGCGCTGCCGCAGGTGGCAGCCGGCCTGGCGTTTCTGCGCCAGGTACTCGTCGATCAGCTGGCGGTAGCGCACCTTGCCGAAACTCGGGAAATGGCCGCCATGCACGACCGAGACGTCGAGATCGCGCATGGCGAGCAGTGTCTCGACATAGTCCGACATATCCGAATGGTAGACGTCGTCGATCAGCGGGCCGTCATAGATGATGTCGCCGGACAACAGCATGCCGGTCTTCTTCTCGTAGAGTGCGATGCCGCCGGGTGAATGGCCCGGTGTGTGGATCACCTCGAAGGCGCGGTCGCCGAGATCGATGACATCGCCATGGCCGAGCAGGCGGTCAGCCGGGGCGGGCAGGATCCGGTAACGGGACGACTCCCAGCCTTGCGGCAATCCGTCGAACATATCGTCGGTCGCATAGCGGTCAGCCACCGTCCACTCGTTGCGCGGATCGGCGAGGATTTTTGCTTCGGCTCGGTGCACGCAGCGGTCGGGAAATTCGTGATGGCAGCCAATATGGTCGAAATGCGTATGGCTGGCGACGCAGGTCAGCTTGCGCTCGCTCACCAGCGGCACATGTGTGCGCAGGCTGAAATGGCCGAGGCCGGTGTCGAACAGAAGGTCACGGTCGCGGCCGCGCACATGCCAGATGTTGCAGCGGAAGAACGGCTTGATCCACGGCTCGTGGATCAGCGTGACGCCGTCGGCCATGCGGATGGTCTCGTACCATTCTGGTGCGCCGATGACCGGAAGGGATCCCATTTCAGTCCGCCAAAACGATGATCTGGTCGGTATCGCACGAAACGGCAAGCGTGTCGCCGGATTGGACGGTGGCTGTTGCCGGCAGCTTGGCGATGAATTGCAGCGAGGCGTCTTCGACGGAGACGGCAAGCACGCGTTTGAAACTGCCCTGGAAGACGACATCGTTCACTTTCGCCATGCCGAGGCTTGCGGTGCCGGCGGTCCCGCCGAGCATGAGATGCTCCGGCCGGATGGCCAATGCGACGGCCGAACCCACAGGCAAAGCGCCGCGCACCAAAACCGGGCCGGCCGGCGTCGAGACGGTGCTTGTCCTGTCCCCGGCTTCCGCCACCTTGCCGGCAAGGATCGTGCTTTCGCCCATGAAGGTCGCCGAAAAACGTGTCGCCGGCCTGGCATAGACGCGCTCGGGCGGTCCTTCGTCCTCGATGCGGCCGTCATTCATCACCACGCAATGGTCGGCCAGTGCCATCGCTTCTTCCTGATCGTGCGTGACATGGACGAAGGCGGTGCCGACGCGTTTCTGGATCGCCTTCAACTCGTCCTGCATCTGCCGGCGCAGTTTCAGATCGAGCGCACCGAGCGGCTCGTCCAGCAGCAGCACCGCCGGCTCGATGACCAGCGCCCGCGCCAGCGCCACGCGCTGCCTTTGCCCGCCGGAGAGCTGGTGCGGCTTCTTGTCGAAGGCGGAGGCCAGCCCCACCAGCGCCAGCGCCTCGCGCGCCTTTGCGGCGCGTGTCGCGCCGTCGACGCCCTGCATGCGCAACCCGAAGCCGACATTGCCGCCGACGCTCATATGCGGAAACAGCGCATAGTCCTGGAACACAGTCGTCGTCGGGCGCCTGGCCGGCGGCACCGCGGTGCAGTCCTCGCCGCGGATGAACACCTTGCCTTCGCTGGGCGTGACGAAGCCGCCCAGGATGGACAACAGCGTCGTCTTGCCCGAGCCCGACGGCCCAAGCAGGATGGTGTAGCTGCCGGGCTCGATCCGCAGCGAGACATCTTTTAGCACGGCCAGCTGCCCGAAACGGTGCGAGACCGCGCGGATATCGACCAGAGGCGCGGTCATGTCTTTCTCCGGCGCAACAATGTCAGTTCGAACAGCACGACCAGCACGATGGAAACGGCGAAGACCAGCGAACCGACGGCGTTGGTCTTGGGATTGAGGCCCGAGCGCAGCAGATTCCAGATCTCCACCGGCAGCGTGGTGTCGAAGCGGGTCAGCAGGAAGGAGATCACGAACTCGTCCCAGGAGAAGGTCATCGACAGGAAGAAGCCTGCGAAGATGGCGGGCGCCATCACCGGCACGGTGATCAAGAGCAGCACCTTCCATTCCGGCGCGCCAAGATCGCGCGCCGCGCGCTCGATGTTGATCTGATGATCGCCCATCTGGCTGTAGATGATGGCAAAGCATAGCGGCAGGTTGATCACGACATGGCCGATGCCGGCGGCAAGCAGCGATTTCGGAACACCAGCCCAGTTGAAAAGCACCAGCAGGCCCATGCCGATGATGAGATAGCTGACCGTCAGCGGCAGCGTGATCAGCCCGCGCAGCAGGCCGGACCCGGGCAGCACGAAGCGCGCGAAACCCCAGGCGGAGAGAAAGCCGAGCGTGACGGCGGCGGCCGAGGAGATCGACGCCACCAGCAGAGAATTGACCAGCGCCGAGGTCAGCCTGACATCGGACAGCACGGCCTCATACCAGCGCAGCGAGGGGCCGGTGAAGGGCGGGATCGGAAACGAGGTCGCTTGCAGCGAGAACAGCACCAGCACCACCACCGGCAGGAAGATGAAGCCGTAGACGGCAAGCACATAGAGCCAGGAAACAACGCGGACCACCTGGCGCATCTCAGGCCCGCTCGATCTTCAGCCAGCGGGCGCAGGCGAGGTAGGCGATGGTTACGACCGCCATCAGGATGATCGACAGCGCCGAGGCCAGCGGAAAATCGCCACGCCGGCCGATCTGCATCATCACCAGCTGCGGCATCAAAAGCTCGTTGTTGCCGCCCAGGATCTGCGGCGTGATGTAGTCGCCGATGCACAGCACGAAGGTGAGGAAGGCGCCGACCATGATGCCCGGCAAGGTCAGCGGCAGGATGACATGCAGGAAGGTGCGCACCGGCCCGGCGCCGAGATCGGCGGCCGCCTTGCGGTAGCTCGGACTGAGCTGCTTGAGGTTGGCGAAGATGGTCAGCGTCAGCAGCATGACGAAGAAGTGCACGAAGCCGGTGACGGTGGCCAGCCGCGTGTTGGCGAGCTGCAGCGGCTCGGTGATCAAGCCCGAACCGGTGAGCGCGCGGTTGATGACGCCGTTCTGCGCCAGCACCAGCAGCCAGGAATAGGAGCGCACGACATAGGACGTCCAGAACGGCAGCACGGCCAGCATCAGCGCCAGCCGTTGCCAGCGTTCCGGCACCTGTTCGGCGAGGATCCAGGCAAAGGGATAGGCGAGCAGCACAGAGAGCAAGGTGACGATCGCCGTCACCTCCAGCGAGTTCACCATCGCCTGCCAGTAGGATGGGTTGGTGAAGAACTGGCTGTAATTGGAAAGCGTGAAGCCGCCGCCTTCATGCGCCGTGAGGCTGGAAAACCCCATGGCGACGAAGGGCAGCACGAAGAACAGCAGCGTCCAGCCGAGGGCAGGCGTAACCAGCGCCCAGGGAAGGGCGCGGCCCGTCCCGGGCAGGGCGCGCCCGCTGTTTCCGGTTGAGCTCACGAACGGTATCAGCTCATTTCGCCTGCAGCATTTCGGTCCACATATCCTGCATCTTCTTGTCGAGATCGCCGTTCGGCGCCGGATAGGCTTGCGCACGGGCGAGGAAGCCTGGCTGCTCATCGAAGCGCAGGACCTTTTTCTGGTCGTCGGTCAGCGCCGCCTTGGTGTTCGCCGGCATGCCCCAATAGCAGGACGAGGTGGCAAGGCGCGCCTGGCCTTCGGGACTCATAATGTACTGGATGAATTTCAGCGCCATGTCCTTGTTCTTGGAATCCTTGAACATGGCCAGCGACTGCGACCACAGCACCGCACCCTCCTTGGGGATGGAGAAATCGAGCGCGGGGTTCTCCTTGGCCAACCCTGCCGTCACCCATTCGCCGCCGCCGACCAGTATGTCGACCTCGCCGGTGGCAAGCGCCGTCTGGCTGGCGGTGACCTCGCCGACCAGCTTGGCGTTGGCCTTCATCTTGAGCAGCTCTTCCTTGAGCGCGGGCAGGTCGGCTTCGGTCAGCTCGGCCGTCTTCTTGCCGATGGCCAGTGCCGCCATTCCGATGACCGGCAGGTAATAGTCATAGATGGCGACCTTGCCCTTGTATTTGTCGCTGGTCAGCGACGCCAGGGACTGCATGTCCGCCGGGTCGACCTTGGTCTTGTTGAAGCCGATCGTGTTGTAGCCGAACTTTTCGGTGATGCCGTAGCGCTTGCCGCCGACCACGGTGGAGCCGTCCATCTTCACCTGCGGGAAGAGGGCGGCGAAGGGCAGCTTGTCCTCGGGCAGCGGCTCGAACAGGCCCTTTTCGACGCCGCGCGGCACGTCGATGCTATCGATTACCATCACGTCCCAGTCGCCGGGCTGCGATTGCTCGACGATGGCGAGACCAGCGCCGGTGCCTTCGAACTCCTTGACGTTGACCTTGACGTTGTTGGCCTCTTCGAAAGGCTTCAGCAGCGCCGGATCGGAATGGTCGCACCAGATCAGCGCGTTGAGATCGGCGGCCTGAGCGAGGCTGCCCACGCCAAGCAGCAGGGCCGTGGCGGCGCAGGCGGCGTGCAGATGCAGCTTCAGGATGGAAAGCGGATTCCCGGATTTGACGGACATCGAGTGTTCTCCCTTGCCTTTGTGGCTTCTTGTAAAAAATTGAACCAATTCTAAAATTGAGTCAATTCTGTTTTTGTGGCAAGAGGCTGCTATGAGCGGATTGCGGGCAAGGCAAAAGGCGGACCGGCACAGGCGCATCATCGAGGCGGCGGCGGCACTTTTCCGCGAGGCCGGCTACGAGGGCGCCAAGATCGAGGCGATCGCCGCGCAGGCGGAAGTGTCGATCGGCACGATCTACAATTACTATGAGAACAAGGGCGACATCCTCGGCGCCATCGTCTCGCTTGAGGTCAACGAGGTGCTCAATGCCGGGCGCGGCGTCGTCGCCAAGCCGCCGGCCAATGTCGGCGATGCGCTGGACACGCTGATCGGCATCTATATCGAGCACTCGCTGCATTATCTCAGCAAGGAGATGTGGCGCCAGGCCATGGCGATCTCGACGCAACTACCCGACAGCCCGTTCGGCCAGGCCTACACCGCGCTCGACCGCTCGCTCACCGAACAGATCCGTGCGCTGATCGCCCGGCTGCAGGAGATCGGCCTGGTGCGCCAGGACATAGACGGGGCAGCGCTCGGCGAACTGATCTTCAACAACATGAACATGATGTTCATCGAATTCGTGAAGCGCGACGAGGCCAGGATCCCGGAACTGCGCGCGGCGATACGAAGGCAGAACCGGATATTGGTGGCGGCGATAGGGGTGTGATTGGTAGCCTCATACTGGCAACCAAACCGTCCGGCGAGACTGGTGCCCCCGGACGGGATCGAACCGCCGACCTTCGGTTTACAAAACCGCTGCTCTACCAGCTGAGCTACAAGGGCACGGCGCTCCGGTAGCATATTTCGTGCGCCAGTAAAGACAAAACTCCGTTTTCGGTTACCCCGGCGGTGGATGACGCCGTGGACGCCCATGCTGAAATTCGCGAGCGCGCTTCCTACATATCAAGAAGATGCAATCGCTTCGGACTGGAGTGTCGCATGATCAGGCTTGTCATCATTCTGCCCCTCGTCGTCATCGCCTGGATGCTGCTGGTGAAGCTCATCGGCGACATCAAGAAGGCCAATGTCGACTGGACCGGCGTGACCACGATCATCGGTTTCATCGCGCTGGCGTTCTGGCTTCGGCATGTCACGGGGATGGGGTGAACGAGGGAGTGAGTAGGGAATAGTCAGTAGGGAGTAGTCAACAGTGGGCCAAGCCCCTGCATACCCACTACTCACTCTTCCCCCACCCGCCAAGATATCTCCCCACCCCTTTCGAACCTTTTCCCACCTCGCGCCGACTGGTCTCCAGAGGCGAATGGTCGTCTCGGTCAAGGATCCAGGAGATCATCATGTTCAAGCGCATGCTCACTTCCGCTCTCGTCGCCGTGTTCGTTGCCACAGGCGCGTTGGCCGCCACGGTTCAGACGTCGTCGGCTCACGGTATGCATCATCACCATCATTACTATGACGACGACTATGGCGACTACTGGTGGTACCACCACCATCATCACCGGCATCATCACCACCATCGTCATCATGGCGGGGTCGTTGTCATCTTCTGATGCCGCGGCCTGTTGCGTTTGGAAGGGCGGCCTCGGCCGCCCTTTTGCATTCTCCGTGGGCCACAGTCAGGAACCGACAGCACCTCCAAAAAAGATCAAAAAAGCTTCGAACCTTTTTCGTTGCCGCAACGACAGATGATCAAGAGGCGGATGGATCGCCTCGGTCAACGAAGCAAGGAGATCATCATGTTCAAGCGCACTCTCGTTTCCGGCCTCATCGCCACCACCGTCGCCGCCACCGCGCTGGTCGGCACCGTTCAGCCTTCGGCGGCTCATTCGCATCACCACGACCTCGGCATCGGCATCGCCGCCGGCGTCGGCGGGTTCGTCCTTGGCAGCCTGCTTGCCCAGCAGCCGCCGCGTACCGTCTATGTCGACGAAGACGGTGGTTCCTGGCACGTCCGCCGCTGCTTCGATCGTTACTCCAGCTACGATCCGGACTCCGACACCTACATCGGCCGCGACGGCTACAGCCACTATTGCCGGCTCTGAGAGGAGACCGCTCAACAACAGAAAAAGGGGCTGGCGCGAGCCCCTTTTCGTTGTTTCACAAATACTTACAGTTGTGTGATCAGGCGGAATCGGAAATCGGCAACCCGGCTGCGCGGCAGGTGCTATCGACGAGGCGCCTCGTTTCCGAAGCGCCGCCCATAGCGACAAGCTCGAAGCTGCTTGCCGAATCCGGGTAGATCCTGGCAATGAAGGCTTGGTCGCCGCCATTGCCGCCGGACGGATCCTTGCCGTCGACGAAGCCGCAGACCACGATCTCCTTGCGGCCGTTCAGTGTCCGCTCCCCGGCAAGCGTCCTTCCGAGCCTGGCCGAAGCTGGATCCGGCAAGTGCTGACGAATACCGGTGATGACGATCTCCTCGAGCGCGAGCGAGAACGGAATCGGATCGACACGCTGGTCGCCGGCATCGGGTCGAGGTGTCGTCGCCACGCATCCGCAAAGCGAAGCGACAAGCAGAAGCTGAACCGTTTTCCTCATCCGCGCCCTTTCGCATGCATTCGAACGCCACGGCAAGAGAGTGCCCATGCCGCCGGCGCTTGCGGTGTCGGCATGGCCATACGGCTCGATTTCTTCGATATTGCGACCAGGAGCGCGCTTCCCGGGGTAGGCTGATCAGCCGACTTGCGCGCCGCCGATCATCCGGGTCACCTCGGCCGCGGCACTGCGCACCATCGGCCCGATCTCGGCCAGCCGCTCCGGCGTCACCCGCACGGTCGGCCCCGATACGGAGACGCCGCCGATCGGCTCGCCGAACTCGTTGAAGATGGCAGCCGCCACACAGCGCATGCCGGGGTGCCGTTCTTCGTCATCGACCGACCAGCCGCGCTGCTTGATGACAGCCAGATCGTGGGCGAGGGCAGGGATCTCGGACAGCGTCCTGTCGGTGAAGCGCTGCAGGCCGGCCTTGCGCAGAATGGTCCCGACGCGCTCCGGCTCGAGATGCGCCAGCACCGCCTTGCCGATGCCGGAGGCGTGAAAGGGGCTGCGCGTGCCCGGGCGGAAGAAGGCGCGGATCGCCTGGTGCGTCTCGATCTGGCTGACGAACACCACGCAATCATCCTCGGCGACGCCGAGATTGGCGGTCTCGCCGGTTCTTTCCATCAGCTCCTGCATGACGATGCGGGCGCGGTCGACCAGCTTGCGTCGGCGCAGGAAGGCCGCGCCCATGCGGTAGGTCTCGACGCCGATCGACCACAGCTGGTCTGATGTGTCAAACTCGACCATGCCGTGGTTTTCCAGCGTCGTCAGCATGCGGTAGGCGGTGGAGGCGGCAAGGCCGCTCTGCGCCGATATCTCGCTCAGCGACATGCCGCTGCCCTCCGCCACAATGGCCAGGATGCGCAAGGCCCGGTCCAGCGATTGCACGGAACTGGCCTCGGCAGGCCCGTTGAAAGCGCGCGGACGGCCGCGCTGGCGTTTTTCAGTGGTTTCCATCGCGCCAGTTTCGCCGATTTCTCCAAACGTGCAATGAAAAAGTTTTTCACTGCGGCGAGGCGGCAAATTCCTGAAAAACCGAAAATCCAATAAAATCAGCAAATAGTCGCCGTTTTCTAGAAATGAAAAAATATTCTGAAAAAATTGAAAAATAGCCGGCTTGCTGACATTCTCGGCCATCCAACAATGACAACCCAAGTGGAGGGCCGGAAAATGGCCAGGATGCGCGCTGTCGATGCGGCGGTTCTCGTTCTCGAAAAGGAAGGCATCTCCTGCGCCTTCGGTGTGCCGGGCGCGGCGATCAATCCGCTCTATTCGGCTTTGAAGGCGAGGGGCACCATCCGCCACGTGCTGGCCCGCCACGTCGAGGGCGCCTCGCACATGGCAGAAGGCTTCACCCGCGCCAAGGCGGGCAATATCGGGCTCTGCATCGGCACTTCGGGTCCGGCCGGCACCGACATGATCACCGGGCTTTACTCGGCATCAGCCGATTCCATCCCCATCCTGTGCATCACCGGCCAGGCGCCGCGTGCGCGGCTCAACAAGGAGGATTTCCAGGCCGTCGACATCGCCGCCATCGCCGCACCGGTCGCCAAATGGGCGGTCACCGTCATGGAGCCCTATCTCGTGCCCATGGCGCTGCAGAAGGCGTTTCATCTCATGCGCTCGTCGCGCCCCGGCCCGGTGCTGATCGACCTGCCGGTCGACGTTCAATTGGCCGAGATCGAGTTCGACATCGATGCATATGAGCCGCTGGCGCCATTCAAGCCGGCTATGACGCGCGCCCAGGCCGAAAAGGCACTGGCGATGCTCAACGCGGCTGACAAGCCATTGATCGTCGCCGGCGGCGGCATCATCAATGCCGATGCATCCGACCTGCTGATCGAATTCGCGGAGATATCAGGCGTTCCGGTCATCCCGACACTGATGGGCTGGGGCGCGATCCCCGACGATCACCGGCTGATGGCCGGCATGTGCGGGCTGCAGACCTCGCATCGCTACGGCAACGCCACGATGCTGGAGGCCGATTTCGTCTTCGGCATCGGCAATCGCTGGGCCAACCGTCACACTGGTTCTGTGGACGTCTACACCAAGGACAAGAAGTTCATCCATGTCGACATCGAGCCCACGCAGATCGGCCGTGTCTTCGCGCCGGACCTCGGCGTCGTCTCCGATGCTGGCGCGGCGCTGAAAATGCTGCTCGACGTCGCCACCGAGTGGAAGACGGCCGGAAAGCTGCGCGACTGGTCGGGCTGGGCCAAGGAATGCCAGGCCCGCAAGAAGACGATGAAGCGCAAGACGCATTTCGACCAGGTGCCGCTGAAGCCGCAGCGCGTCTATGAGGAGATGAACAAGGCGTTCGGCCGCGATGTCACCTATGTCACCACGATCGGCCTGTCGCAGATCGCCGGCGCGCAGTTCCTGCATGTCTACAAGCCGCGCAACTGGATCAATTGCGGCCAGGCCGGCCCGCTCGGCTGGACCTTGCCGGCAGCCCTTGGCGTGCGCGCCGCCGATCCCGACCGCACCATCGTGGCGCTGTCGGGCGACTATGATTTCCAGTTCATGATCGAGGAACTGGCCGTCGGCGCACAGCACAGACTGCCCTACATCCATGTCGTCGTGAACAACGCCTATCTCGGCCTGATCCGCCAGGCGCAGCGCGGATTCTCGATGGATTATGAGGTCAGCCTCGCCTTCGAGAACGTCAACCGATCGGGCGATCCCGAGGCCGGCTATGGCGTCGACCATGTCGCCGTCGCCGAAGCCATGGGCTGCAAGGCGGTCCGGGTGCGCAAGCCCGAGGAGTTTGCCGCCGCCTTCAAAGAGGCGCAGCGGCTGATGAAGGAGCACCGGGTTCCGGTCGTGCTTGAATTCATCCTCGAGCGCGTCACCAACATCTCGATGGGCACCGAGATCGACAAGATCACCGAATTCGAGGACCTTGCCGAAAGCCATGAGGATGCGCCGACCGCGATCGTGATGCTGGATTAGGAGAAAAAGAATGCCGCGTTTTTCAGCCAATCTGTCGATGCTCTTTGGCGAGCATGATTTCCTCGATCGCTTTGACGCCGCCGCCCGCGCGGGCTTCAAGGGCGTCGAATATATCGGCCCTTACGACCATGCGCCGGAGGTGGTGGCCGCCAGGCTGAAGAAGAACGGCCTGGCGCAGGTGCTGTTCAACCTGCCGGCCGGCGACTGGGGCAAGGGCGAGCGCGGCATCGCCGTGTTGCCGGACCGCGTGCCGGAATTCCGCCAGGGCATCGCCAAGGCGATCACCTACGCGCAGGCGCTCGGCTGCCCCCAGGTCAATTGCCTGGCCGGCATTGCACCCGCCGGCGTCGACCGCAAGGTGCTCGAGGATGTTTTCGCCGAAAACCTCGCCTTCGCGGCGGAGAAGCTGGAGCAGGCTGGCATCCGGCTTTTGATCGAGCCGATCAACACCCGCGACATTCCAGGCTTCTTCCTCAACTACTCCGACCAGGCGCTGGCGCTGATCGACCGCGTCGGCTCGAAAAACCTGTTCCTGCAATACGACATCTATCACATGCAGATCATGGAGGGGGATCTCGCCCGTAAAATCGAGGCCAACCTTAGCCGCATCGCGCATATCCAGCTTGCGGACAATCCCGGCCGTCACGAGCCGGGTACGGGCGAGATCAACTATCCTTTCCTCTACGACCACATCGACCGCATCGGCTATTCCGGCTGGATCGGTGCCGAATACAAGCCGAAGGCCGGCACCGAGGCAGGCCTGGGTTGGTTTCGGGACCTGACCAGGCAAGGCAGCGCGGCGGCCTAAGAGCTTCCTTCTCCCCTTCACTATACGGGGAGAAGGTGCCGGCAGGCGGATGAGGGGCAGCGCCGACCTTCGACGAGTTCGAGCAAGACTTTCAGGAGAACCACAATGGAAACCATAGGCTTCATCGGCCTCGGCATCATGGGCGCGCCGATGGCGGGGCATCTGCTGGATGCTGGCTACAAGGTCATCGCCAGCGACCATCGCTCGAAGCCGCCTGCCAATCTCGTCGCCAAGGGCCTGAAAGCAGTCTCCGGCCATGCCGCCGTGGCCAAGGCCGCCGACATCATCATCACCATGGTGCCCGACACCCCGCAGGTGGCCGATGTGCTGTTCGGCGACAATGGCGTCGCGTCCGGCCTGACCAAAGGCAAGCTGGTCATCGACATGAGCTCGATTTCGCCGATCGAGACCAAGGTTTTCGCCGGAAAGATAAACGAGCTGGGCTGCGACTATCTCGACGCGCCGGTTTCCGGCGGCGAGGTCGGCGCCAAGGCGGCGTCGCTGACCATCATGGTCGGCGGCGAGGAAAAGACCTTCGAACGCGCCAAACCCGTCCTCGAGAAGATGGGCAAGAACATCACTCTGGTCGGGCCCAATGGCGTCGGCCAGACCACCAAAGTGGCAAATCAGATCGTCGTCGCGTTGACCATTGAAGCCGTCGCCGAAGCGCTTGTTTTTGCATCGAAAGCCGGCGCCGACCCAGCCAAGGTCAGGCAGGCGCTGATGGGCGGGCTGGCGGCGTCACGCATCCTCGAAGTGCATGGCGAGCGCATGGTCAAGCGCACCTTCGCGCCCGGTTTCCGCATCGAACTGCACCAGAAGGATCTCAACCTGGCACTGGAGGGCGCCAAGGCGCTCGGCGTGGCGCTGCCCAACACCTCGACCACGCAGCAGCTGTTCAACTCGTGTGCGGCCAATGGCGGCGCCAAGGAAGATCACTCGGCGCTGGTCAGGGCACTGGAGCGGATGGCCAATTTTGAGGTCGGTGGCAAATTGACCGACGTGAAGGGCAAAGCAGCATAGGCCGGGAGAGGGCGGCGCAACGTTCCCAAGCCGCCACCTCTTGTCCTGCACAAGAACGGGTTCCCGCGCTGTCGCTGGAACCCGTTTCTTGTTTCTTGGTAGAGCGCTTCCGGCTCTCAGCCGCGCTTCAAGAACGCCCGTGCAGCATAAAGGCTCACCGCCGCGGCATTCGACACGTTGAGTGAACGGATGGCGCCGGGCATGTCGAGCCGCGCCAGCGTCGTCACCGTCTCGCGCGTCTTCTGGCGCAGGCCCTTGCCTTCGGCACCGAGCACCAGCGCGATCCTGTCGCCGGCAAAGCTGGTTTCGAGTTCCGCCGGCCCGTCCGAATCAAGCCCGATGGTCTGGAAGCCGGCTTCGTGCAACTGCCCGAGCGCGTCGGCGAGGTTCTTCACCTCGATCTGGTCGATATGCTCCAGCGCGCCGGAGGCGGATTTCGCCAGCACGCCCGATTCCTGGGGACTGTGGCGGGCCGTGGTGATCAGCGCGCCGGCGCCGAAGGCGACCGCCGAGCGCAGGATGGCGCCGACATTGTGCGGATCGGTGACCTGGTCGAGCACCAGCACCAGCCTTGTGTCGCCGAGTGCGTCGAGGCGCTTGGGCTTCAGCGGCTCCGCCTCGATCAGCACGCCCTGGTGCACGGCGTCCGAACCGGTGATCTTGTCGATGTCCCTGGGTTCGACCAGCTCCGCCTTGAAGGGCAGGGCGGCGAGATCGTCTATCTCAAGGCGCTCGGCCGCGTTGCGGGTCACCAGCATTTTGCGAATCTTGCGGCGCGGATTGTCGAGCGCCGCCCGCACCGTGTGCAGGCCATAAAGTCGCACCAGGCCGTCGGCGGCGTTCTCGCCGGGCGGCACGGGCTGGCGCGGCCGGAATGCCGGCGCGCCGCCGCTCTTCTCGTCGCGGTGCGCGCGGCGCAGCTTGGCGTAATGGGTGTCTTTGGGGGTATTGGTCTTGTTGCTCATGGCCGGCTTCTATAGCCGTCTCGCGTGGCCAAGGATACGGCCCGTCGCCGCAGCCGGCGAACAACATCGAAAAACCCTTCCCAGTGCGGTTGACACCCACTGGCCTTGCCGCCATAAGGCGCTTCGCTGATTTCGGAGAAGATATCCAACTCGGGCTCCGGGATCGGCAAGAATGCCTCGTTGCATGGCTCCGGCGGCAGGCTGGAGAGGTGCCCGAGTGGTTAAAGGGGACGGACTGTAAATCCGTTGGCTTAGCCTACGTTGGTTCGAATCCAACCCTCTCCACCACTGCCGGCCCGGAAGCCCTGAAACGAGAAAAGCATCGGGCCGAAAAGTGCATGGCGCTTTTCGGGTGAATCCGATACTTCAGTGCAAGGCGCGGGTATAGCTCAGTGGTAGAGCAGCAGCCTTCCAAGCTGAATATGCGGGTTCGATTCCCGCTACCCGCTCCAGATTTCCATCCCACAATCGTTAAGCCTGGACACTGCGCGACAACGCGCGCAGCGCTTCAGGGCATCGGTGTGCGCGTCAACTGTTGAACGCTGAAGCCACCTGATGCTGCTGCGGCACCTGGCCGTTCGGCGTCAGCTTGTCGACGATGCCGGGCAGGGCGGTGGACAGCTGCTTGAGCAATTCCTGTTCGTCCAGGCCGGTGCGTTGCGCGATCTCGCGGATGACCTGCGGCCCGAGTGCTGCGCCGAGATCGTTGGCGTTGATCGACTGGTTCTGCCCGGTGCCGACCCAGGAATCGGCGACATTGCCGTGGCCGGCATCCTTGAGCCTGTCGAGCAGGCCGCCCAGTCCGCCGAGCAGGCCGCCGTCACTAGCTGCGGGGTCGGCAGGCACGGGCGTTTGAGGCTGATCCGGCTGTTCGGCACTTCTGCCGCTCAGCATTTTTCCGACCAGCAACGCGCCGAGCGCGATCATCAGCGGTTTGGTGATGTTGCCGCCGGGAACGGCGTTGTCAAAAAGTCCCATAGTGGATCCTCCATCTCGACCAAGCCCGGCCCACCTTCAACAATGGCGCATCCGGGCGGAATTTCAAGCTGGCTTGAGGTTTTGACAATCATATGAAAATGTCGCGATGGCGGGGGATGGAGAGGAAAAAATGGGTATCATCAGCTGGATCATTCTCGGCGCCATCGCCGGCTTCCTGGGCAGCAAGATCGTCAACAAGACCGGCCAGGGTCTGATCATGGATGTCGTGCTCGGCATCGTCGGCGCCATTGTCGGCGGCGTGATCTGCAGCCAACTCTTCGGCGTGGGTGTCACCGGCCTCAACATTCCCAGCCTGATCGTCGCGGTGGTGGGCGCGGTAGTTGTGCTGTGGGCCTACCACCAATTCAGCGGAAGGCGGACGCTTTAAGCGCCGGCCGCATCGTCTGAAATTTCGAATTTCTGCTGGGGCGAGACCGGCTTCGGGCTTGCCTATGGCATCAGCACTGCATCGGCGGCAGCGAAGAAAATCAGCGTTCCGGTGATGAACACCGCCCAACCGATCAGCGACTTGCGAATGGCGGCCTTGTGCTCGGCGTCGGAGTTCTTGTTCTGGTCAAAATCGGTCATGGGGAGCTCCCTTGGCTGATTGATCATGGCGTCGTGGATAGACGATACATCGCCGAATAGACGATCGACCTGGCCTCCGCAACATTGAACACAAGCGCTCGGCTGCCGATGCTAGGCGACGACGGTCAGCCGGCGCTTGCGCTGGTCCAGCGACACGATGGTCAGCCCGCTGGCCACCACCAGCAGGATGCCGCAGACCGCCAGAGTATTGGGGAACTGGCCGAACACCAGCAGGCCCGAAATGACGGCCCAGACGGTAAAACAGTAATAGAACGGCGCCACCGCGCTGGTCGGCCCGACGCGATAGGCCATGAAGATGAAGAAGTGGCCGAAGATCAGGAAAAGACCGGCGCCGGCCAGCAGCAGCAAATGGCGTGCTTCGGGCATCACCCAGCGCTCGGATGCCAGATGCGCCGCGCCCGCGCCGATCAGCACCACCACCACGGCGGAAATCGCCACGATCATCCCCGGCACCTCTGCAGAAACACGCCTGCCGGCAAGGTCGCGCGCGGCTGACAGCGCGGCGTTGCCGAGCGCCAGCAGGGCGTACACGGAGATGCCTTGCATCGTCGGTTGCGCCACCATCAGCGCGCCGATGAAGCCGAGCCCGATCAGCGCCATGCGCTGGCCGCCGATGCGCTCGCCAAACAGGATCGAGGAACCGACCAGCATCAGCAGCGGCGTGATTTGTCCCAGCGCCGTGGAATCCGCAATCTGCATATTGGCGAGCGCCACGACATAGCAAAGGATCGCCGCCAGCTCGAGCAGGTTCCTGCGCAGCACATGGCCGTCGAAGATCAACGGGATCTGTTTGCCGTAGCCCAGCAGGAACAACAGCGGGAAGCCCCAGAGCGCTGCCGCCACACCACGCAGGAACAGCACCTCGTAGGACGGCAGCCTCGCGGTCGCGAGTTTCATCATCGTATCGTTGACCAGGTACGACCCGGTCGAGATGATCATGAACAGCGGGCCGCGGATCGAGGCAGGGATGAAATGCATGGGGTCAGGAGATCAGACCTCGGTGGCCGCCGCAATGGGCCATCAACCGACCGTGGCCGAGACAGGAATTGGCCGGCAAGAGCACGCGATCCAGGCCTCGATCGATCGGCCTGTCGCCCATTCCATTTCACCCATCGCCTTCCTATATCAGCGCCATATCCCCGCAATCGGATCCCAGGTTCGGACTGAGTGAGACGGCACCCGGCCAAAAGACGCTTGTGTTTTTTGGCCTTTGTCGCTAATCGCCCCGCATTCGACTGAACTGAAGGTCAAGGCCGTCCAAGGAAAGAGACTATGGCAAAAGGTAAATTCGAGCGCACTAAGCCTCATGTGAACATCGGCACGATTGGTCACGTTGACCATGGCAAGACGTCGCTGACGGCGGCGATCACGAAGTATTTTGGCGAGTACAAGCGCTACGACCAGATCGATGCGGCGCCGGAAGAGAAGGCACGCGGCATCACCATCTCGACGGCTCACGTTGAATACGAGACGGCCAACCGCCACTACGCTCACGTCGACTGCCCCGGCCACGCCGACTATGTGAAGAACATGATCACCGGTGCCGCGCAGATGGACGGCGCGATCCTGGTCGTGTCGGCTGCCGACGGCCCGATGCCGCAGACCCGCGAGCACATCCTGCTCGCCCGTCAGGTCGGCGTGCCGTCGATCGTGGTGTTCCTGAACAAGGTCGACCAGGTCGACGACGCCGAGCTGCTCGAACTGGTCGAGCTCGAGGTTCGCGAGCTGCTGTCGAAGAACGAGTTCCCCGGCGACGACATTCCGATCGTCAAGGGTTCGGCGCTGGCCGCGCTTGAGGATTCCAACAAGACGATCGGCGAGGACGCGATCCGCGAGCTGATGGCTCAGGTCGACGCCTACATCCCGACGCCTGTTCGTCCGCTCGACAAGCCGTTCCTGATGCCGATCGAAGACGTGTTCTCGATCTCGGGCCGCGGCACGGTCGTGACCGGCCGCGTCGAGCGCGGCGTGGTCAAGGTCGGCGAGGAGCTGGAAATCATCGGCATCCGTCCGACGACCAAGACGACCTGCACGGGCGTTGAAATGTTCCGCAAGCTGCTCGATCAGGGCCAGGCTGGCGACAACATCGGCGCGCTGCTGCGCGGCGTTGATCGTGAAGGTGTCGAGCGCGGCCAGGTTCTGGCCAAGCCCGGCACGGTGAAGCCGCACAAGAAGTTCGTGGCCGAGGCCTACATCCTGACCAAGGACGAAGGTGGCCGTCACACGCCGTTCTTCACCAACTACCGTCCGCAGTTCTACTTCCGCACGACGGACGTGACCGGCATCGTGTCGCTGCCGGCTGGCACCGAGATGGTCATGCCTGGCGACAACATCACGGTCGATGTCGAGCTGATCGTGCCGATCGCCATGGAAGAGAAGCTGCGCTTCGCCATCCGTGAAGGCGGCCGCACCGTCGGTGCCGGCATCGTCGTCACGATCAAGGAATAATCGAGACCGGCAATAGCCGGATCGACAAGGAAAGGGCGGTCTTCGGGCCGCCCTTTTCGTTTACGTCGCTGCGTGACATCGGAACTGCGCCTACGCTGTTGCAAGCGCCATCACGGCAACTAGTATAGGTTGCATTGCGGGAGCTTGGCGAAAGAGTGGTTCCAGGGCGCTGTTTCAATGAGAAGGCATGGTGGTCGCGGGCGCTGGTTCGCCTCATGCTGTTGACCGCCATAGTGCTGCCTGTCCTGCCGGCCCGGGCCCAGGAGCAGTCGCTGGACATCCCACCGATGCGCTTCGCCGTCGTGCGCAGCAATGCGCCGGGCTGCGAGCCCAATTGTCCGGAATGGGTATCGGCTGAAGGCACGATCGCGGCGGGCACGCCGTCACTCTTCAAACGCACGCTCAAAACGCTGAAGGGACGACAACTGCCTGTCGTCGTCAGCTCGCCCGGCGGCAATGTCGATGCCGCACTCGCACTTGGCAGGATGATCCGCAAGGCCAAGCTCGATATCGCCGTCGGCGTGACGGTGTTTACCGGCTGCCAGCCTGAGGCGAAGAATTGCAGCGACAACAAGGGCAAGGGTGCCGACTATTTCGGCATGGCCTTTGACGACGGGGCCATGTGCAATTCGGCCTGTCCGCTGATGTTTTCCGGCGGTATCCGCCGCGTGGTCGGATATTTCGCCTATCTCGGCGTCCATCAGATCACCACCACCTACAAGCGCGAGAAGCTGCTCTACCGGACCACCTACCGGATCGTGAACGGCAAGAAGAAGATCATCAACACCAAGGTGGTCAGCCGGAAAAATGCCGGCATCTACAAGACCTACGAGATGAGCAAGGCGGTCGAGAAGACGCTATCGGCCTATCTCAGGGAAATGGGGATAGGCGACGGCGTGCTGGAAATGATGAAGGCCACGCCGGCCAGCGACATCCGCCAGATCGCGCTCGACGATATGCTGACGATGAAGTTGGTGACCAGCCGGGACGCGGCGGATCTGTTGACCTCCGCCGGCCTGTGCGCGCCGCAACAGCCGGCCGGGAATTGCCGGGAGATACCGAGCCCCGCAAACAATGCGGCGCTATCGACCGCTGCGACCGGCACGCCCGGGGATGTCGCACCAGTTGGACCGGAAACCGCCAAGGCCGGCGCGGACATGCGCTTTGTCGTGGTTCGCGGCAGCAATCCGCTGTGTAATCCTGACTGTCCGGAATGGATCTCGGCGGAAGGCGTGATTACGAGCCAGACACTGCCGAAGCTGCGCCAGTTGCTCGCCACGCTTGGCGATCGGCGCCTGCCTGTCGTGATCAGCTCACGGGGAGGGGACCTGTCTGGCGCCCTGGCAGCGGGCCGGCTTATCCGTGAAAGGAGGCTCGACGTCGCCGTGGGCCGGACCGATTTCGTCGATTGCGACCCACGGGCATGGAATTGCCTGGCCAAGGAGGGTGCCTATGCCGGATTGAGCATCGATGCGGGCGTGGAGTGCGATACGGCCTGCGCGCTGATGCTTGCCGGCGGCGCGAGAAGGCTTGTCGGTCCGCAGGCGCGGCTCAGCCTGTACCCGATGGGACAGAAGCAGATGGTCAAGGCGTATCTCGAGGAGATGGCGATCGGTCCCGCTCTGTTCAAGGCGATCGCGGGGCGTTCGGCCGAGCGCCGGCTTGAACCGGACATCATGCTGAAAGCGGGACTGACAACCGGACCGCAATCGGTCGACGCACTGACCGGCGCCACGATTTGCAAGGCCGTTCCCAGGCCCGATAATTGCCGCGGCCTGCCGCCCGCCAACGCGGCGGCCGAAGCGCCCGCAAAGCTGTAGTGCGCGGCTTTCCGAACTGGTCATCGAGGCAGGTTGAGCTGCCTTCGATCTTTCCGCTATCGTCGCCGCGGCTGGCGCCGGGGCTGGCGGAGGATCGATAATGAGCCGGGATGTTCCGACACTCTATGAATGGGCCGGTGGCAGCGATGCCCTGAACCGGCTGACGCAGACCTTCTATGACAAGGTGGCAAAGGACCCGGTCGTCGGGCCGGTATTCAAGACGATGTCGCCGGACCATCCCGCCCATGTCGCGGCCTTCATCGGCGAGGTGTTCGGCGGACCGAAGATCTATAGCGAGAAATTCGGCGGCCACCGCGAGATGGTCATGCATCATCTGGGCAAGCACTTGACCGAGGAGCAGCGCCGCCGCTGGATCAACCTGCTCGCCGATGCAGCCGACGAGGTCGGCTTGCCGGACGATCCCGAATTCCGCTCGGCCTTCATGGGCTATGTCGAATGGGGATCCCGATTGGCCAAGATGAACTCCAATCTAGGCCAGACCTGCGATCCGGAAACCGAGCCGATGCCTGCCTGGGGCTGGGGCGTGCCGGGCGGGCCGTACACGCCGCCGG
Source organism: Mesorhizobium sp. USDA 4775 (assembly GCF_054062655.1). Lineage (NCBI taxonomy): Bacteria > Pseudomonadati > Pseudomonadota > Alphaproteobacteria > Hyphomicrobiales > Phyllobacteriaceae > Mesorhizobium > Mesorhizobium sp. USDA 4775. The sequence continues at coordinate 3,775,690 of NZ_JBSSFM010000001.1, forward strand.
AAACAAAGTAGCTTCCAGCCGCCTCGGAGTGCGGACTGATGTCGGACGATTTCAAGATCGTGCGCTGGCGCGAGTGGGACGGCCCTGGCATCGAGCATCTCGAGATCGACCGCGATGGGCTGGTCGTGACCTATCCGGATTTCTGGCAAAGGGGATGAAGGCGCGTTTGCGTGCAAACCACTCTTTACAGAGAGCGCGGAAGCTTTTAGGAAGCCCCTGCTGCGCCGAGGCGCGCACGATACGGGCATAGCTCAGTTGGTAGAGCGGCGGTCTCCAAAACCGCAGGTCGTAGGTTCGAGCCCTGCTGCCCGTGCCATTTCAAAATGGCCGTCAGAAATGATAATTCCGCGGACCGCCCTTTGAAAATCGGCGACACGCTTGCCATATTAGGCTGATTGGGGCATAAGGACGCCATAGCCGGGACGGAACGACTGGATGGTTCCGAGGCGGCGTTTGGTCATAAAGCGGACACTTGCCACTTGCGTGGATCAAGAATCGGTTTTATGTAGACAGAACAGACACGCGACGCGTGGAGCTGGGAAGCCGGCTTTACGCGTCTGATTTGCATGGGCGAAATGATTGCGCTGATTCGGCGCGAGACTGGGCTCAGGCGGCACGTCCCGGCCAGCGGGATCATCCAGGGGACCCGGCCAACGGGTCTTGAAGACAGAGCGGCATATGGCTTCGAAAACCACAAATCCTTTCGTCTTTCTCCAGCAGGTTCGCTCGGAGACCGCCAAGGTGACTTGGCCGTCGCGGCGCGAAACGATGATCTCGACGGTGATGGTTCTGGCCTTCGCTGTGATTGCGATGATCTTTTTCTTTAGCGCCGATCAGTTGATGGGCCTCGCGATCGAACAGATTCTGGGCATTGGACGCTAAGTCCGGCGACTACGGAGAAGTCTAAAAAAATGGCTGCGCGCTGGTACATCGTCCACGCTTATTCGAACTTTGAAAAGAAGGTCGCCGAGGACATCGAGAACAAGGCCAAGCAGAAGGGCCTGTCCGCCGATATCGAGCAGATCGTGGTGCCGACCGAGAAGGTGGTCGAAGTTCGTCGTGGCCGCAAGGTCGATGCCGAGCGCAAGTTCTTCCCGGGCTATGTGCTCCTGAAGGCCAATTTGACCGACGCCGTGTTCTCGCTCGTGAAGAACACGCCGAAGGTCACCGGCTTTCTCGGTGACTCCAAGCCGGTGCCGATCACCGAGGCGGAAGCGCAGCGCATCCTGAACCAGGTGCAGGAAGGCGTCGAGCGGCCGAAGCCCTCGGTCACTTTCGAGATCGGCGAGGCGATCCGCGTTTCGGATGGTCCTTTCGCGTCGTTCAACGGCTTCGTCCAGGAAGTGGACGAGGAGCGGGCGCGGCTCAAGGTGGAAGTTTCGATCTTCGGGCGCGCCGTGCCTGTCGATCTGGAATTCGGACAGGTCGAAAAGGGCTGATCCGAAATCCCTGATGCCGGTCTGGCGATCAGGGGGGCGGTGCGGAAACGCATGGCCTGAGAACGGTGGGAGGCGAATGTGGCTTTAGCCGGCCGCGCGAACCGCACCACCAGACTGCAACCGCCGGTGTTTCCCGAGATGGGGCCGGCATAGACAAAGGCAGGAAAAGAGATGGCTAAGAAAATTGCAGGCCAGCTCAAGCTTCAGGTCTCCGCGGGTTCGGCTACGCCGTCGCCCCCGATCGGCCCGGCGCTTGGTCAGCGTGGCATCAACATCATGGAGTTCTGCAAGGCGTTCAACGCGCAGACCCAGGAAATGGAAAAGGGATCGCCGGTTCCGGTCGTCATCACCTACTATCAGGACAAGTCGTTCACCTTCGTCATGAAGACGCCGCCGGTGAGCTACTTCCTGAAGAAGGCCGCGAACCTGAAGTCGGGCTCAAAGGAGCCGGGCAAGGTCAAGGCTGGCACCGTTTCGCGCGACAAGGTGCGCGAAATCGCGACCGCCAAGATGAAGGATCTGAACGCAAACGACGTCGAGGCGGCCATGCGCATGGTCGAGGGCTCCGCCCGCTCGATGGGTCTGGAAGTGGTGGGCTGAGATCATGGCAAAGATTGCAAAGCGTGTATCGAAGACCCGCGAAGGCATCGATCCCAACAAGGCTTACGCCCTGGGTGAAGCGCTGAAGCTGCTCAAGGACCGTTCCTCGGTCAAGTTCGACGAGACAGTCGAAGTCGCCATGAACCTCGGCGTCGACCCGCGCCATGCCGACCAGATGGTCCGCGGCGTGGTCAACCTGCCGAACGGCACTGGCCGCTCGGTTCGCGTCGCCGTGTTCGCCCGTGGCGACAAGGCCGAGGAAGCCAAGGCCGCCGGCGCCGACATCGTCGGTGCGGAGGACCTGGTCGACATCGTCCAGAAGGGCACGATCGATTTCGATCGCTGCATCGCCACGCCGGACATGATGCCGCTGGTCGGCCGTCTCGGTAAGGTGCTCGGCCCGCGCGGCATGATGCCGAACCCGAAGGTTGGCACCGTCACCACCGACGTCGCCGCTGCCGTCAAGGCATCGAAGGGCGGCGCGGTCGAGTTCCGCGTCGAGAAGGCCGGCATCGTTCACGCCGGCGTCGGCAAGGTTTCGTTCGACGTCAAGGCGCTGGAAGAGAACATCCGCGCCTTCGCCGATGCGGTGACCAAGGCAAAGCCGGCTGGCGCCAAGGGCAACTACGTCAAGAAGGTGTCGGTCACCTCGACGATGGGCCCGGGCCTCAAGCTCGACGTCTCGACGCTCGCAGCGTCCTGATTAAGACCATTTGGATCGGCTGCAAGAAGGCCGATCCGTGACTGAATTCCGGGCCTCGGATTTTTCCTGGGCCCGGTACCGGAAGTCGAAAGGCTTCCGGACATCCTGTCCGAGATTGCAGGCGGCCCAAAAGCCTTAATTCATGTGGGCCTGCATGAGACGGGTGAAGACCCGACAACGGAGCGAGTGCTCCAATGAAAGGTTCGAACCGTGTTTGCCTTTTGTCTGCGCACCGCCGGCTTGTCCGTCGGTGTGGCGAAAGGGGGCAGGATCCTCGAGCGTCGTTCGGGAGATCCGTTACTGGATGGCCCGGCCGGCAAAAAGGCAACCCGACGCCTGTCCTCGAAATGAGATGTTCTCATTGACGGGATTGGGGTCAACTGGAGATAGGCAGTGGACAGAGCGGAAAAACGCGAACTCGTCACGGGCCTGAACGAAGCGTTCGGAAACGCAGGTTCAGTGGTCGTGGCCCACTATGCCGGTATCACCGTCGCGCAAATGAACGACCTTCGGTCGAAAATGCGCGCCGCCGGTGGCACCGTTAAAGTCGCGAAGAACCGTCTCGCCAAAATCGCTCTTCAGGGCACGGACTCCGCATCGATCATCGACCTGTTCAAGGGACAGACGCTGATTGCTTATTCGGAGGATCCGATTGCGGCGCCGAAGGTCGCGTCCGATTTCGCCAAGGGAAATGACAAGCTCGTCATTCTCGGCGGCGCAATGGGCACCACCTCGCTCAATGCCGACGGTGTGAAGGCACTCGCCACACTTCCGTCGCTCGATGAGCTGCGCGCCAAGCTGGTTGGCATGATCGCCACGCCGGCAACCCGGATCGCCCAGATCGTCAATGCGCCAGCGGCCTCGGTCGCGCGCGTCATCGGCGCTTACGCCCGGAAGGACGAGGCGGCATGAGGCCGTTCCTCGCTATCAAAAACACACGTTCGAACCTAACGAAGGAATACAACAATGGCTGATCTCGCAAAGATCGTAGACGACCTTTCGAAGCTGACCGTCCTCGAGGCGGCCGAGCTGTCGAAGCTTCTGGAAGAAAAGTGGGGCGTTTCGGCTGCTGCTCCGGTGGCGGTTGCCGCTGCTGGCGGCGCTGCCGCTGCTGCCGCTCCGGCCGAGGAAAAGACGGAATTCGACGTCGTCCTCACCGACGCTGGCGCTCAGAAGATCAACGTCATCAAGGAAGTCCGCGCCATCACCGGTCTTGGCCTCAAGGAAGCCAAGGACCTGGTCGAAGCGGCTCCGAAGCCGGTCAAGGAAGGCGTTTCCAAGGCCGACGCTGACAAGTTCAAGGCCCAGCTGGAAGCAGCCGGCGCCAAGGTCGACCTGAAGTAAGCGTAAAAGCGGCGGGCGGCCTCGCGCCGTCCGCCACTCCCTTCGCCTGGAGGGAGGACGCGTAGCGCGAGATGTACGAGAACCTCTTTCCTGAGGGCCGCAACCGGCCTTCAGGAAACGGGTTTTCTCCCGTTTTAGCCGGCCGCCGAAAGGCGAACGGAGAACAGACAGAGAGCCGCCGCCCAGGCGGCTCGGTATGCAAGGCGGACCGCGGCGAGGTCCGCCCCGAGTTTAGAGCTAAGGAGCGACGATGGCCCAGACCCAGACTTTCAATGGCCGCAGACGCGTACGCAAGTTCTTCGGAAAGATTCCGGAAGTTGCGGAGATGCCGAACCTGATCGAGGTTCAGAAGGCATCCTATGACCAGTTCCTGATGGTGGACGAGCCCAAGGGCGGCCGTCCGGACGAGGGACTGCAGGCTGTTTTCAAGTCGGTCTTCCCGATCTCCGATTTTTCCGGCTCCTCGATGCTGGAGTTCGTGAAGTACGAGTTCGAAGGACCGAAATTCGACGTTGACGAGTGCCGTCAGCGCGACCTGACCTATGCCGCGCCGCTGAAGGTGACGCTGCGCCTCATCGTGTTCGATATCGACGAGGATACCGGCGCCAAGTCGATCAAGGACATCAAGGAGCAGGACGTCTACATGGGCGACATGCCGCTCATGACCTTGAACGGCACCTTCATCGTCAACGGTACCGAGCGCGTCATCGTCTCGCAGATGCACCGTTCGCCGGGCGTTTTCTTCGACCACGACAAGGGCAAGTCTCACTCGTCGGGCAAGCTTCTGTTTGCCGCGCGTGTCATTCCCTATCGCGGCTCGTGGCTCGACATCGAGTTCGATTCCAAGGACGTCGTGCACGCCCGCATCGACCGCCGCCGCAAGATTCCGGTGACGTCGCTGTTGATGGCGCTCGGCATGGATGGCGAAGAGATCCTGTCGACCTTCTACAACAAGATCACCTATGTGCGCGCCGGCGACCACTGGCGTATTCCGTTCAACGTCGAGCGTTTCCGCGGCCTCAAGGCCGTCGGCGACCTGGTCGATGCCGATACGGGCGAGATCGTTGTCGAGGCCGGCAAGAAGATCACCGCCCGTCAGGCGCGCCAGCTCGGTGAGAAGGGCCTGAAGGCGATCAAGGCGACCGACGAGGATCTGCTCGGCAACTACCTGGCCGAGGACATCGTCAATTACGCTACCGGTGAGATCTTCCTCGAAGCCGGCGACGAGATCGACGAGAAGACCCTGAAGGTGCTGCTTGGCACCGGCGAGCAGGAGATCAAGGTTCTCGACATCGACCACGTCAATGTCGGCGCCTACATCAGAAACACGCTCAACGTCGACAAGAACGAGAGCCGCCAGGACGCGCTGTTCGACATCTATCGTGTCATGCGCCCCGGCGAGCCGCCGACGCTCGAGACCGCCGAAGCCATGTTCAACTCGCTGTTCTTCGACTCAGAGCGCTATGACCTGTCGGCTGTCGGCCGCGTCAAGATGAACATGCGCCTCGAGCTCAAGGCCGAGGACACCGTGCGCGTGCTGCGCAAGGAAGACATCCTGGCCGTGGTCAAGACGCTGGTCGAACTGCGCGACGGCAAGGGCGAGATCGACGACATCGACAATCTCGGCAACCGCCGCGTGCGTTCCGTCGGCGAGTTGATGGAGAACCAGTACCGCGTCGGCCTGCTGCGCATGGAGCGCGCGATCAAGGAGCGTATGTCCTCGATCGAGATCGACACGGTGATGCCGCAGGACCTGATCAACGCCAAGCCGGCGGCCGCCGCCGTGCGCGAGTTCTTCGGTTCCTCGCAGCTGTCGCAGTTCATGGACCAGACCAACCCGCTGTCGGAGATCACCCACAAGCGCCGCCTGTCGGCGCTTGGACCAGGCGGTCTGACCCGCGAGCGCGCCGGCTTCGAAGTGCGCGACGTGCACCCGACGCATTACGGCCGTATCTGCCCGATCGAGACGCCGGAAGGCCCGAATATCGGTCTGATCAACTCGCTGGCCACCTTCGCGCGCGTCAACAAGTACGGCTTCATCGAGAGCCCGTACCGCAAGATCGTCGATGGCAAGCTGACCAATGACGTCGTCTATCTCTCGGCGATGGAAGAAGCCAAGCACCATGTCGCGCAGGCCAACGCCGAGCTCGACAAGAATGGCGGCTTCGTCGACGAGTTCGTCATTTGCCGCAGTGCCGGCGAAGTGATGATGGCGCCGCGCGAGAATGTCGACCTGATGGACGTGTCGCCCAAGCAGATGGTGTCGGTGGCCGCGGCCCTGATCCCGTTCCTGGAAAACGACGACGCCAACCGTGCGCTGATGGGCTCGAACATGCAGCGTCAGGCCGTGCCGCTGGTGCGCGCCGAGGCGCCGTTTGTCGGCACCGGCATGGAGCCGATCGTTGCCCGTGACTCCGGCGCCGCCATCGGCGCCCGCCGCGGCGGCATCGTCGACCAGGTGGACGCGACGCGTATCGTTATCCGCGCGACGGAAGATCTCGATCCGGGCAAGTCCGGCGTCGACATCTACCGGCTGATGAAGTTCCAGCGTTCGAACCAGAACACCTGCATCAACCAGCGTCCGCTGGTGCGCATGGGTGACCGGGTCAACAAGGGCGACATCATCGCCGACGGCCCGTCGACCGAGCTCGGCGATCTGGCGCTCGGCCGCAACGTGCTGGTCGCGTTCATGCCGTGGAACGGCTACAACTACGAGGACTCGATCCTGCTCTCCGAGCGCATCGTGGCCGACGACGTCTTCACCTCGATCCACATCGAGGAGTTCGAGGTCATGGCGCGCGATACCAAGCTCGGTCCGGAGGAAATCACGCGCGACATTCCGAACGTTTCGGAAGAAGCGCTGAAGAACCTCGACGAAGCCGGCATCGTCTATATCGGTGCGGAAGTGCAGCCGGGCGACATCCTGGTCGGCAAGATCACGCCGAAGGGCGAAAGCCCGATGACGCCGGAAGAGAAGCTTCTGCGCGCCATCTTCGGCGAAAAGGCTTCCGACGTGCGCGACACCTCGATGCGCATGCCTCCGGGCACTTTCGGCACCGTCGTCGAGGTGCGCGTGTTCAATCGCCACGGTGTGGAGAAGGACGAGCGCGCCATGGCGATCGAGCGCGAGGAGATCGAACGCCTCGCCAAGGACCGCGACGACGAGCAGGCCATCCTGGACCGCAACGTCTACGCGCGTCTTTCCGACGTGCTCGTCGGCAAGGAAGCGATCGCCGGACCGAAGGGCTTCAAGAAGGGCTCGACGCTGTCCAAGGATACGCTCGACGAGTATCCGCGTTCGCAATGGTGGCAGTTCGCCGTGGAGAACGAAAAGCTCCAGAGCGAACTGGAAGCCCTGCGTGGCCAGTACGACGACTCCAAGAAGGCGCTCGAGCAGCGCTTCATGGACAAGGTCGAGAAGGTGCAGCGCGGCGACGAAATGCCTCCGGGCGTCATGAAGATGGTCAAGGTCTTCGTGGCGGTGAAGCGCAAGATGCAGCCGGGCGACAAGATGGCCGGCCGTCACGGCAACAAGGGTGTCGTGTCACGCATCGTTCCGGTCGAGGACATGCCTTTCCTCGAGGACGGCACGCATGCCGATATCGTGCTCAACCCGCTGGGTGTGCCGAGCCGCATGAATGTCGGCCAGATCCTGGAAACGCATCTGGGCTGGGCCTGCGCGGGCATGGGCAAGAAGATCGGCGAGCTGATCGACACGTACAAGGCCGCCGGCGACATCAAGCCGCTGCGCAAGACGCTCGAGAGCTTCATGCCGGCCAATGACCGTAACGAGCCGATCCGCGAGTATGACGACGAGAGCATTGTTCGCCTCAGCGAACAGATGCGCCGCGGCGTCTCGATCGCGACCCCGGTGTTCGACGGTGCCCACGAGGCTGACATCAACATCATGCTGGAGCAGGCGGGCCTGCACACCAGCGGTCAGTCGCAGCTCTATGACGGACGCACGGGCGAGCCGTTCGATCGCAAGGTGACGATGGGCTATATCTACATGCTCAAGCTTCACCACCTCGTGGACGACAAGATCCACGCGCGTTCGATCGGTCCGTACTCGCTCGTCACCCAGCAGCCGCTGGGCGGCAAGGCGCAGTTCGGTGGCCAGCGCTTCGGCGAAATGGAGGTCTGGGCGCTGGAAGCCTACGGCGCCGCCTACACGCTGCAGGAAATGCTGACGGTGAAGTCGGACGACGTTGCCGGCCGCACCAAGGTCTACGAGGCGATCGTGCGCGGCGACGACACGTTCGAGGCCGGCATTCCGGAGAGCTTCAACGTGCTCGTCAAGGAAATGCGGTCTCTCGGCCTCAATGTCGAGCTGGAGAACACCAAGCTCGACGACGCCCCGGTTCGGCTGCCCGACGCGGCTGAGTAAAGGCTACAGCGTGCCGCACGAAGTTGCGGCGCGCCAAAGGAATTCGACGGCCGGTGGCCGACAAAGACGGCGGGCGTTTGGCCCGCGACTAGATGCAAGGGGTTTTCGAGGACCCCGAAAAGGAGAACGGCATGAACCAAGAGGTCATGAATCTCTTCAATCCGCAGGCGCCTGCGCAGGTGTTCGATTCCATCCGGATCTCACTGGCCAGCCCTGAGAAGATTCTGTCCTGGTCGTTCGGCGAGATCAAGAAGCCGGAGACCATCAACTACCGCACCTTCAAGCCGGAGCGTGACGGTCTGTTCTGCGCGCGCATTTTTGGCCCGATCAAGGACTACGAGTGCCTGTGCGGCAAGTACAAGCGCATGAAGTACAAGGGCGTCATCTGCGAGAAGTGCGGCGTCGAAGTCACGCTGTCGCGCGTCCGCCGCGAGCGCATGGGCCATATCGAGCTCGCCGCTCCCGTCGCTCACATCTGGTTCCTGAAGTCGCTGCCTTCGCGCATCGGCACGCTGCTCGACATGACGCTGAAGGATATCGAGCGCGTCCTCTACTTCGAGAACTACATCGTCACCGAGCCTGGCCTCACCGCGCTGAAGGAGCACCAGCTGCTCAGCGAGGAAGAGTACATGATCGCCGTCGACGAGTATGGCGAGGACTCCTTCACTGCCATGATCGGCGCCGAGGCCATTCATGACCTTCTGGCCGGCATGGATCTGGAGAAGATCGCCGGCGACCTGCGTTCGGAGCTGGCTTCGACCACGTCCGAGCTGAAGCAGAAGAAGTATTTGAAGCGGCTCAAGGTCGTCGAGAACTTCATGGAATCCGGCAACCGTCCGGAATGGATGATCATGAAGGTGGTTCCGGTTATCCCGCCGGACCTGCGCCCGCTGGTTCCGCTGGATGGTGGACGTTTCGCGACGTCTGACCTGAACGATCTCTATCGCCGCGTCATCAACCGCAACAACCGTCTGAAGCGGCTGATCGAGCTGCGCGCTCCCGGCATCATCGTGCGCAATGAAAAGCGCATGCTGCAGGAAGCCGTCGACGCACTGTTCGACAACGGCCGTCGCGGCCGCGTCATCACCGGCGCCAACAAGCGTCCGCTGAAGTCGCTGTCCGACATGTTGAAGGGCAAGCAGGGACGGTTCCGCCAGAACCTGCTCGGCAAGCGCGTCGACTATTCCGGCCGCTCGGTCATTGTCACCGGTCCGGAGCTCAAGCTGCACCAGTGCGGCCTGCCGAAGAAGATGGCGCTCGAACTGTTCAAGCCCTTCATCTACGCCCGTCTCGACGCCAAGGGTTACTCCTCGACCGTCAAGCAGGCCAAGAAGCTGGTCGAGAAGGAGCGTCCGGAAGTCTGGGATATTCTCGACGAGGTCATCCGCGAGCACCCGGTTCTGTTGAACCGTGCGCCGACGCTGCACCGCCTCGGCATCCAGGCGTTCGAGCCGATCCTGATCGAAGGCAAGGCGATCCAGCTGCACCCGCTGGTCTGCACGGCCTTCAACGCCGACTTCGACGGCGACCAGATGGCGGTCCACGTGCCGCTGTCCCTGGAAGCGCAGCTTGAAGCCCGCGTGCTGATGATGTCGACCAACAACATCCTGCACCCGGCTTCCGGCGCGCCGATCATCGTGCCGTCGCAGGACATGGTTCTGGGTCTCTACTATCTCTCGATCGTCAACCAGAACGAGCCGGGCGAGGGCATGGTGTTTGCCGACATGGGCGAACTCCAGCACGCGCTCGAGACCAAGGCGGTGACCCTGCACGCCAAGATCAAGGGCCGCTTCCGCACGGTCGACGCCGAAGGCAAGGTCGTGTCGAAGATCCATGACACCACGCCTGGCCGTATGATCATCGGCGAGCTTCTGCCGAAGAACGTCAATGTGCCGTACGAGACCGCCAACCAGGAGATGACCAAGAAGAACATCTCCAAGATGATCGACACCGTCTACCGCCATTGCGGTCAGAAGGAGACGGTCATTTTCTGCGACCGCATCATGGCGCTCGGCTTCGCTCACGCCTGCCGTGCCGGCATTTCGTTCGGCAAGGACGACATGCTGATCCCGGACAGCAAGATCAAGCTGGTCTCCGACACCGAGGCTTTGGCCAAGGAATACGAGCAGCAGTACAATGACGGCCTGATCACGCAGGGCGAGAAGTACAACAAGGTTGTCGACGCCTGGGCCAAGTGCTCCGAAAAGGTCGCCGACGAGATGATGGCCCGCATCAAGGCGGTGGAGTTCGAAGACAACGGCCGTCAGAAGCCGATGAACTCGATCTACATGATGTCGCACTCCGGTGCGCGTGGCTCGCCCACCCAGATGCGTCAGCTCGCCGGCATGCGCGGCCTGATGGCCAAGCCGTCGGGTGAAATCATCGAGACGCCGATCATCTCGAACTTCAAGGAAGGCCTGACCGTGCTCGAGTACTTCAACTCGACCCACGGCGCCCGCAAGGGTCTGGCCGACACCGCCTTGAAGACGGCGAACTCGGGTTACCTCACCCGTCGTCTGGTCGACGTGGCGCAGGACTGCATCGTCAACTCCGTGGATTGCGGCACCGACAAGGGCCTCACCATGCAGCCGATCGTCGATGCCGGTCAGGTCGTCGCTTCGGTCGGCCAGCGCGTGCTGGGCCGCACCGCGCTCGATGACATCAACCATCCGGTGACCGGTGACCTGCTGGTCAAGGCCGGAACGCTGATGGACGAGCGTGACGTGGAGCAGATCGAAAAGGCCGGCGTCCAGTCGGTCCGCATCCGCTCGGCACTGACCTGCGAGGTCAGGGTCGGCGTGTGCGCGGTCTGCTACGGACGCGATCTGGCGCGCGGCACCCCGGTCAACCAGGGTGAAGCCGTCGGCGTCATCGCGGCGCAGTCGATCGGCGAGCCGGGCACCCAGCTCACCATGCGTACCTTCCACATGGGCGGTACCGCGCAGGTGGTGGATAGTTCGTTCCTTGAAGCCTCCTATGAGGGCAAGGTCGAAATCCGCAACCGCAACGTGGTGCGCAATTCCGACGGCCAGCAGATGGTCATGGGCCGCAACATGGCGGTGCTGATCCTCGACGAGGCCGGCAAGGAGCGTGCCACGCACCGTGTCACCTATGGTTCGCGTATCTTCGTGGACGATGGCGACAAGGTGAAGCGCGGCCAGCGTATCGCCGAGTGGGATCCCTACACCCGCCCGATCCTCACCGAAATCGAGGGCAAGGTGGCGTTCGAGGATCTGGTCGACGGCATTTCCGTCCAGGAAACGGCCGACGAGTCGACCGGCATCACCAAGCGTGAGGTCATCGACTGGCGTTCGACGCCGCGCGGCAACGATCTGAAGCCGGCGATCGTCGTTCAGGACGCCAAGGGCAAGGTCGGCAAGCTGTCGAAGGGTGGCGATGCCCGCTTCCTGCTCTCGGTCGAGGCCATTCTCTCGGTCGAGCCAGGTGCGCAGGTTCGTCCCGGCGACGTGCTGGCGCGTATTCCGATGGAAAGCGCCAAGACCAAGGACATCACCGGCGGTCTGCCGCGTGTTGCCGAACTGTTCGAGGCCCGTCGTCCGAAGGATCACGCCATCATCGCCGAGATAGATGGCACGATCCGCTTCGGCCGCGACTACAAGAACAAGCGCCGCATCATCATCGAGCCGCATGACTCGACGCTCGAGCCGGTCGAATACCTGATCCCGAAGGGCAAGCCGTTCCACCTCCAGGACGGCGACGTCATCGAGAAGGGCGACTACATCCTCGACGGCAATCCGGCGCCGCACGACATCCTGGCGATCAAGGGCGTGGAGGCACTTGCTTCCTACCTCGTCAACGAAATCCAGGAAGTTTACCGCCTGCAGGGCGTGTCGATCAACGACAAGCACATCGAGGTGATCGTTCGCCAGATGCTGCAGAAGGTCGAGATCACCACGCAGGGCGACTCGACCTACATTCCGGGCGACCACGTCGACGTGATCGAACTGGAAGAGGTCAACGAGCGCCTGATCGAGGACGGCAAGAAGCCGGCCGAAGGTCAGCCGGTGCTGCTCGGCATCACCAAGGCCTCGCTGCAGACGCCGTCCTTCATCTCGGCCGCCTCCTTCCAGGAGACGACCAGGGTGCTGACGGAGGCCGCGGTTGCCGGCAAGACCGACATGCTGCAGGGCTTGAAGGAAAACGTCATCGTCGGCCGGCTGATCCCGGCCGGTACGGGCGGCACGATGAGCCAGATCCGGCGCATCGCCACCTCGCGCGACGAACTCATCATCGACGAGCGCCGCAAGGCCTCCGGTGTGGAAATCGCCGAGCCGATGCTGGCCGATATGACAACCGCCGCGCAGTAAGCGCGGCGGCAAGAAATCTCAGGCAACAAGGCCGTCGGGGTAACCCGGCGGCTTTTTTGTTTTCCGGAGCGTGGCGAAGTTGGTATCCATGGCGGCAAGAAAGGCCCCGGGGCTACATTTTCGCGTTTCGGCTTTTGATCGGAGAAGAAACGATGAGCAGGAAGACCTGGGCTGCGGTCGACGACTACATCGTTGATGCTCTGTTCGAAGCGGATCCAGCCCTTGACGCCGTTCTCGCCGCCAACCGTGACGAAGGCCTGCCGCCGATCGACGTATCGCCGGCGCAGGGCAAGCTGCTTTCACTGCTGGCGCGGATTCGGGGTGCGAAGAAGATCCTCGAAATCGGCACGCTGGGCGGCTATTCGACGATCTGGATGGCGCGCGCCTTGCCCATGGACGGCAAGATCGTGACGCTTGAACTTGACCCGCATCACGCCAAGGTCGCGCGGTCGAATTTCGGACGTGCAGGGGTTTCGAACCAAGTGGAACTGCGGGTCGGGCCGGCCCTTGAATCGCTGGCCGCGCTAAGCGCTGGAAATGCCGGGCCGTTCGATCTCATCTTCATCGACGCCGACAAGCCGAACAACCCGAACTATCTCTCCTGGGCCACGCGGCTTTCGAGGCCGGGAACAGTCATCATCTGCGACAATGTCATCCGCGACGGCGCGGTGATCGACGGCGGTGGGCATGACGCCAATGTCGTGGGCGCCCGGGCGGCGTTCTCATTCATAGGCGGCGACAAGCGCCTGGATGGCACCGCCATCCAGACAGTAGGCGCCAAGGGCTATGACGGCTTTGCGATTGCGATTGTCAGTTGAAGGTCAGTCGAAAAACGCCTCGACAGCATTGCGCTTGCCGAGCATGAAGGCGTCGGCGACATGCTGCAGCGGCGCGAGATCGACATCTGAGATGCCGGCGCGCACGATCTCGGCGAAACGCTTGTAGAGCATGGGGTATTCCGCTTCCGGCTCCTCATGCACGACGCGGCCGTCGATGGCGAGTATCGAGCCGCCGCCGGAAAGCACCATCTTGCCGGCATCCGTGTCGGCCAGGATGTCCCAGCTTTGCGGGCCGGTCTGCAGCCAGTCGAGGTCCATCGTCACCGGCAATCCGTTCGACGTGCGGAAGGCGACTTGCGCCGCGACCGGGGCAGCGCGGTTTTCAGGAAAGTCGAGCACGGCGGAGGTGATGAACATCGCCGGCAGGATGTGGGTTGCGATCGACAGTGCGTTGATGCCGGGATCGAAGACACCGAAGCCGCCCGGCGCCCAGATCCACTCCTGGTTCGGATGCCAGCGGCGCACATCTTCCTTCCAGACGATAGCCGCCGACCGAATCTGGGTCGATGCGAGAAAACCGCGCGCGGCCTCCACCGCCGGCGCATAACGCGAGTGCCAGCTGGCAAATAGCGAGACGCCGTTTTTCTCGGCCAGCACCTTCAGGTCTTCGACCTCGCTGACCGTTGCGCCCGGCGGCTTTTCCAGGAAGACATGCTTCCTTGCCTCGAGCGCGGTGCGCGCGGCGTCGTAGCGGAATTGCGGCGGCATGCAGAGCGAGACGGCCTCAAGCTCCGGCACCGCGTCGAGCATCGCCTCGATGGTTGGAAAGTTCGGGATGCCGTCGACCTTGCCATGCCGGCTGGCGGCGGCGGTGAGTCGGTAGCTCTGGTCCTTGGCTAGCGCCGGCAGGTGCTGGTCGCGGACGATCTTGCCGACGCCGACGATACCTATGTTGATGGCGTTATTGTTTGACGACATGGGGGCTCCGGAATGGGAAGGACAGGTTTTTCTAGGCGCGAGAAAGACAACCGGGCAAGTTGCGAAAGATGGAGCGGCGGTCCGGCCGGCGTAAGCCGTGTCCGGACCTGATTCTCAGATCGGCGCGTCGAACGTGACGATCGAGACTTCGCCTTCGAGCGCGCCCTGATAGGCCGACAGATGCGGCTCGTCATCGGGCACGCCGTCCATATCGCCGATCTGATCGAGCTCGGCCTCGGCATAACCTTCCGCCGCAAGCGATTCGAGGACGCGGCGCACCGCCGAATCGTCGTCGGGAGCCACCAGCATGACATGCACGCCTTCCGCTTTGCCGCCTTTGCGCTTCCACACCCGGCCGGTGATGATGGTGACCGGGCGTTCTTCATTGTCGTTCACGGGCTGATTCCTCTTGGCAAAGGACAGGCGAGGGGGTTTTCAGAGCTCAGGCCGCCTTTTCGCATGAAGCGGGGCCGCGCGACAGCCAAAAGCCGGTCACTTTCTTCCTCGCACTTGCAAAATGGCGAAAGAAAATTACATGCGCCTTTCGCATGGCTGCCAAGCCCCGGCATCAATGCAATATTTGGCACTGCGGGGTTGACGGTTCGCGGGCTTACGAGTAGAAGCCGCCCAGTCAGAACCGATGTGAGGCTCTCCCTTCCGAAGCGACACGCTTTGGAGTTTGCTTCAAACAGGGTTCGTTTTACGAGCGAAAAGACATTTCCGGCGTGCACGAAGCGGCTTCCGCTTCCTCTGCCATTTGTTCGGGCAAGACCGCGAGGCGCGGTTTGTGGCCCGAATTTGCGTATGGAAATGACGCTTTGAGCGGCCCTGACCGGGCGAGACACGGAATTGAGAGACAAGAGGGTTTAATGCCTACCGTCAACCAGCTGATCCGCAAGCCGCGCATTGCGCCGGTGAAGCGCAACAAGGTCCCGGCCATGCAGCAGAACCCGCAGAAGCGGGGCGTCTGCACGCGCGTCTACACGACGACGCCGAAGAAGCCGAACTCGGCGCTGCGCAAGGTGGCCAAGATCCGCCTGACCAATGGTTTTGAAGTGATCGGTTACATCCCCGGCGAAGGTCACAACCTTCAGGAGCACTCCGTGGTCATGATCCGCGGCGGCCGCGTCAAGGATCTTCCGGGCGTCCGCTACCACATCATCCGCGGCGTGCTCGACACGCAGGGCGTGAAGAACCGCAAGCAGCGCCGTTCGAAGTACGGCGCCAAGCGTCCGAAAGTAAGATTTTCCGGCCCTGGCGCTGCTTGAACGCGTCGGGCTACGAGATTGAGAGACAAAAGCCATGTCGCGTCGTCACAGTGCAGAAAAGCGTGAGATCAACCCAGATCCGAAGTTCGGCGATCTGATCGTTACCAAGTTCATGAACGCCGTCATGTATGACGGCAAGAAGTCGGTCGCCGAGACCATCGTCTATGGCGCGCTCGACCAGGTCCAGTCGAAGACCAAGCAGGAGCCGGTCACCGTCTTCCATCAGGCACTCGACAATGTCGCGCCGCATGTGGAAGTGCGTTCGCGTCGCGTCGGCGGCGCCACCTACCAGGTTCCGGTCGACGTGCGTCCCGAGCGCCGCCAGGCATTGGCCATCCGTTGGCTGATCGCGGCTGCCCGCAACCGCAACGAGACCACCATGATCGACCGCCTCTCGGGCGAGCTGATGGACGCGGCCAACAACCGCGGCACGGCCGTCAAGAAGCGTGAAGACACCCACAAGATGGCTGAAGCCAACCGCGCTTTCGCACACTACCGCTGGTAAAGCGCGAACAGGACTGAGAGGCAGCTACGATGGCCCGCGAATACAAAATCGAAGACTACCGCAATTTCGGTATCATGGCGCATATTGACGCCGGCAAGACGACGACCACCGAGCGCGTCCTCTATTACACGGGCAAGTCGCACAAGATCGGCGAAGTGCACGACGGCGCTGCCACCATGGACTGGATGGAGCAGGAGCAGGAACGCGGCATCACCATCACGTCCGCCGCCACTACGACCTTCTGGAAAGGTCGCGACGGCAAGATGCATCGCTTCAACATCATCGACACTCCCGGACACGTCGACTTCACCATCGAAGTCGAGCGTTCGCTGCGCGTGCTCGACGGCGCCATTGCGCTGCTCGACGCCAACGCCGGTGTCGAGCCGCAGACGGAAACCGTCTGGCGCCAGGCCGACAAGTACCGCGTGCCGCGCATGATCTTCTGCAACAAGATGGACAAGATCGGCGCCGATTTCTACCGCTCGGTCGAGATGATCGGCTCACGCCTCGGTGCGCAGGCTGTCGTCATGCAGCTGCCGATTGGCGCCGAGACCGAATTCAAGGGCGTCGTCGACCTCGTCGAGATGAACGCGCTTGTCTGGCGCGACGAGACGCTGGGCGCTGCCTGGGACGTCGTCGAGATCCCGGCCGATCTTCAGGCTCGTGCCGTGGAATACCGCGAGAAGATGATCGAAGCCGCCGTCGAAATGGACGAGACGGCCCTCGAAAACTACCTCGAAGGCAAGATGCCGTCGAATGACGAGATCCGTTCGCTGATCCGCAAGGGCACGATCGCGGTCAAGTTCTATCCGATGTTCTGCGGTTCGGCCTTCAAGAACAAGGGCGTGCAGCCGCTGCTCGACGCCGTTGTCGAGTACCTGCCGTCGCCGGCCGACGTTCCCGCCATCAAGGGTGTCGATGCCAAGACCGACGCCGAGATCGAGCGTCATGCGGACGACAACGAGCCGCTGTCGATGCTCGCCTTCAAGATCATGAACGACCCGTTCGTCGGTTCGCTGACCTTCGCCCGCATCTACTCGGGCAAGCTCACCAAGGGCGTCTCGGTCGACAACACCGTCAAGGGCAAGAAGGAGCGCATCGGCCGCATGCTGCAGATGCATGCGAATTCGCGCGCCGACGTTGAGGAAGCTTTCGCCGGCGACATCGTCGCTCTGGCTGGCCTCAAGGACACGACCACCGGCGACACTCTGTGCGATCCGCTGCACCCGGTCATCCTCGAGCGCATGGAATTCCCCGACCCGGTCATCCAGATCGCCATCGAGCCGAAGACCAAGAACGATCAGGAAAAGATGGGCCTCGCCCTTCACCGACTGGCTGCCGAGGATCCGTCCTTCCGCGTCAAGACCGACGAGGAAAGCGGCCAGACCATCATCTCCGGCATGGGCGAACTGCACCTCGACATCATCGTCGACCGCATGCGTCGCGAGTTCAAGGTCGAAGCCAATGTCGGCGCTCCGCAGGTGGCCTATCGCGAGACGATCACCCGCAAGCACGAGCAGGACTACACCCACAAGAAACAGACCGGCGGTACCGGCCAGTTCGCCCGCGTCAAGGTTATCTTCGAGCCGAACACGGAGAGCGAAGAGTTCGTCTTCGAGTCCAAGATCGTCGGCGGCGCGGTGCCGAAGGAATACATTCCGGGTGTCGAAAAGGGCATTCAGAGCGTCATGGGCGCTGGTCCGTTCGCGGGCTTCCCGATGATCGGTGTCCGGGCGACGCTGATCGACGGCGCCTACCACGACGTCGACTCCTCGGTCCTGGCCTTCGAAATCGCGTCCCGCGCCTGCTTCCGCGAAGCCGCACCCAAGCTGGGCGTGCAGCTGCTCGAGCCGATCATGAAGGTCGAAGTCGTGACGCCGGAAGACTATGTCGGCAGCGTCATCGGCGACCTGAACGGCCGTCGCGGTCAGATCCAGGGCCAGGAAGCACGCGGCGTGGCCGTCGTCATCAACGCGATGGTGCCGCTCGCCAACATGTTCAAGTACGTCGACAACCTGCGCTCGATGAGCCAGGGCCGCGCGGCCTACACGATGCAGTTCGACCACTACGAGCCGGTCCCGACCGCGGTCGCCCAGGAAGTCCAGAAAAAATACGCGTAACTCGAAAGAGCCGTCGCGGTAACGCAATTCAAAGCCCGCATGGGCGAGCAGGAAATGGAGACATCACATGGCAAAAGGTAAATTCGAGCGCACTAAGCCTCATGTGAACATCGGCACGATTGGTCACGTTGACCATGGCAAGACGTCGCTGACGGCGGCGATCACGAAGTATTTTGGCGAGTACAAGCGCTACGACCAGATCGATGCGGCGCCGGAAGAGAAGGCACGCGGCATCACCATCTCGACGGCTCACGTTGAATACGAGACGGCCAACCGCCACTACGCTCACGTCGACTGCCCCGGCCACGCCGACTATGTGAAGAACATGATCACCGGTGCCGCGCAGATGGACGGCGCGATCCTGGTCGTGTCGGCTGCCGACGGCCCGATGCCGCAGACCCGCGAGCACATCCTGCTCGCCCGTCAGGTCGGCGTGCCGTCGATCGTGGTGTTCTTGAACAAGGTCGACCAGGTCGACGACGCCGAGCTGCTCGAACTGGTCGAGCTCGAGGTTCGTGAACTGCTGTCGAAGAACGAGTTCCCCGGCGACGACATTCCGATCGTCAAGGGTTCGGCGCTGGCCGCGCTTGAGGATTCCAACAAGACGATCGGCGAGGACGCGATCCGCGAGCTGATGGCTCAGGTCGACGCCTACATCCCGACGCCTGTTCGTCCGCTCGACAAGCCGTTCCTGATGCCGATCGAAGACGTGTTCTCGATCTCGGGCCGTGGCACGGTCGTGACCGGCCGCGTCGAGCGCGGCGTGGTCAAGGTCGGCGAGGAGCTGGAAATCATCGGCATCCGTCCGACGACCAAGACGACCTGCACGGGCGTGGAAATGTTCCGCAAGCTGCTCGATCAGGGCCAGGCTGGCGACAACATCGGCGCGCTGCTGCGCGGCGTTGATCGTGAAGGTGTCGAGCGCGGCCAGGTTCTGGCCAAGCCCGGCACGGTGAAGCCGCACAAGAAGTTCGTGGCCGAGGCCTACATCCTGACCAAGGACGAAGGTGGCCGTCACACGCCGTTCTTCACCAACTACCGTCCGCAGTTCTACTTCCGCACGACGGACGTGACCGGCATCGTGTCGCTGCCGGCTGGCACCGAGATGGTCATGCCTGGCGATAACATCACGGTCGATGTCGAGCTGATCGTGCCGATCGCCATGGAAGAGAAGCTGCGCTTCGCCATCCGTGAAGGCGGCCGCACCGTCGGTGCCGGCATCGTCGTCACCATCAAAGAGTAATTTGGACTTAAACCGATCTGTCGCGGGCGCGGAAGTTGCCCGCGCCGCGCCAGAACAAGGAAGTGACGCATGAACGGACAGAATATCCGCATCCGCCTGAAGGCGTTTGATCACCGCGTGCTCGACGCCTCGACGAAGGAAATCGTGTCGACGGCCAAGCGCACCGGCGCAAACGTCCGCGGCCCCATTCCGCTGCCGACGCGGATCGAAAAGTTCACGGTGAACCGGTCGCCCCACGTCGACAAGAAGAGCCGCGAGCAGTTCGAGATGCGCACGCACAAGCGTCTGCTCGACATCGTCGATCCGACCCCGCAGACCGTCGATGCTTTGATGAAGCTCGATCTGGCCGCCGGCGTCGACGTCGAGATCAAGCTCTAAGGGAATGAGAGCGCGGTAAGGGGCGGTGCCCCTGGCCCGGAACTCTAAAGGAATTGAACCGATGCGTTCAGGTGTGATTGCAAAGAAGGTGGGAATGACCCGCATCTATAACGATGCCGGGGAACATGTTCCCGTCACCGTTCTCCAGATGGAGAACTGCCAGGTCGTGGCGCAGCGCACGCAGGAGAAGAATGGCTACACCGCCGTTCAGCTCGGCGTTGGCCTCGCCAAGGTGAAGAACACGTCGAAGGCGATGCGCGGCCATTTCGCGACCGCTTCCGTCGAGCCGAAGGCGAAGGTTGCCGAGTTCCGCGTCTCGGCCGACAACATGATCGATGTCGGCGCCGAGATCACCGTCGAGCACTTTGTCGCCGGCCAGAAGGTCGATGTGACGGGCACGACGATCGGCAAGGGTTTCCAGGGCGTCATCAAGCGTCACCACATGGGTGGTGGCCGCGCGACGCACGGTAACTCGGTCTCGCACCGTACGCACGGTTCGACCGGCCAGCGCCAGGACCCCGGCAAGGTGTTCAAGGGCAAGAAGATGGCCGGCCACATGGGCGATACCCGCGTGACGACGCAGAATGTCGAGATCGTCTCGACCGATGCCGACCGCGGCCTGATCCTGATCCGCGGAGCGGTTCCCGGATCGAAGGGCGCCTGGATCCTGGTCCGCGATGCGGCCAAGGTGGCACTGCCGGCCAATGCGCCGAAGCCCGCCGCGATCCGCGCCGCTGTTAAGAACGAGGCTCCGGCCACAGAGGGAGCGGAATAATGGATCTCAAGATCACAACGCTTGGCGGCAAGGACGCCGGCAAGGTGAAACTCTCCGAGGAGATTTTCGGCCTTGATCCGCGCGAGGACATCCTGCAGCGCGTCGTGCGCTGGCAGCTCGCCAAGAAGCAGCAGGGCACGCACAAGGCCAAGGGCCGCGCCGAAATCGCGCGCACCGGCGCCAAGATGTACAAGCAGAAGGGTACGGGCCGCGCCCGTCACCATTCGGCACGCGCTCCGCAGTTCCGCGGCGGCGGCAAGGCCCACGGCCCGGTCGTTCGCAGCCACGAGCACGACCTGCCGAAGAAGGTGCGTGCTCTCGGCTTGAAGCATGCTCTCTCGGCCAAGGCCAAGAGCGCGTCGATCATCGTTATCGACGAGCTGAAGCTGACCGAGGCCAAGACCAAGGCGCTGATCGCGAATTTCGCGACGCTGGGCCTGAGCAACGCCCTGGTGATTGGTGGTGCCGAGCTTGACAAGAACTTCAAGCTGGCCGCGACCAACATCCCCAACATCGACGTGCTGCCCATCCAGGGCATCAACGTCTACGACATTCTGCGCCGCGGCACGCTGGTCCTTTCCAAGGCCGCCGTCGAGGCTCTCGAGGAGCGCTTTAAATGACCGACCTTCGTCACTACGACGTGATCGTCAGCCCGGCGATCACCGAAAAGTCGACCATGGCTTCCGAGCAGAACCAGGTCGTCTTCAACGTCGCCAAGAAGGCGTCGAAGCCGGAAATCAAGGCCGCCGTCGAAGCGCTGTTCGGCGTCAAGGTGATGGCCGTGAACACGCTTGTCCGCAAGGGCAAGATCAAGCGCTTCCGCGGCACGATCGGCCGCCAGAGCGACGTCAAGAAGGCGATTGTGACGCTGGCCGACGGCCAGTCGATCGACGTCGCGACGGGTCTCTGAGCAAGGCCGCGAGGACAGAACAATGGCACTGAAAAAATTCAACCCGGTAACGCCGAGCACCCGCCAGCTGGTCATCGTCGACCGCTCGGGCCTCTACAAGGGCAAGCCCGTCAAGGGTCTGACCGAGGGCCTGACCAAGTCGGGCGGCCGCAACAATTACGGCCGCATCACCGCCCGCTTCATCGGCGGTGGTCACAAGCGTTCGTACCGCATCATCGACTTCAAGCGCCGCAAGTTCGACGTCGTCGGCACGGTCGAGCGCATTGAATACGATCCGAACCGCACCGCCTTCATCGCGCTGATCAAGTACGACGATGGTGAGCTGTCCTACATCATCGCCCCGCAGCGCCTTGCCGCCGGCGACAAGATCGTGGCCGGCGAAGCGGTCGACGTGAAGCCGGGCAATGCGATGCCGCTGGCATCGATGCCGGTCGGCACGATCGTCCACAACATCGAGCTGAAGCCGGGCAAGGGTGGCCAGGTCGCCCGTTCGGCCGGCGGTTACGCCCAGCTCGTCGGTCGCGACCAGGGCATGGCGATCCTGCGCCTCAATTCGGGCGAGCAGCGTGTCGTTCACGGCTCCTGCATGGCCACCGTCGGTGCCGTGTCGAACCCCGACCACGGCAACATCAACGACGGCAAGGCCGGCCGCACGGTTTGGCGTGGCAAGCGCCCGCACAATCGCGGCGTGACCATGAACCCGGTCGACCATCCGCACGGCGGTGGTGAAGGCCGCACCTCCGGTGGCCGTCATCCGGTCAGCCCGTGGGGCAAGCCGACCAAGGGCAAGAAGACGCGGTCCAACAAGGCGACCGACAAGTTCATCCTGCGCTCGCGCCATCAGCGCAAGAGCTAAGAAGAGGTAACGCCAAGTGACTCGTTCTATTTGGAAAGGCCCCTTCATCGACGGCTACCTTCTCAAGAAGGTGGACAAGGTTCGTGAAGGTGGTCGCAATGAGGTGATCAAGATGTGGAGCCGTCGCTCCACCATCCTGCCGCAGTTCGTCGGCTTCACCTTCGGTGTCTACAACGGCCAGAAGCATGTTCCCGTCTCGGTGAACGAGGACATGGTCGGTCATAAGTTCGGTGAATTCGCTCCGACGCGGACTTATTACGGTCACGGCGCGGATAAGAAGGCGAAGAGGAAATAATCATGGGCAAGGCCAAAGCTCCGCGCAGGCTTGCTGACAACGAAGCGCGCGCCGTGTTGCGCACGATCCGTATCAGCCCGCAGAAGCTGAACCTCGTTGCCGCGCTGATCCGCGGCAAGAAGGTCGCGACAGCGCTTTCCGACCTCGAATTCTCGGCCAAGCGGATTTCCGGCACGGTCAAGAAGACGCTGGAATCGGCGATCGCCAACGCGGAAAACAACCACGACCTCGATGTCGATGCGCTGGTGGTGGCGGAAGCCTATGTCGGCAAGTCGATCGTCATGAAGCGGTTCCACGCTCGTGGCCGTGGTCGCGCCAGCCGT
Source organism: Mesorhizobium sp. USDA 4775 (assembly GCF_054062655.1). Taxonomy (NCBI): domain Bacteria; kingdom Pseudomonadati; phylum Pseudomonadota; class Alphaproteobacteria; order Hyphomicrobiales; family Phyllobacteriaceae; genus Mesorhizobium; species Mesorhizobium sp. USDA 4775. The sequence continues at coordinate 3,798,921 of NZ_JBSSFM010000001.1, forward strand.
ATCGAGAAGCCGTTCTCGCACCTCACGATCGTCGTTCGTGAAGTCGAAGAAAAAGGGGAGGCCGCATAATGGGCCAGAAAGTCAATCCGATCGGTCTTCGCCTCGGCATCAACCGCACCTGGGATTCGCGCTGGTTCGCGAACACCGGCGAGTACGGCAAGCTGCTGCATGAGGACATCAAGATCCGCAAGTATCTTGAGAAGGAACTCAAGCAGGCCGCGATCTCCAAGGTCGTGATCGAGCGCCCGCACAAGAAGTGCCGCGTTACCATCCATGCCGCGCGCCCGGGTCTGATCATCGGCAAGAAGGGCGCCGACATCGAGAAGCTTCGCAAGAAGCTGATGGAGATGACGAAGTCCGAGACGCACCTCAACATCGTTGAAGTGCGCAAGCCGGAAATCGACGCGACCCTGGTCGCCCAGTCGATCGCCCAGCAGCTCGAGCGCCGTATCGCGTTCCGCCGCGCCATGAAGCGCGCCGTGCAGTCGGCGATGCGCCTCGGTGCCGAAGGCATCCGCATCAACTGCTCGGGCCGTCTCGGCGGCGCCGAAATCGCCCGCATGGAGTGGTACCGTGAAGGCCGCGTGCCGCTGCACACGCTGCGCGCCGATGTCGACTACGGCACGGCCGAGGCGAATACGGCGTATGGCATCTGCGGCGTCAAGGTCTGGGTATTCAAGGGCGAGATCCTCGAGCACGATCCGATGGCTTCGGAACGTCGCGCGACCGAGGGTGATGCTGCGCATGGCGGTGGTGGTGATCGCGAACGCGGTCGTCGTCGCGAAAACGCCTGAGACATTTAGGAATTTGGAGTTAGAACGATGCTGCAGCCAAAGCGCACAAAGTTCCGCAAGCAGTTCAAGGGCCGTATCCATGGTACCGCAAAGGGCGGCACCAACCTGGATTTCGGTGGTTTCGGGCTGAAGGCGCTTGAGCCGAACCGCGTCACCGCGCGTGAGATCGAGGCGGCCCGCCGCGCGATCACTCGTGAAATGAAGCGTGCTGGCCGCGTCTGGATCCGCATTTTCCCGGATCTGCCGGTCACGTCGAAGCCGACCGAAGTCCGCATGGGCAAGGGCAAGGGTGCCGTCGACTACTGGGCGGCGCGCGTCAAGCCGGGCCGCATCATGTTCGAGATCGACGGCGTCAGTGAAGAAACCGCCCGTGAGGCGCTGCGTCTCGGCGCGGCCAAGCTCTCGGTCAGGACGCGCTTCGTACAGCGCATCGCAGAATAAGGACGGGCTGATCATGAAAGCCGAAGACATCCGGACCAAGACCCAGGACCAGCTGACCGACGATTTGGCCAGCCTGAAGAAGGAGCAGTTCAACCTGCGCTTCCAGAAGGCCACCGGCCAGCTCGAGAAGACCGCGCGCGTGAGGCAGGTCCGTAAGGACATTGCGCGTATCAAGACCATCGCTGCGGAAAAGTCCGCGGCCAAGAAGGCTTAAGGACGAAAACCATGCCAAAGCGCATTCTGCAGGGCACCGTCGTCAGCGACAAGAACGAGAAGACGGTTGTCGTCAAGGTCGAACGGCGCTTCACGCATCCCGTGATGAAGAAGACCGTGCGCATGACCAAGAAGTACAAGGCGCACGACGAGAACAACGCCCACAAGGTTGGCGATCAGGTGTTCATCCAGGAATCGAAGCCGATTTCCAAGGACAAGCGCTGGATCGTCGTGTCTTCGGACCAAGCCTGACCTCCGGGCGTAAACAACGAATTTTGGACAGACCGGGGAGGGGCTTCGAGCCCGTCCCGTTAGAAAAGAAGAAGGCGGCCAGTCATGATTCAGATGCAAACAAACCTCGACGTGGCGGATAATTCCGGCGCGCGTCGTGTCATGTGCATCAAGGTGCTGGGCGGCTCGAAGCGGAAATACGCTTCCGTGGGCGACATCATCGTGGTGTCCATCAAGGAAGCCATTCCGCGCGGCCGCGTTAAGAAGGGCGATGTGATGAAGGCGGTCGTGGTTCGCACGGCCAAGGACATCCGCCGCCCGGACGGCAGCGTGATCCGTTTCGACAAGAACGCGGCCGTTCTCGTCGACAACAAGAAAGAGCCGATCGGCACGCGTATCTTCGGACCGGTTCCGCGCGAACTCCGCGCCAAGAACCACATGAAGATCATCTCGCTCGCGCCTGAAGTGCTGTAAGGAGCCGGACCAATGCAAAAGATTAGAAAAGGCGACAAGGTCGTCGTGCTGGCCGGCAAGGACAAGGGCCGTTCGGGCGAAGTCCTCTCGGTTCAGCCGAAGGATGACACCGCGCTGGTGCGCGGCGTCAACATGATCCGTCGTCACCAGAAGCAGACCCAGTCCCAAGAGGGCGGGATCATTACCAAGGAAGCGCCGATCCAGCTGTCGAACATCGCGCTCGCCGACCCCAAGGATGGCAAGCCGACCCGCGTCGGTTTCATCTTCCAGAAGGACGGCAAGAAGGTGCGCGTCGCCAAGCGCTCGGGAGAAGTCATCAATGGCTAAGGCTCAAAGCAAGCAGGCGACTGCCACCAACACGCCGCGTCTGAAGCAGGTCTACAACGAGACCATCCGCAAGGCGCTGCAGGAGCAGTTCGGCTACGACAACGACATGCAGGTTCCGCGCCTCGACAAGATCGTGCTGAACATGGGTGTCGGCGAAGCGACCGCCGATTCGAAGAAGCCTTCGGTTGCGGCCGAAGACCTGGCGCTGATCGCCGGCCAGAAGGCCGTCGTCACCCGCGCCCGCAATTCGATCGCCGGCTTCAAGGTCCGCGAGAACATGCCGATCGGCGCCAAGGTCACGCTGCGCAAGGAACGCATGTACGAGTTCCTCGACCGCCTCGTGAACATCGCGCTGCCGCGCGTCCGCGACTTCCGCGGACTGAACCCCAAGAGCTTCGATGGCCGTGGCAACTACGCCATGGGCATCAAGGAGCATATCGTGTTCCCGGAGATCAACTACGACAAGGTTGATCAGATCTGGGGCATGGACGTCATCGTTTGTACGACTGCGAAGACGGACGACGAAGCCCGGGCATTGCTCAAGGCTTTCAACTTCCCCTTCCGCCAGTAACGGCAGCGAGAAAAGGAAAAATCTGAAATGGCAAAGACCAGCTCAGTCGAGAAGAACAACAGGCGCCGCAAGCTTGCCGACCAGTACGGTCCCAAGCGCGCTGCCCTGAAGGCGATCATCATGGATCAGTCCAAGCCGATGGAAGAGCGCTTCCGCGCTCAGCTCAAGCTTGCTGCCCTGCCGCGCAACTCGGCCAAGATCCGCATCCGCAACCGCTGCGAAGTCACCGGCCGTCCGCGTGCCTACTATCGCAAGCTCAAAGTATCGCGCATCGCGCTTCGTGATCTCGGCAACAACGGCCAGATCCCGGGCCTGGTCAAGTCGAGCTGGTAAGGAGGACATAACATGTCATTGAGCGATCCTCTCGGCGATATGCTGACCCGCATCCGCAACGCCTACGGCCGCAAGAAGTCGAGTGTCTCGACGCCGGCCTCGCGTCTGCGCACCCGCGTCCTCGACGTGCTGAAGGCTGAAGGCTATATCCGCGACTACAGCCAGACCGACTTCGACAACGGTAAGTCCGAGATCGAAATCGAGCTGAAGTATTTCGACGGTGCGCCGGTCGTGCGCGAAATCGCCCGCGTCTCGAAGCCGGGCCGCCGCGTTTACGTCTCGGCCAAGTCGATCCCGCACGTCGCCAACGGCCTCGGCATCGCCATCCTTTCGACGCCGAAGGGCGTGATGGCCGATCACGAAGCCCGCGAACAGAACGTCGGCGGCGAGATCCTCTGCCAGATCTTCTGATCTGGCAGCTGACCGCAAATTGGAATCCGGTCTTCGGATCGTTCCGAAGACAGAGACCTGAAACAAGAGAAGTGACGAGGACAACAAAATGTCTCGTATTGGAAAGAAACCCGTTTCGCTGCCTCAGGGCGTGACCGCGACCGTCAACGGCCAGACCGTGACGGCGAAGGGCCCCAAGGGCGAGCTGAAGTTCGTGGTGAACGACGAAGTCCTGGTCAAGATGGAAGGCAGCGAGATCGCTGTCCAGCCGCGCGACCAGACCAAGACCGCCCGCTCCAAGTGGGGCATGTCGCGCACGCAGATCGTCAACATTCTGCAGGGCGTCAAGGACGGCTTCGAGAAGAAGCTCGAGATCACCGGCGTCGGCTATCGCGCCGCCATGCAGGGCAAGAACCTGCAGCTGGCTCTTGGCTTCAGCCATGACGTCGTCTATGAGACGCCGGCCGGTGTCACCATCGCTGTGCCGAAGCCGACGGAAATCACCGTGACCGGCATCGACAAGCAGCAGGTCGGCCAGGTCGCCGCCGAGATCCGCGAATATCGCGGTCCGGAGCCCTACAAGGGCAAGGGCGTCCGCTACGCTGGCGAGAAGATCGTCCGCAAGGAAGGCAAGAAGAAGTAAGTGTAACGCCGCGGGGAGCGGTCGCGGGAGGCGCTTCGCCTACCGCATATGGCGGCCCCCGTTTTTTGAAGGCAAGGAAGACCATCATGGGTACCAAGGAATCCACGCAGCGCCGTGCGCAGCGCGTTCGCCGCCAGATCAGGAAGGTCGCCGGCGAGCGTCCGCGCCTGTCGGTTCACCGCACCTCGAAAAACATCTATGTCCAGGTGATCGACGACGCCAAGGGCCACACCATCGCTGCCGCTTCGACGCTCGAGAAGGACCTCAAGGGTTCGCTCAAGACCGGCGCCGACACGGCCGCCGCCGCCGCGATCGGCAAGCTGATCGCCGAGCGCGCCACCAAGGCCGGCGTCAAGGAAGTCGTCTTCGACCGTGGCCCGTACATCTATCACGGCCGCGTCAAGGCGCTGGCTGAAGCTGCCCGCGAAGGCGGTCTGAGCTTCTAATTTCGCCCCCGGTGACCCACAGAGGCGCCGGATCGTATCATCAACCGTGCTTCCGGAAAAAAACAAGGAACAGGATATGGCACAGGAACGTAGGGAAGGCGGCCGCGGCCGCGAGCGTGAGCGCGAAGAGCGCGACGACGGCATGGTGGACAAGCTGGTCCACATCAATCGCGTCGCCAAGGTCGTCAAGGGTGGCCGTCGCTTCGGCTTCGCCGCACTCGTCGTCGTCGGCGACCAGAAGGGCCGCGTCGGCTTCGGTCATGGCAAGGCACGCGAAGTGCCGGAAGCCATCCGCAAGGCAACTGAATCGGCCAAGCGCGACATGATCTTCGTGCCGCTGCGCTCGGGCCGTACGCTGCATCACGACGTCGAGGGACGCTGGGGCGCCGGACGCGTTCTGCTGCGCGCCGCCAAGCAGGGTACCGGCATCATCGCCGGCGGCCCGATGCGCGCCGTTTTCGAGACGCTCGGCATGCATGACGTGGTCGCCAAGTCGATGGGTTCGTCGAACCCTTACAACATGGTTCGCGCCACGTTCGACGCGCTGAAGAGCCAGATGCATCCCAAGGATGTGGCTGCCGCTCGCGGCATCAAGTATTCGACCCTTCAGGCCCGCCGCGGCACCGCCGTTGCGGCTGAAGAATAGTCGATCTGACCAGGGATTTTGACCATGGCCAAGAAAGCAACCAAGACCATCACCGTTGAGCAGATCGGTTCGCCGATCCGCCGCCCGAAGGAACAGCGCGCGACGCTGGTCGGCCTCGGCCTCAACAAGATGCACAAGCAGCGCACCCTGGAAGATACGCCTTCCGTGCGCGGCATGATCGCCGCCGTTCAGCATCTCGTCCGCGTCGTGGACGAGGGCTGAGCCAAAGCGCAGGAGAACTCAGATGAAACTCAACGATCTGCGTGACAAGGACGGCGCGACGCATTCCAAGAAGCGTCTCGGCCGCGGCATCGGTTCCGGCTCGGGCAAGACCGCCGGTCGCGGCGTCAAGGGTCAGAAGGCGCGCTCCGGCGTCGCCATCAACGGCTTCGAGGGTGGCCAGATGCCGCTCTACCGGCGCCTGCCGAAGCGTGGCTTCAACAACATCTTCGCCAAGAGCTTCGTCGTCGTGTCGCTGGCCCGCATCCAGGAAGCCGTCGATGCCAAGAAGCTCGACGCCAAGGCAACCGTGACGGCCGAGGCGCTCGTCGCCGCGCGGCGTCATCCGCCGCGTCAAGGATGGCGTGCGCGTGCTGTCCGATGGCGAACTCAAGGCCAAGCTTGCCTTCGACGTCGCCGGTGCTTCCAAGGCGGCGATCGAGAAGATCGAAAAGGCCGGCGGCTCGGTCAAGTTGCCGGAAAAGGCAGCTGCCGAGTAACGGCAATTTGAAGCGCGATCGGCAAGAGTGGGATCCCGTTTTTGCTCACGATTGCGCTTTGATCTGCTCAATTAAGCGGCCGCGTCAACGCGGCCGCTTGCATGTTTAGAGCCCGGAGCTTATCTCGTGAGCTTCGGTGAAACGCACCGCCTGACCTCACGGGCCATCAAGCGTTACCAAGCGGAGAATCAGGCATGGCTTCGGCTGCTGAACAACTAGCCTCGAATCTGAATTTCTCGGCCTTCGCCAAGGCGGAGGACCTGAAGAAACGCATCTGGTTCACCATTGGCGCGTTGCTCGTCTACCGCCTCGGCACCTATATCCCGCTGCCCGGAATCAATCCCGACGCCTTCGCCCAAGCCTTCTCCTCGCAGAGCAAGGGCGTGCTCGGCATGTTCAACATGTTCGCCGGCGGCGCCGTGCAGCGCATGGCGATCTTCGCGCTCGGCATCATGCCTTACATCTCCGCCTCCATCATCATGCAGCTGATGACCTCGGTCATTCCGTCGCTGGAAGCGCTGAAGAAGGAAGGCGAACAGGGCCGCAAGGTCATCAACCAGTACACGCGCTACGGCACCGTGCTTCTGGCACTGGTACAGGCCTATGGCATTTCGGTGGGGCTGGAGAACGGCAACGGCATCGTCAGCGATCCCGGCATGTTCTTCCGCGTTTCGACCGTCGTCACGCTGGTCGGCGGCACCATGTTCCTGATGTGGCTCGGCGAGCAGATTACCGCGCGCGGCATAGGCAACGGCATTTCGCTGATCATCTTCTCCGGCATCGTCGCCGGCTTGCCGCATGCCATTTCCGGCACGCTGGAACTTGGTCGCACCGGCGCCCTGTCGACCGGCCTGATCCTGGCGATCATCGTCCTGGCCATCGTCGTCATCGCGCTCATCGTGTTCTTCGAACGCGCCCAGCGCCGCCTGCTGATCCAGTATCCGAAGCGCCAGGTCGGCAATCGCATGTTCCAGGGCGACACCTCGCATCTGCCGCTGAAGCTCAATACGTCGGGCGTCATCCCGCCGATCTTCGCCTCGTCGCTGCTCCTGCTGCCGGCCACCATCGCCGGCTTCTCGCAGACCACCAACATGCCCGCCTGGGCGAGCACCATCCTGGCCTCGCTCGGCCATGGCCAGCCGCTCTACATGGCGTTCTACGCGGCGATGATCGTGTTCTTCGCCTTCTTCTACACAGCGATTGTCTTCAACCCGAAGGACACCGCCGACCAGCTCAAGAAGCATTCGGGCTTCATCCCGGGCTATCGCCCGGGCGAGCGCACCGCCGATTACATCGATTACGTTCTCACCCGCATCACCGTCGTCGGCGCCATCTATCTGGTGCTGGTGTGCCTGCTGCCGGAGTTCCTGATCTCGGCGACTGGCGTACCATTCTACCTTGGTGGCACATCGCTTCTGATCGTGGTCAGTGTCACGCTCGATACGGTTGCGCAGATTCAGGGCCACCTGATCGCGCACCAGTATGAAGGCCTGATCAAGAAGTCGAAGCTGCGCGGGGGGAAGAAAGCCAGATGAGGTTGATTTTGCTTGGGCCGCCAGGGGCGGGCAAGGGGACACAAGCACAAAGACTGGTAGAAAAACACGGCATACCCCAACTCTCGACGGGAGACATGCTGCGTGCCGCCGTTCAGGCCGGTTCCGAAGTCGGCAAGCGTGCCAAGGCGGTGATGGATGCCGGTGAACTGGTGTCCGACGCCATCGTCAATGCCATCGTCGCCGAGCGGATCGACCAAGCCGACTGCGCCAAGGGATTCATCCTCGACGGCTACCCGCGCACACTGGTGCAGGCCGATGCGGTTGAATCGATGCTTTCTGAGCGTGGCATCGGCCTCGACACGGTCATCGAACTGGTCGTCGACGACAGGGCCCTGGTCGGCCGCATCGTCAAGCGCGCCGAGGACGCCAAGGCCGCCGGGCAGCCGGTGCGCAAGGACGACAATCCGGCGGTGTTCGAGGAGCGCCTGCGCGAGTACTACAAGAAGACCGCTCCGCTGACCGGCTATTATTACGCCAAGGGCAAGCTTAAGACGGTCGACGGCATGGCCAGCATCGACGCGGTGACCGCCGAGATCGAAGCCGTGCTCGCGGCCGCCGCCAAGGCGCGGTAACGGAATCTAAAGATTAGGCTTGACGGGAGCGGCTCGCTGCGGTATGGCGGCCCGTCTTCCTATCAGGTGCGAACTTTGCTTGTCCGCAAGGGCAAGGCAGTCGCTTTGAACTGGAAACTCCCGCAAGGGCCGGCCTCCACCGGACGCGGGGCAACTTTGACAGCGCCGGGACTACCTTGTTTTAAAGGTTGGCCGGCCCACATGGAGAAGGAAAGAACATGGCTCGTATAGCCGGCGTCAACATTCCGACCAACAAGCGCGTCGTCATCGCGCTTCAGTACATTCACGGCATTGGCAAGAAGTTCGCCCAGGAGATCGTCGACAAGGTCGGCATCCCGGCCGAGCGCCGCGTCAACCAGCTGACCGACGCGGAAGTCTTGCAGATCCGCGAGACCATCGACCGTGACTACCAGGTCGAAGGCGACCTGCGTCGCGAAGTGTCGATGAACATCAAGCGTCTCATGGACCTCGGCTGCTACCGCGGCCTGCGTCACCGTCGCTCGCTGCCGGTCCGCGGCCAGCGCACGCACACCAATGCACGCACCCGCAAGGGCCCGGCCAAGTCGATCGCCGGCAAGAAGAAGTAATTTGGGTGAATAAGGGAGTAGGGGAGTAAGGCAGTAGGGAATGCCCGCCAGTCGGGTCGCATTTCTCCCTACTCCCTTACTGCCCTATTCCCCCACTCCCTTACGAAGGTGGAGCCGCTGGCATTACGGCGGTGTAGAGATCAACTGAAAGGAATACCATGGCCAAGGAAGCCGCACGTGTTCGCCGTCGCGAACGCAAGAATATCTCGTCGGGCGTTGCCCACGTCAATTCGACCTTCAACAACACGATGATCACCATCACCGACGCGCAGGGCAATTCGATTGCCTGGTCGTCGGCCGGTGCCCAGGGCTTCAAGGGTTCGCGCAAGTCGACCCCGTTCGCCGCCCAGATGGCTGCCGAGGACGTCGCCAAGAAGGCCCAGGAACACGGCATGCGCATGCTCGAAGTCGAGGTCTGCGGACCTGGCTCCGGTCGTGAATCGGCGCTGCGCGCCCTGCAGGCGGCCGGCTTCACCATCACCTCGATCCGTGATGTGACGCCGATCCCGCACAATGGCTGCCGCCCGCGCAAGAAGCGCCGCGTCTAAGAAATTACCGAACGCCGCGCGAACGCCCACAGGGGCGTTCCTCCGCGGTATTCCAGGTCGCCCGCCACGATTGGATGGTGGCGGGTCAACGGAAGGAAAGCATCATGATCCAGAAAAATTGGCAGGAACTGATCAAGCCGAACAAGATCGAGTTCTCGTCGAAGAAGAAGACGCTGACCACGCTGGTCGCCGAGCCGCTTGAGCGTGGCTTTGGCCTCACGCTGGGCAACGCGCTGCGCCGCGTGCTTCTGTCTTCGCTGCGCGGTGCGGCTGTGACCGCCGTGCAGATCGACGGCGTTCTGCATGAATTCTCGTCCATCGCCGGTGTGCGCGAGGACGTGACCGACATCGTCTTGAACATCAAGGAAATCGCCATCCGCATGGAAGGCGACGGCCCCAAGCGCATGGTTGTGCGCAAGCAGGGACCGGGTGCGGTTCTCGCCGGCGACATCCAGACGGTTGGCGATGTCGAGATCCTCAATCCCGACCACGTCATCTGCACGCTGGACGAAGGCGCTGAAATCCGCATGGAATTTACCGTCGACACCGGCAAGGGCTACGTGCCGGCAGAGCGCAACCGCGCCGAGGACGCGCCGATCGGCCTGATCCCGGTCGACAGCCTCTATTCGCCGGTCAAGAAGGTCTCCTACAAGGTCGAGAACACCCGCGAGGGCCAGGTTCTCGACTATGACAAGCTGACCATGACCATCGAGACCGACGGTTCGATCTCGGGCGAGGACGCGGTGGCTTTCGCCGCCCGCATCCTGCAGGACCAGCTTGGCCTGTTCGTCAACTTCGACGAGCCGCAGAAGGAAGTCGCCGCCGAAGCCGTCACCGAGCTCGCCTTCAACCCGGCGCTGCTCAAGAAGGTCGACGAGCTCGAGCTTTCGGTGCGTTCGGCCAACTGCCTGAAGAACGACAACATCGTCTACATCGGCGATCTCATCCAGAAGACCGAAGCCGAGATGCTGCGCACCCCGAACTTCGGCCGCAAGTCGCTGAACGAGATCAAGGAAGTGCTGGCGGCAATGGGCCTGCACCTCGGCATGGAAGTGCCGGACTGGCCGCCGGAAAACATCGAAGACCTCGCCAAGCGTTACGAAGACCAATATTGAGCATGAATTCCAAGGATCGGCGGCGTGAGCCGCTCGATCCGACGGTCATGCGGAAAACCATCAGAGGCCTTGGCCTCTTGAACAACTGAAGAAGGAAAAGAGCCATGCGCCACGGTTTCAAAGGCCGTCGCTTCGCCCGAAGCATTAGCCATCGCAAGTCGATGTTCGCCAACCTCGCCGTGTCGCTGCTCGAGCACGAGCAGATCGTCACCACCCTGCCGAAGGCGAAGGACCTGCGTCCGATCGTCGAGAAGCTGGTAACGCTCGGCAAGCGCGGCGACCTGCACGCCCGCCGCCAGGTGATCGCGCAGATCGGCAATGAAGGCGTCGTTAAGCGCCTGTTCGACACCATCGCCCCGCGCTACGCCAACCGCAACGGCGGTTATCTGCGCATCATGAAAGCCGGCTTCCGTCACGGCGACAACGCCGCGATGGCCGTCATTGAGTTCGTCGATCGCGACACCTCGGCCAAGGGCGCTGGCGACCGCGCCCGCCTCGAAGCCGAAGGCACCGACGCGGAAGCCGCGGCCGCATAAGGCTCCGTCTTTCCGGAATGAATTGAAGGGGCCTGCGGGCCCCTTTTTCATGTTCTACGCGCGTCAAAGCGTGCCCAAAATGATCTGCCGGCGCGAAAATAATCGGATTTCAGCGGCTTAGCCTTTCATTTTGCACAATCGTCGGGACAATGCGCCCGAACTTGCTTTGGAGGATTCGCGAATGCGCGCCAAAAGACTGTCCCTTGTTTTGCTCTGCGCCTTCATGGTGTTCGCAGCCGCACCGGCAGTCCGGCAGGCGTTCGCCGAAGACGCGGCAAAACCCGCCGATCCGGGCCTGTCGGACGTGCTGACCGACCTGCTGCACGGTGTCGAAGGCGAGAATGCCACCTCGGGGCCTGACAAGCGCGTGCCGTTCGGCCGTGAGGAGGTACAGCTTTCGTTCGCGCCGCTGGTCAAGCAGACGGCGCCGGCCGTGGTCAATGTCTATGCCTCGCAGACGGCCAAGGTCACATCTCCTTTTGAAGGCGATCCGTTCTTCGAGGAGTTTTTCGGCCGTGCGCAGCCGCGCGCCCAATCCTCGCTGGGCTCAGGTGTGCTTGTCGATCCGAGCGGCGTCATCGTCACCAATTTTCACGTCATCAAGGATGCCGACGAGGTCAAGGTGGCGACCGCCGACGGGCGCGAATTCACCAGCAAGGTGATGCTGAAGGACGAGACGCTGGATTTAGCCGTGCTCAAGATCGAATCCGACAAGCCGTTCCCGGTCATCGCCATTGGCGATTCCGACGCGCTGGAGGTCGGCGACCTGGTGCTGGCCATCGGCAATCCCTTCGGCGTCGGCCAGACCACCACCAGCGGCATTGTTTCGGCACTTGCCCGCAGCCATATCGGCGTCTCGGATTCGGGCTATTTCATCCAGACCGACGCGGCCATCAATCCCGGCAATTCCGGCGGCGCGCTGATCAACATGGGCGGCCAGCTGGTCGGCATCAACACCGCCATCTACAGCCGCAGCGGCGGCTCGATCGGCATCGGTTTCGCCATCCCGGCCAACATGGTGCGGGCTTTCGCCGATGCGGCCAAGGCCGGCCTCGATTTCTTCGAACGGCCCTATATCGGCGCCGAGTTCGAGGCGGTGACGCCGCAGATCGCCGAATCGCTCGGCATGGAAAAGCCGACCGGTGCGCTGGTGTCTTCGGTCGATGCTACTGGGCCAGCCGGCAAGGCCGGGCTGAAGGCTGGCGATGTCGTGCTGCAGATCAACGGCAAGCCGGTCGAGAGCATCGAGGCGCTGGACTATCGCATGGCGACGCTGTCGATCGGCACAAAGGCGAATTTCGCGATCCTGACCAAGGGCCAGCAAGCAGCCATGGACATCGCGCTGGAGCGCGCGCCGGAAGGTGCGAAAGCCTCGGAAGTGACGCTGCATGGCCGCAGCCCGTTCTCGGGCGCCAAGGTCGCGGAACTGTCGCCGCGGCTTGCCCAGAAGCTTGGCCTGCGCACCGACCTCAAGGGCGTGACGGTGATCGACATCAACCGCGACTCGCCGGCCGCCGATTTCGGCTTCATGCCGGGCGACATCGTGCGCGAGGTCAACGGCACCACCATCGATACCGCCGCGACCCTGGCGCAGGTAGCCCAGCAGGATACGCGCTGGTGGCGCTTTACCGTCGAGCGCGGCGGGCAGATACTGCGCCAGGTGCTGCGTTACTGAGTTCGATCTGAAGGGATCGCGCTCCAAACCAAAAGAAGTACATGGCCGATCTGTTCAGTGTCGATGAACCGGAAAAGGCGCCGCTCGGTCGGCCGCTGGCCGACAGGCTGCGGCCGAGAAATCTTGGCGAGGTCGTCGGCCAGGAGCATCTGACCGGCCCCGATGGCGCGCTGACCCGGCTGATCGGCTCGGGCTCACTCGGCTCGATGATTTTCTGGGGGCCGCCGGGCACCGGCAAGACCACGGTGGCAAGGCTGCTCGCCGGCGAGACCAGCCTTGCCTTCGAGCAGATTTCGGCGGTGTTTTCCGGCGTTGCCGACCTGAAGAAAGTGTTCGAGACGGCCAAGCTGCGCCGCGCCAACGGCCGCCAGACCTTGCTGTTCGTCGACGAGATCCATCGCTTCAACCGCGCCCAGCAGGATTCCTTTCTCCCTGTCATGGAGGACGGGACGGTCGTCCTGGTCGGCGCCACGACGGAAAACCCGTCCTTCGAGCTCAACGCGGCTCTGTTGTCGCGCGCGCGCGTCATGGTTTTCCATTCGCTCGGCGAGGAGAGCATCGCCAAGCTGATGGTGCGGGCTGAGGAGACGGAGGGCAGGGCGCTGCCGCTCGATGACGAGGCCCGCGCCATGCTGATCCGCATGAGCGATGGCGACGGCCGCGCATCGCTGACGCTGGCCGAGGAAGTCTGGCGCGCCGCCAAGCCCGGTGAGGTCTTTGATCCCGAAGGGCTGCAGCGTATCGTCCAACGCCGTGCGCCGATCTACGACAAGGGCCAGGACGGCCACTACAATCTGATCTCGGCGCTGCACAAATCGGTGCGCGGTTCCGATCCCGACGCGGCACTCTACTATCTCGCGCGCATGTTCGACGCCGGCGAGGATCCGCTCTATCTTGGCCGCCGGCTGGTGCGCATGGCGATGGAAGACATCGGCCTAGCCGATCCGCAGGCGCTGGTCGTCGCCAATGCCGCCAAGGACGCCTACGACTATCTGGGCTCTCCGGAAGGCGAGCTCGCCTTTGCCGAGGCCACCGTCTATCTCGCCACCGCGCCCAAATCCAATGCCGTCTACACGGCCTTCAAGGCGGCGACGCAGGCAGCCAAGCAGCATGGCTCGCTGCTGCCGCCGAAGCATATCCTCAATGCGCCGACCAAGCTGATGAAGGAAGAGGACTACGGCGCGGGCTATCGCTACGATCATGATGAGCCCGACGCATTTTCGGGCCAGGACTATTTTCCGGAGAAGATGGGCCGCCAGACCTTCTACGATCCGCCTGAGCGTGGTTTCGAGCGCGACATCAGGAAGCGGCTCGACTATTGGGCGAAGCTGCGCAAGGAACGGGAATAGCGGATTTGCGTGGCCCGGTGGTCGTCACGCTTCGAAGCGAGGCCCCGCCATGGGGTATCTCAACCTCGGTTGCTCTCCACGCACTGCTGGCCGCGATGCTGGCGCTCATGCCGCTGCCAAAGCGGCCGAAGCGGCTGGACGAGGAAGGGGTGTCGGTCGACATTCTGACACCCCAGCAGTTCGAGGCCTCGACAAGGCCGCCGCCGGCGCCAGCACCGCCTTCAGCGCCCGAGGCGCAAGCGTCCGTACCAACACCAACAACACCATCAACCACTCCTCGATCTATATCGCCCACCGCGCCGACCATGATTCGGCCGACCGAAATGCTGTCGGCCAAGACGCTCGCCGATCCGCGCAGCCGGCAGGCGCGCGCCGATCTCGCGACCTTCGCTTCCGACGAACGCATGGTGCAATTGTGCAATCTCGAGGCCATGGACCAGATCCGGCGATGGCGCGTGGACTTTCAGCCGGAACGCGTCGTGCCTTATGCGACAGCTGAGGAGAAGATCGGCGGCACCACGATCACCGCGGACGGCGCGGCTTTCCGCAGTCGCAAAAACTGGTATGGTCTGAAGTTCAAATGCCAGCTCGCGCGGGACGGCGAAAGCGTCATCGGCTTTGAGTTCCTGGTCGGCGATCCCGTGGCCAGGGAGAAATGGAACGAGCTCGGCTTGCCAGCGGTGCATTGACCCCAGCGATGCATTGACCGAAGTCTGGCAAATTCCACCAGGCAACTGCCAGGCCACGATGTCGTGGCGTTGTGCGGCGACCCAAAAAACCTTATCAAGGCGCACGGCCGGGCGGTGGTCGTTGCCGAGATTTGGCACACTCATTCGCAACAGGATCGCGCTCCGCGCGTGGAAAAATGACAAAAAACCTTCGCAAAACCCTTCGCAAATTCGCCATCGCCATCCCGCTTCTCGCCCTTGGCTTCTACTTCATCCCCATTCTGACGACGATCTTCATCGTCTGCGGCCTGATCGACGTGCTGCGCAACGACAGGAAGGATCTGGCGCTGTTCTCAGGCTACTTCCTAGGCAACGGCCTGTTCACCTGGCTCTTGTCGCCGTTCAACCTGCTGGTCGATCTGCTCTGCTACCGCAATCCCGGTGTGTGGAAGCTGGAGCAGTTTCCGGAGGATTATCAGCGCGAGGTCAATGAGGTCCTGGACATCTTCAAGGCGCGCAAGGATGAGATCATCGCCGATATCGATGCCAATTTCGGCGCCGGCCGGCGTGGCATGTATGTCTACCAGTGGTACGGCAAACACCGGATCGACAACGTCGCCGAGTTCAACAAGGATTTCAAATACATCAAGACCATCGCCGTTTCGGTCTTCAGCAAGCGCGAATCGACCTCCTGGCACTTCGGCCCGCTGCGCCTCAGCCTTCGCATCCTCTACAATCTGATCCCGGTGAAGGCGGAAATCTTCGTCGAATGCGGCAACGTCAAGAACTACTGGTACGACAATCCGCAGTTCATCTTCGACGACACGCTGCTGCACCGTTCGGTCAACGAATATGACGGCCGCCGCTACTGCGTGTTCATGGACATCATCAGGCCGTCCCCGTTCCCGAGACTCATTGCCGGCATGCTCGCGGTTGTCTCGGTCAGCGTCGAGCGCATCAATTCGATGTTCTACAAGAACTGGAAGATGATCGGCTCGACCAAGCCGAAGAAGATCGAAACCACCTGACCTGAAAACGTCGACGCTGCCGGCTCTGCTGGCAGCGTCAGGGTGCGATGCATTATCTTTTGCCGACTTCTCGCGCACGGCTTCTGTATATCACATATGAATAATATATCGAACGGCTGCTTGGAAGAAGCGGTCCCTTCGGCGGTATTTCTGTGTGTCGTCGACGCTTGCGACGTCCATGCGTTCAAGTATACATCTTTATCAAGTCATCAATAATTCGTGATACGAATTGGCAAATCCCGATCGCGGAAACGGCATTCGAGTGTATTAGAAATAGCTTAAATAAGACTTAGGCGGACCCCGTCTCTTCCATTCTTGGCGGCTTCAAGTGATCGGGAAAAAAATCTTCGGATTCTGGGGGGCTTACATCTGCGCCGTGTTACTTGGCGCTGCTGTGAGCGCCGCGTACATAAGTCTCGAAGAGTCCGTCTATTATTGGGACTTCGCGGCCTATTTCAACATGTTCAACCAGCAGGGCGCACTTCTGGTCGAAAGCCCTTTCGAATGGCTGAGCCAATTGGGCACCTCTATCGCCACGGAAGATTACGGCGTGGCGATCCTGGTGCCGCTGATGCCGTTTCACCTTGTTTTTGGCGGTTCAAGGCTTTCCTTCGTTACCGGAATAGTCGCGGTCTACCTGGTTCCAGCGGTTCTTTTGATAGGCAGAATAAGCTATCAGGAGGCGGTCTCCGAGATACCGTCCCGTAGCTGGATCGCCGTCTGGATCGCGGCCTTCCTGTACACGCCGTTCTGGGCGCCGACGCTTCGGGGAATGCCTGACATTGCCGGCTGTCTCGCCCTGACCGCGGCAACCTATTTTTTCTGGAAATCCAAATTCCTGACCCGCGAACCGGTGGTGAGTGGAATAGCCGTCGGCGCCTGCCTGTGGTTGGCGTTCATGCTGCGCCGCTGGTACGCCTATGCGGACATAGGGATCACCGTTTCCGCGGCATTCCTGGGTTTGCTGCAGATCGCAAGGGAGCGGGATTTGCCGGCCTTCCGCAACGCGGCTCTGGGCGGCGCGTGCGCGATTTTCCTTATTGCCGCGACGGCGTTGAACTTCCAGCTGCCGCTAATTGCCAAGATTCTGCAAACCAGCTACGCCGACCTTTACAGCGGATACAAGACGACCTTTGTCACCCAGCTCGGTGACGTCGGATCCCGGCTCAGCTATCTGAACTGGGCGTTGATTGTGGTGGGCCTCTACATCTCGGTTGTGCGCCGCAACAGATTTGCCGTCTTCTGTGCCATGGCCTCGGTGCTTACCTTCTTGGCTTTCATCCGGACGCAGGACCCGGAACGTCATCATTCCTTGCCGATTTTTCTTTGGCTCTTTCCCGCCTATGCCCAGGCAATCGTTTCGATCGTCTCCGTGCCGGGACTGAAATCACGATGGCCGACCGTCGCCATGGCCGCTGTTGCCGGATTTGCTTTTTTGGGCACGTTTTTTCCAGCCGGCCGTCAGTTGTTGTCCCCGGTTGGCTTCGTCTTCGCCAGGGAAGCCACGCTTCCCCTTCACCTTGACAATCTCCCCGAATACAGCCGCCTGATCGATGACCTCGTCGACAGGATGGAACCGAAGGACCGCTTTTCGGTATTTGCGTCGGGTCCTGTGATGAGCGACGCCCTGTTGTTCGGCATGAAACGGGATCTTGTTACCCATGTCGGATGGATTTGCCAGGTGGACAGTCGTGATCGGTTCCGACCGGACGCGTTGAAATCCAGATATGTTGTCGTGACCGACCGGCCGGTTACTCATCTGCAACCGGGCGCGCAGATCTGCGTCACGCTCCCGAACCAGTATATTCTTGAAGGCAAGGGTATCGGTGCCGCGTACAGGCGCATTGCGCAGTACCGATTGTCAGGCGGTGTCGCCGGCTATCTCTACGAACAGGTACGCCCGGTCAGAAAGGCCGAGGTCGATGCCCTCTACGTCGAATTCAAGAAGAAGTATCCAGACTGGACGGTGCCTGAATGGTGATTGCGAAGGGATTGACGCCACGGCCTCGACACGGGCAGTAGACGATGATGTTCAATCTGCTTCTCGTGGTCGTCGGCGGCGGCATCGGCGCCGGCATCCGCCATCTCACCAACATGGGCGCGCTGCGTCTTGTCGGCCCCAACTACCCCTGGGGCACGATGGTCATCAACATCGTCGGCTCCTTTGCCATGGGCCTGTTCATCGCCGCCCTGGCGCGCCGCGGCGGGTCGAACGAAGTCAGGCTGTTCGTCGCCACCGGCATCTTTGGCGGCTTCACGACTTTTTCCGCCTTTTCGCTCGATTTCGCGACGCTGTGGGAGCGCGGAGCCACGCTGCCGGCATTCGGATATGCGCTGGCCAGTGTCATTGGCGCGATCATCGCCCTGTTTTTGGGTCTTTGGCTCGCAAGAAGCCTGCCTTAATGCTATTGCCGCGCCAAGCGCAGGCCGAGCCCTGCTTTGGAAACGGATAAGCGAAGAAAAAATGGCAGGCGTTGAACAGATCACGGTGGAGGCCGGCGAGGCGGGCATGCGGCTCGATCGCTGGTTCAAGACGCATTTCCCGGGCCTTGGTTTCGGCCATTTGCAGAAGCTGCTGCGCTCCGGCCAGATCCGCGTCGACGGCGGCCGCGTCAAGGCCGACAGCCGTGTCGAGCCCGGCCAGGTGGTGCGTATCCCGCCACTCGAGGTCGACAAGAAGGGCGAGAGCGCGCTGACTGGCCATTCGATCCGCAACCAGGGCGATGCCGACGTCCTGGCGAAAATGCTGATCCATGAGGATCCGAAGGTTTTCGTCTTCAACAAGCCGGCGGGCCTTGCGGTGCAGGGCGGCTCGGGCGTCACCCGCAATGTCGACGACATGCTGGAAGCCTGGCGCAACCAGAAGGGTGAGAAGCCGCGGCTGGTCCACCGGCTCGACCGCGACACGTCGGGCGTGCTGGTTGTCGCCCGTACGAGACTGGCCGCCATGAAGCTGTCGGAAGCGTTCCGCGCCCGCGAAACGAAGAAGACCTACTGGGCGCTGGTCAAGGGCGTGCCGCCGAAGCGCGAGGACAAGATCTCGACCTGGCTGATCAAGGAGCCGACCGAGGATGGCGACCGCGTCCGGGTCGCAGCGCATGGTGAAAAAGGCGCCGACCATGCCGTGTCCTACTACCGCATCATCGAGCAGGCGGCGCAGACCATGACCTGGCTGGAGATGGAACCTTACACGGGCCGCACCCACCAGCTTCGCGTCCATGCCGCCTATATCGGCTGCCCGATCATCGGCGATCCGAAATATTTCGAGGCCGACACCAACTGGGATTTCCCCGGCGGTATCCAGAATCGCCTGCATCTGCATGCGCGCCGCATCATCATTCCGCATCCCGACAAGGGCGTCATCGACGTCACCGCGCCGATGCCGCCGCACATGCGCCAGAGCTGGAACCTGATCGGCTTCGACGACGCCAGCGCGGAGGATTGATCTTGAGCGGCGCCACTGACGCGCTCGATCGGCGCGACACAGTCGACATGGCCGCCGCCGCCATCATGGTCGGCCTGACCTTTTCCTGGGGCCTGAACTATGTCGCCGCCAAAATCTCCTATGCCGGCTACGATCCCGTCTTCCTGTCGATCGCACGCTCGATCATCGGCGGCTTCTGCGTCTTCCTCTGGTGCCGCTGGCGCGGCATCGCTCTGTTCAGGCGCGATGGCACATTGCTCGCCGGCATTGCCGTAGGCGTGCTTTTCGGCATCGAGTTCCTTTGCCTCTATGTCGGCCTGGAGCATACGACTGTTGCCCGCAACACGCTGCTGGTCAACTCAATGCCGTTCTGGATGCTGATTGGCGGTCACTTCCTGCTTGGCGAACAGATAACCATGCGCAAGTTCCTCGGCCTGCTGCTGGCTTTTGCCGGCCTCACCGCCGTCTTTTCCGACAAGCTTGGCGGCGGCGACATGCTGTTCGGCGATCTGCTCAGTCTTGGCTCCGGGTTCTTCTGGGCTTTGACCAATATCCTCATCAAGCGGTCGAAACTGGTCGTGGCGAGCGCCGAGAAGCTGCTGCTCTACCAACTCGCCGGCGCGGCGATCGTCGGCATATTGGTGCTGCCTCTCGCCGGCCCGCCGGTGCGCGATCCGTCCTTGTTGCCAACTTTGGCGCTGCTTTTCCAGGCGATCTATATCGTCGCCTTCACCTATGTCCTGTGGCTCTGGCTTCTGCGCCGCTATCCGGCCTCCGGCCTGTCCAGCTTTACCTTCCTGTCGCCGGTTTTCGGTGTCCTGTGCGGCGCGATCATCTTGAACGAGCCGCTGACCATTCGCATTTTTCTGGCACTTGGCTTGATTGCGGCGGGCCTGATCATCGTTAACCGGCCGGCGCGCAAGCCGACACCGGTGTGAGAGTGACTTTTCATGCGTGACATCCTCAACGACCTCGAAGCGGGCAAGTATCTTTCCGATCCGGATCCGGTCCGCCGCGCCCAGATTCAGATGAAGACGCCGCTGCCCAAGCGCTTCTACAAAACCGCTTCGGTTGTGCCGATAGAGGGAGGTTTTGCCGTGCATCTCGACGGCAAGCCGGTGCGCACGCCGGGCAAGGCGCTGCTGGCGCTGCCGACCGAGGCGGCGGCAGTGCTGGTTGCAGGCGAGTTCGCGGAACAGGGCGAGACGATCAATCCGGTGACGATGCCGGTGATGCGCCTGGTCAACACCACCATCGACGGCGTTGCCAACGATCCGCAGGCGGTGCTGGAAGACATACTGCGGTTTGCCTCATCGGATCTGCTCTGTTACCGCGCCGACGCTCCCCAAGGGCTGGTCGCGCGGCAGAACGAGCAGTGGGATCCGGTCATCGATTGGGCGCGCACGACATTGGGGGCTCGCTTCAACCTTGCCGAGGGCATCATCCATGTCGAGCAGCCACGCGAGACGATCGCCGTTCTGGGCAGTCATCTCAATCAGCGCGCCGAGCCGCTGCGGTTGGCCGCCATCCACCTCATGACCTCGCTGACGGGTTCGGCGCTGCTGGCGCTGGCGGTCGATTTCGGCGAGCTCGATGCCGAGACTGCCTGGGCCGCCGGCCATGTCGACGAGGACTGGCAGATCGAGCATTGGGGGCAGGACGCCGAAGCGGTCGCGCGCCGTGCCGCCCGCAAACGCGATATGATGGCTGCCGTCAGCCTTCTCGAGGCGCTCAAGGGTTGACCCTGCGGCGATTGCCGCACCGCACCTAATACCAAAGTCATAATCCCATCGTCGCTCTGCCGCCGGCGGGCGCTTTCTGTCATTTTTCCCGTGATGGCCCGGCATTTCCGAGTCCGCGTTCGGAGGAGAACGCTGACACTGGCGCCCGGCATCGAGGACAGCGTCTCACGGGAGGACAACTCAATGGCAATGGCATCGACCGCCGGCAGAACGAGCCGCGGCATGACTCGGGAAGAGAAGAAGGTCATCTTCGCTTCCTCACTCGGCACCGTTTTCGAATGGTACGATTTCTATCTCTACGGTTCATTGGCGGCCTTCATTGGCTCGACCTTTTTCAGTCCGACCATTCCGGAGGCGACGCGCAACATCTTCGCGCTGCTGGCTTTTGCCGCCGGTTTTCTCGTCCGCCCGTTCGGCGCCCTGGTGTTTGGCCGTATCGGTGACCTCGTCGGCCGCAAATATACCTTTCTCGTCACCATGACGATCATGGGTCTGTCGACCTTCCTGGTCGGCTTGCTGCCCGGTTATGCGACCTTGGGTATCGCGGCTCCGGTGATCCTGATCGTGCTACGCATGTTGCAGGGTTTGGCCCTCGGCGGCGAATATGGCGGTGCGGCGACCTATGTCGCTGAGCACGCGCCTGACGACCGTCGCGGCTTCTACACGTCGTGGATCCAGACGACGGCGACACTTGGCCTGTTCCTGTCGCTGATCGTCATTCTGATTGTTCAGGGCTCCTTGAGCAAGGAAACCTACGCCGCTTGGGGCTGGCGTATTCCGTTTATCGTCTCCTTCGTGCTGCTCGCCGTCTCGATCTGGATTCGACTGTCTCTCTCGGAGTCTCCGACCTTCCAGAAGATGAAGGACGAAGGTAAGGGCTCGAAGGCACCGCTTTCGGAAGCCTTCGGTCAGTGGAAGAACGCCAAGATCGCACTGCTGGCGCTGCTTGGTCTCACTGCTGGACAGGCCGTCGTCTGGTACAATGGCCAGTTCTACGCGCTGTTCTTCCTGCAGAACGTACTGAAAGTCGATGCGCAGTCGGTCAACATCATGATCGCGATCGCGTTGGCACTCGGCTCGATCTTCTTCGTCGTGTTCGGCTGGCTCTCCGACAAGATCGGCCGCAAGCCGATCATCATGGCTGGCCTTGCGCTCGCCATCGTCTGCACCTTCCCGTTGTTCAAGGCATTGACCTGGGCCGCCAATCCGGCACTCGCCAAGGCGCAGCTGAATACAAAGGCAACGGTCACGGCAGCACCCGGCGACTGCAAGTTCCAGTTCAACCCGGTCGGCACCGCCAAGTTCACGACGTCATGCGACATCGCGACTTCGTTCCTGACCAAGAACTCGGTTCCCTATGACGTGGTATCGACGGCGGCAGCCGGTACGGCTGCTACCGTCAAGATCGGCAACGAGACGGTGTCGTCCTACGACGCGGTCGCCGCTGGCGATCAGGCCAAGGCCAAGGACGCGGCCTTCGTCGAGGCGGTCAACATGTCGCTGCAGGACGGCGGGTATCCGCTGAAGCGTGCGGCGATCAAGGTAGCGGACCAGAAGCTCGACGCCTTCGTCGCGGCCAATCCTGAACTCAAGCTCGACGCGGCTGCCATTCGCGGCGGCGAAAAGACAGCGGTGCCGATCGATCAGGCGGTCAAGGACAAGTTGTTGACGTCGGAGGAGGCCGCCGGCGCGCCAGAGGTCACCGTCTACAACATACCGGGCGGCGGTGCCTTCGCCATGTTCGCCGATCCGGCCGCCGTGAACTGGCCGATGACGATCGGCATCCTGTTCATCCTGGTCCTGTTCGTGACCATGGTCTACGGGCCGATCGCGGCGATCCTGGTCGAGATGTTCCCGACCCGCATTCGTTACACCGGCATGTCGCTGCCCTATCATATCGGCAATGGCTGGTTCGGCGGTCTGTTGCCGGCAACAGTCTTCGCGCTCAGCGCCTACAAGGGCGATATCTACTATGGTCTGTGGTATCCGGTGGTGATCGCGGCGATGACGCTGATCATCGGCATGATCTTCGTCAAGGATACGCTTGGCACCGACCTACACGGCAAGGAATAGCCTAGCCGTCATCGGCCAACAGAAAGCCCGGCGTGATCGCTCACGCCGGGCTTTTCCATGTCTGAGACCCGAAGAAGCGGATCAGCTCTTTGGCTGATTATCTTCCTCGATGGCCGCCTCGTGATACCAGCCGTCAAAATCGGCGTACGTGTAGCGCAACGAGGCGACCTCTGCCGCGAACTTCGCCTTTGCGCCTAAATTTGAGGCAGATTTGCGCGCTGCCAGAGGGAACATCAGAATTTTTGCCGACGGACGGGAGGGGACGACTTCCATGGGCGGTCTCCTTTCTTTTTCAGGAGCTTGTCGATTCAGCTTTCCTACAAGATAGGTCCTGCGATTCCTTTAGGCAATATGCCTACGAAAAGATCAGCAATTGCCTAATATTTATGCATAATTCGCGTTTGATTGATTTGGACCCAGTGCTGAGGCGGCTCAGCAAATTCGACGCGATATCCCTGCCATTTTGCCGCACCCGCCGAAGTCGGAGTGGCACATGAATTGCATTTTAGGGATCGGCAGCGCCGGCTGCCGACGGCAGACGCGTGTCGAGGCCGTTTGGTGTTCGGTGAACAAGCAACGAGAGGCTAGAATGACGAAATACAAGCTCGAGTACATTTGGCTCGATGGTTACACCCCGGTCCCCAACCTTCGCGGCAAGACGCAGATCAAGGAATTCGCGGAATTCCCGACGCTCGAACAGCTGCCGCTGTGGGGCTTCGACGGTTCCTCGACCATGCAGGCCGAAGGCCGCAGCTCCGATTGCGTGTTGAAGCCTGTGGCGCTTTACCCGGATCCGGCCCGCACCAATGGCATTCTCGTCATGTGCGAGGTCATGATGCCCGATGGCGTCACCCCGCATGAATCGAACAGCCGCGCGACCATCCTCGACGACGAGGACGCCTGGTTCGGCTTCGAGCAGGAATATTTCTTCTACAAGGACGGTCGCCCGCTCGGCTTCCCGGAGAGCGGTTATCCCGCGCCGCAGGGTCCGTACTACACCGGCGTCGGCTACAAGAACGTCGGCGACGTCGCGCGCAAGATCGTCGAAGAGCATCTCGACCAGTGCCTTGCTGCCGGCATCAACCACGAAGGCATCAACGCCGAAGTGGCCAAGGGCCAGTGGGAATTCCAGATTTTCGGCAAGGGCTCCAAGAAGGCCGCCGACCAGATCTGGATGGCGCGCTACCTGCTCCTGCGTCTGACCGAGACTTACGGCATCGACATCGAGTTCCACTGCAAGCCGCTCGGCGACACCGACTGGAACGGCTCCGGCATGCACTGCAACTTCTCGACCAAGTTCATGCGCGAAGTCGGCGGCAAGGCCTATTTCGAAGCCCTGATGGCGCAGTTCGACAAGAACCTGATGGACCACATCGCCGTCTACGGTCCGGACAACGACAAGCGCCTGACCGGCAAGCACGAGACCGCGCCGTGGAACAAGTTCAGCTATGGCGTCGCCGACCGTGGCGCCTCGATCCGCGTGCCGCACTCCTTCGTCAAGAATGACTACAAGGGCTATCTGGAGGACCGTCGTCCGAACTCCCAGGGCGACCCCTACCAGATCGCCTCGCAGGTGCTGAAGACGATCTCGCAGGTTGCGACCGACGCTAAGGTCTCGGCCGCCGCCTGATTGTTTTCGCGGCGCGGATCGCAAAGTCTTCGCCGCGACCAGAACTCGACAACAAAAAGCCCTGGCGGAAACGCTAGGGCTTTTTCGTGTTTGCGAGGCGCGTCTGCCGTTCTCAGCCGGCGACAGCCCCACGTGCCTTCAGCGCCGCCAGCACCTTGGCATGGGGCAGAGCAGGGCTCCGGTTGCCGTCGCGGCCGATAATGTCATCGTTGGCGACGAGCGCGTTGAGCACCGCCTCCTCGGTCGCCTGTACGACGGCTGCGTAGAAATCGTCCATGCAGGATAGGCGTTGCCCTCCGACGCCCCGTCCTTGCGAGAATCCCGGCCTTCGCCGGATTCTTTTTTGCAGTGCTGGCCGGCGAAGCGAATACCCCCAAAAAAAGTCAGGTTGAAAAGGCCAGGGCAAATACGCCGGATGGAGAGGCTTTTGGCTGATGCTGCTTGCCGCCACTGGTGTCGTACGCTCTCGACTTCGTCGAAAAAGCCCGGAAAACGGCGTGTTCCGGCTCATCCGCACTCCAACGATCCCCAGTATAAGCCTCTGTTCATACATCGAAATCGGCGATTTATGCATTCGTCGGGCGACGTTGACAGATCACGCTGCGGCATGCGTATTCGTGGCCATGGGGTTACGCCAAAGCGATGCTGTTCGAACGGGGCGGGGTTTCTTGAACGACGGCATTGGCGGGGCGCCGGACGAGCGGGCATTGCAGCCTGAGGCAGTGCGCCGCTCGCTCCTGGCGTTCGATTGCGCGCTCGAAACTGCCACCCACCAGCCTTCATTTGCGATTTCCGCCGGCGGTCACGAAGCTGGCAAGCCGCGCCATCAAACGATGCTTTGGAACCGAGCGAGAGTGTTCGCGCTTGCGTGGCTGACCACTCGCGCGCTCATCGATGCGCATTGACGACAGCAAAAAGCCCTTGAAGGCGGAAATCCTTCAAGGGCCTTTTCAACGCTATCGGTACGGGTTCTTACACCGAATAGTACATGTCGTATTCGACCGGATGCGGGGTCATTTCGAAGCGCATCACCTCAGCCATCTTCAGTTCGATGTAGCTGTCGATCTGGTCGTCGTCGAAGACGCCGCCGGCCTTCAGGAAGCCGCGGTCCTTGTCGAGGCTCTGGAGGGCTTCACGCAGCGAACCGCAGACGGTCGGGATCTTCTTCAGCTCCTTCGGCGGCAGGTCGTAGAGGTCCTTGTCCATCGGCTGGCCCGGATGGATCTTGTTCTTGATGCCGTCAAGGCCGGCCATCAGCATGGCGGCGAAGGCGAGGTAGGGGTTCGCGCCCGGATCGGGGAAGCGGACCTCGACGCGCTT
Organism: Mesorhizobium sp. USDA 4775; assembly: GCF_054062655.1. NCBI lineage: Bacteria > Pseudomonadati > Pseudomonadota > Alphaproteobacteria > Hyphomicrobiales > Phyllobacteriaceae > Mesorhizobium > Mesorhizobium sp. USDA 4775. Next base: position 3,824,972 of record NZ_JBSSFM010000001.1, read on the forward strand.
GGCCTTCGGCGACGAGCCGAACGGGATGCGGCAGGAGGCCGAACGGTTGCGCGCGGAGTAGGCAAGCAGCACCGGCGCTTCATAGCCGGGCACCAGACGCTTGTAGGAGTTGGTCAGCGGGTTGGTGAACGCGTTGATCGCCTTGGCGTGCTTGATGATGCCGCCAATGTAGAACAGGCAGCTTTCCGACAGGCCGGCATATTCATTGCCGGCGAAGGTCGGCTTGCCGCCTTTCCAGATCGACTGGTGGACGTGCATGCCCGAGCCGTTGTCGCCGAAGATGGGCTTCGGCATGAAGGTGGCCGTCTTGCCATAGGCGTTGGCGACCTGGTGCACGACATACTTGTAGATCAGCATCTTGTCGGCGTTGCGGACCAGCGTGTCGAACTTGATGCCGAGTTCGTGCTGCGCGGCCGCGACCTCGTGGTGATGCTTTTCGACGCGCACGCCCATTTCTGCGAGCACGGTCAGCATCTCGGAGCGCATGTCCTGCGCGCTGTCGATCGGCGGCACCGGGAAATAGCCGCCCTTGATGCGCGGGCGGTGGCCGAGATTGCCGGTCTCGTAGTCGGTGTCGTCGTTGGACGGCAGTTCGGTGGAGTCGAGCTTGAAGCCGGTGTTGTAGGGATCGGCCTTGTACTTGACGTCATCGAACACGAAGAACTCGGCTTCCGGGCCGACGAAGATCTGGTCGCCGATGCCTTCCGACTTCATGTAGGCCTCGGCCTTCTTGGCCGTGCCGCGCGGGTCGCGGTTGTAGGATTCGCCCGAGACCGGGTCGAGGATGTCGCACAGGATGACCATGGTCGACTGCGCGAAGAACGGGTCCATGTGGACCGTGTCCGGATCGGGCATCAGCACCATGTCGGACTCGTTGATGGCCTTCCAGCCGGCGATCGAGGAGCCGTCGAACATGACGCCATCGGCAAACATGTCTTCCTCGACCTCCACGACATCCATCGTCACGTGCTGCAGCTTGCCCTTCGGGTCGGTGAAGCGCAGGTCGACGAATTTCACGTCGTTGTCCTTGATCTGCTTCATGATGTCTTTGGCTGTCGTCATGTCATGTATCCCTGTTTGATGACGTTTTTTGATGGATGACGTTTCTTAGAAGGCTGGTCGCGTCAGACCGCGTCCATTCCGGTCTCACCGGTGCGGATGCGCACGACTTCCTCGATATTGGAGACGAAGATCTTGCCGTCGCCGATACGGCCGGTCTGGGCCGCCTTGCGGATGGCTTCGATGGCGGCTTCGACCGCGTCGTCGCCGAGCACGACCTCGATCTTCACCTTCGGCAGGAAATCGACCACATATTCGGCGCCACGATAGAGTTCGGTATGGCCTTTCTGACGTCCGAAGCCCTTGGCCTCGGTTACGGTGATACCTTGCAGTCCGGCCTCCTGAAGCGCTTCCTTCACTTCGTCCAGCTTGAATGGCTTGATGATCGCTTCGATCTTTTTCATGTAAAAAGTGGCCTCCACTGCCAAAAAAAACGGGTTGTGAACCCCCGCTTGCGCCTCCATCAAGCACGAACTGTGCCAGATAGCTGGATTCGAAGCGGTTTCATACGATTTCCAACCCATGCCGCACCGAGATGCAAATTCGCGTCATTCACTGCATCGGATGCGGCATGGCCTGCTGAAGCCTACACAGTCCCCATGCTTGCGTCCGCCTAATAATTAGGCGGAATGCTCATCTGGTGTGCGCTTTTTGCCTTGATGCCCGCCTTGGTGGCATGGCCGCAGTTGCTGATGCGCTCCTCTTTGTTTGCTTCGGCTCGAAAACTGGACAATGCTTGATCGAATGCGGATCGGCAATCCATGAGCGATGAACTTCTTACTTCCGCCGAAATGGGCGAGGCGGACCGGCTGACGATTGCCGCCGGCCCGGTGGACGGCATCGGCCTGATGTGCCGCGCCGGCGAAGCGGTCGCGGGCGAAGTTCTCAGGCGTTACCCCTCAGCGACCCATGTCCACGTGCTGTGTGGTCCCGGCAACAATGGTGGCGACGGCTATGTCGTCGCCCGTATCCTGGCTGACAGCGGCGTTGCCACCACGATCTGGGCGTCCGGTGCGCCGAGGCCGCGAAGCGACGCAGCACTTGCCGCGGCACAGTGCCCGATCGCGTCCCGGCCACTGTCCGGGTTCGAAGCCGAGCCTGGCTCGATCGTGGTCGATGCGCTTTACGGCGCAGGGCTGTCTAAACCGCTGTCCGGCGATGCCGCCAGGGCGGTGGCTGTCGCCACCGATCGGCGTTTGCCGGTTGTCGCGGTCGATCTGCCCTCGGGCGTTTCCGGCGACAGTGGCAAAGTTTTGGGCGTGGCATTTACCGCCGCCGTCACCGTGACCTTCGCGCGCAAGAAGCCAGGCCATTTGCTCCTGCCTGGCCGTGAGCGATGCGGCGAGATCGTGCTTGCCGATATCGGCATCGGCGATGACATCATCGCACGGCTCCAGCCCCGGACGTTCGCGAACAGGCAGGCGCATTGGCTACGCGACTTCCCGGTGCCGGCTGTCGATGCACACAAGTACAAGCGCGGCCATGTCGGCGTCTTTTCCGGCGGGCCGAGCGCTACCGGGGCGGCGCGGCTGTCGGCGCTTGCCGCGGCTCGAAGCGGGGCAGGGGCGGTGACCGTGCTGTCGCCGGGCAACGCCATGCAGGTCAATGCCGGCCATCTGACCTCGATCATGCTGCGCAAGACCGATGATGTCGCGGACATCCGGGAATTTGTCGGCGAACGCCGGCCTTCGGCCTTCATCCTTGGCCCGGGCTTCGGCGTTGGTGACAAAACGCGAAGCTTTGGGCTGGCGCTCCTCGCCTCCGGACAAGCTCAGGATGCCGCCACACAGGTCGATGGCCTTGTGTTCGACGCTGACGCGATCACCGCGTTTCGCGAGGCGCCGGAAATCTTGTTCGAAGCGGCGCGCCGGCCGAATGCACCGGCCCTGGTGATGACCCCGCACGAAGGGGAGTTCGCCAGGCTGTTTCCTGATATCGCCGATGACAATGCCTCGTCCAAGCTCGACAAGGCGCGCGCGGCGGCCGCACGTGCCAATGCCGTTATCGTCTACAAGGGCGCTGACACGGTGATCGCTGCGCCCGATGGCAGGGCGGCGATCAATTCCAATGGCGCGGCGTGGCTTGCCACTGCCGGGTCTGGCGACGTGCTGTCCGGCATATCAGCCGGTCTGCTGGCGCAAGCCATGCCGGCGTTCGAAGCGGCCTGCGCGGCGGTGTGGATCCATGCCGAGGCCGGCAGCCGGTTCGGACCGGGGCTGATTGCCGAGGATCTGCCGTTGGCGCTGGTGCCTGTGTTGCGCGAACTGGTCGAAGCACGCCGCAAGGTGCCCGTCGAATGAAGCGTTTCGCGCTCGCCGTCGCGGCCGTCATCGCGCTGTTCGCATCGCAAGGCGTGCGCGCCGAGCAGCCGGTGACCATCGTCGACGATCCGGCGGTGCTCGCCGCCCTCGATGCCGGGGGTTTTGGCTTCGCCGGCATTTTCGCCGTCGATGGCGAGGACAACCTGAAGACACTCTATGACAGGGCGCCAGCCTATCATGCGATCGTCGATACGGCGGCATCAGACATTGCCACGCTGCGCGCCGAGATGAAGGCCGGCGGGCGCACGCTCTACGAGGTGACCGACGCCAATGTCGGCCGCATCATGGATATGCGCTGGCTGAAGACGGAGGCGGCGCGCTTCCGGCTGGTCGGCGTCGTCAACCGGCTCGACCGGCGTGATTTCGCTGCCCTGGAAGGTGACAAGAGCTGCGGCGAGGTGCGCTTCATCTATCGCCTGGCCTACAGTTTCAAGAAGGACGGCAAGGTCCTGGCCTCGCGGCTGCCGTTCAACTTCAACGCCGTCTACCGTGCGGCACCCGATGCCGACGGCGGCTGCGTCGGCGTTGCCGGGCGCTGGACGCCGCAACTCGATGAGAGCGTCGATGCCGGCTGGCTGACCGGCGGGCCGCTGGAGCGGGCCGGGCTGACCTTCAAGCAGCTTGAACTCAATGCGCAGGTCGTGCGCTTTCCCTCCGGCCAGGAGACCGAATTCGGCGGGCAGGCCGCCTATCTCATGCGGATATTCGGCATCGATGGCGCCGCCGTCAGTGAGAAGCCGCTGGAGAACACGCCGGACACCCCACGGCTCTCGCAAGACGCAGCGCTCAAGAAAAAGCTCGCCGATTATGTCAGCGCCAATGTCGGGGCGGTCGATCTTGGCGTCTACGAACTCCCCAGCGAATTCCTGGCGAAGAAGGTCATCTCATGGTCGACCTTCGGCAGCGCAAGACAGGCCAACCATCCGTTCACGCCGCTGTTCAAGCCCACGGATTTCGCCAGCCTGGACTATGCGGCGCTGAAGCTGGTGCGCACACCGGAGGCACTGGTTGACCGGCTGGACAATGGCGCCTGCCAGGGCTGCCACCAGGCGGGTTCCACGGCCGGCTTCCACTTCATCGGCCTCGACGACAGGACGACATCGCCGCTCAATCGCATCGAGGTCGGTATCTCGCCGCATCTGCATGCCGAGGTCCCCCGGCGCCAGGCCTGGCTGCGCGCAACGCAAGAAGGCAAGGAGCCGAACCGGTACCGGCCGCTGTCCTTCGCGCCGCCAGCCACATGGAGCGATGCCGGCGAAATCGACTACGCGCCGGCAGAAATGGCGATGCCGTGCCTGATGCCGGACGATGCCAAGCGTTTCGGCGCGACCTGGCAATGCGGTGGCGGTACGGTCTGCACACCGCTGGTGGCCGCGTCTGGCGTGCGCACCACTCTGGCGCAGTGTCTGTTGCCCAAGGACAGCGAAAAAATGTTCTCCGGCCACCCCTGCCTGAACGGGTCGATCGCCAGCAACCCGTCGCAGCCTTTCAACGATCGCTACAAGATCACCGGCCAGTTCGCCGCCTTCGCGCCGGGGATTTCGCGGACCGCCTATACCTGCCGGCCGCCCAAGATCGGCGTGCCGGCCGGCATCGCCTACCGCGCCTGCGACGACAAGGATCGCAGCTTCGCCGCCTTCAAGAAGGGCAAGCCGATGCCGAACGAAATCTGCGGGCTGGTCGGCGGCAAGAAATTCGATACGTGCGTGGCGACCAACAATTTCGACCAGTGCCTCGGCGGCGCAGTCAATCGCGGCAACCGGCCGGCCTGCTCGGCCGATCATTTCTGCCGCGAGGACTATATGTGCCAGTCGCTACCGCCGGACACGCCGGGCGCTCCTAAAGTGAAAGGCATCGGCTTCTGCTCGCCGACCTATTTCATCTTCCAGATGCGCATCGACAACCACGCGACACCCTGGGCGAGCGCCACCAGCGAGCCAAGGGACGCGGGGTTCGGCGCGGCCGAGGAGGAATGAGTGTTCGACGGCTACCGCCTGCAGAAGCCTATCGGTCGCCTCACAGCGGAATGTTGTCGTGCTTCTTCCAGGGATTCTGCATGTCCTTGTTGCGCAGCATCCGCAGCGCCCGGGCGATGCGGCGGCGGGTCGAGTGCGGCATGATCACTTCGTCGACATAGCCGCGCTCGGCGGCGACGAAGGGCGACAGGAAGCGATCCTCGTAAGTCTTTGTATGGGCTGCGATCTTTTCCGCGTCGCCAATGTCCTTGCGGTAGATGATCTCGACCGCGCCTCTCGCGCCCATCACCGCGATCTGCGCCGTCGGCCAGGCATAGTTCATGTCGCCACGCAGATGCTTTGACGCCATGACGTCATAGGCGCCGCCATAGGCCTTTCTGGTGATGACGGTGATCTTCGGCACGGTCGCCTCGGCATAGGCGAACAAGAGCTTGGCGCCGTGCTTGATCAGCCCGCCATATTCCTGCGCGGTACCGGGCAGGAAACCAGGAACATCGACAAAGGTGACGATCGGGATGGAAAAACAATCGCAAAAACGCACGAAGCGTGCCGCCTTGCGGCTGGCGTCGGAATCGAGCACGCCGGCCAGCACCATCGGCTGGTTGGCGACGAAGCCGACCGTGCGGCCCTCGACGCGCCCGAAGCCGGTCACGATGTTTTTGGCGAAACTCTGCTGGATCTCGAAGAAGTCACCTTCGTCGGCGACCTTCAGGATCAACTCCTTGATGTCATAGGGTTTGTTGGCGTTGTCGGGAATCAGCCGGTCGAGCGACAGATCGTGGTCGGTGACCGACTGGTAGCATTCGATCTCGGGAATGTCCGATGTGTTCGAAGCCGGCAGCAGGTCGACCAGCCGGCGCATCTGCAGAAGCGCCTCGACGTCATTGTCGTAGGCGCCGTCGGCGATGGAGGATTTGGTTGTGTGCACCGAGGCGCCGCCGAGGCTTTCGGCCGTCACCGTCTCATTGGTGACGGTCTTCACCACATCCGGGCCGGTGACGAACATGTAGGAGGTGTCGCGCACCATGAAGATGAAGTCGGTCATTGCGGGCGAATAGACGTCGCCGCCGGCGCATGGACCCATGATCACGGAAATCTGCGGAATGACGCCGGAGGCCAGCACGTTGCGCTGGAAGATTTCGGCATAGCCGCCGAGCGCCGCAACGCCCTCCTGGATGCGCGCGCCGCCGGCATCGTAAAGCCCGATGATCGGCGCGCGGTTGCGCAGCGCCATCTCCTGCACCTTGATGACCTTTTCGGCATGCGCTTCCGACAGCGAGCCGCCGAATACGGTGAAATCCTTGGCGAAGAGGTAGACCGGACGACCGTTGACCGTGCCCCAGCCGGTGACGACGCCATCGCCGGCGATCTTGGTCTTCTCCATGCCGAAATCGGTCGAGCGGTGTTCGACATACATGTCGAACTCTTCGAACGAGCCTTCGTCGAGGAACACCTCGATGCGTTCGCGCGCGGTGAGCTTGCCCTTTTTGTGCTGGGCGTCGATGCGCGCCTTGCCGCCACCCATGCGGGCGATGTCGCGCCGGCGCTCGAGTTCCTTCAGCACGTCCTTCATCGCTCGGTCCCCCATGCGCGATACTTCTCGGCAGGCATTCGCCAGATATGGCAGAATAAGCCTATGAAGAACAACGTAGAAATATCCGAGGATTTGAACCGCCGGATTGATATGCTCACGTCCCGCTCGACACTGACACGTGATCAGATCATTGAGGATGCGCTGTCCCATGGACGTTCGCTGGCGTGGCAAGAAAAATGGGTCGCAGGCGTTCAGGCGGGAATAGAGGGCGCCGACCGTGGCGACTTCGCCAATGAGGAAGAGATCGCGACCGTTCTCAACAAGTACAGTCAGGCATCAGCCTCTGTGTGAATTGTCTGGACCCGACACTATCTGATCGAGCTAGCGTCAATCGGCGACTACATTGGCCAACATAAGCCGCGGGCCGCTGCCCGGATCGTCAGTGAGATCCATTCAAAGACCCCCGGCTGTTATCCGCCAACCCGTTCATCGGACGAGTTGGGGAGATCAAGGGCACGCGTGAACTGGTGATTCCCGGCACACCCTACATCGTCGCCTCTCGGGTCACGGACACTCAGATAGAAATTCTGTTTGTGCAACATGGCGCCAGGAAGTGGCCGGATGAGGTCTGAGCGGACATTTCGGACTGCTCTCTAGCCGGCTTTTGCTGCGCTGCAACATTACGCCCCTTGCATTCCGGGGCGAACTCAGCCATATGCAGCCCATAGGCGCTTGGGCCGGGAGATTCCGGCCTTCTCGACAAATGAGACTGGTTGCGTCTGTTTTCCCTCTTTCCGGCAAATCGGCAAGGCGGCGAAAAAGCCCCGTGGCATGATGCCTGCGGGCACGACAGCGCAGCCGAGTGGACGCACACGTCCGCCCGCCTTGTCGTTTCATATCAAATTTTTCGACGGCAGGTTGCGCCCTGCCGCCATTGATGTTTGCGGCAAAGAAGCCGCGTGAAAGAAGATTATTTTGACCAACGAAAACACATTGCCCGGCAACGATACCGCGGAACTCTTCGGTTTCGCAGCGCTGGGAATCACGGGTGCGCTGCTCAAGGCCACCCACAATGCCGGATTCACCGAACCGAAGCCGATCCAGATGCAGGCAATCCCGCCCCAGCTGGAAGGCCGTGACATTTTCGGCATCGCGCAGACGGGCTCCGGCAAGACCGCGGCCTTTGCGCTGCCTATCCTGTCGAAGATCATCGCGCTCGGCACCAAGCGGCGCGCCAAGACGACCCGCGCGCTCATCCTGGCGCCGACCCGCGAGCTCGCCGTGCAGATCGAGGACACCATCAAGATCCTCGCCAAGGGCGCGCATGTCTCGACGGCACTCGTGCTGGGCGGCGTCTCGCGCTTCAGCCAGGTGAAGAAGGTTGCTCCCGGCGTCGACATCCTCATTGCCACGCCCGGCCGATTGACCGACCTGGTGCGCGAGGGCGACCTCATCCTCTCCGACACCAAATGGCTGGTGCTGGACGAGGGCGACCGCATGCTCGACATGGGCTTCATCAACGACGTCAAGCGCATCGCCAAGGCGACCGCGCCTGACCGCCAGACGGCGCTGTTCTCGGCCACCATGCCGGACGAGATCGCCGAACTGGCCAAGGGTCTTCTGAAGAACCCGGTCCGTATCGAAGTCTCGCCGCAAAGCACCGCGGCGGCCGAGATTGTCCAGGGCGTCGTCTTCGCCCGCACCAAGCAGAAGCGCCAGGTTCTGTCGACAATGCTCGCTGACGAGGCGATGAAGTCCGTCATCATCTTTTCGCGCACCAAGCATGGCGCCGACCGGGTGACCAAGGACCTCGAGCGCGATGGCTTCAAGGCGGCCGTCATCCATGGCAACAAGTCGCAGAATGCCCGTCAGAAGGCGCTGAACGATTTTCGCGATGGATCGGTCCGCATTCTGGTCGCGACCGACATCGCGGCGCGCGGCATCGACGTCCCCGGCATCAGCCATGTCGTGAATTTCGACCTGCCGGATGAGGCGGAAAGCTACGTCCACCGCATCGGCCGCACCGGCCGCAACGGCATGGACGGCATCGCGATCACGCTTTGCGATCCTTCTGAGAACAGCAAGCTGCGCCAGGTCGAGCGCATCATCCGCACCAAACTGCCGATCGTCGCCGACCATCTCGGCAGCCCCGATCCGCAGCGCAATCCGGCTGAAAAGAACGAGCGCTTCGAGCCCGCCAATGATCGCAACGACCGCAATGGCCGTCGTGACGGCCGGCGGCCGGGCGGCGAAAACAAGGGCAACGGCTTTGGCAAGAAGCGGTTCGGCGACAAGCCGGCCTTTGCCGGTGAGCGCAAGCCGGAAGGCGCCAAGCCCTTCAAGGGCAACAACAAGCGCCGTTTCGGCGGCAAGCGTCCGGCAGCGCGGGCTGCTTAACCAAGCCTCGTCGCGGTCGGCCAAGTCTTAGCGCTTGGCTGGTTGCCTGACCGATTAGAGAAAGGGCGGCCGAAGCGATGCTTCGGCCGCCCTTTCCGTCTGCGCACCTACTTCGCCACCGCCTCGACCCAGACGGCAATCCGTTGCGCGAGAAATGCCGTGGTCGATGGCGACAGCACGTCGCCGGCAATGACATGGTTGTCCGGGTCGCCGGTGTCGTCGACCGGCACCAGCTCGTGCGGTGCGCCCCAGCGCCCTGCGATTTCGCGGGTGCGGTCTGGCCGCACCACTTTGTCCGAATCCGAGAAGATGAACAAAGCCGGGATATCAGCCTTCTCCACCGGCGCCCTGTAGGCGAGTTCCGTCAACGCTTGCATCGGCAGCGTCGCGGCAACCGGATATTTGATGGTCCAGAACTTCTCGTGCAGCGCGTTGCGCGCCACAAAACTGCGCTCCTTGCCGATCACGAGTTCGGCGATCTGTTTGCCCCAGGGCATGGTCAGGATCTCGGCGCCGGATGCCTTCACACCGAAATTGGGCGAGATGAATGCAATGGCAGCCACCCCATTCGATGCCCCGGGCTGCGTAGCCGCCCATGCCGCCAGCGAGCCGCCGGTCGAGGTCGAGATGACGATCACCTTGTCGCCGATGGCCCGGCCGATGGCGAGCGCTTCCTCATAGTCGTTGATCCAGGCATTGACGCTGCCTTGCGTCATCGCCGCGCCGTCCTGCCCGTGACCGGTCAGGCGGGTGTAGAAGAGATTGGCGTCGAGCAGGTCGGCCACGTCGTCGGGCAGGGGGCGGACCTCGCCCTTCGAAGCCGAGAAACCGTGGATGTAGACGATCGACAGCGGCGTCTTGGCATGCACCATGGGATTGGCCCAGACGATCTCCTTCTCCAGCCCGTCGCGGATACCGGGCACGGCGGCCTCCACCTTTGCCACATAGGCCTGCGGATCGTCACCGACGACGGAAGGATCGAAGCGGATCGTGGTGTCGACGGGAACGCGCGGACCGAGGACGAAGGCCAATGCAAGGACGGCGACCAGGGCCAGCACAGCAAGCACGATCCGTCGCCCCATCGCAGACTCCACGCAACAACAACAAGCCTATGGTGGTGGCCATGAACAGGCAACGGCCGTTCAGGCAGCCACACCACCAATCCTGTGGGCATCCTATTCGTTGGGTGGCTTGCGCTCGTAATGCAGCGGCCTTGCCTTCCAACTGGTCATCAAGATGATCACCCATCGGCTTATCGGCCTCGGCAACATGGCGAGAAATTTCAGTGGCCAGCTCGTGCGGTAAGGAAACGTGGTTTCGAAGCCGCCGGATTTGATAGCCTTCACCATGCGGCGTGTTGCCCGGGTGACCGGCATCAGGCCTGGCATTGGCAGCATATTCTTTTCGGTCAGCGGCGTGTCGACAAAACCGGGGTTTATCACCTGGACGCGGATGTTCATCTTGTCGAAATCATACTTCAGTGACTCGGCCAGGATGTTGATCGCCGCCTTGGTGCCACCATAGGCGGCCGTGGTTGGCCAGCCGAAATAGGCGGTGACCGATCCGACCAGCACGACGTGGCCGCGCGACCGCACGCGCATATACTCCACGACCGGCACCAGGCCGTTGATGATGCCGAAATAGTTGACCTCGAAGGACCGGCGAAAGTCCTTGACGACCAGAGCCTCTCCAGGCGTCGAAATGTAGTTTCCGGCATTGAAGACGGCGAGCACGATGGGGCCGAGTTCGTTCTCGATCGCGGCCACCGTTCTTGCCATGCGCGGCTCATCCGTGACGTCACAGGGAAAGGCGGTGACGCTGCCCGGCATCTGCGCGGTCTCGACGATTAGCGTGTCGATCGGATCATCGTCCAGTGCCGTTACGGCCACCGCATAGCCCCGTGACGCCAGATCCCTGGCCAGCGAGCGGCCGATGCCGCTGCTGCCGCCCGTGACCCAGGCGACGCCGTGTTCCGGATCGGCCCGATAGAGTGTCATGTTGCGCCCTGCCGAGTTGTTGGTGCCTTGCTCTAGCGGTCAGGAAATCGAATGAAAAGAGTGCTTTTCGACCACGGGTGCAAATGAACTTTGGGATATCGAGCAGGCTGCAAGGGGTGTAGACGCACAGCAGTGCCGGAAATGCGACTGGACCAGGTGAATTCTTGCCTTGAAACCGAAGCTTCGGGTTTCTAGGGTTTCGGCGCATGCACACAAGGAATCTTGAATGCCCCGTTCTGTGATCGACGTGATCGGCAACACGCCTCTGATCCGCCTTAACAAAGCGTCCGAAGAAACCGGCTGCGAGATCCTGGGCAAGGCCGAATTCATGAATCCGGGGCAATCGGTCAAGGATCGCGCCGGCCTTTTCATCATCCGCGACGCCGAACGGCGCGGCCTGTTGAAGCCGGGCGGCGTCATCGTCGAGGGAACGGCGGGCAATACGGGCATCGGGCTGACGCTGGTCGCCAAGGCGCTGGGTTATCGCACGGTCATCGTCATTCCCGATACGCAGAGCCAGGAGAAGAAGGACACGATCCGGTTGCTCGGCGCCGAGCTGATCGAGGTGCCGGCCGTGCCCTACAAGAACCCCAACAATTACGTGAAACTGTCGGGACGGCTGGCCGAGCAGATGGCGAGGACCGAGCCCAACGGCGCCATCTGGGCCAACCAGTTCGACAACGTCGCCAACCGCGATGGGCATATCCGCACCACGGCGGAAGAAATCTGGGCCCAGACCGGCGGCAAGGTTGACGGTTTCGTCTCGGCGGTGGGTTCCGGCGGCACGCTGGCCGGCGTCGCTTTCGGGCTGAAGGCCAAGAACAAGGATGTGAAAATCGCGCTTGCCGACCCGCTTGGCGCCGCGCTCTACAGTTTCTACACCAGCGGCGAATTGAAGTCCGAAGGCAGTTCGATCACCGAAGGCATCGGGCAAGGGCGTATTACCGCCAATCTCGAAGGGTTCACGCCGGATTTCTCGTTCCAGATCAAGGACGAGGACGCGCTGCCGATCGTCTTCGACCTGATCCAGGAAGAAGGCCTGTGCGTCGGCGGCTCGACCGGCATCAACATTGCCGGCGCCATCCGGCTTGCCAGGGAATTGGGCCCCGGCCACACCATCGTGACCATTCTTTGCGACTACGGCACGCGCTACCAGTCGAAGCTGTTCAATCCGGAATTCCTGCGCGAGAAGAATCTCCCGGTGCCGGGCTGGATGGAACTGCAGAGCAAGATTTCGGTGCCTTTCGAAAAGGTCGCATGATGGCGCACAAGACGGAAGCGCTGTTTCGCGACGATTCCTATCTCGCCATGGCGGATGCGGCGGTTGCTGCCGTCAATGATCGTGGCGGCATCATTTTCGATCGGACGATCTTCTACGCCACCTCGGGTGGCCAGCCGGGCGATACCGGCTATCTCGAACGTGCCGACGGTAGCCGCATCGTCATTGCCGCCACCATCACAGGTGAGACCAAGGACGAGATCATCCACGTGCCGGCGCCGGAGCAGGCGGCCCTGGCGGTTGGCGAGAAGGTCAAACTCGCGATAGACTGGGAACGTCGGCACCTGTTGATGCGCATGCACGCGGCTTGCCATCTGCTTACCGTCGTTTGCCCGTTTCCGATCACCGGTGCGGCGGTTTCTGAGGACGATAGCCGGGTCGATTTCGACATTCCGGACGCCAGCTTCTCGAAGGAAGAGGTCACCGCGAGCCTGATGGATCTGGTGCGCGCCGATCATCCGATTTTCACCAGGCTGATCAGCGACGAGGAACTCGCCGCGAACCCAGGCCTGGTCAAGTCGAAGAACGTCCGGCCGCCGGTCGGTACCGGCAAGATCCGCCTGGTCTGCATTGGTGAGAATGGCGCGGTCGATAGCCAGCCCTGTGGTGGCACACACGTGAAAAGCACCGGCGAAATCGGTGAAATCCACATCGGCAAGATCGAAAAAAAGGGCCGTGAGAACAGGCGCTTCCGCATCCGTTTCGGCCCGATGCCGGCCGCCTGACACGCAACCTTGCCCTACCCGGAACAGAGAGAACCAGAATGGCCGAAGACAGTCCTTTCACCGTCGATGCGGACTGGCTGCAGGCGCGCCTGGGCGAGCCCGGCCTGACCATCGTGGACGCGTCCTGGTACCTGCCGGCGCAGAAGCGCGGCGCGCGCGCCGAATATAATGCCGCCCACATTCCAGGCGCCCGCTTCCTGGATCAGGACGCGGTGTCGGCTCCCGACGCTGCCTTGCCGCACACGCTGCCTTCGCCTCAGCATTTCGCGCAATATGTCGGTGCGATGGGCGTGTCCGCCGACGACACCATTGTCGTCTATGATGGTCCGGGTTTCTTCTCGGCACCCCGGGCATGGTGGATGTTCCGCATCATGGGTGTTTTCCAGACCTATATTCTGGATGGCGGTTTCGACGCTTGGAAGGCGGCCGGCCGCCCGGTAACGTCCGAGCCGACGAAGATCGCGCCAAGCGTGTTCCATGCCGACTTTGACGCCGGCCGCGTCGCCAGCCTCGCCGACATGCGCCGGATCGTCGAGACCGGCGCCAGCCAGATTGCCGATGCCCGTGGATCCGGCCGCTTCACTGGCGTCGAGCCCGAGCCGCGCGCGGGGATCCGCTCCGGCCATATGCCGGGCGCACGCAACGTGCCGTACTCCGCACTGTCGGAAAACGGCATGCTGTTGTCGAAGGACCGTTTGCGCAAGGTGATCGAGGACGCCGGCATCGACCTGTCGAAGCCCGTCATCGCATCTTGCGGCTCCGGTGTCACCGCCGCGGTGGTTACGCTCGCGCTGGAGACGCTTGGCCACACCGACAACAGGCTTTATGACGGCTCATGGACAGAATGGGGCGGGCTCTCCGACACGCCTGTCGTGACCGGCCCCGCGACGGCCGGCCCCGCTAAGACCGGCCCCGCCAAGGCCAGCAAGGAATGAACGCGATGGAAAACGGTGTGCTGCAGGACATTGAAGTCACCGTGACTTTTCTCGAAATGCATGCCCCCCCTGCGGTCTCCCCGCCAGTGCCCTACAACCGCCAGGTCGCGCTGTTGAAGACCAAGGACATCCCCTTGCATTTCTATCGCTATTTGATGGACCGGGTCGGGCGCAAATGGCATTGGGTGAATGTTCTCAGGCTGGACGATGAGGAGCTTTCGGCCGGCATCCACCGCGAGGACCGTGACATCAGGGTGCTCTACCTCGACGGCGCGCCAGCCGGCTTCTTTGACCTCAAGCCGCATCTGCCTGATGAAGTCGAACTCGCCTATTTCGGCATGATGGAACATGCCACCGGGCAAGGCATTGGCCGCTGGTTCCTGGGTTCGGCGATTTCAGCCGCCTGGTCGTATGGGCCAAAACGAGTGACGGTGCAGACCTGCACGCTGGACCATCCGGCGGCTCTGCCGCTCTACCAGAAGCTCGGCTTCAAGCCGGTCGCGCAGAAGAAGGAGGTCGTGCATCCGCTGCCTTTCGCCGAGCGCTCGGCCAGCGTCATGCGGCCCTGATTTCAGCTGGAATCCGAAATCGGCCGGAACCTGAACCGGCCGTTCATCGGCGCTTCAGCCTGCTTTTGGCATCTTGCCCGCATCATCAACGCGGCTGAGGCCGAAGGAGGATAGACATGCTGACACGCCGTACACTTGTCGTCGCGCTGATCGCAGCGATCGCCTTGCCGAGCCTTGCCGCCGCCCAGGCGACGACGCCTTCGGCCGCGACGATCGAGCGCAAGCTCGAGGCGACGCCGCGGGTGAAGTTGCGGCCGAACGAGCGTGTCACGATCCGCGAATTCAAGCGCCGGCCGGATTTGCGCCGCATGGCGCGCTCGATCGACATCCAGTCGATCAATTTCGCTTTTGGCTCGGCCGCTATTTCCAGTTCGCAATACGACAGGATCGAGAATATCGCCGACGCGCTGCAGCGCATCCTGCGCCGCGATCCCGGCGCCCGCGTGCTGATCGAAGGGCATACCGATGCCGTCGGTTCCTTCCAGTCGAACCAGATCCTGTCCGAACAACGGGCCGCTTCGTTGAAACGCACGCTGGTGCGCGAATTCGGCGTGCCCGGCTTTGCCCTGGAAACCGTTGGCTACGGCGAGGAGTTCCTGCTCGTGCCGACGCAGAACGAAAACTGGCGGAATCGCAGGGTGACATTGCGACGCTTCGACGATTTCATTCGGTGAACCAGGGTTCGGTCAACTTTAATGAGCTGGCGTATTTTAATTGGCTGGCGCTATCGATGATGCTTTTGATCTATGGGAGGGACCGACATCGGATCGGTCCCTCTATGCCTTGGCAAGAATCGGGTGGGAAGCATTGGCCCGACCACATAATTTCCGGTCAGCAAACCGGAGGTTTTCACCATGGCCATTCAGTTCAAAGCGCTACCCAGCGAACAAGTCAGGACGCTGCAACGCGGCGGTCCCGATGCTTACGGCCAGACGCCAGAGCTGAGGATTTCCGACGGCGACGGCATGCCTTGCCGCCATTGCCTGAAGAACATCGCCGCCGGCGATGCCTATCTCATTCTTGCCTACCGCCCCTTTCCGGAGCTTCAGCCCTATGCCGAAACCGGGCCGATCTTTCTGCATGCGGAAGAGTGCGAGCGTGCGGTCGAGACCGAATTGCTTCCCGAGGTCCTCGAAAGCCCGGACTACATCGTGCGCGGCTATGGCAGGGATGATCGAATCGTCTACGGCAGTGGCGGGGTCATTCCTACCGACGCAATTGCGGCACGGGCCGAGACCTTGTTCGAGCGCGATGACATCGCCTACGTGCATGTCCGCTCGGCGCGTAACAACTGCTACCAGTGCCAGATTGAGCGAGCCTGAAACGCAAAGGATTGCGCCCAGGAAGCCTGTCGTACTCCCGTCGCATAGGTCGGATAGAACGCGAGCGTCGATAGATTGGCCGACCGCGGATGAACCGGCGGCGATCTCGATATCGAGGAAGCGGGGCTTTGGCTCCGCTTTTTTGTTGCCTTGGGTTCTGCGCAAAAGCCTTCAACGCAAAAAAGAGCCCGCCGGCTAGGCCGGCGGGCCGCAACTTTAGCCTGGAGGGCTTTTAGTTGAACTTGTACTTCGCGCCGATGCGCACGGTCTGGAACGAAGCTTTGTCGGTGAGTGTACCATCCGGTGCGCCAAATTCCGATGAGAAGTCCTTCTTGGCGAATTGCGAATAGCGATATTCGAGGCCGACCGTCACATTGTTGGAGACTGCTGTTTCGAGGCCGCCACCCACCGTGAAGCCGCTCTTGCTCCAATCGATGATATCGCCGACCGGGTCCGAAGCGTGCAGATCGAAATGCTGGTAGCTGTAGCCGCCGATGACATAGGCAAGGGTCGATTCGTTGACCTTGGCGCCAACGCGGGCCAAAGCATCGAAGCCATAATCGTTGTCGAGCTTGATCGAGCCGCCAGGGATGTCGAGTTTGGAGCGAATTCCAGAATAGCTGCCATCGAGCTGTACACCGGCAACCCAGCTGCCGAAATCGTAGTCATAACCAATGCTGGCTTCGCCGAGCACGCCTTCGCTGCCAATGCCATTGAGATCGAGAGCGCCGCCGCCGCCAAGGTCGACGCCAAGGTCGTGAACCGCCGTGCCGGCGCCAAGCGCACCACCAACATAGAAGCCGGTCCAGTTGTAGGTCGGGGCCGCAAATGAGGCGCCGCCACCGCTCTGAGCGCCGAAGCGATAGTTGGCGGCGATATGGAAGGTGTGGGTGGACGGCTCGACGTTCAGAGAACCTCCGCCAAAATCAATAACCGACTTGTCACCATAGTTCGCGTAGCGATACTCGGTCTTCAGCGTCCAGTTACCGCGCAGCACGGTTTCCATACCCACGCCGAGAACATAGCCACCACGATTCTCGGTGAATTCGAGCCCATCGGCATCTCCAGACCCGTCCAGCTTGAAATGCTGCCAGCTATAGCCGCCGAGCACATAGCCGAGCGTGCTTGGATTGAGGAGGTAGCCAGCGCGAAGGCCAACGTCGAAGCCGTAGGCATTTGTCAGGTCGATATCGGCGTCCGGAATGCTGATCGACGGGCCCATATTGCCGATATTGGCATCGATAAAGCCGCCGAGCAGGAAACGTTCATTGACCATATAGTCGTAGCCAGCGGTCAGTTCGCCGAAGACGCCATTGCCGCCGATACCGTTGAAGTCGACAATCGGCGCCACGCTGAACTTGTGCACGCTGGCCCCAAATCCGCCACCGATGCCGACATAAGCACCGCTCCAGTTGAAACCGGACGCCTCGACCGGCTGCACCACATCAGCCGCATTCGCGGCGGAGATCAAAGCCACTACAGAAACGGCACCCAAAAGGAAAGATTTCGCAGAAACGCGAAGAAACATAGCCCAACCCCTAATCAATAAACCCACCACGTCTCTAGCAGGGAGTCGGTCAGACCAGGAATGACAAATATGCAACAGTTTTGGGCAAACCAAAACCTGCGGTCGGTACTGTTCTGCCCAGTAACCAGGCCGCTGCCCTAGATCGGCCAATAAAAAGCCCGCCGGCGTGGACCGGCGGGCAAGAATAGCAAGTTGACTTTTTCTGGGTGTATCAGGCGGCCAGAACAGCCTTCGGCTCGACCAACTCGTAGCCGAGCGCTTCGGCAACCGCCCGGTTGGTGATCTTGCCCTTGTGGACATTGAGGCCGTTGCGCAGGTGATGGTCGTCGACCAGCGCCTTCAGGCCCTTGTCGGCGAGCTGCAGGCCGTAGTGCAGCGTCGCATTGTTGAGGGCGTGGGCTGAGGTCACCGGCACCGCACCTGGCATGTTGGCGACGCAATAGTGGATGACGCCATCGACCTCGTAGGTCGGCTCGGCGTGAGTCGTCGCATGCGAGGTCTCGAAGCAGCCGCCCTGGTCGATTGCGACGTCGACCAGCACCGAGCCCTTCTTCATGCCCGACAGCATTTCGCGGGTGACGAGCTTCGGTGCCGCGGCACCGGGAATCAGCACGGCACCGACGACGATGTCGGCCGAGAAGCATTCTTCCTCGAGCGCCTCGACGGTGGAGTAGCGGGTGTGCACACGGCCGGCGAAGAGGTCGTCGAGCTGGCGCAGGCGCGGGATCGAGCGGTCGATGATAGTGACATCGGCGCCAAGGCCGGCGGCCATGCGGGCCGCGTGCAGACCGACGACGCCGCCGCCGAGCACGGTGACCTTGCCGGGCAGCACGCCAGGCACGCCGCCGAGCAGCACGCCGCGGCCGCCATTGGCCTTCTGCAGCGCCGTGGCGCCGGCCTGGATCGACAGGCGGCCCGCGACTTCCGACATCGGCGCGAGCAGCGGCAGGCCGCCACGATCGTCGGTCACGGTTTCGTAGGCGATCGCCGTGACGCCCGAAGCGAGCAGGCCCTTGGTCTGCTCCGGATCCGGAGCCAGATGCAGGTAGGTGTAGAGGATCTGGCCTTCGCGCAGCTGAACCCACTCATTGGGCTGCGGCTCCTTGACCTTGACGATCATGTCCGACTTGGCGAATACGTCGGCGGCGGTCTTGGCGATGGTGGCGCCGGCGGCGCGATAGGCGTTGTCATCGGCACCGATGCCGGCGCCGGCGCCGGCCTCGACCAGCACTTCGTGGCCGTGCGCCACATATTCGCGGACCGAGCCTGGCGTGAGGCCGACACGATATTCGTGGTTCTTGATTTCCTTGGGGCAGCCGACGCGCATTTTCTTCTCCTGATCCGGGCCCTTTTGGGCTCACTCCCTGTATTGTCGGAGTGAACCATGAATCGGCTCGCAAGTGTTTGCGAATGCGCTTGCGCGGGCAGGTCGGTTTCGATAATCCTTGCGTGAATTAGCAGGATATTCGCAGGATTCACGAAAAATGCCGCTCGACAGGATCGATATCGCCATTCTTGAGACTTTGCAGAAGGACGGCAGGATACCCAATGCGGCGCTCGCCGAGAAGGTTGGCCTGTCGCAGTCGGCCTGTTCGCGCCGGCTGGATAATTTGGAAAAATCCGGAACCATTCGCGGCTACCACGCCCGGCTGTCCAATGCCGCGCTCGGTCATCAGATGACGGCGATCGTGCATATATCGCTGTCGGGCCAGTTCGAGAAGACGCTGTCGGATTTCGAAGCAGCCATCAAGCGCTGCCCCAATGTCTTGTCCTGCCACCTGATGTCGGGCGAGTACGACTACATCCTGCGCATCGCGGCGAAAGATCTGGTCGACTATGAGCGCATCCACAAGGAATGGCTGTCGGCCATGCCGCACGTGACCAAGATAAACTCGTCCTTCGCCTTGCGCGAAATCGTCGACCGCACCGCCATGGGCATGAAGCCTGAGATGGCTTGAGCTTGCCGGCCTGACCTTGCTCTAGACGGGATTCAGGCTTCAGTGACGATCCGATCCATCGGAATGTCATGCGGCTGCGGATAGATGGTGGCGATGCGCTGCAGTTCGTAGCCGACGCCGATGACCAGCGGCTTGACGGGCATGGCGGCCAGTGTGCGGTCGAAGAAGCCGCCGCCATAACCCAGGCGATAATTTGCCGGATCAATGCCGACGATCGGCGCGATGACGATGTCCGGCAGCACCGAATCGCCCTCGGCCGGGATCGGAATGTTCCAGACGCCCTTTTCCAATCGGTCGCCCGGTTTGTAGGCACGGAAGATCAGGGGGTGTCCTTTCTCGACGACGATGGGCAACGCTGTGCGGCCGCCGCGCTCGTTGACGGACGCCATCCATGATCGCAGATCCGGTTCGCCGCGAAACGGCCAGTAAAGGCTGACCATGCGGCCGCGGATCTCGCCGATGATCGTGTCGAGCCCTTTGGCGATGCGCCGGGACATTGCTGCTCGCGCGTCGGCCGAAACAGCAAGGCGGGCCGCGATCAGTCGCTCGCGTTCGGCCTTGCGCCAGCGCCGCACATCGGTCCAGTCGGACAGCGGCGCCCGGAATTCCGGATCGAACTCGTGCATCAAGCAGGGAGGCGAGGCATACTGTCCCGGACCCTGGTCGTCATGATCGTTGGCCATGCGTCACCTCATAGCGTGTCCGGTGACGCTATACCTCGCGACACGATAGAACTTGTGCATTCACGACATGGGACGGCGAGTCCCGGGCACTATCTTTCTGTTGTTGCATTGCACAAAAATACCTACATGCGGGACAGGTATCTTGCCATCAGGGTGAATGAGATGAACCAGGCCAGCCACCATGTTGTCGTCGTCGGCGCGGGGTTCGGCGGCCTCGAACTCACCCACGCGCTGGCTGGACAGCCCGTGCGCATCACCATGATCGACAAGCGCAACCACCATCTTTTCCAGCCGCTGCTTTATCAGGTGGCGACGACCGCGCTGGCGACCTCCGAGGTTGCCTGGCCGATTCGCCATCTTCTGCGCAAACGCAAGGACGTGACGACGCTTCTGGCCAACGTCGCCGGCGTCGACCGTACCGGCAAACGCGTGTTGCTCGATGACGGCAGCGCCGTCGCCTATGACACGCTGGTGCTCGCCACCGGCGCCCGTCACGCCTATTTTGGCCACGACGAATGGGAGCCTTTCGCGCCTGGCCTGAAGACACTGGAGGACGCCACCACCATTCGGCGGCGCATTCTCCTGGCCTTCGAGCAGGCCGAGCGGGAAACCGATCCCGCCAGACGCCAGGCGCTGCTGACCATTGCAATCGTCGGCGGCGGGCCGACTGGCGTCGAACTGGCCGGCACCATCGTGGAACTGGCGCACGACACCCTGCGCGGCGAGTTCCGCAACATCGACACGCGGCAAACGCGCGTGGTGCTGATCGAGGCCGGTGACCGCATCCTGGCCAATTTCGCGCCAGAACTCTCCGAATACGCCAGCAAGGCGCTCGAGCGGCTCGGCGTGACGGTCGAGCTCGGCCGGGCCGTCACGCGCTGCGACGCCGAAGGTGTCGTGTTTGGCGACAAGCAGCTGGCAGCCCGAACGATCCTGTGGGCAGCCGGCGTTGCCGCTTCGCCCGCCGCCGAATGGCTGGGTGCGAAGGCGGACCGCGCGGGCAGGGTGCTCGTCGAGCCTGACCTCAGCGTGCCCGGCAGCCGGGAGATTTTCGTCGTCGGCGACGCCGCCCTTGTGCTGCGGCCCGATGGTCGGCCGGTACCCGGCGTGGCGCCTTCCGCCAAGCAGGAGGGTCGCCACGTCGCCGCGACGATCAAGGCCAGGCTCGCCGGTGACAACACCGTGCGGCCATTCCACTACAAACATGCCGGCGATCTGGCGACGATCGGCAAACGCGCAGCCGCGATCGATTTCGGCTGGATCAAGCTCACGGGCTGGCTCGCCTGGTGGCTGTGGGGCATCGCGCACATCTATTTCCTGATCGGTTTCCGCAACCGGCTTGCGGTTTCCCTGAGCTGGCTATGGATCTACGTCACGGGCCAGCGCAGCGCCCGGCTGATCACCCAGGGCGATGACGACAAGGCCTGACTTTTCTCCACTGTCCCATTCATCCGCCCGTCATCTCTCGCTGATGGATTGATGTGCGGATGCGCGCGACTTGTTGAGTGGACTTGAGCCGAATTCGGCGCGAAGTTCGCTGCGGGCAGGGCATGTCACGTTGTCAATGAGGAGAGAACATGTCGCAACTGCTCCATCCCGTCTCCCGCCGCGGTTTCCTCGCCGGCGCCGCAGCCACAGGGGCGCTGATCGTGCTTCATCCCTTCTCCGCCCGGGCGCAGGCCAACCAGGCGCATCTTCGGATCATGGAAACCACCGACATCCATGTGAACGTGCTGCCTTATGATTACTACGCCGACAAAGCCAACGACACGATGGGCCTGTCGCGCACGGCGTCGCTGATCGACGCGGTGCGGAAGGAAGCCGTCAATTCGATCCTGATCGACAATGGCGACCTGCTGCAGGGCAATCCGATGGGCGACTACATCGCCTACGAAAAAGGCCTGAAGGACGGCGATCTGCATCCGATCATGAAAGGCATGAACCTGCTTGGCTACGAGTGCTCAACGCTCGGCAACCACGAATTCAACTATGGCTTGTCTTTCCTGGACAAGGTGCTGGCGGGCGCCAATTTCCCCTTCGTCTGCGCCAATCTGATCCGCGGCACGGAGCTTGCCGCCAACCCGCGCGACGACAAGCTCTATCTCAAGCCGTATGTGATCCTCGACAAGAAGATCAAGGATGGTTCGGGCGCCGAGCAGCCGATCAGGATCGGCATCATCGGCTTCGTGCCGCCGCAGATCATGGTCTGGGACCTCAAGAATCTCGAAGGCAACGTCAAGACGCGAGACATCGTCGAGGCGGCCAAGGCCTGGGTGCCGCAAATGAAGGAAGAAGGCGCCGACATCGTCATCGCGCTCTCGCATTCCGGCATCGACGTGAAGCAGGGCGACATGATGGAGAACGCCTCGTTCTTCGTTGCCGGTGTCGATGGCATCGATGCCGTCTTCACCGGCCACCAGCATCTGGTGTTCCCCGGCAAGAAGGACTTCCAGTCGCTCGAAGGCGTCGACACGCAGAAAGGCACGCTGCAGGGCAAGCCCGCCGTGATGGGCGGCTTCTGGGGCTCGCATATGGGTCTGATCGACCTCATGCTGGAGCGTGACGGATCGAAATGGAAGGTCGTCTCCGCGACCTCCGAGGCGCGGCCGATCTTCGAGCGCGTCGACAACAAGAACAAGCCGACTGTTCCTGACGACAAGCGCATCATCGCCGCCCTCGAACAGGACCATCAGGCGACCCTGGCCTATGTGCGCCGTCCGGTCGGCAATGACCTCCGCGCCGCTCTATTCCTATTTCGCGCTGGTCGCCGACGATCCGTCGGTGCAGGTCGTCAGCCAGGCGCAGACCTGGTACTTGAAGGATATTCTCAAAAACACGCAGTGGAAGGACGTGCCGCTGCTGTCGGCCGCTGCTCCCTTCAAGGCCGGTGGGCGCAACGGCGCCGACTACTACACCGACGTGCCGGCCGGCGACATCGCCATCAAGAACGTCGCCGACCTCTATCTCTATCCGAACACCGTGCGGGCCGTTGAGATCACGGGGGCGCAGGTGAAGGAATGGCTGGAGATGTCGGCCGGCATCTTCAACAAGATCGAGGTGGGGAAGGCCGACCAGGCGCTCATAAACACCGATTTCCCGTCCTACAATTTCGACGTCATCGATGGCGTCTCCTACAAGATCGATCTGTCGCAGCCGCCGAAATATGATGCCAAAGGCGGAGTGGCGAACGCCGGCGCCAACCGCATCGTCGACTTGATGTTCGACGGAAAACCAATTGATCCCAATCAGAAATTCGTCGTCGCGACCAACAACTACCGAGCCGGCGGCGGCGGCAATTTCCCCGATATCAATGCCTCGAAGATCATCTATGAGGCGCCGGACACCAACCGCGACGTCATCGTTCGCTACATTGTGAGCCAGGGCACGATCAACCCGTCGGCCGACGGCAACTGGTCGTTCGCACCGCTGCCGGGAACCAGCGTCGTGTTCGAGACAGGCGTCAGGGCAAAGGATTTCATTGCCGATATGAAGTCGCTGAAGATTGAACCGGCGGGCGAGGGCGAAGCGGGGTTCGCTAGATATCGCATCCTTCTCTGATCCGCATCGCACGGCGTCAGTTTGCAGGCGCCGGCGCCAGCGGCAAGGCCGTCGCGGGGGCTTGCGGGCTGATTGGCTGCGTTGGCTCGAGGGACGTGCCAGTCGGGTCGCTGGGCACGGTCAGGGGCGACATACCGGCCGGAGTGTGCACCTCGTGGATGGTCGAGGTTGGCGTGTTGTCGATGAGATCGCTCGCACCAGGCGTCAAGGCTGGGCTGAGGCTGCGGCCCAGCGGATCATTCATGACTGTTGGTGGAACTACGCGCCGTGCTTCGGCAGCGGACAGGGCGGCAAGCAGGATGGCAATGGCGGTGACAGTTCGCTTCAAGGAAGCCTCCTATGATCAGAGGCGCTCGGCGTTGGGTTGGGCGCGGGCGTCGGATGCGTCGAAACGATAGCCGCGTGATCCCGGTTTCATCACGTTCGCATCAAGAGGTTGCGATCGAAGGGGGTGAAGGGGCACAACAGCGGGCCGGCTGGCCTAGGATGCAAAACGCTGCTTGATCACAGGCATGACGCGATCCAGCGCATCCGTGGAAATGCCGCCGGAATAGCCATCCGGCAATTGGTTGATGAGTTGGGGATCGTCCAGCCCTTGCGAAAAACCGCCGCCCGAATAGGGGCCGAGTAGGTAGACGCGCGTGTCGACGTCCTGCATGCGGTCGAGAAAACGGTCGGGCCAACCCCACATCCATTTGGCGACGTTGATGGGGATCAGCAATATGCCCTGGCGGCAGGCATCCGGAACATATCCGCTCCACCCCAGCGCGGCGTATCGTGCGATGCATTGCGTGAGCGACGCCCGGCTCAGCGTATGCATGTCCGGCAGCGCCGCCTTGACCGCGGCAATCGGCTTGTCGCCGCCATAGACCGAAAGGTAGCCGCGCTCCGCGGGCGTCAGCTTGGCGAGCCAGTCAGCCACCGCCTCGCCTTCATGGGGATCGTTGCTCTTGACGTTGATGTTGAAGCGGCGAGCCGGGAAGTGCGACAGGACCTCGTCTAGCGACGGCATCATACCGATCCCCTTGCCGCGAAACGGGTAGGTCTTGCCGCCATCGGCCGTGTAGCCGTAGCCGATGTCGAGCGTCTTCAACTCGGTCATGGAATGGCCGCGGGTCTCGCCTTTGCCTTCGGTCCGGCAATCCAGCGTCCAGTCGTGGAAGACAGCGAACTTGCCGTCCGTCGTCGGGTGGACATCGAGTTCGAGCGCGTCCGCGCCAAGCGCGAAGGCAGCTTCCATCGAGGCGATCGTGTTCTCGAGGTGGGCATGGCGCGGCGGCAGCATGCGACTGGCCGTGCATGTGTCGGACCCAAGATCCGTGCGGTCGAAATCCTGGGCAAGACCGCGATGGGCAAGTACTGCCGGAAAGCCGGCAGGACGGCTCGACAGCAATGAGCTGTTGTTGAGCCAGATACCTCCCAAGGCGACGGTGACGCACGTGAAGAAGATAGTCCGTTTGCGCATGATTTTTCGATTCGCCTGTCCCGGGCGACATCCTGCTTGAGGATCGGACTTTTTGACGGCGGTCACAGGGCGATGTCGAGATCAGGCCCGACATCGGCAGTTCGTGGCGACCTAGGCCTTGTAGACCACTTGCCGCACATCGATGTAGCTGGCGCGGAAACCGGCTTCGCAATAGTGCAGGTAGAACTCCCAGAGCTTCTTGAAGCGATCGTCGAAGCCGAGCGGCACGATCTTCTCCCAGGATCCCCAGAAACGGTTGCGCCATTCGGCGAGCGTGCGCGCATAGTCATCGGGAAACACGCGCTCGCGCAGATGCGCAAGGCCATGATCCTTGCCGAGCGACTTCAGGATCGACGGTGTCGGCAGCATGCCGCCCGGGAACACATACCGCTGGATGAAATCCGGCCTGGCGCGATAGGTGTCGTAGGCGCCTCGTTGATGGTGATGATCTGCAGGCCCGCAGTGCCGCCGGGCCTCAGGCAGGACTTCATCTTCGAGAAGAACACAGGCCAGTATTTCTCGCCGACCGCTTCGAACATCTCGATCGAGGCGATGCGGTCGTAAGTTCCCGTTTCGTCGCGGTAATCCTGCAGCTTGATGTCGACCTTGTCGGCAAGTCCCGCCTTGGCGATGCGTGCCTTGGCGAAATCGTGCTGTTCGCGGCTGATCGTCAGCCCGGTCACGCGGCAGCCGATTTCGCGCGCCGCGAATTCGGCAAAACCGCCCCAGCCGCAGCCGATCTCCAGCACATGATCCTTTCGGCCGATACCCGTGTCCCTGGCCAGCGCCCGATATTTGGCGGCCTGGGCGCTCTCCAGGTCGTTGGCGCCATGCGTGTAGAGCGCCGAGGAATAGGTCATGCTCGGGTCGAGCCATTCCTTGTAGAAGGCGTTACCGAGATCGTAATGCGCGGAGATGTTGCGCTTCGAACCGGTGCGTGTGTTCTCGTTGAACCAGTGGCGGATGCGCTGGACGGTGTTGATGAGCCAGCTGGCGCCGCCGGCGACGCGTTCGCCGATCGCCGAATTGACCACGAACAATTCCAGGAAACTGGTGACGTCAGGGCTTTCCCAATCGCCGTCCATGTAGGATTCGGCAACGCCGATCGTGCCGCCGGAAAAGGCGCGGCCTGGCAGGCGCCAGTTCTTGAGCACCAGCTCGGCGTCCGGGCCGGGTCCCTTGCCGCCAACCAGAACGGCTCGGCCATCCGGCATCCTGACCTTGAGCGAACCGCGCGGCAGGTTCATCGCCGCCGACAGCACCATGCGCGCCTTGGCCGGCAGGCCCTTGACGATCTCGGCGAAATTGAACTCGTCGAGCCTGACCGCTTCGCCCGGCGCTACGCTATGATGGTCCCCGTCTGCCATTTCATGCCCCTGGATTTCCGTGGTGCCGGCGCAAATTGCCGGGTCACGGTTCTCTTGGATCATTCGCCAGGTTCGAACGTCTTGCCTGGTCCCGGGAGCTCCCAGTGCTTCCCAGTGAATGCCTGCCACAATCTTCCACGTGATGAGGGGGAACTTCAAGAGGCAGGCCACTGGCTGGGCTGTGCCACGTGGCATCTGGGCCTTGCGTAATGCTGCTGTCCACAATCAAAAACGTCTATGGCCGCCGCAGCGCATGTGCGATAGCTTTAGCCATGCGTTATGTAATCGTCATTGCGGCAATCGCGTTCTTCCTGATCTGGGACGGTCTCTACAATCAAGGCCGGTATCTCGACATTTCGGTCAGGGAGCTCAACCACGTCGTGCGTTACGTCACCGGCAAGGCCTGAATATCCCGCCCGAAGAGAGCAACCTGGCGCGTCGTGCGACGTGCCCGTTGCTGCTTGATCAGGTCCCGCACCGTTGAGGCGCGTCGCAAAGACGCGTGGCGCCATGAACGGTTGACGCGAGGAAACCGCCGTCACAAAAGACCCCGGCATTCAGATCGAGGAGGCGGGATTGATCCGGCATATCGTTTTCTTCAGCGCACGGCGCAAGGAGGATGTGGAGGCAGTGCGCAGCGGGCTGCTGGAGCTCGGCAACATTCCTCATTCCAGTCTCTTCGAGGTCACTTTGAACACCAAGGTCGACCCGCTGTCGGACGAAGTTGATGTCGTCGTCTACGCCGAATTTCCCGATGACGCGGCGCTGGCCGCCTACAAGGCGCATCCGCTCTATGCGCAGACCACAGCCAAGGTCAAACCTTTGCGCGAACTGCGCTATTCCGCCGATGTCGTGGCCGGCAGCTGATCCCGGGCGCGGTTCTGGATCTCGACAAGTCCCGGCGGCCGCCGAGGGGAAATGGCCTTGAACCGCTCTTTGGAATGATGCACACCGCGCCTGATGACCGACAGACCAACCACCGGCACGCATCCGCTTGACCATCTCGTTCTGCCGACCGGGAGCCTCGAGGTGGCGCGAGCCCGGCTCGCTGCGCTGGGCTTCGTCGTCGCGCCGACCGGTATCCATCCCTTTGGAACGGAAAACTGCTGCGTTTTCCTCGCTGACGGCACCTATCTGGAGCCGCTCGCGATCGGCAATGAACAGGCGGCGATCGACGCGACGGCCGCCGGCAACGTCTTCGTCGCGCGCGACCGCCTCTATCGCGACAGCCGCGGCGATGAGGGGTTTTCGGCTGTGGTCCTGGGGACCGACAATGCCGATACCGACCATGCACGCTTTGTCGACGCCGGTCTGTCGGCGGGAGACACACTGAGCTTTTCGCGCGCTTTCACTGATACGTCGGGCAAGAGCGATACCGCATCGTTCAAGCTCGCCTTTGCCGCGACCCGTGGAGCACCCGACGCGTTCCTGTTCGCCTGCCAGCGGATCAATGCGCCAAAGGTGGACCGTGCGGCCTTGCAGGCTCATGCCAACAGAGCCAGCGGAATCCTCGAGGTGGTGGCGGTCAGTGACCAGCCTACCGAACAGAGCAGGCTGGTTTCCGTGGCGGTGAACGATCCTGCCGGCGCTAAGGACGGCGCGTTTCTCCTGCCGAATGCAACCTTGAGCGTGCTTGACCCCAAATCTTTCACCGCTCGCTTTGGCATCCCGGCGGGTTCATCCACAAAGCTCCGCTTCGCCGCGATCGTCTTTGCGGTCCGCAGCATCGATGCCGCGTCGAGCCTGCTTGCAGCCAATGCTATACAGCACGATATAGCAGGCGCTGATATTGTCGTGCGGCCGGCATCCGGACAGGGCGCGGCTTTCATCTTCCGGGAGATACAATGAACAAGCCCCAAGTGCCCAATTCGATGGCGCCCAATTCGTCGGTAACGGTCGGTAATGTCGTCTTCGACAACAAGGCGGCCTTGGCGCTGATCGCCGGCCCGTGCCAGTTCGAATCGCGCCAGCATGCCTTCGACATGGCCGGTGCGCTGAAGGAGCTGACGGCCAAGCTCGGCATCGGCCTCGTCTACAAGACCAGCTACGACAAGGCCAACCGCACCTCGCTGTCGGCAACGCGCGGCGCTGGCATGGATGCCGCACTTCCGGTCTTCGACGAATTGCGCAAGGAATTTTCGCTTCCCGTGCTGACCGATGTCCACACCGAGGAACAGTGCGCGATCGTCGCGCCGCATGTCGATGTGCTGCAGATCCCGGCCTTCCTGTCGCGCCAGACCGACATGCTGGTCGCCGCCGCGAAAACCGGCAAGGTCATCAACGTGAAGAAGGGGCAGTTCCTCGCGCCCTGGGACATGAAGAACGTGGTCGCGAAGATCACCGGTTCGGGCAACGCCAACGTTCTGACCACCGAGCGCGGCGCGTCCTTCGGCTACAACACGCTGGTGTCTGATATGCGCGCTCTGCCTGTCATGGCCGAGATCGGCGCGCCGGTGATCTTCGACGCCACGCATTCGGTCCAGCAGCCGGGCGGGCAGGGCGGCTCGTCTGGTGGCGAGCGCCGCTTTGTCGAGACGCTGGCTCGTGCGGCCGTCGCCGTTGGCGTCGCCGGTGTCTTCATCGAGACCCACCAGGATCCCGACAATTCGACGTCTTCCGATGGGCCCAACATGCTGCCGCTGAAGGATATGCCGGCGCTCCTGGAAAGGCTGATGGCTTTCGACCGGATCGCGAAGGGCCGCTGAGCCGGCGCTTCCTGCCTGTGCTTGTGGTTGCGAGGGACCGGTTGTACGCTTGGCCGGCAAATGAGCGTTTTGGCAGGAGGAAGCCAATGTCCGTCGCCCGCGTCACCGAAATCACCTCGTCGTCGAAGAAGAGCTTTCAGGACGCCATCGAGAAGGGAATCGCCCGCGCGGCGAAAACCCTCAAGAACGTGGAAGGCGCCTGGATCCAGGATCAGAAGATCGTCGTCGAGGACGGCAAGATCGCTGCCTATCGCGTCAACATGAAGGTGACTTTCATCCTCGCGGAGTGATTGGTCGCCGCCGAAAAACTCGGGAACTTTCACCCGCGCCCCTCATTGTCAAAGCAGAGTTCAACGACAATGAGGAGCAGACCATGACAACCCAGACAGGCCACACCGAAGCGATTGCCGCTTCGCGCGTCATCGGCACGTCCGTCTACAACAACGAAGGCAAGAGCATCGGCAGCATCGAGGACATCATGCTCGACAAAACGTCGAACGGCATCATGTTCGCGGTGATCGGCTTTGGCGGCTTTCTCGGCATCGGCGAGAAGTACCACGCCGTTCCCTGGGCCAGTCTCGACTATGATGAGGACAAGGGCGGCTATGTCGTGCCCTTCTCCAAGGAGCAGCTGAAGGCCGCACCCGCCTATTCGATCAACGAACTGGCCGGCGCGGACGGCGAGGCGGCGCGCGATGCATCCTATGAGTACTACAAGGTCACGCCCTACTGGCATTGAGGCAACCGCAATAAAAAGGGCCTCGTTTCGACGAGGCCCTTTTTATTCAAAGGCAACGCTATTTGCTGAGGTGCAAAGCCGGCAAGGGCTCGAAAGCCTTCGGTGGCGATTGCTGTGTGTCGCACGACGTCAGGAACGCCGCCGCGATCAGGAACAAACTCACGATACCGCTCAACTCTGACATGGCGAAACTCCTCATGTTTCGCCCCGCGCGACAACAGCCATAACCCGAAATGCATGTCCGGGCGCATGACTTATGATGACAGAAATTTGCGCTTCGTGAATCGGGGAGGCGGCACTATTCGGCCATGGCCGGATTGCCTTTTGCGTCGCTTTGGCTAAGACGGGCGCGACCTTTCGTCAGATCAATCGGGGACATC
Source organism: Mesorhizobium sp. USDA 4775 (assembly GCF_054062655.1). Taxonomy (NCBI): domain Bacteria; kingdom Pseudomonadati; phylum Pseudomonadota; class Alphaproteobacteria; order Hyphomicrobiales; family Phyllobacteriaceae; genus Mesorhizobium; species Mesorhizobium sp. USDA 4775. The sequence goes on from NZ_JBSSFM010000001.1 coordinate 3,855,469, forward strand.
GCAATGACCGCCATCATCGACATTGTCGGACGTGAAATCCTGGACAGCCGTGGAAACCCGACCGTCGAGGTCGATGTCGTACTCGAAGACGGTTCGATGGGCCGCGCCGCGGTGCCGTCGGGCGCCTCGACCGGCGCCCATGAAGCCGTCGAGCTTCGCGACGGCGGCGCCCGCTATCTCGGCAAGGGCGTGCTCAAGGCCGTGGAGGCGGTCAATGGTGAGCTGTTCGAGGCGATCGGCGGCATGGAAGCTGAGAACCAGATCCATATCGACCAGACCATGATCGAGCTTGACGGCACGCCCAACAAGAGCCGGCTCGGCGCCAATGCCATTCTCGGCGTTTCGCTGGCGGTCGCCAAGGCCGCTGCTGACGCCTCCGGCCTGCCGCTTTATCGCTATGTCGGCGGCACCAAGGCGCACATCCTGCCCGTACCGATGATGAACATCATCAATGGCGGCGCCCATGCCGACAACCCTATCGACTTCCAGGAATTCATGATCCTTCCGTTCGGCGCGCCGACTTTGCGCGAAGGCGTGCGCTGGGGCTCGGAAATCTTCCATACGTTGCGCAAGAAGCTGAAGGATGCCGGCCACAACACCAATGTCGGCGACGAAGGCGGCTTTGCCCCGAACCTGAAGAGCGCGCCTGTGGCGCTCGATTTCATCATGGAATCGATCGAGAAGGCCGGCTTCAAGCCGGGCGAGGAAATCGCGCTCGGCCTCGACTGCGCCGCCACCGAGTTCTTCAAGGACGGCAACTACGTCTATGAAGGCGAGAAGAAGACGCGCGATCCCAAGGCCCAGGCCAAGTACCTCGCCAAGCTCGCCGCCGACTATCCGATCATCTCGATCGAGGACGGCTTGGCCGAGGACGACTGGGAAGGCTGGAAATACCTGACCGACCTGATCGGCAAGAAGACGCAGCTGGTCGGCGACGACCTTTTCGTCACCAACACAGCGCGCCTGCGCGACGGCATCCGCATGGGCGTTGCCAATTCGATCCTGGTCAAGGTCAACCAGATCGGCTCGCTAACTGAAACGCTCGATGCCGTCGAGACCGCGCACAAGGCCGGCTACACCGCTGTCATGTCGCACCGCTCGGGCGAAACCGAGGATTCGACCATCGCCGATCTCGCCGTCGCCACCAATTGCGGGCAGATCAAGACCGGTTCGCTGTCGCGCTCCGACCGCATGGCCAAATACAACCAGCTGATCCGCATCGAGGAAGAGCTTGGCAAGCAGGCGCGTTACGCCGGCAAGTCGGTGATCAAGGGCTGATCCGAAACATTGAGCTCGGATACTGCACGAAGGGCGGGATCATTCCCGCCCTTTCTCATTCGGCTTGTCGCGGGTCGGTCTCCGTAACCGTCCGTTAAGCACAATCAGGCGAAAAAGGTTCCGGGTCGTTTGAGTTTGCGGCCATGGGGAATCGGTCATGTGGACGCGTCAGCACAAGCAGAGAAACACCGGTCGGCTGATCATCCCTTCGCTTTGCGTGGTGTTCCTGGCCTATTTCGGCTTCCACGCCTATCACGGCGAGTTCGGCATCAATTCGAAATATCAGTTGGAAGCCCAGACGGTTGCGCTGCAGGCTCAGCTCGATGCGGTCAAGGCGCGCCGGATGGAACTCGAACGGCGCGTTCGGCTCATGCATGACGGCACGCTGGAGAAGGACATGCTTGACGAGCAGGCGCGCAGGGCGCTCAATCTGTCCCAGGCCGATGAAATCACCATCATGTTGCCGGCCTCATCGAAATAACTGAATTTCAGTTAATCGACAATATTTTCAATGATTTTAATCGCTTAGGCGCATGCCAGCTATGCAAATTCGTCATGGCGCAACGCTCTGACGCGTGTTAGCCTTGCATAAATCGGTGGGGAGAGCTGATCTTCCCAGGGCGGAGTTCATCCTGCCCCAATGTCCGCAAAGAGACGCCAACAGGGAGTGATGCATGGCCACCGCAGCCAGAAAAGCGCCTGCCAAATCGAAATCCGAAGGCAAATCAGGGCTTTCCGCGCCCAAGCCCGCTGAATTCACCAAGGAAGAAGAGCTTGCCGCCTATCGGCACATGCTGCTCATCCGCCGCTTCGAGGAAAAGGCCGGCCAGCTTTACGGCATGGGCTTCATCGGCGGCTTCTGCCATCTCTATATCGGCCAGGAAGCTGTCGTCACCGGCATGAAGATGGCGCTGATCGATGGCGACCAGATGATCACAGCCTATCGCGACCACGGCCACATGCTGGCCATGGAGCTTTCGCCGCGCGGTGTCATGGCCGAGCTGACCGGACGCCGTGGCGGCCTGTCACGGGGCAAAGGCGGCTCCATGCACATGTTCTCCAAGGAAAAGCATTTTTACGGCGGCCACGGCATTGTCGGCGCGCAGGTGTCGCTTGGCACGGGCCTGGCGTTCGCCAACCGCTACCGCGACAACAACAACGTTTCGCTGACCTATTTCGGCGACGGCGCCGCCAACCAGGGCCAGGTCTATGAAAGCTTCAACATGGCCTCGCTGTGGAAGCTGCCGGTGATCTACATCATCGAAAACAACCGCTACGCCATGGGCACCTCGGTGTCGCGCTCGTCGGCCGAAACCAATTTTTCGCATCGCGGCGCCTCGTTCAAGATTCCCGGCATCCAGGTCGACGGCATGGATGTGCGTGCGGTCAAATCCGCCGGCGATCAGGCGACCGAATGGTGCCGCGCCGGCAACGGGCCGATCATTCTCGAAATGCAGACCTACCGCTATCGCGGCCACTCGATGTCCGACCCGGCGAAATACCGCTCGAAGGAAGAAGTTCAGAAGATGCGCTCCGAGCATGACCCGATCGAACAGGTCAAGGCGCGGTTGACCGAGAAGAAGTGGGCGACGGAGGACGAACTCAAGACCATCGACAAGGAGGTTCGCGACATCGTCGCCGACGCCGCCGAATTTGCCCAGAACGATGCGGAGCCGGATCCGTCCGAGCTCTGGACCGATATCGTATTGTAAGGGGAGAGCCAGGACATGCCGATCGAAATTCTCATGCCCGCTCTCTCGCCGACCATGGAAGAGGGCAATCTTTCCAAGTGGTTGAAGAACGAGGGTGACAAGGTCGTAGCCGGCGACGTCATCGCCGAGATCGAGACCGACAAGGCGACGATGGAAGTCGAAGCCGTCGATGAAGGCACGCTTGCCAAGATCGTGGTGCCCGCCGGCACCGAAGGCGTCAAGGTCAACGCGGTGATTGCCGTGCTCGCGGTTGAAGGCGAAGACACCGACAAGGCCGGCGAAGGCATCGGCGAAGAGCCCGCCAAGGCTGAAACGGCTGCACCGGCGCCAGTTGCGGCCAAGGGCGAGGCCTCCGCACCAGTAGCGGCGGCGCCGAAGACCGAGGTTGCCGCAGACCCGGATATCCCCGCGGGCACCGAAATGGTCTCGACCACGGTACGCGAGGCGCTGCGCGATGCCATGGCCGAGGAAATGCGCCGCGACGGCGATGTCTTCGTCATGGGCGAGGAGGTTGCCGAATATCAGGGCGCCTACAAGATCACCCAAGGGTTGCTGCAGGAGTTCGGGCCGCGTCGCGTCGTCGACACGCCGATCACCGAGCATGGGTTTGCCGGCGTCGGCGTCGGTGCGGCGATGGCCGGGCTGAAGCCGATCGTCGAGTTCATGACCTTCAACTTCGCCATGCAGGCGATCGACCAGATCATCAATTCGGCCGCCAAGACGCTTTACATGTCCGGCGGCCAGATGGGCGCTCCGATCGTGTTCCGCGGACCGAACGGGGCTGCCGCCCGCGTTGCCGCTCAGCACTCGCAGTGCTACGCCGCGTGGTACAGTCACATTCCTGGCCTGAAGGTCGTGATGCCGTATACCGCTGCGGACGCCAAGGGCCTGCTCAAGGCCGCGATCCGCGACCCGAATCCGGTTATCTTTCTCGAGAACGAAATCCTCTACGGCCAGTCCTTCGATGTGCCGAAGCTTGATGATTTCGTGCTGCCGATCGGCAAGGCCCGCATCCACAAGCAAGGCAAGGACGTCACCATCGTCTCCTTCGGCATCGGCATGACCTATGCGGTCAAGGCGGAAGCCGAATTGCGCGGCATGGGCATCGATGCCGAGATCATCGATCTGCGAACCGTCCGTCCGCTCGACCTCGACACCATCATCGCTTCGGTCAAGAAGACCAACCGGCTGATCGTGGTCGAGGAAGGCTTCCCGCAAAGCTCGGTCGGCGACCATATCGCCAACCAGGTGTCGCAGCGCGCCTTCGATTTCCTCGACGCGCCGGTCATCACCATTGCCGGCAAGGATGTGCCGATGCCTTATGCGGCCAACCTCGAAAAGCTGGCTTTGCCGAATGTCGGCGAGGTCATCGAGGCGGTCAAAGCCGTCACGTATCGCTGAACCGGCCGGGAGGACAAAATGCCAATCAACATCACCATGCCGGCGCTCTCGCCCACGATGGAAGAGGGCAATCTGTCGAAGTGGCTGGTCAAGGAGGGCGATAAGGTTTCGCCGGGCGATGTCATCGCCGAGATCGAGACCGACAAGGCGACGATGGAGGTCGAGGCCGTCGACGAGGGCACGGTGGCCAAGCTCGTCGTTCCCGCCGGCACCGAAGGCGTCAAGGTCAATGCGCTGATCGCCGTGCTTGCGGCCGAGGGCGAGGATGCGGGCGCCGCCGCAAAAAGTGGTGGCGGTGCCGCACCGGCGAAAGCCGAAGCGCCGAAGGCGGACGCTCCCAAGGCTGAGGCACCAAAGGCTGAGGCGCCAAAGGCTGAACCTGCTGCCGCAGCCGCTCCGAAGGCAGAGCCGGCTCCGGTCGCCAATGGCCATGCGACTGGCGAGCGCACCTTTGCATCGCCGCTCGCGCGCCGTATCGCCAAGGAGGCCGGTGTAGATGTGTCGGCTGTGACCGGCACCGGCCCGCATGGCCGCGTGGTGAAGGCCGATGTCGATGCCGCGATTGCTGGCGGCGGCGCCAAGGCAGCTCCCGCCGCCAAGGCTCCTGCCGGCGCGCCTGCGGCCGCTGCTCCGGCGGTGAAGGCGATGTCGGACGACCAGGTGCTGAAGCTGTTCGAACCCGGCTCCTACGAGTTGGTCCCGCACGACAATATGCGCAAGACGATTGCGCGGCGGCTGGTCGAGGCCAAGTCCACCATCCCGCATTTCTATCTGACGCTCGACTGCGAACTCGACGCATTGCTGGCGCTGCGCACGCAGATCAATGCCGCCGCCCCGATGAAGAGAACCGACAAGGGCGAGGCTCCCGCCTACAAGCTGTCGGTCAACGACATGGTCATCAAGGCGATGGCGATGGCCTTGATGGCGGTGCCGGATGCCAATGCCTCGTGGACCGAAAGCGCCATGGTCAAGCACAAGCATGCCGATGTCGGCGTTGCCGTCTCGATCCCCGGTGGCCTGATCACGCCGATCATTCGGCATGCGGACGAAAAGACGCTGTCGACCATCTCCAACGAGATGAAGGACCTGGCCAGCCGCGCGCGCAGCCGCAAGCTGAAGCCGGAGGAGTATCAGGGCGGCACGACGGCGGTCTCCAACCTTGGCATGTTCGGCATCAAGGACTTCGCCGCCGTCATCAACCCGCCGCATGCGACGATCCTGGCGGTCGGCGCGGGTGAGGAGCGAGCTGTGGTCAAGAATGGCGAGATCAAAATCGCCACCGTGATGTCGGTGACCTTGTCGACCGACCATCGCGCCGTGGACGGAGCGCTCGGCGCCGAACTTCTGGTCGCCTTCAAGCGGCTGATCGAGAACCCGATGGGCATGCTGGTCTAGGAAAGGAAAGGAAAAGGCTCGTGCGGAAATTCTTCACCAGCCTTTTCGCCTTTTTCATTTCCTGGTTTGCCGGCGGTTTGGTCGCGCTCGGACTGGCCATCGCAACCGACGCGCAGGAAGAATACATTCTGGTGTTCATGGCGTCCGCGCTTGTCACCATCGTCGTGACGATCGTGTTTTTCGTCGCGCAGTTCTTTTCGAATGCACCCGCGATCATCGACTGGCTGGCCCTTTGCACCATTGTCCTGTTCGTGCTTGTCGGGCTCGGCCTGATCGGCTGGACGTTCTCGCAGCCGGTCGACAAGCGCCAGTGGGGAAGTGACCTTCCAATCGTCGCCGGCCTGGTCTTGCCAAACCTGTCCACGGTGCTGGTTCACTGGCTGTTCGTACGCTGGCGGGTGGGACGCGGATTGATGAATGCACAGGTGAACGCATGAAGACGGTGCTTTGCTACGGCGACTCGCTGACCTGGGGTTACAACGCCGAAGGCGGGCGCCATGCTCTGCAGGACCGCTGGCCAAGCGTTCTGCAGGCGTGTCTAGGCGGTGGCGTCCAGGTCATCGCCGATGGCCTGAATGGCCGCACCACGGCCTTCGACGATCATCTGGCAGGTGCCGATCGCAACGGTGCGCGGCTGTTGCCGACGGTGCTGACGACGCATGCACCGATCGATCTGATCGTCATCATGCTCGGTGCCAACGACATGAAGCCTTGGATTCACGGCAATCCGGTCGCGGCCAAGCAAGGCATCCAACGGTTGATCGACATCGTGCGTGGTCATGACTATCCGTTCGACTGGCCGGCGCCACAGATACTCCTTGTCTCGCCGCCCGTTGTAAGCCGCACCGAAAATGCCGACTTCAGGGAAATGTTTGCCGGCGGCGATGAGGCGTCGAAGCAGCTCGCCCCACAATATGCGGCGCTCGCCGACGAAGTCGGCTGCGGCTTCTTCGACGCCGGCACGGTGGCGCAAACCACACCGCTCGACGGCGTCCATCTCGATGCCGAAAACACGCGAAACATCGGCAAGGCGCTGACATCGGTCGTGCGCGTCATGCTGGAATTGTGACTGAAGGAGAAAATCCGTGGCTGAGAACTACGACGTCATCATCATCGGCTCCGGCCCCGGCGGCTATGTCACGGCGGTACGTTCCGCCCAGCTCGGCTTCAAGACGGCCATCGTCGAGCGCGAACATCTCGGCGGCATCTGCCTCAACTGGGGCTGCATACCGACCAAGGCACTGCTGCGTTCGGCCGAGATCATGCACTATTCCGATCATCTGAAGGACTATGGCCTGAAGCTCGACGGCAAGGTCAGCGTCGACACGTCGGCCGTCGTCGACCGCTCGCGCAAAGTCTCGCTGCGGCTCAATGGCGGCGTTGCCTTCCTGATGAAGAAGAACAAGGTCGACGTGATCTGGGGCGAAGCCAAGCTGTCGAAGCCGGGTGAGGTCATCGTCTCCAAGACGGCCAAGAAGCCGATGGAACCACAGCCGCCTGTGCCGAAGGGCGTCAAGGGCGAGGGCACCTACACAGCCAAGCACATCATCCTGGCGACCGGCGCCCGCCCGCGCGCGCTGCCGGGCATCGAGCCGGACGGCAAGCTCATCTGGACCTATTTCGAGGCCATGGTGCCGAAGGAGATGCCGAAATCGCTGCTGGTGATGGGCTCGGGCGCCATCGGCATCGAATTCGCTTCGTTCTATCGCACTATGGGCGCCGAGGTGACGGTGGTCGAACTGTTGCCGGCGGTGATGCCGGTCGAGGACGCCGAGGTCTCGAAATTCGCGCAAAAACAGTTCGAGAAGCAAGGCATGAAGATCATTCTCGAAGCCAAGGTGACCAAGGTCGAGAAGGGCGCCAACTCGGTCACCGCGCATATCGAGATGAAGGACGGCAAGGTCGATAAGATTACCGCCGACCGCATGATCTCGGCCGTTGGTGTCCAGGGCAATATCGAGAATCTCGGCCTTGAGGCGCTCGGCGTGAAGACGGATCGCGGCTGCGTCGTCGTCGACGGTTACGGCAAGACCAATGTGCCGGGCATCTACGCCATCGGCGATGTCGCCGGCCCGCCCATGCTTGCCCACAAGGCCGAGCATGAGGGCGTCGTGTGCGTCGAGAAGATCGCCAATTTCCCCGGCGTGCATGCCATCGACAAGCTCAAGATTCCTGGCTGCACCTACTGCAATCCGCAGGTCGCCTCCGTCGGCCTGACGGAAGCCAAGGCCAAGGCCGAAGGCAAGGATATCCGCGTCGGCCGCTTCCAGTTCGCCGCCAACGGCAAGGCGATCGCGCTTGGCGAGGACCAGGGCTTCATCAAGACCATCTTCGACAAGAAGACCGGTCAGCTGCTCGGCGCCCACATGGTCGGCGCCGAGGTGACCGAACTGATCCAGGGCTTTGTCGTGGCGATGAACTTGGAGACGACCGAGGAAGAGCTGATGCACACCATCTTCCCACATCCGACGCTGTCGGAGATGATGAAGGAGAGCGTGCTCGACGCCTATGGCCGCGCCTTGAACGCATGATAGATTCGCAGCAGGAGACTCAGCCGCGAAAGCCGCCGGAACTCGGCGGCAAGGCAGTTCGTTTCCGCATGCATTTTTACGCGCGCAAGGAGAAGGCATATGCACTTGAACGGCGTGGGCTGGATCGCAGCCATCATCATCGGCGGCCTGGCAGGCTGGTTTGCCGAAATGGTCATGAAGAGCAACACCGGCATTTTCATGAACATTATCATGGGTATCGTTGGCGCGGTCGTGTTGAACGCCATCCTGCAGGCCCTCAATTTCGGCCCGTTCGGCGTCGGCTGGACCGCCTATCTGATCACCGGCTTCATCGGTGCCTGCCTGCTGATCTGGGTCGGTCGCCTGGTGCGCCGCTAGTCGGTACCGTTCCCGGCTATGCGAAAACGGTTGTAGCGGCATGCGCCGCTGCAGCCTTTTTCTTTGTGCTGAAAAGTCCTAGATGACGATAAAGTGACGATCGCCGACGGGCGGTCGCGAGAAAAGCCAGGGTTCAGATGGTTACTGTCCTCGACACGATCGCCAACGCACCACGGCTGCGGCACCCCGAGAAGGCGCACAAGCCCGACCAGGAGGTGTTGCGCAAGCCCGACTGGATTCGCGTCAAGGCGCCGGTCTCCAAGGGCTATGCCGAGACGCGCGAGATCGTGAAATCGCACAAGCTGGTGACGGTCTGCGAAGAGGCTGGTTGCCCCAACATCGGCGAGTGTTGGGAAAAGAAGCACGCCACCTTCATGATCATGGGCGAGATCTGCACGCGCGCCTGCGCTTTCTGCAATGTCGCCACCGGCATCCCGACCGCGCTCGATCCCGATGAGCCGGCGCGCGTCGCGCATGCCGTCAAGCAGATGGGGCTGAGCCACGTCGTCATCACCTCCGTCGACCGCGACGATCTTGCCGATGGCGGTGCGCAGCACTTTGCCGATGTCATCCGCGCGATCCGCGCGGCAACGCCGTTGACCACGATCGAAATCCTGACGCCGGATTTCCTGCGCAAGGACGGCGCCCTGGAGATCGTGGTGGCGGCCAAGCCCGACGTCTTCAACCACAATCTCGAAACCGTGCCGTCGAACTATCTGAAGGTTCGGCCGGGCGCTCGCTATTTCCACTCGATCCGGCTGTTGCAGCGGGTCAAGGAACTCGACCCGTCGATCTTTACCAAGTCCGGCATCATGGTCGGCCTGGGCGAGGAGCGAAATGAAATCCTGCAGCTGATGGACGATCTGCGCACGGCCAATGTCGACTTCATGACCATCGGCCAGTATCTGCAGCCGTCGAAGAAGCACCATCCGGTGATCCGCTTCGTCACGCCCGAAGAGTTCCAGTCCTTCGAGACGATCGGCCGGACCAAGGGTTTCCTGCTGGTGGCATCGAGCCCGCTGACGCGCTCATCTCACCATGCCGGCGACGATTTCGCCCGGCTGCGCGCGGCGCGGGAAGCACAGCTTCAGAAGTCGGTCTAGCGCTGGTTGAATGCCGAAATTCGAAGCCACCCGCCGCGTCGCCCATACGCCGCAACAGATGTTTGCGCTGGTAGCCGATGTCGAGGCCTATCCGCAATTCCTGCCGCTTTGCGAAGCGCTGACGGTGCGCTCGCGCAAGGAGCGTGACGGACGTACCGTTCTCCTGGCCGACATGAGCATCGGCTACAAGGCGATCCGCGAGACCTTCACGACGCAGGTGCTTTTGAAGCCCGACGAGAACGCCATCGACGTGAAATATATCGATGGCCCGTTCAAATATCTGAGCAATGTCTGGCGTTTCGAGCCCGATGGCGCCGGCTGCGCCGTCCGCTTCTTCATCGACTATGAATTCAAGAGCCGCATTCTGGGCGCGCTGATGGGCACGATGTTCGACCGCGCCTTCCGCATGTTCGCCGAGGCTTTCGAAAAGCGTGCCGACGTCATCTATGGGGTTGCGCCGGCATGACGCTATAGTAGTGAGTCCATGCCTTATCCAAGCGCGCGCAGGCCGAGTTGCAGCGCATGTCTCACCGTCTCGTGGCGGATGAATTCGCGGCCCTTGTGGCCAAACAGCTGGCGCTCGGCGACAACCGGCTGGCCGGCCAGGGCAAGGCCGAACCAGACGAGACCGACCGGCTTGTCAGCCGAACCTCCGCTTGGGCCGGCAATGCCGGTAACGGCAAGAGAAAGGCTCGCGCGCGAATGCGCCAGCGCGCCGGCCGCCATCTCCAGGACCGTTTCGCGCGAAACAGCTCCATGCGCGTCGAGCGTTTCGGCGGAAACGCCGAGCATGTCCATCTTGGCTTCGTTGGAATAGCTGATGAAGCCGCGGTCGACCACCGCCGAGGAGCCTGCAATGTCGGTGAGCGCGGCGATGATCATGCCGCCGGTGCAGCTTTCCGCCGTCGCCAGCATGATGCCACGTTGCTGGCAGGCCAGCAGCAGGGAGTTTGCGAGTTCGGCGTTGCTCATTCCGGCACCTCGCCGGGAAACACCACGCTGGCAGTGGCGATCGCCGCAATGCCTTCTTCGCGACCGACAAAGCCGAGTTTTTCGTTGGTTGTCGCCTTGATCGAGATGCGGTCGGCGGAAATCCCCAGCATTTGCGACAGGGCCGCCGTCATCGCCTCGCGATGTGGGCCGACGCGCGGCGCCTCGCAGATCAGCGTGATGTCGGCATTGGCGATGCGTCCGCCGCGCTCGCGCACCACTTTCGCCGCGTGTTCGACGAAGATCCGCGACGCTGCACCTTTCCACTGCGGCTCGGACGGCGGAAAATGCGTGCCGATGTCGCCGGCGCCGCAGGTCGCCAGCAGCGCGTCGGTCAAGGCGTGCAGCCCGACATCGGCATCGGAATGTCCGGATAGTTTCTTGTCATGCGGAATCGCGACGCCGCACAGTGTAACGTGATCGCCGGGCTCAAAGGCGTGGACGTCGTAGCCGTTGCCGGTGCGGATGTCGGGGAAATGTGTGCGTTCGCTGGAAAGCCGCTGGTGCGCCATGGCGATGTCCCGTGCCCAGGTGAGTTTGACATTGTCCGGCGAGCCCGGAACGAGCTTGACTGGAATCTGCGCCCATTCGGCGATGGCCGCGTCATCGGTGAAGTCCAGCCTGCCTAGTTGATAGGCCTTGTCGTGTGCGGCAAGGATCGGCCCGTAGGGAAAACCTTGCGGCGTTTGCGCCGCGTGCAGCCCGCTGCGGGAAACGGTTTCCGCGACCACGCCGGCGGCCGACTCGCGCTTCAGCGTGTCCGCGACGGGCAGGGCGGGCAACGCCCCCTCGTTCTCGCCGATGGCGGCGATGGTGCGATCGATCAACTCCGCATCGACGAACGGGCGGACGGCGTCGTGAATCAGAACCTGGCCCGGCGCGTGGTCCTTCAGCGCAAGCAGCCCGAGCCGAACGGACTCCTGCCTGGTCGGTCCGCCAATGATGGCAGTGACGCGCTCAGCCTGGCTGCCCGCCGCTTGCCGGAACAATTCGTGGTCGTCGGCGTGGATGGCGACGACGACCCGGCCGGTTCGCGGATGGGCCAGAAACATCTCCAGCGTGTGCGCAATGACAGCGCGGCCGCCAATATTCTGGTACTGCTTGGGTCCGTTGGCCTGCCCGGCACGAGCGCCGCGGCCGGCGGCGACGATCACCACCGCAACCTCACCTGTCGCGCTCGAGTTTTCACTTCCGTCAGTCATGGCGATTGGCTTAGCGCACGATCCCCAAAAGTGTAATTGGTTTTCCGAAAAGATCGTGCGTCAAATATGAACTCCAAAGCCTCCTTCACACGCCATGAAGGACGCGCGGCGCCTTGGTCACGGCAAATCCCTAAGGGTCCGGAATTTTCCCAATTGCGCCTCAATGTGACGTCATTCCGCGTTGCACATTGCGGCTGATATGGCTAGAGAATGTGCAACGAATGGACGTGCTTGGTTTTTGTGCATGGTTAACTCAACCAGATTGGCCGCGCCTTTGAACGTCGGCGGCGTGGAAATCCGCAATCGCGTATTCCTCGCGCCGATGTCGGGCATCACCGACGAGCCTTTCCGGCGGCGCGCCCATGCGCATGGCGCGGGCCTGGTTGTATCCGAAATGGTGGCAAGCGGCGAACTCGCCAAGGGAAGAGCCGGCTTCGATCTGCGCATACGTCATTCGGGCCTGCCCGTCCATATGGTGCAGCTAGCCGGCCGCGAAGCGGCATACATGGCCGAAGGCGCGCGGATCGCCGCGGGCGAGGGCGCTGACATCATCGACATCAACATGGGCTGTCCGGCCAAGAAGGTCACTGGTGGTTATGCCGGCTCGGCATTGATGCTGGATCTCGACCATGCGCTGTCGCTGATCGAGGCCGTGGTCGGCGCGGTCAAGGTGCCGGTGACGGTCAAGATGCGGCTCGGCTGGGACGAAGGCGCGCTCAATGCGCCAATCCTCGCGCGCCGGGCCGAGCAGGCGGGCGTCAAGATGGTGACGGTGCATGGCCGCACGCGCTGCCAGTTCTACCAAGGCAAGGCCGACTGGCGCGCCATCGCTCGCGTCAAGGAAGTTGTGTCCATTCCGGTCGTTGCCAATGGCGATGTCTGTTCCCCGGCCGAGGCAGCCGCCATTCTCGACCAATCGGGCGCTGATGCGGTGATGGTCGGGCGCGCGCATTACGGCGTGCCCTGGATCGCCGGTGGCATCGCGGCAGCGGCGGCGGGCCAAACGGCGGCCAACGTGCCGCAGACTGCCGCGGCTCTGGCCGACTATATCGTTGGCCACTACGAGGACATGCTGGCGCTTTATGGCGTCGAGAGCGGTTTGCGCCAGGCGCGCAAACATCTGGGCTGGTATCTCGATCGCCATGCTGTTGGCGTCGCCGACGACCATCGAAAGGCCATCCTGACGACGTTCGATCCGGCTCGCGTCATTGCCTTGCTGCGCAATGTGTTTTCGCGCGATCCGCAACCCTTGAGCCTGCGGAGCGCCGCATGAACGCCACCGCTGGCCAGGGAACTGAAATGGCGGATGCCGCCCAGATCGTCCTCAACACCATCCGCCGCCCGGTGATCATGATCAGCGAGGACGGGTTCATCACCTTCGCCAATGCCGATGCCGAGGACTTCTTTCGCTCCAGCGCGACCATGCTGGCGCGCAACACGCTGTCCAAGCTCGTCCCCTTCGGCAGCCCGCTGCTGACCCTGGTCGATCAGGTGCGCGAGCGCCGGGCTCCGGTCAACGAGTATCGGGTCGATGTGTCGTCGCCACGCCTCGGCATCGAGAAGGTCGTCGATCTCTATGTCGCACCAGTGTCGGAATTCCCGGGCTCCGTCGTGGTCATGTTCCAGGAACGGTCGATGGCCGACAAGATCGACCGGCAGATGACGCATCGCGGTGCCGCACGCTCTGTGACCGGCCTCGCAGCGATGCTCGCCCACGAGATCAAGAACCCGCTCTCCGGCATCCGCGGCGCAGCCCAGCTGCTCGAACTGTCCGCCTCCGACGAAGACCGCGCACTGACCCGGCTGATCACCGACGAGACGGACCGCATCGTCTCGCTGGTCGATCGCATGGAGGTGTTTTCCGACGAGCGGCCGATCGATCGCTACCCCGTCAACATCCATGTCGTACTTGACCATGTGAAGGCGATCGCAAAGAACGGTTTTGCGAAGAAAATCAGGATATTGGAGGACTATGATCCATCATTGCCTCCGGTATTCGCCAATCGCGACCAGCTGATCCAGGTGTTCCTGAACCTGGTCAAGAACGCCGCCGAGGCAATCGGCAGCGACCCGCATGGCGAGATCGTGCTGTCGACCGCATTCCGGCCGGGCATCCGCGTTTCGGTTCCAGGCACGCAGGACCGCGTGTCGCTGCCGCTCGAGTTCTGCGTGCGCGACAATGGCTCCGGTGTCTCGGAGGATATCCTGCCGATCCTGTTCGATCCCTTCATCACCACCAAGCCGAACGGCTCGGGGCTGGGGTTGGCGCTGGTCGCCAAGATCGTCGGCGAGCATGGCGGCATCATCGAATGCGAATCGACCCCGCGCGGGACCACCTTTCGCATCCTGATGCCGGCCTGGAAGGAAACGCCGTTCGGCGCTGAAGAAGACGGTGAAGGAGACCGCAAATGACCGTTCGCGGCAATATTCTCGTCGCCGATGACGATGCGGCGATCCGCACCGTGCTCAACCAGGCTCTCTCGCGCGTCGGCCACGAGGTGCGCGTCACGTCCAACGCCTCGACCTTGTGGCGCTGGGTGGCGGCGGGCGAGGGCGACCTTGTCATCACCGACGTGGTGATGCCGGACGAGAACGCCTTCGACATGCTGCCGCGCATCAAGAAGGCGCGGCCGGAGCTGCCCGTCATCGTCATGAGCGCCCAGAACACGTTCATGACCGCAATCCGTGCATCCGAGACCGGCGCCTATGAATATCTGCCGAAACCGTTCGACCTGACCGAACTGCTCAACATCGTCAACCGGGCGCTGTCGGAGCCCCGCCGGCCGAAGATCGATGCGCGGCCCGATGAACAGCCCGAAACGATGCCGCTGGTCGGCCGCTCGGCGGCCATGCAGGACATCTACCGCATGCTGGCGCGCATGATGCAGACCGACCTGACGGTGATGATCTCGGGCGAATCCGGCACCGGCAAGGAACTGGTGGCGCGCGCGCTGCATGAATATGGCCGCCGTCGCGGCGGACCGTTCGTCGCCATCAACATGGCGGCGATTCCGCGCGACCTGATCGAATCGGAACTGTTCGGCCACGAGAAGGGGGCTTTCACCGGTGCCCAGAACCGCTCCACCGGCCGCTTCGAGCAGGCAGAGGGCGGCACGCTGTTCCTCGACGAGATCGGCGACATGCCGATGGAGGCGCAGACGCGCCTGCTGCGTGTCCTGCAGCAGGGCGAATACACGACGGTCGGCGGCCGCACGCCGATCAAAACGGATGTGCGCATCGTCGCCGCCACCAACAAGGATCTGCGCACCTTGATCAACCAGGGACTGTTCCGCGAGGATCTGTTCTATCGTCTCAACGTCGTTCCGCTGAGGCTGCCGGCGCTGCGTGAGCGCTCCGAGGACGTGCCCGATCTCGTGCGCCACTTCTTCAAGCTCGGCGAGATGGAAGGGCTGCAGACCAAGCGTATTTCGTCCGGCGGCATCGAACTGATGAAACGCTACCCGTGGCCGGGCAATGTGCGCGAACTGGAAAACCTGGTTCGCCGGCTGGCCGCGCTCTATTCACAGGATGAGATCTCCGCCGAAATCATCGAGGCGGAGCTGAAGACCGGCGAGCGCCCCGTGGTGCCCGGCGGCGGCAACCTCATTCCCGACGACCTCTCCATCGGCCAGGCGGTCGAGCATTTCCTGCAGCGCTATTTCGCCTCGTTTGCCGGCGAATTGCCGCCCGCCGGGCTTTACCAGCGCATCCTGTCCGAAGTCGAATATCCGCTGGTCCTGGCCTCGATGACGGCAACCCGCGGCAACCAGATCAAGGCCGCGGAGCTGCTGGGGCTCAACCGCAACACGCTGCGCAAGAAGATTCGCGAACTGGGCGTCAACGTCTATAAATCGTCGCGGCCGGGCTGAGCGCTGATCTGACGCACTCTTTTCAGGGGACTGAGCGGCGAAAGATTTCCGCCATTGTCACACTTGTTGCATAATCGCCACAATGCGTTGCATAGATCGGACGCAATCATTGGCTCCCAGACGGCGACATGGCTCCGCAGGCACCTGTACTCAACCAACCGCTATTCAGCGAACCCGGCGCGCGCGACGGTCGCCGCTTGCTGGCATTGCCCGGCGTGGTGGCGGTTGTCGGCGCGCTGGTCATGGCGGCCATTTCGTTCACCATCCTGGTCGGCGCGACGCCGATCGCGCCTGACGCCAGGACGACCTGGGCGCTGATCGCGCTCAACGCCGCTTTCGTGCTGTTCCTGATGGCGCTGGTCGGGCGCGAGGTCCATCGCATCGTCATGGCGCGCCGGCACGGCAAGGCGGCCTCGCGCCTGCATGTGCGCATCGTTGCCATGTTCGCGCTGGTTGCCGCCATTCCCGCCATCATGGTGGCCATCATCGCCTCGATCACGCTCGATATCGGCCTTGATCGCTGGTTCGAGATCCGCACCAAGACGATCGTCAATTCCTCGCTGTCGATCGCCGATGCCTATGTCCAGGAAAATGCCCGCAACTTGCAGGGCACGACGCTGTCGATGGCCTATGATCTCGACGCGTCGCGAACACTCTACGGCCTTGATCGCACAGGCTTTCTCGACCTCTTGAACAAGGAGGCGGTGGGCCGGTCGCTGGCCCATGCGGCGCTGATCAAGCCCGACGGTTCGTTCGTCATGAGCGCGCAGACCGATGCCGATTTCGCCATGCCGGAACCGCCGGAAGGCGCAGTCAGCAGCGCCACCGATGGCAAACCGGTGCTGATAGAGCCGCGCACCCGCAACATCATGGGCGCCATCGTCAAGCTGCGCGAGATCGAGGGCCTCTACCTCTACACCATCCGCCTTGTCGATCCCGAGGTGATCAAGGCGAGGCAGATCGTCAGATCCAACACCGACGAGTATCGCAATCTCGAAGACAACAGGCGCACCTCGCAAGTGGCCTTCGCACTGCCCTATCTGTCGCTGACCCTGATCATCATCCTGTCGGCGATCTGGACCGGCATCGCGGTCGCCGACCGTCTCGTGCGGCCGATTCGCCAGCTCATTGGCGCTGCCGACGAGGTGGCGACAGGCAATCTAGACGTCGCGGTTCCGGTCAGGCCTTCCGACGGCGACGTCGCCTCGCTGGGTGACACCTTCAACAAGATGCTGCTGGAGCTGAAATCGCAACGCAACGAGATCCTGTCGGCAAAGGACCTGATCGACGAACGGCGGCGCTTTTCCGAAGCCGTGCTTGCCGGTGTTACCGCCGGTGTCATCGGCGTCGATCCCTACGGCATCGTCACCATCGTCAACCGTTCGGCCGAATCGATGCTGGCCATCTCCGCCAGTGCTGCACTCGGGCAGAACCTTTCCGCCATTCTGCCGCATGTTGGCCGTGTCTTCGAGATCGGCCGCCAGTCGGGCAAGCCCGTCTACCGAGAGCAGGTGACGTTTTTCCGCGCCGGCACGGAACGCACATTCAACGTGCAGATCACCGTCGAGGCGGGCGATGACGGCTCGGAGGAGAAATCCTACGTCGTGACCGTCGACGACATCACTGATCTGGTCCAGGCGCAGCGTTCTTCCGCCTGGGCCGATGTGGCGCGCCGCATCGCCCACGAGATCAAGAACCCGCTGACGCCGATCCAGCTTTCGGCCGAGCGCATCAAGCGCCGCTATGGCAAGGTCATCACCGAGGACCGTGAGGTTTTCGACCAATGCACCGACACCATCATCCGGCAGGTCGAGGACATAGGCCGCATGGTCGACGAATTCTCCGCCTTCGCGCGCATGCCCAAGCCCGAGATGAAGGCCATCGATCTGCGCGAATCGCTGCGTGAGGCGTCCTTCCTGGTCGAGGTCAGCCGCGCCGACATCACCTTCGAGCGGATTTTCGGTAACGAACCGCTCAAGGGCACGTTCGACAGTCGCCTTTTGGCGCAAGCTTTCGGCAATGTGATCAAGAACGCCGCCGAGGCGATCGACGGACTGGAACAAAAGGACGGTTCGCACGGCATAATCCGGATTCAAGCCGGTCGTCAGAATGGCGCGATTCGAATCGACGTCATCGACAATGGCAAAGGCCTGCCGCGGGAGAATCGCCAACGGTTGCTCGAGCCCTATATGACCACGCGCGAGAAGGGCACAGGGCTTGGTCTCGCTATCGTCAAGAAGATCGTGGAGGACCATGGCGGCAGGCTGGAACTTCATGATGCGCCTGCGGATTTCCATGGCGGCCGCGGGGCGATGATCAGCATCATCCTGCCGCCCGCGGCCGTCACGCCGTTGCGCGAAGGCAAGTCGGAACACGAGAGAGAAACTGAAAAGGTCGATAATGGCGTCTGATATTCTCATCGTCGATGACGAGGAAGACATCCGCGAGCTCGTCGCAGGCATACTGAGCGACGAAGGTCACGAAACCCGTACGGCATTTGACGCCGACAGCGCGTTGGCGGCCATTGCCGACCGGGCGCCGAGGTTGATTTTCCTCGACATCTGGCTGCAGGGCTCTCGCTTGGACGGCCTGGCGCTGCTGGACGAGATCAAGACCATGCATCCCACTTTGCCCGTGGTGATGATCTCCGGTCACGGCAACATCGAAACGGCGGTCTCGGCCATCCGCCGTGGCGCCTATGACTTCATCGAGAAGCCGTTCAAGGCCGACAGGCTGATTCTCATCGCCGAGCGTGCGCTGGAAACCTCGAAGCTGCGACGCGAGGTTTCCGATCTCAAGCAGCGCAGCGGCGAGACCTTCGACCTGATCGGCATGTCGTCGGCCATGAGCCAGCTGCGCCAGACCATCGAGCGCGTCGCACCGACCAACAGCCGTGTCATGATCATCGGCCCGTCCGGATCAGGCAAGGAACTTGCGGCGCGCGCCATTCACACGCTGTCGGCCCGCAAGGGCGCGCCGTTCGTGACGCTGAGCGCTGCCAACATCACGCCCGAACGCATGGAGATCGAACTGTTCGGCACCGAATCGAATGGTGTCGAGCGCAAGGTCGGCGCGCTGGAGGAGGCCCATCGCGGCATCCTCTACATCGACGAAGTGGCCGACATGCCGCGCGAGACGCAGAACAAGATCCTGCGCGTGCTGGTCGAGCAGCAGTTCGAGCGTGTAGGGGGCACCAAGCGGGTCAAGGTCGATGTCCGCATCATCTCCTCGACCTCGCAGAACCTGGAAGCCATGATTGCCGACGGGCGTTTCCGCGAGGATCTCTACCATCGCCTGGCGGTGGTTCCGGTGATGGTGCCGGGGCTGGCCGAGCGGCGCGAGGATATTCCCTATCTCGTCGACAATTTCATGAAGCAGATCGCCCGCCAGGCCGGCATCAAGCCGCGCCGTATCGGCGACGATGCGCTTGCCGTGCTGCAGGCGCACAATTGGCCGGGCAACGTGCGCCAGCTGCGCAACAATGTCGAACGCCTGATGATCCTGGCGCGCGGCGACGACGTCGATGCGCCGATCACCGCGGACCTTCTGCCATCCGAGATTGGCGATGTCATGCCGCGAACGCCGAATCAGTCCGACCAACACATCATGGCGCTGCCGCTGCGCGAAGCGCGTGAACAGTTCGAGAAGGACTATCTGATCGCCCAGATCAACCGCTTTGGCGGCAACATCTCCAAGACCGCCGAGTTCATCGGGATGGAGCGCTCGGCTCTGCACCGCAAACTGAAGTCGCTGGGCGTCTGACGCGCGGGAGCTGTGCTGAACCGCGCGTGGTCCAAGCATTTGCCGGTTACGGCGGCGGCGGAATCGCATAAGAAAGCCCGAGAATTTTCCAGGGGTCGCCAATGCCGCGCATTGCCTATGTCAACGGGCGCTACGTCGCCCACGCGGACGCTTCCGTGCATATCGAGGATCGCGGCTATCAGTTCGCCGATGGCGTCTATGAGGTCTGCGAGGTGGCACGCGGCTTCATCGTCGACATGCCGCGCCATCTTGCCCGGCTCAACCGCTCGCTGACCGAATTGTCGATCGCGTGGCCGGTGGCGCGTAACGTGCTGCCGCTCATCCTGCGCGAAGTGGTCAACCGCAACCATGTCGTCAATGGGCTGGTCTATGTGCAGGTAACGCGCGGTGTCGCCAGCCGCGAGTTTGTTTTCCCGTCGGCGGACACCAAGCCGTCTTTGGTGGTCACTGCCAGAAAGGCCGATCCGGCGGCTGGAGCAAAGCGAGCAGAGACCGGTATCGCGGTCATCACCGTGCCAGAAAACCGCTGGGACCGGGTCGATATCAAGACCGTCGGACTGCTGCCCAATGTATTGGCCAAGCAAAAAGCCAAGGAGGCCGGTGCTCAGGAGGCATGGTTCGTCGACACCGACGGCAACGTCAAGGAAGGCGGCTCGTCGAACGCCTGGATCGTCACCAAGGACGGCGTCCTGGTTACGAGGCCAGCGGATCACGGCATCCTGCGCGGCATCACCCGCACGACCATGTTCGAAGTTGCGGCAAAGCTCGGCCTGAAGATCGAAGAGCGCGGTTTTTCCGTCGCCGAGGCCAAGGCGGCGCGCGAGGCGTTCATCAGTTCGGCTACGACGATTGCCATGCCGGTCGTGGCCATTGACGGCGATCCTGTGGCCAATGGGCACCCCGGCTCAGTGACACTTTCGTTACGGCAGGCCTTTTTTGACATTGCGGAAAAAAGTCCAGCCTGATAACCGCACAGGTGGAATGAACATCAATATATCTCGTTCTGCTTGTCGTTACTGACGACAAGACGGTGTTTGCGTGCTTGACATGTGCCCGACAATTTGGCGCATTGGCTTGCAAACCGAAGGGGATCGGCGAAAGACAAGAACAATGGCGGAACGATCGCAAAACCTTCAGGACCTGTTCCTGAATTCAGTTCGCAAGAGCAAGAACCCGCTCACCATCTTCCTCATCAACGGCGTGAAGCTGACCGGTGTGGTTACTTCGTTCGACAATTTCTGTGTGCTGCTGCGCCGCGACGGTCACTCTCAGCTCGTCTACAAGCACGCCATTTCCACGATCATGCCGAGCCAGCCGGTTCAGATGTTCGATGGCGAGGAAAGCCAGGGCGCCTGATTGGCACGTGAGAAGGACGCGGACGGCACGGTTCGCGGAAAACCAGCGCATCATCCCGGGACGGAAGCCAAGGGGCCGACCCGGGCTGTCGTCATTGTGCCCGTGCTTACCCGCCAGCCGCGCGGCGACGACGACACCAACCGCCCTCGGTTGACGCGCTCGGCGGACGCTCGCCATGACGAGGCGGTCGGCCTTGCGCGCGCCATCAATCTCGACCCTGTCCATACGGCTGTCGTGACGGTCAACGATCCGCGTCCAGCGACCTTGCTCGGCAGCGGCAAGGTTGAAGAGTTCGCCGAGATCGTCAAGGAAAACGACGCCGAGCTGGTCATCGTCGACCATCCGCTGACCCCGGTGCAGCAGCGCAATCTCGAGAAGGAACTGCATGCCAAGGTTCTGGACCGCACCGGCCTGATTCTCGAGATCTTTGGCGAGCGCGCCCGCACCAAGGAAGGCACGCTGCAGGTCGAGCTTGCCCATCTCAACTACCAGAAGGGCCGCCTGGTCCGCAGCTGGACCCACCTTGAACGCCAGCGCGGTGGCGCCGGCTTCCTCGGCGGCCCCGGCGAAACCCAGATCGAATCCGACCGGCGGCAGTTGCAGGAAAAGATCATCAAGCTGAAGCACGAGCTGGAAACGGTGCGTCGCACCCGCGACCTGCACCGCGCCAAGCGCAAGAAGGTGCCGTTCCCGGTGGTGGCGATCGTCGGCTACACCAATGCCGGCAAGTCTACCCTGTTCAACCGGCTGACCGGCGCGGACGTGCTGGCGCAGGATATGTTGTTCGCCACGCTCGACCCGACGCTGCGCCGCGTGCGCCTGCCGCATGGCACGCCGATCATCCTGTCGGACACGGTCGGTTTCATCTCCGACCTGCCGACGCATCTGATCGCGGCTTTTCGCGCGACGCTGGAAGAGGTGGTCGAAGCCGATCTCGTCATCCATCTGCGCGACATTTCCGATCCCGACACGGCGGCACAGGCCGAGGACGTCGAGCGCATCCTGGCCGACCTCGGTGTCGACGCCAGTGATGCCAAGCGTGTGATCGAGGTCTGGAACAAGGTCGATCTGCTGGACGAAGGCAACAGGAGCCGTCTGCTTGCCGATGCCGCCGACGGCAGCAAGGGTCCGCCGATCGCCATATCGGCGGTGACCGGCGAGGGCATCGATGCGCTGAAGGCGGTTATCGAAACGCGCATGGCTGGCGAGCTCGAAGACCTTACGGTGACGATCGAGCCGGCGCAGTTCGGCCTTGTCGATTGGCTGTATCGCAATGGCGATATCGTTTCGCGCACCGACAATGAAGACGGCAGCGCCACCATCTCGCTCAAGGCCACGCAAAGCGCCCGCGAAGAGATTGAAAGCCGATTGCGCCGTAAAAACAACGGCTAGGACGGAGAAATTGCAGGAAAAGCGTATAACGCTTTTCCGTCCTGATTGCCGGCCTATAGGGCCCTACGTCGCGCTCTTCGCTTCCTGCCAGAGCGCTTCCATCTCGTCCAGGGTGGCCTTCTCCAGCGTGTTGCCGGACTTCTCCAGGGCCTGCTCGACATAGTGGAAGCGTGACCGGAATTTTTCGTTGGTGCCGCTCAACGCGGCTTCCGAATCGAGCTTGAGATGACGGCCGAGATTGACGACGGCGAACAGCATGTCGCCGAACTCGTCCTTGATCGAGGCCGTCTCGCCCTTCGCCAGAGCCTCGCGCAATTCGCCGATCTCCTCCTCGATCTTGTCGAGGATGGGGGCTGCCTCGCTCCAGTCGAAGCCGACGCGGGCAGCCTTCTCCTGAAGTTTCAGCGCCCGTGTCAAAGCGGGCAGGGCGACCGGAACACTGTCCAGAAATCCCTTGCCATTGTCTTCGGGGTCGAGGCCGCGCGCGACACGGGCTTGCCGCTTCTCCGCCTTCTCCTGCGCCTTGATCTTCTCCCACATGCCCTTGGCCATGCCGGCGCCGCGGGCTTCCTCGTCGCCGAAGACATGCGGGTGGCGCCGGATCATCTTGGTGGTGATGGCCTGGACGACATCCGGGAAGGCGAATTTACCCGCTTCCTCGGCCATTTGCGCGTGGTAGACGACCTGCAGCAGGAGGTCGCCGAGTTCATCCCGCAGATCACCGAGGTCACCGCGCGCGATGGCGTCCGCCACCTCGTAGGCTTCCTCGATCGTATAGGGCGCGATGGTCGAGAAATCCTGCTCGATGTCCCAGGGGCAGCCGGTCTTCGGCGCACGCAGCGCCGCCATGATCTCGATCAGGCGCGAAATGTCTTTGGATGGCGTCATGCGGCGGATGCTATCCTGCGACCCGACGCGCGGCCAACGCTGTCAGCCTGCAAGGGGGCCTTGTCCACAGCTGAGCCGCCTCAGTCGAGCACGGAGATGATCGCCTTGGCGAGGTCGTCCATGCCGTCCTCTGGCAAACCGGCGACATTGATGCGGCTATCGCCGACCATGTAGACGCCGTACTCGGCACGCAACCGCTCGACTTGCGCTTCCGTGAGACCAAGCCGCGAGAACATGCCGCGATGGCTGGCGACGAAGTCGAAGCGGTCGGAGTTGGACTGCCGGCGCAGCGCCTCGGCGAAAGCCACGCGAAGCCTGAGCATGCGTAGGCGCATCTCTTCCAGTTCGGCTTCCCAGTCGGCGCGCAGGCTTGCGTCTTCCAGCACGATGCGCACCGCCGCGGCACCATGGTCCGGCGGCATCGAATACATTGCACGTGCCGCCGACAGCATCTGGCTCATCGCCACGTCGGCCTGCGCGCTGTCCCTGGCCAGGATCATCGCCGCGCCGACACGGTCGCGGTAGACGGCGAAATTCTTCGAGCAGCTCGAGGCAACGACCATCTCCGGTACTTTCGCCGCCAACAGGCGCAGGCCAATAGCGTCGGCCTCGAGGCCGTCGCCAAAGCCCTGGTAGGCGATGTCGACGAATGGCAGCAGGCCGCGTTCGACGACCAGATCGGTGACGGCCTGCCACTGCGCCGCGTCGAGGTTGGCGCCAGTCGGGTTGTGGCAGCAGCCATGCAGCAGCACCACGTCGCCGTTCTTGGCCGTCCGCAACGCCGCCAGCATGTCGTCGAAACGAACAGCACCAGAGGTCGCATCGAAATAGGGGTATTCGCGGATCTGCAGGCCGGCGGCGCGCATCACCGGCATATGGTTCGGCCAGGTCGGGTCCGACAGCCAGATCGTGGCGTCCGAACGGGTCCGCTTGAGCAGCTCCGCCACCAGGCGAAGCGCACCGGAGCCGCCAGGCGCCTGTGCCGCCCGGATGCGCGTCATGTCCGCGCCCGGCCCGAAGGCGAGCTTGGCCATCACCGCGTTGAACCCGGTGTCGCCCGCGAGCCCGAGATAGGTCTTGGTGTCCTGGCTGTTCAGCAGCCGCTTTTCAGCCTCACGAACGGCGCGCATCACCGGCGTCTTGCCGTCGCGATCCTTGTAGACGCCGACCCCGAGGTCGACTTTGTTGGGTCGCGGATCGGCGCGATAGAGGCCGATCAGGGCCAGGATCTTGTCGGCGGGAGCTGGCTGCAGTTCTTCGAACATCGCTATGGTTCCGTTGGCGCGGCGGAGTGATACGCAAATAGAGCGCACTTCGCCAGCGGTTTAATTGCGCAAAACGGAGGGCGGCACCCAGGGGCGCGGCCTTTCGAAACGATAGCAGCTATTCTAATTGCAGCGTATGCGTCGCTTCGAAAGCGGCTCAAGGAATGACTGCCTCATGCTCGTACGGCTGACGATGATCTGCAACGGCGCCACGGCCGCGACCCGGCGGGGGTCGTTTCCGCTCGATGAGCCGCTGGAGCCGCGCTCGCTGGCGCTGGCAAAGGCGATGCGCGGGACGCTGCGCCGCGCCGACCGCGTGTGGACAGCGCCCGCGCTTCGCGCCCGCCAGACCGCCGAGGCGCTATCGCTGGACGCATCGGTCGAACCGCTCCTGGCGGATCAGGGCTATGGAAGCTGGGCCGGTATGCGTTTTGAGGACCTGCAGGCGGAGCAGCCCGAGGGCATCGCTGCCTGGCTATCAGACCCCAACACAGCGCCGCGTGGTGGCGAGTCGCTGGCTGACGTTGCCCGCCGGGCTTCCGAGTTGATGGACCGGTTGATGGCCAAGCCTGGCCACACAATCGCGCTGACCCATGCCAGCGTCATCCGGACCGCGATCGTGCATGTTCTGGGTGCTCCGCTTGCGGCCTGTTGGAAGATCGATATCGAGCCGCTGAGCATCACCGATTTTCGCAGCGACGGCCGCAGATGGGTGTTGCGCGCCTGCGGTGTAGCCGCGCCCAAATCCGCAACAACGCTTCGCCCTTGAGAGCCAGGCAGGGCGAGGGGATCGCAAACGCGATCCCCCGGCGAAACCACCGGGCATAAGAAAAAAGGCGCGGCTGGGATTAAAATCCCCACATGCTCCGTAAACAGGGCATGAAACGGTCGATGCCACGCTTTGACATCATAGGACAGCTCGGATCGCTGCGGCGCTATGCGCAGTCGCTGACGCGCGACAGCGCGGATGCCGAGGATCTCGTGCATGACGCGCTGGTGCGCGCCTATGAGCGGCGCGGCACCTTCCGCTCCGGCGGAAACCTGCGGGCCTGGCTGCTGTCCATCGTCCACAACGCCTTCATCGACCGCATGCGTTCGCGCCGCTCGGAAGCCGTGCGCATCGAACAGGCCGGATACCTCGCCGATGCCGCCACGCCGGCGCCGCAGGAGCATTCGGTGCGCCTGGCGCAGGTGCGGGACGCCTTTTTCAACCTGCCGGAAGAGCAGCGCTCGGCGCTGCATCTGGTCGCCATCGAAGGGCTTTCCTACCAGCAGGCGGCCAGTGCCACCGGCGTGCCGCTGGGCACGCTGATGTCGCGCATCGGCAGGGCGCGCGCCGCCCTTCGCCAGATGGAAGACGCCGCCCCGGTGCGCGGAAAAAATCATCTCAAGATCGTGGGAGGTGAGCCATGAGCGCTCTTGTCGACCCGGTGACCGACGCCGACCTCGACGCTTATGTCGACGACCAGCTGGATGTCACCCGCCGCATCGAGGTCGAAGCCTTCCTGTCGACTCGCCCGGAGGCCGCCGCGCGCGTCATGTCGGATCTGCGGACCCGCGATGAGCTGCGCGTGGCGCTTGCCGGCTCCAAGGGCATGGCCCGGCCGGCGACCGCTGACGCTGCGCGGCGGCTGGAGAGGGGGCTTGTCCGTGGCCGCATCTTCGGCGTGCTGCAGCGCGCCGCTGCGGTTGCTGCCTTCGTTGCCGCCGGCTGGCTGGCAAACGGCATCATCGGGCCGATGTCGGTGACCAAGGTCGTCGCGTCGCCGCAGCCGCCCGCCTATGTCGACGAGGCCGTGCGGGCACACAGGACGACGCTGGTGCGCGAGACCATGCCCTCGCAGCCGGAAGCGCCCAATTACAGTGCCGGCGAGATCCGTGCTGCGACCGCGATCGTCATGCCGTCGCTGCCAAAGGACTGGAAGGTGCGCGACGTGCAGATCTATCCGTCGCGCTTCGGCCCGAGCGTCGAGGTGGCTGTCGACACCAAGGATATGGGCCTGGTGTCGCTGTTTGCGATCCGGCCGGGAACCTTCGACGTGGTCAAGCCGACCGTCGCGCCGTCGGGCGACATTTCCTCGGCCTATTTCCAGATCGGCGAGGTCGCCTATGCGGTGGTCGCGAAAAGCGGGGTTCATGACCTCGACCGCGCCGCCGAGACGCTCGCCAAAACGCTTTACTGATCGACCCCACGCTTTACTGACCGATCCACAAAGGAGACTGCAAATGAACACGCCCAATCTGGGATATCGCGTCGGCACCGGCGCCCAGGCCGGAGCCGTCTTTGACGAGGGCCTGCGTCAGCACATGCTGCGCGTCTACAACTATATGGGCCTCGGCCTGGTGGTCACCGGCCTGGTCGCCTTCCTGGTGTCGTCGACGCCGGCGCTCTACGTGCCGATCTTCTCCAGCCCGCTGAAATGGGTGGTGATGCTGGCGCCGCTCGCCTTCGTCATGCTGTTTTCGTTCAAGATGCAGACCATGTCGGCGGCCAGCGCTCAGGCAATGTTCTGGGCCTTCTGCGCGGTGATGGGCCTGTCGCTCGCCTCCGTGTTCCTGGTCTTCACCGGCACCAGCATCGCGCGCACCTTCTTCATCGCCGCCACCATGTTCGGCGCCACCAGTCTCTACGGCTATACGACCAGGCGCGACCTGACCCAGTTCTCGTCTTTCCTGATCATGGGCCTGATCGGCGTGGTGATCGCCAGCATCGTCAACATCTTCCTCGGCTCGACCGCGCTGCAGTTCGCCATTTCGGTGATCGGTATCGCCGTCTTCATCGGGCTAACCGCCTGGGACACGCAGACGATCAAGGAACAATATGCCGAGAATTTCGACGCGGAATCGCGCCAGAAGCTGGCTGTTTTCGGTGCTTTCTCGCTCTACCTGAACTTCATCAACATCTTCCAATTGCTGCTGAACTTCACGGGCGAGCGGGAGTAACGACTGTCCGCTGTGGGCAAGGGCGGGGTTCTCGCCCTTGATGCGGAGAGGTGGCCGGAGGAGAAATCCTCCGGCCACAATTCGTTCCTGCAAGACCCGTCTATGCCTTGAGTCCCCAGGAGCTTTTGTTAGTCTGCCGCCGCAGCCGCCTTCAACACCGACGCGCGAGGACATGTGGCACAGGACAGCCAAACGCTTCATGGCGACGGCATCTCGGCCGTTATTGCAGAGCAAGGCGCCGAACTGGTTTCGCTGCAGGATGGGCGGGGATTTGAGTTTCTGTGGCAAGCCGGGCCGGAGTGGCGGCGCCATTCGCCGGTGCTGTTCCCCATAGTCGGCCGGCTGACGGGCGATCGGCTGCGCCATCGCGGCCAGACCTATCCGATGACGCAGCACGGCTTCGCCCGCGACAAACCGTTCACCTGGGAGGAGAGGGAACCCCACTCCTGCACGCTGGTGCTTACCGACGACGCCGACACCCGCGCGCACTACCCCTTCGCCTTTCGCCTTGCCGTGACCTACACGCTGGACCGCCAGCAGCTCGGTGTGACCTTCAAGATCACCAACACCGGTGACGAGCCGTTGCCGGCTTCGATCGGCGCGCATCCTGCATTCAACTGGCCGTTGCTGCCGGAATTGCCCAAGGAGGCCTATCGGCTGACCTTTTCCGACGACGAGCCGGCACCGATCCGCCGCCTGAAGGACGGCCTGCTGCTCTCGGAACCGCGGCCGACGCCCATCGATGGCAGGACGCTTGCGCTGTCCGAACGGCTGTTCGATGACGACGCCGTCATCCTGGACCGGCCAGCGAGCACCAGCGTGCGCTATGCGGCCGAGCGCGGTCCGGCGATCGAAATGTCATGGCAGGGAGCCGAGGAGCTCGGCATCTGGTCCAAGCCCGGCGGCGCGCCCTTCCTGTGCATCGAACCCTGGCATGGCATAGCGAGCCCGACCGATTTCGATGGCGAATTCACTGACAAGCCCGGCGTGATGCTGATCGAACCGGGGGCGAAGCGTTCGCTGAGCTACCAGATCGGCCTGGAGCCGGGCCGGCGGTGACCGACCGACGGCCAACCGCAGAATCAACGCCTGGGAGCACCCAATGAAACTCGGCTTCATCGGCACAGGTGCGCTGACTTCAGCCATTGTCGTCGGGCTCAAATCCCTCGATGGCGATCCGGTGTCGGTGGTGTTGTCGCCGCGCAACGAAGAGATCGCGGCGAAGCTCGCTTCCCGCTATCCGAATACACGCGTTGCCGCCGACAATCAGGAGGTGCTCGACGACTGCGATACCGTACCGTCATGCTGGCTGTCCGGCCGCAAGATGCCCATCAGGTGCTGCCTGAATTGAAATTTCGGCGCGACCATCACCTCATCAGCCTGATCGCCACGTTCTCGCACGAGGAGATAGCCGGCCTGACCGCACCGGCGAGCCGCGTGACCAAAGCGCTGCCCATGCCGATGATCGCCCGGCGGCTGGGGGCGACGATCATTTATCCGCCTGATCCGGACGTGACCGCGTTGTTCGGCGGACTGGGGAAGGTGATCGAGGTCGAGAGTTCCAGCGAGTTCGACGCGTTGAGCGTCGTGACCGCGACCTATGCCACCTATTTCAAGTACCTCGATACGATCCATCGCTGGCTGAAAGCGCATGATGTGCCGGACACCAAGGGGCGTGACTATATCGCCGCGCTCTTCACTGCGCTCGGGCACGCTCCGGAGACGGCGCCTGAGGCGGACTTCACGCATCTGGCGCAGGACTATGCGACCCGTGGCGGCATCAACGAACAGGTCCTGAAGGAACTCACGGCCCGCAACGTCTTCGATGCGCTGGCGGAAAGCCTGGACGGCGTGCATCGGCGCATTTCAGCGGTTGGCGCCACCTGACGGGAAAGTTTTGCGATGGGTTTCAAACCTGCCGGGCGATGGTGCCGATCACGTTGACCAGAAGGCGCGCGGCGGTCTGGGCCGACAGGCCGTCAATGTCGGCCGGCGGATAGAGCTCGACAAGGTCGAATCCCGCGATCCTGGTCCTCTTGCCAAGGCCCGCGATCAGGTCGATCGCCTGCGTGTAGGTGAGGCCGCCGGGCGTACGCGCCGCCACGCCCGGCATGATGCCGGGATCAAGGCTGTCGCAGTCGAAGGTGACGACCACCCGTGCGCCTTCCGGAATATGCCTGAGCGCCGCCTCCACGCCTTGTGCATGAACCTCGCGCGCGGTCACGAAACGGCTGCCGTAGTGCTGCGCCGCTTCGACTTCAGCAAGGCGCGCACTGCCGACGCTGCGCAGGCCGACCTGCACGATGCCCGCGACATGCGGCATCTCGCTTGCCCTTCGCATCGGGCTGGAATAGCCGTGGCGTTCTCCATGCACCTCGTCGCGCCAGTCGATATGGGCATCGATCTGCAGGATCCAGATCGGTCCGTGATCGGCAAAGCCGGCAAGGAACGGAATGACGACGGAATCGTCACCGCCGAGCAGGATCGGCACGGCCGGCAAGGCCAGGACCTCGCGCGTCCTCGCCTCGATCCGGGCCCTGTTTTCGGCATTGTCGTGCAGGATGGTCGAGATGTCGCCGGCATCGATGCAGCAGACCGGCTTGCCGTCGAACAACGGGCCGCCAAGATCGAAATCCCAGTGCCCGACAAGCGGGGCGTCATCCTGGCTGGCCGCACGGATGGCGTCGGCCGCCAACGCATGGCCACTGCTGTCCTTGCCGGGATAGGTGCTGCCGTGCCCGGCGCCGAAGATCACCGCACGAGGCGTACGGCCATCCGCGAGGCGATCGGGAAGGGCGAGGAATGATGGCGACATTTTCTTGGTGGTCCTTGATGGCACGGACTGGGGAAGTTACCGCGTAACACCGACTGCCGCAAAGCAGGTCGCCTAGCACGGCGCCTTCGATCATCCCTGATTTTTTTGCGATTATAGTCGATTGTCGTGCCGTCGATCTCGCGCTGGATCTGTTCCAGACGCTTCTCGACAGGCGGGCAGACTACTGCCCCGAAAAACGACCTACGTCATATTGGCAGCCTCTTGTGAACTCCTTCACATACAAATTCGTGCGCGGCGTACAGGATATGTCAGAACAGAAAGTTACCCGCCCTTGCGAAAAGATCTTGCAGCAGAAATATAAGATAAAACGAGCAGGACGGTCTTCGTAGATAGGTAACTTTTCGTTCTAGTCGTAATTTGTGGTGGAACCAAACAAAGGAGATCAAAATGTATAGGATCATTACAGTTGCATCAGCATTGCTCATGCTTGCCGCGCCCGCGTTCGCGATCGACTCGACATTCGTGCACAGCCTTCGTGCCGACAATGGTGACTTCGAGGGCCCGGGACAGGTCAAGGGCCAACATCCATTGGCTTCAGGAGAAGCGGTGTATGGGTTCCAGACAGGATCGATCGGGTTGGCTGGTGGCGTTTCGAACTCCAATTGCATGGGGGTTAGCCCGCACCAGTATGACCCTGTCAGCCCCAATTGCCGCAACTGAGATACAAGTGGAGAGCGGTGGCTAGAGCTACCGCTCTCCCGCCTCGAGCGGGGAGTGACATTCCTACGGACTGTCAGGATCCGATTTGGCGGCTCTCATTCCGCCCTTGCGAAGTGGCGAACATCAGTTGTCGTTCTGTGAATCGGCCAGATGACGAAGGGCGCCGACGTTGGTTATTCGCAGGCCACCACGCTTGATTGCGATGATCGAGCGGTTGCGCCAACTGTTAAGCGTCTTGTTGACGGACTCTCGCGTGGCGCCCAGGAATTCCGCCAATTCAGACTGGGAAATCGGTATCCAGCCTGACCCATCCGCCATTACGCCAGCCAAGAAGACCAGTCGCTTTGCCAGCCTCGCCTCGATGCCGAAGAAAGCGTGATCCCCAAGTTCGCTGCTGATCCAACGCAGCCGTGTGCACAACAGCTCAATCATGGCCCGTGCCAGAGATGGGTTTTTTTCAATGCGATCGAAGAGTTGCGTCCGGCGGAGCGAGGCTAGATTGCAAGCGGTCAGACAGATGGCGGTTGCGGTGCGCGGGCGCCCGTCGAGCGCGCCAACCTCTCCGACCAGGCTGTGCGCAAGCTCGATATTGGCCACCAGCCTCTGGCCGCCCTGCGAATAGATCGATATCTCCACCGTCCCGCTCATCACCCCGTAAATGCGATCGGATGGATCTTCCTGAACGAAGAGATGCTGGCCTGCCGCGTAGCGTTCGACCTTGCAGCCGCTGAAAAGAAGATCGAATAGGCGTGGGTCAATCCGTGCAAGCCGCGGCAGATCATTTCCATCGTTCGCGTTGCCGGAGGCCATTTTGATTTCCAAATTGCCGCCTCGCTACCCCTGTTCGAGGATCTCCTCGATCGTGGGTGGGAGAAGCGTGGCGCTATGCATGGCGGAGATACCCATGAGGGTTTCGTGCTCGGCCGTCAGGGGCAGGGCGTCGATCGTGCGGTAGAGCCGATCGCGGTGTCCGGGATCAAGCTCACCGTGCTCGGTGAGTGTCTGGAAAGCCGCATGCGGAAACCCCGTCGCGGAGATCAGCGTCTGGATCAGCTTGGGTGTCGGCGGGTGTCCCTCCATCAACGCGACGAAACCAAGGAACGCGATAGGGTGATGGTGATGGATCCAGTAGTACTGCGCTCCCACCAGGCTCGCGACCGTGGGAGATGGTATGCGGCTCAGCGCCGTCGCCCGCTTCACACCCAGCAGTTCAAGGTCATCGAGCAGCAAGTCATCATGCCCCAACTCCTCCTTGACGTGCTCCTTCAGATATCTGGCCAGGCCGGATGCGGCAGGGTCAGCAGCCGCCATTTTGTCCGCCCGCTCCGCTGCTGCTTCGGTCAAGGGCACCGTTGCGCGGATGATTTGGTGCTGAGTGAGCAGGAACTGTGGCCAAATGCGTATTCCGACGAAGCCGGCCATCGATTCCGATTTGAAGCCGGCCAGTCATTCCGATTTCATTCCGGCCGGTGTTCCGATTTGAAGCCGGCCATTTTTCGGACTGATCCTGGGTCTCGTTGATGTTTGGATTGGGTTTCGTTTCAGGTCAAGCGTGCGCTGTTTCGGACGCTCTCGGCGAGCGCTGTTTTCGCATGCTTTCACCGGTGAGATCGATGCGATAGGCGTTGTGAACGAGGCGGTCCAGGATGGCATCGGCCAGGGTTGGGTTTGCAATGATCTCGTACCAGCGATCCAGGGGCAGCTGACTGGTGACGATTGTCGATCGGCGTTCGTAGCGGTCTTCAATGATCTCAAGCACATCACGCCGCTGGTCATCATTGAGTTTTTCCGGTCCCCAGTCATCGAGAATGAGAAGGTCGGTTTTGGCGAGTTGCTTGAGGATCCGGCCATAACGTCCGTCGCCTCTCGCGAGGGCAAGCGTTGCAAACAGCCGGGGAACGCGGTGATAGGCGACGGAGAAATCCTCTCGGCAAGCTTTGTGGCCAAGCGCACAGGCCAGCCAGCTCTTGCCGACGCCGGCCGGCCCGGTGATGAGAAGACTGTGATGCTTTCTGATCCAGTCGCAGCCGGCGAGCGCCATGAACAGATTGCGATCAAGACCGCGTGCGGCACGAAAGTCGGCATTCTCGATCTGTGCGTCATGGCGAAGTTTTGCAGCTCTGGCGCGGGCTTCGAAACGCTTCTGGCGGCGCATGGTAGCCTCGCGCTCGAGCAGCATGGCAAGCCATTCGCCATGCTCGAGGCCGCGTGCTTCGGATTGTGCGTCGAGTTCCTGGAAGGCAGTGGCCATGCCATGAAGGCCGAGTTCGCGCAGCATGTTGATGGTCGGATGGATGAGCATTGGTATGTCTCCTCAATGGAAGTAATCAGGGCCACGCAGATTGGCGTGATCGACGATGGCGGTCGGTTCGGTGGAATGCCTTGCGGCCTTGTGATTGGCGATGAGCGAGGCGATGCTCTTGCAGTTCAGCCCACCGATCTCGACAGCGCGGGCTGAGACGGCTTCGGCGCGATCGCGTGTGACATCGCGAAACAGGCGAAGGACACCCAGGCATGTTCGAAAGCCTTGTTCAGGATGTGGGCGGCTGGCGAGGATTGCGACAACCAAGCCTTCCGTCTCGGGCCCGACGGATGCGGCCCAGCGACGGAAACGATCCGGCGTCCACTCGGCATATCGCCGGTGGGAGCTGGGCATATGATCCGGATCCGTCCCATGACGAGGGCCGCCATAGCGGCGCTGATGGACGGCAATGCGCTTGCCGCGGTGGAAGATCTCGATGGTGCGTGCCGTTGCCCTCAGATCGACTTGCTGACGAATGAGGTTGTGCGGTACGGAATAGAAGAAGGTCTTGAACTCGACGTGGTAATCCGTCGAGACGCGGGCCAAACGCCACTCGGCGAATTCGTAGTCTTCGCTCGGAAGGCTTGCCAGCGCAGCACGCTCGACGCTCTCAAACAGTTGCCGGCGACTGACGCCCAGCCGACGCATGACGTGATCATTGATGCGATTGAGTGCCTGGCGAATTGCGGCATTGGCCTCGGCCAGCGAGAAGAAGGTCTGGTTGCGCAGCCGCCCCAGAATGCATGACTGGGCGAAACGCACGCCGTTCTCGACTTTCGATTTGTCCTTCGGCCGTCGCGGCCGTGCCGGAAGAACGCCGACGCCATAATGGGATGCCATCATGCCGTAGCTGCGATTGATCTCGGGATCGTAGAAGCTGGCGCGGCTGACGCCCGACTTCAGATTGTCGGGGACGATCAGGCGGGGAACGCCATCAAAGAAACGAAACATCCTGACGTGTGAACCAATCCAATCCGGCAGTGTCTGGGTCCAGGTCGCTTCGGCATAGGTCAAGCTGGACGCACCCAGCACTGCCACGAAGATCTCCGCCTCACGGATCTCGCCGGTGTCTCGATCAACGATCGGGATCTTCTTGCCGGAATAGTCGACGAAGACCTTGTCGCCGGCGGCGTGTTCCTGGCGCATCGTCGGCGAAAGCCGCTGTTCGAAGCTGCGAAAGAGCTCGCAGAACCGGCTGTAGCCATATCCGTCGGGATGACTTCCTCGATACTCCTCCCACAAGATGAGGAGCGTGACGCCCGGCTTCTTGAGCTCGACGGCAAGATGGGCCCAGTTCGGCTCTGTGCGCCGCCGCGTGCCCTGCTTGACGCCATTGCGAGCGAAGAGTTTGTTCTCAAGCGCGTCATCGGTCAGCTCGCCTGGCAGGGGCCAGCTCAACCCGATTGCCGCTGCGCGCCGCAGATTATCCTGCACCGTACTGCGTGCTATTCCCAGCACGACCGCAATCTCGCGGGAGCTGGTCCCGCTTCCGGCAAGCCGAAGCATTTGTCTCAACTGTCTCATGGTCAGCCTTCTCTTTGCCGGCATCAAAATGTCCTCGTTCATCGCGAGGTAATTGATGCCAAAGTTGCTGACCCAGGAGGTAATCTTCAGTGCCGAAAACCGGCCGGTCTTTGGTTGGAATGGTGGCCGGCTTCATACCGGAATGGTGGCCGGTGTTTGATCGGAATGGCGGCCGGCTTCACGTCGGAATCCGCAGCCAAAAGTCAGCAAGCCTCGGGTGCGTCACAAGGGTGCGGCATGACTGTGCGTACGGTTGAACCGCAAGATCGATCTTCCGCCGGAGGCGAATGCTCGGCGTAGTAGCGGCCCCAATCTCGATCCCGCTCATGCCGGCATCCCGGTGGTTAAGAAGCATCCCGGTGGTTAAGAAGCGCGGCTAATGAACCTTGATGACGACGTCGACATCTGCTTTCTCCAGGTCCTTCCGCAGCTTCCTCAAGAGGAGTATCTCGCCCCCCGAAAGGCTGGCAAACGTCTCCCAGGCGTCCTGTGGAAGGGCATCCGCCGAGACCTCCATGTCGTCGAGATACTTTTTGACGTGTGGTGGCAATTCTGTTGCCATCGCCCCACCCTCCAGTTATCTTAGACCATCCTAAAATATCCTAGACTAAGACGGGTCTGTCAAGAGAGCGGACTTGCCCTCCGTAAGGCCTGGCCGTACAGTCCATAGGCTAATGAGATATGCTCTTGGGAGCTTGATCTGTTCGACATGCGGATCTGCCAATGCAGCCGAATTGCAGTTCTGTGCGTCCTGTGAATCGCCGCTAACCCAACGAGCTTCCGGTGCCGCCGATACGCGCAAGGTGGTCACGGTCCTCTTCGCTGATATTGTCGACTCGACGGCGTTGGGAGACGAGCTCGATCCCGAGTCGCTTCGCAATCTCATGACCCAGTACTTTCGGGAGATGGGCGCGGTAATTCGTGGTCACGGAGGGACAACCGAGAAGTTCATCGGGGATGCGATCATGGCGGTGTTCGGCATCCCACTCCTGCATGAGGACGACGCGGTGCGTGCGGTTCGAGCCGCAGTTGCAATGCTTCGTGCGCTTCACCGGCTGAACGATGAGTTCGAGGCGCGTTGGGGAATCAGGATCGTGATCCGCATAGGTATGACCACGGGTGAGGTGATCGCCGGGGATCCCAGCCAGGGCGAAACTTTCGCGGTCGGAGACGCGGTCAACATTGCTGCTCGGCTCGAACAAGCTGCCGGGCCAGGGCAGGTCCTGATCGGAGACGCGACGTATCGGCTGGTCCGCGATGTCGCGATGACATCGCCGATCGAGCCGCTTCGCGTGAAGGGGAAGTCAGAGCCCGTGGCCGCCTGGAACCTCGTGGATGTCGCACCCGCGGCCCTCGCTGCCCGTGGTCTCGAATCCCCTCTTATCGGTCGCGACAAAGAAGTCGCCGCAATCGGCGAGATGTTCGAAAGGACGGTCAAATCTCGATTATGCGAAGTCGTAACGGTGATGGGCCCGGCGGGAATCGGCAAGTCCCGGCTGACGCATGAATTTCTTCCCCGACTCGAAAGGACAACGATGGTCGTGGGGGGGCGATGCCTGCCATACGGCGAGGGGATTACCTTTTGGCCCATCATCGAGGTGCTAAAGGCCGCGGCGGGCATCACGGATAGTCACTCGCCCGACGATGCTCGCGCAAAGATTGGCAAATTGCTGGAAGGCCCCGATGCCGCGCTGGTCGTCGAACGCCTGTCGGCACTCATGGGCCTCACCCGCGCGACGCCTGGTGTTCAAGAGACGTTCTGGGCCGTGCGCAAGCTGTTCGGCAAGCTGGCGACGCATCGGCCATTGGTCGTTGTGTTTGACGACATTCACTGGGCCGAGCCGACGTTCCTCGATCTCCTCGAATATCTCGCCGATTCGTTGGGCGGCGTACCGGCGTTCTTCCTCTGCCTCGCTCGCCCTGAACTGCTCGAGGTCCGCGCCGGCTGGATGACCTCAAAGGCGAACGCGTCTCTCATCACCCTGCGCTCGCTGAGTGATGCTCATACAGACAGCTTGATCCGGAACTTGCTCGGAGGAGCGGAGCTCGCGAACGATGCCCGCGCGCGGATCGCCGATGCCGCTGAGGGAAACCCTCTCTTCGTGGAGGAGACGCTGCGGATGCTGATCGACGACGGCTTGCTTATTGCCGTCGACGGAACGTGGACGGCGGCTGACCACCTATCGAGGCTGACGATTCCACCGACGATCAACGCCCTTATCAACGCGCGCCTGGACCGGCTCGGCGCCGAGGAGCGCTCTGTGATCGAACGAGCATCTGTGATCGGGCGCATCTTCTGGTGGGGGGCCGTCGAGGAGATGTCGCCAGAAGAGCAGCGGCCTCGCGTCGGCGGCCAGCTTCAGTCTCTGGCGAGAAAGCAGCTGATCCACCCGGATCGCTCGGATCTGGAGGAGGAAGATGCCTTTCGCTTCACTCACAGTCTTGTCGGGGACGCGGCCTACAATGGCATTCCGAAGGGCGTACGAGCCCACATGCATGAGCGTTTCGCTTCGTGGCTAGAGGCAAGGATGCGCGAGCGGGCCCGAGAGTACGAAGAGATCGTCGGCTACCACCTCGAGCGGGCCTACAGGTCTCTCGCGGAGCTCGGTCTATCGAACGAGCGCGTCGAGTCTCTGGCACGACGTGCGAGCGTGCCGCTGGCTTCTGCCGGGCAGCGCGCCTTCGCGCGGGGCGACATGCCCGCTGCGGTCAACATGCTGTCGCGCGCCATCTCGCTCGGCCCTCACGACGATCCTGGGCGACTCGCACTCTTGCCGGAGCTCGCATTTGCACTGCTGGAGACCGGCGACCTCGAGCGCACGCGTGGCGCCATCGCCCAGATGCGTGAGGCTGCGACCGCCTCCGCCGATCGTCGACTGCAAGCGCATGCGCTCATTCTCGATCTGTGGGTGCGCTTCCTGTCAGAGCCCGAGGGGTGGGCGGACGAGGCGTACCGAGAGGCACGGCAGGCCATGTCGATGTTCGAGCAGGAGAACGACGAGCACGGCTTGGCCAAGGGTTGGTCCTTGCTTGGCCTGTTTCATCTGACGAAATGCAATTTCGGCGCCTCTGAAGAGGCGTGGGAGAGCGCGGCGGCGCATGCGTTTGCAGCCGGCAACGACAGAGAATGGCTCGAGTCGCTCTCATGGGTGCCGCTTGTCGTGTGGGCGGGCCGTATGCCGGTCATGGCGGCGATCGGCCGGTGCAAGGACGTGCTCGCCAGGGCGCAGGGTGATCGCAAGGCGATGTCGGCGGCGCTCTTCAGCTGGGGGAATCTCGAGGCGATGCGCGGCCGATTCGATGAGGCGCGGCAGTTGATAGCGCAGGCGAGGTCAATGGTCGAGGAAGTCGCACTGACCGTGTGGAGCGCGGGACCTCTTACTGAGATGAGCGCCCTGGCCGAGCTCTGGGCGGGCGACGCGGCAGCCGCCGAGCGGGAGCTTCGCTGGGGCGTAAGGACCCTTCAACGCACGGGCGAGTTCGCATGGTTGCCTACGATTGCCGGCATCCTCGCCCAGGCCATCTATGTCCAAGGCCGGTACGAGGAGGCCGAGGCGTTCGTTCGGTTGGGCGAGGGGATCGCCGGCAGTGACGACACGTACTCGCAAGGCCTGCTGCGATGCGTTCGGTCAAAGATCTCGGTCCGTGAGGGCGATGTGGAGGGAGCTCTCCGTATGGCCCGGGAGGCTGTCGCAATTGCGGAGCCGACGGACTTTCTGTTCCTCCAGTCGTTCGTCCTCGACGGTCTTGGAGAGGTTCTCCACATCGCCGGCCTCCCGGAGGAAGCGGATGCAGCGCTTGCGGGCGCTGTGCGTCTGTGCGCGCAAAAGGGCTTTGTCGTCGGTGCACGACAGGCTCGAGGGCGACGAAGAAAGCTCGCGCTGTAGGGCAGCCGCCATTTCCTCGTTTCGTCTCGGCCGCAACAGACTCCACTCGGTTGAATCTCGCAGGCTATCCGGGGCCGCGCGTGGACGAAGCGTGCGCATACAAAAGTCGCATAAGATAGATTATGGAACTTATGCGTTGGCCAGCATCTGGGAATTGCCGCTGATTTTCATAGGTTTGACTCGATCGAGGCGTGTTGCCTTGAGCTAACAGCCGACGTTACGTCGCCGCCGAGGAAGCTGATACGACCGTGCAGCAACATGCGCGGCCGGGTTTTGCTGTTTCCGTCGTGACTGCTTTATCCCCGCATGGGCTATGAACGGATTGGAACGCTGCTGATATTCGCCCCAAAGAGCAGAACACCTTCATGAGAGCCCGTTCGTATCACGCTGATTCATAGGGAATTTCGATCACCATGCCGTCATAGGCCGGGGTGACCTTGGCTGGCACTTCGCCCTTGACCGTAGCATAGTCGAGCGGCACGTGCATGTGGGTCAGCACGGCATTCCTCGGTGTGAGCCTCTCGATCCAGCCGAGCGCTTGGCCGAGCGACAGATGGCTGGGATGGGGATTGTATTGCAGCGCGTCGATGACCAGCATTTCCAGGCCGCGCAGCCGCTCGGCCGTGGCGTCGGGAAAGTCGCTGATATCAGGGCAATAGGCCAGGCCGCCGATGCGGAAGCCGAGCGAGATGATGTCTCCATGAATTTGCGGCAGCGGTTCGAGGGCGAGGGCACCCCCCTCACCTTCGATCATCACAGGTTTTGCGTGGTCGATAATATGCGCCCGCACGATCGGCGGATAGGAACTGCCCGGCGGCGTCTCGAAGCAATAGCCGAACGCCTGCCGCAAGCGCAGCATCGTCGGCTGGTCGGCATGGATGTCGATCAGGTGGCGCTGCTCGAGCACATAGCCGCGCAGATCGTCGATGCCGTGGATATGGTCGGCATGTGGGTGCGTGTAGACGACCGCGTCGATGCGTTTGACCGACGCAAGCAGCATCTGTTCGCGGAAATCCGGCCCGGTGTCGATGACCACGGTGGTACGGCCGCCGTCGGCCGCAATCCGTTCGACCAGCGCTGCCGTGCGCATGCGCCGGTTCCTCGGATTGCTCGGGTCGCAATTGCCCCAGTCGCCGGTGATGCGCGGCGTACCTGGCGACGAGCCGCAGCCGAGAATGGTGAGGCGCAGCCGGTCGGTCATCGTTCAGGCGCTCAGTTCGGCAGGTCGCGGCATCTTGCCGAACAGGCGGAAGAAATTGTTCGTCGTCAGATCCGCGATTTCAGCTTCGCTGACACCAATCGTCTCCGCCAGCACCTTGGCGGTGTGCGCGACATAGGCCGGCTCATTGCGCTTGCCGCGAAACGGGATCGGCGCCAGATAGGGTGCGTCGGTTTCGACGAGCAGCCGGTCATGCGGCACATCGGCGGCGATAGCGCGCAGTTCGGCTGAGTTCTTGAAGGTCAAGATGCCCGAGAACGACACATAGCCGCCGAGCGAGACGCCCACCTCGGCCAGCCGGCGTCCGGAGGAGAAACAATGCAGGATGAAGGGGAAGGCGCCCTTTCCTGTTTCGTCCTCGAGAATGGCTGCCATGTCGTCATCGGCATCGCGCGAATGGATGACGAGAGGCAGGCCGGTCTGGCGAGCGGCGGCAATGTGATTGCGAAAGCCCTGCGCCTGCGCATCGCGCGGCGCCTTGTCGTAGAAATAATCCAACCCCGCTTCGCCGATTGCCACCACTTTCGGGTGTGCCGACAGGCGGATCAGTTCCGCCGACGTCACGTCCAACTCCTCTGCCGCATTGTGCGGATGGGTACCGACAGAGCAGTAGACTTCGTCGAAAGTTTCCGCGATTTCAAGTATTTGCTGAAACCGCTTCACCCGGGTCGAGATCGTCACCATGCGGCCAATTCCGGCCGCTTTGGCGCGGGCGACAATGGCCGCCCGCTCCTCGGCGAAATCTGGAAAATCCAGATGGCAGTGGCTGTCGACAAGCATCAGGCGTTCGCGCCCGGCTGTTCGACGTAACGCGGAAACACGCCTTCCGGCACGGGCAATGCCGTGCCGGGCACAAGCGCGTGGTCGGCGTGCACATGTGCGAAATCACGCTTGTCCGCGGGCACCGCCAGCAGGTCAAGCAGCTTCGCTGCCGATCCTGGAATGTAAGGCTGACTCAGAAGTGCGACGCGACGCACGATTTCGGCGGTGGTCCACAGCACCGTTTCCATGCGTTCCGGATCGGTTTTCTTCAGCGCCCATGGTGCCTGTCCAGCGAAGTATCGATCGGCTTCCGCCACCACATCGAAGATCGCCGCCAGTGCCAGATGAATGCCTTGCCCGGCCATGGCCTTGCGCGCGGTGGCGAGAGCGGTCACCGCCTGATCCAGGATGGCGCTGTCGGCTTCCGTCAAATCGCCGCGCTTCGGCACCACGCCGCCGCAGTTCTTGGCGATCATCGACAGCGACCGCTGCGCCAGATTGCCGAGGCCATTGGCAAGATCGGCGTTGGTGCGGTTGACGATCGCTTCATGGCTGTAGCTGCCATCCTGGCCGAACGGCACCTCGCGCAGAAAGAAGTAGCGCACCTGGTCGAGACCGTAATGCTCGATCATGGTGAACGGGTCGATGACGTTGCCGACCGATTTCGACATCTTCTCGCCACGGTTGAACAGGAAGCCGTGGCCGAAAACCCGCTTCGGCAGCGGGATGCCGGCCGACATCAGGAAGGCCGGCCAGTAAATCGCATGGAAGCGCACAATGTCCTTGCCGATGATGTGCGCATCGGCCGGCCAGAAGCGCCATTTCTCATCGTTTTCATCGGGATAACCGACACCGGTGATGTAATTGGTCAACGCATCGACCCAGACATACATGACGTGCTTCTCGTCGCCCGGCACCGGGACACCCCAGTCGAACGTGGTGCGCGAGATCGACAAATCCCTGAGCCCCGATTTGACGAAACTCATCACCTCGTTGCGGCGCTCGGCCGGGCCGATGAAGTCGGGCTGGCTTTCATAAAGCGCGATGAGCTTGTCCTGGTAGGCCGAGAGACGGAAGAAATAACTCTCTTCCTCGACCCATTCGACCGGCGTTCCCTGTGGCCCGTAGCGGACATTGTCGGGACGGACCTCCGTCTCCTCCTCGCCGTAGTAGGCTTCGTCGCGCACCGAGTACCAGCCGGCATAGCCGCCCTTGTAGATGTCGCCATTGGCGTCCATCGCCTTCCAGATCGCCTGCGAGGACGCATAGTGCCGCTCTTCCGTGGTGCGGATGAAATCGTCGTTGGAGGCGTTGAGCGCGGTCGCCATGCGCTTGAAATCGGCCGCGTTGCGATCGGCCAGCTCGCGCGCCGAAATGCCTTCGCGCTTCGCCGTCTGCAGCATCTTGATGCCGTGCTCATCGGTACCGGTGAGGAAGAAGACCTGCTTGCCGTCGAGGCGCTGGAAGCGCGCAAGCGCGTCGGTGGCGATCAACTCGTAGGCATGGCCGATATGCGGCTTGCCGTTCGGATAGGAAATCGCGGTCGTGATGTAGAATGTGTCGCGTGACATGAATGAACCGTCATGAATGTCTGAATGGAAGCCGTGGCGGTGGATATCGCATCGGAATGGCGATTGCCATCCCGGTGGAGACCGTCACATTCGCATCGCAGAATTCAGGCGGTCGATCATGGTCAAGGCGTGCTGCTTCTTGTCGAGATTGTAGGTGTCGGTCTCAGATATAGCGTCCAGCGCCTCGTGCCAAGTGTCCGACAATGTTTTCGCCCTTGCGAGGTCGCCGGCGAGCGCAGCCTGGCTTGCAGCATCCGATAAAAGGTCGAGCGCCCGGCGGTTGAAGATATCGAACTGGATCGCCTGGTCGCGGCCGGCGACGGCTTCAGCGAGCCGATAGGCGCCGCCGATGTCGCTCTTTCCCTTCGCCACCAGCGCATCGAGCGTCTCGGCGATCTCCAGCCCGCCATATTGCGTCA
Source organism: Mesorhizobium sp. USDA 4775 (assembly GCF_054062655.1). NCBI lineage: Bacteria > Pseudomonadati > Pseudomonadota > Alphaproteobacteria > Hyphomicrobiales > Phyllobacteriaceae > Mesorhizobium > Mesorhizobium sp. USDA 4775. The sequence goes on from NZ_JBSSFM010000001.1 coordinate 3,898,093, forward strand.
AAAGGATCGCGTTGCGGGCGCTGCCCCCTGCCCGCTCGACGAGCGCCGCCCGCGCGGCCGGATCGTCCGGTGGCGGCGGCTCGGCGGTTTCCAGCACCGCCATCAACTCCTCGGCGTCGAGCGGTGTCAGGCGTATCACCTGGCAGCGTGAGCGGATCGTCGGCAGAAGGCTGCCCGGCGCATGGACGATGAGAATGAACAGTGTTCGTGCCGGCGGCTCCTCAAGATTCTTCAGCAAGGCATTGGCGGCGTTGGCATTCATGTCGTCGGCCGGATCGACGATGACGACCCGGTAGCTGCCGTCATGCGAGGTCATCGACAGGAAGCGACTGACCCTGCGGATCTCGTCGACGGTGACGACCGTCTTGAAGCTCTTGGTTTTGTCGTTCATCGGTCGGGTCAGGTGCAGCACGCCCGGATGCGCCCCGGTCGCGATCTGGCGAAACAGCGGCGAGGCCGGATCAGGACTGGCCAGGCGTTCCGGCGCCTGCTCGAAGGCCGGGTGCTTCAAGAGATGGTGCGCCAGGTGGAAGGCCAGCGTCGCCTTGCCGATGCCGACCGGCCCGGCGAAGATCAGCGCATGCGGCAGCTTTCCCGATCGATAGGCGGCGGCGAGCATCTCGGCCGCCCCCCTGTGCCCGACCAGACGGGGCGTTTCGGACGGTTCGGGCACGCCGTCCAGCGTGTCATGCTGTTCCGGCGCGATGCGTTCGAAGATCATACCGGTGCGGCCTGCCTGTTGCGCGCGGGCGCCCTCGCCTCCAGCGCCGCGAAGACGGCCGCGGTGACGACATCCTCCACCGTATTGGGATCGGCGGAGGCGTCAACGACGATGCAGCGTTCCGGCTCTGCCGCGGCGATCGCCAGAAAGGCCGCGCGGCGGGCCTGATGAATGGCCAGCGTCTCCTTTTCGAAGCGGTCGGGGTCGGCGTCGCTGCCGCGCCGCAGCGTCGCGCGCCTGAGGCCCTCGGCCGGATCGATATCGAAGATCAGCGTCATATCGGGCATCATGCCATTGATGGCGACCTGTTCCAGCGCGGCCATGAACGCCGGGTCGATCCCGCCGGTGACGCCCTGGTAGACGCGCGAGGAATCCAGGAAACGGTCGCAGAGCACGATGGAGCCGCGCTCGACCGCCGGCCGGATGACCTGTTCGACATGGTCGGAACGCGCGGCGGCGAAGAGCAGCGCTTCCATCTTCGGTCCGAATGGCTCGGCGGCACCCGAAAGCAGCACATGCCGAACCGCTTCGGCGCCCGGCGAGCCGCCCGGTTCGCGCGTCAGCAAGACATCATACTTCTTGGCGCGCATCTTTCTCGCCAGCCGCTCGATCTGCGTCGACTTGCCTGCGCCCTCGCCGCCTTCGAAGGTGATGAAAAATCCGCGCGCCAATCGAAAGGGCCTTTGTCCAGGTGGATTGTTGCGCACTAGATAGTCCGGGTTCGGGAAAACGTCCATGCCGTCGGTGCTATCGCAGCCAGCCGATCGCCAGTTCCTTGACGGCATCGAGCGCGCGCTGCGGCAATGTGCCGACGCCGATCGATTCGGCAGCGAAAAGCGGTGTCTCCTGGCTCAGCGTGTCGCCGATCCAGACGCGCAGCGCACCCACCGGCTGCCCCTCCTCCACGGGTGCCGCAACCGGCCCGGTGTAGACGATCCTGGCCGTCAGCTTGTCGCGGTTGGTGATCGGCAGGAAGATGTCGATCGGCCCTTTTGCCTTCAGCGTCACGCCGGATTTCGCACCGCCAAAAACCTGGGCCTCCCCGACCACCTCGTCCTTGGCGAAGATCTCGGTCTTCTCGAAGGAGCGCGCGCCCCAGTCGAGCAGCTTGCGCGCCTCCTCGGCACGCTCCTTGTCGTTGGCCAATCCGCTCATCGCCATGATCACCCGCGTGCCGTTGTGGCCGACCGAAGCGACAATACCGAAGCCCGAGACCTCGCTCGCGCCGACAGCCAGACCGTCGGCCCCGATGTCCATGGCCAGCAACGGATTGCGGTTCCTCTGCGAGATCTTGTTCCAGGTGAAATCCTTCAGCCCGTAGTAGCGATAGAAATCCGGATAATTGCGCCACAAATGCAGCGCCAGCAGCGCCAGCTCGCGCACCGTCGTCTGCTGGCCGTCTGCCGGCAGGCCGGTCGAATTGACGAAGGTCGATGTCTTCAGCCCGATCTGGCGGGCACGCTCGGTCATTTGCGCGGCAAAACTGTCCTCGGATCCGGCCATGCCTTCGGCAATGACGATGCAGCCGTCATTGGCCGCCTGCACGGTCACGCCCTGGATCAGATCCTCGAGCCGGATCGCCGATTTGAGCTTGGCAAACATCGTCGATGTGCCCGATGGCGCGCCGCCCTTGCGCCAGGCGTTTTCGCTGACGACGAACGTGTCGTCGAGCTTGAGGCGCCCGGACTTGATGGCGTTGAAAACCACCTCCATGGTCATCAGCTTGGCCATCGAGGCCGGCGGGATCGGCTTGTCGGCGTCTTTCGAGAACAGCACCGTACCGGTGTCGGCATCGATCATGAAGGCCTGCGTGGCCTTGGTCTCGAAAAGCTGCGCTTGAGCTGGTACGAGGCAAAGCAGCAGCAAAGCCAGTCCCAGAAAGCCGGCAAATGGCGGAAAGGCGCGCAACTGCATGAAATCTCGACCCGTTTGCCGGTTTTGGCACAGCCAAGCTATCAGGGTTTTTTCCGCCGGATCAACCGCCCGGGCAAAATAGGTCAGTTGCGCACAGCCAGTGCATCGGGTGCGCCGTGCGACCATGCCGCCTGCAGCAATTCGTCCAGGCCGCCATGGCCGTTCGGATAGAGATTGACCGCGTACCAGTCATTGCCGTCGAGGTCGGAACGCTGGATTTCCGTTCGGCCGAAGGGCTGAAGTGCCGCTGCCACGCGCTTGGCTTCGGTGGCGTCGTCGAACGTGCCGGCGGCGACATAGTCGGCGCTGGACGGTGACGCCTGCGGATTGGACTTTTTCCACGACCGCAGGATATCGGCGGGCGACATGCCGCTGTCATCCAGCGCGGCAAAGACGTCGGCGCGCTGCACGCGTTCATCCGCGTAGGACAGCGAGGCCACAGCGAACGGCGACTGCGGCGGCAGGCGGATCTCCGGACGCTCCGGCACGATCGGTCCGAAATCGGGCAGTGCCAGATCGCCGAAAGCCGGTGCCTGCGCCGACAGGGACGGCTGCACGGCCTGACCGGAATCCGTCAGCTGGCCGGGGAACGGCACGGCGGCCGCGCCCACCGGCAGGCTTGGCGACGGTCCGTTCATGGCCACCATGACGCCGGTCGGCAGGCCGTCCGACGGATCGGGAATCCTGTTGCCCGGGTGGTAGGAGGCCATCAGATACTGGTCGTCATTGCCGTCGAGCGGCGCACGGCCGACATATTCGACCTTGACCTTGGCGGTGCCGACCTTGTCGTAGTCGAGCATCTGCGCCGCGCGCTCGGAGACGTCGATGATGCGGCCCTCATGATACGGCCCCCGGTCGTTGACGCGCACGATGACCGAACTGCCGGTTGCGAGGTTGGTGACGCGGGCGTAACTCGGCAGCGGCATGGTCGGATGCGCGGCGGTCAGTTGCGCCGTGTCATAGACTTCGCCATTGGCGGTCAGCCGGCCATGGAAGGCGTCGCCATACCAGGAGGCCAGGCCGACCTTGGCGTAGTGCCGGTCTTCCTTGGGATAGTACCACTTGCCGCGCACCTGATAAGGCTTGCCGAGCTGGTCACGACCGCCGCCGCGCCGCATGAAATTGACGCGCGGGCTCGCCTTCACGCCATATTCGGTTTCGGCGAAATATTCCTTGGAGCGATGCTTGGGATTGACCATCGCCTTCGGCTCAGGCTGCGACGCGCAAGCCGCCAGCAAGGCAGCCGACGCAGCAAGCAGCGTGAGCGTGGAAGAGCGACGAAGACGCGGGCGCGTCGTAGCCTGCATTATCCTGAAATCCCCTACAGTCTCAATCAAGACGCCGTCGTTTGAACAGCAGAGCAGCCAAAGCACTCGCTCGACAATACCAACGGCACCCTGAACCCCGATCCTTTGTGCGCAGGAATTGTTTATCACGATATTAATCGATTGTGGCCGGAACCGGGCAAGATTGTGGCATTGCCCCTGTCGCGCGGGTCGGTGAAGGAACACGCGCGGACACGCAAGCCGGTTGACAGGCCTTTGCCGGGCACACTAGAGCAGTCGAATGTGATGGACAGTCACTGGAGGGATGGCCGAGCGGTTTAAGGCACCGGTCTTGAAAACCGGCGTGGGCGCAAGTTCACCGTGGGTTCGAATCCCACTCCCTCCGCCATAGGCCATTGAAAGACTTGCACTATTGTCCGTTTGCTAACTTACGCACAAAATTGCGCATAACCTTTGCTAAGCGCGCATTCCACCAGCGCAACAATGTGCTGAGCGGGGAGTCGTTTTGGACGATCGGAACGCAAATATCTTCCATCTGACTTATCGCGGCATGCAATAGCGGTCCAATTTTGTCCTGCGCTGACGGATGACCCCAAACGGCAGCATCGAGCTCTTGGCGGAAAGCAGCGTCACTCAATTCCAATCGCTCGCCCCTGATACTTTGATATCGCGTGGGAGCTGCTGCGGAGAACGTCCGGAGCGCTTCATCGACTTTCTCAAATGGCCGACTAGCCTCCGGACCGAATAGAGCTCTCATACGAGATTTGTAGGAGAGAGGTCCTTCCAGAAATCCTTCTGCGATTGCCATCGGGCGATTGGCACATAGTGCGTGTCGCGGAGGCGAGCCTCGCCCTCGGATTCATGATCGTATTTTGGTCGGTCTACGGATTCGATTGACGGATATGACATGGGGCTCCGAAGTTCTCCTACCTTCTCCTCGGCCTCGTAAAACAGCGCAATAACGTGCTGAGAGAGTTCAATATCGCGACGTCCCTTCATTTCCCGTTTCCATGCGTGCAGACCTGCGAAGGCAAAGTACGTTCCCCCTCCGGTTGCGATAATCGTCGCGATCGTTTGAACGCTGGCCAGCAGGGACTGGATATCTGGCATAAGAAAACCGCATCACGAATGTAAGGTAAGGTCAACGGGCGCATGCTCTGCAAATTAGCAAAGGTCAGATGTTGATCGTTGATCGGCCGCCAAGCGCGATTACGAAGAAATACCGTAGGCGAAGCGCATCACCGCTGCGGGATCGTAGCCGAGCGACTGCGCAACCCGGTCGAAGACCTCGTGGGCATCGATCACGGTCATGCTCTTGGAATTAAGCGCGTGCCAGATCTCAGGTAGCACGTCCTTGCCGGAACGATAGTGATGGACATGGTAGCTATCGCCGCTGCACGCAAGGAGCGTGGTTGCTGACATGCCACCACTCCAGAAAGGGCAGCCTGGAACGCGCAGCATCCTGTTGCCGTCGACCTTTCCGATATGGGCAAACGAGCTGGCCGCCTGGAACGCGCTCTCGACATTGCCGATACCCGCTTCGAGCAACTCTTTCGCAAGCGCGATCTCGATCGCGTTCCGGAAGGTAAACTGCCGGTGTCGGCCGGGCGAACCGCCACCCACAATCTGCGCCTCGCCCTTACCGACTGGATAGCCTCTGTGTAGCCAAGACTGCAGCGTTGCGTTGGGCACGCCCGTTGCAACGACAATCTGCCCGGTCGAAAACCTATCGAAGAACACGTTCATTTCGGCACTCACCATAAGTTTGCATCTGCATTCTTATCGTGCGTTCTGACCAAGAATGCAAGTGCAAACTTGGAGACCCTGCCTCTAAGGTCAAATTGAAGCCCGCCACCGTGAGGCAGCGGGCCTCTCCCACGATTAAGCGGCTGGATTCCGCCTCGCCTACGCTCTGGTTGCAAATGGCCCGGCAAGGCCGTCCGCGGGAGTTGTCACGCTCCGCCTGGTCCCCCGGATTTGCGTTAGAGCAACATCCTGCTAATTTAGTCAACGCTAAAGGTGACGGGGAGGATGACCAGTGACTCTGTACGCCGTTGCCTTATGCATCTACTTCACGCATCATCCTCCACAACCGGGCCAATGCTTCATGATTAGCAACCCGCGTGGATTTCACGCTAGAGAGGAATGTGAGGCGGAGCTCGACCGGCTAAGAAGATTAAAGGCGCATGGACAGTTGCTGTTTGACCCGATTGACAGCCACGGTTCGACAAAAGGAATGAGCCAGTACAGTGCACTTTCGTGCGAGACGTTTCAACGTGTGAACTGAGAGTTTGCATTGAGTTTGGCGCTACCCAGCCGCGATGCGCCGCACATCTTGCCCCTGATAGTCAGGAATGCAGGTGAAGAACACCGGGCGCCGATCGCGGCCAGCGGCGGCCGCGTTTGCTATTAGGTCTGGAATCTCAGTATCGTCGCGCGATATAGCTGGGGGAAGAAAAATGGACCCAAGAGCAATTCTCATAATGACTTGCATAGCTTTTGTAGTGGGCCTTGTGTCTTGGGCGTTGCCGGCCTGGAAGTATCACAAACACACAAAAGTCGGAACATTTGCCGCCGTGCTCCTATTGGCAGGTATTGTGTTTATGAGCATGTTCAAATGGAACGACGTGGCGCTTGACCTTTGGGGAGCCAAGCTTCAAATCAAGGAGCGGGATCAGAAGATCGCGCTTCTTCAGACCACCTTGTTGAATGCGCAGACCGCCTTGGCGCAGGCTGAAGAAAAAGCGCCCGATCAAACGGCGCTCGCCTCCTATATCGAAGCGGCTATGCAAAAAGCTGGTGTCACCGTCGATCCGAACACTGTCAAGGGAATCGCCGCGGAGTCGTTAAAACCGCTTCAGACGTATTTCGACAGTACCGAGTGGAGTTCGATCAAACCTCAAAACCCGTCCGGCTCCACGACACCGGGGAAACTCTCTCCGAACTATGTCCCCATGGTGCCTAACAAAACCAACTGACCGGGCGCCTTGCGAGACCCGACGTTTGCCGGTTCTTCCGGCATGCGATCGCTAGGCCAAACCGCCTCCAAACCAGCGATTGAACTCGACTTTCTTCCCGGTCACTTCTCGCACCGTCTTTAACAGCGACTCATGCAAGATGCGCGTTGCCCGGTAGTGGTCGCAACGCGGCGATATGAACGGCTTTACGATGCTCCTGTGCAGCGCCTCGGCTGCCACCAGGAAGCGCTCGATTTCAGCCTGCGATAACTGCTTGGATGGTTTCTTTCTGGCCATTTGGCGATCTCTGTTTTTGAGGGTTCGCCGCAACGGGAGGATTATATTCCTGATCTCGGTGAAGATGGAAGCCGGCTTGCGCACGATTGTGCGCTGCGCGATGCTGCCGCTGGGGAAAAATGTTGGGGAGGATCTTCAAAAGATGAAACGGCTCGACTTTCGCAATGCGACTGTGGTTGTGGGTGCCGCTCTGGGTTTTCCTCTTTTGGTGGGCAGACCGTTCTTCCCTGCTTGGTTCAAACCCTATGCTCTCCCCCTAGCCTTCCTCATCGTCATAGGAATGTTTGGGCTGGTAGTAATTTGGAACAAAGTCGCCACCGGCCAAGCACTTCCTGGACCGAAAATGAGTATAAAGAGATCTCACATCGTTGTGCTAGTACTGATATTTGTCATTCCCGCATCAAATTTCCTGTTTCATTTCATTCATGGATAGACCGACGTAGAGCCCCGCCAGCGCGTGTTTCTCGTCGCCGCCGTTCTAAGCGCGGCTTGCTGCGGGCCGCATCAGTCGGGCAAGTAGCCGCCGATGCATATCTTGAGTGGTGGGGAACGCTTCCGGGCTCTTAGAGCGCAAGACTTAGCGATGGCGGCCCTGGCGTCGTTCAGTCGCAACTGCGCTGTGGTGAGCTGGTTCTCGAACTCCGGCATTCGAACGACGGTATCCTCAATGAACCGCATCGCGGGGGCGCAAGCCAGATACTCGCCTCGCAAATGGTCCGCTGCATCAAGTTCCGCGCTGGCAAGCATCCCAAGGCTAAATCTGTCCTGGGATTTAGCCGCTTCCTCAATGCCGACGCCCACAACTTTGGTGTATGATTTTGCGGGGAAGCAATATCGGTCGATCGCTTCCGCATAAGCCCATGCTCGGATGAACGGCATCTCGATCCATTGTTCCTTGATGCCCTCGACAGCTCCCTCAAGTGTCCAGTTCTCGGTGGTCCGCTGAAGTGTCGAGTTCTCGGTAGCCGTCGCCGTTCCTGCAAAGCAGGTGACGATCAATAGACAGTAAGCAATGGCCCGCCTCATAGCCCGCATCTCCCCCAAAATCCAAACCTAGACCGGCCAGCCGCGCCACGCCAGCGCGCGTCTTCTCGCCGCTGCTCTCCTACACCGACGCATCGTCCGGCCCGCTAAGTAGCCTCCCGCTACGGGCTAGCGCGGGCAATGCGCGCTCCTCCGCGGCGAGCCGGTAGCGCAGCATCGCCGCCTCCTTCTCCCCCTCACGCTCGAGCCGATAGACCTCAGGGAGTGGTTGCCAGTCTTTTGGCTTGTTCTTCATGCACCATTTCGGCTGGCGGAATCCTCAGTGCTCGATTGCGACGAGATCCGATCCGTCAAACCAGCATGAGACGTTCAACTTCGCGAAATGCAGAACCCTCGCCGCCCACCAAACCCGATCAATTTCGAGGTCGACGGGACCATCTTTCCAGGGCGTCCAGCCCTTGCCCGGCCTCTCAACAAGCTCGCTGTCGCGCATTGCTCTTACTAAATTAGAGAATGCTCACATGTATGGACTCGGCGTCGAATTGGAAGCATTCTCTCCTGCCGGGGGATGGGGATTTGGGCAAAGTCCAGCATCAGCACAATATTGGTGCCGATCAGGCTGATCGCTGGCGCAAGAACGCCACGAAGCGGCACCGCGGATTATGGCGGCCCCAATATCTCTTTGCGCTTGTAATGGTTCCTCTTGCAGCTTTTCTCACGGCAAGCCCTAGCAGCCTTGAGACTGTCGCGAAGCTCATACCAACCGAATGGCTTGGCAGCATAGACGTTCCCGATCCGTCATCTCTGCTCGCCGGCGGCTGCAGCATCAAAGGCAACATTTCTATCAACACCGGGGAGCGGATTTACCACATGCCCGGCCAGGAACATTACTGGGAGACGAAGATAAGCCCCCAGTATGGCGAGCGGTGGTTTTGCACCGAGGACGAGGCGCGCGCGGCCGGCTGGCGCAAGGCTCGGCGATGACGGATACCAGTCAATGGCCGGCCGCCCCGGTCTACACTCCTCATGATTACGCACTCATCCTCAAGCTTTCGGAAGTCGGTGATCTGCCGCCGACCTGGGAGGAGTGGTGGGAAAGTTTTAAAGCGTCTGAAGTTGAGCAACGCCGCCAAGGCTTTCCCGCCATCAGAGTGCAGGTCCACGCCGGCAAATTCAAAGCCTGGCTGCGGGCCAATTCCCTTTCGTCATCGAAACAGACCCGGCAGCAATTCGCTCAGCAGCGACTTGATATGAAACGAGCCAGGAAGGCAGAGCGTCGAATTCCGAAGCTTTCAGCGCCGCCCTCCTGGACGGTTCCGCCGCCCCTTCCAATGCACTGGACGCACAGGCCGTTAGAGGTGCTAGCCTATTTCCTACTGGCGATCGCGATAGGCTCTTTGCTGCTCGCGCTGTTTGACCCTATTCGCGCCGCTCGCGGTCTCGAGATGATGGCCGCCGTCGTACCTACGCCCGCGCCGGTAAATGGGCGTTAACGGCTTGTTGGCTAGTGGCTGTCTAGCATCTGCTGATGGAAGCCACGTTCGAACACCTGATTCAGGCTGTGAAAGCGCCGCCAAGGAGCCCTCGGGTTGCCATTGCGCTGGCCGCCTCTGCCGTCCTCGCTATCTTGGCCGGCGCGGGACTTCTGTTGAAAGGCGCCGTTCACGACGAGCCGCAGCGGCCAACTATCGATATCGGCCAAATACTTCACCCTGGAGTGGTTTAAAGCTAAGCCCGCCAGCATGAGCCCGGGCCGGTCACGGCCTTGCGGGCGCGCGGATCCAGCCGATCGCCGATCCTGCGGCGAAAGCGTAGACAACTGCAGCCATCACCGCGACAATCCATAGAGCCGCGGGCAGGTTTGGCGTTAGCGTCGATGCGGCGCTCGCGGCGGCGACGCCGAGCAGGCTCCCGGTCTGGCGCAGCGCGTTCAAGAGACCGGATGCCACGCCCGACGCGGCCTCGGGAACCTGCTCGATCACGGTGGCGATCACCGGGGGCACGGACGCGGACGTGCCCGCACCGAAGATGGCAAGCGACCCGACGATAGCCGGCCAGGGCGCATGGCCGACCAGCAGCCCGGCTGCCAGGGGCGCGGAAAGGGCCGCACAGATCAAGCTGCCCGCGATGAGGCGCTGTGGCGACACTTTCGCCTGGAGCCTGCCCGCGATCACATTGCCGACCGACAGGCTCGCCGCGACGGGCAGCAGTGCAAGCCCGGTTCGCCTGGCGTCGAGCCCGTAGTCGCCGTGCAGATAAAGGCTCAGGATGAACAGCATGCCGAAATAGCCGACATAGACGAGGCAACCGACAAGGTTGGCCGCGAGAAAGGTCGGGTTTCGGAACCACACGAGCGGGACCATCGGATCGCGAGTGCGGCGCTCGATCAGGAACCAGCCCAGGACGGCGCCGACAGCGATTGCCGCCGCAAGCCGGATCGCAAACGACCCTCCTCCCCGTTCCGGCAATTCGATCGCGGCGAAGCAGAACGCGCCGAGCATGACGATGCTGGTGAGTTGCCCGCCCCAGTCGAACCGCTTCGTTGGCTGCGTCGATCGGAGCCGCACGATCCGAATCGTCAGGCCAAATGCCAGCAAGCCCGCCGGCAAGTTGACGAGGAAGACGCTGCGCCAACCAAAACTGCCAACCAGCAACCCGCCGAGCACAGGCCCGATCGCCGCCGCGACCGAGGCGATGCCGGCCCATGTCGCGATCGCGCGCGCTCGTTCGTCGGGATCGTCGAAGGTTTCCCGCACGACGGCCAGCGAAGCGGGCAGGAACAAGGCGGCCCCGACGCCCTGCGCCAGCCGGGTCGCGACAAGCCACGCGACCGCTCCGGCGGCGCCACACAAGGCGGAAGCGAGGACGAACAGGGCCAGCCCGGCGAGATAGACGCGCTTCGCGCCCCAGCGATCCGCGAGAACGCCTCCGGCGAGGATGAGCGCCGCCATGCTCAGCGTGTAGGCATCGACGATCCAGGCGAGGTCGCCGACCGTCGCATCGAGATCGGCGCGCATTGCCGGCAGCGCGACGTTGACGATCGTGGCGTCGAGCACCGCCATGAACATGCCGCCAGCCACGAGCCACAGGGTGAACCTGCGCCGCCTCGCCGAGATTGCGTCGTCGGTACCGTCTGAACCAGCGCGGCTGTCTTCCAGTGTTTCGCATCCTGTCATCGGACACCTCCTGCAGGTTCCAATCTAGGGAGGCATTTGATGCGATAAAGCAGTATATCTGCCTTTCTCTGATGCAAACTTGCATCATCCACTTCGCGTCGCCGGGAGGGTCACGATGAACTGGGACAATGCACGCTTCTTCCTGGAGATTGCGCGGGCGGGAACGCTGCGCGCCGCCGCGCGCAAGATGCGCGTCGATCAGGCGACGGTCGGCCGCCGGCTGGCGGCGCTGGAGGACGAACTCGGCGCGCGGCTGTTCCTGCGCACGCCGTCCCTTTATGTGCTGACGCCGGCCGGCGAAGCGCTGGTCGAACCGGCCGAAGTGATCGAGCGGTCCGTCGCGCAGATGGAGCGACGGGTGATGGGCATCGACGAACGGCTGATCGGCACGGTGCGGGTGGCCACGACCGACTCGCTCGGCAAGCGGTTCGTCATTCCGGCCATCGCCCGCATGCGCGCCGAACATCCCGGCATCGAGGTCGTCTGCCTGACCTCTCAGGACGTTGCCAGCCTGACCCGGCGCGAGGCCGACATCGCCATCCGCACCATCCGGCCCGACGCGCCCGATCTGATCGTGCGCCGCCTCGCCACGCTCAAAACCGGAATCTATGCCTCCCGTATTTATCTCGCCGCCCGTGGCACGCCAGCCCCCGGCGACGGGTTTGCTGGCCACGATCTCGTCGTCTACCAGCAGCCGGTGGTGCCGACGATGCCTTCGGTCCTCTGCGGAGAGCCGGCCGGCGCCGGCAAGGTGGTGTTCCGCACATCATCATCCGTCACCCTTGTCGAGGCAACGGCAGCCGGCATCGGCGTTGCCGAACTGCCCTGCTACCGCGCCGACGCCGAGCCGGAGCTGGTGCGGATCATGCCTGAGCGCTCGGCCGATTTCGACGTCTGGCTAGTTGCCCATGCCGATCTCTACAAGACCGCGCGGATCCAGGCGCTGATCCGCGAACTGGTCGGGGCGTTCGATCCGGCCGCGTGATGATTGGAAGTGAATGAGCTGAAGGTCCGTGGCACGCAATGTCCGCCGAACCCTGCCGATTGCCGCATCGGGCGCGGCCAATACCTTGGACAAGACGTCGAGGATGACGGCTGGTTCAAGCGGATCGCAACGGTCAGCGATGGCGGAATAGCTCAAGGATATCTCCTCCATCAGCTTACCCGCAAATGCGTTTGCGTTGCCATATTAGGTTTCGCGCATGAATAGGAGTAGAGTCTTCATTGGCGCGCACTAGGCATGGGGCAGCAGCCAACTCCAAAGAGCGGGAGCTGACCGTTGTGACGCGCAGATCACCCTGACGCTCGCGAGGGGAGTAAGCAATGCGCATCCATTCAAGCCGTGTGTTTTTGGCATCTATTGCCGTCGCTTGGGTATCTGCCGCCGTGGCAGCCGACAAAACCGATGAGCAGCTGATTGAGAATGCGATTTCGGCAGCACCTGAGGCAGTCGGCAAGAATGCCGCTGTCGTGAACTGGGAGATGAAGACGCTCAGAAAGGGCACGAACGGCTTCACATGCATCCCTGACGACCCCGGCACTCCCACAGACGATTCCCATGTGCACAGATGAGAACGGGATGGCGTGGATGCACGCGATCATGTCCAAGAGCGCGCCGCCCGAAGGCAAGGTCGCTTTCGCCTACATGCTGAAGGGGGGCGATGCGGCGAGCAATGCCGATCCCTATGCCCCTAGGCCGCCTGTAGACGGCAAATGGGTACACGATGGCCCCCACGTAATGGTCATGAACGCCCCGACCATAATGGCGTTGTATCCCCACGAGCCGGATCAGACACAGCCATATGTCATGTTTCCCGACACGCCCTATGCGCACCTGATGATTCCAGTGAAATAGTCCAGATCGGAAGCCGCCGCCTTTACGGCGGCAGGTCACCTCAAGGACGGAAGTCTGGTTGGTCAAGCTCTCGGCCATAACGTGCATGGCGGGGTGTCCTGTGCTGACCGTAGGCCACACGATAACAAGGACAATTCGCGACTGCCAAGATGGAAATAGAAAACCCCGCCGGCAGGGAACCGGAGGGGTTAGTCCTGGGAGGACGCGCGGCACGCGCTGCCGTTCGTCGACCGCGCCTTGTCCACATATCGCCCGGTTACGACACCGATGTGACACTCTCGCCCCGATCCCATGGCTCGGCCATGCCTATGGCTCGGACACCGGCATCAAGCCTTTGGAAAGGAGAAATGTGGTTCTCTCCCGGAAGCCGAGGCGCGAGCGTTCTGGCTAAAGACGGCAATAGAGGCGGGCGAATGGACATATTTGGCATCAAGGGGCTGTTGATCTGCGCACTGATCTTCATTCCGTTCGAACATCTGTTTGCCGAGCGGCCCCAGAAGGTCCTGCGCAAGGGCCTGGGTGTCGATCTGATCTATGTGCTGTTCAATGGGCTTATCGTAAAAACGGTCATCGTTCTGATCGCGGCCAACACACTCGAAGCCGCTGCGATCCTCGTTCCGCAATCGATCACGCAGGCCGTCGGCGGCCAGCCCGTCTGGCTGCAGGTTCCCGAAATCATCCTGATCACGGATATCGGCGTCTACTGGGCACACCGGGCATTCCACACAATCCCGGCGCTTTGGAAATTCCATGCGGTGCACCACGGCATCGAGGAACTGGACTGGCTCGGCGCATTCCACTCCCACCCGGTCGACGCCATCCTGACAAAGGCATTGTCGCTGACGCCGATCTTTTTCCTCGGCTTCTCCGAAGCCTCGATCGCCATCTTTTCAGTCATCTACTTCTGGCACACGCTGCTCGTTCATTCGAATGTGCGGATACCGTTCGGCCCCTTGAAGTGGTTGATCGCCAGCCCGCAGTTCCATCGCTGGCACCATGCCAACCAGCGCGAGGCCTATGACAAGAACTTCGCCGGGCAATTGCCTGTCCTCGACATGGTGTTCGGCACCTACAATGCCACCGGCAACAAGGTGCCGGAAAAATACGGCGTCGATGATCCGATCCCCTCCAGCTATCTCGGGCAGGTCAGCTATCCGCTCCTGCCGGGCGAGAAGCGATCGAACGGACCGGTGCCGAGCACCGAAGCCTGACGGCTGACACCGACACGCAGGACTTGTGCCGCTCGAAACTGGCGGTGTCGCCAGGTGGCAGCAGACGTTCCGTCGCGGGTTGGTTTCGGCTGATATCAGCAATAATTGTGGGTCCTGCGCATTCGCCTCGAGGCATTCCCGGCATGGACCATCACGACGACGATCTCAGGAAATTCGAAACGCACGGCGCGACGCCCCTGCCGGCCGCAAGGGACGAAAGCCGGGTGGAACATGAGGGCGCAGAAATCTGGTACGCCACGTTTGGCGCCGGCCTTCCGGTGATCCTGCTGCATGGCGGCCTCGGTCACAGCGGCAATTGGGGATTTCAGGTCCCCGCGCTGGTCAAGGCCGGCTACCAGGTCGTGGTGATCGACAGTCGCGGCCACGGGCGCAGCAGCCGCGACGAACGGCCGTACAAATATGAACTGATGGCTTCCGATGTCCTGGCGGTGATGGACGCGCTGCGCTTGAAGAAGGCTGCTGTGGTGGGTTGGAGCGATGGCGCCTGCGTCGCCCTGATCCTTGGCATGAAGGCCGCCGACCGCGTCACCGGCGTGTTCTTCTTCGGCTGCAACATGGATCCGAGCGGCACCAAGGAATTCGAGCCGAGTCCGGTCATCGATCGCTGTTTTGCCCGGCACGCCAAGGACTATGCCGAATTGTCGGCGACGCCGGACCAGTTCGACGCATTCGTCAAAGCCGTCGGCCTGATGATGAAGACCGATCCCAACTATACCGCCGCCGACCTGGCGCGGACGCGCGTGCCCGTGGCGATCGTTCACAGCGAGCATGACGAGTTCATCAGACACGAGCACGCGAGCTATCTCGCCCGCAGCATCCCGGCATCGGAATTGATCATCCTGCCCGGCGTCAGCCATTTCGCGCCGCTGCAACGGCCCGGGCAGTTCAACAGCGTGCTGCTGGCCTTCCTCGAAAACATTCATTCTTGAACGTCGGGTGCGCGCCCCCAGGAGCCGGAAGGCTTTTTCGCGTCGAATCGGCTAAGCCTTGAAGCATGAACGAGACCTCACTTTATGCGCCGGTGAAGCGGTTCCTCGAAAGTCTCGACTTTGTCGTGAAGGGCGAGATCGGCGGTTGCGACATCGTCGCGCTGCGCGAGGGCGAACCGCCGGTGGTCGTCATCTGCGAATTGAAACTGCAATTCAATATGGAATTGGTGCTGCAGGGCGTCGACCGCGCGGCCGCTTGCGACGAAGTCTGGCTGGCGGCGCGCATGTCGGCGCGCGGCAAGGGACGCGAAAGCGACGCCCGGTTCCGCAATCTCTGCCGCCGGCTTGGCTTCGGTGTGCTTGGCGTGACAGCCAACGACAAGGTCGAGGTGCTTGTCAGTCCCGCCGCGCCGGAGCCGCGCAGGAATGCGCGGCGGCGATCCCGCCTTGTCGACGAGCACCAGCGTCGCCGCGGTGATCCTGTCGCCGGTGGAGGATCGCGCAATCCGATCATGACCGCCTACCGCCAAAGTGCCCTCACCTGTGCGGCCGCGATGGCGGACGGACCCAAACGACCGCGCGATCTGAAGGCCTTGACGCCGATCGCGCCGAAAATCCTGCAGCACAATGTCTATGGCTGGTTCGCCCGCGTCGACCGCGGCCTCTACGATCTCACCGATGCTGGCCGCGCCTCGCTGGTCCGTTGGCCGCAGACACCGCATGATGATGTCCGACACGAGATTTTGATTGCGTCGACCGCCTGAATGCCGGGGCTTGCCAGCTATGGCGCGCCCCGCTTGGTTGATTTTTCAGACAAAACATGCTGCTAGTCCCGCCCATGAAGACACTCTGCATGATGGCCATTGCGTCCCTGACGCTGGCTTTCCCGGCCAGCGCTATGGACAATGCATTGCGTGCCGGGCTGATGAAACTTGATCCGCAAACACGCCTCGAACAGCGCTGCGATGCTGAAGTCCTGGACCGGATCACCCACGATGACCGCAAGTTCAAGGCCGACCGGGTCGTCGCCTACGCCTTCGCGACGCCCGAGATGAGCGCCGATGCGATCAGGAGTCCGGGTGCGGCGTTCCGCAGCAAGGGACAGTGGTACCGGCTGAAGTTCAAATGCCAGACCGGCCCCGACCATATGGAAGTCCTGCAGCTGCGCTACCGGATCGGCGACGAAATTCCGGAAGCCGACTGGGTGAAATACAATCTCTACGATTAGTTTTTCGCGGGCTTGCGTAGGCTTCGGCTCACGTGCCGGCAGCGGCTGAAAATCCCCTGTAATACCCCTGCCACGAAAGTGGTTTTCCAGTGTTGTCTGTCCCTGCGTCTTGACGCCAGCGGACCATGCCTTTAGGCCCGTCTGGACAATCGACAACGAACACTCGGCGAAGGGCTTCCTGGTCGATGGAAATATTTACCGCCGCAGGCGTTTCGGCTCTTCTTCAGGTCATTGCCATCGACCTTGCGCTCGCTGGCGACAATGCCATCGTCATCGGCCTCGCCGCGGCCGGCTTGCCGGCCGCCCAACGCAAGCGCGCCATTTTGGTCGGCATCGCGGCGGCCACCGTGCTTCGCATTTTCTTCGCCCTGATCACGCAATGGCTGCTGACCATCGGCCCGATGCTGTTGATCGCCGGCGGCCTGCTTCTGCTGTGGGTCTGCTGGAAGATGTGGCGCGAATTGCGCGTCAGCCACGATGAGGAGCGCGACGCGACCGAAGCGCTGTCGAATGGCGATTTCGACAAGGACGGCGTCATCGGCGGCAAGGTATCCGGCAAGACCTTCTCGCAGGCCGCCTGGCAGATCGTCATTGCCGACGTGTCGATGTCGCTCGACAATGTCCTGGCCGTGGCAGGTGCTGCCATGAACCATCCGACGGTGCTGATCATCGGACTGGCCCTGTCCATCGCCTTGATGGGCTTTGCCGCGTCGTTCGTCGCGCGCCTGCTGCACAAATACCGTTGGATTGCCTATATCGGTCTGGCAATCATCCTCTATGTCGCGGTCAAGATGCTGCTTGACGGGGCCGTGCAGCAATTCCCCGAGCACTTCGCTTTCCTGGCGCCTTGGTTCGGATCCGGAGGGCACTGAGCCACCCGATGGCGCGGACCAGCCCGTCGGCCGGTTTGCTTGATTGCGCAACCCATGCTATTGCGCCGCGCGTATTGGCTCCTGCCATGCGCCACAGACCGACATTTACAGCGATTTGAGGCCGGACCAGCGTTTCGGCCCGTGCCCCCATTGGAAACTTGCCTATGTCCGCCCCTCGCGTCAGTTTCGTCAGCCTTGGATGCCCGAAGGCGCTCGTGGATTCCGAGCGCATCATCACGCGCCTGCGCGCCGAAGGCTATGAGATCGCCCGCAAACATGACGGCGCCGATCTCGTCGTGGTCAACACCTGCGGTTTCCTCGATTCCGCCCGCGATGAGTCGCTCAACGCCATCGGCTCCGCGCTTTCGGAAAACGGCAGGGTCATCGTCACCGGCTGCCTCGGCGCCGAGCCGGAGGTGATCCGCGAAAAGCATCCCAATGTGCTGGCGATCACCGGGCCGCAGGCCTATGAGAGCGTCATGGCAGCCGTGCATGAGGCAGCCCCACCCTCGCACGATCCCTATATCGACCTGCTGCCGCCACAGGGCGTCAAGCTGACGCCGCGCCACTATGCCTACCTGAAGATTTCGGAAGGCTGCAACAACCGCTGCACCTTCTGCATCATCCCCGCACTGCGTGGCGATCTCGTTTCGCGCCCGGCGGCCGATGTGCTGCGCGAAGCCGAAAAGCTGGCCAAGGCCGGCGTCAAGGAACTCCTGGTCATCTCGCAGGACACCAGCGCCTACGGCATCGACATCAAGTATCAGACGTCGATGTTCGGCGACCGTGAAGTGCGCGCGAAATTCCTCGACCTCTCGGAGGAATTGGGCAAGCTCGGCATCTGGGTGCGCATGCACTATGTCTACCCCTACCCGCATGTCGCCGACGTCATCCCGCTGATGGCCGAAGGAAAAATCCTTCCCTATCTGGATATCCCAGTTCCAGCATGCCTCGCCGCAAGTGCTGAAAAACATGCGCCGGCCGGCACATGGCGAAAAGACGCTGGAGCGCATCCGCGGCTGGCGTGACGTGTGCCCGGATCTTGCCATCCGCTCGACCTTCATCGTCGGCTTCCCTGGCGAGACGGACGAGGATTTCGAGATGCTGCTCGACTGGCTGGACGAGGCCAAGATCGACCGTGCCGGCTGCTTCAAATACGAACCGGTCAAGGGCGCCCGCTCCAACGACCTCGGCCTCGAGCAGGTGCCGCAGGACGTCAAGGAGGCGCGCTGGCACCGCTTCATGCAGCGCCAGCAGAAGATTTCGGCGACGCAGCTGGCAAAAAAGGTCGGCAAGCGCCTGCCGGTGCTGATCGACGAAGCGAATGGCACATCGGCGAAAGGCCGCACCAAGTACGACGCGCCCGAGATCGACGGCTCGGTCCACATCCAGTCGCGCCGCCCGATGCGTGCCGGTGACATCGTCACCGTCAAGATCGAGCGCGCCGACGCCTACGACCTCTACGGTTCGGCCGTCTGAGCTTTCCGTCGCTTTCTCCCGACAAATGAAAAGGGCGCCTCGCGGCGCCCTCTCCAAATCCGATCGATCGTGCCGCTTACTGCGGCAGCTTGTCGTCGACGCCCTTCACGTAGAAGTTCATGCCGAGCAGCGTGCCGTCGTCGGCGACCTCGCCGTCCTTCAGCCACGCCGAGCCGTCCTGCTTGGCGATCGGTCCGGTGAAGGGGTTCCAGCCGCCGGCGATCTTCTTCTCGGTCGCCTCGGCCATTGCCTTCACGTCGTCGGGCATGTTGGTGTAGGGCGCGAGCTTGACCGCACCGTCCTTGATGCCGAGCCACACATTGTCCGGCTTCCAGGTGCCGTCGATGGCTGCCTGCACGCGGCTGATGTAGTACGGACCCCATTCGTCGGTCAGCGAGGTCAGCTGCGCGTTCGGCGCGAACTTGATCATGTCGGACGACTGGCCGAAGCCATGCAGCTTGCGCTCTTCGGCGACCTGCAGGGCGGCGGTCGAATCGGTATGCTGGACGATGATGTCGGCACCTTGGTCGAACAGCGCCTTGGCGGCGTCGGCTTCCTTGCCCGGATCGAACCACGAATTGACCCAGACGATCTTGGCCTTGAAGTTCGGGTTGATCGACTGCGCGCCGAGCATGAAGGAGTTGATGCCCATCACCACTTCGGGAATCGGGAAGGAGACGATGTAGCCGGCAACGCCGGACTTCGATTCCTTGGCGGCGATCTGGCCGAGCACATAACGGCCTTCGTAGAAGCGTGCATTGTAGATGCCGAGATTGTCACCGGTCTTGTAGCCGGTGGCGTGCTCGAACATCACTTTCGGAAACTTCTTGGCGACCTTCACTTCGGCATCCATGAAGCCGAACGACGTGCCGAAGATCAGCTTGCAGCCTTCGCGCGCCAGGCGTTCGAAAGCGCGGTCGGCATCGGGACCTTCGGAGACGTTCTCCAGATAGGCGGTCTCGACCTTGTCGCCGAGCGCCTTCTCGACTTCGAGCCGGCCCTGGTCGTGCTGGTAGGAGTAGCCGAAATCGCCGATCGGGCCGGTATAGACCCAGCAGGCCTTCAACTTGTCGGCAGCCTCTGCGGACGCGGCCAGCGACAAAGCCGCTGTCGTCGTCATCAGGGCAATAAGCAGTTTTTTCATCGTGTTACCTCTCTGTGTTAAGCCTTGGAGCTTCCCGTCTTTTTGTTTTTGTCAACGATCCGGAACGAATGGCTGCCCCAGTGATGCCGGCGTGTTCATCATCGTCAGACGCTTGTTGCGCGAGATTAGAACGAGAACCACGACGGTTGCCAGATAGGGCAGAGAAGAAAGCATCTGCGAGGGCACCGGAATGCCAAAAGCCTGTGCATGAAGCTGGCCGATCCACACCGCGCCGAAGATGTAGGCACCGGCCAGCACCCGCCATGGCCGCCACGAGGCGAACACCACCAGCGCCAGCGCGATCCAGCCGCGGCCAGCGGTCATGTTCTCGACCCATTGCGGCGTGTAGACTAGCGACAGATGGCCGCCGGCCAGACCGGCGCAGGCGCCGCCGAAGATCACCGAGAGATAGCGGTAGCGGATGACCTTGATGCCGAGCGCATGTGCCGAGGCATGGCTGTCGCCGATCGAGCGCAGCGTGAGGCCGGTTCGCGTCTTGAACAGGAACCACATGACGGCGGCGGTCAGCACGATCGAGATGTAGAACACCGGATCCTGGCCGAACAGCAGCTTGCCGACAACCGGGATGGAGCTCAGGCCGGGAATGTCGAGATTGGGCAGCCTGACGCCGGGCTGGCCGACGAAGCTCGTGCCAATCATGCCGGAGAGGCCGAGGCCGAGCAGCGTCAGCGACAGGCCGGTCGCCACCTGGTTGGTGGCCAGCGACAGCGTCATGACGGCAAACAGCAGCGAGAACAGCGCTCCCATGGCGATCGCCGCCAAAAGGCCGATCCAGGGCGAGCCGGTCAGATAACCGGCCCCAAAGCCGCCGACCGCACCCATGATCATCATGCCCTCGACGCCGAGATTGAGCACGCCGGAGCGCTCGACCACCAGTTCGCCGATCGCCGCGATCAACAGCGGTGTCGCCGCCGTTGCGATGGTCAGGAGGATGTTGACGGTGATGTCCATCAGCGGGCTTCCTTCAACTTCGGTGCAGCGTCGAGCTTTGCCGCGCCTTCTTGTTTCGTCAGCGCCAGGCCGATCAGGCGGATGCGGTAGTGGATGAGCGTGTCGCAGCCGAGCACGAAGAACAAAAGCATGCCTTGGAACACCCGCGCCACCTTGTCGGAAATGCCGAGCGCGCTTTGCACCGCCTCGCCGCCGAGATAGGTCAGAGCCAGAACCAGGCCCGCGGCGATGATGCCGAGCGGATTGAGGCGGCCGAGGAACGCCACGATGATGGCGGTGAAGCCGTATCCGGGCGAAATCACCGGCTGCAATTGCCCGATCGCGCCGGAGACTTCAGAAATGCCGGCAAGTCCGGCCAGCGCGCCCGACAGCAGGAAGGCGAAGAACACCATGCGGCTGAGGCCGAAACCGGCAAAGCGCCCTGCCCGCGGGCTGGAACCCAGCACGCGCACCTCGAAGCCCTTGAGCATGCGCCCCATCAGGATCCAGATCAGCACCGCGGCAACCAGCGCGAAGACAAAGCCCCAATTGGCGCGTCCGGCGTCCGGCATCAGTTCCGGCAGCACGGCGGAGTCGCCGAACTGGATCGTCTGCGGGAAACCATGGCCCTGCGGATCGCGCCAGGGGCCGCGAACCAGCCAGTCGAGGAAGAGCTGGGCGACATAGACCAGCATCAGACTGGTCAGGATCTCGTTGGTGTTGAAGCGGGTCTTCAGAAACGCGGGTATCGCCGCATAGGCCGCGCCGCCGACCATGCCGAGCAAAAGCATCAGCGGCAACACCAGCGGGCCTTCGAATTGCGGAAATAGCACCGGAATGGCCGAGCCGAAGATGGCGCCGAAGATAAACTGGCCCTCGGCGCCGATGTTCCAGATGTTTGCCTTGTAGCAGACCGACAGGCCGACCGCGATCAGGATCAGCGGTGCCGCCTTGATCGCCAGCTCATGCAGCTGCCAGACCTGGCTGACTGGCTCGACAAAATAGATGCGGAACGCGGTCAGCGGATTGACGCCGAGCAGCGCGAACATAATGGCGCCGGCGATGATCGTCAGCGCGAAGGCGATGAACGGCGACAGGGCCGAAAACAGCGCGGAGCGCTGCGGGCGTTTGACGAGTTCGAGGCGCATCATGCCGTCTCCAGCGTATGTTCGGCGTGGCCGGGCTCGGCGCCGCCCATCAGCAGGCCGACCTTCTCGAAGGTTGCTTCGGCGATCGGCATCGGCTTGGACAATTCGCCATTGTGCATGACTGCGATCGCGTCCGAAATTTCGAACAGCTCGTCGAGATCCTGGCTGATCACCAGCACCGCCGATCCGCTCCGCGACAGTTCGATCAACGCCTGCCTTATGTGGGCTGCGGCGCCGGCGTCGACGCCCCAGGTCGGCTGGTTCACCACCATGACGCTGGGCCGGCGGTCGAGTTCGCGGCCGACGATGAATTTCTGCAGGTTTCCGCCCGAAAGTGCCGCAGCTTCCGGATCCGGCGCGCTCTTGCGCACGTCCATCGCCTCGATGATGCGTTGGGAGGCAGCGTAAATGGCGCCGCTCTTGACCATTCCACCGGTGCCGACAAACGCCTTGCCGTCCGTGGCATGGCGCGACAGCAAAAGGTTTTCCGAAAGTTTCATGCGCGGCGCCGCACCATGGCCGAGGCGCTCTTCCGGCACGAAGGCGGCACCCAGCAACCGCCGTCCGGTTATGGTCAGCCCACCCGCATCCTTGCCGCGGATGCGCACCGAGGCGACGTCCTGCTGCAACACTTCGCCGGAAACGGATTCGAAGAACTCACCCTGGCCGTTGCCGGCGACACCGGCAATGCCGATCACCTCGCCGGCACGGACATTGAGGCTGATGTTCTTGAGCGGAATGGAGAACGGCGTTGCCGGCTTGCGGGTGAGACCGCGGACTTCAAGCAGCGGCTGCGCGGTCTCGATCCCCTCGACCGGTGCACGCACCACGGCCTGCACCTCGTTGCCGACCATCATGCGGGCGAGCGAGGAGGCTGTCTCCTCGCGCGGGTTGCAATGGCCGACCACCTTGCCGTGCCGCAACACGGTGGCGCGGTCGCAGATGCGTTTGACCTCTTCCAACCGGTGCGAAATGTAAAGGATCGATTTGCCTTCCGAGCGCAGCCGCTCCAGTGTCTCGAACAGCTTGTCGGCTTCCTGTGGCGTCAGCACCGAGGTCGGCTCGTCGAGGATGATGAGCTGCGGCGTCTGCAGCAGGCAGCGGATGATCTCGATGCGCTGGCGTTCGCCGACCGACAGGTCGCCGACCAGCGAGTCCGGATCGAGCGGCAGGCCGTAGCTGTAGGAAAGCGCCCTCGCCTTTGCGGCGATGCTGCTGATCGGCGAGCCGTCGTCCAGGGAAAGCGCGATGTTCTCGGCCGCGGTCAGCGCCTCGAAGAGCGAAAAATGCTGGAACACCATGCCGATGCCGAGCTTCTTGGCGGCACCCGGGCTGGTGATCCGCACCGCCTGGCCGTTCCAGAAAATCTCGCCGGAATTGGGCTCCAGCGAGCCGAACAGCATCTTGACCAGCGTCGATTTGCCGGCGCCGTTCTCGCCGAGCAGCGCGTGGATTTCACCTTTGGCGATGTTGAGATCGATATGGTCGCACGCCGTCAGCGTGCCGAATATCTTGGTCAGGCCACGAACCTCGAGCAGGTTCGCCCCATCATGATTTGCACTCACAGTGCCTCCCATCTGGTTCACCAGATATGTTCTGTGTTCCCGCAAGCATGGTAGGCGCCGCTGGCTCTCAACGGAAAGCGGCACGCGTCTTGAAAGAGCTTCAAGAATTTCAGCGGAAATTCAAGGGATAGCAAGCCCGGCGGGACTAAGGGATGAGAATGGTCGTCCCTGTCGTCCTGCGCCCCTCGAGGTCGGCATGCGCCTTGCCCGCATCCTTCAGCGCATAGCGCTGGTTGATCTGGATCTTGACGGCGCCGCTGAGCACCACGTCGAACAGCGCGGCAGCGGAGGCGTCGAGATCCTCGCGCTTGGCGTTGTAGACGAACAGCGTCGGCCTTGTGGCGAACAGCGAGCCCTTCTGCGCCAGCAATGACATCGAGAAGGGCGGGATCGGTCCCGAGGACTGACCGAAGCTGACGAACATGCCGAGAGGCTTGAGGCAGTCGAGCGAGGCCGGGAATGTATCATTGCCGACCGAATCGTAGACGACATCGCATTTCTTGCCGCCGGTGATGGCCGCGACGCCGGCGACGAAATCCTGTTCCTTGTAGTTGATGACATGGTCGAAACCGTGCGCCTTGGCGAGTTCGATCTTGTCGGTCGAGCTTGCCGTGCCGATGACGGTTGCACCGAGATGTTTCGCCCATTGGCCGAGAATGAGCCCGACGCCGCCGGCAGCGGCATGGAACAGGATCGTGTCGCCCGCCTTCACCTTGAAGGTCCGGCGCAAGAGATATTCTGATGTCATGCCTTTCAGCATCATCGCGGCCGCCTGCTCGTCGCTGATGCCCTCGGGAATCTTGACCACGAGGCTTGCGGCGATAACGCGTTGCTCGGCATAGGCCCCGACATTCGTCGAATAGGCGATCCGTTCTCCTGGCTTCAGCCAGTCGACGCCCTCGCCGACCTCCTGCACCACGCCGGCGGCCTCGCTGCCCGGAATGAGCGGAAAACCTCCGGGCGGCGGATAAAGGCCAGAGCGATGATAGACGTCGATGAAGTTGAGGCCGATGGCCGTATGCCTGACCAGGATCTGTCCGGAACCCGGCCGGCCGGGACCGGCGTCCTCATAGGTCAGAACTTCCGGGCCGCCATGGGCGTGGATGCGGATCGCTTTGGACATGGATTGGGATTCCTGTGGGAGCGGCTAGTCAGGCCTTTTTGGCGCCGAGATTTGGAAAGAACTGCATGATGCCACCGATACAGGCCAGGTAAAGCCCGGTAATGGTGATGCCGATCTTGATGAAGGTGCTGACCTGTGCGCCCAACACACCGATCTGGTCATAGAAAGCGGCAAGCGCCGCCTGTGCGAGGGCAAGCGCGCCGAAGGCGCACCACAAAAGGGTCATTGTGAGATTGATGGGCCGCAGCCGCACGACCCGCACCGGATGAATGAAATTGATCGGGATGAAGGTCAGAATACCGGCCACCACCACCACCGCGAATGACACCCATTGTCCGGGCTCGATGACGAACAGCGTGAACACCACCATGTTCCAGACCACGGGGAAGCCCTTGAAGAAATTCTCCTTCGTCTTCATGCCGGTGTCGGCATAATAGATCGCGCTGGAGACAACGATGATCGCCGCCGACAGGAACGACAGACCCTCGCCCATGAAGCCGCGCTGGTAGAGCGCGAAGGCCGGGATCAGCACATAGGTCACGTAGTCGATGATGTTGTCGAGGAGCTCGCCCGACCAGGTCGGCAGGATTTCCTTGACCTCGAGCTTCCTGGCGATCGGCCCGTCGATGCCGTCGACGAACAGCGCCAGTCCAAGCCACCAGAACATTGCCGTCCAGCGTTCCTCACTCGCCGCCACCAGCGACAGGAAGGCAAGGAACGAGCCCGACGCCGTCAGCAGATGGACCGAGAACGCCCTCGCCTGCGGCCAGGTGACCTTCTTCTTCGGTCGCGGAATCCGATCCGTGATCTTCTTGGCGGCTCTCCGTGCCGCCATGTTCCTGGCCGATGTGTTCTTGCTCACGGGCCCCGCCAATCCAGCTTGCAGATTTCGGCCGATCGACCGGCAAAATTCCAGTTGCGGCCAAAGGCTCGCATCTTGCTCTTGTCGGACCTCGCCACGATGATCTCCGGTGCAATCCAGTATTCCGAATTGGTGATCACCGTATCCCTCTCGCGATCCTTGCCCGCGATTGGCGTGACCGCACCATCGATGATCTTCGGTATCTGGAAGATACGCGTCTTGTCCCGTGTCTCATAGGTGATCGGCACCTGTTCCACACCCAGGAATTTTCCGACCAGGATCGACAGCAGCGATGTGGTTCCGCCGGCCTTGCCGGTGAAGATCTTCGTCAAGGCCTTGATCGCGTAGACCGAGGCGCGTTTGTCGATGAAGAGGCCGGCGGTCCAGTTGCCGCGGCTCATGTAACCGGGGATTTCCATGATCAGCCCGAGGTTGAGGCCGGACAGGTCGACCTCGCCGAAATGGCCGGCATCGATACGGAAACCCGCCCAGGTCTGGCAGTAGCCCTCGGTCGGAGGGTGACTGCCGAGCGACAGCACGCAAGGGCAAAAAACCGTGCAATTGCAGGAGAGTACGAGCTCTCCTTTCATTGCCCAGCCCTGATCTGTCATTGAATTTCCCCCACTCACAGCGAGACTACTAGCAGCGCGGCTGCCCAGACAAGCAGTATCGCACCGGCCAGCCGGGTTGGAAGACGGCCCGTGGTCTGTTTTTCAATCAGGGTGAACACGCCGATCAGCGCCATCCAGAAGATGTTCATCACGCCGACTGCGAACATCACCAGCATCAGCGCCCAGCAGCATCCGAGGCACCAGATGCCTTGCGCCGCACCAAGCCGGAAGACGCGGACGGGTTTGGCGCTCCAGTTCGAAAACAGGATCGAGAACGGGTTGCGGCATTTCTTCAGGCAGGCCTCCTTGAGGCCGCTGAACTGGTGGAGGCCTGCAACCAGCAGTGCGAGCGCCCCGGCAAGGCCAAGCAGCGGATCGTAGATTTCGCCGGACGCGGCGAATGCATGCACGCAGAGCGTCAGCGCCGCAAACAGCATCGAGGCGGCGAGCCAGACACCGAGATAGCCGGCAACCAGCACCAGCGGATGGACGACAGGCTCGCCCTTGATCCGGGCCGTATCGGCGATCTCGCAATAGGTGCGGATCATCGGCGCCGCCGACGGCAACATCGCGGCGATCGCCATCAGGAACCACATCAGGATCAGCGCCAGGGCGCGCGGGACGATGCTTGCATCCAGCGGCGCCGGCGACAGGCAGAGCGCGAAGAACCGCTCCAGGAAATCGGGCAGCGGCAGCTGCGGCAGGCCGCGCAGAAGTGTGTCGCCGGGCGCACTGCCCCAGGCCTCGGCGCCGCGAATCGCCATCGTTGCCAGCGACGACCATGCAAGCAGAATGCTGGCGCCGACGACGATATTGACCGTCAAACGTGGGTTGCGCGCAATATCAGCCGTGGCGCGGCCGGCGCGGTCGAGATGGCTGAAATCGTCCTGGGGGCCGGTCATGACACCCGAATGAGCCGAATCGCCGCGTTGATCAAGCCGCATGAACTGACCTATATGCTTCTCGATTGGCAGGTCTGGTGGCCCGCCTCGCATCGCAAGCCGGAAACCGATCTTGGAGCATCAGGAAACAGCGCGAATACTGATTGCCGGAACCGGTCCGGCAGGGCTGATCGCGGCGCTGGCTTTCGCCGATGCCGGCTTCCCGGTGACGCTGGTCGGGCCTGAGGCGTCGGCCCCCGATGGCCGCACCACGGCCTTGATGAACCCTGCCCTGAAAGTGCTTGAGCGGCTCGAGGTCCTCGAAGCCATCAGGCCCAAGGCCGCTCCCTTGAAAGTCATGCGCATCGTCGACGCGACCAGCCGGCTGATCCGCAGCCCCGTCGTCACCTTCCGCGCCAGCGAGATCGACGAGGAGCAGTTCGGGCTAAACCTGCCCAACAGCGTCCTTGGCCCGGCGCTTGGCAACAAGGTGGCCGCGCATTCCGGGATCGAATGGCGCAGGTCGATGGTGAAGACCTGGCACCTCGATGTCGATCGGGCTCATGCCGTTCTCGCCGACGGCAGCGAGATTGGCGCTTCACTGGCGGTCGCCGCCGATGGTCGCCAGTCGCCTGCGCGCGAGGCGGCGGGCATTTCGACCGGTTCGCACGCCTATCCGCAGGCCGCACTCGTGCTTAATTTTGGCCATAGCCGTGAGCACGCCTCCACCTCGACCGAGTTCCACACCGAAACCGGTCCGTTCACTCAGGTTCCGTTGCCCGGTAATCGCTCAAGTCTCGTCTGGGTGGTGAAGCCCGAGAACGCCAAAGAGCTTGCCGCCCTGGATGATGCAACGCTCTCGTTGCGGGTCGAGCAGCAGATGCAGTCGATGCTGGGTCGGGTGACGGTGGAGCCGGGCCGCCAGATCTATCCGCTTTCGACCGTGACGCCCCTGCGTTTCGCACGAGACAGGGTGGCGCTTGTCGGCGAAGCCGCGCATGTGTTCCCGCCGATCGGTGCACAAGGCCTCAACCTTGGCATCAGGGATATTGACGATCTGGTTGGAATTGCAAAAGAAAATAGCGGAGATCCAGGCGCGGCCAAGGCCCTTGCCGCCTACGATTTCAAGCGCCGGCCCGACATTCTGGCGCGCAGCAGCGCGGTCAACCTGCTCAACATGTCGCTGCTTTCCGACATGCTGCCCGCGCAGATGGCACGCGGCGCCGGTCTCGGCGTGCTCGGCGGCTTTGCACCGCTGCGCGCCTTCTTCATGCGCGAAGGGCTTCGCCCCGGCAGTGGTTTTGCAGCACTCGCGGGCGGCCTGCGAAAACCCATGCGGCAGCAGTAGCGATTTTGCGGATTTTATCGCGACATCGCGACATCAATCAAAACCTTTGCGTCGCATTCTGCGTAGCTTGAAGGCGCTCGAACGCTTCGGGATTGAATTGACTCGGAGTCTGCGCCAAATAAAGTCAAGGAATTCAGTGGTGAGTACGATGAAAACGGCCAAATTCGCGATCGGACAGGTGGTTCGCCACCGGCTGTTTCCGTTTCGAGGCATCATTTTCGACGTCGACCCCCAATTCGCCAACACCGACGAATGGTACGAAGCCATCCCCGCCGACGTGCGGCCGCGCAAGGATCAGCCATTCTACCATCTGCTCGCCGAGAATTCGGAAACCGAATACATCGCCTATGTGTCGGAGCAGAATCTCCTCGAGGATCGGTCGGGCGAGCCGGTCCGCCACCCGCAGATCAAGGAAATGTTCGACAAGAGGCCGGACGGGCGTTACGAGCCGAAACGCCAGTCCAGGCACTGACCTTGCGGCATTCTGTTCGTCGGTCAGGAAATCCGGGCCAAGGCCAGACACGAAAAAAGCGGGGCATGACCCCGCTTTTTCTTTGACTCGAGAATGGCCGAGCCGGTGATCAGTTGGCGGTCTTGGCCTTGTCCTGCTCATCCTTGAGCTTCTTGGCGAAGTCCTGGTTGTTCTTGGCGACGAAGTCCTGGAGCTTCTTCTGCCGGTCCTCGATGTCCGACTGCTGCAGCGGCGGACCGTCATAGGCGCCGCTGAAGCCCTGGAGCGCGATCTTGATCGGGTTGGCCTGGTTCTGGAAATTGATCGAGGTCAGCGTGATCCCCTGACCCTTCTTGAACGAGGCGACGAGCTGGTCGGTCAGCGGCACTTCGGCCACGCAACGATCCGGGAAGCAGATGACATAGTCGAGCTTTACGGCCTTGCCGGTGTCGATCTGCAGGCCGATGCCGGGAGGTACCAGGCGGCCGGTCGGGACCGTCACCTGAAACACCTTGCGGTTCACCTTGCCCTTGAGCTCGATCAGGCTCACACCCGTGACGAGCTGGCCGTTGCCGGCCGTGACGATGTTCTGGACGTTGCAGATATCGACGTCTTCCTGCTTGGTGCAGGCCTTGAACCAGCCCTGTGGAATCTGTTGCTGCTGCTGTGCGGAAGCAGAGGGAAGTCCTGCGCCCAGAAAGCCGACCACGCCCGCGGCCATGACCGAAAGGCGGTACGCATTGCTGTTCAGGCTCGTCATGTCGTGCACTTCCTCTCAAATGATCCCGGAACCGGCTTCTCTATGCCGTGTGGTCCAGCTACCTGTTGCCGAAATGAGGCAACAGAATGACTTCGGACGGCGTGTTACACTGCAAGCGGTGCCGAATCCAGCCCCGCCCACTTGTAATTCTTGATGACACGATTGGCCGGCAGGGACCTGCCTCATGCTAGGGTGCGCACCGAATCATCAAGCCGACCTGTTAAGGAGACGGTCATGGGCCGCGTTCTTGTTTGGCTGATCACCGCGATATCGCTTTTCACCCTTTCGCTGCGGCCGGCCATGTCGGAACCGAAGCATGCCATCGCCATGCAGGGCGAGCCGGCACTGCCGCCCGACTACACCCATTTCGACTACGTCAATCCCGATGCGCCGAAGGGTGGCAACATCACCTATTGTGTTGTCGGCAGCTTCGACAACCTCAACCCTTTCATCCTGAAAAGCCTGCGCACGACGGCGCGCGGCATGATGGATCTGACCTACGGCAACCTCGTTTTCGAACCGCTGATGCAGCGCAACTACGACGAGGCCTTCAGTCTCTATGGACTGCTCGCTGACAGCGCGGACATGGATCCCGAGCGCAAGTCGATCGAGTTCCATCTCAATCCCAATGCAAAGTGGTCGGACGGCGAGCCGGTGACGCCGGAGGATGTGCTGTTCACCTACGACGTCTTCACCGACAAGGGTCGCCCGCCCTACAACGCACGCATGAGCCTGATCGCCAAGCTTGAAAAGACCGGTGATCACAGCGTGCGCTTCACCTTCAATGACAAGGCCAATCGCGAAACGCCCATGATCATTGCGCTGACGCCGATCCTGCCGAAACATGCCTTTGACAAGGAGACTTTCGACAAGACAACGCTGAAGCCGCTGATTGGCAGTGGCCCTTACACCATTGCCCAGGTGGCGCCGGGCCAGCGCATCGTGTTCAAGCGCAACCTCGATTATTGGGGCAAGGATGTCCCGGCCAAGCGCGGCTTCGACAATTACGACCAGATCACCATCGAATATTTCCTCAACGCCAACGCCAAGCTCGAGGCTTTCAAGAAAGGCCTCTGCGCCATCGACGACGACGGCGATCCGGTCAAACGGGAGCGCGATCTGGACTTCCCGGCGTTCCATAGGGGGGACGTGGTTTCTGAAACCTTCGACACCGGCATTCCGCCCGTGGTGACCGGTTTCCTGTTCAACACAAGGCTGCCGAAGTTCTCCAATCCGGTGGTTCGGCGCGCGCTCGGCATGCTTTACGACTTCGAATGGGCGAACAAGAACCTGTTCGGCGGCAAATACACCCGCACGATGAGCTACTGGCAGAACTCGGAACTTTCCGCGCTCGGCCATCCGGCCGACGACAGGGAAAAGGCCTTGCTCGCCCCCTACCCCGGCCGTGTGCCGCCCGATGTCATGGACGGCACCTGGAAACCGCCCGTGACCGACGGTTCAGGTCAGGACCGCAAGGTGTTGAAGACAGCCTTCGATCTCCTGAAAAGCATCGGTTACCACGTCCAGGACGGTACGATGCTCGATCCCGACGGCAAACCTTTCGCATTCGAGATCCTGACTGCTTCGCAAGACGAAGAGCGCCTGGCCGGTATCTATCAGCGCACACTGGAGAAGATCGGCATCAACGTCAGCATCCGTAGCCTCGACGGCGACCAGATCCAGTCACGCAAGCAGCGCTTCGATTTCGAGGCTCTGATCGGGTCGAGCGGCTTCAACAATTCACTGTCGCCAGGCTTCGAACAGCTCGGGCGCTGGAGCTCCGAGGCGGCCAAGGCCGAAGGCTCGTTCAATCTCGCCGGCGTTGCCGATCCGGCAGTCGATGCGGCGATCGACGCGATGCTGCGCGCCCGCTCGAAGGAGGATTATGTCGCCGCCGTCCGCGTTCTCGACCGGCTGCTGATCTCGGGCAATTACATGGTGCCGATGCAGTATAACACGCAGCAGTGGCTTGCTTACTGGAATTATCTGGAACATCCGAAGAAGACGCCCATATTCGGTTATCAGCTGCCGACATGGTGGCGCAAACCGAACTGAAAATCCGGAGATCGAGATGAGCGAAGCGAACGCCATAACCGTCGATGTGGTGTCGGATGTCGTCTGCCCATGGTGTTTCATCGGTCAGAAGCGGCTGGACAAGGCGGTTGCCGCGGCCGGCGACGTCGATGTGCATATACGCTGGCGGCCGTTCCAGCTCGATCCGACCATTCCGCCGCAAGGCAAGGACCGCCGGGAGTATATGCGGGCCAAGTTCGGCAGCGATGAGCGCATTCGCGAGATTCATGCCCGCATCGAGCCGCTTGGCGAGGCAGAGGGCATTTCCTTTGCCTTCGATGCCATCAAGGTGGCGCCGAACACGCTCGATGCGCACCGCCTGATCCGTTGGGCGGGTGCTGCCGGTGAAGCCGTGCAGAACAGGCTGGTCCGTCGCCTGTTCCAGTTGAATTTCGAGGAAGGTGTCAACATCGGCGACCATGCCGTGTTGGTCGAAGCCGCCCGCGAGGCCGGCATGGATGCGTCGGTGGTCGCCACGCTCTTGCCGACCGACGCCGATGTCGAGGCGGTGCGCACCGAGATCGCCACGGCGTCGCGCATGGGCATATCGGGCGTGCCGTGCTTCCTGCTTGAAGGCAAATATGCCGTGATGGGCGCCCAGGACGTCGACACGCTGGCCGATGCCATCCGCCAGGTGGCGGCGGCGAAGGCAAGCGGCGAATTGGACAAGGTCGGCTGAGGCCGGTCATTCCTTCACCTGCGACAAGACCGTTTCAGGTCACTTCTCGGCTCCCGGAAAGGCCGATCGCGGCAGGAATCAGAGGTCAAAGGACGGCCGGTTTTCGGGAATTTGGTCAGCCCCAACAAAAAATCGGCTCGCCGGACAAGCCAAAAAGAGTCACGAAATCGTGTGGACGCCTTCCCTAAGGGAAGGTTGTGGCTCACTGCGTCGTAGCCAAGTAACCATCTGACATTGTTATGTTAAATCGCCTTCCTGCCGGCTTACGCGAAGCACTTGGAAAGCCTGCTCTGTTGCCTTCCCGACACGGCCGGATCTTCAAATCTCGCTGACCCCCTATAAAAATTAATGGAAAATGATCAATTGGTGTTACCATCCGTAACAAAACAAAAAAGGTTTGGGCGGGATCGTGATTCGGATCGGCAGACGATCGCAGGAGTCAGTACCGGATAGACTACACCGCGGCGCCGCAGGGCGGTCGCATTTGACGCCGGTATCCTCGATGCGCAGTTTCTGGGGGCTGATGAAGGCCTACTGGTTCTCCGAGCGCTGGAAGGAAGCCTGGACGCTCACCATCGTCATCGCTCTGCTGACGGCGCTTTCCAGCAAGGCCGGCGTCTGGTTTGCCCTGGCATTGGGCGAGTTGGGCAATTCGATTGCATTCTTCCACGATGCAGCCAATACCAGCCCACTGCAGGCAATTCTGACCAATGCCGGCATATTGGTTCTGCTGGTCGTGCTCAAGGATGCCGGCTTCACCGGCGTGCGTGGTCTTGTCTCGGCAACCCTGCACCGAAAGTGGCGTGGCTGGCTGAATAGCCAGTTCAACGAGGCTCTGCTCGACGGCAATCATACCCACTTCCATGCTCAGCATGGTTCGGCGGCCGGCGATATCGTCGCACCCGACAACATCGACCAGCGCATCCAGGAATCGATCAAGGACATGACGGGCGGGGCGATCGGTCTCGCCATGGGCGTTCTGGGTGTCGCCACCTCGCTCTATTTTATCGGCGAAAATCTGATCGGATCCTCGGTTGAGGTCAAAGGACTGGAGTTCCTCGGCAGTTATGGCAGCGCAGTGCTGGCCTTCCTCGCCGTCGCCATTTACGTGCCGCTGAACACTTGGATTGCGGTCAAGCTTGGCCGCTTGCTCGAGCGGCTCAATATCCGCATGCAGCAGGCCGAGGGCAGCTACCGCAGTGAACTGACGACGTTCCTGCGCCGCAGCTTCCATGTCGCCGCCTCGCATGGCGAAGATGTGCAAAAGTCGATGCACGACAAGCTCTACGTCGATATCGACAAGACCTGGGGCAAGCTCAATGTCGTCAACAATAGCTACACGTCGTTCGAGCTGATCTACAACTTCCTCGGCGCCCGGATCGTCGCCTATGGTCCCGGTCTGGTGTCGTTCATACACAATCGCTTGGACTACAAGGGCTACATCACCGGCTCCGAAATGGTCGCCCAGCTGATCAGCCAGTGCTCGTGGTTCATCCATGTCATGCCCGCCATCGCCACGCTGCGCGCCAACAGCCAGCGTGTCACGGAGCTGGCAAACGCGATCGAGAGCGTCCAGCATCCGCAGGCGTTCTACAGCCAGACCGGCCAGTCCGACTTCCACTATGCCAGCCAGAACCCGGTGTTCGGTCTGACCATCCAGAAGCTCGAACTGGCGCATCAGGGCGAGGACGCGACACCGTTCCTCAGCGCCGCCAATTTGCGCTTCCGGCGCGGCGAGTGGACATTCCTGAAGGGCGAATCCGGTTGCGGCAAGACATCGCTGGTCAAGGCGATCAACGGCCTCTGGCCCTACGGCCGCGGCACCATCGTCTTCCCCGATGGGGTGAAGAGTTTTTATGCCGCCCAGGAGATCAAGCTCCAGCAGGTGTCGCTGAAACAGCTGGTCTGCCTGCCGGGCTCCGAGCACGACCACGGCGATGCGCAGGTCGCGTCCGCGCTGCACAAGGCCGGCCTTGGCGACTTCATCGAGCATATGGCCAATGAAAGCCGTGAAGGCAAAAGCTGGGATCAGGTCCTGTCGGGCGGCCAGAAGCAGAAGCTGGTGGTGGCCCGCATCATCCTGCAGCAACCGGGGCTGCTGTTCCTCGACGAGGCGACCGGCGCCCTTGACCCGGAAGGCAAGATTGCCTTCCATCAGGCGATCAAGGACAACTGCCCCGATGTCACGGTGATCAGCGTCATGCACGAAGCGGTGGCGCCACGATCGGCTGCCGGCACCGAGTTCTATCATTCGATCGTGTTGATCGCCGACGGCGTCGCCACCAAGAAGCCGCTGGTTCCGACCCTGCCGGTCGAACTCACCACGATTCTGACCCAGCCACGTCCGGTCGAGGACAAATGGCTGCGTTTCTCACGTCGGCTGAAGCAGAAA
This sequence comes from Mesorhizobium sp. USDA 4775, assembly GCF_054062655.1. Lineage (NCBI taxonomy): Bacteria > Pseudomonadati > Pseudomonadota > Alphaproteobacteria > Hyphomicrobiales > Phyllobacteriaceae > Mesorhizobium > Mesorhizobium sp. USDA 4775. The sequence continues at coordinate 3,933,011 of NZ_JBSSFM010000001.1, forward strand.
TAACGTTGGTTTCACGGCGACTTGCCGGGCACCGCGGCAGTCGGCGATCACAGTATCGCGATCGGAGCCATCAGGCGCCGTTTTCCTCACTCACCGCGATTGACTCGGCAAGGCGCGCTCCTATGTTGCGCCGGCTTGCTGATAGTCAAACGCGAACCCGCAAGCGGAAAGGTCACCGCGCCATGCCTGGCGACAGTATTAGTCGAACGCAACCGCCGTCCGCCTAGACGTGACCTGAATGGTTCATGTCCTGCCGGACGGCAAGGAGTGAACCATGAACGATTTTTCCCCCGTAGCGGACGACGAGGCCGTCGCCATCGCCCGCATCCTTGCAAACGACCATGTCGCCGACGTGGTCGAGGCGCTCAACCACGAATCGCGCGAAACCGCGACTGATCTGCTTTGCGCGGTACCCTTCGAGCGCCTGGTCGAGATCTTCGACCAGCCCGAACTCGACGGTGCGCCCGAACTCGCGGAAGCCCTGCCCCGTGCCAAGGCAAGCAAGCTGCTCACCGCCATGTCGGTCGACCGTGCGGCCGACATACTGCGCGAGCTCGATGAGCCGGCACGTTCCGAACTGCTCGGCGCACTGGCGCCGCCACTGCGCGCCACCCTGTTGTCCATTCTGGGCTATCCCGAAGGCAGCGCCGCATCGATCATGACGACGGAGTTCGTCAGCGTTCCCTCTGACTGGACCGTCGGGCGCACGCTGGACTACATCCGCAAGGTCGAGCGGACGCGCGAAACCGTCTACGCGATCTACATCGTCGATCCGCAAACGCACCTCCTGGTGCGGTCGACCGGCCTGCGCCGACTCATCACCGGTGAGCCGGACGACCCGATCCTGTCGGTCGCGCCGGACCGTGTGCCGGTGACGGTCACCCCGCTGACCGATCGTGAAACCCTGGCGCAGACGATCTCCAAATACGATCTGCTCGCCTTGCCTGTCGTCGACCACGGCAAGATTCTCGGCATCGTCACCATCGACGACATCATCGACACGATGATCGAGGAAACGACGGAGGATGTGCATCGCTTCGGCGGCATGGAAGCGCTCGACGAGCCCTACATGAAGATGAGCTTCCTCTCCATGATCAAGAAACGGGGCGGCTGGCTGTGCGCGCTGTTCATCAGCGAGATGCTGACCGCCAACGCCATGCAGAGCTACGAGGGTGAGTTAGAGAAGGCGATCGTGCTCACCCTCTTCATCCCGCTGATCATGAGTTCCGGCGGCAATTCCGGCTCGCAGGCAACCTCGTTGGTCATCCGCGCGCTGGCGTTACGCGAGATCGGCCTTCGTGACTGGTGGCGGGTGGCGTTGCGCGAGCTACCCACCGGTCTCGTGCTGGGCGCCATGCTTGGCGTGGTTGGCATCTGCCGCATCGCTCTCTGGCAATATATGGGCTTCTACGACTACGGCCCGCATTGGCCGCTGATTGCCGCGACGGTTGGCGCGGCACTGGTCGGCATCGTCACCTTCGGCTCTTTGTCGGGCTCGATGCTGCCCTTCGCGCTGAAACGGGTCGGTTTCGACCCCGCCAGCGCATCGGCGCCGTTTGTCGCCACGCTGGTCGATGTCACCGGGCTGGTGATCTATTTCTCGGTGGCACTGGTGATCCTGCGCGGCACGTTGCTGTAGCCGCATTGCTGTCTCCGCCGCTGGCCATGGCCGGCGGCGGCTTCCGCCTTTCAGGCTTGCCTGCCGTGGATGGTTCCGTCGACCTTGATGGAGCAAACCGCGCCCGTCACTGGACGCGCTGGCCGTCCTTCACGCGGTAGGTCGGCTTGTACATGGTGACGAGTTCTTCCGACGCGGTCGGGTGCACGGCCATTGTGCGGTCGAAATCATCCTTGGTCAGGCCGGCCTTCAGCGGAATGCCGAGCAGCTGCGCCATTTCGCCGGCATCCGGCCCCAATATGTGGGCGCCAAGCACTTTGCGGGAAGCGCCGTCGACCACCAGCTTTATCAGCATCTTCTCGTCACGGCCCGATAGCGTATGCCGCATCGGCCGGAAGCTGGCCCGGTAGATTTCGACATCGGCGAAACGCTTGACGGCTTCGTCTTCCGACAGGCCGACGGTACCGATTTCCGGCTGTGAGAAGACCGCGGTCGCGATCGTGTCGTGATCGGGCGCGGTCGGGTTGCCCTTGAAGGCCGTCTCGACAAAGCACATCGCTTCGTGGATCGCCACCGGTGTCAGCTGCACGCGGTTGGTGACGTCGCCGATCGCCCAGATATTGTCGATGTTGGTGCGGGAGTACTCGTCGACCTTGATCGCGCCGGCCGGGGTCATCTCGAGGCCGATGCCTTCCAGGCCCATATTCTCGGTGTTGGGGATGCGCCCGATGGCCAGCATGACCTGGTCCACCGTCAACGTCTGGCCGCTGGTGAGAAGGGCGTCGAGCCGGCCGTCCGGCCGCTTGTGCACCCGCTCGCTCACTGCATGGCAGAGTATCTTGATCCCCTTCTTTTCCATGGTCTCGTGCAGCGTGCGGCGCAGATCCATGTCGAAGCGGCTGAGGATCTCCTTGCCGCGATAGACCAGCGTGGTGTCGACGCCGAGACCGTGGAAAATGTTGGCGAATTCGACCGCGATATAGCCGCCGCCTTCGATCATGATCGCCTTCGGCAGTTCCTTGAGGTCGAAAGCCTCATTGGAAAAGATGCAATGCTCATGACCGGGAAGCGCTGGGTGGGCCGCCGGACGGCCGCCGGTGGCGATCAGGATCTGGTCGGCGGTGACGGTGCGGTCGTTGTCCAGGAGATGCACCACATGCGGGTCTACGATCATCGCCCGCGAATGGAAGGTCTCGCCGCCGGCGCCCTCGACATTCTTCTTGTAGATTGCCTCCAGCCGGCTGATCTCGCGGTCCTTGTTGGCGACCAGTGTCTGCCAGTTGAAACTGGCTTCCGGCACCGTCCAGCCATAGCCGGCGGCATCGGCGAAATGCTCCGGAAATTGCGAGGCGTAGACATAGAGTTTTTTCGGCACGCAGCCGCGGATAACGCAAGTGCCGCCAAAACGGTATTCCTCGGCGATGCCGACGCGCTTGCCGAGTGCGGCGGCAATGCGCGCCGCCCTCACCCCGCCGGAGCCGCCGCCGATGACGAAAAGATCATAGTCATAACCGGCCATGAGGCGGCTCCTTGAACGTCGGAAAATGTGAGAGACAGGTAGGCCGCCGAAGGCCAAAAGAAAAGCCCGGACAAGCCGGGCTTCACAGATGGCCGCAAGGCCGCATTTGAAAACGCAGGATCAGTTCTGCGTGCCGTCGGCGGGAGCCGAACCGTCGGCCGGTGCTGAACCGTCTGCGGGCGCGGCGCCATCCGCCGGAGCCGCATTGTCGGCCGGAGCGGCACCATCGGCGGGCGCAGGCGCGGCCTTGGCCTTTGCCTTGGCGGCCGCTGCCAGCGTTTCGCCGACCTGCTGGGCGAGGTCACGGCCAAGGCCGTTCTGCCAGATGTCGGCTGCCTTGACCAAATCACGCGTCACGGTCGGGCCGCTGTCGAGCAGCTTCTTGCCGGAGTCGGAGTTGTAGAAGGCCGCGATATCGTTGAGTTCCTTTTCGGAAAACACCTTCGCATAGGCAAGGGCCGCTTCCTTCTCGAGATCGGCGCGGCGCGAGGCCAGCGCCAGCGCCTTCTCGTTGATCGTCTTGCCGATCAGCTCCTGCATGTCCGGGTTCTTCTGGATGAGCTGCGATTCGAGCGCGGCCGCCGCCTGCGGCAGGATATTGTCGAACGGGTCGGTCGCATGGATCGCCGCGACCGCCGCTCGGGCCGCCTTGAGGTGCGATTCGGTAACGTCCTGCGAGAACGCCGGCGACGACAAGGCGAAAACGGCCGAAGCCGCCAGAACGACGCAAAGGCCGCGAACCCGGTTATGCAACATCATGGTTGGTAGAACTCCCTGGTTTTCGGGCGGCATGGACGGTTTGGATACCGTCGCCGCCGGCGATGATGGCCGCTGACGCCAGCCCGATGAAAAGACCATGCTCGACCACGCCCGGAATGGCATGGAGAGCATTCGAAAGCGCTCTTGTATCCGGAATGCGGCCAAAAGATGCATCGAGGATAAAATGGCCGCCGTCTGTAACAAAAGCCTGGCCTCCCGTCATCCTCAATGTAATCGGACCGGAAAGGCCGAACTCCGCAGCCGCCTTGGCTACGGCGATCTCGGTGGCGCGCAGGCCGAACTGGTTGACTTCGATCGGCAGCGGAAAACGGCCGAGCGTCTGGACCATCTTCGACCGGTCGGCGATGACGATCATGCGCTGCGACGCCGCCGCAACGATCTTCTCGCGCAGCAGTGCGCCGCCGCCGCCCTTGATCAAGGTCAGTTCCGGGTCGACCTCGTCGGCGCCGTCGACGGTGAGATCGAGCTCGGGGGTTTCCTCCAATGTCGACAGCGGCACGCCAAGCTCGCGGCAAAGTGCTGCGGTGCGCTCCGACGTCGGCACGCCGATGACAGTCATGCCGGTGGCGACCTTGTCGGCGAGCAGCCGCACGAACTCTTCCGCCGTGGTGCCGGTGCCGATGCCGAGCCGCATGCCGTCGCTGACATGGGCAAGGGCGGCCCGCGCGGCCTCGACCTTCAACTGTCTTGCATCCATGCCGCTTGCTGCCCAGAAACCCGAGTGTTCGGGGCTCCTAGCATTTTTGCCGGCCGGGTCAAAGCTTTTGCCCGTGGTCAAAGCCTTTGACAGTGGTCAAAGCCTTTGAGCACCTATCCACCGCTCTGCTTGCCTTGACGCGCCGCAGGCGCTATCGCCTCCGGATGTATAAACCTGCGCCGGATGGATCATGAGTCGCCCGATCATCGTGTTCGACCTGGACGGAACGCTGGTTGACACGGCGCCGGACCTGCTCGACAGCCTGAACCACAGCCTGGCCGCCAGCGAACTCACGGCCGTCGACGAGGCCGGCTTCAGGCGCTTCGTCGGCCATGGCGGCCGCGTGATGATAGAGCGGGCGCACGCCGCCCAGCAGCGCTCGCTCGACGTCGCCGAGCATGACCGGCTGCTCAAACTGTTCCTCGATCACTATACCGACAACATCCCCGGCAAATCGCGCCCCTACCCCGGCGTCATCGAGGCGATCGCCCGCTTCGAGAAGGCAGGCTATCTCCTGGCCATCTGCACCAACAAATACGAGGCCAATTCGCTGGCGCTGATCGAAGCACTCGGCCTGACCAGGCATTTCGCGGCCATCGCCGGCCAGGACACGTTCGCGTTCCGCAAGCCCGATCCACGCCACCTGACCGAAACCATCCGGCTGGCCGGCGGCGATCCGCACCGCGCTCTGATGGTCGGCGATTCGCAAACCGACATCGACACCGCCAAGGCCGCCGGCATTCCGGTGGTGGCCGTCGATTTCGGCTACACCGACCGGCATGTCCGCGAATTCGAGCCCTCGGCGGTGATCTCGCATTTCGATGCCCTGACCGTGGATCTGGCGGAGCGGCTGATCCGCGCCGCGGGACACTGAACGGACAGCAGCGAGAATACAGTCGGTACGGCCCCGAAAGGCGCGGAATCCGATCTCTGAAAGAACGCCTAACACCGCCTTGACTTAACCGGCCGGCCTCCCTTATATCGCGGCTCGCTTGGCCTTCGGGCAACGAGCGGGCGATTAGCTCAGCGGGAGAGCACACCCTTCACACGGGTGGGGTCGCAGGTTCAATCCCTGCATCGCCCACCATTTTCCAAATGGTTTTCCAGCCTTAGCCCGTCGACACTCTGTTGGCAGCGGCGCGGCGAATTGCAGCTTGCGCGGACATGGCCGGGCACGCATGGCGTCCATCTGGAACCAACCGCCACGCCAGCTCGTTTCCTTGCGTCGAAACTTGAGGGAAAACCATGTCCAGATTTCTCGTAGCGACCAGCATCGCCGTTCTTCTCGCCGCCGGTCCTGCTCTGGCCGCGGATGACAAGCCGCTGCCGCCGCCCAACGCCAAGAAGCTGTCGGAGATACTCGCCAAGGTCGAGCAGCGCGACGGCTTTCGCTATGTGAAAGAGGTCGACTGGGACAATGGCGCCTATACCGTCACTTATTACACGTCGGACAAGGCGAAGGTCGAAATCACCTACGATCCAGTGACGGCCGAGCCTAAGTAAGAGCTGCCAGCAGAGACTCTCCATTTCGACGGGTCTGCCCATTTTCTCCGTGCACCTGGACGGCCAATCCGATTGCCGCAAATTGTCCATCCTTGGCGTGTGATATGCACGCCAGGCGCGGGCAGCGCCTGTTGGCTTGGGGTAGTCATGCGATTTTCCGTTCGAACCGATCTCTTGCTCGTCTTAGCCATCGTCCTGGCTGGCGGCATGCTTGCGGCGACTTCGTCGCGAGCGGACGGGCCGTCCTTCGACTGCGCCAAGGCGAGCCTGCCGGCGGAGAAGGCGATCTGCGCCGATCCTCAGCTGTCGGCCATCGATCTGCTGGTCGCCAAGGCCTACAAGGGGTTCGAGCCGGCCTTCGGCGGCGACAAGCGCAAGATCGCCCGCGGGCTGATCGCCGACCGCAACGCCTGCAAGAGCGATACCGCCTGCATCGTCAGCGCGCTGAACAACGCCTTGCAGACCTATGGCAATGCGCCGTCATGGGTACAGGACTACAACATAGCCCTGATCGGCAAGAAGGCTCTGGATACCGCCGCGCGCAATCCCGGCAACAACGATCAGCCCCTGCCCTCGGCCGTCGGGCAATGCGCGTCCACGCATATCAAGACGCTGACCGCGCGGCTTGGCGACGATCCGCTCGAAACCGCCTCGCCCGACGCCGGCAGCGCAGCCACCTTCACCAATGGCGGTGGGGCCGTCTCCTATGATCGCGAACCGGGCCTTGCCGCCTCCAAGGTCGGCGAACCCGTCATGATGTGCCTGATTGCGATTCCCAGGGATTGTCCGAAGGGCGACGACCGTGGCCGGGTCTATTATTCGATCGATCTGGTTGCGAAAGGCTCGTGGGCCTTGCCGGACTCCGAGCATCTGTGTGGCGGCGCCTGATCGGCTCCGCTTCATGTTCGCGAGCCCGCCAAAGCCGCCCGCTCGGTGCCTGCCCTTGCGCTGGATCGTCTTTGATGGCTGATTGCAACGGTTGACTGCGCCGCATGGGGGGATGGGCATGGCGACGGCGAAGCATGTGATGAAGCGCATCCTGATGATGCTGGCCGGCTATCTGGTCGCGGTACTGGTCGGCCTGGTCGCTGTAGCGGCGATCTACGCCGCGCTCAGTTCCCTGCCCAACGCGCCGGCCTATTTCGACGTCATGGGCGTCAGCCCGATCGCCGTCCTGGTGGTGCCGCCGCTCGGCATGTTCGTCTACTTCCTGACGATTGTCGTGACCGGGCTGCAGACGCTGATCTTCGCGCTGATCGCCGAGTTCTTCTCGCTGCGCAATGCCCTGATGCACATGGTCTTCGGCGCCGCCGCCGCCGCCGGCGGCTTCTTCCTCATCTGGCCGAGCTCGGCGGAAGACATAGACCCGGAGCGATGGGCCGATATCGGCATCATCGCCGCCGCCGGCCTCGTCGCCGGATTGATCTACTGGCTGATCGCTGGGCGGGAGGCGGGTTTCCGCCGCCCGTTGTCGCAATTCTAAACGATCAGCTCGATGGCGAGCGCACGGCCTCGGTGGCGTCCAGCGCCTGCTTCAGCCGCGAATCGCGGTCGTAGACGTCGTTGAAATACTCGACCTTGCCGGACATGTCGGGCCAGGCGGTGAAATAGGCGACATAGACTGGAATCTTGCGCGTCACATCCTCGGTCGAATGTCCGTGCTTGAGCTTCTCGGCGACATAGTCGACCGAGGTGCCGAGCACCGCCGCCGCCATGCCGCGCGGATCCTGCAGGCGCACGCAGCCGTGGCTGAGCGCGCGCATATCCTGCTTGAAGAACGATTTCTGCGGCGTGTCGTGCATGTATATCGCATGCTTGTTGGGGAACAGGATCTTCAGTTCGCCCAGCGCATTGGCCTCGCTCGGCTGCTGGCGCACGCTGTAGGGAATGTTGGCGCCATAAGCGCCCCAATTGACCGCCGACGAGGGAATGCGCTTGCCGCGCGAATCCGTCACCTCGTAGCCGGCCCGATCGAGGTAGCCGGGATCGCTGCGCAATCTGGGCAGCATCTCATTGACGATGATCGACTGCGGCACGCCCCAATAGGGATGGAAGTCGACCTGCTTGATCTGGTCGTAGAAGAAAGCCGTCTGGTTGGTCACCCGGCCGACGACGACGCGCGTCTTCAGCTTCTCCTCGCCATTGTCGATATAGCTCGCGGTGAACGCCGGCTGGTTGATGAAGACACGCGGGCTGCCGAGATCGGAAGGCAGCCAGCGCAGCTCCTCCAGCGCCACCTGCACCTTGAGCAGCCTGTCGGCCTTCGACGTGCCGGCCAGCAAGGCGACAGTGCGCGGACCGATGACGCCGTCGCCCTTCATGCCTTCCTTCACCTGCACCGCCTTGATCAGCGGTACCAGCTCGGGGACATAGACCTCGCTGGTCGCCAGCCGCGACAGCAGCTCGCCATAGGTGCCGCCCATATTGTCATCGAGATTGCGCGCGATCAGCGACAGCAGTTTTGGCAGCTCGGGGCTGGTCTCGCCGGGCTTAAGCAGCAGCTTTGGATCGACGACGATCTCATTTTCCGCACTGGCCTGCAGGGCCTCCAGTTCGACGCGCAGAGCCTGATATTCCGCATTCTGCGGATGCCGCGATTCGAGATAGGTGCGCACTTCCTGCGTATGCGCCAGCGTCTTCAGCACGCCGACCATGTCGAGCGGCTTGGCTGGGAAATCATAGTAGCCGGTCATCCGGTTGGGCTCGACACGGCCGTTCTGGGCGTCATGGGCGTAGCGCAAGACGCGTGCCGACAGCGCCATCTCGAAGCGCACGAGTTCCCTGAGCTTGGCTGCGTCATCCGTTGAGGCCGAAGTCGTGGCCGGCACATCGACGGTGTAGTCGGCGGGCGTCAGCCCGTAGCTCGCGGCCTCGCCAAGCACCCGCACCGCATCCTGGGCGCGGTTGTTGGGGCTTGTTCCGTTCACCCAGATGAAGTCCGGATTGGCCGAGTAGTAGGCGATCAACGCCTTGGCGATATCGGGCTCGGCATAGAGTTCGTAGTCACTGAGGCTGGCAATGGCATCGTGGAAAGCAGCCCCGGTGGCCGACGGAACGAAGGCCGCGTCCTGCGCCGTCGCCGGCTGCGGCGCGGCGGACAGCGTCGAGAAGTCGACGCGAACAAGCTTGTCAGCCTTGTAGGTGTAATAGGACGGGCTGCTGATCTTTGCGCCGCCACCGCCACCGCCGCCGGCCGGGGCTTTGGGTTTGTGCTTTGGCGGAGGCGGAAATTCGCCCTGCGGCTCATGCCTGATGCCGCCGCCGAACAGCATGTCGAAGAGCCCCTGGGCGCCTGCCTGAGGCGCGCCCAGGGCGAGCGTTGCTGCGATCGCCACAAGCGGCATCGCGGTTGCTTTGTTACCGAGGAATTTCATGGATCACCCGCTCCGGTCGCAACCGGTTCCCGTTCCGCACGCTAGACCGTCTCGCTCACCGCATGGCGGATGTAAGGCGCGACTATACCGATTCATACCGATTTCGTTAAGCTTTCATAAATTTTGGAAAGCCTGTTGCAGAACGGTTTCACAAGATCGTGACGGCTGGAGCGCGGGTGCTTCGCTCCAGCCTGCAGAGCTCCCCAAATTCAGGCGTTGGCGCCACCATCGATGGTCAATGCGGCACCGGTGACGAAACGTCCTTCCGGACCGGCAAGCCAGGCAACCATGCCCGCGATGTCATCGGCCTTGCCGAATCGCGGCGTCGCCATCTTCTGGCGCTGATGCTCGGCATGCGGTCCATCCGCCGGGTTCATGTCGGTGTCGGTCGAACCGGGATGGACGACATTGGCTGTGATGCCGCGCGGACCGAGGTCGCGTGCGAGCGCCTTGGTCAAGCCGACCAGCGCTGCCTTGCTGGCGGAGTAGGCGCCGAGGCTGGTGTCGGTGACGCGTTCGGCGAGATTGCTGCCGATCGAGATGATCCGGCCGCCCTCGCCCATATGCGCCGCCGCCGCTTTCGAGGCGATGAACGGGGCTCTGAGATTAACCGACATGGTCTCGTCGAAGTCGGCTAACGACAATGTGTCGATGGGGGCCACGCGCCAGATGCCGGCGCTGTTGACCAATATGTCGAGCCGGCCGAAGGCGCCAACGGTCTCATCGACGGCCCTGTCTATCGCCACGGCATCACGATTGTCCACCTTGATGGCGATGGCGCGGCCGCCCTTGGCCTCGATCTCGGCAACGACCGCGCGGGCCTGTTCCTCGCCATGCACATAGGTCAGCGCGACTTTGGCGCCATCGGCCGCGAGCCTTCGCGCAATCGCCGCCCCAATGCCGCGGCTGCCGCCGGTGACGAGTGCCGCCTTGCCGTTCAAATTGCTGGAAGACATTAGTTTCTCCATTTCTGTATCGATTGATACATAAATGTCTGGCAGCCTTGCTCGACCGCGTCAACTCATTTATGTATCGATCAACACAGAAAAGAAGAACATGTCGGAAAGAGGCCGTCCCCGCACCTTCGATCGAACGGCCGCCCTGCGGCGCGCGATGGAGCTGTTTTGGGCCAAGGGCTATGAGGGTACGTCGATCGCCGAGCTGACCGCGGCAATGGGTATCAATTCGCCCAGCCTCTATGCGGCCTTCGGCAGTAAGGAGGCGCTGTTCCTCGAAGCGACCGAATACTACACGCAAGCCGAAGGAACCGAGATCTGGGCCGCCTTGGACGAGGCACCGACCGCATGCCAAGCGATCGAGAACTTCCTGCGCCAGACGGCCAAGGCCTATTCGCAGACCGATCGCCCGCAGGGCTGCCTGATTGCGCTGGGCGCACTGCATGAGGATTCAAGCAGCGGTGCCATCTGCACGGATTTGCGCCGCCGCCGCGCCGAAAATCTTGCGGCCCTGCGCAAGCGCCTGGAGCGCGGTGTGGCCGAGGGCGAATTGCCTGCCGATTTCGACTGCGATGCCGTGGCGACCTTCTACGCCACGGTCCAGCACGGCATGTCCATCCAGGCGCGCGACGGCGCGTCATGCACCGCGCTGATGGCGACCGTCACTGGCGCGATGTCTGCCTGGCAGGTATTGGCAGGCCCCGACAGAGCGTGACAAACGCAGGCTGTTGTGCTCGAAATTCCGACCTGCCAGCAAGGCCGGGAGGGATGATAGTGAAAAAGGGTTATCGCGAACTGCTGGACGAAGCCAACGCCGAGATCGAAGTGGTTTCGCCTGAGGAAGCCGCGGGACTGCTCGAGGACGAAGGCACCATCTTTGTCGACCTGCGCGACCCGCGCGAGGTCGAACGCGACGGCAGGATTCCCGGCGCCAAACATGTCACACGCGGCATGCTGGAATTCTGGATCGATCCCGAAAGTCCCTATCACAAGCCGTTCTTCGCCTCGGGCAAGAGCTTTGTGTTCTTCTGCGCCGGCGGCTGGCGTTCGGCGCTCGCCACCAAGACGGCTCAGGATATGGGGCTTGGGCCCGTCAAGCATATCCTTGGCGGCTACACCGCCTGGAAGGCGGCCGGACTGCCTGTCGAGCCCGGCGAGAAGAAGAAGTAACTTGACCGCGGCTCAATGTAGCAAGGACGGCTCGCGGTCCGCGACGAAGGCAACAGCGCGTGCCACCACGCCCTTGTCCGCAAGGATGCGGCGGTGGCCGAGACCGTCGGCCCAGTGCAGCCGCACATGGCCGCCGGCACCGGCGTAGCGTTTCGCATGCTCGGCCGGCACCTCACGATCGTCCGGCGCGTGGATGACCAGCGTCGGCACAGGAGCCTGGGCAAGCTGGCGGTCGCCGGTGAATTCATGCAGCGGCCGGCCGGCCAGGTGCTGGACACGGTCCGCCATCGCAACCTGTGAGCGCGGCCCGACATTGAGCATGCGGCTGAAATCGGCGAAGATCGCCGGCAAGGAGCTCGGTGCTGCGATCAGCACGAGACGTCCGGCCGCCAGCGGCGGAATGTTCTTGATGGAACCGGCAATGGCATTGGCGGCGACAGCCCCACCGAACGAATGCCCCACCGCCGCGACAAACGGGCCGAACCATTCGCCGGCGACGCGCACCGCGTCGACCGCGTTGGCCATGTTCAGGTGCCGGCCCTGCGAATGACCGTGCCCCGGCAGGTCCAGGGAAACGACCCTGTAGCCGGCCGCGCGATACCCCTCGATCAAGGCGCGCATATATTCGGTGCGCGAACGCCAGCCGTGAACGACAAGCACGGTGCCAAGTGCAGCCCTGCCCGGCTCCGGCCGGAACTCGTGCACCATGACGCAGCCGGTTGCCGTCTTCAGCCGATGATGGCGCGCCTCGGTCATGAACTCGGCGGCACGGCCGATGGCGCGGCGCTCGCCATCGGTCAGCGCCTTTGCGCTCGGTGTGCGGCAGAACAATTCGAAAGCCGCGCGCCCGCTGATGCGTGGCGCAATATGTTCGGCCGCACCAAATACGCTCCGGATGACCTTCAGCCCGATTGATGCCATAGTGAGAATCCATCCATACGTTCAAGCATGAACATAATAGTTCAAAGATGAACAATAAACAAGAGCTACCCTGGGACAACCCGCGTTTTCGCAACTGGGTCGCGGTGGCGCGCGCCTGCCATGTGCTGGAGCGCACGCTGGCGGTGAAACTCGCGCCGCTCGACCTGAAGCCGGCGCAGCTCGACGTGCTGATGAACCTCTACCGCCATCCCGGCATGTCGCAGCACGACCTTGCCCGCAAACTGCTCGTCGGCCGCTCCAACATCACCATGCTTTTGCCGCAGCTGGAGACGCGCGGCCTGCTGCGCCGCGAAGGCGACGAGAAGGACAAGCGCATCCTGCGGCTCGCCTTGACCGAGGCTGGCGAGGCGCTGCTGATGCAGGCGCTGAAAGTGCATATGGCATTGATCGAGAAAGCGATGAGCCAGTCGACGCCGGAGCAGTGTGACATGATCGGCGAACAGATGCGCAAGATCTATGAGGTGCTGAAGGAGGCCTGACAGCCTTTTCAGTCACTCACCACATGGTTTTCTTCGCCCGCTCCGACCATTCCTTGTCGTAGGCCTCGCCGTCGATGTTCTTGCGGCTGGTGATTTCCAGGATTGTTCCGGGCGTCGGTAGCGATTTCGGATCGACATGTTTTGCCGGGTTCCAAAGCTCCGACCGCACAATGGCGCGGGCGCACTGGAAATAGACCGAATCGACGTCGATGACGGTCACCGAGCGCGCCGCCTTGCCGTCGACCTTGAAGGATGCGCAAAGTTCGGCGTCCGTGGTGATGTGCGCGCGGCCGTTGATGCGCAGCGTCGTGCCCGAGCCCGGCACCAGGAACAGCAGCCCGACACGCGGATCCCGGATGATGTTGCGCAGCGAATCGGTGCGATTGTTGCCGCGCCGGTCCGGCATCATCACTGTCTTGGGATCAACGATACGCACGAAGCCGGCGAGATCGCCGCGCGGCGAACAGTCCAGTCCCTCCGGGCCGCTGGTGGCAAGCGCGACAAAGGGCGAAGCTTCGATGAAGGCGGCGTATTCGGGAATGACATGGTCGAGTTCCTTGACCAGCGAGGCTGCGCCTGGAACGCCGTAAAGCGCCTCGAGCTGTTCGACCGTGGTGACAAGCGACATCTTCTTCGTCTCCGAACCTTTGCCGGCGCTACTCCACATCGATGACTTTTTGACGACAGCGAAGGGATCTAGCGATCGCGGCTCAAGCCTTTTTCCGCAAGCTCCGCCAGATAGGCGTTCCAGCGCTCATCCGTCTCGTGGCCGAGCGTATGCAGGTAATTCCAGGTGAAGATGCCGGTGTCGTGGAAATCGTCGAAGGTGATGCGCACCGCATAGTTGCCGACCGGCTCGATCTTGAGGATGGCCACGTTGCGTTTGCCGGGAACCGTCACCCGCTGGTCGGGCGAATGGCCCTGCACCTCGGCCGATGGCGAGGCGACGCGCAAAAGCTCCGCAGGCAGTTCGAATGGCTGATGACTGGGAAAGGTGACCGACAGCAGCTTGCGGTCCTTGGAGACCCTGAGTTCTTTTGGCGCGGTCATGCTGTTTGATCCCATGTCGATTGCCTTTCCCTACGCCGCTTCGCGAAAGGGGAAAAGTCCTGATAGAACAACCGACATACCGTGTCGGCTCCGGGATGTTACCAAAGATCGAGAAGCGGTATCTTGAATGCCGGGCTGGATCGTATCACATAGCTGTATATAACGGCGCCGCCAACGGCCACGGAAACGCTCGAACATGAACATGATCGACCCCTTCGGTCGCACGATCAGTTATCTCAGGGTGTCGGTCACCGACCGCTGCGATTTTCGCTGCACGTATTGCATGGCCGAAGACATGGCCTTCCTGCCGAAGAAGGACCTGCTGTCGCTGGAAGAGCTGGACCGGCTCTGCACCGTCTTCATCGAAAAGGGCGTGAAGAGGTTGCGCCTTACCGGCGGCGAGCCGCTGGTGCGCAAGAACATCATGCATCTGGTGCGCCAGCTGTCGCGCCACCTCGATAGCGGCGCGCTAGAAGAACTGACGCTGACCACCAACGGCTCGCAGCTGTCACGCTTCGCCGCCGAGCTCGCCGAGTGCGGCGTCAAGCGTATCAACGTCTCGCTCGACACGCTCGATGCCGACAAGTTCCACCAGATCACCCGCTGGGGCCATCTCGACAAGGTCATGCAAGGCATCGATGCCGCTCAGGCGGCCGGGCTGAAGGTCAAGCTCAACGCGGTGGCGCTGAAGGATTTCAACGACGCTGAACTGCCCGACATGATGCGCTGGGCGCATGGCCGCGGCATGGATCTCACTGTCATCGAAACCATGCCGATGGGCGAGATCGATGCCGATCGCACCGACCAATATCTGCCGCTGTCGCTGCTGCGCGCCTCGCTGGAGCGCCAGTTCACGCTGACCGACATTCCCTTCAAGACCGGTGGCCCTGCCCGCTATGTCCACGTCGCCGAGACCGGCGGAAAGCTCGGTTTCATCACGCCCATGACGCATAATTTCTGCGAAAGCTGCAACCGCGTCAGGCTGACCTGCACCGGCACGCTCTATATGTGCCTTGGCCAGGAAGACGCAGCCGATCTGCGCGCGCCGTTGCGTGCATCCGAAGGCAACGAACTTGTCGCCGACGCCATCGACGAGGCCATCGGCCGCAAGCCGAAGGGCCATGATTTCATCATCGACCGCCGCACCAGCCGTCCCTCGGTGTCCCGGCACATGAGCGTCACCGGCGGCTGATTTTTCTCCGATTTGGTGCAAGAGTATCTTTGGTCACCAAGGCCAAGGGGGCATCGTGCTGCGTCTTTATCGTATCGGCTTGTCGTCGCTGACCACAGTTCTGTCCTTGGCGACGCCAGTTACAACAACTGCAAGCGCCAAGCCCTTCACCTATGTGAACGCGCGCTTCGGCACCGTCTGCACCTTTCCCGATGAGATATTCACCGATCGTCAGCCCGAGCCGGAAAATGGCGACGGACAGGTTTGGCTGAGCGCGGATGGCGCCAGCCTGACCTGCTCCGGCATCCTCAACGTCGATGACGACACGCCGAAAGGCTTTGTCGCCAATGAAAAGGTAAGCAAGGAACCTGGCTATACCGTTACCTACAGCAAGACCGGCAAGAACTGGGCGGTGCTGTCGGGCACGAAGGATGGAAAGATCTTTTATGAGCGGCGCCTGTTCGGCAGGGATGGCGTTATCCGCACGGTCTGGATCGATTACCCGCCAGCCCTGAAGTCGAAATACGACCCGCTGGTCGGCGCCATTGCCGGCAGTCTCGAGGGGCAGTGAGTATTTCCGATCACACCCCAGAAAAAGTCTTGTTCGCGAACCGCCGCCGGATTTACCGCCACGTCGTTCCGGCCTAGCCTTCCCCTGAAAGCGGCTCTTCGCTGATAGGGGGCAAAAATCATGCGCAAACTCATTCTTTCTCTTGCATTGCTCGGCCTTGCGGCCGTGCCCGCGGCAGCTCAGTCGATCGGTGGAACCTACACCGTCGCCGGCACCAATTTCGACGGATCGAAATATGATGGCGAAGCCACCATCACGTTGACCAGCGGGACGACCTGCGCGATCCACTGGGAGACTGGCGGCTCTTCCTCCGACGGCATCTGCATGCGCAACGACGATGCATTCTCCGCCGGCTATGTCATGGGCAAGGACATCGGCCTCGTCGTCTACAAGGTCGAGGATGACGGCTCGCTGCATGGCCTTTGGACCATCGCCGGCAAGGAAGGCAACGGCACCGAAGTGCTGACACCGAAGAAATAGACATAACCACGCCTGCACAGCTTCCGGGAGGCGAAGCCGCCTCCCGACCAGATTGGCGCCGAATTGAGGACGTGATTTCATGCCGGCACCGGCGAATGCCCCGGTCCTGGCCCAGCCCTTTGCCATTGCTGTTTCGTGGCGGGCTGATACAGGCTTGCTTGCCCAAGCAACCGGTAGATGTCTTGCCTCTTTCCCCCAATCTTCGCGGCGCGTTGTTCATGATGGTGGCGATGGTTGGCTTCACGCTCAACGACGCCATCACCAAATACTCTTCGCAATCGATGAACATGGCGCAGGTCATGCTGATCAGAGGAGCCTTTGCCTCGCTCTTCGTCGGCCTGCTGGCATGGCAACGCGGCGCGCTTTTGCAGCCGCGCCTGATGCTGCAGCCGCTGGTGGCAATCCGCGTGCTGGGCGAAGCTGGCGCCACCGTGTCATTCCTGGTCGCGCTTGCCCATTTGCCGATCGGCAGTGTCTCGGCCGTTCTTCAGGCGCTGCCGCTGGCGGTGACGATGGGTGCCGCACTGTTTTTCGGCGAAGTGGTCGGCTGGCGACGCTGGCTGGCGATCGCAGCCGGTTTTGCAGGCGTACTGGTCATCGTGCGGCCCGGCTTTGATGGCTTCAGCATCTATTCCCTTTGGGCGCTGGCCAGCGTCGCCTGCTGCACCGTGCGCGACCTCGCCACCAAGCGCATTCCCCAAACCATACCGACCATGCTGGTCTCGACCGCGACGGCGCTGGCAATGACCGTCGTCGGGGCGATGCTGTTGTCGCCGATGGGTGGCTGGACGCCGATGACCGGCAAGACCACGGCGTTGCTGGCGCTGGCCGCGGTGCTGGTGCTTATCGGTTATCAATTCATCATCATGGCGATGCGCTCGGGCGAGATCTCCTTCATCGCGCCGTTCCGCTACACCGCGCTGCTCTGGTCCATTCTGCTTGGCTTGATCGTCTTCGGCGACATACCGGACATGCCGATGATCGTCGGCGCGACAATCGTCGTCGGTTCGGGTCTCTACGCGCTCTATCGCGAGCGGGTTGTCGGCCGGCGAAGGATCGTCGCCGAAACAACCGGGCCGGCCATGGCGCCGGATGGAATCTAGCCGGGTCTTGTGATTTCCGGCGGCTGGCGTACAGGCTCGATGCATGAGGCGAGATATTGCAGGGATCGTCCTGGCCGGTGGTCAGTCGAGGCGGATGGGAGGCGGCGACAAGAGCTTGTTGCCGCTTGGCGGCGGCAGCGTGCTTGACCAAATCCTGTCGCGCTTTGGCCCGCAGATCGAAACCCTGGCGCTGAGCGCCAATGGCGATCCCGAACGCTTTTCCCGTTTCGGACTGCCCGTGCTTGCCGACACCGTCGAAGGCTTTGCCGGGCCACTTGCCGGAATTCTGACCGGCCTCGAATGGGCAGTTGCCAATACGCCTTGCAAGGCCGTCGTCACTGCTGCCGGCGATACGCCTTTCCTGCCGCTTGATCTTGTCGCGCGCCTTGCGGCGGCGGCCGGCGAACATCCGGGTTCAATCGCCGTCGCCTCCTCGGCCGGTCGGCTGCACCCGACCTTCGCGCTGTGGCCGATGGAGTGTCGCGACGCCTTGCGACATTTTCTGGTTGATGAGGACAACAGGCGCGTTTCGACCTTCATCGAGCGCCGTGGTCACGTCGAGGTGGAATTCCAGCTCGTGCAATCCGCTGGGCTCGATCCTTTCTTCAACATCAATGTGCCTGACGACCTTGCCCAGGCCGGGCGCCTGTTGCAGAGCATGACATCATGAACGTCTTCGGCATCACCGGCTGGAAAAACTCCGGCAAGACCACACTGACCGAAAAGCTGGTCGCCGAGCTTGTGCGGCGCGGCTGGAAGGTCTCGACGGTCAAACACGCCCATCATGATTTCGACATTGACAAGCCGGGCGCCGACAGCTTCCGCCATCGGCAGGCCGGCGCCACAGAGGTCGCGATCGTGTCCGGCAACCGCTGGGCGCTGATGCACGAATTGCGCGGCGAGGATGAGCCGCCGCTGCAGAGCATCCTCTCGCGGCTCGCCGCATGCGACATCGTGCTGGTCGAAGGCTACAAGCGCGAATCGCACCGCAAGATCGAAACGCGGCGCCTGGAAGCGAAGGATCGGACGCCGCTTTCAGCGGGTGATCCCAATATTGTCGCCATCGCCGCCGATTTCGCCGTCACGGACAAGAGCCTGCCGGCATTCGACCTCGACGACGTAAAATCGATAGTCGACTTCATCGAGCGCACCACCGGCCTCGTTGCTTAAGATGTAACGTAACGGCAGAACCCCATTGCCGATTTCGGTGGTTTTGCAGTTGCTTTTTTCTTGGAAAGAGTGGGAGTATCGCTTCAGCGGGCGGTCAAAAGCACCGCCCCATAGAGCCGTTTCGGAACGACGGCCGGGACCATTAAAGAGAGGACTATCATGCGTATTGCACTGCGTATCGCGCTCGCCGCATCGGCTGCGCTGCTGACGCTCGGCGTCGCCCAGGCCCAGGAAAAGACCCTGCGGATCGGCACCGAAGGCGCCTATCCCCCGTTCAACAACCTCACCTCCGACGGCAAGCTCGTCGGCTTCGACATCGACATCGCCCAGGCGCTTTGCGATCAGATGAAGGTCAAGTGCACCTTCGTCGCCCAGGATTGGGACGGCATCATCCCGGCACTTCAGGCCGGCAAGTTCGACGCTATCGTCGCCTCGATGTCGATCACGCCGGAGCGCAAGGAAAAGGTCGACTTCACCCACAAATACTACAACACGCCCTCGGCTCTCGCCGTGCCGAAAGACAGCACGCTGAAGGGCGTGACCAAGGAAGATCTGGCTGGCAAGACCATCGGCGTCGCCACGACGACCACCCATTTCAACTATGCCTCGAAGACCTACACCGACAGCACCGTGAAGGGTTATCCGAGCAGCCCCGAAGAGCAGGCAGATCTGGCCAATGGTCGCCTCGACGCCATCGAGGACGATATCGTCGTGCTGCAGCAATGGCTGGACTCGCCTGATGGCGCCTGCTGCAAGATTCTCGGCCAGCCCTCGCCGCAGCCGGTCGAGATCTTCGGGCCGGGCGCCGGCATTGCCGTGCGCAAGGGCGAGACCGACCTGGTCAACAAGCTCAATGAGGCCATCGACGCCATCCGGGCCAATGGAAAATACAAGGAAATCAACGACAAGTACTTCAAGTTCGACGTCTTCGGCGCCGAGTCCTGATAGACAGGATCAAGACGGCGGGGAAATACCCCGCCGTCTTTCTATTCATCCTGGGAACGTCGTGGGGATAACACCTGTCAATGCCAGCCCAAAGCATATGGACACTTCTCAGTTGGGGACCTGATGGCTGGAGTGACGACATTGCCTATGGCGTCATTGTAACGGTTCTGCTTGCGCTGGCGACGCTCCCCATTGGGTTGGCGATCGGTTTTTTCATTGCGCTGGGCAAGCAATCCGAGGAGCCGTCGCTTCGCCTCGCCGCCAATATCTACACCACGGTCTTTCGCGGCCTGCCGGAACTGGTGACGCTTTTCCTGTTCTTCTTCGGCATGCCAATCCTGCTGCAGCATCTCATCCGGTATTTCCGCCCCGAAGCGACCATCGACGTCAACAGCTTCGTCGCTGGCATGATCGTGCTCTCGCTGATCTTCTCGTCCTATGCCAGCGAGGTTTTCCTCTCGGCCTTCCGCGCCATCCCGAAGGGTCAGTATGAGGGTGGTTATTCCATTGGTTTGTCCAAATGGCAGACCATGCGACTGGTGATTTTGCCGCAGCTGCTGCGCATTGCCTTCCCCGGTCTCGAGAATTGCTGGCTTAGCCTTCTCAAGGACACGTCGCTGGTTTCGGTCGTCGGTCTTGCCGAGACACTGCGCAATGCCGGCGTGGCGGCTCGCGTCACCAAGCATTCGTTCCTGTTTTACAGCATTGCGGCTCTGGTCTTTCTCGGTCTGGCCGTCGTGTCATCCTTCGCCACCAGTGCCATCTTGCGCTCGCTTGGCAAACGGGAGGCACAACGATGAGCGCCACCGCCGCCATGGTCGAACGGCCGCCACCGCGGACCCGCGGCTGGCCGCGACCGCGCATCGTCGGCTACGCGCTGGTCTGCCTGTGGATCGCCTTTGGCCTCGGCATCGTCAGCTATCTGTTTTTTGCCTGGAACCCGGCCTTCTTCGCCAAATATGCGCCGGCCTATCTGCGCGGACTGGGCGTTACCCTGTCACTGGTCGCCATTTCGATGGTGCTTGGCGCCGTCCTGTCCATGCCCGTTGCTTACGGGCGTATGTCCAGGAACCGGATCCTGTCCGGTCTTGCCTACTGTTACGTCTATTTCTTCCGGGGCACGCCACTGCTGGTTCAGACCTTTCTGGTCTATTACGGGCTAGGGTCGTTCAGACCGGAGCTCCAGATGATCGGGCTTTGGGATTTCTTCAAGGACGCCTTCAACTGCGGCGTCTTCGCCTTTGCGCTCAACACCGCCGCCTACCAGGCCGAAATCCTGCGCGGCGCCATCGAAAGCGTGCCCAGGGGCCAATGGGAAGGCGCCGCCTCCCTCGGCCTGCACAAATTGCAGACGCTGCGCAAGATCGTCCTGCCGCAAGCTCTGATCGTCGCCTTGCGGCCCTACGGCAACGAGCTGATCCTGATGGTCAAGGCATCCGCCATCGTCGCCATCATCACCGTCTACGACCTGATGGGCAATGCAAAACTCGCCTTTGCCAATTCCTTCGACATCCAGGCCTATATCTGGGTGGCCCTGGTGTACCTGGTGATGGTCGAGTTGTTGCGCCATGCGATCGAATGGATCGAGCGCCGGATCACCATCCACCTGAAGCGGTGACCCGTTTTTCGGCTGTGCCAGTCGATCAGACCACAGGCGTCTTGACGAATTGAGCGCAGGGCCTAGAGCTTCCGCAGCATTTCGTTTCCGTCTGAAGGGCAAGCTTATGGCATCTGTGGCATTTCTCGGTCTTGGCGTTATGGGCTACCCCATGGCCGCGCACCTCAGGAACAAGGGTGGCCACGACGTCACCGTCTATAACCGCACCAAGGCCAAGGCCGAGCAATGGGTCGGCCAGCATGGCGGCAGCCTTGCGGTGACGCCGGCGGAGGCCGCGAAGGACAAGGACTTCGTCTTTTCCTGCGTAGGCAATGACGACGATCTGCGCTCGGTGACGACAGGTCCCGAAGGCGCCTTCAAATCGATGAAGAAAGGTTCGGTCTTCATCGACAACACCACCGCTTCGGCGGAAGTCGCGCGCGAACTGGCGGTAGCAGCGGAGGCAGGTGGATTTTCATTTCTCGACGCGCCGGTCTCCGGTGGCCAGGCCGGCGCCGAGAACGGCGTGCTGACCGTCATGGTCGGCGGCGACCAGGCTGCCTTCGACAGAGCGAGGCCCGTTATCGACGCCTATGCCCGCATGGTCGGGCTGATGGGGTCGGCGGGCGCTGGCCAGCTCACCAAGATGATCAACCAGATCTGCATCGCCGGGCTGGTGCAGGGATTGTCGGAGGGTATCCATTTCGGCAAGAACGCCGGGCTCGACATCGAGAAGGTGATCGAGGTGATTTCCAAGGGGGCCGCCGGTTCCTGGCAGATGGAAAACCGCCACAAGACGATGAATGCCGGCAAATATGATTTCGGCTTTGCCGTCGACTGGATGCGCAAGGATCTCGGCATCTGCCTGGCGGAGGCCGACCGCAACGGCGCCAAACTGCCGGTGACCGCGCTTGTCGACCAGTTCTACAAGGATGTGCAGGCCATGGGCGGCAAGCGCTGGGACACGTCCTCGCTGCTGGCGCGCCTGGAGAAGTAGGGGTCGCGATGGCCGAGCTTTCGCCCCAATCGAGTGCCGACGAAATCGTCGAGCATCTGCGCTCGATCGGCTCGGAGGAAAATCGTCTCGGCATGCTGCGCTACGGCATCAAGATCGACCGCGCGCTTGGAATCCCGCATGGCATTCAGCGGCAGATCGCCCGGAAGATCAAACGCAACCACGAGCGCGCCTTTAAGCTGTGGGCGTCAGGCATCATGGAGGCGCAGTTCATCGCTTCCGTCACGGCCGACCCGAAGCGGTTTTCCGCCGGGGATGCCAGGCAATGGGCGTCGAGTTTCGACTCCTGGGATATTGTCGATGGCGTCTCGGAACTCTTCGTCGACACGGACGCCTGGAAAGAGCTGATCGGCGAGTTCGCGGCCGATGAACGGGAATTCGTTCGACGCACGGCTTTCGCCATGATGGCCTGGTCTGTCGTGCACCGCAAGGAAGAGCCGGAGGCGACTTTTCTCGCCTTCCTGCCGATCATCGAAGCGCATGCCACTGACGAGCGCAATTTCGTCAAGAAGGCTGTGAACTGGGCGCTTCGTTCGATCGGCAAGCGATCGATGGCTATGCACGGTGCTGCCCTTGCTGTCGCCGAAAGGCTCGCGCGATCGACCGACAAGACGGCACGCTGGAACGGCAAGAATGCCGTGAAGGAACTGACCGATGCCAAAACGCTCGCGCGGATCGCCGCCAGAAAAATTTGACCTCGCCAATATCCGCTTTACCGAGGTGACGCTGGCGACCCGTGGCAGATTCGAGACGTTGTTCGAGCAGCCAGGTGCGCCAAAATACTGCTGGTGCATGGCCTGGCGGCACTCTGGCCGCGAGCATATCCAGAACGACGAGAAGAAGCGGCAGATGATGACGCTCATCGATGCCGGAACCCCTGTCGGTATCCTCGCTGAGATTGACGGCAAGACCATTGCCTGGTGTTCGGTCGCTCCGCGCGAGACCTATCGCAAGCTTTCAAAGCGGCAGGATGACAGCGAGACGGGTGTATGGTCGATCGTCTGCTTCTATGTGCCGAGGGCTTTGCGCGGCGGCGGCCTTGCTTCGGCCTTACTTGATGCAGCCATCGATCATGCCTTTGCCAAGGGCGCACGCATCATCGAGGCCTATCCCGTGGCCTAAGCGTCGCCGAGTTACCGTTTCATGGGCTTTCGCGACATGTTCGCGTCGCGCGGCTTCCATGAGGCCGGCATGGCCGGTTCTCGCCGACATGTGATGCGGCTCGAGCATTGACGTCATTTGGCATGGCGTCTTTACTCGCCTGCAAAGGGAGCGGCCATGAACCATTTCACGTCAATCACAGGGCTCGCGGCCGCGTTGTCTCTCTGCGCGGCCGGCGCCTCGGCCGAGACCATGCACATCTTCTGGAAGGACTTGCGCCCGGCCACCCAGGCGGTCGCCGAAGACGCAGGCCTGCCGATGATCGCGGCTAAACTGCCGGATCATGGCGAGACACTGTCCGTCGGCCTGCAGGACAAGACCATACAATTAGCCGGCTATGCATTGCCGGTCGATCGCGATGGTGACCTCGTCTACCAGTTCCTGCTGGTGCCGTGGACGGGCGCGTGCAGCCACATGCCGACGCCGCCGCCCAATCAGATCGTGCTGGTCACGCCAGCCCATCCCTACAAGATGTCGCAAGCCTACCAGTCGGTCGCCATCACCGGCGCTCTGAAACCGGACATGGAGAAAAGCCAGTTGTTCATTTTGGATGGCGTCAGCGTCATCCAGTCCGGTTACAGCGTGCGCAAGGCGGATGTGATCGGCGTCGACACCGTGCCGGACACCGTCACCCTGCCGGTGAACTCGCCCTGGAGTTTCCTCAACAAGAAGAAGAACTGAGCGGGCGCCGCCCGCTCAGGCGGCGTTGGCGCCGGATTCCTTGTCCAGCACCATGTAGTCGAGCGGGATTTCGGTCGTGTACTTTATCTGCTCCATGGCGAAGGACGACGACACGTCACGGATTTCGATCTTGGCGATCAGCCGCTTGTAGAAGGCGTCGTAGGCGGCGATGTCGGGCACCACGACACGCAAGAGATAGTCGACGTCGCCGCTCATGCGGTAGAACTCGACCACCTCGGGAAACTCTTGGATGACCTCGGAAAAGCGGCGCAGCCATTCGTGGCTGTGCGAATTCGTGCGGATGGAGACGAAAACGGTGACCCGCACATTGACCTTCTCGTGGTCGAGAATGGCGACGCGCCGCTTGATGACGCCCTCCTCCTCGAGCTTTTGGATGCGGCGCCAGCAGGGCGTGGTCGACAGGCCGACTTTCTTGGCGACATCGGCCACCGCGAGGGTCGCGTCCTCCTGCAGGAGGCGGAGAATTTTTCGGTCAAGGCGGTCCATTAGAGGCTCCTGAGGAATAGTTTGGCTATATTCCCCTTTATTCGGGGCTTTCACAAGAAAGAAATTCTGCCAATCACTATGAAAGCGAGTGATTTCTTGCTGAATGCCTAGCCAAGGCGATAGCGGATTTCCGAGCGCAGGAAAGGCAGCAAATCCATTTCAAACCACGGATTCTGCTTCAGCCAGCCGCTGTTGCGCCAGGATGGATGCGGCAGCGGCAGCACTTTTGCGCCGACTGAATTCTCCCAGATGGCGCGCCAGTCCATCACCGTTTCGGTCAGCGAAGGGCGGCGCGCGGCGCCCATATGCCAGGACTGCGCGTAGATGCCGATCGTCAGCACCAGGTCGATCCGAGGCATCAGCGCCATCAGGGGCGCACGCCAGGCCGGCGCGCATTCGCGCCTTGGCGGCAGGTCACCACCCTTGGCATCCTGGCCGGGAAAGCAGAAGCCCATCGGCACGATGGCGAATTTCTCGATGTCGTAGAACTCGTCGCTGGTCACGCCGAGCCAGCTGCGCAGGCGGTCGCCCGAAGCATCGGTGAACGGCATGCCCGACAGGTGCACCTTGGTTCCCGGCGCCTGGCTGGCAATCAGGATGCGGGCACTGGACGAGGGCCGCAGCACGGGCCGCGGCTCATGCGGCAGCGGCTTTCCGACGGGGCTTTCGGCACAGATGCGGCAAGCCCGGACTTTTGCGGCAAAATTGTCCAGTTCCAGGCTCAAGCGGCGGCACTCGGCCGGCTGGAGATCGCCTGATGCCAACGCAAGACATTGGTGCACTCCTCCGGCACCTTAAGGCGCGCCGGCTTCATGAAGTCGATTGCGATCAGGCCGGTGATGTCGGCAATCGAATAGCTGTCGCCGGCGGCGAATTCCCGCTTCGCCAACTCGCCATCGAGGATTCTCAGGAACTCCAACGCCTTCGGCTTGTTGGCCTCACCCCATTCAGGGATTTGCGGGATTTCCCATTCCTTCATGGCCGGATGAATGTGGCGAAAGGCCTGCGCGACGCAGCTGAGCAGATTGAACTCCATCCGTCTCTGCCACATCTCGACCTGTGCCTTGCCGAGTGCGCCGCGTCCGAACAGGGCCGGCTCCGGATGCAACTCCTCGAAATACCGGCAGATGGCGACGGATTCGGTGATGACGGTGCCATCGTCAAGCTCCAGCACCGGCAAGCGCCGCAAAGGGTTGCGCGAGCTCACCGTTTGGCCCTTGTGCTCCAGCGCGCCCATGTCGACGGGCACCAGCGGAACCGCGATCCCCTTTTCGACGAGGAAGACGCGTACCCGCCGCGGATTGGGCGCCCGGCCACCGTCGAAGAGCTTCATTTCGATCCTCCCTTTCCTTCCAAGCCGATACGCCTTACCAGAAGCGAAAAATCTCCCGCACGGCGTCGCCGATCGACGCCAGCGTGCCATGTTTTCGCTCCACCACCTCGCCGTGATGGCTGTCGCGCCAGTCCTGCGGCTGGTCGAACGTACCCGCCCAGATACCGACCTTGGCGGCCCGGGCGGTCGCTTCCTCACTTTCGAAGTCGCCAAAGGCGACCGCCCAGCCCGCCTCGACCTGAGCGCGGTTGAGGTCGGTGCCGCCGGCCTTGCAGTCGCCAAGCAACCGGCCATAGCGGTCCCGCTGCCAGCCGCTGCAGGTGACCGGCCTGCCGGCGATCAGGCGCACCAGCGACTGGCGCGCAAGCGTGCCGCAGGCATAGTCGGCGCCGTTCCTGCGGCAGGTCTGTGTGTATTCCGGGGCGTCGATGCCGCGCATGCGGATGCGCTCGGTGCCGAGCGTAATCGAATCGCCATCATTGATCATGGCAGCGCCTTGAGTCTGGCGCGTCTCCACCCGATCGAGGCGCGCCGCCAACAGGATCAGCAGTCCCAGAATGATGATGGCCAGACCATAGTCCAACACCTTGCGCCACAGGCTGCGCGGCGCCGCGTACCGCCGGCGCGATCTTGGCGACCAGGAACGGCTCATATGGCAAACGGTTGGTTAATCATTCGAACGTAGCTTAACACCTTGGAACCGCTGCACGAATAATTTGAAGTTTTTGATGCCCTTGCAACGCTCGAACACAGCGGACAAGTTCATTGTGGACCGCAGGAAACGGCATCGCAACAGCGATGTCGCGCGTGCGGTGCGCAAGACGCGCGACCGTCTTTCGCAGCAAGCCGGCAATCCCGATTTCGACCGCGAATTGTTGAAACTCCACGCCGGCGCCATGACAAGCGGCGCCGTGGCGATCCCGTTGCTCGTGCTGGCGATCGCCGCTGCCGGCTGGCTCGCCGGCGTCGGCAATGAGATCGGGCTCTGGGCGTTGTTCACGCTCATCTGCTATACGATCGTCGCCTTCATGGCGCGGCGCATCGAGCGCACGGAAGCTGCCGAGCTTAACCCCCTGCAAACGCGACGGGAATTCCTGCTCGGCCATTTCCTTTGTGGCCTCGGCTGGGGCTGGTTCGTCTTGCTCGGCTGCGGCGCCTGCCAGGTCGATCAGTTCCAGGTGGTCAAGGCGGTGGTGCTGCTTTTTGCCATGGCCGGGACGGCGCTCATGGCTTCATCGCTGAGCGGCGCGTTGCTGGCGACTTTCGCCGTGCCGGTGGCGCTCTATGCCTACGTCGCTACCAAGCTGTGGATGCCGGTCGAGGCGGTCCTGGCCGGGCTGCTTGTCCTGTCACTGCCTTTCTTCGTCTATGTCGCCCGTCAGCTCAACCGCGCCTCGCTGATGGTGTTGTCGTTCCGCTCCGAAAAAGATGCGCTGATCGCCGAACTGGAGACAGCGAAGTCCATGTCGGACGAGGCGCGGCGGCGGGCCGAGGATGCCAATCTGGCAAAGTCGCGTTTTCTCGCTTCGATGAGCCATGAATTGCGCACACCGCTCAACGCCATTCTCGGCTTTTCCGAGGTGATGGCGAACGAAGTGCTGGGGCCGATGAGCAATCCCACCTATCGGGACTATGCCCATGACGTGCATGATTCCGGCCAGCACCTGCTCGACCTGATCAACGAGATCCTCGACCTGTCGCGCATCGAGGCCGGTCGCTACCAGCTCAACGAAGAGCCGGTGATGCTGCTGAACATCGTCGAGGATTGCTGCCACATGATGGAGTTGAAGGCGCGCAACAAGGATATCCGCGTCATCCAGGATTTCGAACAGACATTGCCGCGACTGTTCGCCGACGAGCGTGCCGTACGCCAGATCACGCTCAACCTTCTGTCCAATGCCATAAAGTTCACTGCCACCGGCGGCGAGATCCGCGTCCGTGTCGGCTGGACGGCGGGTGGCGGGCAATACATCTCCGTCAAGGACAATGGTCCGGGGATTCCCGAGGACGAGATCCCGGTCGTGCTCTCCGCTTTCGGCCAGGGCTCGATCGCCATCAAGAGCGCCGAACAAGGCACCGGGCTCGGCCTGCCGATCGTGCAAGGCCTGCTTGCCATGCATGGCGGCGAATTCGAGCTACATTCCAAGCTGCGCGAAGGCACGGAGGCGATTGCCATCTTCCCGCTGAGCCGGGTGATGGAAGAACTGCCGGCCCTGCCAACCGCGGCGGTGGCGGCGCGACGGCGGTAGGCGACCCCAGCGACTTGCCTCCATTCCGCCTCAAAGGGGACCGCGGACCGCAATGACCGCAGATTGGGATGCCAGCAGCGTCGAAATCAAATCGCAACGGCTTCGCCTCAAGCTCTTTACGGACGTTGATGCTGACGAAGTCCTTGCCGCCATCACGCCCGCAATCACCCGTTTCATGCAGTGGGAACCGCCTCGATCATCAACGGCCTTTGCCGAGGTATGGCGATCCTGGTTGGCGCCGATCCTTGAAGGATCGGATCTGCATTTTGTTGTGCGCTCACTGGTGGACGATCACTGTCTGGGACTTGTCGGCCTTCACGCGGCAAAGACGGCCTGGCCCGAAATCGGAATTTGGATAAGGGGGGACGTCCATGGAAACGGCATCGGCCGGGAGGCCGTCGCCGCCGTGGTGGCATGGGCGTCCGAGGAACTCGATCCGGATGGCTTCGAATATCCTGTCGCCGAAGAGAATATGGCGAGCCGAAGAATTGCGGAAGGCCTTGGCGGTTCAATCGTCGAGACGCGCTCCAATCCGAAATACACCTCGGTCGTCTATCGTCTCCCCAATCCCAGGCGTTGATGCGCCAGGGCGGGAGGCCTCTAGATCCGAACCGCCGCGGCCATGCCTGAACTGGTCAGCGCCGCCGCCTTGACCAGGCCCGCGCCAAGTGCTGCCCCTGCCCCTTCGCCATGGCTTATGCCGAGGTCAAGCAGCGGGCGGAAGCCAAGCAGTTCGGCGGCCCTGGCATGCGCGGGCTCCGGCGACAGGCTGGCGAGAAGACAGTGATCGAGGGCTCCAGGGTTCGCGGCATAAAGCACCGCCGCGGCAGCCGTTGCGGCAAAGCCGTCGAGCAGCACGGGTATCTTCTGCATCCGCGCGGCGAGAATGGCGCCGGCTATCGCGGCGAACTCGCGGCCGCCGACCCGGCGCAGCACTTCCAGCGGGTCGTCGAGATGGCCGTGGTGAAAGGCCAGCGCCGCATCGACCACATCGGCCTTGCGGACCTGCATCGCCGCGTCGGCGCCGGATCCCGGGCCAACCCAGTCGGCACCCCTGCCCCCGAACAGCGCGGCAAGCAAAGCGGCGGCGACGGTGGAATTGCCGACGCCGAGATCGCCGAGGCAAAGCAGGTCGGTGCCGCCCGCGATCGCTTCCATGCCGAAAGCCATGGTCGCCGCGCATCCGCGCTCGTCAAGCGCGGCATCCTCTGCGATGTCGCCGGTCGGGATATGCAGGGCAAGATCGAACACCTTCAATCCCAGATCATAGGCAATGCAGATCTGGTTGATCGCCGCACCGCCTGCCGCGCAAAGCTCGACAGCGTTGGCGGTTGCCGCCACCGGGCGCGGCGAAATGCCATGACGGGTCACGCCGTGATTGCCGGCAAAGACTGCCATCAGCGGCCGTGTTGCCGCGGGCGGAGCCCGGCCGCTCCACGCGGCAAGCCACGCCGCGATGTCCTCGATGCGGCCGAGCGAATGCACTGGCTTGTCGGCCTTGGCAAACAGCGCGCGCACGCGCGCTTCGGCTTTGAGGTCGGCCGCCGGCAGATTGTCGAGCAAGTTGCGAAAGTCGTCGAAAGGCAGAGCGCTGGTCATGTCGTGAGCAATCATTCCTGGATTTCGTGAGCGGCATAGCCGCGTTGCGTGATCGGCACAACCTCTCCCAAACATCCGCCTTGATTGCCGCAAAGATGGCCTGGGAAGACGCGATCGCGAGGGCTTGCATTGGCTTTGCCGTTGCACCATGTGGAGGTGGAAGAGCGGAGTCCGCACGGATCCCGCGAGAGAAAGTCATGACGGCCATCGAATCCCCCTGCATCCTGGTCTGCTCGATCGACATGAAAACCGGCTTCTGCTTCGGTTGCGGCCGCACGCGCGAGGAAATCGGCGCCTGGATGGGGATGACGCCCGAAACGCGCCGCAATGTGATGGCCGAACTGCCGGCCCGACTGGAAACGGTCGAGCGCCGGCCGCGCCGCGAAACGCGCCGCACCCGCATGGCGCGCGAACGCGACGCACTCTAGGGCAGTTCACCGTTTCACGGAAAACGGCGAACCGCACTAACTCTTTGTTTTAACGCAATTCTCACGGGAAAACCGTTCACGCTTTTCCTGGAATTGCTCTAGCGAGGCACGGATGAGCAGCCGACTGTTCTGGATTCTGATGGCGGTGATCGGCGTGGGCGCGGCCCTGCTCGTGCTCAATGATTCCGCCGGCAGCACGCTTGGGGTCGAGAATTACGATTTTGGCCGGCTGATCTGGCTTGGCGCCTTCGGCGCCCTGATCGGCGCCGGCCTGCTGCGATCAGGCCGCCCATTGGGCGACATGGCCCGCAGTTTCGGCGCCTGGGCGGCAATCGTGCTGGCTCTGATCGCCGGCTACCAGTACCGCTACGAACTGCAAGACATCGCCAGCCGGGTGACCGCGGGTCTCGTTCCCGGCAGCCCGCTGGCGCTTGGCGTCGAAGACGGCCACGCCACGGTGACCCTCGACAAGGCCGACAATGGCCATTTCGAAGCGCGCATCCTGGTCAACGGCAACCCGATCCGGGCCGTTGTTGACACCGGCGCGACCAGCACGGTGCTGACGTCGGAAGATGCGCAAGCCGCCGGCTTCAATCCGGCCGCGCTCAATTACACGATACCGGTTTCGACAGCCAACGGCATGGCGCGCGCCGCCGCGGTCAAGACCGATGCGGTGGCGATCGGCGGCATCGTGCGTAAGGACATGCCGGTGATGGTCGCGGCCCCGGGCATGCTGAGCCAGAGCCTGCTCGGCATGAACTTCATCGGCTCGCTGTCGGGCTTCGACGTGCGTGGCGACCGCATGATCCTGCGGGACTGAGCTCAGGCCGCCTCGGCCGCCCCTCCACCGAATTCGACGGCCGCGAAAGCCGTCTTCAGCACGTCAGGCCCGGCACCGGGCCGGTTAGCGTCGGTCGACAGGATCTGGCGGTAACGGCGAGCACCCGGCAATCCGTGGAACAACCCGACCATGTGGCGGGTGACATGGCCGAGCCGCCCGCCCTGTTCGATGTGGCGCGCCGCATAGTCCGCCATGGCATCGATCAGTCCGGCGAAATCGAACGCCTCGGGCTTCGCGCCGTAGAAGCCGGCGTCGACGCCCGCCAGAATACCTGGCGTGTGGTAAGCGGCGCGGCCAAGCATGGCGCTGTCGACATGATCGAGATGCGCGCGTGCCTCCTCAAGCGACTGAATGCCGCCATTGATGCCGATGAATTTGCTCGGTTTTCCAGCCTTCAGCCGATAGACCCTGTCATAATCGAGCGGCGGGATGTCGCGGTTTTCCTTGGGGCTCAACCCCTCCAGCCACGCCTTGCGCGCATGCACCCACAAGGCGTCGGCGCCGGCCGTGAAAACCCCGTTCGCCAGCGCATCCAGCGCCGGCTCCGGATCCTGTTCGTCGACGCCGATGCGGCACTTGACGGTGACGGGTATTGCCACCGCCGCCTTCATTGCCGCGACGCAGTCGGCGACGAGGTCGGGCACCTTCATCAGGCAAGCGCCGAACGTGCCCGACTGGACACGATCGGACGGACAGCCGACATTGAGGTTGATCTCGTCATAGCCGAAGGCTTCGCCAATGCGCGCCGCCTCGGCAAGTTTCGCCGGATCCGAGCCGCCGATCTGCAGCGCGACCGGATGTTCCACCGCATCAAAACCGAGCAGCCTTTCGCGCGCGCCCTGTATGACCGCGTCGGCCACCACCATTTCGGTGTAGAGCAGCGCATGGCTCGTCAGCTGACGATGGAAGAACCGGCAATGCCGGTCCGTCCAGTCCATCATTGGCGCCACGGCGAGTCTATGCTCTTGATTTTTCAGCATTTTTTCTTTAACATCAATTCGTTAGTCGAAAGCGCGGCCACGCCACTTTACGCCAGAATACGACCCTTTTCGCCACGTTTCGATCTCCCAGTGCACACGGAGCGCACACGAAAAAATGGCCACCTACACAAAACTCTCGTCCGGTTCCTGGCGCCTCCAAGTCCGTCGCAAAGGTCGCTACGTCAGCGAGACCCCTCCTGCGCCCCGACGCAGCACGGCGCTGGGCAACCGGAACTGTGTGCCAAGTCGATCGCGGTGAGACGCCGACCAAGTTCCGCACAGCGCCCAAAAAACTCTTCGGCGAACTCATCGACCTTCATATCGACGACATGTGCGATATAGGCAAGTCCCCTCGCCGCTCCAAGGCCGCATCCGGCAAACCCAAACCTTTCGCGCCCAGCTCCTTGGCGTAAGCAAGATTTCGCACGTTTGCGGGTCCAACGCCCACCACTTGCGGCCGTTTCTATACTGAGCAATACTGCTATTGGGGAAGTGTGGGTTGTTGGGGGCGTACTATGCCAATTTACGATGTCGCAGAGATGCGCCTCGATCGAATTATTAGATCGAGGGCGGTCGAAGCATGTAGTCCAGACGCGGCTGCATTGATCATGAATTCGCGCAGATCAATCTCCCAAAAATGGGAGAAAGATTGGGTCCGCGTGACTGACGAAAATGATGGGCGAGTATTCGCTTTCACAATCGCCAGGCGCGAGCGGATGGCCGACGATAAGGAAGTCGACGATCCGTGTGCGTGAGGTGCGGCAGACCTGAGAAGCGGACCGTCCGGCGGACACCATTCCGGGCAACCTCCAACGGAAATTAGCCAGTGCAACGATCGGATGACGTAGCAACAACTCGCCGGGCGAAGACCCCTGCCACCTCTAGCCCGGCGAGCCTGCTACCCGATCAGGAGCGTGATCAGGGCCCGGGATCACCCGGTGCCCCTGGTCCAACGCAAGATCGATGCCCAGCGCCCCTGTCCCGAAATGGGACGATAACGCCATATCGAGCGCCTTCTGCTTGTCTTTTGGTGGTGAACAGCGGTGCTCCAGTGCGCCTGTCGAAGACGTTGACCAGTAGGTCATTGCAGGCTTGTCGGGCATCAACGGCCCTCCCGTCCTTCATATGCATGCTTCGCGCATATTTACATTGGCGCATACGTCGACCAGCCGGCGGCGCCGTGCTCACAAACAGCCCGTCGGTTAGGCCCGGTTCCTATTCACATCCCAACTTATAGGCGCCGGGCCGTATATGGAGGACCCTCATGGAAGCAGTAGGCCTTTACCGGTGCCCTGGAATTCCGCCATTTGCCTGCATTGTAGAGCGGGCCAAGGCTAGTTACATCAGCCGGGACGCCTACAGAGCCGGCGGCTACAAGCCAGACTTCGACGCGTTGCCTTGGGAAGCTGAGTACAGGGCCGCAAAACAAAAGGCCTAGGAGGCAAAGAAACCTGCCCCATTCCTTTGAATGAGCGGCGGATCGTCGCCGGTGACATCCTTTACCGTCTTAAACAGCGCCTCATGCGTCCTTTGGAGAGCTCGGAAGTGCTCGCTGGTTGTGGGGATATAAGCCGCCTCACGATGTTCTTGTGGAGCGCTTCCGCCGCCGCCACCAAGCACTCCATTCAGCCTGAGATAGCTGCTTGGAAGATGTGGCTCTGGCCATTGGCGATCTCCATTTGGCGGTCGCCGCAATGGAGGATTATATTCCTCTACTCGATCGAGCGCACAAGGGCGATGATGCAGTTATCAACTGCGGTCGCCTGGAGGCGCGGACCGTCGAGCCTCTCTACCAGCCTTTGCCGCAGCACCGACAGCCGGTGGCTGGGTCAACCGGCCCTAAGGGCCAGTTATAATCCACGGGTTGGTATCATATCCCAGGTGCGGCTTATCCGGCTTTGTTCCGTCCGGCAATTTCGCTGTTCCGGTCAAGTTGCAGTCAAGCTCTGGCCTCGGCCTCTTGCTCGAATGCTTGGTAGAGCAAAGGGCCGTAGCATCACTGACGGCCACCTTCTTCTCCTTGGCAACGGCGACTCCAGTCGCAGCGATCACGAGTGCCGCGCAAACTATAACCACTCTCATCGTAATTCCCCACGGTTGCGCATCCCCAAGATGCTGGGAGTGACGTTACGTCAGTTTTATATTAGCGCAAGCGAATATTAAGACCATGCTCGCTTTGGGGACAAGGCTGAACCGAAGCCCGCCCCAGACAGTTTTGCCCCAGTCCGAGGCGGGCTGTGGAAGCGCGCTCGGCACGAGCTTTTTCGATCGTCGCGAAGCCTTTGCCTCCTGCTGGTTCCGCGCGGTTTCCGGAGATTGCGGGTGGCGGGTTTACTGCTGATCAGACGATGCGCAACAGCTCGCGCAGGCGGACCGGTAATCTGGGCGAGGCCTGTAGCTCGGCGCAGCTCGTCTCCCATTGCCGCAGATATTCACCAATGGCCAGGCCGCTACGGCCGGGCCAGCGGTTGAGTGCCCCCAGCGCCTCGATGCAGTCCGGCGCGCGGTCGTATTCGGCGAGGATGGTCAGCGACATAGCCTGGGCGAACGGATTAAGGGCGGGCATTTCGATCTCGCCGCGATGATCGGTGAACCATGCCGCGGCGTCGCGGGTGAGCCCCTGGCTAACGTCGAGAGCCGTATAGCGGTCGATGATATCCTGGCGGTATCGGGCGATGGCATCGCCGAAGGCGTTGTCGCCGGCGAAGGGCGGGTTCTGCTTCCAGCTTCTCGCCAGACGCCCAAGCCCGCGCAGCGAGTGGGCCTCCACCATGGCTTCCTCGAGCCATTGGCAGGGCGGCGCCGGCTTGGCGTCCGGCTGCCAGCTGTTGCAGAGCACATGGCCGAGCTCGTGGCCGAACTGGTAGGCGAGCTTTGACCAGTCCCGTTCGCCGATGTCGACGATGATCCAGGCCATGCTGGTGCCGTCCGGATGCAGCCAGATGGCCGGCGTGCCAGAAGTGTGTTCGTCGACACGCAGCCGCGTCGGCTGGCGGTCGGATACAAGGCGGACGCCATCGAGGCAGGCATGCCGCATGCGCTCGACGACCTGATCAGCCGCGCCCTCAAGCATGCGGCCCCAGTCGCCGGCAAGCTCGATGGGCGCGGTCAGGAGGGTTGGCTGTGGGCGGGCCGAGGGAGTTTTGGGGCGCATGGCTGCGTAGGCTTTCCGAGAGCGGCTCAGCAGCGCAGCTGGTGCCAAGCTGGTAGCCAACGAGACGGCCGCAAGTATACTGAACTTTCGCCTGTTCGTCAGCTTATGCTCCTTTGTCCAAACATACCCATCGAGGTGTGGTGCGGAGCGCGCGATCGCTGGACTTACGCAACCCCACACCCATTGAACAACACGTTAGGGTATGTAACTTGCTAAGTTCCCTTTGCAGCGACGACGAACATTTGAATCGGTAATGGCACTGGTCATGCACCGATTTGCGCCATGTCCCACAGACACATCGCCTTCGATGCGTAGTGCTCCTCCGGCATAACCAGGAGTGGCAGCGGCAAAGAGAATGGCGGTTGCTGTAAGTTGAGAAATCCGAATCCGCCCGTTTCCTGCGCAATGTCCTGTGCCGAGGTCGAATGGCTTGAGGTGAACAGCCAGCGCGCGCCGCATTTTTTGAAGTTGCGCAGCGCGCGCCAAATGTCGGGTTCGGTCAGATGCTGCAGACAGTCGCGTGAAAAAATGAGGTCAACGTTCGGCAGTGGTTCAACAGCCAGATCGAGCACGTGAAATTCGCGATCCGCATATCGCACACGGTTCGTTTCGATGACTTCCGGCACGATATCGCAGCCAATGTAGTGCGTTTTGCCCAAGTCGACGAAGCGCATCCAGTTGAAGTCACCGCAGGGCGCATCGAGCATGGAGTTCACATCCAGTGCGCGCAAAAGCATCGGCAGTACGGTTCGGACACGATGCGTCGTTGCGTATGCTGAACCGAGTCCGGAGCGCGATTCCGCGGAGCCCCACTCGTTGCTTTGGTAAATGCGCGCGAAAGCTTCGCGGGAATCATCAGGCGTGCCTTGCGTCATCGAATGCACCTCATCGACGCCGGTGACGTGCTCGATCCCGATTCCAGCCGCATTGATTGAAAACGGAAAAGTCGTCAAGCACGCTTACTGGAAGGGAATAGGGCACTATGCGACAAATTTCAACGAATTCGATGTCGGCGCGCGTTGTTGCGGGCCAGCGTCATCGGCGTGGAACTCGTTTTCCAACCGCCTGACTAGGCCAATCCCGCCGGCGTCCATCTCGACCCTTTTTGCAAAATGGCCAAACTCGCTTACCATCATCCCAAAATCAGGGATCAAGGGAGGGGTCTTTCGTGGGTGCGAGTTTCAACCAGGCCGGGTTCGTCAAGCGAATATTTACTTCGCATGGAACTACCCTCTTCGTAGACACTTCGTCTGGCGAGCTTCGGCATGGGCTTATGGAGTATAGCCCAAACAATGTGTTGCTGACTAAAGATGGCAAATCGGCCCATATTCGTTTCGTTGATGGACCGACTGATATTGTCTATTTCACTGAGTACTCTGCAATCTCGGGTTCTAAGAGAATAGATGGGATCGATGCTCTCAATTTAATGCCCGATAACACGCTGACGATCGTGGATCTGCCCAGAAACAAATTTGGGCTTGTTCAAAATGGGACCTTTCTGTCCGCACGATCTGATGGTCGTATTACTCTATCCGCTCCGCTATGCAGAGGTTGGGAAAATTTCCATTTCCGCAACGATGCGTCTGAGGTAAGCGGAGTTATTGTTAGTCACCGCATTGATGGTAAGATTATCACCTTCTTCATACAGGACCGAACCGACATAATTCAGTCTATCTTATTTGGAGGGGACTTTTATGAGCGCGACACGCTCGATCTGATTCGCGATCGCTCTACACCAGGCAAAGTGTTTGTCGATATTGGTGCGAATATAGGTAATCACTCTATCTTTATGTCAAAATTCTGCAGTCCATCTGAGGTGATAGTTTTTGAACCCAATCCGAAAGCGATTGAAATACTTAAGTTAAACGTCCTATTGAACGCTTGCGCAAACATAAACACGAGCTATCTCGGCCTCGCCCTTGGTTCAAAAGCGGCCCAAATGCGTGTCTTTTCGCCGGATCCCAATAATATGGGTCGAGCCCAAATGCTCGACGACGATGATGGAAATGTCAAATGCGTCGCTGGAGACCTCCTCTTGCAACAGAAACCGGTTGGCCTCTTGAAGATTGATGTGGAAGGTTCAGAGTTCGAGGTGCTCAGAGGAATGCAGGGGACGATCGAAACTTGGCGCCCGAACATACTTATCGAAGTGTGGCCGCAAAGCCAGCAAGATCTTTTCTCGTGGTGCGACTCTTTCCGCTACGTTGTCCAAGAAACTTTTCCCACGGACAATAACTATTTCTTGGCGCCCATTGAGAGGCAGTCTTGAGGCGAAGCAAGAAGTGTCGGGCTGAACGTGCGATCGACGCCAAGTTCACTGCCGATTCGCGACTTCCCGATCTGATGCCTGCTCGTCGTCGTGAATGACCAGTGGCGGCATGCAGACGAACGCTTGCATCGAGTCATACACCGCGGACATTGCACAGTCGATGCCCTCATCCTCGAGGACCACTCCAGTCCCAGGAAACGGAATAAGCCGCTTTCGAAGAGGTAGGCATTTTTCAAGAAGTACTTGAGCTCCCCTTGGAGTTACTGAATAAGCCATTGCACCAAAGGAATGGACTAGTCGGATAAGAGATCGCGGATAGGTTTCAGATTGAAATTGGGCCGGAATCTGTTTGTGTTGTCGGTTGTAGAACTCCAGCTTGGCTTTGGAGAAATCGAAGTTCAACCACAGGAATAGAGGGTCGAAATTGAATCCCCACTTTACCATATCCCAGTTCTCTGGAGCCATGGACAGAACGCGAGTCGACTCCTCAAGAAAGTTGAACGACGAGTAAACGTCGTCCTCGAAAATGGTAATTGGCCGCTTCTCGGATACCGCTAACTTCCACAAGTTGATGTGCGATAGAGCACATCCCAATGCGCCCGGCAGATACCCGCAATCCTCGGCAATCACTCCATCGTCCACCAAGGTTTGCAAGGTCGACCTATCGAGGGATGCTCCGTCGACGGCCGATACCCGAATTGTATTGGCGGCTAGATGAGGATTCCTATCTTGATATTTGCGCCAGCGCTCGACGCTGCTGTCCAAGTTTATTAGGTGAATTTGCGGCGGCTCCACACGTCGGGCTGGCATCGGTACGGCGCCCGGAGGCGTGGCGGCAGTGAATACCGGCGTGTCGCCGGCACCGTGCAACAGCGCTCGGGCGCGCTCGATCCCGTCACTCACATAATATTGGCCATCGCCGAAGGTGATGTAGCCATAGACCTGTCGGTTATCCATATACTGGACGATGCCGGCCTTGCGGGCGCTGTCGGCAAAGATCACGTACTCGTAGCGTGATGTGGCGTCCTCGTATGTCAGTTCGGTCAGTACGTCGGCGCGGACAAGATACGTACAGTGCACAAGCGGCATCTCGATAATGCCGCGCACGTGGCGGTTGAGCACCCAGCCATATTGATCGCACTGCATATAGTAGCCGTTGGCGTCGATCTCAGCGTGGTAATTCGAATAGTACTGCCCGGGCGAGATGGAGCGAAGCAGGGGAGCGACGATCGGCACGTCGAGCGCGACAAGCTCGCGTAGCGTGGCCGGTCGCACGAAATTATCGACGTCGGCAACGAAATAGAAATCGCAGCTGTGTTCGAGAGTTTTCCGCAAACTTATGTTGCGGATTCGGCCAAGCACCCTGAAGCGCGTCTCGTTCCATTCGTGTTCGCCAAACTGCTCGACTCTATCGGCCACGTTGGAGGCATCGAATTCAACCGCGGCATAGAGGTGACCAACGCGCTCCACCCATTCGCGCAGTATGTGCTCGGTCCTGTCGGTGTTGTTGTTTGTCCTGATGTACAGGACGATCGACGCCTTCGGGTAGTCGAGCTCCTCGATGCACTCAAGGTACAGCGGCAGTGCCGGCTCTTTCTGCTTTGCCAGGATTGTCACCAGGATGCGCGGCGTGCCCTTGATGCGCGACCGCAACGACCGCTGCGGGACAAGCCTGTGCTGGTCGATCAAGCTCTCGGTCCCGAACGCCCCAAGTTTCGGCGGCTCATTGACCGGAAGCTTGCCGGTGGCGAAGCGCGCGTTGGCCACCACACGCTTCGTCATTTCAGCAGGCAATTTGTCGGAGGCGAGCAATTTTAGACAAGCGTCGAGCGATTCCCGGTAAGCGCCTGCCCAGTAGGCATTGACGGCAAACTCGTCGAGCACTCCGTAATCGTAGACCCAGGGCTGAATGAAAAGTCCGGCGGGTTGAACAAGGTCGAGCCCTCGACGCGCAAATTCCGTTCCTTCCGCATTCCGGCCCTGGCTGCGGCAATAGAGGCTCGCGGCGTGTAGAGCCTCCGCGCGGGCGGGGACGACCTGCGCCGCGCGCTCAAAGGCGGCAACGACCTCCTCGAATGGCCGCCCCAGTGCTGCCATCAGGTTGCCCGCCTCGAGCAGGCTGACATAGACCTCCTCGTCCCAAAAACCCAGCTCGGCACGCTTCAGATAGGTCGCCAGTGATTTTTCCCGCTCGCCGGAATCCCTGTAGCTCTGTGCCAGATAGAAGGTGTATCGCGAAACAAGGAAGGGGTCGGTCTCCGTTGCAAGCGCATTTTCAAGAACGGCCGAGTCGTCCTGGTACTTTCGCGGGTTTTGACTGCGTGCTCCGCCACGCCCCGTCGCCACGCGAAAACCCTTGGCGGTCTCCCGCGTGAGATGGCCAGGAGGGGCCTCGAGATATTCGTGCAGAACGCCCTTGAAGGCGAACGGCAGCCGGTTGCGGCAGATCTGCGGGCGATAAAACGAAATGCCACCATGTAACACCTCGACGTCGTATAAATCGTGTTCCATCTGCGACTTGAACCTGATCGGATCGAAGTCGGCGTCCCGGATCAGAACATCGTCCGCGTCGATGATCATTGCATAGTCGACAGTCTCGATTTCACGCAATCGTTCAAGGGCGAAGGTCCGGTTGTACGCGAAGTCCCGCCATGGCTCGTCAATGACAGCGCCTTGGACATTGTGATCGGCGAGGAAGCCGCGTATCAGGTCTTGCGTGCCGTCTTCGGAACCCGTGTCGACGATGAGCACGTAGTCGACAAGGGGGAGCACGCTGGCGAGGCATTGCAGGATGACCTTCGTCTCGTTCTTGACAATCATGCACAGGCCGATGGTGCTCATGCGATTCCTTCAGCTGAGCAGCGGTCGTTGCGCGCCTGCTCGAAATTGTGGAATGGGAATTCGTGCAGCTCGCCCGGCAGGTTGCGGGCAGCGAAGAACGATTTGATGAAATCC
This sequence comes from Mesorhizobium sp. USDA 4775, assembly GCF_054062655.1. Lineage (NCBI taxonomy): Bacteria > Pseudomonadati > Pseudomonadota > Alphaproteobacteria > Hyphomicrobiales > Phyllobacteriaceae > Mesorhizobium > Mesorhizobium sp. USDA 4775. The sequence continues at coordinate 3,973,308 of NZ_JBSSFM010000001.1, forward strand.
TGGGTCCCGTCGGTCGAGCCGGTATCGCCGATGACACAGCAGTCGATGTGGTCGACAACCGCCCCGAGACAGCGTTGAAGGTTCGCCATCTCGTTCTTGACGATCATGTCGAGGCAGAGCCGCTTGCCGTTCGCCATTCGTGATCCATCGGCCCTCAATGTGACTGTCGGCGATAAGGACGGTTCGCGTGTCGCCGCGCCATGCCGGATCCGTTTCGATGCGGATTTGCCAAGTCTCGATCGCTCATGCCTTCCCCTGCTGTCGCTGTTCACTTGCCAGTCCGGCCGCGCAACAGCTGATATTTCCAAAGAGCCGATCATTCCTTCTCACGGATCTCACAGGTCGTCCTCTGGAAACCGCGCTTAACCTTATCCATCGTGGTTAGCAGCCAGCCGTCGTGCCAGCCGGCGGCAACCGCGATCGTGAAAGGACCCTGCCCCAACTGCAACCGCCGGCATTCACCACTTCGTCCGGTCACCGGTTTAGGTTCGGTATTTCGCCGCCATTTGCAGGCTGCCGTCAAGGTCGAGGCACCCACATCCGCTGACACATTGCCAACCCGTCTGGCTGCGCCATCGTCGATGGGTTTGCATGGAAGATGGAGACCTTCAATTGCTGTCCGAAGCAGGCAGGATTGCAAGTAATCCTAATAAGCATCTGATTTTCATAACGGTTTTCTAACCCAGCCCGCTGCTATTGTTAAAGCGGCGCTACCCTGCTTTCAGCTAATTTAGTAATTGCTTAATTTATAGTTTACAACTTGCTAAATTTCGAATTTACTAAAATACGGTGTTGAGGGACGCCCGCGGATCGGACGGCCGCATGCCCGAATTTCTGCGTAAGTCTCTCTCAGGGAGTTGAGTTAGAGGGTCTGGGTAATCAGGGCCGTTTGGCAGATTGTAAGGTGCGTCCCCAGGGCGCGCCAACGGTGTGTCGTGTCCATGCCCTCCCCTTTGGAGGCGGACGGCCTCCCATTCCTTCGAGAGTTGTCGCCGAGACGTCAGCGTCACGGTAACGGGAGTGGGTTGTGATTCAAGTGGCATCGCGTGCGTATCGCAAGATCTGTGCAGGCCCCAGACTGCACGGGGTCGATAGAACACTGCGGCTAGGCGTCGTCAGAACCGACCGGCCGAATGGGCTGACCGGCGCGCCTCGGCCCGCGTTTCCGAACCCTTTTTCATCCATCCCTCGATATCCGATTTCGGCACGATCTTCCGGAACCGGAGGCAAGAGGCCAGTCGATCGCTCCCGCCGCCGAACGTCCGGCCGCGCGGCCGGGCGCTCGGAACGAATTTCATCGATGCACTGTCGCACGCACTTCGAACACCAGCTGCGCTGACCTGGCCGGGCGGCGGGCATTTGGCGCCAACGGCAATTGACGGCGCGGCACTGTGGCCGCGGACCAAGGAGGATAGGATGAGCTACATAGCAGGGTTTGCAGTGATGGAAGTTGCCGTTAGAGGCGTCTTGCCCATCGGCGACACCACCGAAAATGTGCCTTATTTTATCCTGGACACGGCCAAGAACGCCGTCGTCGGCCAGGTCATTCTTCCCAAGGCCGTCAAGCGAAGCCTCGCCGTCGCTCTCACCGTCAAGGTTCCCGCCGCAGCCGGCTCATTTGCGATTGGCACGTTCGACGATGGCGGGAATTTCCAGGCCTGTAGCTTCCTCCGCGTAGAGAGCCCCGCTGTCGAACGGCCTGACGGCGCCGTCGGCTCGTCGGGAAGATGACCGCGCCGCCCAAAGATCCTTCTTCCGACCGCTCGCCGGCCAGCCGATGGGCGGTTTTCCCTTGAATTGAATTCGAAGCCAACAGGAGCCAGTCATGGCCCGTGCCTCTGAAATTCTTTTTGTCGATTCTTCGATCTCCGACCTCGAGACCGTTCTCGGCAACCTTAGGCCCGAAGTCCGGGCTGTCGTGCTCGATGACCGCCAGCCGGCGGCGCGGCAGATTTCTGCCGCGCTCGCAGGGCACGCAGGGCTCGATGCGGTGCACGTCATCGCACATGGCGCGCCTGGCCGGGTTAGCTTCGCTGCAGGAGAGTGGTCGGTCGGGACAGTGGGAGATTCGGCTGAGGATCTTTCCGCGATCGGCCGGGCGCTTGCCGCGGACGGCGAACTGCGGCTGTGGAGCTGCGAGACGGCATCAGGGGATGTGGGCGAAGTCTATATAGGGGCGCTGCAAGAGGCGGTGGGCGCGGACGTTCGCGCATCCAGGTCGCTGATTGGCTCGGCCGCCCTGGGCGGCGCCTGGGAGATATCCGCACGCGCCAGCGCGTCCACGCCTTTGCCTCCGATGACTACAGCTGGCGTGGCCAGATTTTCGGGGGTACTTGCTGCCGCCGATCTTACACTCACTGGGACCATAACTGCCAGCGGCAACTCTTCAGCTGTTAACACGTACTATATAGTGGATACTCATGTGTCTCCGCCGACTAATCCGGCGCTTAATACTTCAGATGATACAGTCGTCGGCAGCTTTCAACTTCCATCAGCAAACCAAAGTGGTTTAATTAATGACTTTAGAGCAACAATAACAATTCCAAATACCACTGATATCTATTATGTTTACGACAGCACTTTCAAATTATATGGCACGCTTTCCCCTGTTGCAGGAGGTTATAGTTTTACTCCTATCGCTGCCAATAATGGCGATAATGGCGATCATTTTGATACCGCTGCTTTTATCGCCACCACAGGTCAAGTAGGCGCGACCGGACCCGCGGGGGCGACCGGAGCTACTGGCGCCACGGGTGCGACCGGGGCGGGTGCGACAGGAGCGACAGGCTCTACCGGCGCGACTGGCTCGACTGGCTCTACTGGCTCTACTGGCTCTACTGGCTCTACTGGCTCTACTGGCTCTACTGGCTCGACTGGCGCTACTGGCTCTACTGGCTCGACCGGTGCCACAGGCTCAACCGGAGCAACCGGATCGACTGGCGCCACGGGCTCGACCGGTGCGACTGGTGATACCGGCGCGACGGGTTCGACCGGCTCGACCGGAGCCACAGGTGCGACCGGCGATACAGGTGCCACAGGTTCGACCGGAGCCACCGGATCGACTGGCGCCACGGGCTCGACCGGTGCGACTGGTGATACCGGCGCGACGGGTTCGACCGGCTCGACCGGAGCCACAGGTTCGACTGGCGCAACCGGCTCGACCGGTGCGACTGGTGATACCGGCGCCACGGGTTCGACCGGGGCCACAGGCGCGACCGGCGCGACAGGTTCGACCGGCTCGACCGGCGCAACTGGATCGACGGGGGCGACTGGTGATACCGGCGCCACGGGCGCCACGGGTTCCACCGGGGCGACTGGCTCGACAGGAGCAACCGGAGCGACGGGTTCGACCGGCTCGACCGGAGCCACAGGTGCGACCGGCGATACAGGTGCCACAGGCTCGACCGGCGCGACAGGTGCGACCGGCTCGACCGGCGCAACTGGCTCGACGGGGGCGACTGGTGATACCGGCGCCACGGGCGCCACGGGTTCCACCGGGGCGACTGGCTCGACAGGAGCAACCGGCTCGACCGGAGCGACGGGTTCGACCGGCGACACGGGTTCGACCGGAGCAACTGGCTCGACTGGGGCAACTGGTTTGACCGGCTCGACCGGAGCCACAGGTGCGACCGGCGCGACTGGATCCACTGGTGCAACGGGTGATACCGGCGCCACGGGCTCTACAGGTGCAACCGGGTCCACCGGCGCAACTGGCTCGACCGGAGCAACTGGCTCGACCGGCGCCACCGGTTCGACCGGCGCCACTGGTTCGACCGGCGCCACTGGTTCGACTGGTGCGACTGGATCGACCGGAGCAACTGGCTCGACCGGCGCCACTGGTTCGACCGGCGCCACGGGCTCGACTGGCTCGACCGGCGCCACCGGCTCGACCGGCTCGACCGGCGCCACCGGCGCCACCGGCTCGACCGGCGCCACCGGTTCGACCGGTGCGACGGGTTCGACCGGTGCCACGGGCTCGACCGGAGCAACTGGCTCGACCGGAGCAACTGGTTCGACCGGCGCAACCGGCGCCACCGGCTCGACCGGAGCCACCGGCTCGACCGGAGCCACCGGTTCGACCGGCGCAACCGGTGCCACCGGCTCGACCGGCGCCACCGGTTCGACCGGAGCAACCGGCTCGACCGGCGCCACCGGATCGACCGGAGCCACCGGCTCGACCGGCGCCACTGGTTCGACCGGCGCCACGGGCTCGACTGGCTCGACCGGCGCCACCGGCTCGACCGGCTCGACCGGCGCCACCGGCGCCACCGGCGCCACCGGTTCGACCGGCGCCACCGGCGCCACCGGTTCGACCGGCGCCACCGGTTCGACCGGTGCGACGGGTTCGACCGGTGCCACCGGCTCGACCGGAGCAACCGGCTCGACCGGAGCAACTGGCTCGACCGGTGCGACGGGTTCGACCGGCGCAACTGGCTCGACCGGAGCCACCGGCTCGACCGGAGCCACCGGCTTGACCGGCGCCACCGGCTCGACCGGCGCCACCGGTTCGACCGGTGCGACGGGTTCGACCGGTGCCACGGGCTCGACAGGAGCAACAGGCTCGACCGGTGCGACGGGTTCGACCGGCGCAACCGGCTCGACCGGAGCAACCGGCTCGACCGGAGCAACTGGCTTGACCGGCGCCACCGGCTCGACCGGCGCAACTGGCTCGACCGGAGCCACCGGCTCGACCGGAGCCACCGGCTCGACCGGTGCCACGGGCTCGACCGGAGCAACTGGCTCGACCGGCGCGACTGGCTCGACCGGCGCCACGGGCTCGACCGGCGCGACTGGCTCGACCGGCGCCACCGGCTCGACCGGCGCCACCGGTTCGACCGGCGCCACCGGCTCGACCGGCTCGACCGGCGCCACCGGCTCGACCGGCGCCACCGGTTCGACCGGTGCGACGGGTTCGACCGGTGCCACGGGCTCGACCGGAGCAACTGGCTCGACCGGAGCAACTGGTTCGACCGGCGCAACCGGCGCCACCGGCTCGACCGGAGCCACCGGTTCGACCGGTGCGACGGGTTCGACCGGCGCCACGGGCTCGACTGGCTCGACCGGCGCCACCGGCTCGACCGGCTCGACCGGCGCCACCGGCGCCACCGGTTCGACCGGCGCCACCGGCGCCACCGGTTCGACCGGCGCCACCGGTTCGACCGGTGCGACGGGTTCGACCGGTGCCACCGGCTCGACCGGAGCAACCGGCTCGACCGGAGCAACTGGCTCGACCGGTGCGACGGGTTCGACCGGCGCAACTGGCTCGACCGGAGCCACCGGCTCGACCGGAGCCACCGGCTTGACCGGCGCCACCGGCTCGACCGGCGCCACCGGTTCGACCGGTGCGACGGGTTCGACCGGTGCCACGGGTTCGACCGGTGCCACCGGCTCGACCGGAGCAACCGGCTCGACCGGAGCAACTGGCTCGACCGGCGCAACCGGCTCGACCGGAGCAACCGGCTCGACCGGAGCAACTGGCTCGACCGGAGCCACCGGCTCGACGGGCGCAACTGGCTCGACCGGAGCCACCGGCTCGACCGGAGCCACCGGCTCGACCGGAGCCACCGGTTCGACCGGCGCAACCGGCTCGACTGGTGCGACTGGCTCGACCGGGGCGACAGGATCGACCGGGGCAACCGGTTCGACTGGCGCCACTGGCTCGACAGGAGCAACAGGCTCGACCGGGGCGACAGGCTCGACCGGCGCCACCGGCTCGACTGGTGCGACCGGCTCGACCGGCGCGACGGGTTCGACCGGGGCAACCGGCTCGACCGGAGCAACTGGTGCAACCGGCTCGACCGGAGCAACTGGTGCGACAGGATCGACCGGGGCAACCGGTTCGACTGGCGCCACTGGCTCGACAGGAGCAACTGGCTCGACCGGCGCGACAGGCTCGACCGGCGCCACGGGCTCTACCGGCTCGACCGGAGCAACGGGTTCGACAGGGGCAACTGGCTCGACCGGCGCGACTGGCTCGACCGGAGCAACCGGAGCGACTGGTGCGACCGGAGCGACTGGATCGACAGGGGCAACTGGTTCGACCGGTGCCACCGGCTCGACCGGTGCCACCGGCTCGACAGGCGCAACTGGCTCGACCGGAGCCACCGGTTCGACCGGCGCCACCGGCTCGACCGGGGCAACCGGCTCGACAGGTGCGACCGGCTCTACCGGAGCGACGGGCTCGACAGGGGCAACTGGCTCGACCGGCGCGACAGGCTCGACCGGGGCGACCGGCTCGACCGGAGCAACCGGCTCGACCGGTGCGACTGGCTCGACCGGTTCGACCGGTGCGACGGGCTCAACCGGCGCGACTGGCTCGACCGGGGCGACAGGCTCGACCGGGGCGACAGGCTCGACCGGGGCGACAGGCTCGACCGGGGCGACCGGCTCGACCGGAGCAACCGGCTCGACCGGAGCGACGGGCTCGACCGGACCAACAGGCTCGCCTGGTCCGACGGGGTCGACTGGAGCAACCGGCCCAGGCGGTCAGACCGGTGATCATGGTCATGGCAATAACGGCCACGGCAATGGACAGCAGGACGCGCCGGGCAATTCCGGGGACCATAACAATGCCGACAACAGCAGCCATCAGGGACAGGGCAACTCTTCCGGAGGCCAAGGCAACGGCGGCAACAACGCCAACGTCACGGCCAGCACGCTGGGGCTGACGGACACGGCGAAGTTCCTGCAGTCCGGCTCGCCCGACGGCAACAGTGATCCCGGCAAGCATGCGTCGTTCGGCCAACTGGTCGGCCTTGCGGCGACTTCGGTGACGACAGACCTGCTGAACGTCCTCAAGACAGTCAGCGGATCTGGCAACAACCAGAACAAGCCTTCCGGAGCGAGCACGGATCTCACCTCGGATCAGACCAAGCCTGGCGCCGGCTACGCCAGCAACGACCACACCGTCAAGACGTCCCTGAAGGATCTCTTGAAGCCGCACGACTGAGTGGCGAATGGACCTGGACGGTAACCGGTCCAGGTTGGCGAACGGGCGCGCGGGCTTCGCTGGAAAGCGGAGCCCGCGCGCTTTTCATTCGTGCTCTGTCGGCTCGCGCAGCATCGTAGGGCATGCCTGGTACCAGGGTCAGCCGCCTGCAGGCGTGTCCGCTTCCGGCCCAGCCATGGCGACCATTCGCGGATTGAAAGCAACTTAAAGGAAGCCGCCAAAGTCTTAGATTTCCAAAACAATTTGGGCGAGTCCGGCGTCTCGATATTGACCGACGTCTGCTGCCCCGCTCCTCAGAATTTACCAAATCCTTCCTTAATAGTTTACAAATCGCTAATTTTCGATTTTACTAATGTATGGGTATAGAGGGTGCCCGCGGATCGCACGGTCGGGTGGCCGTGAGGTCTTGCAGGCGAGTTTGGGCAGGGATCTGGGTAGCAAGGCAATTTAGCGGAAGAACAAGGTGCGCTCATCGGGCGCGCCGTGAGACGCCGCGTCTATGTCTGTCCTCGGCGGAAGGCAGACGTTCCCATTCCGGAGTTCGCTCGCGAGTTTGCCGTCGAGGCGTCGGCGGCACGGGTGACGGGAGTGGGTATTGTGAATCAAGTGTTGTTGCGTGCGCCCCAGGGCGTTGAGCCACGGGTCGATGGGCGCCAAATTCATCCGCTGCCGGCCGCGGCAACCGGTCGCCCGAATGCGCGGACCGATGCGCGCCAGGCTGGCGCCTCAGAAATCCTTTTCGTCGACCCCTCTGTATCCGATCTCGGCACGATCCTCGCCAATCTGCGACCGGAGGTCGAGGCGATCGTGCTCGACGCCAACCGCCCGGCCGCGCGCCAAATGGCGCTGGCGCTCGAAGGCCGCGACGGCCTCGACGCCGTGCACGTCATCGCCCACGGCGCGCCTGGGCGGGTGAACTTCGCAGCGGGCGAATGGTCGGCCGAGACGCTCTACGACGACCAGGGCGATCTCGCTGCGATCGGTCGGGCGCTGGGCGGACTTGGCGAACTGCTCTTATGGAGCTGCAACGCCGGCGCTGGCGCGGCCGGAAGCAATTTCATCGACGCGCTGTCACGCGCGACGGGAACGCCAGTCGCGGCGGCGAACGACCTAGTCGGGTCGCAGACGCTGGGCGGCGACTGGAAACTGAACGTGCGGAAAAGGGATGCCATGGTGCGTATTCCGACGAAGCCGGCCATCGATTCCGATTTGAAGCCGGCCAGTCATTCCGATTTCATTCCGGCCGGTGTTCCGATTTGAAGCCGGCCATTTTTCGGACTGATCCTGGGTCTCGTTGATGTTTGGATTGGGTTTCGTTTCAGGTCAAGCGTGCGCTGTTTCGGACGCTCTCGGCGAGCGCTGTTTTCGCATGCTTTCACCGGTGAGATCGATGCGATAGGCGTTGTGAACGAGGCGGTCCAGGATGGCATCGGCCAGGGTTGGGTTTGCAATGATCTCGTACCAGCGATCCAGGGGCAGCTGACTGGTGACGATTGTCGATCGGCGTTCGTAGCGGTCTTCAATGATCTCAAGCACATCACGCCGCTGGTCATCATTGAGTTTTTCCGGTCCCCAGTCATCGAGAATGAGAAGGTCGGTTTTGGCGAGTTGCTTGAGGATCCGGCCATAACGTCCGTCGCCTCTCGCGAGGGCAAGCGTTGCAAACAGCCGGGGAACGCGGTGATAGGCGACGGAGAAATCCTCTCGGCAAGCTTTGTGGCCAAGCGCACAGGCCAGCCAGCTCTTGCCGACGCCGGCCGGCCCGGTGATGAGAAGACTGTGATGCTTTCTGATCCAGTCGCAGCCGGCGAGCGCCATGAACAGATTGCGATCAAGACCGCGTGCGGCACGAAAGTCGGCATTCTCGATCTGTGCGTCATGGCGAAGTTTTGCAGCTCTGGCGCGGGCTTCGAAACGCTTCTGGCGGCGCATGGTAGCCTCGCGCTCGAGCAGCATGGCAAGCCATTCGCCATGCTCGAGGCCGCGTGCTTCGGATTGTGCGTCGAGTTCCTGGAAGGCAGTGGCCATGCCATGAAGGCCGAGTTCGCGCAGCATGTTGATGGTCGGATGGATGAGCATTGGTATGTCTCCTCAATGGAAGTAATCAGGGCCACGCAGATTGGCGTGATCGACGATGGCGGTCGGTTCGGTGGAATGCCTTGCGGCCTTGTGATTGGCGATGAGCGAGGCGATGCTCTTGCAGTTCAGCCCACCGATCTCGACAGCGCGGGCTGAGACGGCTTCGGCGCGATCGCGTGTGACATCGCGAAACAGGCGAAGGACACCCAGGCATGTTCGAAAGCCTTGTTCAGGATGTGGGCGGCTGGCGAGGATTGCGACAACCAAGCCTTCCGTCTCGGGCCCGACGGATGCGGCCCAGCGACGGAAACGATCCGGCGTCCACTCGGCATATCGCCGGTGGGAGCTGGGCATATGATCCGGATCCGTCCCATGACGAGGGCCGCCATAGCGGCGCTGATGGACGGCAATGCGCTTGCCGCGGTGGAAGATCTCGATGGTGCGTGCCGTTGCCCTCAGATCGACTTGCTGACGAATGAGGTTGTGCGGTACGGAATAGAAGAAGGTCTTGAACTCGACGTGGTAATCCGTCGAGACGCGGGCCAAACGCCACTCGGCGAATTCGTAGTCTTCGCTCGGAAGGCTTGCCAGCGCAGCACGCTCGACGCTCTCAAACAGTTGCCGGCGACTGACGCCCAGCCGACGCATGACGTGATCATTGATGCGATTGAGTGCCTGGCGAATTGCGGCATTGGCCTCGGCCAGCGAGAAGAAGGTCTGGTTGCGCAGCCGCCCCAGAATGCATGACTGGGCGAAACGCACGCCGTTCTCGACTTTCGATTTGTCCTTCGGCCGTCGCGGCCGTGCCGGAAGAACGCCGACGCCATAATGGGATGCCATCATGCCGTAGCTGCGATTGATCTCGGGATCGTAGAAGCTGGCGCGGCTGACGCCCGACTTCAGATTGTCGGGGACGATCAGGCGGGGAACGCCATCAAAGAAACGAAACATCCTGACGTGTGAACCAATCCAATCCGGCAGTGTCTGGGTCCAGGTCGCTTCGGCATAGGTCAAGCTGGACGCACCCAGCACTGCCACGAAGATCTCCGCCTCACGGATCTCGCCGGTGTCTCGATCAACGATCGGGATCTTCTTGCCGGAATAGTCGACGAAGACCTTGTCGCCGGCGGCGTGTTCCTGGCGCATCGTCGGCGAAAGCCGCTGTTCGAAGCTGCGAAAGAGCTCGCAGAACCGGCTGTAGCCATATCCGTCGGGATGACTTCCTCGATACTCCTCCCACAAGATGAGGAGCGTGACGCCCGGCTTCTTGAGCTCGACGGCAAGATGGGCCCAGTTCGGCTCTGTGCGCCGCCGCGTGCCCTGCTTGACGCCATTGCGAGCGAAGAGTTTGTTCTCAAGCGCGTCATCGGTCAGCTCGCCTGGCAGGGGCCAGCTCAACCCGATTGCCGCTGCGCGCCGCAGATTATCCTGCACCGTACTGCGTGCTATTCCCAGCACGACCGCAATCTCGCGGGAGCTGGTCCCGCTTCCGGCAAGCCGAAGCATTTGTCTCAACTGTCTCATGGTCAGCCTTCTCTTTGCCGGCATCAAAATGTCCTCGTTCATCGCGAGGTAATTGATGCCAAAGTTGCTGACCCAGGAGGTAATCTTCAGTGCCGAAAACCGGCCGGTCTTTGGTTGGAATGGCGGCCGGCTTCACGTCGGAATCCGCACCATGGGGCGGCCCCCGCTGACGGAGGTGGGTATGGCGGGATATGGGGGGGCATTTTCCCAGGCATTGACCTCAACAGGCCAAGGTGAACGACTCACCGTGTTTGGGCAGTGGGCGGCCGGCACGGCGGCTGGAACGTATTTCATAGTTCTCAATGACGGGGGGACGCTAAATATCATCGGGCAATTTATTGTTCCGACAAATTTCGGCGGCACTTTCGCGATCTCCGAGGCACTTCCCGCTGGACGGTACATTGTTGGCCCGGGCGCTCCAGGTCCGAACACCATCGCTGTCTACAATGGCAGTTGGAGTTCGACAGGCAAGAACGCCGGGACATGGTCCGTCGGCAATTTCAATCCGGCAATAACGGCAACCCTCAACAACATAGGTGACGCCACCCCCAACCAAGCTGGCCGGGGGATGGCATGATGAAAAACACTTGCGAAATCGTCTTCATCGACCCCTCAGTCGCCGACATTCCCACGCTCATTGCAGGGCTGAGGCCGAGCGTCCAACCGGTGCTTCTCAGCGGCTCGATGCCTGCTTCGGAAGAGATCGCACGCGCCTTGCATGATCGCGAAAGCCTGGATGCCATCCACATTGTCGTCCATGGCCGCTCGGGCGAACTCAGCTTCAGCACCGGCGCGCTTTCGCTCGCCAACGTCGACCGGCATTCGGACGATCTCGCGGCGATCGGTCATGCCCTGGGGCCTGATGGCGATCTTTTGCTGTGGGGTTGCAGCACAGGCGAAGGCGCCCGTGGGCAGGCATTTGTCGCCGCGCTGTCGCGCGCGACCGGCGCGCCCGTCGCGGCGGCGACGGGTCTCGTCGGTGCCGCGGCGCTCGGCGGAAGGTGGGAATTGGATACGCAGTCTCCTCGCGCCATGGTCCGGCCGCCGCTGACAGCGGCGGGCGTTGGAGCGTATAGTGACCTCCTAAACAACAATATCTCTGCTCCAGCCGGACTTAGCTTTATCGAAGTTGCGTTCCCTAACAACGCTACCGGAGGCGTCTATTTTCTTACAGCAGTTATAGGTGGAAATACGGTAGTCGTTGGATCTTTTACTCTACCGTCCGGTATTACGACTAGCGGAACTACTGTCGTTCCAATCTACCTCACCGCCGGCGCCACTGTCACTGTCAATTCCGGCAACGTTAATAGCGGCAATTCGGGGACTTGGGCCGTTGGAACTGCGGTAACAGCCGGTACGTGGACCGTAGTTGATCTGACTGCTGCAGGTCCGACTGGCGCAACGGGTGCGACAGGCGCCACGGGTTCGACCGGCTCTACAGGTGCCACCGGCGCTACAGGTTCGACTGGCGCAACCGGTGCAACAGGTGCGACCGGCGCCACGGGCTCGACTGGCTCTACAGGTGCCACCGGTAATACAGGCGCCACAGGTTCAACCGGAGCGACGGGATCTACTGGCGCAACCGGCGCCACGGGTTCAACCGGAGCCACCGGTTCGACCGGAGCAACTGGCGCAACCGGAGCCACGGGTTCAACCGGAGCCACGGGTTCGACCGGAGCCACCGGTTCGACCGGAGCAACTGGAGCAACCGGCGCCACAGGCGATACCGGCGCGACAGGATCGACTGGTGCTACAGGTTCAACTGGTGCAACCGGTGATACGGGTGCCACGGGCTCAACAGGTGCTACCGGTGCCACCGGTGCAACTGGCGATACGGGTGCAACCGGTTCGACTGGCGCAACTGGCGCAACCGGCGATATGGGCGCCACCGGTTCGACCGGAGCTACGGGCTCGACCGGAGCAACTGGCGATACCGGCGCCACGGGTTCGACCGGAGCTACAGGTTCGACAGGCGCGACTGGAGCCACAGGAGCAACTGGTGATACCGGAGCGACGGGCTCGACTGGAGCAACCGGCGCCACAGGTGCAACTGGTGATACGGGCGCCACAGGCTCGACTGGAGCAACCGGTGCCACAGGTGCGACCGGCGATACGGGCGCAACGGGTTCGACCGGAGCAACTGGAGCCACGGGTGCCACCGGCGATACAGGCGCCACAGGCTCGACCGGGGAAACCGGCGCCACAGGCGCGACCGGCGATACGGGCGCCACAGGCTCGACTGGAGCAACCGGAGCCACAGGTTCCACGGGCGATACCGGAGCGACGGGCTCGACTGGAGCTACCGGCGCCACAGGCGCGACTGGTGATACGGGTGCCACCGGCTCGACTGGAGCTACCGGAGCCACAGGCGCGACCGGCGATACTGGAGCGACGGGTTCGACTGGAGCAACTGGAGCCACAGGTGCGACCGGCGATACGGGTGCCACCGGCTCGACTGGCGCCACAGGCGATACCGGCGCGACAGGATCGACTGGTGCTACAGGTTCAACTGGTGCAACCGGTGATACGGGTGCCACGGGTTCGACCGGAGCCACTGGTGCGACCGGCTCAACTGGCGCAACCGGTGCGACTGGCGATACGGGTTCCACCGGCGCCACGGGCTCGACCGGAGCCACAGGTGCGACTGGCGATACCGGTGCCACAGGCTCTACCGGAGCCACAGGTTCCACCGGCGCAACCGGCGATACCGGAGCGACGGGTTCGACCGGAGCTACCGGCGCCACAGGCGCGACCGGTGATACTGGAGCGACGGGCTCGACTGGAGCAACCGGCGCCACAGGTGCAACTGGTGATACGGGCGCCACGGGTTCGACCGGAGCAACCGGAACCACAGGTGCGACCGGCGATACGGGCGCCACGGGTTCGACCGGAGCAACCGGCGCCACAGGCGCGACCGGCGATACCGGAGCGACGGGCTCGACTGGAGCAACCGGCGCCACAGGCGCGACCGGCGATACTGGAGCGACGGGTTCGACTGGAGCAACTGGAGCCACAGGAGCAACTGGTGATACGGGCGCCACAGGCTCGACTGGAGCAACCGGAGCCACAGGTGCCACCGGCGATACCGGAGCGACGGGTTCGACTGGAGCTACCGGCGCCACAGGCGCGACCGGCGATACCGGAGCGACGGGCTCGACTGGAGCTACCGGCGCCACAGGAGCAACTGGTGATACGGGCGCCACAGGCTCGACCGGAGCAACCGGAGCCACGGGCGCCACCGGCGATACCGGAGCGACGGGTTCGACTGGAGCTACCGGCGCCACAGGTGCGACCGGCGATACGGGTGCCACGGGTTCGACCGGAGCAACCGGCGCGATCGGCGATACCGGAGCGACGGGCTCGACTGGAGCTACCGGCGCCACAGGAGCAACTGGTGATACGGGCGCCACAGGCTCGACTGGAGCAACCGGTGCCACAGGTGCGACCGGCGATACGGGCGCCACAGGCTCGACCGGGGCAACCGGCGCCACAGGTGCGACCGGCGATACGGGCGCCACAGGCTCGACCGGGGCAACCGGCGCCACGGGCGCCACTGGCGATACGGGCGCCACCGGCTCGACCGGAGCAACCGGAGCCGCGGGTGCCACCGGCGATACAGGCGCCACAGGCTCGACGGGGGCAACCGGCGCCACAGGCGCGACCGGCGATACGGGCGCTACAGGCTCGACTGGAGCCACAGGTGCCACGGGCGATACCGGAGCGACGGGCTCGACTGGAGCTACCGGCGCCACAGGCGCGACTGGAGATACAGGCGCCACCGGCTCGACTGGAGCTACCGGAGCCACAGGCGCGACCGGCGATACGGGCGCCACAGGCTCGACCGGGGCAACCGGCGCCACAGGTGCGACCGGCGATACCGGAGCGACGGGCTCGACGGGAGCTACCGGCGCCACAGGCGCGACCGGTGATACCGGAGCGACGGGCTCGACTGGAGCAACCGGCGCCACAGGCGCGACCGGCGATACCGGAGCGACGGGTTCGACCGGAGCTACCGGCGCCACAGGAGCGACCGGCGATACGGGTGCCACGGGTTCGACCGGAGCGACCGGCGATACCGGAGCGACGGGCTCGACCGGCGATACCGGAGCGACGGGCTCGACCGGGGCAACAGGCGCGACCGGCGATACCGGAGCGACGGGCTCGACGGGAGCTACCGGCGCCACAGGCGCGACCGGTGATACGGGCGCCACGGGTTCGACTGGCGCAACTGGCGCCACAGGAGCAACTGGTGATACAGGCGCCACAGGCTCGACTGGAGCAACCGGAGCCACAGGTGCCACCGGCGATACCGGAGCGACGGGTTCGACTGGAGCTACCGGCGCCACAGGCGCGACCGGCTCGACTGGCGCGACCGGCGCCACAGGCGATACCGGCGCGACAGGATCGACTGGTGCTACAGGATCGACTGGTGCAACCGGTGATACGGGTGCCACTGGTTCGACCGGAGCAACTGGTGCTACGGGTGCAACCGGCGATACGGGCGCTACCGGAGCGACGGGCTCGACTGGTGCTACAGGCTCAACTGGCGCGACCGGAGCCACTGGTGCAACTGGCGATACGGGCGCCACAGGCTCGACCGGGGCCACCGGTGCCACAGGTGCGACCGGCGATACGGGCGCCACAGGCTCGACCGGGGCAACCGGTGCCACAGGTGCGACCGGCGATACGGGCGCCACAGGCTCGACCGGGGCAACCGGCGCCACAGGCGCGACCGGCGATACCGGAGCGACGGGCTCGACTGGCGCGACCGGCGCCACAGGCGATACCGGCGCGACAGGATCGACTGGTGCTACAGGATCGACTGGTGCAACCGGTGATACGGGTGCCACTGGTTCGACCGGAGCAACTGGTGCTACGGGTGCAACCGGCGATACGGGCTCTACCGGAGCGACGGGCTCGACTGGTGCTACAGGCTCAACTGGCGCGACCGGAGCCACAGGTGCAACTGGCGATACGGGTGCAACCGGTTCGACTGGTGCAACCGGCGCGACCGGTGCCACTGGCGATACCGGAGCAACAGGTTCAACTGGGGCTACAGGCTTAACTGGCGCGACTGGAGATACAGGCGCGACCGGCTCGACTGGAGCAACGGGTGCCACTGGTTCGACCGGAGCGACTGGAGCAACCGGCGCCACAGGTGATACCGGCTCGACAGGATCGACTGGTGCAACGGGTGCCACGGGTGCGACCGGCGATACAGGTGCCACGGGCTCGACTGGAGCCACAGGCGCCACAGGGGCAACTGGCGATACCGGAGCAACCGGTTCGACCGGTGCCACGGGCTCAACCGGAGCTACAGGTTCCACTGGCGCAACCGGCTCGACTGGAGCAACGGGTGCCACTGGTTCGACCGGAGCAACTGGAGCAACCGGAGCCACGGGTGATACCGGCGCGACAGGATCGACCGGTGCTACAGGTTCAACTGGTGCAACCGGTGATACGGGTGCCGCTGGTTCGACCGGAGCAACCGGAGCTACAGGCTCGACCGGAGCAACCGGAGCAACGGGTTCGACTGGAGCAACGGGTGCCACCGGCGATACGGGCGCAACGGGTTCGACTGGAGCTACGGGCTCAACCGGGGCAACCGGCGCCACCGGTGCAACTGGTGATACCGGAGCAACAGGTGCGACCGGCGCAACGGGTGTCACTGGTTCGGCCGGAGCAACCGGAGCTACAGGTTCAACGGGTGCCACGGGTGCGACTGGCGCAACCGGCGCCACAGGCGATACCGGCGCGACCGGTTCGACTGGAGCAACCGGAGCCACAGGTGCGACCGGTGATACGGGTGCCACTGGTTCGACTGGAGCTACGGGCTCGACCGGCGCCACCGGTGCAACCGGTGATACCGGAGCAACAGGTTCGACTGGAGCAACAGGTGCCACGGGTGCGACTGGAGATACGGGCGCGACGGGCTCGACCGGAGCAACTGGAGCAACCGGCGCCACAGGCGATACCGGCGCGACAGGATCGACTGGTGCTACAGGTTCAACTGGTGCAACAGGTGATACGGGTGCCACCGGTTCGACCGGGGCAACCGGTGCAACTGGTGATACCGGAGCCACGGGCGCAACCGGCGCTACCGGAGCAACAGGTTCAACTGGGGCTACCGGCGCCACGGGTGCAACGGGTTCGACCGGAGCTACAGGTCCGACAGGCGCGACCGGCTCGACTGGAGCAACGGGCTCGACCGGAGCAACCGGGCCGAAGGGCGCAACCGGCTCGACCGGGGCAACCGGACCGAAGGGCGATACCGGACCCAAGGGCGCGACGGGTGCCACTGGCGCAACCGGCTCGACCGGGGCAACCGGGCCGAAGGGCGATACCGGACCCAAGGGCGCGACGGGTGTCACTGGCGCAACCGGCTCGACCGGGGCAACCGGACCGAAGGGCGACACCGGACCCAAGGGCGCGACGGGTGTCACTGGCGCAACCGGCTCGACCGGGGCAACCGGACCGAAGGGCGATACCGGACCCAAGGGCGCGACGGGTGCCACTGGCGCAACCGGCTCGACCGGGGCAACCGGACCTAAAGGCGACACCGGACCCAAGGGGGCCACGGGTGCAACCGGTGCCGCAGGCTCGACCGGGGCAACCGGACCGAAGGGCGACACCGGACCCAAGGGCGCGACGGGTGCCACTGGCGCAACCGGCTCGACCGGGGCAACCGGACCGAAGGGCGACACCGGGCCTAAGGGCGCGACAGGTGCCACTGGCGCAACCGGCTCGACCGGAGCAACCGGACCGAAGGGCGACACCGGACCCAAGGGCGCGACAGGTGCCACTGGCGCAACCGGCTCGACCGGGGCAACCGGGCCGAAGGGCGATACCGGACCCAAGGGCGCGACGGGTGCCACTGGCGCAACCGGCTCGACCGGGGCAACCGGACCGAAGGGCGACACCGGACCTAAGGGCGCGACGGGTGCCACCGGCGCCACCGGCTCGACCGGGGCAACCGGACCGAAAGGCGACACCGGACCCAAGGGGGCCACGGGTGCAACCGGTGCCGCAGGCTCGACCGGGGCAACCGGGCCGAAGGGCGACACCGGGCCGAAGGGTTCGACGGGTCCGACCGGCACAACTGGTCCGACCGGACCCTCGGGCGGTCACAACGACTCGATCGTTCCGTCGACGACAACCCTGGTGACGCCCACCCCGAAGACCGCCAATGTCACGCCCGACTCGCTCGGCCTCAAGGATAGCTGGCAATTCCTGCAGCCGGGCTCGACCGGCAATGGCAGCGGCGGCCAGCCCTCGCTACACCACCTGATCGGCCTGGCGGCCGGCTCGGTGACGACCGATCTCCTGAATATCCTCAATACGATCAGGGGATTTGGTCACCAACAGAACCAGCCGTCCGGCGTGACTACGGACCAGACCTTGGATGCGACCAAGCACGGTACCGGCTACGCCAGCACCGACCACACCGCCAAGACGACCCTGAAGGATCTTCTGAAGCCGCATAAGTGAGCAAGACTGGCGAGAGACCACCGAAGGGAAACGCGCGAACGTCGCGGAAGAGCGAAGTTCGCGCGTTAAACATCCCGGGACACGGTTTGGCAGAAGAGTCGCGCGGCCGATCAATTCGGAGTACGATGGCAACATGATCGAAACCCTCGGCAGAGGCACTTCGGCCCGGGAATTGTCGAGTTCACTTGCGTGCCGGAAGACAAGTCCATGGTGAACATCCCCGTGAACGCCGAAATCCAAGCGGTCCCGATCCAAGCCGGTTCCGCGCAAGGCGACGCGGCGGGCGGCGAGAGCACTATGGCGCGGATCCCTGGCGGTCCGGCCGAATTTGACAAGATCGGGCCACGCCTCAAGGCGATGCTGCGCGCCGCCCGCTATCACGGCGTCGAGCTCGACCCGAACGAATTCAGGGCCGCGAGCGCGATTCCGGCCGCCGCCGATCTGTCGCAGTGGGCGCAGGACGCCGGCATGTGGTCGCGCGCCGTGCGCATCCGCTGGTCCCACCTCTTGCGTTTCCAGGAAGCCGGACCGGTCGTCCTGTTGTTCAACGATGGCGGCGCGGCTCTCCTCACCGGGGCGAGCGCCGAGCGGAACATCGTCTTCCTGAAAAGCGCGGATGCACCCGACGATGGTGAAGCCGTCGCCATCGACGAGTTGCGGCTGTCGCAGGTGTGGACGGGCGAGGCATTGCTGCTGCGCGCCACACGATCCTATGTCGCGGCGGATGCGCCCTTCACCCTTCGCTGGCTCGCCGAACTGGTGCGGCTCGAAAGCCACGCCCTGCGCGATATCACCATCGCCTCGTTCACGCTGAGTGTCCTGACCATCCTGCCGCCGCTTATCGTCATGACGGTGGTCAACAAGGTGCTGCAGTTCAACAGCGTCTCGACGCTGGTGCTGTTGTCGGCGGTGATCTCCGTGGTTTTCGCCTATGAGACACTGCTTGGCCATGCACGGCGGCTGATCATCAATGTCGTCGGCGCCCGTCTGGACACCAAGTTGCAGCTGCACGTCTTCAGCCGGCTGTTACGCCTGCCGCTCGACTATTTCGAACGGCATCCGGCCGGCGAGACGATGTATCACCTCGCCCAGGTCTATCGCATCCGCGAGTTCCTGACCGGAAAACTCCTCAGTACGTTCCTGGATATGATCACGCTGTGCGTGCTGGTACCGGTGATGTTCTACATCAACGCCTCCCTCGCCTGGATCGTGCTGGCCTGCGCCGTGGTGATCCTGCTGATCATCCTCGCCTTCCTCAGGCCGCTGCGCGGCAGATATCAGCGGGTGGTCGACGCCGAGACCTGGAAGTCGGCGGCGCTCGGCGAAACGGTCGTCGGAATCAAGACGGTGAAGGCGCTCGGTCTCGAGCCGCAGCGCAAGGCGCTCTGGGATGAGCGGGTGGCCGAAGCGGGAAAGGCGCGTCTCGCCTTCGGACAGCTGGCAAGCTGGCCGCAGACCCTGGTCACGCCGATCGAACGTGTGATGGTGCTCGGCACCATGCTGATCGGCGCCTATCTCGCGATGAACGACCGCACCGGCTACATGGTCGGCGGCTTGTTCGCCTTCATGATGATTGCCCAGCGTGTGGCCCAGCCGCTGGTTGGCCTGGCCCGGCTGGTTGAAGACTACGAGGAGGTCGGTGCGGCGATCGGCGAGGCAGCGTCGGTCCTCAACCGGCCGCTGGAGAGCAGTTCGAATTCCACCGGCCTGAGACCCAAGCTGGTCGGCGAGGTCGTGTTCAGCGACCTGACCTTTAGCTATATCGCCACCAAGACACCGGCGCTCGACCGGGTCAGCTTCCATATTCCCGCCGGCAGCATGTTTGGCATTGTTGGGCGCAGCGGGTCGGGAAAATCGACGGTCGCCCGCCTCCTGCAAGGGATCAACCGCGACTACAGTGGGTTCCTCAAGCTTGATGGCGTCGACCTCAAGGAAATCAACCTGCGCCATTTGCGCCAAGGGCTTGGCGTGGTGCTGCAGGACAACTTTCTGTTCCGCGGATCGATCCGCGACAACATCATCGCCGGGCGCCCGGGCCTGACCCTTTCCGACGCCATGCGCGCCGCGCACCTCGCCGGCGCCCAGGAATTCATCGAGCGGATGCCGAATGGCTACGACACCTACATCGAGGAAGGTTCGCCCAATCTATCAGGCGGTCAAAAGCAGCGGCTGGCGATCGCGCGCGCGCTCATCCACGATCCGACCATTCTCATCCTCGACGAGGCGACCAGCGCACTCGACCCGGAGAGCGAGGCGGTTGTCAGCGCCAACCTCATGCGCATCGCCAGCGGGCGCACGATGATCATCGTTTCGCACCGGCTCGCCTCGCTGACCGAGTGCGACAACATCCTCGTCATGGATCAGGGTAAGGTCCTCGACGTCGCGCCGCATGCGACCTTGCTCGAACGATGCGCGCTCTATCGCCAGTTGTGGTCGCAGCAGAACCGGCACCTCGATGGCCGCCACGGCCGCCCCGTCGCCGTCCCGCCGCGGCTGGTTTGATCATGTCGCGCGCCTCATATTCGCATCAGGTCCGGTAACCCATGAGCAGCACCTCTCTCACCGCCCTTCCCGCTCGGTGGCACCGGATGGAAACGAGAGATCCGACGACGCCGGCCATACTCGAGTTCCAGTGGCCGTCGACGGCTGTCGCCAATGCGCCTATTCCGCGGGCGGCGCGCGGCATCGTCTGGATCGTTTCCAGCCTGGTCATCGCGCTGATCGCCCTGGCGGGTCTGATACCGGTCGATCAGGTGGTGACGACCAGAGGGCTGGTGGTCTCGCAATCCCCCAACATCGTCGTGCAACCGCTGGAGACAGCGATTGTCCGCTCGATCGAGGTGCGGGAAGGACAGCGCGTCAAGGCCGGCCAATTGCTTGCCCGCCTCGATGCGACCTTTTCCTCGGCCGACCAGGCGGCACTGGCGATGCAGGTCTCGACACTTGAAGCCGAGGTGGCGCGGTTGAGGGCCGAGGCCAGCGGCCAGGCGTTCACCTACAACGGCCTCGACCCGAGTTGGACCCTGCAGGTGTCGATATTCGAGCAACGCAAGGCGGTCTACGACGCCAAGGTGGAGAATTTCGAACGCCAGCGCGACGAACTCAGCTCGGTGATTTCGCGATCGCAATCCGATGCCGACGGCTACCGGCAGCGGCTGACGGTCGCCGACTCGATCGAACAGATGCGCAGGCAGCTCGAGGCAAGGCAGGTGGGGAGCCGCCTCAACACGCTCCTGGCCGAGGACAACCGCGCGGAAATGTCCCGGGCGCTCGGCAATGCCGAGCAGACCGCGGAAGCCGCCAAACGCCAACAGGCAGCGGTGGCCGCCGAGCGCGACGGCTACATTCAGGGCTGGCGCGCTGAAGTCTCGCAGAGCCTGTCGGAGGCAAGCACGCGGATCTCCGACGCCCGCGAACTTCTCAACAAGGCAAAGCTTCGAAACCAGTTGGTCGAGTTGAAGAGCCAATCAGACGCCATCGTTCAATCGGTGGCAAAAGTCTCCGTCGGCTCGGTCATGCAGTCAGGGGAGCGCTTTATCACGCTGGTGCCGGCCGACGCGCCCCTCGAGATCGAGACAAACATCGTTGGCAGGAGCAGCGGTTTTGTGCATGTCGGCGACCCGGTGGTCATCAAGTTCGACACCTTCCCCTATTCGCAATACGGCCTCGCCCATGGAACTGTGCGGGCACTCAGCCCAGATTCCTTCTCGGCACAGGAGCAAGCGCGCGACCCGAACAGTTCCCTCGCCATGCTGCCTTCCGATGCCGAGCCATTCTATCGCACGCGTATCTCCATCGACCAGGTCGCCCTCCACGGCGTTCCCGCCGGTTTCGCCGTCAGCCCCGGCATGCCGGTGACCGCCGACGTAAAGGTCGGCCGGCGCACGATACTCAAGTACCTTCTCGGCGTCATGCTCCCGATCGGCCAGGAGGCGATGCGGGAGCCTTAGAGTACTGGAGGAATCAGAGGCTCGGATCGATGACAATCCTGGATCGGCTGACTGGTCTGGCCTTCCCGGCGGCGGTGTTGCGTCGGGCGATCCAGCTTGCTGACAGCGGCAAGGCCGCCGAAGCCTTTCCGCTTATGGCGAAAGCGGCGCGCGCGGGGATCGTTGACGCCGAGTACCGGGTCGCGCGTTGCTATCTGGAAGGCGCCGGTGTGCCACCGAGCCGTATGGAAGGCGCGCGATGGCTGCTGCGGGCGGCAAACCACGGGAGCGCGGATGCGCAGGCGCTTCTCGCCGCGCTCTACGTCACCGGGCTGGTGACGGCGGAAGCCGACGGCAAGGGACCCTCGGAGCACTTGTTCAAACCTGATTCCCCGGGAAAACCAGACTTCACGGCCGCATTCGACTTTGCCACCAAGGCGGCCGAGGCAGGCTCGGCCACGGGACAGGCGATCCTCGGTTATATCCTTACCAGCGGCCCCGCATCGATGCGCGATGCCGATGCCGCACACCGCTGGTACGAGAAGTCGGCTGCTGCCGGCTGCGCCGAAGGGTGCCTTGGCTTTGCCCTGTCGCTGGCCCGCCGCGGCAAACGCGAAAACAGAGTTCGGATTGCGGAAGAGGTAAGGCGTGCGGCCGACGCCGGCCTGCCGACCGCGACCTATCTTCTTGCGGTCCTTACCGAGCACGGGCTCGGCGTAGCAAGCGACATGGAAGCAGCCGCTCAACTGTATCAGGCTGCTGCAGAGAAGGGCCTGCCTTCCGCCCAGTTCCGGTTGGGACTGGCACTGATCGACGGTGCACTCGTCGGCCAAGATGTCGCTGCCGGGGAGGCATGGATGCGGCGTGCTGCCTTGGCCGGCAATATCGAGGCAGCCTATATGTTGGGCGATCGCTATGCCAAGACGCAGCGGCCGGACTTTGCAGAAGCCGCGAATTGGTACCGGCGGGCGGCCGAAGCCGGCCACCAAGCCGCTGCCCGCGCTTTGGCCTCGCTCTATTTGACGGGAAATGGTGTGGCTGAGGATGTCGAGGAAGGAGCGCGCTGGCTGCGCTCTTCCGCAAATGGCGGCAATCAGCAGGCACAGACAGACCTCGCCAATCTTATCCTCGGAGGGGCCGGCGAGCCGGACGACGGTGCGAGCGTTGCCGGATGGTTCGAGGCGGCCGCATCATCGGGCGACCTCATCGCGGCATTCAACCTTGGGCTCTGCTTCGCCAAGGGCGTCGGCGTTCGCCAGGACGAGGGGCAAGCGGCACACTGGCTGCGGCGCGCGGCCGAAGGCGTCGCCGAGGCGCAATATATGTATGCCCGCCTCCTCCAGGATGGACGCGGCGTGGCGGCCGACCCAACTCAGGCCCGCGTGTGGTTTGCGCGGGCGGCCGACGCCGGCGTGCTCGACGCACGTGTGGCGCTCGCAGAGATGCTGCTCAATGGGCGCGGCGGCATGCCCGAGCCCGAGGCTGCAATGCAGCTGTTTGAGCAGGCCGCCGCCGACGGTCACGCCGGGGCGATGTTTGCGATTGGCGCGCTGTACGGAGCCGGCCACGGCCTGCCGGCCGATCAGGCGGCAGCGCAGAAATGGTACGCCGCCGCTGCCGGACGCGGGCATAGCCAAGCCCAATTCATGCTCGGACGTTATCTCTTGAAAGGCCTCGCCGGGGAGTGCGACCCGGTTGCCGCTCGCCTTTGGCTCGAACGCGCGGCTGCGCACGGGATCAGTGAAGCCGCCGACGAACTGGGGACTGCGGGCGCGGCGGCGCCATGAGCCATATGCTCGTTTCGACGCGGGAGTGGTCCAGTAAGTTTGCACCACGGCGGATCCACGCATCCCAACTTCCTTCATAGGCGCGCTCAATGAACGATCCGAGTGCGGGAAAGCGCGCCTACGACCCTCAGCAGCTGGAGCCCATGCTGATAGCGAGACAGCATGCGGGCGACGTCGATGGCATGGTCGCGCTGTTCGAGGCGGATGCCGTGATCGACTGCGGAGGCGGACGTTTTCTGCGCGGCCATGAAGCCATTCGTGACTACTATGCCGGGATCGTTACGTCCGGACGGAAGTTTGCGGTCGGAGAACAGCGGCCGGCGCTCATTTGCGGCGACCTTGCCCTCACCTCGACCCGACTTCCCGACGGCGACGTCACCAGCGAGGTTGCCCGGCGGCAGGCCGACGGCTCCTGGCTTTGGGTGATCGACCGCTATTCCGTCGCTTGGGATTAGGCCTTCCGGGAAAACCGGCCGGCCACGTCACCACGGGCGCGTCAACACACTGCGGCCGTCATGGCCGCAGTCCTTGCGTTCGGCAATCCGGGTGCGGCTACCGCCGCAGCGCGTATACGTCCGCCATGGTTCCGCCGGGGACCGGCAGCGCCATGTCGTCGTCCAGAAGCCGCGTGAT
The DNA here is from genome assembly GCF_054062655.1 of Mesorhizobium sp. USDA 4775. Taxonomy (NCBI): domain Bacteria; kingdom Pseudomonadati; phylum Pseudomonadota; class Alphaproteobacteria; order Hyphomicrobiales; family Phyllobacteriaceae; genus Mesorhizobium; species Mesorhizobium sp. USDA 4775. The sequence goes on from NZ_JBSSFM010000001.1 coordinate 3,997,697, forward strand.
CCTGGCAAAGCCGGTGAATGCCTTCCTGGCCTCCTCCGCCGACATCTGCCCCGACAAAGCTGCCGAGCAGCAATTCAGCGCGCACTGATACACTGGCCCACGTCGTCCCGTCGGCCATTTACGCAAGAAAACCATCGCCTCTGCGACACTATCCACTTCTTCTACAGGGTGTCCCTGCCCGCGCGAGATCCGCACGGGCGCAAAGAAATGCAGGTAGTCCATCGTTTCCTCCCGGTCGATCGCGATGCCGCCCGATCGAACCTTATGAAACGCACAGTCTTGCGGTTGGTTCCACACAGAAAACAGAACCTTTAAAAAAACTTTTGGTCGATGGTCGCCAGCTAAACCGTGGGGAAGTGGCAGGCCACTTTGCGGCCGGGTCGATACTCCCTCAGCTCCGGCCGTTCCGTGCGGCATCGCTCGACCGCGATCGGGCATCTTGGGTGGAAACGGCAGCCGGATGGCGGCTTGAGCGGGCTCGGCACGTCGCCAGTGAGGATGATGCGCTTGCGCGTCCCGCTGGGCGTGGTCTCAACGACCGGAACCGCCGAGATCAGCGCCTGGCTGTAGGGATGGGCTGATGTCGCGAACACCTCCTCGGCCGGCCCTTCCTCGACGATCGAGCCGAGATACATGACAGCGATGCGGGTCGACACCTGGCGCACCACCGACAGGTCGTGGGCGATGAAGATGTAGGTGAGGTTCAGCTTCTCCTGCAGATCGGCAAGCAGGTTGACGATCTGCGCCTGCACCGAGACGTCGAGTGCGGAGACCGGTTCATCCAGCACGACCAGATCGGGATTGAGCGCGATGGCCCGCGCGATGCCGACCCGCTGGCGCTGGCCGCCGGAGAATTCGTGGGGATAGCGCATGACATGGTCCGGCAGCAGGCCGACGAGCTCGAACAATTCCGCGACACGCGCGGTGATCTCGCGCGAGGAAAGCTTGCCGTGGATGCGCAGCGGCTCGGCCACCAGATCGCCGACGCGCCGGCGCGGATTGAGCGAGGCCGACGGGTCCTGGAACACCATTTGCAGGCGCCGCCGCAGCGGCCTCAGTTCGGACAGCGATTTCGAGGTGATGTCCTCGCCTTCGAACAGCAGCTCTCCGTCGGATATGTCGTAGAGCCTCACCAGGCAGCGCGCCAGCGTGGACTTGCCGCAGCCGGATTCGCCGACCAGGCCGACCGTCTCGCCGCGCCGCACGGTCAGCGAAACATTGTCAACCGCATGGACGGTTCGCTTGCCTTCGGCGGAGAAACGGGTGCCGATCGAGAAGCGCTTGCCGAGTGAACGCGTTTCGAGGATTGGGCTGTCGGTCATCGGTCCGCTCATGCCTGCGCCACCCGGAAGCACGCCGCGGCGTGAGTGCCGATGCCAAGCTCTGGCCTGTCGGTCACGCAGGGCTCGTAGTGCACCGGGCATCGCGGGCCGAAGGCGCAGCCCTGCGGCAATCGGAGCAGCGATGGCGGCGAACCGGGAATGGCCGGCAGGCGGCGCGGCTTTTCACCGGTCAGCGGCGGGATCGAACCCAGCAGCGCACGCGTATAGGGATGTCGTGGGTCGGAAAACAGTTCCATGCGGCTGCCACGTTCCACCACGCGGCCGGCATACATGACCATCACCCGGTCGGCGAGTTCGGAGACCACGCCCATGTCGTGCGTGATGAAGACCACAGCCGATTTGTGCGTCGCGCGCAGCTTGCGCACGAGGTCGAGAATGCCGGCCTGCACCGTGACGTCGAGCGCCGTGGTCGGCTCGTCCGCCACCAGCAGCGCCGGATTGCAGGACAAGGCCATCGCGATCACCGCGCGCTGCCGCATGCCGCCGGAAAGCTGGTGCGGGTAGCGCGACATCGCCTCGTGCGGATTGGGAAAATTCACCTCGGCCAGCAGTTCTTCGACGCGCACCATCGCCTTGGCTTTGCTGATATTTTGGTGCGCGCGGATCTGTTCGGCGATCTGCCAGCCGATCGTGTAGACCGGCGTCAGCGCCGTCATCGGATCCTGGAAGATCATCGCGATCTCGTTGCCGCGCAGCCGCCTCAGCTCCCGCGCCGGCAGCCCCACCAATTCACGGCCCTTGTAGCGGATCGAGCCTTCGATGCTGGCGTTCGGATCGGTGATGAGGCCCATCACCGCCAGCAGCGACACCGTCTTGCCGGACCCGGATTCGCCGACGACGCCGAGGATCTCGCTTTCCTCGAGATCGAAGGAAACGCCATCGATCGCCCGCACCAGACCGTCATTGGTGCGGAAGGATACTTTGAGGTCGCGCACCGACAGTATCATGATGTCCTCAGGCGCGGATCGAGAAGGATGTAGACGAAATCGACGACCGCATTGGCGATGACCACGAACATGGACGCATACATCACCGTTGCCATGATCATCGGCAGGTCGAGATTCTGCAGCGCGTCATAAGTGAGCTTGCCGATGCCGTGCAGCCCGAACACCACCTCGGTCAGCAGCGCCGAGCCGCCCACCAGCGCGCCGAAGTCCAGGCCGAACAAGGTGACGAACGCGATGAGCGATGTGCGCAAGGCGTGGCGCAGCAGGATGCGCGTCTCCGACAGGCCCTTGGCCCGGGCCGTGCGGATAAAATCTTCCTGCAAGGATTCGATGATGGCGGCGCGCAGCACGCGCCCGTAAATGCCTATGTAGAGAATGGCCAACGTGATCCAGGGTATGATCAGGGTCAGGAACCAGCCTTTGGGATCGTCGGAGAAATTCTTGTAGCCAAGCGGCGGGACCCATGAGAATGCCCAGCTGTCGTGGTAGCGGCTCTGAGTGATCAGGTTCATCACCTCGCCCAGCCAGTAGACCGGCATGGAGATGCCGAGCAGGCCCAAAGCCATCAACAGCTTGTCCAGCCAGCTGTCGCGGGTGGCGGCGGCAACGATGCCGATGATGATGGAGACAACCACCCAAAGGATCGCCGCCCCGAACACCAGCGAGAGCGTGACGGGGATCGAATCCATCACCGCCGGCACCACCTTCCAGCCGCGATTGACGAAGGAGGTCAGGTCGCCGGTGACGAAGATCTTCTCCATCATCTTCACATATTGCACGTAGAGCGGCCGGTCGAAGCCGAAATTGTGGCGCACCGCTTCCAGCACTTCGGCTGTTGCATTGCGCCCGGCGATGCGCGCCGCCGGGTCGGCGCCCGGCGTCGCGAAGAAGATCAGGAAGACGATGACCGAGATACCGAACATCACGAACAGCATCTGACCGAAACGGCGCAGGATGGCATAGATCATCAGTCGCGCCCCAACCGAACCTTGGAGCGCGGGTCGAGCGCGTCGCGCAGGCCGTCGCCGAAGACATTGAGCGCCATGACGGACACCGCGATGGCCAGGCCCGGCACCAGCGCCACCAGCGGCCTGGTGTAGAGCAGCGCCTGCCCGTCCTGGATGATGGTGCCCCAACTCGCGGCGGGCGGCTGCACGCCGATCGACAGGAAGGAAAGTGCAGATTCCGTCAGCATGTTCAGCGCCATCATCAACGGTACGAAGACGATGAGCGTGGTGGTGATGTTGGGCAGGATATCGCGCCACAGGATGCGCCATCCCGGCACGCCGAGATTGATCGCGGCCAGCACAAATTCGCTGTGGCGCAGTGACAGCACCTGCCCGCGTATCGGACGCGCCACATAGGGCACATAGACGATGCCGATGATGATGACCGGCAACCATAGGCTGCCGGACTCGATATCGATCGGCCCGATCCTGATGCCTTGCGCGATGGTGACGATGGAAAGCGAAATCGCCAGCAGATAGATCGGGAAGGCCCACAGGACATCCAGCAGGCGCGACAGCACCGTATCTGTGATGCCGCCGAAATAGCCTGCGATCAATCCCGCCGCCGTGCCGATGATCAGGGTGAAGATGGTGGCCGCACCGGAGATCAGCAGCGAGCTCAGCCCGCCATAGAGCATTCGGGCCATGACATCGCGCCCCTGGCTGTCGGCGCCGAGGAAATAATTGCCGAGCCGCCAGGTCGGACCGAGCGGCGTGTAGCCGAGCCCCAGCCCCTCGGTCGATTGTTCCATCACCGGAACGTCGGCGCCGTCGATCTGGATGACGGCGTCGAGCGTCGAGGCGAAGGGGTCCACGCCGGCCCACTTCGCGTAGAGAGGCGCGCTGAGGCAGGCCAGCACGATGAGGAGGAACACGGCCAGGGATGCCATGGCAGCCCTGTCCCTTGCCAGCTTCGCAAACGCGACGGCCCAGGGCCCTCGCGTCTTGCGCGGCATGGCGACGGCTTGGTTCGACACGGACGTGCCCTCCGCAGTTCGTTACTGCACCCAGGACTGGGTGATCATCCAGTTGAACTGCCGGTTGAACTTGAAATTGCCAACCCGTTTGCTGACGAAGTCAAGCCGCTTCGGCGTGAAGAGACCGACTGCCGGCGCCTTGTCCGTGACCTGCTTGTCGATTTCGGCCCACATTTTGTCTGCGGCCTTCTGGTCGGTCACGCCGAGATCCAGCGCCTTTTGCATCTTGGCGTCGATGTCCTTGTCGCAGAAGCCGGCGATGTTGATCGAGGCATCCGAACCTTCACGGAAGGAGGCGCAGCTGAACAGGATGTTCAGGAAGTCGGAAGCCGCAGGATAGTCCTTGTACCATTGGGTGACCGACATCTGCACCTTGTTGTTGGTGTTCTGGATGTAGGTGAACTGGATGTTGGACGAGATCGGCTTGACGTCGGCGACATAGCCGATGGTGGTCAGCACGCTCTGCAGGTAGACGCCGATCGACCGCGAAATGGCGGTGTCCTCGACGATAATGGTCACCTTCTGGCCCTTGGTGCCCGATTCCTCAACGAGTTGCTTTGCCTTGTCGAGATCCGGCGCCGACCATTTGGCACCGGGGTTCTTGGTGAAGGGGCAATAGTCCTCATGGCCGGGGAAGTCCGGCGGCAGGATCTGACAGACCGGCGAGGCTAGCACCTTGCCACCGAACAGCTTGACCAGCGTGTTGCGATCGATCGCATAGGCAACGGCCTGGCGCGCCTTTTCATTGTCGAACGGCGCGAGACGGTTGTTCAGGGGTGCATACCACCACGCCGAAAGCGGCGAGATGTGCAGCTGGTCCATGGACTTGCTGCCAAGTTCGCCCAGGCGGTCGCTCGGCAGCGCATCGAACATCCAGTCCGCTTCGCCGTTCTGGATCGCCGTCACGGCCGCTTCCTCGGACAGGCCGAAATCATACTGGACGACATCCGGGTAGCCGTCAGGTTGCGCTTCCTCGCTCCACTGCTTGAAGTTCGGGTTGCGCGACACCGTCATGCCCTTGTTGGGGTCGAAGGCGGAGATCATGTAGGCGCCGGTGCTGGGAATGGGCTTGGAGCCCATGTCTTCGGCGGGCGTATCCGCCGGCAACACCACGGCATGCGGCAAGGCAAGCTTGTAGAGTATCTCTGCGTCGGGCTTGGTGAGATTGAGGGTGATGGTACCGGCCGCTTCATCGCCGACGACACCGCCGTCCAGCGTGCAGTTCTTGGTATCGGCCAGGCATTTGTCGGCGCCGACAATGCCGGCATAGAAGGTGCCGGAAGTCGGCCCGGAAACCTTGAAGATGCGCTGGAAGGAGGCGACGACGTCCTTGACGCCCATATCCTGGCCGTTGGAGAACTTGATGCCCTTGCGCAGCTTGAAGGTGAAGGTCTTGCCGTCATTGCTGACCTGCGGCAGCGCCTCGGCCAGATCGGGGACGATGGTGAAGCCGTCCATGCCCTCGGCCTTGCGGAAGGCCACCAGGCCGTCATAGATCGGCTGGTACATCTGCCAGCCCTGGTCGGTATAGTTGATGTGCGGATCGAGCGTTCCCGCCGCGGAGCGGGCCAGAAGGCGGATGGTGCCACCTCGGTGCTCCTTGAGATATTCAGCCTGTGCCGGAGCGAGCCACGTGCCGGCCAGCAGTGCCGCGGCTGATGCGGCCAAAAGCAGTTTCTTCATGTCTTGGTTCCCCTTTTCTCAGTTGTCGTTGTCGTCCAGGAAGTCGCCCACCACCCGCATGCACGCGTCCTGCTCTTCGACATGCGGCATGTGGCTGGAATGCTCGAATATCTCCCAGCGCGATCCCTTGATGCCGTCCTTGAAGGGCTGCACGGTCGCGGGCGTGGCCTCGTCGTAGCGTCCGGAGATGATCAGTGTCGGAACATCGACGGCCTGCAGCCGATCGATGATGCTCCAGTTCTTCAGCGTTCCGATGACATGGAACTCGTTCGGCCCGTTCATCAGATGATAGACAGTGGGGTTGCGCACGACCTGGTCGAAGGTCTCCGTCACCTCCGGTGGGAAAGGCACGACCCGGCAGACATGCCGCTCGTAGAACACCATCGTCGCTGCCTGGTAGGCCGGATCTTCCGTCGTGCCGGCCTGCTCGTGCCGGGTCAGTGTCTCCTGCACGTCCCCGGGGAGGTCGGCGCGCAACCGGTTGGCCTCTTCGACCCAAAGCTTCATCGAAGCCGGCGAGTTGGCGATGGTCAGCGACTTCAGGCCATTCGGCCGCGTTACCCCATACTCGGCGCCCAGCATGCCGCCCCAGCTCTGACCTAACACATGGAAGCCTGCGCGGATGCCGAGATGATCGACGAGATTTTCCAGCTCGTCGATGAAAAGCCGTGGCGTCCAGAAATCGGCGCCTTTCTCCGGCAGCAAAGTGGAATTGCCGCAACCCAACTGGTCGTAGTGGATGACGGCGCGGTCCCGTCGGGCGAGATGCTTGTAGGCATCGACGTAGTTGTGGGCGGCGCCCGGCCCGCCATGCAGGATCACCACCGGGGGCTTGTCGGCATCGAGATCGCCAGAAATACGATACCAGGTCTCGTAACTGCCGAACGCGGCTCGTCCCTCTTTGCTAGCGACCTCTGACGACATCCCGGTTCCCATCACGTTTGAACGCATTTCGTTTCTGTCCCCGACAGCAGGCGCCTAGTTCAGCCTGGTCTGCACCCACTCTTCCAGCATCTGCACGCCGAACGCCGTGGCGCCTTCGCGGCCGAGCGGACGGTCCGCGTCGGCCATTTCCTTGCCGGCGATGTCGAGATGCACCCAGGGACGATCCTCGGTGAAATGGCGCAGGAACGCCGCCGCGTAAGGCGCGTCACCGTCTTCCATGTCCTTGGCGTGGTGCCGGATGTCAGCGAAGGGCGATTGCAGGCCTTCGTCATAGGCCTTGTCGAGCGGCAGTTGCCAGAACCGCTCGCCAACCGTTTCCCCCGCAGCGATCATCTGCGACGCGATAGCATCGTCGGTGCTGAAAAGACCTGCAAAGACCGATCCCAGGCCGCGCATCACCGAATAGGTCAGCGTCGCCAGATCGACGATCACCGACGGGTTGAAGCGCGAGGCGGCATAATAGAGACAATCGGCCAGGATCAGGCGCCCTTCCGCGTCCGTGTCGAACACCTCGACCGTCTGTCCTGACGCCGTGGTGACGATGTCGCGCGGCTTGAGCGCGGTGCCGGACGGCATGTTCTCGGCAATGCCGAGAACGCCGACGGCATGCACCGGGCTGCCTTGCCGGGCAAGCGCGATCAGCAGGCCGACCACGGCGGCCGCGCCGCCCATATCGGCCTTCATGTCGAACATCTGCTCGCCGCGCTTGATGCAGAGGCCGCCGGAGTCAAAACACACGCCCTTGCCGACGAAAGCCATCGGTTGGGAAGGAGCGCCCTTGCCGCGATAGCGCAGCACCGCGACGCGCGGCGGCCGCACCGACCCGGAACCCACGGCCAGGATCGCGTTCATGCCGAGCTCCTTCAGCCGCGATGGATCGAGTATCTCGACGTCGATGCCGGCTTCGCGCAGCGGCTCCAGATGATCGTGGAAATTGTCGGGGTGGAGATGGTTCGGCGGCAGATTGACCAGCGTGCGCGCATATTCGACACCGTCCGCGATGGCATTGATCCGCGCCAGTGCCGGGGTCAGATCCGCGCGGCTTGCTCCGACCAGCTGTACCCGCAAGGTCCGGTCCGCTCCCGCCCCCTGGCGCCGGTTGCGCATGTCGAAACGATAGCGCCGCAGCCGCATGCCCAGCGCGACGCGCGCCAGGATCTCGGCTGCGGGCAGGTCAATGCCGTCAATGGGGTCGAGGACAAGCGTCGCGGCGCACTCGCACTTGCCTTCCAGATGCGCGGCAAGCAAACCGCCGGCGCGCGCCAGTGACAGGGCGGTTACGGCCTCGGCCTTGCCAAGGGCCAGGACGATCACGCGCCGGGCCGACACGCCCTGGGGGGCGATGAGATCGATGCACGTGCCGGATTCGGCCAAGGTGGCCGGGTCGGAGCAGGCACGCGACAGGATCCCGCTCATCTCGGCGTCCAGTGCCGCTGCCCGCGGGCCAAAGCCTGTCTGGGCGGTTCGCAAGATCACGACGACAGCGGTTTCCGAGGAAATTCCGTCCGCCGTTTCAAAGACCGGTACTGGCGATTGAGGCATAGACTGGCATTCTCCCATTTGCTGACGACTCCGGCCTCGGCTCAGCGTGCATCGCTTCGCCCGCCAATGGCTAAACCTGTTGCCGGTCTCTGCCCTTGGTGGAATGGTGCCGGAGGCCCCAAAAAATCGTTTTCTGATGGCGACTTAGTCGCTCTTGCCTTTTGGGTAGCGCCGACAGGCCAGGCGATCAAACGCCAATTTCGCCCAAGTCGATTGACAAAAACTCAACTGACAATTCATGATCGGCCAATGGCCCTACCTTCACTCAATGGCATGCGCGCTTTCGAGGCCGCCGCACGTCTCGGCAGCATCAAGGATGCGGCCGAAGAGCTGCACCTGACACCCTCGGCCATCAGCCGCCATATCCGTGCGCTCGAAAGAAATCTCGGCCAGGATCTGTTCGAACGCGGCTTTCGCCAGATAACACCGACCATCAGGGGCTCCTACTATGCGCGCAGCCTCTCCGAAGCGTTCGAGGCCATCTGGCGCGCCACCGACGACGTCAGCCTCGCCGATGGCCCAAGCCACGGCAGGACCCAACGCGTCCGGGTCTTGTGCGTCCCGGCGGTCCTGAACCTTTGGCTGGCGGACCGGTTGCCGAACTTTCGCAAGCTGCATCCGACCGTGGAGCTGGAGATCTCGACGTCAGGCAAGCGCGCCAACTTCGATTTGGCCATTGTCGACGAGTTCGTCTACAAGGCCGGCCCGGCCCTGACGCTTTTGATCCCGCTGGTTCTGACGCCGGTCTGTGCGCCCTCATTGCTCGATGGGCCCGTGCCGCTGCGATCGCCCGCCGATCTGGTCAACCATCATCTTATCCACGAATGCGAGAGCATGAGATGGAAGCGTTGGCTGGAGCAGGAAGGCGTTTTGGACACGACGCCGAAATCCAGCACGACGCTGGATGACTGTACGCTCATCATGCGCGAGGCAATCAATGGCGCCGGAATTGCGCTCGCCGATACGATGATGGCGCAGGATCTGCTGCAGCAAGGCAAACTTGTCGCGCCGTTTCAGGCCCGCCATACCTATCCGGCCGGCATCTACCTGCATCAGCGCCGCAGCATCGGCAACAAGCCGGGCACCGGCCTGTTTCAGGACTGGCTGTTGTCGGAAGTCGAGGACCACAAGCGGGTCATGGACATCGCCTAGGTGGAGAAGCAGCGCCCGAATTCGAATCACCAGAACTGTTGGTATCCAACAGCGGCCCACCATTGCGACCCCTCGATAATCGCCGTTCGCATTGAATATCTTTAAGGCCAAAGCCGGCAAATGGATTGCTTGTCGGTTCCCCAGCGTCAGGCTTAACCTGCACAGCTATCGCGTGGAGGCGCGTGGCCAATCAAGGGGAGGACATTGCAGTGACCATACAAGGCGCATCGCCTGATCTGTACAACGAGGATCTCGCTCCGGCCAAAGTTCGAAACTGGGGACCATTCTCGATCTTCAACGTCTGGACATCGGACGTTCACAGCCTGTGGGGCTATTATCTCGCCGCCAGCCTGTTCCTGTTCTGCGGCGGCTTCGTCAATTTCATCATTGCTATCGGCATCGGCTCGCTGATCATCTACGCGCTGATGAACATGGTCGGTTATGCCGGCGTCAAGACTGGCGTGCCCTACCCCGTGCTCGCCCGCGCCTCCTTCGGCATCTGGGGTGCCAACATACCGGCCTTGGTGCGCGCCATCGTCGCCTGCTTCTGGTACGGCGCGCAAACGGCCGCCGCCTCCGGCGCCATCGTGGCATTGCTCACTCGCCTGCAATGGTTCGACGAATTCAACAAGACCTCGCATCTTCTCGGCCATTCCACGCTGGAAGTGATCTGCTTCGTCATCATCTGGGCGCTGCAACTGCTGATCATCCAGAAGGGCATGGAAACAGTGCGCCGCTTCCAGGATTGGGCGGGGCCTGCCGTCTGGGTGATGATGCTGCTCCTGGCCATCTATCTCTGCGTCAAATCAGGGAGCTTCGCCTTTACCAGCGATATTCCGATGGACGTGCTGCGCGAAAAGACCGCCGATGCCGGGATTCCGGGCGATCCCGGATCGTGGACGACGCTCTTCGGGGTCGCGGCGATCTGGGTGACCTATTTCTCGGCGCTCTATCTCAATTTCTGCGACTTCGCCCGCTACGCGCCGGACAAGGCGGCGCTGCGCAAAGGCAACATCTGGGGCCTTCCGGTCAACCTCATCCTGTTCTCGCTGGTCGCCGGCGTCACCACCATTGCCGCCTATGACGTCTACCACGAAGTGCTGCTGCATCCCGACCAGATCTCGGCCAAGTTCGACAGCTGGTTCCTGGCGGCACTCGCGGCCCTGACCTTCGCGGTTGCCACGCTCGGCATCAACGTCGTCGCCAACTTCGTCTCGCCAGCCTTCGACTTCTCCAACGTCTTCCCGCGTCAGATCGACTTCAAGAAGGGCGGCTACATCGCAGCACTCATCGCACTTGTGCTCTATCCATTCGCGCCGTGGGAAGGCAGTGCGGCGCATTTCGTCGGCATCATCGGCGCGACGATGGGGCCGATCTTCGGCGTCATGATGGTCGACTATTACCTGATCCGCAAAGGCGAGGTCGACGTCGAGGCGCTGTATCGCGAGGACGGCGAGTTCCGCTTCCAGGGCGGCTGGCACGTCAATGCCTTCATCGCGGCCGGCATCGGTGCCGTCTTCTCGTCGATATTGCCGAACTTCACCAACTGGCTGCCGTCCTGGTGGGGCGTCTATGGCTGGTTCTTCGGCGTGGCGATTGCCGGCATCATCTATTACGTGCTGCGCACCGCCGCCGTGGGTGCGGGCGCCAAGATAGCGAAAGCCTGAAAGTGATGCAGTAGGCAGTAGGGGCTAGGGAATACACAAACAGATTCCCTATTCCCTACTGCCAACCATCTCCGCCAATTTGCGCACCGTGTTCCAGTTGCGCGACGTGCCTATGCCCAGGCGCTTGTGATTGGCGGCCGCAAGCAGCCGCGAGCTTGGCCGTTCGCGCGAAAACACAAGCCATATGTCGCCGCCGATCAGGAGCACCTTCTCGTCCTCGGCGGCATAGGCCTGAAGCCCCGACAGGACATCTTCGGCCACAGGCTTGCGCATCACACGCACCGCGACCTGATCCCCGGCTTCCTCCGATTCGGTTGGGAATGGATTGCGCGACGCGAGTTTCTGCCAATCTCCAGCGCCACGGACAATGATGTCGACGTGGCGGTCAAAGGCCGTTTCGAAGGCGGCCTCCAGCCGCTTCTCAAGCGCGGCAGTCGCGGTCCTCTCAGCCTCGAAGACCAGATTTCCCGTCGCCACCAGCGTGCGAACATTCCTCAAGCCGAGGCCTTCCGCCATCGCCTTGAGGTCCGCCATGACGACCCGGCGCCCCTCACCCAGGATGATGCTGTAGAGGAGCGCGACATAGGTCTGCATGAGAGGCTCCGCCTGGCGGGTGCCTACACCAGGCGAGACTGTTCCACGGCAGCCTCGATGAAGCTGGCGAACAGCGGATGCGGATCGAGCGGCCGGCTCTTCAGCTCAGGGTGATACTGGACGCCGATGAACCAGGGATGGTCGGGATATTCGACCGTCTCCGGCAGCACGCCGTCTGGCGACATGCCGGCAAACACCAGGCCGCAATCCTCTAGCCGCTCCTTGTAGTCGATATTGACCTCGTAGCGGTGGCGGTGGCGTTCGGAAATCTGCGTGTCACCATAGATCTCGGCGATCTTGGAGCCCTTGGCGAGGTCGGCCTGATAGGCGCCGAGACGCATCGTGCCGCCGAGATCGCCGGTTTCCCGCCGCTTCTCAAGCATGTTGCCCTTCAGCCATTCGGTCATCAGGCCGACGACGGGCTCGTTGGTCGGGCCGAACTCGGTCGAGGAGGCATGCTCGACGCCCGCCAGCGACCGCGCCGCCTCGATGCAGGCCATCTGCATGCCGAAGCAGATGCCGAAATACGGCACCTTGCGCTCGCGCGCGAATTTCGCCGCCAGGATCTTGCCTTCGGAGCCGCGTTCGCCAAAGCCGCCGGGAACCAGGATGCCATGCACCTTTTCCAGCCAAGGCGTCGGATCCTCCTTCTCGAAGATCTCCGATTCGATCCAGTCGAGCTTGACCTTGACGTGATTGGCCAGGCCGCCATGCGAAAGCGCTTCGATCAGCGATTTGTAGGCGTCCTTGAGTCCAGTGTATTTCCCGACGATGGCGATGGTCACCTCGCCTTCCGGGCTGTGGATGCGGTCCGACACCTTCTGCCAGGGCTCCATGCGCGGCTTCGGCGCAGGGTCGATGCCAAAGGCGGCCAGCACTTCCGAATCGAGCCCTTCCTTGTGGTAGGCCATCGGCACGTCGTAGATGTGCGGCACGTCGAGCGCCTGGATGACGGCACTTTCCCGGACATTGCAGAACAGCGACAGTTTTCTGCGCTCTTCCTTGGGAATGGCGCGGTCGGCGCGAACCAGAAGGATGTCGGGCGCGATGCCGATGCCGCGCAGTTCCTTGACCGAATGCTGGGTCGGCTTGGTCTTCAGCTCACCCGCCGTCGGAATGTAGGGCATCAAGGTCAGATGCACGTAGACGGCATTGTTGCGCGGCAGGTCGTTGCCGAGCTGACGGATCGCCTCGAGGAACGGCATCGCCTCGATGTCGCCGACCGTGCCGCCGATCTCGCACAGCACGAAATCATAGTCGTCATTGCCGTTGAGGACGAAATTCTTGATCTCGTCGGTGACGTGCGGAATGACCTGCACGGTGGCACCGAGATAGTCGCCGCGCCGCTCGCGCTCGATGATGTTCTTGTAGATGCGGCCGGTGGTGATGTTGTCCTGTTGATTGGCCGAGCGGCCGGTGAAGCGCTCGTAGTGACCAAGGTCAAGATCGGTCTCCGCACCGTCATCGGTGACGAACACCTCGCCATGCTGGTACGGCGACATCGTGCCGGGATCGACATTGAGATACGGGTCGAGTTTTTTGATGCGTGCGCGATAGCCTCGCGCCTGCAGGAGAGCCCCAAGGGCCGCTGCGGCTATGCCTTTTCCAAGTGAGGAAACCACGCCGCCTGTGATGAATACATATCGCGCCATGGGAGTCATCGCTTAACGCGGCTGGATTGATTCCGCCAGAGAAAAAACCACCGCGAAGGTTTTTTCCCAAGAAGGCGTCGGACCATGATCCCGAAGTGTGGAACCCGGTTTTCTCGAACAAACGGTTTTCGTTTGTCCGGGGATCACGACCGGACAGGCTTGTCGTGAGCGAGGCAAAACAAAAGGGCCGGCTGAGCCGGCCCTTTCGGCAGGATGGCGGAAACGTCAGATGATGACGACTTTGGTGCCGACCCTGACGCGGCTGTAGAGATCCATGACGTGCTCGTTGATCATGCGGAAGCAGCCATTGGAAGCGCTGGTTCCGATCGACTGCGGCGCGATGGTGCCGTGGATGCGCAGATGCGTGTCCTTCTTGCCGTCATAGAGGTAGATGGCGCGGGCGCCGAGCGGGTTTTGGCCGCCGCCGGGCATGCCGTCCTTGTACTGCCCGTAGTGCTTGGGCTCGCGCTTCTGCATGTCGAGCGTCGGGATCCAGCGCGGCCATTCCTGCTTGTCGCCCACCGCGACCGTACCCTTGAACTGCAGGCCTTCACGGCCGACCGCGATCGCGTAGCGACGCGCGGTCGAAAACGATTCGACGAGATAGAGCCGGCGCGCGCTGGTGTCGATGACGATGGTGCCCGGCTCATAGCCGGTGAATTCCACGTCCTGCGGCACGAATTCCGGCTTCACCTTGAACGGCTTCTTGGCGTCCTTCTGGGCGAGAGCCCGGTCGAGAGCCCGCGTCTCGGGCAGATAGCTGATCGACGAGCCGGAAGAGGTGCCGCCGAACAGGCCGGCGAACAGGCCGCGGCTCGGCTGCTTCTGGCCGATGACCTCGCTACGAAGCTCACCATTGTTGCCGGTCAGAGCGACATTCATCGCTTCTGCCGGAAGCGGCTCGGCTGACTGGATTGGTGTGATCGGTTCGATCGGCTCGATGACCTTTGTGGTCTTCTTGGCCGGCTTGGCGTCAGCCACTTCGGCCGTTGTAGAAGCGCTCTTTCCCTTCTTAGCCAGGAAGGCCTGCCGTTCGGCGTCGGCCTTGGCCTTGGCCGCCTCGCGCAACGCCAGCTTCCTGGCTTCGAGCGCCTTGGTCTTGGCGTCTTCCTTGTCGGCGGCGATCTTGGCCTCGATTTTCTTGATCTGGGCGAGATCGTCCGGTGTTGGGCTTTTCTTCTTCTTGAGAGCCTTCAACTGCGCCGCATCGCTCTTGACTGCGACGTTGATGGCGTCGGTTTTGTCGACCGACTGATTGGCGGCCAAATTGGCCGGCACGCCGGCGAAAGCCGGGGAACTCAGGCCGAGTACGGCGCAAAGTCCCAGGAAAATGAAGCTGCGAAGCTGCATGGCGAAGATCCGATCGTTCAATGCTTGTTGCCCACGGCGTCGCCCGGCGTCCCCCAAGGACACCGAAAATGCCGCGTGCAATCTATAGTCGAATAAGCGCGGATGCCTCAAGCGTGAGACCACGCTGCTGCCCGTTGAATCTTCGTGATCGCGCAGCATTTGCCGCGACTGTGTTCAAACGATCACAGGTCGCGGTTTGGACCAGATGAGGTTACTGGTTCGGGACCTGCGGTGCCGCGGGCGCCGTGTTGGTGGTGCCGTTGCTTGCCGGCGGCGTTGCACCAGAGGCGGGCGCGGTGGCCGGAGCTGCCGGCGCAGGCGTCGTCGCCGCGCCATTGCCCGACGGCGGCGTCGGGGTGGTGCTGCCGGCCGGTGCCGGGGTCGTCGTGCCAGGCAACTGGTTGAGCACGCCCTTGCCGGCGCCGTCCGAGGTCGCTGGGACGCGATCGAGAATGTCGATCGGCTTTTCGCCGTAGCGGGCAATGATCGACAAGGTCAGCGACGTGACGAAGAAAGCCGCCGCCAGGATGGCCGTTGCCCGGGTCAACGCGTTGGCGGCGCCGCGCGCCGTCATGAAGCCCGATCCGCCTCCAATGCCAAGGCCGCCGCCTTCGGAGCGTTGCAGCAGCACCACGCCGACGAGGGCGAGCACGACCATGAGATGGATGACGATCAGTACGGTTTGCATAGTTTATCCTGGCAAGGCCTTGCCCGGCCGCGGACACGACCGGTGAATT
The DNA here is from genome assembly GCF_054062655.1 of Mesorhizobium sp. USDA 4775. Taxonomy (NCBI): domain Bacteria; kingdom Pseudomonadati; phylum Pseudomonadota; class Alphaproteobacteria; order Hyphomicrobiales; family Phyllobacteriaceae; genus Mesorhizobium; species Mesorhizobium sp. USDA 4775. The sequence continues at coordinate 4,013,293 of NZ_JBSSFM010000001.1, forward strand.
GGAGGCGGCTCAATACAATGCTTTCACGGCATTTCCAAGCCCGTGGCCGGAATATGGGAAGCAACGCGCCCTTTGCAACGAATTTGGACGGGATGAGCCCCATCCTTCGTCGTGAAACTTAGCCTGAAATGCTGCGATAGGCCTCGGCGATACCCAGAAAATCGGCCGCCTTCAGGCTGGCGCCGCCGACCAGCGCGCCATCGACATTCCTGACGCCGAGCAGTTCAACCGCATTGGACGGCTTGACCGAGCCGCCGTAGAGAATGCGCATCTTGGCGGCAGCGGCGCCAAGTTTCTCCGAGAGCTTTTCGCGGATATGCGCATGCGCTTCGGTCACATCGGCCGCGGTCGGCGTCAGGCCCGTGCCGATCGCCCACACCGGCTCATAGGCAATGACGGTGTTGGATGGCGTGGCACTCGGCGGCACCGAGCCGGCGACCTGGCGCGACAGCACGTCGAGCGTGGCGCCCGCTTCACGCTGTTGCTGCGTCTCGCCGATGCAAATGATGGCCACGAGCCCGGCACGCCATGCGGCGGCGGCCTTGGCCTGGACCGTCGCATCGTCCTCGCCGCGTTGTTCGCGGCATTCGGAATGGCCGACTATGACATGGCTCGCGCCGGCGTCCTTCAGCATCTCCGCCGAAATGCAGCCGGTGTAGGCGCCGCTTTCCTTGGTGTGGCAATCCTCGCCGCCGGCATGGACCGGCGTGCGCGACAGAATCTCCGCGGCATGGGAGAGCAGCGTCGCGGGAACGCAGACCAGGGCCTCGGTCTCCGCGTCGAGCCCGCTCATGAAACCGTTGCCGATCATCCTGAGCTCGTTCAGCGAAGCGCTGGTTCCGTTCATTTTCCAGTTGCCGGCGACAAGCGGGCGAATTCCTGGCGTCATGGTCTGCTTCTCCGGGCGATATCAAGCTCTGGCCCTCACTACCAAAATCAGGCCACAAAGCAATCGACAGTGGCCCGGAAGGGCGCTATTGCGCTTGTTTCAGACTCGGCGCATGCGAAAATGCGCATAAATCGGAAGTAACGATGCTTGGTGTATTGAGAAGCGCGGCGGGTACATGGGTCGCGAAGACATTGCTTTCGCTGCTGGTGGTCAGTTTCGCCGCCTGGGGCATCTCCGGGCGGCTGATGGGCGGCTTTGCCGGCCACGATTCGGTGATAATAGCGGGTGGCACCAAGGTATCGATCAACGAATACCGCCTCGCCTATGATCGCCAGCTTGCCGTCATGTCGCAGCAGTTCGGTCAGCGCCTCACCCACGAACAGGCAAAGGCGCTCGGCATCGACAACCAGGTCCTGGCTCAGCTTGTCTCCGGCGCCGTTCTCGACGAACAGGCCCGCAAGCTTGGCCTCGGCCTGTCCAAGGACCGGCTGGCCGAGCTGACACGCGAGGATCCGGCGTTTAAGGGTCCAGGCGGCGAGTTCGACAGGAGAACATTCGAGTACATGCTGCGCCAGGTCGGCATGCGGCCCGAGGATTATCTGAAGAATCGCGCCCAGGTGGCGGTGCGCCAGCAGATCGTCGAGGCGGTCTCGGACGGCCTCAAGGCGCCGGACGCTTTCTTCAAGGCCGTTGCGCTCTATCGCGGCGAGGACCGCACCGTCGACTATCTGGTGTTGCCGAAGAAGCTCGTCGAGCCCATCGAGGCACCGAGCGACAGCGTGCTTCAGGCCTATTTCGAGGCCAACAAGAAGACCTACGCCGCACCTGAGTACCGCAAATTCTCCTATGTCCGCCTCGAGCCGGTGGACATCATGGATCCGACTGCCGTCACCGACCAGCAGGTCAATGACGATTACAACAAGAACAAGGCGCGCTACACGACGCCCGAAATGCGCACGATCGAGCAGCTTGTGTTCAAGACACCGGACGCAGCCAAAGCCGCGCTCGATTCGCTCAAGGCCGGCGCCACGTTCGAAAAGCTGGTGACAGCCGAAGGCAAGACCCCGGCCGACACGCTGCTTGGCACGTTGGCCAAGGACAAGATCGCCGACAAGGCGGTTGCAGATGCCGCCTTCGCGCTCAACGCCAACGAAGTCAGCCAGGTCGTTCAGGGCGCCTTCGGTCCGGTGCTGCTGCGCGTCACCGAGATCAAGCCCGAGGTGGTGAAGCCGCTCGCCGAAGTGTCCGACCAGATCCGCAAGGACCTGGCGCTGGGCGAGGCAAGCCGCATCCTTTTGGATGTGCACGACAATTACGAAGATACCCGCGCCTCCGGCAGTTCGCTGGCCGACGCGGCCGCCAAGCTGAAGCTGAAGGACGTCACCATCGATGCCATCGATCGCAGCGGCCTCAGGCCGGACGGCTCCATCGTCAAGGACCTGCCGGAATCTCCTGCACTGATCAAGGCGGTCTTTGATGCCGAACCCAAAACCGAAAACGAAGCGCTGACCACGGCCGACAACGGCTTCATCTTCTATGAAGTCGCCTCGATCACGCCGGCTCGCGACCGCACACTTGACGAGGTCCGCCAGAAAGTCGTCGCCGACTGGACGGCAGCCGAGACCACCAAGCGCCTTGCCGCCAAGGCGAGCGAGCTCGACAAGCGGCTCAAGGCTGGTGCCACGCTCGATGTCATCGCCGGCGATCTCAAACTGGAGAAGCAGACCAAGCGCGGCCTGAGGCGCGAAGCCGACGATGCCGATTTCGGCAAGGAAGGCGCTGCCGTGATGTTCGGCGTCGGCGAAGGCGGCACCGGCTTGATCCCCTCGCCCACCGGCGACGGGCAGATCCTGTTCAAGGTCGCCGAAGTGTTCGAGCCCGCCGGAGCCGATGCCAGCTCGGTACCGGAGGATGCGCAAAAATCCTTCACTTCCGGCATGTCGGACGATCTGCTCGACCAGTTGGTGGCGCAGTTGCAGACGCAGTATGACGTCCGCATCGACCAGGCCGCCGTTGCCCAAGCCTCGACAAGATGAGCGCGCTGAAAACCCATATCGCCAAGGTGGCGGCCGGCACCGCGCTTTCCTTCGAGGAAGCGCGCGAGGCCTTCGACATCATCATGTCAGGCGACGCGACCCCCGGACAGATCGGCGGCTTCCTGATGGCGCTGCGCGTACGCGGTGAGACGGTCAGCGAGATTTCGGGCGCTGTCGCCACGATGCGGGCCAAGATGCTGCGCGTCGAGGCGCCCGCGGGTGCCATCGATATCGTCGGCACGGGCGGCGACAATTCCCACAGCGTCAACATTTCGACGGGCTCGGCCTTCGTTATCGCCGCCGCCGGCGTGCCGGTCGCCAAACACGGCAATCGCGGCCTGTCCTCGCTGACCGGCGCGGCCGATGTCCTGATCGCGCTTGGGGTCAAGATAGACATTCCGCCGGAGACGATCGGCCGTTGCATCCACGAAGCCGGCGTCGGCTTCATGTTCGCGCCCGCGCACCACCCGGCGATGAAGCATGTCGGCCCGACCCGCGTCGAGCTCGGCACCCGCACCATCTTCAACCTGCTCGGCCCCCTCTCCAATCCGGCTGGCGTCGTCAGGCAGATGGTCGGTGTGTTCCTGCCGGAATGGATCATGCCGGTGGCCGAGACATTGAAGGCGCTGGGCACCGAGCATGCCTGGGTCGTTCATGGCGACGGCTATGACGAAATCACCACCACCGGCGAGACGCAGGTGGCGGAACTGATCGGCGGTGAGATCCGCAGCTTCACACTGACCCCGGAAGAGGTTGGACTGAAGCGCCACACCAAGGACGAGCTGCGCGGCGGTGACGCCGCCTACAATGCCAAGGCCTTGCGCGACATGCTGGGTGGTGCTGCCGGCGCCTATCGCGACACCGTGCTGATGAATGCCGGCGCCGGGCTGGTAATCGCGGGCAAGGCGACGACGCTCGCCGACGGCATCGCGCTCGCGGCACAAGCCATCGACAGCGGCCGGGCGCTGCAGGTGCTCGACCGTTTGGTCGAAATTTCGAACGGGTGAACCGTGTCTGACATTTTGCGCAAGATCGAGGCCTACAAGCGCGACGAGATCGCCGCCGCCAAGGCACTGAAACCGCTGGCCGAGATCAAGGCGCGGGCGAAGGACGCCGACGCACCACGCGGCTTTCTTGCAGCACTCGAGGCGAAGCGCGGATCGGGTCGCTTCGCCCTGATCGCCGAAATCAAGAAGGCGAGCCCTTCCAAAGGGCTGATTCGTGCCGATTTCGATCCGCCGGCACTGGCGCAGGCCTATGAGAAGGGCGGCGCCGCCTGTCTTTCGGTGTTGACCGATGCACCGTCCTTCCAGGGCGCGCCGGAATTCCTCACCAAGGCGCGGGCAGCCGTCTCCCTGCCCGCGCTGCGCAAGGATTTCCTGTTCGATCCCTACCAGGTCTATGAGGCGCGCGCCTGGGGCGCGGATGCCATCCTGATCATCATGGCCAGCGTCGACGATGCCTTGGCGAGCGAATTGGAAGCGGCCGCATTTGAACTCGGCATGGATGCGCTGATCGAGGTGCATGATGAAGCCGAGACGATGCGCGCGCTAAAGCTGTCGTCGCGGCTGATCGGCATAAACAACCGCAATCTGAGAACATTCGAGACCAGCCTCGAAACCTCCGAGCGGCTGGCAACGATGGTGCCGGCCGACCGCTTGCTGGTCAGTGAGAGCGGTATCTTCACACATGACGATTGCCTCAGGCTGCAGAAGAAGGACATCGGCACCTTCCTTGTCGGCGAGAGCCTGATGCGGCAACAGGACGTCACCGCCGCCACCCGCCTTCTGCTGACGGGCAAGGCGCTGGATGCATCGGCCCGAAAATCGGAATCGATTTTCGGAGAGCACGATGCATAGATTCAAAGTGATAGAGCGTACTTTGTGCGTCCGAATGGACGCACGTCGCTCTATGGCCGTCTGACGATGACATCGGCCCTCACCCATCTCGGCGCGCAAGGCGAGGCCAATATGGTCGATGTCGGCGACAAGGAAGAGACGACGCGCACGGCGATCGCCGAAGGGTTCGTCTCGATGCAGCCCGAGACGCTGAAGACCATCCTCGCCGGCAACGCCAAGAAGGGCGATGTGCTGGGCACCGCCCGCATCGCCGGCATCATGGCGGCGAAGAAGACGCATGAATTGATCCCCCTCTGCCATCCACTGCTCCTGACCAAGGTTTCCGTCGACATCGAGCCCGACCACGCGCTGCCCGGCCTGAAAGTCACCGCGCTGGCGCGTGTCACCGGCAAGACCGGCGTCGAGATGGAAGCGCTGACCGCCGCATCGGTCGCCTGCCTGACCATCTACGACATGGCAAAGGCCGTGGACCGCGCCATGGTCATTTCCGGCATCAAGCTGGTGGAAAAGACCGGCGGCAAGTCCGGCGACTACAAGGCTGGCGCCTGATGGCGCTGGTTCCGGTGGCCGAGGCGCTTGAGCGCCTGCTGGATGGTGCAGCCCCCCTGGCCAGCGAAAGCGTTTCTCTGTTCGACGCGGTCGATCGGGTGCTGGCGGAACAGGTCGCGGCACTTCGCACTCAGCCGCCCTTCAACGCTTCGGCCATGGATGGTTACGCGGTGCGCGCGGCCGAAGTGGCGTCCGTGCCATCGAAACTTTCGGTGATCGGCATGGCACCGGCCGGGCGCGGTTTTGAGGGCACCGTCGGCGAGCGCCAGGCCGTGCGTATCTTCACCGGTGCGCCGCTGCCTGAAGGTGCCGACACCATCGTCATCCAGGAAAACGTGAGGGATCTCGGCGGCGGTGAGATCGAAGTGATCGAGCCCACTGCGGAATGGCGCAACATACGCCGCATCGGCCTCGACTTTTCCAAGGGCGACGTCCTGCTGGAAAAAGGTCGTTTGCTCGATGCGGCGGCACTCTCGCTGGCGGCATCGGCCAACCATCCCAGAGTGAGTGTGGTAAGGCGGCCGCTGGTCGCCATCATCGCCACAGGCGACGAGTTGCTGCCGCCCGGCAGCGATCTCGGGCCGGACCAGATCATCTCGTCCAACGCCTATGGCGTCGCCGCTGCCGCGCAATCGGTCGGCGCCCGCGCGCTCGATCTCGGCATTGCCGCCGACCGCAAGGATGCCATCGCAGCGCTGGTCAAAAAGGCGGTCGCGGCCGGTGCGGATGTCATCGTCACGCTTGGCGGCGCCTCGGTTGGCGACCATGACCTGATCCATGACGTGCTGACCGGCGAAGGCATGACGCTCGGATTCTGGAAGATCGCCATGCGCCCCGGCAAGCCGCTGATGTTCGGACGCCTCGGCGACATCAGGTGCATCGGCCTGCCCGGCAATCCGGTCGCAAGCCTGGTCTGCTCGCAATTGTTCCTCAAGCCGCTTCTGGCGAGGCTCGGCGGCCGTGATCATCGTCAGGACATCCGTTCGGCCCGACTGGGCGCCGCAATGCCGGCCAATGACCTGCGCCAAGACTATGTGCGGTCGGTGGTCAGGGAGGACGATGGCGGGCTGGTGGCGACGCCGTTCAGCATCCAGGACTCGTCCATGCTGAGGATGCTGGCCGACGCCAATGGACTGATCGTGCGGGCGCCATTTGCCCCTGCATCCGCCGCCGGGGATTCTTGCAGCGTGCTGATGCTGCGCTGAAGGATTATCCCATAATTCACTGATAACAGGACAAAAACGATCTCACCTATTCCGAGATCAAGGTTCGCGTCAGCGCGTGCGCCGGATCGGCGAGGCCATCGACAATGTCGTAATGATGCCGGTCGGGCTCGACCACGCAGATGGTGGTGGCGCCAAGACCGGTCCAGATATTGGCCAGCAGCGCATTCTGGCGCAGGAACTCGGAACGCTCGCCACCGCCGGCCCAGCAGGTGATGCGGGTGCCATCCAAGGGCCGCAACAGGGCGGGGCTCTCGGCCTGCGCTTCGGCTTCGTCGATTGCCAAAGCGCCATTCATGCCGGTGCGCATGAGCGGACGAAGGTCGTGCAGGCCCGAGATCGAAACGACATGGCGGATGCGCTTTGCCACATCGGCCGCCAGAGGCGTCGATGTGGTCACCATGCGGCTGGCGAGATGTCCGCCGGCCGAATGTCCGGTCAGCATCAACGGTCCGTCGACCATTGCCGCCACTTTTTCGATCGCCGCGCCGACTTCACGGACGATGCCCGCGATGCGTATGTCCGGGCACTGCGTGTAGGACGGCATCGCCACGGCAAAGCCGCTGCTGACCGCGCCCTTGGCCAGATGCGACCAGTCGCTCTTGTCGGACTCCAGCCAATAACCGCCATGGATGAACACGATGAGCCCCTGGGGCGCGGCCTCGGGAAGGAAAAGATCGAAGCGATTTCGCGGCCGCTCGCCATAGGCGATGTCCAGCCGTGCCCGGCCTTCTGCCGCCAGCGCGTCCCGGAAGGCCTGCGCCGGTTCCGCCCACGCGGCCGGCCAACGGTCGCTGCCGGCGATGTTCGCGCCATTGGCGTAGGCGTTGTTCCAATCGGCAATGCGATGTCTAGGCATCGGCACCCTCCCCCAAAAACGCATGCGTTTGACGCTAGCAATGGCCGCCACCATGCCATGCGTCAATGCTTCAGGGCAAAAACATTTTAGGCTTGAAACAAATTTCGACTGGTGCGATCCTGCCCCGAGAACAGTCGACAATGGGAGGTCCGCTGTGCTGTCCAAACCTGCGAATGTCCACCCTTCCGGTGGCGTCGCCGAACAGGTGTAACTGGCGACACAAAGCCTCTCGCGAAAAGACGGGAACTTCAGATCCACGACCTCGGACAGATGCTTCGCGCACTGGCCAGGCAGCAAATGGGATGGCGGCGACATGCTTGGGCCTTCAGCGCATATCGACACGTTCACGCGCGAACATCTGCCGCCGCCGGATCAGTGGCCGGACTTCCTGCTCGACGGCTTCGACTATCCCGAACGCCTTAACGCCGGCGTCGAATTGACCGACAGGCTGGTCGAGAAGGGTCTTGGCGATCACACCGCCCTGATCGGCAATGGCCGCCGCCGCACCTACAAGGAACTGTCTGACTGGACGAACAGGCTGGCCCACGCGCTGGTCGAGAATTATGGCGTCAAGCCGGGCAACCGGGTGCTGATCCGCTCCGCCAACAACCCCGCAATGGTTGCTTGCTGGCTGGCCGCCACCAAGGTCGGCGCGGTGGTCGTCAACACCATGCCGATGCTGCGCGCCAGCGAACTTACCAAGATCGTCGACAAGGCGGAGATCACCACCGCGCTTTGCGACACCAGGCTGATGGACGAGATGACCGCCTGCGCCAAGGACAGCGCCTTCCTGAAGCAGGTGATCGGTTTCGACGGCACCGCCAACCACGATGCCGAGCTCGACCGCGCCGCGCTCGACAAGCCGGTCACCTTCACCGCCGTGAATACCGGCCGCGACGATGTCGCCCTGCTCGGCTTCACTTCCGGCACGACGGGCGTGCCGAAGGCCACGATGCACTTCCACCGCGATCTCCTGATCATCGCTGATGCCTATGCGCGCGAAATCCTCCAGGTCACGCCGGACGACATCTTTGTCGGCTCGCCGCCGCTCGCCTTCACCTTCGGCCTTGGCGGCCTTGCCATCTTCCCTCTGCGCTTTGGAGCGGCGGCGACGCTGCTGGAACAGGCGACGCCGCCCAACATGATCCACATCATCGAGACCTACAAAGCGACCATTTCCTTCACGGCTCCTACCGCCTACCGCGCCATGCTGAAGGCCATGGATGAAGGTGCCGATTTGTCATCGCTGCGTGTCGCCGTATCGGCCGGCGAGACCTTGCCGGCTCCTGTCTTCGAGGAATGGACCGAGAAGACCGGCAAGCCGATCCTCGACGGCATCGGCGCCACCGAAATGCTGCACATCTTCATCTCCAACCGTTTTGGCGACATGAAGCCTGCATCCACCGGCAAGCCGGTGGGCGGCTATGAAGCGCGTATCGTCGACGACGCGATGCAAGAGGTGCCACGCGGCGAGACCGGACGGCTGGCGGTGCGCGGACCAACCGGCTGCCGCTACATGGCCGACGACAGGCAGAAGGAGTATGTGCGCGACGGCTGGAACCTCACCGGCGACACCTTTTCCCAGGACGAGGACGGTTTCTTCCACTTCGCCGCGCGTTCCGACGATATGATCGTCAGCGCCGGCTACAATATCGCCGGACCAGAGGTCGAAGCGGCACTGCTGTCGCATCCCGATGTCGCCGAATGCGCGGTCATAGGCGCCGATGACGGCGAACGCGGTCAGATCGTCGAGGCGCATGTCGTGCTGGTGCAAGGCGTGGCGCCCGATGCGTTGACCGTCAAGCGCCTGCAGGACCACGTCAAGGCAACGATAGCGCCCTACAAATATCCGCGCTCGGTCAAATTCATCGCCGCCCTGCCCAAGACCCAGACCGGCAAGATCCAGCGCTTCCGGCTGCGTACGGAGAAAATCAATTGAGCGAGCCCTACGATCCGGCCTCCGAAGGCGCGCAGATGTCGTTCAAGGAGCGCATGTCCTACAGCGACTATCTGCATCTGGAAAAAGTGCTCGACGCACAGACGCCGCTGTCGTCGGCGCATGACGAGATGCTGTTCATCATCCAGCACCAGACCTCGGAGCTCTGGATGAAACTTGCTTTGCACGAGATTGGCGCCGCCATACGCTCCATTCGCGCCGACCGCCTCGAGCCGAGCTTCAAGATGCTGTCGCGCGTCGCCCGGATTTTCGAGCAGTTGAACAACGCCTGGGACGTGCTGCGCACGATGACTCCAAGCGAATACACCGAGTTCCGCGACGCGCTCGGCCAATCCTCTGGCTTCCAGTCCTGGCAATACCGCGCCATCGAGTTCATGGCTGGCAACCGCAACCTAGCAATGCTCGGACCTCACAAGCACCGGCCGGACCTCACCGGCAAGCTGGAGGCCATCCTGGCCGAGCCATCGCTTTACGACGAAGCGCTGCTGCTTCTGGCGCGCAACGGGTTCGACATCGGCGCCGATGCCAAGCGCACCGACTGGCGTGAGACCCGCACCGAGAACGAAGAGGTCATGGTCGCCTGGCAGACCGTCTACCGCGATCCGCAGCGCTACTGGATGTTCTATGAGCTGGCCGAGAAGCTGGTCGATTTCGAGGACTATTTCCGCCGCTGGCGCTTCAACCATGTCACCACGGTCGAGCGCATCATCGGCCTGAAGCGCGGCACCGGCGGCACCTCAGGTGCGTCCTATCTCAAGAAGATGCTTGAGGTCGTGCTGTTTCCGGAACTGTGGACGGTCCGCACGCGGCTCTGAGGTCTCAAGTCACCGCCGTCTTGACCGCGAAACGCGCTTCCTGCCAGGCGCCGGTGCGCAGGATGTCCTCGAGCACCTCGACCGCCTGCCAGACGTCCTTGTAGCCGACATAGAGCGGCGTGAAGCCGAAGCGGATGGTCGACGGGGCGCGGAAATCGCCGATCACACCGCGCTCGATCAAGGCCCGCATCACCCGGTAGCCATGCGGGTGGAGGAACGACACCTGGCTGCCGCGCGCATTGCCGTCGCGCGGACCTTCGAGTTCGAGGCCGTAGGCGCCGCATCTGGCTTCGACGAGCTGGATGAACAGGTCGGTGAGCGCGATGCTCTTCTTGCGCACCGCCGCCATGTCGACATCGTCCCAGATATCGAGCGCCCCTTTCAGCGCCCGCATCGACAGCACCGGCTGCGTGCCGCACAGGAACCGGCGGATGCCGCTGCCGGCCGCATAACTTTGTTCAAAAGCGAAGGGCCGTGCATGGCCCCACCAACCGCTCAGCGGCTGATGGACGTCGTCGTGGTGGCGCTTCGCTGCATAGATGAACGCCGGCGCACCCGGACCGCCATTGAGATATTTGTAGGTGCAGCCAATGGCGAAATCGGCGTTCGCAGCATCGAGTTCGACCGGCAACGCGCCGGCCGTATGGCAGAGATCCCAGACGATCAGCGCACCGACCTGATGGGCCTTGCACGTCAGCGCGGTCATGTCGCGCAATTGTCCGGTTTTGTAATTGACGTGGTTGACCAGGATGACCCCGACGCGCTCATCGATCAGCTCCTCGATGGTGGGCGCGTCGACGCCTTCGAGCCGCAGCACCGTGCCCGGCCGCGTCGAGGCCACGCCTTCGGCCATGTAGAGATCGGTCGGGAAACTGTCGCCCTCAGCGACGATGACCGAGCGGTTCGGCCGAATGCCAAGGGCTGCATGCAGCACCTTGTAGATGTTGATCGAGGTCGTGTCGCAGACCACCGTCTGGCCGGCCTCGGCGCCGATCAGACGTCCGAGTTGGTCGCCGAGCGCGACCGGCATGTCGAACCAGCCCGCGGTGTTCCAGGCGCGGATGAGATCCTGCGCCCATTCCTGCGTCGCCGCCTTTTGCAGCTCGTTGAAGACGGCGGGCGCCGCGGCACCCAGCGAGTTGCCGTCGAGGTAGATCACACCTTCCGGCAAAATGAAGCGGTCGCGCATGGCACGCAGCGGATCCGCCGCATCCATGGCTTCGACTGCGGCGAGATCGATCGTTGCACGCATGATGTGTGACATTCCCTGGTTATTCACGGATCGCTTCGCGCGCGGGCGCTGGTCCCCGGCTGCGCTTGAGGCTCGGCAGAGCAAGCATGGCGAGCACGAACAGGCCCGTGGCAAGCTTCAGGTCGGGAGGCGGCATGCCGGCGGCAAGGCAGAACGACACCAGCTGGTAGTAGATGATCGCGCCGGCAAAGGGCGCCAGCAGCTGGCGCGAGACCGTCTGCTTGCCAACGACCGCCTCGCCGATCATCAGCGCGGCAAGGCCGTTGATGAGGATGCCCAGCCCCATATTGACGTCGGCAAATCCCTGCGACTGCACCATCAACGCGCCGCTCGAGGCCGAAAACGCGCTTGCCAGCCCGACACCGCCTATGGTCGCCGCCCAGACATTGATGCCCTGCGCCTCGGCCATGTCGGGATTGGCGCCGACGGCGCGCACGGCGGTCCCCTTCTCGGTTCTGAAGAACATGTAGAGCGCCGCAAAGGCGATGAGCGCGAGAAGGCCGGCGACGACGATCTTGCTGGCCGGAAAACCCGGCCGCGCGAACGGCACCCAATCGAACACGGTGGGCGAGCCGAAAACCGAAAGGTTGGACTTGCCCATGATGCGCAGGTTGATGCTGTAGAGCATCGTCATCATCAGGATGCCCGCCAGCAGCGTGTGGATGCGGAAGCGCAGATGGATGAAGGCGGTGCAGCAACCCGCCGCGAAGCCCGCCACAAATGCGACGACGATGCAGGTCAGCGGCGATACCCCGGCAGCCAGCAGCACGCCGCAGACGCAGCCGCCCAGCGGAAAGGCGCCTTCGCTAGTGAGATCGGGAAAGTTCAGCATGCGGAACGGGATCATGATGCCGAGCACGACAAAGGCCAGGATCAGGCTCTGCGCCAGGGTCACCGGCATGATCGCGACAAAGCTCGTCAGAACGTCCGGAATAAAGCCCATGGTGATCAGCTCGCCAGCAACATGCGGTCGGTCTTGATGGAAAAATGGCCGATCAGATCGATAACCGTGACCCTCGCCTTCTCCTCGCCGGAGACCTCCAGCAGGACCCGGCCCGCGTCGAGCATGATCACCCGGCTGCCATAGTCGACGGCGTGCTGCATGTTGTGGGTCACCATCAGCGTGGTCAGCTTCAGCGCGTTGACGGCACGCACCGTCGCCTGCATGACGATCTCGGCCGTGCGCGGGTCGAGTGCCGCGGTATGCTCGTCGAGCAGCAGCAGGTCCGGCGATCCGCCGACTGCCATGATCAGCGACAGCGACTGCCGCTGCCCGCCCGAGAGCAGGTCGACACGGGTGTCGAGACGATTTTCGAGGCCGAGGCCCAATATCGACAGGCGCTCCTTGTAGGACGCGAGCCGCGTGGCGTTCAGCCCTTGCCGCAGCGTGCGTTTTTGGCTGCGCAGATCGGCCAGCAGCATGTTCTCCGCCACGGTCATGCTGGCGGCGGTGCCACGCATCGGATCCTGGAAGACGCGCGCCAATCGTGTGGCGCGCTTGTGCACCGGCATGGCTGTCACGTCGGCGCCGTTGATCAGGATCTTGCCGGAATCCAGGACGAGGGCTCCGGAAATAGCGTTGAGCATGCTGCTCTTACCGGCCCCGTTGGAGCCGATGACGATGCCGAACTCGCCGGTGGCCAATGACAGGCTGAGGCCGTCGAGCGCGACCTTCTCGTCGGCCTGCCCCTTGTAGAATACTTTGCGCGCGGATCGGATATCGAGCATCGTTCCTCCCTGGCCGGAAGGGCGACGGCGCCAACGCCATCGCCCCTTGCAGCCCGATATCAGTCGACGATGCAGCCGCAATCGGCCATCGAAGCCGGTATCTCGATGCCGAACGCGGCCATCGCCTTGCGGGAAATCGTTGCCATGTGATCCTTGTAGGCCGGGCGCGACGGCGCGATCGTCTTGGGATCCTTGCCCTTGAGGATTTCGGCGGCGATGTTGCCGGCGTTCATGCCGACCTGCGTGTAATTGACCGCGAAGCTCGCCGGCACGGTGCCGTTGCGGACCGCGCTGTCATCAGAGTTGACGACCGGGATACCGGCCTGGCGGGCGGCCGCGGAGACAGCGGCGATCGCCGGCTGGATCAGGTTCGAGGCCGGACCGTAGATCACGTCGACCTTGCCGGCGAGCGAAGCGATGCGCTGCTGAATGTCATTGACGTTGTCGACACCGACTTCGACGACCTCAAAGCCGGCGGCGGGTGCCGCCGCCTTGATCTTTTCGATCAGGGCAACGTCATTGGCCTCGCCTGGATTGTAAGGCACGCCAAAACGCTTGGCGTTCGGCAGCAGTTTCTTGGTGAAGGCCATCACCGCGGCGACATCCTGCAGATCGCTGGCGCCGGTCATGCCTTCGTCTCCGGCGTCCCACGACGGCACCAGCTTGGCCGCCACCGGATCGGTGACCGCGGCAAAGACGATCGGAATCCCGGAACCGGCGAGCGCCTTCTTGGCGATCTGCGAGACCGGCGTGGTGATGGTGTAGATCAGCTTGGGCTGCTCCGCCTGCAGCTTGGCGATCATCTGCGGCACCAGAGATGCATCGAAATTGGTATGGCTTTCGGTGTAGACGACGTCCTTGCCCTCGACAAAGCCTTTGTCCGTCAATGCCTTCTTGAAGCCCGCTATGGCGGCGTTGAGCTGCGGATGCTCGCCGAAATTGGCGATGCCGATGCGTATCTGATCGGCCGCGGCGCTGCCTGCGCTGACCATTAATGCGCCTGCCAGGGCCAATCCCGACAGCCAAGCGGACTTCGACTTCAACATCATTTCCTCCCAGATTTGATCAGCGCCGCCCACAGGACGGCAACTGCGGCGATCATGGTCAGTCGCCCGCCGTGTGTCAAACATTATATATAATTCTTGCCATACCTCCGCTTCATATATAATTTTCGCAAGCCGATGACGGACGGATGGCGATGCAGGATCAGAACAATTCCACGAAGACCGAGGCGGCCTATCAGCTGCTGCGGCGCGATATCCTGACCACCCGCCTCATGCCGGGCGCGCCGCTCAAGCTGAGCGCGCTGCGCGGCACATACGGCGTCGGCTGGACGCCGCTGCGTGAAGCCTTGTCCCGACTTGAAGCCGAGCGCCTGGTCACCGCCATCAGCAATCGCGGCTTTGCCGTCGCTCCCGTGTCGCGCGCCGAGCTCGAGGACCTGGCGCGCGCAAGGATGGTTGTCGAAATGCCGCTGTTCCTGGAATCGATCGCGAACGGCGGCAGGGAATGGGAGGACGCGGTCGTCACCGCTCATTACCGGCTCTCCCGCTGCAAGACCGCGGTCGAAGACCCTTCCGATGCGGCCGTCGACAAATGGGACGAGAGCCACGAGGCCTTCCATGCGGCGTTGCTGAGCGCGGCGACGTCGAACTGGCTGTTGCGCTTTCGCTCGACGATCGCCGATCAGCTGTGTCGGCATCATCGGTTTCTCGGCCTGGCGCCGACATTGCGGGCGGCGGCCGGCCTCAAGGACGGCTATGGCGAGGCTATGGACGCGCTGCGCGAAGCGATCGCCATCGAGCATCACACCGCAATCATGGAAGCGGCGCTCGATCGCGACGTCGAGCGGGCAAAGGCGCTGATGACGGCGCATATCGGCTACACGCTGCATGTCTATGTCCACAGCGAAGACAACGGCGCCAACACCTACACCGCGCGCGCCGGCAGCCTGAAAGCGGTTTCCGGATGACGTCGCCGCGGCGTCCAGATCCACGCGGCCGTGGCCGGCCTGAACCCGCGACCGTTGGCATTTTGATTTCGTTTCGTTCCGCCGGAAATGGATCGATACACCGTACAAATCCGCTCTGTGGACGCCTCTCAAACGCCTGATGCCAAACCGCATCCAGGGGTAGGCCACAGGCCATTAACCAAAATGATTTCAATGAACCTGCGGGGAGCGGAAGCGGTCGAGCGCGGCCCGCTGCCGGGGCCAAATAATTTCAGACGCGTTAACAAATTCATTAAACTTTAAACAGTTGCGGAACACAACTGGAACAGATAGTGTTTGTTCTGGGTTTGTTTTTCGATTCTGATTCACACCCGTCGTTCAATGCCTTGGGGGCCGCCATGCTGACACGCAAGCAACATGAACTGCTGATGTTCATTCATGAACGGCTCAAGGAAAGCGGCATTCCGCCTTCCTTCGACGAGATGAAGGAGGCGCTCGATCTTGCCTCCAAGTCAGGCATTCATCGCCTGATCACGGCACTGGAGGAACGCGGCTTCATTCGCCGGCTGCCCAACCGGGCGCGGGCGCTGGAAGTGCTGCGGCTGCCGGATTCGATCGCACCCGGCCTCAACGCGGCAAAGAAATTCTCGCCAAGCGTCATCCAGGGCAGCCTCGGCCAGGGTGGTCTTGGCCGCCAGATCAAGCCGGCGGCATCGCGCTTGCCCGCGGCCGGCAATAATGACGATGCGGTTTCCGCCGTGTCGATCCCGGTGATGGGTCGCATCGCCGCTGGTGTGCCGATCGATGCCATCCAGCATCAGACACATTCGATCTCGGTACCGCCGGACATGATCATGGGTGGCGAGCATTATGCACTTGAGGTCAAGGGCGACTCGATGATCGACGCCGGCATCTTCGACGGCGACACGGTCATCATCCGCAACGCCGACACGGCGAGCCCGGGCGAGATCGTCGTGGCGTTGGTCGACGAGGAGGAAGCAACCCTGAAACGGTTCCGCCGCAAGGGCGCCTCGATCGCCCTTGAAGCCGCCAACCCGGCCTACGAGACGCGCATTTTCGGGCCAGACAGGGTCAAGGTGCAAGGCAAGCTTGTCGGGTTGATCCGGCGCTACTGAGCAGGAACGGCCGGCTTTTCGGGTTTTTGATAGGGCGGCAGCCCCCTCGCCTCGCGCGAAAATTTTCGCTGCTCGTGCCAGGGCCGATATGGCCCGTCCACCGCGAAGCTGATGATTGGCGGACCTGTCGCCGATTGGCGGTCGAAGAAGACGGCGGCACTGCCCTTGCGGGCAAGTTGCCGTTTGGTGACGACAAGAACCAGCGGATTGTGGCAGGAATCATAGCCTGTCGCGTCATTGACGACGATCAAATCGGCGAAACCGCAAGCCTTCCAGGTGTCCTTGCGGTCTTCGACATGCGCGATGATCGCCCCTGACGGGTGCCGGGCAAGACAGACGCCATCCGTGCAATAAAACGGCGCTCCCGGCGGCAGATTGGCGGCATCGGCAATGTCGAATTGCCAGTCCGCCTTGTCGAACATCTCCGGCACGACGATGGTTTCGGACACCAGCGCGCGTTTCCAATTGTCGACGGTGAACTCGTTCGGGCGAGCCCGGCTGACCGCGAGTTCTCCACCGCCGATCGGCAGCGCCACCAAACGCGCATCTTCGGAAATCAGCACATCCGGGGCGCGCGTATCCGATACTGTCAGCAGGCCGGCAAGCGCGAATGGCACTGCCGCGAGCCGCAGCCAGGTCGTCGCCATCGTCGCGATGACCAGGGCGACGGTCACCAGCAGCACGGATTGCTGCGAAATCAGCCCCGACCGCATCGACCGGGGAGCGCTCCGATATCCACGCCGATATGGCGATCATTGCGGTCAGGCCCTTGCCCATCACGTAAAGGAAGGGACTGTCGGCACCAAAGGGCATCGCAAGCGAACTGAGAACAGCGAAAGGCATGACAATCAGTGACACGATCGGCATGACGGCCAGATTGGCGAACAGGCTGAGCGGCGACACACGCTGGAAATGCCAGATGGCAAACAGCGCCGTGGCGCAGCCGGCGATGATGGATGTCATCGCCAACCCACCCGTCGCCAGCAGGAATTTTCGCGTGAGAAAACCCGGCAGGGATCGCTTTGGCGGTGGCGGTCTTGCCTTTCCCGCATGGTGATCCGCCCAGCCGGCATAAGCGCCGACCAGCGCCGCGGTCGCGGCGAACGACATCTGGAAGCTTGGGCCGACTACCTCATGCGGCGACACCACAATGACGGCGATCGCCGAGATCGCAAGATTGCGCATGGTCAGCGCCGCGCGATCGAACAGCACGGCAATCAGCATCACCGCCAGCATGATGAAGCTGCGTTCGGCCGCGACGACGACGCCGGAAATGACGAGATAGGCGGCGATCGAGAAAAGGGCCGCGGCGGCCGCATATTTCTTCACCGGCCGACGCGCGGAAAAGTCCGGAAACAGCGCGAAGGCGCCGCGCAGCAGCCCCATGATGGTACCGGCGACGAGCGCCATATGCAGTCCGGAAATGGAGATGATGTGATAGATGCCGGTGCGTCGCATCGCCTCGTTGATTTCATCGGGAATGCCGGCCCGCACGCCGACGATCAGCGCCGCCGCGATCTCACCCTCGGCACCGCCAACCGTGGCCCTGATGTGGTCGGCAATGGCTTCACGGGCATTTTCTATCCCCGAGAAAAGGCGGGCCGTGAGCGGCACCTCGTCGTCCGTGGCTGAGACAAGCTTTGGGTTGCCGAGAAAGAATCCGCTGCCGCCAATGCCGGCAAAATAGCTGTCGAAGGAGAAATCGTAACTGTCCGGCCGCACCGGACCGGTCGGCGGCAACAGTTTAGCATAGCCGGTGACCAGGGAGCCGGCGGTCATTTCCGCCGGGATATCTCGCGCCGAAAGCCTGACCCTTTCCGGCGCATAGCGCAGTTTCGGCCGGGCGGTCGACGTCACGTCGATGGTCAGCCGGATGCGGCCGGTCTCCATCCGGTCGAGCGAAACGACACGGCCGGTGACTTGCGTCGAGATTTCCGAACCCAGCATCTGGGTGCCCGCCCGCCATGTCTCGACCTTGGCGACAAGCAGGCCAAGCGCGCACAACAATGCCGCCGTGAAGCCCAGATGGGTTTTGGGCCAGGAGCGCGAAACAAGCGCACAGACCGCCATCAGCACGACGACCGCGACAGGCTTTGCAAAATCAGGCTCCGTCGCGAGCGAATAATAGCCGATCGCTCCAGCGGCCAGACAAACCGGCACCAGCAGGAAGGCGATGCCCCGGTCAAGCTCGAGCTCCGCTGCTGTCGCCGCGCTATGGCGTAGGCGAGGCCAGGAAACCCGGGCGAGTCGCCGCCGGACACGCACAATCCGGCCTGAAGCAGGCGGCGGAAGTGTCGCCGGCATATCCGCCTGCGGCGGCTGGCTGCCGGGTGCAGGCATAAGGGGCGATGGCAGTGGGTTCGCAAGGGGAGATGCAAACAACGACCGTTCGCTGACGCCAACACCAGCGTCCTCGCCCTGATCCGAGCCCCAGCCTCGTCCAGCCATCGGGTCCTGCCCCTTGCACGCCTGACGCCCTATGCTACATGAACGCGCGACGCGCGAAAGTCCGCGCGGCCGCACCCCGCTTCAGATGGTTTCCGAGAGTTTCATGTCCGACAAGGTCGTCACCCGTTTTGCCCCCTCGCCCACCGGCTATCTGCACATCGGCGGCGCGCGCACGGCTCTGTTCAACTGGCTCTATGCCAAACACACCGGCGGCACGATGCTGCTGCGCATCGAGGACACCGATCGCGAGCGTTCGACCGCCGCCGCGACGGCTGCCATCCTCGACGGCCTCTCCTGGCTCGGCTTGACCTGGGACGGCGACCCGGTCTCGCAGTTCGAGCGCGCGCCACGCCACCGCGAGGTCGCGGAGGAACTCGTGCGTCTGGGCAAGGCCTATTACAGCTACGAGACGCCGGCCGAGCTGGAGGCGATGCGCGAGGCAGCACGGGCCAAGGGCCTGCCGCCGCGCTACAACGGCCAGTGGCGCGACCGCGCCCCCTCTGAGGCGCCTGCGGGCGTCAAGGGCGCCATCCGCATCAAGGCGCCGACCGAAGGCGAGACGATCGTCCATGACCGCGTCCAGGGCGAGGTGCGCTTCCCCAACAAGGATCTCGACGACTTCATCATCCTGCGTTCGGACGGCAACCCAACCTACATGCATGCCGTCGTCGTCGACGACCACGACATGGGTGTCACCCACATCATCCGCGGCGACGACCACCTGACCAATGCGGCCCGCCAGACCGTGATCTACAACGCCATGGGCTGGGACGTGCCGTCCATGTCGCACATCCCGCTGATCCATGGCGCCGACGGCGCCAAGCTGTCGAAGCGCCATGGCGCGCTCGGCGTCGAAGCCTATCGGGCCATGGGCTACCTGCCGGAGGCACTGCTCAACTACCTGGCGCGCCTGGGCTGGAGTCATGGCGATGACGAGATCATGTCGATCAAGGACATGATCTCCTGGTTCGATATCGGCGACGTCAACAAGGGCGCTGCCCGCTTCGATTTCGCCAAGCTGGAAGCGATCAACGGCGCGCATATGCGGCGCATGGCCGACGCGAAGCTGTTGGACATCTTCATCGCCACTCTGCCCTATCTCGAGGGTGGCCCGGCGATGGCCGCGCGCCTCAACGAACACAACAAGGCGCAGTTGCTGGCGGCCCTTCCGGGCCTGAAGGAGCGCGCCAAGACGCTGGTCGAGCTCGTCGATGGCGCGGCCTATCTGTTCGCCACGCGACCGCTGCCGGTCGACGAGAAGGCGGCCCTCCTGCTCAACGACGACGCCCGCAAGATCCTGCGCGGCGCTCACGAAGCTTTGAATGCGTTTTCCGGCGACTGGACTGCAGCCGCGGCGGAAGCCGTGATCCGCGACTATGCGCTGGCCGGTGGCCACAAGCTTGGCGCCGTGGCCCAACCGTTGCGGGCCGCGCTGACCGGCAAAAGCACCTCGCCTGGCGTGTTCGACGTGCTTGCCGTGCTTGGGCGCGAGGAAAGCCTGGCGCGCATAGCGGATCAAATCGATTAGGAGCAAACTGGCCCAAGAAGATTGGCATTGAAAGGCGCGTTTCGCAGTGCAACATTAGGCCTTGGCCCAATCTGGCACGCACCTCCTAAAATGCGGTGGCGAATACGCGCATTGCGGTGATTTCGACGTGTCGCTCTGCAGAATTTGCCTTTGCCGGCATGAGGAAACAACAAGGAGTTTGCAATGACCGAAGCTGCGAAAAAACTGGATGTGGGCGGCGCGAACCTAGAGGCTACCGCAACGCTTCAATTCGCCGGCAAGACCCATGAATTCAAGGTGCGAAGCGGCTCCGTCGGACCCGACGTCATCGACATCGCCTCGCTCTACAGCACGACCGGCGCCTTCACCTACGACCCCGGCTTCACTTCGACGGCAAGCTGTGAGTCCGAGATCACCTTCATCGACGGCGACGCCGGTATTCTCCTCCACCGCGGCTATCCGATCGACCAGCTGGCCGAACACGGCGACTTCCTCGAAGTCTGCTATCTCCTGCTCTACGGCGAACTGCCGACCAAGGCGCAGAAGGACGATTTCGACTACCGCGTGACGCGCCACACCATGGTGCACGAGCAGATGTCGCGCTTCTTCACCGGCTTCCGCCGCGACGCGCACCCGATGGCGGTGATGTGCGGCGTGGTCGGCGCGCTGTCGGCCTTCTATCACGACTCCACCGACATCTCCGACCCCTACCAGCGCATGGTGGCGTCGATGCGCCTGATCGCCAAGATGCCGACGATCGCGGCCATGGCCTACAAGTACCATATCGGCCAGCCCTTCATTTACCCGAAGAACGATCTCGGTTTCGCGGCAAACTTCCTGCATATGTGCTTTGCGGTGCCGTGCGAGGAATACAAGATCAACCCGGTGCTGGCGCGCGCCATGGAGCGCATCTTCATCCTGCACGCCGATCACGAGCAGAATGCCTCGACCTCGACGGTTCGCCTCGCCGGCTCGTCGGGCGCCAACCCGTTCGCCTGCATCGCCGCCGGCATCGCTTGCCTGTGGGGCCCGGCCCATGGCGGCGCCAATGAAGCGGCGCTCAACATGCTGGGCGAGATCGGCCATGTCGATCACATCCCGGAATTCATCGCCCGCGCCAAGGACAAAAACGACCCGTTCCGGCTGATGGGCTTTGGTCACCGCGTTTACAAGAACTACGATCCTCGCGCGAAAATCATGCAGAAAACGGCGCACGAGGTGCTGGGCGAACTCGGCATCAAGGACGATCCGCTGCTCGACATCGCGATGGAACTGGAAAAGATCGCGCTGACCGACCCCTATTTCATCGAGAAGAAGCTCTACCCGAATGTCGATTTCTATTCCGGCATCACGCTGAAGGCGCTGGGCTTCCCCACCACCATGTTCACCGTGCTGTTTGCGGTCGCACGCACCGTCGGCTGGATCGCGCAGTGGAAGGAGATGATCGAGGATCCGCGCCAGAAGATCGGCCGCCCGCGCCAGCTCTACACCGGTGCGCCGGAGCGCGACTACGTGCCGATCGCCAAGCGCTGACCGAAGCTGCCGATTAAAAAAAGGCGCCTCTCAGGGCGCCTTTTTTATATGGCGCAGCACAACGCCCGCCGCGATCTCGCCCGACGGCTTGTCCGTCGCCATGCGCAGCGCAATCTCCGCAAAGCCGTCCTTCTGCCAGGCGCGCATGCCGCTGTCGGCAAACAACGCTTCCAGTTGGCGAGCCAGATTGTTCGGCTTGACGTACTCGTTGTAGAACTCCGGGATGAGCGCGCGATCCGAGATGAGATTGGGCAGCAGCGCCGACCAGACCGAAACAAGATACGGCGCAACGGCACGGGCGACCGGATCGAGCCTGTAGGACGACACCATCGGCACACCAGCCAAAGCCAGTTCCAGCGACACGGTCCCCGATGCGATCAGCGCGGCATCGGCCTTGCCGAAAGCCTGCCATTTGCGTTGCGGATCAACGATGATTTCGGGTTTTTCGTCCCAACGATTGACCGAGGATTTGACGAGATCGGCGACATGCGGAACCGTCGGCAGCAGCAGTCGCAGCCGATGCCCGCGCGCGCGCAGTATCGACACGGTCTCGCCGAATGGTTCGATCAGTCGCCGTACCTCGCCGCGCCGCGAGCCCGGCAGGACGAGCAATGTCTTGATCCGGTCCTGGGCAAGATCGCGCGGCAAGGCCTGCGCCTTCTGGGAGGCAAGCACGCCCGCATCATGCGTCAGGCGATGCCCGACATAGGTGCCCGGCGGGCCGCCCAGCCGGTCGAGTTCCTTCACCTCGAACGGCAGGATGCAGAGGATATGGTCGACATAGGGCTTCATCGCCACCGCCCTGCCCGGCCGCCAGGCCCAGACGCTCGGGCAGACATAATGGATGATCGGTATCGACGGATTGGCTGCCCGTACCTTCCTGGCGACGCGCAAGGAAAAGTCCGGACTGTCGATGGTGACCAGGCAGTCCGGCTTTTCTTCGGCAATGGTTTTGGCCAGTTGGCCGATCCGCCTGATGAGGCGCGGCAGGTCGCGCAGGACGGCGCTGAAACCCATCAGCGCGATCTCACCGGCATCGAAGGGCGACACCAGGCCCAATTCGCCGAGATGCCGGCCGCCGAGGCCGACGAGCCGCACCTCGCGACCTGTTATCTGGCGGAGTGAACGCACGATGTCGGCGCCGAGCAGATCACCCGATTCCTCGCCGGCGACGATCGCGATCTTCAACGCCCTGTCAGCCATGTGCAGGCTCCGCTGCGGCCAGGCCGACGATGAACAGACCAAGTTCATTGGCGCGCGACAGGGTTGCGGGGCCTTCGAGGATCAGTGAGCGCCCCGCTTCGACGGCAATGCCGGCAAGCCCGGCCGCATATGCCGCTTCGACCGTCTGCGGCCCGATGGATGGAAGGTCCGCGCGCAGTTCCTGGCCAGGCTTGGCACATTTGACCAGGACACCGCGGGTCTTGCCGGCGATGCGGCCGTGACCACGCAGCAGTTTGGCGCGGTCGAGCAATCCGGCCGTACCCTCGATGCCCTCGAGCGCAATGGCCCGGCCGCCGACCGCGATCGCCGCCTGGCCGATATCCAGCGCCCCGATGGCCTTCGCCGCGGCAAAGCCTGCCTCGATGTCGCGCCAATCCGATTTCTGCGGCACCGCTTTGGTCAAGACCCCTTCGGCGGCGACCAGGCTCGGCACGATTTCGTGGGCGCCCATGACCTTTATCCCTCGGGCCTCGAGACCGCGCGCCACCACCTTCAACAGGCCATCGTCGCCACGCGCCAGCGCCATGACGACAATTGGTATCACCGCCAGCAGGCTAAGGCTTGGGCGCAGATGCGTCAGCCTTGGCCGGCGCTTGATCTCGCCGGCAAGCACCAGATGGGTAATCCGGTGGCGTTTGAGCAAAGGAATAAGCGAGCCGATCGCCTCCAGGGCAAGGGTCTCATGCTCGTACCGGCACAATTCCGGCAGACGGTCGGCTTCGCCCTCCATGAGGACGATGAAGGGCGGATAACCTTGCCCGGCCGAGCCCGCCGCGACTTCGACCGGAAGACTGCCGCCGCCTGCGATGATGCCGACCCTGGCATCTGGCGGGAGATCAAGACCGGCGGAAGCGGCCTCAGTCTTCATCGTCGGTATCGTCGCCATCGCTGCCTTTTAGCGATGGCACTGCATAGTGCCGCTTGCCGCGACTGCTGATGAAGTCGACGATCTTCATGGCGGTCCGCGAAGAGGCGAACTCGGCCTTGGCGAATTCGATGTTCTCGCCAACGGTGCGAGAGCGGTCGAAAATCGTCCTGTAGGCTTTGCGCAACAGATAGATTTCGGAACGCGGCAGACCGGCGCGCTTGAGGCCGATGATGTTCAAACCGCGCAAGCTGGCGCGGTTGCCGACGGCAATGGCATAGGGAATGACGTCACCAACGAAGGCCGAGCACCCGCCAAGAAAGGCATTGTCGCCGACACGCACGAATTGATGAACGGCACTGAGGCCGCCTATATAGACGTTGTCGCCAATCTCGCAGTGGCCGCCCAGCGTCGCGCCATTGGCGAAGGTGGCGTTCTTGCCGACAACGCAATCATGGGCGATGTGGGCGTAGGCAAGGAAATTGCCATTGTCGCCCACTGTCGTTTCGCCGCGGCTGGTGTCGGTCCCGACATGCATCGTGACGCCTTCCCGGATGGTGCAGTTGGCGCCGATGACCAGCGTCGTGCGGCCGCCCTTGTGTTTGGTGTTCTGCGGCGGTGCGCCCAATGTCGCCATCGGATAGACCTTGGTCGAGGCGCCGATGGTGGTCGCGCCCATGACGGAGACATGGCTGACCAGTTCGACACCATCGCCGATCACGGCATCGGCGCTGATATGGCAGAACGGCCCTATGCGCACACCCTGACCGATTTGAGCGCCCTCTTCCACGACGGAGGAAGGATGGATTGAAGTCTTGATTTTCATAAGCACTCGATCGTCAGTCGCCGGTGACCATCATGGCTGAAATCTCGGCCTCGGCCGCCTTGGTGCCATCGACCAGGGCTTCGCAGGCGAATTTGAGCAGGTTGCCGCGCTTCTTGATTTTCTTGACGTGAATCTTCAACTGGTCGCCGGGAACGACCGGTTTGCGGAATTTGGCATTGTCGATGGTCAGGAAATAGACCAGCGACGGCTTCGACGCCCCAAGGCTGCGGATGCAGATGGCGCCTGCCGTCTGCGCCATGGCCTCGACGATCAGCACGCCCGGCATCACCGGCTGCTCCGGGAAATGCCCCTGAAAATGCGGCTCGTTGATGGTGACGTTCTTGATGCCTACGGCGGAATCGTCGCCATCGATGTCGACGATGCGGTCGATCATCAGGAAGGGATAGCGGTGCGGCAGGAGCTTCATCAGCCCCAGTATGTCGACCGCTTCCAGCGTCGTCGCCGCCACCATATCAGCCATTGTCCTTGCCCTGCTTGCGTGCCCTAGCCATCGTGCGCAACATGGCTATCTCCCGCATGGCTTCCGCCATCGGCTGTGCCGGATAACCGCCCCAGATCTCGCCGGCGGGAACATTGTTCATAAATCCACTTCTGGCGGCAAGCTTGGCTCCTGAGCCGATGGTCAAGTGATCCGCAAGCCCGACGCCGCCGCCCATCGTAACGTTGTCACCCACGACCACGGAACCGGAAATACCTGAAAGCCCGGCCACTATGCAATTGCGGCCGATGCGGACGTTATGGGCGATCTGCACGAGATTGTCGATCTTGGTGCCCTGACCGATGATCGTATCGGACATGGCGCCGCGATCGACGGTGGAATTGGAACCGATCTCGACATCGTCCTGGATGACGACCCGTCCGATCTGGGGAACGCGTTCCGGACCCTTGGCACCGCCGACAAAGCCGAAGCCGTCCTGGCCGATCCTGGCGCCGCCGTGGATGATGACCCGATTGCCGATCAGCGCATACTGGATGCTGGCGCCCGGGCCGACATAGCCGTCACGGCCGATCTGGCAAGATTGTCCAATAACCGCGTTTGGCGCGATGACGGTGCCCTTGCCGATCGAGACGCCTGGCCCGATGACCACACCTGCCTCGATAATGGCGCCGGCTTCGATATGCGCGGTCGGATCGATATGGGCATGCGGTGAAATACCGGTCTCACTGGTCATTGGACCCGGCGTGGCAGCTGTCGGAAACAGCAGTCGGCCGACCAGGGCGAATGCCTGTTGCGGACGCGGATGGACCAAAACGGCGACGCTGGACGGCGCCTTGTTGGCGAATTCCGCCGGACACAGCACCGCGGCCGCCCGCAATGACGGCATCAGCGCGGAATTGCGCCTGCCATCGACGAAGACGAGCGCATTGGCACCGCCTTCGTGGGCCGGCGCCAGCGCCTCGATCGAAACGTCGGATTGGCCGGAATCGACAAGCACCGAGCCGGTCAGATTCGCGACTTCGGCCGCCGTATACCGGCGTGATGGCGCGAAGAACACCGGATCGGTCATTCCAGAAGCTATATCCAGCTAGGTCGGAACATTTCTCCCGGATCCAAAAAATCCAGGAACATCGTTTGCCGCCGATCAGAAGCGGGTCGATATGCCGAAGTTGAATTCCTGCACGTCGTCGCTCGCTTCCTTCTTGACCGGGATCGCATAGTCGATACGGATCGGACCGAACGGCGAGGCCCACATCAGGCCGACACCGACCGAAGCGCGCAATTTCATGCCAACCGACGACTGATCAACCAAGCTCTGGTTGCCGATCTTGTTACCGTAGAGCGTTGCCGCGTCGGCGAATACGGCGCCACGCAGGCCGAAGCTCTCGGGAACGACCGGCAGCGGGAACTGGGCCTCGGCAGAGGCGTTGAAATAGGTCGTGCCGCCCAGATGGTCGCCAACACCAGCGGAGTCGACCGGACCGATGCCGCCATAGGCAAAGCCGCGGATCATGCGGTCGGTGCTCTGGAACTGATCGAAGATGCGCAGACCGCCTTCGTTGCCGTAACCCTCGACGTGACCGGCGCCACCCGAAATGAGGCCGACAAGGTCGAGTTGCTCGGACAGCGCCTGATAGACGCTGCCGCGACCGGTAATCTTCACGAATTTGGCATCGCCGCCGAGACCCGCGACCTCCACGGTCGTGTTGGCGTAGATACCCTCATGCGGGTTCTTCATGTCGTCGATGGTGTTGTAGACCAGCCCCAGGCTGACCGACGACTTGATCCAAGGACTTTGATCAATGCCATCCAAGATGGCCGGCGAAATCGTGCAGGTGCCGTCTGGATCTCCGACGCTGGTAGGACCGCAACTGTCGTCGACCTTGTACTTCTCTTGAGCGATATTGTACGCCAGCTGGGTCGTGATGCTGTTGGTGATCGGCAGTCCGAAGCGGATTGTCGCGCCCGTGGTATCGCTGTCGTAGTTGTTATTGTACTCCCTCGTCGACTTGTAGATGTCAAAGCCGGCGGCAATGCGCCGTCCGAGGAAATACGGCTCGGTGAACGAAAGGCTATAGTCGCGCGAATTCTTGCCGCCACCGGCTGAAATCTTGATGAACTGGCCTCGGCCGAGGAAGTTGCGCTCGGTGATCGAGCCTTCGACGGACGGGCCTGCCGTGTCACCGCCGGTCGAATAGCCGGCGCCAACGGAGAATTCACCCGTCGACTTCTCGACCACGTCGACAACCAGCACCACCTGATCGGGCTGCGAGCCGGGCACCGTCGAGATTTCGACTTTGTCAAAATAATTCAGGTCTTCCAGGCGCTTCTTCGCGCGCTGGATAAGCACCTGGTTGAACGCATCGCCTTCGCTGACATCGAATTCGCGGCGGATGACATAGTCACGCGTACGGTCGTTGCCGCGGATCTCGATGCGCTCGATATAGGCCTTGGTGCCCTGGTCGACCGTATAGACCACCGAAATCGTATGGTTCTCGAAATTGCGGTCGCCGCGCGGCGTCACCTGCGCGAAGGCATAGCCTGAACCGGCCACCTTCTCGGTGAGAGCGATGATGGAGTCCTCGACATCCTTGGCGTTGTAGACATCGCCCTTGTGGGTCTCGACCACCGATTCCAGCGACTTGGAGTCGACTTCCGGGATCGTGCTTTCGACGCTGATATCGCCGAAATTATAGCGCTCGCCTTCCTGGACGGTGATGGTGACCGTGTATTTGTTCGTCGCATTGTCGAGTTCGCCGACGGCCGACACGACCTGGAAATCGGCGTAGCCGTGATTGTAGTAGAAGCGGCGCAGCAGCTCCTGGTCGGCGCGCAGCTTGTCCTCGTCATAGACGTCGTCGCGCAGGATGAACGACACCCAGGATGAGCGTTTGGTGTTGATCACGTCCGACAAACGACGGCTCGAATAGGCACTGTTGCCGACGAAATTGATCGCCGCGATCTGCGTGCGGTCGCCTTCGGTGATGTGGAACACCACGTTCACGCGGTTGTCGCCGAGTTCCATGATCTGCGTGGTCACGCCGGCATCATCGCGGCCGATGCGCCTGTAGGCGGCCTTCACGGCCTCGACGTCGGAATCGAGCGTCGCTTGCGAGAATGTGCCGCGCGGCTTCAGCTGAACCGCCGCCTCAAGCGCATTGTCCTTGAGCTTCTTGTTGCCCTGGAACAGCACCTGGTTGACGACCTTGTACTCGGCAACCTTGACCACCAGCGTCGAGCCGACCTGATTGATCTGGACGTCCGAGAACAGGCCAGTGCCGAACAGCGCCTTGACGGCCGCATCCACATCGGAACTGGAGAAGGCCTTGCCCGGCTTGATGGTGATGTAATTGCGGATGGTATCGGCGTCGACACGCTGGTTGCCGCTCACCTCCACCCTGCTGACGACAGCGGCTTCAGCCGCCGATGTGGCAACGAATTGTACTGCGAGCGCACCTGGCACGACCAGAGCGGCGGACAGTGCCGCCGCTGACGCGGCGCTCAGAAACTTGGATGCTGCCTTCATCGGGCTTAATAACCTTTTCTCGTAGTCCCCACGGCGAGAAAAACCGGACGTGCGGTAATTTCCCCTACCGTATTAACCGGAT
Source organism: Mesorhizobium sp. USDA 4775 (assembly GCF_054062655.1). Classification (NCBI taxonomy): domain Bacteria; kingdom Pseudomonadati; phylum Pseudomonadota; class Alphaproteobacteria; order Hyphomicrobiales; family Phyllobacteriaceae; genus Mesorhizobium; species Mesorhizobium sp. USDA 4775. The sequence continues at coordinate 4,042,018 of NZ_JBSSFM010000001.1, forward strand.
TTTCCCTACACGCAAGGCTTCTGGTTAATTTGTATTTACTTAACCCTGGTGCGTGGCTTTCGCGTCACTCATATCCCCGTGCATGGTAAACGGCGTCTCAACATCGACCATGCCAAAGCCAAATTTCTTCATGATTTCAGCATCCAAACAGATCGTTCCAGAACACGAAACCCATGAAGCACAAGACCAGGAGCAGACCGGCCCGATAGGCCATTTCCATCATCCGTTCCGACACCGGCCGGCGAATGACGGCCTCCACCCCGTAGAACAACAGATGGCCGCCGTCGAGGGGGGGAATCGGCAAAAGGTTTAGAAAACCTATGCCAATAGAGAGCAGTGCGACGAGCTGCACGAGCCATTCGAAACCGAGTTTCGCCGCCTTGCCGGCCATGTCCGCGATCTTGACGGGACCGCCCAACTGGCACTTGTCCTCGCGCCCGACGGCGAAACGCTGCAAGAACTGGCCGGTGCGCTCGATGACGTGGCCTGTTTCCTCAACTGCCGCCGCAACCGCCCCGACCGGTGTGTAGGTGATGAGACGCGGCTGACCGAGTTCCTTGTTGTTGACGACGCCGATCACCGCGACCTTGACCTTGTTGCCGAGCGCGTCTTGCTGCTCCATCAACTGCGGCGTCGCGGTCACCGTGACTTCCTTGCCGTCGCGCAGCATGACAAAGGTGATGGTATCGCCGGCGCGGCCCGAGACCAGCCGCTGCACATCGCCAAAGGTTTCGACCTTGCTGCCGTCAACACTGACGAATCGATCGCCAGGCTGGATGCCGGCCTTTGCCGCCGGACTGTCCGCCGTGACTTCCGCCACCATGGGCTCTGCGACATAACGCCCATAGGAGGCAAACAGCACGGAAAAGACGACGATCGCCAGCAGGAAATTGAACAGGGGCCCGGCCACCACGGTCGCCGCTCGCTTCCAGATGGCCTGTGTGTGGAAGGCAACCTTGCGCTCCTCGTCGGTCAGCGTTTCGAGATCTTCCGAGGTGGGCTGGCTGGAGGTGGCGTTCATGTCGCCGACAAATTTGACATAGCCGCCAAGTGGAATGGCGCAAAGCTTCCAGCGCGTGCCATGCCGGTCGTTGAAGCCGATGAGTTCGGGACCGAAGCCGATCGAGAAGGCCTTGACCCCGATGCCGCACCAGCGGCCGACGAGGTAGTGGCCCATCTCGTGGACGAACACCACCACGGTCAGCACGAAGAGAAACGGCACGAGCGTGCCGAGAAAAAAGCCTTCGGTGCTGAAAATCGCGTGAAGAATCCCGTTCAACTCATGCCCTCAAATTCTTCCGCTGTCGCGGTGACTGTGACATCAATCCAGGCGAATCCAAGGCACGCCCGCACCAGATCGTGAAACGACACCGTTCAAATCGGAAACAGCCCCTGCGCCGGATGATCGGCGCCCGCCGAAATCCAGCCAATGACGTATAGAGCAAGAGCCGCCGCGACAAGCCCGTCGACACGGTCCATGACGCCGCCATGGCCTGGAATGAGCACGCCCGAATCCTTGCGGCCATGCCGCCGTTTGACCCAGGATTCGAACAGGTCTCCAGCCTGGGCGATAATCGAAAGCACAAGCGCCACGAAGCCAAGCAGCGCCAGGTTGCCGGCACCGGCGACTGCTGCCAGCATGACCCCGGCGACAACGCCACCGACAGCGCCGCCGACCGCGCCGCTGCGCGTCTTGCCGGGCGAAATCGACGGCGCCAGTTTGGGACCACCGACGGCGCGCCCGACGAAATAGGCAAAAATGTCGGTCGCCCAGACCACCGCGAACAGGAACAGGATGGCGACGAGGCCCGGATGGTCGCCATCGCGCAACAACGCAAGCGACAGGCCGGACACGCTGGCATAGGCAAGACCGCTTGCCTCCCACTGCCCGGCCTTGCGAACCAGGGCGGCAATCGCCGTAACGGCGATCAGAATCACGACAAGCAGCAGCAGCCACGGTGCGGCAAGCCCGACAATCAAGGCGCCGATGAAAACGACGACCAGCGCCTCGGGCAGGAAGCCTAGCCCATTGGCCGCGGCGGGCCGCGACATGCGTGTCCACTCGTAGAAGATCATCGCCGACATGGCCGCGCACAGCAGTCGGAATGGCAGGCCGCCAAGCCAGGTCAGGCCAAGGGCGATGACGGCAAGCACGACCGCTGAAATGACGCGGAGCTGAAGGTTGCTCATCCCGCGGCCGGTCGCGAAGCGACGTCTTGCGGGCCCAATCCGCCGAAACGGCGCTCGCGGCCGGCAAATTCGCGCAACGCCTCGGCAAGGTGTTCGCGGCTGAAGTCAGGCCAATAGCAAGGCAGGAAGACGAGTTCGCTGTAGGCGGCCTGCCACAAGAGGAAGTTGGACAGGCGAAGCTCGCCGCTGGTGCGTATGACCAGTTCCGGATCGGGAATGCCTTGGGTGTCGAGACAGCCGGCAAAGCTCTCTGCGGTGATCGATTCGGCGTCGATTTCGCCGCGCGCCGCGGCCGAGGCAAGCTTGCGCGCCGTGCGAACGATCTCGTCGCGCCCGCCATAGTTGAAGGCGATCACCAGCGTCAGGGACTCGTTACGGGCGGTGAGCGATTCGGCCTCTTCGAGCAACCCTCGGATGTCGGCCTGCAGCCCTGCCCTGTCTCCGATGATCCTGACCCGTACGCCGCTCTGGTGCAGTTCGGCGAGATCACGGCGGATGAACAGCTTCAATAGCCCCATCAGGTCGCTGACCTCGGCCTTCGGCCGCGACCAGTTCTCCGACGAGAACGCATAGACGGTCAGGAACGAGATGCCGAGATCGGGCGCCGCGCGCACCGTCTTGCGCAATGCCTCAACGCCTGCGCGATGACCGGCGAGCCGAGGCATGCCGCGCGCCTTGGCCCAGCGTCCATTTCCATCCATGATGATCGCGACGTGCGCGGGCGTTGTCATGATCTCGCTTTCGGGTCAGCCGGCCGCCAACCCTAAACCTGCATGATTTCAGCTTCCTTGTCGGAAAGCAGATGATCGATGGTGCTGATCGTTTCGTCTGTAAGCTTCTGGACCTGATCCGAACGTTTGCGCTGATCATCCTCGCTGATAACGCCGTCCTTCTCGGCCTTCTTCAGGAAGTCCATGCCGTCGCGGCGCACATGGCGCGCGGCGACACGGGCATTCTCGGCATAGCCGTGCGAGATCTTGACCAGTTCCTTGCGGCGCTGCTCGTTGAGCTCCGGCAGCGGAATCCTCAGATTGGTGCCGTCGACGATGGGGTTGAAACCCAGGTTGGATTCGCGGATGGCGCGATCGACGGCGCCGACCATCGACTTGTCCCAGATCGACACCGAGATCATGCGCGGCTCCGGCACCGTGACGTTGGCGACCTGGTTGATCGGCATGGTGGTGCCGTAGGCTTGCACCTGGATGGCATCGAGCAGATTGCTGGAGGCGCGGCCGGTCCGCAGCGAAGCCAGGTCATGCTTGAACGCGGCGATTGCCCCATCCATGCGCCGCTTGAGATCGTCGTACTCACCACTCATCCTAGTCTCCTCGACCCGTCTGCTGCGGGTTCACTGCTTCGGGGCAAGGCCCCGTTCGAGCCTGATTTTCGAAAAGCCGGTTTCCCCTTTGTAGGGATCAGGCCCGGGATCAATCGTCCGCGACGACCGTGCAGCGGCCGCCGCCCCTCAGAATATCGCCGAAACCACCTTTTTCGTGGATCGAATAGACGATTATCGGAATGTTGTTTTCGCGCGCAAGTGCAATCGCAGCCGTATCCATGATGGAAAGGCCTCGATTTATGACTTCGGCATGGCTGATGCGCTCGAAACGCGTCGCTTTCGGATCCTTTTTCGGGTCGGCAGAATAGACGCCGTCGACCTGCGTGCCCTTGAACAACGCATCGGCGCCGATTTCGGCCGCGCGCAGTGCCGCCGCCGAATCAGTGGTGAAGAACGGATTGCCGGTGCCGCCGGCAAAGATCACCACCTTGCCCTGGTTCATGTAGGCGGTGGCCTGGCGCTGTGAAAAGCTTTCGCACAACTCCGGCATGGCGATCGCGGACAGCACCACGGCGTCGACGCCGATCTTGTTCAGCGAGGTGCGCAACGCCAGCGAATTGATGACCGTGGCAAGCATGCCCATGTGGTCGCCGGTGACCCGGTCCCCGCCCTTGGAGGCGACGGCCACGCCGCGAAAGATATTGCCGCCGCCGATGACGACGCCGACCTCGATGCCCAGAGCGCGGGCCTCGGCGATGTCGGCGGCGATGCGATCCACGACCGAGACATCGATGCCGAAATGCTGTTCGCCCATCAACGCTTCGCCCGACGCTTTCAGCAAGACACGTCGGTAGAGGGGCTTCACCGTCATCTGGTCCTCGTCATTTTTGTATGTGGTCACGCCTGGGCTGGCCGCCCTCGCGCAGGCGTCGCGCCCCGAACATTGGCACGATGCCGAGTTCCGATACACGAAGGGCGCCGCGATGTCACGCGGCGCCCGACCGGCAAATTGGTGGCAGCCTGCCGGATCGATCAGCCGGCGGACACGCTGGCTGGCTCGCCCTCGACAAGCACCGGCAATGCGTAGCCGGAGGGCTTGTCGCCGGTCGCAGCGCCGCCTGTGACGCGCGCCTGTATCTGCGGCCCAAAATAGGAATAGGGGAACGGCGTCGGCGTTCTGCTGACCGAATCCAGCCGGTCGCGAAGCGCTGCCGGAATCTCGAAGTCCAGCGCGCCAAGATTGTCCTGTATCTGGGCCAGCGTGGTCGCACCGAGGATGACTGTTGCGATCCCCGGCTGCGTCGCCACCCAGTTGAGCGCGACCTGTGGCATGCTGCGGCCGAGCTCGGATGCAACCTTCTCGAGTTCGGTCACGATGGCCCAGTTGCGCTCCGTGAATTTCTGGAAGCCCGGATGCGTCGAATTGCGGAACCCGTCGAGCCGGCCCACATTTCCGGCCTGGGCCGGCCGATACTTGCCGCTGAGCAGCCCGCTGGCCAGCGGGCTCCAGACCATGATGCCGGCGCCATGGCGCGTGCCGAAAGGCACGAACTCGTTCTCGATCGCGCGTTCGGCCAGGGAGTATTCGAGTTGCAGGGCCGAAACCGGCTCATACCCGCGCAGTTCGGCGATCGCCTGCGCGCGCCCCGCATACCAGGCCGGCACATCGGACAGGCCGACATGGCGCACCTTGCCCATCCGCACCAGGTCATCCAGCGTACGCATGACCTCTTCGGCCGGCGTCAGCCTGTCCCACACATGCATGAGATAGAGATCGATATAGTCGGTGCCCAGCCGCTTCAGCGAGGCATCGACCGCCCGCATGATGTTCTTGCGGCCGTTGCCGCCGGCATTCGGATTGCCCGGCTGCATGTTCATGGTGAACTTGCTGGCGATCACCGCGGTGTCACGCAAGCCCTGCTCGGCGATGAATTCTCCAAGCCAGGCTTCGGCCGTGCCGCCGGTGTAGAGGTCCGCCGTGTCGAAGAAATTGCCGCCCGCCTCGACATAGGCGTCGAACATCGCCCGGGCTGTGTTCCTGTCGGCTCCCCACCCCCATTCCTTGCCGAAAGTCATCGTGCCCAGAGCGAGCCGGCTGACCCTGAGGCCGCTGTTGCCGAGCGTGTAATAGGTCATGGTCATGATCGTCTTCCAATGCTTGCTGGTGAATGCCGCGGTGTCACTGGCCCGCCGTGTCATTGCCCGGCGTTGCCTTGACCCAAACGTTGCCGCGCTCATGCGTCATGTGGAACGCGAAGCCGTCGACCTTCCAGCCGGCGGTGGAGCGCGTCAGGTGATGCTCATAGGTGCCCCAGACTTCCCAAAGCGGGTCGCCATTGCCCTCCATCCGGTTCCAGGCATAGCCGTTCGAGCGGACCGTCGCCGTGTTCGCCTCGAGAACGACCTGATGATTTGTGCGCAGATGCAGGCTTGTCTTGCTGCCCTTGAGGTTGCCGGCCCAGGCGCCGATCAGGTCGTCGGAGGCGATGTTGGCCGCCGGCTGCCCGGACAGGCTGCTGAAATCGGCGGTAACCCGATCCGCGAAATAACTGCGCGCCAGTTTCCAGTCCTGCGCGTCGACGGCGCGGTCGATGGCGTCGGCGATCCGGATGACCGCGCGTTCGTCCGCAAGTGCCTGCCAGCCGGAGGGTTCCGCCCCGCCGGCATCGATCGGCGCCAGCGCCATGCCTGCCGCGAACGTCACGTGCTTCAACGCATTCATGTCTCTTCTCCTTGATGCAACCAGCCAATTGCCAATGTGTGGGCGCCGGTGCGTTGGCGACAATGTGGACCCCGGCGGAGGCATCGATAAGATTGCATTGTTCGCAAAGACCATGCGATATTGCTCATGAATGGATCGCGATCTCCTCATACATCTGCCTGTGATCGTTGCCGTTGCCCGGCGTGGCGGCTTCGCGCTCGCGGCGGCCGAACTCGGCATGAGCCCGTCGGCGGTCAGTCACGCCGTACGGCTGGTCGAGGAGCGTATCGGCCAGCCCTTGTTCGCGCGCACGACGCGCAGTGTTTCGCTGACCGAATCCGGAAAGGCGCTGGTGGAGGCCGCGGCTCCTGCCCTTCAGGATATTGGTGAACGGATCGATCGAATCCGCAGCGTCAAGGGCAGGTCCTCCGGCTTGCTCAGGATCAACGCCTCCACCATCGCGATTCCGTTGGCGGTGACGCCTGTCGTCGCGGCGATGGCCGAGCGCTATCCGGACGTTACGGTAGAGATTTTCGCCGACCAGGGGCTGGTCGACATCGTCGGCGAAGGCTTTGATGCCGGCATCCGGCTAGGCGAGATGATCGCGCAGGACATGGTGGCCGTGCGGCTCACGCCTCCGTTCAAAACCGTCATCGTCGCCTCTCCCGCCTATATCGGACGCCGCGGCCGTCCGCGCAGCGTGGCCGATCTCGCCAACCACAATTGCATCGGCTACCGGCTTGTCCGCTCCGGTGCCCTCTATCGCTGGGATTTGACCGAAGACGGCAAGGATGTCGTGGTGCAGACCGGCGGTACGGCCATCGTCACGGATTCGCTCGCAGCGATTGACCTGGCGCTTGCCGGAGTGGGCCTTGCCTATATGTTCGAGCCGCTGGCGCGCGCCGATCTTGTAGCCGGCCGCCTGGTGCAGGTTCTGCCGCAATCGGCAATCGAGGAACCTGGCCTTTTCCTCTACTTCCCGCGCCGGGCGACGATGGCGCCGAAACTGCGGGCCTTTATCGACACCGCACAAGAAATCGGCCGGACATCCCTGCGGACATCCGGCCGAAAAACGCTTTCGGAATAAAGCGGCAGGAGTTTACTTCTTGACCGCCGCGGCGACTTCCGCCGCGAAATCAGTCGCTTCCTTCTCGATGCCTTCGCCGAGCGCGAAGCGCAGATAGGCGGTGATCTTGGCCGGCGCGCCGATTTCCTTCTCGGCATCCTTCAGCGCCTTCTCGACGGTGATGTCGGGATTGAGCACGAAGGCCTGCTTCAGGAGCACGACTTCCTCGTAGAACTTGCGCAGGCGGCCCTCGACCATCTTTTCGATGATCGCTTCCGGCTTGCCGGACTGGCGCGCCTGATCGGAGAAGATCGCCTTCTCACGCTCTACCGCTGCCGGATCGATCTGCTCCACCGTCAACGCCATCGGGTTGGTGGCGGCGACATGCATGGCGACCTGGCGGGCAAAGGCGTTGGCGGCATGTTCATTGCCCGTGGTCTCGATCGCGACCAGCACGCCGAGCTTGCCGAGGTTGTCGGCAACCGAATTATGGACATAGGTCGCCACGGCACCATGCGGCACCGTGAGCTTCGCCGAGCGGCGGAAGCTGATATTCTCACCGATGGTGCCGACAGCGTCCTTGATCACCTCGGTGACAGTCTTGTCCGAGCCGGGATACTTGGCGGCAGCCACCGCCTCGGTCGTGCCGTAGGCGAGCGCCACCTTGGCGATGTTGCGGACGAGCTCCTGAAACTGCTCGTTGCGGGCCACAAAGTCAGTCTCGGAGTTGACCTCAACAATGGCAGCTTCGCGCACGCCGGCATCGACGCCGATCAGGCCTTCGGCCGCGGTACGGCCGGCCTTCTTGTCAGCCTTGGAGATGCCCTTCTTGCGCAGCCAGTCGACGGCCTCTTCCATGTTGCCGTTCGTCTCGTTCAACGCCGCCTTGCAGTCCATCATGCCCGCGCCGGTCAAGTCGCGGAGTTCTTTGACCTGTGCAGCCGAAATGCTCATTGTCGCCTCTTTGTTTTAAATGCACCGACGCACCACCGGTACTCGATGATGCGTCCGTTTAGCGTGCCAAAATATTAGAAAGATGAAGGCCGGAACCGGCCCTCGCCGTTTTACGCCTGCGGGGCCTCGGTCGACGGAGCCGGATCGAGCGCCGGCTCGACCGGGGCCTCGACCGAAGCGCCGATATCGACGCCGAGCGCGCCCTGCTGACGGGCGATGCCGTCGATCGCAGCCTTGGCGATCAGGTCGCAATAGAGCTGGATGGCGCGGGCCGCGTCGTCATTGCCGGGGATCGGGAAGTCGATCTTGTCCGGATCGCAGTTCGAATCGATGATGGCGACGACCGGGATGCCGAGGCGCTTGGCCTCCAGGATGGCGATCGCTTCCTTGTTGGTGTCGATCACGAACATCAGGTCAGGCGTCGAGCCCATGTCCTTGATGCCGCCGAGCGCCTTGTCGAGCTTCTCGCGCTCGCGGTCGAGATTCAGGCGCTCCTTCTTGGTCAGGCCCTGGGCCTCGCCGGCCAGCATCTCGTCGAGCTTGCGCAGGCGCTGGATCGAATTCGAGATCGTCTTCCAATTGGTCAGCATGCCGCCGAGCCAACGCGAATTGACGTAGTACTGGGCCGAACGCTGCGCCGCATCGGCGACGATGTCGGACGCCTGGCGCTTGGTGCCGACGAACAGCACGCGGCCGCCCTTGGCGACGGTGTCGGAAACCTGCTTCAGCGCCTGGTGCAGCAAGGGCACCGTCTGCGAGAGGTCGATGATGTGGATGTTGTTGCGGGCGCCATAGATGTAGGGCGCCATCTTCGGGTTCCAGCGGTGGGTCTGGTGGCCGAAGTGAATGCCAGCTTCCAAAAGCTGGCGCATGCTGAAATCAGGCAGAGCCATTCTCATTTTCCTTTCCGGTTAGCCTCCACGGACACAGGCATTTTTGGACTTCAGTCCTCGAACGCCACCGGAGGTTTCAGCCGGATTTCTCCCGGGCAGACACCAAAGTCCGTGTGTGGAATGAGCGCGCATATAGAGGGGAAGCGCGACAAACGCAAGCGGGGCGGTGTTTTACCGCTCAGCGTGCGGCAATCAGCGCTCCGGTGCCGATCATGGCGCTGCCGGCAAACCGGTTCATCAGCCGCATGCGCTTCGGCGTCCTGAACCAGCCCGAAGCCCGGCCCGCAAGGGCTGCGTAGACCCCCATGGTCAGGATATTGACGCTGATGACGGTGGCCACCACCAGCAGGCCATCGACGAATGTCAGCGTGTCGAGGTTGAGGATCAGCGGCATGATCGAGGCGTGGAACAGGATCGCCTTGGGGTTGCCCAGCGCAATGGACGCGCCGAGGAAGAAGGACCGGGACAATGCCGCTTCGCCCGTCCGCGGCTCATTCGATTGGGTGGCCGAGGCGCGCCACATCCTGATGCCGAGAAAGATCAGATAGGCGGCGCCTGCATATTTCAGCAGGAGAAATATCCATTCGAATGTTTGCGCCAACGCCACAAGGCCGAGCAGCGCCAGAGTGACCAGCACGGCATCGCCGGCGGCAACCCCGACACCGGCCATGAAGGCGCGAAGGAAACCGCGCGACACACCATTGGTGATGACCGTGAACATCGCAGGCCCCGGCGTGGCGGCGGCGAGTGTGACGGCGGCGCAATAAGCCAGAAATGCCGTTGGTGTCATCGCTTGGCCTTTCCATTGGGCACCCGCACGCGCCGGAAGATCGCGACGATTTCCTCGCGGCTGCATTCGATGGCGCCGAGCCGCACCGCGCGGTCGCGCTCGAAACCGGTTATGTCATAATGCGGAGCGGATGTCTTGGGCGGTCCCTGGTAGGACGAACGCTTGACGCCAAGCGCGGCGGCGAAGCGATGCAGCTCGTCGGTGTCGTCGGCCATCAGGTGGCACCAGCGATGGCCGGCCCATCTCCAGATCGCCGCATCGACGTAGACCGCCATCAAGCCCGCCGCGGCCAGCTCAATTGCGCAACTCTGCTACTTCGATACCGCGCAAGGCTTTGTCTGGTCGAACAGCGAAAGATTGACCAGCTTGCCGGTCATCGAGAAGTCGCCATAGTCCATGGTGAGATCGCGGGTGATGCCGTTCTCGTGCAGCTTGAAGCTGATCCGGTATTCCGGCACTTCCTCGCCGTTCTGGGCGCTGTCGTCGAAATAGGCGATGTCGACCGGCCAGTACTTGTCGGTGGCGAGTTTGGCCAGCGCCGGAGCCTCCGGATCGACCTTGTCGGCTTCGGTCTTCTTGCCGACGACAACAGTGGTCGCCATCACCTTATTGGCGTCCTCCGAGCCGTCGAACAGGTTCGTCTGGTAGAAATTCTCGCCTTTCTCGGCCTTGCCGATCAGTTCGACCAGATGCTGGGTCGGAAACTGGGTGGCGGCGAGTTCCAGGCTGTTCTTCTCGGGCTTGTCGATATCGACCTTGAGGCCCTTGGCGTCTTTCGTGGCGATGCCCTTGACCTCCTTGTCGAGGTTCTGGTCGACAAAGGATTTGGTCACGAAGGAAAAAGTCTTGCCTTCGGCATCTTCGAAAGTCGTCGTCTGCTGGTCCGTCAGCTTCGTGCCCTCGGCGGTAACGATCTGGGTGACGAAGCGAAATTTCACCGTATAACCTTCGCACGCCGAACCGTTGAATTCGTAGACCATGCGACCGGATATACCTGTTATGCCGGAGCGGTCGGAGGCCTTTTTGAGGGTAAGGTCATACACGGCGCGATGCGCCTGCAGCGCCGGTACGGCGAAGGCGGGGACTATCGGGAACACCGCCGATAACAGAACGGCGTGGAATGCGAGGCGCGCTGCGCGCATGAGGTACTCCGATCGTCGCGGCTGATGGCAGGCCGCAGGGAAAGATGGTCCAGCTTAAAAAAAGTCGTGGCGGAAGCGAGGCAAAAATAGCAATTTCGGCCCCGCCAGCGCGGCGCCTTCCAGCAATAGGGAAAAGCAATGAGTGAAACAATCGAAAAGCGGCTAAGTGATCTCGGCGTGACGCTTCCAGTCGCCGCCGCACCTGCCGCCAACTACGTTCCCTACTGCAGGTCGGGCAATCTGCTGTTCACCGCCGGGCAATTGCCGCTCAAGGACGGCAAGCTGCAGGCGAGCGGCCTGCTCGGCCGCGACGTCGACACGGCAAGCGGCAAGGACGCGGCGAGATACTGCGCGATCAACATTCTGGCGCAAGCCAAGGCTGCGCTCGGCGACCTGGAGAAGATCAGCCGGCTGGTGAAGATCACCGTCTTCGTCGCCTCTGCCCCCGACTTTGTCGAACAGCATCTGGTTGCCAACGGCGCTTCCGATTTCCTGGTCGCCGCCCTTGGCGAGCGCGGCAAACACGCCCGCTCCGCCGTCGGCACTGCCTCCCTGCCACTTAATGCCGCAGTGGAAATCGAAGCCATCTTCGAAGTCGAATGAACGAAGGCCTGACATGACCGATCTATCCTGGCTAACCGCCCGGCCCGTTGCCCATCGCGGCTTCCACGACATGAACAAGACGCGCTGGGAAAACACGCTTTCCGCCTTCACGGCCGCGGCCGAACGGGGCTACGCCATCGAATGCGACGTGCATCTGTCGTCGGACGGCGTTCCCGTCATCATCCATGATGACGACCTGAAAAGACTGACTGGAGAGGACGGTTTCGTCTGGCAGCGCAGCGCGGCCGAACTGACCGCGCTCAAGGTTGGCGCCACATCCGACCGCGTGCCGACGCTGCAGGAAGCGCTCGACCTCGTCGACGGCCGCGTGCCCATGGTCGTCGAGCTGAAAGGGGTTCCCGGCCGCGATGAAGGCCTAGTGGCAAGTGTCGGCAGGATGCTCAAGCGCTACAAGGGCAAGGCGGCGATCATGTCGTTCGATCACTGGCTGATCCGTGACTTCCCGAAACATGCACCCGGCATTCCCGCCGGCTTGACCGCCTACGGCAAGGACCTCAAGCTGATCGAGGCGCATTTTTCCATGCTGGCGCATGAGCTATCCTTCACCTCCTACGCCGCCGGCGACCTGCCGAACCCGTTCGTCAGTTTCGTGCGTGAAAAGCTCAAAATGCCTGTCATCACCTGGACGGTGCATGATCAGCCCGCGATCGACCTGACCTTCAAATATGCCGATCAGATGACATTCGAAGGGTTCGAACCCGAGCTGGTCAAAGTCGCTTGAGCGGAGTGTCTGAAACGTGACTTGTAGCGCCCCGGATGGAGCTTAAATAAGCCTCATGGATCAGGGCGACGATGGCGACGGGCAAACTGCAAATGCGGACTATTCGATCCGTATCGCCGCGGGCATCGGCGCGTTCACCTGCGATGAGTGGAACGGCTTTGCCGGCACCACGCGCGGCGATGCGGAAAACGGCTATAATCCGCTCGTTTCATTCGCTTTTTTAAGCGCGTTGGAGGATTCCGGCTGCGCCGTGCGGCGCACCGGCTGGCAGGGACATCATTTGCGGTTGGAGACCGCGCAAGGCAGGCTGCTGGGCGCCGTCCCCTGCTATCTCAAATCGCACAGCCAGGGCGAATATGTGTTCGACCACGGCTGGTCTGACGCCTTCGAGCGCGCAGGCGGCCGCTATTATCCGAAACTGCAATGCGCCGTGCCGTTTACGCCGGTCACCGGCCCTCGCCTGCTGGTCGGCAAAGGCGAGGATCCGGATGCGGTGAGGGCCGGGCTTGCCGCCGGCCTCAAAATGGTGACCGACAAGCTCGGCGTGTCCTCGGCGCATGTCACCTTCGCGCAGGAGAACGATGTCGCGACGCTCGAGGCCGCCGGTTTCCTGCACCGCACCGACCAGCAATTCCACTTCTTCAACGAAGGTTTTTCGACCTATGACGACTTCCTCGCCACGCTTGCCTCGCGCAAGCGCAAGGCGATGAAGAAGGAGCGGCGCGAGGCGCTTGCCGATGGCATCACCATCGACTGGCTGACCGGCAAGGACCTGACGGAAAAGGCCTGGGACGACTTCTTCGCCTTCTACATGGACACCGGCAGCCGCAAATGGGGCCGCCCCTACCTGAACCGCCAGTTCTTCTCGCTGATCGGCGAACGCATGGCGGATGACATCCTGCTGGTGATGGCCAGGCGCAACGGTCGCTACATCGCCGGGGCCATCAATTTCATCGGCTCGGACGCGCTCTACGGCCGCAACTGGGGCTGCATCGAGGATCATCCCTTCCTGCATTTCGAGGTCTGCTACCACCAGGCCATCGACTTCGCCATCGAACGCAAGCTGAAGGTGGTGGAGGCGGGCGCGCAGGGAGAACATAAGCTGGCGCGCGGCTACCGGCCGGTGACGATGCATTCCGCGCACTACATTTCGCACCCCGGCCTGCGCAATGCGGTGGCCGACTATCTCCAGCGCGAGCGGCGCGAAGTGGAGCGGATGAGCGATTATCTCGAAGAACACACGCCGTTTCGCAAGGATCTCGAGGAGTAGCACGCCTTCTGGCATGGCCGATCTCGCCTGATCGTACCGCCACATCGTCTTGCCGCTCCGGAAGAGCTTCGCTACACGGGACGCGAGGCACAATCCGGAGCGTTCGCCATGACTGAGGCCGCCTACGACACCAACAACATCTTCGCAAAGATCCTGCGCGGCGAAATCCCTTCGCACCGCGTCTACGAAGATGACGCCGTCGTCGCCTTCATGGATGTGATGCCGCAAGGACCCGGCCATACGCTGGTTGTGCCAAAAACCCCGTCGCGCAACCTGCTCGACGCCAATCCGTCGACCTTCGGCCCGCTTTTTACCGTCGTCCAGAAAGTGGCGCTGGCAGTCAAGAAGGCGCTCGATGCCGACGGCGTCACCATCCTGCAGTTCAACGAGCCGGCCTCCGGCCAGACCGTCTATCACTTGCACGTCCATATCATCCCGCGCTTCGACGGCATCCCGTTGAAGCCGCATAGCGGTGAGATGGAGAAACCCGAAGTGCTGGCCGGGAACGCCGAGAAAATACGGGCGGCGCTGGGAAGCTGAGCCGAACTTCGTTTCGGGGGCAGGAGAAAGTCTAGCTAGCGGCTTGAGCCAAGCGCTCGATCGCACCCGGCTGAGCGCCATCACGCAGGCGCTGGCGGATTGCTTGTGCGCACTGTTCAGGGCTGAGGACCGAGGTATCGACCTCGAGATCATATATGCCCGGCCGGTGCACCGCTTCTTGCCACATACGCACCGGCAAAGGGGTGGGATCGTCCGAAGAGCCGGTGACATAACCCCGGCCCGCCTCGCTGGCGGCTCGCCTTTCCATGATGATTTCAATCGGACAGCGAACGCCGACGAACAGCGCCGGCAGGCCGGCGAGACGGCGCGCGCAATCGGCCAGGCAATCGAGCGGCTTCGAATAGGCATCGTGATGGCCGACGTCCGTCACGACGTTCAGCCCCAGCCGGCTGTGCACCGCGACCGATTCGTAGAGGGCGGCATAAAGGTGCGGCACGAAGACTTCGAGGTCGGGACGTTCGCCTCCAGGTCGCAACCCTATTCCCGGCGAAGTCGCGGCGGTATGATCTGGGCATAGCTGTCGACACCCAGATTCATCCATGCGCCATCGAAGCTTTCCTGAATGGCGCGAGCGATGCTCGATTTTCCCGACCGCGGCGCGCCGTTGAGGATGACGATCTGGCCTGGCATAGCCACCCCATTGCTCAAAAATGAAAAAGCCCCGTTGCCGGGGCTTTTTCGAGTGCGTGCCGATCAGCCCTTGCGGGGCAGTTGCGGGACCAGGCTGCGCTTGCCGCCATCCTTGCCCTTGGGCTCCGGCTTCTGCGCCACGACCTTCTTGGCTGCAGGCTTCTTGGCCACTGCCTTGGGCGGCTTCGGCGCGTCTTCCGGCTCTTCCTTCTTCGGCTTCACCGGCGCCTCGTCGGCCAGCGATTCGAGCTTCAGGCCGGTCTCGCCGGTTTCCTTCTTCTCGACGGTGACGCGCACCGTGCCGCCCTTCTTGAGCTTGCCGAACAGCACCTCGTCAGCCAGTGGCTTCTTGATGTGCTCCTGGATCACACGGCCGAGCGGCCGCGCGCCCATGCGCTCGTCATAGCCCTTGTCAGCGAGCCAGGCGATCGCATCCGGCGACAGGTCGAAGGTGACGCCACGCTCGGAGAGCTGCGCCTCGAGTTGCATGACGAACTTCTGCACCACCTGATGGATGACCGGCACCGGCAGCGAGCCGAACGGGATGATCGCATCGAGACGGTTGCGGAATTCCGGCGTGAACAGCCGGTTGATCGCCTCGACATCGTCGCCTTCGCGCTTGGTCGAGCCGAAACCGATCGCCGCGCGCTGCGCATCCGATGCGCCCGCATTGGTGGTCATGATCAGGATGACATTGCGGAAGTCGATCTGCTTGCCGTTATGGTCGGTCAGCTTGCCGTGGTCCATGACCTGCAACAGGATGTTGAACAGATCCGGATGCGCCTTCTCGACCTCGTCGAGCAACAGCACGCAGTGCGGATGCTGGTCGACGCCGTCGGTGAGCAAGCCGCCCTGGTCGAAACCGACATAGCCGGGAGGCGCGCCGATCAACCGCGAAACGGTGTGGCGTTCCATATATTCCGACATGTCGAAGCGGATCAGCTCGACGCCGAGCGAGGCGGCTAGTTGCTTGGCCACTTCCGTCTTGCCGACACCGGTCGGACCCGAGAACAGATACGAGCCGATCGGCTTTTCCGGTTCGCGCAGTCCGGCACGGGCCAGCTTGATCGCCGAGGTCAGCGCCGTGATGGCAGTATCCTGGCCATAGACGACCCGCTTCAACTCGATATCGAGGCCTTGCAGCACCTTCTCGTCATCGGCCGAAACCGTCTTCGGCGGGATGCGCGCCATGGTAGCGATCGTTGCTTCGATCTCCTTGATGCCAATGGTCTTCTTGCGCTTGGCTTCCGGCACCAGCATCTGCGAGGCGCCGGTCTCGTCGATCACGTCGATCGCCTTGTCCGGCAGCTTGCGGTCGTTGATGTAGCGCGCCGACAGCTCCACCGAAGCCTTGATGGCTTCCGAGGTGTAGCGGACCTTGTGGAACTCCTCGAAATAGGGCTTCAGGCCCTTCATGATCTCGATGGCGTCCTCGATGGTCGGTTCGTTGACGTCGATCTTCTGGAAGCGCCGCACCAGAGCGCGGTCCTTCTCGAAGAACTGGCGGAACTCCTTGTAGGTGGTCGAGCCGATGCAGCGGATCGCACCCGACGACAGAGCAGGCTTCAGCAGGTTCGACGCGTCCATGGCACCGCCCGAGGTGGCTCCTGCCCCGATCACCGTATGAATCTCGTCGATGAACAGCACCGCACCCGGATAGTCCTCGAGTTCCTTGACGACCTGCTTCAGCCGTTCCTCGAAATCGCCACGGTAGCGCGTGCCGGCCAGCAGCGTGCCCATGTCGAGCGCGAAGATGGTGGCGTTGTGCAGCACTTCGGGAACGTCGCCCTCGACGATGCGCTTGGCGAGACCCTCGGCGATCGCCGTCTTGCCGACGCCCGGATCGCCGACATAGAGCGGGTTGTTCTTGGAGCGGCGGCACAGCACTTGGATGGTGCGGTTGATTTCCGACTCGCGGCCGATCAGCGGGTCGATCTTGCCGGCCTTGGCCTTGTTGTTGAGGTTGACGCAATAAGCCGTCAGCGCGTCCTGCTGCTGCTTCTTCTTGCCGCCTTCCTCTTGCGGCTCGGCGCCATTCTGGCCGCCCTGCTCGTCATCGGCGCCGCGCGGCGAGCGCGTTTCCGATGCGCCGGGACGCTTGGCGATGCCGTGCGAGATGTAATTGACCGCGTCGTAGCGGGTCATCTGCTGTTCCTGCAGGAAATAGGCGGCATGGCTCTCGCGCTCGGCGAAGATGGCGACGAGCACGTTGGCACCCGACACTTCCTCGCGGCCCGACGACTGCACATGGATCACCGCGCGCTGGATGACGCGCTGGAAGCCGGCGGTCGGCTTGGAATCCTCGTCGTAGCCGGTGACCAGATTGTCGAGCTCGGTGTCGATATAGGTCAGAACAGTGTGCTTCAGCTCGTCGAGATCGACGTTGCAGGCGCGCATGACGGCGGCCGCCTCGGTGTCGTCGATCAACGCGAGCAGCAGATGTTCAAGGGTTGCGTATTCATGGTGCCGCTCATTGGCGAGCGTCAGCGCCTGGTGAAGCGCCTTTTCCAGGCCTTGGGAGAAAGCCGGCATGTTACCTCACTTCTTCTCCATCACGCATTGCAGCGGATGCTGATTCTGTCGGGCGAAATCCATGACCTGAGACACTTTGGTCTCGGCCACCTCGAATGTATAGACCCCGCACTCGCCCACTCCATGATTGTGAACATGAAGCATGATGCGTGTGGCGGCTTCGCGGTCCTTCTGGAAAAAACGCTCCAGCACGTGAACCACGAACTCCATGGGAGTGTAGTCGTCGTTGAGGATGAGGACCCGGTAAAGGCTGGGCTTCTTGGTCTTGGTTTTGGTGCGCGTGATAACGGCCGTCCCGCGGCCGGCCTCATTGCCGTCGCCGCCGCCGTTTTGCATCCGCGCCACTTGTCTCATGGCAGTCAAACTGATCGTCACGTAATCCTGCCTCTTTCGAATCCCCATGCGAGTTCGACATGTAGGTGTTCGATGGACGATTTTAAGCCCTTCTGGTTAGCTGACAATATGGCTAGGTGACCAAACTTGGCGGATTTTCGCAATCGTGAAGCGCTACGCCGCCGCGAACCGGAAATTAGCATGAAAAAACCCGGCCGCGTTTCCGCGACCGGGCTTTGTCCCGGGCCCAAAGGGCCGGATCTGAAACTATCAGGGCGAAAATTACTTCGCCTTGGCAACGATCGATTCGAACGGCTTGTAGGCTTCCTTGGCGAGTTCGGCATAGAGATCACCAATCTTGGTGGCCTCGGCGACGAATGCCTCGTAGGACTGCTTGGCATAGTCGGTCTGGATCTCGATCGCCTTGTCCAGCGACTTGGCCGAAAAAAGCTTCTCGACAGCAGCGCTGCCGGCCTCAAAGCTCTTCTTGGTGTACTCACCGGCCTCGGTGGCGATCGCCTGGGCGCCCTTGGAGAGCGAAGCGAAGCTCTTCAAACCGGTGTCGGCGAATTCCTTGCCGTATTTGCTGAAGTCCTCATAGGTCTGGGTCATTTCACGATTCCCTTGACGGTTGAGGCGTCCTTCTTCGGGGCGCCGTTGTGCAATGCACCTCAATATATTGTGCGCCGCACAAAAGTCAATATTTCACCGGCGCGCGAGGCTCGCCTGCGCAGGCAATGGCTAAAAATCAAATAAAGTGTGTTTCAAGCCCGAAGAAAATGGTGAACGCGGCGGTTACCATAAACGGATTGGTAACGCTGCCCCGTTAGCTTGGCTGAAAGTGAGGCAGGACCCTTTGCCGCCTCCAACGCAACGAAGAATTCAAGGGAAATATCAGTGCGTCAGGCGTTGTTGGGCATCGTTTCCAAATCCACCTCCCCCCTCAAAGCGATCATGGTCCTCGCCCTGGCGATGACGTTCGTTTGCTCCGACGTTGCCGCCTCGCTGGCAGCGCGGCAGGCGGCCATCGTTGTGGACGCCAAGACGGGCAAGGTGCTGTACTCCGCGGATGCCAATGGCAGGCGCTATCCGGCGTCGCTGACCAAGATGATGACGCTTTATCTGACCTTCGAAGCGATGGCGAAGGGCAAGATCAGCCGGAACACGCCTGTCGTGTTTTCCGCCAAGGCCTCCGCCGAGGCGCCAACGAAACTCGGCGTGAAGCCGGGCGGTTCGGTCTCGGTCGAAACCGCGATCCTGTCGATCGTCACCAAGTCGGCGAACGACTCGGCCACTGCCCTCGGTGAAATGCTTGGCGGCGATGAATCCACTTTTGCCCGCATGATGACCGCCAAGGCGCGGGCTCTCGGCATGAACGGCACCGTCTTCCGCAACGCCAACGGCCTGCCCGACCCCGGCCAGTTCACCACCGCGCGCGACATGGCCACGCTCGGCATTGCGCTCAGGGAACATTTTCCCCAGTACTACGGCTATTTCTCGCAGCGCTCGTTTCTCTACGGCCGCCAGCGCATCAACGGTCACAACCGACTGCTCGGCCGCATCAAGGGCGTCGACGGCATCAAGACCGGCTATACCCGTGCCTCCGGCTTCAACCTCGTCTCATCGGTGGCCGACGGCAACCGCCGCCTTGTCGCCGTTGTCATGGGCGGCACGTCGGGCGGCAGCCGCGACAACCAGATGGCGTCCCTGATCAACACCTACATGCCAAGGGCCTCGACCCGCGGTGGCGGCGACCTCGTCGCCAAGGCCGACAGCAGCAACCCGGTCAAGGCCCTCGCCAAGGTTCTTTTGCCCAAGCACGACGCGCCGACCCCGGACGACAAGCCGGTCGCGGTGGCCAGCGCCGATGACGCCGTTGCCGACGACGCGACGGCTGCGCAGGGTGATGACGAAGAGAGCGCCGAGGCCGAAGCGCCCAAGCTGGTTGCCCCGGCAAAGAAGGTGAAGACGGTCATCGTCTCAGCCCCCAAGGTCGCCAGCGCACAGGTCGTGGCCGCCTATGCCGAGCCGGCGGCGGCCGCCGAGCCGGCGCCAACCGTCGATCCGGTCAACACCGCTTCGGTGCCGTCGGGTTGGGCGATCCAGGTCGCCTCTTCGCCGAAGCAGTCGGAAGCCCAGGCCGTCCTCGACAAGACCAGCAAGCAGGCGCCGAAGGCGCTGGCGGATGCTTCCGGCTTCACCGTCGCCTTCGACAAGGACGGCGTCACCTATTACCGCGCCCGCTTCGGCGGCTTTGGTTCGAAGGACGCCGCCTGGAAGGCCTGCACCGCTTTAAAGAAGAAGAAAATCGAGTGCTACGCCGTCCAGCAGTAGGGCGGCGTGGAAGTATCTCCCGGAAAATTTCTGCGTCGAAGGAGACTAGTTGTGATTGGAGAGCAAGACGTCCTTGGCTTCGTTGATTCGCGCCGCCAGGAAAGACGTGCCGCCGATATCGGGGTGCAGGCGCTGCATCAGGCGGCGGTGCGCCTTGCGGACATCCGCCGCGGCGGCCCCCGCTTCAAGACCAAGGACCTTGTAGGCCTCCTCCTTAGTCATGGCGCCCGGACCTGGCGCAACACCCAGCCCTTCGCCACCGTTCGTCTCAGTGTTTTTGCGCCAGACGGGAAATCTGCCGTCAAGATACGTCTCTAGCAACTGGCGGCTCTCCGCATCGGCGGAGAGTTCGCGGTAGAGATGCTGCAACTCCGCAAGGCCCATCGCACCAAGCATCTTGCCGTCATGGCGGCCGGCCAGAACCAGCCCTTCGAGGCCGCCGGTATCGTGATCCAGCTCCATTTCAAGCGCTGCCGTCCGCACCGTTGAGCGTTTTCCCGGCGCCGGCTTGACATCAGGCCGGTTCTTGCGCGTGGCAGCATACCAGCCGATCGCCGCAAACAGCACGACGCCGCCGATTCCGCTTCGACCGACCAGAAGCACGGCGGCGCCCACCAGTGCCAGCAGGATCGGTCCCAGTGTTCTCATGCCGGTTGCCAAGCGGGCCGGATCGGCCCGGAGGAAGGCCGAGGCAACGCCCAGGAGCACCAGCAGCAATGCGACCAGACCGATAATTGCGCCTAACATTTCCCACCGCCCCGCAGATGCCCTGTCCGCCTGGACAGCCGCGTGATGTCATCCAACACTTTTTCTGCGCCGGAATGAAGGCTTTCACCTGGACAGGAAGAAGACCGCCATGCGGAATGGCTCCCCAGCCCTGTGGACCTTGTCGGCTTCGCCAGCTTTTCATCGCGCATGGATTTCAAGATGTGGCGTTGTCGCGCCGCTTGCAAGTCCAGAGCGAAGCAAGATGGAGGGCCAGAAAAGCCCGCGCCAAAACAGACAGCGCTTGCGCGCGATGGCCTACAGCAAGCCGAGATCGGCAAGCTCGCGCCTGAGTTTCGGCGGCATCTCGACCAGTCCCGCCTTGCCTTTACCGAGATCAGGTGGTGCATCCGACGGTTTCAAATAGCGCCAACCCTGGAAGGCCCGACGCGGCTGCCAATCGGTGCGCACGACTTGCGGATCGAGCATCAGGTGGCAGCGACCGATGCCCTCGTCGTCAATGAAGGGCCGGATCTCGGTGATCAGCTGCCGGCATTGCACATTGCCCTTGATCACCCAGTAGAGCGAACCGCCATCGGTGACCTCGGCGCCGCGCGTCGGCACCATGCGGGTGGTGTGCCAGTGTTCGGCCGGTTCGCCGGACCGGCGCCGTTCGTCGAGGCGGAACTCGATCCATTCCTCGAGATCCTCGACGCTGTCGCAGCCGACGCACAGTTTTAGGAGATTGAGAGCCATTCGCTAAGGTTAGTCCGGAGCGCCGGGACGTCAACGGCCTGAGGGACTTCTCCACAGTGCCAAGCGTTGCTCAGCACTCCACGACATTGACAGCAAGACCGCCGAGGCTGGTTTCCTTGTACTTCTCGTTCATGTCGAGGCCGGTCTGGCGCATGGTCTCGATCGCCGCGTCGAGAGGCACGAAATGGACGCCGTCGCCCTTGATCGCCAGCGACGCGGCCGTCACCGCCTTGACCGCGCCGAGCGCATTGCGCTCGATGCACGGCACTTGCACCAGCCCGCCGACCGGATCGCAGGTCATGCCGAGATGGTGTTCGAGCGCGATTTCGGCGGCATTCTCGACCTGCTCGGGCGTGCCGCCCATGACGGCACACAGGCCGGCCGCCGCCATCGCCGAGGCGGACCCGACCTCGCCCTGGCAGCCGACCTCGGCGCCCGAGATCGACGCATTGGTCTTGATGATGCCGCCGACGGCGCGCAGCCGTCAGCAGGAAGTCACGGATGCTCGGTTGGTCGGCCTCGGGATGGAAATGCAGCCAGTAGCGCAGCACCGCCGGCAGCGTGCCGGCCGCACCGTTGGTCGGCGCGGTTACGACGCGGCCGCCGGCGGCATTCTCCTCGTTGACCGCCATGGCGTAGATCGACAGCCAGTCATTGGCGAGCAGCGGATTTGGCCGGTTCTGCTGCCACTGTTCCTGCAGCTTGTCGTGCAACTGCCGGGCCCGACGCCGCACCTTCAACCCGCCCGGCATGATGCCGTCCTGCGACAGGCCACGATCGATGCAGCTCTTCATCGCACCCCAGATGGCGTCGAGGCCGGCGTCGAGGTCCTCGCGCGACATCTGCGTTTCCTCGTTGACGCGCTTCATCTCGGCGATGGAAAGCCCGCTCTTGGCCGCCATCTTGAGCATCTCGACCGCGTTCTTGAAGGGATAAGGCACTTTCTTGCCTTCTGATGTCACCGACCCCTTGGCCTTCACGCGCTGCAGCTCTTCTTCCGACACCACGAAGCCGCCGCCGATCGAATAGTAGATGCGCTTGAGCAGCAGGCGTCCGCCGGCGTCATAGGCATGGAACGCCATGCCGTTGGCATGGCCGGTAAGCGGTGTCTTGCGGTCGAGCACCAGATCGGTTGCCGGATCGAAATGGTAGGACGGGTGACCTGGCGGTGAAATCATCTTGTCGGCGGTGATGCGGCTGATGATGTCGTCGGCCTGGTCCGGATCGACTGTTTGCGGGGTCTGGCCGGCAAGGCCAAGGATGACGGCGCGGTCGCTGCCATGGCCGATGCCGGTATAGGCGAGCGAGCCATGCAGGCTGGCGCCGATGCGGGCAACCTTGGCGCCGGCGGGGCGCGGCCAGTCGTCTCCGGCGACCTCGTCGAGAAACCGCCGCGCGGCCGTCATCGGCCCCATCGTGTGCGAGCTCGAGGGGCCAATGCCGATCTTGAACAGGTCGAAAACCGAAAGGAACACGCTGTCTCCTGGAGTCGCGTCGAGGACTCTACATATAGGAATTCCCAGGAATGTTTCCGCTCTTTTGACGGGCGCGGCGCAGCACCTGCCGACCTTGTTTGCTCCGGCAGCGACATTGCCGCCGATCACGGGAGCCGGCATCGAAGCAACCACGCTGGATGTGATAAATTCAGCCCATGGGCGATTCCTTCTATCTTTCGATGGCTGATCTCGGGGCGCTGGCCTTCTTCCTGATCGCGTGGCTCCTGCATACGCTCGCCTCGGACGGCAAGCTGGTCAGCCGCATGTCGCTGACGACGGCGATGAATGCACAGCGCGAAGCCTGGATGCGCACCATGGCCGAGCGCGAAATCCGCATCGTCGACACCGCCATCATGAGCGGCCTGCAGCAGGGAACCGCCTTCTTCGCGTCGAGTTCGCTGATCGCGCTCGGCGGCTGTTTTGCCTTGCTCGGTGCGTCCGACCGGGTGCTGGAAGTGCTGAGCAACCTGCCGCTCGGCGGCGCGCCATCGCGCCCGGCCTTTCAGATCAAGGTGCTGGGGCTGGTGCTGATCCTCGCCTTCTCCTTCTTCAAATTCGGCTGGGCCTACCGGCTGTTCAACTATTGCTCGATCCTGATCGGCGCCGTGCCGATCCCGCATGGCGAAGCCTCGCGCAATCCGGTCACGGAAACCGCGGTGTGGCGCGCGGCGCAGATGAACATGCTGGCCGGCAAGCATTTCAACTCGGGCCTGCGCGGCGTGTTCTTCTCGATCGGCTATCTCGGCTGGTTCGTTGACCCAGTGGTGTTCGTGCTGTCGACGCTTCTGCTGCTGGCCGTGCTGGTGCGGCGCCAGTTCTTCTCGGCGGCGCGACGCGCCGTCATCGGTCAGCCGCCCGGCCCGGGAAAGGGCTGATCGATGCGGCCGGAAAGCCAATAGGCAAAAAGCCCGATCCATTCGCGGAGCGCTATGGTGGTGTTCTGCACGGAATCAATCGCATTGTCGCGAAACAAGCCGACACCCTTCCTTGCCGGAGGTGTGATAGTCGACCGGCCATGGAACGGTTGGAAAACCAGCCTTGTCGAACAGTGCCTTGGCCCGTGGCATGTGGAAGGCGGAGGTCACCAGCAGCCAGGTCTCGCCCGGCTTCGGCTCGACAAGTTTGCGGCTGAAGACAGCATTTTCGTAGGTGTTGCGGGACTTGTCTTCCAGGACAAGACGATCGGCCGATACACCGAGCGGAACGAGCAGGCGGGACGCGGTGTCGGCGTCCCCCTCGGCGTCGATGAAAAACGCGCCGTGACCGCCTGATACAACCACCTTGGCCTGTGGGAAGCGCCGGGCGAGGATTGCGGTCTCGACCATGCGATCGCCGCTGCTGCTCAATTCATAGCCGCCACGCGCGAGGTTAATGGCGCCCTCGAAGCCGCCGCCGAGCACGACGATGCCGTCGACCTTTTGCGGCAGCGGCGGCCGTGGAAAGCGCTCCTCGAGCGGGTTCAGCATCATCGCGCCAAGCGACGTCCAGGTCGAGAGCGCCAGGATTAGAAACGCCAGGACACTGCCGGTGAAGGCCAGCCGCCGCCGGCCGATCAGCCCGGCAATCAATCCCGCCAGAAGCAGGAAGATCGTCAGGTTGAGCGGCTGGATGAAGAACCAGAAGACCTTGGAAAGATAGAAGAACATCGCTCACCCCTTCAGATGATCGATACCCTTACCACCACTTCTCAGGCTGAAATGTGCCGGCCGCCTGCTCGATGACGGCAGCGGTCTGGAAAAGCGTCTCTTCCTCGAACGGCCGGCCGATGAGCTGCAGGCCAAGCGGCAACCCCTTGGGGTCGAGGCCGGCAGGCACGGCGATGCCCGGCAGGCCGGCCATGTTCACAGTGACGGTGAAAATGTCGTTGAGGTACATTTTCACCGGATCGGCCGCCATGTCCTCGTCGGCGATGCCGAAGGCGGCGGACGGCGTCGCCGGGGTCAGGATGACGTCGACGCCGGCAGCGAAGACATTTTCGAAGTCGCGCTTGATCAAATTGCGTACCTTCTGCGCCTGCAGGTAGTAGGCGTCGTAATAGCCGGCCGACAGCACATAGGTACCGATCATGATGCGGCGCTTGACCTCGCGGCCGAAACCGGCGGCGCGGGTCTTCTCATACATCTCGACAATGTCCTTGCCTGGCACGCGCAGGCCGTAGCGGACGCCGTCATAGCGCGCCAGGTTGGACGACGCCTCGGCGGGCGCCACGATGTAATAGGCCGGCAGTGCGTATTTCGTATGCGGCAGGGAAATGTCGACGATCTCGGCGCCGGCATCCCGCAGCCAGGCAATGCCCTTCTGCCACAGCGCCTCGATCTCTTCGGGCATGCCGTCGACGCGGTATTCCTTGGGAATGCCGACCTTCATGCCTTTGATCGGCTTGCCGATGGCCGCCTCATAGTCCGGCACCGGGCGGTCGACGGAGGTGGTGTCCTTCGGATCGACCGAGGCCATCGACCTGAGCAGGATCGCGGCGTCGCGCACGTCGCGCGCGATCGGACCGGCCTGGTCGAGCGACGAGGCGAAGGCGACGATGCCCCAGCGCGAGCAGCGGCCATAGGTCGGCTTGATGCCGACGGTGCCGGTGAAGGCCGCCGGCTGGCGGATCGAGCCGCCCGTATCGGTCGCCGTCGCGCCGGCGCACAGGAACGCCGAGACGGCGGTTGCCGAGCCGCCGGAAGAACCGCCCGGCACCAGCTGCGCGTTGTCCAGGCTGCGCTGGGTTTTCGTGCCGCCGGCCGAGACGAAACCGCCGTCGCCCTGATGCGTCGTCGGCATCACCACTGTGTCGAGGCGCGAACGCCGCCACGGGTTGATGACCGGGCCGTAATACGACGTCTCGTTGGACGAGCCCATGGCGAACTCGTCCATGTTGAGCTTGCCGAGCATGACCGCGCCATCCGCCCACAGATTGGCGGTGACAGTCGATTCGTAGAGTGGCTTGAAGCCGTCGAGCACGTGGCTGCAGGCCTGGGTGTGGACACCTTCGGTGCCGAACAGGTCCTTAATCCCCAGCGGAATGCCTTCCAGCGCACCGCCCTCGCCCTTGACCAGCCTGGCGTCGGACGCCTTGGCCATGTCACGCGCCCTGTCGCCAGTCACCGCGACATAGGCATTGAGCGCCGGATTGGCGCGATCGATGGCCGAGAGATAGGCCTCGGTGATCTCGGTCGCGGTGATTTCCTTGCCGCGCAGCTTGGCGCGGGCCTGTGAAATCGTCAGTCTGGTCAGGTCGCTCATCAAAGGCTCTTTTCGTAAAACACCGACCACTTGGAATCGGGATAATCCAGCACCGGGCCGCAGCGCGAAAACCCGGCACGTTCGTAGACGGTCCAAGCGGCGGGATGGCGGTCTCCCGTCTCCAGCACCAGCCGCTTCAGCCCTTCCTGACGCGCCAGCGCCTCGACGCGCTCAACGATGCTGGCGCCGATTTTCTGGCCGCGATGCGAAGGCCGCGTATACATGCGCTTGACCTCGCCAATGGCGCCGCCATGGCGCTTCAGCGCGCCACAACCGACGGCGATGCCATTGTCGCGGGCGATGAAAACGGTCGTGTCCTGACCGGCCATCTGCTCCACTGTCAGATGATAGCAGTGCTCCGGCGGCGTCAATTCGAGCAAGGTCTCGTTGAGTTCCTTGACCAGGCCGCGCACATCGTCCTGCAACGGTGTCTCGATGGCGATCTCGATTGCCATCGGCACCCTACTCCACGACCTTCGGCACGAGGAAGAAATTCTCTTCGGTCGCCGGCGCATTGGCGACGATGTCGGCCGCCTTGTTGCCGTCGGTGACGACGTCCTGGCGCTTCTTCATCTCCATCGGCGTCACCGAGGTCATCGGCCCGACGCCGGAGACATCGACCTCGTTCAGTTGCTCGACGAAGCCCAGTATGGCGTTCAGTTCGCCGGTCATGCGTTCTGCATCTTCTTCGCTCACCGCGATGCGGGCGAGACGCGCGACGCGCTTCACAGTCTGAAGATCAACGGACATAGATTTTGCCTCGGGGAAAACCAGTCCGGGCTATAGCGGCGCCGCGCGCGCGGCGCAACATGCATCATGCGAGAGACCAGGCCGTGGTGGCGCCCTGGCTCACGGCCATCGGTCCAAGGACAAGTCTATGGCAAGGCGACGCCCTCGCACAGATAATAGCTGCCGTTGTTGCCGCTCGCTTCGCTTTCGTCATCGAGCGGCCGGACCGATACGAGATCGATCTGCGTCGGGCTGATCCGCGTCACCGACAGGACATCGGGAAAGACATAGCCCGGCTCCTGGCAGATGGCCGTCACCGCCCAGCCTGGCGAGCGTGTCGCCTTGCTGACCTGCACGAATTCGCAATTGTATTCAACGCCCTGCAGGCCATGCACGGAAAGCACGATGTTGCCAGCATCGATCAGCCTCTGCAGCGTGTCCTTCCTGGCCTGCGTGCAAAGCTCCTCGGACTGCAGATAGACGCCTTCGATGAAGTCATCCGCGGCGAGCGCGGGCGATGCCGCGACAAACATCGACACACAAAGAGATCGCCCCAACGCCATGGATTTGTTCCGCTTTGGCTGTTTCTAGATCGTAATCGTTTCACCGATTTTCGGCAACGCGACCTTCACACCGGACCCTTCGAGGCCGGCCTCGAATTTCTCGGGCGTCGGATCGATCATCGGAAACGTGCCGAAATGGCAAGGGACGACCGTGTCGAACTTGAAGAAGCGCCGGCAGGCAAGTGCCGCCACCGCGCCGCCCATGGTGAAACGATCGCCGATCGGCACGATGCCGATCTTCGGCTCATGCAATTCGTTGATCAGCGCCATGTCGGAAAAGATGTCGGTATCGCCCATATGGTAGAGCGTCGGGTCGTCCGGGAAATGCAGGACCAGCCCGCCCGGATTGCCGAGATAGACGTTCTTGCCGCCTTCTTCGCCAAACGAGGAAGAGTGCAGCGCCTGGACGAAAGTGGTGGTGAAGCCGCCGCAATCGACCGTGCCGCCGATATTGCCGGGATTGATCTTGCCGCCGTCGGCGCCCTTGCCGACCAGATACATGCAGATCTCGAAATTGGCGACCAGCTGCGCGCCGCTCTTGCCGAGCACTTCCAGCGCGCCGCTGATATGGTCGCTGTGTCCATGCGTCAGCAGAACATGCGTGATCCCTTCGGCCGGCCCTTCCCAGCCGCCCGTCCAGGACGGGTTGCCGATCAGAAAGGGGTCGATAAGGATCTTGGCGTCGTCGGTTTCGATACGGAAGGCCGAATGGCCGTACCAGGTCAGTTTCATGAAATGCATTCCTCGATTATTGCCGGGCCAGAGGATAAAACGCCGATGACCTCGATATCAAAGGGTATAGTGTCCGCCGCGCATCCGGAAGGACGCACGCTGCTAAAAAAACAAGGGAAAACCGTTGGCTATCATCACGATTGAGCAATTGCCGGCATGGCTCGCCGACGGCAGGACGCTGGCGGGGCTCGATCTCGGCGACAAGACGATCGGCGTCGCGGTTTCCGACCGGGGATTCGCCTTCGCTCACCCGCGCCCGGTCATCATGCGGAAGAAATTCTCGCTCGATGCCGCCGTGCTTCTGGCATTACTGAAGAAGGAGAATGTTGGCGCGGTGGCGATCGGGCTGCCGATCAACATGGACGGGTCGGAAGGTCCGCGCGCGCAAAAATCGCGCGCCTTCGTGCGCAACATGGCGCAGCTGAGCGACCTGCCCTTTGTGTTCTGGGATGAACGGCTGTCGACGGTGGCGGCCGAGAGGACGTTGATCGAAATGGATTTCTCGCGCGCCAAACGTGCCGGCAAGATCGATTCGGCGGCCGCGGCCTTTATTCTGCAGGGAGTCTTGGACCGGCTTCAGTCGCTCGATTCAGGCGATCGAACGGAATTGGGCGGTCAAGCGGAACCGGGCCCGAACGACGACGCCTGACCCAATCCAGAATTTCGCGGCGACGGCGAAAAGCCCATATCGCCATCAGCAGAAATCCGTCGAAGATACAGGCCTTTCCCACCATTCCCGGGATGATCGCGGGATCGATGCCGAGCATCTGGCCATAAAGCTGGAACACGAAATCATGCAGCTGCCGGGTCAGCATCACATAGCCGAAATTCATGTCGTTGAGCGACAGGTAGAACCAGCCCCAGAACAGCGCCATCGGGGCCGCCCACAATGCGAAGATATAGCGCATCAGCGGCCTCCCTTCCCGTTCGGCCCGGTCCGGCCCGATATCAGGGAAAGCAGCGAATTGTGGGCCGCTGCCTTCGCCATGCTGTGCGCCGTGGCGCGAAAATCGGCGTCATCCGACGCGGCCGCTGAGCGCCGCTCGGCGAGCATCGCGACATAGGAAGCCAGAAGTGCCGCCAATTGCACCGCGACGACCATGAACAGCCCGTTGATGCCTTGCGCGGCGCCACCGATCAGGATCATCGACAGGACGCCGGACGCGGAAATGAAGGCGATGCGAACGACGCTGTCGGCGCCCGGGCTGGCCGCATCGTTGATCAGCGTATCGACAAAGGCCCAGAAGAACAGCACCGCCACGACCAGCAAGGCGATCGCCAGCGGCGCGACCACGACGACGTTCTGCAGATCGACGAACCGGGCGCTCTCGACGGTCACACCGAGCACGCCGAGGGCCGCCGCCACGCCACGGTCTCCATCTATGCAGATCAGCGCCAGCAGGGCGAAGACAATCGCCCAGTGCACAGACAGAAAGGAGGTCAGTACGTGTCGCATCGTGGTCCCTGCTTCGGCAGGAATGACAGTGGGCTTTGCCGCCCGCCGCCGCAATGGAAACCATTTGTTAAGGTTAACGGCGATCCACAGGACGCACTCACGATGTCCTCGGATGCGTTGAACCGATCGAAAAATCGAGCGGTGCGCCGCTCTCGGCTCAGTTCACCGGCGGATAGAGCGTGTCGATGATCATGCGCGCGTCGTGGCGCGAATCGATCATGCCGTAGGTGTTGCGCCACT
The DNA here is from genome assembly GCF_054062655.1 of Mesorhizobium sp. USDA 4775. Classification (NCBI taxonomy): domain Bacteria; kingdom Pseudomonadati; phylum Pseudomonadota; class Alphaproteobacteria; order Hyphomicrobiales; family Phyllobacteriaceae; genus Mesorhizobium; species Mesorhizobium sp. USDA 4775. The sequence continues at coordinate 4,071,955 of NZ_JBSSFM010000001.1, forward strand.
GGCCGGCCAGGCGGGTCTCGACGAAGGCATCGGCAATCCGCCCTGCCCCCAGCCGGCGCAGCTCCGCCGCCGCGGCCGACAACGCCAGCTGTTCGGTCAGCAGGCGCGCCGAGCCCTCGTCGGTCGAAGCCACCTGCATCGCCGCCTTCAACACGCCGATCGTGCCGCGCCCGCCGGCGCCGAGGTCGCGGTCGATGCCGGCCAGCACCTCATCGAACAGGCCGGGCGCGCGCCCGAGCACGCGCAGCACATCGAGCGCCATGACATTGCCCGACCCTTCCCAGATCGCGTTGACAGGCGCTTCGCGGTAATAACGAGCGAGCGGCGCCTCCTCGACATAGCCATTGCCACCGAGACACTCCATCGCCTCGTAAAGCAGCGGCGGCGCGATCTTGCACACCCAGTATTTGACCACCGGCGTCATGGCGCGGGCAAATGCCGCCTCGCCGCGATCGCTCGCCGCTTCGTCGAAGGAGCGCGCCAGCCGGAACGACAGCGCGGTTGCGGCGGCGACATCCAACGCCATGTCGGCCAGCACGCGCTGCATCAGCGGCTGTTCGATCAAGGTCGAGCCGAACACCTGGCGATGGCGAGCATGATGAACCGCTTCCGCCAGTCCTGCCCGCATGATCGCCGAGGACGCCACCGCGCAGTCGAGCCGAGTCAAGGTCACCATGTCCATGATCGTCTTCACGCCGGCACCTGGCTCGCCGACCATCTCGCCGATGGCGTTGACGAATTCGACCTCGGAAGACGCGTTGGAGCGGTTGCCGAGCTTGTCCTTCAGCCGCTGGAAGCGGAAGCCGTTGCCCGACCCGTCGCCGAGCACGCGCGGCACGAGGAAGCACGACAATCCTTCCGGCGCCTGCGCCAGCACCAGGAAGGCGTCCGACATCGGCGCCGACATGAACCATTTGTGGCCGGTCAGGCGATAGAAGCCGCTGCCGGCGCGCTCGGCCCTCGTCACATTGGCGCGCACATCCGTGCCGCCCTGTTTTTCGGTCATGCCCATGCCGAGCGTCAGCCCGGTCTTCTCGACCGGCGGCTTCTGGCTCTGGTCGTATTTGCGCGTCGTCACGCGCGGCGCCCATTCACGAAACAGCTTCGGGCTGGCCATCAAAGCCGCCAGCGAGGCGCTGGTCATGGTGATGGGGCAGAGATGCCCGGTCTCGAGTTCGGCGGTCAGGTAGAAACGGGCGGCGCGCACCTGATGGCGGCGGCCGATCTCGGCGTCGCCATTTTCCCAGACCGAGGAATGCAACCCGTTCGCCACCGAGCGGCGCATCAAGGCGTGGTAGGCGGGGTGGAACTCGACGAGGTCGATGCGACGTCCCTGCCGGTCATGGGTCCTGAGCTTCGGTGTCTCGACATTGGCCAGGCGCGCCAGCTCCTGCGCCTCCTGCGTCAGGACGAAACGGCCGAGACCGTCGAGGTCCTTGCGCACCGGGTCGGAAAAGCGCTCGGCAAGCTGGATCAGCAACGGATCGCCTCGCCAGGCGTTGCCACCCGTCAGCGGCGGCGGCTGGTTCGTCACGTCGTCGGTCACAATTCGTCCCTATCGTCGGAAAGCCTCGAATCCGGGGCCATCGGCTAGATATAGCCAAGCGTTGCCGCGTGCGCGACGAAAATACCGGGGAGAAAGGCGCCAATCCAAAGCTGGTGCTTGCGGGCGCAAAATCCGCACCCTATAGCAGCGCCTTGAGATGACCGACGCTTCGTCCCTGCCACTCTACCCTCACCGCCATCTTCTGGGCATCAGCGACCTTTCGCCCGCCGACATCGAGCTGTTGCTCGACCGGGCGGATCGGGCCGTCGCGATTTCGCGGCAGTCCGAAAAGAAGACCTCGACGCTGCGCGGCCGCACCCAGATCAATCTCTTCTACGAGGCCTCGACCCGCACACAGTCCTCTTTCGAGCTGGCCGGAAAGCGGCTCGGCGCCGATGTCATGAACATGTCGGTGGCAAGTTCTTCCGTGAAGAAGGGCGAAACGCTCATCGACACGGCGATGACGCTGAACGCCATGCGGCCCGATATATTGATCATCCGCCATCAGTCGGCGGGCGCTGCCGCCCTGCTGGCGCAGAAAGTCGGCTGCTCGGTGGTCAATGCCGGCGACGGCGCGCATGAACACCCGACCCAGGCGCTGCTCGACGCACTCACCATCCGCCGCGCCAAGGGGCCGCTGTCGAAATTGATCGTGGCGATCTGCGGCGACATCCTGCATTCGCGCGTGGCGCGCTCCAACATCATGCTGCTCAACGCGCTTGGCGCGCAGGTACGGGTGGTGGCGCCTTCGACGCTGCTGCCGTCCGGCATCGAGAAGATGGGCGTCATCGTCACGCGCTCGATGGCCGAAGGCCTCAAGGACGCCGACGTGGTGATGATGCTGCGCCTGCAGCGCGAGCGCATGGAGGGCGCCTTCGTGCCTTCGGTGCGCGAATATTTCCGCTATTTCGGCCTCGACGCCGAAAAGCTGAAGGCCGCCAAGGACGACGCGCTGGTGATGCATCCCGGCCCGATGAACCGCGGCGTCGAAATCGCCTCGGAAATAGCCGACGGCCCGCAAAGCGTGATCCAGGAGCAGGTGGAGATGGGCGTCGCCGTGCGCATGGCGGTGATGGAAGCGCTGCTCGACCCGCGTCGTAATCAAGAGGGCCGCAACCAGGAGGGTCGCGGCGCATGAGCACGTCAGTCTTTGAACGCGCCCGTATCGTCGACCCCTCGCGCGGCATCGACGAAGTCGGCTCCGTCATCGTCGAGGGTCGCAAGATCGTTGCCGCCGGCAAGGCGGCGTTGAACCAGAGCGTGCCCGATGGCGCCACGACCATCGATTGCGCCGGCAAGGCGATCATTCCCGGACTGATCGATGGCCGTGTCTTTATCGGCGAGCCGGGCGGCGAACATCGCGAAACCATCGCTTCGGCCAGCGTCGCGGCCGCCGCCGGCGGCGTCACCTCCATCGTCATGATGCCGGACACTGATCCGGTGATCGACAATGTCGCGCTGGTCGAGTTCGTGCTGCGCACCGCCAAGGACACCGCCATCGTCAACATTTTTCCGGCGGCGGCGATCACCAAGGGCCTCGACGGCCGCGAGATGACCGAATTCGGCCTGCTGCGCGAGGCCGGCGCCGTCGCCTTCACCGATGGCCGCCACACCATCGCCAGTTCGCTGGTGATGCGCCGAGCGCTCACCTATGCCCGCGATTTCGGCGCCACCATCGTGCATGAGACGCAGGATGCCGACCTCGGTTCGTCAGGCGTGATGAATGAAGGCCTGTACGCCAGCTGGCTCGGCCTTTCCGGCATTCCGCGTGAAGCCGAATCGATCCCGCTAGAGCGCGATCTGGCTTTGGCACGTCTGACGCGCGGCTCCTACCATGCGGCAAAGATCTCGACGGCGATGGCGGCAAACGCCGTGACGCGCGCCAAAGCTGACGGCGCTGCCGTAACGTCAGGCGTGTCGATCCACAATCTGTCGCTCAATGAAAACGATGTCGGCGAATACCGCACCTTCTTCCGGCTGACGCCGCCGCTGCGCGCCGAGGAAGACCGGCTGGCGATGATCGAGGCGGTCAGGGACGGCACGGTCGACATCATCGTCTCCTCGCACGATCCGCAGGATGTCGACACCAAGCGCTTGCCCTTCGCCGATGCCGCGGCCGGCGCCATCGGGCTGGAGACGCTGCTGGGTGCCGCCTTGCGGCTCTACCACAATGGCGACGTCCCCCTGCTGCGGCTGGTCGAAACGCTGTCCACAGCGCCGGCCAGGCTGTTCGGACTGCCCGGCGGCACACTGAAGCCGGGCTCAGTCGCCGACCTCGCGATCGTCGATCTCGATGAACCCTGGATCGTCAGTGAAAGCGGCATCCGCTCGCGCTCGAAAAACACCTGCTTCGAAGGCGCCCGCCTGCAAGGCAAGGTCTTGCAAACACTGGTCGCGGGCCGCACAGTGTTCTCGGCATAGACCGGCAACGGGCGTCGCGCCTGACCGGGCTGAGCTGGGGGAAATGCGGGGGAAACAATGACTTACGGCCTGATCCTGGCGCTGGTATTCGGCTACCTCTTGGGCTCGATTCCCTTCGGGCTGCTGCTGACCCGCGCCGCCGGCCTCGGTGATGTGCGCAAGATCGGCTCCGGCAATATCGGCGCCACCAACGTCCTGCGCACCGGCAATAAGGGCCTGGCCGCCGCGACCTTGCTGCTCGATGCGCTGAAGGGCACCGCCGCCGTGCTGATCGCAGGCCATTTCGCACCGGAAACGGCGGTCTGGGCCGGCCTCGGCGCCTTTCTCGGTCATCTCTTCCCGGTCTGGCTTGGCTTCAAGGGCGGCAAGGGCGTCGCCACCTATCTCGGCGTGCTGATCGGCCTTGCCTGGCAGGTGGCACTGATCTTCGCCGTCATCTGGCTGGCGATGGCATTCCTGTTCCGCTACTCGTCGCTCGCGGCGCTGACGGCAGCCGTCATCGTGCCGATAGCCCTCTACTTCATGAGCGCGCCGCAAATTGCCGTTTTGTTCGTGGTGATGAGCATCATCGTCTTCATCAAGCACAGGGCGAACATTTCGCGGCTGCTTGCCGGCACCGAGGGCAAGATCGGAGCCAAGGGGTGAGCGAGCGCGCCACCGCGGTGAGCGCGCCGGCCACCGGGCCGCGCCTCAGCGACCGGCAGCGGCTGAGCTGGCTGCGGCTGATCCGCACCCAGAATGTCGGCCCCGCTTCCTTTCGCGACCTGATCAACCGTTTCGGATCCGCCGAAGTGGCGCTGGAAATCCTGCCGGAACTGATGATTTCGGGCGGCGCCAGCCGGATCGCCCGCATTCCGTCGGTCGCCGAAGCCGAGGCCGAACTCGAGGCAGCCCGCCGGGCTGGCGCGCGCTTTGTCGGCATCGGCGAGCCCGACTATCCCCCGCTGCTGAGAAGCATGGACAATCCCCCACCTCTTTTGGCGGTCAAAGGCAATGCCGCTGTGTTCCGGCTGCCTGGCGTCGCCATCGTGGGCGCCCGCAATGCATCGCTGGCCGGCATCAAGATGGCGCGCATGCTGGCGGCCGCCCTTGGCGGCGACGGCTACGGCATCGTCTCGGGGCTGGCGCGCGGTATCGACACGGCGGCGCATCAGGGCAGCCTGCAAACCGGCACGGTCGCTGTGCTGGCCGGAGGCCTCGACCTGCCCTACCCGCCCGAAAATGCCGGCCTGTGCGCGGAAATTGCCGAGCGCGGCGCCATCATCTCCGAAATGCCGTTCGGCTGGCAGCCGCGTGCCCAGGATTTCCCACGCCGCAACCGTCTTGTCGCGGGTGCTGTCCTCGGGCTGGTGGTGGTCGAGGCCGCCCAGCGTTCGGGCTCGCTGATCAGCGCCAGGCTTGCCGGCGAAATGGGCCGGCTGGTTTTTGCCGTGCCGGGCTCTCCGCTCGATCCACGCGCCGCCGGCACCAACGGTCTGCTCAAGGACGGCGCCACGCTGGTCACCGAGGCATCGGACGTTTCAAGGGCGATCGCGCCGCTGACCGGCATGCGGGCGCCTGCTGTGCCACCGTTCGAGGACCCGCCCGACTTTTCGGCCACACCGCCACCCGGCGAGAGCGACCGCGCCAAGGTCAATGAGGCGCTAGGCCCGACACCGGTGCCAGTCGACGAGATCATCCGCCACACTGGCCTTCACCCGGCCCAGGTCTTCATGGTGCTTTTGGAACTCGACCTCGCCGGCCGGCTCGAACGCCATGCCGGCGGCAATGTTTCGCTGATTTTCGGGGATGGCTGAGCGCAGCCGTCAATGACGGCTGGGCTGCTTCTCCCCAGTCTTGGCGTAATCCGGCGTGTTGGCTCCAAACAAATCGTTTTCGACAGCCTTGCGCCAGACTGCGTCCGCATCTTCGGGACGCAGCGGCTCAGCTGCCGCCTGGCGATCTCGGCTGTTCGTCTTGGATTGCCGCCGGAGCCAAGCGGGCATGATTTCCTGGATGAGGCTGGTCAGTTGGGTCATTGCAACTTCCTTCCATGCGCGTGAACCGGCAACGACTTACGGGGCAGTCCGGTTCATTTGGACGTTGCGGCAAGCGTCGCCGCTTTCGCGGTCTCGCTTCTGCTCATCTCGTCCAGCCAGGCCAGGGCCGCGTCCACCCCAGCCAGCCCAAAAAGCGCCGCTGTCGATCCCTGCGGCTTTATGCGAACCGAAATGCCGTCCCATTCGTTGACGGTCTCGAACCCGTTCTCGTCGGACGTATCGTCGCCCAGGAACACCGGGCGTCGTCCCCTGAAGGCCGGAATTTGCAGGAAGCGCCGGATGGCCGCTCCCTTCGCCGCCTCCAGCGGCATCAGTTCCACACCGGCATTTCCGGCCAGGACCCGATATCCCGCAGGCAATCTGTCCAGTGCCTGTTCGACGAGTTGTGTCGCGCGTTGCAGCAGGTGCGGTGCCGCCCGCGTATGAATGGCCAGGATGGGTCCCTTGCGCTCGATATAGACATCCGCATTGTCCAGTTCCGTCGCGATTTCGTTGGCAAGGGCTGCAATATCAGCCGGTTCGCCGGCCGCCTCGACCGGACCATCGCGCGCCAGCCTGTGCTCCAGGCCATAAAGCCCGGCAGCGCGCAATCTGAGGGGCTGGAAGAGATGATCGACGGCGGCGATCGACCGTCCGGTGATGAACGCCAGTGCTCCGTCCAGTTGCGCTTCGAGCCGCACCAGCAGGGTGCGCAATTCGTCACCGACAACCACCGCATCGGGATGCGCGGCATGTTCGAGAAGCGTGCCATCGATATCGAGGAACAGGCTCCATGGCCCTTGCGGAACGACCGGCACGGCGAGGTTTGGCGAGATCGACATCATAGCGCCGCCACCCGCCTGCGATCGAGCAGCGATATGACGTTGCCTGGGGCCGCTGGAGCGGCGCTGACGGCACGATCGACCGCGTCGCGCTTGCGCAAGCGCGCGGCATCGAGAAGCATGCTGCCCGCCCACCGGTAGACATTGTTGTCGCGCACGATCTCGCGCATGCGTCGCATGCGCTGGCTTTGCTCTTCCTGTGACATGGTCAAGGCCTGCAGCAAGGCATCGCCCATCATGGCCGCGTCATAGGGATTGACGATCAGTGCGTCCAGAAGCTCCTTGGAGGCGCCGGCGAACATGCTGAGCAGCAGCACGCCCTGTTCGTCCTCACGCGCCGCGACAAACTCCTTGGCGACCAGGTTCATGCCGTCATGCAGGCTGGTGACCATGCAAACGTCGGCGGCACGATAGATTTCGTAGACCTGCTGCTGCGAGTGATGTTCCGTTATCATCAGGACGGGCGTGTAGCCTTCGCGACCATAGCGCCGGTTGAGATCCTCGGCATGGCTCAGGCACTCCTCGTAGAGTTGTTGATAGGCAGGCAAGGTGCCGCGGCTGGGCGCAGCGATCTGCAGGAACGCCACCTTGCCGATCCATTCGGGATGAAGCGTCAGCAGCTCATCGAGGGCATTGAAGCGATCGAGGATGCCCTTGGTGTAGTCGAGACGTTCAACGCCCACGCACAGCTTGACAATTTTCGGCCAGGCCGAATTTCTCGCGAACCTGCCGGCGGCATTGCGCCACGTCAGGCAGTTTGCCCAGTTGCGCCGGCGGCCATTCGATCGAGATCGGATAGGCATGGACCAGGCTGATCTGGCCGCCATAGGAAATGGCCGAATCCTCGCGCTCGATCCTGCTTTCCAGGAAACGGTCGACGCTGTCGATGAAGTTGTTGCAATGGAACTGGGTGTGGAAACCGACGATCGAACTGCCGAGCAGGCCGTCGAGAATCTTCTCGCGCCATGGGCAAATGCTGAATACCTCGGAATTCGGCCACGGAATATGCCAGAAGGTGATGATGATCGCCTCGGGCAGCCGCTCACGGATCATTCGCGGCAGCAGCGCGAAATGATAATCCTGGACCAGAACGATCGGCCGCTCGTTGCGGGCCTCCGCGACAACGGTGTCGGCGAATTTGCGGTTGACCGCCTCGTAGGCCTCCCAATCCGAGGCGCGGAATATCGGCCGGGTGAAAGCGATATGGCACAGCGGCCAGAGGCCTTCATTGGCAAAGCCGAGATAATAGCCTTGCTGTTCTTCCTCGCTCAGCCAGACACGGCGCAGCGTGTAGGAAGGGTTGTCCGGCGGCACCTCGATCCGATCGTTCTTGTCGACCACCAGCTTGTCGGCCGAACCGCCGCCATAGGCGATCCACGTGCCCGCACAGGCGCGTGTGATCGGCTCCAGTGCCGAGACGAGCCCGCTCGCGGGTACGACCAGCTGGATGTCGTCGCCCTCGCGGTTGTGGATATACGGTTCACGGTTTGAGACGACGATCACCTGGGCATCGGGAAGTTCGGTGGCCAGGATGTGACGCAGCGTTTCGGGCGACCACTGCACCAGTGCCGCAGCCGCCGACTGCCCGTTCTTCTCGAATTCCGGCAATGGGCCGCGAGCTGGGTCAACCTCCACAGCGGCCAGCCTGCTGCCCTTGCGCGCCCGCAACACCATCGTCACCAGCACAATGGCCAGGACGCAGACAGCCGCAACAACGAAGAGCCACAATGTGAAAACGGGAACGACCAGATACGAACTGTTGTCGGGCATTGAAATCGATTACCTTTCAATGGGATACCGCAGCGGCTTTATCGGCTGGAGTTTCGGCACCCCATGGCGTGGTGGTCCAACGCTCACGGTGCAGGATGGTTCCGATTTTTCAGCTCCTGACCACAAGCGGCACCAGCCCCTCATGCGGTTCGGCAAGGAAGGCGCCGACGCGATCCCCGACGCGCTGGAACGTCAGATCCACCGCCGCCTGCCCTACCGAAAGATGGCGGATGACGAGGTTGTCGATGCCGATCGGCAGGCGCGGCCGGGTCACATGGATTTCGCCTGTCCAGCCGTCGATCTGCAGGCCGAGGCACGATTGCATGAGCATGAAGGCCGAGCCGGCGGACCAGGCTTGCGGCAGGCAAGCCACCGGATAGGCGATCGGTGCTTCGCCGGCCGCGCGCGTGAAGCCGCAAAACAGTTCCGGCAACCGCATGTTGAAATGGACAGCGGATTCGAAGGTGCCGCTCATCAGCCGCACGACGCTGTCGCGGATACCGTACCGCGCCAGCCCGGCAGCACAGATCGCTGTATCGTGCGGCCAGATGGAGCCGTTGTGGTAGGACATCGGGTTGAAGAAGATCGCGTCGTCCGCCAGCGTCCGCAGCCCCCAGCCGGAATGAAACGAGGCCGACAGCAGCTGATCGGCGACCATGCGCGCGCGATCCGGACCGGGAAGGCCGACATAGAGCAGGTGACCGGCATTGGACGTGCGCACCTTGCAAGGTTGACCATCGCCGTCCAGCGCCAGCGCATAGTAGCCGAGGTCTTCCATCCAGAAATGGCGCTCGACTTCTTGGCGAATCGTGTCGGCGCGTAGTTCCCAACTCTCGGCGCGTTCCGCCTCGCCACGCAGCCGTGCCAGCTTCGCCAACCCCTGGAACGCCGCGAAGACGTAGCCCTGCACCTCGACCAGCGCGATCGGCCCCTTCGGAATGCGGCCATCGGCGTGAAAGACGGAATCGAAACTGTCCTTCCATCCCTGGTTGGCAAGGCCGGATTCCGCGGCGCGCTGGTAGGTGAGGAACCCCGTCGAACGGCTCGCCGTTTCGATCCATTCGGCCGCGGCGCAAAGCGATGGCCATAGCGTATCGATGAAGGCCGTATCCCCCGTGCGGTCCGCATAGGCGCAAGCAAGGTGGATATAGAGCGGCGTCGTGTCGACACCGCCATAATAGCGGCCGAACGGCAGTTCGCTTAGCGCCACCATCTCGCCCTTGCGGGTCTCGTGCATGATCTTGCCGGGTTCGGAATCGCTGAAAGGCGATGTCTCGGTCGCCTGGTGTTGAGCGAGAAACGCCAGGACGCCGCGCGCCAGACCGGGATTGAGCCAAAGCATCTGCAAGGCCGAGATCACGCCATCCCGGCCGAAGGCGGTCGAGAACCAGGGAATGCCGGCATAGGGATAGGGCCCGGTCGCCAATTCCGTGGTGAGCAGCGCGACATCGGCGCGCGCGCGCTCCATCCAGTCGTTGAAGACGCGGCCGGAACTATGCAGCGTCGCGCCATGCCGGCGCTTGGCGCGCATGCCGAAGCGAGCGCGGGCGGCAGCCGCGCGAAACCGGCGGCTTTCGGGGCGATCGTCTGTCGCGTTGCCCACTTCCACATAAAGCGTCTGGCTGCTGCGCTTGGTGACGGCGATGACGAAATCGGCGCGCTCGGAAGTCAGTTGATCGGGCGTCTGTGAGAATGAAATCGCCGATGTCCGCACGACCTTGTCCAGGCCTTCGTAGCGAAGCACGACCGCGTTCCCCGTGATCTCGGCCGTATGGGCGGTTCCACGTTTCGATCGGGTCGAGCCGCGGACCTCGAACATGTCGCGGAAATCGGCGGCAAAACGCAGCGACAGCAGGATCGTAGAATGCTCGCGGCTGTAGTTGGACAGCGTTATGCGCTCATAAAGCCTTTCCTCCCACAACAGCCGGACGCGCTCGATATGCATAGCGCCTTGCGGAATCTGGCGGCCAGCGGCGCTCTCTATCGGCAGATTGGTGAGGTTGGTGGTGAAGAGCACGTTGTCCTGGCTGAGCGACGCGCCCAGCAACGACGTCGACCGCCCGCCGACGGTGAGGCGAAATTCGGAAAGCACGCGCGTGTCGTCGCGAAAAAACCCGTCGCCGACACCGCGTATATCGCCATAGGCATCGGCAACGGCAAAGCAATCGCCATGCTTGAGGGCGAACAGCCGATGCGGCTCCCTCGGCGCGGTTTCGTCCAGAGAAGCCAGAGCTATGGCAGGATCAAGCTTGCGCTCGTCGAGTTGGGTGATGGTCAACAGGATTGTCCCCGTGCTGGGTTTTTCGGACGGGTGAAGGCCTACGACGCTCTGCTTTGCTCATGGCCGTTGCGCAGCAGGGAATAAGCCTCGACGTAGTCCCTGGCCATTCTGTCGGCTGAAAACCGCCTTTCGAACACCGCCCTTATGCGCCGCCTGTCGAGCTGCAGGAGAGCCGGCATCGTGGCGACCGCATCCTCGATGGTTTCGACGACGAAGCCTGTAACCCCATAGTCGACGATTTCGGGCATGGCGCCGCAACTCCAGGCCATGACTGGGGTTCCACAGGCCATGGCTTCGATCACGGCAAGGCCGAAGGGTTCGGGCCAATCGATCGGAAACAGCAGGGCGGCTGCATTGCCAAGAAACCTGCTCTTCTGGTCCTCGCCGATTTCGCCGACATATTCGACCCGGTCGCCATCGATCATCGGTTGAACGACTTCCTCGAAATAGGCGCGGTCGCCATCGCCGATCTTGGCTGCTAGCTTGAGTTTCAGGCCGGTGCGGCGGGCGATGTCGATCGCCCGGTCCGGCCGCTTGTCGCGCGACATCCTGCCGAGAAAGGCAAGATAACCGCCATCCGAGCCTGCCTCGAAATCGGGTTCGTAGAGATCGACGGGCAGGCCGTGATGGATCGTGGCAAGCCAGTTGGCGGACGCAAACCTCGCCCGTTGGCTGCGCGATATGGAAACCATCGGGAAGCGCGGGAACTGGTCATAGGCCTGCGCGAGATCCGCGTAATCCAGCCTGCCATGCGGCGTCGTCACCGTGCGCTGCGGCATATCGCGGAAAAATGGGAAATGCAGGAAATGGCTGAGGTGGAAATGAATGACGTCAAAATCGTCGGCGCGTTTCCTCACCTCGTCGAGCATCGACAGATGCGCCGCGATCTCGGACTTCAGCGGGCGTGGATCAAGACGAAGCGCCCGCTCGCGGCAGGGCACGAGTTTGGCGGAAGTCTTCGTGTCGCCGCTGGCGAACAGCGTCACATCGTGGCCGAGGTCGACGAGGGCTTCGGTCAGGTAGGAAATGATGCGCTCTGTGCCGCCGTAGAGCCTTGGCGGAACGGATTCGTACAGCGGCGCCACATGAGCGATCTTCATGGCCCGGCCTTCAATGCGCTGGTCATGGAACGAAATGCTTCAGCCGCAGGATCGTTCCGGCCCTTTGGCGGGTGCGACGAAATGGATCGAAGGACGTTTGATGTCCGATCAAGCCGCCCTACTTCTTTTTGGCTGCCGAATTTGTACGCACGGCAGCCTAGGGAGGCTCCGTGGAACCCAAGGATGTGCAGGAACCCAAGGGCATTGCAGCCCGCCGCCTGAGCATGATCATCGAACAATATGTCGAGGCCAGAAAACGGCGTTATGACTTCGTATCGACGGATCAGGCCGCTAGGGTGATCCGCAAGATCCTGAAACCCGCGGACCCAGCCCTCTCCGACCGCAAGCTCGACGATATGGTCGCCGCCCTCGCTGTCAAGAACGGCCTGGCTGTCGTCTTCGATCGCGGCGTCCGAGGACCGGCCGACGCCGCCGAAGCCGACCTGAGCAGAAAGGAACCGACCATGCGAGCACCAACGGAGATTCCCGATGTTGCCGGCGCGGTGGACGCCATTCTGGCCACCCAGACCGCCCCGCTTTCCCAAAACACCCCGCTTTCCCAAGTTACTTCGCTTTCCCAAATTGCTCCGCTTTCAATGAGCGCGGTGATCTCGCTGCTGCGCGAACGGACCGGCACCAAGCGATCGGACGCGGATCTGGAAGGCCTGATCGCCAAGAAGGCCGCCGTCCTGGACGTGCATCTGTCGCGAAACAGCTGAACGGTCGATCGCCACTGCTGCGGAGTCCTGCGAGCGAGACGAACGTCCTCGCTCGCGACATTCGGTTGCAGCGGAAAGCCACGGATCGACCCACAACGCCGTCGAATGAAACAAATCCTGTGTGCGGCCTTTCCCATGATCGGCACATACTGTAATTGCCCGCAGGTTAAGGCTGCCGCGCTTCAACTGGGGCTGAACTGGCCTCAGCCGGAACGTTATCCGATCGAATTTTTTCCCTACAAGAACGTGTGTTTCGTCCAATGGCCGATAATTTTGGTTCGACGTCGGAACGCTCGTCGACGGACTACTTGGCTTTCCTTGACGGGCTCCGGGCCATCGCGATCCTGTCAGTCGTGTTCTACCATCTGTATGGCGACCGCCTCCCCAATGGTTTTTTAGGGGTTGATGTTTTCTTCGTAATTTCTGGTTTCGTCGTCAGCTATACGGTGTCGAGGCGCTACCGGGGCCAGTCCGCTTTTCATTTTGTCTTGGAATTCTATGCGCGCCGATTCACAAGAATCATGCCGGCGCTGTTGGTGTGCTTACTGTTTAGTGCGCTCGCCACCTTTCTGTTTGTTCCGGACGCTTGGCTCAGCACATCAATCAGCAAAACCGCCTCTTCCGCCTTTGTCGGCCTCAGCAATATCTTCCTGGCCAAGGGAACCGACTATTTTTCACCCGTGACCGAATTTAACCCATTCACCCACACGTGGTCTCTTGGGGTTGAGGAACAATTCTACGTCGTTTTCCCGCTGCTGTTTTTTCCTTGGGTAATAGGACCGCGCGGGAAGAGATTCTCGGCGCTTGTTTATGGTGCGCTCGCCGTCGTGTCGGTGGCGGTATGGCTTCATCTACTGGCTGCGAATCCGCTTCAGGCCTTCTATATGCCCTATGCCCGCTTTTGGCAGTTGGCATGCGGCATATTGTGCTTTCAGCTTGTCAGCCGGATAGGGGAACGGACGGGCTTCGAAAGGCATTGCAATCTTGCAGCCACGATCGCGCTGATCGGACTCGTGGCAACGTTCGTGCTCGACTTTGGCAAGGCCTACGATGGGCTTGAGAACATCGCTGCCGTTGCCTGCACCACTGTCTTGATCGGATGCCTCTACTATCTGGGAAGCGACCGTGCGCCACACTTTGCGGTGTTGGAAATAAAGCCGGTCAGATTCGTCGGATGGATCTCTTATTCTCTCTACCTGTGGCATTGGCCAATCTTGGTGATCGCAAGATGGACGATAGGCACCGAAACCACCGCCACAAAATTAACAGCGTTGCTGGCGGCCGTGGCGTTCAGCCTCGCTTCGTATTTCTGGATCGAAACACCGACGCGTCGATTGCGGCTTCTGAGAACCGCCCCCGACATAGCCGTTGTCGCCCTCTTTCTGGCTGTCATCGCTGCTGCATTTTTCGGCTTCAAACTGATGCACGACAATCGATATGAAATCGCCTTGAGCACGGTCATGAGGAATAGAGGCGAATGGTACGCGACCTCACCAGACACCTCTCCCCAGTCTCCTGGTTGCGCCGTCGTCACGGAAACTGTGGAAGAAGCGCAGTTCTTCACCAAAGGCGGGTGCCCGGGCGAAGGGCGTAGCGAGACCTTGTTCGTGCTGGGCGACTCTCACGCGGGAGCCTACATTCCTCTCCTGAAGCGCTTCACGCTCGAAACCGGTATCCGAACAGTGGTGGTGTCGACCGCTGGTTGCCCGTTTGTCAGCTTGGATCTTCGCCACGACACTGAGCCGACGTGCGCTCATGCCACGGCTGCCAGTGCAGCCTACATAGCCAAGATTGCCAAGCCTCGCGACCTGCTGTTCCTGCCCTCGCTCCGGCTGACCCGACTTAGCCTTCAATGGGCTGCTGGCCCCGACAGCAGCCTGCAGAGCAGCGAGCAGCAGACGGAACAAGCCGTCAAGAACGCTATCGATCAACTTACCCCCCTCTCCAAGGCGGGACTGTCGATTGTTTTCGAGGGCCCAAAGCCAATCTTCAGGGCCCCGGCCTTTCGATGCAGTGATTGGTTCAATTCAATGAATCCGTCCTGTGTCAACGGATTCGACATCGATCGAAAGCTGATAGAAAATCTTCGATCACCAATTTTGAAGGGCTACGCTGAGATATCAGCGGCTCTGCCGAACATTCACGTCTGGGACCCTTTGCCTACGCTCTGCCCGCAAGTTACATGTTCGGCATTCAGGAACGGACACCCGTTGTTCTTCGACGGCGATCATGTCACGGCCTATGCCAATTCGCTTCTGGTGGAGGACTTCGTGTCAGAGATCGAGTCCACAATCTCTAAAGACCAAACAGCACGCGTTAGGATGTGAACCACGTGCCGGCCGGCTTGGCGCCCATGGTGAGAATTTTTCAACCTGCCCGCCAACATTTTCGGGAAAGCCCGGACCGTCGAGAAAGCCAGCGTCTCACCGGGTCCAGCCATGGGATCGGGCCTGTCGACCAGCTTCAATGACACGCCGATGTTTTCGAGCACCATCGCTCTCATGACGTGTTCCATATTGCGCCGGAAAAACAAATCCCGTGACTGCCCAGCCTATTCCGCCGTGGCGCGGCCAAACCCACAAGGCCGGCGATCCCGGCAGGCTTTCGAAAACTGCGGCAGTCGCAGGTTCCGGCCGGGCGGCTGCCTGGTTCAGCATCTATGGCTCGACAGTGAATTCGGCCCACATGCCGGCTCCATAGTGACCTGGCACGTTGCAGATAAGCAGGTATTTTCCAGCCTTCAATTCGACCGTCAATGTGCCTGATTTTCCGGGATCAAGCTCCGAAACTTCGCCCTTGTCGCCGGCCCTATCTTCGTCGACGCGGTTCTCGGCATCAAGGTAGGGAAGCGGCTTGCTGGGATCAGCAAGGTACATGACGATCATTTCGTGAACGGTGTCCTTGGAATCATTCTTCACACTGAATGTGACCTCCCCGGCCTTCGCCGCTCCAGGGGAAGCCTTGATACCCATCGTGGCCTTGGAGAGATCGATCCCGGGCGTGGCATAGGCGAGCCCCATGGGCATTTCCACGCTTGCCCCCTTGTCCCACAGCGAGACCTGGACAATCGAAGCAGCCCGGGTCGCGTCGACGCTGCCGATCATAAGCATTGCGGCCGCAAGCCCGATCGTAGCTCTCCTCGATATGGTTTTCATGACTTTTCTCCTTGGGATAGCAGCAGAAGCGCTCTGTATCCGAGCCATCATCCTGCTCGCGGCGCCACCCGCGGTCCTTGCGCCAGATCAAACCGACCGGCGGTGAGCCCGATCGGCGGTGCCTATGCCGCTGTCAGCCAGTTGTCAGGTTGAATTGGCTATCCCGCACCAATGACGGTGATACCGCCGTCTGACCGAATCGGTCGAAATCCACCCCTCAAGGCGCAACATCCGCGCCCAACCTCTCGAATGGAGCCATCATGTATCGCACCCTCGTCCTCGCCGCGCTCGCCGGCATCATTGCAGGACCGGCGCTCGCTGCTGGCGGCAGCTGCAGCACCGCCTCGAAATCACAGTTCAAGCCCAAGGCAACGCTCGAGGCGCAATTGACCGGCGAAGGTCTTACCGTCCGCCAGATCAAGGTCGAGAAGGGTTGCTACGAAGTCTACGCAGTCGACAAGGCCGGCAAGAAAGTGAATCTGGCCTACAATGCCGAGACCCTTGAAAAGCTCGACAATGCCGAAGCCGGCGAAAACTGATCGCAACGCTTCAAGAGCGGCGGACGCGCAACCATCGCTGGAGATGGTGCGCGTCTGGGACCGGGTCGTGCGGGGCTTTCACTGGGCGCTGGTGCTCAGCTTCATCACGGCCTGGCTCACCTCCCATTCTTCGGAGGACGTTCACCATTGGGCCGGCTACACCGCTGCGGCGCTGGTCGCAATGCGGCTCTTATGGGGTGTTCTGGGCACGCCCTATGCGCGCTTCTCGCAATTCGTGCGCGACCCGGCGACGGTGCTGCGTTATCTCTCGGCAATACTGAGCGGCCGCGAAGCCCGGTACATCGGCCACAACCCAGCCGGCGGCGCAATGGTGGTCGCGCTGATCGCGGCGATGGGGTCAACCGCATTGACCGGTTGGCTGATGACGACGGACGCGTATTTCGGCGTCTCGTGGGTCGAAACGGCGCACAGCCTGAGCGCGCACGGCTTACTTGTGCTGGTCTTTTTCCATATTGGCGGCGTCGCGCTGGCAAGCTTTCGTCATCGCGAAAATCTGGTACTCGCCATGATCACGGGGCGAAAACGCAAGGCCTCGCCGGCGGACATTGCCTGACGACCTATTAACCGACCAAATCCGATTTGCGCCCTGGACGATTTCGGAGGCGCAAGTTGGTCGCTCCCTGTTCGACATGGTCCTGGAAGCACGATGCGACAAGGGCGGAGCGGACAAGATAAGAGCAGAACGCGGCGTGATCGTCATCTGCACCGGCGGTGGCGGGGTTCCGGTGATAGCCCGGCACGACGGCAGTCTTTCCGGCGTGGAAGCCGCCATCGACAAGGATCTGGCAAGCTCGCTTCTCGCTCGCGCGTTGAAGGCAGACACGCTGCTTATGCTGACGGATGTCGAAGGCGTCTATATCGATTACGGAACGGCGACTGATCGCCCGCCGCGGCGCGTAGGCCCGAAGGAGCTATCGGGGAAGAATTTTCCGGCTGGCTCCATGGGACCGAAGGACAGCGCAGCAATCGAGTTCATTGAAGCGACAGGCAAACCTGCCGCAACCGGCAAGCTCAATGACGCCATTGAAATTGTCAGAGGTGAGAAGGGGCACCTGGTTCGCCGGTCGGTAGGAGAGATATCCCAGCGGGACACGCCCACCTATCTGGGAACCACCATCACCGGCCAATCTGCTCGGCGCGAGCAAAATTAGAGGCCAGTCGAGAATAGCGATCCCATCAACCTGAGCCCTGATGCCCTGCCATGGTTCTTTCTCCCTCTCCGGCAATCCGGTTCTTGGCTGAAGACAAAATTGCTCGCCATGACGAACGCCAATAGCTGAGGGTTCATAGCGCTCGGCACCACGATCGCAGCTTCGATCAACCCGCGGATCAAAACGCAGTCGATATGCTGTCCGTTGACAGGCAGGCTTTCTCGCGCCCTTCTTGCCCTGAATCAATTGCCGGCCTTCCACCTTATGCGTCCTTGTTCTCGAGCGCCCTACGCATGCGCCTGATAATCGCTGCGCGGCCCCTCTCGTCGGCCGCAGCGCTCACCGCCTGATTTACGTCAAGGAGAAGCCTTGAAAGGTCGTTGTGCCAATCGAGGTGGGCAATCTTCTCCGACTTCAGACGGCGTGGCTCGTTGAGCTCGACCACCAAACTGCCACTGGGGGTCAATTGGAAGGCATCGTCCAGCCTTGGGATGATGATCTTGTCGTCGGGTATAAGTCCTGCAAGCCTTCCACGCAGGCCGCCGAGACCAGCGTCCTCCCCATGCGTCAGAAACACCCGCTGCCTCACCGGCGTTCGGGCCTTGAGCCAGGCGACCAGCTCGCTGGCGTCGGCGTGGCCGGAATAGAGCTCGAACAGGCTGATCCGCGCCTTGACGTCGACTTCCTCACCCTGGATGCGCACGCGTTGCGCACCATCAAGCAGAATCCTGCCGAGCGACCCCTGGGCCTGATATCCGGCCATCATGACCGTGGCGTTCCGGCGCCAGAGATTGGCCTTGAGATGATGGCGAATACGTCCCGCGTCGCACATGCCGCTGGCGGCGATCACCACGAAGAAGCCGCTCAGGCGGTTGATCGCCTTGCTCTGCTCCACCGTCTCGGTAAAGCGCAATTCCTTCGAGTTGAGCGCTTGGCGCAGCACATCGCCCTGTTCGATCTCCTTGGCATGTCGCTCGAAAATCGCGCTGGCGCGTGTTGCCAGCGGCGAGTCGACGAAGACCGGCGCTGACGGCACCTGCCCTGCTTGCATAAGCAAATACAGATCGACCAGCAGTTCTTGCGTCCTTTCGACAGCGAAGGACGGAATGATAAGGGGCCCGCCGGCCTCTGCGGCGCCACGAACGATGTCGCCGAGTTGGATTCGCCGCTCTTCTGGCGAAACGTCCGGGCGGTCGCGGTCACCGTAGGTCGATTCGCAGATCAGATAGTCGACGCCGGCGGGCCCCTCGGGATCGGTTTGAAGCAGCTTGTGGCCTGGGCCGATGTCGCCCGAAAACATGATGCGCAACGGGGCATCGCGTCGGTCGATCTCAAGCTCCACCGATGCCGAACCAAGCAGATGGCCCGCGTTCCAGAAGCGGGCGCGAAGGCCATCGGCGATGGTGGTCCATGCGCCGTATTCCAGGGCGCGAAACAAAGTCATGCATGCGGCCGCATCCTGCAGGGTGTAGATCGGTTCAACCGGCGGCCGGCCGCGCTGTGCGTTGCGCCGGTTCAGATGCTCCACCTCCATCTCCTGGATATGCGCCGCATCCGGTAACATGACTGAGCAAAGGTCGATGGTGGCGCGAGTCGTATGGATCGGACCGGAAAAACCCCGCTTGACCAGTTTCGGCAAAAGGCCGCTGTGATCGATATGAGCATGAGTCAGGATGACAGCGTCAATCACGTCCGGTGGAAACGGGAACGCGCCATAGTTCAATTCCCGCTCGGATTTCGACCCCTGGAACAGGCCGCAGTCGATGAGCACTCGCCAGTGCGCCATTTCGATCTCATAGCATGAGCCGGTGACGCCATGAGCCGAGCCGTGGAAGCGCAGGATAGGATCCGCTTCGCCTCTCATTGCGCCACCACCTAGTGCGCCAGCAGGACAGGCAGGCGCAAATCCCTGAGAATGCCTTCGGTGGCTCCGCCAAGTACGAAGTCCCTGACGCGGGAATGCCCATAGCCACCCATGACCAGCAGCCTGCCGCCGAGCCTGAGAGCGTGCTCCTGAAGAGCTGTCCCGATTGGACTGTCCCCTGCCTGGATAGAGACAGCCTCGGCCACCAGACCACGCGTCCTGAATCCCAGCGCAAGGCGTTCACCGATACCGTGTCCGGGAAGCGGCTTTTCGTCCGTGACGGTCACGACCGTGACCCTCGAAGCACGCTCCAGGAACGGTTGTGCATCGGCAACGGCCCGTGCGGCCACCCGGCTGCCATCCCAGGCGATGACCACATGGTCCAGCACCCCAACCTTCGTGGAATCCGGAAAAATCAGTGTCGGTCGACCCGACCCGAACACGACCGCCTCGGCTGTCATTCGTGCCGTCTGGTTCTCCAACGCCCATCCGACCAGGCCGATATCGAAATATCGGCATTGCTCGGCTACGGTATCTCCCATCAAGGCCGGCGGCGCGGCAAGTTCCTGCGTGGTGAGGGTCACGCCAGCCCGCATTGCTTCTTGCGCAATCGCCTCCAGCAAATCCTTGCCAAGCTTGCGACTGGTCGCTTCGGCCTGCTGTATCTTGTAGGGAAGATCCAACAAATATCTTGAGAGGGCGTTCGAAACGTCGGGAATGTCGACATTGATGGCGACGGCATGAAGCGCTGCGTCGATATGCTTGACGAACGCGACCGCATTCAATGCGATCTTTGGTGTGTTCGCCTCTGGGTATGTCGCCATGCAGAGACATGCTATTGGCCTCATGAGACTTAGCCTCCTTCGCAACAGGGTCGAACCACTGGATGCCACCTCTTGCGATATCTTTGGAGGTTGCGGACAGCGCGCGCATTGATTCACCGCAAATGCTGCCATCGGGGCCGCCGAGGAATGAAGGTTGGGCATGCTGGGTCGGGAAACCCACCTGACGCCGCGAATGCCGACATTCACTGCTCCTGACAATCTCGCGGGTTGTGGTGCCGCTGATAGAGCCCCGTTGTCGGTGCCGAACAGATCGAGGCAAGGCCCGACTTCAATAGCAGGTGGGGGTCCCAGCGTCCGATTGGAGGAACCCTATTGTGTCGAAGGAACTTGCACGACCATGGAAAGCCAATGGCAAGCTTATCCACCGCTCCTTACGGACACTACGCGGACACAAATGCGCCGCTGTGGCAAAACAACCGGTCAACCTCATGCAATCTATTGATTTCATTGAAACAATGGTGAGCGCGATGGGATTCGAACCCATGACCTACTGATTAAAAGTCAGTTGCTCTACCGGCTGAGCTACGCGCTCCCGCGGGCGCGAAAGGGCGGCCCTCGAAATTGCGCGGAACATAGGGAGAGTGCCTCGACCGGTCAACCGGAAAAAGAGTATCCGCGAGCCATACTTCTCAAGCATTTCCACGGTGGCGCCCTGCCCGCTTCGATCAACGGCGCAACGCCCCCGGCAAAGCGGTGCCATCACCTCTCGTCGGCACTGGCGGCAGGCCGGAGACACATTACAATTCAGCAACTTGGGATTTAGCGAGGAACCTTACCCCATACCGCCCGTTGTCTCGCCACAAGGGACGTCAACCACCCTTCAAGGAGAAGATCATGAACAAGATCATATCGGGTATGCTGGCGGCCACTTTGTCCGTTTCGTTTGTAGCGGCCGCGATTCCGGCCAATGCCGCTCAGATGTTCGTGCCGCAGGCACCGGAGGCCTCATCCAATATCCTGAACGTTGAAGCCCGCAACGGGGATCAGAATTTCCAATGGCGTCACAACCGCTATGGCAACCGCAACTTCGGCGTCCGTCGCAACTTTGCCCGGAACAACGACGGCGGCGCCTACTGGAACGGTCATCGCGGCTATCGTGAGTACCATCGCGGCTATCGTCGCCATGGCGACAACTGGTTCCCGCTGGCGGCCTTCGCGACGGGCGCGCTGATTACGGGTGCGATCGTCAACAGCGAGAACAACCGGGTCCACGAAGGCAATGCGCATGTGCAGTGGTGCTACGACCGCTATCGCAGCTATCGTGCTTCGGACAACACATTCCAGCCGAACTACGGACCGCGCCAGGAGTGCCGTTCGCCTTACTGACCCCAGGGATGGGTGTCAGTAGCTGGCAAGTCTGAGTACAAGGCCCGCGTTGGAAATGGCGCGGGCCTTTTCGTTGAGACTTTCAGCATCCCGATCAACGCAATGAAGTTTCCTGTCAGCTGGCCCAGCTTGCCTGCTGAAGTTCGGCAATATCATTCTCCTCGCCGAAGGAACGAACGCGTTTGGCGTCGGCAAGAAGTTCGTTGGGCAAGTTGGAATTCGACCATGCCCAAAGCCAGTTACCAGCCTTGGCGCTCGTCGAGCCAGCAATCTGAATCTCGGCAACGACCTTGACGGTACCATTGTCCGAAAACCAAGCCTGGCGGTCGTCAGGTCATAGTCATAGCGCGGCCAGTGGCCGAGGCGAAACTCCTTCTCCAAAATGGCATTCTTCGCGGTTAGCTGTTCAAAAGCCTCGTCCCGCCAAGCAGGATACCAGTCTGGCTGCATGTCCCCCACCTCAGGTCCGTTCTGTGGAGACAGTTATGACACGCTCAGCGTCCTGCGCACAGCATCGCGCCAGCCTGCCAGCTTGGCGGATCGTGTAGCGATATCCATCTCCGGCTTGAACCGCCGCTCGAGCGCCCAGCTCTTGGCGAATTCCTTCGCCTTGGGCCAGACACCAGCCTTCGAGCCGGCAAGCCAGGCTGCGCCCAGCGCGGTCGTCTCGAGGATGGTCGGGCGGTCGACCGGCGCGTCGAGTATGTCGGCCAGCCGCTGCATGGTCCAGTCCGACGCGACCATGCCGCCATCGACCCTGAGCACCGTTTTGGCAGAAGTGCCCTTCCAGTCCTTGCGCATGGCGTCGAGCAGGTCGCGGGTCTGATAGGCGACGGCCTCCAGGGCGGCGCGCGCGAACTCCGCAGGCCCGGAATTGCGGGTCAGCCCGAAAATCGCGCCGCGCGCCTCGGCGTCCCAATGCGGCGCGCCGAGACCGACAAAGGCCGGCACCAGATAGACGTTTTGCGTCGGGTCGGCTTCATCAGCCAGTTTGCCGCTTTGCTCGGCCTTGCCGATCACCTTGATGCCGTCGCGCAACCATTGCACGGCAGCGCCGGCGATGAAGATCGAGCCCTCCAGCGCATAGGTGGTCTTGCCATTCAGCCGATAGGCGATTGTAGTCAAGAGCCGGTTCTTCGAACGCACCAGATCGCCCCCGGTGTTGAGCAGCGCGAAGCAGCCGGTGCCATAGGTGGATTTCATCATGCCCGGCTCGAAGCAGGCCTGGCCGATGGTCGCGGCGTGCTGATCGCCGGCAACGCCGAGGATCCTTATCTCGGCGCCAAACAGATTTTTCTCGGTCACTCCATAATCATCGGCGCAGTCCTTGACCTCCGGCAGCATTTTCACTGGAATGTTGAGAATGGCCAAAAGCTCGTCGTCCCAGGCATTTTCCGCGATGTTGTAGACCAGCGTGCGCGAGGCGTTGGTGGCGTCGGTGGCGTGGGCCTTGCCGCCGGTCAGCCGCCAGATCAGAAAACTGTCGATGGTACCGGCCAGCAATTCGCCTTTCTCTGCGCGTTTCCTGGCGCCCTTCACCTTGTCGAGCATCCAGGCGATCTTGGTGCCCGAGAAATAAGGATCGAGCAGCAGACCGGTCTTGTGCGTGAACTTCTTCTCCAGTCCCTGCTTCTTCAGTTTCTGGCAGAGCGGCGCGGTGCGGCGGTCCTGCCAGACGATGGCGTTGTGGATCGGCTTGCCGGTCGCCCTGTCCCAGATGACGACGGTCTCACGCTGGTTGGTGATGCCGATGGCCGCGACATCGGATGCTTCGCGGCCAGCATTCTTCAGCGCAGCCTTCACGGTCGTCACGACGCTTGCCCAGATCTCTTCCGGGTCGTGCTCGACCCAGCCGGAGGCCGGATAGTGCTGGCCGAATTCCTGCTGGCCTGTGCCTGCAACCTTCATCTTGTCGTCGAACAGGATCGCCCGGGTCGATGTCGTTCCCTGGTCGATTGCGAGCACAAAACCGCTCATTGCATCCTCCGCCTTCACACAAAACAGGGGAGACGGCAACATGCCGCCTCCCCCAATTTCACACGGGCGCGAGCGCCCGCATAGGGCAGTCTTACTTCTGCCAGCTCTTCACCAGTTCGTCGTAGTTGATGGTGATCGGCTTGTCCTTCTCCTTCTCGAGCTTCAGCTGAGGCGCCAGATTGCCGCCCTTGACCGCGTCGGCGTTCCAGTAGGCAAGGTCATGCTCTTCGGCCATCTTCGGGCCGATGTCGCCCTGGACACCGGATTTCTCGATACGTGCCATGACTTTTTCCTGATCGGCGCAGAGCGAATCCATGGCTTCCTGCGGTGTCTTGGCACCAGACGAGGCGTCACCGATGTTCTGCCACCAGAGCTGCGCCAGCTTCGGATAGTCCGGCACGTTGGTACCGGTCGGCGTCCACTGCACACGGGCCGGCGAGCGATAGAACTCGATCAGACCACCGAGCTTCGGCGCACGTTCGGTGAAGCTCTTGTCATGGATGGTGGAGTCGCGAATGAAGGTCAGGCCAACCTGGCTCTTCTTCACATCGACGGTCTTCGAGGTGACGAACTGCGCATAAAGCCAGGCGGCCTTGGCGCGGTCGGTCGGCGTCGACTTCATCAGCGTCCAGGAACCGACGTCCTGATAGCCGAGCTTCATGCCGTCCTTCCAGTAGGAGCCGTGCGGAGACGGCGCCATGCGCCACTTCGGCGTGCCGTCGTCGTTCATGACCGGCAGGCCAGGCTTGACCATGTCGGCGGTGAACGCGGTGTACCAGAAGATCTGCTGGGCAACATTGCCTTGCGACGGCACGGGGCCGGATTCGGAGAAGGTCATGCCCTGGGCTTCCGGCGGCGCATAGGCTTTCAGCCAATCAAGATACTTCTGGATGGCATAGACCGATGCCGGTCCATTGGTGTCGCCGCCGCGCGCGGTGCAGGAGCCGACAGGCCGCGAATTCGCATCGACCTTGATGCCCCATTCGTCGACCGGCACACCGTTCGGCAGGCCCTTGTCGCCATTGCCGGCCATCGACAGCCAGGCATCGGTGAACCGCCAGCCGAGCGACGGATCCTTCTTGCCGTAGTCCATGTGGCCATAGACCTTCTTGCCGTTGACGTCGCGGCCAGTGAAGAATTCGGCGATGTCCTCATAGGCCGACCAGTTGACCGGCACGCCGAGATCGTAGCCGTACTTGGCCTTGAAGTCGGCCTTGTTCTTCTCGTCGTTGAACCAGTCGTAACGGAACCAGTAGAGGTTCGCGAACTGCTGGTCGGGCAGCTGGTAGAGCTTCTTGTCCGGCGCGGTGGTGAACTTCGTGCCGATGAAGTCGTCGACGTCGAGCATCGGATCGGTAACGTCTTTGCCTTCGCCCGCCATCCAGTCGGTCAAATTGCGCACCTGCTGGTAACGCCAGTGGGTGCCGATCAGGTCGGAATCGTTGACCCAGCCGTCATAGATGTTCTGGCCGGTCTGCATCTGGGTCTGGATCTTCTCGACGACGTCGCCTTCCTGGATGACGTCATGCGTGACCTTGATGCCGGTGATGGCGGTAAAGGCCGGTGCCAGCACCTGAGACTCGTACTGGTGGGTGGTCAAGGTTTCCGACACGACTTTGATTTCCATGCCGGCGAAGGGCTTGGCCGCGTCGATGAACCACTGCATTTGCTTTTCCTGGTCGGCGCGGGAAAGCGTCGACACGCCGCCTATCTCTTTGTCCAGAAAGGCTTTTGCCTCATCCATCCCGGCGTAGGCATTGCCCGCGCCGAGCAACAGGACAAGGGCCGTCGTTGATGTTAAAAATTGCCGTCGCATGTGTTTCCTCCACTGTTTCAGGTTTCAAGTGCGATCTGGAGCGGTCGCCGGCACGCGGCCGCTCCAACAGTTTCCCCCTCTATACGTAGCGGAACACGCCAATGGCGTAGACCACGGAGAGAGCGAGAGCCCACCACAGGTTGGATCCAACGAGACCCAGCCAAGCGAGATGAATAAAGGCGCTGCCAAGCAGCGACAGGAAAAGACGATCGCCGCGCGTCGTCTCGAAGCGCAGGATGCCGACGCGGGGATTGCCGCCCGGCGAGGCGTATTCCCACGCCGCCATGCCGCACAGCAACAGCAGGACGGTCGCGAAGAAGGCCGCCGTCGGCCACGTCCACGCCATCCAGGAGAGGTCCAGGTTCATGATCACACCCTCCCCAGGGCAAAGCCCTTGGCGATATAATTTCGCACGAACCAGATGACGAGCGCGCCGGGGATCAACGTCAGCACGCCGGCGGCGGCGAGCAGGCCCCAATCCATGCCCGCGGCCGAAACGGTGCGCGTCATGGTGGCGGCGATCGGCTTGGCGTCGGTGGTGGTCAGCGTGCGTGCGATCAGCAATTCGACCCAAGAGAACATGAAGCAGAAGAAGCAGGCGACGCCGATGCCGCTCGCGATCAGCGGCATGAAGATCTTTACGAAGAAGCGCGGGAAGGAATAGCCGTCGATATAGGCGGTCTCGTCGATTTCCTTCGGCACGCCCGACATGAAGCCCTCGAGGATCCACACCGCCAAGGGCACGTTGAACAAGCAATGCGCCAGCGCCACAGCGATATGCGTGTCGATCAGCCCGAAGGCCGAGTAGAGTTGGAAGAACGGCAGTGCGAACACCGCCGGCGGCGCCATGCGGTTGGTCAGCAGCCAGAAGAACAGATGTTTGTCGCCAAGGAAGCGGTAGCGCGAGAAGGCATAGGCCGCCGGCAGCGCCACCGATACCGAAATCACCATGTTCATGACCACATAGGTGATCGAATTGATGTAGCCGGAGTACCAGGCCTTCTCGGTGAAGATGGTGACGTAATTGGCGATTGTCGGCGCGTGCGGGTAGAGCGTCATCGAGTTGACGATCTCGGCATTGGTCTTGAAGCTCATATTGATGAGCCAGTAGATCGGCAGCAAAAGTACGATGATGTAGAGCGTCGGCACGATCCACCACCAGCGCGATTCCTCGCCGCGCCGGCGCATGCGCCTGTCGAGATCGCTCTGCGACAGCGTACCGGCGAGACTTTCCGAGGCAGTCCCGTTCATCGCATTGCGCTCGGTTCGTTCATTGGCGCCAGCCATTTCAGCGCTCCGCGTCGTAGTTGGTCATCACGGTGTAGAACACCCACGACAACAACAGGATGATGAGGAAGTAGACGAGCGACATGGCCGCTGCCGGACCAAGGTCGAACTGGCCGAGGGCCGTCTTGACGAGGTCGATCGACAGGAAGGTCGTCGAGTTGCCCGGCCCGCCGCCGGTGACGACGAAGGGTTCGGTGTAGATCATGAAACTGTCCATGAAGCGCAGCAGCACGGCGATCAGAAGCACGCGCTGCATCTTCGGCAGCTGGATGTAGCGGAACACCGCCCAGCGCGAGGCCCCGTCGATCTTGGCCGCCTGGTAGAAGGCATCCGGGATCGAGACCAGTCCGGCGTAGCAGAGCAGCACCACGAGGCTGGTCCAGTGCCAGACATCCATGACGATGATCGTCACCCAGGCATCGAACGGATCCTGCACGTAATTGTAGTCGATGCCGAGCGCGTTGAGGTAATAGCCCATCAGCCCGATGTCGTTGCGTCCGAACACCTGCCAGATGGTGCCGACGACGTTCCACGGAATCAGCAGCGGCAGTGACATCAGCACAAGGCAGACCGGCACGCCCCAGCCCTTCTTCGGCATGTTGAGCGCGATGAAGATGCCGAGCGGCACCTCGATCGCCAGGATGATGAAGGAAAAGATCAGGTTGCGGACCATCGCCTCCCAGAAGCGGCTGGACGACAGCAGTTCCTCGAACCACTCGGTGCCGGCCCAGGTGAAGACATTGTTGCCGAACGTGTCCTGCACCGAATAGTTGACCACCGTCATCAGCGGGATGACGGCGGTGAAGGCCACCAGCACCAGCACCGGCAGCACGAGGAACCAGGCCTTGTTGTTCCAGGTCTTGTCCATCTATGCCCCCATCTCGACACGCCAGGAATCGGCATAGATGTTGATGCCGGCCGGATCGAACCACACCTTCGGTTCGGCTGGCACGGTCTCGTCCTCGCCGATGACGGCAGCGATGTCGCGCCCCTCCAGCTTGGCGCGAACCACCTTGTGGCGGCCGAGATCCTCGACCTTGCTGATCGAGACGGCCATGCCGTCGCGGCCGAGCCGCACATATTCGGGGCGGATGCCGAGTTCGACAGCGCCGGCGGCTTTGGGCGCGCCCGGCAGGTCGATCCGCTGCGAGCCGAGCGTCGCCGTCTTGCCGTCGATCGCCACCGGCATGACGTTCATGCCCGGCGAGCCGATGAAATAGCCGACAAAGGTATGGCGCGGCCGCTCGAACAGTTCCGCCGGCGTGCCGATCTGCACGATGCCGCCATCATACATGACGACGACCTGGTCGGCGAAGGTCAGCGCCTCCGTCTGGTCGTGGGTGACGTAGACCATGGTATAGCCGAAGCGGCGATGCAGCTGCTTCAATTGCGAGCGCAGCACCCACTTCATATGCGGGTCGATGACGGTCAATGGCTCGTCGAACAGGATGGCGTTGACGTCGGAGCGCACCAGGCCGCGGCCGAGCGAGATTTTCTGCTTCTGGTCGGCAGTCAGGCCCCTCGCCTTCTTCCTGGCCCAGGACGCCAGATCGATCATCTCCAGCGTCTCGCGCACCTTGCGGTCGACATCGGCCTCCGGCACGCCGCGGTTGCGCAGCGGGAAGGCCAGATTGTCGTAGACGGTCATGGTGTCGTAGATGACCGGAAACTGGAACACCTGCGCGATGTTGCGTTCCTGCGTCGACAGATTGGTCACGTCCCTGCCGTTGAACAGCAACTGGCCGTGCGAGGGGTGCAGCAGGCCCGAAATGATGTTGAGCAGCGTGGTCTTGCCGCAGCCGGATGGACCGAGCAGCGCATAGGCGCCGCCATCCTCGAATGTGTGGTGCACTTCCCTGAGCGCGAAATCAGCATCCTTCTGCGGGTTCGGCAGGTAGGAATGCCTGACATGGTTGACGTCGATGCGCGCCATATCGCCCTCCTCAAGCCGCCAGCTTCGGCGCGGTCACGGCGCGGCCGTGCTCGTCGAAGACCATGATGTGACGCGGATCGATGAACACCTCGACCACTTCGTCGGTCTCGAAATCCCTGATGCCGTGGGTCAGCATGACCCAGCGCACGTCGGCAAAATCGAGATGGATGAAGCTCTCCGACCCGGTGATTTCCGTGATGGTGACCTTGGCCCGCACAGGCACCGCGCCGGCGTTGGGCCGTTCGAGCGACAGATGGTGCGGTTGGAAGCCGATCGTGTAGTTGCCGTCGGCGATGCCGACGAGTTCGGGCGGCACCGGCAGCTTCACCCCGCCTTCGAGCAGGAAGTCGGCGCCCTTCTTGGCCAGCACGATGGTGTTGAGCGGCGGATCGGCGAAGGTCCTGGCCGTCACCAGGTCGACCGGCTTGCGGAAGACGTCGATGGTCGGTCCGAACTGCGTGATGCGGCCTTCCGACAGCGTTGCCGTATTGCCGCCGAGCAGCAGCGCCTCGTGCGGTTCGGTCGTGGCGTAGACGAAGATGGTGCCGGCGGCGGCGAAGATCCTCGGCAGTTCGGCCCGCAACTCCTCGCGCAATTTGTAGTCGAGATTGGCGAGCGGCTCGTCGAGCAGCACCAGGCTGGCATTCTTGACGATGGCGCGCGCCAGTGCGGTGCGCTGCTGCTGGCCGCCCGACAGGCTGAGCGGCGTGCGGTCGAGATAGGGCGTCAGCTTCAGCAGCGCCGCGGCCTCGCGCACCTGGCTGTCGATCTTGCCTTGCTCCCCGCCGGCCACCCGGAGCGGCGAGGCGATGTTCTCGTAGACCGTCATCGCCGGATAGTTGATGAACTGCTGGTAGACCATGGCGATCTTGCGCTTTTGCACCGCCACACCGGTGACATCCTGGCCATCGAACCAGACCGAGCCGGAGGTCGGCACATCGAGACCTGCCATCAGCCGCATCAGGCTGGTCTTGCCGGAAAGTGTCGGCCCGAGCAGGACGTTGAGCGAGCCATGCTGAAGCGTCAGCGACACATCGCGTACGTGCTCGACCGCACCGACCGCCTTGGTGACGTTCCTCAGTTCAAGCATGACGCCTCCTCCCAGGCTTTCCGCATCAGCTCAAGACCCTCTTCATTCGGCGGCCG
The DNA here is from genome assembly GCF_054062655.1 of Mesorhizobium sp. USDA 4775. Classification (NCBI taxonomy): domain Bacteria; kingdom Pseudomonadati; phylum Pseudomonadota; class Alphaproteobacteria; order Hyphomicrobiales; family Phyllobacteriaceae; genus Mesorhizobium; species Mesorhizobium sp. USDA 4775. The sequence goes on from NZ_JBSSFM010000001.1 coordinate 4,101,712, forward strand.
CGACATGCCGCCGGCTTATGCCGCGCATGAATTCATCGAGTGCCGCCACCTGCTCGCGGTTGAGATGCAGGCCGCGCTTGGTGCGGCGCCACAGTACATCCTCTGATGTGACGGCCCATTCATTTTCAACGAGATAGCGCACTTCGGCCTCATAGAGATCGCCGCCGAAATTGCGGCCTAGCTCGGCATTCGACTTGGCAAGACCAAGCAGACGCTGAGCCCGCGTCCCGTAAAGCCGGGTCAGCCGGCGGGCGAGACGCGCATCGAGGAAAGGATAGGCTGTCTTAAGCTTCGCCACTTGCGCGTCGAACCCGGTCGCCGGGAAGTCGCCGCCCGGCAACGGCGCGTCCGATGTCCACGGCTTGCCGCGCTTGCCGAGAAAACCTTCGATCTTCTCCAGCATCGATTCCGACAGCCGGCGGTAGGTGGTGATCTTGCCGCCGAACGCATTGACGATCGGAGCTGCACCCTCGCCGCCATCGGCCTTCAGCACATAGTCGCGCGTCGCTTCCTGCGCCTTGGAGGCGCCGTCGTCATAGAGGGGGCGCACGGCCGAATAGGTCCAGACGATGTCGGAGCGCTTGACGGGTTGCGCGAAATACTCGCTGGCCGCGGCGCAGAGATAATCGATCTCGGTGTCGCTGATCTTCACATCGTGCGGATCGCCGGGATAATCCCGGTCGGTGGTGCCGATCAGCGTGAACTCGTCCTCGTAGGGAATGGCGAAAATGATGCGGCCATCCTTGTTCTGGAAGAAATAGGCGCGCGGATCGTCGAACTTCTTGGCGATGACGATATGGCTGCCCTGCACCAGGCGGACATTGTGCACATCGTTGAGGCCGACGACACCGGAAAGCACATGATCGACCCACGGTCCGGCGGCATTGACCAGCAGCCGCGCCTTGATCTCTTCCGTCTCGCCGCTCTGCAGGTTCTCGATCTTGATTGTCCAAAGGCCGTTTTCGCGACGCGCGCCGACCACCTTCGTGCGGGTCCGGATCGTTGCACCGCGATCAGCGGCATCGCGTGCGTTGAGCGCCACCAGCCGCGCATCGTTGACCCAGCCGTCGGAATATTCGAACGCCTTTTTGAACAACGGCTTCAAAGGCTTGCCCGCCGGATCGCTCGCCATGTCGAGCGTCCTGGTCGCCGGCAGCAATTTGCGCCCGCCAATGTGGTCGTACAGGAACAGGCCGAGCCTGATCAGCCAGGCCGGGCGCAGCCCCTTGGCATAGGGCAGCACAAAGCGCATCGGCCAGATGATGTGCGGCGCGTTCTTCCACAGAACCTCGCGCTCCATCAGCGCCTCGCGCACCAGGCGGAACTCGTAGAATTCGAGATAGCGCAGGCCGCCATGGATCAGCTTGGTGGAACCGGAGGAGGTTCCGCTGGCGAGGTCGTTCATCTCGGCGAGAAAAACCGAAAACCCGCGCCCAACGGCATCGCGGGCTATGCCGCAACCGTTGATACCGCCACCTATGACGAAAATATCCCGGACTGAAGACGTGTCCACTTAACTCCTCCACGATTTCGCATTGCACCATTTTTGGTCTTTTGCGAAACCGTGGCGGAATTATTTCGAACTCATAACGAATGTCAAACGAAATATAACAAACCCGTGAGACGATCGTGAAAGGGCCTCACCCCAGCGACGTCTCGATCAGCTGAACCTCGGCCTCCTGGCAGATCTTGCGCACCGAGGGGATGTCGCAGCGGTCGGTGATGAAGGTGTTGACCTGCGACAGGTGACCGATACGCACCGGCGCCGTGCGCTCGAACTTGGTCTGGTCGGAGACCAGAATCACATGCCTGGCATTGGCAATGATCGCCTGCGCCACCTTCACCTCGCGAAAATCGAAGTCGAGCAAGGCGCCGTCATGGTCGATGGCCGAGGCGCCGATAACGGCGTAGTCGACCTTGAACTGCCTGATGAAATCGACCGCTGCCTCGCCGACGACGCCACCATCGGAACCGCGCACCACCCCGCCGGCAATCACCACCTCGATCGAAGGATATATACGCATCCTATTGGCAACATTGATATTATTGGTGATCACCATCAGGCCGTTGTGGTCGAGCAACGCCTTGCTGACCGCTTCCGTCGTGGTGCCGATGTTGATGAACAGCGAGGCGTTGTCGGGGATCAGCCTTGCCGCCGCGCGGCCGATCGCCTCCTTCTCGTCCGCGGCGATCTTGCGCCTCGCCTCATACTCCATGTTCTCGATACCGGACGGGAACAATGCGCCGCCATGGATGCGCGAAAGCAGACGTTGGTCGCAGAGATCGTTGAGATCCTTGCGAATGGTCTGCGGCGTCACGTTGAAATGCGTGGCCAGATCGTCGACCAGCACGCGGCCATGGTCCTTGGCCATCTGGATGATCTCGGCATGGCGTGGCGACAGATACATGGGCGACCTCCCGTTTTCGTTTTTCTTGTCTATAGCCGAAAACGAAAGCAATGAAAAGGCATAAGCCGGCTAATGGAAATCACCTGATTGCAAAGGCGAACTCCAGCGCAATCCAGTATTGGCCGGTCAGACCATGCCGCGCGCGATTTCGGTGATGACGGCAAAAGCCGCATCGACATCGCTAGCGGTCGCCTCGAACTGGCCGACCTGGAAGCGGATTGCCACCTGCCCGTCGACCCTCGTCTGCGTCAGGTAAATGCGGCCATCGTCGTTGATCGCATTGACCAGCCGCAGATTGTGCGCGTCGGCATCGGCGCTCGGGGGCGCCCTGTGCCGGAACGAAAACAGCGACAGCATCGGTTCGCTGACGATCTCGAAATCCGGCTCCCTTGCCAGCCGCGCTGCAAGGCCCTCGCTCCAGGCGACATGGTTGCGGATCATGGCGCGCAGGTTTTCCAGCCCGTGGGCGCGCAGCAGGAACCAAAGTTTCAGGGCGCGGAAGCGCCGGCCGAGCGGCACCGACCATTCGGAATAGTTGATGATGCCGTCACGGCCATGCGTCTTCAGGAATTCGGGCTTGATCGCCAGGGTGCGAACAAGATCCTCCGGCTGGCGGATGAACTGCATCGAGCAATCGAATTGCGCGCCGAGCCATTTATGCGGATTGAAGACGATGGAATCGGCCAGTTCGACACCGGCCCAGAAATGGCGAAATTCGGGGCAGATCATCGCCGATCCGGCCCAGGCGGCGTCGACATGCAGATAGAGCCCGTGGCGTTTGGCCACCGCGGCGACAGCAGCGACATCGTCGGTGCCGCCCGTGCTGGTACCGCCAACGCTGGCGATGATGCCGGCGGGCAGCATGCCGGCCTCGCGATCGGCGACAATCGCCGCCTCGAGTGCTGCCGCATCCATGGCGCGAAAGCGGCCATCGACGGGAATGCGCACAAGATTGTCTTCGCCGATGCCCGACACCCAGATCGCCCGGTCGATCGACGTGTGCACCTGATCCGAGGAATAGATGCGCAGCCGCCCCTGCCCGGCCAACCCCTTTTTGTTGCCTTGCCAGTCCAGCGCCCGCTCGCGCATGGTCAGCACGGCATTGAGTGTCGCCGACGAGGCCGAATCCTGGATGACGCCGGAAAATCCTTCGGGAAGGCCAAGTGCCTGGCGCATCCAGTCGACGGTGCGGGTCTCGAGTTCGGTCGCCGCCGGCGAGGTCTGCCAAAGCATGCACTGCGCGGCCATTGCGGAGACGAGATACTCAGCCACCACCGAAACCGGCGCCGCATTGGCCGGGAAATAGGCGAAGAAGCGTGGGTGCTGCCAATGCGTCATGCCCGGCACGATCTTCTCTTCGAAGTCGGCGAAGATCCTGTCCATCGGCTCGGCGTCTTCGGGCGGCGAGGCTTCAATGCTCCTGAAAGTGTCGCCCGTCTCGACCAGCGGCCGCACCGGCCGGTCGCGCAATGAATTGCGATAATCGGCGCCCCAGTCGGCGGCACGCCGCGACCACTGCCGGAACTCGTCATTGTTCATCCTGTCCTCCCCGACATGAATGCAATGCCGGCACTCTTCGCCCGGCTCTCAGATTCATCAATAATTAACATGTGAAATAGATGCAAGCGCCGGCAGCTACCGCAAGCGCCCTAAAGCGCATCGCTTGATCGGATCCAAGCGATGCGCTTTAGATCCTTGTTCTTGTGCATGTCGTTCCCCCGAAACCGGGACTTTTGGGCGACATACATCACCCCGGAAAATCCGGCAGGCTGGCAAAGGCGCTCTTCAGCGCATTCGACCAGCCATCGGAGATGGTGCGATAATATTGGTCGTCCTGGCCGATCCGCTTCTTCAGGCCGACCTTGAAGGAATCCTTCTCCAGGAACAGCAGGTCGAGCGGCAAGCCGACCGACAGGTTCGACTTGAGTGTCGAATCGAACGACACCAGAAGCAGCTTCACCGTCTCGGCAAGGCTCATCGTGCGCTCATAGGCGCGGATGATGATCGGCTTGCCGTACTTGGTCTCGCCGATCTGGAAGAACGGCGTGTCGTCGGTCGATTCGATGAAGTTGCCCTCGGGATAGATCATGAACAGCCGCGGCGGACTGCCCAGGATCTGGCCGCCCAGGATGAAGGAGGCGTTGAAATAAGAATCGGCCTTCTCGCCGGCGGGTGATGCCTGCGCGATCACCTCTTTCACCGTATCACCGACCAGCCGCACCGTCTGGTACATGGATGGCGTTTCGAGCAGTTTCTCGTGGCGGTCGGTCACCGCTTTGGTGCGCTCGTCAAGCAGGCTGACGACGGCCTGAGTCGTCGCCAGATTGCCGGCCGACATCAAGACGATGACGCGCTCGCCGGGCTGTTCCCAGACATGCATCTTCTTGAAGGTCGAGATCGAATCCATGCCGGCATTGGTGCGCGTGTCCGACATGAACACGAGCCCGCGATCGATCTTCAGGCCGACGCAATAGGTCATGGAATCTCTTCTGGCACTAATCCTTGCCGGATTACTGCTCTACCGTGACGGTGACCGCAAGCCGTTCTTGCGCCTGTCCCAGTCGAATTCCCGACACCGGTGAGGCGTCGCGGTAGTCGCGGCCGGTTGCCACCTTCACATAGCGTTCGTCGGGAGAAATACCGTTGGCGGGATCGAAGGCAACCCAGCCGAGACCCGGAACATGCGCTTCGGCCCAGGCATGGCTTGCCGCCTGCTCGACAGAATCCATCATCAGATAGCCAGAAACGTAGCGCGACGGAAATCCCATGGCGCGCGCGGCGGCGGCAAAGATATGGCTATGGTCCTGGCAAACCCCGGTCTTCAGCGCCAGCGCCTCTTCGGCCGGTGTGGCCGCATTTGTGGTGCCTGGCGTGTAGGCGACGCGCTCGCCGATCATGGCCATCAGCCGGTGCAGCCTTTCGATGTCGGTTCCCGGGCCGACCGCTTCGGCTAGCTTACGGATGCCGCCACCGATGGTGGTCAAGGGCGTTTCCTGCGCGAACAGCCACAGCGGCGCAAAGCCCTGATGCGACCCGCAAACGCCTGACGTATCGCGCGTCACCACCTCGCCGGACGCCTCGACCGTGATGAAATCGTGGTCGCCCTCGACACTCAGCAGTCTTGTGTCGTTGCCGTAGTGATCGGTAAACCGCACTTCCTCGCGCGCTCCTTCGACCTTCAGCGACCAGGACAGCACCGTCTGCGTCTGCCCGCTCACCGGCAGCAGCCGCAGCCGCTGCAGCAGATATTGCACCGGCGCATCGTAGCGGTATTCGGTCCGGTGGGTGATCTTGAGCCTCATGGCTTCCTCAATAAAACCGGTAATCCTGCGCGATCTCGTCGCCGAGCCGGGTGTTGTCGCGAATGAACCCGGCAAGGAACTCATGCAGGCCTGCGTCGAATATATCCTTGATCGACCCGGCCCTCAGCATGGCTTGCGTTTTCTCCGCCGTCGCGTGGCAGGCATGACGTTCGCCGTAATCGTCGCCGAGGAACTTCAGGTGCTCGGACAAGAAGCGGTAGCAGAAGGTCAGCGAACGCGGCATGCGCACGTTGAGGATCAGGTAGTCGGCGATGTTGGTCGGCTTGTAGTCCGCATCATAGACCCAGCGGTAGGAACGATGCGCCGACACCGAGCGCAGGATCGATTCCCATTGATAATTGTCGAGTGTCGAGCCGACCCAGGAGATCGACGGCAACAGCACGTAGTACTTCACGTCGAGGATGCGCGCCGTGTTGTCGGCGCGCTCGACATAGGTGCCGAGCTGCGAGAAGTCGAAAATCTCGTTGCGCAGCATGGTGCCGTAGAACGAGCCGCGGATCAGCGCCGTCTCGCGCTTGATGGCATCGAGCACGCTTGGCAGGTCGCGCTCGTCGATTGGCCTCGCCAGCATCCGCTTTAGTGACATCCAGGCTTCGTTGATGCTTTCCCAAGTCTCGCGCGTCAGTGCCGTGCGCACCATGCGGGCATTGTTGCGGGCCGTTTCGATCGACGACATGGTGCTCGACGGATTCGAGGTGTCGCGCAAAAGGAAATCAGCGACATCGGCGGCCGTATAGTCCGAATACTTCTGCTTGAAGGCGACGTCGGAGCCGGCGCTGAGCAGCACGGAATTCCATTCCTCCGACGCGCTTTGCGTGCGGGTCAGCGCCATGCGCAGGCCGGCATCGACCAGCCGCGCCATGTTTTCGGCCCGCTCGATATAGCGGTTCATCCAGTAGAGCCCGTTGGCGGTGCGGCCGAGAAGCATGGGGAGGCCCTTCGGGTTAGTGAGTAGGGAATAGTGAGTAGTCCGTAGTAAATAGTTGAATTTCAATGAAATATGGCATGCGCTTCCCTCGACAGCTGACTACTCACTACTGACTATTCCCTACTCACTCACTTCAATCATCCAACACCCAGGTATCTTTCGTTCCGCCGCCCTGCGACGAGTTCACGACCAGAGAGCCTTCCTTCAAAGCCACGCGCGTCAGGCCGCCGGGCACGATCTGGATGCGGTCGGAAACCAGCACGTAGGGCCTGAGGTCAACGTGGCGCGGCGCCAGTCCCTTGTCGGTCAAGATCGGGCAAGTCGACAGCGCCAGTGTCGGTTGGGCGATATAGTTCGAAGGCTTCGCCGCCAGTTTCTTGGCGAAGGCCTCGCACTCTTTCTTGGTCGCCGCCGGTCCGACCAGCATGCCGTAGCCGCCGGAGCCGTGCACTTCCTTGATCACCAGTTCGTGGATGTGCTCGAGCACATATTTCAGGCTGTCCGGCTCCGAACAGCGCCAGGTCGGGATGTTGCCGAGGATCGCCTTGCGGCCGGTGTAGAATTCGACGATCTCGGGCATGTAGGAATAGATCGCCTTGTCGTCGGCGATACCGGTTCCCGGCGCATTGGCGATGGTGATGTTGCCGGCGCGATAGACATCCATGATGCCGGGTATGCCGAGGGCCGAATCCGGCCGGAAGGTCAGCGGGTCCAGGAAGGAATCGTCGACGCGGCGGTAGAGCACGTCGATCTGCTTGTAGCCCTCGGTCGTGCGCATCGCGACATGGCCGTCGACGACCCGGAGATCCTGGCCCTCGACCAGTTGCACGCCCATCTGGTCGGCAAGGAAGGCATGCTCGAAATAGGCGGAATTGAAACTGCCCGGCGTCAGCACGGCAATGGTCGGCGCGCCCTTGGTGCTTTGCGGCCGAACCGCCGCCAGCGACTGGCGCAGCAGTTGCGGGTAGTTCTCCACCGGCCGTACCTTGATCTTCTGGAACAGCTCGGGGAACAGCTGCATCATCGTCTCGCGGTTCTCCAGCATGTAGGAGACACCGGACGGGGTGCGCGCATTGTCCTCCAGCACGTAGAACTCGTCCTCGCTGATGCGCACGATATCGACGCCGATGATGTGGGTGTAGACGCCGGCTGGCGGCCGCACCCCGATCATCTCCGGCAAGAACGCCTCGTTCTTGGCGATGAGGTCCCGGGGAACGCGGCCGGCACGCAGGATCTCCTGGCGATGGTAAATGTCGTCGAGGAAGGCGTTCAGCGCCTGCACGCGCTGCTCGATGCCTTGCGTCAGGCGCCGCCACTCGTTGCCTGAAATGATGCGTGGAACGATGTCGAAGGGGATCAGCCGCTCGGAGGCCTCCTGCTCGCCATAGACGGCGAAGGTGATGCCGGTCTTGCGGAAGACGCGTTCGGCGTCCTGCATCTTCTCGGTAAGTCTGGCTGGATCCTGCTCCTTCAGCCAGCGATCATAAGCCGAATACGGTCTTCTCAATCCGGAAACTTCCGGAAGCATTTCATCGAACGCTGCCAATCGCATACTCCCCTGTGACGCCATTTCACTGGCGTCGCCGAATAAAATCAAGCGCAATCGGTGATTTGGGAGATGCGGACGATCAGTATGTTGCAGCTGCCTAAAATTGAGGCAGTCGAAATACGACCTTGATCAGGCTTTGCCTCGTGCCCGGGCAAATGCATTTCCGGCTAGAAGGCGCGGAAGGTGACGACCGTAAACGTGTCCTTGATGCCGGGGAGAATCTGCACCTTCTCGTTGACGAAATGGCCGACGTCTTCCTCGTCATCGACATAGAATTTGGCGAGCAGGTCGTAATTGCCGGCGGTGGAATAGATTTCCGAAGCGATCTCGGCATCGGCAAGCGCGCTGGCAACCTCATAGGATTTGCCCAACTCGCATTTGATCTGCACGAAAAACGCCTTCATGGCTTCGTCCCGCTAAACGTCCAAGTCCAAGCGGCCCTTCTGGCAGACTGGAGGCGGCCTTTCAAGCACTGGAATCCGCACTTAGCCGGCGCGGCCCCTGGCCACGGCCTCGCGCAGCTCCGCAACAGGCATGACATTCCGGTCGCGAATATTCGCAATCGGTGAAACCGGGATGCACCACCAAGCGTATGTTATCGTGCGTGTTCGGACATCATTTTTGAGGGATCATTCCGAGGGACAACGGAGACAGGCCATGCGCCGCGCTTTTTTCGCATTCGCAGTCATTCCATTCCTCTTCATATCCTCGGCCTTTGCCGGCGATGCCGAAATCAAGGCAGGCCAGGCCGTCATCGACGGTCAGTTGAAGGCGCTGCTGGCCGATGACGGCGCCAAGGCCTACAGCTTTGCCGCCCCGAACGTGAAGCAGGTGTTCCCGACCGTCGATGCCTTCATGAACATGGTGACCAATGGCTACCCGCCGGTGCGCAAGCCACAGTCCTATGCCTTCGGCAAGGTCGAGCAGACAGGTCCGGGCTCGATTATCCAGCAGGTGCTGATCGTCGGACCCGACGGCAAGGATTACGAGGCGGTCTATACGCTGCAGCAGCAGCCCGACGGCACGTTCCAGATCACCGGCTGCAGCCTGCGCGCATCCAACTCGCTAAGCACCTGAGGTTCTACAGGACCGGTATATCGCCTCTCGCCCAGCCCTCTGATATCTCGGCTCCACGCGCCTCGAAGCTGCCGGTCTCGATCGCGGCGCGAATGTCCTGCATCAGCTTCTGATAGTAGGACAGGTTGTTCCAGGTGAGCAGCATAGCGCCCAGCGCCTCCTGCGAGCGCACCAGATGGTGCAGATAGGCGCGCGAATAATCGCGCGCCGCGGGACAATCGCTTTCCTCGTCCAGCGGGCGCGGGTCGTCGGCATGGCGAGCGTTGCGCAGATTGACCTTGCCGCGCCTGGTGTAGGCCAGGCCGTGCCGGCCGGCTCGCGTCGGCATCACGCAGTCGAACATATCGATGCCGCGCGCCACCGATTTCAGGATATCGTCAGGCGTGCCGACACCCATGAGATAGCGTGGCTTGTCCGCGGGCAGTTCGGGACAGGTGATGTCGAGCATTTCGAGCATCACCGCTTGCGGCTCGCCGACCGCCAGGCCGCCAACCGCATAGCCCTTCAAGCCCATCGCGCTCAGCGCCTGCGCCGAACGCACTCGAAGTGCTGCATTGTCACCGCCCTGCACGATGCCGAACATCGCCTTGCCCGGCTGGTCACCGAATGCCGTCTTGCAGCGCTCGGCCCAGCGCAGCGACAGTTCCATGGCGCGCTCGATCTCCTTCAGCTCGGCCGGCAGTGCCGTGCATTCGTCGAGTTGCATCTGGATGTCGGAATCGAGCAGGCCCTGGATCTCGATCGAGCGCTCCGGCGACATTTCGTAGGGCGCGCCATCGATATGCGAGCGGAAGGTGACACCCTTTTCGGTCAGTTTCCTGAGCTTCGACAGCGACATCACCTGGAAACCGCCGCTGTCGGTCAGGATCGGATGCGGCCAGCGGGCGAATTCATGCAATCCGCCAAGCCGCGCGACACGCTCGGCGCCGGGCCGCAGCATCAGGTGATAGGTGTTGCCCAGGATGATGTCGGCGCCGACGCCACGCACCTGGTCCATATACATGGTCTTGACGGTGCCGCCGGTGCCGACCGGCATGAAGGCGGGCGTGCGGATTTCGCCGCGCGGCATGTCGATGACACCGCGCCGCGCCTTGCCGTCGATGGCAAGGACCTTGAAGCTGAACGGCTTAGCCATTGAATTCCTTGTCGTGGATCGGCGCGTCAGGCGCCTGTCTGTCGAGCGACTGCCGATATTGGATGCAGCCGCGCATGAATTTGGGCCAGGGCGGAACGGCGATCGACGGCTCGGTCTTTTCAGGCAGCAGATCCCACAGATCGGGGTGATGCCAGCAGAGATCATGGCCTGACGTGTCGCGATGCGCGCGAATGCCGGCGCGCAGTTTCTTCACCTCGGCAATCAGGGCATCGCGATCAAGGGTCTGCAGGTCATCATCCATCGCTCATCTCCGCTCGATACAGCAGGCTTGCGTCTCCATAGGAGTAAAACCTGTAGCGGTTCGCGATGGCATGCGCATAGGCGGCGCGCATCGTATCGAGGCCGCTGAAGGCCGAAACCAACATGAACAGCGTCGAGCGCGGCAAGTGGAAATTGGTCATCAGCATGTCGGCGGTGCGAAAGCGATAGCCGGGCGTGATGAAGATGTCGGTCGGACCCGACCACGCAGGCACCGTATCGTCCTCGCGCGCCGCACTCTCCAGCAGGCGTAGCGAGGTCGTGCCGACGGCGATGATGCGCCCGCCCCTCGCCTTGGCCGCGTTCAGCGCATTGGCTGTTTCCCGGCTGACCGAACCGATCTCGGCATGCATCTTGTGGTCGGCGGTATCGTCGGCCTTGACCGGCAGGAACGTCCCGGCGCCGACATGCAAGGTCACGAAGTGGCGCTCGACGCCTTTGGCGTCAAGAGCCGCAAAAAGCTCCGGCGTGAAATGCAGGCCGGCGGTGGGCGCGGCAACCGCTCCTTCCTCCCTTGCATAAATCGTCTGGTAGTCGGCACGGTCGCGCTCGTCATCATCACGCTTCGAGGCGATGTAGGGCGGCAGCGGAATGTGGCCGACGGTATGCAGCGCCTCGTCGAGGAACGGCCCCGACAGGTCGAAGCCAAGCAAGGCCTCGCCGCCCTCGCCCTTCTCGATCACCGTGGCATCGAGTTGACCGAGGAAGCAGGAATTGCCGTCATGGCCGAAATGGATGCGGTCGCCGGCGGCAATGCGCTTACCCGGCCGCATGAAGGCGAGCCACCGGTCCGGCGCCACGCGCATATGCAGCGTGGCCTCGACTTGCGCCTGTGCATCGCCGCGCCGCCTTATGCCTTTGAGCTGCGCCGGAATGACCTTGGTGTCGTTGAACACCAGCACGTCGCCGGCTCTGAGCAGGGATGGCAGGTGGCCGACTGTGCGGTCATCAAGCGCCTCCCCCGGTCTGACCACGAGCATCTTGGCGCTGTCGCGTGGCTCGGTGGGGCGAAGCGCGATACGCTCCTCCGGCAGGTCGAAGTCGAAGAGATCAACGCGCATCAGTAGAGCCGGATAAGCAGCGCTCCGGCCAAGAGCAGCACCGCGCCGGCGACACGGCCGAGCGAAATTTCACGCACCGCGACACCGAGGAAGCCGATTCGGTCGATGAGCATGCCGGCGAGCAACTGGCCGGCCACCAGGAACGCCATCAGCGCAGCGGCGCCGATGCGCGGCGTCAGGATTGTGGAGAGAGTGACATAGAAGCCGCCGAGCATGCCGCCGACAACGAACAGCCAGGGCGCCGGCGCCTTCCAGTCGAGCGAAATGCTTTGTAGCTTCATCACCGTAACGGCGATGATGCCGAGCACGATCGCGCCAGACAGAAACGAGAATGCAGCCGCCGCGACCGGGAGACCCAGGCCGCGCGCCAGCTGCGAATTGATCGGTGCCTGAATGGCAATGAAGGCGCCGGACAGGATGCCGAGAAGCGACCAGACGACGCCCATCATTGTCGTTTCGCCTTACTTGACGTCGGCCGCGACCTTCAGCGACACGATCTTGTCGGGATCGACGACCGGCTCGCCGCGCTTGATCTTGTCGACATTGTCCATGCCTTCGATGACCTGGCCCCAGACCGTGTACTGGCGGTTGAGGAAGGCGGCATCGTCGAAGCAGATGAAGAACTGCGAATTGGCCGAGTTCGGGTTCTGTGAACGGGCCATCGAGCAGGTGCCGCGGCCGTGGTTGGCGTTGGAGAACTCAGCCTTCAGGTCCGGCTTGTCCGAGCCGCCCATGCCCGCGCGCGACGGCGCGAAGGTGGGCTTCGAGGAATTGCCGAACTTCACGTCGCCGGTCTGCGCCATGAAGCCATCGATGACGCGGTGGAAAACCACGCCGTCATAGGCGCCTTCCCTGGCCAGTTCCTTGATGCGGGAGACATGGCCGGGGGCCAGATCGGGGAAAAGTTCGATGACGACCTTGCCCTTGGTCGTTTCCATGATGAGCGCGTTCTCGCGGTCCTTGATTTCGGCCATGTCAGATATCCTTTTGAGAAAACAGAAATTACTTGTCGGCGGCGATGCGCACCTTGATCATCCGGTCGGGGTCGGAGACCGTACCATTGTCCGCCTCGTCACCCTTCTTGATGTGGTCCACCAGTTCCATGCCGCTGACGACATTGCCGACGATGGTGTACTGGCCGTCGAGCGGCGGCGCCGGCGCGAACATGATGAAGAATTGCGAATTGGCGGAGTTCGGATCTTGCGAGCGGGCCATGCCGACCACGCCGCGCTTATAATGCTCGGTCTGCGAGAATTCGGCCGGCAGGTCAGGCAGGTCCGAACCGCCGGTGCCGACGGCCTGGGAGTTGAACCCCTTCTTCATGTTGCCGAACTTGACGTCGCCGGTCTGCGCCATGAAGCCGTCGATGACGCGGTGGAAAGCGACATTGTCATAGGCATGGTCACGCACGAGCTTCTTGATCTGCGCGACATGCTTGGGCGCCAGATCGGGCCGCAACGCGATGGTCACGTCGCCGTCCTTCAGCGTGATGATCATGGTGTTTTCGGGATCGGCGGCATAGGCCGAGACCGAGGCGGTCACAAGACCGGCAAGCACGACGAGGAACGAGGCGAGCCTTTTGAGCTGCATGAGGATTTTCTCCGGGCTTATTTCGCGAATTTTGCGGTGAGCGCGCCAGCAACAGCCGCCGGCACGAAGGGGCGTATGTCGCCGCCCATCGAGGCTATCTGGCGCACAAGTGTGGCGGTAATGGTGCGCACGGACGGGCTGGCGGGCAGAAAAACCGTCTGCAGCTCGGGCGCCATGGTTTCGTTCATGCCGGCCATCTGCATTTCGTAGTCAAGATCGGTGCCGTCGCGCAGGCCGCGGATCATGATCGAGGCGCCCTGCTTCCTGGCGGCCTCGATCACCAGCCCGTCGAAGGCAACGACCTTGATGCGAGCGCCATCGCGGCCGAATTCGGCCTTCGTGGCGGCTTCGATGAGTTGCACCCGCTCCTCGAAGGAAAACAATGGCTTCTTGCCAGGATGAATGCCGATCGCGGCATAGACGATGTCGGCCACGGCCAGCGACGCCTTCAGCACATCGAGATGGCCGTTGGTCAGCGGGTCGAAGGAGCCTGCGTAAAGTGCGGTGCGTTCAGTCATGGCAGGTGCTTCTAATGCATGATCCCAAAAAGTGGAAACCGGTTTTTGGAAAAGATCATGCTCAAATGAAAGCTAGAGCCTGTTCCATCTTCAGTCCACCAAGATGGAGCAGGCTCTAGCGAGCCTCTCTCGCAAAGGCAAATCCGATCGGCGCGGAACCCATGAACCTTTTCCAGCACATGAACGACAGATGAACACGCTGATCACGAAGCCTTCACGCAGCGTTCACTAGGTTGCACCTTAATAAGATGAAACCAAAATCCCATCTATCCGTTGTAAGGCGCAGGAGAACACGCAAATGCTGATCTACATGCTCGCCACCGCAATGACAGTCGCCATGCTGATCGCCACCGTATTCGGGCTGCATCAGGAGGCGCAACGCATCCGCGTCAAGGCAACCACCAAGCGCTTCGAAGGCTTCGGCCCCCGCAAGCCGTATCGTCACTACTAAGTCAGTTCTGGACTTGCTGCCGCGCCGGCCGATGGGCCGGCGTTGCTATGTCTGGACTTACTCAGCGCCGTCTGGACCAGCGTCCGTCCCGGGAGCAGACTCCGAACTGCCCTCAATGGTCTCTTCGCTTTCCTCGTCCGATTGCGGCTCGGAAATCCGCTCGACCGAAACCACCTTCTCACCCTCGGCGGTATTGAAGATGGTCACGCCCTTTGTGGCGCGGCTGGCGAAACGGATGCCGTTGACCGGCACCCGGATGACCGTGCCGCCATCCGACACCAGCATGATCTGATCGTCATTGCCGACCGGGAAGGTCGCCACCAGCTGGCCGATCTCGGCCGTCTTCGACACGTCGGTGGCGCGGATGCCCTTGCCGCCGCGCCCAGTCAGGCGGAAATCGTAGGACGACGAGCGCTTGCCGTAGCCATACTCCGTTACCGTCAGCACGTACTGCTCATGCGCCTTGAGGAACTCGTAGCGCTCGTCGGAAAGCTCAGCCTCCTCGCCGACCTCTTCATTGGTCAGCGCGATCTCTTCCTCTTCACCGGCCGCGATGCCAGCGGCAGCCCGCCGTTCAGCCGCGGCTCGCTTGAGATAGGCGGCGCGTTCGGCGGGCGGCGCATCGACATGCTCGATCACCGACATAGAGATGATGCGGTCGGTCTCGGCCATGGTGATGCCCCGCACGCCGACGGAATTGCGACTCTGGAAGACGCGAACATCGCCGACCGAGAAGCGGATGCACTGGCCGGAGCTGGCGGTCAAAAGCACGTCGTCATTGTCGGTGCAGGTCTCGACGCCGAGGATTTCGTCGCCTTCCTCCTCCAGCTTCATGGCGATCTTGCCATTGCGGTTGACCTGGACGAAATCGGACAGCTTGTTGCGGCGCACGGTGCCGCGCGTGGTGGCGAACATCACGTCGAGTTCGCCCCAGCTGGTCTCGTCCTCGGGCAGCGGCATGATGGTGGTGATGCGCTCGCCCTGCTCGAGCGGCAGCATGTTGATCAGCGCCTTGCCGCGTGACTGCGGGTTGCCGATCGGCAGCCGCCAGACCTTTTCCTTGTAGACGATGCCGCGCGAGGAGAAGAACAGCACCGGCGTGTGCGTGTTGGCCACGAACAGCCTTGTGACAAAATCCTCTTCCTTGGTCGACATGCCGGAGCGGCCCTTGCCGCCGCGGCGCTGCGCCCGGTAGAGCGACAGCGGCACGCGCTTGATATAGCCGGAATGGCTCACCGTCACGACCATGTCCTCGCGCTGGATCAGGTCCTCGTCTTCCATATCCGCGCCGCCGTCGGTGAGCTCGGTGCGGCGTGGCGTGCCGAACTCGTCGCGCACGGCGGCAAGCTCGTCCTTGACGATCTGCTGGACACGCGCCCGGGACGACAAAATGTCCAGATAATCAACGATTTCGGCGCCGATCGTGTTCAACTCGTCGGCGATCTCGTCGCGGCCGAGCGCGGTCAGGCGCTGCAGACGCAGTTCGAGGATGGCGCGCGCCTGTTCCTCGGACAGATTGTAGGTGCCATCCTCATTGATGCGGTGGCGCGGATCGTCGATCAAAAGGATCAGCGATTCGACATCACCCGCGGGCCAGCGTCGCTCCATCAACTGCTCGCGCGCCGTCTGCGGATCCGGCGCGGTGCGGATCAGCTTGATGACCTCGTCGATATTGGCGACGGCGATGGCAAGACCCACCAACACATGGGCGCGGTCGCGCGCCTTGCGCAGCAGGAATTTCGTCCGCCTTGTGATGACCTCTTCGCGGAAGGAGACGAACGCCTTCAGCATGTCGGTCAGGGTCAGCAGTTCCGGCTTTCCGCCATTCAGCGCCACCATATTGGCGCCGAAAGAGGTCTGCAGCGGGGTGAAGCGGTAAAGCTGGTTGAGGATGACGTCGGCGACGGCGTCGCGCTTCAGCTCGATAACGACGCGATAGCCCTGGCGGTCGCTTTCGTCGCGGATGTCGGAAATGCCTTCGATGCGCTTGTCGCGCACCAGTTCCGCCATCTTCTCGATCATCGAGGCCTTGTTCACCTGGTAGGGGACCTCGGTGATGATGATCGATTCACGGTCATTGCCGCGCTGTTCGATGTTGACCTTGCCGCGCATGACGATCGAGCCACGGCCCGTAGAATAGGCGCTGTAGATGCCGGAGCGGCCAAGCACGATGCCGCCGGTCGGGAAATCGGGGCCAGGAATGATCTCCATCAGCGCCGGCAGGTCGATCGCCGGATTGTCGATGATGGCGATGGCGCCGTTGCAGACTTCGCCCAGATTGTGCGGCGGGATGTTGGTGGCCATGCCGACGGCGATGCCGCCGGAGCCGTTGACCAGCAGATTGGGAAAGCGCGCCGGCAGAACCTTCGGTTCGGTGTCCGAGGCATCATAAGTCTCCTGGAAATCGACCGTGTCCTTGTCGATGTCCTCCAGAAGCTCATGCGCGACCTTGGTCAGCCGCGATTCGGTGTAGCGCATGGCCGCCGGCGGGTCGCCGTCGATCGAGCCGAAATTGCCCTGCCCGTCGATCAGCGGCACGCGCAGCGACCAGTCCTGCGCCATGCGCACCAAGGCGTCATAGATCGAGGCGTCGCCATGCGGATGGTATTTACCCATCACGTCGGCGACCGGGCGGGCCGACTTCACATATTTGCGGTTCCAGTGGTAACCGCTCTCATGCGCCGCATAGAGAATGCGGCGATGCACGGGCTTCAGGCCGTCGCGCACGTCAGGCAGCGCACGGCTGACGATCACGCTCATGGCGTAAGAAAGATAGGAGCTCTGCATCTCCTCGATGATGGAGATCGGCTCGATGCCGGTGGGGCCGCCGTCGGCGCCGCGCGGTGTCTTTTGGTCGGTCAAATCGGATCACAATCTAATCAGGAATCACTGACCGCTTATATAGGAAGCAAGGCCGAAACTCCAATGTCCGCGGCACTTTTCCAGTGTCATTTTTGGTGGTAATTTCAAAAGGATACCACTGATTGCGACGATATGGCCACAACGCTTTTCGCCGCCACAAGGCAAAAGCCGGCAATGGACCAACTTTCCCACGCGAAAGCCGCAAGCGCCATGAGTTGGCGCCGGTGGCTGCCTTTGCAGGCGCTGAGCGGCTGGCAGCTCCGGGATCTCAATGGTGATCTGATCGCCGGCCTGACATTGGCGGCGATCGCCATTCCCGAGCAGATGGCAACGGCCCGGCTCGGCGGCTTTGCCCCCGAAATCGGTTTTTTCGCTTTTGTCGCCGGTTCGGTGGCGTTTGCCCTGTTCGGCGCCAATCGTCACCTCTCGGTTGGCGCGGATTCGACCATCACGCCGCTGTTCGCCGGCAGCCTGGCGCTGCTCGCCACATCCGGCTCGCCGCATTATCTGGCACTGGCGGCCATGCTGGCGTTGATGGTCGGGCTGATCGTAACCTTGAGCGGCGTCTTTCGCCTCGGCTGGATCGCCGATCTCCTGTCGGTGCCGGTTACGACAGGTTTTTTGGCCGGCATCGCAGTCCATATCATCGTCTCACAGATGCCCGGACTGCTCGGCCTGCCTGCCGAGAGTGGAGAAACCTTGCGGCGTGTCGGCGAGATTGCCGGCAATCTCCATCTCACCAATCCCTGGAGCCTGGGGCTCGGCCTCGGCGTGTTCGCGATCGTGTTCTGTTCGGAACGGATCAGCGCCCGCATCCCAGGCGCCCTGATCGGCATGGTGCTTGCCACGATTGCGGTCGTCGTCTTCGGCCTCAGGAATCACGGCGTCGAGGTGCTTGGCGCTCTGCCAAACGGCCTGCCGGGCGCCTATTTGCCGGTGACGAGCCTCGGCGATGTGCAAGCGCTCGTTCCGCTGGCGCTGCTGATCGCCATTGTCGTCATGGTGCAGACGGCCGCCACCTCGCGGTCCTTCGCCTCGCAACAGGACGCCTCGCCCAACGTCAACCGCGATTTCGTCGGCGTCGGCGCCGGCAGCATTTTGTCGAGCCTGTTCGGCGCCTTTGCCGTCAATGCCAGCCCGCCGCGTACAGCCATCGTCTCCCAGTCGGGTGGCCGCTCTCAACTGTCCGGCCTCACTGCCGCGGCCATCGTGCTGGCGCTCGGTGCCTTTGGCGGCGCCCTGCTCGCCAATGTTCCGCAGGCCGCCTTGGCCGGGGTCCTGATGTTCGTTGCCCAGCACATATTGCGCTGGAAGGTGTTCGCCGGCGTCTATCGACAAGCGCCGGTCGAATTCGAGTTGATCCTGGTCACCATGGCGGCAATCGTCGTGTTGCCGATCGCAACCGGCGTGGCGGTGGGCATCGGCCTGTCGCTGCTGCATGGCATATGGAGCGCGACGCGCACGGAGCCTATCGAGCTCGAACAGGTGCCGGGCACGTCCGTCTGGTGGCCTCCGGCCAAGCCCAGCGCTGGCGAACAACTCCCGGGAGTGCTGGTCGTGGCCTTCCAGGCGCCACTGTCCTTCGTCAATGCCGATCGCTTCAAGCGCGGCGTTTGCGACCTTGTCGATGCCAGGGACGAAACCGTGAAACTGGTCGTGCTGGAGGCCAGCAACATCGTCGAAATCGACTACACCGCCCCGCAGGCCCTGATCGACACCATCCTTCATTGCCGCAAGGCGGGCGCGGTCTTTGCCATAGCGCGGCTGGAATCGCTGCGCGCCCAGGCGGCGCTGGCGCGGTTCGGCATTGCTGAAATGGTGGGCCCGCAACGTATATTCCACAGCGTCGACGCGGCGATCAAATCACTTAGTCCGGGAAAACAGCAGCAGCAAGGACAGGATGGAGTGTCATGATCGACCCGCGAGAACCCATTGTCACGCCGGTTCCCGTCGAGGAATTGAGGCCGACGCAGATAACGGTCGGCATGCGGGAAGTTGCGTTGAAGCGCCAGATGATCCGGGAGCAGGACGCCAAGAAGAAGACCGGCGCTTTTCTCGGCAAACACATGGTGCCGGTCGTGTTGGGTCCCAAGAATCGCAACTACGTCACCGATCACCATCACCTCGCTCGCGCCCTGCTCGAGGAAGGCGTCAAGGACGTGCTTGTGACCGTGATCAGCGACCTGTCCGCGCTCGACAAGGACACGTTTCTTTTCGTGCTCGATAACAGAGGCTGGATGCACCCGTTCGACGAGAGCGGCCGGCGCCGCGATTACTCGGCTATTCCCAAGACAATCGGCGAACTGATCGATGATCCTTACCGGAGCATGGCAGGCGAACTGCGCCGGATGGGCGGCTTTGCCAAGGACACGACGCCGTTCAGCGAATTCATCTGGGCGGATTTCCTCCGTCGGCGCATCGATCGCAACGCGGTTGCGAAGAACTTCGACAAGGCGATGAAAGAGGCACTCAGCCTGGCCAAGGGCAAGGACGCGGACTATCTGCCGGGCTGGTGCGGCCCGACCTCGGACTGAGCCTGCCTCGGCCTAATGCATGTCGCCCAAAAGTGACCTCGGTTTTGGGAGAACGACATGCATAAAAACAAAACCTAAAGCGCGTCTCGACGCGCTTTAGGCGCGCGTATGACGATGCGGCCCGATCGGCTGGCGCGATAATCGCCCGGCGTCTGACCCATGACCCGTCGAAACCGGCGGTTGAACGTCGACAGGTCGTTGAAGCCGGCGTCGAAGGCGATCGCCGAGATCGCGTCGGCGGACAGGCGCAGCCGCAATGCCGCACGGTGCAGGCGGGTCTTCAGCAGGAACTGGTAGGGCGTCATGCCGGCGACCTGCCGGAAAATGCGCAAGAAATGATAGGGACTGGTCGCCGTCTCATCCGCCAGTGTCGACAGCGAAACCGGCCCGTCGGCATCCAGTTCGATCCGCCGCACGGCGTCGGCCACCCGTTTCTGATCGCGGCGGCTAGGTCCGCGCCTAGTGGATGTGGCGCCGGAAACCGTGGCCACAGCCGCGGCGGCAATGCGCAGGGAAAGTTCCTCGAAGGCACCCTTGTCGGCCATTTCGCGCGCGGCCTCCGCCTCGGCCAGCAAAGGCGCCAGGGCGGGCAAGGGCGGCAGGCGCGGCGCTTCGAAGGCAAGCGTGCTCGCGCCCGGCACACCGGCGATGATCCGTTCCATGTAGACAGGCTTGAAATGGAACGAGAGACAGCGGTCGCCGCTGCCATGTTCGTGCCCGCATTCATAGCAGGTGCCGGAATTGCCGAGCAGCAGCGCGCCGGGCGCCATCATGCCCGTTCCCTGCTGCGCGCGGTAGCGGAACGTGCCGCTGGTGACCGCCGCGATACAGAAATCCCGATGGGCCTCCTCGAACGGCCGGTCGCCCGCGCCGGCCGTGCAGATCACATCCGCCACATGCCAGCCGGGTCCGGATGCGAGAGTGCGGGTCGTCGCTGCCATGGCCGAAATATAGCAATTTTTCCCAAGCCCAGAACCCCGTCAGCGCCTACTCCTCGCGGTCTCCTGACAGAAAGAGACCACAGTCATGTTTGACCCCTTTGCCGAAGCCCTGCACAGTCCCGGTCCGATCGGCGGGCTTGCCGAAAAACTGGACCTTTACGGCCGCTTCGTCGGCGCCTGGACTTTCGACGCCTCGCGCCACCTCGAGGATGGCACCGTGCTGACCGGGCGTGGCGAGGTGCATTTCGGCTGGGTGCTCGAGGGCCGCGCCATCCAGGACGTCTGGATCCTGCCCGCACGGAACATCGGTTCCCAGCCGTCCCTCGGCAAGTGGACGTTCTACGGCACGACGCTTCGGATCTATGATCCCGGCGCGGACGCCTGGCACATTTTCTGGAGCGATCCGCGCAATCAATATTTCAGCCGCCAGCTCGGCCGGGCCGAGGGCGACGCGATTGTGCAGGTCGGCGCCGACGGCACCGGTTCCTCGGTGCGCTGGAGCTTTTCGCGGATCACCGAAGATTCCTTCCGCTGGCTCGGCGAGCGCTCGCACGACAATGGCGCGACATGGCGGCTGGAGGTCGAGTTCCTGGCGCGGCGCGTTGCAACAGCCTGAACCAGCAACCTCTTGTAACGATAGGGAAAACCATGTTCGATCATATCTCGATCGGCATCCGCGACGCCATTTCCTGATTGTACGCATGAGAAATCCCTTCCGCCCGGCCCGCGCGGGCAGATTCCATGTCGAACTTTTCAGAAGTGGCGAGCTGGCTTGGCCGGCCCAATTGTGAAAAAGAAACTGCTGAGACGACGCGCGTATTGAATCGGCGACGGGCGACGATATAGGGTCGCCCAAGGCTGGGTTTTTCTCCAATGGCCAAGAACGCCGAGATTGAAATTCTGCGCGCGATCTCCATCCTCATGGTGATCACTGCGCACGTTCCGTTCATACTGGCTTGGGAATCGGCGTATTGGTGGCCTGTATTCAGGGTAGCTAATTTTTGGGCTGGCGTGGATATCTTCTTCGCGATATCGGGATTTGTGGTCACTGCCACGCTACTGCGCCATATCCGGTCTGAAACGCCCCTCATCGCCTTGAAGTCGTTTTGGATCCGGCGTTTCTTTCGTCTCGCCCCGCTTTCCTGGATGACCTTGGCTCTCTCGATAGTGTTGGCCGCCACCTGGAACGGGTTCGGCTTTTTCGGCAGCCCGCAGAACAATTTCTACGACGCCGTGGCGGTTGTGATCTACGTCCAGAACTGGCACTTTTTCCAATGCCTGTCAGCCGGCTGGAAGACATGCGGCATCAACCTTCATTTTTGGTCGCTGTCCTTGGAAGAACAGTTCTATATCACCCTTCCGCTGGTGTTCATCTTCTCGCGTAAATGGCTTGCAGCGATCTGTGCTCTCCTCATCGTCATCCAGTTTCCGCTTTACCGACCCAACACCTCATGGCTTTGGATCACGCGGACCGATGCCATCTCATGGGGCGTCCTGATCGCGCTGTTTTCGCAGCATGCCGACTATTGGCGACTGGCTCCCACCATCTTTCGCCACCGCCACATCGGTCTTCTCTTCGCGGCGCTCGCCATCACCGCCATTTGTTTCTTGTCGGGCGGACTGATCGTTTCGTTCTATGTCGGGTTGATAGCTCTGCTGGCTGGCTCTCTGGTCTGGATCGCCTCTTATGATCGAGGCTACCTGTTCCGAAACGCGGAAAACCAACGTCTGCTGCTTTGGATCGGTAAGCGCTCCTACGCCATCTACCTTTTCCACTCCATAGCCTTCAGGCTGGTCAAAGAGGGCAGCGCCCGCTACGCCGGCAGTGCGGAAGCCATCCGGAACTCGGCGCATTCCGTCGTTATTCTGGCGGGGGGGCTCATCCTCACCGCCGCCATCGCCGAGATCGCGTGCCGCCTCATCGAAGCCCCATTCCAGACAAAGGAACGAGCCATGGCGCAGCGGATAGTTGCGCCAACGACTGTTGCCGTCCCGACTTAATTTCAGGGCCTAACGGCCGCACCGTTGTTATCGCCGATTGGCCGGCATCGGAGGAATCTGTCTGCCTTGGCGACCCGGACGGCTATCGCCTGGAGGCCTATTGTAGCGCGCTGCCGGCTAACCCTGTTGAGCTCCGCAGTTTCGCAGTCAAGACAGTTCCCACCGACCGGGCTTTGCTCTACCAATGCGAAGCGGGCTCGGCCCGGCGGGAGGGTCAGCGATGCCGAGTTTCGACAGCCTGTTCAATGCCTTCGTCACCATTCTCGTGACCATCGATCCGCCGGGGCTAGCGCCGCTGTTCCTCGCCGTGACGCGCGGCATGAACCGCGAGGAGCGCCAGCAGGTTTCGGTCCGCGCCTCGGTCATCGGCTTCCTGGTGATGGCGCTGTTCGCGGTTGCCGGCGCCTCGATCCTGTCGGTGTTCGGCATCACGCTGCCGGCATTCCGGGTCGCCGGCGGTTTCCTGCTGTTCTTCATTGCCTTCGAAATGGTCTTCGAGCGGCGACAGGACCGCAAGGAGAAGATCGGCGACGTCGCCATCACCAAGGACATGATCCACAACATCGCCGCCTTCCCGCTGGCGATCCCGCTGATCGCCGGCCCCGGGGCGATTTCCGCGACGGTGCTGCTCTCCGGCTCGTTTCAGGGCTTTGCCGCGCAGGCAGCACTTGTCGGCATCATCTTCGTCTGCCTCGCCATCACCTATCTGGTGTTCGTGCTGTCGGAACGCATCGACCGCATCCTCGGCCAGACCGGCCGCTCGATCCTGACCCGCCTGCTCGGCGTCATCCTGGCCGCACTGGCGGTGCAGTTCGTGGCCGACGGCATCAAGGCTCTGATGGCGGGGTGAGGTTGAGAATGGCTGTCGATCCCAGGATTGTCGAACTGGAGTTGGCATTGCTGAAGGCGCCAACCCGCTCTGATCCGGGTTTTCTTGACGCCGTTCTCGACGACCGCATGATCGAGTTCGGCAAATCCGGTTTCGAATATGACAAACGATCGATCCTGGCGGCGCTGACGGATTCGAAGGAACAGCCAGCGCCCGACGATCATTTGGAGATGACCGATATCGGAGCGGTTCAACTGGCTCCGGAGGTCGTGCTTCTCACCTATCGCCTGCGACCCAGAGCAGAAAGCGCAGTCGCGTCGTTACGCAGTTCTATCTGGAAACATTGTGACGGGAATTGGCGACTGGTGTTCCACCAGGGAACTCGTGCAGCTTCGACAGCCTCATGAGTCAGGCAGGTGATTCCAGGTAAGTGCCGCCTGCCCTACTTCGCCGCCGTATCAATCACTTCAAAATCATGCGTGATCGTGGCCGTCTTGGCCATCATGGCGGAGGCCGAGCAGTATTTTTCGATCGAAAGATTGATCGCGCGCTGAACCTTGTCGGACGACAACGCGCGGCCTCTGACGATGAAATGCATGTGGATGCGGGTGAACACCTTTGGGTCGGTCTCGGCCCGATCGGCGTCGAGTTCGACGATGCAGTCCTCGACCGCCTCGCGACCCTTTTCCAGTATATGAACGACATCATAGGCCGAGCAGCCGCCGGTGCCGATCAGCACCAGCTCCATCGGGCTCGGACCCGGCGTCTTGCCTTCAGGGCCAGGTGCCGTTCCCAGCACCACCTTGTGGCCGCTGCCGGACTCGCCGATGAAGGTGCGCTCTTCGACCCACTTTATCCGTGCCTTCACCGCCCTGTCCTTTCAGTCCTTTGATCCCAAATCAACAATGCAAAACCCCGAAAGTCCATGCGGGACCCTCGGGGCGTATCGATCACACAACGTCGGCCGTTTGGTTGCTTTCGATCAGAAGGGGATCTCGTCGTCCAGCTCGCGCGACGAACCGCCGCCACCGCCGCCCCTAGGTGCGCTGCCGCCACGGTTGAAGCTTTCGTTCGGGCCGGACTGGCCGAAATCGGAACCGCGGCTGCTGCCGCCGGAATAACCACCGACCTGGCCGCCCTCACCCTGGCGCCCGTCGAGCATCTGCAGTTCGCCGCGGAATCTCTGCAGCACGACTTCCGTCGTGTACTTGTCAGCGCCGGTCTGGTCCTGCCATTTGCGCGTCTGCAGCTGGCCCTCGACATAGACCTTCATGCCCTTCTTCAGATACTGCTCGGCCACCTTGGCGATGCCCTCATTGAAGATGACGACATTGTGCCACTCGGTCTTTTCCTTGCGCTCGCCGGAATTCTTGTCGCGCCAGCTTTCCGACGTGGCGATACGGATGTTGACGACCGGCTCGCCCGAGTTCAGGCGGCGGATTTCAGGGTCCGCGCCGAGATTGCCGACCAGAATGACCTTATTGACGCTACCCGCCATGATTTTTCTCCGCGCTCATCCGAGAAACAAATTTTTGTCGCAGCACCTTACAGGCTACGAACGTCAGCCGCCTGCTAAGGCTGGCTTTTCCCACAAGGTTTTTGTTCCCTTTTCGTTCCTATATGCACTGCTGCTGATTGTCAAGGAATGGCAACAATGCCCGAGCCCATCATATGGGATTCAAAACAGCGCTTGCCAAATCAATAAGTATCGACTTATGCTTTTGTCATGATCGAAGCAGAAATTTTCCGCGCTTTGGCCGACCCGACGCGCCGCGCCGTCTTCGAGCGCCTCGCCGCAGCTGAGATGAGCGTGTCGGAATTGCGCAGCGGCCTGACGGTTTCGCAGCCGGCAGTGTCGCAGCATCTGGCGGTGCTGCGTGGCGCCGGCCTGGTGATCGAGCGGCGGGCCGGCCGCAACGCCTATTATCGTGCCGATCCGCAGGGGCTTGCCCCCTTGCTCTCCTGGATCGAGCGCTACCGAACCTTCTGGCCGGAGCGCATCGAAAGGCTGAAGACGGTTTTGAAGGACATGGATCAATGACGAGCGTGGGATCAATGAACGCAGGAAACCAGAGCGAAGCGACCCCGGATGTGCTCGAGTTCGAATACGACCTTGCCGAACCGCCGGAAAAAGTATGGCGGGCGCTGACCGTGCCTGAACTGCTCGCCGCCTGGATGATGCCGAACGATATCAAGCCTGAGACCGGCAGTCGTTTTGCCTTCGCCGGGCAGGACACTGCCATCGAATGCGAAATCCTCGACGCCGAGCCGGAGCGCTTGCTGCGCTATTCCTGGCGTGAGCAGCCGGGCGACGCTGGGGATCCGTTCGACAGTGTCGTCACCTTCACGCTCGCCCGCACCGTTTCCGGCGGTACGCATCTGCGCATCGTCCATGACGGTTTTGCGGGGAAAGCGATGCCTGCCGTCGCCATGGCCGGCGCCGGCTGCCGGCTCTCGCTTGGATTGCAAGGGCGCGCAAAGCCTGTCGCCGCGAACATACCGAACACCCTGCTGCTCGCAGCCTGAACACGGAAATCGGAGACGAAAAATGAGTGGTCTTGCCAGTCTGGTGCCGATGGTGATCGAGCAATCGAGCCGCGGTGAACGCGCCTTCGACATTTTCTCGCGGCTGCTGCGCGAGCGCATCATCTTCATCAATGGCGAGATCAACGACGATGTCTCGGCGCTGGTTTGCGCGCAGCTTTTGTCATTGGAGTCAGATAATCCCGACAAGGAGATATCGCTCTACATCAACTCGCCGGGCGGCGTGGTGACCAGCGGTTTCGCCATCTACGACACGATGCAGTACGTCAGTTGCCCGGTATCGACCGTGTGCATGGGGTTCGCCGCCTCGATGGGCTCGTTCCTGCTGATGGCGGGCACGCCGGGGCGCCGCATCGCGCTGCCGAACGCCACCGTTCTGCTGCATCAGCCGTTGGGTGGCTTCCAGGGCCAAGCTTCCGACATCCAGCGCCATGCCGAGCGGATCGGCAAGACCAAACAGCGCATGGCCGAACTCTACGCGCAGCATTGCGGCCGCAGCTATGAGGAGGTCGAACGCACGCTCGACCGCGACCATTTCATGACCGCTCGCGAGGCCCAGGCATGGGGCATTGTCGACCATGTCTTCGACACCCGCAAAAAGGCGGCATGAGGCTGATTTTGGTCATCAATTAAATGCAGATGCACTAAATGCAGAAAATAGTTTTTATCACCTATCAATGAATTCGGCGCTATTGAATCCGTTGAATTATCAACAGGGGCATAAATGCCAAAGCCTAACGATCCAAACAAACGAGCATTACGCGCTATATTAGCTATAGCAGGAATATGCATGGCATTTTTCTTGCTAGTTAATGTTCCCGGAGGGTATGGATGTCTGGCGCGTGGCGGCGACGTGCGAATCGAAGGTATATCCATTCGCTGCTACATGGATTTTAGCAACTGGCAACCAGGCCAGCCAGCACGCCCTGTGTCAGACTAATATAGAAATTTGAAGACTTGAAGCCTGATCATCACATTGAAGGCTGACGGCGTCGCATCCATTTCGCCGCCGCTGGTCTGGTTTCGCAATGAGCGCCGCACTATAGTCATGCCATGCGCTACCGCCTGAACAGACTCATGACAGCCATTGCGATCACCGCCGCGACGTCCGGCGGGGCTTTTGCCGCGGACAATACCTCCCAGGCACAGAAAGGCGCCCTGCCCGGCGTGAACGGTGATTATCGCATCGCCAAGCCGGCTCCCCAGCCGGAACCCGACGATGCGTTCCCCAGCAACGGCAACGGCACGTTCAAGATCGGCGATACCGATGTCAGGATTTCCGGCACCATCACGGTCGATATGGCCACGGGCGGGTTTAAGCCCCCAAGGTGAGCAGCCCCTCCGCTGGGCCAGTTCAGCCATTTCCTCAAACGAACAGCCCCGCCGTGCCTTAGGCAAACGGACGGGGCTTTTCTGGATCTCAAATCCATATTTTGCCGGAGTGTACTGCCGGCGTTTGATTTCGGATGCTACGCGGCGTCAGCCGACGATCCGACTAGCAGTCTCTGATTTTTGGGGAATACGGCAAGTCACGGTTTGTCGGGTGGCGCAAACGCTAAACCCTGGCACTTATGCCTGCCGCGGCTCCAACGAGGCGTGGAGCCCTTGGGGACTATCCGGTGGCGTCATGCTCCGCTCCTGTGTCCGTTGCGACATTGTCGTAGCGAAGCGCAAATCGCAAATACCTGCGGCGTCTCGCAGGCCGCCTTGGGGCGGCGAGGCCATCGAAAGACGGCCGGCTTCGCTGACCTCAGGAGACTGCTCCCCTGAGCCGGCCACGTCAACCTTCAATAGCCGGTTACGGAAAATTGTGATCGCCGGGAGGTTACGTACAGGTCAGGTTTCTGCACAGCTTTGTCAGGAGCGTGTTCGGCCTTTGTTCTTTCTGCTTGCCCCTTCGCGTGAAAGGCGGTTAAACGACTTCTGTCGGGAATTGTGGCGTCTCTCGACGTGGCGGCAAAAACACCTACATAGGGGATGGCCGGGACAATCCCGCCAATCCCACGAATTCCAGATCTGAGGCGGCGACCGGCGATGGCCGACCATAAATTCCTTTCCATTCGCGGGGCGCGCGAACACAATCTGAAGAATGTCGATCTCGACCTGCCGCGTGACAGCCTGATCGTCATGACCGGCCTGTCGGGCTCCGGCAAGTCGTCGCTGGCCTTCGACACCATCTACGCCGAAGGCCAGCGCCGCTATGTCGAGAGCCTGTCGGCCTATGCCCGGCAATTCCTCGAAATGATGCAGAAGCCCGACGTAGACCAGATCGACGGCCTGTCGCCTGCCATCTCGATCGAGCAGAAGACCACGTCGAAGAACCCGCGCTCGACGGTCGGCACCGTCACCGAGATCTACGATTATATGCGCCTGCTGTTCGCGCGTGTCGGGGTGCCCTATTCGCCGGCCACCGGCCTGCCGATCGAGAGCCAGACGGTCAGCCAGATGGTTGACCGCGTGCTGGCGCTGGAGGAAGGCACGCGCCTGTTCCTGCTGGCGCCGATCGTGCGCGGCCGCAAGGGCGAGTATCGCAAGGAACTGCTGGAGTTGCAGAAGAAGGGTTTTCAGCGCGTCAAGGTCGACGGCGTCTTCTATGAGATCGCGGATGTTCCGGCGCTCGATAAAAAATACAAGCACGACATCGACGTCGTCGTCGACCGCATCGTCGTGCGCGGCGATCTGGCCACGCGCCTTGCCGATTCCATCGAGACGGCGCTGAAGCTCGCCGAGGGGTTGGCGGTGGCCGAGTTCGCCGATAAACCGCTCGATTCCAGCCAGACCGGCGAGGATTCGGTCAACAAGTCG
Organism: Mesorhizobium sp. USDA 4775; assembly: GCF_054062655.1. Classification (NCBI taxonomy): domain Bacteria; kingdom Pseudomonadati; phylum Pseudomonadota; class Alphaproteobacteria; order Hyphomicrobiales; family Phyllobacteriaceae; genus Mesorhizobium; species Mesorhizobium sp. USDA 4775. The sequence goes on from NZ_JBSSFM010000001.1 coordinate 4,130,547, forward strand.
AAGAACGAGACGCATGAGCGCATCCTGTTCTCGGAAAAATTCGCCTGTCCGGTGTCCGGCTTCACCATTCCCGAGATCGAGCCGCGGCTGTTCTCGTTCAACAACCCGTTCGGCGCCTGCCCGACCTGCGACGGTCTCGGCAGCCAGCGCGCCATCGACCCCAACCTCGTCGTGCCCGACGAGAACGTGTCGCTGCGCGACGGCGCCGTCAGCCCATGGGCGAAGTCGACCTCGCCCTATTACGTGCAGACGCTCGAAGCCTTGGGCAAGGCCTACAACTTCAAGCTCGGCGACAAGTTCAAGGATTTGAGCGCCGAGGCCCAGGACGCGATCCTGCGCGGCACCGGCGAGCGCGAAGTCACCTTCCAGTATGATGACGGCCTGCGCTCCTACAAGACGACCAAGACCTTCGAAGGCGTTATCCCCAATCTCGAACGGCGCTGGAAGGAAACCGAATCCGCCTGGATGCGCGAGGAGATCGAGCGCTTCATGTCGGCGACGCCCTGCCCCGTCTGCAAAGGCTATCGGCTGAAGCCGGAAGCGCTGGCGGTGAAGATCGGCGGCAAGCACATCGGCGAAGTCACGGAACAGTCGATCCGCAATGCCGACAAATGGTTCACCGATCTGCCTGCGCAGCTCAACGATAAGCAGAACGAGATCGCGGTGCGCGTGCTTAAGGAAATCCGCGAGCGCCTGCGCTTTCTCAACGATGTCGGGCTCGACTATCTGACATTGTCGCGCAATTCGGGCACGCTGTCGGGCGGCGAGAGCCAGCGCATCCGCCTGGCGTCGCAGATCGGCTCGGGCCTGACCGGCGTGCTTTACGTGCTGGACGAGCCGTCGATCGGCCTGCATCAGCGCGACAACACGCGCCTCCTCGATACGCTCAAGCACCTTCGCGACATCGGCAACACCGTCATCGTCGTCGAACATGACGAGGATGCCATCCTGCATGCCGACTATGTCGTCGACATGGGGCCGGCCGCCGGCATCCATGGCGGCGAGATCATCGCCCAGGGCACGCCGCAGCAGGTGATGGCCAACCCCAATTCGATCACCGGCAAATATCTGTCGGGCGCGCTTGAAGTGGCCACCCCCGGGGTCCGGCGTGAGGCGAAAAAGAACCGGCGCCTGAAAATCGTCGGCGCGCGCGGCAACAATCTGAAGAATGTCACCGCCGAGATCCCGCTCGGCACCTTCACCGCTGTCACCGGCGTGTCGGGCGGCGGCAAGTCGACCTTCCTGATCGAGACGCTGTTCAAGGCGGCCTCGCGCCGCATCATGGGGTCGCGCGAACATCCGGCCGAGCATGACCGCATCGAGGGTCTGGAATTCCTCGACAAGGTCATCGACATCGACCAGTCGCCGATCGGCCGCACGCCGCGTTCGAACCCCGCCACCTATACCGGCGCCTTCACGCCGATCCGCGACTGGTTCGCCGGCCTGCCCGAAGCCAAGGCGCGCGGCTACCAGCCGGGACGCTTCTCGTTCAACGTCAAGGGTGGCCGCTGCGAGGCCTGCCAGGGCGACGGCGTCATCAAGATCGAGATGCACTTTTTGCCCGACGTCTACGTCACCTGCGACGTCTGCCACGGCAAGCGCTACAACAGGGAGACGCTCGACGTCCTGTTCAAGGGCAAGTCGATCGCCGACGTGCTCGACATGACCGTCGAGGAAGGCGTCGATTTCTTCGCCGCCGTGCCGGGCGTGCGCGACAAGCTCGACACGCTGAAGCAGGTCGGCCTCGGCTACATCCATATCGGCCAGCAGGCGACGACGCTGTCCGGCGGCGAAGCCCAGCGCATCAAACTCGCCAAGGAACTGTCGCGCAAGGCGACCGGCAAGACGCTCTACATCCTCGATGAGCCGACCACCGGCCTGCATTTCCACGACGTCGCCAAACTCCTGGAAGTGCTGCACGAACTGGTCGACCAGGGCAACACGGTGGTGGTCATCGAGCACAATCTCGAAGTGATCAAAACCGCAGACTGGGTGCTCGACCTTGGCCCCGAAGGCGGCGACGGCGGCGGCGAGCTGGTTGCCCAGGGCACACCGGAAGCGATCGTGCGCGAGAAGCGCAGCTACACCGGCCAGTTCCTCAAGGAGCTGCTGGAGCGGCGCCCCGGAGGCAAGCGCGAAGCGGCGGAGTGATGGCTGGGGATGGTCTCATCACGGTTCAGAGCCGCTTTGGCGTGACCGAAACCATCGACCGCCTTGCTGAGGTGGTCAAGCGTGCCGGCCTGGTCGTCTTCGCGCGCATCGATCATGCCGCCGGCGCACGTGATGTCGGCGCTGCGTTGCGGCCAACCGAACTGCTGATCTTCGGCAACCCCAGAGGTGGCACCCCTCTCATGCAGGACAGTCAGCTTGCCGGCATCGATCTGCCCGTCAAGGCGCTGGGCTGGGAAGATGAACAAGGCAATGCCTGGCTGTCCTACAACGATCCGCACTGGATCGCCGGTCGCCACGGCCTGGGCGATGTCAGCCGCGCTGCAGTCGCGGCGATTGCCACAGGCATGGAGAAGGTGATCGCCGCTGCTGCTGGAATGGATCAGTCATGAGACTTGCCCGCCCTGAAGATCTTGCTGCGATCGTCGCGCTGACGGAAGCCGCCTACGCTCCTTACAACGCCATACTCGAAGCGCCGCCGATCCCGGTGACCGAAGACTACGCGCCGCGCATCGCGAACGGCGAGGTCTGGCTGCTGGAGAGCGGTGGCGAACCTGCCGGAGTGCTCACACTGGAGCGGCATGAGGATCACGCGATGATCTTCTCCGTCGCTGTGTCGCCCGCCTTCCAGCGCAAGGGTTTTGGCACAAAGCTGCTCAATCACGCGGATCAACAGACGCGCTTGTGGGGCCTGCCGGAGATACGGCTCTACACCAATGCGAAAATGGAGCGGAACATCGCGCTCTATCTCGCCTACGGTTATCGCGAAACGGGTCGCCGGCCCAACCCCTACCGGCCAGGATGGGTGCTGGTCGACATGGCAAAACCGGTCGACGAGACCACGACAGCCTGATTTTCTGAACGCGCCCAGACTTCTGAATTTGGCCAGACACCGCACTCGGGAGGACGATAATGAGCAAATCGGGAACAATCCGCTCCGGCATGGGCGGCTGGACCTTCGAGCCCTGGGACACGTCCTTCTATCCGGACAAATTGTCGAAGGCCAAGCAACTGCACTACGCCAGCCGGCAGGTGCCGAGCATCGAGGTCAACGGCACCTACTACTCCAGCTTCAAGGAGCCGACCTTCGTCAAATGGGCAAGCGAGGCGCCGGACGGTTTCGTCTATTCGCTGAAGGGCAACCGCTTCGTCACCAACCGTCGCGTGCTGGGCGAAGCCGGGGAATCGATGATGCGCTTCCTCGGTTCCGGCGTTGCCGCGCTCGGCGACAAGCTCGGCCCGATCCTGTGGCAGTTCGCGCCGACGAAAAAGTTCGATCCGGACGATTTCGAAGCCTTTTTGAAACTGCTGCCGGAGAAACAGGACGGTGTCGCACTGCGTCACGCGCTGGAAGTGCGCAACGACAGTTTCATCGTGCCGGAATTCGCGGCGCTTGCCCGCAAATACAAGGCGGCGATCGTCTATGCCGACCATGCCAAATATCCTGATATCGCCGACATCACCGGCGACTTCATCTACGCACGGCTGCAGACCGGCTCGGACGACAATCCCGATTGCTACACGCCGAAGGGCCTCGACGAATGGGCGGTGCGGGCAAAGACATGGGCGGAAGGCGAGCAGCCGGCCGATTTGCGGCGCGCCGATCCCGCCACCGACGCGCCTGTGCAGCCGCGCGATGTGTTCGTCTACTTCATCACCGAAGGCAAGGCGCGCGCACCGTTCGGGGCGATGGCGCTGATGAAGCGGGTAGCCGGCTGACAAGCATCCGTTGTTGTTCGGCTACATGCTGTAAGCGCATCATCTATGCGTTTTGCGCGTAGCAAAGCGCCTATTCCTGGGCATCTTCGCCACGATCGTAACCATATCGACACTTCCTTGCTGCATGAATGCGGCGACGCCAAGCCGCACAGCTTGAGCCGCCGCCGGCAGGGAAAGAGGGGCATGTCGCTCGACTACACTTCACTTCTGCTGGCCGTCGGTTTCTCCGCCGCTTGCCTGAGCCTGACGTTGTTCGGCATGTGGCTGACCGCCCGCACGGAGCGGTTCCTGCTGACATGGGCGATCAGCCTGGTGTTCGTGGTCGGCGATATCTTTGTCTATGACGCCTATATCGACATGCCCGGGCGCTTGCTCGGCATCGCCACCCTTGCCCTGTTGCTGCTCGGTTTCTCGACCATGCTGGGTGCGGCCTACCAGTTCAGAACCGGCGGCTCGCCGCTGCCGCGAGCACTGTTGGGCTGTGTTTCACTGGCAGTGACGCTGCCTCCCATGGCTCTGGGCTATGATGGCCTTGGCTTCATGTTCGAGAACCTGTTCGCCGCCTTGCTCCTGTTCGCGACGGCATTCGAATACTGGCGCGGCCGCGACGAAGCCCCTGCCCTGACGGTCGGCATCACCACGCTCTACTCGGCCACTGCCGTTTCCTTCATGCTGTGCGCGGCGGTCCTGGCATGGGACGGCAAGCTGGTGCTCGGCCATGCACCAAGCAACTGGGCCGAGGAACTGAGCCTCATTGTCGTCATCGCCAGTATGACGGGTATTGGCGCCCTGTCACTTGCGCTCAACCAGGGGCGTCTGGCGAGGCATCACCGCCGCAACGCGCTCACCGATCCCTTGACCGGCCTGCTCAACCGGCGCGCGCTGTTCGACATGCATGGCCATCTCCCGGTCGGCGCCTTCACCGCCGTGGTCGTCTTCGATCTCGACAATTTCAAAACCATCAACGACGAGTTCGGCCACGCGGCGGGCGACGAGGTGCTGAAGGTGTTTGCGAGCGAACTCGCCGGTAATCTGCGCCAGACCGACGTTGCCGCGCGCATGGGCGGCGAGGAATTCGCGCTGGTATTGAAGCGCACCTTGCCGGAAGCGGTCGAGGACGCGGCAGAGCGCATCCGGACCGCCTTCGCGACACGCCTGATAGAAACCGAAACCGGCTCACTGAGGTGCACGGTCAGCGCCGGTTTTGCATTCGGCAGCAAAGAGGGGCTCAGCTTCGACAAGGTGCTCAGTGCCGCCGACAAGGCGCTCTACGACGCCAAGCGCGGCGGTCGCAACCGCGTCACCGCCTCTCCGTTCCGGCGCGCGAGCTGACCGCGCGTATCATGCCGAGCTGTGACCATTGGATGGGCGAAAGCGGCTCCAATGCATGTCGCCCAAAAGTGGCCCCGGTAGAACGACATGCATGAAATCAAGGACCTAAAGCGCGTCGCAGGAAACCATTCAGACGCGACGCGCTTTAGGCCGCCATCACGATTTCATTGAAAGTATCGAGGTCGACGTAGAACACCTTGGTGATCTCCTCGATCAGGTCGTCGTATTCGCAGCCCTGTGACCTCAAAATGTTGATGGCCGCGATGATGTCGACCCGCTCGGTAAGCCGCCGCTTCTGGTAGTCCTCGACGAAACGTTCCATGGCTGTCCCTTAGCCTGTGTGCCCAAACGCGTTTGAACGACAAAGATCGCAGGAGGGAAGCTAGGAAGCCTTGCTTGCGTGGAACTTGCCGGCCTTCGCCGCGCCCTCGATCTGCGATAACCAGACTGATACGGAAGCGGCCGACTCACAAAGCCAACAAAAGACTAGCATGCCGCCTCTGGCGCGCCAGAGATGCGGATCGCTGGATGAAAGAATATTGGACTTGCCAAGGACTTTGGATCGTCAGCTGAAGTCCAGCACCGATTCTAGACGGTAAGGAACTTGCGGACGTCAGCCCGGTCTAGATCTTCCGCCGGGCCAGTATGGACGATCTGGCCCCGGTCCATGATGTTGACCTCGTCGGCAAGCTCGCGGCAGAAGTCGAGATATTGTTCGACCAGCAGCACCGCGATACCAGCCTGGTCGCGCAAATAGCGGATGGCGCGGCCGATGTCCTTGATGATCGACGGCTGGATGCCTTCGGTGGGCTCATCCAGCACCAGCAGCTTCGGCCGCATCACCAGCGCCCTGCCGATGGCGAGCTGCTGCTGCTGGCCGCCCGAAAGGTCGCCGCCGCGGCGGCCAAGCATCTGCTTCAGCACCGGAAACAGCTCGAAGACATGCGCCGGCACGTTGCGGTCGGCACGCTTCAATGGCGCAAAGCCGGATTCCAGGTTTTCGCGCACCGTGAGCAGGGGAAAGATCTCCCTGCCCTGCGGCACGAATGCGATGCCCGACCGGGCGCGGTCATACGCCGCGCTCCGGTCGAGCGCCTTCCCCTCGAAGGCAACGCTTCCGCTCGTCAGCCGGTGGTGGCCGACGATCGATCTCATCAAACTGGTCTTGCCGACGCCGTTGCGGCCGAGCACACAAGTGATCTTGCCGGCGCCCGCCTTCAGCGAAACGCCGCGCAGCGCCTGGGCGGCGCCGTAGTGGAGCGTGGCGTTGGAAACTTCGAGCATGTCAGCGCCTTCTCCAGAACCGGAGAAACGACAGATCGAAGCGATGAAATTGCACCCGCCAGATCATGCTCATCTCCCCAGATAGACTTCGACGACACGTTCGTCGGCTGAGACGAAATCGAGCGTGCCTTCCGACAGCACCGAGCCTTCGTGCAGGCAGGTGACCTTGACGCCGAGTTCGCGCACGAAATGCATGTCGTGCTCGACGACGATGACCGAATGGTCGCGCGCAATGTCCTTGAGCAGCCGCGCGGTCTCTTCGGTTTCCGCATCGGTCATGCCCGCGACCGGCTCGTCGACCAAAAGCAATTTCGGGTCCTGCGCCAGAAGCATGCCGATCTCCAGCCACTGTTTCTGGCCGTGACTGAGATTGGCGGCCAGCTCGTGGCGCTTGTCGCCCAGCCGGATGACGCCGAGAATGTCGTCGATCTGCCGCGCCTCGGCCGCAGAGCGACGGTGGAACAGCGCCGGGAAGATCGAACGCGGCCCCTTCAGCGCCAGCATGAGATTGTCCTCGATCGTATGGCTTTCGAAGACCGTCGGCTTCTGGAATTTGCGGCCGATGCCCATCATGGCGATCTCGGCCTCGTCATGCCTGGTGAGATCCACCCGGCCGTCGAAGAACACTTCGCCCTCGTCGGGCCGCGTCTTGCCGGTGACGATGTCCATCATCGTCGTCTTGCCGGCGCCGTTGGGGCCGATGATGGCGCGCATCTCGCCCTTGTCGAGGACCAGCGACAGATTGTTGATGGCGCGGAAACCGTCGAAGGAGACCGAGACGCCGTCGAGATAGAGGATGGTGTTCGACTTGCTCATGGTCGCTACTCCGCCGCCTGCGGTTCAGAGTCGGACAAGGACCACTCGCCCGGATTCCTCGCCGGCGAGCGAGCGGGCTTCGAGGTCGCCGACGCCACTGCGACCTTGGTGCCGGCCTCTTCAGCGACGGAGGCCGCCCGCAACGCCTTCGCATTGCCGCGCCAGCTGTCCCACATGCCGATGATGCCCTTCGGCAAGAGCAAGGTGACGGCGACGAACAGGCCGCCGAGCGCAAACAGCCACAATTCCGGCAGCACGCCGGTGAACCAGGATTTGCCGGCATTGACCAGCAGCGCGCCGATGATCGGCCCGACGATGGTGCCGCGCCCGCCGACGGCGGCCCAGATCACCACCTCGATCGAATTGGACGGTTCGAACTCACCGGGATTGATGATGCCGACCTGCGGCACGTAAAGCGCGCCGGCAATGCCGGCCATGACGGCCGAGACGGTGAAGGCGAACAGTTTCACATTCTCCGCCCGCCAGCCGAGGAAGCGCGTGCGGCTTTCGGCGTCACGCACCGCCATCAGGAGCTTACCGTATTTGGAGCCGACGATCGCCCAGGTGATGAACACGGCGAGCGCCAGCATCACCGCGCTGGCAGCGAACAGCGCCGAACGCGTTGCGTCGGCCTGCACGTTGAAGCCCAGAATGTCCTTGAAATCGGTCAGGCCATTATTGCCGCCGAAACCCATATCGTTGCGGAAGAAGGCGAGCAGCAGCGCATAGGTCATCGCCTGGGTGATGATGGAGAGATAGACGCCGGTGACGCGGCTGCGGAAGGCGAACCAGCCGAAGACGAAGGCGAGCAGGCCGGGCACCGCCAGCACCATGATCGCCGCAAACCAGAAATGGTCGAAGCCATGCCAGAACCACGGCAATTCCTTGTAGTTCAGGAACACCATGAAATCGGGCAGGATCGGGTTGCCATAGACACCGCGCGAGCCGATCTGGCGCATCAGATACATGCCCATCGCATAGCCTCCGAGCGCGAAGAAGGCGCCGTGGCCGAGCGAAAGTATGCCGCAATAGCCCCAGACCAGGTCGAGGGAGAGCGCCAGCAGCGCATAGCAGAGATATTTGCCGGTCAGCGCCACGATATAGGCCGGGACGTAGAGGGCGCTGGTTGGCGATACCGCAAGGTTGAGCAGCGGCACGACAATCGCCGCGGCCAACAGGATGAAGATGGTGATGGCGATGCGGCGGTCGGCGCCGGCGGCGAAGAAGCGTCCCGTGATCATGCTTCCACCGCCCTGCCCTTGAGCGCGAACAGGCCGCGCGGGCGCTTCTGGATGAACAGGATGATCAGCACCAGCACGACGATCTTGCCGAGCACGGCGCCGGCATAGGGCTCGAGGAACTTGTTGACGATGCCCAGCGAAAAGGCGCCGACCAGCGTGCCCCAGAGATTGCCGACGCCGCCGAAGACGACGACCATGAAGCTGTCGATGATGTAGCCGCGGCCGAGATTGGGCGAGACATTGTCGATCTGGCTGAGCGCGACACCGGCAATGCCGGCAATGCCGGATCCGAGCGCGAAGGTCAGCGCGTCGACCCACGGCGTCCTGATGCCCATCGAGGCGGCCATGCGCCGGTTGGCGGTGACGGCGCGCATCTGCAGCCCCCAGGGCGTGCGCTTCATCACATAGAGCAGGACGCCGAAGACGGTCAGCGCGAAGACCAGGATCCAGAGCCGGTTCCAGGTAATGGCCAGCTGGCCGATATCGAACGAACCCGACATCCAGGAGGGATTACCAACCTCCTGGTTGGTCGGCCCGAAGATCGAGCGCACCGCCTGCTGCAGGATCAGCGACACGCCCCAGGTCGCCAGCAGCGTCTCCAGCGGCCGGCCGTAGAGGAAACGGATGACGCCGCGTTCGATGGCGAGGCCGACGAGTGCGGCGACCAGAAAGGCGAGCGGCAGCGCGATGACCAGCGACCAGTCGAACAGGCCGGGAAACGATGTGCGGATCACCTGCTGGACGACGAAGGTGGTGTAGGCGCCGAGCATCACCATCTCGCCATGCGCCATGTTGATGACGCCCATGACCCCGAAGGTGATGGCAAGCCCGATCGCCGCGAGCAGCAGCACCGAGCCCAGCGAAATGCCGTACCAGATGTTCTGCCCGGCATCCCAAAGCGCCAATGTCGAATTGATGTTGGCGATCGCGGCTGTCGCGGCTTCCTTCACCGCTCCCGAGGCGTTGGCCTCGACCGAGGTGAGCAGCGAAACCGCGTCACGGTCGCCGCGCGCGCCGATCAGCGCGATGGCTGCCAGCTTGTCGGCTTCAGGCCGGTCCGAGACAAGGATCGAGGCAGCGCGGGCCTGCTCCAGCAGAGCCTTGACGCTGGCAACCGTCTCCTTGGCGATCGCCGCGTCGAGCGGTTCGATATTGGCCGCGTCGGGCGTCTTGAACATGGTGTCGGCGGCGGCGATGCGGACAGTCGGGTCCTTGGCGCCAAGCGTCAGCGTGCCCAGCGCATCGCGAATGACGCGGCGCAGCGTGTTGTTGACCTTGATCTTGGTGATGTCGTCCTTGGCCGCCTCGCCGGATGCTTCGCTGCTCAGCGGATCGAAAAGCTGGACCCTTTCGCCGGCTTCCTTGCCGACGAAGACCAGGGAATCGGCCTTGCGGACATAGAGGTTGCCGTCGGCGAGCGCGGCAAGCGGCCGCTCGACGGCCGGGTCACCGGCAGCCGCCAGTTCATGGACGACAGCTCCGATCTCCGAAAAGCCCTTGGCCGTCGCGAATTTGGCGATGATGGCGCGCAGGTCGGCTTCCGCCGCGCCCGAAGACGACAGCGTCGCCAACAGGAACAGCAGTGTCAGGCCCGTGCGGATCAACGTCATCGGCTTCTGTTAACCCCTTGGAGGTTGAATTGGGCGTCCGGACGGTGGAGGAAACCGTCCGGACGCGCGCGGTCCGACTAGGTCAGCCCGGGTCTGACTAGTCAGCCCGGGGAGGATCAGTTCGTTCCCTTGCCGCCGCACTTGCCGGTGGCAACGTTGAAGTTGCCGCACGACAGAGGCTTGCGCCAATCGGAGATCAAATCCTTGGAGTCCGGCAGGTAGTCGGACCATTCGTCGCCCATCACCAAGCCCGGCGTGCGCGAAACCGTCTCGAACTGGCCGTCGGCCTGGATTTCGCCGATCAGCACCGGCTTGGTGATGTGATGGTTCGGCATCATCGTCGAATAGCCGCCGGTCAGGTTCGGCACCGAAACGCCGATCATGGCGTCGATGACCTTGTCGGGATCGGTGGTGCCGGCCTTCTCGACCGCCTTCACCCACATGTTGAAGCCGATGTAGTGGGCTTCCATCGGGTCGTTGGTGGTGCGTTTGTCGTTCTTGATGAACTTGTGCCAGTCGGCGATGAACTTCTTGTTTTCGGGTGTGTCGACGCTTTCGAAGTAGTTCCACGCGGCGAGATGGCCGACCAGCGGTGCGGTGTCGAGACCGGCCAGCTCTTCCTCGCCGACCGAGAAGGCCATGACCGGGATGTCCTCGGCCTTGATGCCCTGGTTGCCGAGTTCCTTGTAGAACGGCACGTTGGCGTCGCCGTTGACGGTCGAGACGACGGCGGTCTTCTTGCCGGCCGAGCCGAACTTCTTGATCGCCGAGACTTCGGTCTGCCAGTCGGAAAAACCAAACGGCGTGTAGTTGACCATGATGTCTTCGGCCGCGACGCCCTTGGCCTTCAGATAGGCTTCGAGGATCTTGTTGGTGGTGCGCGGATAGACGTAGTCGGTGCCTTCCAGCACCCAGCGCTTCACCGAGCCGCCATCCTCGCTCATCAGATAGTCGACCGCCGGAATGGCCTGCTGGTTGGGCGCGGCGCCCGTGTAGAACACGTTGCGCTCGCTCTCCTCGCCCTCATACTGGACGGGATAGAACAGGATGTTGTCGAGCTCGGAGAACACCGGCAGCACCGATTTGCGCGACACCGAGGTCCAGCAGCCGAACACCGCCGCGACCTTATCCTTCGAAATCAGCTCGCGCGCCTTTTCGGCGAACAGCGGCCAGTTGGAAGCCGGATCGACGACGACGGCTTCAAGCTTCTTGCCGAGCAGGCCGCCCTTGGCGTTCTGCTCATCGATGAGCATCAGCATGGCGTCCTTCAGCGTCGTCTCCGAAATCGCCATCGTCCCCGACAGCGAATGGAGAATGCCGACCTTGATCGTATCGTCGGCCGCCCTGGCGGGAGCCGACATCAACAGGCCGGCGGCAACCACGCTCGCCGAAAACATTTTTGTTATTGTCGAGAAATTACCCCTCATACGGAAGACTCCCAAGCTGGTTGATTGCACCGCAACGATACAATGCAACCCCCATGCCAACCGCTGCCGGGGCGCTGAAAAACGGCAAATAGACCAACATTATCAGATGATTATTATATTAGATTGAACAAACATAAGAGAGCTGGTTAAGAATTGGTTGAGGGAAATTTGCGCAGCGCACACAGCATCTGCCTAAATTTTGCCCAATTTCACCAAATGCCTAGATTTTGGCCTCCACGCGTGCGGCGGGGCGACAAATGTTGCGGCCCAGCGCAAAAATAGGGCAAGCTCCCTGCTCAACCGAGCGACGTCATGGCATCCCTGATTTCACGCATTTTTATCGGCACCGCGCTTCTGGCGGCAGCGACCGGCGCCGCACAGGCCGACTTCAGCGACGGCAAGATGCCTGACGGCACCTATCACTGCGAAGTCTACCTGCTCGGCATGTTCCTCGACCTCGGCGACATCACCATCAAGGGGAACGTTTATACAGGCCCTGTAACCTTCGGAACCGCCCAGCAGGCCTACAACTATCAGATGAACGCAAACGGCGAGATCACCTGGCTGGGACCGCTCGGCGGCTACACCGCCGGCGGCAACTCGCTGTCGATGACCCAGGCGACACTGGACGGCCAGAACCCACCCTCCTTCGATATCATCATGAAGCAGCCCGACGGAGCCTTCACCGCCTCGACCTGCACAAGGGGCTGAACGCCAAAAAAAGGCGCGGAACCCTGTCGGGTCCCGCGCCAGCAGGCAGTCGGGAGGTGGACTAGATGCTTCTCGCCGACATCTGGGCGGCGATGTAGTCGGCTTGGCGGATCGCCAGCGACACGATGGTCAAGGTCGGGTTTTCGGCGGCACCCGTCGTGAACTGGCTGCCGTCCGACACGAACAGGTTCTTGATGTCGTGCGTCTGGCCATGCTTGTTGACGACGCCATGCTCCGCCTTCTCGCTCATCCGGTTGGTGCCCAGATTGTGGGTCGAGGGATAGGGCGGCGTCGGGAAGGTGCGCGTCGCACCGACCGCATCGTAAAGCGCTGAAGCCTGCTTATAGGCATGGTTGCGCATCGCCGTGTCGTTCGGGTGATCGTCGAAATGCACGTCGGCGATCGGCATGCCGTGTTCGTCCTTCTCATCGGCATGCAGCGTGATGCGGTTCTCCTCGCGCGGCATGTCCTCGCCGACGATCCACAGGCCTGCCATATGGTCATAGTGATCAAGCGCGGTGGTGAAGGAGCGCCCCCAGCCGCCAGGGTTGAGGAAAGCCGCCATGAACGGCAATCCAAGCGACAGCGTCTCGAACTCGTAGCCGCCGACGAAGCCACGTGACGGATCATGCCGCGCCTCGTCGCGGATGATGCCGGCCATGGTGGTGCCGCGATACATGTGCACCGGTTTGTCGAAGATGGCATACACCGATCCGGTGGTGTGGCGCATGTAGTTCTTGCCCACCTGCCCTGATGAATTCGCGAGCCCATGCGGAAATTTGCTCGATTGCGAATTGAGCAGCAGGCGCGGGCTTTCGATCGAATTGCCGGCCACCGCGACGATACGGGCCTTCTGCTCCTGCAACTTGCCGTCCTTGTCGGCATAGACGACGCCGGTCACCTTTCCCTTGGCATCATGGTTGATCTTGATCACCATGGCGTTCGGCCGCACTTCGAGGTGGCCTGTCGCTTCGCCCTTGGGGATTTCGGTATAGAGGGTCGACCATTTGGCGCCCCATTTGCAGCCCTGGAAGCAGAAGCCGGTCTGCTGGCAGGAGTTGCGGTCGTCGCGTTCGACCGAGTTGATCGCCATGTTGCCGGTATGGCATTCCTTGTAGCCGAGCTTGTCGGCGCCGGCCTTCAACACCTTGAAATTGTTGTTGCCCGGCAGCCGCGGCCAGTCATTGGTGCCGGTCACGCCCATCTTGGCTTCCGCCTTGGCGTAATAAGGCTCCATCTCGGCCAGCGAAATCGGCCAGTCCAAAAGATTGGCGCCGGCCTGCTTGTCGTAAGTCGACAGCGTCTTGAACTCATGCTCCTGGAAGCGCAGCGACGCGCCGGCCCAGTGCGTGGTTGAGCCGCCGACCGATTTGACGATCCAGGCCGGCAGGTTCGGGAAATCCTTCGCCACACGCCAGTCGCCGGATGTGGTGCGCTTGTCCTTCCAGGCGAGCTGGGCGAACGAATCCCACTCGTCATTGATGAAGTCCTCATATTCGTGGCGGGCGCCCGCTTCGAGGATGACGACATCGATGCCCTTCTGCGCCAGTTCGTTGCCGAGCGTGCCGCCGCCGGCGCCCGAGCCGATGATGACGACCACGCCGTCATTCTTGAGATCAAATTGTGCTGCCATGGTTTCCTCCCATGAGATCGGTCAAAAAGCGGTTACGGACAGAGCGGCTCAGAGCCACTCGATGTCGTTGAAACCGCGCGCGATGTAGCCGCCCTTGGAGTAGGACTCGCCCTCGTAGCCGAAGATCGGCCACACCTCTTTCTGGTTGTAGAGACTGACGACGAGACCACCGCGCACCGCCTGGAAGAAAGGCGTCTTCTCGATCTCGGTGAGCAGCGCCACACGCTGCTCTTCCCAGCCGAGCCCGCGATAACCACCCTTGCCAGCCTTGCTGTCGAGATCGGCGATGCCCTTCTCGATCAGCTCCTTGTGGGCAGGATCCTTGGCGGCTGTCTCGTCATGGCCTTTGACGGCGATAGCGTAATATTTGTCCGGCACCTGGTCGTGCGGATAGATGTCGCGCGCCACTTGGATCAGTGTCGCCATCGTCTCGGGCTTCAGCGCCGAGGTTTCAAGCCCCCAGGCCTGTTCCGGGCTGATGACCGCGCTGCCGGAGATGACGAGCAACGCGCCGATGCTGCCGCGTTTGAGAAGCTCGCGACGTGAAAGTCCAGGCTTTCCGTCATAGATCGTGACCATAGTTTCCTCCCTGCTTGCTGTTCGCACCCTTCGGGTGCCGTTGCTGGCGCCGCGCCGGTGCACGCGGCGGGTTGTCCCCTATTGGAAGCGCCCCCCTCGCTGCAGGACCTCGATCTTGTAGCCGTCGGGGTCCTCGATGAAGAAAAAGCGTGCGATGAGCGACCCGTCGCGGTTGAACTCGACGATCTTCTTCGGATTGAAGCCGAGCGCACCGAGCCGGTCATGTTCGCTGTCGAGATCGGCGACAGAGACGGCCAGGTGGCCATAGCCGTCGCCAAGCGCATAAGGCTCCTGCCGCCCCTTGTTGACGGTCAGCTCAACTTCGAAAGGCGTATCGGTATTGCTGAGATAGATCAGCGTGAAGGTCTCGAAATCCAGCCGCTGGGCAACCTCCAGCCCGAACGCCCTGGTGTAGAAGTCGATGGACCGGGCCTCGTCGAGAACCCGGATCATGGTGTGGATTGCCTTCGCCAAATCAGACCCCGCAGCGTTCGTACTTTCGAAGCCGATTATGCGCGCCGGCGAAAAAAGGTGGTGGCAGCCGATTACCACGCATGCGGCTTGAAAATGGCTAGTGTCGCCCAAGATTCCAGGGAGGCCATCGCCATAAGGACGAAAGTCTGATTGCCGTTATCGACGGTCCGGTCGAAGATGAAATCGCAGGCAGTGTTCAAAAGGCGCCGATGGCTCCGTCGACGCCCAAGACCAACAAAAACGGGAGGTACCAATGTGCAGAGTGTTTGCCGCACAGGATCCGGAAGGCTATCGCCAGATCAACCGGTCGATCCGCATTGATGGACATTCGACCAGCATCCAGCTCGAGGCAACGTTCTGGACCTTGCTGGACGAAATCGCCGACAGCCAGGACCTGACGACGCCGAAATTCATCTCGAAGCTGTATGACGAAGCCATCGAGATCAACGGCGAGATACCCAATTTCGCATCCATGCTTCGCACCACCTGCGCGCTCTATCTGCGCGGCCATCGGCCCAGCGTGGACGAGCGAATGGCGTTGAAGCAGGAAGCTGCCTAGCGCCCTTCCCCAGCGATTTCGAGCGCCAGCCGGCTCATATCGGTGAAAAGCGCCTGGCGCTCGGAATAGTCGGCCTGTTCGCCGGTAACCAGATTGTCGACAACGGTCAACAGCGACAACGCCCTCGCGCCGAAATGCGTCGCGATGCGGTAGAGCGCGCTGGTTTCCATGTCCACGGCCAGCGCTCCGAGTGCCCTTGCCTCGGCATATCGAGCGTGCGTTTCAGGATGGTAGAATATGTCGGTGCAGACTGTCAGGCCGGCATGGTGGTCAATGCCGAGTTCGGCTGCCTTGGCCAATGCGCGGGCGAGCAACGCCGGATCCGGACCGGCGTCAGCGTCATAAAGGCCAAAGACCTGGCCACTCTCCTTGTTTTCCGGCCGTGCCGATTGCGAGATCACCAGGCTGCGCAGCTTTACCTCGGCGCTCAGGCCACCGCAGGTCCCGGTGCGGATCAATGTTCGGATGCCATAATAGTCGAGCAATTCGTGGGTATAGATCAGGAACGACGAAACCCCGATACCCGTTGCCTGAATGCTGATGGGCCGGCCGCGATAAAGGCCGGTAAAGCCGAGAGCACCCCGCCTGCGATTGACGCAGCGTGGCGCTTCGAGAAATGTCTTCGCCATCCATTCGGCGCGCTGCGGGTCACCCGGCAACAGCACCGTTTCGGCGTAGTCGCCCTTGCCTGCCTCTATGTGTGGCGTCAATCGCTGCTCCCCCAAGCCCGCCTACCCTCTCGCCCGCAATCATGGCGCTGTCGGGGCGTTGTGCAAGGCAGACCATTGGAGAAAGCTAAATTAGGACTCCAGCATATCCTTAACGATCGTCGCCAGTTGCTTGAGCGAGAACGGCTTCGGCAGGAAGCCGAAATGCGCGTCGGCCGGCAAGTTCCTGGCGAAGGCGTCCTCGGCATAGCCGGACACGAACACGAACTTGATATCCGGCTGGCGCTTGCGCAACTCGCCAAGCAGGGTCGGCCCGTCCATTTCCGGCATGACCACGTCCGAAACGACGATGTCGACCTTGCCGCCCAGGGCTTCGAACACTTCCAGCGCCTCGACGCCCGAGGATGCCTCATGCACCGTATAGCCCCGAGAGGTCAGCGCACGCATGCCGCCCATGCGCACGGCATCCTCGTCCTCGACCAGCAGCACCGTGGCCGACCCCGACAGGTCCTTGGTGCTGTCGACCGGCTTGACCGGCGTGGCACTCGGGGTTTCCCCGAGTTCGGCCGCCTTCTTCGCTTCCGCGATGTGGCGCGGCAGGAAGATGCGGAAAGTCGATCCCTTGCCGACCTCGGAATCGCAGAAAATAAACCCGCCTGTCTGCTTGATGATGCCGTAGACCATGGACAGGCCAAGGCCGGTGCCCTTGCCGACCTCCTTGGTGGTGAAGAACGGTTCGAAGATCTTCTTCAGCACGTCCGGCGCGATGCCGCTGCCGGTGTCTTCGACCTCGACCACGACATAGTCGGCCGCGGCGAGTTCGCGATAGGAGAAGATCTTGCACTCCTCGGCGGTGACGTTGCGGGTGCGCACGGTGAGATCGCCGCCAGCGGGCATCGCGTCGCGCGCATTGACCGCCAGATTGACCACCACCTGCTCGAACTGGCCGATATCGACCCTGACCGGCCACAGGTCCCGGCCGTGGTCGATCTTCAGCTTGATGTCGTTGCCGACCAGGCGGGCAAGCAGCATCCTGAGATCGGCGAGCACGTCGGTGAGGTTCAGCACTTCCGGCCGCAGCGTCTGCTTGCGCGAGAAGGCCAGCAACTGCCTGACCAGTGAAGCCGCCCGATTGGCGTTCTGCTTGATATTCATGATGTCGGGGAAGGACGGGTCCGACGGCCGGTGATTGGTCAAAAGCAGGTCCGACGCCATGATGATGGCGGTCAGCACATTGTTGAAGTCGTGGGCGATGCCGCCCGCGAGTTGCCCGACCGCCTGCATCTTCTGGCTTTGTGCCATCTGCCCTTCGAGCGCCTTCTGCTCGGTCGTCTCGACGGCGTAGACGATGGCCGATTCCTCTGCGCCCTCGCCGCCGGTGCCGTCGGCGACGGCATTGACGTAGAAACGGATGTGCCGCTCCTCGTTGCCGGGCAGCACGGTGTCGATCGGCTCGATGTCGGCCTGCCGCTGCCGGGCCTTCTCGAATGCCGCGGCAAAGGCCGGCCGCTCTCGCTCGTGGATTACCGTATCGAGCCTCACGCGGCGGTCCACGGCATCCCGGTCGACGACCGAGGAAAACAGCGACAGGAAGGGTGCGTTGGTGCGCAGGATGCGCCCGCTGGCATCGACACCCGCGATCGCCATCGGCGTCGAATTGAAGAAGCGGGTGAAGCGCACTTCCGAGGCGCGCAGATCGGCCGAGGCATCCTCGCCTTGCGTGCGGTTGAGCACGATCGTGCGCGTCGGACCGCCGATGCCTTCGCGGCTGGCCGAAACGCGATGCATGAAGCGCACCGGCAGCGCCTCTCCCGTCATCGTCGTCAAATCAAGATCGATGACCGCGTTGCGCGTCGTGCCGGGGTCGGCCTTGACCGAGCGCACCAAAGCCATGCCGTCGCCGGCAACGATATCCGGCAAGGTGACGGCGCCGGGCGTGAAGCTGGCAAGATCGATGCCCAGCCATTCCGCGAGCGTGGCGTTAATGTAGGTGACGCGACCGTCCTGGTCGGCGGAAAAGAAGCCGGCCGGGGCGTGGTCGAGGTGATCGATGGCCTTCTGCAGGTCGAGGAAGAAACGCTCCTGCTCGGCCCGCTCCTGCGAAATGTCGGCGAGTTGCCAGGCCAGCATCGGCAGGCGCTGGCCCGGAACGTTGAAGGTCCGGGCGCGCGCCCGGTACCAGCGGGCGCCCGCTTCGGCTCCCGGCCGGATCGACTGCGCCAGCCGAAACTCGCCGTCGCCCGGCTGCCCGTCACGCAGGCCGGAGGCCAGCCGGTAAATCGTCACCGAGGCCTCGGGAACATCCGAAAGGAGCCCTTCGACCGTCTTGAGGTCGGCGGCCGAGGACGCTCCGGTCATGTCGGCATAGGCACGGTTGGCGTAGACGACGCGGCCCTTGGTGTCCGTCACCAGCAGGCCCTGCGCCATCGAATCGACGAAAGCCTTGGACAGTTCATCGCCAGTCGAGCGCGGCGTGACTTGTACGAAGCCGATCGCGGTCGCGAACAGAAAGCCGACGCCGATCATCGCCAGCACGCCCAGCATGCCGAGCAGGAAGGGATCGCCTAGGCGCTCGCGGAACAGACCGAAGACGATCGCGGCCCCCGTCAGAACGACGATGAAGATGATGAGCCGGGTGACCGCACCCGGTCGCGTGTTCTGGTCGACGATCGGTACCGGATAGAAATCGCCGCGCGCTTCCTTGGCCATATGCCCCCTGCTCGTGAAGTCCGACGTTCCGACACCCGCCCCTAATGCATGTCGCCCAAAAGTGACTTCGGTTTTGGGAAAACGACATGCACGAAAACAAGGCCCTAGAGCGCCTCGCGTGAATCCGCTTCAGCGCGACCCGCTTTAGCCGGTTGAATCACATTCTCCCAGTCCGGAAAAGGCCCGGGCGGCAAATGTCAGATAAAAATGATACCGGCCGTGTTTCAAGCTGTTCACGATGCGTGAAAGGCAACTTGCGGTGGCCAGCCGCAACGGTCTAGTGTCGCGTCTCTTTCCAAGACCGATCAGGGGAAACCAATGCAGTGGCTGGATAGCGTGGCGGGCCCTGGTTATGCGGCGGCACTCCTGTGGACCTTCGCGGCGCTG
This sequence comes from Mesorhizobium sp. USDA 4775, assembly GCF_054062655.1. Classification (NCBI taxonomy): domain Bacteria; kingdom Pseudomonadati; phylum Pseudomonadota; class Alphaproteobacteria; order Hyphomicrobiales; family Phyllobacteriaceae; genus Mesorhizobium; species Mesorhizobium sp. USDA 4775. The sequence continues at coordinate 4,149,865 of NZ_JBSSFM010000001.1, forward strand.
ATCCTGCTGGTCATCGTGCTCGTCATCATCAGGCTGGTCCGCAACCTGACCTTCGGCACGTTCGTCGCCGGTGGCCGGAACCGTAAGACGCGGCTCGCCGTCATGGACGCCACCGCCGTCGACAGCCATCGTCGGCTGGTGCTGGTGCGCCGCGACGACATCGAACATCTGCTTCTGATCGGCGGTCCGACCGACGTAGTCGTCGAACGCGACATACGCCTTGCCGCGCCGCGCCGTCCAGCGCTGACCGGAGATGGCGGTCTGCAGCCCGTCCCGGCCACCGCGGCCCCGGCGGCAAAACCGCGGCCGCCTCAACCGGCTCCCGCACCGGCACGACCTGCGCCGCAGCCGGCGACCTCGGCGCCGCCTGCCCGCCCGCGCCCGGCAGCGCCACCACCAGCCCCAGCCCCAGCCCCCGCACCGAAACCGGCGCAACCCTATCAATCGACCAACGTCACGCCGCTGCCTGCCTATGGCTCCGCCAACGCCAATGCTGTCAGGCACGCGCCACCGCCACCGCAGAACAGTATCGACGACGCGCTCATGAAGGACCTGGAGGTTTCGCTCGACCAGCCGCGATCCGGTGGTCCGGTTGGCAAACCGGTGGCCAAGGCGCCGCAATCGCTCGACGATGAAATGACCAGGCTTCTGGGCGAACTTTCAAGCCAGAAGAAATGATTGCCGCCTGAGGCGCCCCGCCGGCCGGGTTTTGCTTTCGCTTGCTGCAACGGATTTGTGATACAGCCAACAAAAATGGCCGGAAAACCCGGCCATTTTTGACAATGACTTCACTTGTAACTGCCTTGAGATGCAGTCCAGAAGCAATGCGTCAGTCGTCGCGATAGACTTTTTCGCGGCGCTCATGCCGTTCCTGCGCTTCGATCGACAAGGTGGCTATCGGACGGGCGTCGAGCCGTTTCAGCGCGATCGGCTCGCCGGTTTCCTCGCAATAGCCGTAAGTGCCCTCGTCGATGCGCTGCAGCGCCGAATCGATCTTCGCGATGAGTTTGCGCTGACGGTCGCGAGCCCTGAGCTCTATGGCGCGGTCTGTTTCGGAAGAGGCGCGGTCGGCGAGGTCGGGGTGGTTGGCGTTTTCCTGCTGCAGGATTTCGAGAGTTTCGCGCGCTTCGCGCAATATGTCATTTTTCCAGGTGACGAGCTTCAGGCGGAAGTAGGATTTCTGCCGCTCGTTCATGAACGGCTCGTCTTCGGAGGGTACGTAATCGGCGGTAACGATGTCGTTCATTCGACTCACCCAAACTGCCCCAAATTTGGCGCTTATATATTCGCCGCCCGACGCCTGCACAAGCGCAATCAGTCACCGACTCACGCAATTGTTAAAGTTCCCCCGCGGCACCCATTGGAGCGAGATGTCGCTGATTCGATGGAGAAAGTGCCGCTGATTCTTTGCGCGGAAGAACAAGGGGCCATTGTGCGCGGCGCCCTTCTTGTGGCTAATCGTACCGCGGCTTCGGCATCATCGGAGGTTGGGTGAGCAGGCTCTATCTGTTGCGGCACGCCAAGGCTGGCTGGGCGCTGCCCGGCATGCGCGATTTCGATCGACCGCTTGACGCATCCGGCCGCGCCGATGCCGAGACGATGGGCGCAGCCATGCGCTCGCGTGGCTATGTCCCCGACCTGACATTGTGCTCCAACGCCCGGCGCGCCAAGGAAACGCTCGAAGGGCTGGCCGGCCAGACCGATACCGGCAAGGTCTTGTTTTTCGACACACTCTATAGCGAAGATGCGGCCGGCTATCTCCGCCTCATCCGGGAGCATGGCGGGCCAGGTTCGCTGCTGGTCATCGGTCACAACCCGATGACGGAGGATCTCGCCATGGCGGTCTCGGGCGATGGCGACGAGGCGGCGCGGGCGATGCTCAACCATGGTTTCCCGACCTCGGGCCTGGCTGTCGTGCGTTTCCTGGACAATCTGACGAAAGCAGGCCAGGACACGGGCTATCTCGAAGCGTTCCTGACACCGGCCGATCTCTAACTCCCTGTTTTGGCGCAATTTCCAAGGGAAAGCGCTATGCGCTCTTCCCGGGAAAACCGCTCCACACTTTTCCTGGAATTGCTTCGGCATCGATTTCCGGCGCCATTTCAAAGCCGGGTTTCCAGCGCCTATATCGGACGGACCCAAGCCTGAGAGATCACATTTTGGCATCATCGCTGACCACCTTCACTGACGAGGCAAAAATTGCCCTCGATACGCTGTCGGGACGCGCCACCGGGCTTTTTTCTCCGTCGCTGCGGCTGGGTGTTACCGGCCTTTCACGCGCCGGCAAGACGGTGTTCATTTCCGCGCTGGTGCACAATCTGATCCACGGCGGACGCCTGCCGCTGTTCGAGGCACAGAAATCCGGGCGTATCGCCCGCGCCTTCCTCGAAGAGCAGCCTGACGACGCCGTGCCGCGCTTCCAGTACGAGGATCATATCGCCGCATTGGTCAACGACCGCGCCTGGCCCGATTCCACGCGCGCCATTTCGGAACTGCGGCTGACCATCGAATATGAATCGGCCTCCGGCTGGAGCCGCATGTTCTCTTCAGGCAAACTGTCGGTCGACATCGTCGATTATCCCGGCGAATGGCTGCTCGACCTGCCGCTGCTCGGCAAATCCTTCGCCGATTTTTCACACGAGGCCATGGAGATGGCCACTTTGCCGGTGCGCGAGGATCTTTCGCGGGCCTGGCGGGCGATCTCGGCGGAAATCGACCCGAATGGCGACGCCGATGAGATGACGGCACGCCGCCTCGCCGAAAGCTTCGCGGCCTATCTCAAGGCCTGCAAGATCGACGAGCGCGCGCTTTCGACCTTGCCGCCCGGCCGTTTCCTGATGCCTGGCGACCTCGAAGGCTCGCCCGCACTGACCTTCGCGCCGCTGGCTGGCCTCGACAGGCGTCCGCGCCCGGGATCGCTGCACGCCATGATGGAAAGGCGCTACGAGGCTTACAAGACGCATGTCGTCAAACCGTTCTTCCGCGAACACATCACCCGCCTCGATCGCCAGATCGTCCTGATCGATGCCATGCAGGCGCTGAATGCCGGCCCCGGCGCCATGGCCGACCTCGAGCGTGCGGTGACCGAGATCCTCAGCTGTTTTCGCCCCGGCCGGGGTAGCTTCCTCACCGACCTGTTTTCGCGGCGCATCGATCGCATCCTGGTCGCCGCGACCAAGGCCGATCACCTGCACCATGAAAGCCATGACCGGTTGCAGGCGATCGTGCGGCGGCTGGCGGACCGTGCCGTGGCACGAGCGAACTTCACCGGCGCCGACGTCGACGTCGTCGCCATGGCGGCGGTGCGCGCGACCCGCGAAGGCACGGTCAAGCAAGGCCGTGAGACGTTGCCTGTCATCATCGGCACGCCGATCGCCGGCGAGAAGATCAACGGTGAAACGTTCGACGGAAAGACCGAAACTGCCATATTTCCCGGTGACTTACCGGAGAAGATTGATGCGGTATTCGACGTCTCCGGACCCGATCACAGGCAGGATTCCACGGACCCGGCAATCCGCTTTGTCCGGTTCCGCCCACCAAAACTCGAACGCACGGCCGAAGGCGTCACGCTGTCTCTGCCGCATATCAGGCTCGACCGTGCCTTGCAGTTCCTGATCGGAGACCATCTGGCATGACCGCGCCCCGCAAACCGGCGGCCTTCCGCATCGAGCCGGAAGCCGCGCCAACACAAGAGGCGTCAAAGACGCGGCAGGCCGAGCCCCCGCGCAAACCCCGCGGGCTGAAGACCGATGTCGCGCTGGTCATACCGGCGGAAGTCGACGTCTTCGACGAACCGGACATCGTGGCCGCGGAACCGCCGCCGGCGGTCGCCCCCAGGAAACGCTCGTTGTTTGGCAGCATCTTCTTCGGCGCCATCGGCGTGCTGGTTTCGCTGGCTGTCGGCCTGTGGACCGACCAGTTGGTTCGCGATCTCTTCGCCCGCGCCGAATGGCTGGGTTGGCTGGCCGCCGGCATGGCGGCGATCGCCGTATTGGCACTCGTGGTGATCCTGATTCGGGAATTCCTGGCGATCGCCCGCCTTGCCGAAGTCGAAAAACTGCAAAAACGCGCGCTCGACGCCATCGCGCGTGACGACCCCAAGGCGGCACGGTCGGTGGTCGACGAGCTTTCGGCTTTCGTCGCGGCCAAGCCCGAGACCGCGGCCGGCCGGCGTGCGCTCGCCGAACTGCGCGGCGAAATCATCGACGGCGGCAATCTGGTGCGCCTGGCCGAAGCGGAAATCCTCGGCCCCCTCGACGCCAGGGCAAAGGTGATGATTCTCGAAGCCGCCAAACGCGTCTCGCTGGTGACGGCGGTCAGCCCGCGCGCGCTCGTCGATGTCGCCTATGTCGTGTTCGAGGCCGGACGCCTCATTCGCCGTCTGTCCGAACTCTATGGCGGACGCCCGGGAACGCTGGGGTTCTTCCGCCTGGCGCGCAGCGTGCTTGCGCATCTGGCGGTCACCGGCTCGATCGCCGTCGGCGACAGTTTCGTCCAGCAGATCGTCGGCCACGGCCTGGCGGCACGGCTTTCGGCCAAGCTTGGCGAGGGCGTCGTCAACGGCATGATGACGGCGCGCATCGGCATCGCGGCGATGGAAACCGCGCGTCCCCTGCCCTTCAGCGCCGCGAAGCGTCCGGGACTGGGCGATTTCCTCTCGGCATTGACATCGTTTGCCGCAAAGAAAGACACCGAAACCACAGGCTCCGGCAAATAGCGTCCTCTTCTTCCTGACGATGAGCGGATTGCCGTTTCGAAGGCCCGCAGTGACGAAGCATTAACCAATCTTCTTCATGGTCGAACCGGTTCCAAACAGCCTCTTTGTTGCCGGGTGTCGTCGATGAAAAGCGTAATTCTGTCCAGCGTCCTGCCCCTGGCCGTTGCGATCACAGCAGTCGTCGGTCTCGCCTCGGAGGCTTCCGCCGCAGAGCCGGACAAGCAGTTCTTCCAGTCGGCCGAAGGCAAATGGGTCGGCCCGGGCGAAATCGTCGCCGGCAAGTACAAGGGCACGAAATTCAACTGCAGCTTCACCGGCTCCACGCCGGACGGCAAGATGGGCATGACTCTGGACGGCGGCTGCCGCGTCGGCATGTTCACCCAGCCGATGTCGGCCAAGATCGAGCGCAAGGGCCGCGATTACAAGGGCTCCTTCATGGGGGGCGCTGACGGTGCGGGCCTGGACATCATCGGCGGCAACGTTGTCGATGCCCGCAAGGTGGTCTTCACCATCAACCGCAATCAGCTCCGCGGCGTCATGCAAGCCCGCATTCCCGACGACAATTCGATGACGGTGACGGTTGCCGTGCGTGTCCAGGACCAACTGGTGCCGGTCATCGGCATGAGCCTGAAGCGCGTCGATGCCGTCGAAGTCGGCTCCATCGCGCCGAATTGAGCGCATTGTCGCGCCTGCCCCTAGCACATCCCCAAAAGCAAAGAGGCGGCAGCCCATCGCCACCGCCCCCTCGAACCAGCAAAAAGGCGCTTAGCCCTTGATGGCGGCCGTCACCTCGTCATACGCCTTGCAGGCGTCGGCGAGTGTCGTGGTGCCCTGGTACTTGGTTGTTACTGCCTGGACCTTGGCGGTCAGGTCAGCCGCCTTGGACGGATCCTTGGTGATCGCCTCCTGCAGTGCGGCGGCCATGTCCTGCGCCTTCTTGGTCGCGATCTCGGCCGTGCATTCCGGCGCCTTCGAGCAGGCCGAACCGGCAAGCACCGCCAGGCCGACGGCAACAAGCAAAAACTTCTTCATGTCAGTCATCTCCTCAAAAGGGCGCGACTTGATCGTCGCTCACCCTCCAATGGCCGAAGCCGAGCGTCCTTAGCCTTCGATTGTGGCAACAAGCAACGCGCGCATTGCGTAAACTTGTGTAACGCGTCTGCAATATTGGCCGGGTCGGATTCGGGCTGCTGTGTCAGCGGCGGCAAAGTTCAGTTACGCGGCTGTAGCAGCGCCAAGACGGCTGTCGATGCAGCAAGGATAGCAGTCACAGTCAAAGGCGCCGTAGGGCCGTAGGTGTCCACAACATAGCCGCCGACAACCGCGCCGACGGTGATGGCGACCTGAAAAGAGGCGACCATCAGGCTGCCCGCTGCTTCCAGCGCGTCCGGCGCGGCGCGAGACAAATTTGTCGGCAACACCACCGGCGCCATGCCGAAGGCGAAGCCCCACAGTGTCACGAAGCCAAAGGCAACGCCAATGTGCACGCCCCAAAGCACTAATGACAGCGCCGCAAACGCCATCAATGCGGCGGTAACCACGAGAGCCACGTGGATATTGGCGTCGGCCATGCGGCCACCGGCAATATTGCCGATCACTGCGGCGATGCCAAATCCGAGCAACGCCAGGGCAATTGGCCCGGTGGCAAGGAGCGTCACATGTTCGAGAAAGGGACGCACATAGACCGAGCCGGCAAAATGCCCCGTCATCAGCAAAAGGATGGCAAGCATACCAAGTTGAATGCCACGCCGCCGTGTCAGCCGAAGGACGTCCGCAAGACTATTGCTTGCCGTTGCAGGCAAAGACGGCAGGCTAAGCAACTGCAGTAGCATGGCCAGCAAGGCCAACCCTGCCGTCATGGCCATGGCGCTGCGCCAACCCAGCCAGTCGCTGATCAACGCGCCCATCGACGGTGCGGCAATGGTGGCGAGCGAGACGCCGAGGGTGACGATAGCCATGCCCCGACCTGTCGCGCTGGCGCCAACCAGCCTGGCCACGACGGCGACCGAAAGCGCCCAGAAAGCGCTGAGAGCGATCCCCAGTCCGGCCCGACCCAGCAACAGCAGCCAGAAATTGGGCGCCAGCGCCGCAAGAATATTGGAAGCAACCGCTAGGGCCATAAGGCCGACCAGCACCGTCTTGCGGTTCAATCGGCCGATGAGGACATTGCTCAACATGGCCGTCACGGCGCCGACTGAAGCGGTGGCGGTGACGACCTGTCCGGCCGTTCCCTCGCTGATGCCGAGATCGCGCGCCATTGGCGTCAACAAACCTGCCGGCAGGAATTCGGCTGAGACCAGGGCAAAGCTGGTGGCGGCCAATGAAATGACTGCGAACCAGGTGGTTGCGCTCCACGCGGCCGGCGCATCGGCATCAACGCCTATCGCCGCGTCCTCAAGTTGTAATGTTGTGTCAGTCACTGAAAGATCTCCAAGGTTTGGAGATCTTCATAAACGAGTCTTTTCGGATTATATGTACCTCAAAATCCGAAATCCATGCCTATTCGTCCGGGAATTGTGCGACGCACAACGCCTGGCGAGACATTGGTGATGCGCTTGAAGGCGCGAGCGAAGGATGCCTCGGAATCATAGCCCAAGCGAGTAGCAACCTCGGCCACCGACAAACCGTTTTGCCCCAACAACTCGCGGGCAAGCTGCATGCGCAAACGGGCGAGATAGCGTGCAGCACCCTCTCCCAATACAGCGCTGAAGCGCTCGGCGAAAATCGAGCGCGATTGGCCTGCCAGGCTGGCGAGGCTTTCGAGCGTCCAGTTATGGCCGGGGTCTCTGTGCATGGCTGCCAGAGCGCGGCCAATATGGGGGTCGCGGATGGCAGCGAGCCAACCGGTGGTCGAAGCTCCCGTGCAATTGACCCAGCAGCGAATGAGCCGGGCTGTCAGCAAGTCCGCCATGCGCGACAAGATGGTGGCGCTGCCCATCTGCGGTTGCGCGGCCTCCACGGTCATGGCCGCCAGCAGAGGACCAACGACCGGATCATTGCCGGCCACGTCGCAACCCTTGATGATGGGCGGCATCAGCGTGATCAATGGATTTAACGCACAGGCGCCCAAGGCCATTGAGCCGCAGAAAAGGGTGCTTGTCGCGCCCGTGCCTTCCCGTACGACTTCGCAGACGTTGCTCCCCAACTTGGTCACCCGGCAATCATCGAGCGAGCCGCCTGCAACGTCCGGCGCGCTGGCCAGCCGATGGGCGATGCCTTGCGGCAGCAGCACCAGATCGCCATCGCGCAACTCCTGCCATCCCTGCGCTTCGGTGTGGATCCAGCATGGACCCTGACCGACAAAGTGAAAACGAAGCAGCGATTGTTGCGGGAATTCTATGCTCCAGGGATGTTGGAGCTCGCAGCGGCCATAATTGACGCCACTCAAGCGAAAGTCTTGTAGGATTTCGCTGAGCGCATCCATCGGGATATCTGGCGGAGACGGCCGGGACGAATGGTCAATCATCCTACCGATATACATACCATTCGTCCGGCAGGCAAGCGGAGACCGTTGTTCCACCAGGGGAAACGCTTCGACGGCACCCTACCCGTCCTGGCAGGCTCCCCGCCCTTGCCTCCCGCTCCAACTGCATGCAAGGAGTGCTGTCGGACATAGGGAGACTTAGGGACAAGAGGCATGGCAGCGGAAACATCAGGCAGCGATCTCATTCAGGTGGTGGCGCTGCTTGCCGCTGGGGTTGTCGCCGTCCCCATCTTCAAGCGCATGGGCCTCGGCTCCATCCTAGGCTATCTGGCCGCCGGCGTGGTGATCGGCCCGTTTGGTCTTCGCATCTTTTCCGAATCGGGCGCCATCCTCCACGTCGCCGAACTCGGCGTCGTCATGTTCCTGTTCATCATCGGGCTGGAAATGCAGCCGTCGCGGCTTTGGGGCCTGCGGCGCGAAATCTTCGGGCTCGGTGCGCTCCAGGTCGGGGTCTGCGCGGTCCTGTTGACCGGCGTGGGAATGGCCGGCGGTTTTCCGGTCTCGCAATCCTTCGTCGCCGGGGCTGGTTTCGTGCTGACCTCTACGGCGATCGTGATGCAACTTCTCGAGGAACGCGGCGAAATCGCCTCGCAGAAAGGTCAGCGCATCGTCTCCATCCTGCTGCTGGAAGATCTCGCCATCGTGCCGCTGCTGGCCCTGATCGCGTTCCTGGCGCCGGGCGGCGCCGACACCAGCCTGTCGGAAAGGCTGACCGAGGTCGGCATCGGCCTTGCCGCGATCGTCGGACTGGTGCTGGCGGGGCGCTATCTGCTCAACCCGTTCTTCCGCATCCTGGCGGATGCCCGTGCCCGTGAGGTGATGACGGCCGCGGCACTGCTGGTGGTGCTTGGATCGGCGCTCGCCATGCAGCTCAGCGGCCTGTCGATGGCGATGGGCGCCTTCCTGGCCGGCGTGCTTCTGTCCGAATCGACCTTCCGCCATCAACTGGAAGCAGACATCGAGCCGTTCCGCGGCATCCTGCTCGGCCTGTTCTTCCTTGCGGTCGGCATGTCGCTCGACCTGCATGTGGTCGCCGCGAACTGGAAGCTGATCGCGGTCTATGTCGTCGCCTACATGGTCATGAAGGCGCTTGGCATCTACATCGTCGCCCGCATCCTCAAGACCGGCCATCGTGAAGCGTTGGAACGCGCGGTCTTCATGGCGCAAGGCGGCGAATTCGCCTTCGTCCTCTACTCCGCCGCCGCTGCCGTCGGCATCATCGACAACCAGGCCAACGCGACGCTGACGGCGATCGTCATCATCTCCATGGTGCTGACACCGCTGGCGATCATCGCCTTGCGCTATGTCACCCCGCGCGACGAGCAGTCGCTCGACGGCGTCGATGTCGCCGACGGACTGACCGGCAGCGTGCTGATCATCGGTTTCGGCCGCTTCGGCCAGATCGCCAGCCAGCCGCTGCTGCTGCGCGGCATCGATGTGTCGATCATCGACAACGATGTCGAGATGATCCAGGCGGCGGCGGATTTCGGCTTCAAGGTCTATTATGGCGACGGCACCCGGCTGGATATCCTGCACGCGGCCGGCGCCGGCCGGGCGCGCGCCGTGCTGATCTGCGTCGACAAGGCCGATGCGGCCGTTCGCATCGCCCAGTTGATCAAGGCCGAATTTCCGCTGCTCACCGTGCTTGCCCGGGCTTTCGACCGCGGCACCGCGCTGCAGCTCATTCGCGCCGGCGTCGACTATCAGCTGCGCGAGACCTTCGAATCGGCACTGGTTTTCGGCGGCTCGGCCTTGGAATCGCTTGGCGTTGATCCCGAAGACGTGGCGGAAACGATCGAGGACGTCAGGCGTCGTGACACCGACCGTTTCGAAACCCAGCTCGCCGAAGGCATTCGCGCCGGCCAGCGCTTCCTGCGGGGCAATATCGGCACGCCGATTCCGACACCGCTCTCCACGCCGCGCCGCCCCGGTCAGGCCCTCAACGAGGAGACGGCCGGCGTTCTGCACAAATCCGAAACAGCCGATTGAACCAAGGAATCATGCATGGAATTGGACAGCAGAGCCCTGTCGGTCACCAAATTCTGGCGCGACGCCGGCGAGGATGCATGGTTTGAGAAGAGCGACGCTTTCGATGCCGATTTCCGCGATCGGTTTCTTGACCTGCACAACGCCGCCGCGCGGCGTGAATGCGACGCCTGGTCGAACCATGCCGAAGGTTCGCTGGCGCTGATGATCCTGCTCGACCAGTTTCCGCGCAATTGCTTCCGTGGCACCGGCCATATGTACGCCACCGATCCGCTGGCGAAGCATTTCGCTGAAAAAGCGGTCGCTGCCGGGCATGACCTGGCGCTGGAACCGGAAGTCCGCGTGTTCCTGTATTTGCCGTTCGAACATGCGGAAAACCTTGCCGACCAGGACATTTCGGTCGAGCTGCACACCGCCAGGGCCGAGTTCAACCTGAAATACGCGCTGGAGCATCGCGACATCATCAAGCGCTTCGGGCGGTTTCCGCATCGCAACAGGATGCTTGGCCGCGAGACGACACCACAGGAGCAGGCCTTTCTCGACGAAGGCGGATTTTCCGGCTGATCGTTACGTCAGCCACCAATCCCGGCCGGACGGCAATCGCTCGATTCCGGCGGCGTCGACGGCGCCGAGCCGTTCCGATACGCTTCGCCCGCCGACGGCAAGATCCGGCGCGATCTCGGCCAGCGGCGCCAGCACGAAAGCGCGCTCCAGCATGCGCGGATGCGGCACTTCCAGCCCGGTCTCATGGATGACGCGGTTACCGAACACCAGAATGTCGATGTCGATCAGGCGCGGCCCCCAGCGCTCCTCGCGCACCCGCTTCAGCTTGCGCTCCGCGTCGAGGCAGAGGTCAAGCAGTGCCCGCGGTGCGAGCCGGGTCGACAGTTCGGCGGCGGCGTTGAGGAAATCCGGCTGGTCGAGCTTGCCCCAGGGCGGCGTGCGGTAGAGCGACGAGACGGCGGTAACGCGCGTATCCGCATCGGCGTCGAGAATGCGCAGCGCCGCCGCCATCGAGGCCGCCGGATCGCCCAGATTGCCGCCGAGGCTGAGGTAGACGGTGTTACTCGGGCCAGACAACGGTCACCTCGACATAATCGAGCACGCCAGGCACCGGCGCGTTCGGCTTGCGCACGGTGATTTCGGCCCTTTTGATCTGCGGAAACCGCTCCGTCAGCGCCTTTGCCACTTCCATGGCCAGGGCCTCGATCAGGAAACGCCGTTCGCCGGTGATGATCTTCTCGATCACCGTGAAGGCAATGCCGTAGTTGACGGTTTCCTCGATGGCGTCGTCGACAAGCGCGCGCCCGGGTTCGACCGACAGCATCGCGTCGACATAGAAACGCTGGCCGAGCGCCTCCTCCTCGTCGAGCACGCCATGCCGGGCAAAGAAGGCGCAGTTCTTCAGGCGGATGACATACATGGCTCAGCGTTCCGATACGGCGGTTTCAAGCGCCAGCATAGCATCCGCCACGGCCAGCGCGTCCACGTTGATTGCGACATCATGGACGCGAAACAGATGCGCGCCCTTGAGCCTGAGAATGACGCTGGTCGCCGCCGTTCCGGCAGCCCGGTCTGCCGCATCGCGGCCGGTAACGGTGCCGATGAAGCGTTTTCGCGAGGTGCCTGCCATCAGCGGAAAGCCTAGCGCATGGAGCTCGGAAAACCGCGCCATCAGCTCGAGATTTTCCTGCGCCGTCTCCTTGGCGAAGCCGAAACCGGGATCGAGCACGATGCGATCATCGGCAATGCCGTTGCGGCGGGCGACCTCCAGCGATCTCTCCAGGAACGCAAACTGGTCTGCGATCACGTCGGGCAGCTTCTCGCGATCCCGCCCGGTATGCATGATGATGAGCCCGGCTCCGGTTTCGGCGGCGACCCGCGCGATGTCGGGCTCGCGCTGGAGGCCCCAGACATCGTTGACGATATGCGCGCCGGCAGCCACGGCCAGCCGCGCGGTTTCGGCGCGATAGGTGTCGACCGAAATCAGCACGTCACCGGAGCGCGCCAACGCCTCGATCACCGGCAGGATACGTGCCTGTTCCTCGCTGGCCGAGATCGCGGCGGCGCCCGGCCGGGTCGATTCTCCACCGACATCGATGATCCGTGCCCCTTCCCCGATCATGCGGCGCGCCTGGGCCAGCGCCGCTTCGGGCGCATCGAACAGTCCGCCGTCGGAAAAGCTGTCGGGGGTGATGTTGAGGACGCCGACGACCACGGCCTTGCCGCCAAGGTCGAGATGACGTCCATGCGCCAGCTGCCATCGCCTCGCCGTCATTGCTCATCAACCATGGGCTCATCAACGATGTGTGATCCGCAAAGGATCAATTCCGTTGCGCCGGCAACGGCCGTAAAGCAAGGTGGGTAAAGAGGCAATATGATGAAACGATCCCTGCTTTGCGCGCTGCTGCTTGCCATGACCGCTGTTCCGGCGGGCGCGGCCAATCTCGTCAAGACATACAGCTACTTTTCCATTGGCGGCAGCACGCTCGAAGACATCGAGAAGCAGCTCTCCAAACACGGGCCGCAGGTCAAAAGCACGGGCTCGCGCCACCCCGGCGCCACCCAGATGGCCTTCACCACCCGTATCAGCTACGCCACGCAGGCTGGCTCCTGCCGGATCGCCGACGCCGCCGTGACGGTCAAGGTCAAGGTGATCCTTCCGGAATGGCGCCGCCCGCGCAAGGCGGATCCCGACGTGAAGCTGTTCTGGGACACGCTGTCGGCCGACATCAAGCGCCATGAAGAACGCCATGTCGAGATCGCCAAGAACTATGGCCGCGAGCTGGAAAACGCGCTGAAGGCGACCTACCCGCGGACGGATTGCGATACGGCCAAGGCCAAGGCGGCCGAGATCACCGCCGCCATTCTCGCCAGGCACGACCGCGCCCAGGTGCAGTTCGATCGCGTCGAGAGCGTCAATTTCGAAAGCCGTATCCTGCGGCTCATGCGCTACCGCATCCAGCGCATCGAGAACGGTCGGCTGCCGCCGCCGGCCTGAATTTCATCGGCGCGCGCGATGGCGCCGACGAAAGCCAACCGGGCCGAAGCGTAGTGCCAGAGTCGAAAAATTTTCGAACGGCAGTCGAAATCGGCCTAAACGGAACGACATATCACGGGTTGGCAAGGCGCAACCCTCAAGGCACGAGCACCACGACCGATCGCGCGGCGAACGCATCAAGCAAGCCCAATCGTCGACCCGGATCGCGCGCAAAGCATATGGATAATACTATGGACCAGGCTGTCGACAAGCAGACCATGGCGGCTGACGCCACGCCGCTGACCGAAAGCGAGAAGAACGCCATCATCGGCGGCGTTCTTCTGTCCATGCTGTTAGCGGCGCTCGACCAGACCATTATCGCACCCGCCATGCCGACCATCGCGCGAGCACTCGGCCACGCCGAGTATCTCCCCTGGATGGTCACTGGCTATCTCCTGACCGCCACCGCCGTGGCACCGCTCTACGGCAAGATTTCCGACGTCTATGGCCGCCGCCCTACCGTTTACGCAGCGATCCTCATCTTCCTCGCCGGATCGCTGGTCAGCGCCATGGCCCCCAACATGTTCGTCCTGGTGATAGGGCGCGCGATCCAGGGTGCGGGCGGCGGCGGCCTGTTTGCGCTGGCGCAAACCGTGATCGGCGACCTCGTGCCGCCGCGCGAACGCGCACGCTACGCGGCCTGGGTCTCTGGCACCTGGGCCGTCGCCAGCATTGCAGGGCCACTGCTGGGCGGCACCTTTGCCGAGCATCTGCACTGGTCGCTGATCTTCTGGATCAACATTCCGCTTGGGCTGGTGGCCATGGCCATCATCAACAAGCCACTGAAGAAGCTGCCGATCGCGGCCAAACATCACCGTATCGACGGGTTGGGCGCCGTGCTTCTGGTTATCGCCACGGCACTTCTGCTTCTGGCGCTCAACTGGGGCGGCAGCACCTATCCCTGGTTTTCGGGCGACATTCTCGGCCTGGTGACCGGGTCGGCCGTGTTCTGGGCCCTGTTCGCACTGAGGCTGCTGAGGGCCGCCGAACCGTTGATCTCGCTTGAAGTGTTGGGCAACCCGATCGTGCTCGCCGGTGCGCTGTCGATGTTCCTGCTGCAGGCCGCCAATATCGGCGCTTCGGTCTACCTGCCGGTCTATCTACAAACCGTGATCGGGCTCTCCGTCAGTGAATCGGGACTGGCCATGCTCGGCCTTTTGCTCGGCACGGTCGCCGGTGCCGCCTCCAGCGGCCGTCTGATCCCCCGCTTCGTGCACTACAAGCGTATCGCCATGATCGGCATCGCTTTGGCCATTGTCAGCATCGGCGTGCTTAGTGCCATTGCCGGACACGCCTCGCTGCTCGAGGTCGAGATCCTGACCACCCTGATCGGCCTGGGCAGCGGAACGACATTCCCCGTCGCGACCGTCTCTGTCCAGAACGCCGTCGATCGAACCCATCTCGGGGTCGCGACCGGCGTGCTGACCTTCTTGCGCACACTGGGTGGCGCGCTGGGCGTCGCCCTGCTCGGTGCGGTGGCGCTGGGCTATGGCCTGCCGCTCTCCGCCGAGGGCTCGCAGACACATATCCAGCTGACGTCAGCCTTGCCGTTCGTGATGATCTTCATCACCGCCGGCATCACCCTGGGGCTGGCGCTTGTCGCAATGATGCTGATGCCGGAAAAGGCGCTGCGCGGACGCGACGAGGCTGTCGCGCCCGTCATCGCGGAATAGAAGCGCTCTTTACTCCACCACGCCGAGCTTCTTCTGCAGGCTGGTCGACGAGGTTGTGTACTGGAACACGATCCGCTCACCGGGGCTGACGATGCGCTTGGCGGCCTGCGCCATAAGCGCCACCTCATGAAAACCTGACAGGATCAGCTTCAGCTTGCCCGGATACCAGTTGATGTCGCCGACGGCAAAAATGCCGGGCACCGAGGTCTGGAACTTCTCGGTGTCGACCGGGATCAGGTTCTCGTGGAGATTGAGCCCCCATTCCGCGATCGGCCCGAGCTTCATGGTCAGGCCGAAGAAGGGCAGCATGCGGGTGCATGGCACTTCGATATCACCTTCCGGACCACCCTTGATGGTGGCCGATGACAGCTGGCCGTCGGCGCCGGTCAGGCCGGTCACCTGCCCGACCCTGAATGCCAGCTGCTTCATCTCCTGCATGGCATACATTTTGTTGACGCTGTCGGGCGCCGCGCGGAATTCAGGGCGCCGATGAACGAGCGTCACGCTCTTGGCCACCGGCTGCAGGTTGAGCGTCCAGTCGAGCGCCGAATCGCCGCCACCGACGATGACAAGGTCGTGGCCGCGAAAATCCTCGATCCGGCGCACCGAATAGAAGACGCTCTTGCCCTCATAGGGCTCGATGCCCGGGATCGGCGGGCGTTTCGGCTGGAACGAGCCGCCGCCGGCGGCGATCACCACCACCTTTGCCTCGAACACCTCGTTCTCGTCCGTGATGACGCGAAAGCCGCCGTCCTCCAGTTTCTCGAGGCTGGAGACCATGCGGTTGTAGGTGAAGTCAGGCTTGAACGGATGGATCTGCTCGAGCAGCTTGTCGACCAGCCCTTGCGCCGAAATCGAAGGCCAGCCGGGAATGTCGTAGATCGGCTTTTCCGGATAGAGTTCCGCGCATTGGCCGCCGGGTTTGTCGAGGATATCGATCAGGTGGCATTTCATGTCGAACAGGCCGAGCTCGAACACGGCGAACAGGCCAACAGGCCCTGCCCCGACAATGAGAACGTCTGTGCTGATGATCCCGGTCATGCGCCCTGCCTCGTTGCTGGATGGCGTGAGACTGCATGACCACCGGCCCGCTGCCAAGCGGCAGTGGGAAAAATCCGCTTTTCAGCCCTGGCGCTCGGGTACCCGCACCACCAGGCCGTCGAGCGCGTCGCGCACCTTGATCTGGCAGGACAGCCGCGAGTTCGGCTGGACGTCGTAGGCGAAGTCCAGCATGTCCTCTTCCATCGCTTCCGGCTCGCCCACTTCCGCCGTCCAGGCCTCGTCGACATAGACATGGCAGGTGGCGCAGGCGCAGGCGCCGCCGCACTCCGCCTCGATCCCCGGCACGGCGTTGCGGATGGCGTTTTCCATGACCGTCGAGCCGTTTTCGGCGTCCACGTCGAATTGTGTGCCGTCATGGGCGATGAAGGTCAGCTTGGTCATTTGTCACCTGAAGGGAGTTTCCGCCGAGATAATCACTCCGGCAGACAAGTCAACTGCCGTGCGAAAGCGCCTCTCGGTGACGTTTTTCCACAAACCGGGTCAGCGATTGATGGCGGCGATGAAATCACGCACTTCGTCGATCAGTTTGCCGAGCCGCTTGAGGGCCTGGCCGTCTTCCGGCTGCCGCTCGATCTCAGTGGCACAATCGGCGATCGCAAAGGCGCCGACGCCGCGAGCAGACCCTTTCAACCCATGCGCCAGCAGAAGCCGGTCCTTGAGATCGGCATCGACTATTTTGTCGCGTACCGACAGCGCCTGCTGTACAAACAGCGCCAGCACCTCTTGCTCGAGGGCGCGGTCGCCCATCGTTTGCCGGGCAAGGTGTGCCAAATCGACCGGTCGGGACTGTCTGGTTCCCGAGACGTCGCCTCCGGGCATTGAAAAGGCAATGCCGCTTTCGCCACGCATGAACTCGAACTCCGTTTTCTTCGGCCGCCTGAAAAACTAGGCGAATCCAATGGACAACGGGTTAATGGATGGCCCGGAAAAATGTTGCGAAAACGGCGCCCGGATCACGGTTGCGTTAACCTTATATTTAAAGTTTTACGTATCCCGCGGAATGCATGTTTTCTTTACCCCCCTGTGTCATTACGATACGAAGGTCCATTTTCAGCCTCCTGCGCGGGGGTACGACAAAAGACAATTATAAGCCCCGCGGCAGCTAGTACAGGGTAGCGAAGGCATGGCAAAGAAACCAACGACGACGACGAGAAATCTCGACAGCGACGTGGCCAGGGAACTGGAAAAAGCGCTCGATCTCGACCTCAGCGGCGATATCGGCGGCGGCGATCTCGATATCGCGGCTTCGATGGAAGATCTGGAGGCGCAGATATCCCAGGCCGCCGACGAGCTGGCACGCGAGGGACGCAACCAGAAGCCGGCACCCGCCGCCAATCAGGCTCCCATTGCCAATCAGCCCGCGAATCCCGCGCCGAAGGCCAAGCCGGCCGAACTGCGCCCCGTTGAGACACGCAATGGCAATGGCACCCAGTCCACGACGGGCTTCGCGCCGGCCAATGATGATCGTCAGAAGGATTACAAGACCCTCCTGCACGGCCTCAACAGGCGCGCCTCCAACACCGTCTACTGGATTGTTGCCTTTGTCTCGCTCGCCTGGATCGCCGGCGCCGGCGGGCTCGCCAACCTGCTGTTCGGACCGAGCATCTGGAGGATCCGCACACTCGACCAGTTCCTTGCCCGTCCCGAGCTGATTGGCCTCGCCGTCGCGGCGATCGTGCCGATCATCCTGTTCTGGGCTTTCGCAGCCATGATTCGCCGCGCCCAGGACATGCGCATTGCCGCCCAGTCGATGACAGAAGTGGCCTTCCGCCTGACCGAGCCGGAAAACATGGCACAGGATCGCGTCATGATGATCGGCCAGGCCGTTCGCCGCGAGGTGGCGGCAATGGGCGAAGGCATCGAACGCACGCTTGCCCGCGCCGTGGAGCTGGAAACGCTGGTCCACAGCGAAGTCAACCAGATCGAGCGCTCCTATTCGGAAAACGAAACCCGCATCCGTTCGCTCGTCGACGGGCTTGGCAGCGAGCGCGAGGCAGTCGTCACCCATGCCGAGCGCGTCCGTGCCTCGATCGCCGGTGCGCATGAAACGCTCAGGGATGAAATCGGCTCCGCCAGCGACATCATACGCGACTCGATCCTCAATGCGTCGACCAAGCTGTCGATGACGATCACCAATTCCGGCGACACGCTCATCGACCGCATCAATGAAAGTTCGATGTCGATCTTCGATTCGGTGGAAGGCCGGCTCGACACCATCACCGACAAGCTTTCGACCTCCGGCGAGGCCTTCGCCAGCCTGCTCGACACGCGCATCGCCAAGCTGACGGATACGACGGACGGCCTGACCCGGTCGCTGACCGATCTGCTCGACGATCGCACCACCGGCATGGTTTCGCTGCTCGGCGGCGCCGCGCGCACCCTTAATTCGGAATTCGAAGCCAGTCTCAACGGCATCGAACGTACGCTGGCCGAACGCGGCCAGGCCCTGATCAGCGAATTCCAGACCCGCGCCGAAGCGCTCGACACCGGCACGCAGAAGCTCAACGCCGCGCTCGAGGCCCGCGCCCGGCAGATCAACGAGACGCTGGTCGAGCGCGCCCGCGAAATCGCCCACACCTTCGCCGAGAGCAAGGATACGCTGGCCGCGATGATCGATCAGGGCAAGACCCAGATCGGCGCCGACATGGCTGACATCGTCACCTCGACGTCGAGCATGCTGGAGGCTCGCGCCAGCGATTTTGCCGGTCGCATGGAAGCGGCGCGTCATGTCGTCTCGCGTTCCTTCGATAGCGACATCCAGCGGCTCGCCGACGCCCGTGTCGGCATTGAGGAAGCCGTCGAAAACCACAGCCGCAAGCTGTCCGAAAGCCGCGACCGCATGGCGGCCGCCATGCAGGCGGACCTGGAGAAATTCGCCGAAAGCCGCGACGGCATCGATGCCGCGGTGACCAACCAGGTGCAGAAGCTGGCCGAAGGCCGCAGCCTGATCGCGCGCGCCCTCGAAGAGGATCTGCGCAAGGTCAACGAATCGCGCGCCGCCATCGACGCGTCGCTCGGCAGCCACCTCGAAAGGCTGGAAGAAGGCCGCAACCGGCTTTCGCTAGCTCTCAACGAAGACTCCGGAAAACTCGTGCAAGCGCGCACGATCATTGATGAAATGGTCGCCGGTCATGTTGGAAAACTCGCCGAGGGCCGCAACATTCTGTCGCGCGCCCTGGAAGCCGACCTCGGCAAACTGTCCGACAGCCGCGCCAGCATTGACGGGCTGGTTGCCGGTCAGGTCGAGAAGATCGCCGAAGGCCGTGCGGTGCTCGCCAAGGCCTTGGAAAACGATATTGCCGGCATTAAGAGCCTGATCGAGGTGCATTCGGCAAAGCTCGTGGAAGACCGTAGCCAACTCGGCCGTTCGCTCGAGGACGATCTATCTGGCATCAGGGGCTTGCTTGACGATCACTCGGTCAAGCTCGCCAACGACCGCAGCCTGCTGTCGCAGACGCTGGAAGCCGACCTTGCCAAGCTGGCCGAAAGCCGCTCGAGCATTGACGGCCTCGTCGCCGGTCAGGTCGAGAAGCTGGCCGAGGGCCGCGACATTCTCAAGCGCGCGCTGGAATCGGACCTCAGCACCATCAAGGGTGTCATATCGAGCCAGTCGGAAAGGCTGGCGGAGGATCGCGGACAGCTTTCGCGGGTCCTCGAAGCCGACTTGCAGAATGTGAACAGCGTCATCGCCGACCACATGAACAGGCTCGTTCAGGATCGTTCGACCTTGTCGAAGGCTCTCGAGGACGACCTCGCGAAGCTGGCCGACAGCCGCTCCAGCATCGACGGGCTGGTCGCAGGTCAGGTCGAGAAGCTTGCCGAAGGCCGCGACATTCTCAAGCGCGCCCTCGAAGCCGACCTCAACACCATCAAGAACACCGTTGCCGACCAGTCGCAGAAGCTGGTCGACGACCGCGCCCAGTTCGCCAGGGCGCTCGAAGCCGATCTCGAAAGTGTCAACAGCCTCGTCAACAGCCATTCCGAGCGGCTCGTCCAGGATCGTTCGACCCTGTCGAAGGCGCTGGAAGTCGACCTTGATAGCGTCAACACCCTCGTCAACAGCCATGCCGAGCGGCTCGTCCAGGACCGGTCGACGCTGTCGAAGGCGCTGGAAGCCGACCTCGAGAGCGTCAGCGGCCTGGTCAGCAGCCATGCCGACAGGCTTGTCCAGGAACGCTCGACCCTGTCCAGGGCGCTCGAGGACGATCTTGCCAAGCTGGCCGAGAGCCGTTCGAGCATCGACGGCCTGGTCGCCGGCCAGGTCGAGAAACTGGCCGAAGGCCGCGACGTTCTCAGGCGCGCCCTCGAAGCCGATCTCGCCAAGCTCGCCGAAAGCCGCTCCAGCATCGACGGGCTGGTGGCCGGCCAGGTTGAGAAGCTCGCCGAAGGCCGCGACATTCTCAAGCGCGCCCTCGAGGCCGACCTGCAGAGGCTGAGCGAAAGCCGCGGCGATATCGACGGCGTCATCGCCGGCCATGTCGGCAGGCTGGCCGAAGGCCGCGACATGCTGAGCCGCGCGCTGGAAGACGATCTCGGCAAGCTCGCCGAGACCCGCAAGGACGTCGACCGCTCGCTGTCCGGTCATATCGACCAGATCGCCGCCAGAAGCACCGACATTTCGGCCGCGATCGCCGCCGATGTGGAGAAGATCGAGCAGGCGTTCAGCCGTCAGACCGGCATCATCGAGGAACGCGCCGGAACCATGGAGCGCGCGCTCTCGACCGGCGTCGACAATGTCCGCAGCGTGCTCGAAAAGAGCGCGGTCTTCGTCGCCGGCGCCCTGCGCGAAAAGGTCCTGGAAGTCACCAGCGCGCTGCATGAGCAGGCCGGTGCAGCCTTCAGCGACGCCGACCGCAAGATCGCCGAGCGCGCCGAACAGACGTCCGCCGCCCTTTTGGCGCGGGCCGAAGACATCGCCCGTACCTTCGAGGAAGCCGACCGTCGCCTCCACGCCCGTGCGGAAGATACGTCCAACGCCTTGCTCGCTCGCGCCGACGACACCTCCAGCTCGCTGCTGGCCCGTGCCCACGAAACCGCCGATCAGCTGGCCGCCCGCGCCGGCGAGATCGCCGGCACCTTCGAGCTGGCGGACCAGAAGCTCGCCGCCCGCGCCCAGGAAACGGCCGACCAGCTGGCTGCCCGGGCCCAGGATACCGCGGATCATCTGGCGGCCCGCGCAAGCGAGATTGCCGGCACCTTCGACGCAGCCGACCAGAAACTGGTCGCCCGCGCCGTCGAGACGGCACAATCGCTGGCCGCCCGCGCCGGTGACATCCTGCGCAACTTCGAAAGCGCCGACCAGCGGCTCGGCATGCGCATCGGCGAATCCGCCGAGGCTCTCGCCGCCCGTGCAACCGACCTTGGCCGCATTTTCGATGCCGCCGATCAGCAACTGGTCTCGCGCATCGCCGAGGGCTCGGATGCTCTGTCCAGCCGTGCGTCCGAGATCGGCCGCATCTTCGACGAGGCCGACCAGCGCCTGGTCTCGCGCATCGCCGACAGCTCTTCGACGATCGGCGAGCATGCGCAGACCATCGTCGGGGCTTTCGCCAGCACCGAGCAGAAGGTCGCCGATCGTGCGCGCCAGACCGGCCAGGAACTGGCCGTGCACGCCCGCGAAATCGAGCAGGCACTTGCCGGCGCCGACGAGCGTCTTGCGTCGACCGCGGCGGCCGCGGCCGCCCGTGTCGAGGAGCAGATCGCCAGCGTCGAGAACCGCCTCGCCCACACCACCGAAACGATAGGCCAGAGGCTCAACGAGCAGGTGTCGAGCGCCGAGGCACAGCTCGTTTCGCGCGCCAATGTGATCGCCGAGACCTTCACTGCTGTTGGCCAGCATATCGGCCAGAGCACCAACGACGCCGCCAAGACGATCGGCGCCAACACCCGCGAACTCAACACCATGCTCGCGGCGCGGTCGGCCGAAATGTCGAAGATCCTCGACGAAACCGCGCGGCCTTTAGTCGAGCGCTTCGCCCAGGGCGGCTCGGAACTGCAAAAAAGCATGGAAGAGGTCACCGAACGCGCGACCGAGAAGCTGCGCAGCGAAAATGCTGCCCTGGTCAACGCGCTCGC
The DNA here is from genome assembly GCF_054062655.1 of Mesorhizobium sp. USDA 4775. Lineage (NCBI taxonomy): Bacteria > Pseudomonadati > Pseudomonadota > Alphaproteobacteria > Hyphomicrobiales > Phyllobacteriaceae > Mesorhizobium > Mesorhizobium sp. USDA 4775. Next base: position 4,171,902 of record NZ_JBSSFM010000001.1, read on the forward strand.
CAACCGCACCGCCGAGACCTTGTCGGCGGTTGAAGGCGCCCGCTCGTCGCTGTCGGACAGCGTTGCCGATCTCATCGGCCGCATGACTAATTCCAGTTCGCAGCTCGGCCAGCTGATCGAGCAGGCCGCGGTCAATCTCGGCCAGGTCGACGAACGCCTGACCGGCAGCACGCAGAGCTTCGCGGCGACAACCGAAAAAGCGGCGCAGACCTTTGCCAGCTCGGCGCGCCTGGTCGATTCGAACACCACAAGGCTGACGGAACTGTCGTCGTCGACCTTGCGCGAGGTGGCCTCGATCGCCACCAAGTTCGATGAGCACAGCCGCCTGCTGGCCAGCGCCTCGGACCTGTTGAGTTCGGCCCAGAGCAACCTCGAGCACACGCTGGAAAGGCAGTCGTCGCTCGAAGACCTCGCCGTCGGCCTGGTCAAGAAGTCGGAAGACCTCGAAAGGGTCATGCGCTCCTTCGAAAACCTCGTCGGCCAGACGCTGCAGAACGCCGAAGGCAAGACGATGGAGTCGGCCGACAAGATCCGCAACGCCATCACCGACGTGGTCGATTCGGCAACCAAGCGCTTCGCAGATGCTACCGATGAGATGCGGCGCACCGCGAGCTCGATCAAGAGCGAACTCGACCTCACCCGCGCCGAGCTCAAGAAAGGCGTTATCGAGATGCCGGAAGAGGCAAAGGAATCGACCTCTGCCATCCGCCGCGCCGTTTCCGAGCAGATCAACGCCCTGAAGGAGCTTTCGGACATCGTTGCGAAGTCCGGTCGCGGCGGCGGCGACAGCCCGGAGCCACGCAATCTGCGTCCAGCGCCGCAAGCGCCGGCGGCACGCCCTGCCGAACCGCCGCGTCGCGCGCCGGCACCGCAGCCGGAGCTTCGCACGCCCCAGGCGCCGTTGGGCGGTGCAGCACTGCGCGGCACGCTCGATCTAGAGCGTCCGGCAGAGCCGCGCCAGCGTCCTGACGCCGGCGCCCGCACGCCGCAGGGCGGCTGGGTGCGCGACCTGCTGACCGCGGCATCGAACGAGGCGGATCTCAGGCCGGCAGCACCGCCTTCGGCGCCTGCCGAAGCACCGCGCGCGGCCCCTGCCCAGCGCTCGCCGCTGCATGTCGTGGAATCGCTGAACTCGCTGTCCGTCGACATCGCACGGGCCATCGACCACGATGCTTCGATCGAGTTGTGGAACCGCTATCGGCGCGGCGAACGGGACGTGTTCACGCGCCGGCTCTACACGCTGAAGGGCCAGCAGACGTTCGACGAAATCCGCCGCAAGTATCAGGGCGAGGCTGAATTCCGCGCCGCCGTCGATCGTTACTGCGACGACTTCGAAAAACTGCTCAAGGATGTCTCGCGCAACGACCGCGACAACATCATGGCGCAGACCTACCTGACCTCGGACACCGGCAAGGTCTACACCATGCTGGCCCACGCCAGCGGGCGCCTGCACTAACCACGAATTGAACAGGCGGGGCCATGGTCCCGCCTGGCCCTGGCTCCGTCGCGCGCCGAACCATTCACACCTGTCTGACCCTCGCCAAAAGGGTACCAACCGTGAAGACGGCCATCATATTCGACTGCGAGTTTCTCTGCCTTGAGGGGTCGCAACGTCGGTTTTGGTGCGCAGCCCACGATCCCGACCCGGTCATCGCGCAGATTGGCGCGGTCAGGCTCGGTCTCGAAGATGACATTCCGCTGCTCGGCACGCACAAGGCCTATATCAGACCGATCGACCGGTTTGGCCGGAGATACGAACTCGATCCGTTCTTCACCAGACTGACCGGCATCACCGAGAAAAACATCGAGACCGAAGGGGTTGCGCTTGGAGAAGCACTTGCCGGGGTCGATCGCTTTTCCGATGGCGCGCGGTTCTGGTCCTGGGGCAAGGAGAACTGAACATGATGGCCATCAGCTGCTATGTCGCGGGCATTCGGCCGTCCATCCCCGCCACCCGGTTCGACAACGCCGTCAAGCTGCTGATAGCGGCCGGGATGCCGATCGAGGATCTAGCGCACACGCCGAGCAACAAGCTCGCGGACTATTACGGCGTCGAACACCCGCCATTGCAGGGACATGACGCGCTCGACGACGCGCTGTCCGTAACCTACACGCTGCAGCATCTGATGAAGACCGGGAAGCTGCGGCCGGAAGCCTTCGACCGCTTGTAGCTTGAAGCGTCTGGCGGGATTGCGCTCAGATCACCGAATCCGTCCAGCGAACGATCTGCTTGGCGGCATCGCCGAAGGCACTGTCGAGCGCACTGATATAGGCGGGATTGCCGCTGCCCGAAACGGGCGCGGACGCGGTGAAGCTCTTGGAAGCGCGCACCTCGCCGTTGCGATCGTTGAGCAGGCGCACAAACAGGTCGACCTCGGCATGTTCGCCACCGTCCACACTCACTTCGAAAGAACGGATCTCGACGATCACCTGGTAATCGATCGCCAGGCCCTCGCCCGGCTTGCCGACGCCGGCAAAGCTGCCGGAACGCTGGAAGGTCTCCGCTAGCCGCGCCTGCACGATTAGCGGCAGCCGGTCGGCCCATTGCGCGCCCTTCAGATACTGGATCGAGTGGTCGGAGGGCTTGATGACGATGTTTTGGCTGTCCAGCGCCTTGAGCGCCGAAGGCTGGGCGATCAGGATTTGCTTGCGGCTATGGCCATGGGCGTCAACCGACGGCGCCGAAAGCTCGAATGTGTCGAGCGGCGCAGGCTTGCCGCCCAGTACCGCACAGCCGGCAAGCGATAGCGCAAGCAGCGCCGCAGCCGGTGTCAATCCACCTGTTCTCACCCACACCGACTTCACGCGCGATCCCCGTTGTCCCCGGATCGTAAGATCAACCCGCATCCGCAACTCATGTTCTTGGGGCGAGGAGGCGCCGAAGTCAACGCCGCGCCCTGCCGTCGAATTGCCGAACCTCGCCGTCGCCACCCGAAAGAATGCGCTGCGGATTGCGGCTGAGATCCGTGACTGCTTCCTCGATGCGCGTGATCGAGCGGCGGCTGTCCTGCACCAGCGCCTCGACATTCGACAGGCCTTGGCCCGAGAAGCGCGCCAGATTGTCGGTGATGACGCCAAGTCGCGCATTCAGCGTATCGGCAACCTGCTTGAACGACTTCAGCGTATCCCTGGCGTCGGCCATCACGCCGTCTGCCTGCCCCGAGCCGAGCAAGGTATCGACCCTGGCGAGGATGCCGTCGACGCGTACCGAGGCGTCGTTAAGCCGCTGCGCCAATTGCTTGGCATCCTTGATCGTCTGGTCGATGTCGTCGGCGCGGTTGGCGAACTTGTCGGTCACCACGGCAATGTCGGCAGCGGCCTTGTTGGCGTTTTCGCTGGCCTTCTGGATGTTGGCCAAAGCCTCACGCACCTGCGCCGGGTCGACACCCTCGAGCACGCCGTCGACCTTGGCCAGCGTGCCTTGCGTCTGCTTGGCGAAATCATTGACGGACCCGACCGCCGTGTCGACATTCTTGATCACGCCGTCGAGCTGTTGCGATGTCTGCTTGAGGTTCGCGGTCACCGTATCGACATTGGCGACGATGCTCTTGATCTTGTCCCTATCGACGGCATTGAGCAGGCCTTCCGCCGCCTTCAGCGTGCCGTCGAGCTTGCCGGACACGCCCTTCAGTTCGTCGGACAGCGCGCTGACGCTGGACAGGAACTTGTCGATGCCGTCGGAATTCCTGGCCAGCGCATCGGAGAATGTCTGCGCATTCTGCACGGTCTGCGTCAGCGGCCCCCGAACATCCCTAGTGAAGCCCTCGAGTTCGTTCAGCACCTTGTCGGCGCGGGTGAAGATGTTCTGCGCCGTCTGCAGCAGATTGGTCACGGCGGAAGGGTTGGCGACGATCTCGGCGACCTTGCCTTCCTTCTCGGCCTGGTCGAGGAGTTTCACTTCCTTGGGGTCGGCGCCCTTGAGCTCGATATTGGCCTGCCCGGTGAGGCCGGCAAGCCCGATATCGGCCTGCGTCGACTTGGTGATCGGCGTCAGCCGGTCGATCTCGGTGTCGGCGATGGCGACAGTCGGATTGTCGACGTCGATATAGACGCGCTTGACGTCACCGACCTTGACGCCGTTGAACAGCACGAAGCTGCCGCGGCCAAGACCGGAAGCCGAACCAGGGATGCGCACGCGCAGCAGCGTCGTCTCGCCTCTGTCGCCAATCGCCGCCGTCCAGTAGACGAAGCCGAACGCCGCCAGGATCGCAACCAGCGTAAAAATGCCGACAATGACGTAGTTGGCTCTGGTTTCCATTATTTCACTTATGGCTATGCACGTGCGGCAAGATCAAGTTGGCGGGCGCGTTTTCCGCGGAAATAGGATTTTACCCACGGTTCCTCGCTCTTCAGCATGTCGTCGATGGTGCCCTCGACCAATACTTTCTTCTTGCCGAGCACCGCCACGTGGTCACAAGCGGTAAACAGCGTATCGAGGTCGTGCGTGACCATATAGACGGTCAGATCCATGGTGTCGCGCAGCTTGACGACAAGTTCGTCGAACTCGGCAGCACTGATGGGGTCGAGGCCGGACGTCGGCTCGTCGAGAAAGACGATATCCGGGTCGAGCGCCAGGGCGCGCGCAAGTGCTGCGCGCTTGATCATGCCGCCGGAAAGTTCTGACGGGAATTTCTGCGCCGCGTCCGGCGGCAGACCGACCAGCTCGATCTTGAGCAGCGCCAGCTCGTCCATCAGCTTCCTTGGCAGGTCTAGATATTCGCGCATCGGCACCTGCACGTTCTCCTGCACGGTCAGTGCCGAAAACAGCGCGCCATGCTGGAACAGCACGCCAAGGCGCATGTCGATGCGCAGGCGCTCGATATCGCTTGCCTTGTCGACGTCGACACCAAACAGCTTGATCGTCCCCGACTGCTTGCGCATCAGCCCGAGAATGGTCCGCAAAAGGACGGACTTGCCGGCGCCCGAAGCGCCGACGAACCCCAGGATCTCGCCGCGCTTGATGTCGAGCGAAAGCTTGTCGAGGATCAGTTTGTCGTCGATGGCAACGGTGACGTCGCGCACCGAAAGGACGATCTCGTTCTCGTCCTTTTCCTCCACCTTGATGCCATTGCCCTTCGCCATGGTGTCAGAACTCGATGGCTGCGTAGAACATGGCGAAAAGCCCGTCGAGGATGATGACGACGAAGATCGACTTCACCACGGAGGCGGTCACGTGCTGGCCGAGCGATTCGGCGCTACCGCCGACCTTCATGCCTTCGACCGAGGCGATCGTGCCGATGATCATGGCCATGAACGGCGCCTTGATCAGCCCAGCGAAAATCGTGCTGAGATCGATGGCGACACGCAAGCGGTCGATGAACGCGGCGGGTGGGATATCGGAGTAGAGCCACGCCGCGACGATGCCGCCGCCAAGTGCGGCGAAATTGGCGATGATCGTCAGGCACGGCAAGGCGATCACCAGCGCAACCAGCCGCGGAAAGACCAGGACGCCGATCGGATTGAGACCGATGACCTTCAGCGCGTCGACCTCCTCGCGCATCTTCATCGAGCCGATCTCGGCGGTGATCGCGCTTCCGGAGCGGCCGGCGATCATGATTGCCGTCATCAGCACGCCGAGTTCGCGCAGGATCAGCACGCCGACGAGGTCGACGACGAAGATATCGGCGCCGAAATAGCTGAGCTGGTAGGCGCCTTGCTGGGCAACGATGGCGCCGACGATCGCCGACATCAGCACCACCACAGGAATGGCGCCGACGCCCATGCGGTCGATCTGGTTGAAGATCGCCGCCGGGTTGACGGCATGGCCACGGCCGAGCTTCATCTGCGCACCGCGGATGGTGGCGCCCAGAATATTCATCGAGGCGAGGAAATCGTCGCGCATCTCGTAGACGCGCCGGCCAACCGCCTCCAGCGCCCGAATGACGATGTTAGGCGGCCGCGCCGGGCCGGATTCGGGTTCGCGCCGCACAGCCTCGCCGACCGCGTCGAGCAGGATGGCGGCGATCTCGCTTTGGCCTTGCATCCGGACCTCGACGTTCCTCTTCTCGAAGGCGCTGACCAGCCGGTCGATCAGCCAGGCGCCGGCGGTATCGATCTTCTCGATCTTCGAAAGATCGAGCGCCAAGGTCTTGAAACCGTTTCGTTTCTCGATCTTGCGCATGTCGGCGTCGATCAGCGCCACCGTCCGTGTCGTCCAGATTCCGGAGAACGCGCAGCCGAGCACGCCACCCTCCTCGCCGACCGCGACGCGCGGTTGGTGGTCAGCCTCCGAGGCGGTGGTGCCGCTTGCGTCGCGCTTGCCGATGGTCAACATGGCGTCCTGTTTAGCCTGATGGGTCCGACCTTGTCGATTTGCCGACAACCCTTCTGGCACAGCCGGAGCAGAAAAATATGGCGCGTGTCATTTCGGTTGAGGCCGAGCGTTTTCCAATCGCCGGCACCTTCACCATTTCGCGCGGCTCCAAGACCGAGGCCGAGGTCATCACATGCACGATCAGCCAGGATGGTCATAGCGGGCGCGGCGAGTGCGTTCCCTACAAGCGCTATGGGGAAACCATGGACGGCGTACACGCCGCGATTGAGGCCATGCGCGAGCGGATCGCCGGCGGCATCGACCGGACCGCTTTGCTCGACGCAATGCCGGCGGGAGCCGCCCGCAACGCCGTCGACTGCGCGCTCTGGGACCTTGAAGCCAAGATCAGCGGCAACCCGGTGGCAAACGCAATCTGGCCCGCACCGCTGCGTCCACTGGAAACCGCCTACACACTGTCGCTCGGCGAACCCGATGCGATGGCGGCACAGGCCCGCGCCAATGCCGGCCGGCCTTTGCTAAAGGTCAAGATCGGCGGCGACAACGACATGGCCAGGATTCGTGCTGTGACGGAAGCAGCGCCTCAGAGCCGAATCATCCTCGATGCCAATGAGGGTTGGACCGACGACAACATCGTCGCAAACCTCGCTTTCGCGGCGGGGCGAGGCATTGCGTTGGTCGAACAGCCGCTGCCCGCTGGCCAGGACCAGATCCTGCGCCACATCGCCCATCCGCTGCCGATCTGCGCCGACGAAAGCGTGCATGAGGCGAAGAACCTGGAAACGCTGGTCGGTCTCTACGATGCCGTCAACATCAAGCTCGACAAGTCGGGCGGACTGACGGCGGCGCTCATGCTGCGCGACCGCGCCCGCGAGCTCAGTTTTGGCATCATGGTCGGCTGCATGGTCGGCACGTCGCTTGCCATGGCGCCGGCGGTGCTGCTCGCCCAGGACGCCGATTTCGTCGACCTCGACGGTCCGCTGCTACTTGCCCGCGACCGTGTTCCGGGTCTCGTCTACCAGGGTTCGCTCGTCTCCCCTCCGGACCGGGCGCTTTGGGGCTGAGCGCGCGGCGAACCCGATCAGCACCAGGCCGACGATCGCGATCGGGATCATCACCAGGAAACCATCGACGCCGAGACGGTCATAGAGCGGGCCGGAAGCCAGCGTAACGGCTGCCATGAAGAAGCCGTTGAAGAAATAGGCGATGCCTTGCGCCGCACCCGTGCGCTCTTCGGAGACAGTCTCGGCGATCATTCTCTGCAGACCGATGAGCACCATTGCGACAGACACCGAGTGCAGTGACTGCACGGCGAAGAAGCCGGCGATGCCGAGCCCGAGCGGCCAGACCAGTGGAAAGATGATCCAGCGCACGATGGAGCCGATGCCGGCGATCACCATCACCCTGACGACCGACACGGAAGCGAAAATACGATTGAAAAACAAGAACATGCAGACTTCGGACACCACGCCCCAGGCCCACAGCAGGCCGACCACGGAATCGCTGATGCCGATCGATTTCCAGTAGATGGAAACGAAACCGTAGAGGAAGGCGTGGCTGGCGGTGATGATGCCGACGCCAAAGGTGAAGTAGAGGAAATAGGCATTGAACAGGCTCGGCGCCGCGTGCTGGATTTCCGCGGCCGACAACGGCGAGGCCTTGCGCGGGCGCCCCATGCGCGGCGCCAGCAGCCCGGCGACGAGCGCCGCGCCAAGGGCAAAGAATATGATCACCGGGACGGCTTGGGGTCCGGTGGCCGCCAGGATGAAGCCGCCCGCGACATTGGCGCAGAGATAACAGATCGATCCCCATTTGCGCATGCTTGCATAGTTCGAGCCGAAGCGGCGCACGCCCGAAAGCGCCAGCGAATCGGCGATCGGCGAATGCGGCGTCCAGACAATGGTCAGCGCCAGCGACACCGCCAGCACCATCGCGTAGGTGGGCGTGAGGAGATAACCCGCCGACAGCAGCAGGGAGGCTGCCACCAGCGCGACATAGACATTGGCACGGTCCCTCGCCCGATCGGCGAGCGTCGTCAGCAGTGGAGTGGTCACCACGCGCAGGAACATTGGCGCGGCCAGGATGACGGCGATCTGTTCGGCGTGAAATCCCTTGGCCTGCAGCCACAGCGGGAAATAGGGCAAATGCGTGCCGAGCGATATGAACAATGTGCCGAAGATCAGGCTCATGCGCAGTTCGAAATGGCGCGGTTTGACGAGCTGTTCTGGCGAAAGCGGCGGCAGGGACATGAATCGATCCAATTACGCCGCGCTCTACCGGCTGACGACGTGGATCGATCCCTTAACATGGCGGAAAACCAGGCGAAACCGGCTGGACCAATCGATTGACGCTTAAAGTTGTCGCGGCCTTCGTGTCAGGCCGCCTGCCCGACCCGATCCTCGATGAGCATCGGGATGAAAGGTTCGTCAAACGACTCCGGCAGCACCTGCGCCCAGGTCAGGATTTCCATCCGGCCATCGAAGTGCTCGACCACGGCCGTGCAGCTTTCCACCCAGTCGCCGGTGTTGATGTAGCGCACGTCATCGAAATTCTCGATCGCGGCATGGTGGATATGGCCGCAAATAACGCCGTCGACATGCGAGCGGCGGGCTTCCTCGGTCAGCACGGTCTGGAACGAGCCGATGAAGTTGACCGCCTTCTTGACCTTGACCTTGGCCCAGGACGAAAACGACCAGTAAGGCAGGCCGAGCAATTGGCGCAGCCGCGTCACCACGCGGTTGACGATCATCGCCGCGTCATAGGCGTGGTCGCCGAGATAGGCGAGCCAGCGCTGGTTGTGGACGACTGTGTCGAACTGGTCGCCATGGATGACGAGCAGGCGCTTGCCGTCGGCCGTTTCATGGATGGCACGGTCGGCGACGACGATGCCGCCGAAATGCACGCCCTGGAACTGGCGGGCGAACTCGTCGTGATTGCCGGCGATATAGGTGATGTTGGCGCCCTTGCGCGCCTTGCGCAGCAATTTCTGCACGACGTCATTGTGGCTTTGCGGCCAGTGCCAGCTGCGCCGCAGCCGCCAGCCATCGACGATATCGCCGACCAGATAGATGATGTCGGCGTCATGGTAGCGCAGGAAATCGATCAGGAACTCGGCCTTCGCCGCCTTCGAGCCGAGATGGACGTCGGAAATGAACATGCTGCGGAAAGTGCGGGGCTCTGGGCCTGACATCGCGATTTCACCCTTGCTTTCGCGCAGCCTATGCCCCGATTCATGCAACAACCGTATGACGGTTGCGATTGGTCCAGCCTAAGGACTAGCTTGCCGGCCAAATCACAGGAGAAATCGTCATGGATCTTGGTATCCGCGGAAAGAAGGCTATCGTCTGCGCTTCGAGCAAGGGTCTTGGAAAAGGCTGCGCCATGGCGCTGGCCGAGGCCGGTTGCGATATCGTCGTCAATGGGCGCAACGCCGAACTGGTGGCCAAGACCGCCGCGGAGCTGCGCGCGCGTTACAGCGTGACCGTGACGGAAGTCGTCGGCGACGTCTCGAAGCCCGAAGTGCAGAAGGCGCTGCTTGCCGCCTGTCCGGAGCCCGACATCCTCGTCAACAACAATGGCGGCCCGCCGCTGCGCGATTTCCGCGAACTCGATCGCGCCAAAATCCTCGAAGGCGTGACCCAGAACATGGTGACGCCGATCGAACTGGTGCAGGCCGTCCTCGATGGCATGGCGAAGCGCGGCTTCGGCCGCATCGTCAACATCACCTCGCTGTCGGTCTATGTTCCTATTCCCGGTCTCGACCTGTCGTCGGGCGCGCGCGCCGGCCTGACCTCCTTCCTTGCCGGCGTGGCGCGAACGGTGATCGACCGCAACGTCACCATCAACAGCCTCTTGCCCGGCAAGCTCGACACCGACCGGCTGCGCGGCCCGCATGAGGCCGGCACACCAGAGGATCCGGCGGCTGCCGCCGCGCGCAAGACCCGCATCAGCGCCGATGTCCCGGCCAAGCGGCTCGGAACGCCGGAGGAATTCGGCCAGATCTGCGCCTTTCTCTGCTCGGTCCATGCCGGCTACCTCACGGGCCAGAACATACCGGTCGATGGCGGCCTCTACGTCAGCGCCTTCTGATCTAGAGGTCAGCGAAGCGGCGCGACTCATCTGGCATGAAATGGCCGCAAGCATCTGATATATATTGATTTTCGACGCGCAGCCACTTAATGCTGCCGGCGCGTCAATTAGCGTCGCGAAAAATCTAGGCCGCATGCTAAAAGGACTCCCGACACAGGTTTCGAGGGAGCGGCCGCATGGAAGGCGAGAACAAGAAAACGGCACGTTCGGACCTCGACGAAGCCGCCCTCTACTTCCACAAGCATCCGACGCCGGGAAAGCTCGAGATCCAGGCAACCAAGCCGCTCGGCAACCAGCGCGATCTGGCGCTCGCCTATTCGCCCGGCGTGGCTGCGCCTTGTCTTGAGATCCGCGACAATCCGGCAACCGCTGCCGATTACACGGCGCGCGCGAACCTCGTCGGCGTCGTCTCCAACGGCTCGGCCGTGCTCGGCCTCGGCAATATCGGCCCGCTGGCCTCCAAGCCGGTCATGGAAGGCAAGGCGGTTCTGTTCAAGAAGTTCGCCGGCATCGACGTCTTCGACATCGAGATCGACGCCCCCGAGATCGAGCGCATGGTGGAGACCGTCGCCGCTCTCGAACCCACTTTCGGCGGCATCAATCTCGAGGACATCAAGGCGCCGGAGTGTTTCGAAGTCGAGGAACGGCTGAAAGCTCGCATGAGCATACCGGTGTTCCACGACGACCAGCATGGCACCGCCATCATCGTCGCTGCCGCCGTGCTCAACGGACTGGAATTCGCCGGCAAGACCATCTCGGACATCAAGGTCGTCACCTCCGGTGCGGGTGCGGCCGCCCTTGCCTGCCTGAACCTTCTGGTCTCGCTCGGCGTGCGCATCGAAAACATCTGGGTCACCGATCGTTTCGGCGTCGCCTACAAGGGCCGCACCGAAGAGATGGACCGCTGGAAAGACCCCTATGTGAAGGACACCGAGGCGCGCACGCTGGCCGATGTCATCCCGGGCGCCGATGTCTTCCTCGGCCTCTCTGCGGCGGGCGTGCTGAAGCCGGAACTGCTGCAGCATATGGCGCCAAAGCCTTTGATCCTGGCGCTGGCCAATCCCAATCCCGAGATCATGCCGGAAGTGGCGCGCGCGGCGCGTCCCGATGCCATGATCTGCACCGGCCGCTCCGATTTTCCCAATCAGGTCAACAATGTCCTATGCTTCCCCTACATCTTCCGGGGCGCGCTCGACTGCGGCGCCAGCGCCATCAACGAGGAGATGAAGATGGCTGCCGTGCGGGCCATCGCCGCTCTTGCCCGCGAAGAGCCTTCGGACGTCGCCGCACGCGCCTATTCGGGCGAGACGCCGATCTTCGGGCCCGATTTCCTGATCCCCTCGCCCTTCGACCCCAGGCTGATCCTGCGCATCGCGCCGGCCGTCGCCAAGGCGGCCTGCGACACCGGTGTGGCAACGCGGCCGATCACCGACTTCGCCGCCTATATCGACAAGCTCAATCGCTTCGTCTTCCGCTCCGGCCTGGTGATGAAGCCGGTGTTCTCGTCCGCCAAGGCATCGAGCGCCAAGCGCGTCATCTATGCCGATGGCGAGGACGAGCGCGTGCTGCGCGCCGCCCAGGTGGTGCTCGAGGAAGGCATCGCCGAGCCGATCCTGATCGGCCGTCCGCATGTCATCGAGGTCAGGCTGAAGCGCTACGGGCTGCGCATCAAGCCGGGCGTCGATTTCGGCCTGATCAACCCCGAGGACGATCCGCGCTACCGCCACTATGTCGACCTGCTGATCGAACTCGCCGGCCGGCGCGGCGTCACGACGGAGGCCGCGCGCACCATGGTGCGCACCGACAACACGGTGATCGCGGCACTCGCGCTGAAGCGCGGCGACGCCGACGCCATGGTCTGCGGCCTTGAAGGGCGCTTCGAGCGGCATCTGCGCAACGTGACGCTGATCATCGGGCCGCGCGCGGGCATCAAGGACTATGACCTGTCGACGCTTTCGATGCTGATCTCGCAGCGCGGCATCATCTTCCTCACCGACACCCACGTCTCCGTCGACCCGACGGCCGAGGAGATCGCCGAGATGACCGTGCTGGCGGCCGAGGAAATCCAGCGCTTCGGCATCGAGCCGAAGGCGGCCCTTCTGTCGCACTCGGATTTCGGTTCGCGCGATTCACCTAGCGCGCTCAAGATGCGTCAGGCGGCGGCGATCCTGGCGCGCATCGCGCCGGAGTTGCAGTGCGACGGCGAAATGCATGCCGATTCCGCGCTGTCCGAGCATCTACGCCAGCGCGTCTATCCGCATTCGCGGCTGAAGGGCGAGGCCAATCTGCTGGTGTTCCCCAACCTCGATTCGGCCAACATCACGCTGACGGCGCTGCGCGCCATGATGGATGCGTTGCATGTCGGCCCGATCCTGCTCGGCACCGACATGCCGGCCCACATACTGACGCCCTCGGTCACGTCGCGCGGTGTGGTCAACATGACTGCGCTGGCGGTGGTCGAGGCCGCGCACAAGGCACAGGCCGTCGCCAATCTGGACTAGGCCGAAGCCGGCTTCAGCTGGCTCGGCCTGGTCTTCCGGGCAGCATCCTCACATGCCGGCGACAAGTTGTTGCAAATGGTGGTGTTGCCGATAGGCAACTTGCGATTGTGGAAATTCGGCCTTGGCTGGAAGCAGATTTCGCAGGAAAGGCCGACCTGATATGGTTGCACATCTGATCTGACGGCGAGGACGTCATGAAAGGCTTCTTGCTCGCATCCGCATTGCTGTCGTTGATCGGCGGACAAGCTCTGGCCGCGGACGCCATCGGTTCCGAGCCCGCGACCGTCCATGACTGGTCCGGCGTCTATGTCGGCGGGCAGATCGGCTACGGGTTCGGCAGGACCGACGCGGTTTTCAGTTCGCCCAACACGCCAACGTTTCAGGCAAGCCAGGACTACGACATCGACGGATTCCTGGGTGGTGTTCAAGTCGGCTATAACTACCAGATCAATTCCATGGTTCTCGGCGTCGAAGCCGACATTGCCGGCGCGGACATCAAGGGACACTCGGGCGAAATCAATGTCGGCGTCCGCGGCGATACATACGATACCAAGGTGGACTGGTTTGGAACGCTGCGCGCCAGCGCCGGATATGCGTTCGACAACAGCTTGATCTATGGAACCGGCGGCCTTGCTTACGGAAGCGTTGAAAACCGATACCTTGACGGGCCTTTCAATAGCTTTTCGGAAAAGGGCACCAAAACTGGATGGACTCTTGGCGCAGGGTTGGAACAGGCATTTACCGATCATTGGTCGGCGAATGTCGAGTATCTTTATGTCGATCTGCGCGACCAGACCATCGACTACGGCGGCAGCAACACCGAGTTCGATAACAAGTTCAGCACGGTCAAGATCGGCATGAACTACAAGTTCTGACAAGCAGCCGAAATAGACGATTAACCGCGAACGGGGTAGCTTGGCGGGCACGGGCTAGCGGGATTGAGACGGATGACAAGCGGAGGGTCGAAGCGGGCGCATGCTGCCATGCTGCTTGGCCTCCTGCTGTCCGGCGCCACCATCACCGAGTCACACTCCGCCTCGCGGGTCTGCCGTCAATTGGAGGCCGATCTTGCCGCGGCTTCGCGTGGCGGCGGCGGTGGTCCGGCCATGATCCGCAAATACGATGCCGCGATCGACCGGCAGCGTGAACAGATCTCCAAGGCACGCGACCAGGCGGACAATGCAGGTTGCGGGTTTTCGCTGTTTTCCCGCAACATCAATCGATGCGCCGGGCTCAACGCCACCATCGACCGCATGAACGCCAATCTCGACAGTCTCCAGGCCAAGCGTGCGCAACTCGCCGGTGGCGGCGGCTCGCGTCGCGACCGTGGCCGCATCCTGGCTGCGCTCGACGCCAATGGCTGCCGCGACGACACGGTTGCTCCGCGCCGCCCGCCGCTGCAGGAAGCCGACCGCGAAGACGGCAACGCCAACCTGTTCGACCAGCTTTTCGGCGGCGACAACCAGCCGAGCGACACGCCTGACCAGCCGGACGATCCCGGCGAGGAACGCAATGTCCACCGCGTCCTGAACCTGCCCGGCGTTCCAGACGCTCCGGGCACCGGCGGCGAGTTCCACACCACCTGCGTGCGCACCTGCGACGGCTATTTCTTCCCGATGTCGAATGCCGCCTCGGTCGGCGATTTCGAGCGCGACCAGAAGAATTGCCAATCGAGCTGCCCCGGCACCGAGATGCAGGTCTTCTATTCGCGCGGCATGGACGACGATTCAGCCTCGATGACGTCATCGGTCACCGGCAGGCCCTACAGCGAGCTTCCGACCGCCTATCTCTACAAGCAGTCCAACATATCGCGGCCGCCGGCCTGCGGCTGCAATGCCGCGCAGAATTTCCAGATCATTGGCGGCAACCCGCCGGCCCCGCATCAGTCGCTGCCGGAAACGGAAGCGGCACCGTTGGTTCCCATGCCGGCCTCCAAGCCCGATCCGGGCACCGACCCGGAAACCCTGGCCAACAGGGACGGCGGGCTCGACCGCGGCGCCATCAAGCGGCTTTCCGCCAAGCCGGTGACGTCGCCGGTATCCGCCTTGCCGCCGGAGCAGCGCAAGGTCAGGGTCGTCGGGCCAACGTTCCTTCCCGACCCATCAGCGGCAATAAATCTGCAAGCTCCGGCCCCGAAGGCAGTCCAGTAAGGGCAAGCCTCAGCGGCATGAACAGCCCCTTGCCCTTGCGCCCTGTCGCTTCCCTGATCTTGCCGGTCCAGTCCTTCCAGACCGCTCCGTTCCAGGGCTCTTCGGGCAGGACTTCGAAGGCCTGTCCGAGGAAGTCACGATCGTCGTCCGAGAATTCCGGTCTGTCCTGCGGCCCCTCGCGCAGGATTCGCCACCAGCCCACCGCATCGGCCAGCCGGTCGAGATTGCCGCGCACCGCCAGCCAGAACGGCTCGGCCTGTTCGCCGGAGATGCCAAGCACCATCAGCCTGTCGCGCGCCTCGTCGAACGGCATATGGTGCATCAGCGCGCGGTTGAGCACGAACAGTTCGTCCGGATCGAACTTGGCCGATGATTTCGAGGTCGCGGCCGGATCGAAACGGCCGGCGAGTTCGGCGAGGTCATGCGCGGCCGCGACATTCTCCGAGGTGCCGACCAGAACGGCGAGCGACGCGACGGCCATAGGCTCGATGCCATCCTCGCGCAGGCTTTCGATGGAGAGTGCCCCGGTGCGCTTAGACAGCCCCTCGCCCGAGACGGTGGTCAAGAGATTGTGGTGGCCGAAGACAGGCGGCTCGGCGTCCAGCGCCTTGAACAGGGCAATCTGCACGCCGGTGTTGGTGACATGGTCGTCGCCGCGGATGACGTGGCTGACACCCATCTCGATGTCGTCGACGACGGACGGCAACGTGTAGAGATAGGTGCCGTCCTCGCGCACCAGCACTGGATCCGAGAGCGAAGCCAGATCGACCGTTTCCTGGCCACGCACCAGATCGTTCCAATGAACCTCGGTGCGTTCGGGCTGCAGCGGGTCGCTGGTAAAATTGGGCAGCAGGAAGCGCCAGTGCGGCCGGCGCCCGTCGGCCTGGTATTCGGCCACCTGCTCCTGCGTCAGCGCCAGGGCCTCGCGGCCATAGACCGGCGGCAGGCCGCGCGTGCGGCGCACCTTGCGCCGAAGATCGAGTTCTTCCGGTGTTTCGTAGCAGGCATAGAGAACGCCCGCTGCCTTCAGCCGCTCGACCGCCGCGTCATAGACCTCGAAGCGCCGCGACTGATATTCGGTGGCATCGGGAAAAACGCCCAGCCAATGCAGGTCGTAGAGGATGGCGTCGGCGAATTCCTGCTTCGAACGGCCAATGTCGGTGTCGTCGAAGCGCTGGATGAAGCGGCCCTTGTTGTTCAGGGCAAACAGCCAATTGAACAGAGCGGTGCGCGCATTGCCGATATGGATGCGGCCGGTCGGTGACGGGGCGAAACGAACGGTAACTGTCATGAGCGGGGCGTACCGGATGCCTTTGTGATTGACAAGATGCGCCCCCGCGCTGGTCGGCACACATAGAACATGATGCGCGCGATGAAAAGACTAGGCCATGCGAAGCGCATGGCCCTTATCCGATCAGAACAGCTGGTTGAAAGCGATCAGCGGCCGAAGTCGTCGGAACTGAGGCGGGTCCAGCGGTCGCCCATCAACCCACCGATAAAGATGTCGCCGGAGCGGACCGCTTGCGCGACCTCGGGGATGCGCGAGCGCACCATCGTCCCCCCGGCATAGCGGAAGAAGACATTCTTGTAGCTGAAGAGTTGCGGCATGAACCTGCTCTGCGTCTGCCCGATGATGCCTGCGCAGCCCATATTCCACGCGTCCTCCATCACGCCATCCAGCGTCGCACCCCAGTGAGGTCCAGAGGACTGGAGTTGCAACAGGTTCGCGATGCCGCCGGCCTGCCCGTAGAAAGCGTAGCAACCGAGCATTTTACCAGTCTCGTCGTAGGTCCCACCAAAATGAAGGGGGCCGTCGGCCCGTTTCTCGGCCGCCAGCGCGAGCAGCCGTGGCAGTTCGCCATCCTGCCAGCGCGGCCGAAGCGCGTAATCTGAGATAATGGCCGGCAGCCGCTCCGCAAACTGCGCGGCATCCATCGGCTCGCGATGGACCCGGTGTGACGAGGAATGCTGGACAGGCGGCTCGAACCTTTTTCTCGTAAAAGCGTCGAATGCTCGGGCGCAGGGATCGAGCACGAAGCGCGGCAGACCCGGCCATTTACCGCGCGCCACGGCGGAGGCCACCGCGGCCGGGCGGAAAATGCGGGTCCATCCCAGGCAATGCGCCGGCAGCAACTGATATTTCATCGGGCGCGCGAAGGCCAGGGATACCCGGTTGGCCGAATCGGTGAGGTGCAGATCGAATTCGCCTTGATGCACGGCACGCAGCAATTGCGGCCCGGCCGAACCGTGATCGGTGCCGGTGTCAGCCATGAGCGGACCAATGATTGCGGCATTCAATGTCGCGCCGTTGAGCTCGTAGCGGGCCTTCAGGACACCGAGGAAGCCACCCAGATCTCCCTGCGGGTTGATCTGGACAAGAGCGTTGCTCGCGCCTGGCTGCCCGGCAGGGTCGAGATAGATCTTGCTCATATACTCGGCCACCTCAGCGATCGCACGATCGAGGAGGTGACGTCGCCGACGGCGAAACTTCGTCAGGAAGAGTGCGGCGACCCGCTCGAGATCTTCGGCGGCGAGTGGCCGAACCGAGCCATGGTGAATTGCCAGCACCGGCGGCGCAGCTGCTTTTTCCGCACCAGTATCTTTGGAAGCAAGATGCATAAGTGAAGCCGAAATCCCGCGCTGACCAATCTGATCCCAGGATACGGACTTACGCTACCTGGATTGCTTTTGCGTAAATATATGACAACCAGTGGTAGAAATGGCGTGTCGTGCCCCGGCATCGTAAAAAACGTCTAAACCGCGGGAATGCCGCAAGAGCATGCTGCGCAGGTCACTCCGGCCGACAGCGCCTGATGGAGATGGCCTCCGGCCGATGCCGGAGGCCATCTCGGGTCAAACGACCAGTCCCTTGGTCAGTTCGAGCGCCTGACGCTCGAACAGGCGGCGGTAGATGCCGCCTTTCAGCCGGATCAACTCGTCATGCGAGCCTTCTTCGACAATGTTGCCGCGATCGAAGACCAGCAGCCTGTCGAGCGCCCGCACCGTCGACAGCCGGTGGGCGATGACCAGCGTGGTGCGCCCGACCATCAGCCGCTCCATCGCCTGCTGGATCAGCACCTCCGATTCCGAATCGAGGCTCGACGTCGCCTCGTCCAGGATCAGGATGCGCGCATCGGCCAGGAAGGCGCGCGCGATCGCCACGCGCTGCCGCTCGCCGCCCGACAATTTCACGCCGCGCTCGCCGACCAGCGTGCCATATCCCTTCGGCAGGCTGGTGATGAAGTCATGCGCGCTCGCCAGCTTCGCAGCATGCTCGATCTCCTCCTGGGTCGCGCTCGGCCTAGCATAAGCGATGTTTTCGGCCAGCGAGCGATGGAACAGGATCGGCTCCTGCTGGACGATGGCGATCTGCCCGCGCAGCGACGCCTGCGCCACCTGCGAGATGTCCTGGCCGTCGATCAGGATCTTGCCCGCATTGACGTCATAGAGCCGCTGGATCAGCTTGACGAAGGTCGTCTTGCCCGAACCGGAGTGACCGACGAGCCCGACGCGTTCACCCGGCGCGATATCAACCGAAAAGTCGCGATAGAGCGGCGACCGGTGATTGCCGTAGTGAAAAGTGACCTTGTCAAAGCTGATCGACCCTTGCGTGATCCGGATCGGCCTGGCGCCGGGCCGGTCCTCGATGCCGAGCGGTTCGGACTGGAAATCGACCAGTTCCTCCATGTCGTTGATCGAACGCTGCAAATTGCGGATATGCGTGCCGATATCCCTGAGATAGCCCTGCAGCACGAAGAACGAGGTCAGCACGAAGGCGACGTCGCCGGCGCTCGCCTGCCCCCACGACCACAAGAGCAGCGACAGGCCGATCACAGCGGCGCGAATGACCAGCAGCAGCGCCCCTTGCGTGGTGCCGTTGACGGTGCCGCGCACCCAGGTGCGCCGCGTGCGCGCCCGCCATTTGGCGACAACCCTGGCGAGGCGGCGCTCTTCGCGCTCCTCGGCGCCAAAGCCCTTGACCACGGCGTTGCAGCTGACAGCGTCGGCAAGCGAACCGCCAAGACGCGTGTCCCAGGTATTGGCGAGCCTGGCCGCCGGCGCGACATAGCCAAGCGACAGCATCGCCGTCACCATGATGAACAGCACCGAGCCGGCGGCGACGACCACACCCATCAGCGGCCAGAACCAGCCAAGCAGCAGCGTCGAGCCGACGAGCATGACCACCGACGGCAGCAGCGCGATCAGGATGGTGTCGTTGAGCAGGTCGAGCGCCCACATGCCGCGCGTCACCTTGCGCACGGTCGAGCCGGCAAACGAGTTGGCGTGCCAGTCGGTGGAAAAGCGCTGGACGCGATGGAAGGCATCGGCGGCGATGTCGGCCATCATCTTCAGCGTCAGTTCGACGATGCCCATGAACGCCAGGTTCCGCAGCACGACGCCCGTCAAGGCGAGCGCCATCAAGATCGAAAACGCCGTCATCGCGGCATTCCAGGCAATGGCGTCCGCGCCGGCGCTGCTGGCGACGGCGTCGACCAGCCGGCCGGAATAGAGCGGCGTCAGGACGTCGGACAGCGTCGACAGCAGGAAACCACCCATGATCAGCGAAAGCCGCCAGGGCTGGCGCCGCCAATGGGTAAGCGTGAAACCAAGAACGCTACGAAAGGCGCTCGCGCGCAAATCGATCTTGAAACGAGCCATGATGTCATTCGGGCGCAAACGAGCCCGATCCCAGTAAGGTCGAAAATTGAAGAAGCCGCGCAAGGGGCGAATGATTGCCCAGAAGCGGAGTGGCATATTTTGGCGTTACGCCCGTAGTCGGGCGGCGACCGGCATCGGCAAAAGCCTGTGCTCAAACCGGCTCCAATGCGAAGGACGGACCTTCGCGGGGCGCCGGATGAGACCTAGGCTTCGCGGCCTCGCATTACCATCTTAAATACTGCCATTCGGACCTCCCGCAAGTGAATCGCGGAGTGGTCCTTATAGAGACGCTCTGATGCATCGCCAAGACGGGCTCTGTCCAAAAGCATATCTGGTCCAACCACTGCGATTATTTTGCAACAACGGTGGCAGAAGCCGTTCGCCGCGCCGATCACTGGGGCATGCGGTCCAAGCGCATGTATCGACCGTCGGTCGATGCCTTGAAGCCCAGCTTTTCGTAGACCCCATGCGCATCACCGGTCGACAGGCTCCAGTGCGAGACGTTACCGAGCTCGGGATGATCGATGAGTGCCTGCACCAGCCGCTGGCCGATGCCCTGCCCGCGATTCTGCGGCCAGACGATGATGTCGGCGAGATAGGCGAACACCGTGCGGTCCGTGATTGCCCTGCCGAAACCGACCTGCTTGCCATCGATGTAGGCGGCCGCGCAGAACGAATTGGCGAAGGCCCGGCGATGAAACTCATCGCTGCGTCCAGCCCCCCAATAGCTCGCCATCAACAGGTCGGAGGTCGCACGGAAATCGATCCGCGCGAGGTCAAAGCTGATCTCACAGTCCGGCATGTTGCATCCTCGCGGTACCGTCTATTTCGCCCAACGGACGAACGCTTACCCACGATCCCTGAAACGGTTGGTGATGGGATAGCGGCGGTCGCGGCCGAAATTCTTCCGGGTGATCTTCACACCCGGTGCCGCCTGCCGGCGCTTGTATTCGGCGATGTAGAGCAGGTGTTCGATGCGCGTCACCGTCGCCCGGTCATGGCCGCGCGCGACGATATCGTCGACGCCCATCTCATTCTCGACCAGGCATTCGAGAATGTCGTCCAGCACCGGATAGGGCGGCAGCGAATCCTGGTCGGTCTGGTTCTCGCGCAACTCCGCCGACGGCGCCTTGTCGATAATATTCTTCGGGATGACCTCGCCCGATGGCCCGAGCGCGCCCGGCGGCACATGGCTGTTGCGCCAGCGCGACAGCGCGTAGACCTGCATCTTGTAGAGGTCCTTGATTGGATTGAAGCCGCCGTTCATGTCGCCATAGAGCGTGGCATAGCCGACCGACATCTCGCTCTTGTTGCCTGTCGTGACCACCATCGAGCCGAACTTGTTGGAAATCGCCATCAGGATGGTGCCGCGCGCGCGGCTCTGCAGGTTTTCCTCGGTGATGCCTTCCTTGGTGCCCTCGAAGAGCTGCGTCAGCGCATGCAGGAAACCTTCGACCGGCTCGAAGATCGGCACGATGTCATAGCGGCAGCCGAGCGCGCGGGCGCAATCCTCGGCGTCCTTGAGCGAATCCTTCGAGGTGTAGCGGTAGGGCATCATCACCGCGCGCAGCCGCTCTTCCCCGAGCGCGTCGACGGCAAGGGCCGCGCAGATCGCCGAATCGATGCCGCCGGACAGGCCGAGCACCACATTCTTGAAGCCGTTCTTGTTGACGTAGTCGCGCAGGCCCAGCATGCAGGCGCGATAGTCGGCCTCCTCCCGCTCGGGGATCTTCGACATCGGCCCTTCCGAGCAGACCCAGCCGTCCTCCCCGCGCTTCCACGTGATGACGTCGACCGCTTCCTCGAACTGGCTCATCTGGAAAGCCAATGTCTTGTCGGCGCCGATGGCAAACGATGCGCCGTCGAAGATCAGCTCATCCTGGCCGCCAAGCTGATTGGCATAGGTGATCGGCAGCCCGCATTCGATGACCTGACGGATGACCACCTGGTGGCGGACATCGATCTTGGCGCGATAGTAAGGCGAGCCGTTCGGCACCAGCAGGATTTCCGCCCCGCTTTCCGCCAGCGATTCGCAGATGCCGACATCGCCCCAGATATCCTCGCAAATCGGAATGCCGATGCGCACGCCACGGAAATTGACCGGTCCCTGGATCTCGGGTCCAACCTGGAACACGCGCTTCTCGTCGAACTCGCCATAATTCGGCAGGTCGAGCTTGTAGCGTTCGGCGATGATCTTGCCGGCGTCGGCGACGATGATCGAATTGTGCGTACCGCTCTTACGCTTCAGCGGCGTGCCGATGATGACGCCGGGGCCGCCATCCGACGTATCGGCGGCAAACTCCTGCGCCGCCTTTTCGCAGGCCTTCAGGAAGGCCGGCTTCAGCACCAGATCCTCCGGGGGATAACCGGCAAGGAAAAGCTCTGTGTAGAGCACGAGATCGGCGCCCTGGCGCGCGGCATCCGCCCTCGCCTCGCGGGCCTTGGCGAGATTGCCGGCGACATCGCCGACGGTCGGGTTGAGCTGGGCGATCGCGATGCGCAGTATGTCGGGCTTCTTGGTCATGCCTGCTGACTTAGCGCGGCAAAATTCGCCTCGCAATGGCGTTCGCTTGGACCAACCCCGGACCGATTGACATGGTCAATCGTGTCGGACCGATTGACGTGGTCAATCGTGTCGAGACCGTCGATCAGTCGTCGCCCATATATTCGCGCAACGACTGCGGAGAATGGTTCTCGCCGATCGACATCGCCAGGATGCGCGAAATGTGCCGGCGCGGCAGGCCTGTGTCCGCCACCCATTGATTGATCTGGGCCTGGATCTTGTCGAGATCCTTCTTCGAGGTCGGGCTTTCGGCGATGTCGAGGCCGGCGTCACGAAGCGCTGCCGCCATATCGGCCGAGATGACGAAGGCGTCCCAGCCCAGCCAGCGAAGGAAATACTGGCCTGTATTGCCGCCCAGTCGGCTGCCATGCTTGCCGAGATAGGCCATCAGTCCGATCTGGTCGTCGGCAGGCCAATTGGCGAGGAATTCGCCGAAGCCGCCATGCTCCTTCGACACGCGTTCGACGAAGGCAGCGTTGTCGCGGACGGATTTGATTTTCTGCGGGTTGCGCACGATGCGCTGATCGGAAGCCAGATCGTGCCAGAAATCGTCAGGCTGGAACAACAGCCGCTTCGGCTCGAAGCGCAGAAACGCCTCTTCGAAACCGGGCCATTTCTGCTCGATGACGCGCCAGACGAAACCGGCGGCAAAGATCCGCTCGGCCATGGTCGAGAGAATGCGATCGTCCGGGATATCGGCGACCGCGGCATTGTCGGGCACTGGCCCGAGCAGCGTTGCAAGCTCCGCTTCGCCGCCCTTGCGTTTTGCCGCGCGCAGGCGAATTTTCTGGAAATCGGCCATGGGTCCCTCGCTGTTGGCTTGAATGTAACACTTCCCGCGAGAGGCGGCAGCCTCTACGTCTATCTCCACCGACGACGGAGACGGCCATGTACAAGACAATCGACGACCTGGCGAACCGCTGGCTCAAGCGACGGCCGGACGGCCTCAGCAAGTTGGAGAGCCGGGTGCTGCTATCGACGCTCGAGCGCACCACGATCTCCAGGGACACCAACAAGGCGGTCGCTTTTCACCAGACCTTTGGCGACCGCCTTGCCGATACGATCGCCCGCATCGGCGGCTCCTGGTCCTTCATCATGGGCTTCATCGCTTTCCTGATTGTCTGGACAGTTGGCAATGTCTGGCTTCTGACGCGCGATGCCTTCGACCCCTACCCGTTCATCTTCCTCAATCTGGTGCTGTCGATGGTCGCCGCCTTGCAGGCGCCGGTGATCATGATGGCGCAGAACCGCCAGACCGAACGCGACCGCATCGACGCCGCCCACGATTACGAGGTCAATCTGAAGGCCGAGATCGAGATCATGGCGCTGCACGAGAAACTCGATGAACTGCGCCACAGCCAGATCATCGGCATGCGCGACGAGATCGTGCGGCTGGCGGAAGCGGTCAAGCGCATCGACGAGAGTCTGGCGCGGCAGCAGTCGGCCCCATGACCGAAGCGATCCATCATTTCATCGAACAATATGGACTGCTTGCCGTCTTTCTCGGCTGCGTCGCCGAAGGGGAAAGTGCTGCCATCCTCGGCGGTTTCTTCGCCCACCAGAATGTTTTCGTGCTGTGGCATGCCATTGTCGCGGCAGCGCTCGGCGCCTTCGCCGGCGACACCTGCTTCTTCATCCTGGGCAGAAGTTTCGCCGACAACCGCCATGTCGTCAGGTTGCGCAGGCGGCCGGGCTTCCGCCGCGCCTACCGTCTGCTCAACACCCATCCCAACATCTTCGTGCTGTCGAATCGCTATGTCTACGGCATGCGCCTGGTCGGTGGCATCGCGGCCGGCCTGTCGACCATAGCAGCACCCCGCTTCGTCATTCTCAACGCCATCTCATCGACGATCTGGGCGGTGCTGTTCAGTACGATCGGCTATGTCTTCGGGCTCGGCGCCGAGCATTTCGTTGGCCAGGCGCTGATGCGCCACGAGCGGCTGTTCATCGGGCTCGGCATTGGCCTCACCGTGGCCGTGCTGGCCTGGCTTGTCGCCCGCCACATCGCCAAGCGGGAACGTCGCCGGGAGCAGTGATGCCGCCGGCCTCACTCGGAAGGTCAGATCGGAAAGCCGGTGAGCCGCTCGATGAGCGCAATGCCCCAGACGCCGGCGACGATGATCACCGAGATCAGCACCGCCAGCGAGCCGCAATCCTTGGCCAGTTGGATGTCGACATTGAACTCCCGGCTGAAGGCATCGCAGGCCGCCTCGATGCCGGTGTTCAGCACCTCGACCATGATCAGCAACAGCACCGCCCCGATCAGCAGGGCATAACCGCGCCAGGAGACCGAAACGAACCACGCCGCCGGCAGGGCGAGCACCAGCAGCATCAGTTCCTGCTGGAAAGCCTTCTCGCTGGCGGCCAGCTTGCGAAACGCCCGCACCGAATTGAAAAAAGCGTCGATCAGCCGCTGCATGCCCAAACCTCATTCCGAGTTATCGGCACGAGATAAAGCAACGGCCCGATCAAGGGAATAAGGCGTCTCGTCCAAAATTCATCCAGCGACCGCTATCGAAGGCGTCGACTTTTCAAACTGCGGCAGCCCGTCGTCGATCGAATAATAGTCGCCCTTGTCACCAACAAAGATATGACAGTCGCCCTTGAGACCTGTCGGCTTGTCGAACGCTCCCGCCATGACCGAAATATAGTCTTGAGCCCTTGGCTTCCAGAAAAGCACGGACCCGCATGTCCTGCAGAAGCCGCGCCCGGCGAAAGCGGACGCTTCATACCATGTGATGCTTTCCGTGCCTTCGATAACGATGTCGGCGTCGGCGACGTTGGTCGCGGCATAGAAATGCCCGCTTTGCTTCCTGCATTGCGAGCAATGACAGTAGACGACGCCGCGCAATGCTCCCCTTGTCCGGAAGCGGACCGCGCCGCACAGGCATGATCCCTGGTGACTGTCACTCATTTCGGCACTCCCTGGAGAAACCTCGCCCAACATCGTTGCCAGGATTCCAGCTTTGCGGTGGTTGCGCGCAAGCAAATGCGACATCGATTGGCATGACGGATTCGAAATTCAGTTTCATTTCCATCAGCACAACGCCCGGATTTCGAAGTCAAAGCCTTCAAAACTGGGCTCTGTCCCGCGATGGTGGTACAAAATTTATGCTTCTACAGCCACAGGTAGCGAAAAACCTGTGGAAGTCGTGCGGATTAAGGAAACTTTAGCGCCACCGCATCTATGGTCACGCCAAGCGAAGATGGCGGGTGGGGACGCGTCTCTTCGCAAGATGTTCTGGACGATCAGGTCGCGCTCCCCAGGTCGGCGATCAATGGAACCCGCAAATTCCGCGCCGGGATCCGAGGGGAAGAGTGGATCAGACATGCAGCCGGCAGCCGCCACAACCGAACGAAGCACCGACATCGCAGCCACGGTTGTTGCCACCATGCGCCAGCTTGGCGTCCTCGGCCTGCCGCGCAACTACGAAATCTTCTACGAGGCATTGAGCGGCACCAACCGCGAACTCAGTCTCGCCGTCGTGTCGCTGAGCAGCCGGCCGACGCAGGACGAACTGGATCAGATCGGACGCGCCTTCTTTGCCCAGAACCACGGCCCCGGCATCGTCGAGCATGCGCGGGACGTCATCGCCCGGGAACTCGAGGAGGTCGCGGCGCTTTTGCGGAGCGAACGCAGCCACATCGAAAAATACGGCAGGATCCTCGACGAGACATCGAATGGCCTGAGTGGCCGCAGCCTGCTCTCGCAGGATCTTCTGCAAAAAATCGCCAACGCCATGGCCGTTGCCACCAATTCGACGATCGATCACGGCAAGCAGATCGCTTCGACGCTTAGCGACAAGACGGCCGAACTCGAAAGCGTCAAGTCGAAGCTCGAGGAATACAAGCGGCTGGCCGATACGGATCCGTTGACCCAAATCTGGAACCGCCGCGCCTTCGACAAGGAAATCACCCGGATCTACACCAGCAACAAGGGCATCCTGTTCAACGCCTTGATCCTTGCCGACATCGATCGGTTCAAGGACATCAATGACCGCTACGGCCATCCTGTCGGCGACAAGATCATCCAGATCATCGCCGAGATTTTCCAGACCAGCATTCGCGGCGACATGTTCGTCGCCCGCACCGGCGGCGAGGAGTTTGCGCTGATCGTCGAGGGTGCCAGCGAAGACGCCACCTACGAGATCGCCGAGCGCATTCGCGCCCTGATCGAGCAGACGCCGTTCACCAGCAGCCAGACCGGCATGAATTACGGCACGGTGACCGTCTCGATGGGCATCTGCATGGCATCCGAGGCCGAAGGCCCGGAGGACCTCTACACCAAGGCCGACCGGGCGCTCTACCGTTCGAAAGTGAGCGGCCGCAACCGCGTCACCAAACATTCGACGATGGCCGGCCGCGCCGGCAAGAGCTGGCTGCTCTACAAGAAGGACTGACGCCAGTCGCCGTCGACAGGCAATGCGGGCCTCTTTCCAATTGGATGGCGATGCCCGGCCGGCTCAATCAGACATAGACGAATTCAGAGATAGGCGAAGCCGGCCGCGATCACACCCAGGGCGCCCAGCGCCGAGCTATGCTGGAATTTGGGTGACGAGGCTGATCAAGCGGCGCTCTGCGGCTTCAATTCGATGACCTCGATTCCATCTTGGAATCTGGCACCTGCGATGAGTTTCGGCAACTGATTTTGTCCTTTCAATCGTCGCCATGTCCTGGCGGCGGCCATGACCAGTTTGAAGACCATCAGCCTTGCGGTCTTCGATGATAGGGAGCCTTTCGTGCGCACCGTGCGATGGCGAACGGTGGCAAAAACGCTCTCGATGGGATTCGATGTCCGCAGATGATCCCAATGTTCGGCGGGGAAATCGTAGAACGCCAGCAAGGCATTCTGATCTTTGGTCAGGCAGTCGACCGCCTTGCCGTATTTCGCATCATATTTCTCGACAAAGACGGCAATCGCCGTCTCGGCTGAGGCTCGGTTCGGGGCGGAAAAGATTTCGCGCAGATCTGTCTTCATGCCGGCCTGCATTGAGTTCGGCACCTTGTTGAGCACGTTGGCTGTCTTGTGCACCCAGCACCGCTGGTGCTTGGTGCCGGGAAGGACCTCATCGAGCGCGCTCCAGAAGC
This sequence comes from Mesorhizobium sp. USDA 4775, assembly GCF_054062655.1. NCBI lineage: Bacteria > Pseudomonadati > Pseudomonadota > Alphaproteobacteria > Hyphomicrobiales > Phyllobacteriaceae > Mesorhizobium > Mesorhizobium sp. USDA 4775. The sequence goes on from NZ_JBSSFM010000001.1 coordinate 4,199,223, forward strand.
CAAGCGCGCCGTCGCCGACGGCAAGATCGGGCGCGATTTGCAGGCCACGACGCTTCACGTCGACCAGCAGCTCGCGCCAGCTCTGCGCACTCTCACGAATCCCTGTCTGGAAGCCGACGAGTTCTTTTTTGCCCTCAGGCGTGGCGCCGATCAGCACCAGCATGCATTCGGCATGGTCTTCCATGCGCGCCTGGAGATAGACCCCGTCCGCCCACACATAGACATAATGGCGCGCCGAAAGATCGCGCTTTTGCCAACGCTCGTATTCGGTGGTCCACTCTGCCGTCAGCCGCGTGATCACCGAGGGTGAGAGGTTCGCTGCCTCCTTGCCGAGCAGGGCTGCCAGAGCTTCCTGAAAGTCGCCCGTCGAAACGCCGCGCAGGTAAAGAACGGGAAGCAGCGCGTCCAGACTTCGCGTCCGACGCGCCCATTTGGGTAGGATCGATGAGGAAAACCGGACCCGGTCCGCTTCGCCGGTCGCGCCGCGGTCCCGGACCTTCACCCGGCTGACGGGCACCGGCCCGATCCCCGTCTGGATGCTCCGCTCCGGGCCGCGACCGTGCCGGACCAGCCGCTCACGTCCGTCCGGCAGCTTCAGATCCCGCATCTCGGCAAGAAACGCTTCGGCCTCCATCTCGATCGCCTGCGCCAGCAATTTGCGCGCGCCGGTGCGGAGCACATCCGTCAGGGGATCATCGATCTCGTCGGGCTGACGAAGGCGAACAATGTTGATAGTCTCGTTCATGGCGTATCGCTCTCCTTGAGAGGTTCTGGCAGGCTTCAATCACCCGCCTCGATACGCCGCCCTTCTCAAACCGTCATCACCCATTTTCCGCCATAGCTCCCCAGCGCCAGCGAGCCGATCCACGGCCAGCGCTTGCCACGGGTGATGATGGAGAGCGTCGCGACGGCGATCGAGATGTGCAGCAGCGTCACCGCCAGCGTCAGGACATGATGACGGCGTTCGCGCACGTCGCTATCGCGCAGCTTTTCGTCGACCTGCTTTTCAAATTCGGTCGCCTTGGCCTGGATCTCTGCACCATCGGCTTCATTGCGCTTCGCGGCGGCCTGAAATTGGTCGGTTCCTGGGCCACCCGTCGCCGCCGCGATCTCATAGCTGTTCTTCTTGATGCTCTTTGCCTGGAAGAAACTCCACTGATCGCTGGCCTTGTTCTGGAGATAGGCCGCCTCGCTCTTGTCGTTTATCGCCTCCGCGGTTTCGAGCGACTCGAAGCTGCCGACCGTCGCGGCGAGAACCGCCAACACCGCTATTGTGACGGAGACCGTGGTCAGAAAGGGATTGCCCTCATGCGCGGCATGTTCGGCATGCTCGGCGTTCTCGAGGTGCTCCTGGGTAGCGTCTTCCATTGCCATTCGTCGAATCCTGGCCAGCGATGATTGGGTCGACGGCGAACCTTCACCTCAATCTTGTTTTGCACAGGTCGCGTCAGCATAAATTTTCGTAAGGTTTGACGCGACGACCGCCTGGACAACATCGTCCCGGAACAAGAAAAGGCGCCGGATTTCTCAGGCGCCTTCGCATGTTGGTCGTTTGGGATCGGCAGGATCAGCCGTTGACGGCCTGCTTGTGCTGCACCGGATGGCTTTTCTTCAGGAGATCCGACACCAGGAAGGCCAGCTCGATCGCCTGATCGGCATTGAGGCGCGGGTCGCAATGCGTGTGGTAGCGGTCCTGCAATTCCTCGGCCGTGATGGCGCGCGCACCACCCGTGCATTCGGTGACGTTCTTGCCGGTCATCTCGACATGGATGCCGCCCGGATGCGTGCCTTCGGCGCGGTGCACCTCGAAGAAGGTCTGCACCTCCTTCAGGATGCGGTCGAACGGCCGCGTCTTGTAACCGGCGGCTTCGATCGTGTTGCCATGCATCGGGTCCGACGACCAGACCACGCTGCGGCCTTCCTTCTGCACCGCCCGCACCAGCTTCGGCAGATGGTCGGCGACCTTGTCGGAGCCGAAGCGGGCGATCAGCGTCAGCCGGCCGGGCTCGTTCTCGGGGTTGAGCAGGTCGATCAGCTCCAGCAAGCCGTCAGCGGTCAGCGACGGGCCGCATTTCAGGCCGAGCGGGTTCTTGATGCCGCGGCAATACTCGACATGGGCATGATCGGGCTGACGTGTGCGGTCGCCGATCCAGATCATGTGGCCTGACGTGGCATACCAATCGCCGGAGGTCGAATCGACGCGGGTCAGAGCTTCCTCATAGCCAAGCAGCAGCGCTTCATGGCTGGTGTAGAAATCGGTCTCGCGCAGCGCGTAATTGGTCTCCGAGGTGATGCCGACGGCCTTCATGAAGTCCATCGTCTCGGTGATGCGGTTGGCGAGCGACTCGTACTTTTCGCCCTGCGGGCTGTCAGCGACGAAGCCGAGCATCCAGCGATGCACGTTCTCCAGGCTGGCATAACCGCCCTGGGCGAAGGCGCGCAGAAGGTTGAGCGTCGCCGCCGACTGGCGGTACGCCATTTCCTGGCGGGCAGGATCGGGAATACGGGACTTGGCGTCGAATTCGATGCCGTTGATGATGTCGCCGCGATAGCTCGGCAGCGTCACCTCGCCCTTGGTCTCATTGTCGGACGAACGCGGCTTGGCGAACTGGCCGGCAACGCGACCGACCTTCACCACGGGCTGTGCGCCGGCGAAGGTCAAGACGACCGACATCTGCAGGAAGACCCGGAAGAAGTCGCGGATGTTGTCGGCGCCGTGTTCGGCAAAGCTTTCGGCGCAATCGCCGCCCTGGAGCAGGAACGCCTCACCGGCAGCGACCGCCGCGAGTTGCTTCGTCAGCTTGCGCGCTTCACCGGCAAAGACCAGCGGCGGAAAGGTGGCGAGCTGAGCTTCGGTGTTCTTCAGCGCGGCAAGGTCCGGATAGGCAGGAACCTGCTTGATCGGCTTTGCTCTCCACGAATTCGGCGACCATTTCGTCATCGCTGCACCCAACACTCTTTCCGGCGAGCACCCTCGCCCGCCTTTTCCGCCCCTATATGGGTTGGCGGCTCCATACACGAAGCCGATTTCCTATTCTAGACCGGAATTTCAGCACTGGCGAATGGGTCGGGTGGGCTAAACAGCCTTCTCAACAAGGCGCGCCAGTTGCGTCATGACCACCGCCGAGCCCGCCAGCCGCTTCTCGGCGGTCGGCCAATCGCGAGTGAAGACGACGCTGTGGTCGGGGCGGATCTTGGCCAGCGAACCCTGCTCGCCGATGAACTTGACCAGGCCGACCGGGTTGGAGAACTCGCGCTTGCGGAAATGAATGACGACGCCCTTCGGGCCCGCATCGAGCTTCTCGACATTGGCTTTGCGGCAGAGTGCCTTGATGAAGACGATCTTCAAGAGATGCTTCACCTCGTCCGGCAGCGGGCCGAAACGGTCGATCAGTTCGGCGCCGAAAGCGTCGATCTCCTCGGTGTTTTCGAGGTCGCCGAGGCGGCGGTAAAGCGCCAGCCTGAGCTGCAGGTCCGGCACATAGCTTTCCGGGATCATCACCGCCGTGCCGACGGCGATCTGCGGCGACCAGCCGCCATCCTGGACCTCGCCGGAATCCTTCACCTCGGCTACGGCCTCTTCCAGCATCTGCTGGTAGAGCTCGAAGCCGACCTCCTTGATATGGCCGGACTGCTCTTCGCCCAAGAGATTACCGGCGCCCCTTATATCGAGATCGTGGCTGGCGAGCTGGAAGCCGGCGCCCAGCGTGTCGAGCGACTGCAGCACTTTCAGCCGGCGCTCGGCCGCGTCAGTCAGTTTGCGGTTGGCCGGCAGCGTGAACAGCGCGTAGGCGCGCACCTTGGAGCGGCCGACGCGGCCGCGCAACTGATAGAGCTGCGAGAGGCCGAACATGTCGGCGCGATGGATGATCAGCGTGTTGGCGGTCGGGATGTCGAGGCCGGATTCGACGATGGTGGTCGACAGAAGCACATCGTATTGCCCATCATAGAAGGCGTTCATGATGTCGTCGAGTTCGCCCGGCGGCATCTGGCCGTGGGCCACAGCCACTTTCAGTTCGGGCACCGATTCTTTCAGGAAATCATGGATTTCCGAGAGATCGCTGATGCGCGGGACGACATAGAAGGAGTGTCCGCCACGATAACGCTCGCGAAGCAGCGTCTCGCGAATGACCAACGGATCGAAAGGCGAGATGAAGGTGCGCACCGCCATGCGGTCGACCGGCGGCGTGGCGATCAGCGACAGTTCGCGCACGCCCGTCAGCGCCAGTTGCAGCGTACGCGGGATCGGCGTCGCCGACAGCGTCAGCACATGGACATCGGTCTTCAGATCCTTCAGCCGTTCCTTGTGCTTGACGCCAAAGTGCTGCTCCTCGTCGATGATCAGCAGGCCGAGATTCTTGAACGAGATCGAGGAGCCGAGCAGCGCATGGGTGCCGACAACGATGTCGACCTGGCCCTCGGCCAGAGCCTTCTTCGTCTCCGCCAGTTCCTTGGCACCGACCAGCCGCGAGGCCTGCGCGACGCGGACGGGAAGGCCCGAGAAGCGCTGGGAAAAGGTCTTGAAATGCTGGCGTGACAACAGCGTCGTCGGCACCACGACCGCGACCTGGAACCCTTCCATCGCCGCGATGAAGGCGGCGCGCAGTGCCACTTCGGTCTTGCCGAAGCCGACATCGCCGCAGATCAGCCGGTCCATCGGCTTGCCGGCGCCGAGGTCATCCCTGACCGAGTCGATGGCCGTCTGCTGGTCGTCGGTTTCCTCATAGGGGAAACGCGCGGCGAATTCGTCATAGAGACCTTCGGCCGGCACCAGCGCCGGCGCGGCGCGCATCTGCCGCTCGGCGGCGATACGGATCAGCTGCCCGGCCATGTCGAGCAGGCGCCGCTTCAGCTTGGCCTTGCGCGACTGCCAAGCGCCGCCACCCAGCTTGTCCAGCGTCGCCTCGGCGGAGTCGGAGCCATAACGCGACAGAAGCTCGATGTTTTCGACCGGCAGGAACAGCCGGTCATCGCCGGCATAGTGGATTTCCAGGCAGTCATGCGGCGCGCCGACCGCCTCGATGGTGCGCAGGCCGATGAAGCGGCCAATGCCATGGTCAGTGTGGACGACGATATCGCCGGCCGACAGCGCAGAGGCCTCCGCGATGAAGTCGGAGGCGCGCTTCTTGCGCTTGGAACGCCGGATCAGCCGGTCGCCCAAAATATCCTGTTCGGCGACGACGACCAGTTTTTCGGTCTCGAAGCCGGATTCAAGCGGCAGCACGGCCAATGCCGCCTGCCCCGGCTCGAGCTGTTCGGCTTGCGCCAGCGTCTCGACCTGCTTGAGATTGCCCAGATGATGCTCGGTGAGAATCTGGCCAAGCCGGTCGAGCGAACCCTCTGTCCAGCCGGCGATGACAATACGCCGACGTGCCGCGCGCTCGTCGGCGATATGCCTGACGACGACATCGAAGACGTTGATATTTGGATCGGCGCGCTCCTCGACGAAGCTGCGGCCATGGCGCGAGCCGGCGTGATAGACCTTTTTCGCGCCGGCATCGGGCGCGTCGAAGGGCGTGAAGTCGATCGCTTCGCGTGGACCGAGCGAGGCGATCAGGTTCTCCGGCGAGAGGTAGAGCAGATCCGGTGCCACCGGCTTGTAGGGCACGGCATCCTTCAGCGCAGCATCGGCCTGCTTTTTGCGCGCTTCATAGTGATCGAGGATCAGTGTGTGGCGCTCGGCCAGCGCCTCATGCGCCAGATGGTCGAAAACCACAGGCGTATCCGGCAGATAGTCGAACACCGTCTCCAGCCGCTCATAGAAGAACGGCAGCCAATGCTCCATGCCGGCAAACCGCCTGCCCTCACTGACTGCCGCGTAGAGCCCGTCGTCGCGCTGCGGCGCGCCAAAGGCTTCGATATAGGAGCGGCGGAAGCGGCTGATGGTTTCAGGCGTCAGCGCCACTTCGCTCATCGCCTGCAGCGCCATCGACTTGCGCTGGCCGGTGGTGCGCTGGGTGGCGGCATCGAAGACGCGGATCGATTCCAGCGTGTCGCCGAAGAAATCGAGCCTGAGCGCCTCGGTCCAGCCGGGCGCGAAAAGGTCGAGAATGCCGCCGCGCACCGCGAACTCGCCGATGCCGCGAACTGTCGGCACCCGCTCGAAGCCGGACGTTTCCAGCCGCGCAATCAGCGCGTTCATGTCGATCTGGTTGCCGGGCCTGGCATGAAAGGTCTGTGCCTCGACCAGATCAGCCGGCGGAATGCGCTGCAGCAGCGCATTGGCGGTGGTGAGGATGACGGCGCGATGCGGCTTCTTCGCCAGCGCGATCATGGCCGTCAGCGCGTCGAGGCGCTTGGCGGCGGCATCCGAGCCGGGCGAGACGCGATCGTAGGGCAGACAGTCCCAGGCCGGCAGTTCCAGCACCGGCAGTCCGGGCGCGGCAAAGGCCAGTGCCTCGATGATAACAGGCAGGCGCTGGCCGTCGCGCGCCACGAACAGCACCGGCTTGTGGGGCGCGATCTCGAATGCGGCCTGCACCAGTGCAAACGCCTCGTATCCATCGGCGACACCATCGACGATGAACTGGCCGGCACGGCCTTTCGGCAGACCAATGGTGGGAATGAGGCTCATCAAATCACGGTCTTTGTTTGTCGCAATTCCTGTGGGGAAAACCGCTTCGCACTTTTCCTGGAATTGCTTTTGTTCAGAAAGTCATGGTCCGGCGGGACGCCAGGATCTTTTGCAGGACAGGACAATCGATATCCGCCGGGATCGGGCGTTCACCGGTGATCAGCGGCAGGAATTTGGTGTCGGAAATGTCGAGGAGCCTCTCATATTGTTCGATTTCCTCAGCCGTCAAGGCGCCGATCTCGGCGTCGGCGAAGGTGCCGAGAATGAGATCCATCTCGCGCATGCCGCGGTGCCACGAGCGGAACAACAGCTTGCGGCGGTGGGCGTCCAGCCCCTCGCTTGATCGTTTCGTTCCGGTCATTGTGGCGCATCCTCACTTGCTGCGGCGCATATAGCGTGGATAGAAGGGGCTGTCAGCCTTGCGCTGTGGCCGTCGCGACATAAGCTGACATCATGCGTCCTTCCATCCTCGATCCGCTGTTTGTTCCGATCACTTCGCTTGCCGGCGTCGGACCCAAGGTCGGCGCGCTGATCGAGAAGGTCGTCACGGCGGATCTTGGTGATCGAGCGGCCCGCGCGGGCGACCTTCTGTTTGTGCTGCCGCACACCGTCATCGACCGCCGCAGCCGGCCGGGCATCGCCGGTTCCGCGGAAGGCCAGATCGTGACCCTCGACGTGCGCATCGACCGTCACCAGCCGCCGCCGCGCGGCAACCGGTCGGTGCCTTACAGGGTCTTTGCCCACGACGATACCGGCGAGATCGGCCTGACCTTCTTTCATGCGCACGCCGCCTATCTCGAAAAGGCAATGCCCGTGGGCGAGCATGTCGTGGTCTCGGGCCGCATGGAATGGTTCAACGGCCGTCCGACCATGGTCCACCCCGACCATATCGCGCTGGCCAGCGAAGCAGAGAACCTGCCGCTGGTCGAACCGGTCTACCCGCTCACCGCAGGGCTCTCGGGCAAGGTGCTGCGCCGCGCGATCGGCCAGGCGCTGGCGCGCCTGCCCGAATTTCCGGAGTGGCAGGACGGCGCCTTCATGCGCCGGCACACCTTTCCCACCTTTGCCGACGCGCTTACCCGCATCCACAATCCGGCCGATCCCATCGACGTTTCCATCGACGGCGCGGCCTGGCGGCGTCTTGCCTATGACGAGTTGCTGGCGGGCCAGGTCTCGCTGGCGCTGGTGCGGGCAAAGATCCGCCGCCTGTCCGGCCGCCCCCTGGTCGGCGACGGCCGCATCGTCGAGAAACTGCGCGCAGCCCTTCCCTATTCGCTGACCGCAAGCCAGGAATTCGCGCTGGCCGAAATCAATGCCGACCTTGCCGACCCCGAGCGCATGCTGCGGCTGCTGCAGGGCGATGTCGGCTCAGGCAAGACGGTGGTCGCGCTGCTTGCCATGGCGCGCGCCGTCGAGGCCGGCGGCCAAGCGGCACTGATGGCACCGACCGAAATCCTGGCGCGCCAACATCTGGCGACGATCGCGCCGCTCGCCGCCAGAGTCGGGCTGCGCATCGCCATACTCACCGGCCGCGAAAAGGGCCGCGAACGCACCGAAACACTGGCCGGCCTGGCAAGCGGCGAGATCGACATCGTCGTCGGCACCCACGCGCTGTTCCAGGAGACGGTTACCTTCCACGATCTGGTGCTGGCCGTCATCGACGAGCAGCATCGTTTCGGCGTCCATCAGCGGCTTGCCATCACCGCCAAGGGCGATGCGCCCGACATGCTGGTGATGACGGCCACCCCGATCCCGCGCACGCTGGTGCTGACCGCCTTCGGCGACATGGATGTCTCCAAGCTGACGGAAAAGCCGGCCGGTCGCCAGCCGATCCGCACCGTCACGCTGCCGCTGGAACGGCTCGACGAACTGGTCGCCCGCATGCAGGACGCCGTCGCCGGCGGCCAGAAAATCTACTGGATCTGCCCGCTGGTCGAGGAGTCCGAAGAGATCAAGCTGATGTCGGCCGAGGATCGCTTTGCCTCGCTGAAGCCGCTGTTCGGCGACCGCATCGGCCTTGTCCACGGCCGCATGAAGGGCGCCGAGAAAGACGAGGCGATGCGCGCCTTCAAGGAGGGCGAAACCCGCATCCTGATCGCCACCACGGTCATCGAGGTCGGCGTCGACGTGCCCGACGCTACCGTCATGGTCATCGAACATGCCGAGCGTTTCGGCCTTGCACAGCTGCACCAGCTACGCGGACGGGTCGGGCGCGGCGACAAGCCCTCCTCTTGCGTGCTGCTCTACAAGGATCCGCTCGGCGAGACCGCAAAACGCCGGCTGTCGGTGATGCGCGAGACCGAGGACGGCTTCTTGATCGCCGAGGAAGACCTGAAATTGCGCGGCGAAGGCGAGCTGTTGGGCACCCGCCAGTCCGGCACACCGGGGTTCCAGGTGGCGCGCATCGAGGCGCATGCCGATCTCCTGGAGGCAGCCCGCGACGATGCAAGGCTTATCCTGTCACGCGACCCGGAATTGCAATCCGGCCGCGGCGAGGCGCTGCGCCTGCTGCTCTATTTGTTCGGCCGCGACGAGGCCGTGCGGCTCTTGCGCGCCGGATGAGGCCCCAGCGGCGGATTGGCGACCGTTCCGTTGATCGGCTCGCCATTCAGCGTCACCATCTTGCTTTTCACCTCCGGCGCCACCAGCCCGGCCGAGACAATCAGCTTGGCGCCGTCCTCGATCGTCATGTCGAGCAGCACGATGTCCGACTTCAGCACATACATCAGGAACCCGGTCGTCGGGTTCGGCGTGCAGGGCATGAACACGGCGATCAGCGGGTCGCCTTCCTGGTCAAGTTTCTCGTTGATCTCGGTTTCCTTCTCGCTGGCGACGAAGACCAGCGACCACACGCCCTTGCGCGGATATTCGACCAGCCCGACCTGGCGGAACATGTCGCCCTTGTTCGACAGCACGGTCTCGAAGATCTGCTTCAGCGAGCCATAGATGCCGCGCACCAGCGGCATGCGGCCAAGCAGGCGCTCGCCGAAACCGACAATGGCGCGGCCGACGATGTTGGCGGTGAGGAAACCGATCAGCGTGATCAGGATCAGCGCGACGATCAGCCCGAACCCCGGAACAGGGAACGGCAGATAGGTGTCGGGACTGTAACGCGCCGGAATATAGGGCTTCACCCAGGAATCGACCCAGCCGATGAACGACCAGGCGATATAGGCGGTGATGGCCAGCGGCGCGCAGACGACGAAGCCCGTGAGGAAATAGTTCCTCAGCCGGGTCATGCCGGAGGTCTTGGGAGCATCGGACATGGTTCACCGGGCGCGGGTTGCAGCGCAACATTAGTGAACCGGGACGCCGTTTGGAACTGCGAAGTTTTTAAAGAGCGCCTGTTAAGGCCCCTACTCCACCGTCACGGATTTCGCCAGATTTCGGGGCTGGTCGACGTCGGTGCCCATGAACACGGCGGCGAAATAGGCCAGCATCTGGATCGGCAGCGCATAGATGATCGGCGAGATGATTTCGGGTACGTCGGGCAGGATGATCGTCTCCATCGTCTTGACGCTCACCTGCGCCGCCCCTTTGCTGTCGGTGATCAGGATGATCTTGCCGCCGCGCGCCGCCACTTCCTGCATGTTCGACACGGTCTTTTCGAAAATGCGGTCATGCGGCGCAATGACGATGACCGGCATGTTCTCGTCGATCAGCGCGATCGGCCCATGCTTCAATTCGCCCGCCGCATAGCCCTCGGCATGGATGTAGGAGATTTCCTTGAGTTTCAGCGCGCCTTCCATGGCCAGCGGGAAATTGGTGTCGCGGCCGAGATAGAGCACGTCCTTGTAGCGTGACAGTTCGCGCGCGATCCGCTCGATCTGCTCTTCGAGCTTGAGCACCTGGTTGGCATAGCGCGGCGCTTCCGAAAGCGCGCGCACCAGGGTCTTTTCCTGTTCCTTCGAAATCACCCCGCGCGCCACGCCGGCGCGCACCGCAAGCGAGGCCAGCACCGACAGCTGGCAGGTGAAAGCCTTGGTCGAGGCGACGCCGATCTCGGGGCCGGCCAGTGTCGGCAGCACGACGTCGGATTCGCGCGCCATGGTCGATTCGCGAACATTGACGACGGCGCCGATCTTCATGCCGGCCTTGCGGCAATAACGCAGCGAGGCCAGCGTGTCGGCGGTCTCGCCCGACTGCGAGATGAAGAAGGCGGCGTCATTGGCCGACAGCGGCATCTCGCGATAGCGGAACTCCGAGGCGACATCGATGTCGACCGGCAGCCGCGCATAGCGCTCGAACCAGTATTTGCCGATCAGGCCGGCGAGATAGGCGGTGCCGCAGGCCGAAATCGCCAGCCGGCCGATCTTGGCGAAGTCGAACGGCAGGTCGAGCGGCTTGGAGACGCCGGAGACGAAGTCGACATAATGCGCCAGCGTGTGCGAGATCACCTCGGGCTGTTCATGGATTTCCTTCTCCATGAAATGCCGGCGGTTGCCCTTGTCGACCATGAAGGAGGTCGACAGCGACTGCTGGCGCTTGCGCTCGACTTGTCTGCCGTCGATGTCGAAGATGGCGACGCTGTCGCGGCGCACCACCGCCCAGTCGCCGTCCTCGAGATAGGTGATCGAATTGGTGAATGGCGCCAGCGCAATGGCATCGGAGCCCAGGAACATCTCGCCGTCGCCATGGCCGACGGCCAGCGGCGGGCCGTTGCGGGCGCCGACGATCAGGTCCTCATCGCCCTTGAACATGATGGCCAGCGCAAAGGCGCCTTCCAGCCGCCTCAGCGCCTGGTGCGCCGCCTCGACCGGCTTCAGCCCCTTGGCCAGCTCGCGCGCCACCAGATGCGCCACGACCTCGGTGTCGGTCTGCGAGGAGAAGGCATAGCCATCGCGGACCAGTTCGTCGCGCAGCTCGGCAAAGTTCTCGATGATGCCGTTGTGGACGATGGCGACGCCGTCGGAAAAATGCGGATGCGCATTGGTCTCGTTGGGCACGCCATGGGTGGCCCAGCGTGTGTGGCCGATGCCGATCGTGCCGTCGAGCGGCTCCTCCTTGAGCCGGCGTTCGAGGTTGATCAGCTTGCCTTCGGCGCGGCGGCGGGCGAGCTGACCATGTTCGATGGTGGCCACACCGGCCGAGTCATAGCCGCGATATTCCAGCCGCTTCAGCGCATCGACGATGAGCGGCGCAACCTGCGAATGGCCGACGATTCCAACGATACCGCACATGTAGACAGCCCCCGATTCCCCGTGGAAAACCAGCGCTATTTAGGGATGGCCGGCCTACCGCGAAAGTCACATTGCATTTCGTCCGGTGTAACGGACGTTTCTCCACGCATGCACCATGCCAGACCGCTCTTGCAATCCGGTTACTGCAATTGGTCGGTTTTTCGATTGCTTCGGCGGAAGTAAAGCCGCCGGCTGACCGCTAGACTAGTGATCGGCGCCAGCCGCCTTCTTCTTCGCCGCCGCGGCCGAGGCAAAGCGCTGGCGCAATTCCTTGCCCTTTCCGGGGATCGTCTTCTGGCGGGCGCGGCCGAAGGCCAGCGCGTCGTCGGGCACGCTTTCGGTGATGACGCTGCCCGAGGCAATGTAGCCGCCCTTGCCGATCGAAACAGGCGCCACCAGCGAGGAGTTCGAGCCGACGAAGGCGCCCTCGCCGATATCGGTGAAGAATTTCGAATAGCCGTCATAATTGCAGGTAATGGTGCCGGCGCCGATATTGGCGCCCCGCGCCGACGCGGGCATCGCCGATATAGGTCAGATGGTTGACCTTGGCGCCCTCCTCGATGACAGCCTGCTTGACCTCGCAGAAATTGCCGACCTTGGCTTTGTTCCGAAGATCGGCTCCCGGCCGCAACCGCGCGAACGGACCGACATCGCAGTTCGCGGCAATGGTTGCGCCTTCGATATGGCTGAAGGCATGGATCTTGGCGCCGCCGGCGATCTTCACGCCCGGGCCGAACCAGACATTCGGCTCGACGATGGTGTCGGCGCCGATCTCGGTGTCGTGCGAGAAATACACGGTCTCCGGCGCGATCAGCGTCACGCCCGACAGCATCGCCTCCTGACGGCGGCGCGCCTGCCAGATGCCTTCGGCCTGGGCCAGTTCGGCGCGGTTGTTGATGCCGAGCGCATTCTCGAAACTGGCCTCGGTGGCGACGACATCAAGGCCCTGCGCACCGGCGATCTCGACGATGTCGGTGAGATAATATTCGCCCTTGGCGTTCTTGTTGCCTACCGCGTCGAGCAGTTTCAGCGCATGGGCGCCGGCCACCGCCATCATGCCGGCATTGCAAAAACCGATCTTCTTTTCCGCCTCGGAACAGTCCTTTTCCTCGCGGATGGCAATCAGTTTGCCACCTTTTTCGACCAGCCGGCCGTAGCCGTTTGGAAGAGGCGGACGGAAGCCGATCACCGCGACGGCCGCGCCTTCGGCGAGTTTCAGCCGCGCCAAGTTCAGCGCTTCCGCATCGATCAGCGGCGTGTCGCCGAACATCACCAGGATGTCGTCATAACCCCTTGATATCGCTTCACGTGCGGCAAGAACAGCATGCGCCGTACCCAAGCGCGCTTCCTGCACGAAGGTTTCGGCCTTGGGCGAGAACTTCGCCACCGCCTTGCGCATCTCTTCCGCACCATGGCCGATGACGATCGCATCGCTGCTGGCACCTGCGGCGTCGGCCGCCTTGACCACATGGGCGACCATCGGCAGGCCTGCGATCTGGTGCAGCACCTTCGGCAGCGCGCTCTTCATGCGCGTGCCTTCGCCGGCGGCGAGAATGACGGACAGGCAGGATCTCTGGCTCATAGGCGAACAACCATAGGAAAAGGGTTGGGAATCAACACAGGATAGCAGTGGCGCCATGCTGCACCAATGCGGTTAAATTCCGGTGAGATGACGGAGCCGCCGACTCTTAATCAGTTAGTCCACAGCTCGATCCTAACAGCAATAGCGGCATTGGCGATCTACCCCAGCCGGCCCAGCACCGGGAAATTCTCCAGCAGCCAGTAGGACACGGTCTGCACGCCGCCGGTGAGGAAAAACACGCCGGCGACCACCAGCAGCGCGCCGATCGCCTTTTCGACGCGGCCGAGATGGACGCGGAATTTGCCGAGGAAGCGCATGAAGGCGCCGGAAAATAGCGCCGCGATCAGGAAGGGGATGCCCAGCCCGAGCGAATATGCGGCGAGCAGCAGCGCGCCCTCGCCCACCGTTTCGCGCCCGCCGGCCAGCGTCAGGATCGGCCCCAGCACCGGACCGATACAGGGCGTCCAGCCGAAGGCGAAGGCCAGCCCCATGACATAGGCGGCGACGGCACTGGCCGGCTTGCCTTGCGACTGGAAGCGCGCCTCGCGCGACAGCAGCGGAATGCGCAATATGCCGAGGAAATTCAGGCCCATCAGGATGATCAATACGCCGGCGCCCATCGCCAGCGGCTCCTGCCAGACGCGCAACAGCCGGCCGATGGTCGAGGCGCCGGCGCCGAGCGCCACGAACACCGTCGAGAAGCCGAGCACAAAGGCGATCGAGGAATAGAGCAGCGCGCCGCGTGTGCCTTCGCGGGCCGTGACACCGGCATTGCCGCGAAAATCGTCGACCGACACGCCTGCCATGTAGCAGAGATAGGGCGGCACCAGCGGCAGCACGCAAGGCGACAGGAACGAGATGGCTCCCGCCCCGACGGCGCTGACATAGCCGATGTCCAATGCCATTCCAAAACTCCAAACGCTCCCCGGCGGATATAGCGACGGCCGGGCATGTCTGCCAATCACCATTGTGTGGAAATTCAGCGGCATACGGACATGGGGACGAAAGCGCCGGCATGCGACGTTGATATCAAAGAGGCCGCGATTTCCCGCGCGTCTCCAATATCAGCCAGGGAGATTTCCATGAAAACCATAACCATAGGGCTGGCCGCGCTGCTTCTCAGCACCGCCGCATCCTTTGCCGCCGACGCCTGGAAGGAGGCCGATGTAGGCGGCACCAAGATCTTCACCGATGCCAAGGGTATGACGCTCTATACCTATGACAAGGATGAGAAAGGCAAGTCGAACTGCTACGACAAATGTGCCGCCAACTGGCCACCGCTGAAGGCGGAGGCCGGCGCGAAGACTTCGGAAGGATGGACAATCGTCGACCGTACCGACGGCACCAAGATGTGGGCCTATGACGGGAAGCCGCTTTACACATTCATCAAGGACAAGAAAGCCGGAGATGTGAGCGGCGATGGCGTCGCTGGCGTCTGGCATACCGCCAAAGCCGATTGATCCTCGATACCATTGCCCGCCTGCCGGCGGGACAAGGCTGGTCGCCGGGCATTCCTCCATGCAGCCGGCGGCCAGCGTCAGGCGGCCTTCCCCTCGTCGTCCCGGCATCGTACGCAAGCCACCTTCTCCGCGACTCGGCGAAAAATGAATCGGGCCGTTTGCACCGAGCGGGGGACGTCATCCCTCCAAGCCAAAATCTGTGATTTTCTCCATACACTCTAAGAGTGTATTGCTGCGGACAGCTCCGCAATTTGGGCGCTTCCCCTTGACCGGATGCAAAAGCGCGGCCATGTGAGCGGCAAATAGAACGAGATTTCGTCGCGCGCAGCGGAATTCTTCTGCCGCATCACAGCTGATATGAGACCTCATGGACGTCGTCGTCGTCGAATCGCCGGCCAAGGCGAAGACTATCAACAAATACCTCGGCAAGAACTATAAGGTTCTGGCCTCGTTCGGCCATGTCCGCGATTTGCCGGCCAAGGACGGCTCGGTGCGCCCGGATGAAGACTTCGCCATGTCCTGGGCGGTCGACACCGCCTCGGGCAAGCGGCTCGCCGACATCGCCAAGGCGGTCAAGGATGCCGACGGCCTGATCCTCGCCACCGACCCGGATCGCGAAGGCGAGGCCATTTCCTGGCATGTGCTGGAAGTGTTGAAGCAGAAGCGTGCGCTGAAGGACAAGCCGGTCAGCCGCGTCGTCTTCAACGCCATCACCAAATCGTCGGTGCTGGAGGCCATGGCCAATCCGCGCCAGATCGACGCGCCGCTGGTCGATGCCTATCTTGCCCGCCGGGCGCTGGACTATCTCGTCGGCTTCACGCTGTCGCCGGTGCTGTGGCGCAAACTGCCCGGCGCCCGCTCGGCCGGCCGCGTCCAGTCCGTGGCCTTGCGCCTGGTCTGCGACCGTGAATCCGAGATCGAACGCTTCATCCGCGAGGAATATTGGCAGATCGCCGCCATCCTCGGCACGCCGCGAAACGAGACTTTCGAAGCGCGGCTGACCGCCTTCGAGCGCAAGAAGCTGCAAAAGCTCGACATTGCCAACAAAGCGCAGGCCGACGACATCAAGGCGATGCTCGAGGGCGCGACCTTCAAGGCGTTGTCGGTGGAAGCCAAGCCGACCAAGCGCAACCCTGGCCCGCCCTTCACCACATCGACGCTGCAGCAGGCCGCTTCATCGGGCCTCGGTTTCTCCGCCACCCGCACCATGCAGGTGGCGCAACGGCTCTATGAAGGCATGGAGATCGGCGGCGAAACGACCGGCCTGATCACCTATATGCGAACCGACGGCGTCCAGATGGCGCCCGAGGCGATCGACGCTGCCCGCGACGCCATTGCCAAGGAATTCGGCCCGAAATATCTGCCGGAAAAGCCGCGTTTCTACACGACCAAGGCCAAGAATGCCCAGGAAGCGCACGAGGCAATCCGTCCGACGGATTTCATGCGCACCCCGGCATCGGTTCGGCAATATCTCGATTCCGACCAGATGCGGCTCTATGAGCTGATCTGGAAGCGCGCCATCGCCAGCCAGATGCAGCCGGCCGAGATCGAGCGCACGACAGTCGAGATCGAGGCGGTCAACGGTGCACGCACCGCCGAGCTTCGCGCTGTCGGTTCGGTCGTTCGCTTCGACGGCTTCATCGCCGCCTACACCGATCAGAAGGACGACGACGCGGAGGACGAGGAAAACCGCCGTCTGCCGGAAATCCGCGCCGGCGAGCAGCTTGCCCGCCAGGCGATCAACGCCACCCAGCACACGACCGAGCCGCCGCCGCGCTATTCCGAGGCCACGCTGATCAAGAAGCTGGAAGAACTCGGCATCGGCCGGCCTTCGACCTATACGGCAATCCTGAAGACGCTCGAGGACCGCGACTATGTCACGATCGACAAGCGCCGGCTGGTGCCGCAGGCCAAGGGCCGCCTGTTGTCCGCTTTCCTCGAAAGCTTCTTCGAGCGCTACGTTGAATATGACTTCACGGCATCGCTGGAGGAAAAGCTCGACGAGATTTCCGACGGCAAGCTCGCCTGGAAGGACGTGCTGCGCGATTTCTGGAAGGATTTTTCCGGCGCCGTCGCCGACATCAAGGAACTGCGCGTCACCGACGTGCTCGATGCACTGAACGAGGAACTGGCGCCGCTGGTGTTCCCCGCGCGCGAAGACGGCTCGAACCCGCGCATCTGCCCGAAATGCGGCACCGGCAACCTCTCGCTGAAGCTCGGCAAGTTCGGCGCCTTCGTCGGCTGCTCGAACTATCCCGAATGCTCCTTCACCCGCCAGCTCGGCGACGCCGCCAATCCGAATGGCGAGAATGGCGGCGGGGATGACGGCACCAAGGTGCTCGGCAAGGATCCCTACACGGCCGAGGAAATCACCCTGCGCTCGGGTCGCTTCGGCCCCTACCTCCAGCGCGGCGACGGTAAGGACGCCAAGCGCTCGAGCCTGCCCAAGGGTTGGACGCCCGAGACCATCGACCATGAGAAAGCATTGGCGTTGCTGGCGCTGCCGCGCGATATCGGCAAGCATCCTGAAACGTCCAAGATGATCTCGGCCGGGCTCGGCCGCTACGGCCCGTTCGTGCTGCATGATGGCACCTATGCCAATCTCGACAGCATCGAGGATGTGTTCTCGATCGGCCTCAACCGCGCCGTCACGGTGATTGCCGAGAAGCAGTCGAAGGTCAAGGGCGGCCGTAATGGCGGCACGCCGGCGGCCCTGAAGGAGCTTGGCGACCATCCGGACGGTGGCGGCAAGATCGTCGTGCGCGACGGCAAATACGGGCCTTACGTCAATTTCGGCAAGGTCAACGCCACGCTGCCCAAGGGCAAGGATCCGCAATCGGTGACCATCGAGGATGCGTTGGCGCTGATTGCCGAGAAGGAAGCCAAGGGCGGCGGCGGCAAGAAGCCGTTCCGCAAGGCGGCAGCCGCCAAGGCGCCCGCAGCCAAGAAAACAGCCGCCAAGAAGCCGGCGGCGAAGAAAAAAGGGTAGGACGGCGTGGCGCGCAGGATCACCGGACGGAGCCACGGCGATCCGCGCACCGCCGACACGAGGGCCAAGGTCAAGGACGACTACCGGCCTTCGCGCGACGAAATCCTGCGCTATATCGCCGAAAATCCCGATCGTGCCGGAAAACGCGACATCGCCAAGGCTTTCGCGCTGCGTGGCGACGACCGCATCTGGCTGAAAGATATTTTGCGCGACTTGCAGGATGAAGGCGTGCTCACCAAGGAGCGCAAGCGGCTGGCCCGCGTCGGCGCCCTGCCCCATGTCGCCGTGCTCGACATCTTTGGCCGTGACGGCGACGGCATTTTGCTGGCCCACCCGGCGGAGTCCGTAAGCACCGGCGAGCCACCTGTCGTCTCGATCCGCGTTTCGCGCAGTGGCAACGGTCCGGCGCCAGGCATCGGCGACCGCGTCCTGGCCAAGACCTTCCCGACCGATGATCCGTCCGGCCCCGCCTACACCGGCCGGGTGATGAAGATCTTCGAGAAGCGCACCGATGCCGTCCTCGGCGTCTTCCGCGTGCTTAAGGACGGCACCTTCCGCATCGAACCGGTGGAACGGCGCCAGCCCGAACTGATCGTCGACAAGGAATTCCAGAACGGCGCTGAGAATGGCGATCTGGTCGAGGTCGAGCCGGCGCGGGCTTCCCGCTACGGGCTGCCGAGAGCCAAGGTGCTCAATGTGCTGGGCTCGCTGACCAGCGAAAAAGCGGTCTCGATGATCGCCATCCACGCCCACGACATCCCGCACATCTTCCCGGCCGATGTCATCGCCGAATCCGAAGCCGTCAAGCCGGCGACGCTGGATCACCGTGAGGACTGGCGCGACCTGCCACTGATCACCATCGATCCGGCCGACGCGAAGGACCATGACGACGCGGTCTTCGCGACGCCCGATCCCGACGAAAAAAACCCGGGCGGCGTGATCGCCACCGTGGCGATCGCCGACGTCGCAGCCTATGTCCGCTATGGCACGGCGCTGGACCGCGAGGCCTTGAAGCGCGGCAATTCGGTCTATTTCCCGGATCGCGTCGTGCCGATGCTGCCCGAGCGCATCTCGAACGACCTCTGTTCGCTGCGCGAGGGCCAGGATCGCCCGGCGCTGGCCGTGCGCATGACCTTCTCCGCCGATGGCCACAAGATCCGGCACTCGTTCCACCGCATCATGATGAAGTCGGCGGCGAAGCTCGCCTATCCGCAGGCGCAGACGGCTATCGACGGCGTGCCCGACGACAAGACCGGCCCGATCCTCGACACGGTGCTGAAGCCGCTCTGGGATGCCTATGCGATCCTCAAGCGCGGTCGCGCCGGCCGCCAGCCGCTCGAACTCGACCTGCCGGAGCGTAAGATCATGCTCAAGCCGGATGGCACGGTCGACCGTGTCATCGTGCCGGAACGCCTCGATGCCCATAAGCTCATCGAAGAATTCATGATCCAGGCCAATGTCGCCGCCGCAGAGACGCTGGAGGCGAAGAAGCAGGCGCTGGTCTACCGCGTGCACGACGCGCCGTCGCTCGCCAAGCAGGAATCGCTGCGCGAATTCCTGCAGACGCTCGGCCTGTCGCTGGCGCGCGGCGCGCAGATGCGGCCCAGCCAGTTCAACGGCATTCTCGAGCGCGTGCGCGGCGCCGACAATGAGGCACTGGTCAACGAAGTGGTGCTGCGCTCGCAGAGCCAGGCCGAATATTCGCCCGGGAATATCGGCCATTTCGGCCTCAACCTGAGGCGCTACGCCCATTTTACCTCGCCGATCCGCCGCTATGCCGATCTGATCGTGCATCGCGGGCTTATTGCCGCACTCGGCCTCGGTCCGGGAGGACTGACACAGGACGAAGCAGTTCGTCTCGAAGACGTTGCGATCCTGATCTCCGGCACGGAACGGCGTGCCATGGCGGCCGAGCGCGACACGGTCGACCGGCTGATTGCAGCCTATCTCGCCGAACGCATCGACGACCGGTTCGACGCCCGCATCTCCGGCGTCACCAAATCAGGACTATTTGTCCAATTGCCGCAATATGGCGCCGATGGCTTCATCCCCGTGTCAACTCTGGGCGGCGATTACTATATATACGACGAAACCGCTCGCTCGCTCTTCGGAGAACGCACGGGCAAAGGCTACCAGCTCGCGGACCATGTCGAGGTCCGGCTCGTCGAGGTGGCACCGATGGCCGGCGCCATGCGCTTCGAGATGCTGACCGACCCGAAGCCCCTGCCAGGCTCCACCAGGTCGTTCCACAAGGCCAAGGGCCGCGCCCGTGCGTCGCAATCGCGACCAGATTCGCGCGGCAGGAGACGATAATGCCAAAGGAATTAGGGATACAAGAACAGGTTTTCGGCGGTGAACATCACACGGGCCGGGTTGCCCGCCCCTTGTGGACGGCGATGAAGCGCGGCCTTTTGGGCCGCTGCCCGAACTGCGGCGAAGGCAAGCTGTTTCGCGGTTTCACCAAGACTGTCGAGACCTGCAGCGTCTGTGGCGAGGAAATCCACCACCATCGCGCCGACGACCTACCGGCCTACCTGGTCATCGTCATCGTCGGCCACATCGTTCTCGGCGCCTTCATGGGCGTCGAAGCGACATCGACGCTGTCCACCTGGCAGCACATCCTCATCTGGGTGCCCTTGACCATCATCTTGTCGGTTGCCCTGCTGCAGCCTGTCAAAGGCGCCGTCATCGGACTGCAATGGGCGTTCTATATGCACGGATTCGGTGGCGAAAAGGATGGGGCGAGCTCCCACCACGGCGCCTGATGCGCCGCTGGCGCAACACGCCAATCGCTAAGGCCACTTTCGCATGCAAGAAGTTTCCGCTAGGTCCCTGCGCATGGAAGCAATGACCAAGGCGGATGTCGACAAGCTCGACAAGGGTCTTGCCGCACATGGCGGCCGGCCCCTGCGTCCGCGCGATGCCGCGACCCTGATTCTTCTCGACCGCAAGGGCGATGAGGTGCTGGTGCTGATGGGGCGCCGTCACGCCGGCCACGCCTTCATGCCCGGAAAATTCGTGTTTCCCGGCGGCCGCACCGATCCGGCCGACAGCCGCATCGCGACGGCCACCGCTTTGCATCGCGACGAGGAAGCGAAGCTGCTCGCAGGCCCCGGCCGCACCAGTGCCGCCCGAGCCCGCGCTGTCGCCTTGTCGGCAATTCGCGAGACCTATGAGGAAGCCGGTTTGCTCATCGGCGAGAGGGCCGCCTTTGCCACCGACAAGCGCGACTGGCAAGGTTTTGTCGAACACGGCGTAAGGCCTTCGCTCGAAACGCTGCGCTTCATCGCGCGCGCTATCACTCCGCCCAACCGGGTGCGCCGCTTCGACACGCGTTTTTTCAGCGCCTGGCGCAGCGACGTCGCCGTTGAACTGCCGGGCGGCGGTCCGACCAATGAACTCGAGGAACTGGTCTGGCTGCCGCTTGCCAAGGCCAGGGAAGCCGACATACCCGACATCACCCGAATGATCCTGGACGAGTTGGAAAAGCGCCTCGCCCATGATCCGTTGCTGCGTCCGGGCGGTCCCGTGCCGTTCTAC
Organism: Mesorhizobium sp. USDA 4775; assembly: GCF_054062655.1. NCBI lineage: Bacteria > Pseudomonadati > Pseudomonadota > Alphaproteobacteria > Hyphomicrobiales > Phyllobacteriaceae > Mesorhizobium > Mesorhizobium sp. USDA 4775. The sequence continues at coordinate 4,220,548 of NZ_JBSSFM010000001.1, forward strand.
CGGCTTGTCCGCAACCGCTTCACCCGCGAACTTCTGTAGGGCAATTCCAGGAAGAGTGTGACGCGGTTTTCCGTCTGGAATTGCGTAAGATCAACGAGACAGAGTATTCAGCACCCCATGACGGTCGATACCCAACCACAGGGCGACGAACGCGTACACTGGCTGCCAATGGTGGCGGCGATCTCGTCGATCAGCGTCGTCGGCATCGCCATTGGCCTCGGCATGCCACTGCTCAGCGTCATCCTGGAAACGCGCGGCCACTCGGCTTCGATGATCGGCCTCAACACCGCCGTCGCCGGCCTGGCCTCGATCGCCGGCGCGCCGCTGGCGACGCCGCTCGCCATGCGCTTTGGCGTCGCCTGGACCATGATCGCCATGATCGCCACCGGCGCGCTGGCCTTCGTCGGCTTCCATTTCGCGCCCAATTTCTGGATGTGGTTCCCGCTGCGCATCGTGCTGCATATCGCGTTGACGGTGCTGTTCATCCTGTCTGAATTCTGGATCAGCACGTCGGCACCGCCACACCGGCGCGGCCTTGTTCTTGGCATCTACGCCACCGTCCTGTCGCTCGGTTTTGCCGCCGGACCATGGCTGTTCGCCCATCTTGGCAGTTCCGGCTTCAGGCCGTTCGGCGTCATCATCGCGCTGGTCACGCTGGCCGCGATACCGGTGCTGGCCGCGCGCAACGAAAGCCCCTCCATCGTCGCCGATGGCGAAACCAGCAATTTCCTGCGCTACATCTGGCTGGTGCCGACCGCGACGTTTGCCGTGCTGGTGTTCGGCGCGGTCGAGACCGGCGGCTTCGCGCTGTTCCCGGTCTATGGCAACCGCATCGGCTATTCCGAAGCCGACGCCGCATTGCTGCTGACCATGATCGGGTTGGGCAATGTGCTCCTGCAGATCCCGATCGGCATGATCAGCGACCGCGTTTCGGACCGGCGCTATCTGCTGCTCGCCTGCGCCACGGTTGGCCTTGCCGGCACGCTGTTCATGCCCTTCTTTGCGGCGAACTGGCACTTGATGGCAGCGCTTTTGTTCGTCTGGGGCGGTGTCGTCGCGGCCATGTACACGATCGGCCTCGCCCATCTCGGTTCGCAGCTCTCCGGCCACGAACTGGCGTCGGCCAACGCGGCCTTCGTGCTGTGCTACGGTGTCGGCATGGTGCTTGGCCCACAGGCGATCGGCATCGGCATGGACAGTTTCGGGCCTTCCGGCTTCGGCTGGTCGCTTGGCCTCTTCTTCGGCGCCTATATCGCCCTGGTCTGCTTCAGGCTGGTACGCAAGATCCTTTTGTAGCGTCCCGGATAGCGATTCTGTTCCCGCACGCGGCAGGCTGCTGACAGAACCATGTCAGCAGCCGCGCGGTAAAAGAGTGTCCCTAAAACATCGGTAGTTGAGGACACTCCCATGATCGACAGCGGCTTTGAAACCACATCCCTGCGAATGACGCTTCTGCTGCTTGTGACCTTCCAGGCACCGGCGGCGGATATCGACCGCATCATGGACGCGGTGGTTGCGATCGCCCCGCTGGCGATGGGCAAATATGACCGCAACGCCTATCAGTCGGCGCACGGCATCGAGCGTTACAGGCCGCTTGAAGGGGCCGCGGCCGGCGCCGAGACCGAATTGCGCCGCCGCCCGGGCACGGTCGAGGTGTCATTCGAATTGCCTGATGACCAGGCATTGGCCAGCCGTGTCGTCGAGGCGATTTTCCAGGCCCATTCCTACCAGGAGCCGGTGATCCGCATCCAGCCGATCCTCGCCAGCCGCTCCAAGGGGCTGGACGACCGTGCCAATCCGAATCGCTGGTGGAACACCACTGGAGACTGGAAAAAGATTGCGGCGCCGGAGAAAGAAACCGCGTGATTTGAGGTCATGGGGCAGTTCCGGTGGGACGGAAAAGCTCCGCCGGGCTTGACTTTCCAGGCACGTTCTTTATGTGTCGCGCCAAGTTTCCCGCGTCCGGGTGTTTTCCCGTGCTCCAGCGGCCAAAACCCCACGAACAAACGGACTGATACCATGGCCAAAGCCGCAAACATCAAGATCAAGCTTCTGTCGACCGCCGACACCGGTTTCTTCTACGTGACCAGCAAGAACAGCCGTACCAAGACCGACAAGCTGTCGTTCCGCAAGTACGACCCGGTCGCCAAGAAGCACGTCGAATTCAAGGAAACCAAGATCAAGTAATCTGGGTTTTCCCTTTGCGAACAAAACGCCGCCCATCGGGCGGCGTTTTCGTATCTAAGTCAGTGTTTTTGTTAAGATAAGTGACGGCCAGCATAACGCGTCGGGTAGCCAATATGGCTAAACCACGAGACGCTATTCCTTAAATTGCCGATTCATCTATTAGCAATCCCTAAACTAAGTGGGAGGACGATGCGGCGTTGGGTTGGCTAGTGGGTGTTGCGATGCAAAGCGATTTTGCAGCGGCGCGCGAGCTGTTGGAATGCGCACAAAACCGCCTGTGCGGCGAGGACGAAACAAGTCAGAGGATCCGCGCCAGGCTAGATGTGATGATCGAAGAAATAGCGGCTGCGGAATTTCAGAAGTCGCCTCTGACGATCGTGCCTTTCCCGAGAAGTCGGCCGCCGAAGTGGCGCAACAAATAGCCCGCACGATACGCGGGTTTGGCGGCACGAAAAACCCCGCTTCTCCTTTCGAAGCGACGGAGCCTCGTAAATCTGGTGAAGCAGCGTACCTGCCCCCGGCAATTGCAGCGCACCGACTGCCGAAGCTGCGGGCTGGGTTCCCTCAACCCCGCCCAAAAGCTCCTTCAGCCGATGCGATCGCCGCTTTTCGGATCGAAGAGATGCAGCGCCGCCGGATCGGCCGCCAGCCGCACGGTGTCGCCGGGCTTCACGCCGGCCCGCCCCATGGCAAAGACGCAGAGCTGCTGGTTGGCCAGTTTGACGTAGAACTGCGTCGAAAGCCCGAGCGGCTCCACCACCACCACCTCGCCCCGCAGCGCGCCGTCATCGGCCAGCCTTATATGTTCGGGCCGCAGGCCGATGGTGATCGCGTCGCCATCCTTGAGCGGCAGGCCATCCGGCAGCCGCAGCTTCTGGCCATCGGAAAGCACCGCGTCCACCTTTCCGGCCTTCTCCACGGTTGCCGGCAGGAAATTCATGCCCGGGGAACCGATGAACCCGGCAACGAACATGTTGGCCGGCCGATCATAGAGATCGAGCGGCGCGCCGACCTGCTGGATCAGCCCATCATGCATGACGACGATCCGGTCGGCCATGGTCATCGCTTCGATCTGGTCGTGGGTGACGTAGACCGAGGTGGTCTTCAACTGCTGGTGCAGCGCCTTGATTTCGGCACGCATATGCACGCGCAGCTTGGCGTCGAGGTTGGACAGCGGCTCGTCGAACAGGAACACCTTGGGGTCACGCACGATGGCGCGGCCCATGGCAACGCGCTGGCGCTGGCCGCCGGACAATTGCCGCGGCAAGCGTTGCAGGAACGTGTCGAGCCCGAGCCGCTTGGCTGCGCCATCCACCCGTGCATCGATCGTGGACTTCTGCGCCTTCTTCAGAAGCAGGCTGAAGCCCATGTTCTTCGACACATCCATATGCGGGTAGAGCGCGTAGGACTGGAACACCATGGCGATATCGCGGTCCTTGGGTGCCACATCATTGACCAGCCGCTCGCCGATACGGATCTCGCCGCCTGAAGCCTCCTCCAGCCCGGCGATCATGCGCAAAAGCGTGGACTTGCCGCAGCCGGACGGCCCGACCAGGACGACGAACTCGCCGTCGGCGATTTCAAGATCGACCGCGTGCAGGACGCGGACGGCGCCATAATCCTTGCGGACTTTTTCGAGCGTAACAGAGGCCATCGATCTATCCTTTGACGGCGCCGGCGGTCAGGCCGGTGACGAGATAGCGTTGCAGGAAGGCGAAGAAGATACAGACCGGGATCAGCGCCAGGATCGACGCCGCCATCATCTGCCCCCAGTCGACGGCGAACTTGCCGATGAAGGTGAGCAGGCCGACGGCGAAGGTCTTCTGGTCGTCGCTGGAGATCAGCATCAGTGCGAACAAAAGCTCGCTCCAGGCGGCGGTGAAGACGAAGCCGAGCGTCGCGCCCATGCCGGGCAGCGTCAGCGGCACGATCACCTTGCGCATCGCCTGCGCACGCGTGCAGCCGTCGATCATGGCGGCCTCTTCCAGATCCTTCGGGATGCCGTCGAAGAAGGACTGCATCAGGAAGGTGGCGAAGGCGGTGTTGAAGGCGGTGTAGATGATGATCAGCCCCGTCAGGCTGTTGATCAGGCCGATCTGCCCCATCACGCGGTAGATCGGCGGAATGACCATCACCAGCGGGAAGGTCTGGGTCAAAAGCAGCATCAAGGCCAGCGCCGCCTTACCGCGAAAGGTGAAGCGCGACATGGCGTAGCCGGCGAGCGTAGCGATGATTGTCACCAAGGCCGCCGTCGACACCGAGACGATGACGCTATTGAGGAAATAGCGCGGGAAATCGGTGGCCTCGAGCACGGTGACGAAGTTCTGCAGCGTCATGTGCGACGGCCAGAAGGTGATGCCTTCGGAGTAGAGCAGCCGTTCCGGCGTGACCGATATCTTCAGCGTCCAGTAGATCGGGAACAGGGCGAAGACCACATAGGCTGCGATTGCCGCGTAAAGACCGACGCCGCCGAAGAACCGTTGTGAGGTTGAGCGTCCCGCGATCATCAGACGTGCCTCACCAGGGAGCGGCGGATGCCGATCAGCGCGATCGCATAGGCAATCAGCAGGACGAGCAGCAGCACGGCCACCGCCGAGGCATAGCCCTTGTCCAGCGATTTGAAGGCGCTGACATAGATGTAGACCGGTACCGTGTTGGTCGAGCCGGCCGGTCCGCCTTCGGTCATGACGAAGATGAGGTCGGCGAAGGTGGCGATCCAGATGGTGCGCAGCATCACAGTGATGGCAATCGTCGGCGCCAGGAACGGCAGCGTCACCTTGGTGAAGCGCTGCCAGGGCGAAGCGCCGTCGATCGCCGCCGCCTCGTGCAGTTCCGACGGGATGGACTTCAGCGCCGCCAGCAGCGTGATGGCGAAGAACGGGATGCCGAACCAGACATTGGCGACGATCGGCCCCCACATCGCCGTGGCAGGATCGGAGAGCACATTGGTCGGTTCCGCCTTCAGCCCCAGCGCGAACAACCAGTGCGGCAGTGGCCCGATGATCGGATTGAACAGCCAGGCCCAGGTCAGGCCCGATAGGAAGGATGGCACCGCCCAGGGCAGGAACACCAGCGCCTGCACCGCCTTGCGGCCGCGGAACGGCTTGTCGAGCAGCAGCGCCAGGCCAAGGCCGAGGAAGAACTGGAAGAACAGGCTGGCAGCCGTCCACCACAGTGTGTTGACCAGCGCCTGGCCCAGCACCTGGTCCGACAGCATCGCCTGATACTGGCCAAGCCCGACATATTCCGACTTGAAGGCCGAGAATTTGCGGAAGGAATAGCTGATGCCGATGACCAGCGGCACCAAAAGCACCACGACCAGCAGGATGATCGCCGGGCTGAGATAGAGCCAGGGCTCGATGGCGGCGTGCGACAGCCGCTTTCGTCGCGGCTTGCCGGCGGATCGGATTTCGGACACGGCGTAGGTCATCGATTGGGCTCTACGGTGGAGGATGGGTGCCAGGAGGCAAAACAGCGTCCTTCTTCCCGTTCGGCGGGGAGAAGATGCAGGCAGGCAGATGAGGTCGGCGCGAACCTGTCGACGTATGGCGCCGCCCCTCATCCGTCACTTCGTGACACCTTCTCCCCGTAAAACGGGGAGAAGGAGGAGGCATCATTTCTTGTTCTTCGCCAGCCAGTCCTGCTGTTCCTTGGTCAGGAAGGCGGCCCACTGGTCTGCGACGTCCTTCGCGGTCTTTTGGCCAAGCAGCACTTCCTGGAAATTCTTGATCGCCACCTGGTCGACGAAATTGCCGAGGTTTTCCAGATGCGTCGGCGGCGTCACCATTTCATATTTGGAGGTGTCGCTGAGCTCGGTGAACCAGCCCTTGAACTGTTCGGTCTTGAAATGCGGATCCTGGTCGGCGCCGTTGTGGATCGGCACCACGCCGACTTCCTTGGCCCATTCGAGATTGTCCTTGGGCGACAGAAGCGTCGACATCAGCTTCCAGGCATCGTCCTTGTGCTGCGAATTGGCGAACATCGCCCAGCCGGCATAGCCGAGCGTCGGATAGGACTTGCCGCTCGGACCGACCGGCAGTGGTGCCACGGCGAAGTCGTCGGCGCTCATCTTGTCGGCGATGCCGAGCAGCGCGTCCGGATCCTGGTTGAGCATGGCGCACGTGCCGGAATAGAAACCGGTGACGGTTTCGTTGAAGCCCCAGCTCACCGCATCCTTCGGCGCCAGGCCTTCCTTGTACATGTCGGCAAGCATCTGTAGGCCCTTGACCGAGCCCTCCTCATTGATGGTCGAGGTGCCGTCCTCGTTGAAGTATCCGCCCTTGCCCTGGGCGATATTCATGAACATGTGCATGCCGTTGAAGGCGCCGGGTCCGCCGCGCAGGCAGTAGCCGTATTTGCCCGGAATGGCGGAGATCTTCTTGGAGTCGGCGACGAACTCGTCGAGCGTCGCCGGCGGGCCGTCGAGGCCGGCTTGCTTGAACAGCTTCTTGTTCCAGAACAGCGCATTCACATAGTAGCCGTAGGGGATCATGAACTGGGTGTTGTTGACGGTCGAGCCGAACTGCTTGGCGCGCTCGCCCAGCGTCTTGGCGTCGTCCCATTTGGCCATGTAGGGACCGAGATCCTCGAGCTGGGCATTGTTGGCATAGAGGCCCATCCAGCGTTCCGGCATCTCGACCACATCGGGCGTGTCGCCGGCCTGCACCATGGTCAGGAACTTTTCGAAGGCCTGGCCCCAGGGCAGCGAGATCAGCTCGACCTTGACGCCGGGATTTGCGGCCTCGAACTCGGCGATCTGCTTTTTCAGGAATTCGGTGCGCGGCGGGCTGGTGATGACTTCGACCATCTTCAGGGTCGAATCGGCCAGCGCGCTCCCGGCGGAAATCGCCAGCCCCGCAACGGTGGCAAGCATGACGGTCAGTTTTTTCATGTTCACGACTCCCATTTTGAACCCGTTTGTTATTTTCTGGCTTTTTCGAAGGCCTGAGCGACGTCGGCCCAGAGGTCTTCGACACTTTCCAATCCGACATTGAAGCGGATGGTTCGGGGGCTGACGCCGAAGCGCGCCATCGAATTCAGTCCCGGCGTCTGCTCCAGCGACGCTTTGGCCGGCACGACCAGGCTTTCGTGCCCGCCCCAGCTGACGCCGATGCGGAGATATTTCAGCGCGTCGACAAAGACCGGGATGTCGATATCGTCCGTCACCTCGAAGGAGAACAGTCCGGCATAGCCGGCCAACGTCGCCTTGCCGGGATGGTTCGAATAGGCGGGATGGTTGACGCGCTCGACATGGGCATGCGCCTTCAGCCGTTCGGCGATGGTGAGGCCGCTCTTCATGTGGTGCGGCAGGCGCAGCGGCAGCGTGCGCAGGCCGCGCAGCAGCAACCAGGCCTCGAATGGCGACAGCTTGCCGCCGAGATAGGAATAGGTCTGCTCGTTGATATGCTTGATATGAGCGGCCGAGCCCGCCACCACGCCGGCGACCGTGTCGCTGTGGCCGCCGAGATATTTCGAGGCCGAATGCAGCACCAGGTCGACGCCGTGCGAGATCGGCTTCTGGAACACCGGCGTCGCCCAGGAATTGTCGATCGTGGTGACAATGCCCTGCTCTTTCGCCAGCCGGGTCAGATGCGCGATGTCCTGGAGTTCGAAGATCATCGAGGTCGGGCTCTCCAGGTAGAGCAGCTTGGCGCCCGGAAGTGCCGCCGCCACCGCATCCGGGTCGGAGCCGTCGACATAGTCGACCTTGATGTTGAGCCGCAGCAAAAGCCGCTCGAACAGCCGGTAGGCATCGCCGTAGCAATTGCGGACCGCCACGATTCGCTCGCCCGCTCCGACAAAGGCAAGCACGGTGGCGCTGATGGCCGCCATGCCGCTGGAAAAGCCGCGCGCGGCCTCGGCGCCCTCGAGTGCGGCCACGCGCGCCTCGAACTCCATCACCGTCGGATTGTCACCGCGCGAATAGATCGGCTGCTTTCGTTTGCCGGCAAAGGTATCGGCCATTTCGGCATAGCTGGCGAAGGTGAACAGCGAGGTCTGGTAGATCGGCGGCACCACCGCGCCACCCGGAAACGGCTCGTCATGCGCCAAAAGCGTCGCCGCCTCGGCGAGATAGTCGTGATCGAAACCGGTCGGATGCTCGTTCATGTCTGGCTCGAAAGTTTGAGTTTGGCCGCACCGCGTTTGAGATCGTCCTCGACGGTGGCGATCAGCTTGAGCGCCTCGGCACGGGCGCCTTGCGGGTCGCGCGCGGCAATGCATTCGTAGATGGTGCGGTGATAGGGAAAGCTGGCGTGGCCGAAATCGCGCACGCCGAGCGGATGCTCCCAGAAGCGATGGAACAGTTCGTGCATCGCGGCGATGATCTGCTCGAACAGCGGATTGCCGGAGACCCGGTAGATCGCCTGATGGAACTCCCAGTCCTCTTCCGACGACATGCCGTCACGGGTGCGGAAGGCCTGCTCCATGATGTCGAGCTTGCGCTTGATTTCGGCAATGTCCGCGGGGCTCGCGCGTTCGGCACAAAGGGCTGCGGCCTCCGCTTCCAGCGCGCGGCGAATTTCAAGCGTATGCATCAGGCTGGTGAAGTCGTTGCCGCCTGCCAGCGTCAGCGGCATGTGCAGCATGTCGGGCGAAACAGCCGCCTTGAGGTAGGTGCCGCTGCCTTGCCGGCGCTCAACCAGGCCAAGCCCCTCCCACCGCGTCAGCGCCTCGCGCACCGTGTTGCGGCTGACCTTCAGCCGCTCGGCCAGGATGCGTTCGGTCGGAAGCCGGTCGCCGGGTTGCAAGGCCTCGGCGCGAACAAAACCCACCAACGCCTTCAGCACGGCGTCATCGCGCGCCGTCGTCTGAATGGGTGGCAGGCTGTTCTGGTCCACAAATCCTCCTGAATTCAAGTGGTCCAATGGTCCAACCAATTTCTGCACAGATGAAACCTCCTGTCAATCGATTGTCGGGAGAACTGTCGGCTTTTGCCTTGTCGCAAGCTGCCACGCGATGCGCTTCAGGACATTGCGTGGACCCGCCTCCATCTTATCCGCTAACTGGCGGGCGGCCCGAACCAGATGGTCAGCGCCTCGGCCAACCCCTGTTGGGTTCCGACCCCAACCCAGGCCACATAGCCATCGGGCCGGATCAAAACGGCGGCGGGCGCGGCGACCGTCCCGAGAACCGGCAGCTCCCAGGGGCCGTCATATCCAGCCTCGATCTGCCGGACCCGATCCGCCCAGGGCGCAATGTCCAGCCTGCCTGGTTCGCCCAGGTTGAGAAGCACCGGCCGGGCGTCATGAAGCAAGCTGAAGACCCGCACTGGACCGCTGGCCGTGGCCAGGTCGAGGTCGGGCATTCGCCGCCCAAGCAGTGGATGTCCCACACCGAGATCGTAGTGGATGCCCAGACCGGACATCTCCGCGGCGATCCGTTTGCGCGGCTCATCCATGCCAAGCAGCTCGGCAAAAGTGTCGTTCAATGCCTTGGTGCTGGCATCCATACGACGAAGCGCAACCTGTGCCTTCGCGTTGCGCAGGACGCGAACGGCGATCGGATGACGCTCGGTGTGATAGCTGTCGAGAAGGCTTTCCGGTGATATCAGCTTGACCACCTGGGCCAGCTTCCACCCCAGATTGACCGCGTCCTGCACGCCGATGTTGAGCCCCTGCCCGCCCATCGGAGGATGGATGTGCGCGGCGTCACCGGCCAGCAGGACACGTCTGTCGCGGTAGGCGGCGGCCTGCCGTGTCACGTCGGTAAAGCGGGAGATCCAGGTCGGATTGTGGACCCCGTAATCAGTGCCATAGACTGCGACAAGCGCCTCGCTGAGATCGGCCAGCGTCGGTTCGCCGCCGATGGTCAACTGCCTCTCGGTCAACACGACACCCACCCGGCCGCTTTCCTCGATCTTGCCTATCGCATGAATTCCGTAGGCGTCGCTGCGAAAGCCCAATGCCGGCTCCCCAGACATTTCGACCTCGGCGATCATCCAACTCATCGTCGGATCCCATCCGGGGAACTCAATGCCCGCCGCCTTGCGGATCGTGCTGCGCCCTCCGTCGCAGCCGACGAGGTATTGCGCCCGCAACCGTTGGCCACCGGACAGCTCCACGTCGACGCCGCCATCCTCCTGCGCGAAACCAGTGACGTCCTGTCCGCGATGGATCCGCACCCCCAACTCGTTGATCCAGTCGGCCAATATCCGCTCTATGTGGTTTTGACGCAGCGCCAGCAGGTAGTTGTGCCGGCTGGGAAAGTCGCTGATATCCAAACGGATCATGTGGAAGCCGACGGTCGGGAAGCTCTGCCCCTGCGAGACAAACCGGTCGGCGATTCCGCGCTGATCGAGAATTTCGATGGTACGCGCGTGCAGGCCGCCCGCGCGCAACCCGATCAGCTGCTGGTCCAGCCGCCGCTCGACAATGGCCACATCAATCCCTGCCAGCGCGAGTTCCCCCGCCAGCATCAATCCTGACGGGCCGCCCCCGGCGATCACCACCGCATGCTCTGAAATCATTGATCGCCACTCCCGTTTTCGCGCCTGATCTGCGGGTTTTTTACGGGAGGAGCCGGGTCTTGCCGCAAGCCCCTTGTGCGCCATATGTATGAATGGAAGGGGTGCTCTCCCGCGCGGGTCGCTTTGGCCGGCCGACAGCCGCGGATCGAAGACGGGAGTCCAGATTGCTCACAGGCAAAAAAATCAGAGTCCTTCGTGCCTTGGCACGAAGTTCTGATGTTCTGTTTGGAGGAAGGGGGCCGGTCGGCGTTTGGCAGCGGTACGAGGAGGCCACTATGTGCCAGCGCCGGCCGGCCGACCCCACGGACCCAGGAGATGCGGCGGACCTGAGCATCATGGGGTATTTCTAGGGATCGAGCCGGTTGTCTACTCTCGTGCCGGCTTCGTCTTGGCCTTCACATTTACGCAAGAGCTTATGAAAATCAACAGTTTCTTAACCAAGGCTCGCGAATCGCTTGGATTAAGGTAAATAGCTAACCTTGTTGGATTGACCGTGGAATCGGTCGCGGATGCTCACGCCGCCTTGGCTACAACGCGGTTGCGGCCACCGCTCTTGGCTTCGTAGAGCGCGAGATCGGCGCGCTTCATCAGCGCCGCCACCGTATCCACGCCCTTCAGCACCGACGACACGCCGACGCTGACGGTAACCTCGATCGTCTTGCCGTCGGCGCCGATGGCGAAAGGCTTCTGGGCGATTTCGGCGCGAATGCGTTCGGCCACTTTCTCGGCAACGGCGCCATCGGTGTCGGGCATCACCACGACGAACTCCTCGCCGCCGAACCGGCAAGCAAGGTCGATACCCCTGACATTCTTGCGCAGCCGCCGCGCGAATTCCCGCAGCACCTCGTCGCCGCCATCATGGCCATAGGCATCATTGATCGACTTGAAACGGTCGAGATCGGTGATCATCACCGACAGCGGCCGGCGCCGCGCCACGGCGCGGTCGAACAGCGTCTGCAGATGGCTGTCGAGGTAGCGGCGGTTGTGCAGCCCGGTCAGGCCGTCGGTCACCGCCATCTCGATGGTCTGGGTGACACTGGCGCGCAATTGGTCGTTGTAGCGCTTGCGGCGCACCTGGGTGCGCAGCCGCGCCGTCAGCTCCTGCTGGTCGATCGGCCGCATCAGATAATCGTTGATGCCGAGTTCGAGACCGCGGATGATACGCTCCTCCTCGCCCTCTTCCGCCAAAAGGATGATCGGCACGAAACGGGTGCGGTCGAGCGAGCGCAATTGTGAGCAGAGCCGCAGCGGATCGAAATCGGCGAAGGCCGTCGAGATCATCACGCATTCATAGGACGTCTCGGCGGCTTGAAAGAACCCGGCATGCGGGTCGCCGATAACATCGAGGTCGGCACGGTCGAGCAGCATTTTCTGGATGCGCTCGACAGACGATTTGCGCTCGTCGATCAACAGCACTTTCGGCGCCGTGTCCTCGGACGCGAAATTGCGGCTGAGCAGCTCTTCGATGCCGATATTGCGCGTCGTCGAGGCCCGTAGCCTGAGTTCGTCTGTGAGAGACTTCAACCGGACCAGGCTCTTGACCCGCGTCATCAGCTGCAGGTCGTTAACCGGCTTGGTCAGGAAATCGTCGGCGCCGGCCTCGAGCCCGCGCACGCGGTCGGAAACCTGGTCGAGCGCGGTGATCATCACCACCGGGATGTGCGACGTCGCGGGATCGCTCTTCAGCCTACGGCAGACCTCGAACCCGTCCATGTCGGGCATCATCACGTCGAGCAGCACGACATCGACCTTGCCGTTTTCACAGGTCTCGATGGCGTCAGGCCCGTTGGTGGCCGTCAGCACCTCGAAATATTCGGCCAGCAGCCGGACCTCCAGCAGCCTCACATTGGCAGGGATGTCGTCGACGACGAGGATCCGCGCGGTCATTTCACAACGCTCCGGCTCGGCTGGAAAGGGACATCAGGCATCGCCCAGGTAAGATTTGATGGTTTCGATGAAACGAGGCACCGAGATCGGCTTCGAAATATAGGCCTCGCAGCCGCCCTGGCGGATGCGTTCCTCATCGCCTTTCATGGCGAAGGCGGTCACGGCGATGACCGGAATGACGTGCAGATCGTCATCTTCCTTCAGCCATTTGGTCACTTCCAGCCCCGACACCTCGGGCAGCTGGATGTCCATAAGGATGAGATCCGGCCGATGCTGACGTGCCAGGTCGAGCGCCTCCAGACCATTGCGGGTGCGCACCGTCTCGTAACCGCTCGCTTCGATGAGGTCCCGAAAGAGCTTCATGTTGAGCTCATTGTCCTCGACGATCATAACCTTCTTAGGCATCGACATCCCGTCCCGGCCGTCCTTCCGCTCGAAGGTGGCCGTCATGCGCTCCCGGTTGAACGCACCAAACCCTGCTTCACTATACGGCAATATGATTGACGAAACGGAAACCTCCGGGCTGCAAAGCAGCGCGAATTCCACCTCGCCTCGCTGCGCGTCCAAACGGCGCGCGACGCTGTAAAGGCTTGCCGCAAGCAAATCTTGCCATTACTGCGGAAGAGACTCATTCCACGTACCGAAGGTAGTGATGGCAAACGCGGCGTCAATGCGCGAAGAGGCTGAAACCATTGCCGTGAAGGCGCTGGGCTTCGTCGCCTCTGATCCGGAGCTGTTGCCGCGCTTTCTGGCGATCACCGGCATAGAGGCGCATTCGATCCGCAAGGCCGCCGGCGAGCCGGGCTTTTTGGCTGGCGTGCTGCAGTTTATCCTTGCCCATGAGCCGACCCTGATGCGCTTTGCCGAGGAAACCGGTACGCCGCCGGCCGCCGTCGGCAAGGCGTTGCGTGCACTGCCGATCGGCGACGACAACCACGAGCTTTCCATATGAGCGATGATCCCGAGACCGCGCGCCAGATCGAGGAACTGTCAGCGGACGACCGGCCGCTGCTGGTGCTCGACGTCGACGACGTCGTGCTCGAATTCATTCGCCCCTTCCCGCATTTCTTGAAGTCGCGCGGCTATGGCCTGACGCTGGCGTCCTTCCGGCTGACCGGCAACATTGCCGAAACGGCCAGCGGCCGTCTGATCGAACAGCCAGAAGTGACGGCACTTCTGGGCGATTTCTTCGACACCCAGGCCGATTGGCAAAGCATAACCGACGGCGCCGCGGAAACCTTGGCAAGGCTTGGCAACCGCGCGGAAATCATAATGCTGACGGCCATGCCGCACCGGCATCGTGCCGTGCGCCGCGCGCATCTCGACGCGCTCGGGCTGAGCTATCCGCTGCTGACCACCGAGATGGCCAAGGGACCGGCGGTGGCCAGGCTGCGCGGCAAGAGTGGCCGGCCTGTGGTCTTCGTCGACGACCAGCCGCACAATCTGGCGTCTGTGCGCGAATCCGTCGCCGACGCCAGTCTCTTCCACCTGATGGCCGACAATTCGCTGCGCGCCTTCCTGCCGCCTGTCCCGGACGATGTCATCGTCGTCCAGGACTGGCACGAAGCCGGGCCGAGGATCGCCGGCGCGCTGGGGCTCTAAACGTCAGACGCAATCTCAGGAAAAGCGCCATGCGCTTTCCCGGAATTGCAGAAAAGCCGAACCCTCAAGGATTCAGCTTCGCACCGGCTCCGCCATTGTCGCCGCCGCCACCATTGGCGCCATCGCCATTGTCGCCGCCGCTGCTTTCGTCCGCGCCGTCACCGTCGCCGACGCTGTCGTCCACCGCCGGATCGGCGGGCTTCAGCATGACGCCGTTGACGGTGACCGAGCCGTCGGCCTTGGTGCTGACGGCCCATTCCAGCCGGCCGTCCGGCAGCGTCTTGGCAAAACCCTTGACCATGAGAGCGACAGGCACATACTGCCCGACCTCCGGCTCCGCCTTTGCCGCTTCCTGCAGATGCGCCATGATCTTGTCGAAGCCGGCGACATCGACAGTGAGATTTGCGTCGGGTTTCTGCCCGAAGCTCGTCATCTCGCCTTCCAGCGCGATCTCCATGTCCTTGTTCTTCACAACGCTGTGGCCGATGACGACCTTCGGCGCCTTGGCCAGGAAGTCGGCCTTGAGCTGGTCGCCAAACTCGGCCGACAGCGGCGGATCCTGATTGAGATCAAAGGCTTCGATCGCCTTCTTCGCCATGCTGTCGAGATCGATATTGGCACCGCCGAAGTTCAGGTCGATATCGGTGGGCAGCAACGCAACGCTCCAGCTAGGCAAAAGCTGCTGCGGCACGGTCAGCCCCGATGCCTTGATGCCGTAGGTGACCTTGCCGCTCTGAGAAACGCCGTCGCTGCCGAACGCGGTGCTGAGCTGGGTTGCGCCGAAAGTGCCAATCGGGCTGTCGACTGCGAAATCCTTGAAGCCATAGGTGCCGTCGATGCGCTCCCACACCGGAAGCGCTGCGCGCAGAAGCGACTTGAGCTCCGCCTGGTTTGCCTTCAGCGTCTTCTCGTCCTCATTGGCCACGGCAAATGCCAGGAGGTCGAGCAGCGGCCTCGTCTGCACGCCCTTGCCGCTGGCTTCTACCGACAATTCCGGCGACTTGATGGTGACCGGGAAATTCAGCCCGTTCTCGGGATCGTCCAGTTTGATCGCCTCGGCGAAATTCGAAATTTTTTGCGACATCGTGAAATCGACGCCGCCATTGGCAGCCTTGGTGGCGGCGATCGTCGCGGTGCCGGCACCCGTGCTGGCCTCCATCTGCTGCTTGGCATCCTTCGAGGCCATCGTCATGCCGGCCATCGAACTGGCGCCGCTGATGAAGGCCGCCAGATTGGGATCATAGACCCCGGAACCCTTGCCGTCCTTGATCGAAAACTGCGTGCTTTGCAGCCCCTCGGGCCCGTTGAACTCGAAAGATCCGCTTTGCGAAAAATCCATCGAGACATCCCAGGTCCCGTCGCTGCGCGGCTTCACCAGCACGGCGTAGGGCGCGAAGTCCAATCTCACCTTTCCCTGCTCGGGAAACGTCGCGGCAAGCGCCTTGATGTCCAACGTGACCTTGTAGGCGTCGCCTTCGACCGAAACCTTCAGGATGCCCTTGTCGAGCGCCTGTTTGCCGACATAGCGGGACAGGTCATCGGACAATTGCTTCGCGCCCTTGCTGTCGACGGTCTGGCCGAAGGCGGGCGCGCTGAGCAGAAGCGCGGTAAAGGCAATTGGCAACATACGGTTCACGGGAAGTCTCCGTTCGATCGAAAAGACAAAAATCGTTTCGTGCTTCTGGTAGGGAAATACCATCACAACTGCAAGATGATGACGGTCAGGCAATCGGCTTCAGCACCAGCCGCATCAGCGGGCGGCCCGCCTTGCGTTCCACCAGCCTCTCGAACCCTGCTTTCTCGAACACCCCCGACGAGCCCACGAACAGGCCGATCGATCGCGAATCGCGCGACAGGTCGATCGGGCAGGCCTCGACAAGCCGTGCTCCGTTGCTGCGGGCGAAATCGATGCCGCCTTCGACGAGGCGATGCGTGATGCCCCGGCCCCGCGCCTTGGCGCGGATGAAAAAGCAGGAGATCGCCCAGACGGCCGGATCGGAAGCGTCGGCGGGATCAATCGGCGCCGAGCCCCTGCCCTTGTTGTTCCATTCGGGCACGTCGGCGCGCGGTCCGATCTGCATCCAGCCAACCGCCTTCCCATCCTCGAAGGCCAGCAGGCCGGGCGGCGGGCCGGCTTCGATGCGCGCCTTGATGTGGTCCTTGTTGCGTTCGCGGCTGCTCTCGCGCCGCGCCGCCGGCGCCAGCCGGAAATGCGTGCACCAGCAGCCGTAACAGGCGCCCTGTTTGCCGAAAAGGTCCTCGAAATCAGGCCAGAGCTCAGGCGCCAGCGGTACTATGGTCGTGCTCATACGGTTCTCCCCAGGCCAAGCTTGTCGCTGACCCTGCACTGTCGTACCATTGCCTCTGTTCTCTTTATGTTCGCAGTGATGGCGGCCCCTGTCAACAATCCCGATTACGGTTTTTGCCGTGACTGCCTGACGTTTCAGCGCGGTGAAACGCGCCGCTGCGAGCGCTGCGGCAGCCCTCGCCTTGCCCGTCATCCCGAGCTTTACCGGCTGCATCTCGCACATATCGATTGCGACGCCTTCTATGCGGCGATCGAAAAGCGCGACAACCCGCCGCTCAAGGACAAGCCGCTGATCATTGGCGGCGGCAAGCGCGGGGTCGTCTCCACCGCTTGCTACATCGCCCGCATCCGGGGCGTGCGCTCCGCCATGCCGATGTTCAAGGCGCTCGAGGCCTGCCCCGAGGCGGTCGTGATCCCGCCCAACATGGAAAAATATGTACGTGTCGGCCGCGAGGTGCGCGCCATGATGCAGGCGCTGACGCCGCTGGTCGAGCCGCTTTCGATCGACGAGGCGTTTCTCGACCTCGCCGGCACCGAACGGCTGCACGGCCTGCCGCCGGCCGTGGTGCTGGCGCGCTTCGCACTGGCCGTCGAGAAGGAGATCGGCATCACCGTTTCCGCGGGCCTATCCTATTGCAAGTTCCTCGCCAAGATAGCGTCGGACTTCCGCAAGCCGCGCGGCTTTTCGGTCATCGGCGAGGCCGAGGCAGTCGGCTTCCTGGCGACGCAGCCGGTGACCATGATCTGGGGCGTCGGCAAGGCGTTCAACGCCACGCTGGAACGCGACGGCATCCGCACCATCGGCCAGCTTCAGACGATGGAGCGTGGCGACCTGATGCGCCGCTACGGCGTGATGGGCGACCGGCTTTACCGGCTTTCGCGTGGCGAGGACGTTCGCCGCGTCGACCCCGACCAGGACGCCAAGAGCGTATCGGCCGAAACCACCTTCGACACCGACATCGCGTCGCTGGACGAACTGGTCTCGGTGCTGAGAGGGCTTTCGGAAAAGGTCTCGGCGCGGTTGAAAAAGTCAGGCATTGCCGGACGCACCGTGGTGCTGAAGCTGAAGACGCAGGATTTCAAGCTGCGCACGCGCAACCGCCAGCTCGGCGACCCGACCCGGCTCGCCGACCGTATCTTTCAGACCGGGGTGGAGCTTCTTCGCAAGGAAACGGACGGAACGAAATTTCGATTGCTCGGCATCGGCGTCAGCGACCTCTCCGACGACGACAAGGCCGACCCACCGGATCTGGTCGACGTCCAGTCGCGCAAGCGCGCCATGGCCGAGGGCGCCATCGATGCGCTGCGCGACAAGTTCGGCCGCAAGGCGGTGGAAACCGGCTATACGTTCGGCAAAGGACGCGATGCCCATCCGCCGGAGCCGCTTGAAGACTGAGCCTGGATACCGGATGTGTTGCGATTCAGGTCAGACCGTCAGGTGCGCGTCAGATCGATCCTGCTCGTCACCACGTTCTTGCCGGTTGTCGGATCGGTGTCGGTGACCGTCAGCCGGATGCCATTCTCGCCTCGCTTCTCGACCGTCATCCGCGCCTTGCGATCACCATTGACCTCCTGGGCCCAGCGGATGCCAAGATTGATCGCGTTGCCCGAACGGCTGCCGTTCAGCTGTGCCGGCCCGGTGCGCGACCCAACATAGACGCCGCTGTATTTCGCGCCGGTGACGTTCAACTTGGCGCTGATGGCACGTGTCACCAAGACGAGACCGCGGCAACTGCCATCCAGCGAGAGCGAGGTTGAGGTCGCGTTCGACTTGAAGCTGCAGGAAACACTGACGTTCGGCACATCCGTGGTGACCTGTACAGTGCCCTTGCCGGCAAAATTACCCTTGAACGACTGGAGAAACTTGGTGTCATCGGCGTGTGCCGTGCCTGCCGCGACCAAAAGACAGCCAGCAAGCGCAAATTGCGCGAATGGTCTCATCGAAACTCTCCTGTCGATGCTGAAAGGCAAGATGCCCTGCGAAGCTCGGCTGAATATCGGGACTCAACGCCCACTGGCCTATCGGGTTCCGCTCGCAACATGCCCGTTTTGCAACATCACGCCGCTGCAACTGGCCCAGAAGAATGGAGCGGCTAGCGGTTGCGGCAAAAGCCCCGGCCTGCGAGATAGCTGCCATGGCACCCACCCCCTCGATCCCCAAGGCCGCGTTCTGGATGGCGCTGTCGATCAGCTCTTTCCTGGCTATGTCGGTCGCCGGCCGCGCCACCACGGCCGAACTCAACGTCTTCCAGGTGCTGGAACTGCGCTCGGTGATCGGCTTCTTCATCCTCTTGCCGCTGGTGCTGGCGAGCGGCGGCTTCTCGGCAATGCGCACGCAGCGTCCCCTCGCCCATATCGCGCGCAACGTCGTCCACTATACCGGCCAGGCGGCATGGCTCTACGCCTTGACCCTGATCCCGCTGGCGGTGCTGATCTCGATCGAATTCACCACGCCGATCTGGACGGCGATCCTGGCGGTGACGTTTCTCGGCGAAAGGCTGAGCCGGCCGAAACTGGCGGCGGTCGTGCTCGGCCTGATCGGCGTGGTGGTCATCGTCCGTCCAGGCGTCAACGCGGTTGATCCCGGACATCTGGTCGTGCTGGGCGCCGCGGTCTGTTTCGGCATATCGCTGGTCCTGGTCAAATCGCTGACGCGCACCGACAGCGTCGTGCGCATCATCTTCTGGATGCTGATCATCCAGTCGGCGCTCGGCCTCATCCCCGCCGTCTACGTGTGGCGCACGCCATCGCTTGAACTGTGGCCCTGGATCCTGCTGATCGCCTTCACCGGCATGTCGTCACATTTCTGCATGGCCCGCGCGCTCACCTATGCCGACGCCACCGTCATTTCGCCAATGGATTTTCTGCGGGTGCCCTTGTCGGCGCTGGTCGGCTGGCTGCTTTACAAGGAGCAGATCGACGCCTTCACCGCCGGTGGCGCTCTCCTGATCCTGATGGGCAATCTGCTCAACCTGCAGCGCAAACCGGTGCAGCCGGCTGAAGTGGCGGCATCGTAGCAGTCAGCCAGTCAGTCGCCTTCGTTCGGTATGTTGAGGACGTGCCCGCAGGCCTTGCAGTGCACGGCATCCGGCTCATGCCGCTGCAGCCCGCATTGCGGACAGGGAAAGAACACCTTGGCCGGCCGGAAGATCGCCTGCGCCAGCCTGACAAACAGCGATATGCCGATGATCATGGTGACGATCGCCGTCAGCTTGCCGGCCATTCCCGGCAGCACGATGTCGCCGAAGCCGGTCGTCGTCACCGTGGCGACGGTGAAATAAAGCGCATCGATGTAGTTTTCCAGCCCGGCGCCGTTTCGGAAGAAGAAGGTGTAGACGAAGCCGGTGATGACGAACAGAAACGTCAAGAGGTTGATGACCGCATTGCTTGCCTCGCGCCAGGGCCTCAGCCCACGCATCTCGAAATGCCGCCAGATCGAACCGCTGCGCGACAGCGACCACAGCCGCAGGATGCGCAGGAAACCGAGATTGGCGAGCGCCGTCGGCATCAGCAGCGTCAACAGGATGAAGACATCCACCCAGGAGGTCGGCTGCTTCATCAGGCGCAGCATGTCGTTGGAAGCCAGCAGCCTGGCAATCAGATCGGCGCCGACCAGCGCCGCCACCGCATAATCCAGCCACAGGAACGAGGCCGAATGCTGGATGACGGGTGTCGCGATGAAGAAGGCGATGATGGCGAGATCGATGACGATTGCCGCAACCTGAAAGCGGAAGGCGGCCGGCGTGCGCCCATGATAGAGCCTGCGCAGCATGTCGCGCAGCCGCGCCATCGCGGAACGATCCTGTGATGCTCGCCTGTCAGCGGCCTTCATGCCGATCGCGATGACATGGGCGGCATGCGCCGATGCCTGCCAAGCGCGGCGATCACACCAGTTCCACTTCGACCACGCCGGGCACGGCGCGCATCGCCGAGGCGATCTGCGGCGAGACGCGGTAGCCGCCCTGCAAAGCGATCTCGACCTCGCCCTGGGCCTCTTCCTTGATTACGATGATGCTCACCTGGCTTTCACCGCGCTGGGTGAGCTGGGACTGGATTATCGAGGCGGGTCCATCGTTCCTGACGAATATGCGCAGCGCCTTCTGGATACGGCTTGCCTCCTCCTCCAGCGATTGCACGGAGTTGATGCGCAAATTGACGCCCTCGGGCCGGTCCTCGGCCGCGACGGTGATCACGACGGAGCGGCCGGCTTCCAGCAAGTCACGGTACTGCGCCAACGCTTCGGAAAACAGCACGGCCTCGTACTGGCCGGAAGTATCGGAAAAGGCCACAACGCCCATCTTGTTGCCGGTGCGCGTCTTGCGCTCCTGTTTGCTGGTCACCGTGCCTGCCAGGCGGCCGGCAGAAGCGCCGCGCTTGACGGCGGCCGAGAACTCCGCCCAGTTCTGCACCCGCATCTTCTGCAAGGCCGCCTTGTATTCGTCGAGCGGATGGGCCGAGAGATAGAAACCGACGACCTGGAACTCGCGGTGCAGCCGGTCGGCGGCGAGCCATGGGTCCGTCGCCGGCAGGTTCAACGCCTGCGACTGAGCGCCGAGTGAGGCGCCGAAAATATCGGCCTGGCCGGAAACGGCGTTCTGCTGGGCAAGTGACGCCAATCCCATCATCCGTTCGACGCCAGCCATCATCTGGGCGCGATCATGGCCGAAGCAGTCGAGCGCGCCGGCCATGATCAGGCTTTCGAAGACGCGCTTGCCGACGATCTTGGGATCGACCCGCTCGCAGAAATCCGCGAGATTCTTGAACGGTTTTTCGCCCCGCACGGCAACGATGTGCTCGACCGCCGCGTCGCCGACGCCCTTGAGTGCGGCCATCGAATAATAGATGCGGTTCTCGCCGACCTCGAAAGGCCGAAAACTCGTCATCACCGACGGCGCCAGAACCTCGATGCCGAGGCGCAGCGCGTCCTGGCGGAAGTCGGCGAGCTTGTCGGTATTGCCCATATCGAGCGTCATCGACGCGGCCAGGAACTCGACCGGATAATGCGCCTTGAGATAGGCGGTCTGGTACGAGACCACGGCGTAGGCGGCTGCGTGCGACTTGTTGAAACCGTAGTCGGCGAACTTGGCCAGCAGGTCGAAAATAAAGTCGGCTTGCGTCTTGCTGACACCGCGCTCGACCGCACCCGAGACAAAGCGCTCGCGCTGCTTGTCCATCTCGGCGCGGATCTTCTTGCCCATGGCGCGGCGCAGAAGGTCGGCCTCGCCGAGCGAATAGCCGGACAGCTCCTGCGCAATCTGCATCACCTGTTCCTGGTAGACGATGACGCCTTGCGTCTCCTTCACCAGATGGTCGATCTTGGGATGGATCGAGGCCATCTCCTCCTCGCCATGCTTTCTGGCATTGTAGGTCGGGATGTTCTCCATCGGGCCTGGCCGGTAGAGGGCGACGAGCGCGATGATGTCCTCGATGCAGTCGGGCCGCATGCCTATCAGCGCCTTGCGCATGCCGGCACTTTCCACCTGGAACACGCCGACCACCTCGCCGCGCGACAGCATGGCGTAGGTCTCGGGGTCGTCGAGCGGGATCGTCGCCAGGTCGATGTCGATACCGCGCCGGCGGATCAGCTTGACCGCCGTCTCCAGCACGGTCAGCGTCTTCAGGCCGAGGAAGTCGAACTTCACCAGCCCGGCCTGCTCGACATATTTCATGTTGAACTGGGTGACCGGCATGTCCGAGCGCGGATCGCGGTACATCGGCACCAGTTCCGACAAAGGCCGGTCGCCGATGACGATGCCGGCGGCGTGCGTAGAAGCGTGGCGGTAAAGACCTTCCAGCTTCTGAGCCATGTCGAGCAGCGTCTGGACGATCGGCTCCTTCTCGGCCTCTTCGGCAAAGCGCGGCTCATTGGCAATGGCGTCCGCCAGCTTGACCGGATTGGCCGGGTTCTGCGGCACCATTTTGGACAGCTTGTCGACCTGGCCATAGGGCATCTGCAGCACGCGGCCGACATCGCGGAGCACGGCGCGGGCCTGCAGTGTACCGAAGGTGATGATCTGGCCGACCTGGTCGCGGCCGTATTTCTGCTGGACGTAGCGGATCACCTCTTCGCGGCGATCCTGGCAGAAGTCGATGTCGAAGTCGGGCATCGACACGCGGTCGGGATTGAGGAAGCGCTCGAACAGCAGCGAGAAGCGCAGCGGATCGATGTCGGTGATGGTCGTCGAATAGGCGACCAGCGACCCGGCGCCCGAACCACGGCCCGGCCCAACCGGAATGCCTTGCGCCTTGGCCCATTTGATGAAGTCGGCAACGATCAGGAAGTAGCCGGGGAATTTCATCTTCTCGATGATGCCGAGCTCGAATTCCAGCCGTTCGCGATACTGCTCGACCGTGTAGCCCGGAGTTGGTCCGTGCAGGGCGAGCCGTGCGTCGAGCCCCTCACGCGCCTGGCGGGCGAGCTCCGCGGCCTCGGCCTTTTCGGCCGCATCCTTGTCGGAGGCATCGCCGCCAGTGAAGCGTGGCAGGATCGGGCTGCGGGTTTTCGGATAATAGGAACAGCGCTGGGCGATCTCGACCGTATTGTCGATCGCTTCCGGCAGGTCGGCGAACAGCTTTGCCATGTCGGCCTGGCTGCGCAGGAAATTGTCCGGCGACAACCGGCGGCGGGTATCGACAGCGACGACGGAGCCCTCGGCGATGGCGATCAGCGCGTCATGCGCCTCATAATCGTCGCGTGAAGAGAAAAACGCCTCGTTGGTGGCGACAAGCGGAAGTTCGTGTGCATAGGCGAGATCGATCGTCTGATGTTCGATGACCCGGTCATAGCCCGCGACCCGGTCCAATTCGACATAGAGCCGGTCGCCGAACATCGCCTTGAGCGTCAAAAGCCGAACCTCGGCCAGATCGCGGCGATCCTCCTTCAAGGCGTTGCCGATCGGGCCGCGTGGCCCGCCGCTGAGGCAGATCAGCCCATCGGCCTTTCCCTCCAGCATCTCGGTCGTCAGATGCACCGCCTCGCCGGGCGGTGTTTCCAGATAGACGCGGCTGACCAGCCTGACCAGGTTGGAATAACCGGCTTCGGTCGCGGCGAGCAGAACGACCGGCCGCATTTCCGGGCCTTGCCGCCGGCGATCCCGCTGGCCGTCGCTGTTTTCGCCGGAAAAGGCGAGCGCGATCTGGCAGCCGATGATCGGCTGGATACCCTCCTTCACCGCCTTCTGCGCGAATTCGAGCGCGCCGAACAGATTGTTGGTGTCGGTGACGGCGATCGCCGGCGCCTCGTCCTTCACGGCATGGCCGACGATCTTGCCGAGTTGGAGCGCGCCCTCGAGCAGCGAATAGGCCGAATGCACGCGCAGATGCACGAACGGCCGCGCCGGCACCTCCGGCCGCGCCGCCGCTATCGCGGCTTCGCGCTTCAGGGGGTCGCGTGGGAGTCTGTCATCCGCCATGATTTCTCGCGCTGTCGAAGGCCTTGAGTCGATGGAGATGTATTGTCCGGGACAGGGCGATACCAGTCCAGCACAAACGACCGCCAATCACAGGCTTGCCGAATGCACGGCGCCTCACCTCAGAGATTGTTTCGACATTCGCTCCGGCGAGTCATATGATGGTGGTTTCGAGAACCGGTGCGCAAGTAGAACGGGAAGCGCAGAAAACGCCTTCAGATGGCGGCCGAAGTAGAATTTCCAAACAATCTCTAGGCGAATTCCATGATCACCGCGTCCACAGCCAGGCTGTCGCCGGGCTTGGCGTTGAGTTTCGATACGACGAGGTCGCGTTCGGCGCGCAGCACGTTTTCCATCTTCATCGCCTCGACCACGGCCAAGGTCTCGCCGGCCTTGACCTCCTGGCCCTCGGTGACAGCGATCGACACGACGAGGCCGGGCATCGGGCAAAGCAGCAGTTTCGACGTGTCCGGCGCCACCTTCTCCGGCATCAGCCGTTCCAGCTCGGCGATGCGCGGCAGCATGGCGCGCGCGGTCACCGACATGCCTTTCCAGGCGATGCGAAGACCGTTGGCGACAGGCCGGATCTGGGCGACAACGGAGCGCTTGCCGACCGTGCCGCGCCAGATCAGGTCGCCCGGCCGCCAGTCGGATGAAACGGTCAGCGCCTTGCCGCCGTCGATCGACAGGTCGATCTCCATCGGAATGGATATCATGCCTTCGAGGATGGACGCCTGGAGGTAGTCGTCGCCGAGCTTCACCACCCAATCGCGCTTGAGCGCACCCGAATGCGGCGCCAACCGCCCGCCCAGCCGGTCGAGCCGGTCGCGGCGCAGCAATTCCACCGCGGTCACGATCGAGGTGAGAACTGCTTTTTCTCCGCTGTTCGGCACGACGGGCGCAAAACCGTCGGGATATTCCTCGGCTATGAAGCCGGTCGATATCGCCCCTTCCCGCCAGCGCGGATGCTGCATCAGCGCCGCCAGGAACGGAATGTTGTGCTCGATACCGTCGACCACAAAACTGTCGAGCGCTTCCGACATGGCATCGATCGCTTCGATGCGCGTCGGCGCCCAGGTGCACAATTTGGCGAGCATCGGGTCATAGAACATCGAAATCTCGGAGCCTTCGGTGACGCCGGTGTCGTTGCGGATGATCACATCGCCGAATTGCCCTTCCTCCGGCGGCCGGTAGCGCGTCAGCCGGCCGATCGACGGCAGGAAATTGCGATACGGGTCCTCGGCATAGAGCCGGCTTTCCACCGCCCAGCCATTCAGCTTTATGTCGCTTTGCTTCAAGGCGAGCTTCTCACCGGCGGCGACGCGGATCATCTGCTCGACCAGATCTATGCCGGTGACGAGTTCGGTCACCGGATGCTCGACCTGCAATCGTGTATTCATTTCAAGGAAATAGAAGTTCTTGTCCTTGTCGACGATGAACTCGACCGTGCCGGCGCTCTGGTAGTCGACCGCCCTGGCCAGCGCCACCGACTGCTCGCCCATGGCCTTGCGCGTCTTGGCATCGAGGAAGGGCGACGGCGCCTCTTCCGCCACCTTCTGGTTGCGGCGCTGGATCGAGCATTCACGCTCGCCGAGATAGAGCGCATTGCCATGCGCATCGGCCAGCACCTGGATCTCGATATGGCGCGGATCGACGACGAATTTCTCAATGAACACGCGGTCGTCGCCGAACGAGCTCTTGGCTTCCGAGCGCGCCCGGTCGAAACCGTCGCGCACTTCCGACTGGTTCCAGGCAATGCGCATGCCCTTGCCGCCGCCGCCGGCGGAGGCCTTGATCATCACGGGATAGCCGATCTCGCCGGCGATCTGTTCGGCGTGGTCGGCATTCTCGATGACGCCAAGCCAGCCGGGCACGGTCGAAACCTTGGCGGCGTTGGCGAATTTCTTCGATTCGATCTTGTCGCCCATGGCCTTGATCGCCTTGGGCTTCGGGCCGATGAAGACGATGCCTTCCTTCTCCAGCGTTTCGCAGAAGGCGGCGCGCTCGGACAGGAAGCCATAGCCGGGATGCACGGCCTGAGCCCCGGTTTCCTTGCAGGCGGCGATGATCTTTTCAGGGACAAGATAACTTTGCGCGGCGGGCGAAGGCCCGATATGCACCGCCTCGTCGGCCATCTCGACATGCACGGCATCGCGATCGGCATCGGAATAGACGGCGACCGTGGCAATCCCCATCTTGCGCGCCGTCTTGATGACGCGACAGGCGATCTCGCCACGGTTGGCGATCAGGATTTTCGTGAACATGCTGAGGTCATTCCCCTCCGGTCGGTCGTTCCTTTTATGACCTGTGCTTGCGGGGTCAAGCCGACCATGCAAATCACTGCCTTTCAATCGATTTGCGATTCCAATTCATCGCTGTGGCCCAGTCTCGGCACCAGCTTCTAGTTGATCGTGTCGAAAAAACCTGAAACCTTGGAAAAAAATTCGCATTTGGAGGACGCCCTATGAAAACCCGCGCCGCTGTCGCTGTCGCCGCCGGAAAGCCGCTGGAGATCATGGAGGTCGACCTCGACGGTCCGCGCGAAGGCGAGGTGCTGGTCGAGATCAAGGCGACCGGCATTTGCCACACCGACGAGTTCACGCTGTCGGGCGCCGATCCCGAAGGCCTGTTCCCAGCCATTCTCGGCCATGAGGGCGCTGGCGTGGTGGTCGATGTCGGCAAGGGCGTCACCTCGGTCAAGAAGGGCGACCACGTCATTCCGCTCTACACGCCGGAATGCCGGCAGTGCCCGTCCTGCCTGTCGAGAAAGACCAATCTGTGCACGGCGATCCGCGCCACGCAGGGCCAGGGCTTGATGCCCGACGGCTCGTCGCGCTTCTCGATCGGCAAGGACAAGATCTTCCACTATATGGGCTGCTCGACCTTCTCCAACTTCACCGTGCTGCCCGAGATCGCGGTGGCCAAGGTCAATCCGGACGCTCCCTTCGACAAGATCTGCTACATCGGCTGCGGTGTCACCACCGGCATCGGCGCCGTCATCAACACCGCCAAGGTCGAGCAAGGCGCGACCGCCGTGGTCTTCGGCCTCGGCGGTATCGGCCTGAACGTCATTCAGGGCCTGAAGCTTGCCGGCGCCGACATGATCATCGGCGTCGATTTGAACAACGACAAGAAGGCATGGGGCGAGCGGTTCGGCATGACGCATTTCGTCAATCCGAAGGAGATCGACGGCGACATCGTGCCTTACCTCGTCAACATGACCAAGCGCGACGCCGACCAGATCGGCGGCGCCGACTACACGTTCGACTGCACCGGCAACACCAAGGTGATGCGCCAGGCGCTGGAAGCCTCGCACCGCGGCTGGGGCAAGTCGGTCATCATCGGCGTCGCCGGCGCCGGCCAGGAAATCTCGACGCGGCCGTTCCAGCTGGTCACCGGCCGCACCTGGATGGGCACCGCCTTCGGCGGCGCGCGCGGCCGCACCGACGTGCCGCGCATCGTCGACTGGTACATGGACGGCAAGATCCAGATCGATCCGATGATTACCCATTTGCTGAAACTGGACGAGATCAACAAGGGGTTCGACCTCATGCACGAGGGCAAGTCGATCCGAAGCGTCGTCGTTTACTGAAGCAAGCCACACGCCGCCGACCGACCGGCCAGCGACCTCTGTGGTTCACAACTGGGAGGAGAAAAGAATGGCGGAGAAACTGCATCCGAAAATCGACAATGGCCTGCCAAAGGAGAGCGCGAGCTTTGCCGGCGGCACGCTGGTCTGCGCCTGCACCAGCAAGCCGGTCAAGGTGAAGGTCAAGGGGCAGATCGCCCACAACCATGCCTGCGGCTGCACCAAATGCTGGAAGCCGGAAGGCGCGGTATTCTCGGTGGTTGCCGTGGCCGGCACGGGCGACGTCACCGTCAGCGAGAACGGCGACAAGCTGAAAGTGGTCGATTCCGCGGCGCTGATCCAGCGCCATGCCTGCACCGGCTGCGGTGTCCATATGCACGGCCCGGTCGAGCGCGACCATCCCTTCAAGGGCCTGACCTTCATCCATCCCGAGCGCTTCGTCGAGGATGGCTGGTCGCCGCCGGGGTTTGCAGCCTTCGTCTCGTCGATCATCGAATCCGGCGTCGATCCAAAACGGATGGACGGTATTCGCGCGCAGCTAAGGACAATCGGGCTCGAACCCTATGACTGTCTCAACCCTGGCCTGATGGACTATATGGCCACCTGGACCGCGAAGAAGTCCGGCGCCTTGCCGGCCTGAACACTGTAAGATTTCAGGCAGGGGCCGGACACGTTTCCGGCCCCTGTCCGTTTCGGAGGGATTATGCCCGCACCCGCCATCTACGTCGATGCCGACGCCTGCCCGGTCAAGGCCGAGGTGGAAAAGGTCGCCGAGCGCCTCGGCGTCGTCGTCACCTACGTCTCCAATGGCGGCTTGCGGCCATCGCGCGATCCAATGATCCGCAATGTCGTGGTCTCCAAGGGCGCCGACGCCGCCGACGACTGGATCGTCGAGAATGCCAAATCCAACGACATCGTGATCACGGCGGACATTCCGCTTGCCGCCCGCGCGGTGGCGCTCGGGGCGCATGTGCTTGGGCCAACCGGGCGGCCGTTCACGCCCGAAACCATCGGCATGGCGGTGGCCATGCGCGACCTCAAGCAGCATTTGCGCGAGACCGGTGAGAGCAAGGGCTACAATGCCTCCTTCGCGCCGCAGGACCGTTCGCGGTTTCTTGGTGAACTCGACCGCATCTTGCGGCGCGCGCTGAAATCCGCCACACCCGGCTAGAAACCGAGCGCGATCCAGGGTGGAGACGTCATGGCCATCGAAGCCCCGATCCAGAAACCTATGCAGCGCCATATGCTGTTCGCAATGTCGGCGTGTTTCGGCGCGTTTGCGCTGCTCGTGGCGTTGCTGCTGCACGCCCCGCTCGCCTATTCGATCGGCGCCAATGCCTTTTTCGCCGCCTACGTCATTCTCGTCGTCAGCCAGATGCCCAAATTCACCGGCAAGTATCTGAGCAAGAATGCGCGCGCCACCGACCAGCCGGTGCTGGTCATCTTCGCCGTGACGCTCGTCGTCGTTGTCGTCGCCGTTGTCTCGTTGTTCCTGCTTATCAACCAGAAGAACAGAGGCAATTCCGTCGAACTCGGTTTCGCGCTGCTGTCGATCCCGCTTGGCTGGTTCACCATCCATGCCATGGCCGCACTTCACTATGCGCATGTCTACTGGATGGACGGCGATGCGGTGGACGCTGAAACCAAGAAGAAAATCCCGGTCGGCGGATTGCTGTTCCCAGGCGACAAGCGCCCGGAAGGTTGGGATTTCCTCTATTTCTCGGCAGTCATCGGCATGACGGCGCAAACCGCCGACACCAACATCTCGACCACGCATATGCGCTGTGTCGTCCTCGTCCACTCGATCCTGTCGTTTTTCTTCAACACGGTCATCGTCGCCGCGGCCGTCAATCTCGCCGTCAGCCTGGGTGGCCCGTAATAAATCCGTGATCGGGTGAAACATCGGTTTGGATCGCGACGTATCAGGAGGACAATGAACGCGCAGGTCGCGCCGCGAGGCCGGGAGACGAGACAAAATGGAATCCGTTGCCAGAAGCCAATCCGCCACCGGACCGGACGCTCCCGTGTCGAGCGACAGCACGCTGATCTACCGGCAGTCGCGGTGGACGCGGTTGACACACTGGATCTGGGCCATTTCGCTGTTCTTCATGCTGCTTTCCGGCCTGCAGATCTTCAACGCCCGGCCGCAGCTCTATATCGGCAAGCAATCCGGCTTCGGCTACAACAACACCATTTTCGAAATCGGCGCCGAAAACACGAGCGCCGGGCCGCGCGGCTTCACCGAGATCTTCGGGCACCGCTTCGACACGACGGGCGTGCTCGGCTGGTCGGGTCCGCCAGGCAACGAGACGGCGCGTGGCTTCCCGTCCTGGGCGACCATCCCGTCCTATTATGACCTCGGCACCGCCCGCGTCGTGCATTTCTTCTTCGCTTGGATCCTGACGACGACCTTGATCGTCTGGCTGGTCGCCAGCCTGGTCAACGGCCATATCAGGCGCGATCTCGCCCCGCGCCTCGACGACCTCAAGCGGCTGCCGCGGGACATAGTCGACCACGCGAAGCTGAAATTCCATCACACACGTGAATACAACACACTGCAGAAGATGGCCTATGGCGGTGTGCTGTTCGTGCTGTTGCCGCTGATGATCATCACCGGCCTTGCCCTGTCGCCCAGCATGAATTCGGTGCTGCCTTTCCTCAACGAAGTGCTCGGCGGCCGGCAGACGGCGCGCACCATTCATTTCACCGTCATGCTGCTGCTGGTCGGCTTCTTCATCATCCACATTCTGATGATCCTGGCCGCCGGCCCGATCAACGAATTGCGCTCGATCATCACCGGCTGGTACCGCACCGACCCTCCCGCGCATGACGACAAGACGACCGAGAGGAGTGCCTGACATGGCGAAGTTTGAGATCAGCCCCAATTTTCAGATCAGTCGAAGGAAATTCCTGACCGCCGCCAGCCTTGGCGCCTCGGGTATCATGCTGTCGGGCTGCGACGCTTTCGACAGCCAGTTGAGCATCGGCAGCGGCCTGCGCAGTTTCCTCGAAAACGCCAATGGGCTGACATATCGCGCGCAACGCCTGCTTGCCGGCCGTGACGCGCTGGCACCGGAATTCACCGAGGCCGATATCCGCCAGCCGCAGCGGCCGAACGGCGTTACCGCCCCTGACGACGACACCTACAAGGGCCTGCTCGCCAACAATTTCGCCGACTGGCGGCTGGAAGTCTCGGGCCTCGTCGAAAAGCCGCTGTCGCTCAGCCGCGAGCAGCTTCAGAACATGCCAAGCCGCACGCAGATCACCCGCCACGACTGCGTCGAGGGCTGGAGCTGCATCGCCAAATGGACCGGCACGCCGTTGTCGCTGGTGCTTGACCAGGCGGTGGTCAAGCCGCAGGCGCGTTACGTCATGTTCCACTGCCTCGACACGATCGACCGCAGCCTGTCCGGCGACATCAAATATTACGGCACGATCGACCTGATCGACGCCCGCCATCCGCAGACGATCCTCGCCTACGGCCTGAACGGCAAACCGCTCCCGGTCGAAAACGGCGCCCCGTTGCGCGTCCGCGTCGAACGCCAACTCGGCTATAAAATGCCGAAATATCTCTACAAGATCGAGTTGGTCGACGGCTTCGCCAATGTCGGCGGCGGCCGCGGAGGCTATTGGGAAGACAATGGCTATGACTGGTATGGCGGGATTTGATGACCACCCGCATACAGGCCGAGCACGATCTTTCGCCGATCGAGTTGAGTTCGCTCGAGGAACGCCTCCACAACGACAACCGGCGCGCGACGGGCTGCGCCGATGACCGGGGACTGGCTTTCGTTATTCGTGACGGTGCAGGACATGCGATCGGCGTTGCCGCCGGCTACTCTTGGGCGAGCACGTCCGAGCTGACATTGATGTGGATTGACGAGGCCTATCGCGGTCGCGGCTATGCAAGGCAGTTGCTCAGCGCTTTTGTCGCTGAGGCAACGGTTCGAGGAGTCAGGAGAATTTGGGTCTCCAGCCACGACTTCCAGGCACCGGGCCTCTACGAGAAGGCTGGCTTCCGGCGCATCGCCGAACTCGCGGAATGGCCCGAAGGCCACTCCAACATCATCCTTTGTAAAACGACAGCAGCGGACGGTGCACTTTAGGCAACCTTCTCAAGCAGCGGCCTCAATGCCGGATGTATCTCCGGCGAGGCATGCTTGATCAGGGTCAGCAGCGCGCGCTCGTTCTCGTACAGAGGCCTATCCACGCCGATATGCTCGACCAGCCATTTGGCTTCGCCGGCATCGATCGTCTCGGCACGGCGGGCCAGGGCCTCGGCCGCCCTGTTCTTGGCCTCCCATTCGGCCTCGATGTCATCGGGGGACCGATAGGCCTCGATGATGCCAGCAAGGCTGCCGGAGACCATGCGGCTGAAGAACCCGCCGATTGCCGGCTCGGCATGTTCGAGGAAGCTCTCCTGGCGCAGCGCCACGTCGCGGGTCGGCGCCTCATAGCCGGCCGAACACATGACGAAATTGGCGATCGCCTTGACGAAAAGGTCGTTCCAGGACGGATCGTTCTTGGCCTGGGCGGTGTGCTCGTTGATCCTGAACAGCACCTCGGCCTCGCCGCGGGTGATGGCGATGTTGCCGTCGCCGCCATGGGCGTAGAGGATGCGGCGCAGCAGCTCGACTTCCGCCTTGGCGATCAGTCCGGGCACCAACACGCCGCCCAGCATCAGCGGCCCCTTGCCGTCGATAACGGCATGCGCGACCTGCTCCAGCGCATAGACGCAAAGCTTGCTCGGCGAGGATCTCGCCTTTTCCAGCACATGGACCAGCAATTCGAGTTCGGTGCGGCTGTCGACCATGCCGTCGCGCGAAATAGTGCGGACCAGCCAATCGGCATTGTCCTGCGAAATATAGCCGGACGGCTTCTCCTGGTGGACGATGTAGTCGGTCACCGCCTCGACGAAGAACGGTGCCCACTCCGCGCACTTGTCCTGGGCCGTCTGGTCGAGAGCGAACAGCGCCTCGGCCTCGCCTCGCGTCACCACGCCATCGGCGAACACGTCGCGGCGCAGCATCACCACATCCTCCGGGGCAATGCGATTCTTCGAGGTCAGCCCCGCCACCGGCGCGCTCATGATCAATTCGCCCATTGTCGTCCCCGTCCGCCCCAAAGCGTTACATCGGCCCGCTATATCAGGAGTGTCTTGAAAAACCGGCAAACGGCGTGGTTAGCGAAGACTTGCCGGCCAGTGCATGTCGCCCAAAAGTGCGCAGCGGTTTTGGGAAAACGACATGCATCAAACAAAGAGCTAAAGCGCATCACCTGAATCCGTTACATCGCGACGCACCTTTAGATGTCGCTGGGAGGTGACAAGGTGTCGCCGACGGGCTATGGATGGCGCGTCGAGGGCTCGGGATTCTGAGTCCTACCTGTTTGCGGGAGAGAGCAGCGAGAGCTGCCGCCGAAGGGGAAATCGCCCGAAATCTCTCAGGCAAAAGAACCGTAGACGGGAAAGACACTCTGGAAAGTCGGGGCTTGCCCCCGCGCCGAAGGTGTAAGCGCCGCTGACAGAGTTCCGGCTGCGCGAGTCTCTCAGGCTTCAGACAGAGGGGCACGGACTGGTCGCCATTCGCGGCCGATTGCGTGCGACTCTGGAGACGACATGACGGGCGACGACTCAAAACACCTTCCCCTCGAAGATATCCACACAGCCGCCGGTGCGCGCTTCGGCGCCTTTGCCGGCTGGTCGATGCCACTGACCTATCCGGCCGGCGTCATGAAGGAGCACCTGCACACCCGCGAGCATGCCGGTCTCTTCGACATCTCGCACATGAAACTGTTCGAGGTCAGCGGGCCGCAAGCGGTTGCGCTGCTCGACCGCGCTTGCCCCTTGGATGCCGGCGCGCTCGAAATCTCGCAGTCGAAACTGTCCTTCTTCCTCAATGAGGCCGGCGGCATCCTCGACGACCTGATCGTCACCCGGCTCGGCGATACAAGGTTCATGGTGGTCGCCAATGCCGGCAACGCCGCCGCCGACGAGAAGCATCTGCGTGAACTGGCCGCGAATTTCGATGTGAAGGTCGAGCCGCTCGACCGCGTCTTCCTGGCCATCCAGGGACCCGAGGCCTGGGCAGTCCTGTCCCGTGCCGGCATCGAGACCGGCTCGCTGCTGTTCATGCACGGGGTCGAGCCGCGGAAAGACTGGTTCATGAGCCGGTCGGGTTACACCGGCGAGGACGGTTTCGAGATCGGCCTGCCGGAGGCGGACGCGCGTGATTTGGTCACGAAGCTGCTCGAGGATGAACGCGTTCTGTGGATCGGCCTTGCCGCGCGCGACAGCCTGCGGCTTGAGGCCGGCCTCTGCCTGCATGGCCAGGACATCACGCCGGAGACCGACCCGGCCGCCGCCGCGCTGATGTGGGCAATTCCCAAGGACATCAGAGCTTCCGGCGCCTTTATCGGCGCCGACGCCTTGCGCGCCGCCGTCGAACGCGGCCCGGCGCAAAAGCGCGTCGGCCTGAAGCCGGAAGGCCGCCAGCCGGTGCGCGCCGGTGCCGCCCTGTTCGATGCCGACGGCAATCACGCCGGCCATGTCACGTCAGGCGGCTTTGGCCCCTCGGCCGGCCATCCGGTCGCCATGGGCTATGTCGCCGCAGCGCTGGCAAAGCCCGGCACACGGTTGTTCGCCGACGTACGCGGCACGAAGATCCCCGTCGATATCAGCTCCCTGCCCTTCACCCCTCATCGCTACCGCAAAGGATGAACTCCATGGCAACGACCTATTTCACATCAGATCACGAATGGCTCCGCGTCGAAGGAGGTATCGCCACGGTCGGCATCACCGACTACGCGCAGGAGCAGCTCGGCGACCTCGTTTTCGTCGAACTGCCGGAGATCGGAAAGAAGCTGACCAAGGGCGACACCGCCGTCGTGGTCGAATCCGTCAAGGCGGCCTCCGACGTTTACGCGCCGGTTGACGGCGAGATCACCGAGGCCAACGGCACGCTGTCTTCCGACCCGTCGCTGGTCAACTCCGCGGCAACCGGCGCCGGCTGGCTGTGGAAGATGAAGCTTGCCGACGAAAGCCAGCTCGCCGGCCTCATGGACGAGGCCGCCTACAAAGCCCATATCGCCTGAAATCAGGACTTAGAGATAATGACCACAGCACTTACCCCCTTCTCGGCCCGTCATATCGGTCCTGGCGTGAACGATGTCAGAGCCATGCTTGCGGTGATCGGCGTCCCTTCCGTCGAGACGCTGATCAGCCAGGCCGTGCCGCAGTCGATTCGCCTCGACCTGCCGCTGACCTTGCCCGCGCCGGCCAGCGAAGCCGAAGCGCTGGCCGAATTGTCGGCGACCATGGCTGGGAATACCGTGCTGAAGAGCTTCATCGGCGCCGGCTATCACGGCGTTCACGTGCCGCCGGTCATCCAGCGCAATCTGTTCGAGAATCCGGCCTGGTACACGGCCTACACGCCCTATCAGGCCGAGATCAGCCAGGGTCGTCTGGAAATGCTGTTCAATTTCCAGACCTTGGTCACCGAATTGACCGGACTGCCGGTGGCATCCGCCTCGCTGCTCGATGAAGCAACCGCTGTCGCCGAAGCGGTCGGCATCGCGCTGCGCCACCACCGTGACAAGCGCAGCAAGGTGGCGTTCGCCGGCACGCCGCATCCGCAGACGCTGGATGTGGTGCGCACCCGCGCCGAACCGCTCGGCATCGAGATCGACGGCGAGACCATCGACGACAACACCGCTGCCCTGCT
This sequence comes from Mesorhizobium sp. USDA 4775, assembly GCF_054062655.1. Classification (NCBI taxonomy): domain Bacteria; kingdom Pseudomonadati; phylum Pseudomonadota; class Alphaproteobacteria; order Hyphomicrobiales; family Phyllobacteriaceae; genus Mesorhizobium; species Mesorhizobium sp. USDA 4775. Next base: position 4,255,718 of record NZ_JBSSFM010000001.1, read on the forward strand.
CGTCTCCTGGCCCGACACCTTTGGCGTCTATGGCGACCACAAGGCCGCGATCGACAAGGCCCGCGCCACCGGTACCATCGTCGTCTTCATCGCCGATCCGCTGGGCCTGACGCTGACCGATGCGCCGGCGAAACTCGGCGCCGACATCGCCGTCGGCCCGATGCAGCGGTTTGGCGTGCCGATGGGCTTTGGCGGCCCACATGCCGCTTACTGCGCCGTCTCCGATAAGCTGACGCGTCTGATGCCCGGCCGCCTCGTCGGCCAATCGACCGACAGCAAGGGCCGGCCCGGATACCGCCTTGCCTTGCAAACGCGCGAACAGCATATCCGCCGCGACAAGGCGACCTCCAACATCTGCACCGCGCAGGCGCTGCTCGCCAACATGGCGACGGCCTATGCCATCTGGCACGGCCCCGCCGGGCTGCAGGCGATCGCCGGACGCATCCACGCTCTGGCAAACCGTCTGGCGAGCGGCCTCAAGGCGGCGGGCGTTTCGGTGCTCGGCGCCAGCCGCTTCGACACGGTGACGGTGGAGGCGAAAGGCAAGGCCGCGCAAATCGCCGAGGCTGCCGAAAAGACCGGCCGGCTGCTGCGCGTCCTCGACACCGACCATGTCGGCATCGCCTTCGACGAGACCTCGACAGACGCCGATCTCGACGCGATCGCTTCCCTGTTCGGCGCCAAGGCTGCCTCCTCGGCCGACAGCACCGTTCCCGGCAAGCCGCGTGGAAAGGAGTTTCTGACCCAGCAGGTCTTCAACGAGAACAAGTCGGAGACCGACATGATGCGCCTGCTGCGCCGGTTGGCCGACAAGGATCTGGCGCTCGACCGCTCCATGATCCCGCTCGGATCCTGCACCATGAAGCTCAACGCGGCGGCCGAAATGATGCCGGTGAGTTGGCCAAGCATCGCCAATCTGCATCCCTTCGCACCGGCCAGCCATTCGGCCGGCTATCGCGCCATGATCGGCGAGCTGGAAGGCTGGCTGTCCGAAATCACCGGCTTCGACGCGGTCAGCCTGCAGCCCAATGCCGGCAGCCAGGGCGAATATGCCGGCCTGCTCGCCATCCGCGCCTATCACCGCTCGCGCGGCGAAGGCCATCGCACGGTCTGCCTGATCCCCTCTTCCGCGCATGGCACCAATCCGGCGAGTGCGGCGATGGCCGGCATGAGCGTCGTCGTCGTGCGCTGCCTGGAAGACGGCAATATCGACATGGACGATATGCGGGCCAAGGCCAACGAGCATTCCAAGAATCTCGCGGCGCTGATGTTCACCTATCCCTCGACGCATGGCGTCTATGAAGAAGGCGCGCGCCACCTCTGCGCCCTCATCCACGAGCATGGCGGCCAGGTCTATTTCGACGGCGCCAACCTCAACGCGCTGGTCGCGCTCGCCCGGCCCGCCGATATCGGCGCCGATGTCTGCCATATGAACCTGCACAAGACCTTCTGCATCCCGCATGGCGGCGGCGGCCCCGGCATCGGCCCGATCGGCGTCAAGGCGCATCTGAAGCCCTATCTGCCGGGCCATGTCACCGAAGGCTCGGCGCATGCCGTGTCGGCGGCACCCTTCGGCAGCGCTTCCATCCTGCCGATCACCTGGATGTATATCCGCATGATGGGCGCCGCCGGACTGAAGCAGGCCACGGAGACCGCCATCATCTCGGCCAACTATGTGGCGACACGGCTCGCGCCGCACTTCCCGCTGCTCTACAAGGGCCGGCACGATCGCATCGCGCATGAGTGCATCCTCGATACCCGCGTGCTCAAGGACAGCGCCGGCATCAGTGTCGATGACATCGCCAAGCGCCTGATCGACTATGGCTTCCACGCGCCGACCATGTCGTTTCCGGTCGCCGGCACGCTGATGGTCGAGCCGACGGAATCCGAGCCGAAGCGCGAACTCGACCGCTTCTGCGAGGCGATGATCGCCATTGCCGGCGAAGCGGCGAAAGTCGCCAGGGGCGACTGGCCCTTGGCCGACAACCCGCTGGTCAACGCGCCGCACACCGCCGCCGAGACGCTGGCCGGCCAGTGGACCCACCCCTACTCGCGCCTGGAAGCGGCCTATCCCGCGGGCGACGCCGATACGGCGGCCAAGTACTGGCCGCCGGTGTCGCGCATCGACAATGTCGCCGGCGACCGCAATCTGGTCTGCTCCTGCCCGCCGCTGTCGGATTACCTGGGCGCGGCTGAATAACTAGGCTGAGCGCAAGGCCGGCTTGACCGGTTCGGCCTGGCCCATTCTTTTGCCGCTGATGACGCAGTTTCGGCCGGCGCGCTTGGCCGCGTAGAGCGCGGCATCCGCCTCGGCCAGCACCTCGTCGAGGCTGCTGCCGTCGGCGCCGCCGAAGCCGATGCCGCCGCTGACCGTGCTGCGCAACGGACCGAGCGGGGTAGGAACGATTTCGGTGCCGAAGGCGACGCCGATCTTGCTGGCGAGATCATGGGCTCGCTCTTCCGTCATCCGCGACATGACGATGGCGAACTCCTCGCCACCCAGGCGAAAGGCGTCGACGCCGGTCCTGGCATATTTCCGGATGACGGCGGCGAAGCGGCACAGGACCTGGTCTCCGACCGGGTGACCGTAGATGTCGTTCGTCCTCTTGAAGTGATCGAGGTCGAACATGACGACCGCCATGAAGGGACCGAAGGGCCGCTCGCCGTGGAGGGACATCAACCCGCGACGGTTCATCAGCCCGGTCAATGGATCGGTCATGGTCTCGGCCTTCAGCTCGATCTGCGCCTGCAGATGATGAAGCGAGAGCGTCAAGGCGCCCAGACCGGACATGCAGGCTACCGCCACGACGGAATTCAGACGTTCGGCCCAATTGTCGGGCGCCGCCCCGAGCGTCCATTGCCCCTTGGCCATCAGAACCACGCCGCAAAGGGCAAACGACCCCGCGCAGGTGCCACTCAGGAACGAAACCACCAGCAGGATCCGGCGATCGTGGCTGCCATTGACCCAGAACATGGCTCCGATCGTCGACAGCAGCACGGTCACCGTCGCGTAGGTGACGATGAAGCCGACACCGTCAAGGCCGAGGAAGGTGAAGGCCGCGCAGACAGCCATGGCGGCAAGTGTCGGCATGATCGCACGCCTGTGGTCCGGCACGCCGAGATACTGCATGGCCGAAAGGCAGATGATCAGGAAGCCCAGGCTGAGCAACGCCAGCGCAATCTGGCAAAGCAGCGGATCAGGCTCCTTGGTGTAGCGCCAGAACAGGATCACATGCGCGACAAGCACGATAATGCCGCACGCCACCGTCAGCACGAAACGCGCCCGCGGCGCGGTGAGCCAGATGGCAAACATGGTGACGGCAAGGCATGTGCCCGACAGCGCGGCCGCGAGCAGGAGCGAACTGAAATCCAGCATATCGGGCGGGGGCCTCTCGAGCGTCGGCGGTTACGCCGCATTCTAGGTCAGCGGCAGCCCTCGAACATAGTTCTCAGCCGATCTTTCGACCCAGGCTGCGTTTAGGGTTTACAAAGCGTCGACAGTGCTTGTGTGGAAATCGACCCTTGGGCGGCGCGAGGATCAAACGCGCATCAGCCCTTGTTCAGCAAGGCGAGATTGGCGTTGACGACCGTGGGGTCGGCCATGCCGGCCTTCGCCTCGAGCAGCAGCGCCCTGGCCTTCTTCTTGTTGCCGCGCAGCAGTTGCGAATAGCCCATATTGTTGACGATCTGCGGTTTGCGGCCGGCGACCTTCAACAGCTGGCCATAGGCGCGGTCGGCGAAGTCGAAGCGGCCGAGCTCGTCATAGGAGGCGGCCAGCCCCATCCAGGCCTCCGCATTGTCGGCCTTCAGCTCGACGGCCTTGCGGAAATGCTGTTCGGCGAGACCATAATTGGCGTCGCGAAACTGCGCCTTGCCTTGTGCCAGGTCGGATGTGTCGACATCGTTGGCCGCCGGCTGGATCGCGGTCGTCTTGGTCGTGTCGACGTTGTTGTTCGTCGTGCACCCGGTGATCATCAGGACGGCCGCCATCGTGGCCATCGCCGCAAATTGTGTCTGACGCATGCCCTGCCCCGTCGCCCGATTTGCCGGGTCGTTCTTCAGGTAAAGACATTAGAGCAAAGCGATTAAGCTTCGGTACCGAAATGCAGCTAAGATTTGGTTTCCGCAATTACCAGCCATTAACCACCGGACGCCAACGCCTCAAGCCGACGCGGGGGGACGGTCTCACGGCGGATCCATTGCCTTGAGCTCGGCCGGAACCGGATAGCGGTGGCCGTCATAGCGCAGCCGGTAGGTCCGGCTCACCGACTTGCCGGGGTGGGACTGGCACTCTCCATCCTTGTCGGGGAGCGGCTCGTCGGTATCCTTCCGCTCTACCGCGATGATGTCATGGTAGCCGCGATGGATCCTCGGGCTCATCGCCAGGCTGACCTGGCTGGAATGAAAGGATCCCGCGCAACTTGTGTCGCCTTCGCCGCCATGGCCGGCTACGGCAAGCCCGTCGAGCACCGCCTGCAGCGCATTGCCTGATATGGCGTAGAGCCGCAGGTCGGTTTCGTTGAAGGGATTGGGCTGTGAATGATTGGCCATGTCGATGCGCAGGCCGAAGGCGGTGACACCCGGCGCCAGCCCATAACGGGCGGTATCGAATTCGATTCCCCGGATGGCGACGGCATCGTCGTTCATCAGCCTGGGCTGGAGCAGGCGCTGGCGTACCTGCAGGGTCTTCCTGTCGACGACCAGAAGCTCGATGTCGCCAACATGCTGGCCGTCGGCGGATTGGACGCTGTCGATCAGCGGCACCGCGACCAGCAACAGATCGTCATGGGCAGGCCAGACCTTGCAGACCAGGCCAGGCATACCGTCCTGCGGGACCGCAGGCGGGATGCTGGTATGCGGTTCGAGCGTGAACGAGCGGCCGTCGGCGCTCTTTTGAATCTTGGGATAAGCCTGCCGCAACAGCGCGGCGGCATCGCCGCAATCATCGGCCGCGGCCAGGGCGGGCCACAGACTGGCCGCGGCAAGAGCGGCGGCACACAACAATATTCGCATGGGGATCCTCATGTCGCAGGGCCGAGTTCGGGCAGCAACTTGTTGGCCAAGCTCCGTATCAAGCTCGGCAAGCCGCGATGCGCAGGCTTGCCACTGAACATCGATGTCGCCTAGTGGTTACCCGTCATTTTGACGATGATCGGGATGATCGCGATCATCAGCACCACCGGCAGGATGCACACCGTCACCGGTATCGACATCTTGGCCGGCAAGGCATGTGCCTTTTCCTCGGCCAGCGACATGCGCTTGTGGCGCATTTCGTCGGAGAAGACGCGCAGCGCGCCTGACAGGCTGGTGCCGAGTTCCTTCGACTGCTGTAAGAGCGTGGCGAAGGAGCGAACCTCGTCCAGGCTGAGGCGGTCGGCGAGTGCCTTCAGCGCATCGTCGAGGCTGCGCCCTGCCCTCAGTTCCAGCGACACCAGCTGCAAATTCTGGCTGAGCGCCGGATAGGTCTTGGCGAGCTCCTTCGAGACGCGCTCGATACCGGCTTCCATGCTCATGCCGGCATCCGAACAGACGATCATCAGATCCATGAAGTCGGGAAAGCCGTTGCGGTACTCTCGCATCTTCTCCCGCACCTGCTGGGTCAGCACCAGGCCGGGCAGGAAATAACCGGCCACGCCCGACAGGATGACGAACGCCCAGCGGCTGGTCATCGTCGCTTCGGCGCTGGCCAGCCACTGGTTGAGGACAAAGGCGCCGATCGCGCCGCCGACCAGCGCGGAAAAGCGTATGATGAAGAACGTGCCGACGGCGCGCGGCTCCATATAGCCGGCCTGGATCAGCTTCATGCGCAACCGGGCGACATTTTCCGGATCGCTCTTGGCGTAGAATTCCTGCGCCCGCTTCACCGCCTTTTCGCGCACGACATTGGCGTTCTTCTTCTGCAGCGGCTCGGGCTTCGCGGCCACCGCGCCATGGTCGACCTTGAGCCGGCGCTTCACGTCGTTGCGGTCGCCCTTCGCCGCCACCATCGGCCAGGCGACGGCGACGCTGCCCAGGGCCAGAAGCAGGATCGCCACCGGCATCAGGGAGGTCGGTGCGAGCGAGGCGAGGAATTCGATGAAGCCCTGCATGTCAGAACCTGAAATTCGACATTTTGAACATCATCAGATTGCCCAGCATCAGCCAGGTCACGGACCCGCCGATCAGGTACCAGGTCTTTGGCTCGTCCCAGACATCACGGTAGAAGCCCGGCATCAGCGCCATGATGGCGGCAAACAGCAGCGCCGGTATCGCCGTCAGGATGTAGGCCGACATGCGGCCTTCGGTCGAGATGGCGCGCACCTTGCGACGCAGCTTGCCGCGCTCGCGGATCGTCAGCGCCAGGCCGTCAAGGATTTCGCGCAGATTGCCCCCCGAACTGGACTGGATGGAGACGGCGGTGATGAACAGCGGCAGATCCTCATGGCCGACCCTGTCGAACAGCGAATTCAAAGCCGAGACCAGGTCGGAACCATAGGTCACCTCATCGGCGATGACGCCGAACTCGGTGCCGATCGGATCGGGCATTTCGCGCGACACCATGGCGATGGCCACCGGCACGGGGTGACCGGCCTTGAGGCCGCGCGTGATCAGTTCCAGTGCCTCGGGCAGCTGCATGCCAAAGCGCTTAAGCCGACGCTTGCGCATGGAGCGCATCACCATCACCGGCACCAGCGGCAACAGCACGACGAACAGGAGAAGCCCCATCAGCAGTGGCAAGCCGTACCAGATGGCGACCAGGGTCATGGCCATCGCCACACCCGAGGTGATCATCAGAAATTTCGACAGCGGCATGATCATGCCCGACTGCGTACGCAGCGCGCGGAACCGGTCTGGCGAGAACAGCGAGGTGCCCGCGTCGAGGCCGCGCTCCTTGCGCAGCTGGATCAGCACCTGCTCCTGGCTGATCTTGCTTTCCTGCAGCTTCATGCGCCGGTTGATGGCGGTGCGCTTGTCGCTGCGGCCGGCATAGAGGAGATAGCAGGCCTCGGCGATCATGATGCCGGTCAGTGCTGCCCCGGCATAGACGACATAGATTGCGCTCAGCCCGTCGAACACCCGGCTACTCCTGCGGCCGGCCGGGTTCGAAGTACCGTCCGGGAAACTCGATGCCCATGGCACGCAGATCCTCCAGGAAGCGCGGCCTAATGCCGGTTGCCTCGAAATAGCCGAGGATGCCGCCATCGGCATCCATGCCGGTGCGCACGAAGCGGAAGATCTCCTGCATCTGGATGACGTCGCCTTCCATGCCGGTCACCTCGGCAACGCTTGTCACCTTGCGCTTGCCATCGGAAAGCCGGGTCAGTTGCACGATGATGTCGATGGCGCTGGCGATCTGGCTGCGGATCGACTGCACCGTCATCGGCATGCCGGTCATGCCCAACATCTGTTCGAGGCGCGAAATGGCATCGCGCGGCGTGTTGGCGTGGATGGTCGCCATCGACCCTTCATGGCCGGTGTTCATCGCCTGCAGCATGTCGAAGGCCTCCTCGCCGCGGCACTCGCCGAGGATGACGCGGTCGGGGCGCATGCGCAGCGCGTTCTTGACGAGATCGCGCTGTTTGAGTTCGCCATGGCCCTCGATGTTGGCGGGACGCGTCTCCATGCGCGCGACATGCGGCTGCTGCAGCTGAAGTTCGGCCGCGTCCTCGATGGTGATCAGCCGCTCGTCTTCGGGAATGAAGGCCGACAGTGCGTTGAGCATAGTCGTCTTGCCGGTGCCGGTGCCGCCCGAAATGATCGTCGTCTTGCGGGCGTGCACGGCCGCCGCCAGCACTTCGGCCATGTTCTGCGTGATGGCGCCGAATTCGACCAGCTTGTGCAGGCCGAGCTTGTTCTTGGAGAATTTGCGGATCGACACCAGCGGCCCGTCGACGCCGACCGGGCGGATGGCCGCGTTGAAGCGCGAGCCGTCCAGCATGCGGGCATCGACCATCGGCTGCGATTCGTCGACCCTGCGGCCAACCGCGGCGACGATTTTGTTAATGATTCTAAGCAGATGTGCCTCGTCCTTGAACGGGATATGAACCTGCTGCAGCTTGCCCTTCTTTTCGATGAAGCAGTTCTGGTGGCCGTTGATCAGGATGTCGTTGATGTCGGGATCCTTGAGCAAGGGCTCGAGCGGACCAAGGCCGACCATCTCGTCGACGATATCGTCGACCAGCGCTTCAAGTTCGGCGGTGTTGATCGCCATCCGCTCCTGGCGGGTTTTTTCCGAGACGAAATCATGCACCTGCCGGCGCATCTCCTCCTTGGGCAAACGCTCCAGCGCCACCAGGTTGATTTCCTCGAGCAGCATGCGGTGAATGCGCACGCGCGCATCGAGCACCTTGTTGGCGTTCTTTGCCGGCGCGACATCCGGCTTTGCCGGCAAAGCCTTCCGGCTGGTCGGGATGACGACCGCATGATGCGCGACCGGCGTTGTATCAGCCGGGCGCTGCGGACGCGCATCGCGGTTCTGCAGGGTGGAAAAACGGCTGGTCATCCGGCCTTCCTCTTCAAGAAGCCCTTGCCGAGACCGAACAGCGACTTCGATTTGGCTCCGGTCGCGACCGCCTCCTCCGGCAGGATGATCTTCTTCAGATCGTTGACGACATTGGCGTTGGGATCGATCTCGTGCAGCGGCACGCCGCGGTCGACCGCCTCGCGCACCAGCCGGTAATTGTTGGCGATACCGCCGACGAAATGCTCGCCAAGGATCTCCTGGACATCCGCCTGCTTGATGCCGTTGTCGAACATCTTCTGCTCGAAACGGTTGACGATGACGTTCGGCTTCACTTCCTTGCCGGCGGTCTCGTAGACCGCCTGGATCAGCCTTTGCGTGTGGCGCAGGCACGGCACCGTCATTTCGGCGACGATATAGAGCTTGTTGGAGCCCAGCAGCACGGTCTCCGTCCAGGGAAACCAGGTGCGCGGCATGTCGATGACGACATTGTCGAAATAGGCCGAGACGAGGTCCAGCATGCGAACCACGACATCGGTCTTGAACGAGCGCATCTCCGACGGATGCGTCGGTGCCGCCAGCACGCAAAGCCCGCTGGCATGCTTGGACAGCATCACGTCGAGCAATTGCCGGTCGAGGCGTTCGGGCTGGTTTTCGATCTCGGTGATGTCGAAACGCGGCTCGAGGTCGAGATATTCGGCACAGGCGCCCTGCTGGAAATTGAGGTCGACCACACAGGTCGAGGCGCCGCGCGTCACCGAGTGATGCAGCTGGAACGCGGTCTGCAGCGCCAGCGTCGTGGTGCCGACGCCGCCGGCGGCCGGCATGAAGGTGTAGATCTGCGATTCGGTGTTTTCCTCACGCCCCGGCCCTTGCAGGGCCCGCACCACCGAGCGCACCAGATCGGCCGTGGTGATCGGCTTGACCAGGAAGTCCGCGACCTTGAGCTGCACCAGGATGCGCACCGCGGCGGCGTTGAATTCCTGGGTGACGACAACCACCGGCGCCTTGCCCTCCAGACGGCGCATGACGCGCTGCAGCGACTCGACTTCCTCCAGTCTCGCCGCGTCCATGTCGACGATGATGGCGCCGAAGTCCGCCTCCTGAATCTCGCCGCGCAGTTCGGTGACATTCTTTTCCACCGTTGAGAGCTGGATGATCTCGGAGGCGGCGAATGCGGTCCGCGTGTCCTGCACGAAGGTCCTGTCCGTCGATACGAGCAGGATCTTCTTGGTCTTGATGCCGTTTGCCATTTTTGTCAGCCTGTGAGCGCGATCGCCCTTTGGGGTCAGTTGCCCGTGGTCGTCTGCGATGCCTTCGAAGCGGCGGCCTGATCCGGCGTGACCGGCCCGGCATCGCCACGCTTGGCAGGCACGAGAAGCCTTGTGTTCTGGACGCCGTATTTCCAGGGATCGACCATCTGCATGACGGTGTTGGCGGCCTGTGCGTCGCCGGAGCCCGGCGTCACCCCTTCTGTGCGTATGTAATCGTCGCTGGTGCAGCCGCCGGCCAAACCGGCAAGAAGCAAGGCGACACTTGATGTCAGGACCAGACGCATGGTTTCAGTCCTTCGGCAGGTCGAGGAAGTGCCCGACCGTGGTGGCGGGAGCGGTCCGTGCGGCGCTGCCATCGGCCAGCGCCAGCGCCCGGCCGGTGTCCGATGCCTTCACTTCCTCGGTGTTGTTGAGGAAATAGTCGACATTGCTGGCCGGCCGCGTGCCATCGGTCGGCTCGACCATTTTCTTCGACGGATCAACCGGCTTGACCAGGTAGGGCGTGACGATGATGACCAGATCGGTCTCGCGCCGCTGATAGGATTTCGACGAGAACAGCGCCCCGAGCACCGGCATCTTGCCGAGGCCGGGAATGCGCGACGTGGTTATGTCGTTTTGCGACTGCAGCAGTCCCGCGATCATGAAGCTCTGGCCGTTCTTGAGATCGACCGAGGTCTTGGCGCGGCGCACGATGAATCCCGGCACGGAGATAGTGCCGATGTTGTAGGAGGACGACGCATCGATCGAGGAGACTTCCGGCGCGATGTCGAGGCTGACCAGCCCGTCCTTGAGCACGGTCGGCGTGAAGTCCAGGCTGACGCCGTATTTCTTGTAGCTGACGGAGATCTTGCCGTTGTCCTCCGAGACCGGGATCGGGAATTCGCCGCCGGCCAGGAAGCTCGCCGTCTCGCCCGAACGGGCGATCAGGTTCGGTTCCGCCAGACGGCGGGTTCGGTTCCGCCAGACGGCGGGCGAGGCCGCGCTCTTCCAGCGCCTTGATGGCGATGTCGATCGACACGCCGTTCGACAGCAGCCGGCCGATGATTTCACCGGTTCCCGCCGCCGGCACAGTGCCGGGGTCGAGCGAAACATCGCGCCCGCCGAAACCGTAGGCAAAATTGGCACTGTATTTGGCGCCCAGATCCTGCCCCGCCTGGCGATTGATCTCGACGAAGCGGACATTGAGCTGAACCTGCTGCGACGACGAGATGTTGACCGAATTGATCACCTCCTCATTGCCGGAAAAGCGGCTGGCGATCTTGCTTGCCTTGTCAGCGGCGACCGCGTCGTCGGCCTCGCCCGACAGCACGACACGGCCATTGGCCGACCCGACCTTGATCTTGGCGTCCGGCACGCTGGCGCGGATGGTGCTGGCCAGTTGATCCGTGTCGAGCGTCACCTCGATGTCGACGGTGCCGACGAGCTGCTTTTTCTCGTCGAACAGCGCAACGCCGGTGGTGCCGAGATTGTTGCCGAGCACATAGAAGGATTTGTCGGTCAATGGATTGACGTTGGCGATCTCAGGATCGCCGATGACGATCTGGTAGAAGGCGGCATTCGTCACGATCGTCTTGGGCTTGCCCTTGGCGACCTTGATCGACGCATTCTTGGCCGCCGAGACATAGACGATGTCATTGTCCGCCTTGGCCACGCCGGGCAAGGCGAGCATTCCGCCCGCAACCAGCGCAGCAGCCATCGCCAGAGCCCGCGCAAAGCGCGATCGATCCATCATTCGATATAGGGTACGCATCACAATTGCCCTGTCCCGTCCGGTCCCCACCGGCCTTTACTTCTGGTCCGGCGCAGGAACCTGATATTCCTCGGCCTTCGTGCCGCGCGTCACGATGACCGTCTTGAATTTCGGCTTCTCCGGCTCCTTGGTTATCGCATCGAACAGCGAGCCGGCCGCGGCCTGAGCCTTGGCCGCCACCGATCCGCCAAAAGACGAGATGGTGGTGACGCCGTTCTTGCCGTCGCCGCCTTCGGAGGCTGAGCGCAGCGACAGCGACAGCGTGCCGACGGTGCGGGCAAGCGCCACTTTCTGCGCGCCTTCGGTCGTCACTTCAATGGTCACGGAATTCGTGATCTGCGGCGTCGTCTGGCGCTCGTCGGCACCCTGGCCGACACTCAGCACCTTGGCGTCGGCAACGACGATCTCGGAGGTGACGGTTGAACCGGCAGCACCTTGCGCGTTCTTGGCGACCTCCTGGATTTCGCCGGCATCGCGCGTCAGCACGACATCCACGCGGTCGCCCGGCGTGACGAAGCCGCCGACGCCGGCGATCTCGTCAGTGCGGATGGTCACCGCTCGCATTCCGGGCGTAAGCATGTTGGAGAGCGTAGCGCGGCCGTTCGGCCCCGACAGCTTGGTCAGCAGCACCGGTTCGTTGACCTCGATCGGCGACAGCACGATGCGATTGCCCTCGCCGAGCAATCCGTCGATGGTGGCAAAGGCACCTTGCGGCAGGGAATCTTGTGGCCAGGGGATTTCGATCAGCTTGGCGCGGTCAAGTTCCTGGCCGTAGCGCAGCGGCGCGTTCGCCACCACGATGGTCTTGAACTCGATCCTGGGCGGGGCGGGAGCGGCGATCGACGCCGTCTTCTCCTCGGCATCGGCTTTGGCCTGGCTCTTGACCCAGAAATCCGCGGCAAAGATCGAGATCGCGCCGAAAACGGCGGCGATACCGATCATCGTTATGGCCTTGCCCCTCACGCCGAAAACCCCTGATGCCATCGTTTCTTGTTATGTTGGGCTCACGCTAGGCCGCTTTGTTAAAGAATCAGGAATGTAGAACGGTGGTATTGGACCTATTTCCGCCCGCTTGGTTATCGAATGGTTTTAGGATAAGACGGCTCAAATCCCCGAACGTAACAGGAACCTCCGTCGCTTGGCGCTGAAAAGCGTGGCAGTATCGGCGGGTGATTCGCAGCACCGGACCCTATGGCAGGCATGGACGACAACAACGATCTCTTCGGCAATATGGACAAGCAGCCGCAGCCGGTTCGCTCACCGGCGCGCCCGGCCGACCCGCTTGTGCAGGCAGCAGCCAAGCGCCCAGCCGCGACCAAGGATGGCAGCGAGGGCTATAGCGCCGCCGACATCGAGGTGCTCGAAGGCTTGGAGCCGGTGCGCCGCCGGCCAGGCATGTATATTGGCGGCACCGACGACAAGGCGATGCACCATCTGTTCGCCGAGGTCATCGACAATTCGATGGACGAGGCGGTTGCCGGCCATGCCACCTTCATCGATGTCGAGCTTTCGGCCGACGGGTTTCTGACCGTTACCGACAATGGCCGCGGCATCCCGGTCGATCCGCATCCGAAATTCAAGAAGCCGGCGCTCGAAGTCATCATGACGACGCTGCATTCGGGCGGCAAATTCGACTCCAAGGTCTATGAAACCTCCGGCGGCCTGCACGGCGTCGGCGTTTCCGTGGTCAACGCACTGTGCGGACCATCTCGAGGTCGAGGTCGCGCGTGGCCGCCAGCTTTATCGCCAGCGCTTTTCGCGCGGCATTCCGGTAAGCGGCCTGGAGCAGCTTGGCGAGGTCCACAACCGGCGCGGAACGAAAATCCGCTTCCATCCCGACGAGCAGATCTTCGGCAAGGGCGCGGCCTTCGAACCGGCGCGGCTCTACCGCATGACGCGCTCGAAGGCCTATCTGTTCGGCGGCGTCGAAATCCGCTGGACCTGTGATCCCTCACTGATCAAGGAAAAGGACCAGACCCCGGCCAAGGCGGAGTTCCATTTCCCCGGCGGCCTGAAGGACTATCTCAAGGCATCGCTCGGCGACGACTTTCAGGTGACGCGGGAAATCTTCGCGGGAAAAAGCGAAAAGCAAGGCGGCCATGGCTCGCTCGAATGGGCGGTGACCTGGTTCGGCGGCGACGGCTTCATCAATTCCTACTGCAACACCATTCCGACCGGCGAAGGCGGCACGCATGAGGCCGGCTTCCGCAACGTGCTGACGCGCGGCTTGCGCGCCTATGCCGATCTGGTCGGCAACAAGCGCGCCTCGATCGTCACCTCCGAAGACGTCATGATCTCGGCGGCCGGCATGCTGTCCGTGTTCATCCGCGAGCCTGAATTCGTTGGCCAGACCAAGGACAGGCTGGCGACGATCGAGGCAATTCGAATTGTCGAGACCGCGATCCGCGATCCGTTCGACCATTGGCTGGCCGACAATCCGCAGGAAGCCTCGAAGCTGCTGGAATGGGTGATCGCGCGCGCCGACGAGCGGGTGCGCCGGCGTCAGGAAAAGGAAGTGTCGCGCAAGAGCGCGGTGCGCAAATTGCGCCTGCCGGGCAAGCTCGCCGACTGCACGCAGAACGCGGCGGCCGGTGCCGAACTGTTCATCGTCGAAGGTGACTCCGCCGGCGGCTCGGCCAAACAGGCGCGCGACCGTGCCAGTCAGGCCGTACTGCCATTGCGCGGAAAAATCCTCAACGTGGCCAGTGCCGGCAATGACAAGCTGGCGGCCAACCAGCAGATATCGGACCTGATCCAGGCTCTCGGCTGCGGCACGCGCTCAAAATACCGCGACGAGGATTTGCGCTACGACCGCGTCATCATCATGACCGACGCCGACGTCGACGGCGCCCATATCGCTTCGCTGCTGATCACCTTCTTCTACCAGGAAATGCCGGCGCTGGTGCGTGGCGGCCATCTCTATCTGGCGGTGCCGCCGCTTTACTCGATCCGGCAAGGCGGCAAGGTCGCCTATGCCCGCGACGATGCGCACAAGGACGAGCTCCTGCGCACCGAATTCACCGGGCGCGGCAAGGTCGAGCTTGGCCGCTTCAAGGGCCTGGGCGAGATGATGGCCTCGCAGCTCAAGGAGACCACCATGGATCCGAGGAAGCGCACGCTGCTCAGGGTCGATGTGAACGAAATCGATTCAGCCACCAAGGACAGGGTCGATGAGCTGATGGGCACCAAGCCGGAAGCCCGCTTCCGCTTCATCCAGGAGCGTGCCGAATTCGCCGAGACGGAAGTGCTGGATATCTAGCCGCGGGCCAGTTTAGCTTGCGCTTCCGATATGGAGACCGGCACGTGACCTGGGCGCGGCTGAAAGCGTATTTCGAGACGAGCCTGACCGGGTTGACGCAGCCGACGCGCTCGGACTGGATTTTCGCCCTGCGCACCGTTTCGGCCGGCCTGATTGCGCTGCTCGCCGCCTATGCCCTCAAGCTCGACCACCCGCAATGGGCGATGATGACGGTGTTCATCGTCGCCCAGCCTGTCGCGGGTATGGTGCTGGCGAAGGGTTTCTACCGGTTGCTCGGCACGCTGGCCGGCGGGCTGGCGGCGATCGGCATCACCACTGTCTTCGGCACCAACCCATGGGTTCTGGTGACGGTGCTCGCCGTCTGGATCGGCATCTGCACCTTCGTTTCCTCATTGCTGCGCAATCCCGAAGCCTATGGTGCGGCACTTGCCGGCTATACAGCGATGATCATCGGCCTGCCTGCCTTTGGACAGCCGCATCTGGTCGTCGATCTCGCTGTCGCCCGTTGCGCGGAAATCGTCCTTGGCATTGTCTGCGCGGGCGTGACCAGCCGGCTGATCCTGCCGAAACTGGCCAGCGATGCCATCATCTCGCGGCTGAAGCGCTGCATTCTCGACCTTGCCACCTATGCCGCGGGCGCCTTCTCGGGCGGTGACACAGCGACACTTTCCGCACTGCATCGCAAACTCGTCGCGGACACCCAGACACTCGGCGAAATGCGCGCCTATGCCAGGCTGGAAGCGCCGAGCTTCGCGCCGCGTGCCCACCCGGTGCGGCGCACCATCGGACAATTGCTCTCGGCCCTGTCGGCGGCACGCGCGCTGCATTCGCACGCCGCCCCGAAAAACGCCGCCCTCATCCCGGTGCGTTCGCAATTGCAGGCCCTCGTCGGCGATTTGGCGGCAAAGCCCGGCGCACTGGACGATACGGCATCCTGGGTTAAACAGCTCGACGCGATCTCGGCCAAGGCCCGGCAACTGCCCGATGCCTCGGTCGACCAGGGTGACGACAGGGTCGGCACCATCACCCGCCTCACCATCGCCGCCGATTTCGCCGAGGCGCTCAAGCAGGTGCTGCGCGGGCTCGATGCCTTGCGTTCACCGGTCACCCGCACGGGCCGCGCCAGCAGGCAGCCTGCCCTGGTGGTGCACCGCGACTACCCTGGCGCATCGCGCAATGCCGTGCGTGCGGCCCTTGCCACTTTGCTGGTCGCGGCCTTCTGGCTGACGACGAAATGGTCCGAGGCGGCGGGCACGGTCATTCTCGTCGCCGTCGTATCCAGCCTATTCGCCGCTCGCCCCGATCCGGTGCAGGTGTCCTGGGGCTTCTTCAAGGGCACGCTGCTAGCTTTGCCCTTTGCCTTCCTCGTCGGCTAGATCGCATTGCCTGCTTTGCCCGGCTTCGGCTGGTTCGTCCTGTTTGTCGTGCCGATCCTGGTGCCGACCGCGCTGGGCATGGCCAATCCGCGCTATGTCGGCGTCGCCACGGCCTTCGCCATCAACTTCCTCGCTTTCCTCAGCCCGCATCAAGCGATGACCTACGATCCTGGCCCGTTCTTCGCCGGCTCGGCATCGGTGCTGGTCGGCATTCTGCTGGCGATCGGCGTCTTCATTGCCGTGCTGCCCGCCGATCCGTGGCTCGCGGCAAACCGGATCGTGCGGGCCATGCGCGAGGATTTGGCACGGCTTTGCCTGCACGAGCGCGTGCCGAGGCGTTCGGCCTTCGAAAGCCTCGCCTATGACCGCATCAACCAGCTGATGCCGCTGGTGCAGAACTCCGGCAGGAAGGGCGAGGCGGTGCTGGGCGGGAGCGTCGCCGCCGCGACGGTCGGCCTGGAGATCCTCAGGCTGCGCGGAGCAAGCCAAACCCATGCCATCCCACCGGAAACCACGGTTTCGATCGCCAATTTCCTGAGAGGGCTGGCGCGCGAACTGCTGTTCCGCTCCCCCGGCGATCCGCAGACAGCGACCGTCGCTGTCGCCCGGCAGTATGCGGCTGGTATCGCCCAGCGAAACGCCACCGGCGACATGCTGCAGATCGCGGCATCCCTGCGCATCATTGCCGCCGCGATGGAGGACTTTCCGGACTTTTTCGCGAAAGACCGAGGCTAGGCCGCTGCAATCGCCAGCGCGTGACCCCGCGCGTTCTCGCGCAGCGCGTCGAGATGGATCGACTTGACCAAGGCCGCGAGATCGCCTTCCGCGGATTGCCCGCCCAACTCCTTGAGCATCAGCCAGCTGACTTCCTGCACGCCGGCAACACGCTTGCCATTGGCAACCTCGCGCCAGATCTTCAGCGCACGCAAGATGATGGCATGCGTGGCGGCAGCCAGGCCGGCGCTGCGGAACAATGCCTGCAAGGCCACGTCGTGGCCGCCTGCCAGCAGCGCCCTCACCCGTGGCTCGGATTGCTGGCCGAGTGCCACCAGCGTGGAGCCGAAGAAATCGACCTTGCCATGCGCGATGGTGCGGATGAGGAAGCTCGCGGTGAGATCGCCGCGCAGCCTGAGATGTTCGATCAGCGCGGCGTGTTCTTCCTGGCGCGTGCCCTCAATCAGCGTCACAGAGGCCTTGACGCAGGCGTCTCGCAGGACACGATCGGCCCGCGCGGCGCCCATCAGTGCCATGACCAGCGGCGATGTCTTCAATGTCTCGCCGAGCTTGATCAGAAGCATGTGCCGGCAGTCGGCCGGCAGCCTGATGTCCGATATCAGCGCCTCGCGCACCTGCGGCAGGTGCCCATGGCGTTCGGCCATGCGGCGGAAGCTCAGCGAAGCAATGCTGGCGCCGCTATTGGCGAGCAGGACGGCGCAGGCTTCCGCCTCACCGATCTCGGCGATGGCCGCCGACAGCGCCATCGAGACGACAGGACGGTCGGCGATCAGCTTCTGCGTTGCCTTCTGGCTCGCAGCCACGCGGTTGATCAGATCGGCATCGGTGAGCAGCGGCGAACGCGCCAGCACCACACCGGCGACTTCCGGCTGGTCAGACGCCAGCGCACTGATGATCTGCAGCGGCGCGTGGTGGCTCATCGAGAGCGCTTCGGCGATCGCCAGCCGCACTTTCGACGAAGCATCGTCGAGCAGCAGCGTCAGCGCTGCCTCGGCGGCGCATCGGTCCTCGAACGGCAATTCGGAATTGACATAGGCGCGGGCCAGCGCATTGGCCGCGGCGGCGCGCTCGGACACTCTTGCCGTGTAGATCCATTTCAGGAAATGCGAAACAACAACCATGCCCGTCTGCTTACGCCCCATGCCGGAAGGTTTCCGGCCCCGCTGGAGACGGTAGGCAGAAATGGTTTACGAACGGTTCACCATGTTCATTAACTGGCTTGCGACCGCTGAATGCAGCGCCTATCAACCGTCAATCAGTGCAGGAGACTGAAAATGGCCGGCCTATATCTCGAGGAGTTTGTCGTCGGTCATGTCTTCCAGCACACGCTTCGCAAGACCGTGACCGAGAGCGACAACATGCTGTTTTCGGTGATGACGCTGAACCCGCAGCCGCTTCATATCGACTTCGATTTCGCCGCCAGGAGCGAATGGGGCAAACCGCTGGTCAACTCGCTGTTCACGCTCGGCCTGATGATCGGCATTTCGGTCAACGACATCACGGTCGGCACGACGGTCGCCAATCTCGGCATGAAGGAAACCACCTTTCCACACCCGGTCTTCCATGGCGACACCATCCGCGTCGAGACCACTGTCATCTCGGTGCGGGAATCGAAATCGAAGCCCGATCGCGGCATCGTCGAATTCGAACACCGCGCCTACAACCAGCATGGCGACCTCGTCGCCAAATGCGTCAGGCAAGCGATGATGCTGAAGAAGGCCGCCTGATGCGCTCGCTGCTGTTCGTCCCCGGCGATTCCGAGCGCAAGCTTGAAAAAGGTTTTGGCGCGGGCGCCGACGTGGTGATCGTCGATCTCGAGGATTCCGTGGCGCCGCAGAACAAGGCAGCCGCGCGAGACATTGCGGCACGCTTTATTGCCGAACGCAGGGGGCTAACCAGCTCGGCCATCTACATCAGGGTCAACGACCTCTCGACCGGGTTGACGGATGACGATCTTGCCGCGCTCGTTTCGGCAAAGCCGGTCGGCATCATGCTGCCTAAGTCCAACAGCGGCCAGGATGTACAGCAGCTCTCGGCAAAGCTCAGGGTCTGGGAGGCCGAGAACGACCTGCCCGACGGCTCGATCAAAATCCTGCCGATCATCACCGAAACCCCGGCGGGTGTGCTCGCCGCCGCGACCTATGCCGGCGCAAGCGCGCGGCTCGCCGGCTTGACCTGGGGCGCAGAGGATTTGTCTGCGGCGATCGGCGCACGCGCGGCACGCGACGAGCACGGCCGCTACACCGACCTGTTCCGCCACGCTCGCCTGACGACCATCCTTGCGGCCGCAGCCGCGGAGGTCGCGGCGATCGACACCGTGTTCCCGAACTTTCGCGACATGGCGGCCTTCACCGCGGAATGCGCGGAGGCCGAGCGCGACGGCTTCACCGGCAAGATGGCGATCCACCCCGACCAGGTGTCCGTCATCAACGCCGCCTTCACGCCCTCGGCCGAGGCGGTGAAACAGTCGGCGGCGATCGTCGCGGCGTTCGAGGCGGCGGGGAATCCCGGCGTCGTCGGCATTGACGGCAAGATGTTCGACCGCCCGCATCTGCGACTGGCCGAACGGCTGCTGGCCCGCGCCAAGGCAGCCGGGATCTCCGTTTAGCCTGGCGAGCCTTTGGTCGTCAGTCCCGCGCCAGCACGATGATCCGGTCCTCCGGCAGATAGGTCAGCGCTTCCGACTTCGGAGGATTGACGGTAACGCCGCCCAGCGCCCGCTGGTCGGCATCTCCGGCGCGGATTCGCCGGTAGCCTATGGCGATCTCGCCGCGCAGCCGCGCCGATTCCGCGATCGTCCAGAAGGTCAATGGCTGGTCGATGGCGACATAGTCGGCGACCGGGCGCATGTAGATTTCGGAGCCTTGCTCGTCGAGCAAATCATCGAAGATCGCGGCGAGATATTGGTTCTCGGAGGCCTGCGCCAGCATCAGGCTGACCAGCCGGTTGCTGACGACGAAATCATCGGCCTTGGTCACCGCCGCAAGCTCGCGGTTGCGCACGTCGATCATCTCGCTGACGATGGAGATGTGCAGGCCGGCATCATCGGCGATCTTGCGCAGATGCAGCAGCGTCACCAGTGTGCGCGTGTCGGCCGGCTGCGCAGCCATGGCTTCGCTGTAGCCGAGGACGAGCACGTGGTCGTAGGAAGGCACGTCCAGGCTCGCCAGCGCCGTGCTGCTCGAGGTGTCGGTGATGCGGCAGGAAACCGACAGATTGTCGCCGGCAACCGGCAGTCCGGCAACTTCCTGCTCGAGGCCAGGCGTATCAGCGGCGACGGTCAGGATCGAACCAGGCGCGACGTAGCGCGACAGTTCATAGGCGAT
The DNA here is from genome assembly GCF_054062655.1 of Mesorhizobium sp. USDA 4775. Classification (NCBI taxonomy): domain Bacteria; kingdom Pseudomonadati; phylum Pseudomonadota; class Alphaproteobacteria; order Hyphomicrobiales; family Phyllobacteriaceae; genus Mesorhizobium; species Mesorhizobium sp. USDA 4775. Next base: position 4,275,878 of record NZ_JBSSFM010000001.1, read on the forward strand.
GATCGGACCGCGCCGGTTCCAGCCGAGAATCAGTGTTCGCTCCGGCTTCGCCTCGACGGACCGCGGGCCGAGGATCGCCGCCGTATCGATCTTGATCGTGGTGCTTCCGAGCCTGATCGCGGCATCGTCCTCGGCGATGATGATGGCGCGCATATCCGCACCGACCACGGTATCTGACGGCGGGTTGAGATTGACACGCCCGTCCTGGTCACAAAGCCCGATCAGCGCGCAATGCTCATAGGCCATCACCGCCTCGCCGAAGGTCTTGCCGGCGAGCCCTGGCTGCGCTGTCGTGTAGATCTCGCAGCCGTCGAAATCGAGCAGTTCCGAATAGACGCCGCTGAGACCCGACTGCCGGCTCGAATGCACGACGATGCGCGAGATCAGCTGGTCGGCCAGCACGAGCTGCACCTCGGCCCCGCCGACGACGTGGGCGACCTCGGCATTCTTGCCGTCGCGGATCTCGGCGGCGATGTTGTAGGGGTCGGTGCGCCGGCTCGGGTCGTTGACCAGCGCCAGCACCGTCTTGATGACCTGCGAATCCGGATCGTCGCCGTCCGGCGACAGCACGATCACCGACCGCGAGGTCTGCGGATTGACGATGGCGAGATCATAGAGATCGGTCGGATCGCCGCTGCGGCAGATGATGCGCGTGTTGCCCAGTTTGCCGACCTTGGCCGCGATCTCGTCCTCCATCGCGACCTTGTCCATATTGGCCATGACGACGATGCGCGGACGGCGACGGCTGGCATTGGCGATGACGAGTTCGGATATCACGTCGAAGATCGACGGCGACCAGTTGAGGATGATGGTGTGGTCGCTCTCCAGCACCCGAGAACGGCCCTTGCGCAATTCATCGAGCTTGCCGTCCACGCCGGCGCTGAGCACGCCGATGAGGGCCGACACGACGAAGATGCCGGCAAGCGTGACGACCAGCATGACGATGCGGAAGGCCCAGCCGGTGTCGCCGCCCATCGTCCCGGAATCGAGCGTGCGCATCAGCGATTCCCAGAACGCTTCGAAAAAGTTCAGCGGCTCGCCGCCTTCCGGCGCGATGCGGGTCACGGCAAGGAAAGCGGCGGCGGCGATGATGATCAGCAGGGAAACGACGGCAAGCCAGCCGATCAGGGCGATCGGGCCGGCGGCCATGCTCTTGTCGAAGCCGTAGCGCAGCCGGGCTCCCAGCGAGTCGCGTTTTTTCATGCCAGTGGTGCCCCCGCACTATCCCCAAGGTCGATACGCTAACCCCAACGCATCGCCGAAGCCGCTCTCTTAGCGTGTGTTCAGAGGAAGGGGAATCGCTTTTCGCGTGGTCACGGTGAAGGATTCCTTCCGTGATGGCGAAGCTGCCGCGCGCGTCTGGTGCGGCGGCTACCAGACCATCGGGATCAGGCGATAGCGGACCCGGGTTGCGTAGTCGTTATAGCCGCGCAGGCCGGTGCGCAGGGTTTTCTCCTCGATGAAGGTGCGGATGGCCAGGAGAACGATGAACACGAGCACCGATACCAGCCCCCACCAAGAGCCAAGCAGGAGTGCGGTGCCGGCGAAAAAGAGGATGGCGCCGGCATACATCGGGTGGCGAACGTAGCTGTAGGGGCCCGTGGTGATCACGCGCTGTCCGCGCTCATCCTGGATCTTTACCACGGGTGCGGCGAAACTGTTCTCCAGCATGGTTAGGTAGCAGATCCAGATTCCGACCAGCAGGACCAGCGCGCCGACCGCCTGCGCCCAGAAGGGGACCGCCGACCAGCCGAAACGGAAGTCGAACCCCATGAAGCTCAGCCAGCCGAAGATGCCGATGAGAAGTATGGAGAGCAGGACCTTGTCGGCCGGAGTCTGACTTTTCTGGATCGGAGGGCTCAGCCGCTCATTCATCAGGCCCGGATCGCGTCGCGCCAGCGCCACGCCCATGGTGAGGCTCAGCCCCACCATCACCACCAGATAGACCCAGGCTGCTGGCCAAGCAAAGGTGCCCGCCGACAGGAAGAGCAAGGCGCCCATGACGCCGAACCAGATGAATGTCTGAAGAAGCAATTTCGCGATCATGACCGACCTTCCACATTATGCCCCTCGCCTGCATTGGCTGAAACAGACCAATGGTCTATCATACCGACCAGTGGTCCGTGTTTCAAGCGGACTGTCTGATATCCGTGCTGGACGGGAGCGGCCGGCGCGTGCAGAAGGTTTCGTCATGCCCCGTGTCATCAAGCATCCAGAGATCAGGCGAGAAGACATTCTGGACCATGCCCAGGCCCTGTTCCTGACGCAGGGTTACGACAGAGCGAGCCTCAACGACGTGATTGCCTCAGCCGGCATCTCGAAGGGCGCCTTCTATCACTACTTCCCCTCCAAGGAGGCTCTTCTGGAAGCCTTGGCCGACCGTTTCGCGCGGCAGGCGCTGGCTGCGGTTCAGAGTGTACTCGACGATCCCGACCTCGACCCGCTTGGACGGCTGAACAGCTTGCTCAGCCAGTCGCGACAGGCCAAGATCGAGACCGCAGCGGAGGCCTGGGCTCTTTTCGAAACGATGTTTCGGCCGGAGAATCTGGTTCTTTTCCACCGCATCAACCTGGCGGCTCAAGCGTCTTTTTCGCCCCTGCTGGTCAAGGTCATCCGGCAAGGTGTCGAAGACGGCACCTTCAGGACTTTCGATCCGGAAGGTGTCGCCGACATCGTCATGCAGTTCGGCTTGGCCACGCATGATGTCGTCGCCAAGGCGATCGCCGGCGGCAGCGACGCCGATATGGAGGTCGCGATCGAGGTCCTGGAAAAACGCGTCAGGCTCTACGAAATCGCTCTCGACCGCATTCTCGGCCTTCCCGACGGCAGCATCCAGATCGGGGAGCCCGGCTATATCAGAGCCGTCATGACGGCCCGACGGAAAGCCGACAAGGCGCGGTGATCTGCCAGGTCTGAAACCTAATCCTTGCCCCAGCGTGGCCGGCGCATCGAAAAGACTTCGTCGACGCTGGCATAGTCCAAGTAGCCAAGCCGAGCCACATTGCCAGCCTTGGTGGTGTCGAACAGGCCGTCTTTCAGGAAGGCGTCGTCAATGTGCACGCCGACCACTTCGCCGGCGACAACGACGGCGCTCGTCGGCGTTCCGTCCAGCGCCTTCGGGCGAAACACCTCCGTCACCCGGCATTCCAGCGCGGCAGGCGCGGCCGCGACGCGCGGCGGCTTCACGAGACGCGAAGGCGCCATGGCGAGATCGGCATAGACGAACTCGTTGACGCCGCGCGGCGCGTTGACGGACGTATAATTCATCTTCTCCGCGAGATCGCGGCTGACCAGATTGGCAACGAACTCGCCGGTCTCCTGGGCAAAGGAAGCGCTGTCCTTCTCGCCCTCCGAGGAGAACCAGACGATGAAGGGCCGCGTCGAAACGGCATTGAAGAAGGAGTATGGCGCCAGGTTGATCTCGCCTGCCCCATTCAGCGTCGATATCCAGCCGATCGGCCGCGGCGCCACGATCGCCTTCGACGGATCATGCGGCAGCCCGTGCCCCTTTGACGGTTCGTAGAACATTCAGCCTGCCCAGGGTCCCGTGTAGTCGGCATAGAGCTTTGCCGGATCGGGCCGTGGCCGCTCCGGCGCCGGGCCGGCATAGGAGCCGATATGGATGAAACCGACGACGCGCTCCTGCGGCGCCAGTCCAAGGATCGCCCTGCCCTCCGGAACGTCGGAATACCAGTTGCTGATCATGTTTGTGCCATAGCCCAGCGCATTGGCTGATATCATCAGGTTCATCGCCGCCATGCCGCCGGACAGGAACATCTCCCATTGCGGGATCTTGGGGTTCTCTTTCGGCACCGACACCACGCCGATCACCAGCGGTGCACGGGAAAAGCGCGCCAGTTCCTGGTTGCGGCGGCCCTCGGGCAGCGGCCCTTCCCGCTGTTCGGCAAGCGCCGCCAGCTTTTTGCCGATCTCGATGCGAGTATCGCCGCGATAAAGGATGAAGCGCCAGGGTTCGAGCCGGCCATGGTCAGGCACGCGCGTGGCGGCGGCGATCATCGTCGCGATATCGGCGTCGCTGGGCGCCGGCTCCTTGAGGTCCGGAATCGGCGCGGAATTTCGGGTCAGCAGGAAGTCGATGATCGGCGACGCCATGGGCGCAAGTCTCCTGAACACTCTGTTTTGAGCTGAAGCGCACCATCGGGAATTCGGGCGGCTCGGGCAAAGGCGCGCGAGCGCCGGGCTGAAGAGTCCATGGATCGGACTCTTAAGCCTTGAAATTGCCACCGCCATGGGCTTCAACGCAAGGCATGTTTGAGGGGCGACTGCGTCTTTTCCTGGTTTGGCTCTGCGCCGCGCTGTTCCTGCTGCCGGTCTCCCTGGCTGCTGCGCAGCAAAAGGATGGCGTGGGCGACCTGAAACTCCCCGGAATATCGAGCTATGCGACGCCCAAGAGCGAAGCCCCGCTGGCGCTTGGCGGCGGTGGCGCCATCACTTTGTCGGCGCAGCTGACCGACAAGGGCACCGACATTACCCGCGGCCTCGTCTGGCGTGTCTTCAAGCCTGAGCCCGTCAACGGCAAATTGCCGATGGTCGCCTCCGCGCATGGCGGCAGCGCCGTCTTCCAGCTCGAGCCCGGCAGCTATCTGGTCCATGCCTCCTATGGCCGCGCCGGCGCCACCAAGCGCATCACTGTCGGCAAGGAAGCCAAGCGGGAAAGCCTGGTACTCGATGCCGGCGGCCTAAAGCTCGACGCGGTCCTGTCCGGCGGCGTGCGCATTCCGCCGAAAAAACTGCGCTTCTCGATCTATGAGGGCACCGCCGAGGCCAATGGCGACCGCGCGCTGATCATTCCCGATGTCGAGCCCAACAGCGTCGTGCGGCTCAATGCCGGCATCTACCATGTCGTCTCGACCTACGGTGCGGTCAACGCGGTGATCCGCTCCGACATCCGCGTCGAGGCCGGCAAGCTGACCGAAGCCACCGTCGAGCATCACGCCGCCGAGATCACCATGAAGCTGGTGCGCGAAGCCGGTGGCGAAGCCATCGCCGACACGTCATGGTCGCTGCTCAACGAATCCGGCGATCCGATCAAGGAGACCGTCGGCGCCTTCGCCTCGATGGTGCTTGCCGAGGGCGACTACACGATCATCGCCAAGAACCGCGACCGTATCTACCAGAAGGATTTCACGGTCGTGGCCGGGCAGAACCAGGAAATCGAGGTTCTGGCATCCGAAGCCGCGGCCATGGACCCCGAAGAAGGCGCGGACTAGCCTTAGGCGGCCAGTTTCGTCCGCGCCGGCAGGAACGGAATCCGGCGGCGCGACACTTGCGGCGCCAGGTCGAACACACCGCGGTAAAGCCGCTCGAGCAATGCCTTGCGATCGCGCAGCGGCTCCAACTCGCTCCAGCTCAGCACATCGCCGACGCGCACGTCGATCGCCTTGCCGGAAAGCCGCGCGAATTCGTGGATGAGCATCGAAAGCCGCAGCGTCAGCGAAGCCTTGCCGACGAACTTGGCCACGCGGCCATCGCGCTCGGCCATGTTCATCGGCCCGCTGACCAAATGGAACAGCCTGCCATTCTGTCCGGAAAAATGCATCGGAATGACGGATGCCTTGGCATCCTGCACCAGACGCGCCGGGAACATCTTCCATGGCAGGTCGCGCGCCCGGCCAAAGCCTTTCGGCGCGGTGGCGACGCCACCGGCGGGGAATACCACGATGGTGACACCCTCCTTCAGCAGCCGCACCGCCTCGTGACGCACGGCCATGTTGTTCTTCAGCGCTTCCTTGGTCTCGGAAAAGTCGATCGGCAGCGAATAGGGCTCCATCTCGCGGATCTTGAGCAGATCCTTGTGGATCATCACCCGGAACGGCCGCCCCAACTGCTCCGCCAGCGACAGCACGGCAATGCCGTCGCCAATGCCGAACGGATGGTTGGCCACGATCACCAGCGGTGTGTCCGGCAATGGCGCGGGCGGCCATTGGTCGGCGGTGCGTATCCGCACATCGATCAAGTCGAGCATGCGGCTGAACACGCGCTCGCCTGATGGCACCACCTGGCGGCGCCAGAAATCATAGAGCGCGGCATAGCGGTCGCGCCCCGACAGGCCTTCAATGGAATGAATGACCCAGCGCGTCAGCGCCGGCTGTCGCGGATTGGCATAGGAAAGCTCGGGAAACGGTTTTTCGCGCGTCTTCAGCTTGAGCATGAGGGCTCGTTACAAGGTTGGCGTGACAGGGATATGAAAATGGCGGTGGATCGCTCCACCGCCATTCCTGGGAACTATCGGATCAGGCCGCGCGTTTGCGCCTGCGGTCCGGTGTAACGGCCTCTTCGGTCAGTCGCGCGATCGCCTCGGCAAGGCCAAGCGATTCCTGGTCGCGCGAGCCGAGCCGGCGGATGTTGACCGTCTGTTCCTCCGCCTCGCGCTTGCCGCAGACGAGGATGACGGGCACCTTGGCTAGCGAGTGTTCGCGAACCTTGTAGTTGATCTTCTCGTTCCGCAGATCGGCTTCCGCCAGCAGCCCGTCTGCCTTCAGCTTTGTCACCACCTCGGTCGCGTAGCTGTCCGCCTCCGAGGTGATCGTTGCCACCACCACCTGCAGCGGCGCGAACCACAGCGGGAAATGGCCGGAATAATTCTCGATCAGGATGCCGAGGAAACGCTCCATCGAACCGCAGATGGCGCGGTGTACCATGACGGGCTGCTTCTTCTCCGAATCCGAGCCGATATAGAAGGCGCCAAAGCGTTCCGGCAGGTTGAAATCGACCTGCGTGGTACCGCATTGCCATTCGCGGCCGATGGCATCCTTCAACACATATTCGAACTTCGGCCCGTAGAAAGCGCCCTCGCCCGGATTGATCGAGGTCTTGATCCGGTTGCCGGACCGCGTCCTGATCGTCTCCAGCACGCTGCCCATGATCGCCTCGGCATGATCCCAGGCCTCGTCGGTGCCGACACGCTTGTCGGGCCGCGTCGACAGCTTGACGCTGATTTCGTCGAAGCCGAAATCGGCATAGGTCGACAGGATCAGATCGTTGATGCGCAGGCATTCCGACGCCAGCTGCTCCTCGGTGCAGAAGATATGCGCATCATCCTGCGTGAAGCCGCGCACGCGCATGAGACCGTGAAGCGCGCCCGACGGTTCGTAGCGATGCACATTGCCGAATTCCGCAAGTTTTACGGGCAGATCGCGATAAGACTTCAACCCATGCTTGAAAATCTGTACGTGGCCCGGGCAGTTCATCGGCTTCAGCGCGAAGACGCGGTCGTCGTCGGTATCGTCGCCGGCGACCGTCACCTTGAACATGGCGTCGCGATACCAGCCCCAATGGCCTGACGTTTCCCACAGGCTCTTGTCGAGCACCTGCGGCGCGTTGACCTCCTGGTAGCCCTGCTCGTCGAGGCGGCGGCGCATGTAGTTGACCAGGTTCTGGAACATCTTCCAGCCCTTGGCGTGCCAGAAGACGACGCCCGGCCCCTCTTCCTGGAAATGGAAGAGGTCCATCTCCCGCCCGAGCTTGCGGTGGTCGCGCTTCTCGGCCTCCTCCAGCATCGTCTGGTAGGCTTCGAGCTGTGCCTGGTCGGCCCAGGCCGTGCCGTAGATGCGTGTCAGCATCGGGTTGTTCGAATCGCCGCGCCAATAGGCACCGGCCACCTTCATCAGCTTGAAGGCGTTGCCGATCTGGCCGGTCGAGGCCATGTGCGGGCCACGGCAGAGGTCGAACCAGTCGCCTTGCGCGTAGATCTTGAGGTCCTGATCCTCGGGAATGGCGTCGATCAGTTCAAGCTTGTAGCGCTCGCCCTTGTCGGCGAAGACCTTTTTCGCCTTGTCGCGCGACCAGACTTCCTTGGTGAACGGCTTGTTGCGCGCGATGATCTCGCGCATCTTCTTCTCGATCACCGGAAAATCGTCCGGCGTAAACGGCTCGTTGCGGGCGAAGTCGTAGTAGAATCCGTTCTCGATCACTGGCCCGATGGTCACCTGCGTCCCCGGCCACAATTCCTGCACGGCCTCCGCCAGCACGTGCGCGGTGTCGTGACGGATAAGCTCAAGCGCGCGCGCATCGTCGCGGGTGATGATCTCGACCTTGCCGGACTTGCCGAGCGGGTCGGAGAGGTCGCGCACGGTGCCGTCAATGGCGTAGGCGACGGCCTTCTTGGCCAGCGACTTCGAGATCGATTCGGCAAGGCCGGCGCCGGTCATCGCCGCGTCGTAGTCGCGGACGGAGCCGTCGGGAAATGTCAGGGAAACGGAATTCAGCATATGGTTCTCCTATCCAGTCCCGCAAACGAGCGCGGGTGGTTGAAATGCATGTCGCCCAAAAGTGTATGACAGTCCTGGGGTTACGACATGCACTAGATAAAGCCGGATGCGCCAATCACATGGACAAACGGCAGCGCGCGGGTTTTAGAGGCAGTGCCGGGCCAGGTAAAGAGTGCTGGCTGGCCGGCCGTCAGGAAATGTCGGCAGAGATGTCGCATCCCACCGCTCAGGCTTGCGAACATCCCCGCAATCGTCTGGAATTGTCGATATGGAAAACGCAACACCCAGCCGAACCGCCCTTGGCGTCGCCCGCATGAGGGCCCTGCATCAATTTTCACCGCAGGCGGGGCTGTTTCGCGATCCCTACGCGATCGCGATTCTGGGTGAAGCCGCTCCCGCGGCGCGCGAGCTTGAGCAGGAAGACGAGCGCCGCCGGCGCATGCGTCTGTTCGTGGCAGCGCGCGCCCGCTTCGCCGAGGACTGGCTGGCGGCCGCGGTGCGTCGCGGTGTCCGCCAACTCGTCGTGCTTGGCGCCGGCCTCGATACGTTTTCGCTGCGCAATCCGTATCCCGACCTCAGCGTGTTCGAAGTCGATCACCCGGCCACGCAAGCCTGGAAACGCAAATGCATTGCCGATAGCGGACTTGCCGAGCCAACCGCCACCAGATTCGTGCCGGTCGATTTCGAGCGGCAGAGTCTCTCCGCCGAACTGGCTGCCGCCGGTTTGCGGTCGAGCGAGCCGAGTTTCTTCATCTGGCTGGGGGTCGTGCCCTACCTGACGAAGGAAGCGATCTTCAACACATTGTCCTGGATCGCAGGCTTTCCCGGCTCGGAGGTCGTGTTCGACTACAGCGAACCGGCCGAGAACCGTGACGCGGCGGGACAGGCCGCGCTGGCCTTCCATGCGGCCCGCGTCGCATCTGTCGGGGAGCCATGGATCAGCTTCTTCGTTCCGGCCGAACTGGCGAAATCCCTGGGCGAGCTCGGCTTCGACGAGATCGAGGATATCGAGAGCGGCGATCTCGCCGCTCGCTTTTCCAAAGCCCCGAAGGGAATGACGAACACTTCCGGCGGCCACATCATCCGCGCGCGCCGAACCGCCTGACGGGTTACTTCACCAGCAGCGGCAGGTCTTTCAGGAACGTCGCGCGCGTCTTGAGACCTTTTGGCATATCAGTGCGGGTGGCATCGACGACCAGGCGGGCAAAGACAATCTGCTGTCCGTCCTTTTTCGCCCAGCCGACGAACCAGCCGAGCGAACGCTTATCCCTGATCTTGTCGGCATCATTGGCCAGCCTCGTGCTGCCGGTCTTGCCTTGCACCGTCCAGCCTCCGGCCTGGAATGTCGGGATGATGGCTGACGTCATGTCGTAGGCCTTGGCCGAGACCGGCAATTTGTGCGCCAGAAGCTTGCGCAGGAAATCGACCTGCTCGACCGGCGTGATCTTGAGCGAGGAGTTGACCCAGGAATGGGTAAGCCCGTCATTCTTGCCGGGATTACCGGAAACGTCTTTGTTGCCGTAGTCGAGTTTCGAGACATAGCCGGCAAAGCTCTGCGGTCCAAGCTTGCGGGTAAGTTCACGCGAATACCAGAGGATCGAATCCTTTTCCCAGATCGTCGGGTCGACTGTCTTCTGGTCCCGCTTCACCGCCGCGAACTCGGGTTTGTAGTCCCAGCTCGGCGTGTGCTCGTCGCTCAGGATACCGGCGTCATAGCCGATCAGCGAAAGCGGCACCTTGAACGTCGAGGCCGGGCTGAACCGCTGGTCGCAGGTGCCGTCCTGATAAAGAACCTTGCCGCTCGCCGCTTCGGCGATCAATGTGCACTGCACATCCCCAAGCGGCGCAGATTGCGCGCGCATCGGGAACCCCAGCAGCCAGGCGAGCAGGAAGAGGACTCCAGCCAGGATAAAGGGAAGACGGTCGATGTTACGCATTGATGCTCGCTCCAGTAGGGTGTTCGCCAGCGGACTTAGCGAGGTCTCTTGTCTCGATTTTGTCTCAAATGCGCAGTCTTTGTGCAGGCTTGCGTTAACCCTACCGAATTCTAAAAATCTGCCCTCAAATCGATATCCATATAATGCTGGCCCATCAAACACGCGTTAATTCAACGCGTGTTGCACTTCAAATCTGAGGAGCTCATATCGTCGCCGGTTAACCCGTCTGGACAATGTCTGCGTCGACTGCTCGAATGCCGATCAGAAATGAAATTATGGCCTTGCTCTCCATGAGTGTTTGGAAAAAAGTTATAGCCTATATCGCGTTAACGAGCCTGATCGGGTACACGATCGGCATATCAGCATCAGCGCTGGCATCTGGAGAAATAAGAGATAAATTCAGCTGGATTAAATTCGAAAAACACCCGATAGAATTCATACTATCTTTAGTTGGAACAGTCGCCTTCACTGTTGTTTTGTTTATTATTATGTATCTGATATACCATCATGAGCGCTACATAGTATATATGGCAATCAGAATCTGGAGAGAATATAAAAAAATGACTGGGCCTCGCCTGTGACGATCGCTTTATCGGCAACTGGTTTTGGACAGAAGTCGCGTCGTGGTTGGAGGATTCCATGTATCAAAACGGCGACCCAGCATGATGCTGAATGGTACGAAATAGTCCGACTTTGAAGTTAGGCCACCGTCAGGCCTGGGCTTTGCCGCGTTTCCGGCCGATCCGCCAGTACCGCCAGGGCATGAACCAGACATAACGGTCCGCCAGCACTTCCGGTACCAAATCGATGCCATGCGTGCCGAACGGCCCGCAACGCAGCACGCGGAAAAACCCCATCCAGCCGCCGGCCCACAGGCCATGGCGGGCAATCGCCTCATGCGCGTATTCCGAACAGGTCGGCACATGCCGGCAGGAATTGCCGACAAAACCGGAAAGCGTCAGCTGGTAAAGCCGCACGAAAGACGTGCCGAGGACACGGCCGGGCGTCTTGCGCCACGGGCCGGGCCAATTGCGCCCGCGCCCTGGCGGTCTGACAGTATGGGCCTGCCCATGCGGGTCGTGCACCGCAGTCTCCGTATCGCGTGCTTCTGCGCGATAGATGTGAGCTTCGTCGGGAGAACGCAATCCCCGCCCCGTGTCCCCTGCGCCGTCATGGGCGGCAGCGACGAGACGGCAGCCTGTCAACCGGAGGCGCCCAGCGGCCGTGGCGGACAGTCTCTTCGCCACACTTTGCGTGGTGTCTTTCGTCACGCCATTGGAACGTTGCGACCCGCATCACATCGCCAAAGATGCTCAGGAACTGGATCATGGTCGGTCTCCTTTGACGCGATTAGACCGCCGCTGGCCTTGGCCTTCAAACGAGTATAATTTCCACTTCGGATAATCCTGGGTTATGCGAATGAAGCGCGGGCGGCTGCCTTTGACGGCATTGAGGAGTTTCGAGGCGGCGGGCCGGCACCTTAGCTTCAGCAAGGCCGCCGAGGAGCTTTTCGTTTCCCAGGCGGCGATCAGCCGCCAGATCCGCGAACTTGAAACCTTCCTGCGCCAGCCCTTGTTCGAACGTCACCATCGCCGCGTCGAACTGACCGACACCGGCCGCCGGCTGCTTGATCAGCTTGTCACAAGTTTCGACGCCATCGATCGGCTGCTCGGCGAATTGGTGGCAGCGCCGGCGCAGTCCGTGGTTCGTGTCAGCGTCGAGCCGCCATCTGCGAACATATCTACGAACCCCGGGTACGCCACCGACACCGCCCTCGCTTTGCCCCGTCGCGCTGACTGCATCCCTCAGATCCGAGACGCGGCCGTGGATACGCACGAACCGCTCGCCCACCTCAACCTGTGCGACGATCGTGGCCAAATAGATTTTCGCAACCGCTCGATTTGATCCAAACAGCAGTTCTTCCATTTGGGATCGGAAGAAAGCTATCCTCGCAGGAGTTACCTCAGAGCGTTCGGAACCTTTCGCAAGCGCTTCGGACATCAGGTGACTAGCTGCCGCTAATTCGCTTGACACCAACTCTAGCTCCCTTTGGAAGGTAGGCTGGGAAGTAATGGATGGTGCGAGCTTTGCAGTCGCCATAATACCTTGCAAGGCCGTTTCCGCGGCCTTCATTCGCGCCTGAAATTCAGGGATCTTCCCGTCGGCACGGGTGCGCTGCCGTGCGTCGCGTTCGCTCAGTCGGATGAGCAGGTCTGACAAGCGATTTTCGTCAAGGATCCGGTCCTTTAGGGAATCGAGGACCGCGGAATCAAGCGTGCCTTCCGGAATCCGCGGTCCACTGCAACGATCTAATCCCCGACTGTCTGCGCTGCACCGATAGTACCGATACACTACGCCAAGCTTCCCCGTGCCCGTCCCCAACGTCATTGATGCGCCGCACTTGCACCGGGCGATTCCCGCTAGAAGTAGTGGACTGCTTATGAGTTTCGCCCCATGCATCTTTGGGTTGCGTCTCTCAAGGAGCAGTTGAACCTCTTCGAACATTTGACGAGCTACAATCGCTGGGATGCCCATCAGTATGGGATCCTGGTCCTCGATAAACTCGTTCTCTGATGGATTCACGAACCAGTAGTAGTCGCCGTAATAGGCCGGGTTTGTAAGCATCTTGTGGATTGCTTGGCCACCCCAGCGTGCACCATCGCGGGTCCGGTAGCCTCGTTTGTTGAGCCACTTAGCGATAGCCTGTAACCCAAGTGGCGGCCCTTCGCCGTCGCCATAAAGGGCCATTGAGTAGATCCTTTCAACCACGCCGCGCTCTTCATGCCGGATTGCCACCCATTTTCTTGACGGATTATCTCCTGCTGGAATCAGTCGATATCCAAAGAGCGGAGGACCACCAGGCCAATGGCCAATTTCAACCATTCGGCGCCTTGCCCGAATTGAATCCACAGCCGATCGGAGCGAGTGAAACTCATCAAAGAGATTAGAAATCCGCTTTGAAATCATTCCACCCGCGTCTTTTGCAAAGGTTTGAGAAACGGAGACGATCTCGATGTTGTGCTGAACCAACAGTTTCTCGTAAATTGCATAATCGCTCGACGAGCGGGCGAACCTAGACGTATTGTGAATGAGAATTTTCTCAAAGGGCCTTTCTTGGGATTGCGAGTCAGCAATCATCCTCTGAAACTGCGGGCGGGCAGCCGTTTTCGCCGAAACGCCTTCTTCTATGTAGACAGCAACAATGATCCACCCCTCCTGCTTGCAGAGCGCTCTTAGCTGGGCTTCCTGATCAGGTATGGAAAGATTGCTTTGGACGCTTTTGTCGCTCGAAACACGCAGATAAAGTGCAACGCGGATGGTCTTCAGTGCAGTAGAGCTGGATAGGATATCCTTTCCGCGCAGCCGTGCGCGCCGCGATGCGATGGTCTCCGGCTTCCGTACTTTTGACGTGCCAACGATATCTGCAAATGAAAATGTAGAAACTCCCTTTGCAGAGGATTTTACTCTTTTAGCCATGTATTTCTCCAGACTTGTAGTGGGGTGAAACCACCTGCTTGACAGGTGGTCCTTCCCTCTATTCAGGTAGCTGTATGGTCGGTTTCACCTTGGCGAGAGGGGCTTTGGAGCGAAGCGGGCTATTGTATGATCCTGGGCTCCCAGTTCTCAAAACTGATGGCACCTTTCAGAATGACCTCTAAGGTTTCGATTTCGCCCTCAGTGACGGTCGGGACTAGAGGCATCAAGATTTGCACGATGTGCGGCCGGCGTCTGCGCGAAGCGCCGCGACGGTTGGTGACGGCGATCGCGCTCCGACGAGATGCGGGACTTAGTGGCGATCGTCTGGTTCGGTCCAAAATCTTGCGGCGCGTCGGTGATCTTGGCGCTTCCGGAAAGACGACAGGTTGATCGGTGCCCGGCCCGCTTGGTCCGGAGCTCTTTGATGATCTCTTACCTAATGACATAACGCCTCACACACATTTGGCCCTCGGAACAGACTGGCGGGCGGCGACCACTAACTCCCCTTCGAATGCGGTTATTCCTCCCAGCTACTGTTGGGGTCTGACGGTTGGGACGCGATCGCGACGAAATCAAAAATGCGGATCGTGCTGTCCGATTTAGACGGAGCTCTGCGTCGCGTTTTCGTGACTACCGTCACAGCGCTGGGTTGAAAGGGCGTAACCTGCGGGCGCATAGACCCGGCGTTCGCTTCGGTCGGTTGCAGCTCAGCGATGAGTTCCGCAGCTGTGATCTCTTCAATGCCAAGTTTGTACGCCAATGCTTTCACCTGGTAATTTTTCCGCAGGAGTACCTCGTCCAGATCGATGTAAGAATCCCACGGAGATGGTGGACTGGTGTTTAGTGTAGAGACCAACTCCATCCAGTTCCGATAGCCGTAGACTCGCGCCATGGCGTGTTTGGCTGCAGTCAACTTGAGTTCAATGCCCTTCTCCACGCCACGCCGCCTTAACTTCTTGGCCATGCTTCTCGGACGTGCATCGGTTGCGAAATGAATACGCATTATTTATCCTCCCGCTTGTGTCTCTGAGAATTTAGAGAAAGTTTTTGTCCACGAAATAAGGCCAATACGATGATATTTGCTCGCTCTGCGGCGTTCTAATTTCTATCCCAGCACCTTTTATTATCTTCACAATCTGGCGCTGGGCGATTATTGAACGTCCCAGCCGCGAAAAATCACGGACAAGTATTATGTCGAACCTGCGCGGTTTGGTTTTAACCGCTGCCAGGAGCTCATTAAGCGCAGGACGTTCGAAGCAATGGCCCGATATTGCCTGGTCGAGACAACATTTTACCACCTGCCAACCCATTTTGACGCAGTAGGCGGTCAACTCCGCCTGTTGGACCGCGACGTTTGATGCGGGGTGGGATTGGTCCTCAGTGGCGGACCGGCAATAGATTCCAGTTCGTGGGGCTCTCGTCATTCTCAGGTCTCCCCAGGTTGCTCCTCGGAAATTTCTCTGTCTTTTCCGGTGGCGGGCGGGTCTCGCCCAGTTGGTCTCAATCAGTCTTTCAGTACTCACGATAGAAAGTCATTCTGTATATTGGTCGGCATGTCAATCCCATTGAATGAAGCGTTGTTTCGCCTATCCGAGCCATTTGTCCGGATTTTGGCGAATATTTGAGAACGTATTCAGCCTTAACGACCACGATTAATATGAGTACATTGGAGATGAGCGAATCCTTTCGCGGACCAATGTCATCTATAGTGTCAACAATTGCATGCAAAGTGTCCACCGCAAGGATCTAATCCTTCCGGCAAAGGATTCCGGCCGCCCCCCAGCACCCGGTGCTTGCTCCGGCGCTCTCATGAAATGGACGGGGCACGAATCCTTGATGAGGCCAGTCGGATACCCCGTCTTCGTTCTGCTCAAAGGAGGCCCGACTGAGGGTCTGAGACTGCTCGGGCGGACGGATATATCCTCTTGCGAGCGAAAATAATTTCGGGCTTTTTCACTGCTCTGCTCCGTCAGTGCGCGGCGGATGGGCAATCGCCCGAAAGTCCTCCCGACGCCTGCAGCGTTGCCAATGCGCCAGAGTCGGGTCGCCCCGCACTAACCAACGGGCCTCTCTGGGATCATTCGTGCCCTTAACCGCGCCAGCTTGCGGTGGTGCCGTCCCGGTTCTTGGGGCAAGGTCGGCGAACTGTATGGCCGTTATCGGTGAGCACGGTGTGGATTTTGTAGGGGACAGCTTCGACGAACTCCTCAAGGAAGGTCTTGCCGGTGACGGTGGTCGCCTTCTGCCATCAGCCGAGCGAAGGCGAACTTCGAGGTCCGGTCCACCGCCACGAAGAGGTGGAGTTTGACGCGCTCGGCAATCAGCGGATTGTAGATCAGCAGCGAAGACCGAAACGAGAAGTCGAAGTCACTCGACCGTCCACCATCGTACGAAATCATGCTCATGCCGAGAATCCAGCATGAATCATCCGACTACGGACCCGGATGAGAACCGCATTCAGATCATTCCCTTCCAGCGTTCCATGCCTGATGAGAGCCTCGGCGAGGAACTCGATTGCGGCACTGTTGCGCCGGATCAGGTTGCGCGCGCGCGCATAGGCACCCTCAAGTCGGTCATTGATCCGTTCCGCCAGCGAAGGATGGTAGGTGAGTAGCGTGGAGCGGTCTTCCATCGGTCGATGTAGAAGGGGCATCTCCGCTGCAAAGCCGAAGACAGTTTCCATTTGAGTGGCCAGCGCCGTTGCGGTTGCCAGATCACTGGTGGAAGAACCGCCGGAACCTGCGGTGACCGATCCCAGAATTTCATATTCCGCCGCACGTCCGGCCATTCTCATCACCAGCACTGCGCCACCCAAATCCTCGGTCTCTTCGTTTAGGTCGGGAATCTCGGCTTCGATGTAACCGCCGGCCGCACTGTCGATAGTGATCGCGGTGATTTTGCCGATCCCGAGAGTGAGGTAGGCAATAGCGTGCCCGGACTCATGAACGGCCATTCGCCACCGCAGTGTATGTGGCCTTTGGGGACGACCGGAAGTGAGGATGTCGAAGAGGTCGGAGTACACGAGAGCACGCTGTTCGCGACGCGCCTTATGGCGCGCCTCTCGGACCAGTCTTTCAATGTCGGCTCCGGTCAGCCCCGCCGCCTTCAGCGCCAGTGCGCGGAGAACTTCGGGGACTGCGGCGTTGCCCGCAGGGCTTTCGTCAACAGTCATGTACGCCTCCCTGGAGCAGTGAGAATAGGGGCATCCCGCGTTTCACGAGTCACCGAACGAGCGGCCATGCCTGCCAAGTTTGTACCAGCGCGACAAAGTGCGAGCCCACTTCCCGTCCGTCGACATCAGCCACAGGTCCGAGGTGGTGATCGGCCGCTCATCGCCCGTGAGCCTCGGATGGCCCGTGGAAAGCCCGACGAGGCACGGGCTCGAGCGTCCACCGACAAGCCAGCTGTCGAGGCGTGGAGCATTTTCGACCAAGTCTTCGACCGGAGTGCCAAGGCCCACCTGCTCCATATCGGAAACAAGCGCCGACAGCCGGCCCAGTTCGACCTCGAATGCCCAGCTCTGAATCTGGCTGCCAGGTTTGAACGTCAGCATTGAAACGCCCTTTTGTCTGTAGTGTCGGAGATTTCGGATTTTGGATCGCGATCCGTGCCCGACGGCCGCGCAGGGGCACTGGCGACTACGGAGGTGAGATCCCCCTTAAGATGATGGCGTAGGATTCCTGCCAGCGCCGTCGTGTCGGGTTTTGGGATAATGATGTGCGTCTCAAGCCTTCCAGAACGGACAATGGCGGGATCGATCGCGGATGGGCGGTTGGTAGCGCCAATGACGATGACGCCAGACGATTTTGCAACGCCGTCCAGAAGCTCAAGCGCGCGATTTACGATTGTGTTCCAGTAGGTCGACCATTCCCCTTCGGTGCCCCGCTTGCCGATGCCGTCGATTTCGTCAATGAATAGAATCGATGGCGCGGCGGCTTCCGCCTCGGCGAAGGCTGCACTCATTCGTTTCAGGGCGTCCCCAAGATAGCCGGGCTCAAGCCAGGTCGCGACCGAAGTCGCAATCAGCGGAATCTGCAAACTGTTGCAGAGCGCCTCTGCGAAGCTTGTCTTGCCCGTTCCTGGTGGACCGCTGAGCAAGAGCTTCACACTCATGGATTCCCAAGTGAGCTTTCCTGCCCGCCACAACTCGACGTCTTCCTTCAGGCCGAGTGCCCAATCCTTGGCCTTGCCATACCCGGTCAGCGTTTCCACGCGGGGAATGAAGCGGTCCCGTTCGGTGCCTGTCAGCACGGCCGGATGGCGGCGCGCGCTGCCCGATCCTGGATTGTCGCGCCCGGATTTTGAGGCCCTCGTGCCGCTGGATGATTTTCGGCCGGAATCCTTGTCTGTAGTGCCGCTGCCAGTCTCCTGCTCGACGGCAGATGCGAGCCGCATGCGGGCAAGGTCATCCAGAAGGTCAAGGGCGCGTCGCACGGACGTTCCTGGCCGGATCGCGAGCGCCAGATCGGAGAGCGTCAGCGCTGATGCATGGGCGTGGGCGATGCCAGCTTCCGACACTGTTCCAAGAACCGCGCGCATGGTCTGGCGGATGATGCCCATGTCCATCGGACCGCAGGTCAGATTGATCCGGGCGGCGTGTCGGAGGAGCTCCGGAAGTCGATCATCGCTCTCGGCAACGCCAAGGATCGGATAGACACTCCGGGCGGCGCCTGCGACGCATCGCTCGGCCTGCTGTTCATCACCTGCCTCGAAATCTTGCCCCTGGAAGGTGACCACCCGCCAGCGGGGATCACCGGGGACTTGGGCGAAGCGGAGTCCATAACCATCCCTCGCGACGTTATTGCCGTTGCAAGATGCTACGATGCCGGGAAGAACCAGCCCCCGCCCGAGCAGGTCGAGGAATGCTTCCTCGAATCCTGCGACGCGCCCGGTGATAGTCATGATGGGACTGGGGAAACGCAGCGCCTCCAGGACTTCGTCGACCGGTGTCGCGCTCATGGTGATCGACTGGGCGACGAGCAGCATGGTAGCGACGTCTAGCGCGCGCAGAGGCTCCGCCGACCGGCGCACAGTGCGGAGCAGGTTTGCCGTATCCGGAAGACGGTCTGCAAAGGATCGCGACGCACCGCTGCCCTTCCGGAGTCCTTTGGTACCGCGACCGGCTGAACTCTCCAAATCCTCCATCGCAATGCCGTACACGTCGTCTTCCGTCGCTCTGCCAGATCTGGGACCGCCATTGCCGCTATGCTGGATCAGACGCGAGATCTCGGCCTGCGATTTGCCGGCGACAGCTGGCCCCGGCGTGAAGGTCCGCAACTTCCGCCCTTCCGACGTCCGAAGCCTCTCAACAAGGATTCCACCTTCCACGGCATGGTCGATGGCGTCAGCCTCCGCGCGGTGGCGGAGACGCCAAAGGAGATGATTTGCAAGACGGATATCCATCACCCAGGCCTCCGCTTCGAGCGCGTCAAAGGTTTCAGGTTGAGGAGCCCGGACGCGTCGCACCACTCGGCGACCATGATGCAGGCCGGATCACCTTCCTCGATCCGTCGAGTCAGCAGTTCGATGATGACGGTCGGAATGGGTACCCGCTGGGCGAGGCTGATCCGTGCATAATGGATGACGAGACCCACCGTCACAGCAGGATCTTCCATAGGCTTGATCCTGCAGTCGCAAGCCGTGATGCCGCCGGCGCGCCTGAGCTCGGCACAGGATTCGCTGTGTCCGAGGAGCATCAGAAGCGGAAGCGAGGCAGTCGCCTTCCTTGGCTTGACGGTTGGCGCCACGGTGTGGGTTGCCGATGCGGGCGACCTCCTAGGTTTCGACCTTGGGGCTGCTCCGACGCCGTTGCCCACGCCTGCAGGATTCGCCTGCTTCTGTTTCCTGGTACTTGGCGCTTCGACTGTGAGCCGCGAAGGCTCCTTCCAGGGGACGGGTTTTCTCATGGGGACATACTCCTCCCGTTCCGCAGCATGCTGCGGTCGGTGATGTCGACAATGGAGCGCTGGAATCGCCTTTGGCGTCAGTGCAGGCTCGGCCTTCGGGCGTATCCGAAGCGGGACTGTTGCGTCACGGACGCCTGCAACGGAACGACAGAGGCCTGTTCGTGCCCAACTGGCGGATGGTCGCCCGCGGGATTCGCTCCGTCGAGGTACTTGTCAGGTTCGACGTGGTCGCCCGCCAGCGTCCGGCAGCGGCGCGCGAGCTCATCCTGGACCCGACCGGAGAACGCTTCCCGGATCAGCCTGATGGAGCCGGCAGCGCCCTCGGATTCGAGAAGGTCGTCGATCTCCGAAAGTCGGAAGACACCCCGCTCGGGATCGGACACCTGATCGGCTCCGTCGACGATAGCGGTCTCGATCTTCACCAGGAGCGGCCCCTGGTGTTCAGCCACCCATTCCGGCGCTATCGCCGCCACCGCCAGCATCCTGAACCGCAGCCGGTCCACTTCCTGAGGACGGTAGGAGCCGAGGCTTCGCTTGATGTCCAGGATTAGCCCGCTGTGTGTTGTTCTGTTCACCACAAACAGGTCAGGCTTGTAGGTCTCGGTCGAATGCACTCGAGACGGAAAGCGCACACCCTTGATCTCCTCAGACGGCGTCCGCTTCAGCATCTCCTGCGCGGCGGGCACGATCGGCATCGCTTTCGTCGGCAATAGTTTCAGATTGGGGTTCCGCTGGACGGCTAGCTCGACGGCCATTTCCAACAACCGGCCTTCCTGCATCACCGCCGAACGGAAGAAGCCGAAGAGCGACGCATACTCGCCGAAGGTGATGTCGCCCCGGACCTCTCCGGCGAGCGCCGCCTTCATGGCTTCATCGACCAGCCTGTCGATGTCGTTGTCGAAGGCTCCAGGCGGTGGCGATCCAGTCGATTGTCCCAAATGTCGTCTATGACCCGATTGCCGTACCGTCGAACTCCGCCGGTCCCCTTCCGGACGGCGGAAATGCCATCTATCACTTCTCATAGCCCAAGACCTCTTACCAGGTTGCGGGTCAGGCCTGCGTTGGTGCTTCTAACACCAGCGGGGGCCGCCTGTTGCTGCTCCGCTAGCGAAGCACGCGCAATCGATCGGGATCCGGATTGGATCTCAAGCCCAGAGCCCGTACATGGTTAATTCGTCCGTCTCATCGCGACGGTTCGTTCAAACGGGCAAGTTGCGCCAGAAGCGGTAGTTCCCACCCAAGGATGAACGTCCGCAACAGCCAAGCGAACGTCGCCCATTACTGGCGAAGACTGATGGCCGTACAATTAGATCCCCTTAAGCGTCGGCAGATTTCCCGTTTGCTGGACGCGGAAACCAAGAAGCTTCAACGCGCGCAACGGGTAGATTAACGAGGCGCAAAAAGAGACGGAATCCCGGTAGTAGCGATCGACGCTTTAGGGGCAACTTCGGTGACAGATTCCCCCCACTCGGTATTACTCAAGATGTTGAGAGCGACTTCTGAGCCTCATGCAGCATGCTTAGTGGCCGCGCAGGAGCTTGTCGTAATATGCCTTGACGGTGCCGTAGCACTCGCAAGTGCTCTCCAATAGGCCCGGCACATTGATGATTTCGATGTGCCCCCGGTGATATCGGATCAGGCCGGCGTGCTGGAGCGTATTCGCAACGATGGACACGCTGTTGCGTTGAGTGCCCAGCATCTGAGCCAGAAACTCCTGTGTAAATGACAGGGTGTCGCTTCCGGAGAGATCGCGGGTGCGGATTCCGACGTGAAGCCGGCCGCCATTCCGATCAAACACCGGCCACCATTCCGGTATGAAGCCGGCCACCATTCCAACCAAAGACCGGCCGGTTTTCGGCACTGAAGATTACCTCCTGGGTCAGCAACTTTGGCATCAATTACCTCGCGATGAACGAGGACATTTTGATGCCGGCAAAGAGAAGGCTGACCATGAGACAGTTGAGACAAATGCTTCGGCTTGCCGGAAGCGGGACCAGCTCCCGCGAGATTGCGGTCGTGCTGGGAATAGCACGCAGTACGGTGCAGGATAATCTGCGGCGCGCAGCGGCAATCGGGTTGAGCTGGCCCCTGCCAGGCGAGCTGACCGATGACGCGCTTGAGAACAAACTCTTCGCTCGCAATGGCGTCAAGCAGGGCACGCGGCGGCGCACAGAGCCGAACTGGGCCCATCTTGCCGTCGAGCTCAAGAAGCCGGGCGTCACGCTCCTCATCTTGTGGGAGGAGTATCGAGGAAGTCATCCCGACGGATATGGCTACAGCCGGTTCTGCGAGCTCTTTCGCAGCTTCGAACAGCGGCTTTCGCCGACGATGCGCCAGGAACACGCCGCCGGCGACAAGGTCTTCGTCGACTATTCCGGCAAGAAGATCCCGATCGTTGATCGAGACACCGGCGAGATCCGTGAGGCGGAGATCTTCGTGGCAGTGCTGGGTGCGTCCAGCTTGACCTATGCCGAAGCGACCTGGACCCAGACACTGCCGGATTGGATTGGTTCACACGTCAGGATGTTTCGTTTCTTTGATGGCGTTCCCCGCCTGATCGTCCCCGACAATCTGAAGTCGGGCGTCAGCCGCGCCAGCTTCTACGATCCCGAGATCAATCGCAGCTACGGCATGATGGCATCCCATTATGGCGTCGGCGTTCTTCCGGCACGGCCGCGACGGCCGAAGGACAAATCGAAAGTCGAGAACGGCGTGCGTTTCGCCCAGTCATGCATTCTGGGGCGGCTGCGCAACCAGACCTTCTTCTCGCTGGCCGAGGCCAATGCCGCAATTCGCCAGGCACTCAATCGCATCAATGATCACGTCATGCGTCGGCTGGGCGTCAGTCGCCGGCAACTGTTTGAGAGCGTCGAGCGTGCTGCGCTGGCAAGCCTTCCGAGCGAAGACTACGAATTCGCCGAGTGGCGTTTGGCCCGCGTCTCGACGGATTACCACGTCGAGTTCAAGACCTTCTTCTATTCCGTACCGCACAACCTCATTCGTCAGCAAGTCGATCTGAGGGCAACGGCACGCACCATCGAGATCTTCCACCGCGGCAAGCGCATTGCCGTCCATCAGCGCCGCTATGGCGGCCCTCGTCATGGGACGGATCCGGATCATATGCCCAGCTCCCACCGGCGATATGCCGAGTGGACGCCGGATCGTTTCCGTCGCTGGGCCGCATCCGTCGGGCCCGAGACGGAAGGCTTGGTTGTCGCAATCCTCGCCAGCCGCCCACATCCTGAACAAGGCTTTCGAACATGCCTGGGTGTCCTTCGCCTGTTTCGCGATGTCACACGCGATCGCGCCGAAGCCGTCTCAGCCCGCGCTGTCGAGATCGGTGGGCTGAACTGCAAGAGCATCGCCTCGCTCATCGCCAATCACAAGGCCGCAAGGCATTCCACCGAACCGACCGCCATCGTCGATCACGCCAATCTGCGTGGCCCTGATTACTTCCATTGAGGAGACATACCAATGCTCATCCATCCGACCATCAACATGCTGCGCGAACTCGGCCTTCATGGCATGGCCACTGCCTTCCAGGAACTCGACGCACAATCCGAAGCACGCGGCCTCGAGCATGGCGAATGGCTTGCCATGCTGCTCGAGCGCGAGGCTACCATGCGCCGCCAGAAGCGTTTCGAAGCCCGCGCCAGAGCTGCAAAACTTCGCCATGACGCACAGATCGAGAATGCCGACTTTCGTGCCGCACGCGGTCTTGATCGCAATCTGTTCATGGCGCTCGCCGGCTGCGACTGGATCAGAAAGCATCACAGTCTTCTCATCACCGGGCCGGCCGGCGTCGGCAAGAGCTGGCTGGCCTGTGCGCTTGGCCACAAAGCTTGCCGAGAGGATTTCTCCGTCGCCTATCACCGCGTTCCCCGGCTGTTTGCAACGCTTGCCCTCGCGAGAGGCGACGGACGTTATGGCCGGATCCTCAAGCAACTCGCCAAAACCGACCTTCTCATTCTCGATGACTGGGGACCGGAAAAACTCAATGATGACCAGCGGCGTGATGTGCTTGAGATCATTGAAGACCGCTACGAACGCCGATCGACAATCGTCACCAGTCAGCTGCCCCTGGATCGCTGGTACGAGATCATTGCAAACCCAACCCTGGCCGATGCCATCCTGGACCGCCTCGTTCACAACGCCTATCGCATCGATCTCACCGGTGAAAGCATGCGAAAACAGCGCTCGCCGAGAGCGTCCGAAACAGCGCACGCTTGACCTGAAACGAAACCCAATCCAAACATCAACGAGACCCAGGATCAGTCCGAAAAATGGCCGGCTTCAAATCGGAACACCGGCCGGAATGAAATCGGAATGACTGGCCGGCTTCAAATCGGAATCGATGGCCGGCTTCGTCGGAATACGCACGCGGGCACGCAGCAGCCAGCGCGACAAGCGCGCTTGGACCGTATGAGACGCATTGCACGCAGCTGACTGCAGCGCTTGCGCGAAGATGACCTGTTCGTGCCGCATAAGGAGCGCGCGAAAGGGCGCGCTTTGGTCGGCCGCCGCCCGCAGACGGGAGGTCTCCAGCACCGATGCGTTTCCGGACAGTTGAATGATGGCTGTGTTCAGAGAGATCTTGCCATCCAGTGCGGCAAAGGCGCCGAACAGGCCGTCACTGCCAACCATTGCGACTTCCACAGTCGCTCCCGTTTCGAGCCTCACCACCATGGAAATGATCCCGCCATGGGGAAAATACACTTGAGCAATCTCGCCGCCGCCTTCGACCAAGACGGTTCCTTGCACCAATTCGACGGGTTTCAAGTGGGGGCGTAGAAATTCGAACGCTTCGGGCGCCAGCGACGACAATAGACGATTGGGCGAAACGGCGACCATGGCGCTCCCTTGGACAAGGCGGGAGCGCAGCTAACTCTCAGTCGCCGGCGCCTCAATTCGTGACCGGCGATGAGGCAAAAGTAGCTGCGCACCCGGCAATTGGCAAGCAAGCCAGATACTCCGCCACTCCAGAAATGACTATGCACGGTACCGGGCAGACGCCGAGCCTCGCCAGGGCACAAATTGCGCGTAAAGCGCAAATCTGGGCGCCGCTGACTTACAGATGCTCCTAAACGCTTCGGCCCGTTAGGGGGGCCTGATGCCACACAGATACGCTGAGTTTGTGCACCTGGAAAATATCAAGCACTTCGAAGAGAGGCTGGAGAGGGAATCCGACCTCGCTACTCGGAAGACGCTTTTGCAGTCGCTGGACGAGGAACGGACAAAGCTTTCGCAGATAGAGGCTGCGACACGCAGGGCCGACAACCCAGCATAAGTCGCGGATAAAAGCGATATACCGCCATTGAGCTGGAAT
The DNA here is from genome assembly GCF_054062655.1 of Mesorhizobium sp. USDA 4775. Classification (NCBI taxonomy): domain Bacteria; kingdom Pseudomonadati; phylum Pseudomonadota; class Alphaproteobacteria; order Hyphomicrobiales; family Phyllobacteriaceae; genus Mesorhizobium; species Mesorhizobium sp. USDA 4775. Next base: position 4,300,755 of record NZ_JBSSFM010000001.1, read on the forward strand.
GATAACGTCGGCGGGAATTCCTCTCAACAATAGCTGACCCCTGCAGGCGAATTATGCACCTTCAAGGGAGTGCAGTGCCGTTCGTGGCGGCCCGTAGCTGATCTCATGGCCTGATTGTTATTTCGGTCGCGCCCTTGCCGTATAGTCTGACCAGTTCGAAGAGGCGACGTGCGTTAGCGGGGAGAAGCCGCACGCAACCATGAGATACCGGGCGCCCAAGTTTGCCGACCTCGTTCGTGCCGTGGATGGCATATCCGCCGCGAAAGAAGATCGAATATGGCATCGGCGATAAATCATACCGCGTGGAAAACCACGTCCTCTCAAGCCTAACCGGGTGAAAGTGCCCGACTGGCGTCCGGTATCCCCGCCGCGCCGTTGAGACCAGCCAGCTGTAGCGATCTCCACCATCCACCTCGACCATCATCCTTTGCTGTGAAAGATCGATCAGAACTTCGACTTTTGCCGCAAATGCATGCGTTGCCGGGAAGAGTTCAATCAATAGGACCGCGAGGGAGAACCAGGAAACGCGCAATGTCTTTCCTTTGCAGAGGACGACACAATCATGGAACCCTCCTATTCATTTTCCTGCGTCAACGATTTGATTTACATCACAATCATTGCCCAGAAGCGCGTTTGGATCGGACTTCATGCACCGTGCCACGTTCGTTTCGATGCCGTCGGCCAGTGCCGTGGCCACTGCAGACGCGCTTCAATCAATCAGATCAGCAGAGGATTATGATAGATAGGTCGATTGCCACGGCGTCAGCAAACTTTGCGGCCGGCTCAGCCGCGCGACTGGCTCCCATCAGCGAGAGGCGAGCGATACGCATCGCACTCCATCCAGATACAGATCGCAGTACGACCGCAGCGAGCAGTTTTCAGCGGCAAACTGATGAGCGTGGCGGCGATCTCATATTTCAGGCCGTAGAAAGCACTGTTCAGGTTGATATCTAAGATCTTCCGCCGGTCCTCTTGAGCGGCGTCGCTCTTATCACCGCCGTCAAGCCTGCAAAAAAGGAAAGCGGACACAATCGCCTCCCTTAGCATTCAGCCTTGTCACGCGATCATGATACGATCTTCGACCAGGTGAACCCCAGGGGCCGCCCACGCTGCCCTTACCGATGCACTCCGTTCGGCCCAAGTATGCACCTTGCCGTCGAGCCGGACCTTGCCGTCGGACACGCTGACATTTATTGCCTTCGCCTCGACTTCGGCATTGCGCTTCAGTGCATCTTCGATGCGCTTCTTGACATCAGACACTGACGCGTGGGGTTTCACCTCGATGTTGTTGTAGACACCGAGTACGCCCGCCAAATATTGAATGGCGTTGGCAGCGCCGGCTTTCTGGTATTGCCAGTCGACCATTCCAGTCAGGGTTACCCAGCCATTCTGGACCTTGACCTGAACAGCTCCTTCGGGAATTACCGTGTTCCAGGAGATGGTGTGGAGAGCACGCTTGGCGATCTCCTCGTCTGTGGTGACGTGGGAACCGTAAGGCCGCACTTCAATTTCCTGTGCCAGGCCTTTCACGCCTTTGACGGAAAGTGCCGCATTTTCCGCGGTAGCCTTCTGGGCGAAGGTCGAAACATGGCCCGTTAGTGTGACCACGCCGTTGTCCACGGCGACGCCGATATTGGCCGCGTCGATGCTGGGCTCAAACTCCAATTCATCGATGATGTCCTGCCGTAAAATATTGTCGTTCATTGTCGCACCCTTTCTACAAGCGAAAACCCTCCTTCTATCAGATTGCCCGAATGAGCTGGCTGTCGCGTTGACAAGGATCAAACAGGCGGACGTGCTCGCCTGCGGATCGAAGCTCGATGGACACGCATCAACAGGCCAGGTGCCGAAGCCCGAACCCGACGCAAGCTGTATTCGTGTGTCAAGGCGAGCTTCGATCCGTCATTGGCTAGACGGCGCTGCGGACGACGCATCAGCGATGAGGATGCAAGGGCAACATTGACCTCGATCAACAACAAAAGTCTTGGCCATAGTATGATTATGATGGCTGTTTTTAACGAGGCTATCATGAGACGGCAAAGGATCTGGGTTTTGGTCGCGGATGGAGCACGCGCGCGAATACTGCGCGATGTCTCATCGGCGGGGGAACCGTCCGGTGACGGTGATGAGCTGGTTTTTCACGCGGAACGACGGCAACTGCGCGAAATCATGGCCGACAGGCCTGGTCGCAGCTTCGCCTCTGTCGGGACGCGCCGATCGGCGATGGAGTACCATTCTGAGCCCGTGCGCGAGGAGGATCGAGCCTTTGCGTCAACGTTGGCCGACACGCTGCATAATCATCATCTTGCAAAGGATTTTGACCAACTCGTCGTCGTTGCCGCTCCCCAGATGTTAGGCGACCTTCGTCAGGCATTTCCGGAAAGCCTCCGCAAAGCCATTACCGCAGAGATCGCCAAGGACTTCACCAAGTTGCCGGCGCTCGAGCTTCGCGATGCGATCCGCAAGCTCGAAATAAATCGCCGATCGCCGGTAAGTGAGAACTAATAGGGCCTGTCTCGGACATGCAGCATATAGAGGAACCGGGACACCAACAGTTCCCCGATCCAAAACGCTCCAACACCGATTAGGATGTCCCAGACCGAAAATCCGACGAGGTTCCTGGCTACGAGGAAGGGCAACAGGGATTCCGGCACTTGATCGAAACCAGGGGCCTGGGCACTCGAAGCCAATCTCAGGCGGCGTTTGAGGAAGCTGGACAACATGTCGCCGACCATGGCGGTGAAACCGACGAGCATTCCGGTTTCGATGTCGAGCCCGATCATGGGAGCGCCCATCGCCGTTGCAAGGATTGCCAGGACCAACCCGCGGACCGTCTTTGACCGACCCAGAAGTGGTTGCCCGTCCCAGAAAAGACAACCGCCATCAATTGGCCAAGCAAGCCAGTCGCCAAGCATTTTCTTGGCGATCACGGGCACTCCGTTCGCGAGAGTGAGCAAAATGAGGAACTGGGTAATCGGCCAGAAACTAAGCTGCGACACGGTCTCTCCCTCCGAGAAGCGTCGAGGCCGACCCCAGAAAAAAGAGAGCTTCCATCAGGCGATGGGAGCGTAGAGTCTGCCAAGATTGACGCGCCGGTTGCCTGGCAAAGCTTTCGGTTCCTAACCGTTCTGGAGACGACAATGTTGATACGTGCCCTAAGCATGAGCGAATGCCGAGAATTGCTGGCCGGGCATCATTTGGCCCGCTTGGCTTGCGCCAAGGACGGGCGCCCCTATGTGGTCCCGATCTATTATGCATACGCTGATGAGGCATTTTACGCATTCTCTATTCCAGGCAAGAAGATCGACTGGATGCGTTCCAATCCGCAAGTGTCCGTGCTCGTCGAGAGTCCGTTGCCAAGACGTCAGTGGAAGAGCGTCGTCGCGGATGGACGCTACGAAGAGTTGCCCGAGAGGATCGGTCACAAGCGCCAGCGGGATCGTGCTTGGTCATTGCTGAGTACCCACACCAGCTGGTGGGATCCTGGCGCCCTGAAACCACTCACCCCTCCCCTGGCCGACGATGCCCGCCACATATTCTTCCGGATAGCTATAGAGGAGATCTCGGGGCGAGAAGCCAGGGAATAGGCTCCAGAGCGTCGAGGTGTTCGGGTTTGGCGGCTGACCGGACTCAGGACGGGCCGCGGGATCGCATTCGCGAGCAGATATGGTCGGCTGGTGCTCGGCCTGGGCCGATCCGACACCGAAGCATCCGAAGGCGATCGATGACCGCGGCTGTGGAATCTTCGTTGTTCACGGAGCCACTGTTTCGAACCAGGTTGAGATGGGCGCCATCGCTCAGGTCAGTGCCGCTGCGATCGGGAGGCGTCGGATGCGCTTGCCAGACGCGGCGTAGACAGCATTGGCGATCGCGGCGGCCGTCGGTACCGATCCTGGTTCGCCAACGCCGGTTGACGGCACGTTGGCATCGCCCACGAAAGTGACCTCGATCGCATGCGGCGCGTCAGCGGCTCCATACGATCTTGGCCTTCTGCCGTGGCGTTGGTGATGGAAGCGACCTGCGATGACCCAGAATGATGGGCGCGACGGCGTGCCACTCTGCCGGAATGCCGAGTTCCGCCTTGACTGCCGGATCGTTGAGCCACGGTCGCGACAGACCGATCCAGCACGTCCCGAGACCCTTCGCATGCGCCGCAAGCATGAAATTCTCCCCGGCCAGGCAGCAGTCCTCGAATGACTGGCTCTCACCATCTGCAGCGCAGATGATGATGAGTGCGGCCGCGCCGTGAAAAATCTCGAAAGCCGGGTCGGCTGCATGCATCGCCAACGGGGATCCGGCGGGCAAGTGCAGTTGCACATGGCGCTTGGCTTCCGCCGAAAGCCTGCGTAGACGCTCGGCTCCGGGCACGACGACGAAGCTCCATGGCTGACGGTTGATGGCGCTCGGCGCCAGGATGGCCGCTCCGATCAGATCTTGCACTACGGTTTCATCGGGACTGTCAGGAATTCCGTGTGCGGGCGGGCTGTTGAACATTATGCAGCCATTGCCCTGATGAAGCGCTCGCCGAAGATGACAGCGAATTGGGCCTTGGCCATGGTCCACTCACGTGGCGGCATTTTCCACTCTTTCTCGGATCGGTTCAAGATCAGATAGAGCAGCTTGGTCGCCGCGTCGTCGCTGGGGAAATGGCCCCTGGCCCTGACAGCCCGTCGAAGTTTCGAGTTCAACGCCTCTATTGAGTTCGTCGTGTAAATGATCCGGCGGACGTCGTCAGGGAACGCGAAGAATGGAATGACCTCGGCCCAGGCGCGCCGCCAGCTCTGGCCGATGGCGGGATAGCGCAGGCCCCAGGGGCCGGCCTCGAACGCCGCCAGCGCCTTTTCGGCGGCATCGGCATCGACGGCGCGGTAGATTTCCTTGAGTGCGCCGGCGAGGCTCTTGCGATCTTTCCAGGACACGAAGTCCATCGAGTTGCGCAGCAGATGGACTATGCACGTCTGGACGATCGCCTCCGGGAACACAGCGGTGATCGCGTCCGGGAAGCCTTTCAGGCCATCGACGACGGCCAGAAGGATATCCTCCGTGCCGCGGTTCTTGAGCTCGTTCATCACCCGCAGCCAGAACTTGGCGCCTTCATTCTGCTCGAGCCACAGGCCCAGCACCTCCTTTGCACCATCGGCGCGCACGCCCAGTGCGATGTGGATGGCCTTGTTGCGGACCATCCCTTCATCGCGGATCTTGACCCGGATCGCATCGAAGAAGACCAGCGGGTAAATCGGATCGAGCGGCCTTTGCTGCCAGGTGGCGACTTCGTCGAGCACGGCGTCCGTCACCGTTGAGATCAGGTCCGCAGACACATCGATGCCGTACAGATCGCGCAGGTGCCCGGTGATCTCCCGGGTGCTCATGCCACGCGCGTACATCGACACGATCTTGTCATCAAAGCCGGGAAAACGGCGCTGGTACTTGGCGATCAGTTGCGGATCGAAACTCGACTGGCGGTCACGCGGAACATCGATCTCCAGCTTGCCGGTCTCGGTCGTCACCGTCTTGCGGCCATAACCGTTGCGCGTGTTGCCAGCGTCTTCGCCGCTCGCCAGATGATGGTCCATCTCCGCGTTCAGCGCGCGCTCGGTCAGAGCCTTCTTGAGCGTATCCAGCAGGCCGCCCTGTTCGAAGGCAGCACTGGCTGCCCCGCCTGCCAGAAGCTGGTCGAGAAGATCATTCGGTATCGCAGGTTCTTTGCGTCGGGTCATAGTGGGAATCCTTTTTACCCATTATGCCCGCCCGCACACGGAATTCCTGACAGTCCCGTTTCATCCAAAGGTTCGTCCGTGAATTCCCTCACGGCACGCCGAGTGCGCAACGCTTCCATCAGTTCCATGACACGCTCCAAAAGCCGATTGCCGCCAATCTAGGCGCCGACACAGGTCGCGCTTTGATGCATCTCAAAGCTTCGTCTGCTGTCTCCCCTGATGCTGGCGAAGAGACTTAACGGAAAGAAGAGCCGCGGACGGCGGGACATGCTGCAACACCTGCCCCTGGAGAGGTACGAGGCACCGACCGGTTATCGATCCAGGATTTGATCGCTCCAGTGTTGCGCTCCAACACGGCTCGGCGCGACGCTCGATGTGTTGGCGCTTCCACTGTGTATGATGTCGAGATTGCGGATGCGCCGTTCAAACTGAATAGGAAAGCCATCAAGATGGACCGATCCGAGGCTGGTAGATCAAAACGCAGGCTGCGGGTGATCTCCGTCCCCCCACCACCCCACCCGCTGCAGCGGCAGCTGCCGTTGCCTGGGCAGACCCGCAAGACTCCGGCAGACGACCCTGGAGCGGCTGGCCGGATTGAGGCCATACTGGCCAGCCCCAGCTATCGATTGGCAGTCGAAGATCCTGCCTTTCTCGAAAGCGATGATACGCGTGGGCCGCGACTCGAAATCGACTACCTCAAGCCAGAGATGTTGCTGCGTCAGCACCGCATTCGCGGAACGATTGTCGTGTTCGGCAGTACGCGCATCTGCGAACCAGTTGCGGCGCGGCGCAACCTTAGCGCACTTCGAAGCACGGAACTGGTGCAACCGCCCGCCGACGTGAGCTTGCGTCTCAGGGCGGCCGAACGAATCGCATCGAAGGCGCGCTACTACGATGTCGCACGTCAATTTGGCAGATTGGTCAGCGGCGCCAATCGCGATCAGCTGGATCACCAAATCGTGATCATGACGGGTTCAGGTCCCGGGATCATGGAGGCTGCCAACCGGGGCGCTTTCGATCTTTCCATGCCTTCGGTAGGGCTCAACATCAGCTTGCCGAATGAACAATACCCCAATCCGTATGTCAGCCCGGAGCTTTGTTTTCAGGTGCACTATTTCGCCATCCGCAAACTTCATTTCCTGCTACGCGCGAAGGCCCTTGTCGCCTTTCCCGGCGGGTTCGGAACACTGGACGAACTGTTCGAAACCCTCACCCTTGTTCAGACCCGCAAGATCAAGCCAATTCCAGTCGTCCTGGTTGGCAAGGAGTTCTGGCGCCGTGCCATCGACATGGATTTCCTGGTGGAGGAAGGAGTCATCGATCCGGAGGATCGCGACCTCTTCTGGTTTGCCGAAACGGCGGAGGAAATTTGGGAGGGTATACTGAACTGGCATGCCGCAGCCGGAGAGGCGCTCTATCCTGCGCCAACGGCTTCTCATGCGCCGTGACATCCCCATCAGGAGCCCAAGGAAGCGCTCCGGCCGACCGGGCGGCACGCTGAGTCAAAATCGAACCGCTACGCTTAGACCGCGGGCTTCGGATATCCGACGGGTTGGACAAACGTGACGATCTGTGACTTGGGCAGCTTGAGAAGTTGGGCCAAACCTCGTTTGTCGACGCTGCTCACCAGGCAAGTGCCAAGACCGACAGAGGCGCAATAGAGATAGACATTCTGTGCCACGATGGCTGTGTCGACGTGCGCAGCCTGGATCTGTTCCTCGGCGCTTGCTTCGTACATGCGAGCGCGGTCGGCGACATAGATCAGCACAACAGGCGCGGTTCCAACGAAGGGCTCGGCACCTGTCCTCATGCGAATATCTTCCGCAAGCACGATGGGAGCCGCCTGGATCATTGGATCGAATTGGCGCACTCCCTGTCCGTCCGCCACGTAGATCGCGGTCTCCATCGAGCCGTGCCATGACGGCGCCGTATGACCGCCGGTAGCGGGCCTGTTCAGACCAAAAGCGCACCACAGCAAAGTCGAGAGGTCCCCCTCTTCGATCGACTTGTCGTCAAAGAGCCGGATCGAGCGCCTGAGGGACAAGGCCTCAAGCAGGGGCATTCCTCCGAGCCTCATTGCCTCCGGAAGGGCCGTGGCGCTATCGGCGGATGCTGGCCGGCATGCCAACGCAACGGGAAGCGCAGCCGCTGTCAGAAAGAGACGTCTCGTAAATCCGCGCATGGCTGCTTCCTGCATGGGCCCCGAAGCATCAAGCAGGCAGTTGCGCAGGTCATCATTGATCACCGTCAAAGGCCGGAGATAGTGATCAATGCTCACAGGGCGCCGAATGTGAGGGTAGGATGAGGATCAGAGGCTGAATTTCTCGAGCATCGCCGGTCTCTACCGCTGACGCTTGGATTGATGCGTATCAAAGCCGGCCGAACTCACCCCTGCTAGCCAAGGCGGATCATAGCACCGAGGCGGTCATGGCTCACAAACAGGTATTGTTTCGATCAGCAGCGCGCGAAAAGATTCTTCGTGGCGCAACCCAGCTCGCCGACGCCATACGCGTGACGCTCGGGCCGCGTTCGAAATCGGTTCTGATCGAAAAGAAATGGGGCGCTCCCACAGTCTGCAATGACGGCGTGACCATCGCCAAGGAATTCGACCTGAAGGATCCCGAGGAAAATCTTGGGGCGCGGATGCTCAGGCAGGCGGCCGAGAAAACCGGGGACATGGTCGGTGACGGCACCAGCACGTCGACCATTCTGGCCCATGCGATGTTCGCCGACGGCGTACGCAACGTCGTCGCCGGCGCCAGCGCGATCGACATAAAACGAGGCCTTGACCGCGCCACCAAACGGGCAATCGAAACGCTCAAGCAGATATCTCGGCCTGTCTCGACCCGTCGCGAGAAAGAACAGGTGGCAACGATCTCCGCGCACAACGATCCTCTCATCGGTCAGTTGGTCGGCGAGGCAATGGAGAAGGTCGGCGGCGAAGGCGTCATTACGGTCGAAGAATCGAAGACCACGGAAACCGTCCTCGACGTCGTCGAGGGCATGCAGTTCGATCGCGGATTCCTGTCACCATATTTCGTGACCGATCCCGAGAAGATGGAAGCGGTCCTCGAAGACGCGCTCGTGCTCATCGTCGAAAAGAAGATCGCTTCGCTGAATGATCTGATCAAGCTGCTCGAGGCTGTGGCGAAGTCCGGAGCCCCCCTGCTCGTTATCGCCGAGGAAGTCGAAGGCGAGGCACTGGCGACGCTCATCGTCAATCAGATCCGCGGCACCTTCAAGAACTGTGCCGTAAAGGCGCCAGGCTTCGGCGATCGCCGCAAGGCCATGTTGCAGGATATCGCCATCCTGACCGGCGGACAGGTCATCTCCGAGGATCTCGGGCTCAAGCTGGAAAACGTCACCATGGAGCAGTTGGGGCGCGCGAAGCGGATTGTCGTCGACAAGGACAATACGACGATCATTGGCGGCGGCGGAGATGCAAAGGCGATCAAGGGCCGTGTCGAACAGATTCGGCGCGAGATCGACAATACGACGAGCGACTATGATCGCGAGAAGCTGCAGGAGCGACTGGCCAAGCTTGCGGGCGGCGTCGCCGTCATCAAGGTCGGCGCGCCGACCGAGGCCGAGATGAAATCGAAGAAGGAAGCGCTCGACGATGCCATCAGCGCCACCAAGGCTGCGATCGCCGAAGGCATAGTGCCAGGCGGCGGGCTCGCCCTCTTGCGCTGCATCAAGACCGTGACCGACGAGCAAGAGAATTGCGAAGGCGACGAGCGCACGGGCGTGCAGATTCTCAAGCGGGCACTCGAAGCACCGGTCCGGCAGATCGCCGAGAATTCCGCGGTCGACGGCGGCGTTGTCATTGCCAAGATGCTCGAAGGCACCGGCAATTTCGGCTTCGATGCGGGAAAGAAGGAATATGTCGACTTGGTCGAAGCCGGCATCATCGATCCGACCAAGGTCGTTCGCATCGCACTGGAGAACGCAGTCTCGGTGGCGAGCGTCCTGCTCTTAACCGAAGCGACCATGACCGAAATACCGGAACCGACGAAAGAACGCGCCCTCGAACCAGAGATGCCAATGTAGGGCGGCGAGACCACAATTCAGATGGAGGCGAAAGGCGCGATCCGCCGAGATCGGCAGACTTTGATGCGCATCAAGGCGCACGATCGGACCTCAGGTGATCCTGCGACAAATCTCATCGGAGGGCACGAAAATGATCTTCAACACCATCATGGTTCAACTCGATGTCGATTCTCCGGCAGCGCCGCGAACGAACTATGCGCTGGAGTTGGCGCGACGCTTCGAAGCCAAGCTGATCGGTTTTGCCGCGGCCGATTCATATGTCTTTGTTCCCGGTGACGATGGTGGGATGGCGGCGGCGGAAATCATGCGTGAACGTCGGATCGAGATCGAGGATCGCCTGAAGATCCTCAAGGAGGAATTCTTGTCTCTCGTCGGAGACGGCGCCACCTTACGTGAAGAGATCGGGGATCCGACACGCCTGCTCGCGATGCACGCCCGCGCCGCCGATCTCGTCGTGACGGGAACGCCGGTCTCCGGCGCTGATCACAACCGGGTGGTCGACATCGGAACATTGGTGCTGTCGGCTGGGCGGCCTGTGCTGATCGCGGCTGACCGGCTTGTTCCACCTGACCCCGAGAAGGTTCTGGTGGCGTGGAAGGATACTCGCGAGGCTCGGCGAGCAGTCACCGATGCATTGCCCTTTCTGACCGGCGCACAAGATGTGCTCGTGGCGACGATCGAAGAACAGAAGCAGAGGGATGCGCGCGAAAGTGTCGGCGACGTCGTCCGGTTCATGATGAGGCATGGCATCAAGGCGAGATCGGAAGTCCTGGACCCGGATCATGGGGATGCTTGCGAAACCATCATCGAACTCGCCCACGGCATGGGTGCCGACCTTGTCGTCGCCGGCGGCTATGGTCACAGCCGGCTGCGTGAATGGGCCTTTGGTGGAATGACCCGCTCCCTGCTCAGCAATGGCTCCGTCAACCGCTTGTTCTCGAACTGACACGCCACATGCAGGCTGTTCGCCGCGGTGACGGCCGCCTTGCGCTACAACGGAGGTGCGAAGATGAAGGAACTGCCGCTTGCAGATGTCTATCGGCTGATCGAGCCGGGTCCAGTCGCTCTGCTGACAACCCGGGCGAGAGGCCGCGCCAATGTCATGACCATGTCGTGGCACATGGTGGAGTTTACACCGCCGACGATTGCCTGTGTCGTGTCGAGTGGCGATTTCTCGTTTGGCGCGTTGCGCGACACGAAGGAGTGCGTGATCGCTATCCCGGCCGTGGGGCTGGCGGAGAAAGTCGTGGCGGCCGGCAACTGCTCAGGCCGGGACAAAGACAAGTTCGCGACGACCTGGCTGACGCCGCTGCCCGGCGAGCGTGTCGCCGCGCCCTTGGTCGCTGAATGCTTTGCCAATCTCGAATGCCGCGTGGTCGATACCCGGCTCGTCAACAAATACAATCTTTTCGTCCTCGAGGTCGTGAAGGCTTGGGTTGATCCGGGGCAGCCAAGGCCCAAGACCATGCACCATATTGGAAAGGGTACCTTCGTGGTGGACGGAGAGACCATCCATTTCGAGTCGCATATGCCCTGAGGTCGCAACTTGATCGGCATCAAGGATCGCAATGCGTGGGACGGGCTAGATTAAGCCGATCCGACCGATACCGACCAAGAGCATCACCGATGGGGTACAAATCCATTCTGCTGAATGTGGGCATAGATGGCCCGATCGCGCCCGTCACCAGGATCGCCATCGATCTTGCCAGGCGCTCCAAGGCTCGGTTGATCGGCTTCTGTGCGGCCGATGCGCCCTTGCCCGTGACGATGGCGCCCGAGGGTGCCGCTATAGCCGCCGAGGTCTGGCAGCAGTTGAGGGACGATATCAAGAAGCGTTTCGAGGAGCGGCGCCTCGAGTTTGACGGTCTGGTTGCCGGTTCGGTGGCGACGGAGTGGCGCAACATGCTCGACAATCCCAACCATGCCTTGGTCGCGGCATCAAGGAGCGCGGATATCATCATCACTGGAGCTCCTGAAGGGGCTTCCTCCGGCGATTCCTATCGGACTGTCGATCCCGGCGGCCTCGCGCTGCGTGCCGGCAGGCCAGTGTTGATCTCGTCGGTCGGCGCGGAGCAGGCACCGACAGGGAGGATCGTGGTTGCCTGGAAGGATACCCGCGAAGCCAGGCGCGCAGTGGCCGATGCCGTGCCGCTGATGGCGATGGCGGATGATGTGATCGTGGTCAGTATCGATTCCGAACCGGGTGACCGAACGACGGCAGGCATAAAGGATGTAGCGACCTTCCTGGCCAGGCACGGTATCACGGCTCGCACCGAAGTGCTGAAGGCCGATGACGAGAGCGACGAGCTGATCGACTTCCTGAGTTCCGCCAAGGCCGACCTGGTCGTGTCAGGCGCTTATGGACACAGCCGGATCAGGGAATGGGTGTTCGGCGGCGTTACCCGCTCGCTGCTCGACGACGTCCAGCTCTGCCGCTTCCTGTCAAACTGATCGCCGCCCCTCGACGTGCCTTGGCCTGTTCGTCAGCCACCTGCGTAGGCGTCGGTTGGGCCTGGAAGTGAGGACCGCAATGCCTTATGCGACCGAGGAAGATCTTCCACCGCCCATCAGGACCCACCTGCCCCCGCATGCCCAGGAGATCTTTCGCGCCGCCTTCAACAGCGCCTGCGACGAATATGCCGACCAAGGCGAAAAGCGTGAGGAAACAGCCTATCGCGTCGCCTGGGCTGCCGTGAAACGCCATTATCGCAAGGAAGGCAGGGATTGGGTGCCTATCCGAGCAAACCGGGCAAATTGATCGAGATCAAGACAGTCCCAGCTGCATTCATTCATAGGATTTGGGATCAAGCACTTAGGCAATGTGGTTTCAATGACGGACAGCGTTACGGGGCTTCTCAACGCGTGCAACGCTGAGAAGAGCAAAGGGGCGGATTTTCCGACGATCTGGAAAGCGATCCTGAAGGTACACCCTTGTGTCACGGGATCACCGATTCAGGACAGCAGCGACGACGGTCCGGTGCTGCGAATTCCTTTGATCACAGGGCAATTTCTCGTCTTCCTGGGCTCGGACTTCTCGCTCGTTTAGCGGCAATGGCTGACAGCTATCGGTTGTGCAGGGATCCCGAGATTCTTGGCTGGGGATTTGCGGCGGACGCCACTGGCGAAAAACACTGCCGCCAGCGATCCCTTGCCAGTCATAGGTGCGTGAAGCCAACATCCCGCCACACCAGCGACGGTCGTCGATAGCAGCCTGGTTATGGGGTGTGCGGACTACTCAAGCCGCCGCCAACGTATTTTCGATGGCTTCGACTGAGTGCTTCACGAGATCCTTGCCGAGTTCACCCGCCAGTTTCGCTTTAAGCGAAGGCTCGACATGCTTGCGCAGTTCGCCGAGCGTGCGCGGATCGGCAACCACCACCACATGCTCGAACGCTTCCGTCAGCGCCCCCCGATTGAGATACTCGGCAACGGCAGCGGCAAAATCGTCTTCCCGCAGGCGAGAGTCGTCCGGATTGGCGGTGGAACTGCGGTGGCGACCGCCCGACCCGGTGTTGGCCGTTTTGAGCGTCGGCTCGCCCAATTCAACCAGATCGATCTGGGGTTCGTGGCCCTTGTTGCGAAACAGGCGCAACTTCTCGCCCTCGGTTACCGCGACCAGCGTGCCAGTCGTCATAATCATGTTGTTACTCCTTGACATAGAATGAAGGCGTTGCTCGCCATCATTGGCCGCGATCCTCACCGCCAGATGCACTTCGCGGTGGCGCGTGCCTCGGACTATCGGCGCGACGGCCGCTTGAGCCGCCGCGTCAACCAGGTCGAGCCATCAGACGATCGCAATCCGGTCTTCCACCATCCGGACGCCCGGCGTCGACCAAGCGGCGCGTTCCGCTGCCTGGCGCTCGGACCATGCCTTGACCTTGCCTTCAAGCGTCACCCTGCCATCCCGCACGTTGACGCGGATCGCCTGGGCTTCGATTTCCGCATCGCGCTTCAGCGCATCCTCGATGCGCTTCTTGACGTCGGGTACCGAGGCACGTGGGGTGATTTCGATCTGATTGGCAACGCCGACAACGCCGGCCAGCCCGCGCACGGCCTCGGCCGCCGCGTTCTTCTGGTATTGCCATTCAACTTTCCCGGTCAGCGTGATCCAGCCGTCCTGGACCTTGACCTGCACCTTGTCCCTCGGGATGGAGACATTCCAGGTCACGGCATTGACCGCACGCCTGGCGATCTCGTCGTCCGCGGTCCCCTTCTGTCCAATCAGCCGGACTTCGATTTCCTCGGCGATACCCTTCACGCCCTTGAGCCGCTTGACCACATTTTCGGCAGTGGTCTTTTCCCAGTAGGAAGAAACATGTCCGGTGAGGGTGACGATGCCATCTTCCACGGCGACGCCGATGTGGGCGGCGTCGATGCTCGGCTCAAATTCCAACTCATCGAGAATGTTCTGACGCAATGTTAGATCCGTCATTGGTCTGTCTCCTGTTTGTTGAAGCGGACTTGTCGCCCGCGGCGACAACAAAGCACCCTTGGCGCTCCTGCTCATTGATCCTGCTCAATGCCGGGTCAGATAGTCAGGTGGTCGGACGATTGGCGCGGTCGTCACGAGGTTGCGGAAGTGCCCGCAAGCCAATGGTGTTGCATGCTGTCCAGGGTTTCGGCGATGTCTTCAGCCTCGACTTTGACGAGATCGGCATGACCAAAACCCAGAGAATAGTCGAGCAAGGAGACGATCGTGGGCCGTACTCTGAAGAGCTTCGCGGGTGCGGCCTCAGAGGGCTGGATGGTCGAAATCTGCGGGAAGCGCTGCACCATCAGGCGTCCTATTTCTGTGAGCTCGGCAGGCAAGACGACCTCGGTGGCGGTCGCCGCCATCGACAGCCCCTTGATCTCCAGCCAGTTGTCGTAGGGTGCGGTCATGGCGACCGAAACGCGCGGATCGCGAGAAATATTCCCTGCTTTCTGCGAGCCGGCGCCGCAGCCGAAATAGAGCAGCAAACCATCATGGACGAACGAGACCACCGTCGCCTGGGGCGAGCCATCGGAGCGGTTCGTTGCGATCGTCATGTCCATGCAACGCGCCAGGATGTCGATCATCTTCTGCTGAAGCTTGTGTTTCATGACACTCTCCTCGTTTGTTCAATGCGGACCAGGATCTCCGCCTGCATCGCCTTCACGCCGCCGGGGCCAGCATCTCGGTTCGCCGCAGCGGAGCGAAGTCGTCAGGCGTCAGCGTTTCTTTCTCGAGCAGCAGCCTCGCGCCAGCGCGCAGGTCGGTGATCCTTTCGCGAAGCAAATCCCTGGCATTGGCAAAGGCCTCATCGATCATACCGCGGACTGCCAGATCGACCTCACGCGCCGTGGCCTCCGAATAGTCCTTTTTGTTCGGCAGGCCAGGGCCGTCGCCAAGCCATTGCAGACGCTGCTCTTCGAGGACTGCCTGCCCTACCGTCGGGTCCATGCCGAAACGGGTGACACATTGACGGGCGATGTCCGTGACCTTCGCGAGGTCGTCGGCCGCCCCGGTCGAAACTTCGCCGAATATGACTTCCTCCGCCGCGCGGCCGCCCATGAGGACGACCATGCGGTCCTTCAGTTCACTGACCGTGATCAGGAACCGATCCTCGGTCGGACGCTGCATGGTGTAGCCGAGAGCGCCGATCGAGCGCGGGATGATGGATACCTTGTGCACCGGATCGGCGCTCCTCTTCGCGACCGCCACCAGGGCGTGCCCCATTTCGTGAAAGGCGACACGCTCACGCTCCTGCGGTTTCAGCAATCGGCTTTTGCGTTCCGACCCTGCGACGATGCGCTCGACCGCATTGGTGAAGTCATCCATCGTCACCTTGTCGGCGCCGCGTCGCGTGGCGACGATGGCCGCCTCGTTGACCAGATTGGCAAGGTCGGCCCCGGTGAAACCGGGCGTTATCGCGGCAATCTCGTCCGCGCTGACGCCAGGAGCGATTGAGACTTTCTGGATGTGGACCTTGACGATCGCCTCCCGACCTTTGCGGTCAGGCCGGTCCAGAACGACCTGCCGGTCGAAGCGCCCTGCCCGCAGCAAGGCCGGGTCCAGGATTTCGGGCCGATTGGTGGCGGCCAGCAGCACGATACCGACACGCGGATCGAAACCGTCGAGTTCCGACAGCAGTTGGTTCAATGTCTGCTCTTTCTCGTCACCGCCGCCGTAACCCGCGAACGGGCTGCGGGCACGTCCCAACGCGTCAAGTTCGTCGATGAAAATGATGCAGGGCGCAGCTTGCCGGGCCTGCTCGAACAGGTCCCGCACCCGCGCTGCCCCCACGCCGACGAACATCTCGACGAATTCCGAGCCTGAGATGGAAAAGAAGGGCACCCCCGCCTCGCCTGCGACCGCGCGCGCCATCAGTGTCTTGCCGGTTCCGGGCGGCCCGACCAGCAGGATGCCCTTGGGGATACGCGCGCCAAGGCGACCGTACTTGTCTTTGTCCTTGAGGAAGGAAACGATTTCCTGCAGTTCGGCCTTGGCTTCATCGACGCCCGCCACGTCTTCAAAAGTCACTCCGGTCTTGCGCTCCAGATAGACCTTCGCCTTCGACTTGCCGATGTTGATCAGGCCGCCCATGCCTTGCCTGTCGGCGAAGCTGCGGAAAAAGAACATCCAGATGCCGACGAAGATCAGCGCTGGCAGAATCCAGGAGAGAATTGTCGTCAGCCAGTTGCTGTCGGAAGCGCCGCTGACCTTGGCGCCGGCCTTCTCAAAAACCGTGGCTGCCGCAGGGTCGACGCGATTGGCAAGGAATGTGGTCTTGCCATCCTCCGGCTCCTTGAACGCACCTTCGATCATGGTCTCGGTGAGCGTGACGGACGCAACCTTGCCCTCCTGCGCGAGGCGGATGACGTCACTGTAGGAAAGCTGAGCGGTATCGCGATACGCGAGCCAGGATTGAAGCAAGCCGATCAGCAGAAGAGCGGCCACGACGTAGCCGATGTTGAATTTATGCTTGATGTCCATCGTTCGACGCTCGAACCAGATTTTGCAGGATTGGGTTCGAAAACTGCAACCTCGGTCGAGATCCTGCCTTGACGCCGGTCAAAGCGCCCGCCTGCCCAGGGAATAAGAAGAGCCCAGCTGTTCCATGCTGTCGTGGTCCCACGGCGGCAAGCCGAACAAGGGTAAATTTCGAAGGAGACGAACATGCAAGCCTTATCGATAATGACCTCCCCAGTCATTGGCGTCGAACCGTCGGCGTCGATTGCCGACGCGGCCGGGCTGATGCTGTCGCGCAAGATCAGCGGCCTTCCCGTCATCCGCAGCGATGGCATGCTGGTCGGGATTGTCAGTGAAGGCGATTTTCTGCGCCGCGGCGAGCTGGGCACGAAACGCAAGCGCCCGCGCTGGCTGGAGTTTCTCGTCAGCCCAGGACGTGTCGCCGAGGAGTATGTCCATGCCAACGGCCGTCGGGTCGACGAGGTAATGTCCGAGAACGTCGTCACGACATCCCCTGAAAGCGCATTGGAGGACGTCGTCGAACTCATGACGCGCCACCAGGTCAAACGCATTCCGGTGGTCGAGGGCGGAAAAGTTGTCGGCATCGTCACACGTTCCGATCTTCTGCGCGCATTGCTTCGCTCTCTTCCAAAGGGCGGCTCGACGTTGGCAACCGACGAACAGATCCGTCAGAAGATCGTTGCGGAACTTGCCGCCCAGCCATGGGCTGGAACAGGCATGATCCATGTCAGGGTCGACAAGGGGATTGCCGAACTGAATGGCGCGATCCTCGACGAGCGCGAGCGCCAGGCCGCGCTTGTCGCGGCAGAAAACGTCGCCGGCGTAAAGGCCGTGACCGACCACCTGTACTGGGTCGAGCCACTGTCCGGGATCGTGGTCGACCCGCCAGCTTAAGGCGATACTGCCAACCGAGATCGGCCGCGCGATCGGAAACTGGCAAGCCGAAGGTCAGAATTGATCTGGCACAAGGTGGCAGGCGCGTGCCGCCATAATCACTTGGGCGATTTCACCCCTCGAGGCCGCCATGCTGCAGACCAACACAGATTTGCATCCCGACATATCCCACAGGCTGCGCATGTCGGCGGCCAGGCATTTTGTCTGGCTGCACAAATGGCTGCTTGGCGGGCTGGCCTTGCTGGCGGTCGCTCTTGCCCTGGCGCTGGCGCGCTGGCTTGTCGGCCCGGAAGTCGTCGTCTATCGCGTGATCCGCGGCGATCTCACAAGGACCGTCGTGGCGAGCGGCCACGTCGAGACGCCCTATCGCGTGAATATCGGAACGCAGTACACCGGCACGGTCGCGGAGGTGCTGGTCGACGAGGGCCAGATCGTCAAACGGGGCCAGCCGCTCATTGTCCTGGAGTCCAGCGAACTGAAATCCGCGGTCGTCCAGGCGCAAGGCGCCGCCGCGCAGGCGGAGGCGCGGATGCGGCAGCTGCGGGAGTTCACGCTGCCGGCCGCGCAGCAGGCGCTCAAGCAGGCCGAGGCGACGCTGGTCAATGCCCAGGCGGCCTACCAAAGGGCCGAACAGCTCTCCAAGGCGGGTTTCGGCACCCGCGAGACGCTCGACACCGCCACCAGGGATCTTGATGTCGCGCGCACCCAGGTCCGCACGGCCGAGCTCTCCGTCTACACCGCACAGCCCGGGGGCAGCGACTACGTGATGGCGCTGACCCAGCTCAATCAGGCACAGGCCAATGTCGCGACTTCGCAAGCGCGCCTTGGCTATGCGACCATCGCCGCGCCGCGAGACGGCACACTCATCACCCGCAATGTCGAGCGTGGCGCCATTGTTCAGCCCGGAAACGCCCTCCTCGTGCTGGCGCCCGCCGGCGATGTCCAGTTGGTGTTGCAGATCGACGAGAAGAACCTCGGTCTCCTTCGGGTAGGTCAGGACGCACTGGTCTCAGCCGACGCCTATCCAGACCATCGCTTCGACGCCAAGGTGTCGTACATCAACCCGTCCATCGACATCACGCGCGCGTCGGTGGAGGTGAAGCTCACCGCAACAGCTCCGCCGCCCTATCTGCGCCAGGACATGACCGTCTCCGTGGACATAGAAATCGACAAGCGCGCCTCGACGCTGGTCGTTCCGGCGCGCGCGGTGCATGACCCGACATCCGCTTCGCCTTGGGTTCTCGTCGTTCGCAACGGCCGCCCACGCGAGCAGGCGGTCAGGCTCGGCCTGCGCACGAGCGACCAGATAGAGGTCCTTGAAGGACTTGCGCAGGATGATCTGGTCGTTCCGATCGCCGCCGGCGTCAGGGCCGGCCAGCGCATCAGGCCGGTGGCGTCATGAAACCCTGGCTGACATTTGCCTGGATCGCAGCACTGCGGTTTCTCGCCGAAGGCCGCATGCAGTCGGGATTCATCCTCAGCGGCATCGCCATCGGCGTCGGTGTCATCGTGTTCATGTCGGCGATGCTGACCAGCGTGCAGACCAACTTCACCAATCGCGTGCTCACTTCTCAGCCGCAGATCCAGCTCCTGGCGCCACAGGAAGTCGCCCGACCACTGAGATGGCATGATGGGGTGATCGAGGCCGCGATCGTCCAGCAGCCGACGCAGCGCATCCTTTCCATCGATCAGTGGCAGACGATCCTCGCCGCGATGCGCGCCCGGCCGGATGTGGTGATCGCAACGCCGACCGTATCCGGTTCAGCACTTGCCGTACGCGGCGATGCCAGCCGCAGCATCGGCATCTTTGGAATGCAGGCCGACGACTATTTCCGCATCGTTCGTGTGCCGAACTACATCGTCGCCGGCAATTCAGAGCTTGGCTCCGACGACATCCTCGTCGGCCTCGAACTCGCCAAGGATATCGGCGCGACGATCGGCGACAAGATCAACGTAACGACCGCCATTGGCGGCAGCCGCACACTGACAATCAAGGGAATATTCGATCTCGGCAACAAGGGCGCGAACGCGCGCAACGCCTATGTCGCGCTGCGGACGGCTCAGAGCCTGCTCGGGCTGCTCGGCGGCGTGACGACGATCGACCTCACTGTCACCGACGTCTATGCGGCGGAAACCATTGCTCAGGACATTCAGGCGACGCTACCGGTGGAGGCCGACAGCTGGATCAAGACCAACGCCCAGATATTCACTGCGATCCGGGCCCAAAACCTCTCCAGTGCCCTGATCCGCATCTTTGTCGGCCTGTCCGTGGCGTTCGGCATTGCGGCCGTCCTGGTGGTGTCCGTGCTTCAGCGTTCCAAGGACATCGGCATATTGCGCGCCATGGGTTGCGCGCGCGGACAAATCCTGAGGGTCTTCCTGATCCAGGGCGGCGTGCTCGGTTTTGTCGGCTCATTGGCCGGAGCGCTTGTCGGCGCCGGCGCTCTGATGGTTTGGCACCGCTACGCACGACAGGCCGATGGCTCCGAACTGTTCCCCCTCTATATCCAACCGAGCCTGTTCGTATCTTCGGCGGCCCTTGCCACCATTACCGGGGTGATAGCCGGCATCGTGCCGGCGCTGCGCGCCGCAAGCCTCGATCCGGTGGATGCCATCCATGGCTGATCTGCTCGCTCTCGAAGGCATTCGCAAATCCTACAATGTCGGCACCCCGGTCGAGACCGAAGTGCTGCACGGCATAGACGTCACCATCCACCCGCGCGAATTTGTCGCCCTGATGGGGCCATCCGGATCAGGCAAGAGCACGCTGCTCAATATCATTGGCCTGCTCGATCGCCCGACCTCCGGGCGTCTATCGATCCATGGCGAGGACACGACTGAATTGTCGGAAGCCGCCTTGACCAGCCTGCGCGGCCACACGATCGGTTTCGTGTTCCAGTACCATTACCTGATCTCTGCTTTCACCGCTCGCGAGAATGTCATGATGCCGATGCTGCTGGATCGTGGCCGACCGGACGCCGCTATGGAACGGCGCGCCGACGAGCTCCTGGACTGGGTCGACCTCGGCAGATGGCGCAACAATCGGGCGCTGAACATGTCGGGCGGTCAGCAGCAGCGCGTAGCCATAGCCCGTGCCTTGGCCATGGATCCGTTGCTGGTGCTCGCCGATGAACCGACCGGCAATCTCGACACGGCCTCAGCCGATGCGGTTTTCGAATTGATGCGGCGCTTCAACAGGGAGCGCGGCACGACCTTCCTGATCGTCACGCACAACCATGATCTCGCCGGCCGCTGCGACCGGATCATCCAGGTCGTAGACGGCAGGATAACCGAGGACCGCATCAATGTGCTGGAACGCCATTCGCAGTGATGCCGCAAGCGAGGCTGGTATCTGGGACTGATCGGGCTCGGTTGCAAATCACCGGCGTCAATACAGTCACGGCTCCATTCCCTTTTGTCACAGCACGAAATGGCGCAATATTCGATGCCAGGTCACCGAACCCAACCCGCCTCTAAGCCTTCCGACGATCGGTCCGCCGCGATCCTGGAGGATCATGCCGACGACCCGGTTCTTGAAGAACTGTAGTCGCTGATTTCCGAGCTTTCGTTCGACGCCATTGCTCGCAAACCATCTCACCGATGGATTTGTCCGCACTCAGCTATTCCTGCGCCGAACTTGAGCGCCAGCACCTTTGATCATCGGACTGCCGTGCGGTGCCGAGGGATGGCGTTTCAAATCACCGCGCTATCCTTTGATGGTCGCGCCTCTCAATTCGAGTTCCGGCGAGCGGCTTTTTCTCGCGCCATTGATCCCGATCAATGAGCGGCCACTCCACAACTGCTTTGATGCAGCTCATGTCAGGCTGGATGTGGCCACGCGGGGCGGTAACGACCCGAGATCGGGAAGTGGTTGGGCGCGTAGCTCCCTCTTACAGCCCTGACAAGCGGGCCCGCTTCTCTCACCGGCTCCCAGGGAAACCTGAGGCGAAAGGGTCGAGACGGCGGGCTCGCATTCAACCCCAAATGCTAGGAGAAGAACCATGGCTGAAGCTGCCACCAAACTCCCCGTCAAGACAGAGAAAGGCACTGCCCCTGCCCGGTCCGACAACTGGACGGCACCGTTCGAAAGCCTGCGTCGCGAAATCGACCGGCTGTTCGACGACTTCCACGCTTTCGACTTCCGGCTGCCCTCGACCCGCTCCCTTTTCGGTCGTGAGCCTGCCGTCGTTGCGCAGCGCGGACTGGCCGGTGGCGCCGGCGATGGACCTCGTCGAGAAGGAAAAGCAGTATGAGATCACGGCCGAGCTGCCCGGCATCGACGAGAAGAATGTCGAGATCAAGCTCTCCAACCACACGCTGACGATCAAGGGCGAGAAGCAGGAAGAGAAGGAAGAGAAGGACAAGGACTATTATCTGTCCGAGCGCCGCTACGGCTCCTTCCAGCGTTCCTTCCAGCTGCCTGACGGGGTCGACGCCGACAAGATCGATGCAAGCTTCACCAAGGGCGTGCTGACGGTGAAGCTGCCCAAGACCGCCGAAGCCCAGAAGGCCGAGAAGAAGATCACGGTCAAGGCCGCGTGATTGCCGTGGCTAGAGAACTTCAGCGCGCCTGACCGGCGCGCTCTTGGCCTTAGCGCAGCGATTGAAGATGGCGATTGCTTGCGGCCTGACGCTCCGCCATTTTTGAGTTTTTGTTGCTCCAGTTCCAGCAGGCCTTCAATGACCCGCCTCTGTTCGGGATCAGTCTCGCGTGTCAGCAGATCCTTGAAATGAGCAAGTTGGCAGGTGCGACGAACTGGAAGCGATAATCGGTCCCCAAGGTTGGCACGGAGGCGGTCCCAGTATCGAGTTGGTGAGAAAGGGAGCGATGGAACACCCTACGGCCTCAGAAAGTGCTCGCACAGGCCTTCGGACCATCTCCTCGGAAATCTGGGCGCTAGGTTTCGTGTCATTGCTGATGGACGTCTCCTCGGAGATGGTCCACGCTTTGCTGCCAATCTATCTCGTGACCGTCATGGGGGCATCGATGGTGGCGATCGGGACGATAGAAGGCGTTGCCGAAGCGACGGCTGCCATTACCAAAGTCTTCTCCGGTGCGCTGTCTGATTGGCTGGGAAAACGCAAGCTATTGGCCATCATCGGCTACGCTCTGGCGGCCGTCACCAAGCCGGTGTTCCCGCTGGCTTCGTCAGTTGGATGGGTTATGGCAGCACGCTTTGTCGACCGGATCGGCAAAGGAATCCGAGACGCCCCCCGTGATGCTCTGATTGCCGATATCGCACCGCCAGACCTGCGAGGCGCGAGTTTTGGTCTTCGTCAATCTCTCGACACGGTAGGCGCATTTGTCGGGCCGCTCCTGGCAATTGGCTTGATGTGGCTGACCTCCAATCAGTTTCGGATCGTGTTCTGGGTCGCCGTTCTTCCCGGCGCACTCGCGGTTGGCGTCCTTGCCCTTGCCGTTCGTGAGCCGGTTCGACCTGCAGACTTGCGTCAGGTGCGGGCTCCCCTGAGCATGCCAGAGCTGCGACGGCTGGGTTCGTCCTTCTGGCTTGTTGTCTGTGTCGCAACCGTGTTCACCTTGGCCAGGTTCAGTCAGGCCTTTCTCCTAGTGCGCGCACAAGGCATGGGTTTGCCAACCGTTCTCATCCCACTGATATTTGTGGTCATGAATGTAATCTACGCGCTCGCGGCCTATCCGGCGGGCGCGCTCTCAGACCGCGTCAATCGCCTGACAATGATAATTGTCGGTTTCTCGATCCTCATTGCTGCAGACCTTGTGCTGGCGCGCGCCGGAAGCCTTCCCGGTGTTGCGCTCGGCGTGGCCCTCTGGGGTTTGCATCTGGGGTTCACGGAAGGGCTTCTGGCAACGCTCGTCAGTGATACTGCGCCGCCGGAACTCAGGGGCACTGCCTTCGGCATGTTCAACCTTGCGGGTGGCTTCGCGTTGCTGGCGGCGAGCCTGCTGGCAGGCATGCTTTGGGAAATCTTTGGACCGCAAATGACCTTTTTGACGGGCGCAGGTCTTACAGCGCTGGCGCTCGCTGGTCTTGGAGTGGTTCGCTGGCGCGTTCCCACTCTTGGGGGCAATCAAAAAACCGAGACCGAAGAGGATGCAATGTCCAGCCAATCCTAAATGCGGCCAAAGCCATATTGCGGCGGGAGCGCCGACGAAAATCCTCGGCAGCGTTGTCGAGATATTGGGTGGCGATCATCAACACGAAGCTCGTCACTTGATCCAATCAAACGTTCGCATGCGGATCAATTCTGTCTACAAGCCATTTCATTGCACCCCCAAGGAACACTCACGTATCGTCCGCGGCGGGGGTAACAACGCGGATATTGTCGACCACGCGGACGGCGCCCGACGTGTTTTCGGCTGCGACGCGTATCGCGGCGCGCACATTTTCATCCGCGACCGTACCATTGAGATGGACGACACCGTCGTGAACGACGACGTCGATCGCGACGTCAAGCATCCAGGCCTTGTTTTCAACTTCCTCCATAATGCGCTTGCGGATTTCCAAGTCGCTGACGACCGATAAGGGGATTTCACCGACATGGTGCGACAGCGCCGACAATAGGTTGGAGCGGCTGACGATGCCGATTACTTTGCCATCGCTGACGACCGGCAGCCGCTTGATGGCACGCTTTTCCATCAGGTCGACGATCTCGCTGACCGGCGCATCCGGGCCAACGCTTGCGACGTCGCGGCTCATGACGTGCTCGACCTCACGCCCATGCTCCTGAGCATACTCTCGCGCCAGCTGACTCCTATTCAGCCAGATCTCCAGCCATCGCGGGCGATGGCGCGCGGTTCCGATCTCCTCCCGACGCAACAGGTCGCGTTCGGTAACGATGCCGAGCAGCTTTCCTTGTGCGTTTACGACCGGCAGGCCGCTGATGCGGTGCTCAAGCATGACGCGCGCCGCATGCTCGATCGTGGTGTCGGGGCGGACCGTCGTCGCCCCCATGGTCATGATGTCGCTGGCTCTCATTGTCTTGCCTCACTTTTTCTGGTCGCGGTTTCCGCCATGGCGACCTTTCGCTTCACCGCGATGAAGCTGTCGGGACTGACCGAGATCGAGTCGATGCCGCAGTCGACGAGGAACGTCGCGAATTCGGGATGATCGCTCGGCGCTTGCCCGCAGAGACCGATCTTGGCGCCAGACTTGCGGGCCGCATTGATGACGTTCGAGATCATCCATTTCACCGCCGCATCCTGTTCGTCGAAGAGGTTCGCGAGCTCGGCAGAGTCACGATCGACCCCAAGAGTAAGCTGTGTGAGATCATTCGATCCGATCGAGAAGCCGTCGAAGCGTTTTGCGAATTCCGCCGCTAGAATGACGTTGGACGGGATTTCGCACATGACGAAAACCTGCAGGTCATCTTCGCCGCGCCTTAGTCCGTTCGCCGCCATGACCTCGAGCACCTGGTCGGCCTCATGCGTCGAACGGCAAAACGGAATCATCACGATGACGTTTCGAAATCCCATTTCGTTCCGCAGCCGGCGGATGGCTCGGCACTCAAGTGCGAAGCCCTCTCGGTAAAGCGGGGAGTAATACCGGGACGCGCCCCGGAACCCGATCATCGGGTTTTCCTCTTTTGGCTCGAACTGGGCGCCCCCTATCAGTCCGGCATATTCATTGGTCTTGAAATCGCTCATGCGCACAATGACGGGCTTTGGGTAGAGCGCCGCGGCGATGCGCGACAGCCCTCGCGCCAACCTGTCGACAAAATACTCAGTCTTGTCCGCATAGCCGACCGTCAATTCCGTGATTTCGCGCTTGGCAGCTTCGTCCTTGAGCTGGTCGTAGTGCACAAGCGCCATCGGATGAATGCGGATATGGTTGCTTACCACGAACTCCATGCGGGCAAGACCAACCCCGTCGGCTGGAAGACGCCACCAGTGCAGCGCGGCGGCAGGGTTCGCGAGATTGAGCATAATCTCGGTGTGCGTTTGTGGAAGGTTGGTCATGTCGACGATTTCGGTGTCGAAGTCGGCCGTCCCTTCATAGACAAATCCCTGATCGCCTTCGGCGCAGGACACCGTTACGGTCTGCTCACCGTGCAACAATTCGGTCGCGTTGCCGGTGCCGACAATTGCTGGCAAGCCGAGTTCGCGGCTGACGATGGCAGCGTGCGAGGTGCGCCCGCCGTGGTCGGTGACGATCGCTGCCGCCCGCTTCATGATTGGTACCCAGTCAGGGTCGGTGGTTCCTGTGACGAGAATTGCACCGTCGACGAAGTTGGCGATGTCGCGGGCATTTTCGATCAGGCAGACGCGGCCCGTGACGACCGCATCGCCGATCGCAAGTCCTGCGATGAGCTTTCTCCCCTTTCGCGTGATCGTGTAAGATCGGAAAGCTGCCGCTTCGCGACGGGATTGGACCGTCTCTGGCCGAGCCTGGACGATGAAGATATCGCCTGTCTCCCCATCCTTTGCCCATTCCATGTCCATGGGACAGCGGTAGTGGGCCTCGATCGCAGTTGCCCACCTGGCGAGCAACAGGATCTCATGATCTTCAAGCACGAAAGCCGTCCGCTCTATCTTCGAGGTTGGAACGTTTCGGGTTGGGTTGTCGCCGGCGGCGTAGATCATCTTCTGCGCCTTGGCGCCGCACTTCTTGCCGATGATGGGCACAAGAGCGGGTGCGGAGAGCAGAGGTTTGAAGACCTGGTATTCGTCGGGATCGACGGCGCCTTGTACGACATTTTCGCCCAGCCCCCAGGCGGCGTCGATCACGACGACATCCTTGAAGCCGGTTTCCGTGTCGATCGAGAACATGACGCCCGATCCGCCAAGATCCGAACGGACCATCTGCTGCACGCCAATTGAAAGTGCGACACTCATGTGATCGAACCCTTTTGCCTGGCGATAGCTGATGGCTCGGTCGGTAAAGAGCGATGCGTAGCAACGGCGGCATGCCACCAACAGAGCATTCTCACCACGAATGTTCAGGAAGGTTTCCTGCTGACCGGCGAAGCTCGCGACGGGCAAATCCTCGGCGGTCGCGCTCGAACGCACGGCGACATCGACCTCTGCTTTTCCAATGCTCCGGCAAAGCGCGCGATAGGCGATCTTGATCGCGGTCGCGGTTTCCTCGGGCCAGTCGCCATGCAGAAACAATTCCCGAATGGCCTTGCCCGTCTCGGCAAGGGATGCCTTTCCAGCAATCATTTCGCCCAGCTGTGCTTGGATCCGCTCTTCCAGGCGGTTCGCGTGCACAAAGTCCCGATAGGCCTTGGCCGTCGTCGCAAAACCAGGCGGTACACGGATGCCTTTTGGTGCCAAGGCCTGCACCATCTCGCCCAGCGAAGCATTCTTGCCTCCGACATGGCCGACATCGCCGCGTCCGACCTCGTCAAATCGGGCCGTAAGCCTATCTACAAGTGCAGACCCTGCGTTCACCGCACTCTCCCTACGCATCGGGACACTCTGCGGAATTCACCTGCATAAGCCTTGATCCCAATCAAGAATTTGAGCCGAGTGCGATATCTTTGAGCCACGTCAAAGCGCCGACCGACCCGTTGCGCAACCTGCTTCAGCGCATCGACTTACGTGATTAGGCGGCGGTGGCTGGGTGAGGAAGATCTGGCGAAGTGACACAAATCCTGACCATTACGCTGAACCCAGCGGTCGACATGTCAAGCGAAACGGAAACTGTGCATCCCACTCGCAAGGTGCGAACCACCGACACAAGATTTGATCGTGGTGGCATCAATGTCGCCCGCGTGATCACGGCATTAG
Organism: Mesorhizobium sp. USDA 4775; assembly: GCF_054062655.1. Classification (NCBI taxonomy): domain Bacteria; kingdom Pseudomonadati; phylum Pseudomonadota; class Alphaproteobacteria; order Hyphomicrobiales; family Phyllobacteriaceae; genus Mesorhizobium; species Mesorhizobium sp. USDA 4775. Next base: position 4,328,077 of record NZ_JBSSFM010000001.1, read on the forward strand.
GAGGAGAAGCCGAAGCCTACTTCCTTGCAGGAGGAGAGACAGGCTCGCTACTGGCTCGCCTGTTGCAAAAGGAAGGAGTCCTCGGTCGTCTTGTGCCGATCAAGGGCGATACCAGGATCAGCTTCATGGTTCGCGAGCGCAGCACGGGCCTCGAATATCGCTTTGTTCCCGAAGGGCCTTCGGTGCGCCCCGGAGAATTGAAGCCGTGTCTGGATATAATTTCATCTCACGCAGGGCAGTACGTTATCGCGAGCGGAAGTCTCCCCAAAAACACAGCTTCCGACATTTACGGCCGAATGGCCAAGTTGGCAGCAGCGCGTGGTGCAAGATTTGTTCTCGACAGTTCTGGCACCGGTCTCGGGACGACACTCATGCATTCTCGTGTCTTCCTGGTGAAACCGAGCCTTGGGGAGTTGGAGCAGTTCGTCGGCCACAAACTGGATGAACTGGGTGTCCGCCAAGCAGCGTCCGACATCGTTGCCCGTGGCGCGGCAGAGCTGGTCGCCGTTACCATGGGGGCGGACGGCGCACTCCTTGCCAGCGCCCAAGGTGTACTCCGCGTACCTGCGATCAAGGTGCGCGCGCGTTCTACCGTCGGCGCGGGAGACAGCTTCCTAGCAGCGATGATCTGGGCACTTTCGGAAGGTAAGGCCCCTGAGGACGCCCTCAGATTGGGTGTTGCAGCCGGTGCGGCTGCAATTATGAGACCCGGCTTTGAGCTTTGCCGTCGAAAGGATGTGTTCGACCTCAGCGTGGCTGCATAGTCAAAATAGGGGCTGCCACCACCGAACAAAACTGCCGGATGTCGAGGCCTGTTAGCCAGGCTGTCGAACAAGATCTGACGCGGACCTACCGCCCGAAGCACTGCTATTGCCTTCTGACAGAAATTCGGCTTGAGACAGCGCCACTGCCGCGCCTCGCAATCCTGCATCCAGCGCCTTGATCACAAAGATCGGGATCGGTTCAAGAAATGACGACAGGCGCCCCTTGTATTGAAACTCCCTGTGGAAAAATGCCAAACGGAAAGCGGTGGCTTCTGAAGGGTCGAAAACCCTCGCGGGGATGCCTCCGCCAAGATAGACGCCGCCCCGGGCACCGTAGACAAGGGCCATGTCTCCGGCGAAACGGCCGAGCCATCTCTCAAGATATCCGAGAGCCTCAAGGGCGAGACGATTCTCGGCGTGCAGTGCCTGCTCCACGATCTCAGGTGCCGAGGCCAGTACCGCTGCCCCCTCCTGCGTCTCGGCCAGCGCCTTGTAGATCTGCACGAGCCCTGGACCCGAAATCAGACGCTCTGCCGACACGTGCTTTTCGTTCTTTGCGATGCGCTTGATGAGTAAGAGCTCATCCGCATCTTCGGCCGCAAAGGAAATGTGGCCTCCTTCGCTGGCAATTGAGATCCATCCTGACGGAGACAGGACAAGGCCCGCGACGCCCAGACCCGTGCCAGGTCCAAGCACGACCTTCGGCGCGCGATCCACGGGCTCTCTTCCGCCGATCTTGTGGAGGTCGTGTGGGCCCAAAAAGGGCAGAGACAGGGCGAGCGCCTCGAAATCATTGACCAAATGAACATACTTGGCGCCGCTTGCCGAGCACAGATCCTTGCGCGAGAAGGACCATGGAAGATTTGTCATGCGGACGGTCTCTTCCGCAACGGGACCGGCAATCGCAAAACCAGCGATCGAGGGCCGATGCGGGATGCAATCCATGTAGGCTTTGACCGCGGCCTGGAGCGATGGGAACAGGTCGCACTGGAAACTGGCGAAATGTTTGATTGTGAGCTCATCGATGTCCGCAATCGCGAACCGCGCGTTGGTCCCGCCTATGTCAGCCACAAGAGCGGTGCGAGATTTATCGGGTAGCGTCATGTCTCCAACACTCACTTCAAATGGATAGGCTCAAGGCAGCGTACAACGACGACGCCACCAGCCACCCAACAGCATGAATGTTAGCACAGGCACCCAAAGCCATTTTGATTCACGTCAACGGGCAGCCCGTGCCGTTGCTTGAGCTTCAATGATGAGCGCCTCTGGAAAAACGCATGGCCCTCGAAGCATTCAACACAAATGTAGTCGTTAGGCATGCCGATTTTGAAGTCCAAATCGGCCGCTTTCAGCGATGATTGCAATCATGGGCGCTGTCCACCCATCGGGGATAGCTGAAGCACTATTCGTCGACCGACGACGAGCGTCCCGCAGATGCCCTGCCCTGTGCAGCGCCCATCAAGGCGATCACGTCCTCGTCTCTCAATTGATGGAAATCGCGATAATAAAGGCCGATCGCCTGGAAAAATTCGGGCTCTTCAAGGCAGATGACATCGTCGGCCTCTTTCCTCAGTTCCTCGATCGTTTCAGGCGGGGCGACAGGAACGGCCACTACGATGCTGCAGGGCTTGCGCCGTCGTAGGCCGCGGATCGCAGCCCGAACGGTTGCGCCCGTTGCGATCCCGTCGTCGACTATGATTGCTATCCTGCTCTTGACATCGACATGATGGCGATTGCCGACGTAGAGACGACGTCGGCGCTCGATCTCGGCGAGTTCCCTTTCGCATGACTTGTCAAACTCTGCCGCCGAAACCCAGGCTAGACGAATGACATCTTCGTTGCGCACAACGATGGGATCATCGCCGTCGATGATCGCGCCCATGGCAAGTTCGGGGTGGGTTGGTACTCCAATCTTACGCACCAGAAGCAGGTCGAGAGGAGCCTTCAGATGGGAGGCGACCTCTGCCGCCACCGGGACGCCGCCGCGGGGCAAGGCCAGTACCACGACATTATCGCCTCGATAGCGATCAAGGGCCTTGCCAAGCCGTTTTCCTGCCTCGGAGCGATCTGCGAACAGCATGGGATCAAGCCTCTCTCGCATTGCGGGCGGCCGCCCGCCACGTCTTCAAAGTCAATCCGGTCTTGCCTGCAGATAGACCTGCGCTTTCGACTTGCCGATATTGATCAGGCCATGCCTTGCCGGCGAACCCGCGGAAAAACGCCATCCAGATACAGACAAAGATCGCCGATGGTGTTGCGCTCCATGACATGCAGCCGGAATTGCACCCAAAATGTCACGGCCAGCGGGCACGTCCTTGACACGCGTCAAAGTACGGATCGCTTCTGGCCACCATTGTGCCGACGATGATGATGATGGGACATCGGCAATTTGCGGAGTTGGCGGCGAAGGTGAGCTTTCTCAGCGATCCGGCGGCATACGGGGTTGGAACGACACATGTGGATGTCCGCGAGACGCATATGTCCTGGGTCTTCCTCACGGACGATCTGGTCTACAAGCTCAAGAAGCCGGTCAGGCATGCGTTCCTCGACTTCAGCACCATCACGAAGCGGCACTTCTACTGTGGCGAGGAATTGCGGCTGAACGCTCGCCTAGCCGCCGAAACCTATCGGCGGGTCGTTCCTCTTCGCCGCGACCTATCAGGCCGACTAACCCTCGGCGGTGGTGGCCGCGTCGTAGACTGGCTGGTCGAAATGAAGCGCCTGCCGCACGGCGACATGCTGGACGAGCGCATCGCCCTCGGACGCCTGGCGGCGACTGAGATAGACGACGTCGCCAAAGCGCTGGCGGCCTTTTATGCGCAACGCCAAGCTGAAATTGACGGCGGCGGCGCCTATCTGCGCCACCTTTCTGAAGAGCAGCGCATCAACCGCGCCATTCTGCTCCGGCCCGAATTCGCGTTGGTGGAAATGGTGTCCGGCACTTTGGACACAGTAGACAGTCTGCTGCAGCGATTAAGGTCTCGGATCGAAGCACGAATCCTTCGCGGCGCCATCGTCGAGGGGCATGGTGACCTGCGCCCCGAACACGTCTGCATTGGTCAGCCACCCCAAATCATCGACTGCCTCGAGTTCAACCGATCGATGCGCATCGTCGATCCCTATGACGAGATCAACTATCTCGGCTTGGAATGCGAGATGCTTGGCGCGCCATGGATTCGGCCGCTCCTGGTCAAGGCTCTGGAGGGCCGGCTGCCGGACCGCCCTGATGCCGAATTGCTGGCGCTCTATGGCGGTTTCCGAGCGTTGCTAAAGGCCCGTTTGGGGCTCGCGCATCTCCTTGAGACACCTATCCGTCATCCAGAAAAATGGCGCCCGCAGGCGATCGGCTACATCAGGCAGGCGGAGCGCGAGATTTTCAGTCATCAATCCCGATCAGGTCGGAAATCGACCCCTGTGTGTGGAGACGCCTGATTGTCTTGCCGATCAGGCGACCGATCGGCAGAATGTCCAGGGGCGCTTGCGGGTGACGGGCTTTGGCAGCTGACGCCAAGTCCACGCTGTCAGTGACGGTGATGCGGTCTATCGCCTGACTGCCGAACAGCATTTCGACACCCTTACCAAACAGTCCGTGCGTGGCGATCGCATGAACGGCCCGGGCACCGCGTTCGCGACACGCAAGTGCTGCGCGCAGCATGGTGCCACCGGTGCTAATCATGTCGTCGACGATGAAGACGGCATTGTCGACGACGTCGCCAGCGAACAGTTCGCCGGAAACCACGTTCCGGCTGCGGCGCTTTTCCATGAAGCCGAATCCGATTTCTTTATCGCTCTCTGCCTCCAGAACCTCTTTGAGCAGTTGCGCGCGTTTCACGCCACCCCCATCGGGCGAGAAGATGGTCACCGGCAGGTCGCCGGCCAGCTTGCCTATCAGCGGAGCAAACAACTTTCGCGTATCGAGATGCACGCTCTCGCATCGAAAGGCATTCTGGAAAGCCGCGAAATTGTGGACGTCGAGCGTGACGATCCGGTCGGTGCCCATAGCCTCGAAGAGTTGCGCGACATAGCGCGTGGTGACGGGATCGCGCGCCTTGGTTTGCCGGTCCTTGCGCGCATAGGCGAGATAGGGAACGACTGCCGTTGCACGCGCAGCACCGTTCTCCTTGCATGTCGCCAGGAAGAAAAGGAGCTTGCACAGTCTGTCGTTGGCAGAGGCGCCGCCGTTTCCAGCCAGACTGTGCAGCACGTAGACATCCCTGCCGCGTACGCTGACCAGCGGGCGAGCCTTGTGTTCCCCATCCTCGAAATCTCTCTCTTCATGAGGGTCGAGTTCGATCGAAAGCACTTGCGCTACGGCCGCGCCAAGTTGTTCCGAACCTTTGAGAGCGAAGAAACGCATGTTTTCTTCTATCCGGTTTGGAGGGCTAATGGATTGACGCGCGTCAAGGATGCGAGCCGCCGCATGGCCCGGGAATCCTACCGACCATCTTCAACTTGCCTAGCGGAGAACCGTGCCGGAGCCGAGGCAAAATCGTGAGACCAAGTCCGGGCGTCAGGCCAATGAAACGGCAGACCTTGCAGAGCCTGGCAGCCCAACATCGGGAACTCGCAGCTGATCACCGTTCGGAAGCCGAGGGCGTTCCCGCGTCGAGGTTGGCCGCGGGCTGACTGGCATCTTCTGGGTGCTGCGATCCGGTGCGCCATGGCGCAACCTCCCAGAGCGCTATGGACCCGCAGCACCTGCGACAATCGCTTCGTGCGTTGGCGCAAAGCAGGCGTGTGGGATCGACTTCTTGGATCTCGCAGAGCTTGATGCCGACAGATTTGGGTCTGCGATCACCTTGGCTGTGCGGTCTTCGACAGAGAAGCCATCGGCCTTCGTCTTCTCGGGAGCATTATTTGCAATCCATCGGGTGATCCACCTTGCTCAGGAAGCCTCAAGCTTGATTGCCTCGGCTGGTGGTCCTCAGCGCACCTGATCGGCGCGCTATAGCCCTCAGTGCCAATGGCGATCGCCTGTTTATATTGGTACGCCGCCGCGGCCGGAATTCGTCCTCTCTGTCCACGGCAGCACCGTGCTTACGTCTTCTAGAATCTTGACTGATCGGGCAAACCCGGCGAATGCGTCGCGCGCAACGGAAAGTGGCACGTAACCATCACAGGCGCGCTGACAGGCACGAATAGCAGTCTGGTAGATCGGCCCCCGTCGGCTCTCCGGCCACTTTTCAAGGAACTGGAAAGCATCAGCCAAGCTTTCAATCTCCTCGATAATATGCTGCCCGTTCTTGACCAAAACGGGCTTATCGAAAATCTTGCCGTTCATAGGCTCCTCCAACTATTAAGTTGAGACGAACTATTCTCGACTTGGCTCGGCTATCGGCTCAACACTCTCAAGAATGACCTGACCCTACAGCGAGGGATGAAACCCGCGGGTTCAATGCCCGGTCGATGTGGTGCTCATCGATCGTCTTCAGAGAAGTTCATCTCGCCAGTACTCAAGGGGGCCTCATCCCAAGGAACGTGAAAATAGATAGTCCGTGTTTCAGGCCAACGAAAGACCGGCGAGCAACACCGCCACCAAGATTGAAACAGGGACCGCCAGAAGCAGTCCAGCCTCGACCAGGCGCGTCTCCTTGTCGCCAAACATCAGGTTTGTCCTTTCCACGTTTCCTTTTTATGGGCAGCAGGCGCCAGCGATTTCCACGACCTGTAACGCAAGGGCAGCTCGCAAAATTTTCTAAGAAAATATCTCGAAGTAGGGTTGGCGCCATTGATCCAAATCAATGGCAGTGCCGTGGCCCCCTGGAGAGAGTGTTCCCCAAATGAGGGGCTCTAGATGCTGGACGAAGCGATTCGGTTCCACTCCTGAGTGACCGCTTGGCGCAACGCTGACTGTCGTCGCCTCGACCGGCTCTGCTCAAGGGCGATATCATCGAACGGTCGGCGTGGACGAATTTGCGGCCGTTCATCACCATCACCACCTCGCATGTGGGAGCGGCCGGCGCCTTCATTGGGGTAGAGTGGGCGAAGGCGCCGGCCTACCGGGGCGCATGTTGGGGCAACGCGCTCCGATTTCAGGAGGAGATCTGCTTTTTCGAGGGCTCCGAAATCGCAGTTATCAAGTGAAGGTGGGTAGCCAGTCACCAATCAAGGTGCGCCCCCCTTTGTCGGGGTTACGGCGAGATAGCTTTATGGATGGCCGCGATTGCATCGCGCCTCATCTCCTCCTCCCTTAGCCGCAGCCGTCTTGAGCGTGCGGCTAAACCTGCGGCGCATCAACAAGTCGTCGCCAATAGGTCGGAGGCACCTCATCTCGAACCCGCGCTACAGTGCAGGAGCCTCGACGTGGCAACCTCCCTCCTCAGTGTCCCTATGTGTCAGATGTCGTTGTTATCGGCGTACGAATGCCCACTCACCCTCAATTGCGAGCATGCATTTATGCAGATAGGCTCCGAGAAAACACTTACATGGGTTGGTCTCGCGAGCATGGAATTGCCCGTTGAGTACGCTGCCACTGTTTGGGCTATCGCGTTCGGGCTGCGTCCGGCTTATTGCGGAATGGCGAGGCGAACGGGCGACATCCCGACGAGGGACTGATCGGTGTTTCCCCTAAGGACACGTCGATAAATTGCTGAATCGATAAAGCTCGTTTTGGGGGATTCCGAAATCCTGCGTTGCTTTGTAGACATGGGCGGTGATCGATGTCGCCGCTATAAAGCTCCGCTATGATGCGGTTAGCCCCGTGCTGGACGAGCGTGGTCGTCGCCGCTTTGCGGCGGCGGAAGCGCTCACCGCGGGCTGGGGCGGGATCGCGGCGGTGTCCGCGGCAACGGGGATCGCGCGTAGCACCATCGGATATGGATTGCGGGAACTGCGCGGCGCGGCGCCGGATTCAGCTCTTGGCGGCATCCGGCGCAAGGGTGCCGGACGCAAACCTTTGACGCAGACGGATCCGACACTTCTCAGCGACCTGGAAAGGCTTGTCGACCCCGCCACGCGTGGCGATCCGATGTCACCCTTGAAGTGGACATCGAAAAGCTTGCGGAACTTGGCGGCGGCGCTTTGCGCCATGGGCCATCGTGTCGGTCATGACGTCGTCGGTACTCTGTTGAAAACGCTTGGGTATTCTCTTCAGGGCAATCGAAAGACGCTGGAGGGATCGAGCCACGTCGATCGCGACGCACAGTTCCAGCACATCGCCAGGACGGTCAAGGACGCCATTACGGCCGGTCAACCTGCGATCTCCGTCGATACGAAGAAGAAAGAACTCGTCGGCGACTTCAAGAATGGCGGACGTGAATACCGACCGGCCGGAGCACCAGAGCCGGTCCGCGTCCATGATTTCGTCGACCCGAAGCTCGGTCGTGCCGCGCCCTACGGTATTTATGATATCGCCGATGACAAAGGGTGGGTCAGCGTCGGGATCGACCACGATACCGCTGCCTTCGCCGTCAACGCCATACGCTCCTGGTGGATCAGCATGGGGCGTGATCGCTACGCGCACGCTCATACCTTGACGATCACCGCCGACGGCGGCGGAAGCAACGGTTCGCGCGTGCGCCTGTGGAAAGTCGAACTCCAAAAGCTGGCCGACGAGTTGGGGTTGACCATCGCTGTCCTCCATCTCCCGCCCGGCACCAGCAAATGGAACAAGATCGAACACCGCCTCTTCTCGTTCATCTCGAGAAACTGGCGTGGACGACCGCTCACCGATTATCGCACCATCGTCGAACTCATCGGCGCCACAACCTCGACGGCGGGACTGACCGTTCGTTGCGAACTTGATGAAAACCGCTATCCCGCCGGGATCAAAGTCTCCGACGAGGACATGGCCAGCTTGAACATCATTCGCAACGAATTCCACGGTGAATGGAACTATACAATCAAGCCGCAATCCCAAAAATTAGCGCGATAAATTATCGACACGTCCTAAGTGGTCCCGCGCGGAGCGCCGTCCCTCGCCGTGGCGCAAGCAGGAAGTTGGCGACTCGCTCCAGCCAACTGCTCGGTGACTGGACATGGGGTGGTCTTGTGGATGGTGAGAACAACTCCCAACTTCAACCGTCCCATGGCTATAAAGGGCGGATATAACCAGGATCAAACTCCGCCAGTTCCCGCAACCGCTGTGGCTGAAGTATTTCCAAATGATGCTTGTGAAGGGTGATCAACCCGTCCTTGCGCATCTGTTGCAGGACGCGGTTGAGGTGAACGCCACTCATTCCCGTGGCGTCAGCCAGGACCTCATGGGTCAATGGCAGATCGAAGGAATGATCCCCCACAAGATCGACGCGTCGAAGGCGGGCATGCAGCTCGCAAAAGAGATGTCCAAGATGCGTCGTTTTCTCGTGCCGCCCCATATATGCCAGCCAAACCCGCAAGGTTGCCTGTTCGATCAAGGCGATACTTATGAAAGCTCTCGCGAGGTTGGGATGGCTAGCCATCGCCGCGGTCACGGCCTGCCGATTCAGAACCGTAACCACGGCCGGGGTGAGTGCGGCCACGCGTCCGACAGAACCCTTCCCCAATGCCGATAGGTCGCACAGATCGCCGACGATAAGAAAATCCGTAATCTGCCGGGATCCGTCCTTGAACGAAACGGAGCGGGCGGCCCAGCCCTCCGACATTATGTGAAGCTCTGAACTATCCTCGTCGGAATCAAAGATGGTCTCGCCACGGCTGTAACTCCTTGTGCTCGTCATCGTTCTCGCCAGAGCATCTCGCTCGGCGTCGCCCAACGGTATACTGCGCATTCGCTGAACCAAGGCGTCCAATGACAAGGCTATCTCTCCGACGTTAGAGACAACGAAGGATCCTGACGATCGGCATCGCCACTGCCGGCCGCCGGCTCTGAAAGCGGAAAGAAGAGGCGTTGGCATTCAAGATAGGCATGGTGGTGAACAGACAAACGTTCTGCACTAAGCTCTGGCCGCATCTGGACCGGCCACCAGTCCGTTGTATATCGAGTATAGTGCATTCCCAACGTAGCACGATCAATCCTGAAGCTCTTATATTGGCCGCAACCAGACCCGATTGGAGCGGTGCGCTAGGGAGTAGATCTAAGTCGCACCACGAAAGCGACTGGTTTGCGCAGAGCCGCCTAGGTGGGCGTGCTTTTGGAATAGCCTTTGCTTTTCAGGGTAGCCAATCCGGATCGTGCGCCCGCAACCTTCGCATCGATATTTGGACACGACGCGGAACCAGCTCCCGCGCTTGACGATGGGGAATTTGCAGGTCGGACATTGGAAAGTCAGATCGACAGAAGTCAGGCTCTCAGAAAGCGTCATCTTCGACATCCGGCGCTAAATCATTCAACGGAAGCGGGAACGATAAATCGCGCGACCGTGGACACGCTTGACTCAGATCAACCCCGACAGACGTGCCCGAAGATAGGCTTCTCCAAAAAGGGAGGCCTTCGATGTTGCACGAGCGATTACATTTTAGGTTTGCCAGACCCGTCAACGTGCAGTGGCATAGCGAAAACCCAGCACCCGCCGAGCAGACTTCCAATGACGGTCTGTTCTGGCATTTGGGGCATGCGGTCCACTGCAACTGCTGTCGGCTTCCCGAGGCAGTCGCGCAGGAACTTGAGCGGCGGCAAATCTTCGCTTATATTTCGGAACCTTGGTAAAGTTCAGCCTCAGCATCCATGGCACAGTCGAAGGCGGCTTTGATCCATAAGGCGAACATTGCCTATTACTGGCAAGGACTGATGGCTGCCCAACTTGATCCACCCAAGCGTCGGCATATTTCCCGTTTGCTGGATGCGGAATACAAGAGGCTCCAACGCGCGCAGCAGGCGCCACGCCCGCCGCTTTCGCCCTTCTCTGTTGACAGCGATCGAAGCGCAAGCCGGCCTCGGATCGGAGAACAGTGCCAAACCTGAGCGGAGAACAGTGCCAAACCTGGAGCTTTCGGGCAGCGCCGACCCATTGTGTTGCTATCCAGCCATCTCATACTCGATAGCCGGGTTGGGTTCCGACGCTGCGATCCATCGCCGCCGGATGGAGTATCCGTCGTTTCGACGTTGGACGCCCGCGGGCGAACGCCCTTCGAGGCGGCGGAGAAGGCCCTCGGACACAGGGTTACTCTGCGAGGCACTTGCGCCAAGTGGATACGGGTCACCGATCTTGTCGTGACGCTGCCAACCCGTTTTCGGCCTCGCTATTTCGAGTTCAAACTTAGGAAAGGCGTAGTTTACGCAGCGCATAAATGCTCCACGAGGGAGGAGCGCACGATGGCCAGAAGCTGAGTTCGTGCGAGAATCTCAAGCACTTTGAAAAGAAGCTGGAGACGGAAAATTTGGGAAGTGGCTCAACCTGACAAGCCGTACCAACCGCTGCCGTCACCCAGTTCTCACCTGCTTGTGGTGGCCCGACCCTTGCCGAATTGGGTTCGCATTCAGTGCGAGACGAACACCGGCAAGGAGAATTGGTCGAGCAGGGATTTGGTCATCCCGCCGAACAAGGCCTCACGGATTCGCGAATGGCTGTAAGCGCCGGCAACGATAAGGTCTGCCTCCTCCATTGCTCGCGAAGCAAATAGCGCCTCGATTGCCGATAGATCGCCAGTGTCCGTCCAGCGGTCGGTCTCGGCTTTGACGCCATGCATACGCAAATGGTCGCGCAGCAGGTCAACATCCGCATCCTTTGCGTCGGCCGGAGGCGCAAATTTGAATACGGTTACCTTTCGCGCCTGGGTCAGTATGGGCATCGCATCGTGCACAGCGCGCGCGGCCTGTCCGCTTGGTGACCAGGCAATCACGATCTCTTCTCCAACTGGCGTCGGACGCCAGTCCCGTGGGAGTAGGATCATCGGCACGCCCGCGGACATAAGCAAATCCCCTGGCACTTCGGGCAGGATCTTGTCGGCGACCTCGGGATTGGGCTGGCTGGCGATCACCAGATCCGCATACGGCGTATAGTAGCTCTTCCAGTCGCCCGAGCTCTGCTCTGCGACCCTGAAGCGGACGTCCACACCGAACCGTTCGGCGCTTGCGTGAAATGTTTCTTCAAGCGATTTCGCGCGTTCGGACCACTCGCCGACAAACGCCGCCGCGGAGTCGACATCGACGCCCGTCAACCTCGCACCATGCGCCCTCGCCAAAGAAAGGGCAAAATCCACTCGTGCCGCGTTTTCGACAGAACCGTCGAGGAAGACCAGGATATCCTTGTAGCTCATGTGACGCTCCTTCTCCTTTGCAGGTGGCAGGGCTTTTTTTAAGCGCGATCGGCAACGGCGTGCTTTGAGCCGGATCAAACGAACAAGATGATCGGCGCAGGTGGCCTGCCAACGCGAAGCGTCCTGCCGTTAAACATTGGTCTGCCGTCCTACACTGCCATCTCTGTCTCTCGTGACCCGACGCGGAAGCTTGCGTGCAACCAAAGGTCACTCGCCCGTTGATTGATGCGGATCAAGGTCGTGGTGTCGGCTCTCTGTTGTCGTGGCGACACCAGGCGAATGGGAGACTTCAAAATGGTCGGTATCACACTGAGCCCTGAACAGATTCGATCCGCTCCGCCGGAAGTGCGGCAATGGCTAGAACATGAGATCGCCCGTTCGCTGGGCCTGCACCCAGTTTCCGACACGATGGCCTCCGACGCGTCGCACCTGGTGGCATGCAGTCCCCAGGAAGCCATGGCGGTCTATGACTCGGTCAGGGGTATGCTGCCTGTCGTCAACGTCTTCTTCGAACTTGGCCGCGAAGGCGCGAAGATCACTGAAGGCGGCGTGCAAGCCTTCAGGCTTGTGGATATGCTTCGCCACACACACCTGCCGGACTTGGAGCGCCTGGTTGCCTGCCTGCAAGTCATCGACCGGGCTTTCCAAAAAATTCATAGCGAAGACGGCGCTGCGCTTTTCGTCCTGGATCCCCGAGGTTACTGCGTCGTCACCGTGACAACGCAGCAGAGCGTCCTTGCCGTATGGACACAGGAAATAGCCGCGCAACAACTCCTTGCCGAGGATCCAACTGCAGACGTCCGTGTCGGCGCATCGCCAGCACCGGCCGTGGTGCCCTTCTCGACGACGGGTAGCGTACCGCCGACATCCATCAACCTTGGCATGCCCTTCTCGGTGCCGGCTGGTCCGCCCAAAACCACGCGCGCGAAAAATCCGGGGCGATAATCAAGACGGAGACGGCGGTTCGCGATTCAGGCGGCGGGTCACAAGCTCGCTTGAGCCGACGACCCGAGAGAAACGCCGGCGACTTGTCAGTCTGCGGTGAATTCCTGGCCTTGGCTGAATTGTTGATAAAGTTTTGAAGGCTGTCTCGGATTGCCGCCTTCCCCTGGGCTGGGCGACGCTCTAGACCCATTGGCGCGAAGGGCGTAGTTTACCTAGCCTTGAAAGGCTCCAAGAGGAGGAGCGCACGATGGCAAGCAGCGAAGCTGAGTTCGTGCACCGCGAGAACATCAAGCACTTCGAAAAGAGGCTGGAGACGGAAACGGACCCGGCAACTCGGAAGCTTCTTTTGAAGCTGCTTGACGAAGAAAAGGCGAAACTCCTAAACATCACCAACCACCCGCCCTATAAGCGCTCAATCAGATCAGCAGAGGGTTATCATAGATAGGTCGATTGCCATGACTTGCGCGAACGCTGCGCCAAGTCAGCCGCGCGACTGCCTCCCATCAACAGCGAGAGGGAAGCGATATGTGTCGCACTCCCATTCGGATATAGATTTCAGTACGACTGCAGTGGGCATTTTTCAGTGGCAACTGAATCATTTGGCGGTGTACCCACCATCCACCAGATGGTAGCTGCCGGTGATGAAGCTGGCGTTGGCTGACAACAGGAAGCACGTCAGCGCCGAGACTTCCTCCGGTGTCCCCAGGCGACCTACTGGATGCAAGGCCGCCAATTGTCCGATCGTTTCGGCATCGAGGTTTTTCGTCAGCAATGGCGTATCGATGAAGGCGGGACCAACGGCGTTGATGCGAATATTGTCGCCGGCATATTCCATGGCGGCCGTCCTTGTCAGCCCGATGAGCGCGTGCTTGGTCGAGACATAGGCACAGGCATTCTCCCAACCAACCGAGCCTAAAATAGACGACATATTGACGATCGCGCCTCCGCGCGATTTCAGCATGGCGGCGACCTCGTATTTCAGACCGTAGAAAACGCCGTTCAGATTGACATCGATAATCTTGCGCCAGTCATCAAGGGGATAATTGGCCGTGGTCTCGCTTGGCCCGCCGATGCCGGCATTGTTTACGGCGAGTTGGAGCCCGCCAAATGTCTCGACCGCGAACGCCACCATTTGCTCGACCGAGCCCGGATCGGCGACATCGACCCGAAAGGCACGCGCATTGCCAAGCGTCGAAGCAATTTTCGTCACCGTTGTTTCTGCAGCCACTAAATCAATGTCTGCGGCAATGACATGCGCACCGCGTGCCGCCAGTTCAATTGCAATTGCCGCGCCGATGCCTGATCCGGCCCCGGTCACGATCGCAGTCTTCCCTTTGAAATCTCTCATGATGTCACTCCACTACATGTCACTCTAGCGGCAGGCGTGAGAAGAGACTTGATCGTCGTCAAGCTGCGGTCGCGAAGGAACGCCAACGGCCCCGAATCCGAGTCGATAAGATTCTCCGCTCGCGAAACCAGCGGTGGAACACGACGTTCACTTCGATCGTGCCAATCCAGGACCTGGATCGAGGCTGTCGGTTAGCTTCAAGGTTGTGCCGACCTTTCGAGTGGCGACGCTCCACACTGCCGTCAGGCCTGCAGAAGAAGAAGGGAAGCGGCATGTTTCGCTTCCCTTAACATCCAAATCACTTCACGCGATCATAATGCGGTCTTCGACCAGGTGAACCCCGGGCGCGGCCCAGGCGGACCTTACCGTCGCACTCCGCTCGGCCCAGGTATGCACCTTGCCGTCGAGCCGGACTTTGCCGTCGGACACGGTTACATTTATTGCCTTCGCCTCGACTTCGGCATTGCGCTTCAGTGCATCTTCGATGCGCTTCTTGACATCAGACACTGACGCGTGGGGTTTCACCTCGATGTTGTTGTAGACACCGAGTACGCCCGCCAAATATTGAATGGCGTTGGCAGCGCCGGCTTTCTGGTATTGCCAGTCGACCTTTCCAGTCAGGGTTACCCAGCCATTCTGGACCTTGACCTGAACAGCTCCTTCGGGAATTACCGTGTTCCAGGAGATGGTGTGGAGAGCACGCTTGGCGATCTCCTCGTCTGTGGTGACATTTGAACCGTAAGGCCGCACTTCGATTTCCTGCGCAAGGCCCTTCACACCCTTGACGGAAAGTGCCGCATTTTCCGCGGTAGCCTTCTGGGCGAAGGTCGAAACATGACCGGTTAGCGTGACCACGCCGTTGTCCACGGCGACGCCGATATTGGCCGCGTCGATGCTGGGCTCAAACTCCAATTCATCGATGATGTTCTGCCGTAAAATATTGTCGTTCATTGTCGCACCTTTCCAGAACGAAAGCCCTCCGGTTTCAGACTGCCTGGATGAGCTGGTTGTGGCCTTGATGAGGATCAAACAGGCTGACCTGCTCGCTTCGAGCCTCGCCACCATGGAAATGATCCCGCCATGGGGAAAATACGCTTGAAAATCTCGCCGCCGCCTTCGACCAGGACGGCTCCTTGCACCGATTCTACGGTTCTCAGGTGAGGGCGTAGAAATTCGAACGCTTCCGGCGTCAGCGACGACAATGAATGATTTGGCGAGAGGGTTACCATGGCGCTCTCCTGGAAAAGGCGGGAGCGCAGCTAACTCTCAGTCGTCGAAGCCTTATCGTGACCGGCGATGAGGCAATAAGTAGGCTGTGCGCGTATCAAAATGGCAAGCAAAGCCACATAGTCGCACTCAAGAAATGGCTGTGCACGGTACCGGGCAGACGCCGAACCTCGTCGGGGCACAAATTGCGCGTAAGCGCAGCTTTGCGCGATCGGAGCAACGTGTACTCAACCGTCACCATTCCGAGGCGCTTATGCACCTAGGCGCCGCTGACTTAAAGGTGCCTAAGGCACGTTTCGGTTCGTCGAGGGGGGCTGATGCCGCACAGATACGCTGAGTTTGTGCACCTGGAAAACATCAAGCACTTCGAAGAGAGGCTGGAGACGGAATCCGACCTCGCGACCCGGAAGATGCTTTTGCAGTTGCTGGACGAGGAACGGACAAAGCTTTCGCAGATAGAGGCCGACAAACCCAGCGTAAGTCGGGGATAAGAGCGATATACCGACATTGAGCTGGAATGATAACGTCGGCGGGAATTCCTCTCAACAATAGCTGACTCCTGCAGGCGAATTATGCAGCTTCAAGGCAGTGCAGTGCCGTTCGTGGCGACCCAAACAGGGTGACCATCGAGGAAGACCAAGGTGTTCTTGCCATTGTGACCGCGCTGGACCGCTAAGTCCCGGACGTCACGGTACAAGCCGCAGCCAACATCCGGGCAAGGCTCGATCAAACATAATGAGAAAAAGCCCGACTTATCTGGTGATTGGGTTTGAGGGATGGCCGGAATGCATCCGCTAAGTATCTATTTTATATAGCTTTTGTGACGTCGTGAGGATGATAGCCTTGGCTCTCTCCGGCTGCCGCCATCAGAGATTTGATCTCGGACAAAGGGGTTGATTCGACAACATGCCATAAGCGCTTTCGTTATTGTCGATCTGTCAGGAGCAAAGCAAATGAAAGTCTTCTTAGTCGCTTCGCTGGGCTTGGTGCTCGCCGGCTGCGTCAGCGAGAATTCATGCATTTACCTTCCCGGCCATACCTTCAAGACGGAACGCGGGTGCAAGCGCCGCGAACCCCTTGGGAAGTTTGATCCCCACTGCGATTGCCCCGCAAAGGGTTACAAGGGCTTCAGCCCGCCAATACCCTGTCCAGTGTGAATCACGGAGTGCAGACGGATGGTAGCGCGGAGCTTCTTCGATGATTTGAGACTAATGCACAGGATCGGTTGCTTAAAGTTCTTGTAACCCTTAATGGCGCAATCGCAGGCTGGGCACATTTCCCGCGAGGTTCGTGAAGCTTGCAGTCCCGTTCCATCTTGCAGGGATGGTTCTGAGAGGGCCTTTGCAGCTTTCGCTGACACATCCCGAAAGGACCAGTCCAAGCGCAGCAAAGGCGAGATATTTCATCATCTTTAACTCCTGACCAACATTGCGTGGGCGCTTGTCGGACGTGGCCGGAGCGGTGGATTTGTCCCATATCAAGAATTGCTAAAATTCCAAAGCTGCCGTTTCGTGCAAATTTCTCGCGCTTTAATTTCGGTCAACGCATATCCAACTGGTATTATTACGTTCACTGACATGATCTTTTAGGTGGACAAAAGAACCGCTGGGAGAAATGTCGCGTTTAAGTCGTCTCTTTTATCAGTAGTGGCGATCTCATTGGTATCGCCGGCAGCGCATAAACTACGGAAAGATGCAAATCGGCCGCGCCTATTCGGTAGGCGCGAAATTTTGCGCTGCCAAACAACTTATTCTTCTGTGCCAGCAAAAAAGGCAGCACGGCCGAGTGGGCGAATAATACGAACAATAATGAGCACTGGCGACCAGCAACCCATTACCTACCCAGGGGCAAGTCTTGACGGCCCACCAATCGGCGCTGTTTCATCGGTCACTCGCGCCGAGTGACCACAACAACTGATTTCGAAGTCACCCAAGCGCAACCCAAATGGCGGATCTCGACGCTGGAGCGGTCGGATTTAACGCCATCCACCTCGCATCCAGCAGCGCTGCGCAAATGACCATCGCAGAAATGATAAAGACCGTTCGCATTTCCCTCCGGATCGCTGACAAACGCACTGCTCTCCTGGCTTCTCCGGGATACCCAAACCGTTTTCCGCCGGCCTCTCCGGCGCCCGCTCCTTGATACGCGTCAATCGGAGCTGCAGGGAATTGAAAGACGAATCGGCCGATGGCCGCTAAGGACTCAGGCTCCATCGGCCAACCGAGTACCGTTTCTATTCCTGGCCCGGCCTCCACGCTGCCGCACGCCGTTCCGCATACACGACCTGGTTCGGCGTCAGTGCCACGGTTAGTTTCTTGAGCAGTTCCTCTGCGAGCTTCCGCTCGTCAGCGTCCGTAGCTCGCCAAAGCCCGAGCTTGAGCCAGATATAGGCGCGAACCGGATTCGACTGCACGCCGTCGCCTTCCTGACACCTCTTCCCGAAGCTAATCTGCGCCATCGGTAATCCCTGGTCGGCCGCGCGGCGCAGCCACTTCATTCCCTCGGCGGCATCCTTCTCAACGCCGTCTCCTGAGAAGTAGAGTCCGGCAAGCCGGTACTGCGCCTCCGGAACACCTTGCTCGGCAGACAGGCGGAACCAGTGGGCGGCCAGCGCTGCGTCACGCGGCAGGCCGCCTTTGCCTTCCGCGTACATCGCGGCGAGATTGTTCTGGGCTCCTGGATGGCCTTTCTCCGCGGCAACGCGAAACCCCTTTGCGGCATCGACAAACTGGCCGTTTAGCTGGAAATGCAAAGCCAAGCCGAACTGCGCCTGGACCGATCCCGCGTCGGCAGCTGCCGTGTAGCGCTCGACCGTTGCGGCATCACTTGGCCTGTCGATCCAAAGGCTGCGAACGAATGAGTCGGCCTCCGGCTCGAGGCTTTTCATCAACGAGACTGCGGGTGGCTCATCCTTGACGAACCACTCCGAAAAACTGAGGTCGATCACTTCATCGGGATGCAGAAGATCCAGGCAGAGAAAGCCGATCGTTTCGTACGTTACCACATTGCCCGAGAACAGCTTGTTGTTCCGTTCATCGAACTCCAGGTCATAGCGGACGCATTGCGTTCCCAGACTGTCGTCCCGCTCAGCGCGGCCGCGTTTCAACGTGGCCCCGGGCAGCCGCTTCAGCGTCAGCCGGGTTTTGCCGGAAAGCTGGACAACGCTGATTCCGCCCGCGCCTATCCATTTCTTGGCGAAACTCGTCAGCTGCGCGATCGAGTTCGGCACACCGCCATCAACCTCATCCGGACGCGCCCACATCAAGAAGCCATGGGTACGATCCCGCGCCCTCGGCGGACGTTCCCAGCCGGTCTCGCTTTCCCAGCCGCTCTCTCTCCAATAGAGCAAAGCCCAGTTGCCGGCGTTGAGAGAAGCCCGGCACCACCGGTCCCCAACGGGCGGCTGCACCGAAAATCCTCGTAGCCAGATGCGATCGGGGTAGATTACGGGGCATGATGGCCTCGCCTGCGCGTTCTCCGCAGACATGCACTGCTGGGTGGCCCCCAACAAAAGCAGGGCCGCCGCCACGAATCCAATCCGGGCATCCATGAGTGGGTCCCTTCCGGTTGTCGCCGCGACAATCCTGCCTCTCCGATGCCGGCGCCTTGACGCGGGTCAAATCGCGCGGCGCCAGGCATCCCGACGAGGATCAGGAAAATGGACGCCAACATGGAAGCTGCCCCGATGTCATGAGCAGCACCGTCGCCAAAGGAAGGATCCCATAGGGGGTCAATGCGTTGTTATCCCCGACCGGCGGCAGCACCCAGAAGCCCCGCAGTCAGATACGGTAGATGACCGGGCATGATGGCGTCGCCCGCGCGTTCTCCGCAGACATATGCGCTCCGGAACAGTATCCGACACAAGCAGGGCAGCCAGTAGAAGTCTGACTGCGGCATTCATGGTGCAAGTAGTCTCCGGTTTGCGGCGGCTATCCTGCCGAACCTTGGCTCCACTTCATTGACGTGAATCAATCACCCGCGCGCAAAAAAAGAGCAGCATGCGTCGTTTGGTGGGAGATCAGTCAATGTCTCGTCTGACAAACGCTTCATTCGCACGTATCGCGTCTATCATTCTCATGTTGACCTCAAGCAACGCCCATGCGGGCGAGCCGAAGCCCTGCGTTTCCCAGCCGCAATCGAGCGCCGACGCCGCGATCGGCAGCTGGGTGCAGGCGACACTGTTCGATGCAGCGCGAAGAAAGCGCCCCTGGGGACCAGCCGAGGCGGCGGCGGCCACCATGCAGCAGCGCAAGTCGGACCTGGCGACAATGCGCGAGACCGCACATGAGACGCTGGCTCGCTTTGGCGCATTGTCGAAACAGCAGCAGTCGGAGGTCCTCGCTGCGGCTGCGCCGGCCCTTGAGAAACTGAAGCCGCAGAGCGAGCGGGACCAGGAGTATCTGCATGCGATCCAGTTCAATGGTTCAGCGCTAGGATGGGCAATGGACTGGAACGGACGCTTCCACAGGACGTCCGATGGAGGGGTGACCTGGACCGACACCCGGCTGGTTGACGCGTGGGTGCCCGGTCTCACGCCCGAAGACGGGATGTTTCGAAGCATGCATTTTGCCGATGACCGGTTCGGCCTGATTGTCGGTCCGGCAGGTATTCTCGAGTCCCGAGACGGAGGTGAGAACTGGGAGACATCTCCGCTCGCATATTTTCACGTTCCGGATGCCGTATTCTGCGATGCGGCACGCACTTGCTGGGTCGCCGGCGACGAGCCAAATGCAATCTACCGTCGTGAAATCTCTCAATGGGCATGGTCGCCACAAAGCACGCCAGCGGCAAGTCCGATCAATGCAATCCAGTTTGTCGGATCGAACGGGTGGGCGGTCAGTCTTGGCGGGGAGATTGCCGGAACCACTGACGCCGGCGAGAATTGGACCTTGCTGTTTCACGACGCTAGCAAGCGCTTCCGCGCCATCCATTTCGTCGATCAGCGAACCGGCTGGGTTGTGGGCAACGATGCCCTCGTAATGCGCACGGACGACGGCGGAAAGACCTGGCACCAGCAGACGATACAGCTTCCACCTCACTTTCCAGTCGACGAAGTCAGGCTCAATGCGGTTAGATTTGCCGACAGCTCGCACGGCTGGGCAGCCGGCCTACACGGGATGATATTCGCCACCACGGATGGCGGAGAATGCTGGCACCTCCAGCGCTTCGAAGGGATTCCGCAGAACTGGCTGACGATCTATTCGCTCGCCATCACGGCTGGACCGACGATCTGGGCATCGGGCAACTCAGGCAACATTCTCGTATCTACCGACAACGGAAAGTTCTGGTTTCCGGTCCATGGCCTGGCAGTTCCGGTCTTTGAAGAGCTCAGACGCGCGATGGACCGTATGGCCAAGTGAGGAAATGTGCCGTTGCGCAGGAAGGGTACTCGTTTTTTCGACGTTGAGCATGCTTAAAGACGAGCGCAAGGTAATCCAGAGGCTGGATCGATGAAGGCCCATATCGTCGGTGGCGGCTTTGGAGGACTGGCAGCGGCCGGCTATCTCATCCGCCACGCCGGCGTGCCCGTCCCGACATCACGATCTACGAGGCCGATGCCCAGATGGGCGGCGGCTTTTTTCTGGGCGGCGACGCGCAGAGCGGGTACAACGCTTCCAGAGCGCCCAGGAGCGTCCTTCGCGCTGCCGCGGCGGCGGCGCGGTCATCGACCCGACTGACATGTCGACGGCCTGCGATCCGAAGGTCAGCAATACGATGTCCTCCGGCGCCACCACAATCGAGGTCGCCATGCCGTCCCATTCATAATCCAGCTGGATGACGGTGATATGGTCGAGCGACGGTGCGAGGCCGACGTCGCGGACGTCGAGGAATTCCGTGCCAGTCGTCGTGACCGTGAAGCTCACCCAGTGCGAGTTGGGCACATGCGCATCGCCGAAGAACGCGGCGGGATTGCCGAACTCCGGGCGCGCATCCGCCATGCGCTAACGGGCAGAGAGACAGGACGCGGCGGGCTGGTGAGCCTGATCGACTCGCCCTGGGTCCTGTCGCTTTCGGTCTTCCATCAGCCCGAAATCATCGGCCAGCCGGACGGCACCTACCTTTGGTGGGGCTACGGCCTGCTTCCGGAAATGACCGGGAAATACGTGCAGAAGCGCATGGACCAATGCACCGGCAAAGAGATCCTGGAGGAAGTGCTGCGGCAACTGCAGTTCGATCGGAACCGTGACCGGATCATTGAAACGTCAATCTACATCCCATGCGATCTACCCTACGCAAACAACATCTGGATGCCGCACTCCGACCGCCCTCCTCCGGTTCCGAAGGGCGCGACCAATCTCGGTCTCCTTGGCCAGTACGTAGAGCTGTCGCGCGACGTGGCGTTCACCATTGAGTATTCCGCTCGCGCGGCATGGGAAGCGATCTACATCCTTCTCAAACGCGGCCCGGCACCTCCGCCGGTCTACCAGGCTCGATCCGATCCGAAGGCGCTGCTCGCCGCGCTGAAGGTGTTTGTGTGTCCGAGGTCGGCACGGCCGTAAGGTCCGATGTCGGAGAAGATACCGCTACGGACTCTCGTTCGCATTCTGAAGTGCGGGCTGGCCCCCTCGCTGGCCCCCAGCTAGCAGCCGCAGTCCTCTAGCCGTTCCATCGACGACAAGATGGAAGTCAAGTTCGGCATGTTGCGGTCTACTAACGCCGTGCGGGCAGGTACAAGGCGGAGGAGACACGATTAAACTTTAGCAGATTTGATATTCGACAAATTCGCCGCTCCTGCGACATGCGACAAGCGATCGCATGTGTTGTCGACAGTCGGGAGTTACACATGAAAGTCCTCGTCCTATCCGCACTCGGCCTGACGCTTTGCGGATGCGTGAGCGAAAGCTGCTATGGCCCCCCTCCAAACCATGCCTATAAGACAGAACTCGGGTGTAAGCGACATGAACCGCTAGGGAAGTTCGACCCCAACTGCGACTGTCCCGTGAAGGGCTACAAGGGGTTCAAGCAGCCAATCCCGTGCCCTGTTTGAGATGACGCAAGGCCGCTCGAATGGTCGCGCGCGAATTCCTCTCTTCAGTTTCGCTTGAGGACGTGAGGATGATGCAGAGGGTTTTTAACCAGCTCCGCGGGAAGCTCGGGTACGCACCCAAGTCGTACAAGGCTGAGGTTCTGACGCTGGACATCGTCAACGAGTTCAAGGCTGGGAACGTGCAAGAAGATCAGCTGCTCGCCAAGCTGGTCGCCAAACACGCGCAGTAGCGGGGCGTTTGCTGCTTCTCTTCTTATAAGTCGAAAAAAAGGCGCATACCGTTAGAATTGGTGGCGAGCGAGGGGAAAATGAGACTGTCCTCTATCATTTCAGCAATGGTCATCTCTACGACGCTCGCCGGGTGCGTGTCGGAGGAGAACGGCTATCGGCAAGGACAGGAGCTTTTGCGCGGCAGCCCTGCCATGAAGCGCTATGCCATCGACGAGTGCTACCGCCACATAAGGCCGACCTTGGCCGGCCACGACGCCGAGTGGGCGAGAAACATGGCGAAAAGCCTCAACGTCCGGGCCGGAAGCAATATCGCAAGAATCTGGTGCACGCGAGCAGTCAACGGTATCGCCAGTGGCCGCGTAACCTCCGAGGACATGAGGACACTAAGCCCGCGGTTTATTCGCCTCATGCAAGGCAGGTAGCTTGTCACCCTCCATATCGCCAAGACATCGCTCGTTGCGCTCTTCAGATGCCGCATGCGGGGCGGAACGGGTCACGATGTCGTGGACGCCGATTCAAAGCAACTCGTGTCGACGGCAAGGGAGAGGAAAATGGGACTGGTCTCTATCGTTTCAGCGATCGTCATTTCTGCGGCGTTGGCCGGGTGCGAGTCAGAGGAGAGCTTCTATCCGAAAGAGCAGGAGTTCTTGCGCGGCAGCCCTGCAATGAGGCGCGACGCCATCGACGGCTGCTACCGCGAGTCAAATCGATGGTCAGCCGACCACAAGGTCTTCTGGGCGAAGAAGATGAATGTCAGTCCGAGAAGCAATGTCGCAAGAATTTATTGCACGCGCTTCATCAACGGTATCGCCAATGGCCGCCTGAGCTACGAGGACATCGTAACACACAGCCCGCAGGACACGCGAGTGATGCAAGGCCGATAGCACCGCCGGTCCGCAGGGAAGCGCGGCGTCATCATTCGGACCGAAGCAATCGACCGAAGGCGTATGGCGGGCAGAAACATTCGCGACACGTTGCTCAAGCAACGTGTCGCTCAGTTGGGGCATATCTGTGGCCGTGATGCGGAGCGCCAGACCCGAAGGCTTCTGGCTTCGGATCGCAGAATGTTTCGCTCCGTTCGACCTCAACGTGTCTGCGGGAACACTTCATGTTGTGACCCAGAACATGGGACTGTCAGGAATTCCGTGTGCGGGCGGGCTGTTGAACATTATGCAGCCATTGCCCTGATGAAGCGCTCGCCGAAGATGACAGCGAATTGGGCCTTGGCCATGGTCCACTCACGTGGCGGCATTTTCCACTCTTTCTCGGATCGGTTCAAGATCAGATAGAGCAGCTTGGTCGCCGCGTCGTCGCTGGGGAAATGGCCCCTGGCCCTGACAGCCCGTCGAAGTTTCGAGTTCAACGCCTCTATTGAGTTCGTCGTGTAAATGATCCGGCGGACGTCGTCAGGGAACGCGAAGAATGGAATGACCTCGGCCCAGGCGCGCCGCCAGCTCTGGCCGATGGCGGGATAGCGCAGGCCCCAGGGGCCGGCCTCGAACGCCGCCAGCGCCTTTTCGGCGGCATCGGCATCGACGGCGCGGTAGATTTCCTTGAGTGCGCCGGCGAGGCTCTTGCGATCTTTCCAGGACACGAAGTCCATCGAGTTGCGCAGCAGATGGACTATGCACGTCTGGACGATCGCCTCCGGGAACACAGCGGTGATCGCGTCCGGGAAGCCTTTCAGGCCATCGACGACGGCCAGAAGGATATCCTCCGTGCCGCGGTTCTTGAGCTCGTTCATCACCCGCAGCCAGAACTTGGCGCCTTCATTCTGCTCGAGCCACAGGCCCAGCACCTCCTTTGCACCATCGGCGCGCACGCCCAGTGCGATGTGGATGGCCTTGTTGCGGACCATCCCTTCATCGCGGATCTTGACCCGGATCGCATCGAAGAAGACCAGCGGGTAAATCGGATCGAGCGGCCTTTGCTGCCAGGTGGCGACTTCGTCGAGCACGGCGTCCGTCACCGTTGAGATCAGGTCCGCAGACACATCGATGCCGTACAGATCGCGCAGGTGCCCGGTGATCTCCCGGGTGCTCATGCCACGCGCGTACATCGACACGATCTTGTCATCAAAGCCGGGAAAACGGCGCTGGTACTTGGCGATCAGTTGCGGATCGAAACTCGACTGGCGGTCACGCGGAACATCGATCTCCAGCTTGCCGGTCTCGGTCGTCACCGTCTTGCGGCCATAACCGTTGCGCGTGTTGCCAGCGTCTTCGCCGCTCGCCAGATGATGGTCCATCTCCGCGTTCAGCGCGCGCTCGGTCAGAGCCTTCTTGAGCGTATCCAGCAGGCCGCCCTGTTCGAAGGCAGCACTGGCTGCCCCGCCTGCCAGAAGCTGGTCGAGAAGATCATTCGGTATCGCAGGTTCTTTGCGTCGGGTCATAGTGGGAATCCTTTTTACCCATTATGCCCGCCCGCACACGGAATTCCTGACAGTCCCCAGAACATCGGCGGCCGGGCGTGACACTGAAGTTCAACCTCAATCGAGGGCGCAGCGCCGTAGCCGCTCGTGAATCGACCATGGCGGAAATAGCTAAGTTTCCAACCTGGCCGAAAGCGCCCTGGCCGACTACTTTGCTTTCCGGTTTCCACCAAACAACTTCTTCACGCAGTAGTCGCGAGCCTGAGCGTGCAGTGAAGGCGCGACGGATTTGGAATTGGACGCCTGCTCGATGGTCAGTTTCCGGGCAAAATAACTGCCTGCGCAGTCGCAGTACTCGCGTCGCTCGCGATTCTTGCCGCCAAGGCTCTCGATCATCGACTTGATGTGCGGTCCTGTCATGCATCCGACGGAGAAGTCCCTCGCGAACTCCGCCCGCTCCGAAGAGTTGAGAGGGCGCGCCTGCGATGCTGAGGCCAGTGACGCCAACAAGCCTGCCAGCTCGAAAACAATAGCGAACCTGATCATTGACCGATCCTTGAACGATGAAACGCGATAGACGATCGAAAATAAAACTCGTCATCCTCCACTATGCGGGGGCGAAGCCGGGATGCATTGACCGACATCAAGATGTCGCGGATGGCCTGCGCGTCCGCAACGAGAGCCACGCTCTCGGGAAAACCTCGCTTCAGGATCTCCTCTCCGACGACCTCTGTCGCCTCGCGATGGCAATATTCCGCCTCGGAGCGACACGCCGCGCGCCTGCGGCCTGGCAGTTGGCCTCGTCCGAAGTTCTGGCGCTCCGGGCGGTCGTAGCCGACGACGACATCGGCGCGGCGAAGGTCGAGGCAGATCTGACCGCCTTCCTTGCCGCGCTTCGCGCCGAAATGGCGGCGACTGCTCCCTCTCGGAATAGTGCCGCTGACTTCGCGACGCGAGTCTTTGAATATCTCGATCTGGCAGCCATCGCCCGAACCTATGCCGAATACGGTGTCGGTGACCTCCTCCAAATCATCCTTGAGGCCTTCTGCCTGCATTTCTTCGCGTCGGCCGATGGCGCCCCCGACTGGACCGCATGTCTCGACGCCTTCGAGGGCGTCAACCAGATCCCGATGATGACCGTGCACAAAAGCAAGGGATTGGAATATGACACGATCGTGTTTGTTGGCCTCGATGACCAAGCCTGGTGGGCGCATGTTCCCGGAGATCCCGAGGGAGTAGCGGC
The DNA here is from genome assembly GCF_054062655.1 of Mesorhizobium sp. USDA 4775. NCBI lineage: Bacteria > Pseudomonadati > Pseudomonadota > Alphaproteobacteria > Hyphomicrobiales > Phyllobacteriaceae > Mesorhizobium > Mesorhizobium sp. USDA 4775. Next base: position 4,354,330 of record NZ_JBSSFM010000001.1, read on the forward strand.
CTTCTTCGTCGCCCTCTCGCGCGCCAAGCAGCGCGCCATCTTCGCGTTCTGCCAGGAACGCGGTGCGCGCAACAATGTCGCCGAGCTCTACCAGCTCCTCACCGATGCCGGCGTGCCGGAGATCGCCATATGAGCGCGGCACCCAAGACCGTCGCACAGATTGAGGAAGACGGCGCCCGTGCGGCCTGGATCCTGGCTGCGCACCCCAAGTGCTCGCATCCTGGCTGTGCGTCGATCGCGCCAATGAAGTCGACCACATCCTCAGCGTCCGCAGTTTCCCCCACTTGCGGCTGGCTTGGTGCAATCTCCGGTCCTTCTGCAAGCCCCACCACAGCCAATGCACCGCGCGTGATCAGGGTTTCGCTCGCCCGAAGTCACCAAGGTACATCTAGACTTAAGTTGCGTTTCGCCTCCAGCTCTTCGATGGCCGGTGCCAGGTCTGCAACCATCGCCATGAAGCATCCAGCTAACTGGGTTAGGTAATCTATAGTGAGGCTGTCCAAGGTATTGCCATCAGCGTCACGGCCGTTTCGATGAACGCAATGGTGACGGTTTTGGACAGACAGAAGGACCAGGTCACGCATCACCTTTTCCTTTGGCAATAAATAATGGCCAATAGCTTTGTGTAGTATCCCGTTTAGAAACTCAAAGCGGTGGAACTGAGTCTGCCGAAGCTGCGCGATTACCGTGTCACGCACGAAGTTCGGTTCTGAGGCCACCTTTATCAGGGTCACGGTCTGCTTTTTCAGTTCAGGATGGCTTTCGACGATCGCTTTGGCGACTTTCAAATCATCGAAGGCGAGTTTGATAACAGCGTCCGAGAGGTACGCCTCGAGGATCGAAAACAGTTGGACGAGTAGCATTCGGTTGATGCCGGCTGCCCCGGATTTCCTATCGCCCATTCCGCGAAGTAGATTGAACCATTCGCCAATTGCCGCGTCGAATATCTCGCGAGGATGAGGCTCCGGCTCCATGTCCTCGAGCCAGTCGTCGTAGGAATAGTCGAGGCGTTCGATTTCGACCTTCGTCTTGGGATCGTCGGTTAGATGTGCTTCCCATCTTCCGAACAAATGAGCCGTGACAGTTACCGGAAACTCGTTCCCACAGGTCTCACATTCGAGCTCGATATCTCCGGTCGAGATCGCGTCGGCCGCAGACTCGGCAGTGAGGTCCGGAGCGGGCACTTCGTCAAGCCAGGCTTCCGCAGGCACCCCGCAGACGGGGCAATGCGCCACGACGTGGAATTCACCTTCGACCATCGGCCCTCCTAGCGTCCGTCGGCGGTAGCCTACAGCTTCTGCGTCATGCGCATATAGGGCGCGGCGATCTCCGGAAACTCATCGTAGAAGGCAGTCACGACTTTGAAATTTTGGTGGATCACCTGAGACCAGTCCTTCGATGCGTCGTCCATCGATGACATCGTGTGCCCCAACCGTAAATTGACCATCGCGCTGTACACTCGTGCATCTCACCACGTCATCACCAAACAGGAATTGGCCCAAGCCGAGACATTAATTTGATGGGTTCCAACCCGCTTTCCCTACGTGCCCCCCAGAAAGACCTGCGGATTTCCGAGAAGTTGTTCGATCGCCTCCTTCGTTTTGGCATAGAAATCGAAACGGCGATCAAAAAGGTCTAGGACTAGCTTCTCACGGGCGGTTCGCCACTGTCGATAAGCGACGATCCACAGCGGCCGCCACAAGTGCTGTTACTGTGCCACTGGACCCATGTGGGTAAACCCGCTGGTATCAATTCCCCCATCATCCCTTTGAGACTCAGTTTGGATAGTCCCCGGGGGAGGTCAAGCCAATGGGCAAGGCGGTTCGGGACCGCCGCCCCCCACAAAAAATATATCGGTCCGAAAATGGGAAACTGAAAAGTGACCTTTCAGCATGACGTCTGGAATGCCTTTCGCCTCGATCTTGTTGATGGAGCCCCGTCGATCGCACCTCGACGTAACTCCGCCTGTTGTGTGGTTTCGCAGGAAAGCAGCCAATCACATAGCGTACATCGGATGCCTGGGTTTGGCGGACTTAAGTCATTTCCGGCTAGCCAGTGGCCAAAGGATTCGTTTCGTTCGACGCTGCATTTGAATTCGGTGCCAAATCTCGACACATTCCTGCAGAAGCACTACTATGAGTGTCGTTTCTTCTGGCCACCTGTCGGCCGTCTTTCGATGCCCGATGCGACTAGGACGCGATGGACTGAAGTTGCTCCTATTCCAATCATCCTGGCAATCCGACTCTGCCCCAGGCCGCTCTCGTACAGCGATATTATCTCCTTTGAACGCTCTTTGATAACGCTAACGGTGCCGAGAGATCGCCTTAACACATTGATGTTCCACACGTTTTCAGGGTTCGTTGTTTTGCACCACTTCTCCCGTCGCTTGCCTCCGTCTGGCTGGTGCCTCGGCTCAACCGGTTTCGCCAGCTGCGGCCCGATATCGACGTGTCCCTCGAAGTCGATGCCAGGCTGATCGAATTCCGCAGCGATCAACCTGAGCTTGCCTTGCGCTTCAGCGCCAACGCAACTTCCTGGCCCCGCAGCCAGGCAGAGCGGCTTGCCTCCACAGTCGATTCACCGGTTTTGTCGCCGGCGCTGCTCGCCTCGGGCCCTCCCCTCGAGAAGCCAATCGACCTTGCCCGCTACACACTTTTGCATGAGGAAAATCGCCAGGGCTGGACGCGCTGGTTCGAAGCCGCCGGCGTGCCGGCCGATGCCGTGCCCGCGCGGGGGCCGCTGCTGGCGGATATATCGCTCTCAAAGCAGGCCGCCCTGCTCGGACATGGCGTCGCGCTGGGCGATCTCTTGCAGATCGGCAACGAGCTCGAAACCGGCGCACTGATCAAGCCGTTCGACATCGACGTTGCATCCGGCGGCTACTGGCTTGTTGCCAGGAGCTTGGAGGAGCTTTCCGAGCCGGCCGCCGCGTTCGCCGACTGGGTCCGAAGTGAATTTGCTGAAAGCAGACAGACATTGGAAGCAAAGGTCTAGGCCGGTCCCGGGCCGAGGCCCCCGCTACTTTGCCTGCTTGTGTTTTTCGAGAAACTTGTCGATGTCGTTTTATCCCGACTGCCGGAGGCCCGCCCGTTGTGTCCTGTGCCGGGTGGCCCAACAGGGCTGGATGGCCTTCATGAGATAGTCGTTGATATCCCGCGCGACTGCCACGTCGGCCCGGCTCGCGCCGCAGCCCGACATGAGTGCGCCGGCAAGGCACCAGACGAACACCACGCCACGGAAGGGTCGGTGTCGCGGGCTGCCGCGAAGTCCGCGCATCGCGAGAACGGAAAATGGCAAGATCAGGCCGCTTGTTCGGCGCGCTTCTTCTCGATCTGGCTGATGGCGTCTACCACGGCGTCAAAGGTCAGCATGGTCGAGGCATGCCGTGCCTTGTAGTCGCGCACCGGCTCCAAATATTTGAGGTCGGCGAAGCGCCCTTCCGGCGGCGCGCCATTCTCTTTCAGCATCTTCAGCATGGTGTCGCGCACCATGCGCAATTCCTCGGCGCTCGCGCCAACGACATGCTGCGCCATGATCGAGGATGACGCCTGGCCGAGCGCGCAGGCCTTCACGTCATGGGCAAAGTCGGTGACCACCCCGTCCGCCATCTTGAGATCGACGGTAACGGTCGAACCGCACAGCTTGGAATGCGCCTTGGCGGTCGCGTCCGGATGATCGAGCCGGCCGATGCGGGCGATGTTTCCGGCAAAACCGAGAATTTTCGCGTTGTAGACATCGTTGATCATTATTTTCCAATCCGTCGCCGCCAAGCGAACAGCGATTGCCGCTGCTGCGTCTTCCTTTCGCTCGCTACGACCTTATATAATGCTGGCAGTCCGGTAACGACAAGGCGATGAGCGCCACTGTCCTGGCCGGGAAGTTCACGCCGCTTACGGGGCTGGAAACGGGGCGAGTTTCCGACACCGAAAGGTCGTGGTCCGTTCAACTCGTTCCTCCTTGGAGAGGAACTACGGGAGACGCCTTTTATGGATGCCGTCATCAAGAAACTCATGCCCCAGGCCGCCTACATGGAAAAGCCGGTCACCGACCGGCCGAGCGAAGCCGAGGTCGAGGCCGCCGTGCGCACATTGCTGCGCTGGACCGGCGACAATCCGGACCGCGAGGGGCTGATCGACACACCCAAGCGCGTGGCCAAGGCCTACCGCGAGATGTTCGGCGGCTACGACATGTGCCCGGCAGAGGAACTCGGCCGCACCTTCGAGGAGGTCGCCGGCTATGACGATCTCGTCATCGTCAAGGACATCCAGTTCCATTCGCATTGCGAGCACCACATGGTGCCGATCATCGGTAAGGCACATGTCGGCTACCTGCCGGATGGCAAGGTCGTCGGCCTGTCCAAGATCGCGCGCGTCGTCGATATCTTCGCCCATCGCCTGCAGACGCAGGAAGCACTGACCGCGCAGATCGCCGGCGTCATCCAGGATGTACTCAACCCTCGCGGCGTCGCCGTCATGATCGAGGCCGAGCACATGTGCATGGCCATGCGCGGCATCCGCAAGCAGGGCTCCACCACCCTCACCTCCACCTTCACCGGCGTTTTCAAGGACACGCCCGAGGAGCAGGTTCGTTTCGTCACCATGGTTCGCGGCGGCGGGGCATAACGTCTAGGCCGATATCGCTAGGCCATGATCCCGACAAACGCGGATCGGTTTTCGCGGACAAACGAAAACGTTTGTCCAGAGATTATGGTCAAACAGGAAGATACACCGGCGATGTCGGCACTGGAATTTCCCAGAACTCCATCAGACAAGAGGGCCTTGGAGGAAGGCGCGGTGTTCTCGCCGCGCTTCGACGCCGCCGGCCTTGTCACCGTCGTCGTCACCGATGCCGAAGACGGCATGCTGCTGATGGTCGCGCATATGAATGCGCAGGCCTTGGCGCTGACACTGGAAACCGGCATCGCCCACTACTGGTCGCGCTCGCGCAACGCGCTTTGGAAGAAGGGCGAAACCTCCGGCAATTTCCAACATGTCGTCGAGATGCGCACCGACTGCGATCAGGATGCATTGTGGCTGCGCGTCAAAGTGTTGGGCCACGACGCAACCTGTCACACCGGCCGGCGTTCATGCTTTTATCGGACGGTGGGGATTGTCGACGGCAAGGGAACGCTTGTTGACGACGGCAGCAAGCCGCTGTTCGATGCGGAAGTCACGTATCGGAAGCCTCTGTGAACCATTCCATATTCACAAACCACACATGTTCACTATTCTCAAACATCCTTCTGATATGAATGATGTTGGGACAAGGGAGATCATGATGCTCGAGTGGGCGTCATTGCGTAGCAGACCAGATGTCAGGGAGGCCAACGGCCTGACCTCTTCCGGCGGCGCGTCCGAAACGAAATCTCCCAAGAAAACAGGCATTTCGCTCGCTTTGGGCGGCGGTTGCGCCAGAGGCTGGGCTCATATCGGCGTGCTGCGCGCGCTCGATGAAGCCGGCATCGAAGTCTCGATGATCGCCGGCACCTCTATCGGCGCGCTGGTCGGCGGCTGTTATCTCGCCGGCAAACTGGATGAGCTGGAAGAGTTCGCCCGCAGCCTGACCAAGCGGCGCATTTTCGGCCTGCTCGATCTCAATCTGCGCGGCAGCGGCCTGTTCGGCGGCATGAAGCTTGATGCCCGTCTGCGCGAGCATGTGGCGGGCGTCCGGTTCGAGGACCTGCCAAAACCCTTCGTCAGCGTCGCATCGGAAATCCGCACCGGTCACGAGATCTGGCTGTCGCACGGCTCGCTGATCACGGCAATGCGCGCGTCCTACGCATTGCCTGGCGTGTTCGAGCCGGTGAATTGCAACGGCCGCATGCTGGTCGACGGCGCGCTGGTCAATCCGGTGCCGGTATCGGTCTGCCGCGCCTACGAGCAGCCGCTCGTCGTGGCGGTCAACCTTCACTACGACCTGTTCGGCCGCGCCGCCGTGATCAAACACAGCGCCGGCGAACTGGTTGTCGAAAAGGACGCGCCGCGCGCCGGCCGTGTCGACGCCGAGCACCAGTCGCATCAGACCCGCCTCGGCATCACCGGTGTCATGGTCGAGGCCTTCAACATCATCCAGGACCGCATTTCGCGCGCCAGGCTGGCCGGCGATCCGCCCGACATGTCGCTGCAGCCCAAGCTCAGCCATATCGGCCTCACCGAATTCCATCGCGCCGACGAGGCAATCCAACTCGGCTATCAGGCGACGATGGCCCAGATCGGCGAACTGACCCGGCTGCAGACCGTTCTCGCCTGAGGCCAGCTACCCTCTGAAAAACACCGTGCATTGCGTCCCATCGACGGAGCGATGCCGCTCTTTGAAGCGCGGCGGCGATCCGCCATGACCAGCATAACCGATTTCAAAACGCAATTGGTTATGCTGGTCTGTGCCTACTATACGGAGGCACACCGATGGCCAAAATCGTCTATTCCATGCTCACCTCTTTGGACGGCTATATCGCCCGATCGGACGAGGACATCGCACTGCCGGTGCCTGAGACAGAATTGCATCAGCATTTCAATGACATGATGCGGCGGGCCTCAGTCGTACTTGCTGGGCGGCGGATGTACGAGACGATGCGCTTCTGGGACAGCCCAGACCGCGAGACCGGTGCGACCGAGGTCGAGCGGGACTTTGCCCGCGCCTGGCGAGAGACACCGAAGATCGTCTTCTCGACCACGCTTCGGCAGGTCGGGCCCAATGCCCGGCTGGTGAATGGCGATGCCGAGACCGCGGTGAGATCGCTCAAGTCAGAGACGGATGGCCTCGTCATCCTCGGCGGCGCAGACCTTGCCGCTGGTCTGGCACGAGCAGGGCTTATCGATGAATACCGGCTGTACATGCACCCGGTCGTGCTGGGGGGGCGGCAAGCCGTACTTCCAGTCCGGCCTGTCGCTGACGCTGAAACCGCTTGGCACGGAAAGCCTGCCCCAGGACGTGACGCTAATGCGTTACGCTCCGGCCAGCTGAATGCTGTGGCCCCGGGGGCGCAGCTACGCCCGCGCCGCATCGACAATCCGGAATTGCACCGTGCGGTTGCCGTTCCAGTAATTGCCCGACAGCGAGCCGGCGACATGCACGCTCTTGCCCCGGTTCTTGAACAGGAATTCACCAAGCACCGTATCAACGGCTCGAAAGGCGATCGCCTGGATGCGGCCGCCGCTGTCCGACTGCAATTCGCAGCGTATATGGTTGGTGCCGACCGGCCGGGCGTCGGCGAGCTTATGGCGCGGCAGCACGAAAACCGGCGCGACGTGGCCGGCGCCGAAAGGGCCGGCCTTTTCCAGCGCGTCGAGCAGGCTGAGCGTCGCGCCTTCGGCTGCCAGCGCGCCGTCGATCGCCAGGCTCTCCTCGTCCTGCAGCCGAAACACGTCGGCAGCCGCCCGTTCCTCGAAGAACGCCCTGAGTTCGCCCAGCCTGGCGCGCTCCACCGTGATGCCGGCCGCCATGCCATGACCGCCGCCCTTGACGATCAGCCCGACATCGGCGGCTTCGCGCACCAGCCGGCCGAGGTCGAAGCCCGACACTGAACGGCCCGAACCAGTACCGATGCCCACAGCGTTGAAGGCGATGGCGAAAGCCGGCCGGCGCGCATGATCCTTCAGCCTCGAGGCGAGCAGGCCGACAATGCCGGGATGCCAGTTGTTGCTGGCGGTGACGACGATCGCCGGGCCGTTGCCGCCGGCAAGCTCGGCATCGGCTTCGGCACGCGCCGCGGCCAGCATCTCCTGTTCCATCAACTGCCGCTCCTGGTTCAGCCGGTCGAGCGTCTCAGCGATGGTCCGCGCCTCGACCGGATCGTCCGTCGCGAGCAGCCGGCTGCCAAGTGCTGCATCGCCGATGCGCCCGCCGGCATTGATGCGCGGCCCGATCAGATAGGCGAGATGGAAGGTGCTGATCGGCTCGCCAATGCGCGATACCCGGGCCAATGCGGCCAAGCCTTCATTCTTCTGCTGGCGCGCCATTTGCAGCCCTTTGACGACGAAGGCACGGTTGACGCCGGTGAGTGGCACCACGTCGCAAACGGTCGCCAACGCAACGAGATCGAGCAGCGACAGCAGATCGGGCGGTGCGACATCGCTCAGGCCACGCAGGATTCTCGCGGTCTGCACCAGGGCGAGGAAGACGACACCGGCAGCGCACAGATGCCCCTGCCCGGAAAGATCGTCGTCACGGTTTGGATTTACCACCGCAATCGCCGCCGGCAACGCGCCGCCGACCTGATGGTGGTCGAGCACCACGACATCGGCGCCAGCTTCGTTGGCGGCATCGACGGACACGGCGCTGTTGGTGCCGCAATCGACGGTGACAATTAGCGTGGCGCCGCGCGAGACGAGTTCTCGCATGGCATCGGGATTGGGGCCGTAGCCCTCGAAGATACGGTCCGGAATATAGATTTCCGACGGTATGGAGAAATGCGCCAGAAACCGCTTCAGCAAGGCCGACGAGGCGGCGCCGTCGACATCGTAGTCGCCAAAGATCGCTACCTTTTCCCTCGCCATCACCGCCGCCGCGATGCGGGTGGCGGCCTTGTCCATGTCGGTCAGCGACGCCGGATTGGGCAACAGGTCGCGGATCGTCGGATCGAGGAACCGCTCGGTCTCGTCGGCGGTAACGCCGCGTCCGGCCAGAACGCGCGCGACGATGTCGGGCACACCATGACCTTGCGCGATGGCAAGCGCGACCATGTCCTGCCGTTCGGTCAGCCGGTGCTCCCAGGAGAGACCGGTCGCCGACTGCCTGACATCGAGGAATAGGCGCCTTTCGCCCATTATGCGCTTTGCCAATTCATGGTTGGCTGCAGGATAGAGCATGTCGCCCAAAAATGGGCAGCGGTTTTGGGCTTAACGACATGCGCGAACAACAGCCTAACGTGCTGCGCGTGAACGCGACGCGCTTTAGGGCCAAAGACAGGCAGAACCAGGCGGTTCGCGGCGGGTGGCGTCGCAGGAGAGTTCAAGAAAACTACGCTTTCCGCTTTTCAGCCTGGCACCGGATCCATTCGTCGGCCGCGTCCCCCATCGTCTTTTCCCGGCCGTCCTTGAGCCAGGCCATGAAAGTCCGATCGAACCTGAACGTATCGCCGCATTCGCGCGTGAAAAAGCGGCGCACATTCTGGGTGTTGCGATAGGATTTCGTGATGGGCGTGGCACGCGAAATCGGATCCGCGTGCCAGTCGAACGCATTCATCGTCAATCCTTGCGCCGCCAGGGTTCAGATGCAGCCAAGGGCTAGCAACTGCGGTGCGGCTTCGCAAGGAGGCCTAGAACTTATCCAGATCCTGGTGCCGCGCCTTGATCTCGCGGACGGTCCGTGACGACGAGCGCAGCACGATGGTGTGGGTGGTGATATAGGTGCGGCCGAACTTGACGCCGGCCAGCATATTGCCGTCGGTGACGCCGGTGGCCGCGAACAGCACGTCGCCGCGCGCCATGTCTTCCGCATGGTAGACCCGCTTCGGATCGGAAATGCCCATCTTGGCGGCGCGCGCGACCTTCTCCGGCGTATCGAGGATCAGCCGTCCCTGCATCTGGCCGCCGGTGCAGCGCAATGCGGCCGCGGCCAGCACGCCTTCCGGCGCACCGCCGGTGCCGAGATATAGGTCGATGCCGGTTTCCTCCGGGTCGGTGGTGTGGATGACGCCGGCGACATCGCCGTCGCCGATCAGCCGGATCGCCGCTCCCGTGGCGCGCACGGCATCGATCAGCTTGGCATGGCGCGGCCGGTCGAGGATGCAGGTGGTGATGTCGGAAACCGCAACGCCCTTGGCTCGCGCCAGACTCGCGATGTTCTCGGCCGGCGACGCGTCGATGTCGATGACGCCTTCGGCATAGCCCGGACCGATGGCGATCTTGTCCATATAGACGTCTGGCGCGAACAGCAGACTGCCCTTTTCGGCGATGGCGATGACGGCAAGCGCGTTGGGCAGGTTCTTGGCGCAGATCGTCGTGCCTTCGAGCGGATCGAGCGCTATGTCGACTGCCGGTCCTTTGCCGGTGCCGACCTCCTCGCCGATATAAAGCATGGGTGCCTCGTCGCGTTCGCCCTCGCCGATCACCACCGTACCCTTGATGGCAAGGCGGTTGAGCTCCTGGCGCATGGCGTCGACAGCGACCTGGTCGGCAGCCTTTTCATCGCCACGGCCGCGCAGCCTGGCGGCGGCCACGGCGGCCCTTTCGGTGACGCGCACCAGTTCCATGGTGAGTATCCGGTCAAGGCCGGCGACGATGTTCTGGGCCACATTCATGTTCGGCAAATCCTCGTTGGCATACGCCTCCCGCCGGAGGCGGGCCTGTTTTGTCAAACGAGCATGACAACGGCAAGACCTGCCGAACGTTTTATCGAAAGGCCAGCAATATCAATCGATTGAACCGCATTTCCGACACGATCGCGGCCCGGTCGGAAACGACCGGGCCGCCTTGAAGAAGCAAAAAAGGTGGCTCTCGCGATCTAGAAAACCGCGAGATATCTGAGCAGCGAAATGATGCCGATGATGATGACGATGACCTGCACGATCTGCCGCATCCTGGCGTCGAGCGGCAGGCGCTGCACGAGATAGAGAACGAGAATAATGACAAGGAATGTGATCAGGATGCCGATCAACACGGATGAAGCCACGACGCCCTCCTTCAAATGATTTCCTGAAACGGGAAGACGAGCCGGCAAACCCGGCTCAAGGCCGGCGCACTCAATACCAGCGGCGCGACGTGTCGTTGCTCATCGACTGGCCGACGGCAATCCCGGCCAGAAAGCCGAGCAGGCCGATCACGCCGATCACGGCGGTCGTCGTGCCCGGGTTTTCTCGCGCAACTTCCGAAACCGCCTGGGCCTGACTGCGCAACTGCTGCGCTGTGCGCGACGCGCGTGCCGAAGCCGTCTCATAAAAATCCGAAGCCTGTTCGCTGGCATCATCGAGCATTTCCGCGCCCCTTGCCGAAATGCTCTTGTTGATCTTGGTGATCTCCTTGCGCAGTTCAGCGATCTGCTTTTCCAGCGTTTTCTGGATATCGTCGATGGCTGGGGTGTCGGACTTGTTGGTATCGGCCATGAAGCGGCTCCCTTGGTTGCTGACCAAGAGAACGGCGCCGCAACGAATTCGTTCCGCCCAGTTGGGGCTGATCGCCATCGGGTCGACCGAAAGGCCGGCGGGGATTGTTACCCCGGGACGAAGCTACCCTGCCCGCTCGATGCGGATGACCTGCGGCTTGTCGGTCAGGTGACCGTCCTTGGTGATGCCGTCGACGGCCTTGCGCACGGCGGCCTCGGTGGTCTCGTGGGTGACGAGGATCACCGTCTTCTGCGCCGCCGCCTCGCCGCTGACAGCATGCTGGACGATCGATTCCAGCGAAATATCGTTGTCGGCCATGCGCTTGGCGATCGCGGCGAAGACGCCGATGCGATCATGCACCGTCAGCCGGATGAAGTAGCCGCCGGCATGGCTGCGCATCTGAGCCTTCTTGTAGGGCCTGAGCTCCTTCGCCGGCAGGCCGAAGACCGGACCATGCTGGAAGCCGGGCCGGCTCTTGGCAATGTCGGCGATGTCGCCGATGACGGCCGAGGCAGTGGCGTTGCCGCCGGCGCCGGGGCCTGAAAGCAACAATTCGCCGAGAATGTCGGTCTCGATCGCCACCGCATTGGTGACGCCATGCACCTGCGCGATGACGGAAGCGGTCGGCACCATGGTCGGATGCACGCGCTGCTCGATGCCGCTTTCGGTGCGCTGAGCAACGCCGAGCAGCTTGATCCGGTAGCCGAGATCGCCGGCCGCGCGGATGTCGGCCTGGGTGATGTTGGAAATGCCTTCCATATAGATGTCGTTGGCGGCGATCTTGGTGCCGAAGGCAAGGCTGGTCAGGATCGACAGCTTGTGCGCGGTGTCGTGACCCTCGATGTCGAAGGTCGGATCGGCCTCGGCGTAACCCAGTCGCTGCGCGTCCTTCAGGCAGGCATCGAACGAGATGCCTTCGGCCTCCATGCGGGTCAGGATGTAGTTGCAGGTGCCGTTGAGAATGCCGAACACGCGATTGACCGAATTGCCGGCCATCGCCTCGCGCATCGTTTTGATGACGGGAATGCCGCCCGCCACCGCCGCCTCGTAGTTGAGCAGCACGCCCTTCTTCTCGGCGATCTCGGCCAGCGCCACGCCATGCTTGGCGAGCAGCGCCTTGTTGGCGGTGACGACGTGGCGGCCGGCTTCGAGCGCGGCCTTCACCGACAGGCGCGCCGGCCCCTCGTCGCCGCCGATCAGTTCGATGAACACGTCGATCTCGGCCGTCTGCGCCATCTTGACCGGATCGTCGAACCATTTTGCGGCGCTGACATCGACGCCACGGTCGCGTTCCGGGTCGCGCGCCGAAACCGCCGACACGACGATGTCGCGCCCGCATTGCCGGGTCAGCTCGGCCGCCTTGTCGCGCAGCACCCGCGCCACCGAAGCACCGACCGTGCCAAGTCCGGCAATTCCAACACGCAGAGCTTCAGCCATGGAAGGCGACGTCCCTCAAAATCAGATCGAATTTTTGCTTACCGGTGGGCGGACAGCGGCACCACATTGTTGGGCTGCTTGGCGCTGGTCGACAGGAAGCGTTTGATGTTGCGCGCCGCCTGGCGGATCCGGTGCTCGTTCTCGACCAGCGCCAGGCGCACGAAATCGTCGCCATGTTCGCCGAAGCCGACACCGGGCGCCACCGCCACATCGGCGTGCTCGATGAGCAGCTTGGAGAATTCGAGCGAGCCCAGATGCTTGAACGGTTCGGGGATCGGCGCCCAGGCGAACATCGAGGCGGCGGGAGCTGGAATGTTCCAGCCGGCGCGCCCGAAGGAATCGACCATCACGTCGCGGCGCTTGTGGTAGACCTCGCGCACCTCGGCGATATCGGCGCCGTCGCCGTTGAGCGCATGGGCCGCCGCCACCTGGATCGGCGTGAAGGCGCCGTAGTCGAGATAGGACTTCACCCTGGTCAACGCCGAGATCAGCCGCTCATTGCCGACGGCAAAACCCATGCGCCAGCCGGGCATGGAGAACGTCTTAGACATCGAGGTGAATTCGACGCAGACATCGATGGCGCCCGGCACCTGCAGCACCGAAGGCGGCGGGTTGCCGTCGAAATAGATCTCCGAATAGGCAAGGTCGGACAGGATGATGATGTCGTTCTTCTTCGCGAACGCCACCACGTCCTTGTAGAAGTCCAGCGAAGCGACCAGCGCCGTCGGGTTCGACGGATAGTTCAGGATCAGCGCCAGCGGCTTCGGGATCGAGTGGCGAACGCCGCGCTCCAGCGCTGGAATGAAACCATCGTCCGGCTCGACCTGCAGCGAACGGATGACGCCGCCCGACATGATGAAGCCGAAGGCATGGATCGGATAGGTCGGGTTCGGGCACAGGATGACGTCGCCAGGCGCGGTGATCGCCTGCGCCATGTTGGCGAAGCCTTCCTTCGAGCCGAGCGTGGCCACCACCTGCGTGTCTGGGTTGAGCTTCACGCCGAAGCGGCGCTGATAGTAGGCGGCCTGGGCGCGGCGCAGGCCGGGAATGCCGCGCGAGGAGGAATAGCGATGCGTGCGCGGATCGCGCACCACTTCGCACAATTTGTCGACGATGGCCTTGGGCGTCGGCAGGTCCGGATTGCCCATGCCGAGGTCGATGATGTCGGCGCCGCGCGAACGGGCGCTGGCCTTGAGCCGGTTGACCTGCTCGAACACGTAAGGCGGAAGCCGGCGGACCTTGTGAAACTCTTCCATGGCAGTTCCAGACAGCAAAGGGGGCTATTGGGCGCGCGCTATATACTCATTTGCAGGTAGGGTCGAGGGCGGGATCGCATTTGCCTTCGATCTGCTTCAGCGCCTGGGGACCATGTTTCGCGGCCAGGTCCGCCAGTGCCGCCTGATTGGCGACCGCAGCGCCGCCGCTGCTTTTGGCGCCCTGCGCGGCGCCGTCAGCCTTGAGTTCGGCGAGCTTGGCGTTCGTCTCGGCTGGCGTGAGCTGCTTGTTCGCCACTTTGGGCGGGATGTTGAGGTTCGGAAAGGTGCCGGTATCCTTTGGACCTGCATTCTCGGCCATCGGCACCGGAGCGCCGGTATTCGTGCTCGAACACCCGGCGATCCCCAAAAGGACGATCGCCGCGCCGATGCGGCAAAAGCGTGCGGCATCAAAAAAAACAGTCTCGCCAATATTAATCGTCATATTGTTTCCTTGGCAGCCGAGGTAGAGCGAGATTGGACCCTGTCGGATGTCCCATGTTAATATGTCAAGAAAACGCTTCGGGAGGAACCCCGCGAACCATGTCCAAAACACCCGATTCGGGCAAAACGGAAGATGACGAGCCTTCGACCGTCGAGCAATATCTGGTGAAGGATCCGGAGCGCTTCGCGTTGAACATGGCGCGCATGATCGAGCAGGCCGGCAAGGCGGCGTCCGCCTGGGCCGAACCGCGCGAGCGCGGCGAAGTGCGCGACCACGTCGCCGAACCAGTCGTCGACATGGTCAAGACGTTTTCCAAGCTGAGCGAATACTGGCTCGCCGACCCGCAGCGCGCGCTCGAAGCGCAGACGCGGCTGTTCGCCGGCTACATGACCGTGTGGGCCAACGCCATCCAGCGCGTCAGCCCCAACGCCGAAGGTCCAGACGACGCCATCAAGCCGGAGCGCGGTGACAAGCGTTTCCAGGATCCGGAATGGGGCCGCAACGCCTTCTTCGATTTCCTCAAGCAGGCCTATCTCGTCACCTCGCGCTGGGCGTCCGAACTGGTCGAGCACGCCGAAGGTCTCGACGAGCACACCCGCCACAAGGCGAGCTTCTACGTCAAGCAGGTGTCCAATGCCATCTCGCCGTCGAATTTCATCCTGACCAACCCCGAGCTTTTCCGCGAGACCGTCGCTTCCAACGGCGAGAACCTGGTGCGCGGCATGAAGATGCTGGCCGAGGACATCGCCGCCGGCAAGGGCGACCTGAAACTGCGCCAGGCCGACTATTCGCCTTTCGAGATCGGCAGGAACATCGCCACCACACCCGGCAAGGTGGTCGGCCGCAGCGATGTCGCCGAGATCATCCAGTATGATCCGGCGACCGAGACGGTGCTGAAGCGCCCGCTGCTGATCTGCCCGCCCTGGATCAACAAGTTCTACATACTCGACCTCAACCCGCAGAAATCCTTCATCCGCTGGGCCATCGAGCAGGGCCACACCGTCTTCGTGATCTCCTGGATCAATCCGGACGAGCGCCACGGCGCGAAGGGGTGGGAAGCCTATATCAGGGAAGGCCTGCAATACGCCCTCGACACGATCGCGGAGGCGACCGGCGAGCGGGATGTCAACGCGATCGGCTACTGCGTCGGCGGCACGCTGCTGGCGGCGGCGCTGGCTCTGATGGCCAGGGAAGGCGACGACCGCATCAAGTCAGCCACTTTCTTCACCACGCAGGTCGACTTCACCTATGCCGGTGACCTCAAGGTCTTCGTCGACGAGGAACAGGTCGCGGCGGTGGAGAAATCGATGAACGAGAAGGGCTATCTCGACGGCACCAAGATGGCGACCGCCTTCAACATGCTGCGCTCCGGCGACCTGATCTGGCCCTATGTCGTCAACAACTACATGCGCGGCAAGGACCCCCTGCCCTTCGACCTGCTCTACTGGAATGCCGATTCGACCCGCATGGCGGCAGCCAACCATTCCTTCTACCTGCGCAATTGCTATCTCGAGAACAACCTCTCGCGCGGCACGATGGAGCTGGCCGGGCATACGGTCTCGCTCGGCGATATCACCATTCCGATCTACAACCTCGCCTCGCGGGAAGATCACATCGCGCCGGCGCTGTCCGTCTTCCTCGGCTCGAAATATTTCGGCGGCCAGGTCGACTACGTGATGGCGGGATCGGGCCACATAGCCGGTGTCGTCAATCCGCCCGCCTCCGGCAAGTACCAGTATTGGACCGGCGGCAAACCGGAAGGCGATTTCGGCCAATGGATTGCCAAGGCCGTAGAGCATCCCGGGTCGTGGTGGCCGCACTGGCAAGGCTGGATCGAGGCCAAGGACAACACCCGCGTGCCTGCCCGCAAACCCGGCAAGCACATGAAAACCTTGGGCGATGCTCCCGGCAGCTATGTGAAGGTGCGTGTGTAACGGACTGTAATGTGTGGTGAGTTGACGGCCCGGCAAAAGCGGGCGAAATGGTGTCGTCAACCGTCAAGCAGCCATAATTCGGCAATCACTGCAAAAATACTTCCAGGCTTGCGGATTTGACACAGGTCTCGTTTCCGGATCGGAGACAAAGGTCACCTTGGACAGCGACTTCCAGTGCTGAGCCAAGGACGTACCGACCGGACATCGAGGGGGAATTTGACTTTGAAATCAGCAGGATGGAGCCTCGCAAAGGTAGAACGCAGCGCCATCTTGGCAGCGCTCTGCTCTGTGCTCCTGGCCTCCTGCACATCGGCCGGCGACCCGACAATGTCGGTCGGAATGCCCGGCTACAATGCCTCAGCCTCTGACATCAATGCGGCCGCCACCGGCAAGTCCGTCGCCACCGCCGATTCGACATCGCAGACAACGGCCATGCAAACGACCGTGATGAGCGAAGGCGACACCGCACTCCCCGAAAAAGTCGCTTACGTACCGATGGCCAAGCCCCAAGCAGCCTTTCCGCTGATAACGCCGGCCGGCGCTGAAACGATCGCGGGACAAACGCCGCAGGCCTTGCAGCAGCCGGCCCAGACGGCGCAGCAGACCGACGCGGTCGCCCAGAAGATCGCTGCCGCCGATGCCGCGGTGACAACGCCGAAGCCAGCCGCGGCGCCGGTGATGAACAATCCGGTCTATGTGACCGCGGGTGAGGCGCCACAAGCCGAGGCGCCGAAGAAACGGGGCTTCCTGGCCTCGATGTTCGGCGCCACGCCCGCTTCGGCCACACCGGCTCCGCTCATCAACACGCGATCGGGCGAACAGCCGACCGCACAGGCCAAGCCCGCGCCCGCCGCGGCGGCAAAGCCGATCATCACTTTGGCCTCGGCCGACTCCACGGCAAAGCCGATACAGTTGGCCTCGACCGGTGACGACGCCGGTCATATCACTGGCAGCGATGCCTTGCCTGGCGTGCGCCAGACCGCCCTGTTCGAGATCAAGCGCAAATCCGGCCTCGACGACGAAAGCGACGTCGACCTCAATGAGGACGAGGGTCCAATCGGCGGCAGCTATCAGGTTGCGTCCGCCGCCGGCATGGCCCGGCTCGCGCCCAACGGCCTGCTGAAGCAGAACGAAAGCGTCGATGTCGCCTGCCTGAAGCCCTCGCTGGTGCGCGTGCTGAAGACGATCGAAGGCCATTACGGCCGCAAGATGGTGGTCACGTCTGGCTACCGCGACCCCGCCCGCAACCGCCGCGCCAACGGTGCCAAGAACTCGCTGCACATGTACTGCGCCGCCGCCGACATCCAGGTTCCCGGCGTCTCCAAATGGGAACTGGCGAACTACATCAGGACCATGCCCGGCCGCGGTGGCGTCGGCACCTATTGCCACACCGAATCGGTACACGTCGATGTCGGGCCCGAGCGCGACTGGAACTGGCGCTGCCGCCGGCGCAGCGGCGGTGACGACGGCTGAACGGCGCGATTTGACGGGCCGGAGCCTGCGGGCAGACAACATCGGTCCATTGGACAATTCTCAAAACTTTCGAGATTGGCCAAAGCGCCACTGCACCGCTGCAGCGCCCCTGAGTCGGGGCATGGGTTCTGGGGTCTGTGCCGCGTCGCTGCGCTCCTTGCTCGGCCCAGAATGACGAAACGATGGGCGTTTCCCCTGGCCGGCAAGCCGTGCAGCCATGGCGAAACCCCATCGTTTCCAAGGACTGGAAAAAAGTTGTCCAAGCCGGCACCTGACGGGTTGCCGGTTGCGCACAACGTCAGTATAAGCCGCTTCGTCTGAGCGCGCCCATCGTCTAGCGGTTAGGACACCGCCCTTTCACGGCGGTAACAGGGGTTCGATTCCCCTTGGGCGTACCAGCAATTTCAACCACTTAGTGGCCTTCCTGACCTTCTTCAGCCAATTTCCCCTAAGTTTTCCCTAATATTCGCCGTTATTCATTGCCGTTCATTTGGGCGAATCGTTTGCCCTTCTGCGCCCTGCCCCGCATAGTGACCAACTGAAAACGCGGGAGATAAACAAATGTCTGACTGGCTCGCCAAGATCGCAGCCGCGTTGCCGATTGTCGAAGAACGCATGAAGCCGCTCCAAGACGAAGGCATTGTGACACGGATAAACTTTAGCGCTGCAAAGTGGGGATACGAGCCCTATCGTCCCACTATCCGCATTTCTGTAGCTGGCACCCTCAATGAGTGGGCGAGACACGCTATAGAGATTGAAAAGTTGCTCGAGGATCTCGACGTCGGGATCGACGTAGCTCACGTCTGACGAGACGGACCAAAGCGCGCCACTATTGCCGGCCCTGCCGGGTCATGGTCGCAGTTGGGGAAACGTGGCCGTCATCCAGGCTAAGAGCTCGAGGATTTCTTCGACAGGGCGGTCCCTGTAGTGCTCTGCCGGGTTCTTTTTTCACGGCCGTTTATAGTGCTCGACGTCGGGATCGACGTAGCTCACGTCTGACGAGACGGACCAAAGCGCGCCACTATTGCCGGCCCTGCCGGGTCATGGTCGCAGTTGGGGAAACGTGGCCGTCATCCAGGCTAAGAGCTCGAGGATTTCTTCGACAGGGCGGTCCCTGTAGTGCTCTTTGATCTGGCGGACGATTTCAGCATTCTTGGCCATTTTGGCGCTCCTGTGTTTCAGTTCACGAAGCACAGGCTAGCCCGAAAGCGATATGGGTTTCGCCTCGCTGACGAGTTCTTTTTTCACGGCCGTTTATAGTGCTTTCAATGACTTGCCGTTCGGCAACGATATGGGAAACTTATATTTCCACAAACGGCGGCTTCGTGGCATCGTGGTAATTTGGGAATCGGGGTCAAGTTA
This sequence comes from Mesorhizobium sp. USDA 4775, assembly GCF_054062655.1. Lineage (NCBI taxonomy): Bacteria > Pseudomonadati > Pseudomonadota > Alphaproteobacteria > Hyphomicrobiales > Phyllobacteriaceae > Mesorhizobium > Mesorhizobium sp. USDA 4775. The sequence goes on from NZ_JBSSFM010000001.1 coordinate 4,373,275, forward strand.
ATGAAATGTCCACACTGCTCTGTTCATTTTTTTGAAACTTGGGCTGAGAGCCGAGTAGTGGTCGTTGGCAAGCCGCCTCATCGATCCATCCAAACAACTGTTTGCCCTAAATGCGTTGGAGTCACCGCCCTCTACACCATTACGACGGCGGACGGTGATCACAGCACCATTCTGATCGAGCCAATTGACGGAGCAAACAGAGGGCCAGTTCCGAAGGAAGTCCCACGCACCATCGCAGCCGACTACACCGAAGCTTGTAGGGTGCTGAGTATAAGTCCAAAGGCTTCGGCGGCGCTCGCCAGACGATGCCTCCAGGCGATGCTTCGGGCCCACGGCTACGCTGCAAAAGACCTTGCCAAAGAGATAGACATGCTCCTTGCTGAGACCGACGCGACAAAGGCAATTCCTATCACCCTTCGCACGGCCGTTGACGGTATACGGAATTTTGGAAATTTCTCAGCGCATCCAATTACAGATGTCACAACCCTTCAGATCATTGATGTTGAGCCGGAAGAGGCAGAATGGTGTCTCGAGGTTTTGGAGGAATGCTTTGACCATTTCTACGTCCGACCTGCCCATGCTGCAGCACGCAAGGCCGCATTGGACGCTAAGCTTGCAGCGGCCGGTAAACCGTCCTCCAAGGGCTAAGGGGCTTCGATGGAAAAGATTGATAGCAATAGCGACGCGCCGCCGCCGGAAGGGGTGAACGATGCAGACAACACCGCTGTCCTTTTATCGCGTGTTCGTTTTGCCGAACTTGGAGGACTACCTTCGGGAGCCCTCTGACTCTCGGCTGGGCTTCAATGCAGCCGTGTCGGCCTTCCAACTGGCGGACATATTCCATGCTTTTTATAGGCGTGAGCAGCCGTCCATCATCGCTCCATGGAAGTCTGTGAAGGACCTCCATATCCATTTGGCGTCGATTGAACCGTGCTACTTGACGGTACAGAGCGTCGCCAATGTCTACAAACATCTCTACGTCCGAGGCGGCCACTACGAGGTTGGCTCGCCAGGCGCGTTGTTTGGCGTCTCGGTACCCGGCACAGAAATCGAGATGGAGTCCCAATGGGCGGACAACAGTAGGCCGTTGGGCGACGTCATGGTGAAGCGTCTCAAGGGTGACACGGTATCGCTCACTGATGCTTTGAGCCGAGTAGTGAATGACATGTGGCCTAACTTCTTACCGGAGGAAGAGCTATAAACCTCATTCGGTGAGCGTTTGCTGGGTCTTTCGCCGGATAGAGCATGATTGAGCGGACGTAGGAGAGTCGTGGCGCCTTTAATCCGTGATCTCCTCGATCCGCACCTTGTCGCCGATGCCCTGAAGTGAAGCGCCAGTCGCATTGGCCTGGTTGTCGGTCTCGGCACGGTGCGGGCCCGTGCCAGCCGATGCTCATACCTTCCGAAAAACCGAGGCGGCATTGGTTCCGTAGATTCGATTGTAGAATTCCCATGCATATCTGTCTGTCATGCCGGCAATAAAATCGGCCAGAACCCGCTTCTGGGTCGGCCCGCGGGTGGCTTCATAAAGGGCTCGACAGTCCTCTGGCAGGAGAAGTTTGCCCTTTTTCGGATCTGTGTCGATCGCCCTGAATATCTCGGAAACTATATCCTTGCCGCGATACTCAATTGTTTGCATCGACGGCGACATTATTACGTATTCATAAGTAATATTCTTAAGCACCTCGACCTTTTTGAAGGTATCAATCTTCAGTCTGGCGCGATGCAGTTGTGGATATTTTTTGTGAGCGATGACTTCAACGCCATCCATAAATATTTGTACCAATTTTGACGTCAGCTTTATTCGCTCATAGCCGTCAGAGGCCAATTTGGCTGAAAATCGCTGGACCAGGAGCGCGGACGCTTGCTTTTTGCGCTCTCTAGACGCCGTCCTGTTCCCCAAAAATTCGCGCTCATCAGCAGAAATTACAAACAACTCAGCAAAAAGATCAAATAGTATATTCTGAATTTCCTGTTTGCTAACCATCATATTATCGATATTAGGGATGTCGCTATAGTACTTTTTCATTCGTTTGTTGAGAGTATTCATCGCGTTATCATATATCGCGTCGTCCAACGAAAACATACTAATGGGGCTAAGAATCCCGGCTTTGAAGCAATCCTCTATATCGTACGTCGAATACGCAATGTCATCTGATATGTCCATTATCGAGCATTCTATGGTCTTGAACGGCTCAGTATAAATCTCGCCCAAGACTGATTTTTTGATATCGGCTACCAGCTGAGATTCTTCCTGATAGTAGCCCTTGTGATCGTCACCACCCTCTCGTCGTTCTGCCGCTCTAGCCGGAATTTGGTTATCGTACTTCAGAATCGAGGCCAGCGATCGGTAAGTCAAATTCAACCCGGCGCGAAAATCTTCCCCCCTGCTGTCGATCGGCCCGCGAAGCCCCGCCGTCACCGCGTTCGTGTATTCTTTTTTCTCGACGCGAGCCAAAATGTGCAAGGTCTGGGCGTTGCCCTCAAAGCCGCCGTGGTCCGCCATTTCGGTATCGAGCGCCTCTTCACCGTTGTGCCCGAACGGCGGATGCCCAAGGTCATGCGCGAGCCCTGCAAACTCGACAATGTCGGGTTCGATTTTCAGCGCGTCGTCTTTGAAGAGATCTGATTGGTAGTTAAGCCTGATCGCGATCGATTTTGCTATCTGGGCGACTTCAAGCGAATGGGTAAGGCGGTTCCGAAAGAAGTCGGAATCGCCCCCTGGAAAAACTTGCGGCTTGCCTTGTAGGCGTCGAAAGGCGGGAGAGTGGATAAGCCTAGCTGTATCCCGACGCCACTCCGAACGAAACGGCTCGTCCGGAGTAGATTTTCCGATCACACCTATCCGATCGCGGTCCGCGTCCCTATACATCCCCCCCATGTGTGGACCGACTATTTCCGCTCGGAACGCTCTGACGCGTCTTTTTCGGCAGCCGTGCGTCTCGATACTTTTGGCTCGCTTGGCTTGTCTTTGTGCCCGGTAGCGGCCTGTCGAACCACTTCCAGGCCTCGCCACACGGCGTCTCGAGCTGCGGCGAAATCGGGACTGGGTGGAATACGCTGACTCTTGTCAATCAATCCCATGTTGATCTCTCCCTCTTCTATACGAGCCACGAATCGTTGCTCTTGGCATCATGATTTTAGGGCGGGAAGGGTTAAAGCCCAGTGCTACATTCGGCGATCACCCCCCTAAGATTCAGGGAACCGAAAACCAATGCAGTCTCTCAGAAGTTCTACGTCACTGGGGTTAGCTAGACTCGCCGTTACGCCAAGCTCCACATAAAGCACACAACGCGGACGAATTCGCAAGTTTCTTGCCACCTGTTCACCCCTGCCTCATTCCCCGTATGGCGTGCCAACGGCGAGCCTGAAGGCCAGCCAACCGATCATGCAGTGAGCACAGGCAGATCGGCAGGTAGCTTGACCGGATAGAGCGTGATTTTCCGCACGTACGAGTTGTCTGCTGTGGGGCCTGGATCGTTGACTGATCCACGAATGATGCACTCATGCTGAAAGCCACTCGATGAGAATGTCCGTGATGTGTCTCTGAAGCGAGATTTAGCCGGGAACAGTGCCGGGATCTTATATTCGGTGTAAACCATGTCGCCCCGCGCCATGACGCGCGGCGCAATCGGGGTCTGGACCCAACGAGGTCTTTGCATTAGCTCCCCTCTTCAGAAATGAAAAAGTCGCCGCCCGAAGGCAGCGGCTTGCAATGACGGTCAGGGGGCTTTGCGCTCGTAGGCCGCTCTATTCCGACACTTCGAGGAACAGAACTTGGCCTTAGGTCTGGCGGGCTGGAACGTCTCGCTACAGTGATCGCAAATGCGCGGCGCCAAGGTATCTTTCATCCCTGCCGCTCTGCATTTCGGTGAGCACCAAAGCTGCGAATGACGGTGCGGCTTGAACATGCTCTGGCAATTGGCGCACGGCCGTTCCGGCTTCGTCGTCCGGCCCGTCGATGCGCACACCGGTGAGCAATAGAGGCCGGCTTTGCTGCGGCTGAGCGGCCGGAATGTCTTCCTGCATGTCGAGCACTCTCTTTGCTCGAGCATGTCACCGCGGGCACGCCGCGCGCACGGTGACGAGCAAAACCGAGATTCTTGGACAGAAGGCCTAAACGACGTCCTGCAGAACTCGCAATGTCGCTTCCGAAGCCGTTGCTTTTGGGCGAGATAAAAGGCGCGCTGTGAGACTTCCTTGCCCCGGTATTCGTCCGCCTGTTCTTGCCTGATTTTGGTGGCCAGCCGGCAGAGGTCGGAGCACCATGACACGCGGCGCATCTGCCGGTCTGACGTGTCGAGCAACTGCCCGCAGCCGAGACAGTTCTCCCGATCGGCGCCTTCCGGTTGCCCTTGCAGCCAGGTCGGACGCCTGTGGCCTCTCAGGCATGTTTCGATGATCCCGGCGGCTTCATCATCCGCCCTTTGCCAAGAATAGCCCTCTAGGCACAATGCGGAACGAAGTCCGGCACGGCAGGCGCCCTCGAACTCGAAGGGACTGAGCCGCCAGTCCGATATCACGTCCATCATCTGGTTGACGACGTGCTTTCGTTTGTCGGTCCCTAAAATCGGGTGATTTGCGAGCTTCTTGGGCGTCCGAAAACTGAGCGTGATGGCAGAGAGCATGTCCTGCGCCATGGGGAGCTAGGACTGTGATTCCGCCGTGATCTCAGTTCCCTCTCGGAAACCGAGCTCGCGCAATCCTTTGATGTCGTAGGTGACGCCCTCGCATTCGAGGAGGTCCACTTCGGAAATGTCGGCAAAATAGCGGATCCGGAAGGTGACAACGCGGATCGCGTAGCGTTGATGCACGTCTGGTGAAAACTGCTCATTCTCTCTTTTTGCGATTTTTTCAGCCCAAACGGTGCGCAGAGTTTGCCACTCAAAGACGGGCGCGTTCAGGTCATCAGTGCCGGTCTGCACCCGTCGAAGAATGACAAGGCGCCTGTTCATGTTTCCGATGCGCATGCTTCACCGGTAGATCTTGAATGGCGCGATCAGATCGCAGGCCAGGAGCGGGATTTCGTGCGGCGTGGTGAATGTCACCGGCTGGCGCTCGACATAATATTGAGCGGCCGTGACCTTAATTGCCTGCAGGATTGGCGGCGGAACGCTTTCTTCATCGGCGCCATAGCCGGCGCGAAAGCGCACCTGCACGGCGTCCGCGATGTAGCGGGCATGTGGCCATTTCTCACCATAGGCGGGGGCGATTTCAGGCCGCCAGGAACCGGCGCCAGAGACGCGATATGCCGACGGATCCAGTGTTTGCAGAACGCCGTCATTGTCGAGATATTTGACGTGAATGACTTCCTGCAGTGGCGGAAGCGGGAGCTCGATGCATGTAGGAAAGCTGTCGAGATACAGGGTCCACTCTTGAGTCAGCAGGCACCGGCCAAGCCGCCCGTGTTTACCGTCCAAACGCGAGACAGCGGCGCCGATGCAAGACAGAATATAGGCCTTGTCGGTCGGTAGAGAACCGCCAAATTCGACGCGCAGGTGATCGCAAACCTGACGCAAAATCAGATCGCCGAGCGGCTCCGGCGGGGATTCCAGCACAAGATTCATGGCGTCTCTCGCAAATTGGACAGGGCGGCCCTGAAGCCGCCCTCTGAGGTCAATGGTGCGCCTGATTAGGCGTTGAGCGGGGGCGAAGCGCCCAAATCGAAGTAACCGTGAACGAAGGATTCCGGCCGGTTCACCGCAAGGGCGAGCCGCTCTTCGGCGCGGATTGCCACGAGGTTCCGGACGAAGAAGTCGTCATGATCGGTGGAGACTTCCACCGCGGCGTCTTCGCGGTCGAATACCTGGGCGCCCATGGTCGCGCCGACGAGGAATTCGCCGTTGGTGATTGCGGTCGTCTCGACAACCGCAAGGCGCCAAAGCTGCATCGTGCCGCCTGTCTGGACCTGGATCCAGATGTAGCGGCTGTCTTGGTCCTTGGTAAGTTCGATCGCCGCCCAGTCGTTCGGATTGAGCACCACGAACGTCGGACGATATTCCGCATTGCGGACCTGAAGGCTGGCGCGGCGGATCGTGTCAATCCGCGTGTCAGTGGACGGAGTGCTGAGCGTCGACTGAGAGAACGCCGTCGCCTGCGGAATGATGCCGTGAAGGTTCTGCCCCGTGCCGTCGCCGGCGAGAAGCTGATTTTCTTCCACGTACTTCAGGCCGAACGTTGCGCGGCCGTTGATGTAAGACATGAGCATCGGAACGTCGCTCAGGACCTGCTTCGAGGCCGCAAACCAATGCGCGATCGTGCGGACGTTAGTCGTGATGAGCTCGAACTTCAGATCCGACTGCGGCTTGGTTGCCCCTTCCGCCACCGGCGCCGCGTTGTTTGTGAATCCCGTTTCCTGCATAAATTCGATCGCGTTGGAAGACGTGCGGCCGGGCAGGAGAAGGTCTCGGATGGTCAGTTCGCGCACGGCCGGCGTGATGATGCCAGGCGCACGGTCCGGCCGGATGAGGTCACCGGCAGAGCCGGCGGCATCGGCCGTTGCTGAGGTGATCGTCGCCGCCTTGAGGTTCAGGCGCGCGGTGCCACGGCCCTTGCTCTGGAGCGCCTTGAAGTCGTCGGAATCGGTCAGTTGTTCACCGATGGACTTCGCCGGCAGATCGCCGAAGCTGCGACGGGACAATTTCTGTTCGACCTGAAGGAGACGATCCTGAAGGCTGGCGCCGTCGGTCGAGAGCTTGGTGAGCGCCGACTTGGTTTCGTCCAGAACCTTGCCGTGCGTCTTGATCTCTTCGCTCGCCTTGGTGGCAAAGGTCTGGATTTCGGTGTCGCGGGCTTTGAGAGCGTCCATGACGCTTTTCAGTTCGTTTTGGTCGTCAAGGCGATCACCGGCGGCCTTCCGCCTGAATTCGCGGGAATGAATTGTCATGTTGATATCCTCAGAGTTTGGGAAGATTGAAGCCGCTGAGCGCCTGCAATAGGCCGCTGGCGGCTGTTGGATTCGCCTGGTCTCCGACGTCCGTCAGGAGATGCTTAAGGCCCCGCGTGGCGATCACGGCGGCCTGCTGGCGAGAAGCGCCTGAATCCCTCAGAAACTTCTCGAATTCCGAAAGCGACGGCAGGTCGCCGTGCGCGAATTTCATCCGGATGGCATCGATTCTTGCGTCATCGTTTGCCGGGACAGTCACGATGCTGACTTCTGCCAGGTCTACCCTCGTCAGGGTCCGAATCCCGGTCTTTTCATCCAAAGAAGATTCTCGGGTCCAGAAGCCGACAGATAGACCGTCGATTGCGCCACTGCGCATAAGGCTGGCGGCTTCCCGCGCCTTGGTCACGTCTTTGGTCAGGAGTTGGCCTTCGACGTACAGCCCTTTCTCATCCTCTTCGACGCGGGAATAGGTGCCTAGCGGTTGATCCGTCCGGTGCTGCCAAAGAATGGGGAACTTGCGGCCTTTGGCCTTGCGATCGGCCAACGAGGCTCCGAATGCACCTGCCGCGATGATCTCGTTGTAGGAGTCCACCACACCAAAAACCGATCCATAGCCAGAAAAAAAGCCGTCCTCTTTGACGGCTTTAATGGATAGGTCGAAGTCTCGAATCTTGATGCTCATTGCGGTTCCTCCAGCCCGAGCCAGGATTTGAATGCCTGCTTCACCGCGGCGTCGGCGGAGCCACCAAGCTTGTCGAGTGGCGCCAGATTGGTTTGCGCCGTCAGGGCATCGGCGGCCGTGCCGGCGTGGGGCAGATTGAGCTTTGCGCGTCCTTCGTTTCGGGTCATGAGGCCGTTTTGCGTCATCGTCGACAAGAACGACGCCTTTGCCACGCTATCGGCTTGCAGCAAGGCCTCGCGGTTGAACTCTGGGTAAATGCGCCGGCGCTCGCCAGAGCCGATCAGTTGTTTGGCAATCCGCTTTTCGATGCGCGTGAGCACCGGGTTCAGTCCGGTCGTCAGCCACTGCAAAAGCAGTTGCTCGATACCTGTTCCCCAAGCGGTCACGCCCTGCGCTGCATGGCCGATCACCACGGGCGGCACGCCGAACCAGCGGCAAATCTCCTCGACATTAAAGCGGCGAGTCTCCAACATCTGCATATCTTCGGGATTGAGGCTGAGTTGTTCGAACTTCAACCCCGCTTCCAAGATCATAATCTTACCGGCATTGGTCGAGCCGGCGTACTTCGCCATGATCGATTCAAGCTGCGGACGTTGTTCCTCTGAAATTTCGGCTTCAGTGGAGAGTAGGCCCGACGGCATCATTCCATTGCCAAAGATCTTGCCGGCCGCTTCGTCCGCAGCGATAGCGCTGCCGAATGTCTGAACGCCGAACCTGATCGGCGAAAGGCCAAGATCGCCGCCAAATCCAAAGCCTCGAATGTGGAGGACTGATTCAGCCGGAAGATCGACGGGCTTGCCGCGATCGGTGAATTTATAGCGGAGCTCGCCCGTCTCTCGGGTCACATTCACCTGGTCGGCCGGAAGCAGATTCAGCGCCGTCACGCGATCCCCAAGCTTGACGATCTCGGCATAGGCGTTGCCGCGCACCATCAGCCAAGCGACCATGGCGCCCCAAAACTCAAATGCGGTCTGATCGGCGTTCGGACTATCGCCGATGATCTCCGCCAAAGGGTGATCGACGGCATTGCGGCCGCCGCGACCGTCCTTTTCAAAGACCTGCAGCGGCAGGCAGGAGGCAGCTTCAGAGTTGAGGCGAACACACGACCACACAGTTGCGAGTTGCATAGCTGTGTTGTCGGTGACGGCCTTCCCGGCAGCGCTGGCGCCGCCGTAGAAGTAGGACCAGGGCGCCGTGTCAGTAAGGCCGAAAGTCCGGCCAATCCATGACTTGAAATTCATCTATACCACCATGACTGGCGCCCTTAAGAAGCCGCTCAGAGACGGCTTTTTGGGCGGAGGTTCGAAGCGATTGGCGACCTGCAGCGCCATGGCGAGCGCCACGGCGCCGTCGACGCGCACGGGGCCTCGGCCATTGCTTTTTTCTTTATCGATTTTGAGATTGCCGGCGGCGTCACTGACCGTGACTGCCCCGGCTACAGCGGCGGTTAAGACAGGGTGTCCTGCGTGTCGTAGTTTCTGCGATAAAGCGAGTTCCGCAAAACGCTCTACGGCCGGCCCCATACTCACGAAGCCCTGCCGGAACGGTTCCAGCGGCAGTTCACAGGCGATGTCAGCCAGGTCGACTTTCAAATCGTCGCACCGGTAGGTGTCGAAGCCGATCGATTTGATGTCGAATTCCTTGGCGAGTTTCGCCAGTTCGGCGGCGACGAAGCTGTAACGGATCGTCGGGCCAGGCGTGGCGAGCATGTGACCTTCACCAATCCATCGGCGGAATCGCTCCTGTTCGGCGGGGCGGCGAGCCTCAAGTTGGCCCTCAGGCGTCCAGAAGAGCGGCAGAACATCGAATGTCGGATCCGGATCGTCCGACGGGAAAACCAGCACCAGGGCGGTGAGATCATTCTTGCCGCTCAAGTCGAGCCCACCGAAACAGGCGCGGCCCTTCAATGCTGCCCGATCGACCGGGCCGGCGTTCTGTTTCCAGACGGTCAATGTCACGATCCGGCTTTCCGGATTGGCATCGGCGCGCTGGTTGAGCCGAAGGCGCCTGTACGAGCTTTCGAACGCCGGCATGCGCCGGGCGCGGTCGCGGGACTTCTGAAGCGCCTTGAGGTCGAGAAAATGGCCGTAGGCAGGATTGCAGGCCTTCAGTGTCTCGTCACTGAACGGATCAGCGTCATCCGGCGCGGCGTGAAGCTGGAGATAGGTGGAAGGCTCCGCGCCGGTCAAAGCGTCGTCGATCAGTCGACTGAGCGGATGGTCATCGCTTTCGTTTTGGGTAGAAAGGACGATGCCAAGCGTTTCGTCTCGCTTGCCTTCGCTTTCCATCAGGACGGACAGCAATGCGCCGTCTGGTGCCTCGCCGAGCTCGTCATAGGCCCACAGCGTCGGGGAAAGGCCCTGTGAGCGGCGAGCGTCCGCAGACAAGGCCTCGTACACTGAATCGACCCCGTCGCCCTCGAGCACGGAAATCTTTTTGTGAAAGTCGGTGATGTTTGTCCGCGCCGCGAATTCCGGAACGCGAAGAATCGTCGCCTTCATTTCATCGAAAATCAGGCCAGCCTTGCCGCGATCGATCGATGCCGAAAACACGGCGCCACGCTCTTCGGACTCCGGACCAAGGAGCGCCGCCAGGCAGATCCCGGCAATCAAGCCAGTCTTGCCGTTGCCTTTCGGCTGGCTCAAAATTGCGAGCGAGGTCTTGCGCCTGCCGGCTCTGTCTGTGGCAAATACGTTCTCGATAAACTCCCGCTGTGATGGCAGGAGTTTCATTTTCTTGCCGCGGCGAATGCCTTTCGAGACGGGCAACCACTCCAAAAATTTGATCACGCGTTGAGCGCGTGAGAGCCCCTTCCTCTTCCAAGGCAGGCGCCGCTTGGTTTCTGCCGCCTGTTCCTTCGCAAGGCGCTGGCGAGCCGCGCCCGGTCCGCGCAAGCCCATGCCGAAACCTCACTGATGCTAACGGCGGGCGATCACGCGCCGTGACCGCCCGCCTCGATCGCGTCGACCTTGACCCCACCGAACCCGCGTGTGGGCATGGAGCGCCGGGGAGGTCGACTTCCGCTGACGGCCTGATCGAAGAGGCCTCTAAGGAGTGGCGCTCCAATGGTGAAAAACTATCGATGGGAAACTAACTCTGCGCAAAAGAGGCACGCCGGTCTAAGCAGCAAAAAAGCTGCCGACTTTTGACCCGCCCCCGCCCTTGGGCGAGCGAAACGACGCCGCCGGCGAAGCTGATTTCTCTTTGATTTTCAATATGTTATTTGTTGACGAGGCCAAGGTTCGGACGTACTCTGCTCCGAGTTGACTTGAACCAGGGGCGAAACCCGATGCTCGAATATGGCCCGATGATCTTGCTCGCAGTGATTGCCATTGTGGTGGTGATCGACCTCATCCCTGAGAGCGCAGAAGACGCAGCGCTCAAGTTCCGCCACCAGTGCCGAGCCGACGGCATGAACTTTGCCGAGACGGAGGCGACGATTGCCATCCGCGCGGCGTTCGTCCGGCTGCGCCGGCTGTCATCTGATCAATGCGTTGCGCGCGGCGGCAGTATAGAACGGAGAGCCATCAATGAGATTGCTGGTCATGTCGCCATTGGCCTTGCGGCCGCGCATGGGAGGGAGGCGGCCAAGTCCTTCATCGGCTGGATCGACGCTTGTCCTGATGAGGAAATCCTCTACGACGACGCGCGCGCCGCGCGCCACCGTATGCACGTCGTCTCTTTGCGGTCGAAAGGCCTCTATCCGCCGAAGCACGTCCAAATGCATGAGGACCACAGGAACGCCTTCCGCATTGTCTAGAAGTGAAAGAACTGGCGGGGGAGGACGCTTGCTGATAGCTGGCCGATTGGCCTATTGCTCTCACATGCCAATATCATTGTTTTCAGGAGGTTGTTCCGATGGTGGAGCGATTTACTCCCTCGGACTTCCTCCGACGCATCGCCCGACGTCTTGTCGCTGAGTTTGATGACGCTAGCGTCGCTGGCACGCCATCGCTCATTGGCTCTGCCCGTGAACATCCAGCCCGAGCACAACTCGAACGTATTCTCCCCGGATATGTGGGAGTCGGGAGCGGTATCGTGATCGACAGCTATGGCGGCATGAGCCAGCAGCAAGATGTCGTCATTTTCGAACGGAACATCTGTCCCGTCTTCGACATCAACGGGAGTCCTGAGGCCACTTACTACCCGGCGGAAGGTGTGATCGCAGTTGGCGAGATAAAGAGTTCCCTCAACACCACAACATTGACCGACGCGTTTGCCAAGGTCCGATCCGTCAAGCGGTTGAGGCGCCACAGTGTGCTGGACCCAGATGCGCTATGCCCGCCATCGGCCTCATTTCGCCACTACGGTGGCGTGCAAGCTGTCACCGGAACGCCGGATGAGAGCTTTGATCAGCAGAAGCACTTGGACCAGATATACGGCTTTGCCTTGTTCGGGACCCTCGGAATCTCCGAAGAATCCGCCCTTTCGAGAGCCGCTTTGCTTTGGAAGGAAAACACTGAACTGTCTCCAAGCGTCATCCTGACGTTATCGTCCGGGTTTCTTATGCGTTCTAGCGGCGCGTCTCTGAGCGATTCTCCCGCCGATGAGGCCGTGCTTGTGGCCGCAGGCGATCGAGGCTTCGGCCACTTAGTGCAGCGTCTGACTTGGCACAGCCGACAAGGTAGGACCGTGCCGACCTCCAGCTTTCAAAGATACCTCCGAGACAATCAGGAAGTCGCGGATCGATTTTCGATACGACTTAGGCAAACTCTTTAGCTCCTGAAGCTCTCTGACCGGGCTGCAGCCCTATTTCAGTCACTTCCTTCGATTGAACGGGTGTCGAGGATCCAGCGGCAGGCCATCGGCGCCGACTTCGCTGCTATAGCCGTGAAGTTCTGCCTTTTGCTTCGTGCTGTTGTGGCAGGCCGCGCACAAGCTCTGTAGCCGCCCGTTGAAGAATCGGAACCTATCGCCTCGATGACGCTCAACGTGGTCGGCGACGGTAGCCGGCGTCCTTACGCCAGCCCGAGCGCAGAACGCGCAATACGGCTCCCGCCTCAACTGGCGAGCTCGAAGGGCAAACCACTGCTTGGTCCGATACCAAGGCGAAGACACTCAATCCTCGATAGTGGCGACGGTCGCTGTAGTCCCCGTCGCCAGCACACGGCGCACTTGGAACACGATGGGGCAACCCGCGTGCACGCCGACGAACGCAAGCGGCTCGTCGTCATCGTTGTTGACTGGCAGAATGGCCACGTTGCCGGCGCTTAACAGAACGACCGCCTTCGGGATCGTCGGCAAGTCTTCAGTGTCCGAGGGCGTGACGACACGGCCACGGCGGCCGCCGCTTTGTGGACCTGGAGCCGTGTCGGAATATGGATCATCTGCCATTGCTGAAAACCTTTCGCGAAGGGCAAAGAAAAACCCGCCCATGCCAGTTGGCAGGCGGGTTGATTCGGCTTGTGATTCAATTCATCGTCGTCAGCGATACATGACTCGCAATGGTCGATTACACCACCCCTAGCGAAAAGATTTTTGTTAACACTATATTTTGTACCTATCGAAACCATAACGGCGCCAAGGGCTTTCGCCGTTTTTCCTCTAAAAGACAAGAAAGACCGGGGACGATGATCGCCCCCGGACCCCCGCCTTTCCCTGCGGGAATGGCCGTCACCTACGTTGGCGCCAAGTTCGCAGCAGTCGCATTTTTCAAGGGGGGTTAGTAGCCAGGCCGTCACTTGCCGGATGACCAATGGCCGGCGCGATAGTCCAATTCGATGTTGATCACACGGATGAACTCCGAAATATGTCGGTCAATTTCAGCCTTGGGGATTCCCTTGGCTTTCATGTCGCGGCGGATTGCTTTGACCTGCCGGTTCCAAAACTTTCTGCCTTCAGATTGATTGCGAGTAGCAAGGCCGCGAGCGGTCTCAGCAATCAGATCCCTGCGGCGGGAAAGCGGGAACGCGATCAGCACAGGCGCATCCTTGTGCAGTGATGGCAGATAGTCGGTGAAAAGATCAAGCTGAGACATCTCAGCCGCTCCTATACAGAAGATGCTGGACCATATGTGGTCCATGCGCTCGACCGCAAACAAAGGGGTTTTGAACGGGGATCGCCTGGACCATATGTGGTCCATGCGCTCTATTCGTCAGGGAGAACGACATTTTCGACCTCCTTCGGGAATGTCAGGTCGATAACGCGGCTCGTTTTTTTCGTCTCCGGGTCAAAGACCATTGTCGCTTTGATGACGCCGATCCCCTCCAAAAGCTGAAGATCGCGCGATATCGTTTTCTCACTGCAACGCGTGGCCGCAGCGGCTATCATTTCATTGGTCGCGCGAACGCGGCCATCTTGCCAGAAGACGAATTTCTTTATGACCGCAGGCACCCGCAGGCTATAGCCGTGACGTCGACAAAGCTGCATCACAACCGCATGCCACGACCAGAACAATTGTTCCTGATGCTCTCGAGTGCGCGGCCAAAAGGCCATCGTCGAACGGGCTTGAAGAGGCTGCTTTCGCGCGCCTAAGCCATCAAAAAAATCTTGGTCATCGGTTGAAGGCCGGAAGGCACCCGACGATCGTGTATCAGGGTCGATCATGCCTGCCTTACTGGAACGTCCTTGATGTCGCCCCGGACGAACGCGCCAAATCCGGCGAATGCCATGGCCAATTCGTACAAATCGCCGTCCGCAATTTCGGCTGACGTTTGGTCCCGAACTGCGGAAAGCATTGCGTAGAAGGTCGCTTTCGGATCCTGCGCGTCAAGCAACCAGCGGGCCAGGCTAATGGCCGCGACGATGTTTTTGCTCATGCTCGCACCGCCATTCGCTCATGCGCCCGCAACAGCGCCTCAGCGGCCTCGACACGGTCGCGCGCGCGGTCGACCTCGGAAGGGGCCGGAACTAAGCCGCCGCCTTCCTGCCCGGCCTCACGTTGCTGCAGTAGGTTCTCCAAACGTAAGCGCGCGTTCATCGCCTGATCCCTGAGGCGGGCCAGTTCGTCGGCGCCGGTCATGACACCGACTCACGCTTTGGCTCAATTTTCGGCAACGCCTGCAGATAGGCCGTATACTCATCGTCAAGGACGATGGTTTGGCGACCGATCTTCCGAGCAACAAGTTGACCGGCTTTGATTGCGTCGTACAGGCGCGTCCGCCCGCCGGGGTGAATCTGTAAAAGCTCTTCGATTGTGTAAGCTGGTTTTCGCGTCACGGTGATCTCCCAGAAAGGCCGTGTGTTGCCACGGCGATTTGATTTTCTGGGTTGGATGCCCGTTCGCTAGGTTGCGAACCCTATTAGCGCAGCGAATCAGCGCGTGGAAAGGGATATATGGCGAGGCAATGAATCAGGCAAGGTGAAATGAACGGCAGTGTCACCGCGCCGCCGCTATTGCCGTCACGTTGCTCTTTTCGCCGATGCCCAATTTCGGGAAATGGGCCCTGATAGTGTCGGCAACGTAGGATGGCGCCAAGTGCGCATAATGGCGTTCTGTAACGCGGGTGTCAGAATGACCGAGTTGCGTTGCAATGACACCCATGGGCACCCCAGCCATTGCTAGCGCGCTGGCATGGGTATGGCGCAAGTCATGAAAGCGAGCTCGCGGCGTAATCTTCGCTGCATTCGACGCGTCGACCATCGGCCGAAAGTGTTCCGACTTCTGCCACTCGCGGCCGCCGAATGGAAAGACGATCGCGTCTCCGGCTTTGCCGGCAACGGCCGACCTAAAGAACTCGACGCCTTCGTCGCCTAAGACGACGTGGCGAGGTTTTCCCGATTTTGAAATGAGGACGTGGACAGTGTTCGCATCCAGATTGATGTCGCTGACCCTAAGTCGGGCAAGCTCGGATACCCTACAGCCGGTAAAGAGGGCGCCGCGGACCAGTGCCCGAAACTCGGGCTCACAAGCGTTGACCAGCCGCCGCTGCTCATCAACGGACAGGTAGCGAATTCTCGCGACCTCGACATTCTTGAATGGCTTAACTTTTCGCCAAGCCAGATCGCTATCAACAAGCTCTTCGGCGAACGCGAGATTCAGCGCAGCTTTCAAGGTTGTCAGGATCCGGTTAGCCGTGACTTTCCGCGCCCTCGGGTCGCCATCCCCTTCGATTTCCTTTCCGCCACGGTTCTTCGCTGGCCTCTGCCATAGGGCAGTCTGCCATTCCTTGATTTTTTTGGTCGTAAGCCTCTCGACCTCGATCGAGCCAAGTTCCGGTTCGATTCTCGCCTTTATCGTTTGCCTGACGCCGCGCATGTCCTTCTTGCCGCGTTGCTCGCAGTCCGCCAGATAGTCCGCAAGCGCGTCTGACACCGTGTAGGTTGCCTTCCCTCGCCCGTGCCCCCTCGCCTCTCTCAGCGCCTTCTCTCGCCACGCTCGACCGGCTGACTGGGCATGGGACCAAGAAAGGATGATGGCGCCGTCGGCGTCCGCCGTATCGTCAGCTATCCCTATGGACTTCTCAACGTACTTTCCGTCGACAAAAACCCTCGCCTGCCATTTGCCGCCGCGCGGGCCTTTCCGATAGCCGACGTGAAAGCCCTCTTCGATCATCCGCCAATGAGGTTTGTCTTGCATCGGCAGCGCAATTCGTGCCGCCCTGGTGTCAAGTCGAGCATCCCTAACTGTGCGAGCCACTTCAGAACGTCCCCCAAGTTTTCCCTAATAAGCGTGACGTGAACGCCTATGAACAGGAATGAATGAGCGTGAAATAAACATATACCTTTCAATATGTTATACACGTTCGTGGACAATCAGGAAAGAGCAAAAGGCGCGACTTTCACGGCGGTAACAGGGGTTCGATTCCCCTTGGGCGTACCAGACTTTTCAAACACTTGGCGACCTCCCCGTCCTTACTGTCCAATTTTTGGCCAATATCGCCCGGAGCCGGCCGATTCCAAGGAATCGGTCAAAATGGCAAAGCAAACAATTTCGCATGCAGGGTGGACGCCACCCACGCCGAATCCGGCATGCGTGAATGCGGCGGACTTTCAGAGACTCGCCATTTATCGCCGTCTGCGCCGAGCCCTTTAGCGCTTCTTCGCCTTCGGGGTGAACTCCTCGACCCGCGCCCCGCGCCATCCTGAAGCATCGCCTGCTCCAGCGCCTGGGCTTCATCTTCATCCTATGTGGTCAGGATAGTGCACCAGTGCGCCCTGTCGAAGACGCTGGCGATCTAGGCCGGCTTGTCGGTCATTGGCCGGGATCGGTGCTGTTGAGACTGCACATGCGGATCAACCAGCCTCCGCCATCAGCGTGTCGCTCAAAGACGCTGAGTGAAGTTCCATTTCCGGTGGCCTCACCCTCCTAATAGGCCGCCAGAGACCATGCTAGGTGCCCGGAAGTCCCCGCCTCCATTATGGCTAGTGTTTTGTCGGGGGTGGCGTGTTGAGTCCAGACGCCATGCAGCGCCTCTATCGCCGCGCGGCCGCGAGCCGGCGGCGCATAGGGAGAATGCAATTCCGCATCAGGTGTGAATACCGCTGCGCAACCGGCAGCATCCCGATCTCGATAGGCCGCAACGTAGATATCCCAAAGCTCCTGCAGTTCGTCGCGGATCGACATCATCTCCTCCCGGCTGTTCCTTCATTCGTACGCTGCAATTATATTAGCATTAGCACATATATTGACCAGCCGGCGTCGCTGTTGCTCACAAAACAGCCCGTCGGTCAGGCCCGGCGTCCTATTCACATCCCAATCTATAGGGTGCCGGGCCGCACTGCCGTGGAACCCTGGGCGCCTGTTGGCCTACACAGCCGAAGGCGCATCGTGTGTCCTTTGGAGCGCTCGGAAGTGCTCGCTGCTTGGGCGATATCAGCGGCTTCATGATGCTCTTGCGGAGTGCCTTCCGCTGCCATCAGAAAGCGCTCGACTTCAGCCTGCGATAGCTGCTTGGAGGGGATGGTTCTGGCCATTGGCGATCTCCGTTTTGAGGGGTCGCCGCAACGATAGATTATGTTCCTCGACAGGATCGAGCGCGCAAGATTCGAATGGCCGGCCGCGAGTTCATTTGCATTTTAGCTAATTGAATGTGAGATGGTCATGAAATTCCGAGCGGGGGCTCATGACTACAGACATTTTTCTGACCGCTGTCGCGGCATTCTCGATACTCGTTCCGCTGTACTTTATCCTTAGGTGAGGCGTTAAGCCGCCTAGTTGGCGTCACGAGCGCGCGTTTCCCGCTGGCGCTGTCCTACGCGGCAGAGGCTTCCCGCGCGTCCTGGCGCCCGCCTATGGCCAGTCGCTGTGTCTCCGGTTGCACCTGCAATCTGCTTGAACGCAGAAACCTCGCCGCTCCATTTGCGAAGCGGCGAGGCCTGCCCCAACCTCGCCCCAATTGCCGGTCCCAACAGCCGGCTATGCTGACAATGCAATTGTTGTGCCAGCGACAAATTGATCCATTACGGGACAGAAGAAGGACCGGTCGCCGCAAGTTACGCGGCCGCATCGTCCGGCCCGCTCGGACGCCTCCCGCTGCGCGCCAGAGTGGTCAATGCGCGCTCCTCCGCGGCGAGGCGGTAGCGCAGCACTGCCGCCTCCTGCTCCCGCTCACGCTCGAGGCGCCCTTGCTGAGTCCCAGAGTAACCGCATCAACCATCTTATTAGCATGCGCTTGTGTTCCTCATAAAGCCGGATCATTATTCAAACCATCGGGTCGCTGAAGGGGTAGAGCGCCATGGAACTGAGCAGCTATGATCCGAGCGGGAGCATTTTTGCATCACCCGCCTTCCTTAACCTCACGGCTGTTTTCATCATTCTGGCCGCCTTCGACGTTGCGGATCGGCTTCAGTTCGCGCCAATCGAAGCCGCAAGTTGAGGACCGTTGTTTCTTGGCTTCAGCGGTCATGCTCTCGACGGTGTGCGCAATAGCGATGTTGTGGGGGCGCCATCTTGTTCGTTGACTACTACGAACTCCTGGAAATCAGCCCGAACGCCAACTCGGAAACGATAGAACGGGTATTCCGCTATTTTGCCATGCGCTACCATCCTGACAATCAGGACACCGGCGATGAATCACGGTTCAGCGAAATCCTGGAAGCCCACAATGTTCTCAAAGACCCTGTCAAGCGCGCGCGGTATGACATTCAGCACAAGGACCATTTGAATCTGCGAACGGAGTTGATTGGGGAAGCCAGCAACAACACAACCATCGAACGTGATGTGGCCATTCAGGCAAAATTGCTCTCCCTGCTCTACGTCAAACGCCGACAAGACGTAAACAATCCCGGCATTGGCGATACAGAAATCGAACGTTTGTCAGGCTGTCCACGAGAACATCTTGAGTTTCATCTCTGGTACCTGAAAGCCAAGGGCTGGATTGGAAGGATCGAGAACGGAACCTTCGCGATCACCGTGGAAGGCATCGATCGCGCCAATTCCGAACATCGCCGTGACACCACCATAAGACTGCTGGACCATGCCGGCTGAAACGCGGAAGCTCGCGTCAGCGCCGTATTGACTAACCGCCGACCAGCGGCACGGTAACAGTGGTGGCGTAGTTGATCGGAAAGGTGTCGAGGTAAGGAAAATCGACGACGAAGGCATAGGTGGCGGTCAGATGCGCCATGCGGAAACCGCCGCTTGCCGGGTCGATGGCGATCGTCACGTTCACATCCTTCAAACCCAAGGCCTGCAATTTCTGCGTGGCGATCGATTGGATGTCGGCCTGGGTCAGCGTGTTCTGAAGCTGCAGCGAGCGCGATGATGTCTCCAGCGTATAGCGAACGCTGGACACCGAATGCATCGACCAGCCCAGGGCGAAGATCCCGAACAGCAATATGATGAGGAACGGTGCGATCAGCGCGAACTCCAACCCGGATCCGCCTGATCGATCTCGCCGGAAGGCGCTTTGCCTGGCGCAATTCCAGGAAAAGTGTGAGCCGGTTGTCCCGGGAAAAGCGCGCAGCGCTGTCCCCAAGGAATCGCGACAAAACAAAGAGCTAGGGCGTTTCGCCATTTCCGCGAAGCGGTGAGACGCCCTAGCGAACACGGATCACCTCCAGATGGCCGATGACGCTGGAAGCGGAAAAGACGCCGAAGGTGAAGGGCGGCGTCCAGGTGGCCGATGCCTGGATCTGAACATAGACCGACGGCACCTTTGGTCCGCTGCACAGCGTGGAGGCGTCGACCACGGTCGTCCCGCACATATAGATCCGGCTTAGCGTGACCTGGCCGTCCGCCGGCCGTTTCTCCCAGCTCGAAATGGCAACGGCTTGCGTCGCCGTATCATTCGTCGACCCTTCCATGATCAGGTTCGCGGCGGTCTTGACGCCGGCACGCATCGACAGCGAGCTCGTCACATAGGACCAGCCGTCGATGATACCGAGCAGCGCCGCGCACAGGAAGGGCAGGACCATGGCGAACTCGACCGCGGCAACGCCAGAACGGTCGCCAAGGATCGGCTTTGATCGGCGTTCCACGGGAGGCTACTCGACCAGTGCCACGGACTGCGCGGCCGGAATGTCGCGCATTCCGAGGCTGGTGCAATCCTGATTGATGGTTGAACTGCCTGACCATTGTATCGTATCGGCAACGACTTGGGTGCAGCCGCCGTTGCCCGAGAAATTGCCGAGATAGCTGATCTGCTGTCTTGGGAAGTAGATGGCCCCAGTCAGCAGCGAGTCGGCTGTACCGTTGAACGTGCTGGATGCACTGCTGCCGGCCCTGTCGCCATAAAACAGAACGCCTGAATAGGCGCCCGAAGTCGGCGCACTGAGCTGCACGGAGGCGTTGCCATTCATGCTGACCGTCGAGCTGCCTGACATGAAGATAGTCACCCCGCTGCCGGTGACGGAAGCGTTGGCGTTTATCTTGAGATTGCCCTGAACGACATAGACGCCCGGCTGGAGGGTAACGCTACCGCTAAGGCTGAGTCCGCTGCAGTAGGTGCCGGGCTTCAATGTCGACTTGTTGGCATTCTGGCAAGGGTTTGAGGCGGCCGGGGTCGGCAGGTCGGCGAATGGATCGGCGACAGGCAGCGCCTGGGTGATCGGGGCCGGGCAGACGGTCGTAACCGGATTGCTGAGAGAAACGCCGCCCGCCGATATCAGGCAATCGACCTGCAGTGCTGCCGAGCCCTGGAGCTTGATGGCGTCCGAAGCGTTCGAGTTGGACATCACTACGCAGCCGGTGACCTTCACGCTGGTATTGCCGGAAAACAGCACAGCCTGCGAGGCGGTCGCATCGAGCGCGGTCATGCAGGACTTCGAGGCGTCGGTGATGAGGGCCACCGCCCTCGCCTGCTCGGGCACCTGACCTTGTGTGAAGATCGAGGTGAACATCCGGTTGAGGTTCTGAGCGACGATGACCTCGACCGCCTTCTTCGCCGTATTCGGCCCGGACGCCGGCGGCGTATTGACCACGACCGTGCCCGAGCCCAGCCCGTTTGTCGCTGCCGATTGCGTCGCGGCCGCGATGATCGTCGGCTTGTCGGAACCCGAGATCTGTTCAAGCGCGCCGGCATAGGCCGCGGCATCGGCCGTCGCCTGTAGTCTCAGGCTGTTGTAGTACCAGTAGGAGGTCTCCACGCCAAAGCCGGCCGCGCCGACGACGATCGGCAGGGTGAGGGCGAAGATGGTGGCAACATTCGCCCGTGTGCTCCGGCCTATACCGGTCGCCATGATCCGAATTCGGGCGAAGCAATTGAAAGTCATAACTTAAATTAGAAAACATGCATATATGAAGGAACGGCTAAAAAGTTCGGTTCATTTTTGATGAGGGCTTCGATTGACTTCAGACAGTGGGCCGTCGGCTGATCGGTGCACGCAGAGGTCGCGATACGCAAGAAACTCACGCGGCGCTGGAACGTCAGCACCGTGCGGCACCTTCCGCCTGGGCAAAAGCCTTCGAACTACATGTTGCTGGCAGGACGAATCGGAGGCGGTGGGCGATGCGCGGGCTTTTGCCGCGATTTAAGGGGAATATCCGCCAAGGATGCGCGAATCGGCTTGATGGATAGCGATAGTGCATTGCCACGGCGCTTCAGCAGCCCGGCTGAAATCTTGGCAACGAGGTCTCGTATTTCCATGGGCGCTCCTCCCGAGCAGCCCCCGCCACCTTATTATTAGCAACGAAGCGAATCCTCCGCATTTAACTTTGATGTATCGAGGTCACGCAAATGTCGCTTCGATGTCAGCCTCATCGAACACCATCTCCGCCCGTTGACGGTGACCGCGCCCTCAGCCACCCCTGCCCCCTGGACAACGAAGGCGTAGGCAGGTGCTGCCTGGAAGGAAATATCTTCTTTTAGGCGGAAAGAACTGGAGCCGACTCAGTCGCTAGTCCAGCCGAAAGCTCTCTCTGTACGGCCAGGAAAAACCTCCGCACTTCATCACTGGCGGTTGCTCTGTCCCTGCCCGACCCGACAACCAGGTCGAGCAACTCGGCTGCTTTAGCCCTCCAGAACGAGGCTGCAGGCTCGCCATGCAGATTGTCTAGCTTGGCTGCAACTTCCCTGATCAAGAACAGCTGACGGTCGATCGGGAATGCACGGACTTTTTCTGGGGACATCTTCCAAACCTAAACTGACGCAACGAATCAACCATTGCTGAACAAGCAATGGCGTAGCCGCCAAGGTGGAAACGGAAGCTTAACGCCGCTGTCGATGCATCACCGTGCGAGGAAATGCAAATGATGATCCAGGCACGAGATCACCACGCACACTCAAGCCAACTTGGTCGAGAAAACGGAGTTGGTCGATCGGAACAGGCGAAGCACGCCTCAGGCCCGCAGCAGACTTGCCTCGCCGCCACGCTTGCGCGGCGCCATCATGTCGCTGGCCATCAGTCCGGTGACACGGCAGAACGCCATGAACGCCCGGCAGGCATCCTCTGTCTTGACCACGTCCACCGTGGCGCCGAAGCAGGCATTGAAGGCTTTCTGATACACCGGTCCCTGCCGGCGCGCCGGCCAGTCCTGGAGGAAATCCAGCGCCTGCTCGACGCTGTAAATCTCCTCGACGGGCAAGCCGGGGCCTTGCGCAATGCGCACCGGCACCTCGAATTGCAATCTATCCATCCGCAATCTCCCGAACTGGCGTCGCCCAGGCAACGCCGTTCGTCGTCAAAAGTTGCTTTGCCCGCTCAGTGCCACGCAAATGTGTCGTGACTGCGGAAACGGCCGTTTTTTGCTTGCAGACAGGCCGAGGAAAGTCCTGCCGGGCACCAGCCGGTCCGGCAGAACTTTCCACTCGACGGCGCCGCTATTGATTGGCCGGGTCGGTCTCTGCATCGAAAGCCATGCGCACCACCGTCAAGAGAGCATAGGCCGACGGCAAGGCGAACAGGGCACCAAGGATGAGCGCCCCGGTTCCTGACAGATAGAGCGTCTCGGCGACCGCCCAATAGACGGTTCCGATACAAATGAAGGCCTGAACGGACAGAAAGGAAGCAGCCGAGGCCGCACGTGTCAGGCTTTTGAATGTCTTGATACGTTGTTGCATTGCAATGATCCGGAAATGGCGCGCCACGCCACCCATGCGCGGCTGAAGGCCGCCGCACGGGTCGCGACGCGAATGGCTTGGAATGGAATGAACGTGCGGTCCTGGACCGCTCAAGCCTGCGTGGAGGGCGGCGCACGCGGCTGATTGGTGCTCGCGCAGAGCGCGGACACCATGCCGGATCCGGCAACGGGTGCGGCCGGGGAAATCCGGTCCAAATAAAGGAAAACAGCTTGCGGAGCCGGCAAGGTCGGATGGAAGCCGGCGAACTTGGCCAGCACCGGCCGGGCTGTGCGAACCTCCAGCGCCTGCGCCTTGTTGGTGACACGCAGCAGCGCCGCGACCTCGCCCGACCGTTCCAGGCCAACGCTGGCGCCGGTCTGGGCCGGGTCCGCGAAAGTGGGAACATCGGGCCTGCCGAGGCACAGCATCGTCAGCAGCACCAAGCCCATCAGACATGAGCAGGCTGCCGTCAGCGAGGCTTCAAGCGATCTGGCACGCTTGGGTAATGGACGCGATCTCCAAAACATATATCCGCCCTAGCGCAGGATGGCCGGAAAGGAAAGCAACCGTGCAAAACCGATAGAAATTGCACCAACGAGACGAATATCCCGCCGGCCAAGGCCGCATCAGCCAGTTCTTCCTTGAACCTTTTGCCCTCAAGTGCCAAATCTGGCGGGATATTCACGCCAGCACTCCTGCAGCGCCCACCTTTCTATACGGACAAAATGGTCACCTATCTCGACGCCGCCACGGCCCCTCTCAGAAACACCGGCCAGATCCGCCTCTATGGCGAGGAGGGTTTTGCCGGCATGCGCAAGGCATGTGACCTCACCGCCCGTTGCCTGGACGCGCTGGTGCCGATGGTCGCGCCCGGCGTCACCACGGACGCCATCGACCGTTTCGTCTTCGAGTTCGGCATGGATCACGGCGCGCTGCCGGCGACGCTCAACTATCGCGGCTACACGAAATCGTCCTGCACCTCGATCAACCACGTCGTCTGTCACGGCATTCCCGACAACAAGCCGCTGAAGGATGGCGACATCGTCAACATCGACGTCACCTACATTCTCGATGGCTGGCATGGTGATTCCTCGCGCATGTATCCGGTCGGCACCATCAAGCGCGCGGCCGAACGCCTGCTCGAGGTCACCCATGAATGCCTGATGCGCGGGATCGCCGCCGTCAGGCCGGGTGCCCGCACCGGCGCCATCGGCGCCGCCATCCAGACTTTTGCCGAGGCGGAGCGCTGCTCGGTGGTGCGAGACTTCTGCGGCCATGGCGTCGGCCAGCTCTTCCACGACGCCCCCAACATCCTGCACTATGGCAGCGCCAATGAAGGCGTCGAGATGCGGCCCGGCATGATCTTCACCATCGAGCCAATGATCAATCTCGGCCGGCCGCATGTGAAGGTGCTGTCGGATGGCTGGACGGCGGTGACGCGGGACCGTTCGCTGTCGGCACAGTATGAGCACACGATCGGTGTGACCGACACGGGCTGCGAGATTTTCACGCTCTCGCCCAACAACCTCGACCGGCCCGGCCTGCCGGCCTGATATTTAATACGTCGGGCGGCCGCCTTGCCCGACTGATTGGCTGGATGCGGGGGCTGATGGGGAAGGCCAGCGACGACGACGAGCGGAGTTTCTTCTCCGAAGTGCCGGTTCGGCCCGCCGCGACGGCGAAGCCCGCTCCAGCTGAAAAGCCTGGATATCTTGGCCACCGCGACCGTTTGCGCGAGCGCTTTGCCTCGGCGGGTCCAGACGCCTTGCCCGATTATGAACTTCTGGAGCTCTTGCTCTTCCGGCTGATCCCGCGCGCCGACACCAAACCGGCCGCCAAGGCATTGCTGGCGCGCTTCGGCACGCTGGCCGAAGTGCTTGGCGCGCCCGTCAACCTGCTTCAGGAGGTCAAGGGCATCGGCCCGGCGGTGGCGTTCGACCTGAAGGTTGTCGCTGCGACGGCGCAACGCATGGCGCATGGCGAAGTGCATGGCCGCGAAGTCCTTTCGTCCTGGACGCAGCTTCTCGCCTATTGCCGCTCGGCCATGGCCTTCGAGGCGCGCGAGCAGTTCCGTATCCTATTCCTCGACAAGAAGAACGCATTGATCGCCGACGAGGTGCAGCAGACCGGCACAGTCGACCACACGCCCGTCTATCCCAGGGAAGTGGTCAAGCGCGCGCTCGAACTGTCGGCCACCGCGATCATCCTAGTGCACAACCACCCGTCGGGCGATCCGACCCCATCGCGCGCCGATATCGAGATGACGAAAGAGATCGTCGAAGCGGGCAAACGGCTGGGCATCGGCGTGCACGACCACATCATCATCGGGCGTAAAGGATACGCCAGCATGAAGGGCCTGCTGCTGATTTAGGGCGGCGACCACTATGGCGACCACGTCGCCTTCGCAGAGAGCAAGCCATGGCGTCCCCGCGTGACGCATTCGGCCAGGCCTTCGTCATCGACTTCCTGTATTCCAACGCGTTTCCGACTGACCGCTCGGCGACATTGGCTAACAGCCAGGACCATGGTCCTAGCTGGTATGGGACTTCAGTAGCACAGCGACCTCGCGGCATCTATTTGCATGAAATATCAACAAGTTAATCCACAGGCCATTGCCGGACTCGAGCAGTGCGACCGCATTTGTCTAAAGTTTACTCCGTACGATTAGTGGATTCTCATATTACGCTGATCTAGCGCGGTTGGGCGGAGGTGGCGATTCCCCGAGGAGACACCATGACAAACCGAAAAACTCTGTTCGCGGCGCTTGCCGCATTGGCGCTTCTGGCGTCGCCGGCGCTGGCCGGGGCCGGCGGCAACGGGCACGGTGGCGGCAATGGTGGCGGCCATGGCAATGGCGGCGGCAATGCTGGCGGCAATGGCAATGGCAAAGGCAACAGCGGTGCCTCGCGTGGCAAGTCTGCGTCGGCCCCAGGACGTGTTGGCAAGGTAGACGCTGACGCAACGACCGACACCACAGTCGACACGACCACCCAGGTCGCATCCGTGCCGAAGGAGAAAAACATCCATGCCAAACTCGGCCGGCTGAATTCGCTGCAGCGCAACATCAACGCCTATATGAATTCCAAGAGCAAGAAGTTCGCTGCCATCCAGGCCTTCGTGACACAGTCCGCGAAAGCCAAGGTTGCCCAGGCCGCGGCTGAAGCGGCAGCCGCCACGGCCGCCGCCGCGCAGGCCCAACTGGATAAGCTGAATGCGCAGCTGACCGCGCTGCAGACTGATCCGAACGCCACGGCTGCGCAGATCCAGGCTGTGAAAGATCAGATCACCGCCCAGAAGGCCGTTGTCGACGCCGACAACGCAGCGGCCGACGATGCAGAGGCGGCGGCGGCTACGGCGACTGTCGGCACCGACCAGGCATCGCTCGATGCAGCGCTGACGGACATGGCCAACAAGCCCGTCGATGACGAGGTCACGGCCTGGGCCCAAGGCGTCCTTGCTGACAAGATCGACCAGATGGCCACCAAGATCGAAGCGCAGACGACGCCTTAGGCATCGACCAGAACGGCATTAGCCAAGGCCGCCGAGCTCCGCCCGGCGGCCTTGCTATTTCTTGAGCATAGAGAAAAAACTCGCACCCTCGGTCCTGTCAGACACGAAATGCAGATTGTCGCGCGTAGCGACATTGGCCTGCCGACCGGCCTTGGCAACATGCCGACCGTCAATTTCGGCCCTGGGGAACGACCCAGCCCGTCAGCCGCCAAATCGCGGCTCTGGAACGCCCGTCACGCCCAAGCCGGTGATGGCGAACAGGCTGCCGCGCAGGACACCGTCGCCGGGAAAGCGCGGCAGCGGCGGCTTGGCCATCGAGGTGACATAGAGCGTATCGAGCTTCGGCCCGCCGAACATCACGCTGGTGATCTTCTTCACCGGCATGTCGATGATGCGATCGACGGTGCCGTCCGGCGCGTAGCGCACCAGACGGCCGTCATAGACCAGGGCATTCCAAAGATACCCCTGCGCATCGACGGTCGAGCCGTCGGCCGCGCCACCCTTGCTTGTGTCGACGCGCACGAAGGTACGGCGGTTGGTGGCAGCGCCGGTAGCAATGTCGTAGTCGTAGGCCCAGATTTCGCCTGTCCAGGTATCGGCGAAGTAGAAGGTGCGGTCGTCCGGGCTCCAGCATGGGCCGTTGGAGCAGATGATGCCGGAATCGATCCTGGTGACGGAGAAATCCGGATCCAGCCGGTACAGCCCGCCTGAAGGCCCCTCCTCCATCGTATCCATCGAGCCGGCGAAGAAGCGGCCGCGCCGGTCGACTTTGCCGTCATTAAGGCGGTTCATCGGCCTGTCCGGCTCCGGATCATGGATCAGCGTCACCTCGCCGGTGGCGAAATCGAGCAGGTGGAAGCCGCGCTGCAGCGAGACGACCGCGCCGCCACCGTCCTTGCGCAGCGCCATGGAGCCTATCTTCATCGGCACGTCCCAGGAGCGGATCTCGCGCCCATCGGCGGTAGCGCGGAACACGCGGCCGTCGAAACTGTCGATCCAGTAAAGGCGCTCCTGTTCGACGTCCCACAGCGGGCCCTCGCCCAACGTCGTCTTCACATCCACCACGACTTCGATCTTCATGCCATCCTCCTGTGTATCGGTGTGCAGCGCTTGGCCGCGTCAGAAGGCGACCTTGTCGCCGCCCTTCAGGGACAGGATCTCGCGTGCCTCGTCAGGCGTCGCCACCTCCATGCCAAGCCCTTCGATGATCTTGCGCGCCAGCAAGACCTGTTCGGCGTTCGACTTGGCGAGCTTGCCCTTGCCGGCCCACAGGCTGTCCTCCAGCCCGACGCGGATGTTGCCGCCGAGTGCTGCCGACTGCGCGGCGATGCGCAGCTGGCTGGCGCCGGCGCCCAGCACCGACCAGCGGAACTGGTCGCCGAACAGCCGGTCGGCGGTTCGCTTCATATGGGCGACATCTTCCGGATGGGTGCCGATCCCGCCGAGCAGGCCAAAAACCGACTGCACGAAGAATGGCGGCTTCACCAGCCCGCGGTCGGCGAAGTGGGCGAGGTTGTAGAGATGGGCGATGTCGTAGCACTCGAACTCGAAGCGCGTGCCATTGTCGTAGCAAGTCGCCAGAATGTATTCGATGTCCTTGAACGAGTTGCGGAAAACGAGGTCGCGCGTCGCCTCCAGATGCGGCTTTTCCCAGTCGAACTTGAAGGTCTCGTATTTGTCGGCGAGGTGATAGAGCCCGAAATTGATCGAGCCCATATTGAGCGAGGCCACTTCCGGCTTGAACTGGGCGGCCGGGCGTACGCGCTCCTCGACCTTCATGTAGGGGCTACCGCCTGTGGTGATGTTGATGGCGGCATTGGTCCCTTGCTTGACGCGCGGCAGGAAGCGGGCGAACGCCTCCGGCGTCTGGTCGGGCTTGCCGGTTTCCGGGTCTCGCGCATGCAGATGCAGGATCGCGGCACCGGCTTCCGCCGCGGCGATCGCCTCGGAGGCGATCTGATCCGGCGTAATCGGCAGATAGGGCGACATGGTCGGCGTGTGGATCGCGCCCGTCACCGCACAGGTGATGATGACCTTGCCTTTGGCCGCCGATGCGCCTGATTTGCGGCTGGTCTCTTTCATTGTCCGAACTCCTGATCCGATTTCTTCTTGTGTGCCGCCAGTGCCATCAACCGGCGATCCCGCCAGACCTGCCGGTCACCCAGATTTTCCCTCGGCAGGCGCTTGCTGCGCTCGGCCTCGACCGTTTTCATGACATCGCCCGCCCAGTCGACGCGGCGCAGCATCTGCGGGAAGATGTTGGAATAAATGCCCTGGTACCGATCGACATAGTCACGCACGCCGCCGGGCGCGTTGAGGTCGATGGTCTCGAACGGCCCCATGAAGGACCAGCGCAGCGCCAAGCCGTCACGGATACCGATATCGACATCCTCGACACTGGCGTAGCCGTCCGCGACAAGCCGGAAAGCCTCCTCCAGCAAGGCGCCTTGCAGGCGGTTCATGATGAAGCCCTCGAGCTCGCGCTTCATCACCAGCGGCGCGTGGCCGGCATCGATGAGGAAGGCGCGCGTCTTCTCCAGCGTCTCGGCGGAAGTCCACGGCGCCGGCACCACCTCTGCCGCCGGGATGAGATAGGGCGGGTTGATCGGATGCACGACCAGGCAGCGGTGCCGCCCTTGCAGATGGTCGGTGAATTTCGACGGCAACAGCGCCGAGGTGGAACTGGCGACGATCGTTTGCGGCCCGGCAAGCCGATCGATCAGTGAGAACACCTCCCGCTTCACATCGAGATTTTCAGGCGTGTTTTCCTGGACATGGGTTGCGCCGGCCAGCGCCTCCGCCAGTTCGGCAACGATGGCGATGCGGGCAAGCACGGTGTCGACCGCCTGCCCGCGCAAAAGGTCATTCGTGGCGAGATCGCCGAGCACACCCTCTATGTAGCCGCGTGCGCCGCCCGTCGCGGCAGGCGACTGATCCCACATGCGCACATCATGGCCGGCGCGGGCGAAGCTGATCGCCCACGCGCGCCCGATGAACCCGCTTCCGACAATCGCGACATTGGCCATGGATCGATCCTCAAAGTGTTTCGACGTTGCCGTCGACGCCAAGCGACTGGCCGGAAATATTGATGCCCGCGTCGGAGAGCAGGAACGCCACCATCGAGGCGACGTCATAGGGGCTGGTCATGCGGCGCAGCGAGATGTTCTGCAGATAGCGCCCGGTCATCTCCTCGTGGCTGATGCCGACCTGTTTGGCGCGTGCCGCGATGACGCCTTCGATGCGTGGCCCCTCGATGATGCCGGGCAGGATGGCATTGACCCTGATGCCGTGTGGCCCAAGCTCCTTGGCGAGGCTCTGGGTGAAACCGATGACGCCGAATTTGGCGGCCGAATAGGGCGTGCGGAACGCGTAGCCATGGCGGCCGGCCGCCGACGACATCGACACGATAGAGCCGCCGCCGGCTGCCTTGATCAGTGGCACGGCGCGCCGGGCGCAGAGGAACTGGCCGGTCAGGCAGATGTCGATGCAGCGCCGCCAGTCATCCGGTTCGATCTCGTCCACACCGCCGGTCGGCCCGGCAATGCCGGCATTGTTGATCAGCGCGTCTAGCCCGCCGAGCTTTTCCTTGACCGTCTCGAACAGCCGGTCGACGTCCTCGTCGCGCGAGACATCGGCCTTGACCGCCGCGACCAGGTCGATCTTGGCCGGAGCCGCAGCCAGCGCCACGTCGGAGATATCGCAGACGACGATGCGTGCGCCGAGCCGCGACAGCGTGTCGGCGATGGCGAAGCCGATGCCACCGGCGCCCGCCGTCACCAGCACGCGCTGCCCTTTCAGCCCGGCCAGAAATTCGTCCGCCGATGCGGGTGCCTTTGCGCTCATCGTCCTGTCCTTTTCATTGCAGCCGCCGTTCGCGCAGCGCCATGACGGCGCTGAGAACGACCAGCCCGTAGAGAATTGCCCTGGTGGCGTAGGGCAGCGTGGTGCCGGCCAGCAGCATCTGCAGCGCCGTCAGAAGCAGCACGCCGCCGAGCATGCCGAGATAGTGGCCGCGCCCGCCGGTGATCAGCGCGCCACCGACCACCACGACTGCGATCGACGGCAAGAGATAGTCGTCACCCATGCCGAGGCTTGCCTGGCCGGAAAAGCCGGTCAGCATGATGCCGACAACAGCGGCGCAAACGGCCGATAGCATGTAGACCAGGATCAGCGTGCGCTCGACGCCGATGCCGGACAGGCGCGCCGCGCGCAGCCCGTTGCCGATGCCGTAGACCCGACGCCCGAACGGCGTGCGTCCAAGCAGCAGCACCGCGCCGGCCACAAAGACTACCATCAGCAGCACGACAGGCGTCACGAAACCGAGCCTGGCCGTCATGAACCAGCGCAGCATCGGCGAGGAAAACCCTGCCGGCGTTCCCTGCGAATAGACAAGCGCGAAGCCCTGGAGGATGCCGTTGGTGGCCAGCGTCATGACGATCGGCGAGATGCCGAGATAGGCGATGCCGAAGCCATTGGCGAATCCGACGGCGCAGGCCATCACCAGCACGACCGGGAGGGCGTAGAGGAGTGCGGCGTCGGAGCCATTGACCATGCCGGCCAGGATGATGCCGGAAATGCCGATCGTCCACGGCACGGAAAGATCGAGGCCGCCAGTCAGGATGACCGTCCCCTGCCCCAGCGCGAGAACTGCAAGGAAGGACGACAGCACCAGCAGCGAGTTCCAATACCCCGGGTTGAGGATGGCGTGGCCGAGCCAGACCTGGGTGACGATGACGATGATGAGCAGGCAGACATAGGCGGGCAGCGCATAGCGCAGCGTCTCGGCGTTGCGCAGGCGGAAAGCCGGGCGCGGCGATGCTGGACCGCGCTGGCCTTGCGAAGGTCCAGTGAGCTTGAGCCGTCGGTCGATCGGCTCGAGCTGCGAGGGCAATATGCCGGCGCGCCAGGCGGCGAGCCGGGCGCGGGCCGCGCGCAGTTGCACGGCAAGCACCGATGCGTGGGACAGGGATCCGGCAAGGGCCGCCAGCACCAGAATGGTGCCTTCCGCAATGGTCGAATAGTAAGCCGATACGTTGAGCACCAGCAGGATGTTCACCACCATCATCAGGATATAGGCGCCGAAGACAGTGCCCACCGGACCGCCCTGCCCGCCGCCAAGGCGCGTGCCGCCGACGACGACAGCCGCGAACATCGACAGAAGCAGCGGATTGCCGACCAGCGGGTCGGCGCTGCCGGTCTGCGCGCTGATGAACACGCCGGCAAGACCGTAGCAGCCGCCGGCGATGACGTAGACGGCAAAGCGCACCAGCACGACATTGATGCCGACGGCGGCGGCCGAATCCGGATCGCTGCCGACGGCATAGAGTGCCGTGCCGAAACGGGTTCCCTTCAGCCAGAACCAGGCGAGCAGGACCACGCCGATCACCACCAGCGGCATTGGCAGCCAGCCGGTGATCGCGTCGCCCAGATAGAAGGTTCCGAGATCGGGCGACACGAAGCCGCCGGGCTTATCCATCACCAGCAGCGTCACGCCTTGCAGGATGAACATGGTGGACAGCGTCACCACGATGGGTTGCATGCGCAGCACCGCGATGAAAAAGCCGTTGAAGGCGCCCACCGCCATGCCGACGCCGATGCCGACCGCCGTCCACAACAGGATGCTGGCGCCTGGGGCCATCGGATCCATGCTCGATGCCAGCACGACATTGACCAGCGAGATCACCGCGCCGGCGGACAGGTCGAACCCACCCGACAAGATGACGATGGTCTGGCCGACCGCCGCCAGCGCCGAGGTCGCGCCGCCGCTCGACAGGAACGACACGTCGAAATAGGTCAGTGGCCCGGCACTGATCCAGTCGACGATGAAAAGCAGGATCGCAAGCACGGCCGCGGCGATCAGCGCGCCGCGATGGCGCATCAGCGCACGGCGCAGGCCGAAACCAGCCGAAACAGGAGATGGGACTGCTGCGCTGCTCATGCGGCGACGTCCCCGGCATGGCCGAGCGCAGGCCGCATGATGGCAGGCTCGGTGATGGCGTTACCTTCGAGCTCGGCCGCGATGCGCCCGTCATAGAGAACCAGGACCCGGTCGCATTGGTGGACCAGTTCGGGAATTTCCGTCGAGTGCAGCAGGATCGAGCCGCCGGCGGCGACGTAGTTTCGCATCATCACATAGAGCTCATGCTTGGTGCCGACATCGATGCCGCGCGTGGGATCGAACAGAAGCAGGATGCGGCTCTGCGCCACCAGCCATTTGGCGATGGCGATCTTCTGCTGGTTGCCGCCCGAAAACGCCCCGGCCCGCGTCCACAGGGCGCGGCGGTCGACTTCGACAGTGGCAAATGCCGCCTCGACGGAGCGGATCTCGGCCGCGGCATCGACAAGGCCGAAGCGCGTGAAGCGCGAGACGACGGGCAGCGTGGCGTTCTGGCTGCCCGACAGTTTCAGGAACAGGCCTTCGGATTTGCGGTCTTCCGGCACCAGGCCAATGGCCATGTTGGGCCGCAAGGCATCCGCCGGCGAGCCGAGCCAGACCTTGCGGCCATCGACAAGGACGTCGCCCCGGGTGATTTCAGCCATGCCGAAGCAGGCCAGGAACAAATCCTGCTGGCCCATGCCTTGCAGTCCGGCAATGCCGAGGATCTCGCCCCTGCGCAGGTCGAAGCTCGCGCCGTCGAGCTTGCGCCCGACCTTCAGGTCGCGCACGCCCAGCACCGGCGGGCCAAAAGCCTGGGCGCCGTCCGGCTTTGGCGGAAAGGTCTGCTCAATGGAGCGACCGACGATCTTTTCGATGACATCGGCGTCGGAAACATCGGCTACCGGCGCGGTGACGATGTGGCGGCCGTTCCTCAGGATCGTCAGCGTGTCGCAAAAGGCGCGCACCTCGCGCATGCGATGGGTGATGAAGACGATGGTGGTGCCCGTCGCCTTCAGCCTGGCGACGATGTCGCCCAGCCAGTCGACGTCGCGGCCGGCGAGCGTCGAGGTCGGCTCGTCGAGCAAAAGGATGCGCGGCTTGCGGTAGACGGCCCGCGCGATCTCGATCTTCTGGCGCACCGAAAGCTCGAGCTCGCCGACCTCGGCATCGAGATCGACGGAAAAACCGAGTTCGTCGATGTGGCGGCGGACGGCCTTGCGCGCGGCGCCGCGCCTGATCAGCCCGGAGATGCCAACGGGTGCGTAGGGCAAAAGCATGTTGTCGAGGACGGACAGATCGCGCACCAGGGTCATCTCCTGGAACGCCGTCTGCACGCCGAGCGTATGTGCCACGCGCGGCGCACCGTAGCCGATCTCCTTGCCGAAGACCCTGATATGACCGGCACTCGGTCGCACCAGTCCCGACAGCAGTTTGACCAGCGTCGACTTGCCGGCGCCATTCTCACCCAGCAGCGCGTGGACGCTGCCGGGCGCGATGCGGAACGACACGCCGTCCAGCGCGACGGTCGGGCCGAAGGCCTTGCCGATGCCGTCGATCTCGATGGCGGGGAGCGCGGAATGTTCTGTCATATCCTCGATCGCAGGCTGCGCACTTTTGGACGTCGCGCATTGGCGCGGATCGACGATGCGCGGAGAAGGTTCCGTGCATCGTCGCGATTGCCTTGGGAGGCTCAGTTCTCCGGCTGCCCGACAAGCGCGGCGTTGAGGCCGATCTCGGGCGTCTGGTCCGAAAAGATCGAAGCGAACCAGCCGGGATTGGAGACCAGCGACGGCTTGAAGACGTTGCAGCCGGCCTTCATCTCCGCCCAGGTGCCTTCGTCGCACAGCTTGATCGTCTCGTTGGTGACGACCGGCAGCGGCAGGATCGTGGTCTTCGGCACGTCCTTGCCTTCGATCGCCTCGACGGCGAGTTTCAGCGCCAGCGCGCCGGAATAAGGCGGTGAGGCATAGGAAATGCGTTGTGCACCAGCCGGTGCATAGGGCGGAGCTGCTCCTTCTACTTCGGTGCTCGCAGGCAGCATCTGGATGCGGCCGCCATTGGAGCCCTCACCGGCGCAAGGCAGGAGTTCGCTGGCCTTCTTGCCGGCCTCGAGTTGCATGGAGTTCGCGGTGAAGCAGCCAACCTGCATCCACAGCCCGTTGATGTCGTTCCAGCTGCGCGTGGCGAGGATCTTGGAGAGCTCGGTGCGGGCAACCGCCTGGCTCCACATGCCGACAGCCTCGCCGACAATCTTGATATCGGGGTACTTGGCAAAGACCTCCTTGGCGGCCTTTGTCCGCTGATCGTCGACGGATGTTCCGGGAACACCCGTAATGGCGATGATGTTGCCCTTGCCATTGAGCTTCTTCACCAGCCATTCGGCGGTCACCCTGCCCGCTTCCAACTGGTCGATATGAACATTGTAGGCACAGGGCTCGGTGATCTCGGCGTCATAGGCGAAGACCTTCACCCCCTTGTCGCAGGCATTCTTCACGACCTGGTTGAGCGCGGTCGGCGAGATCGGATAGACGACGATCGCCTCGGCACCGCTCTGCACCATGGCGTTGATCTGCTGGATCTGGCGTTGTGCGTTGGGTCCGGCGACCTGGACCTGCAGGTCGACCTTGTC
Source organism: Mesorhizobium sp. USDA 4775 (assembly GCF_054062655.1). Classification (NCBI taxonomy): domain Bacteria; kingdom Pseudomonadati; phylum Pseudomonadota; class Alphaproteobacteria; order Hyphomicrobiales; family Phyllobacteriaceae; genus Mesorhizobium; species Mesorhizobium sp. USDA 4775. The sequence goes on from NZ_JBSSFM010000001.1 coordinate 4,408,240, forward strand.
GGCAAGGCTCTTGTGAGCGGCCATGGCCTTGACCATGTTTGCCGCCTCGGCCTGCCAGTCATTGCCGATATAGCTCATGCTGAGAAAGATCTTGTGCTTTTCGGCGGCTTCAGCAGCCGACAGCCCAGAGGCGCATACGGCCATGCCGGCCAGCAGCGCGAGCCGCCGGACTTTCAATCCGATACCCATGTGAATTCCTCCCGATACGAACGACCGAATGCCTCCCGAGGGCACGAACCGTAGCCCTCGTCATTCGATGTCGGAGACCGTATCATGATTTGATCAAAGATCAATGATGAAATATCCTTACGTCAAGGCTACGGTCGCCAACGCTTGACGCGGCAGCCGGAACGCTGCATTCCGGGAACGGTTATGGCGCGGCCTTTGCGCCGAAAGGTTGATGGGAAATGGCCGGAGCGGCGTTCAGGAAGCCTGGTGTCGAGATCGTGCCCTTGTCCAGGGAGACCCTGCAGGACAGGGTCTATCGCCATGTCACCGAGTTGATCCTCGACGGCAGCATCGTGCCCGGCGAAATGGTGACGGTGCAGAGCCTCGCCGACGCTTTCGGAGTCAGCCCGATGCCGGTCAGGGAGGCGTTGCGGCGGCTGACCGCGGCCAATGCCTTGATGGTCGTTTCAGGCCGCTCGATCGGCATTCCCGCACTCAGCCGCGCGCGCCTCGTCGATCTCAGGAATGTCCGCTTCGAGATCGAGGCGATTGCCGCCGCCTGGGCTGCCGAGCGCATCGACGATCGGGGCATCGCGCAACTCGGCCAGCACTTGGCCGCCCTCGAACAGGCCAATGCGGCGGGAGACGTCAAATCCTATCTGCGCGCAAACTATGCCTTCCATTTCTCCATCTACCGGGCGGCCGGCTCGGAAAATATCCTCAACATCATCGAGAATCTGTGGCTGCAGATCAGCCCCTATTTCAACATGCTGCATGATTCCGGAAACTATTCGACCGCCAACGAACACCACCAGGCGATGTACGCGGCGCTGTGCAACCGCGACGCCGAGGCCGTCCGCCAGGCGATCCGCGCCGATATCGACGCCGCTTTCGACGTTCTGGTCGACCTGCTCAAATAGGTCGCGGCGGCAAAAGACGGGATTTTTCCCGTCAGGATAGTCGCCTCTGGAATTGACCCCAAATTAAGCTATGATGCGCTTGGTATTTCTTGGCGGCGGCTTCGCTCCCCCCTCGAATGCCGGAGGAACGGGACATGGCCGTAGCGCTTGTACTCGTTTTGATCGTCGTGGGCTCAGTGTTGTTTCACCTCCTGAGCCCATGGTGGTGGACGCCGATTGCCTCGAACTGGGCCTATATCGACAACACCATCATCATTACCTTCTGGATCACCGGCGTCGTCTTCGCCGCCGTCGTGCTTTTCATGGCCTATTGCGTGTTCCGCTTCCGTCATCGGGAGGGAAACCGCGCCGCCTACGAACCGGAGAACAAGCGGCTCGAATCGTGGCTGACGATCGTCACCGCGGTAGGGGTCACGGCGTTGCTGGTTCCCGGCCTGTTCGTCTGGAGCCGATTTGTCAACGTCCCGAGCGACGCGACCGAGGTTGAAGTCGTTGGCCAGCAATGGCAGTGGAGTTTCCGCCTGCCCGGCAGGGACGGCAAGCTTGGAACATCCGACACCCGCGACGTCACCGCCGACAATCCGCTGGGCGTGATCCCCAAGGATCCTAATGGCCAGGACGATGTCGTGGTCGAAGCGGCCGATCTGCATCTGCCGGTCGGCAAACCGGTCAAGATGCTGCTGCGCTCTATCGATGTGCTGCATGATTTCTATGTGCCGGAATTCCGCGCCAAGATGGACATGATCCCGGGCTCGGTGACCTATTTCTGGTTCACCCCGACCAGGACCGGCACCTTCCAGGTCCTGTGCGCCGAACTTTGCGGCCAGGGACATCCGATGATGCATGGCGTGGTCATGGTCGACACACAGCAAGACTACATGGCCTGGCTTGGCCAGCAGCAGACTTTTGCACAATTGTCGGCGCCCAAGCAGACGGGGTCGGCGGACGAGACGACGGGACAGACGGCGGCGCTGGGTCCCGAAATTGCAGCAAGGCTCGAAACGGTCGGGTCTCGCTGAAAAGGACACGGAGGTGTTCCTATGGTCGACATCACGCCTGCAGATGGCATCCCGCCGGCCGAGGTCGCGGAAGTCGAACTCTACCATCCGCACGGTTGGTGGACCAAATACGTCTTCTCGCAGGACGCCAAGGTCATCGCCGTCCAGTATTCGGCGACGGCAACGGCAATCGGCCTGGTCGCCCTGGTGCTGTCCTGGCTGATGCGGCTGCAACTCGGCTTTCCCGGCACGTTCGACTTCATCACCCCGGAAGCCTACTACCAGTTCATCACCATGCACGGCATGATCATGGTGATCTACCTGCTCACCGCCCTCTTTCTCGGCGGCTTTGGCAACTATCTGATCCCCCTGATGGTCGGCGCGCGCGACATGGTCTTTCCCTATGTCAACATGCTGAGCTACTGGATCTACCTGCTCGCCGTGCTGGTTCTCGTGTCGAGCTTCTTCGCGCCCGGCGGACCGACGGGCGCCGGCTGGACGCTCTACCCGCCGCAGGCCATCATGAGCGGGACGCCAGGCGGCCAGGACTGGGGCATCATCCTGATGCTCTCCTCGCTGATCCTGTTCATCATCGGCTTCACGATGGGCGGCCTCAACTATGTGGTGACCGTGCTGCAGGGCCGCACGCGCGGCATGACAATGATGCGCCTGCCGTTGACCGTCTGGGGCATCTTCACCGCGACCGTCATGGCGCTGCTCGCCTTTCCGGCGCTGTTCGTCGCCAGCGTCATGATGCTGCTTGACCGAGTGCTGGGCACCAGCTTCTTCATGCCGGCGATTTCCGAGATGGGTGAGCAGTTGCAGCACAATGGCGGCAGCCCGATCCTGTTCCAGCACCTGTTCTGGTTCTTCGGCCATCCCGAGGTCTACATCGTGGCGCTGCCGGCCTTCGGCATCGTATCCGACCTGATCAGCACCCATGCGCGCAAGAACATCTTCGGCTACCGGATGATGGTCTGGGCCATCGTCGGCATTGGCGCGCTGAGCTTCGTGGTCTGGGCGCACCACATGTATGTCAGCGGCATGCACCCCTATTTCGGCTTCTTCTTCGCCACCACGACGCTGATCATCGCCATTCCGACCGCCATCAAGGTCTACAATTGGGTGCTGACCCTATGGCGCGGCGACATCCATCTCACCATACCAATGCTGTTTGCCCTGGCCTTTATCGTCACCTTCGTCAATGGCGGGCTGACCGGCCTGTTTCTTGGCAATGTCGTCGTCGATGTTCCGCTATCCGACACGATGTTCGTCGTCGCCCATTTCCATATGGTCATGGGTGTCGCCCCGATCCTCGTGGTTTTCGGCGCGATCTACCATTGGTATCCGAAGGTCACCGGCCGGATGCTCGACGAAACGCTGGGCCGGTTCCATTTCTGGGTCACCTTCCTCGGCGCCTACCTGATTTTCTTCCCCATGCACTACCTCGGCCTGATGGGCGTGCCGCGGCGCTATGCCGAACTGACCGACATGACGATCATGACGGAGTCGGCTCATCACCTGAACTCGTTCATCAGCATCATGGCCTTCATCGTCGGCTTCGCCCAGATGGTGTTCCTGTTCAACCTGATCTGGAGCATCCGCCATGGCCGCGAGGCCGGCGGCAATCCGTGGCGGGCCACGACCCTCGAATGGCAGACGCCGCAAACACCGCCGGCCCACGGCAATTTCGGCAAGGACCTGCCGATCGTCTATCGCTGGGCTTATGATTACAGCGTACCGGGTGCCAAGGAAGACTTCATCCCGCAGAACATGCCGGGCTCCTTCGGCCCCTCAAGGGAGCCGGCATGAGCGTCATCCTGGTCTTCCTGCTCGTCATTGCCGGTTTTGCCGGATGGTGGCTTTCGCACCAGAGGCTGATGGCCAAGCCATGGCTCGAGCAAGGTCTGGCCAGTGATTTTGTCGGCCTCGACCGGTCGGCCCTGCCAACAGCCAAGATCGGCCTCGGCGTTTTCCTTGCTGTCGTCGGCTGCCTGTTCGCGCTCTTCACCAGTGCCTATTTCATGCGGATGGCGGTGTCGGACTGGCAGCCGCTGCCGCTGCCGCGCCTGCTCTGGCTCAACACCGGCGTGCTGGTCCTGAGCAGCGTGGCCCTGCACTGCACTTCGGTGGCGGCGCGCAGGGGGCAGATCGACACCGTACGGCTCGGCCTTGCCACGGCCGGGCTCACGACGCTCGCCTTCCTGGTCGGACAGCTCATGGCATGGCGGCAGTTGACCGCCGACGGCTATTTTCTGGCCTCCAATCCGGCCAACAGTTTCTTTTACCTGATAACCGGCATGCATGGCCTGCACGTGTTGGGAGGGCTGGTGGCACTGGGCAGGACCACCACGAGCGCCTGGGCTGGAACGCGGCCGGAACGACTTCGCCTCGGCGTGGAACTATGCGCCATGTACTGGCATTTCCTGCTTTTCGTCTGGCTTGCCATCTTCGCGCTGCTGGCCGGCTGGGCCGCGACGTTCATCGACATTTGCCGGCAGATGCTGACCTAAGGGGATCAAGCGGATGGCAGAAACACTGACACATATCGGCCAGACGGAGCCACGGCCCACAGGTTGGCGAGGCATTGCCGCCGATTGGTCCTCGGATCAGCGCGCGTTCAAGAACGTGTCCTGGGGCAAGGCCATGATGTGGATATTCCTGCTCAGCGACACCTTCATCTTCGGCTGCTTCCTGCTCTCCTACATGACCGCGCGCATTTCGACACGCGTGCCGTGGCCCAATCCCAGCGAGGTCTTCGCGCTTCGCATCGGCGGCTCGGATATCCCGCTGATCCTAATTGCCATCATGACGTTCGTGCTGATCTCCAGCAGCGGAACGATGGCCATGGCGGTCAATTTCGGCTATCGCCGGGACCGCCGCAAGACGGCCATCCTCATGCTTCTGACCGCGGCGCTCGGCGCGACCTTTGTCGGCATGCAAGCCTTCGAATGGACCAAGCTGATCACTGAAGGGGTGCGGCCCTGGGGCAATCCCTGGGGTGCCGCACAATTCGGTTCGTGCTTCTTCATGATCACCGGTTTCCACGGCACCCATGTGACGATCGGTGTGATTTTCCTGATCATCGTGGCGCGCAAGGTCTGGCGCGGAGATTTCGACACCGGACAGCGCGGCTTCTTCACCAGCCGCACGGGTCGCTACGAGAACGTCGAGATCATGGGACTGTACTGGCACTTCGTCGATCTGGTCTGGGTGTTCATCTTCGCATTCTTCTATCTTTGGTGAGAGGCAGACATGGCAGAAGCAACCGCAAACGGCCTCGGACAACACGCACTTCATGCGGGTCATGCACATGAAGCGCCGGCGGCCGTCACCCATGCCGACGTGCATCAGGAACATCCGATCAAGCTCTATCTGGTGGTCTGGGCGTGGCTGTTCATCCTCAGCACCTGCTCCTACCTGGTCGATTATTTCGGCCTTCACGGCTATCTCAGATGGTCGCTGATCCTGATCTTCATGATCCTCAAGGCAGGGCTGATCGTCGCTGTCTTCATGCACATGGCCTGGGAACGGCTGGCGCTGGCTTATGCGATCATCCTGCCGCCGATACTGGTGCTGGTGTTCGTGACAATGATGGTCTTCGAAGCCGACTACACGCTTTTCACCCGGCTGGCATTTTTCGGAGCCGGACCCTGAAGCACGAACCGCATTCCGATCTTGCCACCGCGCCTCGAAACCATCAGCCGCTGGTCTATTTTAGTACCGGAAACGACATAAGGAGAATGACTGCCCTCGTTTCCGCACGCGTCGCGAACTCCGGCAAAGGGAGGCCAAGATGACGATCGCAACCAGACTGAAGGACTTTATCGACAGGAAGGGAATCTCATACGACACAGTCGCCCACCATCGCACGTCCACCAGCAGACAGTCCGCCATCGCGGCGCATATACCCGGCAGCATAGTGGCCAAATCGGTTGTTGTTCACCACGAGCTCGGCTATGCGCTGGCCGTGGTTCCAAGCACGCACAGGATCGAGCTCGGCACATTGCAGGACGTCATGGACAAGCGTCTCGGACTAGCCTCCGAAGACGAGGTGACTTCGCTCTTCGCTGATTGCGACACCGGCGCCGTTCCGCCGATCGGCGCACCTTACGATGTGCCAGTGATTGTCGATGACAGCCTCGGCGATGCCGCCGACATCTACTTCGAAGGCGGCGACCACAGAACGCTGGTGCATGTCAGCGGCGAGGATTTCCGCAACTTGACCATGGGCGCATACCGCGCCCGCTTCAGTCACCGGGCCTACTGACGGCTTCGATCAAGCTCGCACCGGCATGCCGAGCAATTCCAGGAAAAGTGTGATCGGTTTTCCCCGGGAAAGCGCGTAGCGCTTTCCCGTGGGAATTGCGTTAAAACAAACGGATAGAGCGTTTTACCGTTTCCGTGAAACGGTAAAACGCTCTGGCCGGTGCGGTGAAGCAAAAACGTCCTCAACTCGTCGGTCTGGCGGGCGATTCCACAACCTTGCGGTAGACATGCCAGGTGGCGTGGCCGAGGATCGGCAACACGACGGCGAGCCCGACGAACACCGGCAGCGAGCCGATGATCAGGCCGACGGCGACGATCAGTCCCCAGACAGCCATCACGATCGGGTTCGCCAGGACCACGCGAACCGAGGTGTGGATCGCTTCATAGGCGCCGACATCGCGGTCGAGCAACAATGGGAAGGCGACGACCGTCGTGCACAACACCACCACGGCAAAGACAAAGCCGATGGCGTGCCCCAATATGATCAGCGTCCAGCCACGTCCGGTGGCAAATATCGCGTTGATGAAGCTGGATATCGATTCCGGCGGAGCCGGGCCGAAAAGATATTCGTAGAATATCTTCGCCGTCAAAAGCCACGTGATGAAGATTGCAAACAGCATGATCCCGACCGCCGCGATGGCCGGCAGCGCCGGAGAATTCCTGACCTCGAAAGCGTGCCTCCAGGAGGTGTCGAGCCCGGCTTCCCGTCTACGGCTGATTTCATAGAGGCCTATCGCCGCGAAGGGGCCAACCAGCGCAAAGCCAGAAACCAGCGGAAACAACAACGGCAAAGCATTGGCGCCCGAAGTCCATGCGGCGAGCACGACGCCCACGAGCGGATAGATCAGGCAGAGAAAGACGATATGCGACGGTTTAACCATGAAATCATCGACGCCCCGCCTGAGCGCGTCAAAAAGGTCGGAAACAGCGATTTTTCGAATTTTGGTATGTTCCAGCGTCTCGCTGGCGCCTGCTATCACATGAAAACTTGCCATGACCGTTCCTCCAGACTGGGTCCGGAAAGGTCGCGATTTAGCGGTGCTGCCGTCTGCGTGACTGGCCACGCAAAACCGCGACCTGCACCGCCACCAATATACTCTCTTGTGAGGGACTTGTCGCCCGTTGTTGGGCTGCACGGCTGGCTCTGGAAACCCTTCTTCGATATGCGCACGCTGCGCCGCGTGTCTCTTTTTTGGACACGTAAACACGCTGGAGCACTTGGATTGGCGCATGATCCTTTGCGAACCGGAGATCGGCGCAGCAGAGTCGATCCCGATGTTCAGGACCATGCACTGGGTCGAATGCGAAGGTCATGGACGCAAGGACGCTTCTCATACTCGGCCTTGGCATAATCATTCTGCTGTTGCTGGGATTCTGTGCGCTGCCATCGTGACAGCACTGCTGGGTCTTCGGCAAAGCACTCGCCGACCGGCCAGAGCGGTTCGCGGATGGCGATCTGCGCTCAGGCCCCGGCTGAGATCAGCACGCGCATGGCAATGGTGTCGGCAAGCAGCGCGGCGAAGATCGCGAAAAGATAGAGGATCGAATAGGCAAACAGCGCCTTGGCGGGTTTCAACTCCGTTTCAGAAGCCGCCAGAACCTTCCAGGAATGCCAGATGAAACCGGCGCCCAATGCGACCGAAGCGATTCCGTAGTAGCCGCTGGCGAATCCGAAGAACCAAGGCAGCACGCCGACCGGCGCCAGAAGCAAGGCATAGGCGAGGATTTGCCTACGCGTCGAAGCAGGGCCGGCCACATTCGGCATCATCGGAATGCCGGCAGCGGCGTAGTCGCCAACCTTGAACAGCGCCAGCGCCCAGAAATGCGGCGGCGTCCACAGAAAGATGATCAGAAACAGGATGAGGCTTTCGATGCCGATGGCGCCAGTTGCGGCCGCCCAGCCAATGACAGGAGGAAGGGCACCAGCCGCGCCGCCGATGACGATGTTCTGCGGCGTCGAGCGCTTCAGCCACATCGTGTAGATGACGATGTAGAAGAAGATGGTGAAGGCCAGCAGCGATGCGGCAAGCCAGCCTACCAGTACGCCGAGTGTCATGACCGAAAGCGCGGAAAGCACAAGGCCGAAGCCGAGAGCTTCGCCCGGCGTGACGCGGCCCGACGGAACCGGCCGTTTTGACGTGCGTGACATCAGCGCGTCGATGTCCGCGTCGTACCACATGTTCAGGGCCCCCGCCGCTCCTGCTCCGATCGCAATCGCACCGATTGCGATCAAGGCGATGACCGGATTCATCGCGCCGGGCGCCACCATCAGGCCGACGAAAGCGGTGAATACGGCAAGCGCCATGACCCGCGGCTTCAAAAGCGCGAAGAAATCGGCCGCCGTCGCTTCCGAGAGGCGGATGGAGGTATCCTTGAGGCGGCTTTCCCTAGTCGACATCTCGGACGACCACCGATGGATGGCGAGGGAGCCAGGTCACTTGGAGAACGTTTTCAGATAGGCAATGACGTTGGCCACGTCCGCATCGTTCTTGAGTCCGGGAAACGTCATTTTGGTGCCTTTGACCATGGCCTTGGGATCATGAAGGTAGGTCGTCAGCGTTGGCTCGTCCCATTTGACGCCGGATTTGCCGGCAGCAACCATGGCATCGGAGTATTTAAAATCCGGATGCGTACCGGCCGTGCGGCCGATGACGCCGTGCAGCGATGGACCGATCTTGTTCTTGTCCTCGTTTGCGATGTGGCAGACTTGGCATTTGGTGAAGACCTTCTCGCCAGCCGCGGCATCCTGTGCCTGCGACGGATGCGCGATGAAGATCGTAACGGACACCCCAGCGAAAAACGCTATAGCACGCATGGCATTTCCTCCCTGATCGCCATTTATGCCTCGGACGATCGCGCCTGGGCAGAATATCTCTCCCCAGTGGAATTGCGGTACCAACATACCATGGAATTCAGGCGGCGGGTAGAAAAAGCCAAGCATTGCGAAGGTTTAGAACCCGGCCGCGCTCAAGGCGGCTTGGTCCGGCAGCTTCCGGCGATCTGCTCGACCGCCTCTTCGAGCCCAGCAAGGTCGAAATCCGCCTGGCCGCGGCCTGACAACAAGCCGAACCGCCAGGAAAGCGACAGCCGGCTTGCGGGAAAAAGGCGCTTGATGCCGTCGGCACCGTCGCGCACCAGCATTCGGCCGCGCGACCCGACCGACCAACTCTCGTCGAACTTGCCGCCGCCGTCGACGGCGACCGACATGGTGATCTTGCGGCTGGCCGAAACCCCGTCATTCAACTGCAGCCATTCGGTCCAGCGCGGTTCGCCGTCTGCCCGGCAGGCAATGGTCAACACCGGGCTGTAACTCAAGGCACCGCCACCCGTGATCAGCTTGTTGGTGCCATGAAGCGAAGCGGTGACAAGGCCATCGTCGTCCGTACCGAAGCGCCACTCGCCGGCAAGCGCGCCGGCCTGGGCAACATCGCAGGCGAAGGCCAGAACGAGCGCCAGGGCGACGGGACGCACCTTTTCGAAGAATAGGCTCAACGCCCCCTCCAGGAACCACACGGTTTGCAACAGCAGCGCAGATAATGATCAACGCCAGGTATCGCCAAGTGCCATTTCCCGCAAAGCGAATCGGCTGTTGCAGTTTCGCAACGAAAAAGGCCGCCTCAAGGGCGGCCTTCGTCGATTCCATCAAATGCGGGAACTTATTCGGCGTCCTTGGCGGCTTTTTTCTTCGGCGCGGCCTTCTTCTTCGGCTCTTCCGCCTCGTCGCCCGCCCTGGCTTCAGCCTTCTTGGCCGCGGCCTTTTTCGCCGGCTTGGCCTTGGTCGTGGTTTCCGCGTCCTCGTCGTCGGCCATCAGCTCTTCCTTGCTGACCTTGACGTCGGTGACCGAGATCTGGCCGAGCAGGTGGTCAACCACCTTCTCCTCGAACATTGGTGCGCGCAGCGCGTTCAGCGCCTCGGGGTTGCTGCGGTAGAACTCGAAAGCTTCCTGCTGCTGGTTGGCCGGGAAGCGGCGAACCTGCTCGAACAGGCCACGCTGCAATTCCTCGTCCGATACGGTGACACCGGCCTTCTCGCCGATCTCCGCCAGCACCAGGCCGAGACGCACACGGCGTTCGGCAAGACGCAGATATTCGGCGCGGGCTTCTTCTTCGGTCGTCTCTTCGTCGGCGAAGGTGCGGCCGGCGGCTTCCAGGTCGCGGGTGACCTGAGCCCAGATGTTGTTGAACTCGGCCTCGATGAGCTTCGATGGCGCCTCGAACGAATAGGCGGCATCGAGCTGGTCGAGCAGCTGGCGCTTGACCTTCTGGCGTGTCATCGAGCCGAACTGGTTCTCGATCTGGCCGCGCACGATCTCACGCAGGCGCTCCAGCGATTCCAGGCCAAGGTTCTTGGCGGTCTCGTCGTTGATTTCCAGCTCGCCCGGCTTCGACACTTCCTTGACGGTGACGTCGAACGTGGCTTCCTTGCCGGCCAGATGTGCCGCCTGGTAGTTTTCCGGGAAGGTCACGGTGACCTGCTTTTCGTCACCGGCCTTGGTGCCGATAAGCTGATCCTCGAAGCCAGGAATGAATTCCTTGGAGCCCAGTACCAACGGCTGGTCGGTGCCGGCGCCGCCGGCAAAGGCCTCGCCGTCGATCTTGCCGACATAATCGATGCTGACACGGTCGCCTTCGGCGGCCTTGCCGGTCTTCGGCTCATAGCTGCGTGCCGATTCGGCAACGCGCTTGACCTGGTCGTCGATCTCGGCCTCAGGCACGTCGAACACCTGACGCGTCACCTTGATGTCGGAGAAATCCTTGATCTCGATCGCCGGGATGACCTCATAGTTGAGGCGGAACTCGAAGTCGGTACCGCCGGCCAGGATCTTCTCGGCTTCCTTCTCGTCCTCGGTCATGATGACTTCGGGCTGCATGGCGGCCTTTTCGCCGCGGCCCGTAATGATCGAACGGGTGGAGTCGTTGAGGATCTCGTTGACCACTTCGGCCATGAACGACTTGCCATAGACCTTGCGCAGGTGCTGCACCGGCACCTTGCCCGGCCGGAAGCCGTTGATGCGAACCTTGTTGCGCGCGTCCGAGAGCCTCGCCATCAGCTTGGCTTCCATGTCACCGGCCGGCACGGTGATCTTGATCTCGCGCTTGAGACCGGAATTAAGCGTTTCGGTGACCTGCATCGTAAAACCTTTGTTTTCACCAATGAGACTGCCACGGCCTCTGCCGTTTACAGCCTGCCGGTATATTCTTGCCGGGAATGGCTTTTGGTACGGAACCTGGCGATTTGACCGAAATTACGGCTCAAACTCCCCCAAACTGCGTTCCAAAATGTGAATAAGTTCTTGTTTTTCCTACTTCTTATCACATTCTGTAGAAGCGGATCGTCGCGTCCCGTCACATTTGACACGCCTTTTGTCACAGGCGAGCCTAATTTTCAACAGTCTTCGCGCTTAGGCGAATAACCAACGTTTCGGCCCTGGCCGACATCTCGTCTCTGACATTGACAGAATGATGGCTACATGGGATTGCCGGACGATGCGGATGTGGCGGAACTGGTAGACGCCCTGGATTTAGGTTCCAGTGCCGAAAGGCGTGGGGGTTCGAGTCCCTTCATCCGCACCAATTTTTTCGGCCAATGACTGCTCCGAATGAAATCCAACTTTCAAGGAAGACCCTTGAAATAGTTCGTTGACAGGTTCTTACTTGCAGCGGGCAGGTTGGGGCTCTGTCGAGCTGTGCGCGTAGTTTCTCTAGTTCTGGCGGTAGGGTCAATTGTCGCGGCAGCAACATGTAAGGTTGAGGCCCTAGAGTACACGGCTGTTTCGTCTCCAGGGCAGCAGCCGTTTCTTGTTGTGTCCGGCGAGTTCAAAGACAATGAACCCCTGAACGCCTTTAGCAACGCGGTTGTGAGCAGCGGCGCCCGGAGGATCGTATTCAACTCCCCCGGCGGCAACGTCGGCAGCGCGCTTCGGTTGGGGCGTATGATCCGCGCGGCAGGGTTGGATACGCTTCAGCTTCGCCAACTGCAGTGCGCCTCAGCCTGCTCACTGGCCTTCTTGGGTGGCGTCCACCGTGTTGCCGAACCAGATTCTATCGGCATTCATCGGGCTTGGTTGAAATGGACTGACGGGATGTCCAGAGAAGAAGCCAAGGCCCGTGTCCAGCTCGGAACGGCCGCAATCACATCCTATGTAGTCGAGATGGGAGTGGACCCCGAACTGATTGAATTGGCTTCGAGCTTTGACAAGCATGACATAAGATACCTATCGGCCAGCGAAATGGCAGAGTTGCGTGTGACCAATGTCGCAGCGAACCAATCGCCCGCGGATACATTGCAGGTGTCGACGAGGCCAGATCCTGCGCCCGTGCCGCTGCCTGCGCCCGACGCAAGGCAACAGGCGGAGAGCGCTGCGGTCGCTTTCGTCAAGGATCTGATCGAGCATCATGGCGACAACGACGATTTCGCTCTTGCTCAAGTTCAGGCGTCCTACGCTCGCACAGTCGACTATTATGGCAAGTTGACGAACCTGAGTTCGATCCTTCAGGACAAGAGGAACTATTACCGGCGATGGCCTGAACGCATATACAACGTCCGCAATGACAGCATTGCGGTCACCTGTGCAAACGATCGCTGCATGGTGTCTGGCGCGTATGACTGGGTTGTGCGCAGCCCCTCGATACACAAGCAGGAAAAAGGCGTAGCAGACTTTAGTTACACAATATCGACTGGTCCCTATCCCAAAATCGTCGCCGAGACGAGTAAGGTCCGGAGTTGATCAGTGGAGTTCTCCATCCCTGAGTCAATGAACTTTCTTGCGAAAAATCTGTTTGGCTATTTCGTATAATGGCACACACGGGCTCCCCAGTGGGGTACGACTGCCGCGCTGCCGCAACGCCTGTACGGCAAAGACCTTACACTTGATTTAGGGGGTTCTGGTCTCTCGATTCGCACCGATGACCGGGATCCATCGTTATTAATATAGCGGCTCCTCGAACAGCGTCTTGTCGCCGTCCACCAGCGCCTTGATCTGCGCGGTGCCGTCGCTGGCAAGGGCAAGCCTTATCCCGAACGGGCGCACCCGCATGTCATCCTGGATCGCCATCCCCTCGCCTTCCGGCAGGTAGAACCGCTCGATGCCGTAGTCCGGCGCGATAGTCATGCCCTCGCTGCGCAGATCCCAGCCTTCGGCGACATGGCCTGCAATATCGGCCTCGTCGGCCGCGGCCGGCGTCGGCGCCTTGCCGAACCAGGCGGTGGTCGGTGTCCAATAACCGTCGGCGCCCTTTTTCAGGCGCACGACGATCGAAGTGTCGTCGCTGGAGAACTTGCCGGCGGGAATGTTGGCGATCATCTTCACTGGTATGCGCGAAATGTCATAGCCGAGGATGATATAGTCGCCGCGCAGCAGATCGCGCGGATCGACAGGTTCGATCTTCAAGAGCACTTCCTTGCCGTTGCGCAGGATCGCCGCCCGGCCGGCGATGATCCAGCTCAGGAACCCGATCTGGACGAGCGCCAGCACCAGCGCCGAGATAACAAGCCTCTTTCCGGTCATCATGCCGTGGCTCCCCCCGTTGCCGGGCCCTTCATGCGTTTTTCGACGCGGATGATGATGATCGCCAGGATGCCGAGCAGCACCGCGGCAGCAAGGAAGAAGCCGGCCGTGTCGAGCATCGACTGCAAGGTAACGACATAGATGATGGCTAGCTCGAAGGCGAAGCCGAGATAGGCAAGCCAGCGCAGGCCCCGGCTCTCCCGTCCAGCCAGCACGATGGCGGCGACGATGCCGGCCAGCGCGACGACCGAGGCAATGCCGAAACCGCTATTGTAGGTGCTTTCGTCGGCGAGTTCGAACTGGATGATGGCCAGCCCGGTAAGGAAGCCGAGCAGCGCGTGCAGGGGCAACCGGCCGCCGAGCTGAACGATCCTGTCGACAGGTTCCGGTGCAAAGACAGCAGCCGCAAAGAGCACGGCGGACGCAATGACCAGGGGGATCGCCACCGGCAGCGTCGCGTGATTCCCGGCCAGCAGCACGAGATAGAAGAGCAGCGACAGGATGATCAGATGCCGTGCGGCCTGGCTGCGGGTCCAGAACGAGACGGCGAACAGCACGATCGCCATGACGACGAAGGCATGTGGAAACGCGCTGCGGCTGTAATAATCGAACCCCTTCAGGAACAGCCAGGCGTCGGCGATGCCGACCGAAGCGACGGTCAGCGGGTTCGACCGGAGCGCGATCGCCGCCAACGCCGTACCGGCGCCCCAGGTGACGAGCGCGGAAGCCTCGTCGCCAGACAGATGGTACATCTGGCCGATCAGCGCGATCGAACCGCCGAATGCAGCGGCAGCCACGATCCACAGCGCTTCGCCGATCGCCGCGTGGTCGCGCGTCTTCAGCACCGCGCCGCCGACATAACCGCCAAGGATGATGGCAAACAGCGCCGCGACCCGCGCTAGCCGCGGAATGGCATCCCAGTTGGCAGCGACGAAGATCAGGATGGCCGCGCCGAACAGCAGGGCCGCCATCATGGCCAGGATCGAACCGAAGCTCAGTGCTTTGCGCGTAGTCGCCTCGATGTCACGCGTCAGGGCATCGGCCGTCGCGGCGTCGATCAGGCCTGCCTGGAGCCACCGCGCAATGTCGGATCTGACCCGTGTCGAATAGCCCGCCATGTCCTGCATCCCCCACAAGGTCGTTTTTTTAGCCGAACCAGCCAAACCGTTGACGTCACGGCACTTTCCGATTCTGGCTTCTTTGTGTCAGGTCCGTGAAGGCGCGTTAATGTTGCATTGCACAATTTGCATTGCTGCCATGCAGCCATAGCGCTTTTAAATCGATATGAGCCCGCCTACTTATAGTTCGTACACAAACGGAATGATCCGCAAGAAAGACGAAACGAGAACTACCATGAACCTGATCCGCAACTATCGCAACTGGCGCCGCTACCGGGACACCGTGTCCGAGCTGAGCCGCCTGAGCAACCGCGAACTGACCGACCTCGGCATCAGCCGCAGCGACATTCCTTACGTCGCTCGCAAGGCGGTCTAATTCTTCGGACCGCAAATGGTCCGAACAAGTTTCCGAAAAGAGAACGACAATGAACCTGATCCGCAACTATCGTAACTGGCGCGTATATCGCGAGACGGTTACCGAGCTGGGTCGCCTTTCGAACCGCCAGCTGCATGATCTCGGTATCGTCCGCGACGAAATCAAGATCATCGCCCGTCGGGCGATCTAGGGGAATTTCGCTGGGGTCGACCTCCTCCCCGACCTCCAGCGAACGGTCAGCCCTTATCCTCCTCCCGAGGGTTGACCACCAAAACGGCGCCCGTCGCACCTCCTCCCGCGGCGGGCGCTGTTCCCGGGGCAAATGAATTTTGCTCCAAAGGGTTTCGCCCCTTTTCAAAACGCGAAAGAGATTTCGTCAAAGCCGACCTCCTCCCCGGCAATGACGAATAGGTCCAACCTTCACCTCCTCCCGAGGGTTGGCCAACCAAACGGCGCCCGCCGCACCTCCTCCCGCGGCGGGCGTTGTTTCTCCGGGGCAAAATGAATTTTGCTCCAAAGGGTTTCGCCCCTTTTCAAGACGCGAAAGAGATTTCGTCAAAGCCGACCTCCTCCCCGGCGATGACGAATATGGTCGATCTTCACCTCCTCCCGAGGATCGACCCCCAAAACGACACCCGCCGGACCTCCTCCCCCGGCGGGTGTTGTTGTTTCCAGCGCCTGGTTCACCATCTGCGGTTTGCCCGCACCAAGCACGGCAATTGCATTCGCCGCCCCAAGCGATTATTCCGGCGCTCATGAGCAAAAATCCCATACACATCATCGGCGGCGGTCTCGCCGGTTCCGAAGCCGCATGGCAAGCCGCGCAGGCCGGTGTTTCCGTCGTGCTGCATGAAATGCGCCCGGTTCGCGGCACGGACGCGCACAAGACCGATGGCCTGGCCGAACTCGTCTGTTCCAATTCCTTCCGCTCCGATGACGCCGAGAACAACGCGGTCGGCCTGCTGCATGCCGAAATGCGGCTGGCCGGCTCGCTGATCATGAGCGCGGGTGACGCAAACCAGGTGCCGGCCGGCGGCGCTCTGGCTGTCGACCGCGACGGTTTCTCCGAGGCCGTGACGAAAAAGCTCGAGGCGCACCCGCTGATCACCATCCAGCGCGAGGAAGTGCCTGGCCTGCCGCCTGCAGATTGGGACCAGGCAATCGTCGCCACGGGACCGCTGACCGCGCCATCGCTTGCCCAGTCGATCGCCGAAGCGACCGGCGCCGATGCGCTCGCCTTCTTCGACGCCATCGCGCCGATCATCCATTTCGACACGATCGACATGGACACCTGCTGGTTCCAGTCGCGCTACGACAAGGTCGGCCCCGGCGGCACCGGCAAGGACTACATCAACTGTCCGATGGACAAGGAGCAGTACCTTGCCTTCGTGCAGGCGCTGGTCGACGGCCAGAAGACCGAATTCAAGCAATGGGAAGGCACGCCCTATTTCGACGGCTGCCTGCCGATCGAGATCATGGCCGAACGCGGCGTCGAGACGCTGCGCTACGGGCCTATGAAGCCGATGGGCCTGACCAACGCGCACAACCCCACAGTCAAGGCCTATGCCGTCGTCCAGCTGCGGCAGGACAATGCGCTGGGCACACTCTACAACATGGTCGGTTTCCAGACCAAGCTGAAGCATGCCGAGCAGGTCCGCGTCTTCCGCACCATTCCGGGCCTGGAGAACGCCGACTTCGCCCGCCTCGGGGGCCTGCACCGCAACACCTACATCAATTCGCCGACCTTGCTCGACGCCTCGCTGCAGCTGAAATCGCGCCCGGGCCTGCGCTTCGCCGGCCAGATCACCGGCTGCGAAGGCTATGTCGAAAGCGCCGCCATCGGCCTGCTCGCCGGCCGCTTCGCCGCCGCCGAGCGGCTCGGCCACGCACATTCGCTGCCGCCGCTCACCACGGCCTTCGGCGCGCTGCTCAACCACATCACCGGCGGCCACATCGTTTCCGACGACGAGCCGGGCAAGCGCTCCTTCCAACCGATGAACGTCAATTTCGGCCTGTTCCCGCCGGTGGAAGCGGTGAAGATCGAAGGCAAGCGCCTGCGCGGCAAGGACAAGACGGTCGCCAAGCGCCATGCCATCACCTCGCGGGCGCTGGGCGATTGCCGGCAATGGCTGGGGCTGCCGGCGCGGGCCGAGGCAGCGGAATAATTTATGGCTGACAGGCTGCCCCAGGGTCTTACCGCCGGATTTGCCGAAAAGCGATGAAGCTTTCATCTGCGACTATGAGGTTATCTGGAGCATCTACATCAGATGCAACAACCGGCAACAGCTACGCGCGGTTCACATACCGGCGTTTGAGGCGCTGATCGGCCAACCCCATGGCGGCGAATGTTGGCTTACGAAAATGAAAATTACAATGAGAACCGCGTCCGAAGCCTCAAGAGGATCGTTGCCTTGCTGGGCCCTGAAGGTCCCTACAATGATCAGTTCCTCCTCGATTTCATGAAGACGCTCTATTCGCTGTCATCCTTGTGGGCCACCCAAGCTCGTCGCCCTTAGCGAAAACCAACACTGGGCTCTATCTTCATGGCGGAGGCTCCAATGGCGATCAGGTGGCGGGAGATCGCGTTCCAACTTGAACCGGATATCGCGCAGGCGGCAGCAAGAGCGTGGTCATGGCTTTTACCAGAGCCGTGGACCCCACTTGTCTGCTCAATGGTGGGAGGCATGTTTGTCGAGCGACCGAACAACGCGGTTCATTGCCTAGACACGGCGACGGGCTTGGCCGAGCAGGTAGCCAACAGCAGGAGGGACTTTGAGGAGATGATCAGGACAGCTCCTGATCTGGTTGATGAGTGGTTCCTTCCGCCGCTTGTCGAACGCCTTCACGCTGCGGGCAAGAAGCCGACGTTAGGAGAATGCTACGGCTTCACCATCTTGCCCGCCTTTGCCGAGGGCAAATTCGATGTCGAGAACATGTTTGTGGTTCCCGTGCGTGAGCAGTTCGTAGGGATGGCCGATATTCATCGCCGGTTGAGCGAATTGTCCGACGGCTCAAGGGTACGGCTCAAGGTGGTCGATTAGGCGCGTAACGCTATTCCGCCGGCCCGGCACCTGCCATAGGCAGCCCTGGCTTGCCCGCTTCGCTGGGATTTCGCCTGACATAGGCGGCCTTCAGGCTCTTCGAGGTTTCGCGCGAGCCGTCATGGCTCCAGCCGGGCGGCTTGATCAGGTAGTTGATACGATCGCCGAGCGAGAGCCCCGGCGCGAAGGCATCCCTGAACATGCTGATCCATTCGTGGAACGCCACTTTCAGCGGGTTGAAGGTACCGAGATTCCTGACGATGCCGTAGCGCGGCCGGTCTTCTTCCAGCTCCTCGACGAAGGTGCCGAACATGCGATCCCAAATGATCAGCGTGCCGGCATAGTTGGCGTCGAGATAGCGCGGATTGGTGGCGTGGTGGACGCGGTGGTGCGAGGGCGTGTTGAAGATGAATTCGAACCAGCCCCACATCTTGCCGATGGTCTCGGTGTGGATCCAGAACTGCCAGACGAGGTTGAAGCCGAAGGTGAAGGCAATCACCGCTGGGTGAAAGCCGAGCAGCACCAGCGGCGCCTGCAGCACGAACATGAAGGTGAACAGACCCGTCCAGCTCTGCCTGAGCGCCGTCGACAGATTGTAGTGCTGGCTTGAGTGATGGTTGACGTGCTCGGCCCACACCCAGCGCACCCGGTGCGCGATGCGGTGATAGACATAGTAGCGCAGATCATCGAGCAGGAAGGCGGCCAGGAACACCCAGACCGACAGGCCGAGATTGAAGATGCGGAACTGCCACAGCCATAGCAGGGCCCAGTAGGAGACGACGCCAAGCAGCAGCCCGGCGACGACATTGCCGGTGCCCATCATCAGGCTGGTCAGCGTGTCGCGCGTCTCGAACGAGCCCTTCGCGCGGCCGGTGCGCACCAGCCAGAGCTCGATCAGGATGGCAGCGACGAAGAACGGAATGGCCAGCTGGGTGACCTGCGGAAAATCATAGCTGTCCATCACGCGGCCTCCCTGGCGGCATGGCGTGCTTCAAGAGCCTTTAGCAAGGCCTGCGCATGGGACTGTCAGGAATTCCGTGTGCGGGCGGGCATAATGGGTAAAAAGGATTCCCACTATGACCCGACGCAAAGAACCTGCGATACCGAATGATCTTCTCGACCAGCTTCTGGCAGGCGGGGCAGCCAGTGCTGCCTTCGAACAGGGCGGCCTGCTGGATACGCTCAAGAAGGCTCTGACCGAGCGCGCGCTGAACGCGGAGATGGACCATCATCTGGCGAGCGGCGAAGACGCTGGCAACACGCGCAACGGTTATGGCCGCAAGACGGTGACGACCGAGACCGGCAAGCTGGAGATCGATGTTCCGCGTGACCGCCAGTCGAGTTTCGATCCGCAACTGATCGCCAAGTACCAGCGCCGTTTTCCCGGCTTTGATGACAAGATCGTGTCGATGTACGCGCGTGGCATGAGCACCCGGGAGATCACCGGGCACCTGCGCGATCTGTACGGCATCGATGTGTCTGCGGACCTGATCTCAACGGTGACGGACGCCGTGCTCGACGAAGTCGCCACCTGGCAGCAAAGGCCGCTCGATCCGATTTACCCGCTGGTCTTCTTCGATGCGATCCGGGTCAAGATCCGCGATGAAGGGATGGTCCGCAACAAGGCCATCCACATCGCACTGGGCGTGCGCGCCGATGGTGCAAAGGAGGTGCTGGGCCTGTGGCTCGAGCAGAATGAAGGCGCCAAGTTCTGGCTGCGGGTGATGAACGAGCTCAAGAACCGCGGCACGGAGGATATCCTTCTGGCCGTCGTCGATGGCCTGAAAGGCTTCCCGGACGCGATCACCGCTGTGTTCCCGGAGGCGATCGTCCAGACGTGCATAGTCCATCTGCTGCGCAACTCGATGGACTTCGTGTCCTGGAAAGATCGCAAGAGCCTCGCCGGCGCACTCAAGGAAATCTACCGCGCCGTCGATGCCGATGCCGCCGAAAAGGCGCTGGCGGCGTTCGAGGCCGGCCCCTGGGGCCTGCGCTATCCCGCCATCGGCCAGAGCTGGCGGCGCGCCTGGGCCGAGGTCATTCCATTCTTCGCGTTCCCTGACGACGTCCGCCGGATCATTTACACGACGAACTCAATAGAGGCGTTGAACTCGAAACTTCGACGGGCTGTCAGGGCCAGGGGCCATTTCCCCAGCGACGACGCGGCGACCAAGCTGCTCTATCTGATCTTGAACCGATCCGAGAAAGAGTGGAAAATGCCGCCACGTGAGTGGACCATGGCCAAGGCCCAATTCGCTGTCATCTTCGGCGAGCGCTTCATCAGGGCAATGGCTGCATAATGTTCAACAGCCCGCCCGCACACGGAATTCCTGACAGTCCCCTGCGCATCGCCGGCATTGGCGAAGCGGAAACGGCCGCCCTTCCAGGTGAAGTCCGTCAACCGCAATTGAATTGTGTTCGTCTCCTCGGACCTGGACACCGAGACGTCCGCAGCCATGACGATACGCGTCAAAAAGCAGTCGCCAATGCTGTGGACGATGCCGGTGCGCCCTCGTCCAAGGTCCAGAAATGCCGTTTTGGCGTCCGCCGTGAGGCGAACTGTTGCAACCATCTCGTCGGGAAAATCCTCGGCGAAACGGTGCAACGCCTGATCGGGGTCGGTCAGCGTGGCAGTCTTGCTGCCGCCGGTGAAATGCACCGCGGCGACCGACAGCGCAATGCCAAGGACGACGATCGCGACCAGAACGGGCAAGCTCATGGATTTCCTCCGGGCCGGCCTGTCATCTCCGGCGACAGTTCCCGGCGCTGCCGAATCCTTAGCACGATTGACGTTTACGTCAAAGTGCCGGCCAGCCCTTGCTCGCTCGCCGCAACAGCAGCCAATGCCGGCGCAAGGCGGACAGCCGCGCGACGCCGTCGAGCGGCGATTGGCGCGAGCCTTCCATCTTGTCGAGATAGGCACGCGACAGTGCCAGCGGCAGGAATGCCGGATGCAAGGCCACCGGCAGGGCTGCGGCGCCCCCCTCGAAAGCCGAAAGGTGTTCGCGCGCCAACGCTATCATCGCCGCCACGGCGCGCCGCGCCCCAGGCCCGCCATCGCCGGCAACAAACTCTTCCGACGTCGATCCCGCCGCCGCCAGAATGTCGGCCGGGACAAAACACTGCCCGCGCTTGCGGTGCAGCGGCAACAGAAGCAGGAGGCCGGTCATGGCCTGCGCGCAGCCCGCCCTGCCCGCCAATTCGGCGAAGCGGGGCGCCTCGACGGGATCGAGCACCATCGCCGCAAGCTGGATGAGCGCGGCCGCCGTCTCGCCGCAATAGCCTTCCAGGTCGGTGCGCGACGGCATCGGGTCGTCATAAAGATCGAAGATGCGCGCTTCGAGCATGTTGTCGAATGCCAGCTTGGGGAGGCGGTGGGCGGAAATTGTCGCCTTCAGCGCGTCGGCGACGGGATGGCCGATGGCTGCATCATCATTGTCGACGGCGATGAGGTCACGCCACCATTGCAGCCGCACCTCGCCCGGCAACGCTTCATGGATGCGATCACGGATGCCGGCGATTTCGGCATTGAAAGCGTAAAGCGAAAACAGCGCGTCGCGCTTTTCGGCCGGCGCGTAGAGTGCCGTCAAATAGCGGTCATGGTCGGCGGCGCGCACCGCGTCCATGACGATTTTGGCATTTTGGGACATATCAATCGACGGCGATGAGCGCTGCGGCCACGGCGCGGTCTTCCGCCAGAAGGACATTGTAGGTCCGCACCGCAGCCCCGGTCGACATCGGGTCGGACGCAATGCCCGCCTCTTTCAGCGCCGCTCGCAGCGCCGCCGGCAATGGCCTCAAATCCTTGCCCATGCCGACCAGCAGGATCTCGACCTTATCGGCTTCGGCCAGCAGTTTTTCGAAATCCGCCACCGCCAGCGCTGAAGCGTCCGCCGGCTCCCAACCATGGATGCCGGATGGCAGGCACAGCAGCGAGCCGCGATGCGACATGTCGGCAAAGCGGAACCCGCCATTGCCATAAGCCTCGATCGGCGCGCGGCCGGGGAAATGCGCCTCGCGGATGACGATGCCTTTGCCGGTCACCACTGTTGTTACCCCTTCGGGGCCGCGCGTCAGGTCGCGACCGCCTTGCCGCCGTTGACCGGCTTCTCCTCGTCGGCCGAGGCCTGCGGGCGCAGCTTGAACAGGATCAGCAGCGGTGCGGCGATGAAGATCGACGAATAGGTGCCGAACACGACGCCGAACAGCATCGCCATGGTGAAGGAGCGGATGACTTCGCCGCCGAACAACACCAGCGCCAGCAATGCCAGGATCGTCGTCACCGAGGTCAGCGTCGTTCGCGACAGCGTCTCGTTGATGGCGTTGTTCAACAGCTGCGGCAGCGGCATTCGCTTGTATTTTCGCAGATCTTCTCGGACGCGGTCATAGACCACGATCGTGTCGTTCAGCGAATAGCCGATGATGGTCAGGATCGCCGCCAGCGACGACTGGTTGAATTCGAGCCCGGTGATGACGAAGAAACCGAGCGTCATGACCACATCGTGCACAGTCGCCACGATGGCGCCGACCGCGAATTGCCACTCGAAACGGAACCACACATAGACCAGGATGCCGACCAGCGCGACCAGCATGGCGATGGTGCCTTGCTTGGCCAGTTCACCGGAAACCGTCGGTCCCACCACTTCGACGCGGCGGAAATCATACTGGTCCTGAAGCTCGCCGCGCACCTTGTCGATGACCGTCTGCTCGGCATTCTCGCCGCCATCCTGCGTGCCGACACGGATCAGCACGTCATTCGGCGCGCCGAACTGCTGCACCTGCACTTCGCCGATATTGAGCTCCATCAGCCTGGCGCGGATATCGCCGAGATTGGCATCGCCGCTCTTGGACTTCACCTCGATCATCGAGCCGCCCTTGAAGTCGATGCCGTAATTGATATCGACCGTCATGAACAGCACCACGGACAGCACCGACAGGAAGCTCGATAGTGCGAACGTCCAGCGGCGGATACCCATGAAGGGGATCTTGGTGCCCGGCGGAATGAAGGTCACCGGGGCCTTCGGCAATTCCTTCGGACGGGCGCGGCGTAGCCAGATCGACACCAGCAGGCGCGTGAAGGTGAAAGCGGTGAAGACCGTGGTCAGGATACCGATGGCGTAGGTGATGGCAAAGCCCTTCACCGGACCGGTGCCGAGATAGAACAGCACCACGGTGGCGATCAGCGAGGTGACGTTGGAATCGACGATGGTCGCCAGCGCCTTCGAGAAGCCGGTGTCGATCGCCTGGATCACCGAGCGGCCGGCCCGTCGTTCTTCACGGATGCGTTCGTAGATCAGCACGTTGGAATCGACCGCCATGCCGATGGTCAGCACGATACCGGCAATACCGGGCAAGGTCAGCGTCGCCCCAAGCAGCGACAGCAGCCCAACGATCATCGCCACGTGCACCGCCAGCGCGATGTTGGCGAGGAAACCGAGGAAGCCATAGGCGACGAACATGAAGGCGACGACGAGGATCGAACCGATGATACCGGCGACCTTGCCGGCATGGATCGAATCCTGGCCAAGGCCTGGGCCGACAGTGCGTTCCTCGATGACCGTCAATGTGGCCGGCAGCGCACCCGCTCGCAAAAGCACGGCGAGATCGTTGGCGCTCTGGGCGGTGAAATTGCCTGATATCTGGCCGGTCCCGCCGAGGATCGGTTCACGAATCTGCGGCGCCGAGATCACCTGGTTGTCGAGGATGATGGCGAAGAGCTTGCCGACATTCTGCGAGGTCGCCTGGCCGAAGCGGGCAGCGCCCTTCGAATCGAAGCGGAACGAGACCACCGGCTCGTTGTTCTGCGAATTGTAGGTCGCCTGCGCGTCGACGAGGTTTTCGCCCGAAACGATGACGCGGTTTTCGATCAGATACGGAACCGGCGGGTCGTCCTGGGAATAGAGCACCGTGGAACCGGCGGGCGGGCGCCCCTTGAGCGCGTCCTGCACCGGCATCGATTGGTCGACCATCTGGAAAGTCAGCTTCGCGGTCTGGCCGAGGATTTCCTTCAGCCGCTGCGGATCCTGCAGGCCCGGTACCTGGACAAGGATGCGGTCGTCGCCTTGCCGCTGCACGATAGGCTCGGTGGTGCCGAGTTCGTTGACGCGGCGCTCGACCACTTCGATCGACTGCGCCAATGCAGTCGATGTGCGGTATTTGATACCGGCATCGGTGACGGTGAATTTGAGCAGGCCCGGCTCGGAATCATCCAGCGACATTTCCTGGATGGAGCCGCCACTGAACAGGCCGGCGGCGACAGGATCGGTCAAGGTCTTCAACGCCTTCTTCGCGGCGTCGAGCTGGGCCGGGTCCGTGATGCGGACCTGCAAGGTCCGCCCGGTGCCGGCAAGGCCGGTATAGCCGATCTTGGCGTCACGCAGCAGCGTGCGGATTTCGTCGCGCGTCGTCTCCAGCCGATCCTTGATCAGATCGTTCTGGTTCATCTCCAGCAGGATGTGCGAACCGCCCTGCAGGTCGAGGCCGAGCGTCATCTGCCGCTTCGGCACCCAGCTCGGCAGCTGGGCCAACGTGCTGGCGGGGAACAGATTGGGCGCGGCGAGGATCACTGTGATGGCGACGGCCACCCAGATCAGGATCATCTTGAAGCGCGAAAAATACAGCATATGGCGTCGTCCGTCAGAGCGTGTCCGCGGATCGCTCCGCCTTGAATTGGGTTATTTCTTGGCGTTCTGGTTGGCCACCGGTTCGCCCTTGACGCGCACATCGGCGATCGTCGAGCGCAGCGCCGTCACCTTGGTGCCACCACCAAGGTCGATCTCGAGCTCGTTGTCGTCGATCACCTTCGTCACCTTGCCGACGAAACCACCGCCGGTGACGACCGTGTCGCCGCGGCGGACCGCCGCCAGCATCTCGCCGCGCTTCTTCAGCTGCGTGCGCTGCGGGCGGATGATCAGAAAATACATGATCACAAAAATCAGGACAAACGGCAAAATGCTGATGAACATATCGGGAGAGGCGCCGCCAATGCCTTGGGCGTATGCCGGTGTCACGAACATCGAGGTACTCCTGAATTTTGAAAACAGCCGCCAACCGTCCTGCGGAGTTTGGCGACCCCTTGAAATTTGGCCGGAATATAGTCGGTAAAGTTGTCAATGCAACTGCGCGACCGACCAAATCGGCTGCTTTTCCGGCCTGTTCGCCCGTGTTAGAGCATGATCGCGAAATGCGAGAGCCGGTTTACCGAAAAGATCACGCTCGAACAAAAGGTTGGGACCGGTTTCGAACCCGACGGATTCGAACGTGTCCGACCTGCCCGCCCCAGGAAACGAGCCAAAAGACCTGAAATGACCGACAGCACCATCGACGCCCTCAACAAGAAACTTGACCGCCTGATCGAGGCTGTCGGCCGCCTCGCCCCGCCGCCGGTGCCTGAAACCGACCTCGGCGAGGCCGACTGTTTCGTCTGGCAGGCCGACCCCGGCTATCTGGAGCCGGTGCGCAAGGTCAACCGCGTCGACATTGGGCTGATCCGCGGCGTCGACCGTGTCCGCGACATCCTTGTCGACAACACCGAGCGCTTCGCCGCCGGCTTTGCCGCCAACAACGTCCTGTTGTGGGGCGCGCGCGGCATGGGCAAATCGTCGCTGGTCAAGGCCGTGCATGCCGAGATCAACGCCAAGGCCAAATCCGACCTGCCGCTCAAGCTGATCGAGATCCACCGCGAGGATATCGATACGCTGCCCAAGCTGATGGGTCTGCTGAAGGCCTCGCCCTTCCGCGTCATCCTGTTTTGCGACGACCTGTCCTTCGATCATGACGACACGTCCTACAAGTCTTTGAAGGCGGCACTCGAAGGCGGCGTCGAGGGCCGTCCGGCCAATGTCATCTTCTACGCCACCTCGAACCGCCGCCATTTGTTGCCGCGCGACATGATTGACAATGAGCGCTCGACCGCCATCAATCCGTCCGAGGCGGTCGAAGAGAAGGTCTCGCTCTCCGACCGGTTCGGGCTTTGGCTCGGCTTCCACAAATGCTCGCAGGACGAGTATCTCGAGATGATCAATGGCTATGCCAGCCATCATGGCCTCGACATCGACCCAGAGCAGCTGCGCGCGGAAGCGCTGGAATGGGCGACGACGCGCGGCAGCCGCTCGGGCCGCGTCGCCTGGCAGTTCACGCAGGATCTGGCCGGCCGGCTCGGCAAGCCGCTCAAGGATTGAGGCGTCGCGCCCGTCGCACGTCGCGCGGCGTTTGGCCAATCTCGCGGCGCATCCAATGCGCCAGATGTGACTGGTGTGCGAAGCCCGCCAATTCCGCGACCTCGCTGGTGCTGAGATCGCCCTGCTGCAGCAGGGCACGAGCGCGTTCGACCCGGCGTCGCAACACGTAGCGATGCAGGGTGACGCCCGTCGCCACCTTGAACCATGTCCGCAGATGCGAGCTGCTCGCGCCGGCTACCCGGGCGAGTCGATGGACCGAGAGCGGCTCGTGGAGAGCCGCCTCAATGTGCTCCAGGACGCGCTTGAGCTGGGTATCCGACAAGCGGTTCGTCCGTTCGACGTCAATATCGTCGACACCAAGCAGCCTGACCGCCAGCGCGGCGCCAATGCTGTCGGCAAACAGGGAGCCGCTTGGTGCACCCGCATCGAGATCGCTCCGGAGCGCGCGAGCGAGATGCTCGATGCGCTGGTCGCGAAGCAGATGGCGTGTGTCGAGCCGCGATACCAGCGCCCTGCCGCCAAGTTCCGCCGCCACCCTTTCCATCAGGGCTGGCTGCAAGACAATCTCGATCGTGTCGAACGCGGTTTCAGCCTCGAAACCACCCTCCTCGCCAGCCGGCACCAGGTCGATATCGCCGGCGCGCCTGACGAAATAGCGCCCAACTTGATTGCAGTAGGAGCGTGTCGCCGCGCTTGCATGCACCATGACGCGATGGTGCGGCGCCCGCGGCAGACGATGGACACCTGCCTCGATGTGCCGGGCGATCATTGCTACGTCGGATGGGGATCGGGCCGAAGCAAATTGTGGACGCATGCACTCTCGATTCATGGCGAAACCTGTTCAAGATTTGGCAATTCCCGCGCGATTTTCAATGCCGCGACCCTGTACGCACGCCTCTCCATCAAACTCGGAAGAGAGGTTGCCATGAGTTTCTATGTTGTTGTCGGCGCAGGCCCGGTTGGACGCGAGACCGCGCGCCTTCTTGGTGAGGAAGGGCATGATGTCGTTCTCACAAGCCGAAGCGTCGGCTCGAACGCGTTGCCGAACGTGCGGACCATACAGGCCGACGCCACCGATGCCTCTGAACTGTCACGTATCTGCCGAGGCGCCGATGCCATCTTCATGTGTGCCATGGCCGCATATCATCGGTGGCCGACCGACTTTTTCCCCATCATCGACGGCACCGTGCGCGCGGCCGAAGCGGTCGGCGCCAAGCTCATCGTGCTCGGAAACCTCTATGGCTATGGGGAAAATGCCGATAGCCCGCTTCGCTCCGACCTGCCCCTGGATCCGACGTCGAGGAAGGGAACCGCCAGGGCGATCATGTGGCAGCGGGCGGTCCGTGCCGATGTACCGGCGATCGAAATACGCTCCAGCGACTATCTCGGACATGGCGCGATCAGCTACTTCTCACTGATTGCGCTGCCCGCCATCATCGAGGGCAAGCCTGTCGCCTTCATCGGAGACCTCGACGCAACCCATGCCTGGACCTTCACCAGGGACGTCGCGAGGACGCTGGTCGCGGCGGCCCGCTACAAGGGCGAATGGGGACGCGCGTTTCACGTTCCCTCGCAATACGCCTCACCCAGGGAGCTCATCCAGAAAACCGCGGCGATGCTCGCACGAGAGGTTTCAGGGACACGTTCCTATTCCGTCCCTGAGATCGAATCCCTGGGCATGCATGAGGCCATCGAGATGAGTTACCTCTTCGAGAGACCTCTGCTGGTTGATGCCTCCGAGACTGAGGCGCTTCTGGGCGTAAAGGCCAGCAGCATCGAGGAGATGATCGCCGACACGCTCCGTGATCAACTGTGACCCGCGCGGGCGGGCTTTGCAGCAACTGAAAAAGCCCGCTCCTTGCGGAACGGGCTGAGCCGGCGGGCCGGACTGGAGGTCAGACGGCCCGCAAAAATCGCTTTCTTCTTCTATTCGAGACAGCCGGACTATTCGAGGTAACCAGAGGGGTCGACCGGGGCGGAATTCTTGCGCACTTCGAAGTGCAGCTTCGGCGAGTCCGTCGTGCCGCTCATGCCCGACAAAGCGATCTCCTGGCCGCGCTTGACCTTCTGGCCGCGCTGCACCTCGATCGAGCTGGCATGGCCATAGACGGTGACCAGGCCGTTCTCGTGGCGCACCAGCACCGTGTTGCCGAATTCCTTGAGCCCGTCGCCGGCGTAGATGACGACGCCGTTCTCGGCCGCCTTGATCGGCGTGCCCGAGGGCACCGCGATGTCGACGCCGTCCTTGCCGGATCCGAAACCGGAGATCACCCGGCCGCGCACCGGCCAGCGCATCTTGCCGATACCCGTGGCGTCCGGCGCTACCGCTTCGTCGTCCTCGGCCTGCTGGATGACCTTCGCGTCCTTCTTCGGCGGCGTATAGGATGCCAGCGTTTCCGACGGCGTGGTCTTTGCCGGGGGCTGCGTGGTTGCCGTGGTCACCGGATCGACTTTTGCCGGCTTGGCGCTGGCGACCGTCGCGGTTCCGCCGGCTGGTACCTTCAGGGTCTGGCCGATCTTGAGCAAACCGTCCTTCATGCCGTTGGCCTGCTTCAGCGCAACGACGCCGACGCCGGTCTTCCTGGCGATCGAGGACATCGTGTCACCCGACTGGACCGTATAGGTACCGGCGGCGCCTGTTGCCTTGGCGACCTGCGCGGGCTTGGGTTCCTTGGGCTGGCTCGCGGCGGCCGAAGCATCGACCTGCGCGGCGGACTTGCCTTCCTTGAGCTTAGGCTGCTGCGGCAAGACGGCGACCTTGTCCGGCGCGGTCGCAGGCAGGTCGTGCTTGCCATCCTTTGCAGGCCCGTCCTTCAACTGCTTTGCATCGGCGACCTTCGGCTCGGCCTTGCTCGAATAGGCATAGGCCGGGATGACGATCTTCTGACCGGTCTTCAGCCCCTTGGTCGGGCTCAGGCCGTTCACCTTCATGATGACATCGGCCGGCACTTTGTAATGCGCGGCCAGGCCGGAAATGGTCTCGCCGTCCCTGACGACGATTTCGGTCGCGTGCGGCCTGCCCGCCTCGGCCACCTTCGGCGCGTCGGGCTGGGCATTCTTGAACGGCTTGGCGGCCGGCTCGACAGTGCCGGTTGTCGTCCTGTCGACGTGGGGAGCGGGCCGAACCATGGCCGGCGCCGATGCGACACGCACCGGATTGGCGGCAGGCGCGAGCGCCGGCGCGGGTTGCGCCTGAGCTGAAACGGGCGGCGGCAACGGCCGGCTCGAAACCGGTTCGAGGCTGGAGCGGCTGACCGACTGCGTGTGGCTGCCGTCGAGCGGCGCGGCCGAGACATCGCCCGGATAGGGCTGCACGGCGTCCTGCTTGTTGATGATGGCGCGCTGATTGTTCGTCGAGGAAGTGAAGACGTCGTCGACGCTGTTGAACCGCGAGGCCTGGGAACTGCACCCGGCCGCCGCGCCTGCAATCATGAGAACAGCGCAGCCCCGCGCCAGATTGCGACCGTTTGTCTTCAAAACACTGAGTTGCATCGCACTAACCCGCACAAACTCTGCACCAACTGGATCGGATTAAAGCGCGTTAATGTTACTGGTCGGTTAACCCATTAGAATCCGACGAAAATTTTCTTAAAACATTTTCGAGTGCGTGGAGGCGCGTTGAGATTCAGGTCAGGCCGAGTCGAAAATGGTTGATACCGAGAACCGGAGCGGAACGCACTTTTCGTACGTGAGCACCGGAGCGCAGGTATCAGCCATTTGCAGGCCGGCCTCACCTGAATATCAATGCGCCTAGATAATCGCCGCGACGCTGCGTAGGATCGGCTGCAGCCGCACGAGGCCGATATCCTCGCGCTCGAAACGGCTGCCAACCTTGGTCAGCTTGGCCAGCACCTGCTCGCCCTCCTCCGGCCCGATCGGCGCAATGACGATGCCGCCACTCGACAATTGGTCGAGCAGGAAGCGCGGCAGGCTGTCGAAGGCCGCCCAGGCGACAATGCGGTCGAACGGGCCTTCTGCAGGCAGGCCGCCGGAGCCGTCAGCCTGGCGCACGACTACATTGCCGATGCCGAGCGCCTCGAAACGCTGCCTGGCCTGCTCGACAAGGGTCTTGTAGCGGTCGATGGTGACGATGCGCGCCGCCAGCCGCGACATCACCGCCGCCGAATAGCCGGTGCCGGTGCCGATCTCGAGAACGCGGTTTCCCGCTTCTATGGCAAGAGCCGCGATCACCGCCGCCTGCATGTCGGCGCCTTCGATCGCCTCGCCGCATTCGATCGGCAGCATGCGGTCGGACCAGGCGATCTGGTGGAAGTGAGGCGCCAGAAAGCCGCGCCGTGGTGTAGCCTCGAAAGCCGCGATCAGCGCCTTCGGCACGGTTCCCCTGCCGCGCAGGCGCAACAGGAAAGCGGCAAATCCTTCGCGGTCATCGATTGGCAAATTCATGCAAGCGCCTTGCTCAGCTGGTCACGGATCTCATGCGCGGTGAGGTCGAGCTGCAACGGCGTCACCGACACCAATCTGTTGCGCAGCGCGTGGAGGTCGGTGCCTTGCTTGCCCTCGACCGGCTCGCGGCCGAAGCGCAGCCAATAGTAAGGCAGGCCGCGCCCGTCACGGCGCTCGTCGACCCACAGGCTGTGTACGAGTTTGCCTTGTGTGGTGACCACCGTGCCAACGACTTCTTCGGGAAGGCAGTTGGGAAAATTGACGTTGAGCAGAACGCCGTCCGGCAGCGGCGTCGCGACGAGCTTCTTCAGCAGTGCCGGCGCCAGCGCCTCGGTGGTTTCGTAGGGAACGGTGCGATCCTCGCCGACATAGGAATAGCCCTGGCTGAGGGCGATCGATCGGATGCCGAGCAGCGCGCCCTCCATGGCGCCGGCGACGGTTCCCGAATAGGTCACGTCGTCGGCGATGTTGGCGCCCGAATTGATGCCGGAAAGGATCAGGTCGGGCGCGCCGGGCAGGATCTTCTTCACGCCCATGATGACGCAATCGGTCGGCGTGCCGCGCACGGCGAAATGCTTCTCGCCGATCTTGCGCAGCCGCAGCGGCTCCGAGATCGACAGCGAATGCGCATAGCCGGACTGGTCCTGCTCCGGCGCCACCACCCATACATCGTCGGAGAGTGTGCGCGCGACGCGTTCGAGCGACGCCAGGCCCTCGGCGTGAATGCCGTCGTCATTGGTCAGAAGAATGCGCATTACTTCGCTTCGATCTTTGCCAGACCGCCCATGTAAGGCCGCAGCACTTCAGGAATGGTTACGCTGCCATCCTCGTTCTGGTAGTTTTCGATGACGGCAATCAGCGCGCGGCCGACAGCGGTGCCCGAACCGTTTAGCGTATGGACGAAGCGATTGCCCTTGCCGTCCTTGTCCTTGTAGCGGGCATCCATGCGGCGCGCCTGGAAGTCGCCGCAGACCGAACAGGACGAGATCTCGCGATAGGCGTTCTGGCCGGGCAGCCAGACCTCGATGTCATAGGTCTTGCGCGCGCCAAAGCCCATGTCGCCGGTGCACAGCGTCATGGTGCGGAACGGCAGCTCAAGCCGCTTCAGCACTTCCTCGGCGCATTGCGTCATCCGTTCATGCTCGGCGAGCGAGGATTCCTGGTCGGTGATCGACACCAGCTCGACCTTGTAGAACTGGTGCTGCCGCAGCATGCCGCGCGTGTCGCGCCCGGCCGAGCCTGCTTCCGAGCGGAAACACGGCGTCAGCGCGGTGAAGCGCAGGGGCAGTTTTTCATGCGCGGTGATTTCCTCGCGCACGAGGTTCGTAAGCGGCACCTCGGCGGTCGGGATCAGGCCAAGCCTGCCCTCGCCGTGCGGCGTGAAGAACAGGTCCTCCTCGAATTTCGGCAGCTGGTTGGTGCCGAAAAGCACCTCGTCGCGCACCATCAGCGGCGGGATCACTTCCTCATAGCCGTGCGAGGTCGTGTGCAGGTCGAGCATGAACTGGCCGATCGCGCGTTCCATCCGTGCCAGGCCGCTCTTCAGCACGGTGAAGCGCGAACCCGACAGCTTGGCCGCCCGCTCGAAATCCATCATGCCGAGCGCTTCGCCGACCTCGAAATGCTCCTTCACCCAGTTCGGCCGCGTCGGCACCTTGCCGACAATGTGTTTGACGACATTGTCGTGTTCGTCCTT
Source organism: Mesorhizobium sp. USDA 4775 (assembly GCF_054062655.1). NCBI lineage: Bacteria > Pseudomonadati > Pseudomonadota > Alphaproteobacteria > Hyphomicrobiales > Phyllobacteriaceae > Mesorhizobium > Mesorhizobium sp. USDA 4775. Next base: position 4,440,918 of record NZ_JBSSFM010000001.1, read on the forward strand.
GCCGACCGGCACATCGTCGAGAGGCACATTGGGCAGCACCGCCAGCGCGTCGTTCAGCGCCTTGTCGAGCTCGCGTTCGCGCGCCTCGCCATTCTGGATGAAGGTTTTGATATCGCCGACTTCGGCCTTGAGTTTTTCGGCAAGAGCGGCGTCACCCGAACGCATGGCGTTGCCGATTTCCTTCGAGGCGGCGTTGCGGCGCTCCTGCTTGGTCTGCAGCTCGGTGACGTGTTCGCGCCGCGCCTCGTCCCTGGCGATCAAATCATCGACCGTGGACTGCGCCTCTGCCGCCGACCACGAGCGCTTGGCCAGCGCCTCGACAAGGGCCTTCGGGTTGTCGCGAATCCATTTGATGTCAAGCATAGTTTGAACGCTCCTGAGCTAAGCTCCGAGGGCGTAAACCGCATCCTTGACCGATGCAAGATGAGGCTGGGCGGCGGTTGTCGTTTTCCGCCGCTGCTGACGGCTTACGAAGCAGCCGGCGCCGGAGGCTCGTCCGGTGCCTTGTCGGCCACGGTCTCCCCGGCTTCCTGCTTCTCGCGCGCCAGGCGCTCGCGCTCCTGGCTGCGCTCGATCAGCCGGGCCGACCAGATGGCGACCTCGTAGAGCAGGATGGTCGGGATGGCCAAACCGATCTGGCTCATCGGATCCGGAGGGGTCAGCACGGCCGCGACGACGAAAGCGATGACGATCGCCCACTTGCGCTTCTCGGCCAGCGCCTTGGACGACAGCATGCCGACACGCGTCATCAGACTGGTCACCACCGGTAGCTGGAACACCAGGCCGAAGGAGAAGATCAGCGTCATGATCAGGCTGAGATATTCCGACACTTTCGGCAGCAGCGAAATCTGCACCTGCTCGTCGGTGCCGGCCTGTTGCATGGCAAGGAAGAACCACATCACCATCGGCGTGAAGAAGAAATAGACCAGCGAGGCGCCCATCAGGAACAGGATGGGCGACGCGATCAGGAACGGCAGGAAGGCGTTGCGCTCGTTCTTGTAGAGGCCGGGCGCGATGAATTTGTAGATCTGCGTGGCGATCAGCGGAAAGGCGATGACCATGCCGCCGAACATGGCGAGCTTGACCTGCGTGAAGAAGAATTCCTGCGGCGCGGTGTAGATCAACTCGACCTTGTGCGGGTCGAGCCCCGCCCACTTCGTCGCCCATTTGAACGGAACGACCAGAAGGTTGAACAGCTTCTTGGCGAAGAAGAAGCACACCAGGAAGGCGACGAAGAAGCCGCCGAGCGACCAGATCAGCCGGCGGCGCAACTCGATGAGATGCTCGATCAGCGGCGCCGACGATTTTTCGATCTCGTCCTTTTCCTTGTCCGAAACGCTCACTTGGCGGCTCCCGCCGTCTTCTTGGCCGCCGGCTTCTTCGCTGGCGCAGGTTTCGGTTCGGCTTTCGCCGCGGTCTTTGCCGCAGTCGCCTTGGCAGCGGCAGGCTTTGCTGCTGTCACGGCCTTTGTCGACGCCTTGGGCGCCGGTGTAGCTTTTGCCATCACCACAGGTGCGGCTTTTGCTGTCGCCGACTTCGCGGATGTCGAGGCCTTGGGCTGCGCCTTTGCCGGCGGTGCGGACTTGGCGGCTTTCTTGGCCGCGGATGCCTTCGGCGCAGCGGCAGGTTCCGTGGATGCCGCAACCACCGATTCATCGGTCATGGCCGGGAAAATCGACGTTGGCGGCGCGGCTCCCGCGGCGCTGACGCCAGGCATTTCCGTTGCGCCGTTCTTCAGCGGCTCGGCCGCCTGCGGTGTCGAAGCGGCGGGCGTTGCCGGATCGGCGGCGGGCTTCGGCTTCATCGCGGCGTCGACGCCGGCGCGCACATCGGCCGCGGCCTGCTCGAACGGATTGAGTTGCTTGCGGATCTCGGCCACGGGGCTGAGGCCCCTGAGCTCGTCGACCGACTTCTTGACGTCGTCGAGCTCGGCTTCCTTCAGCGCTTCGTTGAACTGTTTCTGGAAGTCGGCGGCCATAGAGCGCAGCTTCGCCGTCGTGCGGCCAAAGGTGCGCAGCATATTGGGCAAATCCTTCGGCCCGACGACCACGATCATGACGATCGCGATCACCAGCATTTCGGTCCAGCCGACTTCAAACATGGCACTCTGTTCCGACTAGAACTTTTTGGCTCAGCTCTTGCTGGCTTTTTCCTTCGCGGCCGAAACGGTCTCGTCGGCACGGTGTTCGACGGTGCGCTTGTCGTCGGCAACGTCGTCGTCCGCCATGCCCTTCTTGAAGCTCTTGATGCCTTTGGCCATGTCGCCCATCAGCTCGGGAATCTTGCCGCGGCCGAACACCAGCAGCACGATCACCAGCACGATCATCCAGTGCCAAATCGAAAATGAACCCATAGCAAATCTCTCTCGAATGTTTTCCCTGGCGATGATCTATGCGTTTTCGCGTTGGGATTCAAACACAACAGCGACAGAGTTTATGAAAGGGTGACGGATGTCACGCTTTTTCGACTCGCTGGCCCGCTACCAATCGGCGCATCTACGACCTATCGGCGCGCTTGGACAGAGGCCGACAGGTCAATCTTCCGTGACGCGCGGCGTCAGCAGGCCGAGTTCCTCGAGATCGATATCGGTCAGCGGATCCTCGTCCTCGGTCAGCACATCGGGGTCGGCCGGCGGCTGCGGGATGGAGAAATTCGACGGCATGCGGCCCGAGAGCAGGCCCGCCCCCTTCAGTTCTTCCATGCCGGGAAGATCGCGGATTTCCTCGAGCGCGAAATGGTCGAGGAAGGTTTCGGTGGTGCCATAGGTGACGGGACGGCCAGGCGTCTTGCGGCGGCCGCGCATGCGCACCCATTCCGTCTCGAGCAGCGTGTCCAGCGTGCCCTTCGACGTCTCTACGCCGCGGATATCCTCGATCTCGGCGCGCGTCACCGGCTGGTGATAGGCGATGATCGCCAGCACTTCGAGCGCCGCACGCGACAGCTTGCGCTGCTGCACCGTGTCGCGGCTCATCAGGAAGGCGAGATCGCCGGCGGTGCGGAATGCCCACGCGTCGCCGACCCGCACCAGATTGACGCCGCGCCGGGCGTAGACCTGCTGCAGCTCGGCCATGGCAAGGGCGACGTTGATGCCGTCGGGCAAGCGCGCGGCAAGCTGCTTTTCGCTGACGGGTTCGGCACTGGCGAACACGATTGCCTCCGCCATACGCATGGCCTCCGCAATATGCAGGCGCTCGGCCGGGTTTTGCACCGGGTTCTCGGCCGAAGTCTGGTCGATCTCGCCTTCCAGTTCATCGTCCACCTTGAAGGGGATAACCGAAGCGTTGGCGCGTTCGCTCATGATGCCACCTCGACTGCCTTGATTGCCGGTGCGCGGTGATCGCGCAGATAGATCGGCGCGAACACCTCGTCCTGTCGCAGATCCATCTTGCGCTCGCGCACCAGTTCCAGTGTCGCCGCGAACGAGCTGGCGATCGCCGTGCGCCGCTCTTCCGGGCTGGTCATGTATTGGATGAGGAAGCTGTCTAGTGCCGTCCAGTCCCGCAGCGAGCCGATCAGCCGGGTCAGGATGTCGCGCGCGTCCTTGAGCGACCAAACGCCCCGCCTAGCGATCGTCACATTGGTGATCGCCTGCTTCTGCCGCTGCTGGGCATAGGCGGTCAGCAGATCGTAGAGCGACGCCGAATAGGCGTTGCGCTTCTCGATGATGACCATTTCGGGCATGCCGCGCGCGAACACGTCGCGGCCGAGCCGGTTGCGATTGACCAGGCGCGCCGCCGCGTCACGCATGGCTTCCAGCCGCTTCAATCGGAACTGCAGCACGGCCGCCAGTTCCTCGCCGCTCTCGCCCTCTTCGCCCGGCTGCTTGGGGATCAACAACTTCGACTTGAGGAAGGCGAGCCATGCCGCCATCACCAGATAGTCCGCCGCAAGTTCGAGCCGCAGCGCCCTCGCCGTCTCGACAAAGGCCAGATACTGCTCGACCAGTGCCAGGATCGAGATGCGCGCCAGGTCGACCTTCTGGGTGCGGGCAAGATGCAGCAGAAGATCGAGCGGGCCTTCGAAGCCGGCCACGTCGACGACCAACGACGGGTCGCCGGTGACGCGTGAATCGTCATTCTCGGCCCACAGGCGGTCCATCGGTGCGGCCTTCGCGGCCTTGCTTTCCAATGTTTCCGCCACTGCCTTTGTCACTTCCCTTGGTTAGGCCACCGCATCGAAATAGGTGGCGAATTCGGCCCGTATCTCGGTTTCCTCGGCCGCGTCGCGTTTCCTTATATAGGTCAGCGCCCGCTTTGCACGCTCCAGCGACTTGCCTTCAAGCCCCGTGGTGCGCGACGCAATGCCTGCCATCTCCTCGAAAACGCCGTTGCAGTGAAGGACCAGATCGCAGCCCGCCGCAAGGATCGACGCCGCCTTTGTCGGGAAATCCCCAGAAAGTGCCTTCATCGAGGTGTCGTCGCTCATCAGGAGCCCGTCAAAGCCGATGTCGCGTCGGATGATCTCGTCGATGACCTTGCCGGATGTCGTCGCCGGGTTCTTGGGATCGATGGCGCTGTAGACCACATGCGCCGTCATCGCCATCGGCAGGTCGTTGAGCTCCCGGAACGGGGCAAAGTCATGCCGCTGCAAATCGCTGAGCGAGGCGTCGACAACAGGCAGCTCGAAATGCGTGTCGGCAAAGGCCCGTCCATGCCCCGGAATGTGTTTCATCACGGGCAGCACGCCGCCCGACATCAGGCCTTCGGCGGCGGCACGGCCGAGTTCGATGACCGCGCGCGGCTCCTTGCCATAGGCGCGCGCGCCGATGACGTCGCTGGCGCCTTCGATCGGCACGTCGAGCACCGGCAGGCAATCCGCGGTGATGCCGTAGCGCAGCAGGTCGAAGGCATGCAGGCGCGCCATCAGCCAGGCAGCGCGGGCACCGGCGTCATGATCGTCGCGCCACAGCGCGCCGAGCGCGCCGCCCGCCGGATAGTTCGGCGCCAGCGGCGGCCGCAAGCGTTGTACCCTGCCGCCTTCCTGGTCGATGAAAACCAGCGCGTCCGGGCGCCCGATACAATCGCGCATCTCGGCGACGAGATCGCGGATCTGTTCGGTCTCGCCGATGTTGCGGGCAAACAGGATGAAGGCCCATGGGCATTCATTGCGATAGAAATTGATTTCTTCGCGGGTGAGCGATTTCCCGGCACAGCCGAGGATCATGGATTTTGATTCGGTCATATCAGGAGTCTAGGGCTTCACGCGGCCAAAGGGAATCGTCTGGAAATACATGCGGTCCAACGCCGGAAATGCTTCCACATGAAAAAGCGCTGGGCGCATGAAAAAGCCGGCGCGACCTTGGGCCGCGCCGGCTTTGATGGGTTGAACGCTCCTAGCGCGAGACGAAGCAGTTGCCGCCGGCGGCCTTGTAGCTGGTGCACAAATTGATGGCATCGTTGCGTGACTGGGCCACGACGCGGACGCGGTAGAACGTGCCCTTGCCGGCAATCTCGGCCTTGACGATGTTGGCGGTGCGGCCGGCAAGCACGCTGCCATAGCGGCGCTGCAGGTCCTGGTAGGTCGACTGGGCGCTTTCCACCGTCGGCTGCGAAGCAACCTGCATCGACCACGAACCGCTACCGGTCGCCGTCGTTGCCGGGTCGATGGATGCGACCTGATCGGGCTTGACCTCGCCGACGACGTCGACGGGCTGGTCGGACGGACGCTGCGGCGCGATCGCAACCTTGGCCGGAGTATTGGCCGACTGCGCCTTGGCCGGTTTGGCCACCGGCTTGAGGGCCGGCTCGTCGCCCGACTGGGCCGCGGCGGGCGCCACGGTGCCGGTCTGGTCGGCATCGGCGGACGGCGCGACATGCTGCGGCGCCGGATCGCTCGGCTCAGCGGCCGCCACCTGCGGCGCGGCCGGCGCCGGATCCTCGCGCGGCACCAGCGAGCCGTCCGATTTGACCACCATCGTCCTCACCTTGCGTGGTGCGACGGCGACGACATCGGTGTTGTTGCCCTTGTCGGTATCCTGCAGCACCTGCGCGATGCGATCCTCTGACTTGGGCGCGGGCGCCGCATTGTCGGCCGGAGCAAGATTGCCAGCCGGCGCAGCACTGGCGGTCGGCGCAGCATTGGCGGCCGGCGCGGCATTGGCGGTTGGCGCCGCATTGCCGTCATCGGCTCCGCCGACGGCAGCACCCTGCCCGGCAGAAAGATCGACGGCACGGTTCGGATCCTTGGCCTGCACATCCACGGGTACCTCCGTGTTGGTGACAAGCTTCTGCTGCACCGGCTCGGCCGGCTTCGCGCCCTTGACCACCGCGTCGTAGACCTTGTTGTCCTGGTTCGGCACCACGGTGCCGCCCGGATTTTCCGGCTTGACCTTGATCGGCGAATTGTCGGCCTTGACGATGACAGGCGCGTCGCTGCCGCCCTTGCCGCCGAAAGACAGCGCAAAGGCGCCAAGACCGCCTGCGACCGCCACGGCACCGACGATTGCCGCGATGAACAGGCCACGGCGGCCAGACGACCTGGCCGCTTCCCGCTCGCCGAGACCCGGAACGGACATTGCCTCGTCCAGTTCAGGATCATAGTCGAGCTCATCGACGGTGAAATCGTCCGCCTGCGAGACCGGCTGGCTGCCGGGCAGACTGTCGAGGTCGAAGCCGTCGGCGGCGTCTGCATAGCCTGTGTTCGCTGCAGCACGGGCGGGCATTTCCGCCGGCCGCGCCGCATAGGTCCGCGCTTCCGGCTGAAGGGCCGGTTTGACCCCGCCATAACCCGGTTTGACCCCGTCATAACCCGGTTTGGGTTCTTCATATGCCGGCGCCTGATAGGCCGATTTGAATCCGCCATCAAAGGATTCATCGGCATAGGCAGCGCTGCTTGCGGGCGCGGCTGGAGCTGGCGCGACCTCCACCGAATTCATTTCCGTCAGCAGGCTGGCGAACTCTGCGTCGAGATCGTCATAGCCAGATGCGGCCGGTTCATCTTCCTCGAAATGCAGTTCCGGGATGTCGAGATCGTCCGCCAGCGCCACGACGCGCTCCGGCACATCCACCGTTTCGACATCGGGCATCTCTTCTTCGTAGTGCGAGGACGGTCGCGGCTGCGGCGCCGATACGGGCGCCGCATAGGGCGCGGCCGCAACCGGCTCGGGCGCGCGATAGGGCGGCACCACAGCCGCCGCCGGGGCCATTTCAGGCGCGGTCGTCCTTGCCGTCATGGAAGCGGCCGGCTGCGCGGCGAATGCAGGCTGCTGGGGAACCGGTGTCACACGGCTCCACGAACGGGTCGGCTCGGTCGGCGCGGAGCGATCGGCCAGCCAATCGACGGAATCGGCCTGATCCTGCCGCCAAGCTGCCTCGTCGCGCGGATCGAGATTCTCGGCCAGGGCCGCGTCGAACGCATCATCGTCGAAATCGATGTCGCCATGATCGGCAGCGTCCGCGCCCAGCTCGTGACCCTGAAGCTCATCGACCAGCGGATCGTCGAGATCGGCATCGGCGGCGTGAGCCGCGCTGGAGGCATGCGTATCCTCGGTCGCATGTTCGTCGAGATCCCAGTCGAGATCGGCAGGCTCCTCGGCGGCCTTTGCCGGCGCGGGAACATACGACCGAACGGGAGCAGCGGCCGGCTGAGCCGCAACGGGTTGAGCGGCGACGGGCTCGGGCTCCTTGACCGACGGCAGCGTGCGCGCCGTCATGGCGCCCAGAAGCGCGTTCAACTCGTCTTCGAGGCTACGTTCGTCCGCCACGGGGGCCGGTGCCGGCTCAGCCATGATGGTTGCCGGAGCTGCCGGAGCTACCGGCTGGACCGCGGCAGCGGCAACCTCGGCGACCGGCTCTTCGGCAGGCTCGGCGAACGCGTTGTCCATGTTCCGATCGAAATCATCTTCCGAAACGGCTTCGGAGCCCGAGAACTCGTCCCTCGCATCCAAGGCATAAGAGGGCACTTCGAGCGCTTCCGCCGCGTCAAAGGCCACGGGCTCGTCCGCCTGGACGTCAAAATCCGTGTCGACATCCGCCATGGCGTCGTCGAAATGCCCCTCGAAATCCTCGTCGGCAATCGCGGGAGCTTCATTCGCGACGGCCAGCACCGGCTCCGGATAGTCGACCGCGGCCGCAGCCGCATGGGGCTGATCCGCCGAATGGTCGTCAAGCATCAGCTCGTCTTCGAGCGAAATCGCCACCGCGTCGTCGAATTCGTGCGCGCCGGCCGGCTCGACAGCCACCGGCATTTCCGCAACCGCATGCTGGGGCTCGACGGCTTCGTCCTCGATCTCAGCGGCATGGTCCTCGACGTGGAAATCCTGGTCAAGCGACGCGGCAAGCTCGTCTTCCATCGGCAGGTCGTCCTCGAAGGGCGAAACGTCTTCGAGCGAACTGGCAACGGCATTGTCGAAATCGGCGTCGAAGGCAGGCTCGACGGACGGCGCGGCTTCGGCATCGCCGGGGTGGGCATGGCTGGCGACGGGCCCATGCTCGTCGGCACCCGTGAGGTCCAGATGGAAATCGTCGTCGAGCGACAGCGCAAGTTCGTCGTCGGCCGCGTGTGTGGGGGCCGTTTCGAATGCCGGCTCATGAGCCTCGACAACCGGAGCGGCGACGCTGTCGCCAGCGTCGAACTCGCCCATCAATTCCTTTTCGAGGTCGATGTCGAAATCGTCCTCTTGCACGGGCTGACTGGCGGCAGCGGCCTGCGGCTCGACCCGCGCCTGCTGCTTGACTGGCTGGCGTGGGTCGAATCCCATGATCCTGGTCAGTTCCGCGAACGGATCATCGTCAGCGATGTCGTTGTTGTCGGCTACTCTCAGCTGGGTTCTGTCTGCCATTATTGTTCCCGAACTCGCACTCATTCGGACGCCATGGACGTCGCGCAGGGTTGGCCCTTACCAGCGCAATGTGGGCAAAAGGTGACAGGTTTTTTAGTCAAACCTAACGCATTTCGGTGGGCGCAGCGGCTCCGATCAACGTCAGGCCGGACGTCAGAACGTCCGAAACAGCCTGCACCAGCCCTAGTCTGGCATGCGTCAATTGTCGGTCGTTAACCTTAACAAAACGTAAGTCCGGATTATCCGTACCCCGGTTCCAGTGTCCGTGGAAACTGGAAGCCAGATCATAAAGGTAAAATGCCAGCCTATGCGGCTCCAGCGCAAGAGCCGCGGATTCGATCAGGCGTGGATATTCGGCGAGCTTGCGGATCAGGCCGATCTCGCCCTCGTCGGTCAGCGAAGCCGCCGCGGCAGCCAGGCTTTTGCGATCGAAATTCGCCTCGCCCAGTTGCTCGCTTGCCTGCCGGAACACCGAATGGCAGCGCGCCGAAGCGTACTGCACGTAAAACACCGGATTGTCCTTGGACTGTTCGGTGACTTTGGCGAAATCGAAATCCAGCGGCGCGTCATTCTTGCGGAACAGCATCATGAACCGCACCGCGTCACGGCCCACCTCTTCAATGACTTCCCGCGCCGTGACGAAATTCCCAGCCCTTTTTCCCATTCGCACCGGCTCGCCGTCGCGAAACAGCTTGACCAGATTGCAAAGCAGGACCGTGAGCTTCACCTTGTCGCCGGTAATCGCCCGCGCCAAGGCCTCCAGCCGCTTGACGTAGCCGCCATGGTCGGCGCCAAGCACGTAGATCAGGTCGACGAAGCCGCGATCGACCTTGTCCTTCAGATACGCCACGTCGGCGGCGAAATAGGTGAACGACCCGTCCGACTTGACCAGCGCCCGGTCCATGTCGTCGCCGACCGCCGTCGAGCGGAACAGCGTCTGCTCGCGATCTTCCCAATCGTCCGGCTTCTCGCCTTTGGGCGGCGGCAGCTTGCCCTTGTAGATATGTCCCTTCAGCGTCAGGTCGTTGATCGCCGAACGGATCTTCCTGGCATTGTCAGCGTGCAGCGTGCGTTCGGAGAAGAACACGTCGTGATGCACGTTGAGCAGCGCCAGGTCATCGCGGATCATCGCCATCATCGCGTCGATCGCGCGGTCCTTGACGATGGCGAGCGCCTCATCCTCCGGCATCTGGAGCAGGCCGCGGCCGAACTCTCTCGCCAGCGCCTGGCCGAGAGGAACCAGATAATCGCCGGGATAAAGGCCGGGCGGAATCTCGCCGATGTCGTCGCCGAGCGCCTCACGGTACCGCAGGATGACCGACCGGCCGAGCACGTCGATCTGTCCGCCGGCATCGTTGATGACATATTCCTTGGTCACGTCGTAACCGGCGAACGCCATCAGATTGGCCAGCGCATCGCCGACAACCGCGCCCCGGCAATGGCCGACATGCATCGGCCCAGTCGGGTTGGCCGAGACATATTCGACATTGGTTTTCCGGCCGGCGCCGATCGTCGAGCGGCCGTAATTGCGCCCCTCGCCCAGAAGCGCCGACAGATGCGCCTGCCAGAAGCCGTCCTTGAGCCGCAGATTGACAAAGCCGGGGCCGGCAACCTCGGCGGCGGCGACATCCTTGTCATCGCGCAACGCCAACGCCAGCCTTTCAGCCAGAGCGCGCGGGTTCTGGCCGGTGGGCTTGGCCAGCACCATCGCCGCATTGGTCGCGAGATCGCCATGGCTGGCGTCGCGCGGCGGTTCGACGGCAATGCGCGACAGGTCGGGCGAAACGCCGTCCTTGTCTTTCAGATCAAGCGCTTCGACAGCCTTTGTGACTCGCGCGGTGAAATCGGCGAAGATGTTCATGGGTACTGCTCTGGCGGTTTTAGGCGAATCCGGCTCGCTGGCCGGCAAAATCGCGCTCGCCCTAGCTCAAATCCGGGGTGCGGTCAAACAAACGCCTGTGTTCCTTGAGCGCATAGGTGTCGGTCATCCCTGCCAGGAAATCGGCGACGCTGCGCGCCTTGATGCGATCCTCGGCCCGGTCCAGCCCCTCGCGCCAGCCGTCCGGCATGGCGCGCGGGTCGGCGAAATAGACGTCGAACAGATCCCTGACGATCTGCTCGGCACCGGCGCGCACCCGCATCACCTCCTCGTGCCGGTAGAGGTGCTTGTAGAGAAACGCCTTCAGTTCCTTCTCGGCCGCGGCCATCCCAGCGGAAAAGCTCACCATCGTCTCGCCCGCCGCCCTCACCGCGTCGGCGCTGCGCGGCCCGACGCGTTCCAGATTTGCCGTCGCGGCAACGATGACATCCTCGACCATGGCGGTGATCTGCCGCCGCATCAGTTCGTGACCGGTGCGCACGTCATCGAGCCTGGGATAGCGTTGGCGCACGCCCTCGAGGATCTTCCCCGGCAGTGAGACGGTTTTCAGCATGTCCAGTGTCAGCAGCCCTGCCCGTAGCCCGTCATCGATGTCATGCGTGTTGTAGGCGATGTCGTCGGCGATCGCCGCGCACTGCGCCTCGATGCCGGCGAACCGGTCGAGTTCGAGATCCTGCAGCTGCGAATAATCGCGGATCGCTTGCGGCACCGGCCCTTTCAGGCTTTTGCCAGTGCTGTCCATCAGCGGGCCATTGTGCTTGACTAGGCCCTCCAGCGTCTCCCAGGTCAGGTTCAGCCCGTCGAATTCGGCGTAGCGCGCCTCCAGCCTCGTCACGATGCGCAGCGACTGGGCGTTGTGATCAAAACCGCCCCAGGCCGCCATCTTGTCGTTCAGCGCGTCCTCGCCCGTATGACCGAAGGGCGTGTGGCCGAAATCATGCACCAGCGCCACCGCCTCGGCGAGATCCTCGTCGCCGCGCAGTGCCCGCGCCAGCGCACGCGCGATCTGCGCCACTTCGATCGAATGGGTCAGCCTTGTGCGGTAATGGTCGCCTTCATGGGCGATGAAGACTTGCGTCTTGTGCTTGAGCCGCCGGAACGCCGTGGAGTGGATGATGCGGTCGCGGTCGCGCTGGAACGGCGTGCGGGTCGGGCTCTCGACCTCGTCGAACAGCCGTCCGCGCGACTTCGCCGGATCTGTGGCATAGGCCGCGCGAGGCCGATAACCGAACCCGATGTCGCCCAACTCATTGGTCATGGCTGATGCTGCCGCAGTTGACTTGGCCCCTCGCGCTTCATACCTATCATCTGAAACCGAAAGCAAGGTGACGCCCATGGGCGCTGATGCCAAGACCGCGATGAAAGTCGACATGACCGAGGCCGCCGCCAGGCGGATCGCCAAGATTGTCTCTGGCGAGGCCGGCAAGACGGCGTTGCGCGTTTCCGTCGAAGGCGGCGGCTGCTCCGGATTTTCCTACAAATTCGATCTGGTCGACACGCGCAACGACGACGATGTCGCCGTCGAGAAGGACGGCGCGACCGTGCTGATCGACGATTTGTCGCTGGTCTATATGGGCGGCTCGGTGATCGATTTCGTCGACGATCTGATGGGCCAGTCCTTCCAGATCCGCAATCCGAACGCTGTCGCCTCCTGCGGCTGCGGCACGAGCTTCTCCGTCTAACGGCATGCCTGCCATCGGCGCGGTCCGTCAGGTCGCGCTGTCAGCCGGACGCGATCTTGATTCGACGCTGGCCTTCTGGCGTGACGTGCTCGGCATGGGCGTTCATGCCCGCTACGATCCGCCGGGCATTGCCTTCATCATGGCCGGCAATGTGAGGCTGCTGTTCACCGACGGCGTTCCGGCCGGCATAGTCTATCTCGACATTAGGGGCCTCGAAGCCTTCCACGCCAAGGCGAAAGCCGCGGGCGTCCCCTTCACCGCGCCACCGGCGCTCGTGCATCGCGATACCGAAGGCACCTTCGGACCGCCGGGGGAAAGCGAGTGGATGGCCTTCCTAAAGGACCCGGCAGGCAATACGATCGGCCTGGTCGAACGCCACCCGTCGCAGGAAGAATAAGGCCGCCATGAAAATCGTCACCTGGAACATCAACGGCGTTCGCGCCCGCATCGGCAATCTCACTCATTGGCTGACCGAGAGCGCGCCCGACATCGTCTGCTTGCAGGAGATCAAGACGGTCGACGAGCAGTTCCCGCGCGCCGAGATCGAGGCGCTTGGCTACAACGTCGAAACCCATGGCCAGAAAGGTTTCAACGGCGTGGCGCTGCTATCGAAACTGCGCTTTGACGAGGTCACCAGAGGCCTGCCGGGCGACGAGGCCGACGAACAGGCGCGCTTCATCGAAGGTGTGTTCTCGACCGACAAGGGCGCGTTGCGCGTCGCCTCGCTCTATCTGCCGAACGGCAATCCGATCGATGACGACAAAAAATTCCCCTACAAGCTGAACTGGATGGAGCGGCTGGAGCGCTGGGCCGAAGAGCGGCTGAGGCTGGAAGAGGCGCTTGTGCTGGCCGGCGACTACAACGTCATTCCCGAGCCGATCGACGCGCGCTTTCCGGAAAACTGGCTGGGCGACGCGCTGTTCCAGCCGCAGACGCGGCAGGCCTTCCGCCGGCTGCTCAATCTCGGTTTCACCGAAGCGGTGCGCGCGGTCACCGATGCACCCGACACCTACACCTTCTGGGACTATCAGGCCGGCGCCTGGCAGAAGAACAACGGCATCCGCATCGACCATCTGCTGCTGTCGCCGGAAGCCGCCAACCGCTTCTCGTCGGCCTCGATCGAAAAGCATGTGCGCGCCTGGGAAAAACCGTCCGATCACGTGCCGGTGGCGATCGATCTCGCCCTGCAGCCGGCCTGACCGGGGTCCTTCTGCCGTCGATTTGTCTGGACGTTGTATCGCCACAAATCTGGCGCATGATGGACAATCATCATGGCGGCTGGGGTTCCCATGACCATTCGATTTGTTGCTTGTCCGATCGGCTTGGCATTTGCCACGGCCGCCATGGTGCCTGCTTTCGCCGCCCCGGAATGTCTTGCCAATGGAAAGTCCTATCCGGTCGGCCAGGTCGCCTGCCTGACGGTTGCCGACCAGAGCCATCTGGCGCGCTGCGAGATGGTGCTCAACAACACATCCTGGACGAAGATCGGCGACAGCTGCCCCGGAAACACGATGGCGCCGCACCTGCACGTAACGCCGATCTCGACGCCCGCGCCCAGCATGGTGCCGACGGAGCCAACCGAGAATTGATTTTCTGACGGACTGATCTCCCCCCTGTTGGAGGAGAACGGCAGACGACCTTATTGGTCTGCGTTGGTGGTGCCCTTGGTCAGGATGTCATCGGCCAGCGAAATCGCCGTGCGCCGGTCGGCCTCGCCGGCGGCAGCAAAAGCCTCTTCCTGCATGCCACGGATCCAGGGCTGATCGGCAGGGGACGCGCGCTCGAGTGCGGCGGTCATCATCGCCAGGCCGCGAACGATCTTGCCGCTCTGGAACAAGAGATGGCCAAGCGTCGCCTGCGCGCCGGCATGGCCCTTTTCGGCGGCGAGCTGGAACCAGCGCCCGGCCTGCTTGACGCTGGCCTTCACGCCGCCCTCGCCCTTCAGGAACATCTGCCCCATCTCGAACTGGGCGTTCGGGTTGCGGTAGTTGGCGGCGGCGCGCATGTAATATTCCTGTGCCGCCACCTCGTTCTCGGTGACCGGGCTGCCCGGAATGCCCTTGCGCAGATAATCGCCGAGCGCCACCAGCGCGTCGGAGACGTAGCTCTCTTCCGGCGAACCGGGCTCGACATCCTGGTCGACGATCTCGGAGAAGAACTTGAACGCCTCATAGTCGTCGCGCGCCACGCCGTCGCCCTCTGCATACATGCGGGCAAGTTTCCAGGTGGCGCCGATCTGGCCGTTTTCGGCGGCGTATTTATAGGCTTCGGCGGCCTGTTCCTTGTGGCCGTTCTTGTAGGCGGAGAAGCCGAACTGGAACACCGCCCAGGGGCTGGACTGCGGCTTCACGCCGGTCTTGTCGTCGAACACCTTGTCGTCAAAGGCCACAGCCTGGCCCACGGCGCCAAAGATCGCCGCAGCGACCAGTGCCGGAAGGACAGATGACCTCAACAACTCAGATATCCGCATAGCAGTGTGTTTCTTTCGCACCGCCCGGATGGGTGACCGCGCCATCTCTGGCCGACCCGACCGTCTGTGCGTATTTCCATATCGCGCCCGACTGGTAGTCAGTCGTGCGTGCCTTCCATGTCTTGGCCCGCGCCGCCAGTTCGCTATCCGACAGCGCCACTTCGATCGTGCCGTTCACGGCGTCGATCGAAATCACGTCACCATCCCGGATCAGGCCGATCGGGCCGCCCACCGCCGCTTCCGGTCCGACATGACCGATGCAGAAGCCGCGCGTCGCGCCCGAGAAGCGGCCGTCGGTGATCAGCGCCACCTTGCCGCCCATGCCCTGGCCGTAGAGCGCTGCCGTCGTCGACAGCATCTCGCGCATGCCGGGACCGCCGCGCGGCCCTTCGTAGCGAATGACCAGAACCTCGCCTTCCCTGTAGTTGCGATGCGTCACCGCCTCGAAACATTCCTCTTCCGAATCGAAGCAGCGCGCCGGGCCGGAGAATTTCAACTCCGCCATGCCCGCGACCTTCACGATCGCGCCTTCGGGGGCAAGGTTTCCCTTCAAGCCAACGACGCCGCCGGTTTGGGTAATTGGTCTGTTGGCCGGGCGGACCACATCCTGGTGTTCATTCCAGGCAACGTGCTCCATGTTTTCGGCCAAAGTGCGGCCAGTGACCGTCAGGCAATCGCCGTGCAGATAGCCGTGGTCGAGCAACGTCTTCATCAACAGCGGAATGCCGCCGGCCTCGAACATGTCCTTGGCGACATATTTGCCGCCAGGCTTGAGGTCGGCAATGTAGGGCGTCTTCTCGAAAATCTTCGCGACATCGAAGAGATCGAATTTGATGCCTGCCTCATGTGCGATCGCCGGCAGATGCAGGGCAGCATTGGTCGAGCCGCCGGTGGCGGAAACCACGGTCGCCGCGTTCTCCAGCGCCTTCAGCGTGACGATGTCGCGCGGCCGGATGTTTTTGGCAATCAGCTCCATGATCTTTTCGCCGGAGGCGAAATTGAAGCGGTCGCGCATTTCGTAAGGCGCCGGCGCGCCGCAGGAATATGGCAGCGCCAGGCCGATCGCCTCGGCGACGGTCGCCATGGTGTTGGCGGTGAACTGGGCGCCGCAGGAACCGGCCGACGGACAGGCGGCCTGCTCGATCTCGAGCAGTTCGGCATCGCCGATCGTGCCGACCGAATGCTGGCCGACCGCCTCGAACACATCCTGCACGGTGATCTGGCGGCCGCGATAGCTGCCGGGCAGGATCGAACCGCCATAGATGAAGATCGACGGCACGTTGAGCCGCACCATGGCCATCATCATGCCGGGCAGCGACTTGTCGCAGCCGGCGAGGCCGACCAGCGCATCGTAGCAATGGCCGCGCATGGTGAGTTCGACCGAATCGGCGATGACCTCGCGCGACACCAGCGACGACTTCATGCCCTGGTGGCCCATGGCAATGCCGTCGGTGACGGTGATGGTGCAGAATTCGCGCGGCGTTCCATTGGCGGCGGCGACGCCCTTCTTGACCACTTGCGCCTGGCGCATCAACGAGATGTTGCAGGGGGCGGCTTCGTTCCAGCAGGAGGCAACGCCGACCAGCGGCTGCGCGATCTCGGCGGCGGAAAGCCCCATGGCATAGAGATAGGACCGGTGCGGCGCACGCGCCGGACCGACAGTCACATAGCGGCTAGGGAGCTTAGCCTTTGAAATGACCTTGGCGTCCATTCTCATCCTTGCCGCGGGCGGTGCGGCCTGCCCCATCGCCGAGCCTTTTGGCGCGTGTCCCGAGACAAGTTCGAGGTGCGCCGGGTTTATGGCGGGAAATAGGCAATCTCCCCGGCCTGACTTCTAGCGCAGGGGTTGTTCAGAAAGTGTTGCCAAAACGTCACAATCGCACGAGGCGGTCCCGGTGCGGCTTATATGCAACGCAGCTTGGATACCGGAATCACCGACGATGCCGGCCCAGACGAAAAAGGCCGGGCAATGCCCGGCCTTTTAAAAGGATTTTCAATATCTTAGAACTTGATCTTGAGACCCCCGGAAATCGCCGTGACCAGATCGTTGCCGAAGTCATAGCTGACGTCGGTGCCGGCCGGATAACCGTTCTCATCCGTGAGCACCCCGGAATGGCCGCTGGTCAGCACACCTATCGCGCCTGCCAGGCGAAGTTCGATGTTCGGTCGCGGCGTGTAGGCCACCCCGCCGCCCAACGTCCAGGTATCGCTCTGATCACCGTAACCATGCGACGTACCCCGGTCCCATGAAATCTGCACGGCGCCGCTCCATTGCTCATTGAACTGATGACCAATGCCGCCGGTGACCGTCCAGCCATCACGGTACATCAAGTCGAGCGAGGTTAGCCTGACAGGGCTGGGGGAAACTGACGTACAGGGTGCGATACCTTTGCTTGCCGTTGAGCAGATCGGAATACTTTGCAGCACGCTCCAATTGACCCACTTGATCGAACCGAAAGCGAGCCAGCCAGGAGCGATGCCTGATTGAAGCTTTAATTCCACGGAATCCGGCATCTTCGCCGAACCGTAAATGTCTGTCACAGCCGAAGAACCAGGAGGCAGGAAAGCCGCGATCGGAGCCAAGGATGTGGTATCGAGCGTGCCCGAAATGTTGTCGAGTTTGACCTGCGAATTGTAAACGAGACTGGCACGCAAAGCGATGTCGGGAATTTCGTAGGCGATACCGGCTCGCCATCCCCAGCCGTCTGCCTTCAGATCGACACGACCGACGAAATTGGCGGGGACAGGGAAGACGCCTGACAGGTCAGGAACACCGCCAATATAGCTTGTCTTGAAGCCGTAGACTTCTTGATAGAACGCGCCGCCGATGAAGCGAAGCTGGCCCTTGCCGACATCCATCTTGTAAGAGCAGGTGCCAGCGTAATTGTTGCTCTTGATGTTGGTTTCGATGTTGGAATACGAGCCGTTCCAAATACCCGGGCTCGAACTCGCCCCCCATGGCTGCGAGTAATCAAGCAGGCAGTCCACGCCGTGGCCGAGTGACGCCTTTACGCCAAAGTAAGGCACCCAATAGTCGCCCGTGTTGCGCGTCGAGCTATTGCCGCTAAGCGGGGCCGGGTTTCCCGACGTGTCGACCGCGTTCTTTAGTTTGCGGTGTGGTGAAACATAGGTCGCGTCAGTGTTCACGGTAAACGGCGCCGGATCGAACAGCAGATCGATGTCGTAGCCACCTCGTTCAATGCCGCCGGCATGCGCCCCGTTTATCGTCGTGCCGATCAAAGCAAGCGAAAAGCACCCCGCCCCCAGCAGTGCTTTCAGATGCAGATTGTACATGAATCGCCTCCCCCGAATTCGAGCACGACCTCAAGCAAAACCACTTGCACGGCTAACACAACAACGATTTCAAGAGGCGTACACGTACGTATTCAGCGATTGCGTTCTGCGTCGCGGTGTCGGGCGGCATGAACCAAGTAAAATTGCCGATTTTCGAGTGCATCCCCATAAAAATCCGGAGAAACTCAGCCAAAACCGCGCAAAAAGGTGTCCTGAAGGCCAATTTGGGCGCTGTAGCATTATGGCAACATCGTGCCAAAAAAGCTTCCGTTTACGTCAAGATCACCTTAGTTAAGCAACTGCTTTTGGAGCGACGGCGCATCCATGGGAGTCGGAGGCCGAAAAGAAAAGGCCGGGCAATGCCCGGCCTTTTGCTCAACAGATCAAAGGCGTTACCACTTGATGCTGTAACCAGCCGAGAGTGCATAGCCCCAATCACCGTCCACGGAACGGTTGAAGCCATTTCGCGGGTCGGGGCTGCCAGGAACATAACTGTTGTTGTATTGGGTCTCGGAAACGGAGGCCAGATAGACTGCCGCTACACCCAGGCGCAATTCGCCACCCAACTTGTCCTTCATCGAAACACCCGTGCCGATCGTATAGCTGTCGCCAGTCAGGTCCCAACCAGTGCTAACGCCGCGGTCATAGGATGCAAAAACAGTCCCTGAGATCTGATCGTTGAACTTATGACCGATGCCGCCGGTGACCGTCCAACCGTCACGCCAGAAATACAGATTGCCGCTGTTCAACGCCAACGCCGGCACGTTCAGCATCAGCGTTTCCGTAACAGACCAATCCGTCCACTTCACGCTACCGTAGGCGAGCCAGCCCGGAGCGATACCAGTTTGCGCCTTGAATTCGACTGATTGGGGAAAGTTGGCTTCCCCCGTTGCTCCGCCGGGAAGAGCCCCTCCCAGAAAGCTTGCCGTACCGGAGGCATTGATGTCGACGCCAGAGCGGTACATCAATTGGGTGCGGAGCGCGATTTCCGGAATTTCATAAGCAATGCCGGCACGCCAACCGATATTGCTGTCATGCAGGCTGACGCCAAGGACGGGTATGCTTGTCCCCAAAGGAGCACCGGCAACGAGCCGGTAGTCGGTGACTTCGTTGTAGACGCCACCAATAAGCCAGATACGGCCTTTGCTGAGATCGAACTTCAACCCGCAAGTCGCACCATATTCATACATGGTGAAGTCTTCATTCAGCTTGCCGAGCGTGCCGCTCGAACGCGACCACGTCGCGTTACCGCCATATGATTGCGTGAGAGTGCCGGCACAGGAGAGACTGTCTGACAGCTTGAACTTAACGGCGGCCGATGGAATGGCGTAACTGTCCGCGTAGTTCTCCCCGACCAGATAGGGATTCATCGGGTTCACCGAATATTTCCGGGTCGGCGCGACATAGGTCACGCTGGTGCGCATATTGAAATTGCCGTCTTCAAAAAGAATATCGGTATCGGCGGTGCCGCGCGAAAAACCGCCAGCGTGCGCCGAGCCCATCAAAGTCAGCGAAAAGCACCCTGCCCCCAGCAGTGCTTTCAGACGCAAATTGTTCATGGATGTCCTCCCCGAATAACTAGTGCGTCAAGCTAGAGCCAATTCAGGTTAACGGTGCAATAACGAATTCGCGGGGCGTACATGTACATGCTCGCCAAAGGCATTTTCGACAAAATGCAGTTAGGTATCGCAAGGCCGAAAAACGGTCCTGCGCGTGCTTATCCGACCGAAAAATGAGGAAGATTCGTTTCAAAAGGCTCAAAAATAGCCATTTTCAGGGGCTTTCGGCCCCATTGTTACATTATGGCAACAATGGGGCTAAAACTTCCGTTTACGTCAAAATTAACGCAACGGAATGCCTACTTTCGAGGCAAAAGGATTGTCATTTTAGAGATGACTAAGGTCCAGCGAATCTATCCTCAACCGGCATCGCGAACCCTGGTCAACGCCACCGAGAGCTTGTCCTGCGCGTCGCGATATTCGGCGAGCTTTTCGCGCTCGGCGTCGACGATCTCGGCCGGGGCGCTGGCGACGAATCTTTCATTCGACAGCTTCTTGTGCAGGCGCGCGATCTCCTCGGTCACCTTGGCCAGTTCCTTCTGCAGCCGGGCAGCCTCGGCGGAGAGATCGATCAGGCTGCCGAGCGGCAGGCAGATTGTCGCCTCGTTGAGGACGATCTGCGCCGCGCCCTTGGGAGCCGTGTCGGCCAACGAGATGTCGCCGACACGGGCCAGCCGCTTGATCGCCGAGTCCTCGCGAACCAGCCGCTCGCGCGTCACATCATTGGCGCCGACCACGACCAGCGGCGCGATCGCCGCCGGCGGCACGTTCATCTCGGAACGCACCGAGCGGATGCCGGAGACCAGGTCGACCAGCCAGTTGATGTCGGCGGCGGCATCCGCGTCCTCGAAGTCGGGCGACGGCCAGGCGGCGTGACACAACAGCGAATCGCGCTCCTTGCCCTCGCCCGCCGTCTGCGCCCACAGCTCTTCCGTCATGAACGGCATCATCGGATGCAGGAGCTTGTAGATTTCGTCGAGCACGAAGGCGACGCAGGCGCGGCTCTCGGCCTTGGCCGCCTCGTCCGTGCCCATGAACACCGGCTTCAAGAGTTCCAGATACCAGTCGCAGAACAGGTTCCAGACGAAGCGGTAGGCAGATCCTGCCGCTTCGTTGAAGCGGTATGAAGTGATGCCGTCGGTGATCTCGCGCGCGGCCCGCGTCAACTCGGTCAGGATCCAGCGGTTGACCGCAAGCTTGGCATCATTCAGCCAGAAATCGTCGTTGCGCGCGACTTCGTTCATCTCGGCGAAGCGCGTCGCGTTCCACAGCTTGGTGCCGAAATTGCGGTAGCCGGCGATGCGCGCCGGGTCGAGCTTCACGTCGCGCCCTTGTGCCGCCATCACGGTCAAGGTGAAGCGCAACGCATCGGCGCCATATTCATCGATGAGGTCGAGCGGATCGATGACGTTGCCTTTCGACTTCGACATCTTGGCACCGTTCTTGTCGCGCACCAACGCGTGAACATAGACGGTGTGGAACGGCTCCTCGTCCATGAAATGCAAGCCCATCATCATCATGCGGGCAACCCAGAAGAAGATGATGTCGAAGCCGGTCACCAGCACGTCGGTCTGGTAATAGGTCTTCAGCTCCGGCGTCTGGTCCGGCCAGCCCAAAGTCGAGAATGGCCACAGCGCCGAGGAGAACCAGGTGTCGAGCACATCCTCGTCGCGGTTCAGGATCTCGCCCGGCTGGAAGTTTTCCAGCTTGTCCTCGACCCAGGCCTTCCACGGGCCTTCGAGCGCCAGGTAATATTCGATCGCCGCGCTCAGCGCCTCTTCCTCGGTCTTCTCGACGAAGACGCGCCCATCCGGCCCGTACCAGGCCGGAATCTGATGGCCCCACCACAGCTGGCGCGAGATGCACCAGGGCTGGATGTTCTCCATCCAGTCGAAATAGGTCTTTTCCCAATTCTTCGGCACGAAGTTGGTGCGGCCTTCGCGCACGGAGGCGATCGCCGGCTTGGCCAGTTCCGCCGCGTTGGCGTACCACTGCTCGGTCAGGAACGGCTCGATCGGCACGCCGCCGCGGTCGCCATGCGGCACGGCATGGCGATGTGGCTCGACCTTTTCCAGGAAGCCGCCTTCTTCCATCAGATCAACGATCTTCTTGCGCGCGACGAAACGGTCGAGCCCGTCAAGCTCGTCCCAGACGGCCTGGCGCTCCGGCGTCGCATCGAGACCGGCGAGGAAGTCTTCATTGTCCTTCAACTTGATGGCGGCTTCGATGGTCAGGATGTTGATCGCCGGGAGCTTGTGGCGCTTGCCGACCTCGAAGTCGTTGAAATCATGCGCCGGCGTGATCTTGACCGCGCCCGAGCCCTTTTCGGGGTCGGAATACTCGTCCGCGACCACTGGGATTTTTCTGCCGACGATCGGCAGCACGACGTTCTTGCCGACCAGATGCCGGTACCGCTCGTCATCCGGATGCACCGCCACCGCCGTATCGCCCAGCATCGTTTCCGGGCGCGTGGTCGCGACCGTGATGAAGGTTTTCGGATTTTCCGGATCGAAGGTCTCGCCCTCCAAGGGATAGCGGAAGTGCCAGAGATTGCCGTTGACCTCGTGCTGCTCGACCTCGAGGTCGGAGATCGCGGTCAAAAGTCTCGGGTCCCAGTTCACAAGGCGCTTGTCCTTGTAGATCAGCCCTTCCTTGTAGAGGGTGACGAAGACTTCGAGCACGGCCTTGGACAGGCCTTCATCCATGGTGAAGCGCTCGCGCGACCAGTCGGCCGAGGCGCCGAGCCGCTTCAGCTGGTTGAAGATGGTGCCGCCGGATTCGGCCTTCCACTCCCACACTTTCTCGATGAACTGCTCGCGCGTCAGGTCGCGGCGGTGAATCTGCTTCTCCATCAGCTGCCGCTCGACCACCATCTGCGTGGCGATGCCGGCATGGTCCATGCCCGGCTGCCACAACACGTTCTTGCCGCGCATGCGCTCGAAGCGCACCAGAATGTCCTGCAGCGTGTTGTTGAGCGCATGGCCCATATGCAGCGAGCCGGTGACGTTGGGCGGCGGAATGACGATGGTGAAGGCTTCGGCCCCCTCTTCCGCCCCGGCGCCGGCGCGGAAGGCGTCCGCCTCTTCCCACACTTTGGCGATCTTCGGCTCGACGGTCTTTGCGTCGTAGGTCTTTTCAAGCATGGGGAAACGGTCCGCGCTGTCGGGATTTTGCTGGTTCGGTGTAAATCGGAAGGTCTTGGCCAAGTCAACCGCAAGGGCCGCCTCGGTTCACCAGAAGCAAATAGTCGCTCCCGCCCACATTTCAACGGAGGGTCGTGGCGCTCGGCACTCGCAGCTTGACCGCCGGGCGTCGTAGCCATACCGTGCGGACGCTGCAGTAGGGCGCATCGGCTTCCGGCCGGAGGGGCATTGCCCGCCTACGCCACCTCAACCCCGCAATGCGCCCATGCCGACCCTCGAACACCACAAGAAACAGGCCAAGCTCTATCTCAAATGGCACCGCGAGCGGTACTATCCCGTCGCCGCTGTGATTGGATGGCTCTTGCCGCGTTTTCACGATCTCAGCGACAGCCAAATCCTCGATCACGGCTTCAAGCTTGCCGATGCCCAGGAACTCGTCGCCAGAAAGTCAGGTTTCGAGAGCTGGCAGGCGCTGAAGGAAGGCCTTCAAACCGTGACCGATCATGCAGCAACAGACGCCGCGAAACCGCATCTCGCCTTTGCCGAGCCACAGCTCTTTGTCAGCGACATCGTAGCGGCCTGTAATTTCTATCGGCAAAAGCTCGGCTTCGAGACGCGCTTCACCTATGGCGAGCCGCCCTTCTACGCCCAAATCATCCGCGATGGCGCACGGCTCAACCTGCGCCATGTCGACAAGCCTCCACTCGCCGCCAATTCGACCGATGACCTACTGGCGGCGACGATCGTCGTCGACAACATCAAGGCCCTGTTTCTGGAGTGTCAGGCGGCCACGGCCCCGTTTCACCAGACATTGCGGACCGAACCCTGGGGCGCTCGCACGTTCATCGTCAAGGACCTCGACAGCAACCTCATCTGCTTCGCGACCAGCGCGGGCTGACCTCATCGACAAAAACGCCGCCTCACGGGCGGCGTTTCGGGAGTGATCGTTGGAGGAGATTACTGCGCGCCGCGCGCCACGCGCTCGATCTCCTCGCGCACCAGGCGCTCAACCAGCGTCGGCAGATTGTTGTCCAACCAGTCCTGCAGCATCGGCCGCAGCATCTCCTCGGCCATCTCGTCGAATGTCTTCTTGCTGCGGCTGGCAAAGGCATCGGACAACTCGCCGAAGGCCGCCGCGACCTGCCGGCCCGTGTGTTCGGAGAGGATTGCCGGGCGCGCCGCGGGCGCCTCATTTGCCCCCGCGCGCGCCTGGGCGTCGTCTGCCGGAGCCTCGTTTGAAGACGGCCGTTCGAACGCAGCCTCCACCACCGGTTCACTCGCCGGCGCTTCGGGCTGGGCGACCGGCTTGCGGATGCCCGGTAT
This sequence comes from Mesorhizobium sp. USDA 4775, assembly GCF_054062655.1. Classification (NCBI taxonomy): domain Bacteria; kingdom Pseudomonadati; phylum Pseudomonadota; class Alphaproteobacteria; order Hyphomicrobiales; family Phyllobacteriaceae; genus Mesorhizobium; species Mesorhizobium sp. USDA 4775. The sequence goes on from NZ_JBSSFM010000001.1 coordinate 4,465,047, forward strand.
CGCTTTCGCCTGCTCTCCGACCGCCGCGATCTCGCGCCGCCAATCGGCAACGATGGCATCGCTTGTCGCGCTGGCCTGCGGGGCGGCCGGCGCTTCGGTCGCTGTGACGGGCGCCGGCTCCGCGGCGATCCTGGCGCTGACCTCGGCAAGCGTCATCGACGGCTTGAGCGGCACGGGATCGGCGCGCGTCTGCGATTCCATGCGCGCAATCACCGGCTCGGGCGACGGCGCCTGGACTTCCGCGAGCGCGACCGGCTTCCTGGTTTCGGGGGCAGCATGCAACTCGGCGCGAAAAGCATCGACATCGGCGGCGGGAGCCTCGCCCGGCGACGGCTCAAGATCCTGCCGCAGCTCTTCGGTCTCGCCCGGCTGCTTGCGACCGTTGTCGCTGTCCTCGATGATCCTCCTGATGGAAGCCAGTATCTCTTCCATGGAAGGTTCGCGCTGTGCGCTGCTTGCCGTTGCCATCGTCACATCCGCCGCCCTTGTGACCTGTTAGTCTTCCGCTCCGGCAGAAGCCGGATTCGAATCATGGCGACAGCGTAGCCGACGGATCGCTGCACGAGAATCCCCAATCTGGGGACATGTGGGATTTCAACAGATTAGAAGCAATTCCGGGAAAAGTGTGAAAACGGCTTTCCCGGGAAAGCGCATAGCGCTTTCCCTCGGGAATTGCGTCAATGCAAAGGAATAGAGCAGGAAACCAGAGCGGAACCGGTTTCAAGCCAGGTTCCGCTCAGACGGGCCCGACACAAGTCGAGCCTCAGGCGTTTAGCGGCCGTCCGGCGTACGCACGCCGATCCACTTGTCCTTGACAGCGTTGTAGTGCTCTTCGGGCTTGTACTTGGTAACCTGCAAGGCAAGCCGGTCGACCGACAGGCGACCCATCGCCGACAGGATGGCATAGCTCGCCACCACCACATCGTGTTCGGAATTGGCCTGGTTGATCTTGGCGGTGATGACGGCGGCCTGCGCGTTGAGGACGTCGAGCGTGGTCCTCTGGCCGACATTGCGCTCTTCGATGACGCCGTTCAGCGCCAGTTGCGCGGCGTCGATCACTTGCTTGTTGGCCGAGACGCTCTGCTGCGCGGCGGTGTATTGCGACCATGCGGTGGCAACGGCCTGGCGAACCTGGTCGCGGCTGACGTCGACCTGGATGCGGGCCTGGCCAAGCGATTCCTTGTTCTGCCGCACGACCGCCGAGGTCCGACCGCCCGAATAGATCGGAATGGTCAGCGTCGCACCGATATTGGCCGAGGTCGAATTGCCGTTGGAACCGGAAAGGTCGGGGATGGCGTTGCGGTAGTTTTCCGAAATGCCGGCCGACGCGGACAGCTGTGGCAACAGCGCGCCCTCCGCTGACTTCACCGAGAACGCCGCCGCGTCGACCAGATGCTGCGTAGCGAGAATGGCCGGGTGTTCATTAGCCCCGATCGCAATCGCCGCATCGAGGCTCGACGGCAGCAGCCTGCCCAAAGGCGAAGCGGGCTTGAGCTTGCCCGGCTCGTCGCCGACGACCTGGTGGTAGGTCGCGGCACTGGCCAGCGCCTGCGCGCGGGCGGCACTCAGCGAGGCCACCGCCGAGGCACGCGACGCATCGGCCTGCGCGACATCGGTGCGCGTGCCCTCACCAACCTCGAAACGCGAGCGCGCGGCACGCGCCTGCTCGGTCAGGAACTGCAGGTTCTGCTCCGTCAGCACCGCGATCTGCCGATCCCGGATCACGTCCATATAGGCCGTGGCTGCGCTGAACAGCGTGTTCTCTTCGGTATTGCGCAGGCTCTCGACCGATGCCTTTACCTGGGCTTCAGCCGCCGCCACGTTGTTTTTCGTCTGAAAGCCGTCAAACAGCGACTGGTTGATCTGAATGCCGTAACCGCCACTCGTCAGCTTCGAATTACCGCCGCCATTTGCCTGGCGCGTGTTTGTATAGTCGATGGAAGCCGATCCAGTAATCGTTGGGCGCCAGCCTGATTTGGCAATCGCCACGCCTTCGTCGGTGACGCGTACACCGGCGCGGGATGAATTCAGCGTGGAATTGTATTGATAAGCCTTGGCGAGCGCGCCTGTGATGGTTTCCGCCGAAGCGGTTAGTGGGGACAGCGCGGTCGCGGAGACGAGGACGGCGGCAAAAAAGCTCTTGGATACAGACGGCACGGGTATATCCCTCATTCGTTTCCCATGGGAACTACGCCGCTCCAGCTTCTCGTTAGAGCAGCCGGAGTGGCGTGTTTCATTCCCTGTCGCTCGGTCCCAAAGTGCCCCCAGTCTGGGATCGCAACGATTGTTCAAATGCAAGCGACCATGACAAAGCCTCTGCTGCAAGGCAAAATCATTCAGAATTCAAAAGCATGCTCACGTTCGAATCCAGGTAGTGGCTTAATTGCCGCATTAAATGCCCTTCTCCCGGTTACAACCCCCCCGGCCTTGAAAAAAAGTCGCGCAACGCCGGAATTGCCCCGCCCTTCGACCGCGACGAGTCGGCCGCCTTCGGCGAGCTGATCGAGCAACGGCGCCGGCACTTTCTCGACGCTGCCGCCGATGAAGATGACGTCATAGGGTGCCTTGGCCGCATGACCCTGCGCCAGCGCGCCCTGGACCACGGTCACATTGCCGCAGCCAAGGCCGGAAAGCGTCGATGCCGCGGTTTGCGCCAGCGTCGAATCGCTTTCGAGCGCCACGACCGACCTCGCCAGCCGCGACAGGATGGCTGAGGCGTATCCGGTGCCACAGCCGACGTCGAGCGCCGAATCGGTCGCATTGATCTCGGCCAGCTGCATCAGCTTGGCCAGCGGCGATGCTTCCATCAGATAGCGCGCACCATCGGCGCCGTCGGCAATGCGGATGTCCTCGTCGATATAGGCGAGATCGCGCTGGCGGTCGGCGACGAAGACCTCGCGCGGCACGGTAAGCATGGCCTCCAGCAGCGGGGCGCTGGTCACGTCGGTGGTGCGAACCTGACCGTCGACCATCTTGACGCGAAGCTCGGAGAAATCAGCGCTCATGTTCCAACCAATCCGCTTGCCGCGCCAGAACCGCGGTTCATTTCGATGAGAACGTCAGGCTCCGGCGCTGAGCGCGCGGGAGCCCGGGTATTGGAGGCCTCGCCCGGAATCGAACCGGGGTGCAAGGATTTGCAGTCCTCTGCGTAACCACTCCGCCACGAGGCCTCGTTGCTCCCGGCGTTCCACCCGGTTCCAATAGGTTGCGGCGAAAATGGCGTCAAGCGGCCACCACGCATTCGGCGCGGTTTCCTCTGCAAGAATCCGACCCTCCACATCGATCGCCGTGGTCACAATGGGTCACGACGCATATTAGACGATCATTAAGTATACCAGGAGATCACGAGAAACTCCACGCCCCCGCCACCGTTGAGAAACGAGGAGGACTTCGCCATGCGGCCGGCAACGCCCAACACCGGAACGAACGCCTGGGACGGCTTGTCGCGATCAGCATGCGAGGCGTTGCTGCGCCATGCCATCGACTGCCTGGCGATAGATGGCACCGCCAGGCTTTCGCCGCGGGACCGCGCGCGCCTGGCCTCGGCTGCCGCCGTTCTCAGGGAAATCCGCGAGGATTTGGGAAGAGGTGCGAACCGAAAAGCGGATTCGCCAAAATCCGAAACCCGAACAAGGGCATAACGCAGCGGAAGAACGGCATGGTCAAACGCCCGGTTTGGTGCCCGTCGTTCCATCCGGCCGACGCCGCCGCTCCCACCAGACGACGAAGCGACGCCGGTGGCGCCGCACCATGGCGAATTCATAGGAAAGCACCAGCAATCCGATCGGAACCATCCAGAAGCCAAGGATCGGCAGAAAGCCAAGAATGCCGCCGATGGTCAAGAGAATGCCGATCGTGATTCTGAGGCCGCGCGATTGCGGCATGGTGAATTCGCGGCCGAAAATCGAGATCTTTCGTGCCGGTATCCGGTTTTCGTCTGCTGCGGTCATCGCCAATGGCTGTCCATCTGGTCGCTCGAAAAAGCCTGTTTACGAAAGCCGCGACCGCCGTTTCGGTTCCGCGCCCATCGCCAAGACGGCTAATATGAGGGCGGACGCGGCCGATTGCGAGAAACCCGCCGCGCGAAAAAGTCTCGGAAAAAAGCGAAATGCTTCTTTGCAAAGGCGAAAGGTGTTTGCTATAGGCTGCGCCACTTGCTGAAGAGCATCCGTTCCCCGGTAGCTCAGTGGTAGAGCAACCGGCTGTTAACCGGTTGGTCGCTGGTTCGAATCCGGCCCGGGGAGCCAAACATTTTCAAACACTTAGGAATGATGCCTGCCTGAGCGCGAAATTGCGCTTTTGCCTTATGGGGCTACGTCTGGGCTACAATCGCCAATTTCCCCATCCCTTCCGGTCGTGATGTTGCTTTCGCACGCGTTCCTGCGCGACTATCCAACTTTCAATGAAAGGGGCTAGCGCGATGCCGTCCAAGGTTTGGAACGCTGTTGCGTCTGCGGCAGTTGGGGGCGTCGTCGGGATTGGCGGGACCGTCACCACCGGTGCTTTCGGATACCTCGACAAAAACCGAGAGCTCGACATCGAGATGGTCAAAGTCGAGCTTTCGATTTTGGCAGGAGAAAACAAGGACACTTCCCTGCCAGGCCGAAAATTCGCCTAGCCGTTCGACTGCTCCGGATCGCGAACGTTCTAGGCGCCGCAGGGGACCGCGTCATAGACCAAGCAAAGCGGGAGATCGCCCAATGACCGCTCACGTCAGAACGTTGGGACCTTTCGGTATGGCGGCGCGGATGAACCCGCCCGATGGCGCCAGTCAGTCGAGAAGCGTCTGAACAGCCTCCTAGAACGCGCCATGGGCCTGATTACGTCCTTCGTTCGCATGTTTCTCCTATATTAGCATTGCGGCATATACTTGCCATGCGGCGCCTAGAGCGGAGACCCAAATGGGCGGCTATAAGGCCTGGCATGATATTATTCACGACCATCAGGTCGAAAGTTTCGCTTCAGAGAACGGTTTGACTGCGGACCTGGTCTGGGAGTTGATCCTAAAACACGGTAACAGCCGCAAGGCCGTGATCAAAGCTGCTCAGGGCGCCCTCGAATCGGCCGGCGTCGAGTTCACCACCGAAAATGGCGGCGGCGCTGGGGTGAGGATCAGGAAGCCATGAGGTCTTCTTGATTGGAAACCCGCAATCGCAGAAGGCCCCGTTGGTGCTGTTTGTTGCCGGCCTGCGCGTTCCGCGATCGCACCATAGGCGCCGGCGGCAACCGCATATTAGCATGTCCTTGTGGCGGACATGTTTCCGCCTGGCCGGCGCCTTTTACCCCAACGCCCCCCGCCCAACGAGGCGTCGGCCCCCTTTCATCGTCGCTCGAAAGTCGGTTTCCAGTCGCGGCTCCGCTCCCGTTGCTGTCCCTCGTAGTCAGGAATGCAAGAACACCGGGCGCCGATCGCGGCCCGCGGCCTTGCAGTGCGAGCAGACGAACAGCCCGACAAGATCCTGATGCATTGAGCGGTGGCCGGGTTCAAGGCGGCCTGTGAGCGCTTGTATATCGAGTTTGGCCGATCGGCAGCACATGGAATGGCTGCAGTCGACGTAGACGCTTTCGCGTGCGGCAAGTGTATGGGCGAGAGTCTCGAGAGGCACGGCGATCTCCCTTGGGGGGCGCGGCAACCGGAGGATCATGTTTCTGATCTCGGTGACGATGGAAGCCGGCTTGCGCACGATTTGGAGAATCCCAGCCATCTATGGCATTGTATTTATTAACGCTAATATGAGGGGCGACCGACTTCGTGAGACATTCCGAAACCATCAGTTTTTGAAGCAGGAGCATGGCCGACACCAAACCGTCGCCCCCAACTGTGGAAATCAGCCAATCCCTAGGCGAGTGGGTTGTTAGGATCGTAACAACGGACGGCAACACCTATTCCAGAGCCTTCGAACGTGAGTCCGATGCCGTCGCTTTCGCTGTGAATCAGCGTTTGCATTTGGGATTGCAACTTCCGCCGCCTGACTAGTCGCCCTGAACTGGCACCTTGCTTAGGCCTTTGTCCTCCTGGACTGGCCCGGGTTCAGGAAGCCATCCCTTATCAGGTCCAACGCGTCGAGCGCGTCTTCATCCAACAAGTTTGTCAAGGGCACTCCACCCACGCGTACAACCTTGTTGTTGTCTATGTCGTAGACCTCCCAGAGCCCATCGCTGATTCTTCGGATTGCGTGCCGTCTCTCCATAAGGAGTCTCTAATAAACGAGTCACCGAAGCGCCAGCAAGAAAACTCGATCCAAAGAGTTAACGGTGGAAAACCATGCTCGCTTTGACAAGCTCCTGCGAATGACGCGCAAAGAGGCCGCGTCAGATCAAACTGGCAATCAGACGTTTCCAACAAGGCGAGTTCGCCGGCGCCATCATCTCAAATCGTCAACCACTTCCGAAAGTGAGCAAGGTTGAGTTTGTGGTCGAACGATGCTCGACCTTAAGGGCAAAGAGGATGGCGAAACATGCCGCTGGCCTGGCTACCAGCCCAAGCGAACTATCTGGGAAAGCTCGGCAATGTCGCCATAGATCATCGAACCCTTGACGAGAAAACATTTGTTACCGAGAACTTTGAAGAGTGGGCTCGACGCGGTGCAAGCCGGCCGGTCCTTGTCCTTGGCATCCGCATAGCCGATGCTGATGGCAAGGACAGCGATAGCAATGAGTGTCGTCTTGGTCATATTGGGCCACCCACCAGCGAGCCTCTGCAAAACATAGGACGTGAGCGTCTATTAGCACTTGCTCATATTAGCCTTCATCCATCAATCAAATGAAGCGGACCCGTCTTCGATCGCGCGCTAAAGGTAGATCAAAGCCGGCGGAGACGAGAGGGCAGCCCGGGGCGAGCGCTATAAAAATCGATGTTTCACCATTGCTTCCTAAGGAGCTTGCGATGGATCACGTGGGGGCCTAACAGCGAGGTCAATCTTTGCGTTGAAGTTGTCGAAGCCTGCGGAGCCATCCCACGGTGCCCCCTCACGCCATACCGACAATGCTCTGCGCATGGGCATGGAGATGTTGGGCAGCCCGCCGGTATTCGATCGCGTCGCCGCTGCAAACAACCAGGAACTGCGCCGCGAACTCGCGCGTATTTGTGGCCGGTTTGGCGAGCATGGCCTTCGCAATCTCCGATATGTCTTGATAGACGCGTTTCAGATCGCGGTCGGAAATGTCCAGGGAGATCGAATTCATCATTGCCTCCCAGCGCCGAAAACCCGCCAGGATGGGACTTTCGTTCGAGTTTGCGGCAAAAATCTCTTCCGGTGCAGCGGCCCCTATACGCGGAAAGGAGACCATCGTGCCTACCACCGTGCGTCTTGTCATTGCATCAAACATCAAGCCCGAACTCCTACGACTGAACGCAATTCTGTAGGGCCGGCGATCCGGTGGCACATTGTTCTGCGTCAAATTTCGGCAACGTCGAAAACCGGCATTGCCTCCGCAGAGCTTGAGGGAGGACTTCGGCTGGTGGGTTGAAGGAGCCAATTCATCGCAATGTCGCCCCGCTCCCGCTTGCGCGCGGTTGTCCGCCGCGCGATAGATGCCTCGGTTCAGGGAGGCATCATGCGCAAAATCCTGGTTTCGGTTCTGCTGGCCGCGGTTGCGCTTTACGCGAATTGCGCTCTGGCACTGGACAGCAGCAGCACGCCTGTCGTCGTCACCCCGCTCGCATCACGCACGACCACCGCTTCCGGCCAGCCGATCACGCTGCCGCAGAAGAACGTGGCAGGTGCTGGTGTCGACCTATGACATCGCGCCGGGCGCGACCTTGCCGGTGCACCGGCACCCCTTCCCGCGCTATGCCTATGTCGAGGCCGGAACGCTGAAGGTCACCAATGTCGAGTCCGGCAACAGCAACACCTACAAAACAGGCGATTTCATCATCGAGATGATCGGCCAGTGGCATCAGGCCACGAACATCGGCGATGGCCCGGTCAAGCTCCTGGTGATCGACCAGGTCGAGCAAGGCGCCAAGAACACGGAATTGCGGCAGTAGCCAAGCGTCATGCTCATGTGCCGAAAGGCGAGAGGCAACACGCCGCCCGCCTCGCTCCGTATCGGATAACCATCCTGCCCCCAGCGCAGGACCAGTGCTCAGCCCCAGCTGCCGACCATCTGTCGTGTCGTCGCATTCAGCCGGTTGAAGGCGTTGATCAGGGCGATCTGGACAACCAGCGCGGCAAGCGCCTTTTCATCATAGTGGCGGGCGGCTTCGTCCCAGACATCGTCCGGCACGGCGTCGGGCCGGTCGGCGAGCCTCGTGCCGGCCTCGGCCAGCGCCAGGGCCGCCCGTTCGGCGTCGGTGAAGTAGGGCGTCTCGCGCCATGCCGCCAGCGCAAAAATGCGCTCGTCCTTCTCGCCGGCCTTCTTCAGTTCGCGCGCGTGCATGTCGACGCAGAGGCTGCAGGCATTGATCTGGCTGGCGCGCAGATGAATGAGCTTGCGCGTCACATAGGGTATGTCGGCCGCCTCGGTCGACTTGTCCAACGCCAGCAGCGCCTGCAGGGCGCCTGGGATGAGCATCACGGGATTCTTGAGTCTGGCTTGCATGGTCTTCTCCTTTTTAGGCGTTTCGTCAGGACGTGTTTTGCCGAGCCCGGAAACAGCGCATCCGGGATTTCAGCAGATGGAATTTCGGCTGCCGCCGCACGGCCAACGGTCAATCCATAACTGTATAGCTATGGGTTATTCATAACTACACAGTTATAAGACTGTCAAGCGGGGAAATGTGCGGCTGGTCCAAATGGCGGTGCGCCGTTCACGCTTTCGCGCCAGCCGCCCGGGTGCTAGGGCTTTGCGCAACATCATGGACTGGATCGCCCCTTGACCACGGAAACACACCCACCGCTGATCGAAATATGTGTCGAAGGCATCGATGGCCTGCTCGCCGCGCAGGCCGCCGGCGCCGACCGGGTCGAACTGTGCGCCAGCCTGGTCGAGGGCGGCATCACGCCAAGCCTCGGCACGGTGCGCGCGGCTCTCGACCAGGCGACCGTGCCGTTTCACGTCATGGTGCGGCCGCGCGGCGGCGATTTTCTCTACAGCGAGACCGAATACCGCTCGATGCTCGCCGATGTCGCGGCGCTGCGCGATCTCGGCGTGCCGGGCGTGGTGTTCGGCTGCCTGAACGCCGACGGCACCATCGACGAAGAGCGCATGAGCGAATTGACCGAGGCCGCCGGCTCCCTGAACGTCACCTGCCATCGTGCCTTCGACATGACACGCGATCCGGCCGAGGCGCTGGAAGCGCTGATCCGCTGCAAGGTCGGCCGCGTGCTGACCAGCGGCCAACGCGACACCGCGATAGAAGGCTTGTCGTTACTGGCGGATCTCGTGCGGCAGGCCGGCGACCGCATCATCATCCTCGGTTGCGGGGGGCTCGATCTCGGCAACATCGCCGAGGTGCGCCAAAGGACCGGACTGGCCGAAATGCACTTTGCAGCGCTGAAGGACGTGCCAAGCGCGATGCACTACCGCAATCCCAAGGTTGGCATGGGCGGCTCCGATCTCGATCGCGAATACCGCAACACAGTGACCGACACACCGCAGGTGGCGGCGACGATCGCGGCGGCCAAGGCATGACCGCCCCGATAGCCCGCATAGCGCAAGGCGACGAAGCGGACGTACTGGCGCTCAACAACGAGCATGCCGCCGAACTGTCCTGGCTCGAAGCCGAGCGGCTGTCGTTCCTGCTCGGCGAGGCGTTCTACGCACGGCGCATCGGCGATCTCGAAGCCTTCATCATGACCTTCGACCAGGAAGCCAACTACGACAGCCCGAACTTCATCTGGTTCCGCGAACGCTACGAACGCTTCATCTATGTCGACCGCGTCGTCGTGGCGGCGCATGCAAGGGGCCGCGGCCATGCGCGCCGGCTCTATGAGGACCTGTTCGAACATGCCGAACGCGCCGGCCACACGCTGGTCACCTGCGAGGTCAACGCCGATCCGCCCAACCCCGTCTCGGATGCCTTCCACGCCGCGCTGGGCTTTACCGAGGTCGGCGAAGCGGTGATCCACGGTGGCAAGAAAGCGGTGCGTTATTACGTCAAGCAGATCGTCACCTGATTGCTGGCCGAATAAAGAAGATTCTCCTAATATAAGCGTTCCGCCAAAATGGAGGAACCGCGATGCCTAGCAACGTCTTCCGCTTCGACGAAAGCTGGGACATTCCCGAAGGCACGCCGCAGCAAGTGTGGGACGTGCTCTCCGACGCCGAATTGCTCCCGCTCTGGTGGGGCGAGGTCTACAAGGAAGTGGTTCCGCTCGACCGCAAGGGCAAGGCATCAGTCGGCTCGCGGGCAAGGGCACGGGCGCGCGGCGCCCTGCCCTATGAGCTGAACTTCATCATCGAGGCCGCCGAACTCGAGCCTGGCAGGCTGGTCGTCGTGAAAACCTTTGGCGACTTCGACGGGCTATGGCGGGCCGAACTGTGGCCGTCGGGCAGCGGCACCCATATCCAACTGACCTGGCAGGTCACGGTCGAGAGGCCGATCCTCAAATTCCTGGCACCCCTGCTGCGGCCGGCCTTCGCCTGGAACCATCGCTGGACAACGCCGCGTGGCGAAGCCGGCCTGCGGCGCTATCTCAGGCTCGCAACAACAGTGCCTCGGCGCGATGACACCTGACCAATTGCGGTTCAACCATTCACGCGCCGGCCGCTCGATGAGGTAATAGCTGCAGAGCGCGCAGGCAAAGACCCCGGCCAGCATCGGCCACGGGCTGATGCCTTGTTCATAGACGAATTTGTAGAAGGGCTGCTGCCACAGATAGAGTGAGTATGACCACAGGCCCAACGTCGCCATGGGCCAGGACGAGAGCAATTTGGAAAAGATTGGCGTGCTGAAATCGAGCGCATTGACAGCCAGCGCCAGCAGCGGCACCGCAAGGAGATAGTGGATCGGCGTCGGCACCGGGTCCATGAATAGCAAAACCGCGACCGCCGCCGCTGCCAGGGCGACATAAGGCCCCTTCAGCACCGCCGGCAGGCGGCCTTCGGCCTTAAGCAGGCAGATCGAAGCCGAAAGCAGGATCGAAGCGATGTGCACATCGGTGCGCCAGTAAGTGGCCTCGTAGTCCAGCCTGAACACCCAGTACGACACCGCGCCATTGGCCATTGCGAGCAAGGCGAGCGTCACCAGCAAAGGAATGACGCGATTGCGGCTGGAGACGAGCGCGCTGATCAACGCCAGGATGATGTAGGCATGCTCCTCGACACAAAGCGACCAGATATGGTCGAGCGCTCCGGCGCGGGTGACGAGAATTCCGGCGTAATTGTAGGTGAATGTCAGCGCCGTCAGCGCGGCCTTCCATTTGAAGGCGATGAACGTGCCGGAGAGCGCGATCATGGCGATGATGACGAAGACCAGAAGCGCCGGGTAGATGCGCGAGAAGCGGCGCTTGAAGAACTTCTTCAGCGGGTAGCGCTCGATGAACAGGATCTCGGCCATCAGCCGGCCGCTGAGCACGAAGAAGAATTCGACGCCAAGCACGCCCAGATTGATTCCGGGCACCGGGAAAAAATGGCCGATCAGCACCAGGGCGATCGACAGGCCGCGCCAGCCGTCGAGATAGGCCAGTCTAGTCCTAGCCGATCGGTCGACGGCGGATCGGGACGGAACCATCTGGGTGGCGGTAATTTCGGACATGCCGATCCTTCGCATTGGCATGCGAAAGGGCACGGCGGTACACATCCGAACCCGGCTCGCATTCCCGCCCCGACCCATACTGCAGTGCAATATAAGTTTGTGCAAGTGCGAGATTGGCGGCGATGCGGTTCCTTGGGCAGCAAACTGCCGGAAATGCTTCGAGCAAAAGACCAGTAGCGTGGCGAAATTCCTTCACGAGCCGCACGGCTACACACCATCGCGTACGAAAAAGGGGCCAAGATGGCCCCTTTGATGTCGGCAACCGATGCTGTCAGGCGTTGGCTGCCGCCACCGCGCGCTTGGCCATGACCGCGATCAAATTGGCGCGGTAGTCGGCGGAAGCGTGGATGTCGCTCATCAGGTTCTTCGCCGGCACTTTCACGCCGGCGAGAGACGCGGCGTCGAAGTTCTTCGCAAGGGCTGCCTCGATCTCCTTCGAGCGGAACACGCCGTCGTCACCGGCGCCGGTCACCGCAACGCTGACGCCGTCCTTGCCCTTGGCCACGAACACGCCGACGATTGCATAGCGAGAAGCCGGGTTGCGGAACTTTTCATAAGCCGCCTTGGCCGGCGCGGTGAAGGAGACCGCCGTGATGATCTCGCCATCCTTCAAGGCCGTTTCGAACAGCCCTTTGAAGAACTTGTCGGCCGATATCTCGCGCTTGTTGGTGACGATGGTGGCGCCCAATGCCAGAAGGGCCGCCGGATAGTCGGCCGCCGGATCGTTGTTGGCGATCGAACCGCCGATCGTGCCCTTGTAGCGCACCGCCGGGTCACCGATCAGCGACGCCAGATGGGCAATTGCCGGGCAGGCCTTCTTAAGCTTCTCGTCGTTGGAGACGTCGAAATGCGTGGTGGCCGCGCCGATGGTGACCGTCTTTCCCGACACCTTGACGCCCTGCATCTCCTTGATGCGCGACAGATCGACGAGATCGGAAGGAGCCGCCAGCCGCGTCTTCATGGCAGGTATCAGCGTCATGCCGCCGGACAGCAGTTTGGCGTCGCCGCTCTTCACCAGCTTGGCGGCATCCGCGACCGAGGCGGCGCGATGGTAGTTGACCGAATACATGGCTGTTCCTCCTCAGTGCTTCGCGGCGCGGATCGCGGCCCACACGGTGGGCGGCGAGGCGGGCATGGCGATATCGGCGATGCCGATGGCATCGGTGATGGCGTTGATTACCGCCGGCGGCGAGCCGATGGCGCCGGCCTCGCCGCAACCCTTGATGCCGAGCGGATTGCCCGGGCATGGCGTGTTCGAGGTCGAGACCTTGAACGACGGCAGGTCGCCCGCGCGCGGCATGGTGTAATCCATATAGCTCGCGGTCAGCAGCTGTCCGCTGGCATCGTAATGGGCGCCTTCCAGCAGCGCCTGGCCAATCCCTTGCGCGATGCCGCCATGCACCTGGCCCTCGACGATCATCGGATTGATGATGTTGCCGAAATCATCGGCGGCCACGAACTGGACGATCTCTGTCGTTCCGGTCTCCGGTTCGATCTCGACCTCGCAGATGTAGCAGCCCGCCGGGAAGGTGAAGTTCGACGGATCGTAGAAGGCCGTTTCCTTCAATCCGGGCTCCATCCCTGCCGGCAGATTGTGGGCGGTATAGGCGGCCAGCGCCACCTGGAACCACGGCACGTTCTTGTCGGTACCGGCAACCTTCAGCGCACCGTTCTCGATGACGATGTCGCCCTCGTCGGCTTCGAGCAAGTGGGCGGCGATCTTCTTGGCCTTGGCCTCGACCTTGTCGAGTGCCTTTGATATCGCCGACATGCCGACCGCGCCCGAGCGCGAACCGTAAGTGCCCATGCCCATCTGCACCTTGTCGGTGTCGCCATGGACGATCGAAACCGAATCAATCGGCACGCCGAAACGCTGGTTGACCAGTTGCGCGAAGGTCGTCTCGTGGCCCTGGCCATGGCTGTGCGAGCCGGTCAGCACCTCGATCGTGCCGACGGCGTTGACGCGCACTTCGGCCGATTCCCAAAGGCCGACACCGGCGCCGAGCGAGCCGACCGCCGCCGACGGCGCGATGCCGCAGGCCTCGATGTAACAGCTCATGCCGATGCCGCGCAGCAGGCCCTTCTTGGCGGCCGCCGCCTTGCGTTTGGCAAAGCCGGCATAGTCCGAAGCTTTCATGGCCGCGTCGAGCGAGGCGCCGTAGTCGCCGGCGTCATAGTTCATGATCACCGGTGTCTGGTGCGGGAAGGAGGTGATGAAGTTCTTGCGCCGCAATTCGGCAGGCGACACGCCAAGCTCGCGCGCGGCCGCTTCCATCGTGCGTTCCAGGAGATAGGTGGCTTCCGGCCGCCCTGCCCCGCGATAGGCATCGACAGGCGCCGTGTTGGTATAGACCGTGCGCACATTGGCGTGGATGGCCGGAATGTCGTACTGGCCCGAAAGCAGCGTCGCGTAGAGATAGGTCGGCACGCAGGACGAGAACAGCGACATATAGGCGCCGAGATTGGCGATCGTGTCGACCTTCAGCCCGGTGATCCTGTTGTTCTTGTCGAAAGCCATTTCCACCGTCGAGACATGGTCGCGGCCATGCGCGTCGGAGAGAAAACTCTCGGTGCGGTCGCGCGACCCATTTGACCGGCACGCCGGTTTTCTTGGAAGCCCACAGGCAGACGATCTCTTCGGGATAGATGTAGATCTTGGAGCCGAAGCCGCCGCCGACATCCGGCGCGATGACGCGCAGCTTGTTTTCCGGCGCGACATTGTAGAAGGCGCTCATCACCAGCCGCGCGACATGCGGGTTCTGCGAGGTCGTCCAGCAGGTGTAATGGTCCTCGGCCTTGTCGTAGTGGCCGAGAGCCGCGCGTGGCTCCATGGCATTCGGCACCAGCCGGTTGTTGACGATCTTCATGCGGGTGACATGCGCCGCTGCCTTGATCGCCGCGTCGGTCGCCTTGGCATCGCCGATCTCCCAGTCGAATATCAGATTGTTCTCGGCCTCGGCATGGATCTGCGGCGCGCCCTTTTCGAGCGCCTTGGTGGCTTCGACGACGGCCTTCAATTCCTTGTAGGTGATCTCGACCGCCTCTGCCGCATCACGGGCCTGCCCCTTGGTCTCGGCCACGACGACGACGACGGCGTCACCGACATAGCGCACCTTGTCGACGGCCAACGGCGACCAGGCGCCCATCTTCATCGGCGAACCGTCCTTGGAATGGATCATCCAGCCGCAGATGAGGTTGCCGATGCCATCGGCCTTGAGCTCCTTGCCGGTCAGCACGCCGATGACGCCGGGCATGGCTTGCGCTCGCTTGACGTCGATCTTCTTGATCTGCGCATGCGCGTGCGGGCTGCGCACGAAGGCGGCATGCTTCATGCCGGGAACCACCATGTCGTCGACATAGCGGCCGGCGCCGGTGATGAATCTTTTGTCTTCCTTGCGCGCGACCCGAGCGCCGACACCTTCAATGCCCATCAGAAATTCCTCCCGAGATTGCAGGGGAGTAGGTGAGTAGGGCAGTACGGCAGTACGAAAAAACTGATTCCAGTTCCCTACTACCTTACTGCCTTACTGCCCTACCGCCTCGTTCACGCAGCTTGTTTCGCCTTGGCCTTGGCCCCTTTTGCCATCGTCTTCGATGCGGCGAGGATCGCCTTGACGATGTTGTGGTAGCCGGTGCAGCGGCAAATATTGCCTTCCAGTTCGGCTCGCACCGTCGCCTCGTCGAGGCCTTCGGGATGACGGTTGATCATGTCGGTTGCCGCCATGATCATGCCAGGCGTGCAGAAACCGCATTGCAGGCCGTGATGTTCCTTGAAGGCGGCCTGCACGGGATGCAGGTCGGCGCCATTGGCGAGACCTTCGATCGTTACAATGCTCGAGCCGGACGCCTGTACCGCGAGCATGGTGCAGGACTTCACCGCCTTGCCGTCGACATGGACGACGCAGGCCCCGCATTGCGAGGTGTCGCAGCCGACATGCGTTCCGGTCAGGCCGAGATTCTCGCGCAGGAAGTGAACCAGCAGCGTTCGGTCCTCGGCGGCCCCGCTGACCCGCCTGCCGTTCACCATCAACGAAACGTCCGACATGAATCCTCCCTGGGTATCAACCTTGGTCATCACGCTGCCGACGCGCCGCTGGCACTTCGGCCATGCGTTATTCGTACACTGCACAACGCACAAAAAACAGCGCGACGGAAAAGGCGGATCATTGTACTTTCGGTCATGGCCAAGGCCGAAGGCGCAGTCCCCTCGCCCCATTGCCAAAACGCCGATTGGAAGCAACAATATCCTTCGACGCCCGCGCGCCAGAAGCCTGTAAAAACAGCCGCGTATAAAAACAGCGTCGGAGGAAATGCGGGAGAACGCCGCTGACCAGTTCACGGACGCGCTACGCCTGCGGCTTGTCGGCGCTGACCACGGACGAGCCCGACCTGGATGCTTTCGCTCGCGCGGTGGCCAGCGAGGCCGCGGCAATCGACGCCGGCTTTGCCCTCGTGTTCTTCTCCCAGAGCCTCGTCGAGGCCGGCGCCCTGTCGCGGGCGCTCTCGGCGCACGCGCCGGGGCTCCACCATGCCGGCTGCTCCACCGCCGGCGAGATCACGCCGCAGGGGCTCGAGGAAGGCCACATGCTGGCGATGCTGCTTCCCTCGGCGGCGTTCACCGCGGTCAGCGCCATGGTCGACAATCTATCCTCGTCGGGCATGGACAGGATCACCGGCGAGGTCGAGGCCTTGCGGCGCGCCCTGCGCGTCCGGATGGGCGGCGAGCAGACTAGCAACACCTTCGCGCTCTGCTTCATCGATGGGCTGTCCTATGCCGAGGAAGCGGTCAGCTCGGCCATCCACTGGGGTCTTGACGACATTCCGCTGCTCGGCGGTTCGGCCGGCGACGACCTGAAATTCGAGACGACGCGCCTGATCTCGAATGGCAGGGTCACCTCGGACAGCGCCATCATCGTGCTGATCGCCACGGAAATTCCGTTCCACGTCTTCAAGACCGATAATTTCGTTCCGACCGACGAAAAACTGGTGGTCACGGCGTCCGATGCCGATCACCGCATCGTACGCGAGTTTAACGCCACCAATGCGGCGGAAGAATATGCCGCTTCCGTCGGTATCGTCCCCGCACACCCTAACGCCGCTGAGCTTCGCCTCGCACCCGGTGGTGGTGAAGGTGGGCGGTGAATATTACTGCCGCTCGATCCAGAGGATGCACGCCGACGGCTCGCTGTCGTTCTTCTGCGCCATAGACGACGGCGTCGTATTGTCGATCGCCCAGCCCAAGGACATGGTGGAATCGACACGCGCGGCCTTGCGCGAGGTCGAGGAGAGGCTTGGCGGCATCGACCTGATCCTCGGCTTCGACTGCGTGCTACGCCGGCTCGATGCGCGCAACCGGCAAGTTTTTCGTGACATTTCGGAACTCTACCGGGTCAACAATGTCGTCGGCTTCGGCACGTATGGCGAACAGTACCGGTCGATGCATTTGAACCAGACCTTCACCGGCATTGCCTTTGGCGAACGGCAAGCGGCGGAATAGGGGCCGCAGAGTAACAAGATGCCGCTCAAGGATATAAACGACCTCGAAAAGCTGAAGAAGATCAACGCCGCCCTGGTCAGCCGCGTCGAGCGCTCGATGGACCAGCAAGGCAACGCCTTCTCGCTTTTCCAGACCGCCATCTCGCTCGAGAACCGGGTGCGCATGCGCACCGAGGAGTTGCACTCGACCTTGCGGCGGCTGGAACAGTCCAACATCGACCTCAGCGCCGCCAAGGAAAACGCCGAGTTCGCGAACCTGTCCAAGACGAGGTTCCTTGCCGCCGCCAGCCATGACGTGCTGCAGCCACTGAACGCGGCTCACCTGTCCGTCTCGGCGCTCGCCGAGGTGCAGACCAGCGACGAAGGCAGGAAACTGGTGCGGCAGGTCGAGCGCTCGCTGGAGACGATGGAGGACCTGCTGCGCACCCTGCTCGACATTTCCAAGCTCGATGCCGGCGTGGTGCACCCCGACATCGGCGACGTCAGCCTGGAGGCGCTGTTCTCGTCGCTGCGCTCGGATTTCCAGCCGGTCGCGGAAATGAAACGCCTGTCGCTGAAGTTCCGACCGGTCAACGCCGTGGTCCGCTCCGACCGCACCCTGCTGCGCCGCATCCTGCAGAACATCCTCTCCAACGCGCTGGGCTATACACGCTCGGGCGGCGTGCTCGTCGGCACCAGGCATCGCGGCGATACGATCCGCATCGATGTCGCCGATACCGGCTGCGGCATCCCCGAGGACCAGCGCGAGGCGGTGTTCGAGGAATTCCATCGCGGCACCTTGCCCGCCAATGCCGGGCTCGACAGCGGCGGCCTTGGGCTCGGGCTTGCCATCGTGCGCCGCATGGCCGGCGCGCTCGGCCACCCCGTGACCTTCTCGTCGAAGGTGGGGCGCGGCACGATCTTCCATATCGATGTCCCCGTCGGCATCGGTGCCCCCGCCGACGCGATCGCCAGCGCCACCGCCCTGGAGCGGTCACGCGGCTACGGCCTGTTCGGCACCAAGGTGCTGCTGGTCGAAAACGACGCGGAGGTGCTGGAGGCGATGACCTTCCTGCTCGAGCGCTGGCAGTGCCTGGTGCGGGCCGCGACCTCGACCGACGACGCGCTTGACCTGCTCGGCGACACCGACTGGGTGCCCGACATCATCATTGCCGACCAGCATCTCGACGGCGGCGACCTCGGCACCGCCACCATATCGGAGGTCCGCGACTATCTCGGCCGCGCAGTGCCAGCGCTGATCGTCACCGCCGACAATTCCGAAGCCGTCGCCAAGGCAGCGCGCGCCGACGGCATCGAACTGATGCGCAAACCACTGAAGCCGGCGCAACTGCGCGCGCTGCTGGCGCATTTGCTGGCTTAGCTCCATACCCTCCCCACGAGGGGGAGGGTAAAAGCTCAAAACCCCGCCTGATCCCTGAAAAGCTCCGCATTGTCCAGCTTCGAGACCTCGATCACCGCTTGCGTGCGGCTGTAGACATTGAGCTTGCGCAATATCTCCGAGACATGCGCCTTGACCGTGGTCTCGCCCACCTGCAGTTCATAGGCGATCTGCTTGTTGAGCAGGCCTTGGCGCAGCATCTGCAGCACACCCGCAACTGCTGCGGCGTCAGTTTGGACAGACGCTGGACCATGTCGGCGCGGTCGATGCTGTCGGCGTCGGCCGGCTGGCCTTCATAGGTTTCCGGCACATAGATCGCGCCGTCCATCACCGAGCGGATGGCGGCGGCCAGATCGCTCTTGCGCGCCGATTTCGGGATGAAGCCGGCGGCGCCATAGGACAGCGCCTCGGAAATGATCCGCGGCTCCTCATATCCCGACACGATCACCACCGGCAGGCGCGGATAGCGGGTCCTGAGTTGCAGCAGCCCGTCGAAGCCGTGCACGTCGGGCATGCTGAGGTCCAGCAGCGCAAGGTCGAAAGGCTTAGCGTCGGCCAGCAGATCGAGCGCCTCGGCGATCGAGCGCGCCTCGACCGTGTCGACCTCCGGATAGGCCATCTGCACGGCGCTGTGCAGCGCCTCGCGAAACAGCGGATGGTCGTCGATGATCAGGAACCGGGCGCGATCGTTGGGTACTGTCATGTGGCTCGTTCCGGTTTACCTGCCACACCATAGCCCCGCGACCTTGGTCGGATTATTAGCAAATAGTCTATCGCCGGTTGATAGGCCGCTGCAAAGGTGATGGGAACCCTGAATTACTTATACGGCCCCGACAAAGCCAATGCTTTATGAAGAGCGACGCCTTGCCCGGTTCCCGAAATCGGCCGAAGGTGCCGCCATCATCCCGATA
This sequence comes from Mesorhizobium sp. USDA 4775, assembly GCF_054062655.1. Lineage (NCBI taxonomy): Bacteria > Pseudomonadati > Pseudomonadota > Alphaproteobacteria > Hyphomicrobiales > Phyllobacteriaceae > Mesorhizobium > Mesorhizobium sp. USDA 4775. Next base: position 4,484,473 of record NZ_JBSSFM010000001.1, read on the forward strand.
GCCAACGCAGAGACCCCCATGACCGCCTTTGTCCTTCCCGTGCCGCCAACGCCTTCAGTCGCCATCAGCGGGTCGGCCGAGCGCTTTGCCGTGCGGCGGATTTTCTGCGTCGGCCGCAACTATGCGGCGCATGCGCGCGAGTTCGGCAATGACGAGCGCGATCCGCCCTTCTTCTTCACCAAGCCATCCGACGCCGTGGTCGATTCCGGCACCGTGTTCCCCTACCCGCCGCTGACGGCCAATCTGCACCACGAAATCGAGCTGGTGGCCGCGATCGGAAAAACAGGCTTCCGCATTGCGCGTGAGCGGGCGCTGGACCACGTCTGGGGTTATGGCGTCGGCATCGACCTCACCCGCCGCGACCTCCAGGATGAGGCCAAGAAGGCGGCGCGGCCCTGGGACTGGTCTAAGGCGTTCGATCGTTCCGCCCCATGCGGCCCACTGGTGCCTGCGCAGAAATCGGGGCACCCGACGAAGGGGCGTATCTGGCTTGCTGTCGACGGCAAGGTGCGGCAGGACGCCGATCTCGCCGAGCTGATCTGGCCAATCGCCGACATTGTCTCGATCTGCAGCGAGGGCGTAGAATTGCAGGCCGGCGACCTGATCTTCACCGGCACGCCAGCCGGCGTCGGCGCGGTCAAGCCCGGTGAGACGATGACCGGCGGCGTCGACGGCATCGGCACGATCGAAGTGACGATCGGCCAACCACGGTCGTGAACGACAAAGCCATGAGCGACATCGTCCTGCACAATTATTACCGTTCCTCCACCTCCTACAGAGTGCGGATCGCGCTGGAGATGAAGGGGCTGAGCTATGACTACGTCCCGCACCATCTGCGCCATGGCGAGCATCTGGAACCGGCCTATCTCGCGGTCAACCCGCAGGGGCTGGTGCCGGCATTGGTGCTCGACGACGGCACGCTTTTGACGCAGTCGCTGGCGATCATCGAATATCTCGACGAGGTCCAGCCCACGCCGCCGCTGCTGCCGAAGGACTCGCTTGGCCGGGCGCGCGTGAGAATGCTGGCGCAGATGATCGCCTGCGACATCCACCCGGTGAACAATCTGCGGGTGCTGACCTCGCTGCGCACCTTGTTCGGCGCCGGCGACCAGGACATCACCAACTGGTTCCGCCACTGGGTGAACGAAGGCTTTCAGCCGCTTGAAAAGAACCTAGCGTCCTCACCTCAGACCGGAACATTCTGCCACGGCGAGGCGCCGGGGCTCGCCGATATCTGCCTGGCGGCACAGATCACCAGCAACGCCCGTTTCGGCGTCGACCTGACGCCCTACCCGACGATCACCCGCATCAACGCCGCCTGCATGGCGCTGCCGGCCTTCCAGAAGGCCGCGCCGCAGAACCAGATCGATGCGGAGTAAGGCCTACTGGCCAACGCGCAGCGTCAGTGCCCAGACCAGCAACGCCAGCAGGCCGATGCTGGCGCCCAGCACACAGACGCCGCTCCAGCCCATGGCGCCATAGGTCATGGTCGAGGCGATGGAGCCGAGCGCGCTGCCGAGCGAATAAAAGATCATGTAGCCGCCCACCAGGCGGCTGCGTGCATGAGGCCGGCGCGAAAAAATCAGGCTCTGATTGGTGACGTGGACGGCCTGGATCGCCAGATCCAGCATGACGATGCCGGCGACAAGCAGCCACAGCGACACGCCCATGAAGGCGATCGGCAGCCAGGCCCCCATCATCAAAAGCAGGCTGAGACCGGTGACTAGCTGGCCGCGCCCGCGATCGACGAGGCCGCCTGTCCAGCGAGCACCGAGAGCGCCGGCGACCCCGGCAAGGCCGAACAGCCCGATCTCGGTATGCGAGAGTGAAAATGGCGCGGCACTCAGCGGCAGCACCAGTGGCGCCCACAGCACGTTGAAGCTGGCGAAGATCAGCATGGCGAGCACCGCGCGCACACGCAGCAGCGGCTCCTGCACAAACAGCAGTACCACCGAGCCGAGCAGGCGCGGATAGGGCGTGCGTGGCCGCTCCGCCTCGTGGCGCGGCAGGATGAGGTAGAGTACCAGCGCCATGATGAGCGTCAGCGCCGCCGAGACCAGATAGACCCAGCGCCAGCCAGCGAAGTCGGCGACGACGCCGGCAACGAAGCGGGCAAGCAGGATGCCAAGGATGACGCCGCTGGTGACGGTGCCGACCGCCCGCCCCCGCTCGGACGGCACGGCGAGGTCGGCGGCGTAGGCCACCAGCACCTGAACCACAACGGCAAGCAGTCCGACGACAGCAAGGCCTGTCAGCAGCATTGCAGCGCTCGGTGCAATCCCGACAGCACTCAGCGCGACGGCGGACAGGACTGCCTGAACGGCGATCAGCTTGCGACGATCGAACAGGTCGCCCAGCGGCACGATGAAGAACAGGCCGAGCGCATAGCCGATCTGCGTGACCGTCACCACGATGCCGACCGAGGCGGGCGCGGTGGCGAAATCATGGGCGATGGCATCGAGCAGCGGATGAGCGAAATAGACGTTGGCAACACTCAGGCCACAGGCAATGGCGAAGACCAGCGCCGTCATGCCGGACAGTCCCAGTGGTGACGCTGGTGTTGCCTGCAGCAGCCTGTCGGACCGCTCCGCTCCTGCTGCCACGCCGTTCACCACCTGCTGATTCATGTCGCTCTCCACAATAGGTTTCAACTTGAAACCACTTGCTGGATAGGCAGAACAGTTTTATCTTGCAACCAGAATGATCTATCTGGACCAACGATTGCCATGGTGAAACGAACGAGCCACCGCGAAGCGGATTGCCTGATCGCGCGGCCGCTGGACGCGATCGGCGACTGGTGGTCGCTGCTCATCGTGCGCGATGCCTTTGACGGCTTGCGCCGCTTCGGCGAGTTCCAGAAGAGCCTCGGCGTCGCCAAGAACATCCTGTCGGCGCGGCTGCGCAATCTGGTCGCACACGACATACTGGAAACGGTTCCCGCGCCCGACGGCAGCGCGCACCACGAATATGTGCTGACGCAAAAAGGGCGCGGCCTGTTCTATGTCCTGGTCGCCTTGCGGCAATGGGGCGAGACCTATTTCTCCGGACCGGGCGAGCCCTACACTTTCATGGTCGATACGCAGAGCGGTCGGCCGATCAGGCGCCTGGAGGTGCACGCCGAGGACGGGCGGCGGCTGGTCCCCGGCGACACGAGGCTCGCCGATTTCCGCAACCGGGAAAACAGCTGAGCGCCCTGGCCGGTTCGGCGGACTGGCCAAGCTGGCGGAATCGATTTCCGCTTGACCGGCTGGGGAATCGGCTATCGTTTCCCCGGACAATGCACAGGGTGGAGTGACCGATGAAAGCCGTCGTCTTCGAGAAATTCGGCGAAGCGCCGACGATCCAGACCGTCCCCGATCCGAAGCCGGCTGCCGATGGCGTCGTCATCAAGGTCGAGGCGACGGGGCTGTGCCGCAGCGACTGGCATGGCTGGATGGGCCATGATGACGGCATCACCTTGCCGCATGTGCCTGGACATGAACTGGCGGGCGTCGTCGTCGCCGCCGGCAAGCAGGTCAGCCGCTGGAAGGCCGGCGACCGCGTGACGGTGCCGTTCGCCGTCGGCTGCGGCCGCTGTTTCGAATGCACGTCGGGCAATCATCAGGTCTGCGAGCACCAGACGCAGCCCGGCTTCACGGGCTGGGGCTCGTTCGCCGAATATGTCGGCATCGAACATGCCGACACCAACCTCGTGCGCCTGCCCGAGGAGATGGAATACGCCACCGCCGCCAGCCTCGGCTGCCGCTTCGTCACCTCGTTTCGCGCCACCGTCGACCAGGGGCGGGTCAAGCCCGGCGAATGGGTGGCGGTGCATGGTTGTGGCGGCGTCGGCCTGTCGGCAATCATGATCGCCAGTTCGATGGGCGCCAATGTGATCGCCATCGACCTCACCGACGAGAAGCTGGAGTTCGCCAAAAAGATCGGCGCCGTAGCGACGATCAATGCGTCGACGACGCCGAATGTGGTCAAGGCGGTCAAGCAAATCACCAATGGCGGCGCGCATATGTCGATGGACGCGCTCGGCCACCCCACCACCTCGTTCAACTCGATCGCCAATCTGCGCCGGCGCGGCCGCCATGTGCAGGTCGGCCTGATGCTGGGCGAGCACGCCCGCCCGCAAGTGCCGATGGACAAGATCATCGCCTTCGAGCTCGAAATCCTCGGCAGCCACGGCATGCAGGCCTACCGCTACCAGGCGATGATGGAGATGATCCGCAACGGCAAGCTCAAGCCCGAACTGCTGGTCGGCAAGAAGATCAGCCTCGACGAGGCGCCCGCAGCGCTGATGGCGATGGGTGGCTTCGAGGGCATTGGCATCGGGGTGGTGACGAAGTTCTAGGCGCGGGGCTCGCTTCCCGAACTAACGCGCGAACTTCTTCGCCCCGAACACGCAGGCTACCACGCCGAGTGTGACGACCACCATCAGCGGGCTGACCTGCTCGTGCAGCAGGCTCGCCGCAAGCGCCAGGCCGAAGAAGGGCTGCAACAACTGCAACTGGCCGACCGCCGCGATGCCGCCTTGCGCCAGGCCGCGGTACCAAAAGACGAAGCCGATCAGCATGCTGAACAGCGAGACATAGGCGAGCCCGATCCAGGCGTGGGAGCCGACGGCGGCAAAGGATTGCGGCAGGGTCGCGAAACTCAGCACCAGCATGATCGGCAGCGACAACGTCAGCGCCCAGCAGATCACTTGCCAGCCGCCGAGCCTTCGCGACAGCGCGGCGCCCTCGGCATAGCCCAGGCCGCAAACGACGACGGCGGCGAGCATCAGGCCGTCGCCGACCGGCGAGGCGGTCACGCCCTGCGTCAGCGCGAAGCCCGCGACCAGCGCGCTGCCGATGCACGAAAACAGCCAGAACGCCGGACGGGGGCGATCGCCGCCACGCAGGACGCCGAAGATCGCGGTCGCCAGCGGCAGCAGGCCGATGAAGATGATGGAATGGGCCGAGGTGATGTGCTTGAGCGCCAAGGCGGTCAACAAGGGAAAGCCGACGACCACGCCTAGCGCCACGATCACCAGCGACACGAGATCGCCGCGCTGCGGACGTTTCTCCCGAAACAGCAGCAGCATCGCCAGCCCAAGCATTCCGGCAATCGCGGCCCGGGCTGATGTCACGAAGGTCGGATCGAAATCCATGACCGCCACACGCGTCGCCGGCAGCGAGCCCGAGAAGATCAGCACGCCGATAAATCCGTTCACCCAGCCGCTCGCGGTCTTGTCCATTGCACGCTCCATTGCTTTCGCCCTCTATCGGGCGGATGCCCATGGCGCGGCTAGAGACAATGCGGTACAATTTCACGAAACTGTAATGGCATATTGAGCAGTACAGATGACTGGCCTCGCCTTGGAAACTGATGGCGCGCGAACCCTGGGTACCCCCACTCTGGTCGAAAGCGTCATGGCGACCATTCGCCAGCGGATTGCCGCGCGCAGCCTGACACCGGGAGCCCGGTTGCCGTCGATCCGCGCCTTCGCCCAATCCATGCAGGTGTCCAAATCCACCGTGGTCGAAGCCTATGAGCGGCTCGTCGCCGAGGGCACGATCCGCTCCCGGCGGGGCTCGGGTTTCTATGCCGCCGGCTCGCTGGCGCCGCTGTCGCTGGCCGAGATCGGTCCCCGGCTCGACCGTGCCGTCGATCCGCTCTGGGTATCGCGCCAGTCGCTGGATGCCGGCGACGAGGTGTTGAAACCCGGCTGCGGCTGGCTGCCGGCCTCCTGGATGCCGCAGGCCGCGCTGCGGCGGGCACTGCGCACGGCAGCGCGCGCCGACGATGCCGCGCTTGCCGATTACGGCACGCCGCTTGGCCTGCCGCCGCTGCGGCAACTCTTGGCGCGGCGCATGGCCGGGCATGGCATCGAAGTCTCGCCTGAACAGATCATGCTGACGGACTCGGGCACGCAGGCCATCGACCTGTTGTGCCGGCTCCTGATCGAGCCCGGCGACACGGTGCTGGTCGACGACCCCTGCTATTTCAATTTCCACGCTTTGCTGCGCGCCCACCGCGCCAAGGTGGTCAGCGTTCCCTACACACCGTCTGGGCCAGATATCGAACTGTTCGCGCATGCGCTCGCCGAGCATCGGCCGCGCCTCTACATCACCAACGCCGCGATCCACAACCCGACCGGGGCGATCCTGTCGCCGGTCACCGCGCACCGCTTGCTGAAGCTCGCCGACCAGTCGGACCTGACCATTGTCGAGGACGACATCTTCGCCGATTTCGAACATGCCCCTGCCCCGAGGCTGGCGGCCTTCGATGGCCTGAACCGCGTCGTCCAGATCGGCAGTTTTACCAAGACGCTGTCGGCGTCGGTGCGCTGCGGCTTCATCGCAGCGCCCCGCGACTGGATCGAGGGCCTGACCGACCTCAAAATCGCCACGACCTTCGGCGGCGGACGGCTGGCCGCCGAACTGGTCCTGATGCTGCTGAAGGATGGCAGCTACCGCAAGCACATGGATCTGCTGCGCGCCAGGCTCGCGCGCGCCATGGCCGAGACCGTCGCCCGGCTGAGGGCGATCGGCATCACGCCGTGGATCGACCAGCCGGCCGGTCTGTTCCTGTGGTGCGGCCTGCCCGACGGCGTTGACGCGGCCGAAGTCGCACGCCGGGCGCTCAGCGACAATGTCGTGCTGGCGCCCGGCAACGCGTTCAGCCTGTCGCGGACGGCCAGCCGTTTCCTGCGCTTCAACGTCGCCCAGTGCGAAGATCAGCGGATCTTCAAGGTGCTCGAGGCGGCAATGGCGCGCTGATCTCAGCGACTTGCACAGACCTCCCGCACGCAGTCACGCAACCAACGTTGCGCCGGGTCGGCATCGAGGCGCGGATGCCAGAGCATCGAAATGGTGACTTCCACCGTAGTGACCGGCAGCGGAAAACTGTGCATGCCGGCGCGCGCGCCGGCCGTGTGCCGCTCGGGCACGCTGGCGATCAGTTCCGAAGCGCGCGCCATGGCGAGCGCGGCCGAGAAACCCGAGACCATGCACACCACCGTCCGCTGCAGGCCAAGCCCGCCCAGCGCCTCGTCGATCGGTCCCTTCTCGCGGCCGCGCCGCGAAACACTGATGTGCCGGCCCGCCGCATAGCGCTCGGGCGTCACAATGCCCTCAATCAGCGGATGGCCTGATCGGACAGCGCCGATGAAGCGGTCGCGAAACAGCGCCTGGATGCGCACTTCGGGTCCGGTTTCGCCGGCGACGCCGATTTCCAGGTCGATCGCCGCCTCGCGCAGCGACATCACATCCTTGTCGGACTTCGGCGCGAAACGCAGCCGCACCTCTGGCGCTTCGGCCCCGATGCGGGCGACAAGGCGAGGCCCGAACTCCTCGACGAACCCGTCGTTGGTGCGCAGCGTGAACACCCTGTCCAGGCTTGAAAGATCAAGCAATTCGGCTGGGCGCAGCAGCGCCTCCGCGTCCTGGACGACAGGACCGACTTGGCGGCGCAACTCCTCCGCGCGCGGCGTCGCCACCAGGCCGCGCCCGGCTCGCACCAGCAGAGGATCGCCCGTTGCCTGGCGCAGCCGCGCCAGCGTCCGGCTCATCGCCGAGGGGCTGAGCCGCAGACGGCGTGCTGCGCGGGCCACGCTGCCTTCCGCCAGCAGCACGTCGAGAGCAAAGAGCAGATTGAGATCGGGCGTCGTCATTTGCGGATCCTAGCGTGATATGGCGTCTTATGCACTGATATGATGCAAATGCTGCGCCTTCCGCCATATCAGCTGCGAGACTAGATCACCATTGGCTCCGCTTTCGGAGCGAACGGAAAGGAGATCGCATGGCAGTCGCCGCGCAAAATCAGGTTGGACTGGTGTCCGCTCCGCAACAGAATCAATCGACCGCCTGGGCGCTGGCAAGCCTGTCGCTCGCCACGCTGCTGTCGTCGCTGGGAACCAGCATTGCCAGCGTCGGGCTGCCCTCGCTGATGCAGACGTTCGGAGCGTCGTTCCAGGCCGTGCAATGGGTGGTTCTGGCCTATCTCCTCGCCATCACCACGTTGATCGTCAGCGCCGGGCGGCTGGCTGACATGTTCGGGCGCCGGCCGTTGCTGCTCGGCGGCATCGCGCTGTTCACATCGGCATCGGTGCTCTGCGGCCTGGCGCCGACGCTTTGGCTGCTGATCGCTGCACGGGCCGTGCAGGGGCTGGGCGCGGCGCTGATGATGGCGCTGACGCTGGCCTTTGTCGCGGAGACGGTGAGCAAAGAACGGACCGGCAGCGCCATGGGTCTGCTCGGCGCCATGTCGGCGATCGGCACGACGCTCGGCCCTTCGCTCGGCGGCCTGCTGATCGCCGGCCTCGGCTGGCGCGCGATTTTCCTGGTCAATGTCCCGCTGGGCCTGCTGACCTTCGCCCTCGCCTGGCGTGCCTTGCCAGCCGGTAACAAGAACGCGCAGGCCGCTCAAGGCAAGTTCGATGCGATGGGCACTGTCCTGTTGGCGCTGACGCTGGCCGCCTATGCATTGGCCATGACGCTTGGCCGGGGCCATTTCGGTGCGCTCAACATCGGCCTGCTGGCCGCTACCGCTCTCGGCATCGGTCTGTTCGCCGTCGCCCAGAAACGGGTGAAGAACCCATTGGTCCAACTCGCCAGCTTCCGGGATCAGCGGCTCAGCGCCAGCCTGGTCATGAGCCTGATCGTCGCCACGGTGATGATGGCGACCCTGGTGGTCGCTCCGTTCTATCTATCGCGTGGGTTGGAACTCGATGCCGCGATGGTCGGCTTGGTGCTTTCGACCGGGCCGCTTGTCTCGGCCCTGTCGGCGCTGCTGGCCGGGCGGCTCTCCGATCGCTTTGGAGCCCACAGGATGATGGTCGCAGGCTTGCTCAGCCTCGCCACGGGCACATTCCTCCTGTCGCTTGCGCTGACCGGACTCGGCATTGCCAGCTATGCCGTTCCCATCACCGTCACCTGTTTCGGTTACGCCCTGTTCCAGACTTCCAACAATGCGGCCGTCATGAGCGGTATCGGCGCCGGCGAACGCGGCGTCATATCAGGCCTGCTCAATTTGTCGCGCAATCTCGGCCTCGTCACCGGCGCATCGGTGATGGGCGCCATATTCGCGGTTGCATCGGCCGGTGCCCGACAAGGAACAGGACAGGATGTTCTGAGTTCCGCCGCAGCCGCCCGTGGCATGCAGGTCACCTTCGAGACGGCAACGGCGCTGGCGCTGGTGGCATTGCTGCTCGCGCTGCTCTCGGCCCGTGTCGCAGGTCGCGTGGAGTCCGTAGTTTCATGAGGCACGATCTGCTTGGCGATGGAAGCGTAATGTCCGTCAGATGCCGCGCAGAGACTGTTTCGAAATTCGCTCTGGCGAGTCATATGGTGGTGGTTTCGAGAACCGGAGCGCAGCGGACTTTTGGTCCGTGAGCACCGGAAGCGCAGAAAACGCCATCAGATGGCCGCCAGAGTAGAATTTCCAAGCAGGCTCTCAGGCCCCTGCCCGTTTGCGGCGCTCATAGAGCATGACCAGCGTTTCCGCCGTCAGCGCCGGCTTTTCCTCGCCTTCGATTTCGACGGTATTGGCTGCCTTCATCAGATATTGGCCGGGCCCCCTGTCTTCCATGGAAAGCAGGACCGTACGCAGCCTGATGCGGGCGCCGACCCTCACGGGCGCCAGGAAACGCACCTTGTCGAAGCCATAGTTGAAGGCGGCCTGGGTGTTTTCCGGCACGATGCCCATGCCGAGCGCCAGCGCGCCGATGATCGACAGCGTCAGATAGCCATGCGCGATCGTGGTGCGGAACGGGCTTTGTCGCCGCGCGCGTTCAGGGTCGACATGGATCCATTGGTGGTCGCCGGTGCATTCGGCGAACTGGTTGATACGGTCCTGATCGACCGTGGTCCATTCCGAGACGCCGAGCTCCTGCCCGGACATCGTTCTCAACTGCTCATAGGTCGGCGGCGTTTTAGGCCGTATTTCGTTCATTCCTGCTTTCCCGATCGCTTGCCGTGCCTCCGGACCACGAACGGATGGCCCCTGTCAATTCACCCCTTGTGAATCGGTTCCGTCGAACTCCGGCTGAACCGTGCCATGCCTTGCCGCGCAATGGCAGGCCGAATTCGGATTTTCGCACCTTCCAGGGGCGCCGACGCTTATAACGTGGCGCGAATGCAACTATGCGCAGGGTTGCGAAACTGCAAACCGGCATGTCCCGCCGAAGACGAAACGACAGGCCGCGGAAGCCTATTTCTGCCCGTAGCCGGCGCGGATTTCCTCCATCGCCTCCTTGATGCGTGCACGCAGGATTTCGATCGATTCGGTTCCGGATTTGCGAGCCAGTTCAGCCACTTCACCGGCATTCTTAAGCGCCGCCTCGAACGATTTCCGGGCAAACTCCGTCTGCTTGGTCATCAGTTCCTGCGGATTGCCCGGCGCGCGGTAGCTCTGCGCCATGTCGGCGATTTCGCGCAGTGTGTCCTGCAGCAGTTCACGCTGCCTCGACAACAGCGAGGTCGCGCCGGCGGCGCCGGCTCGCGCCGATTTCTCCAACGCTTCGAGGTTCTTGCGGTGATGGGCAAGGATCGCCTCGACATCGACATTGGGCACCTTCAGGTCGCGGCCGAACCTGCCGAACATGTCCATGAAGGAATCGGATTCCGGTTGTTTTGCCATGATGTCTCCCCTTAGCCGCAAATGCGGATACCCTCGCCGAGAGCATAGCACTCGGCTGCCGTGTGTCCATTTCGAAGACGGGCCTGACGATCAATGCGCATCAATTGACCGGGAGCAGCAGCTCGATCGTGTAGAGGACGATACCCGCCAGCCCGCCGATGATCATGCCGTTGAAGCGGATATATTGCAGGTCCCGGCCGATGTTCATCTCGATCAGCCGCGTCAGTTGCGCCAGGTCCCAGCGTTTGACCTGATCGGCGATGAATTTCGACACACCGCTCTTCTGGCTTTCGACGAAGGAGGCCAGCGCCACGACGAACCCCTGGTTCATGTCGGCCCGGATCTGCGCATCGCCGGCGAGATGGCGGCCGACCTCGACGAACATGTTGGCGAGATGCGCCCGGATCACCGAATTCGGCGCCTTGGCATCCTGCTCGATGAACAGGCTGAGGCTCTGCCACATGTCGCCGGCCAGCGCCCTGACTTCAGGTCGGGCGAGGAAATCATGCTTCATCTTCTCGGCACGCTTTGCATATTGCCTGGACGTCCGCAGTCGCTCGACGAAGCCTTGCGCAAAACGATCGAACTCGGCGCGCATCGGGTGGTCGGGATCGGCGCGCACCTCGTCGAGCAAGGAACCCGCCGAGGCGACGATCTTCTTCAGGAGATAGGCATCGGCCCTGAACAGGTTGAACAGCGACGGCAGCTCCTCGCGGATCTTCTCGCGCATCGTCGCCAGCGCCTGTTCGTCGTTGAGGAAGCGGCCGACCACCTTGATGAACTCGTCGAACAGTTTTTGATGACGGCGGTCATCGGTAAGCGCCGACAGCAGTTCCGCCGCCAGCGGCGCCAGCGGCACCTTTTCGATCTGCTCGAGCATGCGGCTGGTGACGAAGCCGCGCAGGCCGGACTGCTCGACCGCGGCAAGTGTCTGCGGCACCAGCCGAACGACGAAGCGCGACAGGCCGGCGGCGCGTTCGGCATCGGTCAGCCAATCGGCGACGAGTGCCGCAAAATCGACCTCGGCAAGCTTTTCCCGCACCGGCTCAGGCGCCAGGAAATTGGCCTCGATGAAGCGGCCGAGATTGTCGGCGATACGATTCTGGTTTTCCGGGATGATGGCGGTATGCGGGATCGGCAGCCCGAGCGGGCGCCTGAACAACGCCACCACCGCGTACCAGTCGGCAAGACCGCCAATGGTCGCCGCCTCGGCGAAGGCGGCGACGAACCCCAGCCACGGATAGGTGCTTTGGAACGACTTGGCCAAGGCGAACACCAGCACGCAAAGCCCCAGCGCCGCCGTGGCGATGAATTTGGTGCGGCGCAACGCCGAGAGCTTGACGGCCGCGTCAGCATCGAAACGGACAGGCGCCAGGGACGGAGCCGATTGTGACATGGATGAACTGCTCCTCGTCGATCTCTGGTCGACCTCTCGTCGATCTCAGGTCGACCTCAGGTCGACCCTGGGCCTATCTAGGGTTTCATCAGCCGGAATGCCCGTTGTGGCCGGTTTTCCCAGCGTTTTGCCGGGCTGCGCACATAAAGTTGACGAGAATATTCATCTATGATGCCCGGCTAGTCTGGAATTGTTCCAAGGTATAGGCCATATTCGGATCGGGGCCAGCGCGGCGAATCCGAAACTCCGGGATCAGAGCCGCGGCGGCGAAGTTCAGGAATCCGGCGTGGTTGCACCGCGCCGGCGCGTAGTGAGGACGAAATGCGGCTTACACGCCAGACCAATTATGCCATGCGCATCCTGATGTACTGTGCCGCCAACAATGACCGGTTAAGCCGCATTCCCGAAATCGCGGCCGCCTATTCGGTGTCGGAACTGTTCCTGTTCAAGATCCTGCAGCCGCTGGTCGAGAATGGGCTGGTCGAGACGGTGCGCGGCCGGAATGGCGGCGTCAGGCTTGGCCGCGCGGCTGAGGCGATCAGCCTCTTCGACGTCGTGCGCGTTACCGAGGAAAGCTTCGCCATGGCCGAATGCTTCGAGAACGATGCCGCCGAATGCCCGCTGGTCGACAGCTGCGCGCTGAATTCGGCGCTGCGCGAGGCCCTCAACGCCTTCTTCGCCGTGCTCGCCCGCTACACGATCGCCGACATGGTGGCGGCAAGGCCGAACGTGCGCAACCTGCTAGGCATCGACATGCTGGAGCGCCGCGCCCCGGCCGCGTGAGCAAGTCTCCCCGCGTCTGGGTAGGTCTGTTGAGATTCATGTCAGGCCGAGTCGAGAACGGCGGGTTCCGAGAACCGTAACGGAGCTTACTTTTGGGGACGTGAGTACCGGAAGTGCACGAAACCGCCATTCGCAGGCCGGCCTCACCTGAATATCAATAGACCGCTGATTGAGGCAACACGAACGGCATGTTGCCGACCGGCAGCACGCCGACCCTGAGCCGGCAATCGAACACTTTTTCGATCAGCTCATCGCTCAGCACGTCCTGTGGTGAACCGGTGGCCACGAGCCGGCCGCGATGCATGACGAAGATCCGGTCGGCATACATGGCCGTCAGATTGAGGTCGTGCAGGATGGCGACCACGCCCCCGCCCCTTTTGGCAAAATCACGGGCGATGTTCATGATGATCAGCTGATGCTTGATGTCGAGGCTGGAAACCGGCTCGTCGAGGAACAGGTAGCGCGGCTTGCCGTCGAGCACCGGCGCCCAGACCTGGCACAGCACGCGCGCAAGCTGGACGCGCTGCTGCTCGCCGCCCGAAAGCTCCTGGTAGAAACGTCCGGCAAAACCGTCGAGGTCAACGCGCGCCAGCGCCCGTACCGGCAGCCGAGCATCCTCGCCCGGCAAGGTGCCCGAGCGCCCGCCGACAAGGCCGAGCCTGACCACCTCGCGCACCGTGAACGGGAAGGAAAGCGTCGTCGCCTGCGGCAGCACCGCGCGATGCACCGCCATCTCGGCCGGTTTCATCGACGAAAGACTTCGGCCGTTGAGCGCGACGCGCCCGGTAGAGGCGAGCTCGCCCGACAACGCCTTCAGGAAGGTCGTCTTGCCCGAACCGTTGGGACCGACGATGGCCGCTATTTCGCCAGGCCGCGCATCGAAATCGACACCACCGACGATGCGCTTGCCGGCGATATCGACGGAAACGTCCCTTGCCTCGATCATCAAAGCCTCACAGGTTCCAGGTCTTAGAGATCGACCACGACGCGCTTGCGCAGCAGTATCCACAGGAAGAACGGCGCACCCACGATCGCGGTGACGATGCCGATCGGCAATTCGGCCGGCGCCACGACGATGCGTGCCACGGCATCGGCGAGCAGCAGCAGCGTCGCGCCGAACAGCGCGGAAGCCGGCAAGAGATAGCGATTGTCCGGACCGATCAGCAGGCGCAGCAGATGCGGCACGACGATGCCGACGAAGCCGATGCCGCCGCTGACCGCGACGGAGGCGCCGACCGCCGCCGAGACACCGATGATCGCCGTGTATTTCAGCCGCTGCACCGGTATGCCGAGATGGCCGGCGGTCGCCTCGCCCAGCGCCAGCGCATTGAGGCCGCGCGCCAGGAAAGGCATCGCCCCTAGCGCCAGTATAATGATCGGCCCGACTGAACCGATCTTCGCCCATGTCGCGCCGCCCAGCGATCCGAGTGACCAGAATGTCAGGTCGCGCAGCTGGCGATCGTCGGCCATGAAGATGAGGATGCCCGTCAACGCCATGGCAAGGGCTGCCAGCGCGATGCCGGCGAGCAGCATGGTGGCGACCGAGGTTTGGCCACGTCGCGTCGCGACCTGATAAAGCACCAGAGTCGAGGCAAGGCCACCGAAGAAGGCCGCCAGCGGCAGCGCAAGCGTGCCGAGCAAGGCCGTCACCGGCGCCGGCACCGTGATGCCGAGCACGATGATGGCCACCGCGCCGAGGCTGGAGCCGGCGGAAACGCCGATCAGGCCGGGATCGGCCAGCGGATTGCGAAACAGCCCCTGCATGACGGCGCCCGAGACCGCGAGCGCCGCACCGACCAGCATGCCGAGGATGATGCGCGGCAAACGGATGCCGTAGATGATCAGGCTGTCACGGGTGCTCAGCGCCGCATCGCTCGGAATGGCCCCAAGCAGCCAGTCCCCGAGGACGCTGACGGCCGAAGCATCTGATGCCCCCGACGTGAGCGACAAAGATATGGCGGCCGCGAGCCCGAGGCACAGCAACAGGATGACGATGCGGGCGCGGCCCGAGCGGTCGCCTTCGGATGCATTCGCCATCACCTTCACCGGGCCGGCGATCGATTGATCGACCATGATCCGCCCGCTCAGTCCGTGACTTCAGCGCCATAGAGCGAGACGGCGAGGTCGTGAATGGCGTCGGCGGTGCGCGGCCCGAAGCCGAGCAGATAGCCGCCATCGATGCGGATCAGCTTGCGCGCGACCCCTGCCGGCGTCGAGGCAACAGACGGGTTGCCGAACAATTCGTCGTCCGACACTGGCGGCCCGGCATTGCTCATCATCAGGATCACGTCGGGCCTGGCGGTGATGATTGCCTCGTCGGACATCTGCTTGTAGCCGGAGAAACCGTCGACGGCGTTGACTCCGCCCGCCAGCTTGACCATGCCGTCGGCCGCGGTTTCGCTGCCGGCCGCCAGGATCTTGCCGCCCTGTACCGACAGCACGAACAGAATGCGCTTGCGCTCCTTGATCGACGCCGTCTGCTTTTCGGCTGATATCAGCTTGGCATCGAGTTCCTTGGCCAGCACCTCGGCCTTGGCATCGACGCCAAGCGCCTTGCCGACGATGCGGACCTTCTCGAGGATGCCGTCGTGGCTATAATGTTCAGGCACCTCGATGAAGGGGATGCTGGCCTTCTTCAGCACGTCGACGGCTTCCTTGGGGCCACTGCCGTGCAGCGCCAGGATGCCGGTCGGATTGACCGACAGCACGCCTTCCGGCGACAGCGCGCGCATATAGCCGACATCGGGCAAGGCGAGCGCCGCTTTCGGATAATTGCTGGTGGAATCGCGCGCCACCAGATGTTTCTCCTCGCCAAGCGCATAGACGATTTCGGTGATCGAACCGCCTATGGCGGCGATCTTCGACGGATCGGAGAAGACCGAGACGCCCTCGACGGCGCCGGCCGGCTGCAGCGCGGCAACGGAAAGGCCGACGATCGGCGCAAGCATCGATAGGCGCATCACCAGCAGGGTCGGGAAAAACCGCATCACACTGTTCCTCACGCTGCCGTCGGGCTCGGAATACGCGGCAGGTTCTCGGCCAGGAACCGCCAATCGTCGCGCTCGCTTTCGCCTTCATGGCGCTTGCCGAAGAACTGGATGATCATCTCGCCTTCGGCGCCAAAGACCTCGAGCGATGTGACATGGCCATCCTTGGTCGGCTTGCGCACCGCCCAGACTTCATGGATGTGGTCGGTGCGCAAATGCAGGTGGAAGGTTTCATCCAGCACATTGATCCACGGCCCCATCGGCTTGATCGACTTGACCGGTCCGGAATGGATCTGGATGCAGCCGCGGTTGCCGACGAAGCACATGATCGGCAGCTCGCCTTCGGCGGCGTGATGAAACATGGCGCGGACCGCGTCATTGTCGAGCAGCCAGGCATAGTCCGTTCCGATCATGCGCACCGCCTGACGGCGGCTGAGCTTGAGCGTTTTCAGCATGCCGAAGAACTGGTGCACGTCGGTCAGCCGGCTCCAGCGGTCGCGCAGATCGTCAAGGTTGGCGGTCGTCGCCGTGGCCTCGCCCTCATTATCGGGG
The DNA here is from genome assembly GCF_054062655.1 of Mesorhizobium sp. USDA 4775. Taxonomy (NCBI): domain Bacteria; kingdom Pseudomonadati; phylum Pseudomonadota; class Alphaproteobacteria; order Hyphomicrobiales; family Phyllobacteriaceae; genus Mesorhizobium; species Mesorhizobium sp. USDA 4775. The sequence goes on from NZ_JBSSFM010000001.1 coordinate 4,500,799, forward strand.
GCATGCCCGGAGATGGCGATCGTCGGTTCCTGGTTGGACGATTCCAGCGAAGCGACCAGCTTCTGGTAGGCATAGAGGCTGGAGGCCGGCCGCAGATGCACCTTGTGCACCGCCTCGCCCGTCCCGTCGAAGAACTGCAGGCTGCGGCGGATCTCGTCGCCGTCGCGCTTCTCCACGGCAAAGCCATGCGCCCAGACCTTCGGGAAGATGCGCAGGTCGATATTCTCGCCAAGCACCATGGCATTGTGGTTGCCGGCAACGACCTTGTCGTAGACGCCAATCTTTTCGTGAACGGCGCTTTCGTTGCGGGTCAGCGCCATCACCTCGCCGACCGCCTCGAGCCCGGTCAAGAGGTCGTTGACGCGCGGTTCGATGCGAACGACGCCGTCGCCGCAATGCGCGGCGACCAACTCGGCTTCCGAAATGCCGAGTTGGGCGGCCAGGTCACGCTCCCGCGATTTCGGATCTTCTGTCCGTGCCCGCCGGATTTCATGCGGGGCGGGTTTTACGCGCTGGTCCATGTCTTACCCCTACTGCCTTGCCTTACTTGTTGAGAATGAGCTTGCCCTGCCGGGTGATCTTCAGCCGGTAGAGTGCGCCATGATGCTCGATGCCGATCTCGTGCTCGCCCTGGAACAGCGTGTTGCTGGAGAGCGTTCGCACCGCCAGCGGGATCCGATCGAAGCGGCTGGAGGCATCATCGGAACGGCGGACGCGATAGCGAAAATCGTTGGGATTGTGCGTGTTCATCTGGGTCGATCCCTTTCCTGTGCCGGGCACCTGGCTAGGCGTTGCGAAATTGCCGATTCATTTCTTGACTTGAATAATCATGTTTACTAGTCAGTGCAATACCGGAGTAAACGAGTCAACATTTAAGACGCCGGACACGATGAAAAATGCCAGCGAGCCCCAGGCCAGCCAGCACGAAACCTGGAATCTGGAGTTGGGGCATGGGGTTTTTGAACTGGGAACTGCGCGGCCGGTCGGCGGCGAACGGTGTGGCGGCCTTGTTGGCGAGCGTGGCGGCGATCGCCCTATCGGCACCATCGGCGCATGCACAACAGGCAACGCAGCCGGCGGGCAAGCAGACGGATCAGTCGCAGCAGGCTGACCAGGAAAAAGCTGCCCCTGCGGGCGCAACGCTGCTCGACAAGATTTTGGTTATCAGCCGCACCGGCGAAACGGCGATCGAATCACTGGCCTCGGCCAGCCATGTCGACCAGGAGCAACTCGCCCGCCGCATGGCGACGACGCCGAACGAGATGCTGCTGGGTGTGCCCGGTGTCGCGACACAGGCCGACGCCAGACGCGTCAGCACCAGTATCAACATTCGCGGCCTCCAGGATTTCGGCCGCGTCGCGGTCATCGTCGATGGCGCACGCCAGGATTTCCAGCGTTCGGACCATGGCACCCAGTCGACCTTCTACATCGACCCCGAACTCGTCAAATCCGTCGATGTGATCCGTGGTCCGGTCGCCAACACCTATGGTTCGGGCGCCATCGGCGGCGTCATCTTCTTCGACACCAAGGACGCCGCGGACTTCCTCAAGCCGGAGGAAACATGGGGGGCTTCGGTAACCGGACGCTATGAGAGCAACGGCAAGGGCTGGACCACCAGCGCCACCGGCGCCTACCGTTTCAACGAGAACTGGGACACACTCGGCAACATCGTCTACCGCAACTACGACAACTACAAGGATGGCGGCGGCGACACCGTCAACGGCACCGGCTTCGACGTGCTGAGCGGCCTGCTCAAGACCAGCATCCGGCCGACCGAAAACAGCGAGTTGAAGCTGGGCTGGGTCGGCTCAAGCGACGGCTGGGACGAAACCAGCGGCGGCGTGCCGGTCAACGACGTCGACCTGAAGTCGAACACGTTCACCGCCCGTTACAACATCACGGACGAGGACAAGAGCTGGCTCGATCTCCACATCAACACCTCGTACAACAAGACCAATCTCGACCTGACCAGCCTTGTCCCGCAAAAACGGTTTGACCCCATAACGGGTCTTCCCACTGTCCTGCCGGCGGGGTCGCAATCGACTTTCGACGTCGGCACCACGGGTATCGACATCTGGAACACATCGCGCTTCGAAACAGGTGGCATCGCCCACGAATTGACCTATGGCGGCGACTGGGTCGGCGACGATGTGAAGACGGGCGGTACGGCCGGCGGCGACAGTTTCTACACGCCTTCGGGCAAGCGCAACGTGTCCGGCGCCTATGTCCAGGACAAGCTCACCTGGGACTGGCTCGAAGTCATCGCCGGACTGCGCTACGACAATTACAGCCTGAAGGACAGCACGCGTGAGACCTCGGGCGACCGGCTGTCGCCGCGCATCACCGTCGGCGTCTCGCCGTTCGAAAGCGCCGGCCTTGCCGGCCTGCAATTCTACGGCACCTACGCCGAAGGCTATCGGTCGCCGTCGCTGACGGAAACGCTGATCAGCGGCAACCACCCGGCGGGCGTCACCTTCCCGTTCCTGCCCAATCCCAATCTGCGGCCTGAGACCGGCAAGACGACGGAATTCGGCATCAACTACAGCCAGAACGACATCTTCGAACCCGGCGACGCGCTTCGCGTCAAGGCGGCCTACTTCCACAACAATGTCGATGACTATATCGATGGCGTGACCCTGTCGCCGTTCGCTCCAGGCAGCGGCTGCCCGTTCGGACCCGGCATTCCGATCTGCTTCCAGTATCAGAATTTCGCCCAGGCCAAGATCGACGGCTTTGAGCTGGAAGGCGTCTACGACGCCGGATGGGGCTATGCCGGGCTTTCGGCCTCGATCACCAATGGCCACACCATTTCCTACAAGGGTGTGGAAGCCGATCTCGCCACCATCCCTTCCTCCCAGGTCACCGCCCAGCTCGGGCTGCGCTTCCTCGAGGACAAGCTGACCGTTGGTGGTGAGGTGCAGTACAATGGCAAACCAAAGGGCAATGCGGTGGCCGAGGACTACACGCTGGTCAATGCCTTCGCCAGCTACCAGGCGACAGACAATCTGAAGGTCGATTTCCGCGCCGACAATCTGTTCGACGTCAAATACGCCAACCCGCTGAACGGCAGCACGACAGTCGCGGTCTATGAGCCGGGCATAACGCTGAAACTGGCGGCAACAATGCGATTTGGAGGCTGATGGCATGGCGAGCTTGACGACATCCCTTCGTCTGCTGCCCTCGACGTTGGCGATGTCGCTTGCGATGGTTCCGGCGTGGGCTGAAGGGGTCCGCGCCGGCCCCCGCGCTGACCCTGGAGCTCAATGCCGCGCAACCCTCCGACAAGGGCTGCCGGCTGACCTTCCTGGTCAACAACAATCTCGGTGCCGACCTCTCCAAGGCGGCTTTCGAGATCGCCCTGTTCAACCAGGCTGGCGTTGTCGACCGGCTGATCGTGCTCGATTTCAAGGACCTGACGGCAGGCAAGACCAAGGTGACCCGCTTTGATCTCGCCGGCACCGATTGCACCAAGGGTCAGCCGCGTGCTGATCAACAGCGCGACCGAATGCGCAGGCGCCGGCGTCGAACCGGCCGCCTGCATGCGCAGGCTGAAGACGGACACCAAGACCGGCATCGCCTTCGGCGTCTGAGAACGGCTTTGGGACTGCACCCCGCATTCTCAGCAAATACCGTTGCCTGGCCGCTGGCCGGCCACGGATCGCTGACGCCAGGGGCAAACGATCTTGATTTGACTTTTGCCCGCTGGCCGCTGCAATTTCCGGCCCGCGACATGCAGGAAATCAGTCCCCTCCCCGACGCTGGCAGCGAGCTGGCGATAGCGCCGGCCGAGCCGCTTGCAGCCGCGCGGCCGGCGGCCCGATGGCCGATTGCCTTCGTCGTCTCCGGCCTGCTTCACGCCGCCATGGCGGCATTCTTTCTGATCTCGCCCGCCGGCACATTCGATTCCAGGAATGCGGAGCAACCGGAAGGCAGCGATCGCGCAGGCGACAAGGTGGCCGGCACCGCTTTGGACAAGGATCCAGCAGCGATCAATGTCACGCTGGAGCCAAAACCGCAGCCGACCAAACCGGAGCCGGCGGCCAGACCGGTGCCGCCGACAAAACCCTCGCAGCCCGAGCGGGAAGCTGCAAAGCAAACTCCCCAACCCATCCCGGAAGCAGCCAAGCCGCCGCCCAAACCTTTGCCGGAAGCTGTCAAACAGCCTGCGGCAACACCGGACATACTGGTGGCGGCGACCCCGCACCCTGATGACCAGAGTGTGGCTGCCAGGGCCGAAACACCGGCACAGCCGAGCGTCCAGGCCGAGACCGCTGAGATGCCTGTCGCCGTTCCGGACCAACCGCCGATCCCCAACGCTAGGCCAACTCCGGCCGCCGCCCCTGCAAAAGCAGCGGACGAGAAGCGCGGCACGGCAGATGGGCAGGATCGGCTGGCGCAGGCAGCCAGCAAGGGCAGAAGGCAGAACGAGGCGGGGGCCGCGACTGAGTCCAGCTACCGAAGCGACGTCATCAGCAAACTTGGCCGCGTCTATCGAGCAGTGCCGCCTTCGTTGCAAGCGACGGCGCGCAGCAACACCGTTGTCACCTTCGTCATCGGCCGGCAGGGCAACATCGATGAGCTGCGTGTCGTCGAAAGCTCGGGCTCGGCAACTTTCGACCAGATCGTGCTTGGTTTCGTTCGCAAGGCGGCCCCTTTCCCTCCGATCCCGCCAAAGGTCGGCAACAGTCTGGAATTCACCGGTGCGATCGGTCCGTTCTGAGAGCGGCTAACCCGCATCCTTCAATCGCAGCAGTCCACCAATTCAGAAAGGAACCCCATGTACATCGCCATGAACCGCTTCAAGGTGCAGAACGGCTCGGAAGCCGATTTCGAGGCCGTGTGGAAGAACCGCGATTCCAGCCTTGCCGAGATGAAGGGTTTTCGGGAATTCCATCTGCTGCGCGGCCCGGTCAACGAGACCGAAGGCTACACACTGTTTGCCTCGCACACGGTGTGGGCGAGCCAGGACGATTTCGTCGCCTGGACCAAGTCGGAGAATTTCCGCGCCGCGCACAGGAATGTCGGCACGACGAAGGTGCACTATCTCGGCCACCCGCAATTCGAGGGCTTTTCGGTCGTCGAGGGCGCCTGAGAATAGGCTGAACTAGGCCGCGGCAAGCAGGCTGGCATTGCCGCCCGCGGCCGTGGTGTCGACGCAGACCGCGCGCTCATGCGCATAGGCGGCCGGGTTGAGCACCTCGCTGACCAGCGGCACGATCGGGCCAGTCCTGTCGGCGATGACCTTGCGCACGATGCGCGCGGCCTCCGGCGTGCCCGAAAAGGCGACGACATCGACGCGCAGCGAGCGCGCCTCGACCGGATCGGGACGCCCATCGATAGCGGCTAGCGGCAAGCCCTTGCCGGTCAGCGCCGACAATGCGGCCGGCGCCCCTGGGGCAACCGCCAGCACCGCATTGCCGGCGGCGAGCGCCTGGATCGTCTGGGCAAGCAGCGTCTCGGCATCCGGCCCCAGGCACAACACGCGGCCGCGCGGCGACAGCGAGAGCGTGTTGGCCTCGCCGGTTGGCCCGGGCAGGTCGACCTGACCGAAATCGATGCCAGCAGCGGCGCCAATGGCAGCCGCGCCCTTGCCGCGCAAATGCTTCCTCAGGATGGCGATCCGGTCCGGGCGCGTCGACCAGCCGCCGAGGGCCGGATCGGGCAGATTGTCGCCCAGTTCGGTCGCCGTCACCTTGTGGCCATCGCCAACTTCCGTACCGGCTTCCGGCCCCTTGCGGAAACGGCGCAGATAGTGCGGGCCGCCGGCCTTCGGCCCGGTGCCGGACAGCCCCTCGCCGCCAAAGGGCTGCGAGCCGACGACGGCGCCGATCTGGTTGCGGTTGACGTAGATGTTGCCGGCATGGATGCCGTCGACGAAATGCTGGACGCGGCCTTCGATGCGGGTATGCAGGCCGAACGTCAGGCCATAGCCCTTGCGGTTGATGGCGGCGATCACCGCGTCGATCTCATCGGCGTCGAAGCTGGCGACATGCAGTACCGGCCCGAAGACTTCGCGCTCCATCTCCTCTATGCCTTTGACTCGGAAGACATGCGGCGCGACGAAGCGCCCGTCCTTCGGCGCCTCGAGCTTGGCGATCAGCCGGCCCTCGAGACCCTTCTTGGTGCAATAGTCACGGATAGAGGACTGCGCGTCATCGTCGATGACCGGACCGACATCGGTCGAAATCCGCCAGGGATCACCGATGTTGAGCGCTTCCATGGCGCCTTTCAGCATCTCCAGCATCTTCTTCTCGACGTCCTTCTGCACGTAGAGCACACGCAGCGCCGAACAGCGCTGGCCGGCACTCTGGAAGGCAGAGGCGAGGATGTCGCGCACCGCCTGCTCGGGCAGCGCGGTGGAATCGACGATCATGGCGTTCAAACCGCCGGTCTCGGCGATCAGCATGGCGTCGGGTGCCGCGGTCTCGGCCAGCTGCTTCTCGATCAGCTTGGCGACCTCGGTCGAGCCGGTGAAGCAGACGCCGGCAATGCGTGGGTCGGCGGTCAGCGGAGCGCCCACCGACAGGCCATCGCCGGGCAGCAGCTGGATGATGTCTTCCGGCACGCCGGCCTCGCGCAGCAATTCGACGGCGCGGAAGGCGATCAGCGGTGTCTGTTCGGCCGGCTTGGCGATGACCGAATTGCCGGTAACGAGTGCTGCCGCGATCTGGCCGGTGAAGATGGCGAGCGGAAAATTCCACGGCGAAATGCAGACGATCGCGCCGCGCGCCTGCGTGCCGGTCTCGGCATTGGCCGCCTCGGCGGCGTAGTAGCGCAGGAAGTCGACCGCCTCGCGCACTTCCGCCACCCCGTCGGCCAGCGATTTGCCGGCCTCGCGGGTGGCGAGCGCGAAGAACTCGACCGCATTGGCTTCGTAGAGATCGGCTGCGCGGTTGAGGATGGCGGCGCGTTCGGCAACGGGACGCTTTGCCCAGGCCGGTTGCGCTTCCACAGCGATGCGCACGGCAATCGTAACCTGCTTGGCGGCGGCCTCGTGAACCGTTCCGACCACTTCATCGGGCTTGGCCGGATTGACGACCGGGCGTGGCTTGCCATAGCCGGCAGCCCGGGTGATCGGCTTGGCGTGCCAGCGGTCCGGCCCGGCGAACGCCGCCCTGGCCTTGTCGATGGCCGCCAGCGTCACCGTGTCGGTGATGTCAAAACCTTTCGAATTGCGGCGACCGACGCCAAAAATCTGAGAAGGCCGGGCAATCGCCGGATTGGCAGCAGGACCCTGGCTTTCCACCGTCTCGAGCGGATCGCGCGCGATGTCTTCCGGCTCGACATCCTCGTCAGTCAGCTGGTGCACGAAGGAGGAGTTGGCGCCATTTTCCAGCAGGCGGCGCACCAGATAGGCCAGAAGATCGGAATGCGCGCCGACCGGTGCATAGATGCGGCAGCGCGTGCCTTCGGCCTGGCGCACGGTCTCGTGCAGCGCCTCGCCCATGCCATGCAGGCGCTGGAATTCGAAGGAATCGCGGTTCGTGGCCATCGACAGGATGGCGGCGACGGTGTGGGCGTTGTGGGTGGCGAATTGCGGGTAGATGCGGTCGGTCATGCCAAGCAGTTTCTTCGCGCAAGCCATGTAGGAAACGTCGGTGTTGGCCTTGCGGGTGAAGACGGGATAGCCGGAAAGTCCGAGCGTCTGCGCTCGCTTGATCTCGGTGTCCCAGTAGGCGCCCTTAACCAGCCGCACCATGATTGTGCGGTCGTATTTCTTCGCCAGCGCGTAGAGCCAGTCGATGACGAAGGCCGCGCGTGGCCCGTACGCTTGCACCACCACACCAAAGCCGTTCCAGCCAGCGAGTTCCGGCTCGGCCAGCACGCGCTCGATGACATCCAGCGACAAATCGAGGCGGTCGGCCTCTTCTGCGTCGATGTTGAGACCCATGCGCGAATGCCTGGCTGCGAGTGCCAGCGACAACAGCCGCTCGGCCATGACCGGCAGCATCTCTTCCTTCTGCGCCACCTCGTAGCGCGGATGCAGCGCCGAGAGCTTCACCGAGATGCCGTGGTTCTGCCTGATGTCGGGACCGTTGGAGCCGGCATCGAGCGAGGAAATCGCGTCGGCATAGGCCTTGTGGTAGCGCAGCGCGTCGGCCTCGGTGCGGGCCGCCTCGCCCAGCATGTCGAAGGAATAGAGGTAGCCCTTCTGCGTCATCGGCCGGCCGCGCTTGACGGCTTCCGCGATGGTGCGGCCGAGCACGAACTGTTCGCCCATCTCGCGCATGGCGGCGGCCACCGCCTTGCGGATGACCGGCTCGCCCAGCCTGCGCACCATGGAGCGCAGCGTGCCTTCGATACCGCCCTCGCCCTCGTCAAGGACACGGCCGGTCAGCATCAGCGCCCAGGTCGAGGCGTTGACGAAGATCGAGCTCGATCCGCCGGAATGCGCCGACCAGTCATGCGGCGCGATCTTGTCGGCGATCAGATCGTCCATCGTCTCGGTGTCGGGCACGCGCAGCAACGCCTCGGCCAGGCACATCAGCGCCACGCCCTCCTTGGTGGAGAGGCCGTAGGCCGAGAGGAAAACCTCCATCAGCCGGGGATCGGACGAGCCGCGCACCGCCCGCACCAGATCGGCGGCTCGCGCTGAGATCGCATCGCGATCCCCAGCCGAAAGCCCTGTCGCCTCGGCCAGCCGCTTCACGGCCTCGTCTTCGTCGGGAAGATAGTTGGCGCGGATCTGCTGGCGGATGGTGTCGAGCGGCATGGCGGGTCCCGTGGAACGAGCATCAGGGAGCGGGCCGGCGGTCACCGGACCGAATGGCGCAAGCTAGCACAGGCGCGGATTTCAGTCGGTCCAAAGAAATCGACGAGATAGTCCGATCGATCTATCATTGTGCCAGTTCCTCAGAGATTGTACTGTGATTTTGATGACAGAAGACCAATTGGACCGCATCGACCGAAACATCCTGTCGGCGCTGGCGGGCAATGGCCGGCTTTCCATGTCGGAACTCGCCGCCAAGGTCGGTCTTTCGAAGACGCCGGTGCAGGCGCGGGTCAAGCGGCTGGAGAAGGACGGATACATCAGGGGCTATCAGGCGATCATCGACCGTGAGCGCATGGGCGAAGGCCATGTCGCCTTCGTCCAGGTGAAACTGTCCGACACCCGTTCCGCCGCGCTCGACGCTTTCAACCGATCGGTGCAGGCCGTGCCGGAGATCGAGCAATGTCACATGATGGCGTCGAGCTTCGACTACCTGCTCAAGGTCCGCACCCGCGACATCGCTGCCTACCGCCGCGTGCTCGGCGAGCGCATCTCGGCGCTCCCCCATGTCGCCCAGACCTCGACCTTTGTGGCGATGGAGACCGTGAAGGATCGCTGACCGTGATCCCGAAAAGTGGATGCCGGTTTTCGGACAAGATCATGGTCAAACAAGAGCCTACTCCGACAGCGTCTTCAAAAACGCCACCAGCGCTGCGCGTTCGCGGTCCGACAGCTGCAGCGGGTGGATCTCGGTTGTCCCCTCCACGCTCGGCGCCGCCTTGGCGTAGTGCGCCACCACCTCGTCGAGCGACGAAAACTGCCCTGCATGCATATAGGGCGGCCGCGTGGCCACGCCGCGCAGCGACGGTGTCTTGTAAGCCCGGATCAGCTGCGGCCCATCCTTGACCATGAAGCGCAGTTCCCCGCAGGCGCTGACGTCGCCGTCGCGATAGGCGCCAAAACAGTTGAACGGATCGGCTTCGACCTGAGCCACCGCATCGACGCGCCCCCGGTCCGGCGGCAGGTCCGTGACGGGTGGCACGCCAGTGTTGTGAAAACCGTTGTCGGTGAAGCGCGGGCCATTGTGGCAGGTCACGCAATTGGCTTTGCCGATGAACAGTTTCAGCCCGAGGATTTCTTCCCGCGTGAAGACGGCATCGCTCTTCGGCTCGGCGCCGGTGGCAAGGTCCAGGGCAAAGCGATCGAAGCGCGTCTGCGCCGGCTCGATCGAGCGTTCGAAGGCCGCGATCGCCTTGCCGATATTGGCGTAAACGCGGTTTATGGCGTCGCGCTGCGCATCGCTCATCGCGTTCCAGGCAGCCCTTTCGGCATCGTCGCCAAGCGGGCTGGCTTTCAGCGGAATGCCGGCAAAATCGGGCAGCGGCCCGAAAATGCGCTCATAGCGCTCGCCGAAGCGTGCCTTGATGTAGTGCGCGTAGGCAGTACGGTTTCCTGCCTGCTCCAGCGGGTTTTCCAGCGGCGTCAGCGCTTGTGCCCACAGGCTGTCGCGGCGGCCGTCCCAGAAGAACCACGGATCGCGCGCCACGCCGGCCAGTGGCATGGTGCGCCGGTTGGTATGGCCGACGCCGACCGCTTGCGGCAGGTCGTCCTGGAACTGGCGGTCTATCTTGTGGCAGGTCGAGCACGACACCGTGCCGTCGCGGCTCATCCCAAGATCGAAGAACAGCGTCGAGCCAAGGGCGGCGGCGGCCGGCACGTCGGCGAAGCGATTGGTGGTGTCGGGCTTCAGCGACGGCAGCGTGTTCAACGCCAGCGAGGCTATGGTCTTCTTCTCCGAGTCGGAAAAATCCGGCTTGCCGCAGCCGACGAGGATGACGGCGACCATCAGCGCCAGAAAGCTGAAAAGGCGCTTCATCGATCGCTCACAGCACCACGTTGAACAGCACCGTATCGGAGCCGGCGCCCGACGAGATGGCGAACCGAAGTTGCCACCAGCCGCTCATCGTGAATTTCAGCCCCTCGATGCGGTAGCGGCCATCGCCGAGATAGTCGGTCACCTGCGGGCTGGTCGGCAGGCCGTGATTGTGTTGCGGCATGCCGCCGGAGATGGCGATCGCGGCGCGCTCCACCGAAGCCCCCGTCTTTGTTTTCAGCGTCAGCAGCCAGGATTCCAGTTCGCCCTGCCGCACCACGCCCCGTTCCGGTACGAAGCTCGCCATGTACAGCCCGTTGTCGGTTTTCTTCGTCCGCGAGACATCCGGGCCGACCATCTGCGCCGATTGCGGCGCGGTCAGATAGACGACCGCAAGAACGCCGACCAGCAGAGCAGCCAGACCAAGACCCGCCAAGAGATAACGCCATATCGATGCCAAACCGGTTCCTCTTCTGCGGATAACGCTCGGCCGGGTGGATCGCGTCCCGCCAGCCTGTGGGAAAACGCTGTGGCGCAAAAAAGCCTGCTTGCCAAGCATGGCGCTGCCGCCGGCAAAAAGCTACAGCACCGAAATCACTGGAGGATTGCAGATGGCGGGAAACGGCGTCGCCTCGATCGGCGAATGCATGCTCGAACTGTCGGGCCAGACCGGCCCGAACTGGCGCATGGGTTTTGCCGGCGACACGTTCAACACGCTGTGGGCGCTGCATGCGCTGAGCGCAGACCGGCCGGCGACCTATGTCTCGGCCTTCGGCGACGACCCCTTTTCGCAAGGCCAGATCGGCTTCTTCGCCGAAAACGGCATCGGCATCGGCTCCAGCCCGGTGATACTGGGTGCGCGGCCCGGCCTCTATGCGATCACCTTGACCGGTGCCGAGCGCTCCTTCACCTACTGGCGCGGCGACGCCGCCGCCCGGCAGCTTGCCTCGGATCCCGCAGCACTGTCGAAAAACCTTGAAAATCAGGCGCTTGTGTATTTTTCCGGAATCACTTTGGCAATTCTGGACGATGCCGCGCGCAAAACACTGCTGGCCGCCGTGGCCAAGGCGCGTGCCGCTGGCTCGCTGATCGCCTTCGACCCCAATTACCGGCCACGGCTCTGGCGAACTCGCGAGGACGCGCAGGCGGCTATCGTCGAAGCGCTCGGCGTCACCGACATCGCGCTGCCAACCTTCCCCGACGAGCAGATGTTGTTTGAGGATGCGACGCCGCAAGCGACCGCCGAGCGGCTCCGGCAACGGGTCGGTGAAGTCGTCATCAAGAATGGCGAACAGCCGGCGCTCATTACTGAAAACGGTACTCTTCACGACGTGCCGGCGATCCATGTCGCGGCCGCCGTCGACACCACCGGCGCCGGCGATTCCTTCAATGGCGGCTATCTCGCGGCGCGACTTGCCGGCCATGGCCCGCGCGAAGCGGCAAGTCGGGCACATCGCGTTGCCGCTGCCGTGGTGCAGGTCCGCGGCGCCCTGGCGCCATTCGAGACGCTGCGGGCGGCGTTCGAAAACTAGCCGCCTGGAGACCTATGGAAGGCGGAAACGATATTCCGTCACATGGTGATAGATCGCGCCCGGCCATAGCGTCGCCTGCGGGAAATACGGCCGGTTCGGCGCATCCGGCCATATTTGCGGTTCCAGGCAGAAGGCGGAAAAAGCCTTGTAGTCGCGGCCTTCGAGCCCCTTGCGCGGCGTCACATACTGGCCGGTATAGAGCTGAACGCCAGGCTCCGTGGTCCAGACCTCCATCTCGACGCCGGAACTCGCCCCTTGCGTCCATGCCGCTTGCCGCAGCGGCCCGCGCGCCGCGGCGAGGCAGAAGTTCTGGTCGTAAGGCAGTTGCTCGCCCTCGGTTTCCATGCGCAGCGGCCGCGCCTGGCGGAAATCGAAGGGCGTACCGTCAACCGGCTTGACCACGCCGGTCGGGATCATGTCGCTGTCGACCGGCAGATAGGCGCCGGCGTTCAGCATCATCCTGTGGTCGAGAATGTCGCCGGCGCCGCCATCATCCAGGTTGAAATAGGAATGTTGGGTGAGATTGCACGGCGTCGGCTCCTCGCAGGTCGCCGTCAACTCGACGCTCAGCGTGCCGGGGATTTTCAGCCGGTAGGTGCAGGTGACGTCGAGGGCGCCGGGAAAGCCCATCGCGCCGTCGGGATCGTGTAGCGTCAGCGTAACGAAGTCCCGGCCATGCAGCGAAACCGCCCACGGCCGGTGCGAATAGCCCTGCGAGCCGCCATGGAGCGTATGCTTGCCGAGGAAATTTTGCTCGGTCTGGTAGCGGGTGCCGTTAATGGTGAAGCGGCCGTCGCGGATGCGGTTGGCATAGCGGCCGACCACCGCGCCGAAGAAGGCGTTGTCGGCCTCGTAGGCTTCCAGCGTGTCGTAGCCGAGCACTAGCGGCGCATCATGGCCGGTCAGGCGCAAATCCTGGATGATGGCGCCGAGCCCGATGATGTTGGCGGTGAGGCCACCGCCCCTGATGGTGAAGCGGCGCACCGGCTCGCCTGCCTGCGTCGTGCCGAAAACCTCGCCGTCCTTCATTGCCATGCCCGCAAACGTCAGTTGATCCAAAGGATTTCGGCAGGTTTCTCAACCCAAGGTCGGCGGGCTAGGCCCGTCGACCTCGGGGATAAGGTATCAGAGGCCGAGGCCGCCGATACAGACATATTTGGTATCGAGGTAATCCTCGATGCCCTGATGTCCGCCTTCTTTGCCGAGGCCCGATTCCTTGACGCCGCCGAACGGCGCCTCCGGCGTGGTGATCAGGCCTTCATTGACACCGACCATGCCGTATTTCAGCCCCTCCATGACGCGGAAGGCGCGGCCGAGATCGCCGGTGTAGAAATAGCAGGCAAGGCCGAATTCGGTGTCGTTGGCGAGCGCGATGGCTTCCGCTTCGGTCTCGAACTTGAACACCGGGGCGACCGGGCCAAAGATCTCTTCCTTCATGAAGCGCATCTTGGGCGTCGCATTGGCGATCACCGTCGGCTGGAAGAACGAACCGCCGAGCGCATGACGCTTGCCGCCGGCGACGATCTTGCCGCCCTTGGCAGTGGCGTCGGCGATCAGCTCTTCCACCTTCTCGACCGCCTTCTCGTCGATCAGCGGTCCCTGCTGCACGCCTTCCTCGAGGCCGGAACCGACCTTCAGCCCGTTGCTGGCCGCAGCCAGCTTCTCGACGAACCTGTCATAGACGCCGGCCTGGACGAGGAAGCGGTTGGTGCAGACGCAGGTCTGGCCCGAATTGCGGTACTTGGCGGTGATGGCGCCGGCGACGGCACGGTCGATATCGGCGTCGTCGAAGACGATGAACGGCGCGTTGCCGCCAAGCTCCATCGACACCTTCTTCACGGTGACCGACGACTTCTGGATGAGAAGCTTGCCGACTTCGGTCGACCCGGTGAAAGTGATCTTCGACACCAGCGGATTGGCGCAGATCTCGTCGCCGATCTCGCTGGCCGAACCGGTCAGGATGTTGACGACGCCCTTGGGGAAGCCGACTTCCTCGGCAAGCGCGCCCCAGGCGAGGCCCGAGTAAGGTGTCTGCGAGGCGGGCTTCACCACGGCGGTGCAGCCGGCGGCGAGCGCGGGACCGAGCTTGCGGGCCAGCATCGAGGACGGGAAATTCCACGGCGTGATGGCGGCGATGACGCCGACCGGTTCCTTGGTCACCAGGATGCGGCGGTCCGCCCATGGCGAGGGCACGACGTCGCCATAGGTGCGGCGGCCTTCCTCGGCGAACCACAGAATGTAGGCCGCGGCCGAACCGATCTCGCCCTTCGATTCGAACAGTGACTTGCCCTGCTCGATGGTCAAGAGCTCGGCGAGCACGTCCTGATTGTCCATCATCGCGTCGTGCAGCTTGCGCAAGAGCTTCGAACGCTCGAGCGCGGTCGTCTTGCGCCAGGTCTTGAAGGCGGCGTCCGCGGCCTCGATGGCGCGGCGGGTCTCGGCCTTGCCCGACTTCGGCACGGTGCCGATCTTGAGGCCGGTGGCGGGGTTGTTGACGTCGACCGTCTGGCCGCTGTCGGCCTGCACCCATTCGCCGTTGATGAGATTGGCCTGCCGCATGAAATGGCTGGTTTTCTGAAGCATGGTCTATCCTCCGTTCGGCGCACTGACGGGCCGGTCTGTGAAATCTTCGGTGAGCGTGCGCCATGAATTGAAGCCGGCACGCCGGAGCCACTGCTCTTTACCTAGGGCAAGGCCCGCAAGCAATCGCAAGATGGCATATAGGGGTTGGGCCAGCCCGGGACGAGAGCAAGCTTTGCCGCCTCGCCTCGATTTGCGCATGGTCTAGCCGAAGACATGCAGGACAATCGTCAGCCAGAAAGCCGTGGTGACGGCAGCAGAGGCGGTGGCGATGGTCATCTGGTTCGATGCCAGCGCCTGGCCCGTGTTGAACTGTACCGCGATGAGATAGGAGTTGATGCCCGACGGCAGCGCCGCCACCACGACCGCCACCTTGGCGGTCAGGGGCGGCAGGCCGAGCAGCCAGACGAAGGCGAGAACCAGCGCCGGCATCAGGAACAATTTCAGCGCCGAAAGCGCCAGCGCCGGCCGGACATTACCGGAGATGCCGAAGCGGCGCAGGCTGAGCCCCATGGCAAACAGCGCCACCGGCCCTGCCGTGTTGGCCAGCGCATCGACCAGCCGCATGACGAGGCTAGGCATCGGCACGCCGCTCAGCCGCCATGCCAGGCCGAGCAGGATACCGATGATCAGCGGATTGATGAACATCCGCCGCAAGAAGCTGCGCAGCACCCGCTGCGGATGCACATGTTCGCCACCGCCCCGGCCGAAGATCTCGAACAGCACGATCGAGGCCATCATCATGACCGGCAGGTGCACCGAGACCAGCAGCGACAGCACTTCGAAGCCGCTCGGGCCGAATATGCCAAGGATGAACGGAGCGCCCAGCAGCACGACATTGGAATAGGCCGACGACACGCCGCCGACGACACCGGCGCGCGCGTCGCGCCCGAATATCCGCGTGGTGACGAGATGGCCGGCGGCCCAGGTGATGGCCGCCGCCGTGAAATAAGCGCCCCACAACGGCCACGGCGCGACGCCGTGGAAATCGGCCTTCACCATGGTCTGGAACAGAAGCAGCGGCATCGCCACCGAGACCGCGAAATCCGATATCCCCTCGCCGCTCGCCGGTCTGAGATAGCCGGTCAACCCGGCGAGATAGCCGAGCGCGACCAGGCTGAAGACGAAAAGCACGGTTTCTGTAAGCGGAGACATTTTGCAGGGATAGGCGAGCCACGCGCGCGGCGCAATCGCGCCCGAATTTGATCATGGTAGGCTGGCAGCGTTATAGAGGGTTTGGAGTATCAGGGCGGGCACGAACGACAAATGACCTTTGTCGAAACCTCAGGACGCAACCTTCTTGCGCGTGTGTGGCTGACGGCTTTCGTCGCCGCGCTATTTTGTGTTGCCGCGACGGCGTTTGCATTGGCCGAGACGAAAAGCCTCAAGGGCGTGGCGCTGATCGTCGGCCAGTCGAATTACCTGCACATCGCCGCCCTGCCCAACCCGGCCAATGACGCCCGCGACATGGCCAAGATGCTGACCGACCTCGGCTTCGACGCCCGCAACGTCACCGATCGCGATGCCGCCAAGCTGAAGCGCGACCTCGAACGTTTCGTCGAGGATGCCGAGGGAGCCGACGTCGCCTTCATCTATTACTCCGGCCACGGCATCGAGGCCGGCGGCGAGAATTATCTGGTTCCGGTCGATGCCGACATCTCGTCGCTGAAGGATGCCGATAACGCGCTGGTGCCGATTTCCGCCGTCATGGACGAGTTGAAAAAGACCGTGCCGGTGACGATCATGCTGCTCGATGCCTGCCGCACCAATCCGTTTCCGGCGGACGCTTTGGTGCGCCGGGCGCCGACCGCTTCCGCCGAGCCGATCGGCGCTGGCGGGCTGGAACCGGTGCGCGGCGCCAAGGCGCTTGCCAATGCGTCGGCGCAGGATGCGAGCCTGGGCACGGTGGTCGGCTTTGCCGCCGAACCGGGTCGCCCGGCGCTGGACGGAGCGGCCGGCGAAACCAGCCCCTATGCCGCCGCCCTGCTGCGCCACCTCGCGGCGATGAAAGGCACGGAGTTCGGCTCCGTCATGCGCATGGTGACCGAGGAAGTCTATCTCGACACCAAGGCCAAGCAGCGCCCCTGGGTCAACGAAAGCCTGCGCCGGCTGCTTTATTTCGGCATCGCGCCGCCGGAGCCGACCGGTGACGACGGGCTGATCACCGGCGAAAGGCGGCAGCTACTCTTGACCATCTCCGACCTGCCCGACCCGAAGCGGGCGCAGGTGGAACTGGCCTCGCTGCAGGACGGCGTGCCGCTCGACGCGCTCTATGGCGTACTGAGGGCGCTGGGTACGGACAAGATCCCCGAGGATCCGACCGACCTGCAGAAGGTGCTCGACGCCCAGGCCGAGCGCCTGAAGAAGATGATGTCCGAGCGCGCGGCACTGCGCACCGACGATCCCGAGATCAAGCGGCTGGTTGCCTCGGCCGATAAGGCCATCGGCCAGGGAGCGATGGTGACGGCGCGCAAATTCCTCGACGATGCGGTCGGCAGGGTCGAGCAGAACAGCGGTGCGGTCGACGAGGCCGAGGAACTGGTCAGGCAGAAGCGCATCGCCGACGCCGCCATCTATGCCAAGCGCGCCGACGCCGCAGCGCTGGTCTTCGACTACAAATCCGCCGCCAACGACTATGCCAAGGCCTTCTCGCTGGTCGAGAAATGGGACGACAAGCTGCGCTGGAACTACAAGAATCAGGAAGCCGAGGCACTCAACGCCCACGGTTCCGCCACCGGCGATCTCGATGCACTGCAGCACGCGATCGAAGCCTATCACGTTATCCTGAACTTCATTCCCAATGGCGAGCAGAACAAGGATTGGGCCATCACCCGCAACAACATGGCGGTGGTGCTGCAGACCATCGGCGAGCGCGAGACCGAGACCGAGCATTTGGAAGAAGCCGCGCAGATCTTCCGCGATTCGCTCGTCGTCTTCGAGCACGAGAAGGACGACCCCAACTGGGCGGCGGCGCAAAACAACCTCGCCAATGTCCTCTTGAAGATCGGCGAACGCGAGAGCGACCCGAAGCGGCTCAATGAGGCAGTGGCGGCGATGCGCGCCACGTTGGAAAAGCGCCCGCGCGACAAGCTGCCGCTCGACTGGGCCGCTTCGCAGAACAATCTCGGCCTCGCGCTCTATGCGCTCTCCCAGCGCGAACCCGCCGGCGAGCATCTGAAGGACGCCGAAGCCGCCTACCGGCTGGCGCTTGAAGAGTACACGCGCGAGAAAGCCCCCGTGGAATGGGCGATGGTCGAGAACAATCTCGGCAACACGCTGGTGACGCTTGGCATCCAGCTCAACGACAAGGCCAAGATCAACGAGGCGGCCGATGCCTTCCGCGCCGCGCTGAAGGTGCGAACCCGTGAGACCTTCCCGGTCTCCTGGGCGACCAGCCGGCTCAACCTCGGCAACGCGCTGAGCGGCGTCGCCCGCTTCGACATGGGCGCCGACACGCTCGAAGATGCCGCCGCGGCCTATGACGATGCGTTGACGGTGTTTACCCGGCAGCGCTTCCCGATGGACTGGGCGTCGGCGCAGAACAATCTCGGCTCGATCTACCAGACGCTTGGCCAGCGGACCCGCGACGCGGCCAGGCTCGAACAGTCGGTGGCAGCATTCCAGGCGGCGCGGCAGGTCTATGTCAGGCGGAAATTCCCGCAGGATTGGGCCATGAGCTACTACAATCTCGGCAACACGCTGCAATTGCTTGGCGGCGTGACGGACAAGCCCGAGCACTACAGGGAGGCAGTCGACGCCTACAGCAATGCGTTGCGCGAGTACAAGCGCGAGACAAACCCGCGGCAATGGGCGCTGGCCCAGGCCGGCCTCGGCTCGACGCTGCACTGGCTCAGCATGAGCAATGCCGATCCCAAAATCCTGCGGGATTCGATCGCCGCGCGGCGGGCAGCACTCGAAGTGCTGACCATCGAGACCGCACCCGTCGACTGGGCCAACGCCCAGAACGGCATCGGCATGAGCCTGCTCAATCTCGGCAATATCGAACGGACCGGAAAATATCTCGACGAGGCCGAGGCGGCTTTCACGGCAACGCTGAAGGTCTTCACCAGGGAAAGCCAGCCCCTGCAGTGGGCCTTCGAGCAGAACAATCTCGGCGACATCCACTGGAACCGCGCCAGCTATGGCGGCGGCAAGGCCGAGTATCTCAGGGCTATCGCGTTCTTCGAGAATGCCAAGCAGGGCTTTACCGAAGCCGGCTACACCGTCCCCATCCCGCTTACCGACCAGAAGATCGATCTGGTGAAAAAGCAGATCGCCAAAAAGTGAGGCTGGGACGTCTGCAACGCCCGCTTGTCTTTGTGCCGGGGTTCCGATCCCTATATGCGAATGACCGGAACCCGATGACGGGCTCCTGAAGGACTGCGATGATCCGATTTGCCCTGGCCCTGTTGCTGTTCGTCGTTCCCGTCGCGGCCCATGCCACGGATGCCGGCTGGGCGCTGCTGCGCGATGGCGGCCATGTCGTGCTGCTGCGTCATGCCATGGTCACCGGCACCTCCGACCCCGCCAATTTCGACATCGACAGCTGCGCCGCCCAGATCAATCTGTCGGCGCGCGGCAAGCAGCAGGCGAGCAAGATCGGCGCCTTGTTTGCCGCCCGCGCCGCGCCGATCGAACGCGTGCTGTCCAGCCGCTACTGCCGCTGCCTCGACACCGCGCGTATCGCCTTCGAGGCCGAACCGGAACTGTTCGCCCCGCTCGATCTCCTGAAGGGCGACGATGCGCAGAAGGCAGCACAGATCGCCGCCATCATGAAGGAAATCCGCGCCTATTCCGGCTCCGACAATCTGGTCATGGTCACCCATCTGGAAGACATCGTGGCGCTGACCGGTGTTTCCCCGCGCGAAGGCGAAGCCGTGGTGGTCGAGCCGCAAGGCGACGGTCTGCGCGTGCTCGGCCGCGTCACCTTCTAACGAACCGATCCGCGCCTCCAACGTTGGATGCGAGTGTTGCCGAAATACCACTGCTGAACGAAGCCACGAATTGGCCGCGACAATGCCGCTTGCGACAACCCGTCGCAGGCTCTATAGCCGCGCTCCCGGTCACGTGAACCGAAGTGAGCACAACGGTTGGAGCTTTCGTCTCCGCCCGTGCAGGCGGCATTGCCGCCCTGTATACGGCGCCGCTTTGGGGATTGGGATCGCGGATGTAGCTCAGTCTGGGAGAGCGCCGGATTTGGATCCGGAGGTCGCAGGTTCGAATCCTGCTGTCTGCACCACGGATAGCTCAGTTTGGTTAGAGCATCAGATTGTTAATCTGACTGTCGAAGGTTCGATTCCTTCTCCAACGGCCTGATAAGCCGACACCTTTGGGTGGTGTTATCCAGAAAACGGTCCGGGGACCGGAATGCTGAAGACCTGACGGACGGCCGAAGCCTTCGGGCCAAGGCCGTTTCGAAAGGTCCGACGCCATCGGCTCGCGGCCAGGTCCGCGGTGATGGTCAAGGCGCATCGTCGCCGGCAAGGGAGGCTTCGGCCTCCGGCGCCCGCTTCGCTGCCCCGCGATCCGCTCCCGAGGGCCCGCCACGGATCGATGCCACCGGTCCCCGGATCATTCGTGCCGGAAGACGATGTGAAACGAGAAACGAAGGGAAGATCGACGCATGAGTTGACGCCTCGCATGGGGCCATGCCCGACAGGAGTAATACAATGACTGTTCTCGACAAGGTTCTTGGACGCGAGCGCGTCCTCGTAAGGGAAAACGAACGTGCCCTCACCCTCCACAAGGGTGAGATCAAGGCCGTCCTGATGCCGGGCGAGCACTGGCTCGCCAACCGGCGCGGGAGCCTGGAAGTGTCAAGGCACGATCTGAAGAACCCGGAATTCGTTTCGGCATACGAGAAGGCGTTGTTCGACAAGCTCCCGGATGTGGCCGCGCGTCATTTCACCGTCGTTCGCACCGGGCGCACGGATGTCGCCATCATCGAGCGTGACGGCAATCTGCATGCCGTGCTGGCGCCGGACCGCAAGCTGGTGCTGTGGACGGATGCCGGGCCGTGGACGGTGGCCGTGATCGACGCGTCGGCCGATCTCGCCATCGATCCGGCGGTCATGCGCCGGCTCGGCCAGGCCCGGAAGGCGGAGTTGATGTCGGTCCATCCGGTCGTCGATGGCCAGGCGGGGCTGCTGTTCGTCGACGGTGTCCTGGTGCGGACGCTTGCCGCAGGCGTGCATGGCTTCTGGAACGTCGGACGCATGGTGCAGGTGAAGGTCGTCGACCTCAAGCGCCAGTCGCTCGATGTCGCCGGGCAGGAAGTGCTGACCAAGGATCGCGTGACGATCCGCGTCAACATCGCCGCCGAATACCGGGTCGTTGACCCGGTCAAGGCGGTGAGCGCCGTGAAGGACTTCTCCGAGGCCCTTTATCGCGCCCTGCAATACGCCTTCCGCAAGACGCTGGGCGCGCTGACGCTCGACCAGATCCTTGAAAAGAAGGTGACGGTCGACGAGGAAGCCGCGGCCAAGGTCCGTGCCGACATGGCCGAGATCGGCGTCGAGGTCAGCGATATCGCGCTCAAGGATGTGATCCTGCCGGGCGAGATGCGCGAGATCCTCAACCAGGTGGTTTCGGCCGAGAAGCAGGCCGAGGCCAACGTTATCCGCCGCCGCGAGGAGACGAACGCCACGCGTTCCCTCCTCAACACGGCCAGGGTGATGGCGGAGAACCCGGTGATGCTGCGGCTGAAGGAGCTCGAGGCTCTGGAAACCATCGCCGGCAAGGTCGAGCGGCTGACCGTCCACAACGGAACGGGCGGGCTGCTGAACGACCTGGTCAAGCTCCGTGACAGCTGATGCATGTCGCCCAAAAGTGGTTTCCGGTTTTGGGAAAACGACATGCATCGAAACCGAGACTAACCTGACGTAATGGGAAGGGCCGCCGGGTTGACCGGCGGCCCTTCTTGGGTTTCTTGGGCACGCTTCCCATCTGCGCCCGGACTATCAGGCCTTTTCCTGCCGGGAAAAACCGATTAGACAGCGCCCAAACAGGATGCGGACAGATTCCGCCCGCAAAGAAGGAAAAGCCCTTGTCCACCACGTTCGACAAAGTCGCCAAGATCATTGCCGACACCAGCGAGATCGATATCGACACCATCACGCCCGAGAGCCACACGATCGACGATCTCGGCATCGACAGCCTCGATTTCCTCGACATCGTCTTTGCCATCGACAAGGAATTCGGCATCAAGGTGCCGTTGGAAAAGTGGACCCAGGAAGTCAATGACGGCAAGGCTTCGACGGACGACTACTTCGTCATGAAGAACCTGTGCGCCAAGATCGACGCGCTGGTCGCCGCCAAGACCGCCTGACATCAGTTGAGCGCGCAACCTTGACGCGCTTTGCCGCCTGACCCACAAAGCCGCCCATGAGTAGCCCCCGCGACGTCGTCATCACTGGTATCGGCCTTGTCTCCTCGCTGGGAGAAGGCCCTGACGCCCACTGGCAGAAGCTCGCGCAACCGGGCCTGCAGCCGGTGCTCGAAGCCGCGCGCTTCGCGCCCTATACCGTTCATCCGCTGCCGGAGATCGACTGGAACCTGCAGATCGCCAAGCGCGGCGACCAGCGGCAGATGGAGACATGGCAACGGCTCGGCACCTATGCCGCCGGCCTTGCGCTCGATGACGCCGGTATCAAGGGCAATGACGAGCTCTGCGCGACCATGGACATGGTGGTGGCCGCCGGTGGCGGCGAGCGCGACGAGGCGGTCGATGCCGCCATCCTTGCCGCTTCGGAAAGCCGCAACGACCGCGACGTGTTGCTCAACGAGAAGCTGACCACCGAATTGCGGCCGACCTTGTTCCTGGCGCAGCTTTCCAACCTGCTCGCCGGCAACATCTCCATCGTCCATAAGGTGACGGGCTCCTCGCGCACCTTCATGGGCGAGGAAGGCGCAGGTGTTTCCGCCGTCGAGACGGCCGCTGCCCGCATCCGCTCGGGCCAGTCCACACATGTCCTGGTCGGCGGCGCGTTCCAGACCGAACATTCCGACATGCTGCTCGGCTACGAGCTTGCCGGCTATCTGCATCGCGGCCCCTGGAAGCCTGTCTGGCAAAGGCAGGGTGCCGAGGGTGGCGGCGTGGTCTCCGGCTCCGGCGGCGCCTTCCTGGTGCTGGAACAGCGTGAACACGCGGAAAGCCGTGGGCGCAAAATCTATGCCGAGCTCGGACCGGTCGTCTCCGGCCGGGCCAGGCGGTCGCGTGGAGAACTCGACGCCGAAATCGCCGGCTTGCTGAGCCAGGCGGCGCTGCCGAACGGCAAGCTGCTGGCGCTTTCGGGTGCCTCGGGCGCGCATGCGGCAACATCAGCCGAGAAAACAGCGCTCGATGCCGACGGGACAATTGCCGCACGCGGCTTCTCGACGCTGACCGGACACATGAAGGAAGCGCAGTTTCCGTTCGCCGTGGCGCTTGCCGCACTCGCCGTCGACCGCAAGGCCGCCTACCCCGTCTTTGACGCCGCAGCCGAGAAGCCGTTCGAAGGCATTCCCGCAAGCGTCCTTGCAACGGCGATCGGCTATCACCAATTCGAGGGCATGGCGCTGGTCAAGTCGGCGTAAGGCGGCGCCAGCCATGTTGCAGAGATGAACCGCTCGAGGGCTTCCCGATGACCAATTTCAGAGATCACATGGGCAGACCCATCGTCGCCGTCACCGGCATCGGCGTGGTGACTTCGCTTGGCGTCGGCAAGGCTGACAATTGGGCGGCGCTGACCTCGGGCAAGTCGGGCATCCACCCGATCACCCGCTTTCCGGTCGACCACCTCAACACCCGCATTTCCGGTATGGTCGACTTCCTGGACTCAAGCGCGAAGGGCGCCAGCCCCCTCACCTACGAGCTGGCCGAAACCGCCGCGCATGAAGCCGTGGCCGAATCCGGCCTCGATTCCAGTGATTTCGGCGGTCCCCTCTTCCTCGCCTCGCCGCCCGTCGAGCTCGACTGGCACGAACGCTTCTCGCTCTACAATTCCGACAAACAGGACGCCGGCGCCGAAAGGCTGCTGCGGGTGGCGCGCGGATTGAAGGAACTCGACATCTTCGAGACCACCCAGTTCGGCTCGATCGCCGACAGGCTCGCCGACCGGTTCGGCACGCGTGGTCTGCCGATCACGCTGTCGACCGCCTGCGCCTCGGGCGCCACCGCCATCCAGCTCGGCGTCGAGGCGATCCGCCGCGGCGAATGTGACCGGGCGCTGTCGATCGGCGCCGACGGCTCGGCGACCGCGGAGGCGCTGATCCGCTTCTCGCTGCTGTCGGCGCTGTCGACCCACAACGACATCCCGGAAAAGGCGTCAAAACCGTTTTCCAAGGACCGCGATGGTTTTGTCCTCGCCGAAGGTTCGGGCGCGCTGGTGCTGGAATCACTGGAGGCAGCCCTTGCCCGTGGCGCCACCGTTCTTGGCATCCTGCGCGGCTGCGGCGAAAAGGCCGACGATTTCCACCGCACCCGCTCCAAGCCTGACGGTTCGCCGGCAATCGCGGCGGTTCGCGCCGCCCTTGCGGATGCGGGCCTGAGCAAGGACGAGATCGACTACGTCAACGCCCATGGCACCTCGACGCCGGAAAACGACAAGATGGAGCATCTGTCGCTGTCGACCGTGTTCGGCGAGCGCATCGGCTCGATGCCGGTCTCGTCGAACAAGTCGATGATCGGCCACACGCTGTCCGCGGCGGGCGCCGTCGAGGCGGCGTTCTCGCTGATGACGATGCGCGAAAGCGTCATTCCGCCGACCATCAACTACGACAATCCCGACCCAGCGATCGTGCTCGACGTGGTGCCGAACAAGAAGCGCAACGCCGAGGTTCGCAGCGTTCTGTCGAACTCCTTCGGCTTCGGCGGCCAGAACACTTGCCTTGTCATGGCGCGGGAACCGGTCTAAGCGAGCCACTTCCGCTCGAACAGAACCGACAGGCCTTATGCGCGCACTGCAACTTATCGAGGACCGCCGTCTTGAGACGGTGGACCTGCCGCCTCCCCCGCCACCCGCACTCGGCGAAGTCACGCTGCGCATCAAGGCGGTGGCGCTGAACCATATCGACGTCTGGGGCTGGCGCGGCATGGCCTTCGCCAAGCGCAAGCTGCCGTTGGTCATCGGCGCCGAAGCCTCCGGCGAGGTCGAGGCGGTCGGTCCCGGCGTGTCCAGCCTGCTGCCCGGACAATTGGTGTCGATCTACGGCGCGCGCACCTGCGGCCTTTGCCGCGCCTGCCGCGAAGGCCGCGACAATCTCTGTGAACATGTTTCCGGCGTCCACGGCTTCCATCTCGACGGTTTTGCCCAGGAGAAGATCAACCTGCCGGCGCGCCTGCTGGTCCCCGCCCCGCCCGGCGTGAGCGACATCGGCGCCGCGGTGGCCCCCGTCACCTTCGGCACGGTCGAGCACATGCTGTTCGACAATGCGAGACTGCAGCCCGGCGAAACCATCCTCGTCCATGCCGGCGGCTCCGGCATTGGTTCGGCGGCCATCCAGCTGGCGAAGCGGATGGGCTGCACCATCATCACCACGGTCGGTTCCAACGACAAGATCGACAAGGCCAAGGCGCTCGGCGCCGACCACGTCATTAACTACCGCGAAGACCGCTTCGAAGGCGTCGTGCGCAAGCTGACCAAGAAGAAGGGCGTCGATGTCGTCTTCGAACATGTCGGCGCCGACACTTTTGCCGGCTCGATGCTGTGCCTGAAGCGCGGCGGCCGCCTGGTGACCTGCGGCTCGACCTCGGGCGTGTCGACGCAGATCAACCTGATGCAGCTCTTCCAGCAGCAATTGAAGCTGCTCGGCTCCTTCGGCTGCCGCATGGAGAACATGGCCAACGCCATGCAGAAAATGGCGGCGGGACAGGTCGCGCCGGTCATCGACACCGAAGTCGGCTTCGACGATATCGACGCAGCGCTGAAGCGCATGGAAGGCCGCGATGTTTTCGGCAAGATCATCCTGCGCGTCGCCTGAGGCGTTGACTTCGGTGCTCAAGAAGTTTCGCCGCGATCTCAGATTTCGCTATGGCAGGCAGCTGCGCCAGCTGAACTACTGGCTGGTTGCCCGCGCGGCGATGATCATCATTTCGGTGCTGCGCCTGCTGCCGGTCGACAGCGCGCTGAATTTCGCCGACCGCGTCGCGCGGTTCATTGGTCCCAGGGTCGGACGCCACCAGGTCGCCATCGACAATCTGCGCAAGGCCTATCCTGAAAAGAGCGAGGACGAAATCCAGGCCATCGCCTCCGATATGTGGGGCAACATGGCCCGCCTTGCCGCCGAATACATCTTCCTCGACGCCCTGTTCGACTACGACCCGGCCGCCAGCAAGCCCGGCCGCGTCGAGGTCAAGGGAATAGAGCACTTCGTCGAGATCGCCGCGGAGAAGCAGCCGCACATCGTCTTCACCGGCCATCTCGGCAATTTCGAGCTGCTGCCGGTGGCGGCGGCGACCTTCGGCATGAACATCACGGCGCTGTTTCGTCCGCCGAATAACCCCTACCTTGCCGACTACATCCTTTCGACGCGGCGCTCGACCATGGGGGCGCTGCTGCCGTCGATGGCCGGCGCCTCATTCGCATTGGCCGGAGTGCTGGAAAACGGCGGCAATATCGGCGTCCTCGTCGACCAGAAATTCTCCAACGGCCTGGACACGACATTCTTCGGCCGCCCCTGCCAGAGCAACCGTGTGCTGGGCACGCTTGCCCGTCACTATGACTGCGACGTCTACCCGGCGCGTTGCATCAGATTGCCCGGCAACCGCTTCCGCCTCGAGATCGAGGACAGACTGGTCTTGCCGCGCACCGCCGATGGCAGCGTCGACGTCCACGCCACCACCCAGATGCTGAACGACGTGGTCGAGCGCTGGGTGCGCGAGGATCCCGGCCAATGGATGTGGTTCCACAAAAGGTGGGAGATCAGCAACTCGCGGCGTAAAAAGCAGCCGCAGGCAAAGGCCCCGGCCGCGAACAGTTGATCTCTTCCGCTGCAGTGTTTGCCGCTTCCATTTCCGGCACTCTTGGGCCTGCGATCCAGACATTCGTAACGTTACTGGTCAGGGAATCTTAAACGACCAGGGCGCACATACCCCAGGAGATGTTCATCGACTGGGATGGAACCCGTGGCATGACGAATATCGAAATGCCGCGCCTGGATCGGGATGGCCTCGAGGATCGCTCCTTCGGCCGTCTTGGCCGGGCGTGGTCCCATCTCCGTCGGCATGGCCTGCTGGAGCCGATAAGGCTCATCCGCCGGCATGGGCTCGGCACAAGCCTTGGCTTTGTCCAGCGCAACATCAGGCATATGCTCGCCGACCGTCTCGCCCGGAAATGGGATCGCCGGCACGGCGTCGATACGGCCGGCTCGATCCAGCTCCGCGCCCTCAATATCGTCGGCCCGCACCGCGCCATGGGCAATGAAGCCGTCTGCACATCGCCCAGAACCTTCGACTTCATCATGAAGTCGCTGCCCCGCGATCTCCACAACCATACGTTCATCGACATCGGCTCCGGAAAGTCGCGAACCCTGCTGCTGGCCTCGCGATATCCGTTCGCCGAGATCATCGGCGTGGAGTTCGCACGCGAACTGGTGGAGATCGCCCGCAGTAACATCGAGCGCTTAAGCGACCCGACGCAGAAATGCCGGGCGCTCAGCGTCGTCGAGGCGGATGCGGCGACCTACGATTTTCCGGAAGTGCCCCTGGTGGTCTATTTCTACAATCCCTTCTCGAAGGACGTCCTCGATATCGTCCTGAAGAATCTCGTGTCGTCGCTCGAACGCCACCCGCGAGATTGCTTCATCGTCTATGGCAGCTCGAGCCATCGCGCGATCGACTGGGCAAGGCCCACCATCCGCGAAACCGGTAATTTCCGGGAATTGTCCGTGCCGGCCATGCCCAGCTTCCTCGATGCGGTCCGCACCATCGACTATGCGGTCTTCCAGGTTCAGGCAGCAGCGTAACGTCTGTCTTTGGTTCTCTGAATGAACCGCGCGACGGTGCGCGCGGCAAACGGCGTGCCGGCGGTGAACCGCATCAGCGGGCCGAAACTGCCGACCGCGCTCGCGCCGACGAAATGCAGGCCTGGGATGCTGGATTCGAACCCGGCGGAAAGCAGCGGCAACCCGTCCCGGCGGGCAATCGCGGCAAGCATGGCGGGCGCGAACAGACGGAGCTTGGCAATATCGATCCGGTAACCCGTGCCGAGCAGGACGTGATCGAAGGTGGCGGCATCCTTCTCGAAACGCAGTTCAATGCCATTGTCCTTGGCGGACGCACTGATGATCCTGCTGCCAGGCCCTGATCTCTATCCGGTCGAAATCCGGCTTCAGCCAGCCCGTCGCGCCGGCGCCGAGGCTGCGCCTGTTGAGCCCGGCACGGGCTGGCTCCGGGAACCGATGCACGAAACCTGGGACCTCGACCAGCCAGGAAATCGGGAACGGGCCGACCCTGGACGGCGATGCGAGCCGCTCCGACAGGAAGTCGCGCAGGCTCCAGTTCTGCTTTCCCGACAGCGCCCGATAGCCCAGCCAATGGACGTCGCCATGGCAGATGAGTTCGACATCGGCCCCGTTTCGTTTGAGCAGAACGGCGGATTCGCAGGCGCTTTGCCCACGTCCGATGACGGCAACGCGCTTGCCGCGGAAGGCCTCATAACCAGTATGTTCACTGGCATGGCTGACCAGTTCTTTTGGGATGCCGTTGAAGACAGCGGGGATCAGTTGCTGGTTCATCAGGCCGGTGGCAACGACGACGCGGCGCGCCTTGACGGCAGTGCCCTCGGCTAGCGCCAGACGAAATCCTCCGGTCGTCGTTTCGACGCGACTTACTCTGCGGGTATCCAGATCCGGAACCGTCTGGGCCTGGATCCACAATCCATAGTCGACGAAGTTTTCGAGCAGCAGCGGTTCGCGGGGCGAGATTCCGAGGACCTTTGCATATGAATCGAGCGAGAGCGGACCTTTGGTGTGGCCGATATAGGTCGCGTGCCAGGGCGAGCGCAGCCTCATGCCTCTCGGCATATGGTCGCGCCAGAAGGACATCGCGCCGCCAAGCGTGAGCGTATCGACACCTGCTCCCTTGAGGGCGGAAGCGACGGCCAGCCCGAATGGGCCGGCACCGATCACGGCCACCTCGCAGTCCGTCCTGGGCGTAAAAACGGTCATGTCAGCGGTCTCGCCTGTCTGGTTCTGCAGCCGTGGAACTCACTCCGTCACGCCGCCGTCCTAAACATTTCCCGGTTAAGATTGCGGAAAGTATCCGTCGCGTCATCACTCTCCAGCCAGTCAACGGCACGTCGATCAGGCCCGGCATCGGGTCATTCTCCTGGAATGTCGCCCATGCCCGTACTTCTGTGAATGAGCTGAAATAGGCGCGTTTTGCCAACCGGCCGCTCGAGATCAGCTTGCCGGCCGCCACAATATCCCGAACCAGATACATCCACGACGTGGCGGGCCGCGCTGAAGCTGTCTTTACCGTCTGGCCCGATTTGATCGCCCAAAGCATGGCGCCGAGGTCGACGCCGGCGGCGGCGCCCAGCCCAAACCATGTCCACGGCCGTGGATTGACGTCGAGCACCTTCATCGAGCCATCGCGCGCATCGCGCTTGAATTCGACCTCCACCAGTCCGTGATGCGCGATCGATCCAAGCAGCCGGCGCGCGGCGTCGATCAATTGCGGTTCGTCGACTACCTCCACGAAGGTGCTGGTGTAGCCGAAATCGACCGGATATTGCCGCGTGCGGCGGGCGGTGAATTCCGCCACCGGCGCGCCCTCGTTCCAGAGCGCTGCGTAAGAGAACTGGCCCTCGCCTCCGCCCGGTATCATTTCCTGAATGACGACGTTCTCGCTGCCGATCTCGTCGGCAGCCCAGATATAGGCTGTCAAAAACGCTGCTTTGTCATTGGCGAGAACGGCCTTGGCACGCGCAAAACGGCTGCGCCCGCCCATGTTCGGCTTCAGGATCACGGGAAAGCGAAGTTCGGCTGCCTCTGCCTGATCGAGCGAATTGATCTCATAGGTCAGCGGAACGGCAAGCCCCAGTTCGCCCGCCCGGCGATACAGCAGCGGCTTTTCGCAGACCCATTTCAATTGCTGCCAAGGCGGCAGCACAACGTCGAACGAGGCGGACAACTGGTCGATCGACTGCGATACGAAGCGAACTTCTGGATCGCCGCCGGCGATCAGCAGAAAACCGCCCAGCCCATGAACCTTGGCCAGATCGAGCAGGAAGGCAACGGCACCACCGTCGTCGGGGCCGGGCCACGTCATTGTCCGCTGGGCATATCGCGAAAAGCTGGGCAACGGCGTGTCGTTGCTCACCAGCCAGACAGGCACTTTTTGAGCGCCGAAGCTTCTGGCCAGCGCCAGCGTCCCGTGCGCCCCGCCAAGAATGAGCGCCCCGGCGGGCCGGCTGGGAAGACGATCGTCCATCTGTGACTGGGGATGCATCTGTCAATTCCAGCAAACGGCACGCAATGGCAGCTTTCCCGGCGAACCGATTGATCAGCCGGCAATATTTAAGCTACCCATAATAATTCAAACCGCCCGATACTGCCGATTGTCCTCAGCCAGACATTGGCATGGAAAGCACACCCCTTATCCCTCGGCAATAGCCGTCCTTGGGTAAACCTTGGCCGATTGTTGATGCCGTCAGTAAAAAGTCTCGCGCCGGGCTCCGCCCGGCAACAAGATTTGGGCGTGCGGTTAGTTCGTCACGACGATGCGCGTGTTGCCGAAGCCCACTTCCCGCACCATGGAATAGAAGGTCGCGGCATTGGCCGTATGCAGCCGCACGCAGCCATGCGAGGCCGGACGGCCGAGTTGCCTGACGGCGCCTGTCCCATGGATGGCATAGCCGCCATGGAAGAACACCGAATAAGGCATCGGCGACATCTCGTATTTGCGCGAATACCACATGCGTGCGGTCCGCTGCGGCCGATAGGTGCCACGCGGCGTGAAATAGCCCGGACGGGCAGTCGATACGACCCAGCGATAAACCTCCGACCCATACCGCACCGTCATCGTCTGTGACGACACGTCGATATTTGCTTCCAACATCGCCGCGTAACTTGCGGACGGCGTACCAAGCGCGGTTGCCAACATCGCCGCTGCTACGAGAAAGAACTTCTTCATGCGATCAAACCCCTTTGATTGCCCCTTGCCGTCTTGCCATCACGTTGTTTTTCACCTTTTTAATGGCGGTGAACGGATAGCACACACTCCTTGATCAATTTGCCAATCCAAAGCAGCGAATTTGAACGATTTCCCGCGATAGTTGCCACCACGACACGCCGCCCCGGCTTGATTGCCGGCGGGCTTGCAATGCAACGTCGTTCGTTGCTCAACTCTCCTGATGAACGAGCGACTCCTTCAAGCAATCGACGACAGGCGCGACGATGTCGTCGCGCTGACCGCTGACCTGATCCGGTTTCCGACCATCAATCCGCCCGGCGAAGCCTACCGGCCATGTGCGGAATTTATCGGCACGCGGCTGAAGAAGCGTGGTTTTGAAACCGAATTCATCCGCGCCGAAGGCACGCCCGGCGACACCGATCGCTACCCACGCGTCAATGTCGTGGCCCGCTTCGATGGCCGGTCACCCGGCGCCTGCGTCCACTTCAACTCGCATATCGACGTCGTGGAGGCCGGCGACGGCTGGACAGTCGATCCCTTTGCCGGCGTCGTCAGGGACGGCAGGGTCTATGGACGCGGCGCCTGCGACATGAAGGGCGGCCTGGCCGCGTCGATCATCGCCGCCGAAGCCTTCATGGAGGTCTATCCCGACTTTCCCGGCGCCATCGAGGTATCCGGCACGGTCGACGAGGAGTCCGGCGGCTTTGGCGGTGTCGCGCATCTGGCCAGGCTCGGCTATTTCTCCAAACCCAGGGTCGACCACGTCATCATCCCCGAGCCGCTGAACAAGGACCGCATCTGCCTTGGCCATCGCGGCGTCTGGTGGGCCGAGATCGAGACCAAGGGCGAGATCGCGCATGGCTCGATGCCGTTTCTCGGCGACAATGCGGTGCGCCATATGGGCGCTGTGCTGCAAGCTTTCGAGGACGAACTGTTCCCGGCGCTCGACCGCAAGATGACGCGCATGCCGGTGGTGCCCGAAGGCGCCAGGCGCTCGACCATGAACATCAATTCCATCCATGGCGGCCAGACCGAGGATTTCCGGCCTGGCCTGCCCTCGCCCAACGTGCCCGATTCCTGCCGGCTGACCATCGACCGCCGCTTCCTGCTCGAGGAAGACCTCGCCACGGTCAAAGGCGAAGTGACCGGTATTCTCGAGCGGCTGAAGCGCGAGCGCAAAAAGTTCGACTACGAGATCCGCGACCTGATGGAAGTGCTGCCGCTGATGACCGAGCGCGACGCGCCGGTGGTACAGGCGGTGGCGCAAGGCATTCATGCGATCTTCGACCGCGAGCCCGACTACGTCATTTCGCCCGGCACCTACGACCAGAAGCACATTGCCCGCATCGGCCATATCTACGACTGCATCGCCTATGGGCCCGGCATTCTCGATCTCGCCCACCGGCCGGACGAGTGGGTCGGCATAGAGGACATGGTGGAATCGGCCAAGGTGATGGCGATCGGCCTCAACGTGCTGCTGCGCGGCACGACCGGATGACCGGCCCGCGGCGCAAAAACATTTCTCCTGGCGCGGCGCGACAGCACGAAACGCAATTTACTCCCGCGCGAAATCACGCTTCTATCCCCGGGCTTGAGCATTTGAGCACATGGGGAGTTCAGCGATGAAACTTTGGAAGACCCTTCTGGCCGCTGCCGTGCTGGCGGTCGCAACCGCCACTTCGGCGTTTGCCGCCCGAACCGATCTCGTCATCGGCATTCCGCTTGAACCCCCGCATCTCGACCCGACGGCGGGAGCGGCCGCGGCAATCAGGGAGGTTACCTACGCCAACGTGTTCGAGGGCCTGACCCGGATCGGCCCCAATGGCGAAGTCTTGCCGGATCTCGCCGAAAGCTGGACCATTTCCGATGACGGCAAGGTTTATACCTTCAAGCTGCACAGCGGCGTGAAATTCCACGACGGCGCCGATTTCAGCGCCGAAGACGTGAAGTTCTCGCTCGACCGTGCCCGCGCGGAAAACTCCGTCAACGCGCAAAAGCAGCTCTTTGCCGCCATCGACAAGGTCGACGTGGTCGACCCCGCCACCGTGAAGGTGACGCTGACCCACCCGCAAGGCTCGTTCCTCTACAATATGGGCTGGGGCGACGCGGTGATCGTGTCGCCGAAATCCGCCGACACCAACAAGGAAAAACCTGTTGGCACCGGCCCCTTCAAGTTCGGCAACTGGGCCAAGGGTTCATCGATCACCCTGCTCAAATCGGATCACTACTGGGGCGCCCCTGTCTTCCTCGAAAAGGTCGAGTTCCGCATCGTTCCCGATGCCGCGGCGGCAGTGCCGGCCCTGCTTTCCGGCGACATCCAGGCCTTCCCCTTCTTCGATCCCGACAGCGTCTCCCAGGTCAAGGATGATCCGCGCTTCAAGGTGGTGGTCGGCGCGACCGAAGGCGAGACTATCCTGTCGATCAACAACAAGAAGCCGCCCTTCGACAAATTGCAGGTCAGGCAGGCGATTTCCTATGCGCTCGACCGCAAGGCGATCATCGACGGCGCATCGGCCGGGCTCGGCCTGCCGATCGGCTCGCATATGTCGCCGGCCAACAAATACTATGTCGACCTCACCGGCCGCTATCCGCACGACGTGGCCAAGGCCAAGGAACTGCTGAAGGAAGCGGGACTGGAGAACGGCTTCAAGGCCACGTTGAAGCTGCCGCCGACGACCTATGCGCGGCTCGGCGGCGAGATCATCGCCTCGCAGCTCCGCGATGTCGGCATCAACCTCGAGATCATCCCCGTCGAGTGGGCGCAGTGGCTGGACCAGGTGTTCACCAAGAAGGACTACGACCTGACCATCGTGTCCCATACCGAGCCGAATGACATCGATATCTATTCGCGCAAGGACTACTACTTCAATTACGCCAACCCTGCCTTCAACAAGGTGATCGCTGATCTGGAACTGACGTCCGACGAGGCCAAACGCAAGGAACTGTATGCCCAGGCGCAGAAGATCCTGGCCGACGATGCCGTGGTCGGTTTCCTCTACGAACTGCCCAAGGTCGGAGTCTGGGACGCCAAGCTGCAAGGGTTGTGGGAAAGCGCACCGATCCCCGCCAACGACCTGACCAAGGTGAAGTGGAGCGAGTGAGGTTCGTTTCGTCATCCTAGGGCGAAGCAGGCGCGCAGCGACTGCGCAGACCCTAGGATCCATTCCGTGACTTACGAGCACCCCCGCGGTGCAGAATCTGGGAGACGTGGCAGTGGAAACAGGGAGGCGCGAGGCTGGTTCTGGACCGTCGCGCTCTTCGACCTCTGTCACCAAATGGATCCTGGGGTCTACGCGACGGAGCTTCGCTCCTGCTTCGCTCCAGGATGACGACACCTCTGTCGTCCCGTGTCCATGACCGCCTACCTCCTCAAGCGCCTCGCCATCTCCCTTGCCACGCTGGTGCTGGCCTCCATCGTGGTGTTCGCCGTGCTGGAAATCCTGCCGGGCGACCCGGCGCGGCTGATGCTCGGCATGAACGCCAGCGCCGACCAGGTCGAACTCTTGCGCAACCAGATGGGCCTGGATGCGCCTCTCCTGTTGCGTTACCTGCACTGGGCCGGCGGCCTGCTCAGCCTCGATTTCGGCCGCTCTTATACTTATTCGGTGCCGGTCATCGATCTCGTGCGTGAACGGCTTGCCGTCTCGCTGCCGCTGGCGCTGATCGCGCTTGCGCTCTCCACGATCATCGCCATTCCGGTCGGCCTGTTTTCCGCCAGCCGGCGCGGCCGGGCCGGCGATACGATTTCCATGGGCGCGGCCCAGCTTGGCGTCGCCGTGCCCAATTTCTGGTTCGCGCTGATGCTGATCTATGTCTTCGCCGTCTGGCTGCGGCTGGTGCCGGCCGGCGGCTTTCCCGGCTGGAGCGCCGGCATATGGCCGGCGCTGAAATCGCTGCTGCTGCCGGCGGTGGCGCTTGCCTTGCCGCAGGCGGCCATCCTGGCGCGCGTCACCCGCTCGGCACTGATCGAGGTGCTGAACGAGGACTATATCCGCACCGCACGCGCCAAGGGCCTGCCCTACCGCGCCGTTCTCTGGCGGCACGCGCTGCGCAACGCCATGATCCCGGTCCTGACCATTCTTGGCCTCCAATTCGCCTTCCTGCTCGCCGGCACCATCATCATCGAGAATGTTTTTTATCTCCCCGGCCTCGGCCGACTGGTGTTCCAGGCCATCACCCAACGCGACCTGATCGTCGTCGAAAGCGTCGTCATGCTGCTGGTCGCCGCCGTCATAGCCGTCAACCTCGTCGTCGACCTTTCCTATGCGGTGGTCGATCCCCGCCTGAGAGGCCGGCAATGACCCTGCACATCGACATCCCTGAAGAGACACTCAGTGGCATTCTGGCCAAGGCGTTCCGGAACACGGCTTTCGTCACCGGCTTCGTCATCACCGTGCTGATCCTGGCGATGGCTGTCATCTCCTATGTCTGGACGCCCTACGATGTGACGAAGTTGGTCATAGCCGATAAGACGCAAGGCCCCTCGCTGGCACATTGGTTCGGCACCGACCACTTCGGCCGCGACATCCTGTCGATGATCATGGTCGGCGCCCGCAATTCGATCGCCGTGGCGCTGGTCGCGGTCGGCATCGGCATGGGCGTCGGCGTGCCGCTCGGCGCTTTTGCGGCCGC
This sequence comes from Mesorhizobium sp. USDA 4775, assembly GCF_054062655.1. Lineage (NCBI taxonomy): Bacteria > Pseudomonadati > Pseudomonadota > Alphaproteobacteria > Hyphomicrobiales > Phyllobacteriaceae > Mesorhizobium > Mesorhizobium sp. USDA 4775. The sequence goes on from NZ_JBSSFM010000001.1 coordinate 4,536,240, forward strand.
GCGCGGCGGCCTCGTCGACGAGGCGCTGATGCGCGTCAACGACCTCGTCTTTGCTTTCCCCGCGCTGCTGTCGGCCATCATGATTACCGCCATCTTCGGGCCGGGCGCCGTCAACGCCATCATCGCCATCGGCATCTTCAACATCCCGGTCTTTGCCCGCGTCGCCCGCGCCGGAGCGCTGGCCATCTGGCCGCGCGAATTCATCCTGGCCGCGCGCGCCGCAGGAAAAAGCAGCACGCAGATATCGATCGAACATGTGCTGCCCAACATCGCCACGCTGCTCCTGGTGCAAGGCACCATCCAGTTCGCGCTGGGCATCCTCGCCGAAGCCGGGCTTTCCTATCTCGGCCTCGGCGCGCAGCCGCCAATGCCGAGTTGGGGCCGCATGCTGTTCGACGCCCAGACCCGCATGGTGGTGGCGCCATGGATGGCGATCTTTCCCGGCATGGCGATCGTCATCACCGTGCTCGGGCTCAATCTCCTGGGCGACGGCATCGCCGACATTCTCGACCCGAGATCGCGGCGGCAGCGATGAGCCTGCTGGAAATCGACAACCTGTCGCTCACCATCGGCGACACGCAAATCCTGAAAGACATGGAGCTTTCCGTCGCCCCCGGTGAAGTGATGGGGCTGGTCGGCGAATCCGGCTCCGGCAAATCGATGACGGCGCTGACGGTGATGCGGCTTTTGCCCCATGCCGCGCGCGCCACCGGGCGCCTGACATTCGACGGCATCGACATCCTCGCAGCAACCGAGGATCAGATGTGCGCGCTGCGCGGTGACGACATCGGCATGGTGTTCCAGGAGCCGATGACGGCGCTCAACCCCGTCAAGACCATCGGCGAGCAGGTCGCCGAAGGCATACGCTGGCACACCAAGGCCACACGCGCCGCGGCTGAAGAGCGGGCGCGAAAAATGCTCGACCGCGTTGGCCTGCCGCAAGCAAAATTCCCGATGTCGCGCTACCCGCACGAACTGTCGGGCGGCCAGCGCCAGCGCGTCGTCATCGCCATCGCCTGCGCGCTAAAGCCGAAGCTCTTGATCGCCGACGAGCCGACAACGGCGCTCGACGTGGTGCTGCAGGCGCAGATCCTCGACCTCCTGCGCGACCTCGTCGCCGAGAGCCGCATGGGACTGCTCCTGATCTCGCACGATCTCGCGGTGGTGACCGAGATGGCCGACCGCATCACCATCCTACGCCGCGGCGAGGTGATGGAAGCCGGCGACACCGCCCGCACGCTGTCCGAACAGCTCCATCCCTACACGCGCCAGCTGGCGCAGGCCTCGATGCATGTGCCAGCACGCGCCAGAACGCATGACGCAAGCCAAAGCAAGCCTCTGCTCCAGGTCGAAAGCGTGACCCGCGATTATCGCGGGCGGCGCACCTCCCTGTTCAAACGGGCTGCCTCTATTCGCGCCGTCGACAATGTCTCCCTGTCGATGCAGCCGGGCCAGTCGGTGGCACTGGTCGGCCGCTCCGGCTGCGGTAAGTCAACGCTCGCCCGCATGATCCTGGCACTGGACAAGCCTAGTTCGGGCACGATCCGGTTTCGCGGCGAGGCCGTCACCGGCAAGAGCGAGGCCGAGTTGAAACCCGCCCGGCGCGACATGCAGGTTGTCTTCCAGGACCCGTACGGCTCCTTCGATCCGCGCCAGAAGGTCGAGAAACTGGTCGCGGAGCCCTTGCATGTGCTGGACAAGAAGCCGACGCGGGCCGAGCGCCGCGAGATGGTGGCGCACGCACTGCACGAGGTCGGCCTCGATCAGCGCGACATGGACAAATACCCGCACGAATTTTCGGGCGGCCAGCGGCAGCGCCTGTCGATCGCCCGCGCCATCATCACCCGCCCCAAGCTGGTCGTCGCCGACGAGCCGGTCTCGGCGCTCGACGTTTCGATTCGCGCCCAGATTCTCGACCTGTTCGCCGAACTCAACCAGAAGCTCGGCATCGCCTACCTCTTCATCACCCATGACCTGACCGTTGCGCGGGCCATCACGGACGAGGTGCTGGTCATGCATGACGGCAGGATCGTCGAGCGCGGCAAGACGAGCGAAGTGCTCGATCATCCGCAATCCGAGGCCGCAAGGGCGCTGGTCGCGGCCGCGCCAGACCTGCACCGGGCAATTGCTCGGCGGATGCAAGAACAGGGTTGAACTCTCAGATCATCTGGAATTTTCCGGTAGCCCTGAATCGAAGGTAGGCTTCGATGCTGCGCACCATATTGGGCAGCATTTCAGGCAGTTTATCGACAGAGAACCAGCCAACGGCACTACTCTCGTCGTCCATGACGGCCGGCTCGCCTTCAAAGGAGCGCGCATAGAACATCAGCGCGAAGAACTGGGTGCGGTCGCCATTCGGAAACTGGAAGGTTTCATACTGCGGGTCGCAGCCGAACCCGAACGGCTCGATGCCCCTGACGATCAGGCCAGTTTCCTCGACCACCTCCCTGGCCGCCACCGCTTCCAGACCCTCGCCTTCCTCGGCATTACCGCCAGGCAAGCCCCACAAGCCGAAATCAGTCCGTTTCTGCAACAGGATTCGGCCGTCGTCGCGCTCGATGACGACGCGCGCGCCCGGCATCAGCACCAGGCGATTCCCGATCAACTCTCGCAACTGTCCCAGATAGCTGTCGGCAAAGGCCATTCAAATGCGCTCCTCGACGCCAGCGAACTGCGCCCTACTCTTCCGGCTTCACCACATCGACAGGGCTGATGTCGAGCAGGTCGAGCGTGCGGCGCAAGAGGCGCACCTCGCTCTCGGCCAGCTGCGAATCCGCCTTGGCGATCTCTGCCATATGCTGGGCCAATTGCTTGCGCCGTTCCACGTCGAGATCGCGAAACAGCGCGATCGCCTGCGAGCCGTTGGTCTCGTAGCCGAACTCGTTGAGATATTCGATGACGGCGTCGATACTGGTTTCCTGAATGCCGAAGGCGTCCTTGCAGATGCGCCGGAAGGCAACCATCTCGCTCTCGCTGACCGTCCCGTCGGCCAGGATCATGCGGAACAGCATCAGCAGTTCGGCCGACAGGACAGGATCGTCGGCGACCTTGCGCACGCCCGGGTCGCCGTCGAAGATGGAGCGTATCTGGTCCAGCAATGCGAATGCCATCAGGGGCCTCTTTCCGGGTTAACCAAATCCAAGCGCATTGCGCTTGGATAGAGGTAGCGCGGAATCGGCCTTGCGCAAACAGGGCTGTCGTGGTCGAACGCCGTTATCCCGCCGACTGGACGTCTCCGTACATCAGATGATCGACCTCACCACCCAGACAATCATCATGCTCGCCTTCGCCGCCTTCGCGGCGGGCTTTGTCGATTCGATTGCCGGCGGCGGTGGGCTGATCACCATTCCGGCACTTTTGCTTGCCGGCTTCTCGCCGGTCGAAGCGCTTGGAACCAACAAGCTGCAAGGCATGTTCGGCTCCGGCTCGGCCACCATCCACTATGCCTCCAAGGGCCATGTCGACCTGCGTCGGCAGTTGCCGTCGGCGCTGCTGGCGGCTGCAGGCGGTGTCATTGGCGCCTTGCTGGCCACCATCGTTCCGGGCGATCTTCTGCGCGCCCTGCTGCCGCTGGTGCTGATCGCCATTGCGCTCTATTTCGCCCTCAAGCCCAACATGAACGATGTCGACCGGGCCGAGCGCCTGTCGCCCTTCCTGTTCGGGCTGACCCTGGTTCCGGCAATCGGCTTCTATGACGGCTTGTTCGGCCCCGGCGCCGGCTCCTTCTATATGCTGGCCTTCGTCGCCCTTGCCGGCTACGGCGTGCTTAAGGCGACGGCGCACACCAAGCTGCTCAACTTCGCCTCCAACATCGGCGGCTTCATCGTCTTCGCCGCTGTCGGTGTCATCTCCTGGAAAATCGGCCTGATGATGGGCGTTGCCCAGTTCCTCGGTGCCCGCTTCGGTGCAAGCCTCGCCATGCGCATCGGCGCCAGACTGATCAAGCCGCTGCTGGTGGTCGTCTGCCTGGCGCTGGCCGTAAAGCTGCTGGCCGATCCGGCCAACCCGCTGCGTGTCATGATTGGTGTGTGATCACGCGCCTGTTACTATGGCGCTGTTCGAATCATGTTGGAGGAGCCACACATGAATCTCAGCGCGCCTACCCAGATCGTTTTCATAATTTCCCTGGTCATCGCCATCATCGGCATTCTTGCCGCCCTTGGCGTTCTTGCATTTATCCCGCTCGCATCGGTGTGGATCGTTCTCATTGCCTACATCGTGCTCGCCGCCGGCTGCCTGATACGCGGCGCCTGACAAGTTTCCCTTGAAGTGGGGACAGAGAGCGCCCGGCCAAAAGCCGGGCGCTTTTGATTCTGACCAACGGCTGATAGATTTGTCCGGCGGAAGGATGGCCGATGCCGATCGAGATGCAGCAACGGAAGGAACAGGATTGCTCCATCGCGGGGCGCTTCGAGATGCGCCGGCGCCTTCCTGATCCTGCACTTGACGGCATTGTGTCAGATATTTGTGGCTATCGCGAAACAGCGGCAGGCCACTTCCGCAACGTCGAATACGCTTCGCTCACCGTGCCTTTGGTGTTCAGTTTCGCCGAGCCCTTTGCCATCGGCCTCGGCAAGGCGCCCGACGACAATGACCGCTTCGCCAGTTTCGCAGCCGGGCTTTTTGCCGGACCGGTGATGATCGAATCCTTCGGCACCGCCTGCTGCATACAGGTCAACTTTACGCCGCTTGGGGCGCGCCGTTTCTTCCGCTTGCCGATGAGCGAACTGACCGACAGCATGGTCGTCCTCGACGACGTGCTGGGCGCCGAGGGCATGGCGCTGCGTGAACAGCTCGGCAATGCGCCGGACTGGGCGTCGCGTTTCGACCTTGCGGAAGCATTCGTCACCGCCCGGCTTGAGCGCGCCGCCGAAACGCCACTGGAAATCGCCTGGGCCTATGACCGCATCATCGCCTCCGGCGGCCGGGCCCGCATTTCCGCCATCGCCGAAAAACTGGGCTGGAGCCGAAAGCATCTCGCCGGCAGCTTTTCCAATGCGATCGGCATCGGCCCGAAGACATTGTCGCGCATCGTCCGCTTCAACCGGGCGCTTGGCCTGTCACGGCAGCAGACCGCCGATTGGGCCGATATCGCCGCCGATTGCGGCTATGCCGACCAGGCGCATCTGGTGCGCGAGTTCCGCGACCTTGCCGGCGAGACGCCGACGGCGCTCTCGGTCAGGTAACATTTCTTCAAGACGCTGGAGCGGCCTTCGAACAGAGTGGGTTATCGACCGACCCAGATCAAGGAGGTTCCCATGCCCATCACCACCGAAGCCCCGCGCCTTTACCCTGCCCTGCGCTACAAAAACGCGGCAAAAATGATTGACTGGCTCTGCGAGGCCTTCGGCTTCAGCGTCCGTGCCCGCTATGGCGAAGGCGATGTCGTGCACCATGCCGAACTGGTCTTTGGTGCCTCGATGATCATGCTGGGCAGCGCACGCGACGACGATTACGGCAAGATGGTCGGCGAACCCGGCACCGGCGGCGGCAAGTCGATCTATGTCGCCGTCGACGACGCCGATGCCGCCTATGCCAAGGCCAGGAACGCCGGCGCCACGATCGTCCAGGAACTGACCGACCGCGACTATGGCAGCCGCGAGTTCATCTGCCGCGATCCGGAAGGCAGCGTCTGGTCGTTCGGCACCTACTGGCCGAAGGCGGGGGAGAAGGCGTGAGCTGGCCTGAGGCGTGCCGAGATTCAGGTCAGGCCGAGCCGAAAAATGACTGATACCGAGAACCGGAGCGGAGCGTACTCAAGTAGGTGAGCACCGGAAGCACAGGAAACCGGCATTTGCAGGCCGGCCTCACCTGAGTATCGGCACGCCTCACCGAGCCAGGCCGAAGATCGCGTCGCAGTCGAGGTGGCTCTCCAGCTCGGCCGCGACGTCGTCTAGCGCCCGTTCGACGTCAGCGCGGTAGTCGATGCCGGCGCCCTTTATGCCGAGGCTTTCGAGGAATTTTCCGCGAAAAGCGTCGGCGCCGAACAGGCCGTGCATATAGGTGCCTGACACCTTGCCATCAGCGGAGATCGCACCGTCTGCAACGCCGTTGATGATCGCCGACGGCCGCATCGTGTCCGGGCCGGAGGTGCGGCCGAGATGGATTTCGTAGCCTTCGAGCGGCAGGTCGAATTGGACCGAGCGGGCGCTGACATTGCGCACCGTCTTCTCCGGCTCCATCACCGTTTCGATATCGAGCAGGCCAAGCCCTTCGGCCTCGGTGACACTGCCTTCGATGCCGTCGGGATCGCGCACCCTGCGACCAAGCATCTGAAAGCCGCCGCAAATGCCGACGACATGGCCGCCGCGCTTGCGATGCGCGGCAAGATCCCGGTCCCAGCCATTCTCGCGGAATCTTATGAGATCGCCGATCGTCGATTTGGAGCCGGGAATGACCACCAGCCCGGCGTCGGCCGGCAGCGGCTTTCCCGGCGGCACGAACACCACCTCGACCTGCGGTTCGGCCTTGAGCGGATCGAGATCGTCGAAATTGGCGATGCGGCCAAGCATCGGCACCGCCACCTTCAGCGCCCGCGCCTCGCCGGATGCCAGCCGCTCCAGCACCACCGAATCCTCCGAAGGCAGCCGCGCCGCCGCCTTGAGCCACGGCACGACGCCAAAGCAGCGCCAGCCGGTGAATCTCTCGATCGCCTTGAGGCCGTCATCGAACAGCGAGACATCGCCGCGGAACTTGTTGATGAGGTAGCCGACGATCATGCGGCGGTCTTCTTCCGGCAGGATCAGATGCGTGCCCGCGACCGAGGCGATGACGCCGCCGCGATCGATGTCGCCGACCAGCACAACCGGCACATCGGCACGCGTGGCAAAGCCCATATTGGCGATGTCGCGGCTTCTGAGGTTGATTTCGGCCGGCGAACCGGCGCCCTCGACGATGACCAGATCGGCGCCCTCGCCGACCTTGCCCCAGGAGTCCAGCACGGCGTCCATCAATCGGGCCTTCAGCGCCTGGTAATCGCGCGCGCGCGCCTCGCCGAACACCTTGCCTTGCACGATGACCTGCGCGCCGATATCGGTCTGCGGCTTGAGCAGAACCGGATTCATGTGCACCGATGGCGCAACGCCGCAAGCGATCGCCTGCAGCCACTGCGCGCGGCCGATCTCGCCGCCGCTTTTGCTGTTGTCGCCGGGAATGTCGGCGACCGCGGCGTTGTTCGACATGTTCTGCGGCTTGAACGGCCGCACCTTGAGCCCGCGCTTCTTCGCGGCGCGGCACAGGCCGGCGACCAGCACCGTCTTGCCGACATCCGAACCCGTGCCTTGCAGCATGATCGCCCTGGCCATCAGCTTCGGCCCTGCGTGGCGGTTCCGGTGATCGTGGATTTCTGCGCCAGCGGCCCGCCGCGCCAGATGTAGAGCGCCAGAAGCGGCTCTTTGCCGGTTCGCATCGCGTGGTTGACATTCGAGGCGTGGTGGACGACCTCGCCCGCCTCCCGCACGCGAAAACCGCCCTCGCCCATGCGCCATTCCGTACCGCCCGTCAGCGGAATGTAGATCTCCTCGGCGACGTGATGATGGTCGGGGTAGACGATCTCCGGCCCAAGGATCAGCAGGCCGGCGGCCACTTCGTCATTGGCAAAATGGCCGCGCGTGCCGAACACTTCCAGCCAGCCATAATTGTCGATGAAGGCCTTGCCGAAATCCGTCTCGGTGTACGTCTGCCCCCAGTGCAATCCGTTGCGATGCTCCACCAGCCATTGCACCAACGCTTTCGCAGCAGGTGGCGCCAGCTCGGCGGCACGGTCGAGATGGCGCACGCAGCTGATCCTATGCGGCTCCAGCGCGCTGGCCGGCATATCCCAGCCGATGCTGGCCACGGCGTCGCGCACCAGGGCATTGTCCACGCAAGCGAGATAGGCGTGGAATTGCCGAAGCAGCTCATCGAATTTTGTCGTCACATCTCGCTCCGGGCATGCATTGGTGCACAGCCGCTCCGCAGCGGGTCGGGTTGCGCGGCGGCATCATTGGTCTAGATTGATGCGCGCGCAAAGCCAAAAACGACAGGCCAGCGGGCTAGCTGGCATATAGGGAGAGAACGCCATGGACGCCGCGGTCGATGCGAGCACCAGCCAGTTCGAACTCAACGAGGAACAGCGCGCCATCCAGGAGATGGCGCAGGCCTTCGCCGCCGACCGCGTCGCGCCGAATGCGCTCGACTGGGATCGCAGGAAGCATTTCCCGGCCGATGTGATCCGCGAGACCGGGCCGCTCGGCCTCGGTGGCATCTATGTCAGGGACGATGTCGGCGGCTCGGCGCTCGGCCGCCTCGACGCTGTGCTGATCTTCGAGGCGCTGTCGCATGCCGATCCGGGCTTTTCGTCCTTCATCTCGATCCACAATATGGTGGCCTCGATGATCGACCGCTTCGGCAACGACGAGCAGCGCCAGCGCTTCCTGCCGAAGCTCACCTCGATGGAATGGCTGGCCAGCTACTGCCTGACCGAGCCGGGCTCCGGATCGGACGCCGCGGCGCTGAAGACACGCGCGGCGAAGAGCGGCGGCGACTATGTCCTCAACGGCGCCAAACAATTCATCTCGGGCGCTGGCGACAGCGACGTCTATGCCGTCATGGTGCGCACCGGCGCCGACGGGCCGAAAGGCATTTCCACCATCGTGGTGCCGAAAGATGCGCCCGGCCTCTCCTTCGGCGCCAACGAGCACAAGATGGGCTGGCACATGCAGTCGACCCGCCAGGTCATCTTCGAGGACTGCAAGGTGCCGGCGGAAAACCTCCTGTCGGGTGAAGGCGCGGGATTCGGCATCGCCATGGCCGGGCTCGATGGCGGCCGGCTGAACATCGCCGCCTGTTCGCTGGGCGGCGCCCAGTCTGCGCTCGACAAGGCGCTGTCCTACACCGCCGAGCGCAAGGCATTCGGCTCGAAGATCAATCAATTCCAGGCGCTGCAGTTCAGGCTGGCGGACATGGAGACCGAGCTGCAGGCAGCGCGCATCTTCCTCTATGCCGCCGCCTCCAAGCTCGACCGCAAGGCGCCGGATGCCGGTAAATGGTCGGCCATGGCCAAGCGCTTCGTCACCGACACCGGCTTCAACGTCGCCAACAATGCACTGCAGCTGCTCGGCGGCTACGGCTATCTGCACGACTACGGCATCGAGAAGCTGGTGCGCGACCTCAGGGTGCACCAGATCCTCGAAGGCACCAACGAGATCATGCGCGTCATCATCGCGCGTGCCTTGATTGGTCGCTGAAGCCAGCAAACTCCGGGAGTGAGACAATGACGACGATCGCCTTCATCGGTCTTGGCAACATGGGCAACCCGATGGCCGCCAACCTTGTCAAGGCTGGGCATGCGGTAAACGGTTTCGACCTAGTGCCGGAAAACCTGACAGTGGCAAAAGAACATGGCGTGACGATCATGGCCAATGCCTTGGCGGCGGTGAAGGACGCTGATGTGGTCATCACCATGCTCCCTGCCGGCAAGCACGTGCTGTCGGTCTACGAGGACATCGCGCCGGGGGCCAAAAAAGGTGCGCTGTTCATCGATTCCTCGACGATCGACGTCGAGTCGGCGCGCAAGGCGCATGCGATTGCCGCCAGACACGGCCTGCTCTCCATCGACGCGCCCGTTTCGGGCGGCACCGGCGGGGCGGCGGCCGGCGCGCTGACTTTCATGGCCGGCGGCTCGCAAGACGCCTTCGCCGCCGCCGAGCCGGCCCTGAAGCCGATGGCCGGGCGCATCGTTCATTGCGGCGGCGACGGCGCCGGCCAGGCGGCGAAGATCTGCAACAACATGATCCTCGGCATTTCGATGATCGGCGTCGCCGAGGCCTTCGTGCTGGCTGAAAAGCTCGGCCTGTCGCATCAGGCGCTGTTCGAGGTCGCCTCGACCTCTTCGGGCCAATGCTGGTCCTTGACCACCTATTGTCCGGTGCCCGGCCCGGTGCCGACCTCGCCCGCCAACAGGGATTACAGACCGGGCTTTGCCGCTGCCCTTATGCTGAAAGACCTGAAATTGTCGCAGGAAGCCGCACAGAGCGCGGGCGCGGTGACCCCGCTTGGCGCCGAAGCGGCACAGCTCTACGCCCTGTTCAACGCCCAGGGGCATGGCGGCGCCGATTTCTCCGGCATAATTAATTTTCTCAGGGGTAACCCAGCGTAACCAACGGATTTGATGGGTTTTTTCCGGATCATCCCGCCAGAAGAACCGCAAATTTAGATTTGCTTAAGCTCTCGATAACTCTGCGGTAACGATGTCGCTATAAAACGGACTGCGAGGCGGACATATCGCATCCGCCCGGCGCTCCGGATCAGGTCTCGCGTACCGGAGCCCGTAAGTTTCGCCAAGTGTTTGCGTAGCGAAACGCCATGCGTATCTGGCAAAGCCGCGTTCCCGATGGAGCGCGGTTTTTGCATTTCTGCCGCGCTCACTCAAGGCTCATGTCTATATTCCAATCGCCGCATTCGGGATTGGCACATGATCTTCGTTGGTCAGCACGATCGGCGCGTCCACTCCATCAACCCTGACCACGAGCAGGCGGATGCTCCACGTGCCGGCATTGCGGACCATATGGGAAAACACGGTGGCTTTGCCCTTGGCGCCGTGGACGGGAATGCTGAACTGGGCGTCGCCCGTTCCATTCGCACTGACGTTGAGATGGCCGCCGACCCAGAAATTGTCGGTTACGTCGTCGCCAATGGCCGCCTTGACCCGGGTATCGGCACGCACGGCGTCCATGGTCATGTGGTAGGCGTCACTGCCTTTGAACATGAAGGGGATGCTGCCGACCGCCGTCGCACAGCCCCCGATACTGAGCACCCAGATAGCAAGGCCGGCGATTGCCCAGTTGCGCTGCGTCTTGCGGAACTGCTCCGCGTCGCGCCAGGCCCGGTTCTGCCAGGCCCAGCGGCTGCCGCGTGCGCCGAGCACGAAGATCATGACGAGATTGACGACCGGGATCAGTGCCAGCAGCGCGATGAAAGTGCTGTTGCCGATGCCCCAGATCCAGTTGAGGAAGAAGGCACCCCAGTTCCAACGGTCGAGCTCGGCCGGGATTTCAGCCGGCTGGTTGAGCGGTTGTCCGGCCATGATGTCCCCCATCGGTGCGTATGCCGATTGGTTCTAGACCATGATTTCGACAATGCGCAAAATCAAAGTTCGGCAGGGTCTATTTCAAGCCTTTGACGACAGCCGGCGAAAATTCGCCTTCACCGCGCGGCTGGCGGGCTTGAGCGCGGCGCTGATCGACAGTTCGGCCGCGACGCCGTTGAACAGCGACGGCGTGCGACCGGAAAGGAGTTCCGGCCAGAATCGCGATGCCGACTGCAGGAAGGACATTTGCGCCGCGAACGCGCCCTCGGCGATTGCCGCGGTCTTCTCGTTCACCGCACGCGCGCTTTCGGTGCCCCAGGGCTGGCTGCTGCCGGCGTCCATCGCCATCAACGGCAGGCGCATCATCGCCACCATCGGCGCCAACATCAGGTCAGCGCCGATGCTGGCCGCTTCTTGCGCGCGTCGGCTCTTGCCGGTTTTTCTCATGGAAATGAACCCCTTGCTACAGCCGGATGGCTGCCGCCCCACACACTACGCGCGGAGGGTGAAGTTTGTTCCCCATGGAGGCAGTATGTTTCTCGAGGGTGGGCGTTCCCCTGAAGAAACGCCCGGTCGAGGTTCGCCTTACCGCTTGCGCAGATCGGCCTGCGCCAGATCCAGCGCCTTGCCGATCCGCTCGCAGGCCATGTCGATCGTGTCGCGGGTCCAGATCAGCGGCGGCGACAGGATCATGGTGTCGCCAGTGGCGCGCAGCATCATGCCATTGGCGATGGCATGGTCACGCACCGTCACCGCGGCACTTCCCGACGGCAGGAACCGCTCCTTGGTCGCCTTGTCCTTGACGATCTCGATCGCGCCCATCAGGCCGATCGAACGCACCTCGCCGACAAGGTCATGCCCGGCGATGCGCTCCTGCAAGGCCTTGGCGAAATAAGGCCCGGTGTCGTTCCTGACGCGCTCGACCAGGCCTTCCTGCTCGATGATCTCGAGGTTTTTCAAGGCCACGGCGCAGGCCACCGGATGCCCGGAATAGGTGTAGCCGTGGTTGAACTCGCCGCCCTTCTCGACCAGCGTCGAGGTGATGCGGTCGCCGACCAGCAGCGCCGACAGCGGCTGATAGCCCGAGGTCAGCGCCTTGGCCGTGGTGATGGTGTCCGGTTCGATGCCGAAGGTCTGGGCCGCGAACCACTCGCCGGTGCGACCATAGCCGGTGATGACCTCGTCCAGCATCAAAAGCACATCATATTTGCGGCAGATGCGCTGCACTTCGGGCCAGTAGCTCGCCGGCGGGATCTTGACGCCGCCCGCGCCCATCACCGGCTCGCCGATAAAGGCCGCGACCTTGTCGGCGCCGGCCTCGAGGATAGCGTCCTCGACCGATTTGGCCGCGCGCAGGCCGAAATCATGATCGCTCTCGCCCGGCAGCGCCAGCTCATAGGCATAGGGCATCATCACATGCACGATGTTGGGCACAGGCCCGTTGAGCTGCTTGTGCATGGCATCCATGCCGCCGAGCGACGTGGCGGCGATGGTCGAGCCGTGATAGGCCATTTTGCGCGAGATGATGCGGTTCTTCTCCGGCTTGCCCTCGATCACCCAGTAGTGGCGTACAAGACGCAAGGCGGTGTCGTTGGCTTCCGAGCCGGAGGAGCCGTAGAACACCTGGTTGACGTTCTTCGGCGCGATCTCGGCCAGCTTCTTGGACAACAGCACCGGCGTCGGCGTCGAGCATTTGAAGAAGGAATTGTAGTAAGGCAGTTCCTTCATCTGGGCGTAGGCGGCCTCGGCGAGTTCGTCGCGGCCATAGCCGATGTTGACGCACCACAGGCCGGCCATGCCGTCGAGCAATTCCAACCCTTCGGAATCGTAGATGAACGGGCCATTGGCGTGGGTGATGATGCGCGAACCCGCTTCACGCAATTCCTTGTGGTCGGTGAAGGGATGGAGATGGTGCGCGGCGTCGATCTGCTGAAGCTGCTTCAGCGAATAATTCTGATAGGTCATGTCTGATTCTTTCCTCTGGATTCAGTCCGGCTGGCGCCGGGGCGAATGCATCAGAGGCTGGCGGGCGGCGAATAACCGATGCGGGCGCACAGTCGCAAAAGCTCCGCGCGCAGCGTGCGCGGCGACGGTGTCACCGCGACCCCGAACGTGCAGACAAAGATCATAGCAGGAGCCATGCCCGGCACCTTAGAGCAAAGGCTGGCCGAGGTGAACCACCCTTTGCTTGGCCCATGACGGAATACTTCTATGCATGTCGCCCAAAGGTGGTCCCGGTCTTAGGAGAACGACATGCACGAAAACAAAGGCATAAAGCGCGTCGCGACGCGCCTTATACCTTGGCTCTCAGTGCCCGCTGTAGGAACACATATTTCATCGCCGTCTGCGCCGCCTGCGGCCGGCGGTCGCCCCGTCCGCCGTGGCCGCCTTCGGTCTCCTCGAAGAACAGTGTCCTGGCGTGGCCGGCCTCCTGCAGGCGAGCCGCCATCTTGCGCGCATGGCCGGGATGGACGCGGTCATCGGCGGTCGAGGTCGTCAGCAGCACCGGCGGATAGGCGGCACCCGCCCTGACATGCTGGTAGGGCGAATAAGCGGACAGCCACCTGGCGTCTTCCGGCTTCGACGGATCGCCATACTCGGCGATCCATGAGGCGCCGGGCGGCAATTCGGTGTAGCGCAGCATGTCGAGCAGCGGCACCTCGATGATGACGGCGCCGAAGAGTTCCGGGCGCTGCGTCAGCGAAACGCCGGTCAGCAGGCCGCCATTCGAGCCGCCCTGGATACCGAGCGAGGCAGCCGTCGCGATGCCGCGCCTGACGACGTCCTCGGCCACCGCGGCGAAATCGTCAAAACCGTTCTGGCGATTGCCTTTCAGCGCCGCCTGGTGCCAGGCGGGCCCGAACTCGCCGCCACCGCGAATGCAGGCCTGCACATAGGCATTGCCCTTCTCCAGCCACAGCCTGCCGCGCACGCCGGCATAGCCCGGCAAGAGCGGCACTTCGAAGCCGCCATAACCGTAGAGCAGCGTAGGCACCGGCCCTTTCTGGTCACGGCGCCGGACGACGAAGTATGGGATCATCGTGCCGTCCTTCGAGCGCGCCTCGAACTGTTCCGAGATCAGCGGCGCGGCATCGAAGCGCGCCGGCTGCGACTTCACCGTGGCAAGCGTCTCGCCGTCGTCATCCGACCAGATGATCGAGCTCGGCGTCAGGAAATCCGTGAAGGAGAAGGACACGCTGGAGCCGAAGCGCTCGGCATGGCTGATGCCGACAGTGCCGTTCTCAGGCAACGCGACCGGCTTCAGCGACCAGGCGCCATTCTTGCGCTCGCAGACGAGAACCTTGCCGCGCACGTTGTCCATCAGGCTGACGAACAGCCGGTCCTGCGTTCTGGCGAGCCCGGCGATGGACACGCGATGCGCCGGCGCCAGCAAGGTTTCGATGGCGCCGAAACCGCCGCTTTCGATCCAGTGCGCGAAATCGAGCGAATAGAGCCCGTCCGGTTTGCACACCGTGCCATCCGGTGCCATCCATGGCGTGCGCACCCCGAACACCAGCTGGTCCTTGAAAAGCGATGTGTCGGTGGCGTCGTCGGGCAGCGGAATGCGCCTGTTTTCGCCAGATGGGAGATGCAGGAAACTGTGCGACGCGAAGAAATTGATAGCCCGCGCCAGGAACACGTGACGCTTCTCGCCGTCGAACTCGACGCCGGCTCCTGCGGCGAGATCGTCTTTCTGCGCCTCGAAGATCGGCGTCGCCTCTTCCAGCGCCGTGCCGCGTTTCCAGAGCTTGATCACACGCGGGTAGCCGGACTCGGTCTTGTCGGATTCCTCGAACGCCGCCGAGACGATGACCGTGTCCTTGTCCAGCCAGCCGAAACCCGACTTGGAAGCCGGCGCACGGAACCCGCCCTCGATGAACAATCTGGTTTCGATGTCGAATTCGCGCATCTCGCTGGCGTCGCCGCCGTCCGGCGACATCGACAGCAGGCAGCGGCTGAAGTCCGGATAGAGCCGGCTGGCACCGCTGAACACCCATTTTATCCCCTCCTTCGCCGCAAGCTCGTCGAAGTCGATGATCGTTTCCCAGACCGGCTGCTCGGTCTTGTAGGAAGCGACCGTCGTGCGGCGCCACAGGCCGAGCGCATTGGTCTTGTCCTGCCAGAAATTATAGACGTGGCCGGCTACAGCCGCGCCGACGGCGATGTTGTCCTCGGCCGTCATCAGGTCGAGTGCCGTCTGGAACGACGCCTGATACGAAGGATCGCCCTGCAATTCGCCAACCGCGATCTCGTTCTGGCCATGCACCCAGTCGAGCGACTGTTTGCTGGTCCTGTCCTCCAGCCAGAGGAAGGGGTCCGCGGTATCGGCTTCTGGCTTGGCGATGGGCTTGGTCATGGAATCTCCAAATAGGCAATGCTTGGGCATGCAACATCGACATGCCGCGTCCGATATTCAAGAGTTGCAGCCAAGGATTTAGGCCTTCGCGCGACCAGCGAGGCTCGCGACCGTCAGGGCCAGGCACATGAGGCAAAGCGTGATCGGCAGGCCTCTCGCACCCAGTATATCCATGGCGCTGCCGGCCAGCGGCGGCACGGCTATGCCGCCGACGCCCCACATCAGCGAGAAGGCGGCGTTGCCGGCGACCAGGGTCGAGCCGGTGAAACGCTCGCCCAGCTCGATGATCGACATCGTGTAGATGCCGTAGGAGACCGCTCCCCAGACGAAGATCATCGGCCAGATCAGCGGCGTTTCGATGAGAAGCGGCAGCAACACGCATCCGAGCACGGTCAAGGAAACACAGGCGAGCCGCACCAGGCGTGCGGTCAGCCTCTCCGCCAGCAGGCCGAGCGGCACCTGCATGGCAATGTTGCCGGCGATCATCATCGACAGCAGCGCCGACATGCGGGCTTCCGCGATACCATAGTGGTTGCCATAGACCGGCAGCAAGGCCAGCGCCCCCTGTTCGAAACCCGCGGCCACGATGACCGCCAACAGAAGCAGCCACGCCATCGGTACGAAGCCCAGAACGGAAACCCGATGCCCGGCCTCGTCCACCTTCGGCAGGCGCGGCAGCACCGACGCCAGGCACATGCCGCATAGCACGAAGGCACAAATACCGACGAGGAAGGGCGGCCATCCCTGCGTACCGACGGCGAGCAGGCAGAGCGGGCCGGCCGCGAAGCCGGCCGAAATGATCGTCGAATAGACGCCCATGATGCGCCCGCGCCTGGCCGGCGGCGCAAGGGCAATCACCCAGATCTCGCTCAAGACATATAGCGGGTTGGTCACCACGCCGATCAGGAAGCGCAGCGGAAGCCACAGATAGACATTCTGCGTCCAGCCGATCAGCGCCAGCACGACGGCCGAGAGCGCGGCGCAAGTAAGCGCCGTGCGCCCCGCCCCGAACCGCCGCGCCAGCCCCGGGATCACCAGCGACGAGACGATGAAGCCGATCGGCGTCATGGCCGCCGACAGGCCGATCATCGCCGGCGAGACGCCCTGGCGCTGCAGGATGAAGCTCAGCAGCGGATAGGACAGCCCCTGCGCGATGGCGAACACCGAGACGGTCGCGATCACGCCGGTGATCGCCGCCCATTGCATTCCTTCGCCAGTTTTCGAATCCGCCGCGGCCATGGTCCTACCGTTGGTGCCCGGCAGGATTACCGGCTCGGCCAAACAGCGGTAAGCCCCGCCGGCGGAAAGCGCTTGCTCCAGCCAGATCCATGTCAGGTGGCTCGGCGTTGCGAGGAGCGGAACAAGGCGAAGGCGACCAGAGCCGCATCGAGACCGAAGATCACCACGGGCAGGCCCAGCGGGCCGATGCCTTGCATCAGCAGGCCGGCGCCCGGCGGGCCGACAATGCCGCCAACGCCCCACAGCAGGGCGAAGGCCGCATTGCCGGTGACGAGCAGCGTGCCCTTGAAGCGGCTGCCGAGTTCGACCAATGCCATCGTATAGACGCCGTAGCCCACCGCGCCCATCACCAGCAGCACGCCCCAGATCAGCGGCGTGGTGATCAGCAGCGGCAGCAGCGCCGCGCAGATTGCCGTCGCCACCGCGCAGGCTACGATCATCGGGCGGCCACCGAACCGTTCCGCCAGCAGGCCGAGCGGGATCTGCAGCAGGATGTTGCCGAGCGACAGTGCCATCACCAGCGCGGCGAGCACGGCTTCCGGCAGGCCATAGCCGGTGCCGAAGACCGGGACCAGCGCATAGGTGCTCTGCTGGACGGCGGCCGAGACCAGCACGGCCAGCAGCAGCGCCGGCGCCAGCCGGGCGAAGCCGACAAAGCTGCCGGCTGGCTGCCCGTCATCCTCGAACCCGGTAAGCTTCGAGGAGACAAGGCGCAGGATGACCGCGCAAAGCACGAAGCCACCGATGCCGACGCTGAAGGGTGCCCAGCCCGACGTGCCGACGAAGGTCAGGGTGAAGGGCCCCGCCGCATAACCGGCGCCCATCAGCGTGTTGAACACGCCCATCACCCGGCCGCGCCGCGAAGGCGGCGCTAGCGACAGCGCCCAGACCTCGCCGAGGATATAGAGCGGATTGATGACGACCCCGATGATGAAGCGGATGATGTACCAGGCCATCCAGTTCTGCAGATAGCCGATGCCGAGGAAACACAGCACGCCGATCAGCGAGCAGCCGACCGCCAGGTTGCGCGCACCGACCAGCCGCACCGCCGCTGGCACGAACGAGGCCGACAGGATCAGGCCGAGCGGCATCATCGCCGCCGACAGGCCGATCAGCCCGGGCGACATGCCTTGCTTCTGCATCAAAAGCGTGAACAGCGGTGAGCTCAGCCCTTGCGCGGCGCCGAACATGGCAAGTGCCGCGGTGACGCCGGCGAGCGCTGCCCACTGCGTCCCCGCTTCGCCTTCGCTCGAGCTGGTTGCGACCATTCCATCATTCCATGTGAGGTGCCGGCTGACCTCCCTGCCGGCAAGGCCCACCAGCTACGGGTTCAATTCGGGGAAAGAAAGGGCCGGTAAGCTAAATCCGCTTGCGCCAACAGCGCGGTGATCAGGCGATGCCGCGGCCACACAGCTGCCGTTCCGGCATGTCGCTTCCCTCGCCCTAGTGGTCGCCGCCTCCGCAATGGCCGGCGGGCCGCCGGTCCATTATGCCGCCCGCTATTCGCATCCTACGAGGACCATCATGACCGCCGCCGTAAACCCCTTAGAACCGGCCCTGGCACCCGACCGTGCCCGCCGTGGCGGCCGCGCCGGAAAGCGCGCCGGAGGCTCGGCCGCGTTCGAGCAACCGGCTTTCCGCCAGCTGAAAAACCCGCTGGCGCCGACCAGGCTGGTGTCGGAAGACGAGCTGGAATCGATCCACCTCGCCTCCTTGCGCGTGCTCAGGGAAATCGGCGTCGACGTCCTGCACGACGAAGCCCGCCGCATCATGAAGGCGCATGGCGCCGATGTGCGCGAAGGCTCGGAGCGCGTACGCTTCGACAGCGACATGATCCTCGAACTCATCTCGCACTGCCCGTCGGAAATTCACCATCCATGCCCGCAACCCTGCGCATAATGTGCGCTTTGGCGGCGACAATCTGATCATCTCGATGATGGCGTCGGCGCCGAACTGCTCCGACATCGATCGAGGCCGCCGACCCGGCAACCAGGCCGACTACCGCAATTTCCTGCGCCTGGCGCAGATGCACAACATCCTGAACTGCACCGGCGGCTATCCGGTCGAGCCGACCGATATCCATCCGTCGGTGCGCCACCTCGAATGCATCCGCGACCTCGCCACGCTGACCGACAAGGTGTTTCACATCTATTCGCTCGGCAAGGAGCGCAATGTCGACGGCATCGAGATCGCCAGGATCGCGCGCGGCATCAGCCACGAGCAACTGCTCGAGGAGCCGTCCGTCTTCACCATCATCAACACCAATTCGCCGCTCAAGCTCGACGTGCCGATGATGGAAGGTATCATCCAGATGTCGAGCAAGGGCCAGGTCGTTGTCGTCACGCCCTTCACCCTGTCGGGCGCCATGGCGCCGGTCACCATCGCTGGCGCGCTGGTGCAGCAGAATGCCGAGGCGCTGTCCGGCATCGCCTTTGCCCAGATGGTGCGCAGGGGCGCGCCTGTCGGCTATGGCGGCTTCACTTCCAATGTCGACATGAAGTCCGGCTCACCGGCCTTCGGCACGCCCGAATATATGAAGGCGCAGCTTGTCGGCGGCCAGCTTGCCCGCCGCTATAACATCCCCTACCGCACCTCCAACACCTGCGCCGCCAACACGGTCGACGCGCAGGCGGCCTATGAGAGCGTGTTCTCGCTGTGGGGCGCCATCCAGGGCGGCGGCAATCTGATGATGCATGCCGCCGGCTGGCTCGAGGGCGGCCTGCGCTGCTCCTACGAGAAAACCATTCTCGACATCGACCTGTTGCAGATGGTGGCCGAATTCCTCACCCCGCTCGACCTGTCAGAGGAGGCGCTCGGCTTCGACGCCATCCAGTCGGTTGGCCCCGGCGGCCATTTCTTCGGCACCCAGCATACGCAGGACCGCTACAAGACCGCCTTCTATTCGCCGATCATTTCCGATTGGCGCAATTTCGAGACCTGGGCGGAAGCTGGCTCGCCAACGGCGATGGAGAAGGCCAACAAGGTCTGGAAGGAACGGCTGGCATCCTATGAAGAGCCCTACATGGATCCGGCGATCCGCGAGGAACTCAACGACTTCGTCCAGAAGCGCACGGCCGAAGGCGGCGCGCCGACCGATTTTTGATCGTGCATGGCGGGCGTCGTGACCGCCAGCGACCGAAACCTCTGATTCAATTTACGCAAAAACGGACCTATCTTCATGAAATCCCATGTAAAAGCGGTTGTCATCGGCGGCGGTGTCGTCGGCTGCTCGGTGCTCTATCACCTGGCCAAGGCCGGCTGGACCGACATCATGCTGATCGAGCGTTCGGAGCTGACCTCCGGCTCGTCCTGGCACGCGGCCGGCGGTTTCCACACGCTGAACGGCGACCCCAACGTCGCCAAGCTGCAGGCCTACACCGTGCAGCTCTACAAGGAGATCGAGGAAATCTCGGGCCAGTCCTGCTCGCTGCACCTGACCGGCGGCGTGATGATGGCCGATACGCCGGAGCGCATGGACTTCCTGCGGCTGGCCCACGCCAAGGGCCGCTATCTCGGCATGGACACCGAGCTGATCACACCGTCCGAAGCCAAGGCGATGTTCCCGCTGATGGATGAGAAGAACTTCGTCGGCGCCATGTGGGATCCAGTCGAAGGCCATCTCGACCCGTCCGGCACCACCATCGCCTATTCCAAGGCGGCGAAGAAACTCGGTGCCGAGATCGTGCTGCGCAACCGCGTCGTCGATCTCACGCAGCAGCCCGACGGCACCTGGAACGTCGTCACCGAACAGGGCACGGTCCACGCCGAGCATGTCGTCAATTGCGGCGGCCTGTGGGCGCGTGAGATCGGCCGCATGGTCGGCGTCGAACTGCCTGTGCTGGCCATGGAGCACATGTATCTCCTGACCGAGCCGATGCCGGAGGTCGAGGAGTTCAACAAGTCGACCGGCCGCGAGATGATCGGCGTGCTCGACTTCAAGGGTGAGATCTACACCCGCCAGGAGCGCAACGGCATCCTGCTCGGCACCTATGAGAAAGCCTGCAAGCCATGGTCGCCGGTCAACACACCCTGGGATTTCGGCCATGAACTGCTGCCGCCCGATCTCGACCGCATCGCGCCGTCGCTGGAAATCGGCTTCAAGCACTTCCCCGGCATCGAGAAGGCCGGCATCAAGCAGATCATCAACGGCCCCTTCACCTTCGCGCTCGACGGCAACCCCCTGGTCGGTCCGGTGCAGGGCCTGACCAATTTCTGGTGCGCCTGCGCCGTCATGGCCGGCTTCAGCCAGGGCGGCGGCGTCGGCCTCGCTCTGTCGAACTGGATGGTGCATGGCGATCCCGGCTTCGACGTCTGGGGCATGGATGTCGCCCGCTTCGGCGAATGGGCCGGTCTGCGCTACACCAACGCCAAGGTGCGCGAAAACTATTCGCGCCGCTTCTCGATCCGCTTCCCCAATGAGGAACTGCCGGCCGCACGCCCGGCGCAGACGACCCCACTCTACGACACCATGCTCGCCAACAACGCCGTCATGGGCGACTCGTGGGGCCTTGAAACCCCGCTCTGGTTCGCGCCGAAGGGCAAGGAGCCCAGGGATATCGTCTCGTTCCACCGCTCCAACGATTTCGGCCCGATCGGCGAGGAAGTGCGCGCCACGCGCGAGCGCGTCGGCGTCACCGAAATCGCCAACTTCGCCAAATACGAAGTGTCGGGGCCGGGCGCGGAAGAGTTCCTCAACCGGCTGATGACCAACCGCATGCCGAAGACCGGCCGCATCGTGCTAACCCCGATGATCAACGAATTCGGCAAGCTGATCGGCGACTTCACCATCGCCAAGGCCGGCGAAGACCGCTTCATGATCTGGGGCTCTTCGGCCGCGCAGAAATACCACATGCGCTGGTTCGAGAAGCACCTGCCGAAAGACGGTTCGGTGCGCATCCATCGCTTCGACCAGACGCTGGTCGGCCTGTCGATCGCCGGACCAAAGTCACGTGATCTGCTGCAAAAGCTCGTGGATACGGACATCTCGACCAAAGCCTTCCGCTTCATGGATTTCCGCGAGATGGCAGTCGGCGGCGCCCCCTGCATGGTCAACCGCATCACCTACACCGGCGATCTCGGCTACGAGATCTGGATGGCGCCGGCCTACCAGCGCCTGGTCTATAAGGCGATCAAGGATGCCGGCGAGGAATTCGGCCTGGTCGATTTCGGCATGCGCGCCCTGCTCTCAATGCGCCTGGAAAAGAACTTCCCGACCTGGTTCCGCGAGCTGCGGCCGATCTACGGACCATTCGAAGGCTCGATGGACCGCTTCATCAAGCTCGAGAAGAACGATTTCATCGGCCGCGAAGCCGCTGCCAAGGAACAGG
The DNA here is from genome assembly GCF_054062655.1 of Mesorhizobium sp. USDA 4775. NCBI lineage: Bacteria > Pseudomonadati > Pseudomonadota > Alphaproteobacteria > Hyphomicrobiales > Phyllobacteriaceae > Mesorhizobium > Mesorhizobium sp. USDA 4775. The sequence continues at coordinate 4,558,231 of NZ_JBSSFM010000001.1, forward strand.
CGGAAGGCCCGAAACTGCGCCGCGTCTCCTTCATCGTCGACGCCGCCGATGCCGACGTCATGGGCGACGAGCCGATCTGGGCCAAGGTCAGCAAGGATTTTGGCACGGTGGAAAAGCCGCATGGCTATGGCGCGCCGCGCTTCGACGACAAGGGCGAGGAAGTGCGTGGCTCCAAGGCTGCCGAAGGCGCTTCTGCCGTGCGCGGCATCGTCGATGGCGACTGGCGCGTGGTCGGCTGGGTGACGTCGGGCGGCTATGCCCACTATGTCCAGAAGTCGATGGCGCAGGGCTACGTTCCTGCGGCACTCGCTGAGGACGAAAGTGCCGGCCTGTTCGAGATCGAGATCCTCGGACACCGTCGCCCGGCGCGCATCAATGTCGAGGCGCCTTTCGACCCGAGCGGCGAGAAGATGCGGACCTGAGGTTCAGCCATGGACGGCGCGGCGCCAAAAGGCGGCTTCGGCCGCCATCGCAAGATCATGCCGTTCGAGCCTGGCTCGATCGAGGAATTGCGTGAAGGCTCCCGCCAGAAGGCGGCGTCGCTCAACCAGCATGTGCTGGGCTATGGCGCGCAGGCTGAAGCAGAATGGGCGGCGGCAGGCATTGCCGCCCCCGATCTTCCGGCGATGCGCAAATACCGGCTGGAGCGCATCCGCGCCGAGCTGAAGCGGCGCGGCTATGCCGGCGCCCTGCTCTACGACCCCGTCAACATCCGTTACGCCACCGACTCGACCAACATGCAGCTGTGGGTGGCGCACAATCCGACGCGGCATTGCTTCGTCGCCACCGAAGGCCCTGTGGTGCTGTTCGACTATTTCTCCTGCGAGCATCTGTCTGACCATTCCGGCGTCGTCGACGAAGTGCGCCCGGCTGTCTCGTGGATGTATCTCTACAGCGGCGAACTCACGGAGCAAAAGGTCCGCCGCTGGGCCGCCGGCATTGCCGATCTGGTGAGGGAACATGGCGGCGGCAACAGCCGCATCGCGGTCGATCACATCAATCCAGAAGGCGTCGAGGAACTCGCCCGTCTCGGCATCTCCATCGGCAATGGCGAAGCGGTGATGGAGAATGCCCGGCTGATCAAATCACCGGACGAAATCCTCGCCATGCGCCGCACCATTGTCGCCTGCGAGGCGGCGATGGGCGAGATGGAACAGGCTCTGCAGCCCGGCATTTCCGAGAACGAACTGTGGGCCGAGCTGCACCGCGGCAACATTGCGCGCGGCGGCGAATGGATCGAAACGCGGCTACTGACGTCCGGCCCGCGCACCAATCCGTGGTTCCAGGAGTGCTCGTCGCGCATCATCGAGGCCGGCGACCTCGTTGCCTTTGACACCGACCTGATCGGCCCATACGGCTTCTGCGCAGACCTGTCGCGCACCTGGCTGTGCGGCGATGCCAAGCCGAGCAATGAGCAGCGCGACCTGTTCCGCATCGCCGCCGACCAGATCGAGCACAACACGCAGTTGATGCAGCCGGGCATCTCGTTTCGCGACCTTGTCGAGCGCTCGGCGGTGCCGCCGGGAGACTGCTTCTCGACCCGCTACGGCGTGCTCTACCACGGCGTCGGCCTGGCTGACGAATACCCCACGCTGCCGCATGCCAGCGACTGGACGCCGGATACGCCGGACGGCGTGATCGAACCCGGCATGGTGCTGTGCGTGGAAAGCTATATCGGCAGGCTTGGCGGGCGCGAAGGCGTCAAGATCGAGGAGCAGATCCTGATCACCGAGACCGGCAATGAGCAGCTTTCAACCTACCCGTTGGATGCGAGGCTGCTCGCTTAGGCTGGCAAGGGCTTCGCGCATTGCCCGGACTGTCTTTTCCGGCGTCGTCCTGGCGGTGATGAAGGGTAAGCCCTTGCGCCGCGCCGTCCAGCCGACGATCACGACTTTGCGTGCCGCCGGTTCGAAACGCTGCGCCAGCGCCCAGCTTTCGCAGTCGATTGCTGCGACATCTGCCCTGCCCTCGGCAACAGTAACGATCGAAGCGCGATGACCGCCGCTTTCGCTGCGCGAGGAAAAGATATCGAGGCTTTCGCCGGCCGCCTGCAGATCACGCGTCAGCCCGATCATGCCCGACATGGAATCCAGGCTGTTGAAGGTGAAGCGCTTGCCACGGAACAGGTCGAGCGGCAGCAAGGCCTTGCCGTCCGCGGGCGAGCGAGCTTCCGGCCCCTCGCCCGTCCGCATCACCAGCGCGCTGGAATAGAGTTCGCCCTGCCCGCCCTCATAGGCGTCATAGCTTGGCTGGCCGATCACTTGCACATGGCTGGACAGACCGAGTTCCATCGGCCCCCAGCAGGTCTGCGCGAACAGCAGCGCCGGATGCAGCCAGAGCTTGTGATAATCGAGTTCGCCCGGCGGCAATGTCGAAGGATCCGGCGCGATCAGCGCCCCTTGGGCATCATGGATGCCGCCCGGCACCGGCGGCAGATCGCCATTGCTGCGCGCGATGGCTTGCGGCGCGTCGATGCCCTTTTGCCGGAAGGCATCGCGCAATTGCCCCCATTGCGCGTCGACCTCGCCGCGCACTTCGGGCCAGTCATACATGGGCAATGCCGCAACCAGTTCGCTCATGCCGATATCAAATCATCACGTCTGTAAAAAGGACCACAAAAACGCGGCGTCCAATCAGAATTGGCCGACACGAGGGATGCCGCGAATTATTCCTTGGGCGGCTCGGCGGGCACCGGCGCCGTGCCGAGCCCATTGATGTTGCGTGCCCGGATGCGCGGCTTGAACGCCCGGCCGTGCTCAGGCGCACGCCGCAGCACCGGATGCACGATCGGCTCCTTAGCCTTGAAGGCATAGGCTTTGATCAGCGCGAAATAGTTCGGATAGGCATAGCCATTGTTCATCCGCAGCCACTCGTCACGACGCTCGCGAAACAGTCTCGGCAGCTTGTACCAGGCCACCGTAGGCGTCTTGTGATGGACGAAGTGAAGATTGTTGTTGAGGAACAGGAACGACAGCGGCGAGCGCTCGATGATCACCGTGCGGCCTTCCGGATGCTCGGACCACTGATGCTCGGCAAAGGTGCGGATCGCGATCAGCGACTGGCCGAGCCAGACCGGCGCCAGAATGTAGAGCCACAGCGGAATGCCGAAGCCGAACTGCACGATCGGCGCCACGATGGCGAGGCCGATCGCATGCAGCAGCCAAGCCTTGCGGATCGCCTTGTCGCCGGCCATCATCTGCTTGAAATCGTCAATGAAGAAGCCGATGCAAGACAGCCACGGGCCAAGGAAGAAACGGCCGGCCATGGTGTTGTTGATCTTGAGCAGGAACTTCATCGTCGGCGGCAAATCGTCGTGCTGCCACAGCGCCTGATAGTAGCTTTCGGGATCGTCGAGCGGATCGGTCAGCCGCTCGTCGGCATGGTGGCGCAGGTGCAGCGTCTTGAAGCGGCGGTACGGCCAGACCAGGCCGATCGGCAGGAAGACGAAGGCCTCGTTGATCAGCGCGCTGCGCGTCGGATGGCCATGCAGCACTTCGTGCATGATCGACGACTGCAGTGCGAGAATGAAGCCAAGGAGAGCGAGGGCCACGATGGGATGGGAAGGCCAGAGCAGGAAACCGGTGGCAAGCCACGTTCCGTAACAGAAGAAAGCGAGAACCGCGGTCGGCCACTCGATGGCCGGTGTGTTGCGTCGCTTGATGCTCTTGCCTGTCATGCTATCGACCACTGCCCCTCAGTCGTCGGAACCCCAACTGGTTCCTGACAGCATAGTGTCAGGAGAAGCGATTCCACTCAACGCGACAAAGTATACAAACTGTTGCGATTGCGCATTTTTGACTGCACATGTTACACATTGTAAACATGCTTAGGGATTCATTTACGCCTGAGGCACCTCCGTGGACGGTTTCGGTGCAAATTTTTCCTCAAGATTCGGAGAAGCGGACGATGGACAAACGCGATCTGTCAGCAATTTTCCGGGAGCGTCTGAAGCTGCTCCTGACACGATCCGACCTCAATCAGTCGGCCTTCGCGTCAGCAGTCGGCATCGACCGCTCGGCGTTGTCGCAGCTGATGTCGGGCGCCTCGACGCGCTTGCCGCGCGCCGAAACGCTGCTCAACATCGCCGCCGAATTCAAAGTGTCGCTGGACTGGCTGCTCGGCCTCAGCCAGGACGAAGGCGTCACCGGCGAAATTCGCGAAAGCCTGGAGATCGAGGAGGCGCCCGACGGTTTCGACCGCACGCTGCTCGCCAAATGGTTCGCCGAGGCAGCCGGCACCAAGATCCGCTACGTGCCCGCAGGCATTCCCGATCTGCTGCGGACCCGCGCGCTGGTCGACTACGAGGCCAACATCACCAACAGGAGCCGCCTGGCACAGGCCAGCGAGACGCAATACCGCATCGAATACAACCGACGCCCGGAAACCGACATGGAAGTCTGCATGCCGCGCCACACGCTGGAGATTTTCGCGCGCGGCCTCGGTGTGTGGGATCGTTTTCCCGAGGCCGACCGCCGGCAGCAGCTCGCCCATATGGCGACATTGCTCGAAGATCTCTACCCGACCTTCCGGCTGTTTCTCTATGACGGCCGCATGCGCTATTCGATCCCGCTCACCATCTTCGGCCCCTATCGCGCCGCCATCTATGTCGGCGACATGTATGTCGTGCTGAACGCCACCCAGCCGGTCCAGGCGCTGACCCAGCATTTCGACAATCTGATCCGCGCCGCCGACGTCAATCCGCACGAGGCCGCCGCCTTCGCCCGCAATCTGGCCGGCATGTCGTTCCCGTCAGGCTATGTCTGATCGACGGCAATCATGGTCATTCGATTGCTGGACCCCGACATGGTTGAGGGCCACGCCATTCGCATTGCCGAGGCCGCCACAAATCATTGACTAGACATAAAGACTTCTTTATATCCTTATTCGAATTTGAAACACGAAAGCCAATCCGATGACCACCACCAATCCGATCGATGCCCTGCTGGCTGAAAAGGGCGTGCTGCTGGCCGATGGCGCCACCGGCACCAATCTGTTCGCGATGGGCCTGGAGGCCGGCGAGGCGCCGGAATTGCTGAACGAGACGGCGCCCGACACCATCACCAGCCTGCACCAGAATTTCGTCGATGCCGGCGCCGACATCATCCTGACCAATTCCTTCGGCGGCACCCGCCACCGGCTGAAACTCCACCATGCGCAGGATCGCGTGCAAGCGCTCAACAAGCGCGCCGCCGAGATTGCCCGCGCCGTCGCCGACAAGGCCGGCCGCAAGGTGATCGTTGCCGGCTCCGTCGGCCCGACCGGCGAATTGCTGGTGCCGCTTGGCGCCATGACCTATGACGAAGCTGTCGACGCCTTTGCCGAGCAGATCGAGGGCCTCAAGCAAGGCGGCGCCGAAGTCGCCTGGATCGAGACCATGTCGGCGCCCGACGAGATTCGCGCCGCCGCCGAAGCCGCCATCCGCGTCGGCCTCCCGTACACCTATACCGGCTCCTTCGACACAGCCGGCCGCACCATGATGGGCCTGCTGCCGAAAGACATCCATGGCGTCGTTGACGGGCTGTCCGAAGCACCGCTCGGCGTTGGCGCCAATTGCGGCGTCGGCGCTTCAGACATCCTGGCCTCGCTGCTCGACATGACCGAGGCGAAGCCGCAGGCGACGGTGATCGTCAAGGGCAATTGCGGCATTCCGGAATTCCGCGGTACTGAGATCCATTATTCCGGCACGCCGGAACTGATGGCCGACTATGTTCGCCTCGCCGTCGATGCCGGCGCCAAGATTGTCGGTGGTTGCTGCGGCACTTCGTTCCAGCACCTTGCCGCCATGCGCAAGGCACTCGACGCCCACACCAAGGCGGGTCGTCCGACGGTCGAGACGATCGTCGAGCGCATCGGTCCGATGCGCAACAAGGTGGCGACGGAAAACACCGCCGAGACCAGCGAGGCCCGCCGCGAGCGCCGCCGCAGCCGGGCCTGAGGATTTCGATTATTCGCTGTTGTCGGCGTAGCTCGATTGCGCCGACCTGAAATCGACGACATTGTCGCCGCGCATCGTCATCAGCGCGCCGGAAGAAGCTGGATCGGTGATCTGTTCCAGCATGGCGCGGAAGCGGTCGTTGGTCAGCGCCGACATTGCAGTGTGACGCGCCTGCGCGACATCGTCGCTGATGCGTCTGGATTCGGCCGATGGGGCTGATGAAACCGTCGAAGCGTCCCGCACCGGCGGCGGCGAGTTGGCGATAGTCCTGATCTGCAATTCCGGCTCCCTCAAGCCCTGTAAACAAGTCCGGTGTAGCAACAGGAAATTGCGATCCGGTACCGGAAATCTCGCGCAATTTAACGATCATGCCGGTTAACGCTGCGCCAGGGATCCGTTGAGATTCAGGTCAGGTCGAGTCGAAAACGATGGGTTCCGAGAACCGGAGCGGAGCGTACTTTTGGGTACGTGAGCACCGGAAGCGCAGGAAACCATCGTTTGCAGGCCGGCCTCACCTGAATATCGACGGATCCAAAAAAAGGCCGGCAAGGGAATGACCCCTCGCCGGCCTGCCTCACCCGCCCGTGGGCCGGTTTCCCCTGTCAGAACGATCCCATCCGAAGGAAACCGGCCGTCATCGCCACTACCGGTTACCACCCAGCGCCGAGGCAAGGCGCACAAGCGAGAGGAACTCGGACCTGTATCCAAACGGGTCGGCTCCTCGGGCGGCAGTGGCAATCTCCATGATCTTGTCGTAGCCGAACTTCGCGGTCGCATCCTCGTCGCGCAGCTTCTGGCCGAAGGCAGCCACCGCGACGGAGAAACGCTGGTCGGTGCTGGCCTGGTCGAAGGACGCCACCTCGTTGGCCGAGGTCACCGGCGTGGTGATCAGCTTCGAGACATCCTCGTTCGGCAGCTTGTAGCGGATCTTGACGAAGGCATATTCGTCCGCATTGGCGACGCCGCCATTGTTGACCGTGGCCTGGCCATAGCGCAGCGGATCGATCTGCTCGCCGCCGCTGCCCTTCGGCGTGATCTCGTAGATCGCGGTGACCGAATGACCCGAGCCGATATCGCCGGCATCGACGCGGTCATTGTTGAAGTCCTCGCGGTTGAGCGCCCGGGTCTCGTAGCCGATCAGGCGGTATTCCGAGACCTTGTTGGGGTTGAACTCGACCTGGATCTTCACGTCCTTGGCGATCGGGAACAGCGTCGAAGAGGCATCCTCGACCAGCACCTTTTCCGCCTCGGCCAGCGTGTCGATATAGGCGGCGGTGCCGTTGCCGTTCTGGGCTATGGTCTGCATCATCTGGTCGTTCAGATTGTCGTGTCCGAAGCCGAACACCGACAGGAAGACACCGCTCTTGCGCTCCTGCTCGATCAGGCGCTTGAGATCATCATCGTCGCTCTGTCCGACATTGAAGTCGCCATCGGTGGCCAGCATCACCCGGTTGACGCCGTCCTTGACGAAGGATTGCTGGGCAAGCTTGTAGGCTTCTTTGATGCCGGCCTCACCGGCCGTCGAACCGCCCGGCTGCAGATTGTCGATGGCATTGAGGATCTTGTCCTTCTCGGCAGCCCTGGTCGGCATCAGCACGGTGCCGGCTTCACCGGCATAGGTGACGATCGAGATCGTGTCGTCGGCCCTGAGCTTGCTGACCAGCAGCCGGAATGCCGACTTGAGCAGCGGCAGCTTGTCCGGCTCGTCCATCGAGCCCGAAACGTCGATCAGGAAGACCAGATTGGCCTTGGGCTGCTCGGTCGGCTTGATGTCGAAGCCCTTGATGGCGACATGCATCAGCTTGGTGTGCCCGTTCCACGGCGTCGGCATGACGCTGACGGTCGAGTTGAACGGCGTCGACGCCGAATCCGGTCCCTTCCAGTCATAGGGGAAGTAGTTGATCATCTCCTCGACACGGACCGTGTCGGCCTGCGGCACCGCACCTTCCTTCAGCGAGCGGCGCACGAAGGAATAGGAGGCCGTGTCGACATCGATCGAGAAAGTCGAGACCGGATCTTCCAGCGCCGCATGCACCGGATTGGTCTTGAAATCCTGGACGCGGTTGCGGTTTTCCTCCTGCGGCGCGATCTGATCCGCCGGCGCGATGGTCGGCTGCGGCGCCATCAGCTTGGACTCGGCAGCCGGCGCGCGGGCGAGCCGCGACGTGCTCGGCGCGGCGCTATTCAGCGCGAATTCACCCGTTGGCGCCGGTGGTGCCGGCTCGGCCAACACCGCGCGTTCATTGGCAGTCTGCTGAGCTGTGCCGCCGGCCTGGGCGGCTTCGGATTTCGGCGGCGACGCCGGCGCCACAAGCACGCCGGTCGCGTCGCGGCTTTCGACATCCGCGTCGGCCTTCTTGTCCTTCGCCAGTTCGGTTGGAGCCTGCTTCGGCTCGGCCGGCTTCAACGTCGCCGGCTTGTCGGCCAGCGTCTCGGTGATCTTTTCGTCGCCGCCGAATTTGGCCGGCTGTTCCCTCAGCAGATGGAAGGTGGCGTATCCGGCGATCGGCAGGGCGACGAGCCCGGCAAGAGCCGGCGTGGCGATGAGTTTCTTTTGCATGATCTCGCTCCAGAGCTTTTGTGCTCGCTCTGTGAGACGAAGGCCGCCGACCGATCCTTGGGTGACGGCAGAAATATTTTCCTCATCATAGGCACGCAGGGCGGCTTCGAAGGCGCGCGCCTTCGCGCTCTCACCCGGCGCCGGTGCCGCGATATCGCGCAGTCTGTTGAGTTCGTTGTCGTCGACCATGGTCACACTTCCCCGGCTGAACGCATCAGCGCCTTCAGCCGTTTCTTCGCTTCATGGATGTGCCAGGAAACCGTCGTCTCCGAGATCGCCATCGCCTCGGCGGCGGCCGCATGGCTCAAGCCCTCGCCATAGACCAGCAGTACGGCGTCGCGCTGCTTGTCCGGAAGCTGCCGCACCGCGGTCCACAGCGCCTCGGCCGGATCCTCGCTCTCGGCCGGGGCCTCGCCCGAAATCAGCGCATGGACGCCATAGGCCTCGGTCTTCACGGTCTCGCGCGCGGTCTTGCGCATCATGTCGCGCGCCGCATTCATCGTCACGGAATAGAGCCATGTCGTGAAGGCGCCGCCGCCGCGATAGTCGCGGATCGCCTTGCCGAGCCGGACGCAGACTTCCTGGGCGATGTCTTCGGCATCCGCCTTCTTGCCGCACCAGCGATAGGCGGCGCGATAGACGAAGTCGTAGTGGCGCTCCAGCAATTTGCCGAAGGCACCCCTGTCTCCGCCCTTCGCCCGCCCGATCAGTTCGGCGTCGGAGGCTTCGCTCTCATCCAGCATCATCGCCATCATTTGCCTGTTGGACGAAGGCTAATGGCTAATCCTTGGGGTGATGCAAAGATTTTTTACGCACCGCCTCTTCCTCCTCCCCGTTCTACCGGGAAAAGGTGCCAGGCAGGCGGAAGCTTCACCCGAGTGTTTCGGCAAACAGCGTGATCAGCCTTCGCCAATGCCGTTCGGCGCCGGCTTCGTTGTAGACGCTGTGGTCGGGCACGCACCAGCCATGCGCCATGCCGACATAGTTCTCGATGGCGTGGTCGACTTCGGCATTGCGCAGCGCCTCCTCCAGCCGTGTCGACTGCTCCGGTGGGAAACTCCGGTCGACGCCGGCCATGCCGACATAGACCCTCGCCTTGATGGATGCCGCCTTGCGGTGCGGGCTGTCGGCGGCATCGCTGGCGAGATTGCCGCCATGGAAACTGGCGGCGGCCCTGATCCTGTCCGGGTAGGCCGCGGCCGCGTTGAGCGCCCGTGCGCCGCCCATGCAATAACCGACGGTCCCGATCGGACCCGTGATGCCTTCGCCGGCGAGCGCATCGAGAAAGGCGTCGCCGTCGCTGATGGTCATCTGCTGTGTCGTGCCAGCGACCAGCGCCATCAGCGCTGCCTTGCTGTCTTCCTCGGTGAAGGCGGTCTTGGCGTCGAACGGACCATAGGGCGCATTGCGATGGAACAGGTCCGGCACCAGCACCGCATAGCCTTCGCCCGCCAGCCGCTCGGCCATGCCGTCGAGCGCCGGACGCGGGCCGAAGGCATCCTGGTAGAGAATGACGCCGGCCTTGGCAGGGGACGTCTTGGCCGAGCGGAACAGGCCCGCCTTCGCCACCCCGTCACGGGTCTTGATCCTGAGGTCATGCTTCGTCATTGCCTGCTCCATTTGTCAGATGCGCGATACATATCCACGCGACCTTCCACGGCAAGGCATTCCCTAGAAGTATCCGTCAACATTTCGTGCAGCATCGCGTGACGATCACAGGCCGGCGAATGCCGCCATATGGAAGGCCTGGATATCAGACGGATAGCGATATTCCGTGCCATAGGGACAAGCGTTGCGGTCGAGGCAGCCGCCGCTCCGGCACGGTTCGCCATTCCCTCCCCGCACATGCGCCAGGCAGGCCCGGTAGGCGAAGCCTTCCGTGGAATAGGCATCGACCGGACAGGATTTCAGACAGGGTTTCGCGACACAGGCGTCGCAAAGATGAGTTGCCTCGCCCTGCTCCGGAAGCGCTATCTCGTCCTCGAAAAGCAACGCGCCGCGATAGGCATGCCAAAGCCCGTATTGCGGATGCATGAGGATGCCGAGCGGCGACGGTTTTAGCCCCTCTGCCCGAACAGCCCATTGCTGGAACGGCAGATAGGGCTTGTCGGAGGGAGAAACAGAGCGCGCGCCAAATGCCTCCGCCACATCGCCAATGACCTGCCGCGACCAGCTGTCGAGCGGATTGGCGATTGTCGACGGCTGCTGTTCGCGCCAGCGCAGGAAATGCGGCCAGGGTGTAGCACCCGCCTGCCCCACCAGCAGCACGGATTTCGCCGGCGCGCCCGAGGCGCCGTGAGGGGCGTCCTCGCCGTCAGAGAAAACAAAGCCGCCACGCAGGATGAGGCCATTGGCGCCGAGCGCGGCCGTGATCTCTTCGATCATGCCGCGCACAGAATCATCCCTTCTTGTCCGGGTCGGAGAAGGCGCTCCGCCAGACTTCCTTGTGGATGATGTTGGCGACTTTAGCCCCGCCTGACTCGGGCTCCTTTCAAGTGAAGGCGTCGGGCATCGACCCCTTCTTCTTGGCGATGAATTCCTTCAGGGCTTCGTCGATGCTCGCATCGAGATGCGGCGCCTCGTAGCTTTCCAGCCAGCGGCGGGCGAGCTCATTGGCACGCTGCGGCGCGGTCTTCTCGCCTTCGGCCAGCCACTGTTCGTAGGAATTGTTGTCGGCGATGCTGGAGCGGTAGAAGGCCGTCTGGAAATTGGCCTGGGTGTGGTCGCAGCCGAGATAGTGGCTGCCCGGGCCGACCTGGCGGATCGCGTCCATCGCCTGGCCGTTCTCCGACAGGTCGACGCCTTCGGAGAATTTCTGCTGCATGCCGAGCTGGTCGATGTCCATCATGAATTTTTCGTAGCAGGACGCCAGCCCGCCCTCGAGCCAGCCGGCCGAGTGGAGGACGAAGTTGGTGCCGGCGAGGATCGTCGAGTTCAGCGTGTTGGCGCTTTCATAGGCCGCCTGCGCATCCGGAACCTTGGACGCGCAGAGCGAACCGCCGGTGCGGAACGGCAGTCCGAGGCGGCGTGCGAGCTGGGCAGCGCCATAAGACACCAGCGACGGCTCCGGCGTGCCGAAGGTCGGCGCGCCCGACTGCATCGAGATCGACGAGGCAAAGGTGCCGAACAGCACCGGCGCGCCAGGCCGGATGAGCTGCGTGAACGATGCGCCGGCCAGCACTTCGGCCAGAACCTGCGTCAGCGTGCCGGCGACCGTCACCGGGCTCATCGCGCCGGCAAGGATGAACGGCGTGACGATACAGGCCTGGTTGTGGCGCGAATAAACCTTCAGCGCGCCCAGCATGGTTTCGTCGAACACCATCGGCGAGTTGGCGTTGATCAGGCTGGTCAGCACCGTGTTGTTCTCGACGAAATCGTCGCCGAACACGAGCTTGGCCATGGCAACGGTGTCTTCGGCGCGTTCCGGCGCGGTCACGGAGCCCATGAACGGCTTGTCCGAGTATTTTATGTGCGAATAGATCATGTCGAGGTGGCGCTTGTTGACCGGCACGTCGACCGGCTCGCACACCGTGCCGCCCGAATGGTGGATCGACGGTGCCATATAGGCGAGCTTCACGAAATTCTGGAAATCCTCGATCGTCGCGTAGCGCCTGACACCGTTAAGGTCGCGCACGAAGGGCGGGCCATAGACCGGCGCAAAGACAGTAGCATTGCCGCCGATCTGCACCGAGCGCTCGGAATTGCGGGCATGCTGGGTATAGACGGACGGCGCGGTCTTCAGCAGCGAACGGCAAAGACCCTTCGGGAAATGCACGCGCTCGCCCTTGACGTCGGCGCCGGCCTCTTTCCAAAGCTGCAGCGCTTCGGCGTCGTCGCGAAAAATGATGCCGATCTCTTCGAGCACCGTGTCAGTGTTTTTCTCGATCAGGGCGAGGCCTTCCTCGTCGAGCACCTCATAGATGTTGATCTTGCGCTTGATGTAGGTGAGTTGGGTACCGGGTCCGCCGCCGGAACGCGCGGCGCGCCTTGCCGCCGCTCCGCCGCTCGCGCCTCGCCCACGCCGCGCGTTTGACGCTTCCTGGTCGACTGCCGCGTGTTCGCTCATGATCGCTCTTCCCTGAATATGGCCTGGCCTGACGATGGCTGGTCCGTAGCCGTTGTGGCCGCATGGCGCGGCTTTCGCCGGATCGTAGCCATGCACCCTATTCGAAACGGCCCGTCCGCGCCAACGCCTGTCGCAAAATCGACAAGAAAACCAATAGATTTTCCAGTCGCTTTCCTTTTGCGGGAAGTCGCAAATCAGCTATGGATAGCCGCCCGTTGCGGGTTAGGTATGAACGCTAATATTTTGTGCCTTGCGACACAGTCGCGATGCCGTGAGGAGCTGGATAAAAATGTCCGACGACGAGATCATCCTTTCTGAACTTTCCGACGACGAGTTGGTGCAGCAGATGCACGACGATCTCTATGACGGGTTGAAGGAAGAGATCGAGGAAGGCACGCGCATCCTGCTGGAGCGTGGCTGGGTACCCTACAAGGTGCTCACCGAGGCGCTGGTCGAAGGCATGCGTATTGTCGGCGAGGATTTTCGCGACGGCATCCTGTTCGTTCCCGAAGTGCTGTTGTCCGCCAACGCCATGAAGGCCGGCATGTTCATCCTGCGCCCGCTGCTCGCCGCCACCGGAGCGCCGAAGCAGGGCAAGATGGTGATCGGCACCGTCAAGGGCGACATCCATGACATCGGCAAGAACCTCGTCGGCATGATGATGGAAGGCGCAGGCTTCGACGTCATCGACCTCGGCATCAACAATGCGGTCGAGAAATATCTCGATGCGATCGAGCAGCATCAGCCCGACATCATCGGCATGTCGGCGCTTTTGACCACCACCATGCCCTACATGAAGGTCGTCATCGACACGATGAAGGAAAAGGGCATCCGCGACGACTACGTCGTGCTGGTCGGCGGCGCGCCGCTCAACGAGGAATTCGGCAAGGCCGTCGGCGCCGACGCCTATTGCCGCGATGCCGCGGTGGCGGTCGAGACCGCCAAGGACTTCATGAAGCGCAAGCACAATGTCCGCGCTTCGGCCTGACCCAAGGCATCAGGATGACCGACAAGAAAAAGCCGCGCCTTGCAGCGCGGCTTTTCTGTTCCCAGATGATGGGAGAGGCTGCCGATCAGTTGGCGACAGTGTCTTTGACCGCCCTTGCCGTCGATTTGACATCCTTGCCGACACCCCGAATGGTGTTGGCGCAGGCGGTGAGTGCAAGTGCGCAGGCAAGGATAGCCATCGGCGCGATACGTAGCAGTTTCATGGGTGGTGTCTCCCTCGACAGGTAAATTAGCCCCGCAGCGAAAGCCGCTCGACTTGGTCAAGACGCAAAAAACGAAACCGAATCAAACAGACAGGTTGCTTGTCATCGCCTGTGGGATGATTGCGCGTGAGGTATTAGCCGTCAAGGAACAGCTCGGGCTGGATCACCTGGAACTGACCTGCCTGCCGGCCGAGTTTCATTTCTATCCCGACCGCATCGCGCCCGCCATGGACAGAGCGATCGAGAAGGCCAAGACGGAGGGTTACGAGCACATCTTCGTCGGCTATGCCGATTGCGGCACCGGTGGCCTGCTCGACCGCGTCATCGAGAAGCATGGCGTCGAGCGCATGGCCGGCCCGCACTGCTTCGCCTTCTATCAAGGCATGGAAGCCTACGCGAAGATCGCCGACGACGACATGATGTCCTTCTACATGACGGATTTCCTGTGCCGCCAGTTCGATGCATTCTTCATGAAGCCGCTCGGCCTCGACAAGCACCCGGAACTGATCAAGGACTATTTCGGCAATTACGAAAAGCTGGTCTATCTGGCCCAGACCGACGACCCGGAACTCGACAAGGTCGCGGAAAAGGCCGCCGCCCTGCTCGGCCTTGCCTATGAGCGGCGCGCGACCGGCTATGGCGACCTGACGGTCGAAATGGCGCAGGCAGCGAAGGTCGCCTGATCGCGATTGCGCTAGCCTGGCCCATTCTCCGCCCTTAGCGCCACCAGCACATCGGCAAAGCTCGTCTTACAGACAAAGCCGAGCCTCTCCCGCAACCGCGAGGCATCATAGACGCGGTCGATGGAGGCAAACATCGTCCAGCCTTTTTGCGCGTAGAGCGCCGGAAAGTCCGGGAAATAGCGCGCGACCACCGACGGCGCATCGGCGATCAGTTCGGCGCAATCATCAGGCCGGAACGGTGTCGGCGCACAGACGATAGAAATGTCGAAGCCAAGCTTCGGCGCTTTCTCCAATGCCGCGACATGGGCTTCCGCCGCGTCTTCCACTGTCAGCCGGCGGAACAGCAATTCGTTCGCCTTGGTGTTGGCATCTGATTGTTCAATCGCATGCGCCATATCGTCGGCTTCGGGAAAGAAGCGGGCCGTGCGCAGCACGACCACCGGCAGGCCATGCTGCAGATGATAGAGGCGGCAGAGATGTTCGGCTGAAAGCTTGGTCACGCCATAGATGTTGCGCGGCTCGGGCGACATCGCCTCGGTCAGCCAGGCGGCCTTGCGCGCACCGCCCTTGAAGCCGTCGCGTATCGCCTGCGAGATCATCAGCGAGGTGGTCGAGGTGAAGACGAAGCGCTGCGCGCCGCTCGCCACCGCGGCGTCGAGAAGGTTCAGCGTGCCCTGCACGTTGGTGGCGACGAAATCGCTGTTGGCGCGGCTCTCTATATTGGGCTTGTGCAGCGCGCCGCTGTGAATGATGGCTTCGATTCGATTATCCCCGACCGCCCGCATGACCAGATCGCGATCGGCGATCGAGCCGATCACCTGCGTTTCCACCGAAGGAACAGGATCGAGGCCAATCACCTCATGACTAAGCGCGCGCAGGCGCGGCGCCAGCGCGCTGCCCAGCCAACCCGACGATCCCGTGAGCAAGATTCGCATGCGTCGCACCATGATTTTTGACGGCTACGCTGTTAAGCACGGATGACAGGCGCGAGCGACCCGATATGGTCAGTCATCGGCCGGCAACGGCGCCGCTCCAGACATCAACTGCCATTTTTTAGACTGCCATTTTAGAGACTCAGGGAGTTCCAGATGATCCTTCGTCCCCTTTTTGCCGCCATCGGCCTGCTCTGCTGCACCCTGCCCGCCCTTGCCGACGGCCAGGTACAGAAGCTGATCACGCCTGCCGACAAGGTCCGCCTCGACAAATATGGCGAGACGCGCAAGGCGGCGCTCGCCGAGGCGAAAGCGGGCAGCCCGGCCGAGGTCAAACAACTTGATGCCTTGCTGGCCAAGCCGCTGGTGTCGTTCTCCGACAAGGACCTGACCGGCAACTGGAAGTGCCGCACCATCAAGGCAGGCGGTTTGAGCCCACTCGTCATCTATGGCTGGTTCAAGTGCAAGGTGACCGACGACGGTTCCGGCTGGCGGCTGGAAAAGATCAGCGGTTCGCAGCGAACCCAGGGCCGCTTTTTCGACGATGGCGAGAAGCGCGCCATCTATCTCGGCTCCGGCTCCGTCAACAACGATCGGGCAAAACCTTATGGCAGCGGTCCGCAAACCGACCAGGTCGGCTATGCCTTCCGCACCGGTGCCAGCGAATGGCGCGTCGAACTTCCCGCGCCCTACTACGAATCGAAGCTCGACATCATCGAGTTCAAGCGCTGAGCGTGGTCATCAAGATTTAACCCCGTTCCGGCACAAATCCGGCCAGCATGCGGCAGCTGGCCGCGTGCAAGGCAGGAAAGCGGGCCATGTCTTCACCGGTAGCAACCAGCGCGTCGATCGTCGTCGTGACCGGCGGCGGCCAGCATGTCTGGGCCATGATCAACGCGATCGCCGATCGCGTTGGTCCTGTCAGCGTCATCCTCGAAACCCCTGAATCCAAAAAGCAATTGCTGCGTGGTCGGGCTCGCCGCCAAGGCTGGGTCTCGGCCATGGGCCAGCTCGGCACGATGGTGCTGAGCAGGTTGGGCAAGCGGCTGCGGGCCGGCCATAGCGCGCGATTGATTGCCGAGGAGAGACTGGAGGTTGAGCCACGACCAGGCCAGGAGATTATCCACGTAGCCTCGGCCAATGGGCCTGAGTGCCTGCAGGCGATCCAGAAGATCCAGCCAGGCGTCGTGCTGCTCAACGGTTGCCGACTGATCTCGGCCGAGATGCTGCGCAAAATGCCCTGCCCGGTGCTCAACTACCATGCGGGCATCACGCCGAAATATCGCGGCATGAATGGCGGCTATTGGGCCCTGGCATCCGGTGACGCGCAGAATTTCGGCACGACCATCCACCTCGTCGACGCTGGCGTCGACACTGGCGGCGTGCTGAAGCAGGCACGCGGCAGACCGGAAAAAGGCGACACCATCTCCAGTCACGCGCTCCGCCAGGCGGCGTTCTCGCGCGATATCTGCATCGAGGCCGTCAGCGATGCACTGGCCGGAAAACTCACAACGATCGATCCCGGCCTGCCTTCCAAACAATGGTATCATCCGACGATCTGGTTCTACCTCTGGACCGGCCTCAGAACCGGAATCTGGTAGGTCTCATCAGCCCGGAGCCGCACAGGGCCAGACGGCTTTTCGGCACGCCGACCCTGCCGCCGGTGCGCTCCGCGAACGAATAAACACGCCTTTCATTTTACGACATTGAAATGCGTCGCTTTTGAATGCGCGCGCGTCGTCCCATAACAAGCGGGTCCATTGCGCATCCGGCAATGCTCTGAGATCGAGGAGCGAGAATTCATGGCCGATCTTATCGTCGTCTACTGGCGCGACATCCCTGCCCAGGTCATCGTCAAGAAGGGCCGGCAAAATGCCAAGCGCGAGCTGCCGCTGCGCTTCACCGAAGCCATCGACATGTGCGCCATGCGCACCGGCGCCGGCGGTACCGACGACTATCTGGCCGAATGGCGCAAGGCCGATCCGGTTCCGGTCGGCGACGATCTCGAAGTCGAGGTCGAAAAGGCTTTCCAGGACCTCGACACGAAATATGACCGTGAAAGATTGGTCGCTCTGGTCAAGGCGGGCGGCAAAGAAAATGTCTGAGACCACTCCTGTCAAAAACGATGGGCCGACGGTTACCCAGGCCACCCTGGTCAAGAAGGCTGCGCCGAAATCCGACTACAAGCCGGCCGACGTGTCGCCGCAGCGGCGCGTGCAGCGCTCCTTCGCGGTGAGATTATGGTCGATCCGGCATTCGCGTCTGCTCGAATGGTTTTATTCCCGCTTCGCCGACATGTTTCTGCTCCTCCATCCTCTGTGGAGAGGCATCGGCTACGGCCGCGTCGAGGCTCCGATCAAATTCGTCGAGAAGCGCGTCAAGGGGTTCATGTTCGACTGCCGCATGTGCGGCCAGTGCATCCTGTCGTCGACCGGCATGTCGTGCCCGATGAATTGCCCCAAGCAGCTGCGCAACGGCCCCTGCGGTGGCGTGCGTGCCAATGGCAATTGCGAGGTCGAGCCCGATATGCCCTGCGTCTGGGTCAAGGCCTGGGAAGGCTCGCAGAACATGGTCAACTCCGACAAGATCCTGGCCGTGCAGAAGCCGGTCGACCAGTCGTTGCGTGAAACCTCCGCCTGGCTGCGGGTCACCGCGCAGGCGGCTGCCGCCCGTGAAGCCGCCGCCGCACCAAAGACCGGAGCCGCCGCATGAGCGCCCGTCAGCGCGACGAGAACCCGGCCGGCATTCACCTGCCGCTCGATCCCCTGCCCGGCCATTCGTCCCGCGGCCGGCTGGAGCGTGTGCTGCGGCGCGGTGAATTCGCCGTGACGACCGAACTCAATCCACCCGACAGCGCCGATCCCGAGGACGTCTACAACCGGGCCAAGATCTTCGACGGCTGGGTCGACGCCATCAACGCCGTCGATGCCTCCGGCGCCAATTGCCACATGTCCTCGGTCGGTATCTGCGCGCTTTTGACCCGCATGGGCTATGCCCCGATCATGCAGATCGCCTGCCGCGACAAGAACCGGATCGCCATCCAGGGCGACGTGCTGGGCGGTGCCGCCATGGGTGTCGCCAACATGCTGTGCCTGACCGGCGATGGCGTGCAGGCCGGCGACCAGCCCGGCGCCAAGCCGGTGTTCGACCTCGATTCCATGTCGCTGCTCGAGACCATCCGCATCATGCGCGACAACGGCAAGTTCCTGTCCGGCCGCAAGCTGACGACGCCGCCACAGGTCTTCCTAGGCGCTGCCGTCAACCCGTTCGCGCCGCCCTTCGACTTCCGCCCGATCCATCTCGGCAAGAAGATCGCCGCCGGCGCGCAGTTCGTGCAGACGCAGTATTGTTTCGACGTGCCGATGTTTAGGACCTTCATGCAGAAGGCGCGCGATCTCGGCCATACCGAAAAAGTGTTCGTCCTGTGCGGCGTCGGTCCCCTTGCCTCGGCCAAGACCGCCAAGTGGATCCGCTCCAACGTGCCTGGTATCCACATCCCGGATGCCGTCATCAAGCGGCTGGAAGGCGCGCAGGATCAGAAGAAGGAAGGCAAGCAGCTCTGCATCGACATCATCAACGAGGTGAAGGAAATCCCTGGGATCTCGGGCGTCCATGTGATGGCCTACCGCCAGGAGGAATATGTCGCCGAGATCGTCGATGAATCGGGCGTGCTGAAGGGCCGCCAGCCTTGGAAGCGCGAAATCCGTCGCGACGACCAGATGGTTGCCGACCGGCTCGACCACATCCTGCACGACGAGATTACCGAAACCCAGGTGGATATGGTGAAAACCGCGCATTGATCCGCGCGGAGGATCACCATTCGCTTGATCGAAAAGAGATAACGATATAAAGAACTCTTTATATCACGACGGAGAGATTTCATGACCCGGACCATCGTTGCCTCGGCGACACGAGAAATCATCATCGGCTTCGACCAGCCCTTCTGCGTGATTGGCGAGCGCATCAACCCGACCGGCCGCAAAAAGCTCGCCGCCGAGATGGTCGCCGGCAATTTCGAGACCGTCATCAAGGACGCGCTGGAACAGGCCGCCTGCGGCGCCACCATGCTCGACGTCAATGCCGGCGTCACCGCGGTCGACCCCAACGCCACGGAGCCGGCGCTGCTGGTGCAGACACTGGAGATCGTCCAGGGCCTCGTCGACCTGCCGCTGTCGATCGACAGTTCGGTCACCGCCGCGATCGAGGCGGCACTCAAGGTCGCCAAGGGCCGCCCGCTGGTCAATTCCGTCACCGGCGAGGAAGAAAAGCTCGAAGCCATCCTGCCGCTGATCAAGAAATACAACGTCCCGGTCGTCGCCATCTCCAATGACGAGACCGGCATTTCGATGGATCCGGACGTGCGCTTCGCCGTCGCCAAGAAGATCGTGCAGCGCTGCGCCGATTTCGGCATTCCCGCGCACGACGTCGTCGTCGACCCTCTGGTCATGCCGATCGGCGCGCTGGGTGACGCTGGCCGCCAGGTGTTCGCTCTGCTGCGCCGCCTGCGCGAAGAGCTCAAGGTCAACACCACCTGCGGCCTGTCCAACATCTCCTTCGGCTTGCCGCATCGTCATGGCATCAACGCCGCCTTCATCCCGATGGTGATCGGCGCCGGCATGACCAGCGCCATCATGAACCCGGTGCGTCCGCAGGAAATGGAAGCCGTGCGCGGCGCCAATGTGCTCAACGGCACCGACGAGAACTGCACCAACTGGATCAGGACCTACAAGGACTACAAGCCGGCCGAAGGCGGCCATGCGGTCGCGGCGCCAACGGCAGTCAACGCCCCCGGCGAAGGCGGCGGCAATGGCGGTCGCCGCCGCGGCGGCCGTGAAGCCCGCATGGGTCGGGGGTAAGCGCGCAATCGTGAACCGGACTGCAAACCACGCTGGACCGATCGCATCATCGATGCGGTCGGACGCGTCTGCTTTGCGGTCAGGCGACGCCCAATATGGCGTCGAACAACGCCATTCCCGCCCACGATCCGAATATGCCGGTCACGCCGCCTATGACGAAGTCATCGTCATAGGCGGGCCACAGCCCGTTGAGCAGCAGCACCGCGACAATCGCACCGAGAATTCCGGTGGCCAGATATTGCGGATTGCGCAGCCACGGCCCCTTCAGCACCCGCACCATGGTAAAAGCGGTGAATATGCTGGACAGCAGGAGATCGGACATGATTGGCCTCTGGACCATCAGACAGTCCGCCCAATAGTGAAACGATCCGTTAAACGGTATCGACAATCCCTTCCGAGACACGTGTACGCATGAACTCGCCTGCCAACATTACCGATCCACTCGTGCTGTTCATGCCGTCGGGCAAGCGCGGGCGGTTTCCCGTCGGCACGCCGGTGCTCGATGCCGCGCGTCAGCTTGGCGTCTATGTCGAGAGCGTGTGCGGCGGCCGCGCCACGTGCGGGCGCTGCCAGATCGAGGTGCAGGAAGGCAATTTCGCCAAGCACAAGATCGTCTCCTCCAACGACCACATCTCACCCAAGGGACCCAAGGAAGAGCGCTACGAGCGCGTGCGCGGCCTGCCTGAGCGGCGTCGCCTCTCCTGCTCGGCGCAGATCCTCGGCGACCTCGTCATCGACGTGCCGCAGGACACGGTCATCAACGCGCAGACCATCCGCAAGGATGCCGACACCAGGGTGATCGCCCGCGATACGGCGATCCGCATGTGCTATGTCGAGATCGAAGAGCCCGACATGCACAAGCCGCTCGGCGACCTTGACCGGCTGAAGATCGCGCTGATGAAGGATTGGGGCTTCAAAAACCTCGAATTCGACTTCTACCTGCTGCCGCAGGTGCAAGGCATATTGCGCAAGGGCAACTGGACCGCGACCGCCGCCATCCACAAGGACGCCGACAGCGATATAGCGCGCGTCATCGCGCTGTGGCCGGGCCTCAAGAACGAGGCCTATGGCCTGGCTTGCGATATCGGCTCGACCACCATCGCCATGCATCTGGTGTCGCTGCTGTCGGGCCGCGTCGCGGCTTCGTCCGGCACCTCGAACCCGCAGATCCGCTTCGGCGAGGATCTGATGAGCCGTGTCTCTTATGTGATGATGAACCCGGACGGCCGCGAAGGCATGACGGTGGCCGTGCGCGAGGCGATCTCCAGCCTCGTCGACAAGGTCTGCGCGGAGGGCAATGTCCAGCGCAACGACATTCTGGATTCCGTCTTCGTCGGCAATCCGATCATGCACCATCTGTTCCTCGGCATCGATCCGACCGAACTCGGCGGCGCCCCCTTCGCACTCGCCGTCTCGGGTGCGGTGCGTATCAAGGCCTCCGACATCGGCCTTAAGCTCAACCAGGGTGCGCGCCTCTATATGCTGCCCTGCATCGCCGGCCATGTCGGCGCCGACGCGGCGGCGGTGACGCTGTCGGAAGGCCCGCATCGCCAGGACGAGATGATGCTGATCGTCGACGTCGGCACCAATGCCGAGATCGTGCTCGGCAACCGTGCGCGGGTCGTGGCGGCCTCCTCTCCGACCGGTCCGGCTTTCGAGGGCGCCGAAATCTCCGGCGGCCAGCGTGCCGCGCCCGGCGCCATCGAGCGCGTGCGCATCGATCCCGACACGCTGGAACCAAAATACCGCGTCATCGGCTCGGAACTGTGGTCCGATGAGCCCGGCTTCCTCGACAGCGTGCAGGCGACCGGCGTCACCGGCATCTGCGGCTCCGGCATCATCGAGATCGTGGCGGAGATGTATCTCGCCGGCATCATCTCGGAGGATGGCGTTGTCGACGGATCGCTTGCCGCGCGCTCTCCGCGCGTCACCGCCAATGGTCGCACCTTCTCCTATGTGCTGAAGGAAGGCGAACCGAAGATCACCATCACCCAGACCGATGTGCGCGCCATCCAGCTCGCCAAGGCAGCCCTCTATGCCGGCACCAAGCTTTTGATGGAAAAGCAGAATACCGAGCATGTCGACCGCATCCATTTCGCCGGCGCCTTCGGCTCCTTCATCGATCCGAAATACGCCATGGTGCTGGGCCTGATCCCCGATTGCGACCTCGACAAGGTTTCCGCCGTCGGCAACGCCGCGGGTGCTGGTGCGCGCATGGCGCTCCTGAACCGTGGCTATCGCCGCGAGATCGAGGAGACGGTGAGCCAGATCGAGAAGATCGAGACCGCACTGGAACCGAAATTCCAGGAGCATTTCGTCTACGCCATGGCGCTGCCCAACAAGGTCGACCCGTTCCCGAAACTGTCGGCGGCGGTGAAACTGCCGCCGCGCAAGACGGTGAGCGAGGACGGCATCGCCGGCGACGCCACGCCGCGCCGACGCTCGCGCGAAGGCCACGCGGCAAGGCGTAGCCGCGAATAGACGCGACCTTCACAGGCCATCTCGAACCTCAAACTCATTTGCATGCAAATGTTTCCGGATCGAACCGATCTGGAAACCAAACCGCTGTTTTCGCGAAATCCATCCGATACATGGCAGGCGCATTTACCCCGCATCGAACGGCGGCCGAGGACAATCCTCGACCCCCGCCGTTCTTCAAGGGAGATGAAAATGTCGATGTTCGAAAATCTCGGCCGCTTCGGTGTGACCATCAGGCAGAACCACGCCAGGAACAAGGCGATCCGCGCGCTGAACAGCCTACCGGCGCATGTCCAGAAGGACATTGGCTGGCCGGCATCGCCGCCCAGCGATCCGCAGGCCGCGCTCACGTCGCTGCTTCTGGGCACGGCGCGCTGATGACCTTTGCCGACAAATGCAAATTGCTCGGCAGGCGCCGGGGATCTCGGAAATCCCTGGCTGCCACCAGCAACCGGCTGCGCGCGGCCTTTTTGCCGCGCCGCTGACGTCGGCGGCGCCGATCACACCGCCGTGTGGACAGAGCGCAAAACTTGACATTTCGGGTGAGCGTACGATCTTCGGAGCTAGTGGAGGTTTCTCTTAGTCGGCTGCAGCCGAAGTTCGTGTATCCGCATGCCAAGTTTCAAAAGCCACGTCGTGTCCTTCGTGCTCAGGTACAGCCGCAAGAAGGCGTTTGCCAGCCCGGAAAACCTGCAGCGCTGGATAGCGGCCGCGCGCAAGACCGAGGATCACCGTCCGCCGGCCTCGCTGCATCAGCGTTTTCACATCCAGACACGTACCATCGACGGATTTCCGGTCTACGAAGTCGCACCAAGAGCAGGCGAGCAAAAGCGGATTCTCTACCTGCATGGCGGCGCCTATGTCTTTGAAATCACGCCCTATCACTGGCACCTGATTGCCGAAATGGCCGACCGGCTGGGCTACGGCATCACGGTGCCGATCTATCCCATCGCCCCGGAGCACGATTTCCACGCCATGTTCGGCATGGTCCGCGACGTCTATCGCCAGATGCTCGACGAGGCCGAGGCGGAAGACATCGTCTTCATGGGCGACTCCGCCGGTGGCAACATGGCGGTGGTGCTGACAATGATGGCCGCCGAAGAAGGCTTGCCCCTGCCCTCGCGCCACGTGCTTATCTCGCCCGGCCTCGACATGTCGCTTTCCAACCCCCAGCTGTTCGAGGCAGAGCGCAACGACCCCTGGCTCGGCATCCCGGGCGGTCTCGAAGCAATCCGCATGTACAGCGCCGGCATCGACCGCAGCGACTGGCACATCAGCCCGATCTATGGCGACCTGTCGGTGCTGCCGAAAACGCTGCTTTTGACCGGCTCGCGCGATCTCTTGACGCCCGACAATCTGATCTTCGCGCAAAAGGCGCGGGAAGCGGGTGTCGAGGTTGATGTCGTCCACGAGGAAGGCATGTTCCATGCATGGCCATTGATCGACATGCCGGAATCGCGACGCGCGCGACAGCACATCGTCACGTTCCTCGGCGAGAGCCTCTCACCGGTCAGGCAAGATAGGAAAACGAGATTTCAAGCGCCCTCCGCCGAGGCGGCGGAGTAGCGCTTTCGATCCGACGACAGATCAGAACTTGCCGGTTTCCCGGAACACTTCGAAGGTCGCGCGGATGTGGTCGGCGACGGCCTTGACCGGCGCGCTGGCGTCCGGCGCCACCACCATGGCAAGATTGTAGGTGCCGATATCGGGCATGCCGTCCTTGGGGCAGAGCTCGACCATGTCGTTGCCGAGGAATGATCGCGGCAGCGGCGCGACCGCGAGGTCGGCCATGATCGCGGCGCGCTGGCCGGCCGTGTGTGCGCTCATATAGGCGACGCGGTAGTTGCGGCCCTCGCGTCCCAGCGCTTCGAGCGCGCCGGCACGCCAGGCGCAGCCCTCTTCCCACAACGACACCGGCAGCGGTTCGCGCAGATGCGCGCAGCCGCCCTTGGCGCCCGCCCAGACGATCGGCTCGGTCAAAAGCACCTCGGCGCCGAGCGCGCTGGTCTTGTAGGAGTTGGTAAGAAGTGTGATGTCGAGCGCCCGGTCGTCCATGCGCCGGCGCAGATTGCTGCTCTGGTCGATGGTGACGTCGACGGCGATCGAGGGATGCGACTGCGCGAAACGCTTCAGCACATGCGGCAGCACGCGTTCGCCGTAATCATCCGGCGAGCCGAGCCGCACCACCCCGACAATCTCGGGAATGATGAACTTCGACACCACCTCGCGGTTGATCGACAGCAGCCGGCGGGCATAGCCGAGCAGCATCTCGCCATCCGTGGTCAGCGACACGGAACGCGCATCGCGCGCGAACACCGAACGACCGAGAATGTCCTCCAGCTTCTTGATCTGCATGGAGACCGCGGACGGTGTGCGGAAGACGGCATTGGCGGCAGTGGTGAAGCTGCCGGTCTCGGCAATCGCCACGAAAGTGCGCAAAACGTCGAGATCGAGGAGCGGCAGTGGATGATTGAGCGGGGCGTTCATGGGAAGCGACCTTCAATTTTTCTGATACAAAGCATCATTCCATTTCGTTTGATTGAACACCGGATCAGGAGGATAGTCAACTCCATCGAGTGAGGTTGCTGCCACAAGCAGCCACGAAACGACCACGTCACAGGCCTGCAATCGACATGAAATGGGGTTGAAACACGCCATGTGTAAGCCCCCACACCAAAGGCCGGAATGTCTCCGGCCCGCCACCAAAGGAGAATGAAATGTCTATCCTGTCGTCCCTCGGTCGCATCGCGACTGAATTCAGCGCGGCACGCGCCCGCTATCAGACTGAACGCGCCATCCGCTCCCTGCCGATCGAACTGCAGAAGGATATCGGCTGGCCTGAGGCTTCGGACACCAAGACCGGCACTCGCAACGGCGTTGGATCCTGGGCTGGAGCAAAGTAGATCGTGTGTACCAAATGCTGAAGGCCTGCCGCGCCCACTCAGCCCGGCAGGCCTTCTCTATTTTATTTGCATTCAAATGAGTTTCGAAGCCATGTCGCCAACGCATGGCGCATATGAGCAAGCCGCATAGCGGCTCCGATTTCGAATTAATGCCTTGTAAACAATCACAAATTTCGAGCAGCTTGCCCAAATTTGTCGCAATCCGTGTCGCATTTCATATCAAGTGCTTCGTTTTTGCGATTTAGTTTTACGCAACACAAGCCTATATCACGGCCAGCAAACGAGCTGCCCCACTCCATCAAGCGAAGGCGACCCGTCTGAGCAACCGATAGGAGATGATGATGAAGCTTTTTGCCCGCCTCTTTACCCGCCGCGAAATGAACCTGACCACCGCTCTCGAGCGCCAGCGCCTTGCCAACACCATGCCCGGCCAGACCGGCGCGATGGCTGCGGCACGCCTCGGCTTCGTCGCCTGACCATTTTTCAGGCAGCGTCTCCCTGCCGCTGCTTCAAGACTGTAACGCCGCCTGGCTCCAGCCAAGGCGGCGTTTTTGTTTTGCCTTTGTACATTTTGCCTGTCGCGTGAACAGTTGATGCAGCTCCCCTGAGCATTACCGCACACTGATTGCCCATTTGCGACCCATGTCGCAAATTTTGTCTCGCCAAGGCAGCGTAGGCGATTGACAGTCAAGGTTTTTCCTGATGTCGCTATGCTATTCGCGACATCCTGTTCGCGCCATGGCCAGGTGAGGTTCCCGTGAACGCCATCAAGCATCCGATCAAGCGATCGTTTGTCTTTTTCCTTGTCCCCGATTTCACCATGATCGCTTTTGCGACCGCACTAGACCCGCTGCGCTCCGCCAACCGCATGCTCGGTTACGAGGCCTATCGCTGGCGCCTCGCCAGCATCGACGGCAAGCCGGTACGCGCCTCGAACGGCGTCGAATGCGCGGTCAACACCTCGCTGGAGGAAGAGCGCAAGAAGATGGCGGGCCCCGACCGGCCCAACATGGCCATCGTCTGCAGCGGCATCGATGTCGAGCGCTACCAGAACAAATCGGCTTTCGCCTGGCTGCGCGAGGAGTACAATCGTGGCGTCGCCGTCGGCGGCCTGTGCACCGGCGCGCACATCCTTGCCGCCGCTGGCCTCCTGTCCAACAAGCGCTGCGCCATCCATTGGGAAAACCTGCCGGGCTTTTCCGAGGCGTTCCCGAAGGCCAATGTCTTTGCCGACCTCTTCGAGGTCGACCAGAACATCTATACCTGCGCCGGCGGCACCGCCGCGCTCGACATGATGTTGAAGCTGATCGGCGACGATTTCGACGAGAGCCTCGTCAACCGGGTCTGCGAACAAGTGCTGACCGATCGCGTGCGCAGTCCGACCGACCGCCAGCGCCTGCCGCTGCGCGCCCGCCTCGGCGTGCAGAACTCGAAGGTGCTGACCATCATCGAGCTGATGGAGGGCAATCTCTCCGAGCCGCTGTCGCTGATCGAGATCGCCGACCATGTCGACTTGTCGCGTCGCCAGATCGAGCGCCTGTTCCGCACCGAGATGGGTCGTTCCCCCGCCCGATACTATCTGGAGATCCGGCTCGACCGCGCCCGGCATCTGCTGATCCAGTCATCGATGCCGGTGGTCGAGGTGGCGGTCGCCTGCGGCTTCGTCTCGGCCTCGCATTTCTCGAAATGCTACCGCGAGCTCTATGCCCGCTCGCCGCAGCAGGAGCGCGTCGACCGCAAGCAGTTGCTGGCGGCCTGATCGCCGGATCAGGCCTCGGCCGGCCGCGCCTGTGCCGTGCGCATCGCCTCGACGCGGATGTCCTCGGTCAGCCGCGCCTTCAGCGCCGAGAATTCCGGGCTGGTCTTCAGCGTGTAGTGGCGCGGATGCGGCAGGTCGATGGCGACATCCGACTTGATGCTGCCGGGCCGCGCCGTCATCACGATGACGCGCGAGGCCATGAAGATCGCCTCCTCGATATCGTGGGTGACGAACAGCACCGTCTTCTTGCGCCGCTCCCAGATGCCGAGAAGCAGCTCCTGCATCAGCCCGCGTGTCTGGTTGTCGAGCGCGCCAAACGGCTCGTCCAGCAACAGGATCTCGGGATCGTTGGCGAGCGCCCGGGCGATCGCCGTGCGCTGCTGCATGCCGCCGGAAAGCTGCTTCGGCCAATGATTTTCAAATCCCCTCAGCCCGACCAGATCGACATAGGAGGCGACGATGTCGTCCCGCTCCTTTGGCGCCATGCCGCGTTCGCGCAGGCCGAAGGCGATATTCTCGGCGACCGTCAGCCACGGGAACAGCGTGTAGGACTGGAAGACCATGCCGCGATCGGGTCCCGGCCGCGTCACAGCCTTGTCGTCGAGCAGCACGCGGCCTTCACTCGGCGCTTCCAGGCCGGCGACAATTCTAAGCAGCGTCGACTTTCCGCAGCCGGACGGCCCCAGAATGGTGATGAAGTCGTTGGCGGCGACCGCCAAATCGACCGGCATCAGCGCCTTGACCGGCAGTCCGCCACGCACGCCGGCAAAGGTGCGCGAGACGCCCTCGATGAGAAGCTTGCTCACGCCAGGCTCCATGGAAAGAGCCAGCGGTTGAACGCCTTGAAGGCGAAATCGGACAACAGCCCGATCAGGCCGATGACGATGATGCCGAAAATGATCTGTCCGGTCGCCAGCCGCGACTGACTGTTGATGATCATGTAGCCGATGCCGGACGACGAGCCGATCAGCTCGGCGACGATGACATAAGTCCAGGCCCAGCCGAGCACCAGCCGCAGCGTCTCGGCGATTTCGGGCGCATTGGCCGGCATGATCACCCGTTTGACGATGCCGTTGTTGGTCGAGCCCAGCGTATAGGCGGCCTCGACCAGATCGCGCCGCGTCGACCCGACCCTGACGGCGATGATCAGGATGATCTGGAACACCGAGCCGACAAAGATGACCAGCAGCTTTTCCAGTTCGCCAATGCCGGCCCACAGGATGAGCAGCGGAATGAAGGCCGAGGCCGGCAGATAGCGAGCGAAGGAGACGAAGGGCTCCAGGAACGCTTCCACCGGTTTCCACGCGCCCATGGCGATGCCGATCGGCACAGCGACGACCGAGGCCAGCACGAAGCCGCCGAAGACGCGCCAGATGGTGATCAATATGTCGAGCCAGAAGCGGTCCTCGACCAGCAACCGCCAGCCATCCCTGAGCATCGACAGCGGGTCGGCGAGGAAGATGCGGTTGACGTGACCGCCAAGCGTGATCCAGGCCCAGAAGGCAATGAACAGCACGAAAAAGGAAATACCGAGCGCGGTTCGCAGGCCCGGCGAGACTGGATGCAAGGGGCGCATCTTCACATCGTCCCTATCAAATGGTCACGTGTCCAGGAGAGAGCAGCGGCGCCAGGCGGCGCCGCACGATGGGCAAGGGCCGGACGATCAGTTCGCCACCGCGCTGGTGTCGGCCAGCGTGGCGACGTCGGGCGCTTCCTTGATCAGCCCCATCTGCAACAGCAACTCGCCCGCGGTCTTGGAAAAATCCTGGAATTCCTTGGTGAAGAACTGCTGGTTCTCGGCCTTGTCGGCCCATTTCAGGTACTTCGCCGAATCCTCGAATTCCTTGGCCGACTGCTTCACGTCGGCGCCCATGATCTCGTAGGATTTCTGCGGATCTTTCTTGATCAGGTCGAGCGCCTCGAAATAGCTGTCGGCGAGTGCCTTGGCCGCGTCGGGATTGGCCTTGAGGAATTCGGGCGTGCAGCCGACCGTGTCGAGCACCATCGGATAGTCGAGCGTGGTCGCCAGTATGTGGCCCTGGTCGGCCTTGTCGCGCACCGCCGAGATGAACGGCTCATAGGTGACCGCGGCATCGTTCTGGCCGGCAAGGAAGGCCTGCGCCGCAGCGTCCGGCTCCAGATTGACGACCGTCACGTCCTTGGTCGACATTCCGTTCTTGTTGAGCACCCATGCGAGCAGGAAATAGGGCGACGTGCCCGGGGCCGAGGAGGCGACGTTCTTGCCCTTGAGATCGGCGACCGTCTTGATGTCGTTGCGCACGACGATGCCGTCGGCGCCATAGGATTTGTCGAGCTGGAAGATCTGCTTTGTGGTCACGCCGCTGGCGTTCCATACCAGCCAGGTCTCGACCGTAGTGGCGGCGCATTGCAGGTCGCCGCTGGCGATGGCGAGCGGACGGCTGGCCTGCGGCACCTTCTTCAAGGTCACGTCGAGGCCGTGCTTCTCGAAGAGCCCTGCCTGCTTGGCAAGCGTCAGCGGCGCGAAGCCGGTCCAGCCGCTGATGCCGATGGTGACCGATGTAGCGGCCATCACCGGCACGGACAGACCGGCGGCGAGCGTCAAAGTCGCGGCGAAAACGGCGATCCTGTTCATGTCGGTTCCCCTTTTGTTTCTCTGGCCGAAATTGTTCACAGACGCCTGTCGGCTTGTCAATCAACAGGAACGTGTTCGGCTGCTGCCAGCAGGCTCGCCTCACCACCTCCGTTGGGTCAGAATTGAAGCCCTGCCCATGGACAGTCGCCGCAACGGCGCTCGGCCGATCGTGGCAGTCGTCACTGTTGGTTGGCTCGCTCGGCTCAGCGGCTGTCGAGCATCCAGTTGCGGTTGCGCCACATTTTCTCGCCGATCTGGCAGTCGGCGGCGGGCTTGTCCTGCGCCAGCACCGCTGGCGGATGATCGGCCTCCTCCGCCGCCCATTGCGGTGAGGCCGGGCCGGCAAGCTCCAGCACCAGTTTGCGGCGAATGGCTTCGGGAAATTGCGTCCAGTCATTGACCGGGATCATGAAGGCGCCGGGGCCGCCGATCACGCAGTCGCTGTAGTAGCGGTCGAGATCGTTGACGTCGTAGGCGCCGGAAAGGCCACCCCGGGTCATCAGTGGCAGGCCGTTGATGACGATGCCTTGTCTGACCACGCCGTCGCGGGCGAGATTGACCGGAGCGCCCTGGTTGTTGGGTCCGTCGCCGGAAATGTCGATGACCCGCTTGGTCCCCTGGTAGCCGCTTTCGGCGAAGAGGTCGCTGCCGAATTCCAGCGCGCCGGAGATCGAGGTGCGCCGCGCGCTGTTGGGCGGCTGCGCGGACAATTGCGCGACCACCCGCTCCGCGTCGGCACGGTTGGCGATGACAGTCCATGGCACGATGACACGCTGCCATGTGGTGCCGGCCCATTCGACATAGGTGACGGCAATCTTGCCATGGGCGCCATCGGCGATCGCCTGCAGCACGTTGTCGTGCGTCAGCGCCGCCGCGTAGCCATGACGCTGGATCTCGAGCTCGTCCGCCGACATCGACAGCGAAACGTCGACCGCCAGCACCAGCTCGACATCGACCGGCTCATCCGCGCGAGACCCAGGCGTCAGCCAGAGCATCAGCGCCAGTACGGCGCATCCGGAAAGGAGATGTCTTGCGCGCGACAAAGCAGACATCCCGCAAGGGTAAGCGAAAACCGCCCGCTTAAAAAGACAAAAGCCCGGCTCGAAACCAGGCTTTTGCGATCAGTCCGTTGCTCCGGCCGAACCTCAGCTGCGCGGCTTGAGGTTCTCCGGGTCGTAGAGAGGCTTGTAGCCGACGCCGGCGACTTCGACAGGATAGGTCTCGCCGAAATACTCGACATTGAGCTTGCGGCCTTCCTGCGCATACGAATGCGGCAGATAGGCGAGCGCGATGTTCTTGCCGATCGTCGGTCCATAGGCGACCGAGGTGGTGAAGGAGCGGCGGCCGAGTTCATCGACCAACGTTTCCCCGGTGGCCGGGTCCAGCACCGGCATCGTGCCAACGGGATAACGCGCCACGCCCTTGGAATCAGTGTTTTCGGTCATCACCAGCGTGCACAAAGTCGCCGGCTGGTGCTCGCGGGCGCGGTATTCCACATGCTTGGCCTTGCCGCAGAAATCGTTCTCCTTGACCTTCGGCCGCGCGAGATCGGCTTCCAGCAGATTGTACTCGGTCAGAAGGTCGGCATTCTGCAGGCGCAGGCTCTTTTCCATGCGGCGCGTATTGGCATAGGTCTCGACGCCGAACGGCATCACGCCGGTCGAGCGCAGTGCGTCCCAGACGGCGAGGCCATCCTCGTAGCGCATGTGCAGTTCCCAGCCCTGCTCGCCGACGTAGGAGATGCGGAACGCGGTGACATCCTTGCCGCCGATGCGGACCGGCTTGATCGCCGCGAAGGGGAAATTCTCCGGCGAAAGGCCCTCGGGATTCTCGACCACCTTCTGCAAGGTGGTGCGGGCATTCGGACCCCAGATGCCGATGGTGACGTATTTCTCCGTCACATCGGTGACGGTGGCGTCAAAGCCTTTGTCCTGCGCGGTGCGCTGCATGTAGCGGAAGTCGCGCGGGCCGGCATCGGCGCCGTCGATGACGCGGCAGCGGTCGGCCATGCGGATCACGGTGAAGTCGGCGCGCACCATGCCTTCCTCGTCGAGGAAGTGGGTGTAGATGCCCTTGCCGATGTTGTTGTCGCCGCCGATCTTGGCCGCGCAAAGCCATTCAAGCAGCGCGACATGGTCTGGCCCTTCGACGTCATACATCGAGAAATGCGACAGGTTCACGATGCCGCAATCCTCGCTCATCGCCAGATGCTCGGCATTGGAGACGCGCCAGAAATGGCGGTTGTCCCACTCGTTCTCGCGTACGGGAACGCGGTTGCCATATTTCTCAAGCAGGTGCTCGTTGGCGGCGTAGCCATGGGCACGCTCCCAGCCGCCCAGCTCCATGAAATAGCCGCCGAGTTCCTTCTCGCGCTCCCAGAACGGCGAGCGCCTTATGTTGCGGGCCTTGGAGAAGGGCTCGCGCGGATGCACCGCGGGATTGTAGACCTTCATCGCCGTCTCGGTGCAGCGATCCCAGATGAACTGTTCCTTCGTCTGGTGCGGATAGAAGCGCGCATAATCGATGGCATGATGGTCGATTGCCGTGCGGCCGTCCGTCATCCAGTCGGCGATCAGCTTGCCCATGCCTGGGCCGTCCTTGACCCAGATGGCGACGGCATACCAGAGCCCGCGCACCTTCTGGCTTTCGCCCATGGACGGGCCGCCGTCGGCGGTCACCTGCAGCAGGCCGTTGAAGGAATGGCTTTCATTGTAGCCGAGCTCACCCAGGATCGGCGTCAGTTCCATGGCGCGCTCGAGCGGCGCCAGGATCTGCTCCATGTCGAGATCGCGCTGCGACGGCGACAGCCGCGCCTCATGCTTTTCCAGGAGGTCACGCGGATGGCAAAGGCGCGGATTGTTTTCTTCGTAATAGCCCCATTCGATCTGGCCGCCCTCGGCGGTCTTGGGATCGCCGGTGTCGCGCATATAGGCCGAATTGCCCTGGTCGCGCAGCAGCGGCCAGCCGATCTCCTTGCCGGTGCCGGCGAACTCGTTGTAGGGGCCGAAGAATGTGAGCGGATGGTCGATCGGCATGACCGGCAAATCCTCGCCGACCATTTCCGCGATCAGCCTGCCCCATATGCCGGCGCAGACGATGACATAGTCGGCCTCGATGGTGCCGCGATCGGTCACCACGGCGCTGATGCGGCCGTCCTTGACGACGAGCGACTTGGCCGGCGTGTTGGCGAAGGATTTCAGCTTGCCCGATGCTTCCGCCTGGTCGACCAGCTTGCCGGCGACGGTCTGCGAGCGCGGGATGACCAGACCGGCATCCGGATCCCAAAGGCCGCCCTGCACCATCCCCTCTTCGATCAGCGGGAATTTTTCCTTGATCTCGGCCGGTTCGATCAGGCGCGCGCGTGTGCCAAAGGCCTTTGCCGAGGCGATCTTGCGCTTGATCTCGTCCATGCGGCTGTCGTCGCCGACGCGAGCCACTTCGAGGCCGCCGATGCGGGCGTAATGGCCCATCTTCTCGTAGAAATCGATGGAATAAAGCGTCGTCCAGCAGGATAGGAAATCATGGCTGGTGGTGTAGCAGAAATCGGAAGCGTGCGCGGTCGAACCGATATCGGTCGGGATGCCCGACTTGTCGATGCCGACAATGTCGGACCAGCCACGTTCGATCAGGTGATGGGCGATCGATGCGCCGACGATACCGCCGAGGCCAATGATGACGACCTTCGCCTTTTTCGGAAACTCTGCCATTGCCCGCGACTCCAGATGCTATTGCGGGCAGCTTCGGCGCCCGTTTGATCGGCGCACAATATGCAGACGACAGACACGGCGCTACCGCCTGTTTGCGACACGCCGCAGGTGCGGCGCGACCCGATCCGGATCGGAGAAAACGCCAGCCGTCAGGCGAAGGCCCAGACGTCCTCGGCCTGGAAGCCGACCTGGTAGCCCGCTGTCTTCAGTTTGACCACGACCTGGCCAATCTCGGTGGCCGGCAACGCGCCGACCTCGACCTTGATCATGCCCGGACGGTAGCGTTTCAGATCAAGTTGCTCGAAGACGATCCAGTCGGCGCCCTCACAATCGACGAGAAAAGCATCGATATGGCCGATGCCGTTGCGGTCGAGCAGCGTCTGCAGCGTTTCCGACGGCACCTCGATATCCCTGAGATGCGGCGCGAATTTGTTGAAATTGGCATCGGCCTCGCCCCAGGCATTCTTGCCCGACATCAGATTGGTGTCGGTGACCGAGGAGCAGCCGATGAACTCGATCGGCAGCGTGCCGGCCTCGAGCGCCGCGGCATCGAAAGTGTGGACGGTGATCGTGCCCTTGGTTTTTGTGACGGCCACCGGCTCGATGATGAAGCGGCCCGTGTCGGGATAGTTGGCGCGCAGCCGCTTCTGATTGTAGGGGATCGGCTCGACCAGCATGGCGCGGGCGCCGGCGATCCTGTGCAGCCACGGCGTGACATCGTCGAAGAGCGCGCCGTCGCAGGCGCCGACATTGACCATCTGGAACGGCTGCCCTGCCCCGCCGAAGCGCGCTTTCAGCGCCGCCTTCGCCAGGAATTTCGTGCCGCGCAGCGACGGCCCACGATCGAGCAGGCCGGAGGGAAGGCCGAGCGACAAGGCGATGCGCGCCAGCCTGGATAGCGAACTCATGGCTTGTCTCCCGGAATGATGTGCATGGCCGCGGACCGATGCTGCCCACAGCGCCATGAACGGCGTTGCCAGCAGCAGAAAGGGCGGGATCAGATGCGGGAAATAGATACGCGTGTCATGGATCGGAAAGACCGTGAACTTCGCCAGAGCGCCCAACACCAGCGCCGCGAACAAAATGCCGGCGCGCCGATCAAGGCGGAAGCCGGCGCGGCCGGCGGCGAACCAGCCGGCCAGCGCCAGCACCGAAACGCCGACCCAGCTGTTCAGATTGACGGCGCGCAGCAGGGACGTTGCAAACGCCTTGAGATAGGCGGTGACCGAGAACGCCGGCTCGAACGCGTCCATATTGTAGTGCTGCTCGATGCTGGAGAACCACAGATGCGGCCACCAGCCGGGATGCTGGGCCCAGTGCGAAATGGCGAAATAGGCGACGAAGGATGCGGCAAAACCGGCCAGCGCGCCCCACGCCTTTTGCCGGAAAGCGACTAGCAGCACCGCGAATATGGCAAGGAAAACAATATTGTCCGGCCGCACCATGAAGGCGAGGAAGAGCAGGATCGCCGTCGCCGCCTCGCGGCCTCTGACATAGGCGTAGAGCCCGCCAAGCAGCAGCGCCGACGTCAGCAGGTCCGGCGTCGAGGCGCGCGCCGCGTCACCGAAATCGGCCATGATCAGCACCGCCCCGACTAACGGCGCCAAGGCCAGGGCCTTTTCCCTGTGCAGCCAGAGCAGCGTGATCGCGCCGAACAGCAGCACCGAAAACACCTGTACCAGCCGCATCGCCTCGACCGGCGACATCACCGCGCTCAGCGTCGACAGGATCTCGGCATAGAGGAATTTTATCCGGTACATGCCGAGCAGCGAATGGAAGTCGGCGGCATTGTCCGTCATGTGGCTGCGGAAGCCGCCGCCATCATCGGTCAGCGCCTTGTAGTCACTCGCCGACACGCCTGCCTTGACGGTGCTGTAGGCATAATCATGCAGCGCCTGCGCGTCGGGATAGGTGCCTTCCTCCGATATTGCTAGATAGGGCAGCATGTCCCAATTGGCGTCAGGCATCACCCATGCCGTGAACGCGGTCAGAAGGATGTAGAGCGCGAAGGTCGCCGCACCGATGGGGGCTGCCAGCCTGGCATAGGTCCCCTCGCCCCACGCCAGGCCGGTCTCGGCGAGCCGGTCGAGCGGGTTTTTCGCAGCGGGAGACTTGGTCAGCATCGTTGCCCTCAACGGACTTTCTTTAACGGACCTGGCTTTTGACGAAATCCTTCACGAACGAAACGATGCCGCGCGACAGCAAGCTGTCGAAGGCATCGACGAAGCGGTCGACATGCTCGCGCTGACAAATCAGCGGCGGCTCGAGCCTAATGACGTTGCGATTGTATTCGGTGAAGGCGACGAGCACGTCGTAGTCGCGCAGCAGCAGCGCGCCGACGAAACCGGACAGCGAGCCCTTCAGCTTGTCGTCGAGCACGCTGACCACCGGGCGCAGCACCATCGGCAAGGTCTGCGAGAAGTCGTGGAACTCCAGCCCGACCATAAGGCCTTTGCCGCGCACGTCCTTGATGATCTTCGGGTACTTTTCCTTGAGCGCCTGCAGCCGCTGCAGCAGATAGTCGCCGGTGACGGCGGCGTTGTCGATCAGCCCCTCGTCATAAAGCACGTTGAGCGCCTCGATCGAGGTGACGCAGGCCTCACCCATGCCGCCAAAGGTTGCCATGGCATGGATCATCGCCGTTTTCGGCGTGCCATAGGCCTTCATGTAAACGTCGCGCCTGGCGATCATCGCGCCGACCGCCGCCTTGCCGCCGCCGAGCGACTTGGCCAGTGCCGTCACGTCGGGAACGACACCGTAATGCTCGAAGGCATAGAAGCGGCCCGAGCGGCCATAGCCGCATTGCACTTCGTCGGCGACCCACAGCACGCCATGCTGGTCGCACAGCGCGCGCAGCTTCTGCCAGTATTGCGCCTCTGCCTGGATTATGCCGCCGCCGCCCTGGATGGTTTCGAGCACGATGACGCCGACCTCCGGATCGCTGCGGAACAGGCGCTCGACCGCCTCGATGTCGCCGAAAGGAATGCGCACCGTATTGTCGGCCACCTTGAAATCGGCGCGGTAGAGCTGGCCGTCGGTGATGCCGAGCACGCCCTTGGTCTTGCCGTGGAAGGAATTCTCGGCATAGACCACCTTCGGCCGCTTCGGGCCGGCAGCGCGTTCAGCGAGCTTCACCGCCGCTTCCATTGCTTCGGAGCCGGACGAGCCCAAGAACACCATGTCGAGATCGCCGGGCGAGCATTTGGCGAGGTTGTGTGCGAGCGCTGCCGCATATTGCGACATGAAGGCGATGGCGATTTCCTGGCGCTTCTCCTCCTGGAATTTTTTGCGTGCTTCCAGGATGCGTGGGTGGTTGTGGCCGAAGGCCAGCGAACCGAAGCCGCCGAAGAAATCGAGGATCTTGCGGCCGTTCTGGTCGATGTAGAACATGCCTTCGGCACGCTCGATCTTGATCTTGTGGAAGCCGAGCAGCTTCATGAAATGCAGCTGGCCAGGATTGAGATGCGCCTTGAACAGGTCGGTCATGCGTGCCACGTCCATCGCCTTGGCCTGCTCCACACTGATCAGATCGGGCTTGGCTATTGCTGCGGGCGACAGCGCCGGAGCGCTCACCAGGGTGCGCGCATTCGTCTGTTCGGGCTTGGCCATGACGGTCATTTCAATCTCCTGTCCGCGCTGACGACCAGCGTCGTGCGCTATGAATAGTTTGGCGGGCCTGCTACTCGGCGGGCACATGTTTGGTGGCGACAGCAGGCCCGGCCTTCTTGGCGCGGTATTCGCTGTAGGCGGCGATCAGCATGTCCTCGTCGCGATATTGCGGCACCCAGCCGAGCTGGCGCTCGGCCTTGGACACGTCGAGCACGCACTCCTCGTCGGCGATCAGATATTGCTCCGGATCCATGATCGGCATGTTCATGAGATCGAGCAGGTCGAGCGTGCGCTTGACCGCCCAGCCCGGCGTCGGCAGCAGGATCGACTTCGAACCGGCATGGTGGATCAGGTCGCCGAGCAATTTCTTCACCGGCGGCGGGTTGAGGGAGCCGAGATTATAGGCCTCGTTGGGCACGCCGGCCTTCCAGGCGGCGCGGGCAGCTTCCGCGCAATCGAAAACAGAAATGAACTGATAGGGGTTTCTGCCCGAACCGATCATCGGCACCGGAAGGTTCCAGTCGATCAGCTTGAACAGTTTTTCGAGAATGCCGAGCCGGCCGGGGCCGATGATCAGGCGCGGCCGGAACAGCGAGATCGACATGCCGCGCGTGCGCCATTCGGCGGCGAGTTCCTCGGTCTTCTGCTTCGACCAGCCATATTCGCCGAGCGGCGCGACGGGGTGCTCCTCGGTCATCGGCTGGGTGACCGTGTGGCCGTAGATCATGTCGGTGGTGTAGTGGACGAGCCTCGGCGCACCAACCCTGTCCATGGCCTGCATGATGTGCTCGGTGCCGTGGAAATTCACCGGGAAGAAGAAGTCGTGCCGCTTGGCGCGCACCTGGATCGGCGACAGCATCTTGGCCGACAGATTGTAGACCATGTCGTCGGCCTTCAGCCCGACGGCGGCGACCGAGGCCGGATCGGTGACGTCGCATTGGACGAACCGGACGTTGCGGTAGTGCGCAAGGTCGCTCCTGGCGATGTCGGCGACGATGACCTCTTCGCCATCGGCGACAAGCTTGGGCGCAAGGTGGCGGCCGACGAAGCCGTCACCGCCGAAAATCACATGTCTCATCGAACGGTCTCGTTTGCAGGGATCTTGTCGGGCGCGATGGAAGCGGTCTGGTCCTCATGCCCTCGCCCGCTTTGCGCGATCAGCACCGTGCCGACGCAGATGAAGGCAATGCCGGCGATGCGCCAGCCATTGAGGTCCTCGCGAAAGACGAAATAGGCGAAGATGGCGACGGCGACATAGGCGAGGCTAAGGAACGGATAGGCAAAGGAAAGCTCGACCTTGGACAGCACATAGAGATGCGAGGCCATGGAAATCACGAAGGTGCAGAGCCCGAGGAACACCCAGGGGCTGAAGACGATCTGCAGCAGCTTGACGAGCGGATTGACGCCCTCGAACGAGATCGGGCCAAGCGAGATCATGCCTTGCTTCAGCATGAGCTGCGCAGCGGCATTGGTCATGACTGTAAAGAGAATGAAGACGATATATTTCATACTTGCGCGCCCATCCCGTGATTTCCAGTAATACAAACCCGAAAAGATTTCGTGAACTCACGAGACTGTTTTGAGTAAACCTTGCGATTAACCGTTCGCTAACCACGATTCATTCCATTTTTATCTATTCGGCGGCCTCAACGCCGCGCCGCCGCAGGTCGATGCTGCCGGCCGTGCGCGCCCAGAAATCGGACATGAAGGCAGGGTCGCGCAGCACTTCCAGCCTCGGCCAGTCCGCAAAGGAAGCAGCAAGGATTGCCGCACCCATGCGCGCATCCTTGTAGGGATTGACCGCCCCGCCGGCCGCGACTGTGATGCGGTCGAGTTCGCCAAGCAGGGCAAGCGTCGCCGCTCCCTTGTTGGGGAAATCCAGCGTCAGCGTATAGCCAGGCCTGGGGAATGACAGCAGCGCCGGCGAGCGGATCGAACCGAAGCGTTTCAGCACGGTGAGGAAGGACCCCTGCCCGGCTCGCCGGGCCGCCGCGAGCAATTCCGGCACGACGCTGTGCGCGGCCTCTTCCGGCACCACGCTCTGGTGCTGGAACAGCCCTCTGGGGCCATAGAGCCGGTTCCAATCACGCACGCCGTCGAGCGGAAAGAAAAAACCGTGGTAGCCGGTCTGGCGCGGCGCGGTCGCCTGGCCTTTCTTCCACCGGTAGGCGGCGTTGAAAGCGGTCAGGAACGGCCGGTTGAGCACATTGAACGGCGGTTGGAACGGCACGGAAAGATTGCCGCCGGCGCGCGAGGCCGCATGCGAGCCATGCTCGGCATGGTTGCCGGTGAACAGCAGCCCGCGCCCGCTGTTGCGGCCGCCGGCGAGTTGATCGATCCAGGCGACCGCATATTCGTTGGCCTGGTCCGCCGCCGCGGCCAGATCGAAGAATTCGCCGAGATCACGAAACGGCGTCGTCTTCTCGACGATGTCGAGCGAAGGCACCCGCATCAGCCGGATCGAGGCCGAGAGCATCAGGCCAGTCAGGCCCATGCCGCCGATGGTCGCCGCGAGCAGGCGCGGATTGTCCGTCGCCGAGCAGCGATAGGTATTTCCATCGGACCGCAGCAGCGTGAAGCTTTCGACATGGCAGCCGAACGTGCCTCGCCGGTGATGGTTCTTGCCGTGCACGTCATTGGCGATGGCGCCGCCGAGCGTGACGAATTGCGTGCCCGGAACCACCGCCGGAAAGAAACCGTAGGGTGCGGCGTGCGCGATGATATCGGACAGCAGCACACCGGCATCCGCTTCGAGCACGCCGGTCTCGGCGTCGAAGGCGCGGATGTGGTTCAGCGTCCGCATGTCGACGACCGCGCCGGCCTGGTTCTGGCAGGAATCGCCGTAGGA
Source organism: Mesorhizobium sp. USDA 4775 (assembly GCF_054062655.1). NCBI lineage: Bacteria > Pseudomonadati > Pseudomonadota > Alphaproteobacteria > Hyphomicrobiales > Phyllobacteriaceae > Mesorhizobium > Mesorhizobium sp. USDA 4775. Next base: position 4,598,392 of record NZ_JBSSFM010000001.1, read on the forward strand.
GCGCCCATTGCCATAGGCGAGCAGCGAGGCTTCCTTCGCCTGACCGCCCTTCAGCAGCGCGATGGCTTCGCCGGCGTTGATCGCGCGTGGTGCCGGCGGCGTGGCAAGGCCAAAGCTCAAAAAGCTTTCGGCCATGCCTACCAGCCCCCGATGACCAGCAGCACGGCGCCGATCAGCACCACGATCTGGCTGCGCCAGTCGCGAATGATGAAGACGACCGGGTCGTCATTCATCTCGTCGCGGCGCGCCAGGATCCAGACGCGCATGGTGAGGTAAAGCACGATCGGCGGCAGCGGCCAGATCAGCCACGGATGCGGGTAAAGCTCGCGCACCGCGACACTGTCCATGTAGAGCGCCAGAACCAGCGCCGAGGAGAAGGCGGAGGCCATGCCGGCCTGGGCGACGATCTCCTGGTCTTCCGTGCGGTAGCCACGGCCGGCAATGCGTTCGCCGGGTGGAATGGCGGTTGTGCGCAGTTCGACGAAGCGTTTCACCAGCGCCAGCGACAGGAAGAAAAAGATCGAGAAGGCGAGCAGCCAGAACGAGACGGCGACGCCGGTCGCGGCCGCACCGGCGATCACTCGGATCGAGTAGACGCCCGCCAGCGTCAACACGTCGACAAGCAGCATGCGCTTGAACGACAGCGAATAGGCCGTCGTGACGACCATGTAACCGCCAAGCACGGCCAGGAATTCAGGCGACAGGAACAGCCCGGTACCGACGCCGATCGCCAGCAGCACCGCGATCGCGCCCAGACCGAACGGGATCGACAGTGCGCCGCAGGCGAACGGCCTGTTGCGCTTGGTGACATGCTTGCGGTCGAGCGCCAGATCGAAGAAATCGTTGAGGATATAGATCGCCGACGCCACCGCGCTGAATGAGACGAACGCCAGCAGGCATTGCCAGATCATGTTGGTGTTGAAATATTCGTGCGACAGCACCATCGGCACGGCGATCAGCGAGTTCTTGAGCCACTGATGCACGCGCAGCATCTTGATGATGGTCCGCAAGGTCGGCTTCGGCGCCGGCATGGTTTCGGCGCCATGCGCTGCTTGCCAGCGCGCCGCATGGCGGTCGGGCGCGACGACGATTGCATTGCGCGCGGCGTCGAAGACCTGGAGATCATGGCGGCTGTTACCGGCATAGTCGAAGCCGCCATCGCCATAGGCTGATATCAGCGAGGCGCGCTTCTTGCCGGATGTGAGGTTGTCTAGGCCGTCGGTCGCCAGCACCCGCTCGAAGATGCCGAGATGGGCTGATATGGCGTCGGCGAATTTGCGCGGCGTACCGGTCGCCAGCACGATCTTGCGGCCTTCGCCGTGCTCGGCGCGCAGCCGGTCGAGCAGCGGCGCGCGATAGGGCAGCGTCGCGGGGTCGATATCGATGCGCTGTGCGATCGCCTGCTTCAGCCGCGCCGGCCCGCCGGCGGCCCAGAACGGCACCAGAAAGATATAGAGCGGGTTCTTCTTGAGGAGGAGGAACAAGCCTTCCCACAACAGGTCGGTCGCGATCAGCGTGCCGTCGAGATCGACCGCAAGCGGTATTGCGTTCCTGTCCGACCGCGCATCCATGCCCGTCCTGCCCTGCCAGCGTATGATCCGGAAAACCGGAATCCCGTTGCGCGCCGCTTTTCGGCGTCTTGACGCTGGTATAGCGAGGGATGGCGTAGCGAACGTTAAAACGCCTGGTTGCAGGCGGCTGCCGCGGCGGTATTTCCGGCGTCATTGTTAAACAAGCGCTACCGGAAACGATAAAAGGCCGAGCAAATGCCCGGCCTTTCCAATCATGCCGCCTGGGTTACTTGATGCGGGCGACGCCGCCCGAGATTTCGACGGTTTCCGAGCCGGTCAGGGCTTCAAGGTCACCGTTCGGCAAGGTGACGAAGCAGCCGTTCTGGCAGAATTCGACGGTTTCACCACCGGCCAGCGCAAGGTCGGTCTTGCTGCCGCCTTCCGTCACGACCAGCGTGCGGGTCTCGGCGTCCTTGTTGACCGCGCTGGCGGCATGGGCCGAGCCGCTCACGGCGAGCAAGGCCACGGCAGTGACGAGAGACTTCCACATGTTGCAATATCGGTGTTCCCACCGCCTCTGTTGCATTTCGCAAGGCATTTTCGCCCTTTGCATGGGAGCTTATATGAGATGGAAGCTGAACCGCAACTGAATGCCGCATTCATGCCGCAATTGGTTTTGGCCTGTCCGCAAGCATACGCCCGACCCTGTTAATTTCGCTGGCCGGCACGATATGATGCCGAGGCGCAACGCGAAAAAGAGACCATGCACGACAACTGGCTTGAAACGATCGGCGTTGACGTTGAGTCGCGAAGGATTGCCGCGGGGCTGACCCACTATGTACCCGCATCCATCAACCATCGGCTTGGAATCCACGTCGGAGCGCCGGTCAACGCGTCGTGCCATTGCGATGGAAAACATCACCGCCGGGTCCAGTCGGACGGCGACATCGATATTGTGCCCGCCGGGCTCGATGGCGACTGGAAGGATGACGCGGACTGCACCATCCTGCGGCTGTGGGTCAGTCCGGCGCTGGTTCGGCGCGCTGCCGAGGACCTCGATATCGACCCGGACAGGGTCGTCGTCAATCCGCAGTTCCAGCGCCGCGATGCGAGGATCGAACACATCGCCCATGCGCTGGCGACCGGTCTGAACCCGGATGTGCCATCCGACCGGCTGTATTTCGAAAGCCTGGCCAAGGCGCTGGCGGTCCAGATCATCCAGGGCGCTTCAAAGCCGGAAGCTCCAGCCAGACAAATGCTCTCTTTCGGCCAGAAGCGCAGGCTGACCGATTTCATCGAAGCCAATCTCGACCAGGATCTTTCGCTGGATGAGATGGCGCAAGTGGCAGCCATCAGCGTCTCGCATCTGAAAGTGCTGTTTCGCCGCACCTTCGGCATGCCTCCCCACCAATATGTCATCCGTCGCCGGGTCGAGCGGGCCAGGACCTTGCTGTATCAGGGGAAAATGCCGCTCAGCCAGATCGCGCTGGAAGCGGGCTTCGCGCATCAGAGCCACATGGCGCAATGCATGAAGCGCATCCTCGGCGTCACGCCGGCCGCCCTGATCCGTATGCAGCGGTAAACTGCAGTCCGGCGCCGCGCTTTGGCTTTCGAAGCCAATCGTCCGTTCTTGCGCTCCAGCATCCAAATCTGAGCGACCCAAGCCCGCCCATTCGGCATTCCTGACGTCCCACTGGTCAGGATGAAGGACACGGGCATGTTTGTTGTGTTGGGCGCGGCAGGAAAGATCGGACGGGCCACGATTGGTGCGCTTCGCAGGCATCACGTTCCACTCAGAACCGTGGTGCGAAACCCGTCGCACTCCGAGGAGTTCCGTGCGCTCGGTTGCGAGGCGGAGATTGCCGATCTGCGCGATACGCCGGCGTTGGCGCGAGCAACAAGGGGCGCCACCGCCGTTCAGGTCATCTGTCCAACCAGCGTCCGCGCCGATGATGCTTCGGCGGAGATGGAAGCCACCATTCGATCCGTTGTGAATGCACTCGATCAAGTCAGACCGCAAAGAATTCTGGCGATCTCGGACTATGGCGCCCAGCTTGCCGCCGGCACCGGCATCACGCTCACGTTCCATCATTTGGAAACGCAGTTGAGGACGATACCGGCAGCCCTGACGGTGCTGCGTTCCGCCGAGCACATGCAGAATTGGGACCGCTTGGTCGGCCGGGCAATCGAGACCGGCGTGCTGCCGAGCCTGCACCATCCCGTGACCAAATCCTTTCCGACAGTGTCGGCCGGCGATGTCGGGCTGATGGCGGCGGATCTCCTCCTTTCGGGCAGCGGCGATGCGCTGCACGTGGTCCACGCCGAAGGGCCAAATCGCTACAGCGCAGCCGATGTGGCGCGAACGCTTGGCGACATTGCCGGCCGCGCGATCGTCGCTCGCGAATTGCCAAGGCAGGACTGGGTTCCCGCCCTCATCGGCGGTGGCATCGGCACGAGTTATGCCGGACTGGTCGCCGCGATGTTCGACGCCCACAATGCCGGCCGCATCGATGTCGAGCACGGTGTCGGCGAAGTCAGACGCGGCAAGACCGATCTTCGCCCGGCGCTGGAGGCGTTGGTCGCGAGAAGCTGACGGCAACCGGCCCTAGCTGGGATCGGGCTTGCGCGCCTTGCGTCCAGATTTGGCGAGTTTTTTCGCTTCGGCCGCGGCTTCCACCTTTGCCTGTTCCTGTTCGGCGAAGTCGGCCTCGATCTTGTCGTCGTCGGTTGGCCAGGCCTTGGGCTTGTTCACCTCGACGACAGCGCGCGGCGTCGACGGGATCTCGATATGCAGGTCGCTGAACTTCTCCAGCACGGCAAAACGAATGTCGTTCTGCACGACGCTGCCGTTCATGATATCGGCCAGGAACACGCGGATTTCGAACTCGAGCGCGGCCGCGCCGAAATTGGAAAACAGCACGAAGGGCTCGGGGTTCTTAAGCACCATCGCATGGCTGCGCGCGATTTCCAGCAGGATGGCATGCACCTGCTTGACGTCGCTGCCATAGGCGACGCCGACCTTGATCTCGACACGGCCGAGCTTGTTCCGGTGCGTCCAGTTGCCGACGGCGTTGTTGATCAGGTTTGAATTGGGCAAGATCACCGACTGCCGTTGGAAAGTCTCGATCTCGGTGGCGCGCACGCTGATCTTCTTGACCGTGCCGCTGACGTCGCCGGCGACGATCCAGTCGCCGACCTTGAACGGCCGCTCGGCCAAAAGGATCAGGCCGGAGACGAAGTTGGAGACGACATTCTGCAGGCCGAAACCGATACCGAGGGAAAGCGCGCCGGCGACCAGAGCCAGGCTGGAGAGGTCGATACCCGCCGCCGATATGCCGACCAGCCCCGCCACGGCGACGCCGGCATAGCCGACCGCCAGCCGGATCGAATTGCGCACGCCCGTATCGACCTTGCCGCGCGCCATCACCGACCCGTCGAGCCAGCCCTGGAACCAGCGCGTGAGGAAATAGCCGATGATGAAGACGATGATGCCCGAAAGGATTCCGGTGACCGAAATCGTCACCGAGCCGATGGTGATCCCGGTCGCCAGCTTGTAGGCCCAGGCCTGGATGTCGCCGGGCTGGAAGCCCCACATCAAAAGGATCAGTGGCAGGAAGACCAGCACGATCATCAAATTGATGGCGACACTGACGACAAGGCCGAGCTGGTCGAGGGCGGCGTCTTCGTAGCTGGAGTTGGCCGACAGCCAGCGCCCGACAGTGGTGTTGGCGAACGCCCCCTCCTCGCCGATCGCCTGCGCCGACAGGAAGCCGATATAGGCGGTGATCAGCGCCGTACCGGTGACCACGACCTGCAGCGAGACGAACAGGGCAAGGCCGATATAGCCAAGCAGGGCGGCGGCGATGGTGAACAGGCCAAGCGCCAGCGCCAGATAGCGCAGCCAAGCCGGCCACGGCCGCCAGCTTCCGTCGCGTGCCTTGAACGGCCGCAGCATCGCCATCAGAATCAGGATGATGCCGACGACAATGGTGGCGACGAAACTGCGGGCGATGGTCAGCGACAGTGGCGAGCCCATCTTGTCGTTGATGATCGACAGGAAATTGTTGACGCCGATGACCACGGCCATGGCGGTTGTCAGCCGCACCAGCCAGCGCGCCGGGCCGGTTTGGACGGGAATGAGCCGCCAGTTCGGCAGCCGCGGCTCAAGCGCGGCATTGGTCAGCCGGTTGACGCAGAACACCACCGCGATGACGGCCGCCAGCGCATTCAGGAAGACGCCGATGTCGCCGCGCAACACATTGTAATAGTTGAAAAAGAACACCGTGGAGGCCAAGAACACGCCGACCGCCAGAGTCGGCAGCAAGGTCGACCAGAAGGCTACAGACAGGCGGCTGAGATAGGACGGATCCTCGACCGTCGGATCGGCTTCGAATATGCGCCCGAACAGCCGCCTGCCGCCGACCAGCAGCACCAGCGCCAGCCCGAGCGCCACGAAGGTTGCCGCGAGGACGGCCTGGAACTTGAACTTGAAAGCGAAACTCAGCCAGGACGACACCGCCTTGTAAAAGTTGGCGTATTCGTCCCGGGCGTCGGAAAACACCTGTGGGCTCAGCGCCTCGGACAGTGCGTAGCGCTTGGTCAAAAAGTTGCGGAACTGCTCGCTGCGCATATTGCCGATCTTGTCGATCAGCCCGCTGATGCGGATCGACAGGTTCTGCGCGCTGGCGACGACCGCGTTGATCTCGGCCTTCTCCGACGCCAGCGCTTGGCGCTCGCCGGTCACGATGTCTGGCTCCTGCGGCTGGCCCGCGGCCGGCGGCGGGCCTAGCACCTCGATGCGATTGTTGATGTCTGTAAGCCGCGGACGAAACGCCACCGCGCTGGTCAGCGCCGCCCGCGACAGATCCTCCAGTTGCAGACGGATGTCCACGAGCGAGGCGTCGTCCTCACCGTCCTGCTGCATCTTCTTCTCGAGATCGTCCGTCTTGGCCGTCAGGCCCTGGATGACTTTCTGCTGATCGGTGATCAGGCCGATGGAGCCCTGGCCAAGCGCCTGCGCCATCGCCTCGAACGAAGGCGACGCCGAAATGACCAGCGTGAAAACCAAAAGGAGGCGAAGCAATCTCAAAAGCATGACTATTGGCGACTCACGGGCGGCAACGGCATTTAAAAAGCCTGTCCTTGATAAAGACGGCCATATCGTGGGGCAAGCCGTCGCATCGCGGCGTCGGCCAGTCGAAAGGCCATGGCGCAATATTGGCTTTGCGGATGCGGCCTGCTCTATAGTCTGCCGCATCGCCCGAACCGGATGACAATGATGGCAGAGTACTCGGCCTTTTCGCTGCTCGCGAACGCGCTCAAGGGAAACAAGGACTGGAAGCCGGCTTGGCGCAAGCCGGACCCGAAGGCTTCCTATGACGTCATCATCATTGGTGGCGGCGGCCACGGGCTGGCGACCGCCTACTATCTGGCCAAGGAGCACGGCATCACCAATGTCGCCGTGCTGGAAAAGGGCTGGCTCGGCTCCGGCAATGTCGGCCGCAACACAACGGCCGTGCGCTCGAACTACCTGTTGCCCGCCAACACCCGCTTCTACGAACATTCGATGAAGCTATGGGAGGGCCTGTCGCACGAACTCAACTACAACGTCATGTTCTCGCAGCGCGGCTGCCTGAACCTGGCGCATACGCCGGCGCAGTTCGACGACTATGCAAGGCGCGGCAACGCCATGCGCCATCTCGGCGTCGACGCCGAACTGATGACGCCGGCGCAGATCAAGCGCCTGATCCCGGCGCTCGATATCTCCAGCGACGCACGCTTTCCCGTCGTCGGCGGCCTGATGCAACGGCGCGCCGGCACCGCCCGTCACGATGCGGTGGCCTGGGGTTATGCGCGCGGCGCCGACCGGCGCGGCGTCGACATCATCGAGAATTGCGAGGTCACCGGCTTCCTGCGCGATGGCGATCGCGTCACCGGCGTCACCACGTCGCGCGGCGACATCAGGGCCAAGAAGGTGGCGGTCGCCGTGGCCGGCAGCACCGGACGTGTCATGCGGTTGGCCGGCATCGAGACGATGCCGATCGAGAGCCATGTGCTGCAGGCCTTCGTGACGGAATCGCTAAAACCCTTCATCGACACGGTCGTGACCTTCGGCATGGGCCATTTCTATATGTCGCAGTCCGACAAGGGCGGCCTTGTCTATGGCGGCGATATCGACGGCTACAACAGCTATGCCCAGCGCGGCAACTTGCCCATCGTCGACGAGGTGATGAGCGAGATGCTGGCGCTGTTTCCGGGCCTTGCGCGTGTGCGCATGCTGCGTTCGTGGGGCGGTGTCTGCGACATGTCGATGGACGGTTCGCCGATCATCACCACCGGTCCCCTGCCCGGCATGTATCTCAACTGCGGCTGGTGCTACGGCGGCTTCAAGGCGACGCCGGCCTCCGGCTGGACCTTCGCCTGGACCATCGCCAAGGATGAGCCGCACGATTTCAACGCGCCGTTCACCCTCGATCGCTTCCACCGAGGCCTCGTCATCGACGACAAGGGCCAGGGCGCGAACCCCAGGCTGCATTAGGATTATTCGATGTTGATCACCTGTCCCTATTGCGGCCCGCGCGACGTCATCGAATTCACCTATCAGGGCGACGGCAACCGCGAACGTCCCGACCCGGCCTCGCAGAATTTCGAGGCGTGGAACGCCTATGTCTATGACCGGCTGAACCCGGCCGGCGACCACAATGAGATTTGGCAGCATTCCGGCGGTTGTCGCACGCATCTGCGCGTCGTGCGCAACACGCTGACGCATGAGATTTCGAGCGTCGCCTTCGTGCGCGGCGATCATGCCTCAACCGCGCGCCGCAAGGCGGAGGACAAGGCATGAGCCCGCGCCGCACCGACACTGGCGGCCGCATCGACCGGCTGAAGACGATCCGCTTCACCTTCGACGGCGTTGCCTTTACCGGCCATGCCGGCGACACGCTGGCCTCAGCGCTGCTGGCCAACGGCGTCACGCTTTTCGGCCGCTCGTTCAAATACCACCGTCCGCGCGGCCTGCTGACCGCGGGCGTCGAGGAGCCCAACGCGCTGGTGACGGTGCTGAAGGGCGAGGTGCGCGAGCCTAACATTCCAGCGACCATGGTCGAGATTCATGATGGGCTGGTGGCGATCAGCCAGAACCGTTTCCCTTCCCTGGCCTGGGATATCCATGCCGTCAACCAGCTCGGCGGCAAGATCCTGTCGGCCGGCTTCTACTACAAAACTTTCATGGGGCCGGTGATCGGTCCGCTGAAAGGCACGCATTTCTGGATGTTCTGCGAGCATTTCATTCGCCGCGCCGCTGGTCTGGGCAGCGCCGGATCGGCGAAGGATCCCGCCCGCTACGAACGCATGAACGCTTTTTGTGACGTGCTGGTGGTCGGCTCCGGCCCGGCCGGCCTGATGGCCGCCAAGGCCGCCGCCGATCAGGGCGCCCGCGTCATGCTGGCCGATCTCGAGCCGCGTTTTGGCGGCTCGACCAACTGGTCGGACGAAACCATCGATGGCGCGCCGGCCGCCGATTGGGCGCGCCGCACCGTCACCCAGCTCGAAGGCCGTGACAATGTCCGGCTTTTGCCGCGCACCACGGTGTGGGGCTATTACGACAACAACACGCTTGCCGCGCTCGAACGGGTCAGCGACCACAAGGAGCAGCCCGCCAAGGGCGAGCCGCGCCATCGCTATTGGGCGATCCGTGCCAGATCGGTGGTGCTGGCCACCGGCGCCTTCGAACGGCCGCTGGTCTTCCCCGGCAATGACAGGCCGGGCGTGATGCTGGCGCATGCGGCGGAGCGCTATGCCAACGAGTTCGGCGTGCTGCCGGGCGAGCGGATCGCGCTGTTCACCAACAATGACAGCGCCTATCGCGCGGCCGTCGCCCTGAAGAAGGCCGGTGCGGCGATCGTTGCCATCGCCGACGTCAGGTCCGAGCTTTCGCCAGAGATGCGCAAGCTGGCCACGGAAGCCGAGGCCGAGATCTTTGCGGGCCATGCCGTGGTCGCCACCGAGGGCGGCAAGGCGCTGTCCGGCGTCAAGGTTCAGCGTTTCGACATGGTCACCGGCGCGCTCACCGGCGATGAGCGAAGCATCCATGCCGACTGCCTGCTGATGTCCGGCGGCTGGTCGCCGACCATTCATCTGGCCAGCCAGGCCGGCGCCAAAGCGGAATGGAATGCCGCACGCCAGGCATTCCTGCCGCCGAAGCCGACGCAGCATGGGCCGACACAGCAGTGGATTGGCGCCGGCGCTTTCACCGGCAGTTTTTCCACCGCAGAGGCCATCGCCGAAGGCCGCGCCGCCGGCCTTGCAGCGGCCGGCGGAACGAGCACGCCGGCGGCATTGCCCACGGTCGAAGCCGTCCACGGAGATCCCGATCCGGCGCCTGTGTTCGAGATCAGGGCCAAGGGCAAGAGCTTTGTCGACTTCCAGCATGACGTGACGGCGGAGGATGTCCGGCTGGCGCACCGCGAAGGCTTCGTCTCGGTAGAGCATCTGAAGCGCTACACCACGCTCGGCATGGCCACCGACCAAGGCAAGAGCTCCAACGTTCCCGGCCTCGCCATCATGGCCGAGGCGCTGGGCAAGCCGATCCCCGAAGTCGGCACGACGCGCTTCCGGCCGCCCTTCGCGCCCGTTTCGATTGGCTCGCTGGCGGCGGAGCGCTTTGGCGACCTGAAGCCGGAGCGGCTGACGCCGATGCATGATTGGCACCTCGCCAATGGCGCGACCATGTATTCCGCCGGCCTCTGGTACCGGCCGATGATCTACGGGCTTTCAGGCGAAACGATCGAGCAGGCCTATGTGCGCGAAGCCAAGGCGACGCGTGAAAGTGCTGGCATCGTCGATGTCTCGACGCTGGGCAAGATCGCCGTGCAGGGCCCCGATGCCGCCGCGTTCCTCGACCGCGTCTACACCAACATGTTTTCGACGCTCGCCGTCGGCAAGGCGCGCTACGGGCTGATGCTGCGCGAGGACGGCTTCGCTTTCGACGACGGCACCACCTGGCGGCTCGGCGAACAGGATTTCCTTATGACCACCACGACGGCCAATGCCGGCAAGGTGATGCAGCATCTGGAATACTTCCTCGACGTGATCTGGCCGGACCTCAAGGTTCACGTCACTTCGGTGACCGACGAATGGGCGGGTGCGGCGATCGGCGGCCCGAAAGCCAGGCAGATCCTCGCCGCCTGCGTCATCGGCACCGCGGTCGACAATGCGACACTGCCCTTCATGGGCATCGTCCATGGCCAGATCGCAGGCGTGCCGGTGATGATTTGCCGGCTTTCCTTCTCCGGCGAAATGGCCTTCGAGGTCTATTCCGGCGCCGGCCATGGCACCCATGTCTGGGAAGCGCTGATCGAAGCCGGCAAGCCGTTCGGCCTGGTCACCTACGGGCTCGAGGCGCTGGGCACGATGCGCATCGAGAAGGGCCATGTCACTGGCGCGGAGATCGACGGCCGCACCACTGCGCGCGACCTGCATCTCGACTGGATGCTGTCGAAGAAGAAGCCCTTCATCGGCTCGGCGATGATGGACCGCGAAGGCCTGATCGCGTCCGATCGGTTGGAACTGGTCGGCCTGATCGCGCTCGACAACCGGCCGCTCAGTGGCGGCGCGCACATTGTCGAGGCGTTGGACGAGGCCAATCCGCACGGATCGATCGGACACATCACCGCCTGCTGCTATTCCCCGGCACTCGGCAAACATATCGCGCTGGCGCTGGTCCAGGGCGGCAAGGCACGACACGGCACGCGTGCCCATGTCTCCGATCCCTTGCGCAATAGGTTCGGACCGGTCGAGATCGTGTCCAACCATTTCTACGATCCGGAAGGGACCCGCATGCATGGTTGAGCGCCAATCCCCCCTCGAGCCGGAGTTTCATGTCGGCTCGCATGGCAATTTCGAGCATGGCGTCGAGATCCTGCTGACCGAGACGAGGCCGGGCTCGATCGTTCAGCTCGCCGCCTGGCCGGGCGAGGAGAAGAAACTGATCGCTGCCATCCGCAGCGTCACCGGGCTGGCGCTGCCGGACGGCGCCGGCGGGGGCTCGAGCGACGGCGTGAAATCGGTGTTCGGCTTCGCGCCGGGAAAATTCACCGTGGCCGACGAGGCGGAAGGGCTGGCCGCGGCTTTTGCCAGGGCGGTGACGCCTGCCATCGGCACGGTGACGGACCTGTCCCATGGTCGCACCGCCATCCGCATCGCGGGGCCGAAGGCCGAATGGGTGCTGGCGAAATTCTTCACCATCGACTTCGCGCTGCCGGCCTTCCCAGTCGGCGCCGGGCGGTCGACCGCTCACCACGACGTCTTCGCCCAGATTCAGCGCACCGGCGCCGACCAGTTCGACATCTACGTCTTCCGCTCCTTTGCACGTTCGTTCTGGAAGGCGCTCTGCCATGCCAGCGAGGAAGTCGGCTACGAGGTGCAGTAGGCGGTGGCGGCATATGGCCGCTTCGCCCCTGCTTCTGGCCTCAATGCCCGCCGGTTCTGCCGCTAGAGAATCGCGCCGCGGGCGGCCATGGTGGAACAACATGGCCGCCAGATCGGCCCAAGGGATAGAAATCCCGTCTCAGGCTCGGCACATTCGTTTGGTTCGAACATCCCCATGACCGCAGAACTATCCGCCGGCGCCACGGATCGCGCCGATGTGTCGGCCAGAGCCTTGCTCCTGCTGCCGCTAACGGTCGCCTGCGGCGTGTTCATGACCAGCCTCGACCAGAATGTCGTGGTGACGGCGCTGCCCAGCATCGGCGAAAGCCTCGCCCGCCCGCCGAGCCAGCTCGGCCTGTTGATCACCGTCTATGTCGCCAGCCTGATCATCTCGATGCCGCTCGGCGGCTGGGCCGCCGACCGCTTCGGCCTGCGCAACGTCTACTGCTTTGCCTTGCTGGTGTTCGCCACCTCGTCGGCGCTCTGCGGCCTGTCTGATAACATCTGGACACTGGTCGGCGCCCGCGCGCTGCAGGGATTTGGCGGGGCACTGATGGGCACGCTCGGCCAGGTCGTCATCCTGTCGAGCTTCCCGCGCAACCGGACGCTGAAAATCAACATGTATATCTCGGTGGCAAGCCAGACCGGGCCGCTCGTCGGGCCGCTCGTCGGCGGCGCTCTGACCACCTACATTTCCTGGCGCTGGATTTTCTTCATCAACGTGCCGTTCGCGCTGGCGGCGGCAGTCCTTGCCGCCTCGCTCTTCCCGACCATGACCAAGCCCGTTCGCACGCGGTTCGATTTTCCAGGCTTCCTGCTGGTCGGCAGCGGCATGATCCTGCTGGTGTTCGGCATGGATTCGCTTGCCGCCAAAGACGCCGGCGGCGGGATGATTGCCGGCGAACTGGCGCTGGCGGTCATCATCCTGTCGATTGCCTCGCTCTACTGCCTGCGCGTACCCAATCCCCTGCTCGATCTCAAGCTCCTGCGCATCCGCACCTTCCGCATCTCGTTCCTCACCGGCGGCGGGCTGGACACGATCGGGCTGAGTTCCGTCGCCTTCCTGCTGCCGCTGCTGTTCCAGCTCGGCTTCGGCATGAGCGCGGTGCAGGCGGGATCGCTGACCTTCGTTGCCGCGCTCGGCTCGGTGATCATGCGTTTCTTCATGCCGCGCGTCCTCAACCGGTTCGGCTTCCGCCGCGTCCTGGTCTTCAACACGCCTGTCGTTGCCGCCATGGTCGCCGGCTTCGCCTTGATGCAGGCGACCACGCCGGTGTGGATCGTGCTTGGCTATATCTTTGCTTTCGGCGTCTTTCGGTCTGTTCAATGGGCCTCGACCGGCAACCTCGCCTATTCCGACATCGCCCCAGACCAGCTCGCTCGCTTCAGCGCGCTCTACTACATCCTCTGGCAGCTGGCGGTGGCGGTCAGCGTCGGCCTGGCGGCGGCCATGCTGTCGTTCCTGGCCGGCGGCGGGCCTGCCGTGACCAATGATTTCCGGATCCTGTTCGCGATCGAGGGCCTCATCACGCTCTGCGCGCTGCTTGCCTACCTCAAGCTGACGCCCCAGGACGGCGCCCATGTCAGCGGCCATGGCATGCAGATGAATACCGAATAGCTGAAGTCAGCAGCCGCTCTATTCGCTGAACGTCACCCACTCTTCCAGCGGCACGCGGTCGGTGCGGAAGCCGTTTTCCGGCTTGGAGGTGTCCTCATAGCCGAGCGCCATGCCGCAGACGACGATCTCCTCGTCGGGAATGTTGAGCACCGGCCGGATCTGCCGGTGGTAGGGCGCGAAGGCCGCCTGCGGGCATGTGTGCAGGCCCCTGCCCCGCGCCGCGACCATGATGTTCTGCAGGAACATGCCGTAGTCGATCCACGAGCCCTGGTTGAGGCGGCGATCGATGGTGAAGATCATGCCGACGGGCGCGTCGAAGAAGACGAAGTTGCGGTCGTGCTGGGCACGCATCTTGTCGACCTCGCGGCGGCCGATGCCGAGCGCGCCGTAGAGGCCGAAACCGTTGGCGCGTCGCCGCGTCAGATAAGGTTCGAAGAACTGGGTGGGATAGTAGCGATACTCGTCCCAGTCGGCCTTTTCGGCGCGGATACCGGAATTCAGAATGGCATCCGATATCTGCTGCTTGGTCTCACCCTTGGTGACGTAGACCCGCCATGGCTGCATGTTGGTGCCGGACGGCGCGCGTGCCGCAACCGCCAGAATGTCGCGAACGGTGTTGTCGTCGATCATGTCGGGCAAAAACGCGCGCACCGAACGGCGCGACACGATCGCCTCGTCGACAATCTCGGCCTCATCCGCGATTCGAGCCTTCTTTTCCAACATGGGCCGTCCCTTAGCCATTGCGTCGATCGGACGTCCCCACTCGCCGCTCGCGGCGGAGCCTTTGCATGAACCGTCAAAATCCTGCAAGCAAATCTTGAGCATTGGTGAAAATCTACTTGATTTTTTCATGAGCTTGATTTCTCATGAAATTCGGATTGAAATTTTCATGAAGTGAGCGTTTTGGCGTCTCCTACCGCACGAACATTGCAGGGACCTGACGAACGCGTGCTGGCCAGCGATATCCGCGCGCTGCGCCGGGCACGCGGGCTGACGCTCGCCGAAATCGCGCTCAAACTCGGCCGTTCGGTCGGCTGGGTCAGCCAGGTCGAACGCGGCCTGTCGACGCCGTCGCTCAGCGATCTCAGGGCGTTCGCCGAACTGTTCGGTGTGCCGATCAGCCTGTTCTTCAGCCATGACGTGCCGGTCGAAAGCGAGCGCGGCGTGGTGGTGCGCGCCGGCAGGCGCCGCACCCTTGGCACCAGCGAGACCGGCCTGGTGGAAGAACTCCTGTCGCCCGATCTCGGTGGTAGCTTCGAGATGGTGCGCTCGATCTTCGCGCCGGGCGCGCAGATGAAGACCGAGCAGCTGCGGCCGACCGAGGAAGCCGGCTATCTCGCCTCGGGTATTTTCGAGATCGAGATAGCTGGCGTCTGGCACCGGCTCGGCGAAGGCGATTCCTTCCGCTTCGAAGGCAAGCCCTATCGCTGGCGCAATCCAGGCACCGAGCCGGCGGTTGTCATCTGGGTGGTTTCGCCGCCGGTTTATTGAAATGCATGTCGCCCAAAAGTGTGCAGCGGTTTTGGGATAACGACATGCATCAAAACAAGAAATAGAAGCGCGACGCGCTTCGGTCTGGGAGAAGAACATGGCGGGTTTGCCGAGCACGGCGCGCGTGGTGATCATCGGAGGTGGCGTCGTCGGCACCTCCTCGCTGTATCATCTCGCCAAGGCAGGCTGGACCGATTGCGTGCTCCTGGAGAAGAACGAGCTGACATCGGGCTCGACCTGGCATGCCGCCGGCAATGTGCCGACCTTCTCCTCGTCCTGGTCGCTGATGAACATGCAGCGCTATTCCACCGAGCTTTACCGCGGCCTCGCCGACGCGGTCGACTATCCCATGAATTACCACGTCACCGGCTCGCTGCGCCTTGCCCATACAAAAGAGCGCATGCAGGAATTCCAGCGCGCCAAGGGCATGGGCCGCTATCAGGGCATGGATATCGACGTGGTCGGCGTCGACGAGATCAAGCGCCGCTATCCCTTCATCGAGACGCACGACCTGAAGGGCGCGCTCTATGACCCGAGCGACGGCGATATCGACCCGGCGCAATTGACCCAGGCGCTGGCCAAGGGCGCGCGTGACCTTGGGGCGAAAATCATCCGCTTCTGTCCCGTCACCGGGGTGCGCCGTGAGAAGGACGAATGGGTGGTGACCACGCCGCAAGGCGAGATCCGCTGCGAGATCGTCGTCAACGCCGCCGGTTATCGTGCCGCCGAAGTCGGCCGGATGTTCGGCCGCGAGGTGCCGATGATGGTGATGAGCCACCAATACATCCTGTTCGAGGAAATTCCGGAACTGGCGGCCTGGTCGAAGGAACAAGGCAAGAAACTGCCGCTGCTGCGCGATGTCGATACGTCCTATTATCTTCGCCAGGAAAAGGCCGGCATGAATCTCGGCCCCTATGAGCGCAATTGCCGCGCGCATTGGGCCACCCCTGGCGATCCGATGCCGGAGGATTTTTCCTTCCAACTCTTCCCCGACGATCTCGACCGGCTGGAACATTATTTGGCAGACGCCGTCGCCCGCGTGCCGATCCTGGGTACCGCCGGCCTGTCTAAAGTCATCAACGGACCGATCCCCTATGCGCCGGACGGTAACCCGCTGATCGGCCCGATGCCCGGCGTGCCCAACGCCTTCGAGGCCTGCGTCTTCACCTTCGGCATCGCCCAGGGTGGTGGCGCCGGCAAGGTGCTGGCCGAA
The DNA here is from genome assembly GCF_054062655.1 of Mesorhizobium sp. USDA 4775. NCBI lineage: Bacteria > Pseudomonadati > Pseudomonadota > Alphaproteobacteria > Hyphomicrobiales > Phyllobacteriaceae > Mesorhizobium > Mesorhizobium sp. USDA 4775. The sequence goes on from NZ_JBSSFM010000001.1 coordinate 4,614,653, forward strand.
TGGGTCACGCAGGGCCAGACCGAATGGGACATGTGGTCCTGCGATCCGCGCCGCTTTACGTCCTTTGCCTCGGCGCCAGACTATTGCGTCGCCAAGGGCATGGAAATCTACGGCAATGAATACGCCATCCAGTTCCCGCGCCATGCCTGGCCGGAAGGTCGCGACCGTAAACTGTCACCGATCCACGACCGCACAAAGGCGCTCGGCGGCCGCTTCGACGCCTATAATGGCTGGGAACGCGCCACCTGGTATGCGCAACCCGGCGACGACATCTCGGAGGGAGCAACACTGACCTTCCGCCGCGACGGACCCTGGCAGCATCGCGTGCGCGAAGAATGCCTGGCCGTGCGTGACGCCGCCGGCATACTCGACCTGCCGGGTTTCTCGCGCTTCAACCTCGAAGGCCCCGGCGCCGCCGAATGGCTAAGCCTGCAGGTCACAGGCCTGGTGCCGAAGCCCGGCCGCATCGGTCTCGTCTATTTCGCCGACGACAAGGGCCGCATCGTCACCGAAATGTCGGTCGTGCGCCACGGCGAGGACCAGATGACGCTGATCACCGCTGCGGTCGCGCAATGGCATGATTTCGAATGGCTGAAGTCTCGCATGCCCGGGGATGCGGCCTTCACGCTAGCCGACCGCACCGAGGACTATTCCACTCAGATCCTGGCCGGCCCAAATTCGCGAAGAATCCTCGCCGATGTCTGCGACGCCGACCTCGCCCTACCGTGGCTGACGCATCAGGAAACCAGGATAGCCGGCCGCTGGGCCAAGCTGGTGCGCGTCTCCTTTGCCGGCGAACTCGGCTGGGAAATCCACACCAAGATCGGTGACACCGCCGCCATCTTCGACGCCATCTGGGCGGCCGGGCAGAAGCATGGACTGAAGCCGTTCGGCATGTACGCGCTGGATTCGCTCAGGCTGGAGAAGGGCTACCGCGCCTGGAAGGGCGATCTGTCGACCGACTATTCCATCCTGCAGGGCGGGCTCGAGCGCTTCGTCAAATGGGAGAAGCCCGATTTCCGCGGCAAGGCAGCACTGCAGAACGAGAAGCAGCAAGGCGTGAAGAAGCGCTTCGTCACGCTGGTCGTCGAAAACCCCGGTGATTGCGACGCGCCCTACATGTCGACGCTGTGGCATGGCGGCCAGATCGTCGGCGAGACCACGTCAGGCGGCTGGGGCCATCGCATCGACAAGTCGATCGCGCTCGGCATGCTGCGCGTGGATTTGACCGAGCCAGGCACCTCCGTCGAGGTCGAAATCTTCGGCGACCGTTTCCAGGCGGTCGTGCAGAAGGACGAGCCGCTCTGGGATCCCAGGAACGAGAGGCTGCGCGCATGAAGAATGTCATCCTCACCGATGGTGGCATGGGCCAGGAACTGGTCCGGCGCAGCAAATCCGAGCCGACGCCGTTGTGGTCGGCCAGGGTCCTGATCGACGAACCCGATCTGGTGCGCGACCTGCATGCCGAATTCATCCGCGCCGGCGCCCGCGTGATCACCATCAATACCTATTCGGCGACACCTGAGCGCCTGGCGCGCGAGGGTGCCGAGGACCTGTTCAAGCCGTTGCAGAAGCGCGGCATCGAATTGGCCCGGCAAGCGTGTGACGCAGCCGGCGACGCAGCGATCGCCGGCTGCCTGTCGCCGCTTTTCGGCAGCTACGCCCCTGCGCTGACCATCTCTTACCAGGAGACGCTCGACATCTACCGCCGCATCGTTGCCGAGCAGGCGGATGGCATCGATCTCTTCCTCTGCGAAACCATGGCCTCTGCCGATGAGGCGCGCGCGGCCGTCACCGCGGCATCGGAAAGCGGCAAGCCGGTCTGGGTGTCGTGGACGCTCGCCGATCACGGCGCGCCGCGGCTGCGCAGCGGTGAAACAATAGCCGCCGCGGCAAGCGCGCTCGATGGCCTGCCGATAGCGGCGCGGCTGCTCAACTGCTGCCGGCCGGAAGCGATCGCCGCCGCCTTGCCTGAACTGATCGACCTCGGCGGCCCGGTCGGCGCCTATGCCAATGGCTTCACCTCCACGGAAGCGCTCAAGCACGGCGGTACCGTCGATGTGCTGCACGCCCGCCACGACCTCGGCCCAGACGCCTATGCCGAGCAAGCGATCGGCTGGGTGGAGGCAGGTGCTGACATCGTCGGCGGCTGCTGCGAAGTCGGACCGCCGCACATTGCCGCGCTGCGCGATCGGCTGCAGCAGGACGGTTACGAAATTTCGGGGGTTTTGCATGCCTAGACCATCGTCTCGCATCTCCGGCATCGTGCCTTCGGGCAAGGATGGCTGGGAGGTTCATTTCGCCGCCTGGACCCGCAAGGAAGCCGGCGAGGACATCATCATGCTGTCGGTCGGCGATCACGACTTCGACACGCCCTCGCAAACGATCGAGGCCTGCGTAACCGCGGTTCGCGGCAGCAATCACCATTACACGCCGCTTCCCGGCCTGCCGCGCCTGCGCCAGGCAATGGCGGCCGCCTCCAGCGCCTGCACCGGCGTCGAGACGACGCCCGATCAAGTCATCGCCACGCCGGGTGGCCAGGCGGCCCTTTATGCGGCCGTGCAGGCCGTTCTCGACCAGGGCGATCATGCCATCGTCGTGGCGCCGTACTATGCCACCTATCCCAACACATTCAGCGCCGCCGGCGCGAGTTTCACCGTCGTCGAGACGCCGGCCGAAGACGGTTTTCAGCCCCGCGCGGACATGATCCGCGCGGCACTCAAGCCCAACACGCGCGCCATCCTGATCAACACGCCGAACAACCCGACAGGTGCGGTCTATTCGCGCGAGCGGCTGGAACAGCTGGCCGAAATCTGCCGCGAGCATGATCTCTGGCTGCTGTCGGACGAGGTCTACTGGACGCTGGGCGGCGGCGAGCATGCCTCGCCACGCTCGCTACCCGGCATGGCCGAGCGCACGCTGGTCATCAATTCCATGTCCAAGAGCCATGGCATGACCGGCTGGCGCATGGGCTGGCTGACCGGTCCGCAGGATATGATTACGCTGCTCATCAACCTCAATCTGGTGACGACATACGGCCTGCCGGCCTTCATCTCGATCGCCTGCGCCGAGGCACTCGAGAACCGTTACGGCGTCAAGGAGATCGCCGAGCGCTACGCGGCGCGCCGCACCGTCCTGCTGGATGCCGTGCGCGGCATGAACAATGTCAGCGTGCGCGGTTCCGAAGGCGGCATGTATGTCATGCTCGACATATCCGATGTCGAACCGGATGACGAAAAATTCGCCTGGGCCCTCCTCGACCAGGAGAAGGTCGGCGTGATGCCCGGCTCCAGCTTCGGCGAAGCCGCCGCCGGCCACATCCGCATCAGTCTCTGCCAGCCCGAGCCCGTACTGCAGGAGGCGGCCGCTCGGCTGCGCCGTTTTGCTTCCAGCTATCGCCGCGAGGCCGCATGACCAAGAGCATACCCACCAAGGCCATTCCTACCAAAGCGAGGGCAGTGATCATCGGCGGTGGCGTTTCCGGCTGTTCGGTCGCCTATCACCTGGCCAAGCTCGGCTGGACCGACATCGTGCTTCTGGAGCGCAAGCAGCTGACCTCGGGCACGACCTGGCATGCCGCCGGCCTGATCGGCCAGTTGCGCGGCTCGCAGAACATGACGCGGCTGGCGAAATATTCGGCCGACCTCTACGTCAAGCTGGAAGCCGAGACCGAGGTCGGCACCGGCATGCGCCAGGTCGGCTCGATCACGGTCGCGCTCACCGAGGAGCGCAAGCACGAGATCTACCGGCAGGCATCGCTGGCGCGTGCCTTCGATGTCGACGTGCGCGAGATTTCGCCGAATGAAGTCAAAGAGATGTATCCACATCTCAACGTCTCCGACGTCGTCGGCGCCGTGCATCTGCCGCTCGACGGCCAGTGCGACCCCGCCAACATCGCCATGGCTCTAGCCAAGGGCGCGCGCCAGCGGGGTGCTGCCATCGTCGAGAATGTGAAGGTCACCAAAGTCCATACCAGGAACGGCCGCGTCACCGGCGTGTCCTGGGCGCAGGGCAACGAAAAGGGCATGATCGAGGCCGACATTATCGTCAACTGCGCCGGCATGTGGGCCCGCGAACTCGGCGCCCAGAACGGCGTCACCATTCCGCTGCACGCCTGCGAGCATTTCTACCTCGTCACCGAGCCTATCCCCGGCCTCTCCCGCTTGCCGGTGCTGCGCGTTCCCGACGAATGCGCCTACTACAAGGAAGACGCCGGCAAAATGATGCTCGGCGCCTTCGAGCCGGTGGCCAAGCCATGGGGCATGGACGGCATCCGCGAGGATTTCTGCTTCGACCAATTGCCGGAGGATATGGACCATTTCGAACCGATCCTCGAAATGGGCGTCAACCGCATGCCGATGCTGGCCACCGCCGGCATCCACACCTTCTTCAACGGCCCCGAGAGTTTTACCCCGGACGACCGCTACTATCTCGGCGAGGCGCCGGAACTGTCCGGCTACTGGATGGCGACCGGCTACAATTCGATCGGCATCGTCTCCTCCGGCGGCGCCGGCATGGCACTGGCGCAGTGGATCAACGATGGCGAAGCGCCGTTCGACCTCTGGGAAGTCGACATCCGCCGTGCCCAGCCATTCCAGAAGAACCGCCGCTATCTCAAGCAGCGCGTCTCCGAAACGCTCGGCCTGCTCTATGCAGACCATTTCCCCTATCGGCAGATGGCGACGTCGCGCGGTGTACGCCGCTCACCCCTGCATGAGCACCTGAAGGCGCGCGGCGCCGTGTTCGGCGAGGTCGCCGGCTGGGAGCGCGCCAACTGGTTCGCCCGCGACGGCCAGGAGCGCGAATACCGCTATTCCTGGAAGCGGCAGAACTGGTTCGACAACCAGCGCGAGGAACATCTGGCGGTCCGCAACAAGGTCGGCCTGTTCGACATGACCTCGTTCGGCAAGATCCGCGTCGAGGGCCGCGATGCCTGTGCCTTCCTGCAAAGGCTGTGCGCCAACGACATGGACGTGGCACCGGGCAAGATCGTCTATACCCAGATGCTCAACCAGCGCGGCGGCATCGAGAGCGATCTCACGGTCTCGCGCCTGTCGGACACCGCCTACTTCCTCGTCGTCCCAGGCGCCACGCTGCAGCGCGATCTGGCCTGGCTGCGCCGGCATGTCGGCGAGGAGTTCGTCGTCATCACCGATGTCACGGCGGCGGAAAGCGTGCTCTGCCTGATGGGTCCGGATGCGCGAAAGCTGATCCAGAAAGTCAGCCCCAACGACTTCTCCAACGAGAACAACCCGTTCGGCACGTTCCAGGAGATCGAGATCGGCATGGGCCTCGCCCGCGCCCACCGCGTCACCTATGTCGGCGAACTCGGCTGGGAGCTCTATGTCTCGACCGACCAGGCCGCCCATGTCTTCGAGGCGATCGACGAGGCGGGCGCCGATGTCGGGCTGAAACTCTGCGGCCTGCACACTCTGGATTCCTGCCGCATCGAAAAGGCCTTTCGGCATTTCGGCCACGACATCACTGACGAGGACAATGTGCTGGAAGCCGGCCTCGGCTTCGCGGTGAAGACGGCCAAGGGCGACTTCATCGGCCGCGATGCGGTGCTGAAGAAGAAGGAGGCCGGATTGAACCGCCGGCTGGTGCAGTTCCGGTTGAAAGACCCGCAGCCCCTGCTCTTCCACAATGAAGCCATCCTGCGCGACGGCAAGATCGTCGGCCCGATCACCTCGGGCAATTACGGCCACCATCTCGGCGGCGCGATCGGGCTCGGCTATGTGCCGTGCCAGGGCGAGAGCGAGGCCGATGTGCTGGCCTCGTCCTACGAGATCGAGATCGCCGGCGAGCGGTTTGCGGCGGAAGCCTCGCTGAAGCCGATGTATGATCCGAAGGCGGAACGGACGAGAATGTAGCGCCCTCGTCCTTCTCCCCGTTTCACGGGGAGAAGGTGGCCCGATAGGGTCGGATGAGGGGCCGCGCCAGCGCCCCAGAATAAGGCAAACGTTCGCGCCGCCCCTCATCTGCCTGCCGGCATCTTCTCCCCGTTGAACGGGGAGAAGGACGCTAATTCCTCAAAACCTTTCCAGCTTCATCCGCACCTTCGCCAGAAACGCTGCCCGCGTCTTTGGCGTCGAGGCGTCCATCAGATAATGCGCCAGGAAGAACGTCGTGCAGCGCCTCGCGCACAGCGCCCGCATGCCGCGCAGCAAGGTCTTGCGCCCGGGCTGGCCGACGACGACGCTCCACCAGGTCGGCGCGCCGCAGGTGGTGATGACGCCGACCTTGGTGACATGCGTCATCAGCGATTTGATCCGCCCTTTGCCCACCGGCAGTTTGAAGGCGACGTCCGTCGCCCACACCCGGTCGAGCCAGCCTTTCAGCATCGCCGGCAGCCCGTACCACCACGTCGGATAGACGAACAGGATTGCTTCGGCCCAACCGAGCAGTTCGAAATGCGGTTTCAGCGCGGGATCCTGCGGCGCCTGATTGTTGTAAGAGCGCCGCTCGTCGCAGCCCATCACCGGGTCGAATTTCTCGGCATAGAGGTCGAGCAGCCGCACCTCCCAACCCTTGGCCTTGAGCACATCCAGAGCGGTGTCGCGGATCGCGGCGCAAAAGCTTTCCGGCACCGGATGGCAATAGACCACGAGGACCCGCATCAGAATGCATCCATGCTCGCCGCAACCTTCGTCATGAAGGATTTTCGCATTTGGTCAGTCGACAGGTTCATCGCGTAGTGCGCGAGGTAGGTCACCGGCGCGCCGGGCTTTACGGTGGCGCGCAGCATGCGCTTGATCAGCCTGCGTGGCGGATCGCCCATCACAATGGCACGGAACCGGCTGCCGCCATAGGTGGTGACGGCCGCGACCTTACGGATGTTGTGCAGGGACGGCTGCACCTTGCCGTCGACCAGCCTGAACGACACGCCGGGCAGGAAGACGCGGTCGAAAAAACCCTTGAGGATCGCCGGAAAGCCGTAGTTCCAGACCGGATAGGAAAGCACCAGCGCCTCGGCACGCAGCAGTCGCTCGACATAAGGCGCCGCCGGGTCCGCGGCGCCCCGCTGGTTGTGATAATCCAGCCTCTCCTGGCGCATCAGCCGCGGGTCGAAATCCTCGGCGTAGAGGTCGCAATCATCGACATCATGGCCCGCCGCCGTCAGCCGCTCGACGATCAACCGGTGCAGGCCGGCATTGAAGCTGGTCTCGACCGGGTGAGCGTAGAGGACAAGGATGTTCACGGGAGGACATCCCGCAGGTCAGCGCCAAGCCACGCGTTCGTCATTGCATCACCCCGCCCTCTGCAGCCCCTTGAACAAGAAAGTGCGGCCCGAGCGATAATCATAGTCCGGATTTTCCCAGGCGATCATCTTGCCGGGATTGAGCAGGCCTTGCGGGTCGGTCTCGCGCTTGAAGGCGAGTTGCACGGCATCCGTCTGCTTCATGCCACCCTCCTCCAGCGTGTAGCGATGCGGGTTGAAGATCGGGCAGCCATTTTTCTCATGCAGGCGAACGATCTCGTCGAGCCGCGCCTCGGTGGTGAATTTTACCAGCGGCAGGCCGAAACAGGTGATGTTGCCGTCCAGCCGCACGAATTCGAGATGCGAAAACACTTCGCCGGGAAACATCGCGTCCATTTTCTCGACCAGCGCCACGCTGATTGGGAAACGGATAGAGCGACTGCAGATAGGTGATGTCGGGATCGACGCGCAGTCCCCTCAGCGTGGTGTGGTTCCAGGCCAGCTCATAGGCCGGCGGCAGACCCTTTTTCTCTTCGGGCGTCGCGGTCGCGGCGTTGAAGACCACCTCGCCGCCAGCGCGCCGGGTGAAGGCGAGGAACGCATCCAGCCCATGCTGCGCCACCATGACGACGCAAATGCTCTGGCCCTCCCTGAAAAACTTCTGGTGGCGCTTGAAATAAAGCTGCGGCACGGGTGCGGCGATCGGCGTGATCAGCTTGGTCAGGATGCCGTCCTGGCAGGCCAGCGCATTGCCGTAGCGCGCCGCGTCCATGAAGGCATCGAAGCCGACAATGACATCGATCCACTCATAGGCCGCCGTCAGCGGCATCTCGACTTCCGTGATGATGCCGTTGGTGCCGTAAGCGTGGGTCACCTTGTGCAGATCCTCGCCGGTGAGTTCGAGCGCCTTCGGCTCTGCCTCCATCGTCACCACGCGCAGGCGCAGCACATTGCCGAAATCGCGCAACCCGCCGAAATTGATCGAGCCGACCCCGCCAGAGCCGCCGGCGATGAAGCCGCCGATCGAGGCGGTGTTGTAGGTCGAGGGCGAGAGCCTGAGCTCCTGCCCGGAATGCGCGCGTGTAGCCTTGTCGATATCGGCCAGAATAGCACCAGGCCCCGTCACCACGCGCCCCGGCGCGATCGACTTGATCTCGTTCATCTCGGCAAGATTGAGCACCACGCCGGCTGACAATGGCATCGCCTGGCCGTAATTGCCGGTGCCGCTGCCGCGCGGCGTCACCGGCACGCCATGCCGATGACAGGCGGCGAGCACGCGGATCAGCTCGGCCTCGGTCTTCGGCGTCACGATCAGGTCGCCGGTGACATGGTCGAGCTGCTGTTTCAGCACCGGGCTGTACCAGTAGAAATCGCGGCTCTTCTGCTGGACGATGGCCGGATTGTCGTCGAGTTTCAGCCCGTCGAGATCGCGTTTGAGCGCCGAAACGTCCATCATTCCACCATCAGTTCATCGAGTTCGGCATAGTCGGGCAATTGCCGCTCGATCGCGCGGCCGCCGCGCACGACGATGCGATCCGATTCGGGCCGCGACAGCAATTCCGTCCAGCTTCGACCTTTGAACAGGATGAAATCGGCATCGCCGCCGGCCGCAAGCGTGCCAAAACCATCGAGCCGCATCACCTTGGCCGGCGTGGCAGTGACCGCTTGCGGCCAGTCGGCGACCGGATGATCGAAATGCAGGATGCGCGTCGCCATGCGGTAGACCTCCAGCATGTCGAGATCGCCATAGGCGTAGAATGGATCACGCGTGTTGTCGGAAGCGACGGCGACAGGAATGCCCCTCGCCTTCATCTCGTGCAGCAGCGTCACGCCACGCCAACGCGGCGTGGTCTGGTCCCCGCGCCGATCCTGCAGATAGAGATTGCACATCGGCAGCGACACCACCGCCAGCCCGGCCTTCGCCACCTTGTCCAGCGTGTCCAGCACCTCGAGATCGGGCTGCCGCGCCAGCGAACAGCAATGGCCGACGAGGATCTTGCCTTCGAAACCATTCCATAGTGCTGCCTCGGCGATCTTCTTCAGCGAGATCGCCGCAATGTCGTCGGTCTCATCGGCATGGAAATCGAGATCGAGTCCATGCTTGATCGCTTGCGCGAAGACATGATCGAGCAGTTCTTCCAGGTCCGGCACCATATAGGTGACGACGCCGAGCACGCCCTTGGCCGCGGCCACCCGTTTCGCCAGCCTGTCGAACCACTTCTTGTCGCGCACGCCCTCGATGCCGAGCAGACAGGCGCCCTGCAACTCGATGCGGCCGCGCCAGGCCTCGCGCACCGCCTCGAACACCGGCCAGGAGATTTCCTCCTGCGGCGCGACGCTGTCGAGATGGGTGCGCAGCGCTTTGGTGCCATGCGCGTAAGCCGAGCGCAGCGAGAAATCCATGCGTTTGGCCAGGTCCTCGGCGCTCCAGCGCGCGGCGCGGTCGGCGCCCGCGGCATTGAGCGCGCCCATGAATGTGCCGTCGGGATTGGGCTTTCGCGGCCAGATATGGCCCTTGTCGATATGGGTGTGGCAGTCGACGAAGCACGGCAGCACGATACGACCGGCAAGATCGATAGCCTCCGTCGGTGCCTTCGATTTGCCATGCGCCGCAATGCTGGAGATCTTGCCGTCGGCAATAGCAATGTCGACCAGCGTGAAACCGTCATTGTCGTAAGTCGCGGCAAGACCCGACATCAGTGACCGGTGAACGCGGGCATTGGCAAGCCGGTATGAAGCTGAGTCCGGAATCAAGGCACTACCGCTCCTGCTTCAGCGCGCTTTCGTGCCAGCGCCTGAGAATAAGATGCGAAATCAGCGACAGCACGAGGAAGATGAGAATGCCGGTCAGCGAGATCAGGAACAGCGCCGCGAACAGTCTTGGCGCGTTCAGCCGGTAGCCGGCCTCGATGATGCGCGAGGCGAGCCCCGACGACTGGCCGGTGGCCCCGGCGACGAACTCGGCCACCACGGCGCCGATCAGCGACAGGCCGCCGGCGATCTTCAACCCGCCGAGAAAATAGGGCATCGCCGCCGGCAGCCTGAGATAGCGCAACTGCTGCCAGCGCGTCGCGCCATTGAGCTTGAACAGATCGCGCAGATTGCGGTCGACCGAATTCAGGCCGAGCGTGGTGTTGGACAGGATCGGGAAGAAGGCGACGATCCAGGCGCACAGCAGAAGCTTGGTCGTCTGGTTGTTCACATAGATGTTGATCAGCGGAAAGATCGCCACGATCGGCGTCACCTGCAGCACGATAGCGAACGGGAAGAACGACATCTCCACCCATTTCGATTGCGCGAACAGCACCGACAGGCCGACGCCGCCGATGACCGCCAAGGCCAGGCTGAGAAAGGTGATGCGCAAGGTGACCAGCAGCGAGGAGAACAGCAGGCCGGCATCGTTGTAGAGCGTCTGCAGCACGACGCCGGGGCGCGGCAGGATATATTGCGGGATCTCGTTCCAGACGCAGATGCGGTCCCACAGCCAGATCGCCAGGATCATTATCGCCAGCGGCAGCAGCCAGCGGCCGACCCGCTCGAGCCGCTCCTGGCGCACACGGCGCGCTTCCTCGGGGTCGAGTTTCAACGTGCCGTCAATGACCGTCATGATGCGGGCCCGCTGTTGAATTGATGGCATTGACCAGCACGTCGGAGGCCTGACGGCAAAGGGCTGCATAGTCCGGCGAGGTGCGAAACGCCTCGTCGCGCGGATAGGCCGCCTCGATGGCGAGTTCGTCGAACACCCGGCCCGGCCGCGCCGCCATGACGACGACCCGGTTGGACAAAAACACGCTTTCGAAAACGCTGTGGGTGACGAAGACGACGGTGAAGCGTTCGTCCTGCCACAGCTCCAGAAGGTCGTTGTTGAGCTTGAAACGGGTGATCTCGTCGAGTGCCGCGAACGGTTCGTCCATCAGCAGCACGCGCGGCTTGGTCACCATGGCGCGCGCGATCGAGACGCGCATCTTCATGCCGCCCGACAGTTCGCGCGGCACGGCGTCTTCGAAGCCGGTCAGGTGAACCCGCGCCAGCATTTGCGTGATCGCCGGGGCGGCCTTGGGGCGGGAAATGCCTTTCAGCCTGAGCGGCAGCCAGACATTGTCGAAGACGCTGGCCCAGGGCAGCAGCGTCGGCTCCTGGAAGACGAAGCCGATATTGGCGCGGTCGAGCGAGCCGCCGCCGCGCCAGTCAAGCACGCCGGAGGTCGGCGTCGACAGGCCGGCGATCAGCCGTAGCGCCGTCGACTTGCCGCAACCGGACGGCCCGAGCAGGCTGAGGAAATCGCCTTCCCGGATCGTCAGGTCGACATTGCTCAGCGCCGTCACGCCGTTGGAAAACACCTTGCCGACGCCGCGCAGCGCCAGCAAGGTCGGAGCGACGTCCGATGCCGGCGCTCGCGCCACCTTTTCCCCTATCATGCTCAGGCTGGCCTATTTCTTCAGGTCGAGCCCGACGCCCTTGTTGACGAAGGCCAGCGTGTAGGCCTTCGTAGTGTCGATGCCTTCCGGCGTAACCTTGGCTTTGACCATCTTGTCATAGAAACTCTTGATGCGCGCGTCGGTCATGGCGCCGATGCCGAGTTTCTCGGTATCACCGGAATCGGCAAGGCCGAACTTCTTCATCTGCTCGATCGAGAAAGCAATCTGCTCGTCGCTCATGTCAGGGTTGTCTTTCTTGATCATGTCGTTGGCGGCCTTGTTGTCGCCGTAGAGGTACTTGTACCAGCCCTTGGCCGAGCCATCGACGAAGCACTGGACCACCTCCGGCTTCTTGTCGATCGTGTCCTGCATCACCTCGATCGTCGTCGAGTAGGTGTCCCAGCCATAGTCGGCGAGCAGGAACTGGTTCGGAACGAAGCCGCCTTCCTTCTTGACCGCGAACGGCTCCGAGGTGACGTAGCCCTGCTGGATCGACTTCTTGTTGGCGAGGAAGGGAGCGGTGTTGTAGGTGTAGGGCGCGCGCTTGGCGGCGTCGAAGCCGAGTGCGGTGACCATCCACTGGAAGAAGGTCTGCACGCCTTCGTCACCCAGTATGTACTGGTCGGCGTTCTTCAGGTCCTCCCATTTGTCCAGCCCCTCGCCGGGATGGGACATGATGACCTGTGGGTCCTTCTGGAAATCGGCCGCCACCACGCGCATCGGAATGCCTTGCTGGACGGCGTCGAAAGCCGACAGCAAGTTGCCGCCCATGTAGAAATCGATCTTGCCGGCAAGCAGCATCGGCCGGCCGCTGACCTGCGGTCCGCCCTGCATGATGGTGACATCGAGGCCGCAGGCGGCATAGGTGCCGTCCGCCACGGCCTGATAGTAACCGCCATGTTCCGGCTCGGCCAACCAGTTGGTGCCGAAGGTGACTTTTTCATTCGCCGCGGCCCCCAGCGTGCCGGCCGCCAGCAGGGCCGCCGCCGCTACCGAGATCTTCCGTTTTGCATACATCGACAACCACCCTCTGTTTGCTCCGGCGCCACGCGCCAGGCTCGACACCAAAGATTCAAGAAGCAAGACACATGCCACCGGCGGCTCGCGCCGGAACCCGCCCGCCTGCACCACAGCCATCTGCGAAAGCCGGAAAGGTCGTGCTGCACCGAAGGCATCGTGCCTATTTTTTGAACGCCTGTCCACAATCGCACCAGCGACATCCCAAGCCATCTTGAAGCTGTAGTGAATACGGCCTTAGGCTGACGGCATCCAGGAGATTGCCATGTTCAGATTCCTCACCCCGAAGTCGATCAAGCCACCCTTTGCCCGCTACAGCCACGGCGTCGAAGTGCCGGCGGGCAAGCGGCTGGTGCTGTGCTCGGGCCAGGTGGCGATCACGGCGGACGACCAGATTCCCGAGGACGCCGGCGCCCAGGCCGAACTCTGCTTCCGCAACATCGAGGCTATCCTCGGCGAGGCCGGGCTGGGGCTCGGGGACATCGTGCGCATCAACGCCTATGTCACCGACCGCGCCCATTTGCGCCCCTATATGGATGTCCGTGACCGGCTGTTTTCGAGCCCGGCGCCGGCCTCGACGCTGATGATCGTTTCCGGCTTTGCCCGTCCGCAATTCAAGGTCGAGGTCGAGGTCATCGCTGCCGGGTGATCGACAGCAGGCCTGTGCCGCGCTAGGTCTCACCGTTCATCGAAGAGGCATGACATGACCGCTGCAAAAAGACGCGTCTGGTGGGGAGACTACCGGACAACCGAATACGCCTCGATCGATCCGGAGGCGACGATCGCCGTTCTGCCGGTGGCCGCGATCGAGCAGCATGGACCGCATCTGCCTGTCTCGACCGACACCTCGATCATGAACGGCATGCTCGACACGGTGATCGCCCGCCTGCCCGACGATCTCGACATCCGCATCCTGCCGGTCCAGGCGGTGGGCAAGTCGAACGAGCACCTGCATGCGCCGGGCACGCTCACTCTGCCGGCAACGACGTTGGTCGAGGCCTGGACCGAGCTTGGCATGTCGATCGCGCGCGCCGGGGTGCGCAAACTCATCGTCGTCAATTCGCATGGCGGCAATGAAGAGATCATGGGCATCATCACGCGCGAATTGCGGGTGCGCGAAAAGATGCTGGCGGTGAAGACGAGCTGGCAGCGCTTTGGCCGCCCGGCCGGCATGTACACCGAACTCGAGGACCGCCACGGCATCCATGGCGGCGATGTCGAGACCTCGCTGATGCTGCATTTCCGGCCGGACCTCGTCGACATGGCCAAGGCCGACAATTTCGTTTCCAATGTCGCCAGGGCCGAGAAGGAATTTTCGCTGCTGCGCCACACCGGCACCCACGCCTTTGCCTGGATCGCCACCGATCTCAACCCGAACGGCGTGGTCGGCGACGCCAGCATTGCGACGGCGGAAAAGGGCCGGCTGACGGCAGAGCATCAGGCCGACGGTTTCATCAGCCTGCTGCGGGATGTGCGCAAGGCGAAGCTCGCCGACTGGCTGAAATAGGCGCCTAAGTCACAATCGCGCCTTCGCAAAACACTCCCGCATCAGTAGTGTCTCAGTTTGAATTTCAGCGACGCTTTCGAGACTCGGCAGTCCGCCTTGAACTGAGACACTAACCCCGCATCTGGATTTTTGACAAACTTTGCCAAAATGAACTGCGCGGGATATGGAGGCCGATATGGCAACAATGAACGTATCATTGCCTGATCCGATGAAGGATTGGGTTGAGGCGCAAACCGAAACGGGTCGCTACGCCAACGCGAGCGACTATGTCCGCGATTTGATCCGTCGGGATCAGGAGCGCAACGACAACATTGCCGCCATGCAACGCTTTGTCGATGACGGATTGAAGAGTGGCATCGGCAATCGATCCAGGGACGCGCTCTTTACTGAGGCAGTCAAGCGCGCTGGAAAGTCACCCGGCAACGGGTAATGGGATTTCGCCTTTCTTTAGCCGCGGAAGAGGACATCATCGGTATTGCCGAGCAAAGGGGTGCGCCTGTTCGGTGCTGTGCAGGCTAGACAGTATCATGACGAGTTGTTCGCGATCTTTGATCTGATCGCTGCCAGTCCCCGAATGGCACGGGAGCGGCTTGAATTGTCGCCACCAATGCGTATCCATCCCTTCAAAGCCCATCTTGTCGTCTACCGGATAGAAGTCGACGGCGACGTGTTCATTGTGCGGGTACGCCACGGGCACGAAGATTGGGCGAATGAAGGCACTCGATAGTCCTACAGCGATGCATGGGCACCGCTAGCCCATGATCTTCAGCTCGAACGGTGTGCCTTCGAACGCGTCGGCGCCGCGCCCGATCGACTGGATCGCCTCGATCATCCGGCCATTGCGCTCCAGCAGCGCGTCGGCCACGGCAATGAGCCGCGGATTGGGCGTCGCCGAGGGCGACAGCGCCCGCAACGTCTGGGCCAGTTCGGCTTCGTCGCGTTTCGGCGACAGTGCGGCGGCGATGATGTAGGCCGAAGCGGTCGAGCGGCTGATGCCGGCATAGCAATGCACGACCATGGGCTTCGCCCGATCCCAGCGGCGGGCGAAATCGAGCACGTCGCGGACATGCTCCTCGCCCGGCATGGTCATGCCGTCCTGCGCCACCACAATGTCGTGCATGACCAGATGCAGATGGTTTTCCCGGGCGATCGAGGCCGGTCGCACCACCTCGGTTCCGGCGGCGAGCAGCGACAGCATGCGGTCGGCGCCGGTCCTTGCCACCGTTTCCTCGACCTTTGCCAGCGAGCAGACATGGATCATTGTTTCGAGCCCTTCGATTGATCCTCGCGCCGCGACGCCCATTCGGCAAGAGCGGATTCGAGCCGCTGCCATTCCACCTCGCTCCCCGGCAGGCCGGCCCGCAACACAAACGGCCGGTCGTTGAAGTGGCGAAGCAGAATGCCCCTCTCGCCAAGCGCCGAAAACAGGCAGGCGGCATCCGGAAGGCTGATATAGCGGAACAGCGTGGTACCGCCCGCTACAGGCACGCCGAAACGGCCGAAGAGTGCGTCGAGCCGCGCCGCACCCTCGGCAAGTGATGCCCGCATTGCGTCCTGCCAGCCAATATCGGCAAGCGCGCGAATGCCGTATTCCAGCGCTGGGCCAGCGACGGCCCATGGCCCGAATTGCATTTCCAGCCGTTCGACGGTCGCGCTATCGGAAAGCGCGAAGCCAAGCCGCAGGCCGGCTAGCCCAAAGAATTTGCCGAACGAGCGCAGCACGACGAGGCCGCCTTGATCTGCATCTCCGGCGAGGCTGTGTTGGCGTGGGCCGACATCCATGAACGCCTCGTCGACGACCAGCAGCCCGCCTCTGGCGCGCAGCCCGGCGGCCAGTCCCAGCAGCCGGTCGCGCTCGATGACGCGCCCATCCGGGTTGTTCGGATTGACGATGACGGCAAGGTCCGTTTGCGCCAGCGCCGCAAAATCGCTGACTTCGCTCACCTGATGCCCCGCGATCGCCGCTGCGCGCGCATGTTCGGCATAGGTCGGCCCCAGCACCAGAGCCTTGCGGGGCCTGACCAGCGATGCCACGCGCGGCAGCAGGATCTGCGTGCCGGGCGCCGCGACGACATTGGCCGGCGACGGCGCGCCATAAGTGCTGGCCGCGATCTCCATCAGCTCACACGCCCGTGCCGCTTCCGGCAATCGCCACAGCGAGGTGGCGGGCAGGTCGAAAAGCGGGTAGGAGTGCGGGTTGATACCGGTCGAAAGGTCGACGAAAGGCAGAGGAGCGTTGGGGAAAAGCGCCCTCGCCCTGCCAAGACTCCCACCATGGTCCACCGCTCCATCAAGAAGCTTCATGTCTGTCCTGATCGCTTTCCTGTCACTGGCCGTCGAATTTGTCCTGGGTTACCCGGACTGGCTCTTCCGCGCCATCGGCCATCCGGTGACGTGGTTCGGCAGGCTGATATCCTTTCTCGACTTGAGGCTCAACCGCGCCACTGATCCCGACGCGTTGCGTCGCCAGCGTGGCATCCAGGCGCTGCTGATCATCGTGCTGGTGCCGGCGATGATCGGCCTTTGCGTGCAGCTTGTCCTGCTCTGGTTCGTACCCCTGGGGTTTTTCATCGCCGCGCTTCTGGCGACATCGCTGCTGTCGCAGAGGAGCCTCTACGAACATGTCGAGGCCGTGGCTGACTCGCTCGAATCGGGCGGCCTCGCAATGGGCCGTGTCGCCGTCTCGCGCATCGTCGGCCGCGATCCCGAAGCGCTCGACCGTGCCGCCGTCTGCCGCGCGGCGATCGAGAGCCTGGCCGAGAATTTTTCCGACGGCATCGTCGCCCCCGCCTTCTGGACAGGTGTTGGCGGGCTCGCCGGCGGCGCTGCCTACAAGGCCGCCAACACCGCCGATTCGATGATCGGCCACCGCACCCCCCGCCACGAGGCTTTCGGCTGGGCGGCGGCGCGCTTCGACGACTGGATCAACCTGCCGGCATCGCGGCTGACGGCGCTGCTGATCGTGCTGGCGGCTTTCCTGGTCAAGGACGCCGATCCCCGCAATGCCTGGCAGGCTGTGCGGCGCGATGCCAAAAAGCACCGCTCTCCCAATGCCGGCTGGCCGGAAGCAGCCATGGCCGGCGCGCTTGGCCTGGCGCTTGCAGGCCCGCGCAGCTATGGCGGCATCGTGGTCGACGACGTCTTCATGGGCGAAGGCGGCCTCCGCGACGTCGACAGCGGCGACATCAGGCGGGCGCTGAAACTCTACCGCGTCGCCGATTATTTGCTGATCGCGTTGTTCGCCGTGGTTTCGGTCATCGCCGTTCTTGCGTTCTAGAACTCGATCCCCTGCTGCGCCTTCACGCCTGCCGAGAAGTGGTGTTTGGTCACGCCCATCTCGGTGACCAGATCGGCCGCCTCGACCAGCGCCGGCTTGGCGTTGCGGCCGGTGACGACGACATGCAGGCCCTCGCGGCGCGCCTTCAGCGCCGCAACCACCTTGTCGAGATCGAGATAATCGTAGCGCAGGGCGATGTTGAGCTCGTCGAGCACGACAAAGCTGATCGAGGGATCGGCGATCAACTCCAGTGCCTTGGCCCAGGCGGCCTCGGCGGCGGCGATGTCGCGCTTCAGATCCTGCGTCTCCCAGGTAAAGCCCTCGCCCATCGCATGCCAGACGACGCGGTCGCCGAAAGCGGCAAACGCATCCTTCTCGCCGGTGTGCCACTTGCCCTTGATGAACTGGACGACGCCGACGCGCTTGCCATAGCCGAGCATCCGCAGCGCCAGGCCGAAGGCGGCCGTGGTCTTGCCCTTGCCCGGACCGGTGTTGACGATCAGCAGTCCCTTTTCGACCGTCTTGCTCGCCACCTCGGCATCCTGCACCGCCTTGCGCTTGGCCATCTTGGCGCGATGGCGCTCTTCGTCCCGGTCCTCGGTGGGCTTGTTGTCGATGTCGGTCATGTCACTTCACCTTGAGCGGTAGCCCCGCCACCATCAGCAGCACCGTATCGGCGATCGCCGCGACCTGCTGGTTGAGCCGGCCGGCGTCATCGCGAAAACGGCGCGCCAGGGCATTGTCCGGCACGATGCCTTGCCCGACTTCGTTGGAGACCACGAACCAGGGGCCGCGCGGCCGCGACAGCACATCCGCCAGCCGCCGGCACTCGGCGCCGACATCGTGATCGGCCAGCATGTGATTGGTCAGCCACAGCGTCAGGCAGTCGATGAGCACCGGCTGGTTGTCCGGCAAGGCCTCGAGCGCGCCGGCAAGGTCGAGCGGCGCGTCGATGGTCGTCCAGCCTTCGCCGCGCCGCGAGCGGTGCAGCGCGATGCGCTCGCGCATTTCGTCGTCATAGGCTTGCGCGGTGGCAATATAGGTCCACGGTGACGGCAACGCCGTCGCCAGGATTTCGGCATGCGCGCTCTTGCCGGAGCGCGCACCGCCGATCATGAAGGTCAGCTTGTTGCGATCAGGCAAAGCTGTCGCGCAGGCTGGTCGCCGTGCCAGTGAAGCGTCCGCGCACCACGCCGACGACGGCGCCGAGGACCAGCCAGAACACCAGATTGGTCAGCGTCACCGCCACCACGAACTGGTGGTGCAGGCCCTCCGGGATCGGCGTCTCGAAGCTGTCGGGCTGCGGCGCGCCGACAATGTGCGGAGCAACGATCAGCGCCACGGCAAGGATGGCCAGCGGTAGCGACTTGCGGAATGCGATCAGGCCGAGCCCGATAGCGGTCGCGATCACGGTTGCCACCCACCAGATCTGGCGCTGCGTCAGGTCGGCGGCCGGCATGGCCGGCAGTTCCGGAGGCAGGCCGAGACCGGGCGCCAGTGTGAAGATGGCAAAGCCGGCCAGACCCCAGAACACGCCCTGGCGCCAATTGCCGATGCCGCCGGCGAATTCCGAAACCGCGACCAGGATCAGCGCGAAGCCTATGCCGGTGACGACATTGGACACCACGTTGAAGGCAAAGCGCTCGAAGCCGTCGGCCGGTGCCCAGCCTTCGTCTTCGGCCGGAGCGGCGGCTGCGGCCGGTGCCGGGGTCGCGGCGCTCATCGAATTTGCCGCCGGTGCGGCCGAACTCATCGCGTTGCCACTGGCGGCCCCAGTCGGCGCCGCGGCATGGTCATGGCTATAGCCGCCTTCGGCCTGTTCGTAGACTTCCGCCTTGAGGATCAGCGGTACGGTGGCATAGGCCTGCATGCAGGCAAGAACGACGCCGGCCACGAGCCCTGCGATCGCCGCGATGAACACGACGTTGCGAAACAGATTCATGATGTCAGATCCTCGTCAGTGGCAGGGAAACGCCATCGAATGCCGGTTGTCATGACCGGCATTGTGGACCGCTTCGATATGCGAGAAGCCGACAAAGCCGACGATGAAGGTGCCGAGCAGTGCGGCGAGCGCCAGCTGCATGAAGCGCGACTGCGAGGAGACGGAGGCGCCGAGGGAGACGGAAGCGGTATTCATATCTTGTCCTTTCACCCTCCACCCGAGGGCCTGTCAGTTTTGCCGTCGTCGGCAGGTCTCCTGGCTCACGGATCAGCGCCCTTCCCCACCTTCCCGAAGACGAACCTTCAGTGGCATATGGAGAGGACTACCGCACACAGTTGCGGGGGCAGCCACGGCATTGGGCAAGAATTTCGCCCGCACCGCATTCCCTCTTGGCTCCAAAACGGAACCGACGACTGCATGACTATAGGGAAAATCGCGACACGCGGCAAACCAAATTCCGCCGGCAAACAGCGCGATTGCGCCATGCCGTTTCCAGGCACGAGAATTGACAATTCTTCCTGCCGGGTGTCGGCTGGCCGCTTCACAGGAAGCCAGCCATGCAGCCCACTGCCAGCGAGCGCGCCCCTTACAATGGCCTGACCCAGGCCGAACCGACCCTGCCCTCATCGGCCTATTGGGATGGTGAGAAGTACCAGCGCGACCTCGATGCCATTTGGTACAAGAACTGGCTGCTCATCTGCCGCGAGGCCGATCTGGCCCAGCCGCTGGCCTTCCGCCGATTCCGCATCGGCACGCAGGACATCGTCGTGCTGCGCGACGACACCGGCGCGCTGCGCGCCTTCCACAACACCTGCCGCCACCGCGGCTCGCAGCTTTGCCAGGAGAGCGAGGGCCGGCTGAAGGCGCGACTGATCACTTGCCCCTACCACGCCTGGTCCTATTCGCTGCGCGGCGACCTCGTGCGCGTGCCGTCGAAATCCTTGCCCGATGGCTTCGACAAGGCCGACCATCCGCTCTACCGCGTCGCGCTCTCGGTGTGGCGCGGTTTCGTGTTCATCAATCTGCAGGAGGATGCGGCGGGCTCAGCGCAGGCATCCTTCGACCCGGCCTCCGGCAATCTCGGCAACTGGCCGCTGGAAACGCTGGTATCAGGCCATGTGCTGCGCAAGGTAACGCACTGCAACTGGAAGATCTTTTGGGAAAACTTCAACGAGTGCCTGCACTGCCCGGGCGTCCACAAGGACCTCTCGCGGCTGGTGCCGATCTATGGCCGCGGCCTGATGAGCCGGCACGACGATCCCGAATGGACGCGCCATGCCGACAATGACGCACCGGAATTTTCCGGCGGCCTGCGCGCCGGCGCCGAGACCTGGTCGCGCGACGGCCAGGTGCACGGGCCGGTCTTCTCCGGATTGACGCCAGCCGAACGCGCCGCCGGCCAGACCTACGCCACCAGCCTGCCCTCGATGTTCATCGTCGGTCATGTCGACTATGTCAGGACCGTACGCCTGGTGCCGCTCGGCCCGGAAGAGACCGAACTTGTCGCCGAGTGGCTGTTCGCGCCCGAGGCGCTGGCCGCGACCGATATCGACAACATCGTCGCCTTCGGCACACAGGTGCTGGAAGAGGACGCCGCCATCTGCGAGGTCAACCAGAGGGGCCTGCGCTCGATGCGCCACCAGGCCGGCGTGCTCATGCCCGAGGAGTATGAACTGCACCGCTTCCACAACTGGGTGCGCGAGCAGCATGCGGCACTTTCACCGTGATCCTCACAGAGACTTCGGCAGGTAACGCCAGGTCACGAACCCGCAAACCGCCGCCAGCAGGCCGAGCGTGACGAACACCGAGCCCAGTCCGAAGAAGGCCAGCACCACCGAATAGACCAGCGGCGGCGTCAGCTCGGAAAAATCGAGATAGGTGCGGTAGACCGCCGCCATCTGCGCCCGCTCATAGGAGCGCACCGAACGCATGAAGGCGGTCGAGCCCAACGCATCGAGCGCTATGGTGAAAAAGGCGCCGCACAACAGGAAGGCGCCGGTGAGCAGCGGCACGGTTTCGCCGACCGTGCCCGCCGCCAGAAGCATCGCCGACATGGCGAAATAGGCAAATGTCATGGTGCGCCGGCCGCCAAAGCGTTTTCCGGCCTTGCCCCAGAAGATCGCCATGAACAAAAGCGCGTTGCCGGCCGAAACCAGCAGACCGCCGGCCAGCTTGCCCTCGCCGGTGATCACCATGAACAGTGGCCCATAGACGAAGAACGTCGTCCAGAAGCAGGAGCGACCGAAGGCGATCAGCCAGGCAAGCCTCAATCTGGGCTGCGCGACGAAGCGGCCGATATTGGCGAGCGGATTGGCCGGCCGTGTCTTGCCGGGCCGGATCGACGGGTTGTCGCCCAGCCGATAGGTCCAGAACAGTGCGAGCAGGGCCAGCGCGAACACCGCCACCGCACCATGCGCGGCGTAGATGCCGAATCGCGTGTAGAGGAAGATGCCGAGCGTCGGCCCACCGGTCCAGGCGAGCATCGACCACGCCATGCGCAGCGATTCGGCCTGCATGAAGTCGGTCTTGCGGATGTGGTCCATGATGTAGAGATTGAGCGTGATCGAAAGTGCACTGGCGCCCATCACCCGGCACAGCATGCCCGCCAATTGCCCGGCCAGCGTATGGGTGACGAAGAACAGCGAGCCGATGGCGAGCAGGCAGGCGCCCGCGGTGTAGACCCAGCGCCGGGCAAAACGGCGGATCAGCATCGGCATGAACAGGGTCACCGACAGGCCGAGCAGCGCCACGATGGTGTAGAGGATCGAGACGATCTGCTCGTTGTGCAGGATCTCGTAGGCCTGGATCGGGATGACGCTCGACACCGTGGCGCGAGCGAAGGATTCGACAGCATAGAGCGAGGCGAAGGTGCGCGCATCCGCGGCCCTGAGGGCCGGAAGCCAGATCGGATGGCGCACATGGGTGGACATTGCTTCCCCAAAGCAGAATCACCGGTCAAATCTGCCTTGGCCGTTCCCGGACGATTAAGAGGAAACCGACGCATAGGCCGTGAAAAGCGAAGTCGGTCAACGACTTCCCGGCGCTGGCCCAAGGTGTGTTGAGATTCAGGTCAGGCCGAGCCGAAAATGGCGGTTTTCGAGAACTGGAGCGGAGCGGACATTCAGGTCCGTGAGCACCGGAAGCGCAGAAAGCCGCCGTTTGCAGGCCGGCATCACCTGAACATCGGCACACCTCAAAGCGTCGCTTGATCCGGTGCCCCGGCCTTCTTCTGTCCGGTCCAACCGTGATAGTTCTCACGCAGGGCTGAATCAGATCGCGAGACCATGACCATCCATACGCCGACCGCACCCGTTCCGGAGCCTTCGAAGCGCATCGTCGCCATAGACATCGTGCGCGGCGTCGCGCTGCTGGCCATGGCGAGCTACCATTTCACCTGGGACCTGGAATTCTTCGGCTATACCGATCCAGGCCTCACCGCCTTCGGCTGGTGGAAGATCTACGCGCGCTGCATCGCCTCGACCTTCCTGTTCCTGGTCGGCGTCAGCCTCTACCTCGCGCATGGCCAGCAAATCCGCTGGAACGGTTTCTGGAAGCGTTTCGCCATGGTCGCCGGAGCGGCGATCGCCATTTCGGTGGTCACCCGCATCGCGACGCCGGACGGATTCATCTTCTTCGGCATCCTGCACGAGATCGCGCTCGCCAGCCTGCTCGGCCTCGCCTTCCTGCGGCTGCCGGCCCTGCTGACGCTTGTCGTTGCGGCGCTGGTCATCGCCGCGCCCGTCTATCTGCGCTTCGAAGCCCTGGACCATCCCTGGCTGTGGTGGATCGGCCTGTCGGCGATCAATCCACGCTCCAACGACTATGTGCCGCTGTTTCCATGGTTCGGCGCGGTGCTTGTCGGCATTGGGGTGGCGAAACTCGTTTCAGCCTCCGGCCTGCGAGCTCGCCTGGCGAGCCTCATGCCCGGCCGCCGGGCCAATCCGCTGGTCTTCATCGGCCGCCACAGCCTCGCTTTCTACCTGATCCACCAGCCGCTGCTGATCGGCTGCGTCTGGCTGTTCTCGCAAGTCATGCCGGCCCAGGTCGAAACCGTGCAGGTCAATTTCCTCAAAACCTGCCAGCGCTCATGCGAGCAGACGCGCAACGCGACCTTCTGTTCGAGCTATTGCGGTTGCATGCTGACGACGCTCGAGGGCGAGGCCGCGCTTGATCGGCTCGAGAACAACGACCAGACTGCGGAATTCCGAGCGCATCTGGGCGATCTGGCCGCCAGCTGCACGGGCCAGACCGAGGACAAGATGGACGAGGGAGGAACGCAATGACCGAAACCCAGCCGAAGCCGGGTGTGATACCGTGGCCGCCGGTGATCTACGTCGCGGCAATCGCAATCAGCGTGATCCTTGGCCTGCTCTATCCGCTGCCCTGGATCGGCGACCTCCTGGGCGACGTGCTGTTTGCGGCCGGCTGGGTGGCGCTGTTCGGCGTCGCGGCACTGTGGTTCACCGCCATCCGCACCATGGTCCGGGCCAGGACGACGCTCAACCCCAATGCGGTGCCGGACCACCTCGTCACCACAGGTCCATTCGGCATTACCCGCAACCCGATGTATCTGGCCAACACGCTGCTTTTGATCGGCGTCGCCTTTGTCACGGGGATCGTCTGGTTCCTGCCGCTGGCGTTCATCGCCGCCTTCGCCACGCAGAAGGTCGCCATCGAGCGTGAGGAAAAGATGCTGGCGGCGAAGTTCGGCAAGAAATACCGGGATTACGCCAAAAGGGTGCGGCGCTGGATCTGAGCGGCGTTACGTATTGACGCCGAGCTCCACCAGCCGCTCGACGCAGGATTCCTCGGCCTGGTCGAGCTCGGCCAGCGTCTCCTCGAGGTCGCGGCGCTTCTGGCGCAGATCCTCACGCTTTTCCTCGATGCGCTTGATCATCAGCTTCAGCTGTCCGACCTCGCCCGGCGGCTCCTTGTACATCTGGATGATTTCGCGGATCTCGTTGATCGAGAAACCGAGCCGCTTTCCGCGCATGATCTGCCGGATGAGATGGCGGTCGGACGGGCGAAACAGCCGCGTGCGACCCCGCCGCACCGGTTGCACCAGCCCCTCGTCTTCATAGAAACGCAGCGTCCGCGTCGACACGTCGAATTCGCGGGTCAGTTCGGTGATTGAATAATATTCCCGCATTGTCGCTCCATGCCCGAACCCCGGGCAACGCCACGCGGCGCTGCCTCCCGTCCCGAACCAAACCCTTGCCCGCCGGAATCGACATGGCCCCCTCGCGAGCCTCGCACGGCATTTACGTAAAAGTCAATTGAGGCTACCTGACGCCGAACCACCAGCTTGCAAGGCCGAGGAAGGCGAAAAAGCCGACGCAGTCGGTGACGGTGGTGACGAAAACCGCCGACGCCACGGCCGGATCGATCTTGAACCGGTCGAGCATGAGCGGGATCAGGATGCCGGCAAGGGCGGCCGCGAACATGTTGATGATCATCGCCGCGCCGATGATCCCGCCCAGATTGGGATCGCGAAACCACAGCGCCGCGACGATGCCGATCAAAACGGCAAAGACGATGCCGTTGATGAAGCCCACACCCATTTCGCGGCGGATGATGCGGGCGGCATTGTAGATATCGAGATCCTTCGTCGCCAGCGCCCGCACGGTGACGGTCATGGTCTGCGAACCGGCATTGCCGCCCATGCCGGCCACGATCGGCATCAGCACGGCGAGCGCCACGATCCGCTCGATCGTGTGGTCGAACAGGCCGATCACCGATGCCGCCAGAAATGCGGTGACAAGGTTGACCAGCAACCAGGGAACGCGCGAGCGCGAGGTTGCAAACACCGTGTCGGAGAGTTCCTCGTCGCCGACGCCGCCCATGCGCAGCAGATCCTCCTCGGCTTCCTGCTGGATGACGTCGACGACATCGTCGATGGTCAGCACGCCGACCAGCCGCTCGTTCTCGTCGACGACGGCGGCCGACAAAAGATCGTACTGCTCGAATTCCCGCGCCGCCTCTTCCTGATCCATGGTCGCCGGAATGGCGTGCCGCGTCTCATGCATGACATCCTCGACCTTGACAGCGCGCTTGGTGCGCAGGATCTGGTCGAGATCGATGGCGCCGACAAGCTTGAAGGTCGGGTCGATGACGAAGATCTGGCTGAAGCGGTCGGGAAGGTTCTTGTCCTCGCGCATGTAGTCGATGGTCTGGCCGATGGTCCAGAACGGCGGCACCGCGACGAACTCCGTCTGCATGCGCCGCCCGGCGGTCTCTTCCGGATAATCGAGCGAGCGGCGCAGCCTGATCCGTTCGGTGAACGGCAGTCGCGACAGGATCTCGTCCTGGTCTTCCTTTTCAAGGTCTTCGAGAATGTAGACCGCGTCGTCGGAATCGAGTTCCTGCACCGCCTGCGCGATCTGCGCATTGGGCAGATGATCGACGATCTCCATGCGGATCGCTTCATCGACCTCGGTCAGCGCGGAGAAGTCGAAATCGGCGCCTAGCAGTTCGACCAGGGCTCGCCGCTGTTCGGGATGCAGCGCCTCGATCAGGTCGCCCAGTTCCGACTGGTGCAGATGGTCGACTTCATGCTTGAGGGTCGGCGTATCGCGGTCGGCGATCGCGGCGCCGATCTGCGCAAGGAAGGATGAAAGGACCGCACCGTCCTCGCCATAGATATCGGCGTGGGCGTCGTCAGCCGCCTTGGCGGAGATCGTCTGCTTGTCCTCCACCAGCGCCTCCCGCCATCCCGGAAAAATTGTGTCTCAGGTCTAGAGCATCGCAGCTTAAAGCGGAAACCGGTTTCACGGAAATCCGATGCATCTCGCCCGCAGACGCGATTCGGTTTGAGAACTTATCGCTCTAAGGCACGGAATATCAAACGAAACGCGCGCTCCACGCCACCCGGTGAGCATATCGCCGATGCCTGACCTGGCAATGCCTTTCCCGTCAGCAACCAGCCAATCCCGGCTTCAGACGGCGCGACAGCCGATGTCGCTGGGGAAAGAGCACCCCGGCGCGATTGGGGCAGAATTGTCATGACACGGGTCCAGGCCTGAAGCCTGGCCTTTGAGTTGCGGCACGACCAGCCCAGGACAAAGACGGCCCTTGAACAGCAAGCCCGGGAAAACGAGCAAGGCAATTGGCGACCGGCGCATGCGCATTGTCGTCGCCGAGCGCAACCCATTCGTCATATCGGCGCTGCGTGAAATGCTCGAATGCGACGGCCGTTTCGAATTGCTGAGCAGCGTTCAGAGCGGCAGGCAATTCCTGGATCTGGCGACGACGGGCGGGTTCGACGTCGCAATCATCGGCTGGAAGCTCGCCGACATGGACGGCGCGGATGTGCTGGCCGAGGTCCAGAGCCGCAAGCTCGACGTGCGCATCACCGTCTTTTCCAATGACCATGACATCGGCATCCTGAAGCAATGCGTGCGGCTGGGAGCGCAGGGCTACTGTTTCCAGTTCGACGATCCGGCCATCATCTTCGACACGATCCTGGCGGTCGCGCATGGCCGCATCTGCATCCCCTATATCGACATCAACAAGGTCAACGACACGCCGCTTGCGCAGCTCACGGTGCGTGAGCGCGAGCTGCTGGCGGTGCTTTCCGACGGCTGGACCAATCTGCAAATCGCCACGCGCACCGGCATTTCCGAGAACACGGTGAAGTACCACCTGAAGAATCTCTACGACAAGCTCGACGTCCGCAACCGGGCGATGGCCGTCGCGCTCTATGCGCGCGAGAGGCGTACCCAGAAGCAGCCTTTCGGGTAGGCCAACAGGGTAGGCTTTCCCCACCCGCGCGCGGCGAGATCTTACCCGCCAAGGTGTTGTTGGCTTTAGCCGTCGAAACGAAACTCCCCCCACCGCTTTGCTGGATCAGGAGGAGTTCGCACCATGGCCGGTTTCACCCATCTTTTCATTCCCGGACCGACCAACATCCCCGAACAGGTCCGGCAGGCGATGAACCTGCCGATGGAGGATATGCGCGCCGCGTCCTTCCCCGATCTCACTCTGCCGCTGTTCGAGGACATCAAAAAAGTCTTCAAGAACGAGACCGGCCGCGTCTTCATCTACCCGTCCTCGGGCACCGGCGCCTGGGAAGCGGCGATGACCAATGTGCTCAGCCCCGGCGACCGCGTGCTGATGTCGCGCTTCGGCCAGTTCTCGCATCTGTGGGTCGACATGGCCGAGCGCCTCGGCCTCGAGGTCGATGTCATCGACTGCGAATGGGGCACCGGCGTGCCGCTCGAACTCTATGCCGAGCGGCTGAAAGCGGACAAGGCGCACCGCATCAAGGCCGTCTTCTGCACGCAGAACGAGACGGCGACCGGCGTGACCAGCGATGTCGCCGGCTGCCGCGCCGCGCTCGACGATGCCAACCACCCTGCCCTGCTCTTCGTCGACGGCGTGTCGTCGATCGGCTCGATCGATTTCCGCCAGGACGAATGGGGCGTCGACTGCGCCGTCAGCGGCTCGCAGAAAGGTTTCATGCTGCCCGCCGGCCTCGGATTCCTCTCCGTCAGCAAGAAGGCGCTTGTCGCTTCACGGACCGCCACCCATCGGCGCTGCTTCTTCTCCTTCGAGGACATGATCCGCGCCAACGATGCCGGCTATTTCCCCTACACGCCGGCGACGCAGCTGTTGCGCGGCCTGCGCGCCTCGCTCGACCTGATCGCCGAGGAAGGGCTGGACAACATCTTCGCCCGCCATCACCGCCTCGCCGAAGGCGTGCGCAAGGCGGTCGATGCCTGGGGCCTGAAACTTTGCGCCAAGGCGCCGAAATGGCACTCCGATACAGTCAGCGCCATTCTGGTGCCGGAAGGCATCGACAGCGCCGACATCGTCAAGCGCGCCTACCGCACCTACCAGACATCGCTCGGCGGCGGCCTCAACAAGGTGATGGGCAAGGTCTTCCGCATCGGACATCTCGGCTGGCTGAACGAGGTGATGGTGCTCTCCTCGCTTTCGGCGGCCGAAATGGCGCTGCTCGATTGCGGCGTACGGCTGGCGCCGGGCTCGGGCGTCGGCGCCGCCATCCAGCATTTCCGTGCCTCAGCCGAGATATCTGTCGCCGAAGCGGCGTGAGAGGAACCCGACCATGAGCCACACCATCAACCATTTGAAAAAGTTGCGGCTGCAGCGCAGCGAGCTGGCGGTTCCCGGCTCCAGCCCGGAAATGATCGACAAGGCGGCCAACAGCGCCGCCGACTTCGTCTTCCTCGACATCGAGGATGCGGTCGCCCCGCCCGACAAGGAACGCGCCCGCAAGAACATCATCCAGGCACTCAACGACATCGACTGGCGCGCCAAGGGCAAGACCGTCTCGGTGCGCATCAACGGGCTGGACACCCACTACATGTACCGCGACGTGGTCGACGTCATGGAACAGGCCGGCGACCGGCTCGACACGATCCTGGTGCCGAAGGTCGGCGTGCCGGCCGACCTCTATATGGTCGAAGCCATGGTCAACCAGATCGAGATGGCCAAGGGTTACAAGACCCGGGTCGGCCTCGAAGCGCTGATCGAGACCGCGCTCGGCATGGCCAATGTCGAGGCGATCGCCGCGACGCCAGGCCGGCTGGAAGCGATGCATTTCGGCGTCGCCGACTATGCGGCGAGCTGCAAGGCGCGCACCGTCAACATTGGCGGCCTCAACCCCGACTATCCCGGCGACCAGTGGCATTTCGCGCTGTCGCGCATGACGGTTGCCTGCCGCGCCTATGGCCTGCGCGCCATTGACGGGCCGTTCGGCGATTTCTCCGATCCGGAAGGTTACATCGCCGGCGCCAGGCGCGCTGCGACGCTGGGCATCGAAGGCAAATGGGCGATCCATCCCTCGCAGATCGCGCTCGCCAACGACGTCTTCTCCCCGCCCGAAAAAGAGGTCACGCGCGCCAGGCGCATTCTTGAGGTGCTCAAGGAAGCCGAGGCTGAGGGCAAGGGAGCCGCCGCCCTCGACGGCAAGATGATCGACGCCGCGTCGGAACGCATGGCGAGGAACGTTCTGGTGGTCAACGAGGCCATCGAACGCGCCGGCCAAACCGCCACGCATTGACTGTTCAGGGAGGACAAAATGGACATCCACGAATACCAGGCCAAGGAACTGCTCGCCCGGCACGGCGTGCATGTGCCGCGCGGCGGGCTGGCCTACAGCCCCGAACAGGCGACCTACAGGGCGCGCGAGATCGGCGGCGGCAAATGGGTCTTGAAGGCGCAGATTCATTCCGGCGCGCGCGGCAAGGCCGGCGGCATAAAATTGTGCGCCAATGACGAGGAGATCTCGAGCGCCGCCGAAGCCATGCTCGGGCGCAAGCTGGTGACCCATCAGACCGGACCGCGTGGCAAGCTGATCTCCCGGCTCTATCTCGAGGAAGCCGTCGACATCGCCCAGGAGCTCTATGTCGGCTTCGTGCTCGACCGCAAGGAAGAGCGCGTCATGATCGTGGCCTCGGCAGCCGGCGGCATGGAGATCGAGGATATTGTCGAGAAAGAACCCAATTCCATCCTGCGCACATCGGTCGACCCCGGCGTCGGCATGCAGCGCTTTCAGGCACGCGAGATCGCCTTCGGGCTCGGCCTCGATCACAATCTGATCGGCAAGGCGACCGAAACCATCTTCAGCTGCTACCAGGTGTTCCGCGACTACGACGCCTCGATGCTGGAGATCAATCCGCTGGTGGTGACGCGCGACGGCAATCTGATCGCGCTCGACGCCAAGATGTCGTTCGACGAGAACGCGCTGTTCCGGCGGCCTGAAATCTCCGAACTGCGCGACAAGAGCCAGGAAGACCCGCGCGAAACTTTCGCCAGCGACCGCGGCCTCTCCTATGTCGGCCTCGACGGCAATATCGGCTGCATCATCAATGGCGCGGGCCTGGCCATGGCGACGATGGACATGATCAAGATCGCCGGCGGCGAGCCGGCCAACTTCCTCGACATTGGCGGCGGCGCCTCGCCCGAGCGGGTGGCGAAATCCTTCCGCGCCGTGCTCGGCGACAAGAATGTCGAGACCATCCTGGTCAACATCTTCGCCGGCATCAACCGCTGCGACTGGGTCGCCGAGGGCGTTATCAAGGCGATCCGCGAGGTCGGCGTCACCGTGCCGCTGGTGGTGCGGCTCTCCGGCACCAAAGCCGAGGAAGGCCGCCGCATCCTGGCCGATTCCGGTGAGGCGGTGATCGTCGCCGACACGCTGGCAGAAGCCGCCGAAAAAGCCGTCGCCGCCTGGCGCGCGGCCGCCAAGAAAAAAGCAGCCTGAGGGAGGTCGAGAAAATGGCAATCCTGCTCAACCGCAGCACCCGCGTCATCGTCCAGGGTTTCACCGGCAAGATCGGCAGCTTCCATGCCGAGGACATGAAACGCTACGGCACCAAGCTGGTCGGCGGC
This sequence comes from Mesorhizobium sp. USDA 4775, assembly GCF_054062655.1. NCBI lineage: Bacteria > Pseudomonadati > Pseudomonadota > Alphaproteobacteria > Hyphomicrobiales > Phyllobacteriaceae > Mesorhizobium > Mesorhizobium sp. USDA 4775. Next base: position 4,645,370 of record NZ_JBSSFM010000001.1, read on the forward strand.
GTCACCCCCGGCAAGGGCGGCCAGACGCATCTCGGCCTGCCCGTCTTTAACACGGTCAAGGGCGCCGTGCGCGAGACCCGCGCGGAGGCAAGCATCGTCTTCGTGCCGCCGCCCTTCGCCGCCGATTCGATCATGGAAGCCGCGGACGCCGGCATCAAACTCTGCGTCTGCATCACCGACGGCATCCCCTCGCAGGACATGATGCAGGTCAAGCGCTATATGCGCCGCTACCGCTTCGAGGACCGCATGCGGCTGATCGGCCCGAACTGCGCCGGCATGATCACGCCGGGACAGGCGCTGATGGGCATCATGCCCGGCAACATCTACCTGCCCGGCCGCGTCGGCATTGTCGGCCGCTCCGGCACGCTCGGCTACGAGGCAGCCTCGCAGATGAAGGCGCTCGGCATCGGCGTGTCGACCAGCGTCGGCATCGGCGGCGACCCGATCAACGGCTCCTCCTTCAAGGACATGCTGAAACTGTTCGAGCAGGACGACGAGACCGACGCCGTGGTGATGATCGGCGAGATCGGCGGACCGCAGGAGGCGGAAGCCGCGATCTGGGCGCGTGACAACATGCGCAAGCCGCTGATCGCCTACATTGCCGGCCTCTCCGCCCCGAAAGGCCGCCGCATGGGCCACGCCGGCGCCATCATCTCGGCCTTCGGCGAGTCGGCGCAGGAGAAGGTCGAGATCCTGAAGGAGGCAGGCGTGATCATCGTTCCGACGCCGTCGTCGTTTGGCGAGGTGGTTGCGGATACACTGGCGCGGATGAAGAAGGCGGCGTGATTTCCGCGCCTCTCCACGCTGGGGGGCTCTCACATAAGCCCGCGCGAGCCTCCCGGAGAGTCGGCGATCACCCTTGCCAGGCACCGCCCGCCGAGAATTGAAACCTCCAGCGCCGTGCCGGGCGTGCCAAGCCCCAGCGGCAGCAGCGCCAACGCCATGTCATGGCCAAACGCGTGGGAGTAATCTGCCGCCGGAAGCGTCACCATGAGCTTAGTTTGCGCATTCGCGTAGCAAGGTTGTGATTTTCGCATCAAGATCGCGAGCGACGGCAAGAGCCTCCAAACTACCATAAGGGAGCAGACAACTCTCCATTTTGTCGTAGGAGACGTGCACGCCATCGGGACGTTCATCAACAAGGATTGTGACTGGAGCGTAAGATCCAGCATCGGGAACGTGCTTGACCATTTCTTTCATGATGAGTGGATTGCCCACCAGGAACCGCATGCTCTTGGGAGTCTCGGTTCCAGTTTCGCGGCGCAGAATGGCGCCCAAGTCGAATTCCGCGAAAAGCATGAGACCTGTGCGGCCCAGGCCGCTTTGCACAACGCGCTCCAAATCCGAGAAGGAATTTGCAGCCCCCGTCGCCTTGAAAAATTCGACAATGTCAGGTTGCCCGACCGCTGACTTGAGCGCGGCCACAACGGCGTCGAATGGTTTGGAACACGTCAGGCTGAAACGCTCAACCTCGACCTTTGCGATTGTCATTTCTTTCTCCGTAACAGCTCTCAAGAATAAAGGTGCGACCGATCGCGCCGGGATTATGCAGCGGCCGATTACGCTTCCAGGAAGGTCCGGACGTGGCTGACGAACAATTCGTGGTGCTGAAACAGGGCGCCGTGGCCGGAATCGGGATAGAGGACCAGCTGGGCGTTGCTTAGAGCCTTGAACATTGCATAGGCGTTGTCCGCCGGCAGCATGGTGTCGTGGCTGCCGCTGACCACAAGGGCGGGCTGGCGGATGGCGCGCAGAATGGCGTGCTCGGGATCAGGTGTGGCGCACCAGGTAATAAGCGCCTTGGCCTGCGGATCCGTCACCGCGCCGCCGTTGTCGGTGTCCCGATCCTCCTTACGCGCCTTCGCCCGCTTCAGGAAAGCCAGGCCGGCCGACTGGCTGGCGGACGACTTCGTGAAGAATAGTGGCAGGCGGACGTCCGGCGCGTCGGTTTGGGAAAACGCGTCCTGGAGAACCGTCAACAGATGCTCTTCTCCGCCTCTCGGAGCCGTGCCGACGAGGATGAGCTTGCGCACCAGCCGTCCGTGCTCGGCAGCGATCTGCTGGGCGACACAGCCGCCGAGGGAAAAGCCAAGAAGGTCGACTTCGGAGAGGCCGAGCAGTTTGATAAAAGCGACCGCGTCTTGGGCCATCGCCGCGATATTGTCGGGCGTTTGGCCTGTCGAGCGGCCGACCCCGGCGTTATCGAAAGCGATCACCGGTCGATCGGTGGCCAGGACATTCACGACGGCGGGGTCCCACGCGTCGATGTTGCCCGAGAAATGCTGCAGGAGGACAAGCGCAGTTCCGGTCGATGGGCCGAGGCGGCGATAGGCGAAGCGGATTCCGCCGCCTTCGATGTAACGGGTGGGCGCTGTTTCTAGCGTTGCGGCGTCCTGGCTCGAGGTGTCGAACTCAGTCATGTCATCCTCCGGATGCTTGGCACAGATAATCGAGTGGGAGTAGCTGGTGCGGTTTTGGCTAGGTTTGAGCCGCTCGCGGACCAAGGCATTCCGTAGTCCGCCGAGCACGCATGGTGCTCCCGGCACGAAGGCGCCGGGAGCACAATCGTCACTTCACGAGCGCGGCCTTTTCAATCACCGCGGCGACTTCCTTCGCGTGGACGACCAGGGATGCATGGCTGCCGGCGACATCCGTCGTCTGGGCCTTCATCCTTTCGGCGAACAGCTTCTGGACCTCGGGTGCGATGACCTTGTCCTTCGTGCTGATCACATAGAATGTCGGCTTGTCGTGCCAGGCCGCCTTATCGACGGGAGCCTCGAACGCCGTGTGGTTCAACGGGAGCTGATGGTTTGCCAAGGATTCGGCGATCTCCGCGGGAAGGTCAGCCGCGACTGCAGAGGGAAACACTTTGGGATCGATGTAGAGGTTGCCCTTTTCGTCGGGATGAATCGCCGCGGCGCCTTCGGTTGCCGGACCGCTCTTGGATAAGCCCGCCAGAGATTCTCCCACGTCGGGCGCGAATGCGGAGACGTAGACGAGCGCCGAGACGTTGGGATCGTCACCTGCCTGCGTGATGACCACACCGCCCCAGGAGTGGCCAACGAGGACGGTCTTGCCGTTCTGTTTCGCAAGCGCCTGTTTGGTGGCATCGACGTCCGCCGCGAGGGAGGTGAGCGGGTTTTCGACGAGCGTTACATTGTAGCCCTTCTTCGTGAGGATATCGGCGACCGGCTTCCAACTCGTCTGGTCGACGAAAGCGCCATGGACGAGCACGATATTGTGGGCCGCCCCCTTGGGCAGTTGAGCTGATTGGGCGGGGGCGGCGACTGTTGCTCCGGCCATGAGGACGGTAGCGACTGAGAGTAGAAGATTTCGCATTGGTTGCTCCTGTTGAGATAACGGACGACGCGGGTCCGAGGAAAGGCAGGCGTGCCGGCAACAGTCGCGGTTCTCCCATCTGCCGCTCGGGTGATGGTTGCGGCGCGACCTGTTGGCTCGACTTGCGATCAACTAATACGTGGAGCACTTGGACGTTAGGCCTCAATCGTCCGAATATTGTGTCCGACCATCCGTCGTATTAACATCGGAAGATGGACATCCTCGCTGAAGTGCTCGACCGCGTTCGCCTTGGCGGAACCTTGCTGTTCCACTTCGAGCTCGGCCATCCCTGGAATCTGGCACTGCCAGCGCGCCCATACGCCCTGTTCCATTATCTCAGCCGTGGCTCGGCTACCCTCGCGCTCGAAAATGGACGAGAACTTCAAATGACCGAGGGCGACTTTGTTGTCGTCACGCGCGGCGAGCCCCATGTGATCTACTCGGATCGTCGGACAGAGCCGTTACCGATTCTCGACATCGATCGACTGGCTGGGCGTCTTGGCCTCATTCGTCACGGAGGCGGCGAGCAGCCGCTCGCGACGATGATCTGTGGCAATTTCACCGTGGCGCGGCCCTCGCGCGGCAGCGTGTTGGAATTGCTTCCGCCCCTGCTTCTCCTGAAGCCGACGGAAGACGGCGGATGGCTCGATGCGATTCTGCAACGCATGGTGAGCGAGGCGGCGCACGCACGTCCGGGCCAAGGCGTTGCACTCTCACGACTGACAGAAGTGCTCTTCGTCGAGGTGCTGCGAAGCTGGATCAAGTCGCTCGACCCCGGGGAAGGCGGTTGGCTGGGGGCGATGGCGGACCCGCACATCGGACCGGCACTTCAGTTGATCCACGAACGACCGGATCGACCCTGGACGCTTGGCGAGCTCGGGCAAAGCGTGGGACTTGGTCGTTCGGCGTTTTCGGCTCGCTTCACCAAGCTCGTCGGCGAGTCCATGTACCGCTATCTGATCTCACGCCGGATGTCGGAGGCCGCATTTCTGCTCGAAACGAGCGACGAGGGGATTGCACGGATTGCGGCCCGTGTCGGCTATGAGACCGCGGCCGCGTTTTCGAAGCTATTCCATCGACATCACGGCCTTTCGCCTGGCCGTTATCGAGCAGCTCGCCGCTCTGACGGTGGCAGGAGGCAAGAGGACGTTCTGGAAGCAGAAGTCGTCGATTGACCTCCCGCGCTTGTGGTGGCGCGCTTCTACACGAGCCAAGATCAGGCCAAGATTGCGCAACAAAACTTAACATCACTTCACCCATGCAGCCATTTTCACCTGAAATAGTCCGGAGCATCGGGGGCTCTTACTGCCTCCCTGCTCTGGAGCATGCATGTTCAAATTGGTTTCTGGGACCTTCGCCGGCCGGGCCTCTCTCGCGGCGATGGCAATCGTGTTTTCAACGCATTCTGAGATCGTGCAGGCGGCGGACGCCATTGCAGTTGACACCGATGCCGACGATACCGGGGATGTGACCCCGCCGCCCGATCCTTCGCGTTTCGGGCGCTTCGAACAGCAACTGGCCGGCTGGCATGTCGTCCTGGGCGGCGGCGCCATCATCGTTCCCAAACCCAACTTGAACAGTTGGACGTGAACGGATAGCGAACACTGTCCGTTAAGCCATTGAATTCATTTGCCTTGAATTTCGGGCGCGAAAATGTGTGGTAACAACATTTGTGCTGTTTGCTCTGTTTTGTCTGGATTTGACGGCATTTATTTACTAACAACGCTGGCATGTTTGTCGTTGAGAGAGTCGCGCGCGGCCATCGCTATCTCTACCTCGTGGAAAGTGTCCGCGACGGCAAAACCGTTCGCCAGCGCACGATAAAGGCACTGGGCCGCAAGGATGCGCTGGTTGCCAGCGGCGAACTTGACAGATTGGCGGCCTCGATTGCGCGCCATGGCGAACGCAGCCTCATCCTGTCCGACATTGACGCGGGGCGGATTGCCTCTCGCCGCATTGGCGGTCCGCTGTTGTTCGGGCGGCTGTGGCAGCGGCTCGGGATTGGCGATGTGCTGGAAGAGGTGCTGGAAGGGCGCCAGTTCGGCTTTGCGGTGGAACGGGCGGTGTTCATTGGCACGTTGCATCGGCTGTTCGTGTCGGGCTCGGACCGCGACTGCGCGAACTGGATGGCCGATTATGGTATCGAGGGCGCCGAGGGTCTGGCGCTCCATCACTTTTACCGGGCCATGGCGTGGCTGGGCGAGGAACGCGGCGAAAAGGCGCAAGGCGCGCTGGTGGCGCGCTGCGTGAAAGACGTGATCGAGGAAAAGCTCTTCGCGCGCCGGCAGGACCTGTTCACCGACCTCAGCCTTGTGTTCATGGACACAACCTCGTTATCCTTCTACGGCGCGGGCGGCGAGACGCTGGGCAAGCGCGGGCATTCCAAGGACTTCCGCCCCGATCTGGCGCAAATGATCCTGGCGCTGGTCGTTGATGGCGAGGGCCGGCCGATCTGCACCGAGATGGTGCCTGGCAACACCGCTGACGTGACCGTCCTGTTGCCGGTGGTCGATCGGCTGCGAACGCGCTTCGGCGTCACACGCGCCTGCGTTGTCGCCGATCGCGGCATGATCAGCGCCGATACCATCGCCGCGCTCGAAAAGCTGGGCATGGAATACATTCTGGGGGCCCGCGAACGCTCGAGCAGCGTGATCCACAACGTCGTGCTCAATGACACGGCGCCGATGGTTCCGCTCGTTCTCGAGCGCCAGCGCGGTGAAACTCAGTTGTGGGTCAAAGAGGTCAAGTTCGGTAAAGACCGCTACATCGTCAGCCGCAATGACGCCGAGGCCGAGAAGGACAAGGCCGACCGCCAGGCGATCATCGCCGGCCTCGAGGCACAGCTCAAGAAGGGCGACAAGGCACTGGTCGGCAACTCGGCCTACCGGCGTTACCTCAAGGCCGGCGGCAAGAACTTCAAGATCGATGTCGGCAAGCTTGCCGAGGAAGCCCGCTACGACGGTATCACCGTGGTGCGGACCAACGCGAAGGTGACCCCGCTCCAGGCCGTGCTGCGGTATCGCGATTTGCTCGAGGTCGAGAGCCTGTTCCGCGCCGCCAAGGCAACCTTCAATACCCGGCCGATCTTCCACCAATCCGATGCCGCCATCCGCGGGCATGTGTTCTGCTCGTTCCTGGCGCTCGTGCTCAGCAAGGAACTGCGCCGCCTCTGCCGGGCCAAAGGCCTGACGCCCGAATGGCAGCCGCTCCTACGCGATCTCGATCGCCTCCAGGAAGCCACCATCGAAAAGGATGGTCGCATCGTCACAACCAGAACTCACGTCACCGGCCAAGTGGGCAACGTCTTCAAGGCAGCTGGCATCGCTCTGCCACACAACCTCGACGAACAACTCGCCTGAGATCCCCCCAAAATGTAGTGGTAACACGCGCCGGCGCGCGCCTAACATGCTGACTTAATGACATATTCTCACAGGCGGTGTTTAAGTCGGGCCAAATATGAGGGCAGCAACGAGTTCAAGGTCATGCCGGTCCCTTTCGTATCGGCGACATTTCTCGACACGGTGAGGGTAGATCCGACGGGCGCCAACATCGCCGTCTATGAACACGGGCCGTTCGAACTCAGTGCGCGGCTTGGCTATGACATGGGCCGCAAGGAGGACGATGCCGATCGTCTGCGCGGCCTGGGGGATGTCGACATGGGCGCGGTCGTCGGGGCCAAGGCGGCGGTGAAGTTCGGCCCGGCGAAAATCTACGCGCAATTGGACAAGACCATCGGCGGCAGCGACGGCATGCAGGGCACGCTTGGCATCGAGGTGACCCAGCCTCTGTCCCAGTCATGGATGGTCGGCGCCGGCGCATCGGTCGTCTTCGCTGACGAAAAATACATGCAGGCCTATTTCGGCGTCACGCCGGAGCAATCGGCTCGCTCGGGATTGACCCAGTATGATGCCCGCGCCGGGTTGAAGCGCGCCGATTTTTCGATTTCCGCCACATATACGCTCAATCACAACTGGATGGTGCGTGGCAAGGCGGGGGTGGGCATTCTCATGGGGGACGCTGCCGACAGCCCTGTTGTCGTCGACAAGGTCCAGCCCTCGGGGATGCTTCTCGTCGGATATCGGTTTTGATGCCCACACATAATGCAATGCAGGCCGCGGTAAGCTCCAGCCGGATCGATCTGAACGCCGAGTTCAAATCGCCGAGGCAAGGCCCGCAGATCCTCATTGTCGAAGACGACATCGAGATCGCCCGCATGCTGGGCGAGACGCTGACGGAAAACGGCATGATCGTCGAAATCGCCGGCAACGGCGTCCGCATGAACGCCGCGCTTCGCAACCAGAAATTCGATCTCATCGTGCTCGATATCATGCTGCCTGGCGAGAACGGCCTCAGCATATGCCGCCGGCTTCGCGCGCAAACGAACGTTCCGATCCTGATGCTGACGGCGCTTGGCGAGGAAATCGACCGCATCTTCGGACTGGAGATCGGCGCCGACGATTACGTGACCAAACCGTTCAGCGCGCGCGAACTGACCGCAAGGATAAGGGCGTTGCTGCGCCGCACGGCTTACGCTCCCGACGAACGGGACCGCACAAGGGTGCTTCGCTTCAACGGCTGGCGCCTCGATCCCGTTCGCCGGCAATTGCATGATCCCAGCAATGCGCGGGTTGCGACCACGACGCATGAATTCGATCTTTTGCTGGCGTTCTGCCGCAATGCAGGCCGGGTTCTGTCGCGCGAGGAGCTTCTCAGCGTCACCCATGCCGGGCTTGCCGGCCCGATCGAGCGAAGCGTCGATGTCCATGTCAGCCGGATTCGCCAGAAGATCGAAAAGGATGCGCGCGATCCCGTTCTCCTCAAGACTGTCCGGCTGGGTGGCTACATCTTCACCGCCACGGTGGAGGAAGCGTGAGGCGCTTGGTCCGCCGCTTCCTGCCCCAGTCGGTGCGTGGGCAGTTCGCGGCAATTATTTTCATGGCGGTGATCGCGATCATGTCCGTCGGATCGGTCGTCGAGGGTTTGATAGCGAATGTCGACCTTCCCGTGGTGGAAGACAGCGCCAGGCGGGCTGGCGTTGTCGCTGCCTTGTTGCGCGAAACGCCAACCGAAGCCCGCGGCGCTGTTCTGGCTGCGGCGACACGCGCCGGCTTTGATTTCAAGATCCTGCCCAGGGAGCAGATCAGCACTATTCCAGATTCCTATCTGCAATGGCGAAGCACCGGATGGCTTCTTCAGATCGAGAGCGGCTCGATCCCTGGGCGCTGGATAAGGATCGGCCGCCAATATGCGTTTGTCATCGACCTGGACCAGCAGAGCGTCCTGGCGCATTTCGGCATGCCCGATTCCTGGCTGACATCAGGCTTCGTCCGTGTCTCGTTCTACAGGTTCATGGCTTTCGTCGCCCTGCCTGTGTTGATCTGGCTATTTGCGGTCTGGGCCGTGACGGAGCCATTGAAGCGCATCTCGAACGCAGTGGGGGAAGCCGAGATCGAGAATGGCAACGAACTTTTCGCCGAACGCGGCTCCATCGAAATGGTCGGCCTGGCGCGCGCGCTGAACAGGATGAGAACGCGTATCCGCACCATGATCGAGAACCGCACCCGCATGCTGCGCAGCGTCAGTCATGATCTGCGCACGCCGTTGACGCGGCTGCGCCTTCGCGCCGAGCGCATGGATGACGGCCCCGTTCGAGCCGCCATATTGTCCGACGTCCGGCACATCGAGGATCTGATCGACGAGACCCTGACCTATCTGCGCAACGACGTCTCGACCGAAAAGCTGCAGCGGGCCGACATTGCCAGCGTGCTGCAGACCGTCTGTGCCGAATTCTCCGATGTCGGGTTTTCGGTTTCCTATTGCGGACCGGACAGGCTTCTGGGCTGGTGCAAACCCAATGCGCTGGCGCGCGCCATCACCAATTTATGCGACAACGGGGTCAAATTTGCCGGCAACGTCACCGTCGCCTTGACGCAGACCGACTCGGCGGCGCGTATCGCGGTGGGCGACGATGGGCCGGGAATTTCGATGACGGCGCGCTCGCGCGTTTTCGAACCCTTCTTCAAGGAGGATATGTCGCGCGGCGTTGCGTCGAAACACGGTTTCGGTCTCGGCCTCTCGATCGTGGCAGATATCATCCAGGGTCACGGCGGCAAGATCGAGTTGCACGACAACCAGCCAAGCGGCCTTGTCGTGACCGTCGATCTGCCGAATGGACCCGAGGTCCGGCCCTTATAGAGCGGCCGGCACCGTGCTCAGGGTCTGATGATCGCCAGATTGCCGGAGGTTATTGCAAGGCGTCCGAAGGCTTGCTTCAGGAAATTTGGTGCGGTCGAGAAGACTCGAACTTCCACGGGTTGCCCCACAGCGACCTCAACGCTGCGCGTCTACCAATTCCGCCACGACCGCACGTGGTAGGAGCCGGAACCGACCGGCTCGCGGCGTGTAGCAAATCGTTTCCGGCGAAACAAGTGCGCGATGCGCAATAATCTCAACCGATTGGCATATCGGTCCACAGGATCGGAATGAGCATGCGGAACTGGACGTTTGCGTCCGATATCGCCATATGGGAGGCGGATGCATGTTGCCCGAAAGCGCGAGGCGGTTTTGGGATCGCGGCATGCATGAACAAAAACGAAGAACCATGACAGAACGCAGCCAGATCGCCACGTCGTTCCTGCCGCTCCCCGGTTCGGCACCGGTGGAGTGGCGCATCGAGCCCGGCCTTACCGCCTACCCCGAGGCACTGGCCTTCATGGAAGCGCGGGCCGAGGCGATCCGCAGCGGGGCCGCCGGCGAAATGGTCTGGCTGGTCGAGCATCCCCCGCTCTACACTGCCGGCACCAGCGCCCGCATCGAGGACCTGATCGAGCCTGATCGCTTTCCCGTCTTTGCCGCCGGACGTGGCGGCGAATACACCTATCATGGGCCGGGCCAGCGGGTCGCCTATGTCATGCTCGACCTGAAACGGCGGCGCGAGGATGTGCGCGCTTTCGTCGCCGCGCTCGAACAATGGATCATCGGCACGCTCGCCGCCTTCAACGTGCGCGGCGAACGCCGCGAGGACCGGGTAGGCGTGTGGGTGGTGCGGCCTGATCGCCCTGCCCTGCCGGACGGCTCGCCGGCGGAGGATAAGATCGCCGCGATCGGTATCCGGCTGCGGCGCTGGGTGAGCTTTCACGGCATCGCCATCAATGTCGAACCGGAGCTTGAGCATTTCGGCGGCATCGTTCCCTGCGGCGTCCAGGACCATGGCGTCACCAGCCTCGTCGACCTCGGCCTGCCCGTCGGCATGGCCGATCTGGATCTGGCGCTGAAATCAGCCTTCGAGGATGTTTTTGGTCCCGTGGCGGCCTTGTCGGCCGAGGCTGCCCGCAAGACGGGTTGATCCTTTCCAGCTCAAAGCAATTGCGCCGACGCCCACAGAACGCCGCAGCCATGGATGACGAACACCGCCAGCAGTGCGCCGGCGATGGCGAAGCGGTCGACGGTACGGATAGGCTTCAGCTCGTAACGCGGCTTCACCCCGCTGCCCATCGTCAGCAGGCTTAGGATTGAAAAGACCGCTCCCGTCGCCAGCAGAAAGCCGGAGGAAAAGCCGGCCCGCCAGCCCACCGCCAAAAATGCCGAGAGCAGGAAGAACGAGGCCAGCGCCAGCGCGACCGGCCCCGGGCAGATCTGGCGCAGCACCTGGCCGCCATCGAACTTCCACACCGGCACCAGATTGGCGATGTTGAACAGGGCCGCACAGCCTGCCAGCGCCGCCAGCAGCGTGGCCGCGCCCTTATGCCCCTCGCTGCCGGCCAGCGCACTGGCGGCGATGACGATCGGCACCAGGAAGGCAGAAAAACCCGCCCCCATCAGCGCCACGAAGGCCACTTCGAAACGGCTGTTGTAGGGCCGGCCGCCAATGGCGATGCCGCCGAGCAGCGGGATGAAGATCATCCGCGCCTTGCGGTGGTCCATCAGCCGGAATGCCGCCATGTGGCCAAGCTCGTGCAGGGCAACGACCGACGTCAGGATGGCGGCCAGCGCCAGCCCCCCGAGGTGAAGGCCGAAGAACGGCCACAAGATCAATGCCGACAGCACGGCAAAGCCGACCTGGCTCAGCGGATGCTCGAACCAACCGCCCTTGCGGTACTGCCCGGTCATCGCCCAACGCTGCAGCTTGGACAGTTCGCGGCGCATGGCGAAATAACGGAACACCAGAAAGGCAACACCGCGGTAACGATCCGTCCGGCCGAGCGTTACCCGCGTGCCGCTGCCTTCGGAGACGAGCTCGGCGGTTTCGCGATAGTCTTTCCAGAACGAGGCATCGAGCGCCGTATCCTCAAGCACGCGCATCGAGAAGCGGCTGCCCTCGACGACATCGTCAAACCGCGCCCTGCGCTCGATCGGCTTGCCGTCGCGGCCTTCCCACGACAGCATGATGCGGGACACACCCTCCCCGTCCAGCGGCTCGGCCGACAGGATCTCGCCGGACCAGCCGGCATCGCTGCCAAGCGGCCATAGCGCCTGCCAGAGTCGCTGGCGGTCCATCGCAATCACGCGGCTGACCCTGACCGTGCGCGAACCAAGCGGCACGGTCATCAAGAGAAAGATCAGCCCGAGATTGCTGGCCACCAGAATGGCAGTGACGATGGGCGACACCTGAATGTTGCTCCCTGCCTGAGAGGCGCACCCTAGCGCCGCGGCGGCAAGAAAGGCTTAACGGGGAAGCGGACTTCATCCGCCAGGAACGACGGCGGCGAGAGCCGCCAGATCACATGGCGCCGATCCAGATCGCCATGGAAATGAGGAAAGTGCTCATGCAAACCAGTGAGATGACATCCTGAACCAGATCGGTCATAACTCTCTCCTGTTGTTGATATGTTCGCAATTTGTTCTAATTTTGTTTCAATGTCAACGCGCAGAATCCGGTCCCGGCAAGAATCTCCGGGCGATCAGATCGGCAGGGTTAAGGAAAGGTTGATGGCGAGACGCCTATCAACAGGTCACGATAGTGAATGGCGACAGGCCCTCGGCGAGGTCTAGAAAGCCATATGAAGATTCGGCCAAACCCATCTTCGCGGATGTGTCGATATTCGGTCAATTCGCCTGATATCGGCACAGCCTAAAGCGGCACGACCTTGCCGTCGGCGAGCGTGACGCGCCGGTCCATGCGCGATGCCAGCTCGTGATTGTGGGTGGCGATCAGCGCCGCCAGGCCCGATTGCTTGACCAGCGCGCCCAGCGCCTCGAAGACATAGGAGGCGGTGACCGGGTCGAGATTACCGGTCGGCTCGTCGGCCAGCAGCACCAGCGGAGCATTGGCGACGGCGCGGGCAATGGCGACGCGCTGCTGCTCGCCGCCGGAGAGTTCGGACGGCCGGTGCGAGGCGCGCTTGCCGATCTGCATATAGTCGAGCAGTTGCGCGGCGCGCTCGGCCGCTTCCTTGCGCGGCAGGCCCTTGATCAGCTGCGGCATCATGATGTTTTCCAGCGCGGAAAACTCCGGCAGCAGATGGTGGAACTGGTAGACGAAGCCGACATCGTTGCGGCGGATTGACGTGCGTTCGTCGTCGGAGAGCCGCCCGCAGGCCCGGCCGGCCAGGATCACGTCGCCTGCGTCGGGGCGTTCCAGCAGGCCGGCCGTATGCAGCAGCGTCGACTTGCCGGTGCCGGATGGCGCCACCAGCGCCACCATCTCGCCGCGCTTCAGCGAGAAATCGGCGCCGTTCAAAATGGTGAGCTTGCGCGGCCCCTGGACATAGTGCCGCTCGACGCTCTTCAGCTCGATAATGACCTCGGCCACTACTCGTACCTCAAGGCTTCGACCGGATCGAGGCGGGCGGCCCGCCATGCCGGAAACACCGTTGCCAGGAAGGACAGCCCAAGCGCCATGATGATGACATAGGTCGTCTCGCGCGGATCCATCTTCGCCGGCAGCTGGCTGAGGAAATAGAGCTCCGGGTTGAACAGCACCTTGCCGGTCATCCAGGAGAAGAACTGGCGGATCGATTCGATGTTGGTGCAGATGACGACGCCGAGCAGCACGCCGGCGAGCGTACCGGTGACGCCGATCGCCGCCCCCGTCATCAGGAAGATGCGCAGGATGGCGCCGCGCGAGGCGCCCATGGTGCGCAGGATGGCGATGTCGTGCCCCTTGTCCTTCACCAGCATGATCAGTCCCGAAATGATGTTGAGCGCCGCCACCAGCACGATCAGCGTCAGGATCATGAACATGACGTTGCGCTCGACCTGCAGGGCGGAAAAGAAGGTCTCGTTGCGCTGGCGCCAGTCGACCATGTCGATCGGCCGCTGCGCCGCCTCTTCCACCTTCGGTTTCAGCGCGTCGACATTGTCGGGATTGTCGACATAGATCTCGATCGTCTGCGCACGGCCATCCATGTTGAAATAGAGCTGCGCTTCGGAGAACGGCATGTAGACGATGGACGTGTCATATTCCGACATGCCGACTTCGAAGATCGCCGCGATCTTGTAGCCTTTCATGCGCGGCGTCGTGCCGATCGGCGTTACGTCGCCATCGGGCGAGATGAGCGTGATGGTGTCGCCCAGCGTCAGGCCGAGATTCTCGGCCATGCGCTTGCCGATGGCGACGCCCTCGCCCGAATCGAAACCGGCGAGCGAACCCTGCTTGATGTTGTTGGCGACGATGGCGATCTTGCCGAGATCTTCGCCCCTGATACCGCGCACCAGTGCGCCCGTGCCGCCGCCGACATTGCCTTGCGCCAGCACCTGGCCGTCGATCAGCGGAATGGCGTATTTGACGCCGGGCACGCCGTTGATGCGGCCGGCAACCTGGGCGTAGTCCTCAAGCGGCGAGTCGAGCGGCTGCACGATCAGATGGCCGTTGACGCCAAGGATGCGCGTCAAAAGCTCGGCGCGGAACCCGTTCATCACAGCCATGACGACGATCAGCGTCGCCACCCCCAGCATGATGCCGAGGAAGGAGATCGAGGCGATGACCGAGATCACCGTCTCCTTGCGCCGCGAGCGCAAATAGCGCCAGGCAACCGTGCGCTCAAAGAAGGAGAACGGGCCGGCGCCCGCTGATCTTGCCGCCGCCGCCTCGCTCATGCGGCGACACCGAAGCGTTTTTTCGCATCAGCGATCGGCAGCGTTTCGCGCTCGCCGGTCCTGCGATTCTTGATCTCGACCTCGCCGGCGGCCACGCCGCGCGGTCCGACGATCACTTGCCAGGGTAGACCGATCAGGTCGGCGGTGGCGAACTTGCCGCCCGGCCGCTGGTCGGTGTCGTCATAGAGCACGTCCTTGCCGGCGGCGGTGAAGGCGGCATTCAGCTCTTCGCTGACACGGTCGCAATCGGCGTCGCCCACCTTCATGTTGATCAGGCCGATGTCGAACGGCGCCACGGCGTCGGGCCAGATGATGCCGTTCTCGTCATGGCTGGCTTCGATGATCGCCGCGACCAGGCGCGACGGGCCGATGCCGTAGGAACCGCCGGAGGCGAAATGGTCCTTGCCGTCCGGTCCGGTCACCTTGGCGCCCATCGGCTTGGAATACTTCTCGCCGAAATGGAAGATGTGACCAACCTCGATGCCGCGCGCCGAAACCTTGTCGCTCTCGGGCACCCTTTCCCAAGCTGCTTCGTCATGCATCTCGTCGGTGGCGGCGTAGGGCGTCGTCCATGTCTTGACGATATCTGATATCTCGCCGTCATTGGCGAAGTCGGTTTCGGCGCCCGGCACGGCAAGCGAAAGATAGTCGCGATGGCAGAAAACCTGGCTTTCGCCGGTATCGGCCAGGATGATGAATTCGTGGCTGAGGTCGCCGCCGATCGGCCCGGTGTCGGCGCGCATCGGAATCGCCTGCAGGCCCATGCGCGTAAACGTCCTGAGGTAGGAGACGAACATCCTGTTGTAGGCAGCCCTCGCGCCATCGAAGTCGAGGTCGAAGGAATAGGCGTCCTTCATCAGGAACTCGCGCGAGCGCATGACGCCGAAGCGTGGCCGCACCTCGTCGCGGAACTTCCACTGGATGTGGTAGAGGTTGAGCGGCAAATCCTTGTAGGACTTCACATAGGCGCGGAAGATCTCTGTGACCATTTCCTCGTTGGTCGGGCCGTAGAGCATGTCGCGGTCCTGGCGATCCTTGATGCGCAGCATCTCCTTGCCATAGTCGTTGTAGCGGCCGCTTTCGCGCCACAGATCGGCCGACTGGATGGTCGGCATCAGGATTTCCAGCGCGCCGGCGCGGTTCTGCTCCTCGCGGATGATCTGGCAGACCTTGTCCAACACCCGCTTGCCAAGTGGCAACCAGGAAAAACTGCCCTGCCCCTGCTGGCGGATCATGCCGGCACGCAGCATCAGCCGATGCGAGACGATCTCGGCCTCGCGCGGATTTTCTTTGAGGATAGGCAGGAAATAGCGCGACAAACGCATGGACTGGTCCGTGAATGAGAACGGCCACGCCAGAATCGGCGCGACGCAGGCTTGCTTGCCCCGGCTTCATAGCCATTTCATGACGGAATGGAAACCCGGGCATGGCGGCACATTAGCGCGCCACGGCCCGGAATCCTCCGGTTTCCGGACCAGGACGTGCCGGCATCGGGCATGCCGAACCTCTTCGGTTTTGGCCGCCAATTCTTTGCGCGCGTCAATCCAGAACATGCCGCAAAGGCTCCGCCGAGCCTTGCTGGTCGTTTCCCAAGCAAAGCATGCCATACTATTGTGCAGCGCAGCACGAGAATGCCTGTTTCGAGGCAAAATTCTTCGTGACATTTTCATTCGGCTTAGGCTAGTGTGCCGCGATAACCGAGAGGGCGGAGAAAAATCTGCTCTCCTACGCGGTCAAAGTCTTGGGAGGATGCGATCTAGGCGCGGTTACTCGCTGCCGCCGGAAACCGGAAACAGATCGGACGCGTTTAATTGCAAGGCCTCGTGCCTTGCATTTTTTTTGTGCAATCATCTGGTTAGCGTGGCGTGCTGTCAGAACACATGACCTAACGTCAGCAAGCGGTCAGCCGTGAAGCATGGCAGCGTCTCGACCCTCATCCGCGGCGCATCGACGTCGTCGTCGCACTCTCGCCGGGCGATCTATTTCGCCGGGGTCTGGCCGAAATCCGGCACGATATGCGGGATGTCGTTGAGGCTGTAGCCCAGCCCGTGCGTCAGCCCATAGAAAATGCCCATGAGGATCGCCGTGGCGATGGTGGTGCGGATCACCGCGCGCAGCATGTGCGGCCCGCGCGGCGCGCTTGGAACCGTGCCCAGTGTCACGTCATGATCGTCGTCCTGCGTCCTGACGCTAAACGGCAGTACGGCGAACAGCACCACCCACCAGGTCGCGAAAAACAGGGCGGTGAACGAAACCCAGCTCATGATTGCTCCAGTTCGATCAGCGTGCCGAAGAAATCCTTCGGATGCAGGAACAGCACCGGCTTGCCATGCGCGCCGGTTTTCGGATTGCCGTCGCCCAAAACGCGCGCGCCTGCGGCCTTGAGCTGGTCCCGCGCGGCCAGGATGTCGTCGACCTCGTAGCAGAGATGATGCATGCCGCCTGACGGGTTCTTCGCCAGGAACGTGGCGATCGGCGAGCCCTCGCCCAGCGGTTCCAGCAATTCGATCTTGGTGTTGCCGACATTGACGAACACCACCGTGACGCCATGCTCCGGCAAAGCCTGCGGCTCCGTCACTTCGGCGCCAAGCGTGTTGCGGTAGGCGGCAACGGCGGCAGCCAGATCCGGCACCGCAAGCGCGACATGGTTCAGCCGTCCGAGCATGTGGGAGCTATCTCTCTTCTGTCCACTGGCTGGCGTCATACGTCAAATCGGCTGAGATCAACAGCCATTCACGAGGCGCGCACTGTCGCACTTTGGTGAACATTCGGCCGAATCACGATCGAGGCTATTCCGGCCCACAACCGCAAAGTACAAACGGCAATGTCTTACATCCGCCCTGCCCGCGCCCGCGTTTTCACCTTCGATCTCGGCTCATTCAAGATTGCCGCCTTGCTCGACGCTGTCGATATCAGAGACAATCTTGCAGCAGCCTTCGCGGCCGGACAGCCGCCAACCGCGGTGCAGCAACTCGCGGTCTCGAACTTCATCGACCGGGATCGATTCGAGCACTGCTTCATCCCGACGCTGATCGACACCGGATCCGAAAGGATCCTGTTCGACACCGGATGCGGCGATGAGGGCAGTTCACTCCTGGAGGGCTTGCAGGACCTTGGGCTTGATCCTGACGATATCGACGTGGTGGTCATCACCCACGGCCACCCGGACCACATCGGTGGGCTTGTCAGCAACGGTAGACCTGTTTTCAGCCAGGCACGCTATGTGTTCGGCGCGGCTGAATTCGCTTTCTGGACCGAGGCAACAGCGGTGCGCGCGGCCAGGTTGGCCAACCGTGATCTGTTCCGGCGGATTTGCACCGGGCTGGCCGACCGGGCAACGTTCATAGCGCCTGGAGATGAGGTGCTGCCGGGCATTACCGCCATCGACGCGTCAGGCCATTCCCCCGGCCTGCTGGCATTTCTCGTCGAAAGCGGCGGCCAGCGATTGCTGATCTGGTCGGATGCGTTCCTGCACTATGTCGTGTCCATCCAGCATCCGGAATGGCATGCGGATTTCGATGATGACAAGGAACGGGCGATCGAGACCCGCAAGCGTTTGCTGAAGATGGCGGCGGACCAGCGCCTGCTGGTCGCCGGCCATCACATGCCGTTTCCAGGCCTGGGCTACATCGAAGCGGTGAACGGCTCTTTTCGCTGGCTCCCGGTCAGCTATCAGCTGAACGTCTAGAGCCGCGAACCAGCGCTACCCTCATCTGGTGACGAACACCGTCACCAGCGGCTTCTTGCCCCAGGCTTCGTTGGCGGCGCCGCGCACCGCGCGCCGCACCGCTTCCTGTACCAGGTCGAGGTCCTTGCGCCGCTGGCGGGGAATCGAATCGACCGCACCAACGGCCGCATCGATCATCAAATCCTCCAGCGTCTCGCCGCTGGCGTCGGCCTCGGCGACCCCGATGGCGACCAGATCGGGATCGCCGGCGAGCTCGTATTTGTCGTCGAGCACGACATTGACCGCGACATGGCCGGCAAAGGACAGTTTGCGCCGGTCGCGAATGCCCATCGCCTGGTCGGTGCCGATCAGATTGCCGTCCTTGTAGATGCGACCGAACGGCACCTGGTCGATGATGGTGGCGGGGCCGGGAGCGAGCCGCAGCATGTCGCCGTCGCGCACCTGCGCCACCTGGCCGATGCCGGAGGTCGACATCAGCGAGCCCTGCGCCACAAGATGCGCCGCCTCGCCATGCACGGGAACGCCGATCTTTGGGCGCACCCACTCATACATCTTGCGCAACTCGCTGCGCCGGGGATGGCCGGAGACGTGCACCAGCGCGTCGCCGTCCTCGATGATCTTGATGCCGAGGTCGATCAGGCGGTTCTTGATCTCGAGGATCGCCTTCTCATTGCCGGGGATGGTGCGTGAGGAGAACACCACCGTGTCGCCCGCCGTCAGCGACACCGATTTCATCTCGTCGCGCGACAGTTTCGCAAGTGCTGCCAGCGGCTCGCCCTGGCTGCCGGTGCAGATGATGACCAGGTTTTCGCGCGGGATGAAGCCGAAATCCTCCTCGGCAATGAATTCCGGCAGGCCGTCCATATAGCCAAGCTCGTCGGCAACGTCAATAACGCGCTTCAACGAGCGGCCGAGCACGAGGCACTGGCGGCCGGCATCGCGCGCCGCCTTGGCGATGGAGACGATACGCCCGACATTGGAGGAGAAGGTTGTGACGGCGACACGGCCGACGGCACTCTGGATGACGCCCTTGAGCCCCTCGCCAACCGCCACTTCCGACGGCGATTCCCCTTCCCGCAGCGCATTGGTCGAATCGCAGATCAGCGCCAGCACGCCCTTGTCGCCATAGGCACGGAAGCGCGCCTCGTCGGTCTTCGGCCCGATCGTCGGTTCCGGATCGATCTTCCAGTCGCCGGTGTGGATGACCGTGCCGGCTGGCGTGGTGATGGCCAGCGACATCGGCTCGGGGATGGAGTGCGCCACCGGAATGGCTTCGATCTCGAACGGACCGACGGTGAATTTCTCCCCGGCCCGGTAGATCGTCAGCGGAATCTTCGGCGCCCCCTGCTCGCCCTGCCGCTTGGCTTCCAGCAGCCCGGCACTGAACGGCGTCATCCACACGGGGGCCTTCAGCCTCGGCCAGATGTCGAGCAGCGCGCCATAATGGTCCTCATGCGCGTGGGTGATGATGATGCCGCGCAGATTGGCGAGGTTCTCCTCGATGAAGCGCGTGTCGGGCAGGATCAGGTCGACGCCCGGATGCGCCGCGTCGGGAAAGGTGACGCCGACATCGATGACGATCCATTCGCGCACGCTCGGCGGGCCGTAGCCGTAGAGGGCGAAGTTCATGCCGATCTCGCCGACGCCGCCAAGCGGCACGAAGACGAGTTCGGCGTTTTCCGCTTTCGCCATGATTTTTCCCTTCCTGGCCCTCAGGCCAAGCCGTTAAAGCAATTCCAGGAAAAGTGTCTAACGGTTTTCCGTCCGGAATTGCGCAGAAACAAACTATACCCGAGCGGATGCCACTGCGCCGAAATGCACGTCGCCAGCCGCGATCGTCAGCACCGACCCCTCATCGTCGCGGATCACGAAACGGCAGTCCTCGTCAATGGTCTCGAACACCCCACGCACCACATTACCGTCAATTCTGACGGCTACCTCGCCGCCGAGCCCCGCCGCGCGCGCCAGCCAGCGCCGCCTGACGGCGGCAAGGCCGCGGCCTTCATCCCACAGCCGGGCGTTTTCGCTCCATGCATCCGACAGCGCCAGGAACAGCGTTTCGGCATCGCATGTCGCGCCGAGAGCTTGCAGCGATGTCGCGGGATAAGGCAAATCCCTGGGGTGCGCCACCACATTGACGCCGATGCCGACCGCCACCGCGAAACGGCCGCCCTCCAGTATCGCCGACTCCAGCAAGATGCCGGCGAGCTTCGCGCCCGAAGCAAGCACATCGTTCGGCCATTTCAGCTCGAAACGGTTTTGTCCCTGGCTTGCGCCATCGAGTCCTACGGCGATGCGGCCCTTCGGCACCGCGGCGTCGAGTGCATCGGCAAGCGAAAGGCCCGCGACGAAACCCAGCGTCGCGGCCAGCCGTAGTTCACCACCGGTGATGACGAGCAAGGTCGCCGCCAGGTTGCCATCGGGCGACACCCACGCGCGGCCGCGCCGGCCACGCCCGCTTTCCTGCTTCTTGGAAACAACCCACAGCCTGCCCGGGTCACCTGCCCGGGCGTGGTCCAGCGCCACCGTGTTGGTGGAGCCGACGCTGTCATGGGCCTCGAGCCGGAACCCTTCCGACGCCGAGGTTGGGGCCAGCCGAAATGCCATCCCGTCAGAAAAATGTCTTGGCGGCGGCTTCGGCATAGGTGCCGATCGGTCCGCCGATCAGCACATAGAACAGCACGAAGGCGCCACAGACGCCGAGCACGACACGCAATTCACTGGCCATCGGCACGAAGCCGCCGACCGGTTCGTCGAACCACATGATCTTGATGATGCGCAGATAGTAATAGGCGCCCACCACCGAGGCCAGCACGCCGATGATCGCCAGCGCGTAGAGGTTGGCGTTGATGGCGGCGAGGAAGACGTACCACTTCCCCCAGAAGCCGGCGAGCGGCGGAATGCCGGCCAGCGAGAACATCAGGATGGTGAGGATAGTGGCCATGATCGGGTTGGTCGATGACAGCCCGGCCAGGTCGCTGATCTGTTCGACATTGCCTTCCTTGCGCCGCATGGCGAGGATGAAGGCGAAGGTGCCGAGCGTCATCACCAGATAGATCAGCATGTAAATGGCAACGCCACGCACGCCGGCCTGGCTGTTGGCGGCAAGGCCGACCAGCGCGTAGCCCATGTGACCGATCGAGGAATAGGCCATCAGGCGCTTGATATTGGTCTGGCCGATCGCGGCAAAGGCGCCGAGCGCCATCGAGGCGATCGAGATGAAGACGATGATCTGCTGCCAATCGGCGGCGATCGGCTTAAACGCGCCCATGGTGACGCGCACGATCAGCGCCATCGCCGCCATCTTGGGGGCCGCCGCCAGGAACGCCGTCACCGGCGTCGGTGCGCCTTCATAGACGTCGGGCGTCCACATATGGAACGGCACCGCCGAGATCTTGAAGGCAAGGCCGGCAAGCACGAAGACCAGGCCGAAAACGAGACCGAGTTGGCGCGGGCCACTGCCGAGCGCCGAGGCGATTTCCTGGAAGCCGGTGTTGCCGGTGTAGCCATAGACCAGGCTGATGCCGTAGAGCAGCATGCCCGACGACAGCGCGCCGAGGACGAAGTATTTCAGGCCGGCCTCTGTCGAACGCAGATTGTCGCGGTTGATCGCCGCCAGTACGTAGATCGCCAACGACTGCAGCTCGAGGCCGAGATAGAGCCCCATCATGCCGTTGGCCGAGATCATCAGCATCATGCCGAGCGTGCATAGCAGGATCAGCACCGGATATTCGAACTTGTCGAAACGCTCCGCCTTGGCAAAGCGCATCGACATGACGAGCGTCACCGCCGAGCCGACCAGCGCCAGCACCTTCATGAAGCGGGAGAAGGGATCCTGGATGAATGCGTTGCCATAGGCGCTGCCCTGCCCCGTGGAAAAGACCAGCCAGACGCCGGCGACCACCAGCACGGCAACGGCAAGGCCGGTCACCGTATTGGCGGTGTTGGCGCGCGAATAGGCGCCGACCATCAGCAGCGCGAGCGCGCCGATGGCAAGGATCAGCTCGGGCGTCGAGAGCGACAGGCTGGAGAGAAGGTCCGGCGTCATGGTTCGCAAAACCCCTGGGTCAGTTCGCCGCCGCGGTTTGCGCGGCGCCGATGGATGCGGTGACATTGGTGACGAGCGACTTGACCGACTGGGCCGTCGCGTCGAAGACGGGAGCGGGATAGACGCCGAAGAAGATGACCAGCGCGACCAGCGGGTAGATGATCACCTTCTCGCGCAACGACAGGTCGAGCAGCCCCTTCAGACTGTCCTTGGTCAGCGCGCCGAAGATCACCCGGCGGTAGAGCCAGAGCGCGTAGGCCGCCGACAGGATGACGCCCGTGGCGGCGAAGAACGCCACCCAGGTGTTGACCCGGAACACGCCGAGCATGGTCAGGAACTCGCCGACGAAACCACTGGTGCCGGGCAGGCCGACATTGGCCATGGTGAAGACCATGAACACGGTGGCGTATTTCGGCATGTTGTTGACCAGCCCGCCATAGGCAGCGATCTCACGCGTGTGCATGCGGTCATAGATGACGCCGACGCACAGGAACAGCGCGCCCGAGACCAGGCCGTGGCTGAGCATCTGGAAGATGGCGCCCTGCAGGCCTTCCTGGTTCATGGCGAAGATGCCCATGGTGACGAAGCCCATATGGGCGACCGAGGAATAGGCGATCAGCTTCTTCATGTCGTCCTGCATCAGCGCCACCAGCGAGGTGTAGATGATGGCGACGACCGACAGCGTGAACACCAGCGGCGCGAACATTTCCGACGCCAGCGGGAACATCGGCAGCGAGAAGCGCAGGAAGCCGTACCCACCCATCTTAAGCAGAATTGCGGCCAGGATCACCGAGCCCGCCGTCGGCGCCTCGACGTGCGCGTCGGGCAGCCAGGTGTGCACCGGCCACATCGGCATCTTCACCGCGAAGGAGGCGAAGAAGGCGAGCCATAGCCAGGTCTGCATATTGGCAGGGAAGCTGTGCGTCAGAAGCGTCGGAATGTCGGTCGTGCCCGACTGATAGAACATCGCCATGATGGCGAGCAGCATCAGCACCGAACCGGCGAGCGTGTAGAGGAAGAACTTGAACGAGGCGTAGACGCGCCGCTTGCCGCCCCAGACGCCGATGATGATGAACATCGGGATCAGGCCGGCTTCGAAAAAGACGTAGAACAGCACGATATCCAGCGCGCAGAACACGCCGATCATCAGCGTTTCGAGCAACAGGAAGGCGATCATGTAGGCCTTGACGCGCTTCTCGATCGCTTCCCACGAGGCCAGGATACAGAGCGGCATCAGGAACGTCGTCAGGATGACGAACAGCATGGAAATGCCGTCGACACCCATATGGTAGGAAATGCCGGAGTCGAGCCAGGCGGCCTTCTCGACGAACTGGAAGCCTGACTGAGAATTGTCGAAGCCGGTCCAGATGAACACCGAGATGATGAAGGTGAATGTCGTCGTCAACAGCGCGATGGCGCGGATGTTGCGGCGCGCATTTTCGCTGTCATCCTTGATGAACAGGATAAGCAGCACACCAACCAGCGGCAGGAAGGTGACCAGCGAGAGGATTGGCCAGGCGGTCATCAGAGCATCATCCAGGTGACGAGTGCGGCAACGCCGATCAGCATGGCGAAGGCATAGTGATAGAGGTAGCCGGTCTGCAGCTTGACGACGCGGTTGGTGACATCGACGACCCGCGCCGAAATGCCATCCGGCCCGAGCCCGTCGATGACGGTGCCGTCACCGGTCTTCCACAGGAAATGGCCAAGGCGCTTGGCGGGCCGCACGAACAGGAAGTCGTACAGCTCGTCGAAATACCACTTGTTGAGCAGGAAGGCGTAGAGCAAGCGATGGTTGGCGGCGACGCTTCGGGGCAATTCCGGTGAGCGGATGTAGAACTTCCAGGCCACCGCGAAGCCGATCAGCATGGCGATGAAGGGCGACAGTTCGACCCACAGCGGCAGTTCGTGGATTTCGTGCAGGATGTGATTGTCCGGCAGCGTGAACAGCGACGCCTTCCAGAACTCGGCATAGCCTTCGCCGATGAAGGAATTGTGGAAGATGATGCCGGCAAACAGTGCACCCGCAGCCAGGATGAACAGCGGCACCAGCATCACCGGCGGCGATTCATGCACGTGGTGCATCACCTCATGGCTCGCCCGCGGCTGGCCGTGGAAGGTCATGAAGATCAGCCGCCAGGAGTAGAAGGAGGTGAAGCAGGCGGCGATGACCAAAAGCACGAAGGCGAGGCCGGCAACCGAATTGTGGCTGGCAAAGGCGCTCTCGATGATGGCGTCCTTGGAGAAGAAACCGGCGGTGCCGATGACGGTCACCGGAATGCCGACGCCGGTCAGCGCCAGCGTCCCGATCACCATCATCCAGTAGGTGGTCGGGATCAGCTTGCGCAGACCGCCCATCTTGCGCATGTCCTGCTCGTCGGAGACGGCATGGATGACCGAGCCCGAGCCGAGGAACAGCAGCGCCTTGAAGAAGGCGTGCGTGAACAGGTGGAAGATCGCCGCGCCATAGGCGCCGACGCCGAGCGCCACGAACATGTAGCCGAGCTGCGAGCAGGTCGAATAGGCGATGACGCGCTTGATGTCGTTCTGAACGAGACCGACGGTCGCCGCGAAGAAGGCGGTGAAGGCGCCGATGAAGGTCACCACGGTCAGCGCCGAATGCGACAGTTCGAACAGCGGCGACAGCCGCGCCAGCATGAACACGCCGGCGGTCACCATGGTGGCGGCATGGATGAGAGCCGAGACCGGCGTCGGGCCTTCCATGGCGTCCGGCAGCCAGGTGTGCAGCGGCACCTGCGCCGACTTGCCCATGGCGCCCATGAACAGCAGCAGGCAGACGACGGTCATCGCCGCCTGCTTGTCCAGCGCATGGCCGAGGAAGGTCAGCACGGCAGCACCTTGCGGCGCGCCTTCGGCCGGAACGAACGTCGCCGCATTGGCGAAGATGGTGCCGAGATTGACCGAGCCGAACAGCACGAACACACCGAAAATGCCGAGCGCGAAACCGAAATCGCCGACGCGGTTGACGACGAAGGCCTTGATGGCCGCGGCGTTGGCCGACGGCTTCTTGTACCAGAAACCGATCAGCAGGTAGGAGGCGAGACCGACCCCTTCCCAGCCGAAGAACATCTGCACGAGGTTGTCGGCCGTCACCAACATCAGCATGGCGAAGGTGAACAGCGACAGATAGGCGAAGAAGCGCGGCCGGTTCGGATCGTGGTGCATGTAGCCGATCGAATAGATATGGACCAGCGCCGAAACGGTGTTGACCACCACCAGCATCACCACCGTCAGCGTGTCGATGCGCAGTGCCCAGGACACGTCCAGCCCGCCGGACTGGATCCAGTGCAGCACCGGCACGGTGAACACTTCGCCATGGCCGAAGCCGACGCTGAAGAAGGCGACCCACGACAGCACCGCGGAGATCACCAGGAAGCCGGAGGTGATGTATTCGGACGCCTTGGCGCCGAGCGACGTGCCGAACAGGCCGACGATCAGGAAGCCGAGCAGTGGAAGGAAGACGATGGCCTGATACATGGTGGTTCCGTCAACCCTTCATCATGTTCACGTCTTCGACCGCGATCGAGCCGCGGTTGCGGAAGAAGACGACGAGAATGGCAAGTCCGATGGCGGCTTCAGCCGCCGCGACCGTCAGCACGAACAGCGCGAACACCTGGCCGACCAGATCGCCGAGCGCCGCCGAAAAGGCGACGAAGTTGATGTTGACCGCAAGCAGGATCAGCTCGACCGACATCAGGATGACGATGACGTTCTTGCGGTTCAGGAAGATGCCGAACACGCCGAGCGTGAACAGGATCGCCGATACGGTCAGATAATGTGCGATGCCGACGACCATCTCAGACTCCTTCGCCCGACTTGACCTTGCGGATTTCCATGCCGGTGGCCGGCGTGCGGCCGACCTGGGCTGCGATCGACTGCCGCTTGATCCCTTCCTTGTGACGCAGCGTCAGCACGATGGCGCCGATCATGGCAACCAGCAGGATGAGGCCCGAAATCTGGAAGTAGTAGAGGTAGTCGGTATAGAGGATGTCGCCGAGCGCGGCCGTGTTCGAGCGCGTGGCGAGATCGGGGATCGGTTTGGACACTGTCGCGGCCAGCTTCGGCGCGAATGTGTAGCCGCCGAGCACGACGATCAGCTCCGCCGCCAGGATCAGCCCGACCAGCGCGCCGATCGGCGCGTATTGCAGCGCGCCCTCTTTCATTTCAGCGAAGTCGACGTCGAGCATCATGACGACGAACAGGAACAGCACCATGACCGCGCCGACATAGACGACGAGCAGGATCATCGCCAGGAACTCGGCGCCGGTCAGCATGAACAGGCCGGCGGCGTTGAAGAAGGTCAGGATCAGGAACAGCACCGAATGCACGGGGTTGCGCGATGAAATGACCATGAACGCCGACGCCACGGCGACAAAGGCGAAGAGGTAGAAAAAGGCCGCCTCTAGTCCACTCAGCATTGGGGTTCCCCCGGGTTCCTATCCCAAACAGGACATTCGTCGTGTTTGATTTTTGCGACCGCCTCCGGTCGGCAAGTTTCGTTGTGTCCTTAGACGAGGCCCCTCGCCTCGTCCATGCGTCAAATATCAGCGGTACGGCGCATCCAATGAGATGTTGCGCGCCAGTTCGCGCTCCCACCGGTCGCCATTGGCCAGCAGCTTGTCCTTGTCGTAGTAGAGCTCCTCGCGCGTTTCAGTCGCGAATTCGAAATTCGGCCCCTCGACGATGGCATCGACCGGGCAGGCTTCCTGGCAGAAGCCGCAATAGATGCACTTCACCATATCGATGTCGTAGCGCACCGTGCGGCGCGTGCCGTCATTGCGGCGCGGGCCGGCCTCGATGGTGATGGCCTGCGCCGGGCAGATCGCCTCGCACAATTTGCAGGCGATGCAGCGTTCCTCGCCATTGGGATAGCGGCGCAGCGCGTGCTCGCCCCGGAAGCGCGGGCTGGTCGGCCCCTTCTCGTGCGGATAGTTGATCGTCTCCTTCGGCGCGAAGAACTGGCGCATCGACAGGAAGAAGGCGCTGACGAAATCCTGCAGAAGCAGCGATTTTGCGGCCTGGGACAAAGCGGACATCACGCAAACCCCGTGATCTTGAGGAAGGCTGCGGTGGCGACAACCATGAACAGCGAGATCGGCAGGAACACTTTCCAGCCCAGCCGCATCAGTTGGTCGTAGCGGTAGCGCGGCACGAAGGCCTTCACCATCGAGATACCGAAGAACACGAAGCACACCTTCAGCACGAACCAGATGACGCCGGGCACCCAGGTGAAGGGCGCGAAGTCGAAGGGCGGCAGCCAACCGCCGAGGAACAGGATGGTCGCCAGCGCGCACATCAGGACGATGGCGACATACTCGCCGAGGAAGAACAGCAGGAACGGCGTCGACGAATATTCGACCATATGGCCGGCGACCAGTTCCGATTCGGCCTCGACCAGGTCGAAAGGCGGGCGGTTCGTCTCGGCCAGCGCCGAGATGAAGAAGATGATGAACATCGGGAACAGCGCCAGCCAGTTCCAGTCGAGGAAGGAGTTGGGCAGGCCGAGTCTGGTGCCAAGCCCACCCTGCTGCGACATCACGATATCGCTGAGGTTGAGCGAGCCGGCGGTGAGCAGCACGGTGACGATGACGAAGCCGATCGAGACTTCGTAGGAGACCATCTGCGCGGCCGAACGCAGCGCGCCGAGGAACGGATATTTCGAGTTCGACGCCCAGCCGCCCATGATCACGCCGTAGACCTCGAGCGAGGAGATGGCGAAGACATAGAGGATGCCGACATTGACGTTGGCGATCGCCCAACCCTGGTTGACTGGAATGACCGCCCAGGCCGAAATCGCAAGCACCGCCGATACCAGCGGCGCCAGAAGGAACACGCCCTTGTTGGCGCCGGACGGGATGACCGGTTCCTTGAAGACGAATTTCAACAGGTCGGCGAAGGCCTGCAGCGTGCCCCAGGGGCCGACGACGTTCGGGCCACGGCGCAACTGCACCGCCGCCCAGATCTTGCGGTCGGCGTAGAGGATGTAGGCCACGAAGATCAGCAGCACCACGATCAGCACGACTGACTTTAGAAGGATCAGCAGCGCCGGCAGCACGTAGAAGGAGAAGAAGGTGTCCATGCTTATTCCGCCGCCTGCTTGAAGCCGCTCTTGGCCAGTGCCGAGCATTCCGCCATCACGGCCGATGCCCGCGCGATCGGGTTGGTCAGGTAGAAATCCTTGACCGGCGAGGTGAAGGTGCCCTTGTTCAGTCGCCCGCCGAGCTTCGCCACGCCGGCAATGTCCTCGGCATTGCCGGCCGCGACCTGATCGATGCGGGCCAGATGCGGATACTCGCCATAGAGCTTGGCGCGCAGTTGCGGCAGTGAATCGAACGGCAGCTTCTTGCCCAGCACGTCGGACAGGGCCCGCAGAATCGCCCAGTCCTCGCGCGCATCGCCAGGCGCGAAACCGGCGCGGTTGGTCTGCTGCACGCGCCCTTCGGTGTTGACGTAGGTGCCTGACTTTTCCGTGTAGGCAGCCGCCGGCAGGATGACATTGGCGCGATGCGCGCCGTGGTCGCCATGGGTGCCGATATAGACGACGAAGGCGCCGCCGGTCTTGCCCATATCGATCTCGTCGGCGCCGAGCAGAAACAGCACGTCCGTTTCGCCGAGCATACCGGCGACATCCTTGCCACCCTCGCCCGGCACAAAGCCGAGATCGAGGCCGCCGACCCTGGCCGCCGCATTGTGCAGCACGGCAAAGCCGTTCCAGTCGGCGCGAGCGGCATTGACAGCAGCGGCGAGCTTCGCCGCCTGGCCGAGCACGGCCGCGCCGTCGGCGCGCGCCAACGCGCCCTGGCCGATAATGATCAGCGGATGCGTCGCCTTCTTCAGCGTCTGGAAGAACGTGCCATTGCCGTCGGCCAGATCCTTCAGCGAATCCGGCCCGGCACCGAGCAATTCATACTCGTAGCGTGTGTCGCCGACATCGCCGATGACGCCGACCGGCAGATTGCCGACCCGCCAGCGCTTGCGGATGCGGGCGTTGAGCACCGAGGCCTCGAATCGCGGATTGGCGCCGATGATCAGCACCGCATCGGCCTGCTCGATGCCTTCGATGGTCGGGTTGAAAATGTAGCTGGCACGGCCGAGCGCCGGATCGAGTGCGGCGCCATCCTGGCGGCAGTCGACATTCTTAGAGCCGAGCGAAGCAATCAGCAGCTTCAGCGCGTAGATTTCCTCGACCGCCGCGAGATCGCCAGCGATGGCGCCAATCTTCTCGGGCGTGGTCTTCGACACCGCGTCCTTGATCGTCGCGAACGCTTCGGCCCAGCTTGCCGCAACCAGCCTGCCGTCCTTGCGCACATAGGGACGGTCGAGGCGCTGCGTGCGCAACCCGTCCCAGATGAAGCGGGTCTTGTCGGAAATCCACTCCTCGTTCACCTGCTCGTTGACGCGCGGCAGGATGCGCATCACTTCGCGGCCACGGCTGTCGATGCGGATCGCCGAGCCGACGGCGTCCATCACGTCGATGGATTCGGTCTTGGTCAGTTCCCACGGCCGCGCCTGGAAGGCGAAGGGCTTGGAGGTCAGCGCGCCGACCGGGCACAGATCGATGACATTGCCCTGCAGTTCCGAGGTCATCGCCTGTTCGAGATAAGTGGTGATCTCGGCGTCCTCGCCGCGGCCGATCAGGCCGAGTTCGGAAATGCCGGCGACTTCGGTGGTGAAGCGGACGCAGCGCGTGCAATGGATGCAGCGGTTCATCACTGTCTTGACCAGCGGGCCGATATACTTGTCTTCGACCGCGCGCTTGTTCTCATGATAGCGCGAGGAATCGACGCCGAAGGCCATCGCCTGGTCCTGCAGGTCGCATTCGCCGCCCTGGTCGCAGATCGGGCAATCCAGCGGATGGTTGATCAGCAGGAACTCCATCACGCCTTCGCGGGCCTTCTTGACCATCGGCGTGTTGGTGAAGATTTCCGGCGGCTCGCCATTGGGGCCGGGGCGCAAATCGCGCACGCCCATGGCGCAGGAGGCCTGCGGCTTGGGCGGCCCGCCCTTCACCTCGATCAGGCACATGCGGCAATTGCCGGCGATCGACAGCCGCTCATGGAAGCAGAAGCGCGGCACTTCCGCGCCCGCGTCTTCCGCCGCCTGCAGCAGCGTGTAGTGGTCGGGTACAGTGATCTCTTTCCCGTCGACCTTGAGCTTTGCCATTCGCTTCAAACCCCTGCGGATTTCCCGCAATCTCATTTCCCGGGCGCGTCAGACGCAGCGCCCGGCATTTCATTCACTTCTTCGCGGCCAGCACAGCCGCCTGCGCAGTCCACTCGTCACGGCCGATACGGCCATTGAACGACAGATAGTCGTCGACCCAGGCGATCTCTTGCGGCGACCAGGCGGCGATCTGGGCATAGGTCCAGATGCCGAGCCCGTTCAGCACCTTTTCCAGCTTCGGACCGATGCCCGATATCGCCTTGAGGTCGGACGATTTCGCCGGCTTGTCCATAGCCTTGGGCTGCCTGAAATCCTCGGGCAGCAGAACGTCGGCGGCCTCGCTCGTTGCAGGAGCGACATTTACCGCAGGCACCGTGGTGGCGGCTTCCTTGGCGGCGATGTCGGTGACTTCCTGCGCGAAGGACTGCGCCTCGGCAATCATGGTTTTGGCCGTCGCCCGCGCCTTGATGGACGACGAGCTCGCGTCCTCGAATTGCTCGACGCGCGCCTCGAAATCCTCGATCAGCGGCTGCATCAGGCGCTGTGATGCCTCGGCGGCTCCTGTGAGTGCCCCCAGCCAGACGCCGAACGCATGATTTGCAAGCCCGATGCCAAGCGCCGACATTGCCGCCGCACCAGCGACAGGGTGCACGAAAAGGTTGACGGCGCTGGCCATCTCCTTCGGCATCATCCTGGTCAGGTCCTGGTTCATCTTCTCGATCTGGTCCAAATTAGGCATCAATGGGTAGGGTGTCGAATACGGCGCCATAGAGTTCTCCTGGTCGTTTCTTCGTTCGCCCCGCCCCGTTATTCCAGCATTCAAAAATCTTCTATTCCGCCGCCACCATCACCGGTTCGGCCCGATGCGCGTTGCGCGAAAACTCGTCGATGCGCCGCTCCACCTCGCCGCGGAAATGCCGCATCAGGCCCTGGATCGGCCATGCCGCCGCATCGCCCAGCGCGCAGATCGTGTGGCCCTCGACCTGCTTGGTGACGTCGAGCAGCATGTCGATCTCGCGCTTCTGCGCCTCGCCGCGCACCAGCCGCTCCATCACCCGCCACATCCAGCCGGTGCCTTCGCGGCACGGCGTGCACTGGCCGCAGCTCTCATGCTTGTAGAAGTAGGATAGCCGCGCGATCGCCTTCACGACATCGGTCGACTTGTCCATGACGATGACGGCCGCCGTACCGAGGCCGGATTTGAGGTCGCGCAGCGCATCGAAATCCATCGGCGTGTCGATGATCTGCTCGGCCGGAACCAGCGGCACCGAGGCGCCGCCCGGGATGACCGCGAGCAGATTGTCCCAGCCGCCGCGGATGCCGCCGCAATGCGTCTCGATCAACTCGCGGAACGGGATCGACATCGCCTCTTCGACGGTGCACGGATTGTTGACGTGGCCGGAGACACAGAACAGCTTGGTGCCGACATTGTTGGGCCGGCCGAAGGACGAGAACCAGGCTGCACCACGGCGCAGGATGGTCGGCGCCACCGCGATCGATTCGACGTTGTTGACGGTGGTCGGGCAGCCATAAAGGCCGACATTGGCCGGGAATGGCGGCTTCAGCCTGGGCTGACCCTTCTTGCCTTCCAGGCTTTCCAGCAGCGCCGTCTCTTCGCCGCAGATATAGGCGCCGGCGCCGTGATGCATGTAGACGTCGAAATCGTAGCCGGACGTGTTGTTCTTGCCGATCAGCTTGGCCTCATAGGCCTCGTCGATGGCGCGCTGCAGCGCCTCGCGCTCGCGGATGAACTCGCCGCGCACATAGATGTAGGCGGCAATCGCGCCCATGGCGAAGCCGGCGAGCAGCGCCCCTTCGACCAGCGTGTGCGGATCGTTGCGCAGGATGTCGCGGTCCTTGCAGGTGCCGGGCTCGGATTCGTCGGCGTTGATGACGAGGTAGCTAGGCCTGCCATCGCTCTGCTTGGGCATGAACGACCATTTGAGGCCCGTCGGGAAGCCGGCGCCGCCACGGCCGCGCAGGCCGGACGCCTTCATCTCATTGACGATCCATTCGCGCCCCTTGGCGACGATGCCGGGCGTGTTGTCCCAGGCGCCACGCGCCATGGCGCCGGCCAGCGACTTGTCGAACAGGCCGTAGATGTTGGTGAAGATGCGGTCTTTATCCTGAAGCATTTTTCGTCCCTCAGACCGGCTTCTTGCCGAAGACGCGGATGTATTCGGCGACGCCGCCCTTGGCGAGCGCCTTGGCCTGCTTGACCCAGTCGTCGCGCTCGATGCGGCCGTGGAAGGAGAGATAGCCGTCCACCCACTCGCGCTCGGCCTTCTTCCAGGAAGCGACCTGCGCGAAGGTGAAGATGCCCAGCGTATGCAGGACGCCCTCGATCTTCGGGCCGACGCCGGAGATCAGCTTGAGATCGTCGACCGCGGCCGGCCTGTCGATACCGGCCGGACGGTTCTTGTCCTCCAGCGACGGTTTTGCGGGCTTTGCCGCCGGCGCCTTGGCTTCCGGCGCCTTGAAGGCAGAGGCCGGTTCGGCCTTGGCCTTCGGCCCATTGCGCTGCTTGGAGACCTTCTCGACTTCAGGCGCTGCCTTGTTGGCGTTGGCGGCCGAATGCAGCGGCGCCGAAACACTCGCCGCCTTCTCCGCCGCCGGCGCCACCTTGGTCTTTGAGGGTGTCTTCAACGCCGGGCTGGTTTCAGGCGCGTCGGTCTTCGGCTTGCTGGCGTTGGACGGGGCGACGGGAGCGGGTGCCGGAACGGGTGCGGCAATGATCGCGTCGGGTGCCGCCTTGGCGGCCTTCGCTGCCTCCCTGGCTTCCCGGTCGCGGGTCGACTTGAGGATCGCCTTTTCGCTTTTCAGCGTCGTGAGACCAGAGGCCGGCTCCGAGCCGGTGCGGCCATTCTGCGGTCCCGGCACCACCGAGGCGCCCTTGCCCGCATCGTAGAGATCGATGATTTCGGCCAGGCGTTCCGGCGTCAGATCCTCGAACGTATCCTTGAAGATCATCACCATCGGCGCGTTGACACAGGCGCCGAGGCACTCGACTTCTTCCCACGACAAGGTGCCCTTGTCGTTGGTGTGGAACTGGTCGTGATGGATTTTCGAGCGGCAGACATCCATCAGCGCTTCCGAGCCGCGCAGCATGCAGGGCGTGGTGCCGCAGACCTGGATGTGCGCGCGGGTGCCGACCGGATTGAGCTGGTACTGCGTGTAGAAGGTCGCGACCTCGAGCCCGCGAATCCTGGGCATGCCGAGCATGTCCGAAATCGTCTCGATCGCCGCCTTGGTGACCCAACCTTCCTGTTCTTGCGCCAGCATCAGCAGCGGAATGATCGCCGACTGCTCGCGGCCCTTCGGGTACTTCTTGATCCATTGCTTCGCCGCTGCCGCGTTCGCCCGGTTGAAGGCGAAGGATGCTGGCTGGACGCTGGCTTCTGCGAGACGGCGGACTGACATTTAGCGATCGACCTCACCAAACACGATGTCGAGGGAGCCAAGAACGGCGGTGACGTCGGCCAGCATGTGGCCGCGACACAGGAAATCCATGGCTTGCAGATGCGCGAAACCGGGCGCGCGCAGCTTGCAGCGATACGGCTTGTTGGTGCCGTCGGAGACGAGATAGACGCCGAATTCGCCCTTCGGCGCCTCGACGGCCGCATAGACCTCGCCGGCCGGCACGCGATAGCCCTCGGTGTAGAGCTTGAAGTGGTGGATCAGCGCTTCCATCGAACGCTTCATCGCCGCGCGCTTGGGCGGCACGACCTTGCCGTCGAGGTTCGACACCGGGCCGGTGCTTTCCTTGCCGAGCAGAAGATCGACGCACTGGCGCATGATCCTGGCCGACTGGCGCATTTCTTCCATGCGCACGAGGTAACGGTCGTAGCAGTCGCCGTTCTTGCCGATCGGAATGTCGAAATCCATTTCCGAATAGCATTCATAGGGCTGCGACTTGCGCAGGTCCCAGGCCGCGCCCGAACCGCGCACCATGACGCCGGAAAAGCCCCAGGCCCAGGCATCGGCCAGCGAAACGATGCCGATATCGACATTGCGCTGCTTGAAGATGCGGTTGCCGGTCAGCAGCTTGTCGAGATCATCGATCGACTTCAGGAACGGGTCGATCCACTTGCCGATGTCCTCGACCAGCTGGCGCGGCAGGTCCTGATGGACGCCGCCGGGCCGGAAATAGGCGGCATGCATGCGCGAGCCGGAGGCGCGCTCATAAAACACCATCAGCTTTTCGCGCTCGACGAAACCCCACAGCGGCGGCGTCAGCGCGCCGACGTCCATCGCCTGCGTCGTCACATTGAGGATGTGCGACATGATGCGGCCGATCTCGCAATAGAGCACGCGGATCAGCTGGCCGCGCCTCGGCACTTCGATGCCGAGCAGGCGCTCGGCGGCCAGTGCGAAGGCATGTTCCTGATTCATCGGCGCGCAATAGTCGAGCCGGTCGAGATAAGGCACAGCCTGCAGATAGGTTTTTGCCTCGATCAGCTTTTCGGTGCCGCGATGCAGCAGCCCGATATGCGGATCGACGCGATCGACGACTTCGCCGTCGAGCTCAAGCACGAGGCGCAAAACGCCGTGCGCCGCAGGATGTTGCGGGCCGAAATTGATGTTGAAATTGCGGACGGAGGTCTCAGCCATTCTGGCGCCTCAATTCGTCTTGGCTTTTTCGTCCCCGGGCAGCACGTAGTCGGTGCCTTCCCAAGGGGAAAGAAAATCAAAATTGCGGAATTCCTGCTTGAGCTCGACCGGCTCGTAGATGACGCGCTTGGCTTCGTCGTCGTAGCGCACTTCGACGAAGCCTGTCAGCGGGAAATCCTTGCGCAGCGGATGGCCTTCGAAACCGTAGTCGGTCAGCAGGCGGCGCAGGTCGGGATGGCCCGAGAACAGCACGCCATAGAGATCGTAGGTCTCGCGCTCGAACCAGTCGGCGCCGGGGAAAACCCCGGTGATCGACGGCACCATCGTCTCCTCGTCGGCCTGCACCTTGACGCGAATGCGCACATTCTGTTTCGGCGACAGCAGGTGATAGACGACGTCGAAGCGCTTGGCCCGCGACGGATAGTCGGCGCCGCAGACATCGATGATCGAGATGAACTGGCAGCGCGCATCGTCGCGCAGGAAAGTCACGACTTCGATGAGGTCGCGCGGCTCGACATGAATGGTGAGCTCGCCATAGGCAATGTCAGCGCCATTGACGCGACCGATCAGCCTTTCGCCGAGATAGGTCGACAGTTCGCTAAGGGATGCGGCCATGGATTTACCGTTCGATCGTGCCGGTGCGGCGGATTTTCTTCTGCAGGAGAAGAATGCCGTAGAGCAAAGCTTCGGCGCTCGGCGGGCAGCCGGGCACATAGATGTCGACCGGCACGACGCGGTCGCAGCCGCGTACCACCGAATAGGAATAGTGGTAGTAGCCGCCGCCATTGGCGCAGGAGCCCATCGAGATGACGTAGCGCGGCTCCGGCATCTGGTCGTAGACCTTGCGCAGCGCCGGCGCCATCTTGTTGGTCAGCGTGCCGGCGACGATCATGATGTCGGACTGGCGCGGTGACGCACGCGGCGCGACGCCGAAGCGCTCCGAGTCGTAGCGCGGCATCGAGGTGTGGATCATCTCGACGGCGCAGCATGCCAGACCGAAGGTCATGAACATCAGCGAGCCCGAGCGCGCCCAGGTGATCAGCGCCTCGGTCGAGGTGACCAGAAAACCCTTGTCGGCAAGCTCATTGTTGATTTCGAGGAAGAAGGGATCGTCCTCCCCCACCGGCCGGCCGGTGTTGGGATCGATGATGCCCTTCGGCTTCGGCGCGACGAGGGTGCCTGAACTGTCGTTCAATCCCATTCCAGCGCTCCTTTTTTCCATTCATAGGCAAAGCCGATGGTCAGCACTGCCAAAAACACCATCATCGACCAGAAACCCAGCATGCCGATCTTCGAGAAGGACACCGCCCAGGGAAAAAGGAAGGCCACTTCCAGGTCGAAGATGATGAACAGGATCGACACCAGGTAGAAGCGGATGTCGAATTTCATGCGGGCATCGTCGAACGAGTTGAAACCGCACTCGTAGGCGGAAAGCTTTTCGGGATCGGGATTGCGGTAGGCCACAAGGAACGGTGCGGCCAGCAGCGCCAGGCCGACGACCAGCGCCACGCCGATGAACAGGACGATGGGCAGGTACGAACTGAGAAGTGCGTTCATGCAGCGGCTTTCCGTTGGCGCCAATCCACTTTGATTACAGCACCGGACCTTAATGCGGAAGCGTGACAGATTAACCGCTGAACCGTTTTAAGGGGCCTATGCTGCAACGCGGCGAGGGTTAGCGCAGCACTTCCAGCGAAGCAAGTCAAACCTTGTTCAAAACGCCGACCTGGACGGCATATCCGGAGAAACTGGTCCGATCCGCTCCTGTTTGATTTCCTTCGTTTTTTACTCCACTTTTCTCTCCTGACAGGGTTGCCGCTAAAACCCTGCTAGCATGGGCTGGAATCACCCGTCAGACCCACAGCAGAAGCGCCCAGAGTGATACCTGCATGAAGGAAAAAATCTCGCTTGCCATAGCCCGGCGCATCGCGCTCGCCGCACAGGGGTTTCTCGATCCCCGCCCAAATGGCACACCCGACCGCCGCCACTTCGCCCGCGTGCTCTCCCGCACCGGCCTGCTGCAGATCGATTCCGTCAGCGCGGTGGTGCGCGCGCATTATATGCCGCTTTATTCCCGCCTTGGCCCCTATCCCTTGACCTTGCTCGACAATGCCGCCGTGACGCGCAAGCGCACCGTCTTCGAATACTGGGCGCATGAGGCTTCCTTCCTGCCGGTCGAGACTTACCCGCTGATGCGCTGGCGCATGCAGCGCGCCGAGCAGGGCGACGAGATGTATCTGGGCCTGGCCAAATGGGGCCGCGAGCACGCCGCCTATATAGAAGAGATCTACCGCGAGGTCGCCGCGCGCGGCCCGATCGCCGCTTCGGCGCTGGAAGGTCAGAAAGGTTCGGGCGGCTGGTGGGGCTGGAGCCATGCCAAGCATGCCTTCGAATGGCTGTTCTGGGCCGGGCGCATCACCACGGCGCACCGCCGCGGCTTCGAGCGCTACTATGATTTGCCCGAGCGCGTGCTGCCGCAGGCGATCCTCGACCTGCCCGTGCCGCCAGCCGAGGACGCGCACCGCGAATTGCTGCGCATTTCCGCCCGCGCCCATGGCGTGGCGACATCAGGCGACCTGCGCGACTACTTTCGGCTATCGCCGGCCGACATGAAAGGCCGGCTGGAGGAACTGGTCGAGCTGGGCGAATTGCTGCCGGTGCGTGTCGAGGGCTGGGACAAGCCGGCCTACCTTCATAAGGACGCCCGCCTGCCCCGGAAAATCGAGGCCCGCGCACTGTTGGCGCCGTTCGACCCGGTCGTCTTCGAGCGCTCGCGCTCGGAGCGGCTGTTCGATTTCCACTACCGCATCGAGATCTACACGCCGGCTGAGAAGCGCCAATACGGCTATTACGTCCTGCCCTTCCTGCTCGGCGACCGGATCGTCGCCCGCGTCGACCTCAAGGCTGACCGGCCGGCCAGCGTCCTGCGCACCCACGCCGCCTACGCCGAACCCGGCGCGCCACCTGAAACCGCCGCGCAACTCTTCGAGGAACTGCAGCAGATGCAGGGCTGGCTTGGCCTTCAACGCATCGAAGTGACACCCGCCGGCGATCTGGGTCCGGCGCTCGCCGACATCGCCATGTCGTAGCCGCGCGTTGACACCGCTGCCTGCAAAAGCCTAAATCCGCTCCAGACGGTCCCTTGCCCGCAACGGCAGGGGCTAAGAGGGAATGCGGTGCGGGATTTCGATCTCAAATCCGCGGCTGTCCCCGCAACTGTAAGCGAAGAGCCAAGGCCGAAAGCCACTGGGACGTTCCCGGGAAGGCGGCACCCAAGGCGATGACCCGCGAGCCAGGAGACCTGCCGTCTGCGACAAAAGAATCCGATCGCCCGGCGGGTTTCCGGGCAAGGAGCCCGGTTTTTGGACCAGAACAGCAGTTTTTCGGCTGGCACAGCGGACAATTCGTCCGCCGACGGCGATGCCTTGGCCGGCGTCACCGTCATCGTCTGCGCCTCCTGCCGCGACGAGACCGGCTCCGACGCCCATCCCCGCGCCGGCGAACTGCTAGCCGAAGACACGCGCCAAGCCGCTGCAGGCGATGACATCCGCATCCGCACGGTCGAGTGCCTCGGCAATTGCAAGCGCCGGCTGAGCGCCGCGATCCTGCGCGACGGCTGCTGGAGCTATGTCTTCGGCGACCTGACCGCGACCAGCGGCGCCGACCTCGTCACCGGCGCCAAAATCTTCGCCGCCTCGACCGACGGCCTCATTCCATGGCGCGGTCGGCCCGATTCCCTCAAGCGCGGCCTCGTTGCCCGCATTCCTCCCCTCAACCTGCTGAAGGATTGATCATGAGCGCTTCCGTCACCCGCGTCCCCTGCACCGTCGTCACCGGCTTCCTTGGTGCCGGCAAGACGACGCTGGTCCGCCATCTCCTGGAAAACGCCAGCGGCAAGCGCATTGCCATCATCGTCAACGAGTTCGGCGACATCGGCATCGACGGCGAGATTCTGAAGGGCTGCGGCATCGACACCTGCCCGGAGGAAAACATCGTCGAACTGGCCAATGGCTGCATCTGCTGCACCGTGGCCGACGATTTCGTGCCGGCGCTCGACCAGATCCTGTCGCTCAACCCCAAGGTCGATCACATCCTGATCGAGACCTCGGGCCTGGCCCTGCCCAAGCCGCTGGTCCAGGCATTCCAGTGGCCGACGGTGAAGAGCCGCGTCACCGTCGATGGCGTCATCGCCGTGGTCGACGGTCCCGCACTGGCCGAAGGCCGGGTCGCCAACGACATGGACGCCTTGCAGGCGCAGCGCGCGCAAGATGATAGCCTCGACCATGACGACCCGGTCGAGGAACTGTTCGAGGACCAGATCGCCTGCGCCGACCTGATCATCCTGTCGAAAAGCGATCTTATGGACGCCGCCGGTTCGGCCCGCGCCAACGCCATCATCGGCGAACACTCCGCCCGTGCCGTGAAGATCGTGCCGACCTCGCATGGCAAGGTCGATCCCTCCGTGCTGCTCGGGCTCGGTCTCGCCGTCGAGGACGACATCGAGAACCGCAAATCCCATCATGACGGCGCCTTCGACCACGAGCATGACGACTTCGACACCTTCATCGTCGACATTCCCTCGATCGCCAATCCGGATGAGCTGGCACAACGCGTCGCCGCCGCCGCCGAACAGGAAAACGTGCTGCGCGTGAAAGGCTTCGTCGAGGTCGGCGGCAAGCCGATGCGGCTCTTGCTGCAGGCCGTCGGCCCGCGCGTCAATCATTACTATGACCGCGCCTGGACCGCCGAGGACGACCGCCGTTCGCGCCTGGTCGTCATCGGCCTCAAGGGGCTGAACCGCCCGGCAATCGAGCGTATACTCGCCGGCTGATTTCAGACACGGGCCGCGATGCATATCCTCACCACGACCTCCGCCTCGCTCGACGATCTCGCCGAGCCGGTCGATCTGCGGCAGACGCCGGCGGATATCGTGGGCCTGTCCTTCACCGACAGCGACCTCGCCGGACTGGCGGCCGCCTGGAAGGCGGATGCCGGCCGTTTGCCCTCGATGCGGCTGGCGGCGCTTCGCGACCTGCGCCACCCTATGTCCGTCGACCTCTGGGTCGACAGCGTCGCCCGCCACGCCAAGATCATCCTGGTACGCATCCTCGGCGGCTACGACTGGTGGCGCTACGGCTGCGACCAGCTGGCCTCGACCGCTCGGGAACGCGGCATAAAACTGGCGCTGCTGCCCGGTGAAAGCCATGACGAGGATATCAGGCTGATCGAAGCCTCGACGCTGCCGCGCTGGGAATTGGACGCCCTGCTCGGCTATTTCCGCGAGGGCGGCCCGGCCAATATGGGCGCGCTGGTGCAGCGGCTGGCCAGGCTGGCTGGGCAGGACGCGGCCGTTGTTGAGCCGGTGGCGGTGCCGAAGGCCGGCTACTACGAGCCAGGCCGCGGCGTCGTCCCCCTCGCCCTTGAGGGAGAGGGAAAGGTCGTGCCCATTCTCTTCTACCGCTCGATGCTGCTGGCCGCCGACGTCGCACCCATCGACGCCCTTTTCGACGCGCTGCGGCAGCGCGGCATGACGCCTGTCCCCATCTTCGTCTCCGGCCTCAAAGACCCGACATCCCTGGCCTTCGCGGAAACCGCCATCGCCAAGCTCAGACCCGTTGCCATCATCGCCGCGACCGCCTTCGCTTCCGGCGCCGAACCCGGCGTTGAAACCCTGTTCGACCGCGCCGGCGTGCCCGTTTTCCAGGTCATCGTCGCCACCACCCGCCGCGACATCTGGGAGAATAACCAGCGTGGCCTGGCGCCCGCCGACCTCGCCATGCATGTCGTGCTGCCAGAACTGGACGGCCGCATCCTCGCCGGCGCGATTTCCTTCAAGGGTGAAAGCGATGTCGATCCCGCGCTTGGCCACCGCGCCTTCGCCAACCGGTCGGAACCGGATCGCGTCGCGCAGGTCGCTGACCGCGTGGCAGCCTTCATTCGCCTGCAGGAGACGCCCCGCGCGACGCGCAAGCTCGCCATCCTGATCCCGGGACTATCCCAGCGCGCCTGGCCGTACCGGCTATGCCGTCGGCCTCGACGTGCCGTCGAGCGTGCTGGCGATGCTGCATGACCTGAAGGAACAGGGCTACGGGGTTGAAGGGATCCCGCAATCGCCTCGGGAATTGCTGGATTTGCTGGAGCGGGGCGATGGTGGGTTGGGATTGGATGAGTATCTCGACCTTTCACGAGACCTGCCTGTCGAGGCAATGACTGCTGTTGAGGCGGCGTGGGGGAAAGCGGAAGACAAGACAGGTTTGCGCGAGGCACCCCCCTCTGTCCTGCCGGATATCTCCCCCGCAAGGGGGGAGATTGGCAGTTTCAGCGCTAAGGCCACTCTTGCAACGTCGGAGATTGGCGAGGGCAGAGATGACAGCGTAATCTCCCCCCCTGCGGGGGAGATGTCCGGCAGGACAGAGGGGGGTGTTCAAGCGCCGACCTCGCTGCACTTCCCCTTCCGCGCCACGACCTTCGGCAACATCACCGTCGCCCTCGCCCCCGACCGCGGCCGCTCGGCCGACCGCCGCGCCGACTACCACGACCCGACACTCCCGCCACGCCACGCCCTGCTCGCCTTCGGCCTCTGGCTGCGCAAATCTCTCGGCGTCCACGCCCTGATCCATGTCGGCGCCCACGGCACGCTGGAATGGCTGCCGGGCAAGACTGTCGCGCTGTCGAAGGCCTGCTTCCCCGAGATCGTCACCGGCGCCATGCCCGTCATCTATCCCTTCATCGTCTCCAATCCCGGCGAGGCAGCACAAGCCAAGCGGCGCATCGCCGCCGTCACCCTCGGTCATCTGCCACCGCCGCTGGCCGGTGCGGGACTTGACGAAGATCAGCACAAACTCGAGCGCCTAGTCGATGAATACGCCCAGGCCGACGGCCTCGACCGCCGCCGCCGCGACCGCCTGGCAAAACTGATCGTCGACACCGCGCAGAAAACTGGCCTCGCCGCCGAAGCCGGTGTCGCCAGGACCGACGCGCCCGACGAAGCGCTGCGCCGCATCGATGCCTGGCTCTGTGACCTCAAGGATTTCGCCATCAAGGATGGCCTGCATATCTATGGCCGCGCGGCTGACGACGAGCCCGACGCTATGCGCCGCCAAAGTGCCGAGGCTGAAAGGTCGGCGCTGCTTGCCGCGCTCGATGGCCGCCACGTCAAGGCCGGCCCGGCCGGCGCGCCGGCGCGCGGACGTTCCGACGTGCTGCCCACCGGCCGCAATTTGTTCACGTCGGATCCACGCACCATGCCGACGCCGACCGCCTATGATCTGGGCAAGGCGGCGGCGGAAGGAGTCGTGCGCGGCTATCTGCAATCGCATGGCGACTGGCCGCGTTCGCTGGTCATCGATCTCTGGGGCTCGGCCTCATTGCGCACCGGCGGCGAGGAGATCGCGCAAGGCCTGGCGCTGATGGGCTGCCGGCCGCAATGGGATGCCGCCACCGGCCGCATCACCGGCATCGAAGTGCTGCCGCCGGCGACGCTCGGCCGCCCGCGCGTCGACGTCACCTGGCGCATATCGGGCCTGTTCCGCGACATGTTCCCGACCCAGATCGCGTTGATCGACGCCGCCGCCAACGCCGTTGCCGCCCGCGATGAAGAAGATTCGGAAAACCCGCTCGCGGCCCGGACCCGCGCCGATGGCAAGATCAGCCCGCGCATTTTCGGCACCTCACCCGGCACCTATGGCGCCGGCGTCGAGAATCTCCTGTCGAGCGGCGACTGGGGCGCGCGTGAAGAGATCGGCCGTGCCTATCTCGACGCCACCTCGCACGCCTATGGCGGCGAAGGCGGCGAAGGCGTCTCCGCGCCCGGCGCCTTCGAAACCCGCATCGCCGAGGCCGATCTTCTGGTCCACACCGGCGACGACCCCGGCCGCGACATTCTCGAAGGCTCCGCCGACGTCGCCTTCATCGGCGGCTTTTCAGCCGCGCTTGCGGCGCTTGGCCGGAATGCCGACGTCATCGTGCTCGATACGACGGACCCGCAAATGCCGAAGCCGCGCTCGATCAGTGAGGCCGTATCGCGCGTGGTGCGCGCCCGCGCTGTCAATGCCCGCTTCATCTCAGGCCAGATGCGGCACGGCCCACGCGGCGCCTCTGAATTCGCCGAGACGGTCGACCGGCTGGTCGGCTTCGCCGAAACCACGCATGCCATATCGGGCGCGCTGATCGAGGCCGTGCACGACGCCTATGTCGGCAACGCGGATGTTCGCGCCTTTATCCTTCGGGAAAACCCGGCGGCGGCGAAAGTCATTGCCGAGCGTTTCCTGTCGGCGCGCCGGCGCGGCCTCTGGCATCCCTTGCGCAATTCCATCGACGACGATCTCGCCGCGCTGATTGCAGAGGCCGAGGCGCTGGGAGTGGCGGCATGAACGCCTTCTCACGTCGCGGCGCCTGCCCGGCCCTGTCGGCGCCGATGCAGACCGGCGATGGACTGCTGGTGCGGCTCAACCCGGTTGCTGGAGCGTTTTCGCCGAAGCTGTTGATCGGTCTGGCCGAATCCGCCCTGCGGCATGGCAACGGCATCATGGAAGTGACAGCGCGCGGCAGCCTGCAGATTCGCGGGTTGACGGCGGATAGCGCTGCGCTGCTGACGGCGGAGGTCGACGCGCTGGGCATTGCGGTGCGCACCGGCGTGCCGATCGAGACGGGGCCGCTGGCGGGCATCGATCCGCAGGAGGTTGCCGATCCACGACCACTGGCTGAGCGGGTCAGGGTGGCGGTTGACGAGGCCGGGCTGACGCCAAGGCTCGGGCCGAAGGTGTCTGTCGTGGTGGATGGCGGCGGGCAACTGACGATGGATGCGGTGACGACCGATGTGCGGCTGAAGGCGGTACGGGCCGACAACGGCATCGTTTGGAGCGTATCGGTTGCCGGCGA
The DNA here is from genome assembly GCF_054062655.1 of Mesorhizobium sp. USDA 4775. Classification (NCBI taxonomy): domain Bacteria; kingdom Pseudomonadati; phylum Pseudomonadota; class Alphaproteobacteria; order Hyphomicrobiales; family Phyllobacteriaceae; genus Mesorhizobium; species Mesorhizobium sp. USDA 4775. The sequence goes on from NZ_JBSSFM010000001.1 coordinate 4,689,157, forward strand.
TGGCCAAAACGCGAAGGTGCTGGCAACGGTCGATGCGGATGCCGCCAGAGACATAGCCGTGGCTGCACTCAGGATGGTCGCTGAAAAAGGCCGTGAGGCGCATGCGCGGGACTTGTCGGAGCGGCAGTTGGTGTCTCTAGCAGGTTGGCTATCCTTGACAGGTTTGCGCGAGGCGTCCGGCAGGACAGAGGGGGGCGCCTCGCGCAAACCTATCGGCCCTTTTCCCTTAGCCGGCGACACTTTCACCCTCGGCATTGCCCTCCCCTACGGCAGCATGCCGGCGGATAAAATCATCGACCTTGCGCAAAGCGCCGTGACCCTCGGCACCACCGAAATCCGCCTCGCCCCAGGCCGCGCTCTGCTCTTCCTTGGCCAGCCGACGGACACCAACCAACCCCTCCAGACTATCGCCGCCACCCTCGGCTTCGTCACCTCCGCCGCCGACCCGCGCACCCTCATCGCCGCCTGCCCCGGCACGCCGGCTTGCGCCTCCGGCCGCATCGCCACCCGCGACATCGCCGAGACGATCGCCACGGAAAACGCCGACATCCTTGACTTCACCCTGCACATTTCCGGCTGCGCCAAGGGCTGCGCGCATCCCGGCCCGGCGGCGCTCACAATCGTCGGCGGCGAAAATGGAGCCGGACTTGTCGTGAACGCGACGGCAAAGGCTCTTCCTGCCGGCTACAGGCCGGGCTATGACGCCGCGCGCGGCTTCAGTCGCGTCGCTGCGCTGATCCGCAGCGCACGATTCCAGGGCGAGACCGCCGCCGCCTGCCTGACAAGGCTCGGGCCGGCGGCAATCGCCGAGACTTACCGACAGGCCCAAACTAAAAAACGGAAATGAGCATGGCCGCCTACGACTACATCCACGACGGCACAGCGATCTACGAGCGCTCCTTCGCCATTATCCGTGCCGAGGCCGACCTGTCGCGCTTTTCCGACGCCGAGGCCGATGTGGCGACCCGCATGATCCATGCCTGCGGCCAGGTCGAAGCATCAAGCCATTTCGTCTTTTCGCCCGACTTCGTCTCCGCCGCGCGCAAGGCTCTTGCCGCCGGCGCGCCGATCTTCTGCGACGCGGAGATGGTCTCCCATGGCGTCACCCGCGCCAGGCTACCGGCCGGCAACGAGGTGATCTGCACGCTGCGCGACTCGCGCACGCACGACATCGCCAGGGAGATCGGCAACACCCGCTCGGCCGCCGCCATCGACCTGTGGGGCGAACGCATGGCCGGTTCGGTCGTCGCCATCGGCAATGCGCCGACCGCACTCTTCTACCTCCTGGAAAAATTGCGCGACGGCGCACCGAAGCCGGCGGCCATCATCGGCATGCCGGTCGGCTTCGTCGGTGCGGCCGAATCGAAGGATGCGCTGGCCGAGAATTCCTATGGCGTGCCCTATGCCATCGTGCGCGGCAGGCTCGGCGGCAGCGCCATGACCGCCGCCGCGCTCAATTCCCTGGCGAGGCCGGGCCTGTGAACGCGCTTGCAAAAGGCCGCCTTGTCGGCGTGGGCACAGGTCCCGGCGACCCCGAACTGTTGACTCTGAAGGCCGCGCGGGCCTTGGCCGAGGCCGATGTCGTCGCCTATTTCGCCAAGCGCGGCAACAACAGCAACGCGCGCGCCATCGTCGAGGCGCGCTTTCGGCCGGACATGCTGGAATTGCCGCTGCTCTATCCGGTCACCACGGAGATCGACAAGGATCACGACGACTACCGCTCGCAGATTACCGGTTTCTACGAGGAGTCGGCGCAAAAGGTCGCCGAACATCTCGAAGCCGGCAGGATGGTTGCCGTCCTGTCCGAGGGCGACCCGCTGTTCTACGGCTCCTACATGCATCTGCATGTGCGCCTCGCCCATCGTTTCCCGACCGAGGTCATCCCCGGCGTCACCGCAATGTCCGGCTGCTGGTCGCAGACCGGTGTGCCGATCGTCCAGGGCGACGATGTGCTGACCGTGCTGCCCGGCACGATGAGCGAGTTCGAACTGACGCGCCGGCTGGCCGACACCGATGCCGCCGTCATCATGAAGGTCGGCCGCAATCTGCCCAAGATCAGGCGGGCGCTGGAGGCCGCCGGCAAGCTGACGCGCGCCGTCTATGTCGAGCGCTGCACCATGGCCGGCAGCGTCTCGATGAAGCTCGCCGACAAACAGGACGACAAGGCCCCCTACTTCGCCATTGTACTGGTCGCCGGCTGGTCAGGCCGGCCCGGCGCGCTGGGAGCGCAGGCATGAGCGGCCGTCTCACTGTCATCGGCCTCGGGCCTGGCAATACCGACCAGGTCACCCCGGAAGCCAGCCGTGCCGTGGCCGAGGCGAAATTCTTCTATGGCTACAAACCCTATCTCGACCGGCTGCATCTGCGCCCCGACCAGACCCGTGTCGCGTCCGACAACCGCGAGGAACTCGCCCGCTCCAAGGATGCCTTGATCAAGGCCGCCGAGGGCCATGACGTCGCCGTGGTTTCCGGCGGCGATCCCGGAGTCTTCGCCATGGCGGCCGCCGTCTGCGAGGCGATCGAGGCCGGGCCGGCCGAATGGCGCGCGGTCGATGTCGCCGTCGTGCCCGGCATCACGGCCATGCTTGCCGTTGCCGCCCGCATCGGCGCGCCGCTCGGCCATGATTTCTGCGCCATCTCGCTTTCCGACAATCTGAAACCCTGGGAGCTGATCGAACTGCGCCTTCTGGCAGCTGCCGGCGCTGGCTTCGTCATTGCGCTCTACAACCCGATCAGCAAGGCGCGCCCCTGGCAGCTCGGCCGCGCCTTCGAATGCCTGACCGCGATCCTGCCCGGCACCACGCCTGTCATTTTCGGCCGCGCCGCCGGCCGTCCGGACGAGCGCATCGAAGTTTATCTGCTGGCTGACGTCGACGCGCAAAAGGCCGACATGGCGACCTGCATCATCATCGGCTCGCCGGAAACCCGCATCATAAAGCGCGGCGACAAACCGGCGCTGGTCTACACGCCTCGTTCTGCAGCAGGCTCGACAAAATGATCGACCATTGCGGCGAGCTCATCGACGGTTTCAGCCGAAGGCACGTCCGGCAGATCAGGCCTGCGGACCATGACCACGTCGATGCCAAGCGCCCGCGCCGCGGCAATCTTGCCGTAAGTGGCGGCGCCGCCGCTGTTCTTGGACACGACGACTTCGATGCGGTGCTCTTCGAGCAGCGCGCGTTCTTCCGCCTCGCCAAACGGTCCGCGAGCCAGCAGATAGCTCACATCCGGCACGGCCAGCTTCGGCTCGACGGGATCGACGCTGCGAATGAGGTAGTGATGCTGGGGGGCTGCTTCGAAAGCGGCAACCTCTTGCCGGCCAAGCGCCAGGAAGACGCGCCGCGGCGCCGGACCAGCCGTTTGCGCGGCGTCGCTTGTTGTATCGACCTCAGTCCAGCGGTCGCCATCGACCGGCTCCCAGCCCGGACGGCGCAAAGCAAGGATCGGCACGCCGGTCAGCCGCGCCGCTTGCGCGGCATTGGCGGAGATTCGCGCCGCGTAAGGATGCGTGGCGTCGATCATCAGGTCGGTGCCGGCCTCCCTGAGATAGGCCGCCAGCCCCTCGGCGCCGCCAAAGCCTCCGCTTCGCACGGGCACGCCTTGCGCGACCGGGCTTTCGGTGCGGCCGGCCAGAGACAGCGTGACCGAAGCGCGTACCGCCAGTTTGCCGGCCAGTTGCCGGGCTTCCGTGGTGCCGCCGAGGATCAGAATGCGGTGGGTCATCATGCCTGCTGAAAGTTCGCGCCGCGCCAGGCCGAAATGGCTGACGGTGATCGGCATCGGCGAGGACGGTTTAGCGGGTCTCGGCGACGAGGCCAAGCAGCGGATTGCCAAGGCCGAGATCATCTTCGGCGGCAAGCGGCATCTGGCGCTGGTCGCGTCCTTCACCAAGGGCGAGCCGCGGCCCTGGCCGGTTCCTTTCGATGCCGGCATGGCCGATGTGCTGGCGCTTGCCGGCAGGAACGTCTGTGTGCTCGCCTCCGGTGATCCTTTTTTTCACGGCGTCGGCGCCACCCTCGCCCGCAAGGTCAAGCCCCGGGAGATGCATGTCATCCCCGCGCCGTCGGCCGTTTCGCTGGCCGCCGCCCGCCTTGGCTGGGCGCTGCAGCATATCGAGATCGTCTCGCTGCATGGCCGGCCGCTCGACCTGATCCGGCCACTGCTGCAGCCCGAAGCACGCATCCTGGCGCTGACGTCGGATGCCGAAATGCCAGCTGCGATTGCCCGCTTGCTCACCGAGCTCGATTTCGGCGCCTCGCGCTTGACGGTTCTGGAAGCTCTGGGCGGTCCAAGGGAGAACCAGCGCTCAACTCGTGCCGATGCCTTCGACCTCGAAAACATCAATCCGCTCAATGTGCTGGCCATAGAAATTGATTCGGATCCGCAAGCCCGCATCCTGCCACTCACGGTTGGTCTTGCCGATCATCTGTTCGACCATGACGGCCAGATCACCAAACGCGAAATCCGCGCCGTCACCCTGTCGTCACTGGCGCCGAGGCGCGGCGAATTGCTGTGGGACATCGGCGCCGGCTCGGGCTCCATCGGCATCGAATGGATGCTCGCCCACCCCTTGATGCGCACGATCGCCATCGAAGCCGATCCGGGCCGCGCCGCCCGCATCCACCGCAACGCCGCCGCCTGTGGCGTTCCCGGCCTTGTCGTGGTGGAAGGCAGCGCACCCAAGGCGCTGGCCAGGCTGGACACGCCGGACGCGATCTTCATCGGCGGCGGCGGCAGCGATACCGGCGTGTTGAACGCTGCCACCAAGGCGCTGCGTTCCGGCGGCCGGCTCGTCGCCAATGCAGTCACGCTGGAGATGGAAGCCCTGCTTCTCGCGCAGCACACAAAGCTTGGTGGTGACCTCATCCGGATAAACATATCGCGTGCCTCGCCGGTCGGCTCGATGCAGGCCTGGCGGCCGGCCATGCCGGTCACCCAATGGAGTTGGGTGAAGCCATGATGGTAGCGGGCATCGGCAGCCGAAAAGGCGTTGGCGTTGAAGACGTGCTTGCCGCGATTGAAACCGCTCTGGAAGCGCATGGGCTGGCCATGACGGCGCTTTCCGCACTGGCCACCGCCGCACTTAAGAAGGATGAAGCAGCTATTGCCGCCGCCGGCCGCGCGTTGAACCTTCCGGTCATCATCGTCGATGACGCGGCTCTTCGGGGCGTCTCGGAGGAAACGCTGAGCCACTCCGACCTGTCGCAAGAAGTCGCCGGCACGCCCTCGGTTTCCGAGGCATCCGCCCTTGCCGTGGCCGGCGCCGGCGCAAAACTGCTTGGCCATCGCATCATGCTTGGCCCGGTCACCTGCGCCATCGCCATCAGCGGAGACGCGCCATGACCGTTCATTTCATCGGCGCCGGTCCGGGTGCCGCCGACCTCATCACGCTGCGCGGCGCCAGGCTGCTGGCAAGCTGCCCGGTCTGCCTGCATGCCGGCTCGATCGTCGCGCCAGAATTGCTGCAGCATTGCGCGCCGGGAACAAAGCTGATCGACACCGCGCCGATGTCGCTCGACGAGATCGAGGCGGCCTATGTCGAGGCCCACAAGGCAGGCCACGACGTCGCCCGCCTGCATTCCGGCGACCTGTCGGTGTGGAGCGCGGTTGCCGAACAGATCCGCCGGCTGGAAAAGCACGGCATACCCTACACGCTGACGCCAGGCGTCCCCTCCTTCGCTGCAGCCGCCGCAGCACTTCGCCGCGAGCTGACCATTCCCGAAGTCGCGCAAAGCCTGGTGCTGACCCGCGTCTCCGGCCGCGCTTCAAAAATGCCGCCCGGCGAAACGCTGGCAGGCTTCGGCCGCACCGGCGCCACGCTCGCCATTCATCTTGCCATCCACGCCATCGACCGCGTCGTCGCCGAATTGACGCCGCATTATGGCGGCGATTGTCCGGTGGCGATCGTCTTCCGCGCCTCCTGGCCGGACGAGCGGGTGCTGACCGGTACGCTGGAAACGATCGAGGCGCAGCTGGCCGCCGATCCGATGGAGCGCACCGCGATCATCTTCGTCGGCCGCTCACTGGCGGCGGAAGGTTTCGGCGAAAGTTCATTGTACGACGCCCACTATCAGCGGCGTTTTCGCGGACGGGACGGATTGTGAGCGGCAGCAGCAAAAACAACGGCGGCAACGCCACGCTCGAACAGGCGCTCGCCCGGCTGAACTTCAAGCCGCGCCCACTGGAGCCGGGCCATGTGTGGCTGGCCGGCGCCGGTCCCGGCGACCCCGGCTGCCTGACGCTGGAAGTGCTGGCGGCTTTGGCCGAGGCGGACGCGCTGGTCTACGACGCGCTGGTCTCGCCGGATGTCGTCGCCGTTGCCGCAAACGCCGAGCTGTTCTTTGCCGGCAAGCGCGGCGGCCAGCCGTCGATGAAGCAGGATGACATCACCGCTCTGCTGGTCCGGCTGGCGCGCGAAGGCCGCCGCGTTATCAGGCTCAAGGGCGGCGATCCCTATATTTTCGGTCGTGGCGGCGAAGAAGCCTTGGCGCTCGCACGCGAAACCATTCCATTCCGCGTGCTGCCGGGCCTGACATCCGGCCTGAGCGCGCTCGCCGCCACCGGCATCCCGGCCACCATGCGCGGCATCAACAAGGCGGTGATCCTGGCGACCGGCCACGCCGCCGGCACCGACGACGACATCGACTGGGCGGCGATCGCCCGCACCGGCCAGCCAGTCGTGGTCTATATGGGCATGGCCAATTTGCCTTTGATCGCGGCAGCTCTGCTCGACGGCGGGCTGGCTCCATCGACGCCGGCGGCGGTGATCGTCGCCGCCACCACGCCGCAGGAGCGGACCGTCGTCGCTACGCTCGCCACAATCGCCGAGGAAGCGGCCGCAGCAGGGCTGACCTCGCCGGCGCTGATCGTCGTCGGCGGCATCGTCGCCATGCGCGCGGCACTGACGGGGCAGGCATGACCGCCCGCGCCATCATCATCGGCGCGCCGCGCTCCGGCTCGGGCAAGACCAGCGTCACCATCGGCATCTTGCGCGCGCTCACCCGGCGCGGCCTGAAGGTGCGCGGCGCCAAATCCGGCCCCGACTATATCGACCCCGGTTTCCACACCGCCGCCACCGGCCTGTCCGGCGTCAATCTCGACAGCTGGGCCATGCCGCCGTCGCTGCTCAATGCGCTGGCCGCGCAACAGGCCGACGACACCGATTTCGTCATCCTCGAAAGCGCCATGGGCCTGTTCGACGGCATTCCGGCCGCGCCTGGGCGAACCGGTTCTGCCGCCGACCTTGCCCGGCTCTACGGCCTGCCGGTGCTGCTGGTGCTCGACGTGTCGGGCCAGTCGACCACGGCGGCCGCTGTCGCCAAGGGCTTCGCCACCTACGATCCGGATGTGCGCATGGCCGGCGTCGTGCTCAACCGGCTGGGCAGCGAACGCCATCGCAAGCTGTCAGGCGACGCCATCGAGGCGATCGGCCTGCCTGTCGTCGGCGCCATCTTGCGCGATCCCACGCTGAACCTGCCCGAACGGCATCTCGGCCTCGTCCAGGCTGGCGAGTATGATGATCTGATGGCGCATCTCGACCGGCTGGCCGACATGGCGGAGAAGTCGCTCGACCTCGATGCCGTGATGAGGCTGGCGACGCCCCTCGCTCCGGCGGCTGGCGGCTTCGCCGACGCGCTGCAGCCGCCCGGTCAACGCATCGCGCTCGCCGAGGATGCAGCCTTTACTTTCCTTTACCCGCACGTTGCCGCCTATTGGCGCAAGGCCGGCGCGGAGATCGTTCCGTTCTCGCCGCTCGCCGACGAGGCGCCCGACGACAGTTGCGACGTCTGCTGGTTGCCCGGCGGCTACCCCGAGCTTCACGCCGGCAAGCTTGCCGCTGCTGCGAATTTCCATGCCGGAATGGCGCGTTTCGGCGCGACCAGGCCCATCCATGGCGAGTGCGGCGGCTTCATGGTGCTTGGGGAAGCGCTGGAGGATGCCTCCGGCGAGACGCACGGAATGCTTGGCCTGCTCGGCCATGCCACCAGCTTCGCCAAGAGAAAGATGAATCTCGGCTATCGCGAGGCGCGGTTGCGCGCCGATTGCCCGCTGGGCGCGCAAGGCGCGCTGATCCGCGGCCATGAATTCCACTATGCGCAGATGACGGCCACCGGCAATGACGAGCCTCTGGCCGACCTTGCCGACGGCCAGGGCAATCCGATCGGCGCTTCCGGCTACCGGCGTGGTCATGTCAGCGGTACCTTCTTCCATGCGATAGCGAGGGCCAGTGCATGAAGCTCCCGAATTTGACCCTTTCGCCCCGGCAAATCCTCGACGACGTCGCGCTCTGCCTGGTCTTCTTCACCCGCCTGCCTTTGCCCGACCTCGACTTTCGCGGCCGCGGCCTTGCCGCCGCGATCTGGGCCGCACCGGTCGCCGGCCTCCTTGTCGGGCTGATCGGCGCCATCGTCTTTGCCACGGCGGAACGGTTCGGCCTTGCCATGGGGCCGGCGGCGGCACTTGCCCTCGTTGCAACCGTGATCACCACCGGCTGCCTGCACGAGGATGGACTGTCCGACGTCGCGGACGGCTTTGGTGGCGGCAAGTCGCGCGGCCGCAAACTCGACATCATGCGCGACAGCCGCATCGGCGCCTATGGTGCCATGGCGCTGGCGCTGTCGCTGCTGATCCGCTGGAACGTGCTTTCGGAACTGGTGGATCCCACCCAGGCTCTCTTTGCCCTTGTTGGCGCGCATGCGGCCTCGCGCGGCGTGCTGGGCGTCTTCATGCACCTCTTGCCGCCGGCGCGGTCTGACGGCCTCTCGGCCGGCGCCGGTACCGTCTCGCTTGAAACTGCCATCGCCGGGGCCGTGCTCGGCGCGATCCCGCTGCTCCTGCTCGGAGCCGGTGGCGCCATTGCCGCGCTCATCCTGCTTGGCCTGCTCTTTGCCGCCTTCCATGCCCTTTGCCTCAACCAGATCGGTGGCCAGACCGGCGACACGATCGGTGCCCTGCAGCAGGTCAGCGAAATCGCGGTGCTTCTCGTCGCTTCCGTAGCGCTTTCCTCTTGACCTGATTCCCTTTCGGAGACCTTGCCCCCATGCCCTTCAAATCCCTCGATGAATTGCGCGCCGCCTGCCTCGACCTGCCCGCCGGCAGCGATGCCGCGGCAAAGGCCGTTGCCAGCCGCCAGGACACGCTGACCAAGCCGCAAGGCAGCCTCGGGCGGCTGGAAACCATCGCCGCCTGGCTGGCGCGCTGGCAGGGCCGCGACATGCCCAGGCTCGACCGGGTGAAAGTCTTCGTTTTCGCCGGCAATCACGGTGTCACCGCACAGGGCGTATCGGCCTATCCCTCCGAAGTCACCGTGCAGATGGTGGCGAATTTCGCCGGCGGCGGCGCCGCCATCAACCAGCTCGCCCGCATCGCCGGCGCCGAACTCGATGTCATTCCGCTTGATCTCGAACATCCTACCGGCGACTTCACGCAAGTGCCGGCGATGGGCGAGGAAGCCTTTCTCGCCGCAGTCTCGGCCGGCTATGACGCGGTGACGAAAGACCTCGACCTGGTCTGCTTTGGCGAAATGGGCATTGGCAACACCACGCCGGCGGCCGCCATTTCGGCCGCCCTGTTCGGCGGCGGCGCGGAAAAATGGACCGGACGCGGCACCGGCGTCGACGATGCCGGCCTGAAGCGCAAGGTGGTCGCCATCGAAGCCGGGCTGAAGCGCCACGCCCCAGCTCTCGCCGATCCGCTGGGCGTTGCCGCGGCACTCGGCGGGCGCGAACTCGCCGCCATCTTCGGCGCCACGCTGGCCGCCCGTCATCTCGGCATACCCGTGCTGCTCGACGGCTTCGTCTGCACCGCTGCCGCTGCCCCGCTGGCCAGACTACATCCGACCGGCCTCTCCCACACCATCGCGGCCCATGTTTCGGCCGAATCGGGCCATCGCCGCCTGCTCGAAGCGCTCGGTCTGCCCCCCCTGCTCGATCTCGGCATGCGCCTCGGCGAAGGCTCCGGCGCTTGCCTCGCCGTCAACATCGTCCGCTCGGCGCTGGAGTGCCATGCTAGGATGGCAAGCTTTGCCGAGGCCGGGGTGTCGAAAAAGTAGTTCCAGACTCCGCCGGTTCAGTCGACCGAGCCGCTCTCGCCATGGCAGGAGCGGCATCTTCCGGTTGCGGCGATTCTCGAATAGATCTGGCGGATGAAAAAGCTTCATCCCGCAGCCGCTGCCGTGGCTATTGCCGTAGTGCTTGCACTTGTGCTTCGGCGCAGTGGATACTCCAGCTACGGCCCGATCGACAAAGCGATTTTCATTGTCTTCCTGGTTTCTTCTGGTGGCTGATCAGCGATTTTTCAGGCGGCAAAGGCGGAACTGACGCTAACGAAGCTGCAAGCGTGGAAAAGAACATTGCTTTTCGATTCGGCAGATTTCTAAGCCGCGTTTTTGGACGCGGTTAGAGACGCGCCAAACGCGTCTCGCTTTCAGGGTCTTTCCACCAAGTCTTCTAGGAATTTGGTGGGTGCGCACAGGATTGAACTGTGGACCCGCTGATTAAGAGTCAGCTGCTCTACCAACTGAGCTACGCACCCACTCGGCCGGCAAAAGCCGGCGTTGGCGGGCATATAGCCGCCACCATCGGTCATGTCTAGCCCTGCCGGAATCATTTCCCGACAAATCGACAAACCCTTACCGCGATCAGACGAACAGTCTGCCTTCCGCCACCTTGACCGCATGGCCGCCAATGCGCGCGGAGGCCAGTTTTCCGCCCTGTACGGTCAGTTCCAGGCGGATGCGCGACGGCCTGCCCATTTCCAGCCCCTGCTCGATCCACAGCTGCGAAATGCCGTCCGTCGGAGCATCGAAATGCATGATGGCGCCGGCAAAGGCCGCCGCCGCCGAACCGGTCGCCGGATCTTCATAGGAAGGCGTGCCGGGCACGATCATGCGCACATGGAAGGCGCTCTCATGGTTCACCGTCTCGCGGCAATAGACATAGGGGCTGGCGAAGGCCCACTCGCTCTTGCGCGGCGCCAGCTCCGACCAGGCCTGGTTGTCCAGCCGGATGCGGCGCGCCGCTTCGAGATTGGCGACCGGAATGGTCACATAGGGCACGCCCGCCGACCAGAAGGCGACGCGGTGATTCTCGAAGCCGATCTCATGCGGCGCCAGGCCGAGGGCGGCACCGATCGCCTGCGGATCGGCCTCGAGCTTCAACGGCTCGGGCAATTTCGCCAGGTCGAACTCGGCGAAAGCGGCGCCGTCATGCCTGCTGACGGCGCAGCGCACCGGGCCGATGTTTTCCTCCAGCACGAAGATGCCGGCTCCGTCCTCGCCGGCCAGGTCGGCCAGCGCGATTGCCGAACCAACTGTCGGATGGCCGGCGAACGGCATTTCATAGTCCGGCGTGAAGATGCGGATGCGGTTTTTATGCTTGGGGTTGTCCGGCGGCAGCGCGAAGACCGTCTCGGACAGGTTGAATTCGCGCGCGATGGCCTGCATCGCTGCCGTGTCCAGACCTTTGCAATCCAACACCACGGCCAGCGGGTTGCCGGCCAGTCGCTCGGTCGTAAACACATCGTAAAGCAAGTAATTCCGGGTTTGCATTCCTGCCTCAATCCCAACATGGGCGAAATTTAATTTGATATTTGGACCGGTAACCCTGATCTGTGCACAGACAGGGACATTACGCATCATAGGGGTCCGACGTGGACCAGATTGTCAATCTGCCAAAGACGGAATCGGATTCCGCCATCGAGACGGCGCTCGGGCTCGATAAGAAGGGGCGGAGCAAGACGCGCCGGCGTGGCTGGCTCTATGCGTTGCTGACCCTGATCGTGCTCGCCGCCGGTCTTGGCCTCTATCAGTGGTATGCTGGCACGCCCGCCAGGATCGATTATACCACCGTGCCGGCCGCCAGGGCCGACCTCACTGTCCAGGTCTCGGCGACGGGCACACTGCAGCCGCTCACCCAGGTCGATATTTCCAGCCAGCTCTCCGGCATCATCCGCTCGGTCTCGGTGAATGAGAACCAGCAGGTGAAGAAGGGCGACGTGCTGGCGGCCCTCGACACCACCAAGCTGCAGGTGCAAATCGAGCGCGCCGAGGCTTCCGCCAAGGGCGCGGCGGCCAATGTCGAGGATGCCACGGTGACGCTCGCCGAGAACGAGAGCGCGCTGGTGCGCGCGGCCGCCTTGACCAAGCGCGGCATGGCGACCGACCAGTCGCTGGAGGCAGCGACGGCGACGCGCGACCGCTCGAAGGCAGCGCTTGATAGCGCGCAGGCCAATCTCGCCATCGCCAATGCCGATCTGAAATCGCAGCAGACCGACCTTGCCAACAGCACCATCTACGCGCCAATCGACGGCATCGTGCTGACGCGCTCGGTCGACCCCGGCCAGACGGTCGCCTCCTCGCTGCAGGCGCCGGTGCTGTTCATCATCGCCGCCGATCTGAGGAACATGGAGCTGGTGGCGGCGGTTGACGAGGCCGATATCGGTGCCGTCAAGACTGGCCAGCATGCCCGCTTCACCGTCGACGCCTTCCCGGAGCGGCCGTTCGACGCCGAGATCCGCGACATCTCCTATGCTTCGGTCACGACTGACGGCGTCGTCACCTACAATGCACGGCTCGAGGTCGACAACAACGAACTGTTGCTGCGCCCCGGCATGACCGCCACGGTTTCGGTCGTCACAAGACAGGCCAAGGATGTGCTGACCGTGCCCGCCAGCGCCTTCCGCTATCGCCCGACGCAGCAAGCAGCCCGCGCATGGAGCTTCAGCGACCTGTTTACCGGCCGCATGGGCCGTCCGGGCGGCAATCGCCAGCGCCAGGCCGCAACGGCCCCCACCGACGGCTCGCGCACGCTCTATGTGCTGGAGAACGGCCGGCCGCATGCGGTCAACGTCAGGATCGGCTCGACCGATGGTGAGCTGACCGAGATCACGTCCGGCCTGGACGAAGGCGCGCAGGTCATCACCACCTCGCAGCTGCGGAGCTGAGGCCGTGGCCGCGGGCGCGCCCCTCATCACCTTCGACAAGGTCTGGAAGAGCTATGGCCAGGGCGAGGCCCGGGTTCACGCGCTGGCCGGCGTCGACCTCGCCATCCGGCGCGGCGAATTCGTCGCCATCATGGGCCCTTCCGGCTCGGGCAAATCGACGGCGATGAACATCATCGGCTGCCTCGACACGCCGACGGCCGGAACCTACTCCTTCATGGGCGTCGATGCCGGCCGGCTCGACCGCAACCGCCGCGCCATGCTGCGCAACCTTTATGTCGGCTTCGTCTTCCAGGGCTACAATCTCCTCGCGCGCACCACGGCGGCCGAAAATGTCGAACTGCCGCTGATCTATCGCGGCGTGGCCAGCCGCGAGCGCCGCGACCTTGCCATGCAGGCGCTCGCCCAGGTCGGCCTGGTCGGCCGCGAGCATCACACGCCGGCCGAACTTTCCGGCGGCCAGCAGCAGCGCGTGGCCATCGCGCGCGCCATCGTCACCCGGCCGACGCTGCTCGTCGCCGACGAGCCGACCGGCAATCTCGACACCGCACGCACGCACGAGATCATGGAGCTGCTGACAAAGCTCAATAAGGAGCTCGGCCTGACCGTCACCATGGTCACTCATGAGGCCGATGTCGCCGACTATGCCGAACGCACCATCCGCTTCCTAGACGGCCATGTCGCCTCCGACACCGTGAATGTCGAGGTGGCCTGACCGTGATCTGGGAAACCGTCCGCCTCTCGCTTCGCTCGATCCGCCGCAATGTGCTGCGCTCGTTCCTGACGCTGCTCGGCATCGTCATCGGCGTCGCCGCCGTCATTGCCATGCTGACCATCGGCTCCGGCACGACGCAGAAGGTCAAGGCCGACATCTCCAAGCTCGGCAGCAATCTTCTGGTCGTTCGTGCCGGACGCCCGGCAGGCCCCGGCGGCCCGGGCGGGCTCGACCAGGTGGTGCGGCCGCTGGCCGAGAAGGACCTCGCGGCGCTGGTTGCGCATCTCACCGGCGCGCGCGCCATCTCGCCGGCCTCGCAAAAACAGGTGCGTGTCATCTTCGGCACTGAAAGCCTGACCTCAGGCGTCACCGGCACCGACAGCGCCTATCTCGACGCACGCGACTGGAAGCTGGTGTCGGGCCGACCGTTCAGCGATTCCGAAACCCGCTCGGGCACCGGCGTGTGCCTGATCGGCGAGACTGTGCGCCAGCAATTCTTCGGCGCCGGCGATCCCGAAGGCGAGATCATCCGCGTCAACCGCACCTCCTGCAAGATCATCGGCCTGCTCGAGCCCAAGGGCTACACCGGCTTCGGCCAGGACCAGGACAACGTCGTCCTGATGCCGCTGCATGCCTATCAGCGCCGCATCGCCGGCAACCGCGACATCGACAACATCTACATCGCCGCCGACGACCGCACGCCGACCAGCGAGTTGCAACCGCGCGTCGAGGACATTTTGCGCGATATCAGGCGCATCACGCCGGATCGCGAGAGCGATTTCGGCATCCGCGACATGACCCAGATCGCCGACGCCATGGCCAGCGCCACCACCACCATGACCGGCATGCTGGGCGCGGTCGCCGGCGTCAGCCTTCTGGTCGGCGGCATCGGCATCATGAACATCATGCTGGTCTCGGTCACCGAGCGCACGCGCGAGATCGGCATCAGGCTCGCCATCGGCGCGCATGAAAAGCACATCCTGATCCAGTTCCTCGTCGAGGCGACCGTGCTGTCGCTGCTCGGCGGCATCATCGGCATCCTGATCGGCCTGGGGCTCGCCGGCCTCGCCTCGGCGACGCTGACCATCCCCTTCGCGCCAAGCCCGGCGGTCATCCTGCTGGCCGTCGGTTTCTCGGCACTGATCGGCATGGTGTTCGGCTTCTTCCCGGCGCTGCGCGGCGCGCGCCTCGATCCGATCGACGCGCTGCGGCACGAGTAGAAAGCCGGGCCGGCTCCATCACGAGCGACGGCTATTCCCAACCTTGGATGCTTGCCTGCACCGGCAGCACTGTCGCCCTCTGGTCGACGATGCTAAGACATCTCAGGTTGAGGAACGACACATGAGCAAGAAGACACGACTGATCGTGACGATGGTGATCATCGAGGCCGCCCTGGCAGGCATCTGGTGGTATCTCGCCCGCTTCGGCATGGCCAATCCCGATCGCGTCACGTCGGATTTCCAGGCAGTCGTCGGCCAGACCATGGGAATGGCCATGGGTGGGTTGCTGGGCATCGGCTTAATCTTGTTTCTCGTCGCGGCCCGCAACGACCGCAAGGCGGCGCAGGAGAAGGCGCGCCCTTAATCCAGGCCGGAAAAGTGCCACTCGATCAGCGGCTTCATATACGATGTCAGCCCGTCCGGCAGGTCGCCGGCATGGCGTATGACCACCGGCCCTTCGATCTCCGGATCGGTTTCGCTGGCGACGAAGGCTGAGATTCGCCGCGCGATCTCATCAGCCGGCGCCGGCTCGTGATAACGGCGGAAGATCACCGTGCCGCTGTTCGTCGACAAGGCGTGGTAGCGCTCGCCGCGTTCAGCAGCCGACAGGTCGAGGCCGGTCTCTTCGCGCACCTCGCGGATCATGTTGAAGTCGACATCGACCAGCCCATCGCGGAAATCGACCGGCTCGAACGAACCGGCGGCGAAATAGACGCGGCCGGCATTGACCGTGTGACGTCCCATGCGGATCGCCACCAGCGCATTGTCGCCGGCCACCAGCATGGCATGGGCATAGGCATGCTCGGCTCCGGAATTCTCGCGCTGCTTCCGCCAGAGCATGAAGGTGGAGTAGTTGACCGCATGGCAGCGGCCGATCAGACTGTTGTCACGCCAGGCAAGCTGCGACAGCAGCACCACCGTGCCGTCGAACAGCGCCGGATTGGCTGCTATCTCGCGCTGCCAGTTCTCGGCGATCGCCTCGGCATTATCCCTGGCGAAGGGATGCGGGCCGGGATCGAGCCGGACGTCGACGGCATCGACGGGCAGGATGACATTGCGCGGAAGATCGAAACTCATGCGTCTAAGCCCCAATACCGCCTATCGAGCCCCGATCATGCTTATCCAACCATGTCCAGCGTGATCGCCACCGGGCAATGGTCCGACGCTTTCGGCCGGTCCCAGCCGGCGCGCGGAAAGCGCTCGACTTCCTGGCCAGCCGGAAAGATCGTGCGCCAGGGCTGGCCATTGCGGATGATGTCGGGAACGGCGGTGGCGTTCTTCGCCGCCACCCCCCTGGACAGGAGGATATAGTCGAGCTGGCAGAGATGCCGCTCTTCGGGTCCGCGCGTGTGATAGAAGGTCCAGCGGTCCATTTCCGGCCGACGCTCGATGACGTTCTCGCAGAAGCCGCCGGCGGTCAGCACGTCGATGCAGGACTGCGCCTCGTCGACCACCTCGAAACGGTAGCCGTCGAGGTCGTCGCCGGCGATCTTCACGCGCTGGCGGTAATCGTTCATGTCGCCACAGATCGCCCAGCGCTTGTCGGCGGCATGATCCGCACCGAAGCGTTCCTCGATAATCCGGCGCACGGCTTTCGCCTCGGCGATACGCACAGGCATCGTCGCCTCGCGTCCGTCGAGCCCGTTGCGTGGCGAGCCCATCGACTTGAAATGCACGAGATAGAGCGTCAGCGGCACGCCACCCACGGTGATGTCGACTTCCAGGCAGTCGCGCCGGAAGATGCGTTCATTGGCCTCGCTGCCGAGGGCCGCCAGTTCAGGCGTGTGCAGCCCGAACTGCTCGTAGGTGACGTAGGCATGGCTGGTCATGCGCACGAATTCGATCGGCTGTCCCTGCGCGGTCTCGTTGCGCATCATCACGGCGACATCGATGCCGCGCGAGTCGTTGCCTGAGGTGGTGTATTTCTGCCGGTAGCCCTGCCCCACCATCTTGAACAGATAGCCGTATTCGAAGGCCTTCAGCGCCTCGATATTGTCGACCTCCTGCATGCAGATGATGTCGGCGCGGGTGGCGGCGATCGCCAGCGCCGTCAGCTGGCGCGTGTCGTCGGACTGCGCGATGGCGCGAGCCTGCTCCAGCATCTTGTATTCGGCTTCGCTCTGGATATCGAACAGCGCCAGCGTCCGATCCTCGTTGAGCTGGTTGCGATAGCCGGAAAAATCGAACCTGTTCATCAGGTTCTCGACATTGAAGGTGGCAAGGCGCAGCGACATGCCCTGACCTTTGCCTGCAAGAGCGCCGGAACACAAGATCGCAGGACCACAAGCCAATATCGTTTGGACCTGACGGCATTCGCGCCATGGTTGACGGAACCTTTCCGTTCATCCGCCGTTCAGACGCCAAGATCCACAGTGGACCCATTCCAGGGTAGGCGTGGGGCCTTCAGCTCTTGGAGAGTGTTATGAACTCGCTCTTTTCGTCCACCATCAAATCCGGGCTGATTGCGCTCGGCATTGTCTCCGGCATCACGGCGCCATCGGCCGCCGGACCGATCATGCAACCGGATCTGGCGCTGCCCACAAGCACGACAGCACCGGCGGTCACGCCGGTGCGCGACAGCTGGGCTGGTGGCAATAACAATAGCCCGGTTTTCAACAACGACTGGAGATGGCGCCGGTCAGGCCACTGGAACGGTGGCCGGCAATGGAACCGCAACAACTGGGATGGCGGAAACTGGAACCGTGGAAACTGGAACGGCGGCGATGACTGGCGTTGGCGCCGCCATCACCATCGCCGCTACTATGATGACGGTGCGGGTGCCGCGATCCTTGGCCTTGGCCTGGGGCTCGGCCTCGGCAGCATGTACAACAACTACAACAACTACGATTACTATGCGCCGGCACCGCGCCGCTACTACCGCGCCGGGCGGCTTTCGAATGCCCATGTCCGGTGGTGCTACAACCGCTACCGGTCGTATCGTGCCTGGGACAACACGTTCCAGCCCTATGGCGGCCCGCGCCAGCAATGCTGGTCGCCCTATAGCTGATCTGTAAGCGCGCCACGCGGAAATGAAAACGGCGCCCTGGGGGCGCCGTTTTTTTGATCAAGAAGAACAGATTTCGATCAGTTCTTGGCCTTGTCGACCAGCTTGTTCTTCGAAATCCACGGCATCATCGCGCGCAGCTTGGCGCCGACTTCCTCGATCTGGTGGCTGTCGTTCATGCGGCGGATGCCCTTGAAGCGCGACAGGCCGGCGCGGTATTCCTGCATCCATTCCGAAGTAAACTTGCCGGTCTGGATGTCCTTCAGCACGCGCTTCATCTCGGCCTTGGTCTCGGCGGTGATGATGCGCGGGCCCGAGACATACTCGCCCCACTCGGCGGTGTTCGAGATCGAGTAGTTCATGTTGGCGATGCCGCCTTCATAGATCAGGTCGACGATCAGCTTGACCTCGTGCAGGCACTCGAAATAGGCCATTTCCGGCGCGTAGCCGGCTTCCACCAGCGTCTCGAAGCCGGCGCGGATCAGTTCGACCAGGCCGCCGCACAGCACGACCTGCTCGCCGAACAGATCGGTCTCGCATTCCTCGCGGAAATTGGTCTCGATGATGCCCGAACGGCCGCCGCCGACGCCGCAGGCGTAGGACAGCGCCAGGTCGAGCGCATTGCCTGAGGCATCCTGGTTGACGGCGACCAGGCACGGCACGCCGCCGCCCTTCTGGTATTCGCCGCGCACCGTGTGGCCCGGGCCCTTCGGCGCGATCATGACGACGTCGACGGTCGACTTCGGCTCGATCAGGCCGAAATGCACGTTGAGGCCGTGCGCGAAGGCGATCGCCGCACCGTCGCGGATGTTCGGCGCGATCTCGTTCTTGTAGATGTCGGCCTGCAACTCGTCGGGCGTCGCCATCATCATCAGGTCGGCCCATTTGGCGGCGTCCGCCACGCTCATCACCTTGAGCCCGTCGGCCTCGACCTTCTTGGCGGTCGCCGAGCCGGCCTTGAGGCCGATGGCGATTTCCTTGGCGCCGGAATCCTTGAGGTTGAGCGCATGCGCCCTGCCCTGGCTGCCATAGCCGATGATGGCGACCTTCTTGCCCTTGATCAGGTTGAGATCGGCATCACGATCGTAATAGACGCGCATTTTTTAACTTCCTTCCCGTTTCTAAGATCAGAGGCCCTGCGGCCCGGTTTTTGCTCCGAAAAGAGCGAGAAACTGCTGCGTCGCCCGTACGGCATCGCCGCCGATCGTCGCCTCAGTCAATTCCAGCCGGTCGCCGAGCAGCAGACGGATCTGCACGTCGCGGGCGACCAGCCCGAAAAAGGTGCGGAACGCCGTCTCGGCATCCGCGAAATCCAGAAGCCCGGCCTGGCGCCCGGCCTCCAGCACCGGCTTCAGCCGCCGGGCCAGCGCGAAGCGGCCATTCTCCAGCACGACGGCGCCGAGGTCGTCCTTACCCGAGCCGGCATGCCCGACCGCCACCCGGTTGAGCGCGATCGAAGTATCGCTGGAAATCACCTTCAGCCAGTCGGAAGCGAAACGCTCAAGGCTTGCCGTCAGCGAGGCAAGGTCGAGCCCCTTGGCGTCGACGGGCGCCACACGCACCTTGGAGGCCTGCCACTGCACGGTTGCCGTCAACAGCCCGTCGCGGTCGCCGAACCATTTGTAGAGTGTTTCCTTGGAGCAGCTGGCCCGCCTGGCCACGGCGGTCATGGTCAGCTGATCGCCCTCCTCGACCAACAGCCGCAACGCCGCATCCAGAACGGCCTTCTGCCGCTCCGTCAGCGTCTCGCTGGTGTCGATGTCAGGCACGATGTGCAACACGCTCTTCCCTCGCGGACAGGCAAACCGATTATCCCGGCAAGCCGTACCGTACGTTACGGTTCGGCATATTGCGCAATCCGGCCCGGCGCGCAAGGGGGCGGCGCGGAAAAAGATCGACGGCCGCGAGCGCCAGCGCTGTCATTGAAGCGTCGCGCCACAGCAGCCAAGATCAGTCGAGGACAGCCGGATCACGCAGCCGGCCAAGCAGCGCCGACATCATCTTCAGCTCATCCGCTGAAAGTTTGCCGCCAACCAGGTCGGCGATTGATCGTCCATAGACGGCCCACATCCGCCGGCGCGTCTCGCGCCCCTTGGCAGTGATGCGGATGGTCTGGCCGCGACCATCATCGGCCACCGGCAGCTTCTCGACCAGACCGTCGGCCTCTAGCCGGGCCAGCAGCCGCGAGATGTTGTACTGCGCAAACAAAGTGCGCTCGATCAATTGAAAAGGCCTCAGGCCGCCCTCGCCCGCCTCGGCGAGCTCGTGCAGCACGTCGTACCAAGCGAGCGGCGGCAAGCCGCTCTCCTTCAACGCGTCCTCGGCATTCTCCACCAGCTGGCGCGAAACGCGCATCAGGCGGGCCCAGGCGGTGATGGCTTCCGGCGAAGGCGTGGCTTTCTCGGTCATGGCCCACCCTAGACGATAGATGCAAATGCATCAAGCTTGACGATAAATGCATCTGCATCTATATAAATGCAATTGCATCAACATCGAAAGGCAAACCCATGAAACACGAGATCTGCAAGATCGCCGACGTCCCCGAGACAGGCAGCCTGATCGCCCCATTCTTCGGCCGCGAGGTCCATGTCTGGCGCAGCGGCGAACGCATCCGCGCCGCCGCCAATGCCTGTCTGCATTTCGGCGGGCCGTTGAACTGCAAGGATGGCAGGCTGGTCTGTCAATGGCACGGCGCCGCATTCGACATGTTGTCGGGCGAACGCATCGACGGTCCGGCACCGAAGAATTCCCGTCTGATGTTCCTGTCGACACGCGTCGAAAACGGCGCGTTGAACTATGTCTGGGGAGAGTGAAATGACCGACAAGCTCATTCTCGTCAGCCACCCTCTCTGCCCCTATGTCCAGCGTGCGGCGATCTCGTTGACCGAGAAGGGCGTGCCGTTCGAGCGCGTCGACATCGACCTCGCCGACAAGCCGGACTGGTTCAAGGCGATCTCGCCACTCGGCAAGGTGCCGCTGTTGCGCGTCCAGCGAAATGGCGACGAAACGACAATCTTCGAATCCGCGGTCATCCTCGAATTCCTCGAGGAGACACAGGCCAATCCCCTCCACCCGGCCGACCCCTACGCCCGTGCCCGGCACCGTGCCTGGATCGAATACGGCTCGGCCGTGCTCAACGCCATCGGCCGGCTCTATTCAGCACCGACCGAGGCCGGTTTCCTTGCCGAGTCCCGCGCGCTGTCGGGAATGTTTGACCGCCTTGAGGCCGAACTGGCGGACGATGCCTTGCGGAGCGCGCCATGGTTCGCCGGCCACCGCTTTTCGCTGGTCGATGCGGTGTACGGGCCTGTCTTCAGATATCTCGACGCTTTCGACCGGATCGGCGATTTCGGCATTCTGGACGGCAAGCCGCACGTCCAGGCCTGGCGGAAGGCGTTGAATGATCGTCCGTCGATCAAGCACGCCGTAGCGCCGGATTATCCGCAGCGTCTGCATGCTTTTCTGCAAGCAAGGGGATCCTTTCTGTCGAGCCTCATCCGCCGAAACGATCAAGCCGGACCATTTGCGTTGGCACGATCGGCTTGAACGCACGGATCGTGAGCAAGTATGCGCTTCGAGCGGCCTCAGTTCTCGAACATGACAAAGGCGGCCCAGACCCGCGGATCCTGGGCGCCTGATATCTTGCGGTCGCGGGCATCGCGGCGGGTCTGGCGCAGCGCTTCCGGATAGGTTTGTCCGGCGGCAAGATGGCCGTAGAACCCAACCATGAAGGCAGCGGTTCCGGCGTCGTCCACAGGCCACAGCGTCAACAGCGAGCGTTTTGCGCCGGCAATGCCGATTGCCGTCGGCAGGCCGCGCAAACCGCCGACGAATGTCTCCTGGCCGCGAGCCGTCTCACAGGCGGACAGGACAAGCAGGTCGAGGCCCGACAAATCCCAGCTCATCAATTCCATGCCATAGAGCCGACCGTCATCGTCATCACGTTTCATCGACTGCCGGTCTCCCGACTGCGACAGCACGACCTGGCTCTGCCAAAGCGCATTCACGGCGCCCACGCCGCCCTCTTTCTCATCACGGTAGGCGCCATGGGTGGCCAGATGCGCAATCGTCGCCCGCTCCATATCCTTGCGCAGCATCCGCTCGCTGGCCGCCGTCCCGGTGAGCATTTCGACCGAATAGTGATCACCGCTCAGGATCGAGGCGATCGCGTCGACCTCCTTGCGGGTGCCGGGCAGCGGCTCCGCCCCTTTTTCCGAACCTCGCGCATAGTCCAACCCGCCGGCCAGCAAGGCTCTGCCCGTCTTGGGAAAACTCTGATCGACGCCGGCATTCAACAGCGATTCCGGCCGCGTCAGCATGCGCACGACGAAACGGTCATCGAGCGACGCGCCCTTGCCGTCCTGCAGCAAGGGGAATGGCACCGAAAACAGTTTTCCGTCCGGCACCACGAAAAGCGTATCGGCTCCACCAAGCGACGGCTCTAACGGCGCGATCAGACCGGCATAAAGCCCGGTGAATGTGGCGCTCAGATCGACCAAGGTCACCGCGCCCCGTTCCTGCGCGGAACGCGTCGACCTCAGGTTCGCCATGCGTGTTTCGCGAGCGGCCGGGATGAGCCGGCGTGGATCGCCGAGATCATAGAGAGACGGCTGCCGATCCTTGCGGGTGACGATCGCATAGAGGCGCTCGTCTTCCAGCGGATCGGCACTCTCCCGATCCGCCCGCCACTTGCGGGCAATGAAGTAGTCGATCAGCGCCTCGTTTGGCTTCAGCAGGGCGCCGGCCGACGGCAGCGGCTTGTCCACCACGCTCTGGCTGAAACTGTATTTGGCCATGACGCTGGCCGTGGCCTTTTCGTATGCCGCCTGAACCTGTCCCGGCTGCACCGCCCCTGGATCGTCGGAACTGTCACCACTGGAGGACGACTCCTGATAAGCCAAGGACAGCCGGATCCCGGTCTGGATCAAATACCGTGTCTCCGTATCGTTCGGATCGATCAAGCGGGACAGTCTGCGCAACAGATCGCGTTTCTCATTTTCAAGCGTCGGCCAGCGGCGCACGGCTTCGGCAAAGGCCGGCACCACCGATGCATTGCCTTTAGCGAGGCGCGCATAGTCGTACAGCATGTCGTCGGCCAGGGCGCGGCTGGCCTCGGCCACGATTGGGTTGCCGGCAGTGCTTACCTGGAACCAATTCCAACGCAGCATGTCCTCGTCGAGAGTCGCGAAATCGGCAGCCGCCTTCTCCGGGCTCGTCTTCGCCCTGAGATTGGCCATGGCCTGCCGCGCGGCAAAGGTAAGCGGATGCACCACCCCGTACGTCGCTTCGGCGATGCTTTGGGCTCGCTCAAGCTGGCTCATCCCGTTTTCCGTGTCGCCCACTGCGATGAAATGCGCGGCGAGCAGGTTGGCGATCTTGATTGCCAGTATTTCGGGATAGTTCGGGTCGGTGGTCAGTTGTTGCAGCCTTGCCGTTGTCGGCTGATCGAGCGGCTGCGCACCAGAGAGTGCCCTGGTATAGAGCAGCCAGGCATCCGCCTGTTCGACCAGATTGCCTTCCTGCTTGAGAACGACGGCAATGTCCCGATCCTGCTGGAAATAGCGCAAGGCCTCGTCGTATTTGCCAAGGTCCAGATAGTCCTGCGCCGTGTTGTTGGCGGTGACCAAAACGTTGAAGTGATCTGAGCCGTAGTAGCCGATCCGCTTCCCCAGCACGGCCAGATCGTATTGCAAGGCGCGTGTTGGAGCCCCCATCTGGCGCAGCATGTCGGCCAGATTATTCTGCAGCTTCCAGATGAAACGATCATCGGTACCGGCTACCTGCGCAGCCAACCTCAGATTGCGCTGCTCGATATTGATGGCCGACGCGATTTGACCGAATGCGGCGACCCCGGTCGCCAACACATCGTTGGCAAACAGGAGTTCCTGGGATTCCTTGCCGTGGTAATGGGCGTATAGATTGGTGGCTGTCGCGCACATGGAAACGAAGCCCTGATAGTCTTTCTCGGTCTGCTTCAGCATCGCGTAATTGAGATAAAAGTCGCCGCGCTTGGCGACATCCTGCTGCATCGCCCTGGTTTTCAGCCCTTCGGCGAAAATCTCTTCGGCGTAGTCGAGAATCTGGTTGTTGAGGAACGTCGCGCCGGCATTCGAGTAGCTCTCCACGGTGAAGTCGTAGAGGTCGCTTCTGGCGGCATCGAGCAGCGTGGCCCGCAATTGCGCATAGCCTTCATCGAAGCGTCCTGTGTCCATCATCAGTTTGTAGGCCGCGTCAATGCGGGCCTTCAGCGCCTCTTCAGTGCCAGCCGCCCCCTGCTGGCTGGCTTGGTCCGGCGTCTGGGCTTGCGCCTGCGGTGAGAGAAACGCCGCCGCCAGCATCACCAGGACAGATGCAACAACGCGCATCAGATGTTGCGATTCTCGTGTTCTGAACATGGTGTGCATGCGAACCTGCCGGGGCGAAAAACTCTATGAAGCGGTCCTATCATGACCTAGATTTCGTCCGACATCCCATCGCGTTTCCGTCAATCCTACCCGCCTGAACGGGTCGATCACCGTGCCGGCGACCATCGAGGCCAGAAACTGCGGCGCCGGCGAAATTTTCGCGACGGTCGCCACCAGCCTGTCGCGGATGAAGGGCAGTGCCACCGAATCCGATTGGTAGAATGGCGTGAATGCCAGCGACAGCGCCTGGAAGACACGCACGTGCCAGCGCCGCGCCTTGGCATAGGCTTCGAGTGCCGCCTCGACACTCTGCGTGAGCGCCAGCGCATGGCTGAGCGCCGCGGCGTCGAGCAGCGCCATATTGGCCCCTTGCCCAAGCTGCGGACTGGTCGAGTGCGCGGCATCGCCGATGACGGCCAACCGCCGGCCGACCGGCATCTTCATCGTGTGATGGCCGTAGCGGGCCAGCGACAGCTGGTCGAAACTGTCGATCTGGCTGGTGAACGCTTCGCTTTGTGGCCACAGCCGCATGACCCTCTCCTTCCAGGCGTCGATGCCGACAGCGCGCACCGCGTCGGCATCATCAGGCTTCAGGCTCCAGAAGAAGGCCGCCATCTTCTCTGCGCCCGGCTCCGGCCGGCCGATCGGCAGCACCCCGATCATCACGCTGGCCTTGTCGTAGCGCTGCGACAGCGCGTGTTCGTCAAAGCCTTCGCCGCGCCAGCCAAGCGACGCCCAGAACGCGCCATAGGTGAGTGACCGTGGCGCGCCTGCATTGGCCACGCTCTGCCGCAGTTTCGAGCGCGAACCGCTGGCGTCGACCACCAGATCGAAGGGCCCTGCCTTTGCCCCATTGCCCCGGATCAGCGTCGCCCGTTCGCCGGCTTCCACCGTCTCGATCTCGTCGCCGGTCTCGATGGCGATGGCCTCGCGTCGGGCGGCGCGAAAAAGCACGCCGAACAGCGCCGCCCGGTGCACCGCCAGGCCGAACCGGCCGCCGCGCTGGGCGTCGTAGCGGACGTCGAGCACGGTGCGCCCGGTCGAGGCATCGGCGCCATGCAGCCGGTCGATGCGGGCGCCGAGCGCCAGCATGTCGTCGAGCAAGCCGAGATCGGCCAGAACGGTCAGGCCGGTCGGCTGCAGGATCAGCCCGGAACCGACCGGCTTCGGCTCCTCGAAGCGCTCGAAGATGGTGACCCTGTGCCCTGCCCGCTTGAGATAGAGCGCCGCGGCCAGCCCCGCCGGACCGGCGCCTGTAATTGCGATGTCGTAGGAAATACCGATCCCCCCAAGCCGAACTGGCCGGGACAATCCTTCAGCCGCCTGGTGAAATCAAGTCGCGCCGCCGAACGCCGTCGCGCTGCTCAAGCCTGCGTCGCGTCGAAACCGGCACGCGCCTCGCGCACCGCATCGTGGTTGAGCTCGGCCCACTGGATCAAATGATGCAGGGCGCCGAACATCGAGCGTCCGAGGTCGGTGAGCCTGTATTCGACGCTGGGCGGCTTGGTCGGGAACACTTCGCGATGCACATAGCCGTCGCGCTGCAGATCGTGGAGCGTCTGGGTCAGCATGCGCTGCGAGATGTCGGGCACCAGCCGCCGCAATTCACCGAAGCGATAGGGCTTCTCAGCCAGCGCCGCCATCAGCAGCGAGCTCCATTTGCCGTTGAGCCCCTGGATGACCTCGCGGACCGGACAATCGGCAAGGTTTCCACCGCCGGTCATGGCTTTGTAGACGTCGAGTTTGGATCTCAGATTGACGATCCGGCTGTCCATGGCTGGTTCCCTGCGTGTGCCTACCTCCCGAAAAACTGCCTTCTTTACGGCATCGGGTCAATTCCTATTTTAGTGCTGGTCTCATTTTGAGACCGATGTACGCACTCGCCGCTTGGCGCAACGACAGGACCTCCCAATGACCGAAACACTTCTCGTCACCGGTGCTGCCGGCCAGCTTGGCCGCAGCGTCATCCGCTATCTCCTGGACACGCACAAAGTTCCGCCGGCAAAGATCATCGCCACCACCCGCAACCCGGAAAGCGTCGCCGATCTGGCAGCGCGTGGCGTCGTTGTCAGAGCCGCCGACTTCAACGACGCGACCTCGCTGGAAAACGCATTCAAGGGCGCCGACAGGGTGCTGATCATTTCGACCAGCGATCTCGATCTCAAAACCGGCAGGCGTCTGAAGCAGCATGAGGCGGCGGTAGCCGCTGCGAAGAAAGCAGGCGTTTCACATCTGCTCTACACCTCGATGCCCAATCCGGAGCCGGTTTCGCCAGTGCTATTTGCCGGCGACCACTACGGCACTGAGCAGGCGATCAAGGCCAGCGGCATCGCCTATACGATCTTCCGCAACGGCTGGTACCAGGAGAACCTGTTCATGGCCCTGCCGCACGCCATTGCCTCGGGACAGTGGTACACGTCGGCGGGCGACGGCCGCATCGCCCATGGCTCACGCGACGACATGGCCGCGGCCATCGCCGCGGGTCTCGCCTCCGGTTCGACCGACAGCAAGACCTATACGCTAACAGGCCCGCGGGCCTATACGACAGCCGAAATCGCCGCCCTGGTGAGCGAAGTCACCGGCAAGCCGTTGGACGTCATCCAGCTGCCCGACGAGGCCCTGACCGAAGGCGTGAAGGCGGCCGGCGTTCCCGAGGAGTTTGCTCGCGTCATCGTTTCCTTCGATGCCAACACGCGGTCCGGCCGCATCGCCATCGTGACGGACGCGGTCGAAACGCTTTCCGGCAGGAAGCCGCGGACGCTGAAGCAGTTCCTCGAAGCCAATAAGGCCGCACTGGCTGGTTGAAACCAGAGCAATCCCAGGAAAGCTGGAGCGGCGGGAGGTCTTCCTGCCGCCGCGCTACGTCTTGAGCAGGCCGAGCCGGACCAGGCTCTCGCCGGTGGCGGCCAGCGCGTCTTCGCGCGAGCGCGGCGCCCAGCCGAGCACACGCACCGCCTTGGCGTTGGTGGCATTCTTGACCTTGCCAAGCTCCGTCACCAGCTGCGCGGCTTCGGGATTGAACAGCCCCACGATCCGCACCAGCCAATCGGGAAGCTCACGCGTCGTGACGCGCGCCGCCGCGTCGCCGAGCCGCGTCTTCAAGGTCTGCGCGATTTCCCGCACGGTCATGAAATCACCCGATACCGCCAGGAAGCGCTCGCCTTTGGCAGCCGGATTGGTCATGGCGCGCACATGCAGGCCCGCCACGTCGCGTGCGTCGACCACGCCGAAGGACAGACGCGGCAGCCCCGGCATGGCGCCGTTCATCATGCGCTGGACGAATTCGGTGGAGGTCGAATGGTCGGAGCCGAGCACAGGCCCGAAAATACCCACCGGATTGATGACCGCCAATTCCAGCCCGCCGCCCTCGGCGGCGATGAAATCCCAGGCCGCGCGCTCGGCAAGCGTCTTCGACTTCACATAGGCGCTGACCTTGGCGGTCGGATCGGTCCAGCTCTCCTCGGTGAACGGCCCGGACGGCATCTTGCCGTAGCCGATGGCCGCGAAGGACGAGGTCAGCACGACGCGTTTGACGCCAGCGTCGCGCGCCGCCCGCAGCACCCGCAGCGCCCCCTCGCGAGCCGGGATGATCAGATCGTCCTCGTGCTTCGGCACGCCGGGCGGAAATGGCGAGGCGACGTGCAGCACATAGTCACAGCCGGCGACCGCTTGCGGCCAGCCGGCGTCGCTCATGAGGTCGGCCATGGCAAAGGACAGCCGGTCGCCCGGCGCGATGCCACCGGCCTTGAGCATGGCCAGAACATCGGCTTCACGCTTGGCGGAGCGCACCGTGGTGCGCACGCGGTAGCCCGCGTTCAGCAGGGCAAGGACACAGTGCGCGCCGAGGAAGCCAGATCCGCCGGTGACAAGCACCAATTCGCCGCTCATGCCCGCCTCCGCACCGCTTCAAGGTAAGGCGATCGAGCTTTTCAGATCGCCACCTGCGTGCCGATCTCCACCACACGCCCGGTCGGGATCTGGAAATATTCGGTTGCATCGGCCGCCGTGCGTGCCAGGCCGATGAACAGTCGGTCCTGCCACACCGGCATGCCGGAATTGGGCGAAGCCTTGAGCGAGCGCCGCGACAGGAAGAACGACGTCGTCATGATGTCGAACTTCCAGCCCTGCTTGCGGCAGATCGCCAGCGCGCGCGGAATGTTGGGCTGCTCCATGTAGCCGAAGGTCAGCGTCACGCGCATGAAGAGCTCGTTGACCGTCTCCATCTTGACCCGGTCGCTGTCAGGCACCACCGGCTGCGGTGCCGTCACCACCGAAAGGATGACGTTCTGCTCATGCAGCACCTTGTAGTGCTTGAGGCTGTGCATCAGCGCTGTCGGTGCACTCAAGGGATCGCTGGTCAGGAACACCGCGGTGCCGGATACCAGTTGCGGCTTCTTCTTCAACAGATTGCCGGCGAGGAAATCGAGCGGGATTTCGTTGCGGCGGGTCTTGTCGAACAGATAGCGGCTGCCGCGCACCCAGGTCCACATACCCAGCACGATTGTGAAGGCCACCAGCAGTGACGCCCAGCCGCCTTCGAACACCTTGACGATGTTGGAGGCGAAGAAACCGATATCGATGAAGGCAAACAGCACCGACAAGCTGATCGCAACCCAGAGCCGCCATTTCCAGATGCGGGTCATGACGACATAGAGCAGCACCGTCGTCACCAGCATGTTGCCGGTCACCGAGATGCCATAGGCGGAGGCGAGCTTGCTGGACTCGCCGAAGCCGACCACCAGCATCATCACCACCAATGCCAGCAGAAGGTTGACACGCGGCATGTAGATCTGGCCGGACTGTTTTTCCGAGGTGTGCAGGATTTCGAGGCGCGGCAGCATGTTGAGCTGCACTGCCTGCCTGGTCAGCGAGAAGGCCCCCGAAATCACAGCCTGACTGGCGATGACCGTCGCGGCGGTCGCCAGCACCACCATCGGAATCAGTGCCCAGCCCTCGTTCATCTCGAAGAACGGATGACCGACGACGCCATTCTTGGCCAGCACGAAGGCGCCCTGCCCGGCATAGTTCAGCAGCAGGCAGGGAAACACGATCGACAGCCAGGCAAGCACGATGGGCTTGCGTCCGAAATGGCCGAGATCCGCATAAAGCGCCTCGGCGCCGGTGACAGCCAGGAAGATGGCGCCGATGGTGACGAAGGCAACGTCGGGCGAATGGATCAGGAAGGCGACGATGTAGTGCGGGCTGATCGCCCACAGGATTTCCGGATCGGCGATGATGTGCTTGAGGCCCGAAAGACCGATCGCCAGAAACCATACGGCGGTCACCGGTCCGAAGACCAATCCCACCCCGCCCGTGCCGAAACGCTGCACCGCGAACACCACGGCGAGTATCACAAGTGTCAGCGGCACGACATAGGGCTGGAAGGTGGGGGTGACGACATTCATGCCTTCGACCGCCGACAGCACGGAAATCGCCGGCGTGATGACCGCATCGCCGAAAAACAGCGAGGCGCCGACAATGCCGATGCCGAGGATCACCGCCGAGCGCTTGGGGAAACTGCCGCGCGCCAGCGCCATCAGCGACAGTACGCCGCCTTCGCCGCGGTTGTCGGCCCGCAGCACGAACATGATGTATTTGATGGTGACGATGATCGTCAGCGACCAGATAATCAGCGACAGGACACCAAGAATATCTCCGCGATCGGCGACGGTGCCGTGAGACGACGCCACCAGCGCCTCGCGAAAGGCATAGATCGGGCTGGTGCCGATATCGCCGTAGACAACGCCCAGCGCGCCCAGCATCAGCACCTTGGTGCTATGCTGTTCGATTTCCGGATGGCTCGACTGTTCGACGGGTTCTGCCTCACTACCAGTGTTGGCAAGGGCCATGGACGACACTCCGATAAGCGCGCGGTGCTCTACGCTTGCTGCAATGCAATATCAAGTGCCGTAGCGTGATGGCTCCCATGTTGGCAACGCTAGGCTCCTTGCGAAATGGCCTATAATCCAATGGTCGCGGGCTGAGTTCGCGGCCACGGGGCATGGCTGGCGCCCATAAAAGCTGCCGTATCTGCCTTTAAATAGCGACTTGCGTGCCGATTTCCACGACACGTCCGGTCGGGATCTGAAAATATTCGGTTGCGTCGGCCGCCGTGCGCGCCAGGCCGATGAACAGCCTGTCCTGCCACACCGGCATGCCGGAATTGGGCGAGGCCTTGAGCGAACGCCGCGACAGGAAGAACGATGTCGTCATGATGTCGAACTTCCAGCCCCGCTTGCGGCAGATCGCCAGCGCGCGCGGAATGTTGGGCTGCTCCATGTAGCCGAAGGTCAGCGTCACGCGCATGAAGAGCTCGTTGACCGTCTCCATCTTGACCCGGTCGCTGTCTGATACCACCGGCTGTGGCGCCGTCACCACCGAAAGGATGACGTTCTGCTCATGCAGCACCTTGTAGTGTTTCAGGCTGTGCATCAGCGCTGTCGGTGCACTCAAGGGATCGCTGGTCAGGAACACAGCCGTGCCTGGCACCAGGTGCGGCTTCTTCTTCAGCAGATTGGCGGCAAGAAAATCGAGCGGGATCTCGTTGCGGCGGGTCTTGTCGAACAGATAGCGCGTGCCGCGTATCCAGGTCCACATGATCAGCCCCATCAGGCAGGCAACCGTGATCGATACCCAGCCGCCTTCGAATATCTTTACGATGTTTGCCAGGAAAAAGCCGCTGTCAATGATGCCGAACAGCAATGTCAGCGGCAGCGCGACCGCCAGCCTCCATTTCCACAGCTTGCGCATGACGACGAACAAAAGGATCGTCGTCATCAGCATTTCGCCGGTTACCGAGATGCCGTAGGCGGAAGCCAGCGAACTCGAACTGCCGAAACCGACGACCAGCAGCATCACCCCCAGGGAGATGAGCAGATTGACGCGGGGCATGTAGATCTGGCCGAGTTGCATTTCGGACGTATGCTGCACTTCTATGCGTGGCAGAAGGTTGAGCTGGACCGCCTGGCGGGTCAGCGAAAAAGCACCTGATATGACTGCCTGGCTAGCGATGACGGTTGCGGCCGTCGCCAGCCCCACCATCGGCATCAGTGCCCAGTCAGGCAGCATCTGGAAGAATGGATTGGTTGGCCTCCCGCCATTGGCCAGCACAAAAGCACCTTGCCCGAAATAGTTGAGCAGCAGGCATGGGAAAACCACGGAAAACCACGCCAACACGATAGGCTTGCGTCCAAAATGGCCGAGATCGACATAAAGTGCCTCGGCCCCGGTCACCGCCAGGAACACCGCGCCGACAGTGACAAAGGCGGCCGTGGGTGTGCTGGCGAGATAGGCGACCGCGTAATAGGGATTGATGGCCAGCAGGATCGATGGATCGTCCATCAGGTGATAGAGCCCTGCTACGCCGATAGCCAGGAACCACAGTGCGGTCACCGGCCCGAACACCGCCGCCACCTTTCCCGTGCCGAAGCGCTGCACCGAGAACAGGATGGCCAGGATGATCAGCGTGATTGGCACGACGTAGGCGTCCAGTGTCGGCGTCACCACTCTGAGGCCTTCGACCGCCGACAGCACGGAGATGGCCGGCGTTATGATCGAATCGCCGAAAAACAACGCCGCGCCGCAAAGGCCGATCGCCAGAATAAGTCGCGCACCTTTGGGATAGGCGGTTCGCGCCAGCGACATCAGCGATAACGTACCGCCTTCGCCCTTATTGTCGGCGCGAAGTACGAAGGCGACATATTTTATCGTCACGATGATCGTTAGCGCCCAGACGATCAGCGACAGTACACCAAGCACCTGAGCGCGCGTATCGATACCGGGCGAAGCGTGAAGCGCCTCACGGAAAGCGTAGATCGGACTGGTGCCGATATCGCCATAGACAACGCCGAGCGCACCCAGCATAAGAACTTTGGTGCTGTGCTGTTCGGCCCCGGAATGGCTCGATTGCTCGACGGTTTCGGCCTCGCTATCGCGACTGGCAAGGTCCATAGACCACTCCCCGACGAGCGCGCGGTGCTTCACGCATGCTGCGATGCGATGTCAGTTGCACGCTATGGCTGCCATACCTGCAAGGCGAAACTCTACCCCTACCAACCGCAGGCTTTGAGAAACCGACCCACCGTCCCGGCCATGCCATACTCCAACGCGTCGGCTGTCAACCCATGTCCGATTGACACTTCGGCCAATGCCGGAATGCGCTTGGCCAGGGCCGGCAGATTGGCCACTGTCAGATCGTGCCCGGCATTGACCTGGAGGCCGGCAGCAAATGCTGCGTCGGCGGTTTTTCCCAATCTTTCCAGCTCTTTGGCGGCCTTTGCGGAGTCGGAATGATAGCTGCCATAAGGGCCGGTATAGAGCTCGATCCGGTCGGCGCCAGTGTCTCGCGCGGCTGTTATGGCGGCGGGATCGGCGTCGGAAAACAGCGACACCCTGAAGCCGCCCTTCTTCAGGCGCCTGACGATCGGCGCCAGCAACGCCGCATCGGCAACGAAGTTCCAGCCATGGTCGGAGGTTGCCTGCGCCGGATCATCGGGAACCAGCGTCACCTGCTCGGGCTGATGCTTTTCCACAAGCGCCAGGAAATCCTCGCTCGGGTAGCCTTCGATGTTGAATTCCGCCTGCGGGAACTCATCATCGATCAGCGCCCGGATTTCGGGCAGGTCGGAATGCCGCGTGTGACGTTCGTCGGGACGCGGATGCACGGTCAGCCCATGCGCACCGGCGGCAAGCGCAAGCCGGCCAATGCCGGTGACGCTGGGCCATGGCAGGTCGCGTCGGTTGCGCAGCATGGCGATGGCGTTGAGGTTGACGGAAAGCTTTGCGGGCATGTCTGGTGTCCGTGAAATCAGGCGGTTAGCACGCGCCACACCTTGTCCGTTCAGCCACGGCGCGCTTGAGATCCGGCATCTATAGCGCCTTTGATGGGAACAGATAGAGGTTTCCGGTGTTCCAGAAGACCAACGCTGTCTTGCGCAAGGAGGCCCACTCGTGAATTTCCTGCAATCCGTGCCGACGATCCGTCGCATCGACACTGATCGCGACGACCTGTTCGCCATCGACGTGGTCGGTCATGTCTCGGCGGCCGATGCGGAAAACCTGTTCGGCCTGCTGGAGGCGGCCTACGCGCTGCATCAGCGGATCGATGTGGCCGTGCGAATCGTCGATCACGATGGCGTCGACTGGGCCGACATCTCCGACGAGACCCTGAAGCAGGGCGCCGTCCATGCACTGGAACATATAGGCCGCTGCGCGGCCATCGGCATGCCGGATTGGACATCGGACGCGCGACACGCCTTGCCCACGTCGTCGCCCATCGAATTCCGCCATTTCGACGCTGACGACGAAGCCGAGGCCTGGGAATGGCTTGGGGTCCGGCAGGTCGGCGTCCGAGAGAAGCCGGCGTCGTAACTCTATCGGACAATAGTCAATCGCTCGGCGGCCCGCGTAATCGCGGTGTAAAGCCAGCGCTGGCGCGTTTCCTTGAAAGCCCAGCTTTCGTCGAACAGCACGATTTCGTTCCACTGCGAGCCCTGAGCCTTGTGCACGGTCAAGGCATAGCCGTAGTCGAAATCATCAAAACGCTTCTTCTGCTGCCAGGGGATATCGGCGTCGGGATCCTCGAACGCCGCCTTGAGCAGCTTGATCTTGGCGACGCCGCGATCCGGATCGTCCTCTTCCGGCGACACAAGAAGATTGATCCCCGGCTTCACCGTCTCGCGCGACGAGGTCATCACCTTCCACAGCGAACCGTTGAGCAGGCCCTTGGCCGGGTCGTTGCGCAGGCAGACCAGCTTGTCGCCGGCCTGGGGGTAGTCGGCGTTGAAGCCCTTGAGCTCGCGCAGGCGCTGATTGTAGCGGCGGCGCGTGCGATTGGTGCCGACCAGCACCTGGTCCGCCTTCAGCACCAGTTCCTGGGTGACGTCTTCCTTGCCGATCACCTGCGCCGTACCATAGTCGCCGCGCATGAATTCGCGGCCTTCGCGCACGTCGAGCGCCAGCCGCAGGATCGGATTGTCGCGCGCCTGCCGGTGGATTTCAGTGAGCAGGAAGTCGGGCTCGTGATCGGTGAAGAAGCCGCCGCCCGAGATCGGCGGCAGCTGGCCGGGATCGCCCAGTACCAGGATCGGCGTGCCGAAACTCATCAGGTCGCGGCCGAGCTGCTCGTCGACCATCGAACATTCGTCGATGACGACCAGTTTCGCGCGCGAGATCGGGCTCTGCCGGTTGAGCGAAAAGGTCGGCGACATCGAGGTCTTGCCGGTCACCTCGTCTTCCACCGATTCCTCGCCCTTGGGCCTGTAGATCAGCGAATGGATGGTGCGGGCATTGACCGCCCCCTTGGAGCGCAGCACCTGGGCGGCCTTGCCGGTGAAGGCGGCGAACTGCACCTGACCGTCGACATGTTCGGCGAAATAGCGCGCCAGCGTCGTCTTGCCGGTGCCGGCATAGCCGAACAGCCTGAACAGCTGCGGCTTGCCGGCCTGCAGCCAGCGGGCGACCGCTTGCAGCGCCTCGTCCTGTTGGGGTGAGAATTCCATCTGATCGTGTGACCGGATTCGCGAGGGAAAGACAAGATAGGCGCCACCATCGATACAGACAGCGGCTAACTCCCCGCACCCAGATTATCAGGCGCAAACAGGAACGTAAAGGGAACAACCACAGTTCTGCCCGTGATCACCTCGCGGCATGCGGATCGTTTTCCAGCAGGATCGGCTTGCCGTGCGGCGTGGCGTGCGCGGCGCGTTCCCAGGCCTGCGCCAACGCATCGACATCGGATTTGTAAGCCAGCCCCTTTGAGGCAAGCAGGCCTTCCAGTGCCGCCAGCCAATGCTCGTAATAGTCATGACCGTCGGCTGCCGCACCTGGCTTCTTCACCTCTGCCGACAGCGCATCCGCCCACTCGCTCCACGAGAACAGGCCCTTGTCGTGCAGCGCCACCGTCATGGCGAACGCCTCGGCCTGCCAGGGCTCCGCAAAAACCGGCGCATCGAGGTTGGCGGGAGAATCGGCGTCGGCCCCGTCATGCCGGCTCAAGATAGCTCTCCCAGGCATCGATCGAGACGACAAGCGTCGGATCCGCCCCCTCGCCCCAGATTTCCGTGCCGTCGAAAACCACGGTATAGACCCATTGCGGGTTTTCGCCTTGCCCATGCGCGTTGCTGTCGGGAAAGACGAAGCCGTCGCGCACCGCCTCGACCCTGCCCCGCTTGTCGCGCGCGTAGCGCGGCAGCCTTGTGTGGCCGGTCGGGTTGAAGTTCTTCGTCCGCACGACGTCACCGGCCTTGAACCGCGCCGGCTCTGCCATCGGCCGGTTGCAGGGACCGCCCTTGGCCAGCACGGCGGGCACATTTTCCGCCTTCAGCACCCGTTTCGGGGTCGCCGCCGCATCGATCGCTTCGCCCGCATCGAGATCGCGTTCGCTGACGAAACCATGGCGCTTGAGCAGGGTTTCCAGCGCCTTGATCCAGATCTGGTAATAGCTGGAGGAATAATAGTCGGCCGGATGCAGCGATTCCCGCGCGTGCCGGCTCTCGTCGATGTTCCAGGCGCCCATGGCGCCGGCGCACAGCGTCACACCCAGCGCCCGCCTTTCCCAGTCGGCGTGGAAATAAGGCTCGTCCTTTTCGGGCGCGACCGGCCCGAACCCCATCTGTCCGCCGAGATCCTGCGGCCCGTTCATGCCGGCTGCCTCGTTTGTTGCGGTTCCTGGGCGAGCGCCGTGCCGATCATCGCGTCACGGCTCACCAGCTCCGCCAGCCGCTCCTCGCTCCAGCCTTCGGTGCCGGCCGGCGGCATCGGCACGACGAGATAGCGCAGTTCCGCCGTCGAATCCCAGACGCGTATCTTGGTGGCGGCCGGCAGCGTCAGCCCGAATTCCTCTAGCACGCCGCGCGGATCGATCACCGCGCGCGACCGATAGGGCGGCGCCTTGTACCAGACCGGCGGCAGGCCGAGCACCGACCATGGATAGCAGGAGCACAGTGTGCAGACGACGAGGTTGTGCGTATCAGCCGTATTGAACACCGCCTGCATGTGCTCGCCCTGGCGGCCGGTATAGCTCAGCGATTCGATCGCCGCCGTCGCGTCGCGCTTGAGCCAATCCGCATAGGCAGGATCGCTCCACGCCTTTGCCACCACCCTGGCGCCGTTGCGCGGGCCGATCTTGGTCTCGTAGGTATCGACGATAACGTCGATCGCAGCCGGATCGATCAGCCCCTTGCGGATCAGGATGGTCTCCAGCGCCCGCACGCGGGCGGCAAACGGATCGAGCTCGTTGTCGTGGTCATGATCATGGGACATGGCCGCAAATTACGGTCCCGACCCGCCGGCCGCAAGCATGACGGCTTGGGCCAGCGAAAATCAGCGCCTGCTGGCCGGCTATTCGGCGGCCGTCTTCTGCGGCTCGGCCGGGATGTCGTCGTTGATCCCGAACAGCGAGGGCTGTTCGGGATTGTCGACCGCATGCAATTCGGCCTTGCGCTTCGGCATGAGCCCGGCGAGCCAGCTCGAGAAATTCTCCATGTAGACGTAGATCACCGGTGTCACGAACAAGGTGAGCGCCTGCGAAGCCAGCAGGCCGCCGACAACGGCGACGCCCAGCGGCTGGCGCAGTTCGGCGCTGGCGCCGGTACCGAGCGCGATCGGGAACGTGCCCATCAGCGCCGCCAGCGTCGTCATCATGATCGGCCTGAAACGCATCAGGCAGGCCTTGTGGATGGAGTCCTTGGCCGACATGCCCTCTCGTCGCAATTCAAGCGCGACGTCGACCATCATGATGCCGTTCTTCTTGACGATGCCGATCAGCATCAGAATGCCGATCACCGCGATAACCGACAGATCCATGCCGGCGAAGCGCAAGGCAACGACGGCGCCCAGCACCGCCGACGG
Organism: Mesorhizobium sp. USDA 4775; assembly: GCF_054062655.1. Lineage (NCBI taxonomy): Bacteria > Pseudomonadati > Pseudomonadota > Alphaproteobacteria > Hyphomicrobiales > Phyllobacteriaceae > Mesorhizobium > Mesorhizobium sp. USDA 4775. Next base: position 4,726,288 of record NZ_JBSSFM010000001.1, read on the forward strand.
CAGGCCGGTGAGGATGGTCAGCGGGTGGATGAAGCTCTCGTACAGAATGCCGAGCACGATATAGATGGTCAGGATCGCGCCGCCGACCAGCAGCCCCTGATTGGCTAGCGAATCCTGGAAGGTCTTGGCCGTGCCGGCGAAGGAAGTCGAGATCGCCGTTGGCATGCCGATCTGCTCCTTCAGCGCGCTGATACGAGCCGTACTGTCGCCAAGCGCCACACCTTGCGGCAGATTGTAGGAGATGGTCACGGCCGGAAGCTGGCCGAGCTGGTTGACCGTCAGGGCGCCCGCCGTGCGATCGACGCGGGCGAAGGCGCCAAGCGGAACCAGACTGCCGCTCGCCGTCCGCATCTGGATGGCGAGCATCCGCTCGGGCGACCATTCGATCTTGGGGTCGAGCTCGGTGATCACTTCGTAGCTGTCGGCCGAACCGAAGATCGTCGAGACCTGGTCGGTGCCGAAGCCGCCATAGAGGGCTGAGCGCAGCGTGTCGGTATCGATGCCGAGCTGGGCAGCCTTGTCACGATCCACCACCAGCGATGCCTGCAGCGCATTGTTCTGCAGGTCGCTGGTGACGTCGGTGAAGGTCGCGTGGTCGGCCGCCATCGCGTCATTCAGTTTCTGCGCCCAGATATCGGTCTGGACGGTATCGAGGCCCTGAACCACCAACTGGTAAGCGCTGGCCGACGACCGCGAACCCAGCCTCAAATTCTGCACCGGCTGCATGTAGGTTTCGATACCCGCCACGCCGGCCAGCTGCTTGCGCAGATCCGAAAGCACTTTCTCGATATCGGGACGCTGGTCCTTGCCCTTGAGCTGGACGAAGAGCTGCCCCTGGTTGAGCGCGTTGTTGCCGCTGCCCGCCGACCACGCCACATGGTCGACATAGGGCGAGTGGGAAAAGACGCTGGCCACCTGCCCTTGCAACTTCGACATGGCGTCGAACGAGATGTCCTGGCGCGCAATGGTGGTCACCGATATCTGGCCGATATCCTCTTGCGGGAAGAAGCCCTTCGGCGAGATCGCGATCAGCCATACCGACGCTGCCGCGGTGCCGATGAAGACGAGGAACACCAGGAAAGTGTGGCGCAGACAGAAGCTCAGGACCCGGTCGTAGCCGCGTGTGATGAGGTCGTGCTTGTGGCCAGGGGGGTGTGCCTCGCGATCGGCCTTGGTGACCGACAAGAGCCGCGAGCACAGCATCGGCGTCAGCGTCAGCGACACGAACATCGATGCCAGGATGGCGACCGTCACCACCACGGCGAACTCGTTGAAGATGCGCCCGATGACGCCGCCCATCAGAAGCACGGGGATGAACACCGCCACCAGCGAGATCGAGATCGAGATGATGGTGAAGCCGATTTCGCGCGCGCCCTTCAGCGACGCGTCGAAGGCCGACAACCCATCCTCCTCCATGTGGCGGAAGATGTTTTCCAGCATGACGATGGCGTCGTCGACGACGAGGCCCACCGCCAGCGTCAGGCCCATCAGCGATATGTTGTCGATGGAAAAGCCGAACAGGAACATCGCAGCGAGCGTGGCGATCAGCGAGATCGGCACCGCCACGGCCGGGATGATGGTCGCCGTCACCCGGCGCAGGAACACGAAGATCACCATCACCACCAGCGCGATGGTCAACAGCAGCGTGAACTGGACGTCGTCGACCGCCTGGCGGATCGAGGTCGAGCGGTCGTTGAGCAGCTTGATCTGGGCAGCGGCCGGCATCTGGTCCTGGAAGGACGGCAGCATCGCCTTGACCTTGTCGACGACGTCGACAGTGTTGGCATCGGGCTGGCGCTGCACGGCCATGATGATCGCGCGCGTGCCGTCATACCAGCTCGCCGTCGTGGTGGTCTGCACCGAATCGACGACACGGGTCACCTCGCCCAGCCGCACCGGATGGCCGTTCTTGGTGGCGATGATGAGCTTGGAGAAGCCCGCGGCGTCGGTCAGCTGGGTGTTGGCGGTGATGGTCAGCTGCTGCTTGTTGTTCTGCAGCACGCCTAGCGGCGTATTGCTGTTGGCCGATGCAACCGCCGCCTGCAACTGATCGATCGAGATACCGCGCGCGGCAAGCGCCGTCGGATCGATCTGGATGCGAACGGCATATTTCTGCTGGCCGAAGATCGAGACCTGCGCCACGCCGTCGATGGTCGACAGCGACGGCGAGATGACGTTCTCGGCAAAGGCATCGAGGTCGGTCAGCGGAACCGTGTCGCTGACCAGCGACATCAAAAGGATCGGCGCATCGGCCGGATTGACCTTGCGATAGCTGGGTGGCGACGTCATCTGCGGCGGCAGCGATTTTTGCGTTCGCGCGATCGCCGCCTGCACATCCGCCGCCGCGGCGTCGATATCCCTGTTGAGCACGAACTGGATGGCGATCGAGGTCTGGCCGAGCGAGTTCGTGGTCGAAATGGAATCAATGCCGGCGATGGTCGCGAACTGCTTGATCAGCGGCGTCGCCACCGATGTCGCCATGGTTTCCGGCGAGGCGCCCGGCAGTGAAGCCGAGACGTCGACCACCGGGAATTCGGCGCTGGGCAGTGCTGCCACCGGCAGGAATTTGTAGGCGAAGAGTCCGGCCAGCACCAGGGCGAACGACATCAGGAGGGTGGCGACGGGCCTGCGAATGCAGAATTCGGAAATCATCGGGCCGCCTCGCCGGCGTTGGTTGCTTCGGCCACCTTGGGCGCGGCGGCCGCGGTGCCTTCGTGCACGGCGGCGCCATCCTTCAGCCTGGTCTGGCCTTCTGTGACCACTTTCTCGCCGGCTTTGAGGCCTTGGCTGATGGCGCTGTTTTGGCCTTCGGTCAGCGCGACCTGCACCGGCCGCATCTCGACCGTGTTGTCCGGCTTGACCACATAGACGAACGGGCCCTTCTGGCTGGGCTGGACCGCGACGGTGGGAACGGAGGTCATCTGCGGCATGATGCCGGCGTCGAGGACGACATTCACATACTGGCCCGGCCACAGCGAAAGATCCGCGTTCGGTATGCTCGCCCGCGTGGCGATCGTGCCCGAGGCGGTATCGACGCTGGAATCGACGAAATCGAGCGTACCCTTGCCGATCGGCGTCGGCTCGCCGTCCTTGGTCAGCGTCACTGCCCCTTGCTGCGGATTGGCAAGCGCCTTGTGCAACAGCGCAAGATTGCTTTCCGGCAGGTTGAAGTTGACCTGCAACGGGTCCATCTGGGTGATGGTCACCAGCGGTGTCGAGGTGCTGCTGTTGCCATTGCTGGTGGTCACCAGATCACCGACGGCAACGTTGACCGCACCGAGCCTGCCCGCGATCGGCGCCGTGATGGTGGCAAAGCCAAGCTGGACATTGTCCGCGTCGATCGTCGCCTTGTCGGCGTCGACGGTCGCGGCCGCCGCCTTCTGTGCGGCTACAGCCTGATCATAGGTCTGCTGCGTTCCGGCCTGCTTGGCGACAAGGTCCTTGGCGCGCTGAAGATCGGAATTCGAACTGGCAAGCAGCGCCTGGTCCTTGGCGAGCGTGGCCTGGTCCTTGGCGAGTTGCGCCTTGAGCGCCCGGTCGTCCAGCGAGAACAGGGTGTCGCCGGCCTTGACCATCTGCCCGTCCTTGACGTCGATCGACACGATCTGGCTGGAGACCCGCGCGTTGATGCTGACCACGGCGGGTGAGGAGACGAAGCCGATGGCGTAGCGCCGGATCGGGAAGTCGGCCGTCGTTGCCGTCGCCGAAACGATCGAGGCCGAACGGGCGCCACCTCCGCCGGCCCCTTGCTTGCCCCCGGCTGCCTGCTTGTCGGTTGCCGCCTTGTTCGACGCCACGACTTGCTTTGCGCAGATGAGTTGCTCAACCTTGCCTAGCGTATCCGGAGACAGATAGAGCCAGGCCGCGCCCGCACAGGCGACGACAAGCAATGAAACAATGACTTTTCCACGCATCGAAAAAAGGCCTCTCCGTCCGACACGCCGTAGTCAGGTGGTCGTATTCTAGCGCAATCCACGGCTTATTGCCGTGATTTCGCCGAATAGATAGGACAGGCATTTGTTGGAAAAGGGCCAAAACACGGCATTACGAAGATTTAATGTGCACTGCACAATGAGTGGGCAGTGCGGTCATTGCCGCGAGCCGAAGCCCGTCGAACAATTGGGGGACCTATTTCAGCATCGGCCACAGCGTCGCCGCCAAGAGCACGCCCATGGCGATGTTGAACCATTTCAGCCGCACAGGATCCGACAGGAATCCCCGCAGTGCCGTGCCGAATCCCGCCCAAATCGAAACGCTCGGCAGGTTGACGATGGTGAAGGCGATCGAGATCAACAACACTGACAGGAACGGGTGCTCGGCATTGGCATAGACAGCCATGGCGGTGATCGCCATCACCCAGGCTTTCGGATTGACCCACTGGAAAGCCGCCGCATCGATGAAGCGCATCGGCCGCGCCTTCGTCTCACCCTTGCCGGCCAGCGAGCGCGACATGGCGATCTTCCAGGCGAGATAGAGCAGATAGGCGCCGCCGGCGATCTTCAATCCGATGTGCAACACCGGAAACGCCGTCAGCACAGCGCCAAGGCCAAGGCCGACGGCAAGCAGCAGCACCAGGAAGCCCATACTGATGCCAAGCATGTGCGGAACGGTTCTGGCGATACCGAAATTGACGCCGGAGGCCAAGAGCATGAGGTTGTTCGGCCCCGGCGTGATCGAGGTGACGAGGGCATAGACGAGCAGTGCGAGGAATGCGTCGAGTGACATGTTATCCTCCCAGATACGTCAGCATTATTGTCTCTTATTGCTGGCTACGCAAAGGCCAGCGCCTGGCCGCCGATCGAACCAGGCGTTGTGAGCGTCGGCCCCCTTGCGCGGTGGCGTCCCTACATGCCCTGCGGGCCGCGGTTCATCGCCGCCACGCCGGTGCGGCAGATCTCGACCAGGCCGAGCGGTTTCATGATGGCGATGAACTGGTCGAGCTTGGAGCCCTTGCCGGTGATCTCGAAGATGAAATGCTCGGTGTTGGCGTCGATGACGCTGGCGCGGAAAGCGTCGGCCAGCCGCAGCGCCTCGACCCGGGCCTCGCCGGTGCCGGCCACCTTGACCAGCGCCAGTTCCCGCTCCAGCGGCCGCTCCTGCCCGAATTCATGGGAGCGCACGGTGAGATCGACCACGCGGTGGACCGGCACGATGCGCTCGAGCTGATGCTTGATCTGCTCCAGCACATGCGGCGTGCCGCGCGTCACGATGGTGATGCGCGACAGATGCTTTTCGTGCTCCGTCTCGGAAACGGTCAGGCTCTCGATGTTGTAGCCGCGTCCGGAGAACAGGCCGATGACCCGGGCGAGTACGCCCGGCTCGTTGTCGACCAGTACGGAGAGCGTGTGGTTTTCCGGCCGCTCCGTTTCCTTGGCGATGAAGTAGGCGGAGCCGGTCGGTTGAAGGTGCTGTGCGTTCATGACATGGATCTCAAATTCTTGGTCTGATTTTTTGTTTGCGCACGGCTTCTTTCGACAAGCCCTGCCTTGGCCCGTCGATTACACCAGTTCCCTGCCCTTGGCGTCGATGGCGTTGGCCACGGCCTCGTCGGTGGCCTCGTCGGGCAACAGCATCTCGTTATGCGCCTTGCCCGACGGGATCATCGGGAAGCAGTTGGCGAGGTTCGCCACGCGGCAATCGAACAGCACGGGTTTCCTGACCGAGATCATCTCCTTGATGGCGTCGTCCAGCTCGTCCGGCTTCTCGCAACGTATGCCATGGCCGCCATAGGCCTCCGCCAGCTTGACGAAGTCCGGCATCGCCTCGGTGTAGGAATGCGACAGCCGGTTGCCGTGCAAGAGCTGCTGCCATTGCCGCACCATGCCCATATACTGGTTGTTGAGGATGAAGATCTTGATCGGCGCCTTGTACTGCACCGCGGCACTCATCTCCTGCATCGTCATCTGCACCGAGGCGTCGCCGGCAATGTCGATGACCAGCGCATCGGGATGCGCGATCTGCACGCCGAGTGCCGCCGGCAGGCCATAGCCCATCGTGCCCAGACCGCCTGAGGTCATCCAGCGGTTCGGCTTTTCGAAATGATAATGCTGCGCGGCCCACATCTGGTGCTGGCCGACCTCGGTGGTGATGTAGGTGTCCTTGTCCTTGGTCAGTTCGTAGAGCCGCTGGATGGCGTATTGCGGCATGATCACATCGTGGTTCATCTTATAGGCGAGGGAATCGCGACCGCGCCATTTGGCGATCTGCTCCCACCAGGGATAGAGCGCCTTCTTGTCGGCCTTGGCGGTTGCCCGCCACAGCCGCACCATATCCTCCAGCACCCGGCCGACATCGCCGATGATCGGCACCTCGGTGTGTACGTTCTTGTTGATCGAGGACGGGTCGATGTCGATGTGGATCTTCTTCGAGTTCGGCGAGAACGCGTTGAGCCGGCCGGTGATGCGGTCGTCAAAGCGCGCGCCGATGCAGATCATCACGTCGCAGTCATGCATGGCCATGTTGGCCTCGTAGGTGCCATGCATGCCGAGCATGCCGACCCAGTTCTTGCCGGATGCGGGATAGGCGCCCAGACCCATCAGCGTCGAGGTGATCGGGAAACCGGTGAGGTCGACCAGTTCGCGCAGCAGATGGCTCGCTTCCGGACCGGAATTGATGACACCGCCGCCCGAATAGATGATCGGCTTCTTGGCGGTGGCCATCAGGTCGACCGCGGCCTTGATCTTCTCCAGATCGCCCTGAACCTTGGGCTGGTAGCTGGTGCGCGGTGCGATTTGCGGCGGGACGTAGAAACCCTTGGCGAACTGCACGTCCTTGGGGATGTCGACCACAACCGGACCGGGACGGCCCGTGGTCGCGACATGGAAAGCCTCATGGATGGTCGCGGCGAGTTCGTTGACGTCCTTCACCAGCCAGTTGTGCTTGGTGCAGGGGCGCGTGATGCCGACCGTGTCGCATTCCTGGAACGCGTCGGAGCCGATCAAGGAGGTCGGCACCTGGCCCGTCAGGCAGACCAGCGGGATCGAATCCATCAGCGCATCCTGCAGCGGCGTCACCGCATTGGTCGCGCCGGGGCCTGACGTCACCAGCATGACGCCGGCCTTGCCGGTCGAACGCGCATAGCCCTCGGCCGCATGGCCGGCACCTTGCTCATGCCGCACGAGAATGTGCTCGACATCGTCCTGCTGGAAGATCTCGTCATAGATCGGGAGAACCGCGCCGCCGGGATAACCGAAGACATGCTTGACGCCATTGTCCTTCAGCGCCTGCACCACCATTTCGGCGCCCGTCATCTCGCGCCGCTCACTCTGTCCGTTGCTCATCGGTCTGGTCCCGTACTGTCGCCACTTGGGCGTTGCCATTTGGGTGTTGTTGGTCGTTTAGTCGTGTTTCGGGCAATAAAAAAGGCCCCCGAGGGAGCCTGTGTGTTGCGCATGGGAGGTTTTCGCCCGGCGGTTACACCGCCTTGCCCACGCGCCTTCCTACGAGAATGAGTGCCTTTTTCATGGTCGCGGACACTACGGGCCGGCAAGGCGCCCTGTCAACGGCAAAAATCGCGCCGGCGATGAAGGCGCTTCCCAATTCGACAAATGGCCCGTCACGATTTCGCGATGGACGCCGCATCGTGCCGACACCACCCCCATCGCCGGTCGCAAGAGCGCTCCAAACCGGCTCGCAAACCGCGTTCTCCAGATAAGTCCTTGAAGCCACGCGAAACTATGGTGGGGCGTGACGAAGGCCGTCCTCTCTGCCGATACTTCATCGTCCGGCTTGCAAGTCGGGAGGAGCCACCATGACGGCCTGGATTTCACGGAGGATAACTTATGCTCGACAAGGCCCCAAGCAAGAAACTGTCCGACCTGCTCGACCAATTCGGCGGCGCCCTGGCCGCCAATGACATCGACAGGGCTGTCGGTTGCTTCCAGGAGGATTGCTACTGGCGCGACCTCGTCACCTTCACCTGGAACATCAAGACCATGGAAGGCCGGGACCAGGTCCGCGACATGCTGAAGAGCCAGCTGTCGAAGACAAAGCCGTCGCATTGGGCACTCGCCAAGGGCGAGGACGCGACCGAGAGCGACGGGCTGATCGAGGGCTGGATCAGTTTCGAGACCGAAGTGGCGCGCGGCTTTGGCCATATCAGGCTTAAGGAAGGCAAGATCTGGACTCTGCTGACCACCATGGTCGAATTGAAAGGTCACGAGGAACCGGCCGGCTTCGCGCGGCCGATGGGCGCCAAGCATGGCTCGGGCAAGAACCGTCCGACATGGAAGGAAGAGCGTGAGAAGGAAGCCGCCGAGCTCGGCTTCAAGACGCAGCCCTACACGCTCATCATCGGCGGCGGCCAGGGCGGCATCGCGCTCGGCGCAAGGCTGCGGCAGCTCGGCGTACCGACCATCATCGTCGAGAAGAACGAGCGCGCCGGCGACAGCTGGCGCAAGCGCTACAAGTCGCTCTGCCTGCACGATCCGGTCTGGTACGACCATCTGCCCTATATCGATTTCCCGAAGAACTGGCCGGTCTTCTCACCCAAGGACAAGATCGGCGACTGGCTGGAAATGTACACCAAGGTGATGGAGCTGAACTACTGGTCCTCGACGGAGGCCAAGAGCGCCTCCTATGACGACAAGAAGAAGGAATGGACCGTCGTCGTCCGCCGCGACGGCAAGGACATCACCTTGAAGCCCAAGCAATTGGTGCTGGCGACCGGACAGTCCGGCAAGGCCAATCTGCCGAAATTCAAGGGCATGGAGAGTTTCAAGGGCGATCAGCACCACTCCTCGAAGCACCCTGGCCCCGATGACTATGCCGGGAAAAGAGCCGTCGTCATCGGCTCCAACAATTCCGCCCATGACATCGCGGCGGCCCTTTGGGAAGCCGGCGCCGACGTCACCATGGTGCAGCGCTCGAGCACCCATATCTCCAGATCCGACACGTTGATGGAGATCGGACTGGGTTCGCTCTATTCGGAGCAGGCGCTGCAGAATGGCATCACCACGGCCAAGGCCGATTTGATCTTCGCCTCCCTGCCCTACAAGATCCTGCACGAGTTCCAGATTCCGGCCTATGCCGAGATGAAGAAGCGCGACGCGGCGTTCTACAAGGGACTGGAAAAGGCCGGTTTCATGCTCGACTGGGGCGACGACGAGTCCGGCTTGTTCATGAAGTACCTCAGGCGCGGCTCTGGCTATTATATCGATGTCGGCGCCTCCCAGCTGATCATCGATGGTTCGATCAAGCTGAAGAGCGGTGTCGCCGTCGAAGAGATCAAGCCGCATTCGGTTCTGCTCAGTGACGGATCCGAACTGCCCGCGGACCTCATCGTCTACGCCACCGGCTACGGGTCGATGAATGGCTGGGCCGCCGATCTGATATCGCGCGAAACCGCCGACAAGGTCGGGAAATGCTGGGGCCTCGGCTCCAACACCACCAAGGATCCCGGCCCCTGGGAAGGCGAATTGCGCAACATGTGGAAGCCGACGCAGCAGGAAGCGCTGTGGTTCCATGGCGGCAATCTGCACCAGTCGCGCCACTATTCGCAGTTCCTGTCGTTGCAGCTGAAGGCCCGGCATGCCGGCCTGCCGACGCCCGTCTACGGGCTGCAGACGGTGCACCACAAGGGATAGCGGGACTGGGTGGTCAGCTGCGGCCGGCACCAGGAAGGCGCGGCAAATGCCGCGCCTCCAGAATGCATCGCTATGCGCGCGGAATGTCTGTGACGTCGAGCGTTTCGGACCGGCTCGCCGGATCGAGGGAAGCTGGCTTGCCGACGAAGGCGCCGGGCTGCACCGGGGGGAACGCCTTCGGTATGACCGCGCTCTCGGCATTCCTCGGACCTATGTGGCGTCACCGCCCCTTGCCCGTCGAAGCAGAAGCACATGGGTTTTGGTGATGAACCGCCATTAGGCGTGGTTGGCGAAATCGCGCACCACGCGCTGCAGCAACGGCATGTAGTCGCGAAACGCCCGCGTCTTCATGTTCGCAACCTTGCCGCCCTCGTCCCAGATACGGACCCGCACCGCTTCCTCGTGGAACGGGTTTTTGCGGAAATCGGCCACCTCGTCGGCGCTCATCGGTCCGCCCTGCAGCGACAGCGTGTGGACCGAAGCCGGCGACAGCCTGGAGAAATAGGTCGGGTCGGTGGCGCAGAGATAGCGCTTGGCCGCGACATGCAGCCTCACACATTCGACGATGACCGGCGGGAAGAACGGCGCCAGCACCTCGCCGCCGGCCTCATCATGGTGCTTGTCCTCGACATCGTCGGGCGAATAGGTGCCGAACTCGCTGGTGTAGTGGCCAATGTCGTGCAGCAGCGCGGCCGCCACCAGCACTTCGGGCGCACCATCCTGCTCCGCCAGCCAGGCCCCCTGCAGCATGTGCTCGGACATCGTCACCGGCTCGCCGAGATAGGATTCCGCGCCCCGGCGCTCGAAAATGTCGGCGATGAATTCGACGATATTGTCCGCGTTCAAATCCTGGCCGCTCATTCCGCGGCCTCCTTGAAGCTGTGCTCGATCGCCGCAAGCGTCGACAGCAGGCCGTCCTTGTCGGCGTAGCAACCCTGCAGCCAGCGTTTGCCGGTGCCGGAAAACGCCTTGCGGGCATGCATGACACGCGTGTTGTCGACGATGAAGGCCTGGCCAGGTTGAAGCTTGAACGTCACTTCGAAGGCGGGATCCTCGATCAGCTCGGCGAACCGGCGATAGGCGGCATAGTAGGCGTCCATATCGGCGAACGACACGTCGACGACAGGCGCCAGCGAACGGTTGTTGAAGCGGATGCAGATCAGCTCGCCATCCGGTCCGAGCTCGATCATCGGCCGCTTCGCCTGCAGCCGCACGCCGGACGAGCCGGCATATTCGAAGCGCGCCGGACAGGAACTCAACAGCCGGAAGCCTTCAGCGTTTTCGGCCTGCAGCGCGGCCGCAACGGCAAAACCGTCGACCACGCTGGACTCGCCGCCCTCCACCGTGTTCTCGACACAGGCCAGGATCTGCAGCGTCGGCACCGGATCGCGATAGGGATTGTCGGTGTGCGCCTGGAGGCCGAGATTGGTGTAGGCGAGACTGTTCGGATTGACCTCGGCGCGCACTTCGAACCAGCGGCCGTAATTGGTCTCCCTGATATAGCCGAACAGGTCGGAGACCTTGCACAACGCCCCGGACTCCGCCGGCAGGCCGTCCATTACCGCAAAGCCGTAGGTTCGTACCGCCGAAAGCCATTCGCGCAGGACGCTGCGGCCATGAAAGGCCGCCTTGTAGCTGGCGCGCGGCACCGAATTCTGCATCGTCGCCTTGGTCCAGCGCTGGATGATATCGCCCGTCCAGCCGGGTTCGTGAAGCTCGTCGCGGTCATAGGCGTTGGCGCTGAGCCACTGCGCGGGAAAGCTGACCGTCTTTGCCTCCGGCACGAAGCTAACTTCCAGCGCGCCGCCCTTGATCGCGGCCGCGCCGATCCTCGTCTCGGCCGGAATGTCGAGGATGGTGATCAGCCGCTGGCCATTGCCGGCGCTGCGCGTCTTGTCGTCCAGCGCATTGTCACGCAGCCACATGGCGTGAAAGCGGGTGCGTCTCCCACCCTGCCAGCCAAGTTCGATCGTTCTGCCTTCGTCGCCAATCAGCGCGTGGGTGAGCATGGATCCGTTCCTGTCCTCTACGCCCGCGGCCCGGTCCGCAGGGTTTCGATTGCATGTTGGCAACAAGGCAGGCATAACTCAAATTATCATTTTTTAGCCAAAGACCACAAATTTCTAATGTCTCAAAAACCCATTCCCGCTCTGCCTCCCCTCGACTGGCTGCGCAGTTTCGAGGCCGCGGCACGGCTGTCGAATTTCACGGCGGCCGCGGCCGAACTCGGCCTGACCCAAGCGGCCGTCAGCCAACATATCCGGCTGCTCGAGGAGCGGTTGAAGACGCGCCTGTTCTCGCGGCTGGCGCGCGGCGTCGCGCTGTCGCCCGAGGGTGCCGCCTATCTGCCGCACATCCAGTCGGCTTTCGCCACCATCGCCAGCAGCACGACCGAACTGTTCGAGCCGCGCGCGCTGCAGACCGTATCGATCCGGGTGCCGATCTCCTTCGCCTTGCTGATACTGGTCCCGGCGCTGCCCGATCTCGCCCAGGCGCTGCCGCGCATCCAGCTCGATCTGGTGACGATCCATCGGCCGACCGATTACGACTTGCCGGGCTCGGCGCTCGACATCCGTTTCGGCAACGGCTCCTTTCCCGGACGCGAGGCCGACAGGCTGACTGCCGAGCGCCTTGTGCCGCTGGCAAGTCCGACCCTCGCCGGTGCCGCCGACTGGACAGCCCTGCCGCTGCTTCTGGTCGCCGGCGCGCGCGAAATGTGGGCGGAATGGTTCGCGGCCGCTGGACTGGCCGGCCACCCCCAGCGGTCGCATCGCTTCGACAGTTTCGTCGCGGCGATGGAAGCGGCGAGCGCTGGCACCGGCGTGCTTCTGGGGTCGCGGCCGCTAGTCGACGCTGCGCTCAAGGCCAGGAGCCTAGTGCCGCTTTCCGATTTCGAGCTCTCCAGCAGCTCAGGCCATTTTCTGACCAGCGCATCGACCGCGCGCCTGACCAGTGCCGAACAGGATTTCCGCCAGTGGTTGCTGGGGCACCTATCCAGAAAGGCCCCGACGTAGAGGCCTCAATCGAGAAGGCGCACGCGGCGTCGCTTGCGCGCGGCCTTGATGGCGCTGATCCGCTCGGTGTCTTCTTCTCGCAGATGCCGTCCACGCTCCAGGATCTCGAGCGTGTATTCCTCATAGGTCAGGCCCAGCCGTTCGGCCTTGTCCATGCGCATCAGCATGATTTCGCGGCTCGGCGCCTTCCATGCCTTGGCGTGCGCGGCCTGCCAGGCCAGGAAAATATAGGGGTCGCCCTTGCCCCAGGGTGGCCCCTTATACTCATCAAGAGGCGGCCCCCCATTGTGGGAGCGCTTTGGCCGTCTCGCCATGATCTCAGCCCCTGACCAGCGCGACGAGATAGTCGGCGCCCGCCTCCAGGGCATGGAAGGTGCAGTCCGACGGCGCGCCGAGCGCCAGGCAGTCGCCGGGTTCGAGCCTGTGCACCACATCGCCCTCGGTGAATTCGAGCCGTCCGGAAATCAGCCAGATCTGCTGCTTGATGAAGGCGTAAGAAGCCGCCGGCAGACTGACCCTGGCGCCCGCCGGCAGATGCACCTTGATCAGTTCGAGCGGCATGTCGCCGGCCGGTGACAGATGCCGCCTGACATAGCCTGTATCGGGATCGCGCCACACCGGCTGATCGGCCTCGCGCAGCAGCCCGCCGCCTTGCAATTCCGCGCGCGCGATGAGGGTCGACAGCGTCATGCCGAACGCTGCCGCGATGCGCACCAGAAGGGCCGCCGTCGGGCTGGTCATGCCGCGCTCGATCGTGCTCAGCATGGCCTTGGAAACACCGGACCGCTCGGCAAGCTCGGCCAGCGACCAGTCCCGCATGACCCTTTCGGCGTGGATCCGCCTGCCGATGGTCGAAGAAATATCGTTCGTTATATCGCCCATTCGTCCACTATAGCGAAATGCCTGAGATGGAGAAGAGCCGTGTCGCGACAATTTTCGCCAGGCGCTTAATCCTCTCTACACCATCCGACCTCATCCGGCCTTAACCCCATTCCGGTAGGGTCTGATATCAAGGGAAATGGGGATTGGCCTGTCCATGTATGTCGAACGCGAAGCTTCCGTCGGAGAACCGACATCGCAGGAGCGCCGCAACGCAGAGCAGAACGACCGGCGCATCCTGGGCAACGTCGTGCAATGCGACGGCGCGCGCGCCACCATCGCCGCCTATGCCGACGATGTCGACGGCGCGGTGACAGGCCTTTGGACGGTCGGCAAGATGATCTCGATCAATCTGGGCACGACCCGAACCGTTGGCCTGGTCTACGGCATCGGCAAATCGGACCGCGCCTGGAGCAGTGAAGGCCAGAACCCCATCGAGGTCAGCATCGAGCTGATCGGTGAAGTACGCGATGGGGCCGAGCCCGGAGCCAAGCCGATCTTCGACCGCGGCATCACCACCTATCCGCATATCGGCGCGGTTGCGCATCGCATCCGCAGCCGCGATCTGCAGGCCGTCTACGATCTGGCCGGCCGCCATTCCATCACCATTGGTTCGCTGTCGCAGGACGAGGCGATCGCCGCCAACATCGCCATCGACGACACGCTGGCGCGCCATTTCGCCATTGTCGGCACCACCGGCGTCGGCAAATCCACCGCCGTCTCGCTGCTGCTGCGCAAATCGATCGCGGCGCGGCCGGATCTGCGCATCCTGATCCTCGACCCGCACAATGAATTCGCGGCGTCGCTGCCGGAATATTGCGTCAAGGTCGATTCCAAGACGCTCGACCTGCCGTTCTGGATGTTCAAGCTCGAGGAATTCGCCGAGGTGCTGTTTCGCGGCCGTGAAACGGTTCCGGAAGAGATCGACGCCCTGCGCGACCTCATTCCGCTGGCCAAGAGCCTCTACCGCAACCCGAATTCAGGTGCCTATCTCAGGCGCGGCAACGACGCGTTGACCGCCGATACGCCGGTTCCTTACCGCATCGCGGACCTGCTCAAGCAGATCGACGAACGTATGGGCATGCTCGAAAGCAAGAACGAGCGCCCGACGCTCAAATCGCTGAAGACGCGCATCGAATCGGCGTCCGCCGATCCGCGCTATCGCTTCATGTTCAGTTCGCGCCTGATCGAGGATACCATCCACGAGACGATCGGCAACATCTTCCGCGTGCCGCATCACGGCCGGCCGGTGACCTGCTTCGAGATGGCCGGCATGCCTTCCGAAGTGGTCAACTCCGTCTGTTCGGTGCTGGCGCGCCTGGCCTTCGACCTCGCTCTGTGGAGCGAAGGCAAGCTGCAACTGCTGTTGCTTTGCGAGGAAGCGCATCGCTACATGCCGGCCGATCCTCGTCTCGGCTTCGCGCCGACCAGGCACGCGCTGTCGCGCATCGCCAAGGAAGGCCGCAAATATGGCTGCTATCTCGGCGTCGTCACGCAGCGCCCCGGCGAGCTTGACCCGACCATCCTGTCGCAATGTTCGACCTTCTTCGCCATGCGGCTCGCCAACGAGCAGGACCAGGCGATCATCCGCTCGGCCATCGCCGACTCCTCCGCCTCCACGCTTGCCTTCCTGTCGTCCATGGGACAGCGCGAAGCCATCGCTTTCGGCGAAGGCGTGGCGACGACCATGCGGCTGAAATTCGAAAGACTGCCCAGCCACCTGCTTCCCGGCGCGGCCAAGCGCGAACAGATCGAGTCGCCAAAGGCCGGCGACGATGTCGACCTGGTGGCGATCGTCGAGCGGCTGCGCAACGTGCCGAAACCGACGCCGCAGGCGATGGCCTTCGCCGAAGTGGTCGATTCCGGTCGCCAGGCCGGCGATCCCGACTACCGCAAGCCGGCAACCGGGCGCGTGCAATCGGATGACGATTTCGACATGCGCTACGGCCTGAAGCCCGCCACCTTCGGCCTGCGCCCCCAGAACGACTGAGCCTCAAGCGTCACGCCCATTTGCCGGCAGTTCCGAGAAGCCGCGCCAAACTTCCATCGCTCTTCTTCGTTCGAACGCTTGGGTAAATCCCGTCAGGAAATTCGTCAGGCTGAGTCGGCTGGTGCTGATTTCGAGAACCGGAGCGGAGCGGACTTTTGGTCCGTGAGCTCAGTTCTACTGCGACGCAGTAGAACGGGGAAGCGCAGAAAACGGCAGCAGACGGCCGGCCTCACGACTTCAATGATGGGATTTTAGGCGCAGACGCGGTTGCGGCCCTGCCTCTTCGCCTCATAGAGCTGGCGGTCGGCACGGCGATAGAACTCCTCGGCCGTTTCCTTGCGGTCCCAGACGGCAAGGCCGACGCTGGTGGTGATCTTGAGCCGGACGTTGCCCGAAAGGATCGACATGTTGGCGATTGCCTTGCGGATGCGCTCGGCGAATTTGGCCAGCAGCTCCGCCTCCATGTTGGGCGTGACCACGGCAAACTCCTCGCCGCCCAGCCGTGCCACCACGTCGTGGAAACGTGTCATGTCCTTGAGGCAACTGGCGACGGCCCTGAGCACCTCGTCGCCGACATCGTGGCCGTGCGTGTCGTTGACCTGCTTGAAATGGTCGAGATCGAGGATCATCAGCCCGACCGGCTTTTCGATGCGGCGGAACTCCTCGAGATATTCCTTAAGCGCATCGTCGAAATAGCGTCGGTTCTGCATGCCGGTCAGGCTGTCTGTCAGCGCGGCGTGCTCGAGCGTTTCGGAGCGAGCGCTGAGCGAAACCGTCATGGCGCGCAGCTTGCCTTCTTCCGTCGCCTGTTTGCGGATCAGCGGATAGGTGAAGAAGATGCCGAAAAACAGCGCGGTCGCAAGCAGCACGCCGGTCGCGAACAACAGCTTGTTGAGGTAGATGACCTTGTCCAGGCCCGACTGGGTATGGAGTTCCGTGGCGAAGGATTGCAAGAGCCCATAGGCGTGCAGCGTCACCAGGCCAGCGGCCAGGATCACGAAAATAAAGACGAAAAAAGCGGATTCCGCCTTATGGAAACGCATCTGCTCCCCAATGGAAAAGTGCCCATCGACCTTATGGCACGGACCGCCTTACGGAGCGTTAATCCCGGCAACTTCGGCGCGAACCCTTCCGTCATGGTCAACTTTTTAAGTTGCATTAGCAACAAGTGTTTGGATCGTGGTTTCGAGATCGTCACCGGGGCGCAATCTCTGCCATTCCGGCCCCAGCTGGTGGCGAAACCAGGTCGCCTGCCGCTTGGCGTATTGCCGGGTTGCAATCTTGGCGCGCTCGATTGCTTCGGGAAAGCTCAACTCTCCAGCCATCGCCGCCTGCAGGTCGCGAACGCCGATCGCCTTCATCGCCGGCAGATCCGGATCGAGGCGAAGGGCCGCAAGCTGCCTGACTTCCTCCAGCGCGCCCTTGTCCAGCATCTGGTCGAAGCGCCTCTCGATGCGATTGACCAGCGCGGCCCGATCCGGCTCGATGACCAGGAAACGCGCCGTCTGCCTGTGTCGATGAGCGGCCGGCCGCGCTCCGCCTGCCATTCCAGGATCGATCGGCCGGAGGCGTCGAGCACTTCGAGCGCCCGCACGATGCGCTGGCTGTCGGTAGGCTTGAGCTGCATGGCGGCTCTCGAATCCTCGCGCAGCAGCAGGCCGTGCAGCTTGACCGCGCCTTGCTCTTTCAGCTCGTAGCGCCAGCGGTCGCGGATGCGCGGCGGAATGTCAGGCATTTCCGAAATACCCTCGGCCAGCGCGCGAAAATAGAGGCCGGTGCCTCCGACAAAGACCGGCCGCCGCGACAGCACGCCGTCGTCGATGAGTTTCATCACATCGCGCAGCCACGCGCCCGTCGAATAGGCGGTAGCGGGATGAACGTGGCCGTAGAGGAAATGCGGCACCCGTGCGAGGTCGGCCGCTTCCGGCCGGGCGGTCAGCACATCGAGCACCGAATAGCCCTGCATGGAATCGGTGTTGACGATGACGCCGCCTGCGCGTTCGGCCAGGTCGAGCGCCAATGCCGACTTGCCGCTGGCGGTCGGCCCGGCTATCAGGATCGCGTTCTTCACGCGGCCTTCGCCCGCATCCGTGCCGGAATTCTCGATGCCGCTCATTGCCACGCTTGTTTCCCGTCCCGCTGACCGCGCCCTATCGCCGTCGCTTGCGAATATGGCCTCGCGGTCGGTGGGCGCAAGCACTGTCGTCTGGCTGGCCGAAGGCATTGCCTGCGATCTTGCCTTGCCGCAAGAGGCTGATACCGCCAATACCACGGCTGCCCTGCGTGCCGCATTGGCCGCGGAACCGGTCGACGTGATCGTCCAGCAGGCCGAAACGCGCCGTAAGCAAATCCTCATCGCCGACATGGATTCGACCATGATCGACCAGGAGTGCATCGACGAACTGGCCGACGAGATCGGCGTCAAGGAGCACGTCGCGGCGATCACCGCGCGATCGATGAACGGCGAGATCGCCTTCGAGCCGGCCCTGCGCGAACGCGTCGCGCTGTTGAAGGGGCTCGATGCCGCCGTCGTCGACCGCATCGTCGCCAATCGGCTGACATTGGCCTCGGGCGGCCGCGCGCTGGTCCAGACCATGCGCGCCAATGGCGCCTGGGCGGCGCTCGTCTCGGGCGGCTTCGAAGTGTTCACGACCCGCATCGCGGCCATGCTTGGCTTTCAGGAGAACCGCGCCAACCGCCTGCTCGAAGAGGATGGACGCTTCACTGGCCTGGTCGGCGAGCCGATCCTCGGCCGCGCCGCCAAGGCCGACGCGCTGCTCGACATTTCAGCACGCCTTGGCCTGACGCCGGCCGATGCCATCGCCGTCGGCGATGGCGCCAATGACCTCGATATGATCCGGCTCGCCGGCACCGGTGTGGCGCTTCACGCCAAGCCGACCGTGGCGGCGCAGGCCAAGGTTCGCATCGACCATGGCGACCTCACGGCCCTGCTCTATCTGCAGGGCTATCGCCAGGAAGAGTTCGTCCAATGAAACCCATGCGCACCGAGCGCCTCATCCTGCGCAATTGGGAAGAGCGTGACCGCGAGCTCTTCCATCGCATCAATTCCGATGAACGCGTCATGGAATTCTTCCCGTTCCGTCGTGACCGTGCCGCGGCGGACGCCAAGATGGACGAATTCCGCGCCTGGATCGATGAGGACGGCTATGGCTTCGCCGCGGCCGAGATTGCCGCGACCGGCGAATGTATCGGTTTCGTCGGTCTCCTCGATACCGATCACGTGCCATCCCTGCCGGCCGGTACCATCGAGATCGGCTGGCGGCTGGCGCCCGAATTCTGGGGCAAGGGCTATGTCACCGAGGCCTCGGAAGCCTGGCTGGCTTACGGTTTCGAGACATTGGCCGTCGACGAGATCGTCTCCTTCGCGGTCGCGACAAACCACCGGTCGACCGCCGTGATGAAACGCCTCGGCATGACAGCCGATCCCTCAGCCGATTTCGATCACCCCGACATTCCCGACAGCCACCCAAAGCTCAAGCGACATGTGCTCTACCGGCTTTCGCGCGAGAATTGGCGGGCAAGAAAAAAGGCGGCTGGTTAGCCGCCTTTTTTGGGAATCGCCGGATTGAAATCTCAATCCATCCGTATCGTCACGAAACGCAACTCACCGGTCTTCGACGCCAGCATCAGGAGCGCGTTCTTGCGGCCCTGCTCCTTCAGCGCGCCGATCCGATCCATGACGTCCTTGGGCGTGGCGACCGATTCCTGCGCGATCTCGGTGATCACCTCGCCCGGCTGGATGCCGCGCTCGGCAGCGGCCGAATCCTTGGCCACGTCCGTGATGACGACGCCGGAGACATCGCCGGCGATGCTGAACTTCTTGCGCGTCTCGTCATTGAGCTCGCCGACGGTCATGCCGAGCACCGAGGCGGTCGAGACGGCTGGAGCCTGTTTGCCCTTGTCCTGGTCGGTGTTGCCGTTCTCGCCGCTGGCAAGCTTCTCGCCATCCTCGAGCCGGCCAAGTGTCACCTTCACCGTCTGCTCGACGCCCTTGCGCACGATCAGCACATCGACGGCCTTGCCGACAGGGCTTTCGGCGACCACGCGCGGCAGGTCACGCATTTCATGGATGTCCTTGCCGTCGAACTTGATGATGACGTCACCGGCCTGGATGGTGCCGTTGTCGACGGGGCCGCCCTTGATGACGCCGGCGACCAGCGCGCCCTTGGCGGTCGCCATGCCGAGGCTTTCGGCGATGTCGTCCGTCACCGGCTGGATGCGCACGCCGAGCCAGCCGCGCCGCGTCTCGCCAAACTGGCGCAACTGGTCGACGACACCCGAGGCAAGCTGCGAGGGAATGGAGAAGCCAATGCCGATCGAGCCGCCGGACGGCGAGATGATCGCGGTGTTGATGCCGATGACTTCGCCGACGCTGTTGAACAGCGGCCCGCCCGAATTGCCGCGATTGATCGCGGCATCGGTCTGGATGAAATCGTCATAAGGACCGGAATTGATGTCGCGGTTGCGCGCCGAGACGATGCCGACCGTGACTGTGCCGCCAAGGCCGAATGGATTGCCGACCGCCATCACCCAGTCGCCGACGCGCATCTTGGTGGAATCGCCGAACTTCACCGCGGTCAGCTTGTGGCCCTTCGGATCGACCTTCAGCACCGCGACGTCGGTCTTGGTGTCGGTGCCGACCAGCGTCGCCTTCAGCGTCACGCCATCGGAGAAATTGACTTCGATGTCGTCGGCGTCGGCGATCACGTGGTTGTTGGTGACGACGATGCCTTGCTCGGCATCGATGACGAAGCCGGATCCCAGCGACTGCACTTTCTGCGCACTATTGTCCTTGTCGCCGCCGCGGTTCTTGAAGAAGTCGTCGAAGAAGTCCTGGAAAGGCGAGCCTTCGGGAAGCTGCGGCATCGGCACGGCGCCCGGCCCTTCCGTGCCTTTCACCGTCTGCGAAGTCGAGATGTTGACCACCGCGCCGAGCACGCCCTGCGCCAGGTCGGCCACCGAAGCAGGTCCGTCGGCCGCGAAGGTCGGCGTCACGAAGGACGGGACGGCGACAGCGCCGACAAGAAGCGCTGCCGTGCCGGCGATGAGCGTCCGCCGTGCCGCGCGCAAAAGGAGTGTGGATGTCATCGAGAAGCCTCCCGGTCTTTCTGAAAGAGAAAGCGCAACGGCGAAAACACCGCGTTGCGCTATGTTGGCAAAAAATACGGCACGTTTGCGGCTACGACTATCGGCAGAGGATTAATCCTCCGTTTTGCCGCGGACGAAAAACGGCCATCTCATCCGCCCCGCACCAGCCAGACGATGCCGACACCGATGGCGATCGCGACCAGCCCGGCGATCCGCAATGCGTTCTCCGGCATCGACAGCACCTCGCCGGCGAGCTTCCTCGCCAAGCCGGGAAAGCCGCCATAGACCAGGCCCTCTATGACGAGGACCAGGCCCATCGCCGCGAAAAAGTCCTGCACCGGCTATTTCTGGCCGGTGCTGGGTTGAGTCGTCGGCGCGGCGGGCGCCGTTGCCGGTGCGGCGGGTACCGCCGGCTTCGCCGGCCCTTCCTTGCCATCCGGATCGCGGAAGTAGCGGAAGAACTCCGAACTCGGCGACAGCACCATGGTCGTCCCGGTACTGTCCAGCGCCGTGCCGTAGGCATTCATCGACCGGTAGAAGTCGAAGAAGGCCGGGTCGCGCTTATAGGCATCCGCGAAGGTGGCGCTGCGCTGGGCTTCGCCCTCGCCGCGCAGGATCTCGGATTCCTTTTGCGCTTCGGCAACGATCTCGACCACTTCACGATCGGCGCGTGCCGTGATGCGCTGTGCCGCTTCATTGCCGCGCGCCCTAAGCCGGGCGGCCTCGGCCAGACGTTCCGCCTTCATGCGGTCATAGGTCTGCTGTGAGACCTCGGCCGTGAGGTCGGTGCGGCGGATGCGGACATCCTCGATCTGCAGGCCGAGCGAGGTGGCGTCGGGCCGGAGCTGATCGCGCACTTCACGCATCATCACGGCACGCTGTTCCGAGAGCGCCGCCTCGAAGTCGCGCAGACCGTAGACGCGGCGCAAGGCAGCGTCGAGACGCGTCCTCAGCCGCGCTTCGGCCAATTCGATCTGACCGGACACGGCGGCACGGAAGACGCGCGGATCCGAGATGCGATAGGCGATGAAGGCATCGACCTCATAGAACTTGCCACCAGACACCTGGACGCGGATGTTGTCGAGGTCGAAGCGCAGCACCCTGTTTTCGATCAGCTGCACCGTATCGGCGTCGAAGAACGAGAACGGCGCCTTGAAATAGATGCCGGGCTCGCTCTTGACGTCGACGATCTCGCCGAACCTCAACACCAGCGCCTGCTGGCGCGCATTGACCACGAAGACCGAGGAATAGATCAGGAACAGGATGACCGCCGCGACGACGACGAAAATGGGAAGACGGTTGGCCATCACTGGGTACCTCCCGTGTTCGCGGCAGGCGCGACCGGAGCCGGCGGTTTCGCCTGCAATGCCGGCAGCGGCAGATAGGGCACGACACCTTGTCCGTTGCCCTGCTCGACGATGACCTTGCTCGAGTCCTTCAGAACCTTCTCCATGGTTTCCAGATAGAGGCGCTTGCGGGTCACATCCGGCGCCTTGGCATATTCGTCATAGACCGAGATGAAGCGCTGGGCCTCACCTTCGGCTTCCTGCACCACACGGTTCTTGTAGGCGGCCGCGTCTTCGCGGATCTGTGCCGCCTCGCCGCGCGCCTGGCCGAGCTTCTGGTTGGAATACTGGTTTGCCTGCTCGACGAACTTGTCCTCGTCCTGCTCGGCACGCTGCACCTCGTCGAACGCATCGGCCACTTCGCGTGGCGGTGCTGCATCCTCGATCGACACGGCATTGACGTTGAGACCGGCCTTGTAGCCGTCCAACGTCGACTGGATGATTTCGCGCACCGACGCCGCTATGCCCTGGCGGTCATCGCGGAAAATGTCCTGTGCCGGCCGGCGGCCGACGGCTTCGCGCATGGCGCTTTCGGCAACCTGCCGCAGCATGCCGTCCGGATCCGAGACGTCGAACAGATAGGCACGGGGATCGGAGACCTGGTAGGCCACCGAAAACTGCACGTTGACGATGTTCTGGTCGCCCGACAGCATCAGGCCGTTGCCGCTGGTGTTGCCGCCGCCAATGTCGACGAGCTGCTCGGAAATCTTGGCCGTCTCGACGGTCTCGAGCGGCCACCAATGGAAATGCAGGCCAGGTTGTGAGAGTTCGGGCTTCGGCTTGCCGAAACGCAGTTCGACGGCGACCTCGTCGGGCTGCACGGTATAGACCGCCTGGAATGCCCACAGAACGACCAGCACCGCGGCGATTAGCCCGAACACCGCCGGACTGGCGCCACCGCCGCCGGGCAGAGCGCGCCGCAGCCGGTCCTGGCCGCGGCGGATAATGTCTTCGAGATCGGGGGGCGACCCTTGCGGGCCGCTTGGCCCCTTTGGCCCCTGCCCCCAGGGCCCCTGATTGTTACCGCCGCCGCCCCACGGGCCGCCGCCTCCGCCACTCTTGTCGTTCCAGGGCATGAATGTCCTTTCGCTTGGAATTCCCTCAAGCGCCGGAATTACGGCGCAAAATCCAGTGTTGTTCTTCTATAGGGACGCCACGGCACGCTTTCAACGCGATGCGCCGCCGACATCATCCGTTTTGGGCCGGTAGCGACCCTTTGTCGTCCTTCAATGCACTTTTTGTCTATCAAAGTATCGGGCGGCGGCGCTCATAAACGGAATAGCGTGTTGCGTGGCTGTCCTTTTCCCCGGCCGGAACCTCCTGCGAACTGACCACGCGCCATGTCTCAGCGTCGATCGGCGGGAAATGCGCGTCGCCATCGACGGCGGCCAGCACATGGGTGACGTGCAGCCGGTCGGCCAGCGGCAGCGCCTGGGCATAGATCTGACCGCCGCCGATCACGCAGGCCTCGTCGATGCCGGTCATGCAGCGTGCGCGCACCGTTGCCAGCTGGATGGCGGCCTCCAGCGTATGCGCCACCTCGACGCCCTCGGCGCGCCAGCTCTTGTCGCGGGTGACGACGATGTTGAGCCGGCCCGGCAGCGGACGGCCTATGCCTTCATAGGTTTTGCGGCCCATGATGATGGGCTTGCCCATCGTGTCGGCCTTGAAGCGCTTGAGATCGGTGGAGAGCCGCCAGGGCAGTCCGCCATCCCGCCCGATCACGCCGTTCTCGGCGATGGCGACGTAGATTGCCACATGCATCAGTTCGCGTCCCCGCCATTGCTGTCCGACGGTTCGAGCAGCAGGATATCGATGTCGTGCTCCGGGTAAAAATCGTTCGCGGTCATCTCGAAACTCGTCGGCCCGACCTTTTTTACATTATCGCCGCAGAACGAGACCAGGGCTTTGGGATTGCCCTTGTCGACGGTCAGCTTGAACTTACCGATGGTGCCCGCCGCCCAGTTGCCGCCGGTGGTCAGGATATAGGCGATGCGGCTTTCATAATATTTGGGATAGCCGTCCGGATTGTCCTTCGCCGCCTTGCGCACCGCGTTCTCGAACGTGTCGTCCATGCAGTAGCGGGTCTTGTATGTCGCATATTGCCCCTGGAACTGGCCGTCATAGAAGAAGCTGACCGACGACGTGCCGCCGACGCTCGGCTTGTAGCGGTGGGAAACGTGAACGTCCTTGTTGGCCGGAAAGGTCGAGCGCCACCAGTAGGTCGAGCGCAATTGCCAGAACGGCGCATAGTTGGATTTCATGCCGCTGCCGTCATCGGCTGTGTCCTCGATGATGATGCCGCGGTTGACCCAGTCATCGGCCACCGCTTTCGGCAGCTTCGCCAATGCCGCCTTGGCCGCATCGCCGAACGGGTTGAACGGCACATTCTGCGCCTTGAGATCGGCGCCGATGTCGATACCGAGCGCGAACACCTTCTGCTCGAGCTGAGGCTTTGCCGCGGCACCGTCGATCGTCACCTCGAAGCCGAGGAAATTGTCGCTCTGGTTTTCGGGAATGGCCGGCATTTCTTCAGGATCGCCCGAAATGTCGGGCATCGGGAAGGCCACGATCGCGTCGACATCTTTGTCGGTGTTGTTGTGGAAGACGTAGTCGACCGTCACCTTTTCAGGCGAGATGAAGAGATCCTCGCTTTGCATCGCAACGGCATCGCTGCGCGACAGGATCAGTCCGCCTGTGCCAAGCTCGGCAACAGAATCGTTGGCCAATGCGGGTGCCGCCGAAAGCGCCAGCGCCGCAGTCAGAACAGTTCGCAACATCGAAGCCCCCTCGGCAAGAATGCCCTGACGACCCTAGCCGTTTCAATGCGGCGTTTCAAAGCCCTTCCACTTGCGTGACTACGCCACACCGGCCTGGACATGCCAGCGGTCTGGACACGCGAGCGGTCTGGACTAACAGCTTCCGATCGGGCAGGAGTTCGCCCCATGCGCAAGCTTCTCGTCATCGGCATCGGCGCCGGCAATCCAGACCACATGACGGTTCAGGCCATATCTAGCCTAAACCGTGCCGATGTGCTGTTCATCCCCGACAAGGGCGCCAAGAAGAACGAACTTGCCGAATTGCGGCGCGAGATCTGCGACCGCTTCGTCACTAATCCGAAATCGCGCCGCGTCGAATTCGAAGTGCCGGTCCGCGCCGAACCGACATCTTCCTACCGCTCGACCGTCGACGGCTGGCACGAAGCCATCGCGGCCATCTACGAAGCCTTGATCCGCGACGAGATCGCCGAGGATGGCTGCGGCGCCTTCCTGATCTGGGGCGATCCCTCGCTCTACGACAGCGCGTTGCGCATTCTCGAGCGCGTGCGCCTCAGGAACAACGTCGCCTTCGAACTGGAGGTCATCCCTGGCATCACCGCCATCCAGGCGCTTGCCGCCAGCCACAAAATGGCACTGAACCGCATCGGCGATTCGTTCCTGGTCACCACCGGCCGCAGGCTGACCGAAGAAGGTCTGGCCAGCAATGCCGGCAGCACAGTCGTCATGCTGGACGGCAAATGCGCCTTCAACACACTGGCCGACCCGGATGTCACCATCCATTGGGGCGCCTATCTCGGCACGCCGGACGAGATCATCGTCTCCGGTCGCCTCGGCGATGTCAGCGCCGAGATCGAAAAGGTCCGGGAGGAAGCCCGCCGGCAAAAGGGCTGGATCATGGACACCTATCTGCTGCGCAAGCCCGGTGAGCCAGAGGATATCTAGCCACTGCCCTGGCAGTCGCCACGCAAGCGGGTAACGGGTAACAAGACCGGCGAGACGGATTGGCGGCCCTCAAGAGTTAGAAAAAACAGCGTTTTATGACAATTTGATAATCAAGCTCCGCCTGGCGGAGCCTGCTCGCCTGGCGTATATCACACATATTGACGTTAAATTCACAGAATTGTATGGTCAGTTGGCCGGTTCGAATCCTGCCGCTGTTTCATCGGCGGCCGCAATCGGCAATGGCGGATCCCGGCGAGGATGATTTCCATGATGTTCAGCGCCAACCTTGCTTGGAACCAATTCGCAACGCGTACCGGCTCACGCTGAACGGGATCATCATGTCCAGCCTGCTTGGGATCGACAACGGCCTGACGGTGACGAAGGCAGTGATCTTCGATGCCGACGGCACCCAGCTGTCGGTGGCCAGGCGCCGTGTGCCGCAATCGATGCCGCATCCCCGCTGGGTCGAACGCGACATGCTGGGCCTCTGGCAGGCGACCGCCGAGGCGATCAGGGAAGCCATTGCCCTGAGCGGTCGGCCAGCTGGCGATATCAAGGCCGTGGCGGCGACCGCGCATGGCGACGGGCTGTATCTGCTCGACAGGAACCGCCGGCCGCTCGGCCCCGGCATCCTGTCGCTCGACAGCCGCGCCGGCGAGATCGTCGACGAATGGGCAAAGGGTTCGGTGTTTACCGAGGCCCTCGCTTTGACCGGACAGGTTCCGCACGCTTCGGCGCCATCGGCGATACTGGGCTGGCTGAAAAAGCATGCGCCGGAACGCTTCAGCCAGATCGGCCATATCGTCGGTTGCAAGGACTGGCTGCGCTTTTGCCTGACAGGCACCGTCGGCACCGATTTGACCGAGGCGAGCACCTCGTTCACCGACGTCCGCACGCAAGTCTACGCGCAGGAGGCGATGCGCGTCTTTGGCCTGGAGGAGCTGTTCGCGGCTTTGCCCGGGGCTGCACATTCGGCCGACATTGTCGGCTACGCCACCGCCGAAGCGGCCGCATTGACCGGGCTTGCGGAAGGAACTCCGGTTGCTTGCGGCCTGCATGACGTCACCGCCTCGGCGCTTGGCATCGGCGGCCACGAAGAGGGCGTGGTCAGCATCGTCGCCGGCACCTACTCGATCAACGAAGTGGTCTCCGCCGAGCCGCGTACCGACCAGCGCTGGTTCTGCCGCAACGCCATCGACCTCGGCCGCTGGAACAACATGTCGATCTCGCCGGCCTCGACGGCGAATTACGACTGGTTCCTCGACACGCTCTGCCGGGCCGAACAGGACGTGGCCAAGAAGACCGGCCGCTCGATCCACGAGATGCTGGCGACCGAAATCGACACCGCGCTGAAGAAGCCGTCGACCTTGCTCTTCCATCCCTATCTGTTCGGTTCGCCCTACGGCAATGCCGCCAGCGCCAGCTTTGTCGGCTTGCGCGGCTGGCACGACCGCGGCGACATGCTGAAGGCGGTGCTGGAAGGCATCGCCTTCAACCACCGCACCCATGTCGAAGCCCTGCGCGACGGCTTTGCCGTCCGCGAGGTGCGGCTGACCGGCGGCGGGTCGCGCAATCCGGCCTTCGCGCAGATGTTCGCCGACGTGCTCAACGTGCCGGTCACCGTCACCTCGACCGACGAGGCGGCCGCCTACGGCGCCGCCCTTTGCGCCGGCGCGGCAGTCGGCCTGTTCGCCTCGCCGCAGGAAGGCGCGCGCGCCACCTGCACGGTGAGCCGCGAATACCGCCCGGACCCGGCACGCAGCGCCGTCTTCGACGAGCGTTATTCCATCTATGGCCGCATCGCCGAACAGCTCAGGCCGAAATGGGCCGAAATCGAAAGCCTTGCAGCGCAAGCAATGGGGGGCACAGCATGATCAAGGCCGACGAACGGCGCGAAGAGATCGCCGAATATGTGATAAAACTCGGCCAGGTGCGCATCGACGATCTGGTCGAGCATTTCGGCGTGTCGCGCATGACCATCCACCGCCACATCGACCAGTTGGCGCATCAAGGCGTGCTGCGCAAGCTGCATGGCGCCGTCACCGTGCAGCCATCCGGCCTCTATGAAAGTGCCTTCCGCTACCGGGTGACGGTTGGGCGGGCGGAGAAGGACGCACTGGCTCGCGCCGCCATGGACTACGTCGAGCCGGGACAGGCGATAATCCTGGATGACTCGACCACAGCCAACGCCGTGGCGCCGCTGCTGCTCGAGGTCACGCCTCTGACCGTCATCACCAACAGCGTGTCGACGGCTGCATTGCTGACCAATGTCGACGGCATCGACTTCATCTGCCTCGGCGGTCAGTACCACCGCACCTACAACGCCTATATCGGCATCGTCTGCGAGAATGCGATCTCGCGGCTGCGCGCCAATCTCCTGATTTGCTCGGCCTCCGCGATCAGCGGCACCACCGCCTTCATCCAGGATCAGCATGTGGTGCGGGTAAAGCAGGCGATGATGGCGGCGGCGATCAAGCGCATCCTCCTGGTCGACCATTCCAAGTTCGACAAAGTGGCCCTGCACGTGCTCGACGGCCTGGTCAGCTTCGAGGCGGTCCTGGTTACCGACGGCATCAGCGACAAGCATGCGCAAAAGCTGGAGCAGGCCGGGGTCCAGCTGCGTATCGTCAAGACGGCGAGGCCATGACATCAACGGCCGAAAGCCAGCACGGCTCCGAGCAACGGACCGGTGTCCCCGGCGATATCGATGTCGTCATCCTCGGCGCCGGCATCAATGGGGCAGGCCTGTTTCGCGATCTCAGCGCGCAGGGCGTCAGCTGCTGCATCGTCGACAAGGCGGATTTCGGCTCCGGCACCAGTGCGGCGCCTTCGCGCCTGATCCATGGCGGGCTGAAATATCTGGAGACCGGCGAATTCGGGCTGGTGGCGCAGTCGACGCTGGAGCGCAACCTGCTGCTCAAGAACGCGCCGCACTATGTCAGCCCGCTGCCGACGGTCATCCCGATCTTCTCCTGGGGCAAGGGCATGTGGGCGGCGCTGCGCACGCTGCTGGGCTCGACCAGCGCGCCGCGCAGCCGTGGCGCGATCCTCATCAAGATCGGCCTGATGATCTATGATTTCTACGGCTCGCGGCACCGGGTGATGCCGCGCCATCGGCTTGTCGGACGCCGTCAAGCGCTTCGCGACATGCCGGCGTTGACCCGCTCGATCGTCGCCACCGGCACCTACTACGACGCCAAGATCACACATCCCGAACGGCTGGTGCTCGAGCTGATCGCCGATGGTCTGGAGGCCAACCCTAACTCCAGCGCGGCCAACTACACCTCGCTGGTCTCTTCCTCGAACGGCGTGCTGGCCTTCAGACGACAGAACCGCGGCGAATTCTCGTTGCGGCCGAGGCTGGTCGTCAACGCCGCCGGCCCATGGATCGACCATGTCAACGCGGCACTCGGTGCGCCGTCCAGGATGATCGGCGGCACCAAGGGCTCGCACATCCTCCTCAAGCACGACGCGCTGGTGCAAAGCCTGGCCGGGCGCATGCTCTATTTCGAAGCTGATGACGGGCGCATCTGCCTTGTCTACGACTATCTCGGAAAGGCCCTCGTCGGCTCGACGGATCTCGCGGCCGATAATCCGGATACGGTTCGCTGCGAGCCGGCGGAGATCGATTATCTGCTGGAAAGCGTGCGCACGCTGTTGCCGGGCATGCGTTTCGAACGCGACCAGATCGTCTATGCCTATAGCGGCATCAGACCCCTGCCCGCATCCGACGCCGCCATCCCCGGCCTGATCAGCCGTGATCATTCGGCGCCGGTGGCGGAGCCGGAGCCATCGCGGCCCTTCCCCATCATCTCGCTGATCGGCGGCAAATGGACGACATTTCGCGGTTTCGCCGAGGAGGTCGCCGACACAGTGCTCGATCGTCTCGGCCGCATCCGCAAGGTGACGACGCGCTCGATGCCGATCGGCGGCGGCAAGGACTTTCCGGCCGACACAGCTGCACGATCAAGCTGGCTGGCCAAGGCCGCATCGGCCTCGGGCATCGACGAGGCCCGGCTCGGCCTGCTGCTGTCGCGCTATGGCACCAAGGCATTGCCGATAGCCCGGCACCAGAGCGCATCGAGCAATGAAGACCGCTTGCCGGACTCGCATGACTACAGCGTATCGGAGATCGACTACATCGCTCGCAGCGAATTCGTCGAACATCTGGCCGATATCGTCATGCGGCGCACGACGCTGGCCATCAGCGGTTCCCTGACGACAGGCGATTTGCAGCAGATCGCCCTGATTGCCGGCCGGGCGCTCGGCTGGAACGCTCAGAGGATCAGCGAGGAGATCGACGCGGTTGTCACGCAGCTCAACGGCACCAATTTGATGGGGCTGCAACCGGAGCAGCTGCCGCGAACCACGAGTGATCGCGCCAAACTGGCTTGAGCGCGGCACAGCCTCCTTGCTGACTTGAAGCAAGCGTATCACAGCACCTGTGAGATATTGTAGATTTCGAAAAATGCAACAAAATCAATAACATTTCTCGATTCATACCAGCCGCTCGGTCACATGAATGTTACGTTATCGACAAAGTATCACAGTCATTGACGGTAACTTAACATCGATGTATGGTCGATTGCGCTGGAGGAGCACGCTGCGGGAGGGGTCGATGCAAGCGGGCCAACCGCACAGCGGCTTATGCGGCGCTTCGCGCCGACAAGACGAAATGCCACCTCTCATCGCCGCCACTACACAGGTCGTCACAGCATGAGTTCGCAGCCAGCAACCACCACGATGAACCGGCGAGGATCGCCAGGCGTCCGCTGGGCGGCCGTCGCGATCGCGATCCTGGCGCTGCTCGGCGCAATGATCCTCGACACCAAGATCGTCACGATCGGCTCGGCCGAAGACACCCGCAAGGCGGCGTTTTCGCCGGAGGCGTTCGGCAAGGCTGAATTTCCGAACGTGCAATCCGCCGTCGAGCAGCGCGCCGTCGATGCACCGACGCTTGCGGCCGCCATCGCCAAGGACAAGGCGGCCGCGGAGAAACAATATGGCGTGCCGGCCAATGTCGGCACCGAATTCTCGGTCAAGTTCACTGGCGTCGTCGGCGAGGGAAAGTCGGGCATCTACACCGTCAAGGTGGCTGACGTCCCGGACAATCTGGTCATTCGCATCCAGACCGGACCGGCGATCAACGGCACCGATCTGCGCGACGCCACCGGCGCGATCACCTTCGGCCAGTTCACCAACCAGATCGAGTACCAGAATGCGGGCTCGGCCCTGAACAACGAGATGAAGAAGCAGGTGCTGTCGGCCATCGACAACACCCAGCTCACCGGCAAGACCATCTCGGTCGTCGGTGTCTTCAAGCTGATCAACCCCAAAGGCTGGCTGGTCGCGCCGGTGAAGCTGACCGTCCAATGAATGCGGCGCCCGAATTCGAGCCGGCGCCGGGCGACACCGTGCTCGCGGCCCGCCACATCGTAAAGACCTATGGTGGCACGCACGCGCTCAAAGGGGTCAATTTCGACATCCGCCGCGGCAAGGTCACGACGCTGTTCGGCGAAAACGGCGCCGGCAAGTCGACATTGATGAAGATCCTCTCCGGCGTGACGACGCCGACATCGGGAACCATCGAGCTCGACGGCCAGTCCGTCACCTTCTCCTCAGCCTCCGACGCCCGCGATCGCGGCATCTCCATCATCCATCAGGAACTCAGCCTCGCGCCCAATCTGAGCGTGCGCGACAACATCTTCATGGGCCGGGAAATACGCGGCGCGACCGGTGTCGATTTCGCCGAGGAGGCCCGCCAGACGCGGCGGCTGATGGCCGACCTCGAGGAAGACATCGATCCACTGACGCTGGTTCAGGACCTGCGCCTGGGACAGCAGCAGATCGTCGAGATCGCCCGCGCGCTCTCGGTGGATTCACGCATCCTGATCATGGATGAACCGACCTCGGCGTTGAGCGCCACCGAGGTGGAGGTGCTGTTCAGGGTGATCCGCGACCTCACGGCCCGCGGCGTCTCCATCGTCTATATCTCGCACCACCTCGAGGAGGCGTTGCAGATCACCGACCACGCCGTGGTGCTGCGCGACGGCGCGATCACCGCGACGGCCAACGCCAGGCACATCAACCTCGAATGGATCGTCCGCAACATGGTGGGCGAGAACTTCGATTTGGGCTCGCCGCCCACCGGATACGCCTTCGGCGAGGTTGCCTTGTCGGTCGAGGATGTCAGTGTCCCCGATGCATCGAGCTCGGAACGTTCCGTGGTCGACAGGCTGTCGCTTGCCGTACGCAGCGGCGAGATCGTCTGCATCTACGGGCTGATGGGCGCCGGGCGCACCGAATTGCTGGAATGCATCGCCGGGCGCCTGCAGCCATCGGGCGGGCGCATCCTGCTCGGAGGCAACGACATCTCCCGCTTCGGCATCGCCGAGCGCATCGCCAGGGGGCTCGTGCTGGTGCCCGAGGATCGCCAGCGTGACGGCCTGGTTCAGACGATGTCGGTCGGCGCCAACCTGTCGCTCGCCAGCATCGGCGCTTTCGTCAGGGGAATGCTGTTGTCGCGCTCGCAGGAGCGGACGCTGGTCGAAGCCTCCATCCGTGACGTGCACGTCAAGACCGCGGGCGGCAGCGCGCCTATCGGCTCGCTGTCCGGCGGCAACCAGCAGAAGGTCGTCATCGGCAAGATGCTGACCACCAATCCCAGGGTCATGCTGCTGGACGAGCCGAGCCGCGGCATCGACATCGGCGCCAAGGCCGAGGTGTTCCGGCTGCTCAGCGAGCGGGCGGCGCGCGGGCTCGCCGTCGTCTTCTCGACCTCGGAAGTCGCCGAATGCCTGAGCATCGCGCACCGGATCATCGTCATGCATCGCGGCAGGATCTCGGCCGAATTCGGTGCCGATGCCACGAAGGAGGAGATCATGGCCGCTTCCGGCGAGGCCGTGGTCTCCGACCATGAAGAACACAGGAGCCACCACCGTGACCGACGCTAGCCCCGATCGCAGCCGCTCCCCGAGGGTTTCGGCCGACGGCTTCAGCCTGGCCAAGCTTTTGCTTGAGGGCCGCGCCTTCTTCGCGCTGATCGCCATCATCATCGTCTTCTCGCTGCTGTCTCCCTACTATTTCTCGGTCGGCAATTTCCTGACCATGGCCTCGCATGTCGCCATCTTCGGCATACTGGCGGTCGGCATGCTGCTGGTCATCCTCAATGGCGGCATCGACCTGTCGGTCGGCTCGACGCTGGGCTTCTCCGGCGTGATCGCCGGCTTCCTGATGCAGGGCGTGCAGCTGACCACGTTCGGCGTCATCCTCTACCCGCCGGTCTGGGTCGTCGCGGTGCTGGTCTGCGTGCTCGGCGCGCTGGTCGGTCTGGTCAATGGCGTCCTTATCGCCTGGCTGAAGGTCCCCGCCTTCGTCGCCACGCTCGGCATGCTCTACGTCGTGCGTGGCGCGGCCCTGCTGATGACCAATGGCCTGACCTACAACGATCTCGGCGGCAAGCCGGAGCTCGGCAACACCGGCTTCGAATGGCTGGGCTTCAACCGCCTGCTCGACATCCCGATCGGCGTGCTGGTCATGGCCGTCATCGCCATCATCGGCAGCATCATCCTCAACCGCACCGCCTTCGGCCGCTGGCTCTACGCCTCCGGCGGCAACGAACGCGCCGCCGAACTCTCCGGCGTGCCGGTCAAGCAGGTGCAGGTGTCGGTTTATATGCTCTCGGGCATCTGCGCCGCCGTGGCCGGCCTCATCCTGTCCTCCGAACTGACCTCGGCGGGTCCGACCGCCGGCACCTCTTACGAGCTCACGGCAATTGCCGCGGTCGTCATCGGCGGTGCGGCGCTCACCGGTGGCCGGGGCAACATCCGCGGCACGCTGGTCGGCGCCTTCGTCATCGGCTTCCTGTCCGATGGTCTGGTGATCATCGGCGTCTCTGCATATTGGCAAACAGTGTTCACCGGCGCGGTCATCGTGTTGGCGGTGCTGCTCAACGCCATCCAGTATCGCCGCCGCGTCAAGCTTCCGAGCACGGCCGGCGGCTCGCCCACTTCTCCACAAAAGGACAAGGCCACAACGGCCGATCCCGCCCTCGAGAAGACCGCCGGTTGACCGGCGCGATTGCTAACCAAAGGAGGAACTCTATGTATCGCAGTGCCAGAATTCTGATGCTCTCGGCCTTCGCCCTGGCCGCACCGATCGTCGCGGCAAGCGCGGCGTCGGCCAGCGGCCTCATCTCGATCATCGTCATCGACCCCGCCAACCCCTACTGGCTCACCGAAGGCAATGTCGCCAAGGCCGAAGCCGAAAAGCTCGGCTACACCGCGACCGTCGGCGCCTCCAAGGCCGACACCAACACCGAGAGCAAGCTGATCGACACGGCGATCACCAACAAGTCCGTAGCCATCATCCTTGATCCGGCCGATGCCAGCGGCTCGATCGGCGCGGTCAAGAGGGCGATCGCCGCCAACATCCCGGTCTTCCTCGTCAATGCCGAGATCAACCAGGAGGGCCTCGCCAAGGCGCAGCTTGTCTCGAACAACGCCCAGGGCGCCGCGCTCGGCGGCCAGCAATGGGTGACGGCCATCGGCGAGAAGGGCAACTATGTCGAGTTGCTCGGCGCCCCCTCCGACAACAACGCCGCGACACGGTCGAACGGCTACGAGACCGTTATCAGCCAGTATCCCGACCTCAAGAAGGTCGGCTCGGAAGTCGCCAACTGGGACCGCACCCAGGGCCACGACAAGATGCAGAGCCTGCTCCAGGCCCATCCCGACATCATCGGCGTGACCAGCGGCAATGACGAGATGGCGCTCGGCGCGATCGCTGCGCTGAAGGAGGCCGGAAAACTGTCGAGCATCAAGGTTGGCGGCTTCGACGGCTCGCCGGACGCTGTCGCCGCCATCAAGGCCGGTGACCTGCAATACACCGTGCTGCAGCCGGTGGCCGTCTACTCGGCGAAAGCCGTGCAGCAGGCGGACTCCTTCATCAAGACCGGCAAGACCGGCGCCGCGACCGAAAAGCAGCTGTTCGATTGCCTCCTCATCACCAAGGACAATGTCGACAAGTATACGGCTCCGTTCACGCTCTCGGAGTAAGAAAACGACGAGGGGTGGCCTTTCGGTCGCCCCTCTGTCCTATCATGCGGGCCGGCACGGTTGCGCCATTGCAATATAGGCCGGGATCTCTGCCTTGCGCCTCGTCGAGCGAGGCCAGAGGCTCATCCATGAGCAGCAATCTGGGTCTGGCCAGCAGTGCCCGCCTCATCGCCACGGGCTGCTTCTCTACGCCAGCCGTCGCTTCAAAATGGCGCAGAACTCAAAAGTGTTGTGCGGCGTGGCATAGACTTGCTCCACTTCCAGCCCGATCAGGCCGAGATTGGAAAGCACCTCTATTCCCGAGCGAAAACTTTGAGGTGTAAATTGCCAAGCGTGAACATCGATGTAGGCCCCAGCGGAGGTGTCGTACTGGCTCATGGCCACGGAAACACTGGACAGATTGTGACGAAATCTCGGTACCCCGTGATCGCCGGTCCAATGGCGAACCGGATCATTATGCGTGGCTAGAGCAATGTGTTCGATGACGCTCTTTGCGGTGTGAACTTTGTTGCCTCGAGCGCCGATGAAATCGGCAATCGAACTCTCTGCGATGAAATGGTC
The DNA here is from genome assembly GCF_054062655.1 of Mesorhizobium sp. USDA 4775. Lineage (NCBI taxonomy): Bacteria > Pseudomonadati > Pseudomonadota > Alphaproteobacteria > Hyphomicrobiales > Phyllobacteriaceae > Mesorhizobium > Mesorhizobium sp. USDA 4775. Next base: position 4,761,549 of record NZ_JBSSFM010000001.1, read on the forward strand.
GAAGCAGTAGCGCTTGTCCGGGATAATCAGGAGGTATCTGCCTGTCGCAGTGAGAATCCTCGCGACCTGATTCAAGTGGTAAATCAGGTCTGGTTGATGCTCGACGCAGTGACTGCTCAGGCAAAAATCAAACTTTTTGTCCACGATGCTCAAGTCGCCGGTGCTGGAAACATAGTCGATATCCACCGGGACGGTGTAGACATAGCCGATCGCATTAGCCCTGTTGATCAGTCCTTGTTTGTCCATGACGTCGAAATATTTAACGTTTGGACCGCGCAAAGTCGGATTCGTGAAAGGCCCCACCTCAAGCGTTGATTTGCCGTCAACAAGAGAAGCGAGGGCATTTCGGTTGAACTCTGGCGGAGCGGCGTCCATCTCAATTGCCTCGTTGGTCGCGTAGCGAAACTACCAATCATGGTCGCGCGCGGGAATCAATCGCGACTGGGGATTGCGGTGATAATGTAGGCGGCACGATCGCAGCATCTGGTTCGCGCGGGGACCTGCCCCGATTGCGTTGGCAGCGCGAAACCTCGCTCCGCCCACGTCTCTCAGCCCGCATCGATCTCCGCCTGCAGTGCATCCATATGCGTCGCCGCCGCCGCGGTGGCCGCACGCTCGATGGCGCGGAAACGGCTGACCACCGCAAGGCCGATAGCCGTCAGCTGCGCGCCGCCGCCCTTGCGGCCTCCGGTCTGCGCGGCGACCAGCGGCTTGCCGAAACACCCGATTCATGTCCTCCACCAGATCCCAGGCGTGCTTGTAGGACATCTCCATGCCGCGTGCGGCGGCCGAGATCGAGCCGAAGGTGGCGATCTGCTCCAGAAGCTCGATCTTGCCCGGACCGATCCGCCCGTCTGGATCGAGATTTATCCGCAAGCTCAGCGATGGCATCTTTGCTCCTCCGCGGTCACCAGGACTCCTGCCGAAGCCACTTCAGCGATAGCGTTATTCCAAATCAATATAGCGGCGATCGCCGCTTCTGTCAGCCATCGACCTCGAGCGGCAGGCCGGCGCCGGTGTTGGCCCGGTCGAAACTCACTGTCTTGACCACGGCGAAAACCTTGCCGCCGAGCCGCAGTTCCAGCGCCTGCCGCGACTGTTCGGTGATGCGAGCGAGCACGGTTGCGCCATTGCAATCGATGTCGACCTCGACCGCCGGGCCTTCGCCCGGGCGGATCGCAACGATCGTGCCGGGCAGGATGTTGAGCGCGCTGAGGCCTGTCGGCTTCTCCGCGGCGATCATCACATCACGGGCACGGATGCGGACACGCACGGGAGCCCCGGTTTTCATCGCCAGGCGCGGCACGCGGATCTCTCCGGCGGCCGAGACGAGCACGGTCATGCCGAAAGTCTCGTCGTGGCGCAGAACCTTGGTGTCCAGCACCGCACCGCCCTCGCCGCGCTCTTCCGCCGGCAGCAGGTCGAGCCTTTGCATCACCACTTCGGTCGGGCCACCGGCAACGACCTTGCCTTGCGCCAGCATCACCACGTCGCTCGCCAGCCGCGCCACCTCGGCGACCGAATGGCTGACATAGACGATCGGAATCTTCGTCTCATCGCGCAGCCGTTCGATATAGGGCAGGATCTCGGCCTTGCGCGCCTCGTCGAGCGAGGCCAGCGGCTCGTCCATGAGCAACAATCTGGGGCTGGCGAGCAGCGCCCGGCCGATCGCCACGCGCTGCTTCTCGCCGCCCGAGAGCTTCACCGGGCGCCTGTTCAGCAGCGGGCCGATGCCGAGCAGGTCGACGACGGCATCCATGTCGGCGTAGCGCTCCTTGGCCGGCGTGAACCAGCGGCCGTAGCGCAGATTGCTGGCCACGCTCATATGGGGAAACAGGCGTGCGTCCTGGAACACCATGCCGATGCGGCGCCTGTGCTTCGGCACGAAAATGCCGGCATCGGTGTCGACCAGCGCACGGCCCTCCACCTCGATGCGGCCCTTGTCGGGTCGGATCAGCCCGGCGATCATGTTGATGAGCGTGGTCTTGCCCGAGCCGGATGGCCCGAACAGCGCGGTGAGCCGCCCGGCGCTCTCGAAGCGCGCCTCGATGGCGAAATCGCCGAGCCGGTGGCCGATGTCGACGCGGACGCTCATTCGATGTCCATCCGCCGCCCAACCCGTCGCGCCAGCACTTCCGAGGCGACCAAAGCCGCCATCGAGATGACGACCGAGATCAATGTCAGCCGCAATGCTCCCTCATCGCCACCCGGCACCTGCGTAAAAGTGTAGATCGCCGAGGGCAGCGTCTGCGTTTCGTTGGGGATGTTGGAGACGAAGGTGATGGTGGCGCCGAACTCGCCCATCGCCTTGGCGAAGGCCAGGATGGCGCCCGCGATCAGCCCGGGCAGGATCAGCGGTAGAGTGATGGTGGCGAACACCCACAAAGGATTGGCGCCAAGCGTGCCCGCCGCCGCCTCCATCTTGCGGTCCACCGCTTCGATCGACAGCCGGATTGCCCGCACCATCAGGGGAAAGCCCATGACGCCGCAGGCCAGTGCCGCACCCGTCCAGCGAAACGAGAAGACGATGCCGAAATGCTCGGCCAGGAAGGCCCCGGCCGGGCCGCGCTTGCCGAAGGTCAAAAGCAGGAGGTAGCCGGTCACGACAGGCGGCAGGATTAGCGGCAGGTGAACCACGCCGTTGAGCAGCGTCTTGCCCCAGAATTGTCCGCGGGCAAGCAGCAGCGCGATGGCTATGCCCGGCGGCAGGCTGGCGAGCATCGCCACGGTTGCCACCTTGATGGACAGCCGGACCGCATTCCATTCGTCGGGAGTGAGGTCCAGCAGCCAGGTCATATTGCGCTATCAGGCCCTGTTCAGTTGCTCGGCGTGAGCACGGTAAAACCCTGTTCCTTGAAGAGCGCGCCGGCCTTGGCGGACTGCAGGCATTTCAGGAAAGCCGTCGTATCCTTGTCCTTCGAATCGGCGGTCTGGGCAACCGGATAGATGATCGGCGGATGCGAATCCTCCGGGAAGGTGCCGACCACCTTGACGCCCTTGTCGGCATGCGCGTCGGTGGCATAGACGATGCCGAGAGCGGCCTCCCCTGTCGAAACCAGCTTGAGCGCCGCACGCACGTTCTCGGCCTGCGCCACCTTGCTTTCGACCGAGGACCAGACGCCGAGCGATTCCAGTGCCGCCTTGCCGTACTTGCCGGCCGGCACCGCCTTGAAGTCGCCCATGGCGAGCTTGCCGTCGCCGACCAGCTTGGCGAGGTCGAAACCCTTCTCGATCTTCGTCTCGACCGTCGAATCCTTTGGCGCTACCATCACGATCTCGTTGCCGAGCAGCTTCACCTCGGTATCGGGCTTGGTCAGCTTCTTGTCGGAAAGATATTTCATCCAGTCGAGATCGGCCGAGATGAAGACGTCGGCCGGCGCTCCGCCTTCGATTTGCTTGGCCAGTGCCGAGCTTGCCGCATAGGAAACAGTCGCGGCCTCGCCGACATCGGCCTCGCAAGCCTTGTTGACCGCGTCGAGCGCATCCTTGAGGCTGGCCGCCGCGAAAACCACGACCTTGTCTTGCGCATGTGCGGCCGGCATCGCTGCCATCGCCGTCGCCGCAAGACCGCCAATGGCGATCGCCTTCAACCCGAAGCCCTTGCGCGTCATCGAAAACTCTCCCTGGTTTGAAATCCGTGCGGCGCGAAGCCTGCCGATCGATATATCCGCATGAATATAACAAGGGAAGGCCCGGCGGCTCGCGAAAACGCCTATGCCCCCACCGATCGTTCTGGTAAGACGAGCAGGAAACCCAATGCATGTCGCCCAAAAGTGACCTCGGTTTTGCGAGAACGGCCTGCATGAAAGCAACGGAGAGCCCAATGAAGATCAGCGCCCGCAACGTGCTCAAGGGAACGATCACCGAGATCGTCAAGGGAGCCACCACGTCGCATGTCAGGATCGACATCGGCAGCGGCGCCATCGTCACCGCCTCGATCACCAACGAGGCCGTCGCCGACCTCAAGCTCGAAAAGGGCAAGCAGGCCTATGCCGTGGTCAAGGCCTCGGACGTAATGGTCGGCATCGACTGAGCCGTCTGCGGCTCAAACGGCGATGGGCGCCTTGATCGAGGCATCGGCGACATAGTTTTCCAGCCGGAAATCCTCGAAGCGGAAGGCGAACAGGTCCTTCACCTCCGGATTGATCCACATCGTCGGCAGCGCCCTCGGCGTGCGCTGCAATTGCTCGCGCGCCTGTTCAAAGTGGTTCGAATAGAGATGCGCATCGCCCAGCGTGTGGACGAAATCGCCCGGCTTCAGCCCGGTCACCTGCGCCACCATCAGCGTCAGCAGCGCGTAGGACGCGATGTTGAACGGCACGCCGAGGAAGATATCGGCCGAACGCTGGTAGAGCTGGCAGGACAGCCGGCCTTCGGACACGTAGAACTGGAACAGGCAGTGGCAGGGCGGCAGCGCCATCGCCTCCACCTCGGCCGGGTTCCAGGCCGAAACGATCAGCCGGCGCGATTGAGGATTGCGGCGTATCTCCTTGAGAAGGCCCGCGATCTGGTCGATCGAGCCGCCATGGCCGTCCGGCCAGGAACGCCACTGCCTGCCGTAAACGGGGCCAAGGTCGCCATTCTCGTCCGCCCATTCGTCCCAGATCGTGACGCCGTGGTCGGTCAGGTATTTGATGTTGGTGTCGCCGGCCAGGAACCACAGGAGCTCATGGATGATCGACTTCAGGTGCAGCTTCTTGGTCGTGGTGACCGGAAAGCCGCGCGCCAGGTCGAAACGCATCTGGTAGCCGAAGACGGAGCGCGTGCCGGTGCCGGTGCGGTCGCCGCGATCGGCGCCGTTGTCCAGCACATGCCGCAAGAGGTCGAGATATTGGCGCATCGGTTCCAGCTCGATTCGAGATTTCACCAATCATAGCGCATGTGCGCGCCGCCGCCACGCCTGTCTGAGATTCTTTCCCCACCCGGACATGAAGCGGAGCGCTCTTCAGAACCCGCGCTGGCGGACCGAAAGCGCATAAAACCGTGCCGATCGGTCGCCAGAACAGAAATTGTCAGACCTCTCAGAGCGAGCCGAGTTTGCCCAGATCCTTGGCCACCAGATAATAGAAGGTCACGCGGCTCTTGGTGTTGTCGGCGTGCATCGCCTTGCAGGTCTTCTCGATCGACGCGTCGGCTTTCGCCCCATCGCTGACGCCGAGCTTCTTGGCCACCCAGTTCTCCTTGACGCGCTCGAGTTCCTTCGGGTCTGTGCAGGACACCAGCGAGGAATCGCGGTTCCTCAGCGCAATGCCCAGATGCTTGACGATCTTTTCGACCGCGTCGGCACTGGCGCCCGCGTCGTACTTCTTCACATCCGCAAGATAGTCGGCCATCAAAAATTCCCCTCGTCGGCGCCACGGATCCGATCGATGAGGGCTGTGGCGCGCTTCGCAATCCGTGCGCTAGGTCGGTTACTCCTCACCGCTCGCAAAGCTTCCGTTGTGACCGCGCCCAAGTCAACCCTTGCCGTCGCAATTTGACACAGGGACAAAGCCTCATTGCGGCCTTTCATTTCCGGCGAACGCCCCCTATATTCGATTTGTCGGCTTGACCGACTATGGCGATAAATGGGCGATGAAATAAGCCGTTCGGACCCGGGGGCGGTACCCGGCGCCTCCACCAAAAGCCGCTGTTGACGACAGAGCGGTTTTTGCTGGGGGCGAAATAGGATCGACGAAGGTGTAAAGATCGTACTTTTGCCCGGCATTGTACCACCGTCATCGGGCTAAACTTATAGTTGCCAACGACAACTATGCGGAAGCACGTCTCGCTGCTTAATGCAGTGCGATAGCTTCAAATCAAGCCCTAGGGGTTCGCACTTCTAGGCGGGGTTCGGAGGTACCTGGCAACAGAAACCTCCACTTCTCCCCTCCCTCGATCCACGTCATGCGCAACGGCCGCTTTTGCCGTCCGGACTTCGCACGGCCTCGGGCCGCTAAGCCGCCGCCCGCGTGTCTTTTTCTCCATGGGCAAAAATGCAAAACGATTCCGATCGACTCTTCGTGCTGACCGGTGGTCCGGGCTCCGGCAAGACCACTTTGATCACAGCCCTGCGTCGGGCGGGCTTTGCGACTTCCGTTGAAGCCGGACGCGGCATCATCCGCGACCAGTCCTCGATAGGCGGAACCGCCCTGCCCTGGAGCGACCGCGCGCTGTTCGCCGAACTCATGCTGTCGTGGGAGATGCGCTCATATCGGGACGCGATCGAGCAGAAGGGACCGGTTTTCTTCGATCGCGGCGTGCCGGACACGCTCGGCTATCTCAGGCTGAGCGGCCTGCCCGTGGCAGAACACATCAGTGCCGCCGCCAAGCGCCTGCGCTACAATCCGCGCGTGTTCGTCGCTCCGCCCTGGCCGGACATTTTTGCGCAGGACGAAGAACGCAAGCAGACTTCAGACGAGGCCGAGCGCACCTACCATGCGATGGCCGGCGTCTATACGGAGCTGGGTTACGAACTTGTTGCGCTGCCCCTGGTGCCGGTCGAGACACGGTTGCGTTTCGTATTGGCCGAGGCAGGGCTGAAATGAAAAGGCCGGGAAAACCCGGCCTTTTCATGCGCTTGCGAGCAGTGCCTATTCCGCCGGCGCTTCGACCGCCTCGCGCGAACGGCCGAGCGTGACCTTGGCCAGCGTGAAGGAAATTACCGCGCACAACGTGATGCCGGCGACCATTGGCAGCGGCGTGCCGTCGAAGAATACGCCGGCGACGCCCATGGCGAGCGCGCCGATGGCGAAGTGCAGCGTGCCCATCAGCGCCGAGGCCGTGCCGGCGATCTCGCCGTGCTCTTCCATGGCCAGCACCGAGGTGGTCGGAATGACCAGGCCAAGGAAGCCGTAGCCGACGAACAGCAGGGCTGCCATCACGTCGAGCCGATCGACGCCCGTCGCCATGATCGCGAGCAGCACCACCATCGTCGAGGCGTAGCCGGTCACCGCGACACGCACCACGCGCCGCAGCCCGAAACGCTCGGCCAGCAGGCCCGTCAGTTGCGACATGCCGATGAAGGCCACCGCATTGATCGAGAAGAACACGCTGTAGACCGAAGGCGACAGCCCGTAATGGTCGATCAGGATGAAGGACGAGCTCGACAGATAGACAAAAAAGCTCGCAATGCCGAAACCGGCGATCGCCACTAGGCCAAGGAAGTTGCGGTCACCCATCAGGAAGCGGTAGCCGGCAAGCGCGGTGCCGAAGGAGGAACCGACGCGCTCTGCCGCCGGCCGCGTTTCCTTGAGCGAGGTCGCGAGCAGGATGGTGGCAAGGGCCGCCGCCCCGGTCACTGTCCAGAACACGGCGCGCCAGCCGAAATTCTCGATGATCTGGCTGCCGGTCAGCGGCGCCAGGATCGGCGACACCGAAAACACCAGCATCAGCAAGGACATCAGCTTGGCCGCCTCATTGCCCGTATGCAGGTCGCGCACGATGGCGCGCGGCACGGCCATGCCGGCGCTGGCGCCGAGGCCCTGCAGGAAGCGGAAGGCGATCAGCCATTCGATGGTCGGCGCCATCGCCGAACCGATGCCGCCGACCATGAACAGCGCAAGACCGCCATAGAGCGGCAGCTTGCGGCCGACCATGTCGGAGATCGGCCCGACGACGATCTGGCCGAAGCCCATCGACAGGAAGAAGATCAGCAGGCTCATCTGCACGGCGGCGGTGCCGGCGTGCAGATCCGCGCCGATCGACGGCAAAGCGGGAAGATACATGTCGATCGCGAAGGGGCCGATGGCGGACAACAGGCCGAGCACGACCGCGATGCGGAGGAATTTGGGACCCATGATATTGGCTTCTTTCGAATCTGGTTGCCGCCGCCAAGCGACGTCTGACCTAGGACGTTCCATCCCGTGAGGTTCCGACACTCCAGCAGCGAATCTTGTCGTCTCCCGGCGCGAAATCTCTTTATCGCATGTCCACAAATTTAGACAGTCTTGTCTAAATCGTCAATCACCTCTATATAGATTTTGATGAGAGCGAGCGTTTCTCCTGACACTTTCCCGCCACGCGGCCATGAGGCCAAGCGCCTGTCGATCATCGACGCCGCCGCTGGCGTGTTCTGCCGCGAAGGCTTCGCCGGCGCCAATATCGACCTGATCGCCGCCGAGGCCGGCGTCTCGCGCCAGACCGTCTACAACCACCATGGCGACAAGGAAAAGCTCTTCATGGCCGTGGTGCGCGACCTCACCGATCGCTGCAATGTCGGCATCTTCGCCACCATTGCCACCTTTCCTGACCAGCCCGGCGATCTCGAAGCGGATTTGATCGGCTTTGCCGTGCGCCTGAATCAGAACTGCATCTGCAATCGCGACGGAAAATTCCTGCGCAAGTTGATCCAGACCGAAGGCGAACGCTACCCCGAACTGTTTGCCGAATGGCGCGAACAGGGTCCGGGCACGACGTTGCCGGCAATCGCCGCCCGCTTCGCCCGCCTCGCCTATGGCGGTTACCTGACGATCGACGACCCCGACGTCGCGGCGCGCCAGTTCTTCGGCCTGGTCAATGCCGAACTGCAGACCACCTTCATGCTCGGCGGCACGCCGCGCGAGGACGAAGTGGTGCAATCGGCGACGAATGGCGTGCGCACCTTCCTGCGCGCTTTCGGCAAGCGCCCTTCCCTGGGCAGCGTCAAAAAGCACACTGCGCTGGCCAACGCATAACATTTGCGATTGCCGGTAAGCCGACTTGCCGATCAAATCGTTGGCAATAGTCCTCGCTTCGACGCGACGGTGGGCTATATCAGGTTTACGCCGCGCTCAAGCTTGATTACAGCTATGCGGACGATTCAACGGAACCCGACCACCACATGGCCGACGACCACATCCGCTACGACATTCTGGCCCAGGAGGCGTTGCGCGGCGTCATGCGCAAGGTCCTGGCCGAGGTCGCACGCACCGGCCTCCCCGGCAACCATCATTTCTTCATCACCTTCCTGACCGGCGCGCCCGGCGTGCGCGTCTCGTCGCGCCTGCGCGAGCGCTATCCCGAGCAGATGACCATCGTCATCCAGTTCCAGTACTGGGACCTCAAGGTGACCGACACTGGCTTCGAGGTTGGCCTGTCCTTCTCGGACGTGCCGGAGAAACTTGAAATCCCGTTCTCGGCCGTGCGTGGCTTCTATGATCCCTCGGTGAATTTCGAGCTCGAGTTCGACGTCAAGACCGATGCGCAGCCTGAAGAGGAACCGGCCCAGCCGGCGCCCGAGACGCTGACCATCGTTTCCGAAAAGAAGCCGAAGGCCGAGAAAAAGGCTGCCGCCGAGCCGGAGAAGAAGCCCGCCGCGACCGAGGCCGGCGCCAAGGGCGCCGAAGTGGTTTCGCTCGACGCCTTCCGCAAGAAATAGGTTCGCGGTCCGCGCCATGGCCGACATCGTCAATCTCCGCCAGGCTCGCAAGCAGAAGGCGCGGGACGAGAAAACGCGCGTCGCCGAACAGAACCGGGCCCTGCATGGCCGTTCCAAGGCGGACAAGCAACGCGACCGGTTGAATGCCGACAAGGCCGAAAAATTTGTCGCCGGCCATCGCCTCGACCCGTCCGGCAAAGATAAGCAGTGAGTATTCGGCCGTGAGCGTAGTCGAAAAGCGCTCGGTGACCATTCGCGGCCATCGCACCAGCTATTCCCTCGAAAAGCCCTTCTATGACGACCTCGTCGCCATCGCGGCGGCGAGAAAGCTGACGCTGGCCGCGCTTGTCGCCGAAGTCGATGAGACACGGCCCCGCGAGACCAACCTGTCCTCGGCGCTGCGGCTGCATGTGCTGGAATGGGCGAAGCGCGGAGCCAGCTTGGACTAGACGCCCTCGACCGCGTCCGCCTTTTTCCCGCGCCTGGTACCGAAGCCAAGCAAGGTCGAACGGTCGCGTTCCTCGGCCTGTTTTCTCGACCGCACGCGCATCAGATCCTTCCAGCCGACATAGCCGACCAGTTGCAGGCTTTCGCGGGTCACGACCGGCAGATGCGAGACATTGGCCATCAACAGCTTGTCGGAGAGGCCTTCGAGATACTCCTCGGGAAAAGCGAGCGTCACCTTGCTTCCAGCAAGCAGGTCGCCGAGCGTCGTCGTCCTGTGCTTGCCGGCGCGACGCCAGCGCAGGATAGCCGGCGGATCGATGAGACCGAGCACCCGCCTGTTCTCGTCGATCACCGGGAAGCTCGGATGCCGGGTTTCCGGCGCGGTCAGGAAGGCGGCGGCGCCATGCAGCGTCATCGTCGCCGGCACGCTCTCGACCTGCGCCGTCATCACCTCGTGCACCCTGGTCAGCGCGAACGGGTCGACGCGGTATTCGCGTACGAGGTGGTGCCCTCGCCTGGCGATCTTTTCGGTCAGGATCGACCGCTTCATCAGGAGCACGGTGACGGCATGCGCCGCGGCACAAGCCGCGATCAGCGGCACCAGCACATGCGTGTTGCCGGTCAGTTCCACCGCAAAGAACGTCGCCGTCAGCGGCGCCCGCATCGTGCCGCCCATGGTCGCCGACATTGCAAGCAGCGCCCAGAAGCCCGGATCCGCCGCGGGCAGGATGCCGGCGAGCACCGCCCCCATTGCGCCACCCATGATCAACAGCGGCGCCAGCACGCCGCCTGATGTTCCCGAACCGAGCGCCACCGACCAGATGATGGCCTTGACCGCCAACAGCAGCAGTGCGGCGGCCGCGACCGTTCGACCATCCAGCATGTCGGCGATGTTGTCGTAACCAACGCCGAGTGCCCGCGGCTCGATCAGCCCGCCGATGCCGACCACCAGGCCGCCGATCATCGGCCACCACATCCAGTGGATGGGCAGTTTCTGGAAGGCGTCCTCGCAGGCATAGACCATCTGGGTGAGCAGCCCCGACAAGAGGCCGGCGCAGATCCCAACCAGAACCCAGCCGCCAAGCCCGACGAACGAGGTCGCCATGCCGCCCTGAAACGGAAAGATCGGCTGAGGCAGATGCAGCGCGGTACGCTCGACCTCGGCAATGATCGCCGCAACCGCCACGGGGATGAAGGAGCGCGGCGTCCATTCGAACAGCAGCAGCTCCACCGCCAGCATGATGGCCGCGATCGGCGTGCCGAACACGGTGGTCATGCCCGCTGCCGCGCCTGCCACCAGCAGCGTCTTGCGTTCGTTGTCGGTGACCGGCAGCATCTGCGCGATCAGCGAGCCGATCGCACCGCCGGTCATGATGATCGGGCCCTCGGCGCCGAATGGCCCGCCGGAGCCGATCGAGATCGCCGACGACAACGGCTTCAGGATCGCCACTTTGGCATCGAGCTTCGAGCGCCCGAGCAGGATCGCCTCGATCGCTTCGGGAATGCCATGGCCACGGATCTTCTCACTGCCATATCTAGCCATCAGGCCGATGATCAGGGCGCCGATGACCGGCACCACCACCGCGGCAAGCCCAAGCGGCGTATCCTGCAATTTCAGCTCGGCGAACGTGAACTGGCCGAAATAGGCAACGTTGGTGGCAAGCCGGATCAGTTTCAAAAGCACGATACCGGCGAACAGCCCCGCCGTGGCGACCACCACGGCGATGGTCGCGATGGTCAATACCCGCGCGTCGGTGGTGAAATCCCTGAGATGGCTGTTTTCGGAGGGCTTCATGGCGGGCTTTCTGGCGGCGGCCGGATCTCGAATATGCGGCACGGCGAAGACGCCGGCCGGCTTGTCGGCTCGCTATGTATCGTAACACGATATAAATTCAAGCTGGTTTTGCATCAAAACCGTTTGAGCCTTTGGCCGGAATGGAACAAATGTCTGGAATGACGCAGCCCGGAAAATCTCGCCCCGCCATCGAACTGGCCGACTACCAGCGGCTGTCCGCGTTTCGCTATCTGATCCGCCGCTTCCTCGAATTCAGTCAGCTGCAGGCGGAAGACGCCGGCCTGACGCCGCGCCAGCATCAGGCCTTGCTGGCAATCAAGGGCTATCCGGGCGGCGGACCGGTGACGATCGGCGATCTGGCGGAGCGCCTGCGCATCCGCCATCACAGCGCCGTCGAGCTGATCAATCGCCTGAGCGACGCCGGGCTGGTCGTGCGGGACCAGGACAAGGACGACCATCGCCGCGTGCTGCTGCGGCTGACCGAACGCGCCGACGATTGCCTGGCCGAACTGTCAGCGGCGCATCTCGACGAGCTTTCGCGCATCGAGCCCATGCTGAGGCGCTTGCTCGATCAGGGCCGCGAGTGACGCTTCGGCATCCTGCGCTGGATGGCACCTTTATTTTTCGGGCGCCCGCATCTTTTGGCTTCCCGGCATCGTCTAGGCGATGAGAGGCCCAAAGGGCGCAAGGCAATCGAGAGGAAGACCTGCGATGAAACGCCATCTGATACGCTACAAGATGAAGCCCGAACGAGCCGATGAGAACGAGCGGCTGATCCAGGCCGTTTTCCAGGAATTGCGCGACAAATCGCCGGACGGCGTCCGCTACATGACGTTGCGCGCCGCCGATGGGACATTCATCCATCTGGTCGAAACGCAAACCGATGCGCATTCTGATAGCATCACCGGCCTGGCCACATTCGAGGCTTTTCAAAGCGGCTTCAGGGATCGCTGCAGCGAACCTCCGCAACGCGACGAGGTGACCGTGGTGGGCAGCTACCGGATGTTGGATGCGTGATCGAGGAAGACGAGGTCGCAGAACGGAGGCTCATGAACATTCCCATTCCTGGCGGGCAGCATGGGCTCTTTGAGCGCCTGTTTGGGGAATTGCGCCCCAAGCTGCACCGCTACTGTGCCCGCATGACCGGCTCGGTCTTCGATGGCGAGGATGTGTTGCAGGAGGCGCTGGCCAAGGCGATCGAGGCCCTGCCCGTTGCCGGCCCGATCGCCAACCCGGAAGGCTGGCTGTTTCGCATCGCCCACAATGCGGCGCTCGATTTCCTGCGCCGACGCGCCCGCGAAAAGGCCTATTCCGACGAGGATTTGGACATGATCGCCGACCCGGCGAATCCCACCATCGATCGCCAGGCCGCTTCCGCGGGGCTGCATACTTTCATGCGCCTTCCCGTTACGCAGCGAAGCAGCGTCATCATGATGGACGTTCTGGGCTACTCCCTGCAGGAGATCAGCGCCACGCTCGATACCAGCATCCCCGCGGTCAAGGCCGCGCTGCATCGCGGCCGCGACCGCCTGCGCCAGATTGCGCACGAGCCCGACGACCGCCCTCTCCCGAAACTGGGCGCCGCGGAACGTCAGTTGCTCAACGCCTACATCGATCGCTTCAATGCCCGTGATTTCGACGCGGTGCGTGACATGCTGGCAGAAGAGGTGCGGCTCGAACTGGTAGCCAAGACACGGCTCAACGGCCGCAAGGAAGTCGGCACCTATTTCGGCAACTATTCCCGGGTGCGCGATTGGCATCTCGTGCCCGGCTTCGTTGAAAACAGACCGGCAATCCTCGTCCGCGACCCCAACGACCCGACGGCCCGGACCACCTATTTCATCCTGCTGGCCTGGCAGGACGGCAGGCTCGCCGCCATCCGCGATTTCCGCCACGCCCGCTACGTCGCCGACGGCGCTGAGATGCTCGTTCTTTGAAACGATTTCGGGACGGGAAGGCCTCGCCCTACTGCCCTACTGCCCTACTGCCCTACTGCCCTACTGCCCTACTGCCCTACTGCAACGACTTCAACAAATTGTCGATCGTGAACGGATTGGACTTCGGCTTGGCTGGCGGCGGCGGGTTGCCGTTTGCTTCCGGCAACGGCGCAGGCTCGGCCTTGGGCGCCTGTTCGGCGGCCTTGCGCTCGGCTTCCAGCCTGGCCTTTTCCTGCGTGGCGATGCGCATCGCCTCTTCCGCCTTCTGCCTCTCCTGCTCCGCCTTGGCCGCTTCGTCGGCGGCCTTCTGCTCGGCCGCGGCCTTGGAATCGGCATCAGCCTTTGCCTTTGCATCCGCTTCGGCCTTGGCCTTGGCATCAGCGTCCGCTTGGGCCTTCGCCTCTGCGTCGGCCTTCGCCTTGGCCTCCGCTTCGGCCTGCGCCTGGGCCTCGGCCTCCGCTTTCGCCTTGGCGTCGGCCTCGGCTTTCAGCCGCGCCGCCTCTTCCTGCTGGCGCAGTTCCTCGGCAGCCTTGTCGCGCGCGTCCTGCAGTGCCGCGTAATAGCGGACTTCGCGCCGCAGGCGCTGCTTCTCCAGCAACGCCGCCTGCATCGCCTCGACGCGCTGCTGCTCCTTCTCCAGCGCGCGCTGGGTCAGGAACTGCGCCAAAGGCTCGCTGTCGAACTGCCGCTTGACGGCGCCGAACGGCCCCTCGGCGGTGAAATTGACGACCGGCTCGGAACCGACCAGCGCCTCCTCGCCGGGCCGATAGGTAATGGCGCCCTTGGCGGAAACCGTGCTGGTGTTGAGATCGGCAGTGACATCGGCGGACAAGGTCGCCGCCGGGTTTTCGAGGCTGATCGGCGGTACCCTCAGCGTGCCGCCGGCAATCGTGAAGGCGATATCGGCATTCCCGGCGGGGAAATTGCCATCGGCAGCGATATCGGGCGCAAAGCCCGCTGTCTTGGCCGCGTCGATGTCGCGCCCGATCGCGTCCGCCTTGGCCAGCAAAGCGTTGAACGCGTCGGGATTGACGCCCGCCACCTGCAACCCCTTGAGCGTCGCCGTGCCGGACCCCGACAGGGCGGCGATCATCGCTTCGACCGACTTGCCGCTGGTCGACAGCGTCGTCGAGAAATCGCCGACGCCGCCGATACCGGTATCCGGCAGCACGTTCGCCAGATCGGCGCCAGCCAGCTTCATCTGGCCAGTGAAAAGCCCGGTGCCCTCATTGTTCTTCAATTCGAACAGGCCGGTCAGCGCTCCGCCAAGAAATTTCGCCTTCAGGTCCGAAACGCGGATGCCTTCCTGGTCGAGCCTCAGCGAAAAAGCGGCGTCATAGGCGGTGGCGAACGGTCCGGCGGCAAGCGCCGCCGTCGTCAGGTCGAGTGCGGCGGTAAACGGCAGGCTGGACTTCTGGCTGAAGGGTGCTGCCGGCCAGGAGCCGCTCTTGTCGCTCGCGCTCTTGTCAGCCGCATTTTTGTCGGCGCCGTCTTTGTCAACAAGGAAGGAGGAATCGCCGAACAGCGCCACGGCCATCGGATCGAGATCGAGCTCGTCGAGTGCCAGCGCGCCCGCCAGATGCAGCACGCCGTCCTTGGCGTCGATGTTGACGTCGCCGGACACCGCCGCCTCGTTGATCGCGCCGCTGACATTGTCCAGCACCAGCAGGCCGTTGCCGTAATCGCCCTGCGCCGAAAGCGACGTCGACATGCCCGCCCCCATGCCCGGCAGGCCGATGCCCGACGTCATCAGCCACGGTTCGATGTCGGCCGCATCGAGATTGATCTTGCCCTTGGCGGCAGGCCCTTGCGGCGTGTCGGCAACGGTCCCCTCGAAGCTGGCCTTGAAGTCATTGCCGGCAAGGCTGAAAGTCGTCGCCAGCCCGCCGCCCAATGTGCCTTTGGCCTGAATGTCGGTCGTTGCCTCGCCCAGCATGCCGAGCGGCAGCGCCGGCAGGCCGTAAAGCGCGAGCAGCGCGGTGGCGTCGGGGTTTTTGGCGTTGAAGGTCAGTGTCACCGGCGCCTCGAGAAGCTTGTCCGGCGCGCCCTTGCCCGACAGCGAAGCGGAAAAGGCCGAGCCGCCGGCCTTGCCCTGCCCACTCACCGCCAGGCCGGTCGTGCCATCGCCATTGTCGGCGGCACTCGCCACAAGGTCGACGCGTGCATCCTGGAACAGGTCGGGATAGGCGGCAGCGCGGCTCGCCAGCCCCTTCAGCACCGCATTGTCCGGATAATGCTGCGCGGCGACGTCGATCAGCGGCTTGAGGTCCACAGCGACAACCGATGCGTCGAGCTTGCCGGTCGGGCTCGCTGGGAAATCCTTGATCCGGCCCGTGGCGCTGATCGAGGCGCCGGCCAGTCCGCCGACCGACAGCCGATCGACTTCAAGCAAGCCGTCACGCAGCCTGAGCGCGGTATCGACCGTGTCGGCGGTCAACCCGCCGGCGCTGACCGGCCCGGCCTTGATTTGGAAATCGAGATCGCGGTCGGCAAAGCGGTTGGCGCCCTTGTCGCTCACGAAGATCGAGGCGAAGGCCGCCAGCCCATCGACATCGAGTTCACCGCCTTCGAGCCGCATCAGCACCGATGGCCTGGCTTCGTCAGGCTGGCTGGAATCGATACGGCCGGAGAATTTCGCTTTGCCCAGGATCAGTTCGAGATCGCTGAAAGCCTGGCGCTTTTCCGTCAGGTCGACCTTGGCCTTGAAGCCGGCGGCGGGCAGACGGCGGATTGCCTCATCGACATCTTTCGACAGCCAGGCGGCAAAACCGGATGGTTGCGCCACGGCCAGCAGCAGCGAGCCGGTGAAGCCGAAATGGCCCTCGACGCTGAGCATGCCATCGGCTTCCAGCGTGGTGCGTCCAGGCAAGGTCGCGGCCAGCGATTTCACCGACCAGCCGCCCTCGGCCGGCTCGGCGGACAGATGCACGTCGCGCACCGTGGTGTCGCCGGCCACCACGGCCGGCAGCTTGACCTCGACGGTGCCGGGGATGGTCGGCTTCGGCAGAGCGATCAGCGCCTGCTCGAGCCCGGCAATGCGCTGGTCGAGCGTCAGGCCGGCGCCGGCCTCTGCGCCCACGGCCTCGTCGAACTGCACCTGCGCGCCATTGGCCTCGATGGCGAAATTCGGCTTCTGGCCGAGATCGACAGAAGCCTTGCCGTCGGCCGTGTAGGGATTGTCCAGCGGTCCCGTCTCGAAACGGAACTCGTCGACGCCGAGCTTCTGGTGGTCGAGCGAGAACTTGCCGTTCAACCGAAAGCCCGGATCGGGCTTGCCGGCGCTGACCTTCACCGTCTCGCCATCGGTGCCGCGCAATTGGGCTGAATTCTTATCGGCGCCGGAGATCTTGAACTGGCCGGAATAGACAGCGGCACCCTTGACGATGCCGGCATTGCCGTCGGTTTCGATCACCAGCGGATAGGCGTCGGGATCGGCCTTCAGCCGCAGCCGCATCTGGCCGTTGCCCTCGGCCTTGCCGGTCGATGCCGCGACCGTGGTGCGCAATCCGTCCAGCCGCAATGTGCCGTCCATGCGCCACGGGCCGGCCAGAGACTTGGCCGAAATGGTCGAATTGATCTCGGAGAAGATATGGCTGCGTCCGCCGGCGGCATGGCGCAGTTCGATCCGCCCTTCCGTCACCGTCAGCTTCTCGATCGAGATCTGGTTGAGGTCGAAGGGCGAGGACGGCCTCATCGCCCAGTCGACGGTGCCGTCATTGGCAATGTCGATGGTCGCCTTCGGATGCACCAGCCGCATGTCGAAGATCAGCACCTCGCCGCGCAGGAAGGGCGCCAGTTCCGCATCCATCGAAAACGTCTCGACGGTCATGGCCGGCTGGCCATTGGGGCCACCGGCAACGGCAACGTTGGAGAAGGTCACCGACGGGAACGGCAACAGCCTTGCCGTGGCGTCGCCCTGCACGGTCACCTTGCGGCCAAGAATGGCGCTTGCCTCGCGCTCGAACTGGGCGCGGTAGCCGGTCCAGTCGACAAAGTACGGAACCACCAGCGCCGCGCACAGCACCAGCACGAACAGGCCACCGAAGATCACGAACAGGCGTGCGAGCATCAGCTCCGAACAGGTTGATTGAAATTCAGCCGCACTCTACCCGCATCCGCGTGTCGATAAAGAGGCAATTCATCCAGTATTGCGTCATCCCGGCCGATCTGAAACAAATCCGGCAAAAGCGGAGATTTTTCAGATGTCAGGCAAGAACTGGGACCGCGTGCCGATCGACGCGCAGAGCGTCGATGCGCCGCTTTCGCAATCGGCGATTTTTCTTGTCGTCACCGTCGCCGGCGAACAGATGGCCCTTGCCAAGGTTTGTTCCGTGCTCGGCGAGCTTGACGATCTGGTCAAGACTGTCGGCTTTCGCGATCTCGGCGGCCGCCTGTCGTGCATTGCCGGCATCGGCCGCGATCTCTGGGACCGCCTCAGCCCAAACCGGCGGCCGCAGGAACTGAAACCGTTCGCGCCGATCAAAGGCGCGGTCCATTCGGCGCCATCGACGCCGGGCGACCTTCTCTTCCACATCCGGGCCGAACGATCAGACATGTGCTTCGAGTTCGAGCGTATCCTGCTCGACCGGCTTGGCCCTGATGTGACCGTCGTCGACGAAGTGACGGGCTTTCGCTATTTCGACGCCCGCGACCTGCTCGGCTTCATCGACGGCACCGCTAACCCGACCGGCCTCGACCTGCCGGCCTCGGCGCTGGTCGGCGACGAGGATGGCGACTTTGCCGGCGGCTCCTATGTCGTCGTCCAGAAATATCTGCACGACATGCAGGCCTGGGCGCGCATTCCAACGCCCGAGCAGGAGGCTATCATCGGCCGCACCAAGATCGACAACATCGAAATCGACGATGACGACGCGCCGCGCAAATCGCACAAGTCGCTGGCCACCATCGAGGATGCCGACGGCAACGAATACGACATATTGCGCGACAACATGCCGTTCGGCCGGCCCGGGCAGAATGAGTTCGGCACCTATTTCATCGGCTATTCCAGGTATCTCTGGGTCACCGAAAAGATGCTGCAGCGCATGTATGTCGGCGACCCGCCGGGCGCCTACGACCGCCTGCTCGATGTCTCGACACCGCAGACCGGCACTATATTCTTCGCGCCAACCCGCCCAATGCTGCAGGCCCTTGTCGAGGGCGCGCAGCAGCAGCTTCCCGCAGCACGGTAGAGCGGCTGCGGACAGCCCTTGTCGCTGGGATCAGCGTGCGTCGCGCTTGGCTTGCGCCACCTTGCCGGCCTTGCGCTGCCGGCCGAGTTCGGCCGGCCGGACCAGCTTCGGCGCCCGCTCGTTGGTCACGGCCCGCATGCCCTTGTGAGCCGTGCGTGAATTGTGTGCGGGACCGTCCGCCGGCGCACTTTGCTTCATGGCCAGCGCCTTGCGTGCATTCCCGACCAGCGAAATGCGAGCCGCCAGCTGGCGTCGCCGTTCGGCCTCGCCATTCAGCCGCCGCATCGCCATGGCCAGCACCGCCAGTTTCACCTGCGAACCACTATCGGCCTTTGAGGCGGCAGCCCGTTTCGGCGCGCCCTTGCCGCGTATTTCACGCCGGCGGCGGTGTGCTTCGGTCTGCGCCTTGTCGCGCCGCTCGCGCAGCAGCTTGACCAAGCCGGAAAGGTCGGCATCGGAAAGCTCCTGCACCGCCGGATGGTGTGATTTCTCCACCAGTTCCTTTTCGTCGGCGCTCAGCGAGCGGGCTTCTTCCTTGCGTGAAATGGCCATGACAGTTCTCCTCCGCTGGCAACGCCTGACTTGTCAGGCTTGCCGCGGAAGGAGCCTCGACCCGAATGGTGGCGCGGTCAAGACGAGCTATTGGTTGCGGCCTCAGCCGAAAAATTGTCTGCTGGCGATCCACGACAGTGGACTAACTCCGTAGCGATCAAATGACTGGGAGATCGAAATTGGCGAAACGGCTGCCATATCGCGAGGGCTCGGTCTTTCGGATTCCCCTGCCCGATGGAAGCTTTGCGAGCGGAGTGGTGGCGAGAATGGCCCCGCGAGGACGAATACTTCTGGGCTACTTTTTCGGGCCGAAAATGTTTTCGGCGGATATAGCCGCGAGCGATCTTCTGCCGAGTGAAGCTGTTCTCGTCGGGCGATTTGGCGATCTACATCTCATAGACGGCAAGTGGGAGATCTTTGGAGAGATGGGCGGCTGGAACCGGGCCGATTGGCCTATCCCAGAATTCATCCATCACGACGCGCTACACATCTTGCCAGACACGATCGTCCGATATTCAGACGACGATATCGTCCTGGGAACCAGAGAACGGAGACCTGTGATCCCAACAGGCCTCGCTGAAGATGGACTGATGGGTGCGGAGTTTGTCGAAATCAGTTTGAGCGAGCTACTGGCGGACAGACCGTAAATGCGGGTAGTTGGCTTGCGCACCTGCCAATTTTCTAACCTCGACCGATCCACCCCACAGCCGGCAATATCTTGCCGGGATTCATGATGTTTTGCGGGTCGAGCGCCTGCTTGATGGAACGCATGATATCGACACCGTGGCCGAGTTCGCTGCGCAGGAAGCCGATCTTGCCCTGGCCGATGCCGTGCTCGCCGGTGCAGGTGCCGTCCATGGCGATCGCCCGCAGGTTGAGCCGCGCGACGAATTTCTCCGACAGCGCGATGTCATTGGGGTCGTTCACATCCATCAGCACCAGCACGTGGAAATTGCCGTCGCCGGCATGGCCGACGATCGGCGCGATCAAGCCCATTTCGGCGATGTCGGCCTCGGTCTCGGTGACGCATTCGGCAAAGCGCGAGATCGGCACGCAGACATCGGTCGACAGGCCCTTGGCGCCAGGCCGCAGTGTCAGCGAGGCCCAGTAGGCGTCATGCCGGGCCTTCCACAGTTTGGTGCGTTCCTCGGCGACGCTGGTCCACAGGAACGGCCCGCCGCCATTTTCCTCGGCGATCATGCCGAAGGTTTCGGCCTGTTCGGCCACGCCGGCATCGCTGCCGTGGAACTCGACGAACAGGCACGGGCTCTCGGGATAATCGAGCTTGGAATAATTCTTCATCGCCCGCATCTGCAGCGCGTTGACCAGCTCGATGCGCGCCACCGGGATGCCCATCTGGATCGTGGCGATGACGGCGTTGCAGGCCGCCTCGACACTCGGAAACGGACAGACGCCGCCGGAGATCGCCTGCGGAATGCCTTGCAGCTTCAATGTCAGCGAGGTGATGATGCCGAGCGTACCTTCCGAGCCGACCAGCAGCCGCGTCAGATCGTAGCCGGCCGAGCTCTTTTTTGCCCGCTTGCCGGTCGTCACCGTCTCGCCATCGGCCATGACGGCGGTCAGCGACAGCACGTTCTCGCGCATCGTGCCGTAGCGCACCGCGTTGGTGCCGGACGCCCGCGTTGCCGCCATGCCGCCGAGCGAGGCATTGGCGCCGGGATCGATCGGAAAGAACAGGCCGGTGTCGCGCAGATGCCGGTTCAGATCCTCGCGCGTCACGCCGGGCTCGACCGTGCAATCGAGATCCTGCGGATTGACGGAAAGAATGCGGTTCATGCGCGAGGTGTCGACTGAGATGCCACCGCCGGGCGCATTGGTGTGGCCTTCCAAAGAAGAGCCGACGCCAAAGGCGATTACCGGCACGCGGTGCGCGGCGCAGGCGCGGACGATCTCCTGCACTTCTGCCGTCGTCTCCGGGAAAGCCACGCCATCGGGCGCCTGTGTCGGGATATAGGTGGTGGTATGCGCATGCTGGGAGCGGATAGCCTGGCCGGTCTGAAAGCGCTCGCCCAGCTGTTGCTTGAGGATGCCAAGCACCGCGGCGATGCCTTCCTCGTTGCGTTCGACCGGATTGAGGTCGCTCAGAGCCATGAATTCCTCCGCGAATGGACCAGCGTCCATGCTTGTTATGCGATTATGGATGCGTAGTCTCAGCGGCCACGCCGTGTCCAGCACCAGAACAAGGAAGTTTCAATGTCCATCCCCGCCCCGTTCGTCTCCAAGCCCATGGACATCGAGAAGGACTGGATCGACTACAACGGCCATCTCAACATGGCCTATTACAACGTGCTGTTCGACCGCTGCTCGGACGAAGCCTTCGAGGCGATGGGCATGGGGCTGGATTATGTGAAGGAGCGCCGCCTCACCATCTACACCGCCGAAGTCCATGTCTGCTACGTCCAGGAACTGCATCTGGACCACAAGGTCCAGGTGTCCTTCCAGCTCATCGACCATGACGAGAAGCGGCTTCGGGCCTACCAGGAAATCCGCCATGTCGACGGCTGGCTCGCCGCCACCTCCGAAACGCTGTCTCTGCATGTCGACATGTCGGGGCCGAAGGTCGCGCCCTTCCCCGCCGATGTGATGGCCAAGGTCGAAGCCATGCGCGCCGCCCATTCGGTGCTGCCGATGCCGGAGCGTGCAGGCCGTTCGATCGGCATCAAACGCAAATAGGGCGAGGCCGACACCGCTCCGAACAGAGTGACGGGACCTCAAAGCCACACCGGCGAGCCAAAATCACCGAACCCTCAAATCGGCTGGCACCCCGTGCTTGAAGCCGCCCGGCACCCGCATTAACCTTACCGAGGTTTTAACGGGAACAAGCCAATTGAGCCGTTGAACGACTCAGCAGAGCGGTCGAAAACGTCCGCACTGGGTTGTTTTACGGACGGCGGGGCGAAGCCGGTTCGAGGGACGTGCATGAAAACCGACATCAAGGTCGAGGTGGACAGGCTGGCCGCTGATCCGCGCATCACCGACTATGATTTCTGGCGTTCGCTCAAGAACGTCGACAACGAGATATTCCACATCGCCAACAACAACGAGCCGATCCCGTTCGACATGATCCGCTGGCGCAGCATTTTGAAGCGCGCCCGCCTGAAGCGCGGTCACGCATAGCCTGGCGAAACGGCTCGCGAAAACATCAAATCACGCAGTTCACGGCGACCGCTTCACTGCCGCCAGCGGCGAGCGCGCCACCACCGGTGACGACTGGATGATGGCCGTGTTCGTCATCGCATAGGGAATGATCCGGTCGATCACCCGTTCGAGTTCGGCCACCGAGCCGACATGCGCGAGCGCGATGAAGCAATCATCGCCGGTCACGCGGTCGCATTGCGCGATCTCCGGCGTTTCGCGGATGATCTCGGCCACCACGGACAATTGCCCCGGCACCGGCCGGATACGCAGCCATGCCGACAGCTTCAGGCCCAGCGCGGCGGGGTTGATCTTGACGCAATAGGCCTCGATCACGCCGTTTTCCTGCAGCCGCTTGATGCGCTCGGCGACACTCGGCGCCGACAGGCCAACCGAACGCGCCAGCTCCGCCGTACTGGCGCGCGCATCCTTTTCCAGCAGGCGCAGGATCTTCATGTCGGCCGCGTCGAGATCGATATTTTCAGTTCGAAGGCGTTTCACGGATAAGTCCTTGCCTTTGGAAATAATATTGCGAGAGTGGTCGGCCATTCGCCATATAAATTGGAAAAACTGCCTGCGATACTGATCCGATGGACGATCAGACGCAAGCCCCCGTTACCCGCCCTGCTCCCGCCTTCGACGGCCTGGCGACAAGACTGCCGCCGCATGTCTGGTTCGGCGTCAGCGCCGTCTTCCACTATCTCGGCCCGGCCTTCGCCGTGCTGCTTTTCTCGCATGTCGGCGTGCTCGGCATGGCTTGGCTGCGCATCGCCACCGCGGCGCTGATCTTCGCGCCGCTGACGCGCCCCTGGCGAAGCTTCGCCCGCGCCGATCCGCCGACACGCCTGCTGTTGCTGGCCTTCGGCGCTTGCCTGGCGGTGATGAACTGTTCGTTCTACCTGGCCCTCGACCGCTTGCCGATCTCGCTGGTTGCGGCAATCGAATTCGTCGGCACCATCGGCGTCGCGCTGATCGGCCTCAGGAGCGCCCGCAACCTGGTTGCCCTTGCGGTGGCCGTCACCGGCACCTTGCTGTTGATCGACGTCAAATGGTCCAGCGATCCCGTCGGCCTGTTCTGGGCTTTCCTCAACGGCGCGCTCTTCGTTGGCTACATCGTGCTCGGCCACCGTGTCGCCCGTTCCGGCGCCGTCGACGGCATTGCGGGCCTCGGTGCCGCCATGGCGGTGGCCTTCATCGTCGTGCTGCCGATCGGCTTCAGCGACGCGCTGCCGGCTTTCTTCTCGCCGCCACTGCTCATCGCTGCAATCGGCGTCGGCATCTGCTCCTCGGTCATTCCTTATATCTGCGACCAGCTTGCCATGTCGCGATTGCCGCGCTCGAGTTTCGCGCTGATGCTGTCTCTGCTGCCGGTCACCGCGACGCTGATCGGCGTCATCGTGCTGCGCCAGATTCCAAGCCTCGGCGATTGCCTGGGGATCGCACTAGTCGTCGCCGGCGTTGCCTTCCACAAGCCTCCATCCAGCGACTAGACACCGGGAAAACCGTTTATCGTCAATTGCTTGCACAAGTGCCGAGTCGGTTCCCGATCTCATCTGACTGCGACAAGACGTCTGGAATTGAACCAAATCCGCCTTCGAGCCGTTGACCCCCACGAAAACGGCTTGGAGTGACACAATGGACTGGAAACGGACCAGGGAGCCTGCCGACGCTTGGCACATGACGGACGACCTTCATGTCGAGCATGGCAAGGGCGACCCGTTCGCGGCGGCCATCCGCGCCACCCGCATGTCGATGATCATCACCGATCCCCGGCGGCCCGACAACCCGATCGTCTTTGCCAATGACGCGTTCTTGCGGCTGACCGGCTATGAACGCCACGAGGTGCTGGGCAAGAACTGCCGCTTCCTGCAGGGGCCGAAGACCGACAAGGAAGCTGTCGGACAGATCCGCACCGCAATCGAGGACAAAGCCGATGTCAGCGTCGACATACTGAACTATCGCAAGGACGGTTCAACCTTTTGGAACGCGCTCTACATCAGCCCTGTCTCTAACGACAAAGGCGAGGTGCAGTTCTTTTTCGCCTCGCAACTCGATGTCTCGGACCGCAAGCGCTCGGAGCATCGCATCACCGCGGACAAGGACCGCTTCGAGAAAGCGGTGAAGGAACGCACCGCGGAACTGGAAGCAGCACTGGAGGCGCAGACCACCTTGCTGCACGAGGTCGATCATCGGGTGAAAAACAATCTGCAGATGATCTCTTCCCTGATTATCATGCAGCGCCGCACCATAAAGGATGAGGCGACCAGGCATTCGCTGACCACCATGCTGGAGCGCATAGAAGCACTCAGCACCGTGCATCGCCGGCTCTACCAGTCGAAGGATGTCAGCCGGTTCGACGTCTCGGATTTCGCCAAGGACCTGGTGACGGATCTGCTAACGGCCTCGGGGCGCTCAGGGATCAAGCCGAAACTCGAGCTCGACCCAATCGTGATTTCAGCCGAGAAGGCGACGCCTGTCGCCCTGATGGTCAATGAACTCGTCACCAATGCCTTGAAGCACGCTTTCAAGGAGGGACCGGACGGGACCACGGCGGGGCGCATCGGCATCAAGATGAGCCAGCCCGACGGCCACTTCAACATCGAGGTGTCCGACGATGGCGTCGGCATGGCCGAGGCCAATGGCGACGCCTCGTTCGGCATGCGCCTGATCAAATCGCTCGCCCGCCAATTGCACGCCGACATCGAATGGCGTGACGCCGGGCCCGGCACCAAGGTCGTGATTTCGATGCCAAACGAACCGCAGCAAGAAGGACTCTCTCATGACTGAACCGCTCAAGGTCCTGATCGTCGAGGATGAAGCGCTGTTGGCGATGGAACTGGAAAGCCTCGTCGAGGAGGCTGGCCATAGCGTCGTCGGCTGGGCGACGTCTTCGGCGGAAGCAAGAAGCATGGTCGAGTCCACGGATGCCGACATCGCCTTTGTCGACATTCACCTTACCGACGGCCCGACCGGCGTCGACGTGGCCCACTATATCGGCGAGAAGAAACGTTCGATGGTGGTGTTCATGACCGCCAATCCGAAACGCATCCCCGATCATTTCGCCGGTGCGATCGGCGTCATCGCCAAGCCCTATACGATGAACGGTCTGACGTCGGCATTGCGGTACTTGCAGGAAGGCGTGCGCCGCCCGCCGCCGGTCTCCACGCGGCCGGCCGGCTTCACCCTGTCGCCGGCCTTCGAAGCGGTCTGGGCGCCCGCCGCCTAAGCCAGTTTCTCCTTCAGGAAGGCGATCGTCCTACCCCATGCAAGGTCGGCCGCCTTCTTGTCGTAGCGCGCCGCCGACGTATCATTGTTGAAGGCATGGTTGGCGCCTTCATAGACATAGACCGTGTATTCGACATGCGCGGCATCGAGCGCCTTCTTGAAGGCATCGATGCCGGCATTGGTGCGATCGTCCAGGCCGGCATAGTGCAGCAGCAACGCGGCCTTGATCTTCGACGCGTCGGCGGCATTCGGCTGCATGCCGTAATAGGCGACGCTGGCGGCGAGGTCGGGCGCGTTGACGGCCAGCATGTTGGCCGTGCCGCCGCCCCAGCAGAAGCCGATGGCGCCGACCTTGCCGTTGCCATCCTTGTCGGCCTTGAGGAAGGCGACTGTCGCCACGGCGTTGGCGACAGTCTGCGCCGGATCGAGTTTGGTGAACATGTCGCGCGCCTTGTCCTCGTCATCAGGCGTGCCGCCAAGCGGCGACAGGAAATCCGGCGCCAGCGCCACGAACCCCTCCAGCGCCACGCGCCGGGCGACGTCGCGTATATGCGGGTTGAGCCCCCGGTTTTCGTGGATGACGATGACGGTGCCGAGCTTACCCGTCTGGTTCGCCGGCTTGACCAGATAGCCCTTCATCTCGCCGCCGCTGCCGGGATAGGTGATGTCCTCGCCTTTCACGCGGGCATCGTTTTCGGCGACGATCGCCGCCTGGGCGGAATTCGCCGCCAGCATCGGCGCGATCGCCGCCGCCGCGGCACCCGATCCGGCAAGCCTGGTCAGCTGTTCCATGAAGCGGCGGCGATCGAGCGTCAGATGCGTGTATTCGTCATAGGCATCGATCATCGCCTGGGTGATGTCAGGTTTGTCAGCGATGGTGGATCTGGTCACGGGGGCGCTCCTCGACTTTGATGTCCTTGCGTTCGCAAGATAGGGGCGAGCCTCACATCGTCCAGTCACGGCTCGGTGACGCTTCCGTTCCCTGGCAAGCTGCGGCAACCATCATCACAATTTTGTCATCGGCGACGAATCTTGATGGCACTGCCACAATGGTGGGGGAAACTGACTATCCGGCCGCCCCATGGCGCGGTCACGGCCCCGAAGGGTCCGATCTGAAAGGAAATGCCGATGACCGTGCCTTCGCCGATCCTGGCAACCGCCTTCATGCTTGCCACAGCCGCCATTCTGGCGATGCGCGCAACCATTGTGGCGGCGAACCGCAAGTCCATGGTCAAGGTCCGCAGCCGCCAGCGCCGTCCGGCAAACACGAAAACCCAGGGTTGAGGTGAAGTCATGGACGTACAGGATATCGTGAACACCGTCTCGCAGAAGGCCGGCCTTGACCAGGCAACGACCGAAAAAGTCGTCGGCACCATTTTCTCGGTGCTCGAGCACGAGGCCGAAGGCACCAGCGCCTCATCCTTCTTCGCCAAGATTCCAGGCGCCGATGCATTGGCGCAGAAATATGACGTCATGGCCGCCGCTCCGGCCGGCGGCGGTGGCGGCTTCCTGTCCTCGCTGCAAGGCGCGCTTGGCGGCGTTCTCGGCGAAAAGGCAGGCGCGCTGGTCAACGGCCTCGCCGCGCTGAAGGCATCCGGGCTCGACATAGCGCAGATCCAGAAGGCCGGCGCCACGCTGGTCCAGCAGGCCGAAGCCGCGGCCGGCCCCGATCTGACCAACCAGGTGCTCGGCTCGGTGCCTGGCCTCAAGAGCCATCTCGGGCTCGGCTAGCGCCAAGACCGCTTTTGGTTGGCGCGACACAGCTATTTCGGCAGCGCGTACGCCATTACATAATCCCCCGGCTTGGTGCCGACCGAGCCGTGGCCGCCGGCAACGATGACCACGAACTGGCGCCCGTCGGCGGCCGTGTAGGTCATTGGCGTCGATTGCCCGCCTGCCGGCAATCGGGCCCGCCAGAGCTGCTTGCCTGACGTGAGGTCATAGGCGCGCAGATAGTCGTCGACCGCCGCGCCCAGGAAGGCGACGCCGCCGGCGGTGATCATCGGCCCGCCAATGCCGGGCACGCCGACCTTCAGCGGCAACGGCAGCGGCGTCATGTCGTAGACGGTGCCGTTGCGGTGCTTGTAGTTGATCGTGCCCGTCCTGAGGTCGACGCCTGCGACATAGCCCCACGGCGGCGCCTGGCAAGGGATGCCCAGCGGCGACAGGAACGGCCCCATCACCACCGCATAGGGCGCGCCCTCATTGCGGTTCAGCCCCTGTTCGCTGCCCTTGGTGCTGTCACCCGGCGGCGGCACGTCGGCGCGGGGAATGAGTCTCGACGTAAATGCCAGGTAGGTCGGCATGCCGAACATCACCTGCCGCACCGGATCGACCGCCACCCCGCCCCAGTTGAAGACGCCGAAATTGCCGGGATAGACCAGCGATCCCTGCAGCGAGGGCGGCGTGTAGCGGCCTTCATAGCGCAATTTGTGGAAGGCGATGCGGCAGGCCAGCTGGTCGAACATGGTGATGCCCCACATATCGGCATCGGTCAGCGGCTTCGGGTTGAAGGAGAGATCGGAGGAAGGCTGCGTCGGCGACGTGTGGTCCCCCTCGATGGCGCCGCCGGGCGCCGGCACTTCCTTGACCGCGATCACTGGTTCGCCGGTGCGCCGGTCGAGCACATAGAGGTCGCCCTGCTTGGTCGGCCCGACCAGCGCCGGCACGACGGAACCGTCGGCCTTGGTGATGTCGATCAGGCTCGGCTGCGCCGGAACGTCCATGTCCCAGAGATCGTGGTGCACAGTCTGCCGCACCCATTTCAACTGCCCGGTGTTGAGGTCGAGCGCGGTGATCGAGGAGGAGAATTTCTCGACATTGGCGCTGCGTCCGGCGCCAAGCTGGTCCGGCGTCTGGTTGCCGAGCGGCACGTAGAGCAGGCCGAGCTTTTCGTCGGCGCTCGGCGTCGACCACATGTTGGGCGAGTTGGCGGTGTAGGTCTGGCCGGCCGGCAGCGGCGTCGTCTGGTCCGGATTGCCGGAATCCCAGTTCCAGATCAGTTTGCCGGTGCCCGCATCATAGGCGCGGATGACGCCGGACGGCTCCTGCGTCGAATAATTGTCGTTGACCGCGCCGCCGACGATGATCTTGCCGCCTGATATCAGCGGCGCCGAGGTCGAGTAGTAATAGCCCGACTTCGGGTATGGCATGCCGGTCAAAAGATTGAGCGTGCCGCCCTCGGCGAAGGCAGGACAGACCTGCCCGCTGGCGGCATCGAGCGCGATCAGCCGCGCATCCGAGGTCGGCAGGTAGACGCGGGCAGCACAAGGCTGGCCGGCGGCGCCGATGGCATCGGCATAGTAGGACACGCCGCGGCAGGTCTGGTGCTGGCGGTCCTTGTCGAGCTTGATCTTGGGATCGTAGCGCCATTTTTCCTCGCCGGTCGCGGCGTCCACCGCGATGGCGAAATTGTGCGGCGTGCAGATGTAGAGCGTGTCGCCGATCTTGAGTGGCGTCACCTGATAGGTGGTCTCGCCGATGTCGTCGGGCCCCTTCACGTCGCCGGTGCGGTAGGTCCAGGCCGGCTGCAGATTGGCGACATTGTCCGGCGTGATCTGGTCGAGCGGCGAATAGCGCTGGCCGAACTGCGTGCGCCCATAGAAGTGCCATTCGCCCGCCGGCACTTCATTGCCAAGATTGGCGTTGGGAATCACCTTGTCGGTATCGAGCGCACCGGCAATATCTTTGGGGTCCGTCGTCATCGAATAGCCGGCCACAGCCAGCGATGCCAGCACGGCCAGGATCAGCGGCGCGCGCCCGTCAGGCCCGGCAAGGCCTCGCCTTGCCCAAGGCGTCAGCAGCCACAGCGCCACCAGCACGATGATGCCGCCGCGCGGGCCGAGTTCCCACCAGTCGAAGCCGATTTCCCAGACCGCCCAGGCCAGCGTGCCGATCACGATCGCCGCATAGAGCCACAGTGCCGTGGACCGGCGCCGGTAGAGCAGCCAGGCGGCAATCAGGAAGGCGAGACCGACGACGATGTAGTACCAACTGCCCCCCAGCGAAGCCAGCCGGATGCCACCGCCACCAAGCGCCAGACCGAGGAGAAAGAGAACGAGAGAGGTGATGGTGACAGCCAAGATGATACTCCTTCGACTGTTGCGCGCTCGCGCGGCCACGGGCAACCCGGTGCACCGCTCCTGCCCTGCGCACAGCTTTCTCCCGCCTGCCCCGCCTGTCAAGCTGCCCACACGCCAAGGTGGCAATCCATCTTGCCGACGTCAGGGTTTTCCCGCAGTCTCCATGGATCATCTTTCCCGTGGAGCAAGCAACATGCCGTCACTCGTTTCGCCACTGACGCGCATGGCGCTTGTGCTCTACTGCCTCGTCCCGGTCTTTGCTGGCACTGTGGCCGCGCAGGCGCAGACAATCAGCGAGATCAACAAGGCGAACGGCTTTCATGAGATACTGATGGGCATTGGCCCGGGTTTCACCGCGGCCGTGAAATCGGCGCCGGGAACGCCGCCGCAAAAGGTCCAGGACGCCCTTGCCGCCGCCATGGAAGGTGCCTTTGACCCCGAGAAGATGGAAGCGGCCATCGAAGCCCGGATGGCGGACAAGCTCAGCGCCAGGGACTTGTCCGAACTGGCCTCGTTTTATGCTTCGCCCCTGGGCAAACAGGTCACCGCGCTCGAGATCCAGGCTTCGTCGCCGCAAGCAAGGGAGGCCAAGAAGATCGAGGGCGCCAAAATCCTCGGCGAGCTTCCATCCAGGGATCCGGCCAGGCTCGCTCTGTACAGGAAGATGATGGACGATATCAGCGCCGTCGACACCGGCGAAGCCGTCGCCTTGAACATGGGCTACGCCATGCTTTCCGAAATGCTGGGCGCGGCCGGAAAGCCCCTGCCCGACGACCAGGTCATGGCCCTGCTGCGCAAGCAAACCGAAGGGCTTCGCCGTGACATCGACAACGATGCCATGGAATCTGCAGCCTATATCTACCGGGATATGTCCATGGCCGACCTGAAGCTCTATGATGCCTTCCTGGCCTCACCCGCCGGCAGCCGCTACTACGACCAGATGCAGGTCGCGCTGGGCGCGGTGATGACGGACGAGGCACGCTCCTTCGGCCATCGATTTTTCGTCGCCCTCGGTTACCGCAAGGCGTGAACCGCGATATCCGGCATTTTACCCGGAACAAAACGTAGACAGTTCTGGTCTTTCCCTGCCGAATCACTACATTCGGGGGAAGATGTCCGGCTTTTCCGAAGACATGCCCTTTTTCGACGAACCCAATGCGCGGCCGACGGCCCCGTCGGGCATTGCCGCGCGCGCCATGGCTGCCCGCAGCGGCCAGAACAGTGCACCTGACTATCTGAAGGGCCTCAATCCCGAACAGCGGCTGGCGGTGGAGACCACCGAAGGCCCGGTTCTGGTGCTGGCCGGCGCCGGCACCGGCAAGACGCGTGTGCTCACCACCCGCATCGCCCACATCCTTGCCACCGGCAAGGCCTTCCCGTCGCAGATCCTGGCCGTGACCTTCACCAACAAGGCCGCGCGCGAGATGAAGCAGCGCATCGGCATCCTGATCGGTGAAGGCAATGTCGAGGGCATGCCCTGGCTCGGCACCTTCCACTCGATCGGCGTGAAGCTGTTGCGCCGTCATGCCGAGCTTGCAGGCTTGCGTTCCGACTTCACCATCCTCGACACCGACGACGTCGTGCGGCTGATCAAGCAGCTGATCCAGGCCGAGGGCCTCGACGACAAGCGCTGGCCGGCCAAGCAGTTCGCCCAGATGATCGATGGCTGGAAGAACAAGGGGCAAGGTCCGGCCGATATCGCAGAGGGCGACGCGCGCAGCTTCGCCAACGGCAAGGGCCGCGAACTCTACAAGGCCTATCAGGAGCGGTTGCAGACGCTGAACGCCTGCGACTTCGGCGACCTGCTCTGCCACCCCATCCGCATCTTCCGCGCCAATCCGGACGTGCTGAAGGACTATCACCGGCGCTTCAAATACATCCTCGTCGACGAGTACCAGGACACCAACACCGCCCAGTACATGTGGCTGCGCCTGCTGGCGCAGCGGCCGGACGCCGGGCGTGCGGCAACGTCGACGGATTTGCGATCGGCCGAAGGCCGCAAGCCCGACCTGGCGTCGGCCGGCCAGACCGCCCCCGCGGAGGCCAGCGAGCGAAGCTCGCATGCGGCCGTGAGCGAAAACAAAGTCAATATTTGCTGCGTCGGCGACGACGACCAGTCCATCTATGGCTGGCGCGGCGCCGAGGTCGACAACATCCTGCGCTTCGACAAGGATTTCCCGGGCGCCACCATCATCAGGCTGGAGCGCAACTACCGCTCGACCGCGCACATCCTTGGCGCGGCCTCCCACCTCATCGCCCACAATGAGGGCCGTTTCGGCAAGACGCTGTTCACCGACCGCAACGACCCCGAGGACGGCAAGGTCAATGTCCACGCCGCCTGGGATTCCGAGGAAGAAGCCCGCGCCATCGGCGAGACGATCGAGGCCTATCAGCGCCAGAAGCATAATCTCAACGACATGGCTATCCTGGTGCGCGCGTCCTTCCAGATGCGCGCCTTCGAGGACCGCTTCATCACGCTCGGGCTCAACTACCGCGTCATCGGCGGTCCGCGCTTCTATGAGCGCATGGAAATTCGCGACGCGCTGGCCTTCTTCCGCGTCGTTGCCAACAGCGGCGACGACCTCGCCTTCGAGCGCATCGTCAACGTGCCGAAGCGCGGCCTGGGCGAAGCCACCATCCGTCAGATCCACGACACGGCGCGCGCCCTGCGCATCCCGATGCTGGAGGCCGCCGGCAATCTCGCCGAGAGCGACGAGCTGAAGCCGAAACCACGCGCCGCGTTGCGTGAAGTGGCCGCCAATTTCGAGCGCTGGCAGAAGGCGCTGGAAACCAAGCCGCACACCGAGCTCGCCGAGACCATTCTCGAGGAGAGCGGCTACACCGACATGTGGAAGAACGACCGCTCGGCCGAAGCGCCGGGCCGGCTGGAGAACCTCAAGGAACTGATCCGCTCGATGGAGGAGTACGAGTCGCTGCGCTCCTTCCTCGAGCATGTCGCGCTGGTCATGGATGCCGAGCAGAATGCCGGGCAGGACGCCGTCTCCATCATGACGCTGCATTCTGCCAAAGGCCTCGAATTCGAGACGGTCTTCCTACCCGGCTGGGAGGAAGGCCTGTTCCCGCACCAGCGCGCGCTCGATGAGGGCGGCCGCTCCGGGCTGGAGGAAGAGCGCCGGCTGGCCTATGTCGGTCTCACCCGGGCCAAGAAGAACCTGCATATCTGGTTCGTCTCCAACCGCCTGATCCATGGGCTCTGGCAATCGACCATCCCGTCGCGCTTCCTCGAGGAACTGCCGGAATCCCATGTCGAGATCGCCGAAAGCGGCAATTCCTATGGCGGCTACGGCAACCCCTATGGCGGCGGCTCCTTCGCCTCCGGCCGTGGCGGCCGCCAGAACCCGTATGGCGCCTCGCGCTTCGACAGTGTCGGCGCCAACACCGAAAAATCCGGCGCCTTCTCCAACACCTATTCGACGCCTGGCTGGCAGCGCGCGCAGGCCAACCGCACCGAAGCGACCGACCGCAACTGGGGCACGCGCTCCGGCCACCAGGTTGAGCGCATCGGCTATGGCGAGACCGACTCGGGCTACGGCGCCGGCCGCACCAGCGTAAAGGGCCGCACCATCGACGGCGAGCTGGTCGCCAAATCCGTCGCCGACAAGCCGTCGCCTTTCAGCGTCGGCGACCGCGTCTTCCACCAGAAATTCGGCAACGGCAACATCTCGGCCATCGAGGGCAACAAGCTGACCATCGACTTCGACAAGGCCGGCCAGAAACGCGTGCTGGACGGGTTCGTCGCGGCGGTGTGAGCTGCCCTCCCGAGCAGCTCTCGGCGCCGTTCCAAAAACGGCAGTGCCTTCCTCACCGATACCGTGCCTGGTTCCACTTGTGCCCGAGCAGCGACAGGATGATGATCAGCCCGTTGAAGAACTGCACGTAGAAGCCGCTCAATCCCGCCGCCACGACGCCGGTCTGGATGAACGACACGGTGACCGCGCCGATGGCGCCGCCGACGACCGTGCCAATGCCGCCCCAGGTCGGGGTGCCGCCGACGAACACCGAGGCCAGTACCGGCAGGAGATAGCCGTCGCCGGCGGTCGGCCACCAGGTGAAGTTGATCATCACCGAGAACGTGCCGGCGATCGCGGCGCCGATGCCGACGAAGACGAACACTTTCACCCGCACGCGCTTGACGTCGATGCCCATCTGCTGGGCGCTGTCGGGATTGTCGCCGACCACCCTCACCTGTGCGCCGAAGCGATGCCTGTTGTAGAGCATCGCCGACAGCACGACGAAGGCGATCGCCCAGAAGATCTGCACCGGAACGCCCAGGATCTGGCTGGAGAAGATCCTGTAGGCCCAGCTGCCGCTGAGGCTGGTCAGCGACATCGATTTGCCCTCGTTGATGATCTGGATCAGGCCGCGCAGCAGGAAATTCATGCCGAGCGTGGCGATTAGCGACGACAGCCCGCCATAGACGACCAGCGAGCCGACGAGGAAGCCGAGCAGCATGCCGGTGACGAGTGCCGCCGCAATGCCGAGGAACGGATCGTAGCCGGCCTGCACCACCAGGGCGAAGACCCAGGAGGCAAAGCCCATCGTCGCCGGAAACGACAGGTCGATCTCGCCGCAGGTGACGACGAAAACCAGCGGCACCACCACGAACAGCGCCACGGGCAGCGTCGTCAGCACCGAGCTGTAGAGATACCAGGTGGTGAACACGGTCGGGTTGGCGACCATGAACACCGCCATCATGACGAT
This sequence comes from Mesorhizobium sp. USDA 4775, assembly GCF_054062655.1. NCBI lineage: Bacteria > Pseudomonadati > Pseudomonadota > Alphaproteobacteria > Hyphomicrobiales > Phyllobacteriaceae > Mesorhizobium > Mesorhizobium sp. USDA 4775. Next base: position 4,795,991 of record NZ_JBSSFM010000001.1, read on the forward strand.
GAACACGGCGAGCGTGCCGAGCGAGGCGCGGTTGTCGAGGACGAAGCCGCGCAGCCAGTGATCGGACGGATGTTTCCACTCTTGGCGGGCGGACCCGGCATGAGCGCGCAGAGGGCTTTCGAGATCGGGTTCCATGGTCTTGCTCATCGCGCTTGCTGCTCCGCTTCGCCGGCCTCGCGCAATCCGGGCAATCCGCCGGGATGTGCGACGTCCTCCATGAAATTGATCAACTCTTCCGCCGATTTGACCGCGCTGCGGTCGGCGGTCAGCGCCACCTTGCCGCGATCGAGCACCACGAAGCGGTCGGCGATGTCGAAGACATGGTGGATGTTGTGGCCGATGAACAGGATCGAGCGTCCGCTCGCCCGCACCTGGCGCACGAAGTGGAACACCTTGGCGGTCTCGGTCAGCGACAGCGCCGTCGTTGGCTCGTCGAGGATGATCAGCTCGGCCTGCTTGTAGATGGCTCGCGCGATCGCCACGCCCTGGCGTTCGCCGCCCGACAGCTGGCCGACGATCGAGTGCGGCGTGAACACTTTCGAGGTGAAGCCGATCTCGCGCATCAGCCGGCTCGCCTCCTCGATCTCCTTGTTGACTTTCAGCCAGCCCATGAAGCCGGTCAGTTCGCGGCCCATGAAGATGTTGCGCACGATGGTCTGCTGCACGGCCAGCGCCCGGTCCTGGAATACCGTCTCGATGCCGGCGTCGCGCGAGCGTGCCGCGCTCCAGCCGTTCACCGGCTTGTCGCGCACGAGGATGTCGCCGCTGGTCGGCCTGACCACGCCGGACAGGATCTTGATCAGCGTCGACTTGCCGGCGCCATTGTCGCCGATGAGGCCGACCACCTCGCCACGGTCAACGCTGAGATTGACGCCGCCCAGCGCATAGACCTGACCGTAGGATTTCGTGATATCGCGCAGTTCGATGATGCGTTCGGCCATCGGATCCTCGCTTTCATTGTAACATGCCGGCCCTTTGCCGGCGGTCCTGCCGGCCGGGTCCAACCCGACCGGCAGCCTTGGGAGGTCAGCGCAACGCCTGCTTGGCGAGCTCTGAGACGATCTCATAGTTCTGCGGCGTGACGAAGCCGGCACCGGTGTCGACATTCATCGGCGCCAGACCCAGCACCACTTGCTGGCAGAGGCTGAGGATCGGCAGATAGCCCTGCATGAATGGCTGCTGGTCGGCTGTCAGCTGCACCCAGCCACCCTTGAAGCCCTCGACGATCTGCGGGCTGGTGTCGAAGCCGAAATTGAAGATGTCGCCGGGCTTCCGACCCGCGGCCTGCATGTAGGTCGGCACATTGCCGAGCATCTGGCCGCCGGGATAGCCGACCGCCTTGACACCCGGATTGTTGAGCAACGCCGCGGTGATCACCGGGATGGCGAGGTTCGGATCGGCGGCCCACTCGGTTGCGGAATTGATTTGCACGACATCGACGCCGGCCTCTTTCAGGGCGGCGACCGTCCCACGCTCGCGTGCGCCCCGGCTCTCATTGTCGAATGGCCCGATCATGATCGCCTTGTCACCGGATTTCAGCCCGGCCAGCTTGAACGCCTCGGCGCCGAGCGCGCGGCCCTGCTGCTCCTGCTGCGCGCCGACATAGCCGCCGCCGAACGCCGCCGTCACCTTCGGCACCGGCACGTTCTGGTACATCATCTTGATGCCGTCCTTATGCGCCTGCTCCGCCAGCGGCATGATCGCGTCTTCGCCTGGATGGCCCATCATGGCGATGCCGTTGGGCTTGACCGCGACCGCCTCGCGCAATTGCTGCACCATCTTTTCGACGTCCCAGCCGGAGAAGATGTAGTCGACTTTCGGGCCGAGGTCGGCCGCCGCCTGCTTGGCGCCATTGTAGACGATGGTGCCGAAAGCGTCGCCCTCGGCGCCGCCTACGAAGAAGCGGATATGGACATCTTTGCACCACTGGGCGTCGAGCGCCCGTGCCGGCAAGGTCGAGATTGCGGCGCAAAGCGCCGTGGCGGCGGCCACGACGGTCGTGCGCAGAAGTGTCGTTCTGATCGCGATGCTCATGCACTTGTCCTCCCATTGTTTCCCTCGTCAGCCGAGGGGCTCTTGACGATTGCTTCGCCACTTACGAACCGGCTCCTCCGCCGGCCAATCCTCTCACCAAATTTGTCCTCACGTCGGATTTTGCAGGTAGCTGGCGCCTCCCCGGCATTGCTTGAGATACTCCAGCGCCCGGACCTGGCCGGTGATCTCGAGAGCGTCGCGATAGACCGGGTCGTGCCAACCCTCTATGTCGATGGCGCCCTTGTAGCCGGCCAGCCGCAATTCGCTGATCACCCGCGTCCAGTCGCTGTCGCCGAAGCCGGGCGTGCGCATCTGTACGAAAGGCAGACGGCCGAACACGCCGTGCTCGCGGATGACATCCCAGCGCACGGTGGCGTCCTTGCCATGGACATGGAAGATGCGCGGCGCCCATTTGCGGATCTGCGGGATCGGATCGATCAGATAGACGAGCTGGTGGCAGGGTTCCCATTCGAGCCCGAGAGCCTCGTCCGGCACTTCGTTGAACATTAGCTCCCAGGCGTCCGGATTGTGGGCGATGTTCCAGTCGCCGGCCGCCCAATTGCCGTCCATGGCGCAATTCTCGAAGGCGATGCGCACGCCCTTGTCGGCGGCGCGCCTGGCCAGCGGCCCCCACACTTCGCGAAAGCGCGGCAGGCTGTCGGTCAGCTTCTTGCCGCGCAGGCGCCCGGTGAAGCCACTGACCATGGAAGTGCCGAACAGATGCGCATTGTCGATGACCGTTTCCCAGGCCGCGAGCACGCCGCGATCGACCTCGCCGCTCTCCAGTGGATTGCCAAAGACGCCGATGGACGAGACCGTGACATCGGCATCGCCGATCGCGTCGCGGATTTCGCCGGCAAGGCGTGGAAGATCCTTGCCGCCCAGCGTCTGCCAGAAGAAGGGCTGGATGCTCTCGAAGCCGAGCGGCAGGATCTGCTTGATATACGCCGCCGGGTCGTCGAGGTTAGCCCGCACCATGGTGCCGATCCTGATGTCGAGAAGCGGGTTTGGCATCATCGTGTTCCTATGAAATCGCCACGCGGCGTCCGGTTTCGGCGCTCTCGATCGCGCCGAAAACCATGGCCAGGCTTTTGATGTTGTCGGTGCCGCGCGTCTCCGGCTCGGTCCCGGTCTCGATGGCGTGGATGAAATCCCTTATGATGCCGAGATGACCGCCGACGCGGTCGGCTGGATCGAGCGGCGGCACGTCGATCGGCTGGGTCTTGGCGAACAGCCCATCGCGGCCCGTCGCCACCACCTCCGCCTTCAAGAGGTCATGGCCGTCCCAGATGAGGCTGCCGCGCTCGGCGACGATGCGCCAGCTGCCTTCCCAGCTGGTGCGGAAGCCGTCGGCGCACCAGGAACCGGCATAGGTGAAGACCTTGCCGCCGCCGAGATCGAAGACCGCGCTTGCCGACGAGCCCTGCCGGTACCAGGAATTGGCCGGCTCCCATTCCTGGCAATAGACACCAGCCGGCTCGCCGCCGGCCATGTAGCGGGCGGCGTCGAAAGTGTGGATGGCCATGTCGAGCAGCAGCACATGCGCCATCTCCTCTCGAAAGCCGCCGAAATGCGGCGCGACGAAGAAATCGGCATGGATGCTGGTCGCCGCGCCAATGGCGCCGGAGTCCAGGAAGCGGCGGATGCGCCTGACATTGGCGACGTAGCGGCGATTCTGCACGACGGCATGGATGCGCCCGGCCTGGCGAGCCGCATCGACGATGGCGCGCGCGTTTTCAGGACTGTCGGCCAGCGGCTTTTCGGTCAAGAGATGGCAATTGTGGGCGAAGGCCGAAAGCGCGACCTCGCGCCGGGCAGCGGGAACGACGACATCGAACACCGCGTCGGGCCTGGTCTGGGAGAGCACCGCGTCAAGGCTGGTGCCGATGACGATGCCGGTGAGGTCGTATTCGTGCGCCCTCGCCTTCGCCCGCTCGGCGTCGAGGTCGACAAGGCCGACAATGGCAAGCCCATCGATCTGCCTCGCGGCATCGAGCCATTGCCTGCTCATCGCGCCGCAGCCGACGAGGACGACATTCATCATCCGGCGTTCCTCCTCCGCTCGGTCCCTCCAGACCGATCGTCACGGCATCCACGGCATCACCGTAAACGTTTTTCCGTAAACGTTTACGACAACACACCCGATAGCGTAGAATGTCAATTGGCCGCTCGCGAAAATCGTCTTTCGCCTTGGCCTCGGCACCGGCCAATGCTAGCGAAGCTCGGGGGAGAAAGTCTTTGGCGTCCAGCATCCACGACCTAGCGCGTCACCTGAACATTTCGATCGGCACCGTATCGCGGGCGCTGAACGGCCGCGCCGACGTCAATGCCGACACGCGCCAGCGCGTGCTCGACGCCGCCAAGAAGCTGAACTATTCACCCAACCAGTCCGGCCGCAGTCTCAGGCAAGGCGCGACCCATTCGATCGCCTTCATGCTGCAGCCGCATCCCGGCGACCAGCAATATGGCGAACCGTTCTTCATTCCCTTCCTGATCGGGGTCCAGGGCCGCCTTGCCGAAAGCGGGCTCGACCTGACCGTGGTGATGGGCGCGCCGGGCGACTATCAGCAGGAGCGCCTGCGCCGCGTCGTCGAGACCCGCCGCGCCGATGCCGTGCTGCTGGCCTGGACGCGGCGCCAGGACGAGCGCATCGATTATCTCACACAGGTCGGCTTCCCCTTCGCCACGCTCGGCCGCAGCCGCAGCGGCGGCAAGACCTATCCCTCGCTCGACCTCGATTTCGAGCAGGCAGGCAGCGACGCAGTCGACCGCCTGGTGGCGCGCGGCCACCGCCGCATTGCCGCCATCCGCCCTTCCCTCAATCTCAATTTCAGCCATCTGTTCCTCGACGGCTACCGCAAAGCCCTGAAGCGGCACGGCATCGAGGTCGACCCCGCGCTTATCGCCGACGGCTTCATCAATGAGGCCGGCGGCTACCAGGTGACGCCGCGCGTGATGTTGGCAAAGGACCGGCCGACAGCCATCATCTTCAACAACGACGCCATGGCCCTCGGCGGCTGCAAGGCGCTGGCCGAGATGGGCATCCGGCCGGGCCACGACATCGCGGTGACCGTCATCGTCGACACGCCGCTCTGCCGCTATTTTTCCCCGGCGCTGACCGCCTTCCGTCCGGCGCTGGAGCCGATGGGCCGGCGCCTGGCCGAAATGCTGCTGGCCTCGCTTCCCGCCTTCGCCGGCCCGGAAGGCCCGCGTATCATCCACGAAGTCTGGCCGCTGGAGCTGGTCGCGCGCGACAGCGATTGATGGCGCAGGCTATCAATCCACCTTCTTCTCGCCCCGCTCGCCGGCCTTGACGATGTCGCCCGTGGTGAACAGGATTTCCTTCAATTCCGCCCGCCAATCCTTCTTCTGGCGCAGCAGGAATTCCAGGTCCATCCCGAAATGCTTGAACTCCTCGCCTTGCGCGTTCTGCATGATGGCCCGCGCTTGCGGATCCTTCTCCACCGAGATGCGCTGTTCGTACCAGCCAATCGCTTCCGCCTCCTCGATCAGTGAGGTGATCATGCGGGCAAAGGTCCGCACCTTCTGCGACAGGTCTTCAGGCGGTTCGTGATACTGGTCGAAACCCATGTCGTCCTCCGTGGTTCATTCCCATGAATGCTCGGGAATGCCGCCGGTTCCGCATCACCGCTGCAATTCCGCCAATGCCCGCTCCAGCGGTGCCGGCGAAATCTGGATCGGGCCGGAGAACGGCACGTCCATGTCGAGGATCAAGTAGATCGCCCCGGCAATCAGCGCGGCCGAGACGACATAGGTTGCAAGCGTGATCACATTCTTCGGCGCCCTGAACCCGAAACTAGCGAAGATCAGCGCCAGCCACGCAACCAGCATGGCAATCAGCGGCCAGGGGATAGCGCCCTCCGACTGTTCGATCAGCACCCAGCGCATTTCCAGCACCTTCTGCAGGCGCTGACGCGCATCCTGCAACAGCGGGCCATGCGTCGCATCGGACAGCGTCAGCGCGTTCAGCCGCGTGCCGATCTCCGTCAAAAGATGTTCGGACAGCTGGTTGGCGACGAGAGTCGTTTCACTGTTTTGCGACGAGGTGGCCACCACCCGCTGCACATAAGCGACCAGCGGCTGGCGCACCGCATCGGCTTCCGGCCCGTACTGGCGCAATGTCCTGTCGAGCAGGATGAGCTCCGTCGCATAGGCGTGCACATTGTGATCAATCGATTCGAAGGTGTTCTTGGCCGAATTGATCATCAGGCCGAGCACCAGCGAGGTCATGACGCCGAACAGATTGGCGGCGAGCCGCACGACATTGTTCGTGTCGTCGTCGCGATGCCTGGCCGGCAGCCTCGGCCATATCGCCATGCTGGCCAGCGGCGCCGCCGCCAGGCACAGGAAAATCACCAAGGCGATCAGGGCTTCGCGCATGAAGCGCATTTCTGCACGGCGTGCACCGCTTGCCAATGACCCCGGCACCGGTCACGCCGCGAAAGTCGCGGCAAGGACCGGGTGTCTCGCGAAAGCTCGCTCCTCACGACACCGGTGGCGCGCCGCCCTCTTCGGTGCGCCGCGCGTATTCGTCGAGCACTCCGGCGGTGGCGGCAGCCGAAGCGGGCGGCTCGAAATCGGCAAGGATGCGTTTCCAGATGCCGGTGGCGCGCTCGCTGGCGGTCTTTGATCCGCTTTGCGTCCAGTTGCCGAAATTCGACCAGTCGGCCACCAGTGGCTCATAGAATGCGGTGCGGTAGCGCGCCATGGTGTGGCCGGCCGAGAAGAAATGCCCGCCCGGCTGCACTTCGGCGATGGCCTCGAAACCGATCGCGTCGTCGTCGCCAGGCGTTGCCGCGCAAAGCTCGGCAATCGACTGCACCGCCTCGATGTCGGTGATCAGCTTCTCGAAAGAGACACTCAGGCCACCTTCCAGCCAGCCCGCTGCGTGAATACAGACGGTGGCGCCGGCAAGCACCGAGCCCCACAGGGCGAACTGCGACTCATGGGCTGCCTGCGCATCGGAAATGTTGGCGGCACTGCCGGCGCCCGAACGCCAGGGAAGGCCGATGAAGCGCGCCAATTGGCCGGCCCCCAGTGTCGCCTTGACGTGCTCGGGCGTGCCGAACGCCGGAGCGCCCGACTTCATGTCGACATTGGAAGAGAACGAACCGTAGAGCACGGGTGCGCCCGGGCGCACGATCTGCGCCAGTGCCAGACCGGCCAGCGCCTCGGCATGCTGCAGCGTCAGCGCGCCGGCGACCGTGATCGGCGCCATCGCGCCGGCCAGGCAGAACGGCGTGATGACCAGGACCTGCCCGGCGCGAGCGAAGTCGATGATGCCTTGCGCCATCGGAATGTCGAGCTGGCGCGGTGAATTGGTGTTGATGATGGTGTAGCAATGGGCGCCAGCGCGGAATTCATCCTCTGACAGCCCGCGCGCCAGCCGGATCATCTCGAACCCATCCTCGACCTGCGGCGTGCCGCGAGCGAAGACAAAGGGGAACTTGTCGGACAGCGTCAGCTGCGCGCGGTTGACGGCATAGTGGCGTAAGCGGTTGTCGACATCCTGCGGCTCGATGCAGGGGCAAAGCATGTGCAGTACGTCGAAATGCTGGATGAGCTTGGTCAATTCCTCGAAGGCCCCGAGCGTTCCCGGCCGGCGGCCGCGTTCGAGATCGGTGACGTTGGGCGCGCCAGCGCCGGCGAGGAACGTCATCGAGCCGAGCTCGAGCAAAAGATCGCGGCTGCGGTCGCCCGCCAGCGCTGGAATTGATTTCGGCGCCGAGGCCAGTGCCGCGGCCACGATGTCGCGGCCGATGCGCACCATGTCGGTGTCCGGGTCCACAAACGCACCGGCGCGGGCGAAAATCTCCCGCGCCTGCGGCAAGAGCACCTTGATGCCGAGTTCCTCCAGCACGCGCAGCGCCGTGTCGTGGATGGAAGCCACCTGGTCATCCGAAAAGATCGGCTGCGGCAGGAACGGGTTCTTCAACGACCGGTAGTTGGGTCGGCGGCTGCTTTCGCTGCCGGCCTCGCCCGTGCGTCCACGCCGGCGCTCGCGCCTCATGTCTCGTGCCGCGTCATCGACCATCGAAAATCCTCCTCATTGCCGCATCGCCCTGCCCGAGGCATCGTAGGGCGACGCCGCGATGACGCGAGCCGGCCGTTCGACGCCGACAATGTGCACCGAAAGCGCCGTCCCCTCCTCGGCGAAATCGCCGTCGACCAACGCCAGCGCGACGCTCTTGCCGATCGTGTAGCCAAAGCCACCCGAAGTTACGAAGCCGACGCGCCGGCCATCACGCCAGACCGGCTCGAAGCCGCTGGCGTCGGCATCGACGGCGTCGACCTCCAGCGTCACGATCCGTTGCGCCACCCCAACGTTGCGCTCCTTCAGCGCCGCCTCGCGGCCGACGAACTCGCCCTTGTCGAAGGCAATGAACCGGTCGAGGCCGGTCTGGCCTGGCATGTAGCCCTGCGTGAATTCGCGCGACCAGATGCCGAAGCTTTTCTCCAGTCGCAGCGCATTCAGCGCGTAGTAGCCGATCTCGGCCAGGCCGAGATCCTCGCCGGCGGCGAGCAGTGTCTCACGCAACGTCGCATGCGTGGTTACCGGGCAGTTGATCTCGAAGCCCAGCTCGCCCGCGATGGAGAGGCGGGCAACCCGCGCCTGCACCATGCCGATGTCGAACGCGCCGCAGGCCATGAAGGGCAGTGCCGCGCCGCACACATCCTGATGCGTGGTGCGTTCCAGGATTTTGCGCGCATTTGGCCCGGTCAGCAGGAAGCCGCCCGTCGCGTCCGAGATGTCGGTGACCGTGACGCCCTCTCCTGCCTGTCTCTCGAACCAGCGCATGTGGAATTCCCTGAGATAGTAGGAGCCCATCAGCCAATAGTCGCCGTCGGGCCAGTTGATCACGGTGAGGTCGCCCTTCAGCCGTCCATCCGGCCCGAGCATCGGCGCCAGCCGCGCCTGTCCCGCCTTCGGCAGCCTGCAGGCCAGCAGCCGGTCGAGCCATGCCTGTGCACTTGGCCCCGACACGGAATAGCGCGCATAGGCCGAGATATCGACGAGACCGGCGGTGCGCCGGACCTGCAGCGCTTCATCGCCGACGATGTCGAAGGCGTTGGAGCGCTTGAGCGTGGTGTTCTCGCGAAAGCCCATCGGTGCGAAATAGGCCGGGATTTCCAGCCCCCACGACGCCGTCCATTCGCAGCCCGCCGCACTCATCCCGTCATAGGCGCCGGGGCGTTTCAAGGGCCGGCCCGCCGGCAGCCGCTCATTGGGGAAAGTCATGACGAAACGGCGCGCATAGAATTGCCGCGTCGTTTGTCTGAGATATTCGCGGTTGGCGGCGAAGGCGCCGTAGCGGGCAATGTCCATGCCGAAAATGTCGGCCTGCGGCTCGCCGTGGATCATCCATTCGGCCAGCGATTTGCCGACACCGCCGCCCTGGCTGAAGCCGGCCATGACGCCGCAGGCGACCCAGTAGTTTTTCAGGCCGCGCACCGGTCCGACGATCGGATTGCCGTCGGGGGTAAAGGTGAAAGCGCCGTTGACCCATTTGCGGACGCCGGCGCTCGCCAGGCAGGGAAAGCGCTCATGCGCCTTGGCGAGTTCGGGGCTGATGCGGTCTATGTCCTCCGGGATCAGCTCGATGCCGTAGTCCCATGGCGCGCCGTCCATGTTCCAATGCTTGGGGTTCTGCTCGTAGACGCCGAGCAGCACGCCTTTGCGCTCCTGGCGCAGGTAGGAAAAGCCGTCGAGATCGACCGCAAGGCCAAGCTCCCGGTCGAGAGCGGCGATCTCGGGAATGTCCTCGGTGACGAAATAATGGTGCTCCATCGGCGTCACCGGCAGGTCGACGCCGGCCATGCGGCCGAGCTGCTTTGCCCACAGCCCGCCGGCGTTGACGACATGCTCGGCGATGATGGTGCCCTGCTCCGTGACGACGTCCCAATGGCCGTCCGCGCGAGACTTCAACTCGGCGACACGGTTGCGCAGGATCACGTCGGCGCCGCGCTTCTTGGCGGCACCCGCATAGGCATGCGTCGTGCCATAGGGGTCGAGATGACCCTCATTGGCATCGTAGAGACCACCGAGCACGCCAGTGACGTCGACAATCGGACAGATTTCCTTGATTTCGTCGGGCGTCACCAGCCGGGCGGTTTCGATGCCGACCGACTGGAACACCGCCCATGCCGATTTCAGCCATTCCCAGCGCTGGGGATCGCTGGCCATGTTGACGCCGCCGGTCATGTGCAAGCCGATATCCCGGCCGGATTCGGCCTCGATCTCGCGATAGAGCTTGATGGTGTAATCCTGCAGCGCCGCGACGTTGGGATCAGCGTTGAGCGCATGAAACCCGGCAGCCGCATGCCAGGTCGAGCCGGCCGTCAGTTCCGCACGTTCGATCAGCGCCACATCGGACCAGCCGAACCGCGTCAGGTGGTAGAGCACCGAGGCGCCGACCACCCCGCCCCCGATGACGACTGCACGGTAGTGCGACTTCAAGGCTTCCCTCCCAATGCGTCCGAGGCAGCAACATATACGCACTAGACATAAGTGTCCAGTACTGCACTTGCGCATCCGAGCGGGTGTTTTTTCGGCCGGCGAACACGCCGGCGGGCAGGCATGCCGCACTGTCACGCAAGCATCATGTTCGCGCCGTAGACCGCTTTCGGGGGGCGGCGCGCGGCATCATCGATGTACCGCCTCTTTCAGCTTTTCGGCCGCCCCGGCACATCTTTCACAAAGAGGATCATCCATGAAACACCTGCACCGAACCGCCTCGCTCGGGATCGCGCTGGCCTTGTTCACCGCTCTCACGCCGGCGCTCGCCGACAGCACCACGACAGCAGGCGGCCTCGTCAACAAGGGCCTGGTCGGCGTCGGCCGCATCCCTGCCGCACAGCGCGACAAATTCGGCGAGACGTTCGGCTCGGGTTCCGGCATGGCGATCGACACATCGAGCTGGACGCATGATGCGGGCACCTACAAGGGGTCGCTCTGGCTGCTGCCGGATCGCGGCTACAATGTCGCCGGCACCACCGACTACCGGCCGCGCCTCAACACGATCGGCATCGAGTTCACGCCGGCAGCAGCAGGCTCCGCTGGCCAGGAACAGAACGAAGTCAAGGCGACGCTCACCGACACCATGCTGCTCACCGACGACAAGGGCGCCAATGCCACCGGGCTCGACCCGCTGTCGGATGTGCGCGCCGCCACCGGCGACATGCCGATGCTGCCCGCCGCCACCAATGGCAAGCTCGCCCTCGACAACGAGGCGATCGTGCGGCTGCCCAACGGCTCGATGTTCATCTCCGACGAATATGGCCCCAACATCTACCGCTTCTCGGCGCAGGGCCGTCTGCTGTCGGCGACACAGCCGCCGGCGGCGCTGGTGCCGATGCGCAAGGGCGCGCCGAACTTCTCCTCGGACAATCCTGGCCCCGGTGCCGCCGAGCCCGACCCGAAGGATCCCGAGACCGGCCGCCAGAACAACCAGGGC